>CBDCAB010000001.1:0-40638 GCA_965213735.1 Saprospiraceae bacterium
TGTGCTCAATCCTCACGTGGCTGGTTGCATGAAGATCAACCACCAAAGGAGGTTTGCAGAGAAGAGGACCAGCTTTTGCCAGTACCGTGGACTTGCGGTGGCATGATCCTTTCGTTGAAATATCACCTTCACATGGCTGGTGGTGTGTGGAGGTGCTTCGGCGGAGATGATGGCTAGAAAATCCACGGTTGAGATCTCACACTTGACATCTTCTGCGTTGGTCTGGGTGCTGGCAGCGTGTTCCAGCACATGCTGCAGGTACTCGAGGAGATGGTAGCCTTGCCTCATGGTTGGCAACTCATCTGAAGATGGGCCCTTGATCCATGCAGCCTGTGCGCCATGCAACGTCTCATGCCACCATGCCCAGAACCGCATGACATTGGGTATGATGATGGAGTACACACTTCGGATGTGCCATTCCTGCGTTGCCTATCACATCTGAGGATTGAAGCTGTCCGCGAAGGAGGCAAAAGTGGTGGTGATCTGCGTGCTTGCATCCAGCTCCCAGATGCTGTCCTGCTTCATGTGATACCAGCATTCCTCAAGGAACATTGTGCATAGTTGCTTCTCCTTGGCCACAAGGTCATCACTGCTGAGCTGTAGGATGTTGAGCCTCTGTCAGAGCTCAGCCTCTGAGAACTGTGGTGCCAGGCCTTCCGTGTGAGTCTTCTGTACAGCTAACCTGCCTTTGACCATGAGTTCCTGTATTCTTTGCAGTGCTCACCCTTGTAGGTGTTGGGTTGTGGTGATCCCTTCCATGTTGTCAAAATCAGTGTCAAAATCATCTGGGTCCGTGTTGGAAGCATTGCCTCTAAGGAGGCATTGCTCTTGCTCCATGTTCCAGACATATGCCAATGGATCCATGTCGTCTGGACTTAGCACTGGGTTGGCACCTGCTCCACAGGCATTGCGGACTTCGGCTTCAAGCTGCTCCTGGTACGTGCAGTGAGCCATCTTCTCCTTCACTTGTGTGGTCCTCTTTGCCACTTGCTGCGCATTGATGGAATTGTCCCTCAGGAGCTGGAAAGCTTTCGTAGTCCTTGTCAAGCATCGCAACTGTGCATTCACCTTTAGCAGTACCTCTGCCTTCACCTGCTTACTGCAAACAATCATGGGTGATGAAATCCCAATGGAGTCCACAGCAGCATTGGTATTGCCAGCTAGAGTGAGAAGATCAGGAGTAACAGAACCAAGAACAGTGGTGAGGGACACATTGGCAACACCAAGGAAGTCGTGGAGGTTGGACATATGGTGGCAGATGATCTCCCACTGGATCCAACACTTCTGCATCTTTTCCAAGCCAAAAGTGATGAGGGAATGCTCAAAGAGGTTGAACCTAGTGGGATTATGCCTGAGGACTTCCTTTGGTGTACGAGGATCTGCCCTTTCCAGGCGATCATTGAGGATTCCCACCTTTGGGTAGCAGATAATGTTGAATCTACGCTCAACGTTGTATCCATGTGGCAAGGGGCTAGTGTCTCCCAACTCCATGAACAGAGGCATCCCACAGTGCCATTCAGCACCTGAGAAGATGATGATACCACCAGGTAGAATGGGAACAGTGCAACCCAAGGTTGGAAAGATGAAGTATCCTGCACTTGTACTTCATCGAAGAACAGAACAGTTGAAGCTGATGGAGAAGGACAATGGATCATCACCGCGGTCCTGATAGGTGTTGCTGGCAAGACCTTGAACGTGCTTGTCCACTGTAGACGAGTTGACCTGTATTGATGTGATGTATCGGTTGAGACCTGGAGTGTTGCCAGGACAGGGTGGATTGGTGATGTCACCATGGTTCTTCAGGATGGTCTGGAACTCAGGACTGAATACACAATTGAGCAGGTTACTGGTGAAGTCCCCTGTCAAGCCGTTGAACTTCTGGAGCCAGTCATGGTGTGGCTTGCAATCGTCAGGTTTGTTGAGATTGAGGCCACAATGTGCAACGGGTGTGACCAGGAAGCTGTTGGTGGCTGTGAAGGTTGTTGTAAATGTGGTGCCATGGCCATCATGATTGCTGGCCATCTTTGGCTTGTGGTACTCAAAGCCAGTTTGCAGCATGGTCCCATCTGGCTGTGTGGCACCTCAAACATGTGAGATGATGCTGTCAAGGTCTTGTCCAAGTTGGGAACCAGATCCATCAAAGTGTCCAAGGTTGGGAGGTTCAATGAACATCACTTTCACCAACTTCACATCAGAACCTTCGAGGGAGATCTGATATGCCTGGCAGGACTTCAGAGCTCTCAGCCACAGATAGTCTTGAATGTTGAACTGTCCAGCTTGGTAATCCTCAATCAGGTCATCAACCAATGCACAGGTGATGCCTTTGTTCCACTAGCCATCGATAATGTCAAATGGTGTGTTGGAAGGAAGAATGGGAGAGAAGGCACCATGGGCGTAGTTGTCATCATCTTCTTCGTGGTTACTGTTATCTTCACTGCCATCATTGTCCTTTGTTTCATGACTGTCAGTCTTGAATTCTGACCTACAGGTATGTTATGTGTATCCACTCACTTCCTTCTGGAATTCTACTTCTTCTTCTTCTTCATCTTACTCCATCTCATTATTGTCACCTGCCCACCCTTGATGATGGACTCTTCACTACTTGTGGGCACTCACACCTTGAGACTGGGAATTCATGTTGCAACTAGTTATGTGAGATGAAGAGTGACAAGATGAGGTATCCATGGTTAGGAGGACAAGAGAAGTTGAAGGGGAGAGAAGGATTTCAAGACACTGACACTGGTTTTGTGTAGAGCGACCTCAACTGCTAGGGGGTAGGGTACAAACCCTGCAGTGCATGACAGAACCATCCGAAAAATCTCATTGCTATTGTTGAGTGCAGGCACCTACTACAGTACATGTTGCCAATGTGCTGTTCACCACTTTCTGCAATCTGCTAAATGAAAAGGCTTTGCAATGTTCTGTGTCAAGCCTGTTTGATGGCCAGCCGATGCATGTACAAGATCCAGTTAGTCAAGGAGGATGGCCCATATAGCCTGGACTTGGCAATCCAAATGCTGCTTGTGTTGCCATGGCTTTCTGCTGCTACTTCTGCTTTCTTTGGGGAAATTTTCAGCAAAAACATCTTACTGCAGGGGCTGCGCAAAGATGTGTATTTCTGCTGACTAAAAATTCAGACCTGCCATAGGTGGAATCACCTACGGAGGGTCTGAATTTTTAGTCAGCAGAAGGTACATACCTCACCCCAACAATGGATGGCAGTTTTTGCGATTGCCATTGCTGTGGCCTTTGCTGTTACTATTGCTGTCACTGTTGCTATCACCATCACCATCACCATCACTATCACTATCACTGTCATTGTTGCTATCACCATCACTATCACTGTCACTGTCATTGTTGCTGTCACCATCATTATCACTGTCGCTGTTGCCATCACTGTTGCCATCACTGTCACCATTGCTGTTGCCATCCCTGTCACCATCACTGTCACCTTCGCTGTTGCCATCACTGCCACCATCACTGTTGCTGTCTCCATGGCTTCCTGCTGCTGCTTCTGCATTGTTGAATTGTTCAGTGAAAAAAGCTTGCTGTGGGGACTGTGTGAAGGTAAGTACTTTTTGCTGACTGAAAATTTGGATCCTCAGTACTGGTGATTTGACATACAGCAGGTCTGACCTTTTAGTCAGCATCAAGTATGTACCTCACACTAACCACTCATTGCAGTTTTGCCATTGCTGTCATTGACACAGTTGCCATTGCTGTTGATGTCACTGTTGTTGTTGTAGCCTGATGACCTTCAGGCTCATTGTCAAGCTTTGCAGACTTGTTCTCACTTCCATCCATCTTGTTCTCACTTACAGTGCTGTGCTAACTTCATATTCTGCAAGTAGGTCTTTCCACACATACAAGAAATGATTGATGACACTTGCCAGAATGACCCCCACACATGGCAGAGCTACATAAATGGTGTGGCCTCGTGGGCCAATCATGCTGGAGCAAACCAGGCCTCTCCAAGAGCCACCCCCCACCTGCATCCATGAGAGAGTAAGTCGCCAACATCCACTAGGCCTGATAGCATTGACACAAGATGCCCAACACCAATGCCAACAATGGTGACCAAAAGTGGGCTTTGCCAAAGCAGCTCACATCCATAACTGCACCACTGGACAAGACTCTGAATAACACCAGTGATGATGGCACAGGCAAAACCAGGGATGATACTGCCAATGGGTATGCTGGCAATACTCCTGACAAAACGGCTGGTGATAGTACTGACAACACCACCAGGAAACCTGCCCCTAAGACTGGCATCTGAAATAAACATGGAAATTGAGATGCTCTGGACTCCAGCAACTTTTTTGATGTTTCGGAAATCCTAGAAATGACATGAGGTAACAGTGACAATTGCAGTATTTTGGGATGTTGGGATGTTAAGAGAGTAGGCAACAGCAACTATTTTGGTATTTTGGTAACTATGAAATCAGTTCTCTCTATCCTCAAAAGCTATATACCCGTAGTTCTACATACCAAAATCATCGACAAGATGAGTGATATGTCAGGAGATATGTCAGGAGATTTGTCAGAAGATATGTCAGGAGACATACTCTTATCAGCAGACCCTCTTGAGTTTATGGGTCTGTTGAAGTGTCGAGGCTTGTCAATATGTGAACTTGATTTGCGACCTCCTGGGAAATTGCAAATGACTTTGGTAAGACAGGTGTGGTTGATGAAAGCATGGGGAATGCTGTGGTAAATTGGGTTCTCATGAAAGCATGTAATTCACAGTGTGCAAAAAGAAGCAAGCAAGGGAGATGGATTGTGTGAGCAGTTATCAGGTAGAATGCTACCAGCTTTCATTTCAAAGTGTTATGTGAGGTAGGCCAACAATGTAGAGATTATGTACTGTAGGATGCCTGAGTGATCTTCAGTTTGTTTGCTAGATGCGGTGAACTTTGAAGTCACCTGGATGAGCTTGGCTTCATCATTCAGCAACTCTCCTACAATCTGATGCTTTCAGGACTATCTTGTTGTTGCAAGGATGTTGGGATGTATCCTCTTGGTTTAGGACCACCACTTGTGATGATTGTGACAGTTGTCTACGATGGTGTTTGACTGAGGTGACAGTACTCAGTGTTTGTGACCAGCTTGAATCTCTTATCACACCTTTGTGGAATGCTTGCCAATTGTGATCATTGTGTACACCTTTTTGGTGTGATGTCCAACCAAGCTTGATCTGTTGCTGAACATCTACGACCAGTCTGAAGTTGGCCATCTACCCGGAAACATGACAATCAACGTCAATTTTGTTCATGCATCTGTCATCCACCTTTGTTGGTGTTGGTGTTGATGTGACGTGCAGTGGGTGGAGCTGGTAACTGTCTGAAGGGTACGGTCAGGCCACTCCTAGTGTGCTGCACTGTGTGGGACCATGGATGCATGGTGGTACACTTGAGATGATTTGCAACCTTTTGGGAGGTCACAAATCATTTTGGTGAGTTGGGCATGACCAATGAGATTGCGGTGCATGTTGTGTAAGACTGAGTCAAGGTGAGGAACATCATGTAATATACCACTAGCGTGTAAGATGGGGTGTGTACCAAGGAGCAAGTGAGCCATGTACAATGTGGCAAGTGAGTCATACTAAAAGTTAGTGAGCCAATTGCAACTGCGGAGATTCCTGACTAGTGTGTAGGAAGCTGCCACAGTGGCTTCTTACATGCTGGGCTACTGTTAGGGTTTTGTTCCCATTGCTGCACTGATAGTTTTCCAGTAGTTTGATGTGAAGAGTTTGTCTCTGTCAGTAATGATCATGATAGGTACCCCATGGTCCCTGACCAATCTGTCCAGTAGCAGGTATCCAAGTTGTTCTGCTGTGTGGGTTTCCTTGAATGGTACCATGATTAGATACTTTGTGATTTGGTCCACTATCACCATGATTGCGTTATAGGTGATTCCTATGACTGGGTCCTTGGACTTGGGTAGTTTGGTGATGAAGTCCATTGATATGTTGTCCCATGGTTCATTTGGTCTCAGGTTTGGTCATCCTTCTCTGTACAGTGCGTGTCGTCCATGCTTGTTTCTCTGGCACAGTAGGCATTTTTTGACATAGTTGGTGATATGCTTCCAAAGGTTTGTGATACTGATGCCTGCCTGTTGAATCAGGTCCACTGTCTTGCTGATTCCTGGGTGTTTGTGTGCTGGGTTGTTGTGGTAATTCCATATCATCTCTTCCATCATGTGCGCACTGAGCTCGTTGAGCTGTGTTCATGGAACTAGGTTTCCGTCCAGATCCTGCTGGAGTATGGTCTCTTCATATTCATCTTTGTCCATGTGGTCTTTCTGTCAGCTAAGTGTGTCTGCTCATCCATTGTCCTTTCCAGGAGTGTACAAGATCTTGAATTTGTGTTACCCCAGAAGTTCAGCCCATCTGACTTGTCTTCAGTTCAGCTTCTTCATTGTGGTGAATGTTGTCAGGTTTTTGTGGTCTGTGAAAATGGTGAGTTCAGAACTGCTTTCCGCATACACTCTCCAGTGTTTGAGTGCATTGACAACTGCCAATAGTTCCTTGTCATGGATATTATAGTTCTGTTCAGCTTGTGACATCTTTCTGGAATAGTAGGCAACTGGGTGCCACTTGCCATCCTTTTGTTGATACAGGCAAGCTCCAACCACTTGGTCTGATGCATCCATTTCAATTTTTGTTGGTTCATTGGCTCTGAAGTTCAAGAGAACTGGTTCCTTTGCGCAAGCATCCTTGAGCTTCTGGAATGACTTCTTCTGGTTGTCACCCCATTGGAATCCTGTTTCCTTCTTCATAAGTTTGGTCAAAGGGAGTGCCTTCTCTGAGTAGTTCTTGATGAACTGTCAGTTGAAGTTGGCAAAGCCCAAAAAGGCTTGTACTTCCTTGACTGTTGTGGGTTGTGGCCAATCTCAGATTGCTGTGATCTTGTTGGGGTCCATCTTGATCCCATTGATCCCTATGATGTATCTGAGGAATTCAACTTCCAGTTTGTTGAATTTGCATTTCTCAGGTTTGAGTTTCAACCCTGCCTATCGTAGGCATCTTAGAACACCCTTGACATGTGTGGTATGTTCCCGTTGCATGTTCAAGTATATGAGGATGTCGTCCAGGTAGGCGATTGCTGTGAGGTTGAGGTGTGCTCTGATGATGTTGTTGACCAGTGCCTGACATGTTGCTGGTGCATTGGTGAGTCCGAAAGGCATGACCAGATACTCGTAATGTCTGTAGTGAGTTCTGAACACTGTCTTCCATTCCTCCTCTTCTTTCATCCAAATGAGATTGTAGGCCCCGTGTAGGTCCAACTTCATGAAGATTGTGGCCTTGCTGATCCTATCTCAGAGTTCATTGGTGTTTGGCAGTGGGTATCAGTTCTTGACCGTAATATTGTTGAGTTTCTGGTAGTTGACACAAAGTCAAAGACTGCCATCTTTCTTCCTTGCAAACAGAATTGGGTATCTTGCTGGTGACTGTAACTCTTGTATGAACCCTTTCTTCAGGTTCTCATCCAGGTATCCACATAATACTTGGAGCTCTTTTTCTGAAAGTGAGTAAATTGGTCCAAATCCTGGCTTCTTCCCTGGTTGCAACTTGATCTCATAATCCCAAGGTTGGTGCTTAGGCAACACTGCTGTTGTTGTCTCTTCCTGAAAGAGGCTTTCGTACTCTTTATACTCTCCAGGGATCTCCGGAGGTGTAACCACTCCCTCCTGTAACTCTGACTTTTTGACCACCTGGTTCCTGAGTGTGTCTGTCGAGCCAGACCTCTTCTGCTGAGAGTTGTCCTTCCGTTTGGTGAGGTTCCATTGTGATCCCTTGGCCTCATCCACCAGCACTTCCCAGAGGCTGTGTCAGATTGGAATTGCGTGGTTGCTGATGCAATTATCATAGCTGAGTACTTCTGTCTTCTAGTTCATGACTGGGTTGTGTTTCTGTAACCATGGCATCCTGAGATAGATGTCTTGAGTAGCCAACTCAATGATGTCAAAGCTGATCTTCTCATAATGGTGCCTGGTGAACATTTCCAGCCAGTCTGTTTCGTACTGGACAATTGCTGTTTGTCTGTTTATCATTGTCAACTCGTAAGAGTGTCCTTTCTTGATTTGTTTGGTGTGACGGTTGAGGGTTGCATGGAACTGTGTCAACATGTAGTTCCCACTAGCTCCCAAGTCCACGAGTGCATTCGTTCAAGTGACTTGGTATGTTAGAAACATGACCAGTATACGCAGGTGCTTTGCATTCTTGGGGGTTGTTATTTGGTTGAGCTCCCGATATTGCCCCATGACATGGGAGTTCAATCTTTTCCTGTTTGGATTGTTTTCTTGCTGATTGGGCAATGGATCCATCCATCCCCATCAGTTCTGAGGAGTCCATTCATGAACTTGTCAGTCTCATGCTTCCTGCATCCGGGTTCCAGGCAATACTGCCAGTTCTGGAATTCGCAGTCATTGTCAACGTGCTGTAGGAACATGAGGCAGTAGTGCCAGTCATGTCCATATCCTGGGAATGCCTTGTGTTGTCATTTGTCCCACAGATGGAACTTGCAGGCATCCTTTTTGCAGTTGACCCAGTGTTCATTGCATGTTGAGTGGAAGGGTGAGTGTCCTCTTTGTCGTTGTGGCCCATCGTGGTATGTGCATAGCTGACATATGCAGAACCTTCATGCAAGTTCTCCATGTTGTAGATTGCGTGGGTTGACCTTGTAGTTGTGTAGTCCTCTTGGTATTTCCTCTTTAATTGATGTGGGTTTGTCACAATCCTCACTCAAGGTGGAATGGTCCCCTTCTTCATTCCATCCCTACCCTATCTGTTGTCTCAGAGCCTCTCCTCCAGGTGTTGCCATCTGGTGAGCTTCCTCCAGCACCTGTACGTAGTCACCCCAATCAAGGGTAGGTGCTGTTTGCTCCAGTCCAGAGGTTGGATCTTCCAGCTTGATGATGTTCCAGTCTCCATCAAGCATGTTTAGTTGCTGTCGATGCACCTTGTTCTTTGACCTGCAATCTCTCACCATGTCTCCTGGTTTTCCATATGTGTAGCATGTAAGTGCTTTCCCCCTTCTTCCTGCCTTGTTGGCTGGTCCTTTGCCATGTTGTTTGGTTGAGTGGAGGGCGTCCAGTTCCATGGGTGTGTAGCCATAAGGGTTGGTTGCAGGGTGATTATTAGTCATCCTCTTGTGACTTCCAACATACCATCTGGGGTGGCTACCTCCTCCATCGTGGCATTTCTCCATCATGCACTCGAAGAGTCTATCGTTGATGTCGATTGCACAAGAAATCAATTCATCCAAAGTAGTGACTTTGGCTCTGTCGAAGGTAAGTTCATCCTTCACATTGTCTTTGAGTCCGTAGTGGAACATGACCATGAGGGTATCATTATCCCATCCTGTCATCACCAAGTAGCATTTGAATTGTGTAGTGTACTCGGAGGCCGATCATTTTTGTTTGACACTCTGGATCATTCGAATTGCCACCTTGTCCTCATTGGACGGTCCAAGAATTCTCTTGACCTCAACCTTGAACTTGGCATAACTCTCCATCCATGCATCGATACTGTCATCTGCTCCTTCACCTGAGAGGTACTTGACCACATATGGTTTGATCCACTTCTGTGCATTCCCTCTCATATAAGTTGTTGCAAAGAGTGGTTGCCTGTTGGCTGGCAGCTGGTTACTTTCCTAGAAGGTGAAGTAGACCTGGAGCTGCATGAGCCAGTTGTCAACCTTATTGCAGTCTCCGTAGAAGAGATCAGGCTTGGCGACGCTGATTCCTCTTCCACTATTGGTATCATGCTGGTGGTTGCTAACGCTCAATGTGCCATGGGTGTACACTCCTGAGGTACTTATTGTGAGAGTCTTCAAAGTGTTGCGGTCTGTACCATACCATCTGATCAAGTGCATCTGATAGGTAGCACAGGTCTGGATAGTGGGTTGGTTCTTGTGGAGAGGAGTGTCAAGGAGTGGGTTGATGTATTGAGAGATAGTGGAGGTGGGCTACTTGGAATAGTGCTTTGTACAAGACAAGGTTTGTATTGAAGTACTGATCTAGTAGTCCGGATCACAACATGAGTTGAAGATGAGGATTCCATAGGGGAATCCTCACTGCTTATATAGAGAATGGTTTGCAAGCTCTGCGAGCCTTCACACCTGATGGCTCGCACAGCTCGCGATGCAAGCTCTGCGAGCTCTCACACCAGGTGGCTCGCATAGCTTGCAATGTGAGCTCTGCGAGCTCTCACACTGGTTGGCTTGCATGGCTCACTAGTCACATGATCCCATGCTGTGCAGATCACATGATCCTTGCACGTAGTCACCCTGATCTGTCAGTCTTGTCTTGAGGTTGGGGAGGTGCTGCGAGTATAAGTATCCAGCTGCTCCCTTCTCAATCATAACAGAATGGCAAATTGAAGAAATTTCAGATTCCAAACTAGACAGATGTGACTGTGGACAACCAAGGAGAAAGTACTTGGTCAAATGGCAAGGATACCATACGTGAACTTGAGAGCCAGAAGAATTTGTTGAACAGACAGCTGCGTTAGACAAGTTTATTGCCAAATTCCCAGAGAAACCCCACCCACCACCCAACTAAAAAGAAGATGGAAAAGTGCTTCACAGGAGTTCAGCCTTGAAAAAGGGGGGGGTGCTGTCATAGGCCAGACCTGACATGCAGCTTACTAAGCTAACTTCTTTGCGTGCATATGCAAAACTTACAAAACTGACTGTGCGCATCTGGAACTTACCACGTGCACATTGAAGAACTTCTGAAAAGTCTCTTGTATGCACATGGAACTTCCCGCATGTGTTATTTGGCAAGTTCCATGCTGACTCATCAGGCTCTGGGGTTCTCTATAAGAATCCCACTTCTCCCTTCTTCTCTTCTTTCCTTCTTCTCCTTTTTCTTCTCTCTTTAGCTTTACCTTCTTGTTCTATAAGGCAATCAATGAATGTTACCATGTCCACCCCTTGACAATATAACACTAGTGTAACCCTTACTCCAAAGCTTCAGGTAGTCTTTGCTTGAATACTTGTAGTCAACTTATATCAACTGATAATATATACTGATCACATCTCTTCCAGGATTATTCCAATATATCACTATATATCTAGATAGCTTACTATCAACTACACTATCACTATTCTATTCTTGAGCTCTCTCAACTCTTATATTTCTTTACAAAGCAAGTTGTAACTATTCAATTATTTTTCAATATGAATAGGAATATTATTTACAAATAAGATTAAAGAGAATATAATTCTGAAAAAATACTGAGAAAATTAACTTAAATTAAAGATAGACCTTTTTTATTCAAATTATCTTTAATGAAAGAATCTTTCTGACATCAATATCTAATAAGCTTTAACTTCTTCTTTAGTTTGTAAGAAGCTAATTATTAACTAGGTACTTAATCAATATAGACTAAGTAAGTCATATGCAACTATACCTATGTATATATGAGTTGTGAGATATTAGGTTAAATTCTTGATATAGTAATCTTTTAAGATTTAGAGCTTTGTAGCTTAACTCATAACAGAATGCACGTTACAAACTCTTCCTGATTGTAGAGTGAATAGTGATAGAAGAAGAAAAAAGTTGGCACTTCTGAGATCACGACTTATGACAGCAATACCTGACTTTCAGAAGTGATGGTGTTCATCTTGGGAGAAGTGAGAGGTTTGAGAATGGGCTGGGATAGGTTTCCAGGACTTATGACAAATGGTGCAGACTTCTAAAAGTGATGGTCCTTCAATGAAGTTGTAGTAGGAAGAGTTTTTGCTGAAGCTTTGCACATATGTGCAGATAAGTCAGTATGGTCAGTCTTTGGTAGATCTATCCTATGACAAATAGCATAAATTCCAGCATATGTAGCTTTGCCACCTAAGGCACCTCAGGCATCTTATGCTATATTAAGCAAATTTTATTTTCACTGATATCCTTGGTGGGTCGAGCGCTTGTCACCTGATGTCAACTGTCAAGTGATTAGTGTTGAAGTTGAGCAATCTGCAACGTCATACCACGTGACTTACAGAAGGGCGCTAACCCTAGATTGGGAAGAAGGGTTTTCTCATTTTTCATTGTAGACGAATGCGCATATACATCCTATTGAATACATGATCCTATTGTCTTCTAAGTGCCTTGTCATTCTACAGTGTCACCAACACCTGATTATCCCAACAGGTTATGAGCCCAGGAATTCCGCTGATGAGGTTGAATCAACTGTAAAGAGGTCGAAGAAGAAGAGGAAAAGGGCCTAGAGGAAAAGGCCGTAAGGAAGGGCTAACCATAACGTTAGCAGAAGGTAAGCCAATAGGATGGAAGACAAGAAGGAACGGGGTAGGAAGGTCCTGCTCCGAGGCCCAGAGAACTATGAAGATTGGGCGCAAGTTATCAGGATGCGGCTATTGGCCGCAAGAGTCTGGCACACTGTCCTCGTGGAGCCAGAAGAGTCAGAGATGAAGCCTGCCCAAGCATCAGCAACAGGATCCAAAAGCCAACGGATCAAGGCCACAAAGGAATGGCAGGACAGCAAGGCAGAGGAAGGAAAGGCGGCAGACATCATATTGTCATCAATCAGCGAAGAGCAGCAAAAGCACGTCTGACGGATCGAGAACCCCTACCACATCTGGAAGACCCTGAAAGGGATCCACAAACGGCCGAACAACGAGAAGTTGCACAATGCGATGGTCCAGCTGTTTTCTAAGGATCTTGGCTGAACGATCGAGGAGAGAGGGTCAAGGATCTGTGTACTCAACGCCAAGATAGAAAGCTACAACTCGGCACTGAAACTGCCGGAGAAGACATTAGTGATCCTGCTCCTAGAGTCGTTAACACCAGAATACGACACCATGAAGAAGATCCTCATAACGACGGATCAGATCGACGAACTGGACAAGGTCCTGCAGAAGTTAGCAGGAGAAGAGGCACGGATCATCAAGGGAGAAGTGGAGCAGGCACTGGCTGTCCGTAAAGATGACAAGGGCAAAGGATGGAGCAAGGGCTGACGAGATGGAAAGGACATGAAGTGCTTCCGATGCGACCAGACAGGGCACAGGAAGTCTGAATGTTTTGCAACATGGTCAGCAGACGGAACCCCATTGGAGGACAAACCCCCAGTGAAACCCAGGAAGAAAGGGGAGAAGGCAAGAGCAGCAACGTACCGGGAGGACGATGAAGGAGAGGAGACCTATCTCACCTGTTTTGTACCAGAGCTGGCAATTGGGGAACCACGGACGAGTGATTGGATTGTTGACAGTGGTGCGACCTGACACATGAGCTGGGATCTCGGACTATTTGTTGAGTTGAAACCCATGGGGGGCCACCTGTCAGTAGCCAATGGAGACAGGCTTGCGATCAAAGGTGTCAGAACTGTACGGACCCGGTTCAACCAGCAGAGCAGTGTTGCAACGATCACAGGAGTGCTGCACGTACCTGGATTGACTGCCAACTTGATGTCAGTATCAGATCTGGACAAGAAGGGGTTCGAGACAACAACGAAGAATGGGGAGATGGCCATCATGAAGAATGGCAGTAGAAGGGTAACGGCCAGAAGAGAAAAGGGCACGTACCACTTGAAGGCAAATGGCGAGGTAGTCCTTGCGACAGGACAGAAGAGCCCAACTGGCGAGCCAGGATAGGAGAGCCCTGCAGAAGCTAAGAAGAAGATCTGGCACTGGAGGCTAGGACATGTGAGCAAGGCTGTCATGAAGAGGGTAGCACTCACCGGCAAACTTGAAGGGTTTGAGTATGATGAAGAGGAAGTTGAGAACTGTGAGGATTGCATATTAGCCAAAATGCAGAAGACTCTCCGGAAGAAGGCTGAGGCAACAACGACGAGAAAGCTTGAACTGGTGCACACTGATGTGTGCGGACCCCTGCAAGATGAAGGGTACGATGGATCACGGTACCTGCTGACAATGATCGACGATTGGACCTGGATGACGTGGGTGTACCCCATGAAGCTCAGAAGTGAGCTACCCGTCACTTTTGGCAGCTGGAAAGCCATGGTGGAATGGGAATCCGGTGAGAAGTTGTGCAGGATATGGTGTGACAATGCCCAAGAATACATCAGTCAGTACTTGAAGCGTCTGAAGCCAGAGGGAGTAAGAGAAGAACCCACCATGCCGTACAACCCACAGCAAAATGGGGTTGCTGAGCAGTATAATCGAACAATCATCGGTCGGGTGAAAGTGATGTTGGCGGACGCAGAGCTGCCAATGCAGCTGTGGCCCGTAGCAGCCCAGACGTCAGCATACCTGGACAACAAGCTGCCACACAGGGACAGGAAGAACTTGCCGGAAGGAGAATGGACAGGACGGACTGTCAACGCAGGCCATCTGAAAGCCTTTGGGTGCGTCGCATACGTGCATATACCGAAGGAGAAGAGGAAGAAGTTAGATCAATTGGCCTGGAAAGGAGTAATGGTGGGGTACTGGGGTAATCACATTTACCTGGTATGGAACCTGGAGACGAAGAAGATTGCAGCTGCAGCATCTGTGCGATTCATGGAAGAGGTTGTCGGACAACGAGCGCAGGTGCGACCTAAGGAGAAGGTCAGCATTGAGGGGGGGTGGCCACAGGTCACCTCAGTGCCTGAGCAAAGGATGGAGAGACAGGTGCAAGACATACCTGATTGGTCGGCAGGACTGAACAAGGCGGAAGAACTGGACGAAGAAGACTGCGACGAAGAGTCAGTAAGATATGACGTGGAAGGGATGAGAGACTCACCTTGGCAGCCCTGACAAGGAGTGGCTGAAGGAATGGTGGAAGGACCTGAGGAAGGAGCTCAGGAATCGAACGAGTCAGAAGGAAGAGGTCGTGTGGAGCCTGAAAGAAGTCCACAAGACAGGGCATCACCACAAGGTGTGACGAGCAGGGCCACAGACAAGGCCACGAAGGAAGGCTCCGAAAGGGCACAGGAGACAGAGCCAACAAGGCGGAGTACGCGGATCCGCAAGACAACAGGGAAGGCAAAGGAAGGTGCCTTTGCAACAGAAGTGGCGTCTGTACCGACAATTCCAGGGTTGTACGATGAAGTGGTGAATGACGTGGTTTTCGGACATGAATGGAGGAAAGCTACTGAGAAGGAGTTGAGTCAGTTAGCAAGCTTCAAGACGTGGAGACTCGAGGACTTGCCTGCTGGAAAGAACCTGGTTAGTTCCAGGTGGGTATTTGACCTGAAGAAGAATCAGCAAGGCGAGGTCACCAAATTCAAAGCAAGACTGGTTGCACAGGGCTTCTCACAAAAGAAAGGAATCGATTACATCGAAACGTTTGCCCCAACTGCGAAGTACAACTCCCTGCGGATGCTGTTAGCAGTTGCCGCGACGGAGGACCTTGAGATCCACCAGGGTGACATTGAGAGCGCTTACCTGGCTGCAGATCTCGACGAGGAGATCTTCATGGAACCACCAGAAGGGGTGGAAACCAGAGGGAAGGTCTGCAGGGTGCTGAAAGGACTGTACGGACTGAAGCAATCAGCCCGACTCTGGAACAGGAGACTTACCTCTTTCCTGTTGAAACATGGTTTCTGACAGCTGTCAACAGACTTCAGTATCCTCACGAAGGGGGGGATCAAGGAAGGACTCATGATACTGATCTATGTGGATGACTTGCTGTTTGTCAGTCCACATATGGAGCAGATCAACTGGGTCAAGAAGCTGTTAGCCAGTGAGTTCAGGATCAAAGACCTCGGTGAGGCAAAGACAATCCTCAACATGCAGGTAACGAGGGACCAGAAGAAGAGACAACTCACCTTGTCACAACCCGGATACACCAGGAAGGTTCTTGAGAGGTTTGGCATGACGGATTGCCACCCAGTCGCAACGCCAATGGAACCTGGAGCAATAAAGGTGTTAGACAGGGCGTATAAGGAGGTGAAAGACTCACCGGTGGATTCAAGAGCGGACAAGACTTGGTATCAAGAGGCAATTGGGTCACTAATGCACTTGATGGTCAGTACAAGACCAGACATTGCGTATGCGGTGGGAAGACTCAGCCGTTATTGCCAAAATCCAATGGAGGTGCATTGGAAGGCTGCAAAACGAGTGTTCCGATACCTGAAAGGATCAACTGAGCGAGGAATTCAATTTGGGAAGGATGAAGGACTCACAGGAGCATCAGACAGCAGTTTCGTGGATGACCTGATCAAAAGGAAGTTGACTGCAGCATATGTTTTCCTGCTGAACGGAGGTGCGATCACCTGGACAAGCAAAAAGACCCCCGTTGTCGCCCTATCGAGTACGGAGGCCAAGTATATGGCCGCGATGGCAGCAGCACGAGAAGAAGCCTGGGTATTGCGACAGTTAGCGGAGCTTGGGATAAAGCAGACGGGGCCCACAAGGATTGACATGGACAATCAGTCGACAATCCAGATGACGAAGAACCCGGAGTTTCACGCACGGACCAAGCACATCGATGTCCAATACCACTATATTTGTGAGCAGGTTGCCGCGGATAAAGTGCAGGTTGAATACGTGCCTTCTGCGGAATTGCTCGCGGACGAGCTCACGAAGCCACTCAGTGCTCAGGCACGGAAGGAGAAGTTGCAGGGACTCAGTCTGACACAGTAGACGTCAGCCAGCTAATGGAGGCAGCAGAGATGGTGGGCCTACATACTCACCTTGGGGAAGCTAAATTGCAAAGTGGGGGTGCAGCTCGAGGGGGGGTGTTGAAGTTGAGCGATCTGCAACGTCATACCACGTGACTTACAGAAGGGCGCTAACCCTAGATTGGGAAGAAGGGTTTTCTCGTTTTTCATTGTAGACGAATGCGCGTGTACATCCTATTGAATACATGATCCTATTGTCTTCTAAGTGCCTCGTCATTCTACAGTGTCACCAACACCCGATTATCCCAACAATTAGGTACGGCATAGAGCGGCACGTGATCGACTATGGTCCCTTAGCTTGATGGATGACTAAGCATAGCAATGGAGCCTCAACCGAGGCGCGGCCCGCTATGATTGCCTGTGTCACCTAAGAGACAACAAACATCATTCGACTCCAACCTGACCAACCAATCTTCAATCTCTCCAGTCGAAGGGTCCGTCGGGGGCTAATCGTCTGTCGCTCGTCGCACCCTACCTGTGCGAATGCACCTGAGCTCATCGACTCTTGAACTGGAGTGATTGATCTACCTGGCCGTTGCGACTAAGTCAGAAGCTGCGCCACCGTCGACGCGAGCCCTAGCAACATTATCAATCTCGCCGCCATCGACAACAAGGCAGTGACGGTCACTCGCTGATACGCTTTGGATCCCCCATCATGTCTGTCAAGTTCGAGAAGGAGACGATACGCGAAGGCAGCGTCCGTGGTGGAAGTATTCATGGTGGAGGAGAACGGTGGGGAGGAAGCAGGGGAGGAGGAGAACGAGGAGGGGGAGCACGAGGACGTGTCGAGGTTGGTGGTGGAGGTGAAGGAGCTAGTGCCACTGGCAGCGCACGGGGCCATGAACACAACCTCCACCTCCGCCATCTCGGGCACGACCTGGCGCATGATATGGGCGAACGTTTGACCGGCGGACAGACTGCCACCGGATACCTCGCTGTGAGTTGGCACCTTGGAACCTTACAACCGTCGTCGCGCCGAACTAGGTCATTGTGATGCTGATGTGGGGACATGGAACGTAGGCATACCTCAAACAACTTCATTCCAACCCAATGCGGACGAAGATGTTGACCTCCGGAACCTTGGCCGCGCTTCAAGAGATCATCGCTTCATGGATTGCGCATGACCGCGGCAAGAGCGGCCACTACTTCAACTCGCGCGTCCCGAAGATGGCAATATTTGGAGCCTTCGTCAGCGCCCCATTGGGCCACGTCTTGATCGGCCTTCTCCAAAAGATCTTCTCAGGGCGGACGAGCCTCAAGGCAAAGATCCTCCAGATCTTGGTTAGCAACTTGGTGGTAAGTGCATGCGACGACCACCCCAACGGACCAAGCCGCAGCTCGTGAGATTTCTATAACGTACGATGACGGATCGCTAATCGATTCCGGCAATGGCAGGTATCACCAATTCAAAACACCGTATACCTCACGTCGATGGCAATCATTGCCGGCGCTCGAACGCTGCATCAGATCCGGGCCACGATCCGGGCTGGCTTCATGCCGGTCATGAAGGTCAGCTGGATCACATCACCGCTGGCCCTTGCCTTTGCCCAGAAGTTCTTGCCCGAGCAGACATGGGTGCCCTTCTTCAACATCATCAGCTTCGTCATCGGCATTTACGTCAACGCTCACACCAAGAAGAAGCGTCTGGCGGCGCTTCGAAGGAAGGTGAGTGCTACTGGTTTCGGGGGGGTTCCTTCAGACGAAGGCGGGAGAATCTGCCACATGGCGCAATACTTCTCTGCCGTCTCGATTGTTTGACACCATGGTTTTGCTGACTACGCTTCTGGGGACAGTACGCCGACACAAGATCCACGAGCGGCCGATCCGGAGGTGGAGCAGACAACTACCCGCGACGAAATTACTGAGACTAGTCTGGCTGGTGCACATGTTCTGAATTCGCAGGGCCCGAACCGGTGTTGTGTGTCCTCGCTTCACATTTCGATGTCACCCACTTCCTGGCTTCTTTTCTTGCAGCCCAGTCCCTGGCCCCAACCATTCTAAATCATCTCTTCATGTCCGTAATTTCAACTATGAACGTGGAGAAAAGGCGTGGGTGGATGGTTCAAACAGGATCGGAGAGACATGTCTACAATTGATTGGTCTGCCGGTTCATTAGAGCATCGGCAAGTAAGGCTTCGTTGGTGACCGACGGACATTAGTGATCCAAACGCACAATTTGTGTCTTCTTCTCATGTTTTTCTTAGGATTGTGAAGGGAATCAGTGACGCCACATCTATCTTGTGTTGAGGAACTCAGAACGCCGTCTCGAAAGTTGAGCATGAAAACATGATGGGAGAAATCTGTATCGCCAACATGGTGCAAGGCCACTGCTATACATCGCTGGAACCGGCTCGCCCAGGGCCTCATCTAGTGGCGAAATTTCTCACAAGGTCCGCAAAAGAAGTCGGATGAATCAAAGGTACTAACCACCTCGCCATCTAGGCAAAGAGCTCTTCTGGCCGGTCAAGACCCAGTCATCTTTCTCTTCGTGCGTGCAAAGCCTCAAGATCTCGAACTTGCGTCGAAGCCAATCGGCGCTGGTGAACACCTTGGCTCCCGGCTGCGCTGCCACGATCGACTTGCTCTTGAGACCCGTCATCGGTGTCGAGTCCTCGGCACGTACGAGATAGGCGAACGAGTGCCTCGTGTCCATTGGAAGATTGGGAAGGGGTGCCACCCGGTGAAGACAGGAGTGGAAAAGGCGGTTGGTGAGCAACGACATGCCATCGCCAAGGTTGACAATAGCACAGCCAGCTCGCGGTTGGACGTCGAGCCACTGCTCTGCGTTCCGTGGCATCAGCTGAAGGCCAGGCTGGCCAGTGAACAGGAAGGTCAGTGTGCCAAGGTCAGTGTGCGGCGTGTGCGACGCCCCGCGCTCGTGCATGGGTTGCGCGTCGTACTTGAGCAGCCGAATGATATCGGGGGACGGCCGATCCAGGCGATGGTAAGCCTCAAGCGTCTCGTCTTCGGGCAAGCCGAGGGAGCGAGAGAGATTGGACAGCACCGTGAGTGTGGCGTCGTTCATCTCGGACGTAAATGCGCGCAGGAGGCCGATATGCTGGTCGACGATTGCGGGCCGGACGAACAGTGAAGCATCCTTCCCCAGATCCCGGACGCCGTTCTTCGGAATCTAGGCGATGCAAAGCCGATCAGCTCGTCCGGGCAGCATCCGGCGGGAGGCCGATCCGGTCGTCGCGCCCCTACCGTGTAGGTCTCGAAGCCATCCTTTTTGCCATCGAGTCCGCCAAAGTTCCGCCCAACGGGCTTGTAACTAGCGATCCGTCAGCAGAGTGTATCTGCGATCAGACGACAAAGCAACATGCGATTTTAAACCTACCCATTGCGGCCTAAGCTCGACAGAGCATCGGAATCGTAGCTGCGTTTGTCGTCATCGGAGAGATGAACGAATAAGTCCGTGTTCAGTCGATGCATGCCATCAATGATCCTGCTGAAGTGGGAACCTCCTCCCTGAAGATCGAGATAGAAAATGCCATCATTCTTGCACGCCGCAAAGAGTCGTTCTTGCTCTCGCTCATCCCCTAGCCGTAGGAGGTCCAGACGGATCGTCAGCAGCTCCGCAACAGCAAGGTCCGGACATCGGCCAGGCTCGGTTGTCGTCTCTAGATCAGCGGCAGCCACAGCAGGAGACACGGATAGCTGTCGCAGAATATTTGGTGACATGGAGTCACGAGAGGAAAGTGAACAAACTCGCCGGTGAAGCACTCCAATGTCGGATATGTCTGCTACCTACCGAGAGCGATAGACCATTACGTAAGTAGATACAGTAAGTACGGTACTTCTGTACGTACGTCATACCTCCAAAGTACGGTACTCTTGCTGACTAGTTCACTGATTGTACTTCCCTACCGAGTATGGGTACAGGCCATCGAAGTACTCCGTACAGAGGTACGGTACCGATACCCCGGTACTTCCGTACAGTGAAAATTCTTACCGTACGGAAGTACTCCGTTCACCTTAAAACTCCTGAACAAGCCGAGCTTCCCCTTAACCCTCCCCTGACCTCTTTTAGACACATGCCCACCTCTTCCTCTTCTTTAATATCAGTCTCACGTATG
The DNA here is from genome assembly GCA_965213735.1 of Saprospiraceae bacterium. Lineage (GTDB taxonomy): Bacteria > Bacteroidota > Bacteroidia > Chitinophagales > Saprospiraceae > CALDTK01. Next base: position 20,656 of record CBDCAB010000001.1, read on the forward strand.
CAGTCTTTCTTCACAACTGTCTCTGTTACTACAAAAGTCATCTTCCACATCTTTGGCCTCACTCATTATCATATTAACGGTATAAATCAGACTTGCTATTATCTACGAATTTCTATTGTTCAATCTTCATGGCTAGCTAACTTGATTGTTACTGTAGGGATACCACCGCCGTGACCATGACAGCGGCGGAAACAGCAGGCGGGGCAGCTGCCGGCGTAGCGACTTCCGACGGGCATGTAAGTTCGAGTGATGACGGGTACGTGGCCCTGAGCGCTATGACTGTCCCTGACGGGGAGACGGTCACAAGCGGTGCCGGCGCCACCGGGGAGGGCGGGCGTGCACTTGAGGAGGAGGGCCGAGGGTCAGTATCAATCATCTTCTGTTGCTCTCGAACCAAGGTCACCAACAGCAACAACAAAAACAACAAAAACAACGGCAACAAAAGCAACAACAACAATAACAACCACAGCGGCAACATCTTCAACATTGTTACTTGATATCGTTAGGAATCCGAAAGAATATTTTTACCACCGACCAGCTTCAAGTCCTCCGAGTAGCGCTTAGTAGAATAAGACCGCTTGCTGTCTCTGCACACGTAGACTGTACGCCCTATATCGCCAAGAAAATCACAAGATCTTGACTATGCGCGGAGCTAGGAGATCTACAAGTTACCATTCCACAACATCACGATTGTTCTCGTCACGTTCCCAGGCGAGACGATGAACAAGATTCTTCCAACGTGACGTAACATGGCATTTCATAGCCGCAAGGAGATGTGCGTCTTCCGTTACTACATAGCTTGAGTATGCTCTCCGAAAGAAGGTACTTAATGGTGCAAGTTTTCCCGCCACAGATGCTTCAACCCCACCAGCCCCGCTGATGTCCCTAGGATGCCTATCCACAGGTCGCTGACGGCGCCTCCTTCGAGGCTCCAATGGAGCGTCAAGGGTGCATATGCTGCGTTTACGTAGAGCTGTCTCCACCACTTGTCGTCCTCTCCATGAACATGGGGACGCGTGACGGCAATGTCGGTGTCCTTGGTCTCCTCGGTGTCGACATGCTCGTCTTCCGGGGCTGCAAGGCTCTTGGGAGATTGTGACACACTCCTCTGCTGGCGCGCACTGTTCAGCCTCCACAGGCGACCTAAATCCAGCGCAACATGCGCTGCCCAGAAGCGTGAACTCCAGATCCAGGCGCGCGTCTGTTTCTCGGAGGGCCAATCGACGACGCCATGCTGGGCGAGGTAGGCTCCATTCTCGAGCGACTGGTACATGACGCTCGCAAAGATCTGCGCCCAAGTGATGCTCATAACGATGGTGTCTCGGGGCGGATTCTTCCACATCTCGCTGGCCCATTCCCAGATTCCCAAGAGGCCCCACAGGCGCAGGAACATGCGGACGTCACTAATCCGATCCGTCAAGGCACGGAGCCTTGTGGTAGTCCGTCGTATTCTGCTGTACGACCCTTCGGAGATGGCCGCGATGAACGTCTCGCCTGGCAAGAGCGCGCCGCTCGCCTTCTCGGCCACGGCCAGGGCTGCATGCTCAATTCGTCGTCGCGAGTAGATATCGAGGCACGTTAGGAGAGCGAGAAGACTGTAATTTAGCGTCGCGAGAACATTGTCGGTGCCAGCAGTCGTGGATAGGATTCTGTCGGGCAGTTTCTCTATCGTCAGCTGCGGTGTGCTCGGTCATGTCTGCTGTGCGAAGGGAGGACTGGTGACGAGAGGGAGGGGCAATCAAACCTGTTGAGATGCGATATAGTCTTGTCAGTTCGCTTCATATACAGAGGGAGCCATTGTCTGAGCTGATGAAATTTGATCTTGGCTGGAGCCAGCGGCTCTGGTGTTCCTTCATTTCTACTCATCACTGCCACCTTTGATTGTCGTCGATGATCCAGGATGAGAGTGACGAGCTACGGTCCAATATGACGTACTGGTACGACCCTCTCAGGTGCTGTGTGCTCGTGCACTTGCCGAGGTTGTACCCTCGTACCCCATCGTTACGGTAGGTCTAAGATGATTCTGCGACACTCGTTCCGCACAGTTGCTTCCTCCAACTTTGATCTTCTCAGCTACAAACCTCGATGCTAGGGTAGAGCTAGGTCACAGTTGTACAGTATAAAAAGACCACCGTACCCGATTAGTGTCCCTCTGCTGCAATGGGTCTACCGAATGATTAATTACTGTCCACGACGTTCGGTCGAAGGTAGAAGGGCAGAAGCAACCTCGGGTTCTTATGTTCCTTTGCTCCTCTCGCTATGCAGAAAAACACGATAGTGCTCGAAGCAACGACTGAGTCAAGGGAGATCTAATTACCCGAAGTAGAAGCAATGTAACCCGACGCTCGCCATGGTATCCCGCTCCACCCATGCTCAAGTCTTCGTGCTATGATCGTCGAGCCCCAAGGTTCGTTCAATCGTCCATCCTCGAAGAAGATTCCTGCTCGATGGTTTTCACCTGAGAATGGAACTCCTTCCGGACCCAGTCGCAGTAGTAGCGCCACACTTGATGAGAATCGGCGGTAGCAGTCGGCCTAGGACCACTAGCAGCAATCTCAGCGTGGCCACTCACGCCTGGAAAGGCCCGCATGAGCTGAACGGTCGCCTTCAGCGCGCCCTTGCTGGCTTCTTCGGCCATCTCGACCTCCTGCTTGACGGCTGACTCTTTGGGTTTGAAGGAAAGGATGGCTCGGAAGCGATCCGCGATCTCGTTGAGGCGACGTGAGGTCTCGTTGGGTTCGAGCGCAAGAAGCTTGCTCAGTGTGAGGTTGGACAAGACCCCGATATCATGCTCGTCGCTCAGGCCGGCCATGACCCGATCGAAAATTTCGACCACGTCGACGTGAGGGAAAGCAGTCTCTACGACAGCGTAGAGGGTCTCGAAGGCGGTCTAAGCGTCGTGGTGAGCGAGCGAAGAAACAAAACGCAGCCAGACCTGTCATCGGAGTTGGAACCTGTGCTTACCTTGCGCAGTTCCAGGCCATCGTCAATCTTGTGTTTGAAGGGACCCATTTGCACTTCACGGATCAGTTCGGGTTTGATTATCGTTGCCGTGATGACAGGCGGGAGCAACTGCCGGAAGTGTGGAGCGATGAGGCGAGGCTTGTTGTGATTTGCTGCCATCAGCGTGCTCATCGCCAAGCGTCCGTTCTCGAGGTCGTCATCCTCAAGGATGGTCTTGAGCGTTCCAGCGATCATCGGATGGAAGAGGCTATCGGACGACTCATCCGAGTCTGACAGCGCGTAACGGAAAGCCGAGATCATAACGCCGCGGACCGACGCCTTCTGGTCTCGGAGATACATCTTCCAAGTCCAATGTCAGCTAGCGCCCACGGCAGACCCGGTCGGTAACAGGGGAGGAAGGAGAACGAAGACGTACTTGCAGCGGTGCGAGGTAGGATTTGGGATCGATGACGATAAGCCTCCCGACACATTCGGCCCCGAGGGCCTTGTTGTCTTCCTGTTGAGAAACGAGGATCACCTTCTCCCATATCTGTTTCGAGAAAGGCGCGAGACCGGTTTTGCCAACGTTTCGATGCTGCAGGATCTCCTTGATGGAATGGAGAAGGAGGTATTGCGAGATGTCGGCCTTGTCGAGGTGGTCGAGAACGACGGGAATGTACTTTGCCACGTCGCCAACGCCGGCTCGACCAAGCGCCATGGCCGCCGCAAGCGGCACCTGGTCCGATTTCGATCTGAAGTGGGCGATGAAGGCCTCGGGTTCGAGCGGGGACGACAGCCCGAGACGCAGGGCAGCTTCTCCAATGACCGAGAGCGCGAGACATTTTCGTTTGTCGTCTTGGGCGCGCTCAAGTTCCTTCACGAAGTCATCCAGGCTGACGCCGGTTTTTGGACCGCCACAGACCAAGAGCGTCCCGATCAGCCGTCCGACAACTGCCGGATCACCGTTGACACCGACATCTTGAAGCAAGCTGTTCATCAAGGGAGCGCCGGCCCCCTGCTCGCCGATCGTCTTGACCAGGTTCAGGAGGGTGTCGAGGACAGTCCCGGCGAGGTCAGCCAGAGCCAGCGACGAGATGGCGCTCACCACGGCCCCGTCGATCACTTCCGGGCCGAGTTCAGCGAATTTGGTGAGCATGACCAAGCTCGGGCCCAGCATGTGAAGGTCGTTTGTGTTCAGGAGCGGGGTCAAGGCCTCCTTCAGGACTTTGGTCGTCTCCCGGTCGAGATGCTGGACGCCGGATGGATTAAGCACGAGGTCCTTCAGACCGGTGAGGCCCGCAACCCTCAGCGACCGGTTTGCCTTCCGCAGCTGCGCCGATAGCTCCACCATGACGGCTCGAGTCCAGGTCTCCGGCAGGTCGTACGAGCTCGAGGCATGGAGAACGACCTCGTGAACGGCCCGCATCGCGGCGCGTCGCGTGATCTCATTCTGCAAGCGTTCGTAGAGCACCCCAAGCGCCGCGTTCCGCTTCGGCTGGGACAGAACATCCCTCGAGCTACGAGCCAGGATGACGCCGAGGGCGTGGACGGCCTGCTGCTTCACCTCGCTGTCGACGTTGACGGTGTTGGCGCGATCCATGACCACATCGTACAAGGGGCCCAGGAGATCGGGCTGAGACGCATCCTCGCCGGACTGACGACGCGGCAGCGAAGTGACAACCCTGATCAGCTGCTCGGCGACCTTGATCGCTTCGCTCGAGATCTTGTAAAACCTGTCGCGAGCTGCCGTCGTGACGCAGGACACCACGTCCGGTAAGAACGGTCGCAGGACGGCGGCGTCGTGGGTCTGAGCCAAGGTGGCGACGAGGCTGAGCGTCTCAATGCGCAAGCTGCTCCCGGTGGCCGAGGCGGCGCCGGACACGGTCGACGCAAGAACGGCTCCGGTGCTGGTCGAGGTTGAGGTCGTCAACAGCTCGATGATCCTCTTGACCGTCTCAGCCAGATGCTCGGCGAGACAGCCCGGTCGAACGACGATGAGGATTCGGAGCAGAGCCACGGAGGCCTGCTTCGTCGGTTGCGACTTCATTTCCAGAAGCTTCAGAGCGCCGCGGACGATGGCGGGCGTGATGGCGGCCAGCCCGTCTGGCGGACCCGACGACGAGGCAGACACGTTGGTCGCCGGGAGCACCATGGCCTGCGCATCGAGCATGCTGACGTCGCTGCTGCCACGGCGTCGCTTTCGGTTGTGAACGGACGTCAGTATGACGGACGGATCGAAACCACGACCGCCTAGTTTGAGCGACAGATCGCTCTCACCCGTCTTCCGGACGAACAGCGTCACGACGTCGAGGATCTCGAGCCGAACGTTCTCGTCTCTCTCCTTGAAGCGTCGAACGAGGGCCGGGGCGATTCGCTGGTGCAACGTCCCTTCTTCGAGCAGGTCTCCCCTTGCCCTCGACAGAACGAGTGCGTGGAGGACCTTGGCGGCGCAACGACGCACCCTCCAGCTGACATCGCCTTCGTCGTTGAAAGCCTCGAGGTCCCCAAACTCGTAGTCGTCGTCGTCGTCATCAGCGTCGTCACCAAAGTCCAGGTCGTCTGCGTCTTCCAGGGACCCAGCCATGTCGTCGTCGTCGTCGTCGTCGTCGTCGTGAAGGTTTGGATCGTACTTGAGGAAGCGCAAGGCGGCCTCGACGGTTTCGCTGCTGTAGAAGCGCATGTCGGCGCTGCAGAACGTAAGGAAGCTCTCGAGAGCGGCCAGGGCCGCCTCCCTCACCTCGTCCAACTGCGAGTCGCTCTCACCATCCTCGGCCATCCTCTCCGTCTGGTCGACGAGTTCGGCTTCGCCGACCGGGCTGAGGATGAAGGGTGCCAGCGTCTGCAAGTGGGGCCCAAACCTCTTCGAGATCGACCGTGCCATGGCGCCGGTTATCGTGACGAGTAGACGACGCTTCGGAGCAGCCAAGTGCGGATCCCTGAAGCCCTCGATCAGTTGCGACACGAAGGCGCTAAGCAGGTCATCGGAGAAGTAGATGGCCAGCACGGATAGCGCCACGACGGCTCGTTTCTTCGCGCTTGAGCTGCTCTGCTCGTCGGCGAGGATGTTGTTGAGCGCATCTCTCAGAGCTTTGATCTCCTCTTGCCGGAGGAGCGGTCCGTAGCAGCGACCGAGCTCGACGACCACGTCAATGGCGTCGGCGCTGACACGTGCGTCTCCGACGGGCACGAGCAGCGGCCGGGTTATCTCAATGCCTGGCAGGGGGGCTGTTCCGGGGCGGAGTATGACGAAACGCCCAACGATGTTGTGGAAAAGGTATCGACTGATGGTCCGATAAGCCTCTATGACGGGAGCGGACGGTGCCTCGCCCGGGACCGGCTGTGGCAGGTTTGTTATCACGGTACGGAGCGCAGCAGACCGAACCGAGTCGTCGATGCAGTTCCGGAATTCGATCTTTGGAAGCCGGTCAAAGATGAGGGCGACCAAGTACGATGATATCCTGCGGACGAGGGGGGCAAGGCTATCAGGCGCGACAAGGTCAGACATACTCACGACACCGTAGCAGTGCCGTCTCTCGCCGTGGTGTGACTTACCATTTGATGGCCAAGCCCTGAACCTCACCGTGATTGTCGTCGAGCCGTTTGAGGATGCCATCGACGACCTCTGGTCCAAGAGACGATTCATGCCTCAGGATGCCTGGCGGACCACTGGTGAGAGTGTCGTGCAGGTCATTCAAAGCCATAAAACGGTGATCTGAGTCGGTATTGGAGAGCTTTGGTAGCAATGATACGATCGTCGACGTCATCTCGTCGTCGCTTGGCTTGATGAGCAGCAACTCGGCCCAGTCGTCCTCACGAGCGCGGGCGTACAATTTCTCGGTCAGGATGACGTCCGCAAAAACGAACGACACATGGTCTGGGTCAAGCCCAGGTTCCATGGAGCACAAGCACCATATGTACATGGCTAACCGAAGCTTTCGCTAAGCGAGGCGGCTAACCAAGCACCGCTTAGCGCGGATGATGTACAGTAGCAAGCCTCAAGTGTGTTCGGTTAAGTGAAAGTGTGGCGTGTACTCGTATGGCGTGTGTGGCGTGTGTGGCGTGTGTGGGAAGCGTTGACGTGAGTGTGCCCTAGTCTTCTCCCGTACTGTACGTAGCGTATTGCGTGCGGAAGTACTTCCGTACTCCGAACAGAAGCCTCAGGTACATATGTACTGTGGGTAGATGAGTATCACATGACCTTTCTTTGACCAGGTCACGTGACTCTTTCCATAGCAACGTTCTCCTCATGCCTGCAGAGTACCGAACCGTGCGAACGTACTGTACGTACGGAAGTACCAGTGCAGTACGGGAGTACCAGTACTCCGTACGTTCGTGCCCAGATCCTTCATGAGCTCTGCGTTGGCGTGACCGAGTCTGAAGCTCTCCATTGGATGAAGCTCGTCAATCTACTTGAACGACCCAGTTGATCTGTATTTCGCAGCACTCATCGTCGAAGCCGTTGACAGTCTTCAGCCATGATGTTCAGCCCCAGGAAGTGCCTGGATCGAGTGTCCAGATGCCAATTAAGCTCTAGCTTAGGCCGTCGAAGTACCCGGGGTCAGCTTGGAGGTTTTGGTCGTAGGGGTTATGCCAGTGAGCCTGCTCATAGTGGGCGTGCGCCGAAGAAGTCTGGCGGCGACCTTCCCTGGTAAGTGGAGCATCACACAGTAGCTCCATCTCTAATGTCTTTCTGTCGTCGATCGACCAGGTTCATCTAAGGTGCGTCAACCGCTGATTGTCTGGGACACAGGTTCGTCGCTTCGGTCACGGTGACTGTGACAGGCTGCGCCTATCTGCTGCAGGCCGAGAAGGCTCGTCGCAACGATCGAAGTCATGGCCATGGCGATTCAGACGATCAACAAGGGAAAGGGCCCGTTGCCGAAGCAACCGAGGAGGTGCGCGATATTGCATCTTCGGCCAACGGAACCGAGGGAGGCGCACCGGAAGAGGAGCAGCCGGTTGCTGAGAGCTCGAGCGACGATGCTCAGAGGTCTGAGGATGGAGATGACAAAGATGGGACGGATCAGGGCGCAACCGGCGATGATGCACGAGGCCAGGACGCGGACACCGAAGGAGAGCCCCCGGCTTCGGAATCTTCAGAACCGTCGGAAGGGGACACATCTTCCGGGAACTCCAAGCCCGAATCGTCCAAGTCCTCCGAAGAGGGTAACGCTGAGGGCAAGGATGACGCCAGCGCGGGTAACTCTCGGCCTTCTTCGCCAACGGACCCTACTGAACGCGCCGAGGCGGGTTTGCCAAGGGCGACGGCACCAAAGAAGGGGCTGCCGGCTGACGTCTCGGTCGAGCACCTTGGGCATAGAGACGACAGTGGCCCACCGAGGAAGAAGGTCTCGAGCGGCATTCCCGTGAGCGGAGGTCAGCAGGAGAGTGTATCGCACGGCAGCGACAAGTCTCCGACAGACAAGGTACGTGACGAGATGGCCAAAACAACTCCATTCTTCATTTCCTCTGCCTGCCTTCCACGGATTCTCCGTTTCGGTTTAGTCGTCTAGAGTGTGACGCACCAACTTACGTCGTTGTGCTCGAACCAAAGGCCCGACCAGTCGGCGATACTCCTCCCGGCTACGGCAATCAGTCGACGAAGCAAGAAGGCCTCTCCAACGCCGACACCAAGTTCGCGTGGGATCTCCGACAGGATGAGACGATCTCGAAGAAGAAGGGCGAGGACACGGTGGAGAGCGCCAAGGTCAAGGGCACAGTTGATCCCTTCCGAAAACAGGGCTAAGTCCGACCATCGTCTGCGTGTATGTTCCTCTCCCGTGAAGCTCTTGTCACGAAAGGGGGGAAAAGCCAATACCATCCCAAATGTAAACTCTCATCCCCATTGCCTTCCTCTTTCTTGGTCTCTCGGTCGTTTCATGTAGAGTTTTGGGTATTATGCGCAGACCTGGACCTCGTGTGCAGACTTGTAAGATATCTGTCATCCCGGCCAGGGGAGTATATACATACTCATCAGGTACGACCAGCAGCAACATCGCAACTTGTACAAGGCATATGCCTTCCCATGATTTCTGCTTATCATCACCGTCGAGTCTTCCTCACTACCACTTCACAGCTGCCAAGTCAATATGGACATCTATTTATTTTCCAGAACTTTTGGGTTCCTCACAGACCGAACCAAGTCTAAGCGGTTGATTTTGATTGATCTCCAAGGTTATCTTATTAGCGGGCACTCTAAGTGCGGAGCGTACATGCTCACGACATGTAGGCAAACTAGGTTAGTTAGTACTCGGAATTGACCTCAACAGATGTCGACTGACATGGAATCTAGAAGTGATGTTCCGACAAAAGGAGATAAGGAGCCGATGGAGCTAGGCATCCACGGAAGCTCCGGGTACGAGAGATCCGGGATGGGATGGCTTGGGGAAGGCTCTCTTTTGTTCTGTCAGCCTGTCAGGCAGATTAGTTCTTCTGGAATCATCTATTGTTTTGATAGATCCAGGCTACGCCTGAGTACCGTAGAGCGACTTTTCATATTAGTTACTGCTCTTCTGTATGGAGGAAGAATCATCAACGCGATAGTTGATCCCGCTCTTCATGCTTCTCGACGAACAACAACCAACAAGGATTGACCTGAGGATGGTTTATAATTATTCTACTTCCTTTCTCCCTTGAGACATCCAGAAGACCTTGTCCACTGACTTCCAGAGACTGACTTCGGACCCTCGGGCAGCCACCACCCTGACAACGTGGTTCCTCCACCTAGACCTTCTCCCACAGTTCTCCTGGGCTAGGGAGCAACTCCCTCCTACTTGACTGCCCCGCAGTCACCTACCTTGTTTCATAGATACTCGACCGGATGGCACCCGCCTAGGGGCCGCAGGGGAGGTTTTTCATCCTGGGGTCACGTGTTTGTCACATAGCCCCAAGGTTTTCCTTACCATCTCTCCACAGATCTCCGAGCATAATCTAGCTTAGCTAGCTTTAGAATGGTGTAGGAATTCAATCAATCAATCAATCCCTTGAGACATCAGGGGCAGGAAAACAGGGGGGTGAGAGGAGGGGTGGGGGGAAGATTCATTACACACAAGTGCCCTGAAGGACTGGGTGTCTACTCAGAATTTGCAGTCCAAAAGACTTTTCCAAGACATGTGCTCCAATAAAGAGTAGTGAGTAGTGGTATCAAACAAGTAGTCCTCGCTTGGGGCAGGAGTCGTAGTGCTAGCTGTTCATGCAACATATATGCAGTTTTGAGGGTATGTGTCAGGGGTATAAGGGTAATGTACATGTGCAGATGCGTGTGTAGATTTCATAAATTCGTGACGTGGCAGACGTACAGATGAAAAGAAAGGGATGGGGAAGGGAGAAACCGGTGTTCAGTACACAACACCCATGCTCTGGCCAATTTCTTCCTCGAGCAGGACCTCGAGCAGGTCGAAGCCGCCGACGTCCGGGCCCATCAGGGACGTCTGGGTCACGCCGGCGCCGTGGCTGTTTAGCAGCGGGTCGAGCGGGAGCGCGAGCCAGTCGGCCTGGTAGCTTGAACCGTCCTCTGCCGCGGAGGACGAGGATATGCCCATGTTGCCTTGGGCGTAATTGTTGTTGCTGTTGGTGGTGGATGCTGCGCTGGGGTGCAGCTTTGTGTCGTCTTGCCTGGACGGTTGCGGGTACGCGGAGGCATGCAGGCCAGGAGGCTGAAGATGCGAATACTGTTGGTGCTGCTGGTGCATGTGATGCTGATTTGCTGTGGAATAGGCTTGTTGCTCCGAAGGGTTGTTGGGGTTGTTGCTGCTGCTGCCACTTTCGGGCTGTGCATCCATCCCCGTCAGTGTCGATGTCTGATACGAGAATAGCGACGGTGGAGGCATGATCGAGATATTGCCCTCGTTGGGATCGATCGATTCCGTTGAGATGCCCACGAGAGCATTGCTCGGCGTCGCCGACCGTCCCTCAATACCACCCGCGTTCATGTAGCCTAGCGATGGCGTTGCGCCGTAGCCACCGCCAACTCCGATGCCGCCGGGGTAGGTGCTGCCGGGTTGAGCAGGTGCTTGGTAGTTGCCGGACCACCCCGATGACGACGGTGCTGCTGCTGAGAGGGACTCCTGTTGCTGCCCACCTGGAAGGACCCCCGAGCTTCCGCCTCCGTTGAGCATGACTGGACTGCGATTGTCTTCCGCTCGATTTCCGTTGCCGACTGCCGTGCCGCCACCGCTGGAGGTCGCCATGCGTACGAAACGGCTTCGGATGCGCTTGGTGAGGACGTCCAAGAGGTCGGCGAAGCGAATGCCTAGATGGACGTCGTCGACGACGCACGTACGCAGTGCCTCGACGGCGCTGTCCAATAGACCGAGAGAGATGGCGACTTCATCTTCCTTGGCGCCGAGTGCGAACGTCTAAGCCATTGGCGGTCAATCCAGACGAACGGTACCCCAGCAAGCAAGGGCGAAGAGCCCAGCAGGTGGATGCAACTTACCTTGAGCAAGAACATAGCTCCCGAGACGATCCGGAAGTACGTTCGTACCGGCGCGTGTTGGAGATACCCGCCAGGCAAGAGACCCTCGACCACGGTGTGCAGCAGACTACGGGAAGCGTCGACCAGCTCTTTTATGTACCCTTGATCACCGCCGTAAAGACCGGCCAGCGTCGAAAAAGGCACGTTGGCCCCTCCCGCTCCCCCACCACCGCCACCGCCACCACCGCCACCACCTCTCGTCTGCTGCGGTGAGCGGCCGTCTGGGACAATGCTGCCCGAGGCAGAAGGGTTGAGAGGCTGTTGATCGTGAGACGATGCACCGTTGGCATTCGGCCCTCCAGAGTTGGCACAACGCTCGACGACGGCTTGCAGGGCGAGTGAATTGATGTACACCCGGACATACTCGTACTCGATGTTCAGGACGTGTCGCATGTAGATGGGAACTGGTGGACACTGTTAGCCCCAGGGCACGGCAAAGCCCGAAAGCAAAGCACTGGGCTGGTGACGTACGATTGAGCCGATCGAGATCTCTCCGACAGTCTTTCAGCAGCGGCTGAAAGTGCTCGAGCAGGTCGGTGTAGCGCCCGGTGCGGATCAGGTCTCGGGTGTGATCTCGAGTCGGGAACAGCAGCTCGTTGCCCTTCCGCATCAAGGTCGTCACCTCGATCCAGCAGAGCTGAATTGTGTTCTCGATGCTGATGGACGATTTGGCTATGTTGCTGAAATCGCTAGCCGCGACACTGCCGCCGCCGCCGCCGTCACCCGGCCCTAACGCCGGCAGCCTGAGGCTGGCCAGGACGTTGCCGTCGCACGGGTTGGGCCAATCGAGGCGGCCAGACAGCTGGGTGAGGTAGACGAGGATCAGGTTTCGCAGCTGGGTCGCGCGGGTCAGGTAGGCGGGCGACTGGTACTCGGGCCTATACGAGCTCCGGTCGAGCACGCTGTCGTCGAGGGTCGCGTCGAATATGCCAAGTTCGAAGGACAAGGCCAGGGCGTTCCCCAGGAGCATCCAACACATGCGGTCGCTCCTCCAAGCCGGCTCGAGCCAGCTCTCGATGCGCTTGCCTCCGATGCCCCTCTGAGCCTGCGCCGGCGGTCCCTCGCTGCTGCCGTTGTCCGAGCCGTCGGCATCGGCTCGATAGTCGTCGATCACGAGCTCGTCGCCGTCGTCGCCGGGCGGAAAGTGCAGGGCGCGAGGGTGCCATTCGGTCAACAGCATGAGGCTCTCGACGGTGCCGAGCGTCCGCAGGCTGCCCTTCCTCAAGCCTCGCCAAGGGGCCGTGCTCGACGTCTGGATCTCCTCTTGCGGCTTGTGAGGCCCACCGGAAGCGGCTCCAAACTGTTCCTGGCCCCACACGATCCGCTCGATCATGCCACGGAGGTAGTTCCACAGCTTCTCGTGGATCGCATACGCCCTCGATAACGCGCCGGGTCCGGAGAGGCGCATGTAGCGCGACGAGATGGTGAGCAGCGTGACCGCCAAGATGGGCTCTTCGGCGAGCAGGGTTCGGTGCGTGCTGGGGTCCTGAAAAGACGGCGGCGAGATGGGTGTCAGGGGAGACATGTACTGGTAAAAGCTACAGGGACCGGCGGGCATCAGCTTCCGAAAGCAGCAGAGCTTGGTCTCGAGTGAGGCAAGAGGCAAGGCCTACTATTCAATGTACTCCATCGCTTCACGAGCCGTGAACCAGCCGGCACGCACAAAGCGACATCTCGACCAGGCTCGCAGCGCCGCTCGCTCTGCGTCCGGCTCCGGCTCCGGTTCCGGCGCCGGCGCCGGCTCGGTCTCGTTGGGACGGGCGGAGACTTGGAATCGTCCGGGGTCGCTGATAGCAGGATCGATGGGGACGCTCGCCATGTCGCGCTTGGAGTCTGGCAGGTGCGCGTAGGGCCGTGCGGCGCCGACGTCTGCGCCGACTATGACGGAGCTTCCATTGAGAGTCTGGGAGCCGAAACTGCCCTGGGCCACCACCGGCGAGACCTTCACCTGAGGTTGGCTCTCGTCGCGAGCACGCACGATATCGCCGCTGCGGCCAGCTGCCTCGAACAGCAGGTTGAGGGCGTCGTGGCCGCTGTAGACTTCGGTATGCAGAAGCTTCTCGGCGGTCAGACGCTGGTCCTCGACGCCCGTGTCGGCAGGCGTACCACCGGTCCCAACCCTGTTGGCCGAGTGCCGGCCCGGTGGGTAGCTTCCCGGAGGTACCTGCGGTGAGGTGCTCGACTGGTCCTGCGATCCTGGCCGGCGAAGCGGCTGAAGCTGCCCCACCGAGCCTCCCAGCGTTAGCGGATTCGAAAGGCCGGTCGACGCTGTCGATCGACTCGCCGGTCGCAGCGCGCCGACCGCTGCCTCGGCGCCGGTATCACTCACGCGGATCCTCTTTCGGCTGTTGCGTAGCTCATACTCTGCTTCTCCGTTGTTATTGCTGCCGTTGCAGCTGCCGTTGCCGTCAAGTATCTCGTCGCTGCCGTCAGCGGCCCGACGCTTGCGACGCGTGGCCGAGAAGAAGCACTCTTTGCTCTCTCGCCGGCAGCGCACGCAAGGGGGATCGTGAGGGTCGTCGACGCTGCCCAGGTCGCAGCGAACCTTCCGTCGGCGACAGGGAATGCCTATCAAGTGTCAGCCTTCAGTCGGCATCTCGCGTCTCGGATGCGACACGCCGAACGACTTACACGCCTGATAGGTACGACGATGCTGTTGCGGTGGCGGCGGTGCTGACGAGCGAGGGGAGCCAGCCAGCTCCACCGTCGACTGGCGCCGGTCGTCGTCGTCGTCGACGACGGCGGCTTGGTTCTGGCTCGAGTCCATGGTTCGTGCTGGGGTTTCGGCTTGCGCTCGGCTTGTGACGGCTATTCCAGGGTCAAGGAAAACTCGGATGTTCCGGGTCGGGCTGCTGCTGCGGGCGTTCCGCACGACGAGGGCCGAGGTCGAGTTGAGGCGACCAAGGATCGGCCGGAGGGCGACACGACCCTGTTACAGTGATTGGACCGAGTCAACGTCTCAGCTGTGATTCTGGGCTTGATGTTGATGTTGATGTTGATGTTGATGTTCTGATAGATGCAAAGCCGGTGGACGAGTCATCCTCGCCTGGCCCTGTTGAAATCGTACTATCCCCATTGGGGCTGTATGCCGAGGGCAGCACCATCTTAGAAGTACCCGAACAGTAGTATTACCAGGCACGCGCGCCTCATGACCAACGAAGGCGCCACGTCACAGTCTTTGCGCTTGTATAAAATACATGGATTGATGGAAAAGCAACTTGAGTCGACCATGGCAATAAACTGCGCGCGGTGGAGTCAACATGACTCTCGTGATGCCCTCCAGGCCGATGATGCGCATCTTCTTTTCGTGTCAAGTTCTACCGCAAGGTAGAGTGGGTTAGTGTCCACTTCGAGTGGTAAAGTATGATGAAAGCCTCAATTACTGCTCTGACGTTCGGGTCGGCGATCGGGACCACTGAAGAATACCTCGTTGCGCAATTGTTGGAGACGCTGAAACGCCTCCACTGATGATCTATTGCAGACCAAGAGGCTGACAATTGTCGTGGTCGTAAAACAGGTTGGCAAGCTGGAGAGGCAGTAGACAAGTATATCACATTACTTGTGCTATCTAGATTTGACGCAGTACTCGCGATATCAACGCAGGGGTTGATATCTGCTGACGCCTAGTCAACGAACGACATTGAAATTGACGCTGACGCACAGAATTTCATGACGGATCGTCTTTCATGGCTCAACCAACAGAGTGGCACATGTGAAACCCTCCTGCTTGCCTTGTGACTTTGGAATCCCGAGGATGAGAAGCACAACGGGAGAACCAGAGGTCGTTAGAATCATTCAAATGTTGAATAAAGATGAGCTGAATGAAAGCTTCATTGAAGACGACAGCCTTTCTTCAGGCCACGTGAGTACATACAGATTGGCATTGCAGGAAAACCAGTATCAGGGATCATTCAACGTTTGCGTAAAAGCTCGGCCGCATGTTGACCGTAGCAATCTGTCTTCTCCGTCGACGCAATGGCGTGACCTCGTACGCAGGTCATAGTGGGAGAGAGAGAGAGAGAGAGAGAGAGAGAGAGAGAGAGAGAGAGAGAGTGAGTGAGTGAGAGAGGGGTAAAGGGAGAGGAAAAGAGTAGACCAGAAAGAAAAGAGCCTGAAAACCAAGTCCACCACCGCTGTAGAAGCGCCCGCAAATCGCGCCCAGCATGATGAAAAGCATACTTTTTTGCTTTTAACCTGTTCGATCCGTTTCCCCTCATCTCGTGGTGATCGTCCCAGCCAAGGCTCTTTCGAAAAGAGAAGGACTCCCGTCGTCGGTGGTGAGGCCGCAGCTGAGTGCGAAACCGCCGCGGTTCTTGTAGCCATGAAACGATGCGAAGCCCGCAGTAGCAGTGAAAGATAGATGGTGCGATCTTCTTCGGGAGACAAGACGCCGCATGTCGTTCGGTGGGTCAGCCAGTATGTCTGCGTGTCCACCTGCGTCTCACGGCCTCCGTTTGCTGCAAAGAAACGTTCTCCGCAGAAGTAAAAGAAACAAGCATTGAAAACACCGCCGAACCATCAATGGCCATAATGTATTCACATGAAAGAACCGGTTCGCCGGTAGATGCTTCAGTGGTAACATAACGAGACCTTCGACATGAATGACGTGGTCGAGTTGCCTCTGAGAAACTCGTGCTGGGATGGCCAGAACTTCAAACACCCGCCATACACAAAGTTACAGCCACTTTTGTAGACAAGGAAACGGCTTCTTGGAGTTCAAGAACAAAGTACAGAAAGGGACTCGGTGACATCTTTGCTGAAGAGAAATTTCTTGGCATTCATGAGCAAGGTACGTAAAGGGACTGGGTGGTAATGGATTTGCAGGAGAAGCAAAGAGTGATGACTTCCCGTCGTAACAACATAAACATCGACGTTTTTCTTTTGGTGATGAGAACTTGGTCTGAAACAGAGACACGTAAGGATGGATCAAGAGCAAGGAAAGTTGGGTATTTTTTTGGGGTTGTTGTGGCGGATCCAAGATATGAATAACGGAAACGTTGATGCATCGCCAGCGTAGACCATTCACATCGAGCAGACCATGGCCGACATGGCCGATTGGGCTGCTTTTGCGCTGATGACCGCCGCTTGTTTCTCGAGCGCTTCGGCCATGACGCTCATCACTGGTCCCATGTCAGTCTCGCCTGTCCGAAAAAGAGAACGATTAACGCCGACACACCTGGCCAGACGGCGGCTTTCCGGAGCATCGACGCCATCACCAACAGGAACTTGCCGTCGTAGCCGCAATCCTTGCCGTAGCCCATCTCGGTGCCGGTGTTCAGATCGAGTCCGAGCCCGGCCATGGCTGGAAAGTCGACGGCGAAGGCCGCCTCTACATCGTGCACGACCTGGTCAATCCGTGCCAGGAGATGACGTTCGTCTTCGTCGACGGGCAGCGCGTGGCGCGCCTGAACGATGTCGAGATCGGAGCCGAGGCGAGGAAGGAGAGAGCCAACCCGTTCTTGAACGGTCGAGACCCACTCCGCCACCACGAGGGCACAGTCCAAGACCGAGAGGCCAAACTGAAACGACAGCTCGCGAGCGTCGAAGTCGGTCGAGATCATTCCAAACTTGCTCGACGTGAGGAGAGAATCGATGGCGTAGGAGGCAGCCTTCCGAAGTTGTTTCTCCCGTCGCGCCGAGCCGGACGTTGACGACGACGACGACGACGACGACGACGACGACGACGACGACGACGATGATGACGACGACGGCGGCGACGACGACGACGATGGTCGCAGGTCGCTCGTCGCCACGGTCGGGATGGGGTGCATGGGTGTCGAGGTCTTGACGGCGTCGAGGCTGGGGGACGACGACATCGTCAGCGGCGACCCGCCAGGACTGTTCAACGATGGGGGCGAGTCGAATAGGTCGAAGGCGCCGAGACTGTTTGTCGTGGTCGTGGTCGTGGTCGCTGTCGTTGTCGTCTTCGTCACCCCAGTGGGAGAGCCATCGGCTTGGGGGTCGATGTCGCGCCGCCACAGCGCGTCCTTGGAGCGATCCAGCCCGACGTAGAGCCTGACGTGGGCGAGATTCCAGAGCGGGATGCTGTCCGAATATAGCGTGCTGTGGCTCGAGCGCCGACCAGGTTCGGGCGAGCCTTTCGATTGACGGAGCCAAGCCGCCTTCCATGCCCTCAGCGACGGCTCCATCTGCGACTGCATCGTCTCAGTCTCCTTGGCCGTCCACTCGGACGCGTGGTGCCGCTGCCGAGTCTCCCAGATGTAGTTGTGCAAGGCGTTGATGAGCACCAGGCAGCCGAACGCGCTGGGTCTGATCTCGCCCTTCAACACGTCTGTCGGCGATGGACTGTTGACGGCCGTCCGCGCTGCTGTGGCTGCGGTTGCGGCTGCGGCTGCAGTGGCCGCGGATGGCGCCGGCGGACGACCGGCTGCGAGCAGGGTGCCGAGCGCGACCTTGAACGAAAGCCCTTGGTTTTCGGCCGGGACCGAGCCACCTCGGCTCTGCCACGTCTGGGTGTCTTCGGCCGTCCACAGCTCCTCGTCGCAGGGAAGATCAAGCTTGATCTCAGAGTTGGTCAGCGCCGGCGGAAGGTTGTAGACGGAGACGAGGAAGCTGGAGACGATGAAGATGGCGAAGAGCGTCCGTTTCCGTTCCTCGGCCGCGATCCATGCGTGCCATGCGGGCCCCTCGTCGTCGTCGTCGTCGTCGTCGTCGTCGCCGTCGTCGCCGCCGCCACCGCCGCAGCCGCCTAGGCCTTCGATGTTCAGGTCGAACGGCCACGACTCGTCGACCATCTCCGCGTCGCACATGGTCGTGTCGAAGGCGTCGCCGCCGAACCCGTCCAAGGGTCTGGGGACGTGCACGCTCGTCGCTGCCGTAGTCGTCGTTGTCGTCATTGTCGTAGCAGGCGCCGGCGGTCGCGTGAGCTCGGCCGCGCGAGCCAGACCGATGAGCGTGGGCCAGTGCCCCATGACGGCCTGGGCGACGCTGACGTCGCCGCAATGATGCCCGTAGACAACGCTGAGTAGCATCGCCTGCAGCAGCGTCAAGGGTGGGTCGAGCGAGCCGTGCGCCCAGCTCGAGACGTCCGGCGCCGAGGTTGGCGCCGTCGCCGGCCGACCGGCGCGATCTCGGTCGAGCTGGATCTTCACGCACCCCTGCGCCATCTCGAAAAGTTGGCGAGACGTGGCGAGCTCCAACTCGTAGAGAGATCCGATGGCGGCGATGACCAGGATCAAGCATCCCAGTCCGCCGGCCGCCGCCGCCGACGTCACGTCACCGGCGTCCGTGGCACTGCCGGCCATCAGGATCGAGTCGAACGTGAGGGTCGGAATATGCAGGAAGGGCAGGTGTGGATGAAAGTATTGCATGTAGGCGGACACGTAGCGTTGCAGGTCGACCGTGGTCGGGAGCGTGAGCTGCGCTGTCGTGGGCATGGTCGAGGGTGCACCGGCCGGCCACGGCGAGCCTTCGGTCTTGGCCGAGATCTGATGATGGTGATTGTGGTTGCGGTTGTGGTTTTGATTTTGATACCGGCGTTGGAGCTGGAGCTGGTGCTGGTGCTGGTGCTGGTGCTGGTGCTGGTGCTGGTGCTGGTGCTGGTGCTGGTGAGGGTTCAGATGATGATCGGGCTCGGGCGAAGAAGAAGGCAGATGGAGGCTCATCATCAGCGCCTGCCGCGTCATGTCCGTAATAGCCTCGGTGCGAGAGGGCGACGCCGACGACGACAGTGACGACAAGGACGGCGATGACAACGACATCGACATGTTATGTCCGCTGGCGGGCATCGGCACGGAAAAGGTCGCCGAGGTCTCGGGGTTGAGCGCCGTCGGGACGTACGAGTGCTGCGGGAGAAAGGGGTGAGAGAGACCTTCCGGGCTCACACCGGCCATGAACGCCGGGGGCAGGTACGCCTCAAGCCCGGCCAATTGGCCATGAAAGTCCTTGGGCGAGAGAGTGTCTGGGGCATGAATGAGGTCGAAGCCAGACGTGCTCGTCGTCGCCGCCGCCGCCGCCGCCGCCGCCGCCGCTGTTGCCGTAGCCGTTGGTGATTCCATTGGAAGGTGTCCCATCGCGCCGGTCGTCGCGCGGTTCGCTGTTGTCGTCGCTGATACCGGTAGCAGCGGCAACAGCGGCTGGGGACGGGGACAGGAATGGGAATTGGTATGGGATTGGGAACGAAAATGGGAATGGGAAAGGGGATGCGACGCTTGAGTCAGCGACAGCTGGGCCCAGTTGGCGGCGGGGTTCATCCTGACGTCGCTCGTCGCTTCCTGGCCATCGAGACCGAAGGCCGACGGGGGGGAGTCGGCCACGGCATCTTCGTGGAGATCGACGAGAGGCATCTGGTCGTCGAAGACGCTCGACCAGTGGAAGTTCTCGTCCCCTCCTCCGCCTGCGCTGCCATTGGTCATGGGGCTCCCGGCGTAGCCAGGCGGATACGGAGACGCCGGGGTGGCCATGGCGTAGGACTGCGGTGAGTCGCAGAGGCGCAGCTGGGCCGGGTTCACGGTCGGATTCGATGCGCCGGCGTAGAAGTCGCCACAGTCTTGCTCCACCGGAAAACTGCCAAAGGCCGGCGCCGTTCGGAGACTGTCGGCCGG
>CBDCAB010000002.1:0-34663 GCA_965213735.1 Saprospiraceae bacterium
CGGTGGAACATGACCATGAGGGCATCATCATCCCATCCTGTCATCACCAAGTAGTGTTTGAACTGCGTGGTGTACTCGGAGGCTGATCATTTTTGTTTGACACTCTGGATCATTCAAATTGCCACCTTGTCCTTGTTGGACGGTCCAAGAATCCTTTTGACCTTGACCTTGAACTTGGCATAACTCTCCGTCCATGCATCAATACCATCATCTGCTCCTTCGCCTGAGAGGTACTTGACCACATATGGTTTGATCCACTTCTGTGCGTTCCCTCTCATATAGGTTATTGTGAAGAGTGGTTGCCTGTTGGCTGATAGCCAGTTACTTTCCTGGAAGGTGAAGTAGACCTGGAGCTGCATGAGCCAGTCGTCAACCTTATCGCAGTCTCCATAGAAGAGATCAGGCTTGGCGACGCTGATTCCTCTTCCACTGTTGGTATCGTGCTGGTGGTTGCTAACACTCAATGTGCCATGGGCGTACACTCCTGAGGTACTCATCCTGAGGGTCTTCAAAGTGTTGCGGTCCGTACCGTACCACCCATTCAAGTGCATCTGATAGGTAGCACGGGTCTGGATAGCGGGTTGGTTCTCGTGGAGAGGAGTGTCAAGGAGCAGGTCGGTGTATTGAGAGATAGCAGAGGTGGGCTACTTGGAACAGTGCTTCATACAAGACAAGGTTTGTATTGAAGTGCTGATCTAGTAGTCCGGATCACAACATGAGTTGAAGACGAGGTTTCCATAGGGGAATCCTCACTGCTTATATAGAGAATGGTTTGCGAGCTCTGCGAGCCTTCACACCTGATGGCTTGCACAGCTTGCGATGCGAGCTCTGCGAGCTCTCACACCGGGTGGCTCGCATGGCTCACAATGTGAGCTCTGCGAGCTCCCACACCGGTTGGCTTGCATGGCTCACTAGTCACGTGACCCCGTGCCATGCAGATCACGTGATCCCTGCACGTGGTCACCCTGACCTGTCAGTCTTGTGTCAAGGTTGGGGGGGCGCTGCGAGTATAAGTATCCAGCCACTCCCTCCTCGATCGTAACACATGGTCCGTGACCAGAACGCGACAGGATGCCAATGTGTGGCCATGTCCCCCTCGATGGTGCTTGTGCTCCGATGCCAGTCTGCCCCAGGCTCCCCAGCACCCTGCTGAGAGAGGATGCCTGCGATTGTGAACACAGAAGTGTCAGTCTCCAGGCAGACTGCCTTCTCGTGGTTGAAGTGTCTCAGCATTGGAGTGGAGGAGAACTTCTCCTTAAGCTTGATGAATGTGGAGCGTGCTTTGTCCAAGAATGAGAAAGGACCAGTGAACTTCCCTTGCTTGCCCCCCACCAGAAGGTTACTGAGGGGCCACGTGAGGTCTGAATACTGGTGGACAAATCACCAATAGAAGTTGGCAAAACCAAGGAAGACCTGTACTTTGCGGTGTGTCTGCAGCTCGGGCTAGTCGTGGATAGTTGAGACATGATTCTCTTCCATCAACACACCATTTGGGGTAACCACATACCCTACAAATCTCATGCGCCACATGTGGAACTTGCACTTCTCCAGTTTGACATAAAGCCCATGCTCCTGGAGGCACTTCAGGACAGCTTGAACATGTTCCACATGCTCAGTTGTTATGATCAAGAGGAAGCAGCTGGGTATTGATACTCACAGCATCCCCCGACCTCGGGACAAGACCACCAGGTCAGGGTGACCACGTGCAGGGATCACGTGATCTGCGATCACATGACCTGTACAACGCAAGATCATGTGACTAGCGAGCAATGCGAGCTGACAGGAGGGCTGGCTCACAGAGCTCACATTGCGAGCTGTGCGAGCCACCAGGTATGAGAGCTCGCAGAGCTCGCATGGTGAGCCATGCGAGCCAACAGGTGTGAGAGCTCGCAGAGCTCACAAACCACCCACTATATAAGCAGTGAAGATTCCCCTATGGAATCTTCATCTTCAACTCATGTTGTGATCCGGACTACTAGATCAGCACTTCAATACAAACCTTGTCTTGTATGAAGCACTGTTCCAAGTAGCCCACCTTCACTATCTCTCAATACACCAACCCGCTCCTTGACACTCCTCTCCACAAGAACCAACCCACTATCCAGACCTGTGCTACCTATCAGACGCACTTGATCAGGCGGTACGGTACGGACCGCAACACTTTGAAGACCCTCAGGATGAGTACCTCAGGAGTGTACGCCCATGGCGCATTGAGCGTTAGCAACCACCAGCACGATACCAACAATGGAAGAGGAATCAGCGCCGCCAAGCCTGATCACTTCTACGGAGACTGTAATAAGGTCGATGACTGGCTCATGCAGCTGCAGGTCTACTTCACCTTCCAGGAAAGTACCCAGCTGCCAGCCAACAGGCAACCACTCTTCGCAATGACCTATATGAGAGGGAACGCACAGAAGTGGATCAAACCGTATGTGGTCAAGTACCTCTCAGGCGAAGGAGCAGATGACGGTATTGATGCATGGATGGAGAGTTATGCCAAGTTCAAGGTCAAGGTCAAAAGGATTCTTGGACCATCCAACAAGGACAAGGTGGCAATTCGAATAATCCAGAGTGTCAAACAAAAATGATCGGCCTCCAAGTACGCCACGCAGTTCAAACACTACTCGGTGATGACAGGATGGGATGATGATGCCCTCATGATCATGTTCTGCTGCGGACTCAAAGACAACGTGAAGGACAAACTTACCTTCAATGGAGCTGAAGTCACTACTCTGGACGAATTGATTTCTTGCACAATTGACATCAACAATAGACTGTTCGAGTGCATGATGGAGAAATGCCACGATGGAGGAGGTAGCCACCCCAGATGGCATGTCGGAAGTCACAAGAGGATGACTAATAATCACCCTGTGACCAACCCTTACGGCTACGCACCCATGGAACTGGACGCCCTTCACTTGACCAAACAACGTGGCAAAGAACCAGCCAACAAGGCAGGAAAAAGGGGGAAAGCACTTACATGCTACGCATGTGGAAAACCAGGATACATGGCGAGAGACTGCAGGTCAAAGAACAAGGTGCATCGACAGCAGCTAAACACACTCGACGGAGACTGGAACATCATTGAGCTGGAAGATCCAACCTCTGGACCGGAGCAAACAGCACCTACCCTTGATTGGGACGACTACGTACAGGCACTGGAGGAAGCTCACCAGATGGCAACACCTGGAGGAGAGGCTCTGAGACAACAGACAGGGCAGGGATGGAACAAAGAAGGGGACCATTCCACCTCAAGTGAGGATCATGACAAACCCGCGTCAATTAAAGAGGATATACCTAGAGGACTACACAACTACAAGGTTGACCCACGCAATCTACAACATGGAGAACTTGCATGGAGGTTCTGCATATGCCAACTATGCACGTACCACGATGGGCCATGATGACAAGGGGGACACTCACCCTTCCACCCAACATGCAACGAACACTGGGTCAACTGCAAAAAGGATGCCTGCAAGTTCCATCTGTGGGACAAACGACAACACGAGGCATTCCTGGGACATGGACATGACTGGCACTACCGCCTCATGTTCCTACAGCGCATTGACAACGACTGCAAATTCCAGAACTGGCAGTACTGCCTGGAACCCAGATGCAGGAAGCATGAGACTGACAAGTTCATGAACGGACTCCTCAGGACTGATGGGGATGGATGGATCCATTGCCCAATCAGCAAGAAAACAATCCAAACGGGAAAAGATTGAACTCCCATGTCATGGGGTGACATCGGGAGCTCAACCAAATAACAACCCCCAAGAACGCAAAGCACCTGCGTATACTGGTCATGTTTCTAACACACCAAGTCACTCGAACAAACGCACTCGTGGACTTGGGAGCTAGCAGGAACTACATGTTGACACAGTTCCATGCAACCCTCAACTGTCACACCAAACGAATCAAGAAGGGACACCCTTACGAGTTGACAATGGTGAACAGACAAACGGCAATTGTCAAGTACGAAACAGACTGGCTGGAAATGTTCACCGGGCACCATCACGAGAAGATCAGCTTTGACATCGTTGAGTTGGCCACTCAAGACATCTATCTCAGGATGCCATGGTTACGAAGACACAACCCAGTTGTGAACTGGAAGACAGGAGTACTCAGCTACGATAATTGCATCAGCAACCACGCAATTCCAACCTGACACAGCCTCTGGGAAGTGCTGGTGGATGAGGCCAAGGGACCGCAATGGAACCTCACCGAACGGAAGGATGACTCTCAGCAGAAGAGGTCCAGCTCGACAGACACACCCAGGAACCAGGTGGTCAAAAAGTCAGAGTTACAGGAGGGAGTGGTTACACCTCCGGAGATCCCTGAAGAGTATAAAGAGTTTGAAAGCCTCTTTCAGGAAGAGACAACAACAGCAGCGTTGCCTAAGCACCAACCTTGGGATCATGAGATCAAGTTGCAACCAGGGAAGGAGCCAGGATTTGGACCAATTTACTCACTTTCGGAAAAAGAGCTCCAAGTATTACGTGGATACCTGGATGAGAACCTGAAGAAAGGGTTCATATGAGAGTCACAGTCACCAGCAGGATACCTGATTCTGTTTGCAAGGAAGAAAGACAGCAGTCTTCAACTATGTATCAACTACCGGAAACTCAACGACATTACGGTCAAGAACTGATACCCACTGCCAAACACCAACGAACTCCAAGATAGGATCAGCAAGGCTACAATCTTCACGAAGTTGGACCTACGTGGAGCCTACAATCTCATTTGGATGAAGGAAGGGGAGGAATGGAAGACAACATTCAGAACTTGCTACAGACATTACAAGTATCTGGTCATGCCTTTTGGACTCACCAATGCACTGGCAACGTGTCAGGCATTGGTCAACAACATCATCAGAGCACACCTCAACCTCACAGCAATCACCTACCTGGACAACATCCTTGTATACTTGAACACGTAACGGGAACATACTACACATGTCAAGGATGTTCTAAGATGCCTACGACAGGCAGGGTTGAAACTCAAACCTGAGAAATGCGAATTCAACAAACTGGAAGTTGAATTCCTCAGATACATCATAGGGATCAATGGGATCAGGATGGACCCCAACAAGATCACAGCAATCCGAGATTGGCCACAACCCATGACAGTCAAGGAAGTACAAGCCTTTCTGGGCTTTGCCAACTTCAACCAACAGTTCATCAAGGACTACTCAAAGAAGGCACTCCCTTTGACTGAACTTACGAAGAAGGAAACAGGATTTCAATGGGGTGACAACGAGGAGAAGTCATTCCAGAAGCTCAAGGATGCTTGCGTGAAGGAACCAGTTCTCTTGAACTTCAGGGCCAACAAACCAATGAAAATCGAAACAGATGCATCGGACCAAGCGGTTGGAACTTGCCTGTGTTAACAAAAAGATGGCAAGTGGCACCCAGTTGCCTATTACTCCAGAAAGATGTCACAAGCCAAACAGAACTATGATATCCACAACAAGGAACTATTGGCAGTTGTCAATGCACTCGAACACTGGAGAGTGTATGCGGAAAGCAGTTCCAAACTCACCATTTTCACAGATCACAAAAACCTGACAACGTTCACCACAATGAAGAAACTGAACTGAAGACAAGTCAGATGGGCTGAACTCCTGGGGCAACATAAATTCAAGATCTTGTACAGCCCTGGAAAGGACAATGGACAAGCAGACACACTTAGCTGACGGAAAGACCACATGAACAAAGACGAATGCAAAGGGACCATACTCCAGCAGGATCTGGATGGAAACCTAGTTCCACGAACACAGCTCAACGAGCTCAGTGCGCACATGACAGAAGAGATGATACGGAATTACTACGACAACCCAGCACATGGACACCCAGGAATCAGCAAGACAGTGGACCTGATTCAATGGGTGGGCATCAGTGTCACAAACCTTCAGAAGCATGTTACCAACTATGTCAAAAAATGCCTACTGTGCCAGAGAAACAAGCATGGATGACACGCACCATATGGAGAAGGACGACCAAACCCAATACCAAACGGACCATGGGATGACATATCGATGGACTTCATCACCAAACTACCCAAGTCCAAGGACCCAGTCATAGGAATCACCTATGACGCAATCATGGTGATAGTGGACCAATTCACAAAGTATCTAATCACGGTACTATTCAAGGAAACCCACACAGCAGAACAACTTGGACACCTGCTACTGGACAGATTGGTCAGGGACCATGGGGTACCTATCACGATCATTACCGACAGAGACAAACTCTTCATGTCAAACTACTGGAAAACTATCAGTGCAGCAATGGGAACAAAACCCAAGATGTCCATGGCCTATCACCCACAGATGGATGGCCAAACAGAACAAGCAAATCAGGTACTTGAGACATACCTATGGCATTACATCAACCATACCCACAGCAATTGGGTACAGCTATTACCAGTGGCACAACTAGTGATTAATCAACATCGCTCAGACTCAACAAGAGAGTCACTATTTTTCGCGAACTTCGGAAGATACGCGAATGTTGGGATGCCACAGAGAGCATCGCCAAATGCAGAGAAAGTGCTGCAAAACGACAGATTGTGTTGACAAACTTACGCAGTTATGAAGCATTACCTTGAGGAAACATCAGACAAGATGCAACGCCAAATAAACAAAAAGAGAAAAATGGCACCTCAGCTGAAGAAGGGGGATAAAGTCTACCTTCTCACAAAAAATTGGAAAGCCAAACCACCAAGGATGAAGAAATTGGACCACATCAAGGTCGGACCATTTTTGGTTGAAGAAAGAACCAGACCAGTCAATGTCAGACTGCGACTACCAAGAGACGCTCAGGTACACCCAAACTTTCATATCTCAATGATCGAACCAGCAGACCCAGAGACACCCTTGCAGGAAACATTTCATTACCAGCCAGAGAAAGAACAGGAATTCGAAGTTGAACGAATCCTGAAGAAACAGGGTCAGCGATACCTCGTCAAATGGAAAGATTACCCAGACTTGGAAAATACCTAGGAACCACTCAAGAATCTTGCAAACTGCCAGCTCCTGCTGCAGCAGTATTGACGGGAGCAGGACTGAAGAGCTCGGCCTGCAGAGCTGACATGTTGATGACCATCGCCAACAAGTCCTCACCCTCAGCCTCCATCTCCTCTACCAGGCAGCACAGCTTCTTTCGGGATAAGCGAAGATGACTGGCAGACGCATGTGACTTGGGAGGCATGATCAAGAAGTCATTGGGACAATGACTAGGGAAGGGGAGGATAGTGTTACGATCAAGGGGAAGCAGCTGGGTATTGATACCCACAGCGTCCCCTGACCTTGGGACAAGACCGCCAGGTCAGGGTGACCACGTGCAGGGATCACGTGATCTGCGATCACATGACCTGTATGATGCAAGGTCACGTGACTAGCGAGCAATGCGAGCTGACAGGAGGGCTGGCTCGCAGAGCTCACGTTGCGAGCCATGTGAGCCACCAAGTATGAGAGCTCGCAGAGCTCGCATGGTGAGCCATGCGAGCCAACAGGTGTGAGAGCTCGCAGAGCTTGCAAACCACCCACTATATAAGCAGTGAAGATTCCCCTATGGAATCTTCATCTTCAACTCATGTTGTGATCTGGACTACTAGATCAGCACTTCAATACAAACCTTGTCTTGTACGAAGCACTGTTCCAAGTAGCCCACCTCCACTATCTCTCAATACACCAACCTGCTCCTTGACACTCCTCTCCACGAGAACTAACCCACTATCCAGACCTGTGCTACCTATCAGACACACTTGATCGGGTGGTACGGTATGGACCGCAACATCAGTATCATCGTCTGAATAGATGAGGATGTCATCAAGGTAGGTGATGCAGCAGATGTCTAGCAGATCCTGCAAGGCATAGTTGATGAATCCCTGAAAAGTTGCTGGTGCATTGGCAAGTCCGAAAGGCATCACACAGTACTCGTAATGCTCATACCATGTCCAGAAGGCAGTTTTCCATTCATCGCCTTCCTTCATCTGCACCCAGTTGTAGGCCACCTGGATATCCAGCTTGGTGTATATCTTGGTGCCAGACAGCCAGTCAAGGGCCTCACCAATCAGGGGCAGAGGGTACCAGTTCTTCTTTGTCAACAGGTTGAGCCTGCGGTAGTCAACACATAGCCAAAGGCTGCCATCCTTCTTCTTGACAAATAGGATTGGTGCGCCAGTGGATGAAGTAGAGTGTCGGATGAACCCTTTTGCAAGATTGTCATGGAGATACTCTCTCAACACATGCAACTCGGGGGTTGACAGCAGGTAAATTGGGCTGTACGGAGGCTGACAGTCCCCCTCAAGCTCGATCTCATGGTTGTAGGGGCTGGAGACTGGCAATTCATTGGCCTTCTCCTCGGAGAAGATGCCTTCCAGATTGTGGTACGGCTTCAGCACAGCAGGGGTCCCCATGGACATCAGGGTGGTACTGCCACGGGTCAGAGACCTCAGATGTCAACAGTCAATTGCGTACACCTGGGACTTTTTGCTCCGGAGGAGTGATACAAATGTGACCACACCAAGGAGGCGGATTGGCTTGTTGGTCCCACTTGGCGTGTCCCTGATCCGCCAGGTGCCTTGCCAAATGCGAAGGTTGGGATCATGCTCATGCAGCCACAGTTGTCCCAAGAGGAGGGGGTACGCTGGCGTGCTGATGGTGATCAGTCAGACCTTACCTTCAACCTGCTGGCCTAGCTCATCCTGCATCTGAAAGGAGGGCTCAAAGACACCAAATGTGCAGATATGGTGCCCATCGGGTGTGACAATGATGGGTGCTTTGTTATCAAGAGGCTTCAGGGCTAGGGATGTGGCAGTGTCCCTGTTGATGAAGTTGGTGAAGGCCATGATGTTGATACACCCATGGACTGAACGCAGCCCACTGACAGAGTGAAGGTGAACATCAGCCTTCAAGATCCACGACTTCTCGCCGTCCTTGGACAACTGTCTCAGTAGGGTTGACGGAACCTCTACTGAGATTGGCCTTTTGGGGATGTCTCGCGAGCTTTCTTCCTGCAGTCAGCCTTGCGGTGCCCGTGCTTGCCACAGTAATCGCAGGTACCCAGGATGTAGCCATCTCAACCACGTCCTCATCCAGCCCCAGTGTGGAAACTGGAGCCCCGACCAACCCTGCGGTCTGAGGTGTTTGGGTTGAATGAGTCCTTCTCCTTGCTCTTCGAGGGGTCCACCGATTGACCTTGGAACTGCCAGTTCGACTGAGAGCTGCCGGAGTGCCGAACACAACCTGACGTGCCCAAGCCTTGGTCCTGTTGGGTGCTCATCTGCAGAGACACCTCCACAGTGATAGTGGCTTGGATGACACTGGCATGGTTGGTCATGTTGGGGACCTTCTCCAGGACCTTCAACTTGAGTTCTGGCCTGAGGCTGTCAATGAGGAAGTGGGATCGGAACACATCTGGGGTGACATCGATTATGCCCTCAATCTCATCAAGATAAGCGACAAAGCTGTTCACACTCTGGGTCACTCCCTGTTGTGCCTGCACCACTTATGGTATGCGCTAAGGGTCTGAAGGTGTTCCGGCTGGTGCTGGTCGTTCAGGAAAGCCTTGAAGGTAGCCCAGGACATGTCAGCCTCACCAGAGGTCTCCAGTCAGGACCACACTTTCTCGGGGTCACCTTTCATATTGTTGACTGCGTACATGATCCTCTGCTAGTCTTCACAATAAGTGATTGGCTGGAGGGTGAAGAGGTGTTTGCAACTCCTGATGAACGCTTGGACCACTTCTTGGTTCTTGCTGGTGTACTTCTCAGGGTTATTGAAAGGGTGGTGAGATTCCTCGGCAATCACATCGGAGATGTGGGAGTGCTTTGGTGTGGGTTCGGACAGCATGGCATCACCTGAGAAGGAACAGTCATGGATGATGCCTCGTGTCAGGAGTTGTGTCATGAAGTCAGCATCAGGAAGGGCAAGTTGGCACTCCATTACCGTGATCTCAGCTTCCATCCTCCTTCAATCCAACTGCACTTTCAGGGTGGCGTACTTGTGGGCCACTTCCTCCTGAGTGAGTTGCTGGGCAGGTCTATGCAAGGGCTCATCCAGCGTAAGCGCATCAGGCCAGTCAGAGGGTGGACATATGTTGGAATTGGCCTCACCATGGGTTTCCACAAGGCGCGTAACGTTGGCTGCGGTGTGCTTCTGCGGTGTGTCTCTGACGTTGCCCTCGATAGTTGCTGGGCTCTCCATGTTGCGTTGCTGGCTGCAAAGGATGTGGTCAGCCATCATTTGGGTCGACAGTGAAGGGTCTTCGCTGGGTCATAGCTGGACTGTTCCCTTGAAGAGGTAGAGTAGTCTGAACTGTGAGGCTGATGGGGTCACGATAGTGGTCTGAACAGTGTGGCTACGAGAGGAAAGGGGACTGTCACTCTGTAGGCCCGTAGCAGGTACGATAGGTAGTGCTGTGGGGCTGAAGAGGTAAGTCAGTCTGTAGATGCTCAGACTACTGAGGATCTTGGTCATGCTGATGATCGCCCGAGTAGTCTAACACGAGTGCACATAACCTGCTTAGTCATAGTACTGAGAGGTCACATGATCTGGAGTCTGTCAGAGGATGCGCACGTGGTCCGCATGTGACTCACGTGGCATGATCACTCCTGACACCAACTCCCAGCCTATCCTTGAGCTTCAAGTCTCTCAGGAAGTTACCTCTGAAGAAGTGGAACATATTCTGAACAAGAAGAAGCCTTTCACAGCAGGAGGTAGGGACAAGCTGCCAAATGGATTTCTGAGAGCTCTTGGACCCAAGTTTCACCAAGCCATAGCCACTCTGACTACAACATGCTGGAAACTAGGATACTTTCCAGACAGATTCAAGAGTGCAAGGACAGTCTGCTTGAGGAAGCCTGGCAAGGGAGTCTACAATCTGGCCAAAGCCTGGCATCCTATAGCTCTCCTGAATACTACTGGAAAGCTAATGGAAGCTATTGCAGCAGCCAGACTCAGCAAGCTAGCAGAGGAAGCTAGTCTTTTGCCAGCAATCCAGATGGGGTTTAGAAAAGGAAGATCAACAGAAATAGCACTGTTCTTCCTCACATCCCAAGTGGAACAGGTTTGGAAGATAGGCATGGTTGCATCCCTTCTTTCCTTGGACATTTCTGGAGCCTATGACAGAGTTCTTCCTGAGATCCTTCAACAAATCCTGGCAAGAAAAGGTATACCTATCTGGCTCACCTCCTGGATCCACTCCTTCTGCACTAATCGCTCTACTACTCTTGTTTTTGATGACTCTGAATCTTCTTCTATTCCTATTCATTGTGGTGTTTCTCAAGGCTCTCCTCTCTCCCCTATTCTTTTCTTGTTTTACATCTCTGAACTGCATGAAACTGTCCACACCCCCTCTTCTGGTGTTTCTGCCTTGGGTTTTGCAGATGATACAAATCTGCTTGCTTTCAGTCACTCCCTCAAAAGCAACCTTCTCAAGTTGAAGAACACCCATCTCAAATGTCTGTCCTAGGCTGCAAGACATGGCATGGTCTTTTCTCCTGAGAAATATGAGATTCTTCATTTTTCCAGGAGAAGATCAGACAATCTTCAACTCAAGCTCAGACTGGGAGAAGTGGTTCTGAAACCCAAAGAAGAATTGCAAGTCTTGGGAGTGTACCTGGATGCAAAACTTCAATGGCACAAACACCAGAGAATCATCCTTCAAAAAGCACAAAGAGCACTATCCTCCCTTTCTAGAACTTCTTATTCCACCTGGGGTTTACCAGTTCCCACTTCAAGACTTGTCTACACTGCAATACTCAGGTCTTTATTGAGCTATGTGTTGCGGTCCATACCATACCACCCAATCAAGTGCATCTGATAGGTAGCACAGGTCTGGATAGTAGGTTGGTTCTTGTGGAGAGGAGTGTCAAGGAGCGGGTTGGTGTATTGAGAGATAGTGGAGGTGGGCTACTTGGAACAGTGCTTCATACAAGACAAGGTTTGTATTGAAGTGCTGATCTAGTAGTCCGGATCACAACATGAGTTGAAGACAAGGTTTCCATAGGGGAATCCTCACTGCTTATATAGAGAATGGTTTGTGAGCTCTGCGAGCCTTCACACCTGATGGCTCACACAGCTCGCAATGCGAGCTCTGCGAGCTCTCGCACCAGGTGGCTCGCATGGCTCGCAATGTGAGCTCTGCGAGCTCCCGCACCAGTTGGCTTGCATGGCTCACTAGTCATGTGACCCCGTGCTGTGCAGATCACGTGATCCCTGCACATGGTCACCCTGACCTGTCAGTCTTGTGTTGAGGTTGGGGGGGCACTGCAAGTATAAGTATCCAGCCACTCCCTCCTCAATCGTAACACTATCCTCCCCTTCCCTAGTCATTGTCCCAATGACTTCTTGATCATGCCTCCCAAATCACGTGCATCTGCGGGTTGTCTTTGCTTATCTTTGGACATCCATGATCGTGGCATGGTGACTGCATCTCCCTGCAGCTTTTGCGTTCTCCGTGGGTTGAACTGTGTCAAGATGCCTGGCAACGAGAATTTGAAGTGTGCCGAGTGCACTCGTCAGGGAAAGCCTTGTGTGTCACTTTCCTGGGCTTCCCTTAACACTTCCCGCAACAACCTCCACGAGGATCTGGCAGGGGATGAGGCAGAGTGGGACACTCTCCTGGAGTGTCTTTCCGAGGTGCAGGCCCGTGTGGCCCGCAAAAGAAAGGTCTTGGAGCAGGTTGAAGGCCACACCCAAAAGAAGCTGCACTGCCTGGTCAAGGAGATGGAGGCTGAGGGAGAGGATTTGTCGGCGACCGTCATTGACGCGTCAACTCTGCAGGCCAAGCTCTTCAGTCCTGCTCTTGTCAAAACTGCTGCAGCAGGAGCTGGCAATTCGCAAGATTCTTGAGTGGCTCCCAGGTACTTTCTGAGTCCGGGTAATCTTTCCACTTAACAAGGTATTGCTGACCCTGTCTCTTCAGGATTTGTTCAACTTCAAATTCCTGTTCTTCCTCTGGCTGGTAATGAAATATTTCCTGCAAGGGTGTCTCATGGTCTGCTGGTTCAATCATTGAGATATGAAAGTTTGGGTGTACCTGAGCGTCTCTCGGTAGTTGCAGTCTGACGTTGACTGGTCCAGTTTTTTCTTCAACCAAAAATGGTCCGACCTTGATGTGGTCCAATTTCTTCATCCTTGGTGGTTTGACTTTCCAATTTTTTGTGAGGAGGTAGACTTTATCCCCCTTCTTCAGCTGAGATGCCATTTTTCTCTTTTTGTTTATTTGGTGTTGCATCTTGTCTGATGTTTCCTTGAGGTAATACTTCATAACTATGTGAGTTTGTCAATGCAATCTGTCGTTTTGCAGCACTTTCTCTGCATTTGGCAATGCTCTCTGTGGCATCCCAACATTCGTGTATCTTCCGAAGTTCGTGAAAAATGGTGACTCTCTCGTTGAGTTCAAGTGATGTTGATTAATCGCTAGTTGTGCCACTGGTAATAGTTGTACCCAATTGCCGTGGATATGGTTGATGTAATGCTGTAGGTATGTTTCGAGTACCTGATTTGCTTGTTCTGTTTGGCTATCCATCTGTGGGTGATAGGCCGTGGACATCTTGGGTTTCGTTCCCATTGCTGCACTGATAGTTTTCCAGTAGTTTGACATGAAGAGTTTGTCTCTGTCGGTAATGATCGTGATAGGTACCCCATGGTCCCTGACCAATCTGTCCAGTAGCAGGTGTCCAAGTTGTTCTGCCATGTGGGTTTCCTTGAATGGTACCGTGATTAGATACTTTGTGAATCAGTCCACTATCACCATGATTGTGTCATAGGTGATTCCTATGACTGGGTCTTTGGACTTGGGTAGTTTGGTGATGAAGTCCATTGATATGTCATCTCATGGTCCGTTTGGTATCGGGTTTGGTCGTCCTTCTCCGTACAGTGCATGTCGTCCATGCTTGTTTCTCTGGCACAGTAGGCATTTTTTGACATAGTTGGTGACATGCTTCCAAAGGTTTGTGACGCTGATGCCCGCCCATTGAATCAGGTCCACTGTCTTGCTGATTCCTGGATGTCTGTGTGCTGGGTTGTCATGGTAATTCCGTATTGTCTCTTCCGTCATGTGCGCGCTGAGCTTGTTGAGCTGTGTTCGTGGAACTAGGTTTCTGTCCAGATCCTGCTGGAGTATAGTCCCTTCACATTCGTCTTTGTCCATGTGGTCTTTCCGTCGGCTAAGTGCGTCTGCTCATCCATTGTCCTTTCCAGGGGTGTACAAGATCTTGAATTTGTGTTGCCCCAGGAGTTTGGCCCATCTGACTTGTCTTCAGTTCAGTTTCTTCGTTGTGGTGAACGTTGTCAGGTTTTTGTGGTCTGTGAAAATGGTGAGTTTGGAACTGCTTTCCGCATACACTCTCCAGTGTTTGAGTGCATTGACAACTGCCAATAGTTCCTTGTCGTGGATATCATAGTTCTGTTTGGCTTGTGACATCTTTCTGGAGTAATAGGCAACTGGGTGCCACTTGCCATCTTTTTGTTGACACAGGCAAGCTCCAACCACTTGGTCCGATGCATCCATTTCGATTTTCGTTGGTTTGTTGGCCCTGAAGTTCAAGAGAACTGGTTCCTTCGTGCAAGCATCCTTGAGCTTCTGGAATGACTTCTCCTGGTTGTCACCCCATTGGAGTCCTGTTTCCTTCTTCGTAAGTTCTGTCAGAGGAAGTGCCTTCTTCAAATAGTCCTTGACGAACTGTCAGTTGAAGTTGGCAAAGCCTAGAAAGGCTTGTACTTCCTTGACTGTTGTGGGTTGTGGCCAATCTTGGATTGCTGTGATCTTGCTGGGGTCTATCTTGATCCCGTTGATCCCTATGATGTATCTGAGGAATTCAACTTCTGGTTTGTTGAATTCGCATTTCTCAGGTTTGAGTTTCAACCCTGCCTGTCGTAGGCATCTTAGAACATCCTTAACATGTGTGGTATGTTCCCATTGCGTGTTTGAGTATACAAGGATGTCGTCCAGGTAGGCGATTGCTGTGAGGTTGAGGTGTGCTCTGATGACGTTGTTGACCAATGCCTGACATGTTGCCAGTGCATTGGTGAGTCCGAAAGGCATGACCAGATACTCGTAATGTTCGTAGCAAGTTCTGAACACTGTCTTCCATTCCTCCCCTTCCTTCATCCGAATGAGATTGTAGGCTCTGCGTAGGTCCAACTTCGTGAAGATTGTGGCCTTGCTGATCCTATCTCAGAGTTTGTTGGCGTTTGGCAGTGGGTATCAGTTCTTGACCGTAATGTTGTTGAGTTTCCGGTAGTTGACACAAAGTTGAAGACTGCCGTCTTTCTTCCTTGCAAACAGAATCAGGTATCCTGCTGGTGACTGTGACTCTCGTATGAACCCTTTCTTCAGGTTCTCATCCAGGTATCTGTGTAATACTTGGAGCTCTTTTTCCGAAAGTGAGTAAATTGGTCCAAATCCTGGCTCCTTCCCTGGTTGCAACTTGATCTCATGATCCCAAGGTTGGTGCTTAGGCAACACTGCTGTTGTTGTCTCTTCCTGAAAGAGGCTTTCATACTCTTTATACTCTCCAGGGATCTCCGGAGGTGTAACCACTCCCTCCTGTAACTCTGACTTTTTGACCACCTGGTTCCTGGGTGTGTCTGTCGAGCTGGACCTCTTCTGCTGAGAGTCGTCCTTCCATTTGGTGAGGTTCCATTGCGGTCCCTTGGCCTCATCCACCAGCACTTCCCAGAGGCTGTGTCAGGTTGGAATTGCGTGGTTGCTGATGCAATTATCGTAACTGAGTACTCCTGTCTTCCAGTTCACAACTGGGTTGTGTTTCCGTAACCATGGCATCCCAAGATAGATGTCTTGAGTGGCCAACTCAACAATGTCAAAGCTGATCTTCTTGTAATGGTGCCTGGTGAACATTTCCAGCCAATCTGTTTCGTACTGGACAATTGCCATTTGTCCGTTCGCCATTGTCAACTCGTAAGGGTGTCCTTTCTTGATTCATTTGGTGCGACGGTTGAGGGTTGCATGGAACTGTGTCAACATGTAGTTCCCGCTAGCTCCCAAGTCCACAAGTGCATTCATTTGAGTGACTTGGTGTGTTAGAAACATGACCGGTATACGCAGGTGCTTTGCGTTCTTGGGGGTCATTATTTGGTTGAGCTCCCGATGTTGCCCCGTGACATGGGAGTTCAATCTTTTCCTGTTTGGATTGTTTTCTTGCTGATTGGGCAATGGATCCATCCATCTCCATCAGTCCTGAGGAGTCTGTTCATGAACTTGTCAGTCTCATGCTTCCTGCATCCGGGTTCCAGGCAGTACTGCCAGTTCTGGAATTCGCAGTCGTTGTCAACGCACTGTAGGAACATGAGGTGGTAGTGCCAGTCATGTCCATGTCCTGGGAATGCCTCGTGTTGTCGTTTGTCCCACAGATGGAACTTGCAGGCATCCTTTTTGCAGTTGACCCAGTGTTCATTGCATGTTGGGCGGAAGGGTGAGTGTCCCCCTTGTCATCATGGCCCGTTGTGGTACGTGCATAGCTGACGTATGCAGAACCTCCATGCAAGTTCTCCATATTGTAGATTGCGTGGGTCGACCTTGTAGTTGTGTAGTCCTCTTGGTATTTCCTCTTTAATTGATGCGGGTTTGTCATGATCCTCACTCGAGGTGGAATGGTCCCCTTCTTCGTTCCATCCCTGCCGTGTCTGTTGTCTCAGAGCCTCTCCTCCAGGTGTTGCCATCTGGTTGGCTTCCTCCAGCACCTGTACGTAGTTGCCCCAATCAAGGGTAGGTGCTGTTTGCTCCGGTCCAGAGGTTGGATCTTCCGGCTCGATGATATTCCAGTCTCCGTCAAGCACGTTTAGCTGCTGTCGATGCACCTTGTTCTTTGACCTGCAATCTCTCACCATGTGTCCTGGTTTTTCACATGCGTAGCATGTAAGTGCTTTCCCCCTTTTTCCTGCCTTGTTGGCTGGTCCTTTGCCATGTTGTTTGGTTGAGTGGAGGGCGTCCAGTTCCATGGGCACGTAGCCATAAGGGTCGGTCGCAGGGCAATTATTAGTCATCCTCTTGTAACTTCCGACATGCCATCTGGGGTGGCTACCTCCTCCATCATGGCATTTCTCCATCATGCGCTTGAAGAGTCTATCGTTGATGTCGATTGCGCAAGAAATCAATTCGTCCAGAGTAGTGACTTCAGCTCTGTCGAAGGTAAGTTTGTCCTTCACGTTGTCTTTGAGTCTGTGGTGGAACATGACCATGAGGGTGTCATCATCCCATCCTGTCATCACTGAGTAGTGTTTGAACTGTGTGGTGTACTTGGAGGCCAATTGTTTTTGTTTGACACTCTAGATCATTTGAATTGCCACCTTGTCCTTGTTGGACAGTCCAAGAATCCTTTTGACCTTGACCTTGAACTTGGCATAACTCTCCATCCATGCATCGATACCATCATCTGCTCCTTTGCCTGAGAGGTACTTGACCAAATATGGTTTGATCCACTTTTGTGCGTTCCCTCTCATATAGGTCATTGCGAAGAGTGGTTGCTTGTTGGCTGGCAGCCGGTTACTTTCCTGGAAGGTGAAGTAGACCTGGAGCTGCATAAGCCAGTCGTCGACCTTATCACAGTCTCCATAGAAGAGATCAGGCTTGGTGACGCTGATCCCTCTTCCACTATTGGTATCGTGCTGGTGGTTGCTAACGCTCAATGTGCCATGAGCGTACACTTCTGAGGTACTCATCCTGAGGGTCTTCAAAGTGTTGCGGTCCGTACCGTACCATCCGATCAAGTGCATCTGATAGGTAGCATGGGTCTGGATAGTGGGTTGGTTCTTGCAGAGAGGAGTGTCAAGGAGTGGGTCAGTGTATCAAGAGATAGCGAAGGTGGGCTACTTGGAACAGTGCTTCATACAAGACAAGGTTTGTATTGAAGTGCTGATCTAGTAGTCCGGATCACAACATGAGTTGAAGACGAGGTTTCCATAGGGGAATCCTCACTGCTTATATAGAGAATGGTTTGCGAGCTCTGTGAGCCTTCACACCTGATGGCTCACACAGCTCGCAATGTGAGCTCTGCGAGCTCTCACACCAGGTGGCTCGCATGGCTCGCAATGCGAGCTCTGCAAGCTCCTGCACTGGTTGGCTCGCATGGCTCACTAGTCATGTGACCCCATGCTGTGCAGATCACGTGATCCCTGCACGTGGTCACCCTGACCTGTCAGTCTTGTGTTGAGGTTGGGGGGGTGCTGCGAGTATAAGTATCCAGCCGCTCCCTCCTCAATTGTAACACTATGCAGTAGGAGTTTGGTTCAACCCTTTGAGAAAACCTGCTAATATCTCCTCCCTTATCACCTTTCAAAACAAGTGCCTCAGACTGATTGGAGGAGCATTCAAAGCTACTCCTGTTTTTCTTTTGGAGAGTGAGCTGTTTCTCTTACCTTTGCATCTTTATTTCAAATTCCGCACAGCTTGTTTTCTTTCTTCCATCCAAAACTCCTTCCTGAAAGACTACTTGGACAATACCTTTTCTACCATCTGTGCGTCTGATAGGTAGCACAGGTCTGGATAGTGGGTTGGTTCTCGTGGAGAGGAGTGTCAAGGAGTGGGTCGGTGTATTGAGAGATAGCGCATGTGGGCTACTGCGAACAGTGCTTCATACAAGATGAGGTTTGTATTGAAGTACTGATCTAGTAGTCCGGATCACAACATGAGTTGAAGACGAAGATTCCATAGGGGAAATCTTCACTGCTTATATAGTGGGTGGTGTTTCGAGCTCTTCGAGCCATCACACCTGTTGGCTCACCTGGCTTGAAATGTGAGCTCGTCGAGCCATCCCTCCTGTTGGCTTGCCTGGCTCGAAATGTGAGCTTGTCAAGCCATCCCTCCTGTTGGCTCGCCTGGCTCGAAAGTCACGTGACCTTGTGTTGTGTAGATCATGTGATCATAGATCACGTGATCCCTGCACATGGTCACCCTGACCTGGTAGCCTTGTCTCGACGTTGGGGAACGCTGTGGGTATAAGTACCCAGCCGCTTCCCCTTGGTTGTAACACTATCCTCCCCTTCCCTAGTCATTGTCCCAATGACTTCTTGATCATGCCTCCCAAGTCACATGCGTCTGCGGGTCATCTTCACTTATCTTTGGGCATCCATGATTGTGGCGTGGTGACTGCATCTCCCTGCAATTTCTGCGTTCTCCGTGGTTTGGACTGCATCAAGATGTCTGGTGACGAGAAACTGAAGTGTGCCGAGTGCACTCATCAGGGAAAGCCTTGTGTGTCACTTTCCTGGGCTTCTCTTGACACTTCTCGCAACAACCTCCGCGAGGATCTGGTGGTGGATGAGGTGGAGTGGGACACTCTCCTGGAGCATCTTTCCGAAGTGCAGGCCAGCGTGGCCCGCAAGCGAAAGGTCCTTGAGCAGGTTGAAGGCCACACCCGAAAGAAGCTGCACTGCCTGGTCGAGGAGATGGAGGCTGAGGGTGAGGATTTGTCGGCAACGGTCATTGACGCGTGGCTCTGCAGGCTGAGCTCTTCGGTCCTGCTCCCGTCAATACTGCTGCAGCAGGAGCTGGCAGTTCGCAAGGTTCTTGAGTGGTTCCCAGGTATTTTCCGAGTCTGGGTAATCTTTCCACTTAACAAGGTATTGCTGACCCTGTTTCTTCAGGATTCGTTTGACTTCGAATTCCTGTTCTTCCTCTGACTGGTAATGAAATGTTTCCTGCAAGGGTGTCTCTGGGTCTGCTGGTTCAATCATCAAGATATGAAAGTTTGGGTGTACCCGAGCGTCTCTCGGTAGTCGCAGTCTGACGTTGACTGGTCCAGTTCTTTCTTCGACCAAAAATGGTCTGACCTTGACATGGTCCAATTTCTTCGTCCTTGGTGGTTTGACTCTCCAATTTTTTGTGAGGAGGTAGACTTTATCCCCCTTCTTCAGCTGAGGTGCCATTTTTCTCTTCTTGTTCATTTGGCGTTGCATCTTGTTTGATGTTTCCTCGAGGTAATGCTTCATACTTGCGTGAGTCTGTCAACACAACTTGTCATTTTGCAGTGCTTTCTCTGCGTTCAGTGATGCTCTCTTTGGCATCCCGATGTTCGCGTATCTTCCAAAGTTCGCGAAAAATGGTGACTCTTTTGTTGAGTCCGAGCAATGTTGATTAATCGCTAGCTGTGCCACTGGTAATAGTTGTACCCAATTGCTGTGGGTCTGGTTGACGTAATGCCATAGGTACGTTTCGAGTACCTGATTTGCTTGTTCCGTTTGGCCATCCATCTGTGGGTGATAGGCCGTGGACATCTTGGGTTTTGTTCCCATTGCTGCGCTGATCGTTTTCCAGTAGTTTGACATGAAGAGCTTGTCTCTGTCGGTAATGATCGTGATAGGTACCCCATGGTCCCTGACCAATCTGTCCAACAGCAGGTGTCCTAGTTGTTCTGCTGTGTGGCTTTCCTTGAATGGTACCGCGATTAGATACTTCGTGAATCGGTCCACTATCACCATGATTGCGTCATAGGTGATTTCCGTGACTGGGTCTCTGGACTTGGGTAACTTGGTGATGAAGTCCATTGATATGTCCTCCCATGGTCCGTTTGGTATTGGGTTTGGCTGTCCTTCTCCATACGGTGCGTGTCATCCGTGCTTGTTTCTTTGGCACATTAGGCATCTCTTGACATAGTCGGTGACATGCTTCCAAAGGTTTGTGACACTGATACCAGCCTGTTGGATCAGATCAATTGTCTTGCTGATTCCTGGGTGTCCGTGTACTGGGTTGTCATGGTAATTCTGTATCGTCTCTTCCGTCATTTGCGCACTGAGCTCGTTGAGCTGTGTCCATGGAATTAGGTTTCCGTCCAGATCCTGCTGGAGTATGGTTCCTTCACATTCGTCTTTGTCCATGTGGTCTTTTCGTCGGCTGAGTGTGTCTGCTCACCCATTCTCCTTTCCAGGGGTGTACAAGATCTTGAATTTGTGTTGCCCGAGGAGTTCAGCCCATCTGACTTGTCTTCAGTTCAGCTTCTTCATCGTGGTGAATGTTGTCAGATTCTTGTGGTCTGTGAAGATGGTGAGTTTGGAACTGCTTTCCGCATACACTCTCCAGTGTTCGAGTGCATTGACAACTGCCAATAGTTCTTTGTCGTGGATATCATAGTTCTGTTCAGCTTGTGACATCTTTCTGGAGTAATAGGCAACTGGGTGCCACTTGCCATCTTTCTGTTGATATAGGCAAGCTCCAACTGCTTGGTCCGATGCATCCGTTTCGATTTTTGTTGGTTCGTTGGCCCTGAAGTTCAAGAGAACTGGTTCCTTTGCGCAAGCATCCTTGAGCTCCTGGAATGACTTCTCCTGGTTGTCACCCCAGTGGAATCCTGTTTCCTTCTTCGTAAGTTCTGTCAGAGGAAGTGCCTTCTTCGAATAGTCCTTGACGAACTGTCAGTTGAAGTTGGCAAAGCCCAGAAAGGCTTGTACTTCCTTGACTGTTGTGGGTTGTGGCCAATCTCGGATTGCTGTGATCTTGCTGGGGTCCATCTTGATCCCGTTGATCCCTATGATGTATCTGAGGAATTCAACTTCCGGTTTGTTGAATTCGCATTTCTCAGGTTTGAGTTTCAACCCTGCCTGTCGTAGGCATCTTAGAACATCCTTAACATGTGTGGTATGTTCCCATTGCGTGTTCGAGTATACAAGGATGTCGTCCAGGTAGGCAATTGCTGTGAGGTTGAGGTGTGCTCTGATGACATTGTTGACCAGTGCTTGACACGTTGCCAGTGCGTTGGTGAGTCCGAAAGGCATGACCAGATACTCGTAATGTCCGTAGCAAGTTCTGAACGCTGTCTTCCATTCCTCTCCTTCCTTCATCCGAATGAGATTGTAGGCTCCACGCAGGTCCAGTTTCGTGAAGACTGTGGCCTTGCTGATCCTATCTCAGAGTTCGTTGGCGTTCGGCAGTGGGTATCGGTTCTTGACCGTAATATCGTTGAGTTTCCAATAATTGACACAAAGTTGAAGACTGCCGTCTTTCTTCTTTGCAAACAGAATCGGGTATCCTGCTGGTGACTGTGACTCTCGTATGAACCCTTTCTTCAGGTTCTCATCCAGGTATCCACGTAATACCTGAAGCTCTTTTTCTGAAAGTGAGTATATTGGTCCAAATCCTGGCTCCTTCCCTGGTTGCAACTTGATCTCATGATCCCAAGGTTGGTGCTTAGGCAACACTGCTGTTGTTGTCTCTTCCTGAAAGAGGCTTTCAGATTCCTCGTACTCTTCAGGGATCTCCGGAGGTGTAACCACTTCCTCCTGTAACTCTGACCTCTTGACCACCTGGTTCCTGGGTGTGTCTGTCGAGCTGGACCTCTTCTGCTGAGAGTCATCCTTTCGTTTGGTGAGGTTCCATTGCGGTTCCTTGGCCTCATCCACCAGCACTTCCCAGAGGCTGTGTCAGGTTGGAATTGCGTGGTTGACGCAATTATCATAGCTGAGTACTCCTGTCTTCCAGTTCACAACTGGGTTGTGCTTCTTTAACCATGGCATCCCAAGATAGATGTCTTGAGTGGCCAACTCAACGATGTCAAAGCTGATCTTCTCGTAATGGTGCCTGGTGAACATTTCCAGCCAGTCTGTTTCATACTGGACAATCGCCATTTGTCCGTTTGCCATTGTCAGCTCGTAAGGGTGTCCTTTCTTGACTCACTTGGTGTGACGGTTGAGGGTTGCGTGGAACTGTGTCAACATATAGTTCCCGCTAGCTCCTGAGTCCACGAGTGCGTTCGTCCAAGTGACTTGGTGTGTCAGAAACATGACCGGTATACGCAGGTGCTTTGCGTTCTTGGGGGTCATTATTTGATTGAGCTCCCGATGTCACCCCATGACATGGGAGTTCAGTCTTTTCCCGTTTGGATTGTTTTCTTGCTGATTGGGCAATGGATCCGTCCATCCCCATCAGTCCTGAGGAGTCCGTTCATGAACTTGTCAGTTTCATGCTTCCTGCATCCGGGTTCCAGGCAGTACTGCCAGTTCTGGATCTCGCAGTCGTTGTCGACGTGCTGTAGGAACATGAGGCGGTAGTGCCAATCATGTCCATGCCCCGGGAATGCCTCGTGTTGTCATTTGTCCCAAAGGTGGAACTCGCAGGCATCCTTCTTGCAGTTGACCCAGTGTTCGTTGCATGTTGGGCGGAAGGGTGAGTGCCCTCCTTGCTGTCGTGGCCCATCGTGGTATATGCATAGTTGACGTATGCAAAACCTCCATGCAAGTTCTCCATGTTGTAGGTTGCGTGGGTCGATTCTGTAGTTGTGTGGTCCTCTTGGTATTTCTTCCTTGATTGATGTGGGTTTGTCACGATCCTCACTCAAGGTGGAATGGTCCTCTTCTTCGTACCATTCCTGCTCTGTCTGTTGTCTCAG
Organism: Saprospiraceae bacterium; assembly: GCA_965213735.1. Lineage (GTDB taxonomy): Bacteria > Bacteroidota > Bacteroidia > Chitinophagales > Saprospiraceae > CALDTK01. The sequence goes on from CBDCAB010000002.1 coordinate 23,350, forward strand.
AGCCTCCCCTCCGGGTGTTGCCGTCTGGTGAGCTTCCTCCAGCACCTGTACGTAATTGTCCCAACCAAGGGTAGGCGTTGTTTGCTCCTGTCCAGTGGTTGGATCTTCCGGCTCGATGACGTTCCAGTCTCCATCGAGCGCGTTTAACTGCTGTCGATGCACCTTGTTCTTTGACCTGCAGTCCCTTGCCATGTGTCCTGGTTTTCCACATGCATAGCATGTAAGTGCTTTCCCCCTTCTTCCTGCCTTATTGGCTGGTCCTTTGCCACGTGGTTTTGTTGAGTGGAGGGCGTCCAATTCCATGGGTGTGTAGCCGTAGGGGTCAGTCGTAGGGCGATTATTAGTCGTCCTCTTGTAGCTTCCAACATGCCATCTGGGGTGGCTACTTCCTCTGTCGTGGCATTTCTCCATCATGCGTTTGAAGAGCTTGTCGTTGATGTCAATTGCACAAGAGATCAATTCGTCCAGAGTAGTGACTTCAGCTCCGTCGAAGGTAAGTTCATCCTTCACGTTGTCTTTGAGTCCGCGGTGGAACATGACCATGAGGGTGTTGTCATCCCATCCAGTCATCACCGAGTAACGTTTGAACTGCGTTGTGTACTCGGAGGCCGATCGTTTTTGTTTGACACTCTGGATCATTCGAATTGCCACTTTGTCCTTGTTGGACAGTCCGAGAATCCTTTTGACCTCAACCTTGAACCTGGCAAAGCTTTCCATCCATGCATCGATACCTTCTTCCACTCCTTCACCTGAGAGGTACTTGACCACATATGGTTTGATCCACTTCTGTGCGTTCCCTCTCATATAAGTTGTTGCGAAGAGTGGTTGCTTGCTGGTCGGCAGCAGGTCACCTCTCTGAAAGGTGAAGTAGACCTGGAGTTGCATGAGCCAGTCGTCGACCTTGTCACGGTCCCCGTAGAAGAGATCAGGCTTGGCGACGCTGATTCCTCTTTCATTGCTGGTATCGTGCTGGTGGTGGCTAACGCTCGATGCGCCATGGGCGTACACTCCTGAGGTACTCATCCTGAGGGTCTTCAAAGTGTTGCGGTCCGTACCATACCACCCGATCAAGTGCGTCTGATAGGTAGCACAGGTCTGGATAGTGGGTTGGTTCTCACGGAGAGGAGTGTCAAGGAGCGGGTTGGTGTATTGAGAGATAGCACGTGTGGGCTACTGCGAACAGTGCTTCATACAAGATGAGGTTTGTATTGAAGTACTGATCTAGTAGTCTGGATCACAACATGAGTTGAAGACGAAGATTCCATAGGGGAAATCTTCACTGCTTATATAGTGGGTGGTGTTTTGAGCTCTTCGAGCCATCACACCTGTTGGCTCACCTGGCTCAAAATGCGAGCTTGTCGAGCCATCCCTCCTGTTGGCTCGCCTGGCTTGAAATGTGAGCTCGTCGAGCCATCCCTCCTGTTGGCTCACCTGGCTTGAAAGTCACGTGACCTTGTGTTGTGTAGATCATGTGATTGTAGATCACGTGATCCCTGCACATGGTCACCCTGACCTGGTAGCCTTGTCTCGACGTTGGGGAATGCTGTGGGTATAAGTACCCAGCCGCTTCCCCTTGGTCGTAACACAAGTCTGCTACTTCAGATCAGGACTGGAAGAATTGGTCTGGCAAGTTTTCTGTTCAAGGTTGGAGTTCCTGATTTTCCTACTCCTCTGTGTGGTTGTGGTCAAGCAGAAGAAACTGCCAAACATAATCACTTCCTCTTGTTCTCTTTACTCCAGTCAAAGACAGCAAGTTTCCCTTGACTTTCAAGACTTCACAGCCCTTATCTCTGACCCTAAACTTCATAAGAAGTTTTTGAAATGGTTCATGTCTTTGAAAAGATTGAGCCAGTTCAGCCTTGCTTACAAACTCATCCATCTTGAATCCTCTACCTAGCACTTCCACTCTCACTGGTTACTTCAAAGACTCTATGTGCTACATCTCCTGGTCACTTCCTGCCTTCAGTTTTTATTCCTTTAAAGGTTTTCTGAAGAGCTCTTACCATTAGCTAGAAGATCTGCATGGCTGAAAAGCTACTCTCAGTGTAAGAATCAAATCAAAAAAATAAAATAAAATGACGACGACGAGTATGTGCAACTTGGTGACTTCATCCCGAGCAAGCCCTTCGATAGAACAGAACGATTCAGCTGAACAGCATCAAGTAGTCTCTTCCGCCATTGGCCAAACCTGCAGCCTCTTACTTCAGGATGTCAAAGGGAATGAAGCCGGGTGCATCCAGTTCGTTTCCTAAAATGGCCCCCCTTCGACCGCGAAGCATATAGGCAATTTCAAGGCTAGCGCCAAGCCTGCCAACATATGGCCCCACGAACATCCTCCAGAGCATGACAACTACGTTGTTCTGACCCTTTATGGGAGCTTGCGTATCATGTTCTTTCGTCACAAAGCAGAAGCAGAATTTGTAATTACCGGTACGTATGTACTGTAGAAGGGAGGAGGTGCTGCATGAATGCTGTATCTACCCCACTATCCATGCCATGCAAAGCAACATACATTGATGTGGCTCTGGACATCTGTCTGACATGCTGGGGATAACTTCACCTCAGAACAGACCAAGTACTGTATGTTACAGTACCCTACCCGTGGTTACGTAGCATGGGTTGCGGTCAAGGTGCCTGTTACCGGGTGTCACGATAAGCGTGTGAAACCCTACGTTATAGGCTTTGACCAGATGGGTTGATACCCCGCATTTCACAACCGTTTCCTCGCACAACGGAGCTATGAGAGCAGAAACCAGACTGCCCAGTGGTCGCCGATGCTCAATAGGCATCGCTTCTCAACCTGCTTGGATATGTAACAAGACAGCAGCCTTGCACTGCCTGAGGACAAGACATTGGCCACCATGGACCGAACAGGCCTGGACTTTGATTGTAATTGGACATTCGTCTTCCGGGCTAGCAACGGCTGCTGATATCTACTTCCCTCCAGGGCTATACTCACTGTGGCATTCGTTCCGGGTTCCTCTGCTCCTGATCGTTGCGGTCGTCTTCGTCGCGACAAAGGCTGTTGCGAGACGTCGAAACATTCACAAGGGAGGGACACTACCCAACCATACAGCACGGGCAGCGGCAGATGAAAAGACAGACGAATGCCGTGTTGTCGACAATCCGCTTTCTGCAAACCGCTCTAGGGATCCCGCTGGTTCCTCGTTGTCAAGACACGAAAATGGGCAAGCTCGGCCTGCAAAGCCGCCGAAGAGAGTCGTCGGAAACAAGAATGCGCGGAAAACTACAGACTCCCCAGGAGACACGTCTGTGGAGAGGCTATACGAGATTGAGGTTCTGGTGTTCTATGCTTCTGTGACTGGAAGTACGGAGCGATACGCAAAGCAGTTCTTTGCAAAGCTCTCCGCGTGGCTCGCCGGCGCTGGTGCGAGACAACAGAAGTCGACCGCTCGCCTGGTCGACTTGTCTGAAGCCGATTACGATGACCATTTCATCTCTGTGCCTGCAGACGGAAGGCGTCCTGCCGAGCGGCGACTATTCTACCTGTTCCTCATCCCCAGCTATGACATTGATACGACCCTCAACACGTTCTTGGCACATCTACAAGAGACTCATTACGATTTCCGCATCGACAAGGCTCCTCTGCGAGCGTTGCTTGGATACTCGGTCTTTGGGTTCGGAGACAAGGAGAATTGGTCGACGCCAGGGGACGGCTTCTGCTCGCAGGCCAGACAGCTGGACAAGTGGATGGCGAGACTGACGGCTGGCAGGAGAGCGTTCCCGATCGGCCTCGGCGACGTAAAGTCAGATGCCGATGAACGACTGGAGGAATGGCGACTGGGGGTCGTAGAGGTCGTCGCGGGTATCGGGAGCAACGGCGAGCTGGGAGAGGGCGTCGTTGGCAGCGGCGATGCCGCCGAGAGCGAAGATGAGGACGACGAGGACGAACGTGTGCCAGCCGCGCAGAGGAAAGCTAGGAGGAAGCTGCATGATTCCGTTGACGACGTCGAGGAAGTCGGCGCAGCAGCCTCGAGAGCTGCGGAGAGTCGTACAAGCTCCGGCCCTCGACGTGACCGGCCACGACCCACAACGACAGATGCACCCGTCAAGGAGATGGTGTCCAAGACATCCCCGACATACGCGGCCCTGACCAAGCAAGGATACACGATCGTCGGGTCGCACTCGGGCGTCAAGATCTGTCGCTGGACAAAGTCTGCGCTGCGAGGTCGGGGGTCGTGCTACAAGTACTCCTTCTACGGCATCAAGTCGCACCTGTGCATGGAGACGACGCCGTCGCTGAGCTGCAGCAACAAGTGCGTCTTCTGCTGGCGCCACGGCACCAACCCGGTCGGCACCGTCTGGCGATGGCAGGTCGACCCGCCCAAGATGATCTTCGACGGGGCCAAGCAGGGCCACTACCGCAAGATCCGCATGATGCGGGGCGTCCCGGGCGTGCTGGCGGACCGCTTCGCCGACGCCATGCGCATCCGGCACTGCGCCCTGAGCCTGGTGGGCGAGCCCATCTTCTATCCGCGCATCAACGAGCTCTTGGCGCTGCTGCACCGCGAGCGCATCTCGACCTTCCTCGTGTGCAACGCGCAGCACCCGGCGCAGCTCGAGCAGCTCGACCGCGTCACGCAGCTGTACGTCAGCGTCGACGCGAGCAACCGCGAGAGCCTCCGACGCATCGACCGGCCGCTGCATCGCGACTTCTGGGAGCGCTTCCTGCGCTGTCTCGACATCCTCCGCGCCAAGCGCTTCTCGCATCGCACCGTCTTTCGTCTCACCCTCGTCAAGGGCTTCAACGTCGACGACGAAGTGTCCGGCTACGCTGACCTCATCCTCAGAGCCATGCCGTGCTTCGTCGAGATTAAGGGCGTCACTTTTTGCGGCACGACTTCAAACTCCAGCTCCAACTCCAACTCCAACTCCAAGGCTGCCGCCGGTCTCACCATGTCCAACGTGCCCTTTCACTCCGAGGTCACCCAGTTCGCCGTCGCCCTGAACGACGCCCTCGAGCAGCGTCTAGGAAGAGGTCGAGATTCGTCGTTGAAGTCGTCATTTCCTCTTTCGTCTTCTTCTTCCACAGACAGCATCCCGTTGGAGGACAATGAAGGCTACGGCATCGCCGCGGAACACAGCCACAGCTGCTGCATCCTGCTAGCCTCGAAGAGATTTCTCATCGACGGCAGATGGCACACACGTATCGACTACGAGCAGTTTTTTAATCTTCTTTATTCTTGCACGACCGCATCATCCTCCTCTTCTTCTTCTCCTTCTTCTTCTATCGATCAGGCCGCATCCGCCCCCGCATCCGCCGCGGTCTCGAGTAAGACACCCAATTTCAGACCAGAGGATTACATGAACACCACTCCGACGCCCGACTGGGCTCTATTCGGCAACGGCGGCTTCGATCCCGCCGACACGCGCGTCTGGACCAAGGGGAAGAAGAACAAGGGGAAACATCTCGAAGAGGGTGGAGGAGCTTGACTTTTTAGGGATCATGGGAGTTGGTGCGCTGTCTATGAGAAGGAAAGGTCTAATGAGGCGAGAGGTGTTTTATGAGAAGAGATGCTCTGACGACGAGAGAGGCTTTGATGAGAAGAGAGGCGCTGAAGAAAAAGAGAAGCTGTGATAAAAAGAGCGCTGTCTGTGACGAGAGAGGCGCTGATGAGACCTCGCATGAAAGCTATGATGGTTGTCATGATCAACGCCCCCTATGAGTGCCCTGATGAAGGCCCTGATGATCATCATGATTAATATCATGATAACCATCATGATATTCTACATAGTCACTCAGTATGTATCTGACAATACAATTTTTCAAGGGTCGTGTTGCACTTACACCTAATGATGCTGGATGTACGGTCCGTACACCCTTCTAAGTACTGGAGATACACTCGCCCTTTCGGTATTTTTCCTGATCGCAATATCCTGATCACGCGGTGACTGAAGTCATCTGATTGCGACTTCCAGGCAAATTCGTTGCGCTACTGAAATCTATAAGGCGGGCAGACCCCATGACATCTCTGGCATTGACCAATAGTACCCCGTACTTCGAGCTATCACAATATCTCCAATCCTTGCGATGAGTTGCCTGGTCTCTGCGATACCTCCAACCCCTGCGATACTTCCGGCACCTGTGATGATGCTGCTACTTACTTGGCTGCTCACTTTGAGCTTAGCCATTGCCACAACCATGGCCTGGGCCACTGTACCTCAACAACCTCGAAACATGACGGATTCTGACATGTTGATTGCAGAGGTAACTTACGTAGTGCCATGCGTGATTACGTGCCAGGCTAATCAACTAGTTTTACGTATATATGTGCCCCTAAAACCCTAAGTCTTGTTGCTACCAGTTAGGCCAAACCTAGGAAGCACCAGACATCTCCAACAAAGAAGGGTGTACCGTAATTACCCTCGCACCTGCAGCATTCAGAAGGGTGTACGGAAGTATTTCTGGAACGTACGTCTACTAAAAAAATTTGGCATCCCGTAAGTACGATAATTATGTAACCTGCACTGCTCGACCCTAAAAAAGATGTATAGAGGGGGGATTGGGGGGGGGGGGGGGGGGGGGGGGGGTAATCACGTCAATTCTTCGGTAATTAATTACAGTTAAAGAGAGAGAAATCGTTGACCGGCAGAAGAGAACAGAACCCGGAACTGACAAAGGGAACTAGATTCCAGAAGCTTCCTAAGCTCGCTCCCGTTGGATACGGGAGCAAGCACTGACTGCAGCAAGTTCTAGAACCCCTAATTCTTTGTCAGTCCGTTATCGTGATTCTGTTCCATTCTTGTCGACATTCTTTGTTGTATTCAGGCTACCGCCGAGAGCGGCCATCTATATAGCTGCTGCTGCTCTCTCGCTAGGTAGAGATGATCGTCAATACGATCACCATGATTCTTCCCCATCTCTCTTGGCGAATTAGAAATGTATAGCAGAGTACGTACTTCCGTACAGCAAAAAGTCCACAAGAGGACAGCATGAGTGAGGGAGTGCTCCATAACATGCATTCTGAAAAAAAGTGGAGTACTGTACGGTACAGTGACAATAGCACAGTCCAGTCCAGTCCAGTCCAGTCCAGAAAAGTAAGTTAGGGCAGACTAGAAAGGCACAACAGGGCGCGCTCTCTGGAAATGCGTATGGTCACAGCAGAGCCCACCAGAGCACAATCCAGAAAATGAATGGTGCGATGGCACAGCCCCAGAAGAGCACAATCCAGAAGTGCATAATTAGCACAGCCCCCGAAGAGCACAGCACAGCACAGCACAGCACAGCACAGCACTCACACTCTATACGTACATATAGTAATTAATAACAGAGTACTCCGTACTTCCGTACAGCAGAGTACAGCAGAGTACAGCTCAAGAATAGCACACCAGGTACGCTCTACACGTACACGTAGAGTAGCAATAGCGGAATAAGAGCGGGTGAGGCAAGGACCTGTTGATCCCCGCCGGGATAAACATATTTATCCTCGTCCCTCTATAAACATACTTATGCTCGTTCCCCCTCCCCCCCGTACAGAAGCAAACACCAAGGGCCATCACCAATGACCTGTTGTGTCGACGACAAAAATACGGGATGACAAAGATATGTAGCGGCCACGACTGGTGACAGCCAAGATCAAGAAGAGGACAAGAGGGAGAGAGAAGCACGCCTGCATCGACCCCGTTCACATAACCCCCTACAACCTCTCTCCTCACACCCCTCTTCCCCCCAGAACATACACACACACACACACATCCCTAATTCCTAGCCGAGAGGACATCAGCATCGCTCGTCCCTTGCAAGCTGTGCACGTGTCCCGGAGCCTTGACGATACGGATCCTTCTTGTCGCAGAACCTGACGTGGGTCTGGAGCTAGCTATGGCTGTTGCGGTTGTGACTGCTGGGCCGGCGACGTGCGTCGTGATGGACCCCCTCGAGCCGAGCCTCGGACTGTAGCTCGCCGATGACCTTTTCTTGGCTACGACCTCGATGGCGGTGGTGACGGCGCCGGGGAAGTTCGTCGTCGATGGCGTTGCGCCTGGCCCTGGCGTTGGCACTGGCGTTGTCGCGCCTGACGAGGCTACCGCGGCTGCCGCGGCTGCCGCTTTGTTGAAAAGATCGTCGCTTTCGACTTTCTCGTCGTCGGCCATGTCCTCCTGTCGACAGACGTGGCTGTTGGCAACCCACGGTTCCAACAGCAACTCTTCGATCGTGGCGCGCGTCCTCGGATCGACGTCGAGCATGCGCCCGATGACGTGCCTGCTCTCGCGTGGCAGAGAACGTAGAATGCGCCACGGGCCGCGGACCACGAGCTCCGCCTCTGTCTGGCCCTGTGCTGCTGCTGCTGTCGACGTTGCCGCATCCGTCGATGGCGAATCTGGGCGACCGGTGGGAGCGATGGCTGGGCTCGCGGCGGGAAGCTGTGACGACGTCGAATCGGCAATCGCTTGCTGCTGCTGCTGCTGCTGCACTTGCTGTTCGTGAAGTCGAGGCGTGGACGTACTAGAAGCGTGGGCCACCTCTGATGCCTCCCGAGACCGAGGCGGAGACGTCCCCAGAGACCCTGCCGCCGGTGTTGTCGATTCACGTTCCGCTCCACCTCTTGCAGCGCCAGGTTCGTCAAAGGTCCATACGGGCGGTGGCGGAATCAGATCGCCGGCGCCACTGTCATCAGCTGCTAAGCGTCGCCCTCGCCGAGCTATTTGCTCGAGGTCACTATCGTCTGCCGCTGGAGGGGCAGCGAACAGACGAAAGGCAGAGTCGCTCATCCGAGGAAACTTCCACGGAAACTTCCTCATTATCATGCAGCAGAAGATGATGCCGAGCGACCAGATGTCGCACGGCTGCGGATTGTAGAACTTGGTCTCGTACACCTCCGGTGCAAGATATGGATCCGATCCCACGACGTCTGTGGTTGATCATCTGGTCAGCCTGGTTCGCTTCTCCCTCCCTCCACTGTCACGGCAGACCAGGGCCGTCATCGCTCACCCTGCGCAAGCACAATGTCATTCTCGAAAGGATACCGAAACACCGTCGAGCTACCAAAGTCAATGATCTTCATGATGCCGTGTTCGTTGATGACGACGTTGTCCAGCTTCAGGTCCCTATGAGCCAAGCCGACGCTGTGCAGGTACGTGACGCCGGCGAAGATCTGCAGGAACGAGCAGGTCACCTCCGCCCTCGACATCCTGCCGCTCATGACGACGGCGAAGAGATCGAACGGCGCCAGCTCCATCACGGTGTACCACTTGCCCTTCTCCTGTACGAGGTCGAGCGTCTCGATGACGTTGCCGTGGTGCAGCGCCGACCCGACGCAGAACTCGGCCGTCACCTTCTTCGCATACTTCTTCACCGACTCGGTCGCATGCCGCGGGCGGAATTCCTTGGCGGCGAACGTCACCCCGTCGGTGCTGCGCTTCATCAGCCGCACCGATCCTCCGGCGCCCGACCCCAGCACCTTGCCGAGCTTCCCGTACCTCGTCGCCAGGCCGTGGTCTTCACCAAAGGGTACGATCTGCTGCGGTGTTCTGTTCCCAGGCCTGCGCGACTTGGAGAACGGGAGCGGCGATTTCCCTCGCTTGCTTCGGTGGCTGAAGCCGAAGAATCGTTTGAGTTCCGTCATCGAGCTGTGCTTGCTGCTGCCTCCCAAGTTGTGGCTTTCATCCGAGCCCCGAGCCTCGTGTTGGGGGTGGTTCTCCTTCCTTCGGCCAAAGGAGAGGCGCTTCTCGCCTTTGGACTGGGCGTCGGTCCCGCCTGGGACCACCCGGGATAGCAGGCCTGAGGAGGATCTGCTGTGGTGGCCATGAGCACGCTTCGTCTCCTTTGGATTGAAGACGAATCTCGCGTCAATGTTTTCTCGACCCTTGGGTTGCGGTGCGCGTTTGCTCCTCGCGTACGGATCGTCCTTGTCTCCTTGTGCCAAGAGGGGCTTGGTGAAGGACGTCGACGAGCCGGTGTAGTTCTCTTGCGTGTAGCTCGTGAGCGCTGAGGACGGGAGGCCCGACTCCCCCATAGATGAAGGACCGGCCAGGGACCTGGCGCGGTGGGCCTGCTGGAGTGCGGCGTCGGCGGACCTCGTCGAGACAGTGGTCGGACGGGAGCTGAGATGCGGCCCAGGCGTCGACGGCCTGGACGAAGGCGCCGTCGAGACTCCCGAGTCGTCCCTCCAACCTCTGCCACCTCGATCAGGCTGATCGGGCTGAAGGGGCATGCCGGTGAACGGAGAGATCTGGGGGGTCATGGTACCGGCATCCGACGGTAATCTGGACCGTTCGACTTTGGCCTCCTGAGGTTGACCATCTGTGAGGGCTGCGGCTGGTGATTGTGCGACTCCCGGGAGAGGCTTGAGGGCGGGCGACTGAGCACGAGATTGAGCACGAGAGCCGGTATCGGTAGGCACCTAGCTCGCCAGCGTCAGTGCCGGCAGACATGAGGGTGGTGGTGGTTCCTGTATCGTCCCTCGCGATCGACGCAAGCAGAACAGGGCACGATGAGCTCGAAAGCTTTTGAAAAAACACATTGGGCGCATTTCGTCAACTCTCGGCACAAGGAAAGAACATGGCAGCTGCACGGGGCCGGACTATCGTCTCCCATAAAGCAGGCATGACAGCCCCTTCACACAGGAGACGGCTTTCGAAACGAAAGAGAATAGAACATGGCCACGTACTCGGGACGGGGGTAATGATACGGGCTCGAAGGTGCAATTATTATTGGTACGGTGTCGCTCGAGGGACTGCGACACCATGCGCAGAGTCTGTCGGGTCTCCTCCTCGACCGGCTCGAGCGCCTCGAGCGCCTCGAGATTCTCGAGACGGTTGGGGGCGCCCTCGACGGCGTCGGATGTAGTCGTCATGGCAGCCAGACTTTCACGAGGCTCAATCTCCTGGATAGCAGAGCTGAACCGCACGGCTGAAGGTTGCGCGGCGGTAGGGGCCACGTCGTCCGGTTCATCAACAGTGGATCCGGCGCGGCTGGATTCTTGCGCCTTGGGCTTGGACAAAATACCTACGAGGCACAGTAGACGTTAGCACAGGCTGAGCTTCCGTTCGTACGAAAGGAGCAGATTCGATGCTGGCGGGGTCGTCGCGAACTTACCGGGACGAGTCTGCCCCGCGGTGGGAGGGGCAGCCTCGGCACCTCTCGATGATCCCTCCATGGTCTGGTCAATGCTTCGATGATCAGCGGACGAGGACAGTCAAAAAGCTCCGACTGGCCAGCCGGATAGCGGCGGCTGACATCACCGCATTAGCGTGACAGATTGGGAATTTGTTGTCTGGGATGATGCAACCCTTCAGGCTGGGAGTGTCCGACAGACGGACGACGTTATCGTCCAGAGAGTCCTGGATGACCGGT
>CBDCAB010000003.1:0-6028 GCA_965213735.1 Saprospiraceae bacterium
CGTTGCCGAACTGCGCGAAACGACGCAGGTCCCAATTTGCCTGTTGACGGGGCCGGCACTGTAGCTCGAAATTTCCCTGCCGGCTGATAAGCGTGGCAGACCTGTAGAGCTTATCTTGCCACCTCTCAAGTACATGTCCTAGCCTAGTATGCCGGATTCACCTACCCTTACCATGGCGACCCTCGTCCGGGTAGGCAATCTACCCACTCACGGCAAGGTCACCCGCCAGAGCTACATCGGGATCGACTTCGGTACCTCCACCACGGTAGCGAGCTTTGTTGGCGTTGACGTGCAGGGCCAGCCTTTAGCGCCACAGCCCATCCCTATCCGACAGTTGCGGCTCGATGGTCTAGGCCACACCGACCATCTGGTGCCAAGTGCGATCGCGTACATCAACGGCGCCGTACTCATAGGTCATGGCGCTATAGAGTATGCCCCCAGACTACAGGAAGGAGTAAACTACTGGTCGTCTTTCAAAATGCAGCTTGGCGAAGACCTTGGCGACCAGTTCTACTCAAGCCAACTCCGTGGGCAGGGGGGCCTACCCAATATTGTCAAACCTCGCCACGCCGCAAGCACGTTCTTGCGTTTCGTGCGTGAGGGCGTTGAGACTTGGCTCCAGGAGAACAAGCACCCAAGCCAAGTCTCTTACGCCGTGAGCATCCCGGCGAGTTTTGAAGCCAATCAGCGCGCCGACCTATTGGCCGCCCTGCTCGACGCCGGCATGCGGGTAGAGGGCCAAACTTTAATCGACGAGCCAAATGCAGCCTTCATCAGCTATCTCGCGGAGGCAAGCAAGATGGGGGAGCCTCTCAGGGTGACCCCCGACGGGCTACGAGGCCTCGTATTCGACTACGGAGCCGGGACATGCGACATTTCGGTGCTCGAAGTCACACCCGATTCCAGACTAGGCTATGCCTCCCGTAATCTCGCCATTTCACGCTTTGCCAATCTCGGTGGTGACGACGTGGACTACGCCGTGGCTGAGGGTATACTGCTGCCCCAAGTCATGGAAGCATCGGGTCGTGATCTCGGTGACTTTACGCGCGCCGACCTCGTGCGGCGCATCCTTCCCCAGCTTAAACCTGCCGCTCAAGAATTGAAAGAAATAGTTTGTAAAGCGGTCGCCAATGCTTACGTAAGTGACAGTTTGCCTGCATTAGCTAAATCATCTGAGGAAATCACGGGCGCTTCGTCGATAAGCATTTCGCTTCCGCAAGGGGCGCCCCTAAAGCTTGCGCAGCCTAAGATGAGTTTTGCGGCTTTCGCCAAAACATGCGAGCCGCTCCATGCCGCTGGCGCTGTGAACGATTGTGCAGGAGAGAGCTTGTACGGACATCGGCTCTTAAGTATTTTTAATCCTGTCGAGTCTGCGCTGGACAAGGCACAACTAACAGCCGACGATCTCGATTTCGTTTTGCTCGTTGGGGGAAGCGCTGCAAACCCATACGTACAGGAGGCGCTCGCGAGCCGCTTCGGTCGCCGACTACTGATCATCCCAAGAGATCTAAGGGCGCACGTAAGTCAGGGGGCTGCACTACACAGCTACATGTTGCATGGGCGTGGAGTTAATGTGATTGTCCCGATTACCTCAGAGCCACTATTGGTGGCTACTCGTGGCGGAGGCAGAGAAGTGATCTTGGCGGCAGGCACACCCGTTTCCGAGGCGCGAGCCAATATCGATGATCTACAAGTCCCCGACGACGGACAAAAAATAATTGAAATTCCGATTTGTGTTGGAAGCTTAGACAAGGTGGTTGCCAACGTCGCGATCCATAGTGAAAGCAGTTTTGGATTCCGACGCGGTGATCGGGTCCAGTTAAGCTGCTCCCTGTCAGCGGACAAAGTGCTATCAGTTGCAGCTACGGTAGGCAATCAGCAGGCCAGTGCAACGGTGAGTGCCCCATTCAGTAATAGTGGGCTCACGCCTAAAGAGCGCGCTGTTAAGCTCGCCGAAAAAGCTGCAAATGACTCTGCCGCCAGTAATGGCGGTAGACCTAGTCCCGAAACTTTGCGAAGCCTTGCTCGTGCGCGCGGGCAAGCTGGCCGCCATCGCGAAGCCGCTGAAACTTACGAAGTGCTGGGAAAGGCTTATCCTAAACACCGCAGCATTTCATCGGAAGCATTCCACTTCGACGAAGCAGGAGATCGCGATAAAAGCCGGCGACTATTTGAGGAAGCATTTGAGCTCAACCGAAGCCCTACTTCGGCGCACAACATCGCGGTAGGTTATTCAAATGCAGGTAATCTTGAAAAGGCTGAAGAGTGGCACGAGCGTGCACTCGAGGTTGACCCAGACTATGCCGGTTCACAGCTAGCCCTAAGTAAGCTCATCGCACGAAAAAACCCAGAACGCGCACGTCAACTATTGACTTCAGCTCTTGAAAGCCTAGAACAAGCTTCAAGAGGTAACAAACAAAGCGACCGTTGGACCTGGGACGCTCTTGCGCGCGCTTACGAAAGGAGTGGCAAATTTGATTTATCTGAAGCTGCGCGTCAGCGGGCAAGGGAGCTAAATGGCGAGGCAAATTTCACGGAAGCCAATCTTGTCACTCGCAATCTTGAAGGCCTCGTTCCAATGTACTAACACTGAACCAATAAAACAATAAAGCTTATGCCTTGGCAAGTTCCTCTCAATCGCCTCGATGCAGCACAGCGAGATTTTCTTACTAAGGACCAAGGCAGCAAAAGTTGGATTAAAGGGCCTCCAGGGACAGGAAAAAGCGTTCTCCTCGTTCATTATTTGATTAAAGCGTTAAAACTTAAACCCACTGCAAGGGCTTGCATCGTACTATACACCCACAGCTTAATAGACCAATATAAGGAAGCAGTTGCTGAACTTAAAGGGAGATTAGTAATTCAGACATATTTTCAGTTTCAGAAAAGTGCTGAAAAATTTGATTTCATACTCGTTGACGAAGTGCAAGACCTTCCAGAGAATGTGTTGGTGAGCGCGGCGCAACGTTCTAAGGAACTTCTGATAGCAGGGGACTTTGGGCAAAGTATTTATGAGTATAGAATTACAGAAACCCAGATTAATAACATAATGGGTGTGCAGCCGTATAGTCTGAATACCATTCATAGATTGACGGGTCGATTAGTAGGCGTAGTCAAGCATCTATTTCCAGAAAAGAATCTTCAAAGCTCTGAAGTTAGCAGAACTGCTTCGGTGGACATTTTAGTTGGGAATGCATCTGCGTTGGAAGAAGAAGTTAAGTATGTTTGGCAACAGGCTAAGAAATCGGCCGTTCCAGATGAACCATCCGCAATACTGCTCCCCAGCCATGCCCACGTAAAAATATTCGTTGATGAGGTGCGTCGTCAAGCTAATATGGGCGTCTGGCAAGTCAAAAATAATAATTTCGGCAAGCCGGATTATGATGCCCTTACGGGAGAAATGATGACGGAAGGTCTGCCAATGATGTACGTAGGCAGCACCTACGGGAATCTACACGCTGCGAGGATGGGAGCTAAGGTCATCGTAATGACTTATCACAGTTCAAAAGGGCTCGATTTTGAGCACGTTTTCCTTCCGCTACTGGATTCTGAAACCACCATTTGGTTCGGCGAGCAAATGGAAAAAACGCTCTTGTTTGTCGCTATGACTAGAACACGCCTCAATCTTACGATTACTTACACGGGGCAGCCTCATCATTTAATCGCCCACTTGCCAGAACATCTTGTTACAAAGGCAAGCCTGCCATCGCGTAGCGCATCAGTCTCCGTAACTAACGAAGACACACTAAATCCAGAAACTTTCGTCTTTTAATGCCCTTAGCATGACCTACCTCACCGCCGTTTGTGCCGCTGATCTTTACGCCTGGTATCGACATGGCGAATTACGTCTGTCTCCCGTCGATCTGGTACTAGAAGGCGAGGCATCCCATAAACTTTTGCTGCCAAATACACTAGAAGATTTTGAAGCGGTAATCGTGAGTCTCGATTTCAATGCTCCTCCAATCGTACAAGGTGATGGGAGTGTTTACGCTCCGTTCAGCCGTATCGCCGGCCGCTATGCGGCACATCCTAGCGGGCTTATCAAGCTTCCTTCTAAACTGCTTGGTGACATTAGTCTTTCAGCAAACCCAGAGCAATATTTGTCTATTGGCGCGGCGGCCTTGTCCAGGCGCGACCGACGCAAAGTTGGACTGGCCGTGAATACCGTAGCCGAGCTGCTAGGACTGGACCTAGATCTCGACACTGTTGACTACTCGATTGGAAGCGAAGGACTGGCTTTGCGCGACCGACACCAACTTGAAGGCGCGAGCTCCGTTGTAGATGCGGCAATGCTATATGATCGCCGGAAACCAGACTTCCCGCGCACTAGCATAGGCTACCTTTTCGACCTCGGCGCAACCCTTCGTACCCAGACTGGCGACGACAGCGCGCGCTTAAACTACATACGTAAGTTGAGCACCGTGTTGTCAAATGCTCAACCACAAGGGCTTTCGCACCTTTGGAGTCTTAAGAGAGAGCATCTCGATTTTTTGGATGAGGGAACTGAAATATTCGAATCTACGGTTCCATTGTTAAGTATTGTTCTTTTCTACGAGCTACAAGCCATTGTGCGCAAGCCCCAAAATCTTCTAGCTCAACTACGCGAAGCAAAGCTTCGCGCGGAAGAACAGGGCAAAAACTTCGCGTTCCAATATGCAGCCATATTGCTTGCGCGATTCTTCGGTTTTGACGAGTTTGCTCCGACGTATTATGACATGTGTAAGAGTTCTGATCCCTATCCTAAGTACAAAATTCACGATAATGGGCACGATTATTTAATAGATCTTACTAAGATCGAAGCCTTGCCAGGCGCTCCTTTCCCTAAACCTATAACCGGCGGCAAGCCTGCACTCCTTAAGTCGCTAAAGCGGAATGAGCTAACTCGATATCTGGCGGCTTTAGATCCAATTAGCCGACCTACTACTCTCGAAGCTCTTTTCGAGAGCGTCACAACCCAGTGGTACAATCCCACAAGTGGTTCGTCAGAGATTAAGAAAGCGTTACGCGAGGCTTTGAATCTAGCTTCCGGCAAACTCACTGTTGTAAGCACCCCACAATCTAGCATAGTGGACAGGCTAAAATCAAAGTCTACTCTATTTTAATACTGTCCGTGCAGATCGCTTACGGTTTGTTCCATTCTTGGATGTGCGCTGTAGGTGGAAGTAATGCCTGCACGAATGAATACTCCAGCGATAGGTTTGGCTATTCGTCGTAGCGCGCCCGCGCAGCACCGCGAATGCGCTCCTATCTCCAAGTCCAGCTGCGCTGCTGGAAAGCTTCGCCAACCCATCTAATGCCGTCCGCTCCCCCTCGCAAGCGGCGATGTCCCGAGTACACCACAATCAAAAGGCGCTCTCGCACAGCGAGCCAAACGCGCCTCACCCCCGCCCCCACCCATACCACCCCGCCCGTAACTTCTCCCCCACCACCACCCCCTCAAACTCACCCGTCGCGCCCGTCTCCGCCGCCACCCCCGCCCGCGTAAAGCTCCACCGCGCCTCGTAACCCCCTAAGCCCGTGAAATACCCAGCCCCGTAATCAGCCAACACCGTCGCCATCAGGGCCGCGCCGCGCACTAACGCCTCGAGCTCGTGTGTGGCGTGCAAAGCATACCAGGCGCGGCGGCGCTCGTACCAAGCATCCTCTTCGGGGGAGCCGCGGTAGGTCAGCACCCCGTTCTCAAGACTTGGCTCGGGCATCGGCGGGCGCGCGTCGCCGGTGGCGAGCGCGTAGGGCGCTGCATTTCCATCACCGTCGTCGACGTACGGACGGGCCGCGAGCAGCGTCGCGGCAGGGTCGGCCTCGGCGGCGAGGCGCTCTAGCGGCCAGTAGCCCTCCTCGTAGTCGAGGGAGTAGGGGCCAGCCTCGGCGAAGGACTCAAGCCTAAATCCCCTATCGTAGACGTAACCATAGCGAAAGTCGTATGCCTCCACGCCGCTCGGCAATAGGACGTGTTCGCGCACGAGCCACGCCAGGTGCTGAAGCTCGCGCGCGCGGTCGGCGAGAACGGGCCGCCCAACGAGATCGCCCG
>CBDCAB010000004.1:0-54787 GCA_965213735.1 Saprospiraceae bacterium
CCATAGGAAGGGCGTATTTCATGCACTCACAAGATTCTTCTCAATCCCACTTCAATTTAGAACTGGTAGCGATGGTCGCCGTTATTGCCATCAGCTCGTGGCACATCGGTCACTACATGAGCACCTTTGACGGCTGGCTGATGGCGTCCATCATGGGCGCAACGCTCGGCTTCTGCAATTTCCTCTGCGCTCACAACATCTTCCGCGCGGGCAGCACTTCGCGCCTCCCCTCCTTCGTGGGCTTGACCTTCTTCGCCATCACCTCGACCTGGATGCAGTACACCTACTTCCTGCAGGACCCTCATTTCGGCACGACCGTGCTCTACGGCATCAACCTCGACGCGCTGGCGCTGGGCATCTGGGCACCGGCTGCCGAGATTCTGCTCGGCTGGATTTATGCGGCTAACGTCAGGTCGAGCCAGCCATCCGCACATGCCTCACCATTGAACTGGAGTCGGTTGGGCCAAGCGCTGGTACAGCGCATCGAGCAGCGCACAGACGTCATCGGGCAATCCAAGCCGGACGCTGGTTTGACTGAACACAGCCGAGAATCCACCGATTCATCGCTCGTTACTCCGTTATCTGTTGTTGCCAGTCATCCAGATGATTCGGCTGTTCAGGCAAACGGCGCATCCACCGTCACCTCACTCAACTCCCACAACCCAGCTCCCACGCTGTCCAAAGCTGAGGCACTGGCGCATCTGCTTGACCTGTTTGCCGCTGATTCACACCTGACTTATGACCAAGCGGCCACAAAAATTGGTCGTTCCAAAACTACCGTTGCCAACTACGTCAGCGAACTCAAGCAGCAGGGCAAAATTGCCGTTTCCAAAACGCAGGGCGTTCAGGTGTTGCCTACAACTGTCGAACCTGTTTCACCAAGCGCATGACGTATCAAGACGCATCGTGGTGCTGGTTGCGCGATGCGTCTATCCTAACCTCAAAGCCAGCAGCGCTTCTCTCCTCCCCTCTTCACGCAGCCGCTTCTCCTCGCGTATAGTCAACCTACCCCTTCTCGCTCTTTGACACCCCACATCCAACAGACATTTGCTGAAGACCTTCGTGTGCTGAGGAGAAATCCTCTCCTGCTTTGTTGTTGCCAATTTCTGCTCACTTTGAAGAAAAGGAGAACCCATGTCCACTCACTGTCAGATTGGCTTCTATGAAGCCAACGAACCCGATCTCAACCGACCGCAAGTATTGCTGTATCGACATGCCTACGGCTACCCGGGTGGGCCGGAAGGTGTGCTCGCCACGATTGTGCCCATCCTCGAAGACTTTGACAACGTGCGCGGCTTGAGTGACATCGAGTACGCCTCGGCCTGGCTCGTCAAGCAGCTCAAGGACGGCTATCTCAACATCGGCATCTGCTGGGGTCTTCGCTATGACATCCAGTTTTACTACGCCGTCTACCCAGACCACCTGGGTGTCTACGGTGCGCAGGGCTGGGATGAAGCGGTAGAAGAAGCGACCCACCAGCTCAACCTCAACCTCTGGCCCAAGCTGGACAGCATCACCTTCCACGAGGAGCATCCGTGGAACACCAAACTTGCGCCCGCTTTGCCCACGTGAACCACAACATAAAGGAGAACCTATGAACGTCGTGATTGAAGTCAACGACGAAGACGTTGACACCATCGACTACTTTGAGCTGACGCTGCCGCAACTGGTAGCCACCGCTCAACACCACGCCAGCCAGATAAAGCGACCCATCGGTGACGTCACCATCCACTTTGACGATGAATACAACCCATCTGAAAAAGAGATGCTGATTGTCTTTGAAATCAATGGGCTACGAGTCGGCTGGATGGAGTACGCCAGCGTGAGCCTGTATGAAGTCTTGCACAAAGCAAATCGCCTCGCTGCCGAACAAAGAATTTGGCTCAGTGTGGTGACCCTCCGCTTTGTACCCGAAGACGAAATGGAAACCACAAGTGAAGGAGACCCGACATGATTCAATACATCTTTGAAGCCGACGGCTCGGACTTAGCCGTGCTCGACGGGCCGCCGGTTACCCTACACAAAGTGGTCGCCACGGCGCGTAGGATCGCCGAGAGCGAGCGTTTGTCACTTGAAGAGGTCTCCATCCGTCTGGTCGAAATCAAAGGCGATGACGGGCCACTCAAAGCAGCGACTCAACCAGAACCGACGACCACAACGCCTGACGTCGAGACGCTTATTGCGTGGGAGCACGATGGCGGCTGCGAGGCAACGGATGGTTGTTGGGTTGAACCCGACGGCGTCTGCGAACACGGCCATCGCTCGTGGCTGGTGGAGATGGGGTTGATCTAGAAGCGTATGAGAAGGGTCGGGAACAGTGCTTGGTCGCTGTTCCCTTTTTTCCTGAAGAAATACAGATTTTGTGGTATCCTTGCCCTTGCCGAGAGCGAAGAGAGCAGCAGTAAAATGCAAGTGGTATAATCAGGGCGAGGAGGAAAATTATGGCAGAGCTATTACAAGTACCCGTTGACGATTACACGTTCAATATGTTTCGGCAGCAGGCGCAAAGCGCAGGCTTAAGCGTGGCCGATTATCTGCGTCGTCTAGCCGAGCAGCAAGGCAAGCGGCGGTTCCTTGACGTCTACCCAGCTGAGTTGTCGCCAGAGGCGGAAGCGCAGCTTGACAAAGAGTATGAGGAGCTAATGGAGAAACGCCGCGCCGGAACAGCAGACAGAGGCGAACGCGGCTTTGACAGCGTGGCCGAGATGATGAAAGAACTAGAGAGCTGAAAGTGTAAAAGTCAATCTTTGCAACCGTAGGGTTAAGGGCAAAAGAATAGCGGCATGAAACGAATTAGCAGAAGCGCAGAATTCAAGCGCCAATACAAGGAGCGGATAGCTAGAAACGATAAGCTAAAGCAAGAATTTTGGGAAGCGGTCAGCGTTTTTGAGATAAATCCTGAAGCCGTCCGAGACCATGCGTTAGAGCGACGATTAACGGGTTATAAAGCATTCTCCATTACGGGTGAGTATCGAGTGGTATATCGAGAAAATGATGAGGAGATTATTTTCCTGCGCGTCGGAACGCACGAGCAAGTGTATGGTCGCTGAACCTATGCAGCCAGCGCTTCTGTCGCCAAAGCCGTTCACCTGAACGGAAATTCAGGCTTGTTTGGAGCGATTCAAGATAAACACGACACTTGTCAGTGTTGAACAGCCGACGACGGTAACGTGCAAGTGGTATACTAGGGACAAGGAGGCAAGTTATGGCAGAGCTACAGCAAATTACGATCAAAGACCAACAGACGCTTCAATTACTCTATCGGCAAGCAGATGTTGAGGGTCAATCCGTGGAGGATTTCCTGCGCACTGTGGTTGCAGAGAGGGCCGGGAAGCAAACCATCAGCACCTTTGCTGCTGACCTGTCGCCCGATGCCGAAGCCGAACTTTGGCGGCAAGTAGCAGAACATGAGCGCGAAAAGGAGGCGGGCAGTCAACGACCTGGAACCAGGGGCGCACAGAGCATCGACGAGATGCGCACCATGCTAGAATCAGAAATCCATGAAGGATAAACCAATAGAGTGGTCGACGCAGTTCACTCGGCAGTACAAGGAACGAATTTTTCGCAACGACACGCTAAGAGCAGAATTTTGGGACGCGCTGTCGGTGTTTCGCGAAAGCCGTGCGGCGGTGCGAGACCACGAACTGGAAGCGGCCATGACGGGGTTGTTCGCCTTTGATGTTGCTCCGGACTGCCGCGTCGTCTATCTTGAAACCGAGGAGAAGATTCTCCTGCTCAAGGTTGGCCGTCATCGAGAGGTGTACATCCGCTAGTCAAGCCTGCCGTTCAAGGTTCAAGTTGAACCCAGGCCATTTCTAGGGCTGTTCACCTGAACAAGAAATTTACCAGCCTATTTTGTGTAGAAATCACCCGGCAGTTCAGGTGAACGGCGCAGAAACCCTAACTCAGTTCACGGTGAACGACTGCACCGGTAGTAAGCAACCGTCTTCAGCTTCTCAAATCGTCAGGAACGCACCATTTGGCTCTGTCTATATCAACCGTCGCTCCTCCCATAAACGCAGCTCTATCGTCATCTCAGCGGCTCACAGAACCATCTCCGACTTCCTGCTGTCACCGCGAATCAATCAGCCATTCCATCCACCGCGACAGCGGACAGAGAAGACCCCGCTGAAGGCGGGGTTCATTGTTTAGCGCCGACCGGAGGAGGGTCGAGGGGGGAATCCGGCGGCGCTCGTCGTCGGGCCGCATGGCCCGACTGCCCCCGCTCCAAGTGGGAAAGGTTGCAGGTGGCACTCGTCACCGAAAGCCTTTCCCGCGCCGTCCAAAGCCCCGCCCAACGCAGTGGGTGGGGCTGCCGGATGCTGCCTGCGGGTCAGACGCTCTTTACAGCGGATGGGTCGTAGGCAGCAGGGCGGGGGCAGTCGGGGCACAAACGGAGAGAAACGCAGAGCAGGGACCCGGCGACGAAGCAACGCCGATGCCTGGGTCCGAGAGCAGTCCGATTCCGAGCATCTGCTCTGGGAATCGGGGTAAACGAGCGGCCTGGGTTGAGAAGTTGCTTACTCCCCCCTCGCCCCCGGTCAGCCAGCGCAGCGGCTGGCCGGGGGTCTGACGCTCAGCAGTCAGATGCTGGGTCAGTGGGACGGCCAGTGGTTTTATATCGCTGCTGGGACGAAAAACAACCGCTCGCACAACCGTGAAATGGGTCGTGAAAACTCCGTGAAACAAAGTAAAGCCTCATGCTATAGGTTAAATCTCGAAACAGGAGTACACCCTATCGACCTATTGCACTCCCCTGCTCCACCGTGAAATTCAATTTCTCAAAGTGCAGCTGAATCGACGGCTGATTCAGTAACTCGCTTAGCCTCGTTCGCATCTCCTCGGCCAACTCCGCTTCGACGCGCTGCAATGCGAAGCGGTTGGGGCTACCCACAGTGATGATGGGGCTGGTGGCGGCTGCCGCGTGTGGGCCGGTTCGCTTGCCACCGTCATCCTCGACACTCAACACATAGACCTGCCCCAATAAGCTGAAGTTTGCCCCGGTTAAGTTGGACTTGAGCTGCTGCTTCAACAAGCGGTCTATCTTCGCAGCCTCTTCCCCACTCCCCCGCGCCCGACGAAGCTGCTCCACCTGAACGAGTTCAGCGTTCATCTTGGCCTGATGCTGTTTCTTCTCTTCCGTCGCGCGCACCAGCCGCACGCGGGTGTACTTCTGCTGTTTGACCCGCTCCCCGCTTGCCAAGTAGCCTGCCTCGATGAGCTGGTCAATGCCCGGCTTGAGCTTGCGGTAGGTCTCGGAGGGCTTGCTGTAGCGCGCCATGCCCAAGCGCCCGGCCAGCTGGAAGACGTCAATCTCAAACTGTTCCTGATGTCTGAGCCTGCGGTCGGCAAAGCGGTAGAGCCGTCGACTGAGCGGGCTGGGCAGCGCGAAGTAGAAGCGCAGGTCAAGGTTTTTAATATAGCCGGAGCGCAGGCTCTTCCAAATCTCCTGGCTCCAGATGATATAGCCCTGGTTGTTCTCGTTGGCCAGCACTTCCCTATTCCCCTCAAACTTGCGCAGCCACAGCTCCTCGATGAGGTGAAAAGATTTCAAGCTGACCCGCCGCTTGGCGTCGTGGTCGTGGAAGGATTGGTGCGACTCGATGGTCACGCCCGCCAGCTGGCGCAGGATGAGGGTCAAGCGGTCAAAGGTGTGCTTCCCCTGTGGGTCGACGCCCGTAATTTTCAAGAGCTCGTAGAGGCTGAACTCGACCTTGCGGCTGGGTGGCTTCTGCTGAAAGCAGAGGTAGAGCAGGGCCAGCACCACCTGGTCGCCCGCCTCGTGGGGCAAGCCCAACCCCGCTGCCCCGCGCACCGTCCACGCGATGTGTTGGGGCTTGCGGTGCTTGCCTGGAACCCAGTCTTCGTACGTCAGGATGTCCCGTTTGTCGCGCTTGCCCAGCTTGGTCAAGGGGAATTCGGCCAGGTTGAGCTCGTCCTTGCCCATCAGCGGCGAGAGCGTCTCCAGGGGGAGGGGTGGTTGGGTTGGGGCAGTGGGCTTCATCTTCAAAAATCGTTTTAGGATAAGAGTTTAGGATATATGTTGTATTGGGCGCTTTTAATACCAGTAGCCACGCTCAGAGGCAGGGCGCTTTTAAGACCAGTACCCACCTTCAAAAAAAGGACGCCTAAAGGACCAGTAGTCGCGATGTCGGGGCGCTTTAAGTACCAGTACCGCGTGAGGTCAAATGCCGACAGCAAGCTATTCATATTGGATAAGGGCGCTTTAAGTACCAGTAGGGGAGCGCAAATCGCTGTGGTGATGGGCGATGGGGCAGAAGGAGAAATAGGTGAGGATGGAAAGCATGAAGTCGCAGACAATAAGCGAGAAGTTAAGATGGAGATATAGGGCAAAAGGTGCATGGTCAAGCTAGATGGATAAGGTGTCATCGGTCTGAAAGGCTGCTTCAAGGGCGGCGATAAATTCTTCTTCATGCACGCGCGACAGGTAGCGAAAGGCGTAGCGCAGCAGCTTGGAGGCGCTGACTTCGTAGCCCTTGATGCCCCGCTTGCGCAGCTTGTCGTGGATGAAGTCATCGATGTCCTTGCTCTCTTGTCGAGAGAGACGCACGTTAAGGGCGTTGCTGTTGGTGGGCAGCTGTGATAGCTCGCGGATGACGGTGACCAGCTTGTCTGCTTCGAGGTGTGGTGCTCTGGTGTCGGCCTGTGGCACCGTGGTGCTGGATGGTGGTGCCACTCTTTTCTTTTGTGGCTGGTCTTTAACCGATTTGGTTTTCTTCGGCGCGGGCTTAGTCAGCACGGGCGAAGAAGCTGACTCTTTTTCTACGGGCTCAGCGGCTTTTACTTTGGCCTGCTGCGCCTGCTGCTGTTGACGAGCGGCTTCTGCGTTGATGGCGGAAAAGATGTTGGACATAGAAAGTGGGTATTGGGCAGTAAATAAAGTGGGCTCAATTGAGGACGCGCCGCTTGGAGACCTCGCTGATAATCTCCGGCGTGATGAGCTTGTCGGTCGTGCCCGCATACTCCAGCGCGACCTGGGCAATGCCGCAGATGGTGCGCGGGTTGCCGGTTGAAAGCTCAAAGAGCGTTTGCAGGGTAGGGGAGTCGAACGGAAAGGCGCTGCCGCCCGCCTGCTGGAAGCGCCAGCGCAACATGTCTGCCATCTCCTCGTAGCTCATGCGCTCGAGCTGAGTGATGACCAGCCGGTTGAAGAGGCTAGGGGCGTAGCGGCGCTTGGGCATGATTTGCGGCATGGCGAAGAGCAGGATTTGCAGCAGCTTGCCGCCGGTGTTGGTCTCAAAGTTAAGCAGGCCACGCAGCGACTCCAGCAGCGCGCTGCGCATCTGCTGGGCTTCGTCAATCATCAGCACGCAGGTCTGCTGCTCGCGGTAGCGGTCGGCCAGGAAGCGTTTGAGTTGGTCCATGCGGGATTGGGTGTCGCGGCCCACGCACTCCTGCCCAAAGGTCTCTAAGATTTCCTTGACCAGCTGGAAGATGGTGGGGGAGTGCTCGGCGGTCTCGATGATGGCGGTCTGAAAGCCCTCAGCGCCGCGCATGAGGCTATAGAGACGACGCATGATGGTGGTCTTACCCGTGCCGTGCTCGCCGACGATGAGGCCAGCGCCCTGGCGATTGGTGATGAGCGAGCCACACATCTGGATGGCTTCCTGGTGGGTCGCGGTGAGGAAGAGATAGCGCTCGTCGGGGTTGGTGGTGTAGGGTGGCTCTTGGAGCCCAAACTTGTCGAGGTAGAGGGGGCGGTCGAAGGGGTTGAGCATGGGATGATGGAAAGAGAATAACAATAAAAGTAAGGGTAGGGGAGTGCTGGGTAGTAAAAGTCCCCTTACTTTTCCATCCTAGAGCGGCCAAATGGGGTTGTCAACCAACAAAGTGAGTGGGGGAGTGGCTGCAGAACAAGAAGAGTCCGTCCTAGAGCCAGTGGCGTGGCTTCTGCAAATCTTGGGGGAAGAGGTTGTAGATGTGGGTGGCTTGGTTGGCTTGATGCGCTTCGACCCACTCGGCAATCTGCCGATACTCGCGGTTGCCGCGGATGTAGGCTTGGCGACGCATCCACTTGACGTACTCTTTCAAATACTGCTCGGGCTGTTGGAAGTACTTACCGCGCACGCGATGAAATTTGAGGAGGGTTTGGTTGTAGTCGAGGCGCTGACGTTGCATAGGGGGTGCTTGACGGGTTAGCAACTTTATCATAAACAAAGTCGCTGGGGGAATCAAGCCAAAGTCGATTTGACAGAAGCAGCGCCTGCCTCAACAATTTACAGGCGCAGTTTGTTCACTTTAACAATCAAAGAGCCTTTGGTGTCCTCGAATGATGCAGAACGCGCTTGGCTGCGAGAGGTCAAGCGCCGATTGATTTCTGTCTCGGACGCTTCGGAGATGAGTGGGATAACGCCGAGTTTTTGGCGACGGCTTCTTCGTGAAGACGTTGTGCCCGGAATGAAACTGGGCAGAGATTGGTACACCACAAAAGAAGCGGTCCGCATATATTTGGATAGCGACCGTCGACGCGGCCCCGTAAAAATGTAAAATTTGGGCGCAAATTGACGATTTTAGGAAGTTTGACAATTTGTACCGCTGGCGGTACTATGCGGCGGCTTTGCAAAGCGCTGTGCGGATAGATGTTTTAACCACGGAAAGGAGGCCACCCATGTTCCAGCGTGGAGGCGGTGAAAGCGGTTAGCCAGTAAGGCTTACCCACAGGTGAGTGGGCGACAGCGTCGCGGGCTGGCTGCCCACTCTACCACGTCCACTTCAGCGTGTAGACCTCCGCCCGGCGTGGCTTTTTCTCCCAGACCACAACTTGTCGTCCATCTGGTAACAGGTGGAAATGCTCTTCTCCCAATATCTCCGTCTTGTTGTTTGACCGCGTGTGCAGCGCGGCCCGCTGGCAGTGTCTGCTCTTTGGAAAAAGAGTTGAGTGTTTGAGCCAGTTGGTTTGGTACCAGACCTCCACCTGCCACCACTCCTCCTCATCGCCGAATCCATCGTGAATTGTGCGCTTGATGAAGAAGTCCTCAATATCTCCTCTCCCTTTTGTCTCCCGCAACGAAATCAGCACGTTCCAACGGTCGCCGTCCCGGTAGCGGTCAACTTCGACGCCGGGTGATATTTCATAATTGGCGAAGATGTTGCCTTCGCCCCAGGCGTGGTCCTGAAAGGCGATGATATGATCCTGCAGAAACTTGACCCGCTGCTGGCGGGTGAGGGTGGCTTTTTTGCCGGTGGCGCTGTGCAGTTCGAGAGATGTTTCGTACTTGAGAATTTCGTAGGTGGCCGATTCAAAACGGCGCAGGAAGTGGGGGACTAGGTGCTGGAGAACGGTGACAATGAGGCTCCATTCGGGGAGCAGGGCGCTGCGGAGCTTGCTGCCAATACTGTATGTGGACGCGCTGGACACCTCTTCACTATAACACGATTGTTGTCCACAGTTTGTGGCTGCATCTCGACAAGATGGTCAACGAGCGCCGAGGGATGACGGCGAGCTTGAGCGTAGCTGATGCTCGACGCCTCGGCGCACACTACAGCGTCTCTTTGAGAGGCTGTCACCGCAGTTGTGGTGGCAGCTCTGGAAGAGGGGCGCTGTTTTGATAGATCAGTGCGGATCAAGTGTACCGCTTCTTAAACTACCGTTTAGCGTTGCTTTGTTACGACTTTGGGGCTGGGTATACGCAAAAGATTAGTGATTAGCTATGGACATTCAGGTAATGTTTTGTACGGCTTTCCCTGGTGATGCGGACCGTTTATAAGAGAGGCTCTGCAAATGTGTTTTCTGAATATCTATAGAAAGTCGTCGGGGCAGCAACGCTGAGTGCGCATGAAATTTTATAGGAGACCTTCAACTCTGTATGTAACGCTCCGATATGGAGATTTATAGATTAACTCAGTTGTGTTGCAATAGGTGCAACACCTGCCCACCATGCTGAAGCCACTCCCGATCGAGGGAGCACCAAACCACTTTTAACGCGGAGGTTTCAGCATGGCATTCTGGCAAAAAAAGGAAGCGGAGTTTGAGGCGACTTATGAACTGCTGGAGGAGCACGGCGGTATGCGTCCGGCTGATGTTGCTCGGCAGATGGACGTCGAGCCATCTACAGTCGGTCGGCGGCTGGCAGGGATGGAAGAGGCGGGCTATTTGTTGAGTGAGGATGACAAAGGTGGCCTGTGGCCATTCAAACGCAAGGCTTAACGTTTTGCAGGGAAGGCCAAGCAGTTTATTTGGTCTTCCCGTTTGCTTACATTTTTCTGACAAATGACTGAATTTTCGCGATTGTTGCGGGATTTTATCGTTCACTGTGTTATAGTCGCATCATCCACAACATAGCAGAACATTCTCCATGACAAAAGCATCTAACAAAGCAGACCGCCTCGGCAAAATCGAGGCGATCCTGCTGGCACATCCGGAAGGGCTGAAGCCAGCCGAGATTGCCCGCAAGCTCGACGTGCATCGTTCGACTATTGCGCGCAATCTACCCGATTTGCCCAACCACATCTATATCGACGATTTTGACGACGGACGCTGGAAGATCGACCGCAGCAACTATCTAGTCAACGTTCGGCTTTCGCTGCACGAGGCCATGTCGGTTCATCTGGCAGCGCGGCTGCTGGCGACGCGCATGAACAAGAAGAATCCACACGCGGCGGCGGCGCTGCGCAAGCTGGGTGCATCGCTGGAGCGGTTAGCCCCAAAAATTAGCCAGCATCTGCAACAGTCCGCGGATGTTATGGACGATGAAACACAGCGCTACGACCCGGCCTATCTGGAGATGCTGGAGACGTTGACGCTGGCCTGGGCCGAGCAGCGCAAGGTGCATCTCTGGCATCGGCACGAGAGTGGCAAAATCTATGAATATGATTTCGCGCCCTATTTTATCGAACCCTATGCAGTAGGGCAGACGACCCACGTGATTGGCTACCGCGAGCCGCCGAAGGCGATCCGCACGCTAAAGCTAGAGCGCATCGAACGGATTGAGCTGCGGCGCGACACTTATGCGATTCCGCCGGATTTCAATCCGAGCGAAAAGCTTGCGGACGCCTGGGGGATATGGTTCACAGACAGCGAACCTGTAGAAGTCGTGCTCAAATTTCACCGAGATATAGCCCACCGCGTGCGCGAGACGCAGTGGCACCGCAGCGAGCAGCCGCTTGACGAGCAACCCGACAGCAGCAGCATCTGGCGCGCCACCATTGCCGAGCCAACGGAAATGGTGCCCTGGATTCGCGGCTGGGGGGCCAATGTCGAGGTGCTCGCACCGGAGGGGTTGCGACAGACTTTGCAAGCGGAGGCACGCCGTTTAGCCACTATTTACAAGGTCAACGAGCAAGAGGATGAATCGGGAGAGAAACATCAATTTTTCAAAGACTTTTTTGGAGGATAGCAATGGATCTGTACGACTTTCAGGAGCGCGTCTTCGATCTCGTCTCCGCTGGTAAATCTGTGATCCTACAGGCACCAACAGGTGCGGGCAAAACGCGGGCTGCACTTTACCCCTATCTGCACAGTTGGCAGTTCCAAAACCACTTCCCGCGCAAATGCATTTATTCCGTGCCCATGCGAGTGCTGGCCAACCAGTTTGAAGCCGAGTATGCAGAGTTGGCCGAACGATATGGATTTGTCGAGCCGCTCAGCGTCAAAATCCAAACCGGCGACCGCCCAGAGGATCCCGAACTACGCGGCGACCTGATTTTCGCCACTATCGACCAAAGCCTAAGCAGCGCGTTGGCTGTGCCCTACTCGCTCTCGCCCGGTCGAGCCAACCTGAATGCCGGAGCCTTTTATAGCTCGTACCTGATCTTCGACGAGTTTCACCTGTTTCCCATAGCGGAAAACGGCAGTGCCGAGGGCGCGCTCATTACCACGCTGGCGCTGCTGGAGCAGCTCAAGGGCATCATCCCCTTTGTGCTGATGACGGCAACCTTTTCGAGCACGATGTTAACCGAACTGGCCCAGCGGCTCGACGCTGTGGTCGTCGCTGTTTCGCGCGCGGAGTATGAAAAAATCGCCAGTCTTGGGGCCGACCGACCGCGCAGCCGACGCTTTCACCTTCATGAGCAAAGCATCGCGGCGGAGGTCGTACTGGCAACTCATCAGACGCGCTCCGTTGCCATTTGCAATCAGGTGCAGCGGTCGCAGGCGCTCTACGAGGCATTACTGGCGCACCCTGCGCTGGGCGATACGCGGGTAGAGTTGCTACACAGTCGCTTTCTGCCAAAAGACCGTGCCGATAAAGAAATCCGCATTCGTCGAGAGTTTGGCAGGGACAAGAATGAGCACGAAGCAGAAAGACTCATTCTGGTTGCCACACAGGTGGTCGAGGTGGGGCTGGACATTACCTGTGAGCATCTACATACGGAAATTGCGCCCGCCAATGCCGTGCTGCAACGGGCAGGCCGCTGTGCGCGCTATCCGGGCGAGCAGGGGCACGTGCATCTCTACGCTGCACCGTTGCGCGAAGCGCGTGACGACAGTCCGCCCAAGCCCGATTACCTGCCCTATCCGGCCGCGCTCTGTGAGCAGAGCTGGCAGAGTTTTCGTCAACGCGACAATGAAGTCATCGACTTTGAGACCGAGCAGACCATCATCGACGAGGTGCACACCGAGAGCGACCGTGCGCTGATTGCCAACATGGGTCGACAGAGCCGCAGCGTGGCCCAAAGCATTTTCGAGGCGATGGAGCAGCACGAGCGCAGCCGCCGAGCCGAGCTAATCCGCCAGATCGACAGCATCACCGTGCTGGCCGCTACTGAAGCAGAGGCGCTGGGCAACCCCTTTATCACCGAGGGCTTTGGCCTCTTTCGCGGCAGCGTCTACAAGCTGTGGCGCGATTTGCAGGAATTCGCCCAGGAGTGGGAAGGCGAAGCATTTGAGGAGCCGCCGTGGCTGCTGAAAATCCCCCAAGTCGACGAGCGCGACGCCGAAAATCCGCTGGCAACGCCAACCGTTAGCTGGCTGCCCGTTCACGACAGCAGCTTGCTGCGGGGAACCAACGTGGTAGCCATCAACAGCGCCTTTGTAGCCTACGATGCAGAGCTGGGCTTTCGCGTGGTGCCGCCGACAGCCGCCAACGGCTGGGCCTCGACGCCGGGCGCGTGGCCGCGCAGTAGCCGCGGTGGAGGCTTTGGCTACCAGCTAGAGACTTATGCCGAACACATCACGGGCATGATGCGCGTCTACCGGCGCGAATTTGCCCACGATTACGCCTATGCGCAGCGGCAGTTGGCAACGCTGTGGAATCTGCCGTCAAATGGGTTAGATCGCGCCGTGCGCCTGGCGATTGCGGGCCACGATTTGGCGAAGCTGGACGAGCGCTGGCAGCGCTGGGTGCGGCTCTACCAGCAGGCGATTGATGATCCGTTGAGCGACGATCACTTTATGGCGGTACACACCAACTATGAGCCAGCGCTCTTTCCACACCATCAAGCGGCAAGCCGCGCCACCGACCGCCAGCTCAAGCGGCCCCCCCACGCGGGTGAAAGCGCCGCCGCTGTGGCGCGCGCGGTGGTCGAGCTGGCGGGCAGCGAGCCGCTGGCGCGCGCAGTGCTCACCGCCATTGCCCGACACCACAGCACGGGCACGGATGGCTACGCCGCTTATGATTTGCACCCCGATGCGACGCGCGCCTTTAGTGAGGCGCTAGCCGCTGCCGGGCTGCCAGCTTCCAAAACCCAGCCGACGCTGAGCACCAAGCGCAAGCAAAACGACCTCTCGCCGGCCATGATCGAGCCGAATGATTTTCAGCAGCAGCTGCTTTATCTGTGGGTGGTGCGGCTGCTGCGTCTGTGTGATGGGCTGTCGCAGGAGGAGAGAAACCGGAGGTGAAGCAAAGAACGCCTCCAGCACTGTATTCGCTCTGTCGAATCGCTGCTGGAGGCTACGCAGAAATATAAATTTCAGTACTCACTTGCGAGTGATATGAGATTACATCACTTATAGCAACGAGTCAAAACAGCAAGGAAACAAGGAAAGCATATAATCCCTTATATTCTGTTTAGTAGTATAATTCTAGATTTTGACAGACAATTAATTCCATGATAGCCTTTCATTCATCCCTTGTGTTTTTAGTAGAAATGAGGAAACGATGAATGAACCATACGTCATCATTCGTGTGGCAACGAACCAAGTCGACTTTTGTGTGCAAGATGTCGAGCTTCCTGTGGAGAATCTCAAGCAGCTTTTTGAGCTTTGCTCATATCTCATGACACCACGGAAAGTTTCACTTGTTTACCCAGAATACAAGCCGGAGGATGGAATTTACCAACCTTCACTATTTTCAAAGAGGGACTGCTAGTGGACCAACAACAATTCTATATCCTCAAGCGCACCGGTACGCTAACCGACACGCTGCTTGCTTTTGGCGCGGCCACCGTGATTGAGCAGTTTGTGCAGAAACACGACGAAAACGCCCGAGTGACCATGCGCGACGCGGGCGGCTACTTTCTCGTTGAGGTGAGCGTACCTGTGCAGGAGGCGTGGCTGGACGCAACCGAGCTGTTCGAGACCGTGGGCGTCTATTTTCTCAGCAGTAGCAAGATGCCCGTGCCCGACGATTTGGTGGGCATGCAAAGCCGCGATGTGGACAAGACGTGGGATCGCTTCCGCCACTACATTGAGCAGCATAAGCAGTTGCGCGAGGCCAAAATGGCGGGGGATGAGATCGAGCAGACGCTAGCGGATTCCAAGCCGTCACTCGAATTTAGCGTGATTACCTACCTGGGCGACTACCGGATGCAAGCACAAAACATCCACAATGGCCTCGTCGAGCAGTGGCGACGCAGCGGCGAGGCGTGGCTGGCGCTCAACCTGCGCACGCTGCTGGCGCTCTTTGCCACACCCACCGCCGATTGGAACGAGATTGCCGCGCACTGGAAGAAGGCGACGAAGGCAACGGACTTTGCCGACCAAGTAACGGCCTCTCAGCTCTTTAATCCCCACATGGGCAAGGGGCAAAACCGCGCCAAGGCGGACAAGCTGACCATGGGCAACGAGAAGCTCTTCTGGCTGCTTGAATATCTAAAAGCCGTGGGATTGTGGGCGGCTACGGCCCCCACCAAGGCCAGCGGCTCGGACCTGCGCAAAACCTACGTGCTCTCGCCCACAGAGTTGGATATGCAATATCACCGCCGCGTCTTTGCCAGCTTTCGCGATCAGCTACGCAACGAAGGGCCGGTCAAGCAGGACATTGTGGCGTCGCTGCTCTATGCAGAAGTGCTGCTGGAGCAGAGTGTGGAGCAGGAGCTGAGCGATCTGTTTGGCGGCGGTGGCATCACCAATCTGGTTAGCGGCATGAACGTGGCGACCTACCAGCTGTTGAGCCAAAATTCCTACACGCTGATGAATCTCTCATTCCTCGGCCTGCCCGATTGGATGCCGGAAATCCGCACGTCGGATGACGCCGAGATGTATATCGAGCTGCTGCAAGAACATCGCGAACGCATCCGCAGCCTCGACGAGGAGAAGAGCGAGGGCTACGCGCTGCTCCAGCTCTACCGCGACTTTGTCTCCGGCAACTATCTTGCGCCCTTTTTTGAATTTCTAGCGGGCTACGGTGGCTATCTTATCAGCGAGCTGGACCGCAGCCACTTCTACGTCAAACCTTTTTGTGAAACAAATTTAAGGAGCTTACTGATGATGATAGACAACAAGCTGACTCCAATTGTGGAGGACGAGGGATTTCGCAACGTGGCTAGCGCGATTCGGAAGTCCACAGTTTCCGTCACTTACACGCCGAAAGAGCACAGGCGGTATGAGCTGCGCTACGGCCTGGGCCAGGAGCTGATGCGCAAATCGCAGTACAGCGATGATTTTATGCAGGCGCTGACTGAATTCATGCAGAGCTACAACGATGAAACCATGCGCGTCCACGAGCGTACCAGGGGGAAGATGCGACGCAAGCTTATCACCACGGGCGACATCGAAAGCATCGTGCGCCTGATCGATGAGTATGATGCGAAGACGGTTTGCAACTTGCTGGTCGCCTTTGGTTACGCACGCGACCCCAAGGAAAAGTCGGAGGATGAAGGGACGGAGTTGGAAGAAAATACCGGCGAAGAGCCGGAATAACCCTTTGCGGAGTTCGCACGCACCCAGGGGGCACCCGGTGCGAACGGGTCAATCCAGCCGTGAAGATTTAACCGTCTTGCTGGATGTGCGACGGCGACGAATGAATTCGCCGCCTCCAAAGGGCAAAAACGCGTTGAAACGCGTTGCGGAACGACAGTGTCCATAAGGATTTAACCCGTTTCAACGGGTTTGAATATCTAGACACCCATTGAAATGGGTGGGCGACCAACGCAGGCAAGCATGAACCCGTTGATCGTCGACGCGTGACACAAATGAAAACTCAACCAACCAATTTACACACCAGGTACACACATGACAACCATCTACAACCTATCGATTGCAGCCAAAGCCACGCTCAATCTGCATTCGCTCAACAACGAAGGCGGCGAGGGCAACCAGACGCAGACGCGCATGGTCAATATCGTGGACGGCACGGGCCGTCTGCACAATGTCAACGCCATTAGCGGCGACATGCTCAAGCACATGCAGGCCGAGCATTTGTATCGCATCAGCCGCGACCAGGGGCTGCCGCTCTGCGCGGCCTGTGAAATTTTTGATGCCAACCGAATGTCTGCCGTGCCGGAATTTCAGCAGTGGGTGAAGCAGGCTAAGGAGAAAAAACCGACGCCGGTGCAGGTGGTGAATCGGCTGCTGAGCTGCACGCTGGACGACGTGGAGGGCAACTTAGTCACCGAAGGCAACCAATCTGTGCCGCGCAAGAGCGTGGTTGAATTTGGCTGGGCCGTGGGCATCCCCGATTTCGTAACGACGGATCAGTATTTCCACGTCAAATATGATCCCGACCGGCGCGAAATTCCCGCGGACAAGCAAGACCGATCTGGCAATCTTGGCCAAGCTATTTTTCATCGCCCGGCCAGCAGCGGCCAGTACGCCATTATCTGCAATATAGAGGCGCACCGCATCGGCTACAACGACATCAGCCAGCGCTATGAAATCGAGGTGGTGGGGCGCAAACGGCGCTTGGCGGCGCTGCTGGAGAGCATGCTCTACACCTTTGTGCAGCCGACAGGCGCCATGCGCAACACGCAAAATCCCCACGTTGTTGATGTGGAGGGGACGCTGAGCTATAGCACTGGCCCAGCCCCAGCACCGCTCGTCAGCCCCATCAATCACGATTTTGCAAGCCAGACGCAACAAATTGCCGACGCGCTCAACGGCATTCACGCGGGGCGCATCGAGGTAAAGCAATTTAAGTCGCTGGTGGAATTGGCCCAGGCGATTCAGTCGCTGCTGATTGATGCCGAGCCGTACGCAACGGCTATTCCCGGCGAAATGGCTAGCGAGGCATAACATGTGGCTTGTAACAACTTATCAAGCAGCCAGCTTTACCTCGCTCAAGGTAGCCAACGCAACCTCGACGGGCGGCAAATCGCTACTGCTGCCCACGCCTTTCGCCGTCAAAATGGCGCTGCTGGATGTGATCATCAGCCGGGCCGGGCTGGCGAAGGGTACGCGGCTGTGGCCGACCATTCGCGACGCGGCGGTAGCGGTGCAGGGGCCGCGCTACATCACCGTCAACAATACGTTTACAAAGGTGCTCAAGCCGGATCGCAATAAAGCGTTCGACCCGGAGACGGGGTTGCTGACGCCCATGCTGCGCACGATCGCTTTTCGCGAATACGTGCAGTGGCAGGGTACGCTCAAGTTGGCCTTGGACATCCAAAGCGGCGATGATCTAGCTTGGAGTAACTGGCTGACCCAAATTTCATACATAGGCAAGCGCGGCGGCTTCATTCAGGCGCTGGAAGGGAGCGATCAGCGCGAAACCGTGGACAATTCCTTTGCGCTGCTCACGGCGGAGGCCGACACGTTCGCGCTCGATGGCACGCTCCAGCTCATGGACGACTGCGGTCCCAAGCTAACCTTTGAGCAGGTCGACATCTATTCGGGTAAACCCATGAAGCTCGGCAAAGATCGGCTACTTCGTCCCATCATCCTTCCCTATCGACAAGTCCGCGCCAGCCGCGGCTACACGCTTTACGAACGCACTACCTAACCGCACTGCCCAACCGCATTATCCAACCGCACCATGACTACCTCATCAACCATCGATCAGCCGCCCGTTGCCCGCCACCAGCTCACCATTCCGCTCGCGGCGCACACGCTGCGCTTTAGCGTGCGCGCGACGACGCCCATCGCCCTCCACGACTTTGCGGGCAGCGCGCTACGTGGGGCGCTAACGGGCGTGCTGCGCCGCACCTTCTGCCCCGACCAGCGAGCCGGTGGCCTGCACCAGCCCGACCCGCTGCACCAGGCCATCTGCCCCATCTGCCAGCTGCTGGCGGCGGAGCAGATGGACGGCGCCCAGGGCGATGTGCGCCGCCCCTACACGCTGCGGCCGCCGCTGGATGGCCGCAGCCGCTACGCACCGGGCGAGACCTTTACCTTTGAGCTGACGCTACTGGGCGATAACCTGACCACGCTGCCCTTTTGGGTGCTGGCCGTGGGTGGGGTGGGCGAGCTTGGCCTTGGCCGCAAGGAGGCGGCGGGGCGGCGCGGGCAGTTCAGTGTGGAGCGCATCGACGCCGTACAGCCGCTGACGGGCGCGACGCTGCCGATGCTGTTGCCCGGCGAACGCATGGTGCGCAGCGAAACGCTGCCCGTACGGCAGGCGGATGTAGAGCAGGCCGTCGAGCGGCTGCTGCCCCAGCTTGCCGCGGCGGGGAACCGTCTGCGTCTGCACTTTCACACGCCGACGCGGCTCACCCACGCGCGCCAGATTAGCAAGACGCCGCTGCCCTTTCCGCTAATCAAGCAGACGGTGCTGCGACTGCTCGACCTCTGCGCTCAGCACGGGGGCGGTCGCCCCTCATTCATAGAGTCGACAGTTGCAGAAACGACTGGCGAAGCTACGGGCAAAGGTACAGGTGAAGGTCCGGACGAGGCGCGCCCGCTGGTGGTGGGGGACGACATCTACCCCCACGCCAAGGCCGTGACGCTGGTAGAAGATGAGACACGCTGGTGGGATGTGCAGGGCTACTCCAGCCGACTGGGGCGCAAGCAGATGCTGGGCGGCTTTGTGGGCGAGGCAACACTCCACGCGGTGGATTGGTCGCCGCTGCTGCCGTGGCTGCTGTGGGGCAGCGTGGTGGGCGTGGGGAAGAATGTTGTGAAGGGGTGCGGGATTTACGAGGTGGGAATTTAACGGTAAGCGGTGAATGGGTTGGGGGTGATGGCGTTGGCGGGGCTGATTTATTTCTATCTGCTAGGTTATGAAGAAGGAGGGTGTGATGGCGCGGGTTCAACATTTGATTGTGGATGAGTTTGGCAGCTTTATTGCCAAGCATCAGGGTCGGCTGCGGGTGACGTGCAAAGGGGAGAAGCGGCTGGATGCACCGCTGATACATCTGGAAACGGTGCTGGTGACGGGGCGGGGCGTGAGCTTGAGCAGCGATGTGGTGGCCGCCTGTACGGAGACGGGCATTCCCATTCACTTTCTCAACAGGCGGGGGCAGCCGGTGGGTAGCCTCTACAGCGCTGCACTGATGGCGACGGTGGAGACGCGACGTGCACAGTTGGCGGCGCGCGAGGATGGGCGCGGGCTGAGCTTTGCGCTGGCCGTGGCCGAGGGCAAGCTGCGCAACCAGGCCAACCTGCTCAAATACATGAGCAAGTATCGCCGCGAGAAGCAGCCGGAGGTCTACCGAGAAGTCCGACTGCTAGCGGACGAGGTGCTCGACCACACGGCAGAGCTGGCTCGGCTGGCCGAGGCGGATGATGTGGAGACCGTCGACGATGCACGCGGACGGCTGCTCTCGATTGAGGGGCGTGGGGCCAAGAAGTACTGGGCGGGCATCGGCCATCTGCTCATGTCGCCGACGGCGTGGCCCGGCCGCCGAACGCAGGGGGCGACGGATCCGGTCAACAGTGCCTTGAACTACGGCTATGGCATTCTCTACGGCCAGATTGAGCGATCGCTGGTGCTGGCGGGGCTGGACCCGTACGCGGGCTTTCTGCACGTGGATCGACCCGGCAAGGCGAGCCTGGTCTACGACGCGGTGGAGGAATTTCGCCAGACGGTTGTCGACCGCACGGTAATGGCAATCTTTAACCG
The DNA here is from genome assembly GCA_965213735.1 of Saprospiraceae bacterium. GTDB lineage: Bacteria > Bacteroidota > Bacteroidia > Chitinophagales > Saprospiraceae > CALDTK01. The sequence goes on from CBDCAB010000004.1 coordinate 20,115, forward strand.
GGGCACGGCGGTGGAGCTGGATGAAAAGGGCCGGCTGGTATCTAACGCACGCAAGAGCGTTGCGGAGAAGGTGCTGGCGCGCTTAGAGGCCGCAGAGTTGTATGAAGAAAAGCGCCACCCGCTGCGCCAGATTATCCAGACGCAGGCGCGTCGGCTGGCGGCCTTTCTGCGTGGCGACCGGCCAACGTATGAGCCGTTTGTGAGTAGCTGGTAGGGTTATCATGAAATGTCTGCTCATTTACGATATTCCCAACGATGCAGCGCGCACCAAGATCGCCAATTTTTGTTTGGATTACGGGCTGGATCGGGTGCAGTACAGCGCCTTTTTGGGCGATCTGAGCCGGAACCATCAGGAGGAGCTGATGTTGAAGATTGAGGCGCGCCTGGGGAGGGCCGCGGGGCGCATCGATTTCTTTCCCATCTGCAAGCAGGATTGGCACAACCGACTGGAGATTCACCAAATGGAGCCAGCCGACGCATGAACACGATTAACCTTTTACCCGACGCCTCACCAGCCTCTGCCACTGGCGAGCTGCCTTTTTCGCTGCGTGTAATCGATTTGAAGCAGTATGCCTATTGTCCGCGCGTGGTCTTTTATGATTACTGCCTGCCTAGCCTACGCCCGACGACCTTTAAGATGGAGGCGGGCATCCGCGCCCAGGATCGCGTTAACGGACTGGAGGAGCGGCGCAGCCTGCGTGCCTATGGAGTGGAGACGGGCACACGTCACTTTCATGTCTCCGTGCAGTCGGCGGCGCTGGGCTGCACCGGCCAGATCGATTTGGTAGTGGAGACGCGAGACGAGGGGCGGCATCGGCTCATTCCCGTGGATTTCAAATTAAGCCGTAAGCGGCCGGGGCGTCACTTTCAGCTACAGCTGGCCTGTTATGGGTTGATGTTGGAGGAGATGTGGCAACTGCCTGTGGAGGAGGGCTATCTCTATCTGATTCCCAAGAAGGAAAGCGTGCGCATACCGTTGACAGTGCGTCTGCGCAACGAGGCACGGCGCAAGCTGGCAGAGGTGCGCGAGATGATTGTGACACAGCGCACGCCGCCGCCGACCAAGCAGCGGGCCAAGTGTGTGGACTGTGAATTCCGCCGTTTTTGCAACGATGTGCTGTAAATAACGATGTGCTATCCCCAGTGTGCTGTAGCGGAGCGCGAATCACCTATAAACAGGGGTGCTGCGGGGGCGTTTTCGCAAACCGCCGGTTGTGTGGTAAAATAGAGGCCTTTTGAGCGACGGAGCAACTTCGCCACAGGTGTGGCGCGCGTCGCAAACCGAGGGCCTTTTGACACAAAATTGACTTTGCGAAAGATGGTGATTCATGTACCCTGATTGTGCGAAAATTGAATGCACAGGAAGCCCTAAGCGCCACGTTTTGCCCCGTTTAGGTCATCCAGCTACCTCTTGCACGGCAAAACACCCGGCCACCCCAATCGACTCGACAGATCGAGTACTGAAACGCCTATCCTGCTCTCGCAGGTAGTAGCTCGACACCACACCCCAATCGACTCGACAGATCGAGTACTGAAACGCAGGCACGGGAACCAAGCACGGTCACATCTACGACACCCCAATCGACTCGACAGATCGAGTACTGAAACAGCATGGCTTCACCGCGCCGGATGCGCTCCAGATTCACCCCAATCGACTCGACAGATCGAGTACTGAAACCCAATGCTGAACGAGTCGGCTTCAATCTTGCCGTCGACACCCCAATCGACTCGACAGATCGAGTACTGAAACCGTCAAAAGCGCGTCGGGTTATGGCGATGCCCGGCCACCCCAATCGACTCGACAGATCGAGTACTGAAACTTGACGGCTGCCAGCCGCTCACGTGCAGCGTGCCCGCGTCACCCCAATCGACTCGACAGATCGAGTACTGAAACTTGTGTTCCCAGCACGCAAAACGCGAATCGTGCGGCCACCCCAATCGACTCGACAGATCGAGTACTGAAACTGGTAGAGCGTCTGCGCCATCACCGTCGCCTTGGCCACCCCAATCGACTCGACAGATCGAGTACTGAAACGCTCTCGTTCCGCGGCGGCGCGCTCGCGAATGGCCGCCACCCCAATCGACTCGACAGATCGAGTACTGAAACGGCGCGGTTGGCGAATGCCCGACGGCGCGTGCTACGTGCCACCCCAATCGACTCGACAGATCGAGTACTGAAACCCGGCGCGTATGCAGTCACGGGCGAAAGTGCCACCACCCCAATCGACTCGACAGATCGAGTACTGAAACACGGCGGTCAAACCAAGTTTCGTTGTACATATCTCGCCACCCCAATCGACTCGACAGATCGAGTACTGAAACACGGTGCAGAGATAGCGCGTGCGCACGGCGGTTTTGACCCCACCCCAATCGACTCGACAGATCGAGTACTGAAACACGGTGCAGAGATAGCGCGTGCGCACGGCGGTTTTGACCCCACCCCAATCGACTCGACAGATCGAGTACTGAAACAGCCTTCGGTATTGCGCTCGCTACAAGCGACTAATCCCACCCCAATCGACTCGACAGATCGAGTACTGAAACACGGCGGTCAAACCAAGTTTCGTTGTACATATCTCGCCACCCCAATCGACTCGACAGATCGAGTACTGAAACACTTGCGCCAGCCGACGCGCCCGTCGGTGAAGCGGGCCACCCCAATCGACTCGACAGATCGAGTACTGAAACAGCCTTCGGTATTGCGCTCGCTACAAGCGACTAATCCCACCCCAATCGACTCGACAGATCGAGTACTGAAACCGCCAGCCGTAGCCAGCGGAGCGCGCTTAGTCGATGCCATCCCAACTGAAACACACGAGCAGACCGTCGAGAATGTAAACCGGGTGGTTCAACCTCAAACGACTTGACAGATCGAGTACAAAATTGAATGTATGTTATTACTAATTTATATCCTCACTCGCTCTACCCCTCCAGCGCATTCTTCTCATTATGTCTATCAGAGAGTTTCATCGTCCTCAGCGATTTATGTCCAGCAATCTGCTGGGCCATCTTTTTGTTTGGCAAAATGCGCATTACAACCTGTCTTCTTGTGGACAGCTTTAAACGCAAACTTTAGATCGAAAAGGTTACAAACGCAATTTGCAGGTTCTAGAAATTTTTGCTATCTTTCTCGCAGTGAATTCAGACTAATATAATACCAATTGTGCTGATAAGATTCGCATACTGTGCGACGCACCGCAGAAGGTGCGTCGCACGTCCAACATGAATCTTACAAACGCAATTGGTATAAGTTCTTGCGGTAGTAAAAATTAGCCTTTTACCACGCCTGGCGCTCCTTTTGCTTCCAATAGCAGCTTTTGATCAGTTCTTCGTAACAAGCACAAGTGTTAGGGGGTAAGCTGTGTTATACAAAAAATCATTTGCTATATGCATAGTATTTTCTCTGGTTATACTGACTTTATTCTCATTTCTTGAAAAAGAGTACGCTTTCGCGAGCACTTTCACGGATGCTCTACCTCAGCAGGAACCGGTAGATGGGGAAGGAAGTTCTGATTCTTCGGCTACAAGTAACCTTATTTTTGTTCCACTTGTAGCAAACAGTTCTGAATCAGAAACTCAATCGACTTCTACACCTACCGCCACCCCACCTTCTGTAGATACTCCTGCCCCTTCAAATACGCCAATCTCTCTCGCAACCCCTGTTCCTACTTTTACATTTACCCCTATAGGAACCTTAGAGCCGACGCTCCCTGCAGCAGTGCCATCCAATACGCCTACGCTTGTTCCGACAAATATATCGACTGAAACGCCGACTCATATCGCTACAGCATCCCCGTCTCAAACTGGCACCGCTGTGCCTACTAATACGTTCACTCCGACTCCTACGTTTACAAGTACCCCGACTCCGACTGCAACGCCAACTAAAGCGGCACCACAGGTCTCAGATATTGGCGGTCGCGTAGGACTTGACCAAAACGTCGATGGATTTTTGGATGTCAACGAGCCTGGAATTGAAGGTATCGTCGTTAATTTGCTGAACAATCAAGGGCAAGTTGTTGAAACTACATCAACAGGTTCTGGATTTGGAGACTGGCATTTCTACAATTTGACTGTTGATAGCAATACAATTTTTAGCGTAGCAGTCGATGAAAACACATTGCCTGCGGGATATGTCTTAACCACAAACAACAACCCTGTCCAGGTAACGATTTCGCCAAGCGAAACTAAGGATGGGTTTAATTTTGGGTACGCGTCTACTGGTGATGACGATGAATTGCCTGATGAAATTGAAGCTGCTTTGGGAACCAATCCCAATTTAACAGATACGGACTTTGATCAAATATCCGATCTTGAGGAAGTTTTATTAACGGGAACAGATCCAACAAAAACGGATAGCGACGGCAATGGTATCTCCGACAACCTAGAAGACCTAGATGGAGATGGTTTAACAAATATCGATGAAGTTTCCTTCGGGACTGATCCCCTGCTGGCTGATTCAGATGGTGATACCCTTATTGATTCATTTGAGATAAGAGAATTTAACAGTGACCCTCTAAAATCAGATACCGATGATGACCTTCTAACCGACGATAGTGAATTCCGACTTGGAACTGACCCACGAGTTTCAGATAGTGATGGTGATGGTCTTCTCGATGGCCAGGAAGCGTTTACTACTGTGGCCTTCAACCCTAGTGCACAGACCGAGGTCGAACTTAATGGAGCTGGAGACGTTGCAAAAGAGACAACTCTACAGAATTTGGCTGATGATACACGCTTTCAGCAGCTTCCCGGACAGATCTCCTCTGCAGTTGATATTACCACGACTGCTCAATTCGACAGCGCTCGAGTAAAAATTTATTTCGACCCCAACCAAGTACCTAACGCTGACTTTGACGGTCTACAGATTCTGCATTATGACGAAAACGAACGAGTTTTTGAATCAACTGCTGCTCACGGTGTCAACGTAGATGAAGGGTACGCTTGGGCTGATACAACCGAATTCTCTACCTTTGTTCTATTTCATATTCCCACTTGGGAGACAGTTTGGACATATGAAATGGAGCCGGATCGAGATGAAGATGACGCTAATTTCAAGAATATTGATGTCGTCATCATGCTTGATTCTTCGGGCAGCATGAGCTCAAATGACCCTTCTGGATTCAGAAGAACAGCAGCCATTGAATTTATCGAGGCTCTTGTAGAAGGTGATCGAGTTGGAGTTGTTGACTTTGATAGCTCAGCTAGATTATTTCAATCGTTGACTGAGGATTTCGAAGCTGCTAAATCAGCCGTAAACCGAATCAACTCCAATGGTGGAACGAATATTGGAAGCGCAGTACGTGTTTCTAATCAAGAACTCATTAATAATGGTGATACAGACCATCTTCCCGTAGGTATTCTACTCACCGATGGACAAGGCGGTTACGATGAGAGTTTGACAACTCAAGCCAACGACGCTGGAATTCAAATTTACACAATAGGTTTGGGGAATCAGGTCAATCAAACCCTGCTCCAATCCATCGCCGATGGCACAGGAGCAGCCTACTATCCAATCGCGAATGCGGACCAACTACCGGAGGTATTTCGACGAATTGCAGAAGACGGTGGAGATGATCTTGATACAGATGGAGATGGTCTCTTCGACTGGCTAGAAAAGCAAGGGATTCGTAACGGTCGGGGTGAACGTGTCACCACAGATCCTGAGAAATGGGATACAGATGGCGACGGGTTGTCCGATGGAGAAGAAGTAGGCCCGCTTCAATCGACTATTTGGGGAGTAGGCTCATTCCACGGAATCCTGACCGATCCCAACAAACAAGATACCGATGGCGATGGGCTTTTGGATCCAGAAGAACTGGAGATTGGTACAAATCCCTTCCTCGCCGATACAGATGGTGACACTTTAAGTGATGCACTTGAAGTTAATATCGATTTTGATCCATTCAACTCAAATCCAGATGGTGATCATCGACCTGATAATGTGGAGTATGAAAAAGATTCTGATCCGTTCTATTTTGACCCGACTCCAGAGAAGGCGGCCAGTTACGTACTTAAGGGTGCAATCCTTGGAGATTTAGGTGAAAATTTTGTTCAGCTTGGGCTGTTAAGCGAAGAAGAATTCATTTCACTATATTACATCACTGGCTGGCTGGCCAGTGGTGTCGTTGCCATTGGTGACGTTCGCGACACACTTGCATCTTTGGTTCGCGGCGACCTCGTAGACACCGCACTAAATGCTGCCGCATTTATTCCAGTGGCAGGCGATTTGCTTAAAGTAGCAAAAGTCTATAACAAAGCAGTTAGTGTTGCGGCAATAGTAGGGAAAAAAGCTGAGTTTGTTAAACCTCTAGCGCGCTGGACAATCAACAATTTCAAGGATAAGAGCTTTTACCCAGAACTGCTGAAACTGTTAGGTTACAGCGAGGAAGCAATAAGCTCACTCTCACCCAAGCAAATTGACGAATTGGCAACAGCGAGAAACACTCCAGAGTTAATTTCTAGCGCCGTTCGTCAAGGTGTTAAATTCAGCGATTATAGATTGACACCCGAACAAGCGGTAAAAGTTGAACAACGAGTAAACTCTCTCTGGAAGCCTGGTAGTAATGCTGCTGAAGCATACGCTGTCGAATCTGCGGTCGAGCTTTTGTCGAATGAGTATGTAATCCTATACGTAGGACGTAGCAAACCGCTCGAACTTGCGGATGGAACCTTTAAGCACTTAAATAAAGGTCCTGATATCGTTGCTTACAACAAAGCTACTCAAAGAACTACAGTGGTAGAAGTTAAAGGCTCCCAAAACACACTGTCAGTGAGTGACAGTCGGTTGAAATCAAAGGTGCAAGGCAAGAATCGTACTCAGCCGTCGGTTGAGTGGCTTGCCACCAACCCAGATCGATATTTGGGAACTATGGACAATGCGTCTGAAGTAGAAATTCAGAATGCTGCAGATAGATTGTCTGATTTAATCGAACAGTACAACATGAATCCGACTGCCAAGGCAAATTATGAAGCAATCGTGATAGGTTATTCATCACAGAGAGCAAATCTTGGCAAATTAGATGCTACAATTGAAGCACTTACACCACAAGCAGAAGAGGTTCAATTTATCACGCTTACGGATTAATGGCTTCTGACAAAAAGACTTTTGTTTATGACAACGATGATTTACTTATGAACTACCTGAAGTTAAACGAAAGGTCACTACGAAAAGAGCTTGATAATGCGCTTCGTCTTTTAGCAAAGCGCCCAACTGCATGGTTCAGATTAGAAGCAGTTGGGCGCTGTTTACGTTGGTTAGGTGATGAAGCTGCTTCAGAGTACTTTTTGAAAGCCACTACACGATTCAACCCTGAGAACCTTGATACATGGCAATTCATTATGTTAGGGAATCTATACAGATTAGCAGGTGATGAAGAAAGTGCTAATCAAATATTTTTACGAGCATTTGATATTTTACAAACACGAATTAGCTCAGAGAACTCACTCGAGCAGAAGACTGAGGCAATTGATAGACTCATTCCTGTCGCTTTTATGTTAAATGAATTCGAGCAAGCAGTAAAGTTGAGCGATTATTTGTCGGAATCAGTTCCTCATGAAGATGAATACACTCAAAGCTATCAATTTGGAAAGTTAGCACGTGCAGTTAAGGACCAAAACGTTGAATACGCAGAAGAGGCGGTAGAGGGCTTTGCTTCTATGATTCGTAGTGAGAATGCGCGTATCTCTGATACTGGTGGAATAACTCTGTGGGATGCCTATGAAATTGCTTGCGATACACTCAATTCATTGAAACAGAGTGAGTAACACAACTTTATATCCTCACCCGCTCCACTTCCTCTAGCGCAATCTCCTCATGTCGTCGATCATATAGCTTCGTCGTCCGGGGTGACTCATGTCCAGCAATCTGCTGCGCTACCTCGACGGTGCCGCCGTTCTCCAAATAGGTCGTAATGCCTGTTGCGCGGAAAGTATGACAGCAAACATTGCTCGACAGACTAGCTCGTTTCGCTCGTCGTTTAAGCATCCGCCACACATCTTGTGAGTACATCCGTGCTTCTGTTATCTCTCGGCTACGATTGACTGTCCGAAATAGCGCCGACTTCCTCTGCTCGCCCAGCGACCCGGCCTCCAGATATTTGTCCAGATACTCCTCGGCTTTGTGGTGAACTGGCACTTCGTGATACTTACCACCTTTTTCGTGCAGCCGAAACCACCAGCGTTTGCCCTTTGGAAAGTAATCCTCCACGTTCATTTTGAGGACGGCTCCCACTCGCGCAAACGAGTAGACCATCACGCCGATCAGCGCTCTATCCCGTAACCCCACAATTGAACGTAAATCAATCGAATCCAACAGCACTCGCGTCTCCTGCGCCGTCAGTACCGGCGTTTTGCCTATTTTTACTATATGTTTTGGCCCGCGCACGGAGTGTGCCGGGTTAGTAGCGACGACGTGCCCGGTCACCAAAAAGTCATACAACATCCGTATTGCCGCCAGGTGCTGCTTGACGGTCGGCGCCGAGAGTTCTTGGTTCAGTTGTTCGATGTATGAGGAGATGAGCACCGCGTTGATTTGCTGGAGATCAATCTCATATTGGTGACACCATTCGAAGAAGCGGCGCGTGGCGTGGAGATAGGCGCGGCGGGTATTGGGGTTGCGGATGGTGGCGGTGAAGAACTCGACAAAGCGATAGGCCGCTGGCTCGCCCGCATCACGAAAGAGGATGGGAACACTGTCACTTGCCACCAATGAGTGCTGAAAAGGGCGAGTGACAAGCGCAGTATCCATATTCGATTTTACGTGAGATAACGTCCTTTATATAACGTTTAGGAGTGACATGACAAGGGTGTAATGTTTAATTGCAATGTCGCTTACTTTCTGACGCAACTACCTCTTGGCACTCGCTGTATCGGATATAGAGTTGAAGTACAAACAAAACAGCGAGGCATACCCACAGTGGGGGTAGAATACGACGCCATAGCCGCATTATAAGAACTTAACCAATTTCGAGACGTAAATCTAATAGTTCTGTGGTATCATTTAGGGGCAAAATATACTCTTATTTGCAAGAAGAAAACGAACGTTATTTTCGTTCACTCTGAGCGACTTCATGTCGTGGATTCGATACTCTTCATCGTGCCTCGCAATAGGCGTGAAGCAGGACATGGTTTTCAGACAGTTCTGGCTCATCTATCTATCGTTCTCGACCTGCGAGATAAATGTCCGAAAAACGGACGTTTTCTAGACAGGGAAGGTACGCCTCAATCAGAGCAGAAAGCGTTTGTCAAACCACACAACGGATCGCCAGTGTAGTGGAGGTAGCGCAGGTAAGTGCGATTCAGGCCTGCTCAGGTAAGTTCTTCCGGCTGTTATATGTTTGAATTGATTCATCAATGCGCGCCAGTGCCTCTGCATAGGGGTGGTCGGCCGGTAGCGACGGCCAATCCCCATTGAGGCGGGCGAGCACGGCGCGGAAGAGCTCGGCTTCGGGTTGGCCGTCGCCATTCGGCTGCTCTACAGCATCCAGGCGGCGTGACACAACTTTCTGCCACCAATCTCGCTGTGAGGTATCAATGGTTAAGATATCGATCGTGTTGAGCACTATTGCCTCGACCTGTTCAGCGGGCAGCCGTGCTGATGGGGATGCACCAATTGATTGCGCCACACTGTTCAGCAGCATTTGCAGATTGTTGAGAACTGTCATAGTGTTGGGGTGCGTCTCCCCCAGCTCCGCGCGATAAATCGCCAGCGCCTGCTCATAGTAGGGCCGCGCCTCCCCATACAACCCCACCATGTTCAGGTGGAACCCCAGCGTGTTGCAGAGACTGGCTGCCGTCTCATCGCGCGTTGCCAATGCCGCCTCGGTGACGTAACGCAGATGCCCCTGCCACACCAGCAGCGGCCCCGGAATGCCCTCGTTGTTGAGGCGATTCGCCTCGGCCAGCACTGCTTCGGCCACGGCCGTCTGCGCTTCTGCCTTTGTTTCTTCAGCTGCATTGAGCACGTAGTGGGCCAGCAGGCGGTGCAGACGCACCGCCCCCGCTGCTTCCCGATTCACCAGTCCCAAATCTGCCAGCCGCCGCAGGGCGTCCTCGGCGTCGAGTCGGGCGTCCAGGTCAGCATCATCGGGCAGTACGGTCGCCAGCAGCAGCGCCTGGGGAATCGGCTCACCAGGGACAAAATGGGCAGCGCGTGCCAGCAGCGCCAGCGCCAAACCGTCAATCGCGTCTGCGCTCCGCAGCTGGTCGTAGCTGAGGGCAAAGGTCCGCGCCACGTGCGGCTCGTGCTCAGTGGGTGAGGCGTCGCCCCGCGTCAGCGAGCGGTGGCGCAACAGGTCAACATCCTGTAAGCTCTGTAGATAGCCGCGTGGAGAGAGGGAGTAGTTGCCCAAGAAGCTCCCCGCCATGTGGAGCGCCAGAGGGAGGTCGCCCAACTCCTCGGCAATGGCGTTCAAGTCGCGCTCAGCCTCTGGAGACTGAGCGAGTTTCTCCTCCCCCATCAGTTTTTGCAGCAGGGCCATGCTTTCCACTCGCGGCAGTGTATCGAGTGCTAGCGTCTGCCCCACCAACGTTTTGTCCCAGCTACCATAGCGACTGGTGATGAGCACGCGACAGCCCCCCGCTACAGGCCGCCACTGACGGAGCAGGTCAGGGTCTTCGCAGTTGTCGAAGATCAGCAGGCGCGGCGTCTCCTCCCGCCAGGCACGCTGCACCCGCTGCACCTGCTCCGCCTGGTCCAGCTCCGCCGCCACGTCAAATAGCTCCTGAGCACAGGCCGCCACCTCAGCGCCAATGGCGGCCGGGTCGCTGCAGGCAATCCAAAAGACACCGCCCGCAAAGAACTGGCCGTAGCGCTGGGCAAACTCCACCGCCAGCTGCGTCTTGCCAATGCCACCCATGCCCGTAGCCGCAGCGGTCTGCCCCACGGCGACTGTCTCGCCACCCTTGAGCGCGCTGGCCAGCGTACGCAGCTCCATTTCGCGGCCAACGAAGAGCTCGTTCCGGCTCAGCTCCATGCGCGAGCGGACGGGAGGCGGAGCGGGAGACGGTATTTTATCCAACGGCATCTGCTCGAGCAGTGCCAAGGGCGAGGGCTGCAACCGTTGTGCGGCCTCCACCGCGCTGGGCGGGTCCAGCAGCTGCCCCGTCTCCGACCGCAGAAAGAAGACCGGCACAGCAGGGCCAGGTAGCCGGCTAGTCAGCAGTGCGGCGCGGGCTGCATTGGCCGCGCGGTCTACTATCCCATGCCGCAGCAGGTCAGCGTAGAAGGTGCGGGTGAAGGCGCGGGCCGTTCGCACGGCCACCAGGTCCTGCATCGCCAGCACGGCAGGCACACCAGCGGCAATCAGCTGCGGGGCCAGGCCGCGCAGGGCATCGGCGGGGCTGCGCCGTGCCGAGTGGCAGGCCGCCAGAAAGACCAGCTGCAGCGGGTGCAGCATTTGCCGCCGCGCCACCATCTGCGCCACCTTAGCTGCGCGAATCGGCGTGGTTTTGTTTTGTTCGTCGGCCAGCAGCAGGGCTGCGTCCCCTGTTTGTGCGTTAAAGCTCCCGTGGGCAATGACGTGTAGCAGCGGCACGTTGCCTTGCAAGCTCCGCTCAAGCGCGGTCAGCGTACAGGGCTGTGGCACCACTTCCAGCTGGATGAGCAGTCCAGACAGTGCCTCCCGGAGAATGTCCAGCTCTGTGTTTACCTCCACGGCTGGCAGACCCCACCGCTTTTCCAAGTCGCTGGGGTTGGCAATGGCGACCACGCAGCGCACCGGGCTTTGGCGCACCTTTTCCATTACTGGCCAGTGACCGGCAATCAGGCGCGAGAAGGGCGTGGCACTATCGGCGGCCAGATCAAGGCCGGTATTGGGGTCGTGCAGGCACTCCCACGGCAGGGCGTGCAGCTCGGGCGCGTGGTGGTCAATCTGCAGGCGCAGGCGACGGCGGGGATGGGCGCCGCTCAGATGGTTCCAGCCGAGGCGCAGTGTTTCATCCCCCAGCAACAGGTTGAACAGTCCCGCGCCATCGTCGCGGGCGTCACGGCTGGGCAGCCAGCGCTCAATCGCCTCGGCATCCAGGTAGCCGCTGTAGCTCTGCACCGTGTTGAGCGTTAGCGTCACCGGATAGCCCTGAGCGTCGCGCTTGTCGATGCGGATGGTCAGGTCGACCAGGGGAGAATGCTGATCGCTAGACATAGGCGTTCCCTTTGCTTTTGGGCCTATTGCTGGGGATGAACTCGCTGTAGTTATACCGCAGCTATTGAGAACGGAAAAATTGCTGCTTTAGGAAGGGAAATGGGTTGATTGGGTGACTGGAGTGCGTGTCCGAAAAACGACCGTTTCTTGGACACAGGGGTAAGGGTTCGTCCAGACCTTAGTCTTATATGCCAATCCAGCGATATGTGCAGGGAAAGACATGCCGCTACATTACTTCACCGTAAAGGTAAATCTCTAATATGCAGATTTGGATGACAGTAGGGGCTATCGACGCTGTATTGAGTCGAGATTCCTGCCACTTTTCGATGAAGAAAAACCCCAGTTTTGAAAGGGGGAATGGCTGTCCGACATTGCGAGCTTGTGTGCTAAAGTAAAGTTCAAATGGGAACAGGAATTTTGTATAAGAAAGGCAAAGGTGGGCGATAATTCTGCTGAAGCTATCGAGAAGCAAAGCAGAAAGGGACACAGACAAATGGTTCGACCGGATATAGCAAAGTGGGAACAAAGCCTAGACGATTTACGGCGATTGTCAATCGAGTCAGCGCATCCGCGAACGCGCGAGCGCTTCTTGGCGCTGTATATGATAGGCAGCAAGCAAAACAATGCGGCCAGTTGGGCAAAAGAAACGGGTCGGCAAATCGATACGGTGCTGGGCTGGGTGCACGACTATAACGACGAAGGGCCAGATGCCTTGATATTTCGTCAGACAGGTGGTGTCCGCCCTTTTTTTCGCCTGAGCAGGTCGAGCAATTAGTCACCACCGTCAAAGAGAGTGAACCGGTGGCGCACGACCTGCCAGGGCATGGCTGGACGCTCAAGAAACTGCAAGGCTGGGTCGAGCAGCAGTGGCAACGACGAGTCAGCCGCAACACGTTGCGTCGAGTACTCAAAGCGAACAAGCTGAGTTGGAAAAAGTGTCAGAAAGTGCTGGGCAAAGCCAAGCCAGAAAAACGTGTCCACTTCATCGAGACCTTCCTCCAACTTTTTGAGCAGGTGCGTCAAGAGCAAGTGCGGCTGCTTTACATCGACGAGTCGCACTTTCACCGCGACATGGACTTGGGCTACACCTGGGCGCCCACGGGGCAGCCCGCCTGGCGCGTGAGTGACTGTCCGCGCTTGGCGGACCGCATCAATTGGTATGGTGCTTATGACTTTACCATTGGTCAGTGCTTCATCTGGAACGAGGGCAGTTGTAACAAAGAGCATACGGTCTGCTTTTTGAAACATCTCGCCCAATGGCTGGGCGACAGCTCCATGCCCGTCGTCATCATCTGGGATGGCGCCCCCTGGCATCGAGCCAAGGTGGTGCAAGCAGCGGTGGCTCGCTTAGGCTTTCTCCTCTGCCCGCTGCCCGGTTACAGTCCAGACCTCAATCCGATTGAAGGACTGTGGAAGTGGATGCGCGAAGAGGTCACCCAGAATCACTGCTACGAGTCAATGCGCGCGCTTTTTGATGCCTGCAAAGCCTTTAGCGCCCGCATCAATGCGGCTCCAGAAGCGCTTGTGGCTCGCCTCTGGCCCAAATTTGAACTCGACCCTGACTTTGAAAAATTCCTGTTCCCATCCTGATCTCACTTTAGCTGTATCAATCCGCTGTTCGGCCTTTGTCTACTTGACCTGCTATGTGATCCAGCATTCATGGCTGTGATAAGTTAACCATGAAGCGTGAGATATTTGTCGAATTGGTCAGCATCAGAATTTTCAAAATTCAGCATGTGATGATATAAACGCTGAATAATCACTCCTCAATGCTTTCTCCTTCGATGTGCGCAATACATAGTTATCTGCTTTTTGGTGAGAATTTACTAGCTATAGTTTCCTTTATAGTTGGTATACTCTCGCTTATCACCTCTATACTAGCTAGTATATTTGCTTTCCGCTCCTCCCAAAAAAGCGATGCTTTATTGAAAAGACTAGTTATTTATCCCTTCCGTGAACTTGACAAGTTAATAGTATCTTTATCTACTAATCAAAGGGGGAATTTGCTGTCTTTGTATAAGGTTTATAAAGGGAACCAAAAGTTTTCTGTCGAAGAGGCACGGATAGTAGTTGGAGAATTCGCAGATATATCTCTGGAAAAGCTATCTGAAGACCGTTGGTTGTTCCATGACGAAGGAGATCCGCAAAGGTTTCACATAAATCCTGATAGAAGAGCCTATCTAAACTTTCTTATTGAGTCAGAAAGTGAATTGGAGGGATAAAAATGGAATTACAGATTGATTACATATACGTTCCGGAAGAAGTCGATAAATTGTTGAGCCATTGGTGGGCGGATGATTTCTATAACTATTACTCACATCATCAAGCTTGGATTTTACGCACCCGCGAGGACCTAAGTAAAGGCGACAAAGTGGCCATCGGGGCGTGGGTTTTAGAGGAATACCCTATTGAAAGAAAAGATTTGGTTGGTGCTTGCCTTCTAAAGAGGTCAGAATCATTAGCTGGAGTAGAATTAGAAATTGACTTGGTATATGTACTTCCAGAATATCGGAATAGGCATCATTATCGAATCAATAATATTGAAGCTAGTAGAGCAAACCCCTACTTGGGCCAGAGGTTACTAAAAAAAGCTGAGACATTGTGTCGCAATTATGATTACCCACGTCTCAGTGTAAGAATAAATGCTAAGAACATGGAACTGGTATCTTTTTATCTAAGCCAAGGTTTTGTAGTCCAGTCGTTCGATCCGAACACACAAAGATACCTGCTTACAAAAAACATTCAATCTGTTTACAGCGGTGATCCGTATGATGCGAATATGATTACAGAATGGCTGTGTAACAAATGGGGAATTGAAATAAAGAGTTGGTATGGGACGGATTATGCTTGTGGAGTGTTCAAAGTTGGTTCTGTAAACCCTTGGCAGATAGACGTAGATATTCACATTAATGATTACGAGAATCTCGAAAAACTTGTAAACGTTCAAAATGAAGACAGCCCGCTCACAATATCAATACTAACTGAAGAGAACTGGCGGGCACTAGAGAGCACGTCACCTATCTATGTTGTGACTCCAGGACTATTACGTGAAGAAACGAACGCCTATGCGATTAATCTAACATTACACAACAAAGTCAAGGCTTTAGTAGTCCCAATTCATTCTGATTGGTTTGAAAAGTTCCATTTGGATGACAGACCGCAGGTGTTTATGGACGGTGGAGAGTATGGTCAACTTTTAGTAAGAGCTAAAGAAGAGTACGATGAAGATACTTTCATTATATTCTCGGATAGCGGAGCATATCACTTAAAAGTTTTAGGAGTAGGAAAAGTCATCGAAGTTCGATCAAATTCTCCGGATACACTTTGGAACGAATATGGAGAAATATCTACGTTTGAAACTCGTCAGGAATTCGGATCATATGTTAATGTTAAAACTAAAATGACAGCGGTCACTTTCAGTTTTGAAGAAATAAAGACAGTTGCCCTAGACTTCAGCGAAATGTTGAAGGAGGGCGGCTGGGGATACATTGACAAGCGAGAATTCTACGAAAAGTTCGTAGAGAATGATGAGTTCGAAACGATTGTTTAAGTTACATCATGTGTTGCTGAATTGTAATCTGAAATGCAATGCAGGTTACTGTAGATGTCGATACAAGAGTGTTAGGTCAATTCATAATTGTGGTTGCAAGTTTTAAGAATGTTTAAAGCGTGGTAAAATAGCTCACTATGTAAGTGGGCATATAGGTAAATTAAGCGCTTACTAAATTGTTATGCGTTTAATTATGGATGCAATATTATGATAGTGCTAGGTATAAACAACGGCGAGACACGATTTGGCAAGAAATTAAAGGACGGGGGTGTTTGTATTGTCCGCGATGGGAAAGTGATATTTGCTGCAGCAGAGGAGCGTTTCTCTCGTATAAAACATGATGGTGGATTTAGTAGTTCGCTCAAAGGTGCCCTTAGCTGGCTAAACTTAGATTTGACTGACATTGATTTAATTGTCAAAAGCTCATGCTGTGACGTAGTTGCCGAATCAACTCAATTTGATTATGAGAATAAAAGCGTGCCAGCTAGTAGAGTTCGCTCCGTGTCACACCACTTATCACACGCATATAGTACTTTCGTGACTTCGCCATTCAAAGAATCTCTCGTCGTTATAATGGATGCGGGGGGAAACATATTAGAATCGACTGACGAAAATGACTGGTGGAAGTTTCCTCGAGAACAAGTGTCATACTATAAAGCATCAGGCAGCGATATATCTTTAATCGAGAGAGATTTTGATAAACCTTATGAGGTTGGTTTTGGTGAAATGTATAGAGCGTTTACACACTATTTAGGCTGGCCTTCACATACCTTATCAGCAAACACAATGGCTTTAGCCGCATTTGCTCACGATAGAACAAATAGATTCAAAGATTTCTCATTATTTGAGTTTGATGATGGAAATCTTGTTTCCCGGCTAATAAATGATCCAAATCATCCCGTTAAGATGATTCAAAAAGCGGCTGAGGCTCAAAATATAGTCCTTCCTCCTCCACGATGCCCTACTAACGAGTTAAGCTACATAGATGAAGATAGTGGGTATTGTGAACTTGCAGGATTGGTTCAAGCCGAATTAGAAAAAGCGTTAGTTGCAAAAGTAACTCATTTAGTTCGTGTTACCGGTATAACAAATTTATGCATTGCCGGTGGAGTGGGGTTGAATTGTGTAGTTAATAAAAAGTTACTTGATGAAACTCCAATTCAAAATATCTTCATACAACCTGCATCAGGAGACGATGGTCAGGCGTTAGGAAATGCTCTTTATGGGTATTATCATCTAGGAAAAAACCCACGTAATAATTTGAGTAAGTTCAATCCTTACTTAGGTGTTTCATATGATTTATCGTTTCACGAAGTTCAATCATTGGACTATGGGCCAAACTCTTTAGAACTCATTTTTGAAGAATTCCCCCACATAGCTCAGAAAGCCGCTGAACTATTGCAAGAAGGTAAAGTCGTTGCTTGGTATCAGGGCAGAAGCGAATTTGGCCCCAGAGCATTAGGAAATAGAAGTATACTAGCCGATCCAAGACAAGCTATGAATACAGAAAGATGCCATAAAATTAAGAGACATCATGAATTGTTTCGTCCCTTTGCTCCTAGTGTAATAAAAGAGCGGGCTAGCGAATACTTTGAGCTGAATGTTGAAAGTCCATACATGTTATTGGTCGCAAACGTAATTAACGAATTTAAGGACAAAATTCCTGGAGTAGTGCATGTTGATGGATCGGCAAGATTACAAACGGTAGAGAGTGGCGATAATCCACTTTTCTACAACTTGCTTATTCAATTTGAGAAGTTGACGGGAGTACCAGTATTATTAAATACTTCTTTTAACCGCCGAGGAGAGCCCATTGTAGAATCTCCTCAAGATGCTGTGGACTGCTTTATAGATGCGGATATCGACGCACTGGTCATAGGTAATGTGTTGGTCGAGAAACAGACGGAAGCCTCTTCAACTCATGCAGTTGAAGCTCAACCTGAGGTAATTTAGTTTCAATTCTACTTCTGCGAGGTATGACAATTTTATATACTCACCCGCTCCACCTCCTCCAACGCAATCTCCTCATGTCGGCGGTCATAGAGCTTCGTTGTCCGAGGCGACTCATATCCAGAAATCTGCTGTGCAACTTCGACTGTGCCGCCGTTCTCTAGATAAGTTGTAATGCCCGTTGCCCGAAAGGTATGGCAGCAAACGTTGTCCGGCAATTGGGCACGTTTCGCTCGGCGCTTGAGCATCCGCCACACATCTTGCGGGTACATCCGTGCTTCTGTTATCTCTCGGCTACGATTGACTGTCCGAAATATCGCCGACTTCCTCTGCTCGACCAGTTCTGCGGCTTCCAGGTATTTATCTAGATATTTCTCAGCTTTATGATGGGCTGGTACTTCATGGTACTTGCCGCCCTTCTCATGCAGCCGGAACCACCATCGCTTTCCTTTTGGAAAGTAGTCCTTCACGTTCATCCTCAATACTGCTCCAACTCGCGCGAACGAGTAGACCATCACCCCAATCAGTGCTCGGTCACGCAAGCCAACAATTGACTCTGTATCAATCGAATCAAGCAGCACTCGTGTCTCCTGCGCTGTCAATACTGGTGTCTTGCCAGTCTTTACCACATGTTTCGGCCCACGCACCGAGTGCGCTGGGTTGGTGGCAACGATATGACCTGTTACCAGAAAGTCAAACAGCATCCGAATCGCCGCCAAGTGCTGTTTGACGGTCGGCGCTGAAAGCTGTTGATTCAGTTGTTCAATATAAGAGGAGATGAGAACTGCGTTGATCTGATGTAGCTCAATATGGTATTGGTGACACCAGTCGAAGAAGCGTCGCGTGGCGTGGAGATAGGCAGGGCGGGTGTTGGGGTTGCGGATGGTGGCGGTGAAGAATTCGACGAAGCGGTATGATGCGCCTTCGCCAGCATTTGCAATTAGCCTTGGAATGTTGTCACTCGCCACCAGTGAGTGCTGAAAAGCGCGGGTGGCAAGTGCTACATCCATATTCGGTTTAACGTTATACAACCGCCTTTTTTTCGCGCCGTTCTCTGTGGGGGTAAAAACTCGCCACTTTCGTGGGACGCACCCCTTAACCAATTTCGAGACGTAAATCTAATAGTTCTGTGGTATCATTTAGGGGCAAAATATACTCTTCTTTGCAAGAAGAAAACGAACGTTATCTTCGTTTACTCTGTTTAGAATAGTAAATCCAATCATTCTTGGTCGCCATGCATAGCATAACACGTCGAAGCAATCCGGTATAATTGACTGCCGTCAAGCAAAAAGTCCATCGAGAAGACGCAGGGAATGCGCTCTCGATGGACAGTGTACCTCGACTGCTTAACAGCTTTCAGCTTCAGAAGGGAATCTCATCCTCCTCAAAGGGGTGGTAAGGCTGCGCCTGCAGCACCCAGCCGTTGAGTCGCCAGTGGACGGCCAGGATGTCAGCATACTCGGCCAACTCGCCCTGTTTGTTGGGGTCGCTGACCTGGAGCTTGCCCGCGTCGTTGACCTCGCCACAGCAGACCCGCCAACAATAGCGGTCCATCTGGAAGGGCTCCCACAGCTCCTCGCCGACGAAGAAGTGAATTTCCGGGTCGGCAATCTTGCTGCCGGAGTAGGTGCTCAAAAAGAAGGTCACCTTCACGACCAAATCTTTGCGCACCTCCTCAACTTGCAGGTCACCACACTGTCGAAAGCGCAGGTTCAGATACCAGCGACCGTCTTCATGCTGGCTCGAGCCATACTGCTCGCGCAGTTCGTGAACAAAACGCTCCATCTCGTTCGCGGCCATGCGTCGCTCCTTTCTAGTATTCGCTGGGCAAAAGAATCGTGGAAACGCTGCGGTCCCACTCTGTAATCACGTACAGCTTCGCGTGGCGGCTGGTGTGGTAGACGCTCAGCAAGCGCCCTTCGCCGTCAACGGACTCCTCATTCAACTGTCGGTCGTGCTCATCCAAGTCGCCCCAGTCGCCACTGACGTGACGCTGGAAAAACTCGAAGGGCGTCTGGTCGGCCTCCTCCAGCGCGGCCTCCGCTCCCGATGTCATAAAGATGTGACCGAGCGGAAAGCGCGCCTCTACCGTCTGTACAGGTGTGGACATGATGTTCTCCTTGGGAAAAGCAAAGAGACCCGAACGTGCTGTTCGCGCCTCTCTTCACGTGATTCGGTTGGGTGGCTGAGGTCGGAACGGCTGCTAATCTGTCGCTGCCAAGGTGCAAGGTACGCTTCTGACTGTAGAGAAGCGATGGGGCGAAGTCAACGGCGCTGCTGCGCTATACTAACCCCATGGCGCGCCCCTCGCCCGAACAGTACCAGCTCGCCTTTGCCTTCCATCAGCGCAACGAGCTACCCACCTTGCCCTACCCCGCCCAACCCGCCTCATCCACTCCGCTGGAGGCGAGAGAGTCGAGCCTAGGACGTTTCGTCCACGCGCTCGATACACCCCTGCCCATGCACAACCCCATCGACGCCGCCACCTTTCTCACCGAGTGGGTCTACCATCCCTTCCGCCAGGTCGACCAAGAGGAGATGTGGTCGCTGCTGCTCGACCGACGCAACCGGCTGACCCACGCGGCGATGGTCTACCGCGGCGACGTTGGCAGCATCGCCGTGCGTCCCGCCGAAGTCTTCAAGGAGGCCGTGCGTCTCAATGCGCCGGGTCTCATCCTGTCGCACGTCCACCCATCGGGCAATCCAGAGCCCTCGCACCAGGATGTACGGCTGACCCATCTCCTGCGCGAAGCCGGTACGCTGCTCGGCATCGAGCTGCTCGACCACATCGTGGTCGGTCGCCACGACTGGATCTCCCTGCGCGCCAAGCATCTGGGCTTTGAGTAAAGTTTGGTCCCCCACCATTGGGGCAATTCTGTCACACCAACCGCACCCATACGCTTCATCCAACCGCTCTGCAAGGGCCGGTGAAATCTGAGTACCCCATCCCCCCTCGTGGGTAGACTACTACCGTCTGCGCGCGTAGCGGATGGAGTCGGCAATCTGGTAGTCCAGGTAGGTCGTCTCCCCACTCACCCGTCGCTGCCACTTCTCCAGCCGCTGCCCCATCCGCGGCGACCCCAGCAGGATGCGACGCATCTGTTCCGCATCTTGGCCCGTGTAGAAGGCCAGCGCGTTAAAGAGCAGCACATCCGCCCGGCTCTCGTCGGGTGTGCCCGCTTCACCACCGCTGTAGACGTGGGACACATCGCCGTGGTAAATCTCGCGGTAGAGCTCGCCCAGCTTGCCGCCAAACATGCGCTCGGTGACTTCCTCGTCCGTCTGCGACATCTGCACAGGGTTGCCCACCCGCTCCGGCGCGCTCGGCTGGCTCTTTGGTGGCTGGAGATACAAGCGGTAAAGCTCACGCAGCGCCACCAGCCGCTCGTGAAGCTCGCTGGGCGTGCCCGCCAAATGATTGCCCGTTACGGTCAGGTAGCGGCTGTGGGCATACAGCTCCACCTCGCCACGTCGTCTGCCGCCAAAGTCGCCCAGCTCCGCCTCAGCAAAAATGCGCAGTCCCCTCCCCGACGGACTGACCTCGGTGTAGCTCTCCACCAAGTCCACAATCCGTTGGGCCGTCTGGTTCATCCGTCCCTCCCCGTCCAGACAGCCATCGATATCAACGCCCACCAGCCCATCATCACGCGTCAGCACAATGCCCAAGCCGTCGTACTGCCCCGTCGCTTCGAGGAGAGCATGAGCTTCCTCAAAACTGCTCCACGTCTCTGGCTTGGAAATGTCGGCGGCGCGCTGCGTGCGCGGGTTGAGCGGCAGCTTGAGGGGCTTGGGCCGTGAGGGATGCGCCCAGTACTTCCAGCAAACCCACTGCGGTCGCTCTTTGAGCTGTGGGGGAATGGCTTCAACTTTCATGCTGACCCTTTGCTTCATGGTAGCCCAACTCCCTCCTCTCTTTCACCTCTTCGTTTCTTATCTGTACGCAGCGGCTGGGGTTCAATGGGGGCGGGGGGCGGGCTACAAGAATGGGTGCAGGTCGGGTGGTCGCGCCAGCGCAGCGGCTGGCTGCCTGGGGGCAAGCAGGGCGCGGTTGCCCTGCCTCACCCTCCACTTTAGCTTGAGCCTGTCGCCAGGGAAGCCCGCGCGAGAGGCCAAGCGGCGGGTGGCTTGCCGCTTGACTTTTACTTTCCCGCCTCTGCTATACTGGCCCCAAAGGGTGGGGACTCAGCCAAAGCCGAGTCCCCGTTGACACAATCCCCGTCCCGACAAAGGACTACAGGTAGAAGTGCGCCAGACCCACGCCGATGGAGGCGAGGCCGGTCACCAGGCCCAAAGCCATGCGCAGCGCCAGAAAGCGCGCGCGTGGCTGAACCCGAGCGCGCACGGCGGGCAGCTGTTGGAGCAGCTGGAGGCCGTCCGGCTCCTGTACCTGTAGGTGGACGCGCAGACCGGCGGCTTGCAAAGCCTGAATCTGCCGCGCCACCTCCTCGTCGTTGGCCCACGTCCGCAGGTGGTCGACCTGCAAGTTGACCGAGGTGTTGTCCATACTGTTCACCCCCTTTCGAGTTGAGGCGGAACTAACGCTGTCCGCCAGGTCAAGGCAGCTCAGGCTGCCCTCACCCAGCTCACCGCGCGTCGGCACAAAGGATGGGGTCACGAAGTAAGGGGGAGAGAGCCGGTGTCACCCGGCTCTCTCGCTAGATAAACGCTGGCGCCAGCTAGCAGAGCAGCCTGTACGCCGGAATCTGGGCCTTCACCGCAGAGAGACGACAGGGCTCGAAGAGGCAGTCCCGCTCAAGGCGGAGCCCCATCATGCCGCGCGTGCGCTTGAGTTCGGAGAGGCTGAATGTGCCCAACTCAGCAACGTCGCCGTCGACCAAGCCGAAGCAGGTATCCTCGCCGTCAAATTCCAGCGCAAACCAGGTCCAATGAAAATCTGGGTAGAAGAACTTGCAGATGACCATCGGATCCGGCTCCTCGCGGGTTGCACCCAGCTTGGGCAGCTGTTTGCGCAGCGCTTGGGTTAGCAATTTCAGATACATCACTCCTTTCCCGGGCCATGATTTGCCTGACCGCGAGGTCACGCTCGACCCGAAGCCAGCCGCTGCGAGCAACGACGGGTCTCGGAACGAGCCACGAGTTGGGAAGATGAATGATGTCTCCATTGTTTCGACCAAGCGCCTGACCACTAGCGACAAGCGTGTATCACTGGGTAGAAAATCCTTGCTTTAATAAGAAGATAGGTGGGAGTGCGAAGTAGAGCGCTACCTCGCACTCCGTTTGTTACAGCTCGGCTGCTTCGTCCGCGACAATTTGTCGCCAGTCTATTTTCTGCACAGTGCCCATCTGATAATCTTGGCCATCGAACTGAGGCTGATAGCACTCGATATCAAATGTAGCGTCTGACTTCAAATAGACCTTCCAGATGTAATTGATGTCTCCGTGACGTTCCTGACAGGGTTGGAAGCGTGGCACATCCTGATAACAGTCAGCCACGTCGTTATCGGCAGAGAGTCGTATCATCAGCGCACCGACGCGCTCGCTGTCCCACCATCGGGGTGCACGCCCGTGCTGGGTAAGGACGGACCTTACTTCGCTTAAGATGCGCTCCAGTTCAGGGCCCATCCATTCCGGATACCCATCAAAGTGATGGTAGAGGCGAACGCCTAATGTCCATCTATAGAAATCGCCAGCACCCACTGGATGACCGTCATAGAGCTCAATGTTGGATCGGGTTGCCATCCATCTTCACCTCCTTCTCCAGCTTGGATTTAACGGGTGTTAAGCTGGGTTCAAGATTCGCCAAGCAAATCCTGACGCCAACTCAACCGGAGGTGGGTCGAAAGCAGCCAAGCAGATAACCGAGTAATCGTGGCAACCCCCCGTGAAGGGATAGAAGCAGTAGGCGCCACGGGTAGAAAGTCTCCTCCTTTGGTGTGTTATCATCTCCACAAGCAGGTGGGTGGAGAGCCAGCGTAAACTGGCTCTCCTGTCGGTGTCGCCCGCTAGGGCTGCACCGCGCTATCTCCATGAACCGCGGCCTGCACTGCGCCGAACCCTTGTGCCAGCGCGTTCCCCATAACCCGCATCAGCGCCCGGCCAAAGCGCCGGTAGCAAGCGGGACAAAGGTAGCCGTCCACCTCCATCTGCATCGCCTCCTCGTCGAAACGCGCCAGATAGAGTTTGTAGAGCGGCTGCGCATGCACCAGCTCGGCACAGCAGATACACTGCTTGGAAAGCATCTCCATCGTCATCACCTCCTTTCGTTTTAGATTTCGGGTTCCGTCCTGTCGAGACAGAGAGCGGCACTGGCTCGCCAATCTATGGAGAACGGAACCGGTCAACCTATAACGCGATTTGGTGAACAATGGCGGACCGCGATTCAGAAAGAGCTCAGAAAACGTGTGCCATACTGGAAGCAGCGCCGCGCTTTGACAACGCGTTGTTCTTTGCCAAGTACACCCGCCAAGGGATAACGGCGGGTGAAAGCATCTGCTCCATTCGAGCCTGCCCGCTGGCGAAGCACTACTTTTTCCTGCTTCGCCTGTGGGTAGCCACGTGGTCTCCCAGCGTGGGGATGGGCGTGTAACGGCTGGTTAGGGACCAGTCAGCCGCTGCGCGTGTGTGTGGGCAACGCCAAGCGCGGCTTGCTCTTTTTTTGGTTGGGACACAGAGATTCACAGAGGGGGCACAGAGCACACAGAGAGAAGAAAGACGTGAACTTGGAACTCCGCTCGTCGTGCGACTGGGTCTTGTACTTCCGCTGCACTGGTCGTGCTAACGCCTTCAATCGCTGTCTACTTGTCGCTCTGTCCCTACCCTCTCTTCTCTCTGTGAACCTCACTCCGGTCTCTGTGTATCTCTGTGTCCCCTTTCTTCTCTTTGCTACCAGATCAACGCTCGCGGCTCCTCCTGCCCGGCACGTGTCCAGATGTCGCCGGTCAGGATGGTTTCGCTGAAGTAGTCTCTCCACGTGGGCTGAATCTGGTCGAAGGTCGTCAGCCAGTAGCGCATCTGCCCGCGCTCCACCTCGCGCTCGCTGCCGCCGCTCTCGCCCACCACGCCCTCGATACATTCCTTCAAATTTTGCAGCCGTTGCTGACTGGTCGTCACCACCAGCACGCGGAAGGACTTGCCCGCCTGTGGGTAGCGAATGGCGTAGCGCCCCGACTTGTAGTAGGCTCCGTACGCCCGAATCTTGTGGGCAAAGTCCCGCAGGTTGCCCTGCCGGTACTGGATCGTCTCGGTGGCGCGGTCGCACTCCAGGAAGCTGTGCCAGTTCTTGCCCGTGTCGAGCCAGAAGTAGCCATCGGGCACCATGCCCCCGCTCTCCTCGATGAGTTTGCTGTCGGGGTCGTTGGGCCGTTCCGGTCGCCTCCAGCTCACCCGCTCCGCTGGCTTGGAATGCAGCTGCCGCAGCTGCGCATCATCGCGCCACTCGTGAATCGTCCAATTGTGATGGCGCGCGGCCAGCTCGATACTGATACGCAGGTCGGTGTTCTGCAGGCGATGGGGCAACATGGCCGGACTAAACGAGCCAGCGGGCTTCCAGTCAATCTCCTTGAGCGAAACCTGCCGAAAGTCGGCCAGGAACTTGCGCCCCTGCTTGGTCAGATACCAGAGCAGCGGCTTGCGCCCTTCACTCAGCTGCGTGGGCTGCTCCTGGGGTTCCAGATAGCCCGCGTCGAAGAGCCGCCGCAGCCACTGCTTACACGAGGAGGAAACCACCTCGCTGCGTAAACGGCGACGGTTCAAAAAGGGGTCGGGCAGGGTCACGGGCCGGGCGATAAGCTGGCGCAAGCTGCGCGAGCGTTCGCCCTGCACCACCCGTTGCAAGGTCATATCGAGCCGGAGCAGCTGCTCCGGCTCGGCTTGGGCGAGCTGGTGCAGCCATTTGAAGAGCTCAATGCGTTCATTCAGATGCGAGTCGGAATGTTCCTGTGTGAGCTGCTTTGTGGTCGTTCTATCCACTCCTTGTGCCCACAGTTTGTGCTCCAGCGAAGGCGGCCAGAAGAGCAGCGCAATCTGCTCGGTCGAGAGCACGCCGCCGTAGGCTTCAATGGCGCTCAAGAGCGCCACGGCGCGTCGGTTAAGCTTGGTGGGAGACGGGTCTGGTCTGCGCTGAAGCATTTGGCGTCTCTGATTAGTTGTGAAGTTCATCTTCGCTACTTCCCTTCTCCATGCTACCCGATTTCGTAGCGTCGGGTTTGGCGTTGTCCGTGGACGGCTTTCTTTCCTCGCCAGCTTCCTCTGCCTGCCAGCGGTTGCGTTCGGTCATCTCCTTGAGCAATTGGTCAATGGGCAACCCATCCCGCCGCGAAAGCTGCTGCTTGAGCGCCTCCACCCGCTGCTCGTCAATGAACGGCCCCAGCAGCGGCTGGATGTTGAGCGTCTTGAGTGGACCCGACGCGCCGCCTTCGCTCTGCGCAATCCGCGTGAGGAAGTGGAACTGTTTGAGCTGGCGAAAGAGCTGCGCTCCGTGCTGTTGCATCTCCGAGAGGCTGTGCTCGACCGGGCGATAGTCGATAATCTGCGACCCGCCGCCCACGCTGCCGTAGACCGGCTCCCAGCGCTTGACCTGTGGCGCAAAGTCAAAGAACTGCTTGGCCGTGGCCAAGCTCGACTCGTAGTCATGGCTGACGCCCAGAATCTGCGTGCCCAACGACATCAAGTTTTGTGACACCTTCTCATCGAGCTGGTAGGCCTCCTGGTGGACTAGCGTCAACCAGAGCCGAAACTGGCGGCGCAGGATGTTGATGAGTTCGTTGAGGTCGCCCGCCAGCAGCTCGCGACCCAGCGGCGTATCCGCCTGCAAAGCGGAGAGCTCGTCCACCACAATACCCACAGGTGAGTGACCATATCCCGTCCCGCGCTGCCGGATGAAGGGCAAGAGCCAGTAGAAGAGCGTCCAGACCAGCCCAAAACGACGCTGCTCTTGGTTGACGCAGCCGCCAAAGTCGAGGCAAACGGTCTTGCCTTGAGCAATGAGGTTGGCCAGGTCCAGTCCCGACTGGCTGGAGCCATAGATGGCCGAGAGCGCCGGGCTGTAGCGGAAGGGGTCGAGCTTGACCTGGAGGCTGGCCAGATTGCGCTGGCGCGTGCCCTTGTCCCAGCGAGCGAACTCTTTGCGGACGAACTCTACGGCAGCGTGAATTTCCGGGCAGTTAATCTCCGCCTCCCCAAGTCGCTGCTTCCACTCATCACTTTTCGGATGGGCCATCAGGTCAAGCAGCGCGCCCACCTGCCAGTCGGGCCCCAGCGCCGTCAGCACCATCGCCAGTGGGATGAGCACGTGCTCAATCGCGTTGGCCCCCTGGATGGAGGCGGACTTGAGCTCCGGGTCCAGACGAATCAGGGCGTTGTAGACCCGCTGACCGACGTTGTAGGGTGGCTCTTGGCCCAGCCGCTGAAAGAGCGGGAAGGGCACGACGTGGCCGCTGACCTGCCCGCTCATATCCACATAGACGATGCGGTCAAAGAGGCGCTCGCGCTCTGACGGTGAAAGTTGTCTGCCAAAGCAGTCAACGCGCCAGAGAAAAGATTGAATCAGACCACCAAAGGGGTCAAAGAGCAGCTGGGGCTTGGCCCGCTGCCAATCCTGCAGAGCAAGCAGAGCCGCTAGCAAAGTCTTGCCGGAACCAGAGCCCGCCTGGATGCGGATGCCTTGGGCGCGGGCAGTATCCGACAAATGGAGCAGCGAGCGCGTGGACTGCTGCGTCAGGCGAGATTGATGAAAAGAGTGAATCATGAGCAATTCCCACTAGCGGGTCGACCACGGCACCTCTTCGCCCAAAAAGACGCCGTCGTCGGGCCAAGCCTGAGCTTCCGCCTCCCTCTCCCCTGTCCGCAGCGCCTCGTCGGGCACGCCAAAGAGGTCGGCCGGGCGGTTCTCCACCGTGAAGCGCTGCTGGGGCATAAAAGTGAGCGCTACGCGTAGGCCGATGATGAAGCCCCAAAGCAGACCGGCGACCACGCAGATAAGCAGCTGCCCGAACCAAAGCGTGTCACCTAACAACAGCACGCTACCGAAGAGCAACCCTAATCCGCCAAAGCCCAGCGCCGTTCCCCCAACCACCTGTGTTCGCGTCAGCAAATGGTGAGGTTGCAGCGCGGCGACGGCGGCGCGGGTCAGCCAGACCGAGGCAAGAAAGGCAAAGGGCAAAACCCACAGGATGAAGAGCCGCAGGGTTTGAATCAAGATGGCAAAGAGTCCGCCAATTAAGCAGCCGGTTGCCGAAAAATTTCGTTGTCGGAACATGAGATTTTTAGAAAAAGAATTTTGCTACAGCCGACCCTTTAGAAGAGAGAAGGCAGCTTGGCTTTACAACCAAGCTGCCTCGAAGCAGATTTAGCCTAGCGACCGGCCCCTGTTGCGAGTGCCCACAGAAAGGTACAGGCGAAGACAAAGGCCATAGCAAGCATTACAATCCAGATGACAATGTTGACCACCACCAGCGTGGCTTCCAGCGTCAGCACGAAGAGATTGAGGCCACCAATAACCACCTCGGCCATGGCCACCCGCTGCCAGGCCAGCGGCCCGGCTTCCAGCCAGTGGGTCGCGGCCAGCAGACTGCCATACACCGCCAGCGTCACCAGATTGGCGCCAATGAGCCAGGGCTGCATCTCCAGCATGGCAAATAACAGCCGCACCAGCATTCCCTGCCCTACAATGAAGAACTCCGAGTGGGCAAAGTTGAGCATGGGACCCAGCATCAGCAGGCCGACCAGCGCGGTAACGCTGCCGATGCCGCTCAAGACCACCAGCCGCTTAAACTGCGGGTCCAGTGGGGCTCGCCACTGCTCGTAAGGCACAGCCTTATCCAGCAGGGCGCCAAGTGCATTGTTCGTCATCCTACACCTCCTCGTTGTAAGTCCAGTGGGTCAAGTAGTGGAAGGCACCGACCGTCCCCGGTTGCGTGCGGCCGTTGGAAGTGACCACACCCAGGATGATGGGGTCAAGCCCGACCAGCGCCACGGCGGAGAGCAGCGCACCCACCGTGCCCGCCGCGACGACGGTTCCGGCCACCGCTAGGGTTGCCAAGCCCAGCGTCGGCGCGGTGGCGGCGGAGAAGACGCGCTGCGCCCACTGCCCCATCTGCTGCGAACGGCGCACGCCCTCGCGTGAAGGGGGCGGCAGCAGCGGCTCGACCGGCAGCGGGCCGTGGGACGAGACGCTACCCTTATTGACCTCGTGAACGACCACGATTTGGTCGAAGGGGATGCCCGCTGCGTAAACCCGGCGCAGGTCGTCCAGATTCTTCTGCGGCATGGGGTAGCCGTCGCGGTCGTGGAAGAGCGGGTCTTGACTGGCTTCCACCATGACGTAGTCGTAGCGCTCGCCGGGGACGACCTGGTGGCGAGGGGTCAGCGGCGCGTTGAATACGTGCGGCACGCTGACGCCTGCCTGCTTGCCCTGCTCGACCACGCTGTAGGCGCGGTCGTAGAGCGCGGGCGCGTCCGAGAAGTGCGCCGCCACGGGGTACGGCGCGTTGCCCTGCAGGATTGCCTGCGCAATCTGCTGCTGGGCGTTCATCAGTTGTGTGTGCATGGGTTGCTCCTTGTGTGGAAGAGTTTATTTTGCAGCCGTCCGATTGACGACGATTGCAGAATAGCAAGGAGCCTGGGCGGTTAGCGCGCGCTAACCGCCTTCTTTAGATTGTGTGCGGGGAATTTTGAGGGGAAAGGGTGTTCAAGCGGAAAAGTTTATGGCTGACGGCTGTCGTCGTGGTCTCTCAGATAGTCGAGTAGCTCCAGATTCTCCTGTAGCGCTTCCTCAAAAATGAATCGATTTAACTGAACGACTCGCTCCTGTTCGGCTACCGCTGGCCGTAGATCGATAGATTGTTCAGCTTCTTCGTCCAGCGCTAAGTAAGCCTCGACCACATTTCGACGCACGACATATTCCAAACGAGGGTTCTCCACGTCAGCGCTCAATGCTGCCGCTTCTTGCCAATAGCGTAGCGCCTTCTCAACGTCCTCCATCTCAAAGTAGCTCTCACCCAACCCCAACAACATGAGCACGCGGTTCTCCCTGTCGGGCAGTTGGTTGGCAACTTCGCGGGCTTGCAGCAGGTAGTTGATAGCCACCTGATAGTTTTCTTGGCTCTGGTGGTAGCCGGCAACGGCGGAGAGCGTATTGAGCTGACCGGGGAGGTCTGCGACGGCGCGCTGCTCGGCCAGTGCGTAGAGGTAATTTGAAAGTGCTTCGTCTTCACGGCCCAGCTCCATGTAAATCGAGGCAATATTCGAGTAGGTACGCGCGGCTTCGGAACGTTCGCCAATTTCTCGTCGAATCGTCAACGCCCGCTCAAATAGCGCCAGCGCCTGCTGGTACTCCTCATTTTTATAGCAAAGCTCTGCTCGGTTGTTATGGACAGTGGCCTGTCCACTCAAGTGACCCATCGCTTCAAAGAGCGTCATGCCTTGTTCAAGATGCCGGGATGCTTGCTGGTCATCGCCCAAGTCGCTAAAGCTGCTAGCAAGATTGATGTGCGTGGTGGCTTCGCCTTCGCGGTTGTTCAGCGCTTGCCAGATTTCTAGCGCCTCAAAGTAAGCATCAAGCGCTTCCTCATTGGGTCCCAGCGCTTCCTGAATGCCGCCGAGATTGTTAAGCGCTGTGGCTTCGCCTTCCCTGTCCCCCACTTCACGCCACACAGCCAGCGCTTGTTGGGCGTAGTCCAGCGCTTCTTCATAGTTGCCGACCGCTTCATAGCTGCTGGAGATATTGCTCAAGGCCGTTGCGCTGCCGCGCTGCTCCCCGTGTTTCTGCTTGAGCGCCAGCGCCTCTCGGTAGCAGCCCAGAGCCTGTTCCCGCTCGCCCAAACCATCATGCATCCAGCCTAGATTGAGCAGCAAAGAAGAAACAGCCAGCTCCTTGCCTTGCGCGCGGGCGACTTCCAACAGCTGGGATGCCCAGTCGAAGTACTCGCGCCACAGACCGCGTCGGCGCATGTAAGTGCCCAATAAGTCGAGCAGGACGCGCGATTGCTCATAGTTGTGCTCCAATGCCTTGGCTAGCTGCTGCTGTGCTTGCTGAAGCTGGGCAAAAATTGGCTGAATGAGCTGCCAATCCCCTGGATTTTCCTGTACCTGCGAGAGGTAGTATTGATAGTGACGCGTGTAGGCTTCTGCCTCCGTATGGATGCGCGCGTGGTCGGCGAGCACCTGATGCAGCGTAAGCTGCTCGTCTCGCGTGCGTTCCAGCAGGTTGCGGTCAACGAGGAGGCTCAGGACTTGCAGCCTGCATTGGGCAACGTCCGCTGCCGCTTCTAGGCTGAAGAGCGCAGGTTTGGCGGCAAATGCACCCAGCGCGTAGTACGCCTGAGAAATACCAAAGGGAAGCTGCTCCAGGCTGAGGTCAATGACCTGCTCTACACTCAGCGCTTGATTATCGGATGAGCCAAGACGCTCCTGCGCCAACTGCAAACGACGATAGGGGTCGTCAACTTCCTGTAGCGCAGCGATATTTGTCTCGGTAAATTGATTAGATTCGGGCGCAGCTAAAAAACCACCGAGCAGCTTGAGCGAGAGTGGTAGTCCACCCACCGCTTTGGCCAGCGCCGTCACTTGGTCGGGCGCGATCTCGTTGGCACGCGGAGCCAAACTTGCCAGCAGATTTACGGCTGAGTCATCATCAAGCTCGGGTATCTGGATGGTGTAGCGTGAGGTGGCAAAGGCCTCACCCACGGAGTCCTGACGGGTGGTCACCAGATGGCAACATTCTGCTCCGCCAACGGCCAACTGCTGCGCCGTGCTTGCTGTCCAAACGTCATCCAGAATGAGGAGGAAGCGACTCTCCTGCAGCGCCTCGCGCAGCCGCTTGCGGCGCAAAGTGGGGTGGGTAATGGCGGAAAGGTCGAGCTGCAGCTCCTCGGCCCAACCATTGATGATTTCGTCGACGTTAGCCTGTGGCCCACAGCTTCCCCACAGCACGCCGTCTTTATACTGGGCCCTGACGCTTTGGCGCTCGGCCAACTTAATCGTGAGCGCCGTCTTGCCTACGCCGGGTTTACCCACCAAGGCCAGCTTCTGTCGGTTCACGATTTGTTGAGCCAAGTCGTTGAGCAGCGCTTCTCGACCCACTAGTGCTTCGGGCACGACGAAGGGCGGCAGACGCCTGCCCGACAGACGGCTCCCTTGTGCCTTTTCAACCTGCGCCAGCACCCACTCCTCCTCCTCATCAAGTTCTGCCCATCCCCACGTGTCGACCATCACGTCGTCCCAGACATCGCGAAAGGTCTGGGTATCTTGATTCAGCCCCAGGTCGTCCAGCAGGTAGCGACGAAAGGTTTTGCGTCGTGTTTCACGCGGCACAACTCTGCCCGTTTCCCAGTCGCTTACCGTTTTCAATCTGCGCAATCCGAAAATTTTCGCCACGTCTTTTTGGGTGAGGTCATTCTCGTCTCGCAGCTGTGCCAAGTACTCAACGGTATAGGTTCTGAACTGCTCCTCAGACATCGTTCCCTCCTTGCGTCTTCTATTGATGCTGGTTCACTTCGAGCCAAGCCCCAACTGCACACGGATGGCTCGCTCCACCTCTTTCATCTCGGCGGCGCTGAGCTTGCCGGCTCGATTCGCCAACCGCTTTTTGCTGGCTGTAGTCAACTGGTCGGCCAGCGCTTTGCCCTGCTTGCCGTCAAATTCCACCAGCGCCTCGCTGGGATAAATGCGGTCGACCTTCGAGGTCAGCGGCACGACCTGCACCCGGTTAAGATGCTTGTTGGCCGCGTTGTTACTGACGATGACAGCGGGCCGTTGTTTGCGCATCTCCCCGCCCACCGAAGGGTCAAAGTCGACCCACCAGACCTCACCACGTTTCATGGCCCACATCCTCCATTAAACCATCTGCCCACTCGACGGCTTCTTGCTCGCGTGCTTCGTCCTGTGCCATCTGTGCGTAGGCCGCGTCTAAATCTGCATTGACCACATGCGGACGCACGAGGCCTTCAATGAAGCGACTGATGCGCCGCGGGCCGACGACGTCATACAACCCCTTATACACTTCTTCATCAATCGTGATAGTCAGCTTCTTTTGCATAGTTCTCTCCCCTTCTTGTACGTGCATTACACGTATAATACTGTGGCTAAAGGAGAAACGCAAGAGAAAATAACCAAATATATGCCACTATATGCCACAAACGACAGCGTTGTCATTGTAACCAAAAGAAGTGGGCGGTTATCGGCGCGAAACCGCCTATTGTATTTGTTTATAGTTTACCGAGAGACGATACGGAGATTGTTTGAAGAGGATGATCAATGGAAACGGTAAGCTATCAGGTTGGGCGCTTTCTGCTCACCAAGCACAATGCCGAAACGCGGAAGTGGTACGCCAAGTATCTGCGCCCGATGGTCGAATACATCGGTGAAGAACGGCAGCTTGACGCCGTGACCCGCAGGGATGCGGAAGACTACTGGGTCGAGGTTCAAGGCACGAGCAGATGCTGGGAAGCGCATCCATCAAAGCCGACACAACAGCGACCCCTATCCCCGACTACGCTCCGCAACCATTTACGGGCAGCGCGGACGTTCTGGAGCGAGATGGTGCGTCAACGACTGGTCGACTACAACCCCTTCGACCATCTCAGCGCTCCACGCGACACGCGGCCTGTGGAGATGAAAGCGGTGACTGCCGAGGATTTGCGGGCGATCTGGAATACTGCGCGCAAATCGAGCAAGCGCGATTTTGCCATTGTCACCGTGATAGCAACCACGGGGCTGCGAGCTGGAGAACTGGTTAGTATGGATGTGCAGCGTCTCGACCTGAAACATGGCATTGCCTGGGTGGAAGGCAAACGCGGCTGGCGCAAGATATTTCTGGGTGAGTCGAGCCAGAAAGCGATTCTCAACTACCTCTGTGAACGCCCGACCGATGGCCCATCCGCTTTGTGGCTGAGCGTTCACAAACGAGCGCTGACCAGCGACGGCGTGCGCCAGATGATTGACCGATTGGCACAGAGGGCTGGTGTAAAGGGTCGATATAATTTACATGCCTTCCGTCATCGCGTCGCTCAAGCGTGGCTTGATAACGGCATTAACGCTGAGGTTGTCTCACAGGCGTTGGGCCATGCCGACGTCAACGTCACGCTGGCGATTTACGGCAATCAGGATGAGAAGCGCGTGCGCAACGCTATGCTTCGAGCGGAACTTTCTCCCTTTGAAGATGTGCAACCGTGGGAGTAGGCGAACTCAGCGTGCCTCATACTCAGTTGCGGCCATTATCAATTTGCCATTGCCGCTCAATCGATAAGGCTGTCGACAGCCCCATACTTGGCGTGGGCTTCTTCCATATCATCTTGCACCAGGGCCAGATAGCGTCGCAGAACCGTGATGTCGGCGTGGCCCATCAGTTTGGCGAGCACGTAGATGTTCATGCCGTTGCGCAAACAGGTGATGGCAAATGTACGGCGAAAATTGTGACATTTACACTCCTTGACGCCGGAACGCTCGCGCAGCCGTTCCATCAACTGCACCATGCCGGACAGCATCAGCCGATTTTCTCCATAGATAGAAGCGAATGCAGGTGCCTCGTCATCGAAGCGACCCGTGCGCTGCGAAAAGTAGCGCTTGACTGCCTTGCGTGTTTTGGCGCCAACGTAGGTTGTGCGCTGCTTTTGCCCCTTACCCGCTGTAACCATCACCGCGCCAGTCTTGATGTCGATGTCACCAACATTCAAAGCGATGAACTCACTAGCGCGCACGCCGGAATCGAGCAGGAAGAGGCAGATAGCTTTGTCGCGGTCGTTGCGACAGCTGCGCAGAATCGCGCCAATGTCTTTCGCCGTCAGCGCCTGGGGAATCTTCTTCTCCACCTTAGGCATCTGAATCTTAGTGAACGGAGATTTGTCCAGCAGTTCGTCGCGGATGCAGTAGTTGAGGAAAGCGCGGATCGCCCGCGCCAGGTTGTGTTGATATTGACCGGAAAGTTGACGGCGTTGGATGTGAACGAGGAAACGGCGAATCTGGTGAGCGGTCACTTCGCTCAGCAAATTCACCTGGTTGGCTTCACACCACTTGTTAAAAACGGAGAGTTTGGCCGTATAAAACTGTCGCGTTGACGGGGTCAACCTGCGCGCTTC
>CBDCAB010000005.1:0-1422500 GCA_965213735.1 Saprospiraceae bacterium
AGACTTTGCCGCCCTTGATGCAGTAGCACAAAATCGCACTGAACGCTACGAATATGCTTTTGATGGCCAGCCTACCCTCGCCGTGCCTGGCGACTGGAACTCGCAGTACGAGCGCTACCTGCTGTACGAAGGATCCATGTGGTACCGGAAGAAATTTGATGTGCCACACGATTGGCAAAGCGATGAGCGACTGGTGCTTCGATTTGGCGCCGCCAACTACCGCGCAGATGTGTATGTCAACGGCACCAAAGCCGGTCAACACATCGGCGGCTTTACACCATTCGCCTTCGATATTACCAGCCTCATCACACCAGGTGAAGCGAACTCGCTAGTCGTGCGTGTCGACAATCAACGCAGTCGCACAGCCGTACCCACCGACGTCACCGACTGGTGGAATTACGGCGGCCTCACCCGCGATGTAAGCCTCTATACCCTACCGAGCACCTACATCACCGACTACACCCTCCAACTCTCCCAGGCCACCTTCGATAGCACCGGAGCACGAGGAATCATTCGCGGTACTGTGCAGCTCCACGGCCCGCTAGCCGCCAATCAACATGTAGAACTACAGCTCGTCGAACTCAATCTAAATTTCACGGCCCGTACTGATTCCGAGGGCAAAGCAAGCTTTAGCACAAGCACTACTGCACCTGTCCGTATCCCCCGCCCCTGGAGTCCAGCAGATCCTTACCTCTATACTTTCGTGGTAGACGCAGCAGACGATGTGGTGGTTGACCGTATAGGTCTCCGCACGATTGAGACGCAAGGCACAAGCATCCTTCTCAACGATCAGCCCATTTTCCTGCGGGGCATCTGCGCCCACGAAGAAAATCCGCTCCGAGGCGGGAGGGCCAACGGGCCTGATGATGCCGCGCTGCTGCTCGGTTGGGCACGTGAACTCGGCGCCAACTTCATGCGACTGGCCCACTACCCGCACAATGAATACATGCCCCGCCTGGCCGATTCAATGGGCATACTGCTCTGGGAAGAAGTCCCCGTATACTGGACAATCAACTGGGACAATCCTGCCACTTACGACAACGCCGAACAACAACTCACGGAATTGGTGCTACGCGACCGTAATCGTGCCTCCGTAATTATCTGGAGCTTAGCTAATGAGACACCCGACATTCCGGCCCGTTTAAAGTTTTTGCGCAAGCTGGCTGATCGTACACGTGAACTCGACTCAACGCGACTGCTCTCTGCAGCACTGTTTAAGGAAAAGGTTGGCCCACACCACTATGAGGTGGTCGATCCCTTTGCGCAGTATGCAGACGTGGTGAGCTTCAACGAATACATCGGCTGGTACGAAGGCACTCCCGCTGTGCTCGATCACGTCAATTTTAGTTTTACCCGACTTGCGCAGGATGGGCAACACATAAACAAACCCGTGATTATCAGCGAATTTGGAGCCGGCGCAAAGGGAGGATTGCGCGGTGATTCACTCACCCGGTGGAGTGAAGACTACCAAGATTGGCTCTATCGGGAAACTTTAGAGCTTATCGATCGCACACCGGAAATTGCAGGTTTTACGCCATGGATTTTAGCTGATTTCCGGTCGCCGCGGCGCAACCTACCCGGCATACAAGATGGATGGAACCGCAAAGGACTGATATCACAGCACGGGAAGCGAAAGCTAGCTTTTCAACGTTTGCAACGCTACTACCGCACCAAATCAAGCGCAGCTG
This sequence comes from Saprospiraceae bacterium, assembly GCA_965213735.1. GTDB lineage: Bacteria > Bacteroidota > Bacteroidia > Chitinophagales > Saprospiraceae > CALDTK01. The sequence goes on from CBDCAB010000005.1 coordinate 1,689, forward strand.
GCAATGGGCAGAAGTGAAATCCCAAAGCTCAAAAGTCAATGCTGCGAGAAGTACCTTGAGAAAAGGGCAAGTTCTGCAAACATTGTCCAGTTCGACAGGAACTTAGCCTCGCCCTAAAAGCTAATGAGTTTCGCAGATCCAGAGCTGTTAAAGTTGACTACAGGACCGCCGGTGTAGCGGACCTGACCACTTCCCGATAAGGCAGCTGTTAAGATACTGTCTGCATTAACAGTAACATTATTGCTTCCGCTTCCTTTCACTGTAGCCACCTGCGCAAGAAGGTGCTCAGCATCAACTTCATTAGATCCAGACACATTGATGCTAATGTGTTGAGCACGACCTTTGAGTGTTGCGTTAGTAGAACCTGAACCATACATTTCCAGATTATCAGCGCTGGAATATTCAAAGTCTATACTTCCAGAGCCAGATATGCCGAGGCGATTCTTCTTCCAAGGCAGTGCTGATGCGGATGAAGCACTGGCTGTTCCTTCCAAGCTTAAGGTTTCGAGATCGGGGGTGCTGATGTACGCTGTGATATCCCCTGTTTCATTTGCGCCTTTCGGCAAAACAAGACTTAAGCTTTCGGGGTCGTCGTCATGATCGGCAAGCCTGTCGAGCAGCCCTTCATCAGCAGTAACCCGATGGCTCGGTAAACCAGCAGTGAGAATAACTCGAATTGGACCTTCTACATTTAAATGCTTAATGGGCAAGGCATTGTAGGTACGCTCACCCATTGTGCCCGTTAATTCGAGGTCGGCCGGCAAAGTCGTCGATCCAAAGCTAGCTACGTCGACTATGGTAGAGATACCAATGCCTGCGATCAGAAGAGTGATGATGATGTTGGAAGTTTGCATGGTGATGAGAGGTGGGAAATGAGAGGTGAGAAATGGGAGGTGGGAAATGAGAGGTGGGAAATGGGAGGTGGGAAATGGGAGGTGGGAAATGGGAGGTGGGAGGTGAGCCTAACCACAACATTCGGGTCAGGCGTGGGTGTTGAGGTAGCTGGTGTATAGCGTCTTTATTTCTTCGGGGGTAAAGCCTAGCAGAGCTAGTTGACGAAACTGTTCTGGTAGAACTTCATTTTCAAAGAGTTTTCTGCGTTGTTTGAGGATTTTATGCTGCGCACCTTCCGCTACGAAATAGCCTATGCCACGTTGATTGACAATAACATCTCCGTCTTGTAGCGTCTGAAATGTGCGTTGAACAGTATTAGGATTGACCTGCACTTGAGCAGCGAGTGCACGCACGCTCGGCAGGCGTTCGCCTTCGGGAAGCTCGCCAGAGAGTATATTGTCTTCGAGCATACCAGCAATCTGCTCGTAAATCGTCGTGGTGGATTTAAATTGCATGGCTAAGCTTCTTTTTCTTTAAACTTGAAATAACTTGCTGCAAGTAGTCCGATTGCTAGCAGAACGGTGTATAGCTCACTTTCACCGGGCCCAAAGCTGAAATTCATGTTTGCCTCCAGCTGCTCACCATCAAAACTGAGTAGTCCGCTAAAGGCATCAGCATATACAATCCTGAAGGTAATAAAAGCCAAAATTGCTACCCCGAACGCCACTAGCAGTAGGATACCTATTGTTTTGGCGAAAGCCCATCTATTAAACATGATTGCACCCAGCAAAGCCAAAGGATGCACCAGCAACAAATACATCTTTATCGTTTCTCCAGTCGCTTCACTAAACAGCTCAAATGGAATATTCGGCGGCAGCTGTAGCGCAACCAAGATTACGTTTACCAGCACCGTGAGCAGGCTATACACCAGGCTAGCCACAAGGACAAAGAGTGGCCCAGTAAATAGCCACGTCGTAAACCACTTTTCCAAATTGCTCGCCGGCAGCGTGAGGTAAGATTGCCGACCTTCAGCATCGCGCATTTCCGGCAAAGAAGCCGATGTAGCCAGGTAGCCGTAGACAACAATTAAGAAGTAATAGAAAATCATGAATAAAGTCTCATCCTCATCGGCGGAACTTTGATGATCGCCAATTGTAGTGATGACCGCCACCAGCAGCAAAGCCAACAGGGGCGCTACCATAATGAGAGCCCCACGCGTGTGCAGGATGAGTCGGCGCCACAACAATTGTCCGACACGGGCTAGATTAAAAGTTTCCATTGATTAAGCAGTTTGAAGTGAATGAGACTCGAGGTGAGCCAACACCGGACTCTGCGGGCGCACCAGCGCATTAAAGAGCACCTCGAGATCGGGCTCCGTATGCCGCGCATTGGTATTGGCACGAATCACATAATGGCCGCCCGGCACACGCTCGGCATGTAGGGCATCGGCAGGCGGCTTTAAGCCAGAATCCAAGTCAAAAGCAAGGCTGCGAGCTACCTCCGCTAGGTCGAGATGGGCGATAATGTGACCTGCATCAACAATAATAACTGGGTCTATCAATCCCGCTAAATCGCGAACTTGATGAGTCGAAACAACTATTGCGCGCTCATCACTCGTGGCCTCAGCAATGATGCTGCGAAACTGCGCCTTGCTCGGAATGTCTAAGCCATTGGTTGGCTCATCGAGCACCAAAAGCTCGGTATTGCACGCAAGGGCAAAACAGATGAGCCCTTTCTTCTTTTGCCCCAGCGAAAGCTTGGTCAGTTGTCGATCTGTGGGCACCTGAAATGCTTCGAGACCTGCATAAAACTGCGCCTTGTCGAACTCCGGGTAAAACTGCCCGTAAGCCTTCGCCAAGGCCTCCCATGATCGAGCTGGTAGGTATACCTGCTCTGGCAAAAAGTAGACACGCTGCGTGGCGCTAGCCTTACGTGCAAATGCCGGCACGCCAAAGAGCCGAACTTCACCTTCGGTAGGCCGCAAGCAGCCCGTCATCAGCTTCAGGAGCGTAGACTTGCCGGCGCCATTGCGACCCAATAAACCGTAGATGCCGCCGCGCTCAATGTCGAGATCCAGCCCAGCAAACAGCTGCTCGCCGCGGGAGTAGTTAAACGTGAGGTTGTGAAAAGTGACCATCGCTGTGATTTACTGTACTACTTGACTAGTACACCACAATGATAGGACTTGTTTTGGTTCTGTGCAAGAATTTTTGCAAATTTTGTCGGAGGCTCGTGTCGACGCGTTGTTGCTAGCGTATGGCTGCTACTTCTTTAGTTTTAGGAATCCGCTGGATTGTGGCTGGCGACGATACGAGTCCCACTATTCTGGCTTTTACTGGCTTTGGTCATCGCCTCGATCCATGGCAGCGGCTACGTGCACCGGGCTGGCGGCTGGGTGTATTGGAGTTTCCTATAGGGACTTCTCCAGACAAGGTTTGGACGGCCGCCGCTCTCGCTGCTCAACTCGAACGCTTCTGGGGTAAGGCAAGTCACCGGGCCCTCCTAGCCTTTTCTTTTGGCGCTGCGCCGGCCACTGCGGTGAGTGGGGTTTTGGCGAAAGCTGCACAAGAGAAGCACGTGCACTTAGCTGCCTACGTCGCGCCTGTGCAGTGGGGAAAAGCGCCCTGGAGCCTACTGCGGGCCATGCCTGTGAAGATGCGCCTGCAACTGTTACGCGGCGTCGCCAAAGGCTCGAATAGCCTCGTGCCGCTCGCTGGCAAGCTCGGCTACCAAACCGTGCGGCAGTTCGTGCACATCGTGGAACGCTATGTGGGATGGGACTTCGTAGCACATTACCTGCCCTACCTCGACTGGATCGACAGCCCGCGCACAACCATCGAGCAGTGGAATCAACACCCTTGGCCAGTCACCTTATTCGGCGCGAGCAACGATCCGGTGATTCCGGTTGAGGGCATGCAGAGCCTTGCGGCAAAACACACATCAGTACATTACCAGGAGGTAGTGGGCCATCACTTCGATGCAGTTGATGCAGCTCGTCCTCACCTACTGAAACTGCTTAGCGTGGCCTTACAAAGTGCGGACCGTGTGCAGCTAAATCCAAGCAAGTAAGCGCCTCAGAAATCAAAGGCTAACGCGTGCACCGAGGCTGACGCCGAGGGAGTTGAGCTGATCGAAATTAGGACCGATGCCTTCGGTGAGGGGAAGGAATTGGCTGTACTCGATCCCGCCAAAAACATCGAGGCGCTCACTGAGTGCTACCTCTGCATCAAGTCCAAGTCGCGCCGAAACGAAGGAGTTGGTACTACGCAATCCACCTTCCACTACGCCAAGCACGAAGGGTTTGGCTTCGCTGACGCGGGTAGCATTGACCTGTACCGGCCGCTGCGATGGACCAAAGGCCTGACCAGGATCCATGCCAGGTGCTGGAGGAGCGAACCGCGCTTCATCTACGATATCGGTGCGCAATTCATAAGCAGTATTGAGGGCAACGGTGCCTACGACTCCGCCATGCAGCCAAAGTTTGGTGCGCTTGCGCTTCGGCAGCAGGTTGCGCCGAACTTCGAGGGGAATTTGTGCAAGGTTGAGGCTGATACCTTCAAAAGATTCTGCTCTGTCAAAAAGCCGGTTGCCCACGCGGTAAGCATCTTCTTGAACGATCGTCGGAAACTCTGGATCGTAATTAATGGGGCTATAGCTAAAGCCGAGGCTAAGCTCGGTGCGCGGGTTGAGCTGATGTGCTAGTCGTAGACCAGCTGTTGCTCCGAGCCGCTTTCTGCTAAATGCAGGTCGCTCGAAGGTTTCATCCCGCGGAGTAATAATGTCCCAAACTTGCACACCAGCCAGCGCACTTACGCTCCATTTACGAGGAGCGACTGGGGCTGGGGTAATGGCATGTGTAATGGTAGCGGCGAGCGGCAGTCGTTTGAGCGACCTATTTGCGAGCGGCGCCGCGGACAACGTCTCTTCTGCTGTTGCCACCGAAAGCTGGGGTGCAGAGGCTGCCGCAGGTGCCATCTCTATTGAAGTGGCGCTACTGTTCCACCAGTCGAAAGCACGCAGGAGTAAAGCAGAAGGTGTTGCGGCTGTGCTCGTGGATGACACCTCGCGCAGTGGAGTGCCATCGACGATGCGCGCTATTTCTTGAGGAGAATAAGCAATGCTCGACTCCTGAGACTCCTCGTTAGAGAGTTGCTCAGCCGTGGTGGAGGCTACCGAGGCTCTTTGGTTGCGTGTAAAGACGGGGTTGTCGCGCAGCAGTGGAGCGAAGGTAAACAGCAATGCAGCTGCCGCGGCGATTTCTAGGAGTCGGTACTTAACGAGCCTGCGCCTGATGGTCCAGAAGGTATCCATGCGGTGCGACAGCTGTTGCCAGCTTGCTGCGGGTTCGGCGGAAGTCTCCATGGAGTTGAGCCGACGCGCGAGGAGTTGATCGAAGGCATCGCCCTCTACTTCGGCGGCGATGTTGAGCTTGTCGTTGAGTGCATCCCAGCCGGTGATCATCGGCACTATGTTGCCGGTGCGCGGGCCAGGTGGCACATCGAGGCCTGGGCGCAGCAAGTCGTCGAAAGCGTTGCCATCGAGTTGCTCACTGAGCGCCTCCCAGTTTGGGGCAGCATCCGAGCCGAGTTGCTCGAGCTTTTGGCGTATGATGTTGTCAAAGTTCCTCATCGGCTAGCGGGCGTGGGTTGTGAGGGCAGCTTTGAGTTTTTGGCGTGCTTTTACCAAGTTGGAGCGGCTGGTGCTTTCGGTGATGCCGAGCTGCTCGCCAATTTCTTTATGAGAAAAGCCTTCTATGGCGTAGAGGTTGAAGATGGTCCGGTACACGGGTGAGAGCTCTTGCACGGCGGCGAGTATTTCGCGCTCGGAGCACTGGCTCACAGCGTCTGCTTCATCGGTTGATAGGTCGAATGAGGCATCTATATCATCTGTACGGCGGCGCACTTCTTTGCGGTATACGTCGATGCAGGTATTAATGGTTAGTCGGCGCATCCAGGCTCCGAGGCTGGTATTGGGCTGGTAGCGGTCGATGTTCTTAAATATCTTAATAAATCCTTCGTGGAGCATGTCCATCGCCTCGCTCGAGTTGGCGGCGTAGCGGTTGCACACGGGTAGCAGCTGGTGGAAGTAGGATTCGTAGAGGGCTTTTTGCGCCCAGCGCTCGCCGCGCACACATGCAGCGATGAGATCGGACTCGTCGACGAGGGTACCGGTAAGGACTGCGCTCATATAAGGAGATCTGTGGGCGTGTGTAAAGGTAATGGCTCGGAGCTTCGCTTTGGTATGACGGCTGGGGCTGGGGAAACGCTGCTTGGGGTCGACTTTCTTGGGTAGATATTATTGGACTCTCACCGTGAATGACTGAATGGTCGGAGAAGCAGACTATCACGTCTCAAAGTCTGACTAAGATTCGAGCACCAAAACGAACGGTTATACTCTCGATGAGATTGATAGGAGCTCGTTTCAGCGCAAATTATTTTGAGGCATTGACAGCGATGGTAAACATAGTGAGAGCGATGGAAAGAGCTGGCACTGTCGCTCCCTAAGCAAAACCGGCGGATTGGACGGTGGAGTAGATGACATCTCCCAGCACTCCTTCCACACTCCATCCCCCCCAACCCAAAACGCCAGCCGCATCCCTGCAACTGGCGTCCCGAATTAATGGCTGGCCCGTAGGACTAAACCTGCGACCTAGTACTTCGCCTTGCGCGTCTCACTCGAAACGGTGAGGCTGTAGCGGCCCTTCTTGCGGCGCGCATTGATCACATTGCGGCCGTTCTTGGTCTTCATGCGCGCACGAAATCCATGCTTATTGACGCGGCGGCGGCGGGATGGTTGGTAAGTACGCTTCATGACTCAGCTTTTCGTTCCTCAAAAGGGAGCGCAAATGTAGGGAAAAAAAAGGGGAACGCGGTCTTCTAGACCGCGACATTTTTTTGTTTGCGGACCTCCCGGTCCGCTATCAACGAGCAAAAGCCTTCAATGCACAGGCTCCTCCATGCCGCTGGCGGCATGGAGGAGCCTTGGCAACGCGGACCGGGAGGTCCGCGTTTACCGGTTCATGCTCGTCAGAAACTCCTCGTTGTCTACCGTGCCGAACATCTGCTTGCGCAGGAAGTCCATCGCCTCATCTGGCTTCATGTCAGCCAGGTGCGAGCGCAATACACTCACCCGATTTACCGTCGGCGCATCCAGCAACAGGTCCTCGCGACGTGTACTCGAACGCGGCAGGTCAATCGCCGGATACATCCGCTTGTTGGCCAAAGAGCGGTCGAGCTGCAACTCCATATTGCCCGTGCCCTTAAACTCCTCAAAGATCACGAGGTCCATCTTAGATCCTGTATCCACCAGCGCAGTAGCAAGGATGGTGAGTGAGCCCCCACCTTCGATATTTCTGGCAGCACCAAAGAATTTCTTCGGCTTTTGCAGCGCATTGGCCTCTACACCACCTGAAAGAATTTTACCTGATGCAGGCTGTACCGTATTGTAAGCCCTGGCCAAACGCGTGATGGAATCCAGCAAAATCACCACATCGTGCTTGGACTCTACCAGCCGCTTGGCCTTTTCGAGCACCATCTGTGCCACGTGCACGTGATTAGCTGCAGGCTCGTCGAAAGTCGAACTAATCACCTCCGCATTCACCGAGCGCTTCATGTCGGTCACCTCCTCCGGACGCTCATCCACGAGCAGCACCATGAGGTAGGTTTCCGGGTGGTTGCGGGCGATGGCGTTGGCTACATCCTTGAGCAGGAAAGTCTTACCTGTCTTTGGCTGCGCTACAATGAGTCCACGCTGTCCTTTACCAATTGGCGAAAAAAGATCGACCATTCGCATGCCGTAGTCCTTGCCCTGTGGTGCGCCTGTGAGCTTAAATTTTTCATCTGGAAACAGGGGCGTCAGGTAGTCGAAAGGCACTCTATTACGGATGTCGCGTGGCAGCTGACCATTAATGTAGTGCACCTCCACCAGGGCGTAGTACTTCTCGTTTTCCTTGGGCGGGCGCACCTTACCCTGGATGGTATCGCCCGACTTGATGCCGTAGCGCTTAATTTGGGCCTTATCCACGAGCACGTCGTCGGGAGAGGCTAGGTAATTGTAGTCGCCCGAGCGCAGGAAGCCATAGCCGTCCGGCATCACTTCGAGTACGCCCATGCCGTCGATGCCACCATCTAGCTCTACATCGAACAGGTCCTGGCGCTGCTCGCGCTGGTTGTTGTTGCTATTGTTGTTGTTGTCGTTGCGATTGTTGTTGTCGTTGCGATCACGGCGATTGCGACCACGGCGCCCTCTGCGATCATCGTTGTTGTCGTCGTTGTCGCTATTGCTACTGTTGCCGCTGTTGCTATTGTTGCCGCTATTGCTATTATTATCGTCGCGCGAGCTGCGGTCATTACGATCGCGGCGGTTGCGACCCCGATCACGGCGGTTGTTGCGGCTATCGTCGCTCGCATCCGAATCATCGTTGCTAGAGTCGTTGTCGCTCGAGTCGTTGTTGTTACTAGTATCGTCGCGTGAGTTACGGTCGCGGTTGCGGTCGCCCCGATCATTGCGGTCGCGTCGATTGCGGCCTCGGTCGCGCCGACTGCGGGATTCGGAAGAATTATCCTCCCCATCCTCGCTTGGTCGATCATCTCGATCGCGGCGGCTACGCCCTCTGTCACGGTCGCGGCGGCTACGTCCATTGTCGCTGCTGCCATCCTCATCACCACCACGATTTTGGCCGTCGGCGTCAGGATTAGTCTTAGGAGAAGTTTTGCTTTCTACAGTGTCCACATCAGCATCGTTTGCGGGTGATTTTGCTACTTGTGCAGTGGCTGCTTCATCTCTGGCGCGACTGCTTATTCGGGTACGGGTACGCTTGGGCTCATCGTCGGCCGAACTTCCTCCCTGGGCGTCGAGAATTTTATAAATGAGCGCCTGTTTAGTAAGTTTCGTCGTGCCGGTGAGGCCGAGCTTAGAAGCCATTTTACGCAGCTCCGGTACGAGCATGGCGTTGAGTTGCTTAACGTCGAGCATCTGTTGTCGAGTGAGCTTCCTGAGGGGTTTGCAGCTTTCGCCAAAACCTGTCAAGGGGTGGGTTGAGGTGGCGCTGCCGAGGCATGCCACGCGATGAGGTTTCGCACATGGTCGAAACCTTGAAGTAGATGTGCCGCCGAAACGGCGTGTACTAGTAATGACAACAACTGGGATAAGCTAGCTTGCTGTAGAGCCAACCGCTCGTGTCCCAAATCGTATAAAGAACAATTGAGTTGCTTCGCCAAGCGGCGAGTGTTGCCAGGGTCAGCTGTCGCCAAAACACCTGGTTTGCGGCGCGAAACTAACCTATTCCTCGAATTGTAACGGTACATCTATCACAAGAGTTCCAAAAGCAGCCTTTTCGATGACCTAACCCCCACCAAAAACTATCTTCGCCCGCTAGATCTGCCTTTTGCTATGCTCGAAATTACCCGCCTCCGCACCGACCGCGATGCCGTCGCCACTGGCCTTGCCAAACGTGGCCTCGATCTAGCTGCCGTCGATGAAGCCCTCCAACTCGACGATCAGCGCAAAGCAGAACAAGCCGAAATAGACGACATCCAGCGCCAGGCAAATGAGCTCGCCAAGCAAATTGGCGATAAAATGAAAGCAGGCGATAAAGCCGGTGCCGAATCCCTCAAACATAACGTCGCTACCCTCAAAGATACCCTCCTCCCACTCCAAGAAGCCCACGCCCGCACCAAACAACAGCTCGAAGAGGTACTCCTCTCACTACCCAATGTTCCTCACACCGATGTACCCACAGGCAAATCCCCCGAAGACAACAAAGTGTTTCGTGCACCGCAGCGGGAGCTTCCCGTTTTGCCGAAAGGCGCAAAACCGCACTGGGAACTCGGACAAGACTACCAGCTCTTCGACCTTGAATTAGGAGTAAAACTCACCGGAGCAGGATTTATCGTCTACCGCGGCCAAGGCGCCCGACTCCAACGCGCACTCATCAACTTCTTCCTCGACCGCGCCACCGCAGCAGGCTACGAGGAAATCATGCCGCCACACCTCGTCAATGAGGCTTCAGCTCGCGGCACCGGCCAATTGCCCGACAAGGAAGGCCAGATGTACCATGCCACCGAAGACGATTTCTACCTCATCCCTACCGCAGAAGTACCCATCACCAACTTGCAGCGCGGCAACATCATAGAGGCCACCGACCTACCCATCAAATACTGCGGCTATACCCCCTGCTTTCGCCGCGAAGCCGGTAGCTACGGCAAAGACGTACGTGGCCTCAACCGCGTGCACCAATTCGATAAAGTCGAAATCGTGCGCTTCGAGCATCCCGAAAATTCATATGCCGCACTCGACGAAATGCTAGACCATATATCTAGCCTACTCGACGACCTCGAGCTGCCCTACCGCATCTTGCGACTCTGTGGCGGCGACATGGGCTTTACCAGCGCCCTCACCTACGACTTCGAAGTGTGGAGCGCGGCGCAAGAACGCTGGCTCGAGGTAAGCTCGGCAAGCAACTTTGAGACCTTCCAATCCAACCGCCTCAGCGTGCGCGTGCGTGAAGGCAAAGACAAACGACTCGTGCACACCCTAAACGGTAGCGCCTTGGCTCTGCCGCGAATCGTAGCTGCACTACTCGAAAATCACCAGACCGAACAAGGCATACGCGTACCGGCCGCCTTGCAACCTTACTACGGAGGCAAAGAGTTTATCGACAAATAGCGCGATCCGAGCAGCAGACTTACGCGTTAGTATTGCCTTAAAGAGGACCCACCACCTATGTTCTACGGACCACTCATTGTCATCAGCTTCCTTTTCATGGGTATCGGCTGGCTGCTGAGCTCACGACTGAAGTCTGTCTTCGCCAAGTACGCTCGCGTTGGCACGGCCAGCGGAATGAGCGGCGCGGAGGTTGCTCGCAAAATGCTCAGCGATGCCGGCATCCAAGATGTCCAGATAGTGCCGAGTCAAGGCCAGCTCTCCGATCACTACAATCCCCAAAACAAGTCCGTCAATCTCAGCCCCGACGTCTACAGCGGGCGCTCGGTATCTGCAGCAGCGGTGGCGGCGCACGAATGTGGCCACGCCATCCAGCATGCAGAGGCCTACAGTATGCTCACGCTACGGTCGAAGTTGGTGCCTATCGTCAGCATCTCCGCGCGTATTCAGCAGTACCTGTTCATGCTCGGCTTCGTGTTGATCGGTACGCTGGGCAGCGACTTGTTTTTGATGATTGCCATTGGTGTGTTTGGAGTCACGGCGCTGTTTGCGGTGGTGACGCTACCGGTTGAATTCGATGCTAGCAATCGCGCACTCGCCTGGCTCGAAACCTCAGGTTCGACAGTAGGCATCGAGCACGAAGGCGCCAAAACCACACTCTGGTGGGCTGCCATGACTTATGTAGCCGCCGCCCTGGCTGCTATTGCTCAGTTGCTCTACCTGGTATTTTACTTCATGGGCAGCCGCGATTAGCGTTTGCCTCGAGCTCGTTTTGCTGGCGAGAGTGCTAGTAGGTGTTTTGGCGAAAGCTGAAGCGTGACGACCTACCCGGTTGTGGTGAATTCGTCCCAAACTCCAAATTTCCTCTCTGGTTAGCGTATTTTGGGATAAACAAAGCGAACCGTTGCTCTACCTTCGATGCTCTTTAATCAGCCACCCAAACCTCAGCCTGATCCTCCCGGAAAAAGCCGCCGAAACACTACGAGCCCTGAAATGAATTACGTCAGAAGATTTGTCTTCGTGCACTACGAAGACCTGCTAGAGATACGCTTTAAGAAGCTAGAGAAAGTCACCGACAAGCTCTACGTTTTTATTCCAGATGCCATCGAAAACGTGCCGCTGTGGCTGGTGCGCCAGATGCAAAAGATGGGTCCAGATGTCGATTGGATCGAACTCGGTGACGTCAATCGCAAAGTCGCCTCCTCCTTTTTGAGCTTCCACATCGGCATCCTGCACGAAAAGGTGGATATGGGGGTCGAGTTTGCCGTGCTCAGCGACGACGACGGCCTCGATCCGCTGGTGGCACACATTCAAGAACTCGGACGCAGTTGCATTCGCGTCAAACAACGCCTCGAACAAGACCCAGGCGGGGACTATCACCGCAGCAATGAGGCTGATGCCAGCGAGAATGGCCACTCCTCCAAGCAGGGACAGGCACAGCGGCAAAAGCAAGTACGCTCGCCGCACGATCTCGAAGAAGACCTCGATGAGGAGGTGCTCGAAGAAGAATTGCACGATCTGCCGGAAGGATTCGGCGATTATCAAGCGTTTGTTAGCTCCTCAACAGGGCTGCGAAACAATGGCAATGGCAATGGCAACTCACGTAGCCTGCGCACCGCACACAAAGGAGGCAATGTACAGGCGCAGGAAGAGGCTGTCGATGCCGCTCCGCTAGCCGATGACGTAGTGCGTCGACTCATCCGCTCGGGCAACCGCCCGCAGGACCTCTCCATGCTCAAATCGTACATCCTGCTGCACAGCGACGGTGCTGACGCGATCCGCCACGTAGACGCCATCATTCACCACATGGAAGATGCTGGCGAAATTCGCGTCCGAGACGGTGAGGTGGCCTACAACTTTTAGAAAAAGCAAGCGAGCGGCACCAACGTTTTATATTGCGCTGCAACAGCGACACTATGCAAGACGATATCAAAGCCTCAATCGATAAGGCGCGCGAGCAGATGAAGCACGCCATTGATCACCTCGAAAAGGAGCTGCTGCGCCTGCGTACCGGCAAAGCCTCACCTTCACTCGTGTCAGGAATCATGGTCGACTACTACGGCTCGCAGACGCCCATGAGCCAGGTAGCCAACATCACTACTGGCGACTCCCGCAGCTTGGTGATTCAGCCTTGGGAGAAAACTTTGGTGCCCGCAATCGAGCGCGCCATCTTCGAAAGCAACATCGGGCTCACGCCGCAAAGCGATGGCGAGACTGTCCGAATTAATATTCCTCCACTCACCGAAGAGCGCCGCCGCGACCTGGCCAAACAAGGCAAAGCTGCCGGCGAAGACGCCAAGGTGAGTATCCGCAACGCCCGGCGCGATGCCAATAATGCCATCCGCAAAGAGGTGGACAATGGCTACCCAGAAGATCAGGCTAAGGGCAAGGAAAAGGTCATTCAGGACATGACCGACGAGTACAGCAAGAAAGTCGACGATACCGTCGCTACTAAAGAAAAAGACATCATGACGGTCTAGTCATCCAGCCTAGCCTTCACTCCCGTTTTCACTCGGCAGGCGCACTGCTTTTACCGTATAGCCGTGCGAGTTGGTGACGTCATACATCTCGATCTTGCCCTGATCGATCAGCACATTCGCGAGCGAATAACTAGAGTTGATTGCAAATCCCCTATCGGCAAGATTAGTCGTGACAAACCACTTCAGCCCTACGTAGTCGTTGTAGCTCTTTTCGTTCTCTTGTTGCAGCAGGTCGAGCATGATCGACTCGTCAATCGCCTTTTCTCTACTCCTATCAACGGGTAGCTCGATACGACCAACCACCTTGGGTCCAGCCACACGTGCGCGATAAATGGTCGGGCCAGATGGCGACCCATTTTCCTCAGCATGCACCTGACTCGACTCAAAGTTAGCCTCCTCGTGTTCTTGCTCAATTTGATCGTTGACGGCTTCGCGGATGGCCTGCTTGTCTTCGACTGAAAATACGAGTTTGTCGATCTGCGCCTCGGCCTCGGTAATAATCATAAGGAGGTCTTCGCAAAGTCGTTCGCCCCGCTCGAGTTCGTTAGCGTAGAAGGTGCCGTGGTGTGCCACTTTATTGCGGATGCGGTAGAGCTCTTGCCACTTATGCTTGAAGTGCTTGTCCTGAAAGAAGCGCTTGAAGTACTTGGTGTAGTTGCCCTGCAGCTCGCCCTGGAGTTCGAGGAGTTGTTGGTGGTTGCGAATGTCGAGCAGCTTAGCCACGATAGCTTCGGTGTTGTTGAAGCCGGTGGTTTGCTTATAGATGAGCTCGCCGAGGTCGTCGAAATCCACCAGGTTGACATCCATTTCCACGAGCTTCGACATGGAGTCGGTGAGCTGTTCGCGGCGGGTTTTTACCTTCTCGTTCATCACCCGCGTGGCGGTGAGTTTCCACCAGTTGAGGCCTACGCGCTGGATGAAAAACTTTGTGAGGTAGCGGCGCAGGCGGCTCTCTACGCGATTGATTTGCGGGTAGAGAAGATTGGCCACTTCGGTACTCACTGTATCGGCGAGGATGCGCACATTTTTAAATTCGAGCTTGCCGCGCAGGTGCTCCAGCAAAGGCAGACGAAACTTCTCGAGCGCATCGAAGTCTTTGCTCTCCGCGGCAATGACAAAGGCTGATTCCTGGTAGTCGGTGAGCATAAAGCTCGTATCGATCGAGTAAACATTGACCTGCATCCCCAGGCCGGGCTCCTCTACGCGCACCACACCTTTGACGCTGCGAATTATAGGATCGGCATCTTCCCACATGGGGCCAAAGGAGAGGGCGCGGGCTAAACTTTGCTCAGAGGTAATGCCGGGCACATCGAGACAGAGTAGCTCGAAGGTGTAGTGACTAGAACTTAATTTGGTCATAAGGGCCTGATTTTTTGAGGTTAGAAATGTGCAAGAAATTGGTTGACTAACCTAACTAACGGACTTCTGCGCGATGCGGACGAATGCCGGAGGTGATATGCACCGAAACATTGCACAATCACCCTATTTCCTCCCATTTTCGGGGCACCGCCAAGCTATTCAGATGTCTTCCGGGGCATTGTACCTTTCCGCAAAGGAGAATTTATGTTGGTGAGTGAGCAGCAAGTGAGGGGTGAGGAAGTGGCTTCACTAGAAGATTATTTTGCCCGCTTTCGCGAAAACACCACAGGCGCCGCTTGGTACATCGAGACGCCTTACGGCAAAATGCCGCTGCTCTATGCAGATTGGATAGCTTCAGGTAGGCTTTACCGCCCCATCGAGCACAAACTCGCCGAAGTCATTGGCCCCTACATGGCCAATACCCATACCGAAAGTAGCACCACTGGTCGAGTGATGACAGAGGCGTATCACCATGCCCGCAATCTCATCAAGCAACACGTAGGCGCTCATCCCTCCGATGTGCTCATCGCCGCGCACTCCGGAATGACTGGCGTGGTGAATAAACTGCAACGGATGCTCGGCCTGCGCGTCCACGAAAGATTCGATCCGCAGGTGCGGCCAAGCGACCGCGCACAGCTGCCCGTCGTGTTCGTGACGCACATGGAGCACCACTCCAACCAAACCAGCTGGCACGAATGCCTCTGTGAAGTAGTCGTTATTCCTCCAAATGCTGAAGGTCTGCCCGACCTCGATGCGTACCGGCAACTTCTCCTCGAGTATGCTGACAGGCCTAGAAAGATTGCGGCCATTACCAGCTGCTCTAATGTTACCGGCGTCATCACTCCTTATCATGAGATAGCGCGCTTGACGCACCAGCACGGCGGCTTGTGCTTTGTCGACTTCGCTGCCTCAGCGCCCTACATCGATATTGACATGCGTCCCGCCGATGATCCAGAGGCTCAGCTCGACGCGATTTTCTTTTCTCCCCACAAATTCCTTGGCGGGCCTGGCAGCTCTGGAGTACTCGTGTTTTGCCCGAAGCTGTACTGCAACAAAGTACCCGACAATCCCGGCGGCGGCACCGTCGACTGGACCAATCCCTGGGGCCAACACAAATACCTTGACAGCATCGAAGCCCGTGAAGATGGAGGCACTCCGGCAATACTTCAGACCATCAAAGCAGCTCTCGCCATTCAGCTTAAAGAGGAGATGAATCCAGCGCTGATGCAAGCCCGCGAGCGTCAACTGCTCGATTACATCTGGGACAGGTTTGAGCGCATCTCCAACCTACACCTCCTCGCCCCGAATTTGCGTCATCGGGTTGGGGC
This sequence comes from Saprospiraceae bacterium, assembly GCA_965213735.1. Lineage (GTDB taxonomy): Bacteria > Bacteroidota > Bacteroidia > Chitinophagales > Saprospiraceae > CALDTK01. The sequence goes on from CBDCAB010000005.1 coordinate 17,353, forward strand.
AGTAAGCTTTTATATCGATGACTTGCACTATAACTTGTGCGTGCGCCTCCTCAACGACCGCTATGGCATTCAGGTGCGCGGAGGCTGCCACTGCGCGGGCACCTATGGCCACTACCTCCTCAATGTCGATAGAGATTTCTCCAAAACCATAACCGACGAAATTACTGCCGGCGATCTGAGTCACAAGCCGGGCTGGGTCCGCCTCAGCATCCACCCGATGATGACCAATCGCGAGGTTGATTATATCCTCGACGCTATTGGCGACATTGCGCGCAACCACCAAAACTGGTCGAAGGATTACCGCTACTGCTCAAAGGCCAATGATTTCTCGCACATTGATGAGAAGCCCACGCAGGTAGCAGCTGAGTGGTTTGTGAGAAGGTAGACAACTCAGGGCTGCTCCGTGCTGACTCTATGTGGCTCGCTTTGTGAGAGGGGTCGTATATATTTCTGGTGCTATGCTACATATCTGAACCGTCGCTTCTACTGACATGTATCACGATCTGCCTAGGACGAGGATCTATCTAGTTATAGGATTTCCGGGGAAGCGACGGTTCTCTTGCCTCGCCAGTTTTAGGGCCAAACAGAAAAAAGGTGAGCCGGGCGCAGGACTTATCCCGCGCCCGACTCACCTTTTTTGCTAAAGCGTACCTTCTTCCCTCAATCCAAGTCAAGGCTGGGAATTAGGCTGCTAAACTACGGCTAGCTGCTATGGGCAAGCCTGACGTAGCCTCCGAAAGCCTTCTGCTGAAGTCAACCTGCGCGGCTCACCATCAACAGTAACAGTGATTGGAAACACAAAGCTCCAGCGACCACGTGGGTTGGCGTGACTAAACGCGCGGCGTAGCTGACTATCCGTCTCAACCACCAGCGTCTGTCCATTGCGGTGCTCCAAAGTGATTGGGTAGACGAACTCGAAACAAGCTTCACGTGGGCGGGTATCTTGGCAACTTCTGCGCAAACGCTGTACTTGCTGCGCATTATTGATAGAAACAGTATCTCCACGCAGCGTTTCGAAATTGAGTGGGAACACCAGCGTAGGACGAGGAGCATTTGGATTGGCCGCACGGTAGCGCGCAATTGCATCACGTAGGTCCGCAGCTGACGCAACCTGGACAGTATTGCGGCCGAGCATCACCTCCACGGGGAACAACAGCGAGTAGCAGCGCTGAATATTCGGACGGCACTCCATCAACTGATCGAGCAGAGCACGACGCGAATCCACTGTTTCTAAGGTGCCATCCTCGAGCTGGATCGTCAGCGGGTACACGAGCATAGGGCGGCGGCGGGCACTTTGATTGCCTGGATTGGCAGAGAGGTACGAGCGAACTTGCTGACGCAACTCAGCCATGTCGAGGGCCGTGGTGGTGCTGCCATCAGGATAGGCGACATCGACTGGAAAGACCAGCGAAAAGCAATCCCCACTGAAGGTGTGATTGTCGCTTGCGTTGGGGTAGTGGCGGCGTGCTTCAGTCGTTTCTTCTGATGTGACGAGCACGAGCGCATCGACCACCTCGTCTTCAGAGGCATCGAGTAGGTAAGCAAGCTCAGAATCGGCTACGACTTCAGTCTCGTCTTTATCGCAACCGACGAGTACAAAGGCAAAAAGGAAAAGCAGGAAAGAAAGCTGTGTGAATTTCATCTTCAAAGATTAGATGGTAAACAAGAGTGGGGGTTTCATTGGTAAGAGTTTAGCTAGAGGGTTTTGTAACCAAGCCAGCCAAAATTTTTTCAAAAAAGGCGAAGTTTTGCTTCCACGAGCAGCAAACGCCGGAGGAGACTCACATCCTGGCCCACCGCAATGCCGCCGCGCAGCCCCGGTAGCTGCCCCAGCCCGAGCACATAGCGACGTTGGGAGACGTTAAAGCGGTCGAAGACATTGAAGAGTTTGAGTCCGACTTCGAGGCTGCGTTGCTTCCACTCGAAACGGTAGCTGCTGCCTAGGTCGAGGCGGTGGTAAGGAGGCAAGTTTGTTTGCAGCGCTTCCAGGTCGAGCACCCGCCTGTCGCGTTGCTGTTCGAAAGCTGCGAGGTCATTGTATACGAGTCCACTCGCCGCTTCGTAGGCAAGGGTGAAGGTCCAACGCCCAGGTTGGTAGCTTTGCTGAAAAGCGAGCCGATGTCGCCGATCATCTGGTGCTCGCTGCCACTGATTGGCGCTGATGGCATTGAAGCGCTGCCGACTCTTTGCGAGCGTATAGGCCACGCTTCCGTTCCAGGCCTTGTGTTGATAATGCACATCGATATCGAGTCCGAGGACTTCACCCTCTCCCGATGCGGTGAGAAAGGTAGGCTGTGGGTTGATGAGTCCCTCGCCCTCAGCTACGCCAACCGTACTACTGAAGGCGGCAAGCACTCCCGGCAAGCGGCGGTAATAACCCTCCAGCGATACCTGCACGCCAGCACGCTCATGCGCAAAACCAAGCGTAAAATTCTCTGCGGCAGCTACTTCAGCCTGACGCGGCACCTCGAGCACCAGCACCTCGTAGGTTTGGCCAAATTGATTTTCGTGCTGCAAACTCCTCACCGACTGGCGCAGGTAAGAATAGCCAGCATTCACTGAGGTGTTGCCGCCCGAACCCGGTAATATCGCCAGCTGCACCACCCCACGCGGACTGAGCCAAGCATCAGCGGTGAGCGTGCTGTACGATCCGCGCAGCCCTAGCTTGAGGTTTAGGTTTCTGCCGAAGCTGAGCGTACGGTGGGCATAGGCATGGGTGCGCCAATCCTCATCGCTTTGATCGATAGCCCTAACCTCAGTAAAATCAAAGCGAGCTTGTGTGGAGAGTCGTTGCACTTGCACGCCAATGAACCACTGTGGGGTTTTGCCGAAAGGCTGAACCTCAAAGCCTACTTGCTGCTCATTCACCTCATTATGCAGGCGATTTTCAAAGACTTCAACACTGCTCGGGAGCCGCGGCCGCATCAACTCAAAGCGAGAATCAGCAGTGAGGCTACGCTCGTACTGCGTGTGGTGGGCCCGCAGCTGGTAGAGGAGCGTGCTGGTGGTATACTTCAAGCTTGCGCCAAAACCCAAATTGCCCCAATCGCTCGACTCGTTGTAGCGACCGGAGAGGCTATAGGCTCCCTGCCGCCGCGTGTACACCGTGTCGTTGAAAGAGCTGTAGTTGTAGCTGTCAGAGGAGGCAAAGGCATTGGTGGTGAGGCTCCAGGGCGACTTAGCCGACGCTAAAACCGTGCGCACATAGATATCCCCAAAGGTGAAATCAGGTACCTCCATGCTGCTCAAACCCAAAGGCTGCGAATCATCACCCCTGGCCACATCGAAGGCACGACCTTCGGCGATATTGCCGAAACTCGAACGTGCAGACACGAGCGTAGTGGCCGCGCCAGTCTGAACTTGGGCAGTAGCACTAGCCGCCAGCTGACTCACATCGAGCACCAGGTGAGGCGCAGCTGCTTGCAAAGACTGTATGTGCAGCAAACCTCCCCTCGAGCCACCACGATCCACGGGATAGTGCGAGCGGTAAAGCTCGATTTGCTGTACCGCCTGCGGATTTATAGCCGGAAAAAGGCCAAATAAGTGGTCGATCTGGTACAAGGGCAGTCCATCGAGCTCGATGCGGGTTTCGCTACCGAGGCTACCCCTGATGGCAGGCATGGTGCTGCGTGCATCGATGCGGCTCACACCAGCTATACTACTAAAGCCGAGGGTTTGTAAGCTGGTTGCTGGCAGCTCGAGTCTCGGCAATTGAGCGCCTTGGGTAGCTGTATTGCTAAGGCTCACCTTGCTGAGGGTGCGACTAGGCAATTGCCCGATGACGAGGGCTGTTTGGGTGAAGAGCGTGTCTGGGCGGAGCAGCACGTGGAGCGTGTCTTTATGCTCGCGCAGCCAAACCTCTTGCTGGGCGTAGCCGAGGTAAGAGATGGTGAGCGGGATGGGTGTTGCTGCTGTGGGCACTACGACGCAGCCCTGGATATCGGTCGTGTAGCCACCGCCACTTCTGTTACTCACTGTTGCACCAGTTAGCGCTTGTTGGCCGTCGCTCACGATGATGACGACAGCGGAGGAAAGGCCAGCGGGTGGTGTGAATGGCGCTTGAGGAGCGAGCAAGATGGTGCCGTCGTGTTCGACTTTGTACTGCACGCCCAGCTCGGGGAGTTGTTGGCGCAAGCTGATCCAATCGTTATCGATGCTGGCGACGGAGAGCCCGGCGACGGTAGCGTGTTCGTAGCTAAAGCGAAGTGAATCCCGCTGCTCGAGCTGCACGAGGGCTTCGGCGAGTGAGAAGGATTGAGCCGACGTGCCGAGCCAGCCGCACACTGCCACTGCGGCAATGATGTACTGGACAATGAGGCTCTGGCGCATACGCTTACCACGTTTCGATCACTGAATCCTGATCATCGAGTTAGTGGTATCGATGTCGGTCTGAAGCAAAAACTCGAGCCTAGCCACGGCTACAGCAAGGTTGTCTGTGGGTAGATCAACAGTCAAACGTCGATCAGCATATTTTTCTGCTACGTGAACTGGCCTATCGTAGTGACGCTCGATGGAAGTAGCTACCTGACTCAGCGGCGCTTGCTCGAGCACGAGCTGTCCACGGCGCCAGGTAGCGATTCGAGTAGGGGCTATGCTGTAAGTCGCAGCCTCTCCCTCTGCTGTTGATCGCACACCCTCACCGGGATTGAGAATTGTTTTTGCCTCACCGACTGACACCTGCACACGGCCGGTGGCGCAGGCAACATCGAGTCTGTCGTCAGCACTTGCAACATTGAAGGAGGTACCGAGTACAGCGACCTGGCCGGCAGCTGTGGTGACTACAAATGGGGTTCCTTTTGCTACTTCAAACCAAGCTTCGCCCGCTAGGGTAAGCTGTCGCTGATCTCCGTATGAAATCACTTCGAGGCTCGAGTGAGGTGCGAGAATGACGGTGCTGCCATCGGCCAGCGTAATCTTCTGCTGTTGGTGCGAGTGCGTGTGGTAGCTCTGCTCTTGCCAGCCTAGGAGTAGCGCGATGCCGAGAACTGCCGCCGCGGCTGCCGCGACTGCCCAACGGCGCAAGCGTTTGGCTCGACTGGGGCGTGAGGAGAGTTCGACAACACGAGCCGATTGCGGGGCGGCTGTACTTGCTGCAATACGCTCCCACAGCGCTTGTTTGCGGGCAGGTGAAGCCTCCGCTTCAGGAGCTACAGCTGCGCGTACATGTTGTAGTGCAGCTACAGCAGCCTCTATGCGTGGAGCTTGGGCTGGATGTGCAGCAAGCCATGCCTGCCACGCCTCAGCCTGCGCTCCCTCGAGTGCATAGGCCTGCAACGCTGGGTCGTCGAGCAGTTGCGCATCGCTGAGTTGAGTGTAGGCGTCGGTCATAACAGTGCGGCAGATAGGCTTTCACTACATAGAGACAGCACCGGCAGTTTTGTAACCAACAGCAGGCTAATTGTAGTGCCAGCGAGTTGCACGCGTAGTTTTTTGATGGCCCGGGAGAGTGTATTGCGCGCCACTTGGTAGTTCATGCCCGAGATTTCAACGATGGCATCGTAGTCGAGGTTTTGCACGAAGCGGAGGTTGATGACTTCTCGTTCGCGGGCGGAAAGTTCGTCAACAGCTGCGGCGAGGGAGTGGCTGCGTGCGGTGCTGGTTTCGGCGGCTACGAGTTGTTGCTCCACGCTTGAAGTTGGTGAAGTTGGGGCACTCAGCTGGTCGAGTGTGCTTTGGCGGGTGCTGCGCTTGTGTTGGCGCAGGAGTGCATTGCGCAGGCTGATGAGCAGGTAAGGCCGCGGCTTTACGTCGGGCGTGAGCAGCGCGTGCTTGTCCCACAGCTGCACAAAAAGGTCGTGTATCTGGTCTTCAACACTGCCTTCATCGGCAAACTGTTGGCCGTAGCTCAGCAGAGCATCGATATGGGTGCGGTACAGGCGCTCCAATGCCTGGCGCTTACCAGCGATGAGGTCCTGCCAGTCTCGATCCATACTTATGGCTGAGTTCAAGTTTTGTGCCGTGCAGCATCGAAGCGTGGGCGCGACACGGTTCTGCCTGCTTAGTACTGAGTCTGCTGCCTTTGTGTTGTAACCAACAGTAACATAAACCCGGATCGTGCATTAGAATTGCTACTCCAAGCCGCCAAGCACTGCAAACACTGGCACTTGCTCGAAAAGCCGTTGTCACCTTAGCACTACTAGGGCTCCAGCCGTTTTACTTGCGCGAGCACCAGTCTTTTTTGTGTTGTCAGGCTTTCGCTACGCATCCCAAGGCACGATCCGGGAGAGATTAGATTCCCCTGACGCGAGCTGCTCTTACTTTCGTGGCTTATGCTTCATTTCCGCTTGCTTGTTTTTTGTTTTGGCGTAAGCTTAATGGCCTGCGCACAGCCCAATACTGCCGAACCTACACCTGAAGAGCTGCGCGAGCAACAGCTGGCCGAGATAGATCGGCTCGAAGAAGCGCTCTTTCCCGATGGACTCGAAGCTGGTACGGATACCGCGCGTGGGCGACCGTTTGTGCGAGCCGTGCAACGTTTTGCGGAAGCGAACCAACAAGACATCCGCACGCCAGAGCTACTCATGAAGGCCGCCGGAGTGGCTAGTGGCATCGATTGGGCCAACAAATCCATCCAGCTCTGGGGCTACGTGTGGCGCTGGCATCCCGACTACCAACGTGCACCTGAGGCCATGTTTTACCAGGGCTTCGTGATGGACACCAGGTACCAGGATTATCCGCTGGCCGTTGAGTATTACGACCGGTTTTTGGCTACCTATCCCGAGCACGAACTCGCCGATCAAGTAAGGCAACTGCGGGATGTGGCGCGGCGTGGAGGTGAATTGCCGAAAGTGCCCTCCCCGACTGATAACTAGGCACTCAATTTGCACAAGATGTTAGCTATGATGCGCTCAATTTTTACCGCACTTCTCCTGGCTCTAGGATCAGTTGCTGCCCAAGCTGGTGGCATTGATTTTTTCCATGGCTCTTTTGAAGAGGCCCTTAATAAGGCGTCGGAGGAAGGCAAACTCGTCTTTGTTGATGCCTATGCCGTGTGGTGCGGGCCCTGCAAGCGGATGAGTAATCAGGTGTTTCCGCGAGAAGACGTTGGCGCGTTTTACAACGACAACTTTGTCAATCTCAAAATTGATATGGAGCGCGACGAGGGCAAAACCTTCGGCCGCAAGTTCCCGGTGTCGAGCTACCCGACGCTGCTCTACATTTCTCCGGAAGGCGAGTTGGTGCAGCGCGTGGTCGGTGCTCAAGATCCAGCAAATCTCATTAAGCAGGGGCAGCTTGCTTTGCGCAAAACTGATCGTTCTGAGACGTATGCAAAGCGTTACCGCGAGGGCGACCGTGATCCGGAGCTGGTGCTGGCCTATGTGGAGTCGCTCAACAAAGCGGGCAAACCTTCGCTCGCTATTGCGAATGAATTTTTACGCGATAACAAGGCGCACGGGGACGCCGACGTGCAGGCGGTGATCTTTGCTAGTACGGTACAGGTCGACTCCCGCATTTTCGAATTTTTCATCGAGCAGCGCAGCAGTTTGGAAGCAACGTACGGCAAGGATGCGGTGGCCAAACGCATAGAAGCGGCTGCTGAGCAAACGATGCAAAATGGCCTCACCTACAACTCCGATAAGTTGCTGGAGGAGGCTAAAGAAGCGATTGATGAGCATTTGCCGAGTCGTGCCAAGGCCTTTGATGCTAAGGTTGATTTAGCTGTCGCCAAAACCCGAAAAGACGCCGGGCTCGCCTACAAAGCCGCGCGCAAAGTGGTAAGTGCTGCGGGTAATACTCCTGCTGCCAATCACCAAATGGCGGTGGAACTCAGTCGCTACTTCCCCGAGCAACCGAAAGCGATGGATTTGGCGACGAAAATGGCCGGAACCGCAGCTAAAGGCGAAGCCAATTTTGATCATCTCTACACTTACGCGCAGTTGCTCGGCAAGCAAGGCAAGACCAAAAAAGCCATTGCTCAAGCCGAACGGGCTGCCCAACAACTCACCGAGAATGATGATCCGAGGCGAGCGGTGATGGTGACTGAGTTGCTCGATAAGTTGGCCGGGTAGTGCGTAGCAACAGCATGATTTTTTTGATGCTCAGTCTCGCGCTGAGTAGCCTGAGCACTTTGGCCTACGCGCAGCACCCGACGCTGTTTGGCAATGACTTCAATGCCGCGCTTAAAGCTGCTAAGCGGAGCGGCAATCCAGTGCTCATCGATGTGTACACCACCTGGTGCAAGCCTTGCAAGATGCTCGACAAGGAAGTGTTTGAGCAGCCAGATGTTATCGAACTTCTTCGTGCCAATTTTGAGGCGGTGAAGCTGGATGCTGAGCGTGGCGCTGGCGTCGACTTTGTGAAGCGGTACGGCGTGCAGGCTTACCCGACGGTGCTGGTTGTAGATGCTAGCGGTCAGGAGCTCGATCGGATGGTTGGCTACCCGGGTGCTGCGGCTGCACGCAGGTTTTTTGAGGGTATAAAAGCGGCTCCGAGTCCGGGATCGTTTGCTGCCTTACAATCTCGTCATGCTGCTGGCGAGCGAGATACAGCTTCGCTCCATCAGCTGGTGCGACTAGGCAGGGAGCTGCAGCATCCGGCGGTGGGTGCCTATGTAGCTGATCTGCTCGACGCTACAGGTGGGTGGTCGAGCGAGCGTGCTGATGGCTTAGTGATGCGGTATGCGTCTACTGACAATCGTTTGTTTGATACGCTGGTGACGAGGCGTGCGGCCTCACCGGATGCGCCTGATACGTATCTCATCGACGAGCGCATAGCTGTGGAATTAGATCGTGCTTTGTTTGGTACTGTTCCGGCGCGGCGGCGTGTGGCAAAGCGCTTGATTGAGCGGGCCTACCCGATGCGTGCTGACTCGACTTATCTGCGCTACCGGATGCGTGTGGCTCGTGAGGCTGGTCGGGCGAGGCGCTACGGTCGCCTGGCGGTGAAATGGCAGGATCGCTACCCTACCACTGATCCAGATGAGCTTGCCGAGTTGATCTACATTTTCGAGAGTCGGCTACCGGGCTGGAAGGAGGAGCAGGTGGAGGCCTGGAAGGTGCGGAAGGGGGAGTTGTTGGATGTGAGGAGTGGGAGGTGAGAGGTGGGAAGTGGGATCGCTACGCTGCTGGAAGCTAGACCACTACGCTGCTGGAGGCTGGACTGCTGTTCTAGAGTGCGCTGCGGGTGAGAGACCCAGCACCTAACACCCAACACCTATTTCTGTTCGGTTACGCAGGGTTTAGCCCGAATAGTATGGCCGTCCGAAGGGTTCCGGTTACTCGGGGTTTAGTCCGCATCGCATCGTTGTCCGAAGGAACCCGATTACGTCCCCAGCCTAACCGCAATATTGGGTTAGGCCAGCCCCTGGTATCGTTCCGGGTAAATCCTACCCTCTGACAACGCCGCCGCTCTGCGGCTATGACCACGCTGCGGGAGGGGGTCTGATAGCCGCAGAGCGGCGTCGTTGCATGGAGCCCTGGGTTTACCCGGCGACCCAGTGTCCCAGCACCCAGGACCCAGCACCCATTTATGTCTGGTTACGCGCGCTTTAGCGCGCATGGCATTGGAGCGCTTTAGGCCAGTTCCTCACAGGTACCCGACGGACCTGATCTTGAACTATATTCTTCAGAAGGATAGTTCTACTGATCAGGTCCGTCGGGTACCACCTAGCACCTAGCACCCACCTGACCACAATATTGTGGTCAGGCCAGCAACCTCACCCTTTACCAAAGCGATAACTTGCGCCAATTCCTGCATGTATATAACTGAGCGAAACGGAGAAGCTTTTGGGTATTGAAAGAGTAGAATTTGAGACTGGTTTGCCAATTGGGGCATGCTCCCGATAATGGACAGGCTCATCAGGATCTATGGTTCCGTTAGTCAAGAAATAAAAAGTCTCGTCCTTCGTGTGGAACTTCTGCAGGTTGATCCCAGCAAGAAGGCATAGCTGAAGCTGCCGCGATAGGTCGATGTCGAGCCGGAAGTTGGTAGCGAAGCCTAAACGTTTGAGAGGTCTGTACTCTAGGAGAGTGCCGGCTTGCGTGCTTGAATATATTGATTTCCTGAGATAACGTGCTTGTAAGAGTAACGGGAAATAGACCTCCTGGAATAGCCTTACCTTATCGTTGATCGCGTAGAGCTCGTAGCTTATAACAGGACCTATTGATAAATTTCTGGTTGAGCGGGAGGTGGTAAGCGTATCTGACTCATGAGAGATATGGGTATTATCGGTGCTGAAACTTTGCATAAAATTAGCTCTGATGCCTAGGTTAAGTCGTTCAGGGGCAGCTAGCTGTAGCTGCAGGCTGAGCGGAATTCCCGTAGCTATATGGTAATAGTCGAAGGAATTAAAAGCTTCGCTGGTAGGGGTGAAGTTATTGTCATGATCGTTGACTTCGCTCATGATGGAGTGAGCGTAGGAAGCTGTGGCAGAAACAATTACTTGGCCACGCGCAAGCTGGACGGTAATCAGGAGGAGTAATACCGTTAGAAGGCGTCTTAAATGCAGAAATTTGAGAATTAGTACAACACAGCTATTGCGTAACACATTGCCCCGACAGAAGGCAGTTAAGCCTAAGATGTTAGATGAGGCAATTGATGTGGCCATACGAATACGCGTAATCATCGTGCATTTTTTATAAAGGTATATACCAGCCCGATACCTGCATGTATATAGCTAAAGGACTTAACAAAGCCAGCTGAAGAAACTTCGCCAACTAGTGGGATATGTTTTCCAATAGGTTGATATTCTACGTAACTTACATCCTGGCTTGGATCAACTTTGCCGTCAACGAGGCGAGCACGTGTATAATGTTTGGCATAGAAACTTTGCGCATTAACTCCAGCTAGAAAAACTATGGCGACACGTGGCTTGAGCGCCATGTGAAGTTGAAGTTCAGTAGCAAAGCCTAGTCGCACTCGACCCCCATATACGAGTTGGATTCCAGATCTTAAATCCTCCCTGTTATTCTGGGTTATGTATCGACTCCTCAATAGAACTGGAAATGAAATCTGCTGATGCAAAGCAAACATATCATTAATTGCAAGAAGTTTGTAAGTAATTTCCGGTCCAACACTTAAACTGATGGAGCAGTGGGACCGCAAGAAAGTTGTACTTTCGGTAGATGTCGTCGTGAAATTAAAGCTTCTGAGATATGTCGATTTTAGTCCTATGGATATGTTGTTACGGGATGTCCATTGCACACCGAGTGAAAAAGGTATACCGTTAGGTATATTCTCAATCTTATACGTAACGGTTTCAGTCGTGCCAGGAGGTTTAAACTGATCATGCATGACTACATCACTTAAAAAAGAGCGGGCATACGATGTGGTTGCAAAAAGGCTCACTTGAGCAGAGGCGTAACTCATACTGGAAATTAAGAGAGAGGTCAGGACGGGAGATTTCATCTAAATAAATTAACATCCCCACCGTGAAATGACAAGTCGTATTTACTACACCGTTTGCGAGAATCATCGAATGTATGTTTTGTCCAATCATTACCAGTAAATGGTACATGGAATTTAATATGCTCAGAGGTTTCTAGAATCATTTTGTACCGCTTTTTATAACGTTCACCACCAACACCCCCTAATCATCCCTCCCTCCACCAGCACGAGCAGCTGTATCTGCCTTCACCAGTACTTCGTGACTGATATCATAGTCTTGCAGCACGATGTCGAGGATGGGGTTTTCGCCGACGATGTAGCCGTCTTTGAGTTCGTGTCCAAACATGCGGCCCATAGTGGTCCAGTAGGTGGCCGTCAAACCTCCGCGCAGGTCTTTAATGAGGTAATGCATAGGCTGACCTGTTTCACGCTCAATCATTTTCACGAGGATGTAGCCGCCTGTTTTGGTCAGCTTCTTGAGCGGCTCTTCAAACTCTTTTTTCAGCTCTTTCTGGAGGCGGCGGATGTGCTTTTTCGCCTTACGCTGGCCCATTGTCGCCGTCACGTACTCCGTTTCGCGAAAGATCCGGATAGCATCTACAGCGTAAGGATACACCTTCGGAGCATAGTAGCGGTACTTGCGGTACAGCTTGTAGTCTTCTGCATTGTCGAAGCTGCGCGGGCTCGATACACTGACATCTTCGAGCAGGTTGGCCAGTAGCAGCGTATCCCCCTCTTCGGTGATGAGCATGTCGAGTTCTTCTCCATCAAAATTGGTCTCCGGCTGTCCTTCCACCACTTTTTGCGCCACCATCGACGTCATCAGCAGGGCAAGCAGGCAGGTCAGTGTGGATTGAAGCATAGTGAGGTTGAAATTCGGTGTAGTCAAGTGCTCAGGGCAAAACTCGTGCTACGCCTAGACTACTAACATACAAGATGCACACGAGTAGACATCTGGTGGAGGCTTTAACGTAGGTTTAGCGCATGGGTAGTGTAATGGTTTTGCTCGCATACGCAGCCATGGCCTCCAGTTCGGCGGCGATCCGTGCTCCCCATGCTGCTTGTGCACTTCGGTCGGCGTACACTTCATCATCATAATGCTGTTGCATGCGGCGCGATTGTTCCCAAATGCGGTCGTATAGGCGTTCATGCTTTCGCAAAAATTCCGTGTGACTAGCTATTTCTGTGGCATAAAGCGCCATGAGTCGGCGGGCGTGTAATTCGGAAATGTCGAAATGAAGCTGCTCGTGTGCGAGGGTAGCTGAGTCGCTTGCCGTACGGCGAAACCAGGATCTGCAGGGGTCGAAAAATGTAGTGGCTTCTACTACAAACACATCGGCAGTCGCTCCTGCGCGCGACTGGGTGGCAATTCCCGTATTGGCCTCTGCGGTGTGTTCGCGCTTACCGTGTCTACCTTTGAAATCACTGATCTTCAGCTTGATTGTGGGCGTCCACAAAATCCGCGCGCTGTCGCACCCGAGCTCGGCAGCTTCATCTCCTCCAGGACCTATCCACAGCAGCAAACAACTTAGCAGTACAGTCAGCACGTGTAGTTAACGTATGCAAGGGGTGGGGTTTGTACGTGGGGGTTATGATTTGTTGGGTCGGCATGCTTTAGAGCGTCATCAGCAGCCACCGGGTAAACCCTGGGCTCCAAGTTAGACGCAGCTACGCAGCTAATCATGCCTATGAACTGCAGACCAAAATAGCCACCCAACGCGGTAGTCTCCGTACATCGTAGCGTCTCCGTGGGAAGCCAATCCAGAACAGTAAAAAACAGCGAAGCCAAAAAAACAAGCGCAGCTAAAAAAACGGCGCAGCCGCAGCCGGCGAAGCCCCCCTTTGCGAGCCTTGCGATACCCATTGCGTTCCTTGCGATACCATTTCCCCAGCACAGCCCCCCAGACAGCAAAAACGGCGCAGCCAAAAACAAGCGAAGCTAAAAAAACAGCGAAGCCAAAACCGGCACAGCCGCCCCCCTTTGCGTCCTCCCTTTGCGAGCCTTGCGATACCCATTGCGTTCCTTGCGATACCATTTCCCCAGAACAGCCCCCCTAACAGCAAAAACGGCGCAGCCAAAAACAAGCGAAGCTTAAAAAACAGCGAAGCCAAAACCGGCGCAGCCGCAGCCACCGGGTAAACCCTGGGCTCCAAGTTAGACGCAGCTACGCAGCTAATCATGCCTTTGAACTGCAGACCACAATAGCCACCCAACGCGGTAGTCTCCGTACATCGTAGCGTCTCCGTGTGAAGCCAATCCAGAACAGTAAAAAACAGCGAAGCCAAAGCCGGCGAAGCCCCCCTTTGCGAGCCTTGCGATACCCATTGCGTTCCTTGCGATACCATTTCCCCAGCACAGCCCCCCAGACAGCAAAAACGGCGCAGCCAAAAACAAGCGAAGCTTAAAAACAGCGAAGCCAAAACCGGCGAAGCCCCCCCTTTGCGTCCTCCCTTTGCGAACCTTGCGATACCCTTTGCGACCCTTGCGATACCATCACCCCCGCACAGCCACAAGAACAGCCCCCCTAACAGCAAAAACGGCGCAGCCAAAAACAAGCGAAGCTTAAAAAACAGCGAAGCCAAAACCGGCGCAGCCCCCCTTTGCGAGCCTTGCGATACCCATTGCGTTCCTTGCGATACCATTTCCCCACCACTGCCCCCCCAACAGCAAAAACGGCGCAGCCAAAAACAAGCGAAGCTTAAAAACAGCGAAGCCAAAACCGGCGAAGCCCCCCTTTGCGCCCCTTGCGATACCCTTTGCGAACCTTGGAGTGCGCCCTTACTGGTAGAGACTTATCCCTCCCTTAGGTCGAGGGTTGTTGCGTCTTGCTTGGTTGCTGTTCCAGCGGAGCGTAGCGAAGCTGGAACAGCAACCAAGCAAGGTCGCCGTGAAGGTACGTTTTGTCGACGCCACCGTTGTTCATAAATAAGCGGGTATGTGTATCCGAGACTCGAATGTGGCCGTTGCGTGTTGTAATATTCGATGTAATCTGCAAATATACGCTTGGCCTCGGCTAGGTCAATTATCCAGTCCGCCTCGCTCGATTTGCGCACGATGTTTAGTTCCACCTTGAGACGTGACCATAACGATTCAGCCTGTGCATTATCCAATGTGTTGCCGCGACGTGTTATCGACTGAATTGACTGGTGAGCTTTTAGTCGAGACTTTACCAAATCGCTTAAGTACTGACCACCACCGTCTGAATGACAGATAAGTGGATAACCTCGCCAACTGTCTGCACTCAACGCCAACTGTAGTGCTTGGTCAACCAACTCTGCGATTTGTAGATAACCCACCGCCCATCCAGCTATGCGACGCGTAAACTGATCTTGCCAACAGCACAAGTAACCCCAACCATTGTGAGATTCTCGCATGCGAATATAGGTAATGTCGCTAACCAAGACCTGCCAAGGCTGTGATGCCCGCAGCCGTAAAGGCTCATTATTCGCTGTGTCAATAGCCGCCAACTGATCAGCTGGCAGCTCACTGTAGTCTATGTCAAAGGGCAGCTTTTGAAGCATTGGAGCATTGTGCAACAATAGGTTTTGTTTGCGATCTGCCTCATCGCAGCGCTCAGTAGTCTGGGGTTTGTAACTACGCTCCTGTTTTGCACTCAGTCCCTGCCGCCTCATTGACAACCGAACGGCCTTCTCTGTAGGTCGCTCGGGCTTAGTAGCACTAGGGTTGGGATCGGCCATGTAATCATCCAAGGCAGCCGCGTGTAGCTCCCCGGCAATAGTGCGGTAACCTCGTTTTTGCTTATCTGTCTTGAAAAGCTCAAGTACCTTGATGTCGAATAGTTGCTGGCTTAATGCCTTACTTTTCAAACGATCTAGTTTGCGTGTCCAGGTCTCCGACATCTCCGCCTCAGGCGCCCCCGGTTTGAGTGGCATCTCGCCGCCTGCACCACCTCCTTGGTCGAGGTTGACGTTGGCAATATGACGTTCTTGCAAGCGCCATTTGTAGTAGCTGCTTTCTTTGATGCCGAAAACGCTGCACGCCAGACGAACACTGCACCGTTTGCGCACACCTGTACACAGCTCTACACCTTGATCGCTGCTAGCGGCCTGAATAGCTAGGTAACAGTTCATGCGGGTGGGTTTATGATCGACAAAGCTTTTTTTAAAATGGCTTCCCGCATCTGGGAACGTTCGAGCTGCTTCTCCAGCTCGCGTATACGCTCGTGCTGTTGAGTAGCTATCCGATCCCCAGTATTACCCTGAGTGGTCTCCTGAGCGGCGCCCTTGCCGGTAGTTGAAGCCGAAGCGGATACAGCGAGCTTGTGGGCCTGCTCCCATTTCCAGATCATCTTTGGAGTGATCTCGTACTGTGTGGCGACTATAGAGCGAGAAGCCCCATTAGCAACTAGGCGCAGCACATCCTGCTTGACAGTTTTGGGTATGATGCGGCGCCCGGCAGCATCGTGTTCGTAGGTTGGCATGTCTTCCAATTTAGTGATGAAATCGGAAGGGAAAAGTCTCTACTTTTTGGGGCGCATACCACCTTGCGATACCATCACCCCCGCACAGCCACAAGCACTGCCCCCCAAACAGCAAAAACGGCGAAGCCAAAAAACAAGCGAAGCTTAAAAAACAGCGAAGCCTAAACCGGCGAAGCCGCCCCCTCACCCCCCAGCCACCACCACCACAATTTCCCCACGAACTTTAGCCTCCTCTGCATACGCCTCGTGCAGCTCTGCAAGCGTAGCGGTGCGAATATCTTCGTGGAGTTTGCTGATCTCTCTTGCCACACAAGCAGGTCTGTCGCCGCCGCAGTGCTCCGCGAGTTGGGCGAGGCACTTTACGAGGCGGTGGGGAGATTCGTAAAGCACGAAAGTATGTGGGAGGGCAGCCAGGTACTCGATGCGGGTTTGGCGACCTTTTTTCTGCGGGAGGAAGCCCTCGAAGTGAAAGCGATCGCAAGGCAGCCCGCTCGCGGCAAGGGCAGGCACAAATGCTGTCGCGCCCGGTAAGCAACATACCTCTACCCCAGCCTCACGACAGGCGCGAACCAACAAAAATCCAGGATCGCTAATAGCAGGTGTGCCTGCATCGCTTACAAGAGCGATAGTTTCACCGGCCTGGAGCCGCTCGAGGTACATCGGTACGCGTCCGTGCTCATTGTGCGCGTGGTAAGCCTGGAGTTTTGCCGAAAGGCCAAGATGCTTGAGCAACTGACCTGTATTGCGCGTATCCTCAGCCAGCACTACATCTGCCGCCACTAGCACTTCACGCGCGCGCTCGGTGATGTCGCCGAGATTGCCAATAGGGGTAGGGACGAGGAAGAGCAAACGTTTGTGATAAGCTGAGCTGCTGCGCTGATGGAGGTGAAAAAGCTAGCGCGCCTCTGCGAGTGAAAACTCGTACTTTTCCATGATCGGATTGGTGAGCACTGCCTTACAAGCTTTCTCCACCTGCTCGCGAGCCGCAGCCTCACTCGCTGCCTCCACTTTGAGCTCGATGCGCTTGCCGATGCGCACATCCTGCACCCCCTCCACCCCAACATTGGGGAGGCTATTCTTGACGGCCTTACCCTGTGGGTCGAGCAACTCCTGGTGCGGCATCACCTGAATCTCAGCAAAGTAGATCATAGTGGCGAAGGTATTCGTCAAGGATTAAAATTCAGTCGGAAGCTCCCCAAGCGGATTACGGAAATCGTGAATCCGCATATGCCTACCACCGACTCCAAAAGCGTACTCCGCCTGCAGAAGCACATCGCGGTAGTCACGACGAGCCAGGGCAATAGCATCCTCGAGTGCAAAGCGATCGCCATTGGCTAGGTGCAGCACAGCGCGCACGATGCGTGGATGCCTGGCAGCAGGCACTTGGGCGAGCATAAACTGAAGTTGATTGAAGACCACAGCTTTGCGCGAACCATACGCCTGCTCTATATGCGCGGCGATGTCGGCAGGAAAATCATGCAAATTCACCCAACGCGCCGCTTTTGCATCTGCGGGTAATTGAAGGCGCTCATTGATAACCTGCACAATTTCGCCGCGACCGATAATGCGAGCTCCTTGATAGCAGTCGAAAGTTTGGCCGCGATAGAGACGATGCTGGAAATAATCTTGAGAGAGAATGGCTATATCAGCTGTTGCAGTGTCACCAGAAAGGAGTTGGCCACCGGGATAATGTTGCTCGCCGGAGGTTGAAAGACTCGGGTATCCAGCAAAAACATGCAGGCACCTATAGCCGCTGCGTGCATTGATGGGCCGACCGCCTTCCTCCGGGCTGAGCAGATAAACCTCAGCTCTAAAATCTATACTCGCTCTCACGACTAAGGATGTTGGGGCGACCAGACCAGCGGACTCAATAAGTACAGCAGCATCGCCAGCGGGATAGCTGCCCAGCCCACCAGCCAGGGCAAGACGATGAACGCGACCGCCACCAGCCATACAGGCCAATTGCGCGGCGCCAGCGGGTTGAGTTTATTGGAGAAATACGAGAAGTTACTCACCAACAGGTAGCTCGACACCAGCACCAGCGGCACCACAATTAGGGGATTTGTGAGGTTTTGGCGAAAGCTGAAACTATCGTACTGCCACGTCATAAATAGCCCAAACCACAGCAAGGTATTGGCAGGGGTAGCTAAGCCGATAAAATGCTTCGTATCCGACTGCTCGACGTTGAAGCGGGCAAGGCGCATTGCACTCAGCAGCGGGATGAGCAGGCCAGCATAGGCAATCATTTCGTCGACGCCACCAAGCATGACAAATGCCATTAGGCCAGGGCTTACGCCAAAACTCACCATGTCGGCCAGGCTATCGAGTTCGCGGCCGAAAGGTCCGGAAACACCAGCTGCTCTAGCCGCAAAACCATCGAGAAAATCCGCAACCGCACTCACGAGCAAACACCACGGCACCAGCGCGTAATTGCCCGATATTAATGCTATGCAAGCCACACAACCTGCCGCGAGATTGGTGAGCGTGAGAAGGTGAGGAACGACGCGGAGCAGACTAGACACGCCGCAATGTAGCGGTGCCAGGCAGCGTTGCGCTAACCGGAAGCATTCTTGGTATGTTCCCGGAACGTGCATTAGGATTGCTACTCCAAGCCGCCAAGCACTGCAAACACTGGCACTTGCTCGAAAAGCCGTTGTCACCTTAGCGCTACTAGGGCTCCAGCCGTTTTTACTTGCGCGAGCACCAGTCTTTTTTGTGTTGTCTGGCTTTCGCTACGCATCCCAAAACACGATCCGGGATGTTACTAGGTCACCTCAGCATATGCGTCACTTCTTCCAGGTCTTTCTCCTCCTGCTATTGAGCAGCCCTGTTTGGGCTCAAGTTGCTAATGACGAGTGCATCAACGCCACCTCTTTAGGTAGCATCACCAACTACTGCTCCAATCCAGGCCAGTTTACTAACGTCGGTGCCACCGGCTCGGCTCTACCTGTACCATTCTGCTTTCCCGACACATTGACGCAAGACGTTTGGTTCAGCTTTACAGCTACGGCCACCAATGCAAGCATCCGCGTCATCGGGCAACTCGAGCGTGAAAGTGGTGGCTCGATTACGGCGCCCCAATTCGTGCTCTACGATGCAAGCTGTACCATGCCTACCGAAATCATCTGCGCCTCAGATGGCTTCGGCGTGAATTTGATCGAAGCTATAACGGACGATTTGCAGCCGGGCGAACTGTACTTCCTGCGTGTAGCTGCCCGCGATCAGATTGAAGGAACCTTTCAGCTGTGCATCGACCTGTTCGATTTTGTGCCGGAGCCTAAGAGCGACTGCGTAGACGGCGTGATACTGTGCGACAAATCATCCTTTACCGTTGCCTCCCTCCAGGGCGGCGGCAACGATGTGACTGAAATTGATGACGCCAGCTGCTTGTACAACGAATTTGCACCGCGACAAACCGAAAGCGGCAGCGTCTGGTATAGGTGGACCTGCGATACGGCCGGTACTTTAGGCCTCGAACTAAGACCTACCAATCCTACAGATGACCTCGACTTTAGTGTCTACGAACTGCCTGGTGGTATAGATGACTGTGCTGGCAAGGAGCTGCTGCGTTGCATAGCTTCTGGTGAAAATATCGGTCAGCCGTTTTCTGATTGGGAACGTTGCACGGGCGTTACCGGCCTACGCGAAGGTGATGGGGATGACACCGAAATTCCAGGTTGCCAGGTAGGCGACAACAACTTTGGCGAAGCCTTGCAGATGGAAGCAGGTAAGTCTTATGCGATGATCGTCAATAACTTTTCGCAAACCGGCAATGGATTCACGATCAACTTCACCGGTAGCGGGACATTTCAAGGACCGAAACCTGCCTTTGCCATCGATCCCGAAACTGGGAGTCAGTGCGACAACGATGTAATAACGTTTACTAACCAGAGCACCCTCACACCAGGCGCCAGTGGCAGCTACGACTGGTTTTTTGGCAGCTTTGCAGATAGGCCCCAGGCTAGTGGCAACGGTCCATTTCAGATTACCTACAATTCCTTTGGAGAGAAAGTTATCACCCTGCGGGTTACGAGTTCTGAGGGCTGTGTGGTTACGGAGACGCGAGAGATATTTATCGAACCTTGTTGTGAAGCAAGTACGCCTCTCATTGCTGCCGAGCCCGCTGGTATAGATCCTGTGTGTGCGGGTACTGCTACTGGTTCGTTTACGACGAGTGTACTTACTGGTGTGCCAGATTTTGTTTACAGTATCAATGGCGGCCCATTTTTATCAGATACGGCGTATACAGGTTTATTTGCTGATGAATACACAATATTTGTGCAGAATATTAAAGGATGTGTGGATACAGTGTATGTCGAATTATTTGATCCTCCTGCCACAGAAGTTGAGATTGGGGATAATTTAAATGCTGAATTAGGGGAGCGAATCGTGGTATCAGCTCAGACTAATATTGCTGGTCCAGGTACATATATGTGGAGTGGCGTGGATTCGCTGCTGTGCCTCAACCCGGAGTGCAGCGAGGTTGAAATTATTGCCGGCAATCCGGCGGAATTAATGGTCTTTTTTACCAGTGATGAAGGCTGTGTCGCGTCCGACCTGCTGCAGATCGATGTTCGCAAGGTGCGGCCTTTGTACGTGCCAAACGCTTTTTCACCTAACATCGACGGCGTCAATGATAATTGGACGATCTATGGTCCGGAAGGCATAGTGACGCGCATTAATTCGGTGCAGGTATTTGATCGTTGGGGCAACCGCGTCTGGGAAGCATCTAACTTACCGCTCAACGACCCGACGGTAGGTTGGGATGGTCGCTTTCGTGGTGAGGCGCTCAATCCAGCAGTATTTGCGTTCTATGCGGAAGTTGAATATGTCGATGGCGTGGTGCTGCCGGTTACAGGCGACATTAATTTGATACGCTAGCAAAGGTTAAGTTGCAGCACATGGTTCGAATTCTAATTGGCGTAATCTGCTTTATCAACTGCATCAGCTGCGTGAATGACCCCAGTGATGTAGCGGCGATGTTTCCTGAAGTACGACCTGATGCCGAAAGAATTACAGATTTTGAAACTATTTACTCAGACAGTGCACAAGTAAAGGTGCGCATTACTGGTCCTGAATTATTACGCTTTCGCGAAAACAACGAATTTCAGCAGGTTTTCCCGCAAGGGGTAAATGTTGAATTCTTTGATGAAAACGGCACTATCAACTCTACCCTCTCAGCTAAGTACGGCATCCGCAATGAATCACTCGAACGGGTAGTGGTGCGCGACTCGGTGGTGTGGCAATCTGTGGAGGGCGACCGCCTCGACAGCGACGAGTTGATTTGGGAAGCAAGCGAAGAGCGCATTTACTCCGACAGGTTCGTCCGCCTGCGCCAGGGTGATAAAGAGATTACCGGAGTGGGCTTTGAAAGTAATCAAAACTTCACGCGAAGTAAGGTGCGGGCTATTCAGGGGGTGATGGTTATCGAACAGAAGTGAGCGTCGCTGCGTAACCCTTTCCAAGCTCTACCTTCGCCCGCGTGCTAGCCACCATACTCCTCATCCTCCTCTTTCTCGCCCTCTCGGCCCTGTTCTCAGGTACCGAGATTGCGTTTGTGAGTGCTAACAAGCTGCTCATCGAACTGAAGCGGAAGCGCTCGCAGCGCCGAGGTGATATCCTTGCCCGGTTCTTTGAAAAGCCAGCTGACTTTCTAGGCGCCATGCTGGTGGGCAACAACCTGGCAATGGTGGCCCTCACCGCACTCGCTGGTGGTCTGCTCACGCCTTGGGTCAGTCAGTACATTGGCGCGGATTGGGCGATACTGCTCATTAATTCAGCCATTATCACAGTCTTCGTACTGGTCTTTGGAGAATTTCTCCCCAAAGCACTTTTCGAAGTCTTTGCTGAGCGCATCCTCTTTGCACTCGCCTATCCTATTAACTTTCTGCGCAAGCTGCTCAGCCCGCTGGCTTGGCTCATGATTCGGATCAGCGAAAAAGTGCTGGCGCTCCTTACGCGCAAGCCAATTGACGTCCCCGACACGGCCTTTACACGCCTCGATTTGGAGCAGTATATCATCCAAACACACGCTGAGGCCGTAGAGGCGGAGGAAGACACGATTGATCCGAATCTGTTTCAAAACGCCCTCAACTTCAATGATCTGCGCGTGCGCGAAGTCATGGTCCCTCGCAATGAAATCGTCGCCATTGAAGTGGCTCAACCCGTCGATGTACTCGCTGAATTGTTTGCGACGAGTAACCACAGTCGACTCGTAGTCTATGAAGATGATATCGATAATGTCATCGGCTACGTGCACCACCAGCAACTCCTGAGCCTCCCCCGAGCTGTAAAACCAATTGCGCTCGACCTTCCCTTTGTACCCGAGGCGATGAGGCTGAGCGACCTGATGAAGCGTTTCATCGGTGCACGCAAAAGCATGGCCGCTGTCGTCGACGAGTACGGCTCGCTAACGGGCTTGATTACACTCGAGGATATCGTGGAAGAAATCTTCGGCGAGATCGAGGATGAGCACGACGAGGAAGATTACCCAGAGGAGCAGCTCAATGAAAAGACCTACCTCCTGAGCGGTCGGCTCGAAATAGATTATGTCAACGAGAAATATCCCGACCTAGCTCTTCCCGAAGGCGACTACACCACCATCAGCGGCTATATCGTCATGACGACAGGGAAAATCCCTGAACAGGGAGACAGCATAGACCTCAACAACAGGCGCTTTGTGCTCGAGGACGTTAGCGAAACGAAAATTGAACTGGTACGCGTGGAAATGTTAGAGGAGGGCGACAAGGATGAGTAAGCTCGTTGAGGGTACACCAGGCACGACTCCATTGAAGCATGAGCGACCACGGGTACTCGGTCGCTACGAAGGCATCGAACGCGGTCCGCTCCTCATAGCAATTGGCGGCATGCACGGCAACGAGCCGGCGGGTGTACTGGCCATCGAGCGCGTATTCGAGCTACTGGCGCACGACAGCACGTTCCGCAGCGACTTCAATTATCGTGGTCGCTTTGTAGGTCTCACAGGCAATCGAGCTGCCCTGCAGCAAGGACGGAGATTTCTACGTTACGATCTCAATCGCTGGCTCAATCCAGAGCGTATCGAAGCTTTGCGCGACCATGACTCCTTGAGTGGAGAAGATGAAGAGGCTGTTGCACTCACTGATGCCGTTCGCGATGAAGTGGCCGCCTACGAACCCAACCACGTGGTGCTCATCGACCTCCACACGACCACTGCTGACGGAGGATTTTTCTCCTTAGTCAATGACTCACCAGCGAGTCGCGCAATAGCCCTCGATTTGCATGCTCCGGTAATTTTAGGAATGCTGGAGGGCTTAGCAGATACGAGTCTCCATTACTTCACCACAGCGCAACTCGGGGTGCCCACCACGAGCATAGTCTTCGAGTCAGGCCAGCACGTCGATCCCCTTTCCATTGATCGTGCTGTCAGCGCGCTGGTGTACACCATGCGCTCGATTGGGTCCATTCATCCACGCGATGTGGCGGCTCATCATGCTGAAGTGCTGCGGGCTGGTGCTGATGGTTTACCGCACTTGGTGCGCTTTAAGTACGCGCATACTATTACTCCTGCCGATCGATTTGTAATGCGCCCGGGCTACGTCAACTTCATGCGCATCACCAAAGGCGAAGTGTTAGCTGACGACATTTATGGGGAAGTCGTTGCGCCCATGGATGGGCTCATCTTGATGCCGCTTTACCAGGCGCAGGGAGAGGATGGCTTTTTTGTGGTGGAGGAGATGTAGGGGGTGGGAGGTGAGAAGTGAGAAGCGAGAAGCGAGAAGCGAGAAGCGAGAGTAGACGTCGTTCAACCGAACTACTTTAGTAGATAAGGCCTCTGCCTGCCGCGGCTTTACCTGCTCAGTTGGACGACGTCGGCCGAAGTAGGGGCTGGGTGCTGGGTGCTGGGTGCTGGGCCAGTTTTTTCACCACGCAGTGGTCAGACGGGCTGCTTACAATCTTATGGCTACAACCACCCCCAGTCTACGAAGCCTCACGCAGTACCCCCGCCAGCACAGCCAGCGCCACAAAGCCCATTTCGCGACTAGCGCCTGATTGAAACACCGCTAAGTCGTCATCAGCTTCATCAGCATCTGGATCTATGAGAGAATCCTCTGCGAAGGCAAGGAGTTCCTCTTCATTGATGTTGTCGAAAAACACGTCGAGTCGCTCGTGCATCGGCTTGCCTACCGTCTCTTGCATCCACTGCCAGCAGCGCTCGTCCCATTCCTCAATCGTAGTACCTGAGGCAGTCGCCACCGTGCCGCCGGCCTCAGTGCGCACCGCATCATACATCACCAGCGCCAGGTACTGCAAATAGCTCCGCTCATCCTCAGTGAGCAGCTCAAATCCCTCCCCTAACAGGTACTGCACGAAAGGAGTCTGCTCGTGAGCAAACTCTACCATCGCCACCTCCACGGCAGCTTCATCGGTAAGTTTAGCGAGACTGCTCTCGAGCGTATCAACAGCTACCATAAGCGCATCAGGACTTAAGCCTCTACGCGCGGACCGGCACTCTTAATTTCCTCGCTCGCCTCTGAAGCGTACTTCTGGAAATTACGAACGAAGAGTTCGCTCAGGTGCGCAGCCTTGGCGTCGTAAGCATCTTTATCGGCCCAGGCCTGGCGTGGATCGAGCAATTCAGTCGGGACGCCTGGCACCTCGGAGGGTATGGCGAGCCCAAACCGGTTATCGTCGTTCCACTTGATGTTGCCTCCCGACAGCTTGCCATCGAGTGCAGCGCTCACCATCGCACGGGTATACGGCAGCTTCATGCGCTTGCCCGTACCGTATGCACCACCACTCCAGCCGGTATTCACCAACCAGATATCTACGTCGTGATCTTCCATCTGCCGGCCGAGCATTTCGGCGTAGCGCGTCGGGTGCAAAGGCATAAATGGCGCTCCAAAACAGGCGGAGAAGGTAGCCTGAGGCTCCTCGATGCCCGCCTCTGTGCCAGCAACTTTGGCAGTGTATCCGCTGATAAAGTGGTACATCGCCTGCCCCTTAGTGAGCTTGCTTATCGGCGGAAGTACGCCAAACGCATCTGCAGTAAGGAAAAAGATGTTAGCAGGATGTCCGCCACGCGATGGCTGCTTACAACCTGAGATGTGATAAATAGGATAGCTAACGCGTGTATTCTGCGTCACCGACTCATCACTAAAATCTACAGTACGTGTACCCTCGATAAACTTGATGTTTTCGAGTATGGCACCATGCTTTATTGCGCGAAAGATATCGGGTTCTTTCTCCTCGGTAAGGTCGATAACTTTGGCATAGCAACCTCCTTCAAAGTTGAAGACGCCTTTGTTGTCCCAGCCATGCTCATCATCCCCGATCAGTGCGCGTTCTGGGTCGGCTGAAAGTGTAGTCTTGCCCGTTCCAGAAAGTCCGAAAAATACTGCTGTCACACCATCTTTGCCCTCATTGGCCGAGCAGTGCATACTGAGCACGTTGTGCTCGTGGGGCAGCAGGAAGTTCATTACGGAGAAAATTCCTTTCTTTATTTCTCCCGTGTAGCCAGTGCCGCCAATGATTATCTGCCTTTCGGCAAAACTTATAATAGCGAAGTTCGAAGAATTTGTACCATCTTCGGCGGGATTGGCTTTGCAGTTAGGGGCGCAGAAGATGGTCCAGTCTGCCTCGAAGTTGCGCAGTTCATCTTCGTCGAGGCGCAGAAACATATTATGTGCGAATTGCGCACTCCAGGGAGTCTCGGCGATAAGTCGAACGCGGATAGCATAGTCGGGATCGGCACCTGCAGCTACATCCTTCACGTATACATCTCCCACGCTGAGGTAGCCACGCACTTTGTCGCGGAGGCGGTAGAAAGCATTTGCCTCGAAGCGCTGGTTTATTTTGTTCCAATCTACTGCATCGCGTGTGATGTCATCTTCGACGATAAAGCGATCTTGCGGTGAGCGGCCAGTAAAAGTACCTGTGCGGATGGCGAGTGCGCCGCTGTCGGCGAGGGCCCCGTCGTGGTTGCACAGCGCGTGCTCGACCAGTTTTTCGGGTTTGGTGTTCCAGTACACATTTCCTGTTGCGATCAGGCCGAGGTCGGCCAGCGATGCCTTAGGATTCCGGGTTCCCGATTCCGTCATGGTTGTTGGTTTAAGCTAGGTTAGGCAATGCAAAATAGGCTGAGCGGTAGCCAATTTGGGGTGCAAAGGTGCGAAATTATGTTGCCTCCTTGCTAATCCTGCCAGTTCTCTAACCGTAATCGGGAAGGTGTAGGGTTGACACTATGTGGCGCGGGTCTAAAACCTCCCCCGCAAGCTCAGCACGAAATTGCGGCCCGGAGCGCTCACTCCACTCGAGAATGGCCGGTAGTGCAAATCAGCAATATTCTCCACCCCAGCCTGTAGCCGCAGCGTCTGCCCCAGCCGAGCACTCGCAAAGAAATCAACTACCCCCCAGGCCGGCGTGCCCACCTCGTCAATGGCTTGGTCCTCATTGTCACTCGAGCCACTCGGAGCATAATCCTCCCACCGCTTTGTGCCGTTGAAGCGATATGTGCCCGCAACGTCAAACCTTCCCATCACATACTTCAGGCCCACTTGGCCGTATGTCGGAGGGATATGCGCGAGCGGCGTTTTCGTACCCTCGGCATCCTCAGATACACCATCAGTAGCCGTCAGTCGAGCCGACAGCATAAGATTTGCACCATAGCTCACATCGCCCCGCAGTCCCACACCTTTAATAATGCCTTCATCAGCATTGGCATTCACCTGCACGCGGTACACGTCGCCGCCACTCGCAAAGGTGGTATCGCCATTTGGCAGGGCTCCATCACGACGCACAATGATGTCGGTGATTCTGCTATAAAAGCTGGTAGCACTCAGCCTTGCGGCAAAACCCGGCCCGCCCAACCGCCCAAAGTTTTGCGTAAGCGTAAGCTCCGCATTCGTGGCGTGTTCGGGAGTGAGCTCCACGTTGGGCACCGAAACATATCCGTTTTTAACCCGCATTTTCCCGAAATCATCAACGTTCGGGGCTCTAAACGCTGTAGAACCAAGCACCTGGACAGTCGTCGAACTCGTTGGGGCCACCGTAAAGCCGAGCGCATAAGTCATCGCGCTGTTGGTACTAGTCACGCCATCGCGCAGCTGCTGCGGCCAGTCTACGGGTTCGTCCATGCGCGCATTTCCGAACGTTGCACCCAAGTGCACCCAACTGTAGCGCAAACCCGCTTGCGCATGAAACCGATCACTTGCAGCAGAGTAGCGGTAGGTGGTGTAAGCACCGGCGCTCGTCATAGTCGAACCTCCACTGGGGTAGCGCGAAATTTGATCGAGCAAAACAGACTCATCAATGAGGTTTACCCGCCCGGCAATGCTGGCCACTGTGTTGTGCTGAACTTCGACGCCATAGCTGAGGCGATGCTGTTGCAGCTTGCCGAGGTATTTATCAGCATCAATTGTGAGACTGGTTACGTCGACATCGCTGAGGCTCAAGTTGCGCCACATGTTGTCGAGCCGGCGGTCGTAGCGATCTTCGTCTATGCGTTGGTAGGCTGCGATGTACTGCACTCGATCATGCAATTTCGTAGCTCGAGTACTTACCATGCGCAGCGAGCCGAACAGCCGCTGTTGCGGTCCGTAGTACCACTCTGCAAACTTGAGATCGCTCGGGCGGTCGCCACTCACCGCAGTTAGCTGGTCGAAGCGTGGTACATCGCTGGAGTTGGAGTACTGGGCGTTGGCGAGCAGGTAGCGATTCTTGCCGAGTTGCCACTTTAGCTTCTGCATCACATCGATCTGATCGTAGCCGGTGCCGCGTTGTACGAACACATCTGGATTGGCCTTCACCTCACCCGTGGCAGCATTGGCAACATAGAAAGGAGTTTTGCCGAAGTCGGTGTAGGCGTGGTTGTAGCGGGTGCCTGCCCGCAAATCAGCAAAACTCGACACACTCACCGAAGTCTGGGAGGCCCATTTCGAGCGGGCAAAGTTGTAGTCGAGGTGGGCTGTTTTTTCGAGGTTGGCACTCGAGAAGCGCATAAAGTAGTTGCCGCGACTGCGTTTGGTGCCATCGAGGGCAAGTTGCGGTTCGCGGGTACGAAAGTGTACTACCCCGCCGAGTGCATCTGATCCGTAAAGCAGACTTCCAGCACCAAAAAGTACCTCCACCCGATCGAGCATGGCCGGATCGACAGTGATAGCGCTCTGCAAATGACCAGAGCGGTAGATAGCATTGTTGAGGCGGACACCATCTACGACGAGCAGCACGCGGTTGGCTTCAAAGCCACGGACGATAGGTGAGCCACCACCCATCTGACTGCGTTGCACGAATACTTCGCCCGAATCCTCGAGCGCGTCGGCACTGGTTTGGGGATTGGTGGCGGCAATATCTTTGGAGGTAATCATGGCTACCGTCCAAGGGATTTCTTCGGCCACCTCATCGGTGCGGCCCACCACCACGACCTGTTCGAGGAGTTCGGTGGCAGGTTTTAGCGAAAGCTGTATGGCCTCCCCCATGCGCACACGAGCCGCCATCGTCTGGAGCGACAGGTAGCTATACTGCTGCGTCTCATAGCCTGTAAAGCTGAAGGTGATGGTGTCGCGAAAATCCAATTCAGGGACCGTGATGCTGCCATCGAGCTGGCTGGAGGCGGTAAAGGAATAGTCGCTGGTGTAAGCATTGATGCCATACATTGGACTGCCCCCTTCATCAGAGAATACGATGCGTGTCTGCGCTGCGGCGCTCAGTGCACTAAGCATCAGAAAGGTGAGAGCGAGTATCCTCATGGAGGCTGGATGGCGGGGCTTTAGGGGCGAGCGGCACACGCACAGCAAATGTGGTGCCTCGCCCTACAGCACTATCCTTTACAAAGATTTTGCCACCGTGATACTGCTCCACAATGCGTTTGGCCAGACTCAGCCCGAGGCCCCAGCCGCGACTCTTCGTGGTGTAGCCAGGGCGAAAAACAGTCTTGCGTTTATTGGGAGGTATTCCTTTGCCCGAATCAGCTACTTCAATTTCTGCGAGGTTTCTGGCAATTGTACCCCGAAGTTCTAGTGTTCCGCTGCCATCCATAGCATCGAGAGCATTGCGAATCAGATTTTCTAGTACCCAATTAAATATGTGTCGATTAATGGCAATTGGAGTTTTGGCGAAAGCTGCATCGACCTCACAGGTAAAAGCCACCTTGCGAGGCGCGCGCTTGCTCATGTAGTCGAACACTTCTTGCAAAACTTCCCCCAGGGGCACAGCCTCCAATTCGGGCTTTGATCCAATCTTATTGAAGCGATCGGCCACGAGCTGAAGTCGATCAACATCTCGATTGAGCTCGGAGGCCACCTCGCTGAGTTCCTCATTGTCGCCGTACTCTGCGCGCAGGTACTCGACCCAGGCCATAATCGCACTTATGGGGGTGCCGAGTTGATGTGCCGTCTCTTTGGCCATCCCTATCCAAACCCCATTTTGTTCGGAGCGACGAATAGCACTCAAGGCGAGGTAGCCGAGCAAGATAAAGGTGCCGATGAGCAGCAACTGAATGTACGGGAAGTAGCGCAGCGAGCGCAGTAGACTCGACTCGAAAAAATAAATCTGGTTGCCGCCCGCGCCTTCGATAGGGGCCACGCCCTGGGTGCGAAGGTCGCTCAGCACAGATGTCAAGTAGGTGGTATTAGAGTCGAGGCTTTCGCCAAAATTATGTGCATCGATAATTTCACCGGTGGGTCCGACCAGTATCAGCGGAATGGTAGAGTTGCTTTGGAGAATAGTGGTGTAGATGGTGAGGTCGCAGATTTCAGCTTCGGCATCTGTCATCGTGCGGATATAGCGTTGGGCTTCAACCCACCGCTCCACTTTATGACGTTCTTCTTCGGCGAGTTGCTGCACGAGGTAGCCGGCTGAGAGGGCGCTACCGGTAACGATAAGCAGTCCGATGGTGGCGAGAATCCACTTCCACTGGCGGGACGAGAGCGACATAGGGGGGCTAAGATGGGGCTGGGGCAGTGAGAAATCACCGCACCCTCTCCACCCATTCCAGCACCTCTTGTTTGGTAGCTGCCGTCACATTGTAAAGGCTATACGTCGCCCCGCCGCTGGCCATATCGATGCGCCAGGAGGCCTGGTTGATAGTGTGCTTGGTGCCGTTGCTCATCCACCAGGCGGTGTGGAGTTGATGGTCGGGATGGGTAAGGGTAGCGGTGTAGACCTCAAAATCCTCCTCCAGCACGCGTCGCTCGATTTGCGTAAAGGTGTAGCCACTGCCGCGCCAGCAGATGGTAGGACTGTGCTCAGCGTGGTAAAACGCAGGCACAGGCTTGATGTAGAGCAAGGCGTCGCCAAAGTTGTAGGCAGCTACTTGATTGGCACGCAGCTCTGGCAGAACGCCACATACTGGTGAAGCCTGCCATGCGCTATCCGCTAGCGGGCCGGAGCTAGCACTCACAGCAGCTGCACGACCGAAGCCTATCCACAGCAGCGGCAAACAACACAGCACGAGCGCAAGCTGAACACCCACCGCAGCACCCTTACCTCCAGGAGCCTCACCGTAGCGCCTCACGCTCCACTGGTAGGCCAGCGCCAGCGGCATCGCCACCACACCGCCGAAGCAGATTAAGCCATAAATCTCGTGCATCGGGTGCGCCGGCCCCCACTGCATCAGCACCAGACCGCATATGCGCAGAAAGTTGGCAGACACGATGAGGTAAACCGCCACTATTAGCCCACTCGCTACCAGCCAGGCCGGCAACACGCGCCGCTCGCGCTGTTCTAGCACAGCTGGAATAGCTACCGCCACGGCAAGTCCCGTTAGCATTAGATTGATGCCGATACAGGCCTCATCGACTGCAAAGGTTGCACCATCGAGCACCATGACATTGCCTAGCACCTCCACCGAGTAGCCAGCGGCGTTGAGCACCGACCCCACGAGCCGCGAGAGCCAGAGCCGCATTTCGAAACCCGCCACAGTGTCGAAGTACCTGAAAAATGGATTGAGCAGCAGCGCCCCCACCACCGGAATAGCGCTCGCAAAGGGCCGCAGCGTGTACAGCACACCTACCACCATCAGGCTTACGCCAAAACTCACCAAGGAGCGCGTCGGCACCAGCACGCTCAAACCCAGCACAAGGACTGCTAGTGGGATCGCAAACCTGCCCAAACTTCTTCCGCCTTGCACCATAGCCAGCGCACTCACTGCCAGGACGAGATAGAAGGCAAGGTCGGGCTGCCACAGGCTCATCGTTTCCGGAAATACAGCAGCACCAGCACCGCAATTCCCAATACCATCAGCGCCCACTCGTGCGGCTCGGGTACTGCGCCCGACTGCTCATCGAAAGCACGTTGTACAGCTCTCGCATCAGCTACCGTAGCCTCGGAATCACTAACTGCAGCTACAGGAGCCTCACCTGAGGCGGGTGGTGCTACACCTTTCGGACCGATAACATTCGCAATACCAAAGCGAGCATAATCCGCATCTGTCTCCAGGATAATCTGACTAGAAAAAGGGGTCACAATATTTGCGCGCTTAGCAAAATCGATAGCTGCTAGCTGAGCATCCTCAGTAGCTTCAGTGAGTTGATGAGCAAGCAGACTCTGGCGATAGTTAAACAACTGCAATAAGGCTGGGTCTGCGCCACTGTCTGAAGCATTACTCGGCAGCGCCACGATGCGGGCGTTGATACCATCCAACTCCACGAGTCCAGGACCATCCATCCGCTCCCTAACCTCTCCGTCGACGAGAGCTCTACGTGCCAGGTCGAGGGTGCCAACATCAGCACTCGCACCACCCATATCAACAATTGTTTGCAGATAACTCGGCAGCTCCTCTCCGACATGAACGACAGCTAATTTTCCAAAATGCGACCACGCTTTAATTGCGTATTTATCATCTTCGCTATAGTCGTCGATGGTGAGTGGATACTTCTGCTCGCGGGTAATGAGAAGCACGGAATCTTGGTAGCTTAAAAGTTGCACCGGAAACAAGCTCCGCTGCCGCTCCGAGCCGCGAAGTTTGGCAGCATCAACATTGGACTCATCGAGTCGGAAAAGCTCCCCATCGTAGCCGACAAGAAGAATTTTTGCCGCTGCAGCCCAAGTGGTGAGCTGGCGCAATTCTGGGGAGGTCCAGCGGCCGGTTAAATCTACGTAGGCTCGCACAATGGCACGTGGTGCATAATTTGGTTTGGCCGGTTCAAGGGTGTAGGCCGTGCCATCAGCCACGTAAGTGCTTGGACTGATTTCCGCCAGCTCGACGGAATAGCGTTCGGGTGTGTAGCCTCGGAAGCTGTAGCTGTCAGTGAGAAGCCTGTCGCCTGTGTAGCGGATGCTGGTTTTCACTTTCGTAAAACCGGTAGGTGGACCTTGCACCCCTATAGATGCCACTTCGAAACCATTGCTGTTTTGCTGTAAAGGAGCAGTAACTTCAATACTGAATCTGCGGGCTAAGGTGTCTACTACGGGAAAGATCCGCATAGCTACGGTATTTGCATTGCGCCACTCAACGAGGGCTGGGTCGCGACGTTCACGACCAACTACCGTGCGATAGGCTTCGCGGGCTTTGCTTCGGGTGCTAAGGCGCGCTGGCTGCTCCACACCAAAGACCCAGAGCGAACTATTGGTGACCACTCCACCTGGAGGCAGCTGAAACGTGTAGATGGCTTCTCCCTGGCGTGATTGGGTGGAACTCACCGTAAAGTCGTATCGGGTACGTAC
The DNA here is from genome assembly GCA_965213735.1 of Saprospiraceae bacterium. Lineage (GTDB taxonomy): Bacteria > Bacteroidota > Bacteroidia > Chitinophagales > Saprospiraceae > CALDTK01. Next base: position 49,761 of record CBDCAB010000005.1, read on the forward strand.
AGTGGCCGTAGCTTTATCAACGACGTGTGCTACTTCGATATGATCAGTAGATAATCCTTCGGCACTCCAGAGAGCTTCTTCATTATCGTGACCAGTACCAGCAAAGAAGCGTTTGAATTTTGCTTTATTTTGCTGAATAATAGACGGAGCTGGATGTAGATGCATTGCCCACACGAGGAGCGGTGAATGTTGCCGCGTGCGAGTCCACCAGCTAGATGAGTTGAGGTTTGACTTCAACTGGTAATTTGCCTCAGCTGTAAAGGCGAGCCGCGTCATAATATCAGGGGTAATTTGTTCTAAAATCCGCAAAACACGATCTTCAGGTTTACTTGCTGCACTTATCGCTTCTACCTGATCGAGTTTAGCACTATGAACAGCAGCGAATAGCGTCATCACCATCATAGGCAATGCTATACCTACTGCGACAAAGGCTTGACTGCTGCGCTCGACTCCTCGGCGCCTGAGGTGAATGAGGAGTCCAAGCAAGGCTAGCGTTGGCACGAACAGGAGCAAACCTCCTCCCATTATTAATAAGCCTATCGCAGCGACCCACACTTGATCTACTTCAAATAAAAAGACTGTTTGGTGCACTAGTCCAACAATCGTCAAGCCTGCCGCAAAGTGATAGGTTTTATATTTCCAGCCACTCATTTGATCGACTAGCGGGTCTAGCAGCAACACCCCGATCATCATGGAGCAGTAGGCTGCCCACGCTAATGTCGGTTGCGCAAACAGTTGGAAGGTTGTATTAAGTACATAACAAAGGATGTAGAGATTGCCGAGATAAAGCAAGCCAAGCTTGTTGCTTCTTTTCTTAGAGTTGAGTAAGGTGATGCCATAAATTTGAGTTAGTAGCAGGCCCACCAGGCAACAGATAACTCCGGAGATATCGTCCCATGCCTCGGTAGTCATAAATCCTGCTACAAGCAGCAGGCTGATATTTAGGGCTGCGAGGTAATAGCCGCGCTTGAGGTGTTTGTGGTTGAGTTGCGCTACTTCAGCGGTCGCGTTCGAAGTTGTTGGTGGTGGGGTTGCAGGGGCACGTTGCGGTGCGATAGGACCTACGAAGGCGGGAGAGGTGGGCATGGGATGTGCTTTAGATGACAAAGCAACGCCGGTTTACTCTGCATCGCAAAGTCCTTTGCAAACTTTAACAGTTGCGAGCTGGAGCAAGCCTAACTAAACTTTTGCTTCTACTCCCACGCATCAGCATCTGTAGTTCCCTCCTGGAGCCTCAACTCGTAGCGTGACTCAGACCGGAGACAGGATTGACTCCCCTCAATCGAAACCACCTGTACCCAAACGCACCAAGATTGACCTCATAAGTCATCTTCTCGTTTGGCTCTACCTCATGCGGCTCAATAAGATCAACAAGATTAGAACCTTGTTTGACCTCTAAAGAAAACTTCTCTACACAAGGATTAGAACTCATGTTGTGAAGTGTAATCACAGTAGAACCCAGATGTTCAAAAGACATGATGAGCACATTATCGCCTCGACTCTTGATGATCTTCCAATCGCCGCGACCAATTTCTGGACAGTTTTTGCGTAAGCGCAGCATTCGAGTGGTCCAACTCAACAGCGAATCGGGCTCGCGTGATTGCTGCTCTACATTTACCCGCTCATAATCATACGGCCCGCGCTTGATGATTGGATGGATGAGCTGTTTGGCTTCGGCAGCAAGGGAAAATCCCGCATGCTCTTCATGGCTCCATTGCATGGGTGTACGCACCGCCGCGCGCTCCTTGAGCTTGAGATTGTCGCCCATGCCAATTTCGTCGCCATAACGCAACACGGGCGTACCAGGTAGGGATAACATAAGGCTATTGGCCAGCTCAATGTGGTCTCGATCGCCGAGCATGGGAGCCAAGCGACGCCGAATGCCACGGTCATAAAGTCGCATGTTTTCTTCAGGTCCGAAGGCATCAAATACCGCTTTTTGCTGCTCCTCGTCGAGTCGACCTAGATCGAGTTCATCGTGATTGCGCAAGAAGTTGGCCCACTGGGCAGTAGGAAATATATCGGCAGTATCACGTAGCGCCTTTTTTAGGCTTGTCGTGTTGCCAGTGGCGAGTGCGTGGAAGAGGTGTTGATTGACGTAAAAGTTGAACATCATCTGCAGACCTTCCCCCTTTTCACCGAAGTAGAGCTTGGCCTTTTCTGGGGCGACGTTGGCTTCTCCGAGCAGGATGGCATCACCGCGCCGCCACTGCAGAAAACGCCGCATCTCTTCGAGGTACTCAAAGCGGATTTTTCTGTTTCCAGCCTGCCCTGGCTCTTGAGTTTCGAGCACGAAAGGCACAGCATCAACACGAAATCCAGCTACACCCAAAGTCAGATAGAAGCCCATTATCCGATGGATTTCACGGCGGACCTCTGGATTTGACATATTGAGGTCTGGCTGGAAATCATAAAACCGATGAAAGTAGTAGGCCTTGGCTTTCCTATCCTTCGTCCAGGTAGCTTCTTGGACACCTGGAAATATGACGCCTTTATCGGCATCTTTCGGTTTTCTATCTGACCACACGTACCAATCATGGTATTTGGCATCTTTGCCTTTACGTGCATTCTTAAACCAGTGATGTTTATCAGAGGTGTGATTTATAACAAGATCGATAATAACTTTGATGCCGACGCGATTGGCAGCGTGCATAAATTCGGCGAAGTCTCCAAGCGTCCCGTGACGCGGATCAACTCCGTAGTAGTCTGAAATGTCGTAGCCATTATCTTTATTGGGTGTAATTTGAAAAGGAGCAAGCCATATAACATCTACGCCGAGTGCGTGCAGGTATTCGAGGCGAAGTAAGAGTCCGCGGAAGTCTCCCACTCCGTCTGCGTTTGCATCGGCAAAGGTTTCGAGGTCGAGGCTGTAAATTATGGAGTTCTTGTACCAGAGGTCGTCTATCATCTTCGGTAACAACTGAGTAATGCGCGCCGGCGTTCGACGCCTTTTGCGGGCAAAGCGTGAGGTTTTAGGTTTTGGCGAAAGCTGAACGGGGCATCTGCTGGAGAAGCGGAGGAGCGAACACGCCGGCTGACTATGCCTTTGAGCTAAGCAAAAGCACCTATGGCAACGTTTGGCTACCAGATTTCTCAGGAACAATTTCCCCCACGTCGGCTCTTGGAGCTTGCTCGGCAAGCGGAGGCAGCAGGCTTTGACGAACTAGCTAGTTCTGATCATTTCTTTCCGTGGAGCCATGCCCAGGGTCAGAGTGGATTTACGTGGAGCTGGCTTGGGGCTGCACTCGAAACGACCTCTATTCCGATTGGCGTCGTCAATTGTCCGGTGGAGCGCTATCATCCTGTAATCATTGCGCAGGCTTGTGCCACTTTATGGCAGATGTATCCCGGTCGCTTTTGGCCAACCTTTGGCAGTGGGGAATTCTTAAATGAACACATTACAGGCAATCATTGGCCTGAGAAAGCTGCCCGTAATCGCAAACTTGCCGAAGCAATAAGTATCATGTCGAGGCTGTGGGCAGGCGAGCATTTCACACATCGGGGAGAGTTCCTAGTTGCAGAAGAGGTTGAATTATTTACGCTGCCTGATCCTGAAGATATTCCACCACTTATAGGATGTGCAATAACGGCGCGTACTGCTGCAGATATTTCTTCCTGGGCAAAAGGTCTATATACCGTCTGGAAGCCTCATGCTACTTTAGACGATACAGTGGATTCTTTCCTCACCGGCACTGAGACCCACGATACCGATCAAGAAGCCGAGCATGCTGAGCGCAACCCAGACAGGCCACTGATTTTGAAGGTTGATCTGGCTTGTGGTCCCACACGAGCTGCCGCGATAGAAGCGGCCTATCCGCAGTGGCGTACAAATGTGGGCGCAAGTGCCATACACGGAGAGTTGCGACTGCCAAAACAATTTGAACAAGCTTCTAAATTTATCACGCCTGATCAAGTTGCAGAATCTATCCGCATTTGTCAGGATCCGGAAGAGCACGTAGAGCTAATCAAGCGAGATTTAGCTATGGGTTTTGATAAGATCATTTTTCATAATGTAGGTCTAAATCAAGAATATTTTTTGGATTGGTTTCCTCGTGAGGTATTATCGAGACTGCGTTAGGAGGAGAAAGCAGTAGGCGTTCGGATTTCTCAGGGCTCTGCGGCTGGCGCGCCCAGCACCTAGCCCCTAGCACCCAGCACCCACCTGACCACAAAATTGTGGTCAGGCCAGCTCTCCCAAAGTTTCTCACATACGCGATACAATACACTGCGATGGCACAGTGTTAATAGGATGTTCACCAACACGTGCAAATGGCTAAAGATCAATTACATGAATCGACCTTCTACACCAAACCAACTCGTGCGCCTGGCGTACGGGGAGTTGCCCCTTCTGGAGCGACTCGAAACTGAGTTCGCCCTCGAGGAGAACTACACCCTGCGCGAGGATTATAAGGAGCTGCGGCGCGCTCTCGATGAGCTGCCCCGAGTGACCTTCCGTCCTGCGCAATCCTCCATTGATACAATTCTTGCCTACAGCAAGATGAGCTCTTTGGAAGCTTTAGCCTAACAGCTACTGAGACACCCCCAGCAACATGATGATCGCTCTACTCACCTGTGAGTCGACTTTCGTCAAAACGAGTTGCTTAAAATTGAGGAGCCCTCTGCCGCTGACGCGGTGGGGGGCTCCCCATTTGCGACCTCTGCTAAAGATGCGCAAAACTTTTTTGTGCAAACACTACAACATCCAACACATTTTGTTTATGTTTGTGGCGTCGCACGGTGAGCCTGCAGCAAATCCGAGCACGAATCGAAACCCCCACTCAGAGAATCCGCCAAACACACATCATGGCAAACGATAGAGAATCGAAACTAAAGGCTCTACAACTCACTGTTGATCGCCTCGAAAAAAACTACGGCAAAGGAACCATCATGCGCTTGGGCGATAAGGCCCGCTCCGATGTCGATACCATACCATCGGGTTCCCTCGGCCTCGACTTGGCCCTCGGCATCAATGGTTTTCCCCGTGGCCGCGTAGTTGAAATCTACGGACCTGAATCTTCAGGTAAAACCACCCTGGCCATCCACGCCATCGCAGAGGTGCAGAAAAAAGGAGGTATCGCCGCCATCATCGACGCCGAACATGCCTTCGACCGCACCTACGCCGAAGCGCTTGGCGTAAATACAGAAGACCTCTTTATTACGCAGCCAGACAACGGCGAACAAGCACTAGAAATCACCGAAAGCCTCATCCGATCGGGCGCCATGGACATTGTGGTGGTCGACTCAGTAGCGGCACTCACGCCACGTGCTGAAATCGAAGGCGAAATGGGCGACTCTAAAGTTGGTCTACACGCCCGCCTCATGTCACAGGCTATGCGCAAGCTGACTTCAGCTATTGCCAAAACCAACTGCACCTGCATCTTTATCAATCAGCTGCGGGAAAAAATCGGCGTGCTCTTCGGCAATCCCGAGACCACTACAGGAGGCAACGCGCTCAAATTCTACGCCTCGATTCGCCTCGATATCCGTCGCAATGGCTCAGCCCTAAAAGACAAAGAGGGCAACGTCATCGGCAACCACGTCAAGGTGAAAGTGGTCAAGAACAAACTTGCTCCACCATTCCGGATTGCAGAGTTTGACATCATGTACGGCGAAGGCATTTCGAAAGTGGGTGAAATCGTCGACCTCGCCGTTGATTACGATATCATTCAAAAATCAGGAGCCTGGTACGCCTATGACGAAGCCAAAATCGCCCAAGGTCGCGACGCAGCTAAGCGCTTTCTCAAGGATAATCCCGAAGTCGCCGACGAGATCGAGCTCAAGATCAAAGCGGCAATCAATCCCAAAGACACAGATACGGCAGAGCCCAGCGCCAATGGCGACGGTAAAGGCAAAGCCGCACTGAAAAAAGAGGCCAAGGCATAAGCTCGCTTTCGAGCGACAGCCAACCGTCCCACTATGATACCACATCCACATGATCCGATGTGGTACACTACTGATCCATTTGATGCCCCACGCGCTCCGGCGGGTGGGGCTTTTTTTTCGCTTAGGAAGTGGCACCTTCTATAAGCAAGAGTTTGACTTTGTAGGTGGCGCTGCCCAGGGTTGCGCTGAACCGCATTCCTTTAAGTACAGGCCAATAGAAGAGGTATCATGTACCTAGCGCTCCCAGACGTGACGATAAACCGGATTGCAGAATAACAGCCTGCCTCTTTACCAGCTCGGGAAGCTCCTACCATGTAACCCTTGACGGAGATATTAAGCTTGAGCTGTTAGGAGCCTGAGCCGCAAGAAGTAACTTGACCAAGCTGGTCAGATAAGGCCCGCATCTACTGCCAACGCAGCGTCTCAATCACCTGCAATAAGTCATCCTGGAGAAACTCATAAACTGGAGCAAGCGAATCTGCATTCGCAGCAGCATCTACGTAAAGTGCGCCGCGCAAAAAATGATTGGTGCTATCCGTCACATAAAATTGAAACGGTGAGGCCACATCACCCTCGAGTTGAAAAGCAAATCCGTACACCTGCGCATCAGGTTTGGTTATCGCCAACTCATCAATATAATTGGCCACCACATTGTGTTTGCCCGCTAGATCAAAGGCATCATCACGCAAGCGCTCGAAATCTTTGAGTTCATCCACCTCATAATAACTAAAGTGCACGCGACCATTTAGGGCTGGTGTCACTAGATTAAACCAGCAGGGATGTAGTGGCTTGTCGTCAAAGTAGGTGGTGTCCCGCTCGACAGTCACGTAGCTCGGTTTGGAGAAGCTAAAAGGGCAAACTTCCAAGGCGAAGGAGTCGGCGCTGCCCGTGGGATACAGCACCCGTGGATAGGCGCGAGGCTTGGGCAGCGAACTTGTTTCATCGGTGCAGGCGGTGGCTAATATACAACAGCTGAGAATAAGTAGAAAGATTCTGCTCATATCGACTCCTCCACGTTGGCTGGTAAAGTGATGCGGATACGCTCGATTCGACGACGTGTCACGGCCTCAGCCTGCAGTTGTAAATCACCTACATGCACAATACGTTTCGGGCGTGGCAAGAAACCAATTTGCTCGAGCATTACACCAGCCAGCGTATCGGCTTCACCGCGAATCTCATCGAGATGTGTACTAGGTAAGCCCATCAAGCGCAAGGCATCTGTTAATTGGGTTTTACCTTCAAAACGATAATTCCGCTCATCTAGCTTTTCGAATTCTATTTCTAAATCATCATCAAATTCATCTTTAATGTCGCCAATCACCTCTTCGAGAATATCCTCGAGGGTAACGATACCACTCGTGCCTCCAAATTCATCAACGACAATAGCCATGTGCATATGCTCCTCCTGAAACTCGCGAAGCAGTTCGTGAATGCGTTTACTCTCTGGAGCATACATCAGATTTGCGCTCACCAGTGGGCGCCAGTCAAAGTCGGCAGCTTCACGCGTATGGCGAATGAGATCCTTGGCGTAGAGGATACCGACTATGGTGTCCAGATCTTCTTCATAGACAGGTATCCGGCTGTAACTCGAATCACGAATGACCTTCAGCACCTCCTGGTAATTTACTTCCGTAGAAATGGCAACAACATCCGAGCGTGCCTGCATGATTTGGCGCACGGTCACATCACCAAACGTGACTAGCCGCTTGAGAATATCGCGCTCGCCGGCAAGTTCAGCCTCATCGCGAACAGTGAGGTCGATAGCCTGATCGAGTTCTTCTCGACTGGCAGCACTTGCACCCTGGTGTTTGCGCAAGCGAGCCTCGATGCCCCGACTCGAGCGGACGAGGGCACTGCTAAAGGGAGCAAAAATTGAGAGCAAGACTGTCAACGGACCGCTCATCACCTTCGCGAGCTGCATGTTTTGCGAGCGGGCATAAACCTTAGGCGTTACCTCCCCAAACAGCACGAGTAAAAAGGTCACCCCCACCACCGTGATCACAAAGCGGAGTGTGTTGGCCAACTCCACGGGGTTGATCAACTCCGAAGCACTGAGGCTGACAGTGCCAACGACATTAGCAATTCCCTGCGCCCAGGCCTGGAATTGTGTTTCCGGAAAAAATTGCCGCACCACGAACTCCGAGAGGAGCACAATGGCAATGTTGATGAAATTGTTGGCAATTAGAATAGTGGCCAACAGGCGATACGGGCGCTGCTTGAGTGCCAGAATCCGCTTGCCTGCGACAGAATTTTCATCGCGCAGCTGGTTGAACTGCGCAGGTGTCAACGAGAAGAAGGCCACTTCGCTACCACTCACCAAGGCAGATAGCGCGAGCAGCAGCACGAGCAGGGCCAAGCCAGACCAGGGGTTGAAGCCCACATCTGCAAGCAGCAGTGCTACATCAAAATCAATATGAATGGGCCAGCTCAAACTGGGGCCAGGGTCGGCGTCCAAGCGCGGGGGATTGGTGAAGCAGAGAAACGCAAGTCTGCGGAGGGGGTTACACGTGGGGTTGTGAGGCGCTAAAGGGGTGTTATTGCTTTAGAACGGAAGATCGCTCTCGTCGTTCGCATTGTCCGACGAAGGTGCAGCACTTTGTTGACTTGAAGTGTCGGCCTTGGGAGAAAGGGTGATTCCAGGATTCTCTTGTGGCTCAGCATCATGAGATTCAGTATCCGGAGTGGATTCGTCAGCTTGGTAGCTGCTGTCTTGCCCATCGCGGCGGTTGAGTACGCGAAAATAGCTGGCTACCACTTCGGTTGTACGTCGAGACTGGCCCTCTTTATCCTGCCACTGACGCGTAGTGAGTTTGCCGTCGAGGTACACTAGCATGCCTTTGCGAAGTTGAGTTTCAGCTCGCTCGGCAAGGTGCCGCCACAGCAACACGTCGTGCCATTCGGTCGCATTTTGCCAGTTGCCATTTTGGTCCTTGTAGCTTTCGTTGGTAGCAACAGAAAATTTCGCGACAGCCACGCCACTTTCCAGTCTTCTCAGCTCAGGGTCTTTGCCTAGATGGCCAATGAGGGTCACTTTGTTGATCATATCTATAGCGAAATCTACGGCGAAGTCTCGAATTGTAAGGCAGGTGTGCAGTTATTCAAGTAGCGGTCGAGCAGGCGAGGAATTCCTCGTGAAGCAAGTTCGGTGTCAGTCAGCCACTCACCAGCTAGCGTGAGTTGAGGTTTAGATGCTTCGATGCGGTAGTGCGAATAGCGCGCGTGGAGATCCTGATGGCTCAGCACATGTTTGGTCGGTTGCAATACTGCGTGCAGCTTTACTGAATGTCGGTTTAGGTCGAGCCATGTTGCTAGCTGTTTTGTAATCGCTCGCCTTTCGGCAAAACCAGAGGCTGTTTCGAGCAGTGGTAAATCATACAATCCTTGCCAGATATCGCCCGCACCACGTCGAACTAGAAAAATTCGTTGGTCTGAATCTTCGAGGTGGAGGTAGTCGAAAAAGCGTGAGCGGCGTTTGAGTTTGCCCTCCTTGATGGGCAAGAGCTGTGTTTTGTTTTGCGAAAGCGCTACACAAGTATCTGCTAAAGGACAAGTGGAGCATAGCGGCTGCTTGGGGCGACACACCAAAGCGCCAAAATCCATAATGGCTTGATTGTATGCAGCAGCATGTGCGGGTGGCAGTTTATCCTCAGCCAGCGCGCGAAACAGCTTTTGCCCGCTCGGCTTGTCTATGGGCGCCTCGATGCCGAAGTAGCGCGACAAAACTCGATAAACGTTGCCATCGACTACCGCCACTGGCTCGTCATAGGCAAAACTCGCAATTGCGGCCGCGGTATAGGGGCCGACTCCAGGCAACTCTAGCAGACTTTTATATGTGTCGGGAAAGCTGCCACCAGCTGCGACCACCTGTTTTGCGGAAGCGTGCAAATTGCGGGCACGAGAATAATAGCCAAGCCCCTGCCATAAGTTAAGCACCTCATCCTCAGTAGCAGCAGCCAGGTGTTGGACCTCCGGAAACGCCTCCACGAAGCGTAGGTAGTAAGCCTCACCTTGCTCCACCCGCGTCTGCTGCAGAATAACTTCACTCAGCCAAATCTTGTAGGGATCGCGCTCACCCCGCCAGGGCATCGGCCGCTGCACCACACGCGCCCACTCCAACAAGACCTCAGCAAATGCAGAAACTTTCACGGCTGCAAAGGGAAGCAAAAAGCTACAATAACGCGCCTGCCCTACACAATGGTCACTTTAGTAGCGACTGGTAAGCCGGGTAAAGGCATAATTATCATAGCGCTTATTTATGAGCGCCTTGAGCTCTTTGCGCGCGAAGAATATTCGACTCTTAATAGTACCGAGCGGCATGCCCAGCTGATCGGCAATTTCTTGATACTTAAAGCCCCGGTAGTGCAGCAAAAAAGGCGTGCGCAGAGACTCGTCAAGGTTGGCAATCATTTCGCGCAGCTCCTGCATAAAAATTTCCGTTTCTGCGCGGTTGCCAATACTGTCCCACCCCGAGTTGAGGTAATATAAATTCTCGGAGCTGTCCATAATGGAGTTGCGTTTGACCTTGCGGCGATAGTTGTTGATGAAGATGTTCTTCATTATCGTAAACAGCCAGGCTTTGAAATTGGTGCCGGCGCGAAATTTCTCCCGGTTGGTCATGGCCCGAAAGGCGGTCTCCTGATAGAGATCCTTTGCATCCTCCGGATTTTTGGTGAGGTTGTAGGCAAACGCCTGCAGCATGCCAGTCATCTGGTAAAAACGATCATCAAACTCGACAGTAGACATGCGTTGCGGGTTTAAATGAGCTGCCCTGGCACTCGCTTTGTTTAACGCAAAACTACGTCTAGGTTCAACAAACCAACGGGTGCAAGCGGTATGATTTTCCGCTGAGCAAGAAGCGAGAATCAGTCAAATTATCATAACTTGCTGATAGTCAAGTGCATAATCTGGAAACAGCTCCGTCAGTTTCTTCTCATACTTTCAGTAATTTCTGAAAGGGCCGCTTTAGCGTTGAGCACGACTCAGTAGAAAAGCTGCCACCAGGGCAAAAACGGCGTTGGGTATCCACACTCCAACCACGGTTGGGATTGCCGCACTGTTAGCTAGCGTATGCGAGAAGCGACTAAGAAACACAAACACGAGTCCGAGCACGATTCCCGAGACGAGGTTGATCCCCATGCCTCCACGCGATTTGCGTCCGGCAATGGCGAGACCTATTAAGGTGAGGATGAAGACGCTGAAGGGCTCGGCGGTTCGCTTATCGCGTTCGATTTCAAAACTGCTGGTGTTGCCTACGCCCCGGGCGCGTTGCTTGTCGATATAAGCCATCAGGCCCGCAGTGCTCAGCTGGTCTTTTTCGTATTTATAGCGGATAAAATCACTTGGAAACAGTGGCAGTAGCGTATCTAAAGGAGCCGTTCGGGCTTCGACAAAACTTTCGTTTAAGCCATCAAAGGTTCGATAACTATGGTTGAAAAAGCGCCAGGAGCTATCTTGACCGTTCCACTGCGCCCGCGAGGCCGAAAGCATGCTCACCAGCCGTGGACCATCATAATTCTCCAGTCGAATATCGCGCGCTATACTATCCGTTTTGGAGTAATGACGCACATAGACTTTGGAGCCGGGTGCTATAAACATGTGCACCTCCGAGTGATTGCCTAAATCCTTCTCCCGTCCGAGCTTTTCACGCTCAAACGCCAGTCGCTGCGCGTTGCCGTAGGGTACGATGACATGATTTAAGAGCAGCGCAAAACCTGCAATGATAGCGGCTGCAATCATGTAAGGTCGCGCAATCCGGGACAAGCTCATACCTGCATTGAGCATTGACAATATTTCCGAATTACCCGCTAATCTACTGGTAAAGAAAATGACGGCAATTAGGGCATATAGCGGAATCAACTGCGAATTGATGTACGGAATGTACCACAAGTAATATTCATTGAGCACTTCCGACCATGGAATCTCATTATCCAGAAAGCGCTGCACCATCTCCGAAAAGTTGATGATGGTCGCCACCAGCGTAAAGATCAATACGGTAAAGCCGAACGACTTTAGGTAGTTGCCAATGAGGTATTTATCGAGTCTTTTGAGCAAGGGGGTTAGCTGCGCTGTTTTTTGCTTCGCGTTTTTGGCTTCGCTGTTTTTTGCTGTTCGGGGGGCTGTGCTGGGGTATGGTATCGCAAGGGTCGCAAAGGGAGGACGCAAGGCACGCAAAGCAGGATGAGTGCTGTGCTGGGGTTGGTGGAGGGTTTCTGGCTTCGCTGTTTTTTGGCTTCGCCGTTTTTGCTGTTTGGGGGGCTGTGCTGGGGTTTTGGTATCGCAAGGGTTGCAAAGGGAGGACGCAAGGCACGCAAAGCAGGATGAGTGCTGTGCTGGGGATGGTGGAGGGTTTTTGGCTTCGCTGTTTTTTGGCTTCGCCGTTTTTGCTGTTCGGGGGGCTGTGCTGGGGTTATGGTATCGCAAGGGTCGCAAAGGGAGGACGCGAGGGGGGCGGCTTCGCCGGTTTTGGCTTCGCTGTTTTTTCAGCTTTGCTTGTTTTTTGGCTTCGCCGTTTTTGCTGTTTGGGGGGCTGTTTAGGGTGTGGTGTTTGTTGGTTTGGGGGGGGTGGCCTGACCACAACATTGTGGTCAGGTAGAGAGTTGGCGTTAGAGCTTGCGAGCGAGTTGGGGCAGTATGCTTTTGTGCCACTGCTCAAACGTATCTGCGAGAATATGTGCGCGTGCTTGTCGTACTAGCCAAAGGTAAAAAGTGAGGTTGTGCAGCGTGGCGATTTGTTTGCCGAGCGCCTCGCCCGACTTGAGCAGGTGCCGCAGGTAAGCCTTGGAGTGCAGCCGCGTGAGGGCACAGGGGCCGTCTGCATCCACAGCTGAGTGGTCGTTGATCCACTTTGCATTGGCCATGTTGAGGATGCCATGTTGGGTGTAGAGGGTTCCGTGGCGTCCATTTCTGGTGGGCAATACGCAGTCGAACATATCTACTCCTCGCGCAATGCATTCGAGGATATTTTGCGGGGTGCCTACGCCCATGAGGTAGCGGGGTCGGCCTTTCGGCAGAACCTCGCATACTTCCGCCACCATAGGATACATTTCGTGAGCAGGTTCGCCAACGCTAAGTCCGCCAATGGCATTTCCTGGCAGGTCCTTGCTGGCCACGAATTCGGCACTTGTGCGACGCAGGTCGGAATAGGTACTACCCTGCAAAATTCCAAATAGCGCTTGGGTGTAGCCGTGAGGGCAGCTGCTTTCGCCAAAACGCGCTACACACCGATCTAGCCAGCGGTGAGTAAGTTCCATACTCGTTTTAGCGTAAGCATACGTACTTGGATACGGTGGACATTCATCAAACGCCATAATGATATTTGCGCCGATGTTGCGCTGCATGTCCATAACATTTTCGGGTGTAAACAGGTGTTCGGAGCCGTCGATGTGGCTGCGAAACCGTGCGCCTTCTTCGGTAAGCTTACGATTGGCGGCGAGGCTATAGACCTGGTAGCCACCCGAGTCGGTGAGCATCGGTCGCCGCCATTTACTGAACTCCTGCACGCCTCCACCGGCAGCCACCACTTCAACTCCAGGTCTGAGGTAAAGGTGGTAGGTGTTGGCGAGGATGATTTGGGCCTGCACATCATCCGCGAGTTCCTTGGCGTGTACACCTTTGACGGTGGCGGCTGTGCCCACAGGCATGAAAATGGGCGTTTGGATAGTGCCGTGATCGGTGGTGAGTGTGCCGGCGCGCGCGAGGCCGCTGGTATGGTCGAGTTGAAAAATCACGGGGTGAAGATGGGGTGCATTGCGTCCCCCAGCCCGTCTGCCCACTGCGTGGTCAAACAAACTGGCCGAACACATGGTGGACCTAACCGGCCCACTGAGGGGGACTTAGCACCCACAGGTCAGGTTGCGCGTGCTTTAGCGCGCTTAATTATGCAGCTCTCTAGGTGCAGTTACGCACAAGTACCCGACGGATCTGATCTTGAACTGATTCCTTTATAAGGATCGAACTTTTGATCAGGTCCGTCGGGTACCACCTCTCACACCCTAGCATCCAGCATCCAGCATCCAACCTCCAGCAGCGAAGCGCTCCAGTCCTCACCTCCCACTTCCCCTCAATTCATAAACTTCTTTATTTTATCAATCATAAATTCAGAAGGCATATTAGAATTCTTGAACTTATTAGCCAACTTTATAAAGTCAGTTATTAGCTCCTCCCGGAATCCCAGTTTTAGACCGAAATGCTTAATGGAGACTTCCTCCTCTGGCTCGATGGTGGTATCCGACTTCATGAGAAAGACCAAGTGGTAGAGGACCTCCATGCGGTCGCGCTCGGACTTCGGATACTTGATGTCGCTGTTGTCTGAAGCAAGTTCTTCGTCGATTTCAGAGAGCATCAGGCGTTGCTGCTGACCTACGCGACGGATGTACTGCAATTCCTCATCACTAACAGAACCATCGCTTTGCGACAGCGACTTCAGCGCGCGAATGAGTTGTATTGATTTATCGTGGCGTGTAAGATCTTCCCAATTCATAGTCGGCAATGTAGCCAGCGCCTCCAAACCATCTGCATTTTTCGACACTGGCTTAGACCCGGATCGTGCATTGGGATGCGTAGCGAGAGTTCTCAAGCCCAAAGAATACGTGTGCTCGCGGAGAAAATTTTCCGCAGACGTAGTCACTACTACGGTGAGGACAGATTTTTGAGCAAGTGCGCGTAGTCAAAGGGCTGAGGACTCGTAGTAGCAATTCTAATACACGATCCGGGTTGTACTCAAGTTGCAGAAATCGACCTTTATCGGCTTAGCCTAGGCCGCATGTTTGCAGCGTCACCACAAGCTATAGCAGATCTAGCGATTCGGAGGCGCGATTTAAGCTCAACTTAGCGGGGATTGGCCCAGGAAATACTCCTCGCCAATCCCTTTTTACCTGCAGAGGCGCACTGTCGGCCTGAAGAAGGAGTGTTATGCACTGGTGACTGTCAGAGCTTTTCCCCGAAAGGGACCTCGAATGCACATTTTTCGTTGCTTTGCACGTCAGGCACAGAAACTACCAATTTTCTGGTAGAAATTTGAGTCTCACCCCACACGCCACTCCCCCCATATGGGATTTTTCAGCTTTTTCACCCAGGAACTTGCCATCGACCTGGGTACAGCAAATACACTCATCATCCAAGACGGTAAGGTCGTGGTGGATGAACCCTCTATCGTTGCCGTTGATCGTCGCACCAACCAAACCATTGCCGTTGGTCATAAGGCGATGCAGATGCACGAGAAGACGCACGAAAACATCAAGACGATCCGCCCACTCAAGGATGGCGTGATCGCGGATTTTCAGGCAGCCGAGGCCATGATCGAGGGCCTTATCAACATGATCGGTCGCCGCCGCCGCTTGTTTTCGCACATGAAAATGGTCATCTGTATTCCCTCAGGAATTACCGAAGTCGAAAAGCGTGCAGTATTTGAAAGCGCTGATCATGTGGATGCTAAAGAGACATACCTCATCCACGAGCCTATGGCTGCAGCCCTCGGCATTGGTCTCGATGTGGAAGAGCCCGTCGGCAATATGATTATCGACATCGGGGGTGGCACTACCGAGATTGCCGTGATCGCCCTTAGTGGTATCGTGGCCGACCAATCCATCCGCATTGCCGGCGATGAATTTACGCTCGACATCATGTCTTACATGAAGCGTCAACACAATATCTTGATCGGCGAGCGTACTGCCGAACAAATTAAAATTCATGTCGGCTCCGCACTTCACGAGCTGGAAAATCCACCTGAAGACTATGCCGTCAATGGCCGCGATCTGATGTCGGGTATTCCCAAACAAATCACAGTTAACTATCAAGAGATAGCTAATGCGCTCGATAAAAGCGTTTCGAAAGTAGAAGACGCTGTCCTTAAAGCACTCGAAACAACTCCTCCCGAACTTGCCTCGGACATCTACCGCACCGGCCTCTACCTCACCGGAGGCGGAGCTCTGCTGCGCGGTTTAGACAAGCGCCTCAGTCAAAAGACCAAATTACCCGTACACGTCACCGAAGACCCACTCCGGGCCGTGGTGCGAGGCACAGGTATCGCGCTGAAGAACATCCACAAGTTCAGCTTTTTGATCGACCGAAAAAGCGTGTAACTAATACAGCCAATAATATTACTACCTTTCAGGCATGAGTAGTGATGATAAGCTATCGAAGGCTGAACGCTTGCGACTGCAAAATGAACTGACCAAGAGTGATTTAGAAGATCGCCTCGGCGCCCAATTTGGCTTTGGTGAAGATCCGGCCGGAGATTTCACCCCAGAGATGGAAGCGGAATTTCTCAAGCGCATTATGCAGGTGGAAGGCGGCGGAAAGGAAACGTACGTGCCGATCCGTACCTTTCTAAGCAATAAAGTCGAGAAGAAAGCGGCAGCCTTAGCCCGCAGTGGAAATTTTGATGAGGCTGTAGTTGTTCTCATACTCGCTTTTCAGCAAAACGGAATACTGACCGATCCACCAGATTGGATCACCACCAAGGGCTTTTATCATTTTCTAGTAGGAGACTTTCTCGATCATACTATTCCTAAACCTCCTCCTCAAGTTGCCTATAACGACGACCCGGACAGGCGGCATATGATAGGCGTCATGTACGAGCAGGTGCGCCAGGATAGCCCACATGACATGGCCTTTGTCACTGAAGCATTTCTGATCGACCTACTCACGCCCAACGAACCCTTTGCCGGAGACATGCTGGCTCACACCTGTCGCGCAGGTACGGAAGTCGAACCCAAAGCCAGCGCCATCGCGCGCATCAATGCCTGGAAAGAGCAGTGGAGCAACATAAACCCTATTGGTTTTGCACCAATGTATCCTGTTCAAGCAGAAGATAAAGCGCTGTATTTTCACTTCCAATGCAAGTATTCTACAACAGATAAAGATGGGAAATCCGAAACTTTCGAAGGACAGGGGTTAGCGCAGCTGGCGCTCGAAAACAAAACCTTTCGCGTCGTCGGATTCGTCATGGAAGGCTTCACTATGTAATGGCGCATGTTCAGCAACAAAAGCTTGCATGGCCTTCGCCGATTCGCGTCTAAATCTTGCTTGCTGGGCTCGCATGTATGGTTTGAGCAATTTGGCACCCCACCACATCGGGCGGCTAAATGCATTTAACACGTAGTAGATATCCCCGCTGGCGTCTCGCTCTACTCCAAAAAACTCTTCTCCCTGAGCAACATGGCCAGGAAGTGTTCCGTAGGCAAAGCCGAAGCGCTGCCTTTCCTCCGTCACATAAATGATGCGTGCGGGATTGAGCCACCATAGCCCGAGGAGTCGGAAGGCTATGAGCACCTGCAGGCCTTCTCGCGGAAGAATTACTGGCAAAACTTTGGTCCATCCAGCAGGAAACATCCTCCACGTCTGTAGCGCAGCTATGGCCACTTGCCAGACCTTATCACCATGGCCTAAACGCACCCGCACACTATCATGCATATAATGCGCTGGAGGTCGTGGCCAGGCAGTAGCACCGCGCTCCCAATAGGTGATCGGGAGCTTGCACAGCTCGTTTAGCAGCTGCGCTATTCGCTGTGAAGAGGGTATCCGTAGAAGTGGTCGCACAGCAAGTCAACGTCGGAGGAGAGGAGTAAGTTTCAGTTGTTATTGAAAGTTTTGAATCTTCCCTCTCCTCCCCGCGCGCTACATTACCATTTTGCTCAAGCTGTGCACGCATGATTCTATATAAGACCAACGACAACTGGTTTGGTGATATCGGACACCTGTGGCGCTCCTACACTATGACGCGCATCATGCGGTGGGTTGGCTTTACCGGAATTTATACGACGGCTGGCGTGCTTGCCTTTGCCAACATCGAGCAGATGGAGATGGCGAGAGTCGACACTACGATTTATACTTTGCTGGGGCTGGTGCTGTCAATTCTGCTCGTCTTTCGCACCAACACAGCTTACGACCGTTGGTGGGAAGGCCGTAAACAATGGGGGGCGCTGGTGAATAATTCACGCAACCTCGCCATCTATGTCCACGGCGCTTTTAGCCGGAGCAATGAAGACGTCAGACGCTTCTACGGCAAGCAAATTAGCAACTTCTGCATCGCGTTCGTCGACCACCTGCGCCAAGGCACCCAGCTCGAAGAGTTGATTTACCTGAGCGAAGAAGAAAGGATTCGTTTTGCGAAAGCGAACCACATCCCAAACCTAATCGTACGCCGCATGTACGAGCGTCTCTCCCAGGCACACGAAGCAGGCGAAATTTCCAACGCCGACTTTATCAACATGGGGCCACTACACAAAAGCTTCCTCGACATCTTGGGCGCCTGCGAACGGATAAAGAAGACACCCATACCTTTTAGCTATGCAGTATATCTGAAGATATTTATCACAGCGTACATACTCATCCTTCCGTTTGCTCTCGCAGGAGCTTTCGGTTGGCTAACCATCCCGCTGAGTATGTTCATCACCTTTGCGCTGCTCGGAGTAGAATTACTTGGGGAAGAGATTGAAGATCCCTTCGGGACGGACTGCAATGACCTCCCTACTGGAGACATAGCCCACACGATCAAGAAAAACGTGTTTGAAATTCTAGAAGATCGCTACACAATTCCTGAACAGGAGCATGAGCTTTATGAAAAGGTCTTTTAACTAAGCTGCGCTTACTGCCGCTCGGCCACTTTTACCTCAGACTGCACCATATCGTTGACAATCTGTACAGTCTCGTAAAGGTGTAGATCCTTTTTCACACGCTCGATAAAGTCTTCATTGCGACCGACTTTACCTTCCTCAGCACCTTCTAGCTGTAGTTTGTCGAGTTTGAGGTTAGCTACCTGCAGATCGTCAATTGGCTTAAACAGCTCCTTGTACTTCTTGCTTTCAGCACTGCGAACAGTCTGCTCGGCCATAAAATCTTTGAGACGAAGACTAACGAGGGTCTCGTCACGCTCAGCACGAAGTTCGTGCGCATAGCGGTCGATTTCTTGAAAAGCTGGGTCACTTTGCGTGCGCGCGAGGCTCTTAGAGCGAATAGCATCTAGGTTGGCTACATAAGCGGGAGTGCGCTCGTATTGAGCAGGCGCAATTTTATCCCACTGTAGCGGATAATCATTTTCCCGCTCCCCGGTTTCGAGGTATGCATAGCTATCGGGAAGAAAGATATCAGGCGTTACTCCTTCAAGTTGTGTTGAGCCACCATTGACGCGGTAGAACTTCTGAGTCGTCACCTTAAGGTTACCTAAAGGCTTTACATTTTTGGCTCCACGCAATGCTACATCGAGATCAATGAAGCGCTGGACAGTTCCCTTACCAAAAGTTTTATTACCGACAATTACAGCACGACCATAATCCTGCAGGGCAGCGGCAATGATTTCGGAAGCACTGGCGGAAAATTCATTGACCATTACAACCAAAGGTCCATCATACTGCACGTCGTCGTCATCGTCTTCGAGAACTTCGGGATTGCGGTCGCGACTCTTGACTTGCACGACAGGACCTTCTTCGATGAAAAGGCCAGTCATGTCAACAACATCGCGCAGGCTTCCGCCGCCGTTGCTGCGTAGGTCGAGAATTATACCCGCCACACCTTCTGTTTTGAGCTTTTCGACCTCGGTGCGAATGTCGCGAAAACTCGAGCGACCTTTATCATCTGAAAAATCAGCATAGAATCGTGGCAGTCGAATGTATCCTACTGGATCACCTACTTCAGTATCGAGGAGCAGCGACTTTGCAAAGCCTTCTTCGAGAATGACCACGTCGCGGACAATGACAATATCCTCAATTGTTCCATCAACCTTCTTCACAGTCAAGGTAACTTTTGTATCCTTTGGACCGCGGATGAGCTGCACAACTTCATTGATGTTCATACCAGCAATGTCCACTGGCTCTTCGCCTTCTTGGGCCACTCCCATAATGATATCTTTTTCGGAGAGTTGCTTGCCTTTCCATGCAGGTCCACCAGCAACAATATCACTTACCTTGGTATAGTCGCCATCTGTCTGGAGACGAGCTCCGATGCCTTCGAGCTTGCCAGCCATCGTGATATCAAAGTTTTCCTTATCAACTGGAGCGAAGTAACCTGTGTGAGGATCGTAGATGGAGGTGACAGCGTTGAGGTAATCGCTGAGGCGATCGGCACGCTTCATTTTAGCCATGCGCTCGTACCAGCCGTCGAAGCTTTTGAGCACGGCGCGGCGGGCATCGGCTTCTAGCTCATCGATGGTTTTGCCCTCGACACTCTGATCGCCTGCGTCTGTGGTATCGAGCGACTCATCCTCACCATCTTCATCTTCATCGAGACCGGTGTCGGATTTGTCCTCAGGTTCATCGACTTTTTGCTGCTGCTCAATTTTGTCGTTGAGCCGAGTCATGGTTTCATACTTGAGCACTTGCCTCCAGCTCTCGCGGAGTTCAGTCTCATTTTTGGGGAATGGCTTTTTCTCACCATCGAGTTCGGCTACTTCACTGACTTCAAAGTCGAAAGGCTTAGCGAGAATCTCCTGGTAGAGCTTCTGGCTGCGTTTGCGAGCTAGTTCAAAGCGTTCTTCGACGAGGTTGAAAAAGGTGAGGTCACTATTGTCGAGTTGATTGTCGAGTTGAGTCTCGTACTGCTCGAACAGGTCGATATCCTCTTGGGTGAAGAACCTGCGCGAGCCATCGACGCGGTCGAGGTAGAGGCGGTAAAGCCGCTCGCTGAATTGGTCGTCGAGATCTACAGGCTCATAGTGCAGTCCGGAGAGTGCATTGATGGTAGTGTTTATAATGGCCCGCTCCTTTTCTGGATTGTCGGGTGCGGTGTAGAGGGTAAAAGCTGAGACAACTCCTGTGAGCAGGGAGGAGAGAAGGATGAGCGTCTTCAAAGTGTGCAATTTAGACTAAGCAAAATGTTGTTTGGCGACTTCGGCCCTGGCTCAGGACGAATGTCGGCAAATCTGGAAGTCGGACGTTGAGACTGAACGCGACCGTCCGGTGGATAAGTATACCTAATCCGCCAGGAAATGGTTGGGGCGAAAATCGCGCCGATATGGGGAGGGCTAGGCTTCGCGGTTTTTTGCTGCGCTGTTTTTGCTGCGCTGTTTTTCGGCTTCGCCGTTTTTTGGCTGCGCCGTTTGGCTGTTCGGGGGGCTGGTGGAGGGGATGGTGGGGGGGCTGGTGGAGGGGCTGGTGGGATGGTATCGCAAGGAGCGCAAAGGGAGGACGCAAGGGGCGCGAAGGGGGCTAGGCTTCGCCGTTTTTTGCTGCGCTGTTTTTTGCTGTGCTGTTTTTCGGCTTCGCCGGTTTTTGGCTGCGCCGTTTGGCTGTTCGGGGGGCTGGTGGAGGGGCTGGTGGGGATGGTATCGCAAGGAGCGCAAAGGGAGGACGCAAGGGGCGCGAAGGGGGCTAGGCTTCGCTGTTTTTTTTGCTTCGCTGTTTTTTGGCTGCGCCGTTTGGCTGTTCGGGGGGCTGGTGGGAGAAAGGGGTTTAGTAGCTGAGGCGAAAGCTTTGGCGGTGGTGGGGGCAGGGGCCGTATTGGGAGAGGGCACGTTGATGCGGGGGAGTAGCATAGCCTTTGTTGCTTTGCCAGCCATACATCGGGAATTGCTCGTGAAGCTGCTGCATGTGTGCATCACGATAGGTTTTGGCGAGAATGCTTGCCGCAGCAATACTCTGAAAGCGGCTGTCTCCTTTCTTTTGACAGCTGTAAGGGGTTTTGCCGTAAGGCCTCCAATAATGACCATCCACGAGGTGAAGGATGGGTTTTGGCGAAAGCCTAGGGAGTTTTGGCGAAAGCATATCTAATGCCTTATGCATGGCGCTCATGCTAGCCTGGAGAATATTCTGCTCATCAATCTCAGCAGGACTGCACCAGCCGACTGCCCACGCTAAAGCATGCGTCTCGATCCAAATGCGCAAATCTTCACGTCGAGAAGGCTCAATCAGCTTCGAATCATTGAGATCGCGAGGACTGCGCTTGCCAGGCTGAAGCACTACCGCAGCCGCTGTAACAGGTCCAGCCAAACAGCCCCGGCCCGCCTCATCGAGACCGACTTCGAGCATATAGGGACGCAGACACCGACGTAACACAACTGCGCGAGATTACGGTAAACTTTCAGTTTCCTGAGCCCTAGCCGCGAACCACTAGTCGAAGCAGCGACCTTCTAAAGCTGTGACGTTCCGCTCCCAGATACTGCTGCTCCTGATAGGCACGTGCATCAGCGCACTCCATGCACAAGTGGTGGATACCCTCCGCGGTTGCGACGAATTGCCTACTACGGGCAGCGCCCCCCTGAGCTGTGCAAATTGCGGCGATAAAAGCTTTACCTACAGCTCTACCATCGGCTATACCGCCTCGCCGGCCGGCAACTGGTGTGGCACCATCGACAACGATCAGTACATCGCCTTTCAGCCTACCCCGAGCGGCGAACTCAATATCCAACTCGCCGTCGCTACCGGCAGCCTCACCGAAGGCATCCAAGTCGGCGTTGTCAACAGCGCCAATCAACTCATGGGGCCTTGCCTCAACCAAGTGCGACCGGGACAGTCGATACCCTATTCGGTAAGCGGTCTGGACCCAAAAGAGGTGTTTTTCCTGCGCATTGACGGCTTTGGAGGTGATGATGCAGAATTTTTGATACGCTGGCTCGACACCGATACTACACGTGCATACACCGCCGAGGTGCTCCACCAAGCCGATACCACTTTTGTGATTGCGCAGCGGCTAGCCTGTGAGGCAATAGGAATTCCCGGTGAAGACATAGACAACTCCACGTGCAGCTACAGCCTCGCCTATACCTTCGAGCCGCAGGCCAGCGGGACGCGAAGCGTGGTATACGCTGATTATAAAATCGGCGAGCGCTACGATTGGGCCCACCGCCGGGCTATTCGGGCGGAAGTGTCTAGAACCTATACCCGCAGCAGCGGCACAGGCTGTGCGCAAACGCTGTCGGTGCCCTACTACTCGCATTTCCTCGACCTCGAGCCAAATGCTGCTCCTGAACCTGTGTGGGAGTGGAATTGTCAGCAGGATCGAGTAGCCTTTACGCTCGCGGCAGGCGATACCCAGCGGGTAAGCTTCTATGCTGCTGTGCAGAGTGAGTACTTGCTTGAAGTTGCAGGATTTTCAGGATACGATAATGCCACCGATGAACTCGCGCTGGATTATACCACCTCAGAAGGTGAGCTAGGGCGTCTTAATAACTCGAACACGCAACACCCGCTGTCGCTTGATTTTAGCGCCGGACCGGTAACGCTCGTGCTAAGTAATGGCAGTGATTGGACGATAGAATATGCCTTGACTGCCGTGGGAGGCACAAACCGCGTACGCACAATTGCACTTCCCGTAGCCAATCTGGTGGCCGACTCGGTAGCGATATTTTCAGGACTTGCTGGGATTCCTGCCCAATTTGCCCAAACTCCAGGAAGCTATACCCTTGAAATTGGCTGTGTGCGCTACCTGCAGGAGGTGCGCGTGCCCGGTTCGATCATTCTCATTGACAATGGCACAGCGACCATCTGCGAGGGTGATTGCTTGCAGAGCGCGAGTGGCATTCAACTTGGATGTGATGCTGGTAACTACCGCGTTGATGGGCCTAATGATTCTGTGTTTATCGGCGAAATAATCGTCGACCGCAGTCCACCGCTCGAGCTCCTTGAAACCAGGTATAGCTGCGACTCGCTGGTGGGCATGTATACAGTTACTTTTGAGTGGACAGGTTCGCGTGCACCTTATCATTTGGGAAGCACGCGCTACGACAGCACAGCCGCGACTGTCGGTCCGTTTAGCAGTGGTCAACATGTGCGGTACCTGCTGGCTGGAAGCTCGATGTGTTCTGAACCGTTTTTTATTGAGGCGCAAATGACCTGTGAGCTTAGTTCGGTTGCAGCAACTGAGCCCGATGAAGCTTTGGCACCGCGACTGACGCGTATTGCACCTGGTCGCTATGTCGTGGAAGGCGTGCAACCGGGGGACAATTTAGTTCTCGTTGATGCAGGTGGTCGCATTTGCTGGGGAAACCTTGCGGCTGGCCAGCAAGAGGAATTTGCCACTGCTGATCTGCCTTCAGGGATATATTTTTTGGTGGTGACGAGCGCCACGAACAGGTATACGTTAAGGCTCCATCAATAGCCGGATTTGAAGCTGGAGATTCGCATAAATTTCGGATATTGAGTATTCGAAGCAAAAGCACCATGAGAATTACTTACCCTTCCTTCGTTGCGGCGCTCCTCTTTGTGGCGCTAGAGTTAGCTGCACAGGCGCCTTCGCCATTCATTCACGTCGATCAATTTGGCTATTTGCCTGGGGCGGAAAAAGTGGCCGTGCTGTCTGATCCTCAAATTGGCTACAACAGCGGCTTGAGCTTTACGCCGGGTGCCACGCTTGAAGTTCGCGATGCCAATACAGATGCCCTAGTATTTAGTGGCGTGCCGGTAGCATATGCTGGAGGGGCTACGCATCAGCAAAGTGGGGACCGCGGTTGGTGGTTTGACTTCACGAGTGTGACTGCACCAGGAAGTTATGTCGTGGTTGATCCTGCTTCTGGTGAGCGGTCTGCACCTTTCGATGTAAATGGTCAGGTGTACGATCAAGTGATGTACCACGCGCTGCGGATGTTTTACTATAACCGCGCAAATACGGCCAAGCCAACTCCATTTGCGGCACCGAATTGGACGGATGCTGCAAGCTTTACAAATCCTGGTCAAGATACTGAAGCTCGCTATATTGATGATCCTACTAATCCTGCGCTATATCGTGATTTAACTGGTGGCTGGTTTGATGCTGGTGATTACAACAAGTACGTCACCTTTGCAGAATTACCAGTTCATGATTTATTGAGTGCGTATGAAGATGATCCGCAAGCATTTACGGCAAGCAGCAACATTCCAGGCAGTTCTAACGGTCTTCCCGATATACTTGATGAAGTAAAGTGGGAGCTTGATTGGCTGCTGAAGATGACGAATGCCGATGGCAGTGTACATATTAAGATGGGCAATATCAGCTATGCTCAAAACACTAATTCTCCTCCTAGTAATAATTTCGATCCTCGCTACTACGGCCCCACTTGTACGGCTGCAGCGCTGGCCAATGCGGGCATGTTTGCGCATGCAGCGCAGGTACTTCAGAGTCAGCCAGGCATGCAAGCCTATGCTACTATGCTGGAGTCTACCGCGGAGGCATGTTTTAACTGGGCGCTACCTCACATTCAGGCAGGTACATTAATGACCAATTGCGATGATGGGCGCATCAACGCTGGCGATGCAGATCGTACTCCTGCAGAGCAGTTGCAAAGTGCTGTGGTGGCCGCCTGGTATCTGCAGCAATTGACGGGCAACGCAGCATACACTACGTTTTTAGACACCTATATTCCCCAGGTCGAGCCTTATGCGAGCTATTACTGGTCGCCCTACAGTTCCCATCTTAACACTGCCTTGCTTGCTTACATGGCCGAATCGACATCTAATCAGGCAATAGTTAGCTACCTCACCCAAACCTTACAGTCAACTATTGATGGGCAGGAGTTTTTTGGCTGGGATAATCGTGATTTAT
This sequence comes from Saprospiraceae bacterium, assembly GCA_965213735.1. Classification (GTDB taxonomy): domain Bacteria; phylum Bacteroidota; class Bacteroidia; order Chitinophagales; family Saprospiraceae; genus CALDTK01. The sequence continues at coordinate 75,090 of CBDCAB010000005.1, forward strand.
TTCGCGCGCATATTCCCAGTTGGGCTTATCACTGGGGCTCGAATCAGCCGAAGGCGCGGATGGCATTTTTTAATCTTCAGGCACAGCGGGCGGGCTTCGTGCACGGCGGTGGTCAGAGCCTCACACGTAGAGCTGCAGAGATGTTACACTATTTTCATGGTGTGAATCCGATGGGCATTGTTATGCTGAGCAATATGTACGGAGCAGGTGCTGAGCATTCGGTGAATGAAATCTATCATTTATGGTTCTATGATGGAACTCCTTACGAGAATGCGTTGACGAGCACTTTAGGTCCTGCGCCTGGCTATGTCACGGGCGGACCGAATGCGAGTTATGCGAGTATTCCTGCGCATGATCCCAACCTAATTCCGCCTGTTGGCCAGCCCGAACAAAAGAGTTATCTCGACGATAATGATGCGTCGCAACCTGGTGGTGGTGATAACGCAATTTATGCCATTAATGAGCCTGCCATTTATTATCAATCTGCGTTTGTGCGGCTACTCGCATCCTATGTAGGCACTTTAGCTCCGCTGCCGGTAGAGTTACTGAGTTTTTCGGCAAGTTTGGCGGGCGATGAGGTGTTGATTGATTGGACGGTAGGAGCCGAAATAAATGTTGCAGATTATATCGTCGAACGTAGTGCTGATGGAGCTGTGTTTTCTGATATAGCCTCAGTCGCTCCACAAGGTGCTGGTGCTATGTATCAGTATTCGGATGCTGCTCCCTTAGCGGGCACGAGTTATTACCGGCTGCGCATCGTGGATGAAGATGGTAGCGTGGCGCATTCAGGCATTGAGGTCATTAATAGGAGTGCTGGTGCTGAGGTCGTTGCGCCTTTCGGCAAAACATATCTTTTCCCCAATCCGGCTCAATCTCAAACTCGAATTCATCTTGCACGTGTGCCGCAGGGGGCAAGGCTAGAACTCATTGACGCTACAGGGCGGGTGCTGATAAGTCAGAGCGCAATTAATCCATCGTCGCAGATTCTGCAGAATATCTCCCTGCCTCTGGATACTTCTAATTTGCCAGCAGGAGTGTATGCAGTTAAACTTTATGCTGAAGGCGGAGAAACCACTTTGGTGCTGAAGGTGATGGAATAGCACAGCACAAGGCTAAAATACAGCCTCCGCTATGCGCCTGATCGTCTTAGCATCGCCCATGGTGTAGTAGTGCAGACAGGGAACGCCTGCAGCCTTTAATTCTTTGCTTTGTGCAGTACACCACTCCGTGCCTACTTGCCTCACCTGTTTGCGATCATCTCGCACTGCTTCCACTGCGTCGACGAGATCTTTAGGCAGATTTATGTGAAACAAGCGCGGGATACTCGATAACTGATAAGCTTTTGTGAGCGGCTTAAGGCCAGGAACAATAGGAACATTAATCCCTACCGCGCGACATGCCTCTACAAAATCGAAGTATACTTTGTTATCAAAAAACATTTGCGTCACAATATACTCCGCACCGGCATCAACCTTAGCTTTTAGAAATTTTAAGTCGAGGTCGAGATTTGGTGCTTCGAAATGTTTCTCTGGATAGCCAGCCACTCCTATACAGAACTCAGTTGCCACACCATTTTGGATGTGCTCATCGAGATAATGACCTTGATTCATGTCAGCGATCTGCTTTACGAGATCGCAGGCATAATTATGCCCATCAACTTCAGGAATAAACTTGCCGTCGAAGTGGCGTGCATCTCCTCTGAGTGCAAGGACATTATTGATACCCAGAAAATTGAGGTCGATGAGCACGTTTTCCGTTTCTGCTACAGAAAATCCGCCACACAGCAGGTGAGGCACCGCATCGACGCCATAGCGATGTGTAATGGAGGCACAAATCCCAACTGTCCCGGGTCGCTTGCGAATGGCTGTTTTTTCGTAGTGGCCACTCGGTCGCTTTACGTATTCAAAATCTTCGCGGTGGTAGGTTACATCCACGAAAGGAGGTTTGAACTCCATCAGCGGATCGAGCGTGTCGAAAATCGACTGCATGCTGCCGCCTTTCAGCGGAGGGAGAACTTCAAAAGAGATAAGTGAGCTACCCTGAGCAGCGTCGAAATAGTCGGTCACCTTCATAGTACAGGGGGCTAATGTACTGGCAGCTGTGTTAGCGAGTGGTTACAAGCCTAAGTCATCAGGCTCTAGGTCGCCGAGTAATATATCCACGAAGTCAGCAAGTTCATCATCGACAATTTCTACAAAATGCAGGTCTAGCGCCTCGCGAATGCGTAGCTCATCGACCTCCCAGAGGCGGTGAATCGTAGTTGAAATGAGGCCCCGTAAGCCTTCTTCGTTGACCAGCGGCAGCAGCTCGATAATGCTCACCAGGGCTGGATCGTAGAGTTCATTGACGTACTTCGGAAAAAAATTCGGCAGGTAATCGAGCAGAATAACGGGATCGACAGCGCCTGCAGCGACAAGTAACTCGTAGGCTTCATCGAAGCGCTGCAGCTCACAGAGCAAAACGAAATACTTAGTAAGAGCTGCATACTCGCCGCGTTCTACGGCAGGTTGGAGGTGCAGTGCTATCTCGCTCAAGCGCCGGTGGTAGTCATCTGCGTCTACCTCTTCTTTGTACACATCGAGGATTCCGTAGATGCGATGCCCGATGCTCAAGAATGCTTTGCGCAGCAGTCGCTCCTCCAACTTTTTGTCGTCGATGCTTTCGAGCAGCATCATCACGAGGTCGTTGTACATCCCACAGCGGGCAATGTCTTCCGGGTCTTCCCGAAGCGTGGCAGCACCTGGTTCTACGAGTGCGCCCATTACATAGTCTACTACAACATCTTGGAGGTTGTGGTGCAGCATCTCGGCCAGTGCGGGCGCACGCAGGAGGGGGTTTTGCAAGTAGCGATCAAAGAGCTCTTGCAGCTTGTCGAATTGCTGGGTACGCGCGTAAAACAGCGCTAGCGGCATGGCTAGGCGCTCGGCTTCTTCTATTTGTGCGGGTTTTTTTCCTTGTTTGCGTGCCCTCTCCCACCGGCGGCGCAAGCTTTTCTCGAGCTCTGCAAGGTCGGTCTGCGTAAGAGACTCCTCATCGATTAAAGCGATGAGGCTACTCTGGATTTGTGGTTCGAGTTTCGGAAAGCGGCGAAGGAGTCGCATCCCCAGCTCATGCACCTGCATGATCAATTGCTCGGGAGCCGGCGGTATGGTCAGATCGCTCAGCATGCCACTACTCGCGATCACGAGATCGACTTCATAATCGAGCAGTGCAGTTCCCTTGGCGAGTTTTGCCAAAAGGCGACTCAACATGGCGCGGCACAGCAGAAAGCACTGCTGATACTTCTCCTGCTCGTAGAGGTAATTTATCTCGTCGAGGAGGCGATAAGGATCGAAGCCTTCCGGAGGTAGCGTAAAATCCTTTGAACTTGCGGGATCATCCATCAGCCCCACCACCTCGTCGTAGAGTTCACCTGATTTATCGATGTTTTCGAGAATGGTAAATACCAAATCGCCCTGCAATTCGGGATAGGTGCGCAGGCAGAGCTTAAAAGCCTGGATGAGGTGATCGCGGTGGGCCTCCAGCATGAGGTGATCTACCATGCTGATGCGCTCTTTGGAGAGCTGTGGGAGTTTAGCAACGTCTTCTGCCTCGCCCTCGCTGGCTTCACGTTCGCGGATGCCGGTGAGCAGGGCGGCCACGTGTGCGCAATCAGAACTGTCTCTGCCGTCGATGCTGCACAACCATGACGGGCCATCTTTCCCGTGCTCAATTTTGACGGTAGCAGGGCCAGGCGCATCATCGATGATCGCGCTGTAGCGGCGGCGGCGAACATCGATGCGCAGCTCCCGCACACCACTGGAGAGGTACAACTGCCGGCCCCGCGATAAAGCTTCTGCCTCCAGGCGCTCGCGAATAATTTCGTGGGTCTTCAGGTGTCGAGTTGCCATAGTAGTAAACACATCAGCGCGCGTGGATTAGTTACGCGTAGCAGGTGCTAGTCGTTGCGCACGCTGCTCTGGTTCGGTCGGGTTGAGGTTAAAACAGGCTGTTTTGGCCGCTATCTTTTGGCTTCTTCTTTGAGGTTTTGGCGGAAGCTGTATCGTCCAAGCTGAGGTCGATCTTCTTACCCATTTCAACCTCATTTTTAGCGGGTTTGGTCGCATCAATTTGCTTGACCGAACTCAATTTGACATCTGAGAGTTTGTTGCCGAGCGCTTTCCAGCCCTTCACGTCGATAAACTCCGCGAGCTTTACTTCGCCGCTCATTTTCTTGCCCTTGACCGTCATGCTGTAGCTCACCACAGGAGCCTCATCAAGACTCGCAAATAAGAGCTTGGAGCCACGCGCGTCTGTGATAAAGCTCTGTTTGCTATCCAGCGTTTGATTCTCAATGTTGAAGCGCTTGACGAGGGTACGCTTGCGCTCGCCGTCATAATAAACTGCACTCACCACATCATCTTCATCGAACTTACCGATGTGTAAGATTTGATCAACTTCGTAGCGGTGGGTCAGCTCGAAATCGGTGAGTTGATAGCTACCATCTTTGTAGAGCACGAAGATTAGATCGCCCGTATCAAAGCCACCCAAATACTTGCCGCGCTCATCGGTATTGAGGCGGCCTGAAACCTCATCCATCCAAATTTCTATGGCTCCGAGAGTAGACTGACCTACTTCGCGCTGCTCGACTTTACGCACCGCATACTTAGTGACCATATTACCAGCAACGCCGCGTCCCCGAATCTCTAATGCCCCAAAATCAAATGGAAATGATTTAATGCGGGCCTTGGCTGCAGAAGAAAGTGTAACGTTCACAATTTCCTCCTCGCCATTAGGATGCATACTGAGATAAAGTACTTTTGATTTTTCGCCGCCTTTTGCTAACTGATACTCGCGATCGCGGGTAATAGAAGTGACATTGAAGCGTTTGGCCATAGCGCGTTTCTTTGCTGCATTCCAGTACATTAAGTTAAAGGTTTGGCGCTCATCTGTCTTATCAAATACACCTACATAAATTATATCCTTGCCAACAAAAGTTTTGTCCGCAATCTTGGTAACGACCATCGTGCCATCTTGGCGAATCACAATGATATCGTCGATGTCGGAGCAGTCGGAGACAAATTCTGATTTTTTAATTCCGGTGCCGATAAATCCTTCTTCTCGGTCGACGTACAGCTTGGCATTGTTGGCAACGACCTGAGCGGCCTGCACTTTGTCGAAGGTGGTAAGGATAGTGCGGCGCTGCTGGTCCTTGCCATACTTTTCGAGCAGCATCTCGTACCAGGCTACGGTGTAGTCAGTAATGTGCTCCAGATCATGTGCTACCTGCTCTAAACCGAGATTGATCTGGGCAAGTAATTCATCAGCTTTAAAGGAGTTATACTTCGATATACGCTTAATTCTGATTTCGGTGAGGCGTGCTAGATCATCCTCTGTTATTGCTCGACGCAGTACGATGCGTTTATCTTTAGCACCTTCTTTTTTGACTTCAGGCTCGCGGAAGTATTTCCGCATTTCTACACCTATTATTTCGAGCGCTTGCGCAAAACTCGTCGCCTCTTCTATTTCGCGATAGACACGCCGCTCAATAAATATTTTTTCTAGACTCGCAAAGTGCCATTTCTCTTCGAGTTCACGCTGCTTAATTTCGAGCTCTTGCCGGAGGAGGTCGCGCGTCAGGTCGACGCTAGCACGGAGGATGGCACTGACGCCGAGGAATTGTGGTTTGTCGCCAACAATAACACAAGCATTCGGACTTATCGAAACCTCACAACTACTGAATGCATAGAGTGCATCCATAGCTACTTCTGGGCTTACTCCAGGCTGTAGTTCCACGAGCAGTTCGACATCTTCTGCTGTATTATCATCTACTTTCTTAATTTTAATTTTACCTTTATCATTGGCTTTTAGAATAGAATCAATCATCGATCCTGTAGTCACGCCATAGGGAAGTTCACGTATGGCGAGCGTCTTCTTGTCCACCACGTCGATGCGTGCCCGCACTTTGACTTTACCACCCCGCTGACCGTCTTGATAATCCGTAATATCACACAGTCCGCCGGTAAGGAAGTCGGGGTAGAGGGTAAATTTTTTATCGCGCAGATGTTGAACTGCGGCTTTACATATTTCTCTAAAGTTATGGGGCAACAGGCGGGTACTGAGGCCGACGGCGATTCCTTCGGCGCCTTGGCTGAGCAGTAGGGGGAATTTTACGGGGAGGGTTTCGGGTTCTTTGTTGCGGCCGTCGTAGGAAAGGAGCCAGTTGGTAGTTTGGGCATTGAAGATGACTTCGAGGGCAAATTTTGTGAGTCGAGCTTCGATATAGCGTGCTGCGGCTGCGGAGTCGCCGGTACGGTAATCGCCCCAGTTGCCCTGTGGGTCGATGAGCAGTTCTTTCTGGCCGAGGTTGACGAGTGCATCGCCGATAGCCGCATCACCATGTGGGTGAAACTGCATGGTTTGGCCGATAACATTGGCCACTTTATGGTAGCGCCCATCGTCCATTTGCTTGAGTGCGTGGAGGATACGGCGCTGCACGGGCTTGAGTCCATCCTCGATGGCGGGTACAGCGCGTTCGAGAATTACGTAGCTAGCGTAGTCGAGAAAATAGTCTTGGTACATCCCGCGCAGGGAGGGTCCTTCGTTTGGATCAACGAGGGTTTCATTTCGATTATCACTGCTCATAGCGTGGGCGAAAGTACGCAACTGGCGGTGTTACAGCAAACAATTTGTGTTGGCTGGAGAGACTAGATTTTAGTGCTCTACCTCCCGAAATTCTAATCCTCCTTACCTTCCACACATGCAGGCCATTCTCGACTTTACGGCAGCACTTAGCGCACCCGCCAAAATCGCCTGGATCATCGGCGTCATGGCTTTTTTTTGGCTGCTCGAGGGCTACTACGCCTTCGCCAAACTCGAGTACAGCAAGTGGCGCCATGCCCGCACCAACCTCTCCCTGCTGGGCTTTGTCGTTCTCATCAATGTCATCTTCGGAATTGCTACGGCTGGCGTCTTCGTCTGGCTTGCCAACAGCAACTTCGGTCTGCTGGCACTGGTCAATTGGCCGCTGTGGGCCGAACTCCTCCTCTCTATCGTGGTGCTCGATTTTTTAGCCCAGTATGTCGCACACGTCATGCTCCACAAAGTGCCCTTCATGTGGCGCCTGCACATCGTCCACCATTCAGATACACACGTAGATGTAACTACCGGCACTCGACATCACCCACTTGATTTCATTTTCCGGGAGTCCATGGCTTTGCTTGCCGTCATCGTGCTGGGCATGCCGCTGGCCTATTATTTATTCTACCGCATTATTACTATCTTTTTCACTTACTGGACGCATGCCAATATTCGGCTTTCGCCAAAACTAAACACCGCCCTCGGCTACCTTTTCGTAACACCGAGTATGCACAAGGTCCACCATCACCACACCTTACCGCACACCGACAGTAATTTTGGCAACATGCTGTCGATTTGGGACAGAATTTTCGGCACCTATGAGGAGCTTGACAGGGAGCAACTCGTTTATGGGGTTGATGTCGTCGATTATCGCCGCGGCGATGACTTAGGTTATCAACTCGGCGTGCCTTGGAATAAAAGTGTAGGACCTGGGAAGGGGGTGATGAGGAGCCTCCGGCGCTGAAAAAGCCTCCGGCGCAAATGCCTCCGGCGGTAAGATGCCTGCGGCGCAAGAGCCTCCGGCGGGGGGTGGCCTGCGGCGCGAAGATTTGGGTAGCGTGGGACTCGAGGGACCTGATCGTAGGTCGTTTGGGTAGGCGTAGCAGGAATAAGTACGGGAGGGATTAAAGGTTTGTAAGGCACACCGTGCGGAAGCGGTCGAACGTGCCTCGCGGTCGAACGTGCCACCCCGGACAAAGAATACCTCTTCAGCGCTTAGCCCTTTTCCAACACGGCAGCGTCGCCGGTGCTATCCTGAAGGTCATGCACGACCCCCAGCACAGCCCATAGAACAGCCCTTGCGACCCATTGCGTACTGTTGCGGTGAGCGCAGCGAACTTGCGATACCATTCCCCCAGCACAGCCCTTGCGACCCATTGCGTTCTGTTGCGGTGAGCGCAGCGAACTTGCGATACCATTCCCATAGAACAGCCCTTGCGACCCATTGCACTCAGAAGCGTGGCCCCTGCACCCCATTTCTTCGTAGCGGTGAGCGCAGCGAACTTGCGATACCATGCCCCCGAACAGCCCCTAGAACAGCCCTTGCGACCCATTGCGTACTGTTGCGGTGAGCGCAGCGAACTTGCGATACCATCCCCCTAGAACAGCCCCCAGAACAGCAAAAACGCCATAGGCAAAAACCGCCGCAGGCAAAAACCGCCGAAGGCTAACCCCCCTCCATCCAATCCCCAACCAAACGCGCCTCGACGTCAAAGGCAATTCCAATCTTCAGCACCTCCTGCTGACTATCAGTGTAAGCATCTCCGTAACCTCCGGCTTCAATCTGCGCCAAAGCCTCAGCTGCCGTGCCACCGAGCTTGAGCTCCAGGATGTAAACATAGTGGGGCACCTCCACCACGATATCAGCCCGACCGCGAGACGTAGACACTTCTGAGCGGGTGTACAGATCAAGCACCGTGAAGGTGGTGTGGATGATCGCATGCACCATCGCCTCGCTTTGCCGCTGCCACAGTTGGTGCGGCACGGCGGCTAAGCTCACGTTGATGATCTCAATGATGGTGTCGAGCTCGCGGGCGCAGAATGCTTTGTACAAGCGATCAATGCGGGTGCTGGCAAGTTCGTTGTTGCCAAAACCATACTCGCCGAGCAAAGCGTAGAGGAAAGTCTGGCGCACTTCCTCGTTTGGATAGTCGAGCAGTAACTGGCCCGTGGCAGGCATAACTTCTTTCACGGTGAGGTAGCCTGCCTGAAACAGAATTGCTACAGGATTTAGCTGTGCAAGATTGAAGCTCGTGAGGTCAAGCTTGCGGACGGTGGTTGGCGCAACATTGTAATCTGCATGTTGCGTGAGGAGCTTGGTGACGAAGGTGGGCGTTCCGGATTCTGCCCAGTAGTTGTCGAGCTCGCGCTTCTTCAAAAACTTCAGGATCGACCAAGGATTATATACCCGCTCGTGGTTGCCCCAGGCATAGCCATTGTACCAGCGGCGTACCTCCTCGCGCGAGTACCCGCTTGCATCAAGCTGAGGTCCAAAGTTATCCTCCAACTCCTGTTGAGTTATACCAACAAGCGTATAAGCCTCCGGACTTAGCGTTAGGTTATCCAGGTTATTTAAATCAGAAAACAGCGACACCTTTGAGAAGGCAGATACACCGGTTATAAACACTAGCTCTAGATATGGATCAGCATCTTTGAGTACAGCATAAAAGGCTTTGAGTATATCACGATTGGCTTCTGCGTGTGCGACATTATCGAGATATTCTAAAATTGGCTTGTCATATTCGTCTATCAGCAATACCACCTTACCACTCGGATGTTTTGCCGCAGCACCCTGAATGAGGTGCTGAAATCGCAGCGCATAGTTGTCGCCCTCCGGAACCTCAAGCCCCAGCTTAAGCGCCTGCTTCGATATCAATAAGTTGAGGCCAGCCACTAATCCAACCACCTGAAATGTCGAACTCGCGAACTGCAGCCATATCACCGGCCTCTGCTTATCCTTAAAATTCCAGTGCTTCCCCGCCCACAGGCCCTCAAATAGCTCCTCGGAGCCTGAGTACAGCTCATTCATGGTCGACACCGTCAGCGACTTACCAAACCTCCTTGGCCGAGACAAAAACAGATAGCCCCCATTCTCGATGAGTCGGCAGATGTGCTCGGTTTTGTCAACGTACTGAAAGCCTTCTTCGCGAATTTTGCGAAAGTCTTGATGGCCAATGGTGTACTTCACAGCAACGAAGATAGGATAGCGAGAGGGTGAAGGTTGACGCTCACGCCAGTGTAGTCGCCACGCCCGCCTTCGATTGCTTGCGTGACTATTTTAGGTGGATATACCCACTTGGTTGATGCTCATCAGGCATACCGCTCGGAAGCGGTCGAACGTGCCTAGCGGACGAACGTGCCAGTTCGGACATATAATACCTCTACTGCGCTTAGCCCTTTTCCAACACGGCAGCGTCGCCGGTGCTATCCTGAAGGTCATGCACGCCCCCCAGCACAGCCCATAGAACAGCCCTTGCGACCCATTGCACTCAGAAGCGTGGCCCCTGCACCCCATTTCTTCGTAGCGGTGAGCGCAGCGAACTTGCGATACCATTCCCCCAGAACAGCCCTTGCGCCCCATTTCTTCGTAGCGGTGAGCGCAGCGAACTTGCGATACCATCCCCCCAGAACAGCCCTTGCGACCCAGTGCGTTCTGTTGCGGTGAGCGCAGCGAACTTGCGATACCATCTACCCCAGAACAGCCCTTGCGACCCATTGCGTTCTGTTGCGGTGAGCGCAGCGAACTTGCGATACCATTCCCCCAGAACAGCCATCTAAAACAGCCCTTGCGACCCATTGCACTCAGAAGTGTGGCCCCTGCACCCCATTTCTTCGTAGCGGTGAGCGCAGCGAACTTGCGATACCATTCCCCCAGAACAGCCATCTAAAACAGCCCTTGCGACCCATTGCGTACTGTTGCGGTGAGCGCAGCGAACTTGCGATACCATCCCCCCAGAACCGCCCATAGCACAGCCCTTGCGACCCATTGCGTACTGGTGCGGTGAGCGCAGCGAACTTGCGATACCATTCCCCCAGAACCGCCCCTAGAACAGCAAAAACGCCGTAGGCAAAAAACGGCGCAGCCAAAAACCGCTGTAGGCCCACTCACCCCTCCACCCACTCCTCCACCCCTCGTCTTTCTACATCAAAAGCAATACCTAGCTCCACTACCTCTCGCTCGCCATCTGCGTAGGCTTGGCTGTAGCCCCGGGATTGAATTTGCGCCAAAGCCTCAGCTGCCGTGCCTCCGAGCTTGAGCTCCAGGATGTAAATCAACTTGGGCACCTCCACCACGATATCAGCCCGACCGCGAGACGTAGACACTTCTGAGCGGGTGTACAGACCAAGCACCGTGAAGGTGGTGTGGATTATCGCATGCACCATTGCCTCGCTTTGCCGCTGCCACAGTTGATGTGGCACGGCGGCAAGACTCACGTTGATGATCTCGATGATGGTGTCGAGGTCGCGGGCGCAGAATGCTTTGTACAAGCGATCAATGCGCGTGCTGGCAAGTTCGTTGTTGCCAAAACCATACTCGCCGAGCAAAGCGTAGAGAAAAGTCTGACGCACTTCCTCGTTCGGGTAGTCGAGCAGTAACTGGCCCGTGGCAGGCATAACTTCTTTCACGGTGAGGTAGCCTGCCTGAAACAGAATTGCTATAGGATTTAGCTGCGCAAGATTGAAGCTAGTGAGGTCAAGCTTGCGGACAGTGGTTGGCGCAACATTGTAATCTGCGTTTTGCGTGAGGAGCTTGGTGACGAAGGTGGGTGTCCCTGATTCTGCCCAGTAGTTGTCGAGCTCGCGCTTCTTCAAAAACTTCAGGATTGACCAAGGATTATATACCCGCTCGTGGCTCCCCCAGGCATAGCCGTTGTACCAGCGGCGTACCTCCTCGCGCGAGTACCCGCTTGCATCAAGCTGAGGGCCAAAGTTATCCTCCAATTCATGTTGTGTAATACCAACAAGCGTATAGGCCTCCGGACTTAGTGTTAGGTTATCCAGGTTATTTAAATCAGAAAACAGCGACACCTTTGAGAAGGCAGATACACCGGTAATAAAAACTAGCTCTAGATATGGATCAGCATCTTTAAGTAGGGTCTGCTGAATTTCCACAAATACCTGATTGACAATGTTTTGCCATTAGTTTTTCGTCCTTTTCTGCAAGGGTTTTGTACTTTACTTCTCCAAAACCCTTGCACTGATGATACGCTATACCTCTGCAAATCAGCTCAGTTTCGACAATTTTAGTGTCCCTTCTTATCAGAGCCTCGATGCTCACAATCGCTGGGTTAAACTCGCCACAATTGTGCCCTGGGATAAGCTCGCCATGGTCGCTGTGATCTGTCCTGACGCTCCTAAACTCAAAGGTGCCGGTAGACCTACAGCCGACCTCAGGTTAGTCATTGGTGCTTTGCTCGTCCAGCAAATTGAAGACCTCTCTGACATCCGCACCCTCGAACTGATCCGCGAGAATGTCTACGTTCAGCACTTTTGCGGCTTACCAGGGTTTCAGTCACAGGCTCCTTTTGAGGCCTCATCTCTCACTCATTGGCGCAAGTGGTTTGGCAACAACGGTGCAGCTGAACTCAATGAAGTAGTGGCCGATGCCATGGCTGCCCTTTATCGCAGCCACACTGGTAAGTCTGAGACAAAAGCTAACGATACTGCTTCCAGCTATGATCAAAAGCCTGACCCACCGACAAATGAGGAGGGCAGCGGTTATACCGCTTCTGAGCCTGACCAGAAACTTCGCGATGATCAAAAGCTTAGCGATGACCAGGCTGCCGATCCTGACGGTGAGCTAGCAGCTACTGATCTCCCAAGCCGATTAGTAAGTGACGGCAAAAGCCATTACATGCTTGACAACAAGCTACTGGGTAAGCATAAGGGGACTTTGCTCATAGACGCTACCTGTGCTCCAGCTGACATCCGATATCCTACCGATGTAGCTCTGTGTAACGATGGGCGTGAATGGTCTGAGCGCATTATCGACAAACTCTACTCGGCATGCGTGCGGTTGGGCTGCGCACCTAAGATCAAGCCGCGTACCTATCGCAAAGTAGCACGCAAGCATTTTGTACAGTTCTGCTACAAAAAGCGGCCCGGTCGCAAAAAGAGTCGCAAAGTGGCACGCCAGCAGTTGCAGTACCTAGAGCGTAATCTGCGCTCTATCGACATATTGTTGAAACGTTTGATGACTTCTGGACCAAGACCATTCACTCGCTTGATAGGTAGCGATAACTGGCCTTCAGGCCAACTACCCAATGAGATAATGAGCCGCCAAGAATGGCAACGCTTACGAGTCAGTAGTGAGCTAGCACGACAACAACGCCTGATGGCCGATGCCACCGAGAGAAAGGCTCAAAATAGTGTATCCGATCGGATCGTCTCACTTGCCCAACCCCACATACGCCCTATCGTGCGAGGTAAGGCCTCGGCACCTGTAGAGTTTGGGCCTAAGTTCGACGTATCACTCGTTGATGGAGTAGTGCGCGTTGAGCGGTTCTCTTACAATGCCTACCATGAAGGCTTAACACTCATCAGTGCATGTGCGCGCTACGCCAGTTGTTATGGCCATCTTCCTGAACGCGTCGAAGCAGATACCGCCTATTTGAGCCGGGCGAATAGACAAGTGCTCAAACAATGGGGCATCACGCCGAGCGGCAAGCCATTAGGGAGGCCGCCGACCAAAGATCCAGAAGCGGTAAAGCGGTACCGTGAGATGTGCCAGGTAAGCGGCGATCGCAACCCTGTTGAAGGTTGGTTCGGGCTTGCTAAAAGGCGCTACGGTCTGAGGCGATTGAGTACTAAGCTCGCAAGCACCACTAATGCCGCGGTTCACTTCAAGGTGATGGCCATCAACTTGATGACAGCTCTACGGAAGGGCTGTTTGCATGCCCAATTGCGAGTGTGCCAGAGGCTGGTAGAGCTGATCGGGTTGACTGGATATAGCTTCAACATGAACAGATATCTGATAGAAAATCAAAGCCTCCAGTTGCACAAATTAAAGCTCCAGAGGATCTAATGCTCAGTAATGTCTGGAAAACAAGAATAAGTCAGCATCTTTAAGTACAGCATAAAAGGCTTTGAGTATATCACGATTGGCTTCTGCGTGTGCGACATTATCGAGATATTCTAAAATTGGCTTGTCGTATTCGTCTATCAGCAATACCACCTTACCACTCGGATGTTTTGCCGCAGCACCCTGAATGAGGTGCTGAAATCGCAGCGCATAGTTGTCGCCCTCCGGAACCTCAAGCCCCAGCTTAAGCGCCTGCTTCGATATCAATAAGTTGAGGCCAGCCACTAATCCAACCACCTGAAATGTCGAACTCGCGAACTGCAGCCATATCACCGGCCTCTGCTTTTCAGCAAAATTCCAGTGCTTCCCCGCCCAAAGTCCCTCAAATAGCTCTTCGGAGCCTGAGTACAGCTCGTTCATCGTCGAGACCGTCAGCGACTTACCAAACCTCCGTGGCCGAGACAAAAACAAATAGCCCCCATTCTCGATGAGTCGGCAGATATGCTCGGTTTTGTCGACGTACTGAAAGCCTTCTTCGCGAATTTTGCGGAAGTCTTGATGGCCGATGGTATACTTCACAGCAACGAAGATAGGGTGGGCAATTGGTGAGGGTAGTTGCCCCACTCCTGGGCCCGGCTCAGATCGCTTGCGCGACCACATGATGTGGAGATGCAAATGTGCATGATGCTCATAAGGCCCACCGCTCGGAAGCGGTCGAACGTGCCAGCTTACAAATAGATTTCGCTTCTCTACGCTTAGCCTATCGCTGACAAAGCGCCGCCGCAGGTGCTTCACCGCCGGAGGCAAATGCGTCCCACCTGCAGCGCCGCAGGCTTCCTCCCGCCGGAGGCAGAGCGCCGCAGGCCTTACCTCCCTTCCCGCAACAGCTCCACCACCTCACCCACACTCATCTTGCCACCAGCATCCGTGCCCGCTAAAATTTGATCAGCCAAATCGCGCTTCTCCGCATGTAAAGCAAGTATGCGCTCCTCAATCGTACCCTGCGAAACAAAGCGATAAACCGTAACCGGACGCTGCTGACCGATACGATGCGCACGATCACTCGCCTGATCTTCAGCAGCTGGATTCCACCAGGGATCGAGATGTAACACATAGTCGGCTGCCGTAAGATTTAAACCAGTGCCTCCAGCTTTGAGGCTGATCAAAAAGATATCCGCCTCACCATTTTGAAAAGCCTCAACTTGCTTCTGACGCTTGCCACCAGGCGTGCTACCGTCGAGGTAACAGTACCTGATACCTGCAGCCTGCACCCATGCCTCCACCAGCTTGAGGTGACGCACAAACTGACTGAACACCAAAGCCTGGTGACCATTGTCGAGCAGCTCCAGAATCGTCTCGCCGACTAATTCCAACTTGGCACTCGCCAACTTGCTTTTCGGGCGCACCAGCCGTGGGTGACAAGCCGCCTGCCGCAAACGCGTGAGCTGCTGCAACACGATCATGCGCTGCGCATTTGGACTCGCATCATCGATAGCCTCCACCGCCTCCCGCCGCAGTGCTTCGTAGAGGGCCATCTCGTCATCACTGAGCTCAACGGCAAGGTTTACCTCCGTTTTCGGAGGCAGCTCCTTGAGCACTTCCTCCTTGCGACGACGCAGCACGAAAGGACGCACCAATTTGCGCAAAGCCTCCGCACGCTCCACATTTCCTTCTCGCCGAATCGGCCCGGCATACTTCTCATTAAAGTGCTGCCGACTACCTAGCAGACCTGGGTTTAAAAAGCGGAACAAACTCCACAATTCTCCGAGGTGATTTTCTATCGGCGTACCAGTAGTTGCAATTCGCAACTCTCCCTCGAGTTGGAAGATGAGTTTTGCGCGTTTAGTTGCCGGATTTTTAATTGCCTGCGCCTCATCGAGAATTATTGTTGCAAAGGCACTTTGCAGCAGTTGTTGTTCTACAAAGGTTAGGAGGCCGTAGCTCACCAGCAGCACATCGCCTGCTTCCAGGTTGTTGAGCATGTGCACATCGGAGCTCGTTGCCAGGAGTTTTGGCGAAAGCTGAGGGGCGAAACGTGCAGTCTCCAACATCCAGTTGCGTGTGACGCTGGCGGGAGCGATGACGAGGGCTGGACCTCTTGCCTGCCGAGCCACCAGCAGTGCCAGCGCCTGCACTGTTTTGCCGAGACCCATATCGTCGGCCAAACATCCACCCACACCCCATTCGGCCAGGCGCCGCAGCCAGCGGTAACCAATCACCTGGTAATCCCGCAACTCACCACGAAAATCAAGCGGTAGTGTAGGTTCAAAATCCTCGGACGCTTTGATGCGCGCGAGGTTTTGGCGCCAAGCCTCATCCACCTCCAACTCATCGAGATCATCAACTAATTCGGCAAAGGCCGGTGCTGCCAGCGTCGCCAACTGCACCCCACCAGCACGCTCCTGCAGCATGCCTTCCATCGCCTCGAGGCGGGCGCGCAACTCTGCTGTGATGGCCATAAACTCTCCTTCGCCAAGCTCCACAAATTCGCCGCCTCCATTGCGCAAGTGAGCGAGCAACTGCCTAAAACCCACCACTTTACCTTCATCAGTCGTGACCTTCCCACTAACTTCAAACCAGTCGCGGTCTTTGCGAATTTGAATCCGCAGCGAATCGGCAGCAGACGAGCCCACGAGCCGAAGTTTCTCGCCCTTCGGGTGCTCCACCGTGATGCGCTCTTCCTGCTGCAGACTACGTAGCTCCAGCAGCACCCGCAGCGCCGCATAGTTATCGTCGAGCGTCCACTCGTACTGGTCGTGCCCGAGCGCCTGCAGGCTGGGGCAATCCGCAATCATCTGTTCGGCAGCACGTTTTTCAGCAGCCAAATCGCGTGTCAACAACACCTGCTCGCTAGCCGCATCAGTGCGCTCGCCAGGCAGCTCATCCTCATCCTCGAGCGGCTCATCAATCGATCTGGTCACCACACTTTTAGCCAATCCTTCTCCCAGCGGCAGGTACAACTCTTGCCCTGGCAATGGCCGCGCATAAAGTTCAAGCTTGTAGGCCACGCCATAGGGCAGCAGCTGAGCGCAAGGACGCGTATCCCCCATCACTTCCAGCAAATCCTCCCCTACCTGCTCATTAATTGCATGCACCGCCACGTGATCGCGCAGGCTTTCGAGGCGCGCTTGTAAGAGTTCACGCTTATCTGTCGGAATTACAATTTGCTGCCCAATAGCCCGTGCCAGCCGCGCCTGCTCTGCAGAAATTTGATAAATCCTGTAGCGAGTCGGCGTTTCTTTTTCCCAGTAATAGCCTTCGCTGTGTGCACCGGGCGGACTGAAACTCAGTCGCACGTCAGCACCTGTTTCATCGACGTGGAGGTGGGGTTGCACCCGCCGCACTTCGAGTGGAATGCGTTTGGAATCGTCGAGGTAGAGCCGCGGGTGCCCATCGAGGTGATAAAGTGCGCGACCGAAGTCGAGTTTCACATCGGCTCCGTAGCGCTGGCCGAGCGTTACCGGTCGCCCATCCCAACGCGTTGCAGCGCCGATAGCCCGATCATCTTCAGCGTCGAAGCGCCTGCTTGCGGCATGTTCGATGAGTTCGACTAGGCTCAATTGACGGCCTTTACTCCAGCCGCGTTTGCCGCGCTTTTGCTCGCGAGCAATGAGTTCTTGCTGCTCAAAATCAACCGTCCAAATGAGGCGAGCATCGGGCTTGGGCGCTTTGTTGTTGGACCCTCTGCCACTCGCCACCGTGTCGATTACACGCAGCGCATACTCCCAGGCTTCGGGCACGCTGTGGAGGCCCAGCAGGTAGTGAAATTCATGCCGCGCAGCGAGCCGATCGGCTTCTTCGCGCCAGCGTTTGGCACGTGGATCACCAGGCAGCACATGCACCAGCGCATTCATGATTTCGCCGCGCACATAAGGTTGGTAGGCCACCGGGTGCACCTGGCCAGAGCTACCCGACTGGAAGAATTGTTGCAGCAGCGCATCCACTGCCGGTCCATGAGGTTTGAAGCCCGTCCAGGCGTAGGTCCACAGCGCCACCATCCAGGCTACGGGTGGGGCTTTTGGCAGCAAATCGACATCATTCTCCTGTTTTTGCGGAGCGAAATGTTTGCTCAACAGCTTCTCACAAAGTTCGCCATTGCCGAGGCTCCACTGCACAAAGGCTTGGACTGCAGCCACCGCGTCGCGCTGAGGTGAGTTTTTCCAGCTGACCACCCGATCTGCCAGCGTGAGGAGGTGTTTTTGATCCTGCCGCAGGAGGAGCAGCACAGCGAGGATGTCGGCCATTCCGGCCATATGGTCGGCCAGCCAGCTGTGCCTTTCGGCAAAACTCGTGGCTTCCTGCCAGTGGCCTTGTGCGGCTGCTACACAGAGTTGGGTGCGCAGGTGGTGTGCTCGTGGTGCTTTCGCAAAACGGTGCATAGCCAGGCTTGCGCCAAAACCAAAATTCGCTTCGTGGTAAGCTTCGAGTTGGGTAGCATCGATTGACGTATCGCAGAGAAACTCCACGATAGAAACAGCGGTGAGCTCACTCCAATGCGCCTTGCCATTGACAGCCGTGTCAAAGGCTTTTAGCCGCAGGGGCGTAGCCAGATGGCGGAAAAAACTATAATTGAAGTAGAGGAAAACTTCTGATGCGGCAGCTTGTGCTTCAGCCTTGCGGGCAGGAATGCGCCACTCGTGGTACTGCGCTATGTCGGCTAAATGTGCAGCGAACTCGGCGGCGCGATTGGCGAGCAGCAACAGCCGCGTCTTGAGTGGGAACCCATCATAATCGTAGACAAACTTCCAGTCGCGGTTGCTTCTATCAACAGGTACGGCGGCTTTGCTAGCCCCTACTTGTGCATAGCCGAGCATTAGGAGCATGGCTTCGGCGATACGTTTGCCTGCTTCCGCAAAACGGGCGTAGGCTGTCATCGTGAGGGCCAACTCGATGGCGGGATTCACCACTTCCCGACGATCACGGGACACGACCAGCCCTTCATCAATGAGTTCAGCCACGAGGTTGGCGATGTGCTTAGGCCCGAACTCGCTCCCATCTGCCCGCAGCACCTGGGCATCTTGCAGCACAGAGGAGGTTCTAATCGGTCGCGCCGCAGGGTCGAGCGCTAAAGCCAGCAGTACAATAGCTTTATCTGCTTCGAGCGCTGAAACCAGCTTCTTCACGGAGCTGTAGTCGCTGGCAATAACGCTCGTCAATTCAGGTAAGGGCATCGATGCAAGGTACCACCATCGACACAAGGCATTCCTACCTTTGGCCGAAAGTCTAGGTTATGAAGCGATTTTTACCTTACGTTTTGGCGACAGCTGCACTACTAGCTACCGGAGCCTGCAGCACGGCCAAACAAGCTAGTGCGGAGGCAACACACGCCACCACATCATCTTCAGAGGCGGCGGTAGGTGCAGGTCACGACAACCTCAATGCCGTGCTCTGGGTACAGACTTCCGCAGAGTACGCCGCGTTGGCCCAACAAGCCTTCACCACCGCCCAACTCGCCCTCGATGAAGCCATCGACGACCCCACCTGGACTGCTTCTGTAGAGCAAGAGCAGCAGGGCAACTTCGGTAGGCTGCCACCGGCCATTGTCTTGGATGTCGATGAGACGGTGCTGGACAACTCAGCCTATCAAGCCAGACTTATAGAATCGCAGCAACCTTACTCCTCCGAGTCTTGGGCCGCCTGGACAAACGAGCGGGCTGCCCCTGCCATAGCTGGAGCACTGGACTATACCAAAGAGGCAGCAGCGAGGGGAGTTGCGGTATTCTATATCACCAATCGCAAGGCCAGCGAAGAAGCGGCCACGCGCGACAATCTCCGGGCGCTAGGCTTTCCTGTAGCCACAGGCGCCGACCATATACTTACGCGCGGAGAGCAAGAGGGGTGGATGAGCAGTGACAAAACAGCGCGACGTACTGAGGTGGCCAAGCGCTACCGCATTCTGCAGTTGGTGGGCGACAACCTTGGCGACTTTGTAGAACCCGAAGGCACGGCTTCAGAGCGCCGGGAGGTGGTGGCCCAATTAAAAGACTACTGGGGAATGCGCTGGATCGTGCTGCCCAACCCAACTTATGGCAACTGGGAAAGCGCCCTCTACGGCGGCGACTACAATCTTTCTCCCGCGCAGCAACGCGCCTTAAAGATTAAAAGCTTAAAACAGTGAATGCTACAGAAAGAATAAAATCGACAATAAAATTTCTAATCCTAGCGAAAGTCCATTGCCTGCAATTACCTCTTGATTGGGACGACGATCAGCGAAATATTCATCATCGCGACCATCAGAAAGCGCGTAATCTTCTAAGACCTTGCGCTTGAGGCGCTGGGTCTCGGTGCCTCTGAAAGCGTGCCTTACCACGTGCTTGTAAGCTGCGTCGTCACTAAACTCAAACCTGAAGGTGCCACAGTGACTCGAGGGCATCTGGCGCCGGGAGCCAGCACAGCTCCCAAATACAAGTGGTGGCAATTCGAAGCCGAGCCACTCACCGGGAGCAAGTTGCACGTGCGGACGGCCATCGCGATACGTGAACTGCGCCTGCCCAAAGCGATCGCGGTAGCCGTAACCATCCAAACTAGAGAGCTCACCTGCATCAAAAGGCATGAGCAGATCGTCGAGGCGGACGTTGCTTTCAGCCAGGTTGAGGTACAAAGGCGCAGCTGTCTCGTTGCGCAGCGTCACCCAGGGTGCACCTCCATTCGACCAAAATTCGTAGCCGATGCTCACTATAGAGTCGGTGCTGCCGTAAAAATCCTGCTGCTGAAAGTCTACCTGTGCTGCCTGAACATTGTAAATCCCAAAGCGTGGGGAGCAGCTGGTGAGACAAACTCCTACCGCGACACAGACACTACCAGCAAGGCGACTTAACTGCCAAATCATGCTGCAAACAAACTCCTTCCGCACAAACTGCGCGAGTTTTAAGATGACTTTAAGTGTGCCTTTGCGCTAGAGTATCGACACGCCATTGCTATCGGTGGTGAGCACATTGCTCATATAATCGAGAAACGGTCGCATATTTAAATACGCTTGTACTACCTGATCGGAAAAGTCATCGGCAGCGACTTCTTTCTTGCTGAAGTTGCGCATTAACACAAATGATTTATGGTTCAACAAATCTATGGCGGGATGATCTTTATCATAATCCCGCGGCGAGGTTTTTAGCTTATCTCCCTGATGGAGCCCGTCAAAACTTTTGGCCACTGCCGAAGTTGCCAGCAGCTGTCGAAAGGCAACATGATCGACGGCGAGTTCTTCACGGATGCGCGCTAAATCCTCCCGCTCCGGCGCCCAAAAGCCGCCTCCGACGAAAGCTTCTGCATTGCCATCAAATTCTTCCCAAGATTTGATACCGCCAGGTTCGACGTGCCAGTAGTAGCCACCGCGCCGCTGTTTGCCCTCGCGCTCGAGTCCCCCACCCCAGTAGCGTTTGTAGGGTGTTTTATCTTTAGAAAACCGGGTGTCACGATAGATGCGCATCACCGGCGACTTGTCCTGCACCAGCACATCGTGTTGCGCCACGCCATCATGTATGGTTTTGGCGAAAGCTTTCACCTCCTCCAGCGCCCGATCATACTGGTCTTTATTGGCCTTGAACCAGTCGCGGTCGTTGTTTTGCTGAAGTTGCCGAATGAAAGTGCTGGCTTTGGAGGGGAAACGCATGGGGGTGGGGGTTGGGAAGTGGGAAGTGGGAAGTGGGAAGTGGGAAGTGAGAGGTGAGAGGTGAGAGGTGAGAGGTGAGAGGTGAGAGGTGAGATTACCATCTTTGGCGTTCACAATTTAGTTTGATATGAGTCCTGCAGAGATTACGGCGCGCATGCTCGAAAACGATGCATTCAGCAAGTGGTTGGAAATTGAAGTGATTGAAGTTGGTTTTGGCGAAAGCCGCATACGCCTGACGATACGCCCTGAAATGTGCAACGGACACGGAACAGCCCACGGCGGCATAGCACATTCGGCAGCCGACTCAGCATTTGCATTTGCATGCAACAGTCACGGAGCCAAGGCAGTAGCCGCCGAAACCGCCACGAGCTACCTGCGCCCACTCTACCCTGGCGATGTGGTGGATTTGCACTGCACCGAACTGCACCGCGGTCGCAAACTCGGTCGCTACCGCGTAGACCTCACACGTGAAGGCAAAGCTGTCGCTCTATTTCGCAGCACCTGCTACTACTTAGACGAAACGTGGTAGACGAGCATCTTTGCAGCAAATTCGATCCCTATGAAGCAGGCCTTTCTCATCGACGGCATCCGCACTCCTATTGGAAAATTTCGCGGCACATTATCTCCTGTTCGTACCGATGATCTGGCGGCGCTGCCTATTCGCGAGCTGCTAAAACGCAACCCTTCGCTTGATCCTGCTGCCGTCAACGACGTGGTGCTGGGATGTGCCAATCAGGCTGGCGAAGACAACCGAAACGTGGCGCGGATGGCGCTTCTACTCGCTGGTCTGCCGTGGAGTGTGCCCGGCGAAACGGTCAATCGGCTCTGTGCTTCTGGCCTTTCTGCCGCCGTGCACGCCTACCGCGCCATCGGGATGGATGAAGGCGATGTGTTTGTGGTGGGCGGCGTGGAGCACATGACGCGCGGGCCGTATGTAATGAGTAAATCGGCTCAAGGCTTTGGCAACGATGCCAAGCTGCATGATTCGAGCTTTGGCTGGCGCTTCGTCAATCCGCGTATGCAGGAGCTGTATGGCACTCACTCGATGGGCCAGACGGCTGAGCATTTGGCGGAGGAGTACAGCATTAGCCGCGAGGATCAGGACAAATTTGCCACTTGGAGTCAGGCTAAAGCTACTGCGGCACGCGATGCGGGTCGGCTCGCCGAGGAGATTGTGGCAGTCAAGATTCCGCGCCGCAAGCAGGATGATTTGATATTCGAGCACGATGAATTTATTCGGCCTGGTACTTCGCCTGAGGTGCTGGCCAAGCTTCGTCCCGCTTTCGCTCAAAAACGGGGGGCTGAAGGTGCCTCTGCGGGTAGCGTTACTGCCGGCAATGCATCGGGTCTTAATGATGGTGCGGCTGCCCTGTTAATAGCTAGTGAGGCTGGCGCTAAAACCCAAAACTTGACTCCCCTGGCGCGCATTGTGAGTAGTGGAGTGGCGGGTGTAGAGCCTCGCATTATGGGCATCGGGCCTGTACCTGCCAGTCAGCTTGCGCTAAAACGTGCGGGATTGACACTAGACGAAATGGATGTCATTGAACTCAATGAAGCCTTTGCGGCACAGGCGCTGGCGGTGACGCGCACCTTGGGTTTGGAAGACGATGATGCTCGGGTCAATCCGAATGGTGGAGCCATCGCGATAGGGCATCCTCTTGGCATGACGGGTGCGCGGATACTGCTGAGTTGTGCTCGCGAATTGGCGCGCCGAAACGGGCGGTATGGCTTGGTGACGATGTGCGTTGGCGTGGGGCAGGGATATGCAGTGGTGATTGAGCGACAGTAGATATAGGCCACAAAACCAGCGCGATCTGCGTTAAACGCTTATGTCTAGTGTGCGCTCTCTCCTAATTGTGTGGCTTGCGATGGCCTTACTTGGCCAGTGGCCGGAGGTGGAGGCGCAGCGTTCTGGTGAAGAAGCGCAGCTCAATTTGATACCTAATCCAAGCTTTGAGGATTTTCGGGTGCGACCGCTAGGCTGGTATTACAAAGGGGCGCAGTACAATCGTGTAATCCGCTACTGGCGATCGCCGACAGCCGCTTCACCTGATGCGTATAATCCGGATGTGCGGGTGCCGCGGCACTGGGCGGAGAAGGGTTTTGGCGAGCAGACGCCCCATTCGGGTGGAGGCATGACGGGGTTGACGTTGTATGGGTGTGCTGATGGCAAACCTCACTGTCGGGAGTACATCCAGGCACAACTTATTGAGCCCTTGGTACCGGGTCAGCGCTATGCTTTTTCGATGTGGGTTGCCGCTCTTGAGCGTGGGCTGCGCTGCAATCGATTGGGAGCTGCGTTTACGGCTGCGCCTTTGCAATACAATGATGATCGGCGGCTGTCGCTGCAACCACTTGCTGTTTTCACGAAAGTGGCTAATCCCGGTAAAGCTTGGAAGGAGCTTCGGCTTGAATTTGTGGCTACGGGCGAGGAGGCCTATATCGTGATCGGTAATTTTGCGGATGATGCAGCCACGCTCACTGCCGCTGCGCCCGCGGAGCCGGCCCTACCTTTCGCTTACTATTATATTGATGATGTAAGTCTGCAGAAGGTGAATCCGATACTGAAGGTCTCCACGCCTGCGAGTGAGCTGACGGATCACGTGCTGCGGCCGGGGGAGGCGTTGACACTACGCAACGTGTATTTCGACACTGATAGTGATGAGTTGCAGCCGCGCTCGTTTCGCGAGTTGAACAAGCTGGTGCAGTTGATGGAGCGCTATGATGTACGCGTGCGGATAGTGGGACATACGGATAATGAGGGCACACCGGATTATAATGAGGAGTTGAGTCAGCGGCGCGCGGCGACGGTGGTTCGCTACTTGGAGTCACAGGGTATTGCTGCCCATCGGCTCAGCAACGAAGGTCGCGGCCAGCGCGAGCCTGTGGCCGATAACGCGAGTGCTACGGGTAGGCAATTAAATCGGCGGGTGGTGGCGGAGGTGTTGTAGGGGATTGGTGATGCGCTTGTTTATCTTGGCGGGGTGCCGCTTTATAAACTTTTTCGGATTGGTTTAGGTCGCTATGGCTTTCAAGAGGGTGTGGTTTGTAGGGCCTTTGGAGGGGGATCATTTGCGCCTTTGCCGACAACACCGCCTGCCTATGCTGCGCGTGAACTCGGCATGGGTGTATACGAGATTTCTTATGACCTCAGTAATGTATCCGCTACCGTCAGTGATTACCGCACCACGGTGACTGGAGGCGGTTTGAGTACTGTGGCTCCACTGGTAGGTGTAGCTGGCTATGCACCGGGAGTACGTGAGGAGCACGATCATCACCCTTTCGGTTTAGCTATTCCTAATCGCACCCGCCGCACGAATCAAGTGGAGCCGGTAGCTAGTGGATATTGGTACTGCTTTAAGGGAAAGGAAGATGATGAGGGGATGGGTGGGGGAAAACAGGTCCAAGATTATGGCTTTAGATTGTGTTATAAAGCAGCAGGGAGATTTTTGTCGGTGGATCCGCGCGCAGAAAAGTATGCCGGCTGGTCACCATACAACTTCGTCATGAGAAATCCGATCAACAACATCGACCCAGAGGTGATACTGTCCGAGTTATGGCTGCAAACATGGCGAGTTCGCACATCCAAACGATGACGAGTTGCTTTCCGGAAGGGAGTAAAGCTAAGGGGCTCTTTAGCGTCGGACCGGTCAAGACTACAATAAGTTACGATGCAGCATTGGTTACCGCAGCGATAGCTGGTCTAAACGAAGCGCAGAACCAAGTTCTTTCTGACCATATAAGCGCAATTGACAACGAGAATACAGTGAATGTTGAGTCAATCTTTAGCAAGATGGGTTTAATGACTGATGCAGGAAAACAGATTCTGTCGTCAAATGGCGACACTTCATTTAGTGGAGCCTCACTAGACTACAATCACGGCGGGGGTGTAACTTATCCCGTTTTAGGTACGGCAGGTGATATTTTCATTGCTTATAATCTACAACCTACTGAAGGTCTAGTTAGCTATTCTGACAGAGTGGTTCGGCCAACGTTTTCGGGAGAATTATATTATCATGAACTAGGATACGCAATTAGTGTTATGCGTGGAGGGTTTATAAATGATAAAGGGATGGTAACTGTTGGGATGATGAGCGTTGAGCGTAATCAGCTCTTAATGTACGATGCATCGATACAAATGGGTAATACTTGGCTACGGGCCGTAAGAGCTCCGTACTTAAGAATGACCCATGGAGTCGGACATACTCCAGAATTCAAACCCGATAGTAGGCCAGACTACAAACAGACACTATGAAGATAATAGTTTTAGTTCTAGCGGGTATAATATCAGCTGGCTGTTCAAGCGGAGGATTCGGAGAAAACGCTGCGATTACTGAGAAAGAAGTCTTATCGGATTCTGAGGACAAGAAGATTGGTAGGCAGCGACTCCTGTTGTCTAAAATGCTTATATCTGTAGATGGTAATCAATTTGAACCATTATCAGAACTATTAAACAGCTCTAGATACGTAGAAATTGACTTGAGCGACTCGGTAATCGTTAAACTGGATGATGTAAAACTAGATGGAGAAACACCTGTTGCCGAGCTAATGAATACATATCCCATTGAATTTGAGTGTCAGCTAAGGTATCTAGCTGGTAACTCTCTTGGAGGATCGTTAATAGCAAGAGGGGGGATAAGAAAAAATCGCTTAGTCATAATTCAATTTATAATATCATCATCGAAGGTTAAACGAATGGTCATATTTGCATAATACACTAAATTTATTTTGCCAATTGCTGAATCTGCCCTTTCTTAATAATTGCTTTCAGAAAGGTCTTGATAAATTGCTTGTCGTCCTTGGAGAGTTGCTCCACGGCTTGACACTGGCGCAGTAGCTCTTAGGCGGATAGGTGTTCGGCAATGGCCTCGGTGACGCCGTATAAAAAAAATCAGTCGTGGTGTCGAGTGCGGCGGCCAATCGAAGAAGCACGGCGGAGGATGGGGTCGACTGCCACGTTCGTAACCCCGATCCGTATATAGGTGAGTTCAACTTATTCAGCTAGCCCGCTCTGCGAGTGGCACACCGGAGCGCTGCTGCTTGGCGTGTTTGGCGAACACTGCCTTGGCGCACTGGTAGAGCCAGGTACAGCAGGAAATTTCGGCAGGGCGTTAACGCTTTAGCAGACTATACAACGCTTTTGAGTTCTGTATCCTCCAATGAAAAGCAAAAGCAGACACAAGTAGCTCCTGATGTCGATTCTGGTCTACCAACACGCAATAATTTAACTTTAGACGTAAGTTGCGCCGAAAACTGGGAGGAGGATAAGCCTTAAAAGCAGTTTCAATGTTGAGGTCCGACTGCTAGAAATGGACGACCTGATATACTTTGGCAGGACGATGGGCAGAAATAAGAAACCGACCAATCTATGAAGACCCTCGCGACAATCCTAGTCATGCTATTATTGCAGTGTGTAACAGCATGCAAGTCGAAGAGTTCTAATATGGGTATAATCATAGTTGAACAAGAAGCTATGTTGCAGAAGCAAATTGTTGATGCAGGTGACACCTTACTTCTGACAAGTACTATCTCAGGTAAGCTTCTCGATAAACGTTTTAGAAGAAGTGGACAGAGGTATTCTACTGGAGTGCGTTATGATACAACTAACGCGGGGGATAGTTCTAGGTATATTATGCTGCTCGACTCTATCGTTTACCAATCGACTTACCTTGCGAGGTTGAAAAGAAGTTATGATAAGGGGCAGAGATATTTGATAAGCACAGATTACCTAATAGATAATTATTGTCCTGGTGCAGAATACGATTTCTTGTTTACGCCTCTCATTTTTGAGGATAGTATCAAGATTCAACTTAGCATACAGAACTGGGACAAATCCTTTAGGAAGAAGGTTGACACAGTAGCTGCAGGTTTGCAATTGCTAACGGTTCGAGCACAACTACCGCGGAAAAGTAGAGACACAGTGGAGGTGGGCGTACGTTATTTATCCTGTCTAACAGGCAGTTTAAAATATAGCGATACTTCGCTTGTAGTCCATTACTTAGATGAATGCGACTAATGCATATGGCATGCTGCGAGCTTAAACGGCAGCGAGCTTGCTGGCTTTGATAAAGTGACCAACAGTCATAAGCGACACACGCGGTCGTGCACGGGTAGGAGTGCAATGTCTTCACAACCTGCGCAGTACAGTACGATCTTCCAAAGAGGTACCCGACCAACCTGATCCCACACCTTTCTTATGCTTCGCAGGTCGCTTCGGTCGATCAGGTCCGTCGGGTACCGCGAAGCAAGTGCAACCATCTGTAACCGCGTGCTCATCCCCTTCCGCTAGTTAAACGGCAGAGGCCCGCAAAAGTCACGCATCTCCCGCCTGACCACATGATTGCGGTAAGGCCTCCCTTGCGTCCTCTCCTTTGCGAACCTTGCGATACCAGCCCCACCAGCCCCAAGAACAGCAAAAACGGCGAAGCAAAACAACAAGCGAAGCCAAAAAAACAGCGAAGCCAAAACCGGCGAAGCCGCCCCCCTCGCGTCCTCCCTTTGCAAACCTTGCGATACCATCCCCACCAGCCCCCAGAACAGCCAAACAGCGAAGCCAAAACCGGCGAAGCCGCCCCCCTTGCGTCCGCCCTTTGCGACCCTTGCGATACCATCCCCACCAGCCCTCAGAACAGCAAAAACGGCGAAGCCAAGAAACAAGCGAAGCTAAAAAACAGCGAAGCCAAAACCAGCGAAGCCGCCCCCCTTACGTCCTCCCTTAGCGAACTCTGCAATACATCTCCCATATACAGTCGCCCAGCACCTCATGCCGTTCCGGGTAAACCCTACCCTCTGACAACGACGCCGCCCTGCGGCTATGATCAGGCTGCGTGAAGGGTGCTTACTAGCCGCATAACCCCCTCGTTGCAGAAAGTCCCAGCTTTACCCGGTGACCAGAGCATAGCACAGCATCAACAAAAGCGTTAAATTTATATCTCAACAACCTACAAACATGAACCTGCAAGCCGAAAAATTCCGACTCATAGAATGGCTCGTCCAGGTTGAGGACGTGCAGATCATACAACAAATCGGGGAGCTTAAAAAGCTGAGCGCTATAGCCAATTATGAGGCACAACTCAAGCCGATGACAATAAATGAGTTAAAGGCACGAGTAGCAGCAGCTGAGGATGACATCGCACTAGGTAGAGTGCATGACGTTGATGAAGTACTTCAAGAGTTAGGCTAGTGAAGATTCAACTAGCCAGAAATGCTCGTCGTAGACTGGCTCTAGTGAGAGCATACTACCCAGCACAAAGCGACCTTAAATAAGGTTAACGTACTGTACGAGAAAAACTTAACCATAGCAATTGCACGTCTCTTAAACCACCAATCTCCCGCCCCGCAGCGCGGGTCGCACTTCTTGAGTCCTTCGGGTCCCACAAAAGCATCATCCTACCAAGAAAATGATTTCTGCCCGTAGGCACACCAATAAATCTATTAGAATAAATTACCAGGCCCCGGAGTAGCAAAAAATCCTCCCCCTACGCAAATCGAGATGCCCATACACGGTAATAGCGTCCCCCGCCTGACCACAACAGTGTGGTCAAGTCGCCCTTCTTGAATCCTCCGGGTCCCACAAAAGCATCATTATACCAAGGGATAATTCCTGCCCGTAGGCACACCAATAAATCTATTTGAATAAATTACCAGGCCCCGCCTGACCACAACATTGTGGTTAACCCAGCACCCAGCCCCCAACCCCCGCCTGACCACAACATTGTGCTCAGGCCCCAGAGATTAGCCCACAGCATCAACAAAAGCGTTAAATTTATACCTCAACAACCTCCAAACATGAACCTGCAAGCCGAAAAATTCCGACTCATAGAATGGCTCGTCCAGGTTGAGGACGTGCAGATCATAAACCAAATTGGTGAGCTTAAAAAGCTGAGCGCTATAGCCAATTATGAGGCACAACTCAAGCCGATGACGGTGGAGGACTTAAAGATAAAGCTGCACGCATCTCTAGAAGATGTAGCGGCAGGCAACGTCCACAAGCTCAATGAACTCATGAAGGATTTCGATTAATGGCAAAGGTTGTCATAGTCGCAGAACAAGCGCGACGCAGCCTCCATCAGATCGAAAGCTATTACGCCAGTCTAGGAAGCCGACAAAAAGGGAAAAGCGTCGTCCAGAAGCTCGGTAATCAACTCATACTCAACATAGCTGAGATCCTGAACACTTGATTGGACTATCCCGAAATCTTCGATGTACCACAGAATCCGACTCGGTTAAATATCTAGTAAACCATCACCTTGTACACGCCTTTGCCATATCCAATCCTCACCTATAAAAAGCTACCCAACCAACCTAATCTCAAATGCTACTTCGCCGAGCTGCCCAGCACCTAGCACCCAGCCCCTAGCACCCACCTGACCACAACATTGTGGTCAGGCCAACTCCAAAACTTTCCCCACCTTCACCCATGCATGCGCTGCCTCCTCCTACCACTCTGGCTAAGCCTCACACTCAGCTCCCTAGCCTACAGCGGGCAGGCTACAGCCCAAATTCCTAAACCCACAGATTTTCTCAGCGGCTACACCACCGCCTTCACACCACACCACCAGCTCGTCGATTATTTCGAAGCCGTCGCCGAAACCTCCCCACGCGTCCAACTTTACGAATACGGTCGATCCTACGAAGGTCGACCTCTGCTCGTAGCCTTCGTCTCCAGCAGCGACAACATCCGCAACCTCCAAGCCATCCGCACCGCACACCTCAGCCGTAGCGGAATTACCCAAACCACCCCCACCGCCAAACCCGTCGCCGTAGTCTGGCTCTCCTACAGCGTCCACGGCAACGAAGCCGCCGGCAGCGAAGCAAGCATCCAAGTCCTCTACGACCTCGCCACCGCAGCGCCCGGCAACACCGACTCCCTCGCCGCTTTCCTCGAGAATACCATCGTCATCATCGATCCTAGCCTCAACCCTGACGGCTATACCCGCTACACCGACGATCAACGTAGACGCGCCACAAAATTTCCGCAAGCCCACCCCAGCGCCTGGGAACACACCGAAGCATGGCCCAACGGCCGCACCAATCACTACCTGTTCGACCTCAACCGGGATTGGGCCTGGGCCACACAAAAAGAAACCCAAGCCCGCCTCACTCTCTACCAGCAGTGGATGCCACACGTGCATGCCGATGTGCACGAAATGGGACATAATTCTAGCTATTACTTCGCCCCTGCAGCCGAACCTTTTCACGACTACATCACCGACTTCCAGCGCAGCTTCCAAACCAAAATCGGCCAAAATCACGCCCGCCTCTTCGATGCGCAAGGCTGGTTGTACTATACACGCGAAGAGTTCGACCTGCTCTATCCGAGCTACGGCGACACCTACCCTACCTTCAATGGCGCCATCGGTATGACCTACGAGCAGGCAGGCAGCGGCTTTGCCGGTAGAGCCGTCGAAACAGCTTTCGGCGACACCCTCACCCTCGCCGATCGTATCGCCCACCACCACGCTACTTCGCTCAGCACCATCGCCGTCGCCAGCCGAAATGCCGAACAACTCATCGCCGCCAGTGCTGATTTTCGCAAAGCCGCCACCTCTAAGCCTCGTGGCAAAGCAGAAGCGTACGTTTTTCCCCTCGCGACCAACAGTCCCGCCAAACTGCAGAGTCTGTTGCGCATCCTCAACCTGCACGCTATTACTTACGGAAGTGCCGCGTCCACAAGCTCGATTAGTGGTCAGTCGTATAGCAATAGTCAAATTACCAATCGCAAGATTGCCAAAGGGGATTTGGTGGTGCCCGCACGCCAAATGCAGGGTGTTTTAGCGCAGGTATTGCTCGACCCTTCCACACGTGTGCCTGATAGCTTGACCTACGACATCACCGCCTGGAGCTTGCCCACCGTGCTCGGCCTCGACGGCTATGCGCTCCATAATACCGTAGCGCTCGGCGACACGTTTCAGCTGCCTCGCAACACCGCCATGGATGCGCCTGCCTACGGATTTGCTATTAATATGGATGGTTTTGGTGCCTGGCAAGCCGTGGCTCCCCTGCTGCGCGAGGGCCTGGTTGCGCGTTATGCTCCCACCGCCAGCGAGTTAGGCGCGCAGGTGCTGCCGGCGGGTACGCTCTTCGTTCTTGCCCGTGATTTTTCTTCGTCAGCTTACGCCAAAACCTACTCTGCCGCAGTCGAAAGAGGCCTATCCCTGCTTCCGCTGAGAAGTGGCTTCGCTCGTAAAGGGTTTGATATTGGTTCAGATAATGTATCTAAACTCGCTGCGCCAACAGTTGTCCTCGTGCAAGCCGATGAAGTTGATGTCAACGCCTTTGGACATGTGTGGCACATGTTCGAGCAGCGCTTAGATTATCCTATCAGGCCTGTGCCATGGCAAGAGATCAGCTTGGAGAGTCTTGCTGATGTCGATGTGGTCATCATTCCTGATTCTCGACTCGACTTCACGGGCGGCAAACTCGAAAGCCTCACCGCTTGGGTGCGCGGTGGCGGTCGACTTATAGTTATGGAAGCAAGTGCTGAGGCGCTGGGTGCTGCAGAAGGTTTTGCCTTGAGCAAAAAAGAAGACAAACCAGGCCTGCGAACAGCTGACGATGATGATCCTATGCCAGCCTATGCCAATCGGCAGCGCGCCCGAATCTCGAGTAATGTTCCTGGTGCACTCATCGAGACACAAGTAGACCATACTCATCCCCTCGCCTTTGGCCTTGGCAAAGACTTTTACACCCTCCGCACAGCCGAGCGGCGCTGGGCTTTTCTCAAAGATGGCTACAACGTGATTGGCTTGCGGACCTCACCCGATGTACGCGGTTTTGTGGGGAGTGATGTCCTTGCCGAGCTCGAAGAAACGCTCACAATAGGTGTGCAGCCCCTAGGGCAGGGTGAAGTCGTATATGCCGCTGACAACCTTGCGTACCGCGGGTTTTGGGAGCACGGGATGCAGGTGCTCGCAAATGCCGTGTTTTACAGATAAAGCATTTGCAAAACTTTACATCCACCAGCCACTAAAAATCGTGAACATCCCTGCAATGTGGTAACGTTGTGCCAGACGACGGCAAAAAGCTTCACCACCGTCGACACCAACTCACCTAGTTATGAAAGCAACACTTTTTACACTCCTCACGGCAGCCTTCGCGCTTGCCTCTACTTCGGTAGCCTCTGCACAAATTGGCATCGGCCTTCGTGCCGGTGTTCTCAGCTCAGGATCTGTGATTAACGAGATTGAAGATGACAACGAGACAGAACTCGACACCGACAACGTCACTGGCTTCATCATCAGCGTCCCTGTTGAAATCGCGCTCAGCAACATATTCTCAGTTCAACCAGAGGTCAACTACTTGCGCCGTGGATACAAGTTTCCAGAAGACCTGGATAATGGTGTGCAAGAGAACCAGACCACCTATAATGTTCTGGAAATTCCTGTCTTAGCAAAACTCGGCTATACAACGGAAAACTTTACAGCTGCCCTCACGTTTGGTCCAGCGTTTCAGTACCTTCTTAGTGGGCAGTTCGAATCTCAAGATCTTGATACCCCCGTGGGATCGGTTGAAGGTGTCAAAGTTGATCTGGACTTTGATGATCCGATCTTTGAAGATATCGAAAGAGCAAATTTCTACGGTCAGGCGGGCCTTCAGTTTGGCATACCTGCTGGTGGTGGCAAAATAATCATCGATGGTCGCTATCGCTTTTCCATCAATGACCAAGATGGTAGCGATGAACAAGAGATTCGCGATCGTGGACTTTCCGCTACACTCGGATACATGGTTACCCTTGGCGACTACTAGCCTAAGCCACTGTTGAAAATTCAAGCCCCCACTTCACATTGCGCTGAGGTGGGGGCTTATGTGTTTCTAATCTAGTCTCAGCCCATGATTTACCAATTCAGCATGCTAATCACACGTCATTTGATGCTCGTCTTAGCGTTGGCTACTTCGACATCACTTCTCGCACAAGTAGGCGTAGGCGCTCGAGCAGCTGTTGTTTACAGCAACTATGCCTGGAAGAAGTCTGGTGCATTGCGAGACTACAGCAAGCTAACAAGCGGCGAGGTAGGGATGACTTTTCATATTCCCCTGAACCGCTCTTTAGCTCTTCAGCCAGAGTGGCTGTTCACCGAGCGGGGCTTTGAGTTGGAGCAAGATCGAGATTCGGAAGTAAGGATGCAGTACTTGGAAGTACCCATACTTTTAAAGGCTGGCTACTCCCAGAAGAAGGCAGTAGCCATGGTGGTCGCAGGTCCCAGCTTTGGCTTTGGGCTTACCACCTCTCTCACGAGTCGCGACCACAGGGAATCACTAACCTTCAAGGAGGCTGGCCTTCAGCAGTTGGAATTTGGTTTC
The DNA here is from genome assembly GCA_965213735.1 of Saprospiraceae bacterium. Taxonomy (GTDB): domain Bacteria; phylum Bacteroidota; class Bacteroidia; order Chitinophagales; family Saprospiraceae; genus CALDTK01. Next base: position 108,641 of record CBDCAB010000005.1, read on the forward strand.
CTAGTAGGTGGTCAAGCCGGTGTGGGTGTTGGACCAGGGAAAGTAGTGCTTGATATACGCTACCGATTAGGCGCAAGTAATATCTACGCTACACCCACAAATTTTATACTTACCTCCCGAGCCTTTATTTTGGGGCTAGGGTACCAATTTAGCTGATGTTGATCCGTAGCCGACCTCCGTCAGCTTGAAGCATGTAGCTTTACTTCCCTAAACTTTCCCTTCATGCAACTGCTCACTTTCCTCCACCTTCCGCGGCTCGCCATTCTCCTCAGCCTCGCCACCTCCCTGACTGTGAGCAGTGGTATAGCACAGCAGACATATGTGGGGCTAAATGCGGGTCTAGTGCTGTCGAAAAGCAAAATCTCCTTTGATGGTATTAACCTACTTACAGACAATGTAGCTGCCCTGGCAGTAGCTGCTCCCGTAGAACTTCCACTATCGCAGTACTTGTCGCTGTTGGTGACGCCAGCGTTTCAGCAACGTGGCTATAAACTAGAATTTACTGACGAGTTCAGCTCTGGAGGTTCTTCTTATAAATATGAGGACAAACTCAGCTTAAGAATAAATTATGGAAGTATCAGCAGTATGCTTCTCTTAAATATCCCTTACAAGCGTTTGATTTTTTCCGCAGGAGCGGGTCTTGGGGGAGCCTACGCTCTAAATGGCTATTATACAGAATCGGTGCTCGAAATTGAGGATGGTGAAGTTTTACTAGATGAGAAATTAAAAGAAGATGTGGATTTCGATGAAAGTGAATTCAACCGCTTCAACTTCGAATTTATAATTGGCCCACGAGTAGCCTATGCTGCTGGTCCCGGCAAATTTACATTTGATGCCTTTTTTGCGCAGCAGCTCAATAATTCGGGCGAGGAAGACGAGAATGGAGTTGATCTGGGCACATTCCGCTTCCGCTCCTGGAGCTTCTCCCTAGGCTACGCATTTGCAGTAGGCGCAGCGAAGGAATAAGTACCTTCCCGCCAAAGCTTTTCTGTCTTGAGTACTACCCCCACACGCAGCTGGATAGCCGGCGCAGATCAATCAGATTTTCCACTCGCCCACCTCCCACTCGGTGTGCGCCAACGACCCGACCTCAGCTACGCCATCGTGAGTCGCGTACGCAATCAAATCATCGATCTCCGCGTGCTTGCCGAAATTGGCGTTTTCGATGACACCGGCACCCACAAAGACGACTTCCGCTTTCACGGCCTCAACCAACTCATCGGCCGCGGTAAGCAGGTGACCTCCAAGGTGCGCGAACGGCTAACTGCCTGCCTAGATGATGATCCCGGCTACTGGGACCTGCGCTCCAAAGCCAAAGACTTTTGTTTACCAGCAGATGCCGTCAAACTCGTGCTGCCCGTGCAGGTAGGTGACTATACCGATTTCTACTCGAGTATCGAACACGCCACTAATGTTGGGTCGATGTTTCGCGACCCCGACAATGCGCTGCTCCCCAACTGGCGGCACCTCCCCGTCGGCTACCACGGGCGGGCCAGCAGCATCTCCGTTTCTGGTACACCTATCCATCGGCCAACTGGCCAAACCACGCCCGGTGAGGATGGCGTGCCTGGTTTTGGCGAAAGCAGACTGCTCGACTTCGAACTAGAAATGGCCTTTGTAGTGGGCAAGGGCAATCAACTCGGCGAGCCTATTCCTGTAACAGAGGCAGAAGATCACATCTTCGGTATTGCACTGTTCAATGACTGGAGTGCCCGCGATATTCAAAAGTGGGAATACGTGCCGCTCGGACCTTTTCTGGGAAAGAGTTTTGCGAGTACGATGAGTCCGTGGATTACCCCGCTGGAGGCTCTCGAACCCGTGCGGCAGGCAAGTCCTGCGCAAGAGCCTAAGCCGCTGCCTTACCTCCAGCACGCCGGGCGCAACAACTTCGATATACAACTCGAGGTGCTCATTACGCCTGCGGGTGGTAAGCCTACTCGCGTGTGCACCAGCAATACCAAACACCTCTACTGGAGCATGGCGCAGCAACTCGCCCACCACACCATCAATGGCTGCAATATGCGAGCTGGTGATGTCTGCGCCAGCGGCACTATTAGCGGGCCCAGCCCCGACAGCTACGGCTCTATGCTCGAGCTGAGTTGGCGCGGCACCAAGCCCGTGCAACTCGCCGATGGCAGTACCCGCAAGTTTATCCAGGATGGCGACACCGTCACCATGCGCGCCTCTGTGGATGGAGGAGGAGTCAAATTTTCGCTCGGTGAGTGTACCGCGCAGGTGGCGAGGCGTTAAGCGCGTAGCCATCCCCATTCTCCTGCCTATGCGAATTCTCTTCGTCGTGCTTTTGCTGGTTACGCTTCCGCAAAACACGTGGTCACAGTCTAAGCTCGATAGTGCGACCGAACGCCTGATGCGCGACGAGCAGCTCGATCATGCCACCCTGGGAATTGCAGTCATCGACCTCGAAACCGGCAGCATCCTCAAATCGCTAAACTCATCGCGCAGTCTGGTGCCGGCCAGCCTCATGAAACTCACCACCACGGCTACTGCACTCGATGTGCTGGGTGAATCCTATCGCTTTGAAACCCAACTCTGCTACACCGGAACCATCTCGGGCGGCGTCCTCGCGGGCAACATCTACATTGTGGGAGGTGGCGACCCAAGTCTGGGAGCAGGTCGACCCGAAGGTGCACTAGAACTCGACCAACTGCTCGAGCGATGGGTGGCTGCCGTAGCACGAGCCGGAATAAACCGTATAGAAGGTGAGGTGATCGGCGACGAAAGCCTCGATGCCGGAGCCGAACCAAGTCCCTACTGGCAATGGAACGACATCGGAAATTATTACGGCGCCGGACCAGGAGCGCTCATGATCAACGAGAATAAGTACACCCTAAAATTGGAGCGCACGCCCGAAGTTGGTGGCAAACCGCGAATCGTTGGCTACGAGCCTGATCCCGGTAAGCTGCAGTGGATCAACCAAGTTAGCAGCGCCTCCCCCCGATCTGGCGACAACAGCTACATCTTCGGAGCGCCGGGTACTTATGATCGCGTGATCAGAGGCACGATCCCCGCGGGAAGAGGCACCTTTCGCGTGAAAGGAAGTCTGCCACAACCTGCCTTGCATGCCGCCGAGTGGCTTACCGCCGCACTCGAAGCAGCTGGTATAGATGTACAAGGAGCGCCGCGTGTGAAAAGCGAGGGCAGTACTTCCTCGCTGCGCACACTGGATACTTACCAATCGCCCCCACTAGTCGACCTGGTAGAGGAAACCAATCATCGCAGCCTCAACTTATATGCAGAGGCGTTTTACGCAGCACTAGGTCGAGCATGGGAAGTTGCCGACGACCCTGAATCCGTTGGCGAGCGGCTGGTTGAGCACTGGTCTACAAAAGGTATTAATACAGAAGGTTGGGAACAAGTAGACGGTGCTGGTTTGGCAATGCGTAACATGATTACACCTATGCAGCTTGCGCAGGTATTGCGTGTCAGTAAGGTACGTGCCACCCTGCCTCGTGTTGGCGAAGAAGGGACAGTGCGCTCTTTGTTGCGCGGCAACGCACGTGCACAACGCATTCAAGCGAAGAGCGGTACCCTCAAACGCGCACGCGGTTTGGCGGGCTATGCTACGATGGAGGATGGTCGAGAAGTGAGTTTTGTAGTGTTGGCCAATAACTTCACGGGCAGTGGCTCAGCTTTGCGACTCAAGCTCGGCGAGTGGATGCGCGGACTAGTGGAGTAGCCAGCTGCCACATCTACTGATAGAGCGGAAAATTTCGTCGACTTCTCATCGCTGAAATTCTTCATCTTCCCATCCTCATGCAGCTCAAGTTTCACCACCGTACGCTCCAGTTGCGCTCGCCGTTCAAAATCGCGCGGAGTACGACTACCCAGCGCTTTACGCTCATTGTGGAGCTGTGTGATGAACAGGGGAACAGTGGTTTTGGGGAGGTAAGCGACAATACTTACTACCCAGAGGCCAAGCCGCACGAGATAGAACGTGTGCTGGATAGGCTAAAGGCAGTTTTGGCGAAAGCTGACCCGGACAAGCCCCAGGCATTATGGACGCTCTGCCAGCCGCTGCTGAAGGATAATCGCTTCGCCCTGAGTGCACTCGATATGGCTGCACACGACCTGGCTGCTCGCCGCGCCGATATGCCCTTGTACAGTTTTTGGGGCATTGACTGGCAGGCGAATGCGCGACCGGTGTCGAACTATACGCTGAGCATTGGCAGCCCAGATGAAGTTTTGGCGCAAGCTGAAGCTAATCCATGGCCCAGCTACAAAGTGAAGCTCGGAGGGCAAGCCGACCTAGAGACACTACAGCTGCTGCGGGATGAGCTGCCCGGCACGCTACTGGCGGTAGACGCTAATGCAGCTTGGGAAATTCTTGAGGCGCGGGCAATGATTGAGCAGCTGAGTGAATGGGAAATCGCCTTTGTGGAGCAGCCGCTGCCGCAGGGGTCGTATACGGAAATGGTTCAGCTTCGCGCTGCTTTACAAGGCGTGCCGCATCCGCCCTTAATTGCCGACGAAGATTGTAAAGTAGAAGCAGATATTGATCGTTGTGCCGGAGCCTTTGATGGTGTCAATATCAAGCTCACCAAATGTGGTGGGCCAACACCGGCGCTGCGCATGGTGGCGCGGGCGCGAGAGTTGGGGCTGAAGGTGATGTTTGGATGCATGGTAGAATCGAGCTTCGGCATCGGCATTTTGCAGCACCTGAGTGTTTTAGCCGACTATGTTGATCTCGATGGGCACATGCTCATCAGCAATGACCCCGGTCGCGGTATAGCTTTTGATGACGACGGACGGGTGGTAATTTCAGCGCGGGCGGGTAGTGGCGTGACTTGGCGAACGGAGTAGCTTTGTACCTTTCTTAGGTGCTCGATATGCGATTTACACTTTTGTGCTTGTGCTGGTGTTGGTGGACTTGTGTAGCTGCGCAAGAGGTAGAAGAGGTAAAAACTAGCTCTGCCCCAAAGGCAAGTGTAGCCATTCAAGTTAGTGCTAATGCGCCGTATGGAATATTTGGTGAATATCAATTTCAGCCGCGAGCAAGTATTTGGATAAGTGGCGGCTTTAGGTATATAAGCCGCAGCATATCTTTTGGTTTTGATCCACCTGTTGAGCCAGCATTAGCTTTACAGCATGTAGCGCATGCTCAGACGTATACACTCTTTCGGGCTGGTGTTCGCTTGTATTCACCGCTGAAAAAGGAGCAATGGCAAGTTATGTATGCGCCATTTGTGGGCTACGGGTCATTTGGTACCCCTTCAGATGAATATGCTGATGCACTCATGAAGGTGGAGGAACATATTGATGACTTATTGATAAGACCCTTGCAAGCTCGTCAGTATATTCAGCTTGGTGGAGAGCTTGGTTTGCGGTGGAATTTTGTGAAGCGCTTTTATGGTGAAGCGTCTTTTTTATACTATGGAGCCCGCTCTTTGCAGAAAAACTTTTCGCATAAACTAGCTGCAGATGCCCGTTTGGCTGTAGGTGTTAAAATTTGAGGATATGACTTACAAAAGCGCAGCTGCTCTATTAGTATTTCTTTGGGTGCTGGCGGCTAGCGTGTCCGGCCAATCAGATGTAGCGACTAAGGCTATCGGTCGAGCGCAATTAGCCATAGACGCAAGTGGTCTGTTGATAAATCACGGCAGACTGATTTATAATTATCGCATCAGGCCTGCCACCGCTATTGTGGTCGGACTACAAACGCGGACTTTAGCGGGCAGTTATCTGATTGATTCTTCTCAGACAACGCTGCCTTCGCGGCGCTTTGAAACGATTTCTGAGGGAAGAAGGACATTGGATCTACGAGCCGGAATACGGTATTACATCGGAAAGAATCAGGCGCAACGCGGCTTTTGGTTTGAAGGTACCGGAATAGTAATGATTCACAATTGGAGAACAAAGGAATATCAAAGATTGCTGGAGGAGTCGGAGAGTATAGGGGGTACTACGAGTTCGCCTAACTACAGCTTTGTCGGAGTAGTCGGCACTGTCGGATATCGCTATGTTTTCGCAAGTGGCCTCAGTTTAGAAGCATATTACAGTTTGCGCTCTGCCTTGGATTTTGTGAAGTTTCCAGCATCACCCGGTATTAGTGAAGAGCGAAGACGGACAGGAGGATTTGATACAGCGGGTTACGGGTCTTTTTTGACGGTGGGGTATGTGTGGTGAGATGGGTATTGGATGTGGGAAAGATCGCTGCGCTGCTGGAGGCTGGATCGCTGCGCTGCTAGAGGCTGGACTGCTGTTCTGGGGTGCTGTTCTGGGGTGCTGGCCTGACCACAATGATGTGGTCAGGCTAGGTGCTAGGAACAACTAGAGCTACTTTATAATTAACTGCCTCACCATCCACATCATCTCAGCCTCAATCTCATTGCTGGTTTGCAGGTAGGCTTGAGCCTCCTGAAGCGTGTCATCGTATATTTTTGGATCGTCGTAGGGGAGGCGCGATCGGTAGCTCGCACCCGCCACCATCGGACAGGCATTATCAGCGGCAGCACATACCATCAATGCGACTGCACCTCGCGGAGAGGCCACCTGACTTATAGCTTCCTCCACCGACTTCGACCACAACACACAGTTGATACCGTGTCCCGATACAGCCACTCGTGGATTGGCGAGCCTATAGTCGGCCGACACCACAAAGCCCCGCGCTGCGAGCACTCGCGAAATTCCAGGAGCTACCGCCGTGACTTCCGTGCCACCCGAGGCCACGCGCACTCCGCTCAGCCCGTGCTGCTGGAGCGCCACCGTTAGCCAAACCTCTGCCAACTGACTGCGGCGCGAATTGTGGGTGCAAACTGTCACTACCCCCGCACCGCCGCCTAAATCCAAACGGCGTGCAATGGCAGCCGCACATGATCGCAGTATGGGTTTGCGGTGAGCCCGTACACTAAACATGGTAGCCGAAGTGTGTTGCACCTCGTAAAGGTGCAGGCGCAACATTAGCACAGTATTAAGACTGTGTAGCCACTATTACAATATTCAAAGCCCCGCCAGCCTTGCGGCTAACGGGGCTCGAATGTTTAGGTAATCAGACCCTGAGGGACAGGGAGAGATCCGTGCAAGTCTAGTAGTCTACGCCGAGCGCTCTGAGCGTTTCGAAGTCGAGTTGACCTACAGGGAGGTTGTTCTCACGCTGGAACTTCACGAGAGCAGCTTTGGTGCGGCTACCCATAACGTTGTCGGCTGGACCTGGATCGTAGCCACGTGTGCGCAAAGCGGTCTGCACGTCGCGTACCATCTGAGTGGTTACGTCGCTGCCGCAGACGATCTCACGCCACTCTGTAAATCCACCTTTGCGGACGAGTTGGCGCTTAGTTACTGTGGTAAACTCAGCAGGTACGTCGATGGTGCGAGTAGTTGCTGGCGTCTTAACCACACGGCGAGTTACAGTAGTAAACTCCGCTGGGATGACCTCAGTAGTTGTCGTTGCAGGTGTCCTCAGCACCCGACGGGTCACAGTCTTAAACTCAGCAGGAATGACTTCCGTACGAGTTGTTGCTGGCGTCTTAATGATGCGCTTAGTTACAGTAGTGTACTCAGCAGGAATTTCCTCTGTACGCGTTGTCGCAGGTGTACGTACCACACGGCTCGTGCGTGATGCCATCTTGGCAGGAATGATTTCTGTTGTTACACAGTTGCTGTTAGGCGTTCCGTCTCCACCTTCGCAACCTATATTGATGCGGCGGCTTACGGTGCGGTATTGAGCGGGCGTCTCCACAAGGCACCAAACGAGGCAATCGTTTGGATCTGCACTGAGGCAGTTGCGGTCAGCTTTACGCTTCACCCACTTGGTAGATGCTGGTGAAGTTTCAATTTGCTCAGTGAGAGTCTCGTAACGCGGCTCACGAACAACTACACGGCTGCTCTCAGGCTCTGCTATGTATTCCTCAGTTACGGTTTCGTACTCGGCAGGCACAGCAACGAGGCGGGTAGCCGCATCTTTTGCTACAATCTGCTCGGTTACCGTCTCAAACTCAGCGGGTACAGCGATAAGCCTTGTCGCCTCAGGCGTGATCATCATCTGCTCAGTAATAGTCTCATACTCAGCTGGAATAGTGACTACGCGGGTAGACTCGGCTTTCTGCAGAACCTGCTCGGTGACAGTCTCGTACTCGGCTGGTATAGCTTCCTGACGGATGCTAGCGGGGCGAGTCTCTATTTCTTGGGTGACAGTTTCGTACTCGTCAGCGATCAAACACTTGGCGTAGCACTTACCTGGCTCCGCATTGGCTGGCATGTCACTAGGCATTTGTGCCTGTAGCGATCCTGCCAGTAGCAAGCCAGCTGCCGAAAGGGTTAAAGTAAGTTTCCTCATTGGTCGAATTTTCAAAAGTTAGTTCAAAAGTTTGGGTGTAGGTGGTTGACAAGACAAAACTGCTGCGGGTGAATATACAAACGCCGACGCTTAGCTAGTCAACAGTTAGACAAACGTAGGGAACCGCCGTAGTTGTTCAACCAAAGTCGCAGGGCAGGCCAGGAAGCTCTTCTCTACCCGTTTGGCCTCGACTCCAAAATCCATACTTTCAGAGAGCGGTTTGACTTCTCCACTTTTGTAAAGTATGGCAATTTCATCTTTAAGAGCAACATATGCACTGTTGGATTCTCTTCCCACAATTACTAAATATCTTGCCTGTTCGGCGTCAACACCATATATGGCCTGCGCCCGCTTGCGTAAGGCAGCTACTTGTGAAGCAGCAATAGGACGATCATAAAAGCTCAATTTAAAAAGCTCTCGATCGAGCAAACTTCTGCACAAAAACTGTAGCAACTTATCTGATGCTCCCGCTCCTGCCTTCAATGCCGCTACAATATCAGTATCATCAAGTTGAGAAAATTGCTGCAACACGCCCGTGTGCACATCCTCGAAATCACAACTTTCCACATGACGAATGAGGAAAAAATGCAAGGCTGTACTTACGCCTTCTACAGGCGCACCAGCGCGTATCACCTCCGCAAGCCGCCGCAAAGCCTCTTTTAGCATCAGCTCGGCGGCTAAAACGGTTTTATGTAAATAAACCTGCCAGTACATCAAGCGCCGGGCAATTAGGAATTTCTCAATAGAATATATCCCCTTCTCCTCCACAACGAGTTGATTATCAACTACATGCAGCATCTTTATGATGCGCTCTGAGCCTATCACACCTTCACTCACCCCCGTGAAGTAGGTGTCGCGATTGAGGTAGTCGAGCCGATCAATATCTAGCTGGCCACTCACCAGCTGGTGGAGGTAAGGCTTAGGGTGAGTACCCGTAAAAATAGAAATGGCAACAGCGAGTCGACCGCCAAATTGCTGGTTGAGCGCTTGCATAAAACACAGCGTCAGCGATTCGTGATGCGCATCAATAATATCTCCCTCCAGGGTATGACTAAACGGTCCGTGACCAATATCGTGCAGCAGTATCGCTAGTTGCGCCCCTTCGTACTCTTCAGCCGAAATGTTGATGCCTTTGGTGCGCAGATTATCCAGGGCTTCCGTCATGAGGTGAAGAGCACCGAGCGCATGTTGAAAGCGCGTATGCTGAGCACCTGGATACACATAATGCGTGAGCGAAAGCTGCCGAATGCGCCGTAGCCGCTGAAACCAGGGATGATCAACCACCTCCAGCACCAGCCCTCGTGGTATGGCGATAAAGCCGTACACCGGGTCATTCACAATTTTATGGGGGTGACTCGGCATATGCTTCTTTCCCGGCAGCGTAGCTTTTCTGTTTCCGCTTTCGCAAAACTAGTGGTGCCTCCCCAGTTTTTTAGCCTACCCTGCACCGAGAGCCCATCTGCTGCGTTAGCTACTCACCTACCCAGTCATTAATCCGCAGAAAACCGTAGTTCCAGCACCCCAGCCCCCAACACCCAGCACCCAACACCCAGCCCCCAACACCCAATCCCACACATGTCCAACCTCCGCATCCTCTGGGCCGACGACGAAATCGACCTTCTCAAGCCCCAACTGCTCTTCCTTGAAAAAAAAGGGTACCACGTCACCACAGTCACCAATGCCCACGATGCGCTCGAAGAAGCACAAGAGCACGCCGACTTTGATGTCGTGTTTCTCGATGAAAACATGCCCGGCCGCTCAGGGCTCGATATACTTCCCGAAATCAAAGCCGCACGGCCCGATGTGCCTGTGGTGATGATTACCAAGAGTGAGGAAGAGAATATTATGGAAGAGGCGATTGGCGGACAAATAGCCGACTACCTCATCAAGCCCGTCAAGCCTACCCAGATTCTGCTCACGCTCAAAAAACTAACGGAAGGCAGAGAGCTCGTGCGCTCGGCAACAGCGAGTCAATACCAGCGGGAATTTCGCGAGCTACTCATGGAGATCAATTCTGGTCTCGACCACAATGCCTGGGTGAGTGTCTACAAGCGCATTGTTGAGTGGGAACTCCGTCTCGACGAATCTCGCGCCGAAGGCATGGCCGATATTCTTGCCATGCAAAAACAGGAGGCCAACGGTGAATTCTCCAAATTCATCGTCAAAAATTACCTCGACTGGATGGCCGCCCCAGCAGGCGAACGACCAACTTTCTCACACGAGTTGCTACGCGAAAAAATCCTCCCCCACCTACAGGACGATCGACCTTCGGTGATGGTGCTGTTCGACAACCTCCGCTACGACCAGTGGCGCATCCTACAGCCGATCATCAACGAGCTCTTTACCATCGAGCAAGAAGATCACTTTTATTCCATCCTGCCCACCAGCACACAGTATTCACGCAATGCAATTTTTGCCGGCATGATGCCAGCTCAAATCGAGCGTACCTACAAGGACAAGTGGCTCAACGACTTCGATAAGGGCGGTAAAAACAACGAGGAGGATTTCTTTCTCACTGAGCAGCTGCAACGGGTGGTGCGTCGCGATCTGAAGCATTCCTACACCAAGATCACGCAGATCGCCAAGGCAAAAGAGTTTGAGGAAAAAGCCCTCGATTTGCTCAACAACGACCTCAGTGTGGTCGTCTACAACTTCATAGACATGCTCTCGCATGCGCGCACCGAGATGGAAGTCCTCAAGGAATTGGCGGGCGATGAAAGTGCCTACCGCTCACTCACGCGCTCCTGGTTTTTACACTCCCCTATCTGGAGCGCTATGAAAAAATGGGCAGAACGCGATGTGCAACTGTTCATTACCACCGACCACGGCACCATTCGCGTCAACACCCCCTCAAAAGTGGTGGGCGACCGCGAAACGACTACCAACTTGCGCTACAAACTCGGCCGCAACCTCAGCTACGAGAAGCGCGATGTGCTCGAAATTCGCAAACCAGAAGATGCTGGCCTGCCTCGCCCCAACGTTTCTTCGAGCTACATCTTCGCCAAGGAGGATAAGTACTTCCTGTATCCCAATAACTACAACCACTACCACAACTATTACAAGAACACCTTCCAGCACGGCGGCATCAGCTTGGAAGAGATGGTATGCCCTGTCATCCGGCTGCGCAGCAAAAGCTAAAAAATCCGCCTACGCTACGGTCGCAGCAGCAAGTATCCCTAATGCTTTGCTAAGCTGAGACTCAGCAGCTATTTACAGCGTAATCTCGCGGTCTTAACCCGCCAATGTTCGCTATGAAAGTGTTCCTTGTCTTAATGAGCTTGCTGTCGGTCCAGCAGTTAGTTGTTGCACAGAAGGCGACGCTACCACCGCAAGGTTCCACAGCTCCTTTTCACCGGCTGCTCATCGTCAACGAGAACAACGAGCTGCTAGTAGCTAAAGTCGGCGAGCGGAACTTCCTCGTTACCCCTGGTTTCTACCAAGACAACCTCACGACATTCTCGGAAGGACTCGATAAGCTTGCCGCGGAATACAACCTGCCGCTCAACAATCCCGAGCTGAAAGGAGTCTTTTCGCTGCGCCGCAAGACAGATAAAGAGAACAGTGTATCGGTGCGCCTCGTCTACCGCGTCGATGTTGATTTACAAGGTCAACAGCTTACCACGCCTGCCGGTGTGAAGGAGCTGCGTTGGGTCAACTTCGAGGAGGTATCTCGCTCGGGGATGATGCCGCACATTGTCGCGATGATCAAGCAGGTCAATAGCGATCCAAACGTAATTTGGGGCGGTACACTCCTCCAAACCACCAACTCCGACGGCACACCAAGGGTGCAGGTAGAAGGCGAGTTTTATCGCTTAGGAGATTGTCGCGAGCATTAGGCATTTAGGGAGTAGGCTACACTAAAAGTATCCTTCCACAAGGCGCAGCTCGCGCCGCAGGCCCACCCGCCGGAGGCAAAGCGCCGCAGGCTCCCACCGCCGGAGGCTCCCACCGCCGGAGGCCAACCGCCTGAGGCAATACCGCCGGAGGCAAAGCGCCGCAGGCTCCCACCCCCGAGGCAATACCTTACCCCCGTGACCTCCACCCGCGCCTACCTCGAGCTCCACATCGCCGTGCTGCTCTACGGGCTAACAGCCATCATCGGCGAACTACTCACGCTCTCGGCACTGCCGCTGGTCTGGTGGCGCGTCGGGCTGGCAAGCATCAGCTTCGTGCCGCTGGTACTGCTGTGGAAAGGACGCTTTTCGCTCACCAAACAACTCTTGCTGCCCATCGTCGGCATCGGCTGCATCGTGGCTTTGCACTGGCTCACCTTCTACGGCAGCATCAAACTCGCCAATGCCTCGGTCGCTCTCATCTGTTTTGCCACCACCTCGCTCATGACCTCACTGCTCGAGCCGTGGCTACTGCACAAACCCATCAAATGGTTTGATGTCGGCCTCGGAGCACTCGTCATTCCTGGTATGCTGCTGGTGGTGGGGCTCATCAACCCTAACTACTACCTCGGTATGGCAGTGGGCTTGCTCTCCGCATTTTTAGCGGCGCTTTTTTCAACTCTTAATAAGCGCTACGTCGCATTCGTGCGACCGGTAGATTTAGCGGCCACCCAAATGCTAGCTGCCTTCGTGTTTCTCAGCGTGACCTGGCCTGTGCTCCGCTACGTCGACATGGGCAAGGTCAGCTACTGGCCAAGCGCTGCTGATTGGCCTCTGCTGTTGCTACTCGTGCTCGGCTGCACCACCCTAGCCTACCTGCTCACCATGCGAAGCCTCCGCATCCTCAGTGCATTCGCATCCAACCTTGGCATCTCTCTCGAACCCGTGTATGGTATCCTGCTCGCCACGATTTTTCTCGATCAGCACGAGGCGCTAAGTGCAGGTTTTTACCTCGGGGCAGGGCTAATTTTCCTAGCCGTTCTCGCCCATCCTCTGCTGAGACGCGCCAGGCGACGGCGACTCGCAGGCACTCCGCTTTGAAAATTTGTAGCTGCAAGCCTCACCAGTTCTACCGACTGCTTTAGCCTCCAAAGCTCTTTACCGATGAGATCGCCACGCTTACTTGCTTACCTCGACGAGCGCTGTTCGCCCATCCCGCCTTACCTCCTCACCGTCGAGCGCAATACCCACCTCCGCACAGTTTCTCCGCAAATGCTGAGTGGCCATATGCAAGGCAGGTTTCTGGCATGGCTGGTTTCCTGGCTTTCGCCAAAACGAATCCTCGACGTAGGGACATTCACCGGCTACAGTGCACTTTGTTTTGCCGAAAGGCTACCCAAAACTGGTTACGTGCACACCATCGAGCGAAACGATGAACTTCACGAGCTCATAATGCACCATATTCAATTAGCAGGTTTTGGCGAAAGCATAAACCTTCATATCGGCGACGCCAACAAACTTATACCTACGCTGCACGAACAGTGGGACCTTGTGTATCTCGATGCAAAAAAATCTGACTATCCTTTGCAGTTCGAACTAGTAGCCAAACAACTCGCGCCTGGTGGCACCATTTTATTGGATAATGTGCTGTGGGATGGACAGGTGCTCGATACCCACAACGACAGAAAAACAAGCTCCTTGCTGCGCGACTGGACCCTCGCCCTAGCTCAAAATGAGAGGTTTGAGACGCTGATGCTGCCGATGAGCGATGGCCTGATGCTGGTGCGAGAAAGAAAGTGATTACTCAATCACCATCAACTCAGTGCCGATACCCGTAGCCACTGCACTACCTGTACCCAACGGACTGTCGATGCCATAATCATTGTCGTTGATGAGGAACACTTTGCCTGCTGCATCGACAGCCAATCCTTCAGGTTTATCAAGTCGAGGAGGGTAGCCCGCGGCCAGCAAATCGATGTAGAGCGTTTTGGGCGCAATCAGCACGCCAGAAGTCACCGCCGTGGCCGGACTGCGAAACCGCTCAGGATGAAGCCCGTCGACATTAAGAAAATCGATGCGCTGAAGGTCGATCGCATAAATTTCAGCAGACCACTTGCCGCCAAATAATATTCCGTGCTCTAGCACCAGCAGCCTTCCATCTGGAGCCACGGCCATGTCTCCAATCTTGCGCTGCGTACCGTCGAGGGCATACACAAATGCCCGCACCTGATCAGTCTGAGGATCGAGTCGAAGTATGCGCACCAGCGGCGTAAAAGCATCGCCCCCTGGCGGACTCAGCGGGCCTTGCAGCGCAGCGTACAAATGTTCGTTGGTAAAGGCTAAACCCTCAAAGCCAAGGTTGGGCCGGCGCTGCAGCAGCCAACTCGGCAAAGGCTTGTCGTAGCGCTCAGTGGGCGTAGGCGTATAGCGCGTCAACGTACCCGCGTCGTCAATACTGAGGATGCTCGGTGCGTACTCTTCGCACAACCAAACACGCCCGCCACCAAACGCTATGCCCTCCGTATCGATGCCACCATGCTGGTAATTGATGCGCTCAAAGTCAGGCCCGAGAGCGACTTCTACCACTGCTTTGGAGTCGCTGCTCTTTGGTGGCAGACCGTTATGCAGGCTGCCGAGAGCGCGGTAGTCGAGGGTGCGCCGACTCTGCGGATTGTAAGGAAGTGCGTCAATAAATCGTGCGGCGTTAAGGTTGAAGACTGCCGGCTGATAATTCGGTAGTGGAAAGCGTTTGGCGGGGGCACCCACAAATGCCGCAGCTTCGAGATTAGGTCCGCGGTCGGTATTCACCCACAGCTCACCGTTTGCGTCGATTGCGAGTCCGCTGTATCCACCTGCGTCGACAGTGATACCATCAATTCGAGTCAGCTCCGTGACGGCGATGGGATAGCGCTCCACGATACGCGCGTCGGGTCGTTCGGCTGCAGGATTGGAGCAACTGCTCAAGCCCATCAGCAGCACGTAGGTGGCAATAAGTTGGCGCATAGCGTGTAAACTTCGTAACCTCGCTACTCATGAAAGCATGCGGCGTAGGAGTGGTTTGTGTGGTTTTGGCGACAGCTGCCTGCCATGCCCCGCAAGTAAATGCGATTGGAGCTTTGCCGCTAGCTGCAGAAGAGGTCGTCGCTCCAGAAGTTGTACCGCCTCCCGACTTTGACACGCTGGCTTGGACGGAGGTGATCCGGCTCGACACGAGTTTCGTGCTCGATCTGCGCTATGCCTCAGACTCGAATTTTGTTGGCGAGCAACTGTATCCATGCGGTCGCTGCTTTTTGAGGCCACAGGCTGCGCTTTCGCTAAAACGGGTCCAGGACAGCTTACGCCAAAACGGGTTAGGTCTGGCGCTGTTCGATTGCTACCGCCCTTTGCCGGTGCAGTGGAAACTGTGGAACAAAGTGCCGGACCCGCGCTACGTGGCTGATCCACGCAAGGGCTCGCAGCATAACAAAGGTGTCGCTGTGGATTTGACGATCATCGACCTTGCTACTCGTAGGCCCCTCGACATGGGCACGCGCTATGATTTCTTCGGGGGGGAAGCCTGGCACCGTGCCACCGCAGGTTTTGCAGAACCGATTCGCAGCAACCGCACCATGCTGCTGGGCATCATGAAGCACTTTGGCTGGCGGCCCACTAGCTCGGAGTGGTGGCATTATTCCTTCCCTCTAAGTAGAGCGGTAGCGCCAGTTGATGAGTGGGAGTGGGGGTGTTAGGAGCCTTCGGCGGTTTTTGCCCTTCGGCTGTTTTGATGCTTCGCAGTTTTTGGCCTTCGGCCGTTTTTTGGCTAAAGCCGTTTGCTCCGGGTGCGATGGGCTGTGCTGGAGTCTGGTTATGGGTGCTTTAGCGTGCATCGGATTGTTTTATAAAGGCTGCGGGCTTGTTAGGCTGCCCAGCCCGTCTGACCACTACGTGCTCAAACAAACCGGCCGATCACATGGTGGACCTAACCGGCCCACTTAGGGCGCCCAGCACCCAAAGGTCTGGTTGCGCGTGCTTTAGCGCGCTTTGACTCGTTCTCCGAAGGATGAGTGTTCGTGCTAGGGCAGAGTGGAATACGTGAGGTTAAGCGTGCATCGGACTGATCTATATAGGCTGCGGGCTTGTTAGGCTGCCCAGCCCGTCTGACCACTACGTGCTCAAACAAACCGGCCGATCACATGGTGGACCTAACCGGCCCACTTAGGGCGCCCAGCACCCAAAGGTCTGGTTGCGCGTGCTTTAGCGCGCTTTGTCTTGTACTCCGAAGGATGCGTGTTCGTGCTAGGGCAGAGTGGCATTGCAGTCCGGCCGACGTCGCCCAACCGCACTGTAGGAGCTGAGGCAAAGAAACCTATTTACTAGTAAATCTTTGTTGTACAACGACTACCTCTAGCTTCCAGCAGCGCAGCGATCCAGCTTCCAGCAGCGCAGCAATCCAGCCTCCAGCAGCGCAGCGATCCAGCTTCCAGCAGCGCAGCAATCCAGCCCCCTAATCCTGCTTCGCAAAAACCTTTCGTAACAATTCCGTAGTCCTGGCCGCAGTATTCTCTCGAATATTAAGTTCTTCTTTGGCAACCATGGCAAATAGCCCCGATAAAGCCTGCTGCGTAACGTAATCATCGAGTTCAGGATTAACGTCTTGAACGAGGGGTATCTGGTTGTAGCGCGAGACGACATCGCCCCAGTACTTACGCGCTTGAAATTTATCGAGCGAGTTGATAATCACAGGCTTAAACTTGGCGTACAGTTGATTGTAGGTCTTGGCGTTGAGGTAGGTAGTGGCTGCATCCTTATCGCCAAGCAAAATATTGGTGGCATCGGCGAACGTCATTTGCCGAATGGCGTCGACAAAGATTGGCTTCGCTTGCTTGGCAGCATCAGAGGCACCCGCATTAATTTTTTCGATGATGATGTTTTCTACATCGGAGAAACCAGGTACAACCTGGAGCTTATCGGTGACCTTACGCGCTTCTTCGGGAAGCAAGATTTTGTAGGGACTGCTAAAGTAGCCTTTGTCTGCGGCTAGCGCTTGAGCACCAGTACTGATGCCTTTAGTGAGCGCTTCTTTGAGGCCGCGACCAATGTCGGCCTCTGTAAGGCCAGCACCACTCAACTCGCTTGCAGTCGCGAGCACGCGATCAACGGTCTTTTGGTCGCAAGCAGGTGTGAAAATCAACAGGAATATTCCAGTAATGAGGGTTGTCAAACGCATGGCATCAACAACGGGTAGAGCAGGCCGGCAGTTGTGCGCAGGCAACCAGCCAGACGGTTCAGCCGTTCAACACGGGCTAGGCGCTCACCCTGCGCGCGGTAGTATCTTTGCAACCCGACTCGAGCTCATCAACTCCTCCTCATGACACCATCTACTGTATCGAAAGGCATGCCGCAGACCTCGGCACAACCCCACGCGAAGTCGCAGCGCGAAGACCGTTACCAAGGTCATGACTATTACAATATCGATGAGCTGCTCACCGAAGAACACCTCATGGCCCGTACCGCTGTGCGGGATTGGGTGAAGCAGGAGGTGAGTCCCATTATAGAAAGTTATGCAGACAGGGCGGAATGTCCGACTCACCTCTTTCAAGGTCTAGCCGAAATAGGTGCATTTGGGCCGAGCCTCCCCGTAGAATACGGTGGTGGCGGTATGGATGAAATTTCCTACGGCATCATCATGCAAGAACTGGAGCGGGGTGATTCGGGTATCCGCTCGATGGCTTCGGTTCAGGGGTCGTTGGTGATGTATCCCATTTTCGCCTTTGGCTCGGAGGAGCAAAAACGCAAATACTTGCCCAAGCTGGGGTCAGGAGAGTTTATCGGCTGCTTCGGCTTGACTGAGCCCGACCATGGATCAAACCCCAGTGGAATGACTACCAACATTGTCGATGATGGCGATGCCTACATTCTTAATGGAGCGAAGATGTGGATCACCAACTCACCTGTGGCCGACGTGGCCGTAGTGTGGGCAAAAGATGAGGAAGGTAAAATTCGTGGTGTGATCGTAGAGCGGGGCATGAAAGGCTTTTCGGCTCCTGAAATTCACGGTAAGTGGAGCTTGCGCGCCAGCATCACGGGTGAGTTGGTCTTTGAAGACGTGCGTATCCCCAAAACCAACGTGCTGCCCAATATCGCGAGCTTGCGTGGGCCGCTGAGTTGCTTGTCAAAAGCGCGCTACGGTATAGCTTGGGGTGCTATTGGTGCAGGTTTGGATTGTTATGATTCTGCGCTGAGGTATTCACTCGAACGGACGCAATTTGGCAAGCCAATAGGTGGCTTCCAGTTGCAGCAAAAGAAGCTCGCCGAAATGATCACTGAACTCACCAAAGCTCAGCTACTCGCTTGGCGTCTTGGCACGCTCGCCAATAAGGGTAAGGCTACTCCCGCCCAAATATCAATGGCCAAGCGCGACAACGTCAACACTGCACTGCAAGTGGCCCGAGAGGCGCGACAAATCCACGGCGGTATGGGAATTACAATGGAATATCCGGTGATGCGCCACATGATGAATCTCGAGACCGTTCTGACTTATGAGGGCACTCACGACGTCCACTTGTTGATTACAGGTCACGACGTAACAGGTATCCAAGCCTTTTCGTAGGCATAGGTGTTGAGAGACGCGAAACTGCCCCCGCTATGCGTTCGAGCTTCGTGCTTGTGACACTTCTACATGCCTTTGTGCTGACCTTGGTGAGCTCTGCTTTGTTGGCGCAAAGTGGCAGCCTCGGCGAACCTATTGCGCTATCCAATTCGAGCTTCGAGGATATTCCTCGGCAGAGCAACCCGCCGCGAGGCTGGTACGATTGCGGCTTCAGCAGTGAAAGCCCTGTTGACGTCCACCCATCGATGGATACGGCTGCGTTTTTTGGCGTAGACGCCCGCCCCTTCGACGGCAATACCTATTTAGGTATGGTGGTCCGCGATAACGATACCTATGAGGCTGTGAGTCAACGCCTCATTGGTGGTCCCTTACGCGCAGGCAAGTGCTACACCTTTAGTATTTACCTCTCTCGGGAGACGAAGTACATGAGCCAATCTCGCCGGGTTAAGGATTCTGTGGTTAATTATTCCACACCGGCCAAGCTGCGCATATTTGGCGGCACGAGTTATTGCAATCGGGGGGAGGTGATTGCCGAAAGTGCACCTGTCAAGAATAGTGAGTGGTTGCAGTACAATTTTAGGTTCGAGCCTAAGCGCGATCACGCATTTATCGTGCTCGAGGCGTATTACAAGACGCCGGTGCTTTTCCCTTACAACGGCAATATTCTCGTCGATGCCGCGGGAAAAATTAATCCTATTCCCTGTGATGGTGAAGAGCTGCTAGAAGAGCCGCTGGCAGAGGCTTCGGTGGCTAAAAAGCCTGTACTTCCTCCAACCAAGCCAGCTCCACGCCCTACTCCGCAAGTTCCGAAACCTATTACTGTTTCAAACGCTGAGGAGACAATAACGGTAGCGCATAAGCCACGCTCCGAAGTAAAGCTGCAAGGCTTGAGTCGGGAAGAGCTTCGTGCGGGTTCTACGGTGCGTATAGAAAAGCTATTTTTTAAAGCGGATTCGACTTCGGTGACTCCGGATAGTCGAATTGTGCTTGATGAGATATTCGAATTTCTAGATGCTAATGATGATGTGGTCATTGAAGTTGGAGGTCACACCAATAGCGTGCCTCCGGATGCCTACTGTAATGCTTTGAGCAAGGCTCGTGCGGAGTCGGTAGTATCTTACCTTGTAGCACATGGCATTGATAAGCGGCGGCTCTACGCCAAAGGCTACGGCAAGCGCGAACCTGTTGCGACCAATAAAACAGTGACTGGTCGCCGACGGAATCAGCGGGTGGAGATTAAGGTGTTGAGTATGGGCGGGTAGGGCCTGCGGCGCTGAGAAGCCTGCGGCGCTTCAAATAGGACGCTAATTGCCTCCGGCGGGTGGCCTGCGGCGCTGCAGGTGGGACGCTAGTAGCCTCCGGCGGTATTAGCCTGCGGCGGCGCTGTTTTGGAGATGGCCTAGGCGCAGAGAAGCGCATTCTATGGGCAAGCTGGCACGTTTGACCGCTTCCGAGCGGTGTGTTTATGTGCACCATTCCGGGTAAACCCTACCCTCTGAAAACGACGCCGCTATGCGGCTATGGCCACGCTGCGTGAGAAGTGCGTGCTAGCCGCATCGCGGCGTGCCTCACCGTACCCGACGGACCTAATGTCAGAAATATATCTGCTTCCCAAAAGTCACTCCCCGACCAAATCTGAAGGTTCCCTTTTTTAGAGCTAAGAGCCGCGCCGCAGGCTTCCCAGCGCCGCAGGCTTTTTTACCGCCGGAGGCAAAGCGCCGCAGGCCACTTACCGCCGGAGGCTTTGTTTTCCCGCCGGAGGCCATATGTAGCGGGGGGGAGACTCGAACTCCCGACCTCGCGATTATGAGTCGCGCGCTCTAACCGGCTGAGCTACCTCGCCATACGCTTATCGCTAAGCGGCCGCAAATATATACCGAACGAGTAGTATTTACAACGCCCAAAAACTCGTGGCTACTCCAGCCGTGCCAGACCTGCTTTCGCCTGCTGATGCAAGCCCGCCGCATACTCACTCGGGTGCAGTTTTAGCGCAAGCTCATACCACGCACGCGCCTGCTCCTTAGCACCCTGCCTCGCAGCCAACTCACCGAGTTCCACTGCACTCTTACACGCAAAATAGGCCGGCGACTCACGACCAATACTGATCGTCTGCTTGTACAACAGCTCGGCCAGCTCAATTTGCTTGCGGGCAGCAGCTATTCTGGCAGCTCGATACGGATACTCAATCACCTGCTCATCGCGCAGAGCCTTCGCATCTACAGTCGCAATCACTTCAGCGGCCCGCTCAAAGTAGCCGCCATCGTACAGCAGTCGTGCCCGCAGCAAGGAAGGATTAGGATAAGTGCGCAACTCCGCCTCCCGCAGCGCATTCTTGTCGCTGCCCACGACGTCTGTACCGAACTGCTCCACCTGCTCGAGCCGCTCAAAATAGTCAGCCTCACTTCCAGCTATTGCAGCTTGCCAAGCTAGCTTCTGATAAGCTTCTTTTATAAAATTGCCCGTTCGTTTGCGGTCGATGAAGCTCCGCAGATATACCGTCGCATCAGCATCTAATTTGCGCTGCAGACACACCCCAAGCATAAAATCTAAATAGGGAAATGGATAGTAGCGAGGGGAGTGTGGCCGCTGCGTGAGCAAGCGAATAGCCTTATCATTACGACCCGTACGCATCGCTATGTTGGCCAATACAAATGCACCGAGTAGACTATTACTTTCGTCAAAACCCGCCGCATTTATCCGCTCCCAAGCCGCATCTTCCTCGCGCTCCAAATTGAGCAGCAGAAAAGCATAAATAGCAGTAGTCTCCTGCAAAAACGGGGAACCTGTTCGACGCTGTTCGGCTAGCACAGACTCCAGCAACTTCTTGCCACCTTCAAGATCGCCTTTCATGCCAGTTACAAACTCGACTCCCCACTGGTAGCCGCTCGGGACAGTCGCCACCGCAGCCCGCAACACCCCTAGTTCTTTGCGCGACAGGACGAAATCTGGGAACTCCTCCACGTTGGCCTCTAGCAACTTGTAAGCTTTGCGAGCTTCACGAAAGGTGGTGACGTATTCGCCAAATTTGAGCCGCGCCAGGGCCCAGTGCAGCATGATGTTGGCTTGGGTATAGCGGTAGTAGGGGCTGTCTTTCGGACCTTGTTCCAGCAGATCGAGCCTTTCTTGGTAGCGCTTTTCGAGACGCTCAAATACAGCCTCGTCCTCACTGATATAAACTTCGAAGAAATCGGCATAATCTTCTAGCCAAAACGGCACAAGATTATCAGGATTGGTGCGCTGCAGCTTCCGCAACTGCTCGCGCCCTTCGCCAAGCCGCAGTTCGACGATTGCCTCATAGGCCCGCACGCAGTCGGTATTGAAATCATAATAATAGGCGGCAGCGGCAGTACGTGCTCCTGCGCCGAACATCACCAGCTGAGACACGAGTAGCAGGACCAACTTCATAGGAGCATAGGACTTAACGAGCGGGGGCGCCGCCGATGGTGATCGACGGCGCCCCCGTATGCGAACGAACGTGTTGCTGCTGGATTGTTATTCAGCCGCAGCTGCCGTAGGATTGGTAATTTCCTCATCCACGAGAATGCGCCCGCAGTGCTCGCAGGCTAAAATCTTCTTGTGCATGCCGATTTCCAGGCGGGTTTGTGGTGGAACCTGGTTGAAGCAGCCGCCACACGATTGGCGTTCGACACCAACCACGGCAAGGCCGTTGCGGTAGGACTTACGAATCTTGTCGTAAGCCTTTAGGAGTCGGTCTTCAATTGATTTGCGGGCCGCATCGCTGAGTTTCTGCAGCTTGCGCTCTTCCTTCTCAGTTTTGGCCACAATCTTCTCGAGCTCTACCTTCTTGCGGTCGAGATCGGCAGTTCGAGCTTCGAGGCGCTCAGTAGCTGCATCGAGGGTATGCTGTTTGGCTTCGAGCGAAACGCGAAGCTCGCCTTGGCGCTTTTCCGAAAGTTGAATGTCGAGGGTTTGCAGTTCGATTTCCTTTTGCAGCGCCTCGTACTCGCGGTTATTTTTCACCTCGTCCATCTGACGCTTGTACTTTTCGATGGCCGTATTGGCATCTTTCATGGTACCGTCGAGACGAGTAATTTGACCATTGATATCGTCGACACTCGTTTGCAGGCGTGTGATGCGGGTCTGCAAACCTGCAATTTCATCCTCAAGGTCTGAGACTTCCATGGGAAGCTCACCTTTGAGGACTTGGATGTCGTCGAGATTGGAGTCGATCACCTGAAGCTCGTACAGCTTGTTGAGCTTTTCGGCTACGGTTTTTTCTTTGCTGGCTGCCATAAACCTGTTGCGCGTTTAGTGTGGAGAACCCGTCGGGATAAATAGCCGCACGGGATTCGTGTTCCGGCTAGTCATACGGGCCGCAAAGGTATCAAATCGGCTGGATATCAGTTCGTACAGCAGA
This sequence comes from Saprospiraceae bacterium, assembly GCA_965213735.1. Classification (GTDB taxonomy): domain Bacteria; phylum Bacteroidota; class Bacteroidia; order Chitinophagales; family Saprospiraceae; genus CALDTK01. The sequence goes on from CBDCAB010000005.1 coordinate 131,734, forward strand.
TCGATAGTAAATCGCTCGGATTCATAATGACCGATATCACAGATTAGGGTCTTGTCTTCGGCGTCGAAAAACTCGTGGTATTTGTAGTCGGCCGTCACAAACGCGTCGGCTCCAGCGCGTTGTGCCGCTTTGAGTAAGAAGCTGCCAGCACCCCCGCAGACGGCGATTTTCCTGATTCTATCCTTTGGGTTGGCAGTGCATTTGAGGGCGTCGAGCTCCATAGTTTCACAGAGGTATTCGAGCCACTCGTTGTAGTCCATTGCCACGGTCAGCTCGCCGATGGCGCCCATGCCGAAGTCGGGGTGGTTTGCTTCTATGGCGTACAAATCGTAGGCAACTTCTTCATAGGGGTGGGCTCTGATGGCGGCGTCGAGTACAGCTTTCGCCAAAACAGTAGGCACTACCACTTCCAGTTTGTCCTCCTCGACACGTTCTTGGTAGCCGATTTTACCGAGTGTAGGGTTGGCCCCATCGAGCGGTCGAAACGTGCCAGTGCCCCGGCTGCGAAACGAAGCCAGGTCATAGTCTCCGATTCTGCCAGCGCCAGCAGCAAACATGGCATTAGCGACTTCATCCGCATGCTCGGGCTGCACGTAGACAGCGAGTTTGCGCAAAGCATTTTCTGCGGGTTGAAGCGTTCGCACGTTCTCGAGCCCGAGGCGCTCTGCTATTCTTCCATTTACACCTTTAGCAAGTACGCTATCCAGGTTGGTGTGAATAGCATACAGCGCGACGTCATTCTTTATGGCAGCAATGACAGTACGCTCAACATAACTCTTTCCGGTAAGCCGCTTGAGGCCCCCAAAAATGATGGGGTGATGGGCCACCACCACGTTGCACCCGAGTTCGACGGCTTCAGCAACAATAGCTTCGGTACTATCGAGCGCAATCAGCACACCCTCAATTTCTGCATCGACATTACCTACCAGGAGTCCAGAATTGTCGTATCCAGCTTGCAGCGCAGGGGGCGCAATTCGTTCGAGATATGCGATGAGCTGACGAAGTTTAGGCATGGCGGGTAATTTAGGGAGTTTGGGGGGGAGGCTTCGCCGGTTTTGGCTTCGCTGTTTTTTCAGCTTCGCTTGTTTTTTGGCTTCGCCGTTTTTGCTGTTTGGGGGGCTGTGCTGGGGGCAGTTCTGGGGGGATGGTATCGCAAGGTCGCTGCGCTCACCGCAATGGTGCGCAAGGATCGCAAGGGCTGTTCTATGGGCTGTTTTGGGGGCATAATATCGCAAGTTCGCTGCGCTCACCGCAACAGAACGCAATGGGTCGCAAGGGCTGTTCTGGGGGGATGGTATCGCAAGTTCGGTGCGCTCACCGCTACGAAGAAATGGGGTGCAGGGGCCACGCTTCTGAGTGCAAAAGATCGCAAGGGCTGGGCGGGGGGATGGTATCGCAAGGTCGCTGCGCTCACCGCTACGAAGAAATGGAGTGCAGGGGCCACGCTTCTGAGTGCGCAAGGATCGCAAGGGCTGTTCGGGGGGGATGGTATCGCAAGGTCGCTGCGCTCACCGCAATGGTGCGCAAGGATCGCAAGGGCTGTTCTGGGGGATGGTATCGCAAGGTCGCTGCGCTCACCGCAATGGTGCGCAAGGATCGCAAGGGCTGGGCGGGGGGGATAGTATCGCAAGTTCGCTGGTCGCTGGGGGCTGGATGCTTCGCCGGTTTTGACTCCGCTGTTTTTTCAGCTTCGCTTGTTTTTTTGGCTTCGCCGTTTTTGCTGTTCTGGAGGCTGTGCTGAGGCTGATGGTATCGCAAGGTCGCTGGATGCTGGATGCTGGATGCTGGATGTTTTATGCTGAATGCTAGGTGCTAGGTACTAGGTGCTGGGCGTTCTAAGTGGGCCGTTTAGGTCCACCATGTGATCGGCCGGTTTGTTTGACCACGCAGTGGGCAGACGGGCTGGGCGGCCTAAGTGGGCCGGTTAGGTCCACCATGTGATCGGCCGGTTTGTTTGACCACGCAGTGGGCAGACGGGCTGGGCGGCGTAAGTGGGCCGGTTAGGTCCACCATGTGATCGGCCGGTTTGTTTGACCACGCAGTGGGCAGACGGGCTGGGCGGCCTAAGTGGGCCGGTTAGGTCCACCATGTGATCGGCCGGTTTGTTTGACCACGCAGTGGGCAGACGGGCTGGGCGGCCTAAGTGGGCCGTTTAGGTCCACCATGTGATCGGCCGGTTTGTTTGACCACGCAGTGGGCAGACGGGCTGGGCGGCGTAAGTGGGCCGGTTAGGTCCACCATGTGATCGGCCGGTTTGTTTGACCACGCAGTGGGCAGACGGGCTGGGCGGCCTAAGTGGGCCGGTTAGGTCCACCATGTGATCGGCCGGTTTGTTTGACCACGCAGTGGGCAGACGGGCTGGGCGCCCTAAGTGGGCCGGTTAGGTCCACCATGTGATCGGCCGGTTTGTTTGACCACGCAGTGGGCAGACGGGCTGGGCGTTCTAAGCGGGCCGTTTAGGTCCACCATGTGATCGGCCGGGTTATTTGAGCACGCAGTGGGCAGACGGGCTGGGCGGCCTAAGTGGGCCGGTTAGGTCCACCATGTGATCGGCCGGTTTGTTTGACCACGCAGTGGGCAGACGGGCTGGGCGGTGTAAGTGGGCCGGTTAGGTCCACCATGTGATCGGCCAGTTTGTTTGACCACGCAGTGGGCAGACGGGCTGGGCGTTCTAACAATCCCGTATCATGCCATCCAATATGAGCTAAAGCCCGCCTTAGCAGACCCCAGCACAGCCCCCCCCGCGGAGCAAACGGCTTTAGCCAAAAAAACGGCCGCAGGCAAAAAAACAGCGAAGCAAAAAACAGCCGAAGGCCACATCCCACTTCCCTTATCTCCTATCTCTCCCTCACCTCAACACCACCTCCATCACCGGAAAGCCAAAAACCGGCCTAACCTCAATAACATCTTCTCCCTTGTACATAAAATCCTTATTCTGGAGCGATTGGCAACATTCTGAAGACAAGTCTATTGGCGTAATATTGATGGTGTCAAATACTCGTTGAGCGTTGCGCTTATACCTAACTATCCACGTTAGAGGCACAAACTCTCCATCAGCGTCGCCTTCAAATAGGTCGTCATTAATGAAGCTAAGGAGCGTGTGGCTGCTGGCAAAGGAACCGCCAAAGCTGCCACTCGTATCATAAACGAATTCATAGTCAGGGCTATTTAAAGAATATATTGTCTCTATCCGCATAAAACCTTGGGTAGAGCTGCTAAGTAGATCATTACCCAGAGTGTCGAGAAAAGCTAAAGATGGGGGCCCATCAACAAAGGCACAGTCAATATCCTCATCGCATTTGTCGCAAGCAAACCAACTGCTGATACACAGCCACACAAGCAAAAACTGTCGCATCCTGCTCATCACCTTCGGTTTCGATCGCTCGTGGAGTGACCTCTCCTCAAAGATATAAACCGGCTCTTGCATTGGCTCGTCATAATGCGTCGGATTAACCGAGGGCTCGGTATTACGGCGCTGCTATGCAGCTATGAAGTCGCCTAGGAACGTTTGATAATAGCCGCAGCGCGGCATGGTCTTCAGAGGGTAGGATTTACCCGGAGTTAGTACCGCTGTGCAATAAGTCGTTTTAAAGCCCTAGCCACCTCTATCCTTCACAAAACTCAATACCCCATCCTCACTCCTTGCCTCATTATAGCAGTAGCCATTGATGTCGAGGTCCTGAAACTCGTCGAGTGTGTTGATACGCTGCCGCACCATCAATTGAGCCAACTTGCCCCGAGCCATCTTCGCGTTGTAGGTGATAAAGCGCAACTTGCCCTCGCGCAGCTCCCGAAAGTCAGCTTCGATGACGGGTACACCCAAGGCACCGACGTCTAAACACCCCATATACTCTTTACTCGCTGCGTTGATGATGTACTTCGCCCCAGTGGCTTCGATATCCGCCCGGAGCAGCTTAGTTATTTCATCCCCCCAAAACTCGTACAGGTTTTTCTTTGCTCCGACCTTGAGCCGCGTGCTCATCTCCAGGCGGTAAGGCTGCATCAGGTCGAGCGGACGCAGCATGCCGTAGAGCCCAGACAAAATTCGGATGTGATGCTGCGAATAAGCTATCTCGCTCTCGCTCCAAGTGTCTGCCTCCAGACCACGATAAACATCCCCCTTAAAGGCCAGCACTGCGGGTTTTGCGGAAGCGAGAGAATCAACACCATCAAAAGCCGCATAACGAGCTGAATTCTGCTGCGCCAGACCTGCACTGATCGACATCAGATCTTGCAGTTGCTCGGGTGACTTGCGAAGCAGAACCTCCACGAGCTGGGCCGTCTGTTCGAGAAGCCGTGGCTGCGTCACCTCCCCCACATCAACAGCTGTAAAATCCAGAGTCTTCGCAGGCGCTAACAACACAATCATCAGACAAAGGTAGACGCTATCTCCACCCGAAATTCGTACCTTCAGGTCATGAAAATACTGTCCCTGCTTCTGCTGCTGAGTCTGGTGTTTTGCGAAAGCGCTACAAGCCTTGCACAGCAAGATATCATAGGCACCCTTATGCATAATGGCCAGCAGCGCAACTACCGCCTGCACCTGCCCCCAAACTTCGGAGATCTTAGGCCACTGGTGCTCAATATGCACGGCTTTACCAGCAATGCCGAACAACAAGAAGGCTATAGCGGCATGAACGCCGTTGCCGATCGCGAAGGATTTGCAGTCTGCTATCCCAATGGAATTCAAAATCAGTGGAATGTTGGCTGGGCATTTAATCAACCTACCGATGATGTTGGATTTCTTACACGCCTTGTCGACACACTACTAGCTAATTATCATTTTTCATCTGGGGAAATATATGCTTGCGGCATGTCCAACGGTGGCTTTATGAGTTACCGCCTCGCCTGTGAAACAACTGGTGTCTTTGCAGCAATTGGCTCCGTCACGGGAGGAATGGTACCCGGCCTGCGCAATAGATGCGATACCCAACAGTATCCCCCAGTCATAGAAATTCACGGAACAGCAGATGCAGTCGTCGCTTATAATGGTTCTGTGATTAATGACCCTACTGAAGTCACGGTAGATTTTAGTGTCTCTCAGTTACATGTAGATCCGGATACTGCAATTGTTCAACAAGTACCTGATCGTGCAGATGACGGTTATACTACTACAAAATTTATTTATCTCTCCGCCGATCTAGCACCGCTTGGAGATTCAACTACAGTAGTCGAGTTGTGGAGGGTAAACGGAGGTCAGCATACCTGGCCAGGTGCAGGCCAAAATTTGGCAACCGTTACGTATGACTTCAATGCCAGTGAAGAGCTGTGGCGCTTTTTCTCACAACATTTTATATCAAGGATAACAAATACACATGCTTCCAGCTTAGGCCAGAATCAGTTGCACGTCTATCCTAATCCTGCAGCACCAGGACAGGTCTTTGTCGATGTAAGTGCTGAGCAACGCGATCTGCAAGTCCTAGATTTACAAGGTCGCGTAGTCTCTAGCACTACCCTAGCACCAGGCGAAACAGAACTCAGCACCCGTGATCTTCCAGCAGGTGTTTACGTGCTCACCGACCGCGCCTGTCGCAACTGCACACCAATACGACTCGTAGTACAGTAGGCAACCGCTTTGCCGCTGTTGCGTTAATTCAGCGGCACGGAAGTAATCCAGCTCCCGTGCGCACACTACAAGACACACTATGTTCGATCAGCAAGAGTTCATGAAGTACGCGACCAAGCACCTTGGTATGTCGACCATGCACCTCGAAAAATATGGCCAGGTGAGCGGTCAACAAGCCCGCGTGCAGGCCCCCAACATCAACGGCTTTACCCCCAATGTCATCGAGGAACGCTCGATGAATGTCGCCGCACTCGACGTGTTCTCGCGCTTGATGATGGACCGTATAATCTTTATGGGCGTACCCGTCACCGACTACGTAGCCAACGTGGTGCAGGCACAACTACTCTTCCTCGAATCTGCCGATCCGAGCCGCGACGTGCAAATGTTTATTAACTCACCAGGTGGATCTGTTATAGCAGGACTCGGCATGTACGATACCATGCAGTACATCCGTCCCGATGTGGCAACTATCTGCACCAGCCTTGCAGCCTCCATGGGTTCGGTCCTACTTGCAGCAGGTACAAAAGGCAAGCGCTCTATCCTGCCCAACGCCTACGTGATGATTCACCAACCTTCCGGCGGCATGCAAGGGCAGTTTTCGGACATGGAGATCAACTACAAACTGATCAAGCAGCTCCGCCACCGCCTCTATCAAATCCTCGCCGATCAAACTGGTCAGAGCTGGGAGACCATCGAAAAAGACTCCGACCGCGACAATTGGAAAACAGCCGAAGAAGCCAAAGAATACGGCCTGGTCGACGAGGTGCTCAACAAGAAGAAACCTGAGGAGGCATAGCTGCAGACTAGCTACCTTCGCACTGCATGCGCAAATCCAAACAAGATGTCCGCTGCTCCTTCTGTGGGCGCGATAAAACTGAAGCCCTCATTCTCATCGCTGGCATGGAGGGCCATATTTGTGAGATTTGTACTGAGCAAGCCGCAGAACTCGTGGAAGTGGAGCTGCTGGGTGATGGAGAGCACCGCAGCGACCTTAGCATCGCCCCGCCTAAGCCGCTCGAGCCACTGCCTACAGATATTCGCCCACGCGACCTCAAACAGTACCTCGACGAATATGTGATCGGCCAGCAGGATGCTAAAAAGACGCTAGCCGTTGCCGTCTACAATCACTACAAGCGCCTCATCCACAAAGGCAATACCGGCGATGTGGAGATAGAAAAGTCAAACCTACTTTTTGTAGGCCGCACCGGTACAGGTAAGACCCTGCTCGCCAAAACCATCGCTAAGTACCTCAATGTGCCCTTTGCCATTGTGGACGCCACAGTCTTCACGGAGTCGGGCTACGTTGGCGAAGACGTCGAGTCTATGCTCGCGCGCTTGCTGCAGGTGTGCGACTTCGACGTAAAGGCTGCCGAGCGTGGTATCGTCTACATCGATGAGATTGATAAGATCGCTCGCAAAGGCGACAACCCCAGCATCACGCGCGATGTGTCGGGTGAAGGCGTGCAGCAGGGCCTGCTCAAAATGCTCGAAGGCACCGAAGTCAACGTGCCTCCACACGGTGGGCGCAAGCATCCTGAGCAGAAAATGATCAAGGTGAACACCGAAAACATCCTTTTCATCTGCGGCGGTGCATTCGACGGAATCGAGAAGGTGATCGGCAAGCGTCTCAATCAGCAGATTATTGGCTTCAATCATGAGGCGAAGGAGCAGATTGACAGCGAAAATCTCCTCCAGTACATTCAGCCACAAGACGTTAAGAGTTTTGGGCTCATTCCCGAACTCGTGGGTCGCATGCCGGTGATTACCTACCTGCAGCCCCTCGACGTCAAGACGCTCAAGGCAATACTTACGCTCCCCAAGAATGCTTTGCTCAAGCAGTACAAGATGCTCTTTGAGCTCGAGGATATCCGTCTGCACCTCACCGACGATGCCATAACCTATATTGCCGAGCGGGCACTCGAGTATAAGCTTGGCGCCCGCGGATTGCGCAGCTTGTGCGAGGCTATTCTGTCGGATGCGATGTATGACTTACCCAGCGAGAAAGGCGTTACCGACTTCACCATTGATCGCGACTACGCTGAGCGCAAAGTCACCAAAAGCAAGATTGCCTACTTGCGGATGGCAGCCTAAGCACTAGTTCGTGCCGCGTTATTTCCTCCATCTGGCTTACAATGGTTCGCGTTACCACGGGTGGCAGCGGCAGCCGCACAGTCCCAGCGTGCAGCAAACTATCGAGGAGGTGCTGAGTACAATTTGCAGTCAAGCCACTGAGATTACAGGATGCGGTCGCACAGACACGGGCGTCCATGCGCGGGCCTATGTCGCACACGTCGACCTTTTTGGGGAGCTTCCGGCAGACCTGCTCCGGCGCCTCAACCGCATGCTGCCACCAGACATTGTGATCGTGCACATTGAGGCAGTGGACGAGCATCTGCACGCGCGTTTTGACGCAAGTCACCGGGCATACCATTACGATATCGTAGCTCACAAAGACCCCTTTCGGCAAAACACTGCTTGGCACTACCACGGCTTTCATCAGCTCGATCAGGCGGCAATGCAGGCGTGTGCTCAGCTGCTACTCCGCTACCAGGCGTTTGCGCCTTTCTGCAAAACCAAGCACGATGCTAAAACGCTGCGGTGCGATCTGCGGCAGTCGGAGTGGGGTTTTAGCGAAAGCGAAATGAACTATTATATAGCTGCCAATCGCTTTCTGAGAGGCATGGTGCGACTCATCGTGGGCGCCTGTGTTCAAGTGGGGCTAGGCAAGCTTTCGCTAAAACAAGTGGCAGATGCACTCGATAAGCAACAGCCGCTGCCGAAACCGCTGAGCGTACCTGCCAGTGGCTTGTTCCTGAGCGAAGTGCGCTACGACATCAGGCCTGCCAAGCCGTAATTCATGCGAAGTGCAGCCTCGGAATGCGTACTTTTGCGCACGCTTACCGCATGGTGCCGCTAAACAAGCTGGCCCTATGTGGCCTTACAAGCAGATGCGGACCGGGATGGGCCGCCAGGGCCAATACAGCTTGCACAGGATGTGAAGCACGTCGAGGGATTTGGGTCATGGTGGATCGAACGCAAGCGCTGATTCACCTGCTGTACGTACACGTGCAGCCAATGACCTACTTATGGCTACCAAGAAAAAAAACGCTGACCTCACTCCAGAAGAGCTAGCTGCCAAGCGCAGTGCCTCTGCCAAAAAAGCTGCCGCCACCCGCGCAGCCAATAAGGCCAAAAAAGAGGCAGAAGCGCAAGCCGCTAAGCCGGTCGGCAGCAAGATTGCGAAGGCGCTCGTGGAAGAGCACGAAGAAGATGCTGAGGATGATGATCCCGGGCAGCGCATCGATCATGCCTCCTGGGCAGCAGATGCCGCTGGCGATATTGACTACGACGAGCCATTCGAAACCGACCCCAATGCGCCAGGCGACGAGTTAGACAAGGAGGCGCGCGCTCTCGTAAAAGGAGCCGTCGGCAAGGACAAAAAGGTGGCTAAAGACAAGAAAAAGGATAAAAAGAAGGACAAGAACAAGTCGGATGAGGCATCGCAAAAGGAAAAGCTCAACAAAAAGGCGCGCAAACGCCAAGACGAGCTAAACGAGGCTGAGTACCAGGCTGAGATGGCCAACAAGAAAAAGAAAGGCAATCCAGATGTGTCTCACCTGCAGGTGGATAAAACCGCCGAAGACAATCCTGATCTGCCGAGTTTTGCGGAGCTAGGGCTCATCGCGCCACTCCAACGAGCTGTGGCTGATATGGGTTTTGAGCATCCAACTGTCATCCAGGCTGAAGTTATTCCGCGGCTACTGAAGGAGGACACGGATTTGGTGGGCCTGGCACAAACGGGTACTGGCAAGACAGCTGCTTTCGGCCTGCCTGCACTGCACAAGCTACACCTGCACACCCGCGTGCCACAGGTGCTCATCCTCGCTCCCACACGAGAACTGTGCCTGCAGATTACCGTGGAGATGGGCCATTTCGCGAAGCATATGCCAGAGGTCGATATCGCTCCAGTGTATGGTGGTGCGGATATCGTCAGGCAGATCAAACAAATTAGGCGTGGGGTGCAGATAGTGGTAGCTACGCCGGGGCGATTGCGGGACTTGATTAGAAGGCGTGCCGTCGATCTGCAGCACGTGCGCTACCTCGTGCTCGATGAGGCTGATGAGATGCTCAACATGGGCTTCAAAGAAGAGATTGACGATATTCTGGAGTCGATACCTAATGAAGCACATACTTGGCTTTTCTCGGCTACCATGCCAAGTGAGGTGCGGCGGATTGCTGCCGAGTACATGTCCAATCCTGAAGAGGTACAATCGGGAGAGCGCAATTCGGCCAATGCTGATATCGCCCACCGCTTCGTGATTACCAAGCCGCGTGAGCGCTTTCCTGTGCTGCGGCGCTTCTTGGATTACGATCCTGACATGTACGGTCTTGTGTTTGTGCGGACGCGTAACGATGCCAAGGAATTTGCCGAAAAATTGGGCGCAGAAGGCTACAGTGTCGATGCGCTGCACGGTGACTTATCACAAGCTCAGCGCGACAATGTCATGAACCGCTTCCGCAATCGCCACCTCCAGGTACTGGTCGCCACTGATGTGGCCGCGCGTGGCATCGATGTCACCGGCATCACCCATGTTTTTCACCTCAACCTCCCTGACGATCTCAGTTTCTACACCCACAGGGCGGGGCGTACCGGTCGTGCGGGTGCTGAAGGTGTATCGCTGGCCCTGGTGCACCCCAAAGACACGCGCCGTCTACGCAGCATAGAGCGCATCATCAAAGCGCGTTTTACGGAAGTGAAAATACCGGGAGGCGAAGAGATCATCGAGCGCAGATTGCTCAGCAACATGCGGCGCCTTAAGGCTGTAAAAGTGGCGGACGGACTCGATGCGTATTTGCCGGCAATACAGGAAGTGCTGGAAGGACTCGACCGCGAGGCGCTCATCAAACGCATCGCCAGCCGAAGCTTCGAGAAGCTCTTCAATGACTACCGCTTTGCGCCCGACCTAAACGACAGCCGTGGCCGCACAGTGGCGCGCAAATCTGACAGACGCGACGATGAGTATGATCGCGGCAGCAACTCGCGCGGCAATGACGAAAACATGGAGCGCCTCTTCATCAATGTTGGCGCCGTCGATGTGGGCGGTCGCAAAGGCAATCTGCTGGCTATGCTCTGCGATGCATCGGGTATAACTGGACGTGATATTGGCCGCATCACGATGAATAAGACCCATACCTTCTTCGACGTCGACAAGAGCGTTGCTCCACAAGTGGTGGCACGACTCGGGGAGTTGCATTTCGATGGCAGACCTGTGCGAATCAATCCTGCTGATGAAGGTGATACTTCACGTGATGACGGCGGTGGCAGGCAAAGTCGCAACTACGAGCGTGGCGGTAGAAGCAGAGACCGCGACCGTGGTGGGCGTGGTAATAAGTACGGTGGCAAAAAAGGAGGCAAACGTGGCCGCTGGTAACACAACCACAGGCGGTGTTTGCTGCTTTGTGATAAGGTGAACATTCGCTACATCGCCTACGAAGATATCGACAGGCAGCTTTACAATTCTTGCGTGCACTATGCTCTCAATGGGCGCGCGTGGGGTTACAAATGGTACCTAGAAGCTACTGCCCGGCGCTTTGATGTGCTGGTCGAGAATGAATACGAGTCGGTGATGCCGCTGGTATGGGATACTACCTGGTCGGGGCGCAAGCGGCTGTACACACCACCGTTTACCACTGCATTAGGGGTGTTTTCGGTGCATGTGCTTTCGCAAAAACGCATGGGGTACTTCCTGCGTGAAGTCGACGCGCGCTTTGATAAGGTAGAGTATGGCTTCACGGGTGAGCCATCGAGAAACACTGTTGACGTAGAGTGGTCGTGGCGCGACGAGCGCAACCTCTTGCTCGACATCGCGGGGCGTAGCTACGAAGAACTTGCAGGCAATTATTCTAGTGATTTACTTCGGTCGCTTCAGCAGAGTGATGATGCTAACTTGCTTGTTCACGGCAATCAGAAGCCCGAGCGTGTGGCTGCATTTATGGTCAACAACTATCCGCGTGGGGAGCAGGCACAGCACCCACTGCTGAGGGTACTTTATAATGCTTTGCACAGAGGTTGGGGCTGGACCTCAGCTGTTACCGATAGTGCAGGCGAGCTATTGGCTACCAATGCGTTTGTGTATACCCACGGTCGCATAGCTTCTCTTGCGCCATGTGAGAGTGCGCGTGGTCGGCAATTGGGCGCGCTGAATATGTTGATGGATTACAGCCTGCGTCAGGCAGGAGGTCGCTCGATAGTATTCGACTTTGCGAGTACAGATGCGCAGCGCTGGGGTGCGTTTGGTGCTGCTGGCGAGTCGGGTTCGGAGCGCTATTGGCTCGCACATAAAAGCTCGAAATTGCTGGGCGTGTTCCCGATCTAATTGTCGTGTTGCTCCGACATGAGTGCAGTGAAGCGCTCGCTCGAAAGCATTTTATCTACTATGCCTATGACTTCAGGATAGCCACTTGCGCGCTCGTGGTCATCAGGATTGAGCGAGGTAGTGAGCATGTAGAGCTTGGCGTTGGAGCGCCATTCGCTCGGCAGTTTGCGATATGATTCGAGGAAGCCCCAGCCATCGAGTTGAGGCATGTTGATGTCGAGGAAAATGTACTGAGGGGGCTCGACACCCTGCTTGAGCCAAACTTTGAGCTGCTCGATAGCTAGCTGGCCATTGAGCGCCTCGTGCACTTCTACTTGAGCCGTGGCTTTGCTAATTGCCCGCCGGTGCAAGAAGTTGGTAGTGGCGTCGTCGTCTACTAGGAGAATCAAGAGCTTTTGGTTGTGAGGGTCATTCATCGACTGAGTATGCTGTCAGTACGGTGAAGCAAAAGGTACTTCCTTTTCCTTCGGAAGATACCACCCAAATCGTGCCACCGTGTCTTTCTACAATGGTACGACAACTGGCTAGACCAATCCCGGTGCCTTTGTTGTGCAATGCCGTGCCCACTGTTTGGAACAATCCAAAGATGCGCTGCTGGTCGCTTACGGGAATTCCAAGGCCATTGTCAGACACGCAGTACTCGTAGCCGCCCTCTACTTTCTTTGCGCTGATGTATACGCGCGGCGCCACTCCAGGTCGGTGGTACTTGAGAGCATTGGCAATGAGATTTTGAAATACCTGTCGCAACTCCAGCGGATAGCCTGGCACTGGACTGAACTCATCAGTGGTTACGGTAGCTCCTGTCTGTTTGATTAGGCCTGATAAGTCTTTGAGCACATCTTCCACCAGCGACTCCACGTTGACGAGTTGCAGCTGCTTGGCTTTGCTGAGGCGGGAATAGTCGAGCAGTCCTTTGATCATGTCATCCATGCGAGCGAGTGCTCCTTGCACAACTTCGATATAGCGCTGGCCTTCCACCGGCAGACTGTCGCCAAAATCTTCTACGAGCGCTTCCATATAGCCCTGGATAGTTAGTACCGGCTGCCGTAAATCGTGCGAGGCGATGTAGGCGAACTGTTCCATCTCCTTTGCCTTATCCTCCAGAAAAGCGATCCGTTGTCGACGTGCATCCGACAGCTTTTTCTCCGTGACGTCCACGAGTTGCACGTGAAAGCGCCCAACTTCACCCTCAACATCGCGCGTAACTGAAATGGAAGCATCTGCCCACACGGTGTTGCCCTCCTTGGTCGATAGTCTCCGCTCTGCCCGCGAAGTGTTGACCGTACCTTCTAAAAAAGCAGTGGTGAGCTTTAGGTAGTTTTTTACATCATCTGGGTGAATGACATCGCTAAATTCCATTGTATCAATCTCATCATCGCTGTAGCCGAACATTTCCTTAAAGCTCTTATTAAATCTGATAAAACGACCATCGCTGTCAGTGATCACCATAGCATTTGGTGCCAGCTCAAAGTTTTGACTCAGTAGTAGCTCACGTTCTAATAATTGATTGTCGCGCAGCTTCTGGTTGTGAATATCTTGAAACGAGCCTACTACGCGATCAACCTTTCCATCTATTAACTCTGCCCTTCCTACTGCTCGTATCCATCGAACAGCACCTTGTTCTGTGCGAATCTTGAAATCACGCTCATAGGTCTGACCAGTGGTAAGGCAACGCTCGAAGGCAGCGACGAGCGAATCCCGCTCCGGGCCAGGCTCGTAATAGCTGAGCGCCCGCTCTGTCGTCCATTGTTGTTCAGGAGATAAGCCATGAATTTCATTGACAACTGGACTATAATTGACTGCTTGGGTGGCAGGAATGTATTCCCACCAGCCAATACGTGCAGCCTCATTGGTCATGCGCAGCAGGCTCTCACTTCGCTGTAGGGCTAGCGAAATTAATTTATCCTGATGGATGTCCTGAAACGAGCCATACAATCTCACGGTTTTTCCCGCTACTCTTACCGCTCTACCTACAGCTCTGACCCATCGCTCGTTGCCCTTGCCAGTGATAATTTGCAGCTCGACATTCCAGGGTTCGCCGTGCTCGAATGCTCGATCAAGAAGTATCTTAATAGTATCTCGGGAATGACCTTCCTTGTAAAAGGATATTCCATTCTCCAGGTTTGGTGAGTAATCCGAAGGCATCTCGTGGATCTCTCGAGTTATGTCGCTCCAGTATATCTCTCCAGTGGCCACGATGTACTCCCAGGAGCCTACCCGTGCATCGCGGTTGGTTTCGGTGAGGAGCTGCTTCACGCGCTGCTCACGGGTGAGGTCGTTGTGCGCCCCGAGCATACGGATAGGTGTGCCTTGCTCATCCCGAATCGCGATACCTCTGCAGCGTACTGTCACCACATGGCCTTGGGCGTGCCGATAGCGAACCACTTGGTCGTAAGGCTGGGAAGGATCAGCACAGTGGGCAGCCACGTTGCGCTTTGCGATTTCCAGATCTTCCGGATTGATGATGTCCATCCACGCCGAAGCCTCGTGTGGCATTTCATCAGGATCATAGCCTAGTGTAAGCCAAAACTTACGACTCATCCACTCGTGCTCTGGCTGCGTCAGGTCCCAATACCACAGGCCATCGAGCGAGGCGGCTTCGATAAAATCGAAAATTTTAGGGTCGTCTCGCAGCAGACTGTCGAGTTCTTGCTTGAGGTAGTGCGTCACAATACAGGTTGGAATCTTGGCAAAGCAGCGGCAGGTGAGTGTTATAACTACGAACTCGCGGAAGGTAAGGTTCGCTGCTGGCAATCGCGGAGGCAGTCTTATTGTTGGCAGCAGCCTCAGGTGCAGCTACAATTAGCTACCGGCCAACCAAGCCTTGATGTCGGCCACTCTATCCCTTGCCACAATTATCGCTTCGCCAGTATGCGCCTCTAGCTGCACCTTATAGCGGGAGTTGCTGTAGGCAATCAGCTGTTTAATAGCTTTATCCTGGGCTATAACAGCACGATTTAGACGGGCAAAACGCTCAGGGTCAAGCACCCGCTCAAGCTGATCGAGGGTTTCGGAGGCAGGATGTCTACTTCCGTCAAAACCATAGGCCCATGTGATCCGGTCAATACTGTGAAAATAGGCTATGTCTTGAACTGCTAAGGGGATGAGCTTGTCGCCTACCTTGGCTACCAGTCGCTGCTGATACTTGGTCTGGCGCATGGCCTGCAACACCTGCGCAATGACATTAGCTGGAACGCCCGAAAGCTGCTGGTCCGACCGCTGTAGTCGTGCAGCAAATTTGTCGAGGGCACTATAGAGTTCAGCTGCTTCTATGGGCTTTAATAAATAGTCTATAGAGTTGACTTTAAAAGCGCGCAAGGCATATTCCTCATAAGCTGTCGTGAAGATGGTGGGCGTATCTACAGCAATATGTTCCCATATATTAAAGCTAAGTCCGTCAGCCAAGCGTATGTCGCAAAGTAAAAGATCGGCATCCCAGTTGGGTAGTGCAGCAATGGTCTCTGCAACGCTTTCAGTTTGGCCTACTACGTAGACGCGCTCTTCAGGATAGTTGGCGAGCAAATCCCGCAGGCGCTCTGCTGCGAGGGGTTCGTCTTCAATGATGGCAACCTTCATGATTCAGTTTTCAGCAGCGGCAACTTCACGGTATACGTTTCAGCTGTTTGTTCGATGACTATCTCTCGATTGGCAACTAATTGGTAGCGAGCGCGGATATTTTCGAGACCTATGCCGCTGCCGGCTACAGTTTCGTAAAGCGGCACGAGGTTGTTGCTCACGCAGATGTAGTCAGATCCAGCGTAAATGTTGATGTGTAGCGGCGTTGCTCGTGTTGCTCCATTGTGTTTGACGGCATTTTCGACCAGCATCTGTAGCGCGAGGGGGACTACTTGCACCTCCTCCTGCGGCTCGAGTGCCACGTCGATGACGAGCCTGTCGTCGCCAAAGCGGGTCTGGACGAGTTTTGCGTAAGCGTAAAGGGCCTGCAACTCCCTGGCCAGCGATACCATCGGCTCTTGGCGAACCTCCAGCACATAGCGGTACACCTCACTCAAACCTTGGATAAACTGCTCGGCCTGTGCAGTATCCCGCCGCACGAGCGCACTCAGCACATTGAGCGAATTGAACAAAAAATGCGGGTTAATTTGCGCATTTAAAGCCTCGTATTTAGCATTTAGATTGGCAGACTTAAGTTTTTCCGCTTGCACTACACTCTGCTTCCATATTCCAAGAAAGTATGCACTCTGATAAATTGCTGTAATGAGCAAACCAATCAGTAAAGAACCAATGTAATGCTCAAACCGCTGGCGCTTCAGCCAAGATAATGGTGTTTCGTCGCCAAAGACGACAAAATAAAAGAAGTAAACGATGCCCTGGGTGAGGACCGCTACGACAATGTTGCTGCTTAAAGCCTTTGCAAACGCTACCCACGGACGCGACAGCCAGTCTATTCGCGCGGCCAACCAGCCGTTGAGGTAGCCCATCGAGAGCCACAGCGAGGTAGCAATGGCAACACCTAGCATAAAACTGCGCAGGGTTTCATTGCCATAAATAGACTCACCGCCCAGCACAGCGATCAGAGCGAAGAACAAGTTGATACCCGTAGCTCCCGTTAATGCTACAAGCGCGTTTTTCCAGAATGGGGCGTCGAGCATACTCGTTAGCCCACTCATCCACGCTGATTTTCTCTTCGCTTGCGGGACTGTAGACATAGGAATTTCTGTGTTCACGGCATCTAACATGAGTGTAGCATGTGGTGGTGACGCTCCGCAAGATGCATCCATGAGGTCTTACGGAGCCTGTAAATAATATTAGCCACTAGCATAGTAACTAGCGTGCCACCAATCACCAAACTCCAGCCGTACTGGGGAAGCAACCGCGTGGCTGTTTCGGCTACCAAAGCGGCATACAGCCCTGCTAACGACCAGTACATGAAGGCCAAGTGGTAGTAGAGGTAGGTGCGCTGCGGCGAGCGAAGCAACAATGGCACCATACCGCCGGCAAGGGTAAGCGTGCTTACCACTGCCATGTAATGAAACGCCCCCCAACTGCCAAACATTCGGTAGATCATAAATGCTGTACCGAGCATGACTGCCATCGAAACCACGTAGCCATAGCCCCAACGTCGATGTGCAAGTGACACACCCGGACGCAGCACCGCCACCGTGCCCGTAAGCAAGGCGGCGAGTGCCGAAACGAGGTGTATGATTCCTATAGTAGACATCTGCAGGGCTTACTCCTTGCTGCTGTCGACATTGGACAGCATGGTACTAGCCACATCCGAACCCCAAGTTGGCAGGAGTGCATCGCGCTCGGCGTTGGCAGCTTCGCGTTCGTAAAGTTCCACGGCCTTGGCGAGATGAGGCCGCGCCTTGCTTGCACCGCCGCCAAACATGCTTGGTGTGTAGTAGATGTTTTGGCCCAGCACAGCAACTGCGCGGGGATTGTCGGCATCGGCGGCCACGGCCTGTTCGAGCAAAGTAGTAGCCTTGGGCCCGTAGAAGGCTGCGCGCATCGGGTGCATGCCCAGCATCGCCTGGTAGTAGCGGGCACGTAGCGTCATTACTTCACTGTTGTTGTCGCTGGCTTCGGCGGTGCTGAGGTAGGTATCCGCTTTGGTGAGACAGCTCGCGCAGCCATCATTGCTACCCATCCAGTGCTGTTGCAAGGAGAGGTGGGCAGCGTAGTAATTGGGCAACCATGCATCGGGATTGGCCGCGGCAATGCGCTCTATTACTGCCAGCGAGGAGCTGAGTTGCTCTGGCGATTCATTGGTGCTGAGGGCGGTTAGCTGGGCTTGCAATGGTGCATGCCATGCAGCTTGCGCCAAAACTAAAGATGATATTCCGCAGAGGAATAAAGAGAGAAGGAAGACTTTGAAGGTTGACATGAAGTTTGGGTTTTTGTTTGTGTTGGAAAGATCGTGGCAGTACGTGTGCGCTTTGAGTTGAAAGCGACTGAACTGTCGGATTAGGTGACTGAATCGTGGGCTAGATATCGTCGACGCTGCCAGTGCGATCTTTTTCGCCGATCATGACGAACATGCCCACGAAAGGAAAGCTCGGGAAGAGGCTGTCGACGGCGAGGCGCTCGTAGTGGCCATCGACATTAGGCTGCTGTGCGTAGCGGTACTGGTGCACTTGGCGCAGCCCCGCTACATTGCTCAGACTGGCAAACACCACCGTAAAGTGGCCTGCGATGTTGGTGAGGTAAGTCACGTTGGCGCTGAGGTCGTGAAACTGTGGCGTTACTCCACCGAAGCGCTCGTCGCTGTTGGGGTTGTCGAAAGGGCGACCGCTGTGAAAGCGATAAGTAGCGCTGAGGCCGATGCTCGGCTTGGGGAAGTACCGCTTGGCCACGATAGCCAGGTTGTGACGCGCCGCAAAAGGCACCGGCACGCGCTCTTGCAGACCATTGCGCTTGCGCTTGGTATCTATAAAGCTGTAGCTGATCCAAAAGTCTGCTTCGCGAACTGACTTGCGGTCGCGATAAAACACGTCTAGTCCCCGCGCGTAGCCATCCCCGAGAGTAGCCCACTCGCCGGTACTTGGTGTGAGGCTAGCGAGGTGGTGATACTGTTTGGCGTAAGCTTCTACGCGCAGCACCCGCTGATTTATGGTTGAAGAGTAGGTGAGGCCATAGTAGTCGAGGCCCGCTGCACGCAGGTTGTGATCGCGTGCAAACAGTGAGTCTGCGGCTTGGCGTTGCACATAGCGACCGGCAGAGGCAGCGAGTTGTTGATCTGCTGAAAACAGGTGCGAGAGCTGCACCCGCGGGGAGAGGTGCATGTTGGCGTCGTTGTAGTTGTAGCTATCGCCGCGCAGTCCGGTGCGCACTACCCACTTACTCGCCAAAAACCAATCGGCTTCAGCAAAAGCGGCTTGGTAGAAACTACTCTGAGTAGCTACACCTTCAAATTCCTGTTGCGCCATCACTTCCACCCGCTCTCGGCGCTGCCCGTGCTCTACACCTACGCGCCACAGTGCCAAATCGCGGAAGTTGTCGCTGTAGGTGGCCCGTGCCAGCACGTCTAGCTGATCGGTAGCGATTTGCTGGCCGTCGATGTTGAGGCGGTCACGGTTGGCTCCTCCCGATAGGCCAAACTCCCAGAGGCCGGTGGTGCCGCGCTGCTCTTGGTAGACACTTTGCCCGTACACGAAATAGTTGTCGAGGCCGAGGGTCGTAGCTCCATAAAATTGACTTTCGGCGGGATTGGTGCGCTCAAAATGCTGTGTGCTCGCTTGGACGAATGTCTTGATGTTGTTGCCGGTGCTGCCCGTCCACCAATGTGCTGCTTGGGCATTGAGGCCTTGCGGGGCAGTGGTGAGGGTGCTACGGGCTTCTTCGTTGAGCTGAGCGTAGAGGCCGAGGTGGGTGCCTCCCACTCCGATGGCAAGCGCGTGATTGTTGGGCAGCAGTTGGGTGCGCGTAATGTCACCACCGATGCTCATCAAGCTCACCTGCGTGAGGTTTTGGTCAGGGGCATCTGCAGTTTGGAGTATGAGTGCTCCTGAGAGTGCATCGCCATAGGCTGCCGAGAATCCACCAGTGGCAAAGGTGATGCCTTTAAAAGCAAAGGGGCTAAAGCGGGTGCGGGTGGGCACATCAGGCAGGCCGCTGGTATAGAGTTTGGGCACACGCATGCCATTGATGTAGGCTTGCGTTTCGTTGGCGGCACCTCCACGCACCAACAGCTGACCGCTTTCGCCGGCCGGAGTGCTACCGGGCAAGGTGGAAAGGGCCTCAGCCAGATCGGCGGTGCTGCCTGTGGTTGCTACGTCTACACTCGACAGTACCGCGGTTTTGCGGGTATCGCTGGCCACAAATGCACCCGCACTCACCACTACTTCAGCCAGGGCAGTTGCTGATTCCCGCAGTTTTAGCGTAAGCTGCACATTGTCTTTAGTAACGAGAGCACTATCCACCCTATAGCCGATGAATTGCGTGAGGACGGTAAAGGGGGTTTTGGCGGAAGCTGAAAAAGAAAATGCTCCAAGCGAATCTGTGGTAGCACCTTCATACGTGCTGGGTACATATACATTGACGCCCGGCAGCGGCAGCCCACGAGTGTCGAGCACACGGCCCGACACGGTAAGCTGAGCGGCAGCATTTGTGAGAAGTGCAAGTGAGGCGAGAAGGAGCGTGAGGCGCATAACTTGTTGGTTGTGCTACCAAAGTTGAGCGCTCTCTTCACTATGCTTTCGCCAAAACCTACTGAATCGTCGAATCTCCCAACTGAATCGTAATGCAGCAAGCGATAAGCACCTAACGCGCCCTTGCCACGTTATAAAAATCGACCCTAAGTCACACAACTTACTACTATGAAAATTGGAATTCTCACCCTTCTAGCGCTGCTCTGTAGCTACTGTTTAGCTGCTCAAACAGCGCTTGGCACCTGGCAAACCATAGACGACAAATCAGGCAAGGTGCGCAGCCACATCAAGATTGAAGAGCGAGGAAACAAACTCTACGGCAAGGTGGTAAAAACGCTTAACCCCGATGCGCCAACGCATTGCGCTACCTGCTCCGGCGCCCGCAAGGATCAGCCCTATATCGGCATGGAAATCATCACCGCTGCTGTGCCTGATGGCGACAAGACCTGGGAGGGCCAGATTTATGACCCAGAGGGCGACTCCACCTACAAATTGGTGATGTGGCTCGAGGAAAATCCGGATGTGCTCTACGTACGCGGCAAGCATTGGACGGGCCTCTACCGCACCCAAACGTGGCAGCGCCTGGGCCGCTAATGTCCGCGCATGTAGAATTTCTGCCCGTCGATTTGGATTGAGTTGACTTGGTAGCGCTCGTCGAGGTAAATGTACGCGTTGGGCTGCTTGTGGAGGTTGAGCTCCCATTGCCAGCGGTTGCCTCCCGGTCGGGCATTAGGATTTTCTCGCTCCACAATGCCATTAACGAGGAAGGTTTTGTCCTGCATCTTCTCACTACCATCATCAAAGCGCATAAACGAGGTGAGGTCGACGAAGAACTCAGTGGTGATTTTCACCTTCACATCGGTAGAGGTGTCGATGGGTGGGTGATGAGGAGTGAGAGGTGGGAGGTGAGAAGTGAGAGGTGGGATTGAATCTACCGCTGTGGAATCAAACGGATTGCCGAGCAGCACCTCTTGATCGACGGGCACAAGTGGAGCTAGACGAAGGGAGTCGGTCGCGACGCCGAGGCTTGCCAGCAAAGCAGTACGCGTGGCTGCGGCGGCAGCGGTATCGACTTTAGCTTCGGTGTAAGTGGCTGCGGGTAGCAGGGTCTCCTCTTCCTTTTTCTTACCGAAGAGTCCGCGCTTTTTTGAAACGAAGCCTGGCAGTGCAAGGCCGCGCTTCTCCTTTTCTTCGATGGTGACCACCTTATAGAACTTCAAGTAGACCGAATCTGACATGATGATTCGCTGCTGGATACCTCCCATGTTTTGGAACACGCGCAGGAAAGGGCGCACCTCAACGCCTGTCCAGAGACTATCGATGTGGGAGATACGCTTTTCGCCTTTGTTGGTGAAGTAGAGGGCTTCGGCAGCATCGACATCGGCTGGAATGGTGCGCAAGAAGAAGATGACCTCCTTATCGTGCGTCGAGCGTTTGAAGATAAGACCTTCTACCTGCCCGAGCTCATCGACCACAACTTTGAGGTGACCCTGAATAGTAGGGTCGCGGGCATTCATAGTTTGAAGGATGAAGCCGTACTCGGTGGTGTTGATGTTGTTGACGCTATAAACGCCCTGAATATCTGGACCTTCGACGTAGAGGTTTCTGCGGGTAATACCGAAGGAGTATTTACCGACGCTAAATTCGGTGGGCTCTTCACCTGGCACTTCACGCATAGCGGGCTTGAAGTCGTAGCCCATGAGTTGATCAGGGGAGGTAAAGGTGCGGTCGGAGATGTAAGAAAATTGGGCGTGTTGCTTGCTTTGGCCCCACAGGGAGGTGGCGACCAGGCACAGGAGTGCACCTAGTAGGGTTGGCGTGTTCATAGTCTTTTTGCTACAGTGTCGTTCGCTGTAGCATGTGCAAAGCCTAGGCCAGCTGGTTGGATTTTGGGGGTGATTGCCGCTTAAGGCTCACCTTCTACCATTCGACGTGAAAAAAGTACCAGTGGGAGCCATGGATTAGGCGCCAGCCATGGTGGCATGTGCCCTAGCCTACCACAGCGGCGCCAGGATGCTCAGCTGCACGCGCCACTGAGTGAGAGGTGCATGCTCGCGTAGCAGAAGTGCTGTGCTGCCACGGCCTGGCTCCCTCGGATCGCGGATTTGAAAGCGGGTGTTGCCGTACAGGTTGTGCCGGCTCAGCACCTGTACTTGCAGTTGCCAATTGGAGCGCAGCAACGTAGACACGCCCGCACCAAATTGGAGAAAGCCTGAACTCGAGTTGGTGGTAAAGACGGCAGGCTGAGCTAAGCGTTGTGGATCTCGGGGCTCCGGCAGACCGTTATGAAAGGCTCCACAGCCAAAGACAGTTTGTTTACGTGCCGCTTCGGGTGTGATGCCTTCATCGACTTGTGCTTCGGTGGCCACCATGCGCAGCCCGAGCTGCAATGAACTGATAAACTTGTAGCGGTCGCCTACAGCAATACGCGTCCCGATAGATGTTTCGGCGCGATCGCGAACGATGAGGTTGGCCTCGTGGTAGTCATCTCCAAAATAGAATTGAGAGCCACGGATGAGCGCAATGGTGTCAATGGCTGTCACTACACACATAATCTGCGGAAACTCAAATCCGGATAGACCACCCTGAGCCAGTAGTGAAAGCCCATCGGCAAGCTCGTAGCTGATGGTGGCAGCTAAGCCATATCCGGTAGTGGAGGCATCTAAGGCCAAACCTCCATACAGCCTCGGAGATTTATCTGACTGCGCTAGACCCCAACCTGAGGTGCACAGAATGGCGCAACTAAAAAATATACTTCGGAGGAGGGGTTGGGACATAGCATTTAATAGCAGCACCAAACATAGATACAAACCGCCGTGCTCACTTTGTGTCTTCCAGACTACCTCTGCTTAGTATGTTGCTACCATGCAGGAGCGTGAGATCAACGAACTGGAGTTTATGGAGGCGTGGCGGCTCAACCTCATCGCTGCCTCAGATGCGGCTGGCGAGCAGGGCAACGAAACAGCTGACTGGCTCGGCATCTCCAAAAGCGCATACTACCGGCGTCGTCGCGGGGAAATGCCGTTTACGGCGTATGAGTTCGTGATGCTTTCTCGCAGATTCGGCCTCGACATGGTGCCTGAATTTGATGCTGTGCCACGGTTTGGCTTTGATGCACCACTCGAGGCGGATACTACCTTTAATGAAGGTCGCTACCTGCGGCAACTCGAAGCTTCGGCTGCACTCTTCGATGATGGTGAAGGCGCGCACATTCTCGTAAGCACGACAGATATCCCGATTTTTTATCTCTTCGCCGAGCCCGATCTTGCTGCGCTCAAGCGCTACCTGTTTGGTTTGGCAATTGACGCTAAGGGAGCGCGACCTTTTAGTCTGGAGGCTGCAAGAAAAGCGCACAGTGAGTTCATCGGTCGCGTCGCGTCTGTGTCGCGCAGCTACCGCACAGCGCACCGGGAGGAAGCTTGGGGCCCTAGCCCGCTGCGTAGTCTGGTGTACCAGATACTGCTACTTGTAGAAAGTGCTGCCATCACGCCAGCTGATTGCACAGCGCTATTCGATGCCGTGGAGCGCGCAATTGATCGTCTGGAAAAAGCCCTCAATCAAGGTCCGGAAGATGGTGGAGCTAAGTTGAAACTTTGGCAAAATCGCCTGCATGCCACCAGCTCGATTGTATCACTTAGCAATGAGCGCTCGCGGCGCCTATTTGTGACTTTCGACAACCCTAACTTTTTCGCCAGTGAAGACAAGCGGGCTATAGATTATTTCGCTGCGCATTTCGATGTTTTGCGAAAGCGAAGTCTGCGAATTGCTGGCCACGGAGCTAACAGTCCTGCTCGGTATGCACGTGAATTGCGTGAGCAAGTGCAGCGAGGTCGACGCAAAGCGGCCAGGCTGCTCGGCGAGATTGATGAGGAGCTTTAGTTAAAGTGTCTTCAGGTATTCAATGAGGCTGCGGCGCTGCTCAGCGTCTAAGGCATCGCCATAGGTATGACCTTGCTTGCCGTAGCCGGGAAGCGTGGTATCATAGGTGTATTTGCCCCGCGAGTTGTGGCGGGCGTGCACTTTCCAACCAAGCCGCTGGTGGTCGTACTCGTCGGCAGCACCAGTTGGGGTTTTGCCGGAAGGTGAATAACGCGCCCAATACACAGGTCTTGAATCACTCTTGAGCAGGTGCTCGATGGTAGGCACAGCGCCATTGTGCAGGTAGGGTGCAGTGGCCCAGATGCCATCAAGTGGAGGTGCGATATAGCCTGCCTCAGGCTCGAAGCGGCTGCGCGGATAGCTCGACGCAAACCAGCTGTTGTTGTACCACTCGGTGATGCCACTGCTGAGGGCGTAGCTGGCGTAAAGGGGATCGGTGCGCACAGCTTCTATGCTCAACACTTTATTGGGGTAGGTGTCGTCGCTGCGGTCGCCGCCGATGGTGCCGTAATTCCCGTGACAGCTAGCGCATTGGTCTTCGAAGACAATTTTTCCAGCTTTCGCCAAAACCGCATTTATCTCACCGGGATACTTCGGCGGCTCGAGGGTACGTAGCCACGCGAGCACATGGACAAACGCGCCCTGCGCCTGCCTCGCCTGGCTAGAATCAGGAATGCCCAGCACGCTCGCCTGAAAGATTAATTTCGTCTTATCGCCGCGGCCTACAGCAGTATAATAGAGCGCATTTTTCTTCGCTACATTCCACAGCGGCGGCGTGTCGCTGGCAATATTATAAGGAGCAATTTCATAGGCAGGTTTTGAAACATATTCAAGCGACTGCGGGTCGCGGTAACGCATAATAGTTTCAGCCACACGCGCCGCAGGATTAACACCCGGTTGGTTGGTTTGAGTGCCCTCAGTCATCGCGCGGAAATAGCGGCCAAAATCCTCGTATTGGATATATTCAGGATCTGCATTTTTATACTTGAGTCGCATACGCAGATCGAGCAGTTTTGCCGGAAGGCGCAAATTGCCGCGATAATCAGCCAAAGAATTACCTATACCGAGAATAGTATCGCCAGCAACTGCACCCGCATGACAGGTAAAGCAGGTGCCATTAGCTACCTCCACCCCGTTTGGCGCTTCAAAAAATGCCAGCCCGTGCGGAGTGACCAGACCCGAACTGCGCAGGAAGTTGAGCGAATCGCGGTCGAACGCCTTGCGCACCAAATCGGCAGGCAGGCCAGTGCCCAAATACGCGCCTTCCTTCATGTAAGCATACCCCAGCGTGGGGTCACCGCCCTGAAGTTGTGGTTCCGCAGAAATAACTTTTGCCTTCCACCCAAGCCGCTGCACAGCATCAGCAGTTGATATGGCACTGCGCGCGCAGGCAAAAACGAGCAGCCCAATGCTAAGGAGCAGCAGGAAAGGTCGCGCTGGTGCCAAGCATAAACTCTTCACGTGGTTTATAACCTCAATTGCAGTAGCTAGTTGCCGGCTGAAGCGATAACTTGTCAGCCTGTGACAAAGCCTGTGTTAGACCCTCTTTCGCCTCTCCACCAGCATTTTCGGCGCTTTCGGCGGATATGGCTGGGCACCTGTATTGCCTGGCTCGTGGTATCGCTTGGAGCAAGTCGCCTTGCAGGTATGCGTACCGGTGATTTTGGAACATACGATATTATAGGAGGCCTGCTGTGCGGCATTGCTATTGGCACTGCGATGGCCTGGTTTGAGACGCGGCCGGTGCGAGTGGGCTATATCAATAACCATCCCTGGCTCGACATTGCGCTGCGTACGGTACTCTACACAGCCGTGGTGGCGGTGGTGATTTTGGTTGGTAGGCTATTGTTGTTTCGGTTTTTTCCCTCCGAAGCGACTGGTGAGGTATGGCGGTCGGTGCCTGAAATGTTAAATGATCGGGTAATCCGTCGCTTTATTGTGCTGTTGTTGATGGCGAGTTTCGCGCTCAACTTCTTCCTGCATTTGCGGCTGATGATGGGGCCGTCTAATTTGCAAGCGCTCTTTACTGGTCGCTATAGATTGCCGGTTGAAGAGGAGCGACTTTTCGTCTTCATAGATTTAGTTGACTCTACCGCTATTGCCGAGCGGCTAGGGCCTTTAGAGTTTACACATTTTAAGCATGATTTCTTTTGTGATTTAGCCGAGCCTTTATTGGCTACTGGAGGTCATATTGTACAATATGTAGGTGATGAGGTAATGATTACGTGGCGCAAGTCAGCGCTTTCAGCGGCGCATTCGCCCTTGCGATTTTTGCAGCTTACGCTAAAACAGCTCGAGCGTCGCCGCCTGCATTACGAGCGTCGCTTTGCTACTGTACCACGATTTCGCACCGGCATACACGCAGGAATGGTGGTGGTAGCCGAGGTTGGAGATACACGAAGGGATATTGTCTACTCTGGCGATACCGTCAACACTGCGGCTCGACTTCTACAGGCTTGTCGGCCACAGGGAGTACAGCTACTCTTGTCTGAGCGCGCGCGAGAGTGGATAGCAGCGAGTGGTGCTGAGTTGCCGCATTTTGCTTCGCAGCGCGCGATGGAGTTGCGTGGCCGTAGCGAGCCGCTAGCTGTACTGGCGCCAGCATCGACCTATGCCTTCAGCAACTAAGCTGGGACACTACCTCACCTTGCGGACAAGACCTTCTTGAGCAACGCTGCAGACCAATCGACCCTCTTGATCGTAGATGCTTGCTCGTGTAAATCCGCGCGAGCCTCGGGCACGTGGTGTGTCAATATCAAACAGCAGCCACTGATCGACGCGTAAGTCATCAACGTGAAACCACATGGCGTGATCGAGGCTGGTGAGCATGAGCTGGCCGAAATTCACTTCCTGCAGGTGTGGCACTACCGCCGTGGTGAGCAAATGATAATCGCTCGCATAGGCAAGCACGGCCTGGTGTAGACGAGGATCGTCAGGCATCTGTCCAGCTACTTTCACCCACACCCGGTAGCGCGGCGCATAGGCTTTGGGAGAAATCAGGTTAATGTCGTCTACAGGTCTGACCTCGAAAGGGAGTTTTCGCGAAAGCCTGGCATATAGCGCTGGTGCCTGCTCCCGGTAGCGCTCGGCAAGTTGAACGGAAGTAGGCAAGCCATCTGGGGCGGGTACATCGGGCATCTCGATCTGGTGTTCAATTCCCTGTTCTTGCACATGAAAGCTCGCCGCCGAGTTAAAAATTGCTTCACCTTTTTGGATCGCGATGCTTCTGCGGGTGGTAAAACTGCGCCCATCTCTGATCTTGTCGACATCGTATACGATGGGCTTCGATACATCGCCGCCGAGGATAAAGTAGCCATGCATCGAGTGAATGAGCCTGTCGTCGGGTACGGTGAGGGCTGAGGCTAGTAGTGCTTGCGCCAAAACCTGCCCGCCAAACACTCTTCCCCAGGGAGTGGAGTGTGAGGTGCCGCGAAAAAGTCTGTCTTCGAGCTGTTCGAGGCTCAAAACTTGTAAGAGATCAAAAAGTGTCACACTGCAAACATGGCTCGGATATGTGTTCGCACCAACTCTTGAGCTAGAGCGTTTGCATAAGAACCATGAAAATAAACTACCTGCTCTACGGTTTGCTCGCTACTGTCTTGCTCGCTTCGGTGCGGCTGCCAGCTGAAACAGAGTGGACGCTCAAGAAGACGGGCGATGAGATGTGGGTCTATACCCGCGACCGGGTGGGCTCAGACATTAAAGAGGTCCGCCTGGTGATGAAGGTCGACGCGACGATTACGGAGATTAATGCTGTGCTCGATGATGCCAAGCGTCAGACTGAATGGGTATACCGCTGCACAGAAGCCTATGATTTGGGAGGCCGAATCGACACGGGCTGGTATTACTATTCTCGTATCGATATGCCGTGGCCAATGGAAGATCGTGACCTTGCCGCAAAAGTTGTTGGTGACAAAAGCCCGAGCGCCTATGAATCTCGCAGTATTGCGGCTCCTCAGCGTACGAAGCGGGTGGACGATTGCGTACGCATCACCGACTTCGACGTGCATACCTCCTACCGTGCGCTGGCTGGTGGCACGCGTACAGAAGTCACCTACGAACTGCACAGTGAGCCCGGCGGAGCGGTGCCTACCTGGCTGGTAAATATGTTCGTGGATAAGGGGCCTGTAGAGACGATGACGAAGCTGCGCATGCTCCTCGAGGGCAGCTAAGGCACAAACCTTCAGTGTAGCGCCGCGTTTCCAGGGATACGTACCAGATTCGCTACACATGGCTTATGCTCAGACTACTGCTCCTCTAAGAATAGGAGTGGTGTGTTATCCCACTTACGGCGGCTCAGGTGTAGTTGCTACGGAGCTGGGCCTAGGGATGGCGCGACACGGACACCAGGTGCATTTTATCAGTTACCGTCAGCCAGCGAGATTTAAAGGCTACGCAGCCAATGTATATTACCATGAGGTGAGCGGGGTAGACTATCCGCTATTTGAATACACCCCTTATGATACAGCATTAGCAAGTAAGCTGGTGGAAGTAGTGAAGCGGGAAAAGTTGGATTTGCTTCATGTTCATTATGCGATACCGCATGCGACTGTTGCCTTTTTAACACGGGAAATACTTGCTGCACATGGCTTGAACGTACCTTTTGTGACTACACTCCACGGAACAGACATAACATTGGTAGGTCAGAATCCGAATTTTAAACCTGTCGTCCAGTTTGGAATAAATAATTCAGATGGAGTGACGGCAGTAAGTGAATCTTTACGGCAGGATACCTTTAAGAACTTCGACATTTGCCGAGAGATAGATGTGGTGCCTAATTTTATAGATTTAGATCGGTTCCACAAGGTGGATAAACAGCATTTTAAATTAGCCATAGCGCCAGACGGTCAGCGTATTCTCACGCACGTATCGAATTTTAGGGCTGTTAAGCGGGTGGAGGATGTGGTAAGAATTTATGATATCGTTCGCAAAGAGATTCCGAGCAAGTTGATTCTAATTGGTGATGGGCCTGAGCGTTACCGGGTTGAGGAGTTATCGCGTTCCTTAGATATGGGTGATGGAGTATTATTTTTGGGTAAGCAAGATGCTATAGAAGAATTGTTGGCGATAAGTGATGTGTTTTTAATGCCGAGTCAATCAGAAAGCTTTGGTCTTGCTGCATTGGAGGCTATGGCTTGTCACGTTCCGGTGATTAGCTCTAATGCTGGTGGTTTGCCGGAGGTGAATGTGGATGGCGAGACAGGCTTTTTATCCGCGATAGGCGATATTGAGGGAATGGCAGCTAATACGATCCGGCTCTTACACGATGAGGAGGTATTAGCTGAGTTTAGCAAGCGGGCATATGCGCAGGCGAAGCGGTTTGATATTGAGGTGGTGCTGCCGCAGTATGAGGCTGTGTATAGGAGCGTGTTGGCTGGTGTGGCGGTTGCTTAGGCTAGCTTTGGGCTTCTCCTTCTGCGCGAAGTGCTTGCACTTCTTCGATGGGTAATTCCGTGAGTTCGGAAATATCCTCATTAGTCAATCCGCATTGTAAGCCCTTATTAGCTACTTCACATGCTTTCTTGTAGGAGCCTGACACTTCACCTGTTGCAATTCCTTCATCTACCGCAGTCACAATCACATTGCGCAGATCACGGCTGTTACGCAAGCTTGCAGCATAGATCTTGCGCTCATTAGGTGAAAGCTTAGCAAGTAAGGCTTCGTCAAAGGCAGCATCAAATAGCATGTTGTGGCGATTTTGTGCGCTACTCTTGAAGTTCCTGATCGGGCGTGCAGGCGCTAGGGGCGGCAGGTCACTGTCACTGGCGATCAAATTTTGCTCGGAGCTTTACGATTCTATCAATGGGTAATTCCGTGAGTTCGGAAATATCCTCATTGGTCAATCCGCGTTGGAAGCCCTTATTAGCTATTTCACATGCTTTCTTGTAGGAGCCTGACACTTCTCCTGATGCAATTCCTTTATCTACCGCAGTCACAATCACATTGCGCAGATCACGGCTGTTACGCAAGCTTGCAGCATAGATCTTGCGTTCATTTGGTGAGAGCTTAGCAAGTAAGGCTTCGTCAAAGGCAGCATCAAATTTCATGTTGGGGCTGATTTGCTCGCTACTCTTGAAGTTCCGGATTAGGCGCGCAGGCGTTAGGTCGCTGTCACTGGCGATCAAGTTGTGAACGTATGGCTTGTACTTCATGGAGAGCTAAGCCGGTTGCTTTGGAAATTTGCTCACTAGTCATTTCAATTGCAATCAGGTTTTCAGCAACTTCACATGCTTTTTTGTAGGAGCCTGACACTTCACCTGTTGCAATTCCTTCATCCACCGCAGTCACAATTACATTGCGCAGATCACGGCTGTTACGCAAGCTTGCAGCATAGATCTTGCGCTCATTAGGTGAGAGCTTAGCAAGTAAGGCTTCGTCAAAGGCTTTTTGCACCATCGTGTTGTTTAAACGCGGCGGCGGCGCTTGAAGTTCCGCAGCATGCCGTAAGAAGTACAGCCACTGATCGCGCTGAGTTGTGACATCAGCGAGACCCAAGTGAAATCGCGGTAACTCTACGTAAACCTGCGCGTACTTGTCGTAAAAACGTATTCCATGCTGGTCCTTTAGTTCATTGAAGTGGTAATAATCGGCGGGCGTTGCCTGGTCTTCCTGCCGATGCTCAATGTTGAAATCTAATAACGACACTATGACCACCGGTGCAAGCTGAAAGTTCCAGTCTCCACGCGGAGCCTGCTGCTGAATGGGAAAGCTTGAGTAAAACAGGCAGCGATCCTTATAATATGCCTGCATGTGGCGCTGCACCTCCACTATGAATTTCTCGCCGTCAGGACCTTCACAGGCTACATCAAAGACTGCATGCCGGTCGTAGTCTTGCATACCAATCTGTTGCTGCCGCAAGAGCACGACCCTCGCTACCTGTTTGTCTTCCGGCAGCAAAGCATTGAGCAGGTCGATAAGAATATCAAGATTTGACTCCGAAGCGAAAAGCCGCTTAAAGCCGAAATCCGAAAGTGGATCGATAAAGGGTCCGATGGTCATAGACCTCTAAACCTACGCAATACTCAACTGATGCGAATATTATTAAAGCAATCCAAGCCAAGCCTTTGCCCGCAGCACCCGATCAACACTCGCGTAAACCTGCTGGCGATACGCCTCATCCTTGCCCATCTCAGCAAGAATCTGACGATGAATCAAGCGTTCATCGGCAGGCATAAGAATTACATCCGCGCCTGCTTTGGAAGCCATGAGCGGGGCCTCGGGACCATACTTAGTCGCTGCAGCCATCATATTGAGCGCATCCGTGACGACAAGTCCTGGATAGCCAAGTTTACCGCGAATTAAATCGGTGTTGATGCGGCGACTCAAACTTGCCGGTAATCCATCAGTCGCAAACTCATTATTCTTGATGGTGATATGACCCACCATCAGCGATAAAGGATCGGCTTTTGCCAACACCTCTTCATACACGCTGTATTCCTGAAACTCGCCATCAATATAAACTGAACCCTTGTGGGTATCTCCAACAACGAGTCCGTGACCGGGAAAGTGTTTTATACAGGCAAGAATAGTATCCTGCTGTGTCTGAGCTATATAAGCAATCGCACGCTCAGCTACTAAAGCTGCATCTCGCCCAAAGCTGCGATTCTTAATTGCTGCATTTTCTGTACCCAAATCAAGTACTGGAGCATAATTCCAATGGTAGCCAAGATCCGCTATGAGGGAGTCTATCGTTTTGGCGGCAGCCTCAACTTCAGCATCTGAACGCATATCAGCGGCGGCCGTCACATCGGGTGAGCCTAAAATGCGACGGTGCAGCAGACTCGGTTCGGCATCGATGGCAAACCAGAGCGGCACGGGAGCGACTTGGATGCCTACTGCAGTAATCTCAGCTACTTGAGTGCGATGATCTTCAAGCTTATTGGCTAAATAAATCGCTCCACCCACCACTCCCTCACGCACAAGAGCAGCTATTTCTTCCTGCGATTTGCCCAAGCGCCCGCCCGTCGTCATAATGAGTTGCGCAACGCGCTGGGTATCGTTGAGCCGCGCAAATGCAGCACCCGCCCTTCGAGCATAGTAACTGTCCGTGGAGATATATACTTCGTGAAGCAGACGCGGCTCTGGCTCCACAGGCAAATTACCTAGCTGTGCAGGCACCTGGGCCGTGCACGATATTACGCCGTGCAAGCACAGGCTCAGTAAGAAGAGGAACTTCATCTTAGATGGGATCAAAGGCGCAAAGCTATTAAGCTACGGACTCGCAGATCGTTACACGAGCAAAGCCCGCTGAACTAACGCGGTTGCTGCCTGCAAAGGTGCCTGCTTTTGTAGAACTTCACCTGACTCTGAAACGCCACATGCCAGAGCCGCTCCTAGCCAGTTCATACTCATATAATTAGTAGTTAAACGTAGCTGAGTCAGAAGCGCTTGGGCATCAGATTCGTCTGCGCTGGCCATGGCACCTATATAAGCTAACGATTTTTCAGCTACTTGCTCCCGAAATTGAACTGCTGGTAAACGCATCCAAGTCGACCAATAGTCGAAGTAGAGCTTGATATTCGCCGGCAGACTGTACCAGTACACAGGAGCAACGACAAAAATTGCGTCCGCTCTAAGGGTGGCTGCGAGTAAGGTTTCTTCAGATGCTGAGATAATTATATCCGCAGGGAGCACTGACTGTCGATAATCCTTGAATGCAGGTAAAGGATAATCATTTACCACTAAAGTCTCAATAACAAAATCTGCTTGTGAGCCTAACTGAGCTATAGCATGGGTGGCCATGAGTTCAGAGTTTCCACCACTTCGACCGCTAGCGAGCAGAAATAACAAGCGTTTCATGCACTTATGCATTGTGCACCCACTTGTCTCAGCGCCTGTTTCACATCATTCTGAAGGTCACGTATATCTTCAATTCCAAGACTCATCCGCACAAGTTGGTTACTAATACCTTCCGCGATTCTGCGTTCGGAACTAATCGTGCGGTGGCTGGTCAAATAGCTTGAGCAGACGCTGGTATCGACACCTCCCAAACTCATAGCGCTGGCCACCAAGTTGAGGTGTTGCTGAAATAGTATAGGATCGATAAAAGTGGCCAATTCAAAGCTCAACATGCCGCCAAAGCCATGCATTTGTCGACTCGCTAGTTCATGTTGGGGATGCGAATGAAGCCCTGGATAATTTACCGCGTGCACTTCCTCTTGTTGCTCTAGCCAGGTGGCCATAGCTGCTGCATTCGCATTTTGTTGCCTCACCCGTAGTGCCAGCGTCTTGATGGAACGTTCGAGAAGCGCCGCAGTTTGGGCTTCACATGAGCCTCCTAAGTTTCTAGCTTTCGCCAAAACCTGCTGCATATGTTCTCCTGAACCCACCGCTACACCCGCACAAATATCCGAATGCCCTCCCAGATATTTGGTAGCAGAATGTAGTACAATGCTAATCCCTAAACGATAAGGATTTTGATTAATTGGACTGGCAAACGTGTTGTCGATAAAGGAAATGATTCCCCGAGACTGTGCTAAGGCGGCAATAGCTTCAATATCTACGATATGGAGCAGTGGATTACTTGGTGTTTCTATATAAATTGCTTTAGTGTTTTGGCGTAAGCTGCCCTCAAAGTCGAGGATGCTAAGGCCTGAGGTATAACTCACCTCAATGCCGAGGGTTTGCAAGTCTTGCTCGGCAAAAGATATCGTACCTCCATACAGTCCTTTTTGCATAAGCAGGTGGTCGCCTGGCTGGAGAAACGCGAGCAAAGAGCTGGAGATCGCCGCCATGCCCGAACCAAATAATACGCCGGCCTCAGCTCCTTCGAGGGCAGCCACTTTCTGCGCGACCCTAAGCTGATTGGGAGTATTATAGTAGCGGGGATAGACGCGGTCCTCCTGGTCTAGGTAGCCATACGCTGTGCCTGGATAAATGGGAGCGGCAGTCGACTCGAGGCTAACATCGGTATGAGAGCCAGCGTGAACGCAGGTGGTAGCTAGGTGCATATTTGCCGAAGCTACACGCTAGAGTGGATATGGCTGTTATTCTTCGTCCTCCCGATCTTCAACCACTCCCCTTTTCTGAATAACTTTATGAAATTTCAAAGCGTATTTTACTAAATCCTCACGACGTTGCTTTAAAGCCTCAACTATACGCTCGCCATCGTGCTGATAGACACTTTCAGGCCAGCTGCGCATTCCACGCTCAATAACCTCATCAGTCAGCGCGTTCTGGAGTGATTTGGCTTCTTCTCGAAACACTTCTTCATCTACGCCATGCAAAAAGGAATAGTCGAAGTAGGCCGAATTAGAAGTCAATCCATCCATGCTCTTAATCTCCTCACCAAACGGTTGCAAACGTTTTTCGAACTGCCGCACAATATTTGGAAAAAATCCATTGATTCCGTAGAAGACATTATCTCGATCCATTGGAATGGGGTAATAGCTATTCTTATCTCCGTCTTGATACTGCACCCAGCCCCACTGCCCGTCGTGCCGATCCCAATCGCCAAGCCAGAGGTCGAAAATGCGGGCACGCACTAGCGCACGCAAGTTTGGTGTATTATTATCGGGATCGTTCTTCCACTTTTCAAGCACTTTTTCGCTGTCATCGTAATCTTCGGCAGTTTTAATGCCAACGAACTTCGGCACCTTCCCTTCTGGCTCATATTCGAGCCAAAATAACTTATTCCCAAAATCCTCATTATAATTCCCCAGTGCTGCTTGCTTAGGAATAAAGTATAGCTTTGGATTGAAATGTTTTATTCCAGCTGCATCAGAAAGGGCGGGTAAAACCTGCGCCCCATATGGATGCCCTGCTGCTATGCCGTCAATAACAAGATTGTCGACGCCGAACAAACCCATCCAAGGTTTAATAAATTTAATAGGATCTTTATTGATTGTGCGAATGGTGTACACAACACCAGCGGTGTCTATCAGGTCCAACGATAAAGTCTGAAAACCTCCGCCTTTATCATCCGGAGTGAGTCCTCCTTTGAGTGTATCGAGCCAACCCACCGGCACCGTAATTGGCGCAGCCCAAGCATCTCGGTATTTCCGGCCGTGCAAAAACCGCCGAAATTTTCCTGCCTCATACATATCTGTAGCGCGAAGCGTCACAGAATCTGTGTTGCGGTTGATGTCCTCGGGACTGTCAGGCTTCATCAGCACATGATCTGGCATACGGGCCTGGAGGCGGCCGCCACGTGAGCTGCAGTTAACGAGAAGCAGGAGGCTTACGAACGCTGCCAGGGTACCGAAAAACCAGGAGAGGGGGTTGTGCTTTGGGGGCTTACTCATATGTAGAGGCAACATCACCAGAAGCTCAGATGCTCACTCGCGCCGCTAAGTAGCTAAAGGTTGACACTATGACCATCCGGCTTCTGATACACGAGCCATCCACATCATGCGGCTGGGCAAGCTTCGGTATGCTCATCTTCTAATTCTTATGCCTGCTGCAGCTCGGCTATGTTGAGCTTCGTCATCTGTTGCAGTGCCTGCCCGACACGTGGCGCACGGGCAGGATTGCTCATCCACGCGGAGAGTTCCCGGGGTACTATTTGCCAGCTTACGCCAAAACGATCTTTGAGCCAACCGCAACGACCCGCACTTCCTCCGCCAGCAATGAGTCGCTGCCAGTAATGATCAATTTCTGCCTGAGATTGACACAGCACCATTAGCGATCCTCCTTCTGTAAATGTCGCTTGGTCTGCAGCAGTAGAGTCGGACAGCATGAGTGTGTCATCTCCCAGCTCTAATTGAGCTTGAACGATGCCTCCTGATTCAATAGCTGAACTGGTCGCGGTCGTTTGCTTAAGCAGTACTTTAGCTTCAGGAAAGCAGCTCGAATATAGTTTTATTGCCTCCTCCCCCATACCCGCCTGCTGGCCTGTAAATAGCAAGGCTGGTGAAAATTTCGCTTCTGAACCTGCCTTGCACACGAGTTGCCAATTGACGCCCCATTCATCTACGAGCCATACATACCGTTGGCTCCAGTCATACGTATTGAGCTCCAGGTAGACTTGGCTCCTTTCGCTGCCCAACACCTGATAGGCAGCATCGACGGCTGCGGGGCTGGGCAGCTCAACAAACACCGATAAGGTTTTATTGGGCCTGTACATTGGCCCGCCATTCATCGCGCCAATGACGCTCCCATTTAGCTTCAACTCAAACAGGAATCCATTATCCAGGGTAATTTCAGCCCCAGGAAATGCTGCTTCGTATAGTTGCATCGCCGCGCGGGCTGATCGGTCAAACCAGAAAATAGGATAGGGCATAAGCGGCAAGTAACACAGCTAAGCTAAATTCGACCATGGCCTTCGATCCCTTTCTTGCCGAACGAATCCGCAGTTACCTCACTCGGCGTCATATTCCCTTTACAGAAAAACGTATGATGGGAGCACTTGCCATAATGGTTGATGATAAAATGCTTTGTGCTGTAGCTCAGAGTAAAGCAGATGGTCTGCCACGGCTCATGGCGCGAGTAGGAAGCGATGTCGCTGATGCTCATCTGGAGCACGAGCAGGTGGTGCCCTGGGATATGTCGAAGCGTCGCATGAAAGACTACTTGCTCATCGGGCTACTTGGCTTGGACTCAGACGTAGATTTACATGCCTGGGTTGATCGCTGTCTGTCTTTTAACCCTCAAGCCAAGCGCAGCAAAGGTCGCTAGCCCAGCGCAAGGACCTCACGCCACATTCGCCTAAGCTCACGGACATGTCGTAGTCTTGTGGCGCTCAACCATAACCCGAACTAGCCATGCAAGAAGACCACGGAACGCGCCTCACGCCTCATTCACGACCGACCCCGCCTACACTGGGAGAGTTTTTGATTGACAATCAAGCTGATTTTCCTTTTGCTTCCGGTGAACTCACACGGCTGCTCAATTCAATTCGGCTAGCAGCTAAAGTCGTCAACCACAACGTTAATCAAGCAGGTCTCGTCGACATCACCGGCGCTGCCAAGCACATCAATGTTCAGGGTGAAGAACAGCAAAAACTAGATGTATTTGCAGATACGACCTTTATCAACACCCTCACAAACCGTGAAATCGTTTGTGGTATCGCATCGGAGGAAAACGAAGATTTTGTTGTTGTTCCTGGTTCAGATAATGCGCACCGCAAACATTATGTCGTACTCATTGACCCACTTGACGGATCTTCTAATATCGATATTAACGCACCAGTCGGGACGATTTTCTCCATTTACCGGCGACTCTCTCCTCCGGGTATACCTGTAGAGCTGGGAGACTTTCTGCAGCCCGGCAACATGCAAGTAGCAGCGGGGTATGTGTTGTACGGGACTTCCACCATCATGGTCTTTACCACCGGCAATGGCGTGAATGGCTTTACGCTCAATCCGGCGCTTGGAACCTACTACCTCAGTCACCCACACATGCACTTTCCGAAACGGGGCAATATCTACTCCATCAATGAAGGGAAATATGCTCACTTTCCACAAGGAGTTAAAGATTATTTGAAGTACTGTCAGCGAGAAGAAGATGATCGCCCTTATACGAGTAGGTATATTGGGGCACTTGTTGCGGATTTTCATCGCTCCCTGATTAAGGGCGGAATATTTTTATATCCTCAAACTTCTAAGGCGCCTAATGGCAAATTGCGCCTGCTGTACGAGTGCAATCCAATAGCGATGATTGCTGAGCAGGCTGGTGGAGCAGCCAGTACGGGCTTTAAGCGAATTTTAGAGGTTAATCCTACAGAACTTCATCAGCGCGTGCCCTTTTTCTGTGGCAATGCTGATATGGTAGCCGATGTAGAGCGGTTCATGGCGGAGGCTGAATAGGAGGTGCAAGGCGCGTTCAACCGCTTCCGAGCGGAGCGCCTAGAACTGTGGCGAGATACAATCAGTTTGAACTACGAGCGCGAATCTCGAATGGATGTCCCCGCTGGCGAAACCATTCAACATCTACAATATGAACTAATGGTTCTTTCGTCACTTGATTAAATATATAGGTGTAGGCTTTGCAATTGTGGGAGGCTAAAGATTTCACTACTAACATGTGATAATCTATTGTGCCAAGTACTTCAATATTTGAGAAATCTTCATTAGCAATGACCAATTCATAGTGAGTTCCCATATTTTCACGATCAACATAGCCTATGTAAGCGATAAACTCACCCGGTGCGTACACATCGAAAAATGCTAAGTATGCATTTTCAGCTATTGGAAGCTCCAAGACTGTACCTTCTTGCGAAAGAACATCAGCTTGCACGAGTAGCCTTTTACTATCGGTGGTAAAGTATTTGTCGCCTTGCTTGACCGCGGCCCGTGGAAACATCCTCAAGCGCGTAATATCTCCGATCCTATCGCATTGAAAGTGTGGGAGGTTATTCTTAAACTTGTATTGACCATTTTCTAGCTTAAAAACACTGAACAGTTCAGATTCGCTGGTAAGGTCCGAATAATTCGTTGTCACCATTTCTATATAGACTGAATCACCAAATGTACCACCACCCGCGCATTTTCCCGGGATGATACCTTGATAGTTCTCACGTCTAGAAATTTTTTCGATATTCAAGTCATTATCAAAAATAATTACAAGCGGCAACTCCCAAAAAGGATAATCGACTCTACTCGGGTAGGCCAACGAGCTGCTCACTTCAGCTAAAAGTTTATCCGATCCTTCAATAGGAAAAATATGTTTGAAAATGTACCGATGCTTTTGACAGGTCGGTGCAGCATTGATCGAGCTATTAGTAAACATTATAATTGAATCAGAAAAATTGTTGTTTTCAACAAACTTACATACATATGCATCCAAAGGAGCCACATCCAGCGTCTTTAGAAGGGAACCGTCAGTAAGATCAAATTTCGCGATAGCTACTCCACCGCTTAAGACAGCTACAACCTGTTGATCATCCAATGGAAGCACATCTGCGTAATCCCAAAGCGTGGTAATTGATCGATTGGACTCGAACGGATAATCGAGGCTAATAAACTGCGATTGAGCTCCGCAAGAAAGACTCGCGAAGCTCATTGCAATTGCAGTTAGGCTGAGTACGATGAGACGCTGCATTATGCTTTGATGAAGGAAAAAGATGGTTGGGATCAACTCGTATGTACACTTAGCTACACCGACAAGATACTAGAGGAATGTCAGGCGTAAAATATTTGTTTGGACACAGCGCATAAACTTCTGCTTTATCAGGCAGAACCTATTCCAGGCGAAAGAGTTAGCGTCGGCCACTGTCCCGTTGGACCGCTTCCGAGCGGTGCGCCTCCGGTAAGAGGTTTCAGATGAGAGTACCCGACGGACCTAATCCAAAGCTTATTCTTGCTCGGCAAATGGTCCACGATCTGGACCGTCGCGTACCACGTAGCTCAAGCCTCAACCTGCGCCGCAGGCCTTCTTACCGCCGGAGGCAAAGCGCCGCAGGCAATCCGCCGGAGGCTTTTGGCGCCGCAGGCTTTTTTCCCGCCGGAGGCTTTACGCGCCGCAGGCCTCCCCTACCCCAAACAAACATTCTTCACCTCGCTAAAAAAGCGCATAGCCTCCATACCTCCTTCACGGCCGTAGCCGCTCATGCCAACGCCGCCAAAAGGAGTCCTCAAATCACGGTTCATCCAGGTGTTGATCCACACAATTCCTGCCTGCAGTTTTGCCGAAAGGCGCATACAGCGATGCACATCCCTACTCCACACCACAGCCGCGAGACCGTAGGAAGTGTCATTCGCCAGCGCAAGGGCATCAGCCTCTTTATCGAAGGGCATCAATGACACCACAGGACCGAAGATTTCCTCCTGAATGCATGCAGAATCTTGCGCCAAACCCTCAATAAGGGTAGGCGACAGGTAGTAGCCACGCTCCCCCTCCGGCAACTCGAGCAGGGTGTGCACCTCCGCCCCCTCAGCACGTGCCAAGTCGATATAAGCCGCAACTTTATCGCGATGAGCACGACTGACAAGCGGACCTGTTGTGGCCCCACTTTCGGGAGCACCTAATCGCAACTTGCTCGCCTCCTTGAGGAAGCGCTGCTTGAAATCCTCGTACACCTCGCGCTGCACATAAATACGCGAGCCACATAAGCAAATTTGGCCGCTGTTGGCAAAACTCGAGCGCACCGTTGTTCGGACTGCCTCCTCAATATTGGCATCATTAAAGATCAAGACTGGATTCTTCCCACCAAGCTCGAGCGAATACTTGATCAGACGCGGAGCAAGCGCAGCAGCAATGGATTTGCCTGTACTCGTGCCTCCTGTAAAACTCAGCGCCTTAAGGTCGGGATGATTTACCATCGCTTCGCCTGTTGGCACACCTGTACCGTGCACGATATTGAGGACCCCTTTCGGAAAACCTATTTCACGGGCAACATCAGCGAGCAAATGAGCCGTAAAAGGAGTCACTTCGCTAGGTTTGGCAACGACAGTATTGCCAGCCGCCAATGCGGGAGCAATCTTCCAGGTAAACAGATACAAGGGCAAATTCCAAGGCGATATACACGCTACCACGCCTAGTGGAAACCTCAAGGTGAAGTTGATCGAGCCACCCGCAGCAGCATGACTTTCGCTGGCAAATTGAGTCGCTGCATCCGCGAAAAACCGCAAATTGGCCATCGCCCGCGGGATGTCCACAGTCCTACTCACACTGTGAGGTTTGCCCGCATCGCGACTTTCGGCAGCAACGAATTCCTCGAAACGCGCCTCTATCCCATCAGCGAGTTTGCGCAGCCAGCTACCTCGCTCTGCTGCAGGCAATTCGCTCCAGGCCGGAAAGGCGCGTTGAGCAGCACGAAAAGCGGCATCTACTGTTTTGGCGGAAGCTGAATGGAGCTGAGCGTACACCTCCTCAGTGGCAGGATTTTCGATATCGAGCGGGCGCTCAGTGGCGTCGCTGTACCACTCGCCAGCGATGAAATGTTGAACTTGGAGCACGCTGCAAGGTAGGGGCTACGTGCGTTCGGCAGCCATGGCTACCACCAGCGCATAGTCCACTTGATTGTCGGCGAGCAACTGCTGAGCGTAGCGATGAAAAGCGGCACGACGCGACTCTTCATCACGCTCTGCCTGCAAAGCCACCAATTTATCATCCTGAGCAAGTGCCTCATCTACATCTGCTGCAGCAGGCAAGGCTTTGGCACCTGCAAGGCGACCTAAATCATTGCCGGTCAGCACTTTACTGGCCCGCAAGTTTTGCGGAAGCGCCATATAACCAAGCGCTGGACCAAGCACAGGCTGCACAATCGGATACACATTATCACCTGATGCGCGGACGTAAAAAGCGCGGCCAAGACGACCCATCAAATCCAACTTGTGCGGATCGATCCGGTTGCGCTCATCCAGCACGTCTTCCCGCACGTGGACGCGCAGCACATCACAAATCACGAGGTGACCTGCACCACCTTGGTCGCCGAGGGTGATGATGTCGCGGACCTTGCACTCCAGCTGAGCGGGCGATTCTTTGACTCGAAAAGCCTTGACAGTATCAGCCGCGAGAGGGGTGAGGCCAGCTGCATCAAACTCGCTAATCTCATGCGGCCACTCAATACTTGCCACCGCCATTTGCCGCACGATAGCATGCGAAACCATGTTGATGACGCACTCGCCAGTAGCCCGCACATTGGCGAGCGTATCCTTGGTGGTATTGTTGCTCACCCTGCGATTGGAGCTGAACACCACAATCGGCGGGTTGGATGAGAATGCATTGAAAAAACTATAGGGAGCCACGTTGGCGCGACCTTCTGCATCGAGGGTGCTCACGAAGGCAATAGGCCGTGGCCCTACAGTACCGACGATGTACTGGTGCAGGTCGCGGGTGGGCGTGGTGCGGGGATCGATAGTCCGAAAAGCCATGGGCTAAGGTGAATTTGCAAAGCGGCGAAGCTAGCCCCGGCTGCTGGGATCATTCGTCTGTATCGACGGCTACTCCAGCAGTATCTTCGGCAGCATCAGTCATTAAGCGCAGGGCAGCGCGCAAATCTTTTTCTCTAATCTTCGCTTTCAAACGTATTACAGCAGCACCTTCATCGCCATACGCAACTAGAGATATTAGCCTTACCACTCCACGCCGGTTTTGCTTCACGTGGATTTGCACCCCACCTTGCGGAGCGCGAACAATCATTACAGGCTCACCATTGCGGCGTTTGATAAATTTCTTATAGTCTTTTAATAGTCGCTGGCGATCATAAGAATCATTATTGGCAAAGGCAGCTATGCGGAGACCTCGAATACGCTTCAGCAGTTGACGTGTAGCTACATATTCCTCCTCGCTATCAAAATCATCTTTGCCAGATATCATTGCAAGGCGCATAAGCCAGCCAGGTATACCTATTCTGAAAATTGAGGATCGCTCCATTCTAGGCATCAACAGTGCCCGATCAGCATTGTAATTAATTTTATTATCAGCATCTTCTTTGACGAAAGCTACTCTACTACGATTGCGGATACTATCGCGAATCTCACGTTGGCGTTCAGGACTAGGAGCAGGTTTGGTTTCTTGTGGGCGCTCTTGCGCAAAACCCGTTGTACAGAAGCCGATAAGAAAAGTTATAAGTATAATGTACTTCATAGTTAAAACGAAGGAGGGTTAAAAGTTTAAAAGGGAAGTATAGCCGCACCAGAATCGGGCTGGTGCGGCTAACGTGCAGAGAGGCTAGTCCTGGCCTTTCTTGCTGTCGCTGTTGATGTTAATGTCACCGTCTTCAAAAGCCTTGGCGAGCTCGCCAACCCGGTTGAGGTCGATACGACCTTCAAAGCTGAGGACAGTAAACGAACCAGTCTCTTCACCGACGAGGAGAAGTAACTCGTCGACCAGGCCATTTTGCTCCCGGACGTAGAAGTCGACATTGGTTTTGTCCTTGTCGCGCACGGTCATGAGCACCTCGTAAGGTTTGGCTCCTACAAGGGTGCGTTTGGCTTCTGCATAAAGCGGCTGCGGGTTTTTGTCGGTGGTGATGATACGCAGCGAGCGCATGTCTTGCACGACATTGGTGAGCGCTTGCACTTGCTCGGCTGTCATGTCTTGGGTATCGAGGTTTTTGATTACCGACTCCATGAGATCGAACATTTTGCCGCTGATGTAGACGACGGTGAAGTCTTTATTATCAACGTACTTGGCGAAGTAGGTGCTGATCGCGTCGTTTTGAGCCTGGAGTACAGAGCTAGCGAGCACAGCGAGGGCGAGAAGGGTGGTGCGGATGGTCATGATGATTAGAGTTTTAAAACTTGGTGAATGGGTTCGATGCGGCTGACTTCACGGCTGGTGATGCGGCCACTTCTGTCGATTGAATGCGTGACTGTTGCCAGGGCTGCGGAAGTGATTC
This sequence comes from Saprospiraceae bacterium, assembly GCA_965213735.1. Classification (GTDB taxonomy): domain Bacteria; phylum Bacteroidota; class Bacteroidia; order Chitinophagales; family Saprospiraceae; genus CALDTK01. Next base: position 174,889 of record CBDCAB010000005.1, read on the forward strand.
GTGTTGCCTCGGCGGGGTCTGTGATTTCGTATTTGCTCCAGTCTATGGCTGTGGCTTGAGCAATGGGAGCTGTAGGATCGGTGCTTTGCTCGGCGTGGAGAAAGAGGCCTATTCCTAGGGCCACCAAGATGACAGCAGCTGCCGCCGCATAGACAACCTTGAGCAGTCGCCGACGGTGGACAGTGCGCAGCTGTGGAGGCTGCTGCCAAGGTCCGGCGGGTAGTGCTTCGGGTGGTGCAGCGCGCATACCGGCGATGGTGTGTTGCACGCCGAAGTAGGCAGCGTCGGCAGCAAACTCAGCTGGCAGGTCTGGCGCAGCAAGCAGTTGCTTCAGCTCGCGCTCCTCAGCCAAGGAAGTTTCGGCAGCTTCGTAGCGCTCGAGCAAAGAGCGCAGGTGTGAGTGATTCATGAGGATTAGCTAAGCCGAGTTGCGAAAGCTCGGCGCGTGTGATTGATGTAATTGTTGACGCACCTTTTTGCGGGCGCGGTGCAGGTAGACCTTGACTTGGGCAGCGGAGAGTTCGAGTGCTTCGGCGATTTCATCGTAGCTTTTCTCTTCTACTTCGCGCAGATGAAGGATTGATCGTTGCACTTCCGGCAGCGTATCCATACACGCAAAGACGGCATCTACCGCCTCACGCTGCTCCACGAGCGTATCAGCAGCCAATTCGCGGCTAGCGTGATCGTAGAGTGCGTCGACGTCGCCTGTTCTCCAACTGGAGTGGCGCATGCGATCAATGGCTAAGTTTCGGGTGGCGCGTATGGCCCAGGCCTCGAGGTTGTCGATGAGGTTGAGTTGTGAGCGCCGATCCCAAAGCTTGATTAGTACTTCCTGCGCGATGTCTTCACTCTCCTGACCGTTGCGCAACATGCTCGCAGCGAACCGGAAGCATTTGTCCCGCAGCGGGAGAACGGTGGTGATGAAGGCCTCGTGCGTCATTTCAGGGGGCAGACGTGCCGCGGCTCGTTCTGTTACAATCCATTAATAAAAATACGACGTGCCGCAAAGGGGTCGTGGCTCAGCAAAGTGTACACGCCTGGCGAAAGATGTGCAGGGAGCACATAATGCTGTACCTGAGCACTAGCCTGCCACGAGCTAGGCTGCAGCACGCACACCACCCGACCCCAGGCGTCGAGCATCACCAGCTGCTCGGGCGGGCGAATTGCCGCAATAGTTATATGATCTGTAGCTGGATTGGGCCACACGTCTAGCAGCTCACCTTCTGGCACCAGCTCATCGGCATCGAGGGTTTGGCAAGTTGCTGAGCGAGTTGGGCAGTAGGCAAGTCGATCAGGCAGCGAGCAATCCAGTACAAAGGGATTATGATTGCCCTGATAGCGGGCAATGGCTTCCGAACGCGCAAATTCTGCTGCATCTACAGGATCAGCTGCGTGCCAGGAGCAAAGCGTGTTTTGTTGAGCCGCAAAAAAAGTAGGATCGGCGGCTTCAGCTTCATTGCGGTAGATGGACCAAATATAAAATATCGCCCTTGCGATGTCTCCTTTACGCTCTTCTCGCGGTTCGAACGCGAAGGTGCTGCCCTCAGAATATGCGTCGCGGTTGCTGCTTGGTGGGAGGCTTTGCTGTTGGTCGAGGTAATACCAGCGCTGCGTGAGGTTGTCGGGGATATCTGCAAAGGGCAAGCTGCCTCTGTCGGCATTGACTTCAATGCGGGTTGGGTACAGGTGGTGCATGTCGGCTTCGGCATTGCCTGTACGCGTACCTTTTGAACGTGGATAAACGTGCTCGGTGTTGATCCCAAGATCAAACGCATGCTCAGTAGGGTCTACACCAACTGGCAGGGGGATGCTGTAGCCGGTATACTGCGCTTCGAGCTGACCGCCTTCGCGCCACACGTGCAGGAACATGGTATCGCGCGCGGTACTGTAGTCGAGCGGACCAGCAGGTGTAAAGTCACGTTGTAGCGCAGCAAGTAGGTCGCCACGTGTGAGCTGCGGCAAAACCTGAACGTGCTGCTGTCCAAATCCTACGCAGATGCTCAGCATGCACAGAGGGAGCACGCTCGTCAACAGTCGAGGCAAAGGTGACGTCAGTAGGTTCACCATGCAAAGGTAGCAGCTCGATTAGGCTGCGAGCGACTGATTGCGCTGCATCGCCATTGCAACGTAAGGAGGCAGTCGCCGTGCGCAGTAGTAAAAGATGCCACCGAGTTGATATGCGGTGACGAGGTTGACCTGCCGAAGCTGCTGGAGGCGTTTGCGGTGCAGCGGAGTTGGTGCTATTTCTAGGAGTGTGTGCTTTCGCAGCTGCAGTGCATTTAGCATGGCGAGCGTCAGAGGTTTCTGCAGAAGGGCCTCCACCATGATGCGTGGCTGGTTGTTGGAGGCAAAGTAGAGGGAGCGTGTACGTGACATTTCGATTGTCTGGTTAGGTTCACCTTAAAGACTAGCCTAGCAGCTATATTACACGAAATGTTTTAAGTTTTTCTCGCCAAAAATTCGCAGCGAGAATTTTCCTCCTAGCTATGGCTGTTTGGGGGTGTTTACAAACGCACCAATATAGCAGCAGCACCTATCCTCGCACGAACAGCCATTTTATGCCTTGGTAGAGGGCATTGAATACGTAGCCTAGCGGACCTAGCTTCGTTTTTTCACGCAGGCTCACGGTGATGGATGAGTACGCCACGCGCTCGTTGATATCGCGGCTGGCACCTTTGAGTTGATCGAGTTCGAGGTTGACTCTGGCCAATTCGCGTTCTACGGCCAACAGATCGGTCACGGTATCACTCCGTTCGAGTAGCGTCATGTAGCGCTGGCGCAGGGCTTCCAGGCTTGCAATTCGTGCTGCCAGGTCGGTGTAGGTGGCGCTGAGGTCTTGGGTGAAGCTCGATCGCTCCTCGACTCGACCGAGCTGGGCAACTTGGTCCAGTAAGGCTGGGGCTTGCTCCGCGGGTACACGCAGACTCAGGTAGCCACGGCCGCTTGATTCCACGAAACCTCCGGCGGCTTCTGTAAGTTGACTTACTGTCGCTGCTGCACTATCGAGCTGTTGTTTGACGGTGAGTGATAGCGAGTAACTTCGGATAAGTTTTTCGCCACTCGGCGGCGCTATCTTAGTCTCCTGACTGCTGTCAAAATCGGCCACCGCTTCCTCTTCGTACAGCGCGGCAGCATCGCTGTAACGGGGGATATTGTTAGTGCTGCAGGCGAGCAGAGCTACGTTCAGCAGCACCAGGACGAACAATTTTAGACAATTTTTCATAGGTGCACTAACCTCGACTTTGCCCCTTTTATGCAGCGCATCTAATCAACGCTCGCTCCAGGCTTCGCACCTTTGCGGTAAGGTAGCGTATAGTGGTGCTAGGTTTATCAACATTGCTATGCGTGACCGCAGGTTGGTTTATCCATTCCTTCCATAGCTGTCTGCGTGTGGCACCAAGGACATCTGAGAACGTCACGTGGGGTTTTCGATACCATGCTGAGGTGCTTGGACGCACCTCCAGGTTCGCGTGATGGGCCAGCAGGCACGTGACCGAATACAGCGCCATCGTACACGGTGTGGTGCGCGCAATGGCTTTGTCTGACCATTGACGCTGTGTTTCCACCCCAAGGTGGCGACGCACCTCGGCGAAGGTCACCTCACACGACCACCGCATCAGGTAGTAGTTGATGACTTCCTGGGCCGATAGCTTAACATCACTGGTGACCAGCAACCTTAAGTAACCTTCTTCGCCGGGCACTTTGAGCGGATCGCTGACTAATACCCACCGAATGCGCACCCGAGCCTCACCGGGCTTATACCAGATGGCCTTACCCGAGATATAGTCGAAGGTGTGATGTCGCTGTTTATGCGCCTCATCGGGCGAGTGTGATGTAAATCTGTTCCACACCACTGAGTCATCGTGAACGAGGTGGTCCATTGGTCGCAGGCGCTGCCCGACATATGGGGGCCGACCACGCTGACCGGGCGAGCGTACCGGTGGTTCTTCGAACAATCGAGCGTCGAGGCGCATATCAGTCACGAGCGATACGCCGTGGCGGTGTGCGGCATCAAGCAGCGCATACGTGCAGTATGAGCGGTCGGCGGTGAGTATGCAGGGGCGACCCAACCCAGTACATGAACTCACCACTCGCCGTGCGAGCCAACAGATGACTCCGCGGGCGAAGTCAGTGAGTTTCTTGACGCTACGTATCGAGTTGTCATAGTAGCGCCTGGAGGGACACAGGGTTGTGAGCACGGGCATCGCCCACACGCTTTTCGACCATCGTGTGCTCGTCAGTAGTGTCACACACATCCAGCGCAGTCCGCTCGTTTTTTGAAACGTTCCGCTAGATGAACGCACCGCATCGCGGTAGATACCACGAGCGCGGATACGCCTACCCCAACGCCGCTCGATTGTCTCATCGATGGCGAATACGAGTCGAGTTTTTTGCTTGTCTTTGTCGTAGGTCCCGCCGCTGGCAAAAGCGCGCGTGAGTAGCTTTAGAAGTGTGCCTGCGCACACCAGTGCTGACCAGGGTGCACGGCTGAATACGCGGTGATACTTGGCGAAATCACAGCGATCATCAAGACCAAGAGTGCGCAAACAGTTGGCGACGGTGCGCGCGCCAGGGCACAGGATGGCACCAATCAATAGAATGAGTGCCTTATTCCAGGTACGTGTACGAAAATGAGTCCCAAATGCCGATATTGCACCGAGGAACCCCTTATGTGTAGTGTTCATAGCCGCGGGGGGTTAAGTACCTGCGGTAACGCCACATGGGGGTTCTGTTTTCAATTGAGCTCCTAAGTCACTAGCTCATGAGTGCGCGATAAGTCCAAAAAAGGGGCAAAGTCCAGCTAACGAGTTAGCTTGTTTCTTCGCGTCAAAGCCGACAATGATCCTCAAGATGCAGCAGCGACTTTTTTTGGTGTTTATGCTCCTGTTGGTTAGTGGCTCTGTGGTTTTGGCGCAAGCTAGACTGCGCTCTGGGCCGATGCTGGGCTACAATACGATGCGCGAAGTGGCCATTTGGGTGCAGACGGTAGAGCCTGCCCAGGTGAGGGTGCGATATTGGCCCATTACTGATGTGCGTGATATGAAGTATTCAGCTTTCGCCAAAACACGCGCTGACTCTGCTCTTACTGCTACTTTAATTGCGGATTCATTAACCCAAGGTACTACGTATGAATATCAAGTGCTTATTGATGGTCGAGCCCTTACCACCAGCGAGCCGCTACAATTTAAAACTGAAGAGTTATGGGCTTATCGAAGGGATCCACCTGACTTTACTTTTGCATTAGGGAGCTGCTATTATGCCAACGAATCTGGTTATGATCGTCCGGGTAAAGGCTATGGTGGAGACTACGACATTTTTGAAGCCATCGACAGCTTATCGCCAAAACTCATGCTTTGGTTAGGTGATAATATTTATTTGCGTCCCGGCGACTTCGACAACCGCAGCGGCATCTTACATCGCTACAGCCACAGCCGCGCCATATCACAATTGCAACGGCTGTTGCGCACCAGTCACCACTACGCCATCTGGGATGATCACGATTTTGGTCCGAATGATTCTGATCGGAGTTATATCCACAAGGATTGGACGCGTGAAGCCTTTAATTTATTCTGGGCGAATCCTCCTACTACACACCCGAGTCTAGCGGGCACAATTGCAACTGCCTTTCGACATAATGATGCTGAATTTTTTATGCTCGATAATCGTTCTAAACGCGCGCCTAATGATTGCAAAACCTGTGATCCTATGCCGCTGCTTGGGCAGGAGCAACTTGATTGGCTCATTGATGCACTGGTAGGCAGTACTGCGAGCTATAAATTTGTGCTAATCGGTGGGCAAGTACTCAATCCAGCGGAGACTTATGAAACTTACGCTCACCACCACCACGAGGAGCGCGAGCAACTGCTTGATCGCATCGAAAAAGAGGGCATTCGCAATGTGATATTCCTTTCTGGCGATCGCCACCATACAGAGCTGACGCGGATGCAGCGCGGGGAGGTGACGATGCATGATTTCACGGTGAGTCCGCTGACATCTGGAGCGACTTCAGCCAATGCGGATGAGGGCAATACGCTGCGTGTGCCGGGCACTTTTGTTGGCGAGCGCAATTTTGGCACCATCACCTTGAGCGGCCCACTAAGTGCGCGCCTGGCTACGCTGAGGGTGTACAATGCGGAAGGTAAAATGCTGTGGGAGAGGGAGTTGGGGGGCTTGTGAGGTTGAGTGGAGAGGAGTTTAGTAAGGTCGTCTTATCGAGATTTTGGCACTTTCAGGCCGCCGCTCGGATGAGCTCATGACACAACTAGCGAATCCTTGCCCGAGCGCGCGGTAGCTCACCGTCCAATGCTTGCATCTCTGGTTGTTAGTGCGACCTTTTGCCGACGCCAACTATAAGTAAGCTATCAACGATAAGGAACTAGGACAACCGAGTCCGCACAACTGCCTAATTAACTGCTCGGCTAGGTTAAGTTTTCATGAAAAATGAGAAAATTTGCAGAAAAAGGTGAAATCCCCCCCCCCGGACGTACATTTGGTGTACCTAATAAAACGATTGCAATGAAAGCTTGTGAAAAATCGCTATTTCTTAGTTTCGTGACTGCTGTTCTTCTCTTAGGATCGTGTAGCGACGATGAGCGAGTGAGCACAGATGGGGCATCCCAGTTTTCAAGTCTTCGTCTGCTCAGTGCCAGCGACGCGGCGGGTTGCGATTACCTTGTATATACCCGAACGCGTGAGCACCGAGGCATCCGACCTCTCGACTTTGACCAAGTGGGACAGCTACCCCGCGTGCTCACCCACCGGCTCGTCCCGCTGACCGAAGAGTGGGAAACAGAGGTTTGCTACACACCCGACGGAAAGCGAGCACTCAGGCGGCGGCGTCTACCGGGGGCTAAGGCACTAAACCCCACCGCGCTAGCATATGAGCCAGCGCCCGTGGACGAAGTGTTCATTGCGCAGGACGGTAGCGCTACTAACTACAGCAACGGAGAAGTAGTCGGAGGTTACAGTACGCCAGCCATCGGTGATACGAGTACTTACGCCTTGTTTCGCGACTACCGTAGGCTACCGAAAGACAGCTTCCTGCTCGCGATGGGCATGTTGCGCGATTCGCTAGCTGAGCGTACCGATTACGATGACTTAAGCATTGAAGTACTTGCCGAAGTAGTAAGGGTGAACTGTAACCTTCCTGGATTTACGAGCACCCAGATCGTTGATGCTGAACTGCAAATACCGCGTATTACGGTTACTTCCGGATCAGAGCCGGGCGCGGTTACCAAGACTCTTCTCAAAGCCAGCCCTAGCGCCGATGGCGGCTACCCTGTTTTGGAACGTTCGGAAATACGCAGCTACCTCGCTCCTCAGCGTACTGCTGATGTGCCGATGTACACCTTTCTAGAAACGGAATACCTCGAGTACTCAGTTGAAACACCACAGTAATGAATACAACTAACACATCGTTCATCGTGAAGAATCAATCTTTCCTACTCGTACTGCTTAATTTGTTTGTCTTCCTGGGCTCTATTAATGCTCAAGATAGAGAGGTGGTGGTATCCGCAGGCGGTGCATTCGGAGCTGGTGTGAGTACAAATCTGCGAGGATGGACTCAACAACACTTCGAAGCTGTAACTTCTAGACCTTTTGCGGGAGCTTTCGCCAGCAGCTTAACAGATTTAGAAGGAATTAACAGTACTCATCTTTCCGACGGAAATATGTCAGACGTTTTGTTTATCGGCTACGACCTTGGTGGACTTGCTGCGCGTGGTATGATTGAACGTGACGCAGGAGCGGCCAGTCGTATAGGTGCACTGGTATTAGTAGGCGTTCCTAATCAGGGATCGGTCCTTACGGACCAATTCTTTTCTGAAATTCCCGGAGCTCTACCTCCTGTTAAGCAAACTATCGATATCCTTGGAGGCCTCACCTCAACTGCTAATGATTGTCGCACTTGTGATCAGGTGTCCCTCTTGCAAGATTTGTACGATAATGTCAATGACCCAGCAGCGAGCGGATTCCAAGCGCAGGCACGGCCCGGTAGTCCATATCTCAACAGCTTACCAGCTGCCGCCCCAGTAGGTGTGCCTACGGTCGTGATGTACGGCGACATTGGAAGTGAGGCTTACCCACTCTCTCGGATCCTAGGTTCGACAGCTCTTCAGTCGGCGCCAGGAACCAATTTTGTCTCCTGTGTACAGGACGAACTGCAAGATCGCCGAGATGAGATCAATGCCACCTATGCTGACGCTGTTATAGAAAACACGATTGGTTTCGCCTCGCTCGCGTTTAACTTTATTAAGGGAGTTCTTAATCCAGGTGAGCTAGGAGAGTTTGTTGAAGGAGTAGAGTCCGCTGCTCAAAACTTACGTATGCAGATATCTGCCGCTAAGCGCCGCGACCGTCAGCTAGGAGAGCTGCTTGAATGCGAATATGTTTTTCAGTCGATGAACGCAGAATGGAATCTTTGGTCAAGTCGCTCTTTCGATGAGACTGTAACTGTTGTTGTAGACGAGGTGTGTTGCGAGGACGAGTGCGATAGCTACTTAGATCACGGCCAACCAACCTTGGACTGGGAGCGGTGCATAGATGGATGTTATGCTCTGCCACCAAACGAGAGATGTCAAACGATTACACACAGCATTACTACCTACATTAGCAGCGACGATACCGATGGAGTCTACGCCCACTCTGAAATGGATCTTGATGGCGCTATCCAAACCTTTGTAATGCTCGACACTGATCACCGACAGGAGATTGCTGTTCCGGATCATGAAGCCGCGAGAGAAGAGTTTAGAGACTTATACAATGGTGCTGCTGGACCCGAATTCATGCTCACCCCTAGATAGGGTCACAAGCTTGCATGTATGCAACTAAGGTATCCTTGGGGATGGGTGGTATGTTCTACCGTGGCGGTAGCGAGCTGTATAGCTGACGATGATCGAGGCGCTCTTACGGCAGCAATTCCCCCGTACACCGCTGTTGCTGCGCCCTCTTTAGGCGACAATCTTTATCCAGTTCTTGCAGGCGATACAGCGTTCTTAATACGCGCCGATTATGCCACCGGACTATTTGCGCTCTCTCGCTTATCATTGGCAAGCGCGCAGCTCGACACGCTCGTGATAGGTGAAGGCTCTCTGTATTATAATCAAGATTGGTGGCGAGTTGTGTCGCGCCCGGCGGCATTTGTAATGCGCCTTGGGCCTAATGCAGCAGTCGTAGATGCGTCACGACTACGATCAGTACAAGTAGTGCCGGGTGATCACCCCGTACCGTTCGGAGAAGATAATTTCTTGACCGTATCCAGCCCTTCAGATACGTCCATCATGCTATACAAGCATCGCATTCTTGGCAATGGCTCCACCCAGACAACCGATAGCACCAATGTTGTACTCACTAGCCGTGATACTCTTGTCGAGCTGGTGCGACTCTTTAGCACGCAAGAGCATACCGGCGTACCAGACCCGGATGATCGGGTATTGATTGCTTACGTTACCTCTAAAGAGACCTCCGGGAGATTAAAGGGGCGAGCCAATATTCGCACCCTCACCCTTAACTCTAGCACACCAGGATTAGGTCCTACTTTAATGCCTGGCGACTCCTCCATCTTCCGGTTCGGTGTCGTACAGCGGGTCTACACCCTTGTTGGCAGCCGGCTTTTAGTCGTTTTTCATAATATGCTGCTCTGCGTGGATAGCGAAACCATGGACACCGTTTGGACGACGCAACTACCCCGGCAAATGCTGACAAGCAAGCTGCTTTTGATGCCCGACGAGCGCGCAGTATGGTTGGGGGAGGATGGTCGCGGGTACATTCTTGAGACTACGGGTGGGGCGATCGTGGAGTCTTTTGACGCTAGCTATACGCCTTCCCGCCCAGTGGAGTGTGGTGGAGCGCTGTACTACGTTGGTGGCGGTCGACTTTATCGCTATCCCCTCAAAGATGTTGCGGGTGAGTTTGGGGTTAGGCAGGTGGGACCATTTTCAACTCTTTCTAAAGCTATAGCGGCAAACGATTCGGCAATTGTTCTTCAGGATAGGGACAGCATATATATCTATAGGTGCCGTTAGTCGCCTTCGCCTGTGAATTTCGCTCCGCTGCCGCTTTCGCCAAAACAGGTTTTCGCGAAAGCGGCACGTTGGGTAAGTACATGGCTTCGTCAAGTGGCGCCGAGCCAAACGAGCAACTTACCATCAACCAATGTCAATTACCTGCTTTGAAAATCTTGGCCTTAGTCGTCAGTACAGCTACGCGGATTGTCTCTCTTGGCAGTTCCAGGAACGGGTGGAGTTGTGGCGAGGCTAGCTGCGGCGCATGAGCCCGGCTCCGAACATGTAGAATCAGACGGTGGCCAGCAATCTCCCAGGGGTGATGTACAAAGGGGGTATGCAAGCTGACTACTGTCTGTTTTTTCCCGCTCCCTTAGACTTGCTACTACCCCCATCAGCTGCGATGGCGATTCTGTCGCTCAGCCCAATATCTATGTGATTTGCGACACACATACACACACCAACGAAGTCTGCACGGAGGCGCTAATTTACATTTGCGAAATGCTGAGTCCAGGAGACATCAAACGCGAAATGATCGACAAGTAGGAGCTGTACGAGCAAGCGGGCATGCGCAAAAATTTATATTGTCGATCCCATCCGTTTAAACATGCTGCGTTATGTACTGGAGGACGAGCGGCACAGTCGCCTCGCGTCCGCCTCCGAAGACATTGTATCAATCCACTTAAAAGTGCTGCCGGGAGTCAGTCTCTCAGTAGCGCAACTATTCGAACGGGTGGTTTAAAGGTCGTTGGTGGCTTTCAAAGGCGGGCACCTAGCATCGAGCTAGAACCTTTCAGGAACCGCAGGCGGCTAAGCTAGTCCGTCTACCGAGTCTGTACATTTTAGCCCCAGCTTTGCAGATCTGTCCATTTACCGGATTACCAATATCCGGACCTCTCGACCTCAAATCTTCGTGAGCAGTGGCCGCAAATTGGACTCTCCCAGCAAGCCTGCTATGAACGGATAAGAAGCTTGTAGTAAATGCCTGCAAGGTGAGTAAGCTGCGGCCCGCCAGCCGAACCATCATGAAAGGCATAAAATGGATAGTCATCCAAACCCATTAATGAAAGCACGACATGCAACTCTTTGGAAGGTATCAATGCCTCACTCCTACTCCCCCGTACTTCCAAAGCCACCACTCCCTCGATCCGTTTCGCTGAGCTCGTCGACTTCGTCCCAGGCGATGACGCCGTGTTTGGCGAGTACGAGTTGGGCTATCCGCTCGCCTGGCTCGAGCTGCTGCGGCTCGTTAGAGAGGTTGATCAGCGGAACGCGCAGCTCGCCGCGATAATCTGAATCTATAGTGCCAACCGCATTCACACACGTGAGCCCCTGCTTAATGCTAAGGCCGGAGCGCGGCCGGACCTGCCCCTCATAACCATACGGCAGCTCGATGTACAGGCCTGTGGGAATTAGCCGCCGCTCCATGGGTGCAAGGGTAATTGCTTCGTCCAGGTTGGCCCGCAAATCCATGCCCGCACTACCCACAGTCTGATACTTCGGCAGCTCATACCTCGAGCGATTGATGATCTTGACATTAGTACGCATGGGCGCAAGGTATCCTGTTGCCCGCATCGCTCCCTTCCTAACTTTAGAGAAAGCAGATGAGAATTCATCATCACTTTCCACTACATCAGAAAGCTGCGTCGCTAGTGAGGATTTTGAAACATTCCCAACATACTAAATGGTAGAGGTGATAACACTTAATCTTCAAAATCTAATATCCAGGGTTTCTTACCCCACTTTGCCCACTCTACAGCTGTCAAGTCTACCTCAGGATCAATGAGTGGTTTCGGTCCTACCCCATTCAACCATACGAGATTACGGGTTGCATACACTTCAACCTCTTCCCAACCTTGCTCCTGATAATATTCCTCTAGATACTGCGCAAATCGCCACACGAAGTAAGGATGCGTTGCTATACGTAAAGCTTGTTTCTGCGTAAGGTGATCCCTTAGTTGTACACGCTCGCGCACGCCGCTGATTGGGTTGTATGCTTCTATGCGTACGGTACCGCCTTTGGAGCGCAACATCATTCGCCAACTGAGCCTATGCCCTTCTTCGCGCCAGTTGACATCTCCAGGAATAAAATGATGTCGCAGCGGCAGCGCCACCTGCACCAGCATATAAATCCCGAGTGCTACCGCGCCCCACCGACTCAATGTAGCCGTGCCACCGTATACCGTAGCTCCCTCACTTCTCGGCACACGGAAAAAGCGCTCCACCCAGTCGGGCTCGAAGAAGAAGATGGTCATTGCCAGCACCAGGTAAGGAAAGATGCCAATCTGAAAGACAACAGAATTGAAGACATTGAAGAGCACGAGTCCCACGAATGCTATTCTTCTCGTCGGTCGCCACATCAGCATTGGGATGATCAAGCCATCGAAGGCTATGGCACTATACGTGATAAATTGTTGGAATAGAGGTTGTTGAAGTAATGGACCGATGCCTACAATGGCCGCTTTAGCGCCAAAACTTTGAGCAATAAATTCTCCTTTCAACCATCCAGGGTATAACTTCGCAAGTGCGCCGTAAGTAAACACGATCAGCATCTGTGCTTTTGCAAAAGTCCATATCCAACGAGGAGCTTGTAGCTCAACAGTGCCGCCGCGCCGTGCGTCAAGAGAAAAGCGCCGATGAGCAGGCACTAGCACCATCCACCAACACAGCAGCATGGCTAGGTAGTAGTGATTGTTGTAACTCGTTTTTTGGACGAAATAGGCTCCCGACCACATCAGCGCCAGCAGCAATGCACTCCACCTATAGCGCAACCCGAGCATAACGCCGAGTGCAGCCAAACCCATAATGAAAAAGTAGCCATATGCTTGCGGTCCAACGATCGCCTGCAGAAAATCGAAGCCAATAAAGTTGAAGGTGAATGCCGGATCAACCAGGTTGCGCTTCACCCATCCCGTAGCGATTGCACCCCAACTCTCAATGAGCATTAACAAGCCGAATAGTACCCGCCACACCACGAGCGGAGCATTGTTGACGGGTGCAGAGAGGTAGTGACGCAAGGTGTCCATAGGGCAGCTAACCGCCGCGAATGTGCGAAACCTGTGGACACTGCATGCCAGTCCTGTTCATATTGTTCAGGAATTTTGTTAAATATTGTGCCTCTGAGACAAATACCTGCTGCCATGCGCGTCGATACCCTGTTTCTCCCCTCCTTCGCAGCTCTCGTGTTTGCTTGCGGTGGCCAGTGGACAAATGATGATGCTCCAGCCGAAGCCCTTGCGCCGGAAGAAATCAAAGAATGGACTTACTTGTTTGACGGCACCGACCTCGCGGGCTTTCATCGCTATGGCGGCGGCGAGGTAGGCAAAGCTTGGTCTATAGATAACGGCACTTTATACTTCGATCCAGAGATGGTCGATGAGACTGGTACAACCCTCGGCGGCGACATCGTGACCAACCAGGCCTTCGCTAACTACGAACTCGAGCTGGATTGGAAGATCAGTCCTTGCGGCAACAGCGGCATCATCTATAATGTCGTGGAAAGCGACGATTTAGACTATCCGTGGCTGACGGGCCCGGAGATGCAGGTGCTCGACAACAGCTGCCATCCCGATGCGAAGATTTACAAGCACCGCGCAGGCGACCTATACGATCTGATTGCTGCCGATAGCACTGCTGTAAAACCTGCCGGAGCGTGGAATGCGGTACGCCTGGTTGTAACCCCGGGACAGGTAGAACACTGGCTAAACGGGCAAAAAGTACTTGAGTATACCAATACCGACGATGCATGGCGCGCCATGATCGAAAAATCTAAATTTCGAGAGTTCACAAGCTTCGGCTCTGCAACCAGCGGCAAAATTGCCTTACAAGATCACGGTGATAAGGTTTGGTACCGCAACATCCGGGTGCGGGAGCTGTAGCTACAACTCGCCCATATCAGGTCTGTAGTGCGCATTGGGAAAGCGCTGGCCGTTAAAGGTCATTGATGCACCCTTTTCTTTACGCTCCTCTTTGGGTAAGGCTACAAATTCGGCACAGGTGTGGCTGCAGGCGTCACGATAAGTTTTGGCGCAAGCTGGACACTGTAGTATGAGCAAATGACACTGCTCATTTATGCAATTAATATGTCGAGCACTGGGGGCGCCACATTGGTGACAACAACTAATGACTTCTTCAGAAATAGACTCTCCGAGGCGCTCATCAAAGACGAAGTTTTTGCCGCGAAAACGATTCGCTAAACCTTCGCGCTGTACCTGCCGCTTGTAGTTAATAATGCCACCATCGAGTTGATAAACATGCCGAAACCCTCGGTGCTTAAACCAGGCACTAGCTTTCTCACAGCGAATACCGCCCGTGCAGTACATCAAGACAGGCGCATCTTGTTTGCCTTCCAAAATTTCCTCTACAATAGGTAGACTTTCACGAAAAGTATCGACAGGCGGCTTAATAGCACCTTCAAAGTGACCAACTTCACTTTCGTAATGATTGCGCATATCAATAATTACCGCCTCCGGATGCTCAGCCAAATCATTAAACCCACGCGCATCAAGATGAGTACCTCCATCGCCGGGATCAAAGGTGCTATCATCTAAACCATCAGCGACAATTTTAGGGCGAACTTTAATAATCAACTTAAAGAAACTGGCATCATCATCTTCCACCGCCAAATTGAGCCGCAGGTGGCGCAGCCCGCTGGTTCCGTCTAGCAGATCCTGCAGTTCTGCAAGGCGTGCGGTGGGCACACTCGCCTGTGCATTGATGCCCTCCTGCGCGACGTAGATACGTCCGAGCACGTCGAGCTCGCGGAAGCGGCGAAAGAGCCAATCTCGAAACGCCTGCGGATCGTCGATGCGCACGTAGCGGTAAAAGCTCAGAGTAGTACGGGGCTCGCGGCGCTCTTGTGCACGGGCACGTAATTCTTGCGTATTGATGCGGTTGTGAAGCGGCATATCAGGCGCAAAGTTAGGGCAGTGTGCACAGCGTACCGCACCTTCGCGGCGTATGCGTTTTGTTTTGCTCGTCATCATTGTAGTCTTATTCGCCCTCCTTACGCGAATCGAAGCTCAGGTCGTCAACGTGGAGCGGCTTCGCATCACGCAGGATTCATCCGGATGGTCTGGCTCGGCAGAAGGAAATTTTGACATTCGGCGCAACCAACGTCTTGTGGTGTCGCTTGGCTCAAAAGCTCACGTGCAGTATCAACAGGACTCGAATACGATACTGCTGTACGCACAGGGAGGCTTAATAAAAGCGAGTGGCGATGAGCTCGTTAATTTCGCTTTCAGTCACTTGCGCTATACTCACTACGTATCGGAGTTTCTGAGTTGGGAGGCCTTTACACAACTTCAGCAAAATCGGGTTAATGGCATTGCGTCGCGTTGGCTTGTCGGTGCTGGCGCACGGGGTAAAATTTTTGATGCTAAGCCTGGTACTGCTTACCTCGGCATGTTGCTAATGCGCGAGCGAGAGCGGGAGGTGGTAGATTCTATTCCGATACATAAAGATTATCGCATTTCCTCCTATTTAGCGGGATCTTACACGCCCGAGAGCGCTCCTTGGATTACCATTGCTAGCACTACGTATTATCAGCCACGGATAGATAAATTTCCGGATTTTAGAATATCTTCAGATTGGAATTTGCAGGTCAGCTTACGCCAAAACCTCAGTCTTTCAACATCTTTTAATCTCGTCTACGACACCCGCCCACCCGTAGGCTTAGACGAAGCGGTGTATTCGGTGCTGAATGGGATAAGATTTAGGTTTTAGGAGGAGGAGGCATGCTAGAGGATAGTCATGTATGGGTGGGGCTAGCACCGGCTGACGTCGTCGAACCGAGCAGCAAAAGCCGCGGCATGCTAGAGGATAGTCATGTATGGGTGGGGCTAGCACCGGCTGACGTCGTCCTACCACGCAGTAAGATTTGCGGTAGGCAAAGATTCTTTTGCTTTGAGCAGTACGGTAGAACGACGTCTACGCTTACTCCCAAAATAGCAATCCAGCCTCTAGCAGCGAAGCGATCCAACATCCAGCAACGAAGTGGTCCAGCCTCCTACCTCCATCACAACATATTCCCAGCAGCTCGATAAACTACCGCCGTGACTACCTGACCTACGTCTTCGAGCGTAGCCGGATCAATAATATCAATGTCGTCGTTGTGGGTGTGCCAGTGATCGCCGAAGCCTTGCTTGCTGCCAATGGGCTTGTAAATAATATCTACCGTTGGCCACCCGGCAATCGTGTTTACGAAAAAATGGTCGTCGGTGGTAAAGCCAATATTTGCATCCACAAAGCGGTCGCCGCGCTTCATCTGCTTTGCGAGCGCCCATATCCGATTTTGGATATCGCCCGCATACTGCTTGCTGTATTGCTCCCGCCCAAACACGGCATCCTTTGCTCCCACCATGTCGAGTAGTACGCCAAACTTTGGCGCGTAGCCACCCACATGCGGTGAGCGAGACCAATGTTGCGAACCGAGCCCCCACGTGTAGATATCATCGCGTACCTGGCCGTCGGGCTTGCCATAATCTTCTAGGTCGAAGAACACCAGGTCGACGCCAAAGTCTTGAAGTTCGATTGGATTCTCGTGCAGTAGGCGCGCAATTTCGAGTAAAACCCCAACGCCCGATGCCCCGTCGTCGGCACCCGGGATGGGCTCATCGCGCCGCTCGGTTGATAAATCACTGTCGGCCAGTGGTCGCGTATCATAATGTGCAGATAAAAATATTCGTCGCGGTGCAGCTGGATTAAACGAGCCGATAATGTTGTAGCCAGTAGCCCGCTTTTCATCGTAAAATTTGGCCGGAAAGTCTTGCACGCTTACTGCCGCTCCATAGCGTTCGAGCGTCTGCTGAATATAGCTACGCAAACTAGCGTGAGCAGCACTGTTGGGCACCCGCGGACCGAAATCGACCTGCCTCACTATGTGCGCAAAGGCAGAGTCGGCGCTAAAGGCGGGAATGGTGAGCTGCGTTTTGACCACCTCTTCCTTTGGGGGCGAGAGCGGCGGGGTAGGTTTTGGATCATTTTTGCAAGCGCCGAGCAGCAGCACACATAGCAAAAAGAAGGATATAAGGTAGCGAAGCGAAATGATCACGAGCAGGTTTGAAAAAGGTTGTCAGATGCAAAGCAAAGCTGTCTGCACGGTTGCTAACGGAAATTTTGCCGTCTTAGCACCGTCAGGGAGTGCATTGTGCACGTGCTGGCGCGAAGCTTGCACACGTAGTGAATATCAAACGCAGGTGCCGTGAAGCAAGAATCCGTTAATCCTGAACTTTTCCGCTGGAACCGCAAGCGATTTGCGCGCGAAATGCTTGCCGATTCTGTGGCAGTATTCTGCAGCAACGACCTCGTGGCCAGTAATGGTGAGACCTATTGCCGCTTTCGCCAAAACCCAGATCTCTACTACCTCAGTGGCATTACTCAACCAGAAACCATGCTGGTGCTGGCGCCAAAAACTGCCAAACAAGGTTTCGAAGAAGTTCTCTTCATCCGCCGACCTGATCAGCGGGCAGGCGCTAATCGCGGACCTGGACTTGACCTGCAGCAGGCAGCTCAACTCAGCGGTATCGAGCAAGTATGTTTTCTCGACGAACTCGAATCCACGCTGCACGAATTGATTTTGCTGACAAGCCGCGTGTACATCAATTCGCGTGAAGACCGACATGCATACTCAGAAGCACCTGCACGCGATTTGCGTTTTGCCGAAAGGCTAATGAAACTCTACCCAGCCCATAAATATCACCGCGCACAGCCAATTCTCAAGAAGATTGGGATGGTGAAAAGTGCACCGGAAGTAGGGCTAATCAGCAAAGCAATCGTGCTTGCCGACCAAGGGATGCAAGCCGCCGTGCAACAGCTAAAAGCCGGTGTGGCCGAACATGTTGTGGAAGCCGCCGCCGTACACGCGATTATCGCAGGAGGTGCGCAGGGGCTGTCGCATCCGGTGCGAGTGGCGAGTGGCAAAAGGTCGCTTTATCCCAGCTACGACGCGAATAGTGCGAAGCTGCACAAGGGCCAACTGGTGCAACTCCACGTAGGTGTCGCGTATGCTGGCTACCACGCCACAGTAGCACGTGCGTATTCTGTGGGAGGAAAATTCACGGCCCGCCAAGGGGAGGTTTACCAGTCTGTTTTGCAAATTCTACAGGAAGGTTCGCGCATGCTGGTGCCCGGCAAAACGCTACCCGATTGCGAAGACGCACTCAAGTCGATGCTTTACGAAGCTTGTGATGCTTTGCACCTCAATAGTGTGCAGCTGGGGCGCGAATTTGCGAGCAGCAACTACCACCACGTCGGTCGAACGCTCCGCGATCCGTACCTGCCGTACACGCCCTTGCAAAGTGGGATGGTCATTGCTTGCGAACCTGCGATTTACCTCGTGGATGAAGGGTTTGGAATTCAACTGCGCGACGTGATCTTGGTCACCGATGAAGGTCCGATCAACCTCAGCGCGCAAATTGCGACCAACCTTGACGCGGTGCAGACTCCAGAGAGTATACCTGTCTGAGTCTTGGACGTTGGTGCCGCTCATGCAGCAACGCGCACATGTTTTGGCGGTCGTCCTGTGCTTGTGCACCGTCTTTCTACTTGGGCCGTCGGCTGAGGTTTTGGCGCAAGCTTCCGTCGCAGAGTTGCCTGCTCTCGCACGCAAAATGGGGCTAACGTTTGCCCTGCCACGCCTCGACGAGTTACGGTTCGACACGTTGAGCACCAGCGATTTTCAACCGTATGATTTCTCTTGGAGCCACCGCGGAGGAAAATTTGTGCTGCGTTATCAGGTGCTGCCACACGGTAGTGCTGAAGCCTTGAATCCTGCCATTGCCGCTGCGGCACGTGTGGTTCACTGCGCCAAAAATGAGGAGGAAAATTTTATCGGGAGGTTTCGAGGTGGTAGTGACGACCTAGCGCGCTTGGGTGCGGAGTGGGCTTATTTTTGGGATTATGCGCCTAAATCTCAACTTGGCCACTGGCGTCGGTGCTACCAGGCGAGTTATTTTGTAGAAGGTAAAGGGCTGGTGCACGCCTGGCTGCTGTACAATGATGAGGAGTTATTTCATTCGGAGTGGGTGTATGTGGTGCCTTTTGATCGCTAGTTACCTGCCCAGCCCCCACCCCCTCACCACGCATACACCATCCACCGCGTAGCAACTACCTGCCCCTCAACTGTAAGTGAGTAGCTATAGGTGCCAGGCACAAAATCATGATTGCGGAAGTCGTAAAGCACCTCGTTGATGCCGGGTTGTAGACCCACCTCTAGCCGCGTCAACTCCCTCCCGTTAATGTCGTGGACCACAATCTGTCCGGCGCGTGCAGCAACCGGCTGATTGACCACCACCCGAATCATCGTTGCCTCATCAAAGGGATTGGGTACGTTTTGCAATAGCTCAATAGCCTCCTCCTGCATCACCACCTCTCCGGTACTGCTCACACGTACGCGCGCCGTAGACTCATCTGTAAACTGCGTCAACAAACCTTGATCATCTAAATAAGCAGCCGAAAAATACCAGCGGTCGATGCCAACTTCAACAGTATCGATGGCCGCAATCCTCACCAGCGTATCCCATTCTAAACTGCTCGAATTGCGTATAGCAAGCGTAAAACTGTCGCGCTGCAAAGGATCATCAATAGCTATGGCAACACGATGATCTATGTCATCAGAAGTAATACCCGCAGGCGGAGTATCCGCTGTTGCAAGCATGCCGGCAGCCTCACCGTTAATTACCGCGTTGCGGTACAAATAGCGGAAATTTACGAAGAAGCTATCTAGCTGCCCATCATTATCAGTATCTACTCCAAGAACATCCTCGCTAGTATGCTGGCGATCATGGTAATCTGGATCATTTACATTGGCATTTCCGTGTTCATTAGCCGAGGTAAAGCGAATAGCCGGATAACCTCGCTGGCGAAACGGAATGTGATCACCTCCACGACCGGCCCGATCCTCTCCACTCATAATATTGACGATAGAAGGCACCGCCAGCTGCGGAGCCACGCGCTCATCGTACTGGTGCTTGGTGTAGCGGGCTAAATTCTTTGCACTAGTGGCCGCATAAAGTCGCACGTTTATACTGTCAATGTCGTTGAGGCCCGGGCAGCCTGGAGGACTAGCCGTTTCGCCGCAAATCACACCGCCAATCACATCGTTGTTGAGCACTGCTACCACTTTAATATCTTCATCCACGCAGTAGTCGGCAAAGGCAGCCGCACCAATGAGGCCTTGCTCTTCGCCGGTGGTAAGCATAAAGGCCAGCGTCCGGTCGAAGCGATATTTGCTCAGCACCCGCGCCAGCTCCATCACCAGCACCGAGCCACTCGCATTGTCTTCCATCCCATCGGCCTGGCAGTCGATATCGCACACACCTTCACAGCGCGAGTCGAGGTGACCTTCAATCAGCACCACTTCATTGGCATGCGCGCCTGTACCTGGCAGCACGGCTAGCACATTGCGGTGTTGTTGCATGTCGCACACCAGTTGGTCGAATTGCACGTAGCCGAGTTGCAGTCTGCCATTTCCGCTTGCGCCAAAACCTGCCATCCGGTCGTGTGCCCAGCGTCGGGCTGCACCTATTCCCGAGCTTGTGGAGACGGTGTCGGAGCCAATGTTGCGGTTGCCAAACGTGTTGAGTTCGAGCAGGAGTTGCTTTAAGGTATCTGGCGACAGCTCGGCAATCAGCGCCTGGGCGAGGTCTTTGCGCAAGTCGATGGTCTCTCCCCCGGGAAAGTCATCTGCTGTGAAGCTTCCAGCCAGTACCGCTGCGGCTGTAGGGTTGGTGACTGTAATGTTGGATGCTTGTGCCAGCAGCATGTCAGCTTTCGCCAAAACCACACAGCAGCAGCCGAAGCAAGCCAAACGTAGAAGGAAGTGTTGCATCGCGTTAAGGTAATTTGTCTCAAGCATTATCTTTGCACCTATGGCATTAAAACAAGGCGACGCCGCCCCACATTTTACACTTCCCAATACTACCAACGAACCGGTGTCGCTCGAATCCTTTCGGGGTCAGCCGGTGGTAGTGCTGTTCTTCCCGCTGGCCTTTACAGGTGTTTGCACCGCCGAGCTATGCACTATGCGCGACAACATGGGCAAGTACAACGCCTCCAATGCGCAGGTGCTGGGCATATCTGTTGATAGCCCGTTTACACTCGCCCAGTTTAAGGACAAGGAAAACCTCAACTTTCCGCTCCTCAGCGACTTCAACAAGGAGGCCGCCAAAGCCTATAATGTTGTGTATGAAGACTTCTTCGGGCTCAAGGGTGTAGCCAAGCGTTCGGCTTTCGTCGTTGATGCCTCAGGTAAGATTGCCTACGCAGAAGTTCTAGAAAATGCAGGCGAGCAGCCAAATTACCCTATTATTCAGTCAACCCTACGCTCACTATCTTAGTTAATTCAAACCCACGGACACCAATCATGCATCGCTTTCCTTTGACCACATCTGCTGCCTTTCCAGAACCCGACGCGGATACGCTCGAGCTGGAAGAGGTCGATCTGCTCGAAGCCCTCGACCTAGAATCACAGCTCGTCATCTTCAATGATGAAGTCAACACCTTCACCTGGGTGATCCAGTGCCTGATGGAGGTGCTCGACCATACCAACCAACAAGCCGAGCAGAACGCGATGATCATCCACTTTAAAGGGAAGGCTTGCGTGAAGTCTGGCTCATTTGAAATGCTGCACCCACTCAAAGACGCCCTCACCGAACGTGGACTTTCTGCCGTCATAGAAAGCGAGTACGCCTAGTGCTCTTCTGATGTCTGACCAATGGGTGCGCCCTGTGCTTGATTTTCCGAACGTAGAGCAGGCCAACGAACTCGGTATGCTCGCTGTCGGTGGTGATTTCAGTTGGCAGCGGCTCCTACTCGCCTACACGCGTGGCATCTTCCCCTGGAGCAATCCTGACGAACCCATCATCTGGTGGAGTCCTGATCCGCGTTACGTGATTTATCCAGAAGATTTGCGGATCAAACGCAGCATGCGCCCTTATCTTAATCAGCGCCGTTTTGGCGTAAGCTACGATACCTGCTTTGCTGAAGTCATCGATGCCTGTATGCACTCTCCTCGGCAGGGGCAGCAGGTAGGATCGTGGATAGGCGAAGACTTAAAACGGGGTTACATCGACCTCCACAAGGCGGGCTTTGCGCACTCAGCAGAAGTTTGGGACCAGGACGGGCAACTCGTGGGTGGGCTATATGGAGTTGCTGTGGGAAAAGTATTTTGTGGGGAGAGCATGTTTACGCGGGTTAACAATGCGAGCAAGTATGGTTTCATACATCTTGTGAAAAATCTGCAAGCGCGTGGCTATTGGCTTATCGACTGCCAGATGCCGACTCCGCACCTGACAAGCTTGGGAGCCGTAGCCATTTCGCGACGTGAATTTACCCGTACGCTCGAGAGCAACCAGCACGAACCTACCGATCGCGGCGCGTGGACGGGCTTGCTGTCAGACGCTGCACTCGGGCTTAACACGAATTAGTTGTAAAGTCACCGTAAGCAAGTGAATTGTTGGGTAGGGCGAGCGAATATCTGACGTTGTTGCCTAGGAGAATAAGCTATGAACGAGGTGCGATTAGTCTGGGTCTGGGTGTTGTGTATGCTGGCGAGTGGGGTTTTGGCGCAAGCACAATCACCTTACCTGCCCGACACGTACCGCTCGCCAGTCGATCATCCTATTAAAGTCTCGGGCACCTTTGGCGAACTTCGCTCGGACCACTTTCACATGGGCCTCGACATCAAAAGCTCGCGGGGCGTGGTAGGCGATCCGATTTACGCAGTGGCCGAAGGCTTCGTTTCTCGAATTAAAGTTTCGGCTGCGGGTTATGGCAATGCTATTTATGTAGATCATCCTAACGGTACGCGTTCTCTGTATGCTCATTTAGATACCTACGCACCCGATCTGCAGCGGTATATTGATTCGGCACATTATGCGCGAGAGGTTTATGAATTAGATATAGAAGATTTAGGTCCAACTGATCTGCCGATAGAGCGTGGACAGCTGTTGGGAACGATGGGGAATACCGGCTCGAGTTTTGGCGCGCATTTACATTTTGAGTTGCGTCTGAGTGAGAATGATGCAGCCTTTAATCCCTTGCTCTACGACTTTGCTATTCAAGACTCGCGCGCACCTGAAATCCGCGGACTGAGCATCTATACTCGTTTGCCAAATGGCGCCACCCACAACTTAGAGCGCGTTACTCCGCGCAGCACCAACGGAAGCTACTCCCTGCGAGACACGCTGCATGTTCCGCCTGGAGAAATAGGTTTTGGAGTTAAGGCTTATGATCGACAAGAAGGTACGCAAAATAGCAATGGCGTCTTTATGATCGAGGGCGAGACTGACGGAAAGCGTTTTTGGCAGTCGCGCTATGATACGGTTTCATTTGAACAGACCCGCTATATTCAGGCGCATTACGATTACCTTAGTCACCGCAGTGGTGGTGGATATTTTTATCGTTTGCACCGGCTGCCAGGGGATAAATTGTCGCTGTATGCAGAGGTTGAGAATAACGGTTTTATAGATCTGAGTTTTGGCGAAAGCCGTAATGTACTAATTACTACCTGCGATGCCTTTGGCAATGCCGCTGTACTTACTTTTACTGTGCTAGCTGATGGTGATGCAGAAATGCTGCCTGCGCCGACTTATAATTATCTCGTGAAACAAGGTGAGGCAGCCAATCTTGCTATTGCGGATGCTACGCTCGACTTAGCGGCTGATGCGGTTTATACAGATACTTACCTCACCACTCGTGCGAGTACAGATGTGCCTGCTGAAGCCTATTCGAGGTGCTATACGATTGGCAGTGAGGAGGAGCCGCTTCACGCTTCCGCAAAACTACGTATTCCACTTTACGACGTGCCGATGGAGCTGCGGCCAAACGCCTACGTTAGTCCTTGCGACAATGCTAACAGGACCCTCTCTGGCACGCTTACTACGGGCTCCACGCACTTGGAAGTAGAGGTGAAGAATTGGGGTGCTTATGTGCTGCGCCTCGATACGCGCAAGCCTACCATTCGCCGCCTCAACCGCTATACTTACCTGCTGAGCGATGATGTGACCCGGGCGCGCTACCTGCGCTACCGCGTAACGCAAAATGGTGATTGGGTGCTTGCTACTTTCGATGCTAAGAATAATCGTCTCGAGTTGCGGCGAGATAAGTTAGGATCGGGAGAAATCAAAGTTGAGGTTTGGGATGCAGCTGGGAATAAGAGGGAGATATGATGTGTAAGAGATAGAGGTGCTAGCGCCTTCACCTCTCGCCACTCTTCATAATCATCGAAGTATTTACGTGGCGTGAGCAACGTAAAAGTTTTATTGATATTGAAAGCCAGCATAGGGGTGCCAAAATTATGTAGATACCATAGATTGAACGCTTAACAGGATTTCTCATCTCTGTAATGAAGCTCGATATCAGGCTCAATAATGTGATACTTCGGAGCAGTTGGTCTGCTCCACATATAGGCAATGTCCGCTGGTGCGATATCGTGCTTGTAATAATTTTATGCGATATAGGCCACCAATGATCGGGAGAATTCTTTGCCAGGGATACCTTTTGTGGTAAGGCCATGTAACGTCGGTTTTACAAATAGCTGCCCATTCTACCAATATAAATGTGTGTAAAACTGAGCGTGAGAATTAGGCGCGGCGCGAAACTGTTCCTGATGTCTTCAAGCTGGCGCGTGCGCACCTTGAGGTGAAGGTTATCGGGGGTGAGGCAATAGACATAAATTTTAATGATGAGGCCGTATAGGTTGTGTACGCTGAGTTGTAAAAACCTGCGGTAATTTTTTCCTCACGCAAGAGGTGTTCGCGAGTAATTGCCTTCCCGATGATGTGATAGTACAAGTCTGGCTCCCAGTCATCTTGCATATAGTGTGCTTCGAAACCCGCCTGCGGTCGCTGCTTTCAAAACCAGGCATAGCGTTAAGCTTAGCGAATCTGATTGAAGAGCGTTGTGCCAATCCACTTTGATTAGAAACGCAAGGCTTATTGCATCCTTACCAAAACTGCTAAGTATAGCGTCGCACCGCCAAGCCCCCTAGCACCACCACAGCCATGGCGACAAAAAACATCCACCTCCTGGATGCCTTTCCTAGCAATGGACCTTCATCGCCACTTAGCTGAAGTCCCGCCCAATAATAAGGTTGTGCGGTGAGTGCGTCAGCCTCGTCAAGGTAGGCGAGCTTGGCCAGGCGGAGAGCCTCGGCTTTAGTGGCCCCAGACTTTAGGTGCGCATAAAAGTGATTGTTGATGCGCGCCGTACTTCGATCATTGGCTAGCCAGCGACTCGCTACTACACTGCGACTGCCAGCATAGCTAAAAGCCCGCGCAAGACTGAGCAAGCCTTCACCCGCAGACAGCCTTCCTGCAGCCGTATGACACGCACTCAACACCGTAATGTCGCTGCGCAGATGAAGCGCGTAGATGTCGGCGGCGGTAAGAAAGTGTCCTACGCCCCCACTGGCCGAATCCTTGGCAAGATAAAGTCCGGAAGCAAGCGGCTCATTATCGTCGAGCACACCATGGGTAGCCAGGTGAAGTATTTGCGCCTGGGGCGAAAGCCGATAAAGAGCTTCTGCTGAAGCTTCATCACCCAACAGAACCTTCGTCGAAAAATAGCGAGCCAGATGTTGCACCTCTTCGGCAGCGTATTTCAGCGCTCCCAGCCCTGCGCGCGTATCTAATTATCCTGGCTAAAGTGCGGTGCAAAAGCCACTACTCCGCTACCACTTTCGATTAGGGCCGGCGGTAATCATAGTATCGGCGCTGTTACACTATGCCGGTCTAGCTTTCGCCAAAACGGGTGATGTCGAGGAGGCTAAAAGCTTGTTGGAGCAGGTTGGGCGTAATGATTTTCGAGGGGATGAGGCTGGGGAGGTGTTAGAGTTGATGGCGTATTAGGTTGGTAGGGAGATAGATGGGAAGTAGATTGGTGGCAGGATGAACTGCGGGCGATGGTCGGGGCTTTTGCCGAAACTATTTGCTCGCTTACCGCCCGCTGTATCCAGCCAACGAAACGATTTCTTTATAAGCAGCAATAGCCTCTTCGTAACCTATTACCTCATCGATTGGAGCAAAGGACATAGCTGCAATAAAGCGCTCGTACTCCACGCGATAGGGTGTTTCGGCGGTTACTAATTCGGCACCCTTTGCGATCAATTGTTCAGGTGAGACCTCTAAATTGCTGTAGCGAGGACGATCTGACAATATGATATCTTCGACTAGAGACGTAAACCTTTGGGAATTTGCCTGGATAGTCGGAAATAGAGCAGCGAGGTCATGTACGTGCCGCACAAGGTTGCGGTCCTCGTGTTTAGCATTCGCGCCTGCTCGCTCACGCTTGATAACTCGCCAAGCCAATCCAACGAATTTATTGGCAGCAATGATTAGCGGAGAAACTGTAGGCAACGCCACAGATGGTTCTGAATTTATTAATTCTCCCACTAAAGAGCGGACAGCTACGACGTCCGAGGGGAGTGGCGTCGTGGTGTAGCGCAGCTCGAGGCGGATGTGAGGCCTTAGCGCTTGCGATGTTTTACCGCGTTCTAGGGCTGTAGGATATACTACCTCAATAATTATTTGGCGTCCGTCGTCTCTTGCGGTAGCCTCGACCATCTTGCAGATCTGCTTTGAGGCTGATATTGTATTAGATAATCGCTTGCGAAATGTGCGTCGTTGCCCTCGTGTGGCGAGTTCGCCAAGAGTGTCTACTAACAGGAAATCTGCATCCTCCGAAAAACGAGCTATAATCCCGCGTTTGCTGAGACTTGTACCGCCGGTGAAGAGGAGCTGAGCGCCGTGGGGCAGCTCTGCTTTGCTCAGTATCTGGAAGATTTCTGTTAGGTACCAGTCCTTCTCGAGCGCGGCAAGATCAATCTGGTCACCCCGTGCGAGTCTTACCTTTTGAAGGGCCTCTAATGTCGGCCTAAACATATTGGAACTCTACTCGTTGCCGACCGTACTGTAGCTGTCCTTCTACAGGTCGGTTTACGCCAACGAATCGATTATTAGGAATTTGCTTTGTCAGCCCCTGCGCATATTCAAATTGTGCTTCGGTAGGCACAACGGTAGCGCCCTTTAACTCTGCATACTCACGGGCTAGCGCGTCCAAGGAATAGCGAAGAGTGAGCTGACCCGTGTAAGGGGACAATTCGGTATAGGTAAAAGCATCCTCGCGAAGTTGCGCAAGCTCTCCCTTACCGACCATACGTTCCAATGCCGCGTCGACCTCAACTGCTGGACCGCAATCCGCGAAGTCCTCACGAAGCAACAAACATACGGCATCACGCCCTGCCTCTAGCAGTTGCGCGACTCGATCGTATGTAGTTGCTTGAGGTGACATTCTGGTGCCTTTCGAAAGTACGACATTAAGAACGGAGAAACAAAGGTAGGGGTTGTGGGGGATGCAAATTGAGTTGGCGCTGCTCAGAAACAGGAGCTACTGCCACAGGCTAACTGGTGTTGGTCAAGCTGGGGTAGTAGCTAGATGAGATGGCCAATTCGCCAAATTTGAGTCATGGCCGTTACCTAAACTGAAAATATTTAATTTATCTTGATATCGACCTCTGGTGCCAAAGAAGTTATAAGCTTTTGTGAGACGAGCGCAGATTAATGTTTGTTGCAGTACGGGAACAGTATACACACTAGCGGTACGCAAGACACAATTACGTGTACGTTTAACAAGCACAGCTAAAAATCTGGATCAACAAATACCTGGCCGAAGTTGCATGTAAAAATCTTCGTCATTTCTGCTCATCCGGATGTGGTAAGGATGGTTGTAACAGACTCATACATATAGTTGCCGTCGCCAATAGCTTTAAAAAGCTCATGTATTAATTACTTTGCTCTTCTCATGCACCGCACCACCTTCCACATCTCCCAAATGGACTGCCCCGCCGAAGAGCAGTTGGTCCGTATGCGCCTAGAGCCGATGGCGGACGTGGAGCAGCTAAAATTCGATCTGGTAGCACGCAAGTTGACCGTGGTGCATCAAGGCGACTTGGCACCTATTGCCAAGGCGGTTGCCTCACTCAAGCTGGGCGATAAACTGGTCGCCACCGAAGCAGCCGAACCCTCAGCAGTCGCGGATAATTGTGCTACACAGCGGCGCATGCTCTGGTGGGTGCTGGCAATCAATGCCTCGTTCTTTTTTATTGAATTTGGTTTTGGCTGGCTGGCTAAGTCGATGGGGTTGATTGCGGACTCGCTCGACATGCTGGCCGATGCCTCGGTTTATGCACTGAGTCTCATTGCGGTAGGCGGCACTATCACGCGCAAAAAGCGTGTTGCTGCTATAAGTGGGTACCTACAGCTCGGGCTTGCAGCATTGGGTTTTACGGAAGTGCTAAGAAGGGTATTCTTCGTAGATGAACTGCCTGAATTCAAGGTCATGATTGTTATCGCAACATGTGCATTGGTCGCCAATGCTGTTTGCTTGTGGCTACTTGCACGAACGCGCAGCGAGGAGGCTCACATGCAGGCCAGTCAAATATTTACTTCGAATGATATTATCATTAATGCAGGAGTTATTTTCTCTGGAATGCTTGTTTACTATTCTGATTCTAGGTGGCCCGATTTGATTATTGGCAGTATTGTGTTTGTTATCGTGCTGCAAGGGGCGCTTAGGATTTTGAGGTTGGCGAAGGAATAGGATAGAGGGGAAGTTGGGGGTATTTATCAGAAGAGTAGTAATGAATGAGGAATTTTCAAAATATAGAATAATAGAAAGTTTTCTGCCCGCTAGCGTCATACGGAAATGGAATAGGGGATATACTAAGGTTTGTTCAGCGTTACAATGGCTACCTTTTATGTCGGCCACAAAATGTCCATTTCGCACTAGATTTACTTTTGACCCAACTAATACCTTCCGTGCGCAGGATACTATTTTATACATACCTGCAGAGGTAGCCAAAGCCCTTTTTACCCGTTTCGGCCGTATTCGACGGGTTAAAGTTGCTAGCGAAACGCTTCCTGTCTACTCGGCTAAAGTCGCAGGCACCGGTCGGGGCGGTCAGACCCAACCCCGCCACCACCGAAAAACCGAAATTTTCAACGATGGAGACCAATTAGATACAGCTCAATTAACACTCCCAATGTCGATAGCGCTTATCTTCCCCCAACATTCAGATTACCTATGCAGGATACCCAAAAGTATGTCGTCACTCAGTACCAAATCGCCAACTTGCTCAATTGGGTACAGTCGGGTGAGATAGCCATACCAGAAATACAGCGACCGTTTGTATGGAAGTCGAGCAAGGTTCGCGATCTGCTCGATTCACTGTACAAAGGCTTTCCGGTCGGCTATGTAATCTCGTGGCAGAACCCGAATGTTCGCCTAAAGGATGGCTCGCTTTCGGTGGGAAAGAAAATACTGATTGATGGACAGCAACGAGTAACGGCGCTACGAGCTGCTATACTCGGCGAGCGCGTGCTGGACAAGAACTTTAAGTCTAAACGTATTACAATTAGCTTTAACCCGCAAACAGAAGTATTTGAAGTTGCTAACGCCAGTACTAAGCGAAATAATGCCTGGCTAACGAGTGTGCATGAGGTACTGAGGGGCGATTCCTTCGACGCCATCAGCACCTATTTGCAGCGCAACCCTGATTGCAATCGGGATATGGTGAAAGCGGCCATCCAACGCTTGTTCGGCATACAAGCTAAGGCCATTGGCATGATAGAGCTCGCCGCCGATCTCGATATAGAGATGGTCACCGACATCTTCATCCGCATCAATTCTAAAGGTGTAACGCTTAATCAGGCGGATTTTGTAATGTCGAAGATTGCAAGCGACACTCGCTACGGCGGACAATTGATGCGCAAAGCGATTGATTATTTTTCGAACCTTGCCGTTAACCCAGAGTTTGCAAAGGTTATTGAGGATAATGATCCAGCTTTCGCCAAAACAGACTACTACGCTACCATGTCATGGTTGCGCAAAGAGAAAGAAGACCTCTACGATCCAAGCTATACTGACGTCTTGCGAGTGGCTTACGGCACAGAGTTCCACCGTGCGGTTCTCCGAACGTTGGTGGCAAGTCTATCAGGTCGTGATCCTGTGGCACGTATATACAAGGAAGAGATTTCAGAAGATGCACACCGCCGCCTTGACCAGGGCGTTCGCAAGGTATTTAACGAGACTAAGTTCAAGCGCTTCGTGATGATCGTGAAGTCAGCGGGCTTTGTTGTAAGTGGCCTGATCCGCTCACAAAACGCGCTCAACTTTGCCTACTACCTCTACCTCACACTCGTTGATCGCCAGGTGCCAGCCCATGACATCGAGCGACAGGTGCGACGCTGGCTGGCGCTGTCGATTCTGACAAATCGCGCCACCGGCTCGTTTGAGTCGCAGTTTGATTTCGACATGCGTGCCATTAAGGAGCGCGACTTCGGTGACTACCTCGCCGACATCGAAGCAGCTGAGCTCGGCGACAGCTTCTGGACGGCGACGCTTCCGCAAAACCTACAAACCCCAAGCACAGTATCGCCTTACTTCATGTGCTTTTTGGCAGCGCAGGCGAAGACTGGTGTCACCGGATTTCTCTCGCGCGACATCACCGTCAGGTCACTCTTGGAGCAGCGTGGCGACGTCCATCACGTATACCCCAAGGCATATCTTAAGCGGAAAGGCTTTTCGCAGAGCCAGTACAATCAAGTGGCTAATTTAGTGTACATGCAGCAGGAGGTAAACATTGCTGTCGGCGATCGTGCACCCGCGGCCTACTTGACCCAGGTCTTCGCCCAGGCTAGTGGTGAGGCGGTAGCTAAGCACTACGGCGGCATCGACTCTCTAGCGGCCTTGCGTCAAAACTTAGCAGCCCACGCTATACCCACGACGATGCTCCATGGAGAAGTACCTTACCTAGAGTTTTTAGCCGAACGCAGGGCGTTGATGGCGGAGGTGGTAAGAGTGTGGTATGGGGGCTTGTAGAGTGGGCTGCGCTGGGCACGTATTGATCCGTAAGTGAGGGACTGCACAAAAATTAAGTTGAGTACTAGTCGTAAAATTTAGCCCCATCATTATCGTGTCTCTCTTACCATCCCTGCTTATAAATTAAAGTGGAGTTAGGCGTGCAGTCGCCAGACACCTCCATGCTGTGTCCTTCATTTCACCACATAGCAATAGACACGAAAAAGTAATCGTGGGCTACCTATCGGGGGAGTTCAGGCCGAGCAAGTGCACGCTATTTGCAATCGATATCGATGCGGTGCAGGAGAGCTGCGACGACGAGTTCGATTGGGTATATGCGGTCGCGTTTTAAAATGAAGAGGCAAATGCAGCGAGTAATGATTTTTACAGAGCCGATGGAGACGTTCGGGTGGTAAGATGTAGTAATCATGCCCACCGGATGCCTTCCTGCGGCTTATTGCTCAGTTGATAGCCAGTACCTTATACATAGCATATAGCCATATCCATGAATTATTACAGGCTCTTGATGGCCTGGATGCTCATCTCTTTAAGCCGCTGAGTGCTGTAATTTCCGAGCCGCTTGCGGACATCGACAAATAAAGTAGGAGCGAAGACAGCATCGCAATCAAATTCACGAAACCCGATGAAGTACTGAGCATAAAGGTTCTCCCGGATATGCTAAATGACGGCATGGTCACCGAGCTTTTCGAATTGTTGAAGAGTAAGCGTGTTTAAAATCATACGGATGTTAATGGAAGGTCCACCCTTAGTCTTGTCCAAGCTGGCGTTATACACTTCAGCGAGACCATCCCAGTGAATTTTGTCAGCTAGGATGATAAACCTGTTCTCTGGATCCAAGGTGGAGCCGAAGGGATGCCTGAATAGCTCAGGCGGAGTATTAAAACTTGGGGCAGAGTTAAACATATGTCACAATATAATGAAAAAAAACCTAATAATCATGCACCAAATGATCTCCTAAAGGCTAGAAATGCGAGATAATAGGCTGAATGTCAAATGATTACAAGTGGGAAAACTCTTTCTGAGCAGCCCCTAACTAGCCTTTTGCCAATCCTACGATCTGAGGCATAATAGCCGCCGAGCGGCGTCTATGCCGGAGCACTGGGTTTACCCGTGCTCGAAGTATTGCGAGAGTTCTGGGATGGGGAGGTGCAGGGTAAGACCCTAATTTGTGTATTACTGCCAGCTTCTACGCGCTACGCTCTGCCGAATTATTAGGTATTGGATCTTGTTATAAGCGGCAAAATTTGAGCCGCCGCCAATCGGCTAGCTGCGCCTTGATCACGTCTCGATTTAAAGATAACTAAGCAAACGCTTGAAAGGGCGGTAAACCAAGGGAGCAGCCTGACCAATGACTACGGGCTTATCGTGGTAGCACCTTAGTTTACCACCATGCCAAAACTTACCGTTCAGACTTCAATAGCCCAGCTCAATCTCTTTCATTTCAAGAAGTTAGTAAATACCGAATGTACCAACCATAAAAACGATCAACCCTATCTAGCAGCCTATCCCCATCTCCGTCATTTCATTAGCGAGTGTGCTTTTGAAACAGACGCAGACTTTATTTTGGCAGCCCACCTCGTATACGCCTGGATGCCACGGGTGCTAAAACTCACTATCACGGGTGCCGACGGCATAAATCTTCTCCAACCTGCTAGCGAAGCCCTGCGAAAAGCGAAAGGTGCGGACAGTTTATCCGCATCTGAGCTGCAGTCTATCGCAGCGCCGTTCAACGGTAGTTACGTGGCGCCAAGCAAACTCCTGCATTTCCGTAATCCCACACGTTATGCGATCTGGGACAGCCGAGTGTTGAGAGGTATCGTGCGTATTACGGGGAATCCAGACTTCAATATCTATCATTATCATATGTGTAGGCTGGAGTTGTTTGAAGCTTACCAGAACAAGCTGTTTGAGCTAGCGTCTGAGTTGCCAACCGGATATATATATATTCCAGGACAGGAAAAGGCCACACCACTCCGGCGGCTTGAATATCTGTTGTTTGTGGCGGGCAGGGCATAGCCCCCCCTCAACCCCTCAACACTCTACCCCCATCCTCATGCAATTTCGTGCCCACAACATCCGGCAAGCCCTGCAGCTCGATATGACCACTCGAATGTGTCAGGTAAGCTTGAAGGACAAACTCCAGCCAATAGGCTACGTCGCGAGAGTACTTAAAAACCCGCGTCATCAGCGCTTCGGCATCTTCGCGATGGGTACGGGAAGCCTGGCGACCGATAAACGCCTCGAAGTCGCTGCGCGGGTGGCCTCGTAGAATGTAAGGCGTCGATATGGCCACTTCAAACGCATCTTCCTCGTGCAAGGATGGTACAAACCGACAGTACCACAGCTCGCCTACCTGCCCAACATAGCCTGAAGGACAGACAGCATCAAATACCTCCTCCACATGCAATTCCTCCAAGGTCAGGAGGGTTGCTTGCACTGCCTTCACCTCGTTTGTGTATTCCGGAACCATTGACCCCCCCATTCCGGAAAGTGTTGACCCCCCTATTCCGGAGTATTGACCCCCCGGGTGTTGAGAAGTTAGCGGAGGATTCTCACCTCCGCTACTTTGTTGATAGCTCGGCATGTATTCTTCGTCTATTGTTACGATCACATTATTATGCTTGATCAGCTTGGGGTGATTAAAAACGTGGTCCCCAAAACAGGAAATCGCTTGTTGCATAGCTGCGTAGAGATTGAAGCTTGGGAGCCTGGCCGCCTCAGTAATCACAGCGGGTTCTATAGGCCCAGTAGCGGACCAGTCTGCGATCCGTTGATCACCGAGATCATTAATGGCTTCCGGCACGAGTTTGCGCTGGCGCAGAAAAGGAGTGAGGGTATTAAGCAAGGACATGATACAACTCTAAGCTAATCCAGTAATATGTTGAAAGATTATGGCGCAATTGTGGGAAAGAATTAAAACCCTCCCCCATCTAACTACCGCAGCAACGCCCTCCGGGTCGCACCAGCCGCCAACCTAGCATCATTGTAAGGGAACTAGAACTTACCCAAATCTCGGTGAAACGACTTTGGCAAATGATCTGCACCAAAATGTAAGAAATCTCCTGTTGAGTTATGCAAGATGCGACGAGCCAATTCATCATCTCAATCCGCATAAGCAAGTAAGTCCAGTGGACGGAGACGAGGATAGTAGCCATTTTGTTGATCCAAGGCATGCAGCAACTCATCGACCATGTTCGCGGCAGTGCATTCTGGAAGTTTAAATAATTACGTATGTATTTATGGCACAAAGGCGCCACTTCAAGTCGTCGTGATAATCCCATTCTACAAAAGTGCCATTTTGCACACAGTAAATGCGATAGTTTAGCACCTCAAAATGTAGCTGATGACGGAAATTTGAATTCTAGAAGCATGTTAGAGGTTCCAAAGTATGGTACATTACCTTACCAAGCTATCCATTGCTGTGATCAACATAATCTAAGCGTTCATAGGCTTGTTCTGGTACAGCTTTCGCCAAAACCCAAGCTGCAACATTAACCTGCTCCTCTTTAAAAACGTCAAGTTGGGTACAGTAGGGCTGAAAAACACTAGCGAGCTCCCCAGCATAATAAAATCCGAATGAATCTGCATTCTCGTTATCAAAACGAACAAGTTGTTTCTCTAGGCCCTCAACCCAATCTTCAGCATCTGCGTCTTGTTCTGGCTGAAAATGATTAAGCAACAGCTCTGCAAATGCCTCATCTGCGGCAGCGAGCGCCAACAAGCCGTCGATCAAACCACGTTTGCGGGAGGTGTTTAGCAGTTTCTGGAGCGTAAGACTTTCGGACGTACGCTCCTGAACCAGCCGCTCGAAATCACCACGCTGCAAACCTAGCCACACCGCCGCCACATGCTTGCAGATATCGCCGTGCTCGTAAGGGCA
Source organism: Saprospiraceae bacterium (assembly GCA_965213735.1). Classification (GTDB taxonomy): domain Bacteria; phylum Bacteroidota; class Bacteroidia; order Chitinophagales; family Saprospiraceae; genus CALDTK01. The sequence goes on from CBDCAB010000005.1 coordinate 209,647, forward strand.
GGAGCAACGCCAGTCCACTGGTAACCCGTCTGTAAGCGTGATCCTAACACTGTAGTAGGAGGTGCCCCGTACCGTAGCGGTAATATATTTTTCCCGTACCTGAAGATCGGATATAGCGCTTGAATCTTCTAGTATACCTTCGGCGCAGTGCTTAATGGTTGAGGGTATATCTATGCGCTCGGCAATGTAAGTGGAACCTATAAACTGAGCACATGTCTACAACTTACCGATCACTGGACGAGCTACTTGCCCAGCACAAAAAACAGCAGCTCATCGAGATCATCAAGATCGTCGCCGCGGAATCAAGCGAAATCGATAGCCGTATTCGGCTCCTCGCCAGCGGCAGCAACACCACTGAAGATGACTTGCAGGCAGCCTATGACGGGCTCTTCTACAATGTGCAAAATAACTTCGCGGCAGAGTGGAAACAACACGCTCGCATCGAAGCACTTTTTGTGGCTATCCAGCAGGCCGAGCTTGAGCCAATGCGAGGGTTATATTGGGTTTTTGAACTCTATAATTCAATAGAAGCCCAATGCAACCTAACCTGCTACTTCGAAGACTTATCGCCACCGTTTCAATGGGCTGGTGTAGAAGCTTTTAATTTCTACGCGAGACAGTTGCCGTTGTCTTTTGTAACAGCCTTAGTCAAAGATTTTGCCAGGAAAGACGATTGGGATGTCGCGCAATACCTAAGCGCGGCAGTAGAGAGTGGTTTCGCAAAAGGAGAGAATTCCAATCTCTTAATAATCTAGAAGTTTAATTCAGGTGGAATGTCGCGCAGCACTGTTAACAGTGCCGTTAAATCCTGCTCCGATTCTGACCATCCTAGCAAGCAAGGACAGAATAATTATATTCACTCTTAAAAGCCCCTAAAGCATATAAATTCTTTCACTTCACTTTACTCCAGAAGCCCTTCTTCCTGCCATGGGATTTGCGTAATCCCGCCACCCACTCCTCATGAGTAGAATACTGTGCAAAACTTCCAATCTCACCGGCTAAAGTTTGGGCTCGATCCAAATTCCTGGCCGCTGTTGCGTAATACTTCGAATTGGCATAGTCCAGCGACTCCTCAACTAATCTACGAAGACACAGGCTCGCCTCCAAAGCATTGTCTGGAGTAGACCAACGCTTAACCAAAGCCGTTAAACTTGCACGGTCTGAAGCAGCTAAATCTGCGCGATGAAATAGTTGAATAGCTTTGTCTGGCATTCCAAGATCGAGAAGCGCAAGGGCAGTTGAGGCCACTGGATGGCTTTCGTTGAGCAGTCTGTTCAGGAAATTCGCTGTAAGTTTATCTCGGTACTCTTCACCTACTTTATTGATAAGTTGATGTAATCCGGCAACATCATGAGTCGACTGTAACCAGATTTCGACAATCTCCTCGGCTTTGGCAGTCTGTTGTGTCTTTCGGTAGGCATCAAATAGCAGTTGCCTAGCTGTATAAGTATACGGCGTATAAGTCTGAGTCAGTGGCTGCAACTGCTCGATTGCCTGAACGAATTGATTATTATTCATGTAGAGCTGCGCCAATTCGAGCTGGAGGTCGGGCCTTGAATCAATTAAATCTGCCACGGCTTGTTTAAATCGCTCGGGATCACCTGTCGATTTGGCAAGATCCCGGCGATAAGCTTCTTTTATTTTTGGCAGAGCAGCTGTTTGAGCATTGGAAGGCTCAAGAAGCGCACTAATTTCTTCATGACTTAGGTATTCCTGAGCATTCTCCCATAAGTTCTGGCGAAAGCCATATTTGCAGTTGTTAGCAAAAGGAATAAGCGTCTTAAGGAACTCATTTCGCTCGGGGTGTTGCCTTGCGTGATGAACGAAAGCAGGTTTTAAGTCATGATCAAAGAAGTTACCGATGTTGCCGTCTGAGCCGTCTAGTAGATACGGCAGTTTATCGTCGAGCGCATAAGCCAGCAGCGCTAATTCCACACCTGTAGTTGGGTCGCTGATGTCCTCCTTAATTGAGGTGGCCAAACGTTCGAGTTGTTGATACACCGGCCGTTGCTCGTAATAAGGCACGAACTTGTTACGACGGCGGAAGCCGGCTATTCCTTTCTTAATAGACTTTACGCGATCTGCTTCATCCTCGGTAAGTCTGGCTAAGGCCGCTCTCACCTCGTCATTGCGTTCGGCAAGTGCTTCGAGCGTTGCTACCAGCGTCGCTTTGGGGAGGGCAGAAAGTTTGGGCATGAGCGAAGAATTTACAGGCAAATATTGCATCTTGGAGCTATATGCAGAATGAGATTTCCCCTACTGAATTAATTGAGCACTACCAGGACCTACTCAGGACTGAAGGTTTGGCAGATGAGGGCTATAAGTGGGAGTTGCTGCGGATTCCACGCAGTCGGCCGGACCTAAACGCCCCCAATTTCGGCGAGGAGGTGCTTAAGATGGACTTCTCAAACCTCATGCATGGTCGTACGAGCTTGGCCTCACTCCTAGATATTGCCAAGAATGCACCCGAGGATTTTCGGCAACTACTGATTCAGCTTTTCGATGAGCACATCCCTTTGAATGAGCGGCTGGCGACGTATAAGCAGGATGCCAATGCGGCTTTCGCCAAAACCTAAGGGGAATAATCTATCTAGTCAGGTTACCATTACTTAAGTATAATTATCCTTCTTCTACAACCAACTGCCGCAGCAATTACATAAACCGAGCCTGCCTCGCTCCAGCCGCACTCCTCAGCAGCATGCCGCACCGGTCTATCAAGGGCTCAGCATGAGCAATGGGTTATGAACCATCTGCGCAAATTCAAGCAGGTAACTCGAGCCGAAGTCGAGGAGTTGTGTCATTTGAGTAAGGAAGACGCGCTCGCGCTCCTCAACCGTTGGCGTGCGGCTGCAAAGGTCAAATCTCATCGTACCAAGCGCTGGTGATTTTACACCCTGGCATGAAAGCTATAAAATTTAATGAAGCGCGGTCAATCCTTTTATAAGGTTGTATTTAAATTGCGCAATTGATTAACTATCAGTAGGTTACAATATTTTAAAGGGCAACCTCTACTGTGCTCACACCGTGGATTACAATACTCTACGATCTGCAAGACAGAACTGGGTCAGCACAATGCATAGATGAGGTGCTACGGCATAAGATTTTATAGTGCTGGTGGGCACCGACGTAAATCTCTGACTGTCAATCAAGTCTATGATTCCATAGGCTGCAGCGGGCAGTATGGCTAGCTAAAGCACACGCGTTGCTAGCTACGGAAGAGAAAACTTAGAGTTGCTAAGCAAGATAATCAACCCTTACTGGCTTAAAGCAAGTCAATTCAACTTCTGACACATCCTCTGAATTTTTAAACCGGTTCTCCAATAGCCCAAACAATGAAACATAGCCGTCTGCTCTGATTAGCTAAGCACGGAAAATCAGCGAGTTATATTAATCTGCATGGTAAAGTGTCAACTTATAGATGGGTATAGGTATGTGTGATAGAAGGTTATTATATCTTCAACTCCCGGCGTACCTCCACCAGAGGCTCCCGCAGAGCCTGCTCGAAGCGCTGCATCACTTCTACGAGCCAGCCTACAGCTTCGTCCCACCGCGACTCGTCGTACAAGCCCATGTCATGTCGCTCATATTTAATTCGCGACGCTCTCTTATTGGGTATTGGTTCCCAAATAAGCTGTGCACCGAAGGCAGCTTCAATCTGATCTCGGCGATTGACTAAGAATCCGTAGATCTGCTGGACTTCATTACGCTTGGAAGCTGGCCTGTCCACATAGAGCTCTACGCGGGCAAAGTCCTTTCCAATGGCATATATATAACTCGTATGACTAATCCCGGCCGTTGCTGCAATCCAGCTAGCACGACTGGGGCTAATTGAAGAGAAGATTTGATTAGTATCATTTGAAACAGGTAAGAGCTTTCGCCAAAACTGCTCCCTAAGCTGCTGGCGGCCGGACAAACCAGCCCGTGCTGTGGCCTCTTCTTTCACCTTCTCGGCCATACGAATGGCATACTCCTGATCCTGGACAGTCGGTATGATTTGATCGATGCGCAGCAGCGGCGCGTCGTCATCTCCGTAGGCTGAGACCTGAAAACAATGCAACCGCACACCGTACTGCAGCAGGTAAACAGCCGTTGAAGTTACTTCCTTGCGAAAATTGCCAGCCACAATAAAAATGCGCTGCGTCAGCCGCTGATTGAGTTGAAGATCATCGAAGTCGGACTCGCCCGTGAACTCAAGAATCTCCGCTTCGGCATCCTTACTGTCGTTAATTGAAGTTAGATAGGATTGATAGATACGGACGATCTCCGCTTTGCTCAAGCTGGATGCATAACTCGCGTATTTCAGGCTCTGCCACACGACATCCCGACCGCTGTCATCGAGCTTGTTCTCAATGATCACTAAGTTGCCGTCCTTGTCGAGCGCGAGCAGGTCGAGACGTTCATTCGTCTCCCCGAAGCCATCGAACTCCTTTTGAATGATCAGCAGCTCTTCGTCTTCTCCGAAGGCTGTTGGGTAGTTTGCAAGCCACTCTTGGAGGTGCTGTCGTTCGTAGAAGCCTAGTTCTCGGAGCGAGCGCGAGGGCAGAGCTTGGATAGAGTTGGTGTCGCGGTGAATTCGGAACATGAGTGGGGCAAATACTTGTGCGAGTAAGTATACGACTATTGAAATACCATATATTGCAGTGCACCACCAGTAAGCCTTTGCCCGGAGCATATATTGTCCACCCATGCTCCTTGCCGCTATAGCCCACAAACTTAACACCGCTGAGGTACCCACGACTGAGGACGCCCTCACATCTACCGTGTTTGGGCGGCTACAGTACCTACCGGTCGAGCTGTTTCAGCGTGTTCTCGCCAACGCCACGGGTCTCCGCCTGAACGTAGGCGAGATTGGGACATTGGAACACCTGGAGCTTTGGCCGAATTGGGATTCGACTGATACGAGCAACTCGCGCTTCGTCGAGCCAGATGTCTTTATGCGTTTCTCAGGCGAGGTCGACCTTATCATTGAAGCCAAGCGCTACGACTGGCGCCAACAGTACCTAGCGCAATGGGAAAATCAAATGCAGGCCTATCGCAACCTCTATGGCGAGGAGAAGCGGCGGGTGCTTTACCTCGCGCTTGGCGGCTTGCGTACACCAGAATATGAGACCATGAGTGGCAACCAGGTGGTACACAAGTGCTACTGGAGACACCTAGTTAAAGAGATTGGCGATATGCTAGCCCAAATTGCGGAGTCATACCTCTCTTTGGACGAACAGCGACGCGTTAGCACGATTCTCGAAGATGTCCTTAACGGTTGCGCACTCTTCGGCTACTACCTTCCCGTCAATGTCGATGGTATGCTGGTAGGTTTGACGATTGACGATACAGCCACAAGCACGTTAGAAGTATGGAAAACCTTACCAGCCAAGAGTTAGCCCAAGCCCTGCCTGAAGTACGTAAGGCGTATCGACTGCTGTACGTCTATCAAACGCGCATTCTGCAGTTGATGCAGCATGTGGTGCAGTCTAGCGATTGGCAGTTCGAGGGCGGCTATCAACGTTTCAGCAGGAAACTCGGGCACGACAAAAACATCAGCCTGAACCGCTGGGCGTGGGACTGGCTACCGATGAACCTCTACGCGTTTCACTTTCACATGAACAGTGAAGTACCTAACCATCCTTACAAGATGGACATTTACCATCAGGCTGATACAGGCTGGGATGATAGAGAGGACGAGAAGACGCGAAACAAAAACGACCTCCGCACTTTTGCCTCTGTCGAAGGCTCGAGCACCCGCCTGATTTTCACGTTTCGACATATCGAACTGGAGGGTCTTTATGAGCAGGTGAAAGGGCGGTTCCCAAGTACGAGTACGAACTGGTTAGTTCCAGACGATGCCGAAAAAGGGAAGTACAGGATCATCGGGCAGGCTTTTCCTTTAGCCGACATCACAAGTCTTCACGAAGTAGAGGAAAAACTAAAAGAGTTCCAAAACTTCTGCAGTGATCACTGGGACAGTAAAATAAACTTTTTCAAAATAAAAAATGATGCTACATTAGGTCCCACCCCACCTGATACACCTGACGTGTTTGTTCAGTGAGCCACTGAAGTAACCCCTCAACTGACTCCATACTCCCATCTCCACCGTAGATACTGACGACGTTCGAGCGGTCAGGGTAGCTCGGCTCGGCGCATTCGTTAAGAACACCCTGGCCGAAAGGCTCAACACCGACTACAAGTGATGCGGCGTAGCCAGCATCTGTATCGCCCGGCTGAGCGAAACCCACGTATTTTCCAAAGCCAGCGCCGACGGCAAAAGTGTCTCCAGACGCCCAGTGCGCTACAGGCTCTCCGACAATCTTGGCGGCCTGAAGCGCCGCAAGAAGCTTGGAGGTCGGGTACGACGATTTCTCGTTAGCAGGAAAAAAGCGTAGGACGATGTTGGACATTACAGATTCTTCTTTTTCAGCGAGCACGTAATTTAGAAAACCTAGCTCTACATGCTGCGACTAGTGCGTCAAACCCAAAAGTTCCCACTTAAAACCTTCCAGCGCTACGTGAACAACAGGATCTGCGGTACTGTCTTCGAAGCCAAGTTCCCAAGTTTGTGATTCCCGATCGGGTAGCGTTATGCATTGTAGACTGATCGGGTGTGGGGCAGTAGGCTCATCGTACCATTCTGCAAAATTCTCAGCGACCTTTTTGAGGATGTCCTCACGCCAAACGTTGTCGGTCTCCCAGCGCTCGGCGAAGGTGGCTAGGCAGGCCAACTGGTATGGGTCAAGCCTTGTGTAGTTGAACAGCTGCTCTTGGTAACGCGAGATGTAAGGGGTAGCTGCTGTAGTACCTTGGGTCTTGATTTTGAGCAGCCAGGAGCTGAGGGCTTGGCCATAAGGGGTGAGGGCGATTTTCATGTGGATATGTGCTAGCGGAAGATAACTTGCTGCAGACCTAAAAATTGCAGGGCAAGACGCCGTATGTCAAGCCAGCTAAGTGGGTGGTGCACACATGGGCAAGGCTAAACAGGCGTACCCCTTTATCAAGGCTCATTTTTAGAATCTGTCAGCTCCTCCACCAGCCGGTGAAAGAACTTCCACTTGTTCCACACCCCGTAGCCGTCACTCTGTTTTACAATTACCAGGTCGTGCTCAGGATGTATGTAAATGAACTGATTAATAATACCCTCAGCCAAAAAATCGCCCTCGCCGGTGCCGGGCAGCCACCACTGGTACTGGTATATGTCGGTGCCTCCGTAGGAGCTGTCAGCCACAATAGATGCTGCTACCCAATCCTCCGGGATTATCTGCTGCTGGCCCATGCGGCCGCTATCGCGGTACAGCATTCCAAAACGTAAAAGATCGCGGGCAGTAGCACTGAGGCAGCAGAAGGTTTTTTCGATGCCACTCTTCGGCTTGTCTATACTCCAGCTGCCTCCGTATCGCGCGCCCATCGGGTGCCATATTTTCTCCTCCAGGTACTCGGTTAGATTCTTAGGCGCTATCGCCTGCTCCAGCACCAGCCCCAGCAGTTGCGTATTTCCACTTGCGTATTCAAAATCATAACCCGGCTCGCCCTTTAGCTTAAGGCTGCGGGTTTTCTTACGCAGGGCATTGCCGTAGTAAAACTTGGCATTGTGAGAGCTTGGCTTTTCGCTCTCGTCATAGTCCATACCGCTGGTCATCTGCAGCAGGTGTCCTATACGCACACTGTCCCAGCCCGGCTCCTCCATATCTACGTACCGAGTTACTGGGTCATTTATCGAGCTTATGAGCCCCTCCTCCAATGCTATGCCTACCAAGGCTGAGGTTATGGACTTGGTGACCGAGTATGCCATTACAGGCTTAGAGGCAGCATAATCCTCACCGTAGTACTCGTACACAATAGTATCACCTCTCAGTACTACCAGCGAGGCTGTATTGATAGCCTCGAGATAATCCTCAAAATCAATTTTTCCGCCCGAGCGTAACGGCAAGGAATCTAACTCGATAAAAAGACTAGCTACTACCAACGAGCTGGGACTGGGGGCAGGTGTGAGCACGCGTGAGGGAAAGCGGTCAGCATCCCGCACATCGGGCCCCCAGTAGCGCACTGCTCTTACAAGTGTGCAGCCGCCCAAGAGGGTAGCAAGTGCGAAGAGGGCAGCAAAGGCCCTTTGGGATACTGGTTTCATACTGCCAAAGCTATTATTGGAGGTCGCTCCAGCCAAATATGATAGAGAGAGTTAAGCTAGAATGAATGCTGTCATTACGAGCGGCTGGCCTCTACCGCAAGAGTTGCCCATAATCTATAGAGCCCTTGTGTTTGGCTATACCTGGTGGCGATACGCGTGTGCTAGGCTTTAGGCAAGCCAGGTTATTCTCCAGCTTCTATGGTGCGGCTCTGAATTCTAAGACGCATGCTCGCCAAGACTAGCACATTGTGGCTATCATATCGCCTCCACGCACAGGCTGCGCACCAGCTGCTTACCTTTAACGCTATGCTTCCCAAACTACCGATCGGCCAGCAGGACTTCCGGAAAATCCGTGAGGAGGGAAAGCTGTACATTGACAAAACCAAAGAGATTTATGCGCTTATCAGTTCAGGCAACTATTACTTCCTAGCACGGCCTCGTCGCTTTGGAAAGTCACTTACCCTGTCAACAATTAGCGAACTCTTCGCCGGAAATAAAGAATTATTCCAGGGACTCTGGGTTGAAAACCACTGGAATTGGGAGAAAACTAACCCCGTCGTGCATATTGCGTTCAACCGCATCAACTATAAAGATCAGTCGCTCACGGAGGGACTACGTAAAGCTCTAGTTAGAGAGTATAAGAAGTTCGACCTTCAGCCTGAGAGCAACATCGTATCCGAATTATTTGAAGACCTGCTCAGTCAGCTAGCTGCCACCAGAGGAAGGGTAGTAATTCTCATCGACGAATACGACAAACCTTTAATCGACTTCTTGTCGAAAGAAAACCTCCCTCAAGCTTATGAGCATCAATCCATCCTGAGGTCATTCTATAGCATCATAAAAAGCAGTGACAGCGACATCCAATTCTTACTCATTACTGGCGTCAGCAAATTCAGCAAGGTAGGTGTGTTTTCAGATTTAAACAATCTAAACGATATAACGCTTCACCCACACTATAATACCTTAACAGGCATTACACAAGAAGAACTAGAACAAGCGTTTGGCAAAGCTATTGACGACTATCAGAAAGAAAGCGGAATAGGTAATGTGCGCGACCAGCTAAGGGAGTGGTATAATGGATATTCTTTTTTTGATGGCACATCGAAAGTGTACAATCCCTTCTCTATACTTTCATTCTTCGACAGATGGAGTCTTAGCAATTTTTGGTTTACTACTGGCACGCCCTCGTTCTTAGTCAATCTAATGCGAGAGCGAAACTATTACAAATTTGAGCAAGAACAGGTCTCACCTGCGGCGTTTGAATCCTACTGGCTGGATGAATTACAGACGACTGCTTTACTTTTCCAAACCGGGTATCTCACCATAAAAGATTACAGTCCCGACCTCCTGACATACACCTTAGACTTTCCAAACAGAGAGGTCAAGGATAGTATGTTGCAGCATCTAATTGGCGCCTATAGCCATCGCAGCCCACTTCAAACCACACCCGCCGTAGTTCAGCTTCATGCGGCATTCAAGAGCAATGATTTAGCGGAAGTCCGCCAGCTCATCAATGATCTCTTTCAAACCATCCCGCATCAGCTTTTCATTGATGCAAAAGAGAATCTGTATCACGCAATCATCCACCTGTTGTTTACCTACCTAGGTCAGTACACCAATGCTGAGGTTAGCGTACTACGCGGTCGCGTCGATGCCGTCGTTCAGACCGACACCCATGTATACGTGCTAGAATTTAAGCTCGACGGCAGCGCGCAGGCAGCCCTCGATCAGATACACGAGCGGGGTTATACTGATGCACAGCGTTCTAGCGGAAAAAAAGTGGTATGCATTGGCGTCAACTTTAGCAGTGAAGAGAAGCGGATTGATGGCTGGGAAGTAGTATGAAGCTTACACCTTAATAAAGCTGTGCGCGTCGTCCTAAACTAGCTATATGCCCAGCACAAGCAGGCAGTCTATTCGCGCCACGCTTTTTCACGATATAGCACGTATCCATTAGCCATAACTTTCTAAAGCCTTGGTCCCTGAACTCTAGCTAACTTAACACCTGCGCTGATGCTGCACCCCGATTTCCAAAACTGAGTGCGGGCAGGAGTCCTCTAATGGTTTTGCTTCTGAATGGCGAACCTCCAAACGGTGTATTTGCTGCACCACTCGTAGTAGTCAACGGCGGAGTGAGCTGATAAGGCGGGAAAAACATGAAGAACTCTGTCATCTGGAAGATCTTCTGCGTCAAGTTTGGGTGCACGGAGCCGGTGTGTGGATAGTCTGTCTCACCAGCAAAATTTATATAGCACTCAAGCTTAAACAGCATTGCAACAGCTTGATTTGCAAGGCTTTAGGTAGAAGAACGCTTACAACTAGCTGAAGATCAGTAGAGGGAGTTAAGGGCTTAGTTCTCAGACTACCCCCTAAAACATCCATGATCATCTCGCCTCACCGCTTCGAGAAGTTCACTAATATCTTCACTGTGAGGGAGGGGCTCGTAGCTATCCCACTTCAAGGAAGCTCGCTTCCAGTAGAGGTGCCACGTGTTGGTTTTCTTGGCGTATGTCAACTTGGCGAACGGATGGTACATAATCAGTTCAGCATCCTGAAAGAACGGCCTCCGTTCAAAAATCTTTATGCCATCAATATCGTACATCGCGCCGATATCGAGTTGGTCTCGGATCTCTTCTCTCGGTCTGATAGATTTAATGAAGTCGGTGAGTTTGCTGAGTTCGAAGTTGTGAGGCATGTCGATCGATTTTTCGTGAGCCTAAAGGTAGGAGCCGGGAGCTGTGGGTAACATAGATGGGCAGCGAGCATGGATTGCTGTTGCATCTGCAGGGACAATATATGCTCGTACCACCCGCTGCGCCGCTTCATCCAAGCCTCACTACCCATCCCCTCAGTCCGCACTTCCTAATCATCTTCTTCATCATCTAACGCAATCCAATCCAAAAAGGCGCTAACCTTCTCAGCCTCAACTCGATCATCCCAAACACTACTTTGATATAATTCCAACTTAAGAGCCGTCCCAGGCTTTACTCCTTCAGCTCGCTCTTCCACCCTAAATCCTGGATTGATCGAAATGCGATGAATGATCTGGCGCTCATTAATCCTGAACCAATCCCGCGGATCGAGCGATTCCTCCAACTCATCAAGCGTATGCGGCGTGGGATTGAGATTTCCACTGAAAGCCACTGCCCAAGCGTAATTCTGGTCATAGTAAAAGTGTGCAATGGCATCCACCAGCATCGGGAAAGGCATAGGCTTGCGATTGGCTAATACTTCTTCACGACCATCAAACATCAACTGCGTAATACGACGACGATAAGGACCTTCTTTTGTCGTACCCTCTAAGTCAGCCTCCAACTTGTTACCGTCGTCGCCAATCAAATAGGATGCTTTTGAATGATCAGTACTTGGAGTAAGATATTTTTTAAGTTTTGCCTCTAATTCTTCACGTAAAACTACCGCAACAGATTGGCGATCATAGTCCACTGTTTCAGAGAGATACTCAGCGATGAAGATTGGCCTCATGTGCAAGTGATGCAGCGCCCTAACGAGATCGATGCCAAACCCATCAGCCAATCGATGTTCTACCAAGGCATAATCAACTCGACGAATGTCTGGACGATCTGAAAAGTAGTCAATACCCTCTTTTTCCGTCGCAAACGGACCATGTATCTCCACCTCAGGCAGAAGACGCCGTACGTGTGCCAGGAGTTCTCGCGCCAGTTGCCCAGTATTGGTAGCGATCAACAGATGTTGTGGGGACGAATTGCGCATACGTGAAGGTAAGGTACTAAGAGCTGCGGGACATTACTGCATATTGTTGAACTCAAGGAGGGACAAATATGTAACTACTTCGATCGCCAGCTACCACCACCCATCGTTAAAGCTTTAGTCATACAGTTTGCCGCTACAGGTACTTGGAACATGGTCCTATACCTCCAATTAGTGGTTTTTCCAAGATTGAAATCAGCTCAACTTTAAAAATCTCCTTTATTGCTCACGTCTTCGCTGTTTCATCATTTTTTGAATCCGCTCCCGTTCATACAGCAAAGTATTTCCTCAAAAGCCACGATTTTCAACAGTCCCGTAGCGCATTCGTGTGGGCAAAGCGTGGGTTCAGGCCGAACACTCTAATCTAAAGATGTGTGGCCAAAAAATTTGAGTAGTCGCGCGGGATTATCTCTCGGGGATCACCCACCCAACCTACTCATAGGTTGGCGTACTTGTGAAGCTATAGACTTTATAGGCCTTATCTCCTCCTGATCATCAAGTTCTGCTTGGGTCATTACATGATTCTTCAGTATCTGAAATAATTACACTGGTGCCTCCGACAGCAGCCTGGCGAAATTGTCTAGCACTGCCTTCATGTGGGAAGCCTACCAGGTGAGGGAGCCTAGCGGGCGAAAGTTGCGTGTAGTAGTGGTGGCCGAAATCTTTCTCGCGCTCAGGTGAAGTGCTGTCCAGCTGAGCTGAGGATCGAGATGAACAGCCTCCTGCTTCGAAGAATATTATAAATTCTTTGCCTGCCGTGGCTCAAAATCGATTTATACGTTTACATTTGCCTCCGTCATGAATCAACAAATACGCATTTCAAGTTTTGCCAATCCGACAGCCTCTCGCTGCGGGGAACACAAGTAGCAACGGCGCATTTCACTGCGCCCGAAGGCGCAGCTCTGACAAAATCAACATCTGAGTATTAGCTTTTGGGAGCGTAGTGCGCTGAATATCAGCCCGCTAGCTGCAACATCATGCAGCTGCCTAGCTGTTGCTGACGCATGCTGTAGACCTTACAGTCCACAGCGCAAACTTGCTTTTCCCCCCTCTCGCATAAGCTGAACCGGCTCTGCAACCTACCATGCGGTGGGCAGCCAATGCTGTGTCTGAAACCGAATTAATCGCGTAAACCATCAACGCGAAAGGGCACTCTTTTGCCTAAACTCTTCGAAACTAAAACAAGAACTAAACCTCTACCTCATGTACAGAAAATACTCTTCCATTGAAAACGCCGATGCCAATGGTTACCTCGGCAAAGTCAAGGCTTACGGGCTCGATATTGGCGAATGGATCGTCCAAGAAAAAGCCCATGGAGCCAACCTGAGCTTCCGGACAGACGATGGCGAGCATTGGGCCGCAGGCAAACGCACAGCCCTCTTACCTGCCGACGAGCGCTTCTACTCGCACCAAGAATTGCTAGCAGCTCACCTCGACAGGCTCCGCGAACTGTACCGGCTCGTCCGCGAAAAAGTGCCTGATGCCACTGGCTCACTTGTCGTCTTCGGCGAAGTCATTGGCGGTGACTATCCCGGTGTGAAAAACGCGCTTTACCCTAAAGTCCAAAAGGGAGTGTTCTATGTGCCTGATCACCGGTTCTATGCCTTCGACATTCTCGTTGGCGGCGCAGATTACCTACCCGTCGATCTGGCCAATGAGCTCTTCAAGACGACCGGGATCGTGTATGCCAAGAGCTTGTTCCGTGGCTCACTCGCTGAAGCGCTTGAGTATCCTAACGACTTCAGCTCCACCATTCCGGAGCTTTACGGCTTCAACGCTATAAACGACAACGTAGCTGAAGGAACCATTATCAGGCCTGTTGATGGCCGAAGGGACAGGCACGGCGATAGGGTGATGTTCAAGCACAAGAACGCGAAGTGGGCCGAGCGTGCCGCTAAGCGTGATCGTGCTGCCAAGGCTCCGCTAAAGCTGTCTGAAGGCGCACAGTCTGCCGTGGATACTGCACTCGAATACGTCACCGACGCGCGTGTTGCGGGAGTAGCCGGTCAGCTCGGCGAGCTTACCCGCAAAGATTTCGGGCGGCTTCTAGGTACGGCTGCAAAAGATGCTTACGAAGACTTCATGAAGTCTCACGCTGAGCTCCTTTTACCCCTCGAGAAAGTAGAAAAGAAGGCCGTAAGCAAGGCCATCTCCAACGCCACGGCGCCTCTCGTGCGTCGCTACTTCGAGCAGGGATAATTGCGGAAATAAGCCGCCCGGACAATTGGGTTCGGGCGGCACGCGTGGTATCTTGCGGAGCCAACGAGCCTTATGAGTGTCTTGAAAAGCATCTTTACCCTCTCTTATTAAGATAATACTCAAGATATTCCAGCTTTCGCCAAAACCTCACACCTCCCAGCAGATGGGCCCTTACCTTTGCACTAAATATACGCTCATCAGTTCAGTGAAAAAACTTCTTCTCGCCCTTACCGCCCTTATTGTTCTTTCGAGCCACGACATGTTTCTGCGACTCGACACCTACTTTCTGGAGCCAAACAGTGATGCTACCGTCAAGCTCTACAATGGCACTTTCGAACGTAGCGAAAATGTGATTGACCGTGACCGTATGCTAGACGTTAGCCTACTCAGCGGAGGCAAACGGATGGCCGTCGACACCAGCGCCTGGACCGAACGAGACAGCGCCACCATCCTTAGTTTTCGCACCGGCGAATCAGGCACTTACGTAGCGGGAGTCTCAACGCGCTCACGTGAAATTGCCATGAAAGCCGATGACTTCAACAATTACTTAGAGCATGAAGGTGGTGAGGACATGCTGGTTTTGCGGAAGCGTGATAATGTACTAAGTGAAGATGCAGTAGAGCGCTATTCTAAGCATGTAAAAGCAATTTTTCAAGTGGGTGAATTACGCTCCACAGATTGGCAAATGCAACTCGGTTACCCTATCGAATTTGTGCCACAATCTAATCCTTACGACCTCCATGCTGGCGACAGTTTAAATGTAGAGTTGTTGAGGGACGGACGAGCCTTGGCCAACCAAATTGTGATCGTTGGTTCGAAGACTAATCGAAGCCACGACCACGACCACGTCCAGATCTCTAGCGACGCTGATCATGAGCACGACCACACACACCCGAATGGAGAGCGCCATAGCCACGCCCCCGCTGACGATCACGATCACGATCACGATCACGTAGAATCACATAGCGAAGATGTAGGCCATAGTCATGATGGCGGCACACATTTGCGAACCGATGCAAATGGCATAGTCACCGTGCCAATAAGCCATGATGGGGTATGGCACATGCGCACCATTCACCTCACTACTGTCGATGAGCCCGAAGTCACACATGAATCGAATTGGGCAACTTTGACCTTCGAGGTTTCGCATGAGCAGCCGCATACACACGACGATCATGCACACGAGCACAAACACGAGCATGGAATTCCATCTTATGCATATTGGATAGGAAGTCTGGCCTTAATTGGACTATTGTTTTTGTATTTCAATCGTAGAAGATAATGCCATATTCTAAGGAAAAACTGCTTCTCGGAGTCGCAGCAATTTTAGTTCCTATAATTGTGTTCGGTCATGGCGTTAGCGCTGAAGACCAGATCACGCTAGCAGGCGGAGGCCTGGGCGCTTACATCTGGGTGGGGGCGAAGCACATGGTGACGGGATATGATCACCTGCTCTTCTTGGCTGGCGTAATTTTTTATTTACGTGGCCTGCGAGATGTGGTGCGATTTATTACCGTGTTCACAATAGGACACAGCATCACCCTTACCGGAGCCACCTACCTTGGCATACAAGCAGACGAGCACCTTATTGATGCCGTAATTGCGCTCAGCGTCTTGTATAAAGGCTTCGAAAATTTAGGTGGCTTTAAAAAGTGGTTTGGCACAACATCTCCAAATTTATTACTAATGGTGTTCATCTTTGGGCTGATCCACGGCTTTGGACTATCTACTCGCTTGCAGTCGTTCGATTTAGGTGAAATGCTATTTTTGCCGAAGATCCTCTGCTTCAATCTGGGCGTAGAGCTCGGTCAGGTAGCCGCCCTTATTCCTATAGTACTGATTATCAAGTGGTGGCAGGATAAGCCGAGTTACCAGTCATTTTATCAGGCCATGAACTGGTACCTGGTAATTGCGGGGATCGCGCTATTCGTGTGGCAGATTTCTGAGTATTTTACGAGTTAACTGCTAAACAAGTCTTTTACGGATCGCCACAACAAGCTAAAGTAGTGCTTTTTGTCCGCCAAATCCTATAAACATCGGCTAGCTCTTGCTACCTTGAGGTCGTTCCAACACACTCCTTCAAAACAAGATCATGGCCAGGATTCTATTCTCAGTCGCAGCTTCATTCCTCTGTGGACTCACCGCAGTAGCCTGTACAATAACAGCTTTACCATTCTGCGCCACATTTCACGAACCGTATGATTCTATCGACCTCATTGTGTTTGCCGAAATCGTTGCTGTTGATACGCAAGGTGCAGACTTAGAGGTAATTGAAGTGCTTTCAGGCCAAGAAACTCGCACTCGTATTCGGGTCTGGGACGGCACCGACTTTGACTGTAACGGACTATGGTCTCTTGCCGTGGAAACCCTTGGTAGTGTCGGAGACAGCATCCTCGTTATGTTGCCGAAAATCGACACCTTGCAGAATACATGGGATATAATTGGTGATTATCGAAATCCCAATCATCACTTTCGAACTCCTAGCGCTAGGATTCGAAATGGGATGACGGTTGGATATTTTTATTACGGTCCTGGCAGTATATCTTACCAGCGCGCCAAGCAGTTTATTCTTAACGAGCAATCTTGCACCACCTTATCATCTCATGAACAGGGTTTGGATGCTGATGCAATAACCATAGCAAATCCAATTGGCGTTACCCTCACGCTCACGCACGATAACGCATTCGCTGGAAAACCCTACAGTATCGATCTTTACAGTCACCCTGGCATACGTCATAGCCTTGCCTCAAAAATTACAGCAAACCATGTAGAATTACCTACTGATGATCTCCTGCCGGGTTTCTATCTCATAGTGTTGCATACAGATGACAAAAGGTATATGCGCAAGCTTATTAAGAGCTAAAGCTAATGGATTAACTGGTGGGGTGAGTTGAAAGATGAGTGATCGGTGTTTGCCCACTTAGATTCTAATACTTGCTGTAAATTACAGCAGCTTAGAAATAAGAAGGTCCACCACCTGGCGGACTCAGGTCTATGCAGACCTTGCCATCTTACACGCGCACGTGGAGGCGAACATTTACCAGCTCAAATAGCTGCTTTGCCTGTAACACCACCCTACCCTGAGTCGTCACCTCCAAACAAGCAGGCGCGGCTACTCAAACAGTGCTGTGGCTAAGGATGGCATTACCATGAGTTATAGATTCCGAGAAAATTACCTCGTCCATCTCCTCGCAACAGCCTCAGTACTCATCCACCTCTATACGGCAACGAGTCTCGGGTTTCACCGCGACGAGTTGCTCTACCTCGCTCAAGCAGCTCACCCAGCATGGGGATACCTCAGCGTCCCTCCGTTGACGGCCTGGCTCATAGCAATTTGGACGGAAATCTTCGGCACCTCCCTCTTTGCAGTGCGCGCTTTACCGGCTCTTTGGGGTTACTTATACGTTCTAGCAGTTGCACATATCGCGCGGCAGATGGGCGGCGGCAGCTACGTGCGAGCCATAGCCGCATTGGGTGCGCTCATCATGCCAGTGAGCCTGCGCGCATTTGGCTTGTTGCAGCCCGTACCACTAGATATGCTCATGTGGGCGCTCATCACCGCTTGCACGATAAAATTCATGAATAATCCCTCGCGAACTGCCGCACTCTTACTCGGAAGCGTCGCCGGCCTTGGGTTACTTAATAAGTATACGGCTCTGCTCTGGCTGTTTGCGCTGCTCCTTGCTTTAGCGTTTTCACGAAATCGAAGCACACTACTACTTCCCAATACTGCACTGGCCGCTGGAGTAGCACTGCTCCTGATTACCCCCAACATCTTTTGGCAGTGGCAACACAACTGGCCCTTTCTTCGGCACATGCGTGCTCTGGCTCAAGATCAGCTCGTGCACGTAGATCGACTCGACATTTTGACCGAGCAGTTGTTTATCCAGCTCGCTGCTATTCCAATTATTATTGCTGGAATAGTGTGGCTATTGCGTCGAGCGCAGTGGCGGTTTTTACTGCTTGCTAACATATTTACAATGGTCGTGTTGCTCCTGCTGCGCGGCAAACCTTACTATTTTGCAGGAGCCTACGCGCCACTACTCGCCGCAGGAGGTGTAGCTATTGCAAATCAAGTACAAGCAACAACTACAAGTCGAGCCGCGGAGCTGCTGAGAGCAGGAGCCATGAATATACTCCCCGCTACGCTGCTGCTCATCACCGCTATCACCCTCCCGCTGGCTATTCCCATACTTCCGGCTATAAGCCTCCGCAATTACTTCGAGTCTACGCAGAGTTTGCTGCCATTAGATGTGGGTTTGACTGATGAGCGTGGCCAAGTCCAGCAACTGCCGCAAGACTATGCCGACATGCTTGGGTGGGATGAACTCGCGCGCAAAACTGCTGTGGCATATCATGCCCTCGGCTCCGATACTGCAAATACTATTATCTACACCGAAAACTACGGACAAGCTAGTGCGCTCGCACTCTTAGGCAAACACTACGGTCTGCCGCAGCCAGTATCTTTTCATGAGTCGTGGCTGCTTTGGAGTCCCGCCACATTACCTTCCTCCACCACCACGTTTTTCTATATCAACGATGAAGTAGGTGAAGATGTAGCCGGCTTCTTCGCCAAACTCGATACAGTAGGCAGGATTAGTGTGCCTTTATCGCGCGAGGCCGGAACCTTGATCGTACGCTGTCACCTCAAGCCGGGCAGCAACATCAACACCCTATATGTCCCAGCACGGGAGTCGCGATCTGGATTTTAGCTAGCCCGCCACGCCAGCCTGCGCTCGTCTGGTGCTCCGGGTCAATCCTTGGCCCCAGCACGAGCCCTCACCCAACGAGTTGCTGCATACGAATCTGATCAGTAAAATGTAGTCTCCCCCAAACGCTATAAATCATAGTGATTCGTATAGGCTAAAGTGCTATCCTCATAATATCAAACATGAGTCATATATCACGGCTCTCGCCAATATCTACCTTGTTCAACCCCAAATTCAGGAACTCTTGCAAAATCATAATTGTACACATCGAAGCGAATGGTATTTCTCGGATCGATCTGCTTAAACGCTTCGGTTTTAGGTATAAGCCCAATGGCACACTTAGTCTGCTGACGGGTGATACCTGGACAACCAACTGGCAAGTCGTGCTGGTACTGACCATAATCCGCAAGACTATCCAAAATTTCTCACGAGCTCAGTATTTACCAAATATGTATTAGGATTATGAGGATAATTCGGACGGGGAGGATACTCGCGGGCTAGCCGTAGTAATTTCGTACAAATGGCGGCCAATCCATAACAGGTCAAAGAATCCTCAAGTACCTGGTTCGTTATACGTACAGGCTGTGTATTATCATCACAAACATCCTTTCGGACCTGCTCTTTATGACAAGTCGATGCGAGCAAGGTGAAAGCAACTGCAAGAGAGGCGAGTGGGGCAAATAGGTAATTCATGGATTTGATTTAAGGACATACCATAGATTAGATTAAGGCTTGCGCACTATCGTCTAGTTATTTGTCGCGATCAAGTACACAAGAACTTATATTTTACGCTTGCTATAGACCATTATGATTGATATATGCGAGAGTGCTATCTTCATAATACCAAACATGAGCCATATAAATCGGCTCTCGCCAATAGGTGCTCTGTTCAAGCCCATACTGCGGATCTCTCGCAAAATCATACATGAACACATCAAAGCGAACGTTGTTTCTCGTATCAATTTGCTTAAACGCCTCTGTTTTTGGAGGCAACCCAATGGCACACTCGATTTGCTGACGGGTGATACCTGGACACACAACTGGCAAATCGTGCCGGTACTGACCATAGTCCGCGAGACTGTCCAAAAAATAACTAACAAGTTCAGGATGCACCAAATATGTTTTAGGGTTATGGGGATAGTTTGGGCGAGGAGGATACTCGCGGGCTAGCCGAAATAATTTCGGACAAATGACGGCCAATCCATAACAGGTCAAAGAATCCTCAAGCACCTGGTTGGTTATACGTACAGGCTGTGTATTATGATCAAGAACATCCTTTCGGAACTGTTCTTTATGACAGGTCGATGCGAGTAAGGTCAAAGCAACTGCAAAACACGCGAGTAGAGCAAATGGGGAGTTCATCAATGTTAATTAACGGGTTACAACAAAGGTGGAAGTAACGAGCCTATCATCGGAGACAATAGTAAACGCATAGACACCAGGAATTAAATTAAATAGTGGTATATTAGACTTTAAACCCTCCAGTCGTCCCAGTTTAAGATGTCTTCCTTGCAAATCACTCAAGAAGTAGTGAGGATTGGTTGCGAAAGATGTTGATGCATTGAAGTCCACGATCATGCTTTGTTCAATTGCACTGTACCGCATACTGACCTGAAGTTCGTTTACGCTTATTTCATTGGTAGGAGATGTAGCGCAGGCCGTAGGTTGCTGAGAAAAGTCAATAACATTACTGCAAATACTTGGGACAGAAAGGGATACGTTCCGAACGTGCACGCCACAAGCCTCTGCAGCTGAACTTACTGACGTTGTGGCCCTCGCAAACACAGACATCAATTGCTCGTTGTCAGCTACGTGAGCTTGTTGTAAGATGTGGCCAAATTCATGCAGCGCCTGGTTATAAATAACCCGCTGGCCACCACCTGTGGGAGAGGCAACACGTGAAAGAAATTTGTCTGTTAGTGTATTATTGAAATCGAGTATTGCATCGTATGCCCTCGGCTCATCGTCGGTGCAACTTGCTGGGGTTGATGCGGTCAAGCCTTGTGCGAGAGCGATTGTAGAGGGGTCGGTTGAAGTGATCGCATTGCCTTGAATAATTGAGCAATCCACTCCTAATGGACATTCATCTACAATATCTAAAGGAATTCCGGTAACGCTCGTCAATTCTGCTGCGGCATCACAGAGGTCATCTTTTGCGTCATCGAGGTCATTAGTAAATTCTAAAGCCGTTACGAAGGATGCATCGATGACAAACGTTAGCCCTCGCTCCGATGAAGTTGATTCCAGATCTCTATTCTCAAGCCATTGCTTACGCATGCTGATATCATCAGAGGACGTAGAACGTCGACTATCAACTTGAGAAGGACTCGAACGTTGATTATAAAATACGGTCGTTACACTTGGGGCACGGTCTGAACTACCTGGTGTAACAACTCGGATATGGCCATCGAATGCTCCAGCTCTGCCGAGCAATGCTGTACCGTCAATATATCCAACAGTTGGCACATAGAACTCAATCAACTCATCAGTCCACGTAATGATGTCATCGGGTAGCGGAGATATCGTCCTATTGTTTGAAGGATTTAAGCTTTCTCGGCGCACTTCTATACGCACATCATTAGGAACTAACTGAAGCAATTCGGCTTGCGAGTAGGTCCCGAAATCCACACCTTCGATAGAGCAAATTCCAAGCCGTTGGGTCGAAGGGCTTCCTGACAAATCTACTGCTCGACGAATTCCTCCCACAACTTCTTCGGTTGTATTAAAAATTCTCACCCGCTTATAGTAATCACCTTCAGGAAAGTCTTCGGAGTAAATAACCCTAGAAAATTTCGAAGACTGAGGACTCGTAGAATTTTCACCGGGAAACAATTTGACTTTCCCTGTTTGAGCTACAATATCAATTGGATAACTGAGCGTAGCCAGCACTACGAACCCGCTAAGATAGTTTGGAAAGGTATCGAGTTTCAACTTTAGCATCAGCGTATTACTATCGATGAGATTTAACTCGGATGAAAGAGCTTCTTCTACGGTTAAGGTCACTTCCTCATTAACATCATTGGCTACCGCGTTTTCAAAAACAATTTTTAGTTCAGCGGAGTCTGGGGGAAGTTGATTTGACGTTTCATAAGCCAGTAGTAAAGTTGCAGATATACTGTTTTCATTGGCGCTCAGTTCTGGAGACAACACATACTTTGAGGGAAATTCTTGGCAATATTCAAAAGGTAGCAGTTCATTCATGGCATGTTTAAATTTGCCGCTGTGTAGTTTGAATCCCCAACAGCAACTTCCGGCCGCCAGTCATCTGTCAAATATCTAGCAAATCCTGAGTGACCATGTGTAGGCACGACAGAGATGTATCCTTCTGGTGTAATGGTATCATTGAGAAGCACATCAAGGAAAAATACGGCTTGCTCACCTCCAAATATATATAATCCGTCAGGTCGTGAGTAGTCGATACCGTCGAGCATTCCGCCCGTTCTGGTAATAACCATAGGCTTCACCTGCTCAGCGCCGCTGTCCTTCAACAACATACAAGGCTCTATGATATAGCTCGTGTACACCCATCCTGCTGCCTCATAAACAGTATCACTTGTAATTCTTCCCTGCACCACCACATCTGCGGCCTCATAGAGCTCGGGGATTGAATATTGAGCCAACCCCGTATTGGGGTTCACCCAAGCTAGTGCTAAGGTGAGGGAGAGGAAACTTGAAAAGTTTGATGGGGTCATACCTTAATAATGTAAAAATCTCTCAGATGTTCACAAGGTGGCAAATTTTCGGACTCGCTCTAGCGGTCCAGCGTGATCGCGATAGCATTCCTCAAAACCTGCGGCACACAAATTCAGCAAAGCACGATGAAATTCTAGCTACAGCCATCAAGCTAAAAGAGTCTCATCCAAAAGTTTAGCTTTGCGCCGCTTCGGACGGAAGCGTAGGCGCAGTCGCCGGCGGCCATGTCCTATTTCGAACTCAATTCGCAATTTGATCATGGGAAGTACTCTTACTCTCCTCTTTCCCCTCTTTGGCGTTCTGGCGCTACTCTACACCTTCTGGCGCTCGAGCTGGGTCGGCAAACAAGACTCAGGCAATCCGCGCATGCAACGCATCGGTAAAAACATTGCCGACGGTGCCATGGCTTTCCTCAAAGCCGAATACAAAGTCCTTGCGCCATTTGTCATTGTTGTCGCTGTGCTTCTTGCTATAAGTGCCAACAGCGTCACCTCGAGCGTCATGATTGGTGCTTCTTTCGTGCTTGGCGCCATCTGCTCGGCACTCGCAGGCTTTATCGGTATGCGCGTCGCCACCAAAGCCAATACCCGCACCACTGCCGCTGCCCGTACCTCCCTCGGAAAAGCACTCGAAGTCGCCTTTGCCGGCGGCTCCGTGATGGGCATGGGTGTGGTTGGCCTCGGCATGTTAGGCCTCGGCTTACTCTTCTGGTTTTTCTCCGGCCAGTTTGCCGTAGAAACGACCTCAGAAGTTGGCTTGTACCGCGACTCAATCATTCGCGTCATCACCGTGCTCACCGGGTTTAGTTTTGGCGCAAGCTCTATAGCACTCTTTGCACGCGTAGGCGGCGGTATCTATACGAAAGCTGCCGACGTAGGCGCCGACCTCGTGGGTAAAGTCGAGGCAGGCATTCCAGAAGATCACCCCCTCAACCCCGCTACCATTGCCGACAACGTAGGCGATAATGTCGGTGACGTGGCCGGTATGGGTGCCGACCTATTCGAGTCGTACGTCGGCTCTATCATCGGTACTATGGTGATTGGTGCTGCCACTATCGGCACCGGGGCCTTTGTGGTAGATGGTGACTTTGGGGGCCTCAACCTGGTGCTGCTGCCTATGGTACTCGCAGCCGTCGGCATTCTGACCTCGATTATCGGAACCTTTTTCGTCAAAGTGAAGGAAGGCGGCGACCCACAAAAGGCGCTAAATCGGGGTGAATTTCTCGCTGCAGGCCTCATGATTGCGGCTACTTACTTCGTCATCTCGTGGATGGTGCCCGGCAACTTCGAACTGCTCGGTTTTGAAGAAAATGCAACCGCTATTGAATATGCTTCAATAGGCATATTCTGGGCAGTAATTATTGGACTCGTCGCTGGCTTGGGTATTGGAATGATTACCGAATATTATACCGGCACCGGCACCAAGCCCGTTCGCTCCATTGTCGAGCAATCCGGTACAGGAGCTGCGACCAATATCATTGCAGGCCTAGGGGTGGGCATGATGTCTACCGCAGTGCCAATTCTTATTCTCGCGGCGGCCATTCTCGGAGCCTTCTACTTTGCTGGGCTCTACGGTATCGCCATCGCGGCTGTGGGTATGCTTTCCAACACGGGCATCCAACTCGCCGTCGATGCCTACGGCCCCATTTCCGACAATGCGGGAGGGATTGCCGAGATGGCAGAGCTGCCGAGTGAAGTGCGTGGACGTACAGACAAGCTCGACGCGGTGGGCAACACCACGGCTGCCATCGGTAAAGGATTTGCTATCGGCTCGGCTGCACTTACAGCACTGGCCCTGTTTGCAGCCTTCATCACCACTTATAATGTGTCGCACGTCGACAAGATCTACGGCATCAACGTCATCGATGCGCGTGTAATGGCTTCTCTCTTCGTGGGTGCCATGCTACCATTCGTGTTCTCGGCGCTGTCGATGAATGCTGTTGGTCGCGCTGCCAACGACATGATTGAGGAAGTGCGCCGCCAGTTCAAGTCTATACCTGAGTTAACTGCTGCGCTCGCACTGATGCGCAAGTACAATGGCGCTGAAATGAGCACCTGGAGCACTGCCGACCGCGCTGTATTCGATGCTGCCGACGGTAAGGCGGAGTACGAGAAATGCGTCGAAATTTCTACCAAAGCTTCTATCCGTGAGATGATCCTGCCAGGCCTGATCGCCATTCTTACCCCAGTTGTCGTGGGCTTCGGCCCAGGTCTGTTTGGCCTTAGTGGTGGAGGCGTTATGCTCGGAGGTCTCCTTGCTGGTGTTACCGTTTCCGGGGTGCTCATGGCCATTTTCCAGTCTAATGCTGGTGGCGCGTGGGACAACGCGAAGAAGATGTTTGAAGAAGGCGTCAACATCAAGGATCAGACCTTCTATAAGGGTTCTGAACCGCACAAGGCTGCAGTTGTGGGCGATACAGTTGGCGATCCATTTAAGGATACCTCTGGTCCGAGCCTCAACATCCTGCTCAAGCTGATGAGTGTGGTGGCGCTTGTGATTGCGCCGCTGATTTAAGCTTTGCGCCTCATCCAATTCGACCTGACCGCAACCTTGTGGTCAGGTCGCTTCGGAGACTATTTTGAGCCTGCGGGTTAAGTCGAGTGCGAGGGTGCTAAGACAATTCTCTGTGCTTTAAGGGCTACTTTTTATGCTTTCGCCAAAACAACTGGTGGGAAAGCAGTAGGAACAGCTTGATTCAAAAAGTGCAGCTGCTGCTGCGCAAGAAAAGTGAGTTTTTTGCTCCACCCACCAAACAAGCGTTGGCAAATGGTGTTTTTCCTACTCCCTAAACTCAGCAAAACCCAGCAAGATGCGTACCTACAAGATCAACTCCACCCAGCAGAGGGCGTACTCGACACCCACAGAAACTGTGGCTGAACGCCGCCAACGTGAGGCCCGGGCACTTCAAGTAGCTCGGCAGATGCTCCAGAATGGCTGTTGCGCCAATACTATCGTCCGCTACACAGGTCTGCGCGAAGAGATGCTGCGGCAGCTCTAAAGTCTTTGCCTCAGAGCATGGCTGCCATCGCTGCACCGAAGAGGACAAAGCCGCCAATTCCCAGCACAAAGAATACCGCCACCGACAGCACCAGTGCCTTGAAAAGGGTTCCCAGCTCAGTAAAGCCCTGATCGAGCCGCTCATTTGTGATCTGCTGGCCGCCGCTTGCTTTGAAGACTTGCCCAAACTTGTAAAGTTTGAGGGCTAGGAAGAAGTAGAAGCCGATTATTGCTGCGCACAACAGCAGCAAGAATATCATTATGCCTGTCGGTAGTCCGCCTCCATCGCCAAGTTGTGTCGCAAAGGCTGCTGTCAGCGTGCCGAAGCTGAGCAAAATCATCACCGCGAACAGGCCGATGAAGACGAAGTAAATAATTGCCAGGCGCGAACTCCACTTACCAGCTTCGGTTAGATTCTGGCTGAGCGCAGGGTCGTTGATGTTGATTGTAGTCATATGATTAGAATGAGCCGAGTGCTGCAAGGCCTCCGCCTAAGATTAGCAAGAGCAAAAGAAGGACGTAAAACACAACCACCACCAGGGTGAGCACGCTGAAGTATTTGATGCTGGACTTGAGCCCACCAATCCCAGCGACAAAGTCAGCCTGATCGCCGCGTTGGTAGCCATGGGGTGTTTTGCTGATAAACTGGTAAAACTTATATATCGGATAGCCAATCAGCAACAGCAGGAATGCAAGGCTGAATATGGCAGCTACAACTCCTCCAGGACCCTCAGTGTTATCGACCAGCAGAAATTGCAGGAGCAGGTTGAGCGCAAGCATGCCCACGCTGATGTAGAAGTAGACTTTGCCCCATTTAATAGCGCGTGCGATGGCGTCTCGAGCTGGAGCGTTAAGTTCTTGCCCTGACTTCGACAGCTGGAAAGAGCCATCGTCGAGGATATCTTCATTCATACCGGCAAACTATATCAAGGCAAGGAATTCTACATAATTCAGTATTCCACATGCCCCAAGGCTTTAGCGTGTTGTGATTCAACCGGATCAGCTTTTGCAGCTGCAACCTCCTTAGCTGCGCTGCGTTGCTATGGGTGGTGCTCCCAACATAATGAGCACATACACAACGCGACGACGCCAGGAATTCAATTGGCGTCCACCGGCCAAACCGACGCCACTTGCTATTTGAAGATATGGGGCTCCACCCCGACCTGCTCGACGGACTGTACGATATGGGCTTTACCGAAGCCACACCTGTTCAAGCCGAAGCCATCCCCGCCGCACTCGACGGCAAAGACCTCCTCGCCATCGCTCAAACGGGTACAGGCAAAACAGGCGCCTTTTTAATTCCCGTGCTCGACCGACTCTGCGACAGACCGCACGATGATATCGATACCCTCATTATCACGCCCACCCGCGAGCTGGCCATGCAGATCGAAGGTCAGGTTACTGGCTTGAGTTACTATTCCGGCATTAGTGCCATCAGCGTGTATGGCGGGCGTGATGGGCACGCACTCGATCAGGAGCGCACGGCTATGAAGGGAGGTGTCGATATTATCGTCGCCACTCCAGGTCGGCTCAAAACGCACATGCAGATGGGTCACCTCGACCTGTCGAAGTTGCGCTGCCTCATCCTCGACGAGGCCGACCGCATGCTCGACATGGGCTTCATCGATGACATCATGCAGATCGTGAAAAAACTGCCCAGTTCGCGCCAGACGCTGCTCTTCTCGGCAACCTTCCCACCTAAAATACAAAAGCTTGCCCGCGAGCTGATCAACGAGAATAATAAGGAAGAAATTAGAATTGCTATTTCTAAGCCTCCAGAAGCCATAAAGCAACAAGCTTATTTTGTTGATGATCGTTCTAAAGATGCGCTTATAAGTGATATTCTCGTCAAGCGGACAGATCTGAAAAGATGTCTTGTATTTGCGAATCGCAAAACGAAAGTGCGCGAACTTACCCGCACCCTACGCCGGCGCAAGCTAAATGTAGCCTCGGTTGAGAGTGGCATGGACCAGCAGGATCGCGAACAGGTGTTACGTAGCTTTAAGAACGGAACAATACCTATAGTGGTCGCTACAGATGTGTTGAGTCGCGGTATCGACGTCAAGGATATTGAGCTTGTGATCAACTATGATGTGCCCAAAGGAGCAGAGGATTACGTGCACCGGATTGGTCGCACCGCCCGCGCAGATTCAGACGGAGAAGCTATTACCCTGGTAAGTCCACGCGATAAGCGCAGCTTTCAACAGATAGAAGAGCTTATTGAGAGAAAGGTCGAGCGTCCGGAGTTGCCGGAGTGGATCAAGTCTGGCGGAGGTAGGAGCAGTGATCGCCGCTCAGGGAGTGGCGGCAGGAGCCGTAACAGCAGCCGCGGTCGAGGGAAAGGCCGTGGTACTAGCGGTGGAGGCAACAGCAGAAATCGCGGCCGTGGTGGCAGCAAGGGTCAGAGCCAATCAAATCGAGGAAATAGCCAGACTAGCGGGGAGTAATGCTCCGGTTCAGCGTCCTATAGGGTACCTATAAAAACTATCAGGTTCAGCGTCCTTGAGGACGCATACCCTATTTCGATGTCCCCCCAACCGACTACCTCAATTCCTGCTACCCAGCGGCCAATACAGCTCCACCAACAGTGATGGAGGTACCACCGATAAGCTGCGCGTGGCGACAAAAGGTGAGCTAACCTGAACCTCCTGCACCCGACGCTCAGCCGCAACATTTAAGAGGCGCAAAGCCACGCTCGGAGAAGCATATCGGGCAGCACGATCTTCATCAACACGAGCGAACACATGCCGCAGCTCGAGCTCCACATAGCGGTAGCGTCGTGCATAGTTGCTCTCCGACCATACACCCGCATGGGAATACAATGCCCCTGCCGACCATCCACCAATCGTGTAATCGAGCCGCGCCCCCCAGCTTGGACGATGAAGGACAAAAGCCGCTCGTTGCTGCACCCGCTCGCTACTCAGCCCCACATAGCACGTACTCACCAAGCCGCGCCACTGCGGCAGCAACACCGATAGCTCGCTCTCTACCTGCGTCAGGTGCTGATCAGCTTCGAGCCCCACCACATTACTGGTGTAGCTGGCGCGCTGTCCAGCCAGCGTGAGCCGCGTCACTGTACCCCAAGCTACATTGACATGACTCATACGAGTCCATGCTCGCCAAGCTTCACCGGTTCGAGGCGCGACGAGATCGACCGTATAGGAGCGGGAGTCGAGCATATACACTCCCGTCAAGCGCCGCACGCGCCAGGTATAGTCGAATTGCGATACCCAATCTAAGCGGGGTCGCTCGAATTTTCGCCGCCACCGTAGTGTAGCCTGCTCTCGCAGAAGCAACTGACGGCTAATAAAGGTCTGCTCGACTCGAAATGGATCGCGCACGAGTAGCAAACCTGGCGCATCAACAGTTGGGGGTGGGCGCAGACTTCGCTCGATACGCAGGCTCAGGTTGGGCTTGCCAAATTGAAGGTGTTCTAAATTCAACCTGCCTCCTAGGCTCTGCATCAAGCCATCTCCCACTCCACTCCACAGCTGTTCGACACCGATCTCGCTGCGCCAGCGCTTGCTAAGACTGCTGCGCATCGTGGCGGCTAGCCTAAGCGTGTTATACCTAGATCGTGCTCCCGCGAGCGTGTCTTCCTCAATACCCGGCAGCCACCTACGTGCACTGCGGCTATGGCGCCGACTGGCTTCACTGCTCAAGCTGAGCACATTGGTCCCCATTCGCATAAACAGCCGAGTTCCTAGTATACCCAGTCCATGCTTGCCCTCAAGGTTTTGGCGAAAGCCCCGCCTTGGTTCTGCCACAGCTTGATCGCTTACTCGCAGTGCCACCTGCTCATCGAGGTCAATGAGGAGTTGGTCATCTACGGTGCCGACTTCATAGCTCGCGTAGAGCTGATACGCTGCTGCCTCACCGAGAGCTCGATTGATGCGCGCGGCCAAGTAGAGAGGGATCTGTAGGGCCTCATCAGCTTGCGCCAAAACAGATGGACTCACTGCAAGAGGCGTTGCTCGTATGCTAGCCTCACTGGCAGTAGACTCAACACCTGCCGTTACGACCGCTAGCCAGGAAGTTTTGCCGGAAGGCGCCGCTCCACGATGCTCAAAACGCGCACGAGCCGATCGCGTGCTGAGATCGAAATCCTCCCGCCTTTGCAGCAGAAAACCACGATCTGTAATCGGCGAACGAAGCTGATTCTGGCTCGACCAATCATCGTTTGCTAGTCCCACATCTAGATGGAGTCGAGTGGTCGACCCGCTGGCGCTGCGGGCATATATCGCCAACTCACCCTCGCCAACTTGCGCGTCGCCTACTAACGACACCGGCGCATCCTGCACATTCAGTCCAAATGTGGCATAACTCGGCTCTAATCCACCACTCCTCGCCTCACCGATAGGCTCGGCTCGGCTCTGATTATGGGTTTGCACCAAGGTCGACCCAGCAAAGGCACGAGTAGCTATGTTGCTCGCGCTCAAGCCTAAGTGGTAGCTCACCTGGCGCCCCAACTGGAGCCCCGTTAGTGACTCATCATGTCGCCACTTACCCTCGCTGCTGCGGCCGAGCGCCCACTCAATTTGGCCATCAAACACACCACGACGACTCGGATCGGTGCTGATGTCGAGGATCGTTTCCTGCGACTCCTCTAGCCGCGCCAGCACCGGATCCTCATGATAGCGCTCAATGGCAGCTACCCCAGTGACCAAGCCCGCGTCGAGCCGCGACAAGGCCTCCCGGTAGCCACCTGGCCCAAACAAGTCTTGTCCATCAAAAAAGACACGATTTACAACTTGACCACGATACGTGAGGCTACCATTTGCGGTGACATCGAGCTGAGGCGACTTGCGTAGCAGCTCCATAATCGAACGCTCGGTGGAGTCGCGCTGAGTCTCAATGTCGACTAGGCTGGTGTCGTTGTTAGAAACGGCCGCAGCAAGGCGCCGCGCATTCACCACTGGCGTAGCAAGCTCGAATGTTTGGGGGTGCAGCACCACACGCAAAGAGAAGGTGTCACTGGCAGCAGCATTTTGCAGACGGCGCTCGAATCGCTTGTAGCCAAGCAGCTCAACGCGGAGCAGCAAGGAGTTACCCATCAGCCCAGGCCAAGGCAAACTGGCCAATCCTTGCTCATTCGCGAGCGCAGCAGCAAGCACACTGTCGCCTTCGGCAGTAAGTATGGCCACAAAGGCAGCCGCAACCGGCTGCTGCACAGTATCAACCACCTGAATTTGCCAAGACTGCTGTTGAGCGCTAAGGCGCAAAGCAGTAGACAGACAGAGCAACAAGGCCAGCGCCGAGCCGAACCGCGTTGCTGCATTCATAGATTTATTGAATTAGTGGCACCCCGACCTTTGTTCCCAGAGGTATTAGCGATAACAAGTTATCAGTTCTTGTTGATGCTCCTGGGGCTTCTGCCACCCTGCCGCTGTGCGATCTGATAATCCCGCCACTCCGTCCAGCGCAAGCGCTCAATCTCAAAATCAGGAGAGGGATCGCCCGCACTTCTGATACCAAACTCTTCAGCAATACTCAAGTTGGCAGCGATCATTGCTTCATGGTGTGCCTCGAGCGTAGCAAATATTTTTCCGTCATCGGGTGGGCTAATTGCAGCTAAAACAGGGTCATCGGCCGCTAGCGCCTGTAGCGAAGTAAGTACAAAGTTTATCTTATCATCTGTGCTGCGCAGGGAGTAGATGAGCCCAGGCAGGCCATGAAATTTATATGGACCCAAGCTACTTGATACACTAGGCATATACTTCACATCGTAAGTGCGTCCTGCCCAGGTAGTGCTTGCGCTAAAACAGAGGCTAGAGTCGCCACATGGCTGGGCAAGCTCATCGAGCGTCCACTGCGGTGTCTGTCGGCCTATAGTATCGGTGAGGATGCACCAAGCCGAACCTTGGCTGCTGCAGTGGTTGGTCTTCCACACAATTGAGGAGTCGAGGGAATTGCTGTAGATGCGCCGCTGCTCGCTGTCTCCTTGGCGCCAGGCTACCACTCCTCCGGCTCCGGAGATGGCACCTGAAGAACTTGGATATTCAGGATAATAAAATATGCTGCGCTCACCGTCGCTAAGCAGTACCGCCTCTGTCATCATCTGCCCGTTTGGGATATCGAGGCTTGCCCAGTAGGTGGCGCGAAAGGCTACCTGCGCCTGCGCACCCAAAGTAAGTACTAACGCTGCCGCTAGCAGCAAAAGCGCAGCAGGTTTAAACTGGTTGTTATTCATTATTGGTGCGTAAACTGATGGTGATTGAATAACACACACCACAAGAACGCTTAAAGCGCTTGCGGTGTGCGTTGTTCAATGTCGAAAAACAGCTTTAGCGACAGCGGTCGAGATAAGAGCAGGAGCAGGACTAAAACCGTCCTTCTGCTTCATCCATAGACTCGTCGGCCATTTGATGAGTGAGGCACTGATCAGTGTCGGACCATCTCCACGTTTCGTTCTACTCCTGAAGCGACAAAGAGAATAGAATCTTCTCCAGCCAGCTGGTGTAGCTCACTGCCTGGTTGAGGAATAATCCATGCTCCCATGGTATTCTCCCCAGTCGTGGTGATTGGAGGAAGCTCGGTAGGGGTATTGGCGCGGATATGGTCTGCCTCTTCTTCGGGCGTATCGATGATGAGGTCATTTTCTGGCTCGCATGCAGTGGTGCAAAGCAGCCCCAAGCTCATGATGCTCATGCCGACGAAGTTTCTGTATCTCATCCTCACGAAGATACTCAGCAAGAGCGGGCCTTGCGCTGAAATCCACGCACGTATGAGTCTGGAACGCGCTTGGGCTTGTTATAAGCGTAGTTCTCTAGGAGTTTGGTGTGCGGCGCGTTTGGCTCGCTCTGCGAGTACGCCGCTAAAACACCAACGCGCTAATCTCTTCCCCCAAGTACGTGGCTGGGCAGCGGCGCGTTTGGCTCGCTCTGCGAGTACGCCGCTAAAACGCCAACGCAGTAATCTCTCCCCACAAATACGTGGCTGGGCTGCGGCGCGTTTGGCTCGCTCTGCGAGTACGCCGCTAAAACGCCAACGCAGTAATCTCTCCCCACAAATACGTGGCTGGGCTGCGGCGCGTTTGGCTCGCTCTGCGAGTACGCCGCTAAAACACCAACGCGCTATTCTCTCCCCAAAAGTACGTGGCTGGGCAGCGGCGCGTTTGGCTCGCTCTGCGAGTACGCCGCTAAAACGCAAACGCGCTAATCTCTCTCCTCAAGTACGTGGCTGGGCAGCGGCGCGTTTGGCTCGCTCTGCGAGTACGCCGCTAGCCAAAGTGCGCACCCACCCCGAAACATTGGGGCTGGGGCACCGACCACGAAGCAATGGGGCAGGGACCCCGCTGCTGAGTAGCCAAACCCCCCAGCCCCAGCGGCGCGTTTGGCTCGCTCTGCGAGTACGCCGCTAGCCGAAGTGCGCACCCACCACGAAGCACTGAGGCTGGGACACCCCTAGCCCCATTCCCCCAGTACAGCCAACACCCTACTTATCAACAAATTGGACATTGGAATTTTTTTTACAGTGTCCGTGATCAATCTTGCCGCTCTTACGTTAGCACACGTAATACCGAATCCATTTTCGAATGGATTAGGCACTATTGAAACAACTATGAACACACTATTCACCTTGCGTGGGCTAGGCCACCGTGGCCGTATGCTCGTGCACCAGCTCAGCCTCGAGCGGCCCCCGCGGCCTGCACATGCACTGCCAGGCATAGAGCTCACCGTCATCGATCTCGCCGATCCGCGTATCGAAGTCACCCTGCTCGCCTCCACCCTCGAAGCCGCACAGCACATCCAGCGGCGCATCGCCCTAGTGCTCCTGCCGCATGCCGTCGATCTACTCGAAGCTCCTTCAGCGCTTTATGCCGTGCGCGAGCAGTTCGATGCTTGGATACCCGTACTGCCATTTGAAGTGACCCATCCCACCCAAGCAGCCGAAGAGTTTGGCTTTCGCCGCGGCTACCTGCCCGCACTGCGCACCATCTTCTGGCGCCTCACCCGCATGGTGCAGCACGAAGGAATGGTCAAATTCATGGCGAGCGACTTCGAAGAATTTTGGACAGGAGGTGCCACCCTGTGGAGCTTCCAAGTCTCTGCATGTGGAGCCACCCGCGCCGAACTCGCCGTACAACTACTCGAAGCCGCCGCTGCCGAACCCATGTTCTGGAATGGTCGCTCCGAACGCTGGATGATGCAAATATGTACCAGCTCAGCCGCCGAGCACGAGCTCAACATGGACGAAATCATTACCGTTACCGAGCCCTTTAGCCACGAGCCTTACAACTTGCGAGGCATACGCTGGGCCAATATCTACGACGACGATCTCGACGACCGCATGCTCATCGATGTACTCGCTATTGGCGAACCCCTCGCCGACGAAGTCAGTCTGCCAGCCCTTACAGCCGCGCACACGCTCTCCTAGTCAAGCCCGGATATGGGTGCAAGGTTTGCGCCGTACCTTTACCGCCCGTACCAAAATCGCGCACTATGGTGTTCCTTGACTTCGAACGCGACCTGGAGAACCTCTACGAGCAACTCGAGAAAATTAAGCAGGTTGGTGATAAGGGCGACCTCGACGTGCAGCCCATGATCGAAGAGTTGGAACAGAAGATCATTGATACTCGTAGCGAAATCTACGGCAACCTCACCGGCTGGCAACGCGTCCAACTCAGTCGCCACCCCGAACGCCCCTATACCCTCTTCTACGTCAACCAAATGGGCAAGAAGTTCATCGAACTTCATGGCGACCGCGCCTTCGGTGACGATAAAGCGATGGTAGGAGGTTTGGGCATGCTCGACGACCAGCCAGTCGTGTACGTCGGCCAGCAAAAAGGCGTCAACACTAAAATGCGCCAATACCGCAACTTTGGGATGAGCAATCCCGAAGGCTACCGCAAAGCGCTGCGCCTCATGAAACTCGCCGAGCGCTTCGACCTTCCAGTCATTTGCCTCATTGACACACCAGGTGCATTCCCCGGCATCGAGGCCGAGCAGCGCGGTCAGGCAGAGGCTATCGCACGCAACCTCCTCGAAATGGCCCAACTGCGCGTGCCGATCATCAGCTGCGTCATCGGCGAGGGAGCATCCGGAGGAGCCATTGGCATAGGCCTCAGCGATCGCTCGTTCATGATGGAAAACACCTGGTATTCTGTCATTAGCCCCGAAAGTTGCTCGAGTATTCTCTGGCGCTCTTGGGATCAAAAAGAGCGTGCCGCAGAGGAATTGCACCTCACTGCCGAAGACATGTTGCGCTTTGGTATCATCGATGGCATTATCAAAGAGCCGCTCGGTGGAGCACATGCGCAGCCGGAGGAGACAGCCCAGGCGCTTAAGCAACAGCTCAAGTCTTGCTTGGCCGAGCTGCGGGCACTGTCCGTCGATGAGCTGATCCGCCAGCGCATCGATAAATACGACAACATAGGCGTCTACCGTGAAGGTGAGACGATCAATTTTCATTCTGCTGCGCCTGAAATGCCCGTCAAGCCACCCGTGCAGAAGGAGGAGCCCGCCCCTTTTGAAGCTGAGCCCGATGCCAGCGACGAGCAGCCCGCGCCTGTTGCATCTGCAAATGGGGAAATTGATACACCAGCGCCAGCTAAGCCTACAGCTTCCGCCAAAACCAATCCTAAACCTAAACCCAAAGCGGAGCTCAACGGTAGCACCAAGGCGGCGAAGCCCAAGGCTGCTAAGGCTAAGACCAAGGCCACTTCCTAAACCTGTACTGCCTTGCGTCAGCTACGGGATTGGCAAGCTCGAAAAGCGTGGTTAGCACGTGCTCAGCAGCCTGCACGCCGGCCCACCACTCCCTTCAACAGCAGCACTGGCGCCAACATGCTGGTGCTCGTCAATCAAGATGATACGGCTGCGTTGAATGCAACAAGAGCTTTCGCTAAAACCCAACGCGACGCAGGTGCCACCTTGCAGCAACTCGCCTTCACCCGCGCTAAACTTCCACCCGATCAGCTTTGCGAGCAATTATGGTCACCTGCTACACTTTCATTTGCTGGCTTGCCCAAACGAGCAGCTGAACAGTTTTGGCGAAAGCAGGAATTTGACTTAGTTATTCATGCATCACTTAGAGCTTTTGCCCCCTTCGATTATCTTGTAGCAGGCCTAGCTGCCCACCGCCGCATTGCAGCCTACGACACAGCTTTGGCTGCCTACGATTTGGTAATAACCCCACCTGCAGACAAGGGCATTGCTGACTACTTCCAGCAAGTTGTGCGTTACTTAGCTATACTCAGCGACTAGACTTATGACGGATGTTTTGCCACAAGGCTGCGGGGTTGCTTTAGTAACTCCCTTTCAGCGCGATGGAAGCCTCGATGAGCCAGCCCTCAGCGGCATGATCGATCATGTGATTGAAGGAGGCGTAGACTTTATCGTTGCGCTCGGCACCACGGGTGAATCTGTGAGTCAATCACGCGAGGAATGTATTCACGTACTGCGGCTCATCCACGACTATACCGCCGGGCGGGTGCCGTTGGTGGCAGGTCCATTCGGTGGCAACGCAACTGCCGGAATTCAGCAGCGCTTTAAAGACTACAGCGAGGTGCTGGCCCTACCAGGCTACGCCTGCCTGATGAGCTCGGTGCCCAGCTACGTGAAGCCGAGTCAAGAGGGCCTCTACCGGCACTTTATGACGGTAGCCGAAGCGAGCCCGCTGCCAGTGCTGCTTTACAACGTACCGAGTCGCACAGCTACCCATATGACTCCTGCCACGACTC
Source organism: Saprospiraceae bacterium (assembly GCA_965213735.1). GTDB lineage: Bacteria > Bacteroidota > Bacteroidia > Chitinophagales > Saprospiraceae > CALDTK01. The sequence continues at coordinate 245,768 of CBDCAB010000005.1, forward strand.
TGCGATTGGCCAAAGCTGGGTCGCAAATCATGGGCATAAAGGAGGCGAGCGGTGATATGACAGATGGAATGCTACTGCTGCGCGATAGGCCAAGCGAATTTCGCGTCTACAGCGGTGATGACATGTCGGCGCTGCCACTCATGGGGTGCGGTGCTGATGGCGTCATCTCGGTAATTGCCAACGCCTATCCGGATACGTTTAGCGAGATGGCGCGTATGGCAGTCGCGGGCAAACTGCGTGCTGCGCGCAGGCTCAACGACCTCTTGCTCGACATGCATCCACCACTCTACACCGATGGCAATCCAGCAGGCATTAAAGCTGTGCTGCAGCAACTCGGGCTATGTGAGGATACGGTGCGCCTGCCACTCGTCGGGGTAAGCGATGACACCCGTACCCATCTCATCGATGAAGTCTTACGCATCGAAGCAAGTCGTGCACCAGGCTGGGTTTAGGTGTGGCTAAAATTCCCTTCGCAGGCATGGTGCAGCCAGCTGGCGGGGGAGTTATACCAGCGGAAGAGATGTTCCCTACACGCTTATCTGAAGCACGGCTGCAGAATATCCGCTGTCTAATTACAAGGATTGACGGAAACAACAAGAATGAAAGACTCGAAAGGTCGGAGATAGATACTCCAGCCCAAGCCCTTGCAGCCTCGCCTCGATAGAGCGAAGAAGTGGCTTAATTCGCAGCCAACTTCGCCTTTACCTGCTCAGTAAGATCCATGCTTTCGTCGGCGTAGACAATAACACCGCCCGCCGTAGCATCAAACACGTAGGTATAGCCACCTTCCTGCGCAACGGATTCGATCACCGCATTCACTCGATCGAATATGGGCTGAAACTTAGCCTCGCGACGCTCCAGCAGCTTATCCTGAATGCTTGCCTCCATCTCCTGAAGCTCAACTTGCTTTTTCTGCAAGCTCGCCTCTCCCTCCTGCAGTTGCTTCGGGGTAAGCTCGCCGGCTTGTTGCTTTTGCGAAAGCGTTTGGTACTCAGCCTGAGCAGCTTCCATCTTCGTCTGTAGGAGCTTCTGTTGCTGATCGCGAAAGCCTACGATATCGCTTTCGGCAGCTTTTACCTCATCCATGTCGGAGAGGATAGCTTGAGAATTAACATAGCCTATCTTTTGAGCTTGTGCATTAAAAGCTAAACCAAGAAGGCAAATGATCGTGAAAAGTGCAGTACGCATAGTTGTCGAATTAGTGAGGTGTGTCCGCAAACGAACAGTTTGCGAAGGTAGTCAATTTGCCGGCTTAATTACCAGCAGCGACTAAGGTCTTAAAGTCGTCGGTTTTGTCGTAGGTGGGCTTCGAAAACAGCAGGCCCGCGCTCGATCCCTTGTCGAAAATCAAGTCGTAGCCTTTCTGGTCGGCAAATTTTTGCAGCGATTCATACACTTTATCTTGAATCGGCTGCACGAGCTCTGAGCGGCGCTGAAAAAGCTCGCCTTCAGGTCCAAAGCGATTCTTTTGCATTTCGCGCACCCGTGTTTCGGCAGCAACAATCTGCTCTTCACGCTCAGCACGTGCTTCGTCACTCATCAGCACCTGCTCAGCCTGGTACTTGTTGTACATGCCTTTAATCTTATCGTATTCTTGGGCAATTTCTTGGCGCCAGCCCTCGGCCACCCCATCGAGTTGAGCCTGAGCAGCCTTGTAATCCTCCATGCTTTCGAGCACGGCAGTGATGTCCACCACGGCTATACGCTGAGCGTTTGCGGTAAATCCAGTGACCAAGGTGGCAAGCGCAAGTGCGCAGATGGGTAAGAAATTTTTCATTGTCCTATTTACTTTCGAAACGTGCAATTTGTTGTTTTGGCGAAAGCTGCACATGGCCCGTCCTACCCTTCAGCTTACGCCAAAACCCCAAACAACGCGCTGATAATCAGATGTTTTGCCGAAAGGCGCAAACATATTAGAACCATCGCTACTTAACCCAGTGTTAACCAGCTTTAGGAGCACCTTAAGAGGCCGGAGAAACACCCGTCGCACCATTGACCACTTGGTCGCGTTATCTAGCCGCACAACAGCACCCGAAACTATGAAGTACTTGCCCCTCCTCTTCGCAGCATGCAGCCTCTTTGCACTCTCGAGTTGTAAAAGCGCACGAGGAATTAACGTCTTTACCCTCGAACAAGACCGCCAACTCGGCGCCCAAGTAAACCAGGAAATCCTCAGCAAGCCGGGTGAATATCCCGTACTGCCCGAGCGCGGCAATGAGGAAGTGTACCGCTACATCAGGGGCATCACGCAGAAGATTCTCAACTCCGGCAAGGTTGAGCATAAAGACGCTTTTGCCTGGGAAGTTCGCATCATTAAAGACGACAAAACTCTCAATGCTTTTGCTACACCGGGCGGCTACATCTACGTCTATACCGGCCTCATTAAATATTTAGATACAGAAGATCAACTCGCTGGCGTGATGGGACACGAAATCGCCCACGCCGACAAACGTCACTCCACCCAAGCCATGACCAAGCAATTCGGCATCGCAACGCTGATCCAAATCGCTACTGGTGGTCAGGGTGCTGCAGGCCTCGCCGGACAGGTAGCAGGCCAGCTTGCGCAGCTCAAGTTTGGTAGAGCAGCCGAAAGTGAGGCCGACACCTACTCTGTTATCTACCTCTGCCCCACCAAATACGAAGCCGACGGGGCAGCCGGATTTTTCCGCAAGCTCGAAGATGGTGGCGCCAGACCGCCAGAATTCTTGAGCACGCATCCCAATCCCGGCAATCGCGTCGCTAACATCGAGAAACAAGCCAACCAACGCAGCTGCAGGGGCACAGGCACCAGTTCTGGTGATTATAATCGGATTAAGGGGCTGCTGTAGGGAGTTGGGTGTTGGGTGCTGGGTGCTGGGTGCTAGGTGCTAGGTGCTGGGGGCCCTAGGCAGCCTTAAACACTCGATAGATAACGCCCGCGAAATCGTCGCTGATGAGCAGGCTACCATCTGGCAGCCACTCTAGGTCCACTGGCCTACCCCACGGCCCGTCGTCCTGCAGCCAACCATCAATGAAGACCTCGTAGCCCGTGCCACTACCTGCAGCATTCAGCGGCACGCGCGTGATGCGGTAACCAATTGGCTCGGTGCGGTTCCACGAACCATGCTCGGCAATGAGTGCATCCCCGGCCCAGCTGCTAAAGCTCGGCGAGTCGACGAACTCAACGCCTAGTGGAGCCACGTGCGGTCCTAAATTTTGGGCAGGCTCGACAAACTCATTAAGACTGTGGCCTTTGCCAAACTCAGGATCGAGGATAGTGCTGCCGTGCACGTACGGGTAGCCAAAATGTTGGCCGACGGTGGTGAGGTGATTGAGCTCGCAGGGTGGCACGTTGTCGCCCAGCATATCGCGTCCATTGTCGGTAAAGTAGAGGTCGCCACTCTGCGGATGCCAGGTAAATCCGACAGTATTGCGCACGCCACGGGCCACAATTTCTGGTTGTGGATTGGGGCTATCAACGTCGAGGCGGGTAATGGTAGCATAGCCTTCCTCTTCGCAGATATTGCAGGGCGCACCGATAGGTACGTACAGCATGCCATCGGGCCCGAAGGCGATAAATTTCCAGCCGTGATGCTTGTCTGAGGGGTAGCCGCCGTAGACTACTTCGGGCTGCCCTGGATTGTCGAGTCGACTTCGAATGTTGGTCCAGCGCCAGATGGTATCCACGGTCCCCACATAGAGGTTGCCGTCTTTGAGTGCGATGCCGTTGGGCATGTTCATGCCGGTGGCGAGGGTGTAGCTGCGGTCGGCTCGCATATCGCCATCGGTATCTTGCACGGCGTAGATGGCGCCTTCGTTGCGGGTGCTCACGAATACGAGTCCGTCGCCAGCGTATTTGATGCTGCGGGCGTTTTCGAGTTGATCGGCAAATACATCGACGGTGTAGCCTGCGGGTAGCGTCAGTTTGTCGAGTGGGAGATTGCCGGCGTAAGGAGTCGATGCTTGCACATTACCAGTATTTTCGGCAGCGGAGGTCATTCGCGGGCTGGCCGTATCTGTTGAGTTGCAGGCTTGCGCCAAAACGAGGAACGCCAAGATTGGGAGGTAGTGCATGTGCGAAAGGTACGTCGTGCACCACCACCTCACGCCCTGGCCGCCCGCGGGGGTAGGGGACGGAACGACCAGGGCGGGCGGCTCTCGGGGCGAGCCGCCAAACGGCAGTAGCAACGCGCGTACGCATTGCTTATGGTGATCGGCCGCCGGGGGAGCGCCGAGCGAAATCGACTGGGGGTGCGCGTGCAGTTGTATAGCATATTCATCCGCTACGCTCGTGCAAAGGTACGTTGAGTTAGCATACAATCTGGAGGTGCTAGCGCTTTGGGGGTAATTCGTTAAGCTACATCTTAGCAGTCTTGCTCTCTTTGTAAGCCTTACCTCCTCATCCTAGAAATCGCACGATTTTTTACCTCAACTACAAAATTAAAACTTGCTTTACTATACTTGCGATATGAACATAAAGCATTGCAAGTTAAATAGTTCTTTGCACCAACTTACCCTGACAGATTAAGACCAAATCTCTTATTTAGTCCTTGTCGATGAAGGCAGCTAGTGACCCTCATCGCTGGCTGCGTTATCGTGCGCAAATAAGCTGCAAACAGCAAATTGATTATAATGCCGGCTCACCTCTTGAATCAAAGTCACTTACGCAAGACACATTACGCTAATGCAAGATATGTTCTCATCGAACTACCTGCTTCGTGCGTAGATAATCGTGTTGCGAGGCCTTCACATCTTAGAAATAGCCAAGGCTTGGCTACCGAGTTATTGGGAAATTGGGGCAATTGTCTGCTAAAGCCACAATAGATCATCACACTCTTGTAGCGACACACGTTGCCGTTCGCTGAGCCCCCACCTACATCACCACATTGTGGTCAGGCTAGCCCCAACCCCCTACTATGAGTAAATATTTACTCCTATCCCTGCTAATACCGTTATTTTCCTCAGTAGCCCTAGCTCAGCGTCCCTTAATCTGTGGCCCTTCCGCCAACATGGAGCTCCAGTGTGTCGATGCCTGTATCATCTGCGACATTGATGGATTTGAAGGGCGAAACGACACCCAAGGCGCAGGCGACAAACCTCCCAGCTTTTGCACATCTATCAACCACAATATTCAATGGATTGGCTTCCTCGCAGGCTCTGAGCGTTTAACTATAGAACTCGATGTCTTTAATTGCGATGCTGGTACTAGGCCAGATGGTGGATTGGAGGCAGGCGTGTTTGAAGTCACAGATTGCGATGTCGAAAATGCCGTAGCCGTGAGCAATTGCGACAGCGATATCCCTAACAATTCCACCCAAGAGCTGCGCATGACTACTCTCGTGCCTGGCAACTATTACTACTTCGTTGTCGACGGCAACAACGGAGATGTATGCAACTACCGCGTCCGCGTCACCGAAGGGACCACCCGCGTTCCAGAAGTCCCCCACAGCGGCGGCCTGCGTGGCCCTACCCGGGTCTGCGAAGATTTGCCCTTCGTATTTGAGACCAGCAGAGTGCCAGCAGCACCTTATTACGAGTGGACGCTCAACGGCGATACCCTCAGCGGCCTAAACGAGTTGAGCCGTACCCTTACCTTCGATACTGCGGGTATTTATAATCTCTGCGTGACAGCCAGCAATATTTGCAATGCCGGTCCGCCTGAGTGCCTCGAGATACGTGTTGGAGATTTTGCACCTACCCTGGTGCCCGTACAGAGCTGTGCCAACGAACCTGTAGTCCTCGAAGGCCAAACCATTTCAGCAACTGGTCAATACACGTATATATTAGAAAACTCTGTTGGCTGCGACTCAACAGTAACTTATGACGTCCTCATAATTCCTACTGTCACCACCCGCTTTGATACGACTATATGCGCAGGGGATGTCATCAACTTTAATGGTACCAACTACGGCACTTCAGGTAGCTATACGGCCAATTATACTTCACGAGCAGGTTGTGACTCAACGTCTATTCTTGGGCTAAGCGTGCAATCTTGCGGCTACCAAGCAGGCGCCGTGCCCAGTATGGTAAGCTGCCATGGCCGTAGCGACGGTAGTTTAGCTGTTTGGGTATCCGGACCGGCACCACCCTACTTGGTTGATTACGTGATGGTTGGCAATCCAGCATTCAGCGGCACACTCACACTGAGTGGCGATTCGACAGGGACACTCCTCGACAGCCTTGCAGCCGGCACCTACAGATTCGAGGTGCTCGACAGCTTTGGCGTACAGCAAATCTTCACGAGTAGAATCACGCAGCCGGCCTTAATGCAGACCACCTTAACACCGTTAGATCGGGAGGGATGGAACCTTAGCTGCGCTAATGGCAATGATGGCCTCATAACCGCACATGCACGCGGTGGCACTCCTCCGTATGCCTATCGGTGGTCGAGTGGTGAGACCACAGCTACTATCGATAATCTCCAGGCAGGCAGATATATCGTCAATGTCATAGATGCTCAAGGATGTACAAGTGAGGCCGAAGCAGAGCTTGATGAACCACCTGCTGTCGAGCTGACCAATCTGGATACTTTGATTTGCTCCGATGCCAGCATACGCTTCAATGGCGAGCTACTCAGTACACCGGGCACATATTCAGCGCTTTACCAGAGCGTGCGAGGTTGCGACTCTACTGTAGTACTTCGCCTAACCACAGAGCCCTGTGGCTATCGAGCTGGCGTTGTTGCGGTGCCTGTGAGTTGCAAAGGAGATACCGACGGCCGACTGCACTTTTGGGCCTCAGGATTGACGGGACCCTATCTCGTCGAATGGGCACTCAACGGCGACATCGGCGGAGGGCCTATCGTAGTGCAAGGCGATTCATCTCTCCACCCAGCCACTGCCTTACCTCCAGGCGACTACCGCGTTACTTTTATCGATCAGCGGGGTGAGGCTAAGGCTTTTAATACCGAAATAACTGAACCTCGCCAGCTCTTAGTCGCCGCAGCGGCAAGCCCAAGAGGAGCCTACGAGATTTCTTGTGCTGGCAGCCGTGACGGAAGCATCGAACTCAACCCTAGCGGCGGCACTAGTCCATATAATTATAGATGGAATGATGGTGCTCAAGGCAAAACCCGCTATAGTTTATTGGCAGGCGATTATAGCGCCGTAGTCACCGATGCCGCTGGCTGCGAAACCGAAGTCGACATTACTTTAAACGAACCAGCTCCACTTACAGCCGCACTTGAAGCTCAAGACCGAGGCTGCGATCCAGATGATCATGGGGGCGTACTCATCTCGGCTTTAGCTGGAGGGCAAGGTAACTATCGTGTACGTATAAATCACGGAGCGCCACAAGCTATACGACCTTTCACACGGCTCGAACCAGGCACACATGATGTGCATATTCAAGATGCAGAAGGGTGCAGTTTTGGCGAAAGCGTAACTGTAACAGCACCTGAAGTACCTACCGTTGATCTAGGCGGCAATATGTTTATCGATCTAGGCGAAGAACTCATACTCGAACCAGTACTTAGCGGGACCGGCCTCAGCTATCGCTGGACGAGCGACGCTGACCTAAGTTGCACCGACTGCCGCAATCCGCGTACAGCGCCGTTAATTGAATCAACTTATACCCTAGAAGGAATCAATCAGGATGGTTGCCCTGCTGAGGCGAACTTGCAGATATACGTTAGGACGACACGTGAACTATATGCACCGACTGCCATTAGTCCCAATGGTGATGGTTTAAATGATGGATTTACTATTTATTCATCGGACAATTCACTAATTACTGAGCTGCGAATTTTTGATCGCTGGGGCAGTGAAATATACACACGATTTAATATTCCTACTGGCCAAACAGATGTAGGTTGGCAGGGCGACGTTCGAGGTGAGCCTGCTAAGCCTGGCGTATTCGTATATTATGCACGCATTACTTCACCTGAAGGTGAGGAAGAAGTTCTTAAAGGAGATATCACTGTCATGCGCTAAGTAGAATAATTAGCGCAGCATCAAGGCATTGAGCCATACGCGCTCGCTGCCCCGCCAAAACGCTCGAAAGTTAGGGTTATCGAATATCAAGATTACCCGTCCTTGACCCACCTGTTGCTCAACGATGGCGGCTTTGTTGGCTGCCTGTGCAAGGCGTTCGCTGCTCAGGTAGCCGCTGAGCAGCGGACTGTCTGCATAAAGCCCGACGTTGCTGCCCGGCTGCTTACTCGGAAGAAAAAAGCGCGTGTGCTGACGAAACATGGGCAAATCCTCATCGATGCCATAGGCCAAAGGATGAGTCACATCGAGTTTCACCTGAAGGATGGCGCCACCGATGTAATGCGCACCGCGCGCCTCATCGACCTGGGCGTAGGGCAAATCGCGAGCCACCAGCAGCGAATCAACATCGAGCTTGTCCTCCTCGAGCGACACTAGTTGTTTGTCGACTACAAAGGGCGCCGCGGTATGGCTGGCGAGCAGCGTACCCCCGTCGCGGACCCACTGCTGTAGTGCTTCAGTATCCAAACTGTTGTAGCGGCCGCCAGTCATGGCGATGTGGGTGTATCGCGTCAGATCGATCTGGCCAATGCGGTCGATATCTATCAGGCTCACCGGGATGTGCAAGCGCTCTGCGAGCAGGTGCCACGCTTCTCCAGCCTGGTAGGCGCTGGTGCCTTCTCCAGTGAGCAGGGCAATCTTTGGCTGACGGAGCAATTGCGTAGAGCGCCCACCAAAATCAGGTCCAGTAGGGGTCAATCCTGTAGTCGCAGCATAAACTGTCACCTGATCCTGCTCCACAATCTCGCGGATGAGTTCACGTACGCGGGTTTCACCGATGGGATTTTGTGCCAGTGGTACTACGATGCTGCCGCGGGGGAGGTCAACGCGTTTTCCTTGGATGACACTAGCGCTCGGTTCGTTGAGTAGGCGCGCGTGTCCTCCGGCTGAGGTGATGCGGTAGGCTGCACGTGGAGCGTAGTAGCTGTCGTAGGGAATGACTGCAGCGTAGGCAGTAGCGAGGTTCCCGATGATGTTCCCTTGCTGTGGTTTCAGCTCGCTATGTAGGTTTGCGAATGCTTGCGGGTTTGGGTCGTATTGGCCTTTCGGCAAAACTCCTAAGGGCATCCACTCCACATCAAACGCTAGCGGGAGCGTCCATGTACTGACATCATAAAAAAGTGAGTCTTCAAAACGCGTCGTAGGCTCCAGAATAGCCTGCATCAGTCTCGCCTGAGGCTGGTCGGTGGGAATTACTAGCGCCTCGCCTGCGCCATAGGTGGTTCCTTCTGCCGAAACTTGTCCAGTGACCGGATAAACCTGTATGCGGTGCGTTTGCAAGAGCTGAGCAAGTTCGAGTGCACGCGCAGCTTGTCCCCGAAGTGGGAGCAGGTAAGCTTTGGTGGGTAAAGTTTTGGCGTAAGCTGAACTGCCAGCATAAAAATCTCGACTATGCTGAAGCATTTCATCCTTGAGGGCGGCGGTGGCTTGCAGCGTAGCGAGAGAGGCGGCGAGTTGGTTGCGAATCGAGAAGCCGTAGTTGATGGTACCGCCTGGAATTTCACGGTCGAGCGCGCGCGAACTTGCCTGCTCGAAAAGAATACCAATCGAGCCGGTGACATCGGGGTAGGTAGAGCCCTTGCCGTAGTAAAAGTCATCGAAGCTTTCGCGGGTGTAGTAGAGGCTACCGATGCGGTCGAGCGCACGCGCGGAGTAGTCGGTGATGAGGCCTGTCAGCTCTTGATTGCGAGCAGGAGTGAAAGGATTGGTGCGACTAGGGATGCCTGGCTGGAAGAAATAAGTCGCCTCTGAGCCCATTTCGTGGTAGTCGGTAAGTACCTGCGGCCGCCAGGCATAAAACATTTCTAATCGTGCTTGCGACTCTGGATGTTGTGCCGGCAGCCAGTCACGATTGAGATCGAACCAGTAGTGGTTGGTACGTCCGCTGGGCCAAGGCTCGTTGTGCTCACGATCTTGCGGATCGGTAGTTGCGACGGCACCACGGTTGCGGTTAACCCAGTCTGTGAAGCGATCGCGCCCATCTGGATTGAACAGCGGATCGATAATAGTGACCACATTATTAAGCACGCTATCTACAGCTGGACCCTGGCCCGCGGCGAGGTGGTAAAGCGTGAGGATGGCAGCCTCGGTGCCGGAGGCTTCGTTGCCGTGGATGGAGTAGCCCATGTAGGCTACGGCGGGCATGTCGGCGAGGTTGGTGGCCTCCATTGCACGTGCGTCTATAGGAGTGGTATTGTCTGAGCCGGGAATTGTCGGACGCGCCAGCGCCTCTTGGGACGAGTTAAAGTTGACAATCGCCCGCTGCTGTCGGAGCGCCAACTCATCGAGTCTATTCTGGTCTTTAGGTTGAGTCACAATAGCATGGATGAGTGGCCGACCTTCGTAGCTAAGACCATGTTGACGCACGGTGACGCGATCGGAGGCTTCAGCCACGGCTTCGAAGTACCTTACTACCTGACTCGGCAGGGTATGGCGCTCGCCAATGGTGTAGCCCAGCACCTGCTGTGGTGTAGGTATTGCGGCATCGTAGCTGGTGGTGCCTGGCCACGCTAGCGGAGAGGTAAGCGGCAGCTGCGGAGGCTGAGCCAGCAGGCCAACCGAGCTAAGAACGAGTACGGTGAGCAGGAATGTGCGCATGGGGGAAATGTAGGGTATGGGGGGGTTGTCGTGCCGATCTCCCGATCGGCATTTCTAGGAAATGCCGATCGGGAGATCGGCACGACGACACAAATTGTTGTATATTGCAGCATGTACTCCCTAGCTCCCCTCAATTATTTGCTTCCTTCACACTACGGCAATAGAAAGAGGCCTCACATGTACCCTGGTGGCGGCACCTTCATGATAGGCATGAGACTTCACGGTAGTGTGACACGACCAGCCATAAAGCGCGTACAGAAACTAGTTAAAATTTATGGTCAGTACATTCCAGGGCATGTCTATTGGCAGGCGTGTGCCGAAGAGCGCCAAGCTTTCAAAAAACTCAAGCAAGGCTTGACTAGTAGAAGAGACTTAAATGGTCCGTATCATCTACATCACAACGAGAAATGCCTTCAAATATTAATTGATGCTATCAACTTTCGGGATGGCATAGAGTATGAAGTCCTTGCTTACTCGATCATGCCAAATCACGTACATCTTATAATTCGACACATTTCAAGCTCCAAACATATGGGTCATTGGCTTGCTCAGATGCGGAAGTTCTCTGGCAAGTTGTCGAATATTGAACTTGATCAAGTTGGAGAGAGATACTGGGAGTTAGAAAGCTATGATCATATCATTCGCTCTACTCTCGAACTCCTCCAACAACTCCACTACACCCTCCAAAATCCAGTCGTCTGCGGGCTAGCAAAGCGCTGGGACGAGTGGCCGGGCAACTACCTCAATCCTGCCTGCCGCTCCTTACTGGCAGCCCGCTGGGGAAATGAATACAGCATCAAAAGCCCAACACCCCTCAAATTAGCGGCGTGAGCGTGGCTGGTCTGGAGTATCGATATCCATCAGCAAAAAGCGAATCGCCCGATGCTGCGCATTACCCTTTGAAGCTCCTCGCTTAGCGCCACGGTGACTGCTATCTCGCTTATTGCCATGAGCCGCTCCACGAGCCTTCACCTCAGGGTACTTTGCCCGGATGGCATTCTTGTCTTGCTGCCACTTCGCCTGCTTGGCTTCTAGAGTGGAGGCAACAGCTGCTAACTCGCCGGAGTGAGCTTACACAATAGCCCGCAAGGCGGCGCGGTCTTCAGTGGAGGCACGTGATTTGTCGCGATTTTTAGGAGCGGCTGCATCCTGCTCACGGAGTGACGCGAGGGTAGCGCGTTCGTCTGCGGTGAGGAGCTTATCGAAGTCTTTTCGCAGCTGCACCAGTACCGGACGCACCTCTTGCTCGTGGTATGCACGAAGCTCCTCACGCATCGGAGCCGCTTCGGCCCGGCGCTCTTTTCGCTGCTCGTGAGCTGCTTGCACTTGCTCGCGCTGGGCCGGAGTGAGTACCTCATTCACGCGCTTTTTGATGTCTGCGCGAGAGGTGTGACGCTGCTCCCGTTGCTCACGCTCGATTAGCTCGAGTTGCTCGCGCTGATCGGGAGTGAGCTCTACCACTCGCTCCAGGCGATCTGTGAGACTGTGGTGATTACCGCGATGAGCGTGGGGTCCATGGGCTCTGTCAGTCTGAGCCGAAGCCAGCGTGAGGGAGCCAATGAGTACAACGGTGAAAATGAATGCTGTGCGGAAGGCCATGGGTTGGTGTTTATAAAGTAGAGACGTTTAGGCAGGAGCTGTCATCTGTGCGAGCGTGTTAAAATTATCGCAAAGGTGGATCACTTCTCGCCGCGACCTAGACGACGCACGGCTGCTTTCTCGCGGTAGTGCAGTGCCGCAGGTTGGGCAGGACTTCCATTATAAGCCTGGCCACCTGGCAAGTTTTTGCTCACGCCACATTTTGCGTGCAGCATGGCTCCATCTCCGATAGTGACGTTTTGCGCGATGCCTACCTGCCCATACACCAGCACGCCATCTCCGATAGTGACATTGCCCGCAATCCCTACCTGTGCGGCAAACAAGCAATGCTTGCCAATTTTAGTGTCGTGGCCCACCATAATAGCCGCATCGAGTTTAGAACCTTCGCCAATGCGGGTTTCACTGCTGACGCCGCGGGCAATACAACAGTTCGGCCCTATTTCCACCCAATCATCAATTACCACCTCGCCACCACTCGTCCAGCGGGTGTAGGTACCTTGGGTTTTACGGAAGTAGAATGCCTTGTCACCAATCACAGTGTTTGCACCAATTGCACAATGAGCACCTATACGTGCAGGACCAATGATGACCGCTCCAGCCTGAACTATAGTATGAGCTCCAATGGTGACGCGCGGCCCGACGACAGCACCAGGTTCGATGACGGCAGAAGGATGAATGTTGGTATTGACAGCAATTCGCTCATTAAGCACCTGCACCGGCCGGTGTTGCTTCACCAGCGCATCGTAAACCGCGAAAGGTTCTGGATGCACGAGTAGGGTTTTGGCGGAAGCTGACACCTCCTGCAATTGCTCCGCGCTAGGCTGTTTATCAATTAAAATAACACTCGCCGCACTGCGAAGGGTGGAAATGTAGTATTTCGGATGATCCACAAAGGTCAGGTCGCCGGCTTCGACATTGTGAATTTCATTGACTCCATGAAAATGCTGGTCAGGTCCGTGCAGCTCGGCACCACAGGTTTTGGCGAAAGCTGAGGCAAGAAGGGGAGAAGGCAGGCGCATGGCAGCAAACGTACTATTACGGAGGCTGGAATAGTTTTGCAGCTGGACGCCCTGCTGCCAAATCAGCGCACTCGCAACTCCACGACCCTCCTTGCTTTGCACCTGCTCGCCAAACTGTGTCTGCTCATACCTTTAGCGCTGAGCCCTGCTGCAACAGGCTGCGACCACAGCTCTAGCCAATCAACGAGCACGAGTAGCCAGCAGGCCGAGCCGGTAGATAAGCTGCCGAAAATGCGCGGGATGACGCTTGCCCATGAAGGCTACGACGGGTATAACGGGTATGGCGGCAGCATGATGAAGGCATCGCTCGACTCTCTGGCCGAGCTGCACGTGAATGCGCTGGCGATTGTGCCGTACACGTGGATGCGCAACCCGCACGTGCCAACGCCGTACCCTATCTCTGATCGACCAGGAACTGAGACTGACGAGGCCGTTGTTGCTACCATTGAAGCAGCTCATCAGCGCGGATGGGCGGTGCTACTCAAGCCGCAAATCTGGTTAAATCATGAGCACTGGCCGGGCGACATTAGCTTTGACACCGAAGAAAATTGGACGAGCTTTTTTGGCCACTACCGTACCTGGATATTGCACTACGCACAGCTTGCTGCCGCCAACGAAGTCGCAGCGCTCTGCATCGGCACCGAGCTGGTACAAACCACACTCACCCACCCGGATGAATGGCGTGCCCTCATCGCAGACATCCGAGCTATCTACGGCGGCACACTCACCTACGCAGCCAACTGGGGCGAAGAGTTTGAGAGAATTAGCTTTTGGCAGGAGCTAGACGTGATTGGCCTCAATGGCTACTATCCACTCTACGAAGCAGCGCCAGCTGCGCCTACTGATGCAGAGTTACGCGCCGGCGTGCAGCGCTGGATGGGCAAAGCTGAAGCTATTAGCAGGAGTGCCAACCGCCCACTGTGGCTCACTGAAGTTGGCTATCGACCGGTAGAAAATGCTTGGCTCAATCCCCATGCAGCCGCCAAGGGTCGAGCATATGAGCCGCTCGCGCAGCAGCGATGCTATGCAGCCTTGGCAGCTGTTGCCCAAACCTCACCGCGACTTACAGGCATATTCGTGTGGAAGTGGCCCAGCTACCTCGGCTATCATGGCCCTCATGGCGGTGATCGTACCGGATTTACACCTCTGGGAAGTCCGGCGGCAAGGGTACTCGCCGATTTTTACGCCAACTGGTAAGGGCACAACACGCTACTCCTCTTGGAGATCGGTCCAAACAATCGTCTGCTCGCGCCCCTCGACGTAACTTACCGGTAGCGATGGGTCAGCGTGCAGCAGGCCGTGGAGCGCTCCCTTTTTACTGTCGCCGAAAGGCATGAGGTAAATCACACGCGAGCGGTTGAGCATCGGCAAGGTGAAGGTAAATCGTTCGGCAGGCGGCTTAGGACTGTCGTCGATAAAGGCCACATCAGGAGCATCATCATCTCCGAGCGCTTTCCAGGGCGTGGCTTGAGGAAATAAACTCGCGACGTGGCCATCAGGTCCTACACCCAGCAGCGTCAGATCGATACCCCATTGTGGACCTGCCACGCCTATTTTAGCGAGCGACTGCTGCATTTCCTCGAGTGCTTGGGGCGCATCGAGATCAGTGCGCCAAGGATGCAGATTAGCCTGAGGCACCGCCACATGATCGGTGAGCAACTTGGCGGTTTGTACATTCGAATCCTCATCGCTCAGGGGCACATTGCGCTCATCGCCCCAGAAAAGGTGCACTTTCGACCAATCAATTTTGTCCTTGAAGTCTCTCGCCCAGGTAGAATACAGTGCCGTGGGCGAGCCGCCGCCGGTAAGTGCTAATGTGGCCACTCCATTCTCATCGATGCATTGCTGCAGGAAGGCCGCGCTGTGAGCAGCCATGTCTTGTGCCGTAGCGGCTTTGCTGTCGTAGCGGCGCACATTGTATTGGACGTTTGGATGAGGCATGGCAAAAGGAGTGTTAGCGTTATCTGAAGCTACAACACTTTGCCCCCTGATGTTGGCTTAGGCAGCAAGAATAATCGATAAATTCGCTGATGATTAATAAGGTCCGCGAATGTGTGCTGCTACCTCCTGCTGATAAAATTTGCCAAGGCGGTGGTGCAGGTCCTGGCTCAGTGGCTCGAGCATGGCGACCTGAGCGTTTGCAGCTGCTTGAGCAGGCGAACTCGCTCCAGGAATAATAGTGGTAACTCCCTCCTGATCGAGCAGCCAGCGCAGCGATAGCTGAGTCATTGTGAGGTGTTCGGGCAAATTATTTTTAGCTAATTTTTGAGCAAGTTCTACCCCTTTTTCAAAGGGCAAACCAGCGAACGTTTCTCCGACATTAAAAGCTTTGCCATTGCGGTTGAAGTTGCGATGATCATCGCTGTCGAAGGTGCTGTGTTTATAGAATTTATTGGTGAGCAGTCCACTGGCTAAGGGAAGTCGCACGATGATGCTAACGCCTTTGGCGGCGGCCTCAGGAAGGAGCTGCTCGAGCGGCTTTTGCCGGAAAATATTGAAGATGATCTGCAGCGACTGAAGTCCCGGGCGTTGCAGGCAGAGCAGGCCTTCTTCAACGGTTTCTACGCTTGCGCCAAAACCTTTTATAATGCCCTCATCCACTAAAGTTTGCAGCCAATCCCAGATATCATTGCCGTGCATAATTTGTCGCGGAATGCAGTGAAGCTGCAATAAGTCAATCGATTTAACTCCTAAACGCTCTCGCGAATTATTAACGGATTTTCGCAGGGCTTGTTCGGTATAATTTATTGGATAAACATTGCTTGCTCTACCAAATTTTGTTGCCACATGAAGTGCTGAAGTTGGGTGCTTACGCAAAAACCCGCCGATGAGTCTTTCGCTGCGACCGTCGCCGTAGACATCAGCGGTGTCGAAGAAGGTGACACCCGCTCTAAAAGCGCTAGTGAGAATTTGTTCGGCAGTATGCTGGTCGAGTGGTTCACCCCATTCGGCACCGAGTTGCCAGCAGCCTAAACCTACCCGCGAAACATCAAAGCCGAGGGAGCCGAGTGGAGCATGAGTCATGGCGGGAAATTAGCGCATCAAGATGACGGTGCCTGTTTCGACGGAGCCGTCGCGGGTTATAAGGATCCAGGTGTACACCCCGTTTTCTGCTTCACGCCCGCGGAAGTGGCCTGTCCATTCTGCGGCCGCATCTCCGGTGAAGGTGGTATTGAGGGAGAAAACCTTGTTGCCCCAGCGGTTGAAGATGCTGTAGCTGTCGATGTCTACGCGTTGAGAAGTGGTGCTAAACAGCCGCAGGCGATCATTGACGCTGTCGCCATTGGGCGAAAAAGCGGTGGGCACGGCCACACTTCCGGGCGGAGCAGTTGTAGAAGTACAAGTGGTGTTGAAGCTGGGGTCGCTCGGGAGTAAGCACACGCCGCAGGTGTCGAGTTGTGCGAGCCCATTCACTGTACCGGCGCAGTCTTTACAACTTTCGTTAAAACCCAAACTTTGGGGCTCGCTGCACACTCCGCACTCATCAAATATCGCGGTGCCGTTGGGAGTGCCGGCACAGTCTGCGCAGGCTAGATTGAAAGTGGGATCGTTGGGCTCAAGACACACTCCGCATTCATCAAATATCGCGGTGCCGTTCGGGGTGCCAGCACAGTCTGCACAGGCTTGGTTGAAAGTGGAATCGTTGGGCTGCAGACAAACTCCACATTCATCCAATATCGCGGTGCCGTTCGGGGTGCCAGCACAGTCTGCGCAAGCTTGATTGAAAGTGGGATCATTAGGCTCTAGACAGACGCCGCACTCATCAAATATCGCGGTGCCGTTGGGGGTGCTAGCACAATCTGCGCAGGCTTGGTTAAAAGTGGGATCATTAGACTCTAGACAGACGCCGCACTCATCAAATATTGCGGTGCCGTTCGGGGTGCCAGCACAGTCTGCGCAAGCTTGATTGAAAGTAGGATCGTTGGGATCTAAGCACACCCCGCACTCATCAAAAATTGCGGTGCCGTTGGGGGTGCCAGCACAGTCTGCGCAAGCTTGATTGAATGCAGGACTAGTTGGCTCTAAACACACGCCACATTCATCAAAAACAGCGGTACCGCCGGGCGTACCAGCACAATCTGGAGGCAAGCTCAGCGCGCACACCGCGTCTATATCTGCACCCGGGGTAAAGCCCGCACAGCCACGGTCAGCAATATCTCTAATTTTGATCGCATCAAATTGCAACGAGAAAGCCGCAGCAGCTCCTACAAACTGATCGATATCTATCGATAATACTGAGCCTGCAATATCTTCTAAATAGTAAAAATCATCATTATCTACAGAAGTTAGGCTAGCTGCTACGAGTGAAGCTCTTGTTGCGGCATCTAGTGGTCGCACGAAGATTTGACTAGCCTCAATGGCATCGCCAATTTCAAAGACGAAGATATCGGGACTAGGATCTCCAGAATTAGTGAGCACGTTGTCTGTAAAGCCAAGCTTGATCGTCCCGCCATCGCCGAGGTAGGCAAATGTGGTGACATCAAAAGGCAAGTTGTCGTTGTAGTCGGGTGCTCCGAGTGCTCCTTGCGGTGAAAAATCTGGGATTGCGCAGCCGGAGGTAAACTCAAGCACTACATCCGCATAGCTCGTCGGCCCGCTACAAATGGCTTGTGCTTGTGCCCCTGGGAAACTAACTCCCAGACATACAGCGGTGAAGAGCAGCGCGGCCAGGGCACGCAGCGTCAGGTGCTCGCTGTAGTGGGGGTGAAATTTAAGGCAGTAGGTGATGGTGCACGAATATGCGGCACAAATTTTTATGACCTCAGGGGGCAGGACATGGATTGAAAAACTTGGGTGTATCCGCGACTGGGAGTGGCTAGGTGGGGAGGCCTGCGGCGCAGTATGCCTCCAGCGGTAAGACAGCCTACGGCGCTGGCCTCTGGCGGTCGGGCCTGAAAAGGGTAGACCAGCACGGAGGCTGGTCTACAGTGGCTGCAGCTCATTGCTGAGTGCGCCTTGAATTATACAAACCGGTAAAGAGGAAAAAAGTTCCTGAATCGCTTTGATTTGCACAAAATACCTGCGGCGGTTGTGCCTGCGGCGCTGCTTATAGCTTCGGTGCGCAGTACGCGATGGAGCTGATCGTGTGACATTTGCGTAGCAGGAATAAGCTCGGGATCAGGTACCTCGGGTACCTTTCTGGGGCCATGGGTAACCCTAGAGCTCCATGTAAAGACGCAGCTATGCGACTGCCTCACGCAGGGTAGTCTTAGCCGCATAGCTGCGCAGTCTTCAGAGGGTAACGTATACCCAGAATTCGCATTGGACTAGGAGGCGCACCGCTCGGAAGCGGTCGAACGCGCTTTATACACGTTTGCAGCTATACCTACTAATTGCTGAAGTCGAACTCCACCTTCACATCTGTATCGAGGAGTTTGCTTACTGGGCAGTTTTTCTCAGCATTGCGGAGGTGCTTTTCAAAGTCTTCACGCGAAATTTGAGGGACTTTCGCCTTCATCTTGATGTGGCTCTGAGAGATGTTGCCGTCATCGAGGGTGACTTCACAGGTAGAGTCAAGAGAGTCTGCGGTGTAGCCAGCTTCGGTGAGGTTGGCTGTGAGTTGCATGGTGAAGCAGCCTGCGTGAGCGGCTGCGATTAGTTCTTCTGGGTTGGTGCCTTTGCCTTGCTCGAAGCGGCTTTTGTAGGAGTATTGGGTTTTGTCGAGGATGCCACTCTTGGTGCTGAGTGAACCTTGACCTTCTTTGATGGTGCCCTTCCAGTGGGCGGTAGCGTTACGTTTCATATGAGGAGGAACCCTTTGTTGGAGATGCAGGTTCAGCGCTGGTAGCGGCTAGTAGCCGGGGCAGACTGCTGAGTGGGCGCAGCACATTCGCGGGGACATCTGCAGTGAGTGGGCCAATGCTGATAAGACCTATTTTCTGGGCAAGCATGCGCTCGCCAAGTTGGGCCTCGAGCAAGGCATAAGCGGCTGCTTGATAAAGCGGTAGTTCTTCCTCCACAAAGGGATCAAAAAACAGCGTGAGCGAGAGCTGACCTTTAGCCATTAATTCCGGAACTTGGTGTACCGCAAAGTGCAGTTGATCAAGTGCAAACTTCCGGCCTTCTATGGTAACGTGATTACGATTTGGTTGGGCTGGTTTCAGCGCGATAATGTTCCAATGTTTAAGTGCTGGTGCGGCAGCGACGAGATAATCTGCGGCAGGTATAGCAGCCTTTGCGCCTGCAGCGGTAATAATCAATTCCTGCGGGTGATTCACTTTGGGTTTTCCCGTAAGGAAATAAAGATCACTTTTATAACGCTGCAGGTGCTCTAGACACACTTGGATACGATGATGTTGCTCCTCCTGATCGGCATATTGAATTTGTCGATAATGCTGCTCATTGGCGGCAAACCAGGTCCAAAATTCCTGTGCGCGTCGCTGCTCATCGGGCTGAAGAATGTTGCGGATCCGTTTAAACATCAGCTGAGGACAAATCTAGCGAATTACAATTTCGCTCACCTGACTACTCCGCTTGACCATACCTGTAGGGAGCATTTGCTGCGTAGACTCCACCTCGAGCAGAAATTGGTAGCCGTGCGCAGTGGCATACATGCGCTTATCCACTTCTGAACGCTCAGCTTTAACATCGGGATAGGCGGCCTGAAGCTCCGCGAACGTCGACCCTACATGAACACCTTCTGGAGTAGCTGCCTCATCCGATATTACATTAATACTCAGCACGCGTTGATTATCATCGAGCTTCAAATAGGCCATACTCTCGTCGAGGGTTTGGCCATCGATAAAGTAGATATCCGTGGCTCCTTCGCCTGAAGTTAAACGCGACTTGGTGAGTCTATCGGCGTGAGCTTGGAGGAACGTACCGACTTCAATGCCAGCAAAAGTCCGCGGGGCGATGAGGGTAGCGACATCTTCGAGCACCACTTCCTCGGTCTGGGTGGCTAAGTCCGGCTCAGTCTCGTGTACAGTGACTGTGGTATCGGAAGTCTCCATGGCGTCGCTTCCGCAGGCGAGAAGAAGCGCGGCAAGGGCGAGAGCAAGAAAGCTATTTGACGGTTTCATCGGTGCAAGATGGGAATGCGGCGGCTGCTATTCTCCCCCAGTTTCCCAGTCCTCAACAAATTTACGCGCTTCGACTGGACCCCAACTTCCCGCTGGGTAGGTGTGAATTTTGTGCTCACGAGCAAGGACAGGGTCGTACAATTCCCAACTAGCCTCCACCTCGTCGGCACCGACGAAGAGCGTCTGGTCGCCAATCATCACGTCGTGAAGCAGGGCCGTGTAGGCATCGGGAAGTTTGCCGAAGACCTCATCGTAGTCGAACGATAGGCGCTGACGTTGGAGAATCATGCCTTGGCCGGGCTTCTTAATGTTGAAGTCCATCTCGACGCTTTGTTCTGGCGCAATATTGATGCGTAAAATGTCTTGGGGCACGCCATCGCCGGTGCTTGGGTCGCCATCTGCTCCACCTTCGAAAAGGCTAACTGGAGCGCACTGGAAGATGATAGCGATTTCGGTGAGTTTCTGTGGGAAGCGTTTGCCGGTACGCAACAGAAAGGGTACGCCTTGCCAGCGCCAATTATCGACGTAGAGTCGGGCAGCAACGTAGGTCGGAGTGGTAGAATCATCAGCTACGCCTTCTTCTGAAAGGTAGGCTGGCATCTTGCCGTCATCACTTTCGCCGTACTGACCGTAGACGATGTCTGCGTTGTCTATGGGACGAACAGCTCGCAGCACCTTCAGCTTTTCGGCACGGATGGCATTAGCCTTAAAGTTGGCTGGCACATCCATGGCGATGACGGTGAGCAACTGCGTGAGGTGATTTTGCATCATATCGCGCAGGGCCCCGGACTTATCGTAGTAGCCGGCACGGTCTTCGACTCCGAGACTTTCGGCTACAGTTATTTCCACGCGATCTATACGGTCGCGGTTCCACAGCGGCTCGAACATCGAGTTTGCGAATCGGAAGGCAAGTAAGTTCTGTACGGTCTCTTTGCCGAGGTAGTGGTCGATGCGGTAGACCTGTGATTCTTGGAAGTATTGGTGGACGACGCGGTTGAGTTCTTGAGCTGAGGCTAGATCGTACCCGAAAGGTTTTTCTACAACGAGGCGGGTGAAGCCATCGCCATCGTTGGCGCCGTTGTTACCAAGGCCTTTGATGACAGTGGGAAAGACCTGTGGGGGCAGGCTGAGGTAGTAGATGGTATTGCCTTGGAGTTGATGTTTGGCATCAATTTCATCCACCCGTGCGAGGAGCTTCTTGTAGGAAGCGTCATCTGATTTTGGGAGGCTGTGGTAGTAGATTTTGCCTTGGAGCCACTGATCGGCTTCGGCTTTATCGAGGCTAGCAAATTCAACGAGCGATTCGCTGACCATTTCTGCAAACTCTTGGTCAGTGAGTACAGTCCGGGAGGTTCCGAGGATGACAAATTCGGGAGGCTTGTCCTGCTTGCTGACTTCGTAGAGTGCGGGTAGGAGTTTGCGGCGGTTGAGGTCGCCTGTTGCGCCGAAGATGGTGAAGAGGTGGGGTTTGGTGGCAGTTTCAGTCATACTGGTCGAGCGTAGCAACAGCACTTATGGAAGGTGGGGCTAAGGGCGATTGTTCACCAAAAGCGGGTAGTGACCAAAGCGAGGCTTGGCTAAGTATAGTGTTAGGAGATGGTGTATATTGCTAGCACCTTATCTGCATGCTGACCAGTGGGTAGATAGTACATTGCACATGCAATAGCTTCGAGGTAAGAAGGCTAAGGTAAAATGGCTTTGGGAATCGGCAAGGTAAGACTCAGCGAAAGCTATGGTTGCAAAAGTTTATTTTCCTAATCTAAATGCTCTTCGCTTCTTGGCAGCCATGATGGTATTTGCACCTCATGTCGAACAATTTAAGCAGCTGTATAATTTACATTATTCCTTTCAGTACATTCCACCACATCTAGGCAAGCTGGGAGTGGTGCTTTTCTTCGTTTTAAGCGGCTTTTTAATAACTTATCTTCTTCTAGCAGAAGAGCAGAAAAAGGGAAAGATTTTTACAGGAAGATTTTATCGACGCAGGATTCTTCGGATCTGGCCACTCTATTACTTCCTGTTATTTTTAGGTTTAGTGGTTGTACCAGCCATTCCAGGTTTAGCCTATGATGGGTACACATTGGAAAATATGTCTTTGAGTAACGTTATGTTGTATATCTTCATGTTGCCTAATATTGCACTGGTGGTACCCTTTATTGGCCACACCTGGACAATTGGCGTGGAGGAGCAGATGTACATAATTTGGCCCCTGCTGTTGAAGAAGATACGCAATCGATACCTACTCCTGGGGCTGCTGATTGTAAGCTACTTGCTGCTGTATTTTGTTGTTGTATTTCGAAGCCACATTGGCCTTATGCTTCACCCTATGGTGGTAGAATTTATCGAGTGGTTTAAGATAGATGTAATGGCTTTA
This sequence comes from Saprospiraceae bacterium, assembly GCA_965213735.1. Classification (GTDB taxonomy): domain Bacteria; phylum Bacteroidota; class Bacteroidia; order Chitinophagales; family Saprospiraceae; genus CALDTK01. Next base: position 268,347 of record CBDCAB010000005.1, read on the forward strand.
GGAGGACTTAGTGCTCTACTCTATTTTCACGAGAGTAAATGGTTGACTTTCCTCTATAACCGCACGTTGCAAATCGGCCTGTATGCAATGCTACTCGTATTGCTTATTAGCAAGGTAGTAATTCCTATACTCCACTTCGAAGTGTTTGGGGGGATCTTTGCATTGATTATTCTCAATCTGGCAACCAATAAAGACAGCATCTTCTCAATCGAACATCCCTTGCTGAATTACTTTGGTAAGATTTCCTATGGAATTTACATGTATCACCCACTCGTCATAGGTCTCGTGTTAACGAGTTTACTTGCGCTTGAAGTTTTTAGTAGTTACCTTCTTTACCCTCTATCTGCTGTGCTCACATTGCTAGTCGCGCATCTTTCTTATAATTGGCTAGAGCTACCTTTCCTGCGCAAGAAGGAGACTAAGATTAGGTGATGGGGCTAGCGAGGATGGTATCGCAAGGTGCGCAAAGGGAGGACGCAAGGGTCGCAAAGCAGAATAGGTGCTGAGGCTAGTGAGGTTGGTATCGCAAGGTGCGCAAAGGGAGGACGCAAGGGTCGCAAAGCAGAATAGGTGCTGAGGCTAGCGGAAGTGGTATCGCAAGGTGCGCAAAGGGAGGACGCAAGGGTCGCAAAGCAGAATAGGTGCTGAGGCTAGCGGAAGTGGTATCGCAAGGTGCGCAAAGGGAGGACGCAAGGGTCGCAAAGCAGAATAGGTGCTGAGGCTAGCGGAAGTGGTATCGCAAGGTGCGCAAAGGGAGGACGCAAGGGTCGCAAAGCAGAATAGGTGCTGAGGCTAGCGAGGATGGTATCGCAAGGTGCGCAAAGGGAGGACGCAAGGGTCGCAAAGCAGAATAGGTGCTGAGGCTAGCGGAAGTGCTATCGCAAGGGGAGGACGCAAGGGACGCAAAGCAGAATAGGTGCTGAGGCTAGCGGAAGTGGTATCGCAAGGTGCGCAAAGGGAGGACGCAATAGTATTTGCAGCCTGGAAGAAACCGGGGCGAGGCGCAAAGGGAGGAAGGAATGGCTTTGTAAGGCAGTAGCAAGTGAGCTTGTGTTGCAGAAGAGAGCCTGTTCCACTCAATATCTTATAAATTATTACAAATCATGTACAATCCGAGTAACGCCATCTTTGAACAGCGGTGATCTAAAGTTCATTAGAAGTCCAAGGTGATAGCCACCATGCTTCAAATATGTGAGGGTTTGAGCTTTGTGCTCATCCAGTACCTTCTCGACACATTTTAATTCTAAGACTAGCTCCTCCTCGACAAGAATGTCGATATAATATGCCCTAGGTATGCTCAGCCCTTTATAGCTCAAACTTATAGCAACTTGTGTTTGACACGAAAGGTTACGCAGATTGAGTTCGTGTGCCAGGCATCTTTCATATGCCTTTTCCAGCACGCCTGACCCTAGTTGCTTGTGAACCTCAAGTCCAGCAAAAAATGCCTCGCGCGCAAGCTCATTAAGCCTATCTGTTCTTTGCGCCCTTTGCGTGACCATTGCGTCTATTGCGATACCATTCTCTAATTAACCCTCCGTTACCCCCCTCGCTACTCCATCCGCATGCGGAGCATCTTTGACAACCATAACTCCCTCTTTATTCTTGTAGGCATGACCGCCGAATTGATTGCGGAGTGCACTGAGCAACTTGTACGCAAAAGAATTTTCGGTGCGACTCTGGAAGCGCTCTTGGAGACTGGCCGTGATGACTGGCAATGGCACGCGCTGATCAATTGACTCACGAACCGTCATGCGACCCATACCGGAATCGGGGACGTACGCAGCTAGTTCGCTCAGCTCGGGAGAATCACCTAGTGCATTGACGGCCAAGTCGAGCAACCACGACCTGACCACAGATCCGTACTGCCAGGTGGTAGCAATCTGGTGCATGTCGAGTCCAAATTCTTCCTTCGACTTCATCAAAGCAAAACCCTCGGCATAAGCCTGCATCAAGCCATACTCAATGCCGTTGTGGACCATTTTGACGAAGTGCCCTGACCCGCTGGGGCCCATATGTCCCCAACCCTTGTCCTCTTTAGGTGCTAGCGTTTTTACTGCCGGTGTAATATGTGCAATGGCCTTGTCTGTACCGCCAAGCATAAGGGAGTAGCCTTCCTGAAGTCCCCAAACACCTCCTGAAGTACCGCAGTCGACGTATTCGATGCTGTCGGGTTCTAGTTCTTTGGCTCGTCGAATAGATTCTCTGTAATCTGAGTTTCCTCCTTCGACAATTACATCGCCCTCGGTCAGGTGAGGGCGCAGGCTCTTAATGGTTCCATCGACGGGTGCTCCAGCGGGCACCATGATCCACAGGGCGCGTGGAGTCTTCATTTGCGCAGTGAGGTCGGCTAAGTTTTTCGCTCCGTGCGCGCCATCGCTCGCGAGTTCTTTAACAGCATCTGGGTTGAGGTCGAAAGCAAAGACTTCATGTCCGCCGCGCATGAGTCGACGCGCGATGTTGGCGCCCATTTTTCCGAGGCCGATTACTCCTACTTGCATAGTGGTGGGTGTTGAGGGGTTGCTTTTTTAGATGCAACGGCAAGAAGGGAGCTTTGGGTCACTGAGCCCTGTACTTTTCGGCTGCGTACCCGCCTGCAGAGATCTGCTCAGGAGCTAGAGCGAAGAGAAATTGGCTTCTGGTAGCCTGTGAGATTATCACGCTGAGCTTGTAGACAACAGCTGCAGCCGAACTGCAGAATCCATATAGGTGGTGCGCAGCGCCGGCTCCACTTCTGAATAAGGTGTGACCTTGAGACTTAAGCTTTCGTCACCCATTGCTGCTTCTATAGGCAATTGACATTAAAACAATTACCACTCCTCATTCCTAAGCCTAGGAGGAGGATCAAAAAACTTGATACGGCATCGAGCATAAGAAGTGTCACCACCAGGTCCTGGAACTAACTCAGCATTTCTGTAGGCAATGATTCCATGTGATGTGTCAGGACCGACGGTTACTCTACCATCTGCTATTCCGCCATTAATTAGTATCGTATCGGCTTTGGGATGATACATAGTTACGCTGGTCCACGTTATAGTGGTTCCTACGGGTGGATCATCAGTGTAAGTCGGTGACATCCTTATATGAGCCATGTGAGACCAATACTTGTTACCAAATCCGCTAAGGAATGGCCTCAGCGTATCATAATAATTCTCTACTGTAGGGTGATTTAAGTGGCTTGCGTAGCAGTAGTGGTCCGCTCTTCTGAAATCCGAATGCATCCGAATTGTTTGGAACCAACCTCCGTCATTACTCACGATAAATTTATCTCTGACAAGTGTGTCAGGAATCTCCCAGGTTCGTTCTGCGTTGGGATCGAGTGGCGCAAACACGACAAGTTGTTCACCAGGTGATAACTTCTGTGTGAAACGATCTCCGTTAATAGGGCCCCAGTCCGTCTCCGTCGGGTCGTAGACACATGTATCGTTTGCGACGTCTTCCACATATGGAGTGCTACAGAAGCACTTGCCAAGAAACGAGTTAGTAGAAGTTGTAGCTGCCTCTTTATCACAGGAAAACAGGCCAGCAATAGCCGCTACAGCAAGAATTGATGTGACAAATTTCATTCTTTTCAGTTGTAGCTAGTAAGTACCTGACCATGAAATATTACCAGCTTACTGGATGCAATAACATTGCCCTCCTGCGATTTTTCGACCAGCAAATATACGCCATCATTTAAGTCAATTGTCTCATCCATAGATAGCGTGGTCATGACAATTTTGCCTGCCTGGGTATAAATTTCGCTGTAAGCTACTGGAGCGAGTTTTAGGCTTTGCACAACAACGTCATTGCAGCTTGCATTGTCGCTTGGTTCCGAAATGGTTCCTTTGTTATCATCTACAACATGTCCCGAATTTGGCAAGTAGGAGTTGAGTTCAGATTGGATCCAAGTCTGATGATTAGCTTCCGGAACTGGGGAACCATATATACCTCCTAGACCATAAGCATACACAAATGGTGAACAACAGTAATCGAAGTGATCTTCTGTTTGATCAGGGATGTAAACTGAAAATTTGAAATCGCTCACAATGCCTGCCCATGACATCCATTTCCGCATACCTTGAGCGCGCAAATTTTCTAAAGTAGAGATGTAAAGAGTTTTAGTCCGCCCTACTTCAAACATAACATCTTCGCTTCCGGCAATATTTATGGCAGGCCCAGAATAATCTTGAACACATCCTTCATTCTGTTCCCAAACAGGATCTTCAAATAAGCCTGAAATGCCGTCTATCCCATCACTAATTTGAGAGGAAGTAGGAGCACTTTGGCCAGCAACAGCTGTAATAATCGGCAGCAGCCCATCAACTGCATCTGCTAAGTTTTCAGAGATTTCTTCAAGATCAATACTTAAATTGCATTCGGCTCTACGTCGCGATACATCTGCTGCAAACATTTCAGCGGGCCCTCCTTGTACAGTGGACCCGACTACAACCATGTCTTGTACATAAGCTCCAGCTCTTCGTGTATTAGTTTCGCCCAATAGATTAGCTCTCAAGAGTACGTTAGAGTTGTACTCATAGTTGAAGACAGCCGGTCGCTCACAGCCACAATCATCTGGATACCCCTCTTGTCCTCTACAGACCAGCAGAATCCTAATTCCGGCAGCTGCTGTTCGAACATCTGTCTCCCCGTCGCCAAATTCGTTTACATACATTTCACCATAACCAGACTTCCAGCCTGTGGCATAAATGTTGTGCCAACGAGCCGGACCTTGATTTGCTTGCCACGACCAAAATTCTGCGTTGTCACCCGGTGCCACATGAGGGCTTTCGGTGTAATTTGGTAACCACGTAGTACCAGCTTCTAAGGTAGGCTGGGCATTAACAGGGACACCTAATGTGATGCAGTTACACAAATCATCTCGGTCATCACCACTGAACCCAACAGGAATAGAATCATCAATCATACCTGGAGGTACAGGCTCACAATCCATTACCCATCGTTGGTATATCGCCCATCTTTCGTGATAACTTAGATCGCTATTTTCACCATTCAAAAAGGGGCCTAGTCTAACTTGGTTTTCCTCTGACAGCTGAAACCAATTTTCTAGAGCAGCTAAAAGTTCTGGGCGAACGATCGCTATGCTACCTCCATCACATTCCACATCAACACGGGTTGACACCGGGTAGGATGTGCAATTGGGCTCTGATGAAGCAGAGATAGTCAGTCTAACGCCAATAGGCGCATTATAAATTCGATAAGTGTTATAGCCTGTGTAGGTGGCTGTGTAGATATTACCTTGATCATCTACAACTTCGATTGAAGCTACGGACGAAGATCCTATCCCTTGATCGAAAATGATCTCTACACTTGCAGTTGTAGCTGAAACCGTGACCACACTGACGCCTTCGACAAGAACAGGAACTTCACAATCGTCTACAGATTGCTGTAGCGCAAAAATTTCAATGTCGTAGTGCCCAGGAGTTTGAGCTTCTGCCACACCTTGCACCAAGGTCAGCATTATGAGCGCATAGCAAGCTGAACTTGCTAGAGTTTGCAGGAGTTTGCAGGAGTTTGCAGGTGTCATAAGGCAATTGGCTGTGTTCACAAACATATGCAAAGTTTTTGGCAATCAGAAATTTTCGTTACCAAATTTTAGGCAAGCTCGCACTTTGGTGGCTTCACAACTGCCCACCGAAACTTACACCGCACCCGCTGTGGCCTGGCAACTCAATCCTCAATCCACAAGGAAGTCCGCAGCTGCTGCAACTCAATTGCTAAGGCTCACTCACATGAGCTGTCAAATCTAGTCAAAATCAGCGAAGGCGGTGCAAACCAACTCCTGTGCCCACAGCCGCAGTGACAGCTCACACATGCACCCCGTCAGAGGAATATAGAGCATAACACGCTAGCTTCTGGCTAAATATTCTACCTGTTCGTGCCGTAGCTTGTTCAGGAGATTTGCCGCCTATTTCACCCACCCCAACTAAAGCCAAACTTTAACGTCGCAGCACCAAAAAATCCTGGTGCGAAAAGATCACCCTCCCCATTGTCTCCATTGACGATGAAGCGATACCCTAACTCGCCACCAAGCCGAAACCACCGCAGCACATTCACCTCGCCACCCAAAGAGGGTTGCAACACCAGCAACCGATCATTTTCATCCTCGAGGCCAAACTCGTCGCCATCGATGTTGAAGTCGCCAAAGCCAACCAGCATCGCAAACTTTGGGTGGGCTACCTTACTCGCCAAAGGAGTATATTGAACCGTGGGACCTGTATAATTAAAATCAAAATCTCGATCACGACCATCAATAGTTACCTCGTCGCTCACCTTGTAAGCAGCCCATCCGATAAAGACTGTCTTGTTAAATTCCAAGCCACCAAAGCCGCCGTTCATCACCACATTCTGATCGCCGATTTCGGTGAGGGTCGGATGCCAGCCTCCCCATGCTCCCGATAAGTCGAGACGAAACTTAGAGACCAGCGTCTCATCCTGCTGGGCGAGAGCAGAGGCGCTGCATAGGAACACTAAGGCGAGGGTGGAAAGGACTGCTTTCATTGCTAAGGAATTTTGGGTAGACGGTGCTTACAAAGAAACGTTACACGCCTGAGGAGTTGCATCTGCACGCGGTGAGCGATTAAAAAACGATTCGACATCTTCGCGCTCCACCAGCTACTTTCACTTATGCGCCACATACTTGCCCCCATCGTATGCCTACTGCTACTCGTTGCCTGCGAACAGCCATCCGCAACTGTCGATGATCCCGTTGTGGTTAGTGGTGCAGTCCAAGGCGCGCGCATAGGCTATGTCAATGCAGATAGCATCCTCAATGGCTACATCTACCTAGCCGAGCAAACTGACATTTTGCGCAAGCGTGAAGAAGATGCCACCGCCTCCCTGGAGCGCAAGCAGCGCAAACTCCAAGAACAAGTTGCTGGCTTTCAACGGCGCGCCCAAAGTGGCAATATGACGCCCAAAGCCATTGAAAATGAGACGGCAGTGCTCACCCAAAAGGACCAAGAACTTCAAGCCGAGTACCAGCGGCTCTCCCAGGAGTTTCAGAGCGAGACATTTCGCCTCCAAAACGAACTCGGTAGTGTTCTTGAACGCGAGGTCAAAGCTGTTCAGGCCGATAAAGGATTTGATTATGTGCTTTCCTACGGCGGCGGCTCACCCGTCATTGGCGTTAATGAAGATTATAATATCACCTCCGAAGTTCTCGCGCGCATGAATGCCGCTGGCCCTGTAGTTGCCGTAGATACTATAATGAGCAATTAAGGAACTAGCAATATGCGTTGAGTGGCAAGAAGTGAAGTGTTTTCGCTGAGAAGCGCCACCAAACTTACTCCTGCAGGCCAATTGCTGACGTCGAGTGAAGCACTGCCCTCATTGAGTGCTACACTTGAAGCTCCCAATTCACGACCGTCGGAGGAATAGACGCGCAAACTACCTGTACCGGTAAGCTTGCTGCTCGTCTCTATGCGCAGCTCTTGCCCACGCTGCACCACAGCTAGTCGCACTGGAGCCTCACGCTGCTCAAGTGCACCACTTACCGCATCACTGGCATATTCCACACGGTCGGGAGCGCCTCCGATTCCGAGCGTCACCTTCACAATCGGATAAGAGTATTCGGCGACGAGCCAACTAACATCCTCAACACGCAGCTGCGCATCGAGATCAGCGAGCGAGTCAGGTAAGAATAGTGCCGCATCTACCCACCCTAAAAAAGGGAGTTTAATTTCGAAGGTTTGAAACGACTCTGTAACTGAAGTAACCCGAAGTGCATCAAAGAAGTTATTATTCAAGTTAATCTGCCCCCACCCATCAACTGTATAAGCAATATCTTGCCCCAGATTAACGGCAAGACTGTCGGTAAACTGCGCAAGTGTACTATCCCCTAAAAAACTAGAACTAAATGCCAGACGAAGACGGGTTTGATCCCCACCACTACCTCCAAAGGCAACGGGAGTCGATTGAAAAGTAAGTGGATCAGTAAGTTTGGCGACGGGCAGCATGTTATTAGCGCCTGTATTTGCAAAGCCTAGCACGAGTAGATCATCATTATTTTGACGCATATAAATTTCGCTATTCGCCCCAATGAGGCCGATGTCCGAGCCAGAGGTAAAGACCAAATCGGCAGTGGGGAAATTGGCAGAGGCCATGCCTTGCGCTGCGGGTCGTGCCTCGAGGCGGATGGTGTCGTCTACCCCTAAGTTGCTAAAGGCCCAGCGTTGATTTGAGCCGCTCTTGTTGAGATTGCCATTGACATCGTTGTAGCTGTTGCTGTAGAGCGTCATCTCAAACCCTGCTTTGATGAGCCAGTCTTGTTGGAGGACGAGTTGGGCTTCAGCTTTCGCCAAAACCAGCAGAAAGGAGCCAATAAAGAGAATGGTGCGCATAGCATAAATGTACGCCGCAAATGCTTACGTGCGCTGCAGCTCTATCAGTTTAGCGTAGACACCTCCTTGTTCGAGTAGACTCGCGTGATCGCCCCGCTCGATTATGCGTCCTTGGTCCATGACGAGGATTTCGTCAGCGTGTTGAATTGTGGCCATGCGGTGAGCAATTACGAGGCAGGTGCGCCCTTCCATGAGTCGAAACAATGCAGCCTGCACCGCTCTTTCACTCTCGGCATCGAGCGCGCTGGTGGCTTCATCGAGTAACATAATGGGGGCATCCTGAAGTATCGCGCGGGCGAGCGTGAGCCGTTGTCGCTGCCCCCCACTGAGGCGCGCCCCGCGGTCGCCAATGATAGTCTCGTAACCCTGCGGCTGGGCGAGTATAAAGTCGTGAGCATTAGCCTGTTTGGCTGCCTGCTCCACCTGCTCGCGTGAGGCATGTTCAGTCCCGAACAGGATGTTCTGGTAAATGCTATCATGAAACAGCACCACCTCCTGACTCACCACGCCGATTAGCTTGCGTAAGTCGCGGACCTCGATGGTGCGGATGTCGATGCCATCGAGCAGTATCTGCCCCTGCTGGACATCGTAGAATCGAGGAATTAGGTCGGCCAGCGTAGACTTGCCCGCGCCACTCGGTCCGACTAGCGCCACCACTTTTCCAGCAGGCAGCGAGAGCGTAACTTCACGTAGAGCGGGTCGGTCGGCCCCTGCATATTGAAAGGTAACATTATCAAAATTTATGCCTTCACGCAGCGTATCCACCCGCACACTTGCTCCCGTCGAGTTTTTATCATCTATGGGTATATCTAAGATTTGTTGCACACGGTCCATGGCGGCTTTACCACGCTGGAGATTGTAAAAAGCATTAGAAAACTTTTTACTTGGTTCTATAGTGGAAAAGAATGCATAAATAAAGGCAATAAATACAGCCACATCTATAGCCCCTGCCTGTATTTGGCGAAATCCAAAGTAAATAAGTGCGGCCACAACCGACACACCCAGAAATTCACTTAGCGGGCTTGATAAGTCGCGGCGCCTTAGCAGTCGCACAAGAGTATTGCGGTAGCGGTTATTGCTTTCGCCAAAACGCTTGCTGACATAGCGCTCTGCCGAAAAAGCTTTGACCACTCGTAAACCTCCGAGAGCTTCGTCGATGAGGGCTGTCATAGTGCCAAGCGACTCCTGCACTTCACCCGACTGGCGTTTGAGCCGACGCGAGATGCCACCAATAAGCAAACCCGTAATACCTAACAGCGCGATAGTAAATAAGGTAAGCAGTGGCGAGATGATGAGCATTACTGCCAGCGCGCCAAGGATGAGCAGCGGGTTTTGAATGAGAGACTGTACGGAATTGAGCACCGAGTTTTCAACCTCTGCGATATCTGCAGTAAAACGAGAAATAAGATCGCCCCGACGCTGCTCACTGAAATAGCCGACAGGCAGTTGCACGACATGTTCGAACAGGTTTTGACGTAAGTCTCTAACAACATTTGAGCGCAGTGGTGCGAGGGTAGCTATACTGAGATAACGGAAAAGGTTTTTACCAAAGAAGACGAGGACAATTAAGCCACACATATAAATTAAAGCGCGATCATAGCCTTGAGTGAGTATAACATTGGAAAGCCAATAATTAAAGTTACCTGAAATGGCATCTATACTCCATGCCCAGTCGGGTTTGTTCGTGACGAGTTCTTTTTGCTTAAAAAGAATTTGCAAGAAAGGGATAAGGGCGGGTATGCTCACCACACTGAAGAGCACCATGGCCAGATTTGATGCCACGTTAGCTGCAACCAATCCGGAGTACGGGCGGACGTAGGTGATGATGGTGCGGGCAAGCAACATGGGAGGCAAAGGTATCGCTGCGCGATTGGTACGCTAGACTCTCCTAGTTGCAGCCGTGCCCCCTGAAAGTTAGTATTACATTGGCGCCGTAGGCAAAGCGCCGCAGGCTCCCCTTACCGCCGGAGGCATCCCAGCGCCGCAGGCAAAGCGCCGCGGGCTATTCTCCGCCGGAGGCCCCCGTTTTCCAATCAAAATTTTCTCAGCCTAGTCACCCCCCAGTCAGCAGCCGAAACAATATTTTGAAGAATAGTATAAGCGCTTGACTTTCAAGATGGTATACATCCCTTATCACTCATCCCAAACCTAGGTTATCCCGCTCAAAAATCGTACTTTCGTGCCCGTATGGCAACTGAAAATCTTAATCCTACATCGTCCAACTACGGAGCAGGGAACATTACCGCACTCGAAGGCCTTGAAGCCGTGCGTCTGCGCCCAGGCATGTACATCGGTTCGACCGACACCAAGGGACTCCACCACCTCGTGTGGGAAGTGATAGACAACTCCATCGACGAGCACCTCGCTGGATACTGCACCCACATCACCACCATTGTCCACCCGGACAATTCTATCACCGTCAAAGACAACGGTCGGGGAATTCCAACCGGCATGCACACCAAGCTCGGGAAAAGCGCCCTCGAGGTCGTGATGACCGTCCTCCACGCAGGAGGTAAATTTGATAAGGATACCTACAAAGTTTCTGGAGGCCTGCACGGAGTTGGAGTCTCCTGCGTCAACGCACTCTCCGCCTACCTGCGCGCCGAAGTCCACCGCGAAGGCAAAGTATTCGAGCAAGAGTATTCTATCGGTAAGCCACTGGGCGGAGTCAAGGTAATCGGTGAAAGCACCTCCAACGGCACCTCCATCACCTTTAGGCCCGATCCGAGCATCTTCGAGATCCTCACCTACAAGTTCGATACCCTCGCCACCAGATCGCGTGAGCTCAGTTACCTCAACGCCGGGCTGCACCTTACCCTCATCGATGAACGCGAAGAGGTGGAAGATGATGACGGCAATCCCGCAGGCTTTCGCACCGAGACGTATCTGTCAGAAGGAGGATTAAAAGAGTTTGTCACTTTTCTCGACGCAGCACGTGAAAGCCTCATCGGTGAGCCCATCCACGTCACTGGAAAAGAAGACAACGTGGAGGTGGAGGTAGCAATGCAGTACAATACTTCCTTTTCAGAAAGTATCCACTCTTACGTCAACAACATTAATACCCGCGAAGGCGGTACCCACGTATCCGGCTTTCGTAGAGCGCTGGCACGCGAGTTTGGCAAATATGCAGAAGACGAAGGATTGTTTTCGAAGCTTAAGTTTAAGGTAAATACGGATGACTTTCGCGAAGGTATGACGGCCGTGGTTAGCGTTAAGATTCCAGAACCACAATTTAAAGGTCAGACAAAAGGCGAGCTCGGCAACTCTGAGGTGACGGGTATCGTAAGTCGAGCCGTGGGCAGCGCGCTAAAGATTTTCCTCGAGGAGAATCCACACAAGGCGCGCCGCATCATCGACAAAGTCATACTTGCGGCTACTGCTCGCCACGCGGCCCAAAAAGCGCGCGCCACCGTCCAACGCAAAAATGTGCTTACGGGCGCAGGTCTACCAGGTAAGCTCTCCGACTGCTCATCAAAAGATCCGCATGAATCTGAAATTTTCCTCGTGGAGGGCGACTCAGCCGGGGGTACAGCTAAGCAAGGACGCGATCGTAATTTTCAAGCTATCCTCCCGCTGCGTGGTAAAATCCTCAACGTAGAGAAGGCGCTCGAGTATAAGATTTACGACAATGAGGAGATTAAAAACATGTTTACCGCCCTCGGCGTCAGCATTGAAGAAAAGGAAGGTCAACGTGTGCTCAATGTCGACAAGCTGCGCTACCACAAGGTGGTCATTATGTGTGATGCCGATATTGACGGCTCTCACATCGTGACGCTCATCCTCACCTTCTTCTTCCGCTACATGCGGCCACTCATTGAGCAGGGCGTGATTTATATCGCTGCCCCCCCGCTTTATCGCGTGGCTAAAGGCTCGAAGTTTCAGTATGCTTGGAACGAGGAGGAGCGCAAGGAAGCCGTGGCCCGAATCGGCAACAGCGTCGATGATAGCAGCGTGAAGATTCAGCGCTACAAGGGCTTGGGAGAAATGAATGCCGAGCAACTTTGGGACACCACTATGGACCCAACCACACGCATCCTGCGCCAAGTCACTATCGATGATGCTGCCGAAGCCGACCGAATCTTCTCGATGTTGATGGGCGATGAAGTACCTCCGCGTCGAGCTTTCATTGAGGCCAATGCGAAGTACGCGAAGGTGGATGCGTAGGGTAAGGATTTAGCAGATGGGTCTTTGGGCTCGGCTTTGGTGACAAGTGCCCTCCCCACGCAACGCACCCCAGCACTGCGGCGTTAGCATCCCGGACCCGACCTAGCCTGAAACACTGCATGAACGTATACCCCAAGACCTTACTGGGCTGCCTCTGCGCAGTACTGTTGTTTTGCTGCGCAGCACGCGCACACGCAGCTACACCTAGAGGTCTGGGTGAAAACCCCAACCGCGATGCCTGGGTAGAAGCCCATCTCGCCTCCTTGAGCACCGACGAACGCATCGGCCAACTCTTCGTGGCTCGAGCACACTCCGATAAAGGCGCAGCCGAACTCAACAAGCTCAAAAAACTCGTTCGCGAACAACATATCGGCGGACTGCTCTTCTACAGCGGCAGCCCCGAAGCACAAGCTCGCTGGACCAATCAGCTGCACGCCACCGAAACTAAAGTGCCGCTGATCATCTGCATGGATGCCGAAGCTGGTCTCGCCCTCTACATGGGTAAAGATCGCGTGCCGACCTTTCCCGATGCCCTCACCATGGGTGCCGCAAATGACGCAGCCCTGACACGTGAGATTGGTCGCGAAGTAGGGCGCGAACTGCGTAGACTCGGCGTCCACCTCAGCTTTGCCCCCGTTGCCGATCTCAATACCAATCCTGCCAATCCCGTCATAGGCAAACGTAGTTTTGGTGAAGACCCCATCCGCACAGGGCGGCAGGCTTCCGCTTATGCACGAGGATTGCACGATTCTCAAGTGCTGGCCGTCGCCAAACATTTTCCCGGACACGGCGATACACACGTCGATTCTCACCTTGCGCTGCCCGTTTTGGGTTTTGGCGAAAGCAGACTCGACTCCCTCGAGCTGGTGCCATTTCGCATGCTCGCACAGGATGGCATCGATGGTATTATGACTGCCCACCTAGCCGTGCCCGCCGTTGATGGGAGAGCTAATCGGCCAGCTAGTTTGAGTGCCGCTTTCGCGCAAAACATACTGCGAAACCGTTGGCAATACGAGGGATTAATTGTCACCGATGGCCTCGATATGAAAGGGGTCACCGCACATTTTAGCAGCGGAGAAATAGCAGTAGAAGCCCTGCTTGCAGGCAATGACATGTTGCTTGTACACGCGGATATTCCGGCTGCCGTGGCCGCCATCAAACGCGCACTCACACAAGGAATTATCAGCACCGAACGTCTAGACTTTTCAGTTCGGAAAATACTCGCTGCTAAATACGATGCAGGCCTGCACAATCCACCTGCGACACTCTCGCCCTTTAGCGTGCAAAGCGAGCTAAATGCACCGGTAGCCAAAGACCTCAACGAGCGTCTGTTTCGCAAAGCTATTACAGTGGTGCGGCACCAGTCTCAGCCGCTGCCCCTGTTGCGCGTGGACACGATGCATACAGCTGTTCTATCGCTGGGCGGCAAACCCAGCAATACATTTCAGCAATCAACCAGCCGCTATGCAACCGTGCAGAAGCTGCATATCGCCAAGCCACTTTCAGGTATCGAGCAGAAGCGTTGGGCAGAGCAACTCAGCACGTTCAGTGTGGTGCTGGTGGGCCTCCACGACCTGCGTTGGAATCCTGCCGAAGGCTACGGCCTGCTGCCCAGCCACCTCAACATGCTGCGGCAAATACCGCGATCTACCCGCGTAATTTTGGTGCTTTTCGGTACACCTTATTCTCTCCAACTACTAGCAGATTTTGAAAATATCATCGTAGCGTACGAGAACACCAGCTATGCTCAAAAAGCAGCTGCAGAAGTAATTTATGGCGCTATTCCAAGCTTCGGAAGTTTGCCTATAAATGCCGGTTTTAGTTTTGGCGTAGGCACCTCGGAAAATACCGGATCTGCGTTTCGGCTGCAGTTTTCGACGCCCGGCAATGCGGGTTTTAGCGAAAGCGAACTGAGAGAAGTTGACAAGCTAGCCGCCGAAGCTATCGCCACGCGTTCGACCCCCGGCGGAGTAGTACTGGCAGCACATAATGGCGAGGTGGGACTTTACAAAGCCTACGGTCGACACACCTACTCCGACAAGAGTCTGCCGGTAGATGAGGAGACGGTGTACGATCTGGCTAGTATCACGAAAGTGGCCGCAGCAACGCTGTCGATCATGAGGCTGCACGAGCGCGGTGATATCAGCGTGTACGACCGACTCGATCAGCACCTGCCGTGGCTCAAAGGCACTGATAAAGGTAGCCTCATTATACAGGATGTGATGGCGCACCAGGCACGACTCCAGGCTTGGATACCTTTTTATGAAAGCACGCTGGTGCGCACCTCTACGGGCACAAAAGCTTATCGTCCAGGCCTTTATGCCAAACAATCGAGTGGGAGCATCAATGTGCCGGTGACGGATAAGCTGTTCATTTTGCAGAGCTACTACGACACTATTTACACGCTCATCACCGAGAGTAGCCTACGGAGCCGCCCCGGATATCGCTACTCTGATTTGGGTTTTTATCTCATGGCTGCCATCGTCAAAGAGAAGACTGGGCTGCCGCTCGATGTATTTGCCGAGCGCGAATTTTACCGGCCGCTCGGGCTGCGCACCATCGGCTACAACCCCCTGAAGCGGATGGACGTATCGCGCGTACCGCCCACTGAAGAAGATGATTATTTCCGCTTTGCGACGGTGCAGGGCTACGTGCATGATATGGGCGCGGCCATGCTGGGAGGCGTGAGTGGCCATGCGGGCCTGTTTAGTGATGCCATTGATTTGGCGGTGATTATGCAGATGCTGCTCAACGAGGGTTATTACGGCGGGCGGCGCTACTTCAAACCTGAAACGGTGGAGCTATTTACGACGCGTCATCCCAAAAGTACGCGGCGTGCGCTGGGCTGGGACATGGCCGAGCTTTCGAGTCGTGGCAGCACGAATATGAGTCCTTTAGCTTCCGCCAAAACGTTCGGTCACCTAGGTTTTACAGGTACCTGCGCCTGGGCCGACCCAGAGACAGGGGTGATATTTATCTTCCTCACCAACCGGACTTATCCTAAGATGACGCCGAATAAATTTGGACGAGAAAACTACCGGCCGCGCATGCAGAGTGCGGTTTATGAGGCGCTGAGGTAACAAAGTTTTTGCAAGAATTACATTTTCCTGCTTCCGCCAAAACCTATTGGCCCCGTGTTTGCCTGAAAACGGTTGCTATGCAACTGAAATCTACAATAGGAACCCTTCTGGCTGCAGCCGTACTCGTGCTCGCCACTCCTGCCCTCGCTCAAGACCTTAACTACAAGCAAGCTGATGACTTTGCGGATTGGCTCGTCGCCGACGGGCAGTTTAGCAAAGCTGCTGGCCTATACGCTGAAGCTTTCGAAGAGCGTGCACGTAACGTGTATGCATACAAAGCTGCCGAATTGTACTTCTACGTGAAGAACTACGCGAAAGCTGCCAAATTTTATGAGGCTGTCGCCAAAGCTACCAGCGACTATCCCGATGCACGTCTTAAGTATGCGCGCTCTCTCAAGCGGATGGGCAACTTTGAGGATGCACTCACGGAATACACCAACTTCACCAAAGGCTACGTGGCCGCTGATTCGGCTACTATGCGCCAGCGCGTCAACGAAGAAACTGCAGGCGTAGAACTTGCTCTCGCTGAAAAGAAACGCGTGGACCCAACCATCTTCGTCGACCGTATCAGCGCCGTGATCAACGGCATGAAAAATGAGATTGCGCCGCAGATCATGGCTGATGGTTCACTTACGTTTATCAGCGACTTCGATGGCACCATGCGCGCATATTCGAGTGAGCGTGCGGGTAATGCCTGGACGCAGATGCGACCTTCACCAGCCTTACCTGTGCTCGAAGATGGCGGCCATATTGCTGGCGGCACCCTCGTCAGTAAAGATCGCTATGTGTTTGGCCTTTGTCCAGCGACAGAATTTATGGCGCAGCCTGCGGTAAGATGCAGCATTCAAGAAATTACTCGCCGCGGCGGTGAATGGGGCGCACCCAGAGCGATTGCTGGCAACATCAACGTGGAGGGAGTTAGCTCAACACACCCTTTCATCTTCGAAGCTGATGGCAAGGAAGTCATGATCTTTGCCAGCGATCGCCCCAACGGCTTTGGCGGCTTGGACCTGTGGAAGGCAGAGCGTAATCTTGGTTCTGACGTTGCGCTTTATGGTACTCCCGTCAATCTCGGTGCTACTGTGAATGGCCCCGGTAACGAGGTTACTCCATTTTTTGATCAAGAAACGCGCATCCTTAGCTTCTCGAGTGATGGAGGAATCACGCTCGGCGGCTACGATGTATTTCACGCAACAGCAACCGAAGGGATTGGTGGGTGGACGACAGCCATCAACCCCGGCACGCCCATCAACTCTACTGCCGACGACTACCATTACCGCACCGTGCCAGGCACTACCAAAGCCTTTTTAGCTAGCAACCGCAGCGAAGACCTGAGCCGCACCATCATGACCAATGATGATCTCTACACGGTGAGTTACAGCTACCCAAATATTGCGGTCGAGCTAATGATCGTCGATGATGCCACAGGCGAAGCGGTCAGTGATCCGACGCTCACGGTGAGTCTCAATCCCGATGGTTTTGAGCTCAAGCCGATGATTGTGCGCCGCAGCCTCGATGGCTTCTTTAAGTTCTCGCTGCCAACAGATCGGGATGTGACGCTCGACGTGATTCGCCCATACTTCGACGACAGCAATTTAACGATCCGCATTCCAAACGGCGAGAAAGACGGTTTTCAGGTTAAGCCTATCCGCATCGACCGCACACCTGTTGGTGATGACGATGTGCAGGTTGTTGCGCGCGTCCGCCGCCCCGGCTCTACACCCGAGCGCGTTGAGCGTGAGGTGATGACAGCCACTGGAGAAGAGGAGGAGGGGCAGTAAGATTCATTTTTTTGAAGTTTGTTAAGCCGCATCCTGAGTTTTGGGGTGCGGCTTTTTTGTTTGGGGCTTCAGCGCAACTTGGGATAGCTGTGTCATTTTGAGGAGTGCTGAAAATATTGGGCGATTTAATCCGGCCACAAACAAGATCTAAGCACGCAGGCCACGAGTCCCGGGTAAATCCTAGCCTCTGAGCGCTTAGACATAGATCCTCCCTTTTAGGATTGATTCCAGCTGCGTAGCTGCGTCGTTCAAAGGAGCCCTGGATTTATCCGGCGACTGTACGGACAAATGTGCTCAACTTGGCCGGAATCAGCTGCACCTGTGCCTCGCATTTGCCCAAAATACCCTATCTCGCAGCTATACATATGCCCCCTGATCATGTTTGAGCAGACCTTCAAAAACATCGACGACCTGCTGTACAAGGACGCCGGTGCCGACTCCGAATTGGACTACATCGGCCAGACGAGCTGGGTACTCTTTCTACGCTACCTGCACGACCTGGAGGCTGAACTCGCTGATACGGCAGCACTCGAAGGGCGCGAGCACAGCTACATCCTCGATGAGGAGTACCGCTGGAACAGCTGGGCTATGCCGCAGCGCCCCGACGGCAGCTACGACAAGAATGAGGCGCTGGCGGGTGACGATCTGATTGATTTTGTAAAGGAGGAGCTGTGGCCATATCTAGCCGACTTCAAGGACGAAACCAGCGATACACAGACCATTGAGTATAAAATCGGGGAGATCTTCTCGGAGCTGGAGTTCAAGATTAAAAGTGGATTCATCCTGCGCGAAATTTTGGAGTACGCAGATGAGCTGCCCTTCAAGTCGAGTAAAGAGAAGCACGAGTTGAGCCATCTCTACGAGACCAAGATTAAGAATATGGGCAATGCCGGTCGCAACGGCGGCCAGTACTACACGCCCCGCCCTTTGATTCGGGCTATGATCAAGGTGATTGACCCAAAGTTGGGCGAGCGCATCTACGATGGTGCGGCGGGTAGTTGTGGATTTCTCTGTGAGGCTTTCGAATACTTACAACCACAAGTGAAGTCGACCTCCGATCTGGAGACGCTACAAGAGCGGACGCTGTACGGTAAAGAGAAGAAAAACCTTGCCTACGTGATCGGGACGATGAACATGATCCTGCACGGCATTCGTGCCCCCAACCTACGGCGCGTCAATACGCTGAGTGAGGACGTGCGTCAGGTCCAGGAGAAAAATCGCTTCGACGTGATCCTTGCCAATCCGCCCTTCGGCGGGAAGGAGCGCAAGGAAGTGCAGCAAAACTTCGACATTAAGACCGGTGAGACGGCTTTTCTTTTTATGCAGCACTTCCTGAAGATGCTGCGGACGGGTGGAAGGGCTGCTGTGGTGATTAAAAATACATTCCTATCGAATTCCGATGCTAGTGCCTTAAGGAAGTTACTGCTCGAAAGCACGCAACTGCACACCATTCTGGATATGCCCGGCGGCACTTTTCAGGGTGCGGGTGTGAAGACAGTGGTACTTTTCTTTGAAAAGGGCGAGCCTACCCGCAAGATTTGGTACTACCAGTTTGACCCGGGCAGAAACATGGGTAAGACCAATCCGCTCAACGATGAGGATTTGCAGGATTTCTTGCGGCTTGCGCCAAAACACGAGGACTCGGACAAGAGCTGGACAATTCACGTCAACGACGTCGATCAGGACACCTATGACCTTAGCACTAAGAATCCGAATGCACCAGAACCTGCGCCCCTTCGTGCACCCGCTGAAATTCTCGCTGAGATGGAGCAGCTAGACGAAGCGACACGGAAGTTATTGGGGGAGTTAAAGGAGTTGATATGAGTCGGTGGGAGGTGAAAAAGCTTGGAGACCTGTGCAATATACAACTTGGCAAAACGCCTGCGAGGCGAAATCCAAAATTTTGGGATGCTAAACACCAATCAGATAATGTTTGGATATCAATTGCTGACATGAGGCATGGTGAGGTGCTAAGCACGTCAAAAGAGAGACTTACGAGGCTTGGCGCTGCCGAATGTAAAGTCACTCCACGTGGCACATTACTTTTAAGTTTCAAACTAACTCTAGGGCGAGTAAGTTTTGCAGGACGTAACCTATATACAAATGAAGCAATTGCATCGCTGCTAAATTTGAAGGTTGATAAGAACTACTTATTTTATTACTTTAGTCATTTTGATTGGATGCGCGCGACCGAAGGCGACCATAAGATAAAAGGCAGGACATTAAACAAAGCTAAGTTAAAAGATTTATCTATCCCAGTCCCGCCCCTCTCTGTCCAGCGCGAGATTGTGGATCGCTTGGATGCTGCTTTTGCGTTATTGGATAAGGCGGAGGCGAATGTTCGGCGGTGTATTGAGTTGGCGGAGGAGTTGTGGGAGGGGGTGTTGGAGAGTTTATTTGATGCAAAAGATGAGAGGTGGATTGAGACTGATCTTTCATGCTTATTGAGAAAGAAATACATAATAGATCACATGGATGGAAATCATGGTGGGAACTATCCTCGTAAAAGCGAATTCGTCTTATCGGGAGTACCATATTTAAGTGCCAAGAATATTAAAGATGGTCATGTTGATTTCTATGAGGCGAAGTTTCTTTCATATAAAAGAGCAGCTAAACTTAGAAAAGGATTTGCAAAGAATGGAGATGTGTTATTTGCTCATAATGCTACCGTAGGCCCCGTAGCTATTCTGAACACGGATTATGAAGTGTGTGTTCTTGGGACATCGCTTACCTACTATCGCCCTAACCTAAGTTATGTACTGCCTGAATACCTTGCAGCCTACATGCGTAGTCCGCTATTTGTGAGACAATACAATCAAGTTATGCGTCAATCAACCAGAAACCAAGTGCCCATCACAAAACAACGCACTTTTACTTTCCTCATCCCACCGCTGCAGGTCCAGAGGAATATGCTCACAGCTTTGGTGGCATTCTATCGACGTGTTCAAATCATTAAATCAAGCTATAAGGTTCAAGCTCAAAATATATCCGTACTACGAGCTTCAATCCTGGGGCGTGTTTTTAGTCAAGAACTAATACCCTAAATAATCATCTGGATGCGAGAACGAGCACCGAACGTTACGATGAACTCAGTGGCGCTATATTATGACAATTCACTAATATCAAATCCCGACAATTGGTTTAGTGAATTCAATTATTTTACGAATAGCGGAGCGTTTAATCTTTTCTGTATCAAGACACCCCATGAGCTTAAACTGCAAATAGCTATAATACAAGAGCAAGCTTTGAAGGCAGATATAGGTGTCGCGTTAATATTTGAGTTCCATGGCTCGACGAAAGGTCTTCATATTGGAGATGAAATACTTCATTGGGATGAGCTGGCGATAGTACTGTGTCAGCTTAATCTCGCCTGTAGGAATCAAGTTTATTCACTATTCGCGACCTGTTTTGCTTCTCAACTTGGCATTGAGTTTCAAGACCCCCCGAAAATGTTTATCGTAGGAGAAGTAAGGGCACCAATTAACTTCGCAGTATTCCCTGAAGAAGAATTTTATGAATGGGAAGTCGAAGAATTCGTGCATCCGTTCATCAAACGGTGGCTATCTGGCGACAAGTCTAATATGGACGATTTGTTTACGAAAATCTTTGCAACCAGGGGCGACAGGAATGTTTGTTGGATAAATTGCTATGGTCAATGGGATACTCTGCGTCAAAAAACTTATAAAATGTTAAATCAGAAAGTGCTTGGTAATTGGGCTATATTGAATCAACACTTGCGTAGTCAGAAAATTAACATTCAGAAAAGAATTGGCCGATGCCCTAGAGCTAAAGATTATAGAGAACATAAATCACAAATTTTGAAAATTGAGTACTATAAGTTGCTATTATCACAGATCTTCGACCAATTTTTTATGATCGATGTATATCCAGAAAATGCTACGAAATATATTCCTGATCAAGATTATTCTGATATCGAATTTCTGATTCTACTGCATAATAATCAATCCTAACGTAAGCGATAGTCCTAATGTGTGAGATTTTTGAATTTTGTAAATCATGAACAGAGAATGGTTAGAGAAAGCTATCAGGGAACTCCCTCACTTTGCGGCGCTGAGTGAGGAAGATGCTAAAGAAAATTCTAGTGATTGGTTGAAGCTTATTGAGAGTTTTAAAGCTGTTACGGATCAATACCTTGATAACAGTCGTCAACAGATGCAGGATATCTTGATGAGGAACTCAGAATTTCCACTACTTTTTAGTTTATCCATAAGTTATCATCATTATCTATTCACGTATTTTATAGAGAAGGCAGGAAGTGACAAAGATACTGAACGTCCAATGTTCTATGCCGGGTCTCTTATGGCCTTGGCGCTTGAGCATCATGTAAGTTTGTATAACTTAATGATCAGAGGACTTGAAAGCTCTGCTCGGATACTGTTCCGAGCCTTGATTGAAGTGTATGATTTAGTACTATGTGTGAGTCAGGATGAGGAATTCATGCAAAATTACACTAAAATTCGAATGGACCACGAAGGGATTGATCATATAATTCCAATGAAGACGGGTAGTATTGACCGAGCAGTAAATCGAATACTTCATCGAATTGATCTTGACCCCGATAAATTCTTTACCAAATTGAGGAAAAGTGTTTACAAAGATCTCTCAGACTTTGTACATGTGTCAGCCGACACGGTTGTGATGTCTGTAATGCAAAATCATATTGACAACGAATCGAGCTCTAGGCAGTTTCGTCCGGGAGGACTGCATACCAAAACTACTAAAACCTTTTATCTAAGCGTATTGAATTATTCTTCGCACTTCGTATCGCTTGCGTGTAGTAATTTAGTCAAATCTAAATATCTTTATTTTGACGAGGATGATATCCAATTACGGGCAGCCAGAGAAGCGTTGAACTTAGGCATTGAACTGCAGCTTAAGTGGGTGGCTAGCTTAAAGCTGTAGTGCCTCGCGTGGGATTCCAGCCTTTACTAACTAGCGACCTCGACCACATAAACAGTCTCTGCTCCAACTCCCGTAGCGTCAACTCCCCCTTTTGCGCCAGCAGATATTGCCGGTACTCCTCGTAGCCGCACGCAGTCCAGGTGCCGAGGTAAAGGTTCGTGCCACCGAGCGCGCGTACGCTGTGTCGATCCATGACTGCATGCACGTTAGGATTGACGAAAGCCATTATCGCGCTGGCCACTGAGATGCCCACTCCAGCCAGGGCAGTGAGCGTATGTACGGCCAGATAAGGCTCCTGTAGAGAGAGTGCTAAGGAAGGGATGTATTCTACTTCTGCTTCTGTATTGCGCTCCACCTTACTCTTTGTACGTGGTGACTTCCAGGTAGAAAAAGCTTAACGTCGGCTTTGCCTAATAGGCTAAGGGCGAAAAAGCGCTTGGTTATGGACTTAAACTGGTTAGGAGTGCTGTGTTCGCGCCACACGAAGCAGGAGTACAATTCGCGAATAACAGCAGCGAGCGTGATGTTTGATCGCTACATCGCTCTCACATGAGAATACTGTGGAGGTTCTCTGTCTAGATCGTACCTTGCAACTCCTAAAACAAAAAGTATGGGACTCGATTTACTAGCTACATTCAGCGTAATCAAGAAGGAGTCCGTTGCGGACTCTGCAAGTATGATCCAACCGATGATGGTCCCCGACGAAATCATAGAGCTCGTCTATGCAAGCGTGCGTGACAAGGTATGGTTTACGAACAAGAGACTGATAGCGCTTGACGTACAAGGATTAACCGGCAAAAAGAAAGAATACCGTTCTTTTCCTTACAGTAAGATTTCCTCATTATCCGTTGAGACCTCTGGCACATTTGATTTTGACGGAGACTTTAAAATCTGGGTTAGCGGTGTTGGCGTCTTTGAAATCAAGTTTTCGAAGCGCCTTAACATCGCCGAGGTGGGAAATTATATGAGTTTAAAATTGCTTTCTCCTGAGGTATAAGAGTGAGCCCAGGATAGTTCTCGTATTGGCTTGGAAATGAGTTAGGTAACCTTCTGTTACAACTTCCCCATCTCCCCCCTCGACCACATAAACAGTCCCTGCTCCAACTCCCGCAGCGTTAACTCACCCTTTTGCGCCAGCAGATATTGCCGGTACTGCTCGTAGCCGCGAGCAGTCCAGGTGCTGAGGCGCATATTCGTGCCACCGAGGGCACGTACGCTGTGTCGATCCATGACTGCGTGCACGTCAGGATTGACGAAGGCCATGATCGCGCTGGCCACTGAGATGCCCACACCAGCAAGGGCAGTGAGCGTATGCACGGCCAGATATGGCTCTTGTAGAGAGAGTGCTAAGGAGGTAATGTGATCTACTTCTGCTTCTGTATTGCGCCCTGACTTACTCTTTGTACGCGGTGACTTCCAGGCGATGAGGGCGCGCAGGTCGTCTTTGGTGAGGTGGGTGACTTTGTGTAGGCGGTCGTTGAGAGCTAAATATTCAGCTTCGCTGCGGTAATCATACCTGGAGGCTAGCTCCTTCAATTCAGATAATCCGGTTGGGATTTGAAATAGCATCATGATCGAGAGACTGGAGAATCAGCAGTACTACCCTCTACATCCTCAAAGCTAAGCGCATTTAATAAGGGGCTGTAGTTGTTCTTAAACTCTTCAACTGATTTGAGCTCAGGGTGAAACCTTACCCAAGAAACATCATTGATCCAGGTGCTACAAAAGTTGCTTATCCAGACTGATGGTATGATGTATACGTCTGGTTGCATGGTAAGACCCGCTGCGCTTTGAAGATCAACAAATGCAAAAAATAGATTTTCGGAGTTGACGGTTGCTGCTTTATGTCCTAAGGCAAATTCAAGATGGTGCGGAGCCTTAGCCTTGCCACGGCCTCGCGTACGCATAGCCCAATCAGCCGTCTTTACCTGAACAGAAAGCGACTTTGTACCGTCTGGATTTGAAGCAAGCAAATCAACAGTGGGTGAGCCACCTCGCGGTAAAGCGACGACAAGGCCGAGGCAACACATTTGATAGGCAACAAAGTGCTCGCCTGCTGCGCCGATTAAGTTTGCTGGTAATTTGGACATGGTCTTTGAGCTTGACGCATATTACGCAAATAATCCCACCTCCTCGCCAAATTCAGTCCATCGCGCAAGCGCTCCCTCGACATGGCGATGCTCAAGCATTCTACGCTTACGGTTAGACCACTCTACCGCTTTTTAAGTGATGTCTTGCACTGATGTCGCGCCGAGTATGACGTGCAAATAATCAACAGTTGCCAGCACCTCCAACGAAAAATTGAATTCAAAACCGATAATGAGTGCCTGGAGTCGAGGTAATCGGTCTTGCTCTTGAACATCGAGGATATTCGTCGCACCTGCCCCATAAGTTCGATATACCTTACGCGTATCGCGTTACATAAGTAATAGAATAGCGGTCCTATTCCTCTATAATTGCGTTGGGCCGGTGTGCCTGTTAGGGAGCAATAGTGTGGACCTCGTGGCAGGGGTTGTGGCCGCGGGTGCTATCGGGTATTCCGATAGTGTAAAAAGTTCGCTCCCTAATATCAGGTTTGTAAAGGTTGACGGCCTCAAAGGTTTGAATGTTAAAGCTTTAGGGGAATTACATAGATCCCTTCATTAGCTAATAGGTATGTTATCTGGTTTTAGCGGAACCTTTGCAAACAGCATCTCTTCTATACTATCGTAGTGGTCTGGCTTAACGAAATTCGACGTAAGATCAGAAATCCTTCCAAGTTCGCGAGCACTTATCTGATAAACATTGCCCAAAATTAAGTCCTCAAGCTTTTTACAATGACCGTCCGACCATTCATTGTCGTTTCGTAAATTAGGATAGGAAGGAAAGAGAACGCAGTTTAATCCACGATCTTCACCAAAAGCTTGTACTGAAGAGTACTGGATTCCTACGAGTGGTGTGGCAGAGGTAGAGAAGGACATAATCTCTTTTTGCATGACTAGTTTCGCAATAGCATTAGGTATGACATAGTACAGTTGATACCCGTAGGAGGCGTCACCCCTGTCTCCTGAATTAATGAACGTCGTATGGCAGAGAAGCCGTAAGGGTAGTGTGAGTAGCTCTCCAAGCCATATCAGTAGATCTTCCTTGCCGCTAATCTGGCGATCTAGGTCCCCATCTAACGATAAGTCCAGCAGTAACAGATCGCGGCGTGCTTTAAATGCAGCTAAGTTACAGTAGTCAACATCGGCTTTGATCCTTTGCTTAGGTAAGAGGTATTTCACCTGGCCACATTCCTTTATAGCAGTAGCAATCGTTGTCGCCAGATAAAGTGAAGTAACTCCATCGGACGAGTAGCGGGTCTGACGAACTTTGTGTTGGAGTTGAATAGGTACGTGAAATATGGCCTTACGATCTTTGTCTTTGATAGATTTAACAGCCCCCATATCCCTTCGAATACGATAAAAGGGGCCATCTCCGCGCTTAATTTCTTGAACCAGACTGTTTCTACTCCCCGCTTTGCTCAGGGACTCAAACATGGATAGTAGCAGCATTTGAATCGCCGAGTCATTTGCAAGGCGTACGTACCCCAGTAGTTCGACGCACGCCTGTACCTGAGTGTTCAAGCTCGTCCGAATTTTGGACAATAGAACTATGTTGTCTTCATCCTCGTGTTTAGCAATTTCTTCTACCGCTGCACTCTGAAATCGCCTTACATGGCTCTCAAGCGAGCGAAAGTACTCCCGTCCAGGCTCAAAGGATAGAGGTTTGGCAAATTCAGAAAGCAGCAAAGCAGAAAGGGATGTAGAAAATATACATGCTATGATTCGCCAGCAGGAGCTTGCTGTGCTTTAAGGTACAAGCAGAGCATTCTCCACCAGGCGGCATTGCTAAACACCATTAGGTCTGAGCTACTGAGTGAGTACGCGACTAGGTGCAAGTGCTCTTGCAGAATATTCATGGGGTACCCCTTATAGCTTACTTCGCTATTGAGTTCCTCTAAACTGACAAGTCGATTTATCCACGGTTCGAGTATTAATTTCCAGCCTTCCCACCCATGCAAAAAACTTACAGCGACGTAGAATCCAAAGTGGGCGTTTAGTAATGATTCGAACGAGCGTTGCTGATCACTTAGTTCGCTTTCGACGTCGTAGCTAAAGATGTAAGCGTGGCTTACGGTGAGTTCAATACCGGAGAGAATCTTGAAAAGCTGCGTGTGCACGCGACTAGATGATGTGCCATCACTATTTTCTGCTGGACTAACAAGTGGAGCAATCTGGCTGTCGCGCATTTCCCAATAGAAGTCATTCATCACCTGGCTTGCATTCACTAGGTAGGAGAGATTTGTGCCCGCCTCGTGTGTAGTTTGCAACAAACCGTTGCGCAATAACTGCGGTATATGGTCGGACACATAGCTATTGAGTACCGCTTCAAAGAATACCCTCCGATCTTCTCGAGTCTTTTGATCGTCTGCCGAAACCATTCCCTATGAGCGCTTCGCGCCTTTCGCTTTTGTCTCCACGGCCCGTCTCAGCACGTTGCCTGGGTTCGCTTCCAACGAGACGCCTGTACGTAGGAGAACCCTATCGTTATCGAAATGAAGAGCCTCTTTACGAACGGTAATCTTAGCAGATTCTCGCTTCCATGCCTGACGTGTTTCAGCCTCCTCGTTTGGGTACGGCTTAGTAAGGTCAACCCGCTTATAGCTAGTTGGCGTCGGTCCTCTTGCAATGAGGCGCTCCTGCCATACGGCTGTAGTATTCTCCTTGAGTTCGTCCATGTCAGATCGTTTTCTACTGGTAGTAGAAAGCGGGCGCAAAGGTAACCGGATTCGTCACAAGAACGAAGCCAAACCTATCAAGTATTGCCTATCTCTACGGTATCCGCGTTTGTCGCGGATATGTTCAGGGGAACAAAGCTGAAATCTACACATTGACAGCTTATTTCTCCGTATCGTGTAGAAAAATCTACCGTACGTACGGTAAGTAGCCCCCCGTTTTGCCGAAAGGCACCAAACCCTCAAACCTCCTACCTTCGTACCATACCCGCAGCGATTGCGTATCTCCGTGAACGAATCCCAAACCCGCCAAGACCTAGTTACTCCAGCCCTCAGAGCAGCTGGATGGGAAACCGTGCCCGGCAGCAGAATTCGCACTGAATTTCCTGTCACTAACACGACAAAGCCTGGCGAACGCAACTACCGACAACTTTCTGCTGATTACGTCCTCATTTATAAAAATAGGATGCTGGCCGTAGTCGAGGCAAAAGCGCGAGATACGTACTATACTAACGGGCTGGGCCAAGCCAAGGATTATGCCAAGCGTCTTCAGGTGCGCTACACCTATGCTACCAATGGTCGGCGCTTCTACGAAGTAGACATGGAGGAGGGCCAAGAAGGGGACGTTCAGTCTTTCCCCTCGCCCGATGAACTCTGGGAGCGGACGTATCCAAGTCCGACATCAGCGCAACCTTACAAGCAGGAGATCGTCGACTGGAAGACTCGGCTCTTCGAAGTTCCGTTTGAGAGCCAGGGGGGCAAGTGGCAGTTGCGCTATTATCAAACCAACGCAATCAACGCCGTGCTCGACCGCATTGCCGAGAAGCATCAGCGCGTGCTGCTTACCCTAGCTACCGGCACCGGCAAAACCGCGATCGCCTTTCAAATTGTTTGGAAGCTTTACCAGGCAAAATGGACGCTGCGCCGCGATGCCAAACGCAGTCCACGGATTCTGTTTCTTGCCGACCGTAACATCCTTGCCGACCAAGCCTTCAACAGCTTCAGTAATGCCTTTGCCGAGGACGCCCTAGTGCGCATAAGCCCTGCTGAAATCAGTAAGAAAGGCCGCGTCCCCACTAACGGTGCCGTATTCTTTTCCATCTTCCAGACCTTCATGTCGGGGCCTGACGACAGTCCCTACTACACACATTATGAACCTGACTTTTTCGATTTCATTATTGTGGACGAGTGTCACCGGGGAGGCGCCAACGACGAGAGTACCTGGCGCGATATACTCGAGCATTTCAGTCCTGCGGTACAGCTAGGCCTCACCGCCACCCCCAAGCGCGACGAAAACGTCGACACCTACAAGTATTTCGGCGACCCGGTGTACACCTATGCGCTCAAGGAAGGCATCAACGACGGGTTTCTTACACCTTTCCGCGTACAGATGATCACTACGACGATGGATACCTACACGTTCTCTGCCGACGATGATGTCATTGAAGGGGATATTATCGAAGGTCGCGAGTACACCGAGTCAGAAATAAATCGCATTGTTTCCATTAAAGCTCGCGAAGAGTTTAGGGTACGTCGTTTTATGGAGCTTATAAACCAAAATCAAAAGACGCTCGTGTTCTGCGCCAACCAAGAACATGCTGCGGCCATTCGCGATCTCGTTAATCAACACAGCGATAGCCTCAACCCCAACTACTGTTGTCGCGTCACCGCCGATGATGGCAGCAGAGGTGAGAAGCACCTGCGAGATTTTCAGGATAATGAGAAGCGAATCCCGACAATCCTTACGACTTCGCAAAAATTAAGTACCGGAGTTGATGCTCCCGAGATCCGCAATATTGTGCTACTCCGTCCTATCAACAGTATGGTTGAGTTTAAACAAATAGTAGGTCGTGGCACTCGCCTGTATGATGGTAAGGATTACTTCACCCTATACGATTTCGTGAAAGCTCACGAGCATTTCAAAGATCCTGAATGGGATGGTGATCCTGTCGAACCTGAACCGTCCTATCCAATTGAGCGACCGAAGGTTGGGGATGAAGGTCTCGTTAGGGATCCTGTACAAGCCTTGTGTACGGAGTGTCAGCATGAGCCCTGCCTGTGTGAGGAAGGTCCGCGTGTCATGACCCGCATTCGCCTCTCCACGCAACGTGAGCTGGCTATAGATTCTATGATTAACACTTCTTTCATGAGTGCGAGTGGTATACCGATTACTTCGAGCGAATTTATTCAGCAGCTATTTGGTGATCTACCTCAGTTTTTTAAAAGCGAGGAAGATCTGCGGCTGATTTGGAGTGATGCCAATACGCGCAAGCAGTTGCTGGAGCAGATGGCGGAAGTTGGCTACACTAACTCACAACTTGAAGAGCTACGTAAGTTGGTGCATGGTACAGACAGCGACCTTTACGACGTGCTCAAGTACGTAGCCTACCAACGGGATATGGTTTCGCGTCGTCAGCGTGCGGCTTTCGCCAAAACCCGTTGTGCAGGTAAATACTCAACGGCGCAGAATGAGTTCTTAGACTTTATTCTGGATCAATACATTGAGGGTGGGGTAAGCGAATTAGACGGTGACAAGCTGTCAAAACTTCTGAAACTAAAGTATAAAAGTATACCCGACGCAAAGAAGAGCTTGGGCCCAGTAGAACTGATCCGTGACACCTTCCTTGGCTTTCAGGGCGGGCTGTATGGATAAGTACAAGCGTTCATGTAACTCGCCTCCGTGGCCTTCTTCCCTGCTCATCCTTTCATATGTGCGAAGTTGTGGTGAGCTGCCAGCGCTCTTGCTGCCACACGCGCGAGTAGGTGTTGGTGCGATTGGCCTCGAAGCCTACCCCTCACGTCTTAGCATAGGAATAGGCCGTGTATAAATGGCATCGTGGAGAGGCGTGATCCTCTTTCTTGTTCTAGTAATAATTGGTCTTTGACCAACTAGGTGGGTTTGCGCGAGTGTGGTCTTGCCGACTTGCCGCGGGCGGAAGATGCCTTCGGCGGGAAATACACCGAATAGTTTGCTGATTTCTTTTATGGCATCTTGTTGGATCACAATGTTGCAAAATAGAGAGCCGAGCTTGTAAGCTGCCAACCCTTTAGAGTAATATTTAAGCATTTGTGTGATCAATGGACGCAGAGGCTGTTTTAAATGAAGTGCGCCTCAGCTTTTGTATGTTGTTCAGCATGCATTAGAGCGCTGTATATCTACACCAAAGGCTTCAAGAGAAGAGGTTAGTACAAGAAACTCAAAGAATGCCTCTCATTACGAGGAAATCCTTTTGCCCACTGGAGAAGTCTAATTATTAATATACTTCTCGAACACCTCACTAAAGTCTTTACGGACATAGTTATCATATGCCTCGGTAAGCCAATCGTGGATGTAGGTGGTGAGCTTGGGTAAATCTTCGGCCTTGCTGGAGGCGCTGGTGCGGGCATTACCCAGGACGCTGACGGCTTGTGAGATACTTGTCTGAGCCCGCTCGTGTTTGGTCATGTTGGAGCTGACCTCTAAAGAGATGGCGTAGAGGGCTTTGTACAGGTCTGCCAGTTGTGTAGACTGTCTTTTATCGACATCGACACTGAAAGCCATTTCTCCGATGCTGAACTTAATTTCGGCGTCCAAGTCTACTGTACCAGCCGTTTCAAGCGCTACATTACTTATGGGTGTTTTGTAAAATTCGTAGCGACGCAGGGTTCGTTTGCTA
Source organism: Saprospiraceae bacterium (assembly GCA_965213735.1). Lineage (GTDB taxonomy): Bacteria > Bacteroidota > Bacteroidia > Chitinophagales > Saprospiraceae > CALDTK01. Next base: position 299,046 of record CBDCAB010000005.1, read on the forward strand.
GAGATAGCGGACTCACCATCTACGTGAATCAGTGCTCGATTGGTAAAGCAGTATTCGTCCTTTTTACTTTTGATGAGAAAGTAAATTTTCTCTCCATCTTCATGGAGAACATAATCATCGGCCTCTACTTTATCGTAGTCCGCCGGTGAGACAATGCGCCCGATATCGGAGATGCCTAGGGCTTCGGCAGCGAGTTTCTTGAACATGAAGGGAATGTAAGTCGGCTGGTAGGTGGTGTGGTAGCCTTCCTTGAGCTATTTCCACATCATCGTCAACAAAAGTGATTCGAGCAGCTTCGACGGTGTAAGCGCTTCTCGACGTGTAAACAAAAACCCGTTTTTTTACAGGTCATGACACAGGTGCACAAGCTTCCTCTTAACTACGACTTCGAGACATCGGCCATCCTCCGAGCTACTATTGTAACGGCACCTTGATAGAATCGTTCTAGCAGACCTGCTTTGTTAGCCACGTTGCTTAGATACCAGCCCTTATCTTTACCAACATGCCCATAGCAAGCTTGCTTACACCACCTTACCATATTGATCCGAAGCGTCATTATACGCTGGAGGAATGGCAGCTGCTCGAAGAGACGACGGGCGAGCAATTCGAGTATCATAAAGGTCGCTTGATCCCTGTACGGGCAATGGCCGGTGGTACTGGAGAACACGCCTTGATAGGGGCCAATGTGGTCTATTCGCTAGGCAAGATCACCCGCGAGTTGGATACAGTATCGAACGGTCAAGGTCAACTTGACTGTGGGGTATACAGCAGCGACTTACGTCTCATGCTCGAAACGGAGCAGCGCTACGTTTATCCTGATGCTGCGGTTATTTGTGGGCGACCTGTGTACGATATGAAGATCCCTACTGCCGCGCGCAACCCGCTGCTGGTGGTCGAGGTGCTTTCAAATAGGAGCGCCAGCTTTGATTCAGGCGATAAATTTGACTATTATGCTGCGCTCAATAGTCTGCGGGACTATATCCTGATAAGTCAGAATTCTCCCCGCATCGAAGTGCGTTCGCGTAGTGAACCTACCGGGACATGGACGATGACCATAACAGAAGGGCTTGACCAAGATGCTCACTTGCCAAGCCTGGGACAAGCCTTCACGCTAAAAGATGTGTATCGTTTGGTGGAGTGGAGATAAAAGCTCGGGGCGTAAAAATACCCGCTCGGACATGGCAGTACCTATCGGCACCTGGATGAAGTTGTGGGGGCCGACCAGATTTGTGAGGCACATTACTGATCTCAGCCGTTTTCTATACCAGCATGCCCATAGCCAGCTTGCTTACACCACTTTACTGTATCGACCCGACTTGTCCTTAAATGTTTACACTGGTCAATTGCAACAAAGCTTTGCAAAGTCTTCTAACCTACCTTTGCAAAGAGTGAGCAAGACGCCTGCTTTTGGAGGGCTTGCAAGTGGCTGGAATACAGTCACTTATATCGCTTGCTTGCAAAGTGTTGTGCAACTCACTGAAATTTTTTGCAAAGTCTGAGGTAGGTTTATGACTTCTTGCACCGCCTTCCGCTCACTAGACATTCGAGTCGCCTCACCGCACCCGCACTGTTCGCTTTGTGCCTATTTCTCCAACTTCGCCAGCTGCATTGACCACGCCGAGACCGTATTCAAATAAACCCGCCGCTGTAGCGGTGCCGTCCAAAAAGTAGCCTTCCTCCACGGGCACCGTACTAATTGTAGCAAAAGCGCTGCCATCATTTATACTCCGCCGCTGAATAGCATAAGCAACCCGATCCTCCGTCAGCGTTACTGGCCAACTTACCGCTACGCCCTCCGCTAGCGGCTGCAGGTAGAAGATGTTCTGCACCGCCGCAGGACTCGAAGCATCTTCAGTGTAATTTGCTACTACGCGTGCATCCGAAAAAGGCGACTGCCCACCATAAGCACCAACACTAGCCACGCGATACTGCGCACCCTCGAGCATCCCTCTGCCCAATGTGTCGCGCCACATGGCCGATCCGTGAAGCTCCGGCCCCACAGCCTGAAAATCAGTTTCATCACGCAGGCGCCGCTCTAGCCGATAGCCCTGCACCATATTGTTGCGCTGCCGCACATCATCCCACCTTAGCACCAAGGCTTCCGCGGCAACGTAGGGCTCGTTGATTTGCGGCGCGGGGATATCTACTGCTCGATTAGGCCGCGCCGACACCACCTTTGAATACTCGCTCGTATCCTGACGCAAATTGACAGCTTGAATAGCATAATAATACTTCGATCTGCCACTCAAAAAGGCAGCCGTATCGAGATAGGTAGTGCCCTCTACTGGACCACCCGCAAAATAAAGCTTGTCGGGCCGCGTGCCCCTGTAAATTCGGTAGCCAAACCTGCTGCCACTCGTACCATGCTGCCACTCGAGGCGAATATTCTCACCCTCTGGACGAGCTTCGACTTGGTGTGGTGGCAGCGGAAGTTCAAAGGCCACATATGTACCTACTGTTGTCGCGGGCGCATCCTGTCGAAGCCCCGAGCCGGGTAGAAAGGCTGCCGAAACTTCATAGATGTAGTGAATGCCCACTTCTAGATCGCGATCTAGATAAGGCTGTGCGTCCGCAGCGAAAATTCCGAGTGTGTCGCGACGCTCATCTTCTCCAACCCGCACGATGCGCACACCGGCTAGTTCGGCTCGAGGCGAAAGAGGACTCCAAGTAATGGCTACTGCATCGGTAGTATCGCGAGAGTCGGCCCAATAAACGAGTTGAGCATTTGCCTGCGAGCGCTGCACAGCAAATACCGTGTCGGATAAATTTCCCGTGTTGTAGATAAAGTCTTCAAGCATTAGGTAAGCATAAAGTGGTGTTCCCGGATCTGAACTATAAGAATGGTTAAATACCATTGTGTCTCCACTATCTGTATATGTACCTACGACCAATCCTACTGGCCTTAGGTCGTTATTTTCTTGCACATAGATGCGTCCGCGCAAGGAGGCAAAGCTGGTAGCTCGAGGTAAGGCCCATGCCGCTGTTGCTTCGTCGAAAATTGAGACTTTCTCAGGAGGAGTTAGCTCTACAGAATCTGCACTCGTTAGGTACCAGGTGAAGGTGGTGGTGCTGTCGGAGCTGCGGGGTGCAGCCGCTCTCGGTTGCAACTGAAGGAGGTCTATGTTGGCAGTGCCTGCTCGACCTACGCCGCGTGCCAGCACCGGGCCTTTTCGCTCCGCTTTTATTTGGTACGCATACACTTGTCCGAATTTTACATCATCATCTAGCCAGAGGTGCCCTACCGCTTGTCGCACTTCGCTCAGCTCGTAAAACAAGCCATAGTCCGCTGGAGCGCGATGCGTACGAATCCAATCCACGAGCGCATCTACGTCAGTCAACTGAAGCATCTCTGCAAATTCCTTGAGCTGCGCCTCAGTCAGATGCTGGCGCAAGTCAGCTGCCGAGCGTGGAGCGCGCATCTCACCCACACGACGATAAGACAGCTCAGCGAGCTGCTGATCAGCATCCACTGTAGCCCGCTCAATTACGTAGACACCTTCGGCCGGCACGGCAGGCAAATCTTCTTGCACCAACTGCACGTAGTTGCCCGCCGGACCGCTCAGAACAGCAAGTCCGGGAAGCGACTGTGTCGGGTTTTGCGCAAGCGTGACCTGCACCATCAAAATGCAGAACATACTTGCCAGTAAACCATGCACAGCTTTGGCAGATCTTCTGCCTGCTCTAGAGTGGACCTGGGAATCGGAAGTAGACAGTAGAGTATTCATCAGCAAGGTTTAGTTTAGAGCGAAAGCAATCTCCTTCTTGCGCTCGGAGAGATCGAATGATGCACGTGTATTGACGCAAAAACGGTAAGTTGCTTGCGGCAAATCAATACATATGTATGGCCATGCGGGAGAACAAACCCTCCGAAAGACCATGGCCATAGAATTACATGGAGTTGCCTTGCGATCATACACTTCTAAGTAGGCACTTCCCGAACCGCTCATGTACCAGCCGCTAGCAGGTAAATATCCTCCAGCCAATTGAGCATCGACATCGAGTTCGCCATTTAGCGTTATAATGCTAAGGAGCGTCAGCGAAGCATCCACTTTAGCTTTTACTTTCGCATCAACAGTAAAGTCGGTACGTGCAAATGATTTAAAGAAGTTGGCTGTACCCACGGCATTAGCATCGTATGAAAATGCCACTGCATTAAAACCACCAATAGGTACCGTTATACTTCCCTGCTGGCGATTGGCGGTAAGTGCAGCACCCACGTAGACTCCATGCAGCAAGTTATCATAAGGACCATCTAGCGCACTTGCCGCTATATTCCGCCACAGCCGTTTCACCGAACTAGGCGTGGATGTGCCATCGCGATCCATATTGATTCCGACCGCTGCGAAGATATTACCAGTGGCAATCGTGCCAATGGCAGTGTACGCATTAACGCCAAGAAATACCCCTCCCTTGGGCCGAGATCCGGAAGGTGCCTGAGCGAATAGAGTACCTTGGATATCGAAAGCAGCAGCACCGTTTAGCAAAGCCTTACGTGATTCAACATCGACGGTGGCTAAGAGACGACAGAAATCAAGCTTAGCGGTGACGCTACCCCAATCCTCGTTTTTTAGCGAAAGCCCGGCGGTACCCGTCACAATAGGAACGCCTCCACATTTAGATACATCAAATAGGACTTCGAGCGTCACGTTTTTGGCGTATACAACGGCCTTGGGAGTACCCTGAGGACCGAGTTCGCCGAGCGCCATCACTTTATACTTTTGAGTGGCGGTATTGAAATCAAACCCGCCGCCAATCGTGTGCCATATCACCGGTCCTGTGGTGATACCTGCCGATACAAGAATACTCGCGCCTAATTCTATACCCACTAAGCCTGCTGCTGGATTGTTGTGGTGATAAAACTTAAAGGAGGCTGCAAGCTTCTTGGTCATCGTCTCCAACTCACCACTCCCCTCCATACCCCATTTGGTGGCCCCAAACGACATTTTCGCAGAAGCGGAAAGATGAAAGGCTGGACTATTAACTTCTAAAAAGATTTCGTTGACTTGCACCTGAAGTCCACTACCTCCGCCGCCAGCGAGAATTAGGCTACCGCCAACTTTAGAGTTTAGATCTTTAATTGGAAATTCTACGGTGCCGCCAAGGCCAATAGCCCAAGCCATTTTAGTTGACGTGAGAAGCTTATCTGATGAGGCCCCACGCGCAACTAAATCTTGCAACTCTTTCACAGTAACTCGACCACGCATTACAGCATCATCAACCAGTGCCTTATCGGTAGGACTTGGCGTTTTACCCGCCCGCTCAGCCCTATCAATACGATCTTGAGCATAGGCGAGCATCTCTGGCGAACTACCGACGAACGTCCGCTTCGTTGGGTCGAAATATTTGGCAGTTTTTGAGAGCTCCATGTAGCTGGCCATATCGCTCATGCTCATCCCCACGCCGACGTTGACGAGTAGTTTTGAAATTACGAGCGTTACTGCTTTGAGATCGATACGTTTGTCAGGCGATGCAGCCATAAACACACTCCAGTCGGCGCTGCGAAAGATGAATCGATCAATGTTGATTGGAAATACTTGTCCTGCGACACCGGATCCACCACTCGCCGCGGTTCGCGTCCCCGACGCATTTGAAGTAGTCGTGGCTGCTCCGCCTGCTGCATAGTGCAGCACACCGGCTCCATCAAAGCTCATGGACAGTGGACTAGTTTCTAGCTTAATCTTAACTGGTCGCGTCGTTGTGGCGCGCAGGCTGTTCATGGCCAGCCCGAGAGTCGGAAAGAGCAATTCGCCGATGAGGGTTGGCCCATTGGTGCCGAGGACAAAAGACAGCTCCTTTATCTGGAGATTTTCTTCTGGCTTAACGTTGCCTGAGCTATCCGCTTTAAGAATAACAAGCCCGCCTGCTCCCAAACCTACATTAGGAGAACCTAAGCCTCGCACGATGATGCGGTCGAGTTGCATCATCCATTTGCCGATCTTGGCACGCACAGGTGTAGAGGCATCTACTTCGGCGGCCACCTTACTTACTACCCCATCACCTTTTACATCAAAAGCAGACAGGCGCACCAAGCCTTTATTCGGCCAAGGAATGGCGTTGGCAACATTTGGAAGTTCTAAAAATCCAGCGAAGTGTATCCCCGAACTATCTACGCTGGCTTCTTCTTTATCAATATGTAAGTTGAGCAGACCACCCGCTAATCCACCTTTAACATGAGTCACATTAGTCGGTGCGACAAAGGGGAGTTTAGGAGCATTAGGATCAACTGGCTTCTTCTTCTTCGCCTTCTTCAGCTTAATGCTTGTAAAGTTAGGCGCCGCTTGCGCAAAAACTAAGGAAAACGTCGCATTGCGCGACATATAATCCATAGCCTTACCTGGCGAGGCAAAGACCCCCTGAAATTCTTGATTTCCAAGGAGCATGGCTGTACCAACAACATTAGTCACTGCCGCAGTATTTATATTGCTCGCTGCGTAGTCGAATTTATCATTAGAAACATACGCTGACGGAAGCGAGCTCATTGGCAGACCGCCAATCGTGCCGAAGCGCTTTAAATTGAGCAGCAAAGTATTGCCGCCAATTACTGCAACTCGCTTCTCGGCAGGTGTCGAGCCATTCATGGGGCGCAACTCGATAATTGGCGAGCCTACCACATCGATAGGAGCAAAGCCAAACGCATCGGTTGGCAAGGTGGCTACATCAAGTGCGATAGGTCCGAGAGGAATGGCCGTAGTGTCGTCGACCATCTTCACCTGCGCATCAATAAAGCTGATTTGCTCGTGGCCCGCCGAAACGCTGTACAAACCATTGCCTGCCCCAGCCAAGGATAGGGTGCCTGAAAGCACAAAGATATCCGGGCTAGTGCCTGGTGCCATCTTATCTAGCACTACGGGGAAGCCGCTGAGCGTGCGGATATCTGGCGCATTCGGATCCCGAGCCAGCAGGCTCCGGTCGAGTTGCAAACTGCCTGTTGGTGTGAGTTCTTCTGTCTCAGTATTATAACCTGCTGCTGAATACTTGAGCCGCAATGGTCGGTTGCGCAGTACAGGCAATTGGTAGCTGCCGGTGGCGTCTGTGGTATCAGCATGCGGCACACCTTCCACTGCGACAATCGCACCTGCGATTGGAGCACGCGTAGCTGAATCTATTATAATACCAGTTATTGAAACAGCAGATCGCAGGCTGACATGAAAAATAGAACTTGCCGTAATTAGGCCGAATCCCCACCCTGGAGTTAGCTCATCGACTACTATCTCGTCAAAGTGAGGCACAAATTGTGGGCCTCCCGCCACAGGAGTTATACTGAGCGTATGAGTACCTGCAGTTGTCGACCAGGTAAGCGGACCTTCTCCATCGGTAAGGCGTTGTTCGGTGCCGTCGAGAGTTACTTGTGCAGAAACATAATTTCCATCTAATTGCGCATGCAGGAGGAAAGTAGGTTCTATACTGTTAACAACTACATCGTCTACTTCTGTAAAGCCTGCTAATTCTTCTGCTACGTCTATTGTCGAGGCATAGCTACTAATAAGACTCCCTGGACTTAAGCCAAAATATGCTGCATCAATAGGAGCCTCAGCTTCTTGAGCGACAGTCGAGTTGCGCAGCAAATTCGCCCATGCGGTGGCATTCATAGGTGAGGGGACAGGATTGCTCACAGCTGGCTCAGACAGGAACCTTGTAGCTATCAGCGGCCCTTCAATCACGATAGGGCCTGCGCCTTGTCTGTAGCGTAAGACAAATACACCATCCGCCGAGCTACGTGTGGTGAATCCAGAACTGCTGCTCAACAACGCATCTGCCACCGGCCGCCCAAACTGGTCGAGTAGCTTACCCATCACCACGTGCACCTGGCTCTTAATATTAAAGTTAACTGTAGCTACAAGACTGCCACTCGCTGGTGAAACTTCTTCTGTATATACTTCTGAAGTAATTCTTCGATCAATACACTTTACTGTGTAGCTAGCGGGACTGTTGAGAAATGGCAATTGACTGATCTCATAGAAACCAGTTGCATCTGTGCCTACCACCGGACTTGCAACTTGCTGCCCAGTTGCTACATCAGTGTATACTACATGCACCAACGCCCCTTGTCTTGGTTCTCCGGCGTGGCTAACGGTGCCTGATATCTTAAAGCCATCTGTCGGTAGCGGCACCGCCTGGTAGTACGATTCAATGGGCGGCACTGTGGGACTGGCCCAGCTATTTGCTGCAGCAACGTCGAGCGGCACTTCGGCATGTTCGCCTGTACTAGCCACTGCCCGCAACACAAATTGATCGTGCGTGTAGGCGGGGCGCAATAGGCCGCGGTGCTCATCGCCATCTTGCAATTCCGCAAGTACTGTCCAATCTTCACCATTAAAGTTGACGGTGGATGCTGTACCGACTCCCGCTCGTCCGAGCAAGTAAGGCTGGCGTGCCACGAGACTGCTGCGCGCAAGTACCTGTACTTTCACATCTGCTTCAGGCGGTAGTGCTTTCGCCAAAACTTTAGAAGAAAGTCTAAAGGTGTTTGCACCGAGCACAATCGGGCTGAGCGTTGCACTCGTCTGCGGAGAAGAGCCTGGATCGACAACAGGTACCCGAGCTTGCATAAACTGTGGGCCGGCTTCTACTTCGATACGCAGCCGTGGGTCGCGCAGCATCATCGGTTGCACGCCCTCGAATCGATAATTACCATCACTATCCGCCGTAGTAGTCGCGACAGTGGTTTCGGGTTCGAAATGAGGTAAATAAACTGTAGTAAAGAGGATACGCGTCCTCTTGAGGCTACGACTTGCGATGAGCATTAAGCGTACATGAGCTCCTGCAAGCGGAACAGCTGAAGGTTCCACAGACTCTTCTGTACTCGCTGTGCTTGGTGGGCTACTGAGTGACTGCTGAACTTGAGTGCTGACCAAAGGAGTGGAGCCCTGAGTTACAACCGGCGTTTCACCCGTACGGTAAGCCCATGAAACTTGACCGCGGATAGTCCCCGGTAAGATTGGTGGCAAGGTTGTGCCTGTAGTGGTAGTAGTAGTAGTAGTAGGACCTAGATCATTAACTGTCCCAAACACAAAGCTGATGGGCTCACTACGACCTGCATTTCTAAACGTATAGGATTCGTCAGGATGTCGCACGGTGAGTGTAGCTACATAGCGCTGCCCCAGCAGTAGTTGCGGAGCAGCGGGACCGTAGACATAGATATTGCTGCCGATAACGGTAAAGCCAGGTGTGTTGGCCGGCGCCGACCCAACCACCGTCTGCGGATCAATGCCCTCGGGCACTTCTGTGAGGTGAAGCGTATACTCGAGTTGCGAAATGGCCCTAGCTGGAATGTTGCTAGGAATGTTCCATTGAAAGATGAGGTTTTGCGGTGTCGTCTGTGCCACCGTGTCGCCTCCTGCCAGCGGACTGTTGAGCCGGAGCATGGGTGGTTCGAGTGACATTAAGGCAATAGGGGCGCTGCACACTTCTTGGGAAAGCGGGACCAGCGTGCCTGCTTCTACCACTCTTCCACAGACAAAATAATAGCCTTCAGGAACTGCTCGTCGATCGCGTAGCTGTGCCTCTGAGGTGCCGCGGTAAAGGACGTTTGCGCTGTTAAAATAGTCGGGCAAATCGGCGCCACTCAGTCGTACCGTCCCATTCGGCGGCAAAATGATTGGGAGGCCGTTAGATCGTGAAGGATCTGTGCGCACCTCAACATCTGCATCATCTGAATAGATACGCACCTGTAGCTCTACTTCAAGATCTCGAGAAGTAATGTTTTGAATTTCGACGACCGTTTCATTTTGCCTCGCCACGAGTTCCTGCAAGTTCATGGGGTACGGCGGCAGCACCATCACGCGAACGAGTACGTCGTTTTGAGCGAAAGCGGAACCAATGAACACGCTGCACAGCAGCATGATCATGAAGGCTTTGAGCATGTGGCGGTAGAGCATGGTGGAGGCGATTAGAGGCGGTAGGTGAGGCGCGTGTCGATGCGGATGTCGCTGAAGGTGCTAGCGGTGTTGGCGAGTCGACCTGTAGCTGGCCCGCCGCTGTACTGAAAGGAAGCATGGAGGCCAAAGCGCTTGCTGGCGCGGTAGCCGGCATTGAGCCCGACCGTCTTGACTGTACCGAGCGAATCTTCTTCGGCTGCGGTGCTTTGCCCATACAAGCCGCCGTTGACGCCAACCGAACCCTTGCTGGCGGCAAAGCCTTGGGTGATCGACAGATTAAGACCCTGCGAGGCAAATCCTCCTGGGGCACCTAGATCGTCGCCTGAGTTGCCGAGCGAGGTGTAAGTGCCGGTGAGCCCTACTGTAGTTGAAGTAGCGAGTACTGTGATTGAATAGGTGGCGGTGAGCAGATCGGTATTGAAGTCGCGAAAAGCAGCTCCTTCCGATTGGCCGCCGATGAAGTCGCGCACGGTGCTCCGGCTAAGGGTAGCTGCCACCACGTGTACGTACTTATCGCGCTGCAGCGTGTAAGAGGGTGAGAGGCTGAGGCTCTGATTGGTAGATGCGATGCGGAGTGAATCGCCTATGCGTGCAAGCCGGGGCGTCTGGTCGTTGGAGTAATTGAAGAAGTCGAGCGAAGCGGCAAATTGCTGAAGCTGTAGCGTGGCACGCGCAGTACCAATTATTCGCTTAGAGGTAGCGGCCTTGATGTTGTTGAGGTTGTCGCGCTGGCGGCCGACGCTACCTTGCAGCCGCAGTTGCTTCCACGGCTTGAAGGCTGCTCCGACGAGAAAATGCTCGAGGTCATTTTGGAAGAAGTACGACCCCATGGTGCGGTAGTTGGGGTCAATGCGGCGGTATCCAAGAAATGCGCTAAGTGCTAAGGGGCCGCCTCCTTTATATTCTAATCGTGAATTAACAGCGGTATAATAATCACTGCTGGCATTGAGGTTAAAGGCATCAACTAATAGGTCGGGAATACCTTGATTTAATAATGATGAATCAATATCCGAATCATCGAGATTATGGTTTTCTGTAAAGACACTCAAGGCTGCTTCGGCACTGAGGGAGAGGGTTTTGCCGAAAGGCACTTCAAATCCAAACGAGGTAGCGGTATTAGCCGCGGGTTCCACATCGAGTAATTCACGACGACCTATAGGTTCTGCAAATTTGATTGAGGATACATCATCTTGGGCGGAGAGGTAGGTGGCGTACACGTTTGCGCGCTCGGTGCCGTAGCCAATACGTAAGGCATGGCCGAAACGGTCGAAGCTCTCCGGATTGAGTGTGCCAGCGAGGGTGTCGAGGGTAGTAGCGCGATTGAGGCGGCCGTAGCTCAAGGACAGGTCCCACTTACCAGGCTCGAGGGTGACGCCAGCGCCGAGCATGGTGTAATTGGCCATGGTAAATTCGCTGTACCGCGGCTGAATCCACCCAAGCTGCACCTCTGCCCACTTGTAGCGTGGCGCAATACTGAACCGATTAAAGGGCTGGCGAAAGTCGACCCCTACATTGCTAAGCGTCAGTTGCAGCGGCACAGCTACTCCATAGAGATGGAATGTTGGTGCGACGGTGAGGTACACTGCATTGCTAGGAAAGGCTCGCCGATTGGAGCGGTAGGCGCTGAAGCGCAGTTGTGCCGAGCCATCAGCGCGGAAGATGTCTTGTTTGGTTGCCAGATCTTGTGCGAGGCAGGGGGTGCTGCATAGTGCTACAAAGGCAGCGAGCAGCAGGTATAGGATTGGTAGATCAACTCGGGGGCGGAGGAGGGCTACCATGGCCACGGGTGTGTGAGTTAGGCTGCGAAACCACACTTTTCGAATGTCCTCAGTATTTATCCTGCTTAAGCTCACTGCCGTAAGAAAGGCGGCTAGCAGGCGCCCGTCCACTTTGTTTAACTAGTCAGGGACGAATGGGAAGAGGTGAGGGACGAGAGGAAATTAGAGTGGCTTCACAGGCTGGGAAACAGCGGTTGTCAACGGGGCATGAGGAGAGAAACCTTTGTGAATCTCGTCACCTAGAAATGTGGCATTTCCTCACCCATACCTCAAATTTTAACTAAACGCAACCCTTGCTTCTACCCCAATCTCATCGCTAGGAGAGGATAGTGCAAAAGTGCCCTGTAGTTGGCGCGCCAATCCCCGCACGAGATTGAGTCCGAGGCGACCTAAAGCACGCTCCTTAAAATCTTCTCTCAGGGGGTGACCGTTGTTGGTGACGACGAGCTCATAGGATTCATCCTTGGTATGCTCCCGAAAAGCAATACGAATTAGTCCTTGTCGTAGATCCTGAAAACCGTACTTGAAGGCGTTGGTAATGAGCTCATTTAAGATTAATCCTAGTGGAATCGCCTTATCCATACTCAAGCGAACATCTGCCACTTCTAATTGAAATTCCACCTTCTGGTCGGGTCGACGCAGCGAGTGCGTCAAGTGTGTGGCTAATTCTGAAATGTACTCTTTAATATTGATGCTCTGAAATTCATCACGTTGATATAAACTTTGATGAATGAGCGCCATGGAGTGGACTCTGTCCTGCCCTTCACGTAATTGATTTTTCACATCTTCACTCGTAGTACTCCGAACTTGCTTGGCGAGAAGTCCTGAAATTATTTGCAGGTTGTTTTTCACGCGGTGGTGTATTTCTTTGAGTAGCACTTCACGCTCCAGGTTTTGGGCAGCGATGCGGGCGCGGTCACGTCGAATGCGTAAGAGTGCAACCGTGGCAAGTAGGGCTATGAGTAATGCGCCGCCGATGCCCAGTACTAACAAGGACTGGCGACTAGTGGCTGCTTCGGCTTCAGCTACACGGGCAGATCTTTCAAGCTCGAGGTTGCGAGAGGTTTCTCGGGTGCGAAATCCTACTTCCGCCTTAGCAATTTGCTCATTTAGCCTCATCTGAGTGCTGAGTTGTTTCAAGTCTCGAGCGCGAGTAAAGGCAGCAAGTGCCGCATTAGGTTGATTTGTTTTGGCGTAAGCTGAACCTTGAGTGAAATAACTATCACCTAGCTCCTGAATATAATTCGTGCTGTCTTGGCTATAGAATGAGATAGCTTCATTGACAAGAGAGAGAGCTCTGCTTGGCAACTTATCGTCAAGCATCTGATCAGCATAACGCAGCGCGAAGTGGGCGGCAAAAGCTTGATCATGATGGGCTGCCCTATTTTGATAAGCCATAGTCAGATAATGCCGAACGCTATCCTTATTACTATCTTCGTGGTATCTCGCAAGTTGCTCGGCGCTCACCAGTAGCGCGTATCCATTGTCACGTTGCCGAGCTCGATTGTGCACACTACTACAGTACTGATAGGCGCTATCTCGCGCGAGCTTAGTAAGCGCGATGCACAACTCAGCTTCACTATCGAGTTGGCGTTTTGTATTATTCTGCTCGCTAAACAAGCTGATACTTTCTAACAATAAAGTCTCCATGTCGTCATAGCGATCAAGTTTGTAATAAGCAGTAGCCGCGTTGCCCAAAGCGGCAGCAAGCATGCGATCGTTATCAGTAGCTCGTGCAAAAGCAATGGCTTGCTCCAGATCATTAAGGGCAACTTCGTATGCATGCTTACTCATGTAGAGACCCGAGCGATTGAGCAACAATCCAGCGTAAGCTATGTGATCTTTAGGTAAGTATGCTATTGCTTGTCCATAGTAAACTTCAGCAGAATCTAAGTCCCCCACCATGTGATGATAAGTAGCTAAATTTTTATATAACCCTCCGTGCAAGCTTCGCAGGCTATCCTCAGGAAGTTGAGAAAATAATCGTATTCCACGTTCGGCCACTGACTTAACAGAATCTAACTTGTTGAGATAAACAAAAGGCAAATTTGCCTGTACATCTGCTCTGATCAAACCAGCAATATCACGGTGATGCCGGTGAGCTTCTCTTCCTTGCTGAATGAACACTAATGCCGAACCAGGATCTGCATACTGTACATTCCGAGCCAGCTGTTCTAAAATCCTGGCAGTGTCTTGAAGAGTGGTAGCAGACCGCAACTCTTGCTGCAAGCTATCCTCTATGGGAGCTTGCGCGGCAAGATGCAAACTAAGCAACCAACAAAGCACTACCAGCTGCATTTTCAGCAAAGGGCCACTGAGAAAGTTAGTCATCATCATTTTCCATTTTGTTGATCCATTAGCTAGCACTTCTGGTAGCGCTGTTGGCCAAAGCTTCAGCGTTAAAAGGTAAAAGCAGAGAGAATGGTAAATTACGCCTAATCGGTATATCTCCCGCTACTTCTGCGCAAAGAAGATGAGAATTTCGGTTTTGGCTGAACGACTTACAGGGATACTAGCCTCTGCTAACTTTAAACTAGCCCCATCAAAGCCTGTAACTTTTTCTGGATTTACAAGAAAAGAACGGTGCGGCTGTAAGAATGTGTCCTCAGGCAGACGCTCCCAGAAATCCTTTAAAGTAGATCTAATTAAGTAGCGTTCATCACCGACATGTACCTCTAAGTAATTTCGAAATGCTTGCACAAATGAGATTTCTTGCACAGGCACACGACAAAAGTTTTCTCCATCTCGAAGGAAGATATCTGCTTCTTGAGAGTCACCCTGTTCTTCCTCAGCACGAGCTAGCGTCACTTCGAGGGCAGCGTAAATATCTGATGGCGTAAAAGGCTTAATTAAGTAGCCATATGGTTTGCTTTTAGCTGCTTCGCGAATGGTGGTCGCATTGGCATAAGCTGTCAGGTACATGAAAGGCAACTGATACTGATTACGGATAAAATGTCCGAGTTCGATGCCATCGCCTGGAGCCTCTAAATTAATATCAAGAATTGCGATATCTACAGGACAAGTACGTAATATTTCTTTAGCCTCACTAACAGTCATTGCATCTCCGGCGACAATGTACCCCAGATCCTGCAACGTGTCACGAAGGGTATCGAGCGTTACAAATTCATCTTCGACAATTAATATGCGAAGTGGTGTGGCCATTTACGAAACAAGCAAAGGTGAAGTCCTAAGCAAGGTAATCTTTTATGTGATGTGAAATCCGCAGCCCTGCTTGGGACGAACGGTATACGTGCTGGGACCAAGTGCGCATGACGGTTGTACAAGTCCGCAGCACAAGACATTTAGCCGCCGCCGGAGAAGTAAACTCGCACCACCTCACGGCACTACTCCACGCACAATATATTGATAATCGAGCGTCGTATCATCCGCATTCACTTCCGTAAAACCTGCTTCCACTAATGCACGCTCAACATCACTCAGCGCCATGCGACTCTGCACCGGCGGACCAACAGGCGTGCTCTTGGTTTTAAAATCTACAATTAATATGGGACTGCCCGATTTTAGTCCATTGCGGAGCTTCTGCAAGTAGGCTGGGCCGTCTTGGATATACATAAAAGTATTTACCACAAGCGCTGCGTCAGCTTCAGCATCGCCCAGATTGGGATCGTCGGCGGGCACTAAGCGCGGATCGATATGCGCATAAGCCGCCGTGTCGAGCTCTTGCCTATTGAGGCTGTCGAGAATCAGCAGCATGCTTGGATCAATGTCGAGCGCGATCACCTTGGCAGCACGCTTGGCTAGCCGACGGGTAAAAAACCCTGTACCTGAGCCGACTTCAACAACCGTCTTACCAGCAAGTGGGCCCAGGCGCTCAATGAGCACATTCGGCTTCTGCCAAACCACCCGATTTAGATTCTCGTAGTCGAAAATGATGTGCTGTCCTGTCGAATCACCCACCGATGCCTGGTAAGCACTGTCGGCAGCCAACATCTGCTCGATGGGCGTTGGACCTGTAGACGAGTTTTCTTCGGCGCAGGCTGTCGCCAAAACCAGCAAACTCACCAGCACAACTACTTGATTAACCTTGGCCCGCACGCCCTTGCCCATAGCGCAGCAAGGTATATCGGCGCGAGCACTGACTCGTACTAGCTTTACCCCATGACCTCCGACGTTCTCATCATAGGCTCCGGTATCGCTGGCTTATCCACTGCCATTCAGCTCGCTGATCTTATGCCTCACCTGACAATTACGGTGTTAACGAAGGTCAACGAGGGTGAGTCGAATACAGCCTACGCTCAGGGTGGAGTAGCTGCGGTATGGGATGTAGAAGTCGACAATTATGAAAAGCACATCGCCGATACGCTCGATGCAGGTGATGGCCTCTGCAATCTCGATATCGTTCGAATTGTGGTCGAAGAAGGTCCTGATCGTGTGCGGGAAATCATTGAATGGGGCGCTCGCTTCGATAAGGAGCACGGCGATCAAAGTCCACAGGCAGATTATGACCTCGGCCGCGAAGGTGGTCATTCCGAAAATCGCATTCTACATTATAAAGATCTGACCGGTTGGGAAATTCAACGGACCTTAATGGCCCGTGCTGACCACCACCCCAACATCACAATCCTCGAGCACTATTTCGCCGTCGATCTCATCACTCAGCATCACCTCGGGCACGTGGTCACTAAAGTCACACCCGATATCACCGCATATGGTGCCTATGCGCTAAATAGAGTGACCGGAGTAATTGATGAATTAATAGCGCGGGTGACAGTAGTTGCCGCAGGCGGTGCTGGTCAAGTTTATCGGGCCACTACCAATCCCGTCATTGCAACTGGCGATGGAATTGCTATGGTGTACCGAGCCAAAGGGCGCATCGAAAACATGGAGTTCGTCCAGTTTCATCCTACCTCGCTCTACAATCCGGCTGGACAAAATCCGGCTTTTCTAGTCAGTGAAGCAGTACGTGGATTTGGTGGAATACTAAAATCAGCAGAGGGTGAGGAATTCATGCACAAGTATGATGAGCGTGGAAGTTTGGCTCCGCGAGATATTGTAGCACGTGCCATCGACAAGGAAATGAAAGAACGTGGTGCGGAATGTATGTGGCTGGACTGTCGGCACCTGGATATGGAGAAGTTTCGTGCACATTTTCCAACTATTCTTAACAAGTGCTTGAGCATAGGAATTAATCCTGCTAAAGATATGATTCCAGTTACTCCAGCGTGCCACTACATGTGTGGAGGCGTGCGGGTAGATGAGATGGGGCGTTCGAGCATTCGTGCACTATATGCCTGTGGCGAGTGTACCAGCACGGGACTTCATGGGGCCAACAGGCTGGCGAGTAATAGCCTACTTGAAGCAATGGTCTTTGCCAAACGTATAGCTATAGATATAGCTGCACAAATTGGTGCCATACCCTTACGGGAAAACATACCCGCTTGGGATGCCGAAGGAACCACAGAACCTCGTGAACTTGTACTAATCACTCAAACCCAAAAAGAGCTTCGAGAAATTATGAGCGCCTATGTGGGTATAGTCCGTACTAACGTCCGCTTACGCAGAGCTAGTCGCCGCATTGACGTACTTTACCGTGAAACAGAGGAACTTTACAACTCTACCAGTATCTCTAGTCAACTATGTGAGGTGCGCAACCTGATCACGATTGGGTATTTAGTGACTCACATGAGTGCTATGCGTCGCGAGAGTCGTGGCTTACACTTTAATACTGACTATCCTAGCAAGTTACCGTTTGCAGAAGAACATCTTGTCTAGCGCTTTACTATCACATCATTCACCAGCATCTCTATCTGTAGCAGTGCGCTTTCTACCGAAGTCGGTGAGCACTACCTGGCGCAGTCCCGAACGAATTAGCATCCACCAGTGGGCCCACATACTCTCTGAGCGTTCGCGATCAGCAGAAATACGTCCACGGCCACCAGTAGTGCCACTGGAGTTGTCTTCATCCACAGCCGCTAGGTTTGCGAAGAATGAAATTATGTCTTTATCATCAGTAGATGTTCCACTTTCTAGCATATTAATCTTGAAATTCTCATAGTCGGCCACCAAACTCCCGCGACCGGCCTGCTCATCTGCTGTAAAGTTAAAGGACAGCTTATTCAATGCACCTTGCTCTACCTTCATATTTGCGATTGGCACAAGAAAATCGTTGATTCGCATTAAGTCGAGCGACCCAGTAGAAGCTTGCAACACGTAAGGAACGCCTTTCGCATTGGGCCAGCTAATGTTTACATCTACCGGCAACATGTCTTCGAAGTCAGTTTTAATTATTGCATTTGCTCGCGGATGCTCCTTTGCATAGGTGGTGGAAGTTCCGACATGAGTAATTGTTGCGTATGTATTCTCCCACGAAAGCGTAACGTCTTTTCCATTTTCCAACAAACGTCTGTATGAAATGTCAGCATTACGTGCCAACACCTCATCTATTTCTATGGCAAAGGCGAGCTGATTGAGTTCTTGAAGAATAATTATTGGTCGTTGAGGTGGACTTCCTTCAATACCAAAATTAGTAATTGATCGAAGTTCAAAATTTGCGACTTCAGCTGTTTTGGCGATAAGCTGCCTATCCCAAAATAGAGCCTCCATGTCGAGCTCACTGAGGAGCAACGTATCCAATTCTATGGCTAATGTGGCCCTTTCGTTCAAGATACTGCGCGATTCATTCTCGGGAGCATAGCGCAAGTCATGAATAGTCAATGATTTTACACCATAGTCGAGGCTGCCATGCGCAACATTAAGCACCAATCCATCAGGATCAGGCTGATACTCAAAATTCCTAAAGTCAACTTGAGCCTTGGCTACATCAAACAAATCCTGCTGTCCTTCACGCGCTACACTCGTCTGCACATCGAGGAGCACCAAGTCTGCATCTGGAAAGGTGATGTCGAGTTGCGGATCCAATCCATGATACCTCAACGAAATAGCCTCTAGAGCCACTGTATCTACAAATATGTCCAGATTAAAACCAGCGGGATTCTGCGCATCACCTTGCCCGATCCGACGAGCCTCAACATAAACTTCAGCCTCGCAATCTGCAACACGAAGACTTCGAGCACGATAAATTTGTTTCCGCAAAAACAGATCCAATTCAAAACCTTCCATACGCACCGTATCGCTGGTGAGGGTAAGCGCGAAGCGGCTATTAAAGGTAGTATCTACAAAATTAAATCCTTCATATTTAGGATTAATCGCTACTGAATCTATTGTCAATAATCCTTTTGTCGACTCGAACAGTGCAGATCGCAAGGTTACGGTGTGTACACTATCCCCCAACTCGTGTCGATATGCTCCTACACGTGCACTAAAATTGGCAAACGCTTTGTCCGGCCGGTGATTCAGCGTCAAACTATCTAGTCTTAATTCAGCCAAATTCGCATCAACGTTATCAAAATGAATTTCGGAGCTTATGCTGTCTGTGATACTCCCAAAGTCGAAGTGTCCATCAGCCAGCCGCACGCCCGCGACTTGAATCTTTGCGGGAAGCTTAGTAGCTGTAGTGGTGGAATCCGAAGATTGTCTCGCATTTGTAGCAGAGCCGGTGTCATATAAAGTTGCCATTACATCCGGAGCTATAATGAGCAGGCTATCTGCATCCACTCGCCCTTGCCACACGAGCGTCCAAAGCCCGACTCCGCTCAGTCTTAGCTCCTCGCTGCTGCCTTCCAGAATTAAACCACCAGTAAGTTGTGCGGCCTCGTGCAAATTAGCTCCCTTCGCCTTTAGCTTAACGTCTTCCAAGCCGATTGAACCGCCAAAAATTGATATCTCGACATTCTCGACATCGAGCTGGTACTGGTTATCAGACTGCTCGGACACAATTTGCTCAAGCTGATCATGCACAATCGGCTCCAGCCAAATACCAGCTGTGAGTATGGCCACCAGTAGCAGACCCGCGATTACGGCGAAGACAATCCAGAATGTTTTCATAAGCTTCGCAGTTATTGGAGCGGTGTGCTTAGGGTAACAGTCCCACGGCCTAAATTTTTCACCCCTACCACAATCCGCGCAAAGAAAGAGCAGCAACAAGCACTTCTTTCGGAACTTTCAATAAACTTTGAAAGTTATTACGCTATGCCCGAGTCCTCTCCGCATTCCCCTCACATTGTCGTAGCTGGCGGCACAGGATTTATTGGTCGCCACTTTGCTGCCAAGGCTTGGGAGGCTGGCTACCGTTGCACCTTGGTAGCACGTCACCGTCCTGCTGATTTGCCGGCTCATTGTGACTTTTCGGCTTGGGACGGTCGCACCGCTCAAGGTGACTGGGTGGAGCGACTTAATGGGGCTGCTGCTGTTGTTAACGTGGCGGGTCGCACCGTCGATTGCATCAAGACGCCCGATCATTGCGACGAGATTTTAAGGTCGCGGGTAGAGTCGGTGGAGGCCATCGGCAAGGCTTTGACTCAAGTTGAAGTTCCGCCGCCTGTTTGGGTGCAGATGTCAACGGCTCACATTTATGGCGATCCTCCTGCCTTGTGGTGTGATGAAGATTCTGCACTTGGGTATGGTCTGGCGCCTACAGTGGGTAAGGCTTGGGAAGCAGCCTTTCGGCAAAACAAACTGCCCCAACAACGGGGGGTGCTACTACGGACCAGCTTTGTTATTGGCCGCAGTGGAGGAGCTTTCCCAACGCTCAAACGCTTAGCAAAGTGGGGACTTGGCGGCAGGGTTGGTCATGGCCGCCAGGGTTTGAGTTGGGTGCATGAAGACGATATGGCTGCACTGCTCCTCCGGGCCTGCACCTTACCGCGAATGGAGGGCACCTACATTGTGAGCGCTCCTGAACCAGTGTCGCAGCAAGCTTTTATGAAGGAGTTGCGCAAGCAGCTCCACATACCCGTTGCGCTTCCAAGTCCAGCCTGGCTCACTCGCCTAGGCGCCCGCGTCATTTTTCGAACGGATCCGGAGTTGCTGCTGTACGGTCGCTACGTCACTTCGCGGCGCTTAGCCGAGGAAGGCTACCAGTGGCAGTACCCAAATTTGGAAGGTGCATTGGAGGATTTGGTGGAAGTAAGGTGCTAAGGGTTAGGTGCTGGGTGCTGGCCTGACCACAATGTTGTGGTCAGGTGGGTGCTGGGTGCTGGGTGCTGGGGGCTGGGGGCAAGGTGGTACCCGACGGACCTGATCAATAGCTCAATCCTTCTGAAAAAAATAGATCAAGATCAGGTCCGTCGGGTACCTGTGCATAACTAGAGCTAAAGCATTGTAATAGCGCTTTGCCCGAGTTTGGGCTCGCAGCCTTTGAACTGCAAACGGGATGCGCGCTAAAGCACGCGTAACCAGACTTAGCTGGGTGCTGGGGGCTCAGAGGTGAAAGATGCGACTGCTGCGCGTGGAGTTAGCGTGGACGTCGTACAACCGGATTACTACAGTAGATAAAGTTTTTGCCTGCCGCGGCTCTCCCTGCTCGGTTGGACGACGTCGGCTGGAATGGGCTGGGTGCTGTGTGCTAGGTGCTGGGGGCTGGCCTGACCACATTGGTGTGGTCACGCTGGGGACGAGATATACATACAACCACCCCCTTACCTCGCCAGTTGAATAATTCGAGCAGTTCCAGCAAGCTCGACAAGCAGATAAGCTTCTGCAAGAGGAAAAGTTAGAGGTATCCGCGTCAGCCGATCCGTTATTATACCTCCGCCTAAAAGAGCACCTCCACTACTAAAGATTTTATACGGCAGCGGAAGCGATAATTCTTCCACCTCCACTACTAAATAATCACTCGCAGGATTAGGATAGACTTGAAATTGTGCTGGAAGCACAGCTGTAACACCAGACACCAATTGTATAGTAGCAACAGTAGAGCGAAGACTAAAACTGTCTAGCTCTATAGTGAGTTGATTCGACACATCTGCTAAGCCACCTCCACGCTGGGGAAAGTGTTCGACAGCATACGCAATGACTAAACCAGCAGGATTAAGCAAACTATCGCCATAATGCGGCTGCTCTAGCGAAGAAGCCGACCACTGCAACACATTGCCCGACTGGGTAAAGGTGAAATTCGGATCCATCTCCACAATCTCCACTGTACTCGGATCAAAAATACTATCTAAGGTGTCCGTTACTACAACTGTAGATACTTCGGCCGAGACATTATTGTCTATCACAGCTGTGTAGAGCAGCGTCCTGCCGCGGCTAAAATGTAGCTGTACTTGTAGCTCATTCGGTCCCTCAAACACATAAACTTTTGAGCTTCTGCATGTTCGAGCAGTAAAGCGGGTAATGGTGTCTCGCTCAATACGCGAGTTTATACATTGTGCCATTGTGGCACCCTCCACGAAATCATTCGGCTGCACCTCGAGCTCAACCTCAAACTCCTGAAGGTTATGCCGCACATACTGCTGATAAACAGAATCTAGGTCACGACCTAACCCACTCACTACACTAGCACCAGCAGGTAAAGCTTCGAACTCACTACTGAGATACATGTCACCACTCTGGTTGGAAAAATTGTTTACCCTCACCATTTGGAGTGCACTTCTTCCGCTGATCGGCAATGAGCCACGACTCGAGCCTCGAACCTCAACAACCGCAGAATCTAAAGGAGGAACCGGACAGTAGCCGAAGCGAATCGTGTCTGAAGCACCCAGCGGTAAAGCGACTGTAGCAAAGGCAGGACTTGGCGCACTATGCAGGATTTGATTCCAAGGCTCGAGAAATACAGTATCTGTCTCGAAATTCATCAAGTAACTATAGTAATTGCCTGCATCATTAAAAAATAATCCCCAATCATCAAATAGCGGATTAGATGTTGACCAATGAGATTTAGAATTGAAATTCTCGTCTACACTAGACTCATCTTTGGTCGGCGGCCTCCCTAATAAGCCGTTACAGTCCATGTCACGATACGTATGTACGACCGCATAAGTATCTTGCCTGGTAAGACAGGCCCCAAGTATACCCTCCGGGCTAAATCCCGCGTTGCCAAAGCCTAAACCTATCTGCTGCGGGTGCTTAAATTGAGAGAGGAAAGTACATACTTCAGCTGTGTCAACCTCCAGTGTGGAAGTCGATCCGTATATGCTGCCTTTCTCACCCTTGCCGAAGATCCAGTGCTGAAGCCCCTCCAGTGATGTTATACTATCACTATGAATTTCCAAGTAGCCCGTATTAAGCTCAGGAACATTAGTCATGAAAGTCATATCTTTTATCACATCACCATTTATATAAATTGAGCCTACATCTGTAAGCGACGACAAGTTGAGCTGCACCAAAGGCTGATCTAAAAACACGCGCACACTCTGCATATGGATATAGCCTAAAAACTGAAGCGAGCGAAAACCATCCCAGTTAGAACATTTAGCTCCATTTGTACTTAAGCTACCCAAATACGTTGTTGCTGCAAACATCTCATGGTCTCCTAGGCTCGATGAATTGACAAAGGAATAAGACCGTACCGCCGCTGGTAATTTTAGAGCAGCTGTAGAACCTTCAATGTCAGTTTCGTGAAGCCCCACCGAAACACTATCAGCAAAAGTGAATCCAGCTGCAGAACTTAAGTCTTGCAAATCACTGGTACGAAAACCAATACTGTGCTGCACATACACAGGCTTCACCGACAAACCCGCACTTTGAGTTAAACTTAAATATTGATATACAGCGCGATTAACTGTGTCTACGCTAGGAGGCAACTTGTACCATACGTCGTACAGATGTACCTTCCTCAACATGGGGAATCCTTGCACGACAGTTCCATCAAAAAATGGACGAAACTCTTCAACGTAGGTTAAGTCTGCAAACCCACTCACCGGAAATATACCAGCAACTGACTGAGTGCTGTAAAGCGTCAGTACTCCCTCAAGCCGTTTGATACCTTGAATACTACTCAAATCTAATGAGTCCGCAGCATGGATAATTATGTCTCCCGTATACGTTGAGCACCCGCCTGTAGCAGCAGCAAATGCATCTACCTCAACCTGAGTTAGTATTCTTATATCTCCTGAGCACTGCCCACGTAGGACTGTAGACGAAAAGCATATCAGTATAACCATTATCTGCGTCAGGCGAAGTAGAAATTTATCGTTTGAGATGGGAGGTAAAAGTCTGTTCATGTCCTCTAGACACTGCGTACTCCAAAACCGCTGCCTAGCTTCACCACATCCCCCATCCCACCTACCTTACCTCTCCTACCCTTACCCCTATGCTCAACATCAACCTAAAAGCTACTCCTTACCTCAACCTTCCCCTGCGCAACAACCATGTGCCACCAATCCGCCACCTGCAAATCCAGGCCGATCTCGCTATGGATCCGGAAGCACTACAGCGCACATACACCGTCAAACTCGCCTGCATCCCTGCCGCAATTCAAAGCAACGTGTGGCAGCATGTCAAACTTGACGCCTCCGGCCAAGCCACCCTCCCGCTCAACGAACTCATTCTCGATTATGACTTCCTAGCCAACCTCACCGAGGCCATTCCCGGCGAAGTCATCGTGGAGGTTCTCACCTCCGATCAACAGCTCATTCTTAAAACAGCCAGCGACAAGCTGCGCATACTACCACCAAACCACTGGGGCGGCTCAGCCACAGTACCAGAACTCCTCGCCGCACACGTCCTGCCCAACGATCCCGCAACCGCTAGCATCCTACATCGCGCAGCAACCTTGCTCGCCGAGCGCAACCTCGACCTCTCCGAATACCAAACCGAAGAGCCAAGTAAAGCTGCCGCACAGGTTGTCGCCATCCTCACCGCTATCCGCGAGCGCAATCTCCTCTACGCAAGCGTGCCAGGCTCCTTCGAGCGCTTCGGGCAAAAAGTGCGAACCCCATCCGAAATAACATCTGAAGGCATCGCCAACTGTCTCGACCTCAGCTGTTTGGCCGCCGCCGCACTCGAACAGGCAGGCCTGCACCCCATCATCATCCTCATCGAACGCCATGCCTATATCGCCTGCTGGCTCCAGCGCTCGCCTCACACCACTGGCGTCATTGACGATCCCCAAGCCCTACGCAAAGCACTTGCCAGCCACCTGCTGCTGGCCTGCGAAGCAACTGCCCTGGTAGGAGCGCACGCCAATGTCAACGAAGCCATCGATCAAGGAGCCAAACGACTGCTCAACCCAGCAGACTTCAACGTAGCCATCGACCTCCACGCCGCGCGTATCGGTGAGCGCATCACCCCGCTCAACCAAGCTCGACATAAAGACGCTAAAGGAGACACAACAGACACCGATACTGCAGCTGAGCACAAATCACCCCAACTCGATCTTTCCGCTATCGCCAACATCGGCGACGGGGCTATTGACTACGATAAAAAGGAAGAAGCTATACTCACCGGCTCGGCCCGCCTCGACCAGTGGAAGGCCAAGCTTCTCAACCTCACCCGCCGCAATCGACTACTCAATTACCGGCTCACCGGCGGCGCCATTCATCTGCGCTACGTCGACCCGGCAACAGTCGAAGATTACCTCGCTACCGGCAAGCAAATGCGCTTCGATGTTGTGGATGAGCAACGCGCTCAGCGAGGCCAACTCGGTCGCAAACTCGAAGATGATCACTACGCAGAGGCCATTCAACAAGCTGTTTCTGGAGGCAAATTGCTGGTGATCGGCACCCCTGAAAAGCTCAACACCAACCTTCTCAAGCTCGACCGTGCCGCGCGTATAGCACTCGAAGAGGGAGGCGCAAACACGCTGTTTGTTGCCATCGGTTTTGCTGTCAAGCCCAAACCTGGACATACCGCCGAATTTCGGCCCGATGCTCCCTCCAGCGAGCGACCAGATTATGCCGCGCCCCTCATCCTGCTGCCCGTCAACCTCAACAGGCGTAGCGCAGGCAGCGCCTACACCCTCACCTTGCGCGATGAGGAGGCGATGCTCAACCCTACCTTGCTCGAATTCCTCAAACGTGAAGCTGGCGTCAATCTCGCCGAATATGCCCACGAATTACCTACCGACGAGAGTGGCCTAGATGTGAATCATATTCTCAACCGCGTCCGCCAAGAACTGCTCAATGTTGCAGGCTGGGAAGTGGTCGATGAGGTGGCGCTCGGCCTGTTCAGCTTTTCAAAATACCTCATGTGGCGCGACCTTGATGCCTTTGAGTCCGAACTGCGGCGAAATCCCGTTGTGGCGCACCTCATCGATACCCCTCGCGAAGCTTATTTCAATCCCTTAGCCACTGACAATCAGACGTTTCCGGACGCTACAAGTCTCGACGATACCTTTCCTGTCACAGATATGCTCACGCCCATGAGCGCGGATTCTTCCCAGCTGGCAGCGGTGCGGGCAGCGGCTCAAGGCATCGATTTTATTCTTGAAGGTCCGCCAGGTACCGGCAAGTCTCAGACGATTACCAACCTCATTGCCCAGCTCCTCGGCGAAGGCAAACGGGTGCTATTTGTGAGCGAAAAAACAGCTGCACTCGATGTTGTTCAGCGCCGCCTCGACAGCATTGGCCTCGGCGAGTTTTGCCTTGAGCTACACGCCAACAATGCCACCAAAACAGCAGTCTACGATCAGCTGCGGCAGGCTCTCAATTCTGAGGCGTCTCCCACAAGCCCATTCGCGCAGACGGCCACCGAGCTGCAGCACACGCGGAGTCGCCTCAATGCGATGGTGGCGCTGATTCATCGCCCCGATCACTCCGGATTGAGTGTGTACCAAACCACCGCCTACTGCGCGCCTCGCACCACGATGCAGGTTCCCGAGCCGAGCCCTGCAGCTGTCGCTCACATGGATGCTGCGTGGCTCACCGAGGCCCGCGAGCAGGTGCGTATGATGGCGCTCTACTTGGCCGATGTGGCAGCTGAGGCGCGCTCGGTACTTGCCCCTCTTCAGGTAAGTGTGGATGCTCCAGCTTTCGCCAAAACCTGTCGCACAATGATTGCAGATGCAGCTACTTTTGCTGCCGCCAAAACGAGTTTTGCGGAAGCTTTAAAATTTGAAAGTAATAATGAACTAAATACTAATGAAGAATCTATTGAAGCGTTATCTCAACTCGCCCAACTGCTGCAGCGCGCTGAGCACCATGACTATACCGATCTAGCTGAAATGGTTGATAGTGGCCGCACCCGTCGCAGCATCGCCACCGAAACCGAAGCAACTTTCGCCCTCGCCAGCGCCTTTTACGCGCTTCAGGGTAGCTACCGTGCAGAGATAAATAATTTCGACGCGACAGGCACAGCGGCCGAGTGGAAAAAATCTGAGCAAGCTTGGATTTTGATGCGTTGGATTCAGCAATGGTTGATGGCCCGCAAAGTCACAGCTTTCGCCAAAACCCCACCTCAAGACCTGGGGCACGATCTCGATCGCTTAGCAGAAATTCAAGCCCAGCGCCAGCACCTCAGCGAAGCGCAAAGCAGCACGCTCACCCTCGAACGTGAGGCTATTGATGCAGCAAAACAACGTGCAGAATTCGCCGCAACGCTTAATCAATTTGTCGACCAAGGCCATGCCCAAACCCTCGGTCTCACCACAAGTAAATTAGCTGCCGTCCTCGATGAGCTGGCAGAAGACACCCCTCCCGCACGCGCACTCCTTGCAGCTGCTGACGCATTTACCACCGCCTCATCGCGCTCCCTCACGAGTGCTCGTGCTTACACAGCTGCACGCGATGGGCAAGCTACTCCTTCAGCGCCTGCCGTTCCCTTAGCACAACTCGCCGAACAGGCAGAGGCCATGCTCCGCCACCAGCGCGATTGGCGTCCACAAGGCCTTTTTGCTGAAGCACGACAACGAGCCGAACAGCATGAACTCAGCTATTTTACCCGCCATGCAGATAATGGCCTCGCCTTGGGCACAGCGCCAGCACTCGAAGGATTTGAAGTGGGTGTGAGACGGGTTTTAGCGAAAGCTGCAACCAATAACAATCCCGAATTACGAGAATTTAGCGGCACTGCATTTGAAGATTTAATTGCGCGCTTTGAGCAACTCGATAATGCTTATTTAGATGCAGCCACCCTCGAATTGCGCCAGCGCCTCCAGCAGCGCAGACAAAACGTTTACCGCACAGAATTTCGCTCGGCATTAGGCCTGCTCAACCAGGAGCTGCAGAAAAAACGCCGCCAGCTGCCAGTGCGACAACTCATTAAGCAACTCGGAGGACTACTGCCCGAACTCACCCCTTGTTTGCTGATGTCACCGCTCTCGATTGCGCAATATCTGCCCGCAGATGCCGAGCAGGCACGCTTTGATGTCGTAGTCTTCGATGAAGCATCGCAAATCCCAACCTGGGATGCCATCGGCGCTATTGCTCGCGGCAAACAAGTGGTGGTAGTGGGTGACTCGAAGCAACTTCCGCCAACCTCCTTTTTTGGCGCATCAAGTGGCGATGAAGATCGTAGCTACGACGGGGATGAGCCTGTAGTCGAAGATCTCGAAAGCATTCTCGATGAACTCAAAGCCGCCCAACTCCGCTCGTGGCGCCTCCGCTGGCACTACCGCAGCAGGGCCGAAAGTCTCATCGCTTTTAGCAACCGCACCTACTACAATGGCGACCTCAATACTTTCCCTGCACCTGTAGCAGAAGATCGTGCTGTGGCGTGGCACAAGGTAGATAGCCGTGACTATCGACAAGGGCGCAACCGAGTAGAAGCAGATCAACTAGTCGCCTATCTCGTAGAGCGCTTACGCAAAACTAGTCCCAACCAACTCACCTTTGGCGTCGTGACCTTCGGGCAGGCACAACAAACGGTAATCGAAGATATGCTGGAAACTGCGCGGCAGGAATATCCAGCTATAGAACCGCACTTTAATCCCGATCTTGATGAGCGATTATTTGTAAAGAATATTGAAAATGTGCAAGGTGATGAACGCGACGTAATATTATTTTCAATTACCTACGGGCCTGATGAGTCAGGTAAAGTAGCAATGCGTTTTGGCCCCATGAATCAAGCAGGTGGGGAACGTCGACTCAACGTGGCGGTAACCCGAGCGCGCCGAGAAATGCACCTATTCTCGAGCATGCAGCCTGAAGATATCGACCTTCGACGACTTGGAGAAAATGCTCAAGGTGCACGCGATTTGCGCTACTTCTTGGAGTTTGCCAAACGAGGACCGGCTGCCTTCGCCGAAAGAATAGAGGCCGTGGGTGGTGCGCAGGATTATGATTCTCCTTTTGAGCGGGCTGTTGCTGATGCGCTGCGGGCACGCGGGTATGAGACCGATCCGCAGGTGGGGGTAAGTGGCTACCGCATCGATTTAGGGGTGCGCGACCCTCGACGTCCGGGACATTATTTGGCAGGTGTAGAGTGCGATGGCGCCACTTACCATGCTACCGCCACTGCTCGCGAACGTGACCTGCTACGGCAGTCAGTACTTGAAGGTCTCGGCTGGACGATTTTGCGCATCTGGAGTTTGGACTGGTGGCACGATGCCGAGCGCGTCGCCGACAACATGGCCAACAAGCTACAGCGGATCGCAGCTGGCGAGGTAGAGCAGCCTGATGCAGAGCAAAGCCCTCCAGCTGCCGGTGCCGCGCAGGAGGAGCTAGAAGTGCAGGTAGATGAGACAAAACCCTACGTGAAGATTGGGTCTGAAGACTTAGCTGATTTGCGTCAACGCGCTGCCGATGCAGTCCCCGCAGACCATACTGCAGAAGCACTGTACCATCCCAAGTCGAAGTCCGCGACGGTAGCTATGCTGACGCGCATAGTAGCTGCCGAAGCTCCGATTTTGCGCAAGGAGTTGGTGCGTCGTGTGGCTACAGATGGTTACCTCTTTGGCCGCACCGGTGCCAAGATTCGCAAGCTCATTACCAACCTCATCGAGCAGGAAACCTACTCCAGGGGTGTGCACGGGGAGGTGGTGGTTTGGCGAGATGCGCAGCAGGCTAAAGAGCCAGTCGAGTTTCGCCCTCCCGCTGCAGGCGATCCTTCTCCGCGTGGAGTAGCCGACATTCCGCTCGTCGAACTGGTAGCCCTTGCTCGCACCTACATCACCCAAAATTTGGATGAAGATCAACTCATCCGGGCTATGGGGGCCGACATTGGAGTAAGTAGCGTCAGAGGCAGTTCGCGCAAGCGGGTGTTGCAGGCTATCGAGGTGGCTTGGGCTGGGGGGTAGAGCTGACTTTGGCTAGTGTAGACAGTCCACCGCACCCATCAGCCGTGCCTTCGGGTGTGGTTTAGCAATGTTTAGCAAACTTTCCCTTACAGGTCCAACCATGCAGGAGAAGTGGCGGATGGTGTGTGAGTAGCTGGCAAGTCTACCACGTAATAGAAGGCTATTTGGTTACGATAGCACCAGTGGACTTGCCTCTGACAGCTATAAGAGCGCCATCAGCTGCAATTGAGAGGAGATGCGGGCGGAAAATGATTCCTGGCTTCATCCTTCTCCCACACCACTCAGCGTAGATACTCCGTACTGGGCGGTTCCCTTAACCTGCTATGCGATATTCGCTCGCATACGGTTCAGGCCGATTCGCCTAAACCACACGTTATCCATCGACATGTGGGCTGGAGGGCTGCTCCCTTTTGTGCCCACCCTGGACGTGAAACCGTCCTACCCAACTCTGTCCGCTCCCCGGATATGCCAGCTCGCTTCGATTTAGGGCCACCCACCACGCTTTCAGTCGCGCCAAACGGCAACTCCGTCTGCTGTGGCTGTGCCGAGTGCGGCACCGGGCGTTTTCCTGGACCCTTGTTCGCGTTGTCCTCAGTGTGGAGCACCGGCTGCTCCTTGAGATGAAGGTTCGGCCCTTTGCTTTAGGCAATCAATACCTCGCTACTAAGGCCTCGGCTGAACTCTCCCTCCCTCTCGGCTTATGCCGCAACACGGCGACTTTACGGGAGAACTCCCACGGTAAGTTCTATATCCTCCTCAATATCCAGCGTGATTTACCACCCGCCCGTTACGGCTGACTTTGTGGTTTCGCGGTTCACGGCCCGCTTACCCAGACGGTAGTGCTTACATCAAGTTTCTGTTCGTCTGGATGTAAATTTTTTCACAGTGCCTTCAGAATCCGCTTCACAGGCTACACCCTTGTGCTTCACTAACGATTCCTCGTCGACTAGGCTCGTTCGGGACTCTAACCCTAAAGACATAGAACATGCATGGCATACTAAAATGCCCCTCTCCATATAGAATGAAGAGGGGCTGATGAGGTTAAAAAGTGTCGCTAGAGCTTCACAAAGCGCGTGAGCACTGATCGTCCGTGGTCGGTAGTGGTTTTCACGGAGTACAATCCACTCGGCAAAGCGTCTACATGTATGGTCGCTCTATTTGAGGCGGTCGCACCCAGTTCGACGTGAAACTGCTGTCCACTAAGTGTGTGGACTGAAATGTCGGACCAAGCAATTCGTTCAGTTCGAGCCAAACCATGTATCGTAACGCTAACGGCATCTGTTGCCGGATTCGGCGTCAACGTCACTGTTAGTGCGTCACGCATGGCATCATCTTGGGTCGCTCGTGCCCGCTTAGACCGCTGTTCGAGTTCGCCTGATGCGCACTCATCCAGATGCACAGGGAGGAAATAATCCTGCTCAGACCTCAGATAGCCCCACTCGCCTTCGCCATATTCAGGAAAAGTATACAGGTCAGACTCACGATCCACTTCAGGATTGCCGAAGTGCATGAGGAAGTGATGGTTTCCAAGTGGTATGCGAGCATAGCTCACAAAACCTCCCTCGATGTACTGTAGCTCCTCTTGTAGCTCACCGCCATAAACTGCGACGAGGTGATCCTGAAATTCGAGTTCCTGATCGAAATAGTGTTCGATGCTGTAGTAACTGTACACTTCATCGCTTCCTTCACAGTAGACGTAAGTTTCGCCTGGGTGCGGGTTGGTGATGAAATTATTGCACTCTTCAGCCAAGTCGACACACAGCGAGGACGAGCAGAGGGTGTTATTACCATCAGCATCTAGACACTTTATGTCGAATCGGAAGCAAGCCTCGCGATGATCGGTGTAGCGGGTGTAGTCGAATTGCATGTCACCGACCTCAATGACGGTGCCATTCTTAGTGTAGTTGAGATTCCACTGTGGTCCCCCCGCCGCAAAGTTTGAAAGCACGCCTGTTTCTGTCCACATTTGCACTTGATGTATACTATCACAGCCCAACGGTAGCTGCAATTCAACGCCTTTCAGATGGATCGTTACGGGATTATTAGTGCAAAGGGCGGAGGTAGCATCAACATCGTAGGTCACTTCACCACCACACGAAACGTTTCCACATTCTCCCTCCAATCCTTTCGGCCCGGATCCTAAACAGGCAGTGGTTTCGTAGCAAACGATGTCGCTTCCACTGTTACAGAAGCTAAGCGTCATGCAAGCCTCAGAGGGATTAATACTATCCTGAACAGCAACAAGAACTTCCACGTTGTAGGAGTCTCCGCCTTCCAGCGTAATTATCGGGTCGGTAATAAAGTCAGCATTAGAAATCCTAACTGGGTTATTACCACACAATTCTGCGTCTCCTGGTTCTGGATTCGTGGTATGGAAGTTCAGGTAGAAGTATTGCATGTCCGGATTTTCACCGTAGCGACACACGGTATTTTCGGCGATGAGGATTGGGCCGGTGCAGGATGCTGGCACACACTCTACGCAGAAACCTTCGACATTGATTTCGCATGACTCTCCCGACGGC
Source organism: Saprospiraceae bacterium (assembly GCA_965213735.1). Taxonomy (GTDB): domain Bacteria; phylum Bacteroidota; class Bacteroidia; order Chitinophagales; family Saprospiraceae; genus CALDTK01. The sequence continues at coordinate 331,198 of CBDCAB010000005.1, forward strand.
AAGGCGTACTCCACCATCAGTGAGTACTCCCCATTGCCACAGTTGAGGTAGTCTACCCAGTCTTCGACACGAGAATTTGTACCTGAAGGCGGATTGCAACCAGCTGGCGTAGTCCCTGATGATGAGATGAACTGCCATGACCAACTGCTAAATTGACTAAATGTACCTGCACTAAGCACGCTGGGTAGATTCTCACAGTCAAGGATACAGCCTGTGAGGATGTTTGGCAGAGTCAGGCCTGGAACAAATACGCCATTAGAAGGATCTGACGAACATTCTTGGACATTTGAAGCCCTCGCCGTGACGAATGAAGCAGCTGTTGAAGCGGGCACCAAAAATTGTGACGAACCCCGTAAAGCCAATGTTCCACTTAAATACCAGTCAACCTCAGCCCCATTTAAGGTCAGAAATAAAACTTGCGAAGGGTCACATTCCAAAATTGACGTGATAACAGGAGGCTCAGGCACCTCCAACACTGCAAACTCCTCAGTCGATTCTTGGCATACAAAGGTGCCGTCTAGCACGACGACGGAAAGTCGATTCGCAGCTCCACTCACATTTAGCAAGCTGCTCACAGCAGGATCAGTCAAATCCAATGTCCGCAGTATGGTTTGGGTAGGCTGTAACTGGTTATCAATTACAGTACCGTTGAGCACTAGCTGGTAGGTAAATGCCGTACTTGCTGGGGCTAGCACTGTATACGTAACCACCTCATTAGCGCAGTACTGAGCTTCAGGTACATTGAGGGGTAGCAGCAACGCTGGGTCTACGTCCACCGATTGGCTAACTTCAAACTGACATCCCGCTGCGTCCTCCACATGTAGCTGCACAAAGGCATCTGTACCCAAGATGATCTGCGGGGTGTTGCTCGGACCTGGCTGCCAAGTGTATGTGTAAGGTGCCGTACCGGGCTCTTGAGGGTCTGGTATAAACTCAACGAGTGCCTGTGAGTTGCATGCGTTTGGCGTCGCTACAAGGTCTCCCTCAAACTCGGAAGATGTAACGGTAATTACTTGCTCTGTAGATACCCGGCACCCGAGCGAATTCATCGCAGTTAGGGTCACTGTGTACGTCCCTGGCATCGCGAACTCTTTAATTGGTTCGGCAAGCATGCTCGAAGAATTATCGCCAAAGTCCCAGTGGTATGTACTTGAAGGATCAACGTTCCCTACCAGTTCGAATAGGAACGGGGTGTTTTCGCAGATCGTAGGGTTCATCTGATTGACACTAAATTCAGCAGTTGCCCGCGCTGGTAGTATTAGTGATTCACAATATTCCACCTGATACGGCTCACCAGGAGTGACGTCCGGATGCATAAAAGTGGCCTGTGGCGACATGCAGATTTGGACCTCTGTGGCAACAGCGGGCTGGTTGATTGCAAATACTTCCGTGTTATCGCCACCGCTCGCTAGCACCGCACCCGATGCGGCCAGTCGGACCTCCCAATTGTAATCACCCTGAGCGATTTGATTTTCGAACACAACCTCAGTAAGATCTTCAACCCGTAAGAGATACTCACCCTCTTGGCTGCCTTCTCCGCACTCGAGCGCGTAATCCATGTGAGGGATGTAGGGGATCTCTACCAGTTTGGTCGTTTCTCCACAGATGTAATCTCCCAGGTATGTCCCTTCGGCAAAGAAGTACAGTTCGTAAACTCCTGGATTAGTGAAGGTGCTGAAGGTGATGAACTCGTTAGTAAAATCTGCTATCTCCCCTCTTGTAAAACCTTCTTCCAGATTCACAGTTGACACACGGGTACCAAAAGTAGCACCTGAGAGTATTATGGCAGGATCGTTTCGAGGATCAAAAAACGTACATACGCCTGTCTTGACAGAGTCCTTCGTCTCCACGTACGCCTCTATCACGCCTGGCGGCTTAGAGTTAACTCCGATAGGCCCTGGGTTGACGACGGTGATCTCGGGGCAAAGTCCTTCACAACCACTAGATGCGCAGTCATAGTCGAGCGGAACGAGTATGTCACGCGAACAGGTGAACTCCTCTCCATCAATTGTATAGGTGCGAGTCAATGTAAGGACGTAACCACACTCGGCATCCGGGTCGATATGGTCGGTGAGCGAACTCAAATTGTCGCCTGCACCGATTAAGGTTGAAGTAGTTGAATCGCCATCGGGACAAACCCGAAACCACTCATAGTATCCTTCGGAGGCTGATGAGGATTGGGATGCGTAGAAGGTGACGTCAACAGGGAGCGCCACATCGCGATCGCACCGCTCACCATGGTAGACCGTCGAAATCTCAATTCCAGGATTATAGAGGTACTGGATGGAACCATAGACCACCTCTTCTAGCAGGCAATCTGCGTACTGAATCGTCGCAACCACATTGGCAGGGCCGAAGCTTGGCAATGGCTGCGTGGGTAGTGGCGCAAAATCCCAGGTAAGGCCAGGTCCGTTATGGGTGAACACTTGCCCCGCCTGATCAGTGAGCACCCAATCGATGTTGCTCACGTCGAGCGTTGAATTTGGAGTTACTGTAAATAAAGCTTGGTCGTTTGTACATGTAGCTACAGGGAATACTTCCAAACTTGCCTCACCAACCGTCTCAAAAATGATTGGCTCGGTGGTCACTGAGAAGGGTTCTCCGCAGATCTCGTAATCCACGGTAACAGTGATGGGTTGGGTGAAATCCTCTATTAGATGAAATCGAATGCCAGCTTCTGCTGTGCCTTGACCATCTACCACGCTCCCCGCCTGATGAGGAGTGACTGTCCATTGATAGTCCGTCCCAGTCTCACATGGAGTCATCGTAGGACCACACGAAAGTATGAACACAGCGGGAGTTTCGCTATCGAGGCAAAGGCCATTGTCGTGTTCGATGCTGCCTGCCTGTACATCAAGCTCTGTGATGTCGACGATAAGTGGTGCACTCTCGCAGCCCGCGTCAACACGACGCACCTCAAGTTGGTAGGGTGGAGAATTACCCCACTCTACATTTACTTGAGCACCAGTTGCTGTAGTAGTACCGGAACTTACAAAGGTGCCTCCCGTTACCTCCCAGGTATAGGAGCTTGTAATTGGTTCGACAACATAGGTTGATACAGTATTGGGGCACACTTCCACTGGCCCATCTATATCCGTCGGCGCATCCGTCCGATTGACTAGGATCTGAAAGTCATCTTCACAAGTTTGAAGAGTGGTAACATCACCTGTCGTAGGATCTGTATATGTATAGTCAGATATCTCGAGGGTCAGCAGACCTGCTTGAGTTGCGGGTATCGTTATGGGTGACTGGTCATTAAAGTTGAGCGTGCCCGTAGCATTGCCAAGCTGATATGTTGCCGTATAATCAGCTGCAGATGAGCCGGAGTAAGTTATGCTTATTTCATCTCCTACACAGATAGGAGCGTCAGAAACCATAAACCGAGGTATTCTATTGACCTCCACGCTTCCTGTGGATTCACAACCGCCTAATGGATAGGTTATTATCACGCCGATTGTTCCCGTGACGCTTTGGGCACCAAAGTTAAAGCGGGCGCCTGCTAAGTGGTTTGTACTGGTGTAGGAGGGTGATATGTCGCTATAGCTCCACTGGTAAATCGCCCCTGGGATAGCGTGAGTTATCGCGGATGTTGATTGAAAGTCATCTATGCAGGTAGGATCTACATTTATCTCCGCGGTAGAGCCTATAATTGGAACCTCAATTACAGTTGGTTGAATACAACCCGTGCAACCAGCTGGAGGTGTAAGAATTAGCTGGCCAGTGGTGGTCATGTCAACATCGTCCCACGTGACCGTAATCTCATCTCCAGTGGTGCTACTTACCATACCATTAATTGCCGACCAAGTGACATCTGGGCATATTGCCCCAGCACCATTGTCTAAATCGAGATTGTAGGTTAATGTGGAGTCCGCGCAGGCTACCTCCTGACAGAGCACCTCATACCTCGGACCTTCTTCGACCACGACAGTAGCCATATCGACGACTTGTTCACATAGGCAAGGCGTCCGCACGAGCAACTCGATTGTGTGCTGGCCAGCGACTGTAAATTCATAGTCCAACACATTTCCGATTATTGTGACCCCGTTGACGCTCCAAACTAGTGTATTGTCATCTATAGGGAGATCGACTCCAAAGCTAAGAGATTCGTTGCGACATATTTGGATCGTCTGATCGGCATCGTACACGCTGTTGGTGATGTTGTAGTTGGGTACATCCTCAATAAATCCAGTGTAGATGTATTCGTCGCTACAACCGGCTGCGGTCGTGACCGTAGCGCGAACAGTAAACGCCCCTAAACCGGTGTACAAGCCAGTCACGCTTTGCCCAGTTGTTGCGGATAGAGTAATTGGTCCAGTGGTTGACCAGACAACGTCGCCATCCGGACTAGCGGTAAAGACATCCGATTGATCTGGAAAGCAATGTACCAACCCGGAGCTTCCGCCGCTAGTTTCAGGGCAGTCATAGCCTGTTTCTGAAGTTATCAGCGCGTTGACCTCTGGTGCAACTGTAATTTGCAATGTTGCGGCAGAGCCTCCAAATGTAGCAGTGAGTTCTGTGGTGCCTGAAGCAAAGAAGTCGATGACGGCTTCGCCATTTGCGTTGACGAATACGTTGCCTAGGAGCGGGTCGGCCAGCTCCCAGGCTATTGCACCGCCGGGAACGGGTTCGAGATTGTAGGTAACGACATCCCCGAGGCATGGTTGGGCGTCAGTGGTCTCAATTACGCTCATTTGAGCGTAGGTACTTGCGTAGCAAAGACTTGCAAGTAGAAGTAGCGTGACTGCCCTCAGTCGAGGCAGCACGGCGTGTAGTGTGTTGTTCATGTTTTTGAAGTGTTGTTCGCAAAGCCACCCGCAACAGCGTATATTCACGAGCTAAATCTCTGTGCGTATCCGCCGCTGCATGAGCCTTCGATCAGCAATGCACCACAAACCTTGCCACTACTTTATGTTAAAAAAGTGTACATATATATCATCCCTATTGCTAATTACTTATGTATTTGCATCTCCTGTTTTTGCCCAATGCGACACACTCCCTGTCGCAACCCGGTGGGAGTCAACCTATCTTGACTACAGCTACGTCGACTTTCGAAGCGCAATCGCACGTAATGCACCACCCGTCATTATATTCCCTGACTCGCCAGCCGTAATCACCGCCAGCTCGGAGCACCTCTCAGTCATCTCATACCCTAACGGCAAGCCGAAGTATATCTTCAACGGGCACCAACTTCGCAGGGGCTCCGACTACGGGCTACTAGCAGACGGTGTAGCAGTCGGCGCCGACTCCACAGGCGGTTCTAGATCCCTCGGTGAATCTGTATATCAACATACCATGCTGCCGCTGCCCGGTGACACGAATATCATTTACTTGTTTCACTGCCAGGCAAGTCGAACTCCTACCCGCCCCGCTGATAGTGCCTGGAGCAACAACCTACCTGCTTTTCTATCAATCTATGACGCGCGGCTTGATCGCTTTACCTTGCGCGACAGCATACTTCACGGACGTGCGACCGAAAGCTGGGCAGCCATTCGACACCCCGATGGCGAGAGCTGGTGGGTAGCCACCCGCGTGCACAGCCCCTCAGCCATACGAGTGTACCAGCTCAGCGCACAGGAACTACAGGCTGATGTGCACTCGTTGGGAGGATCAGAGTACGGGTGGCGAGGTACTGAGGAAATTAGCGGCATCGCATTCTCTCCTTCAGGCCTACATATTGGCTGGGCTGTGCGTGCCTCTTCACGGTACGACTCGATTGCTGGCGAGCATTGGGTGGCCGACTTTGACTGTTTGAGCGGGCGTGTTACGAATTTTGCACAACTTGACGACGATCTACGTGTAGGGGGGGGGGGGGAGCGTAGTTTTCTCACCGCAGGGTGGGTACCTCTACGGTATAAAAGATGATTCTACCGGCTTTATTTTCGACAATGACATTCACCGTTACCGCATTGATCTCCGCGGTGGTGGCAATCATGGCACTGCCGAGCACATCTTCAATACCGCACAAAATCTCGGGGTAGCTCTGGGTCCTGATGGCCGCGTGTATGGCGGGCCTAACTCACGCCTGCGCTATATCGACAATCCCGACCGCTGGCAGGCGCTCACCGATCCGACTACCTATACCTACCCCGGCGGGGCAAGTGCCACAACACTCCCGCCGGACCCGTGGGTCGCTCAGGGGCTCAATCCCCAACAGGCTGCGATTGACTTGCCGCTCTTGCGGCTGCCGCGGCTGGGAGGTGATAACCTCGTGGCCTGTGGAGATACACTTGCTTATACTATACTCGAAAATTGCTATCAAGAACTCGCGCAGGTGTCCTATGAAGTCGGGCAGGGTATTACAGTTATTGATGACAATAAGCCGCTCCTTACGCTAGCCTTTGATACCCTCCATACGCTAGAAGAGGTACGCTACGTCGCCCTCGCCAACAGCCATCCCTGCCGCACCTACCGCGACACCTTCTGGGTCTACGTCGAAGGCTGCGAGCAGACATGCGCACCAGTAACTACGGCAGCACAACTCACCGCATGCGACTCCGCACGCATCCACGGCATCTGGCAAAGCAGCAGCGGCGACTACAGCCAGACCTTCCAATCCTTTAGCGGCTGTGACTCGACTAGCTTCATTAGCCTGAGCATCACATCTTCCGTGACAACCGCAGAGACCATCACCGCCTGCGACTCAACGCTAGTCCACGGCCAGTGGCAAAGCACAAGCGGCGACTACAGCCAGACCTTCCAATCCTTCACTGGCTGCGACTCCACCAGCACCATCAAGTTAAGCATCTCACCTTCCCTGGCTACAACAGAGAGCGTCACCGCCTGCGACTCCGCCTCCGTTCACGGCATCTGGCAAAGTACAAGCGGCGACTACAGCCAAACCTTTCGATCCTTTAGTGGCTGCGACTCGACTAGCACCATCAGCCTTAGCATCTCGCCCTCCGTATCTACCTTAGGAAGCACTACCGCCTGCGATTCAACCCTAGTCCACGGTACCTGGCAAAGCACAAGCGGCGACTACAGTCAGACCTTCCAATCCTTTAGCGGCTGCGACTCGACTAGTACCATCAGCCTTAGCATCAGCTCCGTGCTGGAGACGGCTGAGGAAGTTATCGCCTGCGACTCCGCTCGCCTCGATGGGCAGTGGGTCTACCAGAGTGGGGAACATGAGCAGGCCTTTAACAGCGTGCAAGGCTGCGACTCTATCCATACCACCACCGTCACCATTCTCGACTCCCCAGCGCGACCACCACTGCCTCAGGATACCCTACTCGCACAAGCAGAGGCCCTTCAGCTCTCCTTAGCCGCTGATCCTAACCTCGCCTACAACTGGCAACCCGAAGCAGCAGTCAACTGTGCCGACTGCGCACGAGTGGAGGTAGTGCCGAGCTTTGAAGGTCGACTCAGCGTAGAGGTCAGCGATGATCAGGGCTGTAGCACCCTCGCCGCGATGCTGGTGCTGCGTGCGCCCGAGCCTAGCAAGGAGCTGTGGGCACCTACTGCATTTTCACCCAATGGCGATGGCGTGAATGACAACTTCAGCATTGCCCTGCCTGCCGGGGCTAGTCTCCTCAGCTGCACGGTGTATGATCGTTGGGGCAATTCCCTCAGCGCTGCTGTCGGTGTGCTCAATGCCCCTCCCGGCGAGCTGCTGCCGGTGTGGGATGGCACCTTCCGCGGCAAAACTGCCAATCCTGGTGTGTTTGTCTGGCAGGCTGAGTGGAGGGATAGGGATGGCATAGAGCAGCTGGCGACAGGGGAGGTGACATTGCTGAAATAGCGATGGTCGTGCGGGTCTCCCGACCGGCATATCTTTGCGAAATCCGGCCCAACCAGCCCCCCCTCAATCCACCACAGCACCCTCCGGCATTGCCTGCACCTTACCACGAAAGATCGTCTGACGCGCCTGCAGCGAAGGAATCTCAGCACTGTGAAAACTCACCATCCCGCGGAACTCTGCGTGATCAAGCATCACTCGATCATGACTCTTGAGCAGGTCGAAAAATGTCTGCCCACGGCAATCGAGGTAGCTTCCATCGAGATAGCCAGCTACCCGCGCCTCAATGAGCGATAGAACACCGATAATCGTCGTGCGCTGGAGACTCAAGCCCTGCTCAAAGCTCACTTTTTTTGCAAAAAAATCTCCGATACGGGCGCTGCCAATGCGCACATTGCCAGCCACTGTCGCCCCTCGTAAATCCAGTCTGCCATTCACGCGGACGCTCGGCAACATCAAATGCCCTTGCACCACCACATCATTGAATTCCAGATGATGAGCGAGCGAAAGACCGGCGAGTTGGCAGTCGGAGGCAAAGGTGCTGCCCATAAAACTCAGACTTCCACCCTGCACTTCACCGCCATCGCGCGTAGAAAACACAGGTGCTGCAAACTCGCAGTTGATAAAGCTCAGCACTGGCGGCAGTGCGTAGATAGTACCCGCAGCAGTGCTTGCCTCCGCAGTTGCTAGGTCGCTGAGGTAGACGGTATCCCGAAACACCTCGTTGCGATAGGTCATGGCTTTGGGGCTGGGTGAGGAGGCTAGTCCTGAAACGGCATTCGCCGGGGCTCCCGTTTGGGAGCAGCCCGGCGAACCCGTCCCAACGACGAGTAACACGAATGTTAGCGTAAGGAAGGAAAGTTGCATGCTAGTGAACGCTTGATGCTGATTTGCTGACGCCGAGGCTGCGGGCTGCGGCTGCTTTGCGGTCGAGTTCTCCGGAGCGGCGCGCAGCGTTGAGCAATTGCTTCAGCTCGCTTGGTGAGTAAGCGTTGCCCCTTGGTGCCTCTGGGCGCAATTCACCCGATTGGAGGCGCTGAGTAGCAACTGCATTGCCGCGGAGTAGATCGCGCTGTGCGTTGAGGCCATTCTGGTTGCCGTTGCCGGTGAGACCGATCACGCCACCGTCGATACTGATCGGTTCGAGTGAAGGGAAGAAGTAGTTGTCAAACTCATCGTACTCGGCAATTTCTTCCTCACCATCGGCGACCATCATCAGGAAGTACTCGCCCGAAATGTTAGGCATGCGGTAGCCTTGGTCGAAACCTTCCTTGCCGAAAAGCTGGAGGCCGAGGCTGCTGTTGGCTTTCAGGTCTATGTTGATGTCGCAGCCCGTATCGTCGCAGCTAACATCAGTTACTGAGGTAGTGAGGCGGTTGTGAAAGAGCACGCCCCAATCATTGGCATCGTATGCATTGTAGTACACGTAGTAGATGTCCCAGTTGGTAGCTGCACTCGCAGCCTGATCGCCGAAGTTGTAGATGTCGTAATTGGCAATACGATCTTGGCCACTTCCTTGATTGTCGACGTACTCATCGAACATCCAGGTGACTAGCTCGGGGTTGCCGCCGCTCGGAGGGGTAGGTTGGTTGTCGTCAGGATTTGAGCCCTTAGCGTTAGTAGCAATGTAGAGGAAGGCGCTGTTATTCTGGTCGCGCATCAGCATGTTGTTCATGAAGAAGTTGTAATCGATCCAGATGAAGCCTCCGTCGCCCCAGTCTCCCCAGGAGTTCACCAGGCGGAATGCTCCGTTGGCACCCTTGCTGTTATCGTAGCCGACGATTGCCATGGCGTGGTAAGCGTGTTGAAAGTTAGGATCGAATGTGCCTTCTGTATCGAGTACACCATCGCCGCGCCATTCTTGAAAGGCTGTGCCCAACTTCGCACCTACAACGATTGGCATCTTGTCGGCTAGGGTTCGCTTTATAGCTTCAACGCTGCCATCCACGCGGCGGTAATTAGCTACTTTATTAGAAGCTGCAGCAGCATCCCAACTAGGATCAGCGAGTTGTTGGGCGCAATTACCGAGGTTCTCGTAAGGTACCGCAGCTTGTGTGGCTAGACCTTTGTTTTGAAGTATATCGAATGCAGGGTCGAAGAGCATACCGTTGCAGTCTGCGCTCTTTTGCCCGTCAGGTACGCTGGTGAAAAGGTAGCGGGGCGAACCTTGCTTGCTGGGATCAGCAAGGGCCGAGGTGCTTAATCCAGCTTCAATAGCGTTAATCGCAGTTTTAAAATTGTATCCTACAGCCCAGGCGACGCAGGTGCCGTAAGTACCTTGGTTGCCAATAGGCGGTAGGTACTGGGTGAGGTCGACACTATTTGGCATAGTGCCGGTGCCGAAGCTGAAGTTGGCTTGCACTGGAGTGGTAGAAGCCGTGCCGTTGGGCAACAAGCCCGTACCATAAGGCAAGTCGCTTTGGGTGCCGCCGCCGCCGTTAGGGTCGGGCATGGCAGAGGAGTCGTCGTCTTTCTCGCAAGACGTAAGCGTGAGGCCGAAAGCCATCAGAAGGAAGAAGAGGAAGTTGGAAAAGCGCATGATGAGCAATTGAAAGTGAGTGAATTGTTTCCCTTCTATCGCAGCTCATGCAAAAGGTCATCAAAGTATTTTTTTGAACCTCGCAAAAAATTATGTGTGCATGCCACAGCCGTGGTTTGGCATAGCAAAAAGGCCGAAGCGACATTGCTGTCACCTCGGCCAGTTAAATTGTGCAGGCTTTTGCCTGGCAAAGCGATGAAGAAGACTATGACCTCAGAGTTGTTCCAGGAGTTCGAGGGCTTGCGTGCGGTGACTGCTGCTGAGCTTGAGGAGTTCTTCGAGTTCTTGTTTGGCTTCTGCTACGCGGTCGAGGCGCAACAAACTCAGCGCTCTGTACCAGTAAGCATCCGCGCGATAGCTTCCATCACTGATGTTGCTGAGCTGATCTAAAGCTGCAGAAGCATCGTCGTTGGCGAGATGAGCGAGCCCGAGAAAGTAGCTGAGGGTATCGCTGGCAAGGCCGGGTTGCTGCAAGGTCGACCACTGCTTAATTGCGGCATCGTAGTCGCCAAGCTTATAGTCAATCATGCCTTCCTGAAAGTCCTGATCGTCGGTGAGGCCAAGAGTCGTTGGCAAGCCTAGTGCGGGTTCAAAATAGCTGGCAGAAAGTCCAGCTGGCGAACCAGCTCTTTGCTCACTGAAGGTCCACAAACCTGCGGCGACGAGTAGGGTGAGGCTAGCGGCTATTGCTAGTATACGCTTACTTGAAAGGCGGCGAATACGTGCTCCTCCAGAGCGTTGAATTTGACTGCGGCGGCGGGCTTGAGCTATGCGATCGGCTACGGCGGCCCGCTCGACGGCCAGCAGCGCATTGCGAGTCTCCTCAACTTCCTGCTGCAGGCTTGGATCGGCCGCCATGTCGAGCTCGAATTGCTGACGATCGACATTGGAAAGCTCACCTGTGAGGTAAGCTTCGACCCGTGAAAATGTTGCTTCGGACATGATTAGTGAACTTGTGCCGCAGTACAAAGCTTTTTGAGCTTCTGCATGCAGCGGTATTTTTCGTTTTTGGCTGTTTGAGGAGTTATTCCCCGTTGCTCCGCTAGGGTAGCCAGAGCAACTTTATTGAAGTAGAAGGCCCGCAACATTTCCTGGCAGCGTTCGCCAAGCTGTGCAAAGCCTGCATCGAGTGCGCCGAAGTGTTGCTCCCGCTGCGCCGTTTCCTCCGCAGTGGATTCCTCGGCGTTTTCAGGGACGACATCGGCGTAATCCGTTTTGCGAAAGCTGACCTTCCGCGTCTTATCAATCCAGCGATTGCGGCATAATTGCACCAAATAGGTGCTCACCTTCACCCCTTCACGCTGCTGGTATCGACCATCTCTGGCGTTTTGCCATAAGGCTAAAAGCGCCTCTTGAAAAATGTCTTCAGCCTCTCCGGCAGGGCAGCCGCGGTCGCTGAGCGCACGCACTGCCATCGGCAATACAGACTGATAAAGCTGGTCGAATGCAGCAGAATCCCCTCGTTGAAGTCCAGCATAGAGCTGCACCTCGTCAAGACGAGCACTGCGGGGTTTGAGTAGTCGGATCACATTTACTGCCCTTTGGCGGTTGTTGTCGGATTGCTGTAGCCTCGCTGGCTATCTCTATATCGCAACGGGCGCAAAAGGTCATCATGCCTGCTCGAAATTATTCGTCCGGCCCCCAGCAGATGAGCGGCGGCGCATCCACACAAAGCCGAGGCAGAGACACAAAACGAGTGTGCCAGCAAGTATCCTCGTCAAGGTAGAGTAGCTCCCACCGGCGTGATGTACCACCTGCTGCGAAGGCCCTACTACGGCCAGTCCTGCCCAGTAGTAGGGATGTTGCAGTTCCTCGCGAGCGCCCGCCAAATAGCGACGTTGCGCCTCTTTGAGCGCCTCCTCCACGGGCAGACCCTGGCCGAGCAACTCCTCGTAGAAGTATTGCATTAGCTCATTGGTCCGCTCATCATCGATCGCCCAAAAACTTTGTACCACTGTAGGGCAACCAGCCGCACGCATAGCCGTGGCTAAACTCAAAGTGCCATTTTGATCGGTATAAGCTCCCGCCCCCGAGTGGCAGGTAGGCAGCACTGCCAATCGCGCACTCACACGAGCAGGATACAGCTCGTATGCATGGAGCCGACCGTCTTCATCCGCTGCGGCTGACTCAGCTGTGAGCGCAAAATAGGATTTCAGGGGCTCCTTCTCGTCGAGTATAGCATGAGTACCGAGGTGAAGAATATCTGCCTCACGAGCTAGGCTTAGCAAAGACTTCTCAGTAGCTTCCTGAGCAGTAAACGCGAGAGCTCCGAAGCGCTCCTTAAGCCAACCCACCAGACGTAATGTCCACGGCGTGCGCAAAAGAGTTGCATCCGTACCACGACCTCCGGCCACAGTTCTTGCCGCAGTAGCTTCAAAGCCTGGGGCTAAGACAGTAAGTCGTTGACCAAGTTGTGCTTGCTCAAGCTGTACACCCAGGTTTTGCCAAGCGTCTACGTAGGCGATAGTAAGGCTATTTTTTAGCCAAGCCCAATCACGCATAGGTGTAGCCTCAGTCAGTGGCAGCTCGGTAAGCAGTGCGGCAAAAGGAAGGCCAGCCAAAGACTCATCTGTGCTCACCACCAAGCCTTTGATGTTGCTGCCGAGGCTCATGCCGGCAAACAAATCTTGATAAATGCGGTGCGCGAGTGGTGCGAAATCCTTCCTGTCGCTGCGCTGCAGCAAATTTCGGAAGTCCTCGATCCGCTCGAGAGCCTCCTCATTGAAAGGCAGCGACTCCATGGTATAGCCACTTTGATCGATGCGCGCCCGCACGAGTAAGTGGGCACTCGTGTCGATCATAAAGCTCAGCAACACGAGTTGCCGCTGGCGAGCGAATGCCTCCATGGACGCGATGTCGATTAGAGTCGAATGCTCAGATTCGTAGTGGCCCGGGTAGTTGCGCCGTAGCACGTCTTCATGTTCGGTCAACTCCTCCTGCAGGCTATCGAGTACCTGCTTTCGCAAAACTTCTGATGCTTCTACTACCCGCCAGGCAAGCAAATCCTGTTCGAGTTGTTGCGAACGTCGGCTGATGCTATCGGGCATATTGCTCACCGCGTCGGCGAGAGCGGAGGCGGCACGTTGCTGCAGGCTCAGCGCACGCGACAGGTCCAGGTAGCGAATTCCTGCTGCACAGACTTCATTGCTGCTAGAGGAAGAACAACCTACCGCCGCCGCTGTAGCCGCTCCACGTAGCACAAACGATAGATCGCTTACCAGGAGGGGATCGCGCACGAAGGCATCCTTCAGAAACTTTCCTCGTTCAATGGCGTCGGCCAGTGTAGAGGCAGTGAGCAGGTAATCTTGACCTTTGAGCACACCCGGCGCCTCATCGGCCAGGAGCCGCAACATGTGAGCGAGCATAAAAGGCTCCGTTCCTTCTGCACCTACCGCCTGTGTGCCAGCAACAAATTGTGCAGCCTCTCGTAGCGTTGCCACAGCTTCACGTGGCCTACCAGCACCGAGTAAAGCTTCACAGCGAGCATCAGCCGACCACAGCACCCCGTTGACGTGCCGCTCGCCCATACGCAGGGACATGTCTTTTTCTAAAGACAGGTAGCGTAGTGCCTCATCGTACTGCTTTGCCTTAATGTGTGCCAGACCAAGCACATTGTACATCTCGGCGCGGGGCTGCGAATCCCCTGCTTGCTGTTGCTTTATCACCTCGGCTGCATTCAGGCCATGTTGAATTGCTAGCGCCGCAGAACCAAATTCCAGCTGATATTCAGCCTTGAGCCGAGCCAGCTGATGTCGCGCCAACAAATTTTCATGTACCTCTGGATGCTGCTCGTGCACCCCCTCCACCTCTTCGAGAATAGCGAGTGTGGCAGGCCCATCCTTTAGGAGCAAGTAAAGGTCGGCCAGGTTGAGCTTCGACTCCAGTAGATGAGGATGGTGCGAGGGCAACGCTTCAGCCAGTAGATCAATTGATTTGCCTTGCCAATAGACGGCTTGGTTGTACAGATTGAGCCGTGACAGCAGATCTCCATACGTGGAGTAGAGCGTAGATCGCAGATATTCATCAAGAACCGTATCCGCGTTTAGTGCTACACGTACATAGTGCAGGGCACGGTCGATACGCCCAATGCCATCGTACCCAGCGGCCATTGAAATGGCGATTTGTAGTGGCAGTGCGTGATGTGTACCTAGCGTATCGACGAGGGTAGCGTAGGCGCGTTCCCAGGCATCGGTAGATTCGTGGTAGCGACCTACCACTGAGTAGGCAAGTGCTTGATTGTGTAAGGCTATACCGAGGCTATATTTATTTCCGACTTCGCCTGCAATTTCAACTGCTTCAGCTGTATACGCCAAGGCTGCATCTTGTTCACCGAAATGGACCAGCATAGTGCCGAGCAAGCCGCACACATCCATTTGCAAGCCTGTTGAGGGGCAGCAAGCAGCAAAGGTTTTGTATGCCGCTTTGTAGGGCTCTATACAAGCAGCATAATCTCCTTGCATGAATAGTTCGCGACCCTCAGTTAATTGCAGAACTCCCAGCACATAAGGATCAGCCTTATCGAAAAGCTCATTTAAGGTATCGACGCGATATTGATGAGCCCGCTCGATATCCTGTTCACTTATATAGGTATCAAATATACGATATGCTGCATACGTCGCAGAGTCAGGCAGACCTGCCCGTTGAAACTCTTTAATTGCATTAAAATAAAATGGTCTTGCCTGAGCATATTGGCCATCTGCGCGCAACGCTCTCGCTTTGCTAAAAGCAGGGCTCTGGGAAGCAGTAGCCTGACCTTCCACTTCTGTGGCGACACAAATAATGAGCGCACAAGCCACTAGGCATGTAAGGGATGATGACGGTTTGAGTAGCGGCACGGTAGGGTGTTAATGCCGGAGTGGATTGCTGTGCGTTAAATGTAATTCTTATCTGCTTTCGCAAAAACAAAAAAAGACGGACTGCCAAAATAGCAGCCCGCCGAAACAGCAATCCATCCGACAGGTGTCGAAGGATACGTTTAAACCATGTTTGGAAGGAGAGCTTAGCGCGGAGCGTGGTAAATCCGGTTCACCAGGTTTTCGAGCACATAGCCTTCCAAAAATCCGTGCAGGCGCTCGAGTTGTCCGCGAATGCTCGACAGACGGAAGCTTAGTACGAGGTTGAGCAGCAGAGCCCACAGCGTAGTATCAAAGGCTACGTAGAGCGCCTGCGTTACGGCTGCAATGCCCTGCTGGGCCTGCGCTGCCTGTACACCTGCTGCATCAGCGCTACCAAAAGCACCTATAGCGGCCGGGGCTTCGGGCACCACCAGGTAGGCCATGCCGAGGGCAGAAGCGATGCCGATGATGGTGCCGATAAAGCCGATCGAAGGCAGCATAGCGTTGACGTGGTAGAGATCTTCCACGCTCGAGTTGGTCAGTTCGCGGTTGATGCGGCTTTGACTTTGCACGACTTCCATCACCTCGGTCACCGACTCATTCGCACGAAACTGCGTGCAGGCTTTCTTCACCAAATCGGTTAAGAAGCTCGGGTGCTGGCGCTCGAGTTCGATAGCTTCGAGCTTGATGCGAGCCACGTCTTCAGCATCGAGTACCAGCTGTTCGCGCTCCGGGAGCAGCTGCAGTTGACTGGCACTTTGCTCGGCCACTATGCGTCGGCTTTCGCCAAAACTTAGCAGCACCGCATATACAAATAGGGTACTGGTGGCGAGTTGAATCAAGCCGCCTGGGAAGCTGGCCCCGCAAACTTGCAGCACACGCATTGCGAGCGATTCTGCAGGAACGAAAGCGGCGAGCAAGAACACGATAAGGTGAAAAGCAAGTGCTACCACGAAGGCTATGCCAGCGATAGCGAGTTTGTTATTGGTGAGATTCATGATTCTGCGTTGAAGACGACGTCGCCGTCATCGGTGATGGTGAGGGTGCCGACGCGCACACCGGGTGCACCGTCGTCGCCGCGTTGGCGAGGAGCCACTTCGCGGTTAAAGGAAAGTTTGCGTGCCGGTCCGTTAGGATCTGGCTTGATGTAGTAGTCGCCACTGATTGTGGTCGGACCGTCAGAGCTTCGCGAGCCGAAGCGGGAGTGAATCGCCACGCGCACCTCATAGGTATCCGCGCTTCGCGATATCACCCGGAGGCGCTCGTACTGCATGGTGTCGCGTTTGCCCGAGCGTTCGAGGTCGGCAAACTTCTTATTGCAGCGCGAGTCGTTGCAGAGTACCACTCCAGCTTTGTTGAGCAGGAGGAGGTCTACGTCGCTGGTGCCTTCCCAGCGAATATCCACCATGAAGGGATCGAGCATCTCCGGCATCGGATCACGAGGTCGGACTTTGGCCTCCTGCGCTTTTGCGGAGGTCGAGCTCGATGTTGTGGTAGACGCTGTAGCTGCCGTCGTTGTGGTTGAAGTAGTAGTCCGAGGAGTCGGCTTAGACCTAGTTTCCGCGATGGGCGGTGAGGGTTTAGCTGGACTAGACTTACTCTTCGCCTGCTGCTTGACTTCCATGGCCCGAAGTGCTGTGCGCATGCTGCGCAAACTGTCTTCGAGAAGCACCTGCTGCGACTTGCGCCTCACAACTTCGCGACGATAACTTATCGCCGTTTGTTCGACAGAATCTACGCGACTGCGCAGGGAAGTCATCGTTTCACGTAAAAGCCTAATATCCACTTGATCGAGGGTATCTTTCCCTAAGAAAAGGGAGTCGATAACGATGAAGAGGGAATCAACACTCAGCGTTTGCTCAGAAATATTATCGCTGGCAAAGCTGGTGCCTTTGGGCACGATGATGAAGAGAATGATTACTCCAGCCAAGGCTCCCGACAAAAGGTCGAGAAAGGCGATGGAGATAGTACCGGTTTGGTATTTCATGATGGTGAGTTAAGACGCAGCTCTGCGCGGTGCGGTGTGGCTGAGGGAATTACCTGTGGCCTGTCGGTGCACCAGCCGCAATTGAGCGCCTGAGATTGGAAACCGACAACTGCTACAGCGGCCTGCCTCGTTGAAGAGGATGTCTCCGCAATTGCCGCAGCGATGGGATACGTCCAAGTCGGAGTAGTCATCAGCTGGAGCGGATTCACTGGCCGTGAGCGTCACGCGATCAGCGTTGAGTCGGATGGCGCATCCCGGACACTTTTTGACCAGCGTAGGGAATTGCGATTTGCAATTGTTGCAACTATACATGAGTGGGTGGTTTTGTGCAGAATTATAGGTGAACCTATAATCGCTTAATACCCACCAAGTGGAAACGAATACCCTACGGTAAACTCCACGGTACGTAGCTTGAGCTTGTCTTTGTCGCTGTAGCTATCAACGGCTAGAGAACTATCTTGAAAAAATTCCCCTTGGATTCTTCCGGCCGGACCGCCCTCAGACTCTGGACTACGCGTATTGCCAATGCCAATGTAGCGCAGACCGATACTAAGTGTACCAAATTCAAATTCAGCTTGAAGTCCCGTACCAATGGCCATAGTGAAATTAGAAGGCTTGTAATGATCGGAGCTAGACTTTCCGAATTCAATGCCCATCTCTTCTTCAATTTCAACGTAGCCAACTTGCGTAGCACTAAGTTCACTGAGTGCATGACCTTCAATGAAGTAGTTACCGCCAATATTGAACTTAGCGTACGGGCCAAATTCGAAGAATGGAGTGATGGATTTGCCCTGGAAGCGATAACGGAAAAGTGCTGCTACGACTATGCTCGACATTTCATCGCGGCCCGACTCGATAATTCCTAGTGCAAGAGGAAAGTTGCTGTTGTCGACTGTAGCTTCGGTACTGAATTGTGCAGTTTGCTGATAGTTGAATCCGAGCAGCGGCATGATGCTAAAGCCGGAGGTGCCGAATGGCAGGTTGAAGTCGATTTCGCCGTAGTAGCCGAGGCCGCCGCCGCCATCGAAGCTTTCGTCGAGGTCGCCGGTCATTTTGTAGCTGCTGTAGGTTGCTCCCAGGCGTATGCCCAAGGCTTTTTGTGCTTGAAGTGTGCTGCACATGGTGATGCCGAAGCAGGCGATCAGAACGAGTGCGAAGCGGGTGGTGGTAAAGCGTGCGGTTTGCATGAGTACAAGTGTTGGATGATTGCTGTGGTGCCTAGCAAGAGCGCTAGGCGTTCATGCATCTATCGCAGCAAGTCCAATAGGTCATCAAAATTTCTTGCAGGCGCTCCCTATGCCCCCAATGCTTTCGCCAAAACCGGTAGCACTTCCCCGACAGGCGCGTCGAGCTTCACAGCAGCATGTTTGTCGCCACGGGTGAAGCCAAGCGTGACAATTGCCGTAGGTAAATCCAACTTCGCTGCATGCCGTACGAAACGGTAGCCGCTAAAAACCGTGAGACTCGAACCGATCACGAGCAGCCCATCTGCTTGAGCCACTAAATCAAGCGCCTGCTGAGTTCGAAGTTTAGGGACACAGCCGCCGAAAAAGATCACAGCCGGCATTAAGTCACCACCGCATGATTCGCACTGCGGAGCTACAAAGCGATGGTATTCTGCTGCTACGAGTTCAGTATCTCCATCTGGAGCCAGCTCACTTATAGGCCGTATCCATCCAGGATTTTCTCGCTCGATCTGCGCCTGAATAGCCAGACGAGGGTAGGTTTTGGCGCAAGCTAGACAGTCGACCTTATGCAGTGTGCCGTGCAGCTCGGTGACGGGATGCGACCCCGCCCGCTGGTGCAGGCCATCGACATTTTGCGTGATAATGCCCGAGACAGCACCCTGGGCCTGAAGCGCAGCCAGCGCGTGGTGAGCAGCATTAGGTCGAGCAGCCAATACAGCAGTATAGCCACGACTCGCACGCGACCAGTAGCGCCGCCGCGCCTCAGCATTCTGCACAAACTCATCATGCTTGATTGGATTGCGAGGAATGTGCAGCGTCTTCGGACCCCGATAATCCGGAATGCCTGAATCGGTAGATATGCCCGCACCCGTAAGAACGGCAAATCTGCGCTCGCGCATCAGGTCGATCAGAGCTTGTGGCATCGGAAGCCTAACACCTAGAGCCAGTCAGGGTTGGCTGCTTTGCCCTCCCCCAAAAACCACAACGGGCACAACTTGATGGACAAGCTGCACCCGTGAGGCTGTTGATGGGATGATGGTCGCAAGGTACTTATTCTCAGCGAGGTATAGGTTGACCAATTTTGTTAACGTGGTATGACATGATCGGCTGGAGTTACCCAGACTTTGGGATGCTTGGCTAGCAATACGCGCCTCTACATTCGTCACACTTCAAATTTGCTCCGCTCCCTTAGCCTTACCCCCAACTTTATGCACGCAACCCGCTTTATATTTCTGCTCTATGTAATGCTATTCGCGCTGGTTGCACAGGCGCAGGGTGTGGAGGTGAGCACCGACCATCCAAGAGCGGACTACCAAGCAGGAGAAACAGCTACCTTTCGCGTTGAAAGTGCCCGCCGTGGCCAGCTAGAGTGGGAGATTAGACACAACATGCGCAGCGACATCATCATCGCGAGCGGCTCGGTGGCGCATACCCAGGATGTTTCAGAAATACCCTTCACGTTTGCCTCGCCAACATTTGTAACCTTTAAGGCGCGTATTGATGGGGTATCAGGTGAGGCTGCAGCCACATTTTCACGCAACGAAATTACAGCCCTCACCTCCGAGCCAGCTGATTACGACGCATTTTGGCAAGAGCAAAAAGATTTGCTCGCGGCCATACCCATGGATGTGCGCGTTTGGACGCAGAGCGAAAATGATCTAGCCAAAACCTATGAATTTTCCTGCGCGCAAATCGACGGGCGGCGCGTGTATGGCTACATGGTGATCCCGAAAGGCACTGGGCCCTTTCCTGCAACTCTGCGCCTGCCCAGCTATGGTAGAGGTCGCAACCTCGTGCAGCCCGATGATTTTCCCGCCGAGCGAGCGAATTGCATCACCCTGAGCATCAACATCCATGATGTACCACCCGATCAGGAGGCACACGATGGGTATGAACCCAACATTGTCACCTCTCCCGAAACTATCTACCACCGCTACTCCATCTTAGGAGCCATTCGAGCTATAGATTATTTAGCTACTCGACCTGAATGGAACGGCACAGAATTATGTGTTTATGGCGAAAGTCAAGGTGGTGGCCTCGGCATGCTGCTAGCGGGAATAGATGGCCGGCCGACGCACCTCATGCAAAGTGTAGGCGCAATGAGTCAGCATGCAGGGGAGCGCTTTGGGCTACCGAGTGGCTTTCCTTATTACCTCGATGTCGCTGCTTCTGAGTATGGTAGCAATACAGATAGTCTCGATGCCGCATTCGAAGCCACGAAGTACTACGATGCCATCTTCGCAGCAAGGCGCTTTCATGGTCCGAGTCTGCACTTTGCTAATTATCTCGATGAGGTATGTCCGCCAGCTACTGCCTATGCTGCCCGCAATGCGATGGGTGGACCGAAGGTGACGCTGCACAGCCTGCGCGCCGGTCATGGTAGCGTGAGTGAGTTTGTCGATCAGCGACGGGAATTTTTCCGGGAGCATTTCGATGCAGCCAATCACCCTCCCTTCGAGTATGAGTCGCATACGCGCGGGCATTTCGTGAATGCCGGTCCTTCCCTCAGCGTCCCTCTCGATACTGCTATTTCGCTCGGGCCGAGTTATGGCTACGACCGTCAGTTTGGCAGCGGCTGGGAAGTCGAGTGGGAGCTTGTGGACGGTCCAGGCCATGTCGCCTTTGCTAATGCCGCCAATCCGTTTACGACAGTGCGCTTTAGCAACAGCGGCGAGTACCGGCTACGGGTGCGCATTACCGATCCATATCCGCAGGAGGACGATAAGTTTTATGAACTGGTAGATGATGTAGTGGTGCAGGCGTCTGTGCGTACGGGAGTCGATACTACCAATTCAGATGTTACGAATATTAATGATCCTGCTGTGTGGACGCAGGAAGCTGGTGAGGGTTTTCGTGATGTAGCGATAGGTCCTAATCCAGTGAGTGATCACTTACAGATTGAGGCCACTTTCGCACAGGCATCGGAGTATACGCTACGGATCGTTTCGCTGCGGGGCGAGCAGCTTTTTAAGCAGAATTATCCTGCGCGGGCGCTTGTGAATAGTCAGCTTGATTTTTCTGGCTTTGCAGCAGGCACTTACGGAGTCATTATCGAGAC
Organism: Saprospiraceae bacterium; assembly: GCA_965213735.1. Taxonomy (GTDB): domain Bacteria; phylum Bacteroidota; class Bacteroidia; order Chitinophagales; family Saprospiraceae; genus CALDTK01. Next base: position 352,539 of record CBDCAB010000005.1, read on the forward strand.
GGAGTTTGGGGCGGTCACCCTTCCTGTCGTACATACTCAGTAGCGGGTGCAGATTCTTGCGATATGCGGCTCGACGCGTGCTGGAGGGAGTAATGCGCTATTGTTATCAGCTTTCGCCAAAACCTATCCTGAACATATGTGGCGGGCTGCTCCTGGTTTGGGGGAGTTGCCGCTTTTTACCACTGAAGCATTGGCTGCCGGGCGCGGTGGTTTGCCTGAGGTTTTGGCGAAAGCTGTAAAAGAAGCAGACGCCGTAGTCATCGCCACTCCAGAATACGCGCACAATATGCCCGCGGCATTAAAATCCGCATTCGAATGGCTGGTGGCGAGCGGCGAGTTTTCGCGAAAGCCTGTAATCGCTATCACCTGCACACCCCACCCACCACGAGGCGAAAAATGTATGCAGAGCCTGGTGTGGACGCTGCAGGCACTCGATGCGCAGGTAGTAGTGCAGTGCCCAGTGTACGATGTGGCGGGCAAAGTCGACGCCAGTGGAACCGTCACCGATAGCGAACTCACCGAGACAATGGCGACCTGTATGGAGTTGTTATCCAGCTGAACGACCCACGCCTACAGGGCATGAATAGGCGGCTTTTGCGCCTTAGCTCCATGCTCGAAGTTACCTTGGGCCCATGACTATTGAGACCTACGAAAGCCGCTACGCGAAGTTGCTGATCGACTATTGTGTGGAGCTAAAGGAAGGCGATCGGCTGTTTGTGAGCACGACCACCCTTGCCGAGCCACTGGTGCGGGAGGTGTATCGGGAGGCACTACGAAGAGGTGCTCATGTGGAGGTGGACATGGAGTGGGATGGGCGTGCGCGCACCTACCTCGACGAAGCCTCTGAGGCTCAACTCGCCTACATTTCACCCCAAAAACGAGAAGCCTTCGAGCAGTTTGATGCCTACCTAGCCATACGAGCTCCTTTCAATCTGCGGGAGATGCAAGGTGCTGCTGCAGATAAGCGCAAGGCAAGGGCAGAGGCTCTCAAAGAACTTAACCAAACCTATTTCAGAAGGACAGGTACGCGCGAATTGCGACGCAACTTGTGCCAATATCCCACTCACGCTTCGGCCCAAAATGCGGGCATGAGTCTGGAGGAGTATCGAGCCTTCGTGTTTGAAGCCTGCAAACTCAATGAGCCCGACCCGCGGGAGGCCTGGCTAGAAGTGAGGCGCCGCCAGCAGGCAGTGACAGATAGGCTCAACGCCGCCAAACATATCCACTACCGTGGGGCTGATATGGACATTAGCTTTTCAGTTGAAGGTCGCACCTACATCAATTCAGATGGGCAGACCAATATGCCGAGTGGAGAGGTATACACTAGTCCGGTGGAGGATAGTGTGGAGGGCAAGATTAGGTTTGACTATCCCGCTGTTTACCAAGGACATGAGGTAGAGGATGTAACGCTGTGGGTGGAGCGCGGGGAGATCGTAAAATGGGAGGCAAGGCGCGGCGGCGACTACCTCGACCACGTGTTTAGCTTGCCGGGTACACGCCGATTTGGAGAGGCAGCCGTGGGCACGAACTACTCCATCGACACGTTTACGCGCAACATCCTTTTTGATGAGAAAATAGGCGGTACTGTCCACATGGCGATAGGTCAGAGCTATGAGCAGTGTGGCGGCAAAAACAAAAGTTCGGTGCACTGGGATATGATTGCCTCCATGCAAAACGGCGGCGAAATCATAGCGGATGGGGAGGTGATATACAGAAATGGCTACTTCTTGGGTTATGACTTATAGTGGCGGCTGGAGTAACTAATGTCAATACCCTTCGTTAGAGCTGGCTGGTTTACTTTGCTGCCGCATCCCTGAAACCTAGACACTCGAAACCAAGTTGCTGATGCCTCCGCTCCACCTACTCGTGGGCGTATGGTTGGCTAAACCGCAACGCCAATACACTTGCTGTGGAAGACAAGTTTGCTATTCTTGAGCTCAAGTACGGGAACGTATACGGCGGCTACCCCAATTTCTTTGCGATATCGGAAATATGTCTGCTCGTATTCGAGCCTGACACCAAGCGCATCTTCATCGAGAGCTGGAGCAACAACGCCGATGTAGATTATGTGAGCGTGGACACCAAGGTCAATGAACTTGGCCATACGCTGAGTCGCTTCAAAACGGTGGTCAATATGCGCACCCGGCGCCGCAAACCCTTTGAAGAGGAATTCCAACTTTCGGATGAAGACCTACAGGAGAACTTCCGCAAGCTGCGCATGACGCGCAACAACGTGAAGCGCTTTTTGAGCAACAACATGCGCAAGTACCGCGTCGACAAGCTCTACACCTTCGATGGGCGGCGCGACATTTTCTTGTGCGAGCGCTCCGGAATCAACTTCGAGCGGGTGTACATCATGGACCTGCAAAAGGACATCAACGCAGAGACAAATTACCTCTTCTCGCTCAAGAAGCTAGGCGTGGTAGCACAGTTTGACTTTGATGGCAATTACCTCCGTTCGGCCAATGAGGAGTACTGGCTCCACCCCATTGCGGCACGACAGATCATGCCCAAATCTGCTGCCTACGATGCGGCTCAGTTGCTGATGGTGCAGCGCGAATTTGTGCGTCATCACGACAATTTCCTCATCCGTGCAGCTCAGGTGCTACAGCAGATCGAAAACGAGACGCCCGCGGAGAGCTAGTGAGTGATTGCTTACCTTCGCCACATGACGGCGAAGCAAGAGCGCATACTTCACACTGCCACCCAACTGTTTGGAGCGGAGGGAGTAGCTGCTGTCTCCACTGCACGTATTGCGCGTGAGGCAGGTGTATCAGAAGGCTTGATATTTCGTCACTTCGGCAGCAAACAAGGTCTAGTAGAAGCTATCGTGGCCGCAGGGCAGTCGAGTCAGCAGAGTCGACTGGCAAAGGTGGCTGCCGAGGAGAACCCGACGGTACGCATCCTCGCCCTGATCGACTACGCGTTTGTGAAGCAGAAAGTGCATGGCCCGCAAGAAGCGATGCTGCGACAGGTAGGCGCAACTGAAGCAAATGCAGCTACGAGCAAGCTCGGGATATTGACTGCTGCTTTCAAAGATCTCAACTACGAAGATCCAGCGAGTGAAGCCGCATTCCTGCACTACGCACTGCGAGGAATAACAACTGCTGTAGCGCAGGGGCAAGTACGGCACCCTAAAAAGCTCAAGGAATTTGTGCGGAGCCTCTACGCCTAATTCATGCCAAGCCCCATTTGCTCCATGAGAATGGAGGCGTTGCGGCTTTCTGCCAGTCCGGGTTTTACTGTATAGTCGAAATAAAGCTGACCTGATGTGTCAGTTTCTACTTCGAGGCGGATGGTGGTGATGGCGGTGGTATCAGCTGCGAGTTCGCCGAGCTCGAGATCGTGGGTGGCGACAATGCCTGCTCCTCCATGGCGAATGAGTTGGCGCAAGAGGGCCTTGCCTCCTTCCTGCCGATCTTGGCTGTTGGTGCCTTTGAGAATCTCATCGAGCAGGAAAAACACGTTGTCTCCACGGTGCGTAGCCTCCACCACGAATCGTAGCCGCTGAAGTTCTGCGTAAAAAGCCGAGGCGCCTTCGTGGAGATTGTCCTGGGTGCGCATGCTGGTGTACACCTGTAGCAGCGGCAGCGAGAGCGATTGTGCAGGAGTAGCAGCGCCCCAGTGGGCCATGGCGATGTGCAACCCGACAGTGCGGAGAAAGGTCGATTTGCCAGCCATGTTGCTGCCGGTGAGTAGATTGATATGCGCGCGCGCTGGCGAGCTAAAGTCGTTGCCTACGCTGCGTGCGGGAGCCAGCAGCGGGTGTTTGAGTTGGGCGCCGTTAATGGAGGCGGTGGCACTTTCGTCAAAACGAGGGAAGGTCCAGTCGGGCCACCGAAATGCTGCTGCGGCCAAAGAAGTAAGAGCATCGAATGCTCCGAGCGTGAGCAGCCAATGTTCTAGGGCATTGGCTTGGGGCGCGGTTGTAGCATCAGCAGCGGAGGGAAGGTGAAACTGCGCAGCGGCAGGAAAATCAGCGTTTCCGGAGGCGGTGAGGTGCTGAACCTTCCACTGCTCGAGGCGCCGTGCGTAGCGTATTTCCCAGAACGAGAACAGGTTGAGCAGCAGCACAAAGGGATTGACGCGCAGGGCAAGTTGCTTGCTGTCATAGGCGAGCTGCTGGAGCGCATTACTAGCAGGGCTAGCATCAGTGGTTGCGGCAAACTCAGCAAGGGCAGCTAGGAGCGGGCTCGACCAGGTGGTGCGCTCGATCCAGCCCAGCATAGCTTGATAGCGCGTGAGTAAGGCTACTGCCTCTTCTGTTTCGGTGTGAACGACATCCACGCGAGATTTTGCCTTGGAGAGCAGGTATATGGTGGGCAAATAGCCGAGCAGTGCGATGTAAAAGGGCAGGTAGAAGAAGCTTGCCAGCCACAGCACATTGAAGATGGACAGCACCGGGATTATCCATCGCCAATAAGATTCGGTAAGCGTAGCAGATGAGCTTGCCCACTGCCTGAGCCGCTGGAGAGCGCTCACATTTGCAGGAGCATTAGATCCGGCGGCCAAAAATTGTTGGCGCCACGCTAGCTGAGGCAGGAGTTCTTTAATTGCTTCCTGGCGTAGCACAATGTCTGCGACGCGCTGGAGGGGCCGCTGCATCCACTCCGCGAGGGCGCACCTACCCACTAGAGATGCAGTTCGATTGTGTTGTTGGAAAAGGGAATTAGCTCCGTAAATGTCTAGATCTCCGGAAAAAGGGTGCTGAGCATCAGCAAAGTCTTCGCCGCTGTCAAAAGCTGCGAAGTCGAATTTAAGAGAAAGCAGCTCTTCGGCGTTGAGCTCCACGATTCGTTCAAACCTTCGGTGTGCTTCATCGAGTGCTTGCTGCTGCCCGATGAGTTTGTTGAACAAGTAGAGTCCGACGGCTACCACTCCTACCGCGGCGAGTGGATGTACCTCCACACCCACTAAGACTGCGAGGGCCACGCCGCCAAAGAACGTTAGTAGACGGATGATACTAAGGCGGTTGGCTTTAGCTTTTGCACTCCGCGCGGCCTCAGCAGCACGTGCGCTAGCTGTTTCAAACTGTTGCTGGGGTGATTGTTGAAGGTCTGACACTAAAGCAAAGATGCGACAGCCTATGCTTGGTGTGGGGCTAGACCCTGCGTGAGCAGCTTTGACCAGAGCTGCTGCATGCGTTCTCCTCCAGTTTTGGCGACAGCTAAAACTTCTTCTAAGGTGGTGGGACTGAGCTTATCGACATCGTGACATTCGTTGCTGACGAGGCTGGTGACGAGGACGGGCACGTCCATGTGATTGGCCACGAGGACTTCTGGGACAGTGCTCATGCCTACCAGGTCGGCGCCCATACGCTGGATCATGCGGTATTCGGCTGGCGTTTCGAGATTAGGGCCTTGCAAACAGAAGTACACGCCTTCGTGCTGGGGGAGGTCGAGGGTTTGCATGGCTTGAAGGGCTTTGCTTCTGAGGGTGGGATTGTAAGCCTGGAGCAGGTCGGGAAATCTAAGTCCGATGCGTTCGTCGTTGGCGCCGCGCAGGGGGTTATCGGGTTGGAAGTTGATATGGTCTTTGACGACGACGATTTCGCCGGCTCTGAAGTTGGCGTTGGTGCTACCGGCGACGTTGCTGATGAGCAGCTGCTCGATGCCGAGGGCACAGAGGAGGCGGGTGGGAAAGGTGATTTGCTGTGCGGAATAGCCTTCGTAATAGTGGAACCTGCCGTTGAGTACCACAACGGGTTCTTGGGCGAGGTGGCCGAAGAGAAGACTTCCGCTATGGCCAGCGACGGTGCTGATGGGGAAGTGCGGCAGGAGGCTGTACTCCCAGCGCATGTGGAGCTGGAGGTCGTCGATAAGGGTGCTGAGTCCGGTGCCGAGGATGAGCCCGGTGCGGGGCGCGAAGTTGGTGTGGGCACGGATGTAGGCCTTGGCTTCGGCGAGTTGTGCGTGCAGGGTAGGCATGGCTGCAAGTACGGGTGTGGGTGGGTATTCGCTGGGGCGCAAGAGCTGCATTGGATTTATACGTGAATTAAACCGAGGAACCGTCCCTTCAAATTCATGTGTAGAGGCTGAGTGGCTTGCGCAGCAGCTTGCCTAATTTTAGACTTTAACGCAGAAGCAACGGTTCGGCCGAAGCTTGGCTTTAGCCTTAATAATCCCAATCTACATATTCCTCCCCCCGATAGAGCGCCCAGGGCGGCAGCTGCTGATTTGGAGGTGTGTAGCCAAAGAAGCGCTTTTCATTAAAGCGCTCGAGTGCAGCTCGGCGCTTGGCAGCATAGGTGCGGTGGTAAGACATGAAGGCCTGCTCACCTCCAAAGCGCTCCAATACAGCTTCTACATCTACAAAATTGCTCTTTCCCGCTTCGAAAGCGCTAAAGCTGGTGGCAATTCCATGACCTCCCACCTTCGTGCCCAGTTGGTGCTTGATAAACTGGCTGTGCAAATACGCGCACAAACTGCGTGAGGTGAGATCGTCCCGCACACGTAAGCGCCGTACGGTGCCGTCGAAGAGTACGCCGGTACGATTGTTCTTCGTGTTGTAGTGCTTGACGTAAGCATGAAAAGAGCGCGCAAAAGCATCCCCAACCAACTTCTGGAAGTTAATGCGACCTTCCAACCAGGCTTGTTGCAGCTTCAGTGGCCTGTAGAGACGCAAGAGTCGCTGTCGGATGTCTTCTTCTGCTCGGATTCTCAGGTGCAGGTGGAAGTGTGTACCCATCAAAGCATAGGCGTAAATGATGCACACCGGGTGCAGACGCTTCAGCTTGGCTAGAAATTTCGCGCGTGCGGCGTCATCCACAAATAACAGGTGAAGCGGTATCGCCCGGTTGTACACGTGGTAGCTCGCTCCAGGCGCCCACCGCGCTCGATAAGTATCCTCCTTTTCCATTTCGTTTCGATTCTTAGGCCGAAACTAAACAAAATGTTTGACAACTAGGTAATCCGCCAACAAATTATTTCAATTAGTGAGGTTCTAGTACAGCCCCTGGATGATAGCTTCCTCAGTTATGCCTTCAGCCTCAGCCCGGAAATTACGCACGATGCGGTGGCGCAGCACGTAAGGAGCCACCGCCTGCACGTCAGCGCGATCGGGAGAATACTTGCCATTAATTGCAGCGTGAACCTTAGCACCCAAGGTGAGATATTGTGAGGCACGCGGACCTGCACCCCAACTGATGTACTGGTCGACCTCCGGAGTAGCCATCGCTGTATTAGGTCGAGTTTTGGTAGCTAAACCTACTGCATATTCTAGCACATTATCCGCGATTGGAATCTTGCGAACGAGCCGCTGAAACTCAAGAATTTGCTCGCCAGACACTACAGAGTTGACAGTAACTTTTCTATTGGTCGTTGTGCCTTTAACGACGGCAATTTCCTCCTCATAAGTTGGGTAGTCGAGGCTAATGTTAAACATAAACCGGTCGAGCTGAGCTTCTGGTAGCGGGTAGGTACCTTCTTGCTCAATAGGGTTTTGGGTTGCCAGCACAAAGAATGGCGCGGGCAAGGCCATACGGTTGCCACCCACCGTCACGCCTCGTTCTTGCATGGCTTCTAGCAGCGCAGCTTGAGTTTTAGGAGGAGTACGATTGATCTCGTCTGCCAGTACAATATTGGCAAAGAGCGGACCTCGCTGAAATTTAAACTGCCGATCTTTATCCAATATTTCCATGCCTGTAATATCCGAAGGCATGAGGTCGGGTGTAAACTGGATACGTTTAAAATCGAGATCTAAAGCGTCGGCGATGGTCGATACGAGAAGTGTTTTGGCTAGACCGGGAACGCCCACCAGCAGTGAGTGACCATTGGCGAAAAGCGACATGATGACACCGCGGACCACATCGTGTTGACCGACAATTACCTGCCCGATTTCAGCTCGAAGATCGCCGTAGGCAGTGGCGAGAGCATCTATTCCTTCCTTATCAGAAGCGAATGTGGTAGCGGATTGGGTCTGCTGCATAGAGGAGTGTCTCAGGCCCTACAAACGAGCCGCCCAAACGCTTTGTTTCGCTAGCGGCCGGCGGTGAGTCGCATATACACGGGCAGCCAAATCATGGCTAATTGCGCCGCTGCAGTGATGGGCACGGTTGTTTGATCGAGCACTTCCCAATCGCGCGGATCACCTTCAAAGCGGGTGTACACCTGGTACGGCCCCGGCTCGCCAGGTCCGCGGGTACTCCAAAATTCCAGCAGGTTGTAGTCGCGCACGCTAAACACAATTCGCTGGTCGCCACTCTGAATAGCCCAATCGTCGAATTGTCCAGGATAGACGGTCCGCACCGTCGCCACTTTATTATTTACGCGCACCTCCCACAGGTCTTGCCGCCCGGTAATTTTCGGTCGTATACTTCCGTCAAAACCGTCCATGCGGAAGCTCCACTGCGTAAAATCGCCTCCTCTGCCTGCTACTGGTGGAAACCGCAGTTTGAGTTCGCCGGCCTGCTCATTGGCGTAATCGAACACATCCCACTGCGTCAGTTCGTCTGCAAAAACGCTGGCCAGTCCACTGATGGGCATGGGTGCTCCATCAAAATCTGCGGGGACTTCAGTCGCAACCTCGGGCTGCTGAGCGGCTTGACGTGCGGGAGCGCAACCAACCAGCGACGCTACGAGCAGCACAAGCATGAGGTAAAGGGTCACTGTTCCCTCATGGATAAACTCCTTGTCTCGGCACATCGGATGCTGCTCGGCGCTTAGCGCAAGCTGACCTAAAACGGAAGGTCGTCTTTGGTGGCGCCGCCTGTGGCAAATTGTGGTGGCTCCTCACTCGGGAACGGATCGGCGCTCGGTGGTGGGGCCTGGGCTGCGCTAGCGGATTGGATGCGCCAGGCTTGTAGGTTGGTAAAGTACTTGCCTTGCCACTCACGGCCCCGTAAGTCGAACGAGACGGTGACTTCATCGCCGACGTTCATGTTGTCCATCAAATTGGTGCGGTCTTGCACCAGCTGAAACTTGATGTATTCTGGATACTGGCCATCGACTTTTTCGACGACGAATTCGCGCTTGCGGAAGGTTTCCTTGATCTGCTCGGTATCGTAGATGTGGTGCAGCTTGCCTGTCAGTTCGAAACTCATGGGTAGATTTTAAGTGAGTGAGGGCCGCGCAAAGTATTACATACGAGGCGTTCCATCATCAATTTCAAACAAATGTTGGTATTTTCTCCTGCTGAGAATGTGCAGCAGCTAGAGCGGGAAAGGCTAGGCTAGCGGTTGAGCTTCATGCCTAGCTCATCGACCTCATTATGCGCTTTGTTAGCTTCGGCGATGTTGCTATCCTCGGGAATGCGTTGTTCGGCTGCGTCGGGTCCGAGTTCTTGGAGGCGGTAGACTTCGGTTTGGCGATTGAGCACAGTTACCTTGTCGCCGCTGATGGCTACTGCTGCGCCGATCATGTTGGGGTTGTGGATGCAGATGTTGCGCCAGTCATTGAAGGAGAATTCCCGATCTCCAACGAGCTTATCGAAGTTGGGATCTTCCTTATCGAAAAATTCGTTTTTCGGGAAGGGGAGTTGATCCCAGATTTTGGTCCAGACGTTGTAAGCGCTCGGAGCGTCTTTGTAGGCGATGGCGAGCACTTCTTTGCCGGTGCCCTTAGCGTGAGCGACCGCTTTTTCCTGGGTGGTATTGCCAGGGTTGTAGAAGATGGTGATTTGGTTGGGTGAAGTTTCGAAGGCTTCCATGAGAGAGGTAACCGCGGGGAGGGGTGGTGGGTTCTGGCTGCGCTGTTTTTGCTGCGCTGTTTATTTGGCTGCGCCGTTTTTCCTGTTCGGGTGGCTGTTCTAACGTGCTGTTCGGGAGTGCCTTCACACGGAGGCGCTACGCTTCACGGAGGAACTCAGGGATGCACGGAGGCTACCGCGTGGGATGGCTAGGTTGATTTGCGCGTCTAAAGATGGTGTAGCTGGGGAGCTGCTTCTAACTCAGAGCCTAGGGTTTACCCGGCGGCTATTCCAGCAGCGAGGAGCGAGCGATCCAGCAACAAGCTGGTCTATCAACAGAGTGATCCAGCTTCTGAGAGGCTGCGCCGTTTTTTGCTGTTCGGGGGGCTGTTCGGGATTGCCTTCACACGGAGGCGCTACGCTTCACGGAGGAACACAGGGATGCACGGAGGCTACCGTGTGGGATGGCTAGGCTGACTTGCGCGTCTAAAGATGGTGTAGCTGGGGAGCTGCTTCTAACTCAGAGCCTAGGGTTTACCCGGTGGCCATTGTGAGATGCCTCGGATCGTGGCGGTCTCATGTAACGTATGGTCATCTCTGCAAGGCCATTTAATATCGACGGACAGGCAGCGAAAGATCGTTGACGGGTGTCTTCAACTTAAACTAGCTACCTTTTCCAATACCTACCCCCCATGAAAGAAATTTTATTCATTCCCCTGCTCTGCTGCTTGACAACAGGTGGTATTATCGCCCAGCCAACACAGATTCTTGACGTATTTGGCTGTGACGATATACCCTTGTCCAGCACAGAAGCTGAAATATGCTCATATTGTCCTGACTTTGTTTGGCAAGGATCCACTGTGGGCTATGTGGCTGGTCCAAATGCAGGATGGTGCGGAACAATTGAGAATGACCAGTATCTAGGGTTTTCTGTCGATAATGGTGGTGAAATATTATTTGAGGTGGTAGCTTTCGCCTGCTCAAATAATGAGGGTATCCAAGTGGGGATATATGATCAATACAATCAGCCTGTTGGTGTTTGCATCAACAAAATTGATCCTAATACCAGTGCACAATTTAACTTTGTTGGGCTTGTTGCTGGAGAAATTTACTACCTGAGAGTAGACGGATTTGCAGGCGATGTTTGTGATTTTACTATTAGTCCACTAATGGGCTTTGAACCAGTTGTGCCACCTGTCACCGTAGTAAATACCCCTAGCCAAACACAGATTACTACCACCTACTCTGATTGTTTTAATGGTAACGTAAACCCAGGTGACAGTTTACCCGGCTGCATCTATAGCTACGCCTACGATATTACCCCACCATGGGCAGGCACGGTTGTGGAACAAACATTTTATCGCCAGGTTGTAGAAACCTATAGTTGGGCCTCTCCGACACCTCTGCGTGCAACAGTCGACAAAGTATATTCGCTTGTTGCTCAAGACTCAGGAGCCGTGTGTGCGCCTACTGCTAGGCAGAAGCACTTTTCTCATTTTTTAGATCTAAATACTTCTTTCAATGCTTACAACACTTTTGCCTCTCCTAACTATTGGTTCTGTAATCAGAATAGGCTGGTAGCTGAATTACCACAGCTAGATGGTGCTGCGACACCTCTGCGCCTCTTCGAAGCCGGTGTCAAACATTTTACTATTGAAGGGGCAGGCTATCATGCTCGTGCTCATAGTACCTCTCCATCAACTAGTCAGCCTGCACCAGGTGACTATTTTATTTACAATCTCAAGCAAAATCAGACCACCATTGCTTCAGGAATTATGTCTGTCAATAACCCTATCGATACGCTGACTTTAGATTTTGCTAATGGCCCCATACATCTGTATATGCACAACCAGCTTGACTACCCCGTTGAATTTGCCCTTACTCGACTCGCTCCGCTGAATTCGACGGATACGATCGTGCTGCCTTCGCTCGTGCTGGCAGATGCTGATTCGGTGCTGTTATTCAAAGATGTCGTTGGGGTAGATTCTTTGCTCGTTACAGAGCCGGGGGTTTATTATGCACTATTTGGCTGTGTTACTTTCCAGCAAGCGGCCATAAATTTGCCCGGACCAGATACTATTTCTCTTGGCACCATATTATTGTGTATAGGAGAATGTGCCTACACGCCCGTGGGTGAGGAAATAAGCTGCGATCCCGGCAACTTCACCTTTGCGAGCCAGATGAACACTGTCTATACCGGCAGCATAAAGATTGATTCGGTTGAGCAGCTCAGGCTATTGTCTTCCTCCATTGCCTGTGATTCACTAAGCGGCGACTACTTTATTACCTATAGCTGGGAGGGATCGCGGCCGCCATATACCTTAGGCACATTAGCCTTCGATACAAGCACTGCCACTGTTGGCCCTTTCCAGAGTGGCCAAGCAGTGCGGTTTCTGTTGCAAGGCGCCAGTAGTTGTACAGAGGCACTTTTGCTCGAAGGGTTCGGTAGCTGCGGCACACTAATAGCACCCACAGCCTTTGCTCCCGATCTTGAGATACATCAAGTCAGGCAGATTGTAATTGCTTTACGGGGTGCCCCTATTGGTGCGGAAGTTTATCTGAGCAATCTGCAGGGGCAGGTGCTTGAGCGCAGACGTGTGCAGGAGACTCAACAAGAGTTTAGATTGGATAACTGGCCGAGCGGCTACTACATAGCTACTGTTGTGGATGCAACCGGAACGAGGAGCATCGCATGGCTGCACAGTAGGTGAAGCACTGTTCAGGATTGCCTTCACACGGAGGCGCTACGCTTCACGGAGGAACACAGAGATGCACGGAGGCTACCGCGTGGGATGGCTAGGCTGATTTGCGCGTCTAAAGATGGTGTAGCTGCGTAGCTGCTTCTAACTCAGAGCCTAGGGTTTACCCGGTGGCCATTCCAGCAGCGAGGAGCGAGCGATCCAGCAACAAACTGGTCTATCAACAGAGAGATCCAGCTTCTGAGAGGATGCGCCGTTTTTGCTGTTCGGGGGGCTGTTCTAACGTGCTGTTCGGGATTGCCTTCACACGGAGGCGCTACGCTTCATGGAGGAACACAGGGATGCACGGAGGCTACCGCGTGGGATGGCTAGGCTGATTTGCGCGTCTAAAGATGGTGTAGCTGTGTAGCCGCGTCGAACTCAGAGCCTAGGGTTTACCCGGTGGCTATTCCAGCAGCGAGGAACGAGCGATCCAGCAACAAACTGGTCTATCAACAGAGAGATCCAGCTTATGAGAGGCTGCGCCGTTTTTCCTGTTCGGGTGGCTGTTCTAACGTGCTGTTCGGGAGTGCCTTCACACGGAGGCGCTACGCTTCACGGAGGAACTCAGGGATGCACGGAGGCTACCGCGTGGGATGGCTAGGTTGATTTGCGCGTCTAAAGATGGTGTAGCTGCGTAGCTGCTTCTAACTCAGAGCCTAGGGTTTACCCGGTGGCGGCTCCGCACGCAAACCTCCCGCAGCCCTTCACCTCCGAAGCCAAAAACGCCTTATCTTCCAATCCCCAACAAGATCATACCATGAGCGCAAACCTGGACCTCGATCTCCTCTCCAACCTCCACTTTATCACACTGGAGCGCTACCACGCAATGATTGACGCAGATATCCTGGGTGAAAACGATGCGGTGGAACTTTTAAATGGCAAAATAGTAGACATGAGCCCCATTGGAAAATTTCATGCAGTATGCGTGGACAACTTAGCTGAGTATTTTATCCCTCTACTCAAAAATTACTATCGCTGCCGACAAGAGCAACCAATTACTATTCCTGCTGGCTCGGAACCGGAACCAGATTATGTAATTGCCAAGCGACATGATCATCAGTACCGGACGCATCATCCTTATCCAGAAGATATTTATCTCATCATTGAGGTAGCAGATAAAACGTTAGCACAAGATCGAGGAAGCAAACGGCGCATTTATGCCAGTGCAGGAATTAATGAGTATTGGGTTTTCAACCTTATCGAACGGCAACTCGAAATCTACACTGATCCTGACACAGCAAGCGGAGCTTACCAACAGGAGCGAGTGCTAAGCAGCAAACAAACGCTGATCAACCATCGCATCGCTGGCACATTTGCGGTCGATGACCTGCTGCCTTAGCTTCTAACCCAACATGCGCAATCAGCTAGAGAGGAATCGCCAATAGCAGCACACCAAAGGCCAAGCTGTAAACTTGTGCACCATCCGGGTATGATATGTCATTAAGGCTGCTTGACCAAAAAGTTTTGTCAGCCTGAGCGTCGCCTAGTGAAGCGCGAAAGCATCTTCAGCCAAATTTCTCCTTTTTAATTCGCAGCATGAATCCCATTCTCGCCCATCTCCGGCTCGATCCGGTGTTGCGGCCACTCGTCGACGAGCTGCCGTATCCAGAAAAGCGAATTCACCTTAGCGCTATTTATCCAGCCCTGCTACGCTCGATTGTTGCCCAGCAAGTGAGTACTCACGCCGCCGCAGCTATTTACCGGCGCTTTCTAGCGTGTTTTGCACTCGATGCAGATGACCCCGCCGCCAGCCCGACACCTGAGGTTTTGGCGAAAGCTGACAAAGAAAAACTCCGCGCAGCCGGACTTTCCTACAGCAAAGCCGACTACCTCCGCAACATCGCAGCCTACTTCGTAGAACATCCGAATGCAGACATCAACTTACCCAAACTCAGCGATGAAGAGCTGATCGCCGAACTCACCACTATAAAAGGAGTGGGCCAGTGGACGGTAGAAATGATGCTCATCTTCACCCTCGGGCGACCTGATGTGCTGCCGCTCGACGACCTCGCCGTTTACCAGACGATGCTCGAACTTTACCAGCTGCCACCCGACGACTCGAAGCGCTCGCTCAAAGCAAAGATGACGCGCATAGCCGAAGCTTGGCGACCCTACCGAAGCCACGCATGCCTCTACCTCTACGCCTATCGCCACGCGCAACTCGCTGAACGTAAGCGAAGTGCAAAGGCCAAGCGGAAAATTTGAATCGCACATCTAACAAGCACGGGCGTTTGTCGCAGTACTATGAACACGCCACAAACACCAGAATCGAGCGAAGTACCGACAGCACCTCTCACCTACCCCAACGCGCGGCTCGGCAAGCTCACCCAAGTGCTGGAGCGCACCTACGGGCGGCAACAACGCTGGAGCAGCAAGTCGCCGATGGACCAGCTGATTGCGACGATCCTTTCGCAACGCACCAACTTTGCTGATGAGCGCAAAGCCTTCGATAATTTGCTCGCCACGTTCGGCAACTGGGAAGGCGTAGCCGCTGCTCCAGTAGAAGCAATCGAAGCGCAAATACAAACAACGCGCTTTCCAGAAGTAAAGGCTCCGCGTATTAAAGAAGTAATTACTACAATTATCGAGGAGCAAGGCTCAGCATCGCTCGATGCGCTGTATAATATGTCTATTGAAGAGGCCGATGCTTACCTGCGCCGACTGCCAGGAGTGGGGCCAAAGACGAGCACGTTTATTCAGCTGTTTAGTATGCGTCGACCCGTGCTGCCAGTCGATACGCACGTGCACCGCACCACTTCGCGCATTGGCATTATCGGGCCTAAAGTATCGCAGGCCAAGGCGCACGACCTGCTGTTGGAGATGATACCGCAGAATGCCCCTGAGGTGCTAAACTTTCACAAGCTGTTTTTTAAGCTGGGCCAGCGGGTGTGTCATTATACGCGGCCACGCTGCCCTGAATGTCCGGTAGCGTTTGACTGCGACTACGCGCGAGCACGTGCTGCTGCTGAGAAAAGCCTCTTCACCCGCCCTCCCGGAGCGGCGTAGGTGGAAAACGAAAGGCTGTAGTTATCCCCACCGGGGCCCGATCATTTGCCTGGAGGGGAGGGCAACGTGTATGTTTCCGCCCACAGCTAATCGACTGAGGATCAATCCAAAAGATATCCACATTGTGAATTAGCGTGCGCAATTTCTTCTACTAGCTACAGCCTTACCGCCCAGACCTTTATGATTCGTGTTGCCATTCTTCATTCCGATCTATCTGTTGCACGCGAACTGCAGTTTCAGCTGCGCAGTGCACAGGAATTTCAGGTTGTCAGCGTTTGTCACGACCGTCAGCGGCTGCTCGAATCGCTCGTGCCGCTCAACGTGCATGCTGCGATTATAGATGCAAATTTTGAAGGCGGCGAGGCATTTCCTATCTGTCAGGAGATACAAGTTTATGCCCCTCGCGTAGGCGCTTTGGTGCACAGTAGCAACACGCAGGTTGGAAAGGCCAAACGCATGTTGCACCGCGGCGCCGCTGGCTGTGTGCTGGCCGAAGATGCTCCTGAGGTGCTGCACGAGGCTGTCCGCAACGTCGGCAGTCAAGGCTCCTACATCTCCTCGGCAAGCGCATTTTATCTGCTTGGCCTGCGCCAGCCGCTCGAACGCACAGCTCAGCACTATCGCCCTGCCCTGAGTAAGCGCGAAAAGGATGTTATGCGTGCTATTCTCGAGGAGCGTACTACTGGTGAAATTGCTGAATTGCTCAAGATCAGTTTTGGCACCGTAGAGACGCATCGCCGCAATATGTTGGCGAAAGTGGGTGCCCGAAATACGGCAGGTTTGGTGCGCAGCTGCTACGAACTCAGTCTGCTGGAGTAGAGTCTTAATAAGGCAGCGTCGTGAGTACTCACTACACTCTTTGCGTCGTATTTCATTACGTAGCGCCGTCGCTGTTCACACGCTGGGTCCCCACTTGCTGATACGTTCCAGGCTGATAGCAGACCCCGCATTTTTGCTAGGCAGGCGGCGCGATCCTCGTATCGTGCCGCCGCCCAATTTTCGGGGCTTACGTGTGCGGCATAAGGTGCTTCCAGCTCCAGGTTGTCGAGGTAGCGCGGCAATACAGGAGCGGCTCCGGCAGCTATGGCCTCGACGACTGCTATTCCGAAATAATCGTGTTTTGAGGTGACGAGCGCGATATCGCTGCGCAGTAGCCATGCTTCGTATTCGCTGCGCGAGTCGGCATATCCCCAGTGCAAGATTCGGTGCTGGTGGGCTTGTTTAGCTTTCGCAAAAACCGCAGGTGCACGAGCATAACGTTTGCCGAGCACAATGAGCTGAAAGTCCCAATGTTCAGCGGCTAGTTGATCTACAACAGCAAAAAAATCAGTGGGGTTTTTATCGTGCTCCCAACGGTGATTCCAAACAATAGTAGGTGTGTGAGCAGACGGAGGTTCTCGGGTTGGTCGCTTGCTCGTAATGAGAAAATTAAGCTCGAGAGGCAGAGGGTACACGTGGTACTTGTCCGACTGAGGTAGTGGCAATTTTCTCCCTTTCGGAAAAACCCGTAAAAACTCAGGTAATGCTTGACTCCAAACCTGGAGGTGATACTCACTTGCAAACCAGCACTGCTCGCTAGCGAGCGCAGTAGTATAGTTAATCCAGCCGTAGCGGCGATCAAACTGGTGGCTCACGTCTTGATCGCTTGGCGACCAGGGGTAGCTGATTTGATTCTCATGGAAGTACGTGACGCTGGGCAGTCGGGCGAGGTCGGGCCGCAAACCCCGCAACGTGGCTAGGTCGACCATGTCTGTGGTGAGGAGCACATCAAACTCCTCGCCTCGCGGCACTGATGCAGCAAATTGGACGGCGGCACCGTGCATGCGCCACTTCCAATGTTTTCCCGGAAGGGTAAAGAGCCTCACCTCGTGCGCCGAATGCCGCTCCAGCGCCTGCGCCCACTGTGCGTGAGAGCCGACATGAAAGGGGTTGAGCAGCAGAACGTGGAGCATTGTAGTGTAGCAAACATAGCTGCTGCCGAAGAGGCCAACAGCTTTCGTCGAGGCGCCAGCGCAATCTGTCTGCAAATCCAGGATGATGTTTATTCTGCGCCTAGCTTGCGACCTTTGCCACCTTTCCGCGCATACCACCCCACGCCATGAGTCTCCTTCAACTAGACAAGGTCTTAAAACGCTATGAAAAAGTCACCGCCGTCGATCATGTATCCTTTACGGTTCCGGATGGAGCAATCTTTGGATTACTCGGTCCTAATGGTGCGGGCAAGACTTCCATTATTCGCATGATAACAACGATTACTCGACCAGATGATGGACATATCTATGTAGCTGGGCAAGAAGTAGGTCGAGAGACGATTGGGCGCGTTGGTTATATGCCGGAAGAGCGTGGACTTTACAAAAAGATGAATGTCGAAGATCATTTGCTTTATCTCGCGCGCTTAAAAGGATTAAGTAAAGCAGATGCGCGTAAAGCTCTCAATTACTGGTTTGATCGCTTCAGAATTGAAAGTTGGCGCAGTAAGAAAATTGAAGAATTATCAAAGGGTATGCAGCAAAAGATTCAATTTATAGCCACTGTTGTTCACGATCCTACGCTCATCATTCTCGATGAGCCCTTTTCCGGTCTCGACCCGATAAACACGAATTTAATTAAAGATGAAATTTACGAGCTAGCTCAGCGAGGTAAGCAGGTTGTATTCTCTACTCACCGCATGGAGCAAGTTGAAGAAATTTGCGATTACATCGTGCTCATCAACAAGGGGAAGAATGTGCTCGAAGGCTGGGTAAAAGAAATCAAATCCCGCTTTCGCGAAAACCTCTACGAGGTGCATGTAGAGGGTGAAATTAATGAGGAATTGTTTGCACGCTACGAAATGCGCGATCGTACCCGCGATGGAGGCTATGTTGTACAACTTCCTCAGGGTGAGGCCGGCAATTCATTGCTCAGCGCACTAATGAGTGAGGGAGCTCATGTGACGAGCTTTCGGGAGGTCCTCCCTTCTCTCAACGAAATCTTCATCCGCCAAGTAGGTGATTACAATCCCGTGCTACAAACAGCGTAAGCTTCTCCCATCTCACCTCTCACTTCTCACCTCCCCCATCTCATTTCTCATGAACAAAATTTTTCTTATCATCAAGCGCGAATACCTCACCCGCGTCAAGAAGAAGAGTTTTCTTATAGCGACTATACTTACCCCGCTTGGTATAGCGGCATTTATGGTGGTCGCATCCTTTATCTTTGGCTATGAAAGCGATGAGGCCAAGCGCATTGCTGTTATCGATGAAGGTGGAGTAATTACGGGAGGGATAAAGGATGAAAAAGCCATTCGCTTTTCACTTGAGCGCAGCACGCTAGAAGATGCCAAACAACAAGCACGTGATGGTGAATACGACGGCGTTTTAGTAATACCAAAGGTGTCGAACCTTTATGCGAATGACTATCAAGTATTCTATTACAGTGAGGACGGCCTAACACTCGATGTAGAAGGGGTGATACGCGAGCGGGTGAGGGATTATGTGCGAGATTATAAAGCAGCTCAACTCGGGCTTGAGCAACGAAGTCTTGATGCATTATCCTTTACCACTGCTGTAGAGCCTGAACCACTCGATGAAGGTGGGGAGGATGCATCTAAAATGACTGGTGCTATCGGCGCAGGTATAGGTACGTTTATGGGATTTGTCATGTACCTCACGATATTTATTTATGGTATGATGGTGATGCGCTCGGTGCAGGAAGAAAAGACCACTCGCATTGTTGAAGTTATGATTTCGAGTGTGAAGCCTTTTCAGCTCATGCTTGGAAAAATTATTGGTGTTGGCCTTGTTGGGCTGACCCAAGTGCTGGTGTGGGCGCTACTGATCCCGCTGATGGTCATCGGCGCGAGCTTGTTTTTTGGTATCGACCTCAACAGCGCCAACGATGCTAATATGGCTGCCAGTGGTATGGACCCTGAAGAGGCAGAGAACATGGTACAACTCGCCGTGCAGGAAATTCAAAATCAAAATTGGTGGGTCATTTTGCCGCTGTTCCTCATCTACTTTCTCGGCGGATACTTTTTGTACGCTAGTCTTTTTGCAGCTGTAGGCAGTGCCATGGGTGAGGACCAAGGCGAAAGTCAGGCGCTGACGATACCCATTACCATTCCTGTGGTGCTGGCGATTTATATAATGTTTGCGGTGGTGCAGGCGCCCAACTCTACGCTTGCGCTCTGGTCGAGTCAGTTTCCGCTGTTCAGTCCGATCGTTATGCCAGCAAGGCTCGCGTTCCATCCTCCTGTTTGGGAAGTGGTGTTGTCGGTGGCAATACTGGTGGCCACGTCTGTGTTTTTCGTGTGGCTCAGCGGCCGCATCTACCGAGCGGGAATTTTGCTATATGGGAAAAAGATTGGCTTCAAGGAGATGGGCAAGTGGATGGTTCGCGGCTAGCAGTTGGAGTCTATCCGGAGCTGGACTTGCCATGAAACCGATGTGCGGAGCCTGACGTTCCCAAACTCGCACCACGCTGCCGAATTTAGCTTGCTACTTTCGCCTTCGCCTAAACTTGAGTCGTATGCCCGTTATCGAACTGAAAGTCCCAGTTATTGGAGAGTCTGTGAGTGAAGTTACGCTCTCCCAATGGCTCGTTGCTGAAGGTGATATTGTCGAACTCGATCAGCCTATCTGTGAGTTCGAATCAGATAAAGCGACGCTGGAATTTCCTGCTGAGGCTGCGGGCAAAATCTCTTTCGTTGCGAAGGAAGACGATGACCTCGAGATCGGCGCTCTAGTTGCAACTATCGACACAGATGCTGCGGGTGATGCTTCAGCTCCACCGAGTTCTGCCGACGACACAACAGCCACCACTGCCGCAGACGCTGGCGCTACGGTAAGCTACGGCGATGGTAATGACACCGCTAAGGATGCACCCCCCACTGCTGAAGCGGGTAAAACTGAGGCCAGCGCTGAGACCTATGCTACCGGTCACCCAAGTCCGGCAGCTTCAAAAATTCTCGCCGAAAAAGGGCTAAGTGCCAAGGACGTCAAGGGTACCGGCAAGGATGGTAGAATAACAAAAGCCGACGCTACCGAAGCTACCCATGGAACCGGCAAGGCACCACATGATGCAGCTCCCGCTAAGCAGGCTCAACCCCCGAGCAACGTAAATCCAAAAGCAGCGGCGGGCGACAAGCGTTCTCCATCAGCACCTGCTGCCAACTACTCACGTGAAGAGCGCCGCGAGAAGATGTCGCGCATGCGCCGCACCATTGCCAAGCGTCTTGTCAGCGCCAAGAATACTACAGCTATGCTCACCACCTTCAACGAGGTGGATCTAAGCGCGCTGATGGATATGCGCAAGCAATACCAGGAGCGCTTCGTAGAGCGCTTTGGTATCAAGCTCGGCTTCATGTCGCTATTCTCTAAAGCATGCGCAACTGTGCTGATGGAGATGCCTGACGTAAATGCCTTTATCGATGGCGATCAGGTGGTGTACCACGACTATGCCGACATTTCCATTGCTGTGTCGACACCGACAGGCCTTGTCGTGCCTCCTATTAAAAATGTGGAGTCTATGAGCTTCGCGGACATCGAGAATGCTATTAAGGCTATCGCGAAGAAGGCGCGTGAAGGCTCACTCACCCTCGAGGAGATGTCGGGCGGCACCTTCACCATCACCAATGGTGGCGTGTTTGGCTCAATGCTTTCGACGCCGATTCTCAACGAGCCGCAATCGGCCATCCTCGGGATGCATAATATTATCGAACGCCCCGTCGCCGTGGATGGGCAAGTGGTGATTCGACCGATGATGTACCTCGCCCTCAGCTACGACCACCGTATTATTGATGGTTCTACTGCGGTGACTTTCCTGGTCAAGGTCAAGAATTTGCTCGAAGATCCTACAGCTATGTTGCTGGGCGTGTAGACACTGCCGGAGTCGGTAACGCAAAGCACGTGTGTGTCTGCTCGAAGTGCAGCTTTAATGGGGCTTAGCGGCTGCTTATGTGGTCGAGAGAGTGGCTTCAATGAGGTCTCTGGCACTTGCGTCGGTAAGCTTTTCTAGGCTTCCTGAACGCACCATTTGAAAAAATTTGTTGGACTGTGCGTGTAATTCGACACGTTTTGTTGTCTTAGTAGTGCCTGGCACTTCTGCGAGGCGACGAATCGAAATGAAACATGCTTTCCAAAACCTATGCTTCAGCCCTACAAGGTGTTGATGCTAAACTCATAACCGTCGAGACACACGCGGGAAATTCCATAATTAATGGAGGACCTGTGCGGCACATCGTTGGCTTGCCTGATAAAGCCGTCTCTGAAGGCTTCCTGCGGATAAATCCTGCTCTACGCTCATCGGGCTACAAACCGGCTAGGCGGGTACTCACCATCAACCTCGCGCCCGCAAGCCTGCGCAAAGAAGGGTCGGCATATGATCTTCCGATTGCGGTGGGCATCCTCGAATCCACTGATCAACTCGTGCGAACGCATCCAGGTCAGATCATGCTGATTGGTGAGCTCGCTCTCGATGGCCAATTGCGCGCAGTCCGGGGTGCTTTACCGATGGCAATTGCTGCGAAAAAGCAGGGGTTTACCGGTCTTATCCTGCCGCAGACCAATGCCGAGGAAGCCGCTATTGTGGAAGACTTAGATGTGTTTGGAGCAAAGACACTGCGTGAAGTCGTGGAGCATCTCGAAGGTTCCAATCCACTTATTCCGACAGTCGCTAAAATTCACACCACTAGTTACGATGCCATGCCGTTCCCGCTCGATTTTAATGATGTGATGGGGCAGGAAAACATTAAGCGTTCACTCGAAATTGCCGCCTCAGGAGGTCATAACGCCATCTTGATTGGACCACCAGGCGCGGGCAAGACCATGCTTGCTCGCCGTCTGCCTACCATTTTGCCGCCACTCAGTTTGGATGAGGCGCTCGAAACGACGAAGATTCACTCTGTTGCGGGGAAGTTGCCGAGTGGTTTAGGGCTTGTCGCCACCCGTCCGTTTCGTGCGCCGCACCATACAATTAGTGATGTTGCGCTAGTTGGTGGCGGTGCTAATCCTATGCCTGGCGAGATTAGTCTTGCGCATAATGGTGTGCTGTTTCTGGATGAATTGCCGGAGTTTAAGCGCTCTGTATTGGAGGTGATGCGCCAACCGATGGAAGAGCGTCGCGTCAGCATCAGTCGTGCGCGCTGGACAGTTGACTATCCGGCTAGTTTTATGCTTTTGGCCAGCATGAATCCGTGTCCGTGTGGCTTCTACAACCACCCCACCAAAGAGTGCACCTGCGCGCCGGGCAAGGTGAAGCAGTACCTCAACAAGATTAGCGGTCCTTTGCTCGATAGGATCGACTTGCACGTAGAGGTGGTGCCTGTGAGTTACAATGAGCTTTCTCGGGAGGGACGCTCTGGCGAATCGAGTGCCACAATTGCTCAGCGGGTAGTTGCTGCTAGAGCGGTTCAAGAAGAGCGCTTTAAGCAGTATCGAGATATCCATTGCAATGCGCAAATGCCGAGTCGGCTGGTCCGCGACACCTGTCCTCTTGATCCTGCTGGTCGTCGCATGCTCGAAACGGCTATGGAGCGGCTTCAACTATCGGCCCGCGCGTATGATCGAATACTCAAGGTTGCCCGCACGGTTGCAGATTTGGATTGTAGTAAGCAGGTAGGTGCTGCTCATCTGGCTGAGGCGATACAATTTCGGACGTTGGATCGGGGAAATTGGGCGAAATGAAATAGGGAAGCCTCCGGCGGGGGGGAAGCCTGCGGCGCGTTGCCTCCGGCGGTGGGACAGCCTGCGGCGCTAGGGGCCTCCGTGAGAAACTGCCTAATGTGACGCCTCTCACACGGAGTGGCACGGAGATTCTGCACGGAGTCGGCACGGAGGGGTTTACTATTATCGGAGTATTTGCCCTTTAGCCTAGTGCCTCCGTGACCCTCCGTGCCCAAAGCGTAGCGCCTCTGTGGGCCTCTGTGAGAAACTGCCTAGTGTGACGCCTCCCACACGGAGGGACACGGAGATGTTGCACGGAGGAAGCACGGAGGGGCCAAGGCTATTGAAGTATTCGACCTTTAGCCTAGTGCCTCTGTGACCCTCCGTGCCCAAAGCGTAGCGCCTCTGTGGGCCTCCGTGAGAAACTGCCTAACGGCAAGCCTCTCACACGGAGGGGCACGGAGAGTTTGCATGGAGGAGGCACGGAGGGGTTTTCTATTATCGAAGTATTCGACCTTTAGCCTAGTGCCTCCGTGACCCTCCGTGCCCAAAGCGTAGCGCCTCTGTGGGCCTCCGTGAGAAACTGCCTAATGTCACGCCTCTCACACGCAGGGGCACGGAGAGTCGGCACGGAGGAAGCATGGAGGAGCCATCGCGTGGCTTTAAGCGAGGAGTGAGAACCGTTGCTTCTCCGGAAATCAACTTGCGAGATAAATCCTCGTCTTATGCAGATCCTGATGCATGTCAGTAGAAGCGACGGTTCAGGTATAGAAAGCCCGAGGTATATACGACGCCTCTCACACGGAGGGACACGGAGATTTTGCACGGAGGAGGCACGGAGGGATTTACTATTATCGGAGTATTCAACCTTAAGCCTAGTGCCTCCGTGACCCTCCGTGCCCAAAGCGTAGCGCCTCTGTGGACCTCCGTGAGAAACTGCGTCATGTCAAGCCACTCACACACAGGTGCACGGAGAGGGCACGGAGGGGTTTACTATTATCGGAGTATTCGACTTTTTGCCTAGTGCCTCCGTGACCAAAGCGTAGCGCCTCTGTGGGCCTCCGTGAGAAACTGCCTAGTGTCAAGCCTCTCACACGGAGGGACACGGAGAGTTTGCACGCAGGAGGCACGGAGAGGATTACTATTATCGCAGTATTCAACCTTTAGCATAGAGCCTCCGTGACCCTCCGTGCCCAAAGCGTAGCGCCTCTGTGGGCCTCCGTGAGAAACTGCCTATTGTCAAGCCTCTCACACGCAGGTGCACGGAGAGTTTGCACGGCGGAGGCACGGAGGGGTTAACTATTATCGGAGTATTCGACCTTCAGCCTAGCGCCTCCGTGACCCTCCGTGCCCAAAGCGTAGCGCCTCTGTGGGCCTCAGTGAGAAACTGCCTGATGTGACGCCACTCACACACAGGTGCACTGAGAGTTTGCACGGAGTCGGCACGGAGAGGTTTACTACAATCGGAGTAGTTGACCTTTAGCCTAGTGCCTAAGGCGCTGCGCAGAGCCTCAGGTGCAGGCTTAGCAGAATGAGCCGGTGGGAATACTGGTGCAGCTCTGATATAGTTCATCAATTATAGTTCGAGGTTAGAAGCTCCAATCTTTTTTCCAGGTATCAATTACATCTAAACTTACCTTTATCGTCTCATCTTGAGGGAAAGTGCTCGAATTAGCTACGACCCCATAAACTCCTAAGCGCAACCTGCGACGCACGCCGAGCTTGAAGACCCGCTCAAGACCGACGAAGAGTTCTTCATGGCGGTAATTGTTTTCGGTAAGGTAAAGAAAGCCACCACCCGCAACGAGTTCAACGCGGGTTTGGCGAATGAGTGGTAGATTATTTGTCAGCGCTCCATTGAAGTGATGATTAGCATGAAATTCAATAAAGGGTTTGGTGGTAGATAAAGAAGTATCGAGTAGTTGAAACGATCGCAGAGGGCTCGATAACAACAGCGGATCACTCTGCCGAAAGCGCTTCAAATCGACAAAGCGTAAATCTTTATCGTTTATGAATTCTCCCGCTTCTATCCGGTAGCGGGAGGTGCCGAAAACTCCAAGTGCTACAGTTTGTTTTAGCGAAAGCTCGATATAATCATAATCTACGTCACTACCAAAAGCACCAGACCAGCCACGCTTGTGCCGAATTCCAACTGTTGGCCATTTACTTCCGAGTATTACTTTTTGTAGAGGCTCCGTGAGATACTTCTGAAAAGGTGTAAAATATAAGCCGAGATCTGTCCAGAAGGTTTGATAAGCTTCAAAAGGAATAGGCGCCTCATCGTCAATGATATCACTGAGAAATGTCTGCGTATTAACGGCAGGTGCAGGTTGCCTTTCGGCAAAACCAGCTTCTACATAAGAGAAAAGTCCATTCACTACTTCAATGCGATGACCAGCGCGATAACGATCTACTAAAATATAATTAGAGCGCCGCAGCTGATTGAGAAAAGCGTCGAAATCATTGATAGATTCATAGGCGCGGCCTCCATTTGCCCACACATCGCCAAGCCGTTTGGGGGCATAGCGATAACTCACCGAAACCTGCCCTTGTACATCTTCATTGGAGAGCCCGATGTTGCCGTTGATGTCGGTGTAGATGCGCGTTCCATCCGTAAAGCGGCGGGAGTAGCTCACATAAGGCCCCAGCCGAAATCCTCCTACGACATCAAATTCTATCCAGGCAGGCAGCGGACCAAACCACAGGTGCTCCTGCCGGCGGTGATCGCGAAAGCCGACGCCATCCCAAAGCACGTCTAGAAACTGCACATTATTATAGGCTGCGTCGACACTGTCTTTGTACTCGACTGAGTTGACGCGCTGAAAAATGCTGTCGCGGATACGCACCACCTCGGCCTCATCTTGTTCGAGCGGAATCAGGCGCGCGCTGCGCCAATAGGCAGTATCGCGCTTGTATGCTTCTGCTGTTGTAACGGCCAATTCCCCGCCGAAAAATCGCTCCTCGAAAGGATAATCCAACTCGTAGTCGGTGTAGCGCAGCGTGGTACGGCCACGGAAGTTTTTTCGCTTGCCTTGCTTAGTCTGGTAGTCGAACACCTGCCGGGTAGGCAGCCAAATCGAGTCGCGGATCAGCCCGTACTCCTGCTCAAAGTTCAATTCATCGAGAAACTTCAGCGCGCCCTTCGGTAAGGAGACTTCAACCCGATTGATGGAATAAGTACGATCTGTGATATAGATGAGGCCGCTGAGGGTAGAATTGCCCGCTTTACGAGGTGTAATGCGAATTTTATAAATGAGATCGCTGCCTTCCAGCGTCGTTTCGAGCAACTTAAACTTGTAGGCAAGGACGGCTGTCGGCGCAAGAGGCGAGATCATGTTGTTGTCGGCAAGCGAGCCGAAGTCTACCTGGGCACGGTAGAAATTGAAGTCGCCATCGCCAAAAATGGGTACGAATAGTCCCGTTTTTGAACCGGAACTCTTATACGCGAGTCGCTCTTCTTTGTAATGATTTGGTGCGAGAAAGTTCAGTGTGAATTGACTTTCAACTAAGTTGAGTTTGCCGAGCAGCGCCTCTTGTTCGCGTTGCTGTACGGCTATAGGATCTTCTGGCAGGCCGCTCTCCTCGAGTTCAGCTAGTCGTGCTTGTTCCTGACGAGCGGCTTTACGCTGCTGTCGCTTGGACCCTTCGAGCTGCTCTACATCCTCACGAGCTTTGAGGTAGACCTGTGCCCGATAGCTAGCTGCTGCGCGCAGGTTTTCTTGTCGACGTTCAGAGGCTTTGCGAATAATGGCATAGGCGGGATCGCGTTTGGACGCTTCGACGACTATTTCCTTAAGATCGGCCGCTGCGGCGTGAAGTGTGAAGTCATACTGTACCCGCTCGTCGGCGAGAATGACGGTATCGACAGTAGAGGTATAACCAACTGCACTGACAATGATGCGGTAATCACCGCGCACCGGGAGCTTGAGGTAGTAAGCGCCGAGGTCATCACTAGATGTTCCTGTAGCCAGCTCCTCCACGAACAGGTTGGCGTAAGGCACTGGATTGCCACCTCCATCACGAACTGTCCCTTCGAGCGCCTGCGCCCAAAGCTGAGCGCTGCCAAAAAAGCAGGTGAGAATTACCAGCAGCCTTAGGCTACGCAACAGAATAGACATGAGTGAAAAGACCTAAAGCCAACGCATACACCTGTCGAAGTATGACGAACCTCAAGTGAGATTGTTACTGGGGGCTGGGTGTTGGGTGCTAGGGTTGGCCTGACCACAATGTTGTGGTCAGGTGGCTGCTAGCTAAGTTGCTTTTTCACCTCGGCGCTGATGGCTTTACCATCTGCACGTCCTCCGAGTTTGGCTTGTGCTGCGCCCATGACTTTGCCCATATCTTTCATGCTGGATGCACCGGTATTGGCAATAACTTCTTTTACCACCTGGGCCAGCTCCTCAGGGCTGAGTTGTGTTGGGAGATAAGCCTCAATGGTGTTGATCTCGACTCGTTCAGTTTCGGCGAGGTCTTCACGCCCTTGTTCTTCGTAGATTTTAAGGCTGTCTCGGCGCGACTTTACGAGCTTTTGCAGGAGTTGGATTTCGCGTTTTTCGTCTATGGCATCACCGCTCCCATCGGTTTGGGCGAGTTGGATGGCTTGTTTGATGGCACGCAGCCCACGGAGGTCGTCCTTGCGGCGTTCCTTCATGGCGGATTTGATGTCGGCGTTGATGCGATCTTCGAGAGTCATGGGGGGAAGGTAGGGAGTGGGTATTCGCCGCTGGGCCAAGCTTTGCAAATAAAGCTGTGCATTTAAAACCGCCCCACCCCCATCCGCTTCCCACCTTCACGCAAATCAATAAATCCACTTCCTGGCACATCAAAGGTCGGACTAAACAGGCTGAGGTCGATAAATTGCTCAGTGCTTCCTCCTGCAATAGCTTGCGTCAGTAGGACCCGCCCCTGAAGATCATAAAGTGTCAGCACCCGAGACGCTTGTGCGCTTGGATAGGTGATCAACAAGGTCTGCGCCCCTATTCGAGTTGCGGTTAGACCGCTAGGGTCAACAGCTGATGTTTGGCTGCTCACCAGGGAAAGTGTAAGCCTGGTAGTTGGACAGTTATAATAGGTATTTATCCCTTGGACGCTTAAGTTGACCGGCAAGTTTAAAGTGCGAGTATTTGTCCTGGTCATGACGCCATCTGACCAGTTATACCTATCGAAATATCCAGAAGATAAAGTAACCGTGATTGCGGTATCCTCAAGCTGTTCAATGTTCTCTAGCGTGAGTTGAATAGAATCGACGATATCAGATTCGATTGCAAGGTTATACACGCAACCGCTCGTCGTCGTTAAGACCAGCTCTTGAGAGCCTTGCGGAATACTATCTTCGAGAGCTTTGGCTTCACCATTATACGTGAGGGAAGCCAATCGATTGGGCTGGCGCAGACGAATGATATAATTTGCCTGTCGGCCTGCACATCGAGCATCGAGCACTGTTGGATTAGAAGCGAGAAGCGTGTTCAGCTCAGGCTTATTGGTCACTTCCAGCGACTGCTGGTAAGCTTGACCATTGGCGTCAGTAAAGGTTAACACATACGTGCCTGTATCTGTAAAGTTGCGGTTAAGAGATTGTACACCGTCGGACCACATGTAGTTAAATCCTGGGAAACTATCGACCTCAAGAACTACCGGCGTTGTGCATAAATTCAAGGAGCGCGGCATCGGGACGTATTGATGGCTTGTATTACATTCATTCACAAAATTTATCATATCTTCATTGCCCTGGCTGACGGTTTGCCATCTAAAGACCAAATTTGTGGAGCTATTGCGTAAGAGTCCACCGACAACGCAATGTCCTTGAGGAACTTGTTCACGTATTTCACCAAATCCATCTATCCTAGAATGATTGTAGCTGGGGCTTGTTATTGCTGAAGGAGCACTAAATTGAACTCCTATAATAGCTCCTCCATCAAAAAGAGTTCTAATGACCGAGTAACTATGGTTACTCGGAAAATCCAGAGTAGCTATAACATGACCATTTGTATCTATTCTTTCAAGCCTCCTAAGGTGCTGGTTTACAATCCAGTAACTCCCGTCGTAGCTACGCGTCGGTGGCAGATGGTACTGGCGAATGCCTGCTGAGTCTATTCCAATTTCGAGCAATTGTCCACTCGCAGAGCGCTGAACAGCCTGAAAATCACGGACCCGATCAAAGTAGGTATAATGATGGCCAAAGGAGTCAACTATTCCAGTAAGATCACCACGAGGTTCATTATTTATCACCAACCGCGTATACGTCAAGCTGTAGCTTTTAATCATACCGGAAGTATCGGGCAAGGGATAATCTGTATACGTCTGCAGCTGGTCTGCCAAGCCCACGACAGGTGTTGCGAGTGGATGAGCGTCGAGTCCTCCCACCAGTTGCAACAACTGCGCGGCACTGTCGGGGTGGGTAATGCCGAGCCAGATCAAACCATTCGCGTTGGTAGCGATAGCGTCGCCATTGCCTTGTCCGTAGCTATAGGCCTCCACGAGATTAAGTTGAGCATCAAAGGCCAGCACCGTGGGTGAATTACGGTAAGTACCAAACACGAGCAGGCGATTGGTAGGGTGTAGTGCAGCGCTTGTGGCAGTATAGCCTTTCGGCAAAACCTTAATTGCCTTAATAGAAGCATCTGCGGTATCTAAACTAATAAGTTCGCGTGCCGTGACGGCGACAACATGATCTGTAAATGCTGCTATTCCTACTGGATCGCTAGATGCCTCAATTTCATGGTAAGACGAGGTGCTTGGTTCATCATCTGAAACATCATAGACATAACGACCAATGGCAAGTAGTGAACCATTGCTATATGCAAGAGTACGATTTACACCCAAAGCAAAACCTACTAGTGAATTTGGTATCTGGGCATAGAGATAAAACGAAGATGGTCTCAGCGTTTTGCCAGCTGGATTGTAAATAGAAGACGCCGAGCCCGGTATGTGTCCTATAAAATTTGTGCCTAGTTGTGGATGTTGCCCAATAATGCTAGGCTTAGAAGCTGTTGGCGCTCCGGGATACCTGCCGTATCCTACAGGAAGAAGTTTTCCATCAACGTTGGTATAGTCGCGGGCTAAAAATCCTCCATCGGACGCGCGCGTGGTGACGCTGCGCGTGGCGCGGTTGTAGGTTGCCGTTCTCAGCACATATGTGAGATCATGATATTGCGCACTTATATTAGGAGCAGGTATAAAGTCTGAGCCCGTCACCACCACTTCATCATTTAGAATGGCCAGCCGCAGATCGATCATCCTTTCCTGGAGTCGATAGGTGCGATTACCGTCAACGAGCAAGGCACCTACATCATGTGGCAAGGTGAGTACGCCAACGGGTGTGCCGCTCGAATCCACTTCTAGGTCATCCCAGCTAATTGCCTGCTCGCTGTTCGCGATCCGAAGATCTTGGGCAAGCACTACAAGGGGTAGGAAGAGGATGGAGAGCAGGGTAAGGTTCTTCATGGGAGGGGATTTGCTGGCGGGAAAGCATGTAAGATAGGCACATTCCCTAATCATCCGCTGCGGGAATTCTTACGGAGGCGAGAGTAGAGGTTGGCCACTAAGCTGCTCTTCAAACAGACATCGGTTCAGTATTTAGCCAGGCCGCTTGCTGTATTCCTAAGGGAGGTTCGAGCGGCCAAAGCAACGGCTATGGTTTATTCATCCCATCAGTGCTACTTTAAGCCATCCAATTACTCCTACCATGCGCTACCTCAACCAGCTCCTCACCGACTTCGCTGAAATAAGACTGCGAAGATGCGGTGAATTGGCGGCAAAACACTTGCTTCATGTGCGCGAACACACATTGGGCTATCGCTGCAATTTTGCTGGCGCAGGAGGAGAAAATGCCAAAGCCATTTATTTGGAAGCTAGGGCAAATGTTCAGCGAGCACTCCAGGAGAATCCCCAACCCGAAGATGAGGACCAAGATATGCGTGATCTCAATGCCTTCATGCGCGGACCTGATCAAGCCATGCCGACCTTGGCGCAACGCATCGGAATTGATCTACCGGCTCTACCACCCGCCGATGTACTTAGCGACGAACAGTTGGCAGCACTCAACGCAGAACTCGTTCCCACCTTAGCTATCCACGGCGCTACATATGCCGGCCCGAAAGATTATCCCCCACGGCTCAAGTTTGCGTTGCTTATGGAACTGGCCCAGCGACGGATGAATATCATTGACAATGGCGGCTATATGTATGACGGTTGCTCAGGCACGCAGTTGGGCTGTCAGTGGGGCATGTATTGTCCGTGTCTTCAGTACATCCGCAAAGAGGATTTCCTTGCCAAGGGTGGCGAGGCGGGCTATCCGGATGAGCGCTTTTATCAAGGTGATGGTGATCCCTACGACTTCCCTCTTCCTACTGAAGAAGAACTAGCCGAGCAGGCAAAATTTCAAGCTCTCCCCTTTGAAGAACAGGAGCGCATTTGGGAGGAAAAGCATAAAGATGATCCACCCTGTCCGATGCACGGAGAGGAATGCGGGAAGTGGTAATGCGCTTTTGCGATAGCCCAAATTTGCTTGCCCGTTGCTTTCACAGAGGCCTAAAGTGTCTAAATCTATCTCTGTAGGTAGCTGGCAGTCAAGTGTTTGCAAATACGCTACTGCCCAAATTTGCTTGCACGTTGCTTTCATAGAGGCAAAAACTGGGAATGTTGGGTGAAGAATACCGGGGTAGAGAGGGGCAGAATTCATGACCAACTGCCCTGCTAGTTGTGGGGCACCTCACGCTACACATGCAGTGGCTAATGCCTTCCAGTAGCAAATACCCGAAAAAGCCATAGTAAAAATCACCAACGCGAGGCTGGTAAGAAAAATTCGCCGCTACCAGCCGTACTGGGCCTAAGTGAGGCGGCAAAATTTGCTTGCCCGTTGCTTTCACAGAGGCCTAAATTACCAAAGTCTAGTTTTGTAAACGGCTGGCGGTCAGCTGCTTGCAAATACGCTGCTGCCTTAATTTGCTTGCCCGTTGCTTTCACAGCGCCAATAGCGGACATTTTCGAGTGAAATTTGATGGGCTGCTTGTGGGATGGCGCCGGTCGAAATCCGCAGAATTCAGGACAACATGTCCCCTACTCGAAGAGCAGCTTCGTCATCCCTACGAAGCACGCGCTTCTACAACTCCTAACCTGCCCGACCCATTAATGTGCTGTTACATGAGGCCAGGTCTAGCAGAGTAAGAAGTCAAGGTTGCATGGAAGCTAGTAATCCTGGCTGCAGGTTAGAAAAATAGACACAAATACCTTGCACCCCCACTATAGCTTGATACAGGTATAATTATTGAGCTGACGGCGGCTGTAAGTATGATTGTTGGGCAATTACACATGATATATATATATATACCATGTGTATAACCTTGTTGCTAATTTTGAGCCGGTTCGGCTCAGATTTGCATCGACAGATCGGCAATATGTAATCTTTAGTTACTGCACACTTCCATTCCAGAGTGGCTTAGCTTTAAGAAAATGGATTGACCGACACTACCCTTAGCTCCCACTGAAAAGTGGGGCAAATACTTCATTATGTTCAGAGTAATTCTTCCTTTTTTCTTCTTGTTCTTGAGTGGAATAATACACGCTCAAGAAAACGACTTTGATGCCGTTGGACTAGAGCACAACCGCATTGTTGCGGCCATCATTCCTCACCTTACCAGTGAGATAAAAGATGGTGATGTCATAACCACACTGGCTGACTATGGGTCGATACCGCTACAAAGCCTGCCAGATGTCATTCGACAAAACCCTTCACTCGATGACCCATTCAAATTGGTTGATGACTTAAGAGATGCTCAACTGGTTGATGATGCTACTTACAATCTTGTGCTAAATTTCCTGAATAGCATTCGAGAATCTACTATCCAACAGACGTTGGATGCTGTTGAGCAAGCGCGTACAGACCACGGAGACAACCAGCAGTTCCTTGACTTTCTGTCAGGAGTGAAGCATTCTACTTCATTTTGGGGCTTAGGAGAATATCAGGAGCACGCGAGTGATGAATTTCGTGCTGCTCTAGAGTCGGGCGGGGGAGTTACCACCGGAGACGATAGTGGTAACGGAACAATTCTGGCATTGTCACGCAGGTTCTGGAGATGTATGGCTTGTGATGCCGCTGGATGTTTACTAGGGCCACAAGCCGGTGCCGTCGCCACAACATGTGCCGCAATCAATAATTACTGGTAAGGCGTAGATTGCGTTAGTCGTTATGTGTGAGGGCAGGCTGTTGCCTGCTCTCGCACATAACTTAAAATCACTTCATGAAGAAACTTCTCATTGCAGGCGTAGTATGCCTTTGCTTAGCAATCAATGCTATTGGACCTTCGTTTTCGTTTGCCGACAATCATAAGTCTATCACTTTGGCAGGAATTAGCGTGGCTCTACTAGCCATTTATTATTGGAAAAAATCAAAATCATGAGTTTGCATTTGATGATTATAAAGGTTAGCATTTTCGGCCTTCTTGTATCCATTCTTACGATACCAGCTACAGCGCAGAAACCAAAAACTTCTGAGTTGCTTGATGCAGGCCTACGCTTGGCTGAACTGTTCTCCAAAAAACCTAAAGCTGCTATGGATACATGTTCCACAATCTTTATTGCTGCAAATTTGACTTCGTCAAATATTTCTGTCTTAGTGCGTTCTACTTCGGATTCCTCAGGAGAAGACGCTCGATTAACTGTTTCTCCGGGAAGTAAAGGCCAATTGTTGAGCCTAAAACCGGGGATTTATCGATGTCAAGCCCTTGCCGCTGATAAAACCATATTACTAAGCACTGAAATTAACCTGATTTCGTGTCAAACCCAGACGTTAGAAGTCTATTGATTTGACCACGTGACTCACTTAAAAAGTCTTCCTTACCACCCTGTGGTTAGTTAAATTCCTTCTCCGTAATCATTATGAAGCCGCCATCGCAGCCGAACATTTAAAAGCCAAACAATTTTCGCAAACTAATTGGACACAAATTGCCGTCTGGTACGAGCGGCTGCGTACGGTAGCTCCAAGTCCGATGACAGATTTATGTCTAGCAATTGTGTATATCCAAAATGGAAATCCCAGAAAATCTAAGCAGCTGCTCGAAGCGATAGTGGTGGACACACTCGCCTCGCGGCGCTACCTCTACCACGGTTGTTGGGCGCAATGGCATAAGCAGTTTGGCAGCATCGCTACAGAAGCTACCACCCGAAAAAGCCTTAGTGAAAATTACAGACCCCGAAGCTGGTACAAGAAACCGCCGCTACCAGCCATATTGGGCCTAAGAAAGGCGGCCAAATTTGCTTGCACGTTGCTTTCACAGAGGCCTATATCGACAAAATATACTTATGTAAATAGTTGGCAATCAGGTGTTTGCGAATACGCTGCTGCCCGAATTTGCTTGCACGTTGCTTTCATAGAGGCAAAAACTGGGAATGTTGGGTGAGGAATTACGGGGTAGAGAGGGGCAGACTTCACGACCAAATGCCATGCTAGTTGTGGGGCACCTCACGCTACACATGCAGTGCATATGCCTTCCTTAAGCAAACACCCGAAAAAGCCTTAGTGAAAATTACAGACCCCGCAGCTGGTACAAAAGACCGCCGCTACCAGCCATATTGGGCCTAAGAATGGCGGCAAAATTTGCTTGCCCGTTGCTTTCACAACGGCCCAAATTGCCAAAGTCTAGTTTTGTAAACGGCTGATGCACAGGTGTTTGCTAATCGCGATTAGCACCAATTTGCTTGCATGTTGCTTTCACAGCGCCAAATAGCGGACTTTTTCGAGGGAAATTTGATGGGCTGCTTGTGGGATGGCGTCGGTCGAAATTCACAGAATTCAGGACTACATGTCCCCTAGTCGAAGAGCAGCTTCGTCATATCAATGAAGCAAACGCTTCTACAACTTCTAACCCGCGCTAATTTCAGCGCACAAAGACTCGTGACCATGAAAAAATTCATGCTACTCTTCGTCGGACCTGATTACCCAAATCTCGGACTTTCACCCGAGCAAATGCAAGAACGTCTTGGCAAATGGCAACAGTGGAGCGCCCAGATGAACGCCAAAGGCCTACAACACGACGGCGAAGCACTCCACTCCAGCAATGTTAGACGTGTAATGGGTCCCAACCGTACCGTCACCGACCAAGCAGGCTCAGAAATAAAAGAACTCGTCGGTGGCTATTACATCGTCAGCGCCAAAGACTATGACGCGGCTACCGAAATCGCGCAAGGGTTTCCTGATTATGACCTTGGCAACGGCGTCGAAATTCGTGAAGTAATAGACTTTAGTCAAGGCTATCCGGGTATTTAGTCACGTGCAAGCAGCAGAGTCAGGTCTTCTCGATCATTTTTTCCGGCGCTCCTACGCGAAGTACTTGGCTACACTGGTCCGGCTTTTTGGTCCAGCCGAACTTCCACTCCTGGAGGATGCGCTCCAGGATACGTTTGCTCAAGCAACTCATGCATGGCGTGAACATCTGCCCGAAAATCCGGAGGCTTGGCTCACCATCGCCGCCAAGCGTCGCGCAATTGACCTCCTGCGGCGCCAAACCGCGAGTGAAAAGCGAGAGTTGCGAGCTGTCGATGATCGTGACATAGCTTCAGAAGTCGACCTGCTTTTCCTCGACCACGAAGTTGCTGATGCAGAAGTTCGCATGATCTTCACAGCATGTCACCCGTCGCTCAAACCGCAAGATCAACTTGCGTTTGCGCTGCGGTGTGTGTCAGGTTTTAGCGGAAGCGAAATAGCAACAGCCCTCCTGCTCAAACCTGAAACCATCAAAAAGCGGCTCACGCGCGCCAGAAAATCCATTCAGGCAAGTCAGCTCGTATTCGAAGTCCCTTCAGGTAGAGCGTTGGAAAGCCGAATGGCACGCGTTCTGGAAGTGCTTTACTTGATCTTCAATGAGGGCTACCATTCGGCCAGTCGGAGCAAAGTGGTTCGCGAAGAGCTGTGTGGTGAGGCCATGCGGATGTGCCAGCAACTGCTTAGCGCCCCATCAATTGCCGACACAAATGGGGCGCTCCACGCGCTGATGGCACTAATGTGTTTCCATGCCGCACGACTCGATTCTAAGGTTAGCGAATCCGGCCAACTAATCGACCTCAAGCATCAGGATCGTTCTACGTGGCACACAGGTCTTGCGTATCGCGGACATGCGTTAATGAATGAGGCGGTACAGACTAATTACTTTTCAGTATATCATTATGAAGCCGCCATCGCAGCCGAGCATTTAAAAGCCAAACAATTTTCGCAAACTAATTGGACACAAATTGCCGTCTGGTACGAGCGGCTGCGTACGGTAGCTCCAAGTCCGATGACAGATTTAAGTCTAGCAATTGTGTATATCCAAAATGGAAATCCAAGAAAATCTAAGCAGCTGCTCGAAGCGATAGTTGTGGACGCACTCGCCTCGCGGCGCTACCTCTACCACGGTTGTTGGGCGGAATGGCATAAGCAGTTTGGCAGCATCGCTACAGCGCGGCAGTGCCTCGAGGATGCACTTGACGTTGTGGTAAACGATCAGGAAAGAACCTACCTGCAACAAAAGCTAAAGGTCTTGACGTAAAGTTTGGCTGATTACTGCTGTTGCACCCGCCTCACCAACTCCACAAACGCCTCCACACTCAACTGCTCGGGCCTGCGCTGAAGACTTTTATCATCCGGGTCGATGTCGCCGGGCCAGAGGGATTTGAGGGAATTACGCAGCATTTTGCGCCGCTGCTGAAAAGCCATACGTACCACGCGGCGAAACAATTCTTCATCACAGTCTAGTGCATCCTCTACAGGCAAGCGCTCTAGGTGAATGACAGTAGAATGCACCTTCGGCGGCGGGTTAAAACTGCCCGGCTTGAGGTGCATCACCACATGCCCACGATAAAAAGCCTGCACCAGTACACTAATACTTCCATAAGTTTTAGACCCCGGCGGAGCCAGCACCCGCTCGGCTAATTCTCGCTGAAACATCCCTACCATTCGCGGAAACATATGCCGGTGATCAACCAATCGCACTAATATCTGCGAGCTAATGTTGTATGGAAAATTACCCACCAGCGCCGTCGGCTGGTTTTGCGTAAGCGTAGCTAAATTAACTTTTAAAAAATCAGCACTAATTAACCCCGCGGCGGCCCACTCCCCAAAGCGCTGCTGGAGGTGCATCACCATATCATCATCGGCCTCAACGGCAATCAGCGGCACATCGAGTTCGAGCAAAAATTGAGTGAGCATACCTTGCCCAGGACCAACTTCAAGGATGCGCTCGACGTCCTCCAGCGGAATGCTCTCGGCAATCTGCCTCGCAATTTGCGGTTGCGCCAAAAAATGCTGCCCAAATGACTTTTTCGCCCTCACGTGCGGCCAAGGTAAAGCCTAGCGCCGCGCTGCTACCTTACGCCTCCTATGCAACGAATTACCCTCGGCATTTCCTGCGGCGACCCCAACGGCATCGGTCTCGAAGTTGCTCTCAAAGCCTTCAGCGATAAGCGTCTCTTCAAATATTTTGCGCCCATAATTTTTGCCAGTCCCGAGATGGTGGCGATCCACCAGGAGGCCAATGCCCTCAGCGGCGTGCAGACTCAGGCTGTAAGTATTTCAGATTCAGCTTTCGCCAAAACCAAACACGACGAGCTGGTGCGTATCGTCACCTGCTGGGAACACGAGCCGCCCGTGGAGTTTGGGCGCATCAGTGAAGAGGGTGGCGCTGTCGCCAAAACCAGTCTCGAACAGGCGGCCCAAGCACTTCACAACAAGCAGATCGACGTGCTCGTAACTGCACCTATTCACAAGTCAGCCATGCAACAAGCTGGCTTTGGCTACCCAGGTCATACGGAATTTCTTGAAAACGAATTTGGCCGCGGCCGCAGCCTCATGATTATGGTAGGCGACGACGATCTTCGCGTAGCCGTGGCGACCGGACATATTCCCATCAAGAGCGTAGCCAACTCCATTTCTCCTACTATACTGCAAAATAAAATTGCCCTGCTCGACGACACGCTCAAACGCGACTTTGGCATCAACGGCCCACTCATCGCGGTGCTCGGACTAAACCCGCATGCCGGCGACGGTGGAGCTATCGGACAAGAGGAGCAAATCACCATTCGCCCTGCCGTAGAAGCTATGAAAGCAAGAGGCGTTGACGTAATGGGGCCATTTCCCGCAGATGGATTTTTCGGGTCGGGTCAGTACCGCAACTTCGATGCAGTCCTCGCGATGTATCACGATCAAGGCTTGGTCCCCTTCAAGACCCTTGCCTTTGGCGGAGGTGTAAACTTCACCGCTGGACTATCAGTGGTACGTACCTCGCCCGACCATGGCACTGCGCTCGACATAGCGGGTAAAGGGCTTGCCTCGGCGGCGAGTTTTGCGCAGGCTTGCTTTCTCGCGCGACGTGTTTATATGTCGCGCGAAGGCTATGATGAAGCTCATGCCGATCCGCTGCAGTTTCGAGGCTACGGTCGCAAAAAACGTGGGGATCGCACTCCTCGTGGCAACTCCAAGAAGGACAAGAAGCAGCCTAAAGCAGCTATTGCCAAAACAGCTCAACCGATGAATGCGCCTCGTGCTGCCGAGCGCGATGTGAAAACGGATGCTTACGTGGGTGGTGCGCCTGCAGATGCCGGAAGTGCTAAAGGCGGACATCCTGATGGCACACCACCCGAAAGCTAAGAACGATCAGTTCGGATACTGGCCACACGACCTTCGCCAGTGGGTTCGTACTCTGCGGGAATATCCATCCAAGTCTTCTCTTCGGTAATCTTGATGCCGCTCTCGGTATTTTCCATGAGCCAGTGCATGTCATCGGTTTGTGGCCAATCAAGGGCGTAGAGTTCGAGGCGTTCGATGATGGCGATCAGCTTGTCGGCATATCTTATATCCGTCGCATATCCGCAGGCACGCAGGCCTTGTGCCCAGCCTTTGTAGTCGGTCGGCGAAAGCGCGAACAAGGACGCGTAGCGCGTAGAATTCTTGAGGAAGTCGGAGTGATCGCGAAAACTATCCTCCACACTGCCGTATGCGCGAAAGCAACTTTTGGTAAGCTGGCCTGCATCATCGTAGTCATCATCTTCGTGGAGTACGGTTTCGCCCGTCCACCAGCTTTTGCATTTGATGCCGAAGTAGTTGTTGCCAGCGATGGCGATGGGTGCGCGGCCCCAATCTGATTCGAGGATGGCTTGTGCAGCGGTGATGCTGGCAGGCACACCGGTACGGGCTTGTTCTTCGAGAGCAATGCGAGACACAGCTCGGATGAAGTCATCTTGTGCATCACTTGGCGGTCGTGCGCTGAGTGTCAAGATCATAGCCGACCAGAACATGAGGACGGCGAGCAGAAGGCCTCGGATGAGGGTTTGCTCGGGGGCGGGAGTGAGTGTAGGTTTGGTCATAGTACACTCGTTTACTGAAGCTAGACGTCTAAGGTTTTAGCGAAAGCTGCATATGTAAGCTCCTGAGGGGTAAACGGCTGCTGGCGAGACTACCGTTTGCTCAAGGACAGCTTCCGGTTACGCAGCAGAAGTTCCGTTTGCTAAGTTTTGGCGAAAGCTGAAAAAAGTGGCTGGATTTAAGCCTTGCAAGGGTGCGGCAGGCTCTGACTCGGCCGCTTGAAATGCGCGAGCGGACTTGCATTAGCTGCTGGGCAGAGCGTACTTTTGCCGCGGCTAGTCGTCGACACCACTTATGGCTCAACAACCTACTTCCGAACTCCGCTATTCTGATCAGGATTTACAGGAGTTTCGCGAGATTATCGAGAAGAAACTCGAGCGTGCGCGGGAGGATTTGGACTTTTATCTCACGTCCCTGCAAGAGCGTGCCGACAATCCCGACACGAAAGTCAAGGGGCTTGATGATGGTACCTCCTCGGCTGAGAATGAGCGGCTCAATACGCTTGCGAATCGCCAGCAGAAGTTGATTCAGCACCTCGAAAATGCGCTGATTCGCATTCAGAATAAGATCTATGGCGTGTGCCGGGAAACGGGCGAATTGATCCCTAAGGCGCGTCTACGGGCCGTTCCGCACGCGACGCTGAGTGTGGAGGCGAAGAATGCGCGCGGCTAGGCAAGCTGAATGCTAGCTGGCGCGTTCATTTGCAGCCGTCAATTTCCGATCTTTTGAAGCGTAGTCACCTCGTCGTTCTGGTTGTATTGTCCGTTTTGCTGCTCGACCAGGCGGTGAAAATCTGGGTGAAGACGCACATGGAGTATGGCGGCCAGTTTGCGATCATCCCGGGCTGGGATGGGGCCTTTGTGCATTTCGTGGAGAATCCAGGGATGGCTTTCGGAATTGAATTTGGAGGCTCGTACGGCAAGCTGGCGCTGAGTCTGTTTCGAGTTTTTGCTGTTGGCTTTTTGATCTATTTGATTCACAAGCTGGTGCAGCAAGGCACGCAGAAGGGCTTGCTGGTGTGTTTTGCACTCATCCTTGCAGGCGCGATGGGCAACATTATTGATTCGGCGTTTTACGGTCTTGTCTTTTCGGAAAGTAGCTACCACAATCCGCTGCCGGCGACGCTGTTTCCTGAGGGGGGAGGCTACGCTGGATTTTTACACGGAAGGGTGGTCGACATGTTGTACTTCCCCTTGATCAGCGGCAATTTCCCTGATTGGCTACCTGTGTGGGGCGGAGATCGCTTCTTGTTTTTTCGCCCGGTCTTCAACATTGCGGATGCAGCGATATCAGTCGGTATGTTTTGCTTGGTTGTATTCTATAGTGCCTTTTTTCGCCACGAGCCTGAGCCTGTGGAGCCAGCGAGTTCGGAGGTGCCGGCGTGAGGGGGCTGGGTGCTAGGGGCTGGGTGCTGGGCGCTAGGGGCTGGGCGCTGGGTGCTAGGGGCTGGGTGCTGGGTGCTGGTGGCAAGACTCTCTAGATACTACCGCGATGGCCGTTCTACCAGCTCTCACACGGATGCCCGCAGAGGGTATGTACAGACTGCACCTGAACCGTCGCTTCAACTGACACATATAAGAATCTGCGAAGGTCAAGTAGTTATCGAGCTGTGAGGTACTCGGAGAAGCGACGGTTCACGCGTGGAGCCCTCCGTGCCGACTCCGTGCAAACTCTCCGTGTCCCTCCGTGTGAGCGGCTTGACATTAGGCAGTTTCTCACGGAGGCCCACAGAGGCGCTACGCTTTGGGCACGGAGCGTCACGGAGGCACTAGGCTAAAGGGCAAATACTCCGATAATAGTTAAACCTCGGGCTTTCTATACCTGAACCGTCTCCGTGCGACGGTTCACGCGTGGAGCCCTCCGTGCCGACTCCGTGCAAACTCTCCGTGTCCCTCCGTGTGAGCGGCTTGACATTAGGCAGTTTCTCACGGAGGCCCACAGAGGCGCTACGCTTTGGGCACGGAGCGTCACGGAGGCACTAGGCTAAAGGGCAAATACTCCGATAATAGTTAAACCCTCCGTGCCTCCTCCGTGCAACATCTCCGTGTCCCTCCGTGTGAGAGGCGTGACATTAGGCAGTTTCTCACAGAGGCCCACCAGAACTGCCGCATCACAACCGCTGCTGATAGTCTATGAGCTAAGCGTAACGCTAGAACCACCACCCCAAGGAGGTAGCCAACCAATAAAGACGCTTTTTCCCATAGATGCCCCCCTTAGAACGAATACGTTTTGAAGCGTAAGTCCAGCCCCTTTGCCAACCTTGCGACCCATTGCGGTGAGCGCAGCGAACTTGCGATACCATCACCCCCAAACAGCCCCCCAAACAGCAAAAAACGGCGCAGCCCAAAAAACAGCCGCAGGCCTAAAAACGAGCTTGCTCAAAAAAACAGGCGCAGCCAATAACGGCG
Organism: Saprospiraceae bacterium; assembly: GCA_965213735.1. GTDB lineage: Bacteria > Bacteroidota > Bacteroidia > Chitinophagales > Saprospiraceae > CALDTK01. The sequence goes on from CBDCAB010000005.1 coordinate 394,288, forward strand.
AAGCCGCCCCACCCCCTTGCATCCTCCCTTTGCGAACTTTGCGATACCATTCTCCCCAAAACAGCCCCCAGAACAGCAAAAACAGCGAAGCCGCCCCACCCCCTTGCGTCCTCCCTTTGCGAACTTTGCGATACCATTCTCCCCAAAACAGCCCCCAGAACAGCCCCCAGAACAGCAAAAACGGCGAAGCCAAAAAACGGCCGAAGGCCAAAAAACGAGCTTGCTCAAAAAACAGCCGCAGGCAAATAAAACAGCCGCAGGCTACCCCCTAAAATTCCGCACTCCCAGGATATCTCGGAAAAGGAATTACATCCCGGATATTCTGCATACCAGTGATGAAGAGCACGAGTCGCTCGAAACCAAGACCGAAGCCAGCGTGCTTGCATGTGCCGTAGCGGCGGGTGTCGAGAAACCACTCCATCTCGTGCTCGGGAATACCAAAGGCGGCCATGCGGTCTTGGAGGATATCGAGACGCTCCTCGCGCTGTGATCCACCCACTATTTCACCTATGCCGGGGAAAAGGATATCCATCGCGGCTACCGTCTTCTGGTCATCGTTGAGCCGCATGTAAAAAGCTTTTATTTCAGCAGGATAATCCGTGAGAATTACAGGCTTCTTAAAGTGCTTCTCGACGAGGTAGCGTTCATGCTCAGATTGGAGATCGGCGCCCCATTCGTCAATAGGAAATTGAAACTGCTTCTTTTTATTCGGCTTCGAGTTGCGCAGGATGTCGATGGCCTCCGTGTAAGTGAGGCGCACAAATTCATTCTCTAGCACAAAATTGAGCTTCTCGCGTAGCGGCATAGGCGAGCGCTCATTTTGCGGTTTAGACTTTTCCTCATCGAGCAGGCGCTGTTCTAGAAATTCGAGTTCGTCGGGGAAGCGCTCGCTCACTTCCTGAATGACCGACTTCAACATGGCCTCTGCTAGAGCCATGTTATCGTGGAGGTCGGCAAAAGCAATTTCAGGCTCGATCATCCAGAACTCCGCGAGGTGTCGTGTCGTGTTCGAGTTTTCAGCCCGAAACGTAGGACCGAACGTATACACTTTATCTAGCGCTAGCGCAGCGAGTTCTGCTTCAAGCTGACCACTTACGGTGAGGTTGGTGGCTTTACCAAAGAAGTCCTGTTTGAAATCAACTTCGCCTTCATCGGTAGTAGGAATTTGTTTTAGCGGAAGCGTAGTGACCTGAAACATTTCACCTGCGCCCTCGGCATCGCTGCCGGTAATGATGGGTGAATGCATGTAAAAAAAGCCGCGCTCATCGAAGAAGTGATGGATGGCGAGCGCAATGGCATGTCGGACGCGTAGGATTGCGCCAAAGGTGTTGGTACGCGGCCGCAGGTGGGCAATTTCGCGAAGGAATTCCAGCGAGTGTTTCTTGGGCTGAAGAGGGTAAGTTTCAAGGTTGCATTCGCCAACAACCTCCACTTGAGTAGCTTTAAGCTCAACGGATTGTCCCCGACCTTGGCTCTCGACCAACTCACCCGTCGCTTTGATGGCGGCGCCGGTGGTGATCCGCTTGAGGACTTGCTCTGAGAGCTGATCGCGGTCAACGACTACCTGCAGCGTTTTTTGGCAGCTGCCGTCGCTGAGGGCAGCAAATTGGTTGTTTCGAAACGTGCGAACCCAACCTGCAACGGAGACAGTGCTGCCGATTGGCTGATCGACAAGGAGTTGGGCTATGGAAGTGCGTGCAGGCATAAGTAGGGAACTAAGGTCGAGCATCGCTCAACGGCCCGCGAAAATAGCCGCCTCAGCTATTCACCTACAAAACGTCCGCGCCATTCCTGTTTGGGCAGCCAACAGGTATCGTGTTTGCCGAACATGCGGTAGCGGTTGCGAGCGACCCAGTCATACATGCCATCGCGCAATCTGAGCGGCAGCAACGAGAAAATCGTCAGTGTACGATATGGCCAGCCCAACAGGCGCATTATGCGAAAGAAGGCTGTGCTTTTTTGGTAGGTGCCATGCTGGTCAACTACAATAATAGAGTCGAGCTTACTCGGATCGACGGCGGCGGCATCGAGTTGGGTTTTGGCGAAAGCTGCAAGTGCAGGCGCATCCTGCTCGAGTTTACCTGAATCTATCGACTGAAGCGGTGCAAAGCGAAAGACCCCCTCATCGTCGAGCCGCAGAATAGACTGCACCGCCCCAGAGCAGAGCGCGCAGTGTCCGTCGTAAAGGATGAGAGCTTGCACGGCAGATTAACGGCCACGCTAGGTGGCTGGTTGCTACTGGAATAACATGCGCACTAAATCCTCAACGCGCGCTACCTGCACCACCTCTAAGTCTACAGAGAGCGCATCGAGACCTTTGTTGTACTTACTCACGAAGATGCGGTCGAAGCCATGCTTATCTGCTTCGAGGATGCGCTGATCGATCTTGCTGACTGCGCGCACCTCACCCGACAGCCCGACTTCTCCGGCAAAAGCATCGCGTTTGGGAATGGCCACATCATCAAAACTCGAAATCAGGGCGCCGACAATGCTCAAATCGATGGCAGGATCTTCTACGCGAATGCCACCAGCAATATTGAGGAATACGTCGTTTTGTGCAAACGCAAAGCCGCAGCGCTTTTCGAGTACGGCCAACAGCATATTGAGCCGCCGTATGTCAAAGCCAGTCGCCGAACGTTGAGCGGTAGAGTACACAGAAGTACTCACCAAGGCTTGCACCTCGATGAGCAGTGGGCGCATCCCTTCGAGCGTAGCAGCCACTGCCGAGCCCGACAACTCATCATCGTGCTGAGCGAGCAGTAACTCGGAGGGATTGGTAATGGGATTCATACCATCGACACGCATCTCGTAAATGCCTAATTCGTCGGTGCTACCAAAGCGATTTTTGAGCGTCCGCAGCACTCGGTACGCGTAGTTGCGATCGCCTTCGAATTGCAGCACTACATCGACAATGTGCTCGAGCAACTTCGGTCCGGCAATAGAGCCTTCTTTGGTGATGTGACCGATGATGAACACTGGGATGCCGGAATCTTTGGCGATACGCTGAAAGACATTTGCTGTCTCTCTGACCTGACTCACGCTACCGGGTGCAGAATCGATGAGTGGGCTTGCCATCGTTTGAATAGAATCGATGACGAGTACGGCAGGACCGAGGTCACGGACGTGTTTGGCGATGGCGGCTGTATCGGTTTCGGCGAGCATGTAGCACTGCTCATTTGCACCTGGCAATCTGTCGGCGCGCAGCTTGATCTGCTTTTCTGATTCTTCACCCGTGACGTAGAGAATGCGCCGGTTGAGCTGCATGACGGTCTGCAGCATTAGTGTAGACTTACCTGAACCTGGCTCACCTCCTAGCAGGACGAGGGCACCTGGCACGATACCACCTCCGAGGCAGCGGTTGAGTTCGGGATCGGGCAGCGCGATACGGCTTTCAGTATCGCTCGAAATCTCGTGTATGGGCGTAGGGACAGACGTGCGGCGTTTGCCTCTGCTAGAGCTTCGCGGTCCGGGAGGAGCATCGGCTATCTGTTGTGCACGCGTGCCTGTGCTTATTACTTCCTCTACCAGGGTGTTCCATTCTTCACAGCCCGAGCATTTGCCCATCCACTTCGGCGAGGTGGTGCCGCAGGAGGAACAGGCAAAGATGGTTTTGACTTTTGTTGCTGGTGACATAGGGGGGCGGCTTCGCCGGTTTTGGCTTCGTTGTTTTTTAAGCTTCGCTTGTTTTTTGGCTTCGCCGTTGTTTTGCTGTTCGGGGGGCTGGGGGCTAGGGGCTGGATGAAGAGCTGATTTTCAAGAAAATACGGGGCTAGACCACCTTAAAGTTGTAGGTACACCAAAATTTTCGCACATTGTTGCTCGAATCAACAGTGACTTTGGCCAAACTGGTGAAAGCACTGTTTTCATTTGGTTTTTTGGGGTTATACAGGGTGCTAAGTTTCGGCTGGCACCCTGTTTTGCATTATACCCGGATCGTGCATTAGAATTGCTACTACGAGCCCTCAGCCCTTTGACTACGCGCACTTGCTCAAAAATCTGTCCTCACCGTAGTAGTGACTATGTCTGCGGAAAATTTTTTCCGCGAGCACACGTATTCTTTGGGCTTGAGAACTCTCGCTACGCATCCCAATGCACGATCCGGGTTATACCTACTAGGCTGGCTCAGACGTCGATGCCCTGCACCGAGCCGCCATCGACGCGGTAGTTGCTGCCGACCACGAAGCTTGCGAGTTCTGAACAGAGAAATGCGATGACGGCACCCACCTCATCGGGCTTACCACGGCGCTTGAGCACGAGGTGGGGGCGGTCGTCTTCGAGAAAGTTCTTGATCGCCTGCTCTACGGTGATGCCTTCTTCTTTGGCCGTTTTTTCCATCATGCCATCGGTCATGTCGGTGGCGATGAAGGCAGGCGCCACAGAGTTGACGAGCACTCCATCTTTAGCGTAGCGTTGTGCCATACCCTTTGCTAAAGTAAGCACTCCTGCCTTGGCAGCATTGTAGACTGCCTCATCATCGTAGGGTTGAGCGACGTTTTCAGAGGTGACAAATACGACCCTGCCCCACCCGCGCTTGCGCATCACTGGCACGAAGAGGCGCGAGAGTCGCACGGCTGAGAGAAAATCAATCTCAAAAGCTTCGCGATAATCATCGTTGTCGACCTCCTCCAGCGGATCGCCTTTTGCGCCTGTGATGCCGGCGGTATGCACGAGGATATCGATGGCCACATTGACTTTGCCGTTGAGCTGCTGAATACCTTCATCTGTAGTGAGGTCGGCCACTATGGTGCTGACTCTGTCGCTGTTGCCGAGATTTTTCGCGGTTTGGGCGAGTTGCTCTTCATCGATGTCGGTGAGCACTACGCGGGTGCCTTCATTGAGTAGAAAGCGAGCGACAGAAGCGCCCATACCACCGGCAGCACCGGTTATGAGGGCTGTGCGAGAAGAAATTCCGAGGTCCATAGCAGAAGAGGGTATTGTCCTCCTGCTGGATGTCGGATTTGGGTGGGGCGTTCGGTGAGGGGAGTTTTTGGTTGGGCACCATACGCCCAGCACCTGACAACACCGCCGGAGGCAAAAGCGCCGCAGGCTCCTACCGCCGGAGGCAAACACCATCCTACCTGCAGCGCCGCAGGCAAAACCGCCGGAGGCATAAGCGCCGCAGGCCCAACCGCCGGAGGCAAATGCGCCGCTGGCCTTCACCTCCTTATCTCAAACACCCCCTCCCCTGGCACCAAAGCAATAACCTCGCTGCTGATGCGGGCAACTTCACTATCGGGCGGACCTTGTCGACACCATTCGAGGAGCTTGTCGACATCACTGGCTTCGCCTTGTGCTTCGAGCTCTACATCGCCATTGGGGAGGTTGCGGACGTAGCCGGTTAGGTCGAGTTTCTTTGCTTCGTTTTGAGCGGAAGCGCGATAAAAAACGCCCTGCACCGTGCCGGAAATGGTGGCGTGAATACGTGTTTGCATCTCAACTATTCTTCGTACCGGAATATGCGGCGATAAGTTTTGCCTCCTACCGCCATGTTCAACAGATAACTACCCGCCTGAAGGGCTATGTCATCACCAACAAGGCGGAAGATATGACTGCCCTCTGCTACATCGCCATCGATGAGCGTGCGGATGGGGCGACCTGTCAGCGTAAGTAGTTTTAGCGAAAGCGGACCCGTGCTCGCCGAACTGTATTTAATCAGGTAAACCCGTGGATGTAAGGGATCAGCCTCCCAGCCCAGCAGACCCTCCTCGCGCGTCCAGGCAGCAGTAGAAGTACCTGTTGGAAACATATTGCTGACCCGTGGGTGCGCCTGCCCGAGCGTGCGATCGACAACATCCGGATTGACGCACAGCCAATCTTGCAGCACACTAGCGTAGAGGCTTCTAAAGTCGGTGCCGAAGTAAGGATCGCCGTACTGATCCACGTTGACGATGTCCATCGGATCGCCGTAGTAGCCTTGCCCTATATCGTCATTAAACACGAGCATTGGGGCGCTCGTGCCGTGGTCGGTGCCAGCACTGCCATTCTCGAAAATGGTCCGGCCAAACTCCGAAAACGTCATGGCCAGCACCCGCTTGTTGTCGCCACTAGCGCGGAGATCGCTAAAAAAGCTCGAGATGCCATCGCCGATAGCCCGCAGCAAGCGCGGGTGATTGACTGCCTGCTCAGCGTGCGTGTCAAAGCCACCGATGCTCACGAGGTAAATCTTGGTTTTGAGTCCCCCCTTGATGAGGCGACTCACAATAGCCAGTTGCTCCGACAGCTCATCACTAGCGTAGTTGGTGTGGTTGCGACCAGCTAAGTAGTGGTCGCGAATCGTGCCCGCATAGCGAAAGGCTGAATTCGCGATGGAGCGGACGTAGCGCAACTCATCACCACGTGGACTATCACTTGTACCAGCCGTCAAGTCATATAATTGACCTGTAGTGGCCACTTGATAAAATTCACTCGGCGAACTGAGGGCCAGCGCGAGATTGCCCCCGTTGCCGCGAAAAATTAAGTCGGTTTGAATACCGATTTGTAAGGCTGGCGGAATGACAGGCGGAGCTTCGGCATAGGCATCGTACTGGTACTCCAGCAGGCGCCCCAACCAGCCTGTGCGCTCGACGGTGTCGCTGTCGGAGGCCGAGCTCCAGATGTCTGACGAGCGGAAGTGCGAGTAGTTAGCATCCGGGTAGCCGACGTTGTGGACTACCCGCATATGGCCATCGTTCCAAAAGGAGTTGAGCCCGAGCAACTCATTGGGCATCGCAAACTGCTGATCGAGGTTCCAACGATCGGCTGCCTGATAGGCAAGCGTGGGCCTGATGCGGAAGTACTCCGAGTTGGTGTAGGGGATGAGGGTATTGAGGCCGTCGTTGCCCCCTTTGAGCCGCACCAGCACCAGCACTCGGTCGCCGCAGTCAGCATCGTTGAGGGCGCGCATGAGAGGCCCATCCTGCATCGCGTACACCCGCTGGGCGGTGCCGAGTCCGAAGGCTGCACCGAGTGCGGTGAGGCCTGCTGTTTTAAGGAAGTTTCGGCGGCTGCTGTGGTGATGCTCGTGGTGGGCCTCTGCATCAGACAGGTCGATGCCTTTGCGCCTGAGATGCTCGGCCACTTGCTTGTGCATCGGAGCGTGATCGTGGTTATGCTTAGGCATGCCGGTCGAGGTTTAGCAGAGCTGCCACTCGGGCTGCCGAATGAGGTAAAGAAGGAGGTTTACAATCTGATCGGGCACTTCATCGAAGTACATGTTCCAGGTGCCATCTTGGTAGTAATTGATAGGGATGTCGCCCCTGAAGTTGACGAGCGCTCCTTCGCGTTGCACGTCCGTTAGTTGCGTGTTGAGGCAATGCGCAATGAGTGCATCTACCACCAGTTCGTATTCAGTTGTGGTATTACTGAGCTGTATGGCGAGGTCGCGCAGGTGGGTACGCAAGTGTTGTTGACCTGCAACGTGGTCGATGACAACGCGGGTCAACAACTCCCAGCGGGTAGCGAGGGTATTTTCATTGAGCCAATCGTGGTGCCCTGGCCAACCAGCCACATCTATCGGGTCGAACAGGTCTTGCCCGAGCAGCGCAGAAAAATAAATAGAGGCATTAAGGGCATCCTCACTCAGCAGAGGTCCTTCTAGGCCGAGCACGCGAAAGAGGTGAGCAAACAGTTCGAGTGGGCTCTTAATCTGTGCGCCTATTATTCGCTCGCTAAAAAAGTGTTCGCTAGCCACGAGTTCACCCACTACTGTTTCAATATTAAAGCCGCTAGCCTTAAACATCGTCGCTAATTGGTCTACCACCTGCTCATCTGGTGTAGCGTAGCACAGCTGTTTGTACAGTTTGCCACAGATGTATTCAGCGGTTTGGTTTTGGCGTAAGCTGAAAATGAGGTCGTGCACTTCTGCATAGCCAAAGTTGCCTTGCTGACCGAAGATTGTTTTCTGGCCATTGTCGTGCAGACTTGGGTCGAAAAACGCGCGATTTTCGCAGTTGTAGTTTGGGTCTGAGCGCCAGCCGGTGAGTGCTCGCGACACCTCCACCACGTCGGTTTGGGTGTAGCCGTTGTTTTCGCCCATCGTGAAAAGTTCCATCAACTCACGGGCGTAATTCTCGTTTGGTTCGGCGGCGATATTGTCGCGTCCGTTGAGGTAATGGAGCATGGCGCTGGCGGTACCCATGGCTTCTACGAAGGGGCGAAAGTCTGCCAGGGCATGGCTGTTGAGGGTGCTGTAGTAGTCGTAGGCGAGGGCGTTGCAGAAGTAAATTTCGTACTGCGTCACGAAGTGGTTGTGCCAGAAGAGCGTCCATTTTGCCCGGCTGCTTCCTTCCACGATGCGCCGCAGCCAGGCTGCTTTGAGTTGGCGCATGTGGTCGCTTTTCACGTCGTCGTCGGGGTAGTCGTCGTCGGTATAGTTGGCCCAGAAAGGGGGTGCAGGCGGCGTTTCGTTTACAGCTTTCGCCAAAACCTGACTCACCAGCGTTTGGGGGGCTAGGCTCAATCCTTGCGTCACCTCATCGGCTGTAGCGGCTACTCCCATGCGCTTGTAGAGGTGGCGCACTCGTTGAGCATTCCAGGGGGCGCTCGCGGAGGCTTGGTAGGGAGTTAAGGGCATAGCAAACGGTGCAATCGCTAAAAAGACAGCAGCCCTAAGGTAAAAGATTGTCAGGAAACAAGCTATGGTCCTTACATTTAGCGCATGCTTAGCATTAGCAGCCGAATTACAAGCTCTGCGCTCGCCCTCGTCGCTCTTGTTGTTGGTATGGGCACAAACACCGCCCAAACCACCCTCGCCAGCGCAGACTTCAACGGCTGTAGCCTCGATGCCGGTTGGACGGTGACTATAGATGGCAATCAACAGGCTGTTTGGTATGTAGGCTACCCCACCAATCCATACTCCGACTCGCTGAGCATCGACGGCACGTGCATGGTTGTGGTAGATGACGACGCTACGGGTGACAATACACCTGCTTTTGTTTGGCACCTCAACTCCCCTATTTTCGATGGCCGACCTTACGAAACGGTGCTCCTGGAGGCTGATGTGCATTTTCGGCACGCCGGCGATGGTGCCAGCTTTAGCGTACAAGTGTGGGATGGCCAGCAGTGGCAAACCGTACGCCACTGGGTAGATAAGCACTTCACCGGCACCCGCTTTGAGGAGGCTGGTCGCATCGCTGTCGATCTGAGCTTTTACGCGCACGCGGCCATGCAAATTCGGTTTAGCTACGACGACAATGCAGCCTTTGCGTGGTGGGCAGGCGTCGACAACGTCGCGATTACTGGTGCAGGCACGGGTACGGTGTTACTCGCCGAAACTTTCAACGACTGTACTATGCCTGCTGGCTGGTCGGTGCAACATCCGCAGGGGGTGGACGACTGGCAGTTCGGCATCGCTCAGAATGCCAACCTCAGTGCCTCCGAGCAGTCGATCAACGGCAGCTGCATGGCCTTTTTCGATGATGATGCCCTTGGCGCAGATGCCGATCCATCTATTGCCCTGCTTTACAGCCCCTGGCTCGATCTGGAAGGTTTTGCTGAAATAGAGCTCAATCTCGACTTCATTTTTAGGCGCGCTATCATTGATGAGCACCTTACCATCTACCTCGACGATGGACAGGACTTTAAACTCGTGGAAGTGTACACGACCGATCAGGGAGGCTATGGCTTTGATGAGCATATCAATCGCAGTTTCGACCTGAGTGGCCTACGTAGTGCAAGTGCGCGATTGGCGTTTGAGTATGGCGACGGAGCTGGCTTTGGCTGGTATGCTGGCATCGACAATGTCAAGGTGATTGGCCGCGGCACCATCAACGATCGCTGCGTGGATGCGCTACCGATCACGCTCGATGCACCGCCTCTGGGCTTCACCAACGAGTTTGCGCTCAGCGATGCGATTGGGATGTGTGCCCATGATCACGTGGGGAGTATGTGGTATAGCTATACAGCTTCACAGAGCGGCAGTACCGAAGTGGCGTTGGCAACTGATTTTAATGATCAGGTGGAGGTGTTGCGAGGAGCGTGTCACGACCTGCGTAAGGTGCGATGTGGGCGGCGCGACGAACATGGATTTTCAGGTGAATCAGTCCATTTTATTGCGCAGGCTGGAGAGAATTATTTTATCCGCGTGAGTGGTACGGAGGCTGCTTTTGGGGTGGAGCGCGGTCGAGGCTCATTGGCCTTGCGGCAAAACCAGCCAGCACCTCCCCCAGATGCACAAAGCTGTGCTGAAGCAATAGGCATCGATGTGGGGGAGTGGTCGGTTCTGCAAAACAATACGGGTGCCCTACAAAACAATATTGATACTGTGAAGCAGCTGCACCGCCACACACAGTACGCACGGTTTGATGTACCTGCTGGTGGGATGTTTGAGGTTTTGGCGAAAGCTGAATTTGCAGAACACTTTACCGTGTACGAAGGCAACTGCGGCAGCTTAACAAGCCTCGGCACGAGCACCAACGGACGGCTCATCCTCGGAAATCTCAGCCCTAGCGAGATCTACACCATCGAAATGGCCGGGGCCTTTGCCACCTTAAAGGGAGCATGGCGGGTGCGGGTACAGCCCATTGCAGCCTCAGCACCAGTAGCATGCGCAGACGCATCAGTGCTCGCTACAGAGAGCTGGACGGCCCTACCCGATCTGAGCTTAGGCAGCGGCGTGGGCGTCGGCTCGAGCTGCGGGCGCGCGGGGCAAGTGAGTACTTACTACACTATACGAACTGATGCTTTGGGCCTATTGTATCTACAAGGACGGGGCGACTACCCGCTGTTGGTGGCCGCCTACACCGACTGCACCTTAGCTACCGAAGCAGCTTGTGCAGCCTTGAGCGATGTTTGTGCCAGTGCCGCCGAACTAAGGCTCGCGCCCAACACCTCTTACGTGTTGCAAGTGGCTGCTTCGCATGGAGCAATCACGCAGGGTGAAGCAGCAGTTTGGGTGAGCAACGCGCCTCCAGCCATTGCTCCACTCGCAGCATCGAGCACCATTATGTGCACCCAGCACGGGCTCGGCGAGCTCGAGCTCAGCAGTACGGGCGGAGAGCAACCTTACACGATTACAGGCAATGGAGCGGGTGATGTCCTGATGTCGCACGAAACGGCCATATCCTATATTACTGATGCCCGTGGCTGCGACTTGGAGTTGCGCACAAACTCTTCGTGCACGAGCATGAGTTGCGGCGTATCGTTGTCTGCACAAGTAGGTGATGTGCGGTGCAGTGGCGAGGCGAACGGCTTTATAGAGCTTACAACAGACGATCCGGCAGCCAGCTTAACCTGGGCTGATGGAACAACAGGCAGTTTGCGATCTGATTTAGCCCCCGGAACTTATGTGGTGACGGTGGCGCTACCGGATGGCTGTTCGGCGCAGCGGGCGTTTATCGTGCGAGCACCTGCACCCATTACTGCTGATGCGCAAGTAGGCGAGACGAGTATTGAGCTTCGGCCGCGTGGCGGATCGGGTGCGTACAGCTATGCTTGGTCGGTAGGCAATACAGCCATAGCGACCACAGAAGACCTAAGCGAGCTTGCCGTTGGGGCGTATACGGTCGTGGTGACTGATGAATTTGGTTGCACCGCGAGTTTTGGGCCCTATCAAGTAGATGGTGAGAGTTCTACTGCAGAGCCTGCTGTTGCTGATCGCTTGCTGCTTGTTCCGAATCCTGCGCATGATGTGGTGCGGCTAGTGGGCAAGCTTGATGCGCTCGTGGAGTGGGATGTATACAATGGTGCAGGTCAGCATGTGGGTATTCTACGCTTAGGTGCTGGTGCTTCGGCTGATGTGCGTTGGCTGGTAGCTGGGGTGTATCAGTTGCGCGGTGAGGTAGGGGGAAGAGCGGAGGTATTGAGGCTGGTGGTGGATTGAGGGGTTTGTGGGGCTAGCGCCCAGCACTTGGTACCTAGTACCCATTACTCCCCCAGCCCGTCTGCCCACTACGTGGTCAAACAAACTGGCCGAACACATGGTGGACCTAACCGGCCCACTTACGGCGCCGTGAGAGGGAGCCCAAAGTTTAGCCGGCGACTGGCATATGAGGCGCTGCGCTTTTGGCACGGAGGTCCACCAGGACTTACGCATGAAAACTTATAGTGATTGTCTATAAGCATGTGCGGATGCTGGGAGAGATGCATATTTGTAAAACGTAGTTACAAACATACCGTTGATATTATGAGTACACGCTTACCTCGTCATGTTTCACAAAATCAGAGCGATCCACTGCTTACGCGTCGCACTATCCCGATCTTACGACCGCGAGACGTTGTAATCTTAGATGAAAAGCCTGGCGGAGATGCTCCGAAGCGTATGGTCCGTATATATGAGTACCAGCAAGGAAGCAACACTCGTCGAATAAACTTTAGCTCGTGGCCTAAATATATAGCTAAAACAGCTGAGAAATGGCATCCGGTGGAAGGAGTTACCGAGTATATCATCAATCTCGCCGGTTTATCTCTTGGACTTCCGATGAACGACTTTCGCCTGTTCAGGTATAATGGCACAATCTGGTTTTGCAGTCGCTATTTCTTACGCCCTCATTTAGGTGAAGCTCTTATTCACGGCACGGAGATCTGCGGGGATTACCTTCAAGATCACGATTTGGCAAAAGAGATCGCAGACAATCAACGAGACGCGCGGGAGCTATTCACATTCGAGTTCATTGAACAGGCTATCAGTTCAGTATTCGGCGATCTCAAAGATGACCTTTTGCTCGGATTAGTTCGAATCCTAGTGTTTGACTGCCTTTTAGGAAACAATGACCGACACTTTTATAATTGGGGCGTGATTCACAATGTCCGTACCAGAAAAGTTATTGGCATAGCTCCGACCTACGATAGCTCACGTGGGCTATTCTGGAACAACCCTGATGACACGATTCGACAGAAAGCTTCAGGAAGAAACGGACTTGAAGGTTTCATCGAGAAGTACGCTAAAAATACTATGCCGCGCATGACGTGTGACGCTAATCAAAGCGTAAACCACTTTCAGCTCATTAAGCATCTAGCCTCCCTAAAGCCAGCGTACGCGGAGGTAGTGCGCCATATGGCTCACCCTACTCAGGAGGCAGCAGTGTTGAGTAGTGTCAGCGAAGTTGCGCGGCCCCTGTTTTCAGCCTATCGGGTAGAAGCGATAACAAAGCTGCTTACCCTGCGTTTTCAGAAGACTCGCAAGGCCCTCGAATCATGAATCTCTACGAACGAATCAAGGCTCAATTTTTCCAGCAAAACGAGCGTCTGCCTGCAAGTCACGGCGGTAGGCGAGACCCTGGTGAGGTTGTGCGTCAGTTTACGTTACGCCTAGGGGACGTTGAGGTGGGCAAGCTTCGCTTTGGCAACGGGCAGTGGTGCTTTGAATATACCGCCTCCTACCAACAGCTCGTGCAATCTGGGGAGATGAATGAGGTCATTGGGTTTCCGGATGTCCAAAAATTCTACACCAGCCCCACCCTCTGGCCCTTCTTCCGCATTCGCCTTCCGGGCAAGTACATCGAAGCTGAGTTGGACCAAGAACTCCACGAAGCTGAACTACTAGAGCGCTACGGTCGGCGTACGTCGCTAAATCCGTATGAATTGGCATCGGTAGGGTGAGGCGATGGATTGATTAGGATGTAAGAAGTTGGGGGGGTGGTCTACAAGTGCTGGGGGTGAGGGTGGGGCAAAATATTTCCGCAAATCGTGTAGTTATGCGTAACTTACGTGTATCACCTAAAAATTTGCGATGTCGAGCACACTAGCAAGAATATGTAAGTACAGCACCCAAAATGGGAGATTCAGCGAACAGCCGCTGAGTGGACATCAGCGCAACGTAAGGCGCGATGTAATGGATTTAGTTGACAGGCACTTATCAGACCTTTCGGAAGGGAAAGCTCTTGCTATCTACCAGAATACTTCAGGGCTAAGTACTGAAGTCTTTCCAGCTGAACTCAATATCCATCTTAAAAGCGACTTGACCGCTACATTTAGACTTTCACCCTCAGCATCCGCTGAAGCAATTTTATTTGTATGCGCAGATGAACTATCTAGCTTTACTCAATCCTCTATATCTGTATTGGTTAATCAGGAAACAATACAGATTCACTACTTCCTCAAAGCGGGGGACCTACACAAACAACTTGAAAAATTGAAAGAGGAAGCGCAAGATCATTCGAGCTTAATTATCTCCACTGAAAATATTGATCAAATTGCTTCAATATATACATCTATTGTTGAGGAGAACGCACAACGCGGCAGACATCTCGTAAGAAGGTCAGCAGAGCAAAACATCATCATTAATCCGAATGGTGAGCGTGTTGATACATGAACAGTTCAGGACAGCCTAAGGTATTAGCTATATGCGGACCAAATGGATCAGGGAAATCAACAGTATATCAATCGCTGCTTAACGATGGGCAAGTAGAAGCGCTGCCGTGGGTGAACGCAGATGATTTCTTGCGGACCTGGCAAGCCGGCGACAGCATACTACTTTCAGATTTCGGGCTATTGGCAGCAGACAGGGTAGAGTTTAACCTCAGCGTAGAGAGACATGCACTCACCACTGTACTTCGAGAAAATGGAGGTCAAATAAGCCTGTATGCATCGCCAGACGGAAACGTCAGGATAGACAAATACGGTAATTCCTACGAAGCTGCGATCGCTACTGCAGTGTTACGCAGCATGCTCATAGCAAGAGGTCTATCTTTTTCCTTTGAAACAGTAATGTCTCACCCTAGCAAAATAGACATTTTACAAGAAGCGACAGCTGCAGGCTTTAAAACACAATTAGTCTTTGTTTGCACAGAAGATGCAAACATAAACGTGCTACGGGTAGCACAACGTGTAGCTGAAGGAGGGCATCATGTGCCAGAAGATAAAATTCGGTCGCGCTACAAGCGTGCAATAGACCTGCATCCTAGTGCTGCTGCGGCATGTACCGAAGTGACGCTCCTAGACACAAGTAACGGGTTACGCGTCATAGCCACCAGAAAGCTCGGATCCTGGAAGTCTTACCTCCCCCTCCCCGCATGGGCCAAACCTGCCATTCTTAATCCACCCTCCTAGACTAAGCAAAGCTGCCTACCCTGAATAGATAGCCAATCAAATATGTAATTTTTAAATCAGCAGGTAGCCCCGACTTTACTCAACACCCTCCTGCCCAGCATCCACAACATCTGCGAGTGATTCACCGCTAATTAATCGGCGACAGCCTTGCCCAGGTGCAGCCCCTTAATCAGCTAATAGGCCTTCAAGCGCGACCAATCCAAAAACCTCCCACAGCACAAACGCGCAGCGCGAGCAACCATCAATTTCAAATTATCTGCACCACCCTAAATGTGTCACTGGCTATCGCCAAAACTTTGTGAAGTTATGTTTTAAGATAAGCCTCCAAAATTCTAAAATCTTCAAGATAACATTGAGAGACTCGAACCACGCTGAAGTGAATTCCCCCAATATTTCCAATCTTTCACCCGCCATGCCCACCATCCACACTTCCAACCAGCTCGCAAAGAGGCTCACCAAATACCTCGACCCAAGCGCGAAAGGCCATCCCGCCAAACCACTGGACTGCTTCTACGCCGACAGTTTTACAGTAGAGCGGCGGCAATGCTGGATTGTAGTCCATGATCCAACCTGCTTCGCGGTTTTGCTGCCCGGCATCACGGCCACAAACATTAAAGATATCGGACAAATTTTAGCGCAAGCGCTAGAGAATCAACTAGCACATGAAAAGATTTCAATCCCGACCGATTATCTAGCCCAAATCGCAGCAAACACCTCGCTAGCCCGCACACACGGCAACCGCAGCCTCATCGGCACCCTCAAAGAATTTCGTACAACGCTCGAATACCGTAGGCATGGGCACCCACATTTCGCAACCTTCCCTTGGGTAGAAATAGCGGCAACACTTAATCACTTCCCTAGCGCCGTTCCTAAAGGTTGGCCTCAGCTCAGCGAAAGGTCGTTTGGATATCCGACAATGTATATGCGCAACTACCTAGATTTAATTGGTGTAGAGACATCAGTTGTAAAGCCACGTCTACCAGATTTTTTAGAAGTGGCACTTGCGTCAAAACCCGTTTCTCTGGAAAGACAATATGCTGCCCAAGATTTATATTATGATTCTTTTGAAGTAAGAACTTTTGCCGACCAGCAGCAATGTTATCAGCTTGCACTAAAACAAGACCCGCGCAATGTCAATGTACTCCTGCTTCGACTCCAAGCTCTTCCGCAGAGTGCAAAGCTAATTCCCGTGTACAGAAAGCTGCTCGAATTAGCGAAGGAAGACCTCGGCGAGGAATTTGAAGAACTCCGCGGAGCTTTTTGGGGCTTTATCGAAACGCGGCCCTACATGCGGACGCGAGCAGCGCTAGCCGAAGCACTAGCTAAGTATAGCAACGAACCAGCTGCACGTGATGAATATCTCGCCATGATCGAGCTTAATCCAAATGATAATCAAGGGCTACGGTACACCTTAGCTCCGCTCCTAATTGCGCAACAAGACTGGCCACGCTACGAAGAACTGCAAGCAAAATTTCCTGATGATGGTGATCCAGGATGGCTCTGGGGCAACGTATTTGCTGCGGTACTAAAAGGTGAGCCAAATAGCACAATTGAGCTCCTTCGCAAGGAAGCAGATAAACGTAATCCTTATGTGTTTCCTCTATTGCTTGGATCTCCAGTACGGGATGAAGAACTTCCCACTAGTCATTTACTCGGAACTCTAGACGAAGCGAAATGGGCAGCTCATAATTTGAGAAAGTTATTGTGGGAACCACAGATAAGTATGTGGCTTAGCAAACAGAGATCTATCTATCCGATCAAGGATTAGTATACATTGATCGGAGTCTGCAGGTCGGCGGTAAGGCCTGAGGCCCGCACTTAAAAGCATCGTGTGCCCAGTGCTACATTCCCCCATGATCCATGGCACCCACAACGCTCTTCCCGATCCGCGCAATGAGGAGGTACTCATCTACGTGTGCGGTGAGTTCATGCCACGAGCGCAGGCCAAAATCTCTGTCTTCGATAGTGGGTACTTAGTAGGCGATGGCATCTGGGAAGGCCTGCGACTTCACGAGGGTGTACTCGTCTTAATGGAGCAGCACCTCAACCGCCTCTGGGCAGCCAGTGCTGCTGTAGGCATGTCCTTGCCGTGGTCGCGCCGTGAGCTACTCGCGGAAATACAGAAAGTGCTCGATGCGAATGATATGCACGATGGCGTCCACGTGCGCGTGATGGTGACGCGAGGCATGAAAAAGACACCGAGCCAAGACCCACGGCTTACCGTCAGCGGACCTAATCTCGTGATCATTGCAGAGCACAAACAAGCTGATCCAAGCTCGACCAACCGCGGCATTAAACTTTTCACCTCGACTATCCGAAGAGGGTCGCCTGACTACCTCGACCCCCGGCTCAATTGCCACAGTAAATTACACGAAGTACAAGCCCTCATTCAAGCACTCGAAGCAGGTGCAGACGAAGCGCTGATGCTGGATACGCGCGGGTTCGTTTCGACCTGCAACGCGACCAACTTCTTCATCATCCGTGGCGACGAAGTTTGGACCTCGACAGGTGCTTACTGCATGCAAGGCATCACACGGGGCAAAGTCATCAAATTTTGCGAAAAGGCTCACATCACTTGCTTGGAAAAAGACTTCAGCCTCTACGATGTCTACAGCGCAGATGAAGCATTTGTGACAGGTACATTCGGTGGACTAACCCCTGTGCGAGAAATAGATGGGCGCAGGATCGGAGAAACAAAAGCTGAAAATCCGCACAGTCAATCAGGTTCAACTCCTACTGTTCAACGTCTACAGGATTTGTATAAAGCTGGAATTGCAGAATATGTACAGCTAAATCCCCACAGAGAGCCGTATGGATAATACTAAACGTATATTTCTGTGGTCGGGCCCTCGAAATATATCTACTGCACTCATGTATTCTTTCGCACAACGTAAGGATACCTGCGTCGTAGACGAACCACTATATGCGCACTACCTCACCCAAAGACCCAACAAGCAAGCTCAACATCCTGTAGCGCAGCAGGTGCTAGCAACGCAACAACACGATGGGAATGAGGTAATTGCAGACTTGCTTCTACCTCATGCAAAGCCTGTTCTATTTGCTAAACAGATGGCGCATCATCTCGTCAATTTAGACCTAAGTTTTTTGCCTCTTGTAGATCATATTATTCTCATCCGTGATCCGCGCGAAGTCTTACTATCGTACAGCAAGGTGGTAGCTCAACCTCAAGCTGAAGACGTAGGCTACGCTGTGCAAGTTGAGTTAATTCACCAGCTTGATGCGCTGGGCGTAGCTACTCATGTCATTGATGCTCGACGTGTACTTGAAAATCCTAAAGACCAACTACAGCAACTGTGCACCAGTTTGGGCCTTGCCTTTGATTCTGCTATGCTCTCCTGGCCCAAGGGAGCTCGCGCAGAAGATGGAATTTGGGCGAAATACTGGTACAAAAACGTTCATTCCTCAACTGGCTTCGCGCCTTACCGCCCTAAATACGATCAGCTCCCCAGCCACCTACGCGGAGTGTACGACGAGTGCCTGCCAGCTTACCAAGTGCTGCTGGAGCGAGCAATTTGATTTGGGGAGGGAGTGATCTCACATCCCACATCTCACTTCTCATTTCTCACCCCCCACATCTCACTTCTCATTTCTCATTTCTCACCCCCATACCTCCACATCGGAGTCCGGTGCGGAAAGCGCTCTTCCCACATCTCGCGAACACGACTGACGAGTTGCGCACGTAGCTCGTCCACATTTTCGCCAGTCACTGCACTAAGCAGCACATTCGGCGCATCATAGCGAAGCTCGAGGCGCTGTTGAAGGTCGATTTCTATTTCGCGACGTGTAGCTTTATCTAAATAATCATCAAAATTGCGCATCCTAAATAAGTCGATTTTATTAAAAGCCATCATCTGCGGCTTATCAATTACGCCAATATCCGCCAGTATCTGATTCACATTATCGACATGCTCCTCGTACTGCGGGTGCGCGAGGTCTACGACATGAATAAGTAAATCACTTTCACGTACCTCATCAAGCGTACTCTTAAAGCTCTCTACGAGGTGAGTCGGTAGCTTTCGAATAAAACCTACTGTATCGCTCAAGAGAAAAGGCGTGGCATCTATGACAACTTTGCGCACAGTTGTATCGAGCGTTGCAAAAAGTTTATTTTCGGCAAAAACATCACTCTTCGAGAGCAGATTCATTAAAGTGCTCTTACCGACGTTGGTATATCCAACCAGTGCCACGCGAATCACATCACCGCGATTCTTACGGCGCGTCTCGTTTTGCTGATCAATTTTGCCTAGCTTATCCTTGAGTTTAGCTATTACATCACGAACGATTCGACGGTCAGTTTCAATTTCTTTTTCACCTGGTCCGCGCATGCCGATACCACCACGCTGGCGCTCGAGGTGCGTCCACAATCCCCGCAATCGTGGCAGCAGGTACTGCATCTGTGCAAGTTCTACTTGCGTCCGCGCCTGCGCAGTTTGAGCACGACGCGCGAAAATATCTAAAATAAGACTCGTGCGATCTACAATTTTAACTTTTAATTCTTTTTCTAGAATACCTGTCTGTTTTCCCGAAAGGTCATCATCGAAAATGACCAGCGAAATATCCTCGTGCTTTTCGAGATACTCTGCAATTTCTTCCAACTTGCCTTTCCCAACAAAAGTGCGCGTATCGGGATGAGGTAATCGCTGCACAAAACGTTCCTGCGTTTCGGCACCAGCCGTCAGCGCCAGAAACTCGAGCTCATCGAGGTGCTCCTCTACCGTCTCCTTGCTGTCTTGACCATGAACCACCCCGACGAGCACCGCTTGCTCCACTTCCTCACGCAAACCAGAGCTCTGGGTTTGGGATACGTTCCAATCATTAGCCATAGTGTAAGTTTAGTCATCAACAACGTCACCTAGCGCCACTTTGCTCTCTCAGCGCAAGCCGCGCACCCAGCGCACCGGATTCTGCGTGTCGCGCTCACGCCACACCTCAAAGTGAAGCTCGCTCACGTCGGTGCTCGCATCTACGGCCACGCTGCCCAACACATCGGCAGTACCAACACGCGCACCAGGCTTTACTTGCACATCTACGAGATTGGAATAGACGGTGTAGTAATTTCCATGCTGCAAAATTACCATCGTGTGGTAGCCGGGAATAGGTTGAATGCCGACAACCTCGCCCTCAAACACAGCTTTTACGGCAGCGCCACGATCAGTGCGAATGTCGACTCCATTGTTGTTGACCTGCACGTTGACCAATGAAGGGTGCGGGCGCTTGCCGTAAGGTTTGCTGATAAAACCTCTTTCCACCGGCCAAGGCAGTTTGCCTCGATTATTAGCAAAATCACTCGCCAACTCTGTATTGTAATCATCAGCGCGCGCTGGCTCAATACTAGCGGTCGCTTTGCTGGCAGCACTGGCTTTGGCAGCACGCTGTTGCTCAGCCTTCCGGGTAGCCTCAGCGATTACTTTGGCAATGGCGCCATCTAGTTTCTCTCTTTCGGCGCGCTGCTGAGCGAGCTCTTTGCGTAGCCGACTCTCATCCCCTTGGAGCTGTTGGAGCAAGGCATTCTTCTCGCTCAGTTCGGATTCTAACAAGTTTTGCTGCTCCAACTGATCGGCGAGTAAGCTTTTCTTTTCAGCGCGAACAGTATCTAGCTTGCCAATTTTCTCAGCCAAATCATCTCGAATAGCTTGAATGAGGGTTAGTTGCCGACGTCGGTTTTCATCGTAGCGTTTTAGGTACTGTGCACGCCTCCATGCATCGGTAAAACTCTCTGCCGACAATAGAAACGCCCAGCGGCCGCGTAGTAAGTTTTGCCGCAAGGCTGCTCTTGCCATACGCCCATATTCTGCAGTTAGCGTATCAATATCAGCCTGCATACTCGATAGCACGCCCTCGGTGCGAGCCACACTTTCATCCACATGCGCAACCTGTAGCCGCAACAAATTAATGAGTTCTTCGCGCTGCACGATTTGTTGCTGAACACCCGTAAGTCGACTCAGCGCTGCTTGGCGGCTCTGGCGAGAATCCTTGAGGAGCCGCGAAGTAGTGGCGAGTTGCTGCTCGATTTTGATGCGCCGCTGCTCGAGTTGCTGTTGAGTCTGTGCATGCCCTTGCGTACCGACCAGCGCAGCAGTCACGAACAAAACCACCAGCATCAGCAATACCCGGAGCAGGCGAGGCCTACAATTCCATGGGCGAGTAACTCGCCGGAATAGATATGGGAAAGTCAAGGCTTTCATGCGCTGTCAAGGACTCGAGGCTAAGTTCGACGCGGGTGGTGTCGCCTGGCGTGTCGCTGAACCGCAAAGATCGGTAGAAGGGGAAGACTTTGCCGGGCTGCACCGTGCGGAAGTCGGCAAACACGACCTCACCAAACTGTTGGCCATCGGTATAGCTCCAACGAGTAGGCACCGTCGTCGGGCCGGCTTGTACCTCCAGCAGGGTGCCGCGGGCATTGGGAAGCTGCATCAGGTAGCGGCCCGCTGTACGTTCTACCGCAGCACCTCGCCAGTCGCCAATCGGCTGACCTCCGAATGCTGCCAGTAAATTTGCAAGGGTAGGCGCTATAGGCAGCACCTTCGCCTCCTCCGGCAGATCATTGCTCGAGGCTTGCAGCACCTCCCTTTGCAGGCGATTGAGCAGCACCACACTATCGCGCGTTACGAGTCCACGTGCACCTTCAAAGCCGAATTTGCGCATCGAAAACCAGAAGGCACTATCGGTTTGCATACGAATAGTCGCAGCGAGTTTAATATTAAGATCGGGACTCGCCACATCAATATCGCCCTTTAATTCAGCTATAGTGGGCACGTACAGCGAGCGATTAATTTCTGCTAGCAACTGTTCTGCAGCCCGTTTTGGCGGAAGCTCACTATCCCCAACAGCAGCACTTCGCTTGCCACAGGCACTCAGCAGCACGAGCAATGTGGCCAGGCCAAGGAGGTAGCGGAGCATAGGCATTAGTTACTTTACGTAGGTGCCGCGAGTGAGTTTTTCGCTGAGTTTGTGCGAACCACCACCCGCATCGCTGGCCAGCTGCCACTCCTGTTTGGCGGTAGCAACATCACCTTGCAGATAGGCGATATCACCTGCGACTTCATGCGTAATGGCCCAGGAATTCGCGCCGTACTTGCGTGCAGCAGCGAGAGTAGTTTCGGCACGAGCAATGTCAGCATCGAGCAGTTGGCCGAGAGCTTCCACGGTGAGCACGTAAGGGTGCTGTGGGCTTTCTGAGACAGCTTGCGCCAAAACCTCTTTTGCCGCGGCCTTATCACCTTCTCGTAGCAAAACTTCCGCTTTTA
Organism: Saprospiraceae bacterium; assembly: GCA_965213735.1. Classification (GTDB taxonomy): domain Bacteria; phylum Bacteroidota; class Bacteroidia; order Chitinophagales; family Saprospiraceae; genus CALDTK01. The sequence continues at coordinate 416,520 of CBDCAB010000005.1, forward strand.
AAGCCAGTGCCGGACCATGTTTGGGCCTTATCGCAAGCGCTTTATTGGCTTGTTCAGCGGCATCTACAAAACGTGCCTGGCGCAGCTGCACCCTGGCTAGCGCTTCGTGAATATCATACAGCAAAACCTGATCATCGAGGGCAAGGACGGCGCCTTGCAGCAGGGTATTTTCGGCCGCCGTCATGTCACCAGTCGAGGCCAGCGCCCGGCCGTTGTAGTAGTACAAACGTGCTTGATTAGGGAACAGCAGCAAGGCATTATCAGACTCCGTGAGCAGGCTTTGGTAGTCGCCAAGTTCAGCCAGGCCGAGCAGCAGTTGGTCCCACACCAAATACACGCTAGGGTCGATGGCCAGCGTAGCGCGATAGGCTTCGATAGCCTCGGGTTGACGGTTGGCGTGGAGCAGCAAATCAGCATAGATTGCGTGACTCTTGGGGTCGTCCGGATGCACTTCTGTGAGGGTGCGCGCCAGAGGGATGGTACGATTAGCGAGCACCGTGTCGCCGCGATTGGCCACCTCCTGCACGATGGGCATCAGCTGCATAATCTTTGCATCTACATCGAGCGAAGGGTCGGCAAAAGCAGGTTCGAGCCGCGCAATAAAATTTTCTTCCTCGCCTGTGAGTTTGGACTGGCCAGCAAGTCCGAGTTGGGCGCGGCTATCGTCAGGAAAGCGCTGGGCCATTTGTTTCCAAACCTCCTGAGCGCTATTCTCATCGCCTGTGCGGCGGTAAAACTGCGCAAGTTCTTGGTAGTACGTTGGGTTGCCAGGGTAGGCGCTCATTAATTCTTCGAGCGCGCGGACAGCTGCCTTGGAGTCGTTCATGCTCACCGCTAGGGTAAAGCGCTGCTGCCCGAGGTAAGGCGTCAGCCTGCCCCCTTTGGCTAGGTACTGCTCGAGGATGCGTAGGCCATCACGAGGCTTACCGCCTTGTGCGAGCGCTTGAGCTTGATTGAGCAAAAAATCTTCTCGGCGTGGAAAGCGTGCAAATAGCTTGGCGTAGACGTCGGCCGCTTGCGCAAAACGGTTGTTGGTGCTGAGCATATCGGCCAGCGACTGCGCGATATAGGCATTGTTACTGTCGTGGCGGTAAGCCTGCTGCATGAGTTTGAGCGCCTGCTCGGGCTGCTCCTGCTGGTCGTAAAGTTTGGCAGCGGAGTAGGCGGCAGCACTCAGCTGTGGGTCTGTCGCCAGCAGACTTTCATAAAGTTCGATCGCGCCTTCGAGATTGCCTTGATTGGCGAGGCCGCTCGCTTCGATAAGTTTACTTTCAATCTCTACGACATCTTCGGCAACCTGAGTGGGGTCGTTTTGCGCAAGCGCGGCTCCGGCGAAAAAGAGCATGGCTGCCAGAAGTGTGTAGGAAATTGAAGTCATTGTCGAATTTCTGAATAGTCGCCAGCCGAAACGTCTGCTGGTTCGCCGGTGTAGCTGGCTTGGTTTCCGATCATGGAGTTGGCGAGGTTGGCGCTTGTCACTGTTGATCCATCCTGGACGATGGAGTTGCGCACCACGCTGCTTTCAACGATCGAATTAGCACCTACGCTTACGTGTGGACCTAGCACCGAGTTTAGCACTTTGGCACCTTTACCCAAATAGCAAGGCTCGATGATAACGCTATTGCTCACGCTAGCGGTATTGTGGCGCAACTGTTCGCTGTCAGCTTTGAGTTCGAGCACACGTTGGTGGGTGTGCACCACAGCTGCTTTATTGCCACAGTCGAGCCACTCCTCCACCTTACCTGGGCGAAATTTCGTGCCTTTTGCTTTAAGTGCTTCGAGCGCATTTGTGAGTTGATATTCGCCTTTGTCTTTAATATCATTGTCGACTAAGTATTGCATCTCACGTTTGAGTGCTGCCCCATCTCGCACGTAGTAGATGCCGACAATAGCTAGGTCGCTCACGAATTCCTTTGGCTTTTCGACAAAATCAGTGATGATGCCATCCTCGTCGAGTTTGAGTACACCAAATGCACTTGGATCTTCCACCCGCTGTGCCCAGATGAGTCCATCGGTGTCGCTGACATTGAAGTTGAAGTCGGCCCGAAACAGTGTGTCCGCAAAAGCAATCATGGTAGGTCCCTCGAGCAGATCGTGAGCACAGAGTATGGCGTGTGCGGTGCCTAGCGGCCGGTCTTGCGTATACACATGTCCCTGTGCGCCGAGGTCCGCGGCAATACTGAGGAGCTGGTCTTCTACCTCATCGCCGAAGTCGCCAATCACAAAGCCGATATGGTCGACCTTTTCACTAAGCGAGGCGGTGAGGTCTTCTGCGAGTCGTTGCACGATCGGCTTTCCCGCTATGGGCACGAGCGGTTTAGGCACGGTGAGGGTATGGGGGCGAAGGCGCGAGCCGCGGCCGGCCATGGGGATGATGAGGTTCATGGGGGTTGGGAAGTGGGAAGTGGGAAGTGGGAAGTGGGAGGCCGAAAATAAGCGTTTGCAGCAGCTCTTAGCGGTACGCCTACCTTGGCGGCTCGGTTCATCTACAACATGCGGTTATGCCTACCATTCATCTACTTCCGAGTTGCTCGACCTGTCAGCGTGTATTGGCTACCGTGCAGCAGGTGGGGGAGTGGGAAATTCGCGACATTAAGTCTCATCCGCTCACGGGGTTGGAGTTGTCAGCTTTCGCCAAAACAGCAGGTAGTTACGAGGCCCTGTTCTCGCGTCGGGCGATGTTGTACCGACAGCGCGGTCTGCATGATCAAACGCTTCGGGAGGAGGATTATAAACGGCTGATGCTGGAGCACTACACTTTTCTGAAGCGACCGCTCATGCAGGTAGGCGACCGCCTTTTTGTGGGAAACAGCAAAAAGGCTGTGGAGGCAGCTGTGCGGGCGGTGTGAGTTTGGCTATGTCAGGTTGCGCGTGCTTTAGCGCGCATCGCATAGCAGTCCGTAAGTGGTCCGGTCACATCTCCAGCCTGACCGCAATGTTGTGGAGCCCAGCCCGTCTGCCCACTGCGTGGTCAAACAAACTGGCCGAACACATGGTGGACCTAACCGGCCCACTGACGCCGTGACAGGCGGGCTAGCATAGCAGTCCAGCCTCCAGCAGCGGAGCGATCCTACCTCCAGCCTCCCAACACTCACCCCACATTCCGCTCCACGTACCGAATGATCTTTTCAGCAATATCAGTGCCTGTAGCATTCTCAATACCCTCAAGACCTGGTGACGAATTTACCTCCAGAACTAGGGGTCCGTCTTTGCCCTGAAGCATATCAACGCCCGCTACACCAAGTCCCATCGCCTTGGTTGCAATCAGAGCTGTCTGTCGCTCATCATCACTCAGCTCAACGATGTTGGCACTGCCACCGCGGTGCAGATTGCTGCGAAACTCCCCTTCCTTGCCCTGACGCTTCATCGCACCCACCACTTCTCCATCGACCACGAAAGCACGCAAATCAGCACCGCCAGCTTCCTTGATAAACTCCTGCACGATGATGCGAGCTTCGAGGCCATTGAAGGCTTCCATCACTGAGCCCGCAGCGTTTTGTGATTCGGCAAGGACGACTCCAAGGCCCTGTGTCCCTTCCAGCAACTTAAGAATAACAGGAGCACCACCTACCGAATCCACAATGTGCTTCACGTTTTTGGAGAAATTGGTAAAGGTCGTTTTGGGCAAACCGACCCCTGCCCGCGACAGCAACTGGAGGCTACGCAGCTTATCGCGCGACCGAACCAGCGCCTGTGATTCCACGGCACTGAAGATTTTCATCATCTCAAACTGGCGAACCACTGCGGTACCATAAAAGGTCACCGATGCACCGATGCGGGGGATGATAGCATCCACATCAGTCAGGTAGGCGCCCTCGTAGTAGACTCTGGGATTATGCTTCTCAATTTCCAGGTTGCAGCGGAGGTGATTGACCACTTTCACCTCGTGTCCGAGAGTTTTAGCGGCCTCGACCAGGCGTCTGGTGGAGTAGAGTTCGGATTGGCGGGAGAGGACGACGATTTTCAACTTAGGAATTGATTTTAGCTTTTAAAGAAAGATTGTATTTGGCAGGGTCGACGAGAAACTTCCCTTTGAGGAAGCGTCTGCCCAGCAACACGGGAAAGCGCATTTCACCCCTTTCGCTGAGTGAGAGTTGGATGGGGAAAGTTTTGGCGAAAAGTTGGATGGTGGTTTGGATGATGTAGCGTTTTTCGGCTACGCCCGTCGAGCTTCTGATAGATTTTTGCTTGAAGTTGCGGGTAGAAAGCTCTTTATCGTTGTACTGTGGATGTGACGGATCGAGCAGGCGAAATTTTAGCACCTCTACCCCATCTACGCGCGCCACTGTGATGTCGTGGCAATGTATAGCTGAGGTGTATGCCCCTGTATCAACCTTGATCGCCACGTCTTGCAGTCCGAACTCTTCGAAGTTGGCAAAGTCGTTCCGACCGATGGTGAGTTTTTTTTTGGTCAAGGGGGGAAGGTATGCTGGCCTGACCACAATGTTGTGGTGAGGTGGGTGCTCAGTGCTGGGTGCTGGGTGCTGGCCTGACCACAATGTTGTGGTCAGGTGGGTGCTGGGAAACTCAAATTATTTTCCGTTCAAGGCACATTTAAACGAAACCAAGCACTTTCATGCGCTCTAGGATGAGATCTGCGCGGCCGTATTGTTCATGGCGAATGGCAAAGTCGTGGGGGGTGTGGCTATACTTATCTCCTCCATTAAGTTGAGACGTTCGTGAGCTATGGCTGTCTAGAGGAGATAGCCTATTTCCGGTGTAAATCTGTTTAGATCTAAGCCTCGTTCGTGCAAAAGCAGTCGCAGCACATCAAGCCGATCGCCGATGATGGCAGAGCTATACAGGTGTGTCTTTGCGACAAAAAGGAATACGCGCCAAGTACCACCACCCTGCGCTCATACCCGCCACCAATGAAACAGTTCTACGGCGGTGGGGGAGACAACCTTATACACCGCTCTGGCTAGACTCCCCTTCACTCTCCCACCATCCCAAATCGATCAATCGCCTTCCTCTCATCCTTACTAAGCGAAAAGCTTAATTCCGTCCAAGCCGTCCCTTCAATCCCTCGAAGTTGGATACCGGTTTCGGTCTTTATCAGGGTAAACAAATAGTCGGCAAGATCGTCACTTTTGCTTGCGGAAACGTCTCCCAAATCAGCCATCCCATATTCGTCGATAGCCTGTGGCCTGTATTTGTTAAGGCTAAAGGTTAAGTCTACCCAAGCACTCCCTTTGGTGCTTTTCATTTGAATGCCGTCGTCAGTGGCTTCAATGATGATGGTAAAATCTGTGAACGTGGTGGGTGGTTGTTGAAGTGCTGATGTAGAACCTACGGCTACAATGGCTATCGACAGCGTTAACGCCGCCCAAGTCTGCCTCAAATTCAATGATGCGCTCATGTTTTATGGTTTGATAAACAAGTTGTGTTTTTCCCTTTCCTAAACTGTGGCCACGCCCGGGTTGCCTAACAAGACCACCAACAAGCCGCTTACAGCCACAATCCATAAATTCTTTCGTAAATGTACACTAGCCGTGTATTTGAGGCAGAGAAATTAGCACGAATATCTAGGACAAACCTACCGTACCCCTAAAGACGTCCCTGAGTACCGCCAGCGGCCTGTTCCCGGTGTCTGAACTCGAATTTGCACCCGTTTACTCATCCCTTCCGAATTGTTTAGGGTTAATTATGATTTATAGCTACAGATACGCCTCATGCGTAACCCACTGACATACAATGAGAACGCTTAACTGCAAGACCTATGCAACTACCGGATCACGTCAAAGCTCTCAGCGGTAGACGCCGCCAGTTAACTAGCCGCGTCAAGCAGTTTGCTCGGCTAATCCTGTTGAACTGGAGAGCGAACTGGACAAAGGTTCGCAGCGGCGTGTGCTCAACTCCATCAAAGACAATTATTGCTGAGCGGCGGGAAGGTCGTGTACGGCAATACGTTGTTGAGATTTGAGCTGTCTGCACCGTTGTACCGTCTGGCATCTCTCAGTTTAATGTTCATGACAGATCCCAAAGTTCATTTAGCCTTCAGACGCTACTCCAATTTAGGGCAAACAGTTCCAAACGCAAGCTTCGCTACATCGGACGAAATGATTGCTACCTAATTGCAGCCGCTGTGCTGAGATTAAACGCTATAGTACAGTGACGATGCTGCAGTTAAAGTGTGCACCAGATGCGTTCGGCTCTTTCTGCGAGTAGCGCTCACGATACGCTGAGCTTGTGAGCGCCAACGGAGTAGTCGGCTAATCGAGCACCCTAATCAACCAGCGTAAACACTGTGATCTCAGGCCTCACATTGAAGCGTACTTGCCACAGGTGAGCTAAGGCACGACTGATGTACAGCATCCGGCTATCAGGTAGGTCAATCATTCCAGCTGCGTAACGTTCGTTTTCTATCGGCAACATCGGAGGGGGCAGAAAAGGCGGCTTGCACTGACTGCCACGGGTGTGGCCTGAGAGAATATAACCCTTGAAGCCATTCCAGATGTTCAGATCGCACACATCAGGATTGTGGCAAAGGGCCACCATTGGCATATCCGCAACATTTCAGTAGTCAACTCAAACACCTACGTGCACGTCACTTATTTGCATCAGCCTTTTGCCGACCAACTGCTTAGGCAAATCAGTAACCGGCATATTTAGTTCCACAAATTCCAGCCACAATGGCTCTACCTGCCGCACCTTTCAGCGTTGACTTAATAAATGATCTACGCCTCAAAGTTCAGTATTCTTAATGCGCAAAGCTCAGGCTTCTTGGTGGTGCAACACTAGCTTGCCCCGATGCACACCCGCCTCCGCTACCAAGCTTACCTCCGTACGCCACAGCTCTGGTTAGAGGGTGTGTTGTCCAGCTATCCGCAAGTTACGCTTTCGCAAAACCCACCAAGCTTTCCCGAAACACCACCTCCACAGCGCAAACGCTTAGGCAAACTCGTCGAAAGCTACGTTTATCACCAATTGCAGCATACACCAGACATCGTGTGGATTGCCGACGGTCTCCAAATTCAGCAAGAGCGACGCACACTAGGGGAGATAGATGCGCTCTACTACCACAAAGGCAAAGTGATTCATCTGGAGGTCGCGTATAAATTCTACCTCTACGACACGCAGGCCGAGAATGCCACACCCCTAGAGCGCTGGATCGGTCCCAATCGCAATGATTCGCTTTCGCAAAAACTCCAGAAGCTAGCCACGAAGCAATTCCCACTGCTGCATCATCCTGCATCGGCCACGACCTTGAGAGACTTTGGCCTGGGGGCTACAGAAATTGAGCAGAGGATTAGCTGTAAAGGCCAACTTTTCGTGCCCTATCAGCAGCCCGAAATCGATGTGCCCCCCCTCAATCCCGCGTGTATTGCTGGCTTTCACCTACCATTTGCCGAACTCGATGCTCTAGATCACTACCGACTTTATGTCCCTGACAAGCTCGACTGGCTCATTGAGCCGCACGTAGGCGTGGAGTGGCTCGAATTTGCAGCAGCCCAAGCACAGATCGCTGCCCAAATTTCAAGTCGTCGCTCACCAATAGTATGGTGGCGCTCGTCAAAAGGAGAGTTTGGAAAGTGCTTTGTCAGGTGGTGGGAATGACGGCTACCCCTTCACCTTAATACTACATCCAATAGCTTTAGTAGTCGCAGGCTCTGGCGTGCGACCAGCCTCAATAGCTTCGATCGCGTCCTCGAGGTAGTTGGTCGTCACCTTGCTCGGATCGGTGTTGTTATCCAGCGCACCGATGTAGCGGACGGTATTAGTAGCATCCACTACGAAAAAGTGCGGCGTGCGCGTAGCTCCCCATACCGGATATACGCGCTGACCTTCATCCACCACATACGGGAAGTTGAAGCCTTTCTCCGTGGCGCGCTCCTTCATCGCCTCGAAACTATCTGCAGGCTTCACCTCCGGATCGTTGGGGTTGATGGCGATGAGGTTGTAGCCTCGCGGACCGAACTCTGACTGCAGAGCCACCAGGCGATCTTCGTAGGCCACCGAGTAGGGGCAATGGTTGCAGGTGAAGACCACGACGGTGCCGTTTTCGCCGGCATCCAGCTCGATGGAGTGTTGCTCACCATCTGTGCCCATGAGCAGAAAGTCCTCCACTTCATCACCTATGGCATAGCCCTGGGCGGCCACAATTCCAACACCAGCAAAGAGCAGTGCGGCGATGGTGAGGAGTTGACGTGAGACGAGGTTTACGGAAGTATACATGGTAAGAGTTGTGTGCTTAGTTGGGAAGGTCAGCTACAAGTTCGTCGAAGCTGTGGTAGGCTTTTTCGTGAAAAATGCGCTGGTCACCTCGCAAAAATAGCGTGATGGGAATTGCTCCAGACCAGCTTGGGTCTACCCGGTCGATCCAGGCGTTTGCGTCGCCATCGCGCAGGCCTACCACCTCTGCCTGCAGCTTGTGTTTATCAAGAAAGGGCAGCAAGCTGTTCGAGTAGGCCATGGCCAAGTCAATGGTTACCAGCGTAACATGTACGGGCTGGCCCTTGTGCTCTCCGCGGGCGTGTAGCTGTTCGAAGTAGGGAAGTTCTTTCACGCAGGGTCCGCACCACGTCGCCCAGAAATTGATGACGTAAGTGGTGTCGTGGCTGCGTGCCTTCAGGTAGTCTGCGGCGAAATCGTCGAAGTGCTCGTAGGTCACGAAGCCATACGTAGTGTCAGCTTGCGCCAAAACCGGTGTTTTCGCGAAAGCGGCCAAAAGACCTATAAACAAAAGTGCGCGTAGGAGCATAGGGTTGACTAAGAGACTGTCTAAGAAGTCGCAATCTGGCGAGATCGACAGACAATTTTGCTGTGATCAAGAAGAAAAACGTAGTGATAGTGGTTCTACCACGAGGCTTTTCGACGATGAGCACGCCAAAATTGGCAGATCTTTAGACGATTAGTGATTGCTTAGACAGGCTCTAACGCCTCAGTATGGGTTTGAGGTGCGTAGAAGATGAGCGACTAGTTGCGCGCCGTTTGCTCACACTTGCAAACAATAAGATTTAGGCTTCTTAAATATTACCACCCCCACGCCAATACGCGACTCACCTTATTTCCTACTTTAATCTCTACCACCTCCCTGCGCCTTGGCATGCCCTTGGCCCCACGACCCGTGTGCTTCTTAGCAAACGCGCGATCAGCTAATTTGAGGTGAGCAGCCTGCGAGACCAGCGTCGTAAACCAGCCAACTTGATCGGCATACGCACGCGATTCCTGAATCATTTGACGAAGAAAGGCAGGCTCACCACCTGGCGTCCACAACTCACTGGCCTGCCCGCCAAAATTATATGTGTGATCTGTCTTAATACCTAATTTGCGCCACTTTAATTCGGCAGCAGTTCTCGCAGCCTGCTCACTTTCGTAAAATGGAGGATTACACATTGTAAACGTAAATGTTTCGTTCGCCTTAATGACTCCGCGAAATATCGCTTGCGTATTCTTCTGTGGTCTTACCTCTACCTGGTGCTCAAGTCCTTTATTAAATGACACGATCGCCTTTGCCGCCCGCATCGAACGCTGATCTATTTCGCTGGCTACAAACTGCCACCCGTATTCACGTACGCCTAGTATGGGATAAATAAGTGAAGCACCAGTGCCAATGTCAAGACCTCTAATTTTACCAGAGCGCTCAGAATCTTTAGCAATTAAATCAGCTACGACATGAATATAGTCGAGCCGGCCTGGGACTGCCGGGCATAAATTGTCATCAGCCAAATCCCAAAACTCAAGGCGGTAATCCCTGAGCAAAAGGGCCTTGTTAAGTAGTCGCACCGCTTCGGGGTGGGTAAAGTCTAGGGTGAGCTCGCCGTTTGGAGTTTTACATAAGTGAGCAGACAGCGCCGGTACTACCTTAGCCAGGGCTGCGAAATCATGCGGCTTGGAGTAGCGGTTGCGCGGATGCATGGCGCAATGGTAGGTTGTTACCAATCAAACCGCGCGCTAATTTCTCATTCTTGTGTGTATTTCGAATATCGTGCTTAGTATAAAATAGATCAATAAACGTAACTGATCACCTATTCCAAAACAAGCAGAGCTGTCACCCTGAGCCGAGAGCGCAGCGAACAGGCGTGAGGGTCTGGCGATAGCTGAACAGCTACCTGCAGCACGGGCCATGACAACATCTCCTTGCTTCCTGCGTACACGAAAGGTGACCATTTCAACTCTCTATGGCTAAGTCTACATGTTTCGGAGTGACTGTTGCGGCCATTGTCTATCTAACAGTTGGAGCTGCTGCGCAAGGCTTATACTTTCCACCAGCAGGAGGGAGTGAATGGGAGACTATTGATTCCTATAGTTTAGGCTATTGTGATAGCGGACTTGATTCGCTCGATGCATTTCTAGCCGCCGGTAATGCCAAAGCATTTATACTGCTCAAAGATGGAAAGATCGTCCATGAGCGCTACTTCAATGGGTTTGGCCCAGATAGCCTTTGGGTGTGGAATTCAGCGGGCAAAACGCTCATGGCCACGCTGGTCGGAATTGCGCAGCAAGAAGGTAGCTTAGATATTAATCAAGCAACTAACACCTATTTGGGTACCGGTTGGACGAATGCAAGTCCATCACAAGAAGATGAAATTACCCTGCGACATCAGCTCACGATGACTACTGGTCTCGACGATACTGCTGACCCCGATTGTACCAATAGCAACTGCCTCAACTACCTGGCCCCAGCAGGCACGCGCTGGGCATACCATAATGCACCCTATACGATATTAGGTCAAGTTATCGAAGCCGCTACAGGGCAATCGCTCAACATTTACCAACGACGTAAATTTGTAGCACCTGCTGGAATTACGGGAGCTTTTATTCGCTTGGGCTTTAACAACGTTTATGTAAGCGATGCTCGTAGTATGGCAAGGTTTGGCCTGCTTACGCTAGCTGATGGCAATTGGGATGGCACTCCTGTACTTGCCGACACCTCCTACCTGCACGATATGCTTACTCCCTCGCAAAGCATCAATCCGAGCTATGGCTACCTGTGGTGGCTAAACGGGCAGCCGACCTATCGCCTGCCGACGCTCCAGGTGGATTTCCCTGGCCCACTCATGCCTGGCCTGGCGACAGATGCGTATGCTGCACTCGGCAAGGATGGTCAAATTGTAGCTGTAACTCCGAGCAGCAATGAAGTCTGGATTCGTATGGGTGATGCACCTGGAACTGGCTCCTTACTCGTAGCACCACAACTTGCCAGCGATATTGGAACTAAGCTTTCTGAGGCTAAATGTGCCAGTGCGACTCAATCGGTCGACGCCCCCACCGGCCTCACCTTATCACCCAATCCTGCTCAGTCAGCAGTACGCGTTTCCTGCACCTGCGACGCGACAAGTATGCACGTACTTAATAGTACCGGGCAAATCGTCGCCAGCATCCAACTGCTTGCCCCTAGCAAAGAAGCTACCCTTCCGCTTGCTCAGTTATCTAATGGAACCTACACTGTTAAAGTCGAGTGCAGCAATGGTGCTAGCCAGCACAAGGCTTTGCTTGTAAGATAAGGGGTGGACTCATCCTAGATACCCGACGTTCATCAAGCTACTTCGGCATTATTGCTTCGGTGTTTGCGTTGGCGGCTCCAGTATAAGCCGAAGCCTACGAGTAGAGCTATGCATCCTAGTAATAAGATCCAGGTCTTTTCGCCTTTCGGCAAAACCTGTTGCGACGGCCCGACAACGGCCAGCCCTGCCCAGTAGTAAGGATGCTGTAACTCCTCAGCCGCTCCCTCGAGGTAACGCGTCTGGGCGGTAGACAAGGCCTCCGCTACAGGCCGCTTGTTATCAAGTAATTCTTCATAGAACATTTGCATTAATTCATTCGTGCGCTCATCGTCTATTGCCCAAAAACTTTGTACTACTGTAGGGCATCCAGCCGCACGCATCGCCGTGGCCAAACTGAGTGTGCCGTGCTGAACGGTGTACGTGCCCGTCCCAGAATGGCAAGTAGGTAGTACGGCAAGCTGAGCCTTTACGCGGGCGGGATACAACTCATAGGCATGCAGCCGACCGTCTTCTTCGGCGGCGGCAGACTCCGCCGTAAGCGCAAAATAGGATAATAGCGGTTCTTGCTCATTCAGAAAAGCATGCGTTCCTAAATGTAAGATGTCCGCCTGTAGCGCCCGCTCGAGCAGCGACCGCTCGGTAGCTGCCTCAGCTGTATAAACAGCGGCACCAAACTTAGTCTTTAGCCAATCCACCAGGCGAATCGTCCATGGTGTACGTAGCAAATCAGCGTCTGTACCGCGCCCTCCAGCGACGGTTCTTGCCGAACTAGGCTCAAATCCAGGTGCGAGCACTGCTAGTTGCTGTCCTAAGCCTCTGCTCTTTGTCTGAAAGCCAATGTTTTGCCAAGCATCAGCATAGGCGATGGTTAAGTCGTTTTTCAACCATGCCCACTCGCGCATCGGAACCTGCTCACTGCTCGGCAACTCGGTGAGCAAAGCCCCAAAGGGAATGCCCGATAAATTCTCATCGGTGCTGATGACGACCTGTTTGCTCCCATCGCCCAAGCTGAGTCCGTGAAATAAATCCCCATAAACAGCGTACGCTAAGCTGGCAATGCCCACCTTAGATGTTCGATGTAAACGATCTCGAAATTGATCGATACGATCGAGCGAAGCTTCGTCAAAGGGTAAAGTGGTTAGGCTATAGCCTCGCTCGTCGAGTTGTGCCCGCACCAGTACCTGCGCACTCGTGTCGATCATAAAGCTGATAAAAGTCAGCTTGCGCGCTCGTGCAATGTTTTGTAGTGCATCTAAATCAACAAGGGCGGAATGTGTCGACTCATAGTGGCCGGGGTAATTTCGCCTGAGCACGTCTTCATGTTGAGTCCAGGCTCGTTGCAAGCTGTCGAGGACGTGCTGGCGTCGTACCTCAGAGGCATCCACTACACGCCAGGCCAACAAGTCCTGTTCGAGTTGTTGGCTGCGGCGAATGATGCTGTCGGGCAGCCCAACGGCAACATCGGCCAAGGCTGCGGCGGCTCGTTGTTGCAAGCTGAGTGCCTTTGACAAGTCGAGGAAGCGGATGCCTTGCGCACACACCTCATCACTGCTGCCTGAGGCGCATTGCCTTGCTGCGGCCACTGTCGCTCCCCTTAAAGCAAACGACAGATCAGCCATTAAAACCTCCTTACGCACCAGAGCGTCGACCAGAAAACGCCCGCGCTCAATGGCTCGCGTCAAGGCTGAAGCCACCAGCAGATAATCTTGATCCTGCAGCGCATTCGGAGCCTGTGTGGCGAGGAGACGAAGCATCTTCGCCAGCATGAGAGGTTCAGGACCTTCAGCGCCAAGTGTTTGGGTTCCGGCAACGAACTGCGCAGCATCTCTAAAGGTGGCTAGGGCCTCGCGATTTCGCCCGGCACCAAGCAATGCTTCACAGCGCGAGTCTGCCGCGTACAGTACCCCATTTACATGACGCTCACCCATGCGATCAGTCATTTCTTCCTCCAGAGCTAGGTATTCTATAGCCCGATCATAGGCTCCCATTTTGGTGTAGGCTAGCCCCAGCAAGTTGAGCATTTCAGCATGGGGCGGAGAATCGCCGGGCTGAAACTGCATGACGATTTCGAGTGATTCATGTGCGAAGTCTACAGCAGCCTGTGGATCACCAAAATCTATGTTGTACTTGGCTAGCATTTGCGACAGTTGGTAGGTAGCCATGGGATTGTCGGCTACATCTGCGTCGCTGTTATGAACATCTTCTACCTCCTGAATTAGAGCTAGGCTTGCCGGTGCATTCTTCATCCAGAGGTGCAGGTCGGCGAGTGCCAATTTTGATTCCAGTAATTGGGGATGATTGGGAGGTAATATGTCAGCCAGCAGCTCGGTGGATTTTCGCTGCCAATAAAGTGCCTGGTCTTCGAGATGAAGCCTGGTAAGCAACTCACCATAGGTTCTATATAAACCAGATCGTGCCATGGCGGAAAGCACGGTATCAGCACGAAGGCCAATACGGAGGTAATGCATAGCCCTATCAAGACGCCCGATACCATCATAGCCATCGGCCATAGTCATAGCTACCTGGATGGTAGTTGCATGGTTAGGGCCGAGTGCCTCGAGGAGCGTTGCATAGGCCTGCTCCCAAGAAGCTACCGACTCATGATACTGCCCAAGTACAGAGTGCGCCAAGGCCTTATTATGTAAGCTTATGCCGAGCTGATGCAAATCACCAGTGCGTTGGGCGAGATCTACTGCCTCCTTGGCATATTCAATAGCTTCGTCGCCTCTTTCAAAATGAACGAGCAGACTGGCTAAAGTGCCGCAGATGTCTGATAATAAATGTGAATCTGTACAGCATTCATTAAATGACTGGTGGGCTATTTCTAGATTTACAATTGATTCAGCATATGCACCAATTAACGAATATTCTCGTGCCGCTGTAAAATGCCGTATACCTTTAAAGTAAGGTTGCTCGCCAGCAAAGAGAGCATCCAGTGTATCCACGCGAAATTCATGGGCCGCATCAATCTCCTGAACCCAGAAGTAACAATCAAATACGCGGTATGCAGCGTACGCAGCCGAGTCCATCTTGCCGCTCTCTTGATACCCTAGTAACGCCTCCCAAAACAGGGGTCGCGCCGCGGTATAATCTCCATCATCACGCAGAGCTGTGGCCTCTGCAAAGACAGCGCTTGTACTCGCAGATCGCTGGCACATAGCCAGATTGGCACCCCACATGAGGCTGGTGGCCAGGAGTACAGGCGTACAAAATGATGCTGGTGTCGGCATATGACAAGTGTTATGCCGGAGTGGATTACTGTGGCCTCAATATAATGACTTTTGGCATCCCATATCTCGCCTCTCATTTCCCACTTCTCATTTCTGAGTCCACTCTAAAAAGTCGGTGACAAGTGCTAGATTGAAGCCATGTTTCGCAAAAGCCCGGCTGGCAGCCAGACAGGTCTCTTTACAGAGATTACGCAACACTTCCCTGGTCGTCGCCAGAATTATCTTCAGGATAAGAGCGCTTGGCACAATGTGTTTGCCAAAGAGGTTGTCTCACGTATAGACGAACAGATTTTTGATGTCCTTTACGATAGCGGTATAGGTCGCCCTAACGGCTCGATCCGCGTGCTCGTCGGTATGACTATTCTTAAGGAAGGTCATGGCTGGACTGACCAACAGCTCTTCGAGGCTTGTGATTACAACGTGCAAGTCATGCGCGCCTTAGGATTATGTAACCTCGATGAGCAGGTGCCCTGTCCAGCCACCTACTACAACTTTAAGGCAGCCTTGGCCAGGCATGCCGAAGACACCTCTGGTTTTGAAGCGCGCATCGAGGGGGACGGACCGGAGGTGGACGCCCTCAACACCGCTATTGATGAGCGCAACCACGAACGTGCTCAACACCAGGATTTGATAGGTCGCACCCTCGCGCTTGTAACGCGCGGTCAAGCCACCAGCTATAATATCGCCGGGCGCTCGCTGCGCATGGACTCCAAGCTGTTTAAATCTAACATTGTCACCGGCAACCGGCTGCAGCTCGTATTGGAGACGGTGCGTACATGGATAAACATGCACCAGGGGTTCTACTTTGAACCAGGAGCGCTTAGTGAGCAACAGCACGCCATCGTCGAGCGACTCAAGGTGAAGAGTGCGGCCAACCTTGCCTTTCAGCTCTCTAAAGAGCAGGCTGCCACGATGCTGCGTGACCTGGGTTATATACTGCGCTACATCATCGAGGTAGGTAGAGATGAGGATGACGGCCCAGGTGACGATGACCTGCAGAGCTTATGGCACACCCTGCGTCGCGTGTACACCGACCACTACGTCGAAGTAACTCGTCAGACTAAAGCTAAGTCGCTACCGCGGGTATCGTTGGACGATGAGTCTGACAGTATGGCCACCACCTCCACCACTACCACCGATGCCGATGCCGACGCACCTGAGACTGAGGGTACTTGCGTCGCGCCAGAGGCATCGAATACTCCCATCGTCGAACCTGTGGATCAAGACCAAATCCCCAGTGGTTCAGTTCAGTCGGTACACGATCCTGAGGCCGCTTATCGCAGGAAGGGTCGCGGCATCAACCAACAAGCCATCTCGGGCTATCACGCCAATATTACCGAGACTTGTGATGACTCCGATGTCCTTCGATTGATCACCTCTGTGGAGGTAGGTCCAGCTAATCAAAACGAGAGTTCATTCATGGCTGGTGCGCTTGAGCAAACCAGGGAGGTGCTAAGCGATGTGAACTTGCAGGCAACCACTGAGGATGTTGGCCCGAGGAACGTGTATACCGACGGTGGGTACGACAGCAAGGCCACCCGGCTCATTATGCTCGGTAAGGTCTCGGGTGCTGAGGACCCACTTACCGAAAGCTCACCTACCGAACCAACCGACCTGGAGTTGTCGTCATCGAAGCTGCGCGAAGAGTTCCGGTGGATCCTTGATAAAATTAAAGGACGTGCACATGCCTTCAAAATCAGGCGCTTGGCTGCTGGGCAAGTTGATCCTGCACAAGGCGAGGGGCGCGCGCACTATTCAGCAATACGCCTGGATACGGGAGAGGTGTGTAAGGTGAGCTTTTCGCATAGAGCAGGTAAATACATGCTGAAGTACGACAAGCGCAGGGCGTACTTTACCCCTGACGAAATTGCGGAGTACGTGCAGATCCAAGAGTTGATAGACGGCACCGAAGGCTATAATCGCAGCAAACGGCCAGAGGTAGAGTCAACGATTCATGAGGTATTTTGCAAGCTGAAGCGCGGGGTGAAGGTGGCCTATAGAGGACTTCACAAGTCACGCACCTACGTATACTGTCGAGTTATGTGGGCCAATATGTCGAGAATTGCGCGACATGAGCAAGAGCTGGCGCTAACGCAGCGGGGGTAGAGGGCAAACCGTCGATTTGGCGAAAAAGGCATGAGCTGGGGCACATAAGTGCGACGTAAGAACTTCAAATCTTATAGCAAGAATTATAATTCTTACCGAGTGTTAAGCTTAGAATGCCTGCAAACAGCTGCACTTATTAGCCAGTTGCTCGTGCTTTAGCAGAAAAAGTGCCTTTTTAGGGCGGACTCATTTCTCGCTTCTCACTACTCGCTTCCCACCTCCCACTTCTCCCTTCTAATTCTTCGGCCGACGTCGTCGAACCGCGCATGCAGAGCTGCGGTAGGCAGTTGATTTATCTACTAGGATACTTCGGTTCAACGACGTCTGCTCTTACTCCAGCACAGCAGTCCAGCCTCCAGCCTTCACATCTCACCTCCCACTTCCCCCTTCCCACTTCCCCCTTCTCACTTCCCCCCCACCAAACATTCCTCCCCCTTTAGACCTCTACCAAGCAACCAACACTACCCTCCCGATGGCACAGTCAATGCCCAAACCAAAAGACATTCCAGCCCAAGAACAAGCACAACACCCAGGCGATGAATCCAAAATGGACCCGGCTCCCATCTACATCCGCGACTACTATAAGGGTGCTGAAAAACTGAAAGGAAAAGTTGCTCTCATCACCGGTGGAGACTCAGGCATTGGCCGCAGCGTCGCCGTCCACTTCGCACGCGAAGGCGCCGATGTGTGCATCTGCTACTACCACGCCGATGAAGATGCTGCCAAAACCAAAAAACTCGTCGAAGCCGAGGGCCAGCAATGTCACACCATCAAAGGCGATCAGCGCAGCCAGGAGTTTTGCCGAAAGGCCGTAAAAGAATGTGTCAGCAAACTCGGCTCCCTAAATATCCTCGTCAACAATGCTGCCGAGCAACACATGTATAAGACCCTCGAGGAGATTCCCGACGGCATGTTCGAGCGGCACTTCGAAACCAATATTTACGGCTACTACTACTTCACCCGCGCCGCCCTCGAACACCTTCAGGAAGAAGACTGCATCATCAACACCTGCTCGGTAGTCGCCTTCCGTGGCTCGCCCACCCTCGTACCCTACACGAGTACTAAAGGCGCAATCGTTGCCTTTACCCGTGCACTCTCCGGCAACCTCGCCGACCGCAAAATCCGCGTCAACTCCGTGGCACCAGGTCCTATCTGGACGCCCTTCATCCCCTCGAGCTTTCCAGCCTCCAAAGTCGATGATTTTGGCAAAGAAGTGCCGATGAAGCGCCCCGGCCAGCCAGCTGAAGTAGCACCCGCATACGTGTTTCTTGCCAGCCAAGATGGCAGCTACGTCACCGGCCAAACCATCCATGTCAATGGTGGCGACATCGTGGGTGCCTAAGCCTCAGAGCCAGCAAGCAGCTTGCGTTCGTTGGCCCGCGTATACACTTGGCGCCGCACACACATATCAGCAACCACCTCGAAGTTTTCGCCAGTCTTGAGGACGTACCCCCATGCCTGGTCGGCTGCGTCAACGAGTACCCAATAGGCCATTTTTGTAGCCTGCAATGCTGTACGAATTCGATCAGGCGCAAAAGTGTGGTTGAGGTAGGGCACCATTTCTTGTTCGGGATGCTCAAAGTCATCGCGAAGGCGGTCGGCATGCACCAGCCGACCTATATGTGCGATTGAGTCAGCGTCACTCTCAAGGGCGCGCCGTACGTAGAGTTTGCCCTTAGGCTTCGGTTGGGGACGCACCGCGCTATGCCCGTACGGGCAGTGCTTACAATGATTGCCGCAGCACTTACCGCGGCGCAGATGCTCAGCTTCGGTCATCACGAGACGACCCTGCTCGTCGTAATAATAATCCTGCCCTTCTACCGGTGCATGCGACATGCTGCAAGGTGGGGCTAAAGCAAGCGCTTTTCTGCCGCCAGCATAGCTGCTTTACGCTCGATACCCCAGGCATAGCCACCGAGTGCGCCATCGCTGCGGACGACGCGGTGACACGGAATCAGCCAAGCAATCTTGTTGGCTCCTACCGCATTGCCGACAGCCTGTGCCGCACGTGGATTGCCGAGCCGTTTGGCCAGCTCGAGATAAGTCACAGTCTCTCCAGGTCGAAGTTGCAGCAGATGGCGCCAGACTGCTTCCTGAAAAGCTGTGCCTTGTAGCGCGAGTTGCAGGGTTTCCTCTGGATGAATGGGTTTGCCATTGACTAAACTGAGCCCGAGTGTTTGCTGAGCTGACAGTGGAGCTTCAGTAAATTTAGCCTGCGGAAACTGCCGCTGCAAGGTTTGAAGTGCGTACTCACTCACTTCTGTAAATGCCAGGAAGCAGATGCGCTCTTGTGTAGCAGCCAGTAGGCTTTCGCCAAAACGGGTTTTAGCGAAAGCGAAAAAAATCTCTTGCTGCGGCAAAACCTCCACACAACGAGCCTTGATTTGGGCAGCAGGTGCATCATCCATCCTAGGTGTACCTGCCGAAAAGAACTGAAGCTGATCTGTTTGAGCACCCATGAGCCGTGAAACTAGACACGATCCGCGGTATTGGCAGCGGCACAACCCTTGCCACCTAGCAGGCATTACTTGACTATGCAGCACCACCCCAATTCTGCCTTTGCTGATGTGGCCGATGGAGCAAGTTTTAGCGTAAGCGAAAACCTCACCGCCTTCCGCGTACCTAAGCATCGTTTTCGCAAAGGCAACACCTATGCGCTGCGTCGACCGGAAGGTGTAATTCTCGTGGATGCCGTGCACCGCATCACCGCCGAAGCCCTCAATCGTTACCTGGCTGGTGCTCCTGTGTTGGCAATCCTGCTCACGCACAGCGACCTGGTGCAGCAGGCGTTTGGGCCGCCAAAGCTGATAAGTCATTGCTTCGGCGGCGCACCCCTGCTCATCCACGCTGCTGATGCTACTGCTGAAGGCCTTACGCAGCTCCAGGAAAGGAGTGACCTGCTCCAGCAGCTGGGCATCACGTACCATCACATCCCAGGCCATACGCCCGGCAGTGTGCTCTACCACGTGAAGCCCGAAAACCTGCTATTTGCAGGCGATGCTGTCATTGGGCGCCCCTACGGCTCCGACCCGCACGAGCGGAGTGCATCGCACGCACCGATCGACCCGCAGCACTGGACGGCTTTTGTGGAAGGATGGGCTAGCGTGCAGCAGCCTGTGGAAGCCGTGCTGCCGCTGCACGGTGAGATGATTTTCGGGGCAGACAGCCTCTTGACAGCGCGCGAAGCAGCCACCACTCCCGCTAATGAAATGCGGGTCTGATACCTGAATTTCGCCTATAATTGGCAGCCATGTCTACGCACCTTCACGCTGTGGCCCTGCTGGTCGACGACTACGATGAGGCCATCGCATGGCTAAGTCGCTGCCTCGGCTTTACAGTCAGTGCCGATACACCAGAGCCTGGCAAACGGTGGGTGACGATGCAGCCGCCGGGCGGGGGCTGTAGTTTGGTACTGGCGCAGGCGGCAAACACGCGGCAGCGCATCGGGGTGGGCAACCAGTTTGCGGGCCGAGTGGGCTTTTTTTTGTACACGACCGACTTTGAGGCGAGTGCTTTGCGCTTACGCCAAAACGAAGTACCCATTGTTCGCGAGCCCGAGCAGCACGCTTACGGCCAAGTCCTCGTCTTTCGCGACAAGTGGGGGAATTTGTGGGATTTGATTGAGCCGGCGAAGTGAGCTATCCTTCCGCAATCAGTCGACTGCTCTGGCCGCGCACGAGTTCTACCTGGCGCCCACCCATACCCTCATAGAGTGCATGATGACAACTGCTGACGATGATTTGCAGACCTTGTTTGGAAGCATAGTACAGCATATTTAGAATTCCCTTTACCCGCTCGTGATCGGTATTGGTGAAGGCATCGTCGAAAATAATAGGGAGTGTGCCCCCGTGAGCACCTGCTAATAGCTCGGCTGTGGCTAGTCGCACCGCAGCAGCTACTTGCTCGCGTGCACCGCCGCTGAGGCTGGTAAACAATTCGGGTTCGTCAGCGAAAGATGGCCTCACTAGATAGAAATCGTCAAAGCCTTTTTTCGCATCGTATTGAAGCGCTACACTGGCTGTATGTCCGAACAGATGTCGCACATAATCGCCGATTTTTTCTGCGAGTGGGGTAGTGAGCCGTTCGTTTGCAGCGGCAGTTTCGGCGGCAAACAATTCGTGCAAGAGTTTGTCGGCCTCCGCTTCTGCACGCAGGCGCGCGTACTCGGCACTCACCCGTTGCTGCTGCTCCTTGGCTTGATTGAGTAGCTCAAACGGGTCTTCGGCTTCATCGCTAGGCTTGAGACGCCCGCGAGCCTCATCACGCGTTCGCAGATGACTTTGCTGAATTTGTTCCTTGGTTTGCAGTGCTTTGCTCAACCGTTCCTGACTAATGCGGAGTTGATCGACTTGCAGGGCATCGAGTTCTGCCTGTCGACGTTGCAGTTCGCGCTTAGCTTTTATTTCCTCTTCTTCGGCCTGATGGAGTGCCGCCAAAAGCGCTTCTGGTTTGCCCTCGTAAGCATCGAGCAGGGCTTTACGATTGCTGACTTGTCCAGTTAATGTATCCTCAGTACTCCGCCGGTCTGCTTTTGCCTGCTCTAGCTCGAGTTGGAGCGCCTGAAGTTGGGTTTTAGCCGATTTTACAGCTGCGTCTGCCGAGGCTACCTCGCGTTGCTGTTGCGCAAGTTGCGCGTCTATTAGCTGGCACGCAAGGAGGGCTTCCTGTGCATCGTCCGTACTTGTCCAGTCTGCCAGTGCGTGTGCTCGTTCGCGAGCGGTGGAGTCTTGCAAGTTCTGCTTCGCGCTTGCTAATTCTTCCTCGGGCTTGGCTTTTTCGGCTTGGGTGAGTCTTTTCTGGTCGGTTTCTACAGCTTTCGCCAAAACCTGTCTATTCCCCCTGGCTTCGCGCAATTCCAGAATGCTGGCTGCCGGCCGTTGGTCAATTATATGCTGAGTGAGTACTCGCTCAAACTGTTGTTGTAAGTCATCCTTCTCTCGACGTAACGCAAGCACGTCGGATACCCCAGGAATCTCAATTGTAAATTCAGCTTCGCCACAACGAACAACGGTAGTTAAGCCGAGCGATACGGTTTCACCTACACGCGGCGACATTCCATTTACTTGAAGAGCGTCAGCCGATGTCGTGACCGTCAGCTTTGCTTCCGAAGTTTCGAGTTTGTGCGTCAGCTTAAATATTTCATTCTTCAGCTGTTCAAGCTCGGTGATGGTCTCCTCGGCCACTTCGGGCAGGCCAGCAAGTTGGTCACGCTGCTGCCGCACACTCTTTCGCAAGGCTAGCAATTCGTCCACTCGCGCCTGCGCTCTGGCAATGCCCGATATCGCTTCGATCCGTGTGCGCTGTGCCGCGGCTACCTGCTGGCGCGTACTCAGGTCGGTAAGCTTCAACCGCACTGCGTCGAGTTGTGCTTCACTCTCAGCTAGGATTTGGCTTGCCTTTTCAGTTCTAAGGCTTAGGACCTCGGCGCTATTGTCCTCTTTCAATGCAGCCTTCAACTGCTCGATGCGCTCGTCATACCCGAGCAGCAGTTTCTGGTTTTCCCGAAGTCGTGTGGCAGAGGCGGTGAGGTGGTTGAAGTTTTGCCGCGCGGCTTCAACAGCATGGGTGACGCCCTCTGCGGCCGCAATTTTGCGACTCACCTCATTGAGCTCTTCGCGTTGGGCACTCAGTTGAGGTCCGAGTCGTTCCAATTCTGTCAGGGCAGTTTGAAACTGCTTGGCATCGCTTTCGAGCTGATTCACCGTTTCCTGTGCCTTTGCCAGCGATTCATCACAGGCTGTGAGCTTGTTTTCACACTGACCTAATTCACTCTTCGTGCTCACCTTGCCAGTCGCGGTAAAGGTTTCATCGAAGTTTTGGCGAAAGCGGGTGGCTAACTGACTGTCTCTGTTTGACATGGTGACGCTAGCCACGCCCAACGACTCGAAGCGCTTGATCAGATCTTCGCTGGTGTCATTGATAAACTCGCTCGGCTCTGTGCCGCTAGCGCCCTGCCACACCCAAAGGTGACCCCACTGCTGATTGACCACTTCATCTTTGCGGGGGCTTCCCTCTAAAGCTGAGCCAGTAATATCTGCCAGTTGATCGTCTACTTCAGTGTCGCTCGCGATGCGTTGATTGTTGCAGAATAGTTGTGCATCGTATTTCGTCGTACCGCCAAAGTGCTTGTAAAGTCTGTAATTTTTATTAGCATGTTCAAATTCGACAGTTACTTCCGGGTAGTGAATCGAATCATGTCTCCGCATCCCTTTGTGCACGGCTGTATTGCCTTTGGCCGGGACAAAAAATGCACGGTGAATAGCCTCGACCAAGGTGCTCTTGCCGGCTTCATTAAGACCTGCAATTAAAGATGATTGCGGGTGAAACTTGACTGACACATCCTCGTGGACGCGGTAATTTTTAACTTGGGCACTTAGTAGTCTCATGTTATTAGTTGATAAAATTATGCAGGGTGATTGACGGCCTCGTAAAGTTTCACTAAGGCGAGGCGGGCCACCTCATTCTCCTCCTCGGCGAGTTCGCTCAGTCGCCTGGCCACGAGCGCTACCGTCGGATCGGAACTGTTGCCCGTCAGGTCGGAAAGCTCTTCGGCGCCCGGCTTCACGAGCAGCTTTTCGTCGTCGAGATCGATGTGCAGATAAACCTCACGCAGTCGCGCAATCCTTTGTTCGAGTGCATATCTATCGGCCACCGACAGCGAGCCATCGAGTGCCAGCTTGAGCAGCCTACCACCTGCTTCCGATGGGGCCAGCAGGAGGCGGTCGAGGCGTTCTACATCTTCGAAGGTACGCAGCGTCAGTTTCTCCTCCTTCCAATCGTAGCGACCGGTGGTGAGCTCTACGACTTTTGGCGTTTCACCACGTGCCACCGTGACGGCCAGGCTGCGACCGCTCGTATAGTCTGCGCTGCGGGGAAAGCGGTCGGGTTCGGGGGTGCCTGCATACCTAATCTTGTCGTTCCAAGTCGTCATGCCATGCCAATCGCCGAGGGCAACGTAGTCGAGCTCCTCCATAACCCAGCGGTCGAAGTTCAGCACGCTTGCCTGGGCTACTTCAGAACTGAAGTCGCGCGTCGGTCCGTGGGCCAGCGCTACTCGTGCGTAGTTGACGGGCAAATTCTGGAAGGTGGAGGCATTGCGGAGGTGTTCGGACGGATCGGAGATGGGCCGACCTATCACTGGGCAGGGCAGCAGCACCACCTCGTGGTCGTCGAGCAAGAGTGGCTCGGTCGTTTCGAGTATGTGCAAATTGGGTGCGTAGTCGTCCTTGTAGCGTAGGAATGTATCGTAGCTGTATGGGCCGAGGCTTCCTCCGGGGTCGTGGTTGCCTGGGATTACATAGATGGGGACGCTGATTTTGCCAAGTGCTTGTAGGGCTTTCGCCAAAACCTTACCTGTCGGGCGTGCGGTGTGAAACAGGTCGCCGGCCACAACGACGAAAGCGGCACCCATATCGGTAACTGAACGTGCAATGGCCTCTACGCACAGATAGCGCGCATCGGCGAGTTGGGTAGCGACTTCACCATCGTGGAAGTTCCCGTAGTGGCGACCCAAGTGCAGGTCGGCGGTGTGCAAAAACGTAGTTGCCATAAGTGTAGCTGAATAAGGTGGTGTAGATACGGCAGACAAACATAAAGTTGCAAAAGCCAGCTGCATTTACCTTACCCCTCATGAAAATTGTTAGTTACAACGTCAATGGCATTCGTGCTGCGCTCGGCAAAGGACTGCTTGAGTGGGTGCAGGCGGGCGATTATGATGTGCTCTGCTTGCAGGAAGTCAAGGCCAACGAAGATCAGGTGGATTTATCTGGCTTCGCGGGCTTAGGTTATGACTGGGCCTGGTTTGGTGCTGAAAAGAAGGGCTATTCGGGGGTGGCCACGTTTTGGCGCAAGCAACTCCTGCCTGGCGAAGTGGAAGGTCGCAGCCACATTACCACCGGCTGCGACATTGCTGCCTACGACTGTGAAGGGCGCGTACTGCGGACGGATTTTCCGAACTTTTCGCTGCTCAACATTTACTTCCCAAGCGGTTCGAGTGGTGATGCACGACAGGCACACAAGATGCAGTTCCTGCACGACATCGGGGATTATTTGGCCGAGGTGCGGGCACAGCAACCTAAGTTGATTGTGGTTGGCGACTACAACATCGCGCACACTGAGCAAGATATTCACAACCCGAAAGCTAATGCAAAGTCGAGCGGGTTTTTGCCTGAAGAGCGCGCCTGGATGAGTGGTTTTTTGGCTGGTGGCATGGTGGATGCGTTTCGGTCGCTCCATCCGGAGTTGGTAGAATATTCGTGGTGGAGTTTTCGTGGTGGAGCACGTGCCAACAACAAAGGTTGGCGCATAGACTATCAGATGGTGAGTGAATCTTTGCGTCCCGTTTTGGCGAAAGCCTACCACCTAAAAGACGACTTGCACTCCGATCACTGCGCACTCGTGGTGGAATACGACATGTAGCGTATACTAGCCCCAACACGAAACAACGCAAAATTTCTTAGCTGCGGTAGCGAACATCAACCGAGCCGTTTAGCTTTCGCCTAACAAGAGCAGCACCAAAGCACTAGCCATGCCGAATCCACAGCCTTCTAACAAACCACGTGTCGTCAAGGACTACGACAAGCTCGATGCTGAGGTCGTCGAGCAAATTAAGCTTACCTATCCCCGCGGGTATCAGCGCAACCTGGTGACCTTCAAGAACGCGAAGGGCGATACCGTGTCGGCGCTGCCTTTCGAGACGGAGGATCGCTATTACCTGGTACGCATGACGATCAAGGAGGCGATAGCCATTATTGAAGAGGACGAAGATTATGATGAGGATGGCATCTTGAAGCCGAAAGTGAAGCGTGCTTATACTGACAAACATGCCGACGATGACGATGATGATTTACCGGATGATCTCGACTTGGAGCTCGACGAGATGGGCTTTGGCGATGAAGATGCCGATGATGATTTCGATGGTGATGGCAAAGGCAGCAAGGGCGGGACGGTAAGTCTTGATGGGGTGGATATTGTGGATCCTGGGACTACGTAGTTATTGACACGTTGTGGCTCGGACTGTTATTCTGCTGGCGAGCAGGGGGCTTTAGGGTATAGTGTGCCGTTGGTGCGTCAGTATATTTTGGTAAGAACAGCAATTAGTAATGGTATCTTTAGCTAGCTGGCGCTAGGATTACGTTGTATGTTTTCTTTATGACCAGAATATTTATCGAGTTCGAGATTAGCATATTCTGGCAGTGTGTTTTGTGGGTGGCGCGCCCCACTAACTCCCCAAGGGGAGAACCAGCGCCACCCACAAAACAAGCAATTGGCATGACTGGAATTGCAACTCGTGACAGGAGTTATATCAGCTCTTTGACTGCGCTTTGCTAGACAGAATAGCAAATTGTTTTTAAGTCTTTACTAGCTGTCGCTAGGGCTATTTGTTCTTTTTGCTTGATCAAAAAGAACCAGCTCAGCAGCAGGTACCTCCCAGAGGGTCTAGCTTAGACTAGGTTTTCCTCCCTGCTCCTTCGTCGCGGGCCCCTCCTAGTCACGCCCTTTATTGCTTCGTCACAAGGCCGCATCTCAAAATAAGAGGGACCCCTGAGCCTTAGCGTAGAGGGAGTTACTTGCTTTGAGTCTTGCCACGCTTCGCTACGGATTAATTAAATCAGTTATTTTAACTTTTGAGTTGTTTTTGTTTATTGTTCACTTGAATAATAATAATATTATTAGCTGGAGCTAATGGTTACTTTGTTCTTTTTGCTTGATCAAAAAGAACCAGCTCAGCAGCAGGTACCTCCCAGAGGGTCCCTCCTATTGCTTCGTCACAAGGCCGCATCTCAAAATAAGAGGGACCCCTGAGCCTTAGCGAAGAGGGAGTTACTTGCTTTGAGTCTCGCGATATTTTTCTTCGGATATATAAACCAAAATATCAATTGCTATTACTGGTTTAATTTCCTGTTTGCTCGAACAGTAAATCGGCCGTCGTGGGTCGCAAAGGCGACAGACATCGCGCTTCGGTAGGCTTGCAGTGCGCCATCGCATAGGGGTGCCGCACGTCTGGAGCGCCCGTTCGACCGCTTCTGAGCGGTGGGCGCTTTAAGCTAGTACCTCGAAAAGGTAAACTACTTGTGCTGCCGCTGGAATTAGCCTTACGGTGTGTTAATCTTGTAAGAAAGGCGTGCCCTATATAGATTGATTTACTGTTAATTTTACTAGCTGTCGCTAGGACTATCTGTTGTTCTATTTTGATTAGAGATAAATAAAATTGAATTTTAGTTTGATAAAATATGGGAGTATGTTTTGTGGGTGGCGCTGGTTCTCCCCTTGGAGCGTGACATGGCAGGGGCCCCTGAGCTTGCGAAGAGGGAGGATCTATGTCTAAGCAGAGGGGCGCGCCACCCACAAAACAAGCAATTCGCATGACTGGAATTACAACTCGTGACAGGAGTTATATCAGCTCTTTGACTGCGCTTTGCCAGACACCATAGCAATTTATGTTGAAGTCCCTACTAGCTGTCGCTAGGGGCTATTTGTTCTTTTTGCTTGATCAAAAAGAACCAAAAAATCAAGGCCGATTGAAACTCGCAAGTTTTTGCTGTGGGTATATTTGTTTAGATATTGGATTTTATTTTAGGTTTGGTTTCCTGTTTGCTCGGACAGTAAATCGGCCGTCGCGGGTCGCATCGGCGACAGACATCGCGCTTCGGTAGGCTTGCTGTGCGCCATCGCATGTGGGTGCCGCACGTCTGGAGGCCCGTTTGACCGCTTCCGAGCGGTGGGCGCTTCAAGCTAGTACCTCGAAAAGGTAAGCTACTTGGGCTGCCGCTGGAATTAGCCTTACGCTGTGTTAGTCTTCTAAGAAAGGCGTGCCCTATATAGATTGATTTACTGTTAATTTTACTAGCTGTCGCTAGGGCTAATTGTTGTTCTATTTTGATTAGAAAGAAATAAAATTGAATTTTAGTTTGATAAAATATGGGAGTATGTTTTGTGGGTGGCGCTGGTTCTCCCCTTGGGGAGTTAGAGGGGCGCGCCACCCACAAAACAAGCAATTGGCATGACTGGAATTGCAACTCGTGACAGGAGTTATATCAGCTCTTTGACTGCGCTTTGCTAGACAGAATAGCAAATTGTTTTTAAGTCTTTACTAGCTGTCGCTAGGGCTCTTTGTTCTTTTTGCTTGATCAAAAAGAACCTGCTCAGCAGCAGGTACCTCCCAGAGGGTCTAGCTTAGACTAGGTTTTCCTCCCACTGCGCTGAGGCTTGTGGGCCCTGCTTAGACTAGGTTTTCCTCCCTGCTCCTTCGTCGCGGGCCCCTCCTAGTCACGCCTCCAGTCACGCCCTTTATTGCTTCGTCACAAGGCCGCATCTCAAAATAAGAGGGACCCCTGAGCCTTAGCGAAGAGGGAGTTACTTGCTTTGAGTCTTGCCACGCTTCGCTACGGATTAATCAAATCAGTTATTTTAACTTTTGAGTTTTTTTAGTTTATTGTTCATTTGAATAATAATGGTATTATTAGCTGGCGCTAATGGTTACTTTGTTCTTTTTGCTTGATCAAAAAGAACCTGCTCAGCAGCAGGTACCTCCCAGAGGGTCTAGCTTAGACTAGGTTTTCCTCCCACTGCGCTGAGGCTTGTGGGCCCTGCTTAGACTAGGTTTTCCTCCCTGCTCCTTCGTCGCGGGCCCCTCCTAGTCACGCCCTTTATTGCTTCGTCACAAGGCCGCATCTCAAAATAAGAGGGACCCCTGAGCCTTCGCGAAGAGGGAGTTACTTGCTTTGAGTCTCGTGATATTTTTCTTCGGATATATAAACCATAATATCAATTGCTATTACTGGTTTAATTTCCTGTTTGCTCGAACAGTAAATCGGCCGTCGTGGGTCGCATCGGCGACAGGAATTTCGCTTCGGTAGGCTTGCTGTGCGCCATCGCATGTGGGTGCCGCACGTCTGGAGGCCCGTTCGACCGCTTCCGAGCGGTGGGCGCTTCAAGCTAGTACCTCGAAAAGGTAAGCTACTTGTGCTGCCGCTGGAATTAGCCTTACGCTGTGTTAGTCTTCTAAGAAAGGCGTGCCCTATATAGATTGATTTACTGTTAATTTTACTAGCTGTCGCTAGGCAATATTTGTTCTTTTTGCTTGATCAAAAATATATCTAGTGGGTTAGAGATGTATGGATTGTAGTCTTATGTTTTGTGGGTGGCGCTGGTTCTCCCCTTGGAGCGTGACAGCGTGATAAGGTAGGGGCCCTTTGGGATGGAAACCTTATGTAAGCTAGGCCCCTGAGCTTGCGAAGAGGGAGGATCTATGTCTAAGCAGAGGGGCGCGCCACCCACAAAACATGCAATTCGCATGACTGGAGTTGCAACTCTTGATAGCACGTATATCAGCTCTTTAACTGCGCTTTGCCAGACAGAATAGCAATTTTAGGTTAATCTTACTAGCTGCCGCTAATAGTAACTTAGTTCTTTTTGCTTGATCAAAAAGAACCAAAAAATCAAGACCGATTGAAACTCGCAATTTTTTGCTGTGGGTAAATTTGTTTAAATTATGGATTTTGTTTTAGGTTTAATTTCCTGTTTGCTCGAACAGTAAATCGGCCGTCGCGGGTCGCATCGGCGACATTACTTTCGCTTCGGGAAAATGCTGTGCGCCATCGCATGGGGGTGCCGCACGTCTGGAGCGCCCGTTCGACCGCTTCTGAGCGGTGGGCCTTCACGCCAGTTTCCTTGAAACGGTAAGCTACTTGTGCTGCTTCAGAGAGCTGCCGCTGGAAAGCGCCCGTTCCACCGCTTCCGAGCGGTGGGCCTTCACGCCAGTTTTTGGGAAGGCGAAAGGCTAGAGTTAACGGAGGACTGCCTATCACAGAAATTTTCAACGCCAGCTATATGCTTTGGCAGACCCGTGCCGAGCTCTCGATCAATTTGTCTGCGGCTCGTCTGCTCGCTCGGGCGTCAAAGATTACCTCCGTCTCATGCCAACAAGGATCAGCGGCTTTTGCAGCCCCTCAATTTTTACCGCCACCCCCAAAACACACCACCCCCAAATCCCGTACACTTGCAAACTGTATTTCCCCCACTTCACCCATGGCTAAAGTTATCGTCACCGGAGGCGCCGGATATATCGGCTCCCATACCGTGGTCGACCTGCTCGAGCAGGGCCATCAGGTAGTGTGCATCGACAACTTCTTCAACAGCCACCGCAGCATGTGGCAACACCTCGAAACCCTCGTCAATCAGCAAGTGCCGCAGTACGATGTCGACCTCACCAACACCGCTGAAGTAAATGACATCTTCTCACAACACAGCGATGCCGATGCCGTCATCCATTTCGCCGCCCGCATCTACGTAGGCGAGAGCGTCGCAAAACCCACCACCTACTTCCGCACGAACCTTAACTCCCTGCTCAACGTGCTCGATGCGATGACGCAGCACCAGCAGCGGGCCATCATCTTCTCAAGCTCCTGCTCCGTATACGGCAATGCGCAAGAGCTGCCAGTGACCGAAGAAACACCTTTCGGTGAAGCAGAAAGTCCTTACGCCCGTACCAAGCAAATGGGTGAGCACATCATCCACGATTTCGTGCGCGCGCAGCCACACATCCACGGCACCATCTTGCGCTACTTCAATCCCGCTGGTGCACATCCCAGTGGACAAATCGGTGAAGCTCCCAAACTCGAACAGTCGCACCTCGTGCCCGTCATTATGGAAGTCGGGGCCGGTCATCGCGACAAGCTCAAGGTGTTCGGGGGCAATTACCCAACGCGTGACGGAAGTTGTCTGCGCGACTATATCCATGTGTGCGACCTCGCCCGCGCCCACACCATGGCCGTAGAAGCAGCTCTTACACCTCCTATAATCATAAGTAAGGCGGATGCCTCAGTCGGCGAGCGTGCAGGTAAAGCACCCGAAACTAATCCTTCCATCTATAATTTAGGCTCAGGAGCTGGCGTAACTGTATTAGAGGCAATTAAAGCTTTTGAGTCGGCCACTAACACAGATTTAGCGTATGAAGTAGTGGCGGCGCGCGATGGGGATGTCGCCGCAATCTATTCAACTACTGAAAAAGCCAATTCACAGCTTGGCTGGCAACCACGTTATTCCCTCGAAGATATCATGCGTACCGCCTGGGCATGGGAGCAGGCGAGGCCCACTAAAATAGCCAGCTAACGCATGTTCGAAACCCTATTCCATACCAACGAAGCCTCTCAATCGACAATCTTAGGCGTGAGCATATCTATGCTCGCCTCAATCTTTCTATCGTTTATGCTCGTGGTCACGTATCGCACCACAAGTCGAGAGGTCGTTGAGCGCAAAGAATTTATGCAAGGTTTGGCTCTTATTTCTATAGTCGCAGCAATGATTATGCAGGCTATTGGAGACTCCTTAGCCCGGGGTTTAGGTATGTTAGGAGCACTTTCAATTATTCGCTTTCGGACCTCTCTTAGTTCGCCACGGAACATGGCCTTTATGTTTGCTTCCTTAGCAGCAGGTATTGCTTGTGGCGTATTTGGATTTACTATAGCTTTTGTTGGAACTTCTGCGTTTTGCCTCGTGGCTTATACGCTCGCCTATCGCCGTGGCGACGATGCTAAGCAACTCATCGGCAATCTCCGCGTCAGCGTAAAACCCGATTCTGATACCGGGGCCGAAGTCGAGCGTATTCTCGCCAAATACACCACACGCTACCGCCTCTACGAATTCCGTTTCACTAAACCCAAGCCACCCAAACCCGGCGATCCTTCGGGAACCAAAACGATACCCGCTACGCAAGAACTCAACTACGAGTTTAAACTCAAAAAGGCAGCTCATCCTCAGGAGGTTTTGACGGAAGTAGAAAGCCTCGATGACGTGCTCGACCAGCGCCTACGCTTCGCGCGCGGGCAAGAACTTCTCTAAGCCCCTATGCAATCCTTTAGCGCATATTTCATATTTGCAGTGCTAGCCGGCGGGGCACTCGTGTGGGCAGCTACCTCCCTGGATGCCAAGCGCGTGGAGGAATTCTACGGCTTCGCCCAAACTGAAGAAACTGAGATCAATTCCAACTACCCCATCGAGGTGCAGGAAATCCTCGTGGAGCCTGGCGCAGCCGTGAAGGCAGGTCAACTCCTCATGCGGGTGAAGCGTGCAACCCCCAAAGAAGAACTCGCCGACCAGAATTTTCGCATCGATGAGCTGCAGGCGGAAGAGCGCATCGCCGTGCAGCGTTTCGACACCAAGTTGAGTGATCTTGAAACTGATTATCAGCGCGACCGACAGCAACTGCTTGCGCGGCAAGCCGAACTGCAGCGTGAGCAACGCTACCGCCAACAGCTACTCGATGCCCTTGACTCAGGAGCTGCACCGAGTTATACTCCGATAGCCGACCAACTTCAGCAACTCGAGCGCGAACTACAGCAACTAGGCGCGGCCTACGAAGCACAACGCAACGCTCTTCAGCGGGAGCGCCAACTGGCCAGTCGCCCGTATGCATCCGCCAGCCAACGCCTCGCAGCCGAACGCGATTTTGATGCTAGCCAACAAGAAATAATATTCGACATTACTGCGCCGAGTGCAGGGGTTATAGGCTCCATTAACGCTAAACTTGCTGAACATAAATCGAGCTTTTCACCACTACTTATATTCTACGAACCTAATCCAACACAAGTCAAAGCCTATATCCACGAGGATAGAATCCTTCGGGCGGCAGTTGGCGATAGTGTGATGGTCAATTCTATTAGCAGCGAAAAAGCAGGATGTATGGGCATGATTACGGGAATGGGTTCGCGTATCGTTGAAATTCCCAGCCGATTGCGTAGGATGGCGGATTTGAAGACCTATGGCCGCGAGGTTATTGTGTCTATTCCAGCCACGAATAAGTTTTTGCAGAATGAGAAGGTGAGGCTAGAATTTATTACTTCTCTAAATGATTAGATGGATACTTACTTGCCTGTTTGGCTGTGCATCGCTTGCCCTCCACGGGCAGACGACAGATGCAGAAGCCTTGTTGGTTTGGATGGATCAATATGCTAGCCTTCCGGCAAAACTCGATGTAGCTGCGGTTGATGAATTTAGCGCTGGCTGGCTAGAAAAAGTAGAGCTTCGTACGGAGACAAACCGCTTCGATCCGGGTAGGCAGCGTTTTGCTGCAAGGGCGCAACCGAAATTGCCTCACATTCGCCGTGCTGAAGAACGGCTGCAGTCAACGCTACGCTCTAAGCTGGTGAGTGAAGACGAGGAGGCCCAGGCCGAAGCTTATTCAGATGCCCTAACTGCGCTGGTGGAGGCGGCTACAGATGCTCGCGAAATTGCGCTACTCGATAGCCTCATTGAGACGCAGGTGCAGCTGGTGAAGGCCGCGCGACTCCGGCTTGCCGAGCCAAATTTTGACGTCGAGCGTGTGCTCGATGCTGATGACGAACTCTCATCTCTACGGCTGCGGCAACAACAGCTCGCGACGCGACTCCAACGTGTAGCCTTACCTATTAGCACCACGCGTCTCGTTGATCTACCCCTGGTAAATGAGCGGTTGAATTTGCTTCTCCAAGAACCGCTAAATGTTGTAGCCGAAGATGTAGATCTCTCAATCATTGATGCAGAAATAAAGCTTGAAAAGGCTGAAAACCTTTCTGTAATTGACTTCATTCAACTCGAATATGATAGCGGTGAAGAGCTGGTTGAGCAGAAATACAATGTCGGCATCAGTGTACAGCTTCCGCGAAAGCCTAGTAACATTAGACAACTCGATGAACTCAAGCTCGAGCGGCTCGAGGAGGTGCAGAATCTCCGTTTGAGTAAAGCAGCCAAGCAACGTGAATTACGAGAGGCAGCTGCACGTATTCAACTCGATATAGATCGCTACCAAGCTTTAGCCAGCGAAATCCTGCTGCGAGAGGCGCGCCGGGAGCGATTGCTGGAGGTTTATCTTCTTTCAGAACAAACCCGACCTGAAGATTTAATTAAACTAAAGCGGCGCACTTTACGCGATCGCTTACAATTGTTGGAAGTTGAAGAAGATATTCGTGGGGGTTATATTCGCTTGATAAGCAAGCAATTGCCTATTACCGCCGCAACCCTCGAGCAATGGGTGCTTCGTTAGCGGGTTTCTACCCACCAGCGTGGGCCATTGCGCCAGAGCACGAATTCGCCGCGCATACTTACTAATTGCTGGTCCTTATTGGGCATTGCCACAGGCTCTACCAGTTGACTGTCACCGCCGTAGCGCCACCATTGTCCGTCCTCGAAGAAGAGCAGCGTTTTCTCGTTTGCCTGGACCGAACTCGGACGTCGCAGCAGCTCAGATCGGTAGCTCCCAAACGGGCCGAACAGCAGCATCCGACCTGTATCTGTCACCAGCACCACCTGCTGTGGCGTTGCGACTAGGCAAGCCGCACGAATAGCTGAATTAAACACCTGCGAAAGTTCGGGCGAGCGCTGGCGGATGGCCCCATTGCGGTCGAGTTGCAGCAGTTGTTGCCTGTCGGGCGCATACACCCAGAGGCCTTCATTGGGCGCGTAGGCGACTGCATCAACGGCATCTAGACCTAGGTCGAGCAGCTTAATCTGCCGCAGCTCCACCAGGTTTCGGTGAAGCATAACTACAGTTTGTGCATCGGGATAAAATAGCACCGGACGCAGCGGATTGGTGAGGTCGACGCTCGCCAGCCTCCCCAGCCGCACATTATGGTAGCGGTAGCGGAGGGTGTCGATGCCTGCGAGTTGATTGGCCGAGCGCAATTTTTCGAGGGTTCCGTCGGCACGCCAGCTGTACACTTGGCCGAGTGCGTCGAGCAGCAGGGAGTCTCGTGTGCTAGCCGCAGAGTTGTTTTCTACTTTCGTCAAAACCCGCTCTTGCTGCCCTCCAGTTTTGGCGGAAGCACAAGAAAAAAAGACCAAGCCCACGAGCGCTATGAGCAGATGCTGCATCATGGAAACACAACGCGTTCGGCTTCAAAGAATTGGAGGCTGAGGCGCTGGCCATCCCACTTGGCGTAACTCTGGTACTTGAGCCAATCGCCGAGGTTGAGGTAGCGGCTGCGGTGATTGCTTAGCGTGAGGTCGATGGGGAGGTGGCGGTGACCGAAGATGAAATATTCGATCTGAGGAAACTGAGCGAGTTTGCGTTCGCAGTACTGCACGAGCCACTCTTTGTCGGCGCCAAAGTATTGATCCTCGCGTGTACCAGTGTGGCTACGCGACACGTCGGCAATGCGCCGTGCGAGCGCAATCGCAAAATTGGGATGCAGGCGCGCGTATGTCCACTGCGCTAGCGGATTGCGGAACACCTTTTTCATGCGTTTGTAGCCTTTATCACCAGGACCTAGCCCATCTCCGTGACCGATCAGGAACTTAGCTCCATCGAACTCACGCTGCTCAGGCCTGTGGTGCAGCGGGATTCCGAGTTCGACACGGAAGTAGTCCCGCATCCACAAATCGTGATTGCCGGTGAAGTAGTGAATTTCCAGACCCGCATCACGTAATTGAGCAAGTTTGCCGAGCAACCTCACATACCCTCGTGGCACCACATGTCTGTACTCGAACCAGAACTCGAAGACATCGCCCATGAGGTAGAGCGCATCCCCATCCACGGCCACGACTTCCTCGAGCCACTTCACGAATAGCCGCTCGCGCTCAGCCGAAGGCAGCCGGGCATCTACCCCGAGGTGCAGATCAGAAGCAAAATAAATGACGGGCAAGGGGGAGGGGGGAAGTGAGAGGTGAGAGGTGAGAAGTGAGAAATGGGAAGTGAGAGGTGGGAAGTGGGAGGTGGGAAACGAGAAATGGGAAGTGAGAAGTGGGACCCAGCACCCAGCACCCAGCACCCAACCCTAAACCGCCTCCATCACCGCACCGCAGTTATCACAGGTGCGAAGCTCTTCGCTTTCCATGAAGGCATTCATGATTGGAGGAAGTTGAGTCACGATGTCGCTGACAGGGAAAGATGCCTCGTGCAGCTTGTTGTGGCAATTTTCGCAGAACCACATCAGCTTGTCCATCTCACCGTCGCGGCGATAGCGCTCAATGACGAGGCCAACTGTATTTGCAGGACGCTGCGGTGAGTGAGGAATTCGTGGTGGAAGCAAAAACATATCCCCCTCCCGAATCTGGATATCACGTGGAGCACCATTTTCCATGATGCGCAAGGTGATGTCGCCCTCCAGCTGGTAGAAAAGCTCCTCGCCATCTTCGTAGTGGAAGTCCTTACGTCCGTTGGGACCGCCAACGATCATGACGATGTAGTCGTCGTTGTCGAGATAGACCTGCTTATTACCTACAGGTGGCTTGAGGAGGTGCCGGTGCTCGTCGACCCAGGCATTGAGATTGAATGGCATGCGCATGGTGGAAAGGTAGTAGCTAGGGTTGGCACTACAGCCTCACGAGCGTAAGTGGACCTTCATTTCGCGCCACCAACATTGCACTTCCAGTAGGCGTCCTTACCTGGGCAGCAGCCCGAACATTTCCTTTAGCCCATCCAGCCCACTGCGCATCGAGTTGAAAGTGATCGGAAGTAGCCCAGCGTAGCACCTGACCTTGTGAAGCATCTAAAGGTCCGCCGTGAATCTCTGTTTCGTACAAGTTGCCTGCCACAAACAGCTCCGGCCCGGTACCGGCCTCACGGTCGACCAAAGCAATGGCATTCACCGGAGAAACCTGCGAGGAGCGCGGCAAGGCTACTGCACGGTAACTTGAACCTTCATTGATCAATGCTACAGATTGCAGATTAGAAACTTCAAATAGAGAGCTAGCCTCAGTAGCTCCGAGTATTCCGGCACGATCAGTTTTGGCGTAAGCTGCGAAACGCGGAAAGCGCTTAGCAAACATCGGAGCCTGTTTGGCTAAATCTTCGCGCCGCACATACGGTAAAGACACATCACCACCTTTATAGCCAAAGACTATCGCCTCACGTTTGCCATTATTATCGAGATCTTTTGCTGAAAGTGTTAGCGGCTTATCCGCAGAGGCAGTAAACCTGCTGTTGAGCCCCCAGTTGCCTGCGATAATGTCTTCGTCTCCATCATTATCTATATCACCTGCAGCCAAAGACATCCATAAGCCTTTCCCTGCTGAAGCAAATAGATCTGGCACAAGGGCTACGTTGCCACCAGAAGCAACTTCAAACACTAATATTTCAGTCCATTCCCCGGCAGCAATTATTTGTTGAGCATTATCGCCCCTCAAATCTGCTAGAAGCAGTGCATTAATCATTCCCGCATCGCGCCAAGCAGCTGCGGGCTGTGGCATCACGGTAAAGCTTCCGTTGTCATTTATATAAATACTGTTTGGCTCCTGCTCTGGAAAATTTAGGGGATTGCTGTGATTAGCGACGAGCAAATCTAAATCTCCGTCCGCATCAAGGTCGATGGCGAGAGCTGCACTCGTATGCAGATATTCATCCGGAATTGCAGAACTTTGTTGCTTGAAGTTGCCGCGCCCATCATTGATATAGAGGCGATTTTTTAAGGCAGCTCCAAGAGCTACTGCACCGGCACTACCAATGAATAGATCGGGTGCACCATCACCGTTAGCATCAAAAAACACGGCAGCTCCGTCTTCAAAATCTTGATCTTGAGCAAAGGCTAATATTTGCGCTTTAAAGCCTCCATCTTGCTGCTGAATCCCTAGCACACCCGTACTGCCTACACTCGCGCCTAAATAGAAATCATCGAGCCCATCGCCATTGACATCAGCTACTGCAAGACAAGGTCCTTCTTCATCAAATTCGCGATACAGTAAAGGGGACTGATTAAAATGAGAAAATTCATTCTCCTGATGTCGAAAGTCCAACTCAGTAAGTTGCACCTTGCATGGCGCTGTTTGCTGAGCTGCAAGTTCGGGGGAGGTAGTTGCTGCGGCCTGCTCCATGATCAGCATTTGCGATGCAGGCACGTTTGTGGTGCGGCTGTATTGATCGTTTGGCCACCAGACTTCCACCGTATTTATAGTGCTAGCGTCGTTGAGACCAAAATGCAGACGCTTCGACTGCGAGCTGTAGAACCCTCGGGTTGGCTGCAAGGTCTTCTCCTGAAATCCATCAGCGGTGCTAATTCGAACGCGCGCACCGACAGCATCTCGATTGGGAGCCGTCCCACGTAGCTCGATTTTGAGAAAGGATTGAAGTGGGCTACAGTTTTTGTAGATAAAGGCAGGATCGTGAATATTGTGTGTCACCAAATCTATGCGGCCATCATTATTGAGATCGACATAGGCGGCGCCATTACTCATAGTGGATTGGCCAAGACCTACTTGTTGGGCTACTTCTTCAAAGTCAAACTTGCCATGGTTGTGGTAGAGGTAATTCGGCAGTTTTTGACTCGGCATCATTTCGAGTATTGCAAGTAAGTCTTGGTTGGAGAATCCAGCCCGCTTTAAAGAGTCAAAGGTGTAGGAATTAAAATCAGAGTTGCTGACATCTTTACTGAATCCATTGGTAATGTAGATATCATCCCAACCATCATTGTCTGCATCGAAAAACAGTGGACCCCAGCTCCAATCAGTCTTGTAAACATCTGCCAAACATGCCACTTCGGAATATGAGCCATCCAAATTGCTAGTCTGTAGCATGTTACGTGCTATCTGTTTGCCGTAGCCATAATCAATTAAGGTGTGGTAGCGCTGTTGCATCATCGCGGTTCCGTTGGTCATCTGTCGGTAGTGACCATCGGGTAGCATATCGAGCGTCATGATTTCAGGACGACCGTCTCGATCTAAATCACCAAAGTCGGCACCCATAGTAGAGTGAGCCATGTGGTGCAGACGGGAATCTGCCTCATCAACAAAAGTTCCATCCTGTTGATTGATGTACAACTGATCAGGCTCGATATAATCATTGGCTACATACATGTCGGGCCAGCCATCACTATTAAAGTCTGCGACTGAAACGCTGAGCGAAAAGGTGCGGTTACTAATACCCGCCGCAGAAGATACATCAACGTACTTACCATCTCGATTTTCGAGTAATATGTCACTTTCAATGGGATATTCTGGTTCTACGATGCGTACCCGTTTGTCGCCGACTTGTCTGATTCTCACCTGTGTGTGCTGCCTGTAATCAACCGGTCGTGAAGTGATATACACATCGAGGTCGCCATCCTTATCCATATCGAAAAAGGCGGCTGAAGTGCTTTGATTTTCGAGCGCTAAACCATACTCAGCTGCAGCTTCAATGAAGTTTCCGTCACCTTGGTTTACCAGGAGTCGATTAGCAGCGTCTCTACCGGGTTCTGCAGTGACACATTGATAAATATCTGGCCGCCCGTCTTGATTGATGTCGACGATTGTAACGCCAGTTTTGGTAAGGCCTTCGAGCGCGAGGGTAGCAGCTGTGGTGTTTTGCCGAAAGGTGAAACTGCCCTCATTATAAAACAGCGCATTGGCACTTGCGGGCGAGATAAAGTAGACATCTTCCAAGCCATTGCCGTCAAAGTCCGCTATGGCGACACCTCCACCCGCATAGAGATAATTGAAGAGGAAGTAATTATTTGTAACCGACTCTCGAATAAAGCTTTCATAAGCGAGACCCGTCTCTGCAGCATCAAGAAGCTCAAAACAGATCGGGTCAAGCTCTGAATCTGAGTCATCTTCTTCGCCTTGATTCTGACAGGCTAAACCGCACAGGAGGGGCACTAGCAACCAATAGCGGATCATCTGCGAAAGCGTTTAGAGTAGTCCTTTACAAAAATAGCACCGATACATTCGCGATGCCACCCGCTCTACACTGGCACTACCTGCTCCTGCTCTGCAGGCCCTTCAGCGGGGGCTAGCATTTCCGCCACGTTGACCTCGATAATCTTGTCGGCATCACTCAGTAAGCGGCGGCAATCCTGCGTTAAATTTGTGAGTTGCACATGCTTACCTGCTTTCGCGTAGCGCTCGGTGAGGCGGTTGAGCGCTTCGATTGCACTCATATCCACTACGCGACTTTCAGTAAAGTCGATAATGATGTTATCGGGATCACCAAGTACATCAAATTTGCTGCTAAACACTTGCGTAGATCCGAAGAATAGTGGTCCGTATATTTCGTAATGCTTTACGCCAGCATCATCAATGTGCTTGCGCGCTCGAATGCGCGTGGCATTATCCCAAGCAAATACCAAAGCTGAAATGATGACGCCCACGATCACGGCGAGTGCGAGGTTGTGCAGGAAGACGGTAACCAGCGTCACGAGCACCATCACGAGCACATCGCTTTTTGGCATTTTGTTGATTGTGCGCAGACTTGCCCACTCAAACGTCCCGATGGCGACCATGATCATCAAACCTGTAAGCGCAGCCATCGGCACCAGCGAAATAAGGCTCGAGCCAAACATGATAAACGACAATAACAAGAGGGAAGCGACAATTCCGGAAAGTCTTGCTCGGGCGCCGGAGGAGATATTGATGAGGCTCTGCCCAATCATAGCACAGCCGCCCATGCCACTGAACAGCCCGGAGAGGGTATTGGCAAGACCTTGCGCCACAGCCTCGCGGTTGCCCTGACCGCGGGTTTCGGTGATTTCATCAATAATGTTGAGCGTCAGCAAACTCTCAATAAGTCCTACCCCGGCCACCACGGCAGCGTATGGGAAAATGACTTGCAGCGTCTCCCAAGTAAAGGGCACATTCGGAATATGAAAGGGCGGAAATCCTCCAGCTATCCCACCTGGCCCGGCCATGTCGCCCACTGAGGTGGTGTCAATTCCGAAGGCGACGACGATACCCCATACCGTGAGGATTGCTGCCAGGGCCGCGGGAATGGCCTTGGTTAGTTTGGGAAGACCCCAAATAATGAGCATAGCTAAAGCGACCAGGCCAGTGAAAATCCCCAAAGATTCTCCCGTCATCCAGCTGCCCGAGCCGTCCTGAAACTGCA
Organism: Saprospiraceae bacterium; assembly: GCA_965213735.1. Taxonomy (GTDB): domain Bacteria; phylum Bacteroidota; class Bacteroidia; order Chitinophagales; family Saprospiraceae; genus CALDTK01. Next base: position 457,073 of record CBDCAB010000005.1, read on the forward strand.
CGAGTTGGCTCATGAAGATGACGATAGCTAGGCCATTCACGAAGCCGAAAATGGCGGGGTGAGGCACGAGTCGCATCAGCTTGCCGAGCTTGAGAAAGCCAGCAGCCATCTGTAAGATTCCCGCGAAAATTACGCAGGCAAAAATATACTCTACTCCGTGTGTTTGGGCGAGAGCGACTATGACCACGGCCACCGCACCAGTTGCGCCGGAGATCATGCCTGGCCTGCCGCCAAGCACCGAGGTGACGAGTCCCATCACAAATGCTGCGTACAGACCAGTAAGCGGACTTAGCCCAGCAATGAGTGCAAAAGCCACCGCCTCTGGCACCAGCGCCAAGGCCACTGTAAGGCCAGCGAGCACTTCTGTTTTGTAATCGACCCGTTGGGAGAAGTCGAAAAAGTTGAGGACCTTGTTCATGGAAAAGAATTTCGCCGCAGCTTCAGCACCTACGTAGAAAAAGGGCGCAAAGGTACCGGGACTGGCTGCGCAGGGTGGCAGGCTATCTAGCCTAAGTGTAAAGGTGTGGCGCCTGATAGGAGGCGGCAGCTCATAGCAGCATAAGCTTTCGTGCGTGCAGCACACAGGGCAGCGGGAGCGGCGGATCCACTGTCATAGACGATAAAAGATTTTTCTTGGTGCGAACACTTTGCTCCAGTTAGTGCTGTGTTAGGCAGACAACAACCACAAGCACCATGAGAGCACTCACCTACCACGGGCAGGGCGACGTCCGCGTCGACACGCATCCTGATCCACAAATTCAAGACCCTACCGATGCAATAATTAAGGTCACCTCCACCGCAATTTGCGGCTCGGATCTACACCTGTACGACGGGTTTATCCCGATGATGAAAGAAGGAGACATCATTGGTCACGAACCGATGGGAATAGTTGTCGAAACTGGGTCTAAAGTGACCAATCTGAAGAAAGGAGATCGAGTAGTGGTTCCCTTTACGATAAGTTGTGGACATTGCTGGTTTTGCGACAATACCTTATACAGCCTCTGCGACAATACAAATCCGAAGGCAGAGAACGCCATTGAGCAGATGGGGCATTCGCCGGCAGGCATCTTCGGCTACTCTCACCTAACGGGTGGCATACCCGGCGGGCAGGCAGAGTTGCTCCGTGTGCCACATGCTGATGTGGGTCCTATTAAAGTGCCTGATGGGTTAAGTGACGAGCAAGTACTTTTCCTTTCCGATATATTTCCGACAGGATATATGGCAGCAGAAAATGCAGAAATTAATGCTGGTGATACAGTAGCTGTTTGGGGATGCGGACCGGTAGGCCAGTTCGCTATTCAGAGTGCCTGGATGTTGGGTGCGGGCAGAGTTATAGCCATCGATCAGGTGCAGGAGCGGCTCGAGTTGGCGCGTACAAAAGGTCGCGCTGAAACCCTCGATTTCTCTGATGACTCCAACGGCAGCATCTATGATCGGCTCCAGGCGATGACTGGTGGTCGAGGTCCTGATCGTGTCATTGATGCAGTGGGGGCTGAGGCTCACGGCTCGAACATTGCCCTTGTTGCTAAAGACAAACTGGCCCAAACTGCGCATGTCCAGTCTGATCATCCCTATGTTCTGCAGGAGATGATTCAGTGTGTTCGCAAAGGCGGCACCATGTCTGTGCCGGGCGTGTATGCCGGCAACCTCACCATTCCCTTTGGTGCGGCAATGAATAAAGGCTTAACGTTGAAGACCGGTCAGACGCACGTGCAACGTTACCTCAAGCCGCTGCTTGATAAAATCGAGAGCCGCGAGATTGATCCAACGTTGATTATCACGCACACTGCTTCACTCGAAGATGCTCCGGATATGTACAAGAAGTTCCGCGACAAAGATGATGGATGCATTAAAGTGGTGCTTAAGCCGTAGCTAAGTAGGGCTTAATTAGCAAGCACCTCTTTGACGAATTCTACGGATTTTGGTGCTTGCGCCAAAACCCGTGAGCTTTCATCTTCGACAAAGAGTTAGGGGATATTTAACTTTGCTGCTTCAGCGATGATAGCAGCGAGATTAAATTGCCCTTTGCCTAGCACAACATTCCACTCCACGTCTGCGGCGTGTGGGAGTGTCGGCACATGATCTTTTCGCTCACAATCTTTGAGGTGCATGAGTTTCCACTTGGTGGGATACTTCTGTAACCATTCAAGGGGGTCTTGTCCAGGCAGTGCGATCCAGTACACGTCCATTTCGAAGTCGTAGTACGCTGTTTGCTGAATGAGTTGGTCGAGCATGGTTCCTCCGGCTGGGTGAGCCGTGAATTCGTAGCCGTGCGGATGGTAGGCGAGGGTGATTCCAGCTTCCGCCAAAACACGCCCTGCCGCATTAAAGTCATGTATTGCTAAATCGGCTTCTGCTGCAGTAAGAAGGGTATCGGCGTGTGGTATCCAAAAACAAACCGCGTATTGTGCGCCAAAGCGGTTTGCCCGCTGCACCACTTGCTCTACTGAATCCCGCAGCTCTTCATACGAGGTGCTAATGCTAACCATCTCAATATCGCGCTCGTCGAGCATCGCTTTGTATGTCTCGAATGGTAGGCCGTACGTCCCGCCATTGCCATCCTCGACGTGGTGAATTCCCCATGCTGCGATAGAATCGAGGGAGGCTTCAAGGTCATCCTTCATTGCTTCACGCAGCGAGTAAAGTTGCAAGCCGATAATTGGCTCGCTTGATTTGCTGCAACTGTTCAAGGAAGATGTGGCTGGCAGCATGAGGAAGATTAAAAGCTTTAGCGCAGTGGGCATGGCGATGCTGAAGGTAATTATTTAGCAGATGGTCCCACTTCTCACTTCCCACCTCCCACCTTTTCTGAGGCCAACGTCGTCGAACCGAGCAGCAAGAGCCGCGGCATTCAAAGACCTATCTACCATAGTAGCACGGTTTAACGACGTCTACTCTTACCTCCAGAACAGCCGTCCAGCCTCCAGCAGCGAGGTACGAGCGGTCTAGCCTCCAGCAGCGCAGCGATCTAGCCTCTCACCTCCCCCTTCCCAGTTCCCCATCAACATCCACCATACCGCTCATCTGCGCCTGAAAGTAGGCATGCACCCGCTCACCAGCACGCTTGCCTACCACGGCTTGTAAAGCCTCCAAGCTGCTCTGGCGGACCTTTTTGACCGAACCAATCTCGCGCAGAAGCTTGTCGGCTGTCTTTTCACCAACACCTGGTATGCCTGTCAATTCCGTCTGCGTGAGACCTCGACTGCGTTGATCGCGATGAAACGTGATCGCAAAGCGGTGCGCCTCATTGCGGGCCTGCTGAATCAACTTCAAACTTTCTGACTTCTTGTTGATGTAGAGCGGCACAGAGTCATTAGGAAAGAATATTTCCTCCAGCCGTTTGGCGATGCCAATGAGCTGAATCTTCTCTTCTAAACCTAATTCCTTGAGAATTTCATAGCTCGCCGATAGCTGTCCTTTGCCGCCATCGATAATCACGAGCTGCGGAAGCGGTTGATCTTCTTTGAGCAAGCGCGTGTAGCGCCGACGCACCACCTCCTGCATACTGGCAAAGTCGTTCGGACCAATAACAGTCTTGATGTTGTAGTGTCGGTAATCTTTCTTGCTTGGGCGCGCATTCTTAAAAACGACACAGCTGCTCACCGGATAGCTGCCGTGAAAGTTAGAGTTATCAAAGCATTCGATATGCATCGGCACGACATCCATATGCAGGTCATGCTGCATGGTCTTGAGGATACGCTCGGCAGGGGTTTGTTTGCGGATATTATTGATTTTATCCTTCTTCCGTTGCAATCTAAAGTACTCCGTATTCTTGAGTGCCATATCGAGCAGCTTCCGCTTGTCGCCTATCTTCGGCACACTCACCTCTACTTCCTTACCGCCTTCGCCTACTACACCATCTCCTAATACTACCGGCAAGGGCACCAGAATTTCCGTGGCCACTGAGTTGAACCGCTCACGAATAATCGGAATGACATAGCTCAAAATGCTTGCACGCTCATCTATCTCTGAGCCATCATCATCAAACTCTTCTTCAACAATGCCACGCTCCAACTCCTGGGTGAAGGTGTTGATGATAGCGCCGTTAACGATTTTAACGTAGTTGACATATGCATTCTTCTCATCAATACTTACTGCAAAGACATCAACATCCTGAATGTTAGCATTGACTACCATGCTTTTTGCCTGGTAATCTTCGAGTGCCCCGAGCCGTATCTTTAACTGCTGAGCCGCTTCGAAATCCATGGCTTCAGCTAGCCGCTGCATCTCCGCCTCAAAGTAGCGGCGTACGGGACTAAAGTTACCTTTGAGTATATTACGTATGGCATCTATTTTAGCATTATAAGCCTCCTCCGTTTCTTCACCCACACAGGGTCCCATACAGTTTTTAATGTGGTACTCCAGGCATACCTTAAATTTACCCTCTGCAATTAAGTCGGGTTTTAGCGGAAGCTTACATGTACGAAGCGGGAAAAGCTGCTTCACAAGTTCTAATATTACCTTGATCCTTGTCTTAGAGGTATAGGGACCAAAGTAAATAGAACCATCTCGGTAAACCTTCCGCGTCGGAAATATGCGCGGAAAATGTTCATTTTTGATTACCACATAGGTATAACTTTTATCATCGCGCAAATTGACATTGTATCTCGGCTGATAATTCTTAATGAGTGAATTCTCCAGCAAGAGTGCGTCTGCCTCTGTGTCGGTAACCGTAAATTCTAGCCGCGAGGCGTTCTTCACCATCACGCGCGTGCGGTGCGAGTGTCCACGAACCGATCCAGTAAAATAGTTGCTGACCCGCTTCTTGAGGCTTTTCGCTTTGCCAACGTACAGCACCTCATTATCACTTCCGTAAAACCGATACACCCCCGGCTGGTCGGGCAACAGCGGGAGAAGTTCTTTGTAGTGTTTGTCGGTCATAGTGCTACCACGCAAGTAACGCATGCGCCACGAAATGTTTGACTCCCTCACGTCAAGCGCTGCGTATACAAGGCTCTATCTTAGCACATTCACCTTAGCCGATTTTTTGAGACTCCAACTATACTTTCTTCACTACTTGCTGTGCGTGCTGGGTGCCAGTTGCTCCTTGCAAGCGCTTGTGGCGCAAGAGGTTACTCTGCTCGACACCATGCACGTCAGGGGCTTGCGAGCCAACGCAGGCCAATATATTCCGTTCAATGATGCCGTTGCTACCCTTTACTGGCCCAACGGCTCAACCCTAGCTGGACTGGCCCCGGTGAGGCTGCAGAGACGTATCAATCCCCATATCCGCTGGATCAAACCAAGTGGCCAGTATAGCTGGGGGCCATACATTGATCGGGAGTTTTCCAGGGGTTTGCTCCCCTTCCAGCGGCTAGGCAGCCAGCTCGTTTCTACTGCTATAGAATACGAAACGATTAATGATGATTTTATCGAACTCATCAGTAGATTTCACAATACTTCTACAGGGACTACATCGCCGGTAAGTGTAACACATTTTAATCTGCAAACGGAGTGGCAACAACTATTAGGATCGGTACAGGCTAGTAGCTTTTACGGGGATTATCTCGCCACGGCTAGTCTTATGACGCGCTCTAAACGGGCAATATCTCGCGTCAATCCAGGTGGCAACGAACTCAACGTGACGGTGCTCGATGTTGATGGAGAAGTCATTGCACACCTGCGCAAAGCACTGTCTGACTTAAGAGGATTTTACAAACTTAAAGACGTGCTGGCCGATGGCTTAGGAGGTGCACATGTTTTACTTGAACATACCCCATGGCGAGCCAACGTTGCCTTGCTGCCGGATGGAAGACCGTTCAACTTTGTGCTCGCTTCGCTGCTGCCAGGTGCCAAGGATTTTGTTTTGACGGAAGTAGCACCACCAGGCTACTATGTGCAGGAAATCCGCATGTTGCAAGATGGCGCCAGCAGCCCTTGCGTAGTCGCTACCCTGCAGCGGGGTGCACTAACATCGGTGGAAGCTTTCTACAGGCTCGACCTGACCCAGCTCGCAAAACCTGCCATTCGGGTGGAGCTGACGCGCGAACAGCTCGTTGACCTGCCGAATCGCATTTCAGCTCTTGGAGGTGCAGGTATTCGCAAGATTAGTGTGGAAATGCACCTCATCGACGCCCTGCTCGACGGGTGGGGAAACGTGACCTACCTCCTCGAACGCCGCGCCAGCAGCATACTGACCAATGGTGCTGCGGGAACCTCCCGCTTCCGAAGACTCGATAACGACCGGGATGATTTGATGATGGTTACGCTTTCTGATCAAGGAACCTTAAGTGGAATTGTACATATCCCTAAGCGGCAGTTGTGGCGCGATGCACCTTATTCGGGTGGCCTCCTCATCCAACTCGGTACTAAAACCGCAGTTGTATACAATGAAATGCAGGACAACTTAGATACTCCTCTCGATATTAAGAAACCTAGAATGGTAGACTTTGAGTATGCCTTTCCTGTGATTGCTTATCAAGAAGAAGGGAAAGTGATCCGCGAGCCCATCTATTTTGCGGGAAACGAGGAATTTGTGCCTTTACTGCTCCCTGAGATGCCTCGGTTTGAATTGGGAAGTACTTACCTGCTAAGCCTTCAGCCACGCTACCCGAGCTACCGCGGCAGTGTCTTCTGGACTTCTTGGCCATTTGAATAGACGTTGCACGACCTAATGATTTGGAAAAGATGTGAGGCATCAGCAGCAACATTTGCCGTAGCTTCGCCAGCATGATTTTACCAAGAATCTTTTTGCTGCTGGCCTGCCTGACGACTGCTCTCGTATCGTTTGCTCAGCCTACGCGCACTGTCCGATCCAATACCCGCTCAGCTCCTGGGGTGACACTTTCGGAGACGTTTAAGTTTGGTAAGCGCGACATAGTGCCATACAACATCTTGCCTTATAAAGACAATTATTTCGTCACTTCCTTCAATATAAAAGGCAGGATGTATAGCAAAAGCGGCTTGTACGAAGATTTGCGGTCGCTGAAACTTCATCGATATTCTTCTGATTTAAAGCATATCGGAGAAGTAGAAATTGCATGGCCAGACGAGCAACGCCACCATAGCAGCATTATCAGCCTTGGAGAGGGCTTACTGTGGACATTTGCCACCGAATCCTCTACACGTGGCGAGCTAGAACTAAGGGCAGAAATTCTTGACGACAAAGGCAAGGTTCTCGCAGCGCATCGCTTATTTCAGCTTGAAGAAAGTGAATTTGGAGAGGTAACCGATTCCGAGGCATGGAGCACCGACCGACAATACTATACCCGTGTGTTTGCTGAAGAAAGTTCACAGCGGCTGTTTAGCAAAAAGGATGAAGAAAAAGCAGGCTTAACAATCGCAGTCTTTAATAATGTAGGCGAGCTGATAACGCTGAAGCGTACAGTATTGCCTGTTCAACGCGATCAACTTGAAATTCATACCGTTGCGGTTGATAATGATGGTCAAGCCTTCATATTAGCGCGAGTTTATGGCAATTCTAAACGTCGAGAAACCCGTGGCGGCTCCGACTCGAAGGTGCTCCTCTACACACTAGCTCCCGGCGGGGAAGAGCTTGAACAAATAGAGCTTAAGCTAGCAGGTCAGTATATTGAAGGCATAGCAATGGTACCAGGTCGCGACGGTGACCCTGCTATTGTAGGTCTATATTCTGATAAGCTTCGGGGCCGCATCATGGGGTACTTTTCGCTCATTGATCCTCGCGCTGGAGAAGTGCTCCAGCCAAAGGAGTTTTCTCAACAAATGCTGGAGTCTTTGGGTAGATCAGTCAGTTTTACCAAGAAGGGCGACCAGGTTATCGCAAAAGATTTCGAATTCCGGGATGCTTTGCGCCTTAGTAATGGCAATCTCGCCTTGTTACTCGAATTATATAGAGAAGTTACCTATACCTCCAATTCTGGTGCTGGCGGATTTGCGACGATGCGCACAAGCTATGTCTATGGAGCAGGAGTAATTTTAACGTTCGATGAAAAAGGTGTGCTGGCGGAAGCGTTAGCTGTTCCTAAATACCAAGCGTCCGCATACCTTAATGGACCATTCGATCGCATGAATTTAGTGGAGTATAATGGGCTTCCAGCTGTTATCTATAATGACAATCCTAAAAATCTCGTTCGCAGTCTGGATAAACGACCGAAGCGATTAAACATGAAGAAGGCGGTAGCCACGATGGGTTTTGCCAACAGAAGTGGTGAACTTCAGCGCGATCCCCTATTTGCGCGCAAAAACGTGGGCAAGCTTGTGCTCGTGCCAAACTCCGTCATAAGCCTCAACAACGATGATGTTGTATTCATGGCCTTACGTTTTAAAGCCTTTGGCAAAAACGAAGTGAGCTTCGGGCGAATCCGCAATTAACGCCCTTAACTATTCCTTCTCGACGCGCGCCTTCGGCTTTTCATCAACAAAAGCGATGGGCAGCATCACCTTCGTTGTGCCCCACACCATATTTAGTTTGCTGTCTTCAAAGAAAATTGTGAAGGCCTCGTAGGAATTGTCATCCTGTATCACCGGCACCTCCACGCGGGCCACATCTTTGCCTTCATCATAACTGTAGGCACCCCATTCTCCAAGCGCTGCATTGAAAATTACGGTCCACTTTTCGGCTTCAGGAATGGCAAAAATGCTATACGCACCAGCCGGCAGCAGCACCTCTCCAATGCGCATATCAGCCGTAGTAAAAAGTTCGGTAGCTTCATTGGCGCCAACCCGCCAGACTTTGCCGAATTGATTTTGGTCGCCCAGCATCTGGCGTCCACGCAGCATCGGTTGCGAGTACACAATGCGCGCATAGCCTCCATCGGTGAGCATACTCGCCGAATTCATAGGCGATTTTTTCGGTACGGGCGCAGCGGTGGTGATGCGATCAGGCCGCGGCAGGGTCGCTGCATCTTGGGCCATCAAGCTTACGCCAAAACCTAAAAAGAGGGCGAGGGTGGCGGAGCGGAGGAGCATATTCATAGAAGCAAAGGTCAGTGGCTAAGTAACTGCAAAGCTGCTGCTCTTGGTGTACGAACGGCCTGAGCAAACAGCAGCTGCAGACCTCGATGCAAGAGAAACGAGCGAGGCAACAACTTTCTCGACTCTTGGCACGTATATTTGCGCAAGCGAACAAGCCTAAACGCTTCGGAGAGGGAACCCACACAGGTTCCCTCTTTTGATTGCACGACCTGGTATGAACGACGTCCAAGCCAAACAACACATCCGCGGCTGGCTCCACGAGTTGCTCGATGAGCCTGACTACCAGCACGCATTTCCAGTCGAAATCAACGTCCTGCCCAATGGCCGCATAGAAGTCTTCATCGATTCGGATGTAGCGGTAGATTTCGACCTATGCCGCACCATCAGCCGCCACCTGGAGTCGCACCTCGACGAATCGCAAATCCTCGGCGAGCGTTATACCTTAGAGGTCTCAAGTCCCGGCGCCCGCCGTCCGCTCACCATGCCTCGGCAGTTTCCAAAGCACATCGGTCGAACACTCGACGTGCGCATCAATGAAGAAACTACCCTGTCAGGTCAGCTCAAACAGGTAACCTCTCAAGGCCTTGTGCTGGAGGAGGAAGTAGTGAAACGCAACGAGAAAAACAAACGTGTCAAAGAGCAAGTGACGCACGAAGTAGCTTTCGGAGAATTCCGTGGAGCCACTGTGCAGATTAGCTTCAAGAAATAAACCCGCCCCGCCATGATGAACTTGGTAGAAACTTTTTCGGAATTCAAAGACGGCAAACACCTCGACCGCCCTACCCTGGTGAAGGTGCTCGAAGACGTCTTTCGTACCCTGATCAAGAAAAAATTCGGTAACGACGAAAATTTCGACGTCATCGTCAACACCCAAAAGGGTGACCTCGAGTTGTGGAGAGTACGAGAGATCGTACCCGATGGTGAAGTAACCGATGAACTCGCACAAATCGCTATTTCTGAAGCACTCGAAATCGATGATGATTACGAAGTCGGTGAAGAGTGCTACGAGCAGCTGTTTCTAGAAGACTTCGGCCGCCGCTCGGTGATGGCTGCACGGCAGACGCTGGTATCGCGTATTGGCGATCTCGAGAAAGATGAGGTTTACAAGCGCTACCAAGATCGGGAAGGCGAACTCGTGCTGTCGGAAGTCCAGCAGGTACTCAAACGCGATATTCTGGTGGTCGACGATGCGACCGGCAATGAGCTATTACTGCCACGCCAGTCCATGATCCGCGGCGATTTTGTCCGTAAGGGCGACATGATCCGCGCCATCATCGAAAAAGTAGAAAACGACAACGGTACACCACGTATCTGGCTGTCTCGCACCAGCGAAGACTTTCTGGCTAAACTCATGGAGAATGAGGTGCCCGAAATAGAAGATGGCATCATCGTCATCAAGAAGATCGTCCGCATTCCTGGCGATCGGGCTAAGGTGGCCGTGGAGAGCTACGATGAGCGGATCGACCCCGTTGGAGCTTGTGTCGGTATGAAAGGGTCGCGTATTCACGGCATTGTCCGCGAATTGCGCAACGAAAATATCGACATCGTGCCGTGGACCAACAATGAGACGCTGCTCATTCAGCGCTCACTCACACCAGCCAAAGTGAGCCACGTGGAGCTCAATGCCGAGACCAAGCGGGCGAGTGTTTACCTCGATGCCGATCAGGTTTCGCTGGCGATAGGTCGCGGTGGCTCCAACATTAAGTTAGCAGGTAGGCTTACCGGATACGAGATTGATGTGTTTCGCAATGACCTTACCTACGACGACGTCGAGGATATCGATCTCGATGAGTTTTCTGATGAGATCGAACAGTGGATACTCGCCGAACTCAAGAATATTGGTTGCGATACGGCCCGCAGTGTTTTGGCCTTGAGCCAGGAAGAATTGGTACGGCGCACCGACTTAGAGGAGGAGACGATCGAGGATTTGCTGAAGATTTTGGCGAGCGAATTTGAAGGGGAAGAACGCCCTGGAGCCGCACTCAAGACTGCACCTACAGATGAGGAAGTGCGGGCTCGAGCTGCGCGGGCTCGTGAAGCTGCGGCAGCTCAGTTGATTACGCCTGCACAAGGAGAGGCAGCCGCTGCGTTTGCCGAGGAGACCACAGATGCCAATCCAGCTGCGGCAGAGCAGGAGGTGAAGGATCGTGCTGCTGCCAATGCAGATAGCGGAACTCCTGATGTTGAGGGTTTGGCTACAGAAGCTCCTAATACAGGTGGTGATGTAGAGGCCGCTGATGATACGGTGTCATAAGCCATCCTGAGGCGGCGGATGTGTGTTGTTTTACGAAAGTGAGAACAGGGAGCCGCAAATACCCTGTGAACGCGGGGTGTAGATGGGCACCGTTACGACTTGATTGACCTATCTTTGCGGGCGCTCCGGCACCTGCTTCGCGGCATTGCGTGCTCCACAACCCATTCACGGGGCACTTGCACGGAGAAGATCTTATATGAAAAGACTCATAAAAGTCGCCAAGGAGCTCAACGTCGGCAAAAGCCGCGTCGTAGAATTTCTGAAGAGTCAGGGATTCGATGTCGAGGACAAGCCCACGGCCAAGCTAGACACTGATATGGTGGCTGCACTCGAGAAGGAATTCGCTTCCTCGATGCAGACCAAAACGGCTGCCGATAAAATAGAGCTCCGCCAGAAAGCACCCGCTACTCCTCCGCCTCCTCCAGCTCCGCGTCCTGCCCCTCGCCCAGTAACTCCCCCACCAACTACGGCAGCGCCGCAAGCGCCCAAAACTCCTGCTGCCCCTCAGCCCAACCCCACGCCAGCACCAGCGCCAACACCCAAACCTGAAACACCAGCAGCCGCAGGAACCCAGCAGGCAGCCAAAACAGAACGCGAACTGCCAGGTCTTAAAGTCAAAGGCAAAATTGACTTAACACCCAAGCCGGCGCCCAAGAAAACTCCACCTCCAGCAGCTAAAACTCCCGAAAAACCAGCGCAACCGGCAGAGGCAAAGCCGCAACCAAAAGCTCCTGCACAACCTGCTGCTCAACCCCAAGCCAAAACAGGTACTCCAGCTACCCCACCAGCAGACAAAGCTGCCGGCGATCAAGTGCAGAAGGCAGAAGCGCCCAATCTGCGTGGCCTGAAGGTGCTTGGCAAAATTGACGTCAAAAAATTCGAGCGGCCGAAACGTGAAGTCGGCGCCGATGGCAAACGCAAGCGTACCCGCAAACGCGTCGCAGTCGGTGGCGGCGGCAACCGCAGCGGTGGACCTGGAAGAGGGCGTACTGGAAGTCCCGGACGTGGACGCCGTGACGAGCCAAAAGAGGTCACCAAAAAAGAAATCGAGGACAAGATCAAGGCCACCATGGCCCGCTTGTCCGGCAAAGGCAAGAACCGTCGTCAGAAAATTCGTCGTGGCAACCGTGACAGGATGCGCGACGACCGCGAGCGTACCGCCGCAGAACAAGACACTTCAACGCTGCAACTCACCGAGTTTATCAGCGTGTCGGAATTTGCTAGCCTGCTCAACGTAGAGATTCCAGATGTAATCCTTACGTGTATGAACCTCGGCGTGATTGTCTCCATCAATCAGCGCCTCGACAAGGAAGTCATCGAGCTCGTAGCCGGTGAATATGATCGCGAGGTCGAATTCATCAATGCAGAAGGCGGCGCCGAAGAAGAGGAAGAAGAAATTGTCGATGATCCTGCAGACCTGGAGCCGCGCTCGCCTATCGTGACGGTGATGGGTCACGTCGATCATGGTAAAACGAGCCTCCTCGACTACATCCGCAAGGAGAAAGTCGCCGCCGGTGAAGCCGGAGGTATCACACAGCATATTGGCGCGTACTCCGTTGATGTTGGCGAAGGTGAAGACCGTAGGCAGATTACCTTCCTCGACACTCCTGGTCACGAAGCCTTTACGGCCATGCGTGCGCGGGGTGCGAAGGTGACCGATATTGCCATTATCATTATTGCTGCCGATGATTCGATCATGCCGCAAACGCGCGAGGCTATCAGTCACGCCCAAGCAGCTGGTGTGCCCATCGTAATTGCAATTAATAAGATCGACAAGGCTGGAGCCAATCCGGATAAAATCAAGGAGGCACTCTCGCAGCTCAACGTGCTCGTTGAAGACTGGGGCGGCAAAGTGCAGAGCCAAAACATCAGTGCCAAAACAGGTGCTGGCATCGACGAGCTGCTCGAAAAGGTGACGCTCGAAGCCGATATTCTCGAGCTCCAAGCCAACCCTGATCGCGATGCTATCGGCGCAGTGCTCGAGGCTAGCCTAGAAAAAGGCCGTGGCTACGTAGCGCGGACACTCGTGCAGACGGGTACGCTGCGCATCGGCGACGCTATTGTGGCTGGTGAAGCATCTGGTAAGGTCAAGGCCATGTTCAACGACCGTGGCAAGAACGTCAAAGAGGCCGGTCCTTCTACTCCGGTACTCGTGCTCGGTTTGAGTGGTGCGCCACAAGCAGGCGAGCGCTTCAAAGTGCTGCCCAGCGAAACTGAAGCGCGTAATATTGCCAGTAAGCGTGCGCAAATTATGCGCGAGCAAACCAACAGAGCAACCAAGCGCATCTCACTCGATGAGATTGGTCGACGCCTCGCTCTCGGTACCTTTAAAGAACTCAACCTTATCGTGAAGGGCGACGTGGATGGTTCGGTCGAGGCACTTGCTGATTCGCTCATCAAGCTGAGCCACGAAACGGTGGCCGTCAATGTCATACATAAAGCTGTAGGTCCTATCGCCGAGTCGGATGTTCTGCTCGCGAGTGCTTCGGATGCGATCATCATTGGCTTTCAGGTGCGGCCGAGTCCACAGGCGCGCAAGCTTTCAGAACGTGAAGGCGTAGAGGTGAAGACCTACTCGATTATCTACGAGGTAATTGATGATATCAAGCTTGCCATTGAAGGCATGCTCGAGCCGACGCGCGAAGAGCATGTGGTAGGACAGATTATCGTGCGCGAGACGTACAAAATTTCTAAAATTGGTACGATTGCCGGCTGTTACGTCGACTCAGGTCGCATTCACCGCAACGACAAGATTCGCGTCATCCGCGATGGTGTGGTGGTTTACCCGCTCAAAGAGGGAGTGGTCGGCGAGGTGAGCTCACTCAAGCAGTTCAAGGATGACAAGACAGAGGTCTCGGCTGGGCGTGAGTGTGGTATCACGATCAAGAATTTCAATGACATCCGCGTTGATGATGTCTTTGAGGCTTATGAGATTCGCGAGGTGAAGCAGAAGCTAGAGTCGGCTTAGTCGGCTATTGCCCCTGTGTAGTCATTTCGTCTGTCCAAACGAGTTCGATTTCCTGCACGAGATCGGGGTGTAGCGATCTGCCTACTGGGCAAGCTTCAGCTGCGCGAGTGATTATTTTCCGTTGTTCTGGCGTGTAGTCCCTTTTGGGAAAACGAATCACGATTCGCACAGCACTGATTCGTCGGGGTGGACCGTCCATTACTTTTACGACTTCAGCTTTAGTGCCAGCGAGGTCGATGTTGCGGCTTTGGCAGGCGATGCCGATGATGGTGAGCAGGCAACTGGCGAGGCTGGTGGCGGCGAGGTCGGTTGGGCTAAATGCCTCCCCTTTACCTAGATTGTCGAGTGGAGCGTCTGTAATGAGTTCTTCGCCTGAGCGCAGGTGCTTAGCGCGGGTGCGGAGTGCTCCTTCGTAGGTGACTTCGCTGGTGATATAAGGAGCGGGGTGGTCCATGGGTGCTAAGGTGAGGCGGCGGGTGTAGCTTTACAGCAAAACCTGTTGAGATGAAAGCGATGTATGGGCTGCTGCTGGTAGGTGTAACGTTACTTGGTCTGCCGGCGTGCGATGATGATGATCCCGGAGATGTAGCAGATGACTGTTCGCGGGAAGCTGCCTTTGTGGTGGATGGCGATGCGATCTGTGCAACGGGCACCTCCAACACCAACACCTTTGGCACAACGCTCAGCCTCACTGGAGAAAACAACGAGTCGCTCGTCATTGTCACCACAGCTACCTCCACGGGCACGTATGACGTTGGCCTTAACGGCGCCTACACCGATCGTGCGGGGGTACAGTATGGTTCTACTGAGGGAAGCATCACCTATGATGATATTGATGGTGCTGCGGAGGGCAGCTTCAACATGATTGTCGTTTCAGATGATAATGTGCGGCTGGAGATTGAGAATGGGGTTTTTGAGAATTTATAATGCTGAGTAGGTATTGACTGCCTATTTTTGCGCCCGCAACCTGCGAGCCGGAGGAGTGGCGGAGCGGTTGAACGTGCCTGATTCGAAATCAGGTGTACTCGCAAGGGTGCCGGGGGTTCGAATCCCTCCTCCTCCGCAAAGCATTCGCGCACACGCGGCCGGTCCCGACGAAGTCGGGACTGGCTGTGGTTTTTCTCCAGGTCATCGAGCTTGCTCGAAATGACCTGGAGAAAAACCACGGCCACCAGGCGACAGCCTCGGCCGCGTGTGTGCGAATGCTTTGCCGCCCCACCTCAGGGATCACGAGCGAAGCGAGTAATCCCCTAGAGAAAAACCACGGCCACCAGGCGACAGCCTCGGCCACGTGTGCGCTGAAGGCTTTGCCGCCCCACCTCAGGGATCACGAGCGATGAAAAAAATCGGGCATCCTTGCGGATGGGTAAAATTCTGGTGGAGTGGCTGGTAGGTCAGGCTAGACGCAGAGCGCGAAGGTATTGCTGTGCAATGGCTGCAGTCGTGCCAGTCTCCCGAGCGTCATGTCCTCTGACGGGGGGCGGCAGCCGAGCTTGACACAGAGGCACAGAGGCACAGAGCAGGCAGGCAAGCAGGCAGGCAGGCAGGCAGGCAGGCAGGCAGGCAGGCAGGCAGGCAAAGTGCTCCACCACCAAGGGTACCCAACGAACCTGATCTTAATATTACTCAACTTCACAAGAATCACTCGCTGATCAGGTCCGTCGGGTACCGCCTTTCACATAGCTTACTCAGTGCCGCAGGCGTCTTAGCGCCGCAGGCAGTAATCATGCTCTAGAAGTCCTTCTGTACGAAATGGCCAGGAAAATCAGCCCAGCGACCAGAAAGACTAGCGATTTAATATTTGGCTCAATAGCAAAAGGCTCAGTTTGCAATGCTTGAATTGCGAAGCACAGGCATATGACGGCAGCGATACGAAAGTTTCTCATTCAATGAATATACACGAGAACAAACAGCCTGTAAAAATTTATCTATAAATTTCATAACTGTCCTAACCGTTTGTTGCTAGACTTTGCCTAAAAAGGCGGGCACAGCCTGATTTTCTCGAGATTTAGTGTGCAACCAACCATTTCGGCTGTGCCCTCTACAAAAAGAACTCTCTTAAACCAAATCCTGCGGCTCATTCCTCGTGATCTCGTGCGGGATCAAGTCACTAGCCACCAGACCGATAAACATGCCAAGGGTTTTGACAAGTGGTCGCACCTGACATCCATGCTCTTGTGCCACCTCGACAAACTGACCTCGCTTAGGGAAGCAGCCGCTGGCATGCGCTCGGCCACCGGCAATCTCGCCCACCTCGGCGTCAACAAACCCTCTAACCAAGTCCAATCTCTCATACCAAAACAAACAGCGAGACTGGAAGGTCTTTCGCGATGTATATCTGCAGCTACTCAAACGACTCGAACCGAGTCTGCGTAAGCGCAAGCGCTATGCCGCACGCCTGAAGCGTAAGGTCTTCCTCATTGACTCAACGACCATCCCTCTGGCGTTGTCGGTGTTCGACTGGGCATACTTCCGCAGGCGAAAAGGCGGCATTAAGCTGCATACGGTCTTAGATTACGACACAAGCCTGCCGGTGTTCGTCAATCTCACCGAGGCGCCTACCCACGACTCCAGAGACGTCGATGACTTCATCGCCCCCCGCGGCTCGGTCGTCGTAGCTGACCGAGCCTACCTCGACTTCGGCTGGCTCCGGGATTTGGACAGCTGTGGAATCGGGTATAGTTATAATTCACGTGGGAGGGTAGGCAAAGATTGAGGTGGGGTCTGCTTTGTTGAATGAACTCAACAAGCCCTTTATCGCACTCGATCCTATAAGCCCCCGATGTATTATTGGAAAGCGGTGGCGGCAAGGACTTGCAGTACGACGGATGCCGGTACTGATAAGATGCACAGCTACTTACCTTTCGCACATGAATGCCGTCGAAATTGAAGAAGCCGTCTCCGAACTCGCCCAACAGCCCTTCGACGCCGCCGAATTCCCCTTTGAATTCCTCCTTGCCTACGGCAACAAGGCCACTACCGTCAAGCGACTTCGCAAAGGATCGAGCAACAAGAGCGACGTTGGGGGCGTGCTTCAGCGCACCAACATTCATATGAAGGTGGCCGAGGCTGGCCAGGTAGCGCAAGCCTTGGCGGAACTGCGCGAAAGTCCGCAGACTGCCAAGCAGAAAGCCAAATTTATCCTCGCCACTGATGGCGCTTGGGTGGAGGCCGAAAACGTCCTCGACGGCGAAACGCTGGCCTGCGACTTCGACAAGCTCGGCGATCGCTTTGCTTTCTTCCTCGCACTGGCCGGAATTTCTACCGTGAAGGCAATCCGCGAGAACGCCTTCGACATCAAGGCTACCGGACGCCTTAATAAGCTTTACGTCGAGCTGCTTAAGACCAACCCCGAGTGGGCAGGCGCAGAGAAGCGCGAGCAGCTTAATCACTTTTTTGCCCGACTCATCTTCTGCTTCTTCGCTGAGGACACCAACATCATCGCCGACTCGGTCTTCACGGAACAGTTTGAGCGCATGTCCAACGCTGATAACAGCCACGAGGTGCTGGTGGCCTTCTTCCGCTCCATGGCCACCAAGCGTGACGAGCGTGACGCGGCGGGCATTCCGAATTGGGCAAAGCCTTTTCCCTACGTCAACGGCGGCCTCTTCTCTAGCGACTTCGAGGTCCCGCGCTTCTCAAAGGTGGCTCGCTCCTACCTCATCCATATCGGCAACCTCGACTGGCGCAGCATCAACCCCGACATCTTCGGGTCAATGATCCAGGCCGTGGCCGAGGACGCCGAGCGCGCAAGCCTCGGGATGCACTACACGAGTGTACCCAATATTCTCAAGGTGCTCAATCCGCTCTTTTTGGACGGCTTGCGCCAAAACCTACAGGACGCGGGCGACGGGAAGGACCAGGGCTCCAAGCGCAAGCTCCTCAACCTCCGGCGGCGCCTGGCCCGCATCCGCGTATTCGATCCGGCCTGCGGCTCGGGCAACTTCTTGGTGATCGCGTACAAGCAGCTGCGCGAGATCGAGGCGGAGATCAATAAGCGCCGAGGCGAGCCCGACCTCCCGACGACCATCCCGCTCACCAACTTCCGCGGAATCGAGATCCGCCACTTCGCTGCCGAGATCGCGCGGCTCGCGCTCGTGATCGCGAAATTCCAGGCGGACGTGCTGCACCGGGGCGAGAATCTGGCGCTCTCGGAATTCTTGCCGTTACAACAAGACAACTGGATTGTGTGTGGGAATGCGCTGCGTTTGGATTGGGCAGTGGTGTGTCCGCCTTTCGGCAAAACCGGGAGGAAGGAGGCGGAGGAGTTGTTTGGGGAGGGGGAGGAGACGGGGGTTGAATTTGTAAATGAGGGTGGGGAGACATATATCTGTGGGAATCCGCCGTATAAAGGGAGTCAAGGCCAAACGTCTGAGCAAAAGGCGGATATGAAATATGTTTTTGATGGCCATACCAAAAGCTGGAAGAGCTTAGATTATATAGCCGGATGGTTTCGTAAAGCTGTTAATTACGGTGCTAAACAAGTCATTGAAGCTGCATTTGTTTCTACGAATAGCATATGTCAAGGTAGGCAAGTGTCTACGCTATGGCCGCAAATATTCAATGCTGGGTACGAAATATCCTTTGCATACCAGAGTTTTAAATGGTCAAACCTAGCTAGTGAGAAAGCTGGTGTCACCGTAGTAATTGTGGGCATAGCTGCTAACCCTAGAGAGCAGCGGACTCGGTATAGCATCGATGAATCGGGGGAAGTGGTAGTCACAAAGTCCTCATATATCAATGGATATTTAGTTCCTAGTTCCCCCGTCATCGTGAAGCAGAAGAGCGATCCTTATTGCGAGCAAAGCGAGATGAATTTTGGCAGTATGCCCAACGACGGCGGAGGGCTACTTATGAACCGTTCCGAGATGCTGTCTCTCGGTCTGAGTGATTCAGAAACTAGGCGCTTTGTGCGCAGCATTCTAGGTTCATCTGAGTTCATTAGAGGAGCAGTCAGATATTGTCTGTGGATAGATGACGAGTCTTCAGAAACTGCAATGAAGATAGAAGGGATTGAACGTAGAATTAAATTTGTTCAATCAGTACGGCTTGCTAGCAAGAGGAAGTCCACTGCTAAGCTGGCTTCGGTTCCCTATCGATTTGGGGAGGTAAGGCAAGATGGATTAGAAAGGGTGCAAATTTTGCCGAGCGTCTCATCTGAGGCTCGTGAATACCTTCCGATTGGATACGAGCCTTCAGGCACTATCATAAGCAATCTAGCTTTTGCGCTTTTAGATGCGCCGCTGTGGAATATGGCCATTATCGCCTCCACCCTCCACCTCACCTGGATCGCCACGGTCTGCGGCAAGCTCAAGACCGACTACCGCTACTCCAATACCCTCGGCTGGAACACCTTCCCCGTCCCCCCGCTCACCGCCAAGCAGAAGGCCGACCTCACGGCCTGCGCGGAAGGCATCTTGCTAGCGCGCGAGCGGTACTTCCCCGCGACGATCGCCGACATGTACGATCCCGATCGCATGGATGCGGAGTTCCCGGAGGTGCGGCGCGCGCACGAGCGCAATGACGAGGTGTTGGAGCGGATTTATATTGGGCGGCGTTTTCGGAATGATACCGAGCGGCTGGAGAAGCTATTTGAGATGTATGGGGAGATGGTGGGGGAGAAAGCGTAATATGCCGATATGAACCATATAATTAAACTCAGCCCTACGCCTATTCGTCGGCTGTCTGGTATAGACGAACGTGTTGTACAAGAGCTAATCGCACAAGACCCGACGATTCTAGGCCTCGGTGACCTAGCATTGAAAGACAAAGAGCGAAACCAAGCTCGTGCAGGTCGACTTGACCTCCTTTTACAGGATAACGCCGACAATCCGAGACGTTATGAGGTGGAGATTCAATTAGGTGCTACTGATGAAAGTCATATCATTCGGACTCTAGAGTATTGGGATATCGAACGCAAACGCTACCCACAGTATGATCACTGCGCGGTGATTGTAGCGGAAGAGATTACTTCACGGTTCTCTAACGTGATTGGATTATTTAATGGTTACATTCCGCTCATCGCAATCCAAATGAACACTTATCGGATAGATGATAAAATTGGGATTTCATTTACGAAGGTGCTCGATGAGTTAACATTAGGACCTGTCGATGAGGATGAAAGCACTTACGAGGCGGCCGACCGGGATTACTGGCTATCGCGAGCGACAAAGGCTACTGTTTCGATGACAGACAAAATATTGAAGATTGTGGAGAGCATATCGCCCGAATACTCACTTAACTACAATAAGCACTACATCGGCCTCAAGTTTAATGGACAGTCTCGGAATTTCGTCTCATGCAAGCCCCAGAAGAGTACCGTGGTATTGAATCTACGTCTCCGTAAGAGCGAAGAAATCGATGCCCAAATCCAGGAAGCAAAATTTGATGAGATGACTTATGACAATCGATTCAAGCAGTATCGCTTAAGACTGACCCAAGGAGAAATTGATGAAAAGAAAGACGTTTTGCAAGAGCTTATTCGTATTGCTGAAGAGCAGTATAATCGCTAAGAGAAAACTTCTTCATATGTAGCAAATGACCACGACACACAGGCTTCACGAAGCCCTAGATAACCACAAGCTAGGCTCTATTAGCGGCTTTCCTGATTTCGATGGGGAGCATTTCAATTGCATCGTCGAACCTACCAATGACCTTGTGAAGGTTACGGTACTTCGCCAGACGCACCCACACGATATAGGGAAGACCTACGATGTGCTGCACGCCGACATTAAAGGCTTAGGGCTGGTCACTTTCTACGCGTGTAGTGTAGTTGCTTTAATTGGGTATTTCGGTTTCGCAAGCAATCCAACGCTCACCCTACGACCTTCGATGATGTCGATGGGGCACGACACAATTGAGTCCTTGCAGGCAATCACTTATGCACAAGTCCACTTTCCACTGCTTTCACGAAAAGCTCTTCCGGCAACCCTCGAAGCCAAACTCGATGCTGGCGTAGAGCAGTTAGCTGATGCGGAAAAGCAAATTTATTCTTCGGATGATCTAAAGATTTGGCTTAAACGAGCAAGCAGGACGCACTACGGTCGTAATGAATGGTCATTCCATTCTGCTAAGCTTGTAGAAGAAACGCGATTAGAGCTGAAATTTAGTAGGCCTAAGCCGTTAAGGCAGGTTCGTGAAGCAGTCTTACGGACATGTCAACTGCTGGCCTGTTTCTTCACCAGGGAGTTTAGAGCATCATCAGAACTTTACGACTTTCCTGGTCGACCTGAGCATCACAATGCCTCCGCTCTTTATGACCGCTACTTTCACATAAATCTGTGGTCCCCCATTCGTGAGCACTATGCGTTTGACGAAAATTCGTCGTTACAGCAGTTCCAAGGTGCATTTGATCGGCTTAGCAGGTGGACAGCTCAATACCCTCACCTCATTGACTGCGTCTGGCATGCTGCTGTTCACGCTCGTTCTATAAAGCGGGTGGCTGTTGACTCGTTTCTATCTGCCAGTCAGGTAGCCGAGGAGCTGCAGTGTGTACTGGCAGATGAGGGAGTAATTAATGAGCCTTATAAGGGAAGTGCGTTCCGAAATCTGCTGGTGCAAGTTCACAAGGCACGTCCGTTTAAGATTCTTGGATTGAAGTCCCCTACCGATTTCTTCGCTTCTCTTCAGGACACCCGTAATCTGTACGCGCATGGTTTAAGTCGCCCTCGCAAGCTTGCGCTCTACGGGTACGACGTCAACTTAGCTGCCCTTTCTCTACACTTACACTTCTTTTGCGTGCTCGGGGAGCTACTCGGCTTTGCTCCCAAGACACTCTACAAAAGTCGCGACAAAGCGCTGGCCGTTGCGCACGAACGTTACCTCTCACACATGCGCTTAAATGCACCGTTGGGGCCGCTGTCGCGCAAGTGTGGGTGGTGGTTTGGGTGAGGCGATTTGGTCAACTCATCTGATTGGTATAGGATAAACCACCAAGGATCAGCCGGAATGCTGTCTTGGTTTTCAAAAGCGTGCGTCAACCCTAGGGTGAAAGCGCTTATGAAACCGCCAGCTTCGAACCTTAGCAATACCTTACCGCAGCCTTAGCAGCACCATAGCCTTACCTTACTAACCATGAAATTTACCCTTACCTCTGGTGCCTACACGCCTGCCGACGCTGCCAGTATTTTGGGTGTCAAGGCAAGTCGCGTAGCCAATCTTGCTTGGCGGCACTGGTGGGGAAAGGGATATGCAGAGCTCGGTGAGGTGAAGAGTCTCGACTTCTATACGCTGATGGAACTTAAGACCTACTTTGCATTGCGAGACGCAGGTGTGAGTGGGCAACGCATTCATAAGGCGCGAAAAGAACTGATCGAGGACTTTGACTACCAGCGGCCGTTTGCCAATAAGCTGGTGCTCTCAACACTGAGCACAGATGGTAAGCGCGTCTTCATTAAGGTCGACCAGCGACCGATTACGCTTGACGGAAAGAAGCAGTTCAACCTAAAGCTGGTGCAGGAATTTATGGCCGACATCGTCTTCGGGAGCGATGGGCTTGCGGAGCGATATGCCCCCTCAGCTGCAAAGGGATCGGTGGTAATTGATCCCGCCGTGAAGTATGGGCGCCCCGTGGTAGAGGGTACACGTATCGAAGCAGTGGTGCTTGCCCAAATGCATGCGGCAGGAGATTCTTATGAACTTATTGCAGATGTGTACGGCCTTGATGAAACGCGGGTCAAACAAGCGATTTCTTATGCTTCGGCTGCATGAAGATTTACGTTAATCACTACATTTTGTACTGGCTGGCGCATGCATAGAACGAAATGACTACGCTGTCAACGAATAGGCTATCGACGTTTGAGAGTTCTGACTTACGGTAAGTCCCAATTTAGGGCTTCGCGCTTCATATCTGTATAGCGACGAAGCAGTTTACCCGTATCTACATCTACCTCGAAAGCGAGATCCAACAACTGCCTCCTGATACCTAAACTTTCAGAAACTAGTTGTACGTAGTCCACTGGTACAATTAGGCTATGCGTGTTTTCTTCAATTAGCTCTTTTTGAGGGTCGCATGGCCCTCCTTGAAGAATCGGGTCGTGTTGTACCATCAACCCTAGCTGGCGAATTTCTTTTACGAGAAAGCTGATAACTCGAAACTTCTCAAAGTTGTCTCGCGCTGCGAGTCGGACCACCTCAGCACTTGGCGTAAGGGTATAATTACCTGATAGGCCTAGCTCAAAAGAGCCGCTCTTACCGTGCACCGGCTCACATGCTTCATCCAGCCTTGGACTCTCATCCTTACGCAGCTTGCGAAGTTTAGTCGTGCCTATTTCCGGCCAGCAAATTTCATCCTTACAGGTCCACCAATTTTGGTCCGTAGGCTTCCAGGGAACGCGACGGTAGTACAGTCCATTGTCGCTAAGCTCCATCGAGTTGATTGGCCTTAAGCCAGTGCAATTCTTATAGTCTGACGGACTTTGTCTGCGCATTCACTAGCGCTACCCTCAGCTTTATGATACGTTATTTGTCCAGCCATGTACTCGATACTCCATTCCCAGCCTTCGTCTACGCTGATTTCTAGATGTGCGCGTGCATTGCCTAGCTCCCACAGCATAGCAATATCATCGGCGACGCCAGGCATCACCTTGGTTGGTAGGCAACCTTTGTGATCAAAGGCAGTGATTGCACTTTTAGCTGAGTGAGCGATCTCGCTTGATGGTGCTTCTGCCCCATAGCCATCCCAATCCGTCGGAAGTCTGGTGTAGGAATCGACTTGATCCATTAGATCGAGAGCAGCTGGGGTCTGGACCTCGCTGTGGTGGATGTCTTTGCCAAATTCGTCTGTACTGTAATCTACCCCGGTTTCGAGCTTCGTCGAACCGAGAGGGGTGCTAAAGCTAATCATGAGTGTGGGGTTGTTTGCAATAGGTATCTGTTGAGTTCAGCGTGCTGAGTACGCAAGTTCATGAACACCTGTTTCGTGTATGTGTGCGCATTACGCAGCCACGAGGTTACGAAATCTTCGTCAAAAGCTAACTCCTCACCACCGTCTCCGGTTGTAACTACCTGGTCGAAGGTAACTACTTGTTTGCTGGGGGATTCACTTGCATCGCGCACGGTGAGTGCGAGCCGACCTACGTCTGCAGGAAGAGTAAAGGTCTGGGATAGTTCCTGGCGAAAGATACTCGTGCCTTCTATTTCACTGTAGGGAGTCTTCACGTCAAAACCAAGTACCTCTCGCAAGAAATTACTTGCCTTAGTCGGTACAATGGACCCTCGATGCAGTTGTTGGCCTTGCCGCCAGTTGTCCCAATTATTTAAGTCAAAACGATTTAATAGTGCAAACCCAAGTTGCACGGGCCTAATAGCCCCTTGCCGATACGACTCGCTTACACGACGAAAAGCTGTCAACTGGTCTTTCACAAGTTTTGCGAAAGCGTCAAACTCATACTTGCGCCCGTCCTGATTAACGGTAAACACGCCTGGGCCCAGCTGTAAGTGTGGCAGGATACTTACGCCACTGCCAGGTTCGGTCGGTAAGAAGCGTACGATAGGCTGATAACTGAGGCCGATGTGCCCTAAACTTGCTGGTACTAGGCGCTCCATGTGAGGTAATCGCTCAGACTCTGCGATGTCCTTCGAACGATAATGTGCCGATAGTGAAGCAGCAAGCGGCTCAAAATCTGGGTCGTGACGTACACGTTCCGTACTAGAAAGCTGTGGAAGCGACCACTTTATAGAGAATACGGCCTCTCTGAGCTGGGCGTTGGGCAGTTGAGCAATGTGTTGTTTTTGGTCGACCACGGCAGCAAATAAACGTGATAAGGTCCATAAATCGTACCGTTTGTTGGTATGAATCATTTAGTAGGCTACTTTGCTAACCTGATTAGCCACTACTAAGGACTTATAAACTTCGCTTCGTCATCGCACTCACCATCCCCGGCGTCTCCGTGCCCTACGCCGCTACTGGCGCCTCCACTACTTCCAATGAACTCGGCATGCGTGCTATGCAGGAGCGTGCCTACGAGCGCCGCGGCGAGCAATATCTCATCATCAAGTCGCCGCCAGCTTCCGGGAAGTCGCGTGCACTCATGTTCATCGCGCTGGATAAGCTACACCGTCAGGACGTAAGGCAGGCTATTATTATCGTTCCCGAACGATCTATTGGTGCGAGCTTCCACAACGAGCCGCTCACCGAGTGGGGTTTTTATTACGACTGGCACGTCGAACCACGCTACAACCTTTGCGAGGCCGCCGGGACAGATGGGTCGAAGGTCAAGGCTGTCGGGGAGTTTCTTTCGTCTTCCGACAAAACCCTCGTCTGCACGCATGCCACCTTCCGCTTCGCCGTTGATGAGTTTGGCATCGAAGCCTTTGACGATCGCCTGATCGCAGTCGATGAGTTTCACCACGTCTCGGCAAATCCTGACAATCGCCTCGGGGAGCAGGTGCGCGCACTGATTCAGCGGGATAAGGTCCATATCGTCGCCATGACAGGCTCCTACTTCCGCGGAGACGCTGAGGCGGTGTTGCTGCCAGAGGACGAAGACCGCTTCGCTGTGGTCACTTATACCTACTATGAGCAGCTCAATGGCTACCAGCACCTCAAGCGCCTCGACATCGGCTACTACTTCTACGCTGGCAGCTACGCAGATGAGATCATGTCGGTGCTAAACCCCAATGAGAAAACGATCCTCCACATCCCCAATGTCAACTCGCGCGAGAGCACCAAGGACAAGATCAAGGAAGTCGAGCACATCATCGACGCCCTAGGGGAGTGGCGGGGCGTCGACAAGGCGACGGGCTTCTACTTGATTGGTACGCCTTCCGGCAAAACCCTCCGCGTCGCCGATCTCGTAGATGACGAACCGAGTAAGCGCGAGCGTGTCGCGGCCAGCCTACGTGATCCTGCACACAAGCACAACCGCGACCACGTCGATCTAATCATTGCCCTCGGCATGGCAAAGGAGGGCTTTGATTGGATCTGGTGCGAACACGCACTTACTGTAGGCTATAGGTCGAGTCTAACTGAGATCGTGCAAATCATAGGTCGCGCCACCCGCGATGCTCCGGGCAAGCTTGTTTCGCGTTTCACCAACCTCATCGCAGAGCCCGATGCTTCGGAAGCTTCCGTACGTGAGGCTGTCAACGACACACTCAAGGCAATTGCGGCTTCCTTACTCATGGAGCAGGTGCTCACGCCTAAATTCGATTTCACCCCAAAAAACCCGCAAGCCAGCGCTCAACCGGGCTTGGATTACGGGCCTGAAGGCTACGATCCCAAGCGCACCAACGTGGGCGTAGACCCCACCACGGGTCGCATCCAGGTCGAAATCAAAGGCTTGAAAGAGCCGAAGTCTGATGAGGCCAAACGCATCTGCGAGGAAGATCTGCAGGATTTGCACGTTGGCTTCTTACAAGATCAGCACAGCCTCGAACGCGGCATGTTCGACCAGGAAAATACTATTCCACAAGAACTTACTCAGCTGCGCATGGGTAAAATCATCGCCGAGCGCTACCCCGAACTCGACGACGACGACCGCGAGGCCGTCCGCCAGCGTGCGGTGGCCGCTATTAATCTCGTGCAAAAGGGCCAAACTTCACAGCTATTCAACGACGATTCAATCGAGTACACCGCCGATCCAAACAATCCTACGAACTACAGCAGCGACATGAAGTCGGACTCCGCTACTGCAAATACCGCCTTCGTCGACGGCATCCGTAAGTTTGCACTTTCAGTCACCGAACTCGACATCGATCTCATCGATAAGATCAACCCTTTCGGCGAGGCTTATGCTGTTTTGGCGAAAGCCATGGACCCCGAACGCCTCAAGCAAGTAGAAGCCGAAATCGCTGCTAAAAAAGCCCCAATGGATCTCGAGGAGGCCACTGAGCTTGCCAGGCGCGCAATAACGTTTAAGCGTGAGCGCAGGCGCTTGCCGGACCTAAATGCCAGTGACCCCTATGAGCAGTTGATGGCCCGCGCCATTGCGATGCTACAGCGTGAGGCCGTCAAAAACAAAGCGAATGGCTAAGAAGGAAATTGGAAAAGAGCAGCTCGACATACTCGACCAGCTCGGGGTCGATATTGAGGTGCAGCCCGAGCGTGAACTCTCCAAGCTAGAGGAGCGTGTGTTAGCGGGCTTCGAAGATATTACGCGTTGGGCTGAGCGTGAGGGACGTGCACCGCAGCACGGTGACGACCTTGACATTTTCGAGCGGATGTACGCGATCCGCCTCGACCGTATTCGCGAGCTAACGAAGTTTCACGAACTGCTTAATAAATATGACCCGCTTGGGTTGTTAAGTCCGGCGTCCGCTAAAGCTGAGGAAAATTCCTTAGCCCTAGATACAGAGGAAGATATACTATCCGCGCTTGGCGTTGAACCTATCCAAAGTGATATCACGAATTTGCGTCACGTCCGATCGGCGGATGAACGGCGAGCCAGCGCAGATGAGGTGGCCTCACGCAAACGCTGTGAGGATTTCGCCGAATGGGCTCCGCTGTTCGAGCGGGCGCGCCTAGGTTTAGACACGGGTGCTTGGAAAACCACGCCCTACCAGGCTAATGTCCGGATTACCCCTGGCAACTTCTACATCCTCGAAGGACAGACGCTATACGTTGCAAGCGCGGGAAAAGAGTTTCGACAGGAGTATGGAGACTTAGACCAACGCCTTCGCGTCATATACGACAACGGTACTGAATACGAGCCGCTGCGCCGCTCGCTTAGAAGGGCGTTGACTAAGGACAAAACTTCTCGGCGGCTACGGCCAGACGATGCTGGTCCGCTCTTTTCTGATGTCGAAGAGGCAGAAGATCGCACGACGGGCTATCTCTACGTGTTGCGCAGCCTTTCCAACAATTCATGGATCAGCGAACACCGCGACCTCGTTCATAAAATAGGCGTGACGACGGGAAGTGTCGAAATGCGGATTGCTGGAGCAGCAAAAGATGCCACCTACTTACTGGCCGATGTTGAGATCGTGAAAACATATAAGCTTGCTAATATAATTCCTCATAAGTTGGAGGCACTCGTTCAGCGCTTCTTCGACAGCGTACGACTTGATCTAGAACTGCGTGATAGATTCGACATGCCTGTGCACCCGCGCGAGTGGTTCTTAGCGCCGAAGGAAGAGATTGATCGCGTAATACAGCTCATTCAGGAAGGAACGATTGGTCGCTATCGGTACGATAAGCAGCAGGCTCGTGTAGTGGAGCGGTAAGGCCTCTTAAGGTAAGCTGCCAAAGCCCGTAAGCAAAAGTGACTGCAAATGCAAGGAGACTGTAGAGACGGATTTGCATTTAGCGGCACCACGCAGTCCGCTGAAAGCGACGCCGCTCTAAAACCTGTCAACGTGCATCAGGAACATAAGCAACTTGTTCATCTCATGCAGGACTACTATTTAACCGACAACAACATTTAGGAATCACTTCCCGCACCCCAACCCCCAGCCCCCAGCACCCAAAACCCAACACCCAGCCCCCAGCCCCCAACCCCCAACCCCTAAAACTCATTCCGCCACATCATGCTCTCCACAGGCTTATCGGTTTTAAGATTGTATTTTGCGCTCGGCTTCTTGTTATAGTAATTCTCGATATCGCCCTCAACCTGAAAATATATCAGCTGGCCAATAGGCATGCCCGCATATATCCGCACCGGCTTCGAGACACTAATTTCTAATGTCCAGTGATTGCAGAAGCCAACATCACCCTTGCCAGCCGTAGCATGAATATCGATGCCTAGCCGCCCTACACTCGACTTACCTTCCAAAAAAGGGACCGTCGTATGCGTTTCGGTATACTCCTTAGTTACTCCGAGGTAGAGCTGATTTGGATGCAACACCAAACCCTCCTCCGGAATCTCGTGATATGTGATCTTGTTGTGCTTACGCGCATCGAGCACGGCATCATCATAGGTAGCTAGCACCGAGCCGAGGTGGACATCGTAGCTGTTGGTGCCAAGGCAGCCACGGTCATAGGGTTCGATGACAATGTCGCCCGCAGCAATTGCCGCCAGTATCTCCCGATCCGATAATATCATGGCCGCAAACTAGTGAAGCACCAGCGGCTTACTCACCGTTCGACCCTCCTGATCTACCACCCGCACCGCTATCCAGCCCCGCGGGAAATTACCCAACGCAATCGCCTCTCCAGCACGGTAAGGCTGCCGCAACAGCCGACGCCCGAGACCATCCATTACCTCAACGGTATACTGCTCCTGCGGATCAGCGTAGATGCGCAACTCATTCGCTTGTTGCAGCCACGACCACGCAGCAGACGCTGGAATTTCTCCAGTCCCCGAGACAATGCGCTTGTAATCCTCGAAGAAATCTAGCGCAGCCAGCACAGCAGGAAATATGCAGCCGGAATGGTCGGCATCGTTGTCGACGTTGACAGCCATCGTATTGGTCGCTCCCAACTGATTGAGTGTATCAGCGGCCACAATACTGTTGAGGTAGCTCACCTGATCGTCGGCCCGACAGTAGTAGAGGCGCGTAGGCGTAGGATTGACGAAGCGGTAAGTGTCGTTGTCGTAAAGTGCCTGACGGTAAGGATTGCTAGGGTTGTTTAGGAGTTGATCTTTAAACGCAGGCGTCAATAGGCGCGAGGGGTAGAAGGTAGAGTTTCCTTCCGTCTGTACGTAAGTCTGAAGCAACTGATTCGTTAGTACATCGAGCCCCACCGCTCCAGTCTCGTAGCCATCGCGGAATGCAGCGATGTCGGCCACATAGGGCCCGCGAAAAATTTCGTTGAGGTCCCTATCCAAACCAGCGTATGCTTCCTGATAAGCCAGCACTGTATAGGGCAAAAAGCCGAGGTAGGCGAAGGTGCTATCTTTAAGTATGACGTCGTTGAGCATCACATCGCTAATCGAATACGGCCCGCTCATGTGTGCGGCGGCAGTGACAGCGATATTAGGGAACTCCTCGAGCAGCATCTCGTGGAGTGCCATACTAGCGTGACCTCCTTGGGAGTAGCCAGTTAGAAAGAGTTGATCGCGATTCACGAGGTTGGCATATGCCGGACTAGCTTCTAGTGCTTGGAGCATCCGAATTGCAGCTAGCGCCTCCGTTTCCGCATGGACGTAGGGGTGAAATCCATCTTGATCGTCACCCATGTTGAGGTAGTCAGGCGCTAAGGTGACGTAGCCCTGAGAGGCATAGAAGTAGGGCAAGTCTTGTCCTGGATTTTCGCGACTCGGCACTGCGTACTTATCTACGGTGGTTCCGTGCTGATACACCAAGCGGGGATAGCGATTGTTGACGTTTCCACCAGATGGTACCACGAGGAGTCCAGACACGGTATCCATACGCCCCTCCAGGTTTTGCATGGTGTAGCGCAGGGTGTAATGGGTGATGTCGTTTTGCGCCGTCAGGTTATACTGCGCCAGGATGAGATTGGCAAGAGAAGCTGGAATCGTTCCGTTCTGCTGAATACTCACCAGGTTTTGGGCGGAAGCCGAAAAAGAAAGGGCCCCAGCGAGCAGGAAAAGACTTAGGTACTTCATGAGAAAGAGGATATGGCTTTGGCAATATCGTGAATAATTTCTAGACGCTCCCCCCTGAGTATGCGAGCTAGACATCATAATGTGCAGTGAATCCGGCACTAGCCTACTTCCCTCAACTAATTCTCGCCACACTATTCACCATATCCAACTCCTGCACCGCCCGCATAGCTATTTCCAACTGATCCGTATTCGTCACCACCAAGGACACCTCACAGTGAAAAAAGCTCCCCTCCGAATCAATATGCATCGAGCGGATATTCAAACTCTGATTTTTCGATAACTCACTCGTCAGCTCACCGATCACCCCCAGCCCCGTATCTAAACCCTTCACCAATAGCGTCGCCACGAAATTCGACTTAACCGGCACACCCCACTCCGCATGCAGTACGCGGTAGCCATAATTGGTGAGCAGGTGCTCCGCGTTCTTGCAGTTGGTGCGGTGAATCTTGAGCGTACTCGTCCCACTCAAATAGCCAAATATCGCATCCCCCTGCACCGGATTGCAGCAAGTCGCAAACGTGAAGTCATACTGATCAGCTGGATCACCATTCACGAGCAGCTGAGGCTCTTCTACCTTGGTGAGCCGTGGACGTTTCACCTTTTGCTCCACCGTTGGAGCTACTAGCACCGGCTCTTCTACAGGCTTAATGACCAACTTGCCCTGCTCTACGTCGAACTCCCGAAAAATATCGTTCGTAGACAATTGCTTTGTGGCCAAGGCATAATATAAATCGATACGACTCGCAAATTTAAAATGCTTACAAATCTCATCGACCGCCGCATCAAAGCTCACCTTGCGGTGCGATAACTTCCGTTCAAGATCTTCCTTGCCAATCTCTCCAGTACGGCGCCGCTCTTCTTTAAGTGCGCTGCGAATCTTAGCGCGTGCCTTACCCGTGACCACCATCTTGAGCCACGATTCACTAGGACGTTGATTTTTATTTGTAACTACCTCAATACGGTCACCATTGCTTAACTCCGAGCCCATCGGCACTAGCCGATTATTTACTTTCACCGCCTGACAGTGATAACCCACCATCGTATGCACCGAAAAGGCAAAGTCTAGCGCAGTGGCTCCCTTTGGCAGGCTGATCAAGTCGCCTAATGGCGTGTAGACAAAGACCTCCTCAGAAAATAGATTAGTCTTAAAATCAGCTAGAAATTCTGTGGCATCACCCGACCCACCATCGAGCAGTTCACGTATCGAATCTAACCAAGACTCATAACGATCAGGTTGACCGACCACACCTTTATACTTCCAGTGCGCCGCAAAGCCCCGCTCAGCAATTTCATCCATTCGCTCCGTACGAATCTGAATTTCTACATAGCGACCCTTTGGACCAATTACTGTGGTATGTAAACTCTCATAGCCATTGCTCTTAGGTTGCGTAATCCAATCCTTGAGTCGCTCAGCAATAGGTTGATAGACATCTGTAATTAAGGAATACAACTGCCAGCACGTTTGCTTCTCATCGCGGATGGGGACATCGGCCACCACCCGCACGGCGAATAAATCATAGATTTCTTCAAAGGCTATTTCCTTATTTTTAATTTTTTGGTAGATGGAGTAGATCGATTTAGGTCGACCGAAAATTCGATATGGAATACCAGTTTCATCGATCAGCTGCTTGAGTGGGCGGAGGAAGTCATTGATGTAGCGCGTCCGCTCGCGCTTCGTCTCGTGCAGACTGCGTGCGATTGACTTATAGGTATCCGGCTCTTGAATTTTCAGACACAGGTCTTGAAACTCTGTTTTGAAGGCATACAAGCCTAGGCGGTGCGCTAGTGGGGCATAGACGTAGGCAGTTTCGGCGGCAATTTTCAGTTGCTTGTGGCGAGGCATGCTACCGAGGGTGCGCATGTTGTGCATGCGATCTGCCATTTTGATGAGCACCACGCGCACATCATCGAGCAAGGTAAGTAACACTTTTCGAAAATTCTCGGCCTGTGGACTGTCGTCCTTGTCGAGGTTGACGTCGAGTTTGGTAAGTCCATCGACGATAGCCATGACCTTATCGCCAAAACTGTCGCGGATATCGTCGAGGGTAGTGTCTGTATCTTCTACTACATCGTGCAGCAGCGCTGCGACCACGGCAGTTGCGCCGAGGCCTATTTCTTCAGCGCAGATGGTGGCCACGGCAATAGGGTGGAGGATATAAGGCTCACCTGATTGGCGCCGTTGTTTGCGGTGGGCGCGCACGGCTACTTCGTAGGCAAGGCGTATTTCTGCTCGGTCTTTATCGTCGATGTCGACCTTGATGGCTTTGAGCAGGCGGCGGTAGGCACGCTGGATGAGCTTGACCTCATCGGTCGAGCCCGTTGCCTGGAGTGCCTCTTTTAGCTGTGCTGCCATCGTGAATCAACAAATCTACGGGCTAAACAGTGGACTAAACCCGTAGTATTGCTTAAT
This sequence comes from Saprospiraceae bacterium, assembly GCA_965213735.1. Lineage (GTDB taxonomy): Bacteria > Bacteroidota > Bacteroidia > Chitinophagales > Saprospiraceae > CALDTK01. Next base: position 490,048 of record CBDCAB010000005.1, read on the forward strand.
TTGCGCCCCCGTATCAACGGATGCGGATTTTCTAACGCGGGTGTGGTGGAATTGGTAGACACGCTGGATTTAGGATCCAGTGCTAGTGATAGCGTGAAGGTTCGAGCCCTTTCACCCGTACAACAGTGGTAGACACTCGGCGCTTGCTTGCACAGCAGGCTCCCATCAACTTTGGCAAGCGGCAGTGCGTTTGGCTACAGCACCTTAGCTCGCCGGGCGAGGCGCTTCTTGATTGCGCAGCTTACGCCAAAACTAAACTCCGTGCACCGAAGTACTCCTTCGAGGGCGGGCTTTGCCACGAGGCCACGATAATCTTCTGATTAGATCTGGATACAGAGTGCCTTCAGTTGGACACCACCACAAATCGAGCCTGAAAAGTTTGGCTGTTAGTAGCTAGTTCTGCAATGTAAAGTCCTGCGGCGAGCCCTTTGGTAGAGATAAACGCGGTGGTTGCACCAGGTAATAACTGCTGCACCTTCCCGATAACTCGCCCGTCAGCTGCTGAATAAACCGTAAGGGTAAGAGGCTCTTGATGCGGCTCAAACTCGACAGTTATCAAAGTTCCTCTACCTACAGGAGAAGGGTATAGGCGTACATGCTCCTGGTGCGGAACATGTGCCGATACTGCATCATCTGGCCCCCAACCCTCCGTCACCCCGTCTATCCCTAGTGTGTCACAGGGGGCATTGGCTTGGTCGTATAACTGGTAATAAGGAGAAAACAAGCGGTTGCCATTTAAACACGGCATTTCAAAGCTCTCCAGATTGCCTGCGACTTCTGCAACGCTCTCTGCTTCTAGGTTAGAGAATGCAGGAATTAGCCGATAGGAGCCTCCCGAAGGGCTCAACATTATAGGATTGGGACCAGGTGATAAATGCAGTGATGCTAAACCACCCAGACCCTCATATGGATCTTGAAACCCATAGCCTTTGACACGTATATCATCAGGCTGAAACACGAGTTCCTCAGATGAGAGAATACTTGCTGCATCTACAAGTGAAAGATCAAATCGAGATAAATAGGTCAATTCTGAATAGTAAAGAAATTTACTCGTTTGACTAAACATGACACCATTCCCCGGCTGCAATGCTACTCCATGTATGGGGTCATTCCAAACACCCGTTAGACTATAATTGATGTCAAGATGAATGGGGGGAGATAGAGTACCTGAACAACGATCAAAGTCCCACAGCGCTATACCCGCATGAGCATCATAGGGAAATTCTCGGTAGTGCGTGGCAAAATACTGTTGGGCAGAAATAGCATGCATGGCAATTTGAGTGCCGGAGCGGTTGCTGGTTAGGTTAAAGCCGCCATGATAGTAATGATTTCTTGCTGTATGAAAAGGTACGGCTTGTTGATGCACTGCCTTGAGATGTACACCTTGATTGTCGACAAGAAAAATACCTACTGAAGTGGCGCAACTCTGTCCTCCCACTGCGACTATCCACCAGTCGCGGCCATTGCCGTGTGCTATAGCCACCATGCGACTGATAGTAGGGAAGCTACCGCGATCAGCTCCGAAGGTAGTATCATATGCAGTCACTCCATCGCCTCCACGCCACACCACAGCACTGTTAACTGCATCGTCTCCGCCAGCCGGGTCAGGAAAATAGCGCAGGTGTGCGCCATTCCCAGCAGAGTCTATGGGTTGTGGCCATGCATCATCAAAGCGAGCGTCTACACGGTAGCTATACATTTGATTGTAGGATACTGCCGTCCAGATTCTTGTAGTATTTACATCTTCTGAAAAGCCTAGCACCATGTGCCGAAACACACCTGGCGTATCTCTAACGGGAAGAATAAAGTTTTCACCGAATGTATAACTGCCGTTAATATCAGCATCGGGCTGCCCTCCACTGTACTGCATGGCTGCACGCGGAGCGAGGGCTGCCCGAGTAACTCTACGCATGGTGGAATCCCAGGTATGGTGTCCATTAGAAACAAACCAAAAGCGAGTCGGTGAAGTAGAAGGAGTAAAAATGGCGGTTGTGCCTTTTGTAAAGCCACGTGTAGATTCACCAAAGTGTGCAGTCGCAGAATCGTAACGCTGGTTAGGCAATGACATCCAGTTAGGGCTAAATCCTAAGCTGATAGGAGACTGCTGAGAAATCGGCAGGTAGCTCAGGCAAAACTGCTGAGTGGCTGGTCTGTTTGGTACTTCAAAACCGGTGATTCCATTAAATATGGCATTATCAATTGGTTGAGCGAAAGCAATGGCAACCCAGAACACTAGGCACAGAGCTGATAGATAGCTACAACAGGCAGAGCTAAACCGAATGATTACAAACATTAGAAAACTGGTTATTTCTTGCGAGATAGACAAGCAAGTGAGAAACAAAGGCTTATTGCTTAATAAAGCGCAGTGTGAGTGTTGCGCCAACCACTCATGTGCGACGCATGTACAACTTGTTCATGTCGCTCCGTAAATATTTGTTCAGACATTGCGAAATTTTTCTTAACTGCGCGCGCCGAGCACTCGGGGCGTGGGAGCCACTTTGGCCCTTGCTTGTTGGCTTCTACCTAGAGCACAGCAAACCACCAGTCTTGGTCCCCCTGCTTAATTTGCGCCCCCGTATCAACGGATGCGGATTTTCTAACGCGGGTGTGGTGGAATTGGTAGACACGCTGGATTTAGGATCCAGTGCTAGTGATAGCGTGAAGGTTCGAGCCCTTTCACCCGTACAACAGTGGTAGACACTCGGCGCTTGCTTGCACAGCAGGCTGCCATCAACTTTGGCAAGCAGCAGTGCGTTTGGCTACGGCACCTTAGCTCGCCGGGCGAGGCGCTATATTTGCCCAACACGCTATGGTCGATACCGCTCTTGAAAGCACCATCCTCGAAGTCAAACAGCGCTTCGCTGCTCACCTCGAACAGAGCAAACAACGCAAAACGCCCGAGCGCTTCGCCATACTCGAAGAAATCTATCGTCGCACCGACCACTTCGACGCGGAGAGTCTCTACATCCACATGAAGACGCAGGCCTACCGCGTCAGCAGAGCTACAGTCTATAATACCCTCGAATTGCTCGTGAGCTGCGACCTCGTAACGCGACACCAATTTGGCAGCAATACGGCCCGCTACGAACGTGCCTACGGGCGCCGCCAGCACGATCACATCATTTGCACCAAATGTGGCAAAGTGCTCGAATTTTGCGATCCACGTATTCAACAGATTAAAGACATGATGGGGGAGTTAATGGATTTTCGCGTCGAAAGTCACTCGCTCAATCTCTACGGTACCTGCAAAAACGGCTGTGAACAGCCCCAACCGCAAGGCCTTCTCGGGTGATCCGCATCTTAGTCGTTTCGCGCTACGGCCACCTTGCCTCTACACGTCCCGAGGCAGAAATTTACCTAGCCCTTCATCAGCGAGGATTTACTATAACTATTGTCACCGATAAAGAATCTGAATACGTAACACGTTTTCGCGAAAGCGGCATAAAAGTGCTAATCGGCCATCCTGAACAGCGCAGAGACGCCGCAGCTACTAGAATTATCCACGATGAGTTACTGCGCCAGCCTTATAATGTGCTCATGCTTTACAACAGTAGAGCTATTGCCAATGGCATCCGGGCAGCCAGCGGAATAGATATTAAAGTGGTGGCTTATCGGGGCAATGCAGCCAATATGCAGTGGTACGATCCGAGTAATTACCTCAAGCTTTATCATCCACGAATAGATGCCATTTTGTGCAATAGCACGGGTGTACAGACTGCTATTCGACGCAATCGTTGGTGGGCTCGCCGCGACATCACGGTGTGCATCAACAAAGGCCACAACCTGGCTTGGTATGCCGATGTGAAGCCTGTGCCGCGCGGAGCACTTGGCATTCCGGCAGATGCTTTCGTGGTGGTGTGCGTTGCGAATGCTTCGCGCGTAAAGGGAGTGCCGGTGCTCCTCGAGGCGCTCGGCTTGCTCGACCCTTCTTTGCTGGTGCACACCGTGCTCGTGGGGCGAAATATGGATACGCCACAACACCAGGCGCTCATCGCAGCGCTGCCCTTTCCGGAGCGCGTGCACCTCACTGGATATCGCGCGGATGTGCTGGGTATAGTAGCCGCTGCCGATTTGAAGGTACTGCCTTCGCGCTATGGCGAGTCGCTCACCAAAGCCGTTGTGGAAGCTATGGCAGTCGGTACTCCCGCTCTCATTAGTGACTTGCCGGGCAATGCAGATTTATTCGAGCACGGCGATGCAGGTTGGAAATTCCCGCCTGGAGATGCTGCAGCCTTAGCTGATGCTATTGCCTATTTGCATCAGCAGCCCAGCTTGCGCCAAAACCTAGCACGTCGCGCACAAGAGCGCCTTGCAGGTGAACTGAGCCACGCTGCAACAGTAGAAGCAATGGAGGATTTTTTTACAACTCTGGCCTCCGAACCGGCAAGCCGCTAAGCCAGACATTTCCCTTGTTAACAAACTGAATTCTACCTTCAGGACGTTACCTTCAGTACGCTCAACTTAAGTCACAAATCATGATCAAATCTGCCTTCACCCTCGTCGTCGCCTCACTCGTAGTGCTTAGCGCAGGGTGTGGGCCTCGGGTGCACCTCGCCGAACCAGAAGTTTCTCCAGATGCCAAACTCACGCTCGTGCGGCAGCGCAACGGTGACTACCTGCTCAAAGCAAACGAAGGTGGTACCCAACCCATCTACATCGGTACCCGACCAACCAATATCGACTGGGATCAAGCAATCGGTACCCGTCAAGGAAGAAGGACCCTTATCTCCAATCCCGGTCCAGCAGACCGCTACTTCGTCGGTCTGACAACTGATGAAGGCGATACGCTCATCGTATCCGACAAGCGCATCCCGCTGCAGGGCTCCAACAACTTCCGGGATATCGGCGGCATCCCAACCCGCGACGGTCGCTACTTGCGCTGGGGCCAAATCTATCGGTCTGACCGACTCAGTGCGATCACCGAGGAAGATCAGCGCTACCTCGCCTCTCTCGGCCTCAAAACCGTCTATGACTTCCGCTCAGAATCCGAAGTCGCCGAGGCCCCCGACATCATTCCGCAAGGCACCGAGATTGAATACATCAACGAGCCTATCTACTTCGACGTCGAAGACACTGCCCGCATTAAAGAGCGCATCATCAGTGGCGAAATGTCTAAAGTCGAGGCCAATGATATTCTCGTGGAAGGCAATCGCCTTTTCGCTACAGATATGGCCCAACGCTTCAAGCCCTTTATCGACTGCCTTCTCGAAGGTAAAGGTCCCATCGTGTACCACTGCACCAGCGGCAAGGATCGCACTGGATTTGCCACCATGTTGCTCCTCAGCGCAGTCAACGTAGGCCGCGATACCATTGTCGAAGATTACTTGTTGAGCAACTATTACCGCTACGAAATGAACCAGAAGCGGCTCAAAAAGCTGCGCTATGCTTCTATCGTAAAGCGCAAACTCAACCTCGAGACTATTGCTCCCCTCATGATCGTAGACAAGCGCTACATTGACGCAGCTTATGATGCCATCGAGGAGAAATATGGAACTGTAGAAGCCTTTCTCGAAGCTGAATATGGCCTCACCTCCGAGAAGCGAGCCGAACTCATCGACCGCTACACCTACGGACCTGCAATCGTGATCGATGGTGAGTACGTACCCGAAGAGGAAGGCGACCTCCCGCCAGCAGGCAGCGATCCTGACTTAGAAGCTGCCGCAGCCAAAGAGCCAGGTGCTACTACGGCGAAAAAAGGTGAAACCGAACAGTAAGCCTCTGCTAGCGTAGCACGATTTGCCTGGAGGCAGTGCCGCTACTGGTAGATACCGTTAGCGTGTAGGGGCCTCGGGGCAAGCTGCCCACATCGAGACCTTGCTTCAACTGCTCGGCAGTATACGTTGTGATGACTCGCCCACTCCCATCGAGTAGCTGTGCCTCGCGTACATCTGCGCTCAATCCGCGAACGTTGAGCTGCACACTCGCTGGGTTTGGAAATACCCGCAGCTCAGCCAGCACTTCTCGAGCATTTTTGGTGCTCACCAGAGTTGTATCCGGAGCTGCCTGCAGTTTGAAGTCCCACACGCCACGTCCGTAGGTTGCAAAGCGTACGATAGAGTCGCTCTCCACATAATCAACTGTCCAAAACGTTTGGTTTGGCACTTCAGGAGTGGCCAGCGGATACCAGACTCGGTCGGTGGTACGCTGCACATACGGTCCGGCTTCGGTGGCGGCATAGAGCCATACGCCGTCGGGACTAGTCGCAAGTTCGAATGTCATGGTAGAGGGAAGGCCGGTGACATCGCGCGTAAACGTGCGACCTGCATCGTCGCTGCGCCACACTCCCGGTCCGCTGTAGCCACTCCCAGCCAGCCACACCGTACTGTCGAGCACGGGACTCGCTTCGATAGCCTGGCCGTAGAGGTAGTGGCCACCAGGAATAAAGGTCACACTTTGCTCCCAGCTTGCGCCTTGATCGGGTGAGGTAAAGAAGCGCCCGTTGTCGGTGGCCGCGTAGATGCGCTGCGAAGAGAGCGGACTCGTGCCGAGGGCAGAGAGAACGCCACCGCCACTCTGGTCGAGAAAATCAAAAGTTTGCTCTTCGGCAATGATGACATTGTTTGGGCTGAGTTCCATTTCGATGAGAAATGATCCAGGACCGTCGTCTATAGTCGATCCTCCTGCCACAATAACACCTAGCCTCGCGGGGTCGGGGTGGGCACACATGGGCGGCAGCCACACCGACTCATCGTCGCTGTCGAGCGTGAGCCAATCGCTGTAGCCGCGCTGCATAGCGTTGCGGTAGACGCTCACCCCAGTGCCTGGATACATGGCCCAGAGTTGCAGCCCATCAGCAGCGAAAGTGAGGTGCCCATAGTCACCGCTGATGACTTGCTCCATAGGAATGGTTTCGGTGTAGTCGCCCTCGCCACGCTGCAAGCCTTGATCCTGCGTGCCAGCGAAGATCATCTCGCGAAAGTTGGGGCTCGAGGTCACCGAGTACATCTGGCCCACGTTCATTTTGTGCTGCGTGATATTTACCGAGTTGCGAAACCAGTCTTGGGTAGCATTGATACCACCGTGGTTGGCGCTGAGGGTGAATTCGGTGCCATCGGTTTTGACGTAAGTAGCAAACGTCATCATATCGGCATGAAGGTAGCGCACTGGGTCGCCGTAGTACTCGCCCCAGCGGTTGATGAGTGTCCAATTAGCGCCTCCATCGGTTGAAGAATAGGCTTGGACATTGCCCATCAGCAACTTATTGGGCTGCTGCGGATGCGCATAGATGCCGACACTCCAGGGCGAGCCAGGGAGTGCGCCGCGTTGTGTCCATGTGCGGCCGGTGTCGGCACTGTGAAAGACATCATCGTCGGCATCGTAGGTGTAGAGGTGCAAAGTGCTACCATCTGTCGCAGCAGCTAGGCTTGCGTCGTCAAGGTCGAGGCTACTCGAGTGGAGCAGCGTGATGCCGCTCGGAGTTGCGGTATAGAGCATGCCCTCCGAGGTCCACAGGAGTGGCAGGTTAGCGGCTGGATCGACTGTCAGATGCGCTTCTGCATCTACAAAAGCACCATTGGCTTGCACGACCTGCCAGCTAGCGCCTGCATCGGTACTCACGATCAATTGCGGATCGCTCCAGTAGCCGCGTTTGGTGAGGGCGTAGATGAGGGTTTGGCTGCCGGTATTGACGAGGATGGGGCCGCGGGTATAAGCCCAGCCATCAACTGCAGGACTTAGGTCTCTGCTGATGGTCCAGGTGGCACCGTTGTCGTCGCTGTATGCAGGTTGGCGATCAATGGCGCTGAGGATGCGGGTTTGGCCTTGGGGCATCGGTAGCAAGGCGAGGCAACGCTGCTCGAAGCGGTGGTTTTGGTTGAGCACCTGCCAGTTGGAGCCGTCGCTGGGGCCTATCCACATCGAGCCGCCTGCTGAGATAGCGTAGAGTTGGTCTGTGGCTGCTTGATAGGCTGTCGCCAAAACACTACCTGCCTGGGTGGTGCTGCCGCGTTCGTGCCATGTACCCCACACACCTGGGGCTATAGAATCTTGACTTACAGAGCGGCTCAAGGCATGTGCCTGGCGCGCGAAACGCTTGGCTGTAGCCTCTCGATTTTGGCGCTCAATTAGTCGCCAGTTGTCGTCGGAGGCGGTGCGGTGCATGCGCTCAATCCAGGCGGTGCGTGCATTGCCTTGATCGGCCCCTTCTTCCACGCCAGGTGCAAGTTGAGTAGGCGCAGGCATGTGAGTTTCGGGTGCTGGTTGCTCGCAGGCAAAACAACTCAGCAGTATTCCTAAGGCAAAAAAGGTAGCATTCTTCACCTCACGAAAGTAGGCACTTCACCGCGAATAGACTAGCCAATTCTGCTGGCGCTACTTAATCCGCGTAGACAGGCTTCAGGATATTCTTAAATTCTTTCTCGACCTTCATCACCTTTGGCTGGCTGACATTGACGATGTAGCGGTTGTCTGGGTGCAGCTCGTAATAACCTTGGTGATAATCTTCCGCATCATAAAATGCTTCGAAAGGTGTGACTTCGGTCACCACTTTACCGCTGTAGCGACCACTTGCGTTTACCTCTGCAATGGCTTCACGAGCGAGAGCGGCCTCGCGGGGAGTTTGGTAGAAAATAGCTGAGCGATATTGAGGACCAACATCAGGACCTTGCCGATTGAGCGTAGTGGGATCGTGGGCCACGAAGAAGACATCGAGTAGTGTCTCGTAATCGATCTCGGTGCTGTCGTAGTAGATAGCTATCGCTTCGGCGTGTGTGGTGCGCCCGCTCGACACTTCTTCGTAGGTAGGATTTTTGTTGTCGCCACCACTGTAGCCACTCACTACTGCCTGTACACCTTTTATCCGCTCGAAAGATGCTTCGGTGCACCAAAAGCAGCCACCAGCGAAATAAGCTACGGGGAGTGACTTGTCGGGGGTTGTACGGGTGAGTGGCGTGCTTTGATCTGCTGTAGTGCCAGTAGCAGGGACTGCACTTTCAGAGCTCGAGCGTGCGTCAGAGCAGGCGCCAAGGGCAAGGACAACGGAGGTGAGCGCGGTGAAAAGCAGGTGCATACATCAATCGTTTGCTAAATCAACGCCAGGCAGCGCCGCGGGTTTGTCAGCCGACGCACACACCAGGCAAAACTCACCTACCCAGCGAAAGTATAGTGTGGCCCGAAGCTGCTGCCCATCCTTTTGAACGAGTCCTGCAAAGGTTCCTCCTCCCGGCGCATGCTCGAACGGATGCACGATGAGGTGTTGGTGCCAGTCGATGAGTCGTTTGCCCCACAACTTGTAGAGTGACTCTTTTGCGCCCCAAAGCACGTGCAAAGCGCCTATTTCGTCGGGTTGCTGTGAAATAAAGGCCCGCTCGTCTGCTCGTTCGAATTTGCTGCGCAAGCGGGTGATTTTGTCGACGCGCATTTGTAGGTCTATTCCGCAGGCACGCGTACTCACGAGTGCAGCCGCATGCTGATGCGAATGTGAAAGACTAAAGTGCAGTGAGGGATCAGCGAGTAAATGAGGTTTGCCGTGCTGATCCTTGACAAATCCTGTTTGTGCTGCATCGGGAGCAAGAGCAAGTAGGGCGCGCCTCGCACACAACGTCTCGATGGCACGCGCGGGGTGAGTAGGCAATCCTTGTTGCCAGGTATGCGGCAGCGCAGCGAGCAATTCTTCCCGCGACTCCTCCCCGCGCCACACCACGGCACGACAAGTGGCGTCAAACCGTTCGAAGCGGAGTGGAGGCATAGTCGCAAAGGAACAGCTTAACCCGGATCGTGCGTTGGGATGCGTAGCGAGAGTTCTCAAGCCCAAAGAGTACGGGCGCTCGCGGAAAAAATGTTCCGCAGACGTAGTCACTACTACGGTGAGGACAGATTGTTGAGCAAGTGCACGTAATCAAAGGGCTGAGGGCTCGCAGTAGCAATTCTAACGCACGATCCGGGTTTGACCTTCGGCAAACACCCATCTTCGCCTCGTGCTCTCCCTTCAGACAAGTCTCAGCGGCCACGAAGCTGCGGTGTATGCCCTGTGTGCCTGGAAGGAGGGCGTGCTCAGCGGTGGCGGCGACGGCTACGTGGTGCACTGGCCACTCGATGGCAGCCCCAACGGTCAGCTTTTCGCTCAGCTCGATGATCGGGTGGTAGCCCTACTGCCTTGCCAGGGCTCGAACTCGCTACAGCTGGTGGTGGGCACACTGTCTGGCGATATGTACTGGATCGATCCTGCTCGGCCAGCTGCACCTCGCCGCTGGCAGCTGCACGAGGATGGCTTGTTTGGGCTGGTGCAACTTCACGATGAAGTATTCGCAGTCGGTGGCAAGGGGCGCCTCTCGAAATGGTCGGTGAGCAGTGGCGAAATGATAGTTTTCGTACAGCTTGACTCGGTGCGCTTGCGAAGTATCTGCTACCTGAGCAGTATCAGTTTGCTGGCTATAGGCACTGCCAATGGCGATATCCACATCGTCGATCCGCGCTCGCTCCGCATTATCCATACTATTGTCCTTGCGCACGAACGCACTATTTTCTCCCTCGTCGATGGTGGCGATCACTTTTACACTGCAGGTCGCGATGGAGCTATTCGCAGCTGGCGTTGTAGCTCACCCTTCGATCAGCTCGATCATGTGGCAGCGCACGCTTCTACAGTCAATAGTCTTCTGCTTTCGCCAAAACTGGTTTCGCGGCAGGACCCAAAGCTCATCTCTGTAGGAAGAGATCGAGAAATTCGAGTTTGGACGCGTACGAAGCGGGGACTCGTTTTGGCGAAAGCTGTAATAGCAAACCGAGACGATGGCCACGTTGCATCTGTCAATGCCTGCTGCATCGCAAACCAGAGCTTGATTACCGGCGGCGACGATCGAGTGCTGAAGGTATGGACGATCGACTAGCGGACCTTTAGCAGAGAGGTGTTTTGGCGAAAGCCGTCGGCATAAATTACATCGACCACATACTGACCGGCCACGAGCTGTGCAGGCAATTCGAGCAACTGTCGACCTGGAGGCGAAGGCGCGTACCGCTGGAGCAGCCTCCCGTCGGTGCTGAGCAGACGAATTTCTACTAGACTTCGCTGCAAATCAAGGCCAATCACGCTGACATGCGAGCCACTGGCAGGGTTGGGAAACACGCGAAGCTGCGGTGTGGTGCCGACATATACCGACACCACCGGCGAGTAATACCAGGCGCCCGAAGCATCCTCTAGCCGTAGGCGATAACGGATGATTTCTTCACCTGCAGGCAAATCGCTGTCGATGGTGCTGTAGTAGGCGGCTTCGGTATCAGCACCGAGGCTCGCCACGTGGCCAATGGTGCGCCAGCCAAGCTGTGGATCGATGCGTTCGATAGCGTAGGAATGGCTGCGGCTGTCGAAGTAGGTGACCCAATCGATGAGCACTTTACCGTCGAGCGGCGCGGCATCAAGTTGTAGGGCGAAGCTGTCGCTGGCGGGGCTATTCGCGTTGCCTCCGAGGCGTACGATGAGGGTGGTGTCGGAGTGATTGGCCGACCAGCGAGCGCCGGGAAGTTGGCGGGCGGTGAGTCTGCCGAAACCGTTGGAGAAGTTGACGAGGGTAAAATCTTGCGGCTGGCGGAAGTCTGCACCACGAGCCAGCGCTACGGCGAGCGAGCCGTGGTATTCGGCATCTCCAGCAACGGTGATGGTGCCGTGGAGCGGCTGGGTGGCTGAACCGCCGAGGGTGGTTTGGAGGGTGCCATCGACGATGAAGTCTCGTGCGATGCTAAGCTTGCCGTTGTTGACGAGTGTGGCGCCTTCGTGCACGTGGACATCGCCTTCATCGACGGTGACGCTAGTGCCAGGACCGATGTAGAGTGTCGCGCCTTGTGTGACGGTGATGCCGGAGTTGCTGTGTTGTGCTGAGGCTGCGAGGGTGCAGAGGCATATCCAGCAGGTGGTGAGGGTGAGGCGCATAGTAATGGCGTTATTTACCATTATCAGGACAAAAGGCGTGCAGGCATGCCGGAAAGTGCCTGTTTGGGGGTACTAGATTTGGGCACGTGCAGGTATGCCGGGTGGAGCGGGAGGTATTGGCCGTTGAGTGGTGGTATTTGGTGGCTAGCCCAGCACCCAGCACCCAAACTACACGTGCTTTAGTGCGCTTTGACTCGTAGTCTGAAGGCTGCGAAAACGATACGTCCTAGGGCATCCCACTTCTCACTTCTCGTATCTCACTTCTCACTTCCCACTTCTCATTCCGGCCGACGTCGTCCTACCGCGCAGTGAGAGCTGCGACATGCAAAAATCTATTTATTGGTATAGCTCGGTAGAACGACGTCTACTCTTACCTCCAGGACAGCACCCAGCCCCCAGCACCCAGCACCCAGCACCCAGCACCTAGCCCCTAGCACCCAGCCCCCAGCCCCCAGCACCTAGCACCCAGCCCCCAGCACCCAGCACCCAGCACCTAGCCCCTAGCACCCAGCACCTAGCACCCAGCCCCCAGCCCCCAGCACCTAGCCCCCAGCCCCCAGCACCCAGCACCCAGCACCCAGCACCTAGCACCTAGCACCTAGCACCCAGCACCCAGCACCCAGCACCCAGCACCTAGCCCCCAGCACCTAGCACCCAGCACCCAGCACCTAGCACCCAGCACCCAGCACCCAGCACCCAGCACCTAGCACCCAGCACCTAGCACCCAGCACCCAGCACCCAGCACCTAGCACCCAGCACCCAGCACCCAGCACCCAGCACCTAGCACCCAGCACCCAGCACCCAGCACCTAGCCTCCAGCACCTAGCACCTAGCCCCCAGCACCCAGCACCCAGCACCCAGCACCCAGCCCCCAGCACCTAGCACCCAGCACCCAGCACCTAGCACCTAGCACCCAGCACCTAGCCTCCAGCACCTAGCCCCCAGCACCTAGCACCCAGCACCCAGCACCCAGCCCCCAGCACCCAGCACCCAGCACCTAGCACCCCAAAAAATACTTACCTTTGCGCCCCTAAATTCAAGCGCCCCGCGCCTCCCCCGCCATGTCTACCTCCACCATCGACCGCAGCAATGCTCCGGACATCATCATAACCGTTACCCTACAGCCTGAAGATTATCGTAAACCTGCTATTGCAGAGCTTAAGGAGCTAACAAAAAACGCCAACCTAAAGGGCTTTCGCCCAGGCAAAGTGCCTTTAACGTATATGCAAAAACGCTACGGCAAGCATGTCATGGCTCGAGCTATAACTGAGGGTGTGGACAAAGAATTAAAAGAGCTTGTTGATCGAGAAAACTTGGCATTTCTTGGAGAGCTGCAGCCCGTGTCAGGCCCATCTGCCGATAGCTTTAACATTGACTATAACGGAGAGATTATATGGGTCTTTGAAGGGGCTTTATTTCCTGAGGTGGAAGAGGTAGATCTTTCCGCACTTAAGGATGTGAATCGCTACACTTTATTGTGGAGTGATGAAGGTGTGCATCAGCACCTTGTCGAGCTTAGTCGTTCGCTGGGGGAATACATTACTGTCGACAGCGTAGAAACGGAGGAGGATGAGGTGACATTGGTTGTTGCTGATCCTGAACTCGATGCGAAATTTTATGGCAAACAAGGAGCTGCACACAGTGCTGAGCCCACTATTGGCAACGATGCAAAAGACGATGCTGACGCCGATACTGCGCAACACGACGATGTAGAACTAGTTGAGGTCGTAGAAGAATCTCCTGAAGAAGACCCGCGAGATTATCTGGTCATCAACCCCAGCGAGCTCATCGAGGAGCAACGCTACAAGCTCATTGGCAAATCAATAGGCACAGAGGTCATTCTCTCGCTCAAAGATTTCGAGGATGAAAGTACCCTTCTAGAGGCCGAAGGATTTATTCCCCAGGAGGGGACCGTTTCCTTCACTATAGCGCAGATTGAACGTGAGCAGCTGCCGGAGTTGAATGATGAGACAATTGATATAATCTTCGATGACGATCCTAATATTACTACGCTAGAAGAGGCTAAATCAAGGTTAAGGAAACATTTTACAAAGAACACTCAGGCTAATGCAGATGAGTATGTCACCGATGTATTAAGGGACACCCTGATTGCATCCAATTCTGTAGACGTTTCTGAAAAGGGCGTACGGGCAAGAGTATGGGAGATCCGCGAGGAAATTAATGAGGAGCAGAAAAAAGAAGAAGGTGAGCAACAGGAGCTCGACCCTCCCAATGAAGCTGAGGTTTATATTTTGCGCCGCCAAATTACTTGGCATGCGCTGCGCCAGAAGCTACTTGAACAGTTCAACCTCAAGGTTCAACCTGAAGATATAGAACGCGAAGTCGAGCTTAAGTACATTAAGACGCTGGTGGAGAGGGGGCTTGATCCTGAGCGGTTGAGGGAGATGATCTACGACAACTTCAAAGCAAATTTGATGCAAGACCGCGACTTCATGATAAATACTCATGACAAACTGCTTACGCAAAAGGTCCTGGAGCGCTTAGACGAAGAAGGATTCCTGGGCAGCCGCAAAGAGATTCTGGTTGAAGAGTTTAAGGAGCAGGCAGAGGCCTACTATACACGTCTTGAAGAAATAATTGGGGAACTAAAAAAACAACCTTTAACCCAGAAACCTCTGAGCACGTTGACCGAGTCTTAACCCCTCGCACACGAATTAGCTGGTAAAGCTTATGTACTTTCGGCGCCCGTTTGGCTAGCTAGCATGTGTGGGTCGAGTGCTTCACACAAGCAAGCCACAGGGAACGACGATTTTGAATTTGTGCGATGGGTAAGGTCAAAGCCTTGTCTAAAGCCGGGCGCAGGACTAGTGCATCACACCAACTACACAGCGAAGTCGGAGTTGTTGCCGTTAAGCCCTCACCACAAAGATGATTATGCACCTTCTTCGCGCGCTTGCCACCGCCATGGTTTTGACGCTTGTTTTGGCGAAAGCTGAAACCCTCTGCGCCCAAACCCTCGACTCGGTGGAAATCGCTGACTACTCCGAACCCCAGGAGTACGAAATCGGGGCTGTGGAAGTAACCGGTGCCGTATTCTCCGACGCCACCGCCATCAAAAGTATTGCAGGCCTCAAAGTGGGTGAGACCGTCCGCATTCCCGGACCTGAAATTACCCGCGCCGTTAAAGCCCTGATGCGACTGCGCCTCTTCACCGATGTACAGGTGAAGCTGACCAAAACGATCGATGACATCGCTTTTCTCGAACTCGCTATCGAAGAACAGCCGCGCCTGAGCCGCTACCGCTACGTCAACCTCAAGAAAAAGTACCACGACGACCTCAACGAGCGGCTCGAAGGTGTACTCTCCAAGGGCGGAATTATCAGCGAAAACGTAAAACGAAACGCTGCCAACAAAATTGATGAATACTTTGAAGAAAAAGGGTTTCTCGATACCAAAGTAACAATCACCGAGCGAGTCGACAGTATTCGTGCCAACGCAGTAGTACTTACCCTCGATGTAGATAGAGGGCCAAAAGTTAAGATTGAAGACCTCGACTTTACAGGCAACGATAATGTGAAGGATAGCAAACTGCGCAACCTGATGAAGGAAACGCGTAGGAAGCGCCGCCTCTTTTCTTCGAGTAAATTCCAACCGGAAGAGTACGAGGCCGATAAGCAGAAGCTCATCGATTATTACAACACTATCGGCTTTCGCGATGCTAGGCTCACCAGCGACGACATCACGCGTAATGAAGATGGCCACCTGCAAATCAACATCACCGTTGATGAAGGTAACCGCTACTTCTTTCGCAATATCGCTTTTAAAGGCAATGTCATCTATACCGATAAGCAACTGCGCGAGGTGCTGGGTATCGAAAAAGGCGACGTTTACAATAAGGAGCTGCTCGATACACGATTGAGCTTTTCACAAGATGGGCGCGATATATCAAGCCTTTATCTCGATGACGGCTACTTGTTTTTTAACGTCGACCCAATAGAAACGGCCGTTCAAGGCGATTCTATTGATTTGGAAATACGTATTAACGAAGGTCCTCAGGCCACCGTAAATCAAGTAGTGATTCGCGGCAATGACCGCACGCATGAGCACGTGATTCGGCGCGAGCTGCGGGTGCGTCCAGGAGATAAGTTTAGTCGTGCCGACCTGATTCGTTCGCAGCGAGAAATCATTGCACTCGGATTCTTTAATCCCGAAGCTCTTGGCATCAATACGCCCGTTAATGCCGAGCGAGGTACAGTCGACATTGAGTTTGATCTAGAGGAAAAAGCCAACGACCAACTCGAGCTCTCCATGGGTTGGGGAGGTCGAGGCTTTGGTTTGTTTGGCACCGTGGGGGTTAGCTTCAACAACTTTAGTCTACGCAAAGCACTCGAAGGAGGTGCCTGGCGTCCTTACCCGACAGGAGATGCGCAGCGGCTAAGCCTTCGCCTTCAGAGTAATGGCATCTACTTTTTCTCGAGCACGCTGAGCTTTTCGGAGCCTTGGCTCGGTGGCAAACGACCCACATCACTCACCACAGCGCTCAACTACAACCGCATCGGCAACGGCTTTCGCAAAGGCACCGAAGGCTTCGGTAACTTCGAAATCTATACCGGTAGCGTGAACGTAGGTACGCGCCTGCGCTGGCCCGACGACAACTTCCTCATCTCTGGCGGCCTGCGTGTGCAGCACTACCAGCTCAACAACTACAACCGCACCGTCTTCCGTACAGACGCGGGCCAGGTGGTGCAGGAGGGAGACTATACGAATGTGGCTCTTGAGGCTACCATTGCCCGCACGAGTGTAGCTGATCCTATTTACCCGCGCAACGGCTCCAACTTCTCGTTGAGCATGCGTTTTACACCACCTTATTCGAGTTTAGGACGCGACGTTGATCCCAACGGCTCGGTGCAAGACCAGTACCGCTGGGTAGAGTATCACCGCTACCGTGCCTCGGCTGAGTGGTACAAGAGCTTGGTGGGCAAGCTGGTGCTTAAAACTTCCGCCAAAATGGGCTTTCTCGCAGCGTATAATCCCGAATTGGGCGTGAGTCCGTTCGAGCGTTTTGAGCTGGGAGGCGCAGGACTCAACAACTCGCAGCTGTCGCGCTACACGGGTACAGAAATCATCTCTAGTCGAGGTTACGAACCGGAAGATTTCGAGAACAACTCCTTGCCCGGTGAGTCGTCTACCACGCCGGCAAGCATCTTCAATAAGATGAGCGTTGAGTTGCGCTACCCAATCTCGCTGAATCCGAATGCGACATTTTTTGTGCTCGGATTTGTGGAAGGCTCAAACTCTTGGCGCAACTTCCAGGACTACAATCCCTTCGACCTCAAGCGTTCGGCAGGAGCGGGCCTGCGGGTATTCTTACCCATGTTTGGTACGCTCGGATTTGACTACGGCATTGGCTTCGACCAGCCGGAATTCGGCACCACCACCAAACTCAGCGAGCTGGGCCAGTTGAATATTATCCTTGGATTTGAGCCGGAGTAGCGCAAACAGTTGGGCACATTGCTCGGTGGGTACTCAGCTAAAGTTCCTGGGTTGAGCTGGCCTAAAACACCAACGGCCAACGCTAGGCGCTGACCGCAGGATCCATCCGGGTAAACTGAGTCGACTCGGTAAGGCCGATCAATTCGTCATCAAAGCAGCTAGGGCATTGGGGGCAAAACTTCTGGTGTAAGTAGTGGCAACCGAAATCTGAGTGAGTGTGGTTGTGCCGCTTTGATGGTTGCAAAGGTGAACCTGACATGTAAAGGTCGCGTGAAGCAGCCATGAAGTTGAGCTGATTTATTTTCTCACGGCGTAAGCTTTACCTGTACGCTGGGTCCAAGCAATTTGCTGGCGCAGGCAGTCAGCAATGGCTTCTCGTGGAAGGTCCTGATCGGGATCTAAATCTAGGTGCCGAACCATAACTCGATCAGCCGACTGTAGCAGGGGATGCACGAGATGCCTACCGGCTGGAAAAGCTATGTAGGGCTGCTGCGATTTGCTAGTACAGGCCAAATAACACACGTGCTTGCCTTGATAAGCAAAAACTGGCAACTCCCACTTGAATTGCTCAACGAGCTCAAGGTCTAAGCTCTGCAAATACGCTCTACAGGCCAATAGTACCTCTCGCTGGGCTGAGGGCAGATTCTCGTAAAATGCGTCGAGTGGTGTCATGACAGTTAAATTTTAGACGCCTAAATCCTTTATCACCTGGGCGATCTTATTATCGAGCGCTGCCTCGGTGCGCTGATAAGCATCTGCATCGGCTAGTCCTGCATTTACGGAAGTATAGAATTTTATTTTAGGTTCGGTACCACTCGGGCGAGCGCTGACAATGGTGCCATCTTCAGTAAAGAATTGCAAGACATTAGATTTTGGTAAATCAATCGGCGTCGTTTCGCCAGAAAATACGTCTCTACTTTGACCGGTTTTATAATCTTTAATAGTTATGACTTTACTTCCTCCAAGTTGAGCGGGCGGGTTTTGGCGAAAGCTGGCCATCATGGCTTGAATCTCTTCAGCTCCGGATTTGCCCTCTTTCTTTACCGATACGAGCTTTTCGCGGTAGAAGCCATACTCATCATAAAGATCTACTAGCACCTCCCACAGCGTCCGGCCTTGGGAGCGATGGTAGGCAGCTAATTCAGCAAACATTGCGCAGCTAATTACGGCATCTTTATCGCGGGCATGCTCCCCCACCAGATAGCCATAACTTTCCTCACCCCCTACGAGAAAGCGGCGCTTGCCCTCCAGGCGTGTCATCAACTCGCCGATATACTTAAATCCTGTTAAAGTATTAAAACATTCTACACCAAAATCAGCAGCTATGCGGTCGATTAGATATGTAGTAACAACCGTCTTCACCACATAATCTAAGGCCCGCAAATCACCTTTTGCTCGGTGAGCACTCAGCACATAATGTACGAGCAGCGTGGCAGCTTGATTGCCGTCGAGCAGCCGAAGCTGACCTGTATTGTCACGAATCGCAATGCCCACGCGATCAGCGTCGGGATCGGTAGCCATCACCAAGTCCGCTTTAACGGCACGTGCTTTTTCGAGCGCCATTGTCAGCGCTTCCTTCTCCTCAGGATTAGGATAAACAACGGTAGGAAAGTTGCCATCCTCCACCATCTGCTCCTCCACGAGCACTACATTTTTGAACCCAAAGCGCTCGAGCACCGGCGGCACACTCACCGCACCCGTGCCGTGGATTGGAGAGAAAACGATGGGCATTTTCGCCTCCTCCGCGATAGCCTTGGGGTGCAGCGACAGCTTCAGTAAGGCTTCGTAGTAAGCTTCATCAACACCAGCACCTACTTGCTTCACGAGTTCAGGCTTTCGCGAAAACTCGATATCGTCGACACTTGCTACAGCGCGCACCGCATCCATGACAGCAGTATCGGCTGGGGCAACGAGCTGGCCGCCATCAGGTCCGTAAGCTTTGTAACCGTTGTACTCGCGTGGATTGTGCGAGGCGGTGAGCATCACTCCTCCCTTAGCTTTAAAGCGCCTTACGGCAAAACTCAGTTCGGGCGTGGGCCGCATCCCATCAAAAAAGTAAACGGTTATGCCATTTGCTGAAAAAACATCAGCTACCAGATTGGCAAAACGACTTGAATTGATGCGGCAGTCATGGGCAATGACCACAGCTATATCCTCACCTTGATACTCCTGGTTGAGATAATTGGCAAATCCTTGCGTTGCTGCGCCGAGGGTGTAGCGATTCACCCGATTGGAACCCACGCCCATGTTGCCTCGCAGACCGCCTGTGCCAAACTCTAGGTCTTGGTAGAAAGCATTGGTTAAAGCTTCGGTATCGCCTGCCTGCTGCAGCTTGCGAATTTCAGCCTTGCTTTCAGCATCGTAGTTGCCACTGAGCCAAGTATCGATGTTGCGCTGGGTAGTAGAGTCGAGGCTAGCCATGGCCGGAAGGTAAAGTAGAAAGCGCCGTCGCAAAGCTTTGTTATACTTGTCGATCTGCAGCAACGTAGATGCGACTTTAGGTTGCGGCTACTCCTGCTCGTCATCGCGGTGATCGCGGTAAAAGCCTCGTTCACCCCGCCGCGGCCTGTCCAGACGCTCCTCATCTGGCTTGCGCCGCTCCCGGTCCTCACGCCGCCGATCATCATCTTGATTATAACGCATGATGATTTTTTTCACTAGTCGGTGGCGGACGACGTCATCGACAGTAAGCTCAATCATGTCGATGCCATCGATGTTGGGGAGAATTTCGATGGCATGCCGCAAACCGGATTTCTGCGCATACGGCAGATCCACCTGTGAGAGGTCGCCGGTAATGATGCACTTAGCGGTGGGTCCGAGGCGGGTAAGAAACATCTTGAGCTGCATGGTGGTGCAGTTCTGTGCTTCATCTAGAATAATGAAGGCGTTGTCGAGTGTGCGACCGCGCATGAAAGCGAGTGGAGCCACCTCGATGGTCCGGTTGCCCATGTATTCATCGAGCTTCTTCGCCGGAATCATGTCGAATAGCGCATCATACAGTGGCCGCAGGTAGGGGTCGACCTTTTCTTTGAGGTCGCCGGGCAAAAAGCCGAGACTTTCTCCAGCTTCGACAGCGGGGCGGGTCATGATGATACGCTTCACCTGTTTTGCCTTGAGCGCAGCCACCGCCAGCGCTACAGCGGTATAAGTCTTGCCAGTACCGGCCGGACCGACAGCAAATACCACGTCATTGAGGGCGGAGCTTTCGACCAGGGCGAGTTGGTTGTGCGTACGTGCGCGGATGGGGCGCCCTTTGACGGTGGTGACGATGGTGGCACCTGCGGGTCCAGCACCTCCTTCTACCTGCGCGGTGGGGAGTTGGGTTTGCCAAGGTTGGCCGCCGGCGGCTATTTCCTTAACGGTATCCATAGGCAGCTCGCCCCGCTCTTTGAGGATGCGCAGCATGGTTTCGAGGCGCAGTTTCACCTCTTGGGTGCCGGCTTTTTCGCCTGAGATACGCAGGGTATTCCCTCGCGAAGAAATCTTGATTTCGGGGTAGGCATCGCGCAGGACTTTGAGTTTAGTGTTGCGCTCGCCGAGCAGATCGACGATGTCGACGCTTGCTATACGGAGTTGAATATCGCTCAAACGCGGGTCTTTACAGGGGTCAGGTTGTCCTTGTGTAGTTATGCTACTTTTGCCAGCCTACCGTCCAAGAACGGGCCCAGCTAGCATGCCGATCATAACGCTCACTACCGACTATGGTTTGCGCGACCCATACGCGGGTCAGCTCAAGGGTAGCCTGTTGTGCGCGTGCCCCTCAGCCCAGCTCGTGGACATCACGCACGACATCACTCCTTTTGACCTTATAGAGGCGGCATATTTCCTCACCCATACCCTCGGCCACTATCCGGCTGGTACGATTCACATCTGCACGGTCAATAGTTTAGGAGAGGAGGAGACGCCATTTATCTGCTTTCGCCAAAACGAGCAGTATTTCATTTTACCAGACAATGGACTTGCATCATTGTTGTGGCCCGAGCTGGATGTGGCGATGGTGCGGCTAGGAGTTGCGGATGAGTTGAGCAACAAACGAGCGCTTGCAAAGGCGGTAAGCCAACTCACGCTCGGCTATGAGCCGGCACGCCTCGGGGAGGTGATTACTGATGCAGTGACCGCTATGCAACCTGCACCTGTGACGACTCCGAATTTCATCAGGGGCTCGATAGTGCACATCGACCGCTACCACAACGCTATTTTAAATGTGCATCGCGATTTGGTGGTGCGTATGGCCAAGGGTAGGGCTGTGCATACGCGCTTTTCGAATTCTGATCCTATTGTCGGCATTGTCGACCACTATCACGAGGCTCCTGAAGGCGAGCTCTTAGCCCGCTACAACTCCCGCGGCTACGTAGAGCTAGCGATCAATATGGGTAGAGCTGCTCAACTCTTCGGCCTGCAGCGAGATCAGTTGGTGCAGCTGGAGTTTTTGGGATGAAATTTTAGTCTCTAGTCTCCGTGCATGTCCCCCCACCGCAGCATCCGGCTGAACCAGGAATCGTAAAGTCGGTAAATTTCCTTTAGCAAACCCGCCTCAGCAACCTTCGCCACCTGACCATATTGTCGTCAGCCGATCCATTCCACTCATGAGCCCCCTGAACCGCATTCCATCGTAGCGCATCGCGCAGCGACCTTGAATGATGAGCCTTGGTCAGCTATTGCTGAAGTCATTGATCGGGAGCAGCCGGGAGGGGAGTTTGATCCACTAGACCTTATCTTTTTGCAAGTGTATGATAAGCGTGTTCGGCAACAGGAATTTGAATTTGTCTTATTGATCGATCGGATCGAATGCGGGAAACAATACCCGCTGACAAACACTCCAATTGGTAGCATAAGAGATTTTAAGATGGATTCTCTTAGATCTTATTTCTCATTTTCCATTGAAAATGGTGAAATTGCGGGTGCTGCGTATGATTTACACCCTGAACTAGGCGTGACTAATTCCATAACTATCGACTGTGATGATGAAGATAAATTGCTTTATATTTCTTGGTCTGCCGGATTTGTGCTGGATGAAGACTGGAGACCTACAGCAGATGAGTTTGGCTTTACTGATACTGTAATATTTAGAGATGGCCGCGCTACGCTAGAGTTGCCGTAGGCTTTGAAAAGTGGGGCCTCGTGCTCGTGAAGAGTATCTCCGAGCTTTAAAGTCCAGTAAGCTATAAATCCGAAACTTGCGCGCCGCAATTGGATGGTGCGTATGGCTAAGGGGAGAGCTGCCCAACTCTTCGGCCTGCAGCGAGATCAGTTGGTGCAGCTGGAATTTTTGGGATGAAATTTTAAAACGGCTGGATAAACCGGGGGAAAAATTCGGCCCCTTCAGCTTTTAGCTGTACATTGGCTAAGCGCCTCTTCTTTGCAACTAGTGCCAAGGTCGTCAGTCTGAACATCATCTATACAAGCCTGCTATTTTGAGAATCCTCCTTTTTCTCCTCCTCTTGGGGATCGTTGCTTGTGATAAGGAGGAAAATCGCCCAGATTTCCCTCAGAGTGGCGATGCAGTAGCTACTATGAATGGGGAGTTATGGACAGCTAATGCTGAAGCCTTTGATCGCGAGCAGACAGGGGGGGAATTTGACCCATTAGATATTGTTGTTTTTGGAATATCTGAAAAGCGTGTTCGGCAACAGGAGTTTGTATTAGTACTGCTGTTCGATCAAATTAAATGCGGGAAACAATACCCGCTGACAAACACTCCAATTGGTAGCATAAGAGATTTTAAGATGGATTCTCTTAGATCTTATTTCTCATTTTCCATTGAAAATGGTGAAATTGCGGGTGCTGCGTATGATTTACACCCTGAACTAGGCGTGACTAATTCCATAACTATCGACTGTGATGATGAAGATAAATTGCTTTATATTTCTTGGTCTGCCGGATTTGTGCTGGATGAAGACTGGAGACCTACAGCAGATGAGTTTGGCTTTACTGATACTGTAATATTTAGAGATGGCCGCGCTACGCTAGAGTTGCCGTAGGCTTTGAAAAGTGGGGCCTCGTGCTCGTGAAGAGTATCTCCGAGCTTTAAAGTCCAGTAAGCTATAAATCCGAAACTTGCGCGCCGCAATTGGATGGTGCGTATGGCTAAGGGGAGAGCTGCCCAACTCTTCGGCCTGCAGCGAGATCAGTTGGTGCAGCTGGAATTTTTGGGATGAAATTTTAAAACGGCTGGATAAACCGGGGGAAAAATTCGGCCCCTTCAGCTTTTAGCTGTACATTGGCTAAGCGCCTCTTCTTTGCAACTAGTGCCAAGGTCGTCAGTCTGAACATCATCTATACAAGCCTGCTATTTTGAGAATCCTCCTTTTTCTCCTCCTCTTGGGGATCGTTGCTTGTGATAAGGAGGAAAATCGCCCAGATTTCCCTCAGAGTGGCGATGCAGTAGCTACTATGAATGGGGAGTTATGGACAGCTAATGCTGAAGCCTTTGATCGCGAGCAGACAGGGGGGGAATTTGACCCATTAGATATTGTTGTTTTTGGAATATCTGAAAAGCGTGTTCGGCAACAGGAGTTTGTATTAGTACTGCTGTTCGATCAAATTAAATGCGGGCGAGATTACCCGCTGACATTCACCGCAACTGATAGCATGAGCAACTTTAACATTGATTCTATTCAGGGTACCTTCTTTTTTTTCATCGAGGATGGTGAAATTGCGGGTGCTGCATATAAACTTCATCCAGGGCTAGGAGTGTCTAATACTGTAACGTTTGACTGTGATGAAGAACGAGACAATGTTTTTTATATATCCTGGTCTGCTGGATTCTTACTGAGAGAGGGTTGGAGACACACAGCTGATGAGTTCGGTTTCCCTGATACTGTTATATTTAGAGATGGCCGCGCTACGCTGGAGCTGCCGTAGGCTTGGAGAACTGTGCTTCGTGCCCGTCGAGAGCATTCCAGCGCATTATCTACTGGTAAGCATTAGGCTTCAGATCGCGCACCGCGATCTGGTGGTGCATATGGCCAAGGGTAGGGCTGCCCCAATCTTCGGCCTGCAGCGCGATCAGTTGGTCCAGCTGGAGTTTTTGGGATGAAATTTTAAAACGGCTGGATAAACCGGGGGAAAAATTCGGCCCCTTCAGCTTTTAGCTGTACATTGGCTAAGCGCCTCTTCTTTGCAACTAGTGCCAAGGTCGTCAGTCTGAACATCATCTATACAAGCCTGCTATTTTGAGAATCCTCCTTTTTCTCCTCCTCTTGGGGATCGTTGCATGTGATAAGGATGAAACGCGCCAGAATTTTCCGCGGAGTGGCGATGCAGTAGCTACTTTAAATGGTGAGCCGTGGACAGCTATTGCTGAAGCCTTTGATCGCGAGCAGAAGGGGGGGGAGTTTGATCCCCTAGATGTTGTTGTCTTACGGGTATATGAAAAGCGTGTCCGGCAACAGCAATTTTCATTCATCCTGCTGTTCGACCGGATCGACTGCGGGCATGAGTACCCTCTGTCATTCACCGCAGTCGACAGCATGAGTAACTTTAACATGGATTCTATTCGGTGTAACTTCTCATATATCATTGAGGATGGTGAAATCGCAGGTGCCGCGTATAAAGTTCACCCAGGGCTTGGAGTGACAAACTCTGTAACGTTTGACTGTGATGATGAACGAGACAATGTTTTTTATATATCATGGTCTGCTGGATTCTTACTAAGAGAGGGTTGGAGACACACAGCTGATGAGTTCGGCTTTTCTGATACTGTTATATTTAGAGATGGCCGCGCTACGCTAGAGTTGCCGTAGGCTTTGAAAAGTGGGGCCTCGTGCTCGTGAAGAGTATCTCCGAGCTTTAAAGTCCAGTAAGCTATAAATCCGAAACTTGCGCGCCGCAATTCGGTGGTAGGTATGGCCAAGGGTAGAGCTGCTCAACTCTTCGGCCTGCAGCGAGATCAGTTGGTGCAGCTGGAGTTTTTGGGATGAAATTTTAGTCTCTAGTCTCCGTGCATGTCCCCCCACCGCAGCATCCGGCTGAACCAGGAATCGTGAAGTCGGTAAATTTCCTTTAGCAAATCCGCCTCAGCAACCTTCGCCACCTGACCCTATTGTCGTCAGCCGATCCATTCCACTCACGTGTCCCCATGGAGTCCAATTCTTCGTAGCGAGGAGCGAAGCGACCTTGCGATACAATCACCCCCAAAACAGCCCCCCGAACAGCCCTTGCGCCCCTTGCGTCCTCCCTTTGCGACCCTTGCGATACCATCACCCCCAGAACAGCGCACCCAGAACAGCCACTCAATGCGGTAGCCTCCGTGGATCTCCGTGGTTCTCCGTGTAGCGTAGCGCCTCCGTGTAAAGCCGATCCAGAACAGCAAAAACGGCGCAGCCAAAAACAGGCGCAGCCCCATAACAGCTACCGAGTAAACCCTGGGCTCTGAGTTAGACGCAGCTACGCAGCTACACAATATATAAAAGCGTGAATCAGAACAGCTACCCTATGCGGTAGCGTCCGTAGCGCAGCGCCTCCGTGTAAAGCCGATCAAGAACAGCAAAAACGGCGAGGCTAAACAACGGGCGCAGCCCGAAAAACAGGCGAAGCTTATCCCCACCTTGCGAACCTTGCACTCAGAAGCGGGTCTACTTAGAGTAGGTTTTCCTCCCTGCTCCTTCGTCGCGGGCCCCTCCTACTCACGTCCCATACCCCATTTCTTCGTAGCGCATCGCGCAGCGAACTTGCGATACCATCACCCCCAGAACAGCACTCCAGAATAGCCCTTGCCTCCTCCCTTTGCGACCCTTGCGCACCCTGGCGAAGAGCGCAGCGACCTTGCGATACAATCACCCCAGAACTGCCCCCCCGAACAGCCCTTGCGACCCTCGCGTCCTCCCTTTGCGACCCTTGCGATACAATCACCCCAGAACTGCCCTTGCGTCCTCCCTTTGCGACCCTTGCGATACAATCACCCCCCGAACAGCCCCACCGAACAGCCCTTGCGACCCTCGCGTCCTCCCTTTGCGACCCTCGCGATACAATCACCCCAGAACTGCCCCCCGAACAGCCCCCCGAACAGCAAAAACGGCGAAGCCAAAAACAGGCGAAGCCAAAAAAACAGCGAAGCCAAAACAGGCGAAGCCAAAAACCCCTCCAATGCACCCCCTCCACCTCGGCCCCCTTCCAAACTTCCTCCCCCAGCTGCTCACCGCGCTCAAGCCGAGTCAGGTCATAATTATTGTCGACAGCAACACCGCAACTCACTGCTTGCCCGTCCTCCGCCAAGCGCTCCCAGCACTTGCAGATGCAGCAGTCATCACCTTTCCCGCTGGCGAAGTGAGCAAAACGATATTGACTGCCCAGAGCGTGTGGCAACAACTCATCGAAGCACGCGCTGATCGGCAGGCGCTGCTTATCAACCTGGGTGGAGGAGTAGTCATGGATTTAGGAGGCTTTGTGGCAGCATGCTATAAACGTGGCATCCGCTTCATCCACCTGCCAACAACCGTGCTCGGCCAGGTTGATGCCGCACTAGGAGGTAAGACGGGTATCAACCTCGGCGGAGTCAAAAATGCCGTTGGTGTCTTTCAAATGCCGGAGGCTGTCATCGCTGATCCCGTCTTTCTCCAAACCCTGCCACTCCGAGAAATTCGCAGCGGCATGGCCGAGATGTACAAGCACGCCCTCATCGCCAGCCCCGACCACTGGCGCCAGCTACAGCAAAGCGGAGGTAGTTTCATCGATCAGCCCAATGCAGCCGATCTAATTGCGCACAGTCAGCAGATCAAGGCGCAAATTGTAGAGTCCGATCCACATGAGCAAGGTCTGCGCGAGGCGCTAAACTTCGGTCACACGGTGGGCCATGCCCTTGAAAGTGTGCTGCTTACCAGCACCAACCCCGCCCTGCACGGTGAGGCTATCGCGGCTGGAATGATCTGTGAAGCATACGTCAGCGAAGTACACAGCGGACTTTCTGAGGCTGAAGTTGAGGATATTCAAGTCACCTTGCTGCGCAACTATGGCAAACTCGCTATCGGTGCTCACCGGGTGGCGACGCTGCTTGCACTGGTAGCCAATGACAAAAAAAATCGTGGCGGCACCGTGCGGATGAGTCTGCTGCGACGCATAGGCGAGCCGCGCTTAGGAGTAGCTGTTGAGGCTCGTGTAGTAGAGCATGCTATCGAGCGTTATCTGGCACTGGAGGTTTAAATTAGTACCAGCCGCCAGCTAGCTCACGCCACGGCCATGGAATGTTGATCAGGATAAGCAGCAGGCCAATGCCGTAGCCAATGAGTATCCAAAAAGCTGCTTTGGCGGAGGTACTCGAACGCTTGGCCACCATGTAGCCGATACTGATCAGCAACACTGCCGCAAGCATCCAGCCGAAGTGGGTTACAGAATAAAAGCGCAGGATTTCTCCTCCTTCACCGGCCCAAGCGTCCTTGTCCATCACCACGTACGGACTGCCCACACTTCCCATTCCAGCCGTTGCTGCGAGGTAGAGGATGAGTCCCAGCAGGAGTTGGATGTGTGTGGTTATAAAGGCAGGTAGTGCGCCTTTCGGCAAAACCCCACTTTTCGTTGTAACATCAGCTGTATTCATCGAACCACGCTGTGCGATAGCTGATATGATTGCCCACACCAAAAAAACAAGAACCAGCCACCGATTAATAGAGTGGAGGTGGGAGAGAATGATGTAGGCGTTCATGTGGCAAGTATACGCTACGGGAAAGAAGCGGCACCCGCGCCGAGTCTGACCACCTGATGTGGAGAGACTATATTCCATATAAGGAAGGGTGTCGATAAGACTATGCGCAGCGATAAAGCGCTATTACAGAGGCGCATTGCTTTAAGCAGGGGCGCCCACTCACCCCTTCACCCATTCCTCCACCCGCCGCCTTTCTACATCAAAAGCAATACCCAGCTCAACCACCTCTCGGTCGCCACCTGCGTAGGCTTGGCTGTAGCCGCGCGACCGTATCTGCGCCAAAGCCTCAGCTGCCGTGCCACCGAGCTTGAGCTCCAGGATGTACACGTAGTCGGGCACCTCCACCACGATATCAGCCAGACCGCGAGCCGTAGACACTTCAGAGCGGGTGTACAGCCCCAGCACCGTGAAGGTGGTGTGGATGATCGCATGCACCATCGCCTCGCTTTGCCGCTGCCACAGTTGATGCGGCACGGCGGCTAGACTCACGTTGATGATCTCGATGATGGTGTCGAGGTCGCGGGCGCAGAAAGCTTTGTACAAGCGATCAATGCGCGTGCTGGCGAGCTCGTTGGTGCCAAAACCATACTCACCCAGCAGGGCGTAGAGGAAAGTCTGGCGCACTTCCTCGTTCGGATAGTCGAGCAGTAACTGGCCCGTGGCAGGCATAACTTCTTTAACGGTGAGGTAGCCTGCCTGAAAAAGAATTGCTACAGGATTTAGCTGCGCAAGATTGAAGCTGGTGAGGTCAAGCTTGCGGACAGTGGTCGGCGCAACGTTGTAATCTGCGTTGTGCGTGAGTAGCTTGGTGACGAAGGTGGGCGTTCCGGATTCTGCCCAATAGTTGTCGAGCTCGCGCTTCTTCAAAAACTTCAGGATCGACCAAGGATTATATACCCGCTCGTGGTTGCCCCAGGCATAGCCGTTATACCAGCGGCGTACCTCCTCGCGCGTGTACCCGCTTGCATCGAGCTGAGGGCCAAAGTTATCCTCCAATTCCTGTTGTGTAATACCGACAAGCGTATAAGCCTCCGCGCTAAGTGTTACGTTGTCTAAATTATTGAGTTCAGAAAACAGCGACACCTTAGAAAAGGCAGATACACCGGTAATAAACACCAACTCTAGATATGGATCAGCATCTTTAAGTACAGCGTAGAAGGCGCGTAATGCATCGCGATTGGCTTCGGCCTTCGGAATGTCATCGATGTAATCAATGATTGGCTTGTCGTATTCGTCTATCAGTAGGACTGCTTTTCCGGAAGGCGAACTTTGAGCGAGTTGGAAGAGCAATTCCCGGAATACCAGCTTGAGGGTGAGCCCCTGCTGCGGCATCTCAATACCTCGTCTGTCAATAATGCTGTGCAGTTCATGCAGTAAGGCAGCTGTAACGCCTAAGTTTTCGTAGTCAATGCTCGAGAATTTGAGCCAGATCACCGGCCTCTGCTTATCCTCAAAATTCCAGTGCTCTCCCGCCCAAAGTCCCTCAAATAGCTCCTCGCTGCCTGAGTACAGCTCATTCATGGTCGACACCGTCAGCGACTTGCCAAACCTCCTTGGCCGAGACAAAAACAAATAGCCCCCATTCTCGATGAGTCGGCAGATGTGCTCAGTCTTGTCAACGTACTGAAAGCCTTCTTCCCGAATTTTGCGAAAGTCTTGATGGCCAATAGAGTACTTCACGGCAACGAAGATAGGATAGCGAGCTGGTGAGGATGACGCCCAGGCCAGTGTAGTCGCCCCGCCCGCCTCAGGTCGCTTGCCTGACCACATGATGTGGAGATACAAACTTGCATGATGCTCACAAGGCACACCGCTCGGAAGCGGTCGAACCCGCCGGAGGCGTTCTAGCGCCGCAGGCCCAGCGCCGCAGGCTGTACTACCGCCGGAGGCCTCTCAGCGCCGCAGGTGCTATGTTCATATCCAAGCGATTCAGGAACTTTTTTTCCTTTTGGTCACTTGGTTTGATCGAAGGCGCACTCAGTCATGAGCTGCAGCCACTGTAGACCAGCCTTTGTGCTGGTCTACCCATTTCAGGCGGCCAACGCAGGTTCCAGCTTTTGAATCTGTGCGTGATAGTTTGGATCGAAATCCTCCCCTTTCTTGATGAGTGTATAGGCTATAATTAGCAGTTTACGCTGCACAGCTACCAGCGCGCTACTCTTAGAGCCTGAGCGCTCCAATTGTCGGTCGTACACCTTTTTGAAGACACCTTTGCGTCTCGCACTCCAAGACGGTAAGTGCAGCGCACCGCGCACATGACTATTGCCTTTTTTCGAGATGTGAGACTTGCCATTAACCGAGCTGCCCGATTGGTGACTAACTATATCATAGCCACTGTATTTAATCACCTGTCCTCGTGATTTAAACAGCTTGAACCCATCGGTTTCGGCCAGCAAACTGCACGCCGTGATCTGACCCACGCCCGGTATGGTGCACAGTCTGCTCACTGATGCGGCAAGCACTTCGTCCTGCTCGACGAGCTGCGCCATCTCAGCCTCGATCTCCTCAACCTGTTGCGCTAGATATTCGATGCGATCAGCAAACCGTCTCAGCGTTGCTGGAGAGGTATCCTTGGCGAATTTCGCGGCGTGGAAGCGGTTTTTCACCATTGTCGACTCGTGCTTAATGCTCTGACGCTCACGGTTTAGTTGCTTAAAGCGCCGACTTGATTTACTGAATGGCTTCCATGGAGCAAGCTTGCGTTCGAGTCCAAACCGGGCGATGATGTAAGCATCAATCTCATCGGTCTTCGACGGCTCATTTAAGCTCAAAGCGAAGTGTTTGATCTTGTTGGCCAGCACGATGCACACTCGAAAGTTTGCATTTTTGAGGGCGTGAGCAACCTGTTCATGGTAGACTCCAGAAGCCTCCATGACCACGCTCATCGGCAATTGCTGAGCATTGTTTTTAGTTAGCCAACCGCACAGTGCCTCATGACCACTTGGTGTGTTGTCGAATTTATGCTTACCACGCTGTTTGATCTGCCCGGTGAGCAGGTCGCGTTCTAGAAGTCGGACATGGAAATCAGCCTTGCTGATGTCAATGCCAGCACATAGTTTGAGTGCCTTATTCATAGTCAAATGAAAAGTGAAAGGTGAAAGAAAAGGTGCGGAAACTTTCGTCGTCTTGCCTCGTAGCTTATCGTTCCTGCGCCACAGCGGTGAAGCTGTAGTGCGGCTTAAGTGCTATTGTGACTCTAAAAGCCTCCTCGACACGAGTATGTACCTGCGGCAGTGTCTGCGTTAATTTGCGACTTAGGCATATTGGCATGTGCTCGCGCCCAGGAGTAAGCTACAGTCCAAGCAGTCGCTAAACAACTTTCTTTGTAGCCTGATTCAAACATACGAGGCAAAAACCCGCCGGAGGCTAATTCCCCTATAGGCTAAACCCCCTCCACACTCGTTTATACCCCCAGGCCCTATACCAGCCTTACCTTCGCCGCACCCAATCCTGTATCCGTGTCAACATCCGCCTCCGAAACCACCCGCCGCTCGTATTGGACAGTATCGCGCTGGCTGTGGATCCTGTTTGGGCTCGCCGTGCTGGGTGTCGCCCTCGTTTTTCTCGCACTCTCCTATTCCAACCTGCCGACCCTCACCCAGCTCGAAAACCCTAAAGACGAACTCGCCAGCGAGGTATATGCCGACGATGGGACAGAACTCGGCCGCTACTACGTCGAAAACCGGGTAGCTATTCCCTACTCACAGCTCAACCCCTACCTCGTAGATGCCCTGCTGAGCACAGAAGACGAACGCTACTACGAGCACGCCGGCATCGACTGGTGGGGTGTCGGTAGAGCAGTTGCACGTCTCGGCAAAGACGGTGGTGCATCAACGATCACTCAGCAACTCGCCAAGCAAATGTTTACGGGGGTTGCCGCCAGGAGTTTTCCCGCAAGGGTGAGCCAAAAACTCAAAGAATGGATCATCGCTACGCGCCTCGAGCGCAACTATACCAAGGAAGAAATCCTGGCGATGTACCTCAACATCTTCGAGTTTAATTACGGAGCTTTCGGTATCGAAGCCGCTTCAGAAATCTACTTCGGCAAAAAGCAATCAGAGCTCTCCAAAGACGAAGCCGCCATGCTGATCGGGATGCTGAAAAGCCCCTCCCTGTACAGTCCCAACCGCAATCCAGAACGAGCAAAAAGCCGCCGAGAAGTCGTGCTCAAGCAAATGGTGCGCAATGGTCGCCTCAGCCAAACAGAATACGATAGCCTCCGCCTCAGCCCACTCCAGGTGGTGATGAAAGCCCAAACCCACGTCGATGGACTTGCCCCCTACTTCCGCATGGAACTGCGTAAGGAAATCCGGCGCATCCTCGACAACCCCAACATCCGCACCGCCGATGGACAGCCTTACGACGTGAATCGCGATGGCCTTAAAATCTACACGACAATCGACCCAGCGATGCAGGAAATCGCCGAGCGCGCCGCCTGGGAACACATGAAACAACTCCAAGACACCTACCGCGAAGTCTGGAAAAATCGCGACCCCTGGACCTACCGCGATAAGATCGGGACCGACGAGGAGACCACTGCCGAAGAACTCGACTACCGCGCCCGTCGCCTCAAGCAGTTTATTCGAGATACCGACCGCTACCAAAGTATGCGCAACCGCATCATGGGCAGTGTACAGACCGAAGTCGCCACAGCCTTTGAGGATTGGGAAATTACCGACCGAGATATTGATCGCCTCATCGCCGAAGAGGATGATGGAGATATGATTGCTCGTCTGAAGAAAACCAACTCCATCGGCTCAACAGTAGAGGGCCGCTACCGCGACCTGCTTGCTGACAAGGGCCTGTGGAAGCGCGTTCGGAACGCCCGCCGCCAACTCAACAAAGAGGTCAAAGAGCAATTCGAACGACCCACAGAAATGGTCGTGTTCGCATATAATGAAGCAGGTGAGAAAGACACGCTGCTCAGTCCGCTCGACTCGATAAAGTACATGCGCTCCTTTCTTCAGATTGGATCGATGGGCGTTGATCCTAATACTGGCTTTGTCAAGACCTGGGTAGGGGGCGTCAACCACAAATGGTTTCCCTTCGATCACGTGCAGACGAGGCGCCAAGTTGGCTCCACGTTTAAGCCCTTTATCTATGCGACTGCCATTGCACAGCAAGGTATCCAACCCTGCTACCGCGTAGCTGATCTACCTATTACCATTCGCAGTGGGGAAGGTGGCTTTGAGTTGCTTGCCGATTGGGCTCCACGCAATGCCGATGGCGCCTTTAGCGGGGAGTACCTGACGCTGATGGATGCACTGAAGCAATCGAAAAACTCCGTGAGTGTATTTCTCATGAAGCAGCTGGGCGATACCGACCCTGTGCGGGGCTTGGTGCACAACATGGGTATTGATTCGAGTCAGCGCTACTCCAATGGGCGCCACGTGGTGCCGAAAAGTCCCAGTATTGCCCTGGGTGCTACCGATTTGAGCGTGGAAGAGATGACTGGCGCCTATACCACCTGGAGCAACAACGGAGTCTACGTAAAGCCGATTATCGTCCGCCGTATCGAGGACAGCAACGGCAAGGTATTGTATCAAGCAATTCCTGAGGAGCGCACCGCTCTCGACCCTGTGAGCAATTATACCATGGTGCGGATGCTTCAGCACGCTGGGCGCAACTACCGATTCAATGGTCTCGAGACAGAATACGGTGGTAAGACAGGTACTACAAACGATTATGTAGATGGCTGGTACATGGGCGTGACACCCAACTTGATCGTTGGCACCTGGGTAGGCGGTGACGAACGTTATATCCGCTTTCTTAATCTCCGCTACGGTCAGGGCGGCTACATGGCGCGTCCCTTCTTTGCGAAAATGATCAAAGAGATTGAAGCCAATTCCGAGTCATTAAATTTTGAAAAAGGAGCTCGCTTTACTGTGCCTGTAGGGGCTTCGGCCGTCAACTTTAATTGCAATGATTATCCCGACGAATTTGCGCCGGGCAACGTCTACGATGATATGGATGAAGGCAGGCCTGGCACTACTCGCCCTGGTGCGAATAATGGCTTTGGTGAAGATCCGTTTGGATCGGGTGATCCATTTGGAGATGATTCGTTCGGACCTGATCCGTTTGGGGATGAGGTGGATCCGTTTGAGGATGAACCGCAGGACGCCCACCTCGACACCCTCCCCCAATAGTACCCGGATCGTGCATTAGAATTGCTACTACGAGCCCTCAGCCCTTTGACTACGCGCACTTGCTCAAAAATCTGTCCTCACCGTAGTAGTGACTACGTCTGCGGAAAATTTTTTCCGCGAGCACGCGTAGCTAAAAGCAAGGTAACCTCCTAACCACACAAGCTATCACGTGTGGTCAGGTACCTCCTTATTTTTAGACAGGGCTTGAGAACTCTCGTTACGCATCCCAATGCACGATCCGGGTAGTAGTCATCTCTGCCGTTTACTCGAAAGTCGGTTTAAGCGCAACAACCACCACGTTTCAAATACCGTGAACACAAAATAAGCCGTGAAGAATGGGAGCAAAAATGCCTGCCCCTCAGGTTTTACCGTAAGGTAGTAGCCATAGACCAAGCCAATAGAAACGGCCATCTTCACAAACGTGAGTACCATCACGTACTGCGCCAGGCGAGCGGGATTGGGCGAATTGGCAGCCTGCCGCGCCGAATAGTACATCAGCAAGCAAAAGCCAGCAAACACCAGCACGCACAGCACCAAAAATGCTACCTGTGTCTGGAGGGATGGCCACACATATGCCTCAGCTCCCACTAATACCGTGGTGAGCAAACTGGTGACGACAAGGCCGGAGAAAAAGGGGGGTGCGCGCATGCTAGCCGCGAAACTAGCGCATCAAATCTCGTAAGGGCAGGTACAGTGCCAACACGATGGCCAGCAGCGAACCGACAATCGTAAACCAGGGCGTCTCTGTAGCAAAATGGCCATCAAGCCATTTGCCTGCAAATACCCCGAGCAATAGGATCACGATCATTTGCACCGCAATACCAGAGTATTTCGCGTAGCCCTGCATACCACTCGTGGTCTTGCGGGAATCCTCCGGATTGGGCTTAGGCGGCAACGGGCTCACCTTTAGGAGTACGCTTCGACTGCTCTGCACCGACCATCTTAATGGTGCCGAGCAATACAGCACCAGCATCGATTTTTAGTTTGCCGTAGCTCACATCGCCTTCGACACGTGCAGACTCCCGCACCTCGAGCAATTCGTTGACGGTAAGGGTGCCTTCGAAGTTGCCCTCGATCATAGCAGTAATACACTTCACCTTGCCTGTAATGGAGCCACTTGGGCCAATGATCACCTTTGCTTTACAGTCGAGGTCGCCATCGAGAGTGCCTTCAATGCGAATGTCACTCGGTGCAGTAATACTGCCTTCGATATGCGTCCCTTTGACGAGACTGTTGAGCCCTACAGGACCCGCAGCGCTCGATGCCGAGGACTTACCGTTACTACTCTTCCCGTTGGTGTTTTGCTTTCCTCCAAACATGCGTCAACTTCTCTTAAATGTAAAGTACGTTGCACCAGCGCAATGAGGTGCACAGCTGACAGAGAAAACCAAGCTTTGACGAATCAGCGCTGGCCTAATGCGCCAACAAGAGACACCTCAAGAATTGTGAGAGCGGGTGGTAACGCTAGAAGTTCGGGCAGTAAACACCACGGCGCTCGTTGCCGCAAAACTTGTACTGCAGCGCCAGCTCGAAGCCACCTTGTCCTTGTGAGCCTGGCCGCAATGGCGACACATTCAGGTCGTAAGAGAAGCCAAGGGAATACTCGTTGTAGTCGAAGCGAGTCTGCAGAATCAAGGCATCATTAAGTACGCCTTTATCTACGTTGTGCCCGATACGCGTCCAGGCACCAAGGTGAAAAGCTTGCGAATTGAAGCGGCTATTGCCGAGCTGAAACTTGATGCTAGCACCTGAGTTGATCTGCATCGACGGACCCTGAAACATGGCAATTACACCAGGCACAATACCTACACGATCGGCGATGGGTACTTCACCACCAGCGTGAACGGTGAAACGGCTGTAGAGGAGCTCGGTCTGGTTAGAGCTAAAAGATTGATCAGCGCGGTTGAGGTGGTGATAGCTACCTCCGATGTAGAAGTTGGCGTCATCACCGAAGTTGCTAAACCAGAGTAGGCCCGCAGCAGCATCTGCAAAAATGAAGCTGGTATTATCGAAGTTCTCACCGCTACTGAGCGTTGGGTCGAATTCATTTTGGTTCCACTGAGTGCCCCACCGCAGCTCGAGAAAATCCACTGATCGTTGCGCTATACCGCCTTCCAAGCCGAAGCTGAGGTAGTGCGATTGGCGGCGGTTGCCTGCCATGCGCTTCGCATACGAACCTGAAATTTTACCTGTCGTAGTACCAAAGTTGGCCGTACCTGCAACGTCACCCCAAAAGGTAGCTCCGAGGCCCCAGTAGTCGTAGCGACCGCTGGTAAAACGCTGATCGTAGGAAGCGCTGTAGGTATTATAGACTCCTGAGCGGACGATGCTGGCCCACTGATTTCTGTAGTTGGCCGTGAGGCGCACATTACAGTTCATCACTCCTGTGAGGGCAGGGTTGAGGTTGAGTGGACTCATGTAGAACTGCGAGAAGTGAATATCCTGCGCGAATAGGCTCGCGCTCAGGGCAAAAGCTCCCAGCAGTAGTGTAATCTTCTTCATCATCGGCAAAACGAAGTTGTGTGCCCTTTTAATTCGACCAGTAGATCTTGTGGCACCGATCAAAAGTAGGCCTTTTGGTGCCGTGAACACAATGTTCTAGCGGTTTTTTGGTATATGAGCGCGTGGAAAAGTCATCCTTTAACACTGGCCCGACGCCCATCATACATGTTGACAGACACAAATATGGAGCGCAACGCTGCCTCGTCACCAAAAATCTCGTCGGCTATTAACATTTAGCGGGTGGATAATTGAGGCAGCTCCACCTCCAGATAGCTACTCATATCACTCACCACTCTGCCTAGCGTACCTGCCGCAAAGGGCGAATGCAGGTTGGCCAGCTTCACCAAATCCACAAAGCTGCGGCTCCCTCCCGCCTTACACAGTCGCAGGTAGTCGCCCCAGGCCTCCTTGTGACTCAGCAGGTCGCGTTGCCAAAATTGAAAGGCACACACCTGCGCCAGCGCGTAGTCGATGTAGTAAAAAGGCATCTGAAAAATATGGCTCTGCCTCAGCCACAGTCCACCCCTTTCGAGGTAGTCGAGCCCATCATAGTCGCGATGCGGGAGGTATATTTTCTCCAGTTCGCTCCATTTTTCTAGCCTTTCGGCAAAACTCAAATTCGGTTGCTCGTACATCACATGCTGAAACTCATCAACAGCCACGATGTACGGCAGGTACTTAATTGCAGCCTCTAAATGCGACTCGCGGTAACGGTCGGCATCGTCCCCAAAGAAGTTCTCCAACCAGGGATAGGCGAAAAACTCCATCGACATAGAGTGAATTTCACAGGCCTCATACGTTGGCAGGATGTATTCCATCACCGGCTGCTTGCGCGACTCATACATCTGAAACGCGTGGCCGAGTTCATGCGTCAGCACGTCAACATCCCCTGAAGTACCGTTGAAATTCGAGAAGATGAAGGGGACACAGTGATTGTACAGATAAGTGCAGTAGCCACCCGTTGCTTTACCGTCGCGTCCCACCAGGTCCATCAAATTTTTCTCCCGCATCATCGAGAAAAAAGCGGCGGTCTCAGGGCTGAGCTCTTCGTACAGGTCAGTAGCGGCGCGGACGGTATCTTCTGGTGTGCCTATCGGCGTGGGATTGCCGCTTGGATAGGCCAGTCCCTCGTCAAAATAAGTCAGCTTGTCGAGCCCGAGCCGCTGGCGTTGTCGCTCGTACAGGGCTGAGGCCAGTGGCACGATCTGCTCGCGCACTTGCCTGCGAAAAACCTCGACTTCCTGCGGACCGTAGTCCGTTCGACTCATGCGATCATAGCCGAGCGCCACGAAATTCTCGTGACCCATCTGTCGCGCAATTTTGGTGCGCAACTCCACCAGGTCGTCGAATATGCGACTCATCTCTTCCTCGTGCGCGGCGTAAAAGGCCCAATTTGCCTCGGCAGCTTCTCGACGGGTGGCTCTATCTGGCGAAATTAGAAAAGGGGCTAGGCTGGAGAGGTTGTACGTCTTGCCGCGAAATTCTATTGCCGCCTGAGCTTTGATCTTGGTGTAGGCGCTGGCGAGTTGATTCTCCTCTCCGAGTAGGTCGATGGTAGCTGGATCAAAGGCGCGCAGACTCACCTCGATGCGCCGCACAAATTGGCGACCAAACTCCTCGACAATCGCGGCTTTATGAGGGCTGGCGACAAGCTTCTTACTGAATTTATTGACCAGCGCTTCAAATTGCGGACCGGCCTCATCAAACCATGCGTTTTCACTTTCGTAAAACTCGTTGGTGGTGTCACTGGTGTGCCGAATGTGGCAGATACTCTGCTGGGTAGAAAACACCGAGCGTAAGCGCTTGCTCGCCCGCACCAATTCAATTTGTCCCGCAGCATCAGCAGTATCAAAAGCTGTGAGGAGCTCTTCGAATTGAGCCGTCAGCAAATCGAGCTTGGGTCGCTCGTACTTATAATCAGCAAAAGTCATAGGGTGGCGAAGGTAGACTGTGGGCTAGCTACCTTTCCCACTTCACATGACAGACCAAGCGTCAAATTCGGCAGCACGCGAGCAGCACCTCCTCGACCAGATCGACCGTAGCCGATTACCCCGGCACGTAGCTGTAATAATGGATGGCAACGGGCGCTGGGCAGAAAGCAAAGGGCAGCCCCGCGTGTTCGGCCACCGCAACGGCGTCAAAGCTGTCGACCAAACCGTCGAAGCTGCAGCCGAACTCGGCATCGAT
Source organism: Saprospiraceae bacterium (assembly GCA_965213735.1). Classification (GTDB taxonomy): domain Bacteria; phylum Bacteroidota; class Bacteroidia; order Chitinophagales; family Saprospiraceae; genus CALDTK01. The sequence continues at coordinate 528,836 of CBDCAB010000005.1, forward strand.
TACCTCACCCTCTACGCCTTTAGCACCGAGAATTGGGGTCGACCTCAAAATGAAGTCGATGCTCTCATGGAACTTCTCGTCGAGACCATCAAGCAAGAGGTGCCCACGCTGCTCAAAAACGAGATCAGCCTCGAAGCCATCGGCGATCTGAGCCGACTCCCTACGCACAGCCGCGAAACCTTACTGCAAGCCATTGAAGAAACCAAGGCCGGCGAGCGCATGACCCTCGTGCTCGCGCTCAATTACTCGGCTAAATGGGAAATCGTGGAAGCTGTGCGCTCCATAGCTCACCGTGCTTCTACCGGGCGGCTCGACCCGATGCACATCACTGAGGCGACCATCACGCAGGCGCTAAGCACGAAAGGCATGCCCGACCCAGAGCTACTCATCCGCACCAGCGGGGAAAGCCGAATTTCGAACTTCCTGCTCTGGCAATTGGCCTATGCTGAGTTACACTTCACCGAAACCTTCTGGCCCGACTTCCGCAAAATCCATTTTTACGAGGCGCTGCTAGAATTTCAAAGTCGCGAGCGCCGCTTCGGTAAGACCAGTAAGCAAATTAGAGACAAGAAAGGTTGAGACTTATTTCTTACCGATAAGGAGGTAAGCGATAGCTCCAAAGAAGGGAATAAACCATATCGCCAAACCCCATAGCACTTTCTCTACCAGCGGCCGCGAGCTACTAATCAGGTCGAATACTGCCCAAATAATCAGCACGAGGGCCAGCAAGCCAAAGATTCCCACCATAAGTATGGAAACTCCGAGAAATTCTGCTGCACTCTCACAACCCATGAAGGTCAACGAGCTAATTAAGAGAAACAAGGCGCTCAGTCGTGTATTATTAAGCTTCATATTAAGCGACAACACCCGCAGCGGTATAGATGGTTCGGTAGCGGGGCTTGCCTGACCACAACATTGTGGTCAGGTGGGGGCTGGGGGCTGGGGGTTGGGTGCTGGGGGCTGGGGGCTAGGTGCTGGGGGCTAGGTGCTGGAGGCTGGGGGCTAGGGGCTGGGGGCTAGGTGCTGGGGGCTAGGTGCTGGGGGCTGGGGGCTAGGGGCTGGGGGCTAGGTGCTGGGGGCTAGGTGCTGGGGGCTAGGTGCTGGGGGCTAGGTGCTGGGGGCTAGGTGCTGGGTGCTGGGTAAGGCTTGGGCTCCATCTAATGCTTAAAAATAGATTCTCCCGCAGCGTGGCTATAGCCGCATAGCTGCGTCTGCGTGACAGCGTCATTAGGTAGAGGCCCGGTGGGACGGACACCTAATGTAAGCTAGGCCGCTGAGCTTGCGAAGAGGGAGGATCTATGTCTTAGCAGAGGGTAGGGTTTACCCGGAACGGCATTAGGTGCTAGCCAAGACCGCCGGAGGCACTTACCGCCGGAGGCAACGCGCCGCAGGCAAGAAACCGCCGGAGGCCACCTCACCCATCTTGCCAATCATTAACCAGCCGGGCCTCCACATCAAAAGCAACACCTATTTCCACCACCTCTCGCTCGCCGTCTGCGTAGGCCTGGCTGTAGCCGCGCGACCGTATCTGCGCCAAAGCCTCAGCTGCCGTGCCACCGAGCTTGAGCTCCAGGATGTACACGTAGTCGGGCACCTCCACCACGATATCAGCCCGACCGCGAGCCGTAGACACTTCAGAGCGGGTGTACAGCCCCAGCACCGTGAAGGTGGTGTGGATAATCGCATGCACCATCGCCTCGCTTTGTCGCTGCCACAGTTGATGCGGCACGGCGGCTAAGCTCACGTTAATGATCTGAATGATAGTATCGAGGTCGCGGGCGCAGAATGCTTTGTACAAGCGATGAATGCGTGTGCTGGCGGGCTCGTGATCGCCAAAACCATACTCGTCCAGGAGGGCATAGAGAAATGTCTGGCGCACTTCTTCATTGGGGTAGTCGAGCAGTAACTGGCCCGTGGGAGGCATAACTTCTTTCACGGTGAGGTAGCCTGCCTGAAAAAGTATTGCTACAGGATTTAGCTGTGCAAGATTGAAGCTAGTGAGGTCAAGCTTGCGGACAGTGGTCGGGGCAACATCATAGTCTGACTTGTGCGTGAGGAGCTTGGTGACGAAGGTGGGCGTTCCGGATTCTGCCCAGTAGTTGTCGAGCTCACCTGTCTCGAGAAATTGAAGAATAGACCACGGATTGTAGACTCGTTCGTGCCTCCCCCATGCGTAGCCGTTGTACCATTCCCGAATAGCCTCACGTGAGAAGCCGGTGTCGCTTAATTGATCGCCAAAGTTTGCCTCTAGCTCTTCCTGTGTTATCCCAACCACCGTATATGCCGCTGGGTGAAGCGTAAGATTCCGGAGATTATTTAATTCAGAAAACAGCGATACCTTTGAAAAGGCAGAGACGCCCGTAAGAAAAACTAATTCAATGCAAGGATCAGCGTCCTTAAGTATACCATAGAAGCCCCGCAGCGCATCACGATTAGCCTCGGCTTGTGGTATATCAGTTACATAATCAAGAATTGGCTTGTCGTATTCGTCTATAAGAATTACGACTCGTCCGCTCGGATGTGCGCTGGCTACCTGTTGGATTAAATGTTTGAAACACAGCCCTACATTTTCAGAATCACAGCGATTCACCCCGTGTCGATCGCATTGATCCGCGATCATTCGCAGTAGCGCAGCATATACCCCACCGAGTTCATAGCCCGAACTCGCCATATGAAACCACAGCACCGGCCTCTGCTTGGCTGCGAAATTCCAGTGCTCCCCCGCCCACAGTCCCTCAAATAACTCCTCGCTGCCTGAGTACAGCTCGTTCATGGTCGACACCGTCAGCGACTTGCCGAACCTCCGTGGCCGAGACAGAAACAAATAGCCCCCATTCTCGATGAGTCGGCAGATATGCTCGGTCTTGTCGACGTACTCAAAGCCTTCTTCCCGAATTTTGCGAAAGTCTTGATGGCCAATAGGATACTTCACGCCAACGAAGATAGGATAGCGAGCTGGTGAGGATGACGCTCACTCCAGGTGGATATACACACGTGCATGATGCTTATAAGGCACACCCCTCGGAAGCGGTCGAACGTGCCGAACCCATTCCCCCAGAACAGCAAAACCGCCGGAGGCAAACAAACGCCGTAGGCCCTCACCGCCGGAGGCTTCCCCTACCGCCGGAGGCCTTACCGCCCTAGGCCTCACCGCCGGAGGCCAAAATCTATGGCATAGCGCCACGCTTTGCGGCGATAAGCCTCAGGCCACTCTGGACCCGTGAGCAGTAAATCCTTGGCCTGCTTTACGAGCTCGCGTGACTGCTCACCAGGACCAGCAACGACAAATTGCGGTTGGCCATGACGATTAATCTCAAATTGGACCACGACTTCACCCTTGATTGCAGGCGACTGCTCCGCCACGTAAGCATCAAAGGCTGCATACCGAGCCGCTACTGGAGCAACTATACCAAGCGTACCCGTGCGCCCTTGGAGCCGCACCCGCGACAACTGATGACCTGCTTCTGCCAGCCGCAAATCGAACGCATCGCCAGCCGTCAAATCAAAGCGAAGTTGATTGCCTCGCGCATCCTCCACCAGCCCAACTCGTGCTCCAGCAGGAAGTTCGAGCAGGAAGTTGCCATACAAATCTACCTCCACGAGTTGACCCGTTTCTTCTACTAAAACAGTAGCGCCAGGCAACAACTCACCGCTGATACTGCGCAAGGTCCCTGTTACCGTTCGCTCGGTCGGGCCACGATCATCGCGCTCCATGCTGTAGCTCGAGGCACTCGCTGGCTCAGCTGCACGCTTACGCGCTGCTTGGTTGCGGCTATCCTGTGGAGCCGATGCTGTGGGAGCTGTCGCTGGAGCTGCCTGCACTTTTTTCAGCTCATCTGCTACTGCATGCTCCTCACTATCATGATCTCCAGTGGCATCGGAAGGGGCTGGCCTGACCACAATATTGTGGTCAGGTGGGGGTTGGGTGCTGGGTGCTGGGTGCTGGGGGCTGGGGGCTGGGGGTTGGGGGCTGGGGGCTGGGTGCTGGGTGCTGGGGGCCGGGTGCTGGGGGCTGGGTGCTGGCCTCGCTTCGCTGACTATCTCATCTGAGGCCTCTACATCGAGAGCCTCTAGCACGCGCGACTGCTCCTGTTCAGGTGGCGATGCCTGTTGGACCTGAGGTGCAGCGTCGTTGGTGACATCAATGGTTTCGGTGGCTTCAGTGGCAGTATTGGCGGCATAAGGTGTCGGCTCGCCTGAGTAGGAGACATAGATCAACACCAGCAGCAAAATAGCCGCCGCAGCAGCAACTGGTGCCAGCCATCTCGGGGCAAGCCTTTTCACGCTTGCTTCGGTAGGAACACCAGCACGTCGCTGCAAACGATCTAGCGCAGCCGCATGATCGCCAGCTACCCCCGCAAAGCCTTGCTCGGCCAACTCCCCAAACGCATCTTCGCGTTGAGGATCAGGATTGTATGGGTGCTTAGTGCTCGACATGGCTGGTTTTGCGCTCGACGCAGATTTTAAGATTTCTTCGCCCATTTTGGATGGCGCTGCGCACTTTATTGAGGCTCCACTTCAGAGAGGCTGCCAGCTCCGCATAGCTTTTGCCTTCCAAGTAAAACCTGCGTATGCACATTGCCTGCCCTTGCGGCAGTTCATCCTGGCAGCTTTCCAATGCAGTGAGTAAGGATTCGCGTTGATCGGTCTCATCACCTGGATGCGAGATGTCGGCCAATTGCATACCACCGACTTCGAGGGCTGTGGTAGTAGCAATGCTTGATGACCCAAGTGTGAGATTAGAAGCTGTTTTGCGCAGCAGCATCAGGCAGTGGTTGCGACTGAGGCGGTAGAGCCAGGGCCGAAAATGCTCCACCTCATGCACCCGCAGCTTGGTCTGCAACTGCTCATAAATGTCCATCGCTGCATCTTCTGCTCTGCCTGCATCTTTGAGGTACTGGAGGCACAAGCCGTAAATCAACTCCAGGTACCTTCCGTAGAGGATGCCAAGCAGTGTCTGCTCGCCCGAGCGGTGGTAATTCGCCGCGAGTTCTTCATCACTACGCTCGTCTTTGCGCGCAGAGCGCAGAAAGGTTGGAATGGGTAAAAGAAGTGGGAGGTGAAGGTGGTTGCGACCATATTAGGATGGTCAGCAGAGAAAATGTGCGAGGTGATCTACTTCTGCTCTTTGGTAGTGACAACAACTGCACCGCCACGTGCTTTGTCGCCAAATAAGTCGATAGCTTGTTGACCCTTGTGGACTTGCACCTGATCGATGGTGAGCGGATCGATAGCACGTAGAGCTGCCATATCAGTGACCTGGCCGTCAATAATGACATGCGCATCATCGCCAGCATCGACGCTAATCTTCACTTCCGCCCCTTGCATACGGTGCTCAGAAGGAACGGCAACGGGCTGCACTGTTTCGGTGACGGTGCTGGCCTTGCTGGGAGAACTCACCACAATCGCACCGTGGGTGGCGTACTTGCCAAAGCGCTTGTCGGCTTCTGCTCCAGACAAGATTTGGATATCACCGATCATGTCTGAGCTGAGTTGAGCGAGATCTTCCTGGCTAATTATCTCATCATCGTAGAGCACAACAGGTCCGTCACCTTCACTCGAAAGCACTACCGACTGAGCTGGCTGCTCGGTTTGGGCGGCAAGGACGGAGGTAGAAAGTATGGCAAACGAAAAGGCGAGTTGACGTAGGCGCATAGGGAACAAAGGTTTTTAGGAAATGCTACAAAGAAAGCAATTCAGCACCGCCTACCTTCGCGGCTATGCTGAATATACCCTGTTTTAACGCTGTTTTCACACCCATTTGTTTGGCTGTCCGCACACTCAGCGTGGTGTGTTGTGTGTGGGGTTTTGGCGAAAGCTGCCTGCTTGCTAGCCCTTGCGATACACTGCCACCAGTCAGCACGAGCCTCATCGATCAGCTCGCCCGCGAAGCGCGTGACAGTTTTGCGGCACCAGGATTTGCAATCGGTATAGTCAAAGACGGTGAAGTAATATTTAATGAAGGCTACGGTGTGCTCGAACTCGGAAAGGCTACACCAGTGAATGAGCAGACCCTCTTTGCGATTGCAAGCAACACCAAAGCTTTTATTGGCACAGCAGCCGCCATGCTCGCCGCAGATGGTGCACTCGACCTCGACAGTCGCGTATCGGAGCACCTGCCATACCTGCGTTTTGCCGATGATAATGTAACTGCACTCGCCAATGTGACCGACCTCATGACGCACCGCATCGGTCTGGGAACTTTTGAAGGCGATCATCTCTGGTTCAAGCGACAGCTTACGCCAAAACAGGTTTTGACGAAAGTAGAAAACATGCCCCTGCGCTACCCATTCAGGGCAGGCTTTGGCTACTCCAACCTCGGCTTTATTGCAGCAGGAGAAATTATCTCTAAATCTGCTGGTAAATCCTGGAATGAGGTGCTCGAAACCCGCATTTTCGAACCGCTAAACATGTCGCGCACAGTGACGCGCACCGTCGACCTCCCGATGCGTGGCAACTATGCTTCAGGACATATCACCAGACAACAAAATACGCCCATTCCAGCCGTAGCCTGGGACACACCCGGGGCCGCTGGAGGTATCTGGTCGAGTACGACCGACATGCTAAAATGGGTAAGCTGCAACCTCAATGGCGGCGTGATGATGGGCGATACCATCTGGCCCGCAGAAGTGCAAGGGCAGGTTTGGAAGCCTCACAACACCTACGGCAACAGCCAATCCTTCGCCAGCTACGGCCTCGGGTGGTTTATGGGCAAAATCGGCGACCACACCATCTACCGCCACGGCGGTGGCTATGATGGGATGTACTCACAAGTACAGCTGGTGCCAGACCTTAATTTGGGTATAGTCGTGCTCACTAATTCTATGACGGGCCTCGCCAGCACACTCAGCGCCAAGGTGCGCGATCTTTACCTCGAGCAGCCGAATCCCACCTGGCTAGCAGATGCTATGAATAGAGAGCGGCGTGGGAATACAGCCTGGTTTGCGCGCCAAGACAGTGTGGATATGCAGCTGGCAGCGCAGCGCGACCTACCACAAACTGAAGAGGTGCAGGTAGGGAAGTACGTCGATCCGATCTATGGAACCTTCGAGGTAAGCGCTGTAGGCGATGGATATGAACTCGAGTTTCCCGATGCACACGAACTTACAGCTGTGCTAACGCCTGCTGGTGGCAATACCTACGCGCTGGTCTGGAAATCTCCTCACGCTTGGTATGAGAAGGGGCTGGTGCGGCTCGAACGTCTTGCTGGCACACAACTCTTGCGGCTTTACATCCCCAACGATGACATCTTCTACAATTGGGTGGCCGCAGAATATGTCGGAACCGACCAAAGGTGAATTAACTAGTACCAATTGTCAGTTGGTCTCGTACACTGAGGTAAGCGTGTTCAATTTTTGGCCACGCATTTGCTTCAAGATCAAACTCAAACGTAAAACATGTTTACAAGAATTGCCCTTTTCGCCCTCGCCACCTGTGCATTCGTCGCCTGCGACGATGACCTAGTTTCTATCGACAGAGACTTTAGCGGCGCGACCCTCACCTATGCTGTGCCTTCGACAGACTCAGCTGGTGCGATCAACATTACACGCGAGGATATCGATGTAGACCTGCGCCAACAGCTCGATGACTTCGGCATTTCTGAAGATCAGCTTCGGGCGGTGATGGTGCAGTCGGTGGTAGCTACTCTCAATGATCCGAGCGGTGAATTCACCTTCGATGACCTCTCTAACGCTAGCATTACCATCACAGGCGGCTCCTTGCCTGCAGTTCAAATTGCCAATCTGCCGCAAGGATCAGGAACGACAGCTACCTTTGACGTGCCGGAGGTCGAAATCAAGGAGTACCTCCTGCTCGATATGTTCGACGCTTCACTTTCTGGAACGTCGTCTGAGGCTATAGGTGAAGAGGTGACAGTCGATGTCGACGTGACTTACCAGCTGACAGGCGGCATTTAACGGCACTGCCATTCCGCTTCCGCTCAAAACTTATCGTGCTTCGGTACTGACGCTGTTTGGGCTCAACGGATTTTTGTATGCTACTTGGGCTGCCCGCGTGCCGCAGATACAAGTGCATTATGGCATAGATGATGCGACGATGGGCCTCGTGCTCATTGCAGCAAGCGGTGGCGCATTTATAGCGATGCCGTTTGCGGCATTTATTTCCGAGCGGCTCGGGGTGAGTCGGGTTGCACTGGCTTCGGCGCTGCTGTACATCGTGGCTGTGCCATTGATCCCGCAGTTTTCGTGGCCGCTGCTGCTGTTTGTCATCTACGGCTTCATTGGGGTAGGTTTTGGTCTGCTCGATGTAGCCATGAATGCGCAAGCGGTTGAGGTAGAGCGTTTGTATGGTCGCTCCATCATCTCGAGCTTTCATGCTGGCTTTAGCGGGGCGATGATTGTAGGAGCGCTTATTAGCTCGGGCATCATTTGGCTTGGTGTCTCTTTTGCAGTGCATTTGGCTGCGGCTAGTGTATTGGGCCTGGCGATGCTCGTGTATGCATATCCGCGCATGCTGCCTGATGATATGGCCGCTGCTGCACCTGAACCAGTGACTGGCAGTGGCAGCGCTTTTCGTTTGCCTGTGCGCGCTACGTGGCTCATTGGCGCCATCGGATTTTGCTCGATGATGGCCGAGGCGAGCATCTCAGACTGGACGGCCAAGTTCATGCTCGAAGTAGCGGGAAGTGGTGAGGCGATGAGCACCTGGTCGCTTGCGGCCTTTTCTGTGATGATGACACTTGGCAGGCTGCGAGGCGACAAGCTGCGCGACCGGTTTGGCGATGCAGCTTTGCTTCGAAGTGGGTCGGTGGTGGCGTTTGCAGGACTTGCGCTCTCGCTCGCATTCCCGCATCCGTTGACGACTATTGGTGGTGCTGCATTGGTAGGGACAGGCTTGTCTATTGCTGTGCCCATCGTTTTCTCCCTTTCGGGAAAACTGCCTGGCTTGTCTCCTAGTGCAGCATTAAGCATGGTGACAACCATCTCTTACGTCGGCCTCTTTATTGGTCCGGCGGTGATTGGATTTCTGGCTGAACACTATGGTTTGCGGGTAGGGTACGGCTTCATTCTCGCTGCCTTGGGCGTAATGACGGTCTTGGTATGGCGACTGAAATAGGGGATGGTGAGCCTGCGGCGCATTGCCTGCGGCGGGGGTCAGCCTGCGGCGCAAAATACTTATAGATGGTACCCGACGGACCTGATCAGTAGCTTTGCTCTTCTGAAGAGTATAGTTCAAGATCAGGTCCGTCGGGTAGCTGTGCATGCCTGCACCTCATGACCTGCCATACCGCAAAGCCCTAGCTCATACTCGCATCCATCGGAGTACAAAACTATGCGCGCTAAAGCACGCGTAACCGGACCTGTGGGGGCTAGGGGCTGTTCTGGAGGTAAGAGTAGACGTCGTTCTACCGAGGTATACCAGGTAAATAGACTTTTGCATGTCGCAGCTCTCACTGCGCGGTAGGACGACGTCGGCCGGAATGGGAAGTGGGAGGCGAGAAGTGGGAAATGGGAGGCGAGAAGTGGGAAGTGGGAGGCGAGAAGTGGGAAGTGAGAAATGGGAGGCGAGAAGCGGGTCGTGCGCTGCCCGAGCATGTGCTCGCAGCCCTGGAAGTACCAATCTATGCGCGCTAAAGCACGCGCAACCGGACCTTTGGGTGCTAGGTGCTGGTAGCAATTCTGATGCACGATAAGGACATAAAGCTGTAGAAGGATTGCGATTCACCCAGTAAGAGCAGTGTTAAGTCGGCAGGGCGACAGAATTTGACGGACTGTCACGGCTCGTGAACCTTCTAATACAACTTTAAGTTATCATATTTGATTTCCCGATAATGGGACCTTCTCTCACTTTCACATGAGCCTATGAATTTCATCATTCGCGGGTCCGTCAAGGATTCCGATCAATCGCGTACTGCCAATGATTTGGTCGGCAGGCGTAACTTCTTCAGAAAGGCCGGCATCGGTCTAGCCAGTGCAGGAGTTGTACTCGCAGCCGCTTGTACTGGCGACGACGATGACAACGACGACGACGCAGCAGTTAATCTCGGCAGCGGTGACGTTGGCATCCTCAACTACGCCTACGCTCTCGAGCAACTCGAAGCAGCCTTTTATGCCCAGGTCCTCCAGGGAGGCTACTATAACGGCGCTAATGATGACGAGCGCGAAGTACTCGCCGACCTAGAAGCGCACGAGCGCGCACACCGGGAATTCTTCGAAGCAGCCATTCGTTCTGTTGGCGCTACTCCAATTGCAGATCTCTCAGTCGACTTCTCGAGTATTGACTTCTCCGACCGTACCAGTGTCCTAACTACAGCCCAAACTTTCGAAGACTTGGGTGTGGCTGCCTACAATGGCGCAGGCCGCCTCCTCGAAAATGTCGATTACCTGGCCTTAGCTGGCAAGATCGTTTCAGTAGAAGCACGTCACGCTTCTGTGATCCGTGATCTCCTGTCCGATGATCCAACAGCATTCGCTGGCGATAACATCATTAACCCAATGGGTCTTGATCGCGCCATGGATCCAACAGCTGTTCTCATGGCGGCTGGTCCATTCATCACCACGCGCATCGACGCGAGCAACCTTCCTGGATAAATCCCTAAGCACATCTTATGAAAATTCTGAACCTCTTAGAGACGTTTTCCAAGGTTGAAGCCTCGACTACGCTCCATTCTCCTACCTCACGCCGCGCTGCATTCAGCAAGTTTGGCGACATCGCCATCGACTTCGCTAAAGTTGCTGCACCCTTCGGTATTGCTGCTCTAGCACCTGTGCGTGCCCATGCACAAATGGGCAATTCCGTGGTCCAAGTGCTCAACTTTGCCCTGCTGCTCGAGTACCTCGAAGCTGAGTACTACGAGACCGGCCTCGACAATTCCGGCCTCCTTACTGGCGATGTCCGTTTGGTAATCGAGCAGATTTCCCAGCACGAAAACGCGCACGTAGATCTGCTAAGTAGCGAGATTATACGGCTGGGTGGCACGCCTAGGGATAAACCCGACTTCGATTTTACTGCTGGTGGTACTTTTCCCGATGTTTTCAGCAATCAGGGCACCTTCCTTGCCGTAGCCCAAGCCTTTGAGGACACTGGGGTGCGTGCATATAAAGGTCAGGCTGGCTTCTTAATTGATGACCCTAATGTCCTCACTGTTGCACTCCAGATCCACTCTGTCGAAGCGCGGCACGCTGCGAAGATTCGCCGTATGCGCGACTTGCAAGGCTGGATTCCAGAGGAAGATGGTATTCCAGGCGTACCTGCAGCTCAAGCCGTCTACGATGGTGAAGCTAACGTAACTCACCTCGGTCTTGACGCTGTCGCAAACTCCGGCGGAGTGGGCAGGGAAGCAGTCACCGAGGCATACGATGAGCCACTCACCGAACAGGAAGTGACTGCCATTGCCAGCATGTTCCTTGCCTAGCGATAAGCTATTACAGCAAGAAGAACTGAAAATTTTGGCGACCCGATCAGGCTACATGCTTGGTTGGGTCGCTGCTTTTTTAGCCATCTATTCTGAACAATACTTATTTGACCAAGCACCCCATACAAGCACAGGGTAGATTAAGCTCTCTGCTCTCACTTAAATAAGCCCAGGAAACGATCAAGCGCCAGTACATTATCGGGGTGATCGATACTTGCCCGAATATCGGCCTTCTCGCCCTCGGTAAGGTGGAAGGTCATCGAAGCAGCTTCGCGATCTTCGGCCGGACGGTAGCTAAAGCGGATGAACTTGAAATACTCAGGTCCGAGCAAATCGTAGAGCAAACCCACCGTCTCGTCCGTCTGGAAGTCCTGAAGACTAATAATCTGCCCGGCCACTCCCAAAGGGTTGAAAAGACTTTCTATCCAGCCTTCCGGCGAATGCTCCTCGTCTGCTTCAAATTTTTCGAGTGTGGATATCTGCACCAGTGCTACCCCGCTGGTATTCTCCCTGATCCAATCGCGATACACCTGGAGAAAGCGGCTTGCCTCGAGCACCCCAAAGTTGTCACGAAATCCAGCATCCATAACTTCAACTGGCGGCTCGCTCGGTAGGTACACATTAGGCAGTACGTAGGGATACGTTGCGTTCATGCGTAAGGCTGTTGGGAAGTGCAGGCGCTGAGGACGACAGTTGGCAAAGAAGGCACCAAAGTCTACGGCGTCGACCTCAAACTCTGAGCCACGCCCTACGCCCGCAGGAGGCAGAGTAAGGTGGCGCACACCCAGTGGCGAGATGATTAGGCGGCGCGCATCATTGACAACTGAAGGAGTGAGCAACAGCATGGGAATCTGTGCAGCTCGCTCGGGTGCTTCATAGTCACCCAGCGTTTTATCGAGTACTCCACCTAAGTTCTCACTCAACTGCCGCTCGAAAGCATATGCACGATCCTTGCGGTAATTGTCTCCCTCGTGCTCAAAGCTGCCAGCGGGGAGGAATAGATCTTTGGAGACAATAGCAAAGCCTACGCTGTTGAGCAAGTCTTTTCCGGTAGCCTCGAGTTGTAGAGAATCAGCATGCCGGGCAGCGGCAGCGCGCTTAGCTACAAGTTCGCTTCGAGCAGCACCTTGGCTATGTGCGACGTAGCCGACAGGCACTGCGTTGGGTAGCTTTGCCTCACGCAGGGCAAGTTCACGAAAGTAGGCTGCCCCTATCATGCCACCACTTGCTCCACTGATGAGGCTCGTGTGCTGCAAAAATTCACCCGCTGACTCACGCTGGAGATGCTGCAAAACCTTGGTCGTCCAGTAAGTGGCCTTCAATCCGCCGCCGCTCACGCATAACAAAATCATGCGGGGCTTGGCCTCACCCGTACGCGCGTGCCACCGTTGCAAAATGTGCAGCATCGAATCGCGATCAGCTTCGACCTCTGCCGGAGCGGCCAATTCAACCAACCGACTGTACGAGTAGGTAGGCAAATTTCCGTCGTAGTCCATTCCGTAGGCGCGGTTGCGGAAGGAGAACCAGTCGCGGCCCGTGACAAGATTCACGAAAATGAGCAGGACGATGAATATGGTGGTCCGCCAGGCATGAAACCAATACGTAATAGCCCCTGTAAAAGCGACCACGACGCTGACCATAATAAAGATGGAAGCTCCAGCGGGGATTCGCACCCAGGAGTAATCGATGCCTAGGCCAGTCGCCATGAGACCTACCAGGAGGCTGGCCTGTAGCACGAGGGCGTTGAGGTGGTTTTGTCGAAAGATGCGAAGTAGTTGCTCAGGTCGGTAGTGGGCGATAGAGCGGGTGCGGCGCGGCTGAAGGCGCTCGGTGAGGTAGGTTTCGGTGCGCCAGGCGGTTTCTCCGGAGATGATGCGCTCGATGTCCATGTCCCGGTAGCCAGGAGGCATGGGTTTTCGCGTCTGTTTGCGCCCGCTGATGATGTCGCGCAGCTGCGGATAGCTAGCGATATCTTTATTGGTGTAGCGGAAGTAGAGGATATATGTGATAATCACGACTCCTAAGCCCAGCAGCAGTCCGCTCACGGTATCCAGGAGTTGACCACTGCCGTAGTCGAGTTCGGCCTTGAGAAAACTGCGCAGTCGATATGCATAAAACAGGAGGAAGGCTAGCGGCAGCAGGGAATTATTGATGCAGTACTTGCCGAAGGGGCGCTCGAGTGTAGCGAGAAAAGGAAAGTAGCGCGCATTGAGCAGGTAAGTCGTCAGGTTCCAAGTCATGACTAGTCCACCCATGCCAATGCCGACGAGCAAGAAGCTGAGAAAGCCTACCTCGCCTTGGTATTCTGGTTCGAGAAAGAGGTATTTGATGCCGAATTTGGCGGCTAGAGAATCGTTGATGAGCAGCGCCAGTAGCACCCAGAGCAGGAGTAAGAGGTGGTTTTGACGTAAGTGCAATGCCACCAACTGCACGGGAAAGCTATACCAAACGCCCTTCACGATTCGCTGAACGCGGTCGAGAAACGATAGGCGATCATTGATCCCACGCTCTGGCGGGGAAGCTGAACTCATGCGGTAGTACTTCGACAAAAGTCGTGCAGGAAAGGTGTTGTTATTTGCAGTAACGCTGAAAACCTACCTAGCAGATACCAGTTAATAGGGAATGTCGGGCTAGAGGCGCGTGGCGGCGACAGTATTGGCACCTTTTTCGAGAACAGATAGTTAAAGACACAGATGAACATTGCAGTAGTAGGTACCGGCTATGTCGGACTCGTATCAGGCGTTTGTTTTGCCGAGACAGGCAACAGCGTGGTTTGCGTCGATATCGATGCCAAGAAAGTCGAGCGCTTGCGAAAAGGGGAAGTCGTAATTTACGAACCGGGGTTGGAGCCGCTTTTCGAGCGCAACCAACGCCAAGGTCGCCTCACGTTCACAACCAATCTCGCTGAAGGCATCAAGGATGCTGAGATTATCTTCCTTGCCCTACCCACTCCTCCGGGTGAGGACGGTTCGGCGGATCTGAAGTACATCCTCGGAGTTGCAGCCGATTTGTCGAAGCTCATCACGAGCTACAAAGTCATAGTCGACAAGAGTACTGTGCCGGTGGGAACATCAGAAAAAGTGCATGCCATCTTGGCCGATAATCTCGACGAGAGCCTCTTCGACGTGGTTTCAAATCCAGAATTTCTGCGCGAGGGCGTAGCTGTCGATGATTTTCTCAAGCCCGATCGGGTAGTGATTGGCACCAGCTCCGAGCGCGCGGCCAAGGTAATGAAGCGCCTCTACGACCCTTTTGTGCGCCAGGGCAACCCGGTGATTGTGATGGATGAGCGGTCGGCCGAGATGACCAAGTACGCTGCGAATTCTTACCTCGCCACGCGCATCACGTTTATGAACGAGATTGCCAACTTGTGCGAGCTTGCTGGTGCTGATGTCGATGCGGTGCGTCGAGGCATGGGCACAGATACGCGTATTGGCAAGCGGTTTTTGTTTCCGGGTATTGGCTACGGTGGCTCCTGTTTTCCTAAGGATGTTAGCGCTCTAGGCAAAACAGCAAAGCAGCACGGCTACGACTTCAAGATTTTGGAGAGCGTGATGAGCGTCAACGAGCACCAGAAACGCAAGTTGGCGCGGATGATTAAAGCTCACTTTGGCGATGACCTTAGCGGCAAAACAATAGCCTTGTGGGGTCTGAGCTTCAAACCCGATACAGATGATATTCGGGAGGCGCCGGCGCTCTACATCATTGATGAACTGTTGGCTGCTGGGGCTAAAATTCGCGCTTTCGATCCGGAAGCGATGGATAATGTGGCGCGTGAGAAGCCCGAGGTGCTGATGCTCAAGGATCAGTATGAGGCTTTAGATGGTGCAGATGCCCTGGCGATTTGCACGGAGTGGAAGGTGTTCCGCACGCCGAGCTTTGCCGCAATAAAAAAGATGCTGAAAGAGCCTCTCATTTTCGACGGTCGCAACCTGTATGACCTCGAAGCTCCTCGTGAAGCTGGCTTTACGTACTACTCTATAGGTAGAGCGAAGGTGGAGGAGGGTGCTGTGGTGCCTGTGGAGGTTTGAGGCTAGAAGCTAGACCGCTTCGCTATTGGAAGCTAGACCGCTTCGCTATTGGAGGCTAGACCGCTTCGGTATTGGAGGCTAGACCGCTTCGCTATTGGAGGCTAGACCGCTTCGCTATTGGAGGCTAGACCGCTTCGCTATTGGAAGCT
The DNA here is from genome assembly GCA_965213735.1 of Saprospiraceae bacterium. Classification (GTDB taxonomy): domain Bacteria; phylum Bacteroidota; class Bacteroidia; order Chitinophagales; family Saprospiraceae; genus CALDTK01. The sequence goes on from CBDCAB010000005.1 coordinate 544,390, forward strand.
AGACCGCTTCGCTATTGGAAGCTAGACCGCTTCGCTATTGGAGGCTAGACCGCTCCGCTGCTGGAGGCTGGAGGCAGGACTGCTGTTCTGGGGTGCGCTGCTGGCCTAACCACCAAATTATGGTTAGGTGGAGCAGGTAAATCTGCACCGGGAGGGTTTGGGCACTAGCCCCTCAAACGTTAAATGATTCGTAAGGGTGTCTACATTTGGGAGCTTGTTGACGTTCTAGAGATAGATTCGAGCAATATGATCCTCAGGTCCTTTACACCTAACTTAATCGGTGCGCCACTATTGGCAATTCTGCTAGCAGCCACAACGCTGGCAGTCTCCAGCTGCTCGATCTATGATGTCGTTCCCTGGAGAAATTTCGACGAACCAGAAGAATCACCTGAGCGCGTCGCTGGCATGAGGCCCGTCTATGGGCGAGTGGATGCTTATGACGTCTATTCCGATGTGACGCGTGCAATTGAAGGTGCAATTGGCGTCTTTACCGAAAATGGATTGCTATTCACCATTGATGCAGGCCGCGGTATTCACGTCGCTGACAACACAGACCCTAGCAATCCTCGACCACTCGTGTTTATCCGTATTCTCGGAGTAAATACCGCCAGCGTCACTGATAACTTCCTTTACGCCAATAACTTCGAAGACTTCCTTACCATCGACATTTCCAACCTCGATGAGGTGCGGGTAGTTGATCGCCAAGAAGACCTGTACGATTCAGTTCCAGACTTTCCAGGCAACGGCTACCGCGGTTTCTTCGAGTGCTACGATCCTAGCCGAGGCCCCCTCAATGGGTGGGAGAACGCTACCATTTTTCAACCTCAGTGCAGAATCTAAACTGCATTACCTTTCGCAAAACTTCAACAACCTTATCATGATTAAAAGAAGCTTTCTCCCTCTCTTCAGCCTCCTGGTCCTGTGCTCCTTTTGGGCCTGTACTGATGTAGACCTCGCCCCTGACACTCAGACGAGCGATCCGGTTGCTAACCTCGCTGGTGATTTTACCCGGACCCTCATCGTGGAGGATTACCTCTACGGCGTGAGCCACACCGATGTGATGACTTACGATATCAGCAACCGCGAAAAACCTGCTCTCGTCGACCGTACTCCCGTTGGTCGAGCTGTAGAAACCATCTACCACTACGATGGCAACCTCTTCATTGGTTCGCGCACCGGCATGTACGTGTACACCATCTCCCGCAGCGGCGTCCCCGTGCGTCAGGGCGATTACCAGTATAGCAACGTACCTGGTATCGACGTAGAACCATGCGACCCCGTCGTAGCTGAAGGCTCAACTGCTTATGCCTCACTTTATACTGGTGACAATCTCGAGGAGCCATGCGGTCGTACACAAGATCTGCAAACGATTGTGGTGCTCGATGTATCGAATCTCAACTCACCAACGCTCATCCAGACGCACGACACCCCAAGTCCACGTGGCCTCGCTATCGATGGCAACTTGCTCTTTGTCTGCAATAACCAGAACGGCCTGACTGTACTCGATGTCAGCGATTCGCGCAACTTTGTTGAGCTTACGCATATTGATGGCGTCGATGCATGGGATGCTATCATCGACGATGGTAGGTTGGTAGTAGTAGCAGCCACCGAAGTGGTGCAGTATGACTATTCCGACCCAAGCCACCTCGTTGAGCTTAGTCGCATCAGCTACCCACGCGACTAATTTGAGTCCTTCTTTCGCTAGCTGAAATCGTCTTCCCTTGAGCACTCTCCTTATGCGAGTTGTCCGAGGAACTGTCTGTGTACTTAGTGTAGCCTGTGCCTTGGCGCCGTCTATGCTAAGTGGGCAGACAGTTCCAGAAGACGCCACCTCTCGCCCCAGCCCGCGCGATACTGTTGTACTTTATCGTCGGGATACCGTTGTCGTTGTTAGAAAAGATACCGTGCTTTATGAGCTGGTTGATCCGGCACGGCGAACTCGACCACAACAAGAGAGGCCTGCAGAATCAGCGCTCGAGCGTCGACTTGCTTTACGGGAAGAGCGGCGCCGCGAGTATCAGGAGTGGGAAGAATCGCAACCCGTGCGTCGACCTGAGGGTAAGACCTGGGCTTATAAATTCTATCCTTCGACTATGCTACGACCAGATTTTCCTGGTCTCACCGTGGGTGTTGAAAGGACCTTCAACGGAACTTTTGGCTTTGAAACCAAATTGGGTTTGCTCACGCGCCCGATCACGGGTTTAGCATTTAATACCTTTAATGAGCAGGATTATGGAGATGCGCGATTTGGCTTACGCGGAGTTAAGCTAAGTGTTGAGGGTCGCCTCTATATGGGAAAGGATTATAATGCTTTTCCATTTTATTTAGGTTGGGAAGTAGGTTATGCTCTTGCGCCGCTCGAATATGGTATATGGGTTAGCAATAACGAAGGCACCTATGAGCAACGCGTCGATGCTCCTGTCAATGCTCAAGATTTTAATATCGGCATGGTAACAGGATGGCAGCTGCGGACGCCCACTGGCCTGGCAATAGACATGTCTACTGGCATTCGCATAGGTGTTAAAGGACTCTACTCCAGCAATGCAACCATTCAAGAATCAATCGGGAACCGCCACTGGAATTTGAATGATAGTGGAAGCTTACCCTATATCGGCTTAATCAACCGCATCGGTATCGGCTACGGTAAGTGGCAGCCTACGCTCAACGATAATGTTAAGTCCAAGCGTAAAAAGAAGCGGAGAAGACGGTAAATCTAGCTTGCTAACTTAGCTACCTAGCACTAGCGCCCAGCACCCAGCGCCCAGCCCCTAGCACCCAGCACCCAGCAACGCGTGCTTTAGCGCGCATACATTGTACTTCCAAGGCTGCAAGCACATGCTAGGGCAGCGTGAGATTGCAGGGCTAGGGGTGCAGGCATGCACAGCTACCCGACGGACCTGATCTTGAACTATACTCTTCAGAAGAGCAAAGCTACTGATCAGGTCCGTCGGGTACCATCTATAAGTACTTTGCGCCGCAGGCAAAGCGCCGCAGGCTGACCGCCGCCGGAGGCAATGCGCCGCAGGCTCACCTGCCCCCACCTGACCGCAACACTGTGGTCAGGCATCCCTTGCGTCCTCCCTTTGCGACCCTTGCGATACCAATTCCTCCCGCATCCAGCTCCCAGCTACCAGCCGCCCAGAACTATCGCAAAAAAGACTATTAGGAGATACAGCACCATTAGAGACAAACCGACGATGCCGAGAATAATGGCTGCTTTTGCGTAGCCTCCTCGGTCGTGGTATCCCTGCACATATTTTTTGCGGGAAATAACTCCAAATATTAACGCAAGTAAACTCGGCACTACAAATATGTAAGTAAAGATGCCGACTATCCCGAGCACGAGACCAGCAATAGCTAGTCCTCCACCTTTGCCAGGCTTTGAGGGCTTTTCCGGACCGCGTTTGAAGAGGCGTTTTACCCCTCGCAGCAAGCCCTTTCGTTGATGTAGCCCCTGCTGATGCACAACAGCTGTTTGCGCAGAGACTGCTGTGAGAGTGGTGTCTAGGTTTGGCCGAGTAATGGCATGGCTATCAGTAGCTGAAAGCAGGACTACCAGGAGTATAGAGAGGCTGGCGAGCAGAAGGCGCATGAGTGGTGATGTCTAAGGACGGTGTGTCAGTGTAAATTCGGGGTGTAAAGTAACTGCCGAATAGTGCGACCGGAGCCCAGTCTATTGCACCTGCACGATGCCAGGAGGATGAAGAAGCAAATTTCGGGGTGTACCTTGAGGAGTTTCAAACTATTCGTTTTATATTTGCTGCCACGAGACCTACCACAGGTGTGTATCAACAAGCCATTTGATGACACACATCGCCCTCGATCCTCCGGCAGCAGCAACGCCTCGACCAGTGCCCGCAGTGCTTAGCGACAGCCACAATCCTGAAGCAGAACTCGCATTCCGCTTCATTACCGAAACCAATCGCCACGTCTTCTTGACAGGGCGAGCAGGAACAGGTAAGACTACCTTTCTGCACCGCATCTGCCAAAAGTGCGCAAAGCAACTCGCCGTTGTCGCTCCTACTGGGGTAGCAGCTATAAACGCTAAAGGGGTAACGATTCACTCCCTGTTTCAGCTGCCTTTTGGAACACTAACACCCGATCGCCTCGCCAGCGAAATGAGCAAGCGCCGGCTCAGCAAAGACAAACAGCGATTGCTGCGCGGTCTCGATCTGTTGATCATCGATGAGGTGAGTATGGTGCGCGCAGACGTACTCGATGCAGTTGATTACGTCTTACGGCGCTACCGAGACAGGAGCCAACCCTTCGGAGGTGTTCAGCTGCTGCTCATCGGCGATCTCCATCAGCTGCCACCCGTAGTCAAGGATGATGAGGCGCGTCTCATGGCGCAGTACTACGCGACCTCCTATTTCTTCAGTAGCAAAGCCCTACACCAAGCTGGTGCGGTACGCATTGAGTTGAAGCGAATCTACCGGCAAACAAATGCCGAGTTCGTTCAGCTCCTCAACCAAGTCCGCGCAAACAACATGTCGCAGGAGGTGCTCGCTAGCCTCAACTCCCGCTTTGATGCCGACCTCGCGCGCAACGGACTACAGGCAGCCACCAGCGACGGCACCATCACCCTCACCTCCCACCGGCACAGTGCGAGGGAGATCAACGCCAACCGCCTCGACAAGCTAGCGGGTGAAGTCCACACCTTCGAAGCCACCATCAAAGGAAAATTCTCAGAACACGCCTTTCCAGCTCCAAAACTCCTAAGCCTCAAGGTGGGAGCACAGGTGATGTTCGTCAAGAACGATCCAGAACGAGCTTATTTCAACGGCAAAATTGGCACCGTCATCGCCATCGACGACAGCGAAGTCAGCGTCCGCTGCGATGGCGATCAAGAAGCTATCAAAACAGGTCGCGTAGATTGGGACAATACCAAATACCACCTCAACGAAGCCACGAAAGAGGTATCCTCAGAAACCGAAGGCACCTTCAGCCAAATTCCCTTACGCCTGGCCTGGGCTATCACCATCCACAAAAGCCAAGGTCTCACCTTCGACAAGGTGATCATCGATGCCAAGGCTGCCTTTGCGCACGGACAGGTGTACGTAGCGCTCAGCCGGTGTCGCACGTTCGAAGGTATTCGGCTGCTTTCGCGTATCGACTCGCGGGCAGTCCGCACGGATGCTAAAGTCAACGACTACAGCACCAAGCAACAACAACACGAGCCTACTGAAGAAGCGCTCGTAGAGGCAAAGCAGGAGTATCACCGCGATCTGGTGCGCGAAGCCTTCACCTTTACCTCACTCCAGCAGGCGCTCAATATCATGTTAAGGCATTACCTCGAAAATGAAAGCGCTTTTGCAGTGTCCGCTAGTACAAAGCTCGAGCAACTCGTCACTGTGGCCGAACGCGAACTGTTCGGGCACGCCAAAACCTTTGTTCACCTACTCCCCAATATCCAGGCTGAGCAGGATTTCACGCAAGATCTCATTCCTGTAAGTGAGCGTACAGTTAAGGCCGCAGCCTATTTCTACCGCGGCATTCAGGAGCATATACTCGATCAACTCAAGGCCCTCAGCTTTGCTAGCGACAACCAAGCTGCCCGTAAGCAGATTCTCGCTTACCTCCAGGATGTGCTTAAGCTCTGCCGCGTTGCAAGGGCGCAATTGGCTATCTGTGCAAAGCCCTTCAGTTCTGAGGCTTTTGTTAGAGCGCGTGTTAAGGCAGACTTAGCAGAGGAGGCTACACCGCAGTTTACAGCTTCCGCCAAAACCAATGATTTAGCGGTGAGTAAGAATACACCGCTTTATCGAGCTCTACTCGATTGGCGAAATGCTCAAGCACTTGCCAATGATTTACCGGCTACCTCCTCAGTAACCTCCATTAAGGTGCTGCTAGCTATTAGCAACACCCTGCCCAGAACCATGAGTGAATTGCGCAAAATCAAAGGTGTAGGCCGCATTACCGCTCAAAATTATGGTGACCAGATGCTCAACCTGGTGGAGCAATACTGTAAAGGTCAAGCTATTCCTGCAGCAGCTAAACCTCAACGCAATTCGAAGCTCTCTACACTCGACGCTACCTTCGCGCTTTATCAGCAAAAGCTCAGTGTAGAAGATATCGCAAAGCAGCGGAGTCTCGTCACCAGCACCATTGAAGATCACCTCACCAAATTGGTCGGGGCTGGCAAACTCCCCATTAGCGACTTCCTCTCCGAAGAGCAACTAGCAGAGCTGCACGAAAGCTTGCGCAAGGCTGAACTCACAGACGCTGGCAAGCCAAAACTATCCTCGGTCGTGGCCGACTTCAACGGGAAGTATGACTATTACCAAGTACGCATGGCTAGCCATACCTTACCTTCTGCCGAATGAACCCCTTGACCTAGCTCCTCCCTTATGACTGAACTTCGTGCTGGAAAAAAAGCGCCCGACTTCTCTGCTCCCGATCAAACCGGTAAGCTTCGAACCCTCAGCGAGTTTGCCGGGAAAAAGCTCATCCTTTACTTCTACCCCAAGGATGACACGCCTGGATGCACAGCCGAGGCCTGCAACTTGCGCGATAACTACGAGCGGTTTCAAGAGGAAGGGTACGAGATTCTTGGCGTAAGTCCAGACTCAGCCAAGCGGCACCTCAAGTTTATCCATAAGCACACGCTGCCCTTCGATCTGCTTGTCGATGAAGATCACGCCGTCGCACGCGCATACGGTGTCTGGGGCGAAAAGAAATTCATGGGCCGCACCTTCGATGGTATCCACCGCACCACCTTCGTCATTGATGAATTTGGTCGCCTCGCTGATGTCATTCTCAAAGTGAAAACGAAAGATCACACGACACAACTGCTGGAGGCGGAGTAGCCAGTTTAGTTGCGCTCGTTAATGAGGTTGACGGTCATAGCTGTCACTGCAACCTGCTGATCGGGAGGACTCATCGCTATAAACAAGGTCAGCGCCACGAGTGCATTGTCGGCCAAGCGCTTGCTACCATCACTGCGGTAAAGCGCGTCATTGCGATCGAGGTAATACAGAAACAGCCCAGCTGCAATGCGCTTGTTTCCATCCGAAAATCCGTGATTTTTTACCAGGAAGTACAGCAGGTTGGCTGCTTTTTCTTCAACTGTGGGGTAAACCTCGACACCTCCCCAACTTGCATAGATGCTGTCGATAGAGGCTTGAAATGCGCCATCCTTTTCGACTCCAAACAAGTCGAGCTTGTACGCAGGCGTCCCTTCTAGCGGCTCCCGATCATCTCCGTAGCGACTGTTTTTCCAGCGATCTACTTGCGCCCGCGCGTCCGGGTAGGTGAGTCGGTAGATTTCTGTATTCGCTCTATTAACGAGCGCATCGGCCTCAGCATCGAGGGTGCCATGATCGTACCGGTCGAGTAGAGTGAGTCCATGCTCATAATGGTCGAGCAATTCCAAGAAGTCCGCTCTCACCTGCGGCTCCATATTGGAGATAAGTGCGCGTTTGAGAATGGTTGTCACCGCCTCGTGATCGCGAACTTTGCGCTTGTTGATTACATACCCTTGCTCTAGGTAAGCTCGCAAGGTGCGGGTGGCCCACTGGCGAAGTTGTGTACCTCGCTTCGACCTGACTCGGTAGCCGACCGAAATAGCGACATCGAGATTGTAGTGTAAGACTGCATACTGCTTGCCATCAGTGGCAGTTGTCTGGACTTTCCGGACAGCTGCTGTCTCCTCTAATTCGCCCTCTGCAAAAAGATTTCCGATGTGTTCGCTTACCGTTTTGACAGAGCGATCAAAAAGTTCGGCCAATTGAGCCTGCGTCAGCCACAACGTGTCTTTGTCGACGAGCAGATCGATCTCCACCAACCCATCATCGGTGCGGTAAGTGAGCGGGAGCGGAGTTTGGTATGCGATGTCACTCATAGTGCCTTCAGCAAGCGGTTTAAGAGGGGCTGCTACACGACTAGCCACTCTGCCTGACCAGCGATGGTGACTTCGAGGCGATCATTTTCAAAGAGGAAAGTCTCGCCATCTATTTGGCAGTGCGAGCAGGCTGATTCAATTACGACATGTTTAGCTTTATAGTAGCTAACGTACTTGCTGCCATCCTCCTTACCCGCAAATACTTCCACAAGAAATCGCAGCGCATTAAAGATAGGCATTGGCTTCACGAGTACTACATCGAGCAGGCCATCAGTGGCATCGGCTTTGGGGGCGATGCGGGCATTATTGCCGAACTGAGGTGTATTGGCAATCGTAATCATCGAGTAGGTGCCAGTGTGCGCCTTACCATCGAGCGTAACTGTAGCTTCAATAGGTGCAAATTCTGCATATGCCTTGGCAGACTCGACAATATAAGCCTTGAAGCCTCGCGTATCACGTTTGGCAAACTCTCTCGCTACATAACTATCGAAGCCCACCCCGATAACATTGCAGGCAAAATGTTGCCCCACTTGCATGACATCTATACACTGGGTATGGCCCCGTTTTACGGAAGTGATAAGACCCTCTAAATCTCTGGTAAAACCTAATTCCTTTGCAAATCCATCACCACTCCCGTTAGGATAGACGGCGAAGAGTTGGTCGGTACTCACCGCGTATGGCAGGATCGAATTAACGGTACCATCGCCTCCACAAACTACCACCACCTGGTGACCTTTGGCCGCCGTGGCAAAAAAGGTAGGAACAGCCTCTTTACTATCGGTAATGAAATATGCGATAGGCTCTTTGCGCTTGCTGAGGGCCTTAACTAGGGCCGTTGTCGTTTGGGTTCCTGCATGCGGATTGATCAGGAAGATCATGTCGCGCTCCGTAAGCGAACGGGCTCGAGCAGCTTGTTTTGTTGCGGTATCCGCCATACTAAATGAAGGGTTGGGTAGAGGTGTGTGTTCAGCAAATTGCTGGCAACCACCACTGGCAGGTGCTACCGCTCAGCTAGGCCAAGGTAGCGTTGGCCATCAAAGGCAGCAATAAATGCGCTCTCGTATCCACGGCTCTGCACCGCAGCGAGAGCTTCGCGTGCCGCAGCGAGACTACTATATTGACCTACGAGCACTCGGTGCAAATTCTTGGCGACGATGTAGTCACTGCTGATGAGGCCGAGGTCACGGACCTTATCGTAGCGCCGGTGATCAACATCGTAGTCGCGTCGAGCCTCAATTTGAACCCGGTAATTTCTGCCTTGAGGCACCGTGACAGGCGCAGGTGCTTGCCTCACCTCCTGCTTACGAACAGTTAACGAGCCTGCTGGAAGTTTGGGTTCGGAAGCTTCAACCTCCTGCCTTACAGGTGGTGCGGGCTCGGGAGGCCGAGTTTGTGTGGTGGTGGGTAGAATGGCAGTTGGCGGTTCTGTACGCGCCTGCTCCTCTCGTTGCACCTCGGTGAGCTGCCGTGCAATGCGCGCCATGCGAAACGGTGGCAGCTGGTAGCCTTCGCGCACAGTACTCGGTACGCTCAAGCTGCTGAGCTTGCGGTGGTAGTCGAGTCGCTGTGCATCGAGTTCTACTTCGGCGCCCATCGGCAGGTCGAGCTGGAAATAGCCATCGTCACTCAATTCGCTCGCAATGAGTTTGCGGTTGGCAGCGCCGGCTTCATTGACAAATACCGCGAGTGCAACTCCAGGAAGCGGCAAATTCGTGGCCGAATCTAAAATTTGAAGATTGACAGGCATGGTGGGCGAACCAGGTCGTGCCATAAACAAGTCCTCATTACTCGTGCGCGACTTACCTATGGGCAGTGCTCGATTACTCGAGAATATAGCAGTTTCAGATCTGGGAAATTGCCGGTAGTAATAATCATCAGCTGCACTGTTAATTGGACTTTTGAGATTTTCAGGAGCGTTCCAGCTGGTACCTTTACCGCGGCTGGTAAAAATATCATAGCCGCCCATGTTGAGATAGCCATTCGAAGCGAAGTATAAGGTTTGAGATTCAGGATTATAATAAGGTGTTACTTCGTCACCAACGCTGTTGATGACTGGACCCAAGTTTTCTGGAAAGGAAAAATCAGTACCATCGCTGTCGAGGTAGCGCTCCGTGCGGTACAGGTCCATGCCTCCATAGCCATCGACGCGGTCGCTGGCAAACAGCATCACCTCCACCTCACCGGCACGGTACACAAAAGGCGTAGAGCTCGAGTTGTTTGGCGTGTTAATGTACGGTGGCAGCGGCTGCGGCTCACCCCACTCGCCATCGGTGCGTACAATCACATACAGGCTGCAAGTGGCAGTAGGCCGAGGCATAAATTCTCGGCTAGCACAGAGGCTGAAGTAAAATCTATTGCCGCTAGGACTAAGCGCCCCGCTGCCAATATGCACACCTGGAATAACAGGAAATTGTTCCGCTAGCACCCCCGGACTCCACGTGGCGCCCGTGCGGTCGCTGCGAAACATGCGCGTGAGGCCATCGCGGTCGCTGATATAATACACCACATTCTCATCGAGTGGCATGGGGCTCAACTCATTGGCAGGACCGTTGACTCCTGGGCTCAGCGGCTCCACTACGGTGCTGGTATTAAGTCTGCCAGCTTCCTGTCGAGCCATTTCTGCACCCTTGACTTCAGTCTCGACAATGGCCGTGATGATGTCGCGATCGTTGTGCGGATAGCCCGCCAAGTAATTGAGATAAGCTTTGGCGGCAAGCTCGTAAAGCCCCTGTTGCTTGAGGCAGCGAGCATACTTCAAGCCAGCGAGCGGATAGTCGTCATAATCATCGGCAAGCAATTGAAAGTAAGCTGCCGCTTGCTCATAATCCTTTATGAGGTAGAAGTATTCAGCTGCGCGATAGGCATATTCAGTACGACGGGTTTTAGTGGTGTAGGCAAGTGCAAACTGTTCGGCGGCAGCCCGATAATTACCCTTCTGCTCGAAGGTTTCGGCAAGTTTGAGGTGCTCCTTATGGTCGAGGGTTTGGGCAGCTGCCTCGCGCGTAGCAAAGAGCGTCAGACAGAGAATAAGGATTAACTGCACATTCATCGGCAAGCTGTCAACTGTCTCAGGTAGGCTTCTAGTACGAGGGAATAGTGCTGATGTTCGAGTGCCAAAACTTTGCTCGCGATAGTTTCCGCGTCATCTCCAAGATTTAGTTGGGTAGTTGCCTGAAAAAGTATGCGACCTTCATCATACGCTTCATTGGCAAGATGGACAGTAATGCCCGAATGGGTTTGACGGGTTTTGGCGACAGCTGCATGAACGTGACTACCATACATACCTGGGCCTCCAAATTTAGGGAGTAAGGCAGGATGAATATTTATCACCCTTTCGGGAAAACAACTGAGAACATCCGTGGGTATTAAACGCAGATATCCAGCCAAGACAAGTAGATCGGGGTTATACTTTCGTAAAACCTGTAACAGACCTTCTGCTTCGCGACGCTTGGTAGCGCCCACGAAACGACTAGGAATGCCAAACGCCTCAGCGCGATGGCGAACGCCGGCATCTTTGCGATCAGTGACCACTCCCACCACTTCGGCAAGGGAGCTGTCGGCGAAATGCTCCATGATGCGTTGAGCATTGGAGCCTCCACCCGAAGCAAGAATCAGAATGCGGTAAGGGCTTGCAGACACAGCGGCAAAGGTGCGGAATACCCCCATCTTTGGCGTCACACTCAATCAACACTCATCGGCTTCTCTTTTCGATTTGCGTGGCGCTACCTGTTTGCGCGGCGGTCTGTCTTCATCATAAATGTCCTAGCGGCTGTGGCTGTGGCAGCGAGTTTGCTTGGCGCTACGCTCGTGCTGGTGCGCAGCAGGCAGTTGAGCATCTTTCTCGATGAAGGGCTAGTATTGGTCAGCTATGCTGCTGGCTTGCTGCTGGGCGTGCTGGCGTTGGTGCTGTTGGGGCGTTTGTGGCGCAAGCAGAGGCGTATCCGTTTTACTGTTGCGCTGGTGGTGATGCTGATACTCGGAGTCGGCATTATGGTCTCGGCGCTAGGCTTAGATATAGTTGGTTTTGGCGAAAGCAGTCAAGTATGGCTGGGGGCGCTTGTGGGTGCATGCCTGCTGGGGCTGCTGATATCACTGGCAATCGGAACGCTCGGCTCTGCGCTGCTGCATCGGCGGCCTGCTAACGTGATCAATCTCATCACGAGCATCAGTGCCTTTGGCCTCGGAATCGGAGCGGCCGCTGTAATCCTCGTGCTGAGTGTCTTCAATGGATTTGAAGAGGTGATTGGTGCGATGTTCGGCAAGTTTAATCCGGCGGTGAAGGTGATGCCGGCGCGTGGCAAAACCTTTCCGGTTGATAGTATTCCGCTGGCAGATATTCGTGCCTTTCCGGGCGTGGCGCAGGTGTCGCTAACCCTAGAAGAAACCGCCTTTTTCGAGTACGGCGACTCGCGCGCATTCGGCAAATTGAAGGGTGTCGACTCAGTTTATGCTGAAGTTTCACTGCTCGATAGCACGCTGATCGAAGGCGAATTTGCTATGCGAGGTGGCAACCGGACGCTCGGAGTGATTGGGCTGGGGCTGCGCAACAAGCTGAACGTAAATACAGGCGATGCTTTTGAGCCCGTGCAGGTGTATGCCGCCAAGCGCGAGCAACGTGGACCGCTAGACCGACCATTTCGGGTGCGTTCGGTGTATCCCATAGGCACCTTCGCGATACAGCAGGAGTACGACCAGCAGTACCTTTTTACTGATATCGCTCTGGTGCGTGCACTGCTCGACCAGCCACGGGCGGCCAGTGCGCTGGAGCTGAGTGTGATCCCAGGTGCTGAGCCAGCAGCGGTGGCGGATGCGCTGAGTGAAATGCTGGGCGAGCGCTACCTGGTACTCGACCGCATGGAACAGGACGCTGACTTGATGCGGCTGATGAATATCGAGAAGTGGCTCAGCTACCTCATCCTGACTCTGGTGCTCTTGCTGGTGAGCTTTAACTTGGTGGGTGGGCTGTGGCTGATCGTGCTGGAAAAGGAGCACGATATCGCGATTTTACAGACGATGGGTGCACCGAAAGCTCAAATCAGAGGCATCTTTTTAGGAGTAGGGATGCTGTTGTCGGTGCTAGGCGTGCTGATAGGATTAGGCCTTGCGCTGCTGGTGTACTGGTTGCAAGTCAACTACGATTTGGTGACTGTGCCGCAGGGCCTGGTGGTAAGTGCCTATCCGATAGATATGCGCGTGGTGGATGTGGTGGTGGTATTGCTGACGGTACTCGGCATTGGATTTTTAGCCAGTTTGCCTGCTGTACGTCGGGCGGTTCGGGTTACTCAACCACCGTCACCTTAGTCATATTAGTGGTGAAGCGACGATGCATGGGCATTGATCCGGTATTGACGATTCGATCACCAGGTTCGACAAGACCTTTAGCTTTTAAGATATTAGTGGTGTCTTCAATGGTACCGTCAGTACTCTCGAACTTGTCGTAAAAAAAGCCCCGCACGCCCCAAACCAAATTAAGCGTGCCGAGAATATGCGCCTGTGAAGAGAATATGTATGTCTTAATATTGGCAGCGCGGTAGCTACTGACTTTAAATGCAGTATATCCGCTTACCGTTAAACCACAGATAGCTTTAGCTTTAACTTCTGAGGCCATGCGGGCTGCATTAAAGCAAACGACATCGCTTAGGAAGTTGCCACTCTTCTCATCGGGACGCGGGTGACGGCCTTTGAAATCGTAGGCAGCCTCGGCTTGTACGATGATTTTATTCATTGCCTCAACGACTTTGGCGGGATGTCGACCGACGCTTGTTTCTCCCGACAACATCACGGCGTCTGTCCCATCCAGCACGGCATTAGCCACATCGGTTATCTCTGCGCGAGTAGGCGATGGATTCTCGATCATGGAGTCCATCATCTGCGTAGCCACAATGACGGGTCGGGCGCGTTGAATACACTTACTCACGATCATTTTCTGCACGATTGGCAGCTGCTCCATAGGTATTTCGATGCCTAAGTCGCCTCGTGCCACCATGACACCATTAGATGCTTTGATGATCTTGTCGATTCGCTCAACGGCTTCAGGCTTTTCAATTTTAGAAATGACTTTGGCCTTGTGGCCTTTTGCGTCGATGCGCGCGCGGAGTTCTTTTACATCTTTAGCTGACCTGACAAAGCTGAGCGCAATCCAATTTATCTTTGGGTGGTTATCGAGCATGTAATTCAGGTCGCTGAGATCTTTTTCGGTAAGGCTCGGCAGGGATATTTTAGTATTGGGTAAGTTGACGCCTTTGTTGTCTTTGAGCAGGCCGCCAAATAGTGTTTTTAGTTTAACTTTATTTGTGCCATTTGTTTCGAGTACTTCAAAGACCAGTTTGCCGTCATCGATAAGGACTCGCTCGCCTACTTTTACATCGCGAGCAAATTCGGGATAGCTCATGTAGACGCCATCCTTATCGCCGATACGCTCGTCGTTGGTAAAGATGATGGTGTCGCCTTTATCGAGTTGGAGGCCTTCGCCGGCCATTCTGCCCACGCGTAGTTTGGGTCCTTGCAGGTCGGCTAGGATACCTACGTGGGTTCCGAGTTCGGCGTTAATTTTATCGATGCGGTCGATGGTGGTGGCGTGAACATCGTGGGTGCCGTGGGAGAAATTGAGTCGAAAGATGTCGACGCCGGTTTCGATTAGCTTACGCAGCATCTCTTCGGAGTCGCAAGCTGGGCCTACGGTAGCGACGATTTTTGTGTTCTGACGGTGGTCTACTTTCATGGCGTGGGGAGGAGTTCGCTGGAGGGCGCGGTGCATGTATCTGGGAGACACAAGATGGGAGTTTTCGCGAAAGCGGCAAGGTACTTAGTGTACATGGTACGGCATGCTATGTTTTGTGAGGCAGGTATGGGATGAGGTTGAGTAATTGGCTGGGTAATTTGGCGCCACAAGTAGCCATAGCTTCTCGACTACAACCTGGTGTGAATTCGTCTGTTGGTGAAGCGCGGTAGCCAAATTAGAGCCACTGCTGATATAGCCTTGCCGATGAACATCCATGACCACCTTCTTATGCTCGTCGGTTTGGGAGCCGTGACCTTAGTTGCTGCTTGGATGCCGTCGATCAGCCTGCGGATGCGCGTGAGTGGCACGGTGCTGTTGCTGCTTATTGGATTTTTGGTTTACCTCTCAGGTATACCTCTTGCATGGCCCGACCCTTTCTGGCCGGATGCGTGGACGCTGATGTTTACAGAGGCTGTAGTGATCATCAGTTTGATGAGCGCGGGCTTAAAAGTTGGTCGCTCGTACAGAGCGAAGCATTGGCGGGGGCCAGTGCGCTTGCTGGCTATCACGATGCCACTGTGCATTTTGGCGGGAGTTGTGCTGGGTCATTATCTAGTAGGCCTGCCGATAGAAACGGCCATGCTGTTGGGCGCGGTGCTGGCGCCGACTGATCCAGTAATGGCTAGTGAGGTGCAAATTGACCCGGATGATCACGCTGATAAAGATCACCATCCAATACGCTTTACCCTGACGGGAGAGGCAAGTTTAAATGATGGATTAGCTTATCCATTTACCTGGCTGGCTGTACTGCTTGCGCAGGCAGGTGGGGTATGGGGAGATATTGATTGGGTAGCCTGGACGCTTGATAAGTTTGCGCTCAAAATTGGTCTCGGGATTGGATTAGGATTGATGGGGGGCTATTTGGTAGGTAAGTTACTCGAAGAACTGCCAAAGATTGCTCATATTAAAACGCGGGATGGCTTTGTAGCTTTTTCAACAACCTTCTTTGTTTATGCCGGCACAGAGCTGCTGCACGGATATGGATTTTTAGCGGTGTTTGTGGCAGGCGTGACGATTCGGCGTGTTGAGGAAGGTTATGCTGGTGAGGAGTTTAAGTATCGAATGCATGATTTCGTGGCTGAGATTGAGCGGCTGATGTTGGCGGTATTTCTGGTCTTGTTTGGTGGCGCGATATTTAATGGCTTGATAGGTGGATTATCTTGGGAAGCATGGCTATTTGCAATGCTGTTTATATTCGCAATACGACCTGTAGCGGGATTATCAGGTATGATAGGAATTGACTTAACTGCGAAAGAGAAGTTTGCAATATCATTTCTAGGTATCCGAGGCATAGGATCACTGTTCTATTTGTCTTGGGCATTTGTGCAGACGGATTTCCCTGCCCGTCCGCTAGTGTATCAGACTTTGGCGGCGGTGATTTTGCTTTCGCTGGTAAGTCATGGATTGACGGCGCGGTGGTTTCTGTCTTGGGCCAACCCTCAGGAGGACGATGACGAGGAGTATGATGTTGAAGGAATTGCTGAGGCGAGGAGGGGGTAAATCTTTATAAGCGATGATGACCTTTTTCTCCTCCTACGATACAGGAGTAAACACCTTTTTATGATCATCCGAGCCATTGCCCTTTTCGCCATCGCTAGTTCCGCCCTCGCCTGCACAGGCACAGACACAGAAGCCTTTGCTGATGCGTATGTAGAAGATGTAGCCGAGTACAGCAGCCAAGCCCACACGAGTTCAGTCTCGGGAAATGCTGTAGGTAAGCCCGCAACCAGCTCGACTTTTTCCATCTACGACCAAACCCGCGGTATGGAGGCGATGACGATAAGTGTGCCCGCTGGTTTTCGCGCAGAGGGTGCGTTAAGTAGCTCACCCATCGGAGGCAAGCTAGCAGATATGCTCGTGCTGCTCAATGGACCTAATCGCCAACAAATAGTCATACTTAATTCAGTCGATGCAAAAGATCCGCAGGCGGTATTTGGCGGTCAAGCTCGCAACCTGCTTGCCGACTTACAACAACATGCAGCACAACTCGCAGGGCACGATCTCCAGCGTATCGGTCACCGCATCTCCAAGCCCATTGGTAATTTCCAGCTGATACAGCGCGAGCCAAACGTGCATCTCTATGGTGCTGAGTTTGGCTTAGCTGGCGGTCAAAGTGGTGTAGTGATCATGCCTGTGCTACAGTCAGCCCACACCACGCTCGGTTTCCTTCAGTCAAATCACCTAATGCTCGTCATCGGGCCGGATGCACTAGGTGAAACAGGAGAGCAGGCGCTGCTCAAGTTGGCAGGCGACACCTACCGCAGCATGAAGGAAAACCAGCAGTGGGCACGAGCTACTACCCAATCGACTCAGCAGACGATCGCATCTCGTAACGCACAACAACAGCAGTTCAATCGGCAGATGCGGGCCAACAGCGAGGCTATGCGCCGCAACAATGAACTCGTGGCTGAAGGCAATCGCCGCCTCTCCGACAGCTATCAAGAGCGCATCACAGGCGACGGCGGCAGCATGCAGCACATGACTGACGTCCTCAGTGACTACGGTCGCTACATCGATCCACACACTGGTCAAGAAATGCTAATCAGCGACGACCTCGGCCCTGGCTCCAACACCTACATCAATCAGCAAGGGGACTACCTCCAGGTCGATGATCCGAGCTTTGATCCCTACAGTTTGCCCGATGGCTACCAACAGGCTGGTGAGTATGATTACTACCCGTCAACGCCTGATTGAGGTAAGGGCCCAGCACCCAGCCCCCAAAGGTCCGGTTGCGCGTGCTTTAGCGCGCTTAGAATTGTACTTCCAAGGTTGTGGAAATATGCTAGGGCAGCGCGGTATGGCGGGGCTTGGAGTGCGGGTATGCATAAGTACCTAGCACCTAGCACCCAGCACCCAATACGCCCCCAGCCCGTCTGCCCACTGCGTGGTCAAACAAACTGGCCGAGCACATGGTGGACCTAACCGGCCCACTGATGACGCCGTGAGAGGGATGCGCATTTTATACTAGCACTCAGCACCCAGCACCCAACCCCCAGAACTGCCCCCAGAACAGCCCTTGCGATCCTTGCGCAACATTGCGAATCGCGCAGCGATCTTGCGATACCATCTCCCCCAGAACAGCCCCCCGCACAGCCCTTGCGATCCTTGCGCACTCACAAGCGGGGCCCCTGCACCCCATTTCTTCGTAGCGAATCGCGCAGCGACCTTGCGATACCATCCCCCAGAACAGCACCCCGTACAGCCCTTGCGATCCTTGCGCAACATTGCGAATCGCGTAGCGATCTTGCGATACCATCTCCCCCAGAACAGCCCCCCGCGCAGCCCTTGCGATCCTTGCGCAACATTGCGAATCGCGCAGCGATCTTGCGATACCATCTCCCCCAAAACAGCCCCCAGAACAGCCCCCAGAACTGCCCTTGCGATCCTTGCGCAACATTGCGAATCGCGCAGCGATCTTGCGATACCATCCCCCAGAACAGCCCCCCGCACAGCCCTTGCGATCCTTGCGCACTCACAAGCGGGGCCCCTGCACCCCATTTCTTCGTAGCGAATCGCGCAGCGATCTTGCGATACCATCTCCCCCAGAACAGCCCCCAGAACAGCAAAACGGCGAAGCCAAAAAACAGGCGAAGCCAAAAAAACAGCGCAGCAAAAACAGCCGCAGGCAAAAAACAGCCGCAGGCTCCCCCCTACAAACTCTCACAGCGATCCCTCAACCACTCCCGCTCATCCTCATCGAGCCGTGGCGACAGACGCTCGTACACTTCAGCATGATAAGCATTCAACCAGCGCCGCTCATCCGCCGTGAGTAAGTCAGGCTCCAATAACAAATAATCAATCGGGAAATAAGTAATCGTCTCAAAACGCAGAAATTCATTCTCCTCTTCCTCTTCGTCTTCATCAAAGGCAGGTATTGCCAGCACGAGATTCTCGATACGAATACCATACTTTCCTTCGAGGTAATAACCAGGTTCATTACTCGTAAACATCCCCGCCTGAAAGCCGGTACGCCCACGCTCGCTCAAGCCCGGAGCAACACCCTGCGGCGGTTCGTGCACATTTAGAAAAAAGCCAACCCCATGACCCGTACCATGACCGAAGTTGAGCCCTTGCTGCCACAAATGCTGACGCGCTAAAACATCGAGCTGAATACCCTTTGTGCCCACAGGGAACACCGCTTGCGCCAAGGCAATATGTCCCTTCAGCACCAAGGTATACCGCGTGCGCTGCTCATCTGTGACCTTGCCTAAACCAAAAGTGCGGGTAATATCTGTAGTGCCATCCTGGTACTGCCCACCACTGTCTACGAGCAATATTCCTTCGTGTGGGTTTATTTCCGCATCCTCTCCTGGAATACTACGGTAATGAGGCAATGCAGCATTAGCTCCATAGCCTACAATGGCATCAAAACTCGGTCCATAATAAAGAGCCTGCTTAGCACGCTCCTGCGTCAGTAGATCCACAAATTCGCACTCGCGTACTGTCCGCTCACGCAACTCGTGTTCAAGCCACCGAAATGCACGGACCAAGGCTACCCCATCCTTTTCGTGCGCCACGCGAATGTGGGCAATTTCAGTTTCATTTTTTATGGCCTTCGCCAGCCTTAATGGACTAGGAAATGCCACAACTTGTTCTGGCGCTACAGGACCACCAAACTCACTCGACAATTGACGAGCTAATTTATAGTTCACCTGCGCCTCGTCGATACCTATCCGCGCATCCTGCGGTAGCTCACGAATCCCACGATCAATGTCTGCATAAGGACGAACTTTAATATCGAGCCTAGCAAATCGTCGTTGCGTCGCCTCATCTATGCGATCCGGTGCAGTAAAGAGCGTTACCTCTTGCAGTCCAACAATAGCATAGGCTATCGCCAAAGGATTGCAGTGTATATCTGAAGCTCGAATATTTAGTAGCCACGCGATTTCATCGAGCGCAGTAAGGACGGTATGGGTAAGGCCTGCCTCCGTTAGGTGGTGACGTAAGTCGTCAAGCTTGTCTACTACCGAACGACCGGCATACTTCACGTCATGGCTAAACAAGGTGCTAGTTGGAAGTGCAGGTCGGTCGGGCCATGCTTCATGGAGTATGTCAACATCGGTGCGCAACTCCAGACCTTTTTTGCCTCCTGCAGCTTTCGCGAACGCTTGCTGGATTGCCCTCACCTGTTTGACAGTAAACAACTGTCCGTCGATGCCCACAGTAGCGCCTTCGGGCAAATTTTCGCTGAGCCACGTGACGTATTCTGACCCGCCTTGCTTAGCCTTCATCATCGGCAGACCGCTGGTGCGCTCCAACTCGCGTGGCGCCTGCACGTAGTAGCGGCTGTCGGTCCACACACCACCACCGTCTAAGGTCAGGACTGCCGTCCCTGCTGAACCTGTAAAACCTGAAAAGTGTGTCCGTGCTGCCCAACGCTGGGCCACATATTCACTCTGGTGCGGATCGGCACTCGGTAAGATTAGCGCATCGATCTCAGCGTTGCGCATCGCGTTGCGCAAGTGTTGGAGCCGCTGGGAATAGGTGCTAGGAGGCGAAGCGATAGTAGAGGCTGACATGTTGATCTAATTAGCTAGCGAGCAAGGTAACTGTCCGACATTGGAAGGTGTATATCGCTGCTTTCTTTGCGTTTTCTGTAGAAACAGCAACCTTCGCGTATGGCCAAGTCAGCACCCTCATTTTCCCGCAAGGTGGACATGCACACCCACATCATGCCGCGCGACTTTCCCGATTTTGCTGCCGAATTTGGGTATGGCGGTTTCATCCAGCTCGATCATCACAAGCCAGGAGCGGCGCGTATGATGCTCGATGGGCAGTTTTTCCGCGAGATAGAGAGCAACTGCTGGGATCCGGCCGAACGTATCGAGGAGTATGAGCAACACGGCACCACAGTGCAAGTCGTGTGCACGATCCCGGTGCTCTTCGCCTATTTTGCCAAACCCGAGGATGGTCTTCAGGTAGCCCGCTTTCTCAACAACGACTTGGCCACCACCGTTTCCGGCCATCCGCGGCGCTACATCGGGCTCGGCACACTGCCCATGCAAGCACCTGATCTGGCTATTCAAGAACTCGAACGCTGCAAGCAACTCGGACTTCGGGGCGTACAGATCGGCTCAAATATCAATGGGGCCAACCTCGACCAGCTCAATTATTTTCCCGTCTTTGAGGCTGCTGCCGAGCTAGACATGGCGGTGTTTGTACACCCTTGGAACATGATGGGCAAGCCCGAAATGGAGCGCTACTGGCTACCCTGGTTGGTTGGTATGCCCGCCGAAAGTTCCCGTGCTGCGTGCTCGCTGATTTTCGGCGGGGTGCTCGAGCGTTTGCCCAAACTCAAGGTCTGCTTCGCCCACGCCGGAGGCAGTTTTTTACCCACGCTCGGGCGCATCCGCCACGGCTTCAATTGCAGGCCCGACCTCGTCGCTATCGACAATCCGCATGATCCGGCCAAGTACCTCGGTCAGTTTTGGATAGATTCAATTACACACGATCCCAAACTGCTGCGCTACGTCCTCGATCTCGTCGGCGATGAGCGCGTCATGTTGGGCAGCGACTACCCTTTCCCTCTCGGAGATTTAGAGATAGGCGCATTTATAGAAGATATGCAGCTTTCGCCAAAACAAATCAGCCGCATCTTCCGCCAAAACGCCTTGGAATGGCTGGGGGTAGATGATGAGGATTATGATTGAGGTTGGGTGCTGGCCTGACCACGATGCTGTGGTCAGGTGGGTGCTGGGTGCCATCAGTGGGCCGCTTATGCCGTCGCCCAGCCCGGCTTCAGGCTCGCTTGCGCTCGCCTTGCGCCAGACCGGCCGTTCACATGGCGGACTTGCCAGCCCGCTGGGAGCGTGAAGTTTGGGTGAGTGGGCCGGTTAGGTCCACCAGGTGTTCGGCCAGCTTGTTTCACCAAGCAGTGGGCAGACGGGCTGGCCTGACCACAGTATTGTGGTCAGGCTGGGGGTGCGAGAATTGAGGGATGGGAGAGCTGAGAGGCTGGTTGTTAACTGCTCCCTTTGGGACTTACGCGTCAACTATATCCTCATCATCAAAAAGTTAACTGTAACCCTAGAACAGCCACCCCTAGGCGGCAGCCAAACAAAAAAATGCCGCTTGTTCCCCCTTGGGGGCGGAGGGGGGGACCACGCCAAAACAGGCTTGGGTTGATGCGTTAGTCCTGCGGGCTGGGGGTGTAGTGCGTGCTGAGTGCCTCCGGCGGTTTGAGTGCGCCGCAGGCCTCCCCACCGCCGGAGGCTTTTTCAGCGCCGCAGGCCACCCGCCGGAGGCAACCCGCCGGAGGCTTTTAAAATTTCCAAGGCATCAAATCTCCCCCACCCACCGTTACCATACCGCTCTCCTTCAATTGATTACCTTTGCGCGCTTTATGTTGAAAACCTTCCGCACCATCGGCCTCATCGCCATGATTTCGCTCCTGCTTGCATCCTGCAAGACCGAGTTTGAAAAGGTGCGGACCTCAGGTGATCCAGACCAAATTCTAGCACTCGCCGACCAATACTACGAAGACGGCAAG
Source organism: Saprospiraceae bacterium (assembly GCA_965213735.1). Lineage (GTDB taxonomy): Bacteria > Bacteroidota > Bacteroidia > Chitinophagales > Saprospiraceae > CALDTK01. The sequence goes on from CBDCAB010000005.1 coordinate 566,500, forward strand.
TACGCCAAAGCACAGACCCTCTACGAACTCGTGGTCAATGCACTGCGCGGCGATCCACGGCTGCAAGAGGCCTACTTCAAATATGCGCAGAGCTTCTACCAAACCAAGCAGTACATCCTCTCGAGCTATTACTTTAAAAATTACGCCGAGACCTACCCCGTCAGCGAAAACCGACCCGAAGCGCTTTACATGGAGGCAATGAGCTATGTGCAGCTCTCGCCCGGCTTTCGACTCGACCAAGAGTACACCCGCAAGGCCATCATCGCCCTCGAACAGTATATCAATACCTACCCCGACACCGAGCGCCTCAGCAATATTAACGACCTTCTCGACGAGCTGCGCGTAAAGCAGGAAACTAAAGCCGTCGATGCAGCGCGACTGTACTACGACATGGAACAGTACCAGAGCGCCGTCCAGAGTTACGAGCGGGTGCTCGAAGACTATCCCGACTCTGATCGCGCACAAGAAATTCGCTACCGCATCGCCGAAAGCCATATCCGCCTCGCCGATAATTCAGTAGTGGCAAAGCGCCGCGAACGCTACGAAAACGCACTCGACGCCATCAGCGTCTACCTCAAAAAATACCCCGCGGGCGAGTACGCACGTTCACTGCGCACCGAGAAAAACCGCATCTCCAAGCTCCTCCAGCAAAACGACACCTATGTCCGATATTAAGACCAACGCGCAAAGCATCAACCCCAATGCCGAAGCACGCGACTTGTCTCAACTCGTCCAGACCACCGGCAACATCTACGAAGCCCTCGCGGTCATTAGCCGCCGCGCTAACCAGCTCCAAATCGGCATCAAAGAAGAACTTGCCAACAAGCTCAGCGAGTTTGTCGAGACCGGTGAGACGATCGAAGAAATAGTCGAGAACAAAGAGCAGATTGAAATCTCTCGCCAGTACGAGCGCCTGCCCAACCCCGCCATCATCGCGATGGAAGAGTTCAAAAAAGGCAAGCTCCACGCTGAATATCGCCGAAGCGACCGCGAGGTCGGCGACTTCTAGCCACCGCCAGCGTGGCCAACGCAACAGGTGAATTTTCTGGCCGGCGAATCATCGTCGGTGTCTCGGGCAGCATCGCAGCTTACAAAGCGGTGCTGCTCGTGCGTATACTGGTGAGCGCAGGCGCCGAGGTGCGCGTACTCATGACGCCCGCCGCAGCAGCTTTCGTGGCGCCACTTACCTTTTCTACGCTCTCCAAACACGAGGTGCTTACATCAGTCATCAGCGAGGAAGGCTGGAACAACCACGTGGAGCTGGGGCTGTGGGCAGATGCCTACGTTATCGCGCCCGCCACCGCCAACACCCTCGCCCGGCTGGCCCATGGCATCTGCGACACGGTGCTCGCTGCTGTCTACCTCAGCGCTCGCTGCCCCGTACTTTTTGCGCCAGCCATGGACGTGGACATGTGGCATCACCCCAGCACGCAGGCCAACATCGAGCGGCTCACCAGCTTTGGCAATACCATTATCCCCGTTGCCACCGGCGAGCTTGCAAGCGGTCTTCATGGCGCCGGTCGCCTGGCAGAGCCCGAGCAGATCGCCGAGGCTATTGCCAGCAGCTTTAGCAAAAATGCCCACCCTAAGCAGCTGCTCAACCAGCGGGTGTTGCTCACTGCCGGACCTACACACGAAGCTATCGATCCGGTGCGCTTTATCGCCAATCACTCCTCCGGCCAGATGGGGGTAGCCCTGGCCGAGGCGCTACTGGAGCAGGGGGCTCAGGTCGAGTTAGTGCTCGGTCCAGCTTCCGCCAAAACCCCACACCACGCGCAACTCAACATTACGCGTGTGCGCACTGCGCAGGAAATGTATGAAGCTGCTGTGCGACTGTGGCCTAACTGCGACGCAGGCATACTCGCCGCAGCAGTAGCCGACTATCGTCCTGCAGAAGTCTCGCCCACAAAAATCAAAAAGACAGGTGAAACGCTCAACCTCGAACTCGTCCGCAATTCCGATATCGCTCAAGCCTTAGGCGAACAGAAATCTGCAAGACAGCGACTCCTCGGATTTGCGCTCGAAACCACGGATGGCGAGCAACATGCCGCTGCCAAGCTGCGCCGCAAAAAACTCGATGCCATCGTGCTCAATCTCCACTCTACCGAGCAGTCCGCGTTTGGGAGCAGCCACACCGCTATTACTATTTTAGGCGCAGACGGCAGTCGACAGTCTTATCCACGAAGCTCAAAGCAAGTAGCCGCCACACATATCGTCTCGCACCTCTGCGGGCTGCTCGCATAGCGCGTCAGCTGCGTGTTTCAGTGTGCTGTCAGGATATACTGCACCCCCTGACAAGTCGTTTGCGTATGCACGACCTAGCTTCTTGCATCAAGCACGAGCAGCGGTCTCACAAGTTTTAGCGAAAGCGATATGACCCTACGTCTTCTTCTCAGCCTCAGCTTACTGGCAGCCACCTTGCAGAGCGCCCATGCTCAAGAGCTAAATGCTACGGTGACTGTCAATGCCATACAACTCACGATTTTCGATCCGGCAGTTATCGAAGAGTTTGAAGAAGCAGTATCTAACTTTCTCAATAACACACAATTTTCAGAGCAGCAGTATGAGCCGGAAGAGCGCATCACCGCCAACTTCACATTTACCATTACGAGTGAAGTGAGTGAGACGCAGTTTTTAGCCGAAATGCTGGTGCAAAGCGCGCGACCTGTATACGGGAGTGATTACCAGAGTACGCTAATTAATTATCTCGACAAACCTGCTGTAATTGAATATGAACAGTATCAGCCATTAGAATTTTCGCAGAATACTTTTACAACGCAGCTAGTAGCACTGCTGAGTTTCTATGCCAATATCATCATCGGCATGGACAAAGATTCCTTTGCGCCAATGGCCGGCGAAACGGCTTTTCGACGAGCTGAGCAAATCATGTCTACCATTCCACCCGCAGTATCTGGGCGCGATAAATCTTGGAGCAACAGCGGCAATCAACGCTCGCGCTATCGGCTAATGCAGGAAATATTAAATCCCCGCGCACGCCCTTACCGACAGTTGATGTACGACTACCACCGCCAGGGCATCGATTTAATGTCGGCCGATCCGGTAGCAGGTCGGGTAGTGATGGGTGCCTCCCTCGAAAACCTCAACAAGCTACGCTCGGACGTGCCGAATAGCCTGCTAATTTCGAACTTTTCCTCAGCCAAGACAGAGGAAATAATCGATGTTTTTCTTCCCGCTCCAGTTGCTGAGCGGAGGGCGGCCTACCAAATTCTTGCTAACGTCGACCCGAGCAACATCAACAAATTTCGCATGCTGCGCTAGCGGCGGGGAACGCGAATGTCATAGCTGTTGCCCCTGCTAATAGTGAGGCGGTTGTCGCGGAGCCAAGGATTATAAATCTTCAGCATGCGGTAATTCGTGCCGTATTTATTTGCCCAATCACCAAGATTGAGAATTGTTTCGCTGACAGTCACCGTGGAATAATTATCAATGGGTGGATATTTGTCTACCGGCTCGAGAAAAAACCCGTAGTACTCCGGGTCTTGCAAAATATCCTTCAACGCGACCACGCGAAAGAAGTAGCGAGCAGTTTCTGCATTGAGGTTCAGCTCGTAGAAGTCCTCCGCACGTTGTTGCTGAACTTGATTGCGCACACCTGCTGCACCACGATTATATGCTGCGGCGGCGAGGGTCCAGGTGCCCATTTGTTTTTTCAAATCTTTAAAAAATCGTGCAGCTGCGTGCGTGGCAAGTTCGAGGTGGTAGCGCTCGTCTACCTCGCCATTAACTTCGAGTCCGTATTGCTTAGCGGTGCCTTCCATAAAATGCCAAACTCCAGCCGCTCCGGCCGGACTTTTAAAGTCGCGAAATGCACTTTCAGCCACAGCGATATACTTGAGGTCTTCGGGCACACCCTCTTCACGCAGTATTTGCTCTATTATAGGCATAAAGCGCGTCTGGTACTTGAGGATATGCTGCGTGGAGGAGTGGTAAAATGTATTCGTCAGCAGCTCGCGGTCGAGGCGTTCGCGCACGTCGAAATCCTCGATGGGCAGTCGCTCCCCGCAGAAGTCGTAGTAGCTTTTGAGCCGCGGTGGTCGGACGCGCTGCGGCGTTTCTAGATTTGGCCCGCTGTAATAGTCGTCGTTTTCAACTGGAGGAGTGGGCAGGCTCGTGGAGTCTGAGGCAAAGGTGAGTTGCACATTGTCCACTTTTCCAGCTGCCGCGAAAACACAAAATGTCACAAAGCCAGCGAGCAGGATGAGGTAGTAAATGGCTGCGTGTTTCATGGGCAAAGCTTAGGGTAGACCTTCAGTGTTAAAGGTGGCAGTAAGCCAACGCATTTAGAATGCCAAGCTGTGCATCCAGACACTAATGTTTCCAAATAGGGACAGTACTGCAAGGTTCGCCATACATGATGCTCTTCGCTACACCACGCAAACGAGCGCTGATGGTGGCGTAGGCTTGCGGCCCCACGGTGCGGCCATCGGTGCAGCCCTTTACCACCACGCGTTGATCGCGGTAAGGCTCGATGTCAAAGGTTTCAGCCGCAAGAGCAAAGGCATAAGCATCTGCGGTGTCGGGCCTGCCAACGTACACCTCCTGCGCAAATTCGGCTGCGCGACTCGCCACCAGCATATAAGCCCACTGCGGTATAATGGCATCAGCGCCGCAGAAAATGCACAGCCGTTTTGCCGAAAGGCTAGACCAATCAAAAGCCTTAATGACAGCACGAAAATCCTTTTCCCGCAGTGCCAGCCCCTGCCAGAGATACTGCTGCAAATCGAAAGGCACATTCTCGAGCGGAGGCACCAGCGTATCGAGTTTTAGCGTAAGCAGACTGCTCTGAGCGACACGATTTACGAGTTCTTGCATGTCAGCTAAAACGCTCTACTTCCACATTTGGCGCAGCGTCGGTGATATCGGGCACCTCACCTATCGTATTTTCTACAGGCACGAGTTCGCGCAATTTGGGGAGGTCGGTGATATCTGCCAGACCGAAGTAATCCATGAATTCGGGGCTGGTGCCGTAAATCAGCGGTCGCCCCGGCCCCGGATCGCGCCCCAGGATAGCGATCAGCTCACGCTCGAGCAGTTTGTTGATGGCATAGTCGCTACTCACTCCGCGGATGGCCTCGACATCGGCACGCGTCACGGGCTGGCGGTAGGCGATAATGCTGAGAGTTTCGAGTGCCGCGCGACTGAGACGTTTGCCTGCCTGCTGCTTGTAGTGTTTTGAGAGCGTCGGGAAATACTCAGGCTTCGTGAGTAGGCGCCAGCCACCTGCCGTAAACTGTAGTTGATACACGCATTCGCGGCTGTCGCAGTGCTCGCGTAGTGCTTCAATGGCATCATTCAATTGCTGTTCGCTCAACTCAGGTGCAACAGCTTCTCGGAGCGTGCGCATCAACTCATCTGGCGCCAGCGAATCGCCAGCACTAAACAGGAGCGCCTCGAGGTGGCGAACGAGCGTTGGGCGTGGCATCATACTCAGCGGGCGGTTGGGCTAATTGGCCGAAGGTACAGGAGCTTGTGGCGGACACACCTGCAGCAAGCGGTTTTGGTAGGCTGCATCCTTAAAGCGCCCCCTCCAGCGCGTAAGATCATCTTCGAGCCCACGCGTGTAAGCATCGATGAGGCTAATCTGCGCAAACACGCCTCCCAGGCGTTCGGCGGTGCGAAAAGCACATTTCACACTGCCAGCACGCTCGGGCAAGACATCGGCAAAGTAGCTTTCGACGGCAGTAGACAGCGCAGTGTCGGAAATGCTGTCTTTACGCAAGGGCAGCAGCGCGTGGTGCCAGTCGATGATAAAATTGTCGCTGTCGGTTTGGTCAAAAAGCACCTCCACCGTATCACCTGTAAGCAGCTTGAGCGGCCCCATGCGAGCGATATCGGCTTTTAGCGGTTTGCCCTTGACAATATCAGCAGCAGCGATAAATTCAAACACTCCTCCAGCAAGCAGACGCGCTTCGGCCCGCACGCCATTGCGCACCAGCTCGTTGGCGAGTTCTGCTTTACGTGCATTGAATCCCCAGGTGCCGATGCTATACACGAAAATCACCCCAAATAGCAGCATAGCCGCCATGGCGAGTTTGGTGTTGCGCTTGCGTTTGCGCTCCTTGACATTGCGCACGCGATTGACCTCCGTATCTACTTCAGTATCAATTGAGAAGTCGTAGGTAAAGCCATCTTCAACATTGCCATCAATAGCAAGCTTGCAAAGCTCATCCTCCACGAAGAAGCTAAAGGTGCGGGGCTCGAGAATTGAGAAGTCGATGAGTACCACACGATGATCGCAGTGCACCACGAGGTGACCGCTCGTAGGGCTATGGGCGATCCCGAGCGTGTGTCGGCCGCGCTTATTATCGAGAAAGGTCCACTGAAACTGATTCACGTGCAGCCAGCAAGGTAGGGAGGGGGAGGGGAGATTTGAGGGGGTGGGTGCTGTGGGGTGGGAGCTAGGTGCTGGGGGCTGGGTGCTGGGTGCTGGGGGCTAGGTGCTGGGGGCTGGGTGCTAGGTGCTAGGTGCTAGGTAGTACCCGACGGACCTGATCAGTAGCTCTATCCTTCTGAAGAGATTGGTTCAAGATCAGGTCCGTCGGGTACTAGTGCATAACTGCACCCCAAGGGGAGTGGGAAGTGAGAGGCGAGAAGCGGGTAGTGTGATGCCCCAGTACGTATTCGCAGACTTCCGAATGCAAATCTATGCACGCTAAAGCACGCGCAACCAAACCTGAGGAGGCTAAGAGACCAACCCCACTCACAAGCTATCACCCAAAAAAGGACGCAACTCTAGCGTATCACTTGGCCTGCGCAAATCGGGCTCGTCGGGGCGCAGCGGGCGGCTCGGGCGCGGCAACATCAGCTTTTGCTCGCGGGCGTACTCCAGCAACATGCTATCCGCAAGCAACAAAGCCTGCGCCATAGCGCGCTGCCGACAATCGCGATCGCGACGTGACTGCCATCCCGCTAATTTAGTCGCAACCTCCTGATCTATTAGCACCTGAGGATCGACCTCTGGTTCCTCCCGTATAAAGCCCACGTATAGCAATACCACCACTAGCGATAAGGGTACCGCCCACTTTAGCCTCCTCACTGCACTACTTGTTTGCGCTCCCGCTCCAAATCCACCACCCGATCTGCGTAAAGACTATCCGCCAAATGCGCCACCAATGCCGAGCGATTGGCATAACACAGACTGTCCACTATTGGCGTTAATGTGCGCACGGTGTCGGCGTAGCGCTGACTCACGACCTTGCGCTCCTGTGCATTCAGCGGCCGCTCTACCTCCTGCTCGCAGGCACCACAAGCCAGCACTATCCCAGTGATTAGCCATGCCCTCACGAGATTATTTTTTTCCGTAACTCGAAGTTCTGTCCTAGATAAACTTTGCGCACCAACTCATCGGCCGCAAGCTCTTCGGCGCTGCCACTCTTAAGTATTTCACCTTCAAACATCAGATATGTCCGATCCGTAATACTCAGTGTTTCCTGCACATTATGATCTGTAATTAGAATTCCAATATTCTTGAGTTTTAAGGCCGCAACAATACTCTGAATATCTTCTACTGCAATGGGGTCGATACCTGCAAAAGGCTCATCGAGCAGTATAAACCTTGGACTCGTCGCGAGTGCTCTGGCTATTTCAGTACGCCGCCGCTCCCCGCCAGAAAGCGTGTCGCCATTGGAGTTCATGACTTTTTGTAGGCGAAACTCCTCAATCAGCGAATCGTGCTTTACCCGCTGGTCAGCTTTAGATAAATCTGTCATTTCTAGCACAGCTTTAATATTTTCGCTGACGGTTAGTTTGCGAAACACGCTCGCCTCCTGCGGCAAGTATCCTACTCCCCGCTGGGCTCGCTTATACATGGGCAAGGAGGTAATATCCTCACGATCTAAAAAGACGCGCCCATCAGTTGGTTTAACGAATCCGACGCACATATAAAAAGTTGTCGTTTTGCCAGCACCATTAGGTCCGAGGAGGCCAACTATTTCACCTTGACTCACGTCGACACTTACACCTTTCACCACAGTGCGGCTACCGTAACGCTTCACGAGATTTTCTGATCGCAGTTGCATGAGGTGGAATGAAGGATGTAGAGCCGAAGCTACTCGATGAGTTGGTGCAGCGCGTCTTTAGAGCCAGGAGAGGTGAAGTAGTCGATACGTTGTTCGGTTTGCCAATCGGCGCGCACCTGCTGGAGAGGGTATACCCGCACGCGTTCGGGCTGGCGCCGCAGCCGCCTATCACCTGGGCTGTAGCGGCCATCGGCGTTGAGGTCTTCAGTGATGCGAACGGAATAATTACCGCCCGCTACCCGCGCCAGCTTCACCACTTCTTCCCGCGGTCCGGTGCCTTGGAGTCGTGGTCCGAGGAGAAAACTTCGCTCCGTATTTCCTTTCTCGTCAATGAGTTCGAGCACGTAGTGGCCCGTGGAGTCGAGGCCGCCAAGGGTGAGCGCAATTTCGCCAAACTCACTTCGCCGGCGTGGGCGTACAGCGGCTCGCAGCGTGTCACGGTTGGTGGAGTCAAACACTGTCGTGATTGCACCTGGTAGCCAGCTTACGCTAAAACTAGGCACTGTATCCGCAGGAGGTCGCCACCGCAGCAAGCGGGCATCTACCGTATCGAGCATCCACTGACCCACGGGATAGGTCACAGTATCGACGCTAACACGTATTTCACTTTCGTCAAAACTGCGCAGCGGGAGGTTGAACCGAAAATTCACCGCAGCTTCACCAGGTACAGCAACCGCAGCAGCGTTGACACGAAGTTCGGTGGGACGATCAGTGAGGTTTTGGCGTAAGCTGACCGAATCTATCTCACCTTCCAGCTCCACCACCGCACTAGCCAAGGTATCTAAACCAGGTGTATAGGCGACATAAAGTGAGTCGCCACTGCGATAAGTCGAAACGATCTGGCCCGGAATATCCCGCACAGCGACTTCTGGCAGGGCAGGCTGGTTGAGGGTAAAGCGAATAAGCCCTGGAAACAGCTGCTCGCCCCGCAACACGATAAGCGGCGGTCGCTCAGCGCTCAGCGTCAGCGTGTACAAGGTATCCGGCGCAAAGGGCATCACTTGAATTGTCGTGTCCAGGAAGGCAACCTCCTCTGCCCCCTGGTTGAGGCGATAATTAGCATTCTGATCGGTATAAGCGACTAATTGATAGCTCCCCTGAGCGAGATAATCCAGCACGAAACGACCGGTTGAGTCGGTGCGCGTGAAATAGTCTGGCGCACTCAGCGTAAGCGCAGTATCGGAGGGCGAGCGGTACAAACCCACGAGCACATCAGCTACGGGTTGGGCGTCGAGGCTACCAATCACCTCGCCCCGCACTGCTAACGAATCGAGGTAGGTGCCTGTAGAAAAGACATATTTGAGGCGCGTAGCCGGATTGCCTTCATTAAGATCTTGAATAGCTTCTCCAAATTGTATCTGATAGGTAGTCGAATCTCTTAACTCCACCTCACTCAAATCAATTCGCACTTGGCGCCCTCGCTGGATATAGCGTGGCCGTCCGGCAAGTGGTGTCGGCGTGAGCACAATATTGCGCACCGCATTTTTCAGTTGGATATACTCATTGAATTCTAGCACCAATTCATCTTCGCTAAAGTTGGTGGTGAAGTTTGGTGTAGAGCGCAGCGTGTCGAGTATCGGCCCTGCTACATCGACTTTACCCCCTGTGGGCCGCCCCACCACCGCGCAGTGCACGAGCGTCGCGGCGGCAATGAGCAAACACAGGAGGCGAAAAGGCATCAGCATAGGGCCGGCAAATAACGTAGCGCTAAGTCGGAACGCACGTGCACCTGCAAACGCCTACTACATGCGTGACGTTTCGGTCAACATGGAGTACGACCTTATTGCTGTTGGTGGAGGTTCTGGTGGCCTCGGCGCGGCTGGAATTGCACGCACTTTTGGACTGAAGACACTGCTCATCGAAGCCAAAGCACGCAACATAGGAGGCGACTGCCTCAATTACGGATGTGTACCCTCTAAAGCGCTCATACATGTCAGTCGCCTCGCCCATGCCGCACGCGAAGCTGCTGCGTTTGGCTTAGAGGTAAGCGGCAACGCAAATTTCGCGAAAGCGCTACACTACGTGCACCAAGCACAAGACCGCATCCGCAAGCACGAGAATGCGGAGTGGCTGGCTGCCAAAGAGCACCAAGATGTGGTGATTGGCTGGGCCAAATTTGTGGATGCTACTACGCTGGAAGTCGATGGCCAGCATTACTCGGCCAAGCGCATTGTGCTCGCTACCGGTTCGCGCCCGCGTATGCTCGATGTGCCAGGCACGAAAGGGGTGAAGCACCTGCACACCAACCATACCTTTTTTGAGCAAGAGCGAGAGTTGCCTGCGCGTCTGCTCATCGTGGGTGGTGGAGCCATTGCTTGCGAACTCGGACAGGCCATGCAGCGGCTCGGAAGTCGTGTCACCATCGTCAATCATGGCGAGCGTCTGCTCGAACGCGAGATTGCCCCCTACAGTAGCATGCTCAGCGACTGCTTTGATCGAGAAGGAATCGAGGTGTACCAGCAGTCGGAAGTCATCCGATTTGAGGGCAGTTCGACTGCAGTGGTGGAGACGAAGACAACGCGCAATGGTGAGGAGCAGGTCCGTGAGCACCGCATCGATTTCGACGAAGTGCTCATTGCGATTGGCCGTGATGCTGCTCCGCAAGACATGAACCTCGACGCTGCGGGAATAGCGGTAGACGAGCACGGCGTGATGAAGGTTGACGACCGCTACCGCACCACCAATTCTCAAGTCTTTGCCGTTGGTGACGCGATGGGTCGCGAAAAACTCAGCCACGGTGCGGAAATGCACAACCGTGATTTGGCGCTAAACTTTCTCTCGCCCATCGACACGCAGCACTCCCTGGAGAACTTTTCATGGGTGACATTTACTGATCCGGAGATTGCCACTTTTGGCTACACAGCTGAGCAACTCGACGAGCAGGGCACCAGCTATGACACGATTCATCAGCCCTTTACCGATGATGATCGCGCTATAGTCGGTGGCTATGCAGACAAATCTTTTTTGACCCTGTATGTGGCTAAGCAGGGGCTACGGCAGCAGGCTCACCTTTTGGGTGGCAGCATGATGGCCCCGCATGCAGGTGAGATGATACAAGAACTCATCCTTGCAAAGCAGACGGGAGCTACCCTGCGCGACATCTTCAATAAGATTTATGCGTATCCCGTAGCGAGTCGGATCAATCAAAAGGCTGCGTTTACGTATCGCGAGGGTAGTCTTGGAGAGGGGGTAAAGGAGTTGATTCGCTGGTGGTGGCGGGTGTAGTGCTAGGCGCGCTGCTGCTGTGGCGTCCAGACCATTTAATGTACTACGTTATCTGCGATTTAAGATATGAAGAGTCTTTGTAGATTGTGGCACCTAACAGCTCATGATGCTGTTGCGATGCTCAATGCTTGGCAGCTGCTGCCCCTTAAGCACAGGCTTAAGCGCGTGAAGGCCAAGTGCGCATTTAAGCTACGTCCGGTATTCCAGAAGTGAAACATGTCCAAATTTCCGAGGCCGATTCAATTTGAGCTTGATCGGTCTTGGAAGGACAGTCACTAGGTATAAGTCGACTAGCGCCACTCTACTTTGGCAGCCACCTCGGGGCGATCAACATCGCCAGGCGCTTCTGCTGGATAACCGAGGTAAAATAGGCCGAGGCATCGCTCGTTGGCCTGCAAACCGAGAAAATCATCCGCGCCTTCGACGATACTGCCTGGAGATGACCAATACCCAGCCAGACCTTCTGCGGCCAGGGCAAGCCATAGATTCTGAACGGCACTTGCGGTGGCACTGATTTCTTCCCATTCCGGAAGTTTGTCGAGCGCAGGATTCATTACAATCGCTATCGCCGCCGCTGCTTTACCAGGCCGCTCACGCGTAATGCGCAACTTGGGTGGTGCTACGGGAGTATCACTCGACTCTTGCTGGCGCTCCGCGAGATATTCACCGAGTTGGGTTTTGGCGGAAGCTGAATGAAAGACGATAAAGCGCCAAGGGTAAGACCTCTTGTGACTAGGCGCAGCATTGGCAGCCGCCACGAGGCGCTCGATTACCTCGCGCTCAACAGGCTGATCGGTGTAAGCTCCAGGTCGCACCGAGCGGCGCTGGAGGATGGCAGTACGAATATCCATAGGCCGAAACTATCGCTTTCTGTCGGTGACGAAGGTGAGCAAATCGTGCAGACTGTCGCGGTAAGAACTCGCTGCGAAAGCATCAAGTTCTGCTCTGGCCGCATTCAAATACTCGTGCATCTTGCGGCGCGCATACGGAATGCCGTCGCTAGCGTGGACAAAGGCGAGTACTTGCCGCACGTTGTCGCTCTTGTCGCTGCCCCGCTTGATGAGTTTGAGCATACGCTTGCGTTCGGCGGCAGGAGCTTGTTGCAAGGCATAGATCAGCGGCAGCGTCATCTTTTTTTCTTTGATGTCGATGCCCAGGGGCTTGCCGATATCAGCATCGCCGAAGTCGAGCAAATCATCCTTGATTTGAAAAGCAATACCTGCTTTCTCTCCGAGCAAGTGAGCGCGCTCAATGTCCTCGTCATTAGCGCCAGCCGAGGCAGCTCCCGATGCGCAAGCAGCCGCAATGAGAGAAGCCGTTTTTTGCCGAATCACCTCAAAGTATACCTCCTCGGTAATGTTGAGTCGCCGAGCTTTCTGAATTTGCAGTAATTCCCCCTCGCTCATCTCGCGAACGGCCACACTCAGGATATGCAGCAGTCGGTAGGCGCCATTGTCGAGCGCCAGGAGCAAGCCACGGCTCAGGAGGTAATCACCCACCAGCACAGCTACTTTCTTACCCCACAAGGCCTGCAGACTAAAGTAGCCGCGGCGTTCTTCGGCATCATCTACCACATCGTCATGCACCAGCGTAGCCGTGTGGAGCAACTCTACTAGGCTGGCGGCGTGAAAACTTTGCTCGGTGATGCCTCCTGCCATTCCTGCACTTAAAAACACGAACAGCGGTCGCATTTGCTTGCCTTTACGGCGCAAGATGTGGTTGGTGATTTTATCGAGTAGTGGCACCGGGCTGGCCATTGCCTCCTTGAAGTGCCGCTCGAAGTCTTGCAACTCACTGCGCACGGGGGCCTGGATGTCTCTCAGCGATACTGCCATGTGGCGGCAAAAGTAGCCCGATGCAATTAGGGACAAAAAGAGCCCAGTCCCGCTAAAAATACCTGCGGAAACTGGGCTGCTAAGAGCTTATAAGAGCTATAACTGTAGGAGTTAAGAAAAACTCGCGTGCTATGGCTCACGGACTGGGCTGGACAGGGATTACAGTTTGTTGTTCAAGGTTTAGGGGTCTGGGAATCGGGCTGCCACTAGCTAGACTGCCGCGGGTGCCAGATTGCACGCAGCGAGCTGAAAATTTTTGAAAAAACTTGCCAAGTCTGCTGGCGGGCTACTTTCGGCGGCAGACATGCTGCAACTTTTCCGCTCCTTTCAGTGGGCTAATGCCCTGGTGGTGCTAGCGTGTGCGCTGCTGTTGCGTGCGGCTGTATTTGCACTCGGCGAAGTGCCGCCACAGGCGAGTGGGGCGCTCGGGGTGTGGGGCCAGGCGCTACTGCTACACCCAGATGGCCGCGTGGTGCCGTGGCTGGTGGGTGCTGCCTTAGTGGCTGCTGTGGGCTTTTTCGCTGCCTTTACGCTGCAGCACCATCGCCTCGGGAGTGCAGGTACTTTTCCAGCTTTGGTGGGAATACTTCTCGGTTCGGCTGCGAGTTGGTGGCTGGGCTACCTGCCTCACTTAGTGGCCACCTTGCTCATTGCTGGGGCTGCACAAAGCTTGTTTGCCGGCTACAAACGTCAGGGCGATGCACTCCCGGTTTACAATTGTGGACTGCTCGTCGGTGCAGCAGGCTTGGTGTCTCCGCCCTTCTTTTGGTTCGCGTTGTGGCAAGCAATTGCCTTAGCACAGCTGCGCAAATTCCGTCTCAACGAGCAAGTCAACATGCTCATCGGTGTGCTGACGCTGCCATTGATTGTTGGGATTTGGTGCTTTACAGTAGGAGATTTTAGCGCCTTTCGGCAAAACGTACTGTCGGGAGCGCTGTCTTTGCCGTCGGTAGCCGCTTGGCGGGAGGTGACGCAGGTAGGCTTTCCTGCGGGGTGGCAGCCGCTCACCGTGTTGGCCCTTGCCACTGGCGGATGTGTAGGTACCTTTGGCAGGCTCACCACGAGGCGTCCTATTCAAGAGCAACGGGCCTCGCGCATGTGGTACACTATGCTTGCTGTGGGCTGGCTGGCGCTGCTGTTTTCATCGATTCCGCTGGTGGCAGGCATAGCGCTGCTGCTTTACCCGCTGAGTGTGCTGCTGGGTATATGGCTGAGTGAGCTTTCGCGAACACCTGCTAAAGTGGTCGTACTCGTCGCCTTAGCTGCTATCCTTGGCGCTTATATGTGGATGGCGTTCACCTCGCGCTAATCCGATACCTTTGCTGCCAAACAACCCGGCATAACCCTGGCTATGAAGTACGGCGTCATCATTTTTCCAGGTTCGAACTGCGATCACGACCTGCTACACGTGTTTGGCAACGTGCTCGAGCAGTCGGTGGAAGCACTCTGGCACAAGCGCGCCGAACTCGACGATTACGATCCAGCCACTGATACCATTTTAGTGCCTGGTGGCTTTAGCTACGGTGACTACTTGCGGGCAGGAGCGCTGGCGAGATTCAGTCCGATAATGCAAGCCGTCAGCAAATTTGCCGCAGCTGGTGGCCGCGTAATCGGCATCTGCAACGGCTTCCAAATTCTCTGCGAAGCGGAGCTTCTTCCAGGCGCACTGCTGCGCAACGAACAGCAAAAGTTTATCTGCGACAACGTATTCCTGCGGCCTACCACCTCTTATAGCGACATCACTAGGCAGCTCGACCTCGACTCTGCTTACCTCATTCCTATAGCCCACGCAGAGGGTCGCTACTATGCAAGTGAGGCGGTACTCGACGAGTTGGAGGCAAACGATCAAGTGCTGTTTCTGTATACAGACGCCCACGGTAATGCCACTCCAGCAGCCAATCCCAATGGCTCGGCTCGCAACATCGCTGGCATCTGCAATGCCGGGCGCAACGTGATCGGGATGATGCCGCACCCCGAACGTGCCGCCGAAGCTGTACTGGGCAACGACAGTGGACGGGCACTGCTCGAAAGCCTCCTCCAGCGGACACCAACAACGGCTGAATAGCAGGTTTTTTCGGAAGGAAGTCTTTTTTGCTCGCGTTCGAGGCTTCGGTAGCACTTCGTGTATACTGAAGCGCAGGCTGGTGAGTTATTTGTAAGCTTTTCTGGTAAGGTGCTACACTATGTATAAACTCCTACTCACTTCCGGCCTGCTGCTGATGGCCTCTTTGGTTTTGGCGCAAGCTGACCAACATCCTGTAACATGGAGCTTCTCCCTCGGCAAGAACGGCGATGTACACGCTGTTTTGGCGCAAGCTGAAGTGGCTGAAGGCTGGTACGTGTATAGCCAATTTCTCGACGAGGGCGGGCCAATACCCACTACGCTCGACCTCAGCCTTACCAGCGGATTGGAGTTGAGCGGCCTCGCAACAGAAGACGGCGACGTGGTGGCGGGATTTGATGAGCTGTTCGAAATGCAGATAACAAAATTCAAGCACCACGCTAATTTCACGCAGACCTTTAGCTTGGCTGCCAGCGTCACTGAGGTAGTGGGTACCTTGGAATTTATGGCCTGCACCAACATGAAGTGCCTTCCACCACAAACTATCGACATAGCCCTCCCTGTGGCCAAACTTTAGCCACGCGTCAATCAAACTCCATGGCAGCACGCTGCGTCTACTTCACTCTATCCATTTTAGCCCTACTCTTTACCACGAGTAGCTCAGTATCAGCGCAATTACTCGATCCGGTAAAGTGGACCTTTACAACCGAACAGGAGAAGGGTAATACTTATTTGGTTTTTAATGCGACTATTGATGACAACTGGTCGGTCTATTCACAATATTTAGATAGTGACGATGGTCCCGAACCCACCGTAATTACCTACGACACTCCTGAGGCGGTAAGTCTTATCGGCAACGGCACCGAAACTGGTGGGAGAAAAGCTGGATTCGATCAGGTCTTTCAGATGAACGTCGTCAAGTTTAAGCACGACTACAAGATACGTCAACAAGTAAAGTTTAAGGGTGAGGCACCGCTAGTCGGCTACCTCACCTTTATGACCTGCGACGATACGCGCTGTTTGCCCCCAACGGATGTAGATTTCAGCTTTCAGCCTCCCGCAGCACAGGTAGAAGAAAAAAATCTGGTTTCAGGCGAACCCATTGCGCCTGCTATTGTAGCCGCAGTAGAAGAGGCAAAGCAGCAGGAGGAGCAAGCGGTAGCTTCTGCCGTCCGCCCAAAGATCTTAGAACCGGTGGTATGGTCGGTTACTACCAAACGGATCGATAACAGCACCTACGATCTAATTTGGACGGCCAAAATTCAGGAAGGATGGACAGTCTATTCGCAGCAAGTGGCAGAAGGCGGTCCGGTAGCTACTTCATTCAACTTTGATGAGACCGGGGGCTATACCACCGTAGGCAAAGTATCAGAAAGTGGCAAGCGAAAGTCGGGAATCGATGCGACTTTCGAGGTACAGGTCACCAAGTTTTTAGCGCCAACAGCCACTTTCACGCAGCGGGTGACGCTCGATGATCCAGATGCTTCGATGCTGGGGTACTTGGAGTTCATGACTTGCGATGCCACGCAGTGTTTGCCTCCCGAAGAACGCTACTGGCGCTTCACACCTGGCACTGCCACTGCCAAACTCATCAACTACGATCGCTACGAAGCTTACCTCACGGCGGCACAAGGTGGATCGG
Organism: Saprospiraceae bacterium; assembly: GCA_965213735.1. Classification (GTDB taxonomy): domain Bacteria; phylum Bacteroidota; class Bacteroidia; order Chitinophagales; family Saprospiraceae; genus CALDTK01. The sequence continues at coordinate 583,303 of CBDCAB010000005.1, forward strand.
ATGATGTACCTGATGATCTCGCCGTTGCGGACTTGCCTGCCGCAGCCAGTGACGACCGAAATGCGATCTACAGTATCAACAAAGATAATGAAGACGCTACCTGTGGTGATGCTCAACGCGAATTGGAGGTTGATGCAAAAGCTAGTCTGCTCACAGTCTTCCTGCTCGGCTTTGGCGGGGGACTGCTGGCACTGCTCACGCCCTGTGTGTTTCCTATGATTCCACTTACGGTAAGTTTTTTTACTGGCCGCGGTAAGGATAGAAAAAAGGGCTTGCAGCGAGCTATCATTTACGGTGCTAGTATTATAGCGATTTACGTTACCCTTGGCCTGGTAATAACAGTGATATTCGGTGCTGATGCGCTCAATCTGTTGAGTACGAATGCCTGGTTCAACCTTGCTTTTGGTATTCTCTTTATAATCTTTGCTTTTAGCTTCTTTGGATTTTTTGAGATAACGCTGCCGAGTAGTTGGGCGAATAAAACCGATCGCGCTGCCGATCAAGGCGGGCTATTGGGTATATTCTTTATGGCTTTCACGCTTAGTTTAGTTAGTTTTTCCTGCACTGGTCCGATCATTGGCACCTTGCTAGTTGAGACTGCTACTGGAGGAGGAGCAACAATATTGGGGCGTATACCGGTGGCGCCGCTGGTGGGCATGATTGGCTTCTCGGCTGCGCTGGCGTTTCCATTTACACTTTTTGCTGCTTTTCCGAGTGCACTCGAGAGCTTGCCGAAGTCTGGTGGCTGGATGAATACCGTTAAGGTGACGCTGGGCTTCGTAGAGATTGCCTTGGCAATGAAGTTTCTATCAACTGCCGACTTGATCATGGGCACCAAGTGGATGCCTTATGAGTTGTTCTTGAGTGTGTGGGTGCTGTGTGCGCTGGGACTTGCGGCTTATTATTTTGGTTGGCTCAAGACCCCGCTCGAGAAGTACGGCAACCAGCGCGTGGGTAATACCATGCTCGTTCTTGGTACTGCTGCACTGCTCTTTTCGGTGTACGTGGGTCTAGGCTATCGGCACGCCGAGCAGTCGGAAACGTTTAGGACGCCTGCTCTGCTGAGTGGACTTGCGCCGCCTGCAGGACATAGCTACATCTACCCCAAGGATTGTCCGCAGAACCTGGATTGTTTCAAGGACTTTGATGAGGCTATGGCTTACGCCAAAACAGCAAATAAGCCAGTGCTCGTTGACTTTACCGGCCACGGCTGTGTGAATTGCCGCAAAATGGAGGATCAGGTATGGAATCAGCCTGGCGTGTATGATCGCATCAGCGAGGATTACGTGTTGGTGAGCCTTTACGTAGATGAGCGGGAGGAGCTACCGTCGGCTTTTACGAGTGATTTTTCGGGTCGAAAGATTCGCACGGTGGGCAACAAGTGGGCGGATTTTCAGGCACGCTACTTCAACCGTAATTCACAGCCTTACTACGTGCTGATGAGTCCAGACATGCAGGTGCTCAATCAGCCTGTGCCTTATACCCCCGATGTGGAGGAGTACGAGGCTTTCTTAGAGTGTGGCTTGCAGCAGTTTGAGAAGTTGAAGTCTGGGAAGAGCTTGAGTGCTTTGTAGAGGGTCGGCCTGCGGCTGTTTTTTGAGCAAGCTCGTTTTTTGCCTGCGGCTGTTTTTTGGCTTCGCCGTTTTTGCTGTTTGGGGGGCAGTTCTGGGGGAGATGGTATCGCAAGATCGCTGCGCGATTCGCAATGTTGCGCAAGGATCGCAAGGGCTGGGCGGGGGGCTGTTCTGGGGGATGGTATCGCAAGGTCGCTGCGCGATTCGCTACGAAGAAATGGGGTGCAGGGGCCCCGCTTGTGAGTGCGCAAGGATCGCAAGGGCTGTGCGGGGGGCTGTTCTGGGGGAGATGGTATCGCAAGGTCGCTGCGCGATTCGCAATGTTGCGCAAGGATCGCAAGGGCTGTGCGGGGGGCAGTTCTGGGGGAGATGGTATCGCAAGGTCGCTGCGCGATTCGCAATGTTGCGCAAGGATCGCAAGGGCTGTGCGGGGGGCTGTTCTGGGGGAGATGGTATCGCAAGATCGCTGCGCGATTCGCAATGTTGCGCAAGGATCGCAAGGGCTGGGCGGGGGGCTGTTCTGGGGGATGGTATCGCAAGGTCGCTGCGCGATTCGCAATGTTGCGCAAGGATCGCAAGGGCTGTGCGGGGGGCTGTTCTGGGGGATGGTATCGCAAGGTCGCTGCGCGATTCGCTACGAAGAAATGGGGTGCAGGGGCCCCGCTTGTGAGTGCGCAAGGATCGCAAGGGCTGTGCGGGGGGCTGTTCTGGGGGAGATGGTATCGCAAGGTCGCTGCGCGATTCGCAATGTTGCGCAAGGATCGCAAGGGCTGTGCGGGGGGCTGTTCTGGGGGAGATGGTATCGCAAGGTCGCTGCGCGCGATTCGCTACGAAGAAATGGGGTGCAGGGGCCCCGCGTGTGAGTGCGCAAGGATCGCAAGGGCTGTGCGGGGGGCTGTTCTGGGGGAGATGGTATCGCAAGGTCGCTGCGCGCGATTCGCTACGAAGAAATGGGGTGCAGGGGCCCTGCTTGTGAGTGCGCAAGGATCGCAAGGGCTGTGCGGGGGGCAGTTCGGGGGGATGGTATCGCATAGGTACCTGATGCACAGCGCGGAGCACCTAGCGGTCAGGTTGCGCGTGCTTTAGCGCGCATAGAATTTGCACTCCTAAGGGGGAGAGCACATGCTAGGGCATCTCACTTTCCACTTCCCAGCCCCGGGCGACGTCGTCCTACCGCGCAGGCAGAGCTACTGCAGGCAGCTAACTTATCTACATTTATAGTTCGGTAGAACGACGTCTACACTTACCTCCAGTACAGCAGTCTAGCCTCCAGCAGCATAAGCGATCCAGCCTCCAACAGCGAAGCGGTCTCACCTCTCACCTCTCACTTCTCACTCCCCACCTCCCAACATCCCCAAGGCTTCCTTCAGGTCCGCAATCAAATCTTCGACATCTTCAACTCCGACGCTGAGCCTGATCAAAGAATCAGTAAGACTTACGCTCAGGCGCTGCTCGCGCGGGATACTGGCGTGGGTCATAGATGCAGGGTGCCCGATAAGGCTTTCTACTCCACCCAAACTTTCTGCAAGCGTAAATACATCGGTATTCGCCAAGAGCGTCGTGGCATACTCGAGCGTATCGGTGTGCAAATTGAAACTCACCATGCCGCCGTACATCCGCATCTGCCGCGAGGCGAGTTCGTGCTGCGGGTGTGACTCCAAACCCGGATAATACACCTGATTGACCTTCTCGTGCCCCTGAAGAAACTTCGCAATAGCGTGGGCATTTTCACACGAACGCTGCACGCGGAGGTGCAAAGTCTTGATACCCCGCAGCACTAAAAAGCAATCCTGAGGTCCCGGGCACGCCCCGACTGCATTTTGCACCCAGCGAAAATGTTCCGCTAGCTTCGGGTCTTTAACGACTATAGCCCCGAGAATAACATCCGAGTGCCCTCCGAGGTATTTAGTCGCAGAGTGCAACACAATGTCTGCACCCATATCGAGCGGGTTTTGCAGGTATGGCGTCGCAAACGTATTGTCGACAGCCACGAGGGCCCGCCCATTCACAGCCTTACACGCGGCTTTGATGTCGATGAGCGTAAGCATGGGATTGGTGGGCGTTTCCAGCCAAACCAGACGGGTTTTGTCTGTTACCAACTCCGCGAGCTTTTCGGCGCCGTGCAGCTTCACAAAATCAAAAGAGATCCCAAACCGCTCGTACTGCTTGACCATCAGACGGTAAGAGCCTCCGTACAAATCGCTGGTCGCAATCACGTGGTCGCCAGGTTCTAGCAGCCGCAGCACAGCATCGAGAGCTGCAAGTCCACTGCTGTACGCGATGCCGTCAGTGCCATTTTCGAGTGCGGCGAGATTTTCCTGGAGTACGTTGCGCGTAGGATTGTCGCCTCTTGCATACTCGTAGCCCTGGTGGTCGCCAGGTCCGCGCTGGGCGTAAGTACTCGTTTGGTAAATCGGCGTCATCACCGCTCCTGTAGTAGGATCGGGGCGTACACCGGCGTGAATCGCCTTGGTTGCGAACTTCATAGTCTTGTTTTGGGTGGCGCGTAGGTAAGAACCTTCAGCCAAAAATGGGGCGGGTCGGCGACCAGAACTCTACGACAGACACAACAAACACACAACGCGGGACTCTGGATGTGTCGCCGACCCGGATCGTGTGTACTAGGCCACCACGATCTTGCCCTCAGCAACAAATCTAGCGGGCCCAACCAGCGAGGGTAAGTACGTGAATGGGGTAGATGTGGAGTAGCGTGGGTTTAGCGCCCGGCACACTTGCGTATCGCCGCAGCCGTATCTGCTATGCTGAGGCCATACTTATCGAGTAGCTGTTCCGGTTTTCCGCTTTCGCCAAAACTATCATCGACAGCTACATACTCCTGCGGCACAGGGTGATGCTTCACCAGCACCTGCGCAATGGCATCACCTAAACCACCAATGCGATTGTGTTCCTCGCATGTGACGACGTGGCCGGTTTTGCGAGCAGAGCGAAGCACAATGTCCTCATCGAGCGGCTTAATCGTATGAATATTGATCAACTCACAGCTCAAACCCTCCCCTTCTAGCTGCTCAATGGCCGCCATGGCCTGATAAACCATGTGACCCGTCGCAAAAACGGAGACATCCGTGCCCTCTTTCATAAGGATGCCCTTGCCTATCTCGAAATTCATGTCCTCAGGCATAAACACAGGCCAGCTTGGGCGCCCAAAACGGAGATATACCGGCCCGTGATGCGCAGCAATGGCTATAGTCGCAGCCTTTGTTTGGTTGTAGTCGCAGGGATTGATCACCGTCATGCCCGGCAACATCTTCATCATACCCGTATCCTCGAGAATCTGGTGCGTGGCGCCGTCTTCACCAAGAGTCAGTCCGGCATGACTTGCGCAGATCTTCACGTTCTTATCAGAGTAAGCGATCGATTGTCTAATCTGATCGTACACCCTTCCTGTCGAGAAATTGGCAAACGTGCCTGTGTAGGGGATATGTCCCGTAGTCGCAAATCCAGCAGCGACACCCATCATATTGGCCTCCGAAATGCCCATCTGAAAAAACCGCTCTGGGTGAGCATCAATAAAGGCTTCCATCTTGAGCGAGCCGACGAGGTCGGCACACAGAGCTACCACCTTATCGTTGGCATCACCAACGGCGGCTAGACCTGCGCCAAAGCCATCACGGGTAGCTTTTTTGCCGGTAATCGGGAATTTTGGGAATACTGTCTTAGTTGCGGTCTCAGTAGCCATAGAGTGGGTGTTGGGAGTAGGTGCTGGGTGCTAGGGGCTGGGGGCTGGGGGCTGGGTGCTAGGGGCTGGCCTGACCACATTGTTGTGGTCAGGCTGGGGGTGGGTTTAGTAGTCGCCGAGGGTTTCTTCGAGTTGGGCGAGCGCGGTAGAGGTTTGCTCCTCGTTGGGTGCTTTGCCGTGCCAGGCATGCGTACCCATCATGTAGTCGACGCCGTAGCCCATTTCGGTGTGCATCTCAATAAATATGGGCTGGTGGCCACCGAGTTGGGCCTTAGCCTCGCCGAGTGTATCGAGTACATCTTGCATGTCGTTGCCTTTCATGCGGAGGGTGCGCCAGCCAAAACTCGCCCATTTGGCAGACAGATCACCGAGGTCCATGACTTTCTCTGTCGGGCCGTCGATTTGCTGGTGATTGCGATCGGCGATTACGATGAAGTTATCGAGCTGGTAGTGGTGGGCAAAGAGTGCAGCTTCCCAGACTTGACCTTCCTGCTGCTCGCCATCGCCGGTGAGGCAGAATACCCAACGCTCGTCGCCATCGAGTTTTTTTGATGCAGCTATACCCGCGGCTACACTGATGCCTTGGCCGAGTGAGCCTGTAGCCACACGTACTCCTGGCAGACCTTCATGCGTGGCAGGGTGACCCTGCAGGCGCGAGTTGAGGAGGCGAAACGTGTCGAGTTCGCTGGGTGGGAAATAGCCAGAACGCGCCAGCACGCTGTAGAAAAGCGGCGAGATGTGCCCGTTGGAAAGAATGAAAACATCTTCACCCTTGGCCTCCATGTTAAAACTCGGGTCGTGCTTCATCACCTCGAAGTAGAGCGCCACGGCCAGATCGGCACAGCCTAGCGAGCCACCCGGGTGTCCTGTACCTACACCAGCCACCTGGCGTATGATATCGCGGCGCACTTGAGAGGCAATACGTTTGAGTTTGGGGAGGTCGGCCATAGCTAAGGGGTAGGGTTGTGTGGGCAAGCTACACTACACAATGTAGCGAGGTGCTGTCCTGTTCGGAGCTGACGATTGAAAACACGAACGGGGCGGCCCGCACATAGCGCAGCCACCCCATTCCGATCACTCCCTGGGGGAGTTGGTGCAGACTTTGCGTCTAGTTGACGCTGTCGGCGAGTTCTTTACCCGGCTTGAATTTCACCAGGTTTTTGGCAGCGATTTCGATCGACTTGCCAGTTTGTGGGTTGCGTCCTTGGCGTGCTTTACGGTGATTTACCGAAAAGGTACCAAAGCCAATCAAGGTAACCTTATCGTTCTCCTTAAGGGCGCCACCAATGGCGTCGAGGGTGGCGTTGAGGGCTTCTTGAGCTTGGGTCTTAGAGAGATCAGCCTGCTCGGCGATCTTGCTTACGAGGTCTCCTTTATTCATCGAGGGAAGTGTTTAAACTTTGGGCAAAATTAGCAGAAGGGTTAACATAACCAAACTTTGCCAAATAAGGCGAAATTTTTGCATCTACTTTTGCGTAGTAGCTTCGTTGTCAATCAACTACCACACACCTTGCGCAAAGCCTTACCACGCAATATGTTCAAACGGTTTACTCCAAGTTTATACACCACCCGCCTTTTTTCGATGTTGCTTGCAGCTGCGCTGATGTGTGGTACCGCCACTTCCTGCAACCGCAAATCTGGCTGCCCAGTCAATGAAGATGCTCACGTAAAGCCTGGGAAAAAGGGCAGTTATAAAAAGAAGAAAGGCAAGTCCAATCTCTTTCCGAAGCATATGCGTAGAGGCTAAGCAACTGACTTTCAGCGATTTATTCGTCTAGCCAAGAGTTGTAAGGCAAGTATGCTCCCTATGAGTGTGATGCCCGGGAATAGCCATAGCCACCAGCCTCCTCTTACCTGTTGTGCTTGCGCCAAAACCCGCCCCCAACTCGCCTGCTCGACCGGCAAACCCAAACCGAGGAAAGAAAATGTGCCCTCTACGAGTATAAAGCCGGCGATGGCAAGGACGAATTTTACTAACAAGGGCGGAAAAGCATTGGGGAAAACATGCTTGCCAAGCAGTCGCCAGCCCGAAACGCCCGTGCCACGAGCAGCTAAAATGTAGGGCTGCTCCAGTACTCCACGCACTTCCTGGAGCGACAGTACGGCAAAACCCGTCCAACGCACGGCCACATAAATGAGGATCAATTGACCTAAACCAGGTCGAAATGCTAGGGCGGCCAGTGCCAGCAACAACAACAAGGCTGGAACACTCGACACCACCTCCGTCACGTAGAGCAGCAGGCGGTCGCTTCTTAAACCTGCCTTCAACCAGGCTGGCCAACTCATAATTTTACCCGCCAAGCAGAGCCACACCGAGAGCAGCAAGAGGCCTAGTAGCAGCAGTAAGGGCGCATTGAGCACCCAACTTCCTCCCGGCCTGTAGCGCCACCAGAAGGCCGCATATCCAACTGTCAGTACAGCTTGCGCCAAAACCCACCACGGCACCCGCTCGCCTGCACGCGACCACCAGGCTACAACAGCTCCAAGCACATACCCAATCAACAAGCTCAAACCCGCCGCTGCTAGCCCGCCACCCAAAGCTGTGAACGCACCCCCAAGTAGCTGCCGCCACACATCGCGACCGAGATTGTCTGTTCCCAGCCAGTGACCGCCAACTCCTGGAGCACAACCACCCAGACACGCACGATCAATCACGTTGGCAGCCAGGCGTTCGCTTCCCCAACTGCTGCTCATTAGCCACGTGGCCCCCAGCAAGATTGCTAGCCCCCACCACAGCCACGAGCTGACATAGGTCTGCTGCCTTGGCCGCTCAATGGGCATGAACCACAAATTTTCTGAAACGTGGATCAATCCAAGCATTCACCACATCCATCACCACATAACCAATGATGGTAGCCAATCCACTTAGCAGGACAACGCCTAGCACCACCGGCCAGTCGCGTGCAAGAATCGACTCGAAGACCAACCTGCCTAAGCCTGGAATATTGAACACATACTCCACCACCACAGATCCACCCAAAAAGGCAGGGATAAGCAAACCGACGGCAGTGGCCAGCGAAGGTGCAATCCCTAGGCGCAGCATCTCGCGCCACCAGACACTCCGCTCACTTGCTCCTTGCATGCGGGCAAAATCTCGCAAGGGAAGTCGATCTTCTCTCCTGATTGCTTCTTCCAGCAGCAAGGCGAGGTAAGCCGCAGCAGGCAAAGCCAATATCAATATGGGAAGCGTGGTGTGCGACAGCCAATTGGCCAGCGAATCTGTAGCACCCCGCCAGCCAGGACCTGGAAAAGGCTTGCCGCGTCCTGAAAGCTGCGTCACGAAAATAGTCGCCAACCAAAATCCTGGAGCACTCACAAAGGCGTACAGCCCCAGCCGCAGCGCTCGCCACCGATGCCTGGCCAGTGGCAAACCGAGGAGAATGCCTAGCACTACAGCGAGCAGTAAGGATACCAACGCAATGGGCAGCGTCACCACCAGTGCCCGCAGCAAAGAGGAGGCTACAGGATTGCCAGTGCGCGAACTGTAGCCTAAATCACCACGAAGCAGACCTTTCAAAAAATAAACGAAGCCATTGTCTGAGCCATACCACCGAAGTGTGGGCACGAGTAGCTGACCTTGATGATGTGCCTCCTCGAGCTGCGCGTCGGGCGAAAGACTACCTGCCGACCAGGCCGTGGTTTGGTAGGTTTGGATGTGTGGCCACGGCAAGCCTTCCCGCAGAAGCGTCTCTGCCTGCTGCCTCCGTGCCAGCGGGAGGATGCGGTGGAGGGTGTCTGGGTAGTGTTTTGGCGAAAGCGCGAAAAAAAAGCCAGGTAAATCCAGGCCCAATCTCCGTGCGGCCCTGCTGTACGCTCGTGTATCACCAGCACTGCGGGTACTGTTGCCAAACTCATTATGTGCTTCTAGGTAAGCATACACAGGATCGGCATCTGACAGGCGACTCAAGCCATAGGTGAGCAGCAGCACGCCCAGCAGCACCCCTACGCTCGTAATCAGCCGTCGTAGCAGGTAGCGCACCCACATGGTGTATCAGTGACTTTTACGTGCGGTGAAACCAGGCAACCAGTAGCCAGGGCGACGCGCAGTGATAAGGGGTTTGAGGCCTGCGCGCACGGCAATACGCTCCTGCGGCACGATGAGAAAAATCACGGGCTGCTCCTCGGCAATGATTTCAGCAAGCTGCTCATACTGATCCTTGCGCGAGCTAGCATCGAGGTTGATGCGAATCTCGTTGATCAGCGAATCGCTCATCGCATTGCCGAAGGCGGCTCGATTCTTTCCGCTGGGCGAGTTGCTCTCGGTATGCCACAGCGCGTACGGATCGTCGGGAAGTGGTTCGCCTCCTAGCGCCCCTTGCACGAGTTGAAAATTGCGCTGACTCAGGTCGCCGAGCAAGGCACCATATTCCTTACCGATCGGCACGATCTTAACGCCAGCTTTCGCCGCATCAGCAGCATATAGAAGAGCCAGCGCCTCCGAACTACTCGATATGGAGGGATAGAGGTATTCTAGCTCTAGCGGCACGAGCTCGCCATCTATGAGCTTGTCGTAGATACCATCATCATCGCTGTCTGTCCAACCCGCACGCTCGAAGTTGGCGCGGGCGCTGTCGAGAGAAAACTCAACGGGGTGCTCAGAGCGCTTGGCGTAGTCTTGACTGGGGTGGTAAGGGCTGTGGAGGGCTTTGCCAAAACCGAGTTGCACGTCTTGCAAGAAGCCATCTACATCGAGCAGGTGTGCCAGGCCACGACGCGTGCGCTTATCGGCGAGTTTGGGATCGGTTGTGTTGAGGTAGATGAAGGTTTGCGTGAGCTGTAGCGGAGTGTAAATGTCTAGTTCGGGTTCTTGCTCACGGAGGGCTACAGCTTCTTGTGGTGGCACGTTGGCGAGCACGTCGAGATCACCATTGCGCAGCATAGCCAAGGCAGCGGTTTGATCGGGGACGGGCAGAAACTCTATTGTATCTGGGTGCGCCAGAAAAAGCCCGCCCTCCAGTTCTGCTGCCCAGAATTTTGGCGAGCGCACTAGTCGAATTAGCTGCTCTGGCTCCCACACATCTAGCTGATAAGGACCGCTACCGACGACTGTTGTTTTGCCGAAAGGCGCACTCTGCTCTTCATTCCAAAAGCTCTGCAATTCCGTGGGCAAACTGTCGATGAGCGGAGTGGCAATAAGTTGCGGAAGACTCACCTGCTGCAACTGCTGCTGCGGATCGTAAACATGTGCGGGCAGTATGGGAATGTTGCCGTAGTAGGCCCCAGCGTTGAGGTTGCGCGTAGATGCGATGACGGTAAAGCGGCGGGAATTACTGGCATCGCGCTCAATGTCTACCAGCTCACGGATGCCGGCTTGCAAGGGCGAACCCGCAAATCCGGGATACCAAATCGCCTTGAACGTGAAGATGACATCATCGACAGTGACGGGCATGCCATCGCTCCAGGTGGCGCCTTCGCGGAGGGTAAAAGTGTAGCCAGTGAGGCCAGCATACGTGCCGTCGACGAAGGTTTGGACGCTCGGAAGCTCCTCTGCCAGCTGGGGCGCCAGTTGCTCGCTGAGGGGGTCGAAGTGCACGAGGTACTGGTAGATGAGGTCGTTGACCTGCGTCTCGTAAGCGCTCGCGGCGGCCAGCGGGAAGAGGCGGCGGGGCTCTTTCGGAAGGTGCGCTTTGACACGGGTGAGGGAGGCCTTAGGTGCTCGATCAGGATTGCAGGCGAGCAGAAAAATCAACAGACTCGCGCCGAGAAGCGCGTATCGAAAGGGATGTAGCATGGGGTGTGGTGGGGCTGGAAGGTAGTGATGCGCTAGGCTCAGGCAAAACGCGAAACATTCCCACTGCTGGGGCATTTTGACTGCGACTACTCACAGCACTCGATGAAGACAATTTTGCTTGGCGGAGGCACAGGTTTGATAGGTGCGCGACTCGCCCAGCTGCTCAAAGCGAGGGGTGATGAAGTGCGCATACTTTCCCGCCATCCAGAGAAAGTCGACGACTACAAAAGCTTTGGGTGGGATGCCAAAGCGATGACGATAGACTCGGCAGCCATCGCGGGCGTGACGCATGTGGTGAACTTGGCAGGTGCTGGCATTGCCGACAAACGCTGGACGCCGGAGCGCAAGGAACTCATCATTGCGAGTCGAGTAAATACGACGCGCTTGCTCAGCGAGCTCATCCAGCAGGGCGGCAGCGAAGTGGAGGCTTACATCAGTGCTTCGGCCATAGGCTACTACGGCGACAGTGGTGAGGTTTGGGTAGGGGAAGATGCGCCGCCGGGCAGCGGCTTTTTGAGTGAAAGTACCCTAGCTTGGGAGGCGGCGGTGGCAGCTTTAGCAGACGCGACGGCGGTACGCATGTGTGCCTTGCGCACTGGAATTGTGCTGACGGCAGCGGGTGGAGCACTGGAGAAGATGCTGCAGCCCACGCGCATAGGGGTGAGCGGCTATTTTGGTAACGGGAATCAATGGTACAGCTGGATTCACCTCGACGATATATGTGGCATCTATTTCGCAGCTATTGATGATGCGGCTTATTCAGGTCCGGTCAATGCTGTTGCGCCTCATCCTGTGCGCAATAAGCAGCTAGCGCGGGCGATTGCTGCTGCTGTTGCTCATCCGGTGGTGACGCTGCCCGTGCCGGCCTTTGGTTTGCGGCTGGTGTTGGGCGAGATGAGCCACACGATTTTGGATTCGTGTCGGGTGAGTAGTGAGAAATTGGTGGAGGAGTTGGGGTATGTCTTTGAGTGGGAGGAGGTGGAGGGCTTGCCTGTGGCTGGTTTTTAGACTGCGCTGTTTTGGCTGCGCTGTTTTTTTGCCTGCGGCTGTTTTTTGGCTGCGCCGTTTTTGCTGTTCTGGGGGATTGGTATCGCAAGGTCGCTGCGCTCACCGCAATGGTGCGCAAGGATCGCAAGGGCTGGGCGGGGGGCTGTTCTGGGGGATGGTAGGTTGCTGCGCTGTTTTTGGCTGCGCTGTTTTTTGCCTGCGGCTGTTTTTTGGCTTCGCCGTTTTTGCTGTTCGGGGGGCAGTTCTGGGGGGGGGATGGTATCGCAAGGTCGCTGCGCTCACCGCAATGGTGCGCAAGGATCGCAAGGGCTTGGCGGGGGGCAGTTCTGGGGGATGGTATCGCAAGGTCGCTGCGCTCACCGCTACGAAGAAATGGGGTGCAGGGGCCACGCTTCTGAGTGCGCAAGGATCGCAAGGGCTGGGCGGGGGGATGGTAGGTTGCTGCGCTGTTTTTTGCTGCGCTGTTTTTGCCTGCGGCTGTTTTTGGCTGCGCCGTTTTCTGGCTGCGCCGTTTTTGCTGTTCTGGGGGCAGGTAGGGCGCCCTTAGGAGGTATAGCAGGCGACCTACAGCACCTAGACCTAGCCCGGCCGACGTCGTCCTACCGGTCAGGAAGAGCCGCGGTAGGCAAATACTTTGTCTTTTCGTATAGTTCGGTTGAACGACGTCTGGTTGTACTTCCACTGCAGCAGTCTCGCCTCTCACTTCCCGCCTCCCACTTCTCGCTTCCCACTTCACACTTCCAGCAGCGCGGCAGTCCAGCCTCCAGCAGCGCAGCGATCTAGCATCCAGCCTCTCCCTTCCTAACTCCTAAACACCTCAATCTCCTTAGTCTCTACCACCAAATCTGTGAAGCGACCTTTATAGCGAGTGGCCTTCACGATATGATTATCTATCCAGTGGTAATTGCCGCCGCGCGGCTTGTCCATCAGCAAACCGTGGTATTTGAATCCGTGACGATCGAGCCAATTAGTGGTTATCTCACGCGTCTCTGAGGTGCGACTGGTAAAAAAGGTAATGATATGGCCTTCATCATACCATTTATTCACCATCGCTAGCGCGTCTGGATAGGGCAAAACTGTGCTCATCCGCTCAGGCTGCTCGTTGGGGACGTCATCGCAGACGGTGCCATCGATGTCTACCAAAAAATTCTTGACGCCTTCCGGCAAAACGGGGCTTACCGATTCTCCTTTTTCATCAAAAGACTCACGTAAGGCATGGACATCAGGCATAAAAACTGGTTTTGAGGAAACTCCAACGAGCATTGGGTGAGGAAAGTGTGAACAGTACACGAAGCACCACTGGACAAGCATCAAACACTACATTGACGTTCATTCGAAGGTGACAAAGGCTGCTGGATTGATGGCCTGCCCCCGGTGCCACAATTCAAAGTGCAGGTGGGGACCATCAGTGCGCGTGCCCGTATTACCGATTACCGCGATAGCCTCCCCAGCACTGACGTGGTCGCCGCGCCGCTTGAGTAATTCTGAGTTGTGCTTGTAAAAAGATATCAACTCGCTCGGATGCTGTATCGCAATTACGTTGCCGGTTTCGAGCGACCATCCCGCCTCGATCACATAGCCATCGAGGGTAGACTTGATGGGAGTATTGGCGGGAGCTACGACATCGATACCGAAGTGCCGATCAGCCGGATCGAAGGCCGAACTTACCGTGCCGCGGATAGGCGCCGTGAGATGCAGCTGATCGAGCGGGATGCCGCTACTGCTCGTGCTGCCCTGATAGCGCGTTTTGGAATTAGCCACATCCTGGCGCAGCTGCTCATCTTCAGGAATGCGATCGACATGCAAAGCACTGTCGGGAAAGAGATTAGCGGCAGGCGCCTCGGCAGCATCATCGTACTGGCTCACATCGCCTACCAGGATGCGTTGCACATTAGAGGTATAGGCCTCCTGCGCCGCCACTTTGGCTTCGATTTCCCGCAGATTGCGATTGAGCCGCACGAGTTCGCTACGTTCATTGATCGCTCCAAAGCCGGGCATCAGCGTCCGCAGCGGTGTCAAAGCTATGAGCGCTACCGTCAGCAGAGCAACAGCTGTGGCTCCTGCGGCTGCGAGCAGGAGTAGATTGGCCAGATTGACGCTATAAGTATTTACCTCCTCAAAAGTCTCCTCTCGCTGCACGGTCACCCGAAACGGCTCGGTAATACGCGCCCGCATTTGCTGCCACTTACTTGCCATGAGGAGGGTTTCAACGGGATTGGTCGCGGCAAGGTATACCTGGTCAATATCATATGTGTTTCAGCAGATACTAGGCTTTCGCCAAAACCTGTTTAGGTGCCCAGGTTCATGAGCGGTCCTACTGGCGCAACTTTGCTGGTGGTCGCGCGGTATACCCTGCCTAGCTATGCGTAGTGTTTTTTCTCTTGGTTTGCCGAGTTGGCAAAGTTGCTTGGTGCTCCTGCTGATAGGTACAGTGGTGGCTGCTTCTGGCTGTAAAACCCAGCGCCGTTTTGGCGAACGCAAGCCCATGGCGCAGTGGTACCACAACTTTACCTCCCACTACAACGGCTACTTCAACGCGCAAGAACTCATTGAGCTAGCCGAACAGGAAGCAGCCGACAGCCGCCAGCTCGACTATACCGAACTGCTCCCACTGTATCCTGCCTTTAGCGTTGAAGATCCTGCGGCAACGGCTCCGAGCCTCGACAAGGCTATGGAGAAGATTTCGCTGGTCGTCAACATTCACCGGCCTTCCGATTACGAAGACGATTCTTACCTCCTGCTCGGCAAGGCGCAGTTGCTCAAGCAAGACTACGAGAGCGCAGAGCACACCTTTAAGTTTGCAGTCAAAGACTTCGCTCCGGAAAACGAAACTGATCGTCTGCGCCGCATTGAAAAGCAGAAGATTGCCGACGGTAAAGCGAAGGCGAAAGCCAACCGGCAAAAGACTGCTCGCCGCGGCCAAACCCGCACCCGACCTGCACCACGCAAGCGACGCTCTACAGCACCACGAGCACGTAGCGGCAGCAAAAAGCGCAAATCATCCAGCAGCAGCAGCTCGAGCTCTTCACGATCAACGAGCAAAACCAAGAAATCTTCGAAAAGCAAGAGCCGCAAGCCGAAATCCCGCGCTGAAATGGCCCGTGAGCAGCGTGAGGCAAGAATGGCCGCCGAAAAAGAAGCTGCACAAGCAGCCGAAGATCAAGCTCGCGCAGAAGCTGAAGCCGCCGACAAAGCTGCCGAAGCTGAAGCTGAACGCCTCGCTAAACTCGAAGCCGGAGAAGTTCCCGATGCCGACAATGCCCTCGCCGACGGTGAAGGTCTCGAAGCTCCAACTAATGATGCCGAAAAGCCTAAGCACGGCATTTTTGTACACGAGACGGCCCTCCAAGACCTCAATTACTGGCTCGCCCGCACCTACATCGCTCGTGAAAAGTATGTGGACGCTGAACGCATCTTAGGTCAGCTGGCTCGCAGCGGGGCCACCTTTAAGCATGTGCGGCGCCAACTTCCGGCGGCTTATGCAGAACTCTACATCGAGCGAGAGAAGTACCCTGAAGCTATACCCTATTTAGAAGATGCTATCGCTCTTTCGAAGAGCCGCAAAGACCGCGCTCGGTATTCATATGTTCTCGGTCAGCTTCACCAACGCGAAGGCGATTCTAAAGCTGCATTTGCTGCCTTTAAGCGGGTAATTAAGCTCAAGCCAGATTTTGAGATGGTATTTAATGCCGAACTCAATATGGCCACAACCTCTTACAAGACTGGTAATGCTGACATGGCTTCGACGCTGAAGACGCTGACCCGCATGAGCAAGGAGGATAAGTATGCCGAGTATCAAGACCAGGTATACTTTAAGATGGCTGAAATTGCCCTCGAAGCTGGCGATCGCGAACAAGGGATAGCTTATCTGCAAAAAGGCCTTTCGACCAATCTCGGTAATCAGTCACTTGCCGCTAAAGCGTACCTCAAACTCGGCAATCTATTCTTTGAAGATGAAGAGTATGTGCTTGCAAGTAATTATTTCGACTCGACACTTCAGGTTTTGCCTAAAACGGCACCAAACTATTCAGAAATAGAAGCCTACCGCGACAACTTACGTCCGGTAGCAGCCAATCTTGAAGCTATCGCGCTACAGGATAGCCTGCTCGCAATCGCAGATATGTCGGAAGCAGATCAACGCAAGCTTGCTGCCCGCATTGATCAAGATCGGCGCGAAGCAGCTCGCGCAGCAGCTATTAAAGCGAGTCGTGAAGCCGCTGCTAATCCCGCACCGAAGACCGCTCGCCGCGCCTCAGTAGGTCAGGCGCAAAGCTCATTTTTCGCTTACGACGAAAAGCTTAACAGACGTGCCAAAAAGGCTTTTGCACGCAAGTGGGGCGACCGTGAGCTGCAGGACAATTGGCGCACCCTTGATAGCCGCGAATCTTCTTCAGGTACTGCCGCCATCGACACCGAGGTAGCGAGTGTTATCGTCAATGAAGAGGCGCTTAATGATATTCTGAAAGACGTCCCGAATGATGCGACTTCGCGAGCTGCATCTAATGAGATCATCGAGAACGCGCTCATCAGCTTGGGTAGGCAGTACCGTGATAAGCTCGAAAATCCAGCCCGCGCAGTTGAAGCGCTGGAGGACCTCCTACGGCGCTATCCAGAGAGCGCGTTTATCGATGAGGCACTCTACTTAGCTGCCCTCGCCTACGATGAGCTCAACCGGCCCGCCGACGCCAAGCGCATGCGGAGTCGATTGGTGAATGATTATCCAGACTCGAAGTTTG
This sequence comes from Saprospiraceae bacterium, assembly GCA_965213735.1. Lineage (GTDB taxonomy): Bacteria > Bacteroidota > Bacteroidia > Chitinophagales > Saprospiraceae > CALDTK01. The sequence goes on from CBDCAB010000005.1 coordinate 600,049, forward strand.
CCAAATCTATCTCTGATCCCGACTTTTTTAATACTGCCAATAGCGAGCAGAAGCGACTCACAGCCTATTACGATTCTACTTTCGAGCTATTCGAAAATGGGCAAGTCGATGAGGCACTGTTGAGGCTCGATGGAGTGGAAGCAGAGTTTGGCACCGAATACGAAATGAAGCCGCGTTTTGCGCTCCTGCGCGCGATGGTTGTCGGCAAAAAGGATGGTAAAGAGCCTTATATCGGAGAGCTGCGTAAGGTGGTAGCCAACTATGCGAGCAGTGAAGAAGCCACGCGGGCGAAAGAGATTTTGCGCTTACTAGGCGAGCGTGCTGGCGCAGCTGGAGCGCTCGATAAGGCTGCCATTGCTGCTACTGCCGTTGAGACTAACTTTAAGCTCGAGCCGGATAAGTCGCATTATTTCTTGGCGGCACTACCTAAAGGTGAGAGTATGGCTACTGCGAAGGCTGCAGTGGCTGATTACAACAGCGAATATCACCGACTCGACAAGCTCGCCATCGGCAATGTGTACATGATGAGCGAAGGCGAGCAAACTCCTGTTATTGTGATTCGTCGCTTTAAGAATCAGGAAGAGGGCATGAATTACTTTGCTGGTGTGAGTGGTAAGAAAGACGAGTTTATGAAAGGCACTGAGTTTACGCCTGTGCTCATTTCGCAGACGAATTATCGTGAGGTGCTGCGATCGAAGAGTTTTGCGGAGTACATCGCCTACTTTCAGCAGAACTACTTGTAGCGAGTCACGGCTATTTTGCCGAGGATGATAATGGTGCAGCGGCAAATATTGGTCTTAGGATGTGTGGTGGCGCTTCACGCGGTGCTGGTGTGGTCTTGTGTACCGGTGAGTGATACTGATGATCCGAATGCGGATTTGGCCATTGATTTTAAGGAGCCAGAGCAGCGGAGGCTTTACGATCTGCAGGATCGGCTGGAAGTAGATAGTTTGCTCCAGTATCTGGAGGCTCCGCAACCGATGCTACGGTATTTGGCGGCACGTGCTTTTGGTTCGGTACAATCTGATAGTGCTGTTGGTCCGCTCACGAAGTTGTTGCTCGATCCTGTGGATGATATTCGAGCTGCGGCAGCTTATGCGCTGGGTCAGCAAGGGGATAGTCGGGCTCAGGGGGCGCTACTGCAAGCCTTTGATTTTCGGGATACTGCGGGAGTGTATGCGGATGCTAATGGAGCCATTTTGGAGGCTATTGGCAAGGTGGGCGATACAACGATGCTACGCGATTTAGCAGCAGTGAGTACTTACTTGCCTACTGACACTTCACTAGCTTTAGGTCAGGCGAGAGGGATATATCGATTTGCGACGCGGGGGCTTGTTTTGCCTAGCGGCACCAGCACGATGATCGAGCGAGTGAGTAATCCCTCATGGCCAGGGTCGGTTCGCTTGGTGGCTGCACATTATCTACAGCGTGCGGATGTGGATTTGACGGGTTTTGGCGATAAGCTGCTACAAATTACGTCACGAGAGGCGGATGAGGGCATACGTATGGCGCTCTCGCGTGCGCTCGGCAAAACCAAGGATCCCGCGATGGCTGAGCGTTTGGCTGAGCGCTTGCGCGCCGAACCTCATACCCTGGTGCGCGTGGAGCTGGTGCGTGCTCTTGGGAAACATCCTTATGATGAAGCGCGGGCAGGTTTGCTGGCAGCTGTGACATCAGCAGAAGACTTTGTTGCTGAAACCGCGGGTGAGGTTTTGACGCAAGTAGGAGTGCCTGAAGATGCTACTCTCTACTGGCGCATCGCGAAGGATACGGCTACCAACGCTGCGGCGCGCTACCCCTTGTATGCGGCCGCCCTGCGCCACCTGCCGGCCTACTTGCAGGACTATCGCGGCTACATCAACACTGAATTGCGGCGGGCGTATGCAGAAACTACCCGCCCCTATGAGCGGGCAAAAATTTTGCGTGCTTTAGCGGAATATCCTTGGAATTTTCGCTTCTTAATTGAGCAAGCACTTACTCACCAAGGCTTAGTAGAAGCCACTGCAGCTGCTGAAGCGCTTGATGGCATTGTGGGGAAGGAGGGCAGCGCTGAGTACTTTCGGTCGAGTTTCCCTGCTGTTAAGCGTGAGTATGCCTCGTATCTGCAGCAGGTGATGGAGGGTAGCAACGTTGGGCAGCAGGCGGTGGCGGCAGGAACGCTAGCATACGCGCCCTGGAATTTTCAGACAGCCTATGAAAATCTCGATTGGTTGCTCGATGCGAAGCGGCGGCTGAAGCTTCCACGCGATACGGAAACGGCTTATGCGATTGAGGATGCGCAGGCGCAGCTCCAGCCTGACTTTGAGCCGCAAAAACCTCCTCCAGCGTTTAATCATCCTATTAATTGGGACATTTATCGGAGCTTACAACCAGGTTTGGAGGTGGCGATGGAGACGCCGCACGGCACAATTGTGATTGATTTGCTGGAGCGGGAGGCGCCTGCATCGGTGGTAAATTTTGTGCAAACGGTGCGAAACGGTTTTTATACTGGCAAGCGTTTTCACCGGATTGTTCCTGGTTTTGTGACGCAAGGTGGCGGTCCGCGCGGCGATGGCTACGGCAGTTTAGATTATACTTTACGCACGGAGACGCCGCCGGTGTATTATGATGGTGCGGGCTATGTAGGCATGGCGAGTGCGGGTCGGCATACGGAGGGGGTACAATTTTTCTTTACGCATCAAGCTACTCCGCATTTGGATGGTCGGTACACGGTGTTTGGTCGGGTGACGGAGGGGATGGATGTTGTGCTGGCCTTGCGGCAGGGAGATGAGATGGGGGTGCGGTTGAGGTAGGGAAGGCCTGCGGCGCTATAATATGGCCTGCGGCGCCGGTGCCTCCGGCGGTGAGGAGCCTGCGGCGTTGCTGTGGGAGACATGGACTTAGCGCAGATAAGCATCAGGCACGTTCGACCGCTTCCGAGCGGTGTGCCGTTTGAGCATCATTGTTCGGAGCCATGAGTCTATTCTGCGACTGAGGGTTAGCATCCAGCATCCAGCACCTAGCGCCTAGCACCCAGCACCCAGCACCTCATACCGTTCCGGGTAAACCCTACCCTCTGACAACGCCGCCTCTCTGCGGCTATGGCCACGCTGCGAGAGGCGTGTTTGATAGCTGCATAGTAGCGTGACGGCTTCATAAAGGAGGGGGCCTGTGGGATGGACACCTAATATTGGTTAGGCCCTTGAGGTCACGAAGAGGGAGGATTTATGTCTTATTCCGGCCGACGTCGTCCCACCGCGCAGGAAGAGCCGCGGCATTTTGATAATATATCTATTAGGGTAGCTCGGTGGAACGACGTCTACTCTAAATGTTGATGGGGACTTGAAGATTTCGCTTTGCCCTTTCACCTGACCACATCCATGTGGTCAGGTGAGATGCGCAATGTGCGGGGGGTAGCTAAGTATTTCGTTTTTGCCTGAGTGTGTAGCGGTGTCGGAATTCGCGATGGTGGGGTGGCTCATACAGTTGAAGCCTTACCTTTCGGTGGGATGGCACGTTACTGCCGCACGTTAGGTTGGCACGTCTGGTTGGCACGTCTGGTTGGCACGTCTGGTTGGCACGTCTGGTTGGCACGTAAGTACCGCACGTGAGGGTACCTCCACACCCAGCACCCACTCGACGAAAATATATGATGCTGGATTGCAAGAATTTACTTTCCTTCGCGGCTCAAACAAAATTTTACTAGAAAAATGCGTTTTTTCCTTTTGTTTTCTTTGAGCCTTGTCACGCTTTTCGCTTGTAATAAGGATGATGACGACAGTGGTTCTGATGGCGATATCACTGGCACTTGGATGCTGGAGGCTCAGTCGACCATGACGACCACTGATTTGGGCGGTGCAAGCACAACGTCCATTTTGACTTACGAGAGTGGTGATGTTGTGGTCACCTTTAACGATGATGGTACCTTTTCGCAGACAGGAATTGGCACTTACCGTCAACTAAGCGTATCAAGTGGGGACACACTGCTCAACACCACGACTCAGGTTGACCTTAACTCCTCGGGCACCTACTCTCTTAGTAATGGTCAGGTCGTAGGTTTCGGAGTGACGATGTCCAACACCCCGCAAACTGATCCAAGCAACACGACAATTACGTACAATCGATCAGATGATGTACTCACCTTTGACGTTGATGGAACTGTAGAGAATATGTTAGGTGGTCAGACCGTAACGGGTACTGTAACTGGTGAGAGTCGGTATAGGATGCAGTAGCCTGCGGCGCGCGTTGGCCTACGGCGGGGATGGCCTCCGGCGCTAAGGAGCCTCCGGCGGTAGATAGCCTGCGGCAATCTTTGCCTGCGGCGCTGGAATGCCTCCGGCGGGTCCGGCTCATTGAATCTCTGTGCCTTATGCGAAGCGCCTCAGTGAACCTCCGTAAGTAATTGCTTCGTTGGACGCCTCTCATATGGCGAGGCGCGGAGAGTTTGCACGTAGAAAGCCCCGAGGAGGCAAGCCTAATGAAGGGTCTGACCTTCTACTCAGCACCTGCGGCGCTAGGAAAGAGTTACGCGGTGAGTAGAGCCTGTGGTTTGCTAAATGCTGAATGTACAACAACCTCAATCCTACTTCAGCTGGATAGGGAAAGTCTTAGACGGCGCGTTTGGCTCGCTCTGCGAGTACGCCGCTGGCTTAGTCATAGCTTAGAAGGATAGATTACTCCGAGGGCGGCGCGTTTGGCTCGCTCTGCGAGTACGCCGCTTGCTTGAGGATATCTCAAAGGAATAGCGTACTCGGTGGGCGGCGCGTTGGGCTCGCTCTGCGAGGACGCCGCTTGCTTTGTCATAGCTTAGAAGGAGAGATTACTCCGAGAGCGGCGCGTTTGGCTCGCTCTGCGAGTACGCCGCTCACTAGAGAATAACTCACAAGCATAGAGTTCTCGGTAGGCGGCGCGTTGGGCTCGCTGTGCGAGTACGCCGCTTGCTTACTCACATTTTGGTCCCTCCCCTGCTACGCAAGCTGCGCGGGGACCCCTCCCAAATCTTCGTGCTTCAGCTGGATAGAGTACTCGTTGCAAATTAGAACCACACAACGGATTTCACCCTAGCGGCGTCTTACTCACCTTTAGGTCCCTCCCCTGCTCCGCAAGCTGCGCGGGGACCCCTCCCAAATCTTCGTGCTTCAGCTGGATAGAGTACTCGTTGCAAATTAGAACCACACAACGGATTTCACCCTAGCGGCGTCTTACTCACATTTAGGTCCCTCCCCTGCTCCGCAAGCTGCGCGGGGACCCCTCCCAAATCTTCGTACTTCAGCTGGATAGAGTACTCGTTGGAGCTGGAAGTGGTAGAGAATGTAGAAATGCACCGGCTGCGTCTTAATCCTACTTCAGCTGGATAGAATACTCGTTGCTTCGGAGGAACTAACGATACTGGAGCTTGACTAGTCTTAATCCTACTTCAGCTGGATAGAGTACTCGTTGTAAATTAGAACCACACAACGGATTTTACCCTAGCGGCGTCTTACTCACATTTAGGTCCCTCCCCTGCTCCGCAAGCTGCGCGGGGACCCCTCCCAAATCTTCGTGCTTCAGCTGGATAGAGTACTCGTTGAGGTAGACCAAGCTAAGCTAGTCCTACTCAATACCCTAGTCTTAATCCTACTTCAGCTGGATAGAGTACTCGTTGGACCGGAAGGGAGGACCAGCGTTAACTGGTCCTCCCAAGTCTTAATCCTACTTCAGCTGGATAGAGTACTCGTTGTCATAGCTGAGCAAGAACCACAAAAAATTGAAGACTAAGTCTTAATCCTACTTCAGCTGGATAGAGTACTCGTTGCTGCTCAGAACGAGGACAAATGACAGCTGCATCACAGGCGTCTTAATCCTACTTCAGCTGGATAGAGTACTCGTTGCTCGACTAGGGTTTCGTGCCCTCCAATCTCACTACCCTCGTCTTAATCCTACTTCAGCTGGATAGAGTACTCGTTGGACTAAAGAACAAAAAGAACAATTACAGGTCGCTCACGAAATGTCTTAATCCTACTTCAGCTGGATAGAGTACTCGTTGCGGATTAGAATCACACAAAGAATTTTACCATAGCGGCGTCTTACTCACATTTAGGTCCCTCCCCTGCTCCGCAAGCTGCGCGGGGACCCCTCCCAAATCTTCGTGCTTCAGCTGGATAGAGTACTCGTTGCAACAAAACAACCTCTAAAGAGGTAACTACTAACCAAAGTCTTAATCCTACTTCAGCTGGATAGAGTACTCGTTGCGGATTAGAATCACACAAAGAATTTTACCATAGCGGCGTCTTACTCACATTTAGGTCCCTCCCCTGCTCCGCAAGCTGCGCGGGGACCCCTCCCAAATCTTCGTGCTTCAGCTGGATAGAGTACTCGTTGCAACAAAACAACCTCTAAAGAGGTAACTACTAACCAAAGTCTTAATCCTACTTCAGCTGGATAGAGTACTCGTTGCGACGTGATGCTTGCCCTCGCTCAGGAGGGCTACGACGTGTCTTATTCCTACTTCAGCTGGATAGAGTACTCGTTGACCGACTGGTCACCCATTCATCATCGGCCGCGTAAAAAGTCTTAATCCTACTTCAGCTGGATAGAGTACTCGTTGCAATTAAGCGCGTGGCCTTTCCGCTCGGAGCGCTGGGCAGTCTTAATCCTACTTCAGCTGGATAGAGTACTCGTTGAGATTAAACAAAACCATTACGAGTGGCTCAAGACTAAGTCTTAATCCTACTTCAGCTGGATAGAGTACTCGTTGATGCAGTTCAAGACACGATTAGAATTAGCAGCAGAGAGAGTCTTAATCCTACTTCAGCTGGATAGAGTACTCGTTGCGCCGCAATTGTGATGCTGTACTGGCTAGCGCGTCACTAAAGTCTTAATCCTACTTCAGCTGGATAGAGTACTCGTTGTAGCCAGCCGTGACGTGTTAGACTTAAACGTTCACCGAGTCTTAATCCTACTTCAGCTGGATAGAGTACTCGTTGACATCAAAATATAGAATTCGACGTAGTAGGATTGTCTTAATCCTACTTCAGCTGGATAGAGTACTCGTTGTAGCCAGCCGTGACGTGTTAGACTTAAACGTTCACCGAGTCTTAATCCTACTTCAGCTGGATAGAGTACTCGTTGAGGGTAGAATCCACAAAGAAATATAATTCCTAGTAGCGTCTTACTCACATTTAGGTCCCTCCCCTGCTCCGCAAGCTGCGCGGGGACCCCTCCCAAATCTTCGTGCTTCAGCTGGATAGAGTACTCGTTGAGCACCTGCAGCTACTTCTCGCCGATATGAGCAGTCTTAATCCTACTTCAGCTGGATAGAGTACTCGTTGCCGTGTAAAATAGGTAGCTTAATAGCGCCACAGACAGCGAATCTGTCTTAATCCTACTTCAGCTGGATAGAGTACTCGTTGCCCAGGCCAACAACCTGATCAACCAACTCAACCAACTATGGTCTTAATCCTACTTCAGCTGGATAGAGTACTCGTTGACCAAGGCTACATCCGTGTTATTAAAACAGAGCCATCTAGTCTTAATCCTACTTCAGCTGGATAGAGTACTCGTTGGGGCCGAAGACGGCTCTTACATAGCAGGTCAGAAAGTCTTAATCCTACTTCAGCTGGATAGAGTACTCGTTGGCTGCGGCCGCCTATCACTGGGCAATAGAGAGAGGCGCGTCTTAATCCTACTTCAGCTGGATAGAGTACTCGTTGATATGCGATATATCCTACGAAGAAGGAATCCGCACTATGTCTTAATCCTACTTCAGCTGGATAGAGTACTCGTTGGCTGGCATAAAGCCAGCAGCTACGAGCCAAGTGGCTCGTGAGTCTTAATCCTACTTCAGCTGGATAGAGTACTCGTTGGGTGAGAAGTTTCGAGTAGCCCTGAATTACATACATTGCGTCTTAATCCTACTTCAGCTGGATAGAGTACTCGTTGTCATGAACGCAATAACAAAGAAAGTCGCCAAACTGCTGGCGCAGTCTTAATCCTACTTCAGCTGGATAGAGTACTCGTTGGGCTGGCATGAAAGCAGGGCAAAACATTAACAGTGGAAGTCTTAATCCTACTTCAGCTGGATAGAGTACTCGTTGAGCTACGAGCAATATTGCTCGCGTGTACGAGACTAGTCTTAATCCTACTTCAGCTGGATAGAGTACTCGTTGAACACAGAAGAGGTCCAAATCTTAGATCACCTTACCTAGTCTTAATCCTACTTCAGCTGGATAGAGTACTCGTTGTGGTCCTCCCTAACTTCTATTGCATCGAAAGATTAACAAGTCTTAATCCTACTTCAGCTGGATAGAGTACTCGTTGACCGGAGAAATAACTCAACTTGCCTACCAAGACGGTAGGGTCTTAATCCTACTTCAGCTGGATAGAGTACTCGTTGACGCTAATAAAATGACTCGCCGCCATGAGTCATTTGTCTTAATCCTACTTCAGCTGGATAGAGTACTCGTTGACAACATCATGACTTACCTAATCGAAAGCCCTACAAAACTGTCTTAATCCTACTTCAGCTGGATAGAGTACTCGTTGCTCCATTTCTGGAGGTCAACGGGAAGCTAACCACCTTGAAGGTGTCTTAATCCTACTTCAGCTGGATAGAGTACTCGTTGTTAAAATCGAAAGGGAAATGGAGAAACTACAAATAAGTCTTAATCCTACTTCAGCTGGATAGAGTACTCGTTGGATGATAACTTTAGGACAAACCCTGCTCGCAGCAGTCTTAATCCTACTTCAGCTGGATAGAGTACTCGTTGACCGGGGAGATAACCCAACTTGCCTACCAAGACGGTAGGCGTCTTAATCCTACTTCAGCTGGATAGAGTACTCGTTGAATGCGTTATGTACACACTAAGCAAAAATGCTTAGATGTCTTAATCCTACTTCAGCTGGATAGAGTACTCGTTGATCATGTCCCATAATAGGGCTGGAGAGGTACGTACACACGTCTTAATCCTACTTCAGCTGGATAGAGTACTCGTTGTGTCAACTCAAAACCAAACAACCCTAGCCCTCAACTTGTCTTAATCCTACTTCAGCTGGATAGAGTACTCGTTGACAGGGTGACGGGAGAGATAACCCCCTTGACCTACCAAGGTCTTAATCCTACTTCAGCTGGATAGAGTACTCGTTGAGTGTTCGACGCAAAGGCCAAGAAAGGGGTTAATCCCCAGGTCTTAATCCTACTTCAGCTGGATAGAGTACTCGTTGCTTTGCTTTGGCGCTCATCCTCACCGCCTTGTTGTGTCTTAATCCTACTTCAGCTGGATAGAGTACTCGTTGCCTGGGTAACCCGAAAGGGCACTGGTCGGTGGTACTGAGGTCTTAATCCTACTTCAGCTGGATAGAGTACTCGTTGATGCGTTAAACGCATACGACAGAAATTCCTTCACAGTAGACGGCGTCTTAATCCTACTTCAGCTGGATAGAGTACTCGTTGGGCTTCTAAGCCTTCACTAAAAGACCAAGACAAATGTGTCTTAATCCTACTTCAGCTGGATAGAGTACTCGTTGGAGGAGTTTAAGCCCCAGTATAAGGGCTACATCTTAAGTCTTAATCCTACTTCAGCTGGATAGAGTACTCGTTGTCCCAAAGGGGGCCAGGTCGACAGTTCCTTCATGGAGTCTTAATCCTACTTCAGCTGGATAGAGTACTCGTTGCAGCCGCTCGTCTCTCCATTTCTGGAGATCAACGGGCAATGTCTTAATCCTACTTCAGCTGGATAGAGTACTCGTTGATTATCTCTAAAAAACATAAAGAGATGAAAACGTTAGGAGTCTTAATCCTACTTCAGCTGGATAGAGTACTCGTTGTAATTACACAAGATGAAAACGTTAGGACAAGCCCTGGTCTTAATCCTACTTCAGCTGGATAGAGTACTCGTTGAAGTTGAAACCCCAACCTCCAACCGCACGCCAGAAAGCTCTGCGTCTTAATCCTACTTCAGCTGGATAGAGTACTCGTTGAACATGACAGAACTTGCAGCCGAAGTCGAAAAGCTGGTCTTAATCCTACTTCAGCTGGATAGAGTACTCGTTGTATACCGGATCTCGCTAAACCCAAAAAAAGGGCGACCCTGTCTTAATCCTACTTCAGCTGGATAGAGTACTCGTTGTGCCCTTCGCTGTTAACGGCGAACTAGTACCTCAGGTCTTAATCCTACTTCAGCTGGATAGAGTACTCGTTGACCGTACACAACGTGCAGTCAACCCAGCACTGGATGTAGGTCTTAATCCTACTTCAGCTGGATAGAGTACTCGTTGAGGACCACCTCGGCGAGTTGTCAGAGCAAGACCAACTCCAAGTCTTAATCCTACTTCAGCTGGATAGAGTACTCGTTGGTGTCCGCACTATGCGCTTAAAAGGCGTGTACAAAGGCGGTCTTAATCCTACTTCAGCTGGATAGAGTACTCGTTGTTAAATAAAATTCACTAAGAAGATTTATCCTAGCGGCGTCTTACTCACATTTAGGTCCCTCCCCTGCTACGCAAGCTACGCGGGGACCCCTCCCAAATCTTCGTGCTTCAGCTGGATAGAGTACTCGTTGAGGCTACATCCGTGTTATTGAGACAGAGCCATCTGTCTTAATCCTACTTCAGCTGGATAGAGTACTCGTTGGGGGTTACGCAACCCACGTCTCGGACGTACGGGAGAGTCTTAATCCTACTTCAGCTGGATAGAGTACTCGTTGGTGGGGCACGTGTATGACGTCAACGGCGTAATGCTTCACGTTGTCTTAATCCTACTTCAGCTGGATAGAGTACTCGTTGATAGCTACCTCTTCGTTCACTCAGACCGGGGCTCGATGGTGTCTTAATCCTACTTCAGCTGGATAGAGTACTCGTTGTTAAATAAAATTCACTAAGAAGATTTATCCTAGCGGCGTCTTACTCACATTTAGGTCCCTCCCCTGCTACGCAAGCTACGCGGGGACCCCTCCCAAATCTTCGTGCTTCAGCTGGATAGAGTACTCGTTGAGGGGTGGGAGCACCCCTTAAGTGTGAGCGTCGGGAGCAGGAGTCTTAATCCTACTTCAGCTGGATAGAGTACTCGTTGGACGTACAAGTAGCGACTATAAACCGTCGCGGATACGGTCTTAATCCTACTTCAGCTGGATAGAGTACTCGTTGATCACCCCAAGGGGTGCTTCCGCTCTCCCTTAATGGGGAGGTCTTAATCCTACTTCAGCTGGATAGAGTACTCGTTGTAAGTACATGCACCGTATCAACGGGTGCAATCCCCGAGTCTTAATCCTACTTCAGCTGGATAGAGTACTCGTTGCACACCACCATGTACGGATATTGCAGCGAGAGAGGAATGGGGTCTTAAATCCTACTTCAGCTGGATAGAGTACTCGTTGTCTGACCCAACATACCTCAACCGATGAACAAAAAAAGGTGTCTTAATCCTACTTCAGCTGGATAGAGTACTCGTTGAACCCAGACCAGCTGGCTAACTGGAAAAAATCATGGAAAGTCTTAATCCTACTTCAGCTGGATAGAGTACTCGTTGTTAGATGCCTCCATTCCGAGTTGCTGTACTCAGCCATTATTTTGGTGTCTTAATCCTACTTCAGCTGGATAGAGTACTCGTTGAGATTGAAGAGTCTTTTACAGCCAGTCAGGAGTCTTAATCCTACTTCAGCTGGATAGAGTACTCGTTGATAATGAGCTTAATCAATTACCGAGGTTACGAGCTACTGTCTTAATCCTACTTCAGCTGGATAGAGTACTCGTTGAGAAGCCGAGGCGATTAACGCGCAAGTCCACCCACGGGTCTTAATCCTACTTCAGCTGGATAGAGTACTCGTTGACATCACCCGACGCGCGGTAAAAGTGTGGGCCAGCGCTGTCTTAATCCTACTTCAGCTGGATAGAGTACTCGTTGAAAGCAATTTCAGCTGGCCACGTTTATCCGTCGGTACTCACGGTCTTAATCCTACTTCAGCTGGATAGAGTACTCGTTGAACCGCAGCACAAAAGAGACTGGCTGCAGAATTCGAGTTCGTCTTAATCCTACTTCAGCTGGATAGAGTACTCGTTGAGTGCGCAGAGCCCAACCACACCCCATCTATCATGTCTTAATCCTACTTCAGCTGGATAGAGTACTCGTTGGGCAAATCGGTATTCGAGGGTGAAATATCCCAAAACGAGTCTTAATCCTACTTCAGCTGGATAGAGTACTCGTTGGCAGCAACTACTAACCCACAAGCCCAAGCCCTTTCCCTAGAGGTCTTAATCCTACTTCAGCTGGATAGAGTACTCGTTGGACGGACAAGATACATGGATCACACCACAGGCTATAACAATGTCTTAATCCTACTTCAGCTGGATAGAGTACTCGTTGCTAGTGCCTACAATGGCCAACCCCAAACAGTGTTTGTCCCTGTCTTAATCCTACTTCAGCTGGATAGAGTACTCGTTGCTAGTGCCTATCTTGGCATTATCATACGGAGAGCAATGTTGTCTTAATCCTACTTCAGCTGGATAGAGTACTCGTTGCGCCCAGACAACTGCGTCCCCTTCATAGACGTGGGAGTCTTAATCCTACTTCAGCTGGATAGAGTACTCGTTGGATTGGTCGGTGGGTATAGTATACCCTAAAACGTCTTAATCCTACTTCAGCTGGATAGAGTACTCGTTGACAGGCGCTTCGCGCGCATGGTTTCGCTGGGGTGTCTTAATCCTACTTCAGCTGGATAGAGTACTCGTTGTGGCGACGAGCCAACCCCCCTGCACGACGAACTCGCGTCTTAATCCTACTTCAGCTGGATAGAGTACTCGTTGCACTAATAGCGCCGGTCAGCCGTTGGTTTCTCCATTTGTCTTAATCCTACTTCAGCTGGATAGAGTACTCGTTGTGGCACGGTACAGTCAGAAATGCAAGTTCTACCGGTAGTCTTAATCCTACTTCAGCTGGATAGAGTACTCGTTGTCACGAAGGATGGCCGCTAGAGATACCGAACGGCACGGTCTTAATCCTACTTCAGCTGGATAGAGTACTCGTTGGCTGGTGGTGGCCGAGTATGTGGTCACGGTGAACATAAGTCTTAATCCTACTTCAGCTGGATAGAGTACTCGTTGGGCTTGAGGCTCAACTAGATCAAACCTTGTCCATATCAGTCTTAATCCTACTTCAGCTGGATAGAGTACTCGTTGGTGACCAACACGGGCACAAACGGTATAATATTTAAGCGGGGTCTTAATCCTACTTCAGCTGGATAGAGTACTCGTTGTCAACGCTATTAAAGTAGATGGCGACACCGTCATCAATCTAGTCTTAATCCTACTTCAGCTGGATAGAGTACTCGTTGACCCTCCAACTCCAAGCCCAGCTGGCAGGAGACCCAGAGGTGTCTTAATCCTACTTCAGCTGGATAGAGTACTCGTTGGCCGAATTTGAATTCGGGCAGAAAATGTCAGACTCGGTAGTCTTAATCCTACTTCAGCTGGATAGAGTACTCGTTGGACGCTAAGCCGCTGTCTTGCCCTACAAGGCAAGACAAAGTCTTAATCCTACTTCAGCTGGATAGAGTACTCGTTGCCAGCACCTCACCCAGAACGAGCTGGACACTCTCATGGAGTCTTAATCCTACTTCAGCTGGATAGAGTACTCGTTGACGTGCGTTAATGGCACGCCTTATTTTGTTCGTGCGACGTGTCTTAATCCTACTTCAGCTGGATAGAGTACTCGTTGACCTATCTGGCCTTACAGAGGTCATGGTGTGGCAGCACAGTCTTAATCCTACTTCAGCTGGATAGAGTACTCGTTGCAACTCAAAATCCGAGCTGCTCAAAGCAGCTAAGGTGTAGTCTTAATCCTACTTCAGCTGGATAGAGTACTCGTTGAGGCGACTGATGCGACCGAAGCCGCAGCGCAACATATGGTCTTAATCCTACTTCAGCTGGATAGAGTACTCGTTGAAAACGTTGCATTGGTAGTTGATCTGAAACTGCCTAGCTGTCTTAATCCTACTTCAGCTGGATAGAGTACTCGTTGGGGTGCTCCCGCTCTCCCTTAACGGCGAATTGATACCTCAGTGTCTTAATCCTACTTCAGCTGGATAGAGTACTCGTTGGCATACGACAGTAACTCCTTTACGGTAGACGGCGCGCGCGGTCTTAATCCTACTTCAGCTGGATAGAGTACTCGTTGCTCTATGATTATATACTAGAGCTAGCGGAAGATTCCGGTCTTAATCCTACTTCAGCTGGATAGAGTACTCGTTGTGTGTTGACTTTTAAGTCAACGGGTTAACTTTTCTATAGCGTCTTAATCCTACTTCAGCTGGATAGAGTACTCGTTGTTTGTGGTGGCCTGCGCTTTACAGTCCGGGGCGCTGGGTCTTAATCCTACTTCAGCTGGATAGAGTACTCGTTGTTCTACAACGACTCCGATGACGGGGCCGAATACATATAGTCTTAATCCTACTTCAGCTGGATAGAGTACTCGTTGAACTCCCCTGACCTACCAAGACGGTAGGGAGATTTTCGACGTCTTAATCCTACTTCAGCTGGATAGAGTACTCGTTGTTGGACGCCAATCCCGGATACTAAAACAGTCAACAATGCGTCTTAATCCTACTTCAGCTGGATAGAGTACTCGTTGAAGGTGCACCCAACTAGTCAACCCGTACTTTCGACGGCGTCTTAATCCTACTTCAGCTGGATAGAGTACTCGTTGTCCGCGACCGGCAAGGTTGGACGGTGCGAACGCTTTGCGGCGTCTTAATCCTACTTCAGCTGGATAGAGTACTCGTTGACCAGCGCACAACACGACAATCATGAGAGTTTCAGACAAGTCTTAATCCTACTTCAGCTGGATAGAGTACTCGTTGACGGCCGCTGCCGAAGCGGACAAGGCCGCCAAACGGGCCGCTGTCTTAATCCTACTTCAGCTGGATAGAGTACTCGTTGGTCGACAACGAAACGCTCCGCCAATTGGCGGAGCACGGCCTGTCTTAATCCTACTTCAGCTGGATAGAGTACTCGTTGTCCAGCGGCCAGTGAGGGTCTTAATCCTACTTCAGCTGGATAGAGTACTCGTTGAGACACACCACATAACTCCCTGAAAATCAATACGCCACTACCAACATCTCGGTAAGGCAAGCGCTAGATAATCAAAACGTTTGGCCTGTGCAACACCATCCGAACATCCAACTGCTCACCTATTACACGCATTCGCATCATCTTGTCTTCCGGAACAGGCAATATCAGGATACTATCGTGATTAGAGTACATCCCGTTGATCTCTTTCAACTTTCGCGAAAGCTCTCGATAAGCCCGCACCGGCCGCTTTCCCAAAAACACACTCTTCTGGATACGTGTCAATCCTTCGCGAAGTAAAAAATCAGCAACATACTTGCGGACTTTATTATCCGATATATCATACATCACTACGAATACCACGTGACGTATAGGTTGCGGCGCTCGCGCTTGAAGCCATGCCTGTATCCTAGCAACACGTAAAGCAGTGGGTAAGGCCAAAAAATCTTCTGGTTCAATATCCATAGCTCAACTTGCCTTACCACGGATACAAATTATCATCCTCTAAAGCCCTTGGCGGCTCTTGCGTTGGGAAATCTTCAGGCTCACTCTCCCACGGCCCATTTAGACGCGCTCCCTCACCTGGCAACCTTAACTGTTCACTCTTTTTTTTCTCCTCCATTACTTGACATGTGGTGTCTAAAAAACTGGGCTTTTGAGCCAACTCGGGCAAGTTTGGCGGAAAGGTACCGTGACCATAACTCTCATCTTCCAAAACTCCTGCAAGCTCCTTTGCAAGCGTCTGATCAGTACCTCGCTTGCCAACTGGTACAAACCTGAAGCCTTTCTTCCCATAGGTAATATTGATCATTGCTTGCGATCCTTTACCTCGGGCTAAGACCTGTATTCCATATGGAATCGGCTTCTCCTCTACCGCACGAAACCCGTGGGATTTCAGTGCCGCAGCCCACGCAGGTATTAATGCCAATACTTCCATCGGAACGTGAGCTTGGGTTTTGCCAGCGGAGGTGAAAACGTTACCCTTGCGTTCGGGCTGTAGAGTCTTACGGATGGCTCCATATGGAGTGTGTAGTGGTTTACTATGCTTTACCTCATTTTTATCGGGTACATTTCGCTCATCCGGTCCGTTCGAGCTACTGCAAAATGGAAAATTCGGCACATAACATCTTAAACTGTCCCTCCAGCTTCTCCAGTCTATATTTTCGGCATTAGAATTACTATAAACCTGACGGTCGAATGCTAAAAAATTTGCTCTTGTGGGGTCATGAGTAACGCTATCCAAACCTCGTAAGCCCAGAAAATCTTCCTGAAGTTGACTCGCCATCCTCTTATAAACAGCACGATACACTGCAGCATCTAGTATTGGTTCTGATAATGCATAAACGACCCGCCAATTCGTGCCGCTCGGACTAATATACCCCAACATGCAGCGTGGATCATCATACATCCTTTGCCTAAATCTTGCACCCTCACGTTGATCCGTTGCACCCCAATCCACATCAAATGGTAGCATTGAAGCACTCAAAAAATTCTCCGTTCGCCGAACTCCTCCCTTAAACTCACTCACGCAGAAGTAAGGTAGCGATAATTTCATGCGCTTGTAAGAGCGGGGATCGAGCCGAAGCAATTCTCGCAGACTAGCTGTATCAGCTTTGAGCCTGGTATCGCTGCGGATACAGTCAACTAAATCCTGCAGCTGTATAGGCGACAATTTATCGCCAGCACTACGTAAGTCGTAACCAATGAAGAGCTTCATTTCTTTTGCCATTTCAGTAAGTGTTGTGCTAAGGAGTGACACTCTGCCTGTAGATGGTTTAACCGTGTTCTGCTTTGCCCATCTCGATCAATTATTTCAGAATAATAATCTACTACCGCCTGCACCAAAATCCTGCGACCACTCTGAGAAAGCCACACTCCAGAATCAGCTTCACCACTAGGTTGAAAATCATCAGGAGCCAATGCCTTGGCAAGAACTAACTCCACACAGGTAAAGTCGATCCAGCTTCTGTATGGCTCTATAAGATCGAAGACTAAACTTGGCCGTCTGTACCCATCAGCGTGAAAAACACCTATGCTAGGATCTAAGCCTGCCGTCAACATGCATCCCTCTATGCGTTGGTAGATTATCCCATAGCCGTAGTTGAGCAATGCGTTAAAAGCATCTTTTGCAGGATGCTGCGAGCGCTCGGTAAATGCCCATGCGCCGGGTAGTGCTTGGCTCAATGCTTGAAAATATGCGCGTGAAGCAGCACCCTCTGAACTGCGCCATAGGTCGTAATTGACCTCAGGTACACCTCGGGTCCTAGAGCTTATCTTGCTCACTGCTCTTGCTAACTTCTGATCGGCGTGTTCAAGGAAGCTCTCACTGGCTTGGCTTCTACCACGTAAACTGAACAACAACAGGCGCTGTCCCTTAATCTTGCGCTGGAGCAAGTCAACTACCCACTCACTTGCAGAAGCTTCTCGCGACCACTCGAGTTGATTGCGGCGTATAGTGCTAATGCTTCCGAAGCGCTGCGACCATAGCCGACCCACAGGAGCCCCTCCGCGACCCGTCAGCACAACCTCAATTCCTCTTTCCAAAGCACTATACAAGACCGCCGAACTCAACTGACAGCGGCGGTCGAGCGTGATTTGGGTTAAGTCACCAAAGCTGATAAAGCGATCCTGTTCCCTCTCGGGCTCACTGATCCTGAGCCTCCCACCAGAAATTCGCAACAAAGCCCCAGGTTTGACAATAACAAGTTCCACAGTAAAGCCTCTCCTTATCGATTATGCACTCAGGCAGATTTAGGGCCTAATCCCCATCAATCCACTGGTATTACAAGTACCCTTACGACCAATTCTACAATTTGGGTACGATTTTTTCTCAGCAAATTTTATGGATATAGTAGAATCCGATCAGGAAGACAATCTTCAGGAACAGCAGAAAGCGTCATCTCCACCCAACGAGCATCCGCCAAAACAGCCGTCTGGACCTACTGTAAAAGCCCTTTACGACACGGGAGATTATTTCTCTTGCATTGAGCAGTGTCGAGCCATCTGGAAAAATGAACCGCAGCAACGCGAAGGCATTAGGTTCATTTACGCTTGGAGCATTTATCGCCACGTCCTGAAGCAGGACAAAGCGTCTACTGCAATGATTGACAAGGCGCTGCGAGGAATTGCTAGGTTATGCCCTGAAACTGGTCCCTTAGATCCCCTAACTCTGAGTGCTCTTAGAGCAGCTTACTTACACCTTGATGCCGCAACTCCCCGCCCTGCTCATGCTTTGCTGGCACTTCAATATGTGCAGGCAGATCAGCTAGGTGGTGATCCTGAACCGTTTAAGGGAAAAAAATTCCCCAGCTTGCGAGAGCGGTATTACATGCTGCTCAGCAAAGCTTTAGCTAAAGATGCACAGCCCGCCGAAGCGATACGTGCCATTGAGGCATGCTTTGCGGATAGCTCCCTTACGCTCACAGACAAAAATCCGCTTCACCTTCAGTTCCGCAAAGCGCAGTGTCTCCACATGCTGGAGGAGCACGAGCAGGCACTCAAGTTAGCCCTTGATGTGGAGCCTCAACTCGCTCAGTCATACATAGCAATGCATTGCGGCCATTGTTCCCTGGCCCTGGAGCGGTACGAAGAAGCCTTAGGTCACTACGCGGCCGCCATGCTCGCCAACCGCAAAGTCGACTTTAGTCTCCCTGCGCTAGACGTGATCGCGACTAGGTATACGAGCCTAGATGTCGCTGAAGAAATCGCTTGCGACCATGCCCGCCTAGATAATTTGACTCGAGACGCCAACAACTGGCCAATTAAAGAATATCAGGTGCTTCCTGAAATTGATGATGATTCACGATCGCCTCAACAGATACTCAAAAAACTTCGCAAGCTGTGGCAGGAATGGGAGCCACTGAGGTACTCACCCTCCTCAGGTCATATATCCAACTGGATACTCGATGGTAAATTAGGCTTTGTTAAAGATGAAAAGCACATGGATGATCTAATAGTAAAACCTTCAGGATTGAAGACTTCCACTCCGCCTGCTGCTGGCACAAGCGTAGCCTACCGGCGGCGAAGGGCCTATGATCGAAAGAAGAACAAGCTCGGCTGGGAGGCGGTGGAGGTCATACCATGCTAGGTAGCAGCGTACTGTCCATCATTGAATACCTTTAGCGGAATCATGCTAGCCCTGATCTATTTTACCGCCAGCCAACTCATAGCTTCAAAGCTGCTCGACTGTATTAGCACCCTACGCAAGCTAGCCCATTACTCCGCAGAGCAAAACGTATTTTTGCGACGCATGATGGAGCGCTGGGGTAACTCCACAATCATCTGGCTGGTGTTTATGCTTACCGTAATCATAGTAGCCATAACCACAGTAGCTGCTGTACTAATGATCGATACCTTCTACTATCCACAGGCCTTTATCATCACCGGACTATTAATTTCTATTGTGCAGTACGGTGTTGCTGTCGCCAACTTCACAGGCCGAGATAATACTATCACTCGCCGCATACGCGCCTGGGGCACTTCTCTATACCGTTGAGTATAAATTTCAATGAGCCTAGAGGTCAATAGCAGCGAGGACTTTACTCATCTTGCGCACCACCCGCAACAACTCATCGCGCTGCCTGCGTAGCTGCTCGATTTCCATCTCGAGTTCCGCACGACTGCGTTTGCGATCCGAATCGGTTGAGTGAGATACACGCACTGCTTGCCCCGACTCACGGCCACTCGGTGGTTGGGGCCTGGGAAAGCGTGGCGTCAGTTTTGGCGAAAACCCTGCCGCCGAGCTACCTGTAGTTTTGGCGAAAGCCGCACCCGACTGCTCATCTACCCAGCGCTGAAAGGCAATTGCTTTTGCCGATACCCGAACGCTCTGGTGCGTAAGCGGTGTCTGCAAGTAGAGGCCCTCCACTGTGCGCAAACGACTCAACGCCACGTAAGTCTGACCCGTATCAAACGCCTGCGTCACATCGACTGTAGCCTCATCTAGCGATAGGCCCTGACACTTGTGTACCGTAATGGCATAAGCCAGCTTGAGCGGCAGCTGCCGAAAGGTTCCAATTACATCGACCTCAAGTTGGCGCCGGCCAGGCCGGTAATTATACTTAATCTTTTCCCACTGTTCGCGACTCACCGTCACCTGCACACCACTGCGCGTACTTACACGCACGACCTGCTCCCCAATCTCAGTCACTACCCCAAGCGTCCCGTTGTGGTAACGGCGCCGGCTATCAGCATCGTTGCGCACAAACATCACAAGAGCGCCCACCTTAAGCTCGAGCTGCTCGTCAGTAGGAAAATCACTCGAGTAGAACTTTCCCTCTACCTCGGCGCTGAATACCACGCTCGGCGTCTCGAGTTGCTGAATGGCGTTGCGGTTGCGCTCAGCGACGCGCGCATTGTGGGTGGTGACAAGTATTTGATCGTCGCCGAGGAAGCCAAGAGCATAGGGAGGAGTAACACGTTCATTGAGTTCGGCTAGATCGGCATCCGTCTGCTCGCCTATGCGAATGCGATTGAGGATCTCCACGAAACGCCCACCCCGCTGGCGCATCACCTCCGGCAATTCGACGGCGTGCCACTCGCTGCGCTTAAATACCCGTGCACCGTAGAAGGCGTAGTTGTCGTCGTAAGCATCGATGAGCAGGTGTCGCTCAGCCTGGTCGGTCACCACGGGCGGCAACTGAAAGGCATCGCCGATGAGGCAGACCTGCACCCCGCCAAAGGGCAAATCAAAACCCCTTACGCGCCGCAAAATCACGTCGATAACGTCGAGCAAGTCGGCCCGCACCATACTCACCTCATCAATAAAGAGCAAGTCGAGCGCCCGAAGCAGATCGCGGTGATCGGGTGTAGACGCAAACCGCGAGTCGAACTCGTGCGTAAGTTCGGGCCCCTCCGGATGATAGGCCTGGGGTTTGATGCGAAAAAACGAATTGATGGTAGTCCCGCGCGACTGCACTGCGGCCATACCGCTAAAGGCTACTACGGCCACTTTGCGCTCTTCGGCCTCGAGATCGGTACGGGCGCGCTCGAGAAATGTCGTTTTGCCGGTGCCAGCGCGCCCGGTAAGGAACAAGTTGCCGCGGCGGTGGCGTAGAATGTCGAGCGCGTGGGCCACGGCGGCGGCATTGCCCATAGACACGGCGCCGAGTTGCGGATTGCTCATGTGGCGGGGCTGCTAGGGGCTTCCTCGCTCACCTCTGCGTACAGCGGCGGGTAGTCGCGAAAGCGGCGAAACGAGAAGGTGCGCGTCGTTTGGCCGCCGGCACCCCGAGCAACGATGCGGTCGGTAGTACTTGCGACCACGCGTACGCCTTCCCCCTGAAGTCTGGCCACCAGCGCGCAGGTGAGCGTAAACTCGCCCATGAGGTGCACGACAAGCTCACTGGAGTCGAAGCGTATAAACAAGTCGGCAACAATTTCATCGGCTAGTAGGTCGATTTGTTGGCTATCGGCGCCAGGGTCGACGATGGGGAAGGGATAATCGACGATGTCGACCTCCGCTTCGGCAGGATCATCGGCCATAGCAGCTACCAGCGCTTCAGCAGCTTCACGTTGGGGCGGCTGCCAACTATCGCTAGGGTGAATGGTGAAGTTGAGAAACGTCATGCAGCAAAGAAAGCTGGAAGCGCCTGAATACTTTCGTGAATGTAGGCGATATCGGTGTGGGGCTGCCGATTGGCTTCCAGGGAGGCATGCGCCACTGAATTCCGGATCGGTTGCAGTGCCTTATACCGCCGCCCCGCTGGTGATTTCAGTTCCGCTTTTAATCGATCAATGGCACGCTGCCGGAAGCTCTTGTCGATGCTGTTTGGCAGTTGCATGTGCTCTGCCTGCCGCGTCACAATCGCTTCAACGAGAAAGATAACTGCAGCAGCATAGTTGTGCTGCAAATCAAACCATTGGGCTAGCGCGAACTGAATTTGGCCAGGACTTGATTCTTTATCTGTACCGTGCAGCAATTTGTCCAGCACATATCGCAGTGGCTCGAGGCGCGGCTCAGTGTTTTCGCGCAAGGTAGCTTCAACACTTAAGATGGCAGCAACGGCCTCATCGACTCGGTACATAGCCAGCGCTTCTTCCATGGCCATCAACGGGCGGTAGAGTGGGTGAGCCGAGCCGAGCAGGTTGCCAAACTCACCGAAGCGGCCATAGGTCTGCGCGATATAGGCAGCGCGGCCGGCTGCTTCAAGATTAATAACTGTGTCGAGTGCAACCACAGTTGCATGTCCGTGACTACGTATGGTTTCGATCATTCCATAGCGCACGTGCCGCAGGTGATAGGGCGCATCTTTGCGCACGCTGGCAGCCTGAATGGCAGCGGTGAATACGAGTGGCATAGAGCGAAAGCCATGGGTGATGTCGAGCGTGAGCTCTGCGCCTTTCGGCAAAACTTGCAGTGCATGGCTAAGCAACTCGACGTTTCGCGCTAGTGAATTGGGTGTCATGCCATACTCGATGAGAACGATATGGCTTTCGCCGGGCAAAACCTGTTCTAAGGGTGGGCACCAGTCAACGGTGATGGCCGTCTCAGCTGTAGCTGCTGCGGAGCGTTCGTAGAGCTGAGTAGCGACAGCATCATCGGCTGCATCGCTTGCAAAGCGCAGGTAAGCCTCTTCCCACATCGAGCCCATCGTACCCACCAACACAATACCATCATACTCGCCGCTACTCCACAAGGCCTCTGCTACAAAAGGACTTTCATATTCGCTGCCGTCGGGCAGCACGTACTTTGCGGTGCGGTAGCGGCGGGCATTGCCATTTTGTTCGTATTGGCCTGTGCCGAGGAAGGTGAGGAGGTAGTGGGCGGGCATCTAATTGACAAAGGTTGCCTCGACAGCGCAGAGTGCTTGCCGTACACCAGCCCGGACTCTCTTTGACGAACGAGCGTTGTCTTTCGGTTCCTCATCCGTGTAGTACCCTGCGTGCATAAGATCGTTGCGAAAAGGACTCAATGAGGCGAACGGCTTTAGGAGGTGACTCGCCTCGGCTACTGAGGTACACGCTCGGTAATCGCGCTCTCTGCCAATAGGA
Organism: Saprospiraceae bacterium; assembly: GCA_965213735.1. Taxonomy (GTDB): domain Bacteria; phylum Bacteroidota; class Bacteroidia; order Chitinophagales; family Saprospiraceae; genus CALDTK01. The sequence continues at coordinate 623,056 of CBDCAB010000005.1, forward strand.
ATCGTCCATTTGTCTTCTGACACGTCGTTTCCTAAGGCATTAAGTACCGTCTCGACGAGGCTGCGATCGTTAGCCTTTCCGGGCTGCAGCTGGGCGGCTCGACAGATATGGGTAACCATACCCTCGCGCAACAGCGAGCAGGCTTGCTGGATAAGTCCATCGTCGTAGGCGAGTCGTGCGGCGCGCAACCAGTTAAGCCCGTCGCAACCAGTGAGCCCGACGGTCTTGGCGGCGACACGCTCAATGAGGATGGGTAGAGGCCCACGCTCGAGATCATCGGCGCCGGTAAAGCTAGTAGCTCGGCGAGCAATGTTTGCAGCCACCTCGCCGGTAGAGATTTCGTATCCACGGTTGGTGCGTAATTGCTCTTCTAGAGCGCAGGTAGCCTGGAAAAAGAAGCGTACAGATTTTGCCCCCTCGTGTGCACCCTGCGTAGCCTTAAGTAGGTTGGTGCTGTCTCGCATCGCAAGGTCGTAGAGGGGCTTGGCAAAACCGTAGGATATATAACCGTACGCCGCGGTTGTCCATTCCTGCAACTCGAGCAGATAGCCTAGGTCGTATACAGGCGTTCGTCCATCGGGCGTGCGATCCTCAAAAGCCCCGTAGTAGATCGCCTTCAGTCTAGCATCTTTAGCCACACGGATAAAGCTGCCCAACATTAGGGCAAGCATAGGGAGCGAGCGGAAGCTGTGGGTGACGTCGAGGTAGACTTCGTCGCCGTCCATAATCTCCGCTACCATCCTGTCGAAGGTTGCAATAACACTATCTCGGTCGTGACCGGCGGGCACGGCGATCGTTTTGGTTTGGGTGGCGTGGTTTGCCCTTAGCAGTTCAGCCGCCAGTCCAGCATGTTCGGCGGGGTCATTAAAAGGTTTAACAGCACCCAAATAGTTGGCTTCGCGGGCGGCATTAGTGAGCAGGAGAACGTGTTGATCGCTCTCGCCAAACCCCACATGATCTTCGAGGTACGCCTGCACGGCTATCTGGATCAGCGGGGTGGTATAAGTCTGTTCTTTCTTCTTTCCAGGAAAGAAATAGTTGGCTGTTCGGTAACCACCCGTGCCGAGAAAAGAGAGGGAGATTTTGCGGGGCATGGGTTACTGTGGAATTCGAACAAACTGCACGGATTGAATTTGCTTTCCCCTTTTAGTCTTCTGAACACGAATCAAAATGGTCACAGTCGAACCGACTTCAAGTCCAGCTGAATACTTGAAGGAAAACTCGGTGGTTCCTTTTAGATTATTAATTAGTGGTTTTACTGTAATAACGCCTAGTTTCGACTTTAACACATCCGCAAAAATTTCTTTGCCATCACTGATTTCAGCGGCGTTAATAGTCATCTTGGCACGTTCCTCTTCGATCCTTTTGAGCCGTTCATTTTCTTCTACGGCATCCTGTTCGGCTTTCAACTTTGCTAAGCGCTTCTCCTCGGCCCTTTTATCGACTAACCTTCCATACCCCACCGTCGTCTTACCACCAATACCATCTTCGGTGAGGGCAATCTTTAGCGCAGACACTGCACGCGCAAATCCATCACGCTCCTCGCCATCTTTGGCCTCAGCAACTGGTCCCCGCCCTGCATCGAGCGCCAACAAAACCTCAAATTCCCCACCCTCCACGGCGAGGAAGTTGACTGGTACAGGGTTATAAATATCGGCCGGCGGCAAAGCATCCTTGTAGTATGGAGAGTAATGCGGCGTAAGGATATCGACCACCACCTTTGGCGCCCGAGTCGGTAAGGCGTCGAAGAATATGAGTGCGCCGCGGCGGTCGCCGAGATCATTTAAGCCCTGCTGTTTGGCAAATTTATAGTAGTGACTTTCCGCTTTGTATGGTATAGGTTTGCCATCCTTGTCTGGATTTTCCTTACCGTCTTTATCTAGCTTTTCTAGCTTCGTCAAACCTGTACAGCCAAACAAGTCGCAAAAGGTCTGATCGGCCAGGGCCACGGCCTCCTCGCCATCGTGGTACTCATCAATGTATGTGCGGCGAGTAATGCCCTTGAGCGAAGAGCCCGGCAGGTAGGGGCAGCCAAACACCGGGTGCAGCGTAAAGCCATTCTCGTATACGCTCGCCTGCCCCATGCCAATCACGAGGCGCGAGCTCTCGGGCTGGGCTACCGTGAGGGCTTGGGGCTTAGGTTTGGGGTAAGCGGAGGCGAGGCTGCGTTGGCGGGCAGCGAGTTCGGCGAAGGGTATTTGGTCAAAGCTAATTGAGTTTTTAGCACCCGTCCTTCGAATAAAGGAGCCAGGTAAGTCAAATTTAAATTCTCCTTTTTCATTATACCCACAAAGGATATCCTTGGCAACAAGTAATCCTAAATTTAGACCTGCACCTAGCTGCTCATAAGCTCGCGCAACATCCTCCGTCAGCACAGCGCATGTATTGTTAATCTTCGGCTTCATCGATATGTTGTTTATGAGCATCGGGTTTTAAAGCACGAGCAAACCGTGACGCCCAACGCAGATAATTTAAAACCTCGGCTGTGATTGGCCGATAAGCAGTAGAATGTAGACTGACTAGCTTTGCAATCTGTTCAACGCCCTCGGCAGAACTTTTAACAGGATCTAGCATAGTATTAACAGGGCATTCCTCAGCAATGAGCCACTTCATGACTCGTCTGCTAAGGTTTCCATATTGCTTCTGCTTGCTGTTAGTGTTTGTTCCTTTCTCTTCAGCGAGAAGCAGAGCCGGCACCAATCCATTCACCCGAATTAGTGTCGGAAGCTTTGTACAGCTATTCGCATATTTGTCATCGGCTTTAGCATCTAGCTTTTTTGCCTCAAGCATACCAAGTTGAACGGTTTGGTAAGCATGTGCCGCCCGGCCACTCTCCACCGCATGCAGGTTTGTCTCTGGCATGATCTACGTATTTGAAGTTTTGGCGAAAGCTGCAAAAAGGTGCCCCTTGCCCAGCGTGGCATTTGCACCCAGCTGAAACCGCGAGTTTTGCGAAAGCGTGTCAGTTAAATAGTTCATGACCTCAGCGGCCTCCATGCGGTTACCTGGGTCGTCATCTTTAGCTTGAAACTCGCCACTCGCAAGCGCAACGGTATACAGAATTGATTCGCTCGGCAGATACTCCTCGGTCCATAATGCTCCTTGATCGACGGTGCCGGTGGCTTGTGAAATGCGTATCCGAGTAACCACCTCAGTGGCATTCTCTGCGAAGTAGGCAAAGTCCTCATCAGCCAAAACTGTGAGACGACTATCGAGACCAACACCAACTATGCCCTGCTCGCCAAGCGTCGACTTTATAGCTGTGGCTATGGCATCAGCATCCTTGTGAGCTATAGCCTCAAAAGCATATTCCTCAAGTACGAGCTTATCAGGACCGACCAAATTCGCACTTTGCTGAGTTACCATGGCTTGACCGGTAGCAAGCTTGGTCGGTTTTGGCAAGCCCGAATTCAATCCTAAATCCTGAGCAAACCGTGCTAAGACTCCAGGACATGTTATCCACGTCCAAACGCCTGCCGCCGAGCGCACGGGCATGCACAGCAGACGGGCATCCGTAAACGCAATGCATCCGGCAAATTTGTTGGCATCCTCGCTGTCGGGGGCGGGGCCAAATGTGCGGCCTACCATCGCATCTTTTTCGCCATCGCCTAGCCGACAGAAGTGCTCGCGCACGGCACCCTTGAGACTCGAGGCCTCAATTTTAGGGTAGCCGGTGTGCCGCTCGCGCTGGATAGGCAGGTCAACGATGCCGAGCTCAGAGCCCGAGCCAGCGTGAAGCGGCGTTTCGCAGTAGAGATAGAGGAGTTTTCGTTGTTGGTACATAATGATTTAGTGGGCTTGTAAGTCTTGAGGTGCCTTTCCGATGTAGGCGATGCCGAAGCCTTGTTGTTGGTAGGTAAGATGGTCGCCATCCTTGCGACCGCTGTGCGGAAAATTTGTGCCCAGCGGTAGGCCGTGTACGGCGACAACATCAAAGGTGCCGCCCGTAATCGAGAAGTGGTACACAGAGCCCGCTGGTACTGCACGGCGCATCGGCTTCGGTCGGCCTGCGACAATGTCCCAGCCACCGAGCGGAATGTAGCGACCGGTGCTGGCAGCGAGCAGTTTTACCGAAGCACCGCCTAGCTCACCAGTATGGCTGGTAGGGTCTAGAAAGTCGGGCAGCCAGCCCTGCTTAAAAACAGCAGGCGTTGCGAGGTAGAGCGTGAAAGATTTGCCGACAGGAGTCACAGCGGCGGGCCAGGCAACAGCTGGGCCATCGAGCACTTCTGCAGCTCGCGCTTCTGCGCCAAGACGTAGCAACTCAAGTGTGCTGTCGAAGCCTTCCGCGCTGACAGCCAAGGTCACCCCTGGCTTCAGCCGCTGCATGGCCATGGTGTAGATGAGCCCCTCCTCTGTTGTGCCCGATTGGTAATTTAATCCAATGCCGAGCTTGGGCTCTGGAGTGTACAAGTTGCTAGCCTCCATGATTTCAGCTGCAGCAACCTGCTCACCCCGCATATACGCGGCCAATCCCTCCGCGCTCACATATCCCCCCACAGCCTCGACAGCTTCATCAGCTTTACTCGTGCCCAGCAACCTCGGCGTTGGCGAGCTCGTGAACATAGCATTATCATTTACAAACGATAGCCTGTTGCCATCGAGCCGCTCTCGGCGCTCCTTATCCTTCTCCTTTTTGCGCACCAAGTCAAATGGAGCAGGGAAGAAAAGCGTTGTAGTATCCTGTTTAGTTTTGGCAAATGCCAGTCCGGTGAGCGTAGCGCGCTGACCTTTGGCGGGATCGGCATCGGTGTGTATGGCTTTAGCCGGCTGGTCAGCTTTCGCTAAAACAGCAGAGCGAAGAGCGCCATAAATCACCGAGGGCGGCGGTGGAAAAATACCGGAGGCAGCTGAATCGTCTTCGAGACTAAGCGGCCGACCGTCTTTGATGAAGAGCTTGTCGAGTGGGCGGAGTAGGTGAGTGTGGCTCATGCGGCGAGTTCAAGCGGTGTTTCGTCAGTTGTGGCGAGCACAATGGTGGGCAGGTCGTTGACGTGGCGCTTGAGGAAGTCGACGAGTTGGAGAGCGTGCACGAGGTTGCGTGCGCCATAAGAACCATCCGACTTTTCGATGAGATAGCGCAGCCCCTGCTTGGTGGAGCGCCCGAAATCTCCTGTATTCCCACGTCCAAAATCCCCTGAGCGATCTAGAAGCCGCATCATCTCAGCTTCGAGCATATCTCGGTGGCCAGGGGTAATTTTGCCCTTACCGAAGAGAGCCGCGACCGTTCGCCCACTTTCGGTGAGCCAAGTCCGGGAGTTGTGGTGTTGCAGACCAGCGACAAGATTCTGGAGCGCGTGGAGGCTTGCGTAGCCCATCTCGCCGTCGCTGCGGCGCTCGAGGCGACCCCAGGGCAGCACTACTTCCTGCTGCTCACCTGAGCGCTTAACGACGCGGATGCAGAGTGCGTTTCTTTTACCATTTCTGCCAGCTTTGGCCGTTTTCTCAGCCTCATGAGCAAGCACAACGGTATCTCCGAGTGGACGCTTATAGTGCGCAATAACGAGGCCTGCTGAGAAGGTGAATTCCTCGGCAACTTTGTATTCTTCCTGTATTGGTTTGCTCACCTGTTCCTGAAAGGCCGTCCGAAGTCGGCCGAGTACAGGAAAGATCGCATCTAGCGTCAGCAACCCGAGATAATCATCGCCGCCTGCGTACACGGTGAGACCGTTGCCGCTTTCATCGACGATCATTTTGGCTTCCGTAGCAAAGTCTGCTAGCTTCTGTCCGATGAAAGTGTGAAATTCACGGAGTGTCTTTCCGTCGCTTGATTTCAGTTTTTTACCGCTGAGCCATTGACCGACGTTGTCGCCGTCGAAAGAGAGGAGGGCGTAGTAGGGAGTTTGGCGGAGGCCTCCAGCACTCAGTCGACGGCGAAGGTCCTCGTGTTTGTTTTGAAGTGCCTTCAACCGGCTAGTATCAAGACCTTGCTTCTGAAAATAGTTTTCTGTCAAATTCTCTTGGAAGGCAAGCTGCCCGTCGCTACCCTCTCCAGCGGTGAAACGTAGTTCATCTACATAATCCTGGAGTTCTTTAGGATTTTCACTTCCCAACTTTTTATTTAACCCTAGTAGGGCCACATCAGCGGTTGAGAAATATTCTTTCCCAAAGTCAAATTTGCGCAAGCGCTTTACTGCGCTAACCGCGCTGAGACCTTCATTGGGCCCAACCAGTGCGCCGCGATTGTGAAGTCTGCGTGGCAGGCTCGAGTCTGTCGTTGCTGGCCAACCACTCTTCGTATTGCTCTTTCCAGCGCCGAACATTAACGCATCCCTCTCCCCGGTGAGGGCATCTTTTCTTGAGGTCTCGTCGCTGCCGAACTGATTACCGATTTGCGCAAAGACACGCGCATTCTTTACTGCTCCTAGGCGAGATTCGATTGCTTCGTAGGCACTCTTGTAACCTTCATCTCCAGAGTATGACTCGAGTGCCCAATAAACTTCCAGAAGTTGGTCAATTTGTTCGTCATAACGGGCTAGCCAATCTTCCGCACCCCCAGGAAGCTGGTCGAGCTTCTCATCTTGCAAAACTAGATCAGCCTGCTTTCGCCAAAATTTACGCGCCGCAGCTTCGAGGGCGCGAGCTATCTCAACAACCTGCTCCGGACTCTCGCCGCTGATGGTACCGAGCATGCGGTTGGGCAGGCCGAGTGCATTTATATTACCCGGCACGATCACATCACCGCCCGCATTTTTAAAGGCCTTACAAATTTCCTGGGTGATTTCACTCAGCAGCCGCGAGCCCGAGCGCAAATCACGCAGCTTGCGCGACTGAGCGATGAAGGATTGGACGGGGCCGATAGAGATGAGGAGGAGGTGGTGCTTATTCATTCCGCTATCGGATTTTTGAGATTCTCAAAAAAATGGGCGATGACAGCGGTGCGATCTTTCCTAGGTGGTCGAAGATCGAAGTGATAAGGGCCTACTCCAGGTTTCCAACCTCGAAGCCCATTAATTGTCTGTGCGGATGGCCTCATACCAGAAACACTAATGGTGTATGGCAAACTCAAAAAGCCAAATTGTAAACCTTCACCTTTAGATCGCAAAACAAATATTTGAATAGCCTTGTCAAGACGAGCGACTTTATGATCCCCTGGAAGATCAGGATGGCTCCACATTTCTGGTTTGTAGGCAGCGAACAAATTCTTTTCCCCGTACTGATACCCCGCTTGGTGGTTTTCAGTCTCTTCGGTTAGTTCGCTTAGTGAAGCTTTGGCGTTCATATACATGAGCCCAGCGTCTGCTAACACATGCTTCCAGTTCGAAGAGGATGATTGATAATGCTTCGATAACAGAGTCTGCTTAGAGAATGCAGCATATCCAACATCCCCACTTGAATCCTGTCTGTGTTTCTCTACAAATTCTTCAATATTTATCTGATCTTCTACAAATTGACCATTTGTCTCGCTTTGCACCGTGTAAGCTACTTGTCCGAATCCATTGCGATGTTTAAGGCCGAATCCTCCGAATGTGAGCATGGCTTGAATAGAGGGTTCTACAGCGAGCCAAACATCAGCACTGCATCTGACGGACAACAAAAAATAGACGCTCTCATTTTTAGAAGATTTGGGCAGTACTAACGTACGTGCCGTGTTATCTCCCATTTGGTATGCACCAAACAAGAAATAGGTAAGGGGATCTCTAGCGTCGGGCCTTCTTTTATTAGGAGGGCCCGCCCACTTTGTTATACCATCACCCTCTTCACAGGTAAGATGCTGAATATCTGACTTATTGGTTTCCCAAGCCACGCTCAGACTCACCTTACTTTTCTGAGCTGATTCTCCATGCACGCCACCAAATAAGTTGTCTTCTTTTAAACGCAGTTCATGGTATTCCCCTTTAGCATCAGGCCCTGTCGGATGCAACGCCCGCCACCACCACCTTAACGCCCCCTTAATACTCGGAGCCCGCAGCTCGGCCTGCGACTGATCGGCGCCACTCATGATGAGCGGAGTAAGAAGCTCACACCGATAGATCTTACGGATATACTTGGCCATTAAATCAAATTATGTGGGGCGGTAAGGATGGGTGACGCCAAAGCCCATTGCTACGGCTTTACCCAAACCTAGACCATACGGAAGTTCCAAATTCGTGCGAAATCTAACATCAAAAGCTGGACGAGCAGCACCTTTGTAGCGAATTGTTCCTAAATTTCTTACCCCAGCCAATTCTACGCGCACCCGCTGCTCAATACGCCACCCGACGCCTTGTGCAAAAGCTAACAGGTGATTGGTCAATAGCCGGCCCATCCAGTCACCTCTGGTGTATTCATCGAGCTGCCGAAATTCGCGCTCATTCTGCTGACTTAGCGGCAGGTAATCACGCACCTCGTAATGGAGCAAGCTGTCAGAAGCACTCAAGGGATAGTAGTCTATAGCTACGTCATCAACAATTAAGCTTACCCGCCGCTGATGCAGCCATAGCTCAGGTGCAGGCCCATCGAGTAAGCGTCTCAAATCATCAACGCCCTCGCCGAATGCGATGAGTGCAGCCTGCCGCCCCTCAATGCGATACTGTACCAGCGGATATCGATACATATAGTTATTGGCCCCAGGAGCATGATTATGAAATTTATCAAAGCTTCTCCCCACATGACTCACCAACGCTCCCCGAAAAGCACCCAAATCCCGCCGAGCCAACTCAAAGCGAAACCTGACCCGCAAAACCTTAACTGTAGGACCAGCTAAATCCATAACCTCTCCCGTCAATGAAAATGATGATGCATTATTACCTGCTATCAATACCTGCCGCACCCGCTTGAAGAACCTTCCTTGACCACCAGCAGGCACCAATGTACACGCTAGCAGCAATCCTGTAGCTTCACATAATCCACACCCCGCACTTTTCTACCCGCACCACCGTTATACCTCAACACCCGAAACACACCGTACCCAAAAACTGGTTCCTAAACCAGTAGCCTCTCGTGATCCGTTCGCGAGGGGCTTTTTTTTGCACCCAAACCCGAAGTGGCATCTAGCCCAGCAAGCACTCCGCCCTTTACAAACCTTGCAGCCCCTCACCCTGAGCAACACGAACTCGCGATACCATCAACCCCCGCACAGGCCTTACGATCCTTACGTACTCACAAGCGGGGCTACTTAGAGTAGGTTTTCCTCCCTGCTCCTTCGTCCCGGGCCCCTCCTACTCACGTCCCATACCCCATTTCTTCGTAGCGGTGAGCGAAGCGAACTTGCGATACAATCACCTCAGAACTGCCCTTGCGATCCTTGCGCACCATTGCGGTGAGCGAAGCGAACTTGCGATACAATCACCCCAGAACTGCCCCCCGCCCAGCCCCCAAACAACAAAAACAGCGAAGCCTCCCAAAACCCTCCCCTCCCTACTTTTGCCCGCCATACCTCAGCTCACTATGACTCCCAGCGTAGACATCGAACGCATCAACCAACAAGTAAGCGCCGACTCCGAACTCATCGACCGTATCCTCGCCGCAGCCGAACCCATCATCGTTGGCCAGCGCCGCATGATGGAAGCCCTGCTCATTGGACTGCTCACCCGCGGCCATATCCTGCTCGAAGGGCTGCCAGGACTAGCCAAAACCCTCGCCATCCGTACCCTCGCAGCAACCGTAGACGGAGACTTCTCGCGCATCCAGTTCACGCCCGACCTACTCCCCGCCGATATCGTCGGAACCATGATTTACAACCCTGGCAAGGCAGCTTTCTCCGTCCGCAAAGGACCTGTCTTCGCCAACTTCGTGCTCGCCGACGAAATCAACCGCGCCCCTGCCAAAGTACAATCCGCCTTGCTCGAAGCGATGCAAGAACTCCAAGTCACCATTGGGGGGGAGACCTACATACTCGAGGAGCCCTTTCTGGTGCTAGCCACGCAAAATCCCGTCGAACAAGAAGGCACCTACCCGCTACCCGAAGCACAGACCGACAGGTTTATGCTCAAAGTCACCGTCGATTATCCGCAACGGGAAGATGAACGGGAAATCCTCCGGCGCAACCTCGGCGGCCAAGCCGTACCACCCACCACACCAGTAGTTAATTTAGCCGATATTCAACACCTCCGTAGCTCCGTCGAGCAGGTTTATATTGACAATAAGATAGAGAGTTATATCCTTGATTTGGTGTTTGCCACCCGCCGCCCAGCAGATTTCGGTTTGGCGGATGTGCAACCGCTGCTGAGTTTTGGCGCAAGCCCCCGAGCCAGCATCAACCTCGCCCGTGCAGCACGCGCACAAGCATTCCTCCAACGCCGCGGCTACGTCGTCCCCGAAGATGTGCGCTCCATCGCTCGCGAAGTCCTCCGCCACCGCCTCGGCCTCACCTACGAAGCCGAAGCCGAAAACGTCACCTCCGATCAGATTATAGACCGGCTCATTGATCGGATTGAGGTGCCGTAAGGTTTGGGGGCTGGGTGCTTTTAAAGAATGGTATCGCAAGGGACGCAAAAGGAGGATGCAAGGGAGGCAAAGGGGCTGGCCTCACCACAATGTTGTGGTCAGGTGGGTGCTAGGTGCTGGGTCCTTCTCTCAAACTTTTGTGTCTCGGCTGAAGGGTTTCCCCTCACCGCCCGGGTGGCGGTGGGGAACCCGTCAGCCGAGACACAAAAGCAATTAAAACTACATCAACATTCAGCCCGTCGCGTACCTATGTATAACTGCACTTCAAGAACTGCCATACAGCCCAGCCCTTGCGATCCTTGCGCACTCACAAGCGGGGCCCCTGCACCCCATTTCTTCGTAGCGAATCGCGCAGCGACCTTGCAATACCATCACCCCCTGAACTGCCCCCCTGAACTGCCCCCCGCACAGCCCTTGCGATCCATGCGCACTCACAAGCGGGGCCCCTGCACCCCATTTCTTCGTTGCGATTCGCGTAGCGACCTTGCGATACCATCCCCCTGAACTGCCCCCCGCACAGCCCTTGCGATCCTTGCGCACTTACAAGCGGGGCCCCTGCACCCCATTTCTTCGTAGCGGTGAGCGCAGCGACCTTGCGATACCATCACCCCCAGAACAGCCCCCCTGAACTGCCCCCCGCACAGCCCTTGCGATCCTTGCGCACTCACAAGCGGGGCCCCTGCACCCCATTTCTTCGTTGCGAATCGCGCAGCGACCTTGCGATACCATCACCCCAGAACAGCCCCCCAAACAGCAAAACGCCGAAGGCAAAAAACAGCGAAGCCAAAAAACAGCCGCAGGCCAAAACAGCGAAGCTAAAAAACAGCGAAGCCAAAAACCTCCCCATGCTCCTCCTCCTCCTCGCCCTCACCACCACCGCCCAAACAAGCTACATCGGCTTTGTCGACGGCGCACACCCTTTCAAGCTAGTACTCAACGGCGATGGCATCACCGGCAGCTTCAGCTCACAGGCAAGCAGCGAAGGCATCGATCTAGTTGGCGCATGCACCGGCCAAACCTGCAAATTCAGTGGCCGCGACACCGCCTTCGTCCTCAATTTCGTGCTCGACAAAGGGCAACTCACCGGCACCATCAGCCTCGGCAATGGCCGCGTACAGCAGCTCACCGCACAGCCCGCCCTCGCTACTGCCCAACTACCTACCACCTGTGCGACCGGCAAATGGCTGCGCACATACACAGCAGAAGAAGGTGAGCACTTACTCACTATTGCTGCCTTGCCGGGCCAACGAATTCTTGGCTCCCTCTTCGTGCGAGCGCGCAACACCAGCTACGGCGTCGACGGTAATATACGCGACCAAGGGCTCGAACTTTCACTAAGCAAAGCCGGTGGACTGCCAAGCATTGGCCAACTCACCCTCAAGCTGCCCGCCGACAGTAGCCAGCTAACCTCCGCGCATGGCGTATTCTACCTCGGAGGAGATAGTTTAGCCTTAGGTTTCGAGCTTTCGCAAAACCTGCCAATGGGCTGCCTCACCGCCAATGATCAGACCGAATTAGTCTATCCGCTTACGCAAAACCCCCGGGCCAACGCCACCATCGGAGCCCTGGCCAGCGACTGGTGGAAAGCGCTCACTCAAGCACCTGCAACACCAGCCAGTGGCTGGTTCGAACCGACCCGCATAGACGCGCAAATCATCTCCGGATGGATGCATTTTGTGAGCGATGACGGCTACCATACCGAAGCCATCAACATCAGTTTGGCCAATGGCAAACCACTGCGCAGCAAGCAACTCGTAGGACCTCGGCGTGGGCGAAAAGATCTTCAAAACACTGCCCGCAAACACGCTATCGCGCACGCCAAGCTGAGCCATGTGCGGGGCTTTACGGAGTGGGCGCGGCATCAAGCATTCGACAATATTGTCGCTAGTCCAGAAGGCCTCACGTTTGGCAGCAATTACCATCCGCTCTACGGTCAACTTACCCATACCGAGCCGTGGGCGGCGCTTCCCCACAGCAAACGTCTCGCCGCTTGGCTCGTTACTCAGCCATAGATTATGGATGCTCAAGAACTCGCACAGTTCGTCCGCCAGGTCGAGATTAAGACGCGCGGCCTGTCCTCGCAGGTCTTCAGCGGGGAGTACCACGCGGCTTTCAAAGGTCGTGGCATGTCTTTCAGTGAGGTGCGCACCTACCAGCCTGGTGATGATGTGCGCGACATCGACTGGAATGTCACGGCTCGTTCGGGCACGCCGCACATCAAGATTTTCGAGGAAGAACGCGAGCTAAGTGTGTTGCTGGTCATCGACCTGTCGGCGTCGATGCTGTTTGGCACGCGCGGCCAATCCAAGCGTCGGCTCGCCACTGAGCTTGCTGCTGTTATTGGTTCGTCGGCGCTCAAAAACAATGATAAGGTTGGCGCGCTGCTGTACGGTGCTGCGGCTCCTTTTTATATCCCGCCCAAGAAAGGGTTTCAGCATGTGTTGCGTATCGTGCGCGAGCTCGGCAACTTGCCTGCTCAACCTGGAGTGGCCGATTTGGGTGAGGCCTTGCGCTACCTAAATAATGTGACGCGCCGGCGGGCAATCGTATTTGTGCTGAGCGATTTGCTGGCTCAAGGAAATTTTTCTACGGCCTTGCGCGTGGCTGGGCGTCGGCACGATTTGGTCGGTTTGCACCTCGTCGATGCGCTCGAGCGGGAATTGCCCGCTGTTGGATTGCTGCCCGTTGTGGATGCTGAGTCTGGCGAGCAGCGCCTTATCGACACGTCTTCGCCGCGGGTGCGTCGTGGGGTGGCAAGGCATTTTGCCGCCGAGCGTGCTGATGCTGCACAGGCGTTTCGGGCAGCGGGAGCTCAGGTGCTCGAACTTACAACTGGAGAAGATTACGTAGGGAAATTGTTGGGCTTTTTCAAGGCTCGCCACAAATTTGGACGCGCATGAACGGAGGTTGGAGCAGTGCCGTGATGCAAATAAGGAGTCTTATTACGCTTTCGCAAAACCCAAAGGCTCGTCACAAATTCAAATGCACATGAAAGCAAGTTGGAGCATAACAGTGAGGCTGATGGGAAGTATTGTTGCGCTTTCGCAAAACCCAAAGTCTCGCCACAAATCCAAATATGCCTGAAAGCAAGTTGGAGCATAGCGGTGATGTTAATGGGCAGTGTTGTTGCGCTTTCGCAAAACTCAAAAGCTCGTCTCAAATCCAAACATGCATGAAAGCAAGTTGGAGCATAGCGGTGATGTTAATGGGCAGTGTTGTTGCGCTTTCGCAAAACACGTTTGTTCGTGCCAGACTCGACAGCTCATTGATGGTGATAGGAGATCCTAATCGGCTGGTAGTGACAGTGACGGGAGCAACCGATCCTGTTCGCGTTGATTGGTCGCCACTCGATACGATGGAAAAACTCATCGTGCTCGACCAAAGTACGAGCTCCGAGACGGGACAAAACCGCGAGTTAGCCTTGCCGTTTTCAGTTTATGACAGCGTCGGCTTGTTGTTTCCGCAGTTGCCAGTTTATATAGGTAACGAGACTCTCTACACCAACGATGTAGCTCTTGTTGTAGACTTTGCTGCCGTGGATAGCACCCTCAATCCCTACCGAGGTTTGCGTGAAGAAGAGGCAAACCTGAGTGACTACATGGGCTATATCTTAGGGGGTGTATTGGCATGTTTGGTTTTGGCGACAGCTGCATACTTCTTCTTCTTTGCCAAGCGCAAATCCTCGCCTCCACCACCTCCTCCACCAGCCGATCCGCCCCACGTGGTAGCCTTGGCGCGCCTGGCCAAACTCGCCAAGCAGACTCAGCTCGACGATAAAACCTACTACTCGCGGCTCGACCACATCTTGCGCAGCTACCTCGAAGCTCGCTACGAAGTACCCGCACTCGAACGCACCAGTCGAGAAGTGGCGGCGCTGCTGGAGCAACAAGGCCTGCAAGACACGCAGGAACTCAATGCGCTGTTGGCTCAGGTAGACCTTGTGAAGTTTGCCAAGGCAGAGCTACCTGTTGAGCACCGCGCCGCTTCACTCCAACGAGTAGAAGCGTTTGTGCGAGCAAGCATTCCACCCTCACCAGTACAAGCCGAGCAGCCGCATGGAAAGTCAGCTTAGCTTTGAAGACCCGTGGTACTTGCTGCTGCTGCCGCTGATTGCCGCGGTGATGTGGGGGCTGCGGCGTAAGCACAAATTTCCGAGCGTGCGGCTGCTCGTGCCGACGACCGAAGCTTTTGTACAGAAGCCTACCTGGCGAACCTTGTTTCACCGCATCGGGCAGGTAATGCTCGGGCTGGCTACGCTGCTGGCAATCCTCGGCCTGGCCCGGCCGCAAGAGCAGTACACCGAACGCGATGAGGAAGCGGAAGGCATCGACATCATGCTGGTGATGGACGTGTCGGGAAGCATGTTGGCGCTCGACTTTGCCCCCGACAGACTTGGGGCGAGTAAAGCTGTAGCCCAGGTGTTTGCTGCCGAGCGCAAGTTTGATCGCATAGGAGTGGTGGCCTACGCCAGCGAAGCGTACACGCTGACTCCACTGACGCTAGATAAGCGCATGGTCGACCTCGTGCTGGGGGATTTGCGCACAGGTCGGATAGGTCCAGAAACTGCTATCGGTATGGGTTTGGCTACTGCCGTCAATGGGCTTAAGGATAGCGAGGCGGCTAGCAAGGTGATCATCTTGCTCACCGATGGTGTAAACACGGCTGGGCGGATAGACCCGCGCACGGCAGCCGAACTAGCTGAGGAGTTTGGCATTCGCGTCTATACAATCGGGGTAGGCACCAATGGCGTGGCGCGCATGCCGAAGATGCTGCGCAGCGGGCGCGTTGTCTACGAACCTAGTGCGGTGCAACTCGATGAAAAACTGCTGCGCGATATTGCCGCCAAGACAGGAGGGCGCTACTACCGCGCTACCGACAATACGAGTTTGGCGCAGATTTACACTGAAATCGATCAGCTGGAGAAGACGCCGGTGCGTGTGAGCGTGAGCCGCCGCTACGACGACTTGTTTTATTACGTGCTGGGGGCGGCGATAGTGATGGCCATCAGCGCAGGCTTGATTCGCATTTGGGTGGCGCCCCGCATCATTTAGGACTTATGTTTCAGTTTGCACATCCACACCTGCTTTGGTTGCTCCTGGTGCTCGCGCTGCTGGGTTTGGCGGCGATGTGGCAGTGGGCAAGGCTCGATCGGCGGCGGGAGGTACTAGCAGATTATGAGTTGCTCGATGCGCTGACAGGTGGGACAGGTTTTGAGCGAAAGCGGTGGCGATGGTTACTCGGTCTTGCTGCAATTGCATGTTGGCTGATTGCGCTCGCCAATCCGCAGTATGGCACGCGCACCCGGGTCTCGGAAGTGAAGGCGACGGAGGTGGTAATTGCGCTGGATATTTCGCAGAGTATGCTGACTGAAGATGTGCGGCCGAGTCGACTGGCACGCGCGCAGGCCTTTGCGAATGAACTTCTGGAGGGGCTAGACGGCGAACAAACAGGCCTCGTGTTTTTTGCCGGACAAGCTTATCTGCAAGTGCCGCTGACGACGGATTATGGCTCGGTGAAGTTGTTTTTACAATCGGCCAATCCCGATCAGATTGCTACGCAGGGAACAAATTTTACTGCTGCACTTACTGTGCTACGAAGCGTGTTGGCCCCAGAAGCCGAGGAGGCTATCGGCACCCGCAGAATTGGGATTGTGGTGAGCGATGGCGAAAACCACGAAGCGCTGGCGGAGGATTTGCTGCGCGAAATGGCCGCGGAAGGAATTTTGCTCTATGCCTGTGGAGTAGGTACAGAAGCGGGCGGACCTGTACCGAGTAGTCAGCGCTCGCAGGGCCTGGTGAAGCGTGATGCCAGGGGCGAGCGAGTGATTAGCAAGTTTGAAGCTGAGGCGCTGCAAGACCTTGCCGCAGCAGGTGGTGGTAGGTATTTCGATCTCAACACCAATTTGGTGGGAGCAGTGACTGCCCTTCGTGAGGTGATTCGTGATGGACCTTCGACGGCTGTGGGAGAGGAGGTGTTTCGTGAATCTGCGAGCTATTATCAGTTGTTTGTTGTGTTTGGGCTGGTGCTGTGGTTGGCGGCTTGGTTTGTTGGTAGAGCTGGTAATCCATAGCGGCGTGTGGCCGTTAGTTTTGGCGAAAGCATGAAAACGTATACTAAGCAAATTTTCAAGCTACTGGCTTGTCTGCTGCTGCCAATGTGTGTGCATGCACAGGCTGTTCAGGTGCTTCCGCCTCAGCAGACACAGGTGCCACAACGTGCTAGTGCCCACGAACATCTTCGAGCGGGTGAGAAGGCGTACAAGCGTGGGGATTATGCGGCGGCAGAACTAGAATATCGGCGCGCTGCCGACCGTGAACCTTCGTACAAAGCCTACTATAATTTGGGGCTGACGCTCACGCGGCTCGAACGGCCAGAGGAGGCTGCAGAAGCGTTTGAGCGGGCAGAGCGCTTTGCGACCGATGATGCGGAGCGGGCAGATGCGAACTATAATGCAGGCACAGCGTGCTTTGATGCGGAGGATTTGCAGGAAAGCGTGCGTCAGTATGTGGAGGCCTTGCAGGCTGATCCGTCTGATGTGGAGGCCAAAGAAAATCTGACGCAAGTACTTAAGCGCCTGCGCCTGCAGCAGCCACCACCACCTCAAGAGCAAGAGCAAGAGCAAGAGCAAGAGCAATCTGAAAACGAGCAGGATCAAGAGGAGCAAAACGAGCAGGAGCAAGAACAACAGCCAAGTGAGGGCGAGCAGGAGGAGCCTGAAGATGGCGAGCAGGATGCCAGTGAGGAAGGCGAGCAGGAGGAGCAAGCGCCCGCTCCTGGCGAACCAACAGATGAAGAACTCGACCGCCAGGAGGCCGAGCGGCTGCTCAACTACGCCCGCGATCAAGAGCGCAAGACTCAGGAGAAACTAAAACTCGATGAGGGCAGCACACAACGCCCACTTAAAGATTGGTAATGACGCAAAAGATGAAGACAATTATTTTAATGCTCGGTGCACTTGTGCTGAGTGTGCACAGCTATGCTCAATCTGTGAGCGCAGCCTTGAGTGGGGCCGACACAGTGCGACAGGGAGATATCTTGCAGCTAACATTCTCGTTTGAAAATGTTGATGCAAACGGCTTTGAGTTACCTGAACTTGTTGGACTTAAAGTGGTGGGTGGCCCGAGTCGGCGCACGCAAATGAGTATTATCAATGGGCAGCGTAGTTCGAGTGCTACTTTTACCTACGCGGTGGTGGCGGAGCAAGCGGGTGTGGCGTTTGTGCCGCGGATATCGCGAGTGGCTGGTGAGGAGGAAGTGCAGACGGAGCCGCTATCGGTGTTTGTCACTGCTGATCCGAATTATGTTCCGCTAGAAGAGCAGCGGCTCGAGCCTGTGCGTAAGTCACGTCGCCCTACTGTGCGCATGTAACTTGGCCGCGAGTAGTTTATGATTAACGGCCTGTTGCGGAGCTTGCTGATTGTTTGTTTAGCTGTCACTCAAAACCTGAGTGCGCAGGTGCAGTTGGTAGCCACAAGCACAGCTACGCACCTAGCCAAGGGGGAGCGGGTGCGGGTGACGTATATGCTCGAGGGTGCCGAGGGAAGAGCCTTTGAAGCGCCCAATTTTGCAGGCTTTGAGCAGGTGGGAGGAGTGATGGTCCAGAACAATATCCGCGTCACCAATGGAATCACTGTACGGTCTCAGCGCTACAGCTACGACTTGGAAGCTGTACGGGAAGGTACTTTGACGATTGCGCCGGCGACTATTCGCGTAAATGGTCAAACGGTCGAGTCGAACACGCTGAAGCTAGTGGTCGGCCCCCCTCTCGAGCAGTCGAATCTGGCTCCTAAAGGTGATGAGTTGGCGAGTTTGCGAATTGTGGTTGAGAAGGATAGTGTTTATGTCGGGGAAGGTTTACCTATTCGT
Source organism: Saprospiraceae bacterium (assembly GCA_965213735.1). GTDB lineage: Bacteria > Bacteroidota > Bacteroidia > Chitinophagales > Saprospiraceae > CALDTK01. The sequence goes on from CBDCAB010000005.1 coordinate 641,290, forward strand.
ATCGATTTGTACACGCGCATGCAGGCATACAGCTACGATCTGCTTCGGGAGCTTGACTTGTATGACTTTCATTTTGAGTCGCTACGCAGGTTTGATACGCGGACGCGGCAGGTTGAGGTAGATGGCGAGCCTTACCTGGTGAAGACCTTGCTCAAGTATGTGGCCTATCCGAGGCGGTCGGGCAGGTACAAGATCGGTCCGATGGCTGCTCGCATTGCGTTGGTGACGGGTGAGCGTCGCCGCAGCTATTTTGGGCAGGTACCTACGCAGGTGGTAGATGTGCGCAGCGATGCCGTGGAGTTGACGGTTCTGCCTGTGCCGGTTGATGCACCTGCTGGATATACGGAGGCTGTGGGTCGGTGGCGCTTTCACGGGCAGTATCAGGATACGGTGGGTGTGACTACGGCTGATGCAATCACGTTTAAGTTGTTTGTACAAGGTCGAGGTGATGCTACTCGCCTGGAAGCGCCTGAGCTTGACTGGCCGCAGGGGTGGCAGGTGTTTAGCACCGAAACCTCCCTTGAGCAGGCTGTGGAGTCGGATACGGGGGCGGTGTATACGAAGGTGTTTGATTATGTAGTTGCTCCGACACGTGGGGGTACTAATTTATTGGCACCGCAGGCGAGTTATTTTGATACGGAATTGGGAGAGTATGTGGTCTGGCAGGCTAAGCCGCTGCCGCTGGTGGTAGAGGATGTTGGTGGTGGAGTGGCAACAGCTGGTGGAGCGTCTGAAGATGTAGTGGGCCCATACTTGGGTAGGCCGCGGGTGGTGAGGCCGGTAGCGCTGTTGGAGGGTGGATGGTTTTGGGGAATGGTAGCTGCGGGCCCGTTGCTGTGGATGTTGGCTGTGTGTGGGCGGATGTTGTGGGGGCGGGTACGCAGTCGGCGGCATGTGGCTGATCGTGATGATGCGGTGAGGCAGGCTTGGCGTGAAGCGGAGGCTGCGCTAGCTGATCCGGTGGCGTTTTATGCTGCTGTGCGTGTGTGGTTGGAGCGCTTTGCGGAGCGACGCTTGGGTTTGCCACCGAGTCAGCAGTCGCCGGAGCATATCCATGCTGCTTTTGGGCGGCTTGGGGAGGATGCTGCTGGTCGTGCTGATCGATTTTTGGAGGTTAGGGAGTTGGTGGGGCGGGGCTTGTATGGTGGGGGCATTGATGAGGCGGGGCGGAGGGAGCTGTTGGGGGAGTTGGGGGGATGGTAGGTTGTGGGGTTTTGCTGCGCGTTTTTTTGCTGCGCTGTTTTTTGCTGCGCTGTTTTTTGGCTGCGCCTGTTTTTTGGCTTCGCCGTTTTTGCTGTTGGGGGGGCAGTTTTGGGGGAATGGTATCGCAAGGTCGCTGCGCTCACCGCAATGGTGCGCAAGGATCACAAGGGCTGGGCGGGGGGCAGTTCTGGGGGGATGGTAGGTTAATGAAGGTTTTTTGCTGCGCTGTTTTTTTGGCTGCGCCTGTTTTGTGGCTTCGCCGTTTTTGCTGTTGGGGGTGGCAGTTCTGGGGGGGTGGTATCGCAAGGTCGCTACGCTCACCGCTACGAAGAAATGGGGTGCAGGGGCCCCGCTTGTGAGTTCGCAAGGATTGCAAGGGCTGGGCAGGGGGCAGTTTTGGGGGAATAGTAGGTTAATGAAGGTTTTTTGCTGCGCTGTTTTTTGGCTGCGCCTGTTTTTTGGCTTCGCCGTTTTTGCTGTTGGGGGGGCAGTTTTGGGGGAATGGTATCGCAAGGTCGCTGCGCTCACCGCAATGGTGCGCAAGGATCGCAAGGGCTGGGCAGGGGGCAGCTTTGGGGGGATGGTAGGTTAATGAAGGTTTTTTGCTGCGCTGTTTTTTTGGCTTCGCCTGTTTTGTGGCTTCGCCGTTTTTGCTGTTGGGGGGGCTGGGCGGGGGGATGGTATCGCAAGCTCACTGCGCTCACCGCTACGAAGAAATGGGGTGCAGGGGCCCCGCTTGTGAGTGCGCAAGGATCGCAAGGGCTGGGCGGGGGGATGGTATCGCACGGTCGCTGCGCTCACCGCAATGGTGCGCAAGGATCGCAAGGGCTGGGTGGGTGGCAGTTTTGGGGGGATGGTAGATTACTGGAGGTTTTTTGCTGCGCTGTTTTTTTTGGCTGCGCCTGTTTTTGGCTGCGCCGTTTTTGCTGTTCGGGGGGGCAGTTCTGGGGGATGGTATCGCACGGTCGCTACGCGAATCGCAATGGTGCGCAAGGATCGCAAGGGCTGGGCGGGGGGCTGTTCTGGGGGGATGGTAGGTTAATGAAGGTTTTTTGCTGCGCTGTTTTTGGCTGCGCTGTTTTTTTGGCTTCGCCTGTTTTTCGGCTTCGCCGTTTTTGCTGTTGGGGGGGCAGTTCTGGGGGGATGGTATCGCAAGGTCGCTGCGCGATTCGCCATGGTGCGCAAGGATCGCAAGGGCTGGGCGGGGGGGGCAGTTTTGGGGGGATGGTGGGGCAAATTCGCTGCGCTCACCGCTACAGGGAAATGGGGTGCAGGGGCCACGCTTGGAAGTGCTATGGGACGCGAAGGCTGTGCGGGTAATGCTGAAGTGCCAGCTTAACCTAGGGCTTCCTATGACGCTTAGACATAGATCCTCACGCTGCGTGGGCCTCTGTGCCCGAAGGATAGCGTCTCGGTGGGCCAATATGTGAGATGGCGTTGTAGACCTTTAGCGAGGGCTTATCAAGGGTGATTGTCGCTTCCTTGCGTAGTTATGAAGACTGCACCAACAGTTATACTTTGCCCATGCCGAAGATTGGCAGTAGCAGCGACGGTTCGGATAGTGTGTATTAAATACATGTAGTGCGGGTATTGCCGTACCACTGAAGGGAAGTTGCCTGACCACAGTTCGTGGCCAGGCAAGCCTTGACTTTTGCTGCTCGGCTTTACGACATCGGAAAGAGGAGTAGCGCTACGCTAAGACAAGGCGGAGAGAGGCAGTTTTTGTGCATGTTTTACTATGCAGGTACAGCTTCTTCCGCTTGGGCGTTGCTGGGGGTGGAAGCTGATTGGCCCGCGGCTGGTCGATCAAGCTTGCGACTCGTGGCGACATTGACCTCGACGCTGGTGCGCTTGTCGCCATCTTTGGTTTCGTAGGTGTTGGCGCTCAGTCGGCCTTCGATGAGCACCTTGTCGCCTTTGCTAAGGGTTTTAGCCATGCGCTCGGCTACTTTTCCCCAAGCGACGAGGCGAAACCACTGCGTGTCTTTGACAGTATCGCCGCGGCGATCAGTGTAGGTGTTGTTGATAGCGATATTGACGGTGCCGAGGGTTTGGCCACCGGTGGTCTCGCGGATTTGCATGTCATCGCCGAGGTTGCCGATGAGGGTGACGCTGTTGGAAAGCATAAGAACAAGGTGTTGTAGAAGCGCAGACGATGGTGTGTTTGTGTGTCTAGCGTGTTCCGGTGTTTGATTGACAGGCGCTGCGGCTAGAGAGCTGCGGTGTCTGTCGTTGACGATGCAAACATGGGAAGGCGCTTTTCCAACAGCTGTACGATAAACGTTTCTTTACGTAAGCAAACGTTTGGAAACGCTTGAAATGGGTGGGGAAGTGAGAGGTGGGAAATGAGAGGTGGGAAATGAGAAGTGGGAAATGAGAAGTGGGAAATGAGAGGTGGATAATGAGAGGTGGGAAATGAGAGGTGGGAAATGAGAGGTGGGAGGTGAGAAGTGGCAAGTGGGAAGTGGGAAGTGGGAAGTGGGAAATGAGCAGTGGGATGAATTATTGGATATCTCGCAATGCAGATAAAAATTTATTCACTGCAAAGTTCAAAATTGTTTTCTGATGTTTATGCTGCTCAGGTGAAGCGACAATTCGGGAGGTCCGGTTAGGTTCTTAGCACCCAGAGGTCCGGTTACGCGTGCTTTAGCGCGCATTGGATTTGCACTACGAAGGCTGCGAGTATAGGTTTGGATTGCGCGGTATGGCAGTTCGGGAGGTGCGGTTACGCGCAGGTACACCAAGGGCCTAATGTTGATGTAGTTTTATTAGCTTTTGGGTCTCGGCTGACGGGTTCCCCTCCGCCAGCCCGGCTGACGGGTTCCATGAGCAAGAGCTTAACGCAGCGGGGGTTATTGAGCTTTTGGGTCTGACCCGGGCGGTGAGGGAAACCTTTCAGCCGAGACACAAAAGCCCGATAGAAGCCCTTAGCCCCCAGTCCCAAGCACCGAGCTCCCAGCCCCAGCCCCTAGCACCTAGCACCTAGCACCTAGCTAACCACATCATTGTGGTCAGGCCAGCACCCAAAACCTTGCTGCCCTTTTGGTGTTGCCCTTCTCAAGCTCCCTCTCAATGCGCTCATCTCATAGTATGCTCCGAATTTCTCTGCTCGCCGCCAGCCTGTGTTTGGTTTTGGCGAAAGCTGCAACGGCCCAAAAAGGACAACTCATCACCGACGCCGGCGATGTGAAAGTCCGCACGATCTGGGAAGGCCTCGACCACCCCTGGGGCATGACCTTCCTGCCCGACGGCGATGCACTCATCACCGAACGAGGAGGCCACTTAAGACGGTGGCTGGCCAAAGACTCAGCGATGACCGGACCGCTGCAAGGCGTACCAGATGTGTTCGTATTCGGGCAAGGCGGGCTGCTCGACGTAGCCATCGATCCCAACTTTGCCCGCAATCAACTCGTGTATATCTCCTACGCCGAATTGGGTAAGGACAGCCTCGCCGGAGCAGCTGTGGGACGTGCAAGACTAGTCGAAAATGCGCTGGAAGACTTCGAAGTAATCTTTCGCCAAGAACCAAAAGTATCGGGAGGCAACCACTATGGAGGCAGACTCGACTTTGCACCAGATGGCAAACTGTTTATATCTCTCGGCGAGCGATTCAAATTCGAGCCAGCGCAAGATTCTACCAATACCCTCGGATGCGTCGTGCGCATCAACAGTGATGGATCAATCCCGCAGGATAATCCATTTGTGGGGGCTCCAGGCCACGATGCCATCTGGAGTTTCGGGCATCGCAACCTCATATCCGCGGGCTTTCATGCTCCAAGCGGCGACTACTGGGTGGCGGAAATGGGACCTATGGGTGGCGATGAATTCAACCGGCCTCAACAGGGGCGCAATTACGGCTGGCCAACCGTTAGCTGGGGCAAAAACTACGACGGCTCAGCAATACCCGACCCAACTACCCAGCCACGCTTCGCCGATGCAGCAATTGTTTGGACGCCTACTATCTCACCCTCCGGAATGACCTGCTACATGGGCAACATGTTCCCGGAGTGGAAAGGCTCGATGCTTATCGGCGGCCTCACCGCCAGTGGAATTGTTCGCGTAAATGTGAACGGCGCACAAGCCACCGAAGTAGAACGACTGCCGCTCGTGGCCCGCGTGCGTGAAGTTGTGGAAGGCCCAGATGGAGCGGTTTATGTGCTCACCGACTCCGACAAGGGAAAACTGTTGCGCCTGGAAAAGCTGTAGATATTAAGCTCCACATCTTGCTCACACTCAGTCGTGGACACTCCGACCCCCAGAAAACATAGATGCGCGGCCAGGTGGTGTACCTTCGCTACCTGATGTCAGAGTTCGTCGTTTCCGCTCGCAAGTACCGTCCCGTCCGCTTTGATGAAGTGGTGGGGCAACAGCATGTATCGCAAACCCTCAAAAATGCGCTGCGGCAAAACCGTTTGGCCCATGCATTCTTGTTCTGCGGGCCACGTGGAGTAGGTAAGACGACCAACGCGCGCATACTTGCGAAAGTGCTTAATTGCCTCAACGTAAGTGAGGATTATGAGCCCTGCAATATATGCGCTAATTGTGTAGCATTTAATCAAAACGCTAGTTTCAATATCTTTGAGCTCGACGGCGCATCGAATAATAAGGTCGACCACATGCACCAGCTCATGGAGCAGGTTCGTGTACCTCCACAATCAGGTCGTAAGAAAGTGTACATCATCGACGAGGTACACATGCTTTCGCAAAGTGCATTTAATGCGTTTTTGAAGACGCTAGAAGAGCCGCCTGATTATGCTATTTTTATTCTAGCAACTACAGAAAAACACAAGATTCTTCCGACCATTTTGAGTCGCTGTCAGGTGTATGACTTCCACCGCATCAAACCTGCGGATATGGTTGCTCACCTTGAAGGAATATGTAGTGAAGAAGGACTGACTGCCGAACCTGAGGCGCTGCACCTCATTGCTGAAAAAGCCGATGGGGCCCTGCGCGATGCGCTCTCGATTTTCGATAGATTGGTGTCGAGTGCCGCCGGAACAGAGTTGACCTACGCCCATGCCGCTGAGCAGCTAAACGTGCTGGATCACAGTACTTTTTTTGAAGTCGTCGAGGCGATGCTGCGCGAGGATATTGCCGAATTGTACCTGCAGTTCGACCAGGTGTTGAGCAATGGGTTTGAAGCTGAACCCTTTCTGGCCGGGCTTTCCAAGCACCTTCGACAGTTGTTTGTCTGTAAGAGTCCGACTACCCTCAAGCTCCTGGAGGTTAGTGAGGCGCTGAGGCAACGCTACGCCAGCCAGGCCAGCAAGTGCGACTTGGCGTTTCTGGTCAATGCGCTCAATCTAGCTGCGGAGTGCGATTTTCGTATCCGGATGAGCACCAACAAGCGCCTTCACGTGGAGCTTTACTTGGTGAAAATGGCGTTTGCACAGCGCACCATCCAACGCGATGGGATTGCTGTGCCGGGTAGCACGTCGCCAGCGGTTTTGGCGCAAGCAGCTCAAAAAAAAAGTGAGCCGGCAGCATCCAACACTGAGTACATAGCTCAGCCCGCATACGTGCCTACTAAGCAGGCGGAGACAAATAATGCTAAAGTTGAAGTTGATGAGTTGGGAAAGTCACCGAAAGTATTGCGTGACCAGATTAATGGTGCCGCTTCACTAAGTATATCATTTGATGAAAGTGAGGATGAGGATGAGGTTACTACTTTCGTCAAAACCTGTGATCTCTCCCTTGCGCAACTCCAGGAGGCTTGGAAAGCAGCCGCTGATGCGCAACCTAAACGTATTCGATCCATTATGCGGCGGGCAAAACTCGACTATGCCGATCCTAAACTTACTGCGCGGGTGGGAAGTTTATTAGCACAAAATACGCTTCGAACAGAAGCCACCAATATTCGCGAGATTAAGGATCAGCTAAATTGCCCGGATTTGAATATTCTTATTGAATTTGATGAATCACTTGCGCCCAAAGTTGCGCCTCCACGCAAGGTGCTCGGTGCTTCAGAAAAGTATCAAATCCTCATCGACACCAATCCTCAAGTGGCGGATCTGACGCAACGCTTCGGACTCAAACTGGATGAATGAGCGCGCTGAGTAAGTTGCGCCCCCTCACGAGCACATCCTATGTATCCCAACCTTTCCTACATCCTTCACGATCTGATCGGGACGGCGCGGGATAATGGCTTCGCTATCGTCCAAACGTTTGGACTCTTTCTCGCCCTCGGTACTATCACTGCCGCACTATTTCTGCGCTGGGACATGAAGCGGCGCACAGCACTTGGCCAGTTTTCGCCTACTCCCACCAAAGTGACTGTCGGCAAGGGTGCCACCTTGTTTGACTACCTCGGGAGTGCCCTGGTCGGTTTTTTGATTGGGTGGAAGTTGGTGCCGCTGATACGGGGGGTAGAAAATGCGGGGCCAGATTTTATCCTTTCCAGTGCGGGCAATGTCGGCGCTGGCCTCATTGGTGCCATACTTTTCGCTGCATATACCTACTATGGGGGTCTGCAGGAGCGAAAAAAATATCCTGCTCCCAAAGAAGTCGAGACGGTGGTGCAGCCCTGGGAGCGCACCTCGGATATTGCCATTATAGCGGCCCTATCAGGAATCGTCGGGGCCAAAATTTTTGGCATTTTTGAGGTCCCGCCAAGCTCGATCTCCGACTTCTTTAGGCAATTCTTTAGTGGCCAAGGTTTGGCGATTTATGGTGGACTTATCGCGGGTGCCATAAGCGTGTGGTTGTACATGAAAAAGCATGGGCTCGCCTTTTGGCCCATGGCAGATGCCATTGCACCCGGAATGCTGATCGGTGTAGGAGTTGGACGGATTGGCTGTCAACTTGCTGGTGATGGCGATTGGGGTATTGACAACCTACAGGCGACGCCAGATTGGTGGTTTTTGCCCGAGTGGATGTGGGCGTATCGCTACCCGCACAATGTTATTGACCAGGGCGTGCCAATCCCAGGATGCACGGTTGAGCACTGCATGCAACTAGCTAATCCAGTCTACCCGACACCTTTTTATGAGGTAATTATGCTCATCGGCCTTGGCCTGCTGCTGTGGTCGATGCGAAAGTGGGCCAGTCAGTGGCCAGGTTTGCTCATGGGATTATACCTCATTGCAAATGGCGTAGAGCGCTTTTTGATAGAGAAGATTAGGGTTAACGCAGTCTACAATCTATTTGGGTTTGAGCCGACGCAGGCAGAAATTATTTCCGTGCTGTCTGTGCTTGCAGGACTCGGTTTATGCGTTTGGACGTATCGTCAAGGCAAGCGGCCGTACCCGATGTGGGTGTAGGAATGCTTGCACCGCAGATCAATCTATACCATCCAACACTACTTGACCGTGGCGTCTGCGCGCTTCATCGAGTTCTACATCACCTGGTTCGGTGTAGTCGTGTGTTCGGTTTTGAGCGAAAGCGGACTCATCCGGCGCACCGCCGTGAATGCCACTCAGGTTGCGATTGGGGTAGCCATCAGCATCCGATCGGTGGTCTGGATAAACAGTGTGGTCGATGTAACGCGTCTTACCGTCGTAGCTAGTGTCGAGGTAGTCATCATCTTCATCGCTTTGCTGCTTGCTCCGTAGGAGAAGGGCTGCTCCGGCTGCAGCTAAACCACCCACGAGCACTGCTCCAGCCCATTTATTCATGGTGAGCCAGAGGGCTGGACTTACGTCTCGTGACTGGGCCGCAAAGCCACCTTTATAGCCATGGTCGCCAGGTACGTGCTCAAACAGATTGTCACGCGCAGCAGGATCGGCGGGCTCATCGGTGAGCTGACGCCTAACCCCAAATTTGCCAAGCTGCTGATCTAAGAGTCCAGGAAAGAGTTTGTTGCCCCAAATTGTAGTGAAGGAGGAGGTACCTACAAAGATCTCACGCTCATCATGATCGGCCGCATAAACAATACCTCGCGCGGCCACTTCAGGTTCATAAATGGTGCCCATAGGCCGCGGCTTGGTCGGCATTTTATTGCGGGTCAGTTTAAACTGAGTAGTATTTACTGCAGGCAGCTGCACCATCGTTAATTGAATATCTGATCCATCATGAATTAGCTCTGCTCTTAGACTATCAAAAAAACCTTGAATGGCATGTTTGGCGCCGCAGTAAGCAGTTTGTAGCGGAATTCCTCGATAGGCTAGTGCTGAACCTACTAATACTATAGAACCCTTATTGCGCGGGCGCATGCGTTTGAGCGCCTCCATGGTACCATAGACTTGGCCGTGATAGGTCACATCCGTTACCCGACGAAACTCCTCTGGCGTCACTTCTTTAAGCGGTGCGAGGTAGCTAACCATGGCATTGTTGATCCACACATCGATTGGTCCAAAAGCAGCCTCAACTTGAGTCGCAGCCTGCTCGATTTGCTTGGGATCAGCGACATCACACACGCAGCACACAGCCTCACCACCAAGTGCTTCGACTTCACGTTTTGCGCCCTCAAGGCCATCAATGTTACGGGCGAGTAGCCCGATGCGCGCACCGCGTTTGGCGAATTCGTGAGCAGTAGCGCGACCTATACCAGCGGAGGCACCTGTAATAATGACGGTCTCTGAGTGTAGCATGTGAATACCTTTAGCTACCTAACCGCAAATGCGCCGGGCATGTTGAGCAGAAGAGGTAACGTAGGCCAAAGATATGCAAAACATTTTGTTGTGCAACATTTTGTGTTATATTTGCAGCAGCACAATCGAAATGCACTATGATCGCTCTCATTCCACGCCCTGATGCGCCTTTTAGGCCAGCGGATGCTTTTCACGTTCTGACTAATAACTCACGCCGCCGCATGCTCAATTATCTGCGGAGCCACGGCACGACCGGAGTCATTGCTTTGGCCGATGAGCTAGGGCTTAGCACGTTAAAGGTGTATCACCACCTCGATTTACTAGAGCGGGCGGGATTGGTGCGCTTTCGCAAAACAGCTGATGAAACGCTCGTTACGTTTCGGCCGCTTTCCTGGGCTCGGCTCAAACGGAAGTGGCAATCAGGCTATGAGGCTGGTCAGGGTTTAATTCGAGGAGGCCATAATTTCGGGTAATTCTTCGCAAGGTTGTGGCTCATAGCTCGTTATCTCGAATTCCGTGCGTCGATTGTTCTGGTGTTTTTCTTCGGAGCATTCAACGCCATCGCTGCATTCGTTAACGAGCTGGCTTTCGCCAAAACCCTTGGCCGTAAATCGTGAGGCAGCAATGCCATTGTCGATCAGATAATCCACTACGCTCTGGGCACGCCGTTGACTCAAGTCTTTGTTATAGGATTCAGTGCCGCGAGAATCGGTGTGACTACGAAGTTGTATATCCAGCCCAGGAAGCATTGCGAGTGCACGCACTAACTGATCGAGTTCTCGCTTTGACTCGGGCCGCAAGGTGGATTTATCGAAATCGTAGAAGATATTGTCAAGATCGATAATATTACCAACCTCTAAAGGGCTCAACAAGAATTCAGCTTTAAGAATATGATCGGAAACTTTACTGTCGAGCGCATCGTCATAGGTAAATAAGCTAAAACCCTTGACACACATTAGCGTTGGCTCACCGTCGCTGCCGCAATCATTGATGGTGGCGCCAGTAGAGAGGTATTTCGGGTTACAAGTTTCTATGCGGTAAGCGCCTTGAAAAGGAAGATTTACAGTCAAAAAGCCGTATTGATCTGTGACACCTTTAGCCACGAGATTTCCGCTGGGCAAATCATAAACTGCTACCTGCACATCATCAATAGCTTGGGGATTATCCTTGGCTTTAGTCTGTAGGATCAGCTGCAAAATCGAGTCTTCGTCCGTTTTCAGCACATCATCTTTGACGGGCACAATCGAAGGATCTGGCGTGCCAGGGAGTTGTGGCGTCTCCTGTGCGGTAGCAGAAGTACAAATCGCGCACAGCGTCATCGCAAGCAGGAGGGTGAAAGGTTTCATGTATAAGGCAACGATGCAGCGCGTCTGGCGGTTCGACAGCGGCATAATATCAATCGGCTTATCTTAGGCAAAAGCTTACCCCCATGAGTGCACTGCTGTTGCTTACGATTTGCCACGCTTGGCTCATGTACCCAGCTCCCTCGGCGCCAGTAGTTGCCACAGAACCCGCCGCCCTCTACCTAAGTGATGATCAAGGCGCTAGTTGGAAGGCTTTTGAAAATGGTCTTCCGGCCGGTCTTCAGGTTAGAGATATCATTGAGCACGGAGATGCAATATATCTTACTGCCATGGAGGAGGGTGTATTTAAACTCACCTCTTCTAGTTGTACCTGGGAGAAAGTTAATGTAGGTCTTCCTCTTGGTGATGAATTTTTATTCTTTCCGACTGCATTTACGGCTACGGATAATTATTTACTACTTGGCACCTTCAATCATGGCGTATACTTTTCCGAGGATAAAGGCGAGCACTGGCAGCAAGCTGAGCAAAATATTCCCGACGTTGTTGGATCACTTTACCTTGACGGTGAATATGCTGTGGCTGGCACGCACAGCGGTTTGTATCATTCTCTTGATGCAGGGAAGCATTGGCAGCCTTTGGGAGAGCTGCTGGGTTACCGTATAAATGCAGTGGCAAAGCATCATGATATTTTAATAGTTGCCCGTCAAAATGGTGCTGGCATTGTTAAAGATAAGGGGATTATGTGGTCAAATTTGAAAACTGATTATGCTATCATACAATTTCTGCAAGAGGGTGAATACCTCTACGCGATTACTGCAAAGCAAGAGGTCTTCCGCACTTTAGATGGCAAGCATTGGGAGAGCAATATGTTTGCTATTAAGGGATTGCCCGCCACTAGTCTCGCTTCTGCTCTGTGGAATGGTTATGTCCCTCAGCTAGATACGCAGCAGCCAGCAGGTATAATTACCTCTACTTCGCGCGGCTGGTTGGTCGGATTGGGTGGGGGGTGTTGAAGATGCGTAGAGAATAGCGGCCTCAGCCTAGCATAGTAAAGGGTGAATGGCTGCAGGATGTGCATTCGCGCTAAGGTCTCTTTTCAGCTTCCGCCAAAACCAAACATTTAAGTCTCTGGCAAGCGAAACCGAATGGGGCCAGACCATTCTTCGTGGGGATCAAGTTGTTGCTCGCCTTGTGTAATTATGATGCGACCCTGCTGAGCCAACTTCCTTCCAGCCAAACGTATAGGCTCCATCAGCTCGCGCCAATTATCACCTCCGAGTTGGCGAGCGACTTCAGAAGGGCAGATTGATTTGCCGAGGCTGCGTTGGTTGAGGAGGTTGATGATGTTCAGCTTGTAGTTGGTCATGGGGATACACAAACGTACTGTGTGGACATGTGACTAGTCCTGCCGAAGTCGTCCTACCGCGCATGGAGAAATGCGACAGGCAAATGAATTTCTACTGGTATAGCTCGGTAGAACGACGTCTAGTCTCACCGCCCAGCGCCTAGCACCTAGCCCCCAGCACCTAGCACCCACCACTATCTTTACCTTTACCTAAATTACCATCTCCATGAACAGCCGCCGACCACACTCTCGGGCTGCACTACCATGGCTAGTGCTTTTCTGCTGCATGTGTGCAGGCTGTGCTCAACTATTTTTTTCGAGCGAAGAGCTCAATGCAGTACCTGCTGTCGCAGAAGGATACGAACCCACTTATGCTTCTGCTGGACTTCGACCTTCTCATCGGCTCCGCAATTTCTCAGCTTCCGATACGGCAGCTCAGTTCTATTCTACTTTGAATGTTTCGACTGCAACCCGCTCTTATCGTGTCTTCGTTGTTTATGGTGATGGAGTTGCTGTTGTCACAAGAGGTGCAGATGGAACGTTGATTGAGAGCACATTCATACAAATTGCTGGTGTTGTCGATTATCGTAGGTCTGGAGATAAGCTATTCGTATATGCATTAGGTGGCGAGTTGTTGATGGATTTTAGGAGCAATGAGTTGAACATTGCTTCCACCTGGAGAACTGAGCAAGACTATGACCCCTATAACCCGGTAAGACTTATCTCGAGAAGAGATGATCCCGCTAGTCTAAAGCCGATCTATATATCGTGCCTTAATTTAGACAGTGTGCAAATTCTGAGGTGGGAGCCTGCAACGCTTTCCGAGCCTGAATGCCAAATTTACTAGTATGAAGCTGTTCATTTGTATTGCACATCTACTGCTGTCTTTGTCTGCATTGGCTGCAATAGATACGCTAAGACTGCTTCCCACAAATATTAAACACTTTGGACTTTCCGTGTCCATTGATCCCTTAATGCTCACTCCCTATCTGATTGAGGAGTATGAATTGCCAAGTTATTGCGTACGGGCCTATGTACAGGTCAGTCCGCATATTCGACTGCGGGGATTGATAGGTCCAAGCTTTGCCCCGAAAAAGCTGAGCGATACCTTCGATAAACCTTGGGGAATGGCTGCTGGCGCCGGCGTTGATGTAACACTTTACAATACTGAACCTGTGCGTGTCTTTGTACACAGCGAGTATAGGAAAATGCGAGCCTCGTATGAAGTAGCCATATATCGGAGATCTATACATGATCGAGACATCTTCATCCAAGATCTTGCAACAGGAGATATCCGGGCAACAGAAATAGTTGTGGGCGTAGGCGTGCAAATCTGTATATTTAAGTTTCTGAGTGTTGAGTTTGGCTTTTCGCCTAAGTATGTTCGCCGAGGCGTATTTACTGACAATAACTTGTATACCATACCTCGATTGACTTCCAACGGCCCCTTTCCTGACGATCTATTTGCGTCACTCCTGGAAAGAAACACGTTTCATGAAAAGTTGCGATTTGATGGATATCTCGCATTGAACATTAATTTGATAGGGAAATAGGTTAGCACCCAGCACCCAGCACCCAAAAATCCGGTTACGCGTGCTTTAGCGCGCATAGCCTCGCAGTCCAAAAGCTGTGAGCAGGTGCTCGACCTGTGAGGTATTGCAGCACCCAGGCCTAGCACCCAGCACCCAGCACCCAGCACCCAGCACCCTTAAACTACCATTTCCATCCCATAATCCAAAGCCTGCAATTTGCTGAAGCAACACCCCCAGCAAAGCAAGTAATAGCCTATGGAGCGCACAAATGGTTGCCCGTCATGTTGTACTAGCCAAACCCCCTACTATGGCAAGCTCAGACACCACCACCGACCACTCCACCATCAAGCGCTGGGCCAAAGAGCATGATGGCATTCCTACTCGCATCAAAGACACCGGCAAAGGCAAGGGCGGCGGAGTACTGCGCATTCACTTTCCAGAGGCTTCGGAAGATGATGAAAACTTTGAGAAGATTGAATGGGAGGCTTTCTTCCGCACCTTCGACGACAGTAAGCTCGCTTTCCTGCACTCGACAGATAAGGATTCTACCTTTCACAAGTTCGTAAATCGCTAGAGAGAAAATGTGTATTGCTAAGGTGAGATTTGCTTAGGCCATCATCCTACAACATCGCCTTGAGAATCAAATCCACGCGCCGGTTGTTGAGTTTGCCTTCCCAGGTAGCATTATCAAACACCGGAGCCCCCTCACCGAGCGGCAACATCTCAATCGCTCCCTCTTCAACAGCAAATTCCAACAGGAGTCGCTTTACTGCCTGTGTGCGCGCTGCTGCAAGGCGCAGGTTGTACTCCTCACTGCCAATATCATCAGTATGACCTTGTAGCTGAATCCCATAATGATGCAAGGCTGGTATTTGCTTTAAAAACGCATCGACACGCGACCGTTCTTCCACATCTATGTACGCGCTGCCCCCACCAAAGAAGATACTGTGTTGACTTAAATGAACTTCCTGAGCGCCTACTGCATGAACTGAAGCAAGTAGCACGACAGCTACATAAAGATGGTGTGTGAGCACAGAAGAATAACGCAAGAACACTGGACTCCGTTGAGCTACTTCCTCCTGCCGCTAAAGTAAAATCTACTAAGTGGTGAGGTCGAAGATTGTCTGAAATTCATGAGCTTCGGGCTACAAAGCTCAACCCCGCGCGGCACAATCGTTGGAATAAGGTCCGCTAGTGCTAGCCCTTGGAGCAGAATCTACCGAGCAATATCGTAAAATGGGCTTACCGCTCGAGTAGTTAAGCGAAAATCTTGTGCGAGCAACTTCGCTGCTTACCTTGTTGAGGAAGGAGCACGAAAAGCAATAACTATGGAGTACAGAAGATTTACTCAACCTGCTGAGGCACACAAAGCCTATAATTCGCTGTACGGCATCGTCAAAGGCATATTAGCCGATAAAGAAGTTACTGAGGAAGAAAAGGCGGAGCTCAAGCTTTGGATAGCGCATCATAGTCACTTGGCCAAAAAAGATCCTTTTAAAGAGGTAATTGCAGGAGTGGAACGGCATTTTAAGTATTGTTCGAGTGATACCGAGGAAGATTTGTTTTGGTTGCTCGACAAGTTGGGGCAGGATTTTACCTACTATAAGCGTGAGACTTCTGCATTTCAACGCTTGGCGGGCATTTGCCACGGAATATTAGCTGATGGAACACTTAAAGATGAGGAGGTTCATATGCTCAACGATTGGCTAACCACAAATGCGAGTCTCAATTCCCTCTGGCCTTATGATGAGGTAGTGAGCCACGTAACGAATGTTCTTGCAGACCAGGTCATAACGGACGAAGAGCGAAAGCAACTCATCGGACACCTCTCTTCCCTATGCTCAATATACGACGAGCAGACGGCTGCGAAACTTCATGCTGCCGCGGAAGATTCTCCGCTGCTTAATTATCTCGCAGTCGATCCGCACATCAGCTTCGAGGGTAAGCGCTTTTGTATAACTGGTGAATCCACATCGTATACGCAGGCCGAGTTAGCAGCGATGCTCATCAACCTTGGAGCTGAAGTGACAACTAGCGTGTCGCGCAAGACGGACTACCTGATTGTTTGCGATGGCAAAAACCCTTGCTGGTCCTATGCCTGCTACGGCAGAAAAGTCGAAAAAGCAATGCAGCTCAGGAAGCAGGGCATTCAGGTAATGCTGGTGCATGAAAATGATCTGCTCGATGCAGTCCGGGATTATTAAGAGGAGAGTTTTTCCCTCCACCTTTACGGCCGCCCCACTGCCTGGACATGGATGCTCCATCTTCGCGAGCTCAGCGGCTGAGCGATGGTTCGGGCGGGCTTTGAAATGATTTACACATCAAACAGACCTACTCACGTAGGGATTAACAGCTTGTGCAGGTGACGCAAGTACAACTACTAGAACATGCTATAGCAGTGGCTTGTAGTTCGGCAAAGCAGATTAGCCCACCTCCTCAACATCGACCTCCTCCACATCAGCATCGTCGATATCCTCTACAGCGTCAGTCGCCAAAGGACGCGTGGGTAGATCGGGGTAGCCTGTCGATCCCGAAAATGGATCTTTAGAAAACGTTAGACCCTGCGCATTTACGTCGACATATACTGTGTCCCCAGCCAAGAACTTGCCCGCCAGCAAATGCTTAGATAGCTTGTCGACCAACTCGTTTTGCAGCACTCGACGCATTGGACGCGCACCGAATTGAGGCTCATAGCCAAGGTCTGACATAAACGTCAAGGCATTACCGCTCACACGCAGCACCAGCCCCTGGCGGTTAAGCATCTTCTCGACAGTACGCAACATTAACTTAGCCACCTGCTTTATCTCCTTGCGGTCGAGCGGTAAGAAGACGATACGATCATCAATGCGATTGAGAAACTCAGGTCGCACGTTTTGCTTTAAGCGCTCAAGAACTTCCAACTTAGTGGTCTCCACTATTTCTGTTCGCTTCGTGTCGGCAACATTAGCAAGATCCTCGAAGTTCTCGAGAATAATATCTGCACCAATATTAGAGGTCATGATGACTATCGTATTCTTAAAACTCGCCACCCTACCCTTATTATCGGTGAGGCGACCATCGTCAAGAACTTGCAGCAGAATATTGAAGGTATCTGGGTGTGCCTTCTCGATTTCATCGAGCAACACGATCGAGTAAGGCTTGCGCCGCACCGCTTCTGTGAGCTGCCCGCCCTCATCGTAACCAATATATCCCGGAGGCGCACCAACGAGTCGACTCACGCTGTGGCGCTCAGAATATTCTGACATATCGATGCGGGTAATCGCCGTCGGGTCATTGAAAAGTATGTCGGCGAGAGCTTTAGCAAGCTCGGTCTTGCCGACTCCTGTTGGACCTAAAAAGATGAATGATCCCAAAGGACGATTCTCATCCTGCAGCCCCGCCCGTGAGCGACGTACCGCATCAGCAACTGCCTCCACAGCTTCATTCTGCCCAATGACGCGCTGATGTAGTTCTTCCTCTAGTCGCAGCAGTTTATCCTTTTCGGATTGCATCATTTTAGATACTGGAATTCCAGTCATGCGAGCAATAGTTTCTGCAATATCATCGGCAGTTACTTGCTCGCGTGTGAAACGCTTATCTGCGGGTAATTCTTCGAGACGCTTCTCCTCGTTCTGGAGCATAGCGTTTTTCTCGGTAAGTTCTCCGTACCGAATCCGAGCTACTTCAGCAAAATTACCCTCCCGCTCGGCGCGTGCGGCGGCTTGCTCGAGATTTTCTATCTGCATCCGTAGCTCGTTAATCTGATCTACGATGTCCTTTTCTTGCTGCCAAATAGCAGTCACAGAATCAAGCTGCTGTTTGGCATTAGCTAAATCTTCTTCGAGCAGCTTTAGTTTTGCAGAATCATTCTCGCGCTTCAGCGCTTCTCGTTCAATTTCTAGTTGACGGACCCGCCGTTGTTGCTCATCTACTTCGTCTGGCACAGAATCTAATTCAAGGCGAAGTTTTGCGGAAGCTTCATCGATTAAATCAATAGCCTTGTCGGGTAGCTGTCGCTCAGTTACGTAGCGATGGCTTAATTGTGCAGCGGCAATGAGGGCCTCATCCAGAATCTCCACCTTGTGATACACCTCATACCGCTCCTGCAAGCCGCGAAGAATGGAGATTGTATCTTCCACACTCGGCTCGTCGATTACCACAGTTTGGAAGCGGCGCACTAAAGCTTTATCGTTCTCAAAATACTTCTGATATTCATCGAGCGTGGTGGCGCCGACGGTACGCAGATCGCCGCGGGCAAGCGCTGGCTTGAGGATATTCGCCGCGTCCATAGCACCCTGGCCGCCACCAGCGCCGATGAGGGTATGAATCTCATCAATAAAGAGAATGACTTCACCTTCTGAGGCAGTTACCTCTTCAACAACCCCTTTAAGTCGCTCTTCGAATTCGCCTTTAAACTTGGCACCAGCAATAAGCGCAGCAATATCTAGAGCAAATATTTTCTTGGACTTTAGATTTTCAGGTACGTCTTGCTTTACGATACGCCATGCGATACCTTCAACTATTGCCGTCTTACCTACACCAGGTTCGCCAATAAGTATTGGATTATTCTTTTTGCGGCGACTTAAGATGTGCAATGTGCGGCGAATCTCTTCATCACGACCAATGATTGGATCGAGCTTACCCTGCTCAGCACGTTCATTGAGATTAATCGCAAATTTATTAAGTGCATTGTATGCTTCATCTGCACTTTGAGTATTAACTTTTCGCCCTTTGCGCAGTTCGGCAATAGCAGCTTCAAGGTTTGAAGGTGTTGCGCCTTGATCTTGCAGCAAACGCGCAGCTTTATCCTTACCTTTAGCGATACCATGGAGAATCGCTTCGAGGCTTACATACTCGTCACCTAGGGTTTTAGCGAAAGCCTCACCATTATTAAGTGCAGCTTTAAAATCGGCTGTAGGATAAGGACTCGAACCGCCCTCAACTTTAGGAAAACTGCTGAGAATAGTTTCGAGCTGGCCTTGAATCGCCGACATATTTGCGCCACACTTACCGAGCAAAAATGCCGCTACACTTTCATCAGTCTGCAGCACGGCAGCCAGCAGATGCGCAGAGTCTACAGCTTGTTGCCCCCGCTGCTGCGCAAGTTGAGTCGCTGACTGAAGGACCTGTTGAGCCTTGATGGTGAGATTGTCTTGATTCATGACTGAGCCTTTAGAGAAAGATGTTTGAAAAGTGCAGCGTGTTTGCACGTCCGCTCACAAATTGCCAGTTACGCTTCCGCAAAACCAATTCCATTGCTAGTCTCCAGCCATTCCGTCGGCTTTCGCCAAAACGATCGGACATTATGTCACAGCTTTGTTGGCTGATGGTGATTTATGGCATGGCAGGTATGCATGTCATACCGTTCCGGATAAACGCTACCCTTTGCTAAGACTTAGATTCTCCCTCTTCGCAAGCTCAGGGGCCCAGCTTATATTAGGTGTCCCTCCCAAAGGGTCCTTCGCTCATGACGCTGTCACGCAGACGCCGTTATGCGGCTATGGCTATGCTGCGGGAGGGATGCGTATGATAGCTGCATAGCAACGTCTAATTACGGAGCCCTCGATTTACCCGACGACCAGAGGCAAAGTAATCCCTTCTCTCAGTTCCCACCTTTCACAGCCTGCGTGGCTTATTCTTCTGTTCTTACCCTTCTTTTGTAGCTTTAAAAGAATAGGCTACCAGTCCGGCCGACGTCGTCCAACCGTTCAGGTAGAGCCGCGGCAGGCAAATATGATATTTATTAAGTTAGTTCGGTTGAACGACGTCTATTCTGATTGCTGATATGTTATGGCCGATTCCGCTTCGCCCTTTCCCCTGACCACATCCATTGGTCACGCGGCTTACGGTGAAATGCTCAGAATGGAGTGGGTAGCTCAGTCTCTAGCGGTGTCTGAATTCGCGATAGCGGGGTAGCTCATACAGTTGAAGCGTTACCGCACGTCGTGATTGCCCCTCAGTACTGCATGTGGGGATGGCACGTTTGGATCGCAGGTCGCAGGTAAACTTTCATACCAAAATTAATAGGCCCCCTGACCTAACATCGTGGTAGCGGCCAGCCCCATAGCATGGGTCTCACTCGCTAAATCCTCCGGGTACCGCAATAGCATCAGCTGTCTATTATTGATGCTCTGCCCGTAGGCAAATAACAAAAGTAAACTGAATGAATTACCAGGCCCCGGAGTAGGAAATATCCTGCCCGCAGGCACAGCAAGAAATTCATTTAAAGGATTGCACAGGCCCCGCCTGACCACAACATTGTGGTCAAGCCCCGGAGAGGACATTATAGTACACCATTCATCTTCTATGAAAATCACTTTCAGTGATCAGCTTCCCAGAGCTTCACGCCATCTATTATATTTATACGTAACGCATGACTGACGGAGCCGCGTAAATCTACGAGATCAACATGGTCTATACCTAATGCCATAGAAAGTTGATGGGCTAGTTGAAATCGAGCCGAACTAACCATTGGATGTCCATCATCTACGTAATACGCAATGTCATAATCACTGTTTGCTCCAACATATCGCGAGTCGCCGGCACGGCTTCCGTACAGCCAGATGGCCAGCGTATCTGGCACCGCCTCAAGGACAGCACGTACGATAAGTTCTTGTTGCTGATGAGAAATCACTGGGCTTAGGTAGGTTGTGGGTATGAGTTTTATCGAAAGCGGGAAAACAATTGTTAAGACGACACCAGATAAGTAATGAGTATTATAAAGCGGAGTAATTGCTACCACATGCGACTGCTAATTGTATAATCGCTAGCTTTTGCCAAGCATTTCGGCTAATCAACTTCCAGCCTCAAGTGCTCAGCAAATAACACCGCTCAAAACCAGCACTTGCGCAGGCTAAGTGATAGCTTCGCAACTCCTTGAATCCCTCCATCGGCACCAGTGTCTCCTATGCCTCGACCATCCAGTCCTCTCGGTAGCGGCGAGGCGCCTATAAAAATTTTGCCTTGGCAGAAGCTGCGGGCTGGGTTGCGGGGCACTCTGCAGACCGACGAGCTCGCCAAAATGCTGTATGCCACCGATGCGTCTGTGTATCGAAGGGTGCCGCTGGCAGTGGCATTTCCTAAGGATGTGGCAGACATTCAGCAGCTTATCGCTTTTGCGAGTGAGCATGGGGTAGGCTTAATTCCTCGCGCAGCAGGGACATCCCTTGCAGGCCAGTGCGTCGGTGAGGGCATAGTCGTGGACGTGAGTAAGCACTTTACGCGAATTTTAGAGTTGAACGTTGAGCAGCGTACAGTAACTGTGCAACCTGGAGTTATTCGAGACGACTTAAACCGTTTTTTAGCGCCACATGGACTATTCTTTGGACCAAATACATCCACCAGCAATCGATGTATGCTCGGTGGAATGGTCGGTAATAATTCATCCGGCACCACCTCTATTCGCTATGGAGTAACGCGGGATAAAGTAATTTGTATGCAAGTGGTGCTGGCTGACGGCTGTGTTACCACGTTTACATCAGAGTCTTTGTCAGGTTTTGCCGAAAGGGGAAATGGCGGAGCGACAGAAAAGAAAGCACGGAAGTTGCTGCATGAAGTTTATAGTGAAGCAAGTACTTGTCAGCAAATCATTGAAGGCTTTCCAGATCCACGTATACGCAGACGGAACAGTGGATATGCCTTAGATGAACTAATAGGTGAAGATATTAATATCTGCAGTTTACTTTGTGGATCAGAGGGGACTTTGGCGTTTACCACAGAAATAACCCTTCAACTCGACCCGCTACCTCCTCCCTATCAAGCGCTCGTGGTGGGGCATTTTATGAGTATAGACGCTTGTTTGCAAAGTGTTTTGCTGGCCATGGAGCACGAACTTTATCAGTGCGAAATGTTAGATCGCGTAATCCTCGACCTTACGCGTCAAAATCCGCAACAAGCACGTAATAGAGAGCTGATTCAAGGTGATCCAGCGGCTGTTCTCTTCTTCGAGCTTCGGGGGCATACAGAAATGGAGTTGGATGATAAGGTCAGTACTTTCGTCAAAACTTTGCATGACACCGGCCTCTCCTACGCAAATCCTGTCTTGGTCGGAAATGATATAGAGCGAGCAATTGATCTACGGCTTTCAGGATTAGGAATACTAGGCAATATGATTGGCGATGAGAAAGCCGTCGCTTGTATTGAAGATACAGCAGTACCCCTCGTACACCTTCCTGAATACATCGCACGATTCACAGCGATTATGCAATCTTATGAGCGAGAACCAGTCTATTACGCACACGCGGGCGCCGGCGAGATTCATCTGCGTCCGATACTCAACCTCAAGCGGCGAGAAGATGTGCAACTCTTTAAAGCTATCACCGATGATGTGGCGCATCTAGTCAAAGAATATCGTGGATCGATGAGTGGCGAACATGGTGACGGGATTGTGCGGGCTCAGTACATTCCTCTCATAGTCGGTGAACAAAATTATGAACTCATGCGGCGGATAAAATCTGCCTTCGATCCCCAAAATATATTTAATCCAGGCAAGATCATCGAACCCTTTGCCATGGATGAGAAATTCCGGTATGAGATTGACCGTATTGAACCTGAAATAGAAACCTTTCTAAATTTTTCTGATAATGAAGGTATACTCAGATTTGCTGAGAAGTGTAATGGAACTGGGACTTGCCGCCGCACCGCAGAAGCAGGTGGTATTATGTGTCCAAGTTATAAAGCTACGCTCGATGAAAAGGATTCGACTCGAGGCAGAGCAAACGTACTGCGTGAAGTGCTGACACTCTCAGATAAAGCAAATAAATTCGATCACGAAGAGTTGGTGACGGCTTATGATTTGTGCCTCAGCTGCAAAGGTTGCGCGAAGGAATGTCCCTCAACGGTAGATGTAGCAACTTTGAAAGCCGAGTTTCTTTACCAATACCAAGAGGCGAATGGCTACAGCCTACGTAACAGAGCCTTTGCCTATACAGATTATTTAAATCGAATAAGCAGGATCAACCGACCCATTAGTAATTTTATTCTTACGCGTACTGGCAGCTCCTCTCTTCTCAAGCGTACTCTAGGGGTAGCGCCCCAGCGGACATTACCACCACTGAGCAAGGTGACGCTGCGTGCTTGGGCCGCCCGTCATCTGGACGAGCTACAGCCACAAAATCCGAAACGAACGGTACACTGGTTCGCAGATGAATTTACAAATCAACTTGATGCCTCCATCGGTATCGATGCACTCGAGCTGCTAACAGGTCTTGGCTATCGCGTACAATTGATTAAGCACCCGATCAGTGGGCGAGCGTATATATCCAAAGGTTTTTTGCGCCAGGCTCGTAAAGTTGCAGAAGAAAATGTCAGCCGCTTTTATGCAGCAACAAGTGCTGAATTGCCGCTGCTCGGCCTCGAACCTTCTGCTATACTGAGTTTTCGTGATGAATATCCACGTTTGGTTCGCGGACAGCTGGCACAACAACAAGCACAAGATTTAGGCTCACGGGCTTTGCTGATAGATGAGTTCCTAGCTACGGAAATACAAGCGGGTAATATCTCGCAGGAGCAGTTTTGCAGTAACGAACTCAAAATTAAACTGCACACGCATTGTCATCAAAAGGCTCTCTCAGATGATACTGCTACTATACATTATTTAAGTCTGCCGCAGAATTACCACGTCGATCTTATTCCCGCCGGGTGTTGCGGCATGGCTGGTTCCTTTGGCTATGAAGTCGAACATTATGAACTCAGCATGCAAATCGCTGATCAGGTGCTACTGCCGGCCATAGCGTCAAGTAGCGAGGATACGGTGATTGCTGCCACTGGAACTAGCTGTCGGCACCAAATTCTCGACGGCTCCGGAAGAACCGCAGTGCATCCTGTTAGCTTGCTGAGACAAGCTTTGTTGAAGTAAACGGCTTTAGGAACTAAGTATGCGTTTAGCTAGTTCCGGACTGGCAATAACCACTCGCAGTTGCTCACCTTCGCCTTCTATATACATATCACCATCTTCAAGGGCCGTGCGAGGGAAACTTAAATTTATGCCATTTGCACTTGCCTTAAGCTGGATCAGAGATTTCAGCGCGGCTGAATTGTATCTGAATTCGGATTCTAGTTCTATACCTTGCTCGCGTGCGTGCTCTTCGAGCCGGGCCGGACTGCCATAGAGTTGGGCGCTTAATTCCTGGATATCTACCACCTTGTTCGGATTGGCTCGCACATGTTCGTACGCCCGCTCGAAGGTTTGAGCCTGACTAGCCACTTCACCTGTGTCGGCGTCTACTCGTTCGATACTTCCGAGCAATTCTTGGAGACTAGCAGTCATTTGTCGGCTACTCAGCGTCTCTTCGGCTCCAATCCAATCACTGAAATAGGCACTGACTTCATTTTCAGAGCGGTGAGTTAGCTCGAGGTATGTGCCGGCGCCTTGTAGATATTTTGCAACGTTAATTCGACATGCCATCGCCAAGTGCTCAGTATCCAGATGAATTACCGCTTGCACCTCAAAGCCATGTTCAGTACGGTTAAATATTCGGCCCACAGTATTACGTAGCAGAAAGATACCATGTCGATGTGCTTCTGCGTCGTCGTAGGCACAGATCAGCAAGTAGCCTCCTTTAGCAGCTGACTTCCCCTGAATAACTGTCTCAAGAGGTCCCACGACTTGTTGAGAATATTCAAGAAAGTCTGCTTCACGCCTTGTACTTTTTATATAGTCGGTGAATTTCTGGGAAAACAGCTTTCCCGGACTTTCATCGAAGCGGGCATTTACGAGTCTGCTTCCGCCAAAACTTGTGTTCAGTTTTTCTACCAAGGAGCGTAAATCGTCACTTAGCTGAAGTAACTGTGTGGAGTAGTGGGTTTGCGCTGTTGACTCGCCAGCTTCCTTGACGACTTCGTGTACTACACAGTGGGTGAGGTTCATAGCGCGAAGGTCGCACTTACTGGTGAGTGGGTGGTGAGCAGACTCAAGGATTCTGCTGGTGCTTGAAGCGCTCTGAAAATTGCTTTGTCATAGTTTTAGCTAGCAGGTGAAATCTTGGTGCTGACATGCTCCTAGTGCATATCTTGCGAGGCAAATGAGTTCCCGATGATTGCTTCGCTTCCCCGTTTTGTCGTTCTTCTCCTAGCAAGCTTGTCCTTGCTGCTCATCCCCTTTTGCGGTATTATTCTCTCATCAGAAGTCAATTGGACTGCCTTCGATTTTGTGGTGATGGCGGTGCTGCTCAGCGCTGTAGCTGTTGGCATAGAAGGAGTGCTCCGAATTGCTTCAACAGCTCGTGCACGCGTGATGTTGGTGGCAGGAGTTGTGTTGCTATTTCTAGTGGTGTGGGCTGAGCTTGCCGTCGGTGTGTTTGGGACGCCTTTAGCTGGGAATTAGGACGGCTAGCGCCCTATCTACTGAAGCGTTGGCCATAACTCCACACTAGTGACACAAGAAGTACGCACCCGGACGTGTAGGGTGGTGCAGATACCTCCACCCAGTTGGAAAGTCCACATCTCTGGGTAAGCCTCGCTCCCAGCCAGTGTAGCTAAATGCTGGGCTAGGCGTCAGATACGGGATTGAGTAGTGCAAATAAGCTTCGGCATGGGATGCGAGATGCTTGCCCTGCCAAGAATATACTTCAACCCCTGTTGGAGAACCAATCAGCATAACAACCTTATTCTCTAAACACTCCGCTGCTTCGATGTTAGCGTACAAGCTTATACTGCCGATGTAGCTCCCGCCACTGGTGTAGACATCTGTTATCCAAGCTCGGGGTTGCATCCTTAGCCAGTACTGAATTGGAGTACCATATTTCTGATACAACTGTGAATTAGCTATTTCGCTCTGAGTCAGCTGAGTTTTTACAACCCTTGAATTATGGGTAAGCTTACCACCATCACTAGCAAAATTTATGGCATAATCCCAGGACTCAGGCTCACGAAGTGAGTGGCGGCTGGTTTTACATTCGCAACAGAATGTATCGTTCATGTACCTGAACCCGCCCACGATTTTATTTAGTGGAATGTAATCGCCAAATCTTTGCTGTTCTAGATGACGATAATACCGGTAGCCATAGCTTGCAGCTGTGCCAGCAGTCAACTCGGCAGGTAAATCAACTTGTAAAAGAGCAGCTATAGCAATAGGACCATCAGCAGGGTGTAGATGATAGAGACTGTCGGACGTATAAGCATAAGACGTAGGTGTAGGCATAGGCCAAAACTGCAAGTAACCTAATGAGGATTGAACGCCAGGCAGGTCGTAGCTATTGAGAATCCTCGCTCCATCTCTCAAGACCTGACGGAGCGTGGAGCCGGAGTAGGTCCACACGGTATCCTTAGAGGGATCGGTGATATATTGATGTTGCACAGGTGCTTGCTGTGTCGACAAATAATATGTACAATGACTAGGACTGCTACCTAAATTAATCGAGCAGATTAATGTTGAGTCTATATCCAGTTTTGTAATAGAGAAAGCACTACGATGTATATCATAATGCCTTATCGAGAAATCTGAGAGAACTGTATCTCCGCTCAACGACAACAAAAACGACATATAGCCTACGCGCTTAAACCCTTCTCCGTCTACAGCTGGTATTAAAGCGTCAGGCTTTGCAGTAGTGTATGCGTGCTCGATGAACCGATCATCTTCTGGATGAGTATGGCGAATAAAGTGAAATCTCTCAACTGGACGTTGCTGCCCCAAAGTGATTTTGAATGTGCGGCCGTGATACGACACATAGGCGTCAGCCGAATCGAGCGTTATATGAGCACCATCCCAGTAGCCATACTCTTGCCACTGATGGTCGAACAGAATAATAAGATCACTTAGCTGCACCACAAGCCAGTGGTCTGATTGTGACTGGATATCTAACTTTACCTCGGGCCGGATGATACCTGAAGTACTCCTCCAATACTGATATCTATTGTCGACTTTCGGATATCTCCCCATTTCCTGAAAAGTACTGTCTAGCAAACCAAGTGAATCGCCTTGAAGGATTAGCCAGTGCAGGTTCAGATCGAGCGAGCTGCTTCGAAAATACCCGTATCTACTGTTTCCTTGTTTAAAGCTAGGATGCACGCTATGCACCAGTTCATCTCCCATCTCGTCGATCAAATACCACTGTGCATTGCGATGAGCAAAGGCAGTACCATTGGGTCTAAACAAAGAAATCGTGTCGTACTGCGGCAGGATAGCCCAATTATTCAATGAATCGCGATAACGAAACTTACCCTCACTAGAAGGTGCAGGCAGTAAATTTGTCCGCTGAGCGCTAAGCACAGGAAAGCTGCAAACTATGCAGAGCACAGATAGACCGATCCTGTACATGGAGAGAGGTGATTATGAGGTCAAGATAGATCAGAAAACTTAAGCAGCATGTTGGCCGAAAAATTAAAGAAGCGGATCGAAAGGAGCTACAAATTCTTGCCTAGTTGTACCGCAGCCTGTAGCAGCTCCTCCAGCTCTGCCTCACCCTGATTGGTCAGTATAATAGCACCAATACCCGTCGTGGGATTAAATCCAAAGATTGTGGCAACGCCCTGCTCCCCACCGTCATGTCCCCAAAGTCCTAGTTCGCTGTTCATCACGAAGAGGTGTAGCCCCACTTCATCGTCGAGATTAGGAATTTGTGGGGTATGCATGAGCGCGACGGTGGCTGGCTCGAGGAGTTGAGTGGCTCCACTTCGGCCACTAGAGGCGAGGGCCGAGACAAACTTATGCAAATCACGCGCTGTGGTACGAAGGCCACCATTGGGATAGTCTGTGAAAGTGTAATTGCGGATTGCCACATTTTCGCCACCGAGATAATCATATGGTGTCACAATTGGTTGGGTGATTCCACCGAGGCTCCAGGAGGTGTTGCGCATCCCTAAAGGATCGAATATATGAGTTTGGCAGTAGTAGCGAAAATCCACACCACAAATATACTGTACCATTGCCGCTAGTAGTGCACTACCAGTATTGGAATACTCGTGCTGACTACCGGGAGCGAAATCGTGAAAATTGTTAGCCGCATCGTAGTAGTTAGCCCCAGGAGTGAAGTACTCATACATGAAGATGCCTAGACCAATTGTTGGATCTTCGTCGTAAAAGTACTGCGCGTCGAATACGCTGGGGTTATCGGCAATACCCGAAGTATGCGTAAATAAATTTCGGAAGCTTACTGCTCCGGAATGACCGGGGATATTGATTTGGTATGGCAGATAATTATTAATATCCTCATCTAAATCAAATTTCTGCTGGTCGTATAACTGCAGCAGTGCTGTGGCTGTAACGACTTTAGAAATGGAGGCAATCAGGAACATATGATTGCTTGCCAAGGCAAGCTCTGAGTCCAAATTGGAGAAGCCGCGGTAATCTTCGTACAGGATGCTCTCCTTATCAAAGACGAGCACTGCGCTGGCAGGAATGTGTTGGTCCTCACGCTCCTCAATAAGAAAGTCTTCGAATGATTCTATGCTATCAATCTCGACAGCATCATCAGCACCAGCACAAGCGGATATTAGGAGCAGGGCGAGTGGTAGAAAGTTTAGCAATGTCGAACTGGAGCACGTTGTCATGTCTGGGAAGCCAATGGTCTGTAGGTGTAATCATCACAACGAAGCAGGCGAGGGTTTAGGTACAGACAGGTTGAGACTTTTGGCAATTTTTCGTGATTAGAAGCCCTATTAATTCAGAATAACGAGATGCGGGCTATCCCCGTCAGTGGCTTCGCATTCTCGGTTGTTTCAGCTATTGAATCCTGCATAAGCTGGAGACTTTAGCTTTATTTAATTTCACGACGCGTGGCGTGATTTACCGTTAGGGTAAGGTATACTGTGGCAGCTTAACGTAGCCAAAGATTTGCAGCCTTCAACTTATTTCACTACCTTGACTGCCGTCAGTTCGCTTTGATCTTTGTAACCTATGATTTTTCGATTGCTCGTTCCTGCTGCCGTAGTGGTCGTTTTAACTGGTTGTTGGGTATTCAACGATAATGCTTATCCTCCAGGTCCATGGGGATCATATGATATCTGGAGATGCATGAAAGATGAAGGAGCGACTGCCGAGACCATAGAAGGTCGGCTCGTTGGCACCTGGGAGCTGAGGTTTAGAAGCTGTGACCCGGACATGGATACAATTGCTCCAACACGAATTACCTTTTCAACGGATGATACAGTTTTTCTAGTGCGCGAAGATGGCACCACATTAGATGCTACGTATTCGATACGTAGATATGATCATGAGGATTCGTGGTCATACCAGCTCAACACAATTCCGAGTGATGACGATATCAATCGATACATCTACCTCTGCGATGATCAGCTTTATTTTAGCGAATCATTATTTCAAAGAAAATGTGAGTTTGGGTATAGACGTGGGTAATTACTCACACATTATTTGTTTAATTGGAGCAATATGTTCATGAATAATGTAGGCTAAAACGCTCAAGCTTTTGCAGTAGTTCGTATCTTGCCTGCCATGATTCGTTTTCTCCTCGGCATTGTATGTTTTGGCGTAAGCCTAATGGCCTTAGCACAAGGGCCACTCACCTATCAGCTTCCGCCAAAACCTATTCTCGACCTCGCCGACGCTAAATTGGCACCACGGGTGCTCATCGACGATGCCGGCAAATATATGGTGCTGCGCGAGCGCGATGCCTATGTTGGTATTGAAGATTTGGCCAAACAAGAACTGCGTCTAGCGGGATTGCGCATCGATCCGAAAACGGATATCGGTTCACGCACCTACTATTACACCGGTCTTTCGGTCAAGAATCTCGAGGATGCTGATAGTGAAGCGAGGCAAGTTTCGGGCCTTCCGGCAAAACCAAAATTGGCCAACTTCGACTGGTCGCCCGACGACGAGCACCTTGCTTTTACGCACACTACCGCCGACGATGTGGAACTGTGGGTACTCGACGTCGAAGGCGCCAATGCAAAGCAAATACTCCCGAGCGGGTCCCCTTCACCCAATTCGGTCGTAAGTCCGCTCAACGCCAACATGGGCTCTGTACTCCAGTGGCTCGACGACAAAACGCTACTGGTCAAAACTGTAAGCAGCAAACGTGAGTCACTCATTGAACGCGCTGGCGCCGTACCTACCGGCCCGACCGTAAGTAGCAACGATGGCGCAAAAGCCCAAAACCGGACTTACCAAGACTTGCTGCAGGACCCATATGACGAACATGATTTCTCGCAGCTAGCGCGGGCCGAACTACTCACTGTAGATCTGGATGGAGACGCGAAACCTTGGCGCGGGGATGGTATGTATGGATCAATAATGGTATCTCCAAGTGAAGACTATGTATTGGTGAGCGAGCTAGCAAAACCGTTTAGTTATATTATACCTTATTATCGCTTTCCAACTTCATATACAATATATGATAAGGCTGGTAAAAAGGTAGCAGAAGTGGCAGACATTCCACTAGTAGAAGAGATGCCGAAAGGCTTTATGGCCGAACGCACCGGGCGGCGAGATTTTCAATGGCGGGCGGATAAGCCACACACGCTCGTATACGCAGAAGCACTCGATGAAGGTGATCCTGAGAAGGAGGTGCCTTTTCGGGATGAGGTCTTTCAACTCGAGGCACCATTTACCGGAGCGGGTAAGTCAATGCTTAAAACCCAGCAGCGCTTTCGAGGTATTGAATGGGGTAATGATGAGTACGCAGTTGCCTATGATTTATGGTGGCCAACGCGAAATTTAAAAGTTTACACTTTTAATCCGAGTAATGCAAGCGAAGAGGCAAATATACTATTCGACCGCAACTACCAAGATAGATATTCTGATCCGGGAAGTCCCGTGACGAGAAAAGGTGTGCAAGGACGCGATGTATTGGCGCTCGAAGATGGTAAGGTGTATATGCTAGGCGAGGGATTTACGGAGGCAGGTCAGTTTCCGTTTTTGACGCAAGTCGACATAAGTACTGGTGCTACTGATACACTTTATAAGTCAAGATATACTGATAGGGTGGAGACACTCTATCGATATGATCCGCAAAATAAGCGTTTGCTAGTACCCGGATCGTGCAATAGGATGGCCCGAGACATAGCCTCAAGATACCTTTTTTACCCCCTTTACTGCCTTTAGACCGTCAGCATTTTGCCTATGTCGTCGACATTCTTGAATACGTGTTCTAAAAAGTGCCTTCGTTTGCCTTCCGCACTGAGTTTTAGGATTGTCTTACGCCCGCTTTTGACTAGATAGCTTCCTATTGCAATGCATTGGAACCGGATCGTCGATAACTGCTGGGTTGACTTCAGTACAGCCTGTTTGAAAAGCGCCATTATGTTGTAGGCTAGCATCACCATTGAGAACGCTGCCTCCGTTGCTGCAAGCGACTTGAGCGCAAAGCCGTCGGCCCCGAAATCATGCTTGAGTTCCTTGATGCGGTTTTCAGCATCGCCTCGCCGATTATAGATCTTGTGTACGTGCAGCCCCGAACCTGGGGCGTTGGTTACAAACGCCATGTACTCATACGCCGCGGCGCGCTCGTAAGCGTCCAAGCAACCACGTCTCCTGAGTCTGTATATTCTAGCCCAAGCTTTGCGCCCATGGCTAATCTATCCCATCTACCTGAGCAGTGGCGACAAAGCGGACTATCGCAGCAAGCATTTTGCGATCGTGAGGGCGTCAAGCTCGCCACCTTCACCTACTGGCGAGCTAAAGAACTCGACGCGCAGCGCAAAGCTACCGACCCCACTCCACTGACCACCTTCACCGAGGTTCGCCTCGAAAAGCCTGACGCGCCTGAGCGCTGCATCGAGATCACCTACCCCGACGGTACGCATGTACGCATCCCCCTGCCCCTAAGCCACACACACCAGTGCTAGCGTTACCTCCAGGGGCCAAGCTGTACTTCTACACGGGCATCGCCGACATGCGCAAAGGTTACAACGGCCTCAGTGGGCTGGTGCGAGGTGAGCTTGAGCGCGATCCTACCGACGGCTCCATTTACTGCTTTGTCAATAAGCGTCGAGATCGCATCAAGCTGCTGTGCTTCGAGCCTGACGGCTACGCGGTATACTATAAAGTGCTGGCCCAGGGCACACTTGAGATACCGAAGCCTGAGGCTGGTGGCACGCACGCCACCATCACTGCCCAGACGCTGCAACTCATCCTCGGCGGCATCAAACTTGAGCACGTGCGCAGGCGCAAACGCTACCAAAAAGCAGCATAATCCACATCCCTAAAAAGTAGTCCACAAAAGGGGTAAAACCCTTGTATTTGCTGGGGTTGAGGCCATTTCCCAATCCTGCTCTTCGTACCTTGTGGCTAGTGGTCGATCAGGCAACATATGATGCTGTAGTAGCAGACAATCAAGCCCTGCGCTTCAAGATCGAGGAGCTCACCCAGCGCCTCGATCAGCTTACCCGTTGGCTGCTCGGGCAGTCTTCCGAACGCTTCATCTCGGATGAAGTGGAAGCCGACGGTGGTGGTGGTCCCATCCAGGGTGGGTTGTTCGGAACCGTTACGCCGAGCGAGGAGAGTTCAACTACCATTGCCGAGCACGAGCGCAAGTCTCGTAAAGGAAGCCACCCCGGTCGCAATCCTATCGCAGACCACCTGCCTCGCCGCATTGAAATATTGCTGCCCGATGGTTTGGAGGCTATTACCCTAGCCGACGGAACCTATCACGTGCCAGGATACACCATCATCGGAACTGAAGTCTCTGAGCGTATCGAGTTCATACCTGGTAGCGTCACCGTTATCGAGACTCAGCGACCCAAGCTCATCAAAGTTGAGCAGGCCAATGAGCCTTCTCCAACAATCACAGTCGCTCAGCTCCCTGAGCGACTGCTGTCCAAGTGCATCGCCGATGAAACGCTAGTGGTCGAGTTGATCATTCGCAAGTTCTGTGAGCACATGCCACTGTACCGGCAGGCCCAAGGCTTCAAGCGTGACTACAACTGGACAGTGCCGCGCTCCACGCTCGGTAGCTGGGTGGACAAGGTGGCCGTAGCTCTCATACCACTCCATGATGAGCTGCGTCGCCAAGTGCTCAGTGGCGACTACATCCAGATGGACGAAACTGGGCTAATTGTACTAGCTCGACCTGGTCCTAATGCCGAAGGCGGTAAGTACAAGCATCCGAAGTCCAAATCACACAAGTACAAGAAAAAACCACCCGATAAAGATGTGCGCAGGCACCAGGGGTACATGTGGTTGGCGAGGGATCCGGTGAGCAGGCTCGTACTATTCGAATACCACCAAGGCAGATCATATGAGCTGCCCAAAGAGTTGCTCGCTGAGTATAAAGGCTATCTGCAAGTTGATGGATATACATCCTATCGCAAAGCCCTGTCCCAACTTACCGTGGTGCCCAAAGGCGTCAAGGTGGGCCAGTACGAACAGGCGCCCATACGTCTGGTGTGCTGCCTAGCGCATGTGCGACGCTACTTCTTTGACGCCCTCGGCTCCCATCCTGTTGAAGCCAAAGAGGCGCTACTTCAGTTCCAGGAGATATATGCTGTCGAAGACAAAACACAAGACTTTACTGCCGATCAGCGATTAAGCTATCGCCAGGAGCACCTCGCACCGCTGTTCACCAAGTTTAGCGACTGGCTTGAACAGTATCGCAACCAGGCAATCCCCAAGGGAGGACTGGGCACAGCGATCAAGTATGCCTTGAATCAATGGCCACTAACCGCGCCGATGCTAGAAGATGGCCGCATCAGACTCGACAATAACGGCATCGAAAACCAAGTACGCATTCAGGCGCTAGGGCGGAACAACTACCTGTTTGCAGGATCACATGAAGCGGCGAGCAACATAGCCGTGCTGTATAGCCTGCTGATCAGTTGTAAAGTCTACGGCATCAACCCCAGGGAGTGGCTCACCAAGACACTACAAAGACTTGCTGTAGAAAAGGTCGACGAGCCTAGCACGTGGCTACCGAACTGGGAGAAATAGCGAGAATTGGGCAAATAGCATAGACGTGCTTGCTTGGACGCTTACACGCGCTCGTCGGCACTAAACAACTTACCCTGCTCCGGTTGGCCAGCGACTCCACTTCGGCGGCGTCGTACTACTACCATGCGCCGCGCTGCGGGCCACTTCTTACTACGGTATTGTATCTCCGAGTACTGCCAGGGCGCTGGTGCTTGGGCCGGTCCCCCATATCGCTTCTTGGCCGTTTTCTTTTTAGGCGGTGTGCTGGCCTGCAACTCATCTTCAGCGTGGAAGGCCTCATCACTAATCTCGCTTAGACGGCCGAGGAGTCGCTTGGTCATGCGGGCTTTGATAACGTACGCTATCGGAGCTTCGGCAACGACATTAGTCCCCGCGGCATAGCCCTCAAGTACACGCATGAGCTTGTCGCTGTAAAAGCCACTATCTGCACGCACAAATCCGACACGTTCGCGTGACCCGAGCACCGAGATGGTCTCGGACATAAACTCATCAGCGGCAAAAGCGTCGGCAGCGTTGCCAGAGCGCATGCAAGTGTTGACGACCATGTTTAGCTCCTCACAAAACGCCATGATAGGGTGATGGGAGCGTCCGCCTTTACGAGTAGGATTATAGCCTTTTGTCGCGCCTTCGCTCAGGTGGCCATAGCGTTGTATCACGGTTGAGTCCACATCGACGGTCACACGCTTGATTGTCTGACGCTCCCACCATGCGTGCATCATCTGCGGTAAGATGATCGAATTATTTTCGTGAGTGAACTTGGAGAAAAACCGAGAGAATGTGGAGGGTACGGCAACACCCTTTGACCAGGTAAAGAGCTCACGCAACACGTCGTCGGCGCGTAAGTATTCCAGGTGTGCTAAGCGTCGAGCGCCGAGGACAGCACCAACCATAAACTGCTCAATAAGATCAGTTGGATCGTAGCCTCGATTAGAATCTGGACTCGGGAAATCCATTCCGTCCAAAGTGTCCCGAATACCCGAAGCAGAATAGGTCTGTTTGAAAAGCTTCATCCCGCCCCAGGGCGAGACCTTGCGGGCCGTAAATTCGTGAGGAAGTGATTGCATCCGTAAGGTGAAGGCTTAGTGAAGCCTGTAAGCTAGTAATGCCGGACGCTAGGCTATACATTCACGTTTTCCACTGCACGATCCGGGTGTAAATCAATGCATTGTTATACGAGCTGCTCATATCAGAGCTTGGATTTATGATAGCTTTGCCTAACATTCCTATAGATATGTGCCTTGAATCTGGTATGTGCCTAATTATTGGGTGGCTCAGCGCACTATCTAGTAGTAGATTGCCAAGTGTATCTAAAAGCTGTATCTCATGTGAAGAGCTATTAACAAGATATAATGGTCGTTGCCCATCATGCACTGACATTAGTAAACGGGCACCAGTAGTCGGCAAAAGTATTTTTAAAGGAGATCGTGTAGAAAAGCCGTGCCGAATATTTAGATTAAATAATGTATCGTTTACCGAATAAGCAAGGTACGGAAGATTTCCAGCCGCAAACCTGCGAGGACTAGCTCCACGCACATTGTATAATGAGGAGAAATCGTGCCTATCTGTTACCTCATAATTCATAGTGTCATACATAATAAGCGATCTTTCGCCAAGAACATATAAGTCATTTCCTATAAATTTGGCTCTTGTTACGCGTTGAGTTACAGATAGCATTCTCTCTCTACGCAATCTACCAGAAGGTGTTAGTTCTATAATTACAGGTCTGTTGTTTACGACACTAACCAGCAAGCGGTCGCCTGAAGCTCTTTCGGAAACTGCAAAAACACCCGCAGACCTAAAGAAGACCGGACGGATGTCCCGCCGCGTAAAATCTCCATCCAGGTTAAATATTTGAATCTCAGTTACGCGATCACCTAAAATTTGATTATATGGGACATCGCGTAGTCCGAATATCAGAATGTTTTGATCGCTTACTGAGAGTGTGATTTCATGCAAGATGCTAGCATTTACTTTTGCTAATCGCGTGGTCCACATTACCACGTCGTCAGCCGTATAGCGTTCTACTGCCTGCTGTATTATGGTGTCTGCATCTAAATATGTTCTGAGAAGTACATAAACACCATCAGAAGTTGGAGTTGCAGCATTTACATAGTTGACAAAACGTGGGGCACTGAGAGTAATTTCGCGTAAGGATGTCATCTGAGCCATACCATCACTTGGAACGGCTATCCAGCTTAGCATAAGCAGGAAAATGGCCGCAACAGCAGGCCATCTATGGCTAGGAGAGTGATTGGGTGCAGAGATCATTGGGCTGTGGCTTGGTTCTTGGAGCTACCAGCGCGTATTCTGATACTCAGTTGTTAGACCGCATTGGAACGTAAAACGCTGCTTGTCAGGAAAATTTATTCTCATTTCCACTTTGCCGCGTTTAGGCAACGCAGCAATTGGCGCTTGCTCCAGGCTTCGCACCTTTGCATGTAAATAGCCTATAGTGGTGCTAGGTTTTTCAACATCCCTATGTGCGACCGCAGGTTGGTTTATCCTTTCCTTCCAAAGCCGTCTGCCTGTGGCACCAAGTACATCTGAGAACGTGAGTTGGGATTTTATTACCATGCTGAGGTGCTTTATGTACGTCCAGGTTCGCGTGATGGGCCAGCAGGCTGGTTACCCCATACAGCGCCATTGCACACGGTGTCGTGCGCGCAATGGCATAGTCTGACCACTCACGCTATGTATCACCCAAGAGGTGGCGACGCACCTCGGGGAAGGTTACTTCACACGACCACCGCAACAGGTAGTAGTTGATGACTTCCTGGGCCGATAGCTCTACATCGCTGATGACCAGCAACTTCAGGTAACCATTTTCGCCGTGCGCTTTGGGCGGATCCCTCACTACCACCCACCGGATGCGCACTCGGGCCTTACCGGGCTTATACCAGATGTCCTTTCCTCAGGTATAGTCATAGAGGTAATGCCGCTGCTCGTGCGCCTCATAGGACGAGTGTGATGTAAAGCTTATCCACACCACCGAGTCATCGTGGATTAGGTTGCCTATCGGTTGCAGGCGCACCTCGACACAAGAGAACCGACCGGGCTGCGCGCGCCAGGGCACAGGATCGCACACACATACATAGTAAGTGTCTTCTCCCTGGTACGGGTGCGTTATGTGTCCTCATTACCAATATTGCACCGAGGAACCCCTTCTGTGTCGTCTTCATGACCGCGGGGGGTTAAGTACCTGCGGGAACGACACATGTGGGGCTGTTTACAATCAGGCTGCTAAATCAATAACCAATACGGTCGCGATGAGACAGAAAAAGGGGCATAGGCGAGATAAACCTAGGGCTTTCTATATACAATCGACATGATCATCGCCTGGAGCTAAGTTCGCTTAGGTAGCATACCAAATCTTGTCAACTTAAGTGCGATGCGAAACGTAAAAAACAACTGCACATAGAGCTAAGGAGAATTTCTCTGTGGAATTCTGGTGAACAAACATAGAAGTTATCTAGAGGGACAAAATATATATGCTGGTTGGATATTTCATCAAAAATCAAAACTGAGCGTATCGACGCAGTGATAATTATATTACATTTTGTATCCTTTAGGCACTAGTCAACATAGATCAGGGGTTACATCAGGTGTAAGATAATAAGACGCAAAGTACGCTCCCTAGGCCTAGCAATTTGCGCCAGTCGTTAACTATCCTCATAAGATCCGTAACGCTACTCATGGCTATGTAATCAGCGGCGGGAGCACCCTTAGATGTGACGAGAGCGTACCGATTGAGCACATGCTCAAACTCCTCTATCCGTCGGGATACATCTGGGCACTTTCGCAAGCGACCGCTGTGATAGCTGATGCGGAGCCGTGAAAGGTGTGGAGCATCATGCCGTTGAAGAATGGCGGCCCCACCGTCAAATAGGTATTGTTGCGAGATGCCGTAGCGATCGTGGGTGCGTTCGTTTGGACTATAACACACGTTTATAAAGACCAGGTCTGCAACTGTGTAAACCCTACGCACTGCATTCTTTAGATACCGCCATAGCTTGCTATTAGCAGGTCTATCGTACTCATCAATAATATTGTGTCGTGTAGGTTTTCGACCCACAGTGTCCCAGCGGTACATCAGGACTAGTTGCAAACGTTCATTGGTAATTGGCTGGATAAGCGCGCGCAGCATACTAGTCAGCCGGTCGGCAGAGTCTTCCGCGCTTGATTTGGAAAACATGTATGGGTCTACAAGCAGAAAAAAACGTGTGGCATGCTTTTTAGTACCAGCTACTTCCCAAGAAAAAGTTTGGGATTCGTTATTTTTGTTAAGCTTCCCTACGGTGTACGACTCATTAGCATTGGCTACTCGGTTGAGGTGGCTGAGCCAATCTACAACTGGTGCTTCCGGGGCAGGGTTGCAAGGCAACTTGTCAATTAGAGTCCTTAGACGTACCGACTTTGTCACTTGCGTGGCGAACCCCTCTTCAGTGTCAAGCACATTCACGGGGGTATAGTCGAGGTAATTGAGTAGCGAATCTCCAAAAATGTTGAGCTGTTCTAGCGGTACAGGTGTTACTACTTCGCCATCGAAATCGGCAAGCGGGCGGATTAGGTAATTGATGAGCGCTGGTAAGCTATCGTAGCTGTCGATGCGGGCTTGATCGAGATAGAGACGCATACTCAATACGCTTGATTAGCCTGCACCCTATTCAATTCAATCAACCTCAGCTTCAGCCGCTGAGCTTCGTCGAAATAACCGGGACCGAATTCACGGTCGAGGGTACCATTTGAGCGAATGTTGATACGATAGGCTGGGGACTCACCTTCGGGTTGAGTGGCTGCGGAGTGAAGGTAATTAATAGCAAACATGTCGGGACTGTACTCACCAGAGGCCACTAAGGTAAGAGCAGTGCGGACGATGTACTCGGAATGGGTCTCGAAGATGAGACAGCGGGAGTGGAGCTGGCCATATGGGAGTTCCGCGGCGCGTTGCTGTAAAGTTTCATGTTCTTGCTGTCGAGATGCCCGAGCTGCCTCCTCAGCCGCTTGTTTTGCTTCACGTTGTTCAGCTGTT
Source organism: Saprospiraceae bacterium (assembly GCA_965213735.1). Taxonomy (GTDB): domain Bacteria; phylum Bacteroidota; class Bacteroidia; order Chitinophagales; family Saprospiraceae; genus CALDTK01. The sequence goes on from CBDCAB010000005.1 coordinate 680,032, forward strand.
AACCCGTCAATTTCTATAAAATCCGAATCTTCTGCTTGTACATGATAATCTGCTTTAGGGCTATCTTTGCCTGACATAGCTCTAACCAGCAGCCGAAAGATTTTGGACTGTAAATTGGGATGCAGGTTAGTTTCTAATTCCTCGATGGCCACGGTAGTAATTGGATAGCCACTTTGAGAAAAATTCTCTACTGGATATTTATCCGCATCGGCTAGCGTGGCAGGTTCGAGCATGGCAGGAGTATTACCTTCGAAAAATTCGTGATCCAGAAGTCGGCCTTGTTCTTTTCGATAGCTATATCCTATAACAGAGCCAAGTAGCCAGCAGTAGATGCTAAGTAAGATTTTAAATCCTGATCCTAGCCGAATGAGCGGTACAGTCTGACCACTAATTGTAGCAACTAACCTACTCATCATGCCACCTATTGTGCGTACACCAAGCGAAGAAAATCCGAAGTCTGATTTAAACATTTTAGCAAAAGCATGAACATATGGAGCAGAAGCATTATGGCTGTATAAGCCTAGGACCTCGGTAGCCTCGGCGCCCTTCATAAACTCTTGCATATGAGCCGTCGCCTGGTTCGGTGGAGTGTGGAGCCAATCATCTTGTACGCGCTGCGCTAATTTGAAGGGTGCTACTGAATGAAATTCCTCTACAAAGCTGCTAACTATAGATTTGAGCATATCGACCAGTAGCACATACTGAGCTGCGTCGTTCAATTGCTCGTATCTCTCCAAATGGTTACTGTAATCTCTACCAACGTGCATATTCTTGGTTGTACGCAAGAAGGTATATATGGCCGCTTTGTCCAACTCTGAAGCTGGATAATTTTCGAAGTATACTTTAACCTCATCCCAATTCACTATCCCCTTAATAAAGTCTCGTATCGCTAAATTTCCTGGAATAACCGGCACTTGAGGGGCTTTCTTTAGAATACCATCACTGTTCTTAAATGCCGGGCGCGAGGTAGTTGCAATGGTGATTCCAGTGTTTAAATGTGAACTAGCACGTAGAACACTTGCGTCGACTACTTTCGATACTTTGTTTATACTTGTCTGTTCCTCCTCGAAAAGAGAATTAATTCTTATAATTACATCTTCGTCAACAGCCTTTATAGTATACCTATCTTTTCCCAAAGAAAAATCAGATGCTGAAACTTTATAGAATGTCGCACTTTTGTTATGCTCCACAGCCAATTGGGAAAACTCTTGCCCTAAATGCAGCGCCTCAAGTCGCTCGTGTTCTTTGCGCGCATACCATTCGAAGGCGACGCCAATCCTTTTTGAAACGCCTAACATAACAGTGTCTACAACAGCGCGATCTTTACGGATAATTTTAAGCCCTAGTTGCAGGCCAACAGGTACAAATGTCGAAGCGAATTCAAACCAGACAATTAATGTCTCGTTCGGCTCCATACCCGCAGCAGGCGCCGTTGCATGAAAAGCTTCTCGTAGTATTGAGAGCACTCTTGCGACCGTACTCTTGCCCGCCCCATTCGGCCCAATTAAAAACGTCACTGGAGCAAAATCAATCCGCGTTGGCTCTTGAAAACGGCCGAACCCTTTGATGGTCATGGCGGTAATCGCAAACTTGGGGTGCTGAGTTGTCGCGAAGGCTTCTGACATACCCGCCAACTTACGAAGGAGGGGGTGAATAGCGGCTTCTTAGTCGTATGACTCAAACCGCCATCGCACTGTCCAAGTGGAGAATTCGGCTAAACGCATTGTTTCGACATCTTAGACCAATTGGAACCCTGGCGGCTGTACGCCCAACGCACCAGACACCTCGAATAACCCGCCACCTTACCCCTACCTTACACCCCCCATGTCAAAGCCCCGCCCAACCATCGAGCAACTTACCTTTCCCGGGGCCGAACCGCCGCAAGGCAAACTAAACTTACACGCTACTACTACCGGATACCCTCCAGGCTACCGCGCCGATGACGCCAGCTCGCCGCACCTGTCGCGCACGCTCATGCTCGCCGAACTGACTGATCTACTGGCAGCTGTACCCGACTTTAAAGCGAGGCCAGCCGACTACCGCGCCGCCGTGATCGAGCGCAATGCCCTTCATAAAAATTCGGAAAGCAACCGCAAAGGCACCTACGCACTTTTGCGTACTCTGTACATACTCGACCCGACGATTCCCAGCTTCCGAGCTTTTCGCCGCTATTACGAAGCTGAGGCAGAGGCGCGACCGTTGCTGTGCGCATTAGTCGCCTACATCCGCGACCCAGCATTCAGAATTATCGCACCTCATGTCTTGAGCCAGCGCGAGTTTACGCCCGTGCCCTATCAAGACCTTCAAGAAGTCCTCGAACAGCATTATGGCAACCGCTTCAGCCAACCGAGCTATAAAGCCCTTGCCCAGCATATCGCGTCGAGCTATGCTCAAATCGAGCACCTCGCAGGGGTAAAGATTAAGGAGCGGATAAGAGCCAAGCCCACCCCAGCCGCTGTCGCCTACGCCCTCGAGCTCGCTCAGCTGGCCGGCCTTCCCCCCGAAGCACGCCTAGCTACTCCTTACATCAAGCTCCTAGATTGTACCCCGGAGCGGGCCATTGCCCTCACAGAAGATGCTTCACGCTTAGGCTACTTGCAGGTGAAACGCATCGGGGAGCTGGCTTCCGTGTATTTTCCCGCCGACCAAACATCACGTATTTCCTAACTGTGACTGCCTCCGCAAATCGTATCGACAACCTGCTCGCCAACTACGCCGAACACGTTAACGTGCGCTGGCGTCCAGGCGTGTCGGCCATGGAGCGCGTCATGTTCTGTGTGTATGATCGCGAACTCGAGCGTAACCTCAAGCTTCGGCTCGGTGACTTCGAACACGCTACTCGCAATGCTCAGCATGCGTGGGCCCCCTTTGATCTATCAGATACTTATGGTTTTTGGCTCGGCCAACAGGAGTACCGTGAAAATTACTTCAAGCAGCCCAAGCTACTGAGTACTGTGCACAAGCGGTATCTCCTCTACCTGGAGGAGCATTTTGCAGCTTTCGCCAAAACCCAACCCGAACTCGACAACACCGTAATAGCCCTAATAGGCGTAGGTAGTCTGTTTGGCATCTTGCGCATTAGAGAAGTGGTCGAGACTTTCGCGCCTCATGCCACCGGACGCCTCGTCGTATTCTTCCCAGGCAGCTACCAAGACAACAACTACCGACTACTCGATCAACACGACGGCTGGAACTATCTAGCCGTACCCATAACCTCCGATAAGATATACTAATGGCAGACTTCAAGACCAATCGCCAGGTCTACAAAAATGACCCAAGTACCCGCAAACTTGAAAACCAAGGCGTCGCCAATGTCAACGATGACCGCAGCGCCGAGCAGCAAACTGTGCTCCGCTACGAACTTGAAACCTTCGTTTGCAACGGGCAGTACGCTGATGGTCTGGAGAAAATTCTGGCAAGTTTCGTCGCCAATATTGACAAGCCCGAGCAGCCCGCCGTATGGGTGAGCGGGTTTTACGGAAGTGGAAAGAGTCACCTCGTTAAAATGCTAAGGGCGCTGTGGGTAAACGAGTCCTTTTCTAATGGCGACCACGCACGCACCATTGCCAAATTACCCGTAAGAGTAAGTGATCTACTTAAAGAACTCGATGCCGCCGGTAGTCGCGTGAAAGGCGGAGTACACGCTGCATCAGGTACGCTAGGGGCTGGGGCCAATGGCTTGGTGCGGCCTGCCTTGCTGTCTATCATCTACAAATCGCTAGATCTGCCGGAGGCCCACCATGAGGCTACGTTCGTGCTCTGGCTCAAACGAGAAGGTAAGCTCAATACAGTCCGGGAATTACTAGCAGCAGCCGGGCGTTCATTCGATGAGGAGCTTGCAAATATGTTTGTGAGCCCGCCCCTTCACCAGGCATTGCGCCAAATATTTCCAGACACTTTCATAGAAAATAGCGATGTAGGCAGCCTGTTGCTCGCAGCTTATCCTCCCAGAGAAGACGTAACCAACACCGAGCTAGTAGAGGGGTTTCGCAAAGCCTTGACTAATGAGCAAAAGCACTTCCCGCTTACGCTTATCGTCCTCGACGAAGTGCAGCAGTACATCGGTAACGATGAGACGCGGAGCCTTGCCGTACAAGAAGCTATTGAGACGGTGAGCAAGCGATTTGAGGGACGGGTGCTTTTCGTAGCGACTGGGCAGGCCGCAATATCCAGCACTGACAAGCTCAACAAACTAGAAGGGCGTTTTCGTGTCAGGGTGCAACTGCGAGACGAAGACATCGACGAGGTAGTGCGCACCGTCGTACTCGAGAAGCATAACAGCGCCACCCCAAGACTCAACGGCATCTATGATCGTAACAATGGCGAACTTTCCCGCCACCTAGCCGAAACAAAAATTGGAAAGCAGCCCAATGATCAGCAAGATTTCCCGCGTGACTATCCCATATTACCTACCCGCCGCCGCTTTTGGGAACATGCCTTACGCGCACTCGATTCCACGAGCGTGCAGAGCCAACTGCGCAACCAGCTTTCGTTAGTACATACGGTGGCAATATCGAACCTCGACGAGCCTTTGGGACACGTCGCACCCGCCGACGCACTCTTTTTTGACTCGGCCGAAAACCTCGTGCAAAGACGTGAATTACCGCGCAACGTGTACGAATTTACCCTTAAACACGAACACAGTAGCGATGCAGACAAACGACTCACGGCACGCGCTGTAGGAATCGTCTACCTCATCAACCGCGTGCAAAAAGATACTGAGGCGGCTAACATCGGAATCAAGGCAGATATCCCGACCATCGCCGACCTACTCGTAGTTGACATCGAGCAAGGCGCCGATAGACTACGAGCTAAACTTCCTCGCCTAATCAGCGAGTGTGACCTGCTGGATGAGATTGATGGTGAGTACGTAATCCGCACTGAAGAAAGTGCCCGCTGGCGTGATGCCTATCTCGCCGAACGTAGTCGCACCCTTAACGATCAAATACGCCTTACCAGCGAACGCAACGAACGCCTGCGCTCGCTCATAAGCGAAAGCCTAAAAAATATCCGCATAAAGCAGGGCGCAAGTCAGCAGACGCGCAACGTTGTGCTTGAAACTAGAAGCACGGAACCTCCAGCTGCTAGCGATCAAATTGTAACCTGGGTGCCTGGCTGGCAAGTAGACCGCCAGGATGTGCTACAAGCTGCACGTGCGGCAGGAGTGGATTCGGCGCACATATTTGTGCATCTGCCCGCAGGTTCGGTCGACGAGCTCAATGAGGCCATTGCCGACTTTTTGTCCACGCGCCATACCCTTACTACGCAACAAGCAACTAATTCAGCTGCAGGAGCGGAAGCGAGGGCGAGCATGGAGTCGAAGCACCAAGCCGCCGACACGCGAATCAACGCTATACTAGAACAAAGTCTTCAGCGCGGCGAAGCTTTTCAGGGAGGCGGTATTGAGTTTCAGGGCATAGACCTCCGCAGCGCCGTAGAGCAAGCAGCCGAACGTAGCGTAGATCGTCTGTATCCTGAATTCCAAATTGCCGACCATGCGCACTGGGGAAAGGTGGCTGAAGTAGCCCGCCGCGGTAGTCCCGATGCCCTCAAAGCGATAGGACACGCTGGCGAACCTGCTGACCATCGCGTCGTTGCACAGGTGCGCAACTTCCTGCAGGCTAGCAAGTTAGGAAAGGAAGTACGCGCCCACTTTACCTCACCTCCCTTTGGCTGGAGTGATGACGCTATTGATGGAGCATTGCTGGCACTCGTGCAGGCAGGGATGGTGCGCGCTGAAGAAAATAATCGGCCGATTGCACTCAAGCAATTGACGCGCACAGAAATTAATAAGGCCAAGTTTGTCAGTGAGACGATAAGCGTACGCACCCAGCACCGACTGGCGGTAAGAGGCTTGTACACAGAACTCGGGCTGCCTGCCCACAATGGTGATGAAGCCACAGGCCTGCAAGCTTTTTACGACCAGCTCGCTTATCTGGCTAGCCAAGCTGGTGGCGAGCCGCCACAGCCTGCCCCACCGAACCTCGGCCAGTATCGCGATCTCGCCAACATGAGCAGCAGCAACGAACGCCTCGTGCGGACAGCTGATGCTGCTGCCGACCTACGACAACTCATCACGCAGTGGCGCGAGCTGGTCGAGCTGAGTAACACTCGCCTACCGCTATACAAAGATTTGCAGGCGCTGCTGCGCTATGCTGCTCAATTGCCCACATCGCCTGAGGACGAACAACTGCGCGACAATGCAGAAGCCCTAAAAATGCACCGCCAGCTTTTTGATGACGGCAACCCTGTAGAGCGGCTCCTCGGCGATGCTGAAAGCTTATTGCGACCAGCCCTGCACGACTTCGAGCAGCGCTACGACGCTGCGCATGCCCAGGGTACCGCACGTTTTGGCGAAAGCCCCTACTACGCAGAGCTAACACCCGAACAGCGTAATGAAGTCCTCGCAAACGAACGCCTCACGCGACAGCACCGCCCCAGCTTTGCACGAGGGTCGCGCCAGGAAATACTGAGCACCCTAGCAGCCAACGACATTGACCAACTAGCCACCACCATAGACTCGCTGCCCACACGCTTTGATAAGGTGATGGAGGCCAGCAAGAAATTGGCTGCGCCCGAGGCACCCCAAGTCAGCCGCGTGCGCCTCTCGCGTAAAGAACTTCATACCGAAAACGATGTGGATGCCTGGCTGCAAGAAGCTGGCAAGGCACTGAAGCAACAACTAGCCGCTAGTGGTGGCCCTGTACGTATCGACTAAATGAATACCATATGCCTACCCTCGCCAGCCACCAGCGCAAAGCGCTAGAAAAGACAGTACACACTGCACGCCAGGTAGCCGAACTCGGCGTGCGGGGAGCGCTAACGTCATTGGCCGTAAGTGAGCCGAATGCCTTTTCGCACCATACTGACACCGACGCTGCCTTGCGCACACGCCTACGCAAACGTGCTCGTGAGGTGGGCAGCGGCAGCGATGAGGGCACGCCTCGCGATGTAGCTCCGCTGGTAGAAGAGATTGCCTATGAGCACTGGCATCGCATGCTGTTTGCGCGATTTTTAGCCGAAAACAACCTCCTTATACATCCTGCATTCGGTGCAGCCGTATCAATTAAGGAATGTAAGGAGCTTGCTGCAGATGACGATCAGTATGCCGACGGCTGGGCGCTGGCGGCGCACTGTGCAGCGGCTATGCTACCAGAGATTTTTCGCAACGACGCACTTGCCTTCGAGTTGCAGTTGGCGCGTGAACATCGCACGAAGCTCGAACGGCTAGTAGAGGGGTTGAATCAGGAGGTGTTTACGAGCACTGACGGCCTGGGCTGGGTGTATCAGTTTTGGCAGGCCGAACGCAAGAAGGAGGTCAACGATAGTGGCGTTAAGATAGGCGCTCGTGAGCTGCCAGCCGTGACGCAGCTTTTTACGGAGCCTTATATGGTGAGCTTCCTGCTCGACAATGCACTGGGGGCCTGGTGGGCAGGGCGTAGGCTTTCGCCAAAACAACTGGCGGAGGCTGCGAACGAAGACGAACTCCGGCGAGCGGCTGCTATACCCGGTGTGCCGCTGGACTACCTACGCTTCGTACGAACGGGCGAAGAGGGTGATGGACCTTGGACTCCAGCGGCGGGAACATTTGAGGGTTGGCCCGAGTCATTAGCCGAATTAAGTGTTCTGGATCCCTGCTGTGGGAGTGGCCACTTTCTAGTCGCAGTGCTGCGGATGCTGGTGCCGATGCGTATAAAAGTGGAGGGGCTTTCGCCAAAACAAGCTATAGATGCTGTGCTTACCGAGAACCTGCACGGCCTGGAACTGGATCAGCGTTGTGTAGAAATCGCAGTGTTTGCTGTTGCGCTCGAAGCTTGGCGCTACGAGGGTGCCGGAGATTACCGCAAACTGCCCACGATCCGGATTGCTTGTAGCGGGCGTGCACCGAGTGCCGATCAAGAGGCTTGGGACACCGTAGCCAAGTCCGATCCTAACCTACGCATCGCTCTCAAACTCCTGTACGAGCAGTTTAAAGATGCACCCACGTTGGGCAGCCTCATCGATCCGGGCAAGGCAGGCGTAGAAGGCCTGGGGGATTGGGCTGAAATCTCAGCTGCTCTTCAGCATGCACTGCAAGAGAACGGTTTGGGACTGGCTAAGGATACTGCTGTGGCGGCGCAGGGATTAGCTGAGGCAGCTGAGTTGCTGTCGGGAAAGTATACCTGGGTAGTGACGAATGTGCCTTACCTCGGCTCTGGTAAGCAAAGCGCTGCTCTCAACGTTTTCTGCGAGAAATACTATGATAATTCAAAGTCAGACTTAGCTACGGTTTTTCTTGAGCGCTGTGTAGGACTTTTGAGGCAAGCTTGTTCCGCTTCCTTAGTACTGCCACAAAACTGGTTGTTTTTATGGTCCTATCGATTCTTGCGAAAAGATATTTTAGTAAGCACTACATGGAATGTGCTTGCGCGTTTGGGCCCAGGAGCTTTTAGGGAAATTTCAGGTGAGGTGGTAAAGGCTGTGCTCTTAACTCTTTCTAACACCCCACAAGCCGGCCCCAAAAGAGAACTATTCGCAGCTGCCGAGGGGCATGTTCTCCGTGGCCTAGACGTGTCGGATGCTGGGAGCGCGGATGAGAAGGCAACAGCCTTGGTAGAGGCAGAGGTAGCGAGTGTATCGCAGGCGGGGCAGTTGGGGAATCCGGATGCTCGGGTGGTATTAGGTGAAGCAGTCAATTTACCTTTGCTTAGAGAGCTTGCTAGTGGGCTACAAGGGCTCTCTCCAGCAGACGCCCCTCGATTTAGCAGGCAATTCCATGAGATAGACCTCAGGAGCGAAGAATGGCGACCATGGCAGTCGAGCACTACGCATACTGATCACTTCTGCGGTAAAAACTTGGTGTTGTGGGACTCGAAGGGGCTTAAGGATGCCGCTAAAGCTGGAAAGGCCTACATAAGAGGTGCGGAAGCATGGGGGCGCGCTTCCGTTGTCATTAGCCAGATGTCTAGTCTACCATCGACGTTGGGTACAGGAGCGCCAAACGATACAAATTGCGCAACAGTTTTGCCCCACGATGAAGAGCGAATAGAGGCTATTTGGTGCTTCTGCGCGTCACCGCAATTCCACGACGCAGTACGTGAAATTGATCAAAAGCTTAATGTTACCAACGCCACTCTTGTCAAAGTCCCCTTCGATCTCCCCCACTGGCAGTCCGTCGCCCAAGAGCGCTACCCCAACGGCCTGCCCGAGCCCTACACGAACGACCCAACGCAGTGGCTCTTTCATGGGCACCCTTGCGGCTCGGTGATATGGGATGAAGAGACGAAGTGGACGGCAAATGGTGACTTACGGGAAGACGATACCGTACTCCAAGTTGCCGTCGCTCGGCTGCTCGGCTATTGCTGGCCTGCCGAATTGGATGAGGACATGCACTTGGCAGAAGAGCAGCGGGCCTGGGTAGTGCGCTGCGATGAGCTACTTCCTTTAGCAGATGAAGATGGCATTGTGTGCCTTCCACCTATCAGTGGCGAGCGCGACGCGGCAAGCCGCCTGCAGGACGTGCTGCGCGCTGCCTACGGAGATGCTTTTGATGCCAATACGGTGCAGCGGCTGCTACTGGCTACCGGCCACAAGGGAGGTATGGAAAAATGGCTCCGCGACAAGTTTTTTAAGGAGCACTGCAAGCTGTTCGGCAATCGCCCTTTCATCTGGCACATCTGGGATGGCCAAAAAGATGGTTTTTCGGCGCTGGTCAACTACCACAAACTCGACTACAAAGGCCTGCAGTCACTTATCCACCGCTACCTCGCCGATTGGATAACGGCCCAGCGCCGTGCCGAGGAGGCTGGTGTAGATGGTGCTGCCACACGCCGCAACGCAGCCGAGGGCCTCAAGCGCCGCCTCGAGCAAATTTTGGAAGGCGACGCGCCCTACGACATCTTCGTGCGGTGGAAGTCCCTCGAAGAGCAGCCCGTCGGCTGGCGCCCCGACTTAAATGACGGCGTTCGGCTCAACATCCGTCCTTTCTTGAAGGTAGGTGACGTGGATAGGAAAGGTGCGGGTGTGCTATGCCACAAGGTCAATGTCCACTGGAAAAATGATCGCGGCAAGGATGTGGAGGGCTCGCCATGGTATCATTTTGATAAGGGGGTGCGAGTGAATGATCGGCATTTGGGGTTGGGGGAGAAGGGGGTAATGCGTTGATCTACAAGAGAATATACCAATGAGTACAGAAATAACACAAAATGTTGTATATTGCGATTAAATCGATTGACACACTATGACTACCAGTAGACGGTGGTGGCTGTACGGTTTATCCATCAGTCCGCTATTGATTTTTGTGGGGCTATACAATTTGCCATGGGGTACATGCCTCTCGGCCACATGCTTTCAAAGTGCAATAGCCTCGTCAATTGCGCCATTAATATTTTTTCTAGCAGGGTGTCTCGGACTTCTCGGTCTTAAACTATTCAACAAGATATATTTGAAAACAAGTAGTGATACTACGATTAAGGTCGCTTCAGTAGTAAACAAGGATTTTGAAATGCTAACGTTCTTGATGACATACGTGCTTCCTCTAATCGCGTTTGGGCAAAACCTTGCAAATAATAATGTCAAAGAGAGCGTTTTCTTTTCAATTATTACGTTTGGACTTGGAGTTCTATATATTAGAACAGAGCTTTACATGAGCAATCCAGTGTTGCTTTATTATAATTTAAAATTGCTACATCTCACGAACGACAAAGACGAAGAGATTCTCGTCCTCAGTCGGGATGAAATTTCAGTTGGAGACTTTGTACAGATTCGCTATCTTGGAGCGAAAACTGCTATTGCTGCACAAGTGTAATTCAATGATTAAGAATAACATACTTTCGTTGCTCTCTTCGACGCCCTCGAGTGTAGGAGTCTATGCGCTTATGACGCTGCCGTCACAAACTTCTGTAAGCTTAAGGCGAGTACGTTTGACAGATGGCGCAAGTAATTCGCTACAAATAACTATGTTCAACAACATAAAACAAGCACTTAATTCGGCTGAACATGAGACTAAGCTTTCTGATTTCGCATCTCATGATTCTTCTTCGACTGTTTGGTCGGAGAAGGTTGCCAGCGAGAATGCAGTGGGCGCTGTAAAGGGACTATTTAAAACGTCTTTAAGTGGTAGCCTCGCAGAACTTCAACTAAAGGAGGATGAGCTGAAACGGATACAAGGTTTATTACTTGATATAGCTTACGTGTCTAAAGCTGAGGAGAAACAAGAAATCAATTATATTCGTGCATACTTTCAATATTACGGAGGGGCTGTGCTGACGAGGGAAAAGTTCCTATTGTTTAAAAATACTGGTTCGCTAAAGAAACCAAACAACCCTATTTTTCGAATTCCTACTAGCTGTATACTGGTCTGTTATAAAGATGATTTCATAGTCCTGGACTTGAAGAAGTATGAATCCAGATTTGGATTTGATAATGCTCTTGAAACTAGGATGCATGACGCTCTAGGCTTATTGCGTACAAAGGAGATATTTCCAGACACCAAACCTTTTGTAGACTTAGTCAAAAATCGAAGGGCATTTAGAAATCGAATAATTACTGCTGTTGAATTAATTGATGAATTTGAGCTTGATACATTAAAGCTTATAGCGGCCTACGATCCGACTGATACTTCACAGAAAGGATTACTTAAACTTGACAAAAATAGTACTCCATCGAAACTTCTTCTTGAAACGCAAACGGATGCGCAGAATTTTTGTGACTTTTGTAACGCCGATCTAGGTATAAATAGACTATCTCAAGATATGTTCAGAATTTTGAGCAAGAAAAAGCTTGAGCAGGATTAGCATATTCAACTTAGTGAGTATTACACACTGCAACTCCGGACAAAGTCACACTGTGAACCTGAACATGATCAGTATGAATCCTCTAGAATTTGATCATCTACTCATCCACCTTTTTCGAAAACTCGCCGAACTCCAGCACACGGGCCTTACACGCCGCCGAAATTTCGACGTCTCTTTCGTCTGGGAAGATTGCGATCCGCTCACGCGTAGCTTCCGTTCTGCGGGACGGCGTCCAAGGCCTACCGTTCAGCCCGAACCCACTCCTCTAGAGACAAACTAGCGCACACTTTTCAATCGCTAGTCTAAAACGCCTCGATTGCACCTGCGGTCGGGGCGTTTTTTGTCCGGCACAACCTCTACGTGCTCCTGGCTAAAGTCGATCTTTGCACAAAATCCGATGGTGGGCCAGCTGTTGGCTAAAATTGCAGCCGCGGCTCGCGACCGAGACGCCTTTGTAGTAGGAATTTCCAGTGTGGGATGTCGCAATACAATCCAACATTTTGTGTTAACTTGCACACGTAGCTCTAAAACAAGGTGTTATGGCGACCGCAAATCAACTTAGAGCGCTTGCACGCTTCGTCGGCCGTCAGGACTATAACGCCTCCTGCAAGCTGATCGAAGAGATCGCTACAAAAGCGGAGGCGGGCGGTAAGGCTCGTCTGGCTGAAGATCTTTTCTCTATTATCCACGCCGCACAGCGCCAGCGAGAGTCTTCACTCAAAATACGTGGGGGGCAGATTCAACAGGACCATGCCGCGAGTACATGGATCACTGAAGTTGATATTTCTGGGTACAGCCTCCGCTCCATTGTCTTTGATGAGACTCAACAGCGGGTGTTTGAGGAGGTTCTTCGCGAACAGTTTAAAGCGAAGCAACTGCGTCACCACAACCTAGAGCCGGCGCGCAGACTACTTCTTTGTGGTGCTCCTGGTACAGGAAAGAGCCTCACGGCTGCCGTGCTCGCAGCAGAGCTTGAGTTACCACTCCGCAGGGTGAATATGCACATGCTGGTGTCGCGCTACCTTGGAGAGACGGCGCGAAATCTAGCTGCGCTCTTCAATGAGATTGAGCTGACGCGTGCGGTGTATCTCTTCGACGAGTTCGACAGCATCTCACGCACACGCTACAGCGCTCAGGATTCTGGGGAGATGGACCGTGTGGTCAATACTGCCTTGCAGCTCATCGAAAATGATACGTCTTCGAGTCTGCTGGTTGCTACCACCAATGCTGCTGAGCACGTTGATCAAGCCTTTGCACGTCGTTTTGATGAAATGGTGGCTTATAAACTTCCTGATGCTGATCAGGTGAAAGACCTATTACAGATGTATCTTCCCAGCCACGCCCGGTTATCGGGCGCGCTGGTCGCAAGTTTTGGCGGCCTGTCACATGCCGATATAGCCTCCGTTCTCCTACGCACTCGTAAGTTAATTGTCCTGGGTGACCAGAAGATCGACGTCTCGGAGATATGCGTGCAGATTGAGCGGTATCGGCAGTCAAAGAGATTGATAGGAAATTGGAACATTTCAGATTCAGAAACCGAAGCGAGACGTTAAGCTATGATTCGCGGGGTGGCGGCGGGGGAGGGAAGCGTGGAGCTAGGCCTAACCCTGGAGCGCATGGAAAAAGCCTACTAGGCGAGCTTGAGGCCGTAGTTGATGGGGATCCGACCGGTCAAGAGACTTTGAGTGCTTATCCAGATGGAACGGCTGGTCGACTAATTCATTTCAATATTGACTACGACTTCGCAGGTGCAGACGCGCAGTTTGACGCCTTTGGTGGAGGTAAATACGGAATCGAAGAACGTGGGGTAAAGCATTTAAGTGGTAGGCGGTATAGAGTTACACTGTACGTGCCATTTACAGCGACTAGCTTTCTCATCAGTCAGCTCCAGAGTTATATTGATGCAGATGGTGAGAAAAACAAGCGGTGGTCGAGTATTGAGTCCATTGAAGAGGTCACCGTTCGCTCACTCTACGGAGACCAAGCAGACTATTTTCCAGCGGATATGGCACAGCAACTGTGGTTTGAGCTTTGGATTATAAAAGATCTCTGGTTGTCTTTCGGGAATTTGGCGGAGCGTCTAGGACTAGAACTAGATGAGGCTCGCCTCGATTTTCCGGATCGCATCGCCGTGCTAGTCAAAGTATCTCCTAAGCAACTAGCCGATAGCCCTATCGTTAACACCATCGCATATATTGATAAGCCGGTGTTCAGCATTGAGCAACTATCAGCAATGTCTGCAAGCGATCAATACGAACTCCTTGAAAGTGCTGCGGATCGCACGCTGCAGCCAGACAGAGCTATTCGAGTGGCACTGTTCGACACAGGTGTATCTATTGGACATCCTCTGCTAAACCGCATCGTTAAATTAGACGACATTTACTCAATAGATGACAGCGACGGCTCTGACATTGGCAATCACGGAACAGGTATCGCCTCGCTTGTACTTTATGGGGACAGAATTGAAAAGCTCATCGAAAGTCCCGACCAGATTCTCCCTACCGCACGGCTCGAAAGTGTACGGCTGATAAGCAATCGGAGATCCAGAGGGCTTCAGGATGACCCTACTCTTTACGGTTACCGCACGGCTCGTGGTTTTTACCTTCTTCCTAGTCTAGGTAAAGACGAGCGACGCATATACCTAAGCACCATAACTGACAGAAGAAGAAGTCGATCTGGGGCGGCCGATTCTTATTCTGCCGCACTAGACAGTCTAGCCTATGGATGCTCGCCTCTGCACGACGTGGAGGATTACTTAGGTCCAAAGCTAATAATTCAATCGGCCGGTAATTCGATCGTAGGGCTCGCTCGCGAGCATTTGGAAACTCCTAGTCAAGCGTGGAATGTGATAACTGTTGGAGCCTCTACTAGTAGACCATCCGAAGAATTCCGGAACGGTGCGAAACTGTACGCCTCCAATTCCGGGTCATTAAGTCCTAGTTCAAGTCACGGAAGAGGCTACGAGTCAAAGCGCGCGTTCAAGCCGGATTTTGTGATGGAGGGTGGCAATGCCGAACTGAGAGATGGAATGCCACCACATAAAGCGCCGGAGTGCATGATTCTTGGAGCAAGTAGTAAATTTCCTCATCAGCACTTCGATTACTTAGACGGTACAAGTGCAGCGGCCGGGCTAGCAGCCAATCTCGCAGCGAAGATTTGGCAAAGATATCCGCAGTTAAGTCCACAAGGAGTAAGAGCCGTCCTCGTTAATTCGGCTCGTTGGTCGGATCAAATGATCGCCGAATTTCGGCCGGATGAAAAGCCAAAAGGAGATCGATACACTGAGCTAGTTCAGCAGTGTGGCATGGGCGTGCCGAATACCTATACGGCAATTGACAGTGAAGAGGCCTTCGTAACACTGGTCTTCGACAACGAGATAGCGCCCTTCCGCGAGTTTGAAGAACAAGCGGATGGAACAGTTGCCACAGGGTTTGACATAGTACCTCTGCCTTGGCCCAGTGACGCGCTTCTCGAGCTTAGTGGGCAGACCATGGAATTGCGGGTCACACTATCAAATTTCATAGAACCTAATCCATCCAATCGAGACTATGTGAGCCGCTATGTGTATGAGTCGTGTGGCCTCCGGTTTTCCTTTCGAAGGACTACTGAGAGCGATGAGGATTTCCGTGCGCGTCTCAGTAAAACTCTGGAGACAGAAGCTAATCTTACAATTATTGAAAGGAATAAAACTTTGAGTAAAAAGGAGATGATTAAACGCGCGGACTCTGATTCGCGCTGGCAGCTAGGCCCTGACTTACGGACTCGAGGCTCCGTACACTCTGATCTTTGGATAGGCAAAGCCGAACGACTGGCGCAAATGAAAGAAGTTGCTATCCTTCCTGCTAGTGGTTGGTGGAAGCATCGTAGGGACGAGCATGTCCGAGCCCAAACCTTGCGGTATGCATTAGCCATCAGCATTCATTCGCGTAATGATCCATCGGCGAAGCTGTATTCTGGTGTACAGTCAGTATTAGCCAAGGAAAGGGTTGCGGTGTCAGTAGATGCATAACGCTTCTGGCTAGTACCTGCTTCTCCTATATAATCATCCACAATTTGTTTTTAGCCACTGCGAGCATAGGCAAAATTTAACTTCTCATGACCCTCCTCACCCACCTCTCCCAGGTTTTAGCGAAAGCCAGCGATGTCAACCAAGACTCAGGCGTGCCACCGGTATGTGTACTGTGGCCAGACGGAGACCGCCACTGGGAGGCTGGACTCAAACAATTGAGAGGCTTAATTCCCCAGCTCTATACCCTAGGGGATTACAATCCTCAGGAGCAAATAGGACCTGCTGCCTGGCTACGCTTTGTTTTGGCGATTCATCTGACCGCTCGCAAGGAAGTGGTCACGAAAGCTGAAAAAGCTAATTCTATAACCGATGGGGAAATCCCAATCTTTTACCTACCGGGTGTATCACGACAAGCGCTACGTGCCGTAGACAGTTGTGATCCTTTGCACAAACCATTGGTAGAACTGCAATTTCGTGGGATCTTTTGGTCGCAAGAGAGCGCACGAGATTGGACGCCACTGGCCCTGCTTTTAAACCGCGATCAAGGTCTAGGGTTGGACGTGAAGCGAGATGCTGAAACAAAAGAGTTGCTCAAGTCCTCCTTACCGCAACTACTCGAAGCAGACACGAAAGAGTTAAATAGAAGGACAATAGATGCTTCATACCTGCGGAGGATGCTGATTGGCGGCCATTTTTATAAACAGGTGCTGCAATATCTAGATGATGAAGTCCAGGCACGCGAACACTATGAATCCCAGGCTGCTTGGGAAGCCTTTTTGCGTGAGACGAAGGCCCAACTAGACTTCGATCTGGTTGCACACACCCGGATGGGCGCGTTGGAGGCCTTTGGCGAACGTCGGGGGAAGTGGAAAGAGGTGTTTAATTTTTATCAGGACGTGTGGCGTATGTACCCAAACATCCCTGATGCCTTGCGTCAACAGCAGCCAAAGACCGACTTGTTATGGCTAGAAGAGTCAGGCAATCACGATGGCTGGCCGCAATGGAACGATGAAAATGAGCAGGCGCTGCTGCGCGAGTTGAAGTCTCTCATTAAGGCGAACGCCGCTGAAATTAGAGACCAAATACTTTCGCTTGAACAACGACATGCACATCGACGCACCACGGTTTGGGCCGAACAGGGGAAAGCCCCCTTAGCTGCTGCACTCAAACATTTAGCCCAACTGGCTCGACATACCTCAAATGAACTACCTGGTGCCAACTGTAATGTTTTGGCGAAAGCTTACGCAGAACAAGGATACTTAGCCGATGACTCAATGTTACACTTAGCTGCGAGTATGGCCAAACATGCTGCACGTGAGAAAGTGCTGGCTGTAGGGCAGCGCCTCTATCTACCCTGGCTCGAAGCAGCAGCAAAGTCTCTCCAACAGCTCGTACAATCTGACACTTACCCGGCTCCGTCAGTTGAGCCTCACCAAGATCCTCCAGCCGGCACATGTATCTTCTTCATTGATGGGCTTCGCTATGATATGGGTATGCGACTGCATAGTATGCTAGAAGCTGAAAATGTAGAATTGAGCGAAATGGCTGCCACGTGGAGCGCCTTGCCAAGCGTCACAGCTACTGCCAAACCAGCTGTTTCACCAGTGGCGCATCTAGTTTCCGGCGGTCATGCCTCAGAGTCATTTGAACCTAATGAGCCTGTCAGTACAAAGCCACTGACTACTCAGCGTTTTAGAAAAATGCTTGAGGCTATAGGGGTGCAGGTGTTGAAGAACAACGATACTGGAGATGTCGCTGGAAAAGCGTGGACAGAAACGAAAGTCATTGATAAAGCTGGTCATGATGGTAAGGCTTCATTTGCGGGGGACCTCGATAAATTGCTAGATGACATTGTAACAAGGATCAAGGCGCTACTAGCTAGCGGCTGGGCAATAGTGCATGTCGTTACAGATCACGGCTGGCTGTATTTGCCGGGCGGCCTTCCTACTGAAGCGCTCGACAGCACACTTACGATGAGCAAGTGGGGGCGCTGTGCTGCGATTAAAGAGGGGGCATCGCTGTCAGGCGCACTACAAATACCTTGGACTTGGAACCCGAGCGAATGTTTTGTGATTCCGCATGGTGTATGTTGTTACAAGGCGGGGCAGGTATACGCGCATGGCGGATTAAGTCCTCAGGAATGCATTACCCCACAGTTCTCTATTTCTCCAGTGGGGGGCAAGCCATCAGAAATTAATTCGCTTTCGCTAAAACCTATGTGGACACGGTCACGCTGTCGCATCCTGGCTGATGGCAAGGGAGCGGAAGGCTTACTGGTAGATCTTCGGCAACTACCTGGTCAAGCAAAATCGTCGGTTGTCCCTAAGCCCAAACCGTTTAATACGGACGGTATGGTTTCGCTTGCTGTAACAAAGGTTGAACTCGATGAAGTCGACCACCTGTTTGTTGTCGTACTAGATAAGAGCGGTAGAGTTGTGAAGCAACAGCGAACTTCACCATCTTAACGCCTTATGCCTATGGAACTCGATGCTTTAGACAGCCTTGCGGCAAAACACCTGGAGGGGTATCTCGTCCGTAAAGACCTCGTCCGTCGATTCAGTAGGCAATTTCCGGTTCCGACCTACGTCGTAGAATTTCTTCTCGGTCGGTACTGTGCTAGCACTGATGAGGAAGAGATAGCGGAGGGGCTTGAGATAGTGCAGCGCCAATTGAGCAACCGTACAGTGAAAGCTGGCGAGGAGGAGCTCTTTAAAGCCCGTTCCCGAGAGAAGGGATCAGTAAAACTAATAGACTTAGTCACGGCCCGACTTGATGCAAAGTCAGACAGCTATCTAGTGTCGCTTGGGAGCCTTCAGTTGCGCGACGTACGAATTAGCCCGGACATGGTGCAGGACCATGAGCGAATGCTTACTGGCGGCTTCTATGCTGAGGTCACGCTTGGCTACGACGCGGTAATTGCGCAAGAGAAGAATGGGCGGCCTTTTGGTGTCAATGACTTGAGAGAAATTCAGCTTTCGAGTAGGGATGTACTTCAACATCTCGCCGAGGCAAGGCAGCACTTTTCTACGCAAGAATGGAAAGCACTGCTCTTTCGGTCAATAGGCTTAGAACCTGCGACTCTCACAGATCGGCAACAGAGTGCGTTGCTACTGCGCATGGTGCCATTTGTGGAGCGGAATTACAATCTTATAGAATTAGGACCACGGGGGACAGGCAAAAGCCACCTCTTTCAGCAGGTCTCTCCGTATGCACATCTGGTGTCGGGAGGCAAGGCTACGGTGGCTAAAATGTTCGTGAACAATGCCAACGGAGCCCGCGGGCTGGTCTGTCAGTACGATGTGGTCTGCTTTGATGAAGTGAGTGGCATCTCATTTGACCAAAAGGATGGTGTGAATATCATGAAGGGCTACATGGAGTCTGGGGAATTTTCAAGAGGTCGAGAGAGTATTCGTGCTGACGGCAGCATCGTTATGGTCGGAAATTTCGATGTAGATGTGGAGCACCAACAGCGTGTGAGTCATTTGTTTGGCCCAATGCCGCCTGAAATGCGTGACGATACGGCATTTATGGATCGCATCCACACGTTTCTACCTGGCTGGGATGTACCGAAAGTAAGTAAAGAGCTACTTACCGATCACTTCGGGCTAGTAAGCGACTTCTTGTCTGAATGTTGGTCCAGGCTAAGAAATGAGAGTCGCGTCGGAGAACTGCGCGGTCGTGTTCGGCTAGGAGGTGCTCTGAGTGGTCGAGATACGAACGCAGTGAACAAGACCGTAAGCGGCCTACTAAAGTTGCTATATCCCGGCCGTGAGGTTAATGTCTCCGAAGAAGATCTTGAGTGGGCCGTGCGCTTGGCACTCGAAAGCCGACGCCGCGTAAAGGAGCAACAGAAGCGTGTAGGTGCTGCCGAATTCAGGAGTACACAGTTTAGTTACACCATCGGAGATGACGGAGTAGAACAATTTGTGGCCACCCCCGAGTTACAGAGTGACAACCACATCGGTGCCGATCCTCTCGAGCCAGGACAGGTGTGGGTGATTAGTCCGGGTGCTGAGAGCGAAAACGCCGGTTTGTACAGAATAGAAGTAAATGAGGGGCCGGGCTCCAGAGTTCGAATTTTAAATAATCCAGCCCCCAAGCCTTTTCGGGAAAGCGTAGGGGTGGCCGAAAGTAACTTAATCGCGCAGGCGAAGCAATTGATCGGCGACAAGAATCCACACGACTATGAATTTCAAATTCAGCTTAGAGCATTAGATTCGGCCAAAACCGGTGCTAAAACTAGCCTTGGCGTGCTGATGGCGATGTCGACCGCTCTGCTCAAGCGAAGCGTGCGCGGTGGAATGATAGTGGTAGGAGAAATGACTATTGGGGGATCGGTAGAACCAGTTTACAACGCCGTCAGTATTGTAGAGCTCGCTGTAGAAAAGGGCGCAACTACCATACTACTTCCTGTTAGCGCTCGCAAGCAAACCTTTGAGTTATCCGATGATATGGCGACGAAAGTTGATGTGCAGTATTATGGGAGTGCAAAGGAGGCCTTAGTGAAGAGCATTGAGTGAGGGTAGTGGTGCGCGATTTGATCTAAGTTTAAGTTTGCAGTTAAAATGCGGCGTTATACTAAGATGAACGCGCTGAGTTAGGTAATCTACATTATCCATAACTAGCTGTTAGGTAGTCCATTAGAACAATCCCTCTCAGTGTTTCTGACAATGGATTAAACCTTACACGTTCGTAACATCGAAGCAGGACTTCGATGTTAGCCTTCTCGTCAGCTCAGTCAGGAGCTTTCTTTTTTCAGGCGGAGTAGCAAATCTATCGCACGGTCAGGAAAAATCTCAATTGTCGCCAATCAGTTTGCTGTAACAGCACCATGGGAGACAGCAGGTACTTCCAAACAATAAAGAGATCTAACATTCAGAGACATAAGAATTACTTTCCCAGCTGTGACGCATTCCAGCTAGTCGTATATTTTCAAACCAGAACTAGTTAAATTTAGACCTTATGCCTAATCCCAAGTATCTGTATCCACCATTCTTTATGAAAAAAGGATTTATACAGATGCATTGAAATCAAATGTATAACTAAAGGAAATATTCTTTTTTAACTGTACCAATACGCCTGCCCCCATCAATCCAAACACCCAAACTCCCCCCACATCGACACAGTATCCTCCGAACGCAACCAGCGACCATCATTGTACTTCGTGTAGCTGACGCCCTGCTTGAGTGAAGCAGGCATCCATAAACTCACGCCCTGACCTTCATTGGTTATGCCTTCGAGTGTAACCGCAACAGGCCCAACGGCGGGGAGTTGAGCATCGGCCAAGTCTAGCGTGACCTTTCGACGCGCCGCAGTCGAGACCGTCCAGTAGATGGGCTCGAGTTGGATGGGCCGATCTGGCAAACCATCTTCACCAACGGTATAAACATTAATCTCAAAGCGTACTGAATCTGCTTCACGCGGTTCATTGACAAAGCCGATCACGGTTTGTCGATTTGTAGTTTGATTAGATGTATCGCGAGAAATGCTTCGAAGATTGATGGTAAGCTGTTCGAGCCGGCAGTCAGCAGGGGCATCGAGCAGGACTCCAGATTCACTGCCGAGCGCGTCTTGATTGGCAGCCCAACTAAATCCGCCATACACAAACCAGCCACGACGATTAAAGCCATACTCGCGCTTTTTCGAAAAGGCAGTTGACGTGGCCGAGACTTCAGCTTGAGCAAGCTCGTAGGCAATCGGTGTGAGGACTACTTCACCGGAGAGATTAGTTGCAGACCTGCGAATTGTCTCGTAACCAATAGCACTGATGACTACGGTATCTGATGCTTTCAAGAAAAGAGCAGGGCCCAAAGTAAATCGCCTATCTGCGTGACTGAGCGTGCCCGTCTCTAGACTCGGCAGATATAGATTGGCATAGGGAACGGGAAGACCTTGGGAAGTCTTCAGGATGCCCGAAACCCCTTTCGCCAAATCCACAGGTGTTAGCAAGCAAACTCGTTTAGAAATTGAAGGAGTATTTGGGTAAAAGAGGTTTAGGGTTTGGCCACCATCTCCCACCCCCTATAAACATCCTCAAAATGAAATGCAGCATCGCCTAAACTGGGCAGCGTAAAAGCACCATCACTGTCAAGGTAAACAAATACCCGCCAAGGTGATGTTGCCGAGGCACGGGTGCGGACCTCGACCCGCTTAGACTTTTGCCCGACCAGTACATAATCCCGAAGCGTATCTAGCTGCTCATAATAGTCGAACTTCTCTCCAGCATCAAACTGTTCGCTACTCGAAGATATGACTTCAAAAATTACACGCGGATTTACGACAGCTGTCGGCACTCTCTTATCGAAGACAGGCTTACCACAAATGATTGCCGTATCAGGATATACATAACGTTTCTCGTTGCTGATGGCAATGCGCAAATCGCTGGTGTAGGCATGGCAATCCTTAAACTGTGCCGTTCGCTCAGCATAATCTCTGAACACGATTCCCGCAAGGTTGCTAGCGATCAACGCATGTTGCCAAGTGCCTCCCGCCATGGCTCGCCAAGAGACCAATTTACCATCGTGGTACTCGTATTTTTCCCCCGTTACCTCCTCTATCGCCAGCCATTGCTCGATAGTGTAGCAGCTATCAGGTACGAAGGTGGGTAGCTCTTTTTTATTCAATGTGCGCATGTTTCTCAAGGTAGGCATTTATTGCAATAACGCGCCACTGCGAAATAGGTGCTACTTGAGCAGTAAATGCTTTGTGAGAGTTAGAAATGTACCAAACCTTGACATCATTCTTTTCAGACGACGCATCTGATGATGGCGCGCTGCAAGAAGCACAGCTTGGCCTTAGATCTCTTCCGTGGGTTAAAGGTTCATCAACATCCCCTTCTACAGAGTTTGCTTAGTTTATCTTGAAATAGGAGTCATTAAATTACCAACCACACCCATCACTCCCTTCCACCAGCCGCAGTACACTCGACGGCTCATCATCACCAACACTTGATGCTGACCGCACTACGAGTAAAGCATCATGATTACTTAAATACGTCACATCGCCTTCATCCGCCGAAGAGTTAATTGTTGGACCAAGATTCACTGGTGGACCAAATTAAGCTTTAGCATAGCCATTCCTCTTTGTTAAAATGTTAAAACTGCAAGAGTATATGTCCAATCCGCCGTATCCGCCAGGCATATCACTTGCAATGAAAACAGTTAGACCTGCTGAGGAAGGTGTTATATCACAGATTCGGACATTATATTGATCACTATTAACAGGAATGGAAAGCACATTTTTAGTCCCGCTTTGTTGTAGGTAGGTTTTATAGGAGCCTGAATTTGTTTGCGAATTTACTGCTATTGTGACCACAGTAAGCGATTCATGAATACATGCTGCTATGGGCAGGGCATTAGACTTAAAAGCAAGTGGTTCCACAGCTTCTAATATTCTGAGCGAATCCTCCTCGATATACCCGCGCCGAATACTACCGTCTGGAAGAGTAAATATGAGTTCGTCTCCACCTGCTCGTGAGAGATGAACAGGAAGCTTGCCCGCAGAAGGTACGTGCACCATATCCCAGTCCAGCTGACTATCGCCCAATTCAGCACTTATCAGCCTCACGCTCCCTTGTGGATCAGCCGATAATGCTAGCAAACGATCCAGTTCGGCTACATAAGCGATTGAATGTACAGCAAAGGGCAGTTGCCATTCATGCGCTTGTGGTTCGACGCCACGCTGAGCCATGGCCACAGCAGTAACTACGCAACTACAACATAGACCATACAGGCCACGAAGAAAAAAAGCCATTGATCCTGTTTTTGCGGCGTGAGCCAGTACGAAGGTATTGCATTGGATGTTGGTCAGGCATTAATTTTTGAGGTGGCCTATGGTAGGTGGATCAGGCGTGCATGGAGCCTTTAGAACTGCGAAGCGAACTAACCCTTACCCAGTAGAGCGCAGTCTTGTCAGTATTTCGTTTGAAGTAGAATTTCTTGAGCATGATCTGGTTTTCGCTTGATTCCTCAACAATAACTTACCTTGTTGGTGCTAACAATCAACTGAAGTTTGTCACAATCTATTTCCGTCCTAATTGTCGAAGATGAAATTATCATCGCCAACAGGATTGCCGTTCATCTTCAACAATTCGGTTACGTCGTGGCTGGAATTCTAGCCCGCGGAGAGTCAGCCCTTGCCCACTGTCGCCACGCCACGCCCGATATCCTGTTGCTTGACATCAACCTCAAAGGCAAGCTCGATGGCATCGAAACCGCCTTAGCCCTCGAACGTGAAGGTTTCTTCATCCCGACAATTTACCTGACCGCCAATACAGATTCTCTTACGTTTGATCGCGCCCGACAAACCCGCCCTCACGCCTTTCTCGAGAAGCCGTATAACCAGACCGAACTTCACCGAGCCATAAGCCTCGCCCTGCAATGGCACTCCGAACCAGCAGCTATGCTCAACGATGCTGAGACCGATGCAGCAGAAGCACCAAACGTCCATGAAGATGGAGCGCAACTACTAAATGACCGCATCTTTATTCGCCACCACGACCAAATGGTAAAGCTATTCCTCAACGACATCGGCTATATCTCCGCCGAGCGCTCCTACTGCCATATTCACGCCGGAGAAGCCAAATACCTGCTGAGTATCCCCATGGGTAAGGTGGCCAAACAACTCCACTCCTCGGATTTCTTACGCGTGCATCGCTCTTATGTCGTTAACCTGCGTCAGGTGGATATCGTAGCCGACGATCACCTCATCATAGGGTCCGACTCGATTCCGGTAAGTAAGGATCAACGTGCGGAGCTTTTGCAACGCGTCAACTTGATCCACTGATGAATGGCGAGGCACCAGATTCTATCTCTGCGTGAGGAACTACAGCTATTTCAGGGGAGCTAGGAAAGGGGCGTTTCTTGCCCTGATCGCATTGTTGCTGTGTTCGGTGCCAGAAGGTCTGAACGCGCAAGAGTCAGCAACACGAAGCAGCAATTCAATCTTGGAACTGGATAAAAGCTCGATCAATTACCCTTTGCGCCAATACCTCAACATCCTACCAGACTCAGCAGGCGCGTTGAGCATAGCTGAAGTTTCTCAAAGCGCTTTTGCAGCGGATTTTCAGCCTTATCGTGACTATAGACACAACCTAAAGACTCACTATTGGTATTGGGGCCAGGTGCAGCTGAAGAATAGCCTTCCTGCTGCAGAACAACACCTGGAGTGGGTGCTGTATTTCCCCAGCAGATGGACTAAGCTAGAGGTCTACACACAAGATGAATCGGGTGCTTGGACGATGCACCAAGCCGGCGCTAGCGTTGCATTTCGAGATCGACAATTTGCGCCTACAGCCCGTGGCAGTTTCGCCAAGCTGTCGCTGCAGCCAGGTAGCCCCACCACTCTCTATTTTAGAGGGCGGGCAGAAGCTGCCTCCTTGGCTCCTTCTTTCGGCATCTACCTCCAGACCCTCGATCGATTCCACACCCAACTAGCTAAATCCCGGGTCAGCAACGCGCTCTACATCGGCTTTATGGGGATGCTTTGCATCTATAACTTAATCTTTTACTTATTTGGACGCGACCGCAGCTTTATATACTATTCGGGTTACATATTTATGGCCATTGTCTACTTCACGCAGACTAGCGGTGAATTAGCTCATCTGTTACAAATTGAAATCTTGGCAAGCAATCCAGCACAGTATAGCATCTTTAAGGGGTCAATGTTCTTAGGGCTAATATTTTACTTAGCTTTCATTATGCATTTTTGTGATTTGCAAAAGTTGCTCCCGCAGTGGAATAAGTACTTTATAATTCTCATCTACCTCGGCATAATTTTATTTTCAGTTCACCTAGGTGTAAGCGTGCTTTCAAATTATAGCCACATTCACGAAGATACGATCTCGGTTCCGTATATCGCCTTAGTACTCGGCTCATGTATAGCATTGCTTTACCCGCTTTATCGGACGGGAGACACAAAAGCTCGCTTCATCATTGCAGGTATCGTGGCACTTGGCATTGGTGGGTTCTTAACCATGCTGACACGCTTAGCTTTTCCACCATACCAAACCTTTTACTTAAAGGCTGGTGTCCTCGTAGAAGTTCTCATCTTCTCAGTCGGTTTGGCCTACCGGCAATGGGCACAGGTGCAAGCCAAGGAGAGGGCGGTTTTTGAATTGCGCGAGAGCCGGATGATACAGGCCCAGCAGGAGCTAGAAGCTGATCGGCTGCGAGAAGACAATCGAAAGAATGCGCTGCTCGCAGAGCGCAGCCGCGACAATGAAATCCTCCTTAAAGAGATTCATCATCGCGTGAAAAACAACCTCGAGGTGGTCTCGAGCTTACTCGAGTTGCAATCCCTTACGCTCACGGATGGAACCGCACGGGATGCTATGCTGGCAAGCCGCGGCCGGGTGGAAAGCATCGGTCTTCTGCACCAGAAACTCTATCAGGGCAACAACCTCGGTACTGTGGCGATGCGAGAGTATCTAACCGACCTAACACGGAATTTATCGAATAGCTTTGGCGTCACAGATAAGGTCAGCTTTATCATTAATGTACCACAAGCTCTTCATTTTGATGTGGATACAGCCGTGCCTTTAGGTTTAATTGCTAATGAGCTTATAACTAATTCAATAAAATACGCCTTCGGGAGCCTAAAAGCAGGTACGGTAGAAGTAGAAATGAGACAGCATCGAGAACGCTACTGTTTAGCAATTTACGATAATGGGAGGGGCAAAACTGCTGAACCTACCGCGGGTACAGGTTTTGGGAATCACTTAGTAAGTATGTTAGTGCACCAATTAGAGGGGGAATTGAGAGAGTCTTTTTCGGACGGAGTTCGAATTGAAATTTTCTTTGACAACATGGAGTAGCAGCAGCTTCAATCAATAGGGTACTTAGATCGAGATGGTGATCGATTACAGCAAGCCATAAAGCCATTTTAGTGCCCCGGAAACTGAACCCCACTCTCGGGAAGAGAATAGCCAAGCTTCGGAAGATAGCCCTCATAATAGCCTTGCTATCACCCCACCTTGTGCCTCAAGCAAGTGACAAATAGGGGTGTTCCTTATTGTCCAAAAACAATTAACGATGAAAAACCTCCTCCTCTCCCTCGCATTCGTTTTCAGCTGCATCAGCTCCCTCTTAGCGCAAGATCGCTTCTTACCCGCCTCCTCTACTTCAGCCGAGGCCATAACGATGCTTAATGAGGCCTCCGCGCTGATGTCGAACGGGGAGTGGGATCGAACAACGTCATTAATCGATAAGGCGCTAGAAATCGATCCCGATCTGTTCATGGGCTATGCATTCCTGACGCTAAACGATGCTGTCAATGCCAATGAAGAAGGGATCATCGATAAGGCACTCGCCATCGACTCAAAAAATTTCAATCAAGCCGAGCTTCTCTTGCGCGACATGCTTGTTCAACTAAAAGGCGATCCCACATCTCCGTGTACAGAAACTTTCAAAGCCTTGGTCGCCGCATACCCCAACAACATCCAAGCGCTGGAAAGTGCCGGCGCCAACGCCTATTTCGCGGATCAAAACCTGGAGCTGAGTCTCCAATATGGTCGCAAACTCGCCAACCTCAGCCCAGGATTTCCGTCTACGTACAACATGTTAGGGTACGGCTACATGGAGTTGGGAGATATGGTACAGGCCAAAGCTAATTTTGAGACCTACCTAAAACTTTCGCCTAATGAAGCCAATCCGTACGATAGCATGGCAGACTACTTAATGGCCACAAAAGACTTTAAGCGGGCCGCAGAATACTATGACATGGCCGTCGCTCGGGGCATGACTTCTTCCCAGGCACGCGCGGATAAGGCGCGGAAAATGCAGATGCAGTCGACAAAGGCATTCAATCTACGCACCGCTAGAACTGAAATTAATGCTGCCAACAGAAGCTTTATGGGTTCGTTTTTCACGGGTGACACAGTAGGGATAGCCAACGCTTACACCACAGACTGCAAAGTAATGTTTACCGGAGCGCCCGCCGTAGTTGGGAGAGCAAACATCATGACGCTATTCTCTGGATTAAAAGCTTCTGGCATTACACATATAAATATTGTAACTACAGGAGTATTTGGTACTGAAGAGCTACTTGCGGAAGAAGGTGAAGTGACAGTGTACAAAAACGATAAAGTCATAGCAGAGGACAAATACCTTGTCCTTTGGAAGCAGGAAGCTGGTCAATGGAAAATGTTTCGAGACATAGCTAATTCAAATAAACCAGCTAAATAGTTAATGGTAATTCTCTTATAGCTTTCGCCAAAACTTGCCACATTACTAGATTTTGTGGCCAACTCAATGCGACGCAGCTCCATCGGTTCTCCGCCTGATTAGTGCAGTGTATCCTAATGCACTAAGATATTACATGCATAATTCGGAGCATACCATTCAAGTAATAAGCTGGAGCAAATGAGAAAGTTTATGAAGCCGCAAACTCTTCCCCCGTAGTGCTATATCCCACAAATCGAAACCCAATGTTGCTCCTCCCAAAGCTGGCGCTCGTCGTTATGCTCCCCCTGATCTTGTGCGGATCTATATCCGCGCAGTCTTCATTGACCAGCCTCACAGGTAGTCTCCATAATCAAGCAGAACACCCTGTCGCATACGCCACAGTTGTCCTCTTGCGCGACGATTCCATCTTCGTTACTGGAACGCTAACTGACGAAAGCGGCACCTTCGCATTTGCTAACCTCAGCGCCGAAACCTACACGCTAAGATTCGACCACCTCGAGTATATATCGCAGCTCACCGCACCCCTTGAACTGTTGCCGGGTGAGCGCAGAACCTTGCCCGCTATTCATTTGCAAGCCTCTACTCAGAACCTGAGCGAGGTCGTGGTGGTCGCTAAAAGGAAGCCACGCATAGAGGTACTGGCAGACAAGATCGTCTTCAACGTCGCCGAAAGTCCAAGCACTTCAGGCACCAACGGCCTCGACCTCCTCAAGCGATCTCCTGGTGTGAGCGTAGATATCGAAGATAATATCTCCCTGCTCGGAAAAAGTGGCGTCCAGATATACATTAATGACGTCCCTTCCCGCTTGTCAGGGTCAGATTTAGCTAATTTTCTGCGCAGTCTTACGTCAGATAATGTCCAGTCTATTGAACTACTCTCTAACCCCTCGGCAAAGTATGAAGCGGAAGGAACTGGAGGCATAATTAATATCCGCACGAAACGAAATCCTGCCATGGGTACGAACGGAAGTCTCACTTCTAGCTTCCAACAAGGACGCTATTTGCGATACAATAACGGCCTGTCCCTAAGTCATGCCGCAGAGCGAATTATTGCCAATCTAGATATCACGCAGTCTAGTCGCAAAGCCTTTGATGGTTTTAGCGACAGCAAACAACAAAATGGTAACACCTTGCTCCTAGAATCTCGCTCGAACACAGACGATCAGGCTGTCAATGTTGCCGCTAGAGTTAATGTTCGACTTGCCGACCAGCACATTCTAGACGTGAGCGGCAACAGCATCTTCGGTCATAACCGATTTGCGCTCCAGAGCCGCACGGAGATTTACTCTCCTACACCCAGCGAGCTATCTGGAATACTAATCTCTCCTTCGCTAATGGATCAGCCAACCCAGAATCACACGCTGAATGCAAACCATCAATGGCTAATGAGTGATAAGCGCAACCTCAATACCTCAATAAGCACAGGTCGATATTCATCCAATCAAGCTATCACTCAGCCTAACGCCCTATATGCGCCCGACGCAACTACCGTTCAATCCTTAGAAGACGTGGCCTTTGATTCCGACGTGAACATCGAATTATGGTCAGCTAAAACGGACTATGAAATGGCTTTGAAGACGCTTTCTCTCACGAGCGGTCTTAAGTTCTCCAGCGTAAGCACCGCCAACAGTTTTAATTTTTTCAATCTAATTGGTGATGAACGCCAGCCTAATAGTAGCAAAAGCAACGATTTCGACTATTCCGAACGGGTGGCCGCAGCCTACGGGAGTGCGAGTTGGCAAGTCACGCCTGCCGTTGCACTGCGCACAGGCTTGCGAGTAGAACACACCCGATCAAGGGGCCTTCTCATCAGCACCGCAAGCGTCACCAACCAAGACGTGGTCCGGCGCTATACCGACCTGTTTCCAAATGTGGGCATTTCATTCGATGGAGCCTCCAAGCATGACTGGAACGTCAGCATCGGCCGGCGCATCATGCGTCCTAATTATCAAAACCTAAATCCCTTTGAGTCGCCGGTCAGTCAATTGACGGTGTGGAAGGGCAATCCCTTTTTACAACCCGCCTATACCACCAACTACCAAGCTTCCTATACCTACGATCAACAGCTTGTGGTGACCGGTTCGTACAGCCAAACCCAGGGCTACTTCGCGACCCTGGTTGAGGTGCTAGATGGCAACCGAAACCAGATTATTCCGCGCAACATGAACCTGGCCACCACGCTGAGCCTATCTGTAAGCTACCCGCTGAAGGTCGCTAATTTTTGGGAGGTCAGCACCTTTGCCAACGCCGGCTACAAGACCTACAGCGGCGACGTGGAGGGGACCATAATAGACCTCAGCACCCCAACTTGGGATATTACGCTTCAAAATAATGTGAAGCTACCTGGCGCTATCTTGCTAGAACTGAGTTATTTTATTGAAAGCAACTGGATCTGGCGAGGCTCTATTTTCGTAAGGGGCAACCAGGATTTGAACTTCGGGCTTCGCAAGGATTTACTCGACGGTCGCCTGCAGCTGCGCGCCACTGGGACAGATGTTTTTCGGACCACCAATCAATATTTTTATAAGGGTGAGTATGGCGGCCTTGCCATCGAGGGCATACGTTATTTCGATACCCGACGCTTCGGCCTTGGCGCTACCTGGAAATTTGGTAATCAGCAGGCTAAGTCAGCCAAGCGATCTTCAGGTGCGCTCGACGATGAGCTCGGCCGGATTGGTAGCTAATATTCCCACATTTTCCTCCGGGATGATCAATCGCACATTTCGGAAAATGATACTGGAGCTTCGGGAAGTGGCTATGATTCCTACAGATATAAGCACCAGCTTTGGGCAGAACTACACAAACTTCATTGTTCCTCACCCAAATCTGTTCCTAATGAAAATCTCAAATTCTGGTGGCACCGGCATCATCGCTAGCCAATCAATTTGTCTCACCGCCCTATTTCTTCTCAGCTCTTCCTGCCTCGTTGCGCAATCGGCGCCTCCGCTCGACCCGCAGGAAATAATTTCCGAAGATGATCTCAAGCTTGGCCTATTCGCTGTGCCCCGTGCTCGATCATCTACGCCAAAATTTACCGCTCGCCAGCAGGAAGGAAAAGCTAAGGATGGCGAGCTACAATTTCTTATAATTACCGAATCAAATACCCCATCACGCAACCACGTCGATCATCCTGTTGCTGGAAATCAGCTTGCCCGTGACACAGCAATTAATCCATCCGATACGCAGGGCGTGGTCTCCCACCTGCCTGAAGTACAACAAGCAAGCATTGGCAAGCGTGTCGATCCGCAGTGATCTTTAACTTGCTCAAAAATGGCTCGAATCAACTACCCCAAGGTGCCGATAGGTACCGCTTATCACGAGCGGATATGTCAATGCCCCGCTTCGCCCAAACGGCCATCCCAATCCTCCAATCCACCCCAGGTGCCGATAGGTACCGCTTCTCACGAGCGGGTATTTCAATGCCCCGAGCCCCCCGAGCGGGTATTTTAATGCCCCGAGTCACAGGTATCCCCATCCCCCAATCCAGCCCCAGGTGCCGATAGGTACCCCTTCTCACGAGCGGGTATTTCAATGCCCCGAGCCCCCCGAGCGGGTATTTTAATGCCCCGAGTCACAGGTATCCCCATCCCCCAATCCAGCCCCAGGTGCCGATAGGTACCGCTCCTCACGAGCGGGTATTTCAATGCCCCGAGTCGCCCCAGGTGCCGATAGGTACCGCTTCTCACGAGCGGGTATTTTAATGCCCCGAGTCACCCCAGGTGCCGATAGGTACCGCTCCTCACGAGCGGGTATGTCAATGCCCCGAGCCCCCCGAGCGGGCATTTCAATGCCCTAGAGTCACAGGTATCCCCATCCCCCAATCCAGCTCCAGGTGCCGATAGGTACCGCTTCTCACGAGCGGGTATTTCAATGCCCCGAGCCCCCCGAGCGGGCATGTCAATGCCCCGAGCCCCCCGAGCGGGCATTTCAATGCCCCGAGTCACAGGTATCCCCATCCCCCAATCCAGCCCCAGGTGCCGATAGGTACCGCTTCTCACGAGCGGGTATTTTAATGCCCCGAGCCCCCCGAGCGGGTATTTTAATGCCCCGAGTCACAGGTATCCCCATCCCCCAATCCAGCCCCAGGTGCCGATAGGTACCGCTCCTCACGAGCGGGTATTTCAATGCCCCGAGTCGCCCCAGGTGCCGATAGGTACCGCTTCTCACGAGCGGGTATTTTAATGCCCCGAGTCACCCCAGGTGCCGATAGGTACCGCTCCTCACGAGCGGGTATGTCAATGCCCCGAGCCCCCCGAGCGGGCATTTCAATGCCCTAGAGTCACAGGTATCCCCATCCCCCAATCCAGCTCCAGGTGCCGATAGGTACCGCTTCTCACGAGCGGGTATTTCAATGCCCCGAGCCCCCCGAGCGGGCATGTCAATGCCCCGAGCCCCCCGAGCGGGCATTTCAATGCCCCGAGTCACAGGTATCCCCATCCCCCAATCCAGCCCCAGGTGCCGATAGGTACCGCTTCTCACGAGCGGGTATTTTAATGCCCCGAGCCCCCCGAGCGGGCATTTCAATGCCCCGAGTCACAGGTATCCCCATCCCCCAATCCACCCCAGGTGCCGATAGGTACCGCTCTGAGCCGTCCTAGAATAGCTTTACAGAAATCCAACTAGAAACGCATGAAAAAGACCAAAACCAAGCTGTCGCGACCACGCGGCACATATGCTCCATCGATGAAGCGTGAGTACGCACGTCGATATCTCAACGGCGAGTTCAGTCACGCTGTTGGTGCAGAAATGTTCGCCTTGCCCTCTCGCGACTCCGGCAAAGACTTTATTAAGTGGTTCAACAAGCAACTGGCCCTTGATGAAGCTTCGATTGCATCGCTGGATGCGAAGGCGCTGGGCGTTGAGCCCATAGCAGCTGATGAGCTACCCGATGATGTAGCAACGCTCCAAGAGATGGTTCGCCAGGAGCGACAGGAAAAGGAGCTTTGGCGCACTGTGGTACGCATCGCCGAGGAAGAGCATCAACTGCCAGTGCTAAAAAAAGCTGGCGCCAAGCAGCCCTCGAAATGAGACAGTCTAAGACCATCTCTTCGATGGAGAAGGCATGTCGGCTGCTTGGCTACTCTCGTCAAAGCTACTACGCCGCTCAAGCGCGTGAGGAGCACAATGAGAAACGCGATGACATCATTTTGCCGCTCGTCGCCAAGGCGCGCAAGCGCATCGGAAAGCGGACTGGTTGTAAGACGATCTACGATGCTATCAAATCGGATATCGCAGACCATGGCTTTAGGTGTGGTAGAGACCGCTTTTTTGATATCATGCGTCAGTACGGCCTGTTGATCAAGCCCAAGCGAGCCTACCGGCCCAAGACAACCGACTCCTCTGATCTGCGGTTTAAGTACCCGGACTTACGCGCAGCGCTAGCAAACTCAGGGCAGCCAGGCGTAAATGAGCCGGAGCGCTTATTGGTGGTGGACATCACCTATGTGCGTTTGGCCGAGGATGAGCAAATGAGAATTAGCGGTAAGGCGAAGAGTAAGTTTGCTTACATTTCGCTGGTTACCGATGCGTTTTCACGCAAAATCGTCGGCGCATTTGCCAGTGATCGCCTTGATCGCCACGGACCGATGCAGGCCTTGCAGCAATTTTTGGACAACCGTCAGTATCCACGTAGATTATGCATTCACCACTCCGACCGCGGGTCTCAATATCGGTCGTCGGATTATGTACGTAAGCTGAGCCGCCATGGGCTCGGTATTTCTATGACCCAAGATGGCAACCCGCTTCACAATGCACTAGCTGAAAGCGTCAACGGTCAGCTCAAAGATCTCTACGACCTGGATCAAACGTTTGCCTGCGTAGCAGATGTCAAGCAGGCCCTGGCGCAAGCCGTCGACAAGTACAACCACGAGCGCCCACATGGATCGCTCGGGCGGGGCGTTACGCCCGCCATGGTACATAAAAACCCGTGTGCTTATCCAGAGGTCAAGAGCGCCTACGGTTTACTACCACAACCACCTCTAGCTACAGACACCAACGGTCAAAAGAAAAAGGCCGAGGGGACGAATTTGCATTTAGGCGCTACCGCGAAGGCCGCTAGCAAGGGTGTCAACGTTCATCAGGAAAACGACAATCTTGTCAACCTGATGCAGGCTTTAGTTCAACACCGACAATCTCATTCAGGAATCACTTCCCGCATGTAAAGTGATTTTAGGACGACACACTCCCCCCGAGCGGGCATGTTAATGCCCCGAGTCCCCCGAGCGGGCATTCCCATCCCCCAATTCCACCCCACCGAGTATCTCAATCCCCCAATTCCACCCAACGGATATGTCAATGGCCCAAATTGTGTACCTTCAGCGCATGTCATGTTTACGGGTTTATGTCCATGCCGTCTGGGGTGTAAAATACAGAGACGCAGTGCTTACAAGAGAAATGTATCCATGCATAGTCGATACTATGCACGCTCAACTTGTAAGTCGAGGTCACCTCCCGATTATCTCGAACGGGGTAGAAGATCATATCCACTCCCTATTCCGATTTAATTGCCGCGAGGATATCGGGTTGACGATGAAAGCAATCAAGGGCACGAGTAGTGAAAATCTTAATGTTGCCTTTTTCCGCGACGTTGCTCCTTTCCGGTGGCAAGGCGGATATGGTGTATTTAGCGTATCGAAAAAATGCTTGGATGAAACCGAGGACTATATCCACAGACAAGTAGCCATCCATGCCCACCGAAAGCTTCTGTTTACCAAAGAATACGATACCTATATACAAGAAGAAGACTGGGATGAAGATGAGACTGTGCCTTATGTCATGGACTTAGCTGATCGATAGCGCCAGCAATAAAATACCCCAATCCATCCCCAGGTGCCAATAGGTACCGCTCCTCACGAGCGGGTATTTCAATCCCATGAGTCGTCCCCAGGTGCCGATAGGTACCGCTCCTCACGAGCGGGTATTTCAATGCCCCGAGTCATGGGTATCCAATACCCCAATCCACCCCAGGTGCCGATAGGTACCGCTCCTCACGAGCGGGTATTTTAATGCCCCGAGTCACGGGTATCCAATCCCCCAATCCACCCCAGGTGCCGATAGGTACCTCTTCTCACGAGCGGGTATTTCAATGCCCCGAGTATTGGGTATCCAATACCCCAATCCACCCCAGGTGCCGATAGGTACCGCTCCTCACGAGCGGGTATTTCAATGCCCCGAGTCCCACGAACGGGTATTTTAATGCCCTGAGTCACAGGTATCCCAATCCCCCAATCCACCCCCAGGTGCCGATAGGTACCGCTTCTCACGAGCGGGTATTTTAATGCCCCGAGTCCCACGAACGGCTATTTCAATACCCCAATCCACCCCAGGTGCCGATAGGTACCCCTCCTCACGAGCGGGTATTTCAATGCCCCGAGTATTGGGTATCCAATCCCCCAATCCACCCCAGGTGCCGATAGGTACCCCTCCTCACGAGCGGGTATTTCAATGCCCCGAGTCACAGGTATCCCCATCCCCCGAGTCGTCCGAACGGAAATTCCCAAACCCCAAATCAACCCCCCCTCACCATCTTCTTCAGCACCACAATCTGCCCCAGATGATAGTGCAAATGCTCAATAATACCCAATATATTCCCAAAATAATTCCCATACTTCTCTTCATAAAACGCCGCAAACATCCGTTCATCATCAAAAGCTTCTATCTCTGTGGCAAACTGCTCGCCATTGCGTAGGATCCTCGCGCGCAACGCTTCCCAATCATTCGCACTAAAGGAGGCAGGGACATCAAAACTGTACTTATCTCTAATCGCAAGTTCACCCGATGCAAATGCCGCAAGTAGCCCTTCCGTATAGTAATTCAGGTGAAAGGTAAGTTTGGCAATGGTATTTAGCTGACCTACCTGTGCCATAGCCTCATCGTAGGTTACGTCAGCTAGTGTCGTTGTTAAATCGACACTCGACCAGTTGCCGCCGGTGTAGACCTGGCGCAAGTGCTTAGCGAGTTGCTGCGAAATGCTCATACCGCGAAAGTAATTGATCCCTTATAGTATGCGTGCTACTTTGCCCTTATGCCGCTGCCCCCGTCGCGCATTCGCGTAGCTATTGATGCCGTAGTATTCGCCTACCAAGATGCGCAGCTGCGCGTGGCACTCATCCAAAACGCTGCGCACCAACATGCACTGCCTGGAGGTTTCGTGCGGGATGGCGAAGGCCTGCGCGAAGCCGTCGAGCGGGAGCTGCTCGAAGAAGTCGGGCTCAACGTCAATTACCTCGAGCAACTCTTTACCTACGGCGACGATGTGAGCCGCGATCCTCGGGGACAAGTCATCACCGTTGCCTACTGGGCACTTGTGCGACCGAGTGCGGTCATTTCTGCGGCAAGCAGCGACGCGAGCCACGCGAAGTGGACTGCCCTTAACGAAGTGCCCCCTCTAGCCTTCGATCACAATCAGATCGTCACCGATGCCCTCGCTCGCCTGCGCGCCAAACTCAGTTATCGTCCCGTCGGCTTCGATCTTCTACCTGCAAAATTCGGCTTTAGCGAACTAGAACAACTCTATAGCACCATTCTCGGTCGACCTGTTGATCGCCGGAATTTCCGCCGCAAAGTGCTCAGCTTCGGCATCCTCAAAGACACCGGAACGACTAGAAGTGAAGGCGCCGGTCGGCCCGCTACGCTATACCGCTTCGATCAGCAGCGCTATCAAGACCTTGAGCGCGAGGGATTTATGTTCGATATCAAATAAAGGATAAGCTATTTGCGTATTTCGTACGCAAAACCTATCTTTGCCCCGTCAACCTCGCTCCTATGGCTTACGCTTTGCACCTCGATCCGCTCTTTGAGCCTTACAGCCACCTCCAGCCGCTCGCTTACGAGACCTTCATATTTGCGGGAGGCGAGCCGCACATCAAGCTTGGCAACAAGGACCTTACAGGAGCAACTGTACACGTCACCACGCGGGTACGCAACTGGCAGGATCTCGGGCTGCTGGCCATCGCATTCGACGCACTGCAACGCGCCGGCGCCACCCACATCGAACTCACGCTGCCCTACTTCCCCGGTGCTCGACAAGACCGCCTCATGATTCCCGGCGAAGCCTTGACCGTCAAGGTGTACGCCGATTTCATCAATCAGCTTTCGCCAAAACAGGTCACCATTTTCGACCCACATTCAGAGGTTGCACCAGCTTTACTCCATCGCGTTCGGGTGGTCAGCAACGTCGGCTTCGCCAAACAGGTCCTGTCCGTGCTACCGCAAGATTGCCTCTTGGTGTCGCCAGATGCTGGAGCTAGCAAGAAAATCTTTAAAGTCGCGGCCCAAACCACTGCAACAGACGTCATCGAATGTGGCAAACGCCGCGATGTTCGCACAGGCGCCTTAAGTGGATTTACTGTCTTTGCAGATGACCTTGGCGGGCGTGCCTGCTTGATACTCGATGATATCTGCGATGGCGGCGGCACCTTCCTCGGCTTAGCCAAACAACTTAAACAACATCATGCAGGCCCTCTCTACCTGGCCGTAAGTCACGGCATTTTCTCACGCGGAGTCGAGGCACTCACAGCCGCTTTTGACAAGGTGTTTTGCACCGACGCTTTCTCAACTCTTGCACCACAACCTGGGCTGCAGCAAATAGCCCTTGCCACCCTTTTACCTAGCACCTAGCACCTAGCCCCTAGCACCCAGCACCCAACACCCAACACCCAAATCATGAATCCTCTCCTGCTCACCGACGGCTACAAACTCGATCACCGCCGCCAGTACCCTGACTCAACTTCACTCGTCTATTCCAACTGGACGCCCCGTCAGAGTCGCATCAAAGGCATAGATAAAGTTGTATTCTTTGGACTTCAATACTTTCTCAAAGAGTACGTTATAGAGCGATTTCAAAAGGACTTTTTTGACCGTCCCAAACAAGAAGTGCTCGAGGAGTATGCTCAACGGGTTAATGCCTACCTCGGCCCCAACAACGTCGGCACCTCACACATCGAAGCTTTACATGATCTCGGATATATTCCGATGAGCTTCAAAGCTTTACCTGAGGGCAAAGCTGTGCCGATAAAGATTCCCATGTTTACCATGGTGAATACGCTTCCAGAATTTTTCTGGCTGACCAATTATTTTGAAACGCTGCTTTCGGCGGTGGTTTGGATGCCCTGCAATTCAGCTACGCTCGCCCGGCAGTATCGCGATATTCTCGATGAGGCTGCTGCCAAAACTTCCAGTGTTCCTGAATTTGTGGATTGGCAGGGGCATGATTTTTCTATGCGTGGTATGGCGGGTATCGAAGCGGCACTCATGAGCGCCGCTGGGCACCTGTTGAGTTTTACGGGAAGTGATACTGTGCCTGCTGTCGGCTGGCTAGAGCGCTATTATAATGCTGATGCGCAAACACAACTCGTGGCCGGTAGTGTTGCCGCCACCGAACACTCTGTAATGAGTATGGGTACAGCCAATGGCGAACTCAACACATTCCGTCGCCTAATTACTG
The DNA here is from genome assembly GCA_965213735.1 of Saprospiraceae bacterium. Classification (GTDB taxonomy): domain Bacteria; phylum Bacteroidota; class Bacteroidia; order Chitinophagales; family Saprospiraceae; genus CALDTK01. The sequence goes on from CBDCAB010000005.1 coordinate 718,441, forward strand.
AAATATATCCCGCTGGCATCGTCAGCATCGTTAGTGATACCTGGGATCTTTGGCAGGTCTTAACCGAATATCTTCCTGCACTCCACCAAGAAGTAATGGCTCGCGAAGGAAAAGTAGTCATTCGACCTGATTCAGGCGATCCAGTAGATATTATCTGCGGAAATCCTGCCGGTAAAAGTGATGCTGAGCGCAAAGGAGTTATCGAACTGCTGTGGGATGTATTTGGCGGCACCACTAACAGTAAAGGCTATCGCGAACTAGATAGCCACATCGGGGCAATCTATGGCGATTCTATTACCCTCGATCGCGCGCGTGCAATTTGTGAACGCCTTGCGGCAAAACAGTTTGCAAGCACCAATGTCGTACTCGGCGTGGGCAGCTTTACCTATCAGTACAATACCCGCGATACCTTCGGATTCGCCATGAAAGCTACCTACGGCGAAGTAGCTGGTGAAGGAAGAGCAATTTATAAAGATCCGGTTACCGACGACGGCACCAAAAAGAGCGCAAAAGGATTGATTCGCATAGAGCTGGAAAACGGTGAATACGTGCTCCACGACGAGCAGACCTGGGAACAAGAGGCCAAAGGCGAGCTAAAAGAAGTCTTCCGCGACGGCGAGTTGCTCATTGACTGGACCTTAGCACAAGTACGCAGCCACAAGTAGAGCTACCAGCTCCACAACTGAGGCTCCAACCCTCTGCGCGATCAAACCCTTAGCGCAGCGCCTGGTCGTGCATCCACTTCAAAATACGATGATCCATAAGTACGGGAGCAAGTGAATTCAAGGCTATCAATGCTTCTTCTTCACTGCCATATGCGTAGGAGGAGTATTGAGCTTCTTCAATCTCAAGTTCGCCTGTTACTATTTTTGCAATAAAAGGATTAGCCTTATTCACGGCTTTCCACGCTGCCGTCGCATAGGGAGACTTACCACGTTTTAAGAAACAGTAAATGGCTCTAGCCAGCAGCCATGGGGCGGCAGTATCATTGGAATACTCATCGTACAATTCAGCATAAGTTTCTAGCTCTCTCTGTGCAAGAAGAAGTCCAGCTAGTTCATAGCGAGCAGCTAAGTTATCGTCTGGATTAAGATCCAGCAGGTCCTCCAGGTGTTCAATAGCCTCGTCATAGCGCTCTGCAGAGATAAGAAGTTCAGCCAAATTCATACGTGCACGCATATAGGGCCGTGTCTCTATAGCCAGCCAGAAATTGCCCCGTAGCTCTTCAAATTCATCTCCTAATTCCTTACGCCCCGCCGCTACAGCTTTCTCCAACCAGCTAATAGCCTCTTCTGAGGTATTAGCTCCTTTAGATTTATGTATGAGTACATCAACATTTTCTGGTTCTATGGCATAGGCTTTCTCCACATATTGATCATACTCATTCTTATTGTTCGCATTTCCAGCCTTCTGAAGAATTTGCTCCACTTCCGATTCAGAAATGCTTGCTTCTGCAATGGCATCATCTATTTTGCGGCCTACGAGGCTTGACATATAGGCTTCCACTTCTTCTATCGAGCTAAACTCCTTGCTCTGGATATGCTTCATCAGACGCTCTTGGGCACGCTTCGCATCTTGCAGTGACTTCGACATGGGTGTAATTTAAGCTGGGCCGAAGGTAGTACTCACCGGCAGGAAAATTGGCACCCGCTCTTACCTTCACCGCATGAGTAGCCGAGACCGAGTTTTTGATCTTATCGACCGTGAGCTTGAGCGTCAGCGCTCCGGCATCGAACTGATTGCTTCGGAGAATTTTACTTCCGAGGCGGTCATGCGAGCCATGGGTTCATGCCTCACCAACAAGTATGCTGAAGGCTATCCCGGCAAGCGCTACTATGGAGGTTGCGAGGTGGTGGATGAGGTAGAGCAGCTCGCTATCGACCGCCTGTGCGAGTTGTTTGGTGCAGCCTACGCCAACGTGCAGCCGCACTCGGGTGCCCAGGCCAATGCAGCCGTTTTTCTGGCAGTCCTCAAGCCTGGTGATCCCATTTTAGGCTTTGACTTATCGCACGGCGGTCACCTATCGCACGGCTCCTTAGTCAATTTTTCCGGTAAGCACTTCGCGCCGCACTTCTATGGGGTTGAGCAGGACACGGGCCGCATCGATATGGATAAAGTGGCGGCCAAAGCTCGCGAGGTCAAGCCCAAATTGCTCATCTGTGGCGCGAGTGCGTATTCGCGTGACTGGGATTACGCGCGTTTCCGCGAGATTGCCGATGAGGTCGGGGCATTGCTGCTCGCGGATATTGCTCATCCGGCTGGCCTCATTGCGGCTGGTCTGTTGGATGATCCGCTGCCGCACTGTCACATCGTTACCTCGACTACTCACAAGACACTTCGTGGTCCGCGTGGCGGGATCATCATGATGGGTAAAGATTTTGATAATCCTTTCGGCAAAACCACGAAAAAAGGTGAGGCTATTGCGATGTCGAGCATACTTAATTCCGCTGTTTTTCCAGGTATGCAAGGCGGTCCACTCGAGCATGTTATTGCGGGCAAAGCGGTTGCTTTTGGTGAGTGTCTTCAGGATGATTGGAAGACTTACTGTCAGCAAGTTATTGCTAATGCACAGGCTTTCGCCGAAACATTAAGCGACAAAGACTATAAAATTATTAGTGGAGGAACCGATAATCACTGCATGCTAATTGATTTGAGCAACAAGAAAATTACCGGCAAACAAGCTGAAAATGCCCTCAATGCAGCACACATTACATTAAATAAAAACATGGTGCCCTTTGACAAGCGCTCTCCCTTCATCACCAGCGGCATCCGCATCGGCACCGCTGCAGTCACCACACGTGGATTTGATGAAGCAGCCTGCACCCAAACCGTTGAATGGATAGATCGCATCCTCACAGATATCGATAATGAGTCTTTGCAGGCGGAGGTGCGTCAAGAGGTGAAGGATTTTATGGCGGGATATCCTTTGTACGCCTAGCTGCCGCCTGCCCCTAGCTCCACCCAGAAACCCTTCGCTCCACCTCAGTGCCCCTCCACACCCACAAACCAGCCGACCATTTCGACCACCTGCTCGAGCTGCTGGATATGGAGCTGGAAGCAGATCGCGCACGCTTTCGAGACGAAATTCAACGCCTCCCACTCAAAGAACGCATCCGCCGAGGATATACCTGGAGCCCACTGACCCAACTCAAAACAGGTTACGTCGTGGGCGAGCGCGCATTCGTAGTGCTCGAACGACCCGCTGGCCGCCGCCGCGATTCCTCCATCAAAGCCGGTAGCCCCGTACGCTACTACACCACCATCCCAGGCGTCGAGCGACCTGAGGTAAACGCCGTAGTCCACTGGATTAAAGACCGCGAAATCATGCTCGTCCTCAACGCGCGTACACCCCCGAGCTGGAGCGACGTCGGTGGCCAGTGTGTCGACCTCGAATTTGACGAAAACAGCTATAAAGAAATGCGCCTCGCCCTCGAGCGCGCCAACAACGCCAAAGGGCGACACAAAGCACTCACCTATATCCTCACCGGCAACCAGTATCCTTCGCTCCAGCCAACCGAGCGCCTACTAACCCCACGCTCCGAAGCAGGCAAACTCAATCCCTCACAGCGAGATGCACTCAAACTCATTCAAGCCGCAGAAGACCTAGCCATCATCCACGGCCCGCCAGGAACAGGGAAAACAACCACCCTCATCGCAGCCATCTCACGCATCGTCGACAAGGAGCGTCAAGTACTCGTGTGCGCACCCAGCAACGTAGCTGTCGATCTGCTCGCCGAGCGCCTCCACCAAGCCGGACTTAGCGTCGTGCGCACCGGACACATCAGCCGAGTCAACGAAGACTTACTCGAGCTGACCCTCGACATGAAGGTCAACCACCACCCGGAGCACAAGCAGATCAGGCGCATCAAACTCGAGGCTGCCGAGTTGCGCAAGGAGGCTACCAACATGGCCAAGCGCCGGGGCCGCACCGACCACCGCGAGCGTGGCCACATGTACAAGCAGGCAGGAGAATTAGAGGGTTGGGCACGGCAACTCGAGCGACGAATACTAAGCGATGTACTCGATGGCGCCCAAGTAGTTTGTTGCACCCTCACCGGCGCCGGAGCTGATTTTATGCGCGACCGCAAGTTTGGCACCGTCGTCGTCGATGAGGCTGCGCAGGCGCTCGAGCCGGCCATGTGGATTGCGCTGCAGCGCGCCAAGCGTCTCATTATGGCTGGCGATCCCTTCCAATTACCACCCACAGTCAAAAGTCGCGCTGCCGAGCGCGCAGGACTCAACATCACCATGATGGAGCGCCTGCTGCCTCTCTACCCCGAAGCCACTGCCCTGCTTAGTGTGCAGTACCGCATGCATGCTGCCATTATGGGTTTTAGCAACAGCTACTTCTATAACAACCAACTGCAAGCAGCACCGAGCGTTGCCAGCCGCAGCCTCCCCATGCCCGACGAACCCGCCGTGCGCTTCATCGATACCGCGGGTGCCGGATTTGAAGAACGCAAAAATCCTGAGACCAACAGCCGCTACAATGCCGACGAGTACCTGCTCATCGCTACCTACCTCCACAGCTACCGGCATCACTTCAGCCTCGACACGGAAAAGGATGCGGAGCAAAGCGAACACACCACTCCCTGGCCAAGCATAGCCCTCATCTCACCCTACCGCGAGCAAGTCGAGCAAATGCGCAGCGAAGTAGCTGCCGATCCACTACTAGCTCAACTCGATATCGTCGTGCACACCATCGATGGATTCCAAGGACAAGAGCGCGACTGGGTGCTCATCAGCCTCGTGCGCAACAACCCAGGGGGCGACATCGGCTTTCTCAAAGACTATCGCCGCATGAATGTCGCTATGACGCGCGCCAAACTGCAACTCGTCGTCGTCAGCGACTCTGCCACCATCGGCAACGATCCCTTCTACAGCAAGTTCCTCGACTATGTCGAGCAGCACGGCGATTATAGCAGTGCGTTTAGTTACATGCAGAGTAGCTGACAATTGTTGATTGTTGGCACACCACACACCTGCACGGGGCGTTTCACCAGCAGTTTTGCCGAAAGGACACCCACTACAGTACGGTGAAGGCTCAATATTATGCACACCAAACTTCTACTTCTCCTGAGCCTCACGCTCGTGCTGGCGCTCATGCCCACTGCCGCCACGCGTGCTCAAACTGACGGCCAGGCCATAGGCGAATGGCGCACGCACCTCCCCTATACCGGTGCTTTCGACGTGACGGCCTGCCAAGATTTTACCGCCTGGGCCGTGCCTGGTAGCGTGGTGCTGCAATACAGTGATAATGCCGAGGTGCGCAGGCTCGATAAAGTCAGTGCGCTCTCTCAGGCCAATCCTGCCATCATCGCCTGCAATCCTTTCAGCACCGGGCAGCTGCTGGTAGCCTACGAAGATGGTGCGCTCGATGTGCTCGAAAAGGAGCGGGTAATACACTTTACCGACGCTATTGAGCAACGAGATATTTTTGGGGAGCGTGATCTTACGAATATTAGTTTTGCTAGTGAGCGATTAGCTTTTATTAGCGCAGAATTTGGGTTTTTACTCTTCGATCCCGTGGAAGGCGTATTCCTTGAAGATATCCGCATGTCTAATACTGTTAATGACGTCGCTGCATTCGATGGCGATCTCTACGTCGCTACTTCTCGTGGCCTGCGGATGCTACCTGATTTCGAACGTCAGCCTTCCCTGCGCGATACGAATAACTATCTCTTCGTTAATGAGCTTATTGATGAGGTCAACGATGATCTTGAAGCTACGACTCTTGCGGTATTTAGAGATGAATTATTTGTCGGCTTTCGCCAAAACCTGCTAGCCTTGCAGCCGGGGGGAAATAATTACCGCATCGTTTCGAACGACACTTGCACCACCCCCATAGATTTGTTTGGAGGTACAACGCATCTCGTGGCCACACTCCGTAACGACTGCGGGGCCGACCGTATCGTAGTCTCTGCCGATGGGAGCCTCTTCGACACCTTATCTGTTGAGTGCAGCGGACGCTATGCCGGCGCTGTAGCAAACAGCTTAGGTGAATTTCCCTTAGCAGGTATATCCACATCTGATCCACTCTGCAAAGCAGTTGCCGACCTCTCCACTTGTACCTGTCTAGAACTTAACGGACCGAGAAGTGTAGACGTATTTGATATTGCAGCCGAAGATGGAGTAGTCGCCGTGGCCGCAGGAGCATACGATGATCAACTATTCTATACCTTCAATAGGCAGGGTGTATATGTCTTCAAAGATGGTAGCTGGTCTAACTTTAATCAGAAAAATACTGGCGGATTTAACTCTACTTCTGAAGATGGTACTATTCCTACAGATTATAGTTCAGTTGTAGTTCTTGATGATACCACTTTTCTAACTGGAGCTTATTTTGAAGGTTTAGTAGAATTTACCTCCTCACGCAACGGCACCCTCTTCGACGAGCGCAACAGTAGCCTCGAGACGCACCTGAGTGATCGCGCACGCGTACGTATCTCCGGTATGGACAAAGATGCCCAGGGAAATGTCTGGATTGCAAATCATGGTGCAGCCAGCGCACTCACCGTACGTAAGACTGACGGCACTTTCCGATCATTCCAACTCGGCTGCGGAAGGGCACGGCTGCTCGGCGTCGAAGTCGATAAGCGCACCGGCATCATCTGGATGCCTGATTACGAAAACGGTCTCATTGCCTACGATCCCGCCGGTACGATAGACGACCCATCCGATGATCGCTGCCGTCTTTTCGGAGCCAATGACAATCTGCCCAATGCGAATGTCCGAGCCGTACTTGCCGACCGCGATGGCGCCATCTGGGTAGGCACCACCAACGGCATCGCCAAAATTCAGTGTGGCGCCGATCCGTTCTCCTCCTGTACCGCCATCCGACCTACCTCTGTAGTCGATGGTATCAACGGCTTCTTCTTTGATGGAGAACTCATTCGCGCCATTGAAGACGATGGCGGCAACCGCAAGTGGATTGGCACCGACAATGGCTTATTCCTGCTCGACGCACGCACCGATGAACAACTTGCCTACTATACCGTCAATAACAGCCCGCTACTTAATAATAAAATTCGCGCCCTCGCCTTCGACGGCTCAACAGGCCTCCTCTGGATAGGCACCGGCGCCGGACTTATGAGCCTCAAAACCGAAAGCACCAGCGGGAGAGAATTCGCCCACAGTACTGTCGAAGTTTATCCTCAACCCGTGCGACCAGAATATGAAGGGCCTATCGCAATTCGTGGTCTCGCAGCAGATTCGAATGTAAAAATCACAGATGCCGATGGGCGCCTCGTCTTCGAAACCGATGCCATAGGTGGGCAAGCCGTTTGGAGTGGGATGGACTACACGGGCTCTCGACCAGCTTCTGGCATTTACTTCGTTTGGGCTACAGCCAGCCGCACCTTCGACCAAAAACCTGCAACTGTCGTAGCAAAAATCGCTTTTCTTCGCTAGCATGAGCGACAGCCTAATTCTCGATGACGATCACCTCACCCAGGGCGATACTACGGTTGTCGATCCACGCCAGGTCAACAAGACAATTAATGGAGCGCATGATTTAATTGCTCGAATTCTTCTTGGCCAAAAAGTATTATATGTGGTTGGAGGTCTGGCAATAATATTTGGTCTTATTATAGCCTTTACCGAGCAGCTCGAGGTCGGTATCGGCAGCGCAGTAGAAGGTGCGCTTTATGTGGTGTTTGGCACCTTAGTAGTCAAATATCCTCGAGCATGTCTTGTAGCTGGCACAACACTTTACTTCGCCTCCAGTATACTTGCTATACCCATGGCTGGCATTACAGGAATTGCTTTTCGCGTAGGTATTCTTATCGTATTAGGTAGAGCCGTGGCTGCTGCTTATTCGCTACTCAAAGTTAGAGCAAACCTAGCCCGTCAAGGTGTAACGACAGCTCGTATGGAGCCACTGCACAAACTAGAGCGCATGCAACTTTACAAGCTATCCTAAGGCTGCGCTCCACAAGCGTTGAACCTGTTCCATGATGATGTGCTTCATTAAATATGATTACTCCCATCGAATTGCACGCAGCGCATGCTGTAGGATTTGCTGTTGACGGCACCGTTTCATCAAGCGACCTCGATCGCATTGTTGGAGCCATAGATGCTAAAAGTGTCGACCATCACAAGGTGCGCCTGTACGTAGAGCTACGCCGCTTTCCAAACTTCGATAGTATGCTGACGGCGATTAAAGGTTTGCGTGCCAAGAGCAAAAATTTCGATGCTATTGAAAAGTACGCCCTCGTCACCGATAGTACGTGGCTCAAACCACTCGCCACAGCCGCCGACTACCTCGTGGCCAGCATCAACTTCCGCACCTTTCCTGTCGCTGATGCCGAAATTGCTCAGGCATGGCTGCTCAATGATGAGGCCGCTCCCACACCTCCGAGCGCAATAGCTAAAGTCGACAATTTTGAAGACCCCAATATCGTCGCCCTCGCCATCAGCGGCAAATTGCATAAAGCCGATTACCGTCGCGTCAACGAACTCATGGATGCACACCAAGATGCGCACTCGCTTTACCTCGAAATCCGAGAAATTCACGGCCTTTCGCTCATTGGCATCATGGATGGACTCAAGGCCGATGTCAAGGCGCTGCAGCGTTTCGAAAAAGTAGCTGTCGTCGGTTACCAAAGTTGGCTTCCCGCGGCTACTCGAGTTGCAGATTGGCTCACCCCTAAGCTCGACGTGCGTTACTTTGACGTAACTGACGTAGCTGGTGCCAGGCTGTGGCTGGGCGTCCGCAAAAATAAGGAGATGGGCCTTGTCTAACCTTTTGCAAAGGAATACTCGGCGCCGTTGCTCACCTTCAGCACTGCCTGTATTACGGCCTCTAGCTCATCGGGATAGTCGACGTAGCGAATTCCTCGATTGTCTTCACCCCAGATTGCGATGTTGACCACTTTTTTTCGCTTTCCGTTGCTCACGGCAATGCGTAGCGGCACAGGTGTCGGCTTCTGCCGCTTGCGATTTACACAGGCCTCAGAACTACAGTCGTACATGCGGTCGAGATCGTAAAAGCCTTTGCTCTCGATAAATTCTGCGAGTCGATTGTACTCCGCTACATCGAGGTCGGTAGCAACGCTGCGAAGGTCTGTCTGCACCGTCTTGAACTCCTTGACCATCCGCCCACCCGGCTTGATGACGGTATGGTCGCGCATCACCGGATCGATCCCGCCAAAAAATCCACCACCCGTCATTTCAATCATCAGGTCGGCTGCGGCAATGCCATCACGATTTTCACGCCTTTCTTCGCGTCGCTCTTCCCGTCTTTGCTGACGTTCCTGCTTGGCCTCCGAAGGGTCGCCCTTGCGGCGAAAGGGCCACCAACGCCGATTTTTCTTGACACCTGCCACCTCACTTCCATCCAACTTTAGCTGCTTACGGCGCTGTTTGGTCACACCCTCCACCATTACTGTTGGCAATTGGTTGACTGGCTTAATAAAGGGCGCATCTGCATCCTCTACCCGCACAAAGTGGTATTGATACAAGCCTTTGCTGTTGGGCTGCTGAAACTCCAGTGCAAGTGCTTCACGACCAGCTCGCGCCACTCGGAAGACGTTGACATTGCGAAATGGATAGAATATCTGATCGCCAGCTAGCGCCCATGCCTTACGTTCATAGCGGCCATTGAGAAATTCCTCTGCCGTGTAGTCATAGCGAAAGTACAGGAAGAAATCATAGTCCTCTCCAGCTTCATGGATGATGGTATTCGAGCCCACGTGCATGGTATACACGTAGCGCCACTTTGCCTCGACAATTGTGCGTTCGATTACGGCACTGTCTACTTGTTCAGCTTGCGCCAAAACATCAAACAGCCCAACCTGGGTAAGCAACACGAGCAATAGTGCTACGCGAACAACAGCGGACATAGGGAGTATTTCGGAGCTGGGATGCTGTAGAGCAAGCAAATTCCGCGCCGAAACATGAAGCTATTCCCTAATATATAGCTAAGCGTGGCCCAACCTAGTCCATATCGTATGCTCGGGTAAGTTTCCAAGCAAACGTGAGGGCAAAGCTGCTGAGCGTTGGTGTGTACTCAACCACCGCCTCAGGAAATAAGGAAGTCTGTATATCGTAGGGCCGGTAGATACGATCTGGCCGCACACTCAGCTTGTAGGCTGCATCTAAGGCCAACCTGCCTCGCCTGTAGCCCAAGCCTACCGAGTAGCCTAGTGCGGCTTCTTCACCTTGTAGCGGCGCTCCTAAATATTCAAAACCTGCTCTTGCTTGGAAGGGCTTTATGTTGAGCTCACCTCCCACCCGCAGCTGAATTGCACTCTGCAGGCGCTCGTCGCGCACCTCATCGAGTGCATTTTCGTCATCACTAAAGTCGAAATCGCCTGTATACCTCAGCGTAGCTCCCGTATAGTCGATGTAGCCAAGCTCGGCACTAACAAATCCGGTCCGCCCAATAATTCCTGCCGCAGAGGCCCGGTACCGACTCGGTGTGGTAATTCTATACTCCAGCACATCGGCTTCCGGAGACGCTGTACCTAAATTGCCAGCACCATCATCTCCGATATAGGTATAGTCGAGTTGAGCGGTATAATTATCCGTAAACCACGTGACAGTAGGCGAATGATATGCTAGCCCTAGCCGCAGCGCCTGGTTTGCACGATAGATTACTCCAACTCGACCGAGTAGGCCGGTGCCATCAATAGACTTGCTCTGCACATAGTTGACGCTGACGAATGTAGGAACCTCATCATCCACATCATCTTCACGATAGACATTGGTCTCTTCAAAATTAGAAGACGCAATTCCAAACGTCGCTCCGATAAAGAAGCGTTCCTCGAAATTACCTCCAAAATTTATATCGAAGCTAGAAGCTTTGCCTGTGCGCTCGATGTTGCCCGACTTAAACAGTGGCACGCCCGGATCGCTGTCGCTGGTACGGCCCCTATCATCATAATCAGTAAAGTAGCCCTCCGGCACTGGATCTGTGCCTCCAAACGGATTTAACAGAAAAGCATCGTAGGCCAGTCCATCAGTAAAATTATTCAACTCGTTGACTGCCAACACAGGTTGATCAGTATCAGTCAAGACATTACTAGACTCTAGATACTGGTCGCTTATAGATCCTGGTGTTCTGCCACTAAAGACAATATTCTCTTCAAAGCGATTGGTTTGTGATACGCCAAATCCAAAGTTCAATTGCGTCCAGCGACTACCAATCGGTTGGGTAGTGAATACCAGTGCGACCTGTGGCAGAGCGAAGTTTAAGTCGCTGCCTGCGTCTGTTGAGTTGGCACCCATGAGTCTGGAGTTTGAAGTTCCTGGGATAAGGCCGCCAAGGGTAATCGTAAATTCGTTTTGCCGAAAGGCGGCAAGACCAGCAGGATTACTTTGTACAGCTGTCCATTCAGCTCCGATAGCACTCATACTATTGCCTGTGCCGAGGCTGCGGGCTGTACCAAATGTGCCTACTTCGCTGTAGCGCAGCAAATCATCGATGCTTTGAGCGTGAAGAGCGGGTAGCGAGCACAGCGTGCAGCACAAAAGAAGGAAACGGAGAGACATGAAGAGGGTGATAAGTGGGTAGAAACCTACTGACAAAAGCACGGGGCGACCGGTGCGGTTCACCGATCGCCCCGCGTTATGGAGAGTCCTTTAAGGAAAGTCTAGCTTAGTTGGGGCGACGCGAGCTGCTGCGGCTTGGTGAGCTGCTGCGACTCGAGGGGCTGCTCGAACGGCTAGGGGACGAACTGCTGCGTGAAGGCGAGCTGTACGTAGAGCGGCTCGGGCGTGTGGAGGTCGCTGATCGGTTAGGACGCGTCGAGCTGCCACGGCTTGGCGAAGTGCTCGGACGTGTGCTACGTGAAGGGCGAGTGCTCGTGTTGGGACGTGTGCTCCGAGTAGGCGTCGATGACCGCTCCTGAACTGCGCTGCTCGGACGATCAGCACGTGTTGGGCGGCTAGGTGCCGAACGACGCGTGTCTGTTGCAGGCGACTCACGACGGGTAGTTGTGCGAGTTGGACGTGTAGACGTTGGGCGCGTCCGCGTTTGGTCGCCACTGTTGATGTCGCGATAGCGCGTATCACCGCGGGTAGTGCCAGGTACGTTTCCGCGGCTGCCTCCAGGTCGGCTACCAGGGCGCGTGCTTGGACGATTGGTAGTAGTATTAGTCGTCACTGCATTAGGTACATTGTAGGTACCGTTGCTCCAGGTAGGAGGGCAGTAGTAAGCACCACCGCCAGTATTGAAGGCGCCTGCACCGTAGCCTGCACCAAATCCAGCTGCGTAGCCATTGTTAAACCCGTTGCCGTAGTAGCGCTGGCGCCCCCAGCCAAACGAGCTAGCGTATGGACTGTAGAATGGATCGTTCCAGCGGTTGTACCCACCGTAGCCATAGAACGGATCGTTCCAGCGGCTAAAGCGATTGTAGCGGTAGCTGTTGTAGTTGTATGGCGAGTTGTAGATGAGCACTGTAGTGGCTGGGCTGTTGAAGCCTCCACCGTAGTACACCTGATCTACATACACAGGATCATAGTAGCCGAAGCCAGCGTAAGGCTGGCGAAAGCGGCGAATGCGCGAGCTGTACTCGTAGCCTGAGTAGTCGTCGTAACCAAAAGGCTCGGCATCGTAGTCAGACGCGTCGTAGGGCTCGTAAGCGGCCGCATCATCCTCGTCGTCGTAGTCGTCAGCGTAGGTGGTGGTAGTAGTTGTCGTAGTAGTGGTACGCACGTACTTACCAGGATCGTAGTAAACGTCGTCGTACTGCGCGATAGCCGGCAGGCTGATGAGCACGACCACGAGAGCGAGTAGCAAGTTGCGCATACGTAGCGAAGTTTTCATGGTTGTCGTTTAGGGGTTCTGCTTAAGTAACGTCTCAAAGCTAAGGTTCTCCACAGTCATAACCCGTTAAAGTGGGCTTAAAGCTTTTTGCCGACGTGTTAAATGAGGCAAATTACCTTGGCCGCCCATGTCAAAAGTTATCACTCCCCGCTCCGAAGATTACTCGCAGTGGTACAACGATATCGTTCGTAAAGCTAATCTCGCCGACCACTCCGCAGTGCGCGGCTGTATGGTTATCAAACCTAACGGCTTTGGCATTTGGGAGCGCATGCAGCGACAGCTCGATGACATGTTTAAGGAAACGGGTCACGTCAATGCCTACTTCCCCCTCTTCATCCCCAAGAGCTTTTTGAGCAAGGAGGCCGAACACGTGGAGGGCTTTGCCAAAGAATGCGCCGTGGTGACGCATCACCGCCTCATGAACGATCCCGATGGCAATGGTGTCATCGTCGATCCGTCCGCCAAACTCGAGGAGGAGCTCATCGTGCGGCCCACCTCTGAGACCATCATCTGGAACACCTACAAGGATTGGATCGATTCTTACCGCGACCTGCCGCTGCTCATCAATCAGTGGGCCAACGTGGTGCGTTGGGAGTTGCGCACGCGGCTCTTTCTGCGCACGGCTGAATTTTTGTGGCAGGAAGGACATACCGCTCACGCTACTTCGCAGGAGGCTGAAGAAGAGACGCTTCGCATGCTCGATGTCTACGCCACGTTTGCCGAAGAGTACATGGCGATGCCTGTCATTAAAGGTGTCAAAACGGCGAGTGAGCGTTTCGCGGGCGCTATCGATACCTACACCATCGAGGCGCTGATGCAAGATGGCAAGGCGCTGCAGTCGGGCACCAGCCACTTCCTCGGCCAGAATTTCGCGAAGGCCTTTGAGGTCACTTTTGCCAATGCCGACAATGAGCGTGAGCACGTTTGGGCTACCAGCTGGGGTGTTTCTACGCGCCTGATGGGTGGCCTCATCATGACGCACTCCGATGATCAGGGTCTGGTTATTCCTCCTCGGCTTGCGCCAAAACAAGTCGTGATTGTGCCTATTCCGAAGCCCAAGGAAAATCTTTCTGCAGAGGCCCATAAGATCATGGCTGAGCTGAAAGCGGAGGGCATCCGCGTGATGTACGATGATGATGATCGCAAACGTCCGGGCTTCAAATTTGCCGAGCACGAGCTCACGGGTATACCCATACGCTTGGGCTTAGGTCAGCGCGACCTCGATAAAGGAGTGGTCGAAGTGGCTCGGCGTGATGAGAAGACCAAGCAGAGCGTGCCGCGTGAGGGCCTTGCTACTTTCGTCAAAACCTTACTCGACGATATTCAGGATAATTTACTCGCTCGCGCAAAAGCCTACCGCGCAGAAATGACCACGCGCGTCGATGACTACCAAACCTTTCAGGAAGTGCTCGACACCAAAGGCGGCTTCATCCTCGCCCACTGGGATGGCAGTCCTGAAACTGAAGCTCAAATTAAAGACGAAACCAAAGCCACTATTCGGTGCATCCCACTCGATGCGCCGGATGAGCAAGGCAAAGACCTCATCAGCGGCAAAGCCAGCAGCAAGCGTGTGCTTTTCGCGAGAGCATATTAGAAACTCCCAATTTAGGGTACACCCAATCTTTCACTTTATGCACTACCAAGAAAAAGTAGCCGCTGCCTCAGATATAGCCGAGCGTATGCTGCAGGGCGAGTCCCGAACTGCCCTTGTCGCCGAACTAGAACAGCAGCTATACGGCAAAGATGTCAAGGACATTATGCGAAAGGCTGATACCATTTACCTCCAGAAAGGTATAGAAGCCGTAAAAGCTCAACCTGGCACCATCACCGAAGGGCAAACCCTCACCGCATATCCCAACCTCAGCCCGCAATCCCTAGTCGAATTACGCGAAGCGGCACAGGCCGACGAAATTAGATACGTACGACGCATCCTCGAAGTCGAGATGACCAAGTACGGTGGTCGGCTTGAAGAAAGCGCCAGCCGGATAAAGAGCGATATCCTCACCCAAGAGGAAATTTTGATGATAGCTCAAAGCGTAGCTGTGCAGCGTAAGAGCCAGCAGCGAGAAGAGGTCGAAGTTCACAAGCGCAATACGCAAAAAATCGTGATCGGAGCCCTGCTTTGCGGTGGTGGCCTTCTAGCGACCATTGTCCTCGACGGATTCATCTTCTATGGCGCCATGCTCGTAGGTGCCTGGATGATATTTCAAGGTCTCGCGAATAAAGAAGCAACATAGCCCTAGCCGACACTACGGCCAATCATCAAAAACTACGTACACAGGCGCATGGTCGCTACACGCACGAGCGGCATCGAGGTCGTTGCGGAGGTAGGCGACAATGTCTAGAATTTTACGCTCGGAAGCGGTCGAACGGCGCTTCTCACTGCTTGGTCACCAGGTGCGTTTCTACTTCCCCAGCGGCTATGATGGAGATGTGGTAGAGACCAGCCGCCAAATCACTAAGGTCAAGCGTGGTGGTTCGTGTATTGTCAGGTGTAAAGTGCATTACCTGACGCCCAGCGCCATCGCGCACAATGATCTCCTCCATATCGACACCTGAACTCAGCTCAACTTTGCCGCTGGTCGGGTTGGGGCGCACATCTGTGGCGGGCGCAAACTCGGCTACTGCAGTGGGCTCACCTCGGGTCGGTGTCCCAGCTCTACCGTGATTGGTCTCACCTGGCACCGTAAAGGTGAAAAACGAGGAGTCGGTGGCACTATATGGGCGTGGACTTAGCACTACAGGAACATCAATGGCTTTTAAGCAATCATCCTCAGGTGCGAGCCGGCCGTAGTAGGTAGTACCTGGGGTAAGCTGCTCGAGCTGATACGTTAGGCTATTACCGTGCGCGGCTTCTACAAATACCTGACTCGCGTTGGATAAATATCCAGCCTGATCAAGATTTTCAGCTAGCTCTATGACATACTTCGCAGCTGAGGTCTGAGATGCGGTATCAAACGCTCCTACCCAGGAGACCTTACCGAAGTCTGGGCCTACCTCATCTACATTGACAATAGGCTCTTCGGTGAAGTTGCGCGTAAAGCAGGTTGTTTGCTGGGCACACATAGAAATGCCGGCTAGATTCATCCCGCGCTTGGTGATACGAAGTTTGGCAACTCGGCGAGCTTGTTGGGCGTATGCTGAACGCTTGCCAATTCCTTGATGATCGTGTACGATGTACTGACGCCAGATATCAGGACAATCGCAAGTCGCATACTCGATTATCACCCCTGGAGTGACTACCCTCGGCTCTGCGCCATGATCCCATATGGCTACCCGATCAATATCAATGGGTGTAGAAAAGGTAACAACGGCTACACTGGGCTTAGTGGGCAAGTCACTGTTGTACCCCCAAAATGGACCTTCATAATCTCCCAGATCAGGTGAGCAAAAGTCTTCCAATGTAGCTACCCCTCCACTCAGAATTGCGGATAAATCTGTAGTATTGGTGTTGATTGGATCGGGTACAGGAAAAGAAATTTCACTTGCCGCAACAGGATAATTGCACCCGCTCGCACCATCGCTACACGAGCTTGGGAAGAAAGGAATTGTAATTGATAGTGCAGGATAAGCAGCGTCGAAGCCTGCACCTACAGGAATACCTTGAGAAAGGTCGTAGCCGAATCCAGCAGCGTTGGTAGGAATAGCAATGAGGTAGTACGCCTGTCCAATCTCTAAACTAGGGATCGTCACCTGACGACCTACAAAGCCGGAAGCCACTATGGTAACTTCTGAGAGCGGTATAAAGCCACCAGCCGCGGCAGATTGTAAAGCATAACCAACCTCAAACGAACTGGTTCGTGGTCGTCGATTGCGTGTGATGTGGAGGCGTGCATCGCCACAGCAAAGGTTTTCAGGAAACAATGCGCGTGGAGGTGCCACATTGGTATTCACTCCAGGGCTACCAGCACGCAGCAGAAAAGGCTCCTCCGTCACGTTTAAGAACACTTTACCACCTGTAACTGGATAACTCTCCACCAAACCTCGCTCTGCTAAGTCTCGGAGGCGAATGACGGTGACCTCGGATGGTACATCAGAAAAAAGGCTAGCAACATCTATCTCCACCTCATAATCATATCCTCCCTCAGTAGGCGACCAAACTGCAAACCAGGTCGATGTTGATGTCGTAGCCGTGCCCAGATCAAATTCATACACCACCGGATGATCTTCAACCGCATTGGGTATTGCAACAGCTTGAGGGGAAGGGATAGAAACATGTACACCGTGTGATGCAGGAAAATCCTGATAGTTAGGAGCGAGAAAATTTAGATCGATAATTTTAGTGCGATTCATCTTGTAGTTTCCTAGATGATGTAGCAGCGTTCTCGTATAGTAATGCGCCACTTTGGGTTCGCCAGTTTGTTCGAGAAGTCCCGAACTTTGAAATTGCTGGCGACCAGGAGCATTTAGTGGCTTAATTGATGGATCAGCCATTTCATACTGCATAAAACGGTCTACGCCCTTTTCGGTTTTTCCTCCCAGGCTAGGTATGGTAGCATTGACGGCCATTAACTCCAAATAGCTGCGGCTCAGCCACTGTCCATGAACGCGCTCTTTATTTAGTGGATCCCCATCAGGATCATTAACGTTCACTAAGTCAGGAATTTGTATGCCGCCAGTAGCTGTATAAGTATTGCCATCATCTGCAACGAAGGGATCACCTACAGCAAGGTTATCGCTGTCGTAGCCAAATTCCGAGAGCCAGATTTCTTTGCCTTCCATTTCGGGATAGACAGTAGAGTGTTTAGTTCTAATTTCGGTGTAGAGGGTAGTAATCAGGTACTCCAACCGCTCACGTAAGCCATGTGTCTCAGGACTTTCACCTTGAATTCCAGGAAGTTCAGAATTCCACTGCCGCAAACCTAAATCGGTGTACTCCTGAAATGGGGTGAGGTTGTTGGAGGCCGTATAGTGATGGAAGCTAAGAGCATCAAAGGCTAGGACGTTGCTGCTGCCATCGCGATTTATATCGCCATCGAGAAATCCATAAATATCAAGCTGTCGGTTGGCGGCGAACCAGTCGATCATACCTTCAACAAACGAACCCTGCAGGCCAGCTAAACCGGCTACCGCTACTTTATTCTGGCGAGACACGTGTTTTAGCCCGAGTGTTAAAGAATCTTCGCCGGAATCATGAAGAGGCCAAATGGCCGCATTTGATTTGCCGTGCCCGTCGTAGAGCATACTGATTTGAGCAGCCACCATGGCTGGTGTATGCTGCTCCAGGACATTCTTTTGATCCTTCCGGCCACCCTTAAACCTTTCTCGGGCAGGCTCATTCTCTACCTCAAACCACAGCGTTTTGGTACCGGCTCCGGTTGGCAGTGACATGTAGTAATCGGTTGCCACCAAGGATGGGATATCAACTTGATTACGGTTTGAATTTAATAAGGCAGCTCGACTAGAATTGCTTAATAACAAGGTACTTCTGTAGCAGCTTGCTAATACTGTTGACTGGTAAGCTTGTAGAGCATACGTAGCTGGATTATATTTATGAGCGTGAAGGAGCAGCCATTTTTTAAGACTCCCTTCAGTTGAGGCGCGGGCACGCTGTGCACTTATGGTTAGAGCAGCGGCGGAAGGTGGTAGGCCGGGCATGAAGCTATTATCGAGCATCAACTTCAGGTCTTCACACGGAACGGTTGAGAATCGTGACTCCTCAGGTTCCCCAAGCAATGTAGCCACATCAGGGGTCGCATGCGCAGAAGGTGAATCAAACTGCTGATCAGGTAATAGTCGCATAGTCACAGATTTATCCCAAGCCACAGGAACTGGTGCAATACTGCTTTTGATAAAAGACTCCCTCAACGTTTGAGCGGCTCCAGGAGCAGCAAGCCCAACAAGAATGCACAGCAGTGCGGGAGCAACGCATTTGGGGTACACCTTCATAATGGTTTTAATAGGAGCGAGCAAGCTGGAAATTACAGAATTTGTTACCTTGAATGTACCAGCAGATCTCATAACCTCCGATCAATACACCACAATGGGTAGATTGCCAAATCTTTTTGTCATTTTTGTAATGCTGGCGACATTTTCCGCTAGCGACGTGCGTGCGTGCGCCGTCTACGCATCTCTGACTTTTGGCAGCCAAGGAGGATTAGCCGATTATTTTGCCAATGCACCTTGCCCAATTGACTCAATTATGGGCAATCTGCGCATTGGCCCAGGGGTAACGTCCCTAGACCCCTTGCTCGGTCTCAAGTTCATTGGAGGCTTTTTTATCATAACGGCCTCTAACGATCTGCTGACGCTAAGCGGGCTAGACTCACTATATGAGGTCGACGATAATATTAGCATCAGTGCGGGCGGACTTAGTGATTTACGAGGCCTTCAAAACCTTCGGCACATAGGTAGATCTACCTCACCAGTGCCAGGCTATACCAACAATAGTAAAGGCATTAGGCTTGAAATGCTTAGTGTAAAGGATCTAAATTTTTTGGCCTCTGGAACAGATTTGCATAATGGAAGAATTAGTTTACAGGCAAGAGATTTGGAAAACATCGACATTATCTCAACGTGGAAAAATATTAATGATTTCTCATTATATCAATGCGATTCAATACGCAATACGCCTCGTTTCCCTAATATCCATTCACTGAATAGGCTTTATATAGCCCAGTGTTCAACTCTAACCAAAGTAACTTTTAGCCACTTGGATACAATCACATCAGTGGAAATTGAGAGATGCCCAAAGCTTGATACCATTGAATTTTCTAAGGGACTTACTTTCGCGCCTGGAGTTCAGTCTAACTTTCGTAACGAACGAGTCCATGATGCCACCCTCGACATCTCCCTGCCCAACCTCCGACACCTCCACCTTCCGAGTTACAACGCAGATACCGCTGTGCGGCAGCTGTCGTTTTTTTTAAATGCTCCAGTCTCTGAGCTTCCAAACATGAGTGGGCACAATTTTTATCAATATGAGCTATTTAACGTTTTGATAGAGGGGAATTTAGACCTCAGGGGTGACAGAAACCATACCCGATGGATATATGCTTCCCCTTCTCTTACATTAGTTGATGTACCACTCTTGGATACAGTGATGCTTCCTAATAATGCGGGTACCGTAGGTATGGCACGAATGCAAGAGCTAAAAGCTGTACTTACTGATCACGATGAACTTAATTATACAGCTCTGTATATAGGTACAGCGCCTAGTCTGGAATCCATTTCAATTCTTAGCGAGCTTAGTGCTATAGATCCCTATCATCCTGTTTCACTCTCTCACTTGGATGCTTTTGAATTTCAAACCGGCAATTTTGATTTGTTACAGCGCGCAGGAGCCATTCTTTTTGATGACTTACCAAGTATTACCAATCTTCCCACATTCTCATCACTTGATACAGTACTATCTGTTGGATTGCGAGACATCGCCTTGAGCGGGGATATGCAGCTGTTTGAGCCTCACCGCACACATCTTGCACTGGGGATAGCCATTATACAAGACGAAGCCTACACTGTACCCGGGGCGAGCCTCCGCATAAACTCTGACGTCCGCTCACTTACACGTAGAGGTCGTTATGAAGACATAGATACAGCTCCTTCTAGTGCATCGGGTTGGCTCAGAATTGGTCAAAAACCCGCATACTCCGGTATTCGCCTGAGCTATGGTGCCAATCGAGATATCCCCTCTGATGGTGGAGCTAACCTCACACTGCTCGGCTTGGATAGCCTCCGACACGTCAGTGAATTTTCAATCTCAGATTATGGCTCAGATGTGCCGCCTCCCTCACCAGATTGGGTACCCCATCTAGAGACTGCCGGAGGTGTATTCGTAGCAAGTAGTGCCAGCGAACACCTCGGTTTGCCAGCGCGCATCACTAAACTCACTGATCGTAGCGATCTAGTAGATGCAGGAGTTAGCACGGATTCCCAAATGCTGAGACTTTTCCACCTGCGAAACCTCACCGAGGCACGGGCGCTGTGTCCTCTAGTTGAGTCTGGTACTATCGTCGACTATCTCCTCGAGCAAGTGGCACCGCCATTCGACACACCTACTGGCCTACTACGCTATTGCGATACCGTAAGCACTATCTCAACTACTTCATCAAATTGGCAGGCCTTTCAGCTTTATCCGACTGTACAGCGGCCTGGTGGAGTAGTGAATGTCGTCGGGCTCGATGACGTGCCCGGGCACCTGCGCTACCAAATCTACGGCGCGGGCGGCCAACTCGTAAGCTCAGGTACTTTGGTGGAATCTAGCACCAATGGCGGGCGCGCTGGCCTGCTTACTGTGCCGCATGCCCTGGCTACAGGTTCGTACTGGGTCACGGTACAAGCGCCCAGCACAGGTCAACGCGCCACTGGTGTAATCGTGGTCGGCGAGCCTCGCCCCTAGCACCCACCTGACCACATCATTGTGGTCAGGCCAGCCCCTTGGCGAACCTTGCGTCCTCCCCTTGCGACCCTTGCGATACCATTTCCTTACAGCCCCCAGCCCCCAACTACGGCCAATCACCAAAAACCACATAAACAGGCGCATGGTCGCTACAGGCTCGGGCGGCATCGAGGTCGTTGCGGAAATAGGCGACAATGTCGAGAATTCCACGCTCGGAAGCGGGCGAACGGCGCTTCTCACTGCTTGGTCACCAGGTGCGTTTCTACTTCCCCAGCGGCTATGATTGAGATGTGGTAGAGGCCAGCCGCCAAATCACTAAGGTCAAGCGTGGTGGTTCGTGTATTGTCAGGTGTAAAGTGCATTACCTGACGCCCAGCGCCATCGCGCACAATGATCTCCTCCATATCGACACCTGAACTCAGCTCAACTTTGCCGCTGGTCGGGTTGGGGCGCACATCTGTGGCGGGCGCAAACTCGGCTACTGCAGTGGGCTCACCTCGGGTCGGTGTCCCAGCTCTACCGTGATTGGTCTCACCTGGCACCGTAAAGGTGAAAAACGAGGAGTCGGTGGCACTGTAGGGACGCGGACTTAGCACTACAGGAACATCAATGGCTTTTAAACAATCATCCTCAGGTGCGAGCCGGCCGTAGTAGGTAGTACCGGGGGTGAGCTGCTCGAGCTGATACGTTAGGCTATTGCCATGCGCGGCTTCGACAAATACCTGACTCGCGTTGGATAAATATCCAGCCTGATCAAGATTTTCAGCTAGCTCTATGACATACTTCGCAGCTGAGGTCTGAGATGCGGTATCGAAGGCTCCTACCCAGGAGACCTTACCAAAGTCTGGGCCTACCTCATCCACATTGACGATAGGTTCTTCATTGAAGTGGCGTATAAAACAAGTTGTTTGCTCGGCACACATGGAGAGGCCGGCTAGACCCATTCCGCGCTTGGTGATACGAAGTTTGGCAACTCGGCGAGCTTGTTGGGCGTATGCTGTACGCTTACCAAATCCTTGGTGATCGTGTACGACGTACTGACGCCAAATATCTGGACAATCACATGTAGCATATTCTATAGTCAAGCCTGGACTGACTACCTGTTGTGATGCTCCATGGTCCCAAAGCACGAGTTGATCTATATTAATAGGCGTAGAAAAGGTGACAACGGCTACGCTTGCTTGATTAGGTGCGGCTCCGCTGTATCCCCATACCGGGCCAGTATAATCACCTAAATCTGGAGAGCAAAAATCTTCAGACGTTGCCACTCCTCCACTTAGTACTGTGGATAAATCTCCGGTACTGGTGTTGATTGGATCGGGTACAGGAAAAGAAATTTCACTTGCTGCAACAGGAAAATTACACCCAGTTGCACCATCGCTACACGAGCTTGGGAAGAAAGGAATCGTAATCGATAGTGCAGGATATGCAGCGTCGAAGCCTGCACCTACAGGTATGCCTTGGGGAAAACTATAGCCAAATCCAGCAGAGTTGGTAGGAATGGCAACGAGGTAGTATGCCCGTCCTATCTCTAAACCAGGAATCGTCACCTGACTACCTACAAAACCTGAAGCCACTATAGTAACTTCAGATAGAGGAATAAAGCCACCAGCAGCGGCAGATTGTAAGGCATAGCCCACGTCAAACGAACTGGTAAGCGAACGGCGGTTGCGTGTAATATGAAAGCGGGCATCACCACAGCAAAGGTCATCAGCACCCAAGAAACGTGGAGGCGCTACATTGGTATTTACTCCAGGGCTACCAGCACGCAGCAAGAGAGGCTCCTCCGTGACATTCAGTGTAACTGTACCTGCGCTTGTTACTGGATAACTCTCCACGACCCCTCGCTCTGCTAGATCTCGGAGGCGAATGACAGTGACTTCGGAGAGAGAAGTGTTGCCACCGATTAAGCTAGCAACGTCTATCTCCACCTCGAAATCATATCCTCCCTCAGTAGGCGACCAAACGGCAAACCAAGTTGGTGTTGATGTTGTAGCCGTGCCCTGCTTAAACTCATAAACCACCGGATGATCTTCAGCCGCAGTGGGCGTCGCAACGGCTTGAGGGGAAGGAATAGAAACATGTACTCCATGTGATGCAGGAAATTGGTCATGATTGGGAGCTTGCTGAGGCTGTGTTAATATTGCATCATTATTTATTTCATAATTACCTAGATGATGTAGCAGCGTTCTCGTATAGTAGTGCGCCACTTTGGGTTCGCCAGTTTGTTCGAGAAGTCCTGAACTTTGAAATTGCTGGCGACCAGGAGCATTTAGTGGCTTTATAGATGGATCAGCCATTTCATACTGCATAAAACGGTCTACGCCTTTTTCAGTCTTGCCCCCCAGGCTAGGAATGGTAGCATTGACGGCCATTATCTCTAAGTAGCTGCGACTGAGCCATTGTGCCTGAACGCGCTCTTTGTTTAGTGGATCACCATCAGGATCATTCACGTCCACTAAGTCTGGAATCTGAATTCCGCCAGTAGCAGTATACGTATTACCATCATCTGCAACGAAGGGATCACCTACAGCAAGGTTATCGCTGTCGTAGCCAAATTCCGAGAGCCAGATTTCTTTGCCTTCCATTTCGGGATAGACAGTAGAGTGTTTAGTTCTAATTTCGGTGTAGAGGGTAGTAATCAGGTACTCCAACCGCTCACGTAAGCCATGTGTCTCAGGACTTTCACCTTGAATTCCAGGAAGTTCAGAATTCCACTGCCGCAAACCTAAATCGGTGTACTCCTGAAATGGGGTGAGGTTGTTGGAGGCCGTATAGTGATGGAAGCTAAGAGCATCAAAGGCTAGGACGTTGCTGCTGCCATCGCGATTTATATCGCCATCGAGAAATCCATAAATATCAAGCTGTCGGTTGGCGGCGAACCAGTCGATCATACCTTCAACAAACGAACCCTGCAGGCCAGCTAAACCGGCTACCGCTACTTTATTCTGGCGAGACACGTGTTTTAGCCCGAGTGTTAAAGAATCTTCGCCGGAATCATGAAGAGGCCAAATGGCCGCATTTGATTTGCCGTGCCCGTCGTAGAGCATACTGATTTGAGCAGCCACCATGGCTGGTGTATGCTGCTCCAGGACATTCTTTTGATCCTTCCGGCCACCCTTAAACCTTTCTCGGGCAGGCTCATTCTCTACCTCAAACCACAGCGTTTTGGTACCGGCTCCGGTTGGCAGTGACATGTAGTAATCGGTTGCCACCAAGGATGGGATATCAACTTGATTACGGTTTGAATTTAATAAGGCAGCTCGACTAGAATTGCTTAATAACAAGGTACTTCTGTAGCAGCTTGCTAATACTGTTGACTGGTAAGCTTGTAGAGCATACGTAGCTGGATTATATTTATGAGCGTGAAGGAGCAGCCATTTTTTAAGACTCCCTTCAGTTGAGGCGCGGGCACGCTGTGCACTTATGGTTAGAGCAGCGGCGGAAGGTGGTAGGCCGGGCATGAAGCTATTATCGAGCATCAACTTCAGGTCTTCACACGGAACGGTTGAGAATCGTGACTCCTCAGGTTCCCCAAGCAATGTAGCCACATCAGGGGTCGCATGCGCAGAAGGTGAATCAAACTGCTGATCAGGTAATAGTCGCATAGTCACAGATTTATCCCAAGCCACAGGAACTGGTGCAATACTGCTTTTGATAAAAGACTCCCTCAACGTTTGAGCGGCTCCAGGAGCAGCAAGCCCAACAAGAATGCACAGCAGTGCGGGAGCAACGCATTTGGGGTACAACTTCATAATGGTTTTATAGGAGCGAGCAAGCTGGAAATTACAGAATTTGTTACCTTGAATGTACCAGCAGATCTCATAACCTCCGTTTAATACACGAAAATGGGTAGATTGCCAAATCTTTTTGTCATTTTTGTAATGCTGGCGACATTTTCCGCTAGCGACGTGCGTGCGTGCGCCGTCTACGCATCTCTGAGTCCACTCTAAAAAGTCGGTGACAAGTGCTAGATTGAAGCCATGTTTCGCAAAAGCCCGGCTGGCAGCCAGACAGGTCTCTTTACAGAGATTACGCAACACTTCCCTGGTCGTCGCCAGAATTATCTTCAGGATAAGAGCGCTTGGCACAATGTGTTTGCCAAAGAGGTTGTCTCACGTATAGACGAACAGATTTTTGATGTCCTTTACGATAGCGGTATAGGTCGCCCTAACGGCTCGATCCGCGTGCTCGTCGGTATGACTATTCTTAAGGAAGGTCATGGCTGGACTGACCAACAGCTCTTCGAGGCTTGTGATTACAACGTGCAAGTCATGCGCGCCTTAGGATTATGTAACCTCGATGAGCAGGTGCCCTGTCCAGCCACCTACTACAACTTTAAGGCAGCCTTGGCCAGGCATGCCGAAGACACCTCTGGTTTTGAAGCGCGCATCGAGGGGGACGGACCGGAGGTGGACGCCCTCAACACCGCTATTGATGAGCGCAACCACGAACGTGCTCAACACCAGGATTTGATAGGTCGCACCCTCGCGCTTGTAACGCGCGGTCAAGCCACCAGCTATAATATCGCCGGGCGCTCGCTGCGCATGGACTCCAAGCTGTTTAAATCTAACATTGTCACCGGCAACCGGCTGCAGCTCGTATTGGAGACGGTGCGTACATGGATAAACATGCACCAGGGGTTCTACTTTGAACCAGGAGCGCTTAGTGAGCAACAGCACGCCATCGTCGAGCGACTCAAGGTGAAGAGTGCGGCCAACCTTGCCTTTCAGCTCTCTAAAGAGCAGGCTGCCACGATGCTGCGTGACCTGGGTTATATACTGCGCTACATCATCGAGGTAGGTAGAGATGAGGATGACGGCCCAGGTGACGATGACCTGCAGAGCTTATGGCACACCCTGCGTCGCGTGTACACCGACCACTACGTCGAAGTAACTCGTCAGACTAAAGCTAAGTCGCTACCGCGGGTATCGTTGGACGATGAGTCTGACAGTATGGCCACCACCTCCACCACTACCACCGATGCCGATGCCGACGCACCTGAGACTGAGGGTACTTGCGTCGCGCCAGAGGCATCGAATACTCCCATCGTCGAACCTGTGGATCAAGACCAAATCCCCAGTGGTTCAGTTCAGTCGGTACACGATCCTGAGGCCGCTTATCGCAGGAAGGGTCGCGGCATCAACCAACAAGCCATCTCGGGCTATCACGCCAATATTACCGAGACTTGTGATGACTCCGATGTCCTTCGATTGATCACCTCTGTGGAGGTAGGTCCAGCTAATCAAAACGAGAGTTCATTCATGGCTGGTGCGCTTGAGCAAACCAGGGAGGTGCTAAGCGATGTGAACTTGCAGGCAACCACTGAGGATGTTGGCCCGAGGAACGTGTATACCGACGGTGGGTACGACAGCAAGGCCACCCGGCTCATTATGCTCGGTAAGGTCTCGGGTGCTGAGGACCCACTTACCGAAAGCTCACCTACCGAACCAACCGACCTGGAGTTGTCGTCATCGAAGCTGCGCGAAGAGTTCCGGTGGATCCTTGATAAAATTAAAGGACGTGCACATGCCTTCAAAATCAGGCGCTTGGCTGCTGGGCAAGTTGATCCTGCACAAGGCGAGGGGCGCGCGCACTATTCAGCAATACGCCTGGATACGGGAGAGGTGTGTAAGGTGAGCTTTTCGCATAGAGCAGGTAAATACATGCTGAAGTACGACAAGCGCAGGGCGTACTTTACCCCTGACGAAATTGCGGAGTACGTGCAGATCCAAGAGTTGATAGACGGCACCGAAGGCTATAATCGCAGCAAACGGCCAGAGGTAGAGTCAACGATTCATGAGGTATTTTGCAAGCTGAAGCGCGGGGTGAAGGTGGCCTATAGAGGACTTCACAAGTCACGCACCTACGTATACTGTCGAGTTATGTGGGCCAATATGTCGAGAATTGCGCGACATGAGCAAGAGCTGGCGCTAACGCAGCGGGGGTAGAGGGCAAACCGTCGATTTGGCGAAAAAGGCATGAGCTGGGGCACATAAGTGCGACGTAAGAACTTCAAATCTTATAGCAAGAATTATAATTCTTACCGAGTGTTAAGCTTAGAATGCCTGCAAACAGCTGCACTTATTAGCCAGTTGCTCGTGCTTTAGCAGAAAAAGTGCCTTTTTAGGGCGGACTCATCTCTGACTTTTGGTAGCCAAGATGGATTAGCCGATTATTTTGCCAATGCACCTTGCCCAATTGACTCAATTATGGGGAATTTGCGTATCGGCCCAGGGGTAACCTCCCTAGAGCCCATGCTCGGACTAAAATTCATTGGAGGCTTTTTTACCATTACGGCCTCTAACGATCTGCTGACGCTTAACGGGCTGGACTCTCTTACTGAGGTCGATGATAATATTAGCATTAGAGCCAGTGGGCTCATTAGTGTAGAGGGCCTTCAGAACCTTCGGCACATAGGTAGATCTACCTCACCAGTGCCAGGATACGATAATAACCTTAAAGGCATTCGATTGGAAACTGCATCTTTGAAAAGTTTAAGCTTGATTGCCTCCGGAATAGATTTACACAATGGAAGTGTCGCTTTACAGGCGAGAGATTTGGAAAACATCGACATTATTTCAACGTGGAAGAATATTAATGATTTCTCATTATATCAATGTGATTCACTACGCAATACGCCTCGTTTCCCTAATATCCATTCACTTAATAGGCTTTATATAGCCCAGTGTTCAACTCTAACCAAAGTGACTTTTAGCCACTTGGATACAATCACATCAGTGGAAATTGAGAGATGCCCAAAGCTTGATACCATTGAATTTTCTAAGGGACTTACTTTCGCGCCTGGAGTTCAGTCTAACTTTCGTAACGAACGAGTCCACGATGCCACCCTCGACATCTACCTGCCCAGCCTGCGACACCTCCACCTTCCGAGTTACAACGCAGATACAGCTGTGCGGCAACTGTCATTTATTTTGAATGCTCCAATATCCCAACTTCCGAGTTTCCGAGGACATAATTTCTACAGATTTATCGTTCGCAGACTCAATGTCGATGGGACAATCGATCTTAGCGGCAATTTAGATCATACAAACTGGGTTCTAGCCTATCCTGAAATATCCCTTGGCATTATGCCCAACATCGATACTATTTTACTACCCAATAATGCAGGAACAGTAAGTATTGGAACAACCAATCAGTTATCCTGTGTCAGTAGCGAATCAAATACACTCAGCTTCAAAAACTTTTCTATAGGAGCGGCGCCCTCATTAGAGTCCATAGAAATACTCCCTAAGTTAAGGAACGTCAACTGGGACGATTATATATACTTAGGTCCACTTGAGACCTTTACTTTTCAACCAAATGATTTTGGCTTCCTGCAGCGCGCAGGTGCTATTCTATTCGATGACTTACCAAGAATTACCAGCCTGCCCACCTTCTCATCACTTGACACAGTACTATCTGTTGGACTACGAGACATCGCCTTGAGCGGGCATATGCAGCTGTTCGAGCCTCACCGCACGCATATCGCACTAGGGATAGCCATTATACAAGACGAAGCCTACACTGTACTCGGGGCGAGCCTCCGCATCAACTCCGACGTACGTTCACTTACACGTAGAGGTCCATACGAAGAGATAGATACAGCTCCTTCTAGTGCGTCGGGCACGCTCGGCCTTTTTGGCCCTGCCCACTCTGGTATTTTCCTGAGCTATGGTGCAAATCGAGATATTCCCTCTGATGGTGGAGCTAACCTCACACTTCTCGGCCTGGATAGCCTCCGACACGTCAGCGAGTTTGGACTCTTCAATCATGGCTCAGATGTGCCGCCTACCTCACCAGATTGGGTACCTCATCTAGAGACTGCCGGAGGTGTATTCGTAGCAAGTAGTGCCAGCGAACAGATCGGCTTGCCAGCGCGCATCACTAAACTCACTGATCGTAGCGATCTGGTAGATGCAGGAGTTAGCACGGATTCTCAAATGCTGAGACTTTCCCACCTGCGAAACCTCACCGAGGCACGGGCGCTGTGTCCTCTAGTTGAGTCTGGTACTATCGTCGACTATCTCCTCGAGCAAGTGGCCCCTCCATTCGACACACCTACTGGCCTACTACGCTATTGCGATACCGTAAGCACTATCTCAACTACTTCATCAAATTGGCAGGCCTTTCAGCTTTATCCGACTGTACAGCGGCCTGGTGGAGTAGTGAATGTCGTCGGGCTCGATGACGTGTCCGGGCACCTGCGCTACCAAATCTACGGCGCGGGCGGCCAACTCGTAAGCTCAGGTACTTTGGTGGAATCTAGCACCAATGGCGGGCGCGCTGGGCTACTCACTGTGCCTCACGCCCTGGCTCCGGGTTCTTACTGGGTCACGGTACAAGCCCCGAGCACAGGCCAACGAGCCACTGGTGTAATTGTGGTTGGCGAGCCTCGCCCCTAGCACCCAGCCCCCAACACCCAGCACAGCCCCTCGAACACCTAAAAAACGGCGAAGCCTAAAAACAAGCGAAGCTGAAAAAACAGCGAAGCCAAAACCGGCGAAGCCCCCCTTTGCGACCCTTGCGTCCTCCCTTTGCGAACCTTGCGATACCACTTACCCAGCAACAGCCCCTTAACCAGCAACAAACGGCGAAGCCTACAAACTAGCGAAGCTTAAAAAACAGCGAAGCCAAAACGCGAAGCAACCCTTTGCGACCCTTGCGTCCTCCCTTTGCGACCCTTGCGATACCATTTCCTTACAGCACTCAGCACCCCCCTAAGGCCAATCATCAAAAACCACATAAACAGGCGCATGGTCGCTACAGGCTCGGGCAGCATCGAGGTCGTTGCGGAGGTAGGCGACAATGTCGAGAATTCCACGCTCGAGGACTTGTATCTGGTGCACCGGCACCAAAATATTGTCGCCCTCGTGGTGGTAAGGCTCCTCACCCGCTGCGGACCACTTCTTTTTTAAGGTCGTCGCCTGACCTGAAAGTGCTGTTTCGTAGCCCCGCTTTTTCCAAGGATTGAACACCGTGTGATGACTCACCACATTAAAGTCTCCGAGTACGAAAAGCGGCACATCAGCATATTGATCAGGCATGTTTCTGAAGAGCGCAATTTCCTGTTCAGGATGTTTTGAATAAGGACGTGCGTGAAAATTGGCTACCCGAAAGCGCTTACCTTCCCACTCAAATTCAGCGAGGTAAGGCTCGCGCTCTATGGTTTTGGCGAAAGCTGAAATGAGCTGCGGCCGCCCCAACAACTTGATAGTGGAGGTGCGCCATATAAACGCGTAGCGCTCTGCGATATAGGGACTGGAGCTGTGGGTAGGATCGGATATGCAGTAGTCGTAATCTGCGCCCTTGCGGTCGAGAGCATCCACGAGCCTGGCAACCGCCTGCGCGCCAGCAGTATCTTTAGCCACCACCTCCTGCAGCGCAATGACATCATTGCCACGAAGAATTTGAGCCATCAACTCTATCTCAGCATCCGACTTCGTGCCACCCATGTCCTGGATATTCCACGAAACGAGCTTGACATTCGCATTTTGCGCTTCCGCAAAACCAGACAAGACCAGGCAAAGGAGCAGAAACAGCGTGCGCACGCCTTACATAACGCAAAATCTGCGCGACGGGTGCCGGCTAGCGATATAAACCTTGAGCGATTAGTTCTAAGCGCACAGGCTCAGGCACGAGGTAGCGGATAGATTTGCCTGCACGCACTGCCGCTCGAATGTAACTGCTCGAAATGCGCATCTGTGGCGCATCATGATGTAGCAGCACCTGCTCATGGTCGGCATAAGGACCAGTCACTTCATATTCAGGTCGCAGGTATACGTGCACCTGGTGGTGCTTCAAGATTTCTTCGGCGTTTTTCCACTTGTGCAGCGTAGCCAGGTTGTCGCCGCCCATGATGAGGGCAAACGTTCGCTGCGGATATTTGTCGCGCAAGTAGGCGAGTGTATCGACGGTATAGCTTGGTTTGGGCAGCGCAAACTCCACGTTGCTCGAGCGCACCTTGTCGTTGTCGCCGATGCCTAAGTCGAGCAGTGCCAACCTGTCGTAGTCGTTGGCGAGGGTGCGCCGCTCTTTGTGCGGATTGTGCGGGGAAAGTACCATCCAAGTTTCGCCCAGCTCTTCAGCAAAGTAGTTGGCAATGATTAAGTGCCCAATATGCACTGGATTGAAGGAGCCAAAAAAGAGGGCGGTCATGGGAGGTGGAGGCTGGAGGCTGGAGGCTGGAGGCTAGATCGCTGCGCTGCTGGAGGCTGGACTGCTTTTATTTAATTGCAAAGCTATCCAACAGCGAGGAACGAGCGATCCAGCTTCCAACAGCGAGATACGAGCGATCCAGCTTCCAGCAGCGAGATACGAGCGATCCAGCTTCCAGCAGCGAGATACGAGCGATCCAGCTTCCAACAGCGAGATACGAGCGATCCAGCTTCCAACAGCGAGATACGAGCGGTCCAGCTTCCAACAGCGAGATACGAGCGATCCAGCTTCCAACAGCGAGATACGAGCGGTCCAGCTTCCAACAGCGAGATACGAGCGATCCAGCTTCCAACAGCGAGATACGAGCGGTCCAGCTTCCAACAGCGAGATACGAGCGATCCAGCTTCCAGCAGCGAGATCCGAGCGATCCAACTTCCAACAGCGAGATACGAGCGATCCAGCTTCCAACAGCGAGATACGAGCGGTCCAGCTACCAACAGCGAGATACGAGCGATCCAGCTTCCAGCAGCGAGAAACGAGCGATCCAGCTTCCAGCAGCGAGATACGAGCGATCCAGCTTCCAACAGCGAGATACGAGCGATCCAGCTTCCAGCAGCGAGATACGAGCGATCCAACTTCCAACAGCGAGATACGAGCGATCCAGCTTCCAACAGCGAGATATGAGCGATCCAGCTTCCAACAGCGAGATACGAGCGATACAGCTTCCAACAGCGAGATACGAGCGATCCAACTTCCAACAGCGAGTAACGAGCGACCCAGCACCCAGCACCCAACACCCTAATAATGCACCATCACAGGCATCACCAGCATTAAAGTTTCTTCGTTTTCCTCCTCCTCACCCGGCATCATGATGGCGGCACGGTTGGGTTCAGAAAATTTCATGGTAATGGTCTCTGATTCCAGCGCATTGAGCATTTCGACCAAGAATTTGGCGTTGAACGCGATCTTGAGTTGCTCACCTTCATAGGTGCAGGTAAGCTGTTCGGTAGCTTCATTGGCAAAATCGGCATCGCGTCCCTGGAGGGTGAGGCTTCCTTCAGAAAGGTCGAGCTGCACCTGATTGGTGGTCTTGTTGGCGTAGAGTGCTATGCGCTTGAGCGAACTTTGTAGATCGCCCCGATCAACAGTGAGTACGTTCGGATTTTCGCGAGGAATAACATTATTGTAATCCGGGAAGTTTGCATTAATAAGCAGACAGGCAATATGGGTATTGCCTATATCGAAAAATGCGTTTTTCCGGTTAAAGGACATCTTAACTTCATCCTTGCCATGGGCAGCATTTTTAATCAGCGTTAGCGCTTTGCGGGGTACGATAAAACTTCCCGATGCAGAACCACTCAGCTGGCTGACAGAGAACTTCACCAGCTTGTGTGCATCGGTGGCAACGAAATTAATGGCAGCATCATCGACTTCGAAATATACCCCCATCATTGCCGGACGTAACTCATCCGTAGTAGTGGCAAAGAGCGTTTTGTTGATGGCCCGCTCTAGGGTAGCTACGCTTGCTCCGATTTGCTCGACATCTTCAGCCTGCGGAAGCTTAGGGTAATCTGCCGCATCGGCGCCAGCGAGTTTGTACTTACCGTAGGCGCTGGTAATTTCAATGCCCATCTTATCGTCGACCTCGAAAGTGACGGGCTGCTCGGGCAGTGCCTTGAGGGTGTCGCTGATGAGCTTGGCAGGAATGGCAACCAAAAAATCTTCATCTGCCTGCACCTCCATGCGGGTGATGATGCTGGTTTCAAGATCGGTTGCCGACACCACCAACTCTGATCCTTCTATCTTGAAAAGGAAATTTTCGAGTATGGGCACCACTGGATTGGCGGTGATAGCGCCACCAGCGAGATTGAGATGCTTTTGGAGCGTCCCCGAGGAAATTGTGAACTTCATATGTCGAGCTTAGGGAGCGAAAGTAGGGCCTGGGGTGGGGCCATTACTCACTTTGTATGGACATGTGCTGTGGAGAGTTCGCTGTGCAGAGTCAGCTGTTGTCGAGGGGCGCGTGTAGCTCCGGACCGTTGTTGCGTACGCTGTTGACGAGTGGTGGCACCGCATAAAGTTGCAGCGAGCCATCGGGCGGAGTGTGTAGAATCTCTACAATTTCATCCTCGCTCAGCTCACTCAGCCAAGCTTCTCGCAGGGCGGGTGAGTTGAGCACCACGGGCATGCGGTTGTGCACTTTGCTCATTTCCGCATTGGGTTCGGTGGTGATGATGGAGAAGGTGAGCTTTTGATTTTCCTCGTCCTGCTTGTCGCGCCAATATTCCCAAATTCCTGCCAGCACCAAGGGTTCGCCATTGCTAGGGGTGATGCGATAGGGTTGTTTCTGTTTGCCTTCGCGCCGCCATTCGTAAAAGCTGTCGCCAATCACGAGGCAGCGCCGCTCGCGGATGGGTTTGCGAAAGCTCGGTTTGGAGAGAATGCCCTCGCTGCGGGCGTTGATCATTTTGGCGGTGTTCTTCCCGTCCTTGCTCCAAAACGGTACGAGTCCCCACTCAAACAGCTCCACCTGCTGCGGGTGGCGATTGGTGATCACCGGCGCGAGCTGAGTAGGGGCTACATTGTAGTTGGGTTTGAGGTTTTGCGGAAGCGTAATGGGCCCGAATGCCTCATCGATTTGATCGGGAGTAAGGGTTTGCGAGTAGCGTCCACACATGTCTATATATAAGGTGTGGGTGTTGCCCTTGTTCGGCAAGAGCTCAGTTGCTGGACATGCCATGCTCGATACGCTGGCCATCTGACTGCAGCAAGTCGTCTTCGCCCTCGTAATACTTGGGTCGATCGGTTTGCCCGATGGTAAAAGCTGCAATCGCTTGCTCGTTTTCCCACTGACTTTCGATCGTCATCATCGTACTGTCTTGGGCGTCCCTGCGGAGTTTTGCCGAAAGGCTGCCGGGCTGCGTCATAATATCTGGAAGCACGATACGCTCGAGGAAGTCCTCTAACTCGTCGGCTCGGCCTGCAATTGCACGTCCCGACCAGCGCCGTATGATGGCTCCGCTGTTGGCCTGTCGCGGCTGCACGAGGGCACTACGCCGGCGGCGGCCCCAATTGCCGTTGACGAACAGCACACCCGTGAGCAGAATGCCACAGGCTATTAAGGTTTGGGAAGTCACGACTTCATCGCGAAACAGTACGCCGAGCGTAAGTGCAACCACCGGATGGACGTAGGTGGAAGTGGCGACTTTTTCCGGCGAGACGTTCTGCAGCAGGTAGAGGAAGGCCGAGTAGGCGATGATAGAGCCGAATAGCACGAGAAAGGCAAAGGCCCACATGGAGCGTTGGCTGATGCTACTTACGTCAAAACTCGACAGGTCGCCGCTGGCCAGCACAAAGGGGATGGTCATGAGTCCTGCCAGCAGCATTTGCCATCCGGCAGTTTGCATTCTGTTTTGCGGAAGCGAAACCCTTGAAGTTAAAACTGAGCCGAAAGCCCAAGCTGTAATGCCGAGTAGGATGGCCGCAATGCCAAGCACGGCACCTTCTCCTTCAATGACGACATCTTGGCCCACCAATACTAAGGTGCCGATGATACCGAGTGCTATTCCGGCAAAGGCTTGCCACCGTGGCCGCTTTCGCTCAAAACCCCAGAGTACGAGCACTACCAGCAGAGGTTCGGCGGCAACGAGTAAGGCCGTGGTGCTAGACTCGATGTACTGTTCGGCCCACACCACCGCGCCGAGTCCGATGGTGAGGAAGAGAAAACTCGTGAGTGCAAGGTTGCGCCACTCGCGGGAGGAGGGGAATTTCCAGTTTTCGCGAAAGCGGGAAAGTGCAAGTAGTACTGCTCCTGCCAACATGAGTCTTCCGAGCACCAATATGAATGGCGGAATCGTCTCAATCGCAATAATGTTGGCTAGGTAGGTAGAGCCCCACACCAGGTACACGATCGCGAAGGCCGCGAGGAGTGCAAGGCGGTTTGGAGAGGTGGATAATGGCATGCCGGTGGCGTTGAGCAGGGACTAACGGTAGCCTGTTGATAAGGTTGTACAGCTTTGCAAATGAGCGCGCTAGCCCGTTAGGAAGCTGATTTGGTAATCTCGACTACGCAGACTGGTGTGGTGCAGCAGCAGCCTAAAGTGAGCTGTGTTTGGAGCTCGAAATGAGCTCATATGTGGGTGCACCAACATCTGTGTGCACAAGTGTGCGTAGCCTGCGTACAATGCGACGAGAAATCGTGTGAATGTCCACGTCTCTCCCCAAATCCACAGTTGTGACGGTGGATGTGGATTGCGTTCCACTCCACAAGGGTGTTGGTCTGACACTCATTAGTCAGTTTCGGGGGGCAAGCTGGCTGGAGGTGTTTTCGACAAAACCCTCTTTGGCTCTCTGTGTATAGTCTTGCTAAAAGCTTGAAGCTCAGGAGTGGCTTCTGTTGGCGATGCGGGTCAAAATGTAGAGTCTGAGATTTTGGGCTTGTCAACAGCTCTCCCTCTCCACATCCTAACAGCTCTGATGGTGAGTGATAAGGTTTTTAAATTTTTATCAAAGCACATAACCAAAGGTCACAACGTGGACAACACCGCTGCTGCCGCTCGCTCGAATGAGGCGACCGAATCCTCACCTGGGGCCACCGCACACCGGCGATATCCACAGGCCGTGCGCACATGGTTGATAGCTGGCCTGGTGCTCATCTTCGTGCAAGTGATCGTGGGCGGCATTACCAGACTCACCGGCTCGGGCTTGTCGATTACCAAGTGGGAAATCGTGACGGGAACGCTGCCGCCGCTCAACGAGACAGCCTGGGCGGCTGAGTTTGAGCTCTACAAGGCCACGCCCCAGTACGAGAAGCTGAATGACGGTATGCCGCTGGCAGACTTCAAGTTTATCTATTTCTGGGAGTATTTCCACCGACTGTGGGCGCGTATGATGGGCCTGGTGTTCGTGGTGCCGCTCGGCTATTTTCTCCTGAAAGGCTGGATTGATCGCAGGCTAGCCAAGCGTCTGGCGCTAGTCTTTGTGGCTGCAGCGCTCACGGCCAGCTTTGGGTGGATTATGGTGGCTTCAGGACTCATCGAGCGGCCGCTGGTCAATGCCTACAAGTTGTCGATGCACTTGGCGATCGCTTTTGTGACGTTCGGCATTTTGCTGTGGACCACCTTTTGGACTTATAACGTCCGCCTTTCCATGCCCACACAAGTGAGAACAGGCAGGCAGGCAAAACCCTCTTCACGTATCCGAGCACTCGTGCTGTGGACGGCTGGTGTGCTGGTGGTCCAGATTCTACTTGGCGGGATGATGTCGGGCATGAAAGCTGCGCTGGTGTATCCGACATGGCCCGATCTAAGCGGCCAGGTGATTCCCGAGGTACTCTTGTCGAGCAGCAACTGGAGCTGGATGAATGTGGTGGAGTACGAACGCAGTCCATTTATGAGTGCGCTGGTGCAGGTATTGCACCGGACTACTGCTTACATCCTTGCAGCATTAATTGTGGGGCTAGCCTATTTCAGCTTTCGCCAAAACCAGTGGCAGCACGCAAGGCGCTGGCGCACAGCGGTGGGTATTACGCTGGCGCTGATGCTCGTCCAAGTATTCTTAGGCATTATCACTGTAGTATTGAGCAAGGGGACTATTCCAGTGAGTTGGGGAGTGTTGCACCAGGCAGGTGCTTTGCTGCTGCTGGCGGCGGTGCTCTGGGATGTGTGGTTGGTGCGGAGTGTGGAGGGGATGCGGTAAGAAACGGTACGCTGTATTGACGCCAGCTTTGCTCCTATTTTACTCGTAATCAGCAGGTCGAGACTCATATGGAGAAGCTAGAATAAACGTCTCATGCGTTAAAAGCGTCGTAAATAGTACAAGTACGTTGGTGGCAGGAGTAGCGCAAGATATCTTCGTAGAAATAAACCACAAGGCATGAACCACACGTACACTCTTTTGCTCACCATTTTCCTCGCCCTCGGCATTTCTGAGAGTAATGCTCAGGAGCCTGATGATGTGCTGTATACAGTTTCGGCTGTATACGACGAGCTTTTCTACCCGTCAATTTACAACATCAAATTTGGCCATACTTTAGGTAAGCTAGATTCTGCTTCCGAAGCTTACCTCAGTGGGACTGGTGATACAGCCAAGATCAAGTCATCGTATGAGTACGCTGGAGATCGGGTGAAATTTTCTTATAGGGAGCCACTGGATAATGACACGCATTTTTACGGGACCGATTTCACTTATGCTCAAACTCCACCTGTAAACGGACAAGACACTGTACATGAGACCTACTATTATCCTGGTAACGGTCCCTTTACATCTGGAGTGGATTCATCCGTGTTTTACTTTTTGAGGTACTTCAGTGCTGGTAGATTAGATAGTGTCTATCAATATTCTACACCGGATAATTTGATAAGGAAACGCTATATCTTCTATGGTGCAGACGGCCTTAGTGACAGTATACGTGTTGATCGTCTAACTAACGGAGAATTTCTTACTCAACTGCGAGCTAATTACACTTACAATAGCGACAATGAGATAGAAATTGTCCGCGAATCGACAAGTTCCGACTTGATGCAGACACCAATCGATTACGAGACGACTACATGGACAGCAAGACGTGATGCAAATACTACCACGTATACCTACACAAATACGCATATTCCTGCTTATGTGGCTGAGATAGCTTTTGTCAATCCAACTACAGAGGTAGACTCGATTTCCTTTGTAGAACGGTCGCCGGGAGAGCCTGACTACATCTACAACCTGTACAGAAGCGATGATGGCGCTGATCCACTTTATCGTGCATATATAGGCAGTGGAAGTGGCGACATGAGCCTCTATGAGTACTGGTACAGGTCGCTCGCAGTGTCAGTCGAAGAAGCACCAGTTTGGTCTGGGGCCGTGACAATGAGTAATCCGATTGCTGCGGGCAGCGTGGTCGAGTTTACCGACGTTCCAGCAGGCTCCAGGTTTCGCGTGTTGACTGCTCAGGGGCAGCACGTGCATGCTTCAGCTGTCGCGACGGATGGGAGCTACAGCTGGCCTGCTTTGGCTAGTGGAATTTATCTCCTTGTGGTACAAGCTCCTAATCATCAGCCACGCGCTTATCGCCTGGTGAGTCAGTAGCTGCCTGCTTAACGTTGCAGCACGAAGCGTTTCGTCAGCGTTTCGCCTGAAGTCAGCTTGAGTCGCAGGTTGTACATCCCGGTGATGAGGTCTATCGAACTGACATCGCAGGTCAACACCTGATCTACCTGATCGTAGGCGACTGTTCCTACTACACGTCCATCGACAGCTACTACTGTCATGTCTTCAACCTGCTGGTCGACTGCCACAATAATAGTCAGCTCGCCGGTGGTTGGGTTGGGGTAGAGTTTGGCATCCGGCACTGGCTGTGTAACGACCATGGTATCTGGTTCCTCAATGACTTCTGGAAACTCAATGGTATTGAGGGTGGTATTGGTAATGATTGCAGGATTAAAGTCGAAGAAGATTCCTGCGGTATTGCTGATTTGATCACCTGGCTGCAGGTCCTTTTGCTGCTTGATGGTGTAGGTAAAGAAGCCTTGTGATGCTTCGAAATCTTCCGAGTCAGGAGGGAGTTGAATGGGGTCGAAGGTGACTACGAGCTTTCGATCTTCGTTGTAGAAAGCTTTGAAGGGGTGACTGGCAGCTAGTGGTTGTAGCGTAGTGATGTCCAGGTTGTTTGAAATGACATCTTCGAGTCGAACATACTGTGCGTCGGCTGTGCCTGTATTTTGAAAGCGGATGGTGTACTGCAGCAGTGAATCAGCTGTGGCAATGAAGCCTTCTACTCCTTCGCCAGCAGGTGTTACTCCCTTATCATTTGGGTCATAGGCTGCACCCACCCTGACAGGAAGCAAGTCGGAGTTGTCCGTTGGAACGAGATCAAGCGCTGTCGTGGTAGCGTCTGTAGATAATCTAAAGTAAACTTTCTCACCCGGAGTGGCGGTGCTATCGGTGAATAGTGGTATCTCTTTGAACCTGGTGCTAAAGGGTGCTAAAGCGTCAATCCTCCAAATTATTGAAGTATCTATGAACGTCAAATCTGGATCGGGTGAGGAAAGATTGTAATAGGAGAATATACTCGGAACAGAAAACGTCAGATCTACCTGTTTCGGGAATGCAGTTTTATTGATTGCATAGAGGGTGGCTAACGTCGGTCTGCCGACTACAGCATTCATTCTGCCAATAGTGACTAAAATATCAACCTCATTCTCGGCAACGAAGTAGAAGTTGTTTAGATCGAGATTTTCTTCATAATCAGCTACATTCAATGTGTAGCTTTGTGTACACACAGGTGTATAGTCAGTAGCTCCAGGTAAAATTTGAATTGTGTATGTACCGGTATCGACGACAAACTCATAATAGCCATTGGAGTCGGCAAAATTTGTCAAACCATTACTGCAGGTCACAGCAACATTGCTGAGCGGGTGATGAGCTGTGTAATCCGTACATGAGGTTGCTGTGTCGACCACTACGTACCCACTGATTATCGAGAGGCAGGAAGAGTCGCGTGCGACGTAGAAGGTGCTGTCAACCCCGCATGTGGAATTAGGTAGCGTCAGACGCACATTGTAGCGGCCTACCGGAAGTGGACCGATATCTCCTGTATTCACTTCTCCAGTACTCCATACGATTTGAAGATCATCGATCAGGTTAGAGTCTAGAGATACGAAGCCACCATCACCTTGACAGTCAGTGCCGATAAAGTCTAATGGAATTTGATAATCTCCTGCGTCAGCTACAACGTAGGTGGATTGCTGGTAACATCCCAAGGAGTCTTCAACGACAACCCTGTATGATCTCGAGGTGGGCGTAGCTATAGTGGACGTTAAGCCAGTATCTCTAACGCCCGACCAATTGAACGTGTACGGTGGGTATCCACCAGATGGAGTCGCAATAAGTGTGGTTGTTGAATCACAGATATAAGGTGCGCCATCGAAATCTATAGAAATTGCTGGTGTTTGTGAGACAACAAGTTCGATTATTTCCCCGCAATGATGCTGTCGGTTTGAGTCCACGCGTGTAAAATAGTGTGTGCCACTCGTATAGGTTTCATCTGTCAAAACATCAAAATAGCCTGCCTGACAAGAAGCATAGGTAACATTTCTGGTCGTTGTATCTGCGTTGATAGATTGGCAGATATTAATAGTTGTTGATGTTACCGAATCTACAGGAAAACATAAGTTGACTGGCTTGACTGATATGTTAACTGTATCGCATTCACCTGGTGCTAGACCAGCTGTCATGCCGTCGAAGTTGAGTGTAATTTCACTGCCTCCCCCATATGGTAAAAGTAGTGCAGCAGGATCATCTATTTCATAATTCGCAACCTTTGCCCCTGGAGCTACCATCCACAGGTATGTAGCACTGGCCTGAGCATTTGGGACGCTAAATGTATAATCTACGTCGAGACAAATTCGATTGGGTCCATCTATGTCATCTATAGCTGGAGAGGGTCCATTTATTAGGCCGCTAATAATTGTTAATGTAAAATCACATTCTTCGCCAGCAAAGCCATCCACTCGTATAAAGTAAATCTCTCCTGGCGTAAGACTATCTGCGCTGAATATTTGGGGCCAGTTTTCCTCAATCTGATTGAAACAATCTCCGATAAGGTTGTTGCTCAAGTCATATATCCCTACCTGGAGGCCTTCGTGAGTATTACAGTTAAACACTGCTAGCTCAAAAGAAACCGCACCAGTTGGTCCCGCTCTAAATCCAATATATTGATCATTCTCGATGGTGCCAC
The DNA here is from genome assembly GCA_965213735.1 of Saprospiraceae bacterium. Classification (GTDB taxonomy): domain Bacteria; phylum Bacteroidota; class Bacteroidia; order Chitinophagales; family Saprospiraceae; genus CALDTK01. Next base: position 759,430 of record CBDCAB010000005.1, read on the forward strand.
ACCAACCTGCTAATTCGCTGGGAGTGTAGCCCGCAGTCGTACCTACGAAGGTGTCGAAGTTGCAGAGCAGGCAGTCAGCAGCCTCTTGAGCATTGGCGGGTATTTCATCACATCCTCCTGTAAAGGTGGGCGGCTGACCTTCGGCGCGAAAGCCAAGGATAGTGAAAAGCAGGAGCAATACGCTACAAGTGGTAAGAGTTTGCAGCTTCATATTAGGAGGAGTACGCGAGCTAGGGTAAGCTAGATGGATGAGCAGCACAATGTACTCCTCCTGCTCTCACACAGCCTAGCACGACCCTATATATGCCTGCTAAGTAACAATCCAATTGCAGCCCCACCCGCTCTATGGGCTGGTTGGAGGCGATGGGTAGTTTGAGCTAGCCTTGTGTTTGGCTCGCTCTGCGAGTGCGCTTTTCGTAGTGGCGCACCGACAGAGCCGGCCAGCGGCAGTAAGAGCGCGCCACCGCTCGGAAGCGGTCGAACGGCGCAACATGGTGTTGGTTGCGCTCAATTGTTATTTCATCTTTTCTTCGCGCTCAACATGGATGATAGAAACGAGCATAGAAAGTGAAAGTAAGGCCATCGAGATTGGGAGTGCGAAATCAAGAAAAGTGCTGTTCTCTTTCCAACCAGGATCACTCAAAGTTACGCCTAAATCGTAGCCTCCTAAGGTTGTTGCACATGTCAGTATCCAGAAATGGATGCTCTTCAGTCTTTTTTTAAGTGTCTCCATGTGACTAGATTTTAAGTGTCTGGAAATTATTACTGCAAGGCCAGAAATTGCAAGGCCAATGCTAACTCCAGCTGTAGCGGTCAGAGCGCGTTTGGCTCGCTCTGCGAGTGCCCTTTTCGTATTGACGCATCGACAGATTCGGCCAGCGGCAGTAAGAGCGCGCCACCGCTCGGAAGCGGTCGAACGGCGCAAGAAGACGGCGCTGGTTGCGCTCTATGAATAACTGACTTGCGCTTATGGTGTTCATTATGACGTAATGGCACGAGCATTGTAAGGGATTTAATGCCATTTAGATTAGAGCGCAAGATTAAGATATCCACGGTTCAGAGCGCATTTGGCTCGCTCTGCGAGTGCGCTTTTCTAGCCGGCGCACCGACAGAGTCGGCCAAACGCGCCAGTAGTTGCGCTTTTCATGGTAAAGCGTCGAAGCAAGCACATTTTATATTATGTGCGAAAAATATACTACTTCTCCCAGTTCGCTAGCCATAGGCGCAAAGCTTGGGCTAGAAAATACAGACTCAGTAGACGTGGTTGCTTAGACGCTTACTCAGAACTTACCGCTGCAACACCACCCGCTTACTCAACAGCTCACCATCAGCTAGGGTGACCTGGAGGTTGTAGATACCGTGGGCCAGCCCCAACTCACCAAGATCAAGCTTGGCATCACGACCTGCTTGAGTGTAAGCAAGGTGACGGACTACGCGACCATCGATAGAAACAATGCCCACCCGCTCAATCTGCTGATTGGCAGCAACGCGCAGTGTAAGCTCACCTGTTGTTGGGTTAGGGTAGAGCATTAACTCACGGGAGACCTGTGGGCTACGTGTAGACACGGGCGACTCGATAGTATTGACCGTTGTGTTGGTGATGATCGGATCGTTAAAATCGAAGTAGATCTCAGCGGTGTTGTTGATAACATCCCCAGGCTGAAGGCCTGGCATGGTCTGGATGGTGTAGGTGAAGTAGCCTTGGGAGCCGACGGTATCTTGTGCTTCTGGTGGCAGCACGATGGGGTCGAAGGTGACGAAGAGTCTGTTGTCTTCGTTGTAGAATGCTTCGTAGGGGTGGCTGGCGCCGACGGGCTTAAGGGTAGTGATGTCGAGCTTATCGGAGATGGCATCCTCGAGTCGCACATAGAGAGCATCATCCGATCCGGTGTTCTGGAAGCGGATGGTGTAGCGCATCAGCGAATCGCTGGTAGAGATAAATCCTTCGGGTCCGGTGCCAGCAGGAGTAGGCGTTTTATCATTGGGATCGTAGGAGCCAATGATGGCAGTGGTGCAGGATTGGAAGTTGTCTCCAGGAACTACATCAGTGTTCGTTGTCGCTGCGTCAGTGTATGCGGTGTATGTAATGGAATCACCTACGGTAGCCGATTGTGAGGTTCTGATACAACTCCTAAGGTTGACGCACTCGAAGGGCTGTAAGTCAACGAATGTGAAGATCACCGTGCTATCTCCTACAGCTTGGGGAATGGCTCGCGGATAGCCGGAGATGAAGGTCTGTTGCTCACCAAACTCCAGGGTCACCTCAAAGCTTGCAGGCAGTGCACTGTTGTTACAGACTTCGATATAGACCTGGCTGACACGGCCTACACTCGGGCTGTTTTTGGTGAGCACGAGTGAGATGTCGAACAAGTTTTGTCCAGTAAAGAAGAAGTTGCTGAGCGGGTAGATCTGCTGGTAGGAGGTGACGTCAAAGGTGTAGACTTGGGTGCAGGCGGGCGTCCAGGATGTTGCCCCTGGCAGCACTTGCACGGTATAGGTGCCGGTATCCACCCTGAATTCGTAGTAGCCTGAGCTGTCAGTGAAGACAGTCATGCCATTGCTACAGGTCACGGGAATGTTTTGGAGCGGGAAGTGATTGAGGTAGCTTTGGCAGTTGGTAGCTGTATCGATGACCACATAGCCGCCGATGGTGGAGTAGCATGCAGGGTCGCGTCGGATGTAAAAGATGCTGTCGACCACACATCCTGAGGCAGGATCGGAAAGGGAGACGCTATATCGCCCGGCTGGGAGTGGGCCGATGCTTTGGACGTTCGTGGCCCCTGTACTCCAGGTTACATCGACCTGTGTGGTGAGTAATGAATCCAGCGAGACAAATCCGCCGTCGCCGTTGCAATCGGTGCCCACGAACGTTAGAGGGATATTACTAGCTGAGCTTTCAACTACTCTATAACTTGCATTTCTTCTACAGCCATCTTGGTCGGTGATAACCAAGAAGTAAGTACCACCTTGACTTATATTAAGCGTGCTCGTGAGGCCAGTTTCCCTGACACCTGTAGACCAATCGAACGTGTAAGGTGGTGCACCACCACTAGGACTAGAAGTAAGGCTTGAGATCGAGTCGCAAAGCAAGAGTGGACCTGATAAGTTTGGTTCTATTACTGTTCCTGGCATCACCACCAATTCAATAAGTGTATCACACTGGACTTGCTGATGGCTATCTCGCTTCAGAAAATAGTGGGTGCCAATCCCAAAGCTTTGTTGAGTTATGGAATCTGTATAGCGCGTACTACACACTGGAGCTTGAACGACCACTTGGATTGTATCCTGCATCAGCGGTCTACAAACATTGACTGTGATATGCGTCGCGGTATCTTGTGGAAAGCAGATATTTATAGGAACAGCAGATATATTTACTGTATCACACTGCCCTGGCTGCAAACTAGACCCGACTGAATTAAATGTAATAGCAAGCGTGCTACCACCTCCATAAGGAGCTATAAGCAAGCTAGAGTCTGCGAGTGAAAAATCTTGGACGCTTTGTCCTGGTGTTACTGTCCACAGGTAATTCACTCCAACTTGAGGAGTGTCAACTGAAAATTCATATGGGTGATCGAAACATACTTGCTGTGGCCCCTCAATAGTATCAATTACAGGTGAAGGCTGAGCTACAATTCCAGATATTACTGTAATGGTGAAGTCGCATGCCGTGCCTGCAAAGCCATCTATACGTATGAAGTACGTCTCACCAGGGGTAAGGCCGCCAGCGCTAAAAACTTGGCTAGCGCCATTGACGATTTGGTTGAAGCAGTCACCCACGAGCGTATTGCTCAAGTCATAGATGCCTACCTGAAGTCCGTCAGGACTGTCGCAATTGAAAGCGGACAGTTCGAAAGAGACTGCGCCTGTAGGCCCAGCGAGAAAGCCAATGTACTGATCGTTCTCAATGGTGCCACACCAGCCTGCAGGGTCGCTAGGGGTATAGCCGATCGTTGTCCCCAGGCCAGTGTCGAAGTTACAGATGCTACAGGCAGCTGCAGCTTGTGCATTGGCAGGTATCTCATCGCAGCCGAACAGCTGAACGTTTTGTCCAAATCCAAGCGCACTATAAGTAAGCGCGACCAAGAAGGTGAGCAACTGGAGGGGGAGTCGTTGTAAGTTCATGCTGAGAATTCTGAGGGGTTATGGCTTGAGAGTCATGGCAAAATACACGATGCTACCTCGATAAACCGCGTTGCGCCGACATTTCTGCCTTCCTGCTACTAAGGGATACATGTTTTGCCGATTTCGCTGCTTCACCCCGGCAGATTTTGCTGTCGCTAGGCGCCGACTGCACCATGTCGCCGACTCTTGCGTTTGAGCAAATAGAGATATTCGCCGCCAAGCCTAGCCCATGCCAGATTCCTCCCGCCAAACCCTAGAGACTGAACAGAAGGCTCTCGAAATCAATCTCGACGACAACATCTACGGCACTTTCTCAGAAATTGGCGCCGGACAGGAAGTTGCTCGCTATTTTTTTCAAGTTGGTGCTGCCGCTGGCACCATCGCCAAGACCATGAGTGCCTACGATAAGGTGTACTCCGATAAGATTTACGGCCCTGAGCCGAGTGGCCGCTACGTGTGCGAAAGCCGCCTCTACAAAATGCTAGATCATGAGTACGATCTCATGACCACCCGCCTCCAAAACGAGCGGCCCGGGTGCAACTTCTTCGTCTTTGCTGATACCGTCTCCGCCATCAACTATTCCCGCACCATCAACGGCAATGGCTGGCTCGGGCTGCGCTTCCAGCTTCATCCAGACGGAGAACCCAATGATCTTATCGTGCACGCTCGTATGCACGACGCCGATAATCGACTCCAACAACAGGCCATCGGCATCCTCGGCGTCAACATGGTGCACGCCTGCTACATGTGTAGCGATAAAATAGAAGACCTTATCCAAAGCCTGCTCGACAACCTCCACGGTCGGGTCTCTGTAGATATGATTCGCCTCAGCGGACCGGAGTTTAGAAGTGTAGACAATCGCCTTCTCTCGCTCTACCTCGTGAAGCATGGCCTTTCTAAAGTTGCCATGTTTGGGCCGGATAGGACCCCTGTGCACGCCTCCGAGTTCCTTTACCGCAAGGCCTGCCTCGTGGTCAGAGGGAGCTACCGCCCGGTTACGCTGGTCAACTTCGACATGATTCAATCCGCTTTCGAGCAGTTTAGAGAGATGGATAAAGTCGACGCACGCAAAAGTTATTTATTAACTGAAATTACCCTCTCAAATTTACGTGGAACTAATGGCAATATTGATGATAATGACTTTCTTGATCGTGCCGAGCTGCTTAATGCTATGGGGCAAACCGTGATTATTTCCAATTGTGATACCTACCACGAGCTAACGCACTACTTGGCAGAATATAAAGTTCCGCTTATTGGCTTTGTTATTGGCGTGCGTGAATTGCTCGATCTAATTACCCAGCGCTACTACGACAACATGGATGGCAAGTTGCTATCCGCTTTTGGTGAGCTCTTTGCCCGCACTGTCCAGTTCTTTGTGTACCCCGCGCAGCAAGAAGGGTCGGCTGAATTAATGACGGCTGCAAATTTGCCAGTCCCTGAGGGCGTTCGCTTCTTGTACCAGCATTTACTCGAAGGCAAGCAAATTGTCGATATTGAGGGTTATAATTCTGACGTGCTTCACATTTATTCGAAGCGAGTCTTAGAAATGATTGCTCATTCAGAAGAAGGTTGGGAGCAGATGGTGCCCGCTAAAGTGGCCAATCTCGTCAAAGAAAAGTGTCTCTTCGGCTTTCCTGCGCAGAGTTTAGAATTTGAGTATTAATTCTTTTGCAGGCCGCTTCCACGTCGGGTTAAATAAAATCTTTAGCTGCTCGAAGCTTTACTAGTTGCGGGGCTGCTGGTAGCAACTTACTATATGCTTGGGCATTTTGTGGCTTGGTGCTACCTTTCGCACATGCCCACCTTCCGCCGTACCTTCGAAGTTTTAGACTATGCCCTCGAGCAGTATCCTCTCCAAGAGTTTGTGGGGCAGCGCAAGGAGGGAGAGGCTTGGTCCTGGCAGTCTACCGCCGCATTCAAGCAGCAGGTCGACGCACTTTCGCGTGGGCTGATACAACTGGGTCTGGAGCCGGGCACGAAGGTGGCCATCGCTGCCTACCGCAATCGCCCGGAGTGGATCGCAGTAGATTTAGCTTGTGCACAGACAGGACTAATTTCGATTCCTGTTTATCCTACCATTAGTGCCGATGATTACCGTTTTATATTCGATCAAGCTGAAGTTGCCTACGCTTTTGTTGGTGGCGGTGATTTGTATGAGAAGGTGCAGGCTGCAGGTGATGATACGTCTACTTTCGTCAAAACCTATGTTTTCGATACAGTAGAAGGTCGCACTTCGTGGTCCGAGCTATTTGTTCCCCCAGTTTTGAGCGAAAGCGGAAACCCGCAGGAGGAAACACTAAATGCTGAATTGAGAGCCAGAAAGGAGACAATTCGAACAGAAGATCTTGCCACAATAATTTATACGAGCGGTACTACAGGAAAACCTAAAGGTGTCATGCTCAGCCACGCCAACATATGCTCAGCGATAGAGGCTGCCAGCGAGCGCATACCTGTAGACGTTGGGGATACAGTGCTGAGTTTTCTGCCGTTGTGCCACATTTTTGAGCGTGCTGCAAGTCACGTGTTTATCAGTCGCGGGTGTCGCATTGCCCTAACCGGAACTGATAACCTTGGTGGACCGGAAGGTGATTTGCAGGCGATTCGGCCACACTTTTTCACAACCGTACCCCGGCTGCTGGAGAAAGTTTATGAAAAGATTTATTCGCGCGGCGAATCACTCACCGGCCTCAAACGCAAACTTTTCTTCTGGGCACTTAGCCTTACCGAAGAATATGATTACCAGCATCCATTAACAGGCTTTAAAGCCGCAATAGCTGATACCTTAGTCTTTAGTAAATGGCGTGATGCTTTAGGGGGAAGATTAAAAGGAATAGTTACTGGTGCCGCTCCTTGTCCGCACAATATCTTGCGTGTATTTAGTGCCGCGGGAATTCCTGTACGCGAAGCGTATGGTCTGACTGAAACATCTCCAGGACTAACCATCAATGAGATGAATTCAACTGGTGCTTTATTGGGTACTGTTGGCCCTACGGTAAAGGATGTTGAGCTCAAGCTCGATACCTCGGGCCCATACCGTGAAGGCGAGGGCGAGGTGCTTGCTCACGGTCCAAATGTCATGATAGGCTACTACAAGCGGCCCGATGCAACTGCCGAAGTCTTTACCGAAATTGAGGGGAAGCGGTGGTTTAGGACAGGTGACATCGGCATGTGGCTCATGGGGCCTGGCGGTCGGAAATTCTTAAAGATTACAGATCGTAAAAAGGAACTACTCAAAACCTCCGGCGGCAAATATGTTGCACCGGCGCCCATTGAAGGCAAATTTAAAGAGGAATTCTTAGTTGAACATATTATGGTAGTTGGGGATAGTCAAAAATTTGTTTCTGCACTAATTGTTCCTGCTGCCGAGGCACTCGAGAAGTGGTGCACCGACAATGGCTATGCGTTCTCGACCCTCGAAGATGCATGTCAACAAGATGCCGTCATTGCCCAATTTGCCGACATCGTGGATCGCTTAAACCCGCAATTCTCACACATTGAGCAGATCAAGAAATTCAAGCTCGTCGCAGGTCCGTGGGACGTTACTCATGCCGACGGTTCCGAAGGTGAACTTACACCTACCATGAAACTCAAGCGCCGTGTAGTACGCGAAAGATACGCTGATTTGATAGCGGGTATTTATGTGTAATTTACCTTAGGCAGGAGTATTAGCGTGCGCCTATACGCAATGGGCCAGGACCACGTAAGAACCGTTGCTTCTCCCGAAAATCTACCAGCTCGAGAAATGCTTAACCTTCGCAGATTCTGATAGATGCCAGCTGAAGCGACGGTTCAGGTACAAAACTCCTCATGAATCCTGGCTATGCAGCGATCCAGCCGAGTGCTCTTTGTAAGAAGGGTATTAACTGACACGGCTGCGAAGTTCATCAATTTGAGCCTGACGAAGCTCACGCTGCCGAAAGAAAAAATCATTGGCTATTGTAGCCTCCTTACTTTCCCAAGCTACAGCCTCATCATAGTCGCGCGTCCACACCCGATCACCATCTATAATGTTCATCCACAGCACGTGACTGGTTCGCTCCCTTAGATCGACTAAATCCACATAGTCTGCATTTAAGACATCTGCAAGTTTGGCGGCTAAATAAAACTTTTCTGCTGAATTTAACGCTTTACGCCCCTCAGCCAAAAAAGCAAGATCCCAGTCACTGTCTTTCTTCGCATAGGCTGCATCACCCGCGCGACTGCCATACAGGTACAGCGCACGCAACTCTCCAACCTCCCGTTGAAGCACCGCCACGAGATCTGTGATTTGTTTTGGCGAAAGCATGGTAAAATCATTATTCAACTTTACCCGCCTCCCAATTGCGGTACAACTGCTTCATAGGTAAATCTACCTCCAGGACTGGCAAGTGCACAGACTCGCTAAGTGTGGTATAGTTCTTCAACGTCCAATCTGTACCAGGTCCGCCAGCACGAGAGCGAACCTCCACCCGCGTCGACTCCTGGCTGATGAGCACGTATGTGCGTAGCGACTCGAGAGAAGCGTAGTAATCGAACTTTTTCCCACTGTCGTACCTGGCGCTAGTGGGTGAAAGTATCTCAGCAACTACGACAGGATTTTTTGCTGCCGTGGCTACAATTTCATCATACTCCGGCTTTCCGCAAATAATCGCAGCATCCGGATAAATGTATCTCTGCTCAACGTTAATCATGAGGCGCAAGTCGCTGGAGTATACGCTGCAGCTGCTAGTTTTTTGAGTATCGTCACTATCAAGCTCCCTGACCACATGGCCCGCAGCGTAGATAAAGTTAGCACCCAACAGTGCATGCTGACCTGAGCCGCCCGCCATCGCCCTTACCGACCGCAGGAAGCCCTCGTGATACTCATAGCGCTCGCCCGTCTGTTCCTCAATCGCAAGCCACTCCTCAATAGAGTACTTACGCTTCGGGTCGACGACTGCCGGAACTTTCTGGGCACGAATAGTTGTCATGCTCTAAAGATAGGCCGAATTGGCTGCAAAGTTCAAGCTCTACTAATGAGCCACGTCGGTACCGAAATGCCGGGCCAGGGGATCGTTTGCGGCTGCGGACAAATCTTTTGGATCAGGGCCATATTGGTTAGGGCCACGCGTCCCTTCTGTGCAGAAGAATACGAGTAGAACGATGCCGCCGATTAAGGGAACAAAAGATATGAGCAACCACAACCCGCTCCTGTTCGTATCGTGCAAGCGACGTACAGAGACCGCAAGTCCAGGAATTATCAGTCCCAGATAACCAACTACGAGGGCAAACATTAATACCATTTCAGATCCTTCCGACTCAGTTAAAGCAATCAGAAGGGCGCCAAGTATTGCGACAGCAAATAAACCTATATATTCAAATAAGCGAAAATACCAATACTCAGCCCGTCGCGCCCTGCCTGAGAATTCAGCATAGCGCGAAGTCATGCACCGCTTGAAGTAGTCTAGTCCGCTAAGTCGTTCGTCTGTTCTCATAAAGCTCGTTTGGGTACCTGCTTGTAGTACCAGCTACAGCAAAGCTATACGTTTCTTACAATAAGAGTCTGTGTGAGTGGCGGCTTCTTAGGAACTGAGTGCATGGCGGCGTTTGACCGACTCTGTCGGTGGCGCGGTGGCTAATAGACATACCTGCTGCGCGGTAAGCCTGCAGCGCATTCCCTCCGGCGGTGGGAGTTATGCCTGCGGTGAGGGTGAGACTTAGACTATCAAGTCGCTACCCACCTTACGCATACATCGCACTCTTTCCTATAGTCGGCACTTGTGCGTCAGGTTTGCTCAAAAGCTTCAACATGCGATAGTGCTTCTTCAGCGCTGGAATGAATCGCTCATTCTCTTGGTACTCCAAACCAAACTCCTCCGCCGTTTCTTTAAGAATGTCGGTGAGCGCTGGATAGTGTGTATGACAAATTTTCGGGAAAATGTGGTGAATCACATGAATATTAATCCCACCCATCAGCCAACTACCAAAGCGACTCTTTCTAGAGAAATCAGCCGTCGTTTCAAGAACGTGTAGCGCATAATTGTTGTGGATATCGCCACGATCGTCAGGGAGCGGGTAAGTCGTGCCTTCATACACGTGCGTCACTTGAAATATTAGAGCGAAATACAAGCCCGGTAAGATGTGCATGCTCACAAAGCCGATGAGCACAGCCCAAATCGGCGCACTCGTCAGCAGCAAAGGAAGAGCCAGAGCTGTACCAAAATACCAGAGCTTGCCGATAATCAAGATGATCTTCTCGCGCGTAGGGTGCTGAATATTTTTCTGGTTGCCAATATGTGTCTCACCAAACATCCACTTTATGTCCTTGGCAACAACCCAGTGAAACATAGCCAGCGAGTAGAGCACAAAGGTGTAGTAGTGCTGAAAGCGATGAAAAGGCTTCCAGGGTTCGGCTGGAGTAAAGCGGAACATACCGTGCGATTCCATGGTAACGTCGATACCATGAATGTTCACGTAGCCGTGGTGCGCTCCGTGCATACGCTTAAACAGGTATTGGTTACCCCCAATGAAATCCATCGAGTAACCCATGATCTTGTTGACCTTCGGGTTGGCAGAATAGGCATCATGCGTGGCATCGTGCATGATGTTGAAAGCGATAAATACATTGACAAAGCCCCATAGCGTGTACATCGCGATCAGCGCGAGCGGGTAAGGATCGAGCACACCTGATACTACCACTGCAAATGAGGCGATCCACATCACCACGCTGAGCGCAGTTTTGAGGTACATCTCAGTATCGGCGTTTTGGCTCTTGCCACTTTCTTCGAAGTAGGCGTTGACCCGATCACGCAGCGTGTTCATGAACTGGTCCTTGCGGGGGTTGGAGCGAAAGCGCACGCGCTTCGCCGTAGTCATGCTCTTAATCATGGACGGTGGATCGTTGTGCTTTGTGGGTGCTGCAAAGTAAGGTACAGGATGCTTGCTCTCGCCCAGAGCAAAGCCTAACGGTGCGTCAATGCTGAAAGGTTGCCCCTGACAGCTCAACCTGACCCGCCTTTGACTAGCCCTACCGTCGAACCTGGCGCCCCCGCCCTGCCTTACCTCTTAAACAACACCCCATTCAGCTTATGGCTACCAAACGTGAAACCCTCAACACCCTTTTCTCCGCTGGCTTCATTGCCAAAGGCATTGTCTACATACTGGTTGGTGTGCTCACGCTCGTCACCGTCCTCGGATTTTCGGGAGGAGGTATTGAAGGTCCGCGGGGCATCTTAAAGTGGGTTGCCGAGCAGCCCTTTGGGCGTATACTCGTGGGGCTGCTCAGTGCCGGTTTGTTGGGCTATGCACTCTGGCGCCTCTACCGTGGCATTGCCGACCCACTACGTGAAGGCAAAGAACCTACATCGGTTGCCAAACGGCTTGGCTATGTCGGTTCTGGTTTGGTCAATGGTACCTTGGCAGTCATAGGTCTTCGATTGGCGATTATGGGTGGCTCCAGTAGTAGCAGTGGCACCTCCCAACAAGGTATGGTGGCCAACCTCCTGCAAGAGTCCTGGGGGCAGTGGCTGGTTGGGATTGTTGGTGTAATTGTGATTGGAGTAGGGTGCTACCAGGTGTATAAGGGCGTGAAGACCGCCTTCGTGCAGGACATCGCTTGGCGGGGCATCTCCAACAACACGATTAAGCAGATTGGGCGCTATGGATTCTTTGCTAGAGGTCTGGTATTTGGCATCATTGGCTACTTCCTCATTCGTGCTGCCACTAGTGATGATGCAAGTGAGTTTAAAGGTACTGAAGGAGCCTTGGAGTACCTGGCCGCTAATCCCTATGGGCTCTGGTTGCTGGGCTTTACCAGTGCCGGCTTACTGCTATTTGGGATCTTCTCTGTGCTGAAGGGTTGGTTTGGTAGTATAAAATAGCGCGGACCGTTGGTCCGCCGCTCTCGCATCAGAAATTGGAGCTACCGCTACATCCCCCCAAATACCCCCTGCAACTGCGCATTTGTCTCGGCAGCTTTAATCGCTTCTATCTCCTCGGTAATGACATTCGCCACATCACTCATGCCAGGAATACTGCTCAAGGATGGTTCAGAAACCAGCGCTTGTCGCAACTCCGCAAGTGCACTCGTGAAGCCGTAGCGCCGCCACAAGCTCGTGCTTTGGTCCATCGCCTGCTCGCCTACCGTTTTTACAGCTTTCGCCAAAACCTCCGGCCCATTCTGTAATGCCAACCCAAGATAGGCGCCCACAAAGGGACCAGCAGCCTGATTGTCTACCTTACTCAACGTGCGCTCGAAAAACGGCAAATAACTCGCATCTCCCGTACTTGCGTATATGCTCGCTACGCCACTCAGCAATTCATCGTTTGGACTAGTTTCCAAAGCCTTGGCTCGCGTTATTGCTTCAGTCGGATTAACCTTGAATAGGCCCTGCAAGCCGCTCGTCATCACGCCGTAGCTCTGGTCCTTGTCGAGCACCTCGAGGTAAAGGGCCGCCAGTTCAGGATCATCGAGTTGCGCTAGCCTCGACAATGCACCCGAACGGACAGTGCCTACCTCGTCTGTACGCGCAACCTGTTTGAGCTGTTCTACAGCAGCAGGATCAGACACGTCGATGAGGGCAATCGCATTGTTTCGCACCCGCATACTCTTCGCAGCGAGGGCAGAATTAATGAGTTTTGGCGAAAGCTGAAAACCTTCACTCTCTACCTCCTGGCGCAAAGCCCGAATAGCCTGCAGACGCCGCCGTTGCTCAGGCACACGCTCAAAAATTATGACCTGCTCCTGCGGCGAACGCTCCTCATTGTAGACAGCGAGAATGGTCGATTGAGGATCGAAGACCACCAAATCATCTGCCCCCGCAGGCACCGTAAAGCTTTGCTTGCGCTTATCTACCACCACCTCGTGCAGCACAGGGGCAGCACCATTGGCAGGGTAAACCCCGATAGTAGTAGGCAATCGGAAAATCGGCCGGAACTCCTCCACATCTTGAGTCTGCTCTACCGTCACCGTAGTCTGCCCATCGCCACGCGTGTACTCCACCTCCAGCTCGGGATGTCCGTTGCCAATAAACCACTGATCAAAAAACCAGTGCAAGTCCTCACCAACAGTGTCCTCAAATGCTATGCGCAACTCATCGACTTCAACCGCCGTGTATTGGTGCTCCTTGAGGTAGCGCTGTAAGCCAGCAAAAAAAGCCTCATCGCCCAGCTGTTTGCGCAGCATGTGCAGCACCAGCCCACCTTTGTTGTAGGAATGACCGTCAAACATGTCTTCCTCGCTATCGTACTGGTACCAAATGAGCGGGTGAAATCCGCCACCACGACCGCTGCCGAGGTAGCCTTCCAGCTCGTTGAGTCGGTGATCTTCGGCTGCTTCAATGCCGTCGTGATGCTCAAACCAGAGGTACTCTGAATAGTTGGCAAAGCCTTCGTTGAGCGTAAGGTTGCTCCAGCTTTCGGTCGTCACCAAATCCCCAAACCAATGGTGAAACAGCTCATGCGCGACGATGAGGTCGTTGTTGTCTTCAGCCAGCTCCCGGTCGTCCTTTTGCACGAACTCTCCGAAGATTACGGCGCTCGTGTTTTCCATAGCTCCGCTCACATAATCACGGACCACGATTTGCGCGTATTTCGGCCAGGGGTAGTCGACGCCGAGCAGCTCTGAGAAAAATTCGAGCATTTCCGGCGTATGCGCAAAAATCTCCTTAGCGTGCGGCTCGTATTTCTCCTCGACGTAGTAGCTCAGCGGCACGTTGCGCCACTGATCGTCCACCTTCGCAAACTCGCCTACCGCAATCATGTGCAGGTAAGGCGCATGCGGCTGGTCCATACGCCAGTAGTCGGTGCGCATGATGGGTCCGGTTGGCTCTGATGAGATGAGCAGCCCGTTACTAAGCGTCTTGTACTTGTTGTCGACCGTTATCCAAAATTCCTGAGTTGAGCGCTCATTAGGCTGGTCGATAGTGGGCATCCAGCGGGAGTTGTGTTCGGTTTCTCCCTGCGTCCAGATTTGCTGAGGCTTATTGGGTTCGCTACCGTCGGGATTGATAAAGAAGAGGCCTTTGTCGCTGGTGATGGCTGCCGATCCACCACTGGCCGAGGGCGTGGCGGTATAGTCGAGAAACACCTCGTATTCCTGCCCCCGTTGGTACTCACGAGGCAGCTCGATGGTCACCTCCCGCCCATCGTAGGTGTATTTGAGGTCTTGGCCCGCGTTGCTGCCCAGCTTTATCGACTTAAACTCAAACCCTTTCGCATCGAGGGTGAGGGTTCTTTGCGGATAGAAGGTCGGCTTGAGTTTCAGCGTAGCCTGGCCGATCACTTGTTCCTTCTCCCAATCGAAACGCACCCGTAGTTTGGTGTGAATGAGGTCATTGGGTCGAGCTTGTTCAGCGCGGTAGGTGGGCAGTTCGTAGTCCTCCGCATTAACCGGTGGGCGCTCTGCCGTAATCATCATGGTGTCGAGCTGGCGCTGCTCGGTCGAGGCTGGCAGCGGCGTCTGCACGACTTTTTTGGATGAGTTACAGGAGGAGGCAATCAGTGCTGTTGCAGCAAGTAAGCAGGCCAGTTTATGCATATCAGACATTCAGTACTTCAGCCCAGTCAACGCTGGAAGTGAGGCCGAAGATATCCTGCGTCTGTTAGGAGTGGGTTATAGTGCTTTCGCCAAAACAAGAGGAGCCGCCCTCTACATGAGATGGCGGGTGGAGTGAGGTTTTTTGGCATTGCCGGGGCCTGATATGTGTCCGCCTAGAATTCCACGACGCGAGTGGGTAGATGATCGGTTATTCGTTGATGCGAGGTGAGAATTTATGGCATCCCCGGGGCCTGACAATCATACAATATGATCAGTCCTGTGCCTACGGGCAAGACAATTCTTGCAGCCAGATTGGTGCTTTTGTGGGACCCGGGGGATTCTTACTATATGACCCGTGCTACGGGGCGGGCGCAGAGCTGGGAGAAAATTTATCGAGTTTTAAACTGCTTTATGTGAGTGGGGAAAGCTCGGGGCATAGAAATACCCGCTCGCGCATGGTGTTCACTCCGGCCGGGGTGTCGAAGCCTGTGACGCCCATGGTGAATATCCGCACGAGACCAAAACGAGCTGCCGCAAACAGTTCTGCAGCTCCGAGTTGATGGCGGGTGATACTCTTGACCAATCGAGGCGTACTGCTGCTGAGTTGATCTAATGTTTTAGCGAAAGCTGTCCGCTCAAAAGGCTCTGCATAGAGTTGCTCCTCCATTATCTGAAATCCTTGCGGCATGAGTACGTGCAGGTCGGCCACCTTCTGCTCCACGCTGGGCAGGGGAGCTCCATTGATGTAGCGCTTGACTGCGCTTTCGTCTAATAATGCAGCTAGCCATTCGACACGTTTGTACGCCAGGCGGGCATTGGTAAATCGAGTCTGTAAGGTTTGTGTGATTGCACCGCTACGGGAGGCCCCTGCCAGGGCTGCGGTGCTGGTTTGCCAATCTCGCATGTTTTGTCGAAAGGCGAAAACCTCATCGGCTACCGGCAGGCGTTCCAAACATATCGGTAAGAGCTGTAGCCAAATATAGTGAGACGTGATTAACTTAGCCGGATGCGCATACATCTGGCTATTTGCTTGTTCGTCTTATGTCACACGTTTGCCTTCGCGACACATAATGTGGCCGGAGACATTAGCTACCGGCATATATCAGGGTATACGTACGAGGTAACAATAACTACATATACAGCGTACCTCGGAATTGCCTCAATGGCAGATCGGCATGCTCTCCTACTTAGTTGGGGTGATGGAAATGAGCAAACTGTACAAAGAGCGCAGGAGGTAATCGTTGACATCAACCGCAAGCGAAATACCTATATAGCACAACATACATACAATCAAGCTGGTAGATACACTCTATTCATGAGCGACCCACATCGGACTGCTGGTATAAAGAATATCACTAATTCGCATAATGAGTCCTTTTATATAGAATCAATACTCCTGCTTAGCGACGACCCGTCAGAGTCCAACAACAGTTCGGCTTCACTCACTCATCCTCTTTTTGTTGCGCCACCAAATAAGACATACCGTGTTAGCTTAGGAATATATGACTCTGACGGGGATATCCTAACACATAGGCTTATCTCACCGAAAGGTGAAAACGGGAACGATGTGGCTCAGTATATTGAGCTGGATGATGCAAGCGTGACTCCATTTGGAGGTGAGTTCATTTGGATGACTGGGCAGCGTAGTGGTTTGTATAGCTTCAGCATAGAAACCACAGAATATCGCGATGGAGAATTAATCGGACGTGTGATCCGAGACTTCATGGTTCTCGTCGATAATATTTCGTGTATTGGAAACTTTACTCCTGGCAATAGCCTTTCAGCAAATGCTGATGGACAGCTCGAAATTAAATCAACAGCCGGTGATTCTGTAAATTTCGTGCTAACTTATGATCTGGCTGTACCTGCTGCAACACGTACTATGCTCGAGATCTTTGCAGAGGATACTGTATTAGTTGGCTCTATTACTGTGGACACTTCAGCCAGTACGTCATCACAAGCGGTAATTGATGTCAAATGGCAAACTACTGCGCTTGATGCAAGGTGTGCGGGATACCCTTTTGTTGTTAGGGTTTCAACTTCGCTAGGCGGAGTAGATTACGCCGACGACATCAGTGTTATGGTATATCTAGAAGAGCAGACCTCTACTGTTTGTCAAGATGCCAGAAATGCAGCCTTCCAATCGACACCTTCTGAGGATGCTACTGCCCAGATTGACGATATTTTTAAGGTGTGGCCCAATCCAGCGCAAAATGTTGTCTATATACAGGCAGACTTGATCCCAAAAGGGTCTCGTATACGGCTGTGCTCTCTGAGTGGATTGATTTTAAACGAAATTGACGCTGCTTTGCAAACTAGAATTTCACTGCACAACGTTCCTGCTGGCATGTATTCGCTTCAGGTAATCACTCCGTCTGGCGCTACGCAAGACCTAAGGTTAATCGTTCAGCATCAGTAACTATTTCGCTTGCACCTGCGACACACCAGTTACTATCATCTCTTATCGAATACGTAGCGCAACTCACTGCTTCGATGTTTTGTTAACCAAGTCTGTGAAGATTCAATGAATCTGCAGACAATGTCCGTCTACAGAAAGGGTGCGCATGAGCATCCGGTTTATCTAAGTACTCAGCGTGTAGACGTGCTCAGTTCCGGCCCTACCTCATATTCAATAATGGCATTTAGGACAGCGTGATTGGTATCCCCTAATGACTTTCAATATGGTCGCAGCTCTGCAATTGCAAATAGTCGTCACGCTATCTTGGGCCACCGGGTGCCTTTAGATAAATTTAACTTGCTGAACCGTTGTTTCCTCGAATGCTACACCTGTGATAAATATCTGCTTCACCCCCAGCCTCATCGATGCCGGGAAACGACGGTTCATAGTAAGTCGGGATGGCAGCGGCGTCTGCACGACTTTTTTGGACGAGTTACAGGAGGAGGCAATCAGTGCTGTTGCAGCAAGTAAGCAGGCAAGTTTGTGCATATCAGACATGCAGTACTTCAGCCCAATCAACGCTGGAAGTGAGGCCGAAGATATCCTGCGTCTGTTAGGAGAGGGTTATTGTGCTTTTGCCAAAACAACAGGAGCCGCCCTCTTCACGAGATGACGGCTCCTCAATGTCAGCTAGGTTTTACCTCTTCCAGGTCTGCACCCATGCAGGAGGCTCTACCATTATGAAGGTGGAGGTGAGTACAGTATCACCTCGATTCTCTTGGGGGCCGCGTATAGTTACCCAGTCGACGGTTGCGAAACTAGTATCGCGCTCGGTGTAGCCACGAACGTAGCCCACCTCCGCAAAGCAATCACCGTTTATCTCGGAACCGGACAAATTGAAGCTAAAGCTCTCCCCATTGAAGAAGCCGTACCTGCCGGAGCTGGTCATGAAGCTACCGTAGCCCCAACCTGCCTTTTCTAGCACATTGCCCCATTCGGCTTCAGTGCACCAGGGGGCAATCCACATGTTTTCATCAAGTGAAATTCCAATGGTGGTGAAGCTTCCGGATCCAAAGCCATTTTGCATCGCTTCTGCTTCATTACGAGAGGAGTTGCCAAAGTAGAGCGTATCGGAAGGCCACCAATCTACGGGTAAGGAATCGAATAGAACCATTCGATGATATCCTTGCGCGAATTCCTGCACATAGCATAGTTGACCATCACGCCCACCAACAATATACCCTTGCTCAGTATTGCACTTCAGGCATGGTCCGTTAGGTTCATCTCGCAGAAAGTAGCTGCCAGGCCCACACACCCGCCACGGTGCGAGTGGGTCTTGAGCGATGAGTTCTTCCAGGGTAAGATCATCATCCTCCTTACAGGAAGAAGGTGCACAAAGTAAGAGTAGTCCTACAGTTAGGATGAGGAGCTTCTTAATGTAGTACTCGGCTATTAAGCGCTGAGAGCGAGTGCAGGAAGAAGAAAAAAATCTAGCATTCATAAGGTTTAGGAGATAAAGCGTGTGACAATGAAATTCACTGAGGAGTCAAAGCTAGATCGGGGATTTCACTCGCGAATGGAAATCTTCGTCTGAAGCGACCTAAATATTGTTAATGTTCAAGAAGCCGTACATAATGCCGCCTTATTCTGCTATTCCCAATTCGCTGCCGTTTTCATGGCTGGAAGGATATAATATTTCGCTACTTATGCCTACCTGCACATCTAGAACTGCAATGCCGCGCAGCCCGCGCATACGCTCGTGGCCTTCGACCTGCAATGCAATGCGGGCTAAACTCCGCGTAACCGGATCACTGGGAGCTGGCCTGACCACTATGATGTGGTCAGGTGCGTGCTGGGCGGTAAGAGTAGACGTCGTTCTACCGAGCTATACCAGTAGAAAAATCTTTGCCCGCCGCAAATCACCATACACGGTAGGACGACGTCGGCAGGGCTGAGTGCTAGAAGGCTGGCCTGACCACAATGATGTGGTCAGGTGGGTGCTAGGTGCTGAGCGCTGGCCCCATGGTAGTACCCGACGGACCTGATCAGTAGCTCTATCCTGCTGAAGAAAATACTCCAAGATCAGGTCCGTCGGGTACCTATGCCTACCTGCACATCTAGAACGGCAATACCTCGCAGCAGCCGGGTAAACCCAGGGCTCCTAAAAACGACGCCGCTATGCGGCTACCACACACCCCTTCCGCAGCGTGGCCATAGCCGCATCGCGGCGTCATTGTCAGGTGCTAGGCATATAGTTGTACCCGATGGACCTGATCAGTATCCTTATCCTTCTAAAGAAAATACTCCAAGATCAGGTCCGTCGGGTAGCGAGGCCTACCTGCACTTCGAGAACTGCAATACCGCGTAGCCCGCCCCTGCGCTTGTAGCTTGCGAACTACAATCCATTGCGGGCTAAACCCCGCGTAACCGGATCCCTACGTGCTAGCCCATCATCAGTGGGCCGGTTAGGTCCACCATGTGTTCGGCCGGTTTGTATGACCACGCAGTGGGCAGACGGGCTGGGCGGCGTAATAGGGGCTGGGTGACTTGCCTGAGCACAAGACCTTCAATACCTCGCTGCCCTAGCATATACTAGCAGCCTTAAAAGTACCAAGCTATGCGCGCTAAAGCACGCGTAACCTGACTTCTAGGTGCTGGGTGCTACACACCCCCCTGCCACATCCCTGTCGCAAATCCACCTCTCCGCAACGAACACCCCTCAACCTTCGTTTATCCACAACGTCTCGGCGAGTGCACCGCCGCCAACGCACGCCTTACCTCATGCAACAATCCGCAGCTTATACAGCCCTCATCCAGCGGCTCGATCAGTTTATCCGTAAGTATTACCTCAACCAACTCATCCGAGGTACCCTCTACACCCTCGGCGTCGTCGGACTCGCTTTTCTAGCCATCAATATTCTCGAAGGCAACTTTTACTTCGACAAATCAGGGCGTAAGGTCCTGTTCTTCAGCTTTTTAGCAATTAGCGCCGCAGCCTTCGCCCTGTGGATCCTCCTGCCCGCAGCGCACTACTTCCGACTCGGAAAAGTAATCTCCCACGAGCGCGCCGCCGCCATCATCGGCAACCACTTCGGCGACGTCCAAGACAAACTCCTCAACCTGCTCCAACTCGGACGCGAAGCCCAACGCTCCGACAGCCCCACAGCAACCACCTCCGGGCTTAGCCACGAATTGCTGCTCGCCTCCATCTCGCAAAAAAGCAACGAACTTCAACCCGTCCCCTTTCGCCGCGCTATCGACCTTAGCGAAAACCGCAAGTACCTCCGCTACGCGCTGCCACCCTTGCTCCTGCTCATCGTCCTGTTGGTAGCCGCCCCCACCTTCATCACCGACTCCACCTCGCGACTCGTCCGCAACAATGAGGACTTCGAGCGGCCCGCTCCTTTTTCTTTCGTTTTGCCGAAAGGCGACTTGTCAGTTATACAATTCGACAATTACCCGCTCACCGTCCAGGCCGAAGGTGCACTCGTGCCCGCAGAAGCTTACATCACCATCGACGGCAATGCCTACCGCATGAAGCCCGAAGGCAGCGGTCGCTTCAGTTACGAGTTTCAAAATGTAGCTGCCGATGTGCCTTTTCGCCTCACTAGCGGCAACGTACAGAGCATCCAGCACACCCTCGATGTCATCGAGAAGCCCAACTTGCTGGGTTTTAGCGTAAGCCTCGACTATCCCGCCTACACCGGCCGCCGCGACGAAACACTCGATAATCTCGGTGATCTCACCATTCCGGAAGGCACCCGTATCCGCTGGACTTTCGAGGCCGATAACACCGATGCCGTCGAAGTGCGTTTTGCCGAAAGGCTCGACACCGCCAGCCGTGAAGGGCAGCAGCTGTTCCTCCAGGATGCCCGCCCCATGCGCTCCATGCCGTACACCATCATTACCGGCAATAAGGCGCTGCCTCGTGCCGATTCTGTGCGCTATGGCATCACCATCATTCCCGATCGCTATCCAAGCATAACTGCCGAGACGTTCAGCGATTCCACTCAGCGCAATGTCCTCTTTTTCGCAGGTGAGGCAAGCGACGATTATGGCCTCACTGCTCTGCGTTTTGTGTACACGCGTAGCGCTAAAGGCGGAGTGACTGCTGAAGAGACGGTTGATTTGGGTAGGCCTTCCGGCAAAACTGCAACGTTCGATTATACATTCGATCTTGCTCAGCTTTCGCTAAAACCAGGCGAGGAAATCTCCTACTACTTCGAAACCTTAGACAACGACGGGGTACACGGAGCAAAAAGCGCACGGACTCCGGTGCAAACCGTACGTAAGAAAACCCTCGAGGAGTACGAGGAAGCCCGCGAAGAGCAGAGCGATGAAATCAAGCGCAAGCTCCGCGAGAGTGTGAAAGAAAGCAGGGAAATTCAGGAAGAAATGAAGCGCTTGCGCGAAAACTTGCTACAAGAAAAGCAGGTAGACTGGCAGGCGAAAAAAGAACTCGAAAAACTCTTAGAGCGGCAAAAAGCACTCGAAGAGAAAATTCAAGAAGCCAAAAAAGACTTCGAAGAGCAGCGCGAAGAACAAGCAGAATTTCAAGAGCCCGATCCAGCGCTCGAAGAAAAGCAGGAAAAGCTCGAGGAAATGTTCGAGCAACTCGAAGATCCAGAGATGCAGGAGCTGATGGAGAAGATCCAGGCCCTGATGGAGAAAATCGAAAAGGATGAAGCGCTCGAGATGATGGAGCAGATGGAAAGCAACGACGAGCAGCAAGAGCAGAAGCTCGACCGGCTCGAAGAGCTTTTCAAGCAACTCGAAGTGGAGTACGAGCAACAGGAAGCGCAAAAGGCCCTGGAAGAACTCGCCAAAAAGCAAGAAGAACTCGCCGAAGAAACAGAGAAGAAAGCCGATGGCGAACAGTCGAAAGAGCAGCAGGAAAAGCAAGAAGAACTCAATGAGGAGTTCGAGAAGCTCACCGAAAAACTCGAAGAACTGGATAAGAAAAACGAGGAGCTGAAGCGTCCGATGGACACCGGCACCGACGAGCAGAAGCAGGAAGAAGTTAAGCAAGACCAGCAGGAGGCAGGCCAGCAAATGCAGCAGCAACAAAATCAAGGTGCTTCCAAAAAGCAAAAGGATGCCGCCAAGAAGATGAAGGAAATGGCTGGCCAAATGAAGCTAGCGGCGCAGTCGGGGCAACAACAGCAAGCCCAAGAAGACATCAAAGCCCTCCGCCAGCTGCTCGAAAATCTCGTAAGCATCTCCTTCGATCAGGAAGACTTACTCGCTGCCTTTGCGACTACCGAGCAAAACACTCCCCGCTACGTGGAGGAAGTGCAGCGCCAGTTTAAGCTCAAAGATGATTTCCGTATCGTGGAGGACAGCCTGCAAGCCTTAGCCAAGCGCGTGATCCAAATCGAAAGCTTCGTGCTCGATAAAGTCGGCGACATCAACGAACACCTCGATAAAGGCCTCAAAAACCTAGAAGAGCGGCAGGTGCAACAGGCCTACAACCGCCAGCAGCGCGTGATGACCGATGTCAACGACCTTGCCCTCATGCTTGCTGAATCTATGGAACAGATGCAGGAGTCGATGGCCCAAAGCATGCCTGGCAGTCAGAGCTGCGAAAAACCCGGCGGCAAAGGCAAAAGCAAGTCGGGCGGCAAGTCCGGCAACGAACCTTCTGATAAGATGAGCGAAGGTCAGGAAGGCCTCAAAGAGCAGATGGAGCGGGCCATGGAGAACATGAAAAAGCAAGCCGAAGGTCGCAAGGCTGGCAAGCAAGGCTCCGGCGGCACCTCCAGTAAAGAGTTCGCTGAAATGGCCCAGAAACAAGCCGAACTCCGTAAGCAACTGCGCGACAAGCAGCGCAAGCTCCAGGAACAAGGCAAAGGCTCGCAAGAACTACAGGGAATTATCGATGAGATGAATAAAGTCGAAGAAGATCTCGTGAATAAGCGACTTACCAATCAGATGCTGGAGCGCCAGCAAGACATTCTCACCCGCCTACTCGAAGCCGAGAAAGCCGAGCGCCAGCAAGATGAGGACGAGAAGCGTAAGAGTGAGACAGCACAACAAATCGAGCGCACCCTTCCTCCCGCACTCGAGGAATACCTCAAGCAGCGCGCAGCACAGACCGATATCTACCGCGAGGTCAGTCCCGAACTCAAGCCTTACTACCGCCAGCTGGTAGAGCGCTACTTCGAGGAGCTGAAGACGAAATAGCAAGCAGCTAACAAATAAAATTTTCTTGTCCGGGAACTCCTGCCGCTGAAACCTGGTTGAGTGAGTGGCGTATACCATTGAGGAAGTGGTATGTAGCCGCTTACCACTAGCATCATCCTCCCGACACACCTGCCCTCATGCGCCCATCCGATATCATGCTCGTGCTACCGTCTCGTATGGCAAGCGTTTGCGAAGTCGCAGGATTTGTTGATGAAGTCATCGACAGTTACGGGCTGAGTGACGACCTACAGGGCAACCTGCTCATCTCGCTCACCGAAGCTGTAACCAACGCTATCCGTCACGGCAACGAGCTCGACGAGTCTAAGCATGTCCGTGTCGAGGTTTGGCGCAAGCGTACCAAGCTCCGCGTTGTGGTAGCCGATGAAGGTGAAGGCTTTTCACCCCGCACAGTGCCCGATCCTACCGCTCCTGCACGTATCGAGAAGGAAGGTGGTCGCGGTGTATTTCTCATGCGCGCGCTTTCCGACGAAATTCGCTACTTCAACGAAGGGCGCTGCGTTGAGATGTGCTACGACTACAATCATCACATGCCCCCGCGCAAGCTCGAGATTGCTTCACATGCGCGCGCTCGTGCCTAAGATGTAGTTTTGCGCTATGTCTCACACATTCGCGCCGCTCGCTTTAATCCTACTCCTCTTTGCTTGTTCATCTGGTGCTGATGCGCCCGAGCAAGAGTTGAGCGAGACTATCGCACCGAAAGAATCTGGCTTTACCATCTGGGAAACAGCCGCAGCACCAGAGTCGGTTGTCATTGATGGCTCCAGCGTATATGTTTCTCACCTGGGCCAGAAAATCGAACCACAGGCAAAAGATGGCGATGGCTATATCGCGCGCTACGATGCCAATGGCAGATTGATCGAAACCTTCGTCGATGGTCTCAACTCACCGAAAGGCAGTGTCATAATGGGCAATGTCTTATACGTTGCCGATGTCGATCATGTCTTAGGTTTTGAATTAGAGTCTAAGCAGAAAGTCTACGATGTTAGTTTGGAAGGCCAAACCTCCTTTCTCAATGGCCTTACTGCAAATTCGCAAGGTCAGCTTTACGTGTCTGCCACAGATGTTGGGAAGGTTTGGCAGCTTGGGAGTTCGACTCAAAAGCCTCTACTCCTTGCCGAGCTGCCTGGAGTAAATGGTCTCGCTGCCACTAGCGAGGGTAAATACATTTACGCTGTCACCTATCGTGAAGATCCGGATGGTGGTCATGTTTTCCGCATCGAACTAGAGACGCTTTCGGTCGATCAGGTTGGCGACTACGCAGGCAAGCTCGATGGTGTGAGTCTCCAAGAAGAGCGGCTGTATTTCACCGATTGGAATCCCGAAGGCTTAGGATCGGTGCTCGCGATGGACCTGAATACCGAGACGGTAGAAGTGGTGGCCAGCGACTCACTCTTTCAAGGTCCCGCTAATTTCGACGTGCTCGGCGATGGTCTCGCGCTCATTCCGATGCTGACGGGTGCTAAAGTGATTGCTGTCAACCTCAATCTGCGGCAATGACTTTTCCGCAGGTGCCGGGACTAGACATGTCTCCGAAGCTGTCGCTACAGAGTCTCGATGTGGATTTGCCCGACTTAGATGCGCAGCAGTTGCTCGTGTGGTTTTCAGCTGTCGCCAAAACCTATGGCTACACACTCCAGGCGCTGACTTATATCTTTTGCAGCGATCAGGCCTTACTCGAGCTTAATGTTGAGCACCTTCAGCACGATACCTTCACAGACATCATCACCTTTGACCTTCGTGATGAGATTGATGACTCATTAATCGATGGCGAGTGCTACATCAGTCTCGAACGCGTCGCTGAAAACGCAGCGAGTTTTGGCGAAAGCTACACGAGCGAACTTCATCGTGTGCTAGTGCATGGCTTGCTGCACCTTTGCGGCTTGAAAGATAAATCTCCCGCTGAGGCGCAGACCATGCGACATGCCGAGGCTGAGGCTCTTCAGCTGCTTCTGCAATAAGGGGTGTCGCGTGCGTACCCCCTGCTGCACTTTGTACGTACACATGCTGATTGGTTCCACGTGGAACGACCCCAGCAAATGCCTATTAAACTATGAAAGTTTTGAAGTTCGGTGGCAGCTCAGTAGCTACACCTGAGCGCATCGACAAAGTGGCCGCTATACTGCGCGACTACTACGCACGAGGAGAAAAATTCTGCGTTGTGCTGTCCGCCTTCGGGGGCGTCACAGATGCACTGCTAGCGGTAGCAGCCAAAGCTGAACAAGCAGACGAGTCCTGGTCCGATGATTTAGAGGCTTTGCGCGAGCGCCACCTGGCCGCTGCGCACCACCTTACCTCAGCCGACCGTCAACAGCACCTCGTAAAGGAGGTAAACGAAAACCACGATACGCTGCACAGCCTACTCAAAGGCGTGTTTTTAGTGCGTGAGGCCAGCGCACGCACACTCGATTATGTGCTGAGCTTTGGCGAACGCAACTCCTGCTTCATCATCTCACGCGCGCTGCAACAGCTGGGCATTAATGCGCAGTATGCCGACGCTCGCCAGCTCATCCTTACCGACAAAACCTTCGGATCAGCGAGTGTACACTTCGACAAAAGCTTCGAGAAAATCGAGCAGCATTTTCGCTCACACAGCGGTGTCCAGGTAGTTACTGGCTTCATCGGGGCCACCTCCAAAGGCCTCACCACCACGCTCGGGCGGGGAGGATCTGATTATACCGCCTCCTTGCTGGCTGCCGGGCTCAAAGCTAGCAGCATCGAAATCTGGACAGATGTAACCGGTGTAATGACTGCTGATCCTCGTGCAGTCAAACGTGCTTTCACTATTCCCAAACTTACCTACGCCGAGGCCATGGAAATGAGCCATTTCGGCGCCAAGGTAATTTATCCGCCTACGCTCCAGCCGGCGATGCGGGTCGGAATTCCGCTCTACATAAAAAATACCTTTGAGCCTGCAGCGGCCGGAACCTTCGTTAGTCGCGACTCCGATCCTCAAGGTCGTGCCGTTAAAGGCATTAGCTCCATTAAAAGCATATCCTTGCTCACGCTCGAAGGCTCGGGCCTTTTTGGCGTGGTGGGTATCTCCGGGCGCTTGTTTGGAGCCTTGGCGCAGGCGCAAATCAACGTTATTCTCATCACCCAAGGATCGAGCGAGCATAACATCACCTTCGCCGTCAGTCCCGACCGGGCTGCCGATGCCAAGCGCCGCGTCGAGGCTGAGTTTGCCTATGAGATGCAAGGCGGGCTCGTGCGGCCGATCAAGGTTGAGCCGCGGCTATCGGTTGTGGCTATAATCGGGCAGCAGATGCGTTTTCGACCTGGTATTGCTGGGCGGATGTTTCAAGCGCTCGGACGCAACGGCATCAACTGCGTCGCCATCGCCCAAGGTTCGAGCGAGCTCAATATTTCAGTCGTCATCTCCCAAGAAGATGAAGCCAAAGCCCTCAACGCGCTCCACGATGCCTTCTTTCTCAGCGACCAACGCGATGTCAATGTGTTCGTAGTCGGTACCGGCCTAATTGCAGAAGAATTGCTCCGACAGATGTCCGCGCAGCAGTCTCGCTTACGCCAAAACAAAAAACTTAACGTCCGCCTCATTGGCCTCACCAACACGCGACAAATGCTTTTCGATGATGAAGGTATCTCGCTGCAAGACTGGCAAACTAGCCTCGCTTCGAATGGTGAAGGAGCCGACTTGCAACGCTTCATCGACACAATGATCAGCATGAACTTGTCTAACAGTGTGTTCGTCGACTGCTCTGCTTCTGGTGTGGTCGCCGAACATTACGAGCGCATCCTCAGTGAAAGCATCTCTATCTCGACACCTAATAAAGTAGCCACTTCCTCTAGCTACCTGCGCTATACACGACTCAAACAAATCGCCGATGATAGCAATGCTCGCTTCGCCTACGAAACCAACGTTGGTGCTGGACTCCCAGTGGTGAGCACGCTGCACGACATGAGCGTGAGTGGCGATGTGGTCCGCAGCATCGAAGGTGTATTATCAGGATCGCTCAGTTATATTTTCAATACTTATGATGGTGCCAAACCCTTTAGTGCTGTTGTGCGTGAGGCAGGAGAGCAAGGCTATACTGAGCCTGATCCGCGTGTGGATTTATGTGGTAAGGATGTCGCGCGCAAATTGGTGATTCTCGGTCGCGAAGCTGGCTTCCAGCTCGAACTCGAGGATGTGGAGGTCGAACCTTTCTTGAGTGACGCTACTTTCGCCGCTGACACGGTCGATCAATTTTATGAGCGGCTCGTTAAGCACGAAGATGAAGCAATGGCTGCTCGACTTGGCGAGGCTCAGCGGCAGGATAAGCGGCTAGTCGTGCTTGGTCAGCTCGCTGATGGCAAGGCTCGCGTAAGTCTACAGGCCGTGGCGCGAGACAATCCCTTTGCTTCACTTAGCGGCTCAGACAACATGATCGTATTTACCACCAATCGCTACCAGACGCGCCCGCTTATCATTCGGGGTCCTGGAGCTGGCGCTGAAGTCACGGCTGCTGGCGTGTTTGCTGAGATCATCACTATAGGAAGTCTGCGGTCATGGGAGTAAAAGTGTTTGCGCCAGCGTCTGTGGCCAATCTTGCAGTAGGCTACGATACGCTCGGCTTGTGTTTAGATGGTCCTGGAGATGAGGTGATCGCCGACTACTGTGACACACCAGGGGTGACCATCAAAGCGATAACTGGTGCAAAAGGTAAGCTTCCCCTCGAGCCCGAGCGAAATACAGCTGGCAAAGCGGCAATCGAGCTACTGCGCGACTATGGAGACGCGAGCATCGGGGTGGTACTCACAATTCGCAAAAAGATGCCCTTCGGCTCAGGCCTTGGCAGCTCTTCCGCGAGTGCAGTTGCGGGTGCAATGGCCGTCAACGAGTTGTTGCGCAGGCCCTACACCAAGCGCGAACTGCTACCCTTTGCAGTAGCTGGCGAACAAGTAGCTGATGGTGCTTGGCATGCCGATAATGTGGCCCCTAGCCTGCTCGGGGGGATCATTCTGGTGCGCGATAATGCCACACTCGATGTGCATCGCCTTATTATGCCGAACGGACTGCGTGTGGCGGTGGTCCACCCTCATGTGGAGGTACTCACCAAGGATTCTCGGGCCGTCCTAGCGTCTACTGTGCCCTTAGAAGCGATGATCAGCCAGCAGGCTAATCTTGGCGGCTTCATTGTCGGTTTGTATCGTAATGATTTGGAGTTGGTCCGCCGTTCTCTCCAGGATTTGGTTATCGAGCCGCAGCGTGCTAAGCTCATTCCTCACTTTGCGGCAGTGCAAGCTGCGGCTTTGGCTGAGGGAGCTCTGGGTTGCAGCATCAGTGGTGCAGGTCCGAGTATTTTTGCGCTCTGTTCCACTGCGCTAATTGCTGAGAAAGCAGGCGCTGCCATGCAATCGATTTTTGCTGTGGCAAAACTCAAATCTACTCTCTACCAAAGCGGCATCAACTTGGAGGGTGCGCACGTCTGTTGATACCTAAATCGTTAAACACCTCAATTCATATGCTGCTCTATTCCACTAACGACACAAGCTTACGCGCCGATTTTGCGGACGCTGTGTTTCAAGCTTTACCCAAGGATCGGGGCTTATACATGCCTGTAGATGTACCTGAGCTTCCTGCTGAGTTTTGGCGAGGTCTCGCAGATATGTCCCTGACTGATATTGGGACGGCTGTTTCTCATGCGCTGCTTCATGAGGAGTTTTCGTTTGAGACGATCCAGCGCATTGTTGAGGATGCCATTGATTTTCCTGCCCCTCTCGTAAAGTTGGAATCTGGCGAATCAGCCGATACGAGCAATTACATCCTTGAGCTCTTTCACGGCCCGAGCATGGCGTTCAAGGACTTTGGGGCGAGGTTTATGGCTGGCATTATGAGTGAACTGCTGCAAGAGCGCGAGGAGCATTTAACCATTCTGGTAGCTACTTCAGGAGATACTGGCGGAGCGGTTGCTGCTGGATTTCATGGACGCGAAAACATAGACGTCTGTATTCTCTATCCAAAAGGTGGAGTCTCAGCCATACAGGAAGCTCAACTCACGACCTTTGGCGGTAATGTGCGTGCGCTACGGGTCGATGGCAGCTTTGATGATTGCCAGGCACTCGTAAAGCAGGCCTTTGTCGACGATGAGCTACGCGACCAGCTAAACATCAGTTCGGCGAATTCGATCAATATTTTGCGCCTCATCCCGCAGTCGTTTTACTACATCGATGCGTATCGCCAGTGGCAACTTGCAGGCAATACTGGAGCACCGGTTTTCAGCGTACCAAGCGGTAATTTCGGAAACTTGACCGCTGGCTTGTTGGCGCACAAAATGGGTCTGCCGGTGGCTCGCTTTGTGGCAGCTACTAATGCGAATGATACCGTTGTTCGATACCGCGCCAGCGGAAAGTACGAGCCTCGTGCCTCCGTTAAGACTTTATCGAATGCGATGGATGTGGGTGCTCCGAGCAACTTTCCCCGACTGAAGATGCTTCTAGGTTCCACGTGGAACGATTTCAAAGCGCTCATCTATGCCGCCTCCTTCACTGATGAGCAGACAGAGGCAGAGATGGCTCGTGAGGCTGATAGTACTTCTGGAAGTGGCTACCTGCTCGACCCACACACAGCGGTTGGCCTGCTTGGTCTCAAGCAATACCAGGAGGAAGGGAACGATTCGTCGGGTATAGTTTTAGCGACAGCTCATCCAGGAAAATTCCAGCAGGATGTAGAGCGCATCATTGGCAAGCCCATCAGCTTACCCGAGCAACTTGCCAAAGTCACCCAATTACTCGAACAAGTCGATGATCTGCCAAATGAATACTGCCGCTTCCGCGAAGCGATACTAGCTTCCAACTGAGCACAAGTAGCCCGTAGCCTGGAGCCGACGGACCTGATCATCCGACTTCTCTTGCGCAGCAATTTCCAAAGTTTTTGATCAGGTTCGTCGGGTCTACACCTCCGGGATCAGCTCTCCCCTAGCTTTTTCTCATTCTTCTGTTGAACAAGCTGTTTACGCAGCAGTTGCCTTAAGCAATGAGGTCATCCCGCGATTTTGTGTGGCGGACCTTGATAATGAGCAAACACGATGAAAAAATCCGCCACTTTAAGTTCACTGGGCACCGCAGCCCTGATGTTGATGATCTCGCTACTTGCGAGTTGCGCAAACAAAGGTGATCGCATGTCGAGCACCATGTTAAGCCGTAGCTCGGTGGAGCGTCACGTGGCTACTTGGCCCGATGCCTCTAAAAAAGCCGTGATGGCAACGATGGATAAATATGGGGAGCCTTCAGGTGTAACCCCAATGATGATCATCTGGGAAAATTCTGGACCTTACAAGCGAACGATTGCTTACAAAGAGCCTGTGCAGCACGACTTTCCGATGCCACATCCGGACGTGCTGGAGACCTTCATCAACTATGAGGTGCCGGAGGATATGGTCGACGAGTTGGCCATGTATGATGGTAGCGTGATTTTAGAGAGAACTAAAGGAGAAATGAGCGCCCGCTGTGATCAGGAGCCATTAAACATTCTTGCGCTAAATCTCGCCCACGAAATAGCCACAGGGAAGCGCTCAGTGGAGGAGGCTCGCAAATTCTATGGGGAGCAAGCCATGGCATTTAAAAATAAGCAGTCTGCTCCCTACACGCAGCGGCTCATGTTCACGCCACCTGCTGATCGAACCGCTAACGATCCCGATGAACCCTTGAAAATGAAAGGCATGTAAGAGTGGGAGAGAGTTTCATCCGTAGCAGTGCGTGCCTGCTTGGCCCATCAAGTCCTCGATCTTCCTAGTGACTACAGCCGCTTCCACGAAGCCAAACAAACGCCGCAGCTCAAACCAGCGAAGCCCAAACCAGCGAAGAGCTACTGAGCTCTTTGTAGCTGTTCAGCTATCGCCAGACCCTCACGCCAGTTCGCTGCGCTCTCGGCTCTGGGCGACGGCTCTGCTTGTGATGGAATAGGTGAATAGTTACAGCTCTTTGAAAGCATAATGTATCATACCTAAAATCCAGCTTCACTGTAGCTTTCGCGCAATGACTGAGTTGGTAACCGAACGGCTTTACATGAGGCCTCCAGTTCTAGAGGACCTGGACAGCTTTGCGAGTTTTCATGCAAATGCGACAACGATGGAGTTTCTCGGTGGGGTGCAATCGAAGCATCAGGCATGGCGCTCACTTATGACCATACGGGGTTCGTGGGAGCTGGAGGGATTTGGATTCTTTTCCGTGTATCTGCGAGAAAACGATACGTGGATAGGGCGAATTGGCCCCTGGTGCCCTGCCGAATGGCCAGTCAAGGAAATAGGTTGGGGTTTGCATGCGGATTACGTTCGACGTGGATATGCACATGAGGCCTCTGTTGCCTCAATTGACTTTGCCTTCGATAAGTTGGGATGGGAAGAAGTATCGCACTCTATCGATGTCAAGAATGTCGGATCAATTAAGCTCGCGGAGCGACTCGGTTCGAAGCGTGCGGGCCCGGTACAGTTTCCCAAACCCTTTGACGAAATGGAGATTGATTGCTACGCACAAAATAAAGCTCGCTGGCAAGCCCGCTGAATACGTAAAGGCTTTGCTTTGGTTAGGTAATACAAGGCCTGAGTCAATCCTGACGAGGCCCTGGAAGTTCTGTATCTTTGCTTTCCGTTTTCTCTCGTTTAACACATGATGATTCAAACTTTTCTCCGCGCAGCCTTAGGGCTCGTATGTACGCTGGGTTTATTCGTTTTGGCGCAAGCACAACACCACCCTACCGAAAACATCAACGATAACAAATTCAGACAATTAGGTCCGGCAGAACTCCCGACTCCTAATGTCTATCGCAATGCTGCAGGTGCCCCCGGACACATGTACTGGCAGCAACAGGCGGATTACGACATGAAGATCCGCCTAGATGACGAGACGCAGCGCATCTACGGCGAAGAAGTAATCAAGTACCACAATAACTCCCCAGACGACCTAGACTACCTGTGGGTGCAGCTCGATCAGAATATGCGGGCGAGAGATTCGGACACTGAAAAGATAGGCACCTCGCAGCTCGACGACAGGATGAGCACGTCAGAACTCGAAAGCATGCTCATGGATTTCGACGGGGGTTTTAAGCTCGACTACGTCCAATACGCGGACGGTAAGCCTGCGAAATATTCGGTAAATAAAACGATGATGCGCGTCGACCTGCCCAAGCCGCTCGAAGCAGGAGAAACAACCGAGCTGCGCATCAAATGGTGGTATAACATCAACGACCGCATGAAAATCGGCGGCCGATCAGGCTACGAATATTTCGAAGAAGACGGTAATTACCTCTATACCATCGCCCAGTTCTTTCCGCGCATGGCTGTCTACTCAGACGATGATGGCTGGCAGAATAAGCAGTTTCTTGGACGAGGAGAATTCACTTTGCCCTTTGGCGACTACAAAGTGGAACTCACGGTGCCCGCCGATCACTTAGTAGCTGCTACAGGCACGCTCAAAAACATGAAAGACTGCATCACCAAGGAGCAGTACCAGCGCTACGAGCAGGCGCAAGACAGCTACGAAGACATCGTCATTGTCGCTACCCAAGCTGAAGCTGAGCAGCGCGAGCAAAACAAGGCTACAGAGACGCGCACCTGGAAATTTGAAGCTGAAAACGTCCGCGACTTCGGCTGGGCCAGCTCACGCAAATTTATCTGGGATGCCATGGCTGTCAAACAAGCCAATGGCACCGAGGTAATGGCTATGTCGATGTATCCCAAAGAAGGCAATCCGCTCTGGGAAAAATTCTCGACCAAAGCCGTTGCACATACTTTGCGCTGGTACTCGCACTACACCTTTCCCTACCCCTACCCGGTGGCCTGGAGTATCAACGCCAAGCGCATCGGCATGGAATACCCGATGATTTGCTTCAATTTTGGTAGACCTGAACATGATGGCACCTACTCCGATCGTACCAAGTATGGGATGATTGGCGTGATCATCCACGAAGTAGGCCACAACTACTTCCCGATGATCGTCAACTCTGATGAGCGTCAGTGGACGTGGATGGATGAAGGCTTGAACACCTTCCTTCAGTACCTCACCGAACAGCAGTGGGAGCGGAACTACCCGAGTCGGCGCGGTCCTGCTGATCTAATCGTGCCGTACATGGCTGGCAACAAGGACAACATCACGCCGATCATGACCAACTCAGAGTCGATCTATCAATTCGGCAATAATGCATACGGCAAACCTGCCACCGCACTCAATATTCTCCGCGAAACAGTGATGGGGCGCGAGGACTTCGACTACGCCTTTAAGAAATATGCCAATCGCTGGATGTTTAAGCATCCAGAGCCAGCAGATTTATTCCGTTCGATGGAAGATGCCAGCGCCCACGACTTGGATTGGTTTTGGCGCGGGTGGTTCTTCACCACAGATCATGCAGATCAGCACCTGGCGAAGGTGAGGCACTTTCAACTCGATACAAAAGATCCTGACAAGGAGAAGGTGGCGCAGGCGCAGATACGTGATCGTGCGCCAGTGAATATCTCTACCCTGCGCAACCGCGACATCGAGCAGACCCAGGATGAGATAGATCCGAGCATCCGCGACTTTTATTCTGACTACGATCCACTTGCCGTTAGCGAAGTAGATCGGGAAGAATACAAGGAATACCTCAGTGGCCTCAGCGAAGAGCAACGCAACAGCTTACCCACCAACAGCCACTTCTACGAGCTTACGATCGTCAACGAAGGCGGCTTGGTAATGCCAGTCATTATCCAGTGGACCTTCGCCGATGGCTCTACTGAAGTTGATCGCATCCCAGCAGAAATCTGGCGTACCAACGACCGCGACGTGACCAAGGTCTTTCTTAAAGACCAGGAGGCGGTAGCTATTGCGCTCGATCCATTCTTGGAAATCGCAGATATCGACCGCTCCAACAACTACTACCCGAGTCAAGCAGCTGAACCGAGTCGCTTTGAGCTATTCGAGCAAAATTCCCGTCCGAGCACCAACCCCATGCAGCGCGCGCAACGTGGGAGTTCTTCGGCAGGAGGTAAGCGCTAGAGCTGCAGCACCACAGCAGTGCGTTCGCCGCGGCGCAGCACAGTGAGGGCTAAACGGGAGCCTCTGCGCCTCGAGCTTACCGCTTCACGAAACTCGGCGATCGAGCGCAGGGTGCGGGTGTCAACTTCAGTGATGACATCCCCTACTTGCAGACCTGAGCGGGCAGCGAGACCGGAGGCATCGAGCTCTTCGACGACGACGCCTTGCTTAATGTTGATGCCGAGCTGGCGAGCGTAGTCCTCATCGAGCTGGCTGACGTCGATGCCTAAGACTATCTGTTGGTAGCTGCCCGTAGCGATAATCTCATCTACGATTCGGGCGGCAAGATTGGCTGGAATGGCAAATCCATATCCTGCATAACCTCCTGAGCGTGAGTAGATTGCGGTGTTTATGCCAATGACTTCTCCCTTCGTATTTACCAGTGCACCACCGGAGTTGCCGGGATTGATAGCAGCGTCGGTCTGGATGAAGCTTTCAATGGCATTACGTGAATCGATGATGTTGATGTCGCGGCCGCGAGCGCTGACGATGCCTGCTGTTACGGTTGAAGAAAGATTGTACGGATTACCAACTGCCAGCACCCAATCCCCTACCTGAGCCTCATCGGAATTGGCAAATTCGAGTGCGGGCAAGGCCAGTCCATCCACCTTGAGCACGGCCAGATCGGCTTCGGGATAGGTGCCTATGAGTTTTGCGCGAAAGCGGCGATTGTCATTAAGCGAAACCTCAATGGCTTGTGCACCTTCTACCACATGATTGTTGGTGACGATATAGCCATCGATGGTGTAAATGACGCCCGAGCCGGTGCCTTGCCGCACGTTGCCGCTCCGACCATAGTAGAGGTCCCACAGCGTTGGCGACTGCTCTTCGAGGGTAGAGATATAGACTACTCCAGCCATGCTTCTCACCGCAGCCGATCTGAAATCGTCGGGGGCATTGGCAAAATTCGCAAATCGAGCTGCCGGTGCATCAGTGGGTGCTACTGCCTCAGGTGTCAACTTAAAAACGACGAGAGCGCTGATGAATCCACCAAGAATTGCTGCTGCCAAAAGGGCGATAAATGTCTTGTTCATGGCTAGGGTAACGTTTCAAATGTGCCTGCGCCTACCTTGACGCCGTGGATAGTGCCGCACTTAGCAAAGTTCTTAAACCAGAAACTGACCTCGAGGTTTTTCTGCTCCACCAACCCGAGGTGGTGAAGGGGATGCGCTGGGGCATGCCACGCTTTGGCCACCCCGAAGGAGCCGTCTGGAAGCATGTGCGTGAAGTGCTCGATAATATCGAACGCCTCGAACACCTTAATCATGTTGACCGGCGCGACCTCCGTCTGGTCACATTCCTGCACGATACATTTAAATACGCTGAAGACAAGTCTGAGCCCCGCGACTGGACTAAGCACCACAGCATTCTGGCTCGCACCTACGCCAAACAGTATGTGCGTAAGCAGCGGGTACTCAACCTAATCGAGTGGCACGATGAGGCTTATTATTGTTGGCGGCTCGACGCGCTGCACAAGCGACGCAGCCTAGCCCTGCAACGCTTAGATATGTTGCTCGACCTTTTCAGAGCGGATTTTGACTTCTACTTTCGCTTCTTCTTGTGCGACACGAAGACAGGCGACAAAAATCCTGCGCCTATACGGTGGCTTATGCGAGAGGCTGATATTTCTCCAGCCGTGGCCCGAGGACTCGTTGTTTAGCCAGCGGTTGTTCTATAGCCGCAAAGCGGTAGCCTTCCTTGCTCAAAATGGAGAGCACCCGCGGCAGCACGTAGCGCAAATTTCGCTCGCTCTTGAGGCTGTCGTGAAAAACGACAATGCTGCCATCGGCGATGTTATCGAGCACATTGGCCAGACATTCTTCAGGCGAAAGCGCACTGTCAAAGTCACCACTCAAGACATCCCACATCACAATGCGGTAGTGTCGCTGCAAGGTTTGGGCTTTGCGCGGGCTAAGTCGACCATACGGAGGCCGAAATAATTTACTGTCAATGACTTCTGCGCAGCGCCTCACGTTTTGGATATAAGGCTGGTGATCGGTGCCCCAGCCGCTGAGGTGATTGTGTGTATGGTTGCCCACAGCGTGCCCTGCATCTACTAGGTCTGCAAGTATTTCGGGGTAGCGCTCGGCATTTTCGCCCACGCAGAAAAAGGTAGCTCGCGCATCGTGACGCGCCAGCTGCTCCAGCACCCAGGGTGTTACTTCCGGAATCGGGCCATCATCAAAAGTGAGGTAGAGCACTTTCTCCTCGTGCTCATCATTGCCTCGCCAGGTGTAGCTGGAGAAGAAGCGTTGAATAAAGTTTGGCGTCCGGACGAGATACAATGCTAGCTTGACAATCGGTTCAACTACGCAAACGCGGCTGCATTTCAAAACGCTGCGTTGGCAGCAAGAAAAATTTCCCATAGCTGAGGCTCGTACATTCGCGGGCCTTTAGCTCATCACTACCATGGCTACACCCCGCGTTCGCTTTGCGCCCAGTCCTACCGGCCCCCTGCACATCGGGGGTGTACGCACTGCGCTCTACAATTATCTGTTTGCGCGCCAGCAAGGCGGCACCTTCATTTTGCGCATTGAAGATACCGACCAGAAGCGCTACGTCGAGGGTGCTGAGGCTTACATCCGTGAAGCCCTAGACTGGTGCGGCATGTCGCCCGATGAAGGTCCTGTGGTGGGAGGGAAATACGGTCCCTATCGCCAAAGTGAGCGCTCACATATCTATGCTGAGGCTACTCAACAACTTCTCGATGCCGACCTAGCCTATTATGCTTTTGATACTCCAGCCTCGCTAGATGCTGCACGGAGAAAAGCGGAGGCTGCAGGTGAGGTTTTTCGCTACGATGCGACTACGCGTAGTCAGTTCGATAATAGTCTTAGCCTTTCGGCAAAACAGCTCCGCGCTCGACTCGATAGTGATGAGCCCAAGGTGGTAAGGCTGCGCGTGGAGCCAGGAGAGGAAATCGTTTTTACCGATAGAATTCGTGGGTCGGTACGCTTTAGCAGCGATGAACTCGATGATAAGGTGCTGCTCAAAGCCGATGGTTTGCCTACCTATCACCTCGCCAATGTGGTAGATGACAAGCACATGGCCATTACTCACGTCATTCGTGGTGAGGAGTGGTTGCCAAGTACTGCACACCACGTTTTGCTTTATCGGGCCTTTGGTTGGCAGACACAGATGCCTGAGTTTGCCCACCTGCCACTCATCCTCAAGCCGGTTGGTAAAGGCAAGTTGTCTAAGCGCGACGGAGCCAAATTCGGTATCCCGGTCTTTCCTCTCGAGTGGCGTAATGAGCCCTCTCAGGAGCTGTATGAGGGTTTTCGAGAAAACGGATTTCTTCCAGAGGCAGTCGTCAACTTTCTCGCTTTTCTCGGCTGGAATCCCGGCACCGAGCAGGAATTGTTTGCGCTTGATGAACTCGTTGCCGCCTTTGATATCGATAAGATTGGCAAGAGCGGGGCGCGCTTCGATTTTGAAAAAGCACGCTGGTTCAATCAACAATACATTACCCGCCTCAGCGATGCTGCCTTTGCGGAGTTGGCTCAGGAGGTGGTTCGGCAGGCAGGTTTTGACGTAAGTATACCTTATCTCCAGGCCGTTGCTCCACTCATGCGGGAGCGTCTGCACACCATCAACGAGCTTCCCACTGAAGGGCATTACTTCTTTGCGGCCCCGCAGGACTACGATGATGTGCAGGCGGCCAAACGTGTGGCCAAGGCAGATCTTAATCAACTCGAGGAGCTCGGGGCGCACCTGCAGGATTCTGAAAGTTGGGAGGCTGAGACGTTGGGCACTTACGTCAAAACCTGGGCTAGCAACGCAGGCATGAAACTCGGCGTGCTGCTGCCGCTTTACCGCATCGCGCTCACGGGCGGAATGAGCGGCCCCGGAGTCTTCGAACTCAGCGAATTGCTCGGAAAGAGCGAAACTATTGCCCGCTGGGAAACAGCCGTCAATCATTTTCGTACACTCAGCTAGCTGCTCAGACGCGGCCGACCTACTCGTACGTTAAGTGCTGATCCATGACGCCCCGTAAGCCACA
The DNA here is from genome assembly GCA_965213735.1 of Saprospiraceae bacterium. Lineage (GTDB taxonomy): Bacteria > Bacteroidota > Bacteroidia > Chitinophagales > Saprospiraceae > CALDTK01. The sequence goes on from CBDCAB010000005.1 coordinate 797,656, forward strand.
CAAACCGAAGCAGTCACTGCCCGATGTGCATCCCGAACTGGAAGGTTTCGATGTGGAGCTCAACCATTTTGGGGAGGTCGATATGACCATTTCCATCGATAAGCTCAACGATTTCCTTGATCGTGAAGTCGACGATCCGAAGCTAAAGCAATGGGGTTTTGGCGATGATGATGAGTTGGATGGGGATGATAATGCACTAATCCATGGCAGCTAGGGCCCGTTGCGCCCGCTCGATGTAGGGCCCCTGTTCGAGGTAGAGCAAATCCTCGAGTAGTAGCCTTGCCTTGGCCTTATCACCTGTGCTGGTGTACAAGCGTGAGAGCGCCCAGGTAGCATCTTCGTAATAGTCAGCTTCGCCGAAGCGGGCTGCGGTAAGGTCCTCGATTGCGGCGGTGGTCTTGCCTGCTTTCCAGAGCGTCATGCCACGCTCGTAGTGGCCGCGCGTGACGAGTAAGGGTGTGGGCGCCGAGATTATAGCCGAATCGTAGAGCTCGAGACTGCGCGCGTACTCACCGGCTTCGAAAGCGGCGGCTGCTGCAAAGTAGAGGTCGTGCTCGGGCGCTTCTGCCGAACGTACCTGCCGGGGTCGAGGCATTTCTACGTATGCAAACTCCTCCATGGGTGCCTCAGACTTGCCGCTGTAGGAGTAGGCTGCCCACAGTAGCGTCAGACAGGCTGCGGCGCCCACCACGTACTTCAGCACCCGCAGCACCGGACGTTCTCTCGGCTCATCAAATAGCGTTGAGGGCATGGGCGGCACGTCAGCTGCGAGTTCAGCAGCCGTGACATCCGCCGGGTAATCTATATGGAGCGTATCTACAGCCACTGCACACAGCTCGCACTGCTCGATATGAGCTAGCTGCTCAGCAGTCCAGGTGCCGTTGCGGGCCTGGATGAGTTCAGATGCGGTCAGACAAGTATTCATAGTGAAGCGGCTACAACTCTAGTTATGTTAGAAATCATTGAATTTAAGGTGATGGAACAGACGAATTTTTCCGTTTTGTATGGCAGAGCGAACAATGCCCAGTGGTAAACCGGTGATTTCAGCAATTTTAGCGTATTTGTAGTTGCCAAAATAGAATAGCGTAATACACTCCCGCTGCTGAAGTGGAAGCTTTTGAATCCCTGCAAGCAAAGGTGCATAGCGAACCTCATCGGCTTCAGCTATTAGACTACTGTCGCTGCGAAAATCCACGTGACCGAGAGAAAATAGTTTGGCTGAATAGATTCCCTCTTTCTCCCTGCGCTTCGAGCGACTGCTTAACAACGTGAGTGAGGCATTGCGAGTAGCCACCGCTAAGTAATTACTTACATTCCGTACGCGGCGAGGCGGCTGCGGCATCAAAAATTTTTCCATCACCGCTGCGGCCACGATCTTCGCATCTGCGAGTTCGCAAAATTTGCGTGCATTGAGCAATACGCCCGGAGCAAAGCGGTCGTATGCTGCCGTAAGAGCTCGCCTGTCGCGGGTCGATACAGCTTTCCAGTAAAGGTCTTCGTTGCTCAGCGACACGGGCGGCTCAATCTACTGAATAGTCTATGCTTTGCTGATCGTCATCGCGACTATCCCAGGTTTGGTCGAGCCTCCCGCGCAGATCGAGATTCACCAGCAGTGCCAGCGTCAGGAAAAACCATGGCCCACTCTTATCAGTCTCCAGCATATCGTTGATCAACTGAAAACTCAAATTTATAGCCAAAGAGGCCGCCAGCATCAGTACGGTGCGCCTTTCAGCAGGAGTTTGCGCTCGGTGATAGGCACGTTGTGCTGTGAGCAAGCCCGCCACACATAAGCTAAAAAAGATGAGTAAGCCTAGCCAACCCTGCTCCACGAGCACCATCAGAAGATAATTGTGAATGCCCGACTTCTCAGGATTCTCACTCACATAAGTTCGGAAACTCTCCAGCGCAAAACCTTTGTAGTAGCGATGAAAATTACCTGGGCCCCAACCTACCCAGGGCTTTTCGGCAGCCATATAACTCCCCGCTACCCAGCGATACACGCGCTCCATTGTGGAAATATCCTCGAGCTTATAGGTGGCTTCGAGCAAATTGCTGAAGTCCTTGTGGGTGACGGTCTTGGTGTAGTTGGGCGCGAAGCCGAAAAAGCGGTTCTGCGAGACCAGAAAGCTAGAAGCAGCAACAATGACGGCCACTGCAAGCACCAGCGCTGGCCGTGTGAGCTTCCACTTGACGATATACACGAAGGCAAATCCGACAAATAAGCTGACAAATGCTGCTCGGGTGTAGCTTGTATACACCGCAGCAAGTGCAAGTATTGAGGTGGCCACTAGCCAGTAGCGCGCCAAGGACCCCTTGCCGAAACTCCTCACCGACAGCACGAAAAAAGGCACCAAGATGCTCGCTAGTGCTGCGTAGCTCACGTGATTACGAAAGAAGGGGGACATCGCCTTATTCACCATCTCAAAGGTGAAACCAAGCGCCGCGTGCCGCACCAAACACCATAGCAAAACCACACTCAGCGGCACAGCAATCCAGAGCACCAGTCGACGCATATCTACCTGCCGACGAATAAGAAAAGCCGCCAAAAAATAAAATGGAACTACATACCACAGCTTAGCGAATAAGTATTTTATTGAGGTCAGCTGATAACTCGACGTCAGCGTCGTGAGCAGTATCCAACTCAGGTGCAGCAGCAGTAGCAAGGTGATTGGGTGCCTAAAGAAGTCGGCCTCTATCACGCCTGCTCTACGAACAATATAGATGATGCCGAGGCCCGTCAGCAGCAGCATGATCGGTTCAGCGGGCAGGTCCATGCCTAGGGAGCCAAAGTTGACTTCCATGCTCACCGTGATAGCCGCTACACAGAGCAGCAAGACGAGCCTCAAGTTGAGTACGGCAATGGCTATACCGAGCACCCCGATAGGCACGATCAAGGGTAGAGGCGTAGAAAGTGCCGCCGCAGCAGCAACAGCTAGCAGCGTGAGCAGCAGGTACGCCCACAGCAGCGGCTCAGCAGCCGCCCTTGCCCTTACTCGCGCAAATACCTGCGCCATTCTACAGATTTGTAGGTGTCGTGTACCAGCACTCCGAGTACTGCAAGCACAAACGCGACTAGCGTGCCTCCTACCACAATTAGCCAGCGTACCGGTCGCACTTTAGCATCAGGGACAGCCGCTTTATCGACCAGGTAGATGACAGTTCCGCCGGTGAAAGAGGTGAGGCGGCGTAAGATTTCTAGGTTGTAGGCTAATTGCTCTGCCAGCAGTTCGCTTTCGATTTGCAGCGCCTCCACATCGCTCCGACCGCGAGCAAAGCGCTCCAATTGGTCTTTGACGCTCCTTCTGGACATGCGTTGCGCCTCCAGCCTGGCCTGAATCACCGCTAGCGAATCGCGCAGCCTACCTCCCACTCGCGAGCGGGTGAGACTTGCAAGGCGCGTGCTGTCCATCAACACATCGCGGTCGATTTTGTCGAGCATGCCTGAGAGCTGCTCACTTTGAGTAGTGACGTCGACGATGCCATAGCGCGTGCTGAGGGCTTGCAGCGAATCCACCAGCTGCAGCCGCCTTTGTCGCTTGGCCTCTAAGGAGCTCTCGTAGTTGCTCGCCTGCATGCCAAGCCCTCGCTGAATCACCTGACGCAACACAAACTCCACCCTGTCGCGGGCCGCATTCGCAATAGCTGCAGCGCGCTCGGGATCCGTATCCTCTACCGATATCTGCACCTCATCGTAGCGTGTACGCAGCACCTCATAGTTATCTGCAAAAGCTTCACGGACTTGATAGCGCGCGCGGCGACTCTCCCTGTCTATGTCGTACACTCCAAACAAGTCGAAACTGTCGATGAGAAAGCTGATGGTCTCCTCGGAATTAGCCACACCAATAATGCGCTCGATATCATCGCCTGTGCCATAGATCTCGACTTGTGCTTGGGCGGAGTTGAGCACCGAGGGGTTGCTTTGATCGGGACTAGCAGCCAAAAAGGTGGTTGAGGCGCGGTAGTACTCCGGCAGCAACAGCGAGATGATGATGCAGATTATCGCGGCACCTGCGGTTATAGCAGCGATGAGTCGCCTGCGTCGCAAGAGGAGCCCGACGACATCGAGCAGATTGTCACGTTGCGGCATGTGGTGGAGTGAGAGCTTAAAGTCGCGCAAACATAGCCACTTCGCCTACGCGTATTTCCTAACTCGAATTAGGTTCTCTGATTGCGCAGTTTAGCGACTAATTCACGAGGATTGGCCACCAAACCTGTCGCCAGGCCGGCACAGAGGCATACTACTACCTGCAGACTGAGGCTCCACAGCAAGTGCATTGAGGCGAGCTGAGAGCAGTAAGCTGTCGCCAAAACCAACGTTGCGTACACGGGCAGAGGCCACCAGCGCCTGCCTGCACTTGCCCGGCCCGCAATACGTGTCACTGCGACGAATTCTACCAGGGCAACGCCAAGTTGTGTAGCAACTGTAGCCGCCGCCGCTCCTGCCGCTCCGTAGCGTGGGATGAGCCACCAATTGAGGGTGATGTTGACCACTACTGCCACCGCAAAGGCCGTGTTGATCACGCTCAAGCGCTGTCGAGCAAGCAAGTAGCTGCCGTACACATAGGCCAAGCCTATTCCCACTGCGCTCCACATGAGGTAGGCAAGTACCTCTCCCCAATCTGCGCGTGCATCGGTGTAAAGGACCTCGAGCAGTCCACTTGCGTGAAAACTCGTCCAGGCTGCAAAACCTATTCCCAGTGCAGCCATATAACCCGCAGCCTGGCGGAGCAGCAACACGCCCGACTCGCCGAGAGCAACCTGTTTGCTCAACATCGGCAACAGCAGCGTCGCAAACATAAATCCAATCATATTGAAACCATCGAGCAGTCGATAACTCGCAGCATACTTACCCGCCTCGTACAAGCCTTCGGTGAGTAAGTACTCAATCATTACCATGTCTACACGTGAAAAGGCAGTAGCCAGCAGCAGGATGAGTCCATACGGCAGTGTGGCTGCTAGTAAGGTGCGGATGGCAGGCATGTCCCAGCGCAGCCACCGCTGACCAGGCTCGAGTTTCGTGCCTACCACGACCAGCCCAATGGTGATGAGCAAAGCCAAAATCTGTACCGCCAGAAAGGTTTCGACAGTGAGCCACGCCAGCAGTTTTGGCGAAAGCGGACCGATGCCTACCCCAGCGAGCAGCAAAGGCCCCAGCAGCAGGATGAGCAAGACCTTATCGGCGACACTTACCAGGCTGTTGAAGCGGTATTTCTCTTGCGCTCCGAGATTAGTCCGCAGCAATTGCAAGAGGCTCAATACTGTGTGGTAGCCTGCCGCCAGCATAACGATTATCAGATCGCGCCCCCGCACTCCAAAGGCATAGGCTGCCAGCAGCACTACCAGCCCAAACACGAGCGAAAGGACCAGTTTTAGCGAAAGCATCACAGGCAGCCGCTCGCGCAGTAATTGCGGTGATTTGCTAAGGGTGACGGCGTTGTAATTCTGCAGCCCTAAATCGTAGATGACGCCAAACAAAAAGGCAAAACTGAAGTACGTGGCGTACCGACCGTATTCCACAGTGCCGAGCACGTTTTGCACGCCGAGATCGATGCCGAGCAGGTAGAGCGGCTTTACCAGCGCGTTGATGCCGAGAATCAGGGCGAGATTGGCGGCGAAAGCTTTGCGCATGAGCCGCTAAGGTGCGGCGGGGCTACAGACTTTTGGTACGGCCGCCATCCACAGGCAAATTGATGCCGTTGATATAAGCCCCAGCCGGTGAAGCGAGAAAGGTAATCGCTGCGCCTGTTTCACGTGGATCAGCAAATCTTCCTGCAGGCACATTACTGCGCATATCAGCAGCGATTTGCTCCTCACTTAGGCCCTGAGCTTTCGCACGAGCACTAATTATCTCGCCGAGGCGATCGGTATCGGTAAAGCCAGGCAAAACATTGTTAACGGTGATACCATCAGGGCCGAGTTCGCTAGCCAAAGTTTTGGCCCAATTGGCCATTGCTCCGCGGATGGTGTTGGACACGCCGAGGCCAGGAATGGGCTGTTTTACGGAAGTAGAAACTACGTTGATGATGCGACCATACTTCTCCGCACGCATGCCCGGTAGCACAGCCTGTAAGATCGTCTGCGCCGCACTCACATGCTGATGAAATGCCTGCTCGAGGGCCTGCACACTCGCCTCGTGTAGAGGGCCACCTTTCGGTCCGCCGGTGTTGTTGATCCATATGTGAAAAGGACTGCTTTTGGCTACGGTTCTCACGAGCTGTCCGAGCTCGAGCAGCTCATTTTGGTCGACAGTAATCATCGTATGAGCTTGCTCATGATTGTAGTCGAGGCGTTTAAGGACAGCCATGAGCGTATCTGGGTCTCGACCCAACACCACGCAGGAGGCTCCGGCCTCGGATAGAGCAATAGCAGTGGCGCGGCCGATGCCTCGCGATGCTCCACAGATAAGGGCGCGTTTGCCGAACAGAGGTGGTTGAGTAGCCATGGCCGCAAAGAAAAGCGCCCGCTGCGAGCAATACTCACGGCGGGCGCAAATGAACTATCGGCAGTAACTAGCAACTAGCGTGTAGGTACAGTCTCCGGAGCTTCGAGGAGCTTGAAAAACTGGTCGAGCTTGGGCGTCAAGATGATCTCTGTGCGCCTGTTCATAGCGCGACCTTCAGGTGTGTCGTTAGAGGCTTTCGGTGAAAATTCGCCACGGGCAGAAGCGCTCAAACGATTGGGGGCCACGCCGTAGTTGTTGACCAGCGTTTTGGCGACAGCCTGCGCACGCGCACCGGAAAGTGCCCAGTTGTCAGGATACTTCGCCGAGCTAATGGGCACATTATCAGTATGACCTTCGATGGTGACCTCCAAGTCTTGGTTGTCCTTCACCACGCGAGCCACCTTTGAAAGTACCTCACCTGCACGGGCACCTATATCCGCCTGACCGCTTTGGAAGAGCAGCTTGTCGGAAATGGAGACAAATACTTTGGTACCTTTAACCTGTACCTCAATATCCTCATCGTTGAGGTTTTCGAGGCTCTTTTTCAGGTTGTAGACCAGGGCGACATTGGTAGAGTCCTTGACGCGAATAATCTTATTCAGCTGTTCGATTTGGCTCGATTGCTTATTGATTTTCTCGAGTGAGGCTTGAATGGATTTGGCCTCTGCAGCGGAGGTAACCTGATTGGCAGCCATGTTGTCGAGCAACTTCTGGTTGGTCTGGTTCATGGTCTGCATCTGCTCGGAAAGCGTTTCGGCGCGTGCACGTTCGCGAGCCAATTCAGCTTCTTTGTTTTGTAGGGTTTGGGTGAGGCGACCTACGTCAGCGGTGCGCCCTTCCTGCAGGTCTTTAATGCGCGCCATGGCCTCTTCGAGGGCCAATTGCGTTTGAGCTTGTTCACCTTCGAGTGCGCGGTACTTCTTTTTACTGACGCAGGAAGGCAGAGCGAGTGCGCATAGTAGCGCGAAGATCAGGACTTTAACTTGCATGGTTTGAGTTGGTGTTTCGAAGGCTGAAAGTAGCAGAAATTCCGCTGCCAGCTCATCTTCGTGTGAGGTGCGCGTGAGTCAACGCAACTTCCGTCTGCGTGTTTAATCACTCACTAGCCCTTAACACCTAAAGGCTTACCTTCGCCGCCCGATGAGTCTTTCTAGCATACAGCGAATTAGTTGCGCAGCCGCTGGCTGCCGCTAGCTGCTGTGTGAAGTCAGACCTTTGCAGAGAAGCTTCGGTGGCTAAGACTACCGAGGCTTTTTTTGCGCCTACACCACTCCCTATGAGTAACTATCCAGAATACAATACACTCGATCTACCAGCGCTCGACCAGCAGATGCTCCAGCAGTGGGCTTCCGCCAAAACCTTCGAGCGTAGCATCAGCGAGCGCCCCGCCGATAAGCCCTGGGTTTTTTATGAAGGTCCTCCGAGCGCCAACGGCAAACCTGGCATCCACCACGTGATGGCGCGGGCTGTAAAGGATTTATTTTGTCGCTACCACACAATGCTCGGTTACCGCGTAGAGCGCAAAGGCGGCTGGGATACCCATGGATTGCCTGTCGAACTAAAGGTTGAATCCGAACTCGGCATCACCAAAGACGACATCGGTAAATCGATCAGCATCGCGGAGTACAACGCTAAGTGCCGCGAAACGGTAATGCGCTTCAAAAAGGAGTGGGATGAGCTAACAGTGAAGATGGGCTACTGGGTCGACCTCGACAAGCCCTACGTCACCTTCAAAAATGAATACATCGAAAGTGTGTGGTGGCTCCTCAAGCAGCTCTACAGCAAGGATTTGATGTACAAAGGCTACACCATCCAGCCCTTTTCGCCAGCGGCTGGCACTGGCCTGAGTAGTCATGAACTCAATATGCCGGGGGCGTATAAGGAGGTAAAGGATACCACCGTGGTGGGGCTGTGGAAGCTAGATGCGCAGGCGACTACCCAGCAGCAAGCCGGTGCTGGCGCCTTGGGGAGCAGCAAGGGTGACCTGTTGCCGGATGCCTTAGCAGAGGTGGTGGCTCGGGGGCATCAGGTGTATATCTCAGCCTGGACAACGACTCCATGGACGCTTCCATCGAATACGGGGCTGACTGTAGGTCCGCGCATCGAGTATGTGCTGGTGAAGACCAATAATCCGTACACCGATGAGGAGCAGCACATCGTCATAGCAGCCGATCTCGTGTCGAAGTGGTTTGGCGGGAAAAATCAGCCGCAGGTGCTGGAGCAATCTAATCCCTTTCCTGGCAGCGAGCTATTGGATCTACGCTACGAGCCCATCTTCGATTTTGGGAATGAAATTGAACCTATCGGTGATGCCAAGGACGCCTACAAAATTATAGCTGGCGACTTTGTGACCACCGCTGATGGTACAGGCATTGTGCATACTGCACCGAGTTTTGGTGCAGATGATAGACGTGTAGGTATGGCCGCTGGACTCGGCGCGCTGACCCTCGTCGACGAGCAAGGAAAATTCAAAGCCACCGTCGGCCCCTTCTCCAATCGCTACGTGAAAAATTATCGCGATGACAAGGATTATGTCGACGTCAATATCGATCTCGCGGTAGACCTAAAGCTGCGTGGACAGGCGCTCAATGTGTCGAAATACGAGCACAACTACCCGCACTGCTGGCGCACCGACAAGCCCGTGCTCTACTACCCGCTCGACTCATGGTTTATCAAGTCATCGAGTGTGAAAGAGCGCATGGTAGAGCTCAACGACACCATCAATTGGAAGCCTGCAAGTACAGGCACGGGTCGCTTCGGCAAGTGGCTCGAAAACGTCCAAGATTGGAACCTCACCCGCTCGCGCTACTGGGGCATTCCACTACCCATCTGGCGCTCCGAGTGCGGGACGGAGGAGCTGTGCATCGGCAGCATCGAGGAGTTGCGTGTCGCCATAGACACTGCCAACGAGCAGCTGAGGCTTAAGCAGGTGGTGCCGCCAGATTTGCACCGTCCTTACATCGACGAGGTGGTGCTGTGGCAAAACGGTAAGGAGCTACACCGCGAGGCCGATTTAATCGATGTTTGGTTCGATTCTGGAGCCATGCCGTACGCCCAGTTGCACTACCCATTCGCAGAGGGCAGTGAAGAGGCGCTGCAAAGAGGCTTTCCGGCTGATTTTATTGCTGAAGGTGTCGATCAGACACGGGGCTGGTTTTATACGCTGCACGCCATCGCTACGATGGTATTTGACTCTGTGGCGTACAAAAACGTGCTCTCGAACGGTCTCGTGCTTGACAAGAATGGGCAAAAAATGTCGAAGCGCCTGGGCAATGCTGTCGACCCATTTGCCACCATCAAAAATTATGGCGCTGATGCCACTCGCTGGTATTTGATGACCAATGCGGCACCGTGGGACAACTTGAAGTTCGACGAGAAAGGCATCGAGGAGGTCCAACGCAAATTCTTTGGCACTCTTTACAATACCTACGGCTTTTTTGCTCTCTATGCCAATGTGGATGGCTGGGAAGCATCTTCTGCCGATTCTCTTGACAAAGGGCCCACTACTTCTCAAGAAAATAGCTCCGGGTCGCCCAGCGGAGAAGCTCAGGAAATAGACAATTGGCTACGCTCGCGGATGAATTCGCTCTTGCGCGATGTACGTGCCGCCTACGACAGTTACGAGCCGATGACGGCGGGGAGGTTGGTACAGGATTTCGTGACTGATGAACTCAGCAACTGGTGGGTGCGGCTCAATCGCAAACGCTTTTGGCGAGGCGAGCTCAACGATGACAAACGCGCTGCTTATGCGGTGCTGCACGAGGCGCTCAGTCTTGTCGCTCAGCTTATGGCACCGATTGCTCCTTTCTACGCCGAGCGGCTCTGGAGCGACCTGGGGGCTTCAGACAGTGTGCACCTGTCCTTGCTGCCGGAGGTGTCGACGCAGCTCATCGATGCAGAGCTAGAAGAGCGGATGGGCTATGCGCAGCGCATTGTTTCGCTCGGGTTTAGCTTACGCAAAACAGGTAATGTGCGGGTGCGGCAGCCTCTTGCTAAGCTGCTGATTCCTGTTCTCGATGGAGACTTTGAGCAGCAGGTCCGCCAAGTAGAAAACCTCATTCTGCAGGAGCTTAATGTGAAGGCTATTGAATATGTGAGCGGTGACGCTTTGCAAAAGACAGTAAAGCCGAATTTTCGGGTGCTCGGCAAGAAGGTAGGCAAGCGCATGAAAGCTGCCGCTGCCGCTATCAGCCAGCTCGATGCGGAGGCGATTGCAGCCTTAGCCTCTGCTGGGTCCTTTACCATTGACTTGGAAGGCAGCCCCTACACCCTCGAGCGCGAGGATGTGGAGATTGCGGCGCAGGATATTCCGGGTTGGAGCATTGCCTCGGATGGTGCGCTCACGGTAGCGCTCGACCTTACCCTCACGCCGGCATTGGAGGATGAAGGTCTTGCTCGTGAGCTAGTCAATCGCTTACAGAATTTGCGTAAGGATTCGGGGCTAGAGGTTACGGATCGCATACGGGTCACGCTTTCGCAAAACGAGCGGCTGCGGGCTGCGCTTGCGGTGCACGGGGAGTATGTGCGCAGTGAGGTATTGGCGGATGAGTTGAGTTTTGGCGCAAGCGTGGAGGGTGTCAAGCTAGATTTAGGTGAAGATGCAGGCGAGGTTGGGGCTGAGGTGGTGCGGGTGGAGTAGGCGTAGGTTAATAGTCTATCGGCAGCAGTAGGACGGGAAAAGTTGTCGGGTGGATAAGTCTTCGCTGCGCCGACTCAATTTCGGATGATTTAAAAAGAGTCACGTGCAATGGTATGGAATCCACAGCACCGCAGTTGAGCTGATGACAAAGCTCAAAAAGGCTTGTGCGGGCAGAGTAGGCGAAATGTGTTGTTTACCTTTCCCCAGTACCATGACTAACTTCACTCCCTATTATTATGCTGCCTGGGAACCAGGTGGGGTGTATCATGTCTACAACCGAGCCACCTACCGTGACCGACTCTTTCGTAACCGAGTGGACCATTTCAAATTTTGCGAATTAGTGTTCACTCGTATGAGCCGTGTGCTAGAAGTATTTTCTTATGCGCTGGTGTTGAATCACTTTCATAGTGGAGTTCGCCTGCCGCTGGAGGAGGCGCTTCTTGCACATCTCAATCAACGTAAGGCACTCTCCAAACCTGAAGCTGCTTATTTAGAAGGCACCCGGTCGTATAACTCGCTATTCGGCTTTTATTGGGCCAATGCACTGAAAAGCTTTGCGCAGAGTGTCAACAAACGCATTGCAGATAGATCAGGGACCTTGTATGAAAGTTCGCTGCGGCACATTCGTGTACGAGATGATTTAATTAGTCGCCGGCTTATCATGTATCACCACACGAATGAAATGCACCATGGTCTGTCCAACTCTTTCCGTGAGCAACATGAGCGCAACTCCTGGTCGGCCTATTGCGACCCTGCCCTTGCACGATTTCTTACAACCGGGCCAGTCCTTGAGCGCTTTGGGGGGCTCGATGCGATGGTGGTGCGCCACGAAGCATACATAAAACGGTTTGGGCCGGACCTCAAAGCCTTTGACGAGCGAAAGTATTTTGGCTATGGCATGCCAGCACGGGGGCCTGCACCCTACGTGGAGTGGCTCGAAGATGAGGTAGCTGATTATAGCAATGAGTGAGTCAGCTACCAAAGACGTCGTCAGACCGAGCTAATTTACATCGCTCACGTGCTAATAATAATTATCAGCTGTACAACCCGGTCTGACGACGTCGGCGGTAGCTGATGCTGCTCCTCTCAGCTGTCAGTGCTTAGCGCGCTACCAAGCGTTATCAGCTACCAAAGACGTCGTCAGACCGAGCTAATTTACATCGCTCACGTGCTAATAATAGTTATCAGCTGTACAACCCGGTCTGACGACGTCGGCGGTAGCTGACGCTGCTCTCTCATCTGTCAGTGCTTAGCGCGCTACCAAGCGTTATCAGCTACCAGAGACGTCGTCAGACCGAGCTAATTCACATCGCTCACGTGCTAATAACAGTTATCAGCTACCAAAGACGTCGTCAGACCGAGCTAATTCACATCGCTCACGTGCGAATAACAGTCATCAGCTTTACAACCCGGTTTGACGACGTCGGCGGCGGTAGCTGACGCTGCTCCTCTCAGCTGTCAGTGCTTAGCGCGCTACCGACCGCACACAAACCTAGCCTCCACCACCTCCATCCTACCCCACACACCCTACCTTGGCCCCATGCCCGCCACTAAAGCCAAATCACGCCGCGATACTCTTCCGAAAAAGACACTGCGCAGCGCTTTTACTCACGTCGCCACAGCTAAAGCACTCACCGACCTGTACGAAGCCAACTTCAAAGAAGTAAGCCGCTACGTACACGCCACCTCACGCGGCCACGAAGCCATTCAAGTCGCTATCGGCAGCCAACTCACCGCCCGCGACTACGCCTATCCCTACTACCGCGATGATGCCATGCTGCTCGCCATGGGCATCACGCCCGAAGAACTCATGTTGCAGCTGCTGGGGAAGGCTACTGACCCCTTTTCCAAAGGACGCACCTACTACGCACACCCGAGCCTCAACCGCGCCGACCTACCCAAACTCCCCCACCAAAGCTCAGCTACAGGTATGCAAGCCATCCCTGCCGCAGGTGCAGCTATGGGCCTCCGCTACAAACGCACACAAGGACTAGAAGAGGCAAAAGTGAGTGAGTACCCACTGGTGGTCTGCTCGCTAGGCGATGCCTCCGTCACAGAAGGAGAAGTAGCCGAAGCCTTTCAGATGGCCGTGCTCAAGCAGCTGCCCATACTTTTCCTCGTCCAAAACAACGAATGGGACATCTCCGCCCACAGCGAGGAAGTGCGCGTCAACGATGCCGTATTTTATGCCCGTGGCTTTAAAGGACTCACCGCCAAACAAGTTGATGGCACCGACTACGCCGCCTGCCACCGCGCCGTAGCAGAAATCTATACCGACATCCGCAACGGTGGCGGACCGTGGCTCCTGCAAGCCGATGTGCCCCTGCTCAACCACCACACCTCCGGGGTGCGCTCAGACTTTTATCGACAGGAAGAACTCGAGGCCGAGCGCCACCGCGACCCGTTTCCGCGGCTGCGGCAAGACTTACTGGAAGGAGGTTTTGGCGAAAGCGAACTCGAGACCATCATCGCAGAGGCAGAGACGCTCGTGCAGCAACAGCTAGACCTCGCCCGCCAGGCACCCGACCCACAGCCCGACGAACTCACCCGCCACATCTTCGCAGAAGACGAATCCGGCAAGCAACACGCAAGTGTCGTCACCACCGAGCGGGGCGAACGAAACCCTGCCGATGGAGAGTCAGTCAACATGGTTGATGCAGCACTCCATGCTGTCGGCGAGATTCTCGAGGAGTATCCAGAAGCACTGCTTTATGGGCAAGACGTCGGTGCCCGCCTCGGAGGTGTGTTCCGCGAAGCAGCACTCCTCGGTCGCAGATTTGGCGACGAGCGCGTGTTCAATACTCCTATTCAGGAAGCCTTCATCATTGGCTCGACAGCTGGCATGAGCGCAGTCGGGTGCAAACCGATTGTAGAAGTTCAATTTGCTGATTATATCTGGCCAGGACTAAATCAACTCTTTACCGAGGTAAGTCGCTCATGCTACCTGTCGGCGGGGCAGTGGCCGGTGGCAAGCGTAATTCGTGTACCCATTGGGGCCTACAAACACGGTGGCCCCTACCACTCCTCCAGCGTCGAAAGTGTGCTCACGAGCATCCGCGGCATCAAGATCGCTTATCCAAGCACCGCCGCCGACATTAAAGGCCTAATGCGAGCTGGGTTTGAAGACCCCAATCCGGTAGTGATGCTCGAGCACAAAGGCCTCTACTGGAGCAAACTCCCAGGCACCAAGGCTGCGATGGGCACCGAACCTGCCCAGGGTTACGCGCTTCCGTTTGGGGTAGCAAGTACGCGCCTTTCGGCAAAACCCACCGCCGCATCGCTCGGTATCATCACCTACGGCATGAGCGTGTATTGGTCGCTAGATGCAGCCAAAAACTTTGCAGGACAAATAGAAATCCTGGACTTACGTACGCTCGCCCCACTCGATGAAGCCGCCATTTTCGCTCTCGCCCAAAAGCACAACCGCGTACTAGTAGTCACTGAGGAGCCCCCAGCGCACAGCTTTGCCCAGGCACTAGCAGGTCGTATCCAAGAAGTTTGCTTCTCGCACCTCGATGCGCCAGTGCGCACCCTCGGGAGCGCCGAAACACCCGCCATTCCACTCAACTGGAGCCAAGAACAGGCTTACCTGCCTAACCCAGATAAAGTCGCCACGGCAATACAGGAACTCCTCGCTTACTAAAGATTAGACCTACTCCCGGGTGTACACGTCGCGCCACTCGCCGGTGTACTTAGTCGCACACTCAGGTCCCGTACCCACGAGGCGAAGGCCGCCAATAGTGCAAAGCGTATCACAGTGATCGCTCACTACATACTCCACGCCGTCATAAGCCATAGCCCCTGTGTTGAGCCAGTAATGAAGCTGCTCTTCCACCGGCTGCACCCTCACAGCTAGGATACTATTATCTGACGCTACGAGCTGGCCAATGCAAGTGGGCAAATCGCCGGAAGCATCTTCAGGCGTCAAATCCTCAGCTTCTTCATTGCAAGCATTCGCCGTGCAGATCAGCGAAAAGAGTAGCAGAAAAGGCAGGATTTTGAGCATGATAAGGGCAATTTTAGACCATTCCATCTACTGCACTACCAGTCGCATTGTTCGTTGCTCATTCATGCTTTGCACCTGAATGTAGTAGATGCCGCTGACCAGCGATCCTGTTTCCAGGTCGAGGTGGGAGGCGGTCGGCCGAATTTGGTAATTGCGCAGTGTGCGTCCCTGTGCATCCGCCAGCCTCACAGCAGTGGCATCATCAAGGCCAGTCAGCGTGGCAGTAGCTCCACCTCTACCCACAGGATTGGGGCTGAGCGTGAGGCTAGGGCTAGCGGGTGTCCGCACCACTGCCACCACATCCGACACTTCTTCGGCTCCATCAAAATCAATGGCTCTGAGGCGGTAGTAACTCTTTTCGGCGGGCTGCGCGTCGATGCTCGTGTAGCTCGTTTGGCTATCGTGGTCGCCTATTGCCGCTACGGTAGCCACGTGCGTCCAGGTGCGATCGCGGTCACTTTGACGTTCGAGCAGGAATTCTCGCACATTGACTTCACTCGCGGTCGTCCAGCTGAGTTGGTTGTGCGGCCCTTTTTCGCTTCCGCTAAAACTGGTCAATTCCACAGGCAACGGTGCTAGTGCGCTTTGCAGCGTAAACGAACTGAAGCCAGTCAATTCAAACTCGACGAGGTGCTTACCCGGCTCGAAATCAGCCATGGTTTTGCTGGGCAGCAGTACTTCGGGAGTACCGGCGAAAACTCCGCAGGATTGATTGGCGAAGCGTTTTAGCGTAAGCTGAGAAAGCTGACTGATGCCACTTGCTGCCTGCAAACTAGCCCACTCTGCCGCCGTGAAGTAGTAGCGCACGGTAGCAGCTCCCGCGTTGGCTACATTGATGCTCCAGTCGCGATCGAGCATGGCTTCGCCGCTAGTGTGTGTGCGAGAGCTACCTGTGGTATTGACTTGGTAGGCAGTGGTGAGGTTGCCGAGGTCGGTAAGCCGGTCGTTGAGCGATGCAATGACTCGGCCATTCGCGTCGGTGAGGTGAATCCACTCTCCGTAGCCGGCTGAAGTGGCGGCGTGGGAGCTTGCACAATCAGCCGAGGCCGTTGGCGCCGAGCCACACGAAAGGCCTGCATCCACGACCAGCATCGTAAAATTACCTGCGTTGCTAGCTCCATATCCATCAATTTGAATATAGTATTCCTGCCCAGGAATAAGACAGGCAAGACCTTTGAGTTCTGGTGCATATCCAGGTCCGCTATCATCATTGGCGGCCACCATCCAGCGTGAGGTAGGACTCAGCAAATCGCTGCAACTAGCTGCTTCCCATACGGCGAGTTGCAGGTCGATTGTTCCTGAAGGGAATGTGATGTCGACGCTTCCTGATGTTGGAGCGGAAAATTTGTACCAGGCCGAGTTGTGAACGACATTGTTGGTGCACCAGCCGTTGCTCGAGTTGCAGTTGTAGCCCACTGGAGCTGGCTCGTTGACTTGAGCAGTACAAGTGGCATTGGAAGTGATGATGGCCTGGCCACTACTCAATGAGCTGGTGATATCGAGAGCATTACAAACATCATCGTTTGCTCCTGGACATATGGATGGTGCAGATGCGAGATTGGGCACTGTGAGCTGGCAGGCGGGGTCGGCAGAAAAGCTCGCTGTCACAGACATAGCGCCTGCTCCGATAGGTATGCCAGCGACGTTGAGCGTCTGTGCGCTTCCTGTTGCGGCAGTAGAGGCGGAGTAGGTGCCAGCAGCAGTAGTTACAAGCACATCTAGAGTACCTGTAGTCGGACCGAAGCTGGCATTAACAGTGACTTCCTGCGTAAAGGTATTGTTGCTGCAGGTGTAGGTTTGGCTACTTGCGGCGAGGCTGTTGATGGCGCAGGGTAGGTTGCAGTCGCCGTAGCTAAAGCTCGCGGTGCCACCGTTGTAGGCAATAGAAGTTATTGAAATGCCACTCGGGCCTGCTGCGTAGGTGTCGGTGTTTACGGTCTGTCCGCAGGCGAAGGTGGTATTGTTGGTGTTGCCGGGCCAGACGTCACCACCGTCGCCGTTGTTGGTACCGAGGTTCAGGTCGTTGTTGCCGTCAGCCTGTTCGAGGTCCACCAAGCGCCTAAAATCATCCTTATTATTGTTTCGAGACTCGTCGATATGCCATACCAGCACGCCTGTTGAGGGAATTTGTGCATCCCATTTCGAGTGGTCGCGCACTTCCACGAGAAAGTATTCGTCCACCACACTTGTGTTGGCGCGGTAGGCCGCTGCTCCCTGCGAACTTGCGGCTAGTCCGGTCACGGTGCCGCCGGTGGTGGTATTGAGAGGAGTGGGGACTGTCCAACTCATTTCTTGTTTGGCCCAGGCGTTCATTTGTGCGGGTGTGCGGCCGCCGTTGTTCCATGTTCCGCCTGCCATGACGCACCATTTGCCGATGCCCGAGGAGGAGTTGTCCGTATCGTAGAGGTCGGGCAATCCGAGGGCGTGGCCAAACTCGTGTACCAGCACGCCGATATTGGAGATGCCGTTGGACTTCCGTTCGGGCTGCACGATATAATCGTTGATGACGACGCCATCGTAGGTGACGGATAAGTTGGCTCCCGCTAGCGACCAACGGTGCGACCAGATGTCGTCGTCGTTGCCGCTCGACTCGCGTCCACGCCCAGAGTGAATCACCATCACCACGTCGACATCACCATCGTTGTCGTTATCGTAAAGCGAGAAGTTGACACCAGCGGCTTCAGCAGCATCTACGGCTTCGCGGATGAGCGGGCGTGCTGCTGCCGAGCCATGAGCATAGCCATACGTAGCGCGGGGATGCTGCGCGGTATACCATCCGCTGACGTCGGTATTCACTTCGAGTTGGCCGTAGCTGTTGTCGAGGTAGTAGTCGCGAAAGCTGCCAGTTTGACCATTGACGTTGTAGCCCACCTGGTTGCACATATTGCTGAAGCTGGCTACCGGATCGATAAAAGCCTGATCGGGATAATCGATGAGCAACAGTAGTGCGCGGCGGATGCCCGTACTCGGAAAAGCACCGTTGATGAGCTGACTCCGTTGGGCGCTGCTGCTTTGGCTGGTGTACTGTTTCTCGTAGGCTGTCATGAGCGCCTCGAGTGCTTGCCCCTGGTAACGGGCGTGCGGCTGCAGGGCCTCCACGATGCGCTGTTGAGCTGCGGTGCGGTGGGTTTTGGCGAAAGCTGTAAACCTGGTAAGCATTAGGCCTCCATCAGGACCTTCGACTACGTACTTGTAGAAACCATCCGTCGGGTCGAGTTGCAGGGTATAGCCTTCGAGCGTCTCGAGATAATTGACAGCTGCGGTGCCCACTTGCCTCACCTCGAGAGTAGTGCCATCAGGTTGTGTAATAACAAACGGCGTCGGATCAGCGGACACCATACAAAACCCGCTGTCGTGCAGGTGAGGGTGGTGCTGAGCAAAAGAATTGATAGGGAGCGTAAAGCTGAAAGTGCTGATGAGCAAGAGACTCAACAGCGAAGAGAAGGCTTGAAGCGGCATGCAGGTAATTGTGAGCGCCCGAAATTACACGAGCGCAGTAGAAAATTTGGGCTGAGCCTCTCCGCAAGCTGTCGGTAAGCTTTCATTAGCAAGCTTCTGACAGTGACGGAACGCTGGCTCGGAGTGTCGCTACCTTCGCCACCCGCATGTCGACCCAACTCAAAGAGCTCAAGCGCCGCCGGACCTTCGGCATCATCTCGCACCCGGATGCGGGCAAGACTACCCTTACGGAAAAACTGCTCCTTTTCGGCGGAGCAATCCAGGAGGCCGGAGCAGTGAAGAGCAACAAAATTCAGAAAACGGCTACCTCGGATTTTATGGAAATCGAGCGGCAACGTGGAATATCTGTTGCTACCTCAGTCATGGCCTTTGATTATCGAGGTCTGAAGGTCAACATTCTCGACACGCCTGGCCACAAAGATTTCTCTGAAGATACCTACCGTACACTCACCGCTGTGGATTCGGTGATCGTGGTCATCGATGTGGCCAAGGGTGTGGAGGAACAGACCGAGAATCTCGTGCGCGTGTGCCGGCGCCGCAAGACGCCCATCATCGTGTTTATCAACAAGATGGACAGGGAGGGCAAGGACGGCTTTGATCTACTCGACGAGATCGAACAGAAGCTCGGACTCACCGTCTGTCCGCTGAGTTGGCCTGCTGGTATGGGGCAGCGTTTTCGTGGAGTGTATTCGCTGTACGAACAGCAACTCAAGCTGTTTCGCGCGCACGGCAAGGGTGAGGATGCGAGTACCCAAATCTTTGGCGACCTCGACGATGTTGGGCTAGAAACTGAACTCGGTGCGGCGCTGGCGAAAGAACTGCGCGAGGAGGTGCACATGGTGCGCGAGGTGTATCCCGCTTTTGATCGAGACGAATATTTGGCGGGTGAGTTGAGTCCTGTTTTCTTCGGCTCGGCCATTAATAATTTTGGCGTGCGGGAGCTACTCGATTGCTTTGTGGATATCGCTCCGACGCCACTGCCTCGCCCCACTGAAGAGCGGATGGTTGAGCCAACGGAAGATAAATTTGCAGGCTTCGTCTTTAAGATTCATGCGAATATGGATCCTAAGCACCGCGATCGAATCGCCTTTATGCGGGTATGCTCGGGCACCTTCGAGCGCAACACCAAGTACCTGCACGTTCGGCAAGGCAAGCAGATGCGTTTTTCCAACCCCACCAGCTTTATGGCCGAGAAAAAGGAGGTGGTAGATGAGGCCTTTCCGGGCGATGTTGTGGGCCTCTACGACTCTGGTAATTTCAAGATTGGCGACTCGCTCACGGAAGGGGAGGAGCTTCATTTTCGGGGCATTCCGCAGTTTTCGCCGGAGCAGTTTCGGATCGTGCACAATGATGATCCGATGAAGTCGAAGCAGCTAGCCAAAGGCCTGGAGCAGCTCATGGATGAGGGGGTAGCGCAGAT
This sequence comes from Saprospiraceae bacterium, assembly GCA_965213735.1. Classification (GTDB taxonomy): domain Bacteria; phylum Bacteroidota; class Bacteroidia; order Chitinophagales; family Saprospiraceae; genus CALDTK01. The sequence goes on from CBDCAB010000005.1 coordinate 817,622, forward strand.
GTTTACGCGTGAGGCTGATGGCCGGCGCATTATAGGTACGGTTGGCGCGCTGCAGTTTGATGTAATTGCCTACCGGCTGGAGCATGAGTATGGTGCCAAGGTGAGCTATGAGCCGATGAATCTGCACAAGGCCTACTGGATAGGCTCTGACTCAGATCCTGCCGCACTCAAAGAGCTCATGTCGCGCCGCAAGAACAATATAGCCCGCGATACAGAAGATCGCCTCGTTTACCTCGCCGAAAGCCCCTGGATGATGAAGATGGCTCAAGATCAGCATGAAGGGGTGGTGTGGCGTGATACTAGTGAGTGAGCTGGGTGCTGGGCGCTGGGTGCTAGGGGCTGGGGGCTGGGTGCTGGGCGCTGGGTGCTGGGGGCTGGGTGCTGGGTGCTGGGCGCTGGAGACTATAGGATTTAGCGCATTTTTGCAGCTCAAATTCAGCTCGCGTGCCGCAAACCACTACTACCCTCAATCATCCACTCATCGTTGGCGCGGGCCTCGTCGGGACACTTTTTGCAACCCTTCTCGCGCGGCGTGGACACGAGGTGACACTCATTGACCGGCGGCCTGATATGCGCGCAGCTGGCTTCGTAGGTGGGCGGAGCATCAACCTGGCTATGAGCAGACGTGGCTGGCATGCACTCGAACTTGCAGGTCTGGCAGACGAGGTGCGTAAGCTGGCCCTGCCCATGGAGGCCCGCCTCATGCACTCGCGCGAAGGCGAACTGACGCGGCAGCCTTATGGCAAAACCGGACAAGCCATCTACTCCGTGAGTCGGGGCGGACTCAACCTGATGCTACTCCATGCAGCCGAGGCTACCGGGCGGGTCACCTTGCGCTTTAACCAGAAATGCCTCGGCTTTGATAAGCGTAGCTGCGCAGTGAATTTTGCAGGAGAGACACATACCGAACACATCGAAGCACCTGTAGTCTTTGGTGCCGACGGTGCATTTTCAGCTGTGCGCTCGAGTATGTTGCGTACGCCGCGCTTCAACTACGAGCAGGCTTACCTCGAGCACGCCTACAAAGAACTGCACATACCGCCAGCCGCCGATGGCTCGCACCGCATCGACCCCACCGCGCTGCATATCTGGCCGCGCGGACACTTTATGATGATCGCGCTGCCCAATACCGACGGCTCGTTTACGTGTACACTCTTCGCACCCTACGCAGGCAAAGATGGCTTCGATGCTATTGCAGACGTAACCGCTGCACGTGCTTTTTACGAACGTGAATTTGCTGACTCGCTCGAACACATTACCGATTTTGAGGGTGACTGGCGCGACAATCCTGTGAGCTCCCTCGTCACGGTACGCTGCTCGCCCTGGCATTACCGCAAACGCATCCTTTTGATCGGCGACGCTTCACACGCGATTGTGCCGTTTTATGGACAGGGCATGAATTCTGGATTTGAGGATTGCTCTATCCTCGCCGAGCGACTCGATGCACTCAGCACAGATGGACTCAGCCAGGCAGACTGGGAAGCACTCGTAGCAGGTTTTGGCGGAAGCAGTAACAGCAGCGCCACCAGCCGTATCCCTGATGCCAATGCAATAGCTGATTTGGCGCTCAAGAATTTTGTGGAGATGCGCGACCGTGTAGCCGACGAAGATTTTCTGCGGCAAAAGCAACTCGCCAGTTTGATGCACGAGCGGTTTGGCGAAGACTTTTTACCCGTCTACAGCCAAGTGAGTTTTAGCAATACGCCCTATACGGAAGCTCAGCAGGCAGGCGAACGCCAGGAAAAGGTATTAGCTGTTTTGGCGAAAGCTGTACCTACCGGCACCCCCACCGAAGCCCAACTTTTGGAAACCATGCAAGCCTATACCCGCTAAAGCAACTCGGCACTGCGCGCTATCACCTCGAGCTGCTGCATGTAGTTGCGCTTGCCTTTGCTAGGAGCATACACAAAGGCATCGATGATGTACAACTTGCCCGATTCACTATCCGGAATGAGGTAGGTGAAGAAAGGTCCGCCCATAAAATCATTGGTCATTTCCCAAACGCCACGTGCCTCCACCGCATAATCGCCATTGATGTCCGTGACGTTGACGAGCACAGGTAAATCACGGTCGTTGCTGGTCATGTAGCTGCCGGGCGTATTCGACCGCACCGCCTCGCGACCCAAGCGATTGCGGTAGGCGACGATGCTGTCCTGACTCAGCTGCTGCTCACCACGGTACGGCACCGATGATACGATGAGGTTTTGAATCACCTGCCCGAGGTCGCGACGCAGCCAAACGTAATTTTCTTCTGCCAGAGCCAGCTTATAATCTCCTGGAATGTCGAGGCGCAGGCCGGTGAGGGAGGCTACAGAATCGGGCAATTGACTCGCGTGCCCCGCCTGGTAAATGTTGGCCTCGAGGCGAGTTCGGTCGGCAGTACTGATACGTTTGCTGGCAGCCGGAAAACTCTGCGCCACCAGCTTGCCGAGTTCGTCTGGACCTTCGGCCATAAGGTAAATAATGAGCTGATCGGTAGCCCACCGGTTGGTGACAATGGAAGTGCCCCGACGATAGTCTTCTCGTGCAGCATAGACCTTTTCTTCACCGACTTCCTGGAGCACAAACTGCGTGGTAGGACTGGACTCGTCGTTGAGGTCGGCAAGCACCACATAGGTGCGTAGTTCGCGCCGGGCGGGCAGCGCCTCCAAATCTTCGGCAGTCAGGTGCTTGAGGTCGTAGAGCGCCTCAGGTTGAGGCATGAGCGGATAGGCCTGCTCGTAGTAGTACTGGATGGAGTCGCCCACAGGTCCTTTCATTAGCACATCGTCGGCGATAATATTGACTCGATTGATGTTGCCAATGCCCCGCGGTTTGCCGCGATAGGAATTTTCTCGTGTACCCCCTGGCCCCTCGGCCTCGGTGCCGCAGCCCACTGCTATAGCAGCAAGCAAGATGCACAGCAGGCGGAGGCGATGGGATAGGTAGCTCATAGCGGCAAGCATTGGGAATGTATAGGATGCAACGCCCGAAGGCGCTGGTGGTTAGGCGCGGCCCAAGATGTGACAGCGCTGACACTCTGCCGCGGCGCGCAATCTCGTTGAGGTCAAGACTAAAGCATGCCGTGAAACCTAAGTTTTTGAGGCGCAATAAAAAAATACCTTTGTCGCTTGCCAGATGGGGCGACTTTTACCAGCGCCTCGGCATAGTACTCATACCCCGCACATATGAACGGTCACCGCAGCCACGTCCGCAACGCCTCCTGGCTCGTGTTCGCAATTTCCCTTATCGTTTACTGGTTCAGCGTTGAGCGTGTAGGCAGTTTGTGGGATGTTGGCGAGTTTATTCTCGGCGCGCACAAACTTCAAGTGGTCCACCCGCCGGGCGCTCCTTTGTTCTTGATTATCGGGCGCTTGTTTGCTTGGATTGCAAGTTTGTTTAGCGACGATCCGAGTTCGATTGCCTTTGCCGTCAACTTTTCGTCGGCGCTCTGCACCTCGTTTGCGGCCTTATTCATCGCCCAGATTACAGGTATCCTCGGCAAGTTGACTCTCGTTGGCAAGGAGCGTGAGGCAACTTCTGCGGAGGGTATTGCCATTGGCATGGCCGCGCTCGCGGGGGGATTGGCTACCGCCTTTGCTACCTCTATCTGGTTTTCGGCAGTGGAAGGGGAGGTCTACGCCATGTCCACCCTGTTCACCACCATGACCTTCTGGGCGATGGTGAAGTGGTACGAGCTGCCGGATACAGCGCGGGCTGATAGATGGATAGTTTTTGCTGTGTTTGCGACGGGTCTGTCGGTGGGTGTGCACTTGCTGAGTTTGCTCACATTCCCGGCGCTGGCGATGATTTACTTCTACAAGAAATTTCCGCTTGCCACCAGCACGAGCGTCACTATCGGTGGCATTGTTAGCTATATCGTGGCTGCACTGGCGGGCATTGTGGCATTAGTGGCAGCAGGCAATTTGATTTCGACGGGCCAAAGCTTTTTTACGCTGGCATTCTTTGGTGCTACAGCTGCTGGGTTTGGGTATTTAGGTACACAGGCTTTCGCCAAAACACGAGAGCTGTGGGCGGCACGCGCATTAGGTGGTTTGGCAGCGGCAGTTGGTGGGGTAATCGTATTGATTTTTGCGCAGGCAGCAGTGATAAAAGGTATTCCTGCGCTGTGGGCTAAACTCGAGGTGCTGATGGTGAATTCCTTCGGCTTGCCCTTCCACAGCGGCCTCATTCCGGTGGCACTCATCTTTGCTGGGCTGGTGTACTTCGGCTTCAAAACAGCGCACGACAGGCGCAGCCGAGCACTCGAACTCATCACGATGTCGGTACTCATGCTGGTCGTGGGCTTTAGTGTGGTTGGGGTGGTGATGATCCGCGCTAATGCGTCTACGCCCATCAACATGAACGCGCCCACCGATGCGATGCGGCTCCAGTACTACCTCAACCGCGAGCAGTACGGCGAACGCCCGCTGGTGTACGGTCCGCACTTCGAAGCGCGCCCTATTCGCTACGACTCGGAAGATCGCTACGGTCGAGTAGGCAATCACTATGAAGTGGTCGACGAAAAACTTACGCCCATCTACCGCGACGGCGACAAATTGCTCTTCCCGCGGATGGCCGATGCCTCACAGGGACGACCCAACATCTACCGCAGCTACTGGATGGGCGGCGATGAAGGTCCGATAGGTATGGGCGACAACCTGTCCTTTTTCGTGCGCTACCAACTCGACTGGATGTACTGGCGCTACTTCATGTGGAACTTCTCTGGTCGCCAAAATCACCAGCAAGGATTTTATGACAACGATCCACGCTCTGGCAATTGGATAACTGGCATAGACTTCATCGATGAGATGCTGCTAGGAGTCGAGCTCGATGCGCTGCCCGAAGAAGCTCGCGAAGACGAAGGTCGCAATGCCTACTTCGCCTTGCCCTTTATCTTTGGTCTAATTGGCTTGCTGTATCACCTGCGCAAACGACCTGAAGATTTCTTGGCAGTATTGGCCCTGTTTGTCATTACAGGTATTGGCATTATCCTCTACACCAATCAGCCTCCCAACGAACCTCGCGAGCGCGACTACGTGCAGGCAGGTGCCATTTTTACCTACTGCATCTGGATAGGCATGGGCGTGTTGGCCATATTCGACTTGCTGCGCGACAGGATGCGCAATACCACTGTAGTGCCGGCTGCTATCGCTGGCGCCATTGTGCTTGTTGCACCAGCCTTAATGGCGTTTCAGGGCTTTGACGACCATTCCCGGCGCGAGCACCAAGGATCGCGCGACTATGCGTCTAACTTCCTCAATTCGCTGGCGCCCAACGCCATCATCTTTACTTACGGCGACAACGATACCTACCCGCTCTGGTATGCGCAGGAAGTAGAAGGCATCCGCACCGATGTTCGGGTGGTCAACCTGAGCCTGATAGCCGTCGATTGGTACATAGATTTGATGCGGCGCAAGGTCAATGATTCGGCTCCAATCAAGCTCACCCTGCCGCCCGAGGCTATTCGCGGCTTTTTGCGCAATCAAGTTCCTATTGCCAATTCTTCGCGGCTGATGAGCCTGCAGGAGGCACTTGAATATGTCGCCACCGATCACCCTGTGCCGCTCGAAGGTGGGCGCACACTCGCCACAGATTTCCCTACGCAGCGGCCCTTCATTCCGGTGACGCGCGAGGCTGCTCTAGCCAACGAACTTGTGGATGATTTGTCTGATTCGGCTGCCATTTCACGCGTTGATTTGGACTTGAGTCGCCGCTCATACATCCTCAAAGACGATCTGGCGGTGATGGATGTCATCAGTAGCAATGTGTGGGAGCGACCGATCTACTTCGCGGTAACGGTGCCGGAGTCGAAAATGCTCGGGCTACGTGACTACATGCGCCTCGAAGGCCTGGCGCTACGCCTCACACCTGTGAAAACCCGCTCGGAAGCTCAGTACGGACCCATGGGTGCCGGGCGCGTCGATACAGATCGGGTCTTCGAGAACGTGACGCAACGCTTTGCATTTGGCAATTTTGATAAGGAAGATTTATTCGTCGACCCGAGTTATACGCCGAGTGTGCAATCGATGCAGTTTATGCTTGTGCGCACGATGCAGGCGATGATGCGTCAGGGCGATGATGAGCGTGCTGCCGAGCTAGCTAGCACCTACCTCAACGCTTTCCCGCACATGAACTTCCCCTATGACTACAATACGCTGGCGCCGGTTCAGGTGTTGTTGCAAACTGGAAGGACTGATGAGGCGAAAAAGCATCTGCGCACATTAGCAAAGTCAATGGGAGCGTGGCAGGCTTATTATGGTTCGCAAGATCCTGACTTGTTGCAGCAGGGACTACCGCTTGGTACGGATGCCAACCAAACCCGCGCGACAATTGATGCGCTGAGGTCGACGCTCGCGCAGATGAATGATCCGGAGTTTGCGGAGGAAATTAGTGCATTACTGGGCGTAGCGGCACCTGCACCAGCGGCACCTTCCATTCAAGATCGCAGCTAAAGCAAGACAATGGCACTCCCTCGAGCAATGGTGGTCGGTTCTGATCACGCAGGTTATCACCTCAAGCAGGCCTGTATCGCGCATCTAGAATCTCTTGGCATAGAAGTGAAGGACGTTGGCACGCACAGTGATGACTCAGTTGATTACCCCGACTTTGTGCATCCTGTGGCAAGCGCTGTGGAGCAGGGGGACTATCCTCTTGGCCTGGTGGTGTGCGGCAGTGGTCAGGGCGCCTCTATGACGGCCAACAAGCATCAGGCTATCCGCTGTGCTTTGTGTTGGACTCCTGAAATTGGCGCACTTGCCCGCCAACACAACGATGCAAATATTCTCTCCTTGGCCGAACGTTTCACTTCTATAGAAGAAGGAATTGCGATTCTCGATGCGTTTTTGAATGCTGAGTTTGAGGGAGGTCGCCACGCCCGCAGAGTTGGTAAAATAGCCTGCGCCTAAGCTCTTCACGATGCACAAATTGACTTTTAGGACGGCTCTCTATTTTGTGTTGGTGCTGGTGTGTGGTGTTTTGGCGCAAGCACAAACTATTCGACCGATAGACACCTTCGGCCTTGCCTCCGGAAAGATGTGGGCAGAAACGATCACGGCCGACGAATTGCGCGAGCACGCTTACATCTTAGCTAGCGACAGCTTGCAAGGACGCGAAACGGGCACTCCCGGACAGCGCATGGCGGCGCAGTACCTCGCACAGCAAATGGACGCGCTGGGGCTGCCGCGGGTAGGTGAAAATTACAGCTATTTCCAGCGCATAGCCTTCGAGCGCTCGAGCTGGGACCGCGTGCGCATGAGCGTTGATGGAGAGGAATTTCGTCATTTGCGGGACTTCTATGGTTTTCCGGCCGAGGCGGCTACGCTCACCGATACAATTAGTGAGGTGATCTTTTTGGGCTACGGCATAGATGCGCCTACCTACAGCGACTACCGGAGCACTTTGAATTTGGAAGGTGCCATTGGGGTGGTGCTAGCGGGCGAACCGTTTGACAGGAAAGGTCGCTCGGCGGTGACGGGCACTGCAGATACGAGTGTTTGGAGTCGTGAGCTGCTGCTCAAACAACGTGCTGCCGAGCAAGCTGGACTGGCTGCACTATTAGTTGTTGAACCGAATATTCAGCAGGCAATAGCAGCGAATAGAGCTAAGATTATTGATAATAGTTTGCGTGTTGCTGATCCGAGTAAGGCAGGTCCCACTTTCGTGAAAACCAGTACGCTCCACGTGTCGCCTAAGATACTGGTAGCGCTTGCCGGCAAACAGCGGAAAACAGTAGTGAAAGCGCGTAAGCGGATGGCTAAACGAGGCAAAAGCAATCCGGTGAGGCTAGTCACTGATTTGGCGATGGACCTCCAGCCCATTAATTACATGTTGCCTGGAGAAAATGTGCTCGGCTATATTCGGGGTACAGATCCTCAATTGGCCGACGAAGTGGTGGTTATTTCGGCTCATTACGACCACTTGGGTTCGCGTGGCGATGCAGTATTCAATGGGGCAGATGATAATGCCTCGGGTACGAGCACGGTGTTGGAAATTGCTGAAGGTATGGCGGCTGCTCAGCGTGCAGGTCGGGGCACGAAGCGCTCGGTGCTCGCGCTGCTGGTGAGTGGCGAAGAAAAAGGCTTACTCGGTAGCGAGTTTTATGCAGCTAATCCAGTGTTTCCACTTGCTCAGACAGTAGCCGATATCAACATCGACATGATTGGTCGCTACGATGAAGCTCACGCCGACTCCGCCGCATACATCTACGTGATTGGAGCTGGTCGAATTAGTCCCGATCTGGATTCAGTAACGCGGGCGATGAATACCGCCTACTCCAAGATGAATCTCGATTATACTTACGACGCTGAGGACGATCCAAACCGATTCTACTTTCGGAGCGATCATTACAACTTTGCTAAGAATGGAGTGCCTTCAGTATTTTTCTTTTCCGGTGTCCACGAAGATTATCACCGACCTACTGATACACCTGACAAACTCGACTATGAGAAAATGGCGATAGTAGGTAGGCATGCTTTCTTGATCGCCTGGAATTTAGCGAATCGGCCTGGGGACTTGAACAGAAAATGAAGGCTTAAAAAGACTAGAACACCACTGCGTATTTGATGAGTATCTGCTCGGTAATGGTGGCGCGGCGCCCGAGCCGAGGCTCTCCATCAGCATTTCTGACAATGCCTCCTACAGCATCGAAATCTGTTATTTGTACAGGGATATCGTGGTCGTAGAGCACTACGGTGTTGAGGGTGAGGGTAAATCCTTTAAATAATTCAAAGCCAATTTCATTGCGCCAATCGAAGTCGACGTTTTGTGGCTCTCGCAAGTAGTTGCTAAACAAGCCGAGGGTAGACTTCACGAGTAGCCGATCGTCGCTCAAAAAGGTATTGGCATAATTGGCGCGCAGCGAAGCACCTAGTTGATTGAGTACGCGTGTGCCATCGCCTTCGACATCGAGATAATCGTAGAGTTCGAGTTGGCGGATATCTTCATCGGCTACGAAAATGGTTTTAAAGCTCGCTGGGGAGAAGAGCACGTCGAAGTGTTCGTTGGGTCGAAACGTGATGCCCGGGCTAAGGGTGAAGGTGGCGGGGCTGAGGAATTCGGCGATGGGGATGCCTCCATTGTTGTCGTCGGTATTTTTGAGGATGTTACGCCCGGCGCTGTCTTGGTAGGTGGGGGTGAGTTGCGACAGGAAGGTTGCTTCCGCGCCGTAGCCCCAGTGACTCGTAGGGCTAAATGCGTAGCCGATCTGAGAGGCGAGGCGGAGTTCGTCTATCGACTTTTGGTAAGGCACTTTGCTGGTTTCGACACCTGGCAGTGGAGGCAGCACGCCGGCACCGAGTTTTTGGACGGCGAAGTTGAGGGCGAAGTTGTTGTCCCAATTGAGTTGACCTCTTTTGAGGCGTGCATAGGCGGTGAAATTGGTGCCGATGCCGATGCGATTTTCACCGGAGCCGATGCGGGGATTGAATTGGAGCAGCTGCCCGATGTCGGCTCCGAGTCCTGCGCCGGTGGTCCAGCCATCGGGTACTTCTTCCTCTTCTGGCTCAGTGTCTTGCGCATAGATGAGTGCAGGGCAGAGGAGCCCGGCGCACAGGCAGAGGAGAATGGTTTGGTAGTTCATAAGCGTGTGGTGAGAATTGGGGCCGAAGGTTAGTAATCTTCTGCACATGTGAGACTACAGGTACCCGACTGACCACAATATTGTGGTCACGCCAGCACCCAGCATCCAGCGCTGCCGACGTCGTCCAACCACTCATGGAAAGCCGCGGCAGGCAAATAATTATATACAGGTATAGCTCGGTAGAACGACCTCTACTCACACACCGCCCCAGTCCCCAGCACCTAGCACCTAGCACCTAGCACCCAGTTCACAAATTTTGCGCAGGAGCGCTAAGGAGAGGACGTTTAGTTTTGCTGCTTTCGCTAAACAGTTTGAAACTCTTTGTATGCATTATTCTGCTAAAGTCCTCTTGTCGCTATTGCTCTGTGTTGTTTTGGCGGAAGCTGTATCGGCGCAAAACTTGGCCAATGAAGAACAACGCGCCTTTGCCATACAAGAAGTTTTCGCGAAAGCGCTAAAGGATCAGAACGCAACCTTACTACTTCGCGAACTTGCACAAGACGTTGGCGCCCGACCTGCCGGAAGCGAGGCATACGACAAGGCAGCAGACTGGGCAGCGGCAAAATTGGCGAGCTACGGCCTGGAGGTGCAGCGCCAAGCCTCCACGGTAGTGCCCTGGGAGCGCGGAAGGCCCGCAATAGCAACAGCCTACCACGACGGGAAGCGCAGAGCCATCCGCTGCGTGGCACTGGGAAATGCTCCTGGCACCAGCGAACGAGGCCTACGCGCAGCACTCGTAGAAGTGAATTCGCTCGACCAAGTTGACAGCCTCGGAGAAGCCGTACGTGGCAAAATCGTGTTTTACAACCGGCCCTTCGATGTGACCAAAATCAACACATTTGCAGGCTACGGCGGCGCAGTCGACCAGCGGGTATACGGTCCGGCGAGAGCAGCCAAATACGGTGCGGTGGCAGCTGTGGTGCGTTCTATTACGCCTGCACTCGACAACGTGCCTCACACTGGCAGCACCGTGTTTGGCGATGATGAGCCGCAAATTCCAGCTGTTGCGATCAGCACCATAGATGCCGAGCTTATTGCAGAGCAACTCAAGAGCGGCGATGTAGAAATGTTCTTTCAAAGTGGCGGGCAGATGCTGCCCCCGACGCAGGATGATAACGTGATAGCCGACCTGCGCGGAAGCAGCAAACCTGAGGAGTACATTCTCATCGGAGCCCACCTCGACAGCTGGGATCTGGGTGATGGGGCGCACGACGATGGGGCGGGCGTGGCGCACGTGATGCAAGCCATTAATCTGCTCGTGCAGCAGGGTTTTGAGCCAAAGCGCACGGTGCGCGTAGTGCTGTTTGCGAACGAAGAAAAAGGACTGTCGGGGGCTAGAGCCTACTGGCGCATGACGGATTCGCTTGCGCTAAAACATGTTGCTGCTCTGGAGAGTGACAGCGGCGGATTTGTGCCTCGGGCTTTTACGGTGAGTACACCAGAAGGCAAGGCTGAGGCTGTGGGTAAACTCACTGCGGCGTGGCGCGAACTGCTCGAACCATACGGCATAACATTCGCGTTGGGAGGCGGTGGTGCTGACATTTCAGGGCTCAAGGAGCGCGGGGCCACATTGTTTGGGCTGCGCACAGACGGTCAGCGGTATTTTGATTTGCACCACAGCGAGCAGGATATGTTTTATAAGGTGCACCCACGTGAGCTCGAGCTTGGTGCGGCAGCAATTGCCAGCCTCGTGATGCTCATTGACGCTGAGATGCAGTAAGTAATGCTAGCCCACGTATGCCCATTCAAGTAGCCTTACACAACCACACATTTCGGCGGTACCTCACGGCTGAGGCTATTGCTGGCCGCATATCTAAGTTGGCAGTAGAACTTACTGACCGGCTGCAGTCGCTGCCAGATATAGAGGGGATGCCACCGCTTTTCCTCGGTATTCTAAATGGTGCTGTACTATTCCATTCCGATTTGATTCGTGCATGTGACTTCGAGCTTGAAGTGGCGTATTTGCGCACCCGCAGCTATGTTGGAATGGAGAGCAGCGGGCAGGTAGACATTGATTGGCCGGCAGAGCTGGACTTTGCGCATCGGCAGGTGGTAATTGTGGAGGATATCGTGGACAGCGGTCGCACTTTGGCCACACTGACCACTCAGCTGCAGTCGCGTGGGGTAGCGAGTCTGACGACGGTGGTACTGCTCGACAAGCCTACAGCTCGCCGGGTTGATTTTAAGCCTGATTTAGTTGGTTTTACAATTCCGGATGCGTTTGTGGTGGGCTATGGTTTGGACTATAAGGGCTTGGGCAGGAATTTGGGGGGAGTGTATCAGGTGGAGTAGAGGCGGCCCAGCACCAGCACCCAGCACCTAGCACCCAGCACCTCATGGCTTCTTCTGTCGGCCAAAGCTTGAGGTTGATCGATTGTATGCACCAGCGAGGCGGGGTGAGCCGCTACATTCACGGCGATGGGCATCGAAAACATCCGTCAAGCACTGTCTGCACTTCGGGCCAATTGGCTGCGGACGCTACTCACGATGCTCATCATTGCCTTCGGTATTATGGCTGTCGTGGGCATTCTCACGGCAATTGATTCTGCCATTTATAGCCTCAACGACAACTTTTCTAATCTAGGAGCAAGCTCGATTAGTATTCGTACCAAAAACACCGACCGCAGAGGCAACCACGGCGGCCAAGTGGAGAAGCAGGCTGAGCCGATCAGCTATGACCAAGCCCGCAGCTTTGAAGATGATTTTGGTCGCACAGCTACCGTTGCCCTGGAAATGCAGGTGATGGGTAGCGGGGTGGTAAAGCACGGCGATAAAGAAACCAATCCCGTAGCCGATGTAGTGGGGGTAGATGAAGATTACCTCCGACTCAAAAACTTCGACGTTGAGCAAGGGCGTGGCATTACTGCACTCGAAGCAAGGCGTGGCGCTCCGGTCGCAGTGATAGGAGATAAGATAGTGGAGGTGCTATTCGGCGGCCGCGCTGAGCGGGCACTTGGGCGAACCATCTCCATCGGTGCGCTCCGGCTCGAGGTCATTGGTACGCTGATCAACAACGGCTCCTCCATGAATGATGGTGCAGACAATATTGTGGCCCTCCCAGTCCAAACCGCTCGTCAGGCCTATGGTACCCAGCGTACGCGCTTTCAACTCTACGTTGCCCTTCCCATCACGACAGATATCGATGCGGGAGTTTCTGCGGCCACCGGTGCCATGCGTCAGGCTCGTCGCCTTTCGGCAAAACAAGATAATGACTTCGAGATCATTACGAGCGACAGTCTCTTAGAAAAGCTCGAGGAAAACACTGCCATGCTGCAGGTGAGCGCCATCGCAATTGGCATCATTACCCTTATCGGTGCAGCCATCGGGCTCATGAATATCATGCTCGTCAGCGTGACGGAGCGTACCCGCGAAATTGGTATTGCTAAGGCTCTGGGTGCATCGAGTAGCAGTATCCTCTCGCAGTTTCTCACAGAGGCTGTGGTGGTGACGCAACTCGGCGGCGTGATCGGCATTCTCATCGGAATGGTCATCGGCAATGTAGTGGCCTTATTTGCAGGAGGAGAATTCCTTATCCCCTGGGGCTGGATCGCCATCAGTTTCGTCGTCTGCCTCTTTACAGGACTCATCTCCGGACTTTATCCGGCACTTAAAGCTTCGAAGCTCGACCCGATTGAGTCGCTGCGCTACGAGTAGACTCGCTCGAACGCTTACATTGGTCCGCACATGAAACTCGAGCACCTTGGCATCGCCGTTTCCAATCTTGAAGCTTCTCGCGACCTATACACGCGGCTGCTTGGTGCGGAACCCTACAAACAAGAAACAGTCGAGGAGCAAGGGGTCACTACGCTGTTTTTCCAAACGGGAGAAAGCAAGGTAGAACTGCTCGAAGCGACGCACGACCAGAGTCCAATCGCCAAGTTCGTGGCCAAACGGGGCGAAGGCATTCATCACGTAGCATTTGAGGTTGCAAATATTTATGTAGAGATGGCGCGGCTGCGGGCCGACGGTTTTCAGTTGCTAAGTGAGCAGCCAACACAGGGTGCGGATAATAAATTGGTGTGTTTCGTTCATCCTAAAACGGCGGGTGGCGTGCTCGTGGAGCTGTGTCAGTCGCGGACTTAGGTTGGGAGGTTCTGGCGCTGGCGGTAGCGGGTTCTGTAGTTGCTGGCTTTGTCAATACGCTCGCCGGCAACGGTTCGGCCATCACCCTCACTGTCCTTACTGAGCTAATTGGTCTGCCTCCGCTGGTTGCCAACGGAACCAATCGTGTTGGTGCGTTGGCTGCGGCTTTTACTTCTACGGCTACGTATGCGCGGGGAGGCAAGCTCGATGTTCGAGCGGGGCTAAAGCTGCTGGTGCCGGTGGGCGTGGGTGGAATTGTCGGGGGTATAGTGGCTACGCAGGTGAGCAATGCGGAATTTCGGGCGGTCTTCCAGTACATGTTGGTTGTGCTGTTGGTAGTGGTGCTGTTCAAGCCGAAGCGTTGGCTGGCCAAGGCTCCTGGTGTGGCGAGGTGGCCTCCTGCTGCCATAGCTATAGGAGGTGTAGCGATAGGTTTTTATGGTGGCTTTATTCAGATGGGTTTTGGTCCGCTGTTTTTGGCATTTGCTGTCTTGGCTGCGGGTATTCCGCTGGCTGAGGCTAATGTTTATAAGGTGGCGGTTGTAGCTATTTACACGCCCATCCTACTCATTGCCTTTGCGCTTGCGGGCCAGTTGCACTGGGCGATAGGCCTATTGATGGCTGTAGGTCAGGCTGTTGCCGCGTATGGCACCACACGATTTGCGCTGCGCTCGCCGCGGGTTGGGCAGGTAGCGTATGTGGTGCTGGTGGTGGTTGTTGTGGGGGCAGTGGTGCGGGTGTTTTGGGACGCGTGAAGGCAGACTGCTGTTAAATCTCCCCCAATGGTCTGTCGCCGATTCCAAAACTTGCCTATCTTTCACAAATAATTGAAAGTTGTGAAAGATCTCATCATCGATGGACCGGAGCGGAAGGCTAAACGCCGATTTACTTACGCTATCATCGTTCTGGTGGCGCAGTTATTCGTTGCGGCGGCACTAGCTGCCTTAGAATTTAATGCCTTAGGCGTAGGGCTGTTTGTCAGCACGCCGCTCACCGTCGGGGTGGTGGCAGGCCTCATCAGCACCTGGCGGCAGATGTGGATGATGATGTGGGTGCTCCTGGCTGTGCCAAGCGTGGTCTTGGTTTTCGTGGGCATTGAAGGATTGCTCTGTGTGGCTATGGCTGCTCCTTTGCTAGCGATCATGCTGGCCTTAGGGTACTGGTTCGGGTATTTGATTCGCCGCTTTCGCGAAAACAGAGCACCCAAACACTTCCACGCTATAGCCTGGCTGCCTTTGGCTGTATTTTTAATCTCGAGTGGGACAGAGCGGTTGCTTGGCATAGAGCCCACGCAAAACCAGTCAAGTACGAGCATCATCGTCGCGGCTCCACCCGCCCAAGCCTTTGCCGCCATTGTGCACGTGGACACTGTGCGGGCCGCGCCTACTTGGCTCCACCAGCTCGGACTTCCGCTGCCCTTGGCTTCGCACCTCGATACGCTTGCCCTTGGAGCCCGCCGCACCTGCTACCTTACTGATGGAATTATTGCCGAGCGCATCACTGAGTTGGACGCGCCGCACAGCGTGAGCTTGGATATGGGTGGAGCATCGATGGGGCGGGCTTGGCTCCAACTCGAGCAAGACGATTATCTTTTCGAACCCACTATAAGTGGAGGCACGCGCATCACGCACACGACTCATTTTAAGAGTCAACTGCGTCCTCGCATCTACTGGGCCATTGTGGAGCGGTACACCGTTGCAGCTCAGCACCGTATTGTGTTTAACAACCTCCAGCTCGACCTGGCGCAAGAGCGCCTCAATACGCTTTAGGATGCCCAAACGCCTTACGTCTTCGCTTGCCCAACACGCCCCTCGGTGGCTACAGAGGCCGCCGTTTAGCACGCTCATTGATGCGCAGCTGTGGGTGGTCACGTTAATCCTCCACCCGCGCACGTTCCGGCGCATGTTGAGTGTCCATTATCACATGATGGCGATTTCCGGAGTTGAGTTAGGGCTACACTTCTACGGCGGCATCGCGTATATTTTGGAAGGTCGGGAGTTAGCGCACCTTCACGGTGATGGCCTTTTAGATGCCTACGTCGGCAGTCAGCTTTCGCCAAAACTACTGGCAGATGGAGCGGTGCAAGCCCACCATGCGGATGGTGGTCCGGGCTGGGTGACGGTGGATTTGGATAGCGAAGCTTTTCCAAGTCAGCTGCTTTTACATCTCATCAGAACGCATTGTGACGTTGGTGTGCCTCCACCGTGAAACGTATTGTGGCCGCCCGCATGCCCAAAGTGGTGTGGTAAATGAGAAACGATAAGTATTACCTAACAGTCCGAACTATCCAGGTCCTCTGCTAGGCGAAATTTGGTTCGCGACCTGTTTAGATCCCACCGTTGTGGGGCGAGAGCGTAAAGAACTCACGCGCGACGGCGCCAGAAAATCTATTTTGTGTGGAGGCTTGCGAGCCGAAAATGAGCTCAGCTGAACACACCTGTAGGATAAGCTAAAGCTGCGGGAGGCAACGGGTTTCAGCTTGGCCCAATGAGGTGTAAAGTCTTCAGGCAACAAAAACATTCGAACTATTTGAAAAAGTCATTAAAAGAGCGTCTTCTTTAGAAGAGAGACTAGCTCTACTGCAAATACTCTCCAGAACGAATAGTTTCAAATTCTCTTTCCGAGATACGATTATAGCGTACATCACCTTTATCTTCTGTGGCCTCTCCAAAATACCTGGCAGACAGATAGTCGATTCGCTTCCACTTGCTCGAACGCTTCCAGTCCATGTAGACGATGCCTTTAAAGCGGTGTTGTGCAGCTAGCGTGTCCGCCGCTTCATACCAATACACTACTTTACCAAAGGTCTTCCCCAGATCTGAGGTCAGTACGTCTGTCGAGATCACAAATGGATTAGCAGCGCGATTAGCTATATAGATATAGAATTTTAGCTTTCCGTCCTCATTTCTAAGCTCTGCAATTCTCGGGATCGCATAGTTCTGTTTTGGATCTCCAGATTTGGTATCGGGTATGGCTTGATAGACCCAATAACCAGTAAGATATTCAAAGAAATAGCGCCTTCTGAGAGTTTCACTCGAATATAATGTAATTATGCTTCCCAATATTCCCGTAAGAAACCACGACGAGCTAACCAAGTTTCCTCGACCGTACGATTCGAAGTATAGCAAGAGCGTACCTATTGCCAGAAAGAGTCCAATCTTAAACATCAGCTCGGGCTTATCATTGCTGTATATGAACAACATAATTTTTTGAAAAGCTGTCATTGAGACTTTAGTATTACGATTCTTGAACACCCTAAACTCAGTCATATTAGTTGTCGAATTTTCAACCCCTCGCTTAACGAGCGTGAGGCCATTAGCCATTCCAGCTTTCTCAGAGCAAATGACACTAGTTGTTATTGCAAATCGCCCTGTCGCTAAATATGCAGCCGCCGCGGCAGTATCCTCAACTTCGCGTCGATCAACATCGGGATAGCACTCATTAATGTATAAAGTACACTGCTTAAGCGCCATTTCGTGTGAGGCTATACAGTTTATGTTCTCCACCTTCCCCTGCTCATGAATGTAATGGCAGTGAACGATGGGAAGAATCACTGTATCCAGCTGTTCAAAGGATTCAGCCTTTAAAGCTTCAAAGGATTCCGCTACTATTCCAGCTATACTATTTTGTATTGCTACGACTCCTATGTCAATTTCTTCCTTCTTAAGAGCATTTACCACGTTTTGAGAAGTCCTCAGCGGTACATATTCGAACTTGACACCCTCGCATTTCTCAGCATATCTCGTTGCAGCAACATTATTGAAACTATTTTCATCTCCCTGGTACCCGATTCTAATTGTCTTCACGCTCTTCAGTTTTGGGCTGCACAATGTACTCAAAATATCAGTGGCTGATTTGCGATTATTGTTAAATCACTACAGTCTTCTCGCCTGCCTTGCGAGTCTAAAGCTTCGCGCCCTTGGCAAATCTTTCCCACTGACTCACAAGTAGATCCTCTCAGTTATTATCATTCCCCCGCAAAGTGCTTGCTCAAAGTACCCTGGAGTTGCTGAAGCCAACTGCTGGCGGCAAGCATGCTACCATCGTAGCTCAAACTCTCCAGTGTAACAGCCCCTCAAAAGATCGGACATGATTCTAGTTGCACATTTGAATCGTACTGAGCGCGAAAGGCACAGAATATACCTTCACCAGGGAGCTGAAGCAAGCTGTCCCTTCCGAGCCATGAAAACGAGGCGTCACTGCCACCCCACCGGCTAAACGGCGAAGTCAGGAGACATCCGCAGGCAAAAGCAGCGAAGCCAAACAGCGAGGCAAACTCTCTCTACCAGCCTGACCACAACATTGTGGTCAGGCCAGTCATGATGAGAAGGATATGCCGGTCGGGAGACCGGCACAACCGCCTCTACCATGGTAGCCGGATAGCAGCTTCTTTACAGGAGCTTTTGGTCTACCCCACAACACCTCACCCACGAAATCTTTTAAATCAACAACCCCACCCCATTTTCTATAACACGCTGAAAATCAACCCCATACCACTTTATGCTAAACGTTTCAAGCGTTTCCAAACGTTTACTTACGTAAGGAAACGTTTATCGTACAGCTGTTGGAAAAGCGCCTTCCCATGTTTGCATCGTCAACGACAGACACCGCAGCTCTCTAGCCGCAGCGCCTGTCAATCAAACACCGGAACACGCTAGACACACAAACACACCATCGTCTAGCGCTTCTACAACACCTTGTTCTTATGCTTTCCAACAGCGTCACCCTCATCGGCAACCTCGGCGATGACATCCAAATCCGCGAGACCACCGGCGGCCAAACCCTCGGCACCGTCAACATCGCTATCAACAACACCTACACAGATCGCCGCGGCGATACTGTCAAAAACACGCAGTGGTTTCGCCTCGTCGCTTGGGGCAAAGTAGCCGAGCGCATGGCTAAAACCCTCAGCAAAGGCGACAAAGTGCTCATCGAAGGCCGCCTGAGCGCCAACACCTACGAAACCAAAGATGGCGACAAGCGCACCAGCGTCGAGGTCAATGTCGCCACGAGCCGCAAGCTTGATCGACCAGCCGCGAGCCACTCAGCTTCCACCCCAAGCAAAGTCGAAGCTGCAGAAGCCGTACCTGCATTCTAAAGCTCGACGAGAGCCATCAGCCAAACCTGCTTCTGTGACTTCAAGAGCAAATCTTGCATCACCTGTGGTAGGTCTCGAAGATGCAGATCAGGTTTGGCTTTAGCTCAACTCTTGCTCCTTGCCCACAACACACACCGGAAATATCATGAAAAACTACGTCCAACTCATCGGTCGCCTCGGAGCCGGTCCAGAAATGCGAGAAACCTCCACCGGCAAGCAAACCGCCCGCTTCTCGGTGGCCACCAACAACTCCTACACCAACAAGGAAGGCGAACGTATCGAATCCACCACCTGGCACCGCGTCATCGGTTGGAATCGTACTGCTACCACCATGCAAGCCAAGCTCGCCAAAGGCAGCAAAGTCATGATCGAAGGTGCTCTCCAGTACCGCTCTTTTGAAGATAAAGAGGGCGTCACCCGCTACTTCACTGAAGTAGTTGCTCAACGCTTTCTCGCCCTCTAGACCGGCTGTTGCTGCCGGTCCTGTTATTGAATCGAAATGAAACCGTTCGGCCAAAACGTTGGTCGATTCACGAAGCACTCAGCAGAAATCGAAATGTGCTGCTTTTAGCTTTCCCAGGACGCTGATGTAGTTGCTCGAGCCGGCCCCCGGTCGGTTCGGGCCGCTACCTTACCCCGCATGAAGCTTGCAGCTATTGTCGCTATGACTCCCGACCGTGTAATTGGTGCCGAGAATCAGATCCCTTGGTACCTCCCCGGAGATTTAAGACACTTCAAAAAGGTAACCCTCGGTCATCCCGTCATTATGGGGCGAAAATGTTTCGAAAGCATCGGCCGACCGCTCCCGAAACGTACCAACATTGTGCTTTCTCGCAATCCGTTTTTCATCGCTACAGGCATCCTTCGCGCCACGAGCCCCGACCAAGCGCTGGAACAGGCAACTCGAGCAGCTGAGGCGAGTGGAAAGGATACCATCTTCATTATTGGTGGTGCAGAAATCTATAAGCTCTTCTGGGAGCAGCTCGATTTGCTCTACCTCACCGTCGTCCACACCAAAGTTAAAGGTGATGTCTTCTTCCCCGAAGTCCGCCCCCAAGATTGGACGGAACTCTCTAGCCGGTATCATGCAGCTGAAGGGGAGGGGGGGGTTAATTGGACCACTTCGTTGTTAGAGGCTGGACCACTGCGTTGTTAGAGGTTGGATGAATCACACAAAATTTAAAACAAACGAACATGCACAACTATCACAAACTGTCAATTTACCACAGTTCAATGGACTTAGCCTTGGAAGTGTACCAATTGACAAAACGATTCCCGAAAGAGGAATTGCTTGGACTAAGCTCTCAGTTGAGGCGGTCAGCTATCAGCGTACCTTCCAATATTGCAGAAGGCTGCGGAAGACATACTGATAAAGACACCGCTCGATTCATAAGTATCGCTATTGGATCTCTCTGTGAAGTAGAAACTCAACTTCAAATTGCTCAGCGACTGGGATACTTTCAGAAGGAGAACTTCTCACTGTGTACAGCATCTCTTTGCAAACAACTCGTCACGTTCAAGAACAAACTACTGAACAAAAAAAACTCAGTTTCACCCATCACATCTTTCCAGCAGCGAAGCGATCTAGCCTCCAGCAGCGAAGCGATCCAGCCTCCAGCAGCGAAGCGATCTAGCCTCCAGCAGCGAAGCGATTTAGCCTCCAGCAGCGAAGCGATCCAGCCTCCAGCAGCGAAGCGATCTAGCCTCCAGCAGCGAAGCGATCCAGCCTCCAGCAGCGAAGCGATCTAGCCTCCAGCAGCGAAGCGATCCAGCCTCCAGCAGCGAAGCGATCTAGCCTCCAGCAGCGAAGCGATCTAGCCTCCAGCAGCGAAGCGATCTAATAGCGCAGTGATCCAACCCCCACCCATGACCGAATCCTTCCTACACTACATCTGGAGAACACGCCGCTTTAAGCGTGATGCACTGACACTCACCGATAAATCAGTACTCGAAATACTTCAATTCGGCAACTATAACACTGGCGACGGTCCGGATTTTTCGGAAGGGCGCGTGCGGCTCGGAGATACCGTCTGGGCCGGGCATATCGAGATGCACCTCAAAGCCTCCGATTGGCACCATCACCGTCACCAGTTCGATCCGGCTTATGATAATGTCGTGCTCCATGTCGTCTGGGAGGATGACGAGCCAGTACTCAACTCCAGAGGAATCGCTCTGCCAACACTCGTACTCAAGGATCTCGTCGATCCGTTGCTGGTGCACCGCTACGAAGAACTCGCCGCCAACGAGCATGCCATTCCCTGCGAACAGCACCTCGGGAGTGTGCCCGAACTGGTGCTTAATGGCTGGATCGAACGCATGACTCTGCAGCGCCTCGAGCGCAAGACCAGTGAGTTGCACACTTTGCTGGCCAGCAAACAGAGCGATTGGGATGGCGCCTACTTCCACCAACTCGGACGTTGCCTGGGCCTCCCACTCAATGCGGGAGCGATGGACATGCTCATGGAAGCCTTGCCGCTGTCTCTCCTGCAGCGCTATCGCTCTGATCAGCTTGCACTCGAAGCTCTGATGCTCGGAGTAGGTGGGTTTCTCGAAGATGATTATCTAGACGAGTATCCGCGTCAACTGCAACGCGAGTTTCAGCATCTGGCTAACAAGCACGACCTGAAAATAGTCCCGAGATCAGCGTGGAATTTCCGAGGCTTACGTCCAGCAAGTTTTCCGACCATCCGACTTGTTCAACTCGCTGCAATACTCGCTGCCCAGCCGCGCATGTTCGATGCAGTGCTAGAAGCATCCTCACCCAAAGAACTCATAAGTCTGTTTGATTATGAACCGCATCCTTACTGGGTCACCCACTATCTGGCCGACCGCCCAAGCAAGCCGCGTAAAAAGGTCGTGGGTAAATCAGCAGCCCATACCATCATCATCAATGCCGTTGTTCCCTTCATTTTTCTCTACGGGCGCTTGCAAGGCCGCAGCGAGCTAGAAGATCGTGCCTTGACGATTCTCGACCAACTTCCTAGTGAGCGCAACACCATCATGACGCAGTGGAAGCAGGTAGGCATCGTTGCCGAATCTGCCGCCGAATCACAAGCTTTGCTAACACTGCGCCGGGAATACTGCAAGCCGCGTCGCTGTCTTGAATGCGCCATTGGTCATTGCTTGCTAAAGCGCGGCAAACAGGTAGCGCTCACTCCTCGGGTGGAGGAAGAGGCGATTGCCGCATAAGGGTTGACTGCCAACCGACTTGCACCGCATGCGTTTGTTGGCCGTGCGCACACACCTACTCCGTTTCTTAGCAGCTCCACTTGCGGCGCTGTTTGGCCTCGGGGTTGAATTGCGCCTCCTGCTCTACCGTATGCGGTTGCTCAAGCGCTCCAGTTTTAGCGTCCCAACCATCAGCGTCGGTAATCTAAGTGTGGGTGGCGCCGGCAAAACTCCTCATACGGAGTACTTGCTGCGTATGCTCCAGGAGTTTTTTGATGTGGGTACGCTCTCTCGTGGCTATGGGCGCAAAACTTCAGGCTTTCGGGCGGTCAACACACAGGATAGTGCGCTCGACGTCGGCGATGAGCCCCTCCAGCTGAAGCGAAAATTCCCTAAGTCTGCAATCTGCGTTGGCGAAGATCGCGTGTTTGGAATTTCTAATGTGATGCAGGTCGCACCGCAAACGAAGGTGGTCATTCTCGATGATGCGTACCAAAACCTGGCGATTCAACCCGCTATCAATGTCTTGCTCACCGAATATGATCGTCCTTACTGGCGCGACCACCTGATGCCGGTGGGTAGACTGCGCGAGTGGCCAGGTGGCTCAGATCGGGCAGATGCCATCGTGATCACCAAATGTCCGACGACCCTCGACGTTGAGCAGCGCCAGAGTCTACTCGCAGAAATGGCGCCGCTGCCCCACCAGCGGGTGTTCTTTTCCCGTTATACCTACGGCCAGCCGTGGCTGGTGCTCGATCCGCGCTACCGCACTCAGCTCGAAGCGGATTGGGATGTCTTATTAGTTACTGCTATTGCACGCGTGGATTACCTACGCGAGAGTCTCGATCAGCGCGTTGCAGAGCTTCACGACCTGTCGTTTGGTGATCATCACCAGTTTACAAAGCGCGATTTGGGTCGCATGGTGCGCATTTTCGGCGAGATTGAGAACCCGAAGAAGATCATCCTGACAACTGAAAAGGACGCTATGCGGCTCTACGCACATGAAGCCTACCTGCGCGAGCAGAACCTGCCTCTGTTTGCACTCCCTGCCGTGGTGGAGTTTTTGGATGAGCCTTACGGCAAAACTTTCGACCAGTGGATTCGCGCGCAGTTGTTGGCTTTCCGGGCGTGAGGGAGGTGAGAGAACGGAAGCTAGACCGTTACACTGCTGGAGGCTGGAGGCTGGACTGCTGTTCTGGGGTGCGCTGCTGAGAGGTGGAAAGGGGAAAGTAGGAGGTGGGAAGTGGGAGGTGGGAGGTGAGTATAAAAAAACCGGCCCTCACCCCTGAGGGTGAAAGGCCGGCAGCACTATGAAACACTATTCTAGCTTTGGCGCAAGCAGAGTCAAGTGACTAGGCACTTATCATCCATTTGTAGCCATTGGTGCCCGAAAGGTCGGACTTTTTTTGCAAATCTACCAGATAACGTAGATGAGTTACTAAAGGTTGGTTGTGGAAAACCTCGGGTATCTATCACGTTGCCAACATGATTCGCCGCAGACACACACAGCTTCATCACCTGAAAGGGCGATATGCAGCGGCCGACTTAACAAACGAGCTACGCGGGGCGATTCCACTATGACAACTTCAGCCCATGGTAGATCAACACCGCTCGGATGCTTCTTCAGGTCGCGCAGCCCATTCCGATAGGCTCGAGGATTCTCTGCTCGCGGTGCTAGACAATTACCATCCTGAGCAGTATGACCCCTCCAGTGTTGCTCGTGGGATCGAGCACCTCCGCCGTAGCGGCTGGATGGCACGCGTTGCGGACGATCCGTTTTGCCTTGAGCGACACTCCAATCCTGAAGATGCGAGAGCTGCATATCAGCGCCAGCTGCAGCTGTTGTGGGACGTCGGCCGCGGCAGTCTACCGCTGGGCAGAGTGTTTGAAGGCCATGTCAACGCAATTGAGTTGATCGATCGCTTTGGTGATGGCGAGCAGCGTGTGCGTTGGATACAAGCAGCTGCTGAGGGAGCCCTTTTTGGTGTGTGGAATACGGAGATGCAGGATGGGGTGCACATCAAGCCGCAGCCTCACGGGAAGTATGTGTTACAGGGGGCAAAGAGTTTCTGCAGCGGCGCCGACATACTTGATTTCGCTATTGTGCCCGGCCAGCGCTGGGATGCAACTGAGCGCGCGATCGGCTGGCAAATGTGCATTGTCGACCTTCGCCGTATTGACCCTCAAGCCCATGACCGCAGCTTCTGGACTCCGCTTGGTATGGAGGCATCTGCGAGTCATAAAGTGGATTTTAGCGGACTCGTGGTTGAGGCAGAAGACCTGCTCGGTGAGCCGAATGATTACCATTTGGAGCCTTACTTTTCAGGTGGTGCAGTGCGTTTCGCGGCCGTGCAATTGGGCGGAGCGCAGGCATTATATGACCATGCCGTTGCGATGCTCACCGCCCTTCACCGTGAGCGCGATCCTTATCAGACTCATCGCATTGCTCGTATGGCCATTGCCTTGCAAGCGGGGCTCAATTGGCTCGACTTGGCGACGCAGCAAGGGATGCCTGGACGTGACGCAGAGGCTGATGTCATCAATTTCGCAAATATGACGCGAACGGCCATCCTCGACTGTTGCAATGTTGTCCTTGATGAAGTGGAGATGGCGCTAGGGGCAAGGGGTATGCTTTCGCCAAAACCTATCCAACGGATTTATACCGATTTGAAAATGTACTTACGGCAACCAGCTCCTGATGCTGCACTGGCAGCGGTAGGTCACCACGCAGCAAACACTCACCAGCTGCCAACGAAGGTGGCCGCTGCAGCTGAAAAACCAAATCCGGCACAAACAGCTTAAGGAGTGGCTACCGCACCCGCTACACCCGATCAAGCTTGGAAAGCCCTTATCCAGCGCGCTCAGCCGCAAAGTCTAGATGTCATTGCCGGACCTGTACTCGTGCTCGTTCCACATGCAGACGATGAAACGCTGGGCTGTGGCGGGATACTCGCCGCATTGTTTGAGCGCGAAGAGCAAGTAGAACTCATCTTAGTCACAGACGGTACCGGCTCGCACCCCAACGCAGCTTCTTTTTCGGCAGAGGCGCGTCGGCAAATCAGAGAAGATGAATTTAAGCTCGCGCTGCAAAAACTTGGCGGCAGCAAAGCGAATGTGAGGTTTTGGCGAAAGCTGGATGCAAAACTCCCCGAACTAGATGAATCCGCTCATACTCAAGCTATATATCAGCTCACAGATTGTATTAACGCCGGTGATTTTAAAACTATACTTACGCCTTGGCGACGCGACCCACACGGGGATCATCAAGTAGTAACGCAATGGGTATTTGATGCAGTTAAACAAGCACGTAATCATCCGCAAATTTTAGAATATTTTGTTTGGACGGGGCATCAGGGCAAACTTTCCGCATTTCCCCAAGAATTAGAGACCTTAGACGTGCTGGAGGTTGATGTATTGCCACAGGCTGAGAAAGTACAAGCTGCATTACAAGCACATCAAAGTCAACTAGGTAATGTGTTTGATGATCCCTCAGGATTTACGCTGCCAGCACATCTCGCGCAAGTGGTGCATCGGACGCGAGAATATTATGTTCGAACGCGATTTTCTGATGCTGCTGAGGAGCACCAGGACGCTCGCCATACACAGACGTTGAGCCATAGCTACTTCAATAAAATTTATGCCGATAAAGTTGATCCCTGGGGTTTTGCCACAAGGCAATACGAAAAAGATAAATATGAAGATACTGTACGTGCACTGACAAAGCAGGTATATCCCCGCGGCTTTGAAGTTGGATGCTCAATTGGTATTTTAACTCAACAACTAGCTGCCCGCTGTAAAACTTTAATTTCATCAGAAATTAACGCTAAAGCTTTAGCTGAGGCACGTCGTCGAAATGCACATTTGGCAAATGTACACTTTTGCTCAATGATGTTTCCGCGCCAACAGCCAGCTGGCACGTTTGATTTAATAATTCTCAGCGAAGTCGCCTATTATTGGAGTGAAAAGGAATTTGCGTTTGCACAATCGTGTATACTAAAACTACTCGAGCCTCAGGGACAGCTTTTGTTGGTTCATTATACCCCAACAGAGACAGATTATCCACTGACGGGAGACCAGGTGCATGAGAAATATCTTGCCTTAACTACTGAAGCATCACCAGTACTCCGCCATGTTTCCGGTCATCGCCGCGAGCAGTATCGGCTTGATCTGTTTGAAAAAGTAGAAGCAAGGCGATCTGGCGGTGAATAGGCTCGCGATAAAATTCACCTATAAAACTATGTGCAAAAGCTGCTTTTGAATAATTTGTTTTTAATCACAACGAATTACTGAACTTCTGTTTAATCATGATGCTTGATGCTTGCCCGCTCTAAAAACATTGTCCTTCTGAACAGCCTCCAGAACAAACAATGGCTAGCCGACATTCTCCCTGACAAAGCTGTACCGTATGTCTGCCTGGAGTACTGACCTTCTCGACAATGATGCCACACAATCGGCCGTGCATGATTTGTTAGAATCGCCCAATCCTGCCGATGTGATACAAGAAGCTTTGGCCCTTGCTGAAGGCGAGCCCGAGGAGCTTGATGATAATGAGATAGCGGCCATTTTAGCTTCGGCCACGGTGGTTGATTCAGTAATCTATGGCACCGAACATCCATCGCATACAGAAGGAATTGATCGCCTCGCGGAGCAGCTAGGAGCCTCTGCACTCGCTAAATTTGAAGCACCTCTCAGTAAAGCAATAGCTAAATTGTTAGAAGGCGACGCGTTAAAATCATTTTTTAAAGATCCACCTACTGCAGTTGAGGCAATAAATACCGCTCCTGCTAGAGATAAGCCGAAGTTCAAGGGTTTTCGCAAGAATGTCGAAGCCCTTCAACAACGGCTTTCGCCTTCATTTCATGGCTCGCAAAAGCTAAAGTCCTAGTCGCCCGAGGACATCTTGCTGTAACGCTCGCGAGGTAATATCTTCTCTTCCTCTAGTTGCTGAATGTACTCGAGCAGCCCTTCGCGGACATCGCAATGGAGCGTCCAAGCCTTACTCGAATCTTCAGCGCTAACTGTGCACCGCAACTTCACCGATTCCTCCGTGAGTTCGTAAACAATTAGGTCTGGATCTTTGTGCCTATTGAAAAGTTCGTGGCTGCGGGTCAGTTCCGCGAAGCGCTTACGCACTTGCTCGACATTGGTACGGTAGTCAACGAACACGAAGAATGTTCGCAGCAGCTTCGAATCCGTCATTGACCAATTTTCAAATGGATGGTCGATAAAATACTTGAGCGGCACGACCACCCGGCGCAGGTCCCAAGTTTTAATTACTAAATAAGTAAATCTTACATCTTCGACATTGCCGTAGTCTCCTTCATAGTTGACAGCGTCACCAATTCGCACAGGTCGGGTAGCAGCGATCTGGATACCTGCCACGAGGTTGCCAAGAGTTGATTGTGCGGCAATACCGAGCACAATTGCCGCAAATCCGGCCGAGCCAATGAGGGCATAGCCAACTCCTTCGAGCCCATTGATGCGGCTAAAGATGACGGAGACGCCGACCACCAGCAGGACGAATACGATGACCCTACGAGCCACCGAAAGTGTGGTCATGCGGCGGCGTGAGGCATCATTTGCTTCATCGCTGACATCGGCGAGGTTGCGCTCTGCGAGGTAGCCAATCACATAATCTATGGCCCGCGAGGCTACCCAAATAATCACGCCCACTACGATGATGAGCATGAGGATGAAGAAGCCGCGCGCCCACGGACCGCTCAGGGAGAGCACCTCGCGCAGCAGCACGTAGTAGAGCAAGATGCCGATGGCTGCACCAGTAGGTTTGGCGAGTTGATCGCCGAGCACGTTGGCCCACTCATAGGGCACCGCGTAGCAGATGTAGCGTAATGCTCGGTATATCAGCCAGCCGATGAGCCAGCACGCGAAGGCGAAAAGTACCATGCCAACGATGACCCAGAGCTGCACGCCAAACATGCGCTGCTTCGACCACTCTGGCATGTGCTGTTCGAGGTAGCCTGGACCGTAGTTGGTGTACAATCCGGGGATTTCTTCGACAGTTGTTGCTGCCCACACCCAGCGAGGGGCTTGGTCGTCGACTCGCACCCTTTGCAAGCGAATTGCTATTGATCGGCCTTCGCTGGTGAGGTCGCCCACGGATACCGAGCGGCGAGCGGCACCGACATTACTAACTGTAGGTCCGGGAGCAGTAGCGGCACCATCCGGTCGATCAGGAATTGAGCCCCAGGTGAGGGCAATCCGCTGATCGAGCACATAATAAAGTTGCTGTGCGAGCAGTGGCCCGAGCTCTGCTTGCTGATCGGCGGGAAAGAGGTTGAGGTTGAGCGCGTGCATAGCAGTCTCAAAGCGCCCGGCGCGGCAGGCACGCACGTAGCTCTCCACGGTTTCTTGTGGACTTATTTGGTAGAAGGTGTCGGGTGCAGGCGGCAAGCCTTCATTGAGTTCGGAGAGTTGGTACCACTGCGCGTTGAAATCTCCGAGTGCACCATCGGGCTGGGCTGGCTGTGCCGCAATGTTGAGCGAGGTATCTGCGGGAGGCAGATCTTGATAGGCTGGTGGCACCTGCGCCTGTACGGTACTGGCTATTGCCAGAAGTACGAATACGGCAGCTGATTGGCAGAAGGAGGGGAGCATGGGGGTGGGAAGTGGGAAATGAGAAGTGGGATGTGGGATGTGGGATGTGGGAAGGCCATTTTACCTGCCTCCACCTTTCCAGCTGCTAGGTACAGGATACAACTCCGTAGCCCAATTCAACTCTGGCGTGTCATGGATCATCAGCAGCAAGTCGTTGAGCTGGTCCTCGAATTCGAGCCAGAGGTCAGGGTGGAGCTTGTCTGCTTTTCGCGTAAGCGGCCCGATACGCTGCGCGATATATTTTGCTAAGCGATACCAGTCAGCTGGATTGGGGTAGCGCTTGCGCATGGCAGCAAGATTCTGGTCGAGCGCGTAGTGGAGCATGTCTACCAGCATGGCGACCTCACTAAATCTATCCTTCGTTACCCGAACGTGTCGCGTGAGGTAGCCACTAGCGCTACGGATGCGTTTCATCAACGCATTGGGTCTTCCTCCCTTGCCTGCTGCCAACTGCTCGCGGTAGTATTCTCGCAGCTCGTCCTGACGCAGTTCGAGGGTGCTGGCGTGCTCGATGTGTTCGTAGGTCAACTGCTCGAGGAGGAGGTCATCCTTGGCGATTAGTCGTAGCAGCAGCTTGTCCTTATCGCGTGGTGCCAGCTCACGAACCATCACTTTCTGCTCGTCGGAGAGGCGGGTACGGGGCATAGAGGGTAAAGCAACGGATTTGAACTCAATTGTTCGGAGGAAGATGAGCTACCTTTGCGCCGCTTATGGCACACACTGAGTATCATCCCGAACCCTACTGGAGTCAAGTAGCCGGAGAGGTCGCTTCTCGTGAAGGAATAAATGTAATTGCTGGCGACGATGAACCTTACTATATCTATAAGCGCGAAAAATTTTTGCAGTTGCTCCACCAGCTTCCACTTGAGGGGAAAGATATTCTTGAGATAGGGCCCGGCCCGGGAGGCAACTTGCTGGAAATAAATCAGCGCAATCCAGGTAGACTTGCCGGTGCAGATATTTCTGCAGAAATGCTAAAAATCGCTAGAGGACGTGTGGCTGAATCTGTCGAGCTCGTCAAGACCGACGGTACCACTCTCCCTTTTGATGATCGAGAGTTTGATCTGGTATTTTCTGCGACCGTATTACAACACAATTCCGATGACGATATGATGCGCCAAATGGCAGGTGAAATGTGTCGAGTATCCAGAGATGAGGTTATACTCTTCGAACAGGTTAATTCGAGTATATCTGGGAGCGATCTGATGCGTGCTCGTCCTATAGCTTACTATGCAGATATCATGAGTGAGTATGGCTTTATACTAGCTGAGGCTAAGATGATTGATATCGTTGTTAGCTATTATGTGAGTGGATCAATTCGAAAGGTGTTTAATCCAGCCAGCCGCAAAGAAGGCGAACCGCTAAGCCCTGTGAGCATAGCGCTTCAGAAAATAGCGCTACCCATCACAAAGGTATTAGATAAGGTGGTTAAAGCAGAAAAGGATCTTTCTCGGATGCGCTTCGTCAGAAAGCACAGAAATTAAATCGCTCAGGATTTGCGTATCGCCTTTAATGCCCGCTTACTCGTAGGGCAATCAAGTACCGGTGTACACCTCTACACCCTCCAAATCCTCCGCCAACTCCTCCAGACGACCCAACACGATTTCCTCCTAATTACAGACCGCAAAGGTCCACTTCCAGATCTGCCGCGACCAGTGGAGCGCGTAATAGCTTATCCCTCAGCACGACATCCGGTCCTGTTTTATCTATGGTTCGAATGGGCGGTACCACGGGTTTTACGGAAGTGGGAAGCAGATGTCTTTATGAGTTTAGATAATTTCTGTTCATTGCGAACGGAGGTGCCTACGATTCTCTGCGTTCATGATCTTGCTTACCTGCATCAACCTGAAGGGGTCGGAAAACTCATGCTCGCTTACTACCGAGCATTTATGCCCAAATTTGTCCATCGAGCTGATACCTTGGTGGTCGTCTCTCGTGCCACTTTACACGATGTAGTTAATTCTTATCATGTTGATCCTAAAGCCATTCATGTAGCCTACAATGGCGTTAGAGCAAAATTTGCAGAACAGCTCAGCACTACACCTAACGAGAAACCAGCACGTATAACTACAGCTAACGGGACCACTATTGACTTAACTAACCCTTACATCATCTATGTTGGCTCTATTCATCCACGCAAAAATGTCGACGGTTTGATTAAAGCATTCAACCACTTTAAAGCGACGACGCAGCTGCCGCATAAGTTAGTGCTCGTAGGTCGTTTGGCTTGGAAAGCAGGTCCAACTAAAGAAACATTAGAATTGAGCCCTTGGCGGGACTCTATAGTTTTAACTGGTTATCTTGAGGCCGAGAATTTAGGTCGACTAGTAGCTGCTGCTACAGCTTTAATTTTAGTTTCCTATTTTGAAGGCTTTGGCGTACCCATTATCGAAGCATTTAATTGCCGCGTACCTGTAATCGTCAGCAATACAAGCTCACTTCCTGAAGTCGCCGGGCCTGGAGGAATATTTGTTGAACCGAATGATACTACAGCAATTGCTAATGCTATGCAGAAGCTTGCAGAACAACCAGAACTTGCCGAATCACTTGGAGAGGCAGGTTATGCCCACGCGCAGCAATTTACTTGGGAGGCCGCCGGAGCAGTTTATCAGCGCCTGTTGCAGCAGTATGGGGAGGCTATCGGCTAGCCATTGCACCCACGCTTCTTCTTCACTCTGCTTTTCTTCGAGGCTTTGTCGAAGCCTTTACGCGAAGCCTTACGCACTTTAGAACGTTTGTGTTTGCGGTGCTTCATCACACCCAAACCATTGCGACGCGAGCCGCGCTTAGCGAATTTGCGCTGGCGGCGATTAGAGGTCTTTTTCTTGCGGCCGAAGATTGGAAACTGCTCGAGAATGAGGTCTGGCGCTTCCAAAACTGACTCAAGCTCAGCATCTGCAGCATCCTCAAGCGCAGGCGCCTGAGCCGCGAAGAGCAGCGTTTGAAAGCTAAGACAGGCGAGGAGCAGAAAAAACACGCGCATAAACAGAGGCATTGACCGAACAAGGATGCCCTAGATACGCAAAAACTTCGCCGGCCTTGCCTACCCCCTTACCTTTACGGCATGTTGAAAGTCCTTCTTTGGTTGCTTATCATTGGCGGCGTGTACACCTACTACAAATGGCGCGCGGCCCTGCGTGCAAGGCATCTTGCGGAGTTAGAAGAGCAGCGCAGACGTCGTGAAATAATCGATATCGAAGCGGAAGTAGTCGACACTAATAACAGCACATTATGAAATCTATCAAAGGATTTTCCAAGCCAAGTGACGCTACCCCCAAGAAAAAGCCTTCTGGCATCGGGGCTTGGGTGGTGCACAAAAGCAATCAATTGCTCGCGTTTAATAAGCCTCCAGCCCTGGCGGTGCAAACGGCGCGGTCCGACCAGCCTAGCTTGCAAAAGTTGGCTAGCGCTTACGCAAAACGCGACCTGTACCTGCTTCACCGGATCGATCAACCGGCCTCTGGACTCGTACTTTTCGGTCGGCACAAAGCGAAAGCTGGTGCGCTGCAAAAGCAGTTTGCCGATGGCACAGCGGAGCGCACTTACCTCGCCGTTGTAGAAGGCGAATCGACTGCTGAAGCTGGCAAGCTTACCCATCACCTCACCCACGATGGCCGCCACAACAAGGCTCAGGCCGTTGATGCTGGTACAGCAGGTGCTAAAGAATCTAGCCTCACCTGGCGCGAAATTGGTGAGACGGATCGCTACCGAATTCTCGAAATTCAGCTCAGCACTGGGCGACCTCATCAGGTGCGGGCGCAGCTAGCGGCTATCGGCATGCCCATTCACGGCGATGTGAAATATGGCGCTCGCCGCAGCAATGCCAACCGCAGTATTCACCTGCACAGTTACCAACTTACACTCAAGCATCCCGTGAGTGGCGAGCCTGTACATCTGGAGGCGCCGCTGCCCGAAGATGATGCTATTTGGGATGCCGTGCAGGAGGTGCTGAAAGGCTAGTGGTCGAGCTGTGCGAGTTGGCGGGGGGAGAGTAAGTGGTTGGGCGATTGGCGCTTGCCAATGAGGCTGTTGACGCGCGCGGCCTGAAGCTCGGTCATAGGAACATCAGCGTAGGCACTTCGACTTAGATAATATTTAGGTTCTGCATCTATACGGAAGCGACCATTATCTACCTGTTTATATCCCTTTGTTTTTGCAGCTTTCGCCAAAACTTCAGATGCATTGCCGGTTGATGCGTACTTGACGCGCACGACTTCAGCACCATCTTGCCAACCGGCCTCGGTGCTAACAATGTGAGGCTGCTCACCAAATAAACCTTCACCCGACCAGAAACATGCGGTTTGGTAGGTGACTGTAGCAACTGGTGACTCTTGAGCGCGTAGTTCTTCGTCGAGCAGCAGGAGATAGTTGGGTACAACACGGTTGGTAGCTTGCAAAGCTGCAATCATGCCGGAAGTGATCTGAGCGCGCGATTTAAAGTTTGGGAGCCTTTCTACGATATTATTCCCTTTAGCGTCGACGATTCGCACCACCGGATTATTCCAAGCTGGCTCTCCATATTGTTTTAGAACTTCTGCATCTTTAGCACCCTTGTTGTTAAAGATTGCAACAGGTACAAATAATGTTTCAATAGCTTCAACAATGAGTGGATGCTGCAGGGTTTGCTGGCCAAACTGGGTGCAGTTAGCACAACCTGGCACCTCCTGAAACAGGATGAATACCGGCTTATCTTGTTTAGCCGCAAGGCGCAATGACTCGTCAAAATCACGCGACCACTGCACATCACCAAGCTCTATCGGCTGTTTCGGGCCGGACCTAAAACTGAGCAACGCAGATAGGCTAAATACCATGAGGGGAAGGAGGAAGTGGCGCATGAGCGGAGGTTAGAAAATCATAACGCTACTTTGTTACCTTTCATCGCTGCCCCTCCTTCACCCCGCTGTAATAATTTTTGGTTTCGTCAGCGCATATAATGGCTTTTCAGGCTAGACCCTTTAAGCTGGAGATGCCCTAAAAGTGCGTTTTATGGAGGCGATAACATCAGGAGTGATAATGATTATTTGATATTGTTGAGCTTAGTGTAAGCTTCTAAAGTTAGTTATATTGGCTGAGGAATTTTCAGAATGCTGTTCTGTAAGCTGAAGATTCTCACGCTACTTTAGCGCGGATGAAGCAAGTGTTCATGCTGGTTTTCGCGGCAAGCTTGTTGGCATGTCGCCAGCAGCCACGGTCTGTTGAAGCGAATGCGGGCGAGCCGCCGACGCTAGTAGATTCCCTTGTACAGCAGGCGAGGGCGAACATGGCGGCGCATCTGCTCGACTCCGCAACGGTTTCTCTTCGCGTCACCTGTTCAGGACAAAATAGCTCCTATGCTTGCGACAGATTGATAGGATACGACCGCCGCGGCAGCCTCTACGTTTATACCAGCACCAGCGTAGATAGCTCTGGCGTATCGCTTATGGATGTGGCATCTAGTGAGGGAGTGAAACAACTAAGAGGTACAAAAGAAATTAAGCTTACGCCAAAACAAAGAAAGCAAATTTATCAAGAGATTCACCACATAATTACTCTCGCTTTTCCATTAGCAGGGTCAGGTAACCATAATGATGTTCAAGTTTATGAAGGGCTAGACACACTGAGTGGTAAAACATACCATCGAATTCGCATTGTCACCGATAAAGCGCTCGCTATCGAGGCTGATTCATGGGATATGTTTCTGTGGTTGAATACTGATCACTTAGCAGTGGACTTAATTGGTACTGATTTGGGTAATGATGGTAAATCTAGACTTTATAAGGCGCATAACGTTCGACTCCGTCGCGGAGTTAATGTTCAGGATTATCAGGTCTATAAGCCCAAATTTGCCGCTCTTCAAGCCCATGAACTTCTCGCCGCCCTTGACCATGAACAACTAGTGATGGAGTATACGCTTGCACTTGACGACGTGCGCATAGACTTCAATCAATAATGCACTAATATGGATTCAGCTTATCCGCCGCCTCATTATTTAGTTGATGATCGAAGTCAGCTTCTCGCGCTGATGAAACAGCAGCCACTAGCCACATTTATTGTTGCTGACGCAGACACTCCCCACGCTACTCCGCTGCCACTCATTTTGAGCGATGATGAGCGTCGACTTCTGGGCCATATGGACGCCAACAATCCTGCTGCGGCCTTACTCATCGACGGACGGGAAGCTCTTGCCATTTTTCACGGTCCGAGTGCCTACATCTCTCCCACAGTCTACCACACGCGTCAGTTGCCGACTTATAATTACCAGCAGGTGCATGTGCGCGGCACGCTGGAGCGGCTCACCGATCCTGCACAAGTTCGTGCTGATTTGTACGAGCTCACGCGCCGCATGGAGCCCGCCGGTGCTTGGTCCTTGTCGCCGGATGATCCCCGCGTAGCAGCCTTGCTTCCGCACATAGTTGGCTTCCGCCTGCTGATTACTGCTATGGTCGGGCGCTTTAAGGAAAGTCAGGACAAGGGGGAATTGGATCGAGCGGCTGCGGGGGGATGCCTTCGGCGTGTTGCCTCCGGCGGGTGAGCCTGCGGCGCGATGCCTCCGGCAGGTTAGCCTCCGGCGGTGGGGAAGCCTCCGGCGGGAGGGCCTCCGGCGGTAGGGGAGGCCTGCGGCGCGATGCCTCCGGCGGTGGGGAAGCCTGCATGTATATGAATGTGCGATCTAAATGTGCGATAAGGCTTCAACTGTATGAGCTACCCCAATGGCGCTTATTCCGACACCGCTAGAGACTCAGGTAAAGGCGAATCTAATTTGCTACCCCCCGCACATTGAGCCTATTACCTGACCACATGGATGTGGTCAGGTGAAGGGGCGAAGCGGAAATGTTACTAACCTACCAGCATCATGAATAGACGTCGTTCAACCGCGCTATCCAAGTAGATATGTCCTCAACATGCCGCGGCTCTACCTGAACGGTTGGACGACGTCGGCCGGCCTGGTAGCCTAATCTTTTGGAGCTACAAAAGAAAATAAGAACAGAAGGTAAAATGATATGGATGATCGCTCGAGTGCCTACGGGCAGGACATTTATTCCTCTCCGGGGCCTGGTAATTCATTCAATTTGATTTCCTGACGTGCCTACGGGCAGAACGTCAATTATAGGAAGGATGATGCTTTTGTGGGACCCAGAGGATTCGGCGAGTGAGACCCATTTTATGGGGCTGGAAAACTCAGTATCGTAAAAGGAATGTTTCTTCACTCCGAGGCCGTGCATTATGGTATAAAGGTCTTAAGTGCGTCCTGCGGGTCTAGCGTGCGATAATGATGTGCAATCTCAACGTGCGAAATTGACATGCCACCCCAACGTGCGAAAGTGACGTGCTATCCCGACGTGCGATAAGGCTTCAACTGTATGAGCTAGCCCACTATAGCAAATTCCGACACCGCTAGAGACTCAAGCAAGAGCGAAATATGGGTTTACCCACTGCACTTTAAGCATATCACCTGAGCACATGGATGTGGTCAGGTGAAAGGTCGAAGCGGAAATGTTACTATCCTACAAGCATCATGAATAGACGTCGTTCAACCGAGTTATCCAAGTAGATATGTCCTCAACATGCCGCGGCTCTACCTAAACGGTTGGACGACGTCGGCCGGCCTGGTAGGCTAATCTTTTGGGGCTGCAAAAGAAATTGAAAACAGCAGTAATTCATCAATACAAATTCTAGCAGCCTGCACCCGAGCTACCGCACCAAATTCCACCTCAAAATACCCAAAGCCACATCACGTAACCACCCTTCTCAAAATCCTCAGCAGATGCAATAGCTTAGCTCGCTACAAAATGACTTGGTGCTATGCGTCGACTTCTGCTGCTGCTTGTCCTTCTCACGATGATCGGGCAGGTGCTGCACGCTCAAGCATCTCCTACTATACCGCGCTTCGATCTGCCAGTCGCGGGGCCGGTGCTGCAACGCACCACCAACGCAGGGAGCTTCTTCGAGGCAGTCGGACGAAAGGCTGCGATCTTTGGCTACGAGAATAAGCCTTTTGAAGCTTGGGTCTATCCACTAAAGATATACGAAGATGCTCAACTGCATTTTACTATCGATGATTATCCGGTGCCTGTAGCGGCAACAGACATCATGCGCCGGATCGAAGTTAGACCTGAAGCTACTACACTTGTATATACTCATCCGGCTTTCACTGTTCGTCATGTAATCTTTGTTCCCATAAATGAAATGGGAATAATTCAGCTTCTCGATGTAAGTACCACTCGGCCAATCAACATTGATATGAGTTTTCGGCCCGATCTGAGCCTGATGTGGCCAGCGGGATTAATGACAGGTTTCGTTGGCTTTGATCATGACAATGGACGCTATTTCACCGGTGAAGAGACTCAAACGTACTATGGACTCGTCGGCTCGCCAGCTGCTGTCGACAGGAGTGTACAACCGTATCAAGAGGAGCCGAAAGATGTGCCGGCGCGGTTCCGTGTACGGCTCACTCCGGAGCAAGCCGAGCAAGGGTTTGTACCCATCATTACAGCAGCCAGTGTAAGCGGTCGTGAGGCCGCTGAAGCTACCTACGACAAGCTGCTGCAAGAGGCGCAAGCCCTTTATACTCAGACCATTGAGCATTACCGTCAACTTGATCAGACGGTGCAGGTCATTACGCCTGACGCTCGCTTAAACGAAGCTTACCAATGGGCGAAGATTGGTATGGACAAGGGTGTGGCCACCAATCCCGCCTTAGGAACTGGCCTCATCGCTGGCTACAGGACCTCGGGCAATTCGGAGCGCCCGGGATTCGCCTGGTTCTTTGGACGCGATGCCCTCTGGACAGCCCTCGCTACTTCAAGTGTAGGCGATTTAGAAACTACGCGACAGGCGCTCTTATTTCTAGCGAAATATCAGCGTAATGATGGAAAAATACCTCACGAAATATCACAATCAGCTCACTTGGTTGATTGGTTCGATGACTATTTATATCCTTGGGCCTCAGCTGATGCAAGTCCGCTGTTCGTTATCGTCTTGGCTGATTATTATCGTCAAACTGGCGATCTAGAACTTCTACGAAAACTATATCCTTCCGCTGAAAAAGCATACCTCTTTCATGCGGCTACAGATACAGATCAGAATCACCTTATTGAGAATACAGGTGTTGGCCACGGTTGGGTAGAGGGAGGTGCTTTGTATCCGCCTCACGAAGAATTATATCTGCAGGGTTTATTTATCGAGGCTAGTCGTGATATGGCCGCACTCAGTAGTGCTTACCATGGCAGTGCAGATAAGGGTAAGTGTTGGCTTCAGCAGGCTGCCCAAACCCTCTCTGCTGTCGAGCAGAAGCTTTGGGTTAAAGATGGATACTATGCTTTTGGCACAGCTTATCCTAAGGCTCCTAACTTATCAGAGGCTCGCCCGGTAAGCGAGGCTGATAATAAGGAGAATACGAAGGTGCTCAGTCGCGGTCAGGAGTTTGCAGGCACTCCTGAAGTAGTATCCGAAAACACATCTCTTCAGGGTGTGCCCCTGTGGTGGGGCCTGCTAGATTCTGTCCGAGCGCAGCAGGCGATCACGAGTTTTGGTCGAGGCGCTGTGGCCACGGCTTGGGGTGCCCGTCTGCTCGATAAGAACTCTGAGCGTTACGATCCGATGAGCTACCACAACGGCTCGGTTTGGCCGCTATTCACGGGCTGGTCGAGCATGGGAGCTTATACTTATGGGCGGCCGCACGTGGGTACGCAGGCGCTCTACGCGAGTGCATTACTGACGCAGCAAGATGCGCTCGGCTACGTCACCGAGCTGCTGTCGGGCGATTACAATACTGCTTTTGGTCGCAGTTCGCACCATCAAATCTGGAGTGAGGCCATGGTGGCAAGTCCACTCTTACGAGGTCTGTTAGGTGTGAGTTATGCCGATGCAGGCACCACCCTTCAGCTTTCGCCAAAACTTCCCGCGGACTGGAATAGTGTACAAATTAAGCGCCTCGTAATAGGTGAGAAACTCGCAGATGTGCACATTCAACGAAACGGAAAAGAGTATAAGATTAAGATTGCCGGTGCTGAGGGTAAACAACTGCAAATAAACCCTGCCTTTCCACTAGATGCTAAGCTTGCATAAGTGCGCGTGAATGGAGCAGCGCATAAGTTTAAAATTCGGCGATTGGGCGACGTGCAGTTTGCCGAAGTTGCCGTCGAGCGTGCATCTGCCGAGGTTGAGGTCGTATTCGATTTGCTACGTGCAGGCAGCGACGTTGCGGTACGCTGGGAGCCAGCTGCTCCGGGGGCTGCAAATGAGCAGATTCGCGTCCTGCGCAGTGTAGCTGATGAGACTTCTCTCACCCTCACGCTTGAAGGTCGCACTGGCAGCAGTCACAGCCTCACCTTGGTCACTGATCGCGAGGTCGTGTCTGTCGCAGGTGCTGAATTATTAGCGGGTGAGTTGACGATCAGTTTTGCTGGTGAGGGTGATGTAGAGGGCTGGGTAAGGCGGGAGGTGGTGGTGGGGGTGCGGTGAGGGTGGAAGTATGGTAAAAGGCCTGAACGACAGTTCTTTGAAAAACATCTATGACCGACCTCTGGCTGTAAGCAGCGAAGGATCAGCGTATTAGCAGCTGATGACAGCACGGGAATCACATAATTCTTTTGCTTATGTACCACAAAATTGCGTTGGAGGTGCTATGTTTTCCGCGTAATTAAAAGTAGTCTGATATGAAGCAGCCGAATGGTTATGATGTCCTGTACATCGAGGATGAAGAGGTGCTCTCTCGCGGAGTCAAGCGTGAGCTAGAGGGTCTGGGGTATGCCTCTGTAGATCATTATAAAACCTGGGATGCTGCTCAGCAGCGCTTGAAGGAGAACAGCGACTCTTATGATGTTGCGATACTAGATGTGAAGCTGGAGGGTTCAGCTCTCGACGGCATCGACATCGGAGGGGTTATACATGCTCGGCACAAAATTCCCATTGTTATCCACACTTCTTTCTGCGATGAGCGTACCATGACTCGATTGGAAGCTTTACCCTTTGCCTTGTATCTCCCAAAGCCAGCTACGGCCAAACAACTAGATGCTTGTATCAGGCGGGTTATCCGCCTTACGGCAAAACACTTTGCTCAGACTATAACTGATGCGGACAAGACTGTGGCTCAACGCCTTGAGAATAATCGGGTTGATGCACCCCTAATAAAATTTGATCGTAAGTACGTTGAACGCTTTCCCTACAAAGAGCTAGCCTACCTGAATTATGCCAACGGAAGTGTGGATATCCATATGATTGATGGGAAGGTCAGGCCTCTGTCTACTGGCTTGGCCGAAACAATTAGGATTTTTAACCGTGATGACCTTATCAGAACGCACAAGAGCTATGCAGTGCCTTATCATGCAGTAAAACGTGTGTACTACAGCCATATAGAATTAATCACAGGTGTGGAAGTGCCCATAGGTGATAAGTATCGGGACAATGTGAAAAAGCTTTAAGGTGAAATATCTTGTCCAATTATTATTGGCACTGGTGTGTCTTGCTGTTGAGCAAAGTCAGTTAGTTGGCCAAACGTCGCCGTCTGAGTGTGCTGAACTGTACAAATCAAAGGTTGATGCTGATAACAGCTTGTCTGCAAATGCTACAATAAACTTGGCTCGCTGCTATCTTAAAGAAGATCTTCATCAGGTAGATGTACCTCCACTGCTGATAGCTCATATTTTAAGCGATCTGAACTATGAATATGAGATGGATTTACTGGATAGTGTAGTAGCCAAATTAATACAACATGATACCAGCAGTGTCGAAGTGAGAGCGCTCGTATATGATGCTTTAGGTCAAAGTGCTCGAAAAAGTAGTCAATATGAGTCTGCTATAAAATATCTTCGCCTGAGTCGCATGTATTACACCGATACTGTCAGAACAATTGCTATGTTATTGACTGAAGCGTATTTACACGCACAATTAGGAGCGCATGTAGAAGCTGAACGTCTTTATAAAATTGCCATGGGTAGAATTAATCCCACTCTTAAGCTTGAGGATGAAAAATACTATAACTTTACGAACTTATCCGCAGCTGTGTTAAGAGAAATAGGCTCCGAAGAAGAAGCAGTAAAAAATTTTCGTGAGCTCGTTTATAGCAATCGTACAACTGCCAGACAGAAAGCTATGGCAGCGTTTAATAGCATTGATTTACATCCTAACATAAACAACTGTGATAGCATCCGCGTGTATAGCAAAATAATTAGCTCTACACTTAAAGAACCATTTGTAGAAAATGAACTAAAATGGTTGCTTATGAGCTGTCTCGAGCATCTCGATAGTATTCCTGCTAGTCTAAAGCTCAGCGAAGAGCTGGTGTATGATGCTGAATATATCGCGCGCCCAGTCAGCATAATGATTAGAGGCGATATAGCTAGTGTGCGGGGTGACCGTACCGAGTTAAGGAAGCTAATGCTGGAGTACAATGGTCCACATGTTGTTCTCCCCCATGTATACATTGCAGAGAATTTCATTCGCGGCTGGTTTAGAAATGAAGATCCTGAACTTAGCCAGGCTCTCGACAGCTATTTATCCTATAAAGACTCTCTCCATTCAGTTGAGAAACGAGAGTTATTAGGGCAGTATGAAGTGTCACAAGATTTACAACTTAAGGAGGCTGAGGCACTGAATCTGCAGGAAACAATCATTGCAGATCGGAAGGCCAGGAATGTACAGTATATACTCTTAGCGATATTTGTGGCCCTGACTATAGCTCTTATAGTATTATTTCGGACGGCAAGAAGTAAATCTCAAGCGCTTGCGCTGCAGAAACTGCAAGTTGAGACTCTCAATAGGGAACTTAATCACCGTACAGCCAATCAACTGGCTCTCGCCTATGAGCTGGTCCTCGATCAACGTAGACAAATTGGCGATGCGCAAGCGAAGGCGTTGCTATCAAGAAGTGAAAACCAACTCATGACGCTAAGTACAGTCAACCGAGCCTTAGCCCATCGAGCGGATGCTTTAGTGCAAGCAGATACTGTTTTAGCTCAAGTCGCGGAACGCTTACAAAAAGCAAGCCCATTTCCATTTTCATTAAATTTAGACCTTGACCCGATTACATTAGAGGGCGACGAAGCAACGCATGTCTGCCTAATCTTATCCGAACTTATTCATAATTCCATTAAATATGCTTTCAAGGGCAATGAAGAGGGGGCTGCTTCTGTGGTGCTGAAGCGAGAACAAGAATCTACCGTTCTGAGGTACAGCGACAACGGGCCAGGACGCGGAGCGAAAGCAGACCCTGGCGAAGGATCGAGCCTTCTTCAGGCACTTGTACAGATGCTCGACGGGACCATGGTGGAATCTCAATCTAACGGTGGTGGCTATGAGGTAGAGATGAAGTGGTGAAGTCCCTGACTCCATGATCACAGAAGGCCCAGGCCATTAGCTCACGTACGTTATACAAGGCACATCCTAAGCCCGCGGTGTAGCTTAAATTAAACATCAAGCTGCTCTGCCCCTTCACATCTCAGTTGCCTTAGCGACCATGTACGGGAGGGGCATGACACTTGAGCACATGCAGAAGATGCCAGAGATTGCAGTTCGTTAAGCCATTAGCCTGCTCAACTAGTAACTCCTCATGAGCCACTCTCATGTCCGTAGCGACCGGCTTGGTCGAGGTGCACATGCCTTATGGCTTACAGAATTTCTCACTGGCGCAGGTGATCTGTCCTTGGATTTTCTCATAGACTGTGTGTGTGGTCACAGCTGCTGATCTGCAAAGTGCAGGTAGTTCTGTATCAAGACATCATACACCGACTATGGTAGTGCTCAGCCAACGCGGGAGATTATACCTCCAATGCCAGGTTTTGGCAAATGAATCTTTATGTTACCCGATGAGTGTGGCTTTAGGTTTACGTCATGCGATCTGTAGTACATCTCCTAGTAATTGTCAGCAGCTTGATCTGCTTCTCACAAATACATGCGCAAAGCTGGCACGCTCGGCAGCTCGGAGCAGGAAACATATGGGATCTATCAACAGCAGGGCCTAATTCCATTGTCGCCGTTGGTCAAGATGGTAACGTGTCCCTATCTGGTGATGCAGGTAACTCTTGGACAGCGATGTCTCTGCCAGTGGGACTTTCGAGTACGAGTGACATTCGCAAAGTTTCGTTTTCAAGTGTTGATGATGGAATAATTTTAGTATCAAATAATATTTACATAACTGATGATGGAGGGGCGTCATGGGCACTGCGAAATCCTTCAAGTTCTTCTCCGATTAGCGCACTTCAAGTTCTTCTCCGATTAGCGCTATCGAACAGGTGACCGACTGGAGGACATACGTGGCTCGTGGCTCCTCATTTTATTGGACATCTAACAATGGATTATCCTGG
This sequence comes from Saprospiraceae bacterium, assembly GCA_965213735.1. GTDB lineage: Bacteria > Bacteroidota > Bacteroidia > Chitinophagales > Saprospiraceae > CALDTK01. The sequence goes on from CBDCAB010000005.1 coordinate 860,427, forward strand.
TCGCCTTCAAGTCCGGGAAGTCCTTCAGCTACTATTTTGGAAATTTCCTCTTTGCCAACAGGTGCAGTGTTAGCCGTAGGTGCCAATGGGGCCATTAGACAACGGTTTGGTCACTCAAGCTCGTGGCACGTTCGAGATTTTGGTACCGCTCCCTGGTTGGGAAGTGATATAGCCACCTTCGGGACTCAAACCGTGCTGTTAGTTGTAGGGATAAATGGTGCAGCACGTCTATCCTTAAACGGAGGATCGAACTGGGTGAACTTACAAACTGGGACTACCCAAGTGTTATATGGTGCATGGATTAAAAGTCCAAGCGAGTATATAGTGGCCGGAGGCAATGGCACGCTGCTCAAAACCACAGATAGTGGTCAGTCCTGGGTGTCAATAAGTCCCACCGGCTATACTGGCAGCTATTACGCTATAGACGGTATAAGTCTAGGGGGCGTTGCTTCTAGTGCAGCTGGCCAATTAGCAATTGAAACGTTGGCTGGAACGGCTCCAGCTACATGCCCAGTGGTTCTTCAGGCGCAACCACCGATGATTTTTCGCGCAAACGATACAATCAAATGGACATCTGTAGCCAATGCCACAGCGTATGATGTAAAAGTTGGCTCTTTTCCGGCGGGGAGTGACTATTTTTCAAGTACGATAACGGATACTTTTGTGCCGCCGCCTACGCAGTACTACCCAGTAGATGATTCAGTGTACGTGCAAGTGCTACCGCGCAATGGCGTATCAGTAAATACCAGTTGCTCCGAAGTAGCCCTTTATACCGACACAGCAGATCCATGTTTTGATCTTCGGGTCGACACCGTAGTGATCAACAGTGCCTCTGGAGTTTGGTACAATACTACTCATCTTACTGGAACTTACACGATTACGTTTACCAACGTAGGCCAGATAGCGACGCCGGTCGGAACTACCGCTTTGAGACTGCAGGGCTATCAATCTACTGTACCTGGCACTGGTGGAACATATTCAGGAGTCGGTGGGTCGAGCCATAACATTACTCTTCAACCAGGGCAAACATCGTCAGTAACGCGAACCTACACTGTAGATACCTCAAATTATGATTATTTGGTTGTTCACGTAAGCGCTTTTCCCCAAAGAAATGGAGACTGCAATTTTGCTAACGACACCTTCAATCTAAGGCTTCGTCTTGGGTGCGACGATTCGGGAGCCCATAATTTTGGCAATTATCCTTTCCCTGGGGGATCATGTGAGACTTGCACTGACGGCATTCTGAATGGAGACGAACTTGGCGTTGATTGTGGAGGCCAACTGTGTCAACCATGTGGGCAACTGCAGGCGCCGACCATCACGTATCCAGCTACTTCTTATGCATTCCTTAATAGTAACGGCTGTGATGGTACATACCCTGGAATCATTAGCTATCGGTACCATGCACAATGGTCGGCGGTACCCGATTTAACTCACTATCAGCTCCAGGTGCTTGATGCCACCGCAGATACACTCGTCGCGGACACAACAGTTTCCCATACGAGACGAAGCATGTACAAAAGCTTTTCTAGTGGCTATTGGGCATTCGACACGATAAGCTACCGTGTGAGAGCTCTAAGAAATGGAGTGTCCGGTCCATGGTCCAATCCCATACTGCTGCAGCTAGAACCTGTCAATACGAGTTGCCCACCACCCCCGACAGGCTGTGCCACGCTAGTCGATCCTAACCCGACGCAAGTGCTATATCCCGCTGATACGATCCGCTGGACATCAGTACCCCGGGCTGCCAATTATATCGTAGAAGTTCGTTCTTCTTCTACTGGACCTGTACACTGGTCAAGATTTGTGGGTGGGGATACCGTTCTTATCACTCCATGGAACACTCACTACGTTTTTCCTCCTGGTGATTCTATCTACCTATCAATCACCCCGGGAAATGCGGCTGGGTCGTCTACGGGGTGCAGTTCATTCGTTAGGTATGTGGCTCCTTACTCCCCCTGCTGGGATGCAGTCCCTGATAGCGTTACCATTCTGTCAGCTCAAAGCGCATTCGGTGGTAGCGGTATCTCGGGTAGTCTTCAAATTCATCTAGAAAATACGGGTGCCACAAGTGTCCCAACTTCACCGTACAACTCCGTCGGGGTGTCAATTTATGAAAGTGAATATCCAACTCTCGTGGTCGGGCACTACATAGCTGGCGGGGGTAGTGCACCTCAAATTGGCGGTTTATCTGCTGGTCAGACATACGTTCATACGACATCATACATAATGCAAGATACGGCAGTAAATAAATACTTAATTATTGTCGCTAAGGCTAACGGAATAGCTAAGCTAAACGAATGCTCCGTAGCGAATGACACCATTGTAGTGCCCTTATTACAGCAATGCCGTCAAACCACCGCCCACAATTATGCCCCGGGAGGATTTCCTGGAGGTGATTGTGAAACCTGCAGCGACGGTGTTCGCAATGGAGATGAGACCTGGGTTGACTGTGGAGGAGCGCTTTGCCAGCCATGTCTCCAGTGTCCCACACCTGTTAGTTCTTATCTGCTAACAAGTGTTCATTCGCAAGCGGAACTAGAAGCATTTGTTGCTGCTTATCCCAACTGCACTGAACTATCTAGGCGAATAACACTGGAAGGCGCAGACATTACTGACCTTACTCCATTTCGTCAATTTAGGCTTAGTCAAGAGATAGCAATTAACAACTGTCCACGGTTAATTACCCTTACCGGGCTCGATTCCCTCCGTCGCTCTAAGTCGATAACTGTCACCTCGTGTGATAGCTTAATGAGTGCCAGTGCATTGGGGCAAATTGACACGCTCTATTCAGTCACTCTTCAAAATTTAGATACACTGAGTGTCCTGCCATCGTTAAATCAGGACTCAATGTGGCAGATCCGTTATGTTTCCCTGCCAGCACTAACATTTATGCCTTCTCATCATGTGCGGACTGCTGGTCTCGTATCTCTTCGTGGAACAGCTTTAGACTCTCTGCTAGCGTTGACAGGAATAGCCACTATTTCATCTCTAGACATTAGCAGCAATGCGGTTCTACAACATCTAGGTCTCCGCAATGACCTCGCTATAACCACCAATATCTCAATCCGGAGCAATCCTAATCTAACGATTTGTAGTGAGCCAGTCATCTGTCAATCTTTAACATCGAACGAAATACTGGTGAATATTAGTGGCAATGGAGTGGGTTGTAGCAGCCTTTCTCAAGTTGCTGCTGGCTGTGGGCTGACAGATCTCGTTCCACTGGACACAGCGAGCCTCTCTTGGTCGATCGCGGGTCACTATTTTGGATATGCTGTCGCTCTTGATCGCACAGGTTCACGTATGGCGGTGGGCTTGCCATATTTTGATATAGACACCACTGGAGCCGGTGCTGTTATGGTATATGAAAGATTACCATCTGGAAACTGGGCCCCACTAGGTGATACCATTCGCGGCGTCCATTATTATGATCGAATGGGTGACAACATGGCGTTCAGCGCTGATGGCTCGGTGCTCATCGTAGGATCACCAACCGGAAGCACATCCAATCCTATTGGCGGTCGTGCAGATATCTATCAGTTCGATGGTATGGACTGGGCGCCAATGGGCACACCCATAACGCATACTCGCTATGATTATTTTGCTTCGGATGTCGCGATATCTGGAGACGGCCGTCGCATCGCTGTTGGCCAAAAAAGCGGCGAGGGTCAACCATACAACCAAGGGCCACCATTCAATCAGGGCGCTGTTTGGATCTACGAATACAATGGATCAGACTGGGCTGTTTTAGGAGATACTATTTATGGGACCTTGTCAGGTGATTATTTGGGCTCGTCCGTCGACATCTCTCACGATGGTCAGACAGTTATTGCTGGTGCTCCGTATGCAGACCCAAACGGGATCAGTTCTGGTTTGGTTCGTGCGTATAGCTTCAACGGGCAAACCTGGCAGCAGAAGGGGGCTGATATACCTGGCCTCGTTCCCGGAGGAGAGTTTGGATTTGACGTAGCCCTCGATAGTTCTGGACATCTTATGTCTGTTGGTGCTCCGTATGTAGGCGGCCCAAGTCAAGCTACAGGTGCCGCCTACAGCTTTCAGTGGAATGGCCACACATGGATACCACGGGGTGATTCTCTTTTAGGACTTTTTAGAAGTAATAGTGGCTTTAATGTTGGATTGAGCAGTAAAGGAGATCGACTACTAATTTCAAATTCCGAATCACAGTTTCTTACTGAGCCAGGAACTGCCCACATCTTTGACTTTAACGCAGCAGCCAGTAATTGGACCCGAGGCGTATTGCCTTTAAAAGGCACTGAGGATGGTGAAAGATATTCGCTCGGCCTCGCAATCTCAGGTGATGGATCACAAGTTGCTGTTGGGGCTCCTTCCTATGATGGCATCGCCAACGACGCCGGCCGCGTACAGACTTTCAGCCTCGTCAAACCTCAATCGACAACACCCAGCCAACGGCTTGCGCTCACTCATAATGCAGCAGTACCTGTTCTCGCCAATGTCGTGATAGCTACCGATGCCACTGGTTGCGCGTTAGCTATAGGGCAGCCGAGCGCAGCAGGTTCAAATGGTCACGTCGTGGTTTTGGCGCGTACATCTGCTGGCTTAGTTCCAAAAGGCGATACGATTATGCTGGGGCTTAGTGGGCGCCGTTTTGGCGAAAGCCTCGCACTCGCTAGTAATGGCGATATGCTCGCAGTTGCCTACCGAGCCACCTCGAATCCTCAGGATACGGCTGTGCTCGTACAAGCCTATGCGTTTGACGGCGATACATGGCAGGCAGTGGCAGACAGTATACCTGCACAGCGCTATGGTGTGATGGCTGATACCCTAAACTTTAATGTTAGTCTAGCTCTCTCTAAAGATGGGCGACAACTCTACATTGGAAGTCCTGGACATGATGGTGCCACCGGTAGCAATTCTGGCCGAATTGAACATCTTTCTCTCCAAAACAAACACTGGCACAACTTGTCGCCAGTTTACGAAGGACAGCAAGCCCAGGAGACTTTCGGTGCAAGTATAAATTTAGTAGCTCATGATTCTGTGCTGCTCGTGGGTGCCCCTCTGGCAAATGCTGGGGGAAATACGCAGGCAGGGAAAATATATCGCCACCAACTATCAGGGGGTACACTTACCTCCGGGACGACAGTTATTGAAGGTGAGCTTACTAATCAGTATATCGGTGAAATACTTTCTGGTGCAGCTGATACGACTCTTCTCGCTGTTGGCGGATTTCATACTGACGCAGCATCCGCAATATATACAGCAGCTCAAGTCTACGATATCGGCACCAATCCCGCTACGGCCGTCGGTTCTAAATTGCTCGGCATACACGCAGGTGATGAGTATGGAAAATCTTTGGGTCTGAGTAAAGACGGTAGCCGCCTGCTTGTAGGTATTCCCAATTATGGGACAACCCCTGATAGCAGCTGGGGCAAGCGTCAGAGCGCAGGTCGAATTCTTAATTATGTTTGGGACGGCGCTGATTACCTACTAAGTTCAGCTAGTGATGCGGTGGGCGATTCGAGTTTTACCGCAAGGTCATTGAGCTTTGCATCAGGAGGACAACAGCTTTACATTAGTACGCGCGACACGAGTGGACATTGGACTCTTCTGCAGTATAATGTTTTAGATACTGCCGCAGCAGAGAGTTTACTTACTTGTTCGCCACTTCTTAGCCTTTCGGCAAAACTTGAAGGATTGCTTGACACAGCTTCGCATCAACTGCAAACAGTTGTAGACATCCCGCTGATAGAGCCATATACTACGCTAGGATATCAAGTCGAAAATGCTGGAGCTGTTATCTCAGATAGTATTGCAGCATTTAATCAAGCGCGAAACGATGGGGTTGCAGATTGGGTGCTAATCGAGCTACGCAGCGCTGCAGATCCGAGTCAAGTGCTGGCAAGTCGAGCTGCAGTAATTTTGCGTAATGGACTGATTCGCGAAGCAAAAGATCTCACTTCTTTGGTCAGGCTACCAGCTACAGCCGGAGACTCAGCATATGTATCCCTCAGACATCGGAATCACCTGGCTGTGCGATCCCAAACACCGGTGATGCTCAGCGCGGGTGGCGGCGCATTAGACTTTTCAGATGAACTTAATCTCTACGGCACGGAACCACTAAAACTGGTAGGGGGCGCTAGTGTCCTCTACGCCGGTGACGCCAATGGAGATGGAGTTATCAATGCCGTCGACTTGAACTTATCCTTTCGGGTGCAGAATGGCCAATCATACCAGTATGGAGCTAGTTCGGCTGACTTCAATGGGGATGGAACAGTTAACGCGGTTGATCTCAATCGATTCTGGCGGAGCAACAACTCCCGTCAAGAGCAAGGAATGGATTAGAGTGTGCACTGCCTCCACTAGACCAACATCAAGTAAGCCAGATGCGAGCGTGTGGAGTGCATTATCTGCCCTCTTGGTGGTAGAGATTACCAGCCCGCTGACTTCGCTAATTCCAACTTCAAACCAGCTTCATCCGCGTTGGGCAGCAAATCTCCTGCGTTCGTGGATTCTCAGCCTTTCCAATCGCTGATGATGAGCAAAATCCCTGACCTTGCAACTACCAAAACTGACGACATGAGATCACTAATACGAAGTCTAGCACCAGTAACGCTACTTACGCTTTCCTCTGCTCTTGTGGCGCAAACAACTTTCTGCCTCACGTTCGTCGAGATCTCAAATACCTCTACAGAGCTGACCCTATCTATTCAGGCCTCAGCAAATAACAACTGGTTCTTAGGCTCTAGCAATTTAGTTTTTGAAGTCGATCCGACCAAGTTATCGGGTGGAACGTTGCTTTCTACTCCGCTCTCTGCGGTGACAGGAGGCCCACCATTTTTTGACGCAGGCTACATCTTTTCATTAACTAACCCGACGCCTTCCACCTATAGCTTCAACATCGTCCACAAGGAAAGCTTTTTTACCATTGCGCCCACTGGTACTGAAATCGCTCAGGTACAATTTTCTAAGCTTGGTCCTGATCCGGGAGATGTCGATTGGCTGTATAATGGGGGCACGACACTAACTGTGGCCTTTGAACTGGCACCGGGTGGCGAGCAACAGATATTTGCGACGACTCCAGGATGCTTAAACAGTTTTCAATCTGTCCCACTCCCCGTCGAACTCCTCTCCTTCAGTGCTAACAAAGCAAACAAAAACGCCCACCTCACCTGGGCCACCGCCAGCGAGACCAACAATTATGGTTTCTGGCTAGAGCACAGCCTCGACGGCCGTTCGTTTGAAGCCATGGCGTGGGTTGATGGTGAAGGCAAAGCCGCAACGTATAGCTACTTACATGAAGCCCCGATTCCCGGAAGGCACTATTACCGCCTCAAGCAGGTGGACCGTGACGGTAGCGAGAAGGCGTCGGAAATTCGTACGCTAGCCTTTAGTGGTACGACTGACGCCTTTGCGTTGCGGGTGTGGCCGAATCCGACGGGGGGGGAATTGCGGGTCAATGTCGACCAAGCTACCAGCGCGACACTTTTTGATAATGTAGGTCGAGAGGTCTGGTCTGGGCAGCTACGACCTGCTACACCACTCGATCTTTCAGGATACGCTCCAGGACTCTACGCGCTACGCACAGCAGATGGACAAGTGGCTAAGATTCAGGTCACCCGATAAAAGCGCCAAGAGTGAAAAGCATCCAGCTCATATTTCTTTTGTTCTGTGCAGCCGTTGGTAGTGTAGTTGCTCAGACGGCGCATTACGTGTCGCTCTACCCGACGCCAGGGCCAAATCGCTACACGAGTGTGCAGGCGGCAGTGGATGCGAGTAGTGCGGGGGATACGGTGTATGTAGAGCCGGGCAGCTATACCGAGTTCGTCAATATTCAAACTGACAGCCTGGTCATTCTAGGAGCAGGTTGGCTACAGCAACAGGTCGATACACTAATTACAACCCGAGTAGGAGCTTCGATCATAACTCGTATGTACTTCAGGGGTGGGGCTTCTACAACGGTTAGGGGGGTGACCTACACTGATATTGTGCTTGCGTATGATTCGACTTCAGTAAATTTTAACTCATGTCATTTTCGTAAAACAGTCGGTCTTTATACATCTAGAATAATTGGCTTCTATGGGTGTGTATTTTCATTAACTATAAACCCTTCATCCTCTTCCGCTATAATAACGGGTACTTCGTCTAATCCACTTCATGTTGGATTATATAATTGTCTGTTTCCACAACATTCAAGGCCTCTCGCCCTAGTCGGAAGTTCGACTTCCGCGCAATCAGTACAATTGCAAAATTGTGTGTTTAGATCCAGTGTTCAAGTCTTGCATACTTCCTATTTACGCAATACTAATGTCCAAAACTGCATTTTTGGAAGCAATGCTAGCGCTACCGCAAGTAGTACCTTCAATAATTCAGTAAATAATTCCGTATTCATTGATCGGCCTTACGCAGCCCACTATGGAGCAGTGAGCTCCGTATGGAATGTTACAGAAGCAGAAGTCTTTGAGGCATCTGGTCCACAGGAATTTTTCTACAGATTAGCACCCAACTCCCCCGCCATAGGTGCAGGCACCGGCGGCACAGACTGTGGCATCTTCGGCGGCTCAGCTCCTTTTGTACTAGGTGGTATTCCGCCTATCCCTTGGGTGCGGCAATTAAATGTGAACGCTTCAGGCTCACAGGGTGGTGGGGTAGATGTGGGTATAAATGTAACTGCGCAATGAAATACTCAATCTTAATTATTACTATGCTAGTAAGTCACTTTGTGGTGGGGCAAACCACCAAGTACGTATCATCCATTTATCCTTCGGATGGGATAGAGTTTTTTGATGACTTTGCTTTAGCTATTCAGGCAGCGCAATCAGGTGATACATTGATGATACACTCCGGGAACTGGTCAAGAGGACAAACATCTCCATTTATATTAGACAAGTCTTTGACTATTATTGGTCCAGGATATGATCATGTCATTAACGATCTGAGGGTAAATACCGTCTTTCAAGGTGCTAACATAGGGTCCATTTGGGTGGAAGGACAAGTGTCTATTGTTCTGATAGGTCTTGAAATTATTGGCCTAGGTGGCCAGTATTTAAGTCACTTGTTCGTTCATCGCTGTAAAATTGGCTCACTGTATTTAAAGCATATAAACTACGGAGAAATTATTAATAACTATATAATAATGTCCCAATGGGTAACTTCGCCAACTACTCTGTCTTCTCGAATAAATAGCTCGTCCAATTGGGACGCTTTGTATATATCTTCCTGTAATTATATCTATATTTCTAATAATCTTATTGGAACTTACGGAGGGAGCGATATACTTTATATTAATGGAGCTGGTAGTGCAGAGATTGCATATAATACCATTCTATCTCCCAGCTCAAATAGTATTCGGATATACTCCGATGTTTACGCTCATGATAACATAACAGCTAACTATGAAACATCAATAACTACGCTCAATCAATTGTTCCAAGGGGTTAGTTTGCGAAATACCCATGTCTCGCCAGGTACAGGTTTGCATCAAATAGATAGTGTGTTTGTCGCGCTTGGTACAGTCTCGTCTACGTTGGTCGATTCAAGCTTTATGATTCGGCCCACAAGCAGTTTAGTAAGTGCTTGCCAAAATGGAACGGAATGCGGAGCCTTTGGAGGAACGAGTCCATACATATTATCAGGAATACCATCTCGACCTTTCATTCAAAGACTATTGTCGAACCGAAATGGCTCATCACAAGGCGGTATTGACGTCGAGCTTAAAATCTCAGCACAATGAAGTACCTAACTCTACTGCTAGCACTATCTACTGCCTTTGTTTGTACTGCGCAGACACTTAAGACAGTGGGGTTTCGCGATGATCCTCAGAACGGGCACTACGGCTCATTCGTTCATGCAGTCGCAAGTGCACAGGATGGGGATACGCTGCAAGTCTACCCAGGCACTTACACGTCACCGTCTAGTGTGACGATTGATAAGGCGTTGACGATTATTGGACCGGGGTATTTTCAGGCAAGTAATTATCTAGGGGCTACTACAATGCCGGGCTGGGCTCAACTGCCAAATATTTATGTAGATGCTGCTGGGAAAAACGTAACGATTCGATCCTGTTACGTACCAAGCCATATACGGATATATGACGCCGCTACAATTTTCGTGGCTAATAATTATATACGAGCGGTAGTTGTAGAGAAATCAGATGTCGCAGTTATCCACGGAAACTTTTTCTATACTGGTGGATATGGTAGGCCCGGAGGGCATGGTGGCGCTTATGCGGCCCAGGTTTACAATACGAGTTCTATGACTTTAACGAATAATATTTTTAAATACTCAAGCTCAAACTATGATAACTTTTACTCACAAGGGCATAGCTCGATTTACAACAGTTCTAGACATTCATATTATGCGTCAGTCGGAAGTGCAACGATATCGCATAATTTGTTTAGTGACAATATTTATCTTAACACTGGGTATCTTTTTCACAGCAACTTGATGGATGCTAACGCTGGTTCATTAGGGTGCAGTCAACCTAATGGTGCAGTGTATTATAACAATGCTGGAGTTTATACACCGAGTTCATCAGGTTGTTCGTCTACTGCTTATTTGGGCGGATTGTCGTTTCCATACGAAATGGTGGATTACTATGGCACTAATGGCTACTCGCTCGATGGCCGCTACCAATTAACAGCGAATTCCCAAGCCCGCGGCGCAGGCCTCAATGGAACTGACTGCGGTCCCTTCGGAGGCGACGACCCCTATCAACTTTCCGGCATTTCTGATATTCCTTTCGTGTGGCAGCTCAATGTACCGCAGAATAACTCGCAGAGTAATGGTGCTGATGTGAATATCAACATAAAAGCTACGAACTGATGAAGAAGGCAATGATGCTGTTACTGTTAAGTGGGCCTATAGGATCTGTGGTTGCTCAAAACCTCACTGTTGGGAAGGGAGATCAAAATCCTCATGATTATGCCACGCTTACCCAGGCTTTCGAGGCAGCGAATGATGGAGACACTATTCATCTTTACCCTGGTGACTATTCATCGGAACCAAATTTAACCATCGACAAGTCAGTTGCTTTGATTGGGCCAGGTTATCGTGTTGCAGAGAATTTTCCCTCACAGAATACGATCCTGTCCATAGGTGCTGTCTTGCCCGAGGTAATGGTAGATTGTAATGGTTGCACAGTCGCACTATCTAAAGTTTATTCTTTCAAGCCAATATACGCTTACGGCGCCACCCACTTGGTGGCTACGAATAGTTATATAAAATCCCTATGGGCCCAGAATGTGGAAAATGTAATTGTGAATTCATGCTATTTTCCAACGAATCACAGTTTTAATGGATATTCAGCTGCTGTGTTACTTTCTAAAGTCAGGGAGGCTCGTATAATCTCAAATATCTTTTTCTCTACCAGTTCGACAGTCCAATATCATACCAATTCTCGAAGCCTAGATTGGGCGCCTGATAATAATCCTGTCCCACCTCAATCAGTGTTGTATAGAAATAACTTCATCAACGGTTCTATCTATCTAAGCCATTCTGTGTCTTCTTATAATAACATCTTTCGATCAGGAGCTTTGGCTCGCAGCAACACTCTGGCTAATTCTCATCATAATGTGGGTGTAGGCAGTTGTAGTGGGGCTGACTGTAGCACAGGATATGTTGGAGTTCCTAATCTCGACAGTGTTTTCGTTGATTACTCTAGCGGCTTACAAAGTGCCTCGTTTGATGCTCGTTTCGATCTTCGGCCGACTAGCCCTGCGATCGCTGCAGGTTTGGGCGGAGTCGACTGTGGGCCGTTTGGAGGAGATTCTCCTTACGCCTTATCTGGTATTGCTCAAGCGCCATTCATTGAGCAGTTGGAAGTACAACTCCAAACCTCTAGCCCTGCTCCTGTAAGAGTTGTCGCAAAATCTCCATCCCAATGATATTACGGTTCCTAGTAAATTTCGTATTCGTTTTTGTCGGTTGTGGCAGTGTCAGCGCAAGGATTGTACCTGTAGCGCTCTGTCCTCTACTAAACTCAAATGAGAGTAGCCTTCAGGATGCAGTGAACAACGCACTGAGTGGTGACACTCTGTATATAGCACCAGGTGACTACTCCTCTATTCAATTGCCTATATTATCAGCATCGCTAGTTTTTTTAGGCGGCGGGTACGGGCATTCCAAGAACCATCTGACCAGCAATACTACACTTGCAACAACCCTGGGCGATATCACCTTTCAAGGGCCTGGAGAAAGCCTAACTCTTATTTCATTAAAGACTGGCCATATTGAGGTAAACGGGTGCTCTAGTCTATTCTTGGACGGAGTGCAACTCAGTGCTGTCCATGCTAATAATGTCAACTTGGTAGCAATTAACCGCAGTCATGTATACTCAATGGGTACTGTCTTTTCATACTGGACTTCGGCGGGTGGTTGTAGGATAACCCATCGCGCAGCTATCTTGCTCTACAATTGTGGATCAGTAGTTCTCCGTTCATCAATCATTGACGCAAGAGAAGGTCGTTCCTGCCTGTCTGGAGTTTCAATTGAAACTAGGTTTTATCCCAATAATCCTTGGAGCACAATAACTTCTAACCCCCCTTCACAATTTATCTTTGATCAGTGTTTGGTTATGGATGACGTCGAAATGCCGACGAATACTTTGTTGACTAATTCTATCCTATACGACGGTCATTATGCTCGCCAAACGACTACTGGCCTCAATCAGAATAACGTAGGACGCGGACTTTGTAGTGGCAATTGTTCTGTCGGCTATGTAGGGGTTCAGGAGCTAGATTCTCTTTTTGTCCTTCCGAGCGATCCCCGGCATTATAGTTCCGATGGTCGTTATACCCTTCGCCCAGGTTCAGCAGCAGTTGGTGTAAGTACTTCTGGCGGTGACTGTGGTCCATATGGCGGTTTAGAGCCATATGTCCCCTCTGGCCTAGTCAATTTGCCCGTAATTCAAAACTTAAGTACCTCGGTACGTACCGGAAAGCAGTCCGGACTATCTGTTACCATTAATACAATTTCGGCACAATGACGAAGCTTCCCAACATATGTGTAATACTTGGACGACACACTGCTCTAATAGTATGGCTATTATGCTCTTTGACAAACCTCCATGTCTATGCCCAATCCTGCCCCACAGACCCTGATTGCGCAGCGACTTTTGCGGCCTATAAACCTGATCCCACTACCTGCGCCCCAGGAGCGGATTACAACTGCGCTCCACTGTATCATGGTCAACACGGCAAGCTCCGCATCCCACTAATGGTCCGGCGCGTGGGATCTTTGAATTCATCTACGCCTACTCAGTTCTACACCATACTCGCATCAGCCAATCAGTTTTTAGCAGATAGTCCCACCGGCATTGCTGTAGAATTCTATGTTGATGCCTACGGCTACGAAAACAGCAGTAATTATGATGACGCCTTGGGGCCGGTTACGGAAGCCTTCTTGCAAGGACTTCAAACAGCTAACCCCAACCGTTTCATCGTCTTTATTGGTAGCGGTATCTCAGCAGATACACTCAATGCGCCCCACGATATTCTTGGCGATGCCTCCTATCCCTATCGCCTCCAAGGTGCCACGATTGAAGAATCTAGAACGCTGTTTTTGCAAGACTCAGTGGTAGCGAATAACGCATTTATTATTCTCGCACATGAATTGGGTCACATGCTCGGCCTGCTTCACACCTTCGACAACACTGCCTTTCCTGCAGGCTCGAGTTGCGCTAGCGTCTGCCGTATCAATGATGGTATAGACGACACCTCTCCTTATGCGCCAGCCGGGCAACCTGATAATTTTATGGAGTATGAAGAAGGCTTTGTAGGTGTGCCTCACTCTCCAAACGCCACGCTTAGTCCTTGCCAGTCCGCCAAGATGCTGCGCGTCCTGTATGAAGGTCGCAACACGCTAGGCCTTTCCTTATCCACTCCTACCATTACAGATGCCTCCGGTACCACCCTTACCGGCTCATTTCCGAGCACCTTCTACAATGATCCTCTAGATACGCTCGCTTTCGCCCTAACTGGTGCACATAAAAGTTTCACTGAAGATTTTGCGCACGTACTCATTCGCAACTATAGCGGCGATACCCTCTATCAGCAATGGCGCGATTCGCTCGACCTAAACACGCTTTATGGAACCATATTCAGCAGCCCTGGAACCTACACAATAGAGGTGCGCGACAAGCGACACTATGGTTCAGCTGAGTCAACACCCCGTATCCTCACCCTACCTCTCTTGGCGTGCAACCTCAACGGTGTCTGCGATCCTTGGGAGACGGCGACGTCCTGTCCAGACTGCTATGTGCCCATCACACCTGCACGCCTCAGCTTCTTAGAGTACTTCATTGATACAGATCCCGGTCGCGGCAATGGTACGATCATTCCTTTAGGTAATGTTGTCGCCGCGGATACCACAATCAACATACCCCTGAACACCGTATCACCCGGCATCCATACGCTCTACGTGCGGGCCAAAGACGACCAGGGCAGGTGGAGCTTTACCCAGCGGCGAGTCTTTCTCGTCCAACAAGGTGGCGCTGGCCCCCGGCAACTCACTCGACTAGAGTATTTTATCGATACTGATCCTGGTCGGGGCAATGCAACTCCCTTGCCATTAGCGGGTGCTACCGCCAGCGACAGTACCTACAACATCGACCTCAGTAGCGTCGGTCCTGGCATTCACACGCTGTACGTGCGAGCCAAAGACGATGCCGGAACCTGGAGCTTTACCCAACGCAGAGTCATCATAGTAACGCCTGGCGCTGCGGGGCCGGGTGGTCGCAAACTCGACTACCTCGAGTATTTCATCGACACCGATCCAGGACGCGGCAATGGCACCTCTCTCGCCCTGCAAGACAGTATCAGCAGCGACAGCACCTACACACTCGACCTTACAAACATATCCCCTGGCATCCACACCCTCTACGTGCGTGCACGAGACAATGCTGGCGTTTGGAGCTTTGTGCAGCGCCGGCTTATGATGGTTACTCCAGCCGGCTCCAACAACCGAGAGCTCGCCTATCTCGAGTATTTTATCGACAGCGACCCCGGACGTGGCAGTGGCACTTCGTTACCCTTAACTGGACTTACCGCGTCAGATTCGACCTATAACATCGATCTGACTAACGTCGCCCCAGGAATTCATACGCTGTACGTACGTGCACGCGACAATGCTAATGCCTGGAGCTTTACTCAGCGGCGCGTGTTCATGGTTACTCCCGGCAACAACACCCCCGCCGAAGTGGAGTACATCGAATATTGGACCAGCGATGATCCAACCCCCGCAAGAGGGCAAGGTACCCCTGTGCCCTTCACCCCATCGCCAGCGCCAGAAGCTGACGAAACGTTCAATGTTTCTATTCCTAGCTCGAACAACAACTACACCGTTTACGTCCGTGCCCGTGATACCAAAGGCCGCTGGAGCTTCGTCGTACAAGACACCTTGTATTGGTCGGGCAATGAGATTGAGGTCACATCTCCGAGCAACAACCCCAACTGGATTGCCGGCCAAAGCAACATCACCTTTGTCAATTGGGATACAACCAACAATGTCGGCAACGTAGAGATTCACCTCGTGACTGCAAGTGGTAATGAGGTGCTGACTATTGACAGTAATGAAGATCCTGAAGGACCTTGGTCAGGTAGCGTTGCTATACCGATTTATGTAAATGCAGGTAATTACCGTATTCGCGTACGAGATCGTAATCGACATGGTATAGTGGGGTACAGTAACATCTTTACGATAAGCTCGCCGGCTGCTAACTGGTGCTTGGAATATACAGACTTAGATTCTACGTATGGAGGCCAACAGAATGTCCTTGCCGCCGCAAACTGCCTCTGTAGTCAAGGCTACATCACTCCCCAGAATTACGGGCCGACTAATACCTACGGTGTTCAACCCAACGAAGATATATTCAGAGCCGATCTTGCCAAGCTTGTTTGGTCTGCGCTCAATGGTTCTAATGCCCCTTCGGTAGCTGAGCTGTTCCCGAGCCCTTTTGCAGACTTGCAGCAGTCTAACAACTCCTACTACCGTTTTGCGAAAGCGCTAGCCTACCTCGAGTACAATGATGATGTCGCACCCTTCGATAGAGACTTCATTAATTTCCGTCCTTACGAATATTTACAAACGCGATACGCCTTCAAAGCCATCCTCGAAGCCTTCGACATCGGTCCATTGACAGGCGGCTCAGGCACGGTGTATGGCTTGCAGCCTGGAGAAGATGGCTATGGCTATATGCGTCGGGCGCAAAGCATGGGATTAATTGCCTCTTCAGTTGGTGATGCTTTCACCGACATAAAACGCGGAGAAGTATTTCATGCACTTTATGAACTCCTTGATGTTTGTAATGGCTCGGAGCAAATCAAAACACTCAGCCTCACGGATTACTTTATTCCCGGTAATTTTACACCTTACAATTTGTCGCGAAATGTTGGTGTAAGTGACGGCTATTTCCGCTCGCACACACAAAGTAGTTTCGCCATACCCGGCCGCGGGCTTTCCTTGAACTTTGGACACACCTATAATTCCTACCTCACCGAGCTGCCACGGGAGTACCGCCTGCTCGAACCGCTCGGGCGTGGCTGGTCGCATACCTACGATACTTATATTCTGCTCGAGGAAGGGTGGAGTTTCGACAATTTGAGCAAAGCAGATGAGTTTGTCGTAGCCTTACCCGGCGGCAGTTTCCATGTATTCGATGCTGCGACGTTTGCGCCTCAAACGCAAGGGTCGCGTTACAAGCTGCGACGTACTAGCTCTTCTACCCTGGTGCTCCGTTCGCCCGATCAAATCGACTACACCTATACAGAGTTTGTTTTGCCGCAAGGCTATAAAGTGTATATCCTCGACCTCATCACAGATCGCAACGGCAACGAACTCGACGTGGTGCAGGAATCCATCACCTGGCAAGCTCCCGGCTTCGACCTTCCAGCGCCCTGGCCACGGCTGAAGGAAGTGGTGGATGATCATGGCCGTAAACTCACGTTTAGCTATGGTACTGGCGTGGAAACTCTCCGGCTAACTGGGGTGGCAGATGTAGCAGGTGGTCGTAGTATCTCTTATACGCCTTTCGGCAAAACCCTTCACAGCTATACCAACGCGCTTGGCGACCAAACACAATACGCGTACGGAAGTAGCGGTAGTCGGGAGCGACGCTTCAGTTTGCTCACCGAAATCACGCTGCCCGAAGGCAACATCATCACCAACACCTACGATGCTGAGCGCAAACTGGCTCAGGTGAGTTTGCCAGGCCAGAATGTGCCGAGCGCTGCCGTAGTAGTCACACCCAACTACACCGATCCAAGCCAGGACTACCAAACGAGTGTTACCTCTCCTAGTGGCCCGAGCAATTCACTAGTCACGACCAGCAATACCTACAACGCCAACGGCTACCTTAGTGACAGCGAACGCAATGGCAAGACGCGCAGCTTCTTATATGGCGCCTCCAACTACCCCAATCAGCCCACACGCTCTACCTATGAAGGGAGGAGTGTCAATTATAGCTACGATGGGCAGGGTAGAGTGACTACGATTTCCCTTCCGGAAAGTATTACCCACCGCTTCCAGTACAATTCGCGCAATGATGTGACCCGCTACACAGACCCGCGCAATCAGGTGACCTCATTTACTTATGACGCTAATGGAAATTTGGATAAGGTAATTGATCCTATGGGTGGCATAGCGCGTACGCAATACAATGCGCACGGACAGCCAACGCGAGTAATGAATCCCAACCTTATCGCTACCGATTATACCTACCATCCTACAGGTCCGCTCGCCACCGTGACCGATCCTATCCAGCAGCGCTACACCCAAAACATCGACAACATCGGTCGCATCAATGAAGCTTTCGATGGAAATGGATCTAGAACTACTTACACCCATGATGCACTAGATCGCATCACTAACGTCACACGCGAAGGCATTCAGCATAACATCACACTCGACTATGGTTTTGACGGGAATGGCAACGTGACCTCGATAACGAATGCGCTGGGTGGGGTAACCACTATGACCTACGACAACCGTGACCTGCTCAGTTCGATCGACTTCGGAGGCGATACGCGCACCTATACCTATCAAGACAATGGGCAGGTAGATGATGAAACTTCGCCGAACAACGATGTCTTCGATTTCCAATATGACGCCCAGGATCGACTAATTGACGACGGCTACGCAACGTATGCGTACGATAATTTTAATAGGGTTGTCACCAAAACCAAGGGCAGCGATGTGCTGACTTACAGCTATGACAATGCAGACCGTGTGACTAGTATTAATTTCAACGGTGAATCAGTCACGTATGGCTACGATGCCAACGGCAATACCACCTCGGTCGCGCATGCTGGCTTCACGACTACCTACACCTACGACAACCTAAACCGCCTGACGCGGGTGCGATGGACGGGTGGCACAGGAAGTACTGGCGTTACCTACGGCTACTTCGCCGACGGTCGTATGGATGAGGTGACCAACCCTAACGGCACAAAGCGCGAGTACGGCTACGACCAGGCGGGGCGTCTCACTTCACTTTTGGAGTACGTCCCGGCCGGTAGTGACACCATCGCTTTCTTCACCTACCAGTACGACGGCAACGATAACATCGGCGTTGAGACCAAAGACGGATTGGCCTTTGCCAGCCCACCGGTTTATGCAGCGGCAGACCTAGGCTATGCATACAATGGAGAAAATGAGCTGACGAGCATTGCTGATGCAGGTGGTGGTAGTACAAGCTTTGCATTTGACGCCAACGGTCGCCAGACAGATGCAGGTGGTGACGTGGCCATATGGGACGCACGCGATCGCCTAGAGAGTTTTCGCGGCGTGAGTTACGGCTACGATCCTGCTCAGATGCGCCGGTCACGTACGGCGGGTGGGGTGACTACTGAATATGTTCTCGATGCCCGCGGTATGGGACATGTACTGGCTGAAAAGCAAAACGGCGTTGTGACGCACCGCTATGTACATGGTGCCGGACTCACATTGCGCATTGATGTGGCCAATGGTGGGGTAGAGCATTTCTATCACTATGACTACCGAGGTAGTACAGTCGCTATGACCGACGATACGGCGGGCATCACGCACCGCTACCAGTATCTACCCTTTGGTGAGCAGGTGCAGTCTAGCGAAGCATTCGACCAGCCCTTTACTTATGTTGGCCGCTACGGCGTGATGGATGAAGGCAGCGACCTCTACTTTATGCGAGCCCGCTACTATGATGCGAATACGGGCAGGTTTATGTCGGAAGACCCGGTGTGGCATGACAACCTATATCCGTATGCGGATAATAATCCGGTGAAGATGGTCGACCCTAATGGTGATATAGCCATATCGGGTGTACTAATGATCACTCCTATTGCTCAAAATAGCATGTGTAGCATTCTCGATGCGGCAGAATGGTTCGGCACATCGGCTTCAGGAGGAAGCGAGGCTCGAAAGTCTGAATTACTAACCCGTCTACGTCGCCGAAACGACGAGTTGATGAAAGATGTCGCAATGACATTAACGTTTGACGGTAAAGGTCTTTTAATTGATAAGGCACTTGAGAAATCTCCTAGGTCTGTGCAATTTATAGGCGGAGTAGGAAACGGAGTGTTCGACGCATATTTTGAGGATGGTAAGCTGACTCAGAGTGAGTATGAAAAAATTGTGCTTACGCAAACTCTGTCTGCCGGGATAGGAGGTCTACTAGATGGCTCGGATATACAACGATATTTAGACGAGTTTTCACGTATAACTGGAACTGTGAACGGAGTGTATGATTATGAGGCAATAATCGAGGCTGCAGCTGGCATGTTCTCCGGTGCAATTTTAAACGGAATTTCTGACCCATGCGAATAGCTAAACTTCTGATTCGCTACTCAGCGATTTTTTCTCAAGGAGCTTTTGTCCTCATCTTGGTGTGCAGCAACAGTGTTGTAAATGCACAGTCTCACACCTACGACACTTTCGACCGCCTCACCGCGGCCGCCCTCAACGACAGCACTACGCTGCTCTACGGCTACGATGCTTTGGGCAACCGAACCTCCTACGTCCTCAACCCTACTGATGCCTTTGTGCCAGTGAAGGTGTTGCTGGAAGGGCCTTATGAGGCAAGTACAGGCTTGCAGACTGACGCCTTACGGCAAAACAGCGAGCTCCCTCTTACAGAACCCTACTCGGCGGCAGGCTACACCGAGCTTGTCAACGCGAATGCGCAGATCAGCAATCCAGGACAGCTGCTTGCCCAAACGGGCAACGCGGCCATTACCGATTGGATCTTAGTGGAGCTGCGAGAAGCGCTGGATTCGACGACGGTCGTCGCACGCAAAGCAGTGCTTCTGCAGCGCGATGGTTGGATCGTTGATACGGATGGTACTGGTCCAGTGCGCCTGGAGGGTGTGCCTCCGGGCGACTATTTCGTCGTCATCCGACATCGCAATCACTTGCCCATCCGCTCTTTGTTGCCGTACGCCGTCAATCGCAACACCACCAACATTGACTTCACCGCGGGGCAGAATGCCTATGGGCAGGCGCCGCAAGCAGTCATCAATTCGGTTTACGCCATGCGCTCCGGCGATGCCAATCAGGATGGCAGCATCAATGCCGTCGATCTCAACTCAGCCTGGCGCATCCAAAATGGACAGCCTTTCAACTACACCACTTCCAACGCCGACTTCAACCTCGACGGCACCGTCAATGCTGTTGACCTCAACCTTTACTGGCGGGTCAATAACGGGCGAGTGGCGCAGGGGGTGGATTAAACGTGCGCCGTTCGACTGGCTCACCAACGGGGCCCCTTCGCCATTGGGTCGCAGGGCAGTGGCCCGATGAAAATCTGAATAATCATGAAAATAGCACTCACCCTTCTTACCTCTCTTCTCACCATCTCGGCATCCGCCACAGTGCTGGTCGTTGATCCATTTGGGGAGCCTGGTACATATCCTTCGTTTGGGCTCGCAATGCTGCAAGCTGCCAATGGCGATACCATTCAGGTGAGGCCGTTTACGCCAAGAGCGCATCAGATAACTCTCGACAAAGACGTGACCATTATAGGGCACGGTTATGATCTGGGACGGTCAAGCTCAAGTGTTTTTCCTGTAACCTATAAAGGCTTTAGCTCAAGGTATCGCATTCGACTGAATAATGGTGTAACTGCAACGCTAATTGGCATAATCGCAGAAGCTGATGTTGAACTTCTGTCGAACTCCACGCTATACATGCGTAAATGTAAGGTTGGCGGAATCATTCGGATGCAAGATGATTCCTATTTGGAGCTTAAACAATCTCTTGTTAATAATGTGTATCTTTTTTTCAGTAATCAGGGCCGGCCGGTTGGAGTTGCTGCTAATATAATTAACTCACATATAAATAATTATATAGGTGCATACGATGAGCATCAAATTTATGATCTGTACGTATCGCAGAGCAACATCGGACGCATTGGAGGTGGAGCAATGGGGTCATATATAAATTGTATATTTCAATATCAAAACACTAACTATTATCCTTGCAATGAACCCAATCGATTGATCAAACATTCGATTTTGCCCAACAACGTTGGAGAGGGATGTGATAGTACGAATACATTCGTAGGTTCTGTAAGTAGCTTTGCTGGGGCTTGTGGATATTCCCTATGTGATACTAGTTTGTATCTTATCCCAAACTCCCCCGCCATCGGCGCCGGCTACAACGGCGAAGACTGCGGCATCTTCGGCGGTCCAACGCCTTACGAGCTTTCCGGCTTGCCTAGTAGACCTTGGATTTATGACTTCATCACGCCACCTGCTGTAAGTCAGCAATCGCCTGCCGCTGTGCAGGTAAAAGTGAAAGCGGTAGACTAGCTAACAGAACAGACATGACCTTTCTACGCGCCTTTCTTCTCGTACTCTCCACTTGCTTTGTGGTAGCAAGCTATGCTCGGGTGATCGTCATTGATCCGGGCCGTGCTGGTACAGACGTATTTTCTACGTTCAGCGCTGGGTATAATGACGCTGTGGATGGGGATACGGTACATGTTAGTTTTGCGGGTTTAAGTACACTACCTTCAAGCTCTTCCCAGCTAATCGAGAAGGGTATTACAATTATCGGCCCGGGTTATGATATGGATCATAATTATCCTGCCGCAGTCCCCTTTGCATTCGTTTATCCGCAAATACATCAAATAAGCTTTAATACATCTTCACCAGCAAAGCTAATCGGGATGCAAGTTAAGTATGTAGACATAGGCGGTGCTGCTGCTGTAGATCTAGTAAGTTGTAAGGTATATTTCAGGCTATTCTTCCACAATGACGCTTCCGGGAAGGTGTCAAGGTCGTATATAAAAGATTTACGTGTCGAAACGGGAGCTGATGTTGAGATAACGAGTTCCGCTGTGCATGAGCTTACACGGCCTGGGTCTCTCCCAGCGCGACCGCTAGCCGTGTCCCATAGCATAATTTACAGTGGGTCAGGCCACTCGATTGGCTTTATGAACTCCTATGTCAATGCCACTGCATTTTGCAACCCCACAAATTCAATAACCCATAGCGTGGTGCCTGCTATCTCTCAGTGTCAGCATCCAACAAATTTGACTGTTGCGGCTGGTCAGACGGTAACGTTTGCTGTGCCATCGAATGTAAACTTGCCAGATAGCCTCTTTCGCCTCACACCAAACTCAATTGCAATCGGGGCTGGCTTCAACGGCGTCGACATTGGCATGTTTGATGGGCCTGAACCGTACGAACTCTCCGGCATTCCATCCATGCCCTGGATTTACGAGTTCGAAGCGCCGCCGGCAATAGCAGCCCCAGCAACCAATGCGCAAGTCACCATCAAGGTCAAAGCAATCGATTAACTCAAATCTTCCCCCCATGCCCACCACCCACATCCGCGTCTACTCCGAGCGCTACAACAAATATCTCTCCGGCGCCCGCGTCGTCCTTGGATGGATGACTGGCTTCAACGCTGGACAGAGTCAGCCACAGAAAACCGATAGCAACGGGGAAGTCTATATTAGTCATACTTTAACCGGAGAGGCTACGGTATATGTCGATGGGCAGGATGTTGGTAGGGTGCGTACGCCGGGGAGTGCGACAGTGCGGGTGTAGTGAGTGACCGGATCCTGAGCTACCGCCCGCCGCAAATGCTCAGGCACAAAGTGCAGGAAAGGCCAGGATGGTTGGTTTAGAGCTTGCTGAGGGAATGCGCTGGCGCCTTTGGCTGGCTCTGCCAGTGCGCCAGTATACTACCCGGAGCACGGCAGTAAGCGTCCAAGCGAGCACTTGGTGTGCATCTTCGTGAGGAACTCCGCGGTGGGCTAAACAAATAGCTGCACTGGCCCGTCCATTGAATTGCTGAGCTGCTGCCAAGGCACACCGTGCAGCACCGCCAGCCGTCGTTGGTTAGACACGTACTGCTGTGCTCCTCAATGCTCAATTTGATTTAAAGAGGGGGCACGAGTGCCTCACAGCGCTGCTGCCTACGAACCGAGCAACAAATCAACGGTACTTTGCTTAGAAAATGCATTCTCCATAGAGGGTGTGGCAACTCGTTTCTGGCACAGATCATTAAATTTTCAAGATCCAATTCTTCCCGTTCAATCATTAAAATATCCTGTTTGGTTGTGGAATAGAAGGATTTGGTACATGAGGGAGACATACGTGTGTGGAATGCCCTAGTTTTGATAGCTCAATTACGAAGCTCATGAGACAGGTCATTCTAGTAATAACAATATTTGTTTCTTCACTTTCTGCTGTTTTTGGGCAGGGGGAATTTAAGACGATGTGGTGTTGCTATAACAACAATACTATTGATTTTGTAGTATCAGGAACGGGACCCATTACATATTCATGGACAACAGTAGGTGGCGGAGCAGCGATTACCGGTAGTGGTGTAGTGCCATTTTCTTCAAATATGATTCTGTCGATATCCAACCTGCCGCCAAACCGTATAATAGAAATCAGTATTTTACCTCAGAACATATCTTCCTTTAAAATAGCTTATGCAGGAAACGGGAACTCTACCCCCATAGCATTAGATTCTGTTACTCAATGGGGTACAGCAAATTGGACTTCAATGGAAAGCGCTTTTGAAGAATGCAACTATGTGAGTATATCCAACTCTGCGGGCGCTCCAAACCTTGGATTAGTTCAAAACATGGCAAAAATGTTTTTTCGGTGCAATAGATTGAATGATAGTGATCTTTCGTCGTGGGATATGTCTAACGTCACACGTATGGATTGGATGTTTTATGAGGCGACCGACTTTGTTGGTGATATATCGACATGGGATGTTTCAAATGTATTAAATATGGCTCTAATGTTTTCAGGAGCCTCGAACTTTAATGGAGATATCTCTTCATGGAATGTTGCAAACGTTCAGAATATGTTCGAGATGTTTTCTCTAACCTCCTACTTTGATGGAGACATCTCTTCTTGGGATGTATCAAATGTTCAGAATATGGGCGGTATGTTTAGATCTGCTGCTAACTTTGATCAAGATTTATCCCAATGGGATATATCCAATGTGAATAGACTATCCAGTTTTGGAACTAACGCTTTCGGATTCTTGGATTACTCCGGCCTCTCCTGTGAAAACTACTCCAACTTTCTCGTAGGCCAGGCAAACAATCCAAACCTACCTTCCGGTCTTTTCCTTGGCGCCACCTCCTTGCAATACGGCAACGACGCCATCGCAGCTCGCAACACCCTCATCAATTCTAAAGGCTGGACCATTACGGGTGATTCTCCCTCAGGCTTCGATTGCTTGTCAGCCCCTTTGCCTGTTGAGCTTCTTGAGTTATCAGTGAGCCGTACCCAGAACGGCCACCTATTATCTTGGTCGACAGCCACCGAGATTGACAACTCGCATTTCATTATCGAGCACTCAACAACGACTGGTAGCGATGACAGCTTTAAGGCTATCTCTACCGTAGCCGGTCAGGGAACTACATCTGAGATGACTGCATACGAATACACCCACTACACTGGAGTCGCCGGAACTCACTACTACCGTCTCAAGCAGGTCGACTTCGATGGTGTTGAAACATTGAGTGATGTAGTCGCAGTAAATCAAAAAGAGACCTCCGAAATAGCTATCTTTCCGAACCCTGTCAACCAAGCCTTAAAGATCTCGGGAATCTCTACCGGTGACATCATCACGCTTACCAACGCCCTCGGGCGTGTCGTTCTGCAAGACACGTATGATGGTCAGATGCTTGCTATTGAACACCTCCCAGCTGGTACGTATTTCCTTCACTGTCAGGAAGCTGGACGTGAATTTACGCGGAGGTTCATAAAGTTGTAAGTGAACCTTGTTGGGACGTCCTTTAGATTGAGCAGATAGCGGTGGCCACAAAGCGCGGAGGGAAACGCCTTGTACCGTCTCGAGAGTTTAGCAAGCATAGACGAAGATTTAATCTCACCCCACCCTGCCCACCACCCACATCCGCGTCTACTCCACCCGCTACAGCAAATAACTTCCCGGCGCCCGCGTCGTGCTGGAATGGATGACTAGACTCAATGCCGGACAGAGCCAGCCACAGAAAACGAATAGCAACGGGGAAGTCTACATCGACCATACTTCAACCGGAGAGGCTACGGTATATGTTGATGGACAGGCTGTCGGCAGGGTGCGCACGCCAGGGAGTGCGACAGTGCGGGTGTAGTGAGTGACCGAATCCTGAGCTACCGCCCGCCGCAAATGCTCAGGCACAAAGCGCAGGAAAGGCCAGGAGAAGTTAAGTATAAGCTTGCTGAGGGTACGCCATGGCGCGTTTGGCTGGCTCTGCCAGTGCGCCACAATAGTATCAGCAGCACGCACAGAATCAGCGCTCAATCATGCCACTCGCAGAGCGAGCCAAACGGCACGCTATAACAAACCTTCAAGCTAGACGGGGTCAAGTAGATACAGCTCATGAAATTTGTTACTCACTGGCTCAACGTTACTAGTCGTTCCGGGCTTTTATGACTTACCGGGCAGAGACAGGGATGTATAATTTCACATGTTGATGCATGAGGTTGTATCACTTCAGCATGATTCTGGTTACCATACTAGCGGAAGAAGCCCGAGGTCTAACCGAATAAAGCCCGCGGGGTAGCTGCCTTACGTCCAGGCGCGAATCTGATGACACAATGGTCCATTCTCGGCCAACCATATCACAAAATATAAAGGCTTCACTCGCTTCTATACTTTCGGCATGAAAAGATATGACTTCATAAGCCGGATTGGGGAAGTAGGTTATTCTGTCGAAACTAGCGGCTAATTCGACAGCCACCACATCAGAATATTCAACAGCCCCATCGAGGTCTTGGGTAACGAGCCTATAATAGTGCGCCCCTGGTAGAAGCCCAGTATGCTCGAAACTATACATTTGACTAAGAGTAGGCGACCCTAGCGCGTCCAGCTCACCGACGGGTTCGAAATTCTTTCCGCTGGTCGAATGCTCTATAGCAAATGCTTCGACACCAACTTCGCTGGCCGTTTCCCAGCGTACTTCGACATCTGTAGCATTGAGGGCCGCAGCCTCGAATGCAACAAGCTCAGCAGGCAGTGGCACAAACGGCAGAACAATACCATAATCCTCGACTTGACCGATGAGGGGTGTAACGCACCCAGTAGTGTTTCGATTAGCAAAATCGGCGCTGAAGCGAATACGTAACAACTCATTACGAACGGCTGCGGGCGGCATGGGAAAGCTTCCAGTTATGAACTCACCACTGGAATTGTTTCCAATAAACATGAGTTCGGCAGGAAGCTCAAAGGTACCATTTCGGTTCCAGTCTAGGAATACTCTCAGCTCCTGAGCGTTTGGTAAGGGTAGCCGCGCTGCAAAGTTTACAACTGTCCCCGGGACAAAGGAAAAATGCTCGCATGCAAAATCCTCATAGGCCAGTCGTGTCGTAAATGAAGTGCCTGAGTAGTTGTCGACGGTGCCAAAGGCTACTTGGGTAATGCCAGCATTAGCGTTGCTGCCAGAGGTGCCGAGGTTGCTTAGTGTAGGGCGACAGAGAAGCGGGCCTTGCTGCTGTTGGATCACTGAAATTGTTTTCGTACGCGAGACACTGACTCCTCCACATTCGCTATTGCTGGTTACTAGCGTGACGTCTTTATTTCCAGCTGTAGGATACTGTGTCGCGGCATTCTGAAAACCGCTTGCTGAACTTGGCACTCCGCCTGGCATTGACCATTGATAAGTCAACGGATTCCGTCCTGTAGTGCTCAGCAGTAGTAGGGGTTCATTCAAACAGGTTCTAGCAGGTAAAAGAAAATTTGTATTTGGGGAGCCTGTCAATTCATACGGACCATCGCTACAGGCAAACGTGTTGGTGTGAGCATTTACGGCGCTGATAGTAGCTGGATGCCAACCATTGGTAGCCAAGCTACCTTGGGACATATAGTATCCAGCTGCTGAAACGTGGCCTGCCCCGAAGTTATGCCCTATTTCGTGTATACTAGTTTCCATCGTCACTGATAGCGGTGTGTTTCCTCGTATTGTGCTGTAATGTAATGTGTTCGTGCAGATGCCCGCTAGCTCTGCCACGCCAAGAATATTAGGCATGTTTCTGGACACGATTCCTTGTCCTAGATCGTGTGTGTTGAAGTTGTTAGCTTGATAGACGCGGGTAGCTTGCAAGTAATCGTTAATGGTTGAGCAGTTAGCTACTGCCTGCTCATAGGGGTGAGCCGGTGTATCCGCAATGTGTAGCTCTACGAGGCTAAACTGGATGCTCGCATTAAATACAGTGGCGTATTGAACGTTTAGCTCTGTCACAATCGAGTTGGCATAGGCTGTCGCTGCGGCTACCGATCCATGGACCTGATAGATACCATAATCAAGTGACAGACCAAAGCTAATCATGATACACTCTCCAGGGTTTGGAGAACTGCGTGACGGGTCTTCTTGTCTGCTGCTCATATCAATCCCTATAGTTCCAGTTGGTTCTCCAAAGGTATCGAAATAAAGCTCGCCGCCCGACAGAATCTGACAACGCGTTGCTTTCTCCCATGTTGAAAACTGATTATCTTTAAAGCTTGTAAGTAGAACTTGACCATATTTTATAGTTTCAAATGCCCAGCGTTCGCCGTTTAGCGATACAGCCCCATATGCCCCTGCTCCGCCGACAGTGATGTGGTTGTTTTCATCATCAATATAAGTCCGGACATGCGGAGACACAGTTTTACTGGACGTTGTCTTTAAAATCATATTTTGCTTTGGGAGCTTTAATGACAGCCCCACAACATTATAAAGACTCTTCTGATCTCTAAACACAATTTTGCCCTCCCCCTCGAGGAGCGTCAAATCGATTTGTAGAATGTGTTGGCGGACATTATTGCCCATAGTCATGAAACTTTGAGACTGAGCAAGTACGGTGGAGATGTCGGTGTACAGTAGAATGCTAGCGACTAGAAAAAGGTGAAGTGTAGACTTAAACATGATGCCAAAATACTAGCATCTAAGTAGTCTGTACGCCTTCTCCTCTTTGAGCACTGCCACTGGGGATCTTTAGGCGTTAAACACCCAATATCTTAGGGCAAACAGCATTCTCAATTAAGCTCAGCTTGAATGACCGCCATTCCACCACCACCGCATTCCATACCCCGACCCATCCTCATGCGTCAGCATTTCCCACTCCGCATCCAGATCCTCTAGCATGGCCTCAATCAGATCCGAGCCAACCCCCGTGCCCCGCACATTGCCATCGGCGCCGGGACCGTTATCAAAATAGGTAATAGAGGTCTCTCGCTCAGATTGAGATAACGAGATGGATGCTTGAGGACTAGGAGTGTTGGGAAATCCGTACTTGATGCTGTTGCTCAACAATTCAGACAAGATTAAGGCAGAGCGGGATGCCGCATTGCCATGCACAGTAACAGCCTGCAACTGTAAGTCAAGCTTGAAGGGATGCGGGCTAGCAACCTGAAGATTCTCGGCGACTTTAGCAAGCACCTTATCCGCTCTTACGAGGTCATCTGATCTGTGCGCTAAGGCTCGATTGACTTCTCGCAGCGCCATAAGTTGGCTTTCGGATCGTTCCAGCGATGCTTTAGCCTGCTCATCCCCAATCTGTCTGCGTTGATCGAGGATGAGTTCGTAGGCGAG
Organism: Saprospiraceae bacterium; assembly: GCA_965213735.1. GTDB lineage: Bacteria > Bacteroidota > Bacteroidia > Chitinophagales > Saprospiraceae > CALDTK01. The sequence goes on from CBDCAB010000005.1 coordinate 889,420, forward strand.
GGAAATCTGGTTTGAGGTACGGTGGTTGAGTTCCGTGTTTATCGTGTTAAGTTCCTCATTTTTAGACGATAACTTCGCATTTAGGTAGTCCAATTGTTCGTTAGTACCTAATAATTGATTGCGTACTTTACGGAGATTCATGTTTGTCTGTTTAATTGACGCCCGTTGCCGATATAGGACGAAGCCGCCGACCACGGAAAGAAAGAGGATGGAACCCAAGCCTCCAATTAGATATTTATTGTTGCGCAACTGAAGCGCTTGGATCTTTTGTCGCTGTTGTAAATTTTGTAATGCCTGCTCCTTTTTCTCCGTCTCGTACTGCGTTAACAGCTCAAACTCGCGAGACCTTGATGTGTGCGCCAAGAGTGTATCGATAGTCGATATAAAGGCATGAAAACTTGCTGTATCCATAGGCTGAGCTCTGGCGCTTAGCAGATCTCCAAGGATGCGGTACGATTGATACACCTGTCTCGGACTGTCCTCGAATTTATTTTGAAGATTAATCGCTTTAACAATTGACTCTGTGGCGTCTTCATACCGCTTCAAAGCCCGAAGTACTTCTGCTTTTACACTATAAAAAGTTATCGCTTCATAAGGCATCTGATCCACAGGTAAGTATTGTTCAGTTGTATCCAGAATTTGCATCGCCTGCCTCAGGTTTCCTAAACTTTTGTGAGCCTGGGCCATACCAAGAAGGCCTAAAACGAGACTTCCACCTCTACCTGGGTACTGCTGTCCTTCTGTAAAATAGTATAGCGCACTATCGGAATTATGCGAATCTTCATGATACATACCTAAAGTATTGAAAAAGATTAACTTTTGGTGATCATCTGTTTTATCTAAAATTAAGTCTTTAACTTGGTGGCAGGTCGTCAATGCATTTGGCAGCCCCTGGCTACATGACAATACACAAAGGTTTAAACTTAGGGACGCCATGCGCGCTGTGTCCTTAAGAAATTCAGCAATCTTACCCGCTTCAATGACATAATATGCTGCACTGTCATTTCCCAAAGATTGATGAACGGCCCCAATATTAGCCAATGCAGCTAGGCGGGTATCCGCTAAACTGTCTGTCGTGATGAGACGAGCTCTGTGAAAGAAATATAGGGCTGAATCCGTGTGGCCAGTGTACAGTTGCGTAGCTGCAAGCATCTTATTGACAAAGAAATCAAGCTCTTCATAGTCTGAATTTTCCACTGGCGTTATGCGCATTAGCTTCATCAGCTGACGCTTAGAGTCAACATAATTCCCTTTTGCCATCTGCTCGACGCCCGCCAATCCATACAATGCTTGTGGGCCAATGTCTGGTGCATGTAGTTTGCAGCGCATCACCAGACTATCGACTTCCTCAGCACTTGCAGGCGCTCCACGAAGGTGGCTTTCAAATATTTCTACTAATTCATCCACGCAACCCGCAGGGCTGCTTAGAGATTGGCACCAGGCCGACTCAAAGCCGATTATTATCAACGCTACTACGATTGCTTTCTGCACTCCTCGTCATTTTAAATTAACACCAACTTCGGTAGACCACCGATTTCTTACTGCAAAATCTGTCAATAATATCCCCATCCTTCATCTTCTTGCCGTCAGCCAACTCAATCTCAATTCCGCTGCTCGCTCGATGGCATGATAAGGTACGGCGTAGCTTTAATGTACCCTGATCAGATCATCGCGCTGACAAATGTGCAAAACTTGCTCCATCCCCATCGAGATTCGCTTTTGCTCACCATGTACATTATTCGACGATACATGCCCTTACTCTGCCTTGATGTACAAGAGCTACTAAAAAGCGAGAGATCCCCGCATGCTTTGCCTGAATATTTTCTTGCGGTGCATCTATCTCTAATCCCTCCAGCCGATTTGTGCTGGTTGCTATCAAAGCCGCCACCTCTAGCCGGTGATGCTATGGACATTTCATATCATGAAAAAATTGATTCCTGAACGCCAGATTACCGAAAAGGCGTCTCCATTCTCTCACGCCTCCTTTGACCGCCCCGTATTGCGCCAGCACATTCTCACTTGGGCGAAGAGTTGTAGCGGGATCGCGAGCGACTTTAATGCGTAAGTCCTGCCCCAGCCCCCTCACTCCACCCATACCCCCACCTGCACAAGCTCACCGCCTGCTGCATCCTGAAGGATCCCATAAACCAAGCCCGGCTTTACCTCCCCCGGCAAATCCACCCCCACCAAACCCTCCTCATCTGCCAACACATCAACCCCCCCTACCAACACCCGACCCATCCCATCGACCCACGTCACGCGCACCCTGCCTGCTGGTGCAAACGTGCCCAAATCGATCGTCACCGCACCTGTAGAAGTGGGATTGGGATATACCCGCACACCGTAGGCCGCCGCATCGACAGCAGATTCATTGACTGCGCTTACTATTCCACAACGTAGCGTGTCGAGCTGCTTATCGATGACACGCTGAAATAAAAGCCGGTGACCGCTATCATTCAGGTGCACACCATCACCAGAATCTAAACTGTCACGAATAAACCCGCTCGTATCAGCAATGCCATTCCAAAAATCTATGGACCGATCGCCATAGATCTCAAAAATTGAATCGCGGACCTCACGTTGTAAGGCCACTTGACCAGGATTATCAAAATTTCGAGGTTGAGTAGTGGCAACGTAGACGCGCGCATCATTGGCTGTTGCCACAGAATCCACGATCCTGAAATTCTCGAGTTGGGTCTCTGCTGAAAAGAAGCGCGCAGCATCATTCGAAGGTAGATTGATAATGATAGCGACAGGATCATAAGCTAAAGCTGCGGTAATGTTGCGCGCCGTGTCGACTTGCACACCTACACTAGTGCCTCGCGTAGAACCTGTCGGCAAGAGATGAAAAGAATTGTATCCACCACGAGCGAGGTTGATGACCTCGAAGCGCGTAGTAGCACTCGTTAAGTATCCGCGGAAGCGGTTGACCCAAGCACTATCTGGATGAGATGCTCCCGCACCTTGTGCTGTTGACGATCCTATCACCACAATTGTGCACGTCGTGGTGTCATTAATAATTGTAAAGGGCGCCTCGCTTTGGTCTTCTAATGTATCTGCACTTATACGTACCAATGCTTCATCTGTAATGACGTTAGGCACATCCCACATGTAGATTGGCGGCAGTGGCGGTACTGTAGCTATTGGCAACCAGCTTGACCCACCATTGCTAGAATACTCAAGTGTAACTGAGGGAATGTTGCTCGCTCGCCACTTTATATCATACATCTTGCCTATCTGCAACAGCTCACCACCGTTTGGATTGGTTAACACCAACTCGCGACCTCCAGTCGGTGCCTGCTCAGGGTAAGACATGATAAGCGCTCCGAGGTAAAAGAAACCTGATGAATTAGTATTATTAGGACCTGGAGATGCCGTAATTTGAATGGTTCCATTTGCGTCTGGTGTAAGCGTCGATTGTACCACCTGATCTGTATTACTCGCTACATTTATATAGCCGGTGTCTAAGCTGTTTCCTTGAAACACATACTGCGTCTCGCGATTGTCTGACGCTGTACGGGAGGCGAATATCGTGAGGGTATAGTCGACGGTAGGATCAAGTCCGGTAAGTGCTACCCCACCTGTTGCTTGAATCTGTCCACCAAACACGCTCGTATTACCAAAGAAACTGTCACCACTTGCTTCTGAAGGGAGGCCTAAGGCAGCATCAGGCATAGTTGTTCCCGATGTATTGACGCCATTAAACGAGTCAATAACCGTGATGGCGTACCCTGTGCTAAAGCCTTTGGTTGTGGTAAGTTCTGCGATACCTCCCGCTCGTGCATCGGTGACATTATGCCACGGAGAAGGCGAAAGCACAGTGCCAAAGTCAATCAAAATGGAGTCTAGGCCCCCAGGTTGAGCAGAGATACCGAATGGTAGACTGAGCAATGCCAAGATCAGCAGCTGTGTAAGGAAACATTGTAGCAGTTTCATGAGCGGCGTGTGTGGTTGTACAACCCGGATCGTGCATTGGGATGCGTAGCGAGAGTTCTCAAGCCCAAAGAATACGCGTGCTCGCGGAAAAAATTTTCCGCAGACATAGTCACTACTACGGTGAGGACAGATTTTTGAGCAAGTGCGCGTAGTAAAAGGGCTGAGGGCTCGTAGTAGCAATTCTAATGCACGATCCGGGTAGGATCAAGGTACGTCAATCTAGTCAAATGCAAAGCTCCAGCAAGTTAAATCGCTCACTCTCCTGCGCCAAATTGTAAAACTTGTATGCGATGCAGCATACTTGCTACCGCGTGTTCGAGTGTCTGCATTAGTTCCGAACCTTCAGAATAATCAGGTTTGGCTAAATTATGGACGCGCCGACGCTCACTTATGTCGGTATAACCGCTCCATTCCTGTCCTGGCTTATCAATGGCCACACAAATACCTCCACCTTCGCCCACTAGCTGAAATGCAGACATATCACTTGCTCCATCACCAACATAAATAATCTGGTCAAGTGGCACATAGTAATCTTCTGGGTTGGTGTAGGTGTAAGTTTCTTCTAGTTCACTTGGTTTGTCTAAATCCATGCCTTCTGCCAGTTGGCGCAAGTAGTGCACCTTATCGGCATGCGTAATCACCCGCTTGACCCCGAGCACATAGCCATCTTCCCCAAAGTTAAGCGCGCTGCAGTACACTCTATCGAACCCTTGGACCAATTTGGTCGCCAATGGAATTGTGCCAAAGCCAGCGGTAAGCAGCACGAATTCGAGCTTTACTTTTCGATCTATATCTTTTGCATATTTTTTCAAGCGCTGAATAAAGTCTTCTGCCCCTGGAAAGCAGGTATAATTCTTTCCGACATCTTCCATCATTTCGCGCGTCACCACCGCGCCGCTTTCTCCGAGTTGCCGATACACTTCTGCCTTTGCGATGGCATATTGCCAATTATCGCGTTGCATATCATTGACTTGTTTGCTGAGCCGCTCGTGGTCCAAGTTGGCAGCTTTCGCTAAGACAGGCGTTGTACTGGGCGCGAGGGTGTCGTCGAAGTCGAAAACGAGCACCACACGTTCGCGTAAAATCCGTGTTGCAGTAGGCATGTGAGAAGCAACGGGCTATTTGCCGTCGCGGTTCTCGCCGCTACTCCGGCTCCATTACCACCTCTAGCTTCGTCTCCGCTCGCTCATCGAAATAGCGGCGGGTAGCCTCACGCACATCGCTCACAGTTACCTGATCGAGCATCGCCCGCAGCCGCTCCGGATGAGTACGATTGGGGTTGCGGCCTTCAGTATAGTACCTGTCCATTGCCCCAATCCAGAACTTATTGCTGTTGCCCATCGAAGTCTTCATCTGCTCGTATTGAGTGGTACGGTTGGCTGCTAGCGTTTTTTCTTTCGGTCCGTCAGTTTTAAAGCGATTGATCACTTCGGTAGTAGCAGCCACGAGTTCGTCCACACGCTCCGGCTCAGCATTAAAGCTGATCGATAAGAAATATTCTGGCTTCGGCTCGCGCTCGGTCTGCCCGCCGACCCGCACCCCGTACACGCCGCCGAGATCTTCACGCAGTTTATCGCGCAACTCCTCATTGAGAGCATCAACCATCGTGTTGAATACCAACAATTCGCGTTCTGTGGTATCAATACTACCGGCTCGTGCCAGTAATATATTGGCTTTAGGTGCTTGCCCAGCCTTAAAGCGGCGCGATAAGTTGCCCTTCTTAAGTTCATCCTGCGGATCGCGCTTTACATCGGCTGGAGCAGTTGTGGGTAGATTGCCAAGATATGTTTTGGCGTAAGCTAAAAGTGTATCAGGATCGAAATTTCCGGCGAAATTAAACTGCCAGTCTGTAGCATTAGCAAAGCGCTCGCGGTAAAGGCGATAAGCTTCTTCCGTATCTGCCGCTTCGAGCATCGCCACACTCGGCATCTGGTGACGTGGATTGTTAGGTCCGTACAATTCAGCATTGACAGCCTCTGCAAACTTAAACTGTGGGTTGGCGCCTAAGTTTTCAATAAAGCTTCGCTGCTGTTGCATGAAAGCTTCAGCTAAATCAGCATTATACGCTCCTCCCTGAAAGTGGAGGTAGATGAGCTCGAATAGGTCACGCAGCGTTTCTGGTGTTGCACTTCCGCCGAGATTCTCTGTGTTTTCTCCCACCACTGCCTGCACACTCACCCGCTTGCCCGCAAGCGCCTTCTGCAACTGACTCGGCGTGTAAGGCCCCAGACCCATTGCCGATCCTATGCCATTGACAAACTCCGCATTGGGAAACTGGTCATTTCTGAACAAATTAGTTCCTCCCGTACTAATCGCGGAGAATACCACCTCATTGTCCGCAATATCTGTAGCTTTATAAGCCACCTTGACGCCATTGCTCAAGGTCACAAGCGTAATTCCAGCCGAATCAAATTGTACTGTTTCCATGATTTGTGCAGGCCTAAGTTCGGGAATGTTAACTTCTGCTCCAGCCTGATCAACATAAGGCTCTACCCGCATGGTTTTAGCCCTGAATAAAGCTCGATTAACTTCAGCCTCGGTAGGTAGCAGAGCAGCGCCTTCTGCAGGTGTGGGACCTGTAATGACTACAGCTTGGGGGCGATCCTGCATATACTCTTCAGCTAGAGCATTGACATCCTCAAGTGTTATGTCATTGATGTAACGCTCGGTAAGCTGCAGTTTATTTTCGGCATCAACAAGTGGCTCATCTTCAAGAAAACTATTCACCAAGCCCCTTGCAAGCTTATCACTAGGTGTTTTATCAGCTTCTTTGGCAGCATTACGGGCTGCGTCGAGCACATTGGCTTTGGCACGCTCTAGCTCCGAGGCTAAAAATCCATGCGCCAGTACGCGCTTGTTTTCGTTAAGCACACCAATCAATGCTTCGATACTTTGCCCCGGTTTGGCCAGCGCATAGGCTGCATACGCATCAACATTACCTACCAGACTATTTCTGCCAGCTCCAGCGAAAGAATACGGCGCATCAGGGCTTTCCATGTTTTCGCGAAAGCGGGCCCCTAACATTTGATTATAAAGTGAAGCAGTTAGGTTTTGACGAAAGTCTTTTAGCGTCCTACTCTGTGCATTTGGCAGCAGATTGTTGACTTGCACCAGCGTATAAGGAGCCTCGGGATCGCTTGCCACCACCACCTGTGTCTTATCGTACGCCGGCCCAGCAAATTCAGTACGTTCGCGTGCAGTTGCAGGGTTTTGCAAGTCGTCAAACAACTCCTCAATCTGTTCTTCAATATCCTCTGCATCGACATCACCCACTACGGCTACCGCCATTAAATCAGGCCGATACCAATCGCGATAATACCGCTTAAGTGCATCATACGGCGCTTGCTTGAGCACCATTGTATCACCAATAGGTAGACGCTCAGCGTAACGACTATTTGCAAAAATTACAGGCAGCGTTTTATTGCGCATCCGCTCCTGGGCGCCAAGTCCCGACCGCCACTCACTCAGCACCACCCCACGTTCTTTGTCAATTTCGGTATCATCAAAGCTTATTCCACCTGCCCAGTCGCGAAGTATTCCGAGACCTTTATCGAGCATTTCAGCTGAGTCGGTCCGGACCTGCAACATATATACTGTTTCATCAAAACTAGTATATGCATTTAGGTCAGGTCCAAAGCGTGCGCCTGTACTTTGGAGATATTCAATTAGCTCATTCTCTTTGTAATTTTCCGTACCATTAAAGGCCATATGCTCTACAAAGTGCGCGAGCCCCTGCTGGTCGTCATCTTCGAGGATACTACCTGCTTTTACCATCAGCCGCAGCTCGGCACGATCATCGGGTCGCTGATTCTCGAGAATGAAATATTCGAGGCCATTATCTAGCCGCCCACGCCTCACCTCCTCATCAAAAGGCAATTGGTCGACTGTAGGTGGAGGTGGTGCTATTACGACTTGCGGCGGCTGCGTTACGGCCTCGGCCTGCCTAGGGGTACAGCTTTCGCCAAAACCTAAGACTAAAAGACTTGCTAGAACAGAAAATAGAATGCGCATACTGAGTAGATGAGGCGTGGAGGGGTTTGGTTGAAACAGCTGCTGGCAGCGCGGTAAATGTAGAAACTCGGACGCAGGAACTGTGAGTGTTAAAATTCGCCTGTTGCCAACTTAGCCAAACGATGCGCGTTGGTAGGCGTAGGTCGTTTGCAAAAATTTGTGAACGATTTGCTTAAGCACTATCACCAAACCCTTGTACGTGAAGCGATTTGTCACGGTTGTTGCCTTCTCCGTCTCCTCCTTGGTGTCCTTTGGACATGCTTTAGTTTCTACCCCCGTCGAAGCGATTCCTCATGCAGAAAAAGTGGAAGTATACTTTCACGCCGACTCTGATGCAGACTACCTACAGTCTGTGCAGATGGCCCTGGCCCGCAGAGGGATTACGCTTAAATACACCGAGTTAGCGTATGATGAGGAAGGCAAGTTGCGTGCAATTGCGTTCGAAGTCGATCATGGCGGCCCCGCTAGCACCACCACTACCGCCACCATCACGCGTACCCAGGCTGCCTATTTGTTTGTAGACTTTCACGAAGCACCTGCCTTAGCTCAGCTAGCATAGCAGCGGCCTGCGAGTTTGTGATGCAAAGTGGAGGCTTCAGCTTGATAACGTTGTGGTGAGGACCATCTGTACTCAGCAGCACGCCACGAGTACGCATGCGATTGACGAGATATGAAGCTTCAAGAGCTGCAGGAGTGAGTGTCTCCTCATTTTTCACCAGCTCTATCCCGATAAATAAGCCATGCCCGCGGACGTCGCCAATGAGGGGATACTCATGCTGTAGCTCATGCAGCTCGGCAAGTAAGTAATCACCTAGTTCTCGTGCTTGTTGTTGCAGGTCTTCCTCCCGCACCACCCGCAGCACTGCTCTACCCGCAGCAGCACTTACTGGGTTGCCGCCAAAGGTATTGAAGTACTCCATGCCTGTTGCTGCGAAGGCGTCGGCCACTGCACGCGTTGAGACAACCGCGCCCAGGGGATGTCCATTGCCGATGGGTTTGCCGATCGTGATGATATCGGGCACCACCCCCTGCAGTTCGAAGCCCCAAAAGTGAGTACCCACTCGCCCCACTCCGACTTGCACTTCATCAGCTATACAGACGCCTCCTGCAGCACGTGTTTTGGCGTAAGCTGAAAAGAGGTAGCCTTTCGGCAAAACCACCTGCCCCGCACAACTCATGATGCTTTCGCAAATAAACGCCGCTACTCCTCCACCCTGCTGCTGTGCAGTGGCAATGGCTGTGTCGAGATAAACTGCATACGCTTCGCCAGCTAAATTTGCATCGCGGTGAGCGCCACGAAACACATCCGGCACCGGGACAATATGCGTCCCAGGAGGAGCGCCCTCACCACCTCGTCCATCAAACTTGTAGCTGCTGATGCCGATGGTAGCGCTGGTGTTGCCATGATAACCATGCTCCACCGCCAGCACATCGTGGTGCCCAGTGGCCGCGCGAGCCATGCGCAACGCCAGTTCATTGGCTTCACTACCAGAATTAACCACATACACCACGCAAAGCTGTGGCGGCAGGGTAGCGGTGAGTTCTTCGGCAAACGCAATAACCGCTTCATGCAAGTAGCGGGTATTGGTATTGAGCACCGCTGCCTGCTGCTGTATCGCCTCCACCACGCGCGGATGCTCATGGCCTACGTGCGCCACGTTGTTGACCATGTCGAGGTAGCGACGCCCAGTGTGGTCGAGCAAATACGTGCCATGCCCGCGCCCTATGTGGAGGGGCTGCTGGTAGGAGAGGGAGTAAGATTGACCGAGCACGTGCTGGCGCCGGGCGAGCAATTGTGAGTGATCGCTCACTAATTTAGCTTCTAGAGGCAAGCCACAAATCAAGGTTGGATTGGGACACGTCCCTGCCCACACTTCGACTTCAGTAGGAAAGGCAACTCCTGGAAAATCACCTTTATTATTCAGCATGTCGAGCATCACCTGAAAATGGAGGTGTGGAGGCCAGCCACCATTTTCAGCAGGAGTTCCAGTGGTAGCGATCTGTTCTCCTGCCGCCACTGTAGCTCCTACAGTTTTACCGTCCAAACTTTTTGCTGACAGGTGACCGTAGAGCGTGTAAAACCGTAAGTGAGTACTCACCTCGTGCTCCAGCACCAGCGTGGCGCCATAATCTCGCGGGGCGTTGTTTTGGCGAAAGCTGTGCACGGTGCCAGCAAAGGGCGCATACACTGGCTGTCCAGCAGGGCACCAGAGGTCGAGACCGAGATGAACTGTGCGCCAGCGAGGCCCGTCATTGCCGCTCTGCGCAAACAAATCTGTTGTGTAAAAAGGACGTGTTTCGAGGTAGCCGCCATAACCAACGCCAGCTGTGCACAGCACCTGCATGCGGCTGCAAAAGCGATCGAGCTCGGTATAATTGAGGTAATGCCCCAAGTCATTTGAGTCAACAGACAGCTTTAGCGGGCGCAGCTGCCTAGCCTCAAGGTGGAGCACGGGAGCGAAGGTCTGCTCGAGGGCCCAGCGCTGAAAATCAGCCTCCTGCGGGTGCGCCGTATAGCCACATGCCGCGCGGAGGCTGTAGTGCGCAAAGGCATAGGGATGGGCCAGCAACTTAGGTAGCAGCTGCCATGCCTGCTGTTCGCTAGCTGTACGATAGCTATTGTTAGGCTGGCAATGTCGTGCTTCAGCTGCCGCCAAAACAGAAATCACCAAACGCCCGATAATCAAGCCGTAGAGTGCCTGAACCTCAGGCTCGGTGAGCGGACGAAGGCTGTGGTAAGCTTTGGTAAGGATGCAAATCTGGGAAAGCGGATCGGGGCAATCCATACCCGCATAAGCTGCAGCAATAGCGAGCTCGCAAACTGTAGGTCCGACCACGGCATCCCCAACATCGATGAGCCCAATCAGCTGAGGGTGGAGCGGATCGGCATCGACGAGCAGGTTGTCCTCGTGCGCGTCGTTGTAGTTGACCTGCTTGGGGAGCTGCGGGAGCAATGGTGCAACGTGTGCACGGAAGATGGTGAGTCCTTGCTCCACGAGCGCACGCTGCTGAGGGTCGGTGAGGTAGTGCAGCAGCGTGGTGGAACTCAGGGTTTGGCTAGGGCACCAGCGGAAGTTGCGGTGGGCAGCGGGATGATCAAAGTTGGCGAGCGCGAGGCTGAGCTGCGCGCATAGCTGGCCCCATTGCGTGAGGAGCTCCTGTGAACGATATCCCACCTCCCGTAGCGGCCGGCCAGCTACCCAAGTAAGAACATGGACGAGGCGATTGCACTCACTTGCGCAGATTGTTTGGCCAGAAGTCGAGGTCAGCACCTGTGGAATGGCCACGCTAAGGTCTTGCTGCTCGAGGTGCTGGAGCAACGCAATTTGTAGATCTAGTTCGGCTCGTGAACGCTCGGGTGCAGCGACTTTGAACACATATTGATTGTCCGCTGTACAAGTAGCGCGGAAGTTGAGGTCGATTTCTCCCGGCAAGGGTGAGACGCTACACGTAAGGTTGTAGTGCTCGCGCAGTACAGCAGCAGCGGCTGATATGGTCACGCTGCAAGGTAGGTGGCTGCGAGGTGAAGTGAGGCTTGTTGGGTCTGGTTACGCGTGCTTTAGCGCGCATCGTTTGGCAGTTTGAAGGCTGACAGCAAATGCTCGGGCTGCGCTAAATGGCAGTTCTGTAGATAAACACGCCCCAGCCCGTCTGCCCACTACGTGGTCAAACAAACTGGCCGAACACATGGTGGACCTAACCGGCCCACTGACGCCCCAGTACCCAGTATCCACCTGACCACATCATTGTGGCCAGCACCCAGCACCTAATATGCGTGGTATGTACAGGTACCCGACGGACCTGATCTTGATTTATTTTCTTCAGAAGGATAGGTCTACTGATCAGGTCCGTCGGGTACCACTATGCGCTGCTTCTGACTACGACGCTGCTATGCGGCTATGGCTGTGCTGCGTGAGGGTCGCTGACACGTTCGACCGCTTCCGAGCGGTGTGCTTATGAGCATTATTGCGATTGAAATCTACACCTACCGTCTGACAACGCGGCTGCTCTGCGACTATAGCTCAGCTGCGTTTGAGATGTGTATTAGCCGCATAGCCGCGTCTAATCATGGAGCCCTGAGTTTACCCGGCGACCCTGCACAGGTGCTTATTCAAAAATGTCTGATCTGACAAATTTGTCCAATATCGGAAGATGAAGAAGCTAAATCCGACAAATTTGTCCGATATCGGAAGCTGCTGCTGCTATATCCGACAAAATTGTCCAATTTTAGTGGATTTTCATATATGTATCGCCCCGTACCTTAGAGGCATGACAAAATCTCCTCCCGCCACAGCTACCAGCTAAGCTTGAGAATAGCCTCTTGCTTACCTACCTGAAAGGTGCACCACCGCTTTCACAATTCTTCGCCCCCGCATCATTAAGTATGACTATCTCCCAGCCATTGAACTCACACACAACTCTCTTCCTACTAAGCCTCCTGCTGCTGGCCAGCGGCTGCCTGTTTGGGGATGATGATGAGCCAATCTTACCCGTAGAAGTAACCGACCCCTGCTCTATTGTGCATGAGACCTATCCGGATGTGCGCGAGGACTCCTGCTCCTGGGTGCTCAACGTGATGCGCAACTACGCGCCACCTACTGTGCTCCCTCCCGCCACCGACACCGGCGGCCAACTCCTGGCCGCACGCATTCTCACCGATACGGGTGAAGTTATCTTTGTTGCAGGTGGAGTGCCCCAACAAGATTGGGCTTTTGGAACGTACTGTGATTGGTGGAGGACGAGAGACACGGATAACGATGGAGATGTGCTAATTGGGGGCAACTATTGTAGGCGGCCTCCAATCGATTCTCGTGAAATAAACTTCAGTATGTGGATCAATTACTTTGGTCAGCTATATCTGCCAGACAATGGGCCTATTGCTCTCTTGAGTTATCGAGATCAGAATGAGCCTGAAGTAGTATATGTCGCCACATCTTCAGATAAAATAACGATTACAAATTCAGTATTCGACGAATCATCAAGAATGGTATCAGGGGAATTTTCTGCTCAGATGCACAATCGAGATGATACTACAGATATAGTAACTGTAGTCGACGGTCGCTTCGACGTGCGATACTAAACCTTCTGGCGCTTAGCGCCACCCTCAACTGCAACTTCTGTAGTAGCTGCTTCGCAAGTGGCTTAGCTACTGCTTTACCTTTTTTCACCTTTTTAATTCTGTCAAACATAACACAACATCGGATTGCGTTCCGGGTAAACCCTACCCTCTGAAAACGTCGCCGCTCTGCGGCTATAGCCCCGCTGCGTTTGGGATGTGTGATAGCCGCATAGCAGCGTGACGGCGTGATTTGGTAGGGGCCCTTTGGGACGGATACCAAATGTAAGCTAGGCCCCTGAGGTACGAAGAGGGAGGATCTATGTCTAAGCATTACATGGAGCCCTGGGTTTACCCGGCGACCCTGCACAGGTGCTTATTCAAAAATGTCTGATCCGACAAATTTGTCCCCTTTCGGAAGATGAAGAAGCTAAATCCGACAAATTTGTCCCCTTTCGGAAGCTGCTGCTGCAAAATCCGACAAATTTGTCCGATTTTAGTGGATTTTCATATATGTATCGCCCCTTACCTTAGAGGCATGACACAATCACCTCCCGCCACAGCTACTAGCTAAGCTTTAGAATAGCCTCTTGCTTACCTACCTGAAAGGTGCACCACCGCTTTCACAATTCTTCGCCCCCGCATCATTAAGTATGACTATCTCCCAGCCATTGAACTCACACACAACTCTCTTCCTACTAAGCCTCCTGCTGCTGGCCAGCGGCTGCCTGTTTGGGGATGATGATGAGCCAATCTTACCCGTAGAAGTAACCGACCCCTGCTCTATTGTGCATGAGACCTATCCTAATGTGCGCGAGGACTCCTGCTCCTGGGTGCTGCGGATCATGCAGGAATACCAACGCCCAACCGAACTTCCGCCCCGCACCGATACCGGCGGATACTTACTGGCTGCCCGCATCCTCACCGACACGGGTGAAGTTGTTTTTGTAGCAGGGGGAGTCCCGCAAGCAACGTTCCTTGGAGGGATTGGCGTGTGCGAGTCGTGGCAGTCGAGGGTATACCCAGACACAAGTGGAGGTAGTATTATCCGAATTCATGGTATCTATTGTTATCGGCCGCCAGTTGATGCCGTCAATATGCAAATACTTTTCGACATAGTGGCGGGAGGTGAATTTTATCCAAATTCAGGACTAGTTTTCTTTTATAGAGATGAAAAGCACTCGCGACGCGGCATCCGGTATAATTCCAAGTCCGAGGATTCAACGTTTAATTTCGTAGTCAGCCGCATTGATACCCTTGGCCGCTATGCTGTAGGCAGCTTTAGCGGTACGCTGTACAATCAAGATGACACTACAAAAACTATCGAAATACTCGAAGGCTACTTCGATGCTCGCTTTTAAATAGCTAATTGCTGAGTCGATATAGAGGCTGGGTCGAACAAACTGGCCGAATACCTGACTGACTTAACCGGCCCACCAAGAAATTACTATCCCGGAGCCCAGAATTTACCCAGTGGCTTTAAAAAGCTACCCGACGGACCTGATCTTCGTCCATTCTCTTCCGAAGAATAGCGCTACTGATCAGGCCCGTCCGGTACTACACAGCCCGAGCCTCCCCCCGCCGCAGGCTTCACCGCCGGAGGCTCTTACCGCCGGAGGCCTCACCTCATCTCCGTCGCCCCCTCATACGTGTGCTTCGTGTTCAAATCATCTTCCGGTTGCTCCTTTAGACGATCATCCGCTTGCAAACCCGCAGGTCCGTAGGCAGAACTGAAGCCGCCATCAACGTAGAGTAGGTGACCCGTTATGTAGCTGGCCTCATCACTGGCCAAAAAGCAAGCTGCATTTGCCATCTCAGCAGGAGTGCCACGGCGACCCATGGGATTCGCCGCTTTCAGCATCATCTCGTCTTGCATCGTCATCGGACCGTGCTCCTTGCGCGTCCAGGCGGTGTCTACCGGACCTGGACAGACAGCATTCACCCGCACGCCGTTGGCCGCCTGCTCATTGGCCAGGCCGCGCGTCACCGCATGTATATAGCCTTTAGTGCCTCCATAAGGCGTAATTTTCGGCTGTCCTAGTAAACCCGAAACAGAGCCCATATTGACAATGTTGCCCTTCGACTTGTGTAGGTCGGGCAGACAAAACTTAGTCATCAAGAAGTTCGTGCGAATGTTATTCTTCAACATATTATCAAAAACATCGAGCGGGTACTCTTCGGCTGGTGCAAATGCGGGAAATATGCCTGCATTATTTACCAGAATGTCGAGCTGACCGTATTCCTGCTTACACAGCATACTGGCGTCGCGGGCTACCTTTTCCTCAGATATGTCTCCAATAAAGATTTTGCACTGGCCGCCAGCCGCGATGACTTCCGATTGTACTTCAGCGACTGGATCTTGCGGCATGCCGATCAGGAAGATGCGTGCTCCTTCCTGAGAAAATTTCTTGACGATAGCCTCTCCTATGCCTGTTGCGCCACCGGTTACGATGGCGACTTTTCCTTCTAAGCGCTTCATGTCTTACAATGGGTTTGGTGAGCTTAGAGTATCGCTAAAATCACCACCCTTGTTGACTGGCGCAGCCACAAGCCGACTACTCCTGAGGCACCGTGCGGCGGTACTTCCGCTTAGGCTTGAACTTGACATTGGCAGAAAATGGCTTGCCTTCTCTTACCAGTTCTTTATAATCCAGATCAAAGGCAACAGTATTTTCATCAAGCGTGCGGTAATTTGCTCCCTCTACATTTTTGACTTTCCCCGGTAGGTGCACAATTACTTCATGCTTATCCAGGCCGAGCATTTTTAGCATCTGTTGAAGTTGATCCTCATCCATGTCTGCTTCGCTCGACCTCATCGATTCTATGAGTTCATCAAGAGCGGGATTAGCAGCTTGCCTGATCATCAAGGTGTTCCCTTGGAGTGTATAGTCTGTTGCATGCGACATCTTGTCGTCCATACCCCCACCCGTACCACCGGTAGCTTCTTCATCGGGCGTCAAGGCCTTTAGTGCGGCCAGAGATTGGAATATTCCGCGGATATCATGCGGCTTTTCAAAATTTATCCGAAAGCCCATAATCAGCTTCTCAGCTGCTTTATCGACCTCAGCTACAAGATTGAAATTTAGTAGGCTTTGCATGAGCTGTTGTACCGTATCTAGATAAGGCTCATCAACTACTCGACCATTGCTTTCTAATTTTGCTCGCAAGGTCGCTCGATCTGTCACAAGTAATCGTGCACTATCTGGCAAAATATCATAGAAATTCATCACAGTGTCTAGCTGCCCTTGCGCCAATGCTTGTTGCAAAGCAAGCTTCGGATCAAACGGCGCATTCGGGTCTAGCTCCTCTTGCGTGGGCTCCTTATCCTCGATACCCATCATCGCGAGCATGCCAAACATCTCGCTGGCATCGTAATTCATCTCATACCGTCCTGATCCGTCGGCATTTAGCCACACCTCTTCGGTCGATGTGCCACAGGAGCTGAGGAGTAGAAGGAGTAGCAGTGCGCTCAAGGCAAAACCTGATAGAGGTCTCAAAATCATGGAGCAAATTTAGCGAACCTTTGTCGAGGTGGGTGGCAGCAGGGTCACACCCAAAAAAATTTATTACAGCACTCAACAAGATGACTCATGAGGAGGCACGGAGTAGCCCTGGCGTGGCTCCAAGCGAGGAGTCAGAACCATTGCTTCCCCGCAAGGCAAATAGCTAGGTAAATCCTCGTCATACGCAAATCCTGATGCAGGTCAGTAGCAGCGACGGTTCAAGTACATAAAGCCTGAGGTGTATATGACGCCTCTCACACGGAGGGACACGGAGAGTTTGCAGGGAGGGGTTTACTATTCTTGAAGTATTCGACCTGTGGCATAGCAGCTCCGTGAATTGCTGTGCCCAAAGAGTAGCGCCTCAATGGGCCTCCGTGAGAAACTGCCTTATACGACGCCTCTCCCACGGAGAGACACGGAAAGTTTGCACGGAGGATTCACGGAGGGGTTTACTATTATTGCATTATTCGACCTGTAGCATAGCAGCTCCGTGAATCTCCGTGCCCAAAGCGTAGCGCCTCTGTGGGCCTCCGTGAGAAACTGCCTTATATGACGCCTCTCACACGGAGGGACACGGAGAGTTTGCACGGAGGATTCACGGAGGGGTTTACTATAATTGAAGTATACAACCTGTGGCATAGCAGCTCCGTGACTCTCCGTGCCCAAAGCGTAGCGCCTCTGTGGGCCTCCGTGAGAAACTGCCTGATGTCACTCCTCTCACACGGAGGGACACGGAGAGTTTGCACGGAGGAGGCACGGAGGAGGCACGGAGGGGTTTACTATTATCGGAGTATTGGACTTTTAGCCTAGTGCCTCCGTGACGCTCCGTGCCCAAAGCGCAGCGCCTCTGTGGGCCTCCGTGAGAAACTGCCTGATGTGACGCCTCTCACACGGAGGGACACGGAGAATTTGCACGGAGGATGCACGGGGTAGACATTGCGTGGCTCCAAGTGAGGAGTGAGAACCGTTGCTTCTCCGGAAAGCAACTAGTTAGCTGAACTTTCGTCACACGCTGATCCTGATGCATGTCAGTAGAAGCGACGGTTCAGGTATAGTTGTAGGATGCCCCCCGCACGACCGAAGACGAAATTGACTTTTGCCACCTTCATTTAACTCATTAAAAACCAGCATGTAATGCGACTGGTAACCGACAAATCGCACATTCCTCCAAATTTTTGCAGGCAATTTCGAACTCAACCGGCTAATTTGCATTAACTCAGCATAATCAACAGATGTTCGGTTGGTGTAAAGCATGATAGTGATGCTTCATTTTTGCTCTGCGCTCCTGCTAATGTTGTATTTTATAAGCGATACAATTGCCCGGGTGTTGTCACGTCCTACTTTCACGTCTCAACAGTTGAACGTGTCGCGGCTTGCTCCAGGAATTTACTTCTTGACAGCAATGGACCAAGCCGGCCAACTGCAACAATACCGCCTCGTTAAGCAGTAGACATGCAGACGGACTCCTATCAAGAGTCAACTATAGGGCTCTCCATCTCATGCTTGTTGAGATGGGGAGCCCTTTACCTGTTGACTACCCTATCGATTCAAGGGTATGGCCAACCCGCTAATCATATTGGAAACTATAGCTTTGAGGAATCGAATTGGACTAAAGATCCAATAATTAACCCTACCATTAATGCAGGTTTGGATACTTCTGTATTCAATAACAATTATCACGCGTATTGGCTTAATGCACGGCACGGCCTAAATTCTGAAATTTACAGTAATAGGTATGATACCACATTTAGATATTTATCTATTGCAGAAAGTAAATATAAGCCAATACCATCAAGCGATGCTCAATCGCATGCCGCCATAATCATTGCAGGTACACGCCAGCATGACCCTACAGATAACGTTGCTCAAGAGCCCAAATCGACCTCAGATATGCGAGATTATCTTGAAGCACCACTAAAATATCCGCTTTCTAGCGATAGTGTTTACTGTCTTTCTACAATGGTGCTTCACAAAACTCTTCGTGATACAATCCTACAGCAAGCCCCTTTTATAGGTCAGCTGTCAGTAAGCTACATCTCTGCCCGCCTCGGGCCAGATCGACTACACTGGAATGATCGTGTACATTCAGGGGATGTTGCCGATCCTTTCCCCGGAGAGTACGCTTTCATTACTAACAATAAAGTAGATCTTTACGCCGCAGACTCTACTTTCCTTGAAGGAGACGAATGGATACAGGTCTCGGCATTGGTGCGTGGAGATAGCGCACATAAGTGGATAAGTTTTGGCAACTTCGACCCGTGGAGTACAGAGAGATTTCGAGTTGTAACTCCCGTACGTGGTTTTGGGGTAGCTGAAGACACGTCCTCCTTTGCCTACTACGGTATCGATGAAGTAAGACTCATAGCCGTAGCTCAGAAACCTCGACTGGCTGACAGACAAATTTGCCCGGGTGAGGTGCTGACGGTAGATCCGGGAGCAGGCTTGGAAACCATCTTATGGAGCACCGGAGAAACGAGCCCATCAATATCCATCTCCGCGCCAGGAGTTTACAGCTATGAGGCTACCGTGGCAGGTTGCCATGGCTTTCGGGATACGATAATTGTGGAAGAACAACAAACCTTGCAAATTCCGAATCGCGACACTGCCGTGTGTGAATTAGGAGCGGGAATACTGCTTCAAACTCCCGAGAGCACGCGATGGGCGAATCAACCCAATAATCCTTTACTAGAAATCTCCGAGCCAAGCAGCTACAGGTTTGCGTATGATAATGGTTGCGGCAGTGTCGACACCAGCACCTACCTCATTACCAGCCTGCCCGATGCACCCATCGAAGGCCTATACGATCTCAATGCATCAGCTTGCGACCTACACCTGCCTTACGAGCTTACGCTGCTTGATGGCGGCATAGACTATGAGCTTAATGGTGAGCCAGTCCTTCAAAACCTTCGCATCGAGCAGCCAGGTGTATACGACCTGGTGGCAGCTAACACTTGCGGTACGAGCATATCCACCATCGCTATCAGTCGCTGTGAGGCAAGCATCTATTTGCCTACTGCATTTAGCCCAAATCAAGATGGTACTAACGATGTTTGGAAGCCTGAGATGACTCATGCCAGCACACTCAGCCTTGAAGTGTATGGCCGCTGGGGAGAATTACTACATAAAGAAATAGGTCCAAGCGCAAGCTGGAATGGTGACGTTGCTGGCCAGCCGGCAGATATCGGCGTCTATGTTGTGCTGTTACGCTACCGCGATGAATTCGGAGAAGATCATTTGGTCACTGAAGCTATAAATCTTTTGCGTTAGCAGTCCGCTCAAGGCAAAACCAAAAGCGCGGTGAGCAATAGTAAGCATCGGATAAAGGTAGAGTCTACGTGCCAATCGACAGACACACGAAGTCCGGCTGAATGCCTGAGCGCTCGATATCTTCCGCATAGTCGCGTTCGGTAGTGTTGCCGCTTAGTGTTAGGCAGGTGCGGATGCCAAACTTATTGGCCCCAAGGATATCTGTGCGCAACGTATCTCCAACCATAAGGACCTCCCGCTTAGCCACAGACTCAGCTCGATTAAGATCTTCAAAGGCATAGTTGAACATTTGCGTGTCGGGCTTGCCAAAGTGGAGAAACGTGCGGTTGACAACACCCTCCACCAGCTTAGCTATGCCTCCAGTCGCTAGAGAAACACGTGTCCGCGTCACAGGGTAGAGCTTATCTGTATTCGCTACCACAACTGGAATATTGCGCGCGCGGAGCAGATTGATCGTTGTATTTAAATCAGTATTCCAATCGAAACCTTCATCATCGAGAAACACCATTGCCGTTATCTCCTGAAAATCATCCACCTCGGCAATGGGTACGGCAACGCAACCAGCATCTAAAACATAGCGCGCTGAGGCTGCCGTACCGAGGTATGCCACAGCTCCCGTGGTAATTTTTTCTCGGAGGTACAACTTCGCCATCATGCCGCTGGTGATAATTTCACTTGCCCGAATGCGCGTATAACCTAACTCGTTAAATCGCTGCGCCTGCTGCCCCTGCGAGCGTGAGGCATCATTGGTCAAAATCCGAATTTCGGTACCCTCCGCGCGAAGCGTATCCAACACCTCAGCCCCTCCCTCGATAGCACCGGCATAATTTTTAAGCACACCATACGAATCAAAACACACAGCCTTGAACTGGCGCGCAAGCGGCAAAAACGGCTGAATTGGTAAAAGCATACCTTATCTGTTGCGCAAAATATACCTGCCTCTCACAAGCCCAGCGCCAACTTAAGCGCTCCAGCATCAAACCTATCTACACTCGGCAATCCTTCTTCCAGCGCCTCCGCCAGCAATTTGGTGGCAAACAACTCATGGAAGAAATACCGCCCGTCCTTGATCACGTAGTTGAGCAGGAAAAACCGATACATCTCCCCAAGCAGATCAAGTTCTTCAGCAGCGAGCGGAAAAACTTCATGGTAAGTCTTCAGAAATAGAATAAAGCGCTCTTCCATCAGAATATCAATATTGTAAAAGAAGACTGTCTGATCGCCTCGGTCACTCACCACGCGAGAAATGAAGTAAAAGTCCATCATCCGACTCGACATTCTAAACCAGTCATAATCCCAACGCGAATAAAATCTTCCTGTTGGCGTCACGGAGAAGTTGCCAATATTCCAGTCGACGAATACGGGTATGCGGTCGAGTGATTTGCCAAATTCAGCTGTATTATCACGAAAGGCTTCACAGTGCTGACGCAGCAACTGATCATATCCCCGAAACTCAAATTTACCCTCTGGTGAGTCGAGTAGGCTGAGCAACTGGTTGATATCCGTCATCGCAGTCTTAGAGGCTGCCGGCAGGGTATTGCGCACTTGGTAGCAGGCCTTGTGAAAGCGAGCAAACTCCACCGCGAATTGCTCGATCTGATCTTCATCCAGCCGCCGAGGCATTCGCTCACGCACCTTCACCGGCCGATAAAATACCACCCATGCATCGAGCGCTGAATCCTGGTGACGGTGCACAAATAATTCTCGACCTTTTACCAAACTTCTCGCTAAAAAGTCTTCAAACGGAGCTGGTAGATTATTTGCTAAGGCATTAATGATTGCATGATCTTCGGCAAAGTGTTCAAACTTTCCAAAGTAGCTGAGTTTTGCTACTATAATAGTGCCATCGATGAGTTTAATACGATATACATGATTGGTCGACACCTGTGCCGAGATATCAACAAGCGATGCAATCTCCCGTGAGCTGTCGTAGTGGCGCCACGCCTCCCGCACAATGTCCAAAAACGAAATCATAGTTGCTAGATAATCTCTAGGTAGCGACTCCGCTCCCAGTCTGTTACTGCTGCATCGTACGCCCGACATTCCCACTCGCGCGTCAGCAAGAAGTGCTCAATAAATTCCTCCCCCAGCAGCTCGCCCACTGCTTCTTGATGCTGTCGTGTCAGCGCCACTGCAGCATGTAGCGTCTTGGGTAGTGGAGTGAGTGAGTCATTACTGTAGGCATTGCCGGTGGTAGCAGCCTGTTGGAGCGCCTGTTTTCCCGCCGCTGTGCCTGCGAGTTTGTGCGTGAGGCCATTCATACCTGCTGCCACGCTCGCCGCCAGCACGAGGTATGGATTGGCATCAGCCCCAGGCAGGCGCGTCTCCAAGCGATCGGCGAGCACCCGCAGCGCCACCGTCCGATTGTCATAGCCCCAACTCATAGCAGTGGCTGCCCAACTCCCCTCCACCAGCCGCTTGTAGCTGTTGATCGTGGGTGCCAGCAGCGGCATCAGCTTCGGGAGCCAATAGAGCTGACCTGCAAGGTAATGATCTAGCTGCTGGCTGCGCTCTTGCACACTAGCAGCAAATACATCTTCACCCTTCAGCGTTGTCACACTTTGGTGCAAATGCCCTCCGCAGCCAGGTAAATCTGCTCGCCATTTCGCCATAAAACTGGCCACCAGGCCGTGCCGCAGCGCAAGTTGCTTTACCGCAAATTTGAAGCACACTGCATTATCCGCTGCAGCCAGCGCATCGGTGTAGTGCATCGCAGCCTCGTATACTCCCGGGCCGGTTTCGGTATGCACCCCCTCCAAGGCAATTCCGAAAGCAGGTAGATGCTGCCATAGCTCCGTATTAAATTCTGCAAAATTTCCAGGCCGCAATAGCGAATAGCCATGCATACCAGGTGTGGCCGACGTGGGAGCTAAGCCCTGTTTTGCCGCAAGGCTACTAGGCGTCTCCCTAAAGTTGAACCATTCATATTCAAGTGCAGCATTGATGCGATAACCTTCCCCTTCAGCTTTCGCCAAAACCCGCCGCAGCAACGTACGCGGACAAACATCTGCCAAAGCTCCACCCGCAAAGTCGCCGAGCAAAAAAGGCTGATCATCCAACCACGACATCCGCCGCAAACTGTCGATATCGAGCTGCACCTTCGCGTCCGGATAGCCTGTGTGCCAGCCGCTGATCCTGGTGTTGTCGTAAGGCGCATCCTGACTGTCCCACCCAAAAACAACGTTACAAAAACCCATACCCGATTTGAGCACATCGAGCAGTTTCTGCTTGCTGATCACTTTGCCCCGCAGCACACCATCAACATCGGTAACTGCAAGCTGTACAGGTCCATCAGGTAGAGCATCGAGTTGCGGGTATTGCATGGCGTGAAAGTAGGTGTTGAGCATAATCTACGGCACTGTGTTGCATGCCCTATGCGAAACTCAACTTGCCTTATTCCATGGCTGCTTATGCTGTTGATCGGCTGTGCCACATTTTCCTCTCTTAACACAAGACTTTAATTAACACTACTTATACCGGATTTATTCCCTACGCTGATCGTGCAGGAATCGCAATTTCTCTCCACTTAGCAGTAGACGGCAGCATTACTCTCTAGCGCCGTTACCTCAGAAAACCTCGGTGGTTTTAAATACGATCATAAATTTCCTGTAAACGCCTTTAATAATGTGCACACTTAGCATTAAAAGCAACTTCCGTAACTTATGTTGGATGAAACTGATGCATCTTCGATGATGTTTCGCAAATTAAACCAGCGGATTTAATTTCCGCCAGCATGGCATCTTCAGTCCGAATCGTTTCCCTCGTCCCCTCCATTACCGAGCTCCTGGTCGATTTAGGAGTGCGCGAACAGCTCGTGGGCTGTACCAAATTTTGCGTGCATCCTCCCAGCTTACGTGAGGAAGTGGCAGTAGTTGGAGGCACTAAAAACGTACGGGTGCAGGCTGTGCAAGACCTACGGCCAGACCTCGTCATTGCTTCCAAAGAAGAGAATGTGCGCGAGCAAGTGGAGGTTATAAGGTCGTTTAGTGAGGTGCTAGTGTATGATGTGGTGGATATATCGAGTGCTAAGCAGATGATCCTACACCTGGGTCAGCACCTAGATTGCTTACCTGCTGCAGAGCGAATTGTGGACGCAAATGCCGCTACAATTAAGCAGCTGTACCAAGCCAATCAAGGCACTGCCCTTTACCTTATCTGGCGCAATCCCTTTATGGCAGCCGGTGGTGATACCTACATTCATAGCATGCTGGAGGCAGTGGGCTACAGCAACGTGCTCGCTGATGCCGAGCGCTATCCGAGCCTTGCAATCGAAGACATTCAAGCGCTTGCTCCGGCACACCTCCTTCTCTCCTCCGAACCTTATCCTTTCAAGCCGCAACACCTCGACGAGATGCAGCAGCTATGTCCACAGGCGCAGGTGTCATTAGTAGATGGTGAGCTCTACTCTTGGTATGGTTCGCGATTGAGTAAGCTCTTATTAAAGGCATAGTGCCTTCATTCAAGCTAAACCTGATACTGAACAGCTACCGGCTCTTCAGCGACGTTCCCTCCATACGTGCCGCACCCCCATGCTATAACACACAGCAGTTCTTCCGCAGCGAGAAGTATGTCGCCGATGCGACCCGCGACGGCCGATTTACTGTTCGAGCAAACTAGCTTAAAGCGCCCACCGCTCGGAAGCGGTCGAACAGGCGGTCCATACGTGCGGCACCCCCTTGCGATGGCGCACAGCAGGCCTGCCGAAGCGCGTTTAATGTCGCTGATGCGACCCGCGACGGCCGATTTACTGTTCGAGCAAACAAGAAAGTAAACTGCCAAAAAAAATTCCAAATTAGAGTTTAATCTACCCGCAGCACAAAGTTGCGAGTTTCAATCGGCCTTGATTTTTTGGTTCTTTTTGATCAAGCAAAAAGAACTAAGTTACTATTAGCGCTAGCTAGTAAGATTAACCTAAAATTGCTATTCTGTCTGGCAAAGCGCAGTCAAAGAGCTGATATAAGTCCTGTCACGAGTTGCAATTCCAGTCATGCGAATTGCTTGTTTTGTGGGTGGCGCGCCCCTCTAACTCCCCAAGGGGAGAACCAGCGCTACCCACAAAACATACTCCCATATTTTATCAAACTAAAATTCAATTTTATTTATCTCTAATCAAAATAGAACAACAGATAGTCCTAGCGACAGCTAGTAAAATTAACAGTAAATCAATCTATATAAGGCAAGCCTTTCTTAGAAGACTAACACAGCGTAAGGCTAATTCCAGCGGCAGCCCAAGTGGTTTACCCTTTCGAGGAAATTCGCTTAAAGCGCCCACCGCTCGGAAGCGGTCGAACGGGCGCTCCAGACGTGCGGCACCCCCATGCGATGGCGCACTGCATTTTCCCGAAGCGAAAGTAATGTCGCTGATGCGACCCGCGACGGCCGATTTACTGTTTGAGCAAACAAGAAAGTAAACTACCAAAAAAAATTCCAAATTAGAGTTTAATCTACCCGCAGCACAAAGTTGCGAGACTCAAAGCAAGTAACTCCCTCTTCGCTAAGGCTCAGGGGTCCCTCTTATTTTGAGATGCGGCCTTGTGACGAAGCAAGAAAGGGCGTGACTGGAGGCGTGACTAGGAGGGGCCCGCGACGAAGGAGCAGGGAGGAAAACCTAGTCTAAGCAGGGCCCACAAGCCTCAGCGCAGTGGGAGGAAAACCTAGTCTAAGCTAGACCCTCTGGGAGGTACCTGCTGCTGAGCTGGTTCTTTTTGATCAAGCAAAAAGAACAAATAACCTCTAGCGACAGCTAGTAGAAGAAATAAATCGTAGTTGATATATCAGGTAACATCCCGTAAATAAAGCGCTGATATAACTTTTATCACAAGTTACAACTTCAGTCCTGCGAATCGTTTGTTTTGTGGGTGGTGCTGGTTCTCCCCTTGGAGCGTGACATGGCAGGGGCCCCTGAGCTTGCGAAGTGGGAGGATCTATGTCTAAGCAGTGGGGCGCGCCACCCACAAAACATATACCATAATCTCTATATTTCTAACTCGCTAGTTCTTGTAATCATCAAGATAAATACAACGCATTCCTAGTGCCAGCTAGTAGAAGATAAAGAACAAAATCAACCTATACCCGCCATGTTATTAATTGGATGATTAGCACAACATGAGGCCCATTCCAGCGGCAGCACAAGTAGCTTGCCTTCACGTGGAAACGTGCTTGAAGCGCCCACCGCTCGGAAGCGGTCGAACGGGCGCTGTCCAGCGGCAGCTCTCTGAACCAGCACAAGTAGCTTGCCTTTTCGAGCAAACTTGCGTAAAGGCCCACCGCTCGGAAGCGGTCGAACGGGCGCTCCAGACGTGCCGCACCCCCTTACGATGGCGCACAGCAAGTCTCCCGCAGCGTGATGAATACGCCGATGCAAGTCTTTAACCGGCCTTAATTCTGCAATCTTCCAGATCTAGCAAAATGAACTATGCAAACAAGATTCCCCTCTTAAAACGCTTACTTTTACCCGAGCCCACCTCCCCCGCCAGCCTTGTCGTCCAAGCCCACACTTCTCCACCTCGCCAAACAAATCGAACGCATCGCCCGCCGCGCAGGTGAAGCCATACTGAAGGTTTACGCGCAAGCCGAACTCGATGTCGACTACAAAGGCGATAACAGTCCACTTACCGAAGCCGATCAGCGATCCGAGCACATCATTCAAGCAGGCATCAACAGCCTCAACCTCGGCTATCTTATCGTCTCCGAGGAAAGCAAACAACTTCCCTTCAGCGAGCGCAGCCGACATCCACTCGTGTGGTGCGTCGACCCACTCGACGGAACCAAAGAATTCATCAAACGCAACGGAGAATTCTGCGTTTGCATCGCCCTGCTAGAAGGTGGCGCACCCATTCTTGGTGTTATTCACGCACCAGTGTCGAGCCGAAGCTACACTGCATATAAAGGTGGAGGAGTTTATACAGTAGATCGTGCCGAAGGTGTATTTGAGCCGCTACCGCAGCGGCCCGCCATCAACCTTAAGCAGGCTAAGCTCCGTTTTTGCGTAAGCAGAAGCCACCACAACTCCGCTACCCAAAACTACCTGCAAAACTTCGATCAGCCCCAAAGCGTAGCCAAGGGTAGCGCGCTAAAATTTTGCGCCATCGCCGAGAACCATATCGACATCTACCCGCGTCACGCTCCCACCATGGAATGGGACACCGCCGCCGGTCAAATAATTCTCGAAGAAGCAGGAGGCAGTGTGCGCGACGCCAATACCGGGCTGCCGCTGCGCTACAACAAGCCCGACTTGGTCAATCCTCATTTCGTTGCGATAGCGCCAGTCGCGTAGGTTCGCCATCGTGAAAGCGTTGACTGCACTCATCATTACGCACAACGAAGCCGCCAACATCGCGCGCACCATCACCAGCGTACAAGCAATCGCAACTGAGGTGCTCGTGATCGACAGTGGTAGCACCGACGACACACCTGAACTAGCCCGCAGCGCCGGCGCACGCGTTATCGAAACGCACTGGCGAGGTTTTGGACAGCAGAAAAACTTCGGCGCCCAGCAAGCCAAGCACGACTGGATTTTGAGTCTCGATGCCGACGAAGTGCCCGACCCACAACTGCTACAGGCAATTGCAAACGCTGATGCCGGCGCCCGCACTGTGTATGGCATGCGGCGCATCACCAACTTTTGCGGCACTTGGGTACGCCACGGCGCCTGGCGCAAGGACATCGTCTGGCGGCTCTACCACCGCCAGACTGCGCACTGGGATAAGCGACCGGTACACGAAACCTTGCTCAGCGAGCAGCCCCGTGCCAGCTTGCCGGGCGAGTTGCTGCACTACAGCTACCCAGACCTGGCCAGTCACGAACGCAAGTGCGCACCCTACGCGCGTTTGGGCGCCGAGAGCCTCTACGCTGCTGGTCAGCGCGCCACCTGGAGTAAACTTTACATTGCTCCGCTGTGGCGCGCCTTTCGGTCGTATATTCTCCTCAGTGGCTGGCGGGATGGCTGGGCTGGGCGAGAGCTCGCTCGCCGCGATGCAGCCCTGGTGCGTAAAAAATACCGTCTCCTTGCCGAGTTGTGGCGCAATGACCCAACATCGTGAAGGTGCTACACGTGAGCACACCGCTCTCTTTTCGAGGAGGTGAACAGCAGATTATGTACCTGCTGGAGGCATTTGCCGAGCAAGCCGTGCAGCAATGCCTCGCCACGCCAAAGGCCAGCATTCTCGCCACGCGTGCCCGTGAACTAGGCGTGCAAGTGGTCGACCTGCGAGGGCGGCTTGTACAAGCCTTTCAAGTTAGGCACCTACAGCAGCAGCAACAGTTTGACATTGCACATGCTCACGACAGCCACGCACATACTTCGCTGTGGTTGAGCAACTTGTGCGGTGCTAAGCTGCCGTTTGTGGTCAGTCGTCGCGTTGCGCGGGCACCAGGGCTGCCGAACTTTAGCTGGTCGAAGTACGCTCACCCAAACATGCGTGCGGTGCTCTGTGTGAGTGAGGCCATCGCGGCGCTGCACCAAGCGGTGTTACCCGCCACCAAGCCGGTACACGTGGTGTATAGCGCTGTTGCAAAACCTGCTGCCGATGCCCCGGATTTGCGGATGGAGTTGAACCTAGCACCCACTACTCCCCTGCTCGGTACGGTGGCTGCACTTAGTGCTGAAAAAGATTTTGCTACTTTCATTAGAACAGGTGTACAAGTTCTCAATCAGCACCCTTCGCTGCACCTCATACATATCGGTACAGGTAGTCCACGTGAAATTTGGGAAGCCGAACGGTTGGTGGCCTCCTCTGGAATAAGTTCCCGAACTCACTTGCTCGGCTTTCGCCAAAACGCAGCAGCTCTGGTTGGCGCGTTCGATGTCTTTTTATTTACCAGTTGCTGGGAAGGGCTTGGCTCGAGTATTTTACAAGCCCAAGTGAGGGGAGTGCCAGTGGTAGCGACTTCGGCGGGCGGTATTCCTGAACTTGTGGTGCACGAGAAAACTGGATTGCTGGCTCCGGTTGGGGCATCTGATGTTTTGGCGAAAGCTGTAACCGATATACTCCAAAATCCAGACTTGCGCCAGCGCCTGGTAGAAGCTGCCCGACTGCACGCAAAAAAGTTTTCGATAAAAAATATGGCCTCCCAAACACTGAGCGCCTATCACAGCGCACTGCAACTGGGGTGAATATCCATAAGGGAAATGTGTTATTTATGTCTGCACTCGCCAAACGATGTACTTTGTGCAGGCGCATTGGTGTTATTTTTGCCGTCGGTCGGGTCTAGCACGCTTTAGCATGAACACTCAACCGACGCTTCCTGATTCTCCAAACCAGTCAACCCCCCACTCCATGACGCGGATCCTCTCGCTCATGCTGATGTCTGCGTTGCTCCTGTTGATGGCCTGCGGTGCTAGTCACAGTGCAGCTGATAAGTCAGCCACTACCAAAGCAAAGCCTGCCGAGGATGAATACGCCAATTTCTTCGTCGACTTTATGCGCGTGGATCGCCTCTCAGAAGCACTCGAACGCGCAAAGGCAGAGAATAAACTCGTGTTCGTCGACTTTTATACCTCCTGGTGCCTGCCGTGCAAATTGATGGATGAAGACGTGTTTACCGATCGAGAATTTGGTGACTACATGAACGCCAACTTCATCAGCGTGAAAATCAACGCCGAGGCTGGTAACGGTCCA
The DNA here is from genome assembly GCA_965213735.1 of Saprospiraceae bacterium. GTDB lineage: Bacteria > Bacteroidota > Bacteroidia > Chitinophagales > Saprospiraceae > CALDTK01. The sequence continues at coordinate 918,813 of CBDCAB010000005.1, forward strand.
AATTTGGCTGCGCTATTTGACGTGAAGTCATATCCGACGCTGCTATTTCTAGACGCTAACGGCCGGGTGAAGACGAAAAAAGAAGGCGCCGCCTACCAAACCGAGCTGCGCAAGCTAGGTGACGAAGCCTTAAAACCTGTGGCGGGCGCCTCCGCTGGTTCGTACTAGTTGATTATTCAATTTCATGAAAAAGTTGCTTTACGGCGCGGTAGCAATGGGTGTCGCGTGTTTTGGCGTAAGCTGCGACTTCGACCCCTGCGGCAGTACCCCCGAAGCTTTTGTGACGAGGGCTGATGACTTTTTTGAGCAGACCCGAGCGGCTACCTACGATGCATCTGATAATAAGTGGAAAGTCTACGATGAGCGCCTGCAAGAACTCGTGGAAATCTGCTATCCTCAACACGAAGACGAGCTAAATCGGGCGCAACGTCGCGAATTCTGGGCAGATGTGTCAGATTATTATGTGCAGCGCTACGGTAAGGCCGGTGCAAGAGAAGTGTTGCGTAAACTGAAGAGTAGGGTAGACGACCTTTTCGATAAGGTAGAGTAGCCTACTTTTGCCAACGCATGTACGAATTCATCCTCGCTTTCCTGACAGCTTTCGGGGTGACCTACTACGCAATCCCTTCGATCATCAAGATTGCACGGGTCAAGAATCTTACCGATCAGCCTGGCGAGCGGCGCTCACACACTGTAGCCACCCCTAGTCTGGGCGGCATCGGCATTTTTGCAGGTGTTCTTTTTAGCATCATCGCCTGGACGCCATACCAATTGTTTGGCGGCCTGCAGTACATTTTGTGCAGCTGTATCGTGATTTTTTTAATTGGCGCTAAAGACGATATTCTGCCATCGCGCCCACTGATGAAATTGCTGGGACAGCTGTTTGCGGCCGGAATACTGGTTAGCGTCGCGGAGGTACGGATACCAAGTTTGTACGGCATCTTTGGTATCGGCAACTTGCCCGAACTCGTTTCGATAGTGCTGACGATGTTTACCATTATTGTAATCATTAATGCCTTCAATTTAATCGATGGCGTCAATGGCTTGACGGGAACAATTTGTATAATCACAGCCTCCGCTTTGGGGAGCTGGTTTTATCTCGTTGGTCATGCAGAATATACCATATTGGCGAGTGCTTTGATTGGATCGACCTTAGCTTTTTTAAAGTTTAATTGGACGCCCGCCCGCATTTTTATGGGTGATACCGGCTCCTTGTTGCTCGGCCTCTTGGTGGCTGTCTTGGCTATAGAATTTCTCGAGCTGCACCTCGACCTCGACCGCTCGAGCCCTTATTATTTTCCGGCTGCCCCAGCGGCAGCAATCGGTTTTCTCATCGTGCCGCTCTTCGATACGCTGCGGGTGTTTACGACTCGCGTGGTGCGGGGTAGGTCGCCGCTCCAGCCCGATCGCAACCACATTCACCACTTGCTGGTAGACCTTGGGCTGAGCCATATCCAGACCACAATGGTGCTGGGCGTGATTACCATGGCTTTTATCGGGCTAGCCATAGTTTTACAAGACTTCGGCAACTTGTTCTTGTTGGTAACGATGGTGAGCCTGGCTGGACTGGCCACCCTCGCTCTCTCGCTGCAAGTGCGGCGACGCGAGCGGGCTTTGGAGCGCAAACTTGCTGCTGAGACGAGTACCTCCGAACAGGTGGCGGCGTGAGCTACCTCGCAATTTTTGTTGGAGGCGGTCTGGGTTCTTTAGCACGCTACGGCCTGGCGAGGTATGCGCTTGCAGCAGGTCGCGAGGTGCTGTGGGGTACACTCGCGGCGAATGTATTAGCCTGCTCACTACTGGGATATCTCGCTTTTTCGGCAGTGCGACAAGGTGACTCAGCAACTACACGTCTGCTGCTCGCAACAGGATTTTGCGGTGGCTTTAGCACCTTCTCCACCTTTAGTCTTGAAGCTCTTATGCTGCTGCAAGATGGTCGCAGTGCGATGGCGCTGCTCTACGTCGGAGCCAGCGTAGTGCTCGGCCTGCTAGCGGTGGGCATGTGGCGCTGGCTACTAGTCTAGCCCGAGCCGCACCCGTGCTACACTCTCTGGAGTGGGAGGTGAATCTTTGAGCTCGTAAATTGTTCCTTCAATACCTACATCCCCTTCCAGATACAGATTGGTTCGCTCATCATCAAAGAAATAACTGTCTGTGAGTACGGTAAAGCCATCATCTGCAAATACTTCAATACTGCTTCGGTCGATTAGTATGCGCAATATTTCTCCGCTTGCAAAAGACTTTCGTGGTGCAGTGTGACGGCTTGAATACTTTTCGCTAAAGCTTGCGCTATGCAGACCTGTTCGATCAATAAAATACTCTTCTTGCTGTGCATCGTATCCTACGCGAACGGTATCTCTATCTGCATCTGCTAACACTAATGTAAATGCTGGCACTTTACCCTCAGGGGTGTTGAGGTTGATATCGAGTGTGCTGTTGGACCAATTCGCGGTTGATGACTGTAAATCTGTTGGAATTTTATCTGACATACGGTTAAAGCTCAGGCGGGCGCCCCGGAAATTGTAGAGGTCGGGCACCAGCTGTTGCTTGAGCCGTGGGCCGAGAGGGGTTTCATGCAGCGTGAGCACGCGCGGGCTGGTCATGGTGCCGCGCCACTGCTCCGTGGGCACCTTGGTGGCATAGTCTAAATTGCTCATCCAAGCGATGCCTAGAGCGCGGTTTTCTGGCGTAGGCGAGTTGTCAAACGTCCCGAAGGCGTAGCTGTCCGCTCCATAATCCAGCCAGTAAGCACCGCCGTTTTTTTCTGCACTAAATCGTGTACCATCGAAATCTCCAATGATATAACTCGTACCGCTACCTCCAGCTGGGGCGCCGTCTGGCACATTCAGAAAGAGCACATAGTTGAGGGTGCTGGTGAGGTAATCACGAAGCGGAATCATGCTGGGCCGCTCATACATGGCGCCAGTAGCCTCACCAAGTTTTAAGTTTCGACCATAGCTAGATTTAAATTCCCATAATTTTAAGTCGGGCGAGGCATAGAATCGTATTTCATTACCTGCTGCAAGCGTCAAGATCCATTGGCTGCTGGTGCTGTGCCAGAAGAGATCTGGGTCAACTAACTCTATATCTTCCGATGCAGGTAGTGTGGGTATAGCAGCGGCTTTGGTCCAGGTATAGCCGCCGTCAGTGCTGTAGGCGAGGCTTAGGCTTGGGCGTGCAGCTTCTCGCTGAGTATAAAGTGCAATTAGTGCGCTTTCGCCAAAACCTGCAGTATTATTTTTATCGAGAATTACACTTCCGCTCAGAATGTCGCTTGTTTGGTCGGGCGCCAGCGCAAATGGCTGGTGCTGCCATTCAACCAGGTTTTGTGAAGTCGCATGGCCCCAGTGCAGCTTGTCGGGTTTGTTAGTTGCTGTATTCTGGAGGTAATAGAGGTGGTAATTATTGTCATTAAAGACGAGGCCACTTGGAGCGCCCATCCATCCCTTTTCGGGTGTGAGGTGGAGTTGCGGCCGGAGCTGTTCACGGTAGTAGTCGAGTGAGGTGTTGGTTTCGGCCTCGGCTGCTGGCGTGGCGTCGTCTTGCGGTGCTTGTGCTGAGCTGCAGGCGAGGATACTGCATAGCAATATGCAATAGCTCAGGATGGTCAGTTTTGGCGAAAGCAGCATAAGACTTAAAGTATTGCTTCAGGTAGACCTCCTTGCAAAGTTGCCGCCAAAGCTCCTCGGGCGCAGGCTTCGGAGAGGCAGGTTTGTTCGGGCGCTCCGCGGAGTCGGTGGTGCAAGTATGCGGCGTAAAAGGCATCGCCACAGCCGACGGTATCGACCACTGTTACTTCAGGAGCTGGCTGCATCAGCACTTTCCCGTCTCGATAGCTGCTTGCTCCGTGCTTGCCTTCGGTCACGATTAGGGTGTCGATAGTGTATGCTTTCGCCAAAACCTGGGGCGCCGCCGCAAGTTGGAGTAATTCGCATATTTTATATAATTCTTCTTGATTGAGCTTCACCACATGCGCATGCTGAAGTAGAAACTCGATACGGGGTCGGTCGAAATAAGGAGGGCGTAAACCCAGATCTACGGCCACGAGTGTTGTAGGCTCCAGCTTACTGACTGCCCATTTTGCGGTGGCGAAACTCGTATCGCTCCGGATGCCTAGCAGCCATATGGCGAGGCAGTTGGTCGTTTGCAAAGCTTCGGCTAGTTGACCACGATTAATGTCAAGTGCATCCCAGGCCACTGGTTTGACGATATCGTAGGTTGCATCTCCGACAGCGTTTAGCCGCACCTTGACGCGCCCAGTAGGCAGCGGATTGCGCTGGATGAGCGAAGTGTCTATCCCCTGTGCGCTGGCTATGGCAATGAGTTCATCACCAGCACCATCACTGCCTACAGCGGAAACGAGTTGGACTCTACTTCCGAGGGCAGCAGCATGAGCGGCGGCGATGAGCGGTCCACCTCCCGGTTCTTTTCCAGCTGGCAGGTGGTCGAATAGTATTTCTCCGAAGGTGAGCATGGGGGGGTTGGCCTGCGGCGCGGATGCCTGCGGCGCTTGGACCTGTTGAGCTTATGATTGGCAGCAGGTTTAGAATCTAGAAGCGCAATTTACCGGACAGCCATTGCTCCACTAAATATATAACATATTGCCTGCCTTTTCACTCACCAACATCGCTGCTGCTAATAGGTGCTGTAATATTGGGTTTGATGTCCGGCGATCTAAAAAAACTATAGAGGAATACACCCACCACGAGCAGCAGTAGCAGCGAGCTCAAAACTTTTCAGGGTGAGTGCTTGTGCTTCTGCGTGCAGGGTGTAGTATGCTGCGCTTAGTTGGTGTGCCTGCTCTACCCGTGTCGGCGGGCGAGGCGTTACCTTTCGCCCTATGGAAGTAACACCAGAAATTAAGGAAAAACTGGAAGCGCTGCAGCGCAAGTACGATGTGATGGGGCAGGATTATGTGGCCTACCTGGATGGGCTCATTCACACGGAGTACCTCAATTATTGGGACTACATCCACCTCGATACCTTGCTGAGTATACAGGTGCCGCGAACGCCGATTCCTGATGAGCGCATCTTCATCATCTACCACCAGATCACAGAGCTGTATTTCCAGCTGTGCATACAGGCTTTGCAGCAGGTGCAAACACAGGAGGTGTTGACGGTGGATTTTCTGAAGCGGCAAATACAGCGGGTCATCCGCTATTTTGAGCAACTGGTGAGCAGCTTCGACATCATGATTGAAGGGATGGATCGCGAGGAGTTTCTGCAGTTTCGCATGGCGCTGCTGCCTGCATCAGGCTTTCAGAGTGCTCAGTTTCGCATCATTGAAATCATGAGTACCGATGGCTACAACCTCATTCATCACGAAGCCAGAAGTCAGTATACCCACCAGTCTGAACCGAGTAATTACTGGCACGAGCTTTACTGGAAACGCGGCGGCCTCGAATTAGCTACGGGCAAAAAAACGCTCACGCTGCGCCGTTTTGAGAAGAAGTATGCCCGTGATTTGCAAGACCTCGCCGAGGAGAATCGGGCGAGTAACATCAACAGACTTTACCGACCTTGGGCAGATGATCAGGAGTTGACAGATCTCCTGCGCCGGTTTGATGATCTTGCTACTGTACAGTGGCCGCTTGCCCATTTTAAATCTGCGGCGAGGTACCTCAATCGGGAATCCAAAGCGATAGAGGCAACTGGTGGCACCAATTGGCAGCAGTATTTGCCACCGCGCTTTAAGCGCATTACGTTTTTTCCAGATCTATGGACTGAGGAGGAGATGCAGAGTTGGGGAACGGTGAAGGGAGCGCAGGTTCCGCCGGGGAGTTGTCCGGTTTGAGGGGTGGGGGAGGGTTTTTTTGCCTGCGGCGATTTTTGTGTTCTGGGGGCTGTTCTTAGGGGATGGTATCGCAAAGAGCGCAAAGGGAGGACGCAAGGTTCGCAAAGGGTGTTAGGGGCTGAGCACGTTCGACCGCTTCCGAGCGGTGTGCCTGATGAGCCTCATTCACGTGTGTATGTCCACACCATATAGTCGGGCAAGCAATCTAAGGCGGGTGGGCGACTACACTGGCCTGCGGTGATTTTCGTGTTCTGGGGGCTGTTCTTGGGGGGGATGGTATCGCAAAGGGAGGACGCAAGGTTCGCAAAGGGTGTTAGGGGCTGGGCACGTTCGACCGCTTCCGAGCGATGTGCCTGATGAGCCTCATTCACGTGTGTATATCCACATTATATAGTCGGGCAAGCAATCTAAGGCGGGCGCGGCGACTACACTGGCCTGAGCGTCATCCTCACCAGCTCACTATCCTATCTTCGTTGCCGTGAAGTACTCTATCGGCCATCAAGACTTCCGCAAAATTCGGGAAGAAGGCTTTAAGTACGTCGACAAGACAGAGCACATCTGCCGACTCATCGAGAATGGGGGCTATTTGTTTTTGTCTCGGCCAAGGAGGTTTGGCAAGTCACTGACGGTGTCGACTATGAACGAGCTGTACTCAGGCAGCGAGGAGCTATTTAAGGGACTGTGGGCGGGGGAGCACTGGAATTTTAAGGATAAGCAGAGGCCGGTAATTTGGCTCAAATTCTCGAGTATTGACTACGAGAACTTAGGCGTTACAGCTGCCTTACTGCATGAACTGCACAGCATTATTGACAGACGAGGAATTAAGATGCCGCAGGGGCTCACCCTCAAGCTGGTATTTCGGGAATTGCTTTTTCAACTTGCTCAAAGTTCGCCTTCCGGAAAAGTAGTCCTACTGATCGACGAATACGACAAGCCTATCATTGATTACATCGATGACATTCCGAAGGCCGAAGCCAATCGCGATGCATTACGCGCCTTTTATGCTGTACTTAAAGATGCTGATCCATATCTAGAGTTGGTGTTTATTACCGGTGTATCTGCCTTCTCAAAAGTGTCGCTGTTCTCTGATTTAAATAACCTCGATAATCTAACGCTAAGTCCGGAGGCCTATACGCTTGTTGGTATAACCCAACAGGAATTGGAGGATAACTTTGGCCCTCAGCTTGATGCAAGCGGGTATACTCGCGCGGAGGTACGCCGCTGGTATAACGGCTATGCCTGGGGGAGCCACGAGCGGGTATATAATCCTTGGTCGATCCTGAAGTTTTTGAAGAAGCGCGAACTCGACAACTACTGGGCAGAATCAGGAACACCCACCTTCGTCACCAAGCTCCTCACGCAACATGCAGATTACAATGTTGCCCCGACCACTGTCCGCAAGCTTGACCTCACCAGCTTCAATCTTGCGCAGCTAAATCCTGTAGCAATTCTTTTTCAGGCAGGCTACCTCACCGTTAAAGAAGTTATGCCTGCCACGGGCCAGTTACTGCTCGACTACCCCAATGAAGAAGTGCGCCAGACTTTCCTCTACGCTTTGCTGGGTGAGTATGGTTTTGGCAACAACGAACTTGCCAGCACGCGCATTAATCGCTTGTACAAAGCATTCTGCGCCCGCGACCTCGACACCATCATTGAGATCATCAACGTGAGTCTTGCCGCCGTGCCGCACCAACTGTGGCAGCGGCAAAGCGAAGCGATGGTGCATGCGATCATCCACACCACCTTCACGGTGCTTGGTCTGTACACCCGCTCTGAAGTGTCTACGTCTCGCGGTCGGGCTGATATCGGGGTGGAGGTGCCCAAGTACGTTTACATCCTGGAGCTCAAGCTCGGAGGCACGGCAGCTGAGGCTATGGCGCAAATTGAAACCCGAGGTTTCGGAGATGCTTACACGAATGGTCAGCAGGAGGTGGTGAAGATTGGAATTGCCTTTGACGTCGAGGAGCGTTTGGTTGGGGATTGGATGGAGGGGGGTTAGCCTGCGGCGTTTTTTTGCCTATGGCGTTTTTGCTGTTCTGGGGGCTGTTCTTGGGGGGATGGTATCGCAAGTTCGCTGCGCTCACCGCAACAGAACGCAATGGGTCGCAAGGGCTGTTCTATGGGCTGTTCTTGGGGGGATGGTATCGCAAGTTCGCTGCGCTCACCGCTACGAAGAAATGGGGTGCAGGGGCCACGCTTCTGAGTGCAATGGGTCGCAAGGGCTGTTCTGGGGGAATGGTAGCGCAAGTTCGCTGCGCTCACCGCAACAGAACGCAATGGGTCGCAAGGGCTGTTCTAGGGGGATGGTATCGCAAGTTCGCTGCGCTCACCGCAACAGAACGCAATGGGTCGCAAGGGCTGTTCTAGGGACTGTTCTGGGGGAATGGTATCGCAAGTTCGCTGCGCTCACCGCAACAGAACGCAATGGCTGTTCTGGGGGAATGGTATCGCAAGTTCGCTGCGCGATTCGCTACGAAGAAATGGGGTGCAGGGGCCCCGCTTGTGAGTGCGCAAGGATCGCAAGGGCTGTTCTAGGGGGATGGTATCGCAAGGTCGCTGCGCGATTGGCAATGGTGCGCAAGGATCGCAAGGGCTGTTCTGGGGGATGGTATCGCAAGGTCGCTGCGCGATTCGCAACAGAACGCAATGGGTCGCAAGGGCTGTTCTGGGGGAATGGTATCGCAAGTTCGCTACGCTCACCGCTACGAAGAAATGGGGTGCAGGGGCCACGCTTCTGAGTGCAATGGGTCGCAAGGGCTGTTCTAGGGGAATGGTATCGCAAGTTCGCTGCGCTCACCGCAACAGAACGCAATGGGTCGCAAGGGCTGTTCTAGAGGGATGGTATCGCAAGGTCGCTGCGCTCACCGGGAGAGAAAGATTGCTTTTCTCCCCATTTAATACTTGCAAGTACTTAAATTATTGGCTTAGAAGCGAAGGTTTAGGTAGAGTGCACTTAACACATGCAGAGCGGGTATTGCCCCATGCCTTAATTTTGCCTCGGCGCTTGAAGGCAGGTAGTGACCCCTCCGTGCCCAAAGCATAGCGCCGCTGTGGGCCGCAGCATGAAACTGCCGTGACGCCTCTTACACGGCGAGACGCGGAGAGTTTGTACGGAGGAAGCATTGAGGAGCCAAGACTATTGAATGACTCGACCATTAGGATAGCACCTGCTGGAGTGTAGTGGCGATAATGTTTGCGCTATTACTCCCTGCATACAGATCAAAGCGCATAACTACATTGGGTGCTGGCTAGAGACGGTTGAGGAGCTCGAACTGGTGGTGAAAGCCGCGGGCGGTTAGGCTGGTTCCTTCACCTTACGCAGCCAGTTAGGTAATCGGAAGCGGGCGGGGCGCCCATACAATGACGAAAGCTCCTTCCAACCTTCTTCGAGCTCTCTACATCAACTCCCTTATGCTGTTCGCGCATCCGCCCCCCGTTTTGCCGAAAGGCGAAGCAACTTCATCGAAAAAATGTAGCCATTCATCGTAATACCTTCCTTAACCGACTTCCTTGCATTGCATAGTAGCAAATTTTACTTCATCTTTGCGACATGAACCTCGAGAACACCAAAGCGCAACTTCGCAAAGGAGCACTCGAACTCGTTGTGCTAAGTATCATCCAAACAGAGCAGGAAGCCTACCCAACCGACATCATCACCAAGCTCAAAGAAGCCGAACTGATCGTGGTGGAAGGAACACTCTACCCGCTGTTGAGTCGCCTCAAAAACGGCGGCTTGCTTGATTATACTTGGCGTGAGAGTTCGTCTGGACCCAATCGCAAGTACTACAGTCTCACACCCGCGGGAGAGACTTTTCTCACCGAACTTCACACCAGTTGGCGCGCCCTTGTGGATGCCGTCGACGCCACCACCAAAACCCTCTCCTATCATGAATAAGGTCATTCAAGTCAACCTCGGCGGCATCGCCTTCACCTTCGATGATGATGCCTACGAACTGCTCGATGATTACCTGGACTCGCTCAACGGTTACTTCCGAGGTACGCCCGGATGTGAAGACATCATGCACGATATCGAAGCCAGACTGTCAGAACTGTTTACGCAAAACCTGAAAGGACGTAGCATTGTCACAGCCAGTGATGTGAACGCCGCGACCGCAACTCTCGGCAGCGTGAAGCAACTTTCTGGTGATGCCATCGATCCTGAACCCTCAGCCACTACTTCTAAAGACGATTCCAGGCACGGTCGCAACACCAAACACCGCTCGTACTCCCGCTATGGCAAAAAACTGATGCGTGATCCGGACGATAAGCGCGTGGGTGGAGTTTGCGCAGGGTTTGCTGCCTACTTTGGGATAGAAAATCCCGCCTGGATCAGGCTCGCCCTCATCATCTCACTGTTCCCGACAGGAGGGGCTAGCCTCGTCGCCTACATCGTGCTGTGGGCTGTACTGCCGCTTGCTTATACCGCAGGCGACAAGCTGGCCATGCGAGGCGAACCAGTCGATTTACAGAACATTGCCAATGAAGTTGAACGCGAAGCCAAAGCAATCGCTAATCGTCTACAAGACTGGGGAGACGACATCAATCGCCGCAGCAACAAGTGGTCGAAGCGGCCTCCCCGCAATAGCCGTGAGCATCGCAAGCAACGTTGCCGCGAAGAGTTTATGGAGTAAACAATCGCCTGCTCCATTAGCACCTAAATCCGTTATCGCCTCGATCAAGTAATTTGGTCGGGGCGATGCTGCTTCAGGAAACTTTGTCGTGTATCTACCTGCGCGCAAACTGGGATGCACAAACCAACCCCTGCGGACATTACCTTACCGGTACATGGCCTTCGCCACGCAACAAACAATTACTTTGTGAAGCAACTCCTGCTCATAACAATTCTACTAGCCCTTTGCGCAGGGTGCGAGCGTGATGCACTAGACGTAGATCTACTCGACGACATAGAGCTGACCCCGACAGTGGAGGTGCCGCTCGTAACAGGCTACCTCGACTTCACGAAGGTGGTGAGAAATGATAGCACCGCTGTGGTTGATCCCGATCTGTTTACGCGGGTCGTGGTGAGGCGCGACAACATGTTGCAGCTTAGTCTGCTGGATTTCCTCCACATTGATCCATTCTCGCTGTCAGTACAGGAGGTCCCGGCCCGAGACGGGACTGCGCGCGATACCCTCGCCTTCGCAGTGGATCAGGGTGTCGAACTAGCCACTCTCACCTGCCTTTCGGGCCGGCTCCTTGTGGATGGTACTACGTCTGGCTTATCGCGCGATGCGACGTTTACGGTGAGCCTGCCGGGTTCGACTGCTGCCAATGGCAGTGAACTTCGAGGAACAGTAACCGTCGCACGTGGTGAGACGAGTGGTCAACTGAGTCTTAACCTTGCTGGAGCCACACTAGATTTGACGAGCAACCGTAGCCAGACATTTAACCAGCTGCGTGTTGAGGTGCAACTAGCTAGTCACCAACAGTTTAGTCAAGCTGATCGCTTTGCCGCAGATTTGCACTTTGGTGATGTGGTGCCTCAACGCGTGAAAGGTAAATTCGAGGACTTAGCCGTAAGAATGACACCAGATACAGTAGCCTCGGATATTATAGGTTTGAGTGATGTTCTGAGGGGGCTCGAGATACGAGACCCGAAGCTCACCATATTTTCGCGCAGCACACTCGACAGCCGTTTAATCCTTGCGCCAAATGTACAGGCAACAACAGTCGATCTCGAGCGCCTTCGACTAAGAGGACCAGAGCTACATACGCAGCGTGGGCAAATCGATGCCCCTGTCATTGATAGCGTGGTGTATACGAGAGACAATAGCGATTTGCCTCAATTCCTTTCGCATGTACCGCCACGTATAGATGTTGGAGGTTTAGCCCAAGTTGTCGCAAATCCTGATTCCGAACTACTTTCGGTGCTGCATCGTGAGTCGAGTATACAACTCGGAGTTGAACTTGAACTTCCACTGGAATTTAAGCTCGACAACGCTGAAATTATTGACACGATAGAGTTTAGGCTAGACGACAGCAATTTAGATGAGGTAAAGGACCTGACGTTTCTTATAAAATCCGAAAATACTTTTCCATTTGAGCTCCGGCTGACAGTAGATTTTCTTGACGAGAATTACCGAATAATACCCGCACTTGCGCTTGATCTTGACGTATTGGAGGCCGCACCCGTTGGCAGCGACGGCAGGACGACAGGCCCGACCTACAGCAGCGATGAATTGCCATTTACTCAAACAATGGTTGAGCTGCTTCCAGAAGTTCATTATCTGAGGTTACGAGCTCGCGCTTCCGGAAGTAATCGAGATGAGTTTGTGCGGATCTACGAAGACTACGCCCTTGCTGCAGCAATAGCAGCGCGTGCCACTCTCGCCATCAAGCTCGCTAATTGATGCAGTGGTCAGTAGTGCTAATAGCATTCTTAGGCTATGCCAACATACTAGCTGCTCAAAGCGATCTGTTGCTGTACCAATTTGAGTCTGTAGGACAAAGTTTGATTATCAATCCCGCCCTCCCGCAGCCGAGTCGCATTTGGGTGAATGGTATAGGGATTGGAGTTAAATATGCGAATAATAGATTTTCACCTAAAGACCTCATAGGGCGTGACACCGATGTCAATGAGAATTTAGAGAAGATTGTTGCGGGATTACACCCTAATTCAGGTCTGCAAGTAGATACGCGGACGACATTGCTTGGCGCTGCACTCGCACGGAAGTCTTCACGCTTCACGCTTGCGCTAACGCATCACACTTCCACTCGCCTTGACCTAAGTGATCAACTGCTGGGGCTAGCGTACTACGGCAACGCTGATGATCGATTTCGGTCAGTTGAGCTTGATGATATAGATGTAGAGGCGCTGGCGTACTTCGCATTACGCTTTGCTTATCAGCGTCAACTGGAGGATGATTATTGGACGGTAGGTGCTTCGCTAAACGTGTTGAAGGGCCAGGCGCATGGCTACATTGCTCAGTCAGATGCGCATTTGGTAACAACTCCTTTGGCGGCTATTGAAGCAGATGCCGACGTGCTGTTACGCACGGCTGGGGTAGGAGATTTGCTCGGTGGTAAGGGGGCGTCACCCCAGGTTTTCCCGCAAGGAAACTGGGGAGTGGCAGCTGATATGGGTATCCACTATAGTGAAAACGGTGATTTTGCGGTAAGTGCGAGCTTGCTGGATTTAGGATTGATTCGCTGGAGCAGTAGCGCCTATGCCTATAGCTTTGTCGGAGCTGAAAACTATGATGGCTTGACCCTCGATCTAGCTACCGATACTTTTGCAATTAATGCCGAGGATGAGGTGGTCGACAGCCTGGAAGCAGCATTTAAATTTAATGAGTTAGGTGCGCAAGCTTATACTAAAACTTTAAGTCCGAGACTATTGGTGGGAGGGGAATACAAATTATCCGAGCGTAGCGCCGCTCAAGTTAATTATCAAGCGCGTTACTGGGGCAGGAGGCTTTATCAGTCTATTGGCGTGGGCTATGTCTACCGTTTAGACAACTATGTACAAGCAATTCTTAGTTATACACGCGCCGCAAGGGCTGGAGCTTTAGGTATGGGCTTTAGCGCTAGAGGAGGTCCGGTGCAGTTTTACCTCCTGGCGGAAAACGTGCCGCACCTCATTGCCTACGAAAATGCTCGCCACCTTACCTTAAGCACAGGACTCAACGTGACTATTATTGGCTCTCGCACCCGCTACTTAAAGCGAAAACTCAAAACGAACATCCAGCGACGAAGGAGGTAAGGGCGCTAGGAGTTGCTACTTGCCAGTTTGCATGACAGTCAAGTAGCAATGCTGATGAGCAGGTTAATCGAGCTTGAACTTAACTGGCAGATTAAACTGCACTCTTACAGGCTCACCTCTAGACATGCCAGGTATCCATGGCTCAAAGGTATTGACAACACGTAAGGCCTCTTCTCCTGTACCCGCACCTGGGTCTCTAGCTATTTGCGCATTAAATATTGAACCATCCTTTTCCACAATAAACGTTATCACAGCTGTCCCCTCTACGCTATCACGTCGTGCAGCTAGTGGGTAAGTTATGTTGCCATAGATGTACTGTAGCATCGCGCGCTGTGCACACATCTGCATTTCCATATCTGACATGGTGGCGGTATCGCAGCTGGGCGAAATAAACATCGGCATCCGCTCTACAAATCGTTCGATTTCCTCAACTTTAGCCTGAGGAGCCTCTGGCACCAAAATTTCTTGCGCAGCTACAGCCGTAGCATATCCTGAAAAAGTCAGGAGGAGCAAAAGAGTAGAAATTCGCATAGCAGAGGGCAGGTTAATATAGCTTGTCAAACTTAGCCAAATTTAGGCTCCCTAATGGCAATTTGTACCCAGTGAAGGTTAATCTAACTTAAATCTTATCGGCAGATTAAACTGCACTCTAACCGGCTCGCCCGCTTGCAGCCCAGGCAACCATGGCTCGAAGCTTGCGACGATGCGCAAAGCCTCTACTCCAATACCCGCACCCGGATCTCTTAGTACTTGCGCATTAGTGATCGTTCCGTCGCGCTCAATAATGAAGCGAACAACAGCGGTGCCTTGTACACTGTCTCGCTGCGCCAGCGTTGGATACTCAATCCCAGAGTATATGTAGCGCAACATCTGCCGCTGACTGCAAACCTCTAGCTCGCGGGCTGCCAGAGCTGCGGTATCACAGTCGGGCGATCTAAACATGGGCATGCGGTCGAGGTTCGCAACCTGCCGAGACCTATCAAATTGAGGCACAACTGGCGCTGGCAGTGGCTCCACATCCACAGAGTCTAATTGCGCCAGTGCTGGTGTAGCTGAGGCCAAACAAGCGCCAAGCAGCAACAGGTAGAACACTCTCATAATCCGCTCCTGGTAGAATCGAACGTGATGCTGACTTAAGCGAGCAGAATACTGGCACATCATCTAGACCTGCTGACTTTTCGCGACGAACTCCTTCACCCAATCCGTAGTCAGTGATTTCGGACGCTCCAAAGGCATACCCAACGCGCGACTCCAGCACAGCGCAGCTAATACACCCATGGCGCGGCTCACTCCAAACATCACCGTATAGTAGGAGAAATCCGTAAGGCCATAGTGCACCAGCAGTGCGCCTGAGTGTGCGTCGACATTAGGCCAAGGGTTTTTCACTTTGCCAAGACCTTGCAAAATTGGCGGCACGACTTCAAAAACTTTCCAAATCGTCTGAATCAGCTTGTCGTTACTTAGGTGCTTCTCGGCAAAAGTGCGTTGCGCGATAAAGCGTGGATCGGGCTGGCGCAACACCGCATGTCCGTAGCCCGGAATGACGCGACCATTGGCCAAGGTAGAATTGACATAATCAGCGATCTGCTCTTTGGTCGGCGTCTTGGTGCCCAAGGCATCGATCATCTTGAACACCCACTTGATCACTTCCTGGTTGGCAAGTCCGTGTAGCGGACCTGCGAGTGCATTCATGCCTGCGGCGAGGCTGTTGTAGGCGTCGCTCAGCGTGGAGCCTACCAGGTGCGTAGTATGCGCCGAAGCATTACCGCCTTCATGGTCGGCGTGAATGGTGAGGTAGAGTCGCATCAGGTCGTCGAATCCTTCCTCCTCCACGCCTAGCATGTGCGCATAATTAGCGGCCCAGTCTAGTTTGTGGTTGGGCGCGATGTGCTCGCCATCCTTAAAACTGCGGCGGTAGATATAGGCGGCCACACGGGGCAGGCGCGCCAGCAAGTTCATCGTATCTTCATAGGTGGCATCCCAGTACTCCGACTTATTCATGCCTTCGGCGTAGCGGCGCGCGAAGACACTCGTGGTTTGCATAGCGTTGATGGCCACGGTGTATTGGGTCATCGGGTGGGCATCCTTGGGGAGTGCTTCGATGGCTGCGAAGACGTGGGGCGGCACCTGCGAGCGGTTGGTCCACTTGTCGCTGAGCCATTTTACCTCTTCCTCCGTAGGAATTTCTCCGACAAGCATCAGCCAGAACAGTCCTTCAGGTAGGGGTTCTGTTCCTTCACCTTTCGGCAAAACCTCCTGCAGTTCCGGAATGGAGTAGCCCCGAAAACGTATGCCTTTAACGGCATCAAGCGAACTGGTTTCCCAGATCATCATCTTCACACCTCGAGCACCGCCAAACGCCTGACTGAGGACAACCTCGTCAATTTTTCGCTCGCCGTGCTCTTGCACCAGCATCTTCATCTCGGCTTTCAGGGCCTGTGACTTCTCTTGAAATTTTTGCTTGAGTGGATCCATTGCTTAGTCGGGGTGGGCCTGACCGCCTTGAAGTGGTCAGGTGAGTAGGTGTGGTTGTGGCATACCTTTGCGCACAGCGCCCGAAGGTACTAGGTTGTGAGGTTTTAGCGGAAGCGCCAACAAGTCAATTCGTGTTCAAACCTAATTGAAAGCAATGCTCATCGTCGAAGGTCGCCTCGTTTCAGACGAAATCCTCGAGGAACAATTTATGTGCAACCTGCGCGCCTGCAAGGGTGCCTGCTGCCACGAGGGGGATTATGGTGCGCCACTCGAGGCTCACGAGCGAGAAATTTTGGCCGAAATCTATCCTAAAATCAAGCCTTTTCTCACCCCACGAGGTCAGCAAGTAATAGAAGAAAACGGCCTTTTTGAATGGGTGGCGGATGCCAAAACTTTCGCGACTCCTTGTATAGATGATGCCGATTGTGCCTACATGACGCGCACCCCCGAAGGCTTTGCTGCCTGTGGTATGGAACTCGCCTACCGAGCCGGGGCAACTGATTTTAAAAAGCCTATTTCATGCGAGCTGTATCCCATACGCGTGGAGCACAATGAGCTCCTAGATTTTGAGGCGCTCAATTACGACCGGTGGGACATCTGCTCGGCTGCCTGCAGCAATGGCCGCGAGCACGCAATGCCTATTTTTCAATTTGTCAAGGACGCTATCGTGCGCAAGTGGGGGCAGGATTTTTATGATCAATTGGATGCGGCGTATGCGGAGGGGGTTAGGGGCTGAGAGCTAGGAGCTAGACCGCTACGCTGCTGGAGGCTGGACCGCTCGTGCCTCGCTGCTGGAGGCTGGATTGACCACGATGTTGTGATTAGGTGGGGGTTCGGTGGTACCCGACGGACCTGATCAGTAGTTCTATCCTTCTGAAGAAGATGTGTCAAGATCAGGTCCGTCGGGTACCCGCGGTAATCGTACCTCACAAATAAACTCGACGCGCAGCCCGAGCATGTGCTGGCAGCCTTCGGACTACAAGGCGATGCGCGCTAAAGCACGCGTAACCTGACCGCTGGGTGCTGGGTGCTAGGTGCTGGGACCGTCGGGTACCCGCGGTAATCGGACCTCACAATTATAAATGACGCGCAGCCCGAGCATGTGCTGGCAGCCTTCGGACTACAAGGCGATGCGCGCTAAAGCCCGCGTAACCAGATCTTTGGGTGCTGGGTGCTGGGTGCTAGGTGCTGGATGCTGGGTGCTGGGTGCTGGGTGCTAGGCACTATTTTTGCAGCTCAACCTTAGAGATGCATAAACCCCTCGTGCTCACCCTCTTGCTCCTTGCTTTTACAGCCTGGTCTGCGCGTGCGCAAGATCTACAGGCTGTCAGCGAGCCGGCAACTGTGGTGCTGCGGCCCACCATACCAGCATATTTTCCAGGCTGTGGGCACGAACCAGAAGGCACCACAGAAAAAGCAAATTGCTCTGCCGGTAAGCTCATGAGCTTTATCGCCAACAACCTGCGCTATCCTGACGAAGCGCGAGAAGCAAGAATCGAAGGCGTAGTAGTGCTCTCTTTCATCGTCTCCGAACTCGGCGTGGTAGAGCAGCCAAGACTCCTCCGCGACATCGGCGGGGGCTGCGGCGCAGAAGCCATACGTGTGCTCAACGCCATGCCCCACTGGCAGCCCGCCATTTATAAGGGGGCAGCAGTGGCTACGCAATTTACCTTACCTATCACCTTCGGACTCAAAACAGGCATGTTTGATTACGTGCTACACCTCGGCAATCTTGAAGATGGCGAAGTGTCTCGTGATGAACTCGTAGAAGCAGTGACCTCCGGTACGCCTCGCGTCACAGACCCAAAAGGTGCAGAACTGACTGTAGCCGAGCTCGTCTATACCTTCGAACGAGGCGGAGAGCGCAAAGAACTGATCACCCGCGGCACCGAACTGCCAGATGAAAAGGCGTTTTCGAAGTGGCTCGGCCGCAAGCCGGGGCGCCTCACTGTAGAGGCCAACGCCGTCGAAGGTCTCGACATCCGCACCGTTAGCAAAGGCTTTTTAGTCATCCGCTAGGTGCAGATAGTCGCCGTGAGGTAGCGCCCGCCCGCGCTGTTGCGAAACTCACACAGGTAAACGCCTTGCCATACCCCCAGCAGCAATTGACCTTTAGAAAAAGGTATAGTCAATTGATGTCCCGTTAGCGTAGACTTCACGTGAGCAGGCATATCATCTGGCCCCTCCAGCGTGTGTTTGAGTTCTGGAAGATTTTCAGGGACTATGCGATTAAAGTATGTTTCATAGTCCCAGCGTACGTCCGAATCGGCGTTTTCATTAATCGTTAGCCCGGCAGAAGTATGCTGAATGAAGAGCATGAGGATGCCATCGCTCGCTGGTAGTGTGCCAACGTGCTGCATAATTTCGCGCGTGACGAGGTGAAAGCCCCGCGGTTTTGGCGAAAGCTGAAAATGGATGTGCCGAAAAGGCATGAGACTCGCTACGAGGCTGCGCGACTAAGCGTAAGCTTCTTCTTCGCTAAGAAAGCGATTGACAGCATTGAGTACCTGCTCGTAGCGCTCCTCGTTGACGCAGTAGTTGACGTGTTTACCGTCGCGAGTGGTGCTTACCAAACTACATCTGCGCAATACGCTGAGGTGTTGGGAGGTGACGCTTTGCTCGATGTCGAGCGTTTGGTAGATGTCTTGCACGGATATCCAGCCGCGGTTGCGGATAAAGGACATTAATTCCATGCGTAGAGGGTGAGCGATAGCCCGGAGAACGTCGTTTGACGCTTCGAGCTTTTCCGCCTGAAAGACAGGGGATGAGCTGATCATGTGTGTGTATAGTGTTTCGTGCAAAGCCACACAAGGATGGAGAGGTGTAGCCGGGGCGACAAATATGTCTGCTTTCTACCGTTTCACAAAGGTGAATCTGCAAGAATTTATACTCTACACGAAAAAAGCCTCGCTTCACCGTGGTGAATGCGAGGCTTTTCTGCGGGTGAGGGGGAAGTTTTACTCCGCCAACTCATCCACGAGGCGACTTATCTGCTCGAGGCGATCAGGGTTGATCGAGTAGAAGATGTACTTGCCGTCGCGCTCAGTGCTCACTACGCCAGCGCGCCGTAAGATGGCGAGGTGCTGTGAGGCTACGCTTTGTTCGAGCCGTAGCTTGATGTAGATGTCGGTTACTGTGAGCCGACCAGCCTCCAAAAGGAGGGAGATGATTTGCTGACGCAGGTCGTGGTTGACGGCCCGGAGTACGAGGACTGCTTTGCGAAGATCGCCGTAGTCTAGCGCTGCTCCATCGCCGCCACCGCGCAACACGGAAGCGTCTGATTTGGATTTTCCCATCTGTGTGTTTTCTCAATTGTGTACGGTAGCTTAGTCAATGACTGTACCAATCCGACACATACGACCTCTCAGACAAGCCTAAGTCGTTCGGTTTGGGGAGCTAATCCGTGATCAATTGCAAATATACATTAATGCGTATATGTTTAATCTACTGAGCGCCTAGCATTCTCCACAGGCTGTCAGAATCAAAGCCGCGGTTTGGCTTGAGTGATAAACGGCGGCTTTATATACAACGGAACGGCCTTATCCACATTATCAAATTCGCCTGCCTCTATGCGCAAGCTGCTCAACTCCAGTAAGTTAGCAGCTTGCAAGGTGATACCTGGCACAACTTCTACACCGCTGAGTTGCGCCGCTACTTTTGCTGCACCTGCGCCGCTTGCCAACAGTGGTCCGTGGAGTACTTGTTCATTCATCCAGGCGCGGCTTATCTCTACTGCACGAGGTGCTGCAAGCTCTGCTAAGGTGTAATCGTAGGTGGCGAAATAGACCTCGTTTCGGCGGGCTGGAAGCAGGCTTAAAAAATTTCCGCGATGGCCTGGGCGTGCTTGCCGCGTTGCGCTTGCAAGGGCACGTAGGGTCGAAATCATGATCAATTTGGTGCCCATGGCAAGGCAGATTCCTTTGGCCGAGCTCAATCCAGCACGTAAAGCGGTGTACGATCCGGGTCCGCTGCTTACTGCGATCCACCCCGTTTGTGCGATGGTGAAGTGGGTTTTGGCGAAAGCTGCCTTAATGGTCGGCAAGAGGAACGCGGTGTGCTGCATGGGCTGCGTGTGCTCAGCTTTCGCCAAAACCTGCCACTGCTCATCTATACGGCTTGCAACAGCAACCGAAATGTGCGATCCAGATGTCTCGAGCAGCAGAAGTGGCTTATCCATAGTAGACGGTGCAAACCTCGTAACTTTGCGCCGCCCATGTTAGACAAGCTCGAAGACCTCTACAACCGCTTTCGCGAAACCGAAGAGCAACTGGCCGACCCCAGCATAATGGCCGACCAAAAGCGCTACACCGCGATATCGAAGCAATATAAAAACCTCAAGCAGGTGGTAGACGTGTACCTGGTGTACAAGCAGGCCTTGGGCAACCGCGACACCGCTCAAAAAATGCGCAAAGACCCAGACCAGGAAATGCGCGAAATGGCCGAACTAGAGCTCGAGGAACTCGCGCCACGCATCGAAAAATACGAGGAAGATCTCAAGTTGCTGCTCGTACCACGCGACCCCGAGGATGAGCGAGACGTGCTCTTTGAAATTCGCTCGGGTGCAGGCGGAGATGAGGCCTCACTTTTTGCAGGCGATCTACTTAGCATGTACGAGCGCTACTTCGCCACGCGAGGCTGGCAAACCGAAGTAATGGAGGTGAACGAAGGCTCTGTGGGTGGCTACAACAAAATCGTGCTCGAAGTGAAGGGCGAGGATGTGTACGCGCGACTGAAATTTGAGTCGGGCGCGCACCGGGTGCAGCGCGTACCGAAGACGGAAAGTCAAGGTCGGGTCCACACTTCAGCAGCCACAGTAGTCGTGTTGCCGAAGCGCGAAATGGAAGATGTCGATATTAACAAAGCCGATCTGCGCACAGACACATTTCGCTCATCGGGCGCTGGCGGTCAGCATGTCAACAAAACAGAATCGGGTGTGCGCTTTACGCATATACCGACGGGTATAGTGGCTGAAAGTACCGATGGCCGCTCGCAGCACCAAAACCGCGAAACGGCTTTACAGCGGCTGTACCAGAAGATATATGATGCGCAGGTAAATGCACATGAATCAGAAATTGCGAATACGCGCAAAACTTTGGTTGGCTCAGGCGATCGCTCAGATAAAATTCGCACCTATAATTTCCCACAGAATAGAGTTACCGATCACCGCATCGGCTTCACCAGTCACAACCTCACAGGTATTTTAGGTGGAGACTTAGATGAGTTGTTGGATGCGTTAGAAATGGCCGAGAATACCCGTAAGCTAGGCAATGAACCTGATTTGCTGCAGGCAACTCACTAAAACTTGTATCCTCTCTAATAACTTATCTGCGCAAGATAGCGCACTAGCTAGTTAGCTCCGTCTGCTAGCATCTTCAGGTGCTAGTATAGAAGTAGTAAAGATACGGCCAAGATGCATAACGACAGCTAGTGCGAAGATCAATTCGATATATTCGTCTACATCAGGTCCATTGGTAAGATTTAATGCAAAGCCTGCTATGGCAAGTGGCAGACACGGCCACCCAGGCAGATTCATATTTTTTGGAGTGCGGCTGAGCATTGACCAGGTACAGAAAAGTAAGAATGCACTGCAGGCAAGCGCATATAGTCTTGGAAAGACGGAGTTGAATATGTTATGGAAGTTTGCCTCACCCTGCTGATTGTGATGCTGAAAGAAGGGGGGAGTCTCATAGCCAATTGCATGTTGCCCCCAACTCAGTTCTTCGCCAGCAACTAAAATAAATGCCACTCCAGAAACAAGATAAAATATCCGCAGCCGGATGTTATTGCCTTTAGATTTGCTGCTCCAAAACAAGCGTAATCCGTTGAAGCCAGCAAGAAGAAAAACCACTGCTACAAAAAACTCAACCCAACCTTCTTTACTTATGGTTGGGCTAATATAGTGATAGCGATAAACCAGATATGAAGCAAGTGATAGACTTAAACATAGAGCAATATAACTAATTGTTGAAGCGGAAAATACATCCCCTTTTAATTTTGCAAAAGATGGATATGTGCTAGGGTGGGAGCTACTCACGCGACTATAAAAAATTGAAAGGTTCGGCGAAGGTACACAGTCAGCGCTAGTCTCTAATTGAATTCTGCTCGCAGCAGGCCTATAGCTATATACCTTGCTGGCCTCAATGGGCTGGCTAGTTTAGGCGACTTGAGCTTAACTGCCAGTTGCTCCAGCGCCCCAAAATTTCTGTCGATACCACAATCCACTGCAAAATGCCGTTAGCCATTGCAATAGCTTTCTGCACCACCTATCGCACTTCCTAAATCTCTAAAGATGACCCTGCTCAAACTCGCTTGCCGTTCGAATCTGCTCCAAATACTGTGTGTGCTCCTGCTCACCAGTACACTTTCTGCTCAGACAACGGCGGAGGGCCGTCGCTACTTCGCCTCTATTGTTGGCTCCAACTCCTACGACTTGACCAACATCAATGCAGCCCTCGGTGAGCAGAACTTTCCACTCATTGGAGAAGAGCCACTCCTGGTCGGCATCGAATCGCAGTTTCGCAAACCGGGTCGCGGCATTGCAAGCACCAACCTCACCTTCGAAATTTTCAGTACCCCCAGCTCTACTGGCGGGGGCGATCCGCGCCGCAGCGTAGATATGGGCGCCATTTCCGCAGGTTTTGCCTACAGCTATGACCTTCTGTATCCAAGCGCTTGGAACGTGTTGCTCGGAGCACAATTGGGGCTCACCGGTGGACGTCTCACCTCCACCACCTACCGCGACGCCAACTTTAACGCTGTCGACTTTGATGCGTCGGTACAAGAGAATCACTTTAACTGGGCCTCAGTCCACATCACGCCACAGCTGACACTCCAGACCTTGGAATTCAGGATAAGCGGCCAAGCCATGCGGCTGCAAGCGCGGGTAGGCTATCGATTTGGCACCGATGCTGAGCTTTCGAGACAGGGTTTTGCCGACCGACCCTACGACCTCGACTTAGGCGTCAATGGCATCACCTACGATTTTGGTATCGTAAGCCATGTGCCGAGCCTACGCGATATGTTGAGGAGTATCGGTGATCGATAAGTCACCTTCAGAGCCTGGTCAAGCTTCTACTGCTTCGAAAATTTAGCGACTGCTCGACCTCCATCAAAGCTGAGGATGTAGCTGCCAGTAGCAAGTCCGGCGACATCTACCTGCACCTGATCGCTGCCACTGTCGATACTGCCTTTACGCTGAATTCCACCGAGTGCATCCAGAACTTCGTAGCGCGCGAAGCTGAGGGAGGTGGGTACGTCTACACTCACTACTGTCCCCACCATACTAGGATAGGCCCGCAGTTGCAGCGCTTTAGGTTGTTGCGTAGCTGAAGACTCATTGGAAGCGAGAGGAGTAGGTGTCCGTTTGACAAAAGCGCCTGTGCCATTCGGAATGCGCGCCTCAGCGATGTTGTCATCCTGCTCTCCGAAGCTGTATTGATCGAGGATATTGCCATTTTGCGAAAGCACAACGTCCTCACCACTGCCACTCAATTTGAAGGTGGTGTGCACGCCAGTTTGATCTTCATCATCATCGGCCCAAACGATGAGGTAGCCGTTGGCAGCTATGCTAACGCCAGCGGGAAATTCCCACTTGTCGAGTTCACCAAGATCGTCGGATAGGTTGTATCCGCTCAAGTTGACAGCTGAGTTGCCGCGGTTGTAGAGCTCTATCCAGTCACCATAGCCACCATCGGGCTCTTGGTAGCCTCCGACAGAATCGTTTTTGGCGACAAACTCATTGATGACTACCTGCGCATTGGCTAGAGTAGTAAAGGCGACTGCGCATGCAGCGAGGCAGAAAGTGGAAATTGCGTTCATAAGGGAAGGTCAAAAGTAGGAAGGTTGGTGCTATGGGGTTTGTTGAATTTTGGGTGCTGGGTGCTAGCCATTTCAACCTTACTGCTACCGGTATAGCTTCGCCGGATGGAGCTCAAGGATGTAAAAGCACTTATCACGGGTGGAACCTCAGGTATAGGACTCGCCACAGCCAAAGCCCTCGTAGCTGCAGGAGCAAACGTGGTAGTGGCAGGCCGCAATGAAGAAAAACTCGAAGCAGCAACCCAGCAAACTGGAGCCTTAGGCGTACGAGGCGATGTGCGCCAGGCACCTGATGTGGCACGAATGTTTAATGTGGCAGCCGAGAGGATGAGTGGCCTCAACGTCCTCATCAACAATGCCGGCTATGGCTACATCGCGCCCCTGCTCGACATCGATCCAGCACGCTTTGAGCGGGTGTGGCGAACCAATGTCTTCGGCGCCATGCTCTGCGCCCAGCAAGCAGCAAAAATATTCGTGCAAGAGCAATTCGGCACCATCATCAACGTCGGCTCAACTTCCGCACTACGCGGATCAGCAAACGCAAGCCCCTACAGTGCTACAAAATTCGCCCTGCGCGGCATGACCGAATCCTGGCGACGCGAACTTCGATCCAGCAACGTCCGCGTGATGCTCGTCAACCCTTCCGAAGTCATGACTTCCTTCGCCAGCAACCGCATCGACAAAAAAGGTGAGCGGCACCGCCGGACCTATTCCGAAACAGAACAACTCACCAAGCTTCGCGGGGAAGAAGTAGCTGAAACAATTCTTAGCCTTATCACCCTCAACGATCGCGCCCTCATCACCGAAGTAGAAGTGTGGGCGACTAATCCAGTTGACTAATCATGTCAATTGCGGAGGCGAAGCACTGACTCACAGCTCCAGCAAATTCACAAACAAGCGGTATGCTCCTGGTACGCCAGCGGGCAGCTCACGGAAAAAGCTCAAGCCCGTATACACGTAGTGGCCTTTCCCGTATTCAGCCACGAGTAGGCCACCTTCCAGAGGTTCTTCTCCCGGATCATTGCTCACTAAAATCGGCTGATAAGCTTCGTCCCATTCCTCCGGAAAGTACAGGCCTCGCTCCTGCACCCAACCTTCAAAATCCGCTGGTCCGAGTTTGTTAGGAGTCGTCAGCACCCTTGCCTGCGGATCAATGAAGCTCACCGGTGCTTCTTCTACAGTCACTCGGTTTCGCGACAGCTTGAGCGGATAAGGTGCATAATCGTTCATATCGAGGCCGCGGTTCGTGTTGTACTGCACCACTACGGTTCCACCTGTTTTAGCGTAAGCGAGCAACTTATCATTATGCCGCTGCAACCAATCCTGCGTATTGTAGGCGCGCACCCCGAGCACGATAGCGTCGTACTTCTGCAGTTTGCCACTCATCAAGTCAGTTTCGTTGAGCAAGTCGACTTCATAGCCGACTTCCTGCAGCGCCTTAGGCACCACGTCGCCCGCACCCATGATGTAGCCGATGCGCTTACCGGCCCGCTTGAGTTCGAGACGCACGGCTTTGGCACTGGCAGCTCCGATCATCGCCTGCTGCGGAATATGCGCATAGCGCAAAATATTGACATCCCTGTCGTACGAGCGGCCATCTGCACTAAAAATGGCGCCAAGCTCACCCCCTTCACTCGCTGCATTTGGCGTTACCGCAAAACTTACCGTCTGCACGGCGCCAGTGCCACTAAGCTCCACAGGTATCACCCTCGGCTCCACTTGCCAACCTTGCGGCACGCGCAGCACCACGTCGCCTTCGAGCTTACCGTCAAAACTCGTTACTTCTACAGTGATAGCTTTGGCCTGCTCCGTTGGCCACAGGTATACCGGCTCGGTAAAGTGCACACCAGCAGCGGGCACTACTAGCAGCGGTCGGTATACTTCACCTCGATCAGGATAGGTGCGCTTGTAGAGCACCGGCGTGTTGAGCACAATGGTGGTGCCCCCAATCTCAACGAGTGCTGAGGCATTGAGGGGCGATGGATTTTCGGGTGCTCCGCGCAGGTCAAATCCTGGAGCTTGGTACATGCCTATGCTAGCCCCTGGTGCCAGCCAGTAGGGGTTGGAGGAGTTGAGCGTCACTGTTGTGCTTGCTTCTCCCGTCACATCTGCATTGGCGGTGAGCATGCTGTCGAGCTTCACTGGAGTACCATTGATGCTGAGTTGGGATACACGTACTGGGATGTTCGCCTCGCGGCTAATCACCTCATAATTTACCGTCAGCACTTCGCCCGGTGTGGCCAGGGTATCGGTAGCGACAGCTTCAAAGTAGATGCCCAAGCAGTCTGCAATGAGCTGGCGCAGTGCGGGCAATTTAGTGTTGGTGTAGCGGCTGGGTGGCAAAGCTCGCATGAGATTTTCGGCTTGTAGCAGGCTTGGCACTGCTGTGCTGGGATTGCGCACATTGAATTCTTGTTCAGCTTTCGCCAAAACCTCTTGTATCACCGCTCCTCCAGGCACCCGACTCCAGCTATCGTTGATGCTTGCAAACAGATCGGTATGATCCTCAGCATCTTGACCATCGAGAAATTTGAGGTATTCGAATTCAGAGCCACGTGAGGCGCTGCTGCCAAAACCTTGACTTGCGTGTTGGCTGCGGCTGCGGGCTGCAATTTCGCCATTACTAAGTCCCAGCAGCGGGTAGTAAGGGCCAGCATCGACAGTAAATAAGTCTGATTTATCGGCTGCTTCGAAAGCTTCGCGGCCGCCGTAAAACCACCAACTGGTGTTAAAGAGTATGCGTGTGGCTTGCCAGGGCATTACGCCGTGGCGGAGATGCTCAGGAAAAGCAGTAGGATCGGCTGCCAACTCGAATGCCTCAACAGCGAGCATGGCACTGGTGGTGTGGTGGCCATGGGTCCGGCCTGCTGATTCAGGATCGAAACGTGTGATGATCACATCGGGCTGCCACTTACGAATCACCCACACCATATCACTTAAAATAGAATCACGATTCCAGAAGGTGAGCGTTTCGTCTGGATGTTTAGAATACCCGAAGTCATTGGCTCTGGTAAAAAATTGCTTGCCCCCATCGATACCCCGTGCGGCTAGTAACTCTTGTGTGCGAATAACGCCGAGTCCTTCCCGTATGTCGGTGCCCACCAGGTTTTGTCCACCATCGCCGCGCGTGAGGGAGAGGTAGGCAGTTTCGGCGAGTTCTTCGTTGGCGAGGTAGGCGATGAGGCGGGTATTTTCATCGTCTGGGTGAGCAGCCACATAGAGTGCCGACGACACGTCCTGCAGCTTGCGCAGGTCGTGCAGCAGCACCGAGCTAGGCGGTGTTGCCCTGTACTGGGCTGCGAGGGGCAGGGTGCACGCAAAAGCGAGTGCATAGACTAAAGCTCTGAGCATGGGGTGAAGGTAAGGTGTTGGGGGCTGGGTGCTGGGGGCTAGGTGCTGGGGGCTGGGTGTTGGGTGCTAGGTGGTGGGGGCGAGGTGGTACCCGACGGACCTGATCACTAGCCCTATCCAACTTTCAGAAAGAATATCCAAATCAGGTCCGTCGGGTACCTCGGCTGAGCAGGCACTTTAGGGGTGCTGGGTGCTAGGTGCTAGGTGCTAGGAACCTACGATATATTTAATCCTCCCGCCTTACAACCTCACTCGAAGGCCTAGTGCATTGAGCGGCTCGAGAAAACTGTTAGAAAAAGTGAGTTCATCAATATACACTTGCGGTTCTGCCCGAGTAGCTTGGGATTTTATAGTTGTGATCCCAAAGCGGAGTCTAGTATTTGCGAATACTTCGAATCGTGGCGCTATCCTAAAATTTATTTCAGGACTTAATCCTGCACCAAGAAATAACCGTTTATGATTAATATGCGTAGGAGAAGGATGATCCACAGAATAGCTCCCTCTCACTTTTGCATGCTCAAATAGTGCATTTGCGGCAAAACTGAAGTACAGTCGCTTAGTTGGGTAGAGGGTGTAAGTTGCGCCGAGGTTAAGTTCTCGACTATGTACACTCGTCTGCTCGAGCGACAAGCCAGAGCCGGAGTAAATATCTCCCCTTCCATAACGTATGCCAGCCTCCAGCTGCCACACATTTGATAGCTGATACCCCACATTAGCACCCGTCAATGTGGCAAATTCAGCTGAGTAACCTTGAGCCTCAAATAATCCAGGAATTATTGCATATCTAGCCAATCCGAATTCAATGTAAAAATTATCGAGCACCTGGGCTTGAATTGCGACTGCAGGAAAAAGTATGAGAAGCGAGAGCAGAAATTTCATGATTGATATGTTTTGGATGAAGCAGTAAGATACAGCAGGTTGGTTGAATCCATCTCACAACACAGATCAGCTCCCTTCAGTATGGCAAAAGCCTCGACCTCACCTTGCATCTTGTCACCCAATCCCCCACATACCCGACATTGCGCTCAACACACCCAACCTATGTCACCCCCCGCAGCCCAGTCATATGCCGTAAGCCAGTTTTTTGGACGTGGCAAGTTGATGTTGACGGGCGAATACCTCGTGCTCGATGGGGCCACCGCACTAGCCATACCAACCCACCTCGGACAGTCGCTGCACATCACCTTCAGCCCAGAAGTGGATGTGCTCCACTGGCAGAGTCTCGACAGCACTGGTGCCACCTGGTTTGAGCATGAATTTTCACGCAAAGGACTCGAAATCACTCCCGCCGCCGTAGATAAATCTCCAAAAGCGCGCATCGGCCGCCTGCTGCACCGCGTCATCGAACAGCACCCGCTGCTGTGGCCCCGAGGCCAGGGCATACGCATTACCGCCCGACTCGACTTCGACCGCACCTGGGGCCTCGGCAGCAGCGCTACCCTCGCCTACTGCCTCGCAGCTTGGGCAGGAGTAGACCCCTACTCACTCAATCAATCCGAATTCGGAGGCAGCGGATACGACATCGCCACCGCTGGCGCGAGCAGTCCCATCACCTTCCGCCTCGAGCACGGTGAGCCAAAAGTCCGCCCCGTAATGTGGCAGCCACCATTTTTAGACCAGCTGTACCTGGTGCACCTCGGCAGCAAGCAAGACAGTAGACTCGGCATACAATCTTACCGCGCCCGCGCCGAGGGCGACCTGCACCGCTATGCCGCCGAACTCGACGAGCTGACCCACGAGGTACTCCACGCCACAGAACTCACCGCTTTCGCTGATGCACTCCGCAAGCACGAAGCCCTCGTGGGCTATGTGACGCACCAGGAGCCGCTGAGTCGTGGGCGCTTCGCAGACTTTGGTGGCCTAGCGAAAAGTCTTGGCGCATGGGGCGGGGATTTTGCCCTGCTCATACCTGAGGGCGACGAAGATGTGAGCGCCTACTGTGCTAAGCACGGGCTGCACACCCTAATCCCTGCGCAACAACTACTCCTCTCCGGCCCTGCCAAGCCGATCGCCTTGCCACAGGAATGGCCCGTGTTTCTATATGGTCCACTCGCCGAGCCACGTCCTGATAATGAGTGGCTGAGTGGGCACAGATTCGTCGCGGCCGATTTACTTGATTTCCAGTTGCTACACAAAGACGATGTACCTATTCTCTCTGCAAGCCCTGGCAGCTTCGTGGCGGGTACGCTCACCTATTTGCCTCCCGAAGAGGTCCGCGAGCTCGATTTACACCCACAGGGTCATGGGTTTCGGCGTACGCAGGCTCGGGTACGCACGCGCGCAGGTGAAGTCGCCGCACAAGTTTGGGTAGCTGCTTAACCTGATGTTGTGTACCCTGCCACGGGTTTGCGACGTTTGCACACCTAACCTTTCCTGTATGCCAGTTGTCGCTCGTTTTGGTGGCCTATTTGCGTTGATGCTCGTGACAAGTTTTGCGAAAGCGCAAACCATCTCCGAATTCGCACAAGATCCCGCAATGCTCACTGAGGCATTCGTACGCGGGCGCATCAGACCAGCAACGGAGGCCTTTACTGGAGAAGCAGCCGAAAATCCAATCAGCCTCAGCAAATTGCCCCAAGCACCAAACATCAAGGTGCAGCAACTGTGGCAAGGCTTTGGGCAGGCCCTCGTAGCCATAGAATTCTCGAATAGTATCAGCGCGGAAGACCTGTACGTGTTCCTCGACTCAACCAATGCCGGCTGGCGCATAGAAGCCTTTCGCGCTTTTAAACTACCAGGCGTTTATTACCAGCAACTCGACCGCTACCGCAACCAGGGCGAGGCCAGCATAAGGCGCAACTACGAAGAGCTGTGGCAGCGCTCCAAGGCGAAAGGTGTGACTCGAGCAGCTCATGAAAATGTGCACGGCACGGTAGAAGATCGCCTTTTCTACGTGTTTAATTTGCGCTTATCTAGCTCATCTGATGCAGATTTGGTGCGGCACTTTGAGTTTTTGCGAAAGCACTTTGATAAAGCACGTCTGGGCCTTTCGGCAAAACCCGCCCGCGCCCTCGGCTACTACCATGACGACGAAGATATTGGTGAAGATTTGCGCTACCTCCTCATCAAACGGGCGGTGCACCCAGAGACGGGTCCGCTACGTTTTGAAATAGCCTCAATCGATGGGCTCGACGTGGGCTACCTCTACTGCACCGAGCCCGCTTGCATGCCCACCCCCACACCTGGCGGGGTCATTGCGCTGCGCGAATTAGGAGTGGGCTGGTACCTCTACCGCAAGCTCTAAACAGCGGGTGCAAGCTGCGGAACGCGCTCGTTCATCACGCCAAACCACAGCGGCGGCACCAGCGCCATCAGTATGCTCGCAGGATAGCCGGCAGGCAGCTCCGGGCTCTCCTCGATGTAGCGTAGTTGCTGGTACTTACGCGTCGATTTGTAGTGGTGGTCAGCGTGACGCGTGAGTTCGTACAGCACAATGCGTCCAATCTCATGCTCCGAATTCCATGAGTGGAGTGGACTTACTGCCTCGTACCTTCCATTGGCGAGCTGCTGGCGCACGAGGCCATAATGCTCGATGTAGTTGACGCTTTCGAGCAGCAAAAATCCCGTCACGGCAATGGCAATGGCATAGCCCACAGCTGCCGCACCCCACGTTGCGTAGACGAGCCCCAGGTAGAGCACCTGCAACAGCGTAAAGTGAATCATCTGGTTGCTCAACGACCAGCTCGATTTGCCAGCTCTACGCAGTCGATCGGCTTCTAGGGCCCAGGCGTGGCTGTAACTGCCCCACACACTTCGCAGCCAGAAGGCATATAGGCTTTCGCCAAAACGCGAGGTCGCTGGGTCGCGTGGAGTGCCGACGTGTTTGTGATGTCCGCGATTGTGCTCCACATAGAAGTGCGTGTACAAACACGGAATGAGCAGCGCCTGAGCCAGCACACGTTCGGCGGTAGAAGCACGATGACCCAGCTCGTGCGCAACGTTGATGCCGAGCGTACCAGCGATAATGCCGACTGAAAGTATACAACCTACCACTTCGTATGTGGCGAGTGTGTCCGCTGCGAGCGTGTGAAGCGTGTAAACGGTAAGCAGGTAAAACAGCGGTAAATTGAGGTAAAGCAGCCAGTCGAAGAGGCGATTGGCCAAGCGATGGGGTGACTCTTCACCGTCAACATTCGTCCTCGCCTGCGGTGCCACAGTATCGAGTATGGGTATAATGCCGAACGCGTAAAACACCGTCAGGTAGCTCCAGTAGCCGCCGAGACTCACCGCCACGAATGCAGATATCGGTAGTGTGTAGGCAAAGAGGTAGCGTAGATCGCGCAACATGACGGGTAATTTGTTGTTTTGGCGCTCGGGAACACCTGCAAGCTAATCCCTTCGCTACAGCTAAAATTATGCAAAACAAGTTTTTTGACCTGCCTGTCCTTCGTAAAGTCTTCAAAACCGATGATGCAGCCGTAATTTACCTAGAACGACCCGCCGGCGCTGCCTTTAACTTTATGGCTGGCCAGTACCTCACCCTCGAAGCCACAGTGGCTGGATCGGCTGAGCGGCGGGCCTATAGCCTCTGCACGAGCCCGGATGACGAGGATTTTGGGTTTTGCGTAAAGCGACTAAAAGGCGGAACAGTATCAAACTACCTGCTCGATAAGCTGCAGGAAGGGGAGACCTTAGCCGTCATGCCGCCAGAAGGGAGGTTCGTGGCCAAGACCAATGCTAGCCAGCGCAAAACCTACTATCTCATAGGTGCCGGATCGGGTATTACGCCGCTGATGAGCATCGCCCGCAAAGTTCTTGAAGATGAGCCAGGCAGCGCTGTGCACCTGCTCTACGGCAATCGCTCAGAGGATACCATCATTTTTCGCGACGAACTCGAAGAAATGAATGATAAGTACCGCGGTCAGTTTAGCGTGAAGCACATCCTCAGTCAGCCTGCGCGCAAGAAAGTCGGGGGTTTGGCCGGGCTGTTTGGCAAGTCAAAACCTACCTGGGACGGTCGCATCGGTCGCATAGACGAGCAAGAACTTGGGCTGTGGCTCGCCGAGCAGGAGTCGCGCACTCCATCTACTGTCTACTACATCTGCGGCCCCGGAGCAATGATCGACACTGTCGAAAAGGAGCTGCTGCGGCGCGGAGTCGAGTCCAAACTCATTCATACAGAGCGCTTTGTGGTAAAAGAGGTGGCAGATAAAGACAAGATTCTAGGCTCAGCGGAGGGTGCGGTAAAGGTGACGCTCGATGGAAAGGTGATTGACATTAACGTACCGGCAGATAAAACCATCCTGACCACGCTCATCGATCTAGGCCACAACCCACCTTACTCCTGTGGTGCGGGCGCCTGCTCTACCTGTATTGCTAAAGTGACCAGTGGAGAGGTGAAAATGGATGTCAACCATGCCCTCGATCCTGATG
Source organism: Saprospiraceae bacterium (assembly GCA_965213735.1). Lineage (GTDB taxonomy): Bacteria > Bacteroidota > Bacteroidia > Chitinophagales > Saprospiraceae > CALDTK01. The sequence continues at coordinate 951,326 of CBDCAB010000005.1, forward strand.
AAGTAGAGCAAGGCTATTGCCTCACCTGCCAGTCGCACCCTGTTACAGCGAGCGTCGAAGTCAGCTACGACGAGTAACTAAAAGTAGGCCCATACTGCCGCGGCCATGGCCACAAATCCGACGGCATACCCTCCGAGTACATCCCTGAGCACGTGAGCCCGCAGCCACAGTCGCACCGTACCTACCAAACCAGCGAGCAGCACCACCAGTAGCAACACCGCGAGCAAGCTCAGTTGGAGTTCGCCCCCGCTCGGCAGGGCAATCAGCACGCGGTCGTACGCAAAAAGTTCCATCGTGACAATGACTGCGGCCACCAGTCCGCCCATGCCCACTGCGTGCAGACTGATTTTGCTAAAAAGATTGACGAAGAAGGCACTAAACAAACCGACTACACAACCGAGTACGAGTGCGGTATAAGCGACGGGTACTTCTGGCGCCTTTCGGCAAAACGCGAAGAGCCCCAAATACAGCATCCCAACCGCAATCAGCGGGATGGTCCTATCTTCTTTGGCTGGCATGTGGAGGCCGGGCAGCATTTCGAGGCCGATCATCATCAGAATTACTAAGCCGGGTATTAGCACACTCGAGCCAAACACCAACGCTACTAGCGGCAGGCGCTCGGATAGTCCATTCACGCCAAACAAGTATGGATTCACCGACAACAGCAGCAACAAGATATAGGTAGCGCCGAGCAAGGGATGTGTAACTACGCTCAGCATGTGTGCTAATACTGATCCTACTCGTGCTGGCTTACTCACTTGCTTGAGGCGGTGGTCTTAGGTGTAGGAAGAATGCGGGTTATCACGACTTCTACTCGCCGATTCGTTTCGCGACCCTCATCGGTTTCATTGCTGGTTACAGGGCGCGTACCGCCAAAACCGGCGGCTTGAACGCGTGTGCGGTCGATGCCGTGGTGGAGGAGGAATTCGCGGATGGTAGTGGCACGCTCACGACTGAGTTTGTCGAGTGCTGCGGGTGGACCTTGATTGTCGGTGTGGCCTTCGATGCGCACATAGATGTTCGGGTACTTCGTGAGCACATCGCGCAGTCGGTGTAGCTGGGGAAGACTTTGCGGCTTTATCTCAGCAAGGCTCTGCTGGAAATAGATTGGATCGAGCGTGATGGTGCCGCCTTTCACCTGTGGGTCGAGGAGAATATCAATTTCGTAGGCATTGAGGTAACTCTGGCGGCGCAGGTTGAGCCGCTCGACGTGCCCGATAAAGCCTTCTTTCTCAGCTGAAATAACGAGGTCGCGCAGGTTAGAAATGCGGTAATCAAATCTGCCGTTGCTGGTCTCGATCAGGGTATCGGCATTCATGACGCCTTGAGGATGGATGGAGACAGTGGCGTCTAAGGCTTCGCCTGTGCGTGCATGTTTGACGTGGCCGACGACGAGAATATCGAGCGGGCGCGGATTCTGCACGAGCACACGGTAGATGTCCGAACTACCATCGCGGGTGCTGGTGAAGTAGAGGTAGCCGCTTGCCTCATTGAAGTAGGGCTGCGAGTCATCGCCTTCGCTGGAGATGGGCGGTTTAAATCGGCGAGCGAGACTCCAGTTATTCCAGCTATCGTCGAGGCGGCGGCAGAAGTAGATATCGTTGCCACCACGGCCTGAGCGATTGCTGGAGAAGTAGAGTGTCTGTTTGTCCTCGGAGAGGCTGGGTGTGCTTTCGCGAAATTCTGAATTGATGCCAGGTCCAAGATTGACGGGTGCACTGAAGTGGGTGGAGTCGATGCGTTCGCTCACGTAGAGGTCGGTGCGGCCGTAGCTGTCGCTGCGTTGGAGGCTGAGGATGAGTACATCCCCATCTTCGGAGATGGTGGCACCTACGCCATCGCCAGTGGTACGATAGTCATCGATGAGGATTGGCTGGGGGTGCGACCATGAGCCATCGCCACGTTCGTAGGTATGGCTAAAGCCTTGCGCCATACCTCCGCGTTCGGGAAACTGGTTGATCACGAGGTAATGCCCAGGCTCGGGCATGGCTGCGGCCAGCGCGTTGGGCAGCGCGTTGTTTAGTGGCGTGTCAGGGTGCGTGATGCGCAGCAGGTCGCCCTCACGATCGAGTTCGGCTATCCAGATATCTTGGTTGAAGCGCGAGCGCCAGACTTCGCCGCTCACGGGATCCCCAATTTGGCGATAGATATTGCGGAGGAGTCGCTCGTAGCCACCTGCGTCGAGTGAGTCGCTGGCGTCGGTGCCGTCGATGAGCAGGTTGCGGTTGAAGTCGGGCGAGCCTGAGCGGGTAAAGAACAGGCGCTGGCCATCCCGGCTAATCACAGGACTTATCTCATCATAGAGATCGCTGTTGATGGGAGGGGGGAGTTTCTCGACGTTGAGCACCCATGCGGGTCTGGTCGTCCTTTCGGCGGGTGCTATTTGTGCGTAGGTATGCAAGCTTGCTGTTGCCACGAGCAGCACGAAGAGCGGGCGTAACCAGCGTTGCGAGTCGGCGAGTTGAGGCATAGTGTTCGGTGCAAATGTACCGCAGGCGCTTTGGGCCTTGGTAGGGATTGGGTAAACGCGGTAGTTGGGGTGGGAGATTGCCTGATGGAGTAGCAAGTGCACGCATCAAATGAAACTGCAGGATTTCTTGCATCTCCTGGTGTCGATGTGATGTGCGATTTGTGGTGCGACTGGTGAGCGGCCAGCTACACCAATCAGTCTTCTAAAATAGGCCGAGGGTGGTATTCCCTTCGGAGAGAGATTAAAATTGCAAGAGGCCTCTGCATACGCTGATCGCAGTTGTGCACAGCTCTAGCTATTAACGTGTCACGGGCAGAGCGCTACTACAAAAAGGCGATGTAAGCAAAGTATGCTTCTTGCAGCGACTTCGCTAGGACTAGCTATTTATTATTCATGCTGAACCTTCGGAAAGGTGGTCACGGAAGTGATGCATGGACCAAAAAGAATATCTGCCACAAAAGATTCCACTTTTAGACTCGACCATGGCAGCATCACTGGATAGGTGGCTTTCTTGATTAGGCCAATATCCACTTTGGCATAATTAGGCAGATGTTGGTGGACAATTGAATCTATAGCCGTCTGCTCATAACAAAGTTGTGTGTTCCAGGATGGATAAATTACGTCACCACCAAAGTACATGTTGGTTCCTTGGGGGGTACGTGTACCAACAGCGCGTCTAATGAAACAACAATACACTGGGGCTACCTTGGAAATAACTACCCACTGCTGATCTTCTATGTGAAGAGAGTGAGCTGCTTCGGTGAAAATATTCTGAGTTAGCTGAAAACCAGAAGTAGTGATGCCCACAACTCGTTTATCCATTAATTTAAGAGAAGCAGCTATACCATTAAGACTTTTCTGAAGAGTATCAGACACACTTTTCGTGTAGCTCAAATACAGATCTTCTGGAGTAAGTTGGCTAAAGCTCTCGGAGACTACTTTATCTAGTAGTTTTCTGTAGTTTAGTCGCATCCTGTGGGATGTAGTGTTCGGTGCAAATGTAGAGCAGGGGCTTCGGGCCTTGGTAGGGATTGGGTAAACGCGGTAGTTGGGGTGGGAGATTGCCTTGCGCACACACACCTGCGGGTTCTTTGGCGCAACGCAACCCTCCTCATCGCCTGTGGCATCAACAGACAATCATCTGGTCAGCCACGGCTAAAGCAGACTCTACCAGCTGTTGGTCTTCCTTAGGCCGGCTGCCCTAGCTGCAGCTGTCTGATTTCGGAGTGAAATTTGCTGATTGTCAGCTACTATTAAATTATAAATCCCAAGCATACATGTCAGCTGCCCCTCCACCTACCACGAGCTATCTTTGTACCATGAATGCTTCCCGGAGTTCATTACCCTCTGATGCCACCGAGCGCGAGCGGGCACAAGCACTTCGTCGGTATCAGATTCTAGACACGGCGCGCGAACGTGCCTATGACGACCTCACGCGCTTGGCCAGTGAAATATGCCAGGCGCCCGTCTCGCAAATTACCCTCATCGATGGCGAGCGGCAATGGTACAAATCATGTTGGGGAGTAGACATGGAAGAAAGTGAAACAATTCACGGGTTCTGTCCGCATACCGCAACTCATCCTGAACGTGTAACGACAGTCTCCGACCTCAGCTCGGACGCTCGCTTTGCAGATAATCCTTTCGTTAGCCAAGAGCCGCACGTGCGGGCCTACGCCGGAGCGCCATTGCTCACGCCGGAGGGCGTATTTCTTGGTGCCATTTGCGTCATCGACCTCAAGCCACGAGAATTTACCCCCGAGCAGCAGGCAGCACTCATGGTGCTCAGCCAGCAAGTTGTTGCTCAACTCGAACTCCGCAAGCGCGTGCTCGACCTCGAGCAGCAACAGCATCAGCTTAGCAATCTCAATGAGCAGTTGCAGCAGTTTGTCAATATCCTCAGTCACGATCTCAAATCGCCTGTGCGTCGCCAGAGCACTTTGGCTCAGCTAGTGCTGGCAGAATATGGGGAGACGCTAGATCCTGAAGTCCGCGCTTACATGGAGCACATCAGGAACTACGGCGACAAGGCTTATCAGCTCGTCGAAGACATTGAGCACTATGTGCAGAGCACGCAACTCGAGGCGCTTTTGCCTGATGAAGTGGATGTAAATGAACTCTTAGCTGAGATTTGGTCGCTGCTCGATAAGCCTGCGGCAGCTTCACTCGATACCAGTGGCGTGGAGCTGGCACGCGTGCAGACCTTGCGTATTCCCCTACGCCATATCTTGTTGAATCTATTGGCTAACGCCATCAAATACAGCGATGACGATTCGCCTTTGATCAAGGTTGCTGCGCTAACACAGCAGGACCGTATCATTATTCGCGTTGAGGATAATGGTCCGGGTATCGAGGAGCAGGATCGCAAAGAGATATTCAAGATTTTCGGTCGTGGCAGGAACGTGGACGGGCGGCCGGGTCGCGGCCTTGGCCTGGCCATTGCCAGCAAGCTTGCCCAAGGGCTCGGCGGCTCCCTAGATCTGGATACTTCAGCTGCTAAGGGCGCGACCTTTGTGGTGGATTTGCCTTTTCAGGGGTGAGACTTGGGTGCTGGGTGCTGGGGCGAAATCTGCACCTTAAATAAAAAAGCCCCCAACTTCTGCAAGTTGAGGGCTTACCACTTGAAAGTGGCGGTCTGGACGGGACTCGAACCCGCGACCTCCGCCGTGACAGGGCGGCATTCTAACCAACTGAACTACCAAACCTTACATCCGCAAGTACATCACCTACTGGCAAATCCTCACGGAAGCGGACGCAAATGTAGCCGTAGCCTCGATATCTCACAAGACCCATCTCAAAAATTTTCAGCCTTCGCCCCTCAATCCGTCGGAGCATTCATCCGAAAGCCCACCCCGTGCACATTCTCTATGCTCACCCGATCATCAGCACGCAAATACTTGCGCAATCGTGAAATAAAAACATCCATAGAGCGCCCCAAGAAGTAATCGTCACGCCCCCAAATCTTGGTTAAGATGTCCGATCGCTTCAGCACGCGATTGGGAGTGCGCGCAAACAAAGCCAGCAAATCAAGCTCACGCTGCGTGAGCCGCCTCACCTCCTCATCAGGCTCTTCGACGTCGCGCAGCTCCAGATTGGCCATGTCAAGCATGAATCGTCCTATCTGCAACTCCTCCGGAGGACGCTCCACCAGGTGCCGGCGCCGCAGAAAAATTTCCACTTTCAACACCAGTTCCTCAATGCTAAAGGGCTTAGTCAAATAGTCATCCGCGCCTATGCGCAGCCCCTTCAGCCTATCCTCTTTCAGGCTCTTAGCGCTCAAGAAGAAAATAGGCACTTCCTGGTCACGCTCACGTATCGCTTTCGCCAGCGTAAAGCCGTCGACTCCCGGCAGCATCACATCGAGAATGGCCAGATCGAACTCGATACCTTCCTCAATTTTCTTGAGCGCCTCGGTGCCGTTGGCGATTCCTATTACCTCGTAGCCAGCTATCTCGAGGTTGTCTTGTGTGACAAATTGTAGGCTCTCATCGTCTTCGACGTAGAGCAATTTGGCCTTTACGCTTGTGTCCATCGTGGGGCTTTATCCGGTCCGAAGATGCGCAATCTCAGCTTTCGCCAAAACGAATCCGCCTGATCGCGCGCCGGAATATCGATGATAAAGGCCGAACCTTTAGCACGTTCGCTGTCTAGAGACAAATCAAAACCATGCGCGCGGCACACGCCACCCACGTAAAAGAGGCCCAAACCAAAGCCCTTGACGTCGTGCACATTGCCCGTTGGCACGCGGTAAAACTTTTCAAAAACTCTGCTCTGATGCTCAGCTGGTATCCCAATTCCTTCGTCTTCAATGCGGATATGTGTGCCATCCTCCACCGTTTGCGTGCGTACCGTGATGCGCGGCGCACTCGGAGAATACTTGATCGCATTGTCGAGTAAAGCAGCAAGTGCCCCTGACAAGTGAAGCCTGTCCGCCAGGATAATGCGATCTCCAGCCGCTAAATCAAGCGTAAACTCACCTCCAGCTTCCTCCACCTTGGCACGCGCACCCTGGATGGTCTCCAGTAGCAGGTCGTTGAGGTCGGTCGGCTCACGCTCAATACGGAAACGATTGCGCTCGATGCGAGCAAGCTGCAGCACCTTCTCGACTTGACTCGTGAGTCGCTCATTCTGACTTTCTACAATGTCGGCATATCTCGCCAAACGTGGATCAGCCCGCACCGTATCCGCACGCGACAGCACCCCAGAGGCAACCTTAATGGTCGAGAGCGGCGTCTTAAATTCATGAGTCATATTGTTTATAAAATCTTTCTGCATCTCCGACAGCTGCTGTTGGCGTACCAACACCCAGCTCGCATACGCAAAAAAGATAATCGTCACCACTAAGACCGCTCCCAGCGCACCCCCCATCCCGAGCGAGGTGAGTAGCGTCGACTGATGATCGGGAAAACGGACACCGAAATAATAAATGAACTCATCGTAGGTAGGCATCGCCTCACCCGACTGCGCTAAAGTATCAGCATCAGCTTGGTAGCTCACGTAGTTGCCGTACACCATGCGATTGGTGTAGCAGTCATAGATGCCGTACTCGAAATCCTCGTGTAGCCCTACCGCTTCTAATTCGCGTTGCAGCAAAAACTCCAGGTCGCCAGCATCAATAACATCGTTGAGGTTGACGACATAGTAGTTGCTCGTGATGCGGTTGATGAGCGACACATCAGGCACGAGCGACTGGTTGAGTTCTTCAAACCCGTCGGCCACCCCGAGCAAAGCCACCTGCACCTGCTGCTGGAACTCCTGATCTTTAAGTTGATAAGCCGACCAGAGGTAGTACCCTTGCAGCGCAAAAGCTGCCAGAATGGCAATGAAACCGAGTATAACGACTTGGTACAGAGAACGCTTTCGCATACACAAAGTAACGAGGCCACCGATGCTCCCGTATGTTTATCCCGAGATGCAACGCCTGCTATATACGCTAGTTTGTCTGCTTTGGCTGTACAGCGCTAGCGTGGCGCAGGTAGGTAGCCCTTTTGATTTACAAGCGCGGCTCGACAGCACCATCCGCACCGAAAATATTGTCAGCACCCCAGCGGCTCCTGAAGTAGCACAGCCCCGCGCTCGCAACCCTTTCAACCTCGACCGCCAGCCGACAGCTCAACACGAGCAGCGCCAGCCTGATGTTGCAAGCACAACCCCAAGCCCGCCGAGGGAGACAGCTGATCGTGAAGCAGTGGCGCAGCAGACCAATCGCGGCCAGTTTGATGTGGTGACAGTGGCTGTATTAATCCTCCTCTTCGCGCTCACGTTTGTGCTTCAGGGCAATACCCTCGAGAAGATGTGGGGTGCTATTCGCAACGACAACCTGCTTTCCCGGCTTCAGCGCGAGCAACGCTGGGGCGGATACTTGGTTTGGGCATTTCTCGGGGCACTGAGTACAGGTGTGTTCGTATTCGTGGCAGTGCGGCAGCTCTATCCTGCAGCAGTAAGCGATTGGGGCTGGTCGATGCTCGATAAGTTCGTGCTATTTGCTGTTGGGATCGTTGTTGCTAAACTTCTCATCCTGAGCTTCCTGCGCTACGTGTTTCCACTCGCTGATACTATCGACAGCTACCGCACCGCAATCATCGTGTGGCTGGGCATACTCGGCACCACTTTGCTGCCCATCACTGTGTTTGTTGCATTTGGCTCTCCCGTTTTGGCGAAAGCCTTAGCCTATGCAGGCCTCGGACTCATCGCTATTGTGTTGCTGCTCAGAGCTTTACGCGTAATTGCAAGCAACTCACGCACCTTAACCGGCTATCCACTACACTTTTTCTTATACCTTTGCGCGCTCGAAATCGGCCCGCTCGCAGTCGCCTACAAACTGCTGAACGGCTGACGATTTCGGACATAAATTTGCGTCTATGGCAGGAGAAAACGGCACTCAGCTCGAGGAATTCCGTCCGGTCAAGACTATCCTTATTTCTCAACCAAAGCCCGAGCGTAGCCCTTACTTCGAGCTCGAAGAAAAGTGGGGCATCACGATCGATTGGCGCCCATTTATTCATGTAGAAGGGCTTGATGCTAAAGAATTTCGCAAGCAAAAGATTTACCTCGAAGAGTATTCAGCTATCATCTTTACGAGTCGCGGAGCAATTGATCACTTCTTTCGGCTGGCTAAAGAAATGCGCTTCGATGTCACCGATGATTTGCGGTACTACTGCATTTCAGAAGCCGTAGCCAACTACCTGCAGAAGTTTATCACCTATCGCAAACGCAAAGTGTTTGTCGGAGAAAAAACAGTTGAAGAGTTTATGCCGGTGCTGCTCAAAGCCCAGGATAAAGAGAAATTCTTGCTGCCAGTATCTAATCTCGGTAGTAAAGCGCTCACGACCTTTCTCGATGAGCAGAAATTTGAATGGCGGGATGCGCTGATGTACCGCACAGTGGCTAGCGACCTCACCGATCTTACTGACGTTTTCTATGATGTGCTGGTGTTTTTCAGCCCTCTCGGCATCACCAGCCTGTACGAGAATTTTCCGACCTGGGAGCAGAAAGAAACACGTCTCGCTATTTTTGGCAAAAGCACCTCTGCCGAGGTAGAAAAGCATGGCCTCACGGTAAATATTCCAGCCCCTGCCCCTGATGCTCCGAGTATGCCGATGGCGATTGAGAAATACCTTATGCAGAGCAATAAGCGCAAGCGGCGATGACAACTGTCGCAGCAGGCTCGGGTTGTAAAGTTGATGCGGGTTACAGATTTTGATCCATTGGTTTTGGCGAAAGCCTTACAAGGCCCTCTTCCCGGCGTAGAGGCGCAGCTACAGTTAGCTCATCCTGCGCGTACGTTGCAGGCGCCTTTCGGCAAAACCCCACGCGAAGCCGGTGTGCTAATCTTGCTGTATGCGCACGATGATGAATTCTTTTTCCCACTAATCGAGCGGACGAGTCACAACCCACAAGACCGGCACCGAGGCCAAATTGGATTGCCCGGCGGCAAACGTGAAACTCAGGATGCCGACATCATCGCCACGGCAGTCAGAGAGGCCGAAGAGGAAGTTGGCGTGCCGCGCGAAAGCATTGAGGTGCTCGGGGCACTGTCGACGCTGTACATCCCAGTGAGCAACTTTAATGTGTCGCCCATTGTCGCCACTACTTCAGCGCGACCAGCTTGGATACCTCAAAGCTCCGAAGTAGCCCGCATCATTGAAGCCCCTTTTGCAGCCTTGCAACACGCAGAAGCCGTAAAACATACCGACCGTACGGTGGGAGAAGGCGTCCGCCTCAAGCAGGTGCCTTACTTCGATGTGGGTGGAGAAGTAGTGTGGGGTGCGACAGCTATGATCTTAAGCGAACTCCGGCAGGTAGTAAAGCATCACCTTTAGCATTTTGCTAAGCAGCTTTAACGCGCCCGCAACGCTTATCACGCTGCAATAAACGATCTTGTGAGACCAAACTAACGTTATGAAAATTCAGAACCTCCTTCTGCTTCTCGCTCTTTTACTATTGGGCCTTTTCACGAGTTGTAACAAGGATGATGATGCATCGTCTGAAGAGCTGCTGCGTCTAGATGGACCTAATGCTACTGGCCCACTCCTCGCGGCGGGCGTCCACCGTTTTGGAGTCCGTTTTGATCCCGACGAACTGGTGGCATACGAAGGGCAGCAGCTTACTGCGCTGCGCGTGTTTGTGGGTCTGGCACCTTCCACGATGCGCCTCAGTGTGGCCGAAGGTGGTGTCGTGGTGCCCGGCAATGAGTTGAGTGCGCTCAATGTTGCGGGTAGCTTTAGCCAAGGCAATTTTCGAGACTATAATTTGGTGACTCCGGTCACTATTTCGAGTGCTCAGACGCTTTGGCTCGTGGCCGAGGTTGAGTTGCCCAACGAGCAGCAGAGTATTGGCTGCGACGCTGGCCCTGCCGTGGATGGGGGGGATTGGCTGTGGAGTGGCGATCGCTGGCTCACTTACCGCGAGCGCACCAATGAAAGTGTAAATTGGAATATTCGGGGGGTGTTGGAGTAGGGGGGTTGGCCTGCGGCCGGTTTTTGGCTTCGCTGTTTCTATGCTTCGCTGTCTTTAGCCTACGGCTGTTTTTTGGCTTCGCCGTTTTTGCTGTTCTGGGGGCGGTTCTGGGGGGATGGTATCGCAAGTTCGCTGCGCTCACCGCAACAGAACGCAATGGGTCGCAAGGGCTGTTCTAGGGGCGGTTCTGGGGGGATGGTATCGCAAGTTCGCTGCGCTCACCGCAACAGAACGCAATGGGTCGCAAGGGCTGTTCTAGGGGCTGTTCTGGGGGGATGGTATCGCAAGTTCGCTGCGCTCACCGCTACGAAGAAATGGGGTGCAGGAGCCACGCTTCTGAGTGCAATGGGTCGCAAGGGCTGTGCTATGGGCTATGCTAGGGGAATGGTATCGCAAGTTCGCTGCGCTCACCGCTACGAAGAAATGGGGTGCAGGGGCCACGCTTCTGAACGCAATGGGTCGCAAGGGCTGTTCTGGGGGAATCGTATCGCAAGTTCGCTGCGCTCACCGCAACGAAGAAATGGGGTGCAGGGGCCCCGCTTGTGAGTCCGCGAGGGTCGCAAGGGCTGTTCTTGGGGCTGGTGGGGGGTGATGGTATCGCAAGTTCGCTGCGCTCACCGCAATGGCTGTTCTGGGGGCTGGTGGGGGAGTTGGTATCGCAAGTTCGCTGCGCTCACCGCAATGGGCCGCGAGGTTCGCAAGGGCTGTTCTGGGGGCTGGTGGGGGGTGATGGTATTGCAAGTTCGCTGCGCTCACCGCAATGGGGCGCGAGGGTGGAGGAGGTGGCTACGCCGTTTAATGCTTTGCTGCTTTACGGCATCTTACCTGCTCCGTGTACCTCCGTGCAAACTCACCGTGTCCCTCCGTGTGAGAGGCGTCGTATAAGGCAGTTTCTCACGGAGGCCCACAGAGGCGCTACGCTTCGGGCACGGAGATTCACGGAGCTGCTATGCTACAGGTCGAATACTTCAATAATAGTAAACCCCTCCGTGCCTCCTCCGTGCAAACACTCCGTGTCCCTCCGTGTGAGAGGCGTCATATATGGAAGCCTTCGCAGAAGGTGAGGCGCTAAACTTGCAGGATTCAAAGGCAGTTTCTCACGGAGGCCCACAGAGGCGCTACGCTTTGGGCACGGAGCTGCTATGCCACAGGTCGAATCATGCAATAATAGTAAACCCCTCCGTGCCTCCTCCGTGCAAATTCTCCGTGTCCCTCCGTGTGAGAGGCGTCGGATAAGGCAGTTTCTCACGGAGGCCCACAGAGGCGCTACGCTTTGGGCACGGAGTTTCACGGAGCTGCTATGCCACAGGTCGAATACTTCAATAATAGTAAACCCCTCCGTGCCTCCTCCGTGAAAACTCTCCGTGTCCCTCCGTGTGAGAGGCGTCGGATAAGGCAGTTTCTCACGGAGGCCCACAGAGGCGCTACGCTTTGGGCACGGAGTTTCACGGAGGCGATAGGCTGAAGGTCGAGTATTCCGGCAATAGTAAACCCCTCGGTGCTTCCTCTGTGCAAACTCTTTGAGGCTCGCAGGGTGAGAAGCGTCACATACACCTTATGCTTTATGTACCTGAACCGTCGCTTCTACTGACATGCATCAGGATTTGCGTGTGACGAGAATTTACCTAGCAATTGGCTTTTCGGTGAAGCAACGGTTCTTACTTCTCGCTTGGAGCCACGCAATGTCTCATCCGTGCTTCCTCCGTGCAACTGTAGATTTCAACTGAAAAGTGCACCACCCTAGAATGATTAGGTCTGATGCCTAAATCCTGGGTGGAGGGGGTGGCTACGCTGCTTTACGGCATCTTACCTGCTCCGTGTACCTCCGTGCAAACTCTCCGTGTCCCTCCGTGTGAGAGGTGTTAGAACGGCCGTCGCAGCTTTGCTTAAAGGGTAACAACAAGGCTCACATCACCAACGTCCATCCTCCAGCCTCCAGCAACGAAGTGATCTAGCCTCTAGCCCCCAGCCCCCAGCCCCCAGCACCCAGCACCCCACACCCAACACCCAACACCCCTTCTCACTCCTCCTCCTTCTTCTTAAAATCCCCCTCTTTCCAAGCCTTGAAAAATTGGCCCCAAGCGATCGGATTGAAGATGTTCATCGGGGGAGTTTGGCCCACGTAGTAGCTACGGCGGGCCTGTTGGCGCAGGTAAAAGTCTGCTGATTCCTTGCCGTCTGGAAGGACTTCACGACGGGCTTCCCGCAGGCGCTCCTCGGCCAAATTTGCTTGTGCCTGGCGCTGCAGCTCGCTCGTTACATCCATTGCCAAAAATTCGAGCTTGAAATGCTCACGACTCGGCCAAGGAAAAATGACTGCGGTTGGTAGATTGATGGTGTCTTGGGAGAGCAACTGCACAATCGAATAGCGCTGGGCATCGAGTGTGTCGGGCACAATCAGTTCGGCAGTTTCGAAGCCCACTGCACTGAAGCGGATGGTGTCATTCTCGCGCACCACAATGGAGAAAAAGCCTGAAAAGTCGGTGTAAGTGCCCCTGCCCGCGCCAGCTACGTAGATGTTAGCGTAAGGAATGCTCGCGAGTTCGGATTGCGAACCGTCGAGTACGAGCCCTGAGAGTTGGACGAGTGAGGTGTCTTCTGTTTGTGCTTTCGCCAAAACAACGCAGCAGAGACTTAGGGCGAGGGCAAGGCTTCGTATCGGCATGAGCATCATGTTTTACGCGTTGACAACGCTAGTGGGCGCTGGAATGATGCTTACGAACCCGCCAAAGCATTGTCAAGTACCTCGGCCATAGTGTCGACGTAGGTAAAGGTGAGACCTTTGAGGTAGTGCTCCTCAATCTCGAGGACATGACGCTCATTGGCCCGACACAGCATAATTTCCTTAATGCCTGCACGCCGCGCGGCCAGAAGTTTCTCTTTTATTCCTCCAACAGGCAAAACCTTGCCGCGCAGGGTTATTTCACCAGTCATAGCTAAGAAGGGTTTCACCGGTTTTTGCTGAAAAGCACTGGCTAAAGCAGACAGCATAGTAATGCCCGCAGAAGGACCATCCTTTGGTATTGCGCCTTGAGGTACGTGGATGTGAACATTGGTTTTGGCGAAAGCTGCAACCTCGACACCATACTGCTCAGCGTGCGCGCGGAGGTAGGAGAGCGCTGTGCTTGCCGATTCCTTCATCACGTCACCCAGATTGCCGGTGAGGGTGAGCTTGCCAGTGCCCTCGCTGAGCGAACACTCGATGAAGAGGATGTCGCCACCCACGCTCGTCCAGGCTAGACCCACGGCCACGCCGGGCGCGCGGCTCTGCTCATAAACGTCTTTATCAAAGATGATTGGGCCGAGAATATCGGGGAGGTCCTGCGGCTTGATGGTGACTTTTTCGGCCTCACCGGTAGCAATGCGCTTGGCCACCGAACGCATCAGGCTGGCGATCTGACGACTCAAGCCGCGCACCCCACTCTCGCTGGTATACTGCTCGATGACTGCCGAGAGGGTGCGGGGCGAAACGGAGACTTGATTGGCTTTGAGGCCGTGCTCCTTGCGCTGCCTTGGCAGGAGGTGACGTTTGGCTATTTCAATTTTTTCTTCCTGTGAGTAGCCGGCAACATGGATAATTTCCATGCGATCGCGCAGAGCCGGTTGGATGGTGTTGAGGCTATTGGCGGTTGCCACGAACAGTGCACGACTCAAGTCGTACTCCATCTCGAGATAGTTATCGTGAAAGGTGCCATTTTGCTCGGGGTCGAGTACTTCGAGCAGCGCCGAACTCGGATCGCCCCGCTGGTCTTTGCCAATCTTGTCAATCTCGTCGAGGATAAAAACGGGGTTCGAAGTGCCAGCCTTACGAAAGCCTTTGATGATGCGGCCGGGCATGGCTCCGATATAGGTTTTGCGGTGACCACGGATTTCGGACTCGTCGTGCACGCCACCCAGACTCATGCGGATAAATTCACGCTTGAGTGCGGTGGCAATTGAGCGACCGAGGGAGGTTTTGCCCACTCCCGGAGGGCCAACCAAGCAGAGGATAGGCGCTTTCATATCGCCTTTGAGCTTGAGCACAGCAAGGTGCTCGAGGATACGCTCTTTGACTTTGTCTAGTCCGAAATGGTCGCGGTCGAGAACTTTGCGCGCATTGTCGAGATCGAAGTTGTCGACGGAGGTTTCGTTCCAAGGCAGGTCGAGGATGAGCTCGAGGTAGCTCATTTGCACTGAATACTCGGCGACTTGGGGATTCATGCGCCGGATACGCGCGAATTCTTTGTCGAAGTTTTTGCGAACTTGATCGGGCCAATCCTTTTTCTCAGCCCGCGTGTGGAGGGCATTGAGATCTTCTTCGTGTGGATTCTGCCCGAGCTCTTGCTGTATCGTTTTGAGCTGTTGATTAAGGAAGTAATCCCGCTGCTGCTTTTCAATATCAGTGCGGACTTTGGATTCAATTTGATCTTTAAGCTCGAGCATTTTGAGCTCGTTGTCCATCTCGCGGATGAGGTCGCGGAGTTTTTCTGACTTTTCTGATTCTTTGAGCAGGCGCTGCTTGATGGCCACTTTAGCAGCGAGATTGGAGGCTAAGAAGTTGACTAAGAAGTTGGGGTTGCCGATGGACTGGAGCAAGTTGGCCGCATCGGGTGGAATAGAAGGAGATAGCTCGATGATGCGTTGTGCGCGTTCTTGCGCGGCTTCTATGAGGGCTTCGTATTCCAGCTTATTTTCTGGACCGGTATAGTCGAGGGTGGTGAAGCTTCCTTCGAGGTAAGGTTTGTTTTTGGTGAACTCGTTGAGTTCGCAGCGTTTGCGGCCCTGAAGAATGACGGTGGTGGTGCCATCTGACATGCGGATGAGCTTCACGATACGCGCGATGGTGCCGACGGTATAAAGGTCTTTGCCTTTGGGTTTTTCGACCTGGTCGGACTTCTGGGCGAGGACGGCGATGGTCATTTTCCTTTCGCGGAAGGCCTTATTGATGGCTTTCACGGAGCGATCGCGACCTGCGGTGATGGGCACGACTATGCCTGGGAAAAGGACGGTATTTTTAACGGCGAGGATGGGGAGCGGATCGGGGAAGTCATCCTGGCCGAGGGTTTCCTCATCTTCCTCATCGACGGTCATCAATGGTACGATATCGTCGTCTGTGTTAGCCAAAGTAAGTTCAGTTTAAGGATGGGCGGCCGGCGAAGATAGGGGCTTTCGGTAGGTTGGCCCGTCGTGTTAGTGTGTTTACGCCTCCACCAACTCCTCCACCTCAGCTCCCGGTATCTCTCCAGGTGCTACGTCCTCCTCTACCTTCAGATTGTCAATGATGAAGAGCTGGCGCTCCGGGGTGTTTTTGCCCATGTAGTAGGCGAGCAGGTTGTCGAGGTCTAGATCGTCGCGCATGAGCACGGGCCGCAGCCGGATATCCTCTCCAATAAAATCCTTGAACTCGTTCGGACTTATCTCTCCAAGTCCCTTAAAGCGCGTCACTTCTGCCTTGCCGCGTAGCTTGTCCATAGCCTCTAATTTTTCGGCTTCAGAGTAGCAGTAGTAGGTAGTCTTTTTGTCGCGGACCCGAAAGAGCGGCGTCTCTAAAATGTAGAGATGCCCTTCGCGAACGACCTCCGGGAAAAACTGAAGAAAGAAGGTGAGCAGCAAGAGCCGAATGTGCATACCATCTACGTCGGCGTCTGTGGCGATAACGACATTATTGTAGCGCAGTCCTTCAATACCGTCTTCAATATCTAAAGCATGTTGGAGTAAGTTGAGTTCTTCGTTTTGGTAGACTACTTTTTTGGTCATCCCAAAGCAGTTGAGTGGCTTGCCGCGAAGGCTAAATACGGCCTGACGTTGCACATCACGTGCCTTGGTGATAGATCCTGAGGCCGAATCGCCTTCCGTTATAAAGACGGTAGTAGCTAGCCGATCTTCATCTTCTACATTCTTGCCGCTATCGGTGAGGTGAAGGCGACAATCGCGCAATTTCTTGTTGTGGATGTTGGCCTTCTTCGCCCGTTGATTGGCGAGCTTTTTAATACCTGCGATTTCTTTGCGCTCACGCTCTGACTGCTGGATGCGCTTTTGCATGGCCTCAGCAACGCGAGGATTGCGATGCAGAAAGTCATCGAGGTGCTTCGATAAAAAGTCGTTGACGAAAGTGCGAATTGTAGGGCCGTCTGGACCTATAACGGATGATCCGAGCTTAGTTTTAGTTTGAGATTCAAAAACGGGCTCTTCAATTCGTACGGATATGGCACCTATGATAGAGGCTCGGACATCTTTAGCGTCGTAGCTCTTATTAAAGTGCGAGCGCATAACGTTGACAAGACTTTCTCGAAATGCATTGAGGTGGGTGCCTCCTTGGGTAGTGTGTTGGCCATTGACAAAGGAGTAATACTGCTCGCCGTAGTGGTTGCCGTGGGTAAGCGCTACTTCTATATCATCTCCTTTGAGGTGAATTATCGGGTAGCGTGTTTCTTCAGCCGCGGTTTTACGCTCGAGCAGGTCGAGCAGGCCATTTTTCGAGTGGATGAGCTGGCCGTTGAAGCGAATTTTAAGGCCAGCATTCAGATAGGCATAATTCCAGAGTTGGCTTTCTACGAATTCTGAATTGTACTTGTACTTTTTAAATATTTCTTGATCGGGCCGAAAGGCAACCCGCGTGCCGTCGGGTTGGTTAGTTTTGAGTAGTTTGGTCTCGTTGCTAAGCTCGCCGCGGCTAAATTCAGCACGTTTGAGCTTGTTTTCGCGAAAGCTTTCAACGGTAAATTCTGCGGAGAGCGCATTCACAGCTTTAGTACCGACCCCGTTAAGGCCTACGGATTTTTTAAAGGCTTTAGAATCATATTTGCCGCCCGTATTGATTTTAGATACGCAGTCGACCACTTTACCGAGTGGAATGCCCCGTCCGTAGTCTCGGATGACGACTTCTCCGTCTTCAATATCAATAATCACTTCACGGCCGTGACCCATGACGTACTCATCAATGGAGTTGTCGAAGACTTCTTTGACGAGGATGTAAATTCCATCGTCAGGGCTGCTACCGTCGCCAAGCTTACCGATGTACATGCCTGGACGCATGCGGATGTGCTCGCGCCAGTCGAGAGATCGGATGTTGTCTTCGGTGTAGGCTACAGGAGCTGCCATTGGGGTGTTGCTTTCGATTCGATCTGCGAAAGTACAACCGAGTTGTGGTAACACAAAATGTTTAGACAAGGAGGCTGGAGCGCTTCGCTGCTGGAAGCTGGATCGCTCGTGCCTTGCTGCTGGAGGCTAGCCTCACCTCAATTTTTGTTAGGCCACCTTTAATCAACAACTCTAAACGAATGCCGGCAGACAGTTCTATCCTTCTCATGTTCGAATAGATACCACCCAGGGGTTAAGGTCACCTGCGGGCCATGTGCGCTGACCTCCTCAACATGACCATTTTCTTCGATTCGCACCAGCAAATCTCCCTCTCTTTGAGTTAAAAGCGCCTCTCCCATATTGGAAACCGTACAGGTGCTATTAGTCGCACTAATACTATTGGTGCTACTAATTAAATCAGAAGGTCTATAAATAAAGCATACCGCTGTGTCGCGTTCGTAAATAAGGCCAGTCACCAAGTTGTTGTCGTCAGTCAATACAGGTTGGAACCTATTGGCAGATGTCTCACTAACAGTCAAGAAGTAGTAAGGTAGAAAATCAACAAAACGCAGACTAAGGTTCAGGGTTGTACTATCTAATTGAAGCATTCCACTACTGTCGTAAATTGAATCGACATAAAACAGCCCTGAACCCTCGACGAAGAGCGGGTTTTGACCAAAGTCGACTCGATCATATCTTATAAACATGTCCCCTCGATTTGTATATCCAAGGGTAAAATCAAAATGCTCATCATATCCACGGCCAAACCTGTCGATCTCGTATTCACTATCTTTTAAGTCTGCATCTGTATATCTATAAGCAAACACGCTGTCGTTGTAAATAAATTCTCTCTTCGATGTATTGCGCTTTCTGGTATCAAAGGAGAATATTCCAGGTGCCAAAGTGGTAGTTTCAAATGTTTCAGATTCGGTAAAGAACACAGCAGGGCCAGCTGAAGTGCCAGCTAATTGGTCATACTCCAGTCCGTTAAGTCTAAAGCTGGGATCTAGAGCTTTCCAGTCAGGCTCGTTGAAAGAAGCTGATTGATAATTCCCTATCAAGTAGGAATTAATTCGGGCGCAATCGGTAGAGAAGTCAAAGTCTAAAATCGATTGAGCTAGGCAGAGGTTGCAACCCAGTATGGCTAGGAAGGTAAGGCCGACATTGCCGAAAACTCCTGAGCTTTGGATAGTAAATTGCATGCGTCGAAGATATGGATTAATTCTCCTCAGCCAGCGTGCGATGCACTCGAAGACCCAGGTCAGAAAAGCGAACCTCAGCCAGCAGCCATTATGATCAAATCGCTTTGTCTTTTAACGGGGGCGGAGGAGAAAAAGCTAGAACGGGTTTGGTATATTGCAAAGCCCCCCTACCCCCAGGACTTACGCATCAAAATCTGCCGCCAAATCTCCGTCGGTGTCTGCAAAGAGTTTGAGCCTAATCCGGTAAAAAATTTCGCAGAGTTTGCTAACCTAGCACCTGAACGAGCGCCGGTCCTACCTTGATTCCACTAGCACTAGGTAATTTATTCCGTTTGATGCGTACGTCCTGGCGGAGGGGGGACACGCCAGAACAGGCTTAGGTTGATCCGTAAATGCTGCCCCCCTACCCCCGATACACATCAGCCAACACAAAGTGACTCGTAATACCCTGAAATCTATCTATTCGCGACCGCACATACTCTAATAGTGCATTTAAGGCTCGCATCCGGATGAAGCGAGACGATTTTACCTCGCCCGCCTCCAACATCGTTGTCTCCATAAGCGCCATCAAAAAGCCACTTACCTCATCATCCGCGTAGTGATCATGATCCGGCGGCTCAGGTAAAAAGTATCCCTGACTTTTATCGAAGTAATAAGGTCCGCCAAAATCTGGATGCTCCGGTCGAAAACCTAAATAATCTATCATCCGCAGCAAAAAATAGGTTGGCAAATTAGCAGTGACAGCTTCAACAGCATCTATGTAGTAGACAAAGTCGCTGACGAAATCAAACAACTCCGGCTGAGCCTCACTCTCCCGCAAAGCTTTCAGCAAAACCTCAGCAGCAAACAGACATACAGCCGAGCGATGGACCTCAAATGGTACCCGCTCAAAGGTATGTGAGGCCCGCAACTCCTTGGTGCGAAACAAAGTCTTATCCGGCCTGTAATAGGCTACCAGATCTAGCAGTGTAAGAGGTTGCAGCAAACTCGGATGCACCTTCGGGCGAGACTGCCGCACGCCGGAAATGATGTAGCTCTGCAAGCCCTTCTGCTCCGTATAGACCTGCGCAATCACGCTGGTCTCGGAATATTTTGTAGTGTGGAGGCAGATGCCGCGTGTCTTAATCAGCATGCGCCTTCACAACACAGACTAGCCAGCGCTAGTTGCTCACCTGAAGCACCTCCGACTTCAGGGCACTGTCACTCAAGCTTCGCAAATAATATAAACCCTCCGGTAGGTTTTGCGGAAGCGGAATAGATAGCTGACCTCCAGCAGGAGTGAGACTGTAGCTAAGTACCTCTTGACCAGCGATGTTGACTATGCTCAGCTCCTGTACGGCGGCGCTGAGACCTGTAAGTGTAAGCACTTGACCGGCCTTTACTGGATTCGGGGTTATTAGCAGTGCAGCGCGATCATCACGCTCGACTGCAACCACTTCCAGAGCCTCTTGAGTACCATCGATGTCTTCCTGCATTAGCCTGTAGTAGCTTACGCCAGTTAGGGGCCGATAGTCGATAAACGTGTAGTTATTGTAGTCACGACTGTTGCCCTTAGCATTGAGCTCGCCGATGGTCTCGAAGCGATCGCCATCGATCGAACGCTGCACAGCAAAACTGCTGCTGTTGGTCTCAGACGCTGTAGCCCAGGTAGCCTCCACGGTAGCACCTTTATCTACGGCATCAAAGCTCACCAGCTGCACAGGCAGAGGGGCGGGCGCATACACGAAATCGAGACACTCGATATCTGCCTGCTGAATACTGATGCAACAGGTGGGATTCATATTGGCTGTTTGTGTAGTTATATGATTAAAGCCAAGTGCGTGCGTAACCTCGTGTTCGAGCAAGCGAACATAGCCAGTTGCACCAACACAGCCTGCATCTTTATCAATTACTACTCCTCCTGTAGTAATAGTATAGTACTGTACGCCATTAGCTGCAGTATTAACTTGAGAGCTAAATGCTGGTCCACCTATTCCCAAAGTACCGCTACAGCCAGACAAGCCCGTCTGCATGCAGATAGCCGTATTTTGAAATGAGATTGTGATAGAGCTTCCCGACCCAGCATTACGCGCATCGTTCAAACATTGATTACCACCGATCGGGACAATGCCGCCATAAGAGAGATTGAGGCCCATATAATTCATATTGATGCTCTGCACCATCGTCTGGACGAGCGCGTGGGCGTTGGTAGCACCTACAGATGGGTTCGTGGCATTATGGAAAATAGTGATGTTTGGTGTCGACCAACGAACTGGACGGGTTGGTAATGCGCCGCCGAAGTTTGACATGATCGAATTGCACTGTGATGGCGGCGTCGGCATTGCCATTACACTCGGAAAGGCAGCGTAAGTAAGATTGGTAGCAGCTTTTTCGACCCGCACTTGTGGATTCATGAGCCGTAAGCGCAGCATATCAATTAGCTCTGCTGCGGGATAGATTCTGCGAGGCTCAATCTCCTCGCCACTTGGATGATCGAGAATATGAACATCAAATGCTGGCATAGGCACAAAGTATTCGCCTCCAGTTAGCGCACCTTTCGCGATATAAATGCCTAATGAACCTGTGAGTGGAACATAGCCTGTCTCACTTTGGCGGAGAAATAGCATATAGACTTCACCTGTGGTTAAGGCGAATTCTGCATCCATTTCAGCTATGGAGCCATCGGCAAAAGTTGTTAGCCGCGAAGCCTCAATACGAATAGTACTTCCGGCAGCACTTCCTTTTACTGCTTCGAGCAATTCTAACTCGTAGCCATAGAAAGTCGTCTCGCCCACCGTCTCCTCGTATGTACCTATAGTACGGGCTTTGACAGCCACTTCGCTAGCATCGAGCATAGCTCCGAGCGAAGTAAAAGGGACAATTGATGTTGCAAAAAGTGAGCTAGTGGCGGTCAGGGCCGCAAGCAAAAGTGTAAGGTGGCGAAACATATGTGGGTTGGTTGGGGGACTATCCATTTAACATTGGGACGAGCGGCCATGTTCAGCTATTTAACCTACCACTGCATCCCCTCCAGGTCATTATCCTCAATGGGAGGTGATGCGTAACGCTCCCGCGCCTGCTGACGCTCCGCCTGTCGTTGCATAATCAATTGCGCCAAACCCCTTGCTATATCAGCCTGCGGACTGTGCAACACGACCTGAATATCCTCTTCCCGCACGTCGAGGCGGTATAGCTTTCCCAGCAGCCAATCACGCCGCTTATCGAGCAGATAAGCCACCTGTTGGGTTAGTAATTCGAGTATTTCGCTTTCGCTAAAACTCCTTTCGTCGGGTACTTGACAAAGTGCAGCTTCATTAGCATCGAGGAATAACTGCAAGCGTGCATCCATCTGCAGAAATTAGACGCTCACGAATCGCCGTGAAGTAGCTACTGCAGTAAACTCCTTGAGCATAGCTTCCACATAATCACGCTTCGAACTCAATCTCGGCACCTTACCCTGTCCGCCTAGCTTGCCTCTTGATCGCATCCAGGCATTGAAACTTCCAGGCGGAACAACATTGACGATTATTTCTGTCAGCACCATATCCAGCCTGCGTTTCGCAGCATAGTCGCTGTTTAACTCCTGCAAGTTTTGATCTAAAGTTTTGGCGAAAGCTGAAATGCTCTTGGGCGGCCGAGAAAATTCTATCACCCACTCATGCGCTCCCCGCTCTCCAGGAATTTCTATAAACACCGGAGCCGCAGTGTATTCTGTAACTGCACAATCGAGCATGCGACATGTCATCGCCAGTGCCCGATCAGTATTAGTGACCATCACCTCTTCACCAAAAGTATTAATGAACTGTTTGGTGCGACCGGTAATCTTGTACCGATAAGGTGTAGCGCTAGTAAAAATAATTGTATCACCTAAATTATAGCGCCACAATCCAGCATTGGTACTCACCACTACACCGTAAGGCTGCCCGATCTCAACTTCATGAAGTGGAATGGCGTGCGGCGTCTCCTTATCCCACTCTTGCTGAGGAATGAATTCGAAGAAGGTGCCATTATCGAGCAAGAGCAACATGTCATCACGCCCAAGATCATCACGCAAGCCGAAGTAACCTTCTGAAGCATTATAAATTTCAAGGAAATCGAACGGACCAGGCCCGATGAGTTGCTCGAATTGCTTGCGGTAAGGCTCAAATGCAATGCCACCGTGGGTAAAGAGCCGGAAGTTTGGCCAAACTTCTCGCATATGATTCGCCCCACTAATATCGAGAATGCGACGCATCAACAACATCGTCCAGTTAGGCACTCCACCCACCATACCGACATCGGCGAGCCGGCTTTCTTGCGCAGTTGCTTCTAACTTCTCATCGTAGTTGCGCAGGAGCATCGTCTCGAAGCTCGGCGTATAGAAAGGACGTCCAACCTGCGGAAAGTTGGCCAGCATAATGGCAGATACATCGCCCAGCTTTGCGCCGGAGGAGAGGGTCTCGTGGATGGAGCCGCCCATCACAAGATTCTTACGCATAAACAGATCAGCTTCTGGACGCTGATCGTAATACAGGCTCATCGCATCCCAACCCCCGCGAATGTGATTCTTGCGGAGGTTATCATCAGAGACTGGCAGAAACTTGCTTCGCTCAGAAGTTGTGCCCGAGCTCTTGGAAAACCACTTGACGAACCCAGGCCAGAGCACCGAGCGCTCTCCAGCCAGCATGCGCTCGATGTAAGGCAGGTGACCGTCGTAGTCTCGCACAGGCACCTGCTGACGAAACTCCTCATAGCTCCGCGCGTCGCGAAGGCCATGCGCTCGCCCGAAGTCTGTATGGCGTGCATGGATTAGCAGGTGATCGAGCCACCGCTCCTGGTACTCGTGCGGACTGACGCGCATACGCTCTAGCCGCGGCACTCGCCACCGCAAGTACTGACCAAAGACAGCATTAAACGCTCGAAGGCTCAAGGATGGCATAAACGCAAAGGTTAGACAAAACTTTCAGTCGTGAACCCCTACTAACAGTTTGCGCCTCTGAGAGTTCGCCGCCTACTCGTAGCCAGGGTTTTGCACCAGCGCTCCTCCACTCAAGTCGATTTCGGATTGTGGGATTGGGAACAGGTCGTGCTTACCGGGCACAAAGTTGGTTTTGCCGACGGCCATCATGCGCTCAGCTGCTCGACCTTGGCGTACGAGATCAAACCAGCGTTGTTGCTCCATGGCCAGCTCCCAACGGCGCTCGTTCCAGATGTCCATACGCGCCTCTTGCTGATCGTCGGCGGCAATGTCTGGGAAGAAAGCCGGTGGCAAGTTGCCACGTGCACGGGTACGTACGCGGTTAGCATATTCGAGTGCTTGATCGAGATCACCGAGTTCGTTGGCGGCCTCAGCGGCGATGAGCAGCACGTCGGCATAGCGCAGAATACGGATGTTGCCGGGTCCATTGCCGTTGCCGCCCGCATGCTCAGGCACCCAGGCCTTTTGATTCTGGCGTTGATTGGCGATTCCAGGATCACCTTCAATGACATCAGAGCCATCGGGTAAGACTTCTCCTACGGTGAAGATGGTTGCCTCTAAGCGGGGATCGTTTGCGGGAAATGAAGCCACCAGATTGTCGCTCGGGCGGTTGAAGCCCCAACCCAAATTTGGTGTGCCCCGCACACCTTGCACCTCATTAAATTGCGTTCCGCCGCCGCCCGTACCTAGGGCTACAGCGCCTACTTCGAATATGCTACCACTCGAGTGCTCGCCCTCGGGCAAAAAGATTTGCGAATATTCAGGAAGCAGCGAGTACTCTCCACTGTTGATTACCTCCTCGGCAGAGGCGAGCGCAGCATCGAAGTTCTCGCGTGTTAGGTAGACCTTGGCAAGCATACCATTCGCAGCACCTCTGGTGGCCCGGCCGAGGTCGGCAGCGGGATATTCTGCTTTCTCTGGCAGCACCGCAGCCGCGGCTTGAAAGTCGGTGATTATCTGCTCGTAAACTTGTTCTTTGGGTGTGCGGCTCTGCTCGTACTCATCCGAGTCTAGCGGCTCGAGAATCAACGGTACATCACCAAACCAACGCACCAGGTTGAAGTAGAAGTAAGCCCGCAAGAAGCGATTCTCAGCCAGCAGCCGCTCTTTGAGATCCTCATCCATGTCAATAGCGGGAATGTTCGCTAATGCTACGTTGGCACGATAGATACTGTTGTAATAACCCTCCCAAACCGAGCCTGGTGCAACGTTAGACGCATCAAAGGTGAAGTCATCGAGCTCTCTGAGAAAGGTTGCATCATCAGCTGTTGAGCCCTTATCGGCGTCATCGCTCACGATATCCGTCATGCCGATATAGCTAAACACATGCACCTGCCATGCACGGAGGCTGGCGTAGGTGGCATTAGTAGCCTGCACCGCATGATCCTCTGTTTGGAAGAAGGTATCGGCAGTCTGATTGACCAGCGGCTTCTTGTCGAGGAAATCCTCCGAGCAAGCGGTGATCAGCAGTAGAGTCGTAAGTAAGGCAGCAAAAATTTTCATGAGGGTAGCTTGAGGGAGTAAAAGATTAAAAACCAACTTGTAGACCAACGTTCAAGGTACGCGGTACGGGATAAACGCCCCGGTCAATACCATTGTCAATTGGTGAAGTGGCCGACACTTCAGGCGTATAGCCAGAGTAGCTGTCCCAAAGTACGAGGTTGGTACCACTCGCGTAGACGCGTAATTTACTGAATCGAAGCCTGCTGCCAATAGTCGAGGGCAGCGTGTATCCTATGGTCAAGTTACGTAGCCTGAGGAAGTCACCCGATTCGATAAAGCGCGTACTTACCTCGTAGTTGCCACCACCATTGGTAAGGCGAGGCTCTGTAGTAGAAGTTCCTGGCCCTGTCCACGAGTCGAGAAAGCTCGTTTCGAAGTTGTAGGTATTAAACCGGCTCGTGCGCTTCTGGTTGTAAATCTCAGCACCTACCTGACCGTAGAAATCAAGTGCGAGGTCGAAGCCAAATGCCTCTGCACCAGCAGTCGCTCCAAAGGTCAGATCAGGAATTGGACTTCCAATGAAGGTGCGGTCATCGTCAGTAATTTCGCCGTCGCCGTTTACATCCCGAAAGCGCAAATCACCTGCTTGTTGGCCACTTCGAGTAGGAAACTGTTCGAGCTCGCCTTCATTTTGAAATACACCTTCGACCACATAGCCATAGAACGACCCTATCGGCTCACCTACTACTGAAAGAGTTGAAAGTCGGCCACTGCCAACATCGCCGCCTATGATGTCTTCCTGTCCCTGGCCGAGCGATAGCACTTCATTGTCTACTGTCGCGCCATTAACGCTAAGGCTGTAGCCAAAGTCTCCCAGACGGTCTCGCCAGCTGAGCAGCAGCTCTATACCGGAATTACGAACGGTAGCAGCATTAACGAACGGAGCATCTGCACCCACATAATCTGGAATGGGCACTTGCAGGAGAATGTCGCTGGTCTCCTTGATGTAGTAGTCAACCTCCACCGTCAGCTTATCCTCGAACGCACCCATTTCCACACCTGCATTAAAGCTGGTTGTTTCCTCCCAGCGCAGGTCAGGATTGGCTAGCCGCAGTGGTGTGGCTCCATAATTCAAGGCCTCGCCTGTCCCAAACACTGCGTTTTGATCACCTGTAACTTGTGGAATGCTCGGATAATTACCAATCTTATCGTTACCCACAGTACCGTAACCTATTCTCGCTTTGAGGCGATTAACTGCTCCACCAGCAGGGAAGAAAGGCTCTTGATCGATGCGCCAGCCTAGAGCAGCACTCGGGAAGAAACCATAACGGTTGTTGCGTCCAAATCTACTCGATCCATCGGCACGCAAACTGGCTGTGAGCAGATACTTATTGTTAAACGCATAGTTGACCCGAGCTAAATAGCTGGCAATAGCAGATTCACCCGCGCTTGAGAAATTTGTCTGCGTAGAGTCGACTCCATTGTTGAGGAACCAGAATTCTTCAGTTTCTTCCGCAAGTCCTTGTACCGAGCCGCCAATGCTTTCATCACGAGAATTCTGCGCAGTAATACCCCCCAGCAGATTAAAGCGACTCTGCCCTACTTCAAAGTCATAGGTTATCGTGTTCTCCAGCAGCCACGTTCTGTTGTTGAAGCGGCTCATCGAAAGGCTGTTAACTTGATTCTGCTGAAGCGGACTAACGAAAAACTCAGGAGTGAAATTTTGATTCTCCCCGTCGGTTCTGTCCAAACCAAATGAGCTGCGGATACGCAAACCATCAATCGGTTCGTAGGCGGCATAGACGTTACCCAGTACGCGGGTACTCTGCGAGGTGTTGTTGTTGTATTCGAGTTGGGCAAGAGGGTTGGCCACCGGATTGGTTGGTAAAAAATTCCCCACCGAGTCCACGAACTCAAGCGTTGGATATCCGCGGTAAGCCGTTTCCAACAAACCGGGTCCGATAGTCGATCGACGCAGACTAAAGGCTAGGTTTTGTCCTACAGTGATACGCGGTCGAACTTTGAATTCTCCATTGAATCGAGCTGTGGTTCGATCAAAATCTCCACCTCTCACAATGCCATCTTGGGTGAAGTGATTGGCACTCACCAGATAGCTGGCCTGGTCGGTTTGCCCACTAGCTGATATTTGATAACTGGCAATAGGAGCATCCCGAAAGATAGCATCTTGCCAATCTGTACTCTCTTCAAACGTAGAGTCTTGAAAGGGGATAGGACGATTTTCGGTACGTGCAAGGCGATTGCTCAATTCAGCAAATTGATTGGCATTTGCTAAATCTAGTTTTCGCTGTAGAGTTTGCTGACCCCGATACACATCTACACTGATGGCAGTAGCGCCGTTTGCTCCTCCACGTTTAGTAGTGACCAAGATTACGCCATTAGCGCCCCGGCTACCATAAATAGCTGTCGCACTTGCATCCTTAAGCACATCGATGCGCTCAATATCATTTGGATTCAAAAAAGTAATGTCATCGGTCAACATTCCATCCACTACATAGAGCGGACGACTATCACCAAATGTACCGATGCCACGTATCCTTACCGTACTCGACGAGCCTGGACTACCACTGATGGGCACCACCTGAACTCCGGCAACTTTACCCTGCAAAGCCGAACTCACATCGCCGGTGGCTATCCGGGTCAGCTCTTCCTCCTCTACTGTACTCACCGATCCCGTAATGTCAGATTTTTGCTGCACGCCATAGCCTACCACGACGACTTCGCTGAGCAGCTCGGCATCTTCGCTGAGTACGACATTAATTGTTGAGCGGCCGTTGATGGGTATGCGCTGCTCCTCATAGCCTATGTAGCGCACCACGAGTGTGTCGCCATTGACAGCCGAGAGTTCGTAGTGCCCATCAATGTCGGTTACTGTCCCGGTAGTCGTTCCGGCCACAAACACATTCGCGCCGATGAGAAGCTCATCATTAGCCGCTCGAACACTGCCCGATAATGCCTGTGCATTAGCGAAGCTAGTCAAACCGGCCACGGCCAGTAAAATCAAAATCAGTCGTGTAAAGCTCATTTTAGATTGGTTGAAGGGGTGGATAAGAAGGTGATGCCCACTTTGCTGAGGTCGTTGCTCGCTGGGCCAGCAAATAGGTCGATAGCACCAGCATCTAAAGTAGCTGTTTTACCATCGGGTCCGAGGTAGCTGAGCTCATGTGCTCGCACCGGAATGCTTACTGTTTTTGTCTCTCCCGGTGCTAGGTCTACTTGCCGCCATGCCAACAGCTGCAGTACGGGTCGTGTACGCTGCGCCTGTAGGTCGTGATAGTAAAACTGGACGGTCTCACGCTGCGCTACCTCACCGACATTGCTCACCTCAATAGTGAGCGTCAGCGGCTCATTCTCGCGTAGTACTGTGCTCGAGGATTTGAGTTCTCCGTAGCGGATGTCGCTGTAGCCGAGTCCGTAGCCAAAGGCATAGAGCGGTGTGTTGGGCGAGTCGAGGTACTTGCTGGTGTACTTGTTGTTGGCGTCAAAAGGACGACCGGTATTTTTCATGTCATAGTGCAGCGGCACCTGTCCAAGCGTTCGCGGGAAGGTCATGGGCAGGCGTGCCGAGGGGTTCACTTTTCCGGTGAGTATATCTGCGAGTGCATTTCCTGCTTCAGTTCCTGGCCACCAGGCGTAGAGTACGGCGTCACTTAATTGTTCTACTTCCGTCAAAACCAAAGGGCGGCCAGCAAACACCACAGAAACTACTGGTTTGTTGAGTGCAGCCAGCGCCCGGAGCAACTCTAGCTGACGACCTGGCAGATCGAGCGATGTCCGACTAGCAGCCTCACCACTCATGTCCGCTTTTTCGCCCAAACAGAGCACCACCACGTCTGCACGACTGGCCGCGGCCATAACCTGCTGAAAGCCTGTACGATCTTCATCGCTTGGCGAGCCATCGAGCTCGAACGTTGCCGTGACTATAGATTCGAGCTGCGGATATACCTCTTGCAAACCCATCAACGGGCTCACTGCTTCTTTCGCCTGCCCATCTCCGTGCCAGGCGCCAATCATATCGTATTGACTCTCCACGAGTGGACCAGCCAGAAGCACGCGCTGCGATGTGGCCAGAGGTAGGGTCTTACTGTCGTTCTTGAGCAGCACCATCGAGCGCGTAGCTGCCTCGCGAGCTGCCTGGCGGTGTTCGGGTGCAGCTACATAGCGGGCCTGTCGAGCTGTATCTGAATATCGATACGGATCCTCAAATAAGCCCAGCGCAGCCTTAGCACCAAGAATTCTTCTTGCAGCTGTACGCACCGACGATCGCTTGACCTCGCCGCTATTGACAAGACCCACGAGATGCTCATGAAAGGTTGCTCCTTGCATATCCATGTCTACCCCAGCTTTGATAGCGAGTGCAGCAGCCTCACGGGTATCGGCAACGACCCCATGCGGAATCATCTCATTGATGGACGTATAATCAGTCACCACAAACCCATCGAAGCCCCACTCATCGCGCAAAATGTCGGTGAGCAAGTAGCGGCTACCACTCGCTGGCACGCCATCCACTTCATTGAAGCTCGTCATATAAGTAGCCACACCAGCATCTAGCGCAGCTTTAAAGGGCGGCAGATAGGTTTCGCGCAGCACACGGTCGCTGATGTCTACCGTATGATAATCTCGCCCAGCTTGCGCCGCACCATAGGCCGCGAAGTGTTTTGCGCAAGCGAGAATAGTTGACTCATCCGCCAAATCATCTCCTTGAAAGCCGCGCACTCTCGCCCGCGCCATGGCACTGCCAAGAGCTACATCCTCTCCCGATCCCTCCATAACTCTACCCCATTTCGGATCGCGTGCAATGTCGACCATCGGCGCAAAGGTCCAGTGAAGGCCCGCTGCCGAAGCTTCTCGTGCGGCAATACGAGCGGCATTCTGGGCAAGGGTGGTATCCCAACTCGCAGCTTCCGCCAAAGGAATAGGGAAAATCGTGCGGTACCCATGTATCACATCGTAGCCGAAGAGCAGCGGAATACCGAGTCGGGTTTCTTCCACTGCGAGGCGCTGCAACTCCCGGTTGTACGCTGCGGTGTGGGCATTAAAGATGGCGCCTACCCTGCCGGCTCGCACATCATCGCGGTAGCCTTCACGCAGCGTCGGTCCGGTAACATCCCAGTCAGAGGTAAAGAGCGAAAGCTGACCTACCTGCTCCTCGAGCGTCATCACCCCGAGCAGCGAGTCGATCATGTTTTCCTGTGCCTCACTCAGCCGGTAGACGTTGGTGGGATCAGCTGTGGCTAGCTCAACGGAGGCAGGCAGCTGTGCTTCAGCCGGCGCACTTGGAGTGGGCGGCTGAGGAGTGGATACGGCACTCGTGCGTGGACTACAGGCACCTAGGCACACTACAGCAACAGTGCAGGCTAAGCTTGAGAAGACGTTGAGCAAGGAGCGGTGCATTCAGCGGGGGGTAGTTGAGGAGGGTTAGTAGGTGTCGCCGTAGCGGTAGTCGACTCCTGGGCGGCGATGCGGGGTAGCTTTTATAGGCATTGCTTCACCGTCGGTGCTGCCGAGCCAGTTCCAGAGCTCGCGATTGTAGTGCCCGATAGTGTCCTGAAGACTCGGTTCAGCAATGAGATTGCGAGCCTCAGCAGGATCTTCTTCGAGATCATAAAATTCGTTGGTGTCCCAGATGCCGTGGTAGCGGATGAATTTGTAGCGATCGCCTCGAATGGCGTGCACCGTTGGCGTTTGCGGAAAAGCCTGCTCCCAGTAGTATTCGTAGGGCACGGTGCTACGCCAAGTGTTAGGGCTCTGACCTACGAGTAATGGCGCGAGGGAATTCCCGCGGTAGTGGGCAGGGATTTCACCGCCCGCAAGTGCCACCATTGTGGAGGCGATGTCGGTGCTGTGGACCAGCTCTTCACTTACGCCAGGTTTGACCACACCCGGCCCCCAGGCCAGCAGTGGCACGCGCATAGATTCTTCGTAAGCCTGCCGCTTGTCGATGAGACCGTGTTCACCAAAGCTAAAGCCGTTGTCGCCCATGTAAACGACAATGGTGGGTCGGCCAGCGGCATTCTCTGTTTTAGCGAAAGCTAGCATCTCACCTACACTGTTGTCGAGTGCGCGCAGGGTCTCCAGGTAAGCCACATAGAAGCTGTCAAACGTAATCTGGCCATTGTACATGTGGTCGACTCCGTGCCAAGAGTGGCGCTGAGCCTTTACCCAATTGGGCAACATGCTGTAATCGTAGCCAACGGCCTGGGCAGCTGCAAACCGCGCAGGTGTGTCAGGCGGACAAGTATCCTCTTCACCAGGATTGATGGCGCGCGTAAGTGCCAACAACTCTGGCGTCGGCGGCCACATAGTAGCAGGATAAGAAATTGGCAGAGCAGCGTAAGAACCGAGGTGACGCAGGGCTGCCTCAAATTCAGCGTGGACAGCCTTATGACTCAGGTAAAGAAAATAAGGCTTGTCCGATCGCTCGGCTGCCCATTCCCGCGCCATTCTAGTTAGCAGGTCGGTGGTGTAGGTAGTGTCAGCGTGTAGCTGGCGTTGTCCGTTCACGTTGAGGTTGGGTGCGAAGTAGGTTCCCTGCCCTTTGAAGCTCACCCAGTGGTCGAAGCCAGGCCGTGGTGAATCATCGCCATGGTTGCCCATGTGCCACTTGCCGATAAAGGCCGTGCGATAGCCTGCTTTCTGCAGCTCACTCGGAAAGAATTTCAGCTTAGGATCGGCAGGCGAGGTATTATCTACCACGCGATGCTCGTGCGCGTACTGGCCGGTGAGAATGGTAGCTCTGCTCGGGCTACAGAGGCTAGTACTGACAAAGGTATTGGCAAAGTGGCGACCACTGCGGGCCATCTCATCGAGCGCGGGCGTCTGCAAACCTGCAAACCGACCAGTAAAACCCATTGCATCGTAGCGGTGGTCATCGCTGAGAATAAATATCACGTTTGGCTGGCTAGCCTGGGGAGCGATATCAGCTTCCGCTCCAGCCCATAGATCGGGATGAGAGCTGAGTCCCCATAGCAGCAACATCAGCGCCAGCGCTCGCAGGAGTATGCTTTGTGGCTTGCTCATTGGGTAGAATTTGATGTTTGGTTGGGGCTCTCGAGCCAGCCGCCCATGAAACCAGCCTTGCTCAATCCGCGCCTGATGTGCTCATTGTCTTTCAGCAAATCCCAAACTAAGCCAGAGCGATAATTCTCGATTTGCAGGAGGATAGGCCCTTGATCGATTCCCAGATAATCGCTGTCGAACCAGCCAGGAGCACCAGCTTGATCTGCTCGTGCAGCAACTTCTAGGTTGAATGCATCTCGAAAGCCATAGCGCCCCACGAGCCAAGGCTGATAAGTGGTCCACATATGTGCTAGTGCGCGGTGAGAGGCTTCGGGTGTAAAGGGATAGCTTCCTCCTGCCGCAGTAGGTGCTACGGTAGCATCATCCTTCACCACAGTTCCGTCTACTCCTCGCGCCCAGTAGCTATGTACCTTCACCACATCGCCGTTGGCAGCTACGATAGGTTCACCTCCAGGGCCGTCACATGCAGTAAGGCCCCACAAGTCGGAGCCATAAGCTTTCCAGCCGCGTGGGTTCAGTTTTGCGTAAGCGTGCTGCAACTCAGAAGCCCGTACGCTATTCTCGAAATAGTCGATACCTCGCTCGCGCATGTAAGCATCTTGAATACCTCTGAAGTCGATAAACATCTGCGAGTATTGGTGCCCAAATAGCGGGTCGAACATCACGTGCTCCTTAGAGCCATAGCCACTGCCCCAGTCGTAGGTGCGCGTCCACGCTTGCCAGGCAGTATCAGGAATGGGATGAGTAGGCGATCCCATTGCGAGAATCAAGAGTATGGAGGCCTCATTATAGCCTCGCCACCGTGCTGGTAGAAAGCCCTTGTCGGGCCTCCAACCCATAGAGAGTTTGCCATCCTGCATCCAAGCAAAATCCCACTCCACCCTGCGATAGAGTTGCTCTGCGAGCTGCCGGATAGCGCGTTCGTCGCTGCTATCGCCATCAAAGAATTCGCCGGCTGCCAGCACACCAGCCATCAGCAAACCTGTATCTATAGTCGATAATTCACTGTTGCGAAACCGCAGCCCATCCTCATGATTGAGGAAGTGATAAAACAGCCCGCGATAGCCGGATACTCCCGCCTTTGCCTTACCCTGAGGCAGGTCGTACAGCGTCTGTAAGGTAAAGCGTGCACGCGCAGCAGCCTCGGCACGAGTAACATAACCTCGCGATACACCCACCGCGAGCGCAGGCAAATAAAATCCAGTGGCCGCAATAGAACTCATCTGTTCGCGCGGCCAGCGATCAGGGGTTTGGCCATAGCCATCGACGAGCTCCCAGAAATAGTTAAATGTGCGCCGCTGAAGGGTATCTAAATTAAATGAAGCAGCGGGTAAAGCATCTGTATAGGTAGGCCAAGGTTTGGCTTGAGGTGTGGGTCCTGCAGCAGTCGTAGATGTACGGGCAACACAGGCACCCATGCCCAGCACGAGCAGCGCTGCAGCTATACCAACCACGCCTTGGAACTTCAGGAGATCCAAAATGAAAGGTCTAAGATCCTTTAATGAGGGTGCCGCCGACTCTAATGTCGACGGCACCCGTTGTCGCAAAGACTGGTGTTAGTGAGCTACTGACACACGGACTCGTGCGAGTGCGCGACCGTCTGCGTCCTGAGCAAACACCGTGTAGGTGCCCACAGCAAGTTGCGAGACATCGAGCGTGCGTAGTTGCTCATTGTCACCGGCTACAAAACGCTGCGTCATCAGCGTACGGCCGAGACCATCAAGGACACTCAGGCTCGCTGCACCCTTGGGTGCATTGATGCTCAGTACGTCTTGTGCAGGGTTAGGAAAGGCAGCCATACCCAAAATTTGTGCACGTGGAGTACGAGCACTCGAAACGTTGGCGCAGTTGGCACTGCCAATCTCTATAGCATCGAAGTAGATTTCGCGCGCCATAGCTGGAACTTCGCCGATGCCTGGAATGAGCGTGATTTGCTGAAACATCGAAGCATCTGTATCGAAGTTGGAGAAATCCTAAGTTAGCTCTTGCCACTCACCAGGTGTGCTGTACTGCGTGTTGGGAAAAACGTCCCCAGTGCCACCTCCACCACCAGCTGGTGCTTCGAGTTTGACCACAAAGTCAATGACATCTGGAGACCAGACGAGCATGCTAATTTCCTTCATGTTCGGATCGGGAAACAGGACTGGCGCACCGAAATTCTTGAAAATTCCGGCGAAGGACATACCGTCTGCTGACTCGAGAAAACGCGCGACAGTAGGCGATGTATTCAGACCACTCTGATCAGGATTCGGGACGATGGCAAATGCATTATCGTTGGCCGAACCTCCAGCGAAGGCACCCCAATCATCAATCGTAGTATTTCGCGTCTCAAAGTCAGCGACACAAGCGGTGAGGGGACCGCGCGCCAGGCGCAGGTTGTCGATGTAGTAGATTTCACCGGCACCATCCACCCCAGCATTGATGAAGAGCAGCAGCTTGGTAAACTCGCCGCCGCTTGCAGCAGATAGATCGGCACGGATATCCTGCCAGGTCATAGAGCCATCGACAGGAACAGTAACTTCTACGTTGTCTGATCCATTCTGTGATCCTTCAAACTTCACGATGATATTGCCAGCTACTGGCGACCAGAAGTCAAAGGCAACACGGTTGAAAACCTCCAGGTCGAAAGGCTCGGTTACCTCATAGCCTAAGAAGGCGAAAGGCTGCCCGTTCGGATCGGTGTACTGCCCGACTTTTGGTGAAGGGTTGCCGTCGGTGTCGGGGTTGTTGACGATCTCCAGTGCGTCAGCGCCTGCAAAAATGCTGGCATTGCGTTGGCATTCGTAATCATCGATGATGGTGGCAATCGGGTCGGTACCATCACAAGGATCGATGCTGCTGGTGCCGAGGCTGAGCTCATCGAAGTAGTAGGTACGGGCGCCGCCGAGGGTAGGATCGAACACGAATTCAAGACGCGTTACGTCCACTGCATCCGAAAAGTCAGAAAGATTAAATCCAACCATGACCCACTCACCGGTAGCAGGAATATCGCGATCTACCTCGAGGCGACCTTGTGTAGCACTTACTGCGGTAAGGCGTACTGTCATCGAGCCTGCTGGAGCGTAGAGAAGCATGTTGAGCTGAGGCTGCGTGCTCAGGTCGAGAGGCGCAAGCGCCTGTGCTACCAGAGTCGACAGCATCGACGAACCTTTCACGTGTTCGCCAACGCGGGCAGTGGTATTGAGGCCGCTCGGATCGGGGTTGTCAACTACTCGGAAGGTGCCGTTAACAGCAGCATTATTGTTGGCTGGCTGCCAAAACAGGTTGGTGGTAGCGCCCTCGAAATCTTCAAAGGCCATCGCTGGCGGAGCTGCTTCAAAGCGAATGTCGTCGAAGTAGTACTTCACACCAGGTGCGTCTTCACCTGCATTAGTGAAGATAGTGAGCGAGCGGAAGTTCTCTCCTGCAAATGCTGAGAAGTCGAAGCTGTACTCCTGCCACTCATTCACGTCAGTAACCTGAATGCCAATCTCACGTCCGGGACTGGTGCCGCCTTCCAGTTTCACGAGGAGGCGATTGTCGATCGGTGCGTAATACTTGAGCTTTAGGATAGGAGTAGCATTCAGATCGAAGGCGTCGCTGAAGTTATACACGAGTGCAGCAAAGCCACCTGGGGGATCACGAAATTCTCCCACGAGTCCAGGACCATTTACAGCATCAGGGTCGGGATTGGGTACTACGAAGAGTGAGTCAAAGCCAGCACGGATGGGTGCACGCTGGCACTCAAAGTCGTCAACGATAGTTAAGTCACGATCTACGCCCGCGCAGGGGTCGGTGCCGAGGCGCACGTTGTCGAAGAAGTACATTCCTTGACCTGGTGCATTGCCAAAGTCAAAGAAGAACAAGATCGTATTGAGCGAGTCCAAGCCGCTTGCATCAGAGAAGTCGAAGCGGTAGCGGCGCCATTGATTAGCGACGGGGATGTTCGAACTGGCTTCGATGGCTTGCCCACCAGGACCTTCGAGCTTCGCTATAAAGCGCGTGTCTTCGGTGGCTCGTACATCCACGAAGAATTGGTTGTTGGTCGTCAGGTCGAGCGGCTGTGGGAGCACTGCACGAAACAGCGAAAAGCCTGAAGTCGAATCCTTGGTGTATTTGCCAACGAATGCCGACATGTTGACCCGGTTGGAGTCAGGGTTTTGCACGACCTGGAATTCACCCTGTACGGCTTCCCAGTTGAGGGTAGACGTACCGTTTTCGAAATCTTCGAGCAGCTGTGCTTGGCTCGTAAAGCCCACCGCACAGAGAAGTGCAAGTAGGGGGAGTAATCTTTTAAACATGTTGTGTGTGTTAGTGGTGTGTTGTGATGTTGAGCAATTGAGTCCCTAGATGTTGCCCGTTTTGCTCTAAGCGCAAGGCGTAGGTGCCGGGACTTAAATCGTTGATTTGTAACACCATATCGCCAGAATTGTGCGATAGGTTTTGGCGCAAGCCTACTCTGCCCAAGGCATCGAAGAGTATGAGTTCGACTGGAGATGAGCTAAGCTTTACTTGAGCATCGATGCTGATGCGCACGGAGTTGACCGCTGGATTGGGGTAGACATGCCAGTCAGCTTTCGCCAAAACAGATCGCGTACCCAATGCGATATAGGTCGTCGAATCTGGCACAAAGCCCGCAGCCAACAGGGCAGGTTCAATTTCCGGACTGGCCATAAAAGCATCCCACAGTAAAGCCGACCTGTGATTTTCGATCATGTTGACAATAGGCCCCTGATCGATGGCGAGGTAGGCAGTCGTAAACCAGTCGAGTGCAGGATTAAAGGCATCGTAAAATCCCATCATCCCATAGACCCGGCTGTTGTAATTGGTGTAAAAGCGGCGCAGCGCATCGAGACTTGCCGCAGGTTTGTACGGCATGCTGGCCAGTGCAGCCGTGGGAGCAATCGTGCCATTGTCGTTATCCTCGCTGGCTTCATGGACGGCATATCCACGCACAGGATCATCACTCGCTGTGAGGCCCCAGCAATCTTCGTTGTAATAGGAGAAGCCGAGTGGATTCTCTTCTGCATACGCAATTTGATACTCGGCGTGGAGCCGATTGCGCGCGTAGTAGTTAGTAAAGTCGTCACGCCAAAACCGCGGGTCGAAGCCTTGGTAGCTGTAGTGTGCGAAAAACATTGGACCTCCCGAACGCGGACCTGCGGGAATAAAAATGCCGTTGCGCCCTTGGAAACTGCGGTAATTCGGTCCTGTCCATCCTGTGGCGTACAGACTTGGCGCTATAGGGTGAGTCGGTGAGGCAATGCCCAGCAGGTAGACGATCTGCGCCTCATTAAAGCCGCGCACTTTGAGGTTGATGGCCCAGGCTTGGGTAGGGCTCCAGTGCCAGGTAATCACATCTTCGCCGGGGCGTACGTACCAATCCCACTCGATGCCCTCCCAAAGTCGATTGGCCTTGGTACGAATAGAATCTTCCCGAGCTGTGTCGCCAGCAAAATACTCGCGCACGGTGAGTAAGGCTTGCGCCATGAAAGCGGTCTCGACGATATCGCCACCATCATCGCGAGGGCTGAAGGGGATAACGCGACCGGAGTTGCCGTTCATCCAGTGCGGCCAAGCGCCATGAAAGCGATCTGCTTGTTCGAGGTAATCCAGACTTACCAGCAGTTGATCCATAACCTCACTCCGGTCGAGCCAGCCACGTTCTATTCCGACGAGCCAGGTCATCAGCCCAAAGCCTGAACCGCCAATAGTGACGGTGTTGAGGGAGGTATTTCGCTCACGGGCAAGGCCACTTACGGGGTGCCGAAAATCCCAGAAGTAGCGTAGCGTCGAGCGCTGCACCATGTCCATCGCCACCTCATCGCTGAAGGCAGGTGTAGCTGGTATTGCAAGGCTATCTTGTATGCTTATGGCAGCTAAATCTTGTCCGTACTCGTAGGGTAGCGTGGCGTAGAAGCTGTTGTTGCTGCCAGTCGCCGTCCAGTCCAGCATCGCCGGCTGTCCCGCTGGCTGAATGCGCACGGTCGAAGGCAGCCCGATGCCCGGCCGCACTTGCAGCGCCACGAAAGTCGAGGTCGTGCGGCTATTGTCTGCAAAAACTATTTCTCGGTGTAAGGGATATGCCAAGACTTCCCCAATCTGTGCAGCACTGCCTGCCTGAGCACCAGGTCTGTTGTAGGCTCTAATCCAGTCGATATAGAAGCGGTGAGGCTCACCGTCGGCATCGCCTTGCCCAAAGATGACTGCCTTTACCTGCCGAAAATCTAGTGTACTGTTGTTGGGGTCCTGACGCCAAACATCCAGATCTATACTTATAAAGGTCCACCTACCGGAGGCTAGGGTTCGGCCTTGGTCGGTATAATCGCTCAGCGAGAGGTGAGTGGATTTAGAGTTGCCGGGTGCTGCTTCGAGAAAGATATCAGGCAGACCAGTGATTGAGCCACTACCTGTTGTTCCGACAGCTTTAATCCAGAAGCCGAGGGCATCGAAATTGGCCAGATTTTGTGCTTGAAAGCCAGGAGCCAAGGCGAGAGCTGACCAGTCTCCTCCCGCTACACTGGTGTACTGCAGGTCGAGGGCCGCGTTGCCAAAGAGTGCTCCCTGACTCGTTACTGGCCACTTGTCGCCTGATGGTCCAGCTTGCGCCAAAACACTAGGTGGCGTCACGAAGGCTAGTCCGCTGTCGTAGTAGGAGCTGTTGCCGCTGTTGTCGAAAAATGTTTGGGCAAGACCAGCCACAGTCACTGCTGTAGACGCAGCGAGCATGAAGCAGAAACGGGCAAACCGAGGGGGGAGTAAAATCACGAGGCGGGGGTTAGTGTACATGTTACACTTTGAGCCTCATCAAGTTAAACACGCAACGCCCACAACAAAGAATACACGTACCTCACCATGACTACGCCATTTGCTGATGCATGAGAACATGTAGTCTAGCATCAGGTTGATTATCAGGCAATTATGGGTGCCGGAAAGATTTAGCCACCTCACCACCTGCCAGTGCTCTGCTCGCTGAATTGTCAGCTATTGGCTAAGAGCCTGTTACCGTTCCTGAGATAGGTCGGCAGTTGACAGATTCTGTGCTGAGCAAGACGCCGATTTGAAGATTGATGTGGTGCATCAATTAAAAGTCGCAACGCAGCGCAGTGCCAAATATGGCGCTGTCTGTTCAGTGAACGGAATTGTAACAGGCTCTAATACGAGAGTATCCACTCGGTGAGGTTGGTGTCGCTGTGCAAGCCCAGTTTCTTCCGGAGTCGATAGCGCTTGTTCTCGACGCCGCGGACGCTGATGTGCAGTAAAGGGGCAATTTCTTTACTCGGCAGGTTCATGCGTAAGAGGGCAGCTAGGCGTTGATCGCCGCTGGTGAGTTCGGGGAAGTCCTGACGTAGCCGCGTGAGAAAGCCTGCGTGCACCAAGTCGAAGTGTTCTTGAAAAAAAGCCCAATCTTCCTCGCTGCCTAGCTGCGCCTCGACGAGGTGACTGAGTTGGCGCCGCGCTTTGCCGATCTCACCTGATTTAGGCAGTGGTTCGAGCGCCTGTTTTACCTGGAGAAGCGCATCATTTTGCTTGGCGAGTGCCATTGTCGAGCGGGCTAGTTCGCGGTTTCGGTGAGCGAGTTCGGCGGCAGCGAGACTTGCCTCGCGTTGTGATTTTTCGACTTCTGCTTCGAGGTTGGCAGCGCGTGTACGCAGCCGTTCAGCCTGCAACTGCCGTTCGCGCTCTACGTCGGCGAGTCGTTGTTGGCGGTCGAGGCGCTGGCGGTAATAGTGGCGTATGCCGACGAGCATGAGGACAGCTAGGAAGAGGTAGAGCACTTTGGCCCAACCTGTTTCATACCAGCGGGGTGCTATCGTCCAGGTGAGTTCTCCTTGTTGGCCATCGTCGTTTTCCCACTGGAAGGCGTATTCGCCCGTGGCCAACAGCGGGTAGCGATAGGTAGCCTGTTCGCTCCAGGGCGAGTAGGCGCTATCGACGCTCAGCTTCACCCGCCAAAGCGGTGCTTGATCAAACCGCGCCTGGTTCAAGTACACGGTGGTTCTGCGCTGATTTGTTTTGGCGAAAGCTGAAGCAGGAGCCTTGGACTCCACCGGCTGAGTCAGTGGCGGCAACAGCGCCAAACCATCCGTAAGTCCTACCGCCAGACGGCCATCCGCGAGACGCAGCGCACTCGGGCGGGCAGTATTGGTGCGCAGCGAGTAAGTGTGCGTGTGGGTAGGAGAAGCTGCAACCAAGTGTCGATCACTGAACTTCAGCAGCAAATCGCCGGGCAAGTTCAGCGATCCATTGGTGCCAATCCGGGGGCGAAAAGGCGAACGCTGCACCACCTGACGCGCGGCTACATCAAGCGAGAAGATGGCCTCACCTTCCTGCGGATGCACCACCGTGAGCTCGCCATGCTCATCCATGCGAATTTGCTCGACCGGGCCACCGTAGCCATCGAGGCTGCCTCTCGACTCCCAGGTGCTAGTGCTGCGGGCAAACAATTCGAGCCCCACATAAGTACCAGCCAGCGCATAGCTAGAATTAAGGGTGAGCCAGGACCAACCGCCGGCCAGCTGACCAAGTGCTTTGAGGGTATAGGTGCTGGTGGTGGTATCGAGTACGAAGGTGCCGTCGTTGTTGCCAACCACTATGCCTCCGGGGGTCGAGGTGATATGCCAAACCTGCCCGCTCGACGCTGCGAGGGGTGTGACTTTT
Organism: Saprospiraceae bacterium; assembly: GCA_965213735.1. Classification (GTDB taxonomy): domain Bacteria; phylum Bacteroidota; class Bacteroidia; order Chitinophagales; family Saprospiraceae; genus CALDTK01. The sequence continues at coordinate 992,070 of CBDCAB010000005.1, forward strand.
CCCGTGAAAGCGAGGCTTTTCAGCCCTTCATTGGTAGCCACGAGCAGCTCGCCTTTGAGCTCTTCAATGTCGTAGACGGCACCGAGTTGGCGCTGGTACAGCAAGAGTTGGCTACTGAGGTCGATATGCGCTATGCCCCCGTCAAAACCGACCCACAGGTCGCCCGCAGCATCTTCAAATAGTGCGGTGGGAGTGCCATCGATAGCTGAATTGTTGCGGTTGATGTGTGCTCGTACAGCTCCTGCTGAGTCGAGCAAATAAATCCCATCGGCACCCGTGGCAAGTGCATAACCGCCGTCGTGGAGGGGTAGCAACGCAGTGAGATCGGCTCCTGCCCAAGCAACATTGCTTGCAGGCCAAGGATGTATCTCTTGCTGAGCAAGTTGCCACAGGCCAGCTTCTCTGGTAGCGACCAGTATATCGCCACTAGTTTGAGAGGCGAGGCCGACGATGATTCCATCGCGTAAAGGCGGATGATCAGCGAGCAGCTGCCAACCCGTCTCTGACTGCACATACAGGCCCTGGCTGATCACGGGTAGCAGCAGACGCCTGTCGAGCACCCGATGAAACATGATGTTGCCAGGCACTTCGACACGCTCGAGGGTATCCGCTCCGGTGTACAAGGCGAGTTGAGAGAAGGTCTGCCAGTACACCTGGTCCCGAGCTAAGGGATGTTGACTTGCGTGCCACCATTCCTCCTTAGTTGGAGAAGCGATATGAATGGTATCTGCGGCAGGTTTGGCTGCATACAGCGGCTGTATAGGCCAGCGGTACAGCGCGTGGTAAGCCCCAGCTAGCCACTGACTCCGGGCGCTGTCGCAGTAGACACTCCGCAAGGTGTGCCCTCCAGGCGCCGGCAGGAGTTGCCACCTCACGCCATCGAAGAGCAACAGGCCGGCGTCGTTGGCAAAAGCCATGGTGCCATCTGCGGCTTGCGCAATACTCCACGTCTGCCGCTGACCGCCATGATCGAAGGGTGAAAACAAGCGAATAGGCGGCGCTGGTTGGGCAGCCGCCTGCCTTGCCAGCGCGAGCAGAAGGAGCATACTCCAGCAAATGGTCGCGTGGGGCATAACTCAAATTAACGCTGTAGGCGGTGAGGGAACGCACAATTTTGCAACGGAAGGCCGTAGACGCTGTTAGATGCAGCGAATGATGACGATCTACAAGGACCTAGCCGGTAAGTCAGCAATTATCACTGGTGCTGGCGTGGGTATAGGTTATGCCATAGCAGAAGGCTTGCTGCGCGCCGGAGCGAATGTGTTGCTCAACGACATAGACGAGGATTTGTGCTATCGCGCGGTGCAGCGTTTAGACAAGCTAGAGGGTGGGCAAGTTGTAGCCTGTGTGGGTGATGCGAGTTCAATACCTTTTATCGATCAGTTAATCAGCGACTGCCAGGGTACTTTCGGCAGCATCGACTTGGTGATTGCGAATGCGGGCATTACGAAGTTTGGGAGTTTTCTCGATTTTGATGTCGATGCCTTTGATCGTGTAATGAACGTCAACTTGCGTGGAAGCTACTTTCTGGTGCAGCGTGCGGCCTTGGCTATGCGCAAGGAGGGTCACGGTGGTCGGGTAGTATTGATGAGCAGCAATGTTGGCTTGCAAGCTTATCCTGACTTGACGGCCTACTCGATGAGTAAAGCTGCCTTGCAAATGATGGCTAGGAGCTTGGTGCACGAGTTGTCGCCGCTAAACATCACTATCAATGCGCTTGCTCCAGGAGCCACGTTAACGGAGCGCACCCAAGCTGAGCAGGAGGATTATGCGGGTACGTGGTCGGGATTAGTGCCGCGTGGCGCTATTGCTATGCCGGAAGACATTGCCAATGCGTGTTTGTTCCTGCTGAGTGAGACTTCGCGCCATGTGCATGGCACCACTTTGGTGGTGGATGGAGGTTGGGTAGCGACGAGTCCGCTGCCGGGGGAGAGTCATGTGTAGCCTTTGGGCCTAGCACCCACCCAGCACCCAGCACCCAGCACCCAGCCCCCAGCCCCCAAGCATATTCCTGCTACGCTGATATCACACAATCAGGTCCATCGGGTATTATCTCTACGAAGGCTTACATCGCGCCGCAGGCAAAGCGCCGCAGGCTACCCCACCGCCGGAGGCATCCGCGCCGCAGGCTTCACCCGCCGGAGGCATTAGCGCCGCAGGCATCAACCCTCAGCCTACGAGCCAGCGCATTACCTCGGCACAGATGATGGCACCGTAGGTGCCGACTGCGTAGCCAAGTACGGCAAGGAGTACGCCTACGGGTGCAAGTGAGGGACTAAAGGCGGAGGCAACGACTGGAGCTGAGGCAGCACCTCCCACATTTGCTTGCGATCCGACTGCAACGAAGAAGAAGGGTGCTTTTATCAGTTTGGCCATCAGTAAGAGCAAACTTACATGGACCAACATCCAGATGATGCCGATGCCGAAAAGCCCTGGATTAGCGATGGCCTGGCCGATGTCCATCTTCATACCGATAGTGGCAACGAGCACATAAATGAAAATACTCCCGAAGCGACTGGCACCCACGCCTTCTAGCGCCCGCAGTCGCGTAAATGAGGCCACCACACCAATAGTAGTAGCGATAACGATTAGCCAGAAGAAGCCTGACATAAGCGAGTGCAGTCCTATGGCCGCCAAGCTTTCGCGAAAACCAGACATCCACGGCGCGATGAGGTCGGCCCCAAAATGTGCAAGGGCTACTCCACCGAAACCGATCGCCAGCAGCTGAAACGTTTCGGTAGTACTCGGTACACGGAGCACCGAGGCTTGATAATCTGCTACGCGACGTTGAAGGTCGGTAATTGCTGAAGAATCCGCTCCGAGCCACCGATCAATGCGTGCGGCTTGGCCTGCTCCGTACAGCAAAAAACCCATCCAGATGTTGGCAACGATGATATCCACCACAATCATGCTGGCAAACAAGCCATCTCCCACCTTGTAGATTTCTTTCATCGCCGTTTGGTTGGCGCCACCGCCAATCCAAGAACCCGCAATTGTAGATAGTCCGCGCCAGATTTCATCGGCGGCTACATTGAAGGTGCCTGGAAACAAGCTCGTAGCAGCAAAAAGCGCAATGGGGCCACCAATAACTATCCCTAGTGTGGCCGTGAAGAACATAATGAGCGCCTTGGGACCGAGATTGACTACGGCTTTGAGATCAATACTTAAGCAAAGCAGCACTAACGAAGCGGGCAATAAATAGCGGGAGGCCATGAAGTATAGCTCTGAGTGCCCTTCGTAGCGCGCAAAGTCTTTTAAATCGCCTCCGCTGTTGAGGATGGCTTCTTGAATGGTAGCGTAGGATAGGTCTGCAGGTAGGGCAATGCCTGCCAGCGTGAGTGCCTCCAGCACACCTTCATTGTACCAAATGGGCGCGATAAGGTGCAGTGGCCAGTTGAGCAGCGCCGGCACGAAATAGCACAGTAAAAGTGCTGGCACGACGGCAAAGAGCTTGGGGTAGCGCTTGTCGGCAGTGAAGATGAGCGCTAAAATTGCGATCAGAATGCCGAGCACGACCGCATCATTGGTAATCAAAGGAGCCATGAGCGGCGGAAGGTAGTGTTCCTATATTACCCCCTCTTACAAGTCAGTTTTCATGTCGCAAGCCACCCCTCTCAAACCTTCGCTCTGGTACAAAGACGCCATCATCTACCAAGTCCACGTGAAGAGCTTCTGCGACTCCAACGGTGATGGCTACGGCGATCTACCTGGGCTGATATCGAAACTCGACTACATCCAAAGCCTCGGAGTGTCTGCCATTTGGGTGATGCCCTTTTTCGACAGCCCGCTCCAAGATGATGGGTACGATATCAGAGACTACTATAAGGTTAATCCGAATTACGGTACTGCCGAAGACGTGCGCGAGCTAGTAGCCGAAGCCCATAAGCGCGGCCTGAAAATTATCATGGAGATGGTGATCAACCATACTTCAGATGAGCACGCGTGGTTTCAACGAGCTATCGAAGCGCCTCCTGGCTCGTCGGAGCGCGACTTCTACGTGTGGAGCGATAGCAAGGATAAGTACAGTGGCGTACGCATCATCTTCCTCGACACCGAAGACAGCAACTGGACCTGGCAGCCGGATGTAGAGCAGTATTACTGGCACCGCTTTTTTCATCACCAGCCCGACCTCAACTTCGAGAACCCCGACGTGATCGCAGAGATCTATAAAGTAATCGACTTCTGGGCAGGCATGGGTGTGGACGGTTTTAGACTCGACGCGATACCTTATCTGTTTGAAGAGGAAGGCACGAGCTGTGAAAACCTCCAGCCCACGCACACCTTTTTGAAGCAGCTACGAGCTTACGTTGACGACAAGTACCACGGCGAGATATGCTTACTCGCTGAGGCGAATATGCTTCCGGTTGATTCGGCTAAGTACTTTGGTGAGGGCGACGAGTGCCACATGAATTACCATTTTCCGTTGATGCCGCGGCTCTATATGTCGCTGGCCAAGGAAGATCGGGCAGATATCGTGAGTGTGCTGGAGCGGACACCGGAGATCCCAGAGAATTGCCAGTGGGCTACGTTTCTGCGCAATCACGATGAGCTAACCCTCGAGATGGTGACCCCCGAAGAGCGGCAGTGGATGTGGAATCATTACTGCTACGTGCCGGAAGCCAAGCAAAATATGGGTATCCGCCTACGCCTGGCTCGCCTCATGAACGGTAGCCGTCGCAAGCAGCAACTGATGAATACCATGCTGTTCACGATGCCTGGCACGCCGGTTCTTTACTATGGCGATGAAATCGGTATGGGCGACAATGTATACCTCAACGACCGCGATGGCGTACGTACACCTATGCAGTGGGGCCCGCAGCAAAACGCCGGCTTTTCGAATACCAACCCGCAGCGCCTATACCTGCCAGTGATTGTTGATCCGGAGTTTCACTATGATGCCATTAACGTGCAGGTACAGGAAAAACGGCGCGGCAGCATGCTCAACTGGATGCGCCGCATGATCGAGGTGCGCAAGGAGTATAAGTGCTTCGGACGCGGCACGATGAGGATGCTAGAACCAGCAGAGACAAGCATTCTCGCTTACCTGCGTGAGTTTGAAGATGAAGCTATACTTGTGGTCTGCAACCTCGGGGCACGTGCAATAAGTACGCACCTCAATCTACCGCAGTACGAAGATTACCGAACGCGTGAGGTGCTAGGCGGGGCAGAATTCCCAACGGTACACCCCAACTTTCTACTCACCTTGAGTGGGCACGGAACGTATATGCTGGAGCTGATTAAGCCTTAGTGGAGCTGAGTCAAGTTGCTTGTTGATAGGCGTGACGCAGCATACCAAGTTGCCAGCCACGAATAGGCTCATGTGTATTGAGCAGAAACTGTGCGGTGATGCGTTGGCTTCCCCAAGCGCTGTCACTTGGCTCGAGCCGCTCATCGTGCGCGGGATCGGCTGCGATGCCAACGCAGATAGTGCCATTGGCAAGAGGACGTACGGCAGCAAACTGGTGTGTGCGGGTACAGACGGCGTATTGATGATACTCTTGAATGCGCACATCCTTGCCCATATGCTTAACTGCTTCTAGTACAGCATCGTAGCGCAAACGATGAGCAGCTGAAGCGAGTCGTCCTCCTAGTACAGACTCCTTGCTCGTCTCGTAGGTGCGCTGTTTGGGAGGAGTGGACAGCGCTTTGCGACTAGCCTGATGAAGAGAGAGATGTTTGGTAGACTGGCCAGTAGGCTTCAGCAGTGTTGGCAATGGAGACTTGTCTGAACTTTTGTCTTGCTGATTCGGGTTGTGGCGCTTCATTAGTGGGAATCGGAGGTATGTCCCTTGTTAAAGTCTGCTAAACAAGATTTGCTCACCCTCGGCATGTTTTCAGACAGAAATCTGGGGATGCAATGTTAGGTATCGGGCTGGGGCAGCTGGGCAGCTTGCCAATGTGCAACTCATACCCTGCCACCGTGCGTACTACTGTGACGTATACCTTTAGCCCAGCGAAAATTCGCCGCATGACCCACCAAGAACTTAAACAGGATGGCAAATTTCGCTACATCGAATCACCAGGAAACGGACCGGTGCTCATGCTGCTGCACGGTTTGTTTGGGGCATTGAGCAACTTCCAGGGTATCTTGTCGGGTTTTGGCGAAAGCTATAAGGTGGTGGTGCCAATGCTGCCAATCTATGACTTGCCGCTGCGCAATACAGGCATCGGAGGACTGCGTGACTATGTGGCGGAATTTGTAAAGCGCCGTAAATATGAACGGCTCAACCTGCTGGGCAATTCGCTAGGCGGCCACATCGCGCAGATTTATACGCTCGACCACCCCGAACAAGTGAATAGTATTACCCTCACCGGCTCGAGCGGACTGTTTGAAAGCGCAATGGGAACGGGCTTTCCTAAACGCGGCGACCGCCAGTATATCGAGAAAAAAGTTGGGGATGTATTTTATGATCCAGCTACGGCAACCGAAGAACTCATTGATGAAGTGTTTGATATTACCACAGACCGTGAAAAAGCGCTGCGGGTGGTGATGACGGCCAAAAGTGCGGTGAGACACAACCTCACTAACAAGCTGGAGCAACTGAAGCAGCCGGTATTACTGGTGTGGGGCAAGCAGGATGAGGTGACGCCGCCTTTTGTAGCCGAAAAATACCTCGAATTGCTGCCGAACGCGCGGCTGCACTGGGTAGACCGCTGTGGCCATGCACCGATGATGGAGCACCCCGAGGAGTTTAATCGTTTATTAACGGCATTTTTAGCAGAAGTCAATGCAGTAGATGCTTAAGGCAGCTACCTTGTCACATTGCATTTATTCCGTCCCATTGAATTACATCATCACGCTGCTCCTCTTAGTCGTCTTTTGCTGCGCAGGCAGCACGGACGGATTAGCTCAAGACTTGCCCGACAACTACGCTGTATCATCGGATGGCACGCAGGTAGAACGGCGCCAATCGAAGCGCGGGCGGCTGTACCAGCTCGACACCGTCCGCACCATAGCCATCACGTTTGATGATCCCGACTGGTGGGACAACGTGCAGGACGATAGGGTGCTAGCAACGGTCATATTCGATGGCGATACGCTGCGCGATGTCGGTGTAGAGGTGAAAGGCTCGAGCTCTGACTTTGCAAACTTTACGATGAAAAAAAGCTTTGATTTAAGCTTTGACTTCATCCACGATGATCAAAAACTAGCAGGCTTTGAGCGTACTAACTTACACTGTGGTATTTATGATGCTTCACATATTCGGGAGGTATTGTTTTATGAGATCGGCGGTTATTATGTTCCGGTAGCTAAGTCGAATTATGTCCACTTAACTATAAATGGTCAGAATTGGGGCATCTACACCAATACGCAGCAACTCAATAAAGATTTTCTGCAGGAGTGGTTTGCTGGAGAAATAGGTCCGCGCTGGCGAGGTGAGAGTCCTTATGGTCGTGTGGGGGCAGACACAACTTGCTTTAATGTTGCTGATACGAATGGCAGGCAAGCTACAGGTAGCGCCCTTCATTATATGGGCGACGATTCTCTTTCGTACGTTAATTTCTATACACCAAAAGGCTCGCACGATGCAGATCGGTGGAGCGAATTAATTGCCTTTGCTGAAGTGCTGAATACGGTATCCGATGCAGACCTAATTGATTCCTTAGGTCAGGTACTCGACCTCGATGAAGCGCTGTGGTTTTTGGCGCATGAAATTGTGTTTGGCGACGAAGATTCTTATGTCTATAAGGCACAATCTGACTATTACATCTATAAGCATGCTGAAACTAATCGATTCATTCCTCTAGAATACGATGGCAATAGTTGCCTCGAAGGACGCTCCACCTCGTGGGGACCTTTGCATCGCGCCGATGATCCGTGCATGCCTTTGCTACACCGCTTGCTCAATATTCCAGAGTTACGAGAGCGGTATTTGGCACATGTTCGGTATATAGTAGATGAATATTTCCGTCCAGATATAGTACTGCCTCGCATTGATGCTTACGCAGCGCTAATTGATACCTTCGAAATGGATGATCCTGTTGGGGATGCACTGTTTACGTATTCGCAATTTCAAAGTGGAATCAGAGATCTTAAGCAACTCGTGCGGAGTCGGTACGATTTCTTGTCGACGCACCATTTGCTAAGCCCTCAGGCTCCGAGCTTGTTGAATGTTACTGCATCGGCTGGGAGTGGTGCCGGAGAGATTGGCTCCGTAGATTCAGTACGTGTAGCGGTGACGGTGCAGGGTGTTGCAGCCTCGGCAGTGTGGCTCTACACCGGGACGCAGCTTGGAGGGAGATTCAGCAAAATAGCACTAAATGATGCAGGCCTAGGCGCCGACTTTGTGGCAGGTGATGGTTCATACGCAGCTTGGATACCCTCACATCCTGCTGAGACTACCGTATACTTCTACGTAGCCGCCGAGGCCGCAGATCAACACAAGACTGTTGCCTACGCACCTCAGGGAGCAGAACACGACTTGTATTTCTATCAGGTAGCCAATGACAGAGATCCTCAGTCACCTTTACACATCAACGAATTGCTCGCCAGCAACACGAAGGGCTTTCCCGATGAGGCGGGCGAATTCGAAGATTGGATAGAACTCTACAACAGCAGCGACACATCAATCGACATCGCTGGCTATTCACTTAGTGATAAACCGAACGACCTTTACAAATGGCAATTTCCTGCCAATACTGTAGTACCTGCCAAAGGATTCATAGTAGTTTTTGCCGATGAAGATCAAGAGCAAGGTCCTCTTCATACCAACTTCAAACTAGCTAAATCTGGAGAAACAATTTCGATACTCGATGCGCAGGGAAAAGTATTGGATGAAGTCACATACTCCAATCAGGAAACAGATAAGTCTTTTGCGCGGGTCACGGACGGTACAGGTGCCTTTGAACAGTCCACAGTCAATACACCTGGAGCAAGTAATGTGCTTGTAACTGCACCTAATGTATTGAATAATAATCCGGATAGTGTGGCTGTGATCAGTAGCTCGCAAGAAGTGCTGAATCGGCCTACTTCTTTTCGAATTTATCCTAATCCCGTGCGGGGCAATACGGTGCAGGTAAGCTTTAAACTTGCTGCTCCTACTTCGCTGCGCCTGCTGGACTACGATCTGTTGGGGCGTAGCTCACATTTGAGTTCGCTGCAGTCTTACTCAGCTGGCGAACATCGAGTGGAGTTAACTATATCAGGAATTGCGAATGGTTTGCACCGACTCGTAATGGTCGACGAATACGGAAATACTGAGAGTGAAGCTTACTTAGTTGCTCATTGATCAGGAGCGCTTAAGGAGAATATTCCGCCAAAACCTCCCGCCTTTCTCATCGTCACCGTCAGCACATCTGTGCTCGTAGCGAAGCTCCGTTCTATGGTGAGGGCTTTTTTGTTTTCACGAAAGTGTGCATCATCGGCATCTCGATAGAGTGTAAATTCAAAGCTGCGCCCGCTGGGTAAAAAATCAAGCGGCACCGTCACGGTACGATCCTCGTCTCCAGCGATACCTCCGATAAAGTAGCGATCCTCGTCGCGCACTTTGCGAGCCACCACTGCATACTCACCCAACTCGCCTGCCAGGGGATAAGTCGCATCCCAATTCGTTGCCATAGCTCTGATGTAGGCCATGGCAGGATGGTACTGCGACTGCAGGACAATGCGCTGTGAGGCAGGTTCGAGATCGATCAATTCCACTGCGGTTCCATTTCGAGTAATGTTGACGGGCTGAGCTTCATCAGCGAGGTAATGCTCGGGCAGATCGGCCACCATTTGTATAGGAGCCATGATGACTACATATGCCCCGAGCTGCTTGCCGAGGGTGCTGAGTACTTCTTCATCGGCGCCTTTCCAGCCTTCCATCTCGAGGTTGAAAATGCCGGGAGTATAATCGAATGGGCCCGCCAGCGCCCGCGTGTAGACGATGCTTGGCAAGTGGCTAGGCTGGTTGACCTGCGTGTAGTCACCAAAAGCATTGTACTCCATGCCACGTGCTCCTTCAGCACTGATGGCATTTGGAAGGGTGCGACGCTCGCCAGTGGGCTTGATCGGTTCGTGGGGATTGACGGCCACTTCATACTCGGCAGCCTTTTCGAACACCTTACGGTAGTGCTGCACGCCATACTGCCCGTGGTGGTATTCGCCGTTAGGAAAGTTGCCGACGTAGCCGCTTTTCACAGTGTGAAGGCCGAGGCGCTGCATGAGTCCGAATGCCGCGTCGAGTTGGTGCTCATAGCGCTCTGGCACTGCCGAGGTCTCGTGGTGCATCACAATTTCTACGCCTTTTGATTTGCCATAACGGACCACCTCTTCCAGGTTGTAATCGGGATAAGGAGTAACAAAATCAAAGGCATTTAGTCGCTGAACAGAATCCAGCCACACTTCCCAACCAGTATTCCAACCTTCTACCAATAATCCTCCAATATCATTATCTGCACAAAAATCGATATATCGCTTTACATTATCAGTATTCGCAGCATGTATAGATCGCTGCTGCTCTGACTCGCCTGCACTACCGGCTGCACTTTGGGAGGAGGCATAATCCCATGTACCTTTTCCTAAAAACATTTCCCACCATACTCCCGCATAAGTCTTAGGTTCGAACCACGAGATATCACCTAACTGATTGGGTGGATTTAAATTAAGTACTAGCGTATTAGCGACGAGATCAATGGCCCGGCGCTCAACGGCAATGGTGCGCCATGGCGTGGTGAAGGGCAGCTTGCGCACGACTTTTTCCGGACGATTAGGGCTGCCTGCCAGGGTGCTGCGAAAGCCCCCGTTTTCCTGCACTTCCAGGGTCATTTCTGGGTAGTCGATCAGCGCCGCTTCGTGGATACTGAGGTGGGTGCCATCGGCAAGGCGCATCGTGACGGGTGTCATCACCGCATTGTGCGGCACGACCCGACTTATTAACTCGCCTCTATTATCGTATTTCTTGGCATCTATATCATCGAAGCGCGTCAGCTCGAGTCTATTTTCGTAGCTATTCCAGTCACCTGGTCCCCAGTTTACGAGTGGGTTTCCGCTTACGCCAAAACCTGTCAGTTCTTCCAGCAGGCGAAGCGTATCTGTTTCGTGAGTAGGCATACTCTGCTCCGGAAATTCATAACGGAATCCGAGTCCATCATCAAACAAGCGTGCCCTTATCTGAAAATGGAAATTAGTAGGTGCATGTTTTAGTGCAAGCTGTATTTCGCTATATGCTGCATCTACTCGTGCTACTTCACCCCAGGGAAGGTCGTAGGTTTCACGGCCAGTCGAAGCATCGACTCCCATGATCTCGAAGTTGCTGCGCAGCTCACCGAGTTCGAGCTCGTGGATACCGAGTGGACGTTCTTCCAGCCAGGCAAGCATGGGTTGATCTGTATTTGCGAGTGAATCTGGACCTAATCTGTCTCGAGTAGGCTGCAGGCTATAATGCAGTTCACCTTCTGCAGTGAGACGGAATAGTGCTTCTATGGTCGCATCAGGGCTTAGGAGATTAGCTCCGACTATAGGGTCTGCATCGAGGGAGCAGCTGGAGATGATGAACAAGCAGCTAAAAACAAGAAGTGCGTGAGGAGCCATGCGGGTAAGGTACTTGTGCTTGGTGAGCGCCTCGTACAAAAAGCAAAAGCCTGCCGCCACGAGAATGGCAAGCAAGCTTTTGCACGTAAGCTTAGCGTGTAGCGTTAGCGAATTTTAGTCGCGGTAGGCTAAGCTAGCCGCACCGGGCACCGCGATATTAAAAATGGGTGCTGGCGAACTAGTAGTGGCATCAGGTACATCGAAGGCGAGTACACGACCACCATCGCGCGCGCGCTCGGCGATGAAGATGTGATTGTTGTCATCGTCATAAGCTACGTCAACAGGATTACCAAGAAGAGTAGCTGCGCCGGAGACCATTGAATGATCCGATGCATTGATTACATTGTTTGCTTTCGCATCTTCGAGTGTGTCTTCCCAATTACGGATGAACAAGAACGCACCATCAGAATCACTACCTGCATCGCCGACATCGGTGAGGATTAGAATATCATCATCACTACCGTAGGCAATACCGTGTGTGCGGGTAATACCATTGATCTTCACGTAATAGGTTGGTGAAGCTGTACCGGTGGCGATGTCGTCGAAGTCTTCAAATACGGCAATCGAATCAGAGTTATCGACTACTGCGAGGAGGTCATCATTAAGCCACTCAACGCCCCAGACATTGAAGGGCACGTCTACTTCAGCGGTGAGATTGATTTCATCACCTTGGGTGCGGAAGAGGAAGATTTTGTTCTGGTTGTTGTTGTCGCTGCTCGCGTCTTGAGCTACGGCAACATTGGAGCTGAAGGTTTCGCGACCGACGGCGATGCCACGCCCGTTGACGATGGATACGTCTGATGTAGCTCCGACATCGACCATGTCTTCATTGTCGTCATCGAAAGCATCGCGGAGGTACTTGAGGCGGCCGTTGCTACGATCGAGGATGTAGGCATCGTCGCCACGAATGGCAATACCATCGGCGTCTTCAAAGTCGACATTAATCATTTTGGTGTCGGGCTCTGATAAGTCGCCGGTTTGAATTTTAGTGATTTGTCCACTAGTATTGCTTGATACTAGTAGTTGTTCGTCATTTGGTTCGATGTCAATTACTTGACTATCGTCTTCATCGCAACTTTGCAGCGCGAAAGAACTTACAGCGAGTGCTGCTAAAGCGAAGTGCTTAAGTTTCATGGGGTTTGGTTTCAGGTTTAACAAGTGAGAATCCCAGATTTGGGTCTGTGTATATGATGTGCGTGAGAGGATATATGTTCGCCCCTAAACTCACATTCGATCCGTAATGACATAAGCTCAACAAAGGTAATGGAATTGTAACCGTACTTCTAAATACTTAACGCTATTAAATTTCGATAGAGGGGGGATTATTTAGGTGGTAGAGGAGAAGATGTGTGGTGAAATTTTTATGTGAGGAATATGTGCTTGCAGGTACCTAGCCCCCAGCCCCCAGCCCCCAGCCCCCAGCCCCCAGCCCCCAGCACCTAGCACCTAGCACCCAGCACCCTTTACAACACCAAGCCCACATTCACTCCCACCCGAAAGCCGAGCCGCCATATGTTCGGGAGGATAGGCAACTCCTCAAGGCGCTCCTCGCTTCCTAGGAGTTGAGAATTGGCGACTATGCCTCCCGTGCTGAGATCAAAACGCCCAAAGGGTACCAGCGTTAGCTGATCTTTGAAGATGTAGCGGTAGGAGTATTCGAGCCGCGCAATAAGACCGACAACACTCACGGCACTAGTCTCCAAAGGCTCTGTATCTCGAAGGCTCAGCGAGGAGCGGGGCTCGCCTGAGTAGCGAGCAAAGCCAAGCCCATACGTCATGTGGGCACCAAGCGGTGCTAAGCCGCCTGAATTAGAGCCACCAAAGGTCGAGTACTCAGCTACAACAACCAACTCATTAGAAGCGATGTCGCTGTAGATACCATCTTCTCCCGAAAACCTTCCGTCGAGACGGGGCTTGCCAAAGGAGCGGAAATTGGCCGTAACTCCTATAGCTCGGCGCCGCTGGATAACGCGTTGGTACCCAATGCCTATGCCAAGGCCACTCGTTAAATCGTAATTGTCGTGCGAAAAGTAGGAGATTGGCTCAAGCGAAAGTTCGAGTTCGATTGCTTGGCGCTTGCCGAGGTAGCCAGCGGTTTGCTGCGCAGAAGCAGTACTTGAGATAAAGCAACAAATAGTCGCCATCATCAGCGCTGCAGCATAATTAGCGTGAGACATAAGTAGTGGATTTAGATGCTTTAGCGCTTTGGCTGACGCTTGATGTGGTGAAACAACTCATAGTACATAGCTCGCTGTCGAGCCGACCATTGCAAATCGATGTAGTCAGTGTTTTCAGCCATATCAATGCGCCTCGTATAAGGATCAATGACAAGGGTTGAAAATGAGCCGGTAGTCGACTTAGACCCGGCCATACCGATGATATTGTACGGCAACAAGGGTCCCAAGTATAAGCCGGCGAAGAGCGCGGGCAGCACGCCAGAGCGTACTGCGTTTGACTCAACCAACAGCACCATTTTTTCGGCTTCGCGGCGCTCCATCATCTCCACAAAGCGATCATAATTATTCGGGATGAGACGGAAGCGCTCCAGATACAGAAACTGCTGCATAAAATCACGCGTGAGGCGCACATCCCGCAGTTCTTCAGCCGAATTTTTGCTGAGGTGATCACTCAAAACATCACCTCTGATTCCCACATCTCGCATGGTGGATTTCAGCAGCTTAGTTTGTTTGGCGGAAATTTCTGCGCTTCGCTCGACAGACTCCTCCGACAGTGAGCGCCTGTCACGAAATTGTGGAAGAGCAACCGTAACTTTCGATGTACCTAGACTTGCTCCGCGCTTATACTGCGCCGATAATCGCTGGTTGTCCTCCTTATTATATTTCTCGAGGTCCGACCATTGTTTCGCTTCACGGTAGCGCTTGTCTAAATCGAGCTTAGCAGCGGTGGCTGCACTGTAGGCCTGAGGATGCGCCCGTTTCCACTCGTCATATCCCCGCGCATTAGTAGCATGCATGAGTTCGAGGCTGCGATCAGTAAAGATCTTGGCGCTCAACATTTCTGGATGATTTGCCTCGAGGTTTATAGCGTGAACGAGGGCAAGAGCTGCCAACTCATCTGTTTTAGCGACAGCGACATAATTATAAAAACGCTGGAGCTCACCATAACCATCTTGTGCTGAAGGAAACTCCATGTCGTCGAGCTCCTTCTGCAGCTTGTCACGAAAGTACTTCGACTTAGTCACCGCAAGCTCTTCCTCCTTCTCGCTTCGAAAAGCTTCAAAGAGTTGTCGGCCCACCGCCTGACTAAGCACGCCGTGTGTGATAGTGCGGTTGAGGAAGGCTGTATCAGGCTCTGGATCATTAGCCCGCAAGTACATCGCACCTGCTATGGCCTTGGTGTAGCCGCGATCGCGCAAGTGATAATCGACCACTTCATAACGCGCCTGTCGCCGAATCGCCTCCAGTTCGGCGGGCGTTCACACCTGAAACTGTTCACCCGCTAAATCTCCCAGAAGTGTAGCGGCTTTGGCGGCCCGCTCTTCAGTAGCAGGGTGAGTGCTCGGGTCATCATCGAGCTCGCCTTCAGCCTCTTTTTCTTCAGCTTGTTGATTGCCTTTATTCTTGCGAGCACGCCGACGCGCGCGACGAGAGCTTTGCTCCTCCTGGCGAGCCAGTTCTTCGGCTTCCTCTTCTTCACGCTCTTTGGCCAGGCGCTCCGCAACTGAACGTGGAGTGACAAGCTCTTCGAGCATCCACTCTTGCGGCACCACGAAATCATAAATTTCTAAATCGCTCTGAGCGAGCACGTGCTCACCAAAGCTGAGGTAGGAGTCGCTGAGCATGTCGAAAGCCTCTTGCACATCCGTGGAGGGATAGCCAAGGGTTTTGTACAATTCACTGCCATAGTCGTCGGCTTCTTGCTCGCTGCTACGGCTGTAGCGATTGATGGCAAAAGGATCTTCAGCGAGCTCACGCCTGCCGCGACGTGAATCGCTGAGTCGGCTGAGTTCTTCTCCCTTTAAGTACAAATCCACATTGTGCCCTAAATCTATATGTCCCAACTCGTGGCTGAGGATATAGGCTAGCTGAGCCTCTGATTCTAGCCGCGCCAGCAGGCCCATCGTCACGTAGACGGTGCGGTCGGCGGTAGCAAAGGCGTTTACTGCCGGAGAGGCGGTGACGTAAAAGCGAACTGGCTTGGCGCGTTTGCCACTGAGGGCGGCATCGGCGGCGGCAACTTTTGCTCCTAATCGCTCCACCAACTCACTCACCCAGTCGCCACTCAAAATCTGACCCGAGACGTGCTCGCGGTGCAAAGCAACAGCGGTGTTGAGAGCAAATTCGTCGCGAGATTTCTCCTCCCTCGACTGGCGCTTAGCTCGTGAAGCCTTACTGCGATAGCGAGTGAGTGCACCACGTGTGAAGTCCTCATTGAGATCTCCCTGGTGCACCAGCGGTTCGAATGGTTGAGCGCTGGCTGACGGTAAGGACCAAAAGCCGAGTGCGCTGACTGCGAACGCGAGTAGCGCAGTCTGGAAATAATGTAATGTCACGGGTAAGCTTTGCCGGGAATCTGGGGCAAAGCTACTACAGGAGCAGTCATACTTTGATCGCCTGCTGAACAGATACCAGCTTCAGGGGCTTTATGCTGATACTGTTCTATCACCTAAAACACCCACATGTTTACTCGTAAAGACTTCGACCAGCTAGCCCAGCACGAAGGTTCAACTTGCGTTACCATTTACATTCCTACCCACCGCGCAGGCCAAGAAACCCAAAATGGCCACGACGCCATCGTGCTCAAAGACGCACTCAAAGATGCTAAAGCCGGACTCGAAGTTATCGACGAACTCGATGCGGCTGCCATCACTAAAATGCTTGCACCAGCCAAAGCATTGGTCGATAATGCGCTGTTTTGGCGACAGCAGAGTGATGCCCTAGCCATCTTTCTTGCCGATGGCCAGATGCACACCTTCCACCTGCCCATACCTATGGAATCGCCGATGGTCTATGTCGATGATCAATTTCATCTGGCATTTGCAGCACGTATGCTCGCTCCCGGTGCACGCTGGTATGTGTTCTCAGTGACCCAAAGCACGAATCGCTTTTTCGAGTGCACCCGCAATTCTGTGACGCCAATCCGCATCTCCGACGTGGTGCCTGAGAATATGGAAGAGGTGCTTAAAATTTATGAGGGCACAGAGTCGCTTCAACACCACGGCGCACCTACTACAGTTCCAGGCGGAGGAGGCTCCGTCTATACCGGACAGGGCAGCAACGAAGATCGCCAGGACGAATGGCTCGGCATCTACTTCCGTCGCATTGGCAATGGTATTACCGATTTGATTGCTGGCCAGGAGGAGCCTCTGGTCATCGCCGCCGACGGACAGCACATCAATGGCATCAAAGACAATATCGACTATCCCCACATTGTGCCCGATGGCCTGACTACTCATCCCAGTGTGATGGATCCAGTGGCACTCCAGCGTGAATCTTGGGAACTGGTGCAGCCGATTTTTGATAAAACTGCCGATCAGCTTCAGGATAAGTTTGCTTCTGCTAATGGCGGCGGCACTCTCGCCAACGGCTTCGCAGATGTGGCTGTAGCCGCGCGTAATGGTCAAGTTGCTGCCCTCTATGTAGCCGAGCAGGCGGAGACGCGTATAGGTAAGATCGACGACGACAGCAACTCAGTAACCTTTACAGAAAATGAGGGGCGCGATCTACTCGAGTATAGTATCCGCCAAACAATCGCTCACGGTGGTCAGGTGCTCTACCGCCTCGCCGAAGCAGTTCCTGATGCGACTGATGGTGTCACAGCGGTGCTGCGCTACGAAGTGTAGTGTAGCAGCAGCACTTACAGGGTGCTATGCGTTAGCTGAGGTATGAATAATTCCCAGGCTACACGTTTATGGCTGC
Source organism: Saprospiraceae bacterium (assembly GCA_965213735.1). Taxonomy (GTDB): domain Bacteria; phylum Bacteroidota; class Bacteroidia; order Chitinophagales; family Saprospiraceae; genus CALDTK01. The sequence goes on from CBDCAB010000005.1 coordinate 1,009,464, forward strand.
ATCCAATCTTGCTAGTTTCGCTCGCGCTGCTACTCATCAATGACCACTATTTAAAGGAAGCATTTCCTGGAGTGATCAGTGGCAAATTGAGCGACATCGCAGGGCTTATTTGCTGGACCTGGTTTTGGCTTACGCTGCTGGCAAACAGGCGTGTGGAGGTGCATATCACCGCTGTGCTAGTAACTGCAGTAGGATTTGTATGGTGGAAAAGCCCGCTGTCGGATGCGTTTATTATGCAGTGGAACACGTTCATGCCTTACTCCATCGGTCGTGTGGTAGACTATACAGATTTGCTCGCGCTAGCGGTGCTGCCGGTGGTACTGTACAAATTTCAACATGCCCTGCGCCAGCCACTAAGTCAGATAAAGCTGTCCAAGCTTGCGCCAGTATTGCGTATCGGTGTCGGTGCACTTGCCGTGTTTGCCTTTGCAGCAACGACCGAGGATGATGATGGGAACAACCCTGCTGTTTTCTCGGATCAAGATTTCGTATTTGATACTACCTTTCTTATCCAACGGCCGTTGGCAGCTGTGGTGAATCAAAATTTCACAATAGCTGCTGTAGATAGTTTACGCTTCCTTCAAAGCAATGTATCTTCTCAAGATACCTGCAGGTTTTATAGCTTAATAATTCCTGCCTTTGATCCCTTTGAGCAAGTTGAACTAACAGGTGAGTTTTTTCTCACAGCTCAGGACTCTACGACCACGATTGTCGGCTTCCGCACCTCATCGGTTTTAGCAGGTTATCCTGAAGCAGGAACCTTTTTTGATGCTGATGAACGAATGCTCGCTCGCGCTCAACTTGATTCACTAAGCACAGATTCGCTTGTGACGATAATTGCTTTAGGACCGGTATTGGCGTGGCGATTAGGGTCTACGTACGAGCCTCGACCTCGGCTTCTTGATTGCAATTAGGGGCTTGTTTGTAAGTGTTTATTTCAGGCAGCTTTCGCCAAAACCCCACACGTCTCACTTACCAGCTCCCGAGGCCTAAGCCTATGCGCACTAGGAAGTGTGTGTAAGGAGCATATTCATTAATTCCTATTCTCGGTTCGGTGACTTGTTCTGTTCGCAGATCTTGAGCTATTGCTTCATCGTCAGTAAACACTCCGAGAAAGCCTACGTCAACTCCGAGAGCTATATCCAGCACGAAGCCATTTTCAAGGCGTGCATCCCAACCGATAAGTGCAGAAAATTCTAGGCGTCGAAGGTCGGAGTCAGCTGATCGAAATTCTTGAAAGGTACCAGCAGCGTTGGGCACATAACGCTCGTGCTCCCAAGCTGCGGTTGCCCCAGAAACTCCGGCGCCGAAGTACATAGGTTCATCATCATTGAGGTCACTGACGTAGTGTCTAGCTTCTAGGCCTAGATCAAATCCTGCAAAGGTATTTCGAGATCTTGGTGAGCGTTCGAATTCATCTGTTTCGCGAAGGTTGCTTCCTAGCACTACTCCTCCATAAGCAGCGTAGCCCCACTGGCTTTTGCGCACATTGACAGCTCCGAAAGTTAAGACCGACAGGTGGGGATCGAGCAGGCGCGACGCCACAACTTGATAAGACCAGGCATTATCATTGATTCGCACATCCGGTAATGCTTCACGAGCTGCAGCCCGCTGCTCGCGTTCAGCTTTTAATTCTGCTCGGTGCTGCTCCGCCTTCGTCCTGCTATCAACATCTCGGTAATAGTCAGCGCGTGTAGGCTCTTCATCAGACTGCAAATAGATCGTATCGCGACTGACTGCGTAGATGGTATCACGCTGCACCACAAATACGGTGTCTTTAGCATTGGTGCTGGCCGGCTGATCCTGTGCTTGCACGAAACATGCGGCAAGCAGGCAAACAGCGAGTAGCAGGCTTTGACGGACTCGCATTAGGTACGCGGCATTGGGATGCGGCTGAGTTCTAAGGGTCGCGCAGGATTGGTATAATCGTATTGGACCAACTCGGAAAGCCCGACTACAACCAGCGTACTATCATGCGCTATCGCATCCCAAGCATTGAGTGCGGTGAGGCGAGAAATTACTTGAATAGCCGCAGGATCGCTTACATCCATGATAGTCAGCCCGTTGGTGTCATTACACACGAACAAGAGATTGCCGTCAAGGCTAAGGCCTCGTGGTGTTTGCATCTCGTGCATAGCTATTAGTGAGGGCGAGTTAAGATCAGTAATGTCCATCACGACAAGCGCTTCTATAGACTCACGTTGGCCACAGGGAGCGTTCGTATTAGGTCGGGTATAGAGCGTGGAATAAGCAGTGCTTGCATCCGCCACTACCGGGTCGCAGGGCTGCACCAGATTTGGAAGGTTTGCATAATTGAACAAGCCACGTCGCACCGGCACGCCATTGCTGCCAATGGTGTAGGTATACATAGCATCTCGCGATCCGATAAACAAATTCCCATCATGGTGGTAAATCGTTTCTATGGCGAGGCCAATTTCGCTACGATCAACTTCAGTTGGGTTTCGTCGATCCGTAATATCGTAGGTGATGAGACTTTGGTCGTCTACACCATAGAGGTAGTCGCCGACAACTAAGATTCTCGAATAGCTACCATTGAGCGTGAGGTCAGTATCGGTAGCACCAATATCTACGAGGCTATCACTATCATTGGCACAGCTGGTCCAAGTCAGTAGCACCGCAAGCGAAAGGATGAGTAGGTTGAAAGTTTTCATGTTGGAAGTTATGGGGTTTGACATTGGGGATTCATTATTTCAGCGTCTTCCCAGCGAACGAGAGGTCCACGGGTTTCGTCATAACATTCAAAGTAGCCAAAGTAATTACTGGGGAATTCTTCGTTTTGCCTGAAAAGGCCAACTTCTCGATCTACCACGGAGATATTGTCCAAATCACTGATATCAATTGTAACCAAGTCTCCAAAGTTATTCACGTAGAGTAGCGAACCCGACAGCGTAACCGTTTCGATGCCTGGTATCGAGATAAATTTTAGAGCTATAGGGGCAGTTGGATCCGTATTATCGATAATATGCAGACCAATACCTGCATCAACAATATAAATGAAATTACCTTGGATAGCCAAGCCAGCGCTGTTGATAATATCTCGCGAATCCTGAGCTACAATAACATTGGCAGCGTCAGGAGGAAAATAGACTGGCCGCTTGCCGATTATGCGCTCAGGCACCACATCGCTATTGACATCGGCGCTCCAAGCCGTACAGCCTGTCAGCAGCGCTAGGCATAAGCACAACAGCGCCATACTCATGGTGGTGGATACGCGCACGCTAAACCGAAAAAGTAGAGAGTTGGAAAGATTAGTCAAGGCAGGCAAACTTAGGATTTGAGAACGAGCATGCTATGCAGAACGCGGCCTTTGACAGCACCGAATTAACGTTTGGGAGACATTGGGCAAGCTCCACTGAGGAAGCAATAGCTGCCACAAAGGCGAGCGGATGATCCGAGGCTGGCGAGGATGTCCTTCTCCCACTGTACATTTCCAGCCATGAGCCTTGCCGACCTATACAGCCACCAGCTTACGAGCGCAGACGCGTACCATGAGGCCTATCAAAAATCTGTAGCCGATCCGGCAGCTTTTTGGGATGATATTGCCAAGACCTTCCTTTGGAAAGAGCCTTACCATCAAGTAGTAGAGGGAAATTTTGCCGAGGGTAACAGCCGATGGTTCACCGGCGGCAAACTCAACATTACCGAGAACTGTATTGATCGGCACCTCGAGGAATGCGGCGACCAAACTGCTATTATTTGGGTGCCCAACGAACCAGGTAATCCCCGAGCAGATGGCAATCGGCCCGGCACACGCCACATCACGTACAAGCAGTTGCACACAGAGGTCTGTCGGGCAGCCAATGCCCTGCGTGAGCTGGATGTGAAGAAAGGCGACCGGGTGGTGTTTTATATGCCGATGGTGCCCGAGCTTGCGGTTGGCATTCTCGCCTGCGCCCGCATAGGAGCAGTGCATTCGGTGGTATTTGCGGGGTTTTCGGCGAAAGCCTTAGCCGACCGGATACAGGATGCAGGCGCCAAAGTGGTGGTGTGCAGCGACTTCAACCGCCGGGGCAATAAGGTCATTCCCGTCAAAGCAGTCGTCGATGAAGCACTAGCTATTGGCTGCCCATCCGTCACGACCTGCCTGGTGCATCGCAATACGGGCGAAGACATCGCTTGGGATCCCAGCTACGATGTCTGGTGGCACGAGCTCGTAGATCAGCAAAACTCCGAGTGCCCTGCCGAAAGCATGGATGCCGAAGATTTGCTGTTCATTCTCTACACTTCCGGGAGCACTGGCAAGCCAAAGGGTGTGGTCCATACCTGCGGCGGATATATGGTATATACCGCTTATTCTTTCATAAATGTATTTGCATATAAACCTGGTGATATTTACTGGTGTACTGCCGATATTGGTTGGATAACCGGCCACAGTTATATTGTCTACGGTCCACTCGCTGCTGGGGCCACAACGGTCATGTTCGAAGGGGTGCCAACGTATCCGGGTGCAGGTCGATTTTGGCAGATTTGCGAGAAGCTGGAGGTGAACCAATTTTATACTGCCCCCACCGCTATCCGGGCGCTGATGACCTATGGTGAAGATTACGTAGACCGCTACGACCTCAGTCAGTTGCGTGTGCTCGGGACGGTTGGCGAGCCAATAAATCAAGAGGCTTGGGAGTGGTACCATCAGCACGTTGGCAACAGCCGCTGCCCAATTGTGGACACGTGGTGGCAGACGGAGACGGGAGGCATCATGCTCACTAGTTTGCCTGGAGTACTTTCGTCAAAACCCACATTCGCTGGCTATCCCATGCCTGGTGTGCAGCCAGTGCTGCTGGATAATGAAGGCCGCGAACTCTCAGCTGAAGCAGGAGAAGGTCGCCTGGCCATCAAGCATCCCTGGCCGAGCATTTTGCGCACTACCTACGGCGACCATGAGCGCTGCCGCAAAACATATTTTTCTGAATTTCTAGGCTATTATTTTACCGGCGATGGTGCTCGGCGGGATGCGGAAGGCCGCTACCGCATTATTGGTCGCATCGACGATGTCATCAATGTCAGCGGTCACAGGCTAGGCACTGCCGAGATTGAGGATGCCATTAATGAGGTTGCGGCCGTGGCGGAAAGTGCTGTGGTAGGCTATCCCCATGCTATCAAAGGGCAAGGCATCTTTGCGTTTGTAAAGTCGGCCAGTGTGCTTTCGCATAACGAACTAGAAGACGAGATTAAAGCTAGTGTACGAGAGCTTATCGGTCCGATAGCTACACCGGATGTGATACTGCTGGTGGAGGATTTACCTAAGACGCGTTCGGGCAAAATTATGCGCCGGATACTGCGCCAGCTTGCTGCTGGTGAGGGCGATTCATTAGGTGATGTAAGTACCTTGTTGAATCCGGAGTGTGTCACTGCTCTCAAGGCTAAATTAGCCTAAGCTCGTTTTCGCATAGCTGGCGGAATGGCACTGCTGTATAGAGCGAGCGCCCTTTGCAGCACAATGTTGCTGCAACATTAGTGTTATATCGCCGTTCGTCCCGCGCATCTGCTTCAATGTTAAAAAGGCGACTACTTTGCTACACGAATGAAGTTCGTCCTGCTCATCTGCTCGCTAGCCTTGGCCACGTATGGGGTGCACGCGCAGATGTCGGTGGCTCACGCACGCCTCGTTGATTCGCTGCTCCAACACAAGCCCAGCTTCGATGAGTTGCATGCCAATTTGCGCCCGATTCGACGCGACTCAGCATCGCTGGAGTACCTGCGCCGCCGAGCTCGGATTACGGGCAATTGCTCAGCTGAAGCCTATGCCAACGACCTTTTAGGCAAACGGCTGCGCAATGCCTCACTCTTTGATGCAGCCCTCAGCTACCACGACGCAGCTATACGTATCGCCCAACGTTGCACCGATACCACCCTCATCGCCACCGCCCTCAACGGCAAAGGTGTGGTGTATCGCAGGCAAGACCTCGTGGTGGAAGCCATCACGGCCCACGGTGCCGCACTCGAGATAGCCGAACTCGTCAAGTATCCCACTCCTGGCCTCAGCTATGCCATTGGTGTAGCACTCAACTCCATGGGGAACATTTATCTCGCCATGGAGCGCCTCGATGAGGCAGAAGAAATGTTTATAAGATCTAAGATTTTACAGGATAGTCTTGACAATCCTCTTGGAGTTGCCATTAACGATCAAAATCTGGGCTATGTAGCTGTTGAGCGAAAAATGTATGATACTGCCCTCCATTATTTCGAATCTTCTTTGGTGACTAATACAGCAATAGCATCGGACTTTGGTATGATGCTTAACTATATCGCCATTGCTGATGTCTATGCGCAAACCGGCCGCGCCCAGGAAGCATATTCTATTATGCAGCGCACGATGCCTATCGTGGAGGAGATGGGCGATCCGTACCACGAAGCACAGGCGCTTACAGTCTTGGGTGATGTGCAGCTGCGACTTGGTATGCTTAGTCAAGGCCGTACAGCAATCCTCAAAGCGCTCGATGTTGCTGCCGACAAAGACTTACTTTCATACCGTGTTGAGGCGTACGAACTGTTGGCGCGTGCCGACAGCCTGGTAGGGGACTACCAATCGGCGCTAGCTAATATCTATAAGGGTCGCGTTGTGGAGCAGCAACTGCGCAGCGAGAAGAATCAGCGTTATTTAGGTGGCCTTTCGGCAAAACTCGAAAGCACCCGCCAGCGTGCAGAAATTGATCGCCTCGCTCAAGAGAATGAACTCGTACGCGAACGTAGTCGCCGCGATCGCCTGCTACTCATCGCTGTCATTGCAGGTGTAGTCTTTCTGGCTGGTTTGCTCTTCATACTTTATCGTCAGCGTGCTATTATCGACGACCGCGATATGGCGCACCTCGAACAGCAACGATTGGCGAGTCAGATGAATCCGCATTTTTTATTCAATGCACTCAACTCCATCAAAGCCTTTCTTATAGATAATGATCGCGACGCTGCTATACATTACCTCAATACTTTTGCTCGCCTGGTTAGGCGTATATTAAATTCGAGTATTAACGAAACTGTCACGCTTCAGGAAGAACTCGAAAACTGCAAGCTGTACATCCGCATCGAAAATGCGCGGCTCAACAACGAGGTAGATTTTAATTTAACAGTTGACCCAGCTGTTGATTTAGACTTCTGGCGCATTCCGCCTTTGCTGCTCCAGCCTTTTTTGGAAAATTCCTTTTGGCATGGCTTGCAAACCAAGCCAGGTAACAAGCACTTAGAATTAGCTGTAGAAGCCAATGGTGACAACCGTTTGCGCATCATCATCGCCGACAATGGTGTAGGCAGAGCTGCTGCCGAGCGCGCCAACGCAAATAGACTCATGAAGCGCCAAAGTGTCGGCATTGACATTACCCGCAGGCGCTTACAACATTATGCGAAAGAAACAGGTCTTCGCGCCAACTTCAAAACCTTGGATTTGGTTGCAAGCGATGGAGAGGCGCTCGGCACTGAGGTAGTTGTCGAGATTGGCTAGTGCAAGCACTTGTCCTCAACCGTTCGCTTAATCATCATTTAAAGCAGCTGTCAGTATTTAAAGTTTCTGTAATTTCTAATCTCTGGGAAAGGCAGTCTTTTCGCTTGCAGCCTTGATCGCTTGCAGCCTTGCTCACTTGCGCCTTAAGGAAATATATCTGCTCCCGACATACGGAGCCCAGCGAGTATGCCAACTTCAATTACACTACTATTCTCCGTTTTCGGAGCCAAACCTACATAGTTACCTTCGCCATTGGCGATATAGCGCAACACTGTACGATCAAGGGGATGAACTACCCAATATTCTTTAACTCCAGCTTCCTCGTAGAGCGCATACTTGGTTTCTAGGTTACGACTTCCATTCCCCGGACTCACAATTTCAATTATCCAGTCCGGTGGTCCGACACATTCTTGGTCTGTAATTTTAGCTGAATCACATACCACGCATAGATCAGGTTGAACTACGGTTTCTCCTCCAGCAGTGTTACTAAGTCTAACATCAAAGGGTGCCGCAAACCATTTAGGTTGATTTGTCTTAAACGTGTTGAACATCCAGCCCGAAAGATGTCCTGAAATTTGTTGATGATACGTATTTGGTGCTGGAATCATCCGGGATACCCAGCCCCGCAACAGCTCTACGCGCTCTTTGAATTCCCAAGTCAAGTAATCGGCGTAAGTGTATCGACGTGAGAGATCAAGATCTTCAAAACGCGTGATCGGCATCGCCTAAAGATAACGGTTGTGAGACGGGTCTTGCACAACGCTTTTCGGGCTCAGGGCGTAATTTAGGGGTTCGATTCACCAATATCATGTTCCCTACCTACGATGTCATAGTAGTCGGTGCTGGTCACGCAGGCTGTGAAGCAGCTGTGGCCGCTGCCAATCTCGGCTCACGTGTCCTGCTGGCCACGATGAACATGCAGACTATTGCCCAAATGAGCTGCAACCCAGCTATGGGCGGCGTGGCGAAAGGTCAGATCGTACGTGAAATCGACGCCCTCGGAGGCTACTCAGGCATTGTTTCCGATGAGACGGCCATTCAATTCAGGATGCTCAACAAGTCGAAAGGTCCTGCTATGTGGAGCCCTCGCGTGCAGAGCGATCGACATGCCTTTGCAAGTCTGTGGCGTCAAAAATTAGAAGCGCACCCGCTCATCGACTTCTGGCAAGAAATGGTGACTGGTATAGTCGTAAAGGATGAGCGAGCCGCAGGTATTCATACCAGCCTCGGCCTGGAAATCAGCGGACGTAGTGTCGTACTCACCAACGGCACCTTCCTCAATGGCCTCATCCATATAGGAGAAAAACAGTTTGGCGGCGGGCGAGCAGGCGAGCGTGCAGCAACCGGCATCACTGGTCAGCTCATCGACCTCGGCTTTGAGGCAGGACGCATGAAAACCGGAACGCCCCCTCGTATAGATGGGCGCACGATTGATTGGTCGGCTCTCGAAACTCAACCAGGTGATGAAAGCCCGGTTCGCTTTAGCTATACCGCCACCACCCCTATCACCGAGCAGGTGCCTTGCCACATCGCGTACACCAGCCCGGAGGTGCACCAAACGTTGAAGGAAGGCTTCGACCGCTCGCCGATGTTCAATGGTCGTATCCAAGGTCTTGGCCCGCGCTATTGCCCCAGTATTGAGGATAAAATCGACCGCTTCGCCGAGCGAGAGCGCCACCAGCTGTTCGTGGAGCCAGAAGGTCGCAATACCTGTGAAGTTTACCTCAATGGTTTCTCCAGCTCATTGCCGGAGGACGTGCAGTTTAAGGCGCTGCGCAAGATTGAAGGCTTTGGCAACGCGAAGATGTTTCGGCCAGGCTATGCAATTGAGTACGATTTTTTCCAGCCTACTCAGCTGCGGCGTACGCTAGAGACGAAGCGCATCGAGCGGCTGTACTTCGCTGGCCAAATCAACGGCACAACTGGCTACGAAGAGGCTGGTTGTCAGGGACTTATGGCAGGTATCAACGCGCACCTCGCTATCAACGAGCTGGAGCCATTCGTGCTCACGCGCGCGGATGCTTACATCGGGGTGCTTATCGACGACCTCGTCAACAAAGGCACCAATGAGCCTTACCGCATGTTTACGAGTCGCGCCGAATACCGAATTTTGTTGCGCCAGGATAATGCTGATTTGCGTCTTACACCTAAGGCAGCGGCGCTGGGTATGGACGTGAGTGCTCGCATGTCTCGGGTGCGCGAGAAGGAGGCTGGTGTTGCGGCTATTTCGCTTTCGCTAAAACAAGCTACTGCAGACCCAGAACAAGTCAATGCTTACCTCGCTGAGGTGGGGTCGCAGCCTCTCAAAGAGCGTACTAGAGCGGCTCAGCTACTGGTGCGGCCTCATGTTTCGCTTGCCGCCTTGGCTCAGCGTTTACCTGAAGTTGCAGCCGCGATCGAAGCGCATGATTTGGAAACGCGCGAATTGGCTGAAAACAGCCTTAAGTACGCGGGCTATATCGAGCGGGAGCAGGCGTTGGTAGATAAGATGAATCGTCTCGAAAACGTGCACATCCATCCCGATTTTGATTACGCAGGTGTAAAAGCGCTTAGCATGGAGGCACGTCAGAAGCTGGCGCGGGTCAAACCCGACACCGTAGGCCAAGCTAGTCGCATCTCGGGTGTAAGTCCTGCCGATGTAAGTGTGCTGCTGGTGCGGATGGGGCGGTAGTGCTGCGTGTGTGGAAGTGGAGTACATCTTTGCATTAGGTGTATTCTTGGCTAAGAAGCGACGGTTCAGTTTTCCTACCACACCGATCCTCTACTCTGCTTTAATTCTCCGCGCCGTTTCTTACTCTCTAGGCGTTTGCGCTTACTCGCGTTGGTAGGTTTTGTCTTTTTGCGACGCTTGTCTCGTTTTAGCGAAAGCTGAATGAGGTGATAGAGCCGCTCAGTCACCAACTCGCGATTGCGACTTTGGCTGCGAGTGCTATGATCTGTGAGTACCAACTCGCCCTGCGTAGTGAGTCGCTTTTTGAGTTTTGCCGAAAGGCGAACCTTCTGCTCTTCATCAAAAGCTGTTGACTCCGCTAAATTCCACCGGACCTCCACCTTTGTAGATGTCTTGTTGACGTGCTGCCCACCAGGACCAGAACCGCGCACCGCACGGTAACTGAGTTCGCTGGAAAGATCGGGCAGCTTCATGGCGCTGTAAAGGTAGCTGGGAGGCCGGCGCTGAACCTAGGCAGCATTTTTGGTGTCGTTATAGGTAAATACTTTACTCATGCAAGCGATCTGTAACAACTGTAACCACTGGGATACCGCCACTCCGGCCGTACAAGAACGTCAGGGATTTGGCGAGTGCAACGAACTCTCGCACCCCAAGGCCGACATGCACTTCATCCTGCCCGTGATCCAAAATGGTGACCCGCGGGAGGTGGAATTTATCACTGGCGCCGAGTTTGGCTGCAACCACTTTGCACCACAGCGAGCACAGGCTTAAAATCCAGGTGATGCGCTAGCTTAGCAGCATGCGTAATGTCCTGCTGGCATCGATCTTTATTCTACTTGCTGGTACACAGTTGCTAGCCTTCCCTCCGCGTGATACTGCCACACTCGACAGCATTATGAATCGGTGGCACCGAGCAGCTGCTACAGCCGATGAAGCAGTGTTTTTCTCGACCATGAGCAGCGACGGTATCTACCTCGGTACAGATGCCTCAGAGCGCTGGCTACGCGACTCGATGGCCGTATGGGCCGACCCCTACTTCCAGCGTGCGTCTGCCTGGACATTTACTCCCCGTGAGCGCCACTGGTATTTCAGTGATGACGGCCGCACGGCATGGTTTGAAGAGCACCTCGACTCCTGGATGGGTGTGGTGCGTGGCTCTGGAGTTTTGACGAAAGTCGATGCTGCAAATACTCTCGGCAACAACTGGGAATTGCGCCACTACAACCTGGCGCTGGTGGTGCCAAATGAGCGCATGGAAGCAGTGCGAATGGCAATTGATTCGACGGCGGTGCCGCGGTGAGGGGCGTTATTGTGAGTCAAGCTGATTGTACATGAGCCAGGCAATATAGTGGGAGCTAAACAGAGGTTGCTCGGTGCAAGTCGCATCTAATTTTCCGTGAGCGTGGCTTGGACTTTAGTCACCCCTTCGCAAACCGCCGGACCGGCGGCGAATTTGTGCTTAGGCCAAGTCAGGGAAACGAGACAGGGACCTAGCAATTCAGCTATCAGCGACAATAATAGCGTGTTTAGCCAAACATCTTACCCGACTTTTACTGATAAGTCCTTGTGCCTCCTGGGACTCCTTCAAATCTCGATGGTAAGGGTTGTTAGGCAGGGGGCTATGTTCTACAAAAACGTCACAGGGCTTGCTATCCTCGATAAACACCGTAGCCACAGTACCTTGAGGAGCGTTTTTCGTATGCCGTAAGGTGGAAACACATTCTGCAGATGATCGATCCATTTGTTCATCTACTGAGACACCAAGTTTATTTTTAAACGCCGCCGAAGAAATTTTAACGGGATTTCCTATTAGATGCAGGGGGTCTATGTACCGGAAATATCTAGGCATAAATATTACAATCTTCTTCTAATCACCTGTAGGATCACAAGCTCTGACATTGTGTCGCCTTCGACGTTGTCACCGTCTATCCACGAATACCTATCTGACCATACCTCAACCTCTAGTAGACCTTTTGCAGACTGACATTCTATCTGTACACCCCCATCAGCGAGCGGTACGACTGAAGCATTAACGTTTGGCATGTGTTTCAGCAGACTCAAACTATTTTCAAGTGCACCAACAGGAATGGGGGAAGCGCCATATCCATCTCAATTATCTTTTAATCGCTTAAAACTCAAGATAGTAATTAGAGTTTAGTCATCAAAAATCTTGACCGCGCGCACGTGAGGGCCCTGTTTGGTTTTTTGGCCAATGTTGCTTACTTTCTCTCCACACGCTATGAACACACTAAAATCCATTGCAGATCCTGCTCAGCTCAAGGCGCTGACTAGCTTAACTCCACCTGAATTCAATCGTCTTCTTGGTTGTTTTGAAGATGCCTTTCGGCGTAAATTCAAGATGTACCAGGTCGACGGCAAACGCCGCCGCAAGCCTCTCTCTGCACAACGACTCGCCAATCCCTCCACGAAATTACCTACTAAACAAGACCGACTGCTCTTTATCCTTTTGGCTCTTAAAACCGATGCCATTCAACAGCACTTGGCTGCTACGTTTGGGATGACTCAAACAGCAGTATCGAAGTGGTATCGCTTCTTGCTCCCTGTACTCGATAAAGCTCTCGGAGACTTAGGATGTCGACCTGCCCGAACGCTGTGTGAGCTGTCAGCTCAACTCCATCATACCAATGTTCTCGAGGCGCCAAGTGGCGCCAATAGCAACGACGAAGAAGCACCAAGTCTTGAACAGCATAATCACGCCGAACAACCTACAAACAAAGAGCTTTCACTTCATCTCGATGTTACTGAACGTCGGATGCCACGCAACACAGATTACGAAGCGCAGAAAAAGGATTATAACGGAAAGTTTAAGCACCACGCCGTCAAAAATGCGGTAATGTGTTCACCTAGCCAGCGCATCGTATACCTAGGTCCAACGTGGCGAGGAGCAATGCACGATAAGCGTATGGCAGACGAAGAGTTGCCGACCCTGGAGAGCTTAGACGATCTAGATCTATGGCTTACACTGGATGCAGGATATACAGGCTACGAACCTGATGGAGTATGGAAGGCGGCGTGTATGCGAGCATCTCGTGGAAATCCATTGAAGAGGTGGCAGAAAAACTATAACAAGTGGGTTTCTTCGATGCGGATCGTGGTAGAACACGCAATAGGAGGTATAAAAAGAATGGCTAAAGCAACAAGGCTAAGAACCTCCGATATCGAGCATGCAGATCAAGTAATGCAACTGGCAGCTGGCCTACATAATTATCGAGTGGCTATGCGCCCAGAAACCTATCGCAACTCGCACGTGCGTACGCAGGCGCGTCTACACCCTTTTGGATGCTAAACTCTATTATATTTCTTTGGAGTGTATCGCTCGGCCCGAATCCACTTCTTTTAGTTTTATTGGGGGCTTGCTTTCGAACGGATAAAGCATTGACCCTCCTCCGTGTTTTAGAATTAAAGGAAGAATGGCTATGAAGTAGTGTGCTCATCCTCGTTGATTAGATCATCTGCTAAAAGTTCGTCAATCGTATCGCGTAATTCACGCAACTGGTCGAGCTGCATAATTACACCGGTTTTGATCATTCGGACAAAACTCAAGTCAAGATCCTCAGGCAGAGTCCTTACATCTGCGTCTCGCTCCTCTGCGGTCTCAAAGAGTTCAACCTGGTTTGGGAGCGGCAAACGCTCGTAGAAAAAGTGCAGAACTGCCTCGCCGGAGATGTTGAGACTCCCATGGACGCCATTGACGAATACTGGATCGTAGTCCTTTGCAAACTTGTACTTCAGCTTGAAAGTACCTTCGTTGTCCATAGGTGTAACGTTAACAATTTTTTCGGAACAATGGTACGATGAGGCTGACGGCTCAAGAAAAATATACCTCCACCTATCGATAGTTCGGTACCTCCTACTGCTCAGGCACCAGTCTCAGGGCCGCATCATGCTTACCTGGTGGAAAGCAGTAGCGCCGCAGAAGTTGTCGAGCCAGTAATTCCAGCTGTGTCTTTACACTTACGCGCTCTCGCCAGTACCTGGTCGTACTTTTGCGAGTACGGTCTGTAATTTCAACGGCTAGCTCTCCCATCGCTTAGCAATAAATAGTCAAGGGTGAAGGAGATTTGTATTGGTGAATACTAAAAAGATGATATTCTCGTCATCGAATGCTAAATGCAGTTTTCAAGAGGTTCCGGGTGCCGAGCTGGAACTTAGCGTGTAAAATCTTGCGGATTTTCTGAGCGCTTATTATCTGCAACAGACGCCGCTTCCTTTTACCTGATGTATGCATTTTACCAGGCTTGATGAAGGCTAAATTGCAGTTGGTTCTTGGCCCAAGCATTAGTGGTTTGGCGCATTACACCTAATTGAGTGCGCAGTTTTGGCGAAAGCCCATAGCCTAAGCCCAAATAAGTCCTGTTGCGGTCGAACCAAGCCACTGTGCGGCCGTCGCCTATATCTTGCTGACCGTTGATGAAAAGTTCGTTGTACAAGGCCGCGTAGAATACTCCTTTGGTGAGGCCCTCGCCATTAAGTGGCACATTTAAAAATAAATTGTATCGATACCGGGTGCGAAAGTCCTGATCTTCATTAAATCGCTGCTCGTAGCGAAACCGATGCGTAAGCAGCACGCGTGCGGCAATTTTATGCGGCAAGAGTGCCTCCTGATAAATTCTGTTTTCACTGACGGTACCGTCCAGTTCGGAGCCAAATTGCCCGGTGGTGATATTTGCGTAGCCGAGGGTGAAAGTTCCGGCAACATCGCGGGGCGTGTAGGTCAGGCCGCCCCGCAGCAGCAATTGCTCGAGATCGCCTGCAATATTCCACTGGCGGAGTTGAAAATCTCCCTGAACTCCCCATGGACCATCACTGAATCGCTTGGTAAAGAAGTACATGTACCAGGCCCCTAGTTGATCTTCGAGTTCAGAAAACGGGTCTGTAGATTGCGCTGAGGCAGACTGGTAAGGGGCAACTGAAAACAAGAGGATTATCGCGACGCATAAGTAGGCGGCCCGTGTTGCTAATCGTGGTTTCATAGAATCAAGTCACTTTGACAGTGAGAGCTACAGCTTGCATGCCTATAGCTCGCTGGAGTAATGGCAGCCCTCTACTCCTCAAGTCTGCAAAGGTCGCAAGAAATGAGCGGAATGAGCTTGTATGACAGCACAGCGGCTACCCTTGCTTTGGCTGCTATCACGGCAGGTGATGTTGCTGACTACCTGCACCGTCGCTTTCACTAGTCATCAGATTTGTGAGGAAGCGACGGCTTGCGCTTGGAGCGAAGCGAACTTGCGATACCATGCCTATAGAACAGCCCCCCAAACAGCAAAAACGGCGCAGCCAAAAAACGCCTAGCAAAAAACAGCCGCAGGCAGTAACAGCCGCAGGCAGTAACAGCCGCAGGCAAAAACCGCCGCAGGCTACCCCTCCAGCCCTTGCGAACCTTGCGCAACATTGCGGTGAGCGAAGCGAACTTGCGATACCATGCCCCCGCACAGCAAAAACGGCGCAGCCAAAAAACGCGTAGCAACAAACAGCCGCAGGCAAAAACAGCCGCAGGCCCCTAAACCCCCACCATCTCCCGAATCAATAAACTCTCCCGCTCAGGTCCAGTAGAGACGATAGTGATTGGAATACCTAAATACTCCTCAATCTTTAGAATGAGTGCCCGCGCATTTGCTGGAAGCGCATCTAATTCTGTAACTGCACTTAAATCTTCATCCCAACCTGGCATGTAATCAATAATAGGCTCAATTTCTACGCTCGCAGTATCATAGGGCAACTCCTGAGTCTTGCGACCATCAACACGATAATCGGTACATACCCCCACCTGAGCGAAATTGTCGAGCACATCGATTTTGGTCATCGTGAGCTGCGTTACGCCATTAAGAATGATGGAATAGCGCAGCTGCGGTAGATCAATCCAGCCACAGCGACGAGGCCGACCGGTGGTGGCACCAAACTCCGCACCTGCCTTACGGAGTTCCTCCCCCTGCTTGCCGTGCAATTCGGTCGGAAATGGACCACTTCCAACACGGGTGCAGTAGGCCTTGGTAATGCCAATGACTTCCCCTATAGCGGTTGGAGGTACACCAAGCCCAGTGCAAACTCCAGAAGTAGTAGTGTTGCTGCTGGTGACATAAGGGTATGTGCCAAAATCGATATCGAGCATGGAGCCTTGCGCACCTTCGGCAAGAACACGTTTGCCAGCAGCCAATTGCTTATTGAGGTAATACTCACTATCGACACGTCGAAGATCGGCGAGTTGCTCGATAGCCTTAAACCAAGCCCGCTCCTCGCCCTCGAGATCGAAATCTACCTCTGGGTAGAGGCGATACAACTCGAGGTGCTTGAGCTTGAGCGAGCGATAACGGCTGCGGAAATCTGAGCTCTCAATATCACCAATACGCAGACCATTGCGACCAGCCTTGTCCATATAGGTAGGGCCGATGCCCCGCAGGGTAGAGCCGATCTTGGCGATACCTTTAGAGGCCTCATTGGCAGCATCGAGCAGGCGGTGACTCGGCAAAATGAGGTGAGCCTTACGCGAAATGAGGAGCCTTGACCGGTAATCGACACCAGCCTCGTCGAGACTCTTCAGCTCGTTGAGTAAAATAGTTGGATCGACCACGACACCGTTGCCAATCAAGTTGATGATGCCCTTGCGAAAAATGCCGCTTGGTACCGTGTGTAGCACATGCTTCACGCCATCTAACACAAGCGTGTGTCCAGCATTGGGCCCGCCCTGAAAGCGTGCTATGATGTCGTAATTCGGGCTGAGGTAATCGACAATTTTGCCTTTTCCTTCATCGCCCCACTGCAGCCCGAGGAGGACGTCTATAGCCATGGTAGTCGCTTAAAGCCCAAAGGTACTCCAAGTGACTCACTAGAAGAGCACGCCCAGACGCAGCGTCAAACTGTTGATGCCAGCCTTGGGATCATCCGAGGTGTTGCGGCCAGTGTAGATATCATCTTTGTCCTTGGTGACGTCGGTGAAAATGCGGGAAAACTGCAGCCCTGCAAACAAACGCGTGCTCTCTGCGACTGAATACTCCACGCCGCCGCCAAAGCCCCAAGCAAGGGAGAATACCCTCACATCTTTTTTTATGTCGATATCGTCGAGTGCTTGAGAGACGCCTCCACCAGATAGGGAGCCAGTGGAATTGCCGCGAATGCCAAAGGTGAACAAAGGAGCCTCGAGGTAATAGGTGAGGTAACCAAATTCGCGCGTACGCAACTTCAGCCCAAGTGGGATCTCTACGTACTGAATGGAATATTTCAGTGCGGTGTTTGGGCCCACTACCTCGCTGTATTCAGATGACTCGTCAACACTCCTGCTGAAGAAGCGCCCACCATTAGCTGATTGTAATGTGCCTCCAGAATTGAAGTGAAAGCCAATGCCGGTTTCGATAGCGTAATTAGGTGCAAAGAAGAATTCAGCCTGAGTGGCCAGCTTGAGGCCAAGGTTGGTACCATTGCCATCTAGAGCTGAAAAATCAGAGGTCATCCAACTCAAGGATGGACTCAGCTGCAAGCCAAACTTGAAGCGTGAGAAGTCTTGAGCAGTCACTTGAGTGCCAGCGAAGGCAAGAATGGCAACGAGAAGTGTAATCTGTCTGTGCATTGGAGAGTTGTTGTTTTGCGGAAGCTGAAAAAGGGAGCATCCGCATGTGTGCGAACCTAGCTACATTACCAGGGTAAACAGGTTAAATGCGTTGTATTTGTTTAGTCGTTCTTGCGTTAACGCTCCTTGCCTGTAGCTCGGATGAGGAGCAACTTCCTGATGTTTCTGATCTGACCATTGACTTCGATGTCGATCACTTTGAGGAAGACCTTCGTGAACTAGCCCAAGACTCGCTAGAAAATGGAGCGAGGTTTTTGCGAAAGCGCTATCCCGTATTTTTTGATAGCGTCTGGCTAGAGCTGATGCTACCCGGTAGGCAGGAAGGGTATGATTCAGCTATTGTCGCTGCTTTTGCCGTGCAACCTTCCTTGCGCCGGCTCCTCGACTCAGTGCACCACCACTTCCCACCAAACGACGAGCAGCAGTGGCAGTCCGATCTGGAGCAGGCGCTTCTGTATGCCAACTACTATTTTCCTACGGAGCCCACGCCACGTGTAGTCACTTACATCAGCGAAATGGGTTTGGGCAGCTTTACCTACGGCAAACAGCTACTCGGGATTGGCCTCGATTTTTACCTCGGTAGCGGCTTTGCAGGCTACGACCCTAACGTGTTTCCGCGCTACATCCAGCGCACCATGAATGCCGATCACATTGCCTCCCGCGCCATCGAAGCCTGGGTAAGTAATCTGCTCGGCGAAGCTCCTGGAGAACGTATGCTCGACCGTATGATCCACAACGGTAAATTGCTGTACATCAAAGAACGCCTGCTGCCTCACGTGGCCGATACCGCCGTATTGGGTTTTAGCGAAAGCCAACTTGCCTGGCTAACAGACAACGAAAGCCAAATGTGGGCGCACTACCTCGACGAAGAATTGCTTTACGAAACCAAAGCATCGCGCATAGGCAAGCACGTAGGACCTAGCCCAAATGCACCCGGAATGCCTCCTGAAGCACCAGGGGGAAATGCGAATTGGGTTGGTATGCGAATCGTAGAACAGTATATGCGCCGCAAACCCGAGGCCTCCCTCGCAGACCTCATAGCCGAGCGCGATCCACAGACCTTACTCGCGCAGAGCAAGTACAAGCCAGCACGTTAACTTCCACCCTCAATTCAAGCTTAGCGCCTGCTTACGAAGTCACTAATCGTCTAAAAATCTGCCAATTTTGCCGTGCTCATCGTCGAAAAGCCTCGTGGTAGAACCACTATCCCTGCATTTTTCTTCTTGTTCACGACAAAATTGTTGACGATTTCGCCAGCTTGCGACTTCTTAATTAGGCTCTTACTCCTCAACCCAAAGCTCATGGCTACCAAGCGTGCTATACCTCTCATCGACCTCGAAAAATTCGTTAGTGGCACTCAGCGTGATCGCGAACAGGTAATTAAAAAACTTGGTGAAGCCTTCGAAACTACGGGATTTGTGGGCGTGGTAAATCATGGTATTGACCAGCAATTAATTGAGGACTTTTACCGTGCATCAAAGAAGTTTTTTAAGCTCGACACGGCAACAAAAAAGAAATATGAGCTGCCAGGTATGGCGGGCCAACGCGGCTACACGAGCTTTGGAAAGGAGCACGCGAAGCAAAGCGAAGTCGCTGATCTCAAGGAGTTCTTTCAACTAGGTCAGGAAATTCCTCAATCGCATCCTGCTCATCAGCCTGGAGCCACAGATCCACAGGTGGAGGAAGTGCCCGAATTTAGCGAGAAGGGGAGGGAGCTTTACCGCGGTTTTCAGCGTGCAGGCACCAATTTGCTACGCGCTATTGCGCTGTATTTAGGTCTTGATGAACACTATTTTGATGAGCACATCGAATATGGTAATTCTATATTACGAGCAATCTATTATCCTCCTATAACTCGTGAACCCGCGAGTGCCATTCGGGCCGAACAACACGAAGATATTAACTTGATTACCCTGCTCGTAGGTGCAAGTGCTGGCGGTCTGCAGCTACTCACCACCGATGGCGAATGGGTAGACGTAGTGCCTGAAGAAAACGAAATTGTCGTCAATGTGGGCGATATGCTCCAGCGGCTCACCAACAACTACTTGCGCTCCACGACACACCGGGTTGTAAATCCACCCCGTGAGGAATGGCATACCGACAGGTTGAGCATCCCGTTTTTTCTGCATCCCGTTGCTGAAATGGATCTGAGTGCGCTGCCGAGCACGGTGAGTGATAAGAGGCCGCTGGTCCACGAACCTATAACAGCTGGGGCTTATCTTGACGAACGGCTGCGCGAAATTGGCCTCAAGAAGTAAATCTTTGACACGCGTACCCTACAGGCCGTGCCGCGCGTTTGTACCTTTGAATTACAAGCAACGCTCATGAGCCACTTCATTGCCCTATTCGCCATGCCTGGAGGTATGGAACTGATCGTGATCCTCTTCGTGGTGCTACTGCTGTTTGGCGGGCGCAAAATCCCTGAGTTGATGCGCGGCCTCGGCAAAGGCATCCGAGAATTCAATACTGCTCGCGCTAGCATCGAAGGAGAAATTCGCGAAGGCATGCGCAACGAGGAGAAGAAGGAAAAAGCTGAAATTCGGATCGAAGAGAAATAAGCCTTTACCCTTCCGGTAAAAATAAAACGCCCACCTCTCGTGAGAGAAGTGGGCGTTTTAATTTTATAACCTAGCGCAGTCTAGTTGACGGCAAAGACCCAACTGCTGCTACGTCCCTGGGCATCCCGCACTTCGAGCACGTACATACCTACTTGCTGAGGCGCATCACTCAACGTGTACCGCTGCGCAGATCCACTATGCGCTAGCGTTTGCTGAGTCAGCGTCTGACCGGTGAGGTTGGCTACTCGGTAGCTGAATTGCCCTGCCTCCAGACCTACGACATCGAGCAGCAACTGATTGCCTGCTCGGGTGAGCGTATTGACCAGACGCACTGCCCCAGTGGGAAGCTCGTTGCTGCCAACATTCATCACACGCACTAGCATTACTTCCGAGAATTCGCTTGGCGTGAGCAAGCTACCGTCGGTTGTGATAGCGCGGTGAAAGGCTGTTATAGCCTGACCATTTTCCACACCGAGTGCTTCGAGCATGCGGTCGAGTTCGCCAAAGGTGAAACTGACACCGCTGGTATCATCGACCTCTGTCTGGAATACAGGCGCTGCGGTTGTGTCGGTAAACAGCTGCCAGCTATAGGCTACATCTTGCTCATCGTCAGGATCGAAACTGTCATCCCAATCGACCATAGCCACCGTGGTGCTATCGCCGCTGTTGAGGTCGAGCGTCGAGCCATCTGCGGGTGTATCAAAGCCAGCCGAAGCCGCTGGATACTGGTTGCCGCTCATCAACATTTGTCCGCGCACAGCACCAGAAGGTTCGTTGACGGTGTGAATATTGGCGTAGAGATTACCATTGAGCAGGCGCAATGAATTCGCGACGGAGGTACCCGGGAAAGAGTCGAGCACTATGGCTGGACTATCAATCGAGAAAGTAGCGGAAGTACCGTTGTTCTCGAGGTTAAAGGCTAGTGGGAAAAGGATAGGACCAGTCACTCCAACTGTACCATCATGCAGGTGTGCTCCACCAGCTATGCTGACATCGATGCTAGAGTTGAGGCTATCGAGAGCACCAGACATGTAGAGGCGGGTGCCGTAGATTTCGCCATGCAAGTGGCCGCGCCCGTTGCTGATGCCTGGCACACCCGTATAAGGCACTGTCACGTCAGGAGTAAGTTTGGTGTGCACATAGCTCGGAGCGAGTGGTGTGAGCTGCCCACGCAATTCGCCCGATGGCCGTTCCACACTGTGGATGTTCACGTACACCTGGCGATTGATCATGCTGTCGATCAAATCTGCAGAAATATCGAAGGTGTTGTCACTAGCGAAGAATTCACCTTCCTCAGCGCCCATCGGAGCAAGAGAAGTGAGTCCAATCATGATGCCTCCCGTACGACCTGCGATGTTGCCGTGCAGGTGAGCTCCACCAGCGATGTTAGGATTGAAACCACCAACTACATCATTGAAGGTTCCGGATATCTGCATCTGGTCGGCATAGACTTCAGCGAGAATAGCGCCATTGGCTGGAGCAGGACCTGTAGAAGGCACCGTCTGCCCACTCGTGATGATGGAATGAAACATGGTGTTGGAGCGCGGTACGAGCTGACCACGAACCTCGCCCATAGGATAGTCAGGGGTGTTTGCATTGTAATAAAAGCCCCGATCACGCATTCGCGCAGCTTGATCGCTCGTCAACCTAATGATGTTTGAGGTTGGAATGATGGCTGCAAACGTGCTAGCTTGAAAGTAGCTGATTGGCAATACGGCGTCTCCAGTGCGGCCAATCATGCCTTCGTGCAAGTTTAATCCACCTTGCGCACCCGTATCGAGTATGCCAGACAAACCGCTAACGACGCCCGTTACTTCTAGCCTGTCGGTGTAGTATTCAGTAAGCAAGCTACCCGAGCCCCTAGATATGGCATTAGGTACAGTTTGGCTTGCTGTAAGTGTAGAATGAAAGAGGCGCTTACATTCGTGATACAGCCCACCGGCGATGAGAAAATCTGCACCGTTAGGAAGGGCAAAGCCGCCACCGCTAAAGTAGCGACGGAAGAGTCCATTTCGAGCATCGGCCGTAGCGCCAAAGCTAGCTACAGGTATCGTTCCTGAGCCGCCTGTTGCATCAGTAGTAAATGGCAGATCAAAGGCGACTATCCCCCTTCCATTGAAAGGATCCCGCACACGTAGGAAGGGTGCAGTAAGAGCTACGAGATTGGCGGGGAGGTTCTGAAATGAACCACTTACTTTAATGGTGTCTTCGCCGTACACTTTCTCTACCATCATGCGCTGTACCGCGGCTGGATCAGGAAATGGCTGCGGTGCGATATTCGAGATGTAGGTAAAGTAGACGTTGTTGGCTGCACCGACTACTTGGCCGCGCAGTTCGCCTGCTGGGTGGTCTATGCTGTGCACGTTCACGTACATGCGCCGTTCTTCCATGGCATCAATCATGTTTTGATCGATAGGGAAGGTGTTGTCAGCTTTCGCAAAAACCCCAGATACATTACCTGGATCCATAGTAGGTGTTAGCGGTATAACTACTGGTCCGTTTTCCCCGACAAAACCGGTGTGGAGGTGCGCTCCGGTACCGCTACTGTTAGCAATAGGGCTTTCAAGGCTGAAAGAACCTGAGACAATAATTTCTGTGTCCGTGACTTCAATTAGCGCTCCGCCAATTCCATCGGTAGTTACTGGTGGATTTTCTTGATCGCCGTAAAGCATGGCATCATAAGCGGTATTGAGATTGTCGATGAGCACGATCTGACCGCGCACTTCGCCGGCAGGCCATAGGCCGGTATGGACGTTGACGTATGCTCGACCCTCGTTCATGGCCGCAATCAGGTCGGGCCGGTCACCCACAAAATAGGCCTGCGTAGTGAAGGAGGCACTATTCGCTACTGGGTCGAAGTCGATGTTGAGCTCGAGCGTAATGGGGCCATTCTGCCCGGTAAAACCGGTATGGATGTGCGCGGCGGTAGTAGCACCTGGGGGTATGAAGAGAAGGGTAGAAAGCGTGCCTACTGCTCCGGTGACTCGAAGGGAGTCTCCATCTAGTTGTGCAAAGAAGAATCCTTCGGCAAGGGTGCTGGTAGATGGAACTTCCTGGTGGCCAGTAAGTTGAGCCAAATAGCTTTGGGCTGTGAGGGTAGTGCTCAAGGCAAAACTTGCGATGAGACCAAGGAGTAAGGGTTTCAACATGTGGGTGTCTTAGGTTTTCTCTAGCCAACAGCTAGACAATAACCCAACGAGGGTAGGGCTGCTGTAGTTCAGTTTGGCCTGAGCGCCTGGTGAGGTCAGGCCGGAAAGTCTATCCATTTAGCGCTTGAGCCAACTCCTCCAGCAGTGCTTCCAACCCTATTACTACTGCTCCACCTTTTTCCTGGTAGCGAGTGGCTGATGGCGTGACGATATAAGTTTTGGCAGGAGCTACGGCTTCGAGTGCTGCATAGAATCCGCGCGAGAGATTCGGTGCATTAGAAAATTTTATCTCAAACGCCCACTGTTCTCGCCGCAAATCAAGTACAAGGTCTAGTTCTGAACCTGAAGCGGTGCGATAATAGTACGGTGTCGCTCGCTCCCCCACCAGACGACATATTTCTTCGATTACATATCCCTCCCAAGAATTTCCCAAAGCAATATGTTTAGTAAGATCTACATAAGAATCAATGCCTAGTAAATAGTGTAACAAGCCACTGTCGCGGAGGTAGAGGCGAGGACTTTTAATCAAGCGTTTGCTACTGTTGGAGAGGTAAGGCCGCAGGCGACGAAGCAAAAAGCTACTTTCTAGCAAATCAACATACCGACGGACAGTCTCATAAGTAACAGTCAGTGACTTAGCTAATGCACTGGAATTGTATATGCCACCGTGAGCGTGTGCCAGCATTTGGAGTAGCGTCTCGAACTCTCGTTGCGCTACACCGCGCCCAAGCTCTTGCAGGTCTCGTGTTACATACGTTTTTATAAAGGCTCCGTACCAGTTACTGCGCCTGTGGTCAGGTAGTAAAAGCAGGGGTTCGGGATAGCCTCCACTTAGCCAATGCTCGTTGAGGCTAATGGTGGTTTGCTTCAGCTCAGGTAGGGCAAAGGGTGTTAGCTCATTATAGGTTACTCGTCCCGCGAGCGACTCGCTGGCACCTCTCATTAAGTCTGGGGATGCAGACCCGAGCAGTAAAAATCGCCCCGGCCGCCGATGCTCATCGATCAGTGGACGAAGCAATCCAAACAGGCTCGGCATCAACTGAATCTCGTCTATGACCACTAATTGGTCGCGCAGCGTCGTCAATACAAGTTCTGCATGTTGTAAGCTGCGAAAGTCTTGTGGTCGTTGCAGGTCAAACCAAGTGTGGTCCCGATTAGCGACCAGCTGGCGTGCTAAGGTCGTTTTTCCCACCTGCCGTGGTCCAACAATTCCTACCGCCGGTGTATACGCTAGATCATCTTCAATCAGACCGCGAAGATCACGAGGAACACTCATCATCCCTGCAAATTACGAATTCAATTCGTAATTTGCAGGGATGGCTGTGGGGGAGCTGTAGACATATAGGTGGTATCCCAACATTTGTGTCGACTCTCTGGTCCAGCGCCCCCAATCCTCAGTACGTACGCATCATAGCTTAAGCTGATAGTCAATGAGTTAAGCGTCACGCTAGAACAGCCACTCAAAGACGGTAGCCAAACAAAAAAGCCGCTTGTTCCTTCATTTGAGCGGGACAGTCTCAAATGGGCTTGGTCAAATGGATATGTCTTGCGCAGGCCCCAACGCAGTTGCTATGCTGAAGCTTCAACCCTGAAGTAGTCTTGGCTCCTCCGTGCTTCCTCCGTGCAAACTCTCCGTGTCCCTCCGTGTGAGAGGCGTCATATACACCTCAGGCTTTATATACCTGAACCGTCGCTTCTACTGACATGCATCAGGATCTGCGTAAGCCGAGCATTTATCTTGCTATTGATTTGCGGGGAAGCAACGGTTCTCAATCCTCGCTTGAATCCACGCAGTGGCTCCTCCGTGCACCTGTCGATTTCAACTGAAAAGTGTACCACCCTACAACGGGTTAGGTTTGATCCGTAAGACCTGCCCCCTATCACTCCTACACTAACTTCTCCAGCAACACCTCCAGGCTTACCTGCCGCTTCACGTGTGCGGCAACATCATCAATGGCAATTCGAATTTGCTCCAGGGTATCGCGATCGCGCAGCGTAACTGTATCATCATCGAGCGTATCAAAATCAATGGTGACGCAGTAGGGTGTGCCAATCGCATCCTGCCGCCGGTAGCGCCGCCCAATAGCATCTTTCTCGTCGTACTGACACGGAAAGTGCAGCTTCAACTTATCGAACACTGCTTGCGCCTTATCGGTGAGTTCGTCGCGATTCTTGAGCAGGGGCAGGACAGCCACTTTCACAGGAGCCAGCGGGGCAGGCAATTTCAGCACCGTCCGAGTGGAGTCATTGCCATCGGCATCAGGCACCGTTTCCTCCTGTAGGGCATGACTCATCACGGCCAAAAACATCCTATCGCAGCCGATACTCGTCTCTACCACGTAAGGCACATAACTCTCCTGCGTATCGGCATCAAAGTATTGCAGCTTTTTACCAGATAATTCTTGATGCGCATTAAGATCGAAATCCGTGCGTGAATGAATACCTTCTAATTCTCTAAAGCCAAATGGAAATTCAAACTCGATATCTACCGCTGCATTTGCATAATGTGCTAATGCTTCGTGATCATGAAATTTTAGTTTTTCGCTCGGATGGCCCAGCGTGGTGTGCCACTTCATCCGCGCCTCCTTCCACTGCTCGTACCATTCGAGTTCGGTGCCGGGTTTCACGAAAAATTGCATTTCCATCTGCTCGAATTCCCGCATGCGGAAGATAAATTGTCGCGCCACGATCTCATTGCGAAAGGCTTTTCCTATTTGAGCGATGCCAAAGGGGAGCTTCTGGCGGGTCGACTTCTGCACGTTGAGAAAGTTGACGAAAATGCCTTGTGCCGTTTCGGGCCGCAGGTAAATTTTGCCAGCCTCTCCGGCTATAGCGCCCAGTTGCGTTGAGAACATGAGGTTGAATTGCCGCACGTCCGTCCATTCTCGACTACCCGATTCTGGGTCGGCAATTTCGAGTTCGTTGATCAGCTCGTACAGGCCATGCATATCGCCCGCTGCTAGGGCAGTATTCATGCGCGAGAGCGCCTCATCGGCTTTTTCCTGATAGCCCATCACGCGGCTGTTGGTGCTGCGGTACTGGTCTTCATTAAAGCTTTCGCCAAAACGTTTTGCAGCTTTATCGACTTCTTTTTGCGCTTTCGCTAAAACCTTTTCTGCGTACCCTTCAATGAGCTGGTCGGCACGGTAGCGCTTCTTTGATTGCTTATTGTCGATGAGTGGGTCGTTAAACGCATCGACGTGACCAGAGGCCTTCCACGTCTGGGGCGCCATGAAAATGGCTGCATCGAGTCCCACAATGTTGGCGTGCAAACGCGTCATCGCCTCCCACCAGTAGCGCTTGATGTTATTCTTAAGCTCTACCCCATAAGGCCCGTAGTCGTAGGCAGCCGAAAGACCGTCATAGATTTCTGAGCTTTGGAAGACGAATCCGTACTCTTTGCAGTGGGCAACGAGGGTTTTAAAATCGGTAGAGCTCATAGCGCGGGCGTTGTTGGCGGCGCGAAAGTAGTCCGATCAATACGTTGGC
Source organism: Saprospiraceae bacterium (assembly GCA_965213735.1). Classification (GTDB taxonomy): domain Bacteria; phylum Bacteroidota; class Bacteroidia; order Chitinophagales; family Saprospiraceae; genus CALDTK01. Next base: position 1,036,366 of record CBDCAB010000005.1, read on the forward strand.
GTGCAAACTCCCTGCTGTAGTCTACCTCTCATTAACGCTACCCCGCATCACCAGCAGTGGCACTTCCACATTTTGTGCTACATCAGCTGCTGAGGAGTGCGTAAACAACTGTTCGAACAAGCCCCGCACCTGTGATTGCAACACGAGCATATCGCCCTTGCGCTGAGCCACATAAGCAGTGATGTCGTGGGTAAAGTCTCCGGCCATCAACTCGAAGTGCAGCCGTGGACGGGAAGCATAGCGCTCGCGCCACTTGTTCATCGTTGCCCGGGCACGCTCGCGATCTTCATCGTTTTCGTAGACGTGCACCACGAATAAGTCGGCTCCTAGCTTCTGTCGCCATTCTTGAAGGTTTTCGAGCACCACCTCATCCTCGCGATCAACGTCGCTAGCGAATATAATTTCGTTGATGCCCACATAGCTCGCTTGAGGAGGTACGGCGAGTACAGCGGTATTAGCTTCTCTAAAGATGCGGGAAGCCAAGGCGGAAAATTGTGCCTCTCCATCTCTAGCTTGCCGAAGTCCGATGACGAGTAGATCGTGCTGACCTTCCTCTACTTGGTTGAGGATGCCATCACCTGCATAATCAATATCAGTTTTGTAATGAACAACCACTGAGGCATTCGTCTCTGTACTGAGTTGTGCCATCATCTCGCGCATTTTGCGGACCACCGTTTCTTCACGCTGTTCATTGCTGCGCGCACCTAGCGAAAGGTCGGGTTTGCCGAAGGTGTGGAAGACGGTAAGCTCGGCGCCAAAGTGTTCGGCGAGTGTAAGAGCAAAGGCAGCCACATTGGGTGCGGATGCTTCGAGATCGGTGGCTAGGAGGATGTGACGCACGTGTGGGGTTTTGGCGAAAGCTATAAGGCTGAAAGGTAAGCTAGCACACCTCATGCTAACTTCCGCCTTCACTCGTTGAATATTTATGCGCCTAATCCTAATGTTGACACTGCTCGTTTGCTGCGGCATAGCGGCCTGCTCCAAAGCTCAAAATAATGCCTCGCGCACTCCCACAGCCGATGATACCAGCGAGCGCGCGACCACTACAGCAGACGGTGCGGCTAAGGTGACAATAGCTGATGATGCCCCTGCGACCTCAGCAGAACCGATGCGGATTACGGGCCTTTTTCGCATTGATGATGGGCGACTCGAACTGCGCCCCTGCGATGAGCCGACGGCCACTTATTGGGTGCTTGGCGACACCGATCAACTCAACACGCTGTACGCTGACGCCACCGCCCAAGGCTATGCAGGGCAGTATGTAGTGGTGGAGGTAACGGGCAAGTTGCGTAAAGCCGCCAAGCCTCGTGGAGCAGCTATGGCCAGTCCGTATACGGCACAATTTGAGGTGACGAGTGTGGAGCGCGTGCGACCGAAAAACCCCAAGAACCACTGCCTTGGCTATGACTTTTGGGCAACGGGTAATGAGCCGTTTTGGAGTCTTTCGATCAGTGAGGCTGAAGGTTTGATTGAGCTGACACAGCTAGGTGCACCGACGCTCGCGTTTGATTATGTAAAGCCTACTTATGAGCAAGATGGGACGGTGATTCGCTACTACTCGCGTGGCACGGAGCAGCGCCTCAAGGTGATGCTTACAAAGGAGGAATGTTATGATTCTATGTCGGGTAATAAATTTGGGTATGCTGTTGAGGTAGAGGTGGTGGGGAGGGATTTGGTGGGATGTGGAAGGGAGGGGTAGGCCTACGGCGTTTTTTGGCTGCGCCGTTTTTGCTGGTCGGGGGGCATGGTATCGCAAGTTCGCTTCGCTCACCGCAATGTTGCGCAAGGTTCGCAAGGGCTGTTCGGGGGGCATGGTATCGCAAGTTCGCTTCGCTCACCGCTACGAAGAAACGGGGTTCAGGGGACCCACTTGTGAGTGCAAGGATCGCAAGGGCTGGAGAGGTAGCCTGCGGCGGTTATTGCCTGCGGCGGTTTTTTTGCTACGCGTTTTTTGGCTGCGCCGTTTTTGCTGTTCGGGGGGCATGGTATCGCAAGTTCGCTTCGCTCACCGCAATGTTGCGCAAGGTTCGCAAGGGCTGGAGAGGTAGCCTCGTATGTTTGAATCAGGCTACAAAGAAAGTTGTTTAGCGACTGCTTGGACTGTAGCTTACTCCTGGGCGCGAGCACATGCCAATAAGCCTAAGTCGCAAATTAACGCAGACACTGCCGCAGGTACATACTCGTGTCGAGGAGGCTTTTAGAGTCACAATAGCACTTAAGCCGCACTACAGCTTCACCGCTGTGGCGCAGGAACGATAAGCTACGAGGCAAGACGACGAAAGTTTCCGCACCTTTTCCTTCACCTTTCACTTTTCATTTGACTATGAATAAGGCACTCAAACTATGTGCTGGCATTGACATCAGCAAGGCTGATTTCCATGTCCGACTTCTAGAACGCGACCTGCTCACCGGGCAGATCAAACAGCGTGGTAAGCATAAATTCGACAACACACCAAGTGGTCATGAGGCACTGTGCGGTTGGCTAACTAAAAACAATGCTCAGCAATTGCCGATGAGCGTGGTCATGGAGGCTTCTGGAGTCTACCATGAACAGGTTGCTTACGCCCTCAAAAATGCAAACTTTCGAGTGTGCATCGTGCTGGCCAACAAGATCAAACACTTCGCTTTGAGCTTAAATGAGCCGTCGAAAACCGATGAGATTGATGCTTACATCATCGCCCGGTTTGGACTCGAACGCAAGCTTGCTCCATGGAAGCCATTCAGTAAATCAAGTCGGCGCTTTAAGCAACTAAACCGTGAGCGTCAGAGCATTAAGCACGAGTCGACAATGGTGAAAAACCGCTTCCACGCCGCGAAATTCGCCAAGGATACCTCCCCAGCAACGCTGAGACGGTTTGCTGATCGCATCGAATATCTAGCGCAACAGGTTGAGGAGATCGAGGCTGAGATGGCGCAGCTCGTCGAGCAGGACGAAGTGCTTGCCGCATCAGTAAGCAGACTGTGCACCATACCGGGCGTGGGTCAGATCACGGCGTGCAGTTTGCTGGCCGAAACCGATGGGTTCAAGCTGTTTAAATCACGAGGACAGGTGATTAAATACAGCGGCTATGATATAGTTAGTCACCAATCGGGCAGCTCGGTTAATGGCAAGTCTCACATCTCGAAAAAAGGCAATAGTCATGTGCGCGGTGCGCTGCACTTACCGTCTTGGAGTGCGAGACGCAAAGGTGTCTTCAAAAAGGTGTACGACCGACAATTGGAGCGCTCAGGCTCTAAGAGTAGCGCGCTGGTAGCTGTGCAGCGTAAACTGCTAATTATAGCCTATACACTCATCAAGAAAGGGGAGGATTTCGATCCAAACTATCACGCACAGATTCAAAAGCTGGAACCTGCGTTGGCCGCCTGAAATGGGTAGACCAGCACAAAGGCTAGTCTACAGTGGCTGCAGCTCATAGCTGAGTGAGCCTTCGATCAAACCAAGCGACGAAAAGGAAAAAAGTTCCTGAATCGCTTGGATATGAACATAGCACCTGCGGCGCTTTTGCTGGGGCGTTATTACAATTCTAAGGCACGGAGGAGGAGGTGGGGGAGGGCTGCATCTTCTTTGCGCTTGCGGAGGTCGATGCTCCAGCCAAACTTCTTGAGGATGGGGAGCTTGTGCGTTTCGACAAATTCGATGAGGGCACCATCGGGATCCTCGCAGTAGGTGAATCTGCCGGCGGCATCGCCCATGTCGAAACTTTCACCTGAATCAACCGTGAAAGGTGCGCCATGATCGGCGGCTAGTGCTTTGAGCTCATCCATGCCCCGCACGTCGAAGCAGAGGTGAATAAAACCCTGATCGCCCCAGTCGCGCCCTTCGAAAATTTTGCGACCCTTATAGTTTTCACACTGCACAAGCTCAATTTCTGTCGGACCAAGAAGTGGTGCAAACGCTCCCTTTCTTGGCTTGCTGGCACGCAAGAGTACACGGCGCATGGAGCGTTCACCTCCGGGCAGGTGCTCGAGGCCCCCTGGTTCTTCGGTATCAAATACTTCTTGGTCATAGCCGAGCACATCGCCATAAAAGGCACGGCTCGCCGCGATGTTGGAGCAGCCAATCACCGCTCCATAAACTCCTCCAATCGGATGCTTTTTGCTGATGAAGTGATGGGGAGTTTCAATGACTTCGTAGGGATTGCCGTAGAGGTCGCGCACCCAGAAACTCGAGCGGTTGTCGGGGCGATGGGTGACTTCACCTGGCAGATCGGCTCCTCGTTTGAGGAGGAAATTGCGTGCCACGTGAGCGTCGACGCACTTGAGTTTGCCGGCGAAAATGCCGAGGTCGCCCACTTCGGGGGTGAAGGGGCAGGCTAGCGGCTCGCGCTGGGTGTACTGCCAGATTTCGAAGCCTCCGCCGCCCCGCATATTGAGGGCGAGAATGGCGAGGCGCTCACGAGCTTCGCCACTGGTATAGGGCTTCATTTTGTCGGCTATAGCAGCATCGGCAAACACCTGGACGCTAGCTCCGAAGTGCGACCTGTACCACTGGAAGGCGGTTTGTGCATCCGTGACGCCAACGCCGATTTGTTGGATTCCAGAAATGAGCATGGGGGGAAGGTAAGAACCTTACCTACCCCTCCACCAACATATTCGGAGCCGTCTTCGCATACTCTCCAGCCAATAACTTCTTGCGCACCGCCTTAAACGCCACGAGCGTTTCCTCAATCTCGCGATCGGTGTGCGCAGCAGTCGGAATCAAACGCAGCAAGACCACGCCCTTCGGAACCACCGGATACACCACCATCGAGGTGAAAATGCCGTGGACCGTGCGCAGGTCTTTCACCAGCTCGGTAGCCTCGGGTAGCGAACCCTTCATGAATACCGGCGTCACGCAACTGCCGGTGGCGCCGATGTCAAACCCAGCTTCGCGAAGCCCAGTTTGCAGCTTGTCCACATTGTCCCACAGTCGTTTACGCAGCTCTGGCATGGTGCGAAGCATCTCGAGGCGCTTCATCGCACCAATCACCAGTGGCATCGGCAGCGACTTCGCATAAATCTGCGAACGCATGGAGTATTTGAGGTAGCGGACAATCTCCTTGGTCCCACTCACGAAGGCGCCTATTGAGGCCATTGACTTGGCAAACGTGCCGAAGTAAAGGTCGATACCATCCTGGCAGCCTTGATGCTCGCCAGCGCCATAGCCTTCCTTGCCGAGTACCCCAAATCCATGGGCATCATCGACTAGAAAGCGGAAGTTGAACTGCTTTTTCAGCTCGACAATCTCCTTGAGTTTACCCTGCTGGCCGCGCATCCCAAAGACGCCTTCGCTGATCACAAGAATGCCACCCCCTGTGCTTTCGGCCTTCACTTGCGCCTTTTTGAGCTGTTGCTCCAGGCTTTCCATATCGTTGTGCTCGTAGGCAAAACGCCCGCCGATGTGCATGCGAATGCCATCGTAGATGCAGGCGTGGCAGTCCTTGTCGTACACCAGCACATCGCGCCGATCCACCATTGCATCGATAATGCTAAGGATGCCCTGGTAGCCAAAGTTGAGCAGCAGGCAAGCTTCTTTGCGGGTGAAGTCAGCAAGCTGACGTTCGAGTTCGATGTGGTGCTCAGATTCGCCCGACATCATCCGCGAGCCCATTGGGTAGGCGAGTCCCCATTCTTTAGCCGCCTCGGCGTCTACTTTGCGAATTTCGGGGTGGTTGCCCAGGCCGAGGTAGTTGTTGACGCTCCACATCACGACTTCGCGCCCATTGAAGCGCATGCGGGGCCCGAGTGGACCTTCGAGTTGCGGAAAGAAGAAGTAGCCGTGGCCAAAGTCAGCGTACTGACCGAGAGGGCCGAGGTCGCCAGTTCGGCGCTCGAAGAGGTCGTTGACAGATGTTTCGCTCATAGACAGATGCGTGTGTGGTTACCAAACTTTTTTGGCGGTGGGACTGGTGATGAGCTTGCCCCAGCGCTTATTGTAGGTGTGAATACGGTTTGTGGGTTGGCCGCTTGAGTCGACTACAGGATAGCCGCGGTCCACCCAGTCGAAGATGCTGCCGTAAAGGTTGTTCACTTTCGTAAAACCTGCTGTTTGCAACCGCCTTGCGACGTTTTCACTTCTGTATCCGACAGAACAATATACAGTGATTTGCTGATCGCGCGGCAAGCTATCGAGCCAACCCGGGAGTGGGCCTGTGGGTTCGATATGCACTGCGCCTGCGATATGGCTCACATTAAATTCTTCTGCATTTCTCGCGTCAAAAATAGCACGTTCGTTGAGCTGAGCGAGACTATCGGCTCCAATCAGCGGCACATCGTAATTGAGCAGCATTCCTAGCCTATCATCTAACGCTGGGTTGACAAGCGGCGGCCTGTTGTGTGGCGGCTTTCGCCAAAACATACAGGAGCACAGCAACAGGAGGCTTCCAAAGAGGGTGCTTCTTAGCAAACGTTGGATTTTTCGAAAGGTAGGTTATGATTGCGTGAGTTGGGGGTAGCTGAAGGATGGTCTGGTAAGCGCGAGAGCTAAACATCAGTTGAGTCCCCAGACTTTGTTGCGCCATTTTTCATCTACGGCAAACATCATTTGATTGCCTAACGTGGTTGTCTTTCCGGTCACAGCGGCAAGCATGTTACTAGACTATCGCCTTAGAGCAGCGAGGTTCTGTGCGATATATCCGCTCTTGGACCTCGATGCTTCCTCTCCATAGTATGTGTCTATGGTCCAGTGCGGAGGTTTTTCGACGTGCCGGTGCGGGTGGATGTAGCGCTCAGCATCAGCGACCGTCATGTCTATCGACGAGATATAGTACACCGTGAGATCTCGTGGCTTATCCTTTTCGTTGGCATTTCGAGCACCTGTGCTTCGCGGACGCTCACGTTGAACCTCGACAATACTTGTCACTCCAGGCCATTGCTCCATGAGCTGTCGATCAACACGTCCTGTATCATCACCAGCTGCATCTAGCTTAGTTACACGTACCGAAGGGCTGTCTCCGCGGGCGGCCAAATAAGTCTCGCCTGTGCTGTACACTCGATCCGCGCCAGTGTCGAATAGCTCACTGCACCACTGGTAACTTTTCGCGTCGTTGTCCTTGATGCACAGCAGGTAATGGCCTTTGCCTGAAATGATTAAATTGCAATGCGTTACGTCGGCGCTACTTACATCCATGCAGACTATTGAGCCACGTAGGTCGAGCATTTCAAGCATGTGCTCAATAGCTGCGTGCTCTGATTCAGGATCGCTAGAGCTATGGCAGCCGAGCACCAATCCGGAGTCAAGGTCTATCGCACTCAATGTCTTGAAGGGCTTCTCTCCGCTCTCGGGAAGGCGCGCGGTCATCAGTGCTCGCTGGGCGGTTCCTGCAGGCCCTTTGTCATTGGTTGCAACCTGATCTTCAGGTTTAATATTGGCTACTTGATCAGTTAAGTCTGCGAGTAGTTCTTCAAAAACAGAGGGTCTAAGTTTTTGCAGAAGGCGACCTATGGTTTCGTGAGAGACTGGTACCTGGCCAATCTGTTCACCGAGACAACTGGTAATTTATGGCCAGGCGAACGTAGCAAAATTACCAAAGGCAATTATCGATTTATAACCAGTCATAGAAGCAGACACGTATACGAACGAGATCGTGGTCAGTTGATGAGTCGAGGCTCCTTTAAGGCGCGGGTCATTTAGGTCAGAGGTAATGGAAATGAAGTCCGGGATGAGTTGGTCGAGGTTGTCCAAATCTTCGACTTCTAGGCGGTAGGAGGGCATGTGGGAGGGGATTGATGAGTAAAAGAATTTTGGGGGAGGGTATGGGATGTGTGGGTAGAAAGGATTACGGGAATTGTTCGAGTAAAAAATTGCTGAGATTGCCTGCTCACGTGAATGATAGCAGTTCGCAAAGCGCCCACCGCTCGGAAGGGGTTGGACGGCCTTGCTACCCCCCGATCTGCCGTCAAAGCTCAATTCGCAAAGCGGCCACCGCTCGAAAGCGGTCGAACGGCCGCTTCGCGCATGAAGTGCATCGTGCCGGTCCTGCCGGTCTCCCGAACGGCATTTCTGAACTGCGGCATAGCGGTGCGACCCAAATGTGCGGTAAGGCTTCACTCACTTCGCAAAGCGGCCACCGCTCGGAAGCGGTCGAACGGCCGCTTTGCGAATTGAGCGCTTCGCGGCTGCCTCACCCCATCCCTTATCAGCCCCCCATCACTAAATCCCCCACCTCCTCCTCCAGCCACTTATCCACCTCCCCCGCAATAGCCTTCGGATACATCAAATGCACATTCGGACCCGCATCCAGCGTGAAGCAATCAGGCAGTCCCGTGTTTTGGCGAACGCGCCGAACTGCCTGAATTACCGCAAGTGTAGCAGGCTCGATTAATTAATACGTAAGGCGGCACACTTTGCATCATTAAAGCATGCGAATCGAAGGCCTCGGCCTCCACCAAAGTGCAGAAATCAGCTAATTCGCCACCACGCAAAATGTCGAGCAAACGGGTGAAGCGCTGACGTGCTAAGGCATAGCGGGTTTTGGCGTAAGCATGACCCTCCATCAAACCATGGCCAGCCGAAGAACAAACCGACTTTTCCGCCTCACTCACCAGCAAGGCCGTATCGTGATAATTCACAAAATCCTCGTGCAACAGCTTACCTACAGGCATAGCGTAGGCATCGCTCGAAGAGGCTAGGCTCTGGGATGCACCCCACGCAGCAGCGCAGCCATCGCCGATGCACTCGACGCGATGCCAGCCCCGTGAGGAAATGTGTTATGCGTGCGGACCGTCGCACTGTCTGCTCTCCCACTCCCAACTTTTCCTCCAGCTTTGCCCGCGTATAAAAATACGGGCGCTCGACAAGCAGCAACAGCAGCCGCACGATTCGTTGTTGTGGTGTTGTGTCTGTCACCATAGGGTTGTACACATTAGACGCTCCGACTCAGCGGATTTCACTCAAAAACTCAAAACGTTCTCCACATTGTGAGCTTTGGCTCACTCCACAATAGCATAAACCTCAAGAATTATAGATTCCGCTACCTTCCTCACCGCTTAGCCACGACCCGCCCCACTCTATGTCTACCCCTGCCACCAAACTTCTAGCTCAACTCGACCAACTCCGCCTCGGACAGCCCTTCCATCGCGATAAATTGAGCGCTAAAAATTGGCACATTGGCGTGAAGGGACTCGGACGTCTCAGCTGGCCACTCAACCCCATCCAGGTGAACGCCCTGCTTGAAAAAGCCCACCAGGCACCCTTCGGCAAAGGGCGCAAAACCCTGGTCGACACGTCCGTTCGGAATACGCATGAGATCGATGCCGACCAGCTCGAACTCGACAATGCGAACTTCCAACGCGCACTGAAACGGCTGCTCAAACGTATAGGCGAAGCCCTCGCTATTGAACAGCAAATTCACGCCGAACCCTACAAATTACTCATTTACGAACCTGGAGGCTTTTTCGCCGCCCACCAGGACTCCGAGAAGCTGCCCGGCATGTTTGGCACCCTGCTCATCGGCCTGCCTAGCCCGCACGAGGGCGGTACCATCGAGTTGCATCCCGGCGACGGCGACCCGGTGCACGTCGACTTCTCTACCAAGGGTGCCAGCAACTTTCCGGCGCTTGCCTTTCTCGCCGACCGGCAGCACGAAATACTTCCGGTCACCGAGGGCTACCGCGTGGTATTGGTTTTTAACCTCGTTTACGCTTCCGCAAAACCAGCCCCGGTCGTCACCCCCGAAGCATTGGTAGACCAACTCGCCGAAACGCTGCGCGACCTGCCTGGGGATAAGGTGCCCATGGTGTTTGCGCTGGGCCACCAGTACACCGACTCCAATTTTTCGACCGAACAACTCAAGGGGCACGACCGCATGCGGGTGGCATTGATGCGCCGTGCCGCAGCGGCCGTGGGCTTAGCGTTTCGCGTTGGCCTCATCCACGACAGAAAGGTTAGTGAATGGTACAACGGCCACCAGTATGGCCACAGCTATGATTACCGCTACGGTCGGGGTAGTGCTGAACACCTACCCGAGCCTAAGCGCTTCGCCGACGTCGAAACGGGTGAAATCATTGACGAAGAGCTGGGTATCGAGCATTGGCTACCCGAGGATGGGTTCGACCTTGGGGGAATTTCGCTCAAGCCGCAGGACATTTACAGCGCTAGCAGCTACGGGTCTGAAGAGCCCATTGAGTGGTCGGTGGAAGGTTACCAGGGCAACTGGGGCATGACCGCTGACTACGAGTATCGTTACGCCGGGATCGTGCTGTGGCATCCTGCTCGTACGCCACAACTGATCGGCAAACTTCCGCTCGAAGGACAAATCGCTTGGGCCGTTTGGCGACTAGAGTCTCTTGCGAGTGCGCAACCCGCGTCAGCTAAAACCAGCGATGAAGGCGAGGAGCTGCCGATGATCGTCGCACTGTTCGAGCAACTTCACGAGCGGCTCTCAGGTAGAAATCATCGTCCCGAAAATTTCGATGCGCTCGTGCGCGGTCTCGCTCTGTTGGGTAATCAGCCGGGCATCGAGGCCAAGTCTCTCGGCCAACGGTGGGTAGAACTCCTGGCCAAACACTTTCAAGCCATCGATGTAGAGACTTGGCGGCTTTTCATAGCCACTTTCGGCAAAAAGCTGACAAATAAAACGTTTGCTGGTGCCGTGTTCGCTGCCGATGACGCCGACAATTCATATCGCTATCGTGCACGCGAGGACTTCATGTCCGCCTTCGTGCAGCTTATCGAGCAGCTTGCGACAGGAAAGAATAAACGCTGCCGAAGCATCGGTCTAGCGCAGTTTGCCGACGTCCCTGTTTACCTGCCGCGGTTTTACCCGGGCGGTCAGATACCGAACAAGGTGATCGAATCACTCATTCGCATAGATGCCGTGTTTGGTCAGTCCGAAGCCTGGCGTGCTCGGGTGGTGGATGCTGTGCTCGTCGGCGCAAACGATGTCGAGCAGCGCCAGCAAAAGCTGTGGCCGCTCATCCAGTCCATCAAAGACGTTTCACCATTGGGGGAGTTACTTCACGCGCACTTGGTTGCCGACCTCAAACGTCGTGTGGCAAACGAGCCGCAGCCCTATCCCGACTGGGCACGTCCTGTGCCTGAGCAGATGCTCACTGAGAAGCGTGGCTATCCCAAAGTAGTGGCCTTTCTACGTGATCCGGAGGCGGAGGTGCTACGCGTGCAGGCGGTCCAGGATATGCGCCATCAACTAGAAGGCTACCTCTCTCGCTTCACCCTGGATATCGAGATGACGACGGAGAAAACGCGTCCGGCTTATACGCTGGTGTTGACCAAAACTGATCGGTCGTATCGGGAGGCGTTGGAGGCTTGGCGGGGGGATGTGGCGTGGTTGGAAGCTGCACAGGTTACGCGGTAATCAGGCCGCGCAACCTACCCGTGTTGTTTACCTTACCCGCCACAGTACGGGATACCTTATGCTTACCGGGCAGCTCCGCTCTCAAGTCGATGCCGTTTGGAATGCCTTCTGGACGGGGGGCATTTCAAATCCGTTGACAGTTATCGAGCAGTTCACCTATTTACTGTTTATCCGGCGACTCGATGAGTTACAAACGGCGAAGGAGAGTCAGGCGAATGTGCTCGGCGAGCCTATTGAAGAGCCGTTGTTTACTGAAGGTGAGGAGCCGTTGCGGTGGAGTCGCTTTAAGAACGATGCGCCACCGGTCATGCACACTCGCTTCACTAAAGGAGTAAAACGAGTTGACGGCGAATTAGTGACGGTTTTCGAGCACATGAAAAACGTCGGCAATGAAGCTGGTCGTTTTTCAGAGTTGATGATCGGCGCCACCTTCATGATTTCGAAACCTAGCGTATTAAGTCGAGTTGTAGACTTGATCGATGCGATCGACATGGATAATCGCGACACCAAAGGTGACGTGTATGAATACATGTTGTCTAAGATAGCTGCTGCAGGTAAAAATGGTCAATTTCGCACGCCGCGTCATATCATCAAGCTGATGGTCGACATGATGCGTCCCACGCTCAAGGATACGGTGTGTGATCCCAGCTGCGGGACGGCTGGTTTTCTCGTAGCAGTGAGCGATTACATGCGCGAGCAGCACACGGAGGAGTTTTTCGACCCCAAATTCTCAAAGTTTTTTCATAATCATATGCTCACGGGCATCGAATTCGATCCAACCATGATCCGCATTGCCTCCATGAACTTGGAGATGCACGGCGTTCAAAATCCCACCCTGGAGTCGTATGACGCGCTAAGCGAAGCCAACAATTTCCGCGACGACTTTACGCTGATGCTAGCCAATCCACCTTTCAAAGGCAGCCTGGACTATGACAGTGTGGAGAGTTCGATCGGCAAGCAACTCAAAACGAAGAAGACGGAGTTGCTCTTCAATGTGCTGATGTTGCGGATGCTCAAGACGGGCGGACGTGCAGCAGTGATCGTTCCGGACGGTGTGCTGTTTGGGAGTTCTAAAGCTCATAAAAGCTTACGCAAAACCCTCATCGAGGACCACCGACTCGAAGCGATTGTAAGTATGCCGAGTGGGGTGTTTAAGCCCTATGCGGGAGTGAGTACGGCCATTGTAGTTTTCACCAAAACAGGTACTGGCGGCACGGATAATGTTTGGTTTTACGACATGCAAAGCGACGGCTACTCCCTCGACGACAAGCGCACGGAACTCGAAACGAGCGACCTCCCCGACATTCTCACCCGCTTCCACAACCGTGAGACTGAAGGAGCGCGCGCGCGAACGGAGCAGAGTTTCATGGTCCCCAAGCAAGAAATTGCCGACAACGACTACGATCTAAGTATCAACCGCTACAAAGAGATTGTGTACGAGCCTGTGGAGTACAAGCCAGTAAAGGAATTGATTGCGGAGATTCGGGAATTGGATCGGGAAAGAGGGGTGTTGATGGAAAAATTGGGGGTATGAGGATGGTACCACTTGGCTCACTGACTAAAGTCACTTCTGGAGGCACCCCAAGTCGCAAGAAGGCCGAGTACTATAATAATGGCGACATACCCTGGGTAAAAACAGGAGACTTAAAAAATAAACATGTTGTAGAAGCCAGCGAGTGTATCACTGAGGCTGCGTTAGAGAATTCTAGCGCAAAGCTCTTCCCCAAAGGGACTGTACTAGTTGCACTTTACGGAGCGACCATAGGAGAGTGTTCAATTCTTGATCTCGAAGCAGCAACCAACCAAGCATGTGGGGCAATTCTACCCACATCAAAAGTAGACTCAACATATCTCTACTATTTCTTTAAAGCGAATCAGAAAAAGCTTATTAGTCTTGGGGTAGGTGGGGCACAACCAAACATTTCAGGAGGCATTCTGAAATCACTCCAAATCCCCCTCCCCCCTCTTCCTGAGCAGCGTCGCATTGCTGATCGTTTGGATGCTGCTGATCGTTTGCGGCAATTGGATGCGCAGGTGGTGGCGAAGTATGATGAGTTGAAGCGGAGTTTATTTTTGGAGATGTTTGGGGATCCGGTGGTGAATGAGCGGGGGTGGGAGGAAGGGATAGTGCGTGATGTTTGCGAGAGTGTCAAGTATGGAACAAGTGCCAAGGCTGGTGCTGAGGGCCGTTATCCATACTTACGAATGAATAACATCGATGCACTTGGATCAATGGACTATTCTAAATTAAAATACATTGATGCCAGCGAGGCGGAATACGAAAAGTACGGAGTACATAAAGGAGATATACTTTTCAATCGAACGAACAGTGCAGAGCTCGTCGGAAAGACTGGGCTAATTGACGATGATAAGGTCCGAATTCTCGCAGGATACTTAATCCGTGTTCGCGTAAATGAGCGTGCCCGTCCTGAGTTCCTATGGGCATTTATGAACACACAACGTGTCAAGGCCCGCCTCCGGTTAATGTGTAAAAGCATCGTTGGCATGGCTAATATCAATGCCAAAGAGCTTCAGACCATTCCAATGTATATTCCGCCAATGGAGAAACAAGGTAAATACGCTGATCGCTTATCGGCCATCAACCGCCTGCAATCGCTTGCGCGTGCTTCTGCGGGGTGTGGGGAGGAGGTGTTTGGGGGAATTTTGGGGGAGGTGTTTAGACAATCTTAAAAGATAGTTGATATGAACCTAAATTTCAAAATTGCTATTGATCTTGCGCTTACCGATACGGAGGTGGTCGTGGATGGTAATAGTATTAGTCGCCTGCTCGCGCTGCTTAATGACTTCGAAGATGGAATGTGGAAGTCTAAAACTTTTGAAGAATTTATCCTGAATAATATTGCTTATACTGCTTTGAGTAAAGCTGAGAGAGAAGCCGCGATTGAAAGTGGCTCATATACGAGTATAAGAGCCGCAATTGAGCGACTAAGATCATTTGACCCGCAAAAGAGTGACCCTGGTAGAGGAAGCGAAATCGCCGAAATATGTTTATACGGTATAATGCGTGCTCATTTCAATGCACTACCCGTCGTGCCTAAGATTTTCTACAAACAGAACGATAATGTCAACGCCTTGGGCGCGGATAGTGTGCATATAGTAATTGATCCTTCTGACGATCAAGATATATCCCTATGGTTGGGAGAAACGAAATTTTATAAGGCCGCGAATTCAAAGTTATACTCTGATGTCGCAGAATCTGTAAACGAACTACTTGGCACTCAAAAAATAAAAAAGGAGCGACAACTTATTGTGAATCTCCGCGAGATGGACGAGTACACTGACATTTCTGAAGGTTCAAAGAAGGCAATCAAGCATTTACTCGATGCTAGCACATCAGTAGATGAAGTAAGACAAATACTGAATGTCCCAATCATGATATTATACGAATGCGCTGATACAGCGCAAGTAACGCAGTGGTCTGAAGGATACTTACAAAGGATGATTAATCAACATATGAAAATCGCATCTTCACAATTTAAAAAAATTGGGCGCAAGTCTAACACTATCCATATGTTTGATGCTATTACGTTTCATCTAATTTTATTTCCTGTGCCTTGCAAATCTGACATAGTGGAAAGCTTTTATAATAAGGTAAATGCATTTGGAAATGTTTGATGAGTTGCATAACATAAACGATCAGTATGAGAGGGGCGAGGATCAATCTGCCAGAGATAATCTTATAATGTTCTTAGACCAATACCAGAACTGGTCCCCTTATGAAGAGTTGGTCAACCATTTAGTTAGAAGTATAGGTTTGTATCCATACATGAGGCCTGAAAGTTCTAGCTGGACCGATCGGTTCGCTTACGAGCGATTCAAAGTTGAAGCCGGTACTTCAACACCAACTGTCCTACATAGAGAGCAGTCAAGACTTTTAAAGGAATTGTTGACTGGAGATAACTTAGCCGTTAGTGCTCCTACATCCTTTGGCAAGAGTTTCGTCATTGATGCCTATATATCTTTAACTAAGCCATCTACAGTAATGATCATAGTTCCAACTCTAGCTTTAACCGATGAAACTAGACGAAGGCTTGTACGAAAGTTCGGCGATGAATATGGCGTAATTACTAGTATTGAGGTGCCTCTTCGAGAGAAAAATATCTATGTGTTTCCCCAAGAGAGAGCACTGCAGTTTAGGGATCAAGTCAAATCTTTAGATCTTCTTGTAGTGGATGAATTTTACAAGAGCAGTATTTTGCATGATAAGGATCGAGCGCCTGCGCTGGTTGCTGCAATCCATCTGTTCGGTTCGCGAGCAAAGCAACAATATTATCTCGCGCCGAACGTAGATTCGCTTTCTCAATCCACAGTAGTTCCAAATGTAAGATTTGTCAAGTTTAATTATAACACTGTTGTACTAAAAACAACAGACTATGCAGAATCAATCGGTAAAGACCAAGCTGTTAAAGTTGAGGTACTTTTTGAAATTCTACTTAACAGCAGTATGAAGACTTTAGTATACTGCGGAACATATACCAATATACGTGTCGTTTCTGATGAAGTGTTGGACCGAACTTATTCTAGAAGCGATGAACTTCTTAATAGTTTTGCTGACTGGCTGGAAAAGCATTATAGTCCAACCTGGACACTTACCAAGTTGTTACGTCGTGGTGTGTTAATTCATAATGGAGCACTTCATAGACCTGTAGCCCAAATGGTCGTGCACGTGTATGAGATTTCGGATTCCGCAGTTACTTTACTGTCTACATCCAGTATTATTGAGGGAGTGAACTTGGCGACTGAGCAAATTATACTTTTCTCAAATAAAATTGGTCACAAAAGATTGACAGATTTCAGTTTTAAGAATATAGTAGGGAGAGGTGGTAGAATGTTCAAGTATTTTATTGGATATGCTCACATATTAGAGAAAGCTCCCGATGACGAACAACTTACGCTAACAATCGACTTTCTACCAGATTCTAGCTCTCTCGTCGTCGATGAATCCGTTCACTCTGATGATGCCACTAGAGCTAAGCTTTTAAGCTTTAAAGAAGCTTTCGCTGAAGTCGTTGGTGATGAAAAGGCATCAAATCTAATAGAACAGAAAGCTGTGTCATCTGTACAATCGACACTCGTTATTGCTGTGAGTCGGGCAATCGCTGCTGACGTGCAATCATGGGCTTCACTGAAGATGTTGAACTCTGATCATCCTCAACAGTGGGAAAATATATTATTTAAAATCCTTTATATAGACGGATTTAACATTGGAGCCTCTTACGGCAAAGTAGTTAATATTGCTAAATCCATGAATGACAGTTGGACAAAGTCAATTCCGGAGATCCTTTTCGATCTATCGAATAGCGATGTTGGGATTGACGAATATTTTAAAATTGAGCGTTTGATACAACATAAACTGCCTCCGGTAGTCGAGCTCATTACCTCAATCTATAATGAGCTTTCGGGTTCACAAATAGCTACAAGTAAGTTCTCTTCGGGCATTTCAAGATCATTCTTGCCAAATTACGCCTTCTTGCTTGAAGAATATGGATGTCCGCGCATGGTTACCCGTATGCTGATTCAAAAAGGTCTGTTATCCTTGGACAGTCTCAGTGACCAGCCATACTTGGCTGTAAAGCGCGTAGGTTCTATCGACTTACGTACAGTAGCTTCAATGCAGGATGTATTGCCATTCACGTTAATCATATTAGAGCATTTTCAGTTAGGTCTTCCAATAATCAAGATTGAAGAGGGACAATAGATCATCGCGCAACACGCTGCCTTCGCGGGCGCCGACCTTCGTATTGAATTGTGTTTCACTGCTGCGAGCTGGAAGGCAGGCATCTTAGTTTATCTTTTCACTTTGCAAGCGAAGTTTTCTGATAGGCCCCTCTCTTTTAGAATTACTAGATGATCTTCCGCCTTCTGTCGTAAGGCCATCTTCCTGATGTTTTCTTTAGTTTGTAAGAGTGGCGCAATGTGTCGGCTGCCTCGAACCTTATAAACACTTAATGAAACAAGCTCCCCCGAGAGTGAATATTGAAAATAGGAATTCTTCTCCCTGGACAGCTCATTATGGGTGCCAGCATCTGCATAGCCATTCAGGATTTTGACTAAAAGTTGGTCGAGCTGACGGATTTTGTCGCTGGCGGTAGTCAGAGTCTTGTAGGTTGAACGCACATCAGTTCACACAGTCTCCCACGTCCGATATCAATCTCCGCTTCTTCCCGAGTACCGAATCTTTATTCTACGCAACCATCGATTTGCTACCCGCCCTCCAGTCCGAGCGTATCGTGGGCAAGCCAGTTAAGCATTGGGCTCCTGGAGACATGTTTTCTGTCAGACCTCAATTCAGTAAATACATAGGGTCTGCTGAATTTCCACAAATACCTGATTGACAGTGTTTTGCCATTAGTTTTTCGTCCTTTTCTGCAAGGGTTTTGTACTTTACTTCTCCAAAACCCTTGCACTGATGATACGCTATACCTCTGCAAATCAGCTCAGTTTCGACAATTTCAGTGTCCCTTCTTATCAGAGCCTCGATGCTCACAATCGCTGGGTTAAACTCGCCACAATTGTGCCCTGGGATAAGCTCGCCATGGTCGCTGTGATCTGTCCTGACGCTCCTAAACTCAAAGGTGCCGGTAGACCTACAGCCGACCTCAGGTTAGTCATTGGTGCTTTGCTCGTCCAGCAACTTGAAGACCTCTCTGACATCCGCACCCTCGAACTGATCCGCGAGAATGTCTACGTTCAGCACTTTTGCGGCTTACCAGGGTTTCAGTCACAGGCTCCTTTTGAGGCCTCATCTCTCACTCATTGGCGCAAGTGGTTTGGCAACAACGGTGCAGCAGAACTCAATGAAGTAGTGGCCGATGCCATGGCTGCCCTTTATCGCAGCCACACTGGTAAGTCTGAGACAAAAGCTAACGATACTGCTTCCAGCTATGATCAAAAGCCTGACCCACCGACAAATGAGGAGGGCAGCGGTTATACCGCTTCTGAGCCTGACCAGAAACTTCGCGATGATCAAAAGCTTAGCGATGACCAGGCTGCCGATCCTGACGGTGAGCTAGCAGCTACTGATCCCCCAAGCCGATTAGTAAGTGACGGCAAAAGCCATTACATGCTTGACAACAAGCTACTGGGTAAGCATAAGGGGACTTTGCTCATAGACGCTACCTGTGCTCCAGCTGACATCCGATATCCTACCGATGTAGCTCTGTGTAACGATGGGCGTGAATGGTCTGAGCGCATTATCGACAAACTCTACTCGGCATGCGTGCGGTTGGGCTGCGCACCTAAGATCAAGCCGCGTACCTATCGCAAAGTAGCACGCAAGCATTTTGTGCAGTTCTGCTACAAAAAGCGGCCCGGTCGCAAAAAGAGTCGCAAAGTGGCACGCCAGCAGTTGCAGTACCTAGAGCGTAATCTGCGCTCTATCGACATATTGTTGAAACGGTTGATGACTTCTGGACCAAGACCATTCACTCGCTTGATAGGTAGCGATAACTGGCCTTCAGGCCAACTACCCAATGAGATAATGAGCCGCCAAGAATGGCAACGCTTACGAGTCAGTAGTGAGCTAGCACGACAACAACGCCTGATGGCCGATGCCACCGAGAGAAAGGCTCAAAATAGTGTATCCGATCGGATCGTCTCACTTGCCCAACCCCACATACGCCCTATCGTGCGAGGTAAGGCCTCGGCACCTGTAGAGTTTGGGCCTAAGTTCGACGTATCACTCGTTGATGGAGTAGTGCGCGTTGAGCGGTTCTCCTACAATGCCTACCATGAAGGCTTAACACTCATCAGTGCATGTGCGCGCTACGCCAGTTGTTATGGCCATCTTCCTGAACGCGTCGAAGCAGATACCGCCTATTTGAGCCGGGCGAATAGAAAAATGCTCAAACAATGGGGCATCACGCCGAGCGGCAAGCCATTAGGGAGGCCGCCGACCAAAGATCCAGAAGCGGTAAAGCGGTACCGTGAGATGTGCCAGGTAAGCGGCGATCGCAACCCTGTTGAAGGTTGGCTCGGGCTTGCTAAAAGGCGCTACGGTCTGAGGCGATTGAGTACTAAGCTCGCAAGCACCACTAATGCCGCGGTTCACTTCAAGGTGATGGCCATCAACTTGATGACAGCTCTACGGAAGGGCTGTTTGCATGCCCAATTGCGAGTGTGCCAGAGGCTGGTAGAGCTGATCGGGTTGACTGGATATAGCTTCAACATGAACAGATATCTGATAGAAAATCAAAGCCTCCAGTTGCACAAATTAAAGCTCCAGAGGATCTAATGCTCAGTAATGTCTGGAAAACAAGAATAAGTCAGCAGACCCTACATAGGCTTTGCTAAGCTGGGCAATCTGGAAGACAACTACGCTGTGTCACTCGTGGTGGCTGTTGAGTCCAAAGGCCATGGAGTGGTTAACGAGGGCATGGAGCCCTTATATCCTGAGCGTGCCAACCTGATTAGCATTATGAAGGCGATGGCACTATGGAGGCGACCGATGGACTAGTTAACTGGCATACGGCCCTTACTGGCGAGGCGTATGAGGTGGGGTGGGACTTGCTGTAGGGCGCGCGATCAGGTTGCGCGGGCCTCAGCCCGCTGAGAATTTTCGTTTTTCCTGCGTTCTGAACGGCGCGCAACCGGATCTTCACAACTTAACGCTGAGACGTGCGTGAATTCGCCAGGAAAAACCAGCCACAGTTTCAGACCCGCGACACAGCGTACTCCATCACTTTTCTGCTGCATGATGCGTTAACTCGGACGCAACTCAAAACACTGCTCTAAGCAATGAGGGCTGAGTTGAAAGTTATCTAAGGCGACGAGATCGATAGCAAGCCCCTGTGAAAAGCAAATGCCCGCACTCGCAACTTCAAACTGCTCGAAGCTTTGCTTCATTGAGCACATCCAGCGCAATAACGCATTTAAAGAGCCGCGTCCACAATCGCCCAAGTCCTAAATCGATCAGGTAAATAAGTACGTTAGCGTCCGCTATGTAAACAGTCGCCCTCACCAGGCAGTTGCCTTTCGCACCAGCGCGCGCACCTCGCGCAAACCCACATTTTTAAGCTCTGCCGCCTTACTCATAGTAATCAACTCTTCGGCGAGAGCGCGCTGCAAGAGTTGATCAGAATAGTTGCCACACGCCTCACTAGGGAAGCTACCCATTCCATGTTCATATCGGCGTTCATCGCTTTCGTACAGCCAGTTGCGAATCTTAAGGCTGAGTGTAGGTTTAATCACTCCGGCTTGCGCAAGTCTGTAGGTCTGCCCGGCAATGGAGATTCCATACCGCGATTTTTGCGCGATCAGCTCGTCGAGTAACAACTCCTTTCGATGCTCGCCAAACTCTTCGCGCACGCGATCTGCCGGGAAAAGCATCGCGCCTGCAAAGCGGTCGCAAATGCGCTCGCGAGTAGCGTGGTGTAAGCCATCCGGCAGCCGAAGCACTAAGTGCGCAAGCTCATGCATGAGGGTAAATCGAAACCGGAATGGATCATCCGGCAAAGTGTCGCGAACCACGATGACGCCATAGGCTTCACCTACCCGAGTACTCATGCCATCAAACCCTTGCGGGGCGGGGGTAGATATTACGTGAATACCCTGCCGCTCCAACATCTCGCTAGCGTTTGGAATGGGATTAGTTCCAAGCCCCCATGCCAATCGGACAGCTACCGCAGCTTCCTCAATAGCTTCGCCGGCTTCCAGCAAAACCTGCTGATTGCTTGCTAGGGCGTTTTCCACTTTGGTTGACAAGGCGGCAAGCGCGCGACTGGCTTGTTTCAAATTGAGGTCCGCACTTCGCTCAATAGCCAGCAACTGTTCCAAATCGATCCGTGCTTCTAGTTGAGCGGCAACTTCCGCCTGTACCCGCGCAATTTGTTTTTCTTGTAGCGGTCCAGTCTGCCGAAACTGAACCTCCGCGAGCGAAAAGCTCGGACGTCGCATCAGGAAGCCAGGCTTTCTATTAACGGCCTTCGCCAGCGCAACGAGCTTTTCGCTGCTCGGCATCGACTGGCCTTTCTCGTACTTGCTCACCATCTGTTTGGACAAACCCCCGACGGCATCTGCGAGCTGCTGCTGGGTCAGTCCAGCGCCGAGCCTAGCCAACTTTAGCTTTTCAGAAAATCCAGTCATAGTTGACAAATTTGAGCACAAAGGTACGATTTGTCAACTATGAACGCAGCGCTTTTGAAAGCGATCCAATTGCGCGGGCTTCAGCCCGCATTATAGCTGCTGTTCTTGCGTGCGCCCTAAAGGTCGCTCTACCCGCTCGCGCTGCGCAACATCCCACAGCTTCACATTGTAGGCCTCCTCAATCTTACCCAGGGTTCGTAAGGTCAATTTGCGCTTACCGTTTAGCCATTCGGTAATGACGCTCTTCGCTACCCCTAATTTCTCGGCTGCCGCCGTTTGCGAGGGCTCCTTATCTAAAAGTTCTTGAACACGGTCACGCAATTCAAAATCGCGCTCTACTGCCCACTGCGCCGATCGAGCAGGCTTGCGTCCAAGGATTCGCTCGCTCAAACTTTTTTTCTGCTTCATAGCTCAAATGTGAAGTTGTCTAGGGTATTGCAATCCTCAAGCTGCGGAACGCTGATGAGCTGCTGTTCAAGGGTGCGATTTAAATCCCTCCCAAGAGTCTGAGCTGTAAGGAAGGCTGCGCGCGTTAGTCCTGCTTTAGCGGTCTGTGCTGTTTTGAGAGCCTGTCTAAGAAGTCTCAAATTCAGCTACGAACTGCTGAAAAAGGCTGGTGTCAGCATACTCGCCGTTCTCATCGCTAAGCGTTACTTCGTACCAACAACATCGCTCACCCGATTCAAGTACGTTCAACCGTGCAAACATGTTCACTTTTTTGCGAACGCGCAAGCTCGCGGAACGCATTTAACCTATTGCAATTATAAAACAGAAAGTTGTTAATAGTGAAGTCCACTTTTAGCTGCCGTTCTTGCACGCGCCCTGAAGGACGCGGTACCGAAAATAAAACTTGCAAGTTCCACTTAGACCATTTATATTTGCAACCATGACTAGCTCTCAAGCCAACGAATTGCGACCAGCAGACCTGGAGGGCTCCTCTATGAAAGAGGTGCTCGCGTCGCTGCGTACCTGCGATGTCGGGCACGCCATGTCCTCTAAACTGTATGCCTTTCTGGAGTACGTAGCGGCTAGTGTCGATGCGGGCAAGCGCGTGGTGGCCTTCCACGAAGAGGAGGAATTTACGCCCGCGCAAGCAGCCGAAGTACTCGGCGTATCTCGCAGCTACGTCAGCCGACTTATTCGCAACGGGCGAATCGCTGCCAACAAGGTTGGCGCACACAATCGTATACCTTTGTCCGAGCTGCTCGCCGTACAGCGATCGCGACGTGCGCTCGATAAAGTACTTGCCTCAGGACAAGAGATAGACAACTACTTAGAGACCTAAACTTTAGAATGTATTTTCTAGATGCAAACGTTCTGTACTCCACCATCCTTACAGATTTTTTTCTCTCAGCGCATGAATTAGGACTAATAAGAATTGTATGGTCAACCTACGTCGAGCAGGAAGCCGAACGCAGCCTGCTCCGCGATATCGCTACTGCTTCAGCGCGCACCGCTATCGCAGCACGGTTCGCAAGCATGAGAGTTTTCGCTGAATCCTTTGACTCTTCCCTTAGGCTCCAGTCTCGGCTGGAAACTAAGGCTCCAGTAACGCTTCCAGACACTAAGGACGAGCCTGTACTAGTGGATGCGCTTGAGGCTGGGGCGGACACGCTCGTTACTGCCAACCTCAAAGATTTTCCGATTGCTAGCTTACACGAAACAGGTCTCTCTGTAGTCTCGCCTGATGATTTAATAGTTATACTGTTCAAACGAGAACCTCAGTCAATAGAGGATGTGCTTAACATCCTTGTAGCCAAGCGTACCAGTCCACCTGTAGATCGTTCTTACATAGTCGGCAGGCTCGAAAAGGCTGGATGTAAGCGCAGCGCTACGCTACTTTTAGGAGCAACTTTGGCATAGTTATGCGGCCCACCCCCTCCAACTTCTCCTTCCTCGCCGACGAGTGGCCCAACCTGCACCGTAAGGCCACCCTCGCCGAGGCGCGTGCCAACGTGGAGCCGGAGAGCGCCGCCGCCTACGCACGCGTGGCCATGGAGGAGGTGCTGTATACTGTCTATAAAGCTGAAGGACTCGCGCTGCCTTACAACAAAGGCTTGCATAGCCTGCTCGACCATCCCGAAATCACCGCCCTACTTGGTCGCTCGCGCATCAACGGTGCACACCTCGTTCGTAAAACTGGCAACGCCGCGGCGCACTTTGGCGGGCGGGTCAGCGGCAGCGACGCCCGTATGGCTGTAAAGTATCTCTACGACGTGTGCCGCTGGCTGGCCCTGTTTTACGCAGAGACTGAGCCCGACGTGCCCGCAGGTTTTGACGAAAGTCGCATGCCCTTGGTAGGTGAAGCCGCCCGCAAGCGCCAAGAGCTAGAGGCCGAAACCCGTGCTGAATTCGAAGCCATGCAGGCCCGTGTGGCTGCCCTCGAAGCCGAACGTGACGCTGCTCGCGAGCAAGCCAAGGAGGCAGGTGAGCTGGCCCAGCATAAGCAATTGCTCGCCCTTGCCAAGGCACAGGTGCAGGAGCGTCGCACCGAGCGTGAGCATTCAGCTGTCGCCAAAACCCTGCACGACACCGCTAGTTTTAGCGAAAGCGAAACCAGGAAACACCTCATCGATGCCGATCTGCGCGATGCAGGCTGGCATGTGCTGCGTCATGGACGCGAACTGGAGTATGCGGTTACAGGTATGCCCATTACGCATGACAACCCGAACGGCAACGGCTATATCGACTACGTACTTTGGGGTCACGACGGCCTGCCGCTCGCGCTCATCGAGGCCAAACGTACCAGCAGTTCATCACAGGTGGGCAGGCATCAAGCGCGCCTTTATGCTCATGCGCTCGAAGCAAAGTTCGAGCGGCGGCCTATTATTTATTACACCAACGGCTACGAGACCTACGTCGAGGATGAGGCCTTTTATAGCGCCGCCCGCCAGGTGCACGGCTTCCATACTCGCGACGAACTCGCACTGATGATCCAGCGGCGCAGTACCCGCGAGGATCCCCGTACTGCCGAACTCGACCCCGCTATTGCCGGGCGCTCCTATCAGCTCAACGCCATTCGTGCCGTGGCCGACGCTTTCGCCACAGACGCCAGCGATGGCCAACTACGCGGAAACCGACGTGCAGCACTACTCGTGATGGCCACCGGTAGCGGCAAAACCCGCACGGCTGCGTCGCTGTGCAAAATGCTGTTCGAGGCTGGCTGGCTGAAGCGCGTGCTTTTCCTCGCCGACCGCACCGCGCTGGTGGTGCAGGCCAAGCGACGCTTCAGCGAGTTTTTGCCTGATTACAAAGCAATTAACCTCGTCAAGGAGCCTGATAACGTCGAGCCACGCCTCGTGTTTAGCACCTATCAGACCATCCTCAATCGCATCGACAGCAGCCGCGCCGAGGACGCTTCGCGCCACTATGGTATAGGCCACTTCGACCTACTCATCGTTGACGAGGCGCACCGCTCGGTGTACAACCGCTACGGTGCCATTTTTAAGTACTTCGACGCGCTACGTCTTGGCCTTACCGCCACGCCTAAGGATAGTATCGATCACAACACATTTGACTTGTTTGGGGCTCCGCAGGGCGACCCAACCTTCAGCTACGAACTCGACGAGGCTACTGAGGCCGGCTACCTTACCGGCTACCGCACACTCGATGCTGAGCTAGGATTTATGCGACACGGCGTAAAGTACAAGCAGCTTTCCGATGCCGAAAAAGAGGCTTTTGAAGACACTTTTCGCGATGGCGAGACGGGCCTCTTCCCAGATGAAATTAACGCCAGCGAGCTCAACAAAAAGCTTTTCAACCGCGACACCGTCAACAAGGTGCTCGACCTGCTCATGGATGAGGGTCAGCGTATTGAAGACGGCAACTCACTCGGCCGCACTATCATCTTCGCGGCCAATCAGCGTCACGCCGAATTCATCGTCGAGTGTTTTACCAAAAGGTATCCGCAACTGCCCGCCGGCTTCATTGAGGTGGTGCACAACAAGGTGAGTCATGCGCAGTCACTCATCGACAATTTCTGTGAGGAGTACGAGGAGCGCATGCCGCGCGTGGCCGTGTCTGTAGATATGATGGACACCGGCGTGGATGCGCCCCGGGTGCTCAATCTGGTATTCTTTAAAGCGGTACGAAGTCACGCAAAGTTTTGGCAAATGGTGGGTCGCGGCACGCGTCTGTGTGAGGATGCCTTCGGGCCTGGCAAGCCTAAGGAGCACTTTTACATCATTGATGTCTGCGAGAATTTCGCGTTTTTTGAGGCCCAATCGCGGGGTATCGAGGGCAAGGCGCAGGTGAGCGGTGCTGCGCGGCTATTTCGCAATCGCTTGCAGCTAATGACGCTGCTGCTCAAAAGTGCTGATGAAGAGGAGCGGGCTTTCGCCAAAACCCTCCGTAAGATGCTACACACGCAGGTGGAAGCACTAGCGGTGCGCGGCGACATCAAAGTGAAACTGGCGCGGCGCTGGGTGGATAAATATGTTGAGGTCTCGCGCTGGGGTACGCTGGGCGAGGACGAGCTGCGTGAGCTTAACGAACACATTGCCGTACTCGTTGACCCGGATGATCGTGACTCAGATGCGCAGCGTTTCGATGCCTTGATGGTCAACCTGCAACTGGCCAAGGCGCTGGCGCAATCATCAGAAGCGAGCTACTACCAGTCGCTCGAGCGCATTGCCCTTGCCCTGGGTGACAAAGCGAGCATTCCGGAGGTAGCCACGCGGCTGCCGCTCATTCGGCGCATGCAAGATCCATCCTTCTATAAAGAGCAACGCCAGCATCAGCTCGAGGGCATTCGCACCGAGATTAGAGGCCTCATTCAGTACCTCGACAGCGTACAACGCGAGCCTGTTTACACTGATTTTGAGGATACACTTTCGTACAGCTTACGCGAAAACACATCTCCTCCGCGCATGACTGCCGATATTTATCGGCGCAGGGTAGAGGAGTTTGTGCGCAAGAACAGCGATGTATTCGCCATCCAAAAATTGCGGAGTGGCAAACCGCTCAGTGCAAACGAATTAAAGCAGCTGGAAGCAATCCTGTTTGATGGAGAGGATCGCGGCACCGCCGATGATTTTGCTGAAGTAGTTGAAGAAGAGAATTTGGGCAGTCTTACAGGCTTCATCCGAGGAATAGTCGGCCTTGATCGTGAGGCCGTCGACGCGCTATTTGCTGAATTTGTCAATACGCAGCAGTTATCTGCTACGCAAATCAAGTTCATCGATCAAATCAAGCAAAACTTGGAGCGTAACGGTCAGCTTGCTCCACGGCAACTCTTTAATGATCCTTACACTTCCGTACACCCACAAGGTTTGGGGGGCGTGTTCGATGATGCGCAGCAGGCGCGGATTGTTGCTTTAGTGCGTGAGGTGAGTGGATTGGTGGGGTGAGGGAGTGGTCACCTCACCCCATCCCATCCCTTATCAGCCCCCCTTCCACGAAATCCCCAACCTCCGCCTCCAGCCAACCATCCACCTCCCCCGCAATACCCTTCGGATACAGCAAATGCACATTCGGACCCGCATCCAGCGTGAAGCAAACAGGCAATCCCGTGTTTTGGCGAAAGCGCCGAACTGCCTGAATGACCGCAAGTGTAGCAGGCTCCATTAATACGTACGGCGGCACACTTTGCATCATTAAAGCATGCAAATCGAAAGCCTCGGCCTCCACCAAAGTGCAAAAATCGGCCAATTCGCCACCACGCAAAATGTCGAGCAAACGGGTGAAGCGCCGACGTGCTAGGGCATAGCGGGTTTTGGCGTAAGCATGACCCTTCATCAAACCATGGCCAGCCGAAGAACTAACCGATTTTTCCGCCTCACTCACCAGCAAAATAGTATCCTGATAACCCATAAAATCCTCGTGCAAAAGCTCACCTACAGGCACAGCGTAGGCATCACTTGAAGACGCTAGACTCGGGGATGCACCCCACGCAGCAGCTTTAGGAAAGACCGAACGACAAGCACTGCCCGAACCCAAGCGGGCGAGGTAACTCATCTTCTTCAGCGACTCAGCAGGAGCGAGCGCTGCAAACCACTGCTCTTCCAAGCTCACTAAACACGAAGCCAGCGCAGCCATCGCCGATGCACTCGACGCGATGCCAGCCCCGTGAGGAAAGGTGTTGTGCGTGCGCACCGTCCACGCCAACTGCGCAATGAACGGGTAGATGGGGAGCAACTTCGTGAAGTAATCTCGGACCCGCGCCGCAAAATCCGGTTTCTCCTCTTCCGCAAAAAACAGCCGCAGTTGCACCTGGGACGGATAGGCTGCAGCACGAGGTGCCCAAGCCAATTCAGTTACCGTGCGCGAGGTCGACAGCGTGAAACTCAAATTCGGGTTTTGCGGAAGCTGCACCCCATGCTTGCCCCAATACTTCACCAGCGCGATATTGCTCGGCGCTTGCCTGCTTACACTACCAGATTGGGCAGTAGCAGGATCGATCCGGAATTGAGGATTGGTGTAGAGCATGGGGGTGGGGGCTGTTAGAAGATGGTATCGCAAGGGTCGCAAAGGGAGGACGCAAGGGTCGCAAAGAAGGGGTGCGAGGGACTGGCCTGACCACAATGTTGTGGTCAGGTGGGTGCTGGGGCGCAATTTAGAGCCGCACGTGCTAGAGCGAACCCACCGACCACGCTCAACTGTTGAACCTTCCATGCACCGCTTTGCCCAGCTCTACCGCGAACTTGATGAGACTACCAAAACCCTCCGCAAAGTTGCAGCCCTTACCCGCTATTTTAACGAAGCACCTGAGTTAGACAAATTGTGGACGATTGCCTTGCTGAGCGGTCGGCGCCCAAAGCGGCCTGTCAACACTACGCTGCTGCGCACCTGGGCTGCTGAGCGAGCACAAGTACCGCTGTGGCTTTTTGAAGATTCGTATGGGGTGACAGGGGATTTGGCTGAGGCTATTTCCTTGCTCTTGCCGCCACCCGAGCGCGAGAGTGACTATGACCTCAGCTACTGGATTGATTACACGCGCGACATTGCTGGCTATGAAGAAACGGGCAAAAAGGAGGCGGTGCTAGAGGCTTGGAACGAACTCGGCGGCACCCAGCGCTACTGCTTTACCAAGCTGATTACCGGCAGTCTGCGCGTCGGTGTGAGCCAGAAGCTGATGGTGCGCGCTCTGGCCGCCAGTACAGCTATTGAAGAAAATACGCTCGCGCACCGGCTCATGGGCAATTGGACGCCCGATGATACCACGTTTACGCAGCTCGTTCTCGAGCATTCGCCGCACGAAGACAGTTCTAAACCTTATCCGTTTTACCTCGCGTACCAGCTCGAGCAGGAGCCTGCCGAATTAGGCGATGTGAGCGAGTGGCAGGCTGAGCGTAAGTGGGACGGGATTCGTGGACAGCTAATTGTCCGCAAGGGAGAGAGCTTTTTGTGGAGTCGTGGCGAAGAACTAGTTACTGATAAATACCCTGAGTTGCACGCTCTCGCCGAAGCGCTGCCAGATGGCTCAGTAATTGATGGAGAAATTCTTCCTTTCGTCGATAATCAGCCCTTACCGTTTGGACAGTTACAGCGGCGTATAGGTCGCAAGAACATTGGCAAAAAATTATTGGCTGAAGTTCCGGTGGTATTAATGTGTTATGATTTATTAGAGTATAAAGGTGAGGATATTCGTCAGCTTCCGCTAAAACAACGCCGCGCATATTTAGAAGAAGTCGTTGCTGCTGCAGGCAGACCAGATTTACTGCCGCTGAGTCAGGTTGTGCCGGCTGAAACCTGGCAAGACCTGGCTGACGCCCGAGCTGAATCTCGCAAACACTTTGCTGAAGGGCTCATGCTTAAACGCTTGGACTCTCCCTACCTCATAGGTCGTAAAAAAGGCGACTGGTGGAAATGGAAGGTCGACCCACTCACCATTGATGCCGTGATGATTTACGCGCAGCAAGGGTCGGGCAGGCGGGCCAACCTCTATACCGACTTCACGTTTGCGGTTTGGACCACAGATGAAGAGACGGGGGAGAAGACGCTCGTCCCCTTTACCAAAGCCTACTCCGGCATGACGGATGAGGAGTTTCGCAAGATGACTGCTTGGGTGCGCAAAAACACCATCGAGCGCTTCGGTCCGGTGCGCTCGGTGACGCCAACGCACGTATTTGAGCTAGCTTTTGAAGGCATCAATCGCTCGACTCGGCACAAGTCGGGAATTGCCTTACGTTTTCCCCGCATGCTCCGTTGGCGACACGACAAGCCCATCGAGGAGGCAAATACGCTAAAGGATTTGCACGGGCTGTTGGAATTGTATGGGTAGGTCATTACAAGTATTTGTTTGCTCCTCCAAATATCTCAACCCTTGCCAGCAAACTGCTCAATGGTCTCTTTCGGACCTTCAGTCTGCATAGGTGTCATGCTGCCAGGCTGGGGAGGTGTACTGCCGACGCCCTCTGCGCGAAAGGGCCGAATGATGAGCCGCATCGGCGAATCATACGTAAGGTAATTGATCGACCAGTCGACGATCGCTGCAAACTTGTTGCGAAAGCCAACTAGGAGCATCACATGCACAAACATCCAAGTGATCCAGGCAAAAAAGCCAGCGAACTTGTAATTTGGTAAGTCCACTACAGCACGGTTACGGCCAACAGTTGCCATCGTGCCTTTATCCTTGTATACGAAAGGCTTCATGGCCTCTCCATTCTTTAGCCGAAGCAAGTTTTTGGCAAGGTGCTCCCCCTGTTGTTGCGCCACGGGTGCCAGCATAGGCAGGCCGCGAGGATGTTCTGGCGAAACTTGTTCAGCAACATCACCAATGGCGTATACATCTTCAAGACCTTTTACCCGATTAAACTCATCTACCGCAATGCGACCTGTCTTTGTCGCCTCCTCTGGCAGACCCTCCGGATAAGTAGCCTTCACGCCCGCCGTCCAAATGACGGTGTCGGTCCGCATCTCGAATCCACTTTCCGTGCGCAATATATCACCGTCGTAATCACTCACGCGCTCGTTGAGGCGAACAGTCACGCCGAGTTCCTGCACAAATTCTAGTGCTTTGCGCGAGGCATGTTCGCTCATATTGTTGAGCAGTCTATCACCTGCTTGGAACAAGACGATGTTCATACGGGCAACATCTATTTCTGGATAATCATTAGGCAGCACAAATTTTTTCATCTCGCCAATCGCACCGGCTAGTTCTAGTCCTGTGGCACCTCCACCAACTATCGCAACATTTATGAGCTCATCAAAATAGTCAATATTTGTTTCAGTTACGGCCTTCTCGAAGTTCTGCAGGACGTAGCTCCGCAAGTTGAGGGCATCTGGTACCGTTTTCATGGTGAGCAGCTTGTCTTTGACCCGCTCGAAATTGAAGTATTTACCAGTGCTCCCCGTTGCAATCACGAGTCTGTCATAGCTAATATCAGTAAGTGTGGTACGCAGTATTTTGTGCTGCGTATCGATATAAGTTACTTCTGCCCAGCGAACGAAAATGTTGTTGGATTTGCGAAAGACCTTACGCAGCGGGTAGGCGATAGAATCAGCTTCTAATCCGCCCGTAGCTACTTGGTAGAGCAAAGGCTGAAACGTGTGGTAGTTGTGTCGATCGACCACTATTGCATCCCATTCGCTATGCTCGAAATTTTTGGCAAATTGTAGTCCACCAAATCCTCC
The DNA here is from genome assembly GCA_965213735.1 of Saprospiraceae bacterium. Taxonomy (GTDB): domain Bacteria; phylum Bacteroidota; class Bacteroidia; order Chitinophagales; family Saprospiraceae; genus CALDTK01. The sequence continues at coordinate 1,067,337 of CBDCAB010000005.1, forward strand.
ACCGATAACGACGACTTTTGGACGCTGGGGGCCATCCTTGTGAATACCAGTACGCGCGTGCTGAGGATGTGGAGCAGAAGGTGTAACCTGAATCGTGGCCATGGTCAATCCGATGGTGAAGTGAGGACTTACCTGCCCAACACTACGCAAAGGTGAGCAGTGCGTCTTGGTCGATGATATTGTGGCTTGTGGGTGAGGGGGGATGCTCTTCTGCGGGACCTGCAATTATCGTTTATAGGCATCTCGAAGCTCCTAGGGGTTAAATTTTTTTGCGGGACCTGCAATTACCGTGTATGGGCATCTCGAAATGCCTAGAGGCCATATTATTCTCTTCTCCGGGGCCTGCAGTTACCGTGTATGGGCATCTCGAAATGCCTAGAGGCCATATTATTCTCTTCTCCGGGGCCTGCAGTTACCGTGTATGGGCATCTCGAAATGCCTACGGGCAATGCCGATTCCTTTGGATAGGTACTACTTTTGTGGGACCCGGAGTATTCAAAGGGTGCGACCCGCGCTGCGGGGCGGAACAGGCGAGGATTGGTATGTATTTCTCTTCTCCGGGGCCTGCAGTTACCGTGTATGGGCATCTCGAAATGCCTACGGGCAATGCCGATTCCTTTGGATAGGTACTACTTTTGTGGGACCCGGAGTATTCAAAGGGTGCGACCCACGCTGCGGGGCGGAACAGGCGAGGATTGGTATGTATTTCTCTTCTCCGGGGCCTGCAGTTACCGTGTATCGGCATCTCGAAGTGCCTAGAGGCCATATTATTCTCTTCTCCGGGGCCTGCAGTTACCGTGTATGGGCATCTCGAAATGCCTAGAGGCAAAGCCAATTGCTTGGGATAGGTACTACTTTTGTGGGACCCGGAGTATTCAACGGGTGCGACCCACGCTGCGGGGCGGAACATGTCCCACTGTTGTATTAAAGGGTTCAGGAACTACCTGGTGGGGAAATAGTAAGGGGCTGAAGTTAGAGGATTGCCTTACTGCGGGTACCACATAAGCATCAGCTGTCTTATAGGAATATTCTGCCCCTAGGCAAATTAGAAATTGAATTGAATGAATTACCAAGCGCCGAAGAGGGACATATCCTGCCCCTAGGCACATAAATTAGCTTCCATTCAATTATATTTTCTGTTCTTACCTTTCTTTTGTAGTTTTAAAAGATTAGGCTACCAGTCCGGCCGACGTCGTCCAACCGTTCAGGTAGAGCCGCGGCATGCAAATACACTATCTATTAGGATAGCTCGGTTGAACGACGTCTAGTCATGATGCTTGTAGAATAGTAACCATTCCGCTTCGCCCTTTCACCTGACCGCATCCATGTGGTCAGGTGATTTGCCCAAAGTGCAGTGGGTAAGTCAATATTTCGTTTCTGCCTGAGTCTCTAGCGGTGTCGGAATACGTGACAGCGGGGTGGCTGATACAGTTGAAGCCTTACCGCACGTCAGTCCCGCACGTTAGGATTGCAGATCGCATTTGACACTTTCAGATCAAATTGCGCATACCCCGGCTGGCCCAACAAGGTGGCCACGGCCAGCCCCATAGAATGGGTCTCACCCCTGAATCCTCCGGGTCCCACAAAAGCATCACCATTCCTATCATTGATGCACTGCCCGTAGGCAAATCATAAAACCAAACTGAATGAATTACCAGGCCCCGGAGAGGAAAAAATCCCACCCCTAGACAAACCAAGAAATCTTCTTGTATAAATCACCAACTCCCCCGAGAATAGCCCCATAGAATGGGTCTCACTGCTTGAATCCTCCGGGGTCCCACAAAAGCATCAGCTGTCTTATAGGAATATTCTGCCCGTAGGCAAATCAGAAATTAAATTGAATGAATTACCAGGCCCCGGAGAGGAATATAACCCCACCCCTAGACAAACCAAAAAATCTCCTTGTATGAATCACCAGCTCCCCCGAGAATAGCCCCATAGAATGGGTCTCACCCCTGAATCCTCCGGGTACCACAAAAGCATCAGCTGTCGTATAGGAATATTCTGCCCTTAGGCAAATCATAAAATCAAACTGAATGAATTACCAGGCCCCGGAGAGGAATAAAACCCCACCCCTAGACAAACCAAAAAATCTCCTTGTATGAATCACCAGCTCCCCCGAGAATAGCCCCATAGAATGGGTCTCACCCCTGAATCCTCCGGGTCCCACAAAAGCATCAGCTGTCGTATAGGAATATTCTGCCCGTAGGCAAATCAGAAAACTAAACTGAATGAATTACCAGGCCCCGGAGTGGAATTAAATCCCACCCCTAGACAAACCAAAAAATCTCCTTGTATGAATCACCAGCTCCCCCGAGAAGAGCCCCATAGAATGGGTCTCACGCACCGCAAACTTCACAGTACAAATAGCTGATCCGTCCGAGAAGAGCCCCATAGAATGGGTCTCACCCCTGAATCCTCCGGGTCCCACAAATGCATCACCATTCCTATCATTGATGCTCTGCCGTAGGCAAATCAGAGAATCTAACTGAATGAATCGCCAGGCCCCGGAGAGCAAAATATCCCACCCCTAGACAAACCAAAAAATCTCCTTGTATGAATCACCAACTCCCCGAGAATAGCCCCATAGAATGGGTCTCACCTCTGAGTCCTCCGGGTCCCACAAAAGCATCAGCTGTCGTATATGAATATTCTGCCCGTAGGCAAATCAGAAATTAAATTGAATGAATTACCAGGCCCCGGAGAGGGACATATCCTGCCCCTAGGCACATAAATAAGCATCCATACAATTATATTTTCTGTTTTTACCTTTCTTTTGTAGTTTTAAAAGATTAGGCTACCAGTCCGGCCGACGTCGTCCAACCGTTCAGGTAGAGCCGCGGCATTTTGATGAAATTATCTATTAGGGTAGCTCGGTTGAACGACGTCTAGTCATGATGCTTGTAGAAAAGTAACCATTCCGCTTCGCCCTTTCACCTGACCGCATCCATGTGGTCAGGCCAGGAGATGAGTAAATAAAAAAGCCCGACTTGCTACACAGCAAATCGGGCTTTCTCTCATCAATAAAAAGCAGGACTACTTACATGTCCCACTCCTCGATAGACTTCTCGTTGGCACGAACATAGTCCATATTACCCGCCTCCTGGGCAAGTTGCATGGATTTGCGCGCCGAGGCAATAGCATCTGCTTTTTTGCCCATTTTAGCTTCGATGAGCGCCTGACGACGCACCATCCAGAACTTATCTGGGTCCATCTCATTGGCTTTCTTGATCCAGGTGTAAGCCTGATTAATGTCCTTGCCGCCTTCGTAGTAATACGTAGCTGCACTGTAGTAGTCGCGAGCCGAAGGACCAGCGAGGGTCTGCTCAATACTAGCAGTAGCTTCTTTGTCAGTACCTACTTTAATTGGCAAAGCTGCTACTGTATTTTCCCAAGCGAAGTACATGTTGCCGCCGTCATTGGTAAGCTCATCGAACATGATGGTGAAGTTCTCCATCTTCTCGTCCATCTTCATGGCCTTAGCTGTAGCTTTTGCAGCTACTTTCGACTCGTCCCAATCTTTTGGTGTTCCCCAATTTTCAGTATCGGTGTAGAAATAAATTTCCCACTGATTGGCCATAGGCTTAGTGAAGATAGCATAACTACCTGCTTCGAGTTCTTGACCAGCAACCATGACATCTTTGTCGAAGGTGATCATGGTGTTCTTGTTGGCACCGGTGCGCCACATTTCTCCGTACGGTACCAGGCCGTCGGAAGCAAAGATGGTTCGTCCTTTTGCGCCAGGACGGCTGTACTCGACGGTTACGTCCGTCAGACCGATAGTCTGCGTCATCTTAGCCGCAGGACTCGGCGCTGGTGTCTTAATCTGGGCGTGGAGGGTAGCTACCGCAAAAAACGTGAGCATCACTACCTGGAGGGCAATTGTCTTGAACATCAACTCGTGTGTTGTTTAGACAGCGAAGGTAATCGATCGTGCAGTTATCTCGTGTCGTTACATCTACCTTAACCTCAGCACCTCACTTTACCTCCACCTCCACCGCGTCTGTGGTCGCAGCTGAACTCGTACCTACCATTATCCGAAAAGTTCCTGGTTCGAGGTGCCAGCCCTGCTCCGGTGTCCAAAATTCAAGTTGTTTTGGCGTAAGCTGAAAAGTGATGCTTTGCGACTCTCCAGGTTTTAGCGAAAGCTGCCGGAAACCTTTTAATTCTTTAAGCGGCCGCACCCGACTTGCTACTGGATCATGGAGATAAAGCTGAACGGTTTCGGTGCCAACCCGCTCACCTGTATTGCTCACCGTAACTGTAGCGCTGATGCCGCCCGTCGAAGTGGGTTTTGCCGAAAGGCCACTAAGCTCAAACTCCGTATAGCTCAAGCCGTGCCCAAAGGGAAAAAGCGCCCCCCGCGGAGCATCCATATAATGCGACACAAAGACCATCTCTGAGCCATCAGGTCTGCCAGCAAAACCTGGGCGACCAGTCGCATACTCACGATAAGTCAGCGGCTCTTGACCAACGGTATAGGGAAAGCTGACGGGCAACTTGCCACTCGGATTGTGCTCGCCAAACAGCACTTGAGCAATCCCGTAATTGCCAAACGTGCCCGGCTGCCAAGCGAGAAGTATCGCCGGAGCCTTGCTGGCCAAAGACTCAATGGCGAGCGGGCGACCGGTGTACAGCACCACCACCACCTGCGGATTGGCGGCGTATACGCGCTCAAACAGCTCCTGCTGAAGACCCGGAAGCGTGATGTCGGTGCGGCTGCGGGCCTCGCCACTCATAAAGCCCGGCTCGCCGAGCGCCAGCACCACCACATCGGCCGCTGCAGCTGCTCGTACAGCCTCTTCCATACCACTGCGATCGCTCGTGTTGGGGAACACCTCGTAGAGAAAATCTTCCTTAGAATCTTTACGCAAAGTGGGCGGACCAGCAACTGTAGTGAGACGAACGGCATCATCAACATTGGCCCGCAAGCCATCAACGAGTGTGGCAGCCGCCCCGCGCTCAGCACCCAAACTCCACGTGCCTTGAGGCGAATCGCGATGTGTAGCCAAATCGCCAATCACCACGAGCTTGCGGGTGCTCGTGGGGCTGAGTGGCAGCAGCCGGCGCCCTGCAACGGGCTCGTTTTTGAGCAGGACTGCACTCGCTGCGGCAGCCGCTATACTCGCCTCGCGGAGCTCCTCATTACCAGCCACAGCTCGCTCGGCGGCGATATCGCAATTTTTAAAAGGATTTTCAAAAAGTCCGAGCGCAAACTTCACGCGTAGGATGCGACGCACGGCATCATCAACCAGCGATTGGTCTAGCTCCCCAGCGCGCACCAAGTCTGGAATGGCGCTGATGTAGGCTGTTGCTTCCATATCCATATCGCTGCCTGCCTCCAGCGCCAACTCAGCTGCTGCTCGGCGATCGGCCACGGCACCATGATCGACCATTTCTCCTATCGAATTCCAGTCACTCACCACAAATCCGGGCCAGCCCAGCTGGTCTTTGAGCCAATCGCGCTGCAGGCTGCGGCTGCCTGTGACAGGCAAACCTGCCATCGTGTTGAAGCCATTCATGAAGGTGGCGCTGCCAGCTCGTGCAGCAGCTTCGAAAGGCGGCAAGATGTCGTTGTAGAGGGTGTAATCGCTTACGTCCACGGCATTGTAGTCGCGACCACCCTCAGCGTATCCATAGCCCGCAAAGTGCTTCGTGCAGGTGGCGATAGAGGTTTTGTCAGCAAGATGTGCACCCTGAAAGCCCCTCACCCGAGCCGCGGCAACGAGGCTGCCGTAGTAGGGGTCTTCTCCGGCACCTTCCACAATCCTTCCCCAGCGTGCATCCGGTGAAACATCGACCATCGGCGCAAACGTCCAGTTGATGCCATGAGCGCTCGCCTCTACTGCAGCCCAGCGCGCGCCCTGCTCAATGAGGTCGAGATTAAAACTGGCAGCCTCGGCTAGCGGTACTGGAAATTGCGTCTTAAATCCATGAATGACATCAAACCCAAAGATGATTGGGATTTTTAACCGACTCTGCATGGCCAGTTCCTGAATCTTGCGCGTATTGGCTGCGCCAGTCACATTGAGCATAGACCCGACCAGCCCCTTGCGCACCTGCTCGAAGCGCTCCTGGGCCGAGCCACCTGTGGGCGGCGGACCGGTGAGGTCGTAAAAGCTGGTGTATTGATTCATCTGCCCCGCTTTTTCCTCAATCGTCATCACCTCGAGCAGGGAATCAATGCGTGCTTCTTGCGCGGCAGTGGTCTGAAAAGCACCGATATTGACTGGCCCGCGTTTGCTGAGCCCTTCGGCCACAAAATCCTTGTCGGGATTGGTAATAGGTTCTTCGATCGATTCGGTAATGCCGTTGATGGCCTGGCTCTCCACGAGTTCGGTGCTCTGTTTGGGCGTGCAGGCCACGAGTGCCGCGAGCAGCAGTAGTGCATAGGTGCGCATGCGGTGAAAGTAGCAGTGGCGAAGCAGACGCGTGGCTAGTCGCTTAATTTCAAGGGCAGCTTCGGCACCTTCACCTGGCGGCCGGATAGGTCGGTGACGGTAGTGAGGTGGCCACTGTTGAGGTGAGGATCGTCTAGTAGATCGGCGGGACTATTTACTTCACCAAAAGGTACGCCTTCGCGTGTACAGGCTGCTACTACGTCTGCTAGCGGCAGTTGGGCGATGCGTTGTTTGAGTATTCTGGTGAGCTCGGTTTGGTCGGCGAGTCGACCGGTGCCGGTGAGCCAGCGTTCGTTTTTCAGCAGGTCGTGCCAACCTAAGGCGAGGCAGAGTGCCAGCCAGTGCTTGTCACTGACGATGCCGATGAATACCTGCTTGCTGTCGGCTGTTTGAAAGAGCTGGTAGATGGCCCAAATCTGTTCGCGTTCGGGCATGGGCGGGATGGTGGCGTTGTCGTCGGTGAGGCCGGCCATGAATTGTCCCATTAAAAAGGCGCTGGATTCAAACAAGGAGGCTTGCACGAGTTTGCCGCGGCCAGTCGAGCGCCGTTCGTAGAGGGCGGTGAGGATGCCGATGACGCCAAACAATCCTCCGGTTATGTCGAGTGCGCTGGTGCCGGCGCGGGTGGGTTTACCGGGCTTGCCGGTCATGTAGGCGAGTCCGCCCATCATTTGCACAATTTCGTCGACAGCGATGCGCTCGGCATAGGGTCCTGCTAAAAAGCCTTTTAGTGAGCAGTAAATGAGGCTAGGGTAGCGTGCTTTTAAACTGGCGTAGTCGAGTTGCAATTTATCGAGGACTCCGGGCCCGTAATTTTCAACTAGTATGTCAGCTTTCGCCAAAACCTGTTGTATCCGCATCTGGCCTGCCGCTGATTTAAGGTCGACTTGTTCGCAGGTTTTACCGTGGTTGTAGAAGGTAAAGAAGCCGCGGCCAAAACCTTGCATGGTGCGGGTAGGATCACCACCTGGCGCTTCGATGTGGAGGACTTCGGCACCGAGGTCGAGCAGCACCCGCCCGACGAGCGGTCCCATCACGACATGCGTGAATTCGACTACACGGAGGCCGGCGAGGGGGTTTGCGGAAGCGTCAGACATGGCCACAACCTACAGCAGGGCAATGCGTTGGACTGAGAGTCTTTTACAATCCCGTTCACTGAACGGACAGCGCCACATTTAGCGCTGTGCTGCGTTGCGATTCTTGATTGATGCACCACATCAAACTTCAAATCGGCGTCTTGCCCAGCACAAAATCTGTCAGCTCCCGTCCTATCTCAGGAACTGTAACAGCCTCTGAAACCATGCCAATTAAGACAGACATACTCATCATCGGCGCTGGTCCGGTGGGTCTTTTCACTGTATTCGAAGCGGGTTTGCTCAAACTGCGCTGTCACCTTATCGACGCCTTGCCGCAAGTTGGCGGTCAGCTCACGGAGATATATCCAAAGAAGCCGATTTATGATATTCCCGGCTATCCAAGTGTATTAGCGGGCGAATTAATTGACAAGTTAGAAGAGCAAATTGCACCTTTTAAACCGACTTATTCTCTAGGACAGCGGGCTGAGCAAATCGAGCAAATCGAGGATAATACTTTTCGCGTCACCACGAGTCGAGGCGAGGTTATTGCAGCTCCTGTTATTGCTATTGCGGGAGGCTTAGGAAGTTTCGAGCCACGCAAGCCTCCTTTGGCTAATATCGAGCAATACGAAGATAGAGGGATAGATTATATCATTCGTGACCCAGAGGTTTATCGCGATAAAAAGATCTTAATTGCAGGTGGGGGAGACTCTGCGCTCGACTGGACAATTTTCTTAGCAGATGTAGCATCGGAGGTAACGCTGGTGCATCGGCGTACGAGCTTTCGCGGGGCATTAGATTCTGTAGAGAAGGTACAGGCGCTAGCGCATCAAGGCAAGATCAAGCTCGTGACTGAGGCGCAGGCAGTAGGCCTTGAAGGCGATACAACTCGCTTATCGGGAGTGGTCATTAAAAGCAAGGCTGAAGGAGAGCAATTGTATGAAGTTGATCACTTCATTCCCTTATTCGGGCTTTCGCCAAAACTCGGTCCGATAGCCGACTGGGGATTAGCAATTGATAAGAATGCTATTGAGGTTGATACGGTAGATTATTCTACTAATGTGCCTGGCATCTATGCGATCGGAGATATTAATACTTATCCTGGCAAGCTCAAGTTGATTCTTTGTGGTTTTCACGAAGGTACGTTGATGGTACAAAGTGCATTCAAGCGTATTTATCCTGATCAGAAATTGAGCTTCAAGTATACGACGGTGCAGGGGCAGCCGGCGGGCTTTTGAGGGGCGGCTTCGCCGGTTTTGGCTTCGCTGTTTTTTTAGCTGCGCTTGTTTGTTGGCTTCGCCGTTTTTGCTGTTTGGGGGGCTGGGCTGGGGTGATGGTATCGCAAGGGTCGCAAGGGAGGGACGCAAGGGGCGCAAAGGAAGGGCGCACTCTGAGACGCTGAATCGCCCTTGGTCGCCGGGTAAACCCAGGGCTCCGTGTAACGACGCTGCCCTGCAGCTATCACACTCCCCTCCCGGAGCGTGGCCATAGCCGCATGGCGGCGTCGTTGTCAGAGGGTAGGGTTTACCCGGAATGATATGAGGTGGTGGCCTGACCACAATATTGTGGTCAGGTGGGTGCTAGATGTATGGCTAAGCGCTGAATCGCGCTGGGTCGCCGGGTAAACCCAGGGCTCCGTGTAAAGCTTAGACATAGATCCTCCCTCTTCGCAAGCTCAGGGGCCTAGCTTACATTAGGTGTCCGTCCCACTGGGCCCCTACCTAATCACGCCGTCACGCTGCTATGCAGCTATCAGACACTCCTCCCGCAGCGTGGCCATAGCCGCATAGCGGCGTCGTTGTCAGAGGGTAGGGTTTACCCGGAACTCAGCTCAGGGATGTATTTGAACCCTCCACTTTACATATTAATGCGCGCAGATCCTTCTGGCTTCAAAACCATGCGCGCTAAAGCACGCGCAACCAGACCTCAACCACCACCTCAATCCTTAATCACCAACTGCCCACAAGCAGCATCAATATCCTTCCCACGACTCCGGCGAATAGTAACGGTGACTCCGCGCTCACTCAGAATTTGCGCAAACCGATCAATGACCGCCGGCTCACTCTTTTGCCAAGAATCGCCCGCGACAGGATTGTATTCGATGATGTTGACCCGCACAGGAAATTTGCGACACAAGTTGGCGAGCGCATGTGCATCTGCTTCTGAATCATTAAAATCTCGAAGCGCGATGTACTCGTAAGAAATGCGATTGTGCGTGAGGCGGTAATATTCCTCGAGCGCTTGCATCAAGATCTCCAAGTTGTTGCTGTCGTTGATGGGCATGATCTGCGAGCGCTGCTCATCCGTTGGGGCGTGGAGGCTGAGGGCGAGGTTGACCTTGGATTGGTCGTTGGCAAGCCTGAGAATGGCTTTCGCTATACCAGCTGTGGAAATAGTGAGCCGGCGTGGACTCATACCTAGACCTTCGGGTGAAGTGATGAGATCGACTGAGCGCATCACCGGCGCGTAGGCAAGCAAAGGTTCGCCCATGCCCATATAAACCACATTCGTGAGCGGTTTGCCGAACTGTGCCTCGCAAAGTTGATTGACGAGGCGAACCTGGTCGTAAATTTCGGCGCCAGTTAAATTGCGTATACGACGCATTTTGCCTGTTGCACAGAAGCTGCACGTCAGGCTGCAACCAACCTGTGAGCTGACGCAGACCGTATACCGATCATCCCGAACCACCGGAATGAGCACACTCTCAATAAGATGCCCGTCGTGAAGACGAAAGCGAATCTTCACGGTACCATCGGCTGAATTTTGACGAAAGTCCTCTTGAATAGCCGCTATAGAAAAGTGAGCAGATAGCTTGGTGCGCAGAGACTTCCCTAAATTGGTCATCTCGGCAAAATCAGTGGCACCCCGTTGCCAAAGCCACTGGTTGAGTTGTTTAAGGCGAAAAGCTTTTTCTCCCTGCTCCGCAAACCACTGCGCCAACTCCTCCTGAGAGAGCACACGGATATCCCGCCGCGCGCCTGTAGTGGGAGAATCTTCGATAATGGTAGCCATAGCAGCGTAGAGAAAACGGTGGACACGAAGGTAGGGCCACCAAAGTCATGTAACTTTACGTTTTGAGCGCGGGAGAGCCTATGAATGTTTACGGTCAATTGCTTTGGAAGAGAGTCGTACTCCTTATGCTGGTGGGTGTGGTTTTGGCGAAAGCTGAACCAGGCCTCGCCCAAATTACCATCGTCGAACACGGCCCTTTCGACCAGATGCTGACGCGCTACGCAGAGATCAATCGCGACGATACCCGGGAACTGGCAGGATATCGCGTGCAAATTTTGGCTACAACAGATAGACTGGCGCTCGAAAATGCTGTCCGCAAATTTGAAGAACTGTATCCCGACTACGAGAGTGATTGGGTGCACGAACCGCCGTACTACAAGCTGCGCACAGGGGCCTTTACCGATAAGACGCGGGCGACGGCTTTTCTGTACCGCATGAAGCGTGACTTTCCGACTGCCTACCCGGCGATGGTGCGTGACATAAAGCCATCAGAACTGCTGCTTTATCACTAGGCCACCGTACCCCGGAGCCCAGCATATCCGTTACGCGTACTGATGCAGAAGCAAACCTTTCAGCGCAATCCCCTTGCCACTGTAGACTGGGTGCTGCTGTCGCTACTGCTAGCACTGCTGGCGGTGGGATGGGTTATGATTTATGCTGCAGGGTATGGGCAAGGCTATCCCGACAACCTGAGTGAATGGCTGCTCGGCACCCCGATTGGGAAGCAGACGATTTTTTTGGGCGTTTCGCTGGGGCTGCTGCTGTGTACACTCATCATCAACGCGCGTTTTTGGCGCAATGGCGCCTTCATCATGTACGGCTTGGCGCTGCTGTTGCTGGTGGGCGTGCTGCTGTTTGGAAAGGAGGTGAAAGGGGCCAAAAGCTGGTACGGCATCTTTGGTTTTAGTCTGCAGCCAGGTGAATTTGCAAAGTTTGGCGCTGCCTTAGCCATGGCGAGTTTTTTGGCGGCTTACCGCGGGCAGGTGCGCCAGGTGCAAACGTGGCTCATAGCTGCAGCGCTGTTTGTGGTGCCGGCGCTGTTGATACTGCTGCAGCCAGATGCAGGTTCGGCTCTAGTGTTTGGTGGCCTCACGGTGGTGCTGTACCGGGCGGGGCTCAACGCCAACTTGTTCGTCTTTGGACTTGGCGCTGCCACACTGCTAACGCTGGGTTTGGTCTTTCCGCCCTCGCGCGTGGGATTGGTCCTGCTAGGACTATCGATTTTGCTCCTGGTGTTTCAGTTTGAGCGAGGCAAATTCTACTACGCGCTAGGTGTACTGGCCCTGTCGGTGGCTGTCTACCTGTACCTGCAGCAGGGCGATATGTGGTATTTACCGCTGGCGATTTCAGCAACGACATTTTTAGGTCTGGCGGCCTACTGGTACAACAGGCGCAAATCTCAACTAGTAGGTGCGCTAAGTGCCTTGGTATTAGGTGGCACGGCGCTGGCGACGGTATCCAATTACTTGTTCAATAATGCTCTTGCACCGCACCAGCAGGATAGAATTAACGTGTGGTTGCAACCAGCCAAATGTGATCCTCGAGGTTCGCTTTATAACGTATTGCAATCAAAGATGGCGATCGGCTCCGGTGGCTTGCAGGGTAAAGGGTTTTTGGAAGGTACGCTCACGAAGTTGAGGTATGTACCCGAGCAAACGACCGATTTTATTTTTTGCACGGTAGGTGAGGAGCATGGTTTTATCGGGTCGCTGTTTGTGATTATGTTATTCGCAGGCTTGTTGCTAAGACTCGTGAGTTTGGCTGAGCGGCAGAAATCCTTATTTGGGCTGTATTATATGTATGGAGTGGCGGGTATTTTATTCGTGCACTTTTTGCTGAATGTCGGCATGACGATGGGCTTAATGCCGATTATTGGTATTCCTCTGCCCTTTATTTCATACGGTGGTTCGAGTTTGATTGCGTTTACACTAATTGTAGGTGTGGCGCTGCGCCTGGATGCGACGCGGGGCGAGCGGGAGTGAGGGCGGCTTCGCCGGTTTTGGCTTCGCTGTTTTTTAAGCTTCGCTTGTTTTTGGCTGCGCCGTTTTTTGCTGTTTAGGGGGGCTGTGCTGGGGAGATGGTATCGCAAGGGTCGCAAGGGGAGGACGCAAGGGTCGCAAAGAAAGGGCGTTGGGTGCTGGGGAGATGGTATCGCAAGGTTCGCAAGGGGAGGACGCAAGGGTCGCAAAGAAAGGGTGTTGGGTGCTGGGGAGATGGTATCGCAAGGGTCGCAAGGGGAGAACGCAAGGGTCGCAAAAGGTGCTAGGGGCTGGGTGCTAGGGGCTGGCCTGACCACATGCATGTGGTCAGGTGAAAGGGCGAAGCGGAATGATGACTAACCTACAAGTATCATGAATAGACGTCGTTCAACCGAGCTACTCTAATAGATAATGTATCTGCCTGCCGCGGCTCTACCTGAACGGTTGGACGACGTCGGCCGGACTGGTAACCTAATCTTTTAAAGCTGCAAAAGAAGGGTAAGAACAGAAAAAGGAAATCACCAACGCTGCCGGAGGGTCGCCCAGCCCGGCTTAAGGCTCGCTTGCGCTTGCCTTGCGCCAGACCGGCCGTTCACATCGCGGACTTGCCAGCCCGCTGGGGATGTCATTGTGGAGGCAGTGGGCCGGTTAGGTCCACCATGTGTGCGGCCGGTTTGTTGGACCGCAGGTCAGACGGGCTGGGCTTCCCACAGTGGTACCCGACGGACCTGATCAGTAGTTCTATCCTTTTGAAAATAATTGTTCAAGATCAGGTCCGTCGGGTACCTGTGCGTACTATGTATAATGGGTGCTGGGTGCTGGGTGCTAGGTGCTGGGCGTTGGGTACCTGGGGTCGATGCGCGCTAAAGCACGCGTAACCAGATTCAGCTGGGGGTTATCCTTGCCCAGCCCCAGCCGTCTCCTTAAAATGATCAACAAAGGCTTCTAGTGCCATCGCCCCTGTATCGCCTTCACCTTTTTTGCGGACAGCCACCGTGTTGTTCTGCGCTTCCTCCTCACCGACGATTAGCATGTAGGGGACTTTCCTTAGCTCGGCATCGCGAATCTTGCGACCGATAGTCTCCGAGCGATCATCAACTTCACCGACAATATCATGCTTGCCGAGCGTGCGCATGACTGAATTCGCATACTCGTTAAATCGATCTGAAATAGGAATTACTGCAAACTGCTCAGGAGCAAGCCAGAGCGGAAAATTGCCACCCGTATGCTCAATGAGTATGCTCGTAAATCGCTCCAAACTGCCAAAGGGTGCGCGGTGTATCATCACTGGCCGGTGAGCTTGATTATCTGCACCGGTATATTCTAATTCAAATCGCTTTGGTAGATTATAATCAACTTGGACAGTACCGAGTTGCCAACTTCGCTTCAAGGCGTCGCGGACCATAAAGTCGAGCTTCGGGCCGTAAAATGCAGCCTCACCGTAGGCTGTTACCGTCTTCATGTCGATTTCCTTGCAAGCGTCGAGAATAGCTTGTTCTGCTGTAGCCCAATCCTCGTCGTTGCCAATGTACTTTTCCGGCTTTTCCGGATCACGAAGGCTAATTTGTGCGGTGACATCATCGAAGCCAATCATGTTGAGCACTTCCTGCGTGAGCGCGACAACATCCAGAAATTCTTTCTTCACCTGATCGGGCGTACAAAAGATATGCGCATCATCTTGCGTAAATCCTCTCACCCGACTTAAGCCATGTAATTCACCGGATTGCTCGTAGCGATAAACTGTGCCAAATTCAGCGAATCTTACGGGCAGCTCCTTATAGCTGCGAGGCCGAAATTTATACATCTCACAGTGGTGAGGGCAATTCATTGGCTTCAATAAGAATTCCTCATCCTCGCGGGGCGTTTTTATAGGTTGAAAGGAGTCCTCACCATACTTCGCGTAGTGCCCGCTGGTGACGTAGAGTTCTTTCTTGCCAATGTGAGGCGTGGTGACCTGCTGGTAGCCCATATCTGCCTGCCGATCCTTGAGGTAATTGATGAGTCGCTCGCGCAACTGCGTACCTCGGGGCAGCCACATCGGTAAGCCTGCTCCCACTTTCTCTGAAAACATAAACAATTCGAGCTCCTGCCCCAGCTTGCGGTGGTCGCGCTGCTTGGCCTCCTCCAGTAATGCGAGGTATTCCTTTAGGTCCTTTGCCTTCGGAAAACTGACGCCATAGATCCGCGTCAACTGGTCACGACTCTCATCTCCGCGCCAATAGGCTCCACCTGTTTTCATGATTTTTACCGCTTTGATAGCGGATGTATTCATGAGGTGCGGACCTCTACAAAGGTCAGTAAAGTTGCCTTGCTTATAGAATGTTATCGTTCCATCTTCAAGATCGTGAATTAGCTCTAGCTTATAGTTATCACCTTTGTTGGTATAATATTCAATAGCCTCGGCTTTGCTGACCTCTGATCGAATGAAATCGTTCTTCTCGCGTGCCAGCTCTAGCATTTTATCTTCCACCCGCTTAAAGTCGTCTGAACTAAACGTCCGCTCGGGGCCTAAGTCAACATCGTAATAAAAGCCTCCTTCCACGGCCGGACCGATACCAAGCTTCACGCCAGGATAAAGTGCCTCTAGTGCCTCCGCCATCAGGTGGGCTGAGGAGTGCCAGAAGGTAGCTTGTCCTTCCTCATCGCGCCACGTCAGCAACTGCACGCGTGCATCGCGGTTGATTGGGCGATTAGCTTCTACTACCTCACCATTTACCTTGGCGCTCAGCACATTACGTGCAAGACCTTCCGAGATATCAGTCGCGATATCCATGGCCGTGATACCAGCTTCGTAAGACTTCTGGGTGCCATCAGGGAGAGTGATAGTGATCATCGTGTGCAGAGAATTGTCAGGTTTTGCGAAAGCGCGAAAATAGGCGCTGTGCCCTTAGCCGCCAGGCCGCAAGCCAAACTTCTTTTGCTGAAAAGATTTCTGTAGGCCAGATAAAAACCAGCGCAAATACTGATCATTACAAATTCGATACTGCCGCTGATCGGGTCGGCGAAAAAAGGCTGTTATCTCATGTTCACTCACCTGCCTTCCTGCAAGCGTATAAATAGCCTGAATTTCATTGGTTTTAAGCTTAAACGCGATCTTTAGCTTCCGCAAAATTAGATTGTTGTTGATGGCGGTTTCTGCAGGTTCCGGACCATCAGGCCGTTGTCCACGCTTATCGGCGATTAATCCGTTCAGGAATGTAGCAAGGGCATAGTCGGTCAGCTCGAGTAGTAGCGGGTCTTCGTCGCTGCGAGTCCAATCGGTAACTTCCTGCAGCTCAGCCCGCTGTCCACCTAGCTCAAATAGCTCCGCCACTTGTTGGTCGCTCAAATCGAGCATGTAGCGCAGTCGACGCAGGATGTCGTTGTTGGTCATAAGCAGTCGCTAAGGTAGGGGCAGCCGCTGATGTACTTTTGCCTTATGTCAAAGTCTTCTCCGCCCTTTCAAGGCCAAACAACATACGCAGACGTCACCGCCCGGGTCGACAGTATAGCCATGGGAGATACGCCGGCTGAGATGAGGGAGGGTTTCCGGGAGTTGTTGCTCGGCTCCGATCCTGTCCCTGATGCTCGTACGCTCATCGAGATCGGTGGCGTAGAAGGGCGCTTGTCCGGAGCAAAAAACTTGCAGGACTATAGCGGTAGAGTAGTGGTTTGGTTTCATGGCGGCGGCTATGTATTTGGCTCGCCAGAGACGCACATTCGCGCTACTGAGCACTTCGCCGAAGCAATGGATTGCCCTGTGTTTGCTCCGCGGTATCGCTTAGCGCCCGAAGCGACTTGGCCTGCACAACTCGATGATGCTCAGTCTGTTGTCACCGCACTTCAGCAGCAAGGGTGCGCGGTGGTGCTGGCGGGAGACTCTGCCGGAGGCCATTTGGCGCTCAACACTGCGCTGGCTTGTGCCCGCCAACAGCATCCTGTTCAGGCGCTGGCGCTGTTTTCCCCGAACACCGACCGCAGCGGCCTCAACAGCACGCGGGCTATTAATTCGGAGCGAGATCCTATTGTTGACGATCAATACGATGCTAAGCTCGCTGATATGTGCTTTCCCTCCGCGCAGTGGCCTGCTAATCATCCTGAAGTTTCTCCAGTGTTAGCAGATCTTTCTCTCCTTCCGCCAACACATATTGAAGTGGGAGGGCGCGAGTTGTTACGTGATGATGCTATAATTCTTTTCGCTTTCGCACAACTAGCTGGAGCAACAATAAGCCTCCACGAAACTCCCGCTGCATTTCACATGTGGCAGGTTTGGACTCCCTGGCTACGAGAAGGCACTGCTTCTCTCGATCGAGCCGCAAAACAAATTTTGACTAAAGTGTAGTAGCTAATATGATTAGTTCTCTGAAAATACGGCACGCTACGAAAGAAGACATTCCGCACATCCGCGACATCGCTCATCGCACCTGGCCCTCAACCTTCGAGACGATTCTTAGTGCAGACCAAATTTCTTATATGCTCGACCTGATGTACAGCGAAACAGCTTTGCATCAGCTATTTATTCTTGACGATCATCATTTCATTATTGCCGAAATAGATCAACAAGCAGTAGCTTATGCTGGCTATCAGCACCACTACCTTCCGTCGACTACCAAGCTTCACAAGCTTTACGTACTGCCCAGCTACCAAGGGCATCAGCTAGGGGTGCGTCTTTGCCAGCAAGTTGCAGCTTTCGCCAAAACTGCAGGCGACTCAAAAGTTCGTTTAGACGTCAACAAGTATAATCGAGCAACCGAATTCTATGAGCGCATCGGCTATACGCGAGTCGGTGAAGCAGTGACTCCTATTGGCAAGGGCTATGTGATGGATGATTTCGTATATGAGAAGAATATAATTTAATGGAGATAATCCGTAGTCCTCCCTTTTTGTCAGCTAAACCAGTATCTATTCGGCGCACGACTTCTGCGGTACAAACGGTGGCATTAACTTACGCTAATAATCGTGTGATACTTCCTCTTGATAGAAAGCGATTGATTCGGCTTGCTGACTTCAATTCGGAAGGTAAATAAGAATAGCTAATCCGTTGAAGATAAAACACTCAAGCTCCAGATTTAACGACGCCGCCATAAGGCTATCATACACCCCTCACGTAGCGTATTGATAGCCACAAAGCGGCGTCGTTGTCAGCGGGTTAAATGTCACCTGGAATTGAAATCTTTTACTTCCCTACCCGCACATTACTCTCGATAAAGTTGAGTGCAGCTGGCTGCTTCAACTTGTTGTGAAGCATTTCCTTGGCGCGGAATAGCTGTGCCTTCACAGTGCCGAGGGGAATGTTGAGTTCTGTAGCTATTTCATCGTAGCTGAGCTCCTGGTAAAAGCGCATCTCGATCATCTGGCGATACTTGACTGAGAGCTGTCCGATCAACGAGCGCATCATTTTGGCACGCTGCGCCGTCACCAAACGCTGCTCCGGATCAGGTGTCGTAGCGCGAATGTTGTAGCTAAATTGCTGATCAGAATCTTCCTTAATAGTCTCGTCGATCGAGAGCGTCACGAGGCGCTTCTTGCGAATATGGTCGATGCAATTGTTGGTTGCAATCTTAAACAGCCACGTTGAAAAGGCATAGCGAGGCTCATAGCTCGGTAGCTTCGTGAAGGCCTTGGTGAAAGCTTCCTGGGTGAGGTCGGCGGAGTCTTCGTTGTTGCCCACCATTTTGAACATCATCTGGTGGATGGCTCCCCGGTAGCGGGTCATGAGTTTGGTATATGCCTCTTGGTCGCCGTCGATGGCGAGTACAACGAGGGCGTAATCCGCTTTGGCGCGATCAGAAAGACGAGGATTTGGAAGCATGCTCATGTGTCAAGTGTTTTGAAGTGCTGGTGGTAGTAGACCGAAGTCTGTTTGGTGATTGTCCGAGAAACCAGCCGTAATTGTTGGTTCCTAACTGGACGCAAGGTAGACTCACCACATGCGTAACTTTCTATGCTTCAGGCCGTTCGAGCGGATTGGGCGACGGTTCGCGCTTAGTTTTCGCGTAAGCGGTACATATGAATGAGGAAGCGGTTGGCCCTGCGTGAAACACTAATTTTGCGTGCCAAATATTTACCAATCCGCTCCCCGCTTCGGCGGCACCAAAGCCGACTGTGCGATGTCGAGGTAATAAATCACTAGGCCCATATCGAGCAAAGGGAAACGCACCACTAAGTCGGCTGCACCTAGCGCGGGGGCGACTCGCGCAAACTGCCAGGCCACTAGTAGCTGCCGCGACACATACATTGCTATTGCCGCCAGCCAGGCACCACTCGCCACTAAGGCCACCACACCTATATAATGTCCCACTTGGCTAAGTGCCAGCGCGGCGAGCCAGCTTTTATTGAATTTAGAATACGCACTACTCACTGATACGTGGCGCCGCTTCTGTCGGCGGTAGCGATTCCAGGTCGGCTCGCTGCGACTCGTCATCCAGCTGTTCGGCTCCAAGCAGATGGCGACGTTTCGTTTAGTTGCTCCGGCTGCTACGAGCAAATCATCGTCGCCCCCCGTGAGATGCTCATGTGCTGTAAAGCCGCCAATGCGCTGGTACAGCTCGCGCGTGTAAGCCATGTTGCGCCCTACGCCCATGTATGCACCGCCTCGACTTGCGGCAGTGAAATATTGTATGGCTGTATACACCGCCTCAAACCTGATCCAGCGGTTTAGCAGACCAGGTGCGGCTGCATAGGGCGCATAGCCCAGTATGATTTCAGTGTCACTGGTCCGCGCGCGCATCATGCTCGCAATCCAGAATTTGGAAGCGGGTCGGCAGTCTCCATCGGTAGCGAGCAACCACTCACCCTGTGAGGCAGCAATCGCTGTGGCAAGCGCATGTTTTTTTCCGGGGTGTGCTTTATGATCGAGGCTAAGCACTTTCAGTCGAGCATGCTGTTGTTGAGCGGCTGCTAGCACATCGGCAGTTTGGTCTGTGCTGTTATCGTTGCAGATCACCAGCTCGTATACAGGATAATCTTGGTTGAGGAGTAAGGTTAGGTTTTGGCGCAAGCTGACTGCCTCATTGCGCACCGCCATTACCACCGACACCAGCGGAGCATCAGGTACTTCAGCTCGAGTAGCTGTAGACTTGCGCAAGTGCTTTGCAAGCGGCCAGGTGCACACCCACAGCAGCATGTTTACGAGGGTGGCAAAGAGGCCCGCCCCCACCACCAGCGACCAAAGCACAGACAGCAGCACGAGCGGTAAAGCTAGGCGGCTAACTTGGCGTCTGTATGCGAGCAGTAATTCAGCGGGTCAAATCAGCCTCGGTAGTCAGTGATGGCACCCTCACCGGCAGTATCTCGCAAGGGCTGCTCATACTGTTAGGTATAGAAACGGGCGATAATAATGAGGAGCTAAAATGGCTCGTCGATAAGGTGAGCGGGCTGCGCATTTTTAGCGATGATGCGGGGCAAATGAACCTCGATTTGGCGGCGATAAATGGGCGCTGCCTGGTCATCAGCCAGTTTACGCTCCTTGCCTCAACGCGTAAAGGCAAGCGACCGAGCTATACGAGGAGTGCGCACCCTGATGAGGCAATTCCGCTTTACGATACTTTCGTCAAAACCCTAGGCGCCGCTACAAAGACGACTGTAGAAACTGGTGTGTTTGGGGCAGATATGCAGGTAAGTCTGGTCAATGATGGGCCCGTCACGATCATCATCGACACCCGCCTTCGTGAGTAGCTGTGCGGCTCCCCGAAGCTGCGTAACCTGTATCTTCCCGCAAAGCCCTCTTAATAATGCAGCGCTACGTAACTCAACTTCTTGCTCAGTATAAGCAGATGACCCAGACGTGCATCGCCGAGCGGGAGGCCGAACGAGCCAACGACCCGGCTAACGGAGATTGGGATGATCCAGACAGTAGCTCCTTCGAAGCCCACATTGCCATGGTGGAGGCTGACCTCGAAGGTCGCCATGAATTCAGCTACCAGTCCTTGGCGAGTATTCTAGGCATTGATTTATCCGAGCTACCCCCACCCGAAAAGTTGAGCGCATCGGAAGCAGACGCTTTATATGAAGCCCTCGTGGGTTTCATGGCTGTATTGGGCTATCCGCTAGAACTTTATCTCGCCGATGATACCCCACCCATGATGTTGTATAGCCACCTGCTAAAGGTGCTGAAAGCAACGGACCAGCAGTACGCTCAGGGCGATCCCGGTTTTGGTTGTCAGGTTTGGGCTATTGGTTGTGAATTTGGGAAGTATTGTGGCTGCCTGGATTGTTGGAGTCGGGAGTCGTTCATAAAGGAGGGCGGCGACCCATCAATACCGGAAGATAGATTTCCGAGTATGGAAAGTCTTATTCAAGAGTATCCCGAGTTTTATGATGCTACTTCACCTAGCTATCAATCTTTGCATCGGAGGCGCAAACGCAACGAGCAGGCAAGGGATTGGCGTCTAGCTAATGGTCATGCGCAAGATGATCAAACGCTTCAGCCTCCGCCTCCGTCCGTTGATTTGATGCCCCTCCAGAATGCGATTGATAATTGGATTGATGAGCTTGGAGTGCGTTATTTTTCTGAATTGACGAATATGGCAATTTTAACTGAGGAGGTAGGCGAGCTTGCCAGGCTTGCTGCGCGGGTATACGGTGATCAAAGTTTCAAGCGTGAAGAGGATGCAGCTTCCGCCAAAACTGATTGGGCGGATGAACTTTCAGACGTTCTTTTTGTGCTGGTAGCTTTAGCCAATCAAACTGGTGTTGATCTTACTGAGGCCTTTGAAAAAGGTATGGCTAAACGAACGGTACGGGATGGCGATCGGCACTGGAATAATCCCAAATTATTTTGAGGGATTGGGGGGAAATCATTAAGGCTTCTAGCTTGGAGGATATAATGAGGATTGGAGAATGATTTAGCACTAGCACCCAGCACCTAGCACCCACCTGACCACAATGTTGTGGTCAGCCCAGCCCGTCTGACCTGCGGTCAAACAAACCGGCCGAGCACATGGTGGACCTAACCGGCCCACTGCCTCCACAATGACATCCCCAGCGGGCTGGCAAGTCCGACATGTGAACGGCCGGTCTGGCGCAAGGCAAGCGCAAGCGAGCCTTAAGCCGGGCTGGGCGACCCCAGCCCAGCACCTAGCACCCATTACGTCCCCAGCCCGTCTGACCTGCGGTCAAACAAACCGGCCGAGCACATGGTGGACCTAACCGGCCCACTTACTCCACAATGACATCCCCAGCGGGCTGGCAAGTCCGACATGTGAACGGCCGGTCTGGCGCAAGGCAAGCGCAAGCGAGCCTTAAGCCGGGCTGGGCGACCCCAGCCCCCAGCCCCCAGCAGCCTTTCTTTGCGACCCTTGCGTCCTCCCCTTGCGACCCTTGCGATACCATCTCCCCAGCACAGCCCCCCGAACAGCAAAAACGGCGCAGCCAAAAACAAGCGAAGCTTAAAAAACAGCGAAGCCAAAACCGGCGAAGCCGCCCCCCCATGCCTCACCTCCTCCCCTCCGTCTTAGGTGCTTGCTCGCGAATTTTAGCAGCCACTTTTTCGGAAGCAGCTTGCTCCTTGAGATCGTATTCGCTGGGTGGGCGCTGCTTGGGCTTGGCTATCTTTTGCCGCTTGGTAGAAGCCTTCTTTTCTGCCGCAGTCTTACGCTTGGGAGCTTTTTTAGCGGCTGCTTTATTGGTGACGTCGGCTGAAATTTCTTCCAAGCCTAACTCGCGGCGGAGAAAGCGACCGGTATGACTCGCAGCTACTTCAGCTACCTGCTCGGGAGTCCCTTCGGCAATGAGAAGACCGCCACCCGAGCCGCCTTCCGGACCGATATCTACAATATAATCTGCCATTTTTATCACATCCATAGAATGCTCAATCACAACAATGGTATTGCCTTTTGCCACGAGGCGATCGAGCACAGCCAGCAGGTGTCGGATGTCCTCAAAGTGCAGACCTGTCGTGGGCTCGTCGAGGATGTAGATGGTGTTGCCCGTGTCTCGCTTCGAAAGCTCCTCGGCGAGTTTTACCCGCTGCGCTTCGCCGCCAGATAGAGTAGTTGCCTGCTGGCCCAGCGTTATGTAGCCGAGGCCCACATCGGCGAGGGTGCGCATGCGACGTGAAATCTTAGGGATATGCTCGAAAAACACGGCGGCATCAGCAACTGTCATATCGAGTACGTCTGAGATTGATTTGCCTTTGTAGAGGATCTCCAGCGTCTCCCGGTTGTAGCGCCGCCCGAGGCATTTTTCACATTCCACCTGGACGTCTGGCAAGAAATTCATCTCGATAACGCGCAAGCCTGAGCCTTTGCATTCTGGGCAGCGGCCACCTTCGACATTAAAACTAAAGCGTCCAGGCTTATATCCTCGAATCTTTGCTTCGGGCAGATTGGCAAACAGTGCTCGAATATCTGTAAAGACGCCGGTATAAGTTGCGGGATTAGACCGTGGGGTGCGACCTATTGGGCTTTGGTCAATTTCTATAACTTTATCAATATGATCCAGTCCCGTGAGTTTGGTATGCGGCAGAGGCCGCTGCAGGCTTTTATAAAAGTGCTGCCGCAGGATAGGGTAGAGCGTCTCGTTGATGAGCGTAGACTTGCCCGAACCACTCACACCCGTCACACATATGAAGGTTCCGAGTGGCAGCGTCAGGGTGACGTTGTGCAGGTTGTTGCCACTAGCACCGGTGAGCTTTAGCTTTTTTCCGTTGCCTTTGCGTCGCTTGCTTGGGATGGCAATCTCTCGCTCGTTGCGGAGGTACTGGGCGGTGAGGGAGTCGCCAAAGTCACGGTGCCGATCATCTTGCTTATTACGCCTTTTCGGGGGGTGTAGAAACTCACTCGGTAGGCCCTCAGCTACCACTTCGCCACCACGTGTACCAGCGCCAGGTCCTAAATCAATTAAGTAATCACTCGCAAGCATAATATCCTTATCGTGCTCCACCACGAGCACCGAATTTCCAATATCTTTCAGTTCACGTAGGGCTTGAATTAGTTTCTCATTATCCCGCTGATGCAAGCCAATACTCGGCTCATCTAGAATATATGTAATTCCTGTGAGTTGTGAGCCAATTTGTGTTGCGAGTCGAATCCGCTGGCTTTCACCGCCAGAGAGGGTGCGGGCGGGGCGATCGAGCGACAAATAAGTCAAGCCGACATGCACCAGAAAGCCGAGTCGGTAGCTAATCTCTTTGAGTACATCTCCTGCAATGAGCAGTTGGCGCTCCGACAACTCGCTTTCGATCCCATCTAGAAAATCAGATAGTGCCACAACATCTAGCTTGCTCAACTCTCCGATGTGCTTACCCGCCAATTTAAAGTGCAGGCTCTCCTTTCGCAGCCGGTAGCCCTCACAAGTCGGGCAGGTATCGCTAACCATGTAGTCTTCAGCCCACTGCCGTACTTTTTCGCTGGTAGACTCGTCGTAGTAACGCAACAGTTGACCAGCGAGCCCTTCCTCAGCCAGCGTTTGGGTTTGGTCGTAGCTGCTATATTTGGGCATCTTAACTTCGCGATCTCCACCATGAAGAATAGTCTTCATAGCCTTTTCAGGAATGTCAGCAATAGGAGTCGACATGGTAAATTTATAATGCTTAGCAATAGCTTTTAACTGCTTAAACGTATAATTCTTCTTTAGTTCGCCCACTGGTGCCAAACCACCTTTGGCGAGGCTCAACGTTTTATCGGGTATAACTTTATCTAAATCGACGGTATTAACTACTCCTAGTCCACGACATTGTGGACAGGCGCCATATGGGGAATTAAATGAAAATGTATTAGGACTTGGTTCTTCGTAACTCAGACCTGTTTGTGGGTCCATGAGAGCTTTAGAAAAAGGCAGAACATTTCCGGAGTCTACATCTTCGATCATAACGAGCCCATTGCCCATTTTCATAGCAGTTGCGAGGCTTTGAGAAAGTCGGTCGCGCCTGCGTTCGCTAGCCACTATCCGGTCGACTACGAGTTCGATATCGTGCACTTTATATCGATCTACTTGCAGGCCTGGCACGAGGTCGAGCAGGTCACCATCGACGCGCATTTTGGTGTAGCCTTGCTTGCGCATTTGCTCGAACAATTCGCGGTAATGCCCTTTGCGTCCACGTACGAGCGGTGCCAGGAGAGCTACGCGTTGATCGGCAAACTGCTCGAGCACGGTTTCGAGGATTTGCTCTTCGGTATAGCGCACCATCCGCTCGCCGCTTTCGTAGCTATAAGCGTCGGCTCCACGCGCGTAGAGTAGGCGTAGAAAATCATATATTTCAGTAACTGTACCGACGGTAGAGCGAGGATTTTTGGAAGTTGTTTTTTGCTCAATAGATATGACTGGACTTAGGCCATCTATTTTTTCTACTTCTGGCCGCTCCATATTGCCCATAAATTGTCGGGCGTAGCTGGCAAACGTTTCCATGTAGCGGCGCTGTCCTTCTGCATAAATTGTATCGAAGGCGAGGCTAGACTTTCCGCTACCAGATATGCCTGTTATTACCACGAGTTGCTCTCGTGGAATGCGGATATCGATAGATTTTAGATTATGTTCGGCGGCGCCAATAACTTCGATGTACTCATCGCTTTGTACCGGCAGCTGATCTACATCTTGTTGCAGTTCGAAATCTGTCGGCATGTCGAGTTGTGCAGCAGGGAGAGTAGGTTCGGTCATCGTTGGCGAGAGCTGAAAAAGAGAAGGTGGAAAGGGAGTCCTTACCAGGAGAAACCCAAAGGTGCAACATGAGTTGAGGCGCGAATTTAACACAACTTGTTTGGCAGATGGGCTTGGCAGCTAGCTGACACATCAAAGATGTAGCATATCGCGTTCGTACCTCTGCCCACCAGCTCAACTATGCGAATAGCGTTTATTTTTTGGATTGCCATAGGATGTGGGGTTTTGGCGAAAGCACAACCTACCGCCCCGACCTTTCAATGCCTTGCTGGCGACACCCTCACCTGGCTTGATCCGATCGACGCCTGCGGACCGCTGCAAAACATAACAATATTTGGTGCAGCTACAACGAGTGGACCGTATACCCAACTTACTACTGTCGCTGCTGGCATCGAAGAGTACCTGCTCACGCTGCAGGAAACCGCTGCTTATGATGCCTTCTACCTTACTGCCACCTACGGCTGCTCCCCAGCTGTAAGCGGTACGAGCGATACCCTCACCACCGATGCACTTGGGCTGACGAGGATATTTGACATAATCTACGATGTGAATGGCACAACGCTGATTTGGCGACCAGCGGATGATCCGCGCGTGACGATGTATCAGGTCTATAAAGAAACTGACATGGGCACGGAACTGATTGCGGAAGTTGCCGACACCTTTTATATGGATGGCCTCACCCAAACCGACGGCAGCTCTTCGATATATTACCTCGGCACGGTGGATGACTGCAACCGCACCTCCTTCAATTCGGAGCAGTACAGCAGCCTCTTTATTGGGGTAGAACGTGATGGCTGTGCAGGCGAGGTGAATATCGATCCACAACTCGCCGCTCCCTATCCTGTTGACTTTGTCGAAGCGATAGTGACGCGACGCACGTTTAGGGGAAGCCTCGATACGCTGCGTCTGCCAGTTGTCGCGGGTACATTGACGGTGCCTGACCTGCCCTCCGACACCGCCTATACTATACGGCTTACGCTGGTAGATGAGGAAGGCGGACGCAACACGAGTTTTCCGGTGGATTTGGGACCGCAACGATTAGTTGCAGATGATGTGATTGAGGTGGTGCAGCTGACTTATGAGGGAAGTACCTGGGCGCTGCGGTGGAGGTGGAACCCGCGAGCCCAATACGAGAACATTCGGTATGAGGTGAGATCTGGCAATCGAGTAGTTGTGGAGGGTATGGGCGACCCGGCCTTTCAGGATCTCTCCGCACCAATCGTTGATCTTGGTCTCGATGCCAGTTTTGACTGGAGCGATGCAGTGGCGACTGTGACGGCTACCGATGTATGTGGCGCCACGCGTACGAGTGCTCCGGCTAGTCCTGGTGTTGTGACAGCTCGCGAATTAGGGCCGACGCTGGTGGATGTGCAGTGGACGCTGCCGCAGGCAGCGACGATCACGCTCAACAGTTGGGATTTGCGCTTGCTGAGCGATGTGGGTTCGCAGTTGCTCTTGACAACAGATGAGGTGCAGGAGTTTGTGCACGATGTTTCAGCGGTGAATGTTCGCGAGGTGTGCTATCAGACGGTGACGGATGTGACGGCGCCGGCGGTGTTTGAGCGAAGTGCAGCTACGTATACGTGGCGTTCGGCTCCGGGCTGTGCGCTCCGGCAGCCGCGGGTTTATATACCGACGGGCTTTGTGCCGGAGGGTTTCACGATTGGTTTTCGGCCACGTTTATCGTTGACGGAGGGGTTGAGTTATCGCTTCAGGATATATGATCGTTGGGGTGGTCAGTTGTTTGAGACTGATGATCGCTTTGCGACATGGGATGGCCGCGAGGGTGGTCGCCTTGCTCCGACGGGTGTTTATTTGGCGGTTGTAGAATTAGAGGAGCCGGGCAGGGATGTGATTCGGGTGGAGTCGATGTTTGCGGTGGTGAGGTAGGGCACCCAGCACCTAGCACCCACCTGACCACAATTTTGTGGTCAGGCCAGCACCTCATACCGTTCCGGGTAAACCCTACCCTCTGACAACAACGCCGCTATGCGGCTATGGCCACGCTGCGGGAGGGGAGTGTGATAGCCGCAGGGCGGCGTCTTTATAGGGAGCCCTGGATTTACCCGGCGACCGAGGGTGATTTAGCGTCTTGGAGTGCACCCTTCCTTTGCGACCCTTGCGTCCTCCCCTTGCGGCCCTTGCGATACCATCACCCCAGCCCAGCCCCCCGAACAGCAAAAAACGGCGAAGCCAAAAAAACAAGCGCAGCTAAAAAAACAGCGAAGCCAAAACCGGCGAAGCCGCCCCCCAACTTTTTCAGCACCAATCGCCTGCGGTGCGTAACTTCGCGCTCCGCTACTGCGTTTGTGGTAGCAACGACCATCAACAGGTCGGGTGGCCGAGTGGCTAGGCAGAGGTCTGCAAAACCTCGTACGGCGGTTCGAATCCGCTCCCGACCTCATCTATTTACGAAGCCCCGCTCGGACTTGCCGCAGCGGGGCTTCGTGTTTGAGTTGCTCACTTGGCTGTCTACCAGCGCTCAGCGAAACGCACTTGATAATGATGAGCGGCCGACTTACCTAGCGATGATCACCTGAGTACTCATATTCCATTCAGGAAAGGAAGCGGTGTAGCGACCAGCTGGAAGTTCGCTAAGATCAAGAGTTGCACCACTACTCACCACCACATCGCGCACGAGTTTGCCGCTTGCATCGACGAGCTGCACCCTGGTAGCTGCGCCACTGACAGCATCAGCTCGCCAACTAAGCTGCAGCGTACTTGCCGTAGGATTGGGACTTAGCACAAGCCCAGTTGGAGCGACGGGCTGCTCATCAAGGCTAGAATTGTCTTTGCTCACCTTGACAAAGGCAGAATTATTAGCCAAATTTAAGTCATCGATAAAGCTGCCTTCTTGATGAGCAATGATGTAAAAGCTGTCGGGCAGCAGATTCAGGCGAGCTGTATTTATAAAAAATGTTCCAGCAGCTAGAGTAGGCACATTCGTTAAAGTATCCACACGCGCCGTGCCCACAAGTTCATCCTGCGCATCATAGATCGTATCAGGAGAGGCCACAATGAGTACTGTTAGCGCGTTGTATACCGGGCCCGCGGTGGAAGCAACGTCTACCTCAAATACTAGAGTGTCTGGAGTAATTACTGACGAACTCAAGTTGAGGTTGCTTACTTCTACATCAGGACGTTGGTATTGAGCCAGTGTAGTAGAAAAGTTAATCTTATATACTGTCAGCGTAGGTACATCCCCGAGGGAGTGATCGCTTGCGAAAAGGTAGGAGCCGTCAGCCGTGTTAGTCGATACATCAATAGGGGTGCGCGGGTAATAATATTGCTGAACCCGCAGGTAACCTACTTCCGGATCAGCAATAGAAAACATCATATCAAACGGAAAGGCAGAGCCGGAAGTAATAATCGTATCATTGGGCAACCAATTAGAATGATGCAGCGGACCAGTAAGTGGATTCGTGGAGAAGACCGTGCCACGCAGGCTATCTGTAGCTAGTGCTGTGTTGTTAAGATTGGTATCTACTAAGTTGATATAATTGCTTAAATTTCTGCCCGATTGTGTCCTCCATTGAAAGAGCAATTCATTGCGTGTGCTGGAGTATTCAAAATTAAGCAGTTCTGAGCAGCAGGTTCTGAGTTCAAAATCCTCGGCTACCACAGTCCCGTCTGAATTCAGCCATGTTAAAAAGTATCCATTGTTCGATGTAGCAGACACAAGAGCATAGCCGTCACCGCGCAAGCTGTAAGGTTCAGGACCTCCTGGAGAGTCTACTAGTGGAGAGTTTAATGTGTCGCTAGC
This sequence comes from Saprospiraceae bacterium, assembly GCA_965213735.1. Classification (GTDB taxonomy): domain Bacteria; phylum Bacteroidota; class Bacteroidia; order Chitinophagales; family Saprospiraceae; genus CALDTK01. The sequence goes on from CBDCAB010000005.1 coordinate 1,096,144, forward strand.
ATAAGAGAAGTTGGTTGCTCCCGTAAAGGCATCTAGCGCGAAAAATTCAACTTGACTAATCACAGATAAACTACTGATAATGGTATCAATAGCTGTACGCACAGCCACGCCAAGTTCGTCTGTTTGTAGATCCATAACCAGACGTGGCTCACCACCCAAGTATCCGAGTGTAGCAACAGCCAATTGCCGTTCCCACAGCAGAGCTCCTTGCCGGCAGGTGAGGGTGTCGTAGTCGTAGGTAGTCACCGTGATCGTATCTGGCGAACTGCGTCGGGCGGAGATAGAAAGCCCTAACTCATAGCCAACTTCTTCGGGAAAGCAAGTACTCAGCACCAGATTGCCTGCCAATAGATCGCCGGTGTCCTTGTCGAGCAAAAACTCTGCACGTCTACCCAACGTATCGAGCCGTGCCAGCACCCGATAAGCGGTCGGTGTTTCTAAGATCGACTCGAGGGTGAAATCTGTCGCATCCTCGAGCAGCGGATGGGCCTGATGCGACACGCGCCAGGCAGTCTGTGCCAATGCTGTTGAACTCAGCGCCAGCAGCAGGATCAACTGTAAAATAGAGAAGCGAGACATGCAGAGGGATTTAAAGCGAAGAATTGTGAAAGGTAATGGAGTAGCAAACATGCTGCTGCTATTAGTAGCACAAATTATCGCTAGTGAGTTTAGTGCGCGCTAGGATGTTTTTGCAGGCGCCAACTCAAAGTCAATGCCCGTGCAGCACGTTTGGCAGGCGGAGTAACATTTCTGCGCCTGCTGCCAGCTGTGCCTCGGAAATAAACTCATCTGCTCGGTGTGCCTGCGCGATATCTCCAGGACCACAGATGACTGTTGCAAAACCTGCATTGGCAAACTGCCCAGCCTCCGCTGCATAGGCCACTGCTGCAAGTTCTTGCCTTTGGCTCAGTACGCGGATAAATTCCACTACTCGATCATTCTCGCGAGTATCTAGCGCCGGCACTAGCGGATGGTATTCTTCCACTATTATTTGCGCCCCAGCAAACCGCTTGTGTAACTCGTGCTCTTGGGTTTTGGCGTAAGCTGCAAAATCATCGCGTAAACCTTGCAGATTATCGCTCGGAATATTTCGCATATCAACTGTAAACCAGGCCGTGTCGGCCACAATATTATGAGCAGTTCCTCCATGCAGCTGACCAACGTGAAGGCTCGAATGTGGCGGATCGAAACGCTCGTCTGTACGTCCTGCACCTGTAAGTGCATTCATCTTGTTTTCCAGCCACAGCACCAGTCGCGCGGCCTCGTGCACCGCACTCACTTCGCTGCGAATGCGACTCGAATGTCCTGCCGAACCTCGCACTGTTACCTTCTCCACCACGATGCCTTTGTGCGCCACCACAGGCTGTAGCATACTCGGCTCACCCACTATACAATAGGCGGGTTGTTCTTCGTAATGATCTCTAATAGCCTCGGCAAGTAATTGACCCGAAATACAACCCACCTCTTCGTCGAAACTAAAGGCCAGATAGATTGGCTTTTCGAGGGCAGTTTTGACGTAAGTAGGCACTGCCGCCAGCACACACGCCAAAAAGCCTTTCATATCGCAACTGCCACGGCCATACAACTTACCCGCGCGTGCAGTCAGCTCAAAAGGATTGGTGCTCCACGACTGCCCAACAACCGGCACCACATCTGTATGCCCGCTCAAAATTACCCCGCCATCAACTGCAGGTCCAATACGCGCATGCAGGCAAGCCTTAGCTGCACCTGTAGGGTCTTCAACGCGTGTACAGCTTACGCCAAAACCAGTCAAATACCTTTCAATGTATGCAATGATTGCAAGATTTGACTCTCCACCCAGTATGGGAAAGGCGACTAAATCAGCTAAAAGTTCTCGCGCTGTCACAAAGCCAAGGTAGCTGTAATTTATAATTTTAGCACTGCAGCATTTGCATTGTCAACTTCACGCCAAACCCGCTCTAAATCAGCGGCTGTATAGGGATGACTCGATTGGTGGAGCAAACGCACCGCCACGCCTGAGCCATAATGTTCGTAGTGTTTACTGTGATTACTACGCCGCGCCAGTGATGTCGGGATGAGTAGTGATTCCTGCTCATACGCATGCGTGGAGCATAATAAGGATAAGTACCGACCACGATTAAAACTGTAGAAATGGCAGGCCCAAAATGGGCGCCGATTGCTCCGATGCTCGGTAATACAGAAGGGTAGCTGCTCTCGACGTAACCACTGCATGTCCTGCTGCGCTATTCCAATAAAGTACTGTGGCCTCAGGCGGACAGAATACGACATGTTGATGCTCGAAAACAGCTGATTATACTCAAACATAGCTTCACGCTGCACAGCATCAGGCAATGTCATCGGATCGAGCTCTGCCAGTGGGTACCACGACCTTTCCAGATCGTCAAACGCTTCCAAATCCCCAACGCGACGCTTGTATTCGAAAATATCATTTCCGGGGACGATGTATCCTGCGTAATGGTAATCTAGTCCACGCGACTTGCAATAATCTACCTCTAAAGCTAACGTATAAAGTCCAAGAGAATAATGTGAGAATGCGGGGTTATAAAACCCACAAACGCTCTGTACCGAATCACTGCCCAAATCGAAATAAGAAAACGCAACCAGTTCCTTGCCTTCGTATACACTGATCTGGTAGGTATCAAAGGGAGCGTCCGGATCGTGCATCAGATAGCTTTTAGCGCTATCATGTAAATCGTAATTCTTAGCTAATACATAGGCAGAAAATACCGCTTCTTCGGCCTTGCCAGCACGTGCTCGATGCACCTGGTAGCGAAGCTTGCGCGCATTGCGCCGCATCATCTTTGCAGTTCCCTTGGGAAATTTATGATTCGCGAGAGGCAGCCGCGTCCACACGGTTGTTAAAAAGCCCCAATCATAAAAATTATACCGACAGCTAAACATGCGCGTCCCCATTCGGTACCAGCCGCTGGCCAGATAGCGATCGAGCAGTTTACCTGTAAAGCCTACTGAAGTCATATCCTCTTGCACTCGAGCAGCATCTACTCATCTACTGCAAACGAAGGTACATACCTGCACCTGCGCAGTCACGACTGGCTTGACCGAAACCTGGCACAGAGCTGCTTCAAGAGTAGCCAAACCACACGCTCGCCACCAATACCACCAGGCACACGAGCATCAGTATAAGCACCAGCGGGAAAATGTAGCGCAGCCAGCGATCAAATGGCACGCGACACATCGCCAGCATGGCTACCAGACCTCCGAGTGTTGGGTTGAGCAAGTTGGTAATACCATCACCAATTTGAAATGCCAATACCGTTACTTGTCTGCTAATACCCACGAGGTCGCCGAGCGGAATCATCACGGGCAGTGTAGCCAGCGCTTGTCCTGATCCGGAAGGGATGAGAAAATTGGTCAGCGACTGCGTCATCACCATACCTACTGCAGCCACAGCGGGTGCTAGCCCTTTCAGCGCTTCGGCCAGCCCGTAGGTGATGGTATCACCAATACCGCCCGCTTCCATCACCACGCGCACCGCGTTTGCCAGTCCCACCAAAAAGGCGCCTGGAGCTACTACCGCCACGGAGGCAAGGCTGGTTTCAGCAAGATGAGTGGGCCCGAGTCCACCAACTATACCCACCACAATGGCTGTCATGACAAAGACTGCGGAAATTTCATCGAGAAACCATTGCTGCGCAAACACACCGTATAGCATCACTGCCAGTCCACCTGCAAAACTGATCAAAATCAGTCCATCGCGGCCAGTGAGTCGATAACTAGCCAGCTCGGCACGGAGGCGAAAGCCGCTGCTATCGATACCGTCAGCAAGCGACGCCGCAGGATTGGCCAATATTTTTTGCAGGTAGCGCACATTCCACCAGGCCAGCAGTGACAGCGAGAGGAGGCACAGCGCCGCACGCAGCAGCCAACCACTGAAGATAGGCAGCTGCGCCAGTTGGTGGCCTATTCCCACGGTATAGGGATTGAAGGGGCTTACGCCAAAACCCACTGTAATAGCACCCACACTCACACCGGCCGCCAGCAGGAGGTCGCCCCCCAAGGCCAGCACCAACACCGCCGCAATCGGGACCATCGCAATGTTATTTTCATAGCCCACGAATACCCCGAGCATGCCGTAGACAAAGGTGGTGAGTACGAGCACCTGCAGGCGCCGGGCCTCGCCAACGCTTCTGATGAGGGTGCACACGGCTCGCTCGATGGCGCCGGTTTGCTCTACAATGCCAAACATGATGCCGCTGGCGAAAATGACATACACGACGGGTGCCGCTTTCGCAAAACCTTCCGGGAGTGCGCGAAACAATGTGAGCAATCCTACAGGCCTGGCATCGACAAATCGGAAGCTGCCAGGCACCACGCGCTCGCGGCCAGCCACCAACTCACGCGCATATTCACCTGCTGGCAAAACATAGCTGAGCCCGGCCACCACTACGAGAATCCCCAGCAGCATCACTACCGGGTGCGGCAGGTTGAGGTACCAAGGCTGCCGGGCTTTGCGTGTCACTGCGCCAAGGTACATGCACCATTCAGTCGGTACACCTTTACTTACGCCTATGGTTGTAGTCGTGATGGGTGTGAGTGGCTCGGGCAAATCCACTATAGGTCGGGCCTTAGCCAAGCGGCTGGGCGTGCCTTACATCGAGGGAGATAATTTTCATCCTCAAGCCAATGTCGATAAGATGGCCGCTGGCACTCCTCTCAATGATGAGGATCGGCTGCCCTGGCTGTTGGCGCTGCATGCTGTTTTGGCGAAAGCTGAAACTACCGGGGGCTGCGTCATGGCCTGCTCTGCACTCAAGGCTTCGTACAGGCTAATTTTAAGTCGAGGACTTTCGTCAAAACCCCACCTGCTCTACCTCCACGGCTCAAAGGAACTACTGCTCGAGCGGCTCAACGACCGCGAAGGACACTTCTTCCCACCCGAACTTCTCGATTCTCAACTCGAAACGCTGGAAGTGCCAAAAGACGCTGTTCGAGTCTCTATCGCATTACCTGTAGATGAACTCGTAGATACCGCAGAAAGAAAATTGCGGGCCGAAACGAGATAATCGTCGGCATTCGCACACACTGGATGCTAGCGCTGCCGTACCTTTTCGCAAATTAGTAGCGCGCTATGTCCAGAAGTCTATACCTAAGTTTACTGCTGCTGAGCACCTCAGTTGCTCTAGCACAACTAAGCACCGCACCCGCTTCGCTCGGCGGCGTACCGGAAGTTGAAGCTAAGAGCGAGCAATTTTTTATCGATAATTCAGAGCAGCTGCAGGCACACCCCGCCAGCACTTGGCAGCTCGATGCAGCAAGTGCCAAAAACATCCTCACGGACAAGCAGCACCTCCGCTACAGGCAGTCGATCAACGGCTGGCCAGTCATCGGCGGCACACTAATACTTCATACCGATAAGACGGGTAATGTGCTGCGCTATACCGGCGACTCCTACACCGACCAGCCTCTTGCCCAACAAGCACTCGTAGATCTTGAACGGGCTACCCGGCGCGTGCATCGCGTGCTGCCTAAGGCGGAGCTTGTAGAGGCAAGACTAGTATATGTGGACCGACTTTATCCGGTGGTAAGTGGTTACCTGCGCCTAGCCTACGAACTGGAAATGCTGGATGAGCAAGCCCAAAATCGCGAGCTGGTGTATGTCGATGCGCTGACCAGTCAGGTGCTGGCACGTACGCCCCTGGTGATGCACGCGACTGTGCCTGGTACGGGCGAATCGACCTACTACGGCAATGTGACCTTTGACGTGGAACAGGTGTCGGCCTCACACTACGAACTGCGGGATGATCTGCGGGGCCTGGAGGTGACGAGCGTCACGAGCAGCGGAATTCCGGTCTCGCCGAGTCCACACTTTACGGCCAGCAACTACGGGCGAGCCATGGCCGTAGATGTGTTCTACGGCATGAATCGCTTTTATGATTTGCTGCTCGACCGCTTCGGATGGGCAGGTGTAGACGGAAATGGTGAGGAGTTTCAAGCCACTGTTGATGATGGCGAGCACAGCTTTGTGAATGCCTATTGGAATGGAACCATCGCACGGTTTGGCGGAGGCGACTGTCATTATCAGCCCCTCACCACACTCGATGTAGTGGGGCATGAATTCGCGCATGGCATCACGCAAAGGACCTCCAACCTTATCTACAGAGGTGAGTCGGGGGCGCTCAACGAAGGCTTTAGCGATATCTATGGCAAGGCACTCGAGCTGATCGAGCAGCCCGATCAATTCACCTGGGATTTAGGTAATCGCTTTGCCGCCTCACCTTATGCACGGAAGTTCCGATCGATGGAAGATCCGACCCGCCACGGCAACCCACGCGTTTACCAGGGCGACTTGTGGCATGATGGAGCTGGAGTACATACGAATTCTGGGCCGCTCGGCCACTGGTTCTACCTACTCGTAGAAGGCGGCAGCGGCACCAACGAATTAGGCACTTCATACAACGTTCTGCCAATTGGGGTCGAAGACGCCTTTGCTATCGCTTTTGCTACCAACCGTAATTACCTCACCGAAGCTTCAACTTATACTGATGCTTATCAAGGTTCATTATTGGCTGCAGCCTCTCTTTTTGGAAGTTCTAGCCCTCAGTACAGGAATTTGGAGGAGGCATGGGCAGCGATAGGCTTACCCGCGAGTAATCCTCCGCAGCTGACGAGGGATGTAAGTACAAATAACTTTTCTTCCAATGCCTCTACCACCTGCCACCCTGAGGACAGCTTAGTACTCACCTTGATTTTACGTAATGAAGGCGATGTCGTTCCTGCTGGTACAGTCATGCAAGTGCTTGCTGAAGTTAATAATACGATAGGTACAATCAATTATACTTTTGCGGATGATCTTTCCGTAGGTGGCTATTTATTTGAAGATTTAACCTTTCCTATGACATTAGCGGCCGGAGAATATTCAGCCACACTTACTGTTGCTCTTCCTGGCGATACTAATTCGCAAAATGACTCGGGTTCGCAAGATGTTGAAGTAAGTGATATTGCTACCGATGCTACGCTTGCGCTACTTGAGTTTGCGAATTTCTCCTGTAGTACTGATGAGGTAAGTACGTACGTTACGCTGCGCAATACTGGCTGTGGGCTACTTGATCAAGACTACATAATCAACTTCTACGATCAGCACGACGCCATACTTTTTACTGCTAATGGTCGACTCGTTGCAATACAGCCAGGTTGGGAAGATGATTTGCACGTATTCTTGGATACAGACATTGCTCAATATCTAGTACGTGCTGAAGTGGTGCTGGCAGGCGACGGCAACAGCGAGAACAATGATTTAACGATTAGCAATAAATTTACGCGACCTCTGCGTCAAAACCAGCAGTTAGATTTCGAATCACCTTATGATACTGTAGCTATCGTTGTTGATAATTATGATTCGGGGGTGATTGGGCGTATTGAATATCAGGGAAACCATGTATTTGCGACTACTGGTGGCAGCTACTCTACCGGTAGATTGCCCTGTCTTTCGCCGGAAGAAAACCTGAGTGCGCAGCGTTATTCGCTGCCACCGAGCACCTGTTTCGACTTGTCGGGCTTAGCTGATCCGATATTGACTTTCGATATGGTACAACTTCATGCGGATGGCAATACGCAGTTTCCGGAACTCAACGACCAGGCGCGTGCAGTGCGGGTAGTATGGACGGGGGAGGATGGCAGCACAGGCAGCTCGCTTATTCCAAGTCAGCCCGATGAGCTTTGGACCGAACAGCAAATTTCCTTGCCAGCTAACTTTGTGGGCAAAGTAGAGCTTGAAATATTTAATCTAGAAGGATACGGGTCTTTTCATAAAAGTGGGATCGATTTGTCGCTGGAGGAATACGACTATACGTTGATTGATAATTTTGGCGTGCGCGCGTCTTTGGGTACAGGCGAGCCGCTTGTGGAGTTGCGTGTTGCCCCTAATCCAGCTTCCGGCTATGTTGAGCTCACCTTTCCTGCGGCTGTGGAGCAACAGCTCGTGGTGGTCTCGGCACTAGGTCAAGTTGTACATCAGGCTACGGTAAGGGAGCGCCATGTGCTGGACGTAGGTCAATGGCCTGCGGGTATGTATACGCTGGTGCTGCGCGATGTGGCGGGCATACAGGCGAGGCGGCAGCTGGTGGTGGTAAGATGAGCTGAGGGTGGGCCATGTTGTGCCGGTCTCCCGATCGGCATGTGCTGCTGGTATATCGGCATGTGCTGCTGGTATGTCGGCATGTGCTGCTGGTATGTTACCTAGCCCCTACTCCACCACCGTCATCTCCTCCACTAAGTGCGGTGCCTGACCGAGTTTGTCAATCAGGAAAAGCACGTAGCGGATATCAACCATAATGTTGCGGCAGATACTCGGATCATAATTGATGTCCGACATGGTGGATTGCCAAGTGCGATCAAAATTGAGACCTACTAAGCGGCCATCAGCATCGAGTGCTGGCGAACCTGAATTGCCACCCGTCGTGTGGTTCGAGCCAAGCACACATACCGGCAGCTTGCCCTCAGCAGTAGCGTAGCGCCCGTAGTCTTTGGCCTCCTCGAGTTGCAGCAGGCGCTTCGGTACATCAAATTCATAATCACCTGGCTGATACTTGGCAACGACGCCATCGAGGTACGTCATGTAGTCATAATCGGTACCGTCGAGCCCTGTGAAGCCCTCGAACTTGCCGTAGCTGACGCGCATCGTCGAATTCGCATCGGGGTAGAAGGTGCGATCAGGGTATACCTGCATGAGCGCACGCATGTAATCCCGTTGAAGTGGCGCAACGGCTTCTTCAATTTGATTGTATGGTTCGAGGATATGCTGCTCATTAAAGGCGTTTATTTGGCGTACCAACTGATAGCCTACGTCACCCTTAATGTATTCGGCAAACTCACTCGGGCGCTCGCGCAACATTTTCAGGACCAGCTCGCCATGCGTTAGATAACTTTGCTGGTAAACTAGCGCAACATAATCACTCAGTGAAGTTGCGAAATTAGCTTGGTCCGCAAGATAGCCGCTGCGGTGTGCAGGATCGACTTTATACAAGTATTCTCGTAGCTGTTGTTTAGCCACCGCCTCATCGATGGCAGGATTGTAGCGCGCATAAAATGATTCCAGCTCATCGGCCAATGCACTGGCAGCTTCTGCAAATGCAGCACTACCGTTAGCTTCGTATATCTTGATGCGTCTAGCCACAATATTGGCAATGCGAAAAAGATCGACGTTGTAGTTTATTTCGCCGACGTAGGCACGGGTTTTAGCGAAAGCTTCCTGTGCTGCATAAAGGCTATCGAGCGCGGGTAGCAGTGTGAGGTAGCGCATGCGCTGCTCGGGCGAAAACTCAGCCACCTGCAACTGCGGCGTCTTGAGTCGCTTCATGAAATCGTGCTCAAGACCATTGCGCAGCGGGATGCCATTAGTTGCCTCCACACCCTCCGACTCACCGCGCCATTTCTTCCATGCATTAGCGATGCGCGCTTGCTTGGAAGCATAGTCGATCTTTACCTGCTTATCGGCTCGCATAGCGCTATCGATTACAGCCAGGCTGAGGTCGCGCATGCCAATCCGAATAGGGTTGAGCACACGCACCCGCTGCGTCATGGCTGATGCGGGTAAGTATTGATCAGTTCTTCCTGGGAAGCCGAAAATCATTGAGAAATCACCTGGCTTTACCCCTGCAGTAGATATCTCGAGGTGGCGTTTTGGCGTAAGCGGGACGTTGTCGGTGCTAAACTCTGCTGGACTGCCATCTGGCTTAGCATAGATGCGAAAAAGCGAGAAGTCTCCCGTATGCCGCGGCCACTCCCAATTGTCGGTGTCGGCGCCAAATTTGCCCACCGCATCGGGAGGCGTACCTACGAGACGCACATCAGGATATCGTTTGGTGACGAACGCGAAGTATTGGTTGCCATCGTAAAAAGGCTTAACTAATACTTCTTCAAATTCACCTAACGTAAAGGTCTGCTTGTAACGAGCAGTATTCGACTGAATAAGTTTGCGGCGCTCATCCTCATCCATATCAGGATCAACCCCTTTTAATATAGCATCTGAGGCGTCAACAATACGTTCGATGAAGGTAACGAATAGCCCTGGATTCGGCTTCTCTTCAGCGAGACTTTGCGCGTAAAAACCATCTTCTAAAATATTATTTTCGAGCGTAGTATGATCGGAAATAGCTCCGTAACCACAGTGATGATTCGTGAGCACCAGACCTCGACTACTGATAACTTCACCAGTGCAAAAGCCGCCAAAATGCACAATGGCATCTTTGAGCGAACTCTGATTAATGGAGTAAATATCTTCTGCAGTGAGGCGCATACCGAGGTCCTGCATCTCCTCCTCATTGAGGTTTTGCAGCAGGAGTGGCAGCCACATGCCACCATTAGCCAGAAGTGTTGCTGTGCAGAAAAGGAGCGAAAGTGTAGTTACAAAGCGTGCTATCATGGCACGAATAACGTTCGTTGGCGGGAATTGATACGTGCAGCCTGGCAGTAGCACGAGACCTTGACATTAGCTCACATACGAAAAGCTTCCAAGCGTGCTATTTCGGCGGTGAGTACAGCGAGCGAGGTGGTCTGTGGGGCATTGAGGAGTTGTCCAGCTTTCGCAAAAACAGGCGTTGCCGTGCCGTGGCTGTGTCGTAAAGCTTCCAAACTGCTTGCTCCGGCGCGCTTACTGAGTTTGGCGCCTGTTGTATCGGTTAGCAAGGGATGGTGATAGAAGTGTAGCTGTTGAAACTGGGCGAAGCGTTGATCCACCTGCGCAAGTACCTGAGCGAGTTGCAGTTGCATTAGTGTGCTTTCCAGCAAATCTTCGCCTCGCACGATATGCGTGATATTGGCATCTACATCATCTACCAAACTCGCTAGTTGATAACTCGGCATGCGATTGCGCTGGCGAACGATCGTATCGCCCTCCCGCATACGCCAAACCACACCCTGCTTATCAAGTGAGTACTCACAATCGCGACAGGTGCCAGGGTAGGCATTGATATCTTCTGGCAATCCGGCGGCTTGCTGGGCCGCGCGCACTTCTCGACGACTACACCTACAAGCATAGACCATATTATGCTTGCGCAAGAGCTGGAGTGCAGCATTATACGCCACTAGGCGACGCGACTGGTACATGGCCTCTCGACAGAGTGCTTCGGCCTGTTCGGGGAGCAGCCAGCGAATCGTGGCATCAATATCATTGAGGTACTGACCACGCACGCGAGCACCGTCTAGATCATCGATGCGCAGCAGAAGTTGCCCGTGCAGATGTGCAGCAAGCGCGGCGTTGTATGCAAAGTTGACGCCATTGCCCAGGTGGAGCAGACCTGATGGAGTAGGCGCAAGGCGGAGGCGAGGTATGTCCACGTCGCCAAAGTATAGCGCAAAGGCTAATGGGCATCAGGACTTCACCGGATAGTCCTCGAATATTTCATCCACCATGCTGATAACAGCGTCGGTGCGCGATCCGGTGACAGGTGTGCGAGAAATACCTTTCCAGACGGTTTTGCGCTTTTTACGATCAACGACATCGACTACGAGCGTACCTTGCTTGTAGGTATAAGTATCGGTGTCGTAGCCGATCACGCGATTATAATCAGTATAGCCGCGGTAATAGTAGTCATTGTAGTAGGGACTTACTCCCACACCTGGACGAGCACCGTAGCCACCATAATAGGCGTAGTCTGAGGCGTAAACGGGATCAGTAGTAGTTTCTGTTTCTAAATCTGTCTTAACGCTCAAGAGCAGCAATAGATCAGGATTATCGCGATCTAAGGTGTAGCCTTGCTCACGCATGTTTTTGTTGAGAGTGGCGATGATAGATTCATTCACCTTGTCGCTTTCCATGTCATCATCATTCATGATTTCGGCATTGGGTAAGAATGCGAAGCTGTTGTACTTCGACAGGTCTGCTTCATTGGGGCGGTAGGTTTCTACACGAGGTCCACATGAGCTGGTAGCTAGCATGAGCAGAAGGAAGCTGAGTAGGGGAAGAAATTTCACGAATTGGTCTTTGGCTTTGAGAGTAGGATTCTCTTATAACAATGCATTGAAGGCGCCCGTGTTCACCGTCCTTTAATGGTCAAACCCCTGTCTCTGTCCATGAAAGAGGCGATGAGTTTGAGGAGCATCGTAAGTTGTGCATCTACAAAAAAAAACCACCCTATGAAGTTTTTCCACATGTCGGCCGTCGTTTTTGCTAGTGTATTTTGCGTAAGCGTGAGCAGCTATGCACAGGATGCAGTGACTGATCTACCAGTAGCCGAAGCACTCGTGAATGGTTACCTTGAAAATACGGGTGGTGAAGAAGCTTGGAACCAGCTCACCTCCCGCCGGGCAAAGGCCACGATGAGTATGGGGCCTGTTGAATTAACCGGCATCGTCGTCAACGCCATGCCCAATAAACAACGCATTGATATAAATATGCAAGGTCAGCAAATCGTGCAAGGCTTTGATGGACAAACAGCCTGGCAAATAAATCCTTTTGCAGGCGCTACTACTGCGCAAGAAATGTCTCCCGAAGAGGCCAAACAGTTTACGCAAGAAGAATTCCAAAGCCCATTTCTGAATTACAAGGAGAAAGGCAATGTTATTGAGGTGATGGGCAAGAAAGAAGTGGAGGGAGCTTTAACATACGAAGTCAAACTGACCAAACCTGAAGGTGATGTAGAAATGTATTACTTTGACACGGAGTACATGGTGCCCATCATGCAGAGTGAAGAGATACCTTCTGGTCCTGCCCAAGGGCAAGTTGCGAAGACCTATTTCAGCGATTATCAAGAGGTAGATGGGCTGATGATGCCATTTTCGATCGAGACAAAATTGGGTGATCAGTCACTACAAAAGATTACGATCACAGAAATTGAGGTTAATCCCGAACTCGACATGACCCTCTTCTCGATGCCGAAGGAGTAGTCATAGATTTGCGCTGGTAAAATTTTCCCGAGAGGGTAGCAATTCTATGAGCGATACACGCAAGGCGGCCGGCGAAACTGAGCAGCTGCAATACGTGGAAGTAGTTTCCGCCAAGAAGCTACTTTAGCGCGATGCGCGCAGATGCTGAAGTTTTTTACCTCAAGGAGTTCGACCGGTACACAGAAAGCTTTTTCGATAGCTTCTCCAGCATCGACAAGAAGAGCTACAATCAGCCGATGGCGCCCGGAAAGTGGACGCCCGGCCAGCTGGTGCAGCACATGACGCTTTCAGAACTGGGCACCATCAAGTTGCTCAATATGCCTGCAGCTCCAGTACGTGACCGTGATGCGGAACAGAAGTGCCCGCAGATCAGGGAGCGTATGACCGACCTCACCGTTAGCAAAAAGGCTCCCGCCTCGCTAGAACCGGAGCTGCAGAACTATCCGATGGTAGAGGCGCTCGACAATTTCGCCGATACGCGCGCTGATGTGAGAGTTGCCTTCGAATTTGCTGATGATATTACTGCGCTCGTAACAGCTTACAGCCATCCCATTTTTGCAGAATTAACTCGATGTGAGTGGTTCTATTTTAGTGCCTTGCACGGCGAGCGGCATAGGCTGCAATTTGAAGCCTATACGCGTCAATAAAAGGTTTTTTAAATGTTTGATCATTAAGTTCCCAGTAAACTTACATCTATGGAGCCTGCAGTACCTTTCGATTGGCATCGCATATTTATAGGTGATGAGCCGCTACTATATTATGCTGAAATAATTTTCCGCATTACGGTGATATATGTGTACGCTTTGGTGCTCATACGCTCAATGGGCAAGCGAGGATCGCGCAATTTGAGTCCCATGGAAAATATAGTCGTCATAGCTTTAGGCTCGGCGACTGGTGATGCCATGTTTTATCCTCAGGTGCCACTCACTTATGCGGCTGTGGTGATAACTGTACTCGTTATATTTAGTCGTTTACTAGCATCGCTAGAAGTGCGGTCAAAGTCGGTGGATCACTTTGTAGATGGATCTCCCATGGTGATGGTGGTGAAGGGCGAGGTTCAACATAAGGCACTGCAATCGGCGAGGCTGCGAGAGGATGAGTTGTTTGGCATGTTACGAACCCAAGGCCTCGACAGTACAGCAACGATTCGCCTCGCGCTTCTCGAGCGGACAGGCGAATTAAGTGTCTTAGAATTCGATGCAGGCGAAGCCGCTGCTGGCGTTTCAACCTGGCCTACGGATTTGCAGAATCCGGAAGCGCTGGGGGTTGGGGGGTAGGTGCTGGCCTGACCACAATATTGTGGTCAGGTGGGTGCTAGGTACTAGGTGCTAGGTGCTAGGTGTTAGGTGCTGGGTCTATGGTGGTACCCGACGGACCTGATCAATGTATCGATCCTTTTGAAGAAAATGCATTAAGATCAGGTCCGTCGGGTACCTCGGGTGTCGGTGCTGCTACGGCAGGTTCATATACCTAGGTGTCACCAAACGTGCGGCTTTAACGTGCGACGCAGACGTGCCATCCCAACGTGCGGTAAGGTTTCAACTGTTTGATCCACCCCGCTGTCGCGTATTCCGACACCGCTAGAATCTCAGGCAGAAGCAACAAATCATTGCTACCCCCCCCGCACATTTAGCAACGAACCGTAAGCCGCCTGACCACATGGATGTAGTCAGGGGAGAGGGCGAAGCGGAATTGGTCATAAAATATAAGCAATCAGAACAGACCTCGTTCAACCGAGCTACCCTGAGAGATAGGTCATCGAAATGCCGCGGCTCTTCCTGCGCGGTGGGACGACGTCGGCCGGACTGGTAGCCTAATCTCTTAAAGCTGCAAAAGAAGTGTAAGAACAGAAGGAAGAACTAAAATTACTGGTGAGCTAATCGTTTGAAGCTGCATATTAAGACAAGAACAGAAAACGGAACTATATGAAGGATGATTCGTATGCCTAAGGGCAGGATATTTCCCACTCCGGGGCCTGGAAATTCATTCAATTTACTTTTCTGATTTGCCTACGGGCAGAGCATCAATGATGGGATGGGTGATGCTTTTGTGGGACCCGGAGGATTCAGCGAGTGAGACCCATCTTATGGGGCTGACCGTGACCACAATGTGGGGTAAGGCGGCGCCTGTGCATTTTAATACAAAGGATCGAATGGCGATTTGCGGTCCTAACTTGCAATAATGGCTTGCGATTCCAAGGTGCGGCAATAACATGTGAGTCCAACGTGCGACAATGACGAGCCCTTATAACGTGCAATAATGACGTGCCATACCGACGTGCGGTACTGCCGTGCCATCCCAACGTGCGGTAAGGCTTCAACTGTATGAGCCACCCCGCTGCCACGTATTCCGACACCGCTAGAGACTCAGGCAAAAGCGAAATATTGACTTAACCACTGCACTATGGGCATATCATCTGACCACATGGATGTGGTCAGGTGAGAGGGCGGAGCGAAATCGTCAATAACCTACAAGCATCATGAATAGACGTCGTTCATCCGAGCTACCTTGATAGATATGTCTTCAAAATGCCGCGGCTCTACCTGAACGGTTGGACGACGTCGACCGGACTGGTAACCTAATCTCTTAAAGCTGCAAAAGAAGGGTAAGAACAGAAAATAGACCGCTAACGCTGCGGGAGGTGAGAGGTGGGAAGCGGGTGCTGGGGGCTAGACGCATGGCTAGGCGCTCAATCGTATCTGGTCGCCGGGTAAACTCCCTATAACGACGCCGCCCTGCGGCTATCACACACTCCTCCCGCAGCGAGGCCATAGCCGCAGAGCGGCGGCGTTGTCAGAGGGTAGGGTTTACCCGGAACTCAGCTCAGGGATGTAATTGAACCCTCCACTTTACATATCAATGCGCGCAGATCCTTGGGACTAGAAAACCATGCGCGCTAAAGCACGCGTAACCAGATGTGCAGCCTCATCCCAAGCCTGCAGCCTCAGTAGGTCTTAACACACCACCTTCTAGTGTAAACAAACCCGAAAATGGATCAGCCTCAAAATCGAGGTGCCCATCAAGATCGGCAAAGGCAACATTAGGTCGACTTAACGCAAAGTGCAGTCCAGCGGCTATACCTAACGAACACTCATCGAGGCACCCCACCATCGTTTCCATATCAGCGGCACGAGCTACTGAGTTGATGCTCAAGCCTTCCAATATGCCACCGACTTTCTGCAACTTGATGTTGATCATATCCACCCGGTCGTGCCGCGCAAGCCGGAAAGCATCGGCGAGTGTTTTGAGACTTTCATCGGCCATGACAGGGATATGTGTCTCGGCAGTTAGCGCGCCGAGTCCATGCTCGTTGCTGATGGAAATTGGCTGCTCGAATATTGTCACACCTATAGGTCTCACGCGTGCTTCAAATTCTATGGCATCACGTTCGGTATAGCCTTGGTTGCCATCAAAGCGCAACTCTATGTGCGGGTAGAGCTCGCGCACGAGGGTGAGGCGCTCCAAATCGGCGTGGAGGCTAAGGCCACCTTTCACTTTGATGATGCGAAATCCACGCGCCACCCAAGCACGCACCTCTTCTAGGGTTTCGTCGGCAGGTAAAATGCCAACTGTAACACTCGTTGCAATCTCACTTCTATAGGCGCCCAAAAACTTGTACAGTGGCATGTTCGCTTCCTTTGCGATCAGGTCGTGCAGCGCATTATCAACCATACAGGCTACACTGGGCCCCACCCCTGGTAGCTCGCGCACATCGCGAATGAGCCGTGCATAAGCCAGCGCTTCCTGACCTTGTAGATAAGGTGCAAGAACATCGCGAATAAGTCGCTCTACCTCATCGGGCCGCTCCCCGGTCACCTCAAAATCTGGAGCTGCACAGCCTTGACCGATGTTTTTGCCAGTCGTCTCGATGCGAAGCACAAAATTTACTGCGGAGTCTATGGATTCGTAGGCGATGGTATAGCCAGATCGCATTCGCAGGTCGTAGCGCTCGTAGCTGACGCGTGTAATTTTCATGGGGTGCAGGAATGCCGCAAGGTAGCCCGGTGCAGGCTGTTCAGTAGCTGAGGTTTAGCAACTGCGCACCTTGTCTCGGCGGCGCAGCGTGCATGATTGGACCTCAGGGCTAGGCTATATCTGGACTTAAGTCACTAAAAATGGGAGTTATATCCACGGATGGTGCATACCTGGACATAAATGAGGTGAATGGTCTACATTTGGCCAGATATGGCGCAGCAAGCAGGTGAGGTGATTGGGCGAGCAGCAGCGAAAGCCGTATTGGCGGAGGCGTATCAAGCCAAGCGAGCAAGTCTAGTGTCTGTGGTGGGTAGACGTCGTATCGGCAAGACGTTCTTGGTAAAGCAGGTCTATGCGAACGATCTGGTCTTTTCGGTGACGGGTATCGCTGGCGCGCCGCTACCTGAACAGCTCTACAATTTTGCAACCCAAATAGCGACAGCCTTTGGTCTTGCTGCAAGCGAGGTCTCATACAGTAGTTGGTTGGAGGCGCTGGGTGATTTAGCTAAAAGATTGGATGCGCGCATTCAGGATAGTGCGACGCGAAAAGTGATCTTTTTTGATGAATTACCATGGTTGGCTTCACGGCGGTCTGGATTTTTGCGCGCGTTTAGTTGGTTCTGGAATTCTTGGGCTGTTGATCGTAATGTGGTCGTGGTTATTTGTGGCTCAGCGGCATCGTGGATGATCAAGAAGGTAGTTCGAGATCGAGGCGGCTTACATAATAGAATCACACATCGTATTAAGCTCGATGCATTCACGTTTGCAGAAACTTCCGCATTTATGGATTCGCGAGGAATTGTAGACGATGTGTACCAGCGCCTTCAGTTGTACATGGCTTTGGGTGGGGTACCTTTCTACCTGGAGCAGATAAGGGCTGGCGAGAGTGCGCAACAAGCCATTGAGCGACTACTATTTAGTGTGACAGCGGTTCTTGCTGATGAGTTTCGCCAGCTCTATCACTCGCTTTTCGAACGTGCTGATCACCACGTTGATGTGGTTAAGACGCTAGCCAAGAAGCAGCGAGGAATGACTCGGGGAGAAATCCTTAGCTTAAGTAACATGTCGAGTTCTGGAACCTTGACCAGGGTGCTAGAAGAACTCGAGCTCTCTGGATTTATTCTTCGCACCACACCTTTCGGAAAAAAGAGAAGAGATGCACTCTATCGCTTAATCGATGAATATAGTAGATTTTATCTTCTGTTTTTGGCGGGTCATCGTCCGGGCGACCTTAGTTTTATCCGTCTCTCGACCACATCTGCTTATCGAAGTTGGCAGGGATATGCTTTTGAGAATGTTGCTTTACGCAATCTAGATAGGCTACGAGCAGCCTTAGGTATAGCTGGAGTCGATGTGCTGGCATCGAGTTTTGTAGCCCGTGCAAAGGGTGATGTGGATGGTGTGCAGATCGATCTACTATTGGATCGGGCAGATCGGATAATTACCCTGATAGAGGTTAAATTTACTGAGGAGCCTTTCGTGCTTTCGAAGAGCTATGCGAAGCAGTTGCGCGAAAAGAAGCAACGGTTTAAGCTTCACACAAGGACCAAAAAGGCTGTCACTCTTGTATTGCTAACGACCTTCGGTGTCCAAGGGCAAGGCGGGGCAGGTATTGGGATTGTAGATCGGGTGCTGGATGTGGAGGCGTTGCTAGAAAGCTGACAATTGTATAGATACATTTTCTGCATATGATTTTGAACAGCTAGCCTAGCGACTCCTCGGCTTTGCGCTTGTCTGGTATGAGGAGCCAGCTGATACCTCGATGGAGGATGTGCTGCTGTGCCCTCACAATTCAGCAACAGCAGGCAAGCACCGCATGCATTTGATGATACCCTGCGTGATAACGAACATAGCGTAACACGCTGTATTGTCAGCTGGCTGGACGATTGGAACACTTAACTTGTATTGACTTTGCTAAAGAGAGAGTAAATCCTCTGTGCATCTTGCCAAATATTGCTGTATATTGAGGGTCTCTCAGGCGAATGGTCGTTTGCGAAAATTCTACCCCTCCTACTGTCTGGGCGAATCCTACAGGTGATACTATGCAAGCATTTGTTGGAGCATTTCATGCTAACGCTGTTGCTGTAGCGAGTGGAGAGACACTAATGTCTATTACGGGGCTTACTACTACTGAACAAGAGAACTTGCGTCTGATCGTGCTCGAAGCAGCCTCTACCCCCTCCTACATCTTCGGCATACCGCAGCAAAATGGCGACCAAGGTCGGCAGCAGGCCATAGGAGATGGCGTGGACTTAGCTCATGCGCTTGTGATGCATGAAGAGATTTGGAAAGCTGCTACCAGCTCTGGCGTAAAACTTACTCTTGTTGATGCACTCGGCAGAATTCTGCTGACGCGGGACTACTTCGGCACTTCATTGCTTAATAATGAACTCTTACAGCAAGCTGATGCCGCCAAGGGAATTTATACCCTTATCATCTCTAGTGACAGTGATCAATATTCGCTTCAACTCTACAAGTCATAAAGCAGATGCGATCATATTGTACGCGAACTGCAGCGGCGCTAAGCATTGTTGTATTGGCCTCAATTTGTGCGGTCGCTCAGCAGGCAGCTCTCCAGGCGGAGGCCTTTATGACCAGCTTTCATTATAGTCATTGGGATCCTGATTTGCAGTGGGTTCAAATGTGTGGATATACAATTGGGGTCACTTTCCAAGATGATAAGGTGAAGTATGATACCTTGTTTTGTGAAGATACTTGGCTTAAAGATACCATTATGAGCTATATAACTCCCACGTATCACGGTAAATATTGGCTGTTTGCAGGTGCTTTGAGTCCATTGCCCGCTGCATATCCATTCAATTCCTATCATATTGTCGATAGCTCTGGGCAGGAGATAAAGCGCACAGCTTTAGAAGCAGTCAGTGCTCCTGTTGTGTTACCGTATGGGTCCTATTCCCATCTTAGTCCTGATACGCTTTTAAATTATTCGCGCCAACATTACGTCGGAGCCGATAGCTTTCCTCACCCTACTTCCTCAATCGCAACAGGTACCTATCCAACCGATGATGGCAACTATGCTGTGCCATTAAGTGGGTTAATGCATAACGGTCAATTACATGCTTTTGCTCTTTGGTCAGATGTCCCAGGTTCGAACACGCGACACCAGCAACCGTGGTTAGTTTATGGTACGTATCGCCCATTTGAAGATGGACAGACCTTTCCAGACACCTTTCGCATCATTCGTTATTATCCGTCTGTTTATGACACGTTGCGCAGTGCTGGCCTCCACCCTGCTCATCCGCCACGGGGCGAGCCTTTACCTCATGTAAATCGGCCGGCACGACGCACACTTTCTGCGGTGCCTGTTAGCGATGCGTGTGGGCGACGCTATTACGCCTCCGACGGCGCAGCTTTATTTAAATTCAATGCAACTACCGGTGCCATGAAGCTGCTCGACACGCTAGTCAGCCACAATTTTGGCAACCGCAGCCTCATCATCTTCACTGATAACATGCCCTTGCAGCCCAATTTTTACCGCACACCCTCGGTTTGCGAGATTTGGCTCGATTTAGATTTTGATCGATCAAGCCTGGGTACTACATCCTCCACTCGAGCTGGCAGCTTCGTTAGTACGAGTTGCGCTGAGTCAGATGCGCTGCTGCTCGATGTAGATGCTATCGCCGTGACTTCTAGACCTGCAGATTCGCTGGTCATTGAAATCACTCAACCCGTGTCGCCAAATGACCAATTGGTGAGTACACTCAGCAACGACTCTACGTACCATATCTCAGGGTCGGGTAGCCAACGTTTAGTTATATATAATGATGCTTTTTTAAGTGATTCAAGCTTTATAGCGCTTGCACAAACAGGGGTGCGCCTCAGGGCTGGTGAACCCTCCAATCCCGATATGGATACGCTACAGGCTACGTGGCAGCTTCACCTTAGTGATAGTATTGCTCCTTTAGTGCACAGCTACATCCATGTGTTGCCATTGCCTCAGGTATCCCTGCCTGCTGACACGCTTGCCTGCAATGTTGATTCCTTCAGCTTTCCGACAAACTCAGCATCAGGGGCCGAGCCTATACTGTGGCAGAATATTCATGGAGACCCAATCTCCAGCTCACCAGCTTCTGGCACTTTCACTTACCAAGCAATCGCAAGCACTGGATGTACGCTTACGGATACGCTGCGACTCTCGCTATCAAGGTCAGACACTACATCTTTCCGATATACCGCGTGTCAAGGCTCTCAGCTCCAACTCACCGAGCACCCCAATAGCCTTAGCATCAGTAGAGATACCCTGCTCACCTACCGCATTACTAGGCAAAATGCCTGCGACTCACTGTTGCTTTTCCATGTAGAGTTTAGCAATGCGGTGGCACTTCCAGTCGATACGCTGTCGTGGTGTATTAGTCAGGCGCCTGACACTTTGTACTGGCGGGGGGACCACATCAACGCACCTGGTAACTACATGAAATTGGTAGGTGCTGCGGCTTGTCCAGACACTGCCCGATTGGTGGTATTACCGATAGAAGCACCTCTGCTACAGGTGAATATTCGAGCAAATTGCACCGTCGGCGATGGCCAGCTGTCCTTACCCTCGCACATACTTGCATACTCATCCGAGGGAGAGCAACTACAGAGCGGAGACTGGGTAAAAGGCTATGGTGACAGCATCACAATTTCCCGCCTAGGGCAGGCTTGCCGTCACCAGGTGCCTACTGCCCGTACAATTGCCGTGCAGCACTATCAGGGAAGTTTAAGTGCAGAGCGCATCGCCCACAACCAAGCATTCACCTGGACAAACTTATCGGCACCCAATGCCGAACTTACCTGGCAGCCGCTAAACCCGCAGCCTCTCGACAATGGCAGTTTCACGGTGGCTCCTGAACAGCTTGATAACGCTGATTCTCTAGTGCTGGTAGGTCGATGGTCTGATGAGCATGGTTGCGTGCTCGAGGATCAGCTCGTGATCTATAATTCAAATAACTTTAATCATGTAGGGCTTCCTACTGCCTTTAGCCCTAACGGCGACGGAATAAATGATATTTGGAAAGTTTATTTGCCCTCCAACCTAGACGTCACCAAAGTGAGCGTATTTGATCGCAAAGGCGGGAGAGTATTTCTTGCCAACACTGCACTCCAAGGATGGGATGGAACTGCGCGGGGCCAGCCAGCCGCAGTAGGAGTATACGTAGCACTTATCGAATACTACGATGCTGATGGCAACCTTGCGGTGCAGGTTGGGGAGATTAACTTGATGCGGTAAAGCCGATTTCTGACCCATTCTTTATGCCCGCCCATTCCTATGGCAATAAGAGCATTTAAGTATCCACAATCACTGCATTTTCAACTCGCTTAATTCCTTCACCAGCTCTGCTGCGCCATGTGCCAGCACATCATAACAGAGCAAACCTGTCTCAGCAGTGACGGCCTCGCAGGCAGGATTGATTTCTGATGGTTGTAGGCCTTCGTGGTTGAGCGTGATGGCAACCACCGGCTTGCCGCTAATCGTTTGAATGGCATTGATTTGCTCAGGCAGCGGGTGCAGCTTATAGCCCGGAAAGCCATCGTATTCCTTGCGTGTAGGTGCATGCTGGAGAATGACAGCATCTGGGCGGCCGGCAGCTAAAATTTCAAAGCCACCAGGATAAGCAGGATTCATCAGCGAGCCTTGGCCTTCAATGACAATCACATCGGGCCTCGCCTCATCGAAAGCACTCACCACAGCATGCTCGATTTCGCCACTCACAAAGTCATTGATACACGAGTCCATGATCATCGAGTACTTCGCGCCTTGCAGCCAGGCGGTTTGTCCGGTGCCAATGAGTTCTGCCTTTTTCCCGCTTTCGCGAAAACCATGCACGAGCAGCCAGGCAGTGGTGCGTTTGCCAATGGCGGAGTCAGTACCTAAAACCGCTAGTTTGAGGCAATCAACCCGCTCGATATTTCCGGTAAAGAAGTGGAGTTGGTCGCGATCGGGGGTTCGGCGGACATCTCTTATGCGAGAGCCATGTTTTGCCGCAAGGCGCATAAGCTTATCATCCTTGTGAATGAAATCGTGTAAGCCGCTGTCAACATTCAAACCCTGTTCGATGGCATCGGCTAGCATGGTACGTGCAGCCTCAGGTAGGCGACCACCATCTGGGGCGAGGCCAATAACCAGCGTTTTGGCCTCTGGTGTTTTGGCGAAAGCTGAAGCAAAAGAATCATAAATTGGAATGCCCACAGCCTTGCCATCGAGCACCTGGCCAGCATCCTGACCGGCATAACGAGAATCGATAATTCCTTTGACATCGTAGCGCTCCGTAAACCGCACGAGTCCATGCGCAGTCTTGCCTTCGGGCGTGTTGAAGTGGCCTTCGCAATACACGAGCGCGGGACCGTCAATGCTTTGTTTGTTCATGAGTTGGAGCTGAAGAAATGTTAACTTGAAACGCCATTAAGCGCGGGCGGTAAGAACGGCAACATAAGTGGCCGGTGGAAGCGCTTGCTTTTCGTGAAGTCGGAGCAGCCCGTAAAGGCCAGCCGTACTGGCAGGAAGCACGTGGTAACCTTCAGTTTTGCGAATGAGCGCGGCGGCGGCCAGCAAATTTTTGTCAGACACATTTGTAGCCGTCCCGTTACTGGCCAGCAGCGCCTGGAGCGCATGATCGCCATCGAAGGCGTGCCAATTGATGAGTGGTTCGTTGACATGCGTTTCCTGAATTTTGGCCGGATCGAGGTCGCGACAGTGCTGCAAGCCCGCCCGGAAGCTCTCGACAATGGGATTTTTGTGTGTCGACGAGCCGGCCAGCATCCTGGTGGTGCACCCTTGCGCCTGCAAACCGCGGTAGACGCCAGCGAGCAGCGTTCCGTTACTCACCGGAGCGGCGCACCAACTGATGTCGTGTTGCAGCTGCTCAGCGAGTTCGTGCCCAATGCGGGCGTACGCTTCGAGTTGTAAGGCTGCATTCCTGCCGCCAGGATTGGTGTCGTACCAACCATGTCGGACGGCCAACTTAGAACTTTGCTCAACTACTTCCTCATACGTCCCCGGTAGCCGCTCGACTGTTGCACCGAGTGCACACATTTCGGGTTCGCGAGCTGTGTGGTAGCCCGCTGGAATATAAATCCGGCAGCGAAGGCCAGCAAGTTGTGCAGCAAGTGCAACGGCTACTCCATAATTGCCACAGGTTGCCAAAGACACCGTGTCACACTCCTCGTGCAAGGCATGACGAACCTGAGCAAATGCAATTCTATCTTTCTGCGTCCCGGTAGGATTGTCGCCTTCGTACTTGAGGTAGAGGCGGCTGATGCCCGTGCTGCGCTCGAGGCCGCGTGCGCGTTTGGTAGCAGTGTCGCCTACTTCTTCCTCGATGAGTGCGTCGTAGGCAGCAAGGCGTTGGGCGGTAGGTAAGCCCTCATCGGCGGCTACTGCAGCATAATGCTGGGATACCAGCGAAATTGTATTTGTTGCGTTGCGAACGCGGTCGCGGAGAGTCAAGGGCGAAAAAATTATGCGGCGTTAAGCAAAGGCCAGCATTATGTGGTGAGCAACAATACGGCGGCTAAATTTGTGCACCAACAATCGCACAATGCCCCCCTTTCATGCACTACCACGTAACTATCCACGCCGTCAATACCATCGACCAACTGCCCGACTACTGGTCGGCCGCTGATTACCGCGCGCTGCTGGAGGCGTTTGATTTTGAAGATGCTGCCGAGGTAGAGGAGGGCGAGCTGTGGGAATACCTCACGCTAGCCATTCGCGACCTGGAGCCGCATGAATCAGCTGCGATCGTGCTACAGTACAAGCTAGGTGATGAGCTCACTGAAGGCCAAATTGATCAGATTTCACATGATATGCTTCTAGACAAAATAGCGGAAGAATATCCTGATATTGCGATGCACGAGCGGCTTTACGCCGTGAATGAGCTGCTGTACAAGGCTTATAACGGAAAGTTTCCGAAGACTTTGGCTAGCGTCATCGACTGCACGATAGCTCCGGTGAAGGGCAAGCCTGAGCATCCTGTCGATGCAAAAGTGGCCATTCAGGCGCTGGGACTCGGTCTCAATGATCACGCTGTGATCTCTCGGCTGCTGGGTGAGCAACTCAAGGGAGAAGTACCATTTGAAAGCGCCGAGCACATCGTGTGGAAGCTCGAGCTGCAAGGCACCCATCGCTTCAAAATCACTACTTCCGACTACTGGATCAGTAAAGATGATTTCGCGTCTGCCGAATTTGAAGCCGAGGTGCGGGAGTATGAAAACTAAGTCGAGCGACGCTCGTATAGCTCTTGCACGAGGTACTCCAGCACGCGTTCATGCACTTCGAAGGGCCGGACTGAGCCTAGCCCGAGCAAACTCACAGCTTGGTGAGCAGCTTCCTCAGTAGTGGTGGCGGGCTGGCCGAAGGCGGGGGGTACTGAGGTGAGTGCTGGGGACTTTGCTGTATTATTAGGCGCTAGACCTGACCATCATGTTGTGTTCTGGCCAGCA
Source organism: Saprospiraceae bacterium (assembly GCA_965213735.1). Lineage (GTDB taxonomy): Bacteria > Bacteroidota > Bacteroidia > Chitinophagales > Saprospiraceae > CALDTK01. The sequence goes on from CBDCAB010000005.1 coordinate 1,121,407, forward strand.
ACCGTTACCATTACTCAATGAACCATATCCTCCCATTAACTTTGGTGGCCTTAACTCTAGTTGGATGCGCAAAGGCAATATCGAAAGCATCACAGACTAATCTATGCTTTGCCGCTTACACCTCTGCACTTGATTCCTTGCAGATCATAGTAATTCCACAAGAAGATTCCACATTACTACTTGATTTTACAGAATTTGTGGTCGATCCAGCCATGCGCTATGGTACTGATTTTCCATACTACTACACTTGTCCATACGTGGAGCCTTGGGCCTGGAATTTGGCTGATTCTGTAAAGTTCAAAAAGGCGGAGTTTACTAAAGCGTTATCTAATCTGTTAGCTGATTCTTCTTGTAGAATTACTTTACAAGATATAGTTTCCCATTTTGGCCCCCCCACAGAAAGTCCTCCAATTGGAACGTTGATATCTTATTACACCTATAGTCGCCATAATATTCACAGCTCTAAGGAATCGTATCTACACGGATCAATAGTGTTTGGCCTAAATGCAAGAGGTGCTATTGATGATTTGATTTTATGGGGCTTTGTACCCTGTCCTAGCATCAATACTGTTCTACAACGGCTTCCGCGCGAGTAGAAAAGCAGAAATTAGGCTGAACTGTTCTCAAAATCTAAACGAAGATGTATTTTGTACAATGTCTGATCTCACTCATTGGCTACCCACACTCAGCACGTCCCCAGTGGACCACACTTTTGTGATCAGGTCAGCACTAAGCAACCCGTATGGTGGGCTAAGTACCCGACGGACCTGATCATAACTTAATTCCGTAAGATGGATATGTCTATCGATCAGGTCCGTCGGGTACCAACTTTAAATGGGCTTATTTCGCGCCGCAGGCATTCTGCGCCGCAGGCTACCCCACCGCCGGAGGCCTTCAAGCCGCAGGCACCCATCGCTTCAAAATCACTACTTCCGACTACTGGATCAGTAAAAATGATTTCGTGTCGGCCGAAGTTGAAGCCGAGGTGCGGGAGTACGAAGACTAAGTCTAGCGACGCTCGTATAGCTCTTGCACGAGGTACTCCAGCACGCGTTGATGCACTTCGAAGGGTCGGACCGAGCGCAGCCCGAGCAAACTCACTGCTTGGTGAGCAGCTTCCTCAATAGTGGCGGCGGACTGGCCGAAGGCCAGGGGTACTGAGGTGAGTGCATTGAGCGGCACGAGTCCAATCAATTCGCTGCCGGCTACATCAACATCTACTGCCCGCGCGTGAGCCTGCACGGCGAGATAGGCTTCTCCCAATCCTGTGCGACGATATTCGAGAAGATTTATACTTACCTGTGCACAGCCAAAGGAGGCCTGATACCAGCCGATAGCACGCAGCCTCGGCAGCTGTTGCGTGCGGGCCGCAGCACGAAGTTGGCGGGCAATGTGTTTGGCTAACTCCACATCGCTGGTGGTGAGGTTGATGTTGTAAGCCACCAGCAAATCCCGCGCACCCACTACACTCACCCCAGCCGTTGGGTGGCTGCCTTCGCCATAGTCTGGACCTTCTTCGCCAGTGCGCAGTGCCACTTTAGCCAAGCCACCACGCCGCACCTGCGCGAGCGAGCGATAGGCTGGTCGACTAGCTGAGTGCTCGTAGAGGTAGGTAGGCACCTCAAGTTCGCTTGCGCTAAAACGAGCTAGCTCATCGGCAGCTTCGAGGGCATGTTTTGGCGAAAGCCCCCACAGCGCCACAAAAGGACAAACATCTAAGGCACCCACATAAGGATGCGTACCGCTGTAGTTGCGAAGGTCAATCAGGTCGCGGCAGGCACGTGCGAGGCGTTTTGCCGAAAGGCGTACAGAATCAGGCTCACCAACAAAAGTGAAGACTGTTCTATTTGCATCAAAACCAATATCGCGGTGGAGTAAATAAGTGCCGCTAACACTAGTAATTGCCGTGGTGAGCTGCTCGATGACGGCCATATTTCGGCCTTCGCTAACGTTGGGGATACATTCGAGCAGAGGTGGCAAAGTCACAGCCTGCAAATTTAGCAAGACTAATAGCCTCTTACCTTCCCGCTATGCAAAACGCTTTTTATTTGGTCGTGCTGCTGAGTATGCTGCTCCTGAGTTTTGGCGAAAGCATACACGCACAAGCCGTGGTGGCAAGTCAAGAAATCACGGTGAGCAACGAGACGCGCTACGAACTTTTTGCTGCTAGTGGCGACCAAGTGGTGCTCTATCGCGACGAGCCGGGCGAAGTGACGCTGACTGCTTTTAATGCGCAAATGGACCTGGTGTGGGAGCGCGAACTCGACCTCGATAAGTCGCGGCCAAACCCCATCGGTGCCGCAGTGAGTCAAGGCGAGGTGGCTGTATTCTACACCTTCCGCAAAGACCGTGGACTGCACCTCAAAGTGCACCGTTACTCCGAGCGCGGCAACCTGAGCGACTCGATGACGATCACTGAACTCACCGACAATTTTCTTACTTCAAATTGGCAACTCCTGCTCGATCCGACCTCGACCTATGGTATTTTGGTGCATCAACGCGACGGCGACACTTACCTCGTGATGGGCATCGAACTCTCCTCAGGTAGGCTGCTGTATCAGCGGCAGGTGAAACTCGACGCTAGCACCTCCCTCACCCGCGAAGCCAATCGAGCATATGTCGACGAGCAGGGCGCCGTGTATCTCTGGCTCGAGGAAAACAACCGTCGCAGTCGACTCGAGGAGCACCAACTGAAGCTGTGGCGGGTCAGCATCGACGGCAACACTGAATCAGCGCTGATTACCTTGCCTGAAGTCCTTGTTTTTGATCTAGAACTCGCTGTCGATGAGCTAAATCAGCGGGTAACCTTAGCAGGATATTATGCTGAAGACCCCGATGAAGCGGCAGGCTCCCTACTTATTCAATTGCCATACTCACTCGAAGGCACGGCTACTGTAGTGCAAAGTGCTTTTGCTGAGGAGGTACTGCTCGCCGTCGATCAGAAGGCACGCGCACCAGAAGGAATTAGCGATCTTGATGCTATAGATGTCGAGTTTCGACGCGACGGCACAGTTTTGCTGATCGGTGAGCAGCGCAAACAAACGGTGCGTACGGTTGGCTCGCGGAGTGGCTACTTTGGGGGATCGCTCAAAACAGATTATCTCTATGAAGATATTGTCATCTCTACCATCAGTCCTGACGGCAGTCGGGTGTGGCAGGAGGTGCTACCGAAGAAGCAGTTTAGTCAGGATGATGGCGCGGCCTTTTCGAGCTACTACCTCGCGTCGAGCCCGCGGGCGCTGCGCTTGATTTATAATGACGAGGTGCGCAGTGGTGGCACAGTGAGTGAGTACACACTTGCTGGCAATGGCGCTATTGAGCGACACAGTTTGATGAATACGGAGTATCAAAATTTGTGGCTGCGCCTCGAGGCTGGGGTACAAAAAGATGCTCGTACGGTGGTGATTCCGAGTGAGCGTCGCAATCGGCTAAAGCTGGTACGGGTAGAATTTTAGCACGGTGCTTGCATAGGATGGGTAAGGTCGCACGACCTGATTTAATCCACAGCCCAATGACGACTCAGGTCGCCCAATCCACGCACGTCTTTTCGAAGATCAACCGCATTCCCGACTTGCTCGCTGATGGGGGTTCTATTTTGAGTCTGTACACCGATGCTGATCAGGTGCTGCACATGCAATGTCGGCTCAATAAGAGCGGCTATTTGGTGCTGTTTCCGGTGACGTTTCGGCTGGTGAATCGCTACTTGAGTGGTGACTACACGCTTGCCGAAATCGTTGATCGAGCGCCATGTCACGAGTTGCTGCTGGTGACGCGTGGCCACAACATTTTGGAGCTTGCCAAGGAGTGCTTTGATGTTTCGCAGTTGAGTTTTGCGCTCAATCGCTACCCAGCCATTGCGCTGGGGAAAGTTGCAACTGTCGATGAGATTCGCCGCAGCTTGCATATGTGTATGCGGGAGTAGGCTGGGTGCTGGGTGCTGGGGAGATGGTATCGCAAGGGTCGCAAAGGGAGGACGCAAGGGTTGCAAAGGGAGGGTGCTGGGTGCTGGGTGCTGGGGGCTGGATTCCCACTCCGGGGCCTGGTAATGCATTCAAGATAATTTTGTGATTTGCCTAGGGGCAGAGCATCAATCATAGGAAGGGTAATGCTTTTGTGGGACCCGGAGGATTCAGGGAGTGAGACCCATGCTATGGGGCTGGCCGTGACCACTACGGTGGGGTAAGGCGGCGCCTGTGAATTTTATTGCGAAGGATTGAATGACGATCTGCGGTCCTAACCTGCAATAATGCCGTGCCACCTTAACGGGCGGTAAGGCTTCAACTGTATGAGCTGCCCCAATGTCACGAACCGACACCGCTACACACCCAGGCAGAAGCGAAATTTTCAGTTACCCACTGCACATTGAGCATATCACCTGACCACATAGATGTGGTTAGGTGAGAGGGCGAAGCGGAATTATCTATAACATATCAGCAATCAGAATAGACGTCGTTTAACCGAGCTACCCTAATAGATATGTCATCAAAATGCCGCGGCTCTTCCTGCGCAGTGGGACGACGTCGGCCGGACTGGTAGCCTAATCTTTTAGAGCTGCAAAAGAAATTAAGAACAGAAAGAAAGACCGCTAACGCTGCGAGATGTGAGAGGTGAGAGGTGAGAGGTGAGAGGTGAGAGGTGAGAGGTGAGAAGTGAGAAGCGGGAGACGGGTGCTTTGAGCTAGATGCATGGCTAAGCCCGAAATCACCCTCGGTCGCCGGGTAAACCTAGGACTCCTTGTAACGACGCAGCTACGCAGCTATCAAACACTCCTCCTGAAGCGTGGCCATAGCCGCAGAGCGGCGGCGTTGTCAGAGGGTAGGGTTTACCCGGAACGGTATGAGGTGTTGGGTGGCTTGCCTGACCACAACGTTGTGGTCAGGCTACGGGATCAAACCGCGAAATGCTAGCCGCTCGCTACGCAAATTGTATCTTTGACTAGGTGAATTTCAATGATCCGACGCCTCCGATAGGGGTATTTGATTCTGGACTGGGTGGACTCAGCGTGCTGCGGCTGCTACCTGCGGCATTGCCTGGCGAACGCTTTATTTATATAGCCGATAGCGGCAGAGCGCCCTATGGTGAAAAGACGCCTGAGCAGATCAGCAGCTACAGCCATGAGGTTGCTACGATCCTGCTCGAGCGGTTGGGCTGTCGCGCACTGGTAATTGCGTGTAATACGGCCACTGCGGCTGCTGCACAAAGCCTTCGCCAACGCTATGCTACGACACCGATCATTGGTATGGAGCCAGCTGTCAAACCTGCTGCTGAAGCCACCCGATCGGGCGTGGTTGGTGTGATGGCCACTGCTGGCACCATCGGCAGTGAGCGCTACGGCGAGTTGTTAAATCGATATGGGCGAGAAATTACGGTCATCGAGGATGCTTGCGCTGGGCTCGTGGAGCTTATTGAGGCAGGGGTGCGCGGGGAGGCCCTTACGGCAAAACTGTCCAACATTGTGCAGCCAATGCTTGCTGCCGGAGCTGATACGATTGTGCTGGGGTGTACCCACTTTCCGCTGGTGCAGCGCGAACTGGCGGCGATTGTGGGACCAAATATTGAGCTAATTGATCCTGCGCCTGCTGTTGTCCGAGAAACAGCTCGTCGCATTAAAGCTGAAGCTCCTCGACTATCTGTATTAGCAGCCCAAGAGCCACAATATGTAATTTTAACAAGTGGTTCATTATCCAGCTTTCGCCAAAACGTTGCCCGTTTTATTCCTCACTTGGTCGCCCGTGCTACGTTTGCTTTAGTGGAGGATTGGCCTGCGCCGCCGCCACCTGCTCGGCTCCATATCTAAACGGGCTGGGAGGCAGGAGATTATTGCGTTGCCAACTGAGCCATTTAATCGTTAGCCCTTTAGCTAAATGTTTGGTTTCATAATAGGTTTTATGGGTGAGTTCGGGGTGAGGGAGATTAGTTTCGTTATAAATATCAGCATAGTTAGCTACTTCTTCAAAATGCGTCAGCTTTTGTGACTGTTCGGCTGAGTATTCATAGAGTAATTCATCATCGGTTTTAAGGTGAACGCGTCCTCCGGGTTTAAGGAGTCGTGCGTAGCTGGTCCAAAACCGCGGGCTGGTGAGTCTTCTGTTTTCGGAGCTGTGGAAGGGGTCTGGGAAAGTAATCCAGACTTCGTCGATTTCGCCGATGCCGAAGTAGTGATCGAGGAATTCGATCCGGGTTCGCAAGAATGCAGCGTTGGTGATGCCGTCATCGCGTAGTTCGGTGGCGCCTTGATAGATGCGTGCACCTTTAATGTCGACGCCAATGAAGTTGCGGTTGGGATGTGTTCGGGCAAGTGCGACGGTGTATTCTCCGCGTCCGCAGGCGAGTTCGAGGGTAATGGGGTTGGTATTGCCAAAGTGGTGTTGGGCCCACCTGTCGCGCAGGTCGAGCGGGGTACCGAGGTGTCCTCGCACGGTATGGCCTGGTGCGGGTCCTTCTTCTGCTGCTTCGTAGTAGTTGGGATAGGATTGGAGCTGTGCGAAGCGCCAGAGTTTGTTGCGGCGAGCCATGGGGGGAAGGTAGGGCTTGGGGGGGGTTGCCTGCGGCGCTTTGCCTCCGGCGGTTATGCCTGCGGCACATTGCCTCCGGCGGTGCGGGTGGGATGGGTTATGCCTCGTATGTTTGAATCAGGCTACAAAGAAAGTTGTTTAGCGACTGCTTGGACTGTAGCTTACTCCTGGGCGCGAGCACATGCCAATATGCCTAAGTCGCAAATTAACGCAGACACTGCCGCAGGTACATACTCGTGTCGAGGAGGCTTTTAGAGTCACAATAGCACTTAAGCCGCACTACAGCTTCACCGCTGTGGCGCAGGAACGATAAGCTACGAGGCAAGACGACGAAAGTTTCCGCACCTTTTCTTTCACCTTTCACTTTTCATTTGACTATGAATAAGGCACTCAAACTATGTGCTGGCATTGACATCAGCAAGGCTGATTTCCATGTCCGACTTCTAGAACGCGACCTGCTCACCGGGCAGATCAAACAGCGTGGTAAGCATAAATTCGACAACACACCAAGTGGTCATGAGGCACTGTGCGGTTGGCTAACTAGAAACAATGCTCAGCAATTGCCGATGAGCGTGGTCATGGAGGCTTCTGGAGTCTACCATGAACAGGTTGCTCACGCCCTCAAAAATGCAAACTTTCGAGTGTGCATCGTGCTGGCCAACAAGATCAAACACTTCGCTTTGAGCTTAAATGAGCCGTCGAAAACCGATGAGATTGATGCTTACATCATCGCCCGGTTTGGACTCGAACGCAAGCTTGCTCCATGGAAGCCATTCAGTAAATCAAGTCGGCGCTTTAAGCAACTAAACCGTGAGCGTCAGAGCATTAAGCACGAGTCGACAATGGTGAAAAACCGCTTCCACGCTGCGAAATTCGCCAAGGATACCTCCCCAGCAACGCTGAGACGGTTTGCTGATCGCATCGAATATCTAGCGCAACAGGTTGAGGAGATCGAGGCTGAGATGGCGCAGCTCGTCGAGCAGGACGAAGTACTTGCCGCATCAGTGAGCAGACTGTGCACCATACCGGGCGTGGGTCAGACGACGGCGTGCAGTTTGCTGGCCGAAACCGATGGGTTCAAGCTGTTTAAATCACGAGGACAGGTGATTAAATACAGTGGCTATGATATAGTTAGTCACCAATCGGGCAGCTCGGTTAATGGCAAGTCTCACATCTCGAAAAAAGGCAATAGTCATGTGCGCGGTGCGCTGCACTTACCGTCTTGGAGTGCGAGACGCAAAGGTGTCTTCAAAAAGGTGTACGACCGACAATTGGAGCGCTCAGGCTCTAAGAGTAGCGCGCTGGTAGCTGTGCAGCGTAAACTGCTAATTATAGCCTATACACTCATCAAGAAAGGGGAGGATTTCGATCCAAACTATCACGCACAGATTCAAAAGCTGGAACCTGCGTTGGCCGCCTGAAATGGGTAGACCAGCACAAAGGCTGGTCTACAGTGGCTGCAGCTCATGACTGAGTGCGCCTTCGATCAACTAAGCGACCAAAAGGAAAAAAAGTTCCTGAATCGCTTGGATATGAACATAGCACCTGCGGCACATTGCCTCCGGCGGTGCTGATGGGATGGGTTATGCCTGCGGCACATTGCCTCCGGCGGTGCGGATGGGACGTTAGTAACCGGGGCGTTGCTGGCGAGATTTTGCTTCGGGTGGGTTATGAGTGCTTGAAATGGAAATATTTGAGGGTGCTAAGGACGGTGTTAATACTTCGGAGGAGTTGATTAGCGTCTTCCGCTGGTAGTATGTGGGAGTCCATTAGTAAGCATGTCCAGAATTTGCATTCGTTTGCTTCTTTAAGAGCAACCGCTAATTTGTGTCGCCTATCGGGATCGCTTTCGGCAAAAAAGTATTCAGCCGTCAAGGCTCCGGGGGCCGTGCCGCTCCGTGTGAATTGGCTTGCAAGTTCATATTCATGTTTTACACGAATAGCTCCAGATTTAGCCACAACCAGTAGTGCAAGTTTGTACGTCTCTCGGCGCAGCCCATTCCTATCCTTTGCAGCCGAACTGTATTCACTCGGTGTATCCCGCAGAATAGACCCATCAAGATCATGTTCTGCTTCCATTAATTGCTTATAAAGTTCTTTGTATCCTGCAGCGTCTTCTAGATTTTCCATGTGCTCAAGCTACACATTATTTATAGGTCTTAGTACTTTTATTTCCACAGCTCGCCCCACCGCCCGAGGCTATCCCACTGCCGGAGGCTTTCTCCCTGCCGGAGGCTTTCTCCCCGCCGGAGGCTTCCCCACCGCCGGAGGCTATTCTCCCCGCCGGAGGCTTTCCCACCGCCGGAGGCTTCCCACCGCCGGAGGCTTTCCCCCGCTGCGAATATCACAAAATGCCGTGATTACAATAAATCCTACATTCACCAATCAACTCTCTCCATGCGCAATCTCCTCCTCACACTCCTGATTATAATCACAGCGCTTGCAATACTGACCTCCAATAGCAGCGGCATCACCCGACAACATGATGCTACAGGATCGCCGCTCGCAACCATCGCCTGTGGAAGCTGCCACAATGGAGGCAACTTCGGCACACAAACCACTGTGCAACTGCTAGATGCTAATGGGATGGCTCAATCCAGCTATACCCCTGGCCAAACCTATCGAATCCAGATAAGTGCCAGCACCACCAGTGCACCCGCAGCTTATGGATATCAAGCTGTTATCCTTGATGATAATGAGCAACAGGCAGGTACGTTCGGCACACCCAGTTCAAACCTGCGCGTCTCCGATCGCGGTGGTATTGAGTACGTCGATCACCGTCAGCGCATCAACGATAACAGCATTACAATTGAATGGACGGCCCCTCCCGTAAATACAGGCGAAGTGAGCGTATTTGCAGTCGTTAATGCCGTTAATGGCAATGGCGGCACGAATGGCGACCAACCTGATGAGGGCGTGCTGACCCTGCCTGAAGCTGTCTCGCCACCAACCTTCGTTCCTACTTCGCTCGCTGATTTAAGACCCGTAGATGCAAGCACAGGAGTGGCGGCACGCTTAGGCGATAGGGTAGAGGTAGAAGCGCTTGTTTTCGGCTTTGACATTGAAGATAATGTTTCTAATTTTAATCTCATTGATACTGATAATACGGCTGGTATTGCAGTAATTAGTGATAGTAAAATTTCTGGCTACAACGCCTCGAACGGTGATCGGGTGCGGGTGCGAGGTACCGTCAGGCAAGCTGCTGGTACTACCTTTATTGAACCTGCCGACATTATGCTTTTAATGTCAGGTGCTGCACTTCCCGCACCTCTTCGAGTTACCGAACTCGATGAGTCCGTAGAAGGGCAGCTTGTGACGCTAACAGACCTTACGCTCGTTGATTCGATGGCTTGGATGTCGGGTGCTACGGCAACATTTGACTTTCCAGTGCGCACCGCTGGAGGTGAGACTGTAATTATTCAAGTAGCTGTTGGTATGCCGGTACATGGCGGCACTTTGCCGGGAGATGCCCGCGGTACGTATGAGATTACGGGGGTCGTCCGTCAAGCTGATGCAACTACGCCGCTGTTTGAAGAATATTATTTACTGCCACGATTTACAAGTGATTTTAGTTCCGATCTTAGCAGTACTAATGAGGTGAAGCGCGCGAGCTTTAACGTTGTACGTCGAGGTGATGTAATCGAGGTGAGCGCTCAGCATATCATTGCGAGTGTGCAGGTCCTTAGTCTTGAAGGTCGAGTTATTTATTCTAGCAAGAGTTTCAGCAATTCAACTTTCGTCAAAACCGATTTTATCTCCATGCCGAATATAGTCCCAGTGGTGGTATTTGTACGCTTACAGAATGGCCAATCGGGGGCAGTGCTGGTGAGAGGTGAGAGGTGAGAAGTGAGAAGTGGGAAACGGGAAAGGAGATGCGAGAAGTGGGAAATGAGAAGTGGGAGGTGAGATGCGAGAAGTGGGAGGTGAGAAACGGGAAATGAGATGCGAGAAGTGGGAGGTGAGAGTAGACGTCGTTCAACCGAGATAAATTAATAGATAAGGTAGCTGCCTATCGCGGCTCTCCTTGACCGGTGGGACGACGTCGGCCGAGCCAACATATTGAGTAGCTGCCTATCGCGGCTCTCCTTGACCGGTTGGACGACGTCGGCCGAGCCAACATATAGAGTAGCTGCTTATCGCAGCTTTTCCTGACCTGTGGGACGACGTCAGCCGGAGAAGCAAAGGTGGAGCAGATTAACTGAGCACCATCAAAACGGTTAATATTCCCCTAATGTTTAAACATCACGCGCGTAATTGACATACTTGTAAGAGGCAATCTGCTGATTCCCAACAACTTAACAACCTACCATGAAAACTCTACAATCCACCATTCTCGCACTCTTTATCGGCATAGCTGGTACATTGAGTGCTCAGACCATGCTGAAACCCATGGATGCTACTGTTATGGATGATGATATGACCTTTACAGGCGTATCTGTCATGCTTAATGCCACACCCGAGCGGGTCAGAGATGCGCTCGAAGATTGGGCAGAAGATGAATACGATATTGACTTCGACTACAAAGGCGGAATCTTAAACCGAGACAAAACTATGCTCGTTGCCGATGAAGTCATGCTCGACATGATCAGCAACAAACAAGTCATGCTTCGCGCTAAGATCGTCGAAAGTGGAGACGGTACGAAAATGACCGTCTTTAGTAGTTATGGTCCAGACATGGCCATTGCTCCTAATGGAAACTATAACAGTGAATACCGCGGTACACGCATGTTTGTAGATTACTTCCTGGAAGATTTCGTACCTGCCTACTACCGAGAGCGCGTAGAAAATGTCAATGCCTCAATTGAAGAACTCGAAGAAGACATCGAAGGCTTTCGCGAGGACATGGCAGATAACGAAGAGCGAATAATGGAACTGCAGGCTGAAAACCGCGAACTCACACAAAATATCGCTGAGGCTGAGAAAAACCTCAAGTTGAAGCGAAGCCAACTCGGAACACGCAAAGCCGAGATGAAAGATGCAGTCGACAAAGTCAAAGGCGACCGCTAATCCGCAGCTCGCGCATAAATGTTAAAGCCCCCAGCATGTGAAAGTGCTGGGGGCTTTGTGTTTCTATGAGTCCTTAACCACTTCACCGCGAATCTCTGCCTTTACTCTCTGGCTATATTTCTTCTGAAGCAGTTGCAGCTTCGGAATGATGTACCGAGTGCAGAAGGGTGCATCTCGACGATTCTGATAATAATTCTGATAATGTGTGACGTTTTGGCGAAAGCTGGAGAAGGATACAACTTCAGTAACAATGGGCTGGGACAGCTGCGTTTGTCCATCTGCTATAGCCGCCTCAACTTCAGCAACTTGTTCTGAAGTATGAACGTAAACGGCCGACCGATACTTCTTCCGCAGCCCATGTTGCGAAGTAGAACTGTGGGTGTATAAGTGAATCTCTATGACCACTTTCAGCGGGATAATTGTTGGATTAAATGTGACAGTCACTGCTTCACTAAATCGAGAGGCATCATCCTTGGCACTTGCCCAACCTTGGTCAACGTGTACAACTCCCCGCAAAGCTTGAAAAACCGCTTCTGTACACCAGTGGCATCCTCCACCCAAGGTTATCTTGCATTTCATGCACTAGCAACCTCCCAACCAGAATTTAGATGAAAATTTTAGCTATCGGCGACATTCACGGCAACTCGATCTGGGAACGAATAGTAGCAGCGCACCCAGAAGTAGATCATATTGTTTTTATTGGTGACTACTTCGATTCTTTTTGGATTGAGCCGGCCGAGCAGCTAACGAATTTTAACAAAATACTCCAGTTAAAAGCCTCTCGTCCTGATGAAGTCACATTACTGATTGGTAATCATGACTATCATTACCTCACCTATGTGCAGAGTCAGTTCAGTGGATACGAAGCCTTTACACAATTTTCGCTACGAAATAAGATTGATGATCTCCTAAAGTCAAGAAACTTAGAAGTAGGCTTCTACGGCAACGGAAAGCTATTTACCCATGCTGGTATTACTCAAACCTGGGCTGACAAGTGGGGCATTGATGCTACTCCCGCACAGCTTCCAGATCAGCTGTATGAGCTACTCTATCATCAACCAAGAGCCTTCGATTTTCATCCTCTCCAGTCTTCATTTCGCTATGACCCGTCTGGAGATGACGTATGGCAAGGTCCGCTATGGGTGCGGCCAAAATCCTTGCACCTGGATGCGTACTGCGACAGCCAAATATTCGGTCATACAGAAGTGCTTAAGCATAAAGGTATTCAGCCAAACTCAGTTGGCTTTAGTATTGATGCCTTGAGTCTCAGCACGTATCTGTTTGTCGACCAAAAAGAAGTGACGGTAATGCAAATATCCTAAGGCTAGAGCTCCGACTCATTTGTGCATATATTCGCAGGTATTAAACGTTACGCCGCGTAACTACAACACTTCAAATGCTTCGTGTTCCTTACCAAATTGTTTAGCCAATAAAGTCAGCAGCGCCAGGGGCATAGCGACCAAACGTTTAGTATTACACGAGCGCTGAGCGCCGCTCCTACTTGTTACCGCATCGGCACCTCCACTTCGATATCCTTGCCCTTCACCCGGCGCCAAAGCGTGCTAAACATTTCGCTCATGTCTACACCTTCCCGAAGTGGGTTTTGGCGAAAGCCCCACTCCTGGCCTGGCCCGCGTGGATAAAGCCGAAAGCCAAACACGGGACTGGCACCTTCGAGCGGCAGGACGCCAAAGCGCAAATCCACCAACTCCAGCGTATCACCTTGTTCACGACTCACCGTGTACCAGCCCTTGCTAAACCAAGTTGCCACCTGCACAGCGCGCTCCTCCCGGATGCCGTCGAGCAAATAATCGCGCTGAGGAAAGACCAACACCTCCTCAGTCACTCCACCTTGCTCGTAATTGAGCGGGAGTCGAAATGGCTCATCGAGTAGACCTATCCGTGTGGCCAGAATGGTGTCGCCTTGATCTACCGCAACGCTCCAAAGGATATTCTGGAATAGCGTGGGTGTAGCAATAAAACGCTCATACTCAATGCCCGCTTCTTCTAAATCAGCCGCTACCTGTTCGCGCACCCGCAGCAAATTAAAGCAGGTAAACAGAAGGTATGCAGTGCTGATGCTGAGGGCAATCCATGTAAGCCGACGCCGCCAAGGATTGCCCCGCAACAAGCGACTCGCCACCAATAGCAGGACGAGAAACGGCAGCGTATAAGCCGGATCAGCAACGGCAATGGTATTCCACGCTACCCGCAAATCATCGAAAGGCTGCAAAACTTGCGTGCCATAGGTGGTAAAGCAATCGAGCAGCGGATGTGTGCCAATGCAGAGCAAAAAGAGCCACAGCCAATGTTTATAATCCTCCTGCGGACCGTAATCACGCGGTTTGAGTTGCCTAAACAAGTAAACCAGCAACGGGTAGGCCACCGTGACGCCTGCCACCACAGCCGAATACGTCCACACACCTCGAAGCGGTGTCGGCGATAAGTAGCTGCCTAAGACGAGGAAAGCATAGATGGCCAATGCTCCCGGTAGCCAATATTTCCAAGGAAAGCGCTGATCTGGATGACCAGAATTTTTGTACAGGGCGCGCACCATCCAGGCCAGCACAGGACTCGTCAGGGCAGCGTAGTAAAGGGAGTGCGTGACGCAACGGTGAAAGGCCAAATTGGTTATCGGATCAGCGACAAATCCGGCGGTGATATCAAAATCTGGAATGGTGCCCGCCACAGCTCCCCATACCATGGCGCGGTTGCCAAGGCGGCGCCCACCGACGAGCTCACCAACTGCGGCCCCTAATACAACTTGTGTAAGCGAATCCATATGCGGGAATGTACACATCACACCTCCCCCGAACAGCCCCCAGAACAGCAAAAACAGCGCAGCCACCCCACCCTTTGCGACCTTTGCGGCCTATTGCGCTGAGCGCAGCGAATTTGCGATACCAATCCCCTAGAACAGCCCTTGCGACCTTTGCGTTCTGTTGCGGTGAGCGCAGCGAACTTGCGCTACCATTCCCCTAGAACAGCCCTTGCGACCTTTGCGGCCTATTGCGCTGAGCGCAGCGAACTTGCGATACCATCTGCCCCGAACAGCCCCCCGAACAGCCCCCCGAACAGCCCCCCGAACAGCAAAAACGGCGCAGCCAAAAAACAGCGCAGCAAAAAACAGCGCAGCAAAAAAACAAGCGCAGCCAAACCCCTAGCTTCGCCCGCAGTGCTGACACCCCAACAAGCCGACGATGAAGAGTTGCGTCGCGGCCCCGAACCTGCCCCGCCCTTAGGTTCCTGGCGCGCGATGTATATCGCCGTGCTGCTCATTCAAGTAGTGCTGGTGCTGCTGTTTCTGTGGTTCCAAAAAGTCTACGCCTAAATGCACGCGCTCGACTGGGCCGTAATGGCTACCACACTTCTAGGTATCGTCGTTTACGGCGTCTACAAAACCCGCAGCGTCAGTACAGCAGAAAGTTATTTGCTCGGCGATCGAGATTTGCGCTGGTGGACGATCGGCTTATCCATCATGGCTACACAGGCCTCCGCAATCACCTTTTTAAGCACCCCAGGTCAAGCTTATGACGCTGGCATGGGCTTCGCACAATTTTATTTTGGGCTGCCGCTGGCGATGGTGCTGCTCAGCATATTCGTTTTGCCAATTTATTATCGGCTAAAAGTTTATACGGCGTATGAATACCTCGAAGGTCGTTTCGATCTACGTGCGCGGACACTTACAGCTGGACTTTTTCTATTGCAACGGGGGCTGGCCGCAGGTATAACTATCTACGCGCCAAGCATAATTCTCAGCACCATCCTCGGGTGGAACCTGACGGCTACGCTGCTTATCATGGGCGGCATCGTGATTGCCTACACTGTGGCGGGCGGCACCAAGGCAGTGAGCGTCACGCAAAAGCAGCAGATGATTGTCATCCTGGGCGGCATGTTTCTAGCTGCGGTATTTCTCGTAATACAATTACCGCAGAAAATCGGCTTTATTGATGCACTTAATGTTGCGGGTAAACTCGGAAAGTTAGAGCTAGTTGATTTAGATTTTGATATCTCCAATCGCTACACGATATGGTCTGGTTTGCTCGCAGGATTGTTTCTCTTTATGAGCTACTTCGGCACCGATCAGAGTCAGGTGCAGCGCTACCTTTCCGGTAAATCCCTTTCTGAAAGTCGACTCGGTTTGCTCTTCAACGGCATCATCAAAGTTCCTATGCAGGTGCTGGTGTTGTTTGTGGGTGTGATGGTTTTCGTATTCTTTCAGTTTGCCCAGCCGCCCGTGCACTTCAACCAGGCCAATGTCGATGCTCTCGAACGCAGTGAGTTGGCTGCCGATTTTGCTTCCGCCAAAACCCGATACGACGCCATTCACGCCGAGAAATCTGCTGCCGTTAGCACACTCGCAGCGGCCTTGCGGCAAAACCAGACTGAAGGTTTGGAAACTGTCCAGAGGCTGCAAGACGAAGAACGAGCTGTTCGAGAAGAAGTAGATGCGCTAATTGAAGAAATTAACCCCGACTTAGAAACGCGCGATGAGGATTATATCTTCATCAGCTACGTGCTCAATTACTTGCCTATTGGCATCGTTGGACTTTTAATTGCCGTAATATTTTCAGCTGCGATGAGCTCGAGTGCATCTGAATTAAATGCACTAGCCACTACTACAGTTGTAGACGTATATCGCCGCCGCATCAAGCCCGAAGCTTCAGACCGGCACTACCTGCTGGCGAGTAAAGCATTTACAGTGGCCTGGGGACTCATCGCGCTAGCCTTTGCTGCAGGCGCGAGTTTATTCGACAATTTAATTGAAGCCGTCAACATCATTGGATCATTGTTTTACGGGGCCATTCTCGGCATTTTCCTCGTTGCGTTCTTTTTCAAAAGTATTGGTGGCCGCGCTGTATTTTATGGAGCCTTAGTGGCCGAAGCGTTTGTTGTCACGGTTTACCTACTCAATTATAAAGGCATTATAGAATTCACCTACCTCTGGTTAAATCCTCTCGGTTGTATCGTCTGCATTGTTGCAGCTTGGATCATGAGCCAACTTCTACAAGAAAACCACGCGCCCCTGGACTCCACACCATAAGCCCAGCGCCGCAGCCTACCCCCATCTCATCTGCAGCGCCGCAGGCCACCCGCCGGAGGCCACCAGCGTCCTATCTGAAGCGCCGCAGGCCCACTCAGCGCCGCAGGCCCACTCAGCGCCGCAGGTGCTATGTTCATATCCAAGCGATTCAGGAACTTTTTTTCCTTTTGGTCGCTTAGTTTGATCGAAGGCGCACTCAGTCATGAGCTGCAGCCACTGTAGACCAGCCTTTGTGCTGGTCTACCCATTTCAGGCGGCCAACGCAGGTTCCAGCTTTTGAATCTGTGCGTGATAGTTTGGATCGAAATCCTCCCCTTTCTTGATGAGTGTATAGGCTATAATTAGCAGTTTACGCTGCACAGCTACCAGCGCGCTACTCTTAGAGCCTGATCGCTCCAATTGTCGGTCGTACACCTTTTTGAAGACACCTTTGCGTCTCGCACTCCAAGACGGTAAGTGCAGCGCACCGCGCACATGACTATTGCCTTTTTTCGAGATGTGAGACTTGCCATTAACCGAGCTGCCCGATTGGTGACTAACTATATCATAGCCACTGTATTTAATCACCTGTCCTCGTGATTTAAACAGCTTGAACCCATCGGTTTCGGCCAGCAAACTGCACGCCGTCGTCTGACCCACGCCCGGTATGGTGCACAGTCTGCTCACTGATGCGGCAAGCACTTGGTCCTGCTCGACGAGCTGCGCCATCTCAGCCTCGATCTCCTCAACCTGTTGCGCTAGATATTCGATGCGATCAGCAAACCGTCTCAGCGTTGCTGGAGAGGTATCCTTGGCGAATTTCGCGGCGTGGAAGCGGTTTTTCACCATTGTCGACTCGTGCTTAATGCTCTGACGCTCACGGTTTAGTTGCTTAAAGCGCCGACTTGATTTACTGAATGGCTTCCATGGAGCAAGCTTGCGTTCGAGTCCAAACCGGGCGATGATGTAAGCATCAATCTCATCGGTCTTCGACGGCTCATTTAAGCTCAATGCGAAGTGTTTGATCTTGTTGGCCAGCACGATGCACACTCGAAAGTTTGCATTTTTGAGGGCGTGAGCAACCTGTTCATGGTAGACTCCAGAAGCCTCCATGACCACGCTCATCGGCAATTGCTGAGCATTGTTTTTAGTTAGCCAACCGCACAGTGCCTCATGACCACTTGGTGTGTTGTCGAATTTATGCTTACCACGCTGTTTGATCTGCCCGGTGAGCAGGTCGCGTTCTAGAAGTCGGACATGGAAATCAGCCTTGCTGATGTCAATGCCAGCACATAGTTTGAGTGCCTTATTCATAGTCAAATGAAAAGTGAAAGGTGAAAGAAAAGGTGCGGAAACTTTCGTCGTCTTGCCTCGTAGCTTATCGTTCCTGCGCCACAGCGGTGAAGCTGTAGTGCGGCTTAAGTGCTATTGTGACTCTAAAAGCCTCCTCGACACGAGTATGTACCTGCGGCAGTGTCTGCATTATTTTGCGACTTAGGCATATGGGCATGTGCTCGCGCCCAGGAGTAAGCTACAGTCCAAGCAGTCGCTAAACAACTTTCTTTGTAGCCTGATTCAAACATACGAGGCAATCCAAGCGCCGCAGGCAAGACCCCCCGCACACCCTACCTTCCCCCCATGGCGGTACTCACTGCAATAGGCCTTTACCTGCTGGCTTTTCTCTTAGTAGCTGCAGGCATCAGCCACTTCATGCGACCGCGATTTTACACCCGCATGCTGCCGCTGTGGATGCCGGGCCACCGCCTGCTGGTTGGATTGACAGGTATTATAGAAGTCGCGCTCGGCGTATTGCTGCTCTTCCCAGGCACCCGCAGCCATGCCGCCTGGGCCACCATCGTCATGCTGGCGGGGTACCTCTTGGTGCACATCCACATGCTGTTCGACGTCGAGGCTGGCATGGGTTTGCCAAGTTGGGTGCTGTGGCTACGGCTCCTCCTTCAATTTTTGCTCATTGCCTGGGCCTACCAATATGTCTAATAGCTCGAGCACAGGTTTGCTGCGGCAGTGGGTGCCTTTGGTGGCAGGACCACTTTTGGCGCTGCTGCTGGGTCTGGCCAACTGGCCGCTCGACCTGACGGAGCCTGCCCGCTATACCCTCGCCATCACCCTCTGGATGGCGCTGTGGTGGGTGAGCGATGCAGTGCCCATGGCTATCACGGCGCTGTTGCCCACCTTACTGTTCCCAGTGCTCGGCATCATGACTGCCAACGATACCGCCAAGGCCTATGCACACCCTATGCTGTTCGTGTTTTTGGGTGGCTTTTTAGTCGCCAAAGCAATGGAAGTGGTCGACTTGCACAAGCGCATCGCCTTGAGCATTGTCCTTCGCCTCGGCGGCTCCCCGAGTCGGGTTCTACTCGGCTTCATCGTAGCCACCGCTGCACTGAGTGCGTGGATTTCCAACACCGCCACCACCGTGCTCATGGCCCCTCTAGCTATGGCTACCGCGGTTTATCTCGGTGAGGACGAGCAGGGGCGGCCAGCTTCTTTGCCGCTGCTACTCGGCATCGCTTACGCTGCTAGTATTGGTGGCCTCACCACGCTCATCGGTACTCCCACCAACGGCATTTTTGCATCCGTGGTCAGCGAGCGCTACAGCATCTCGTTTGGTTTTGCTGAGTGGCTTCGCGTAGGTTTTCCTTTGGTGGTTTTGCTGCTCGCAACGCTGTACTTCTATCTCTCACGCGTATCTGGTTTGCACTTACGTAAAACAGGTGACAGCTTGCAGCAGGTTCGGCACGCTTACGCAAAACTCGGCACTATGAGTAGCGGCGAGCGTCGAGTAGCAGTGGTGTTTGTGGCGATGGCGCTCACCTGGAGTTTTCGGCCGCTGTTCGAAACAGTGCTGCCTATCACAGATGCAGGTATCGCCGTACTGGGTGCAACCTGTCTGTTTGTGTTGCCTGGCAAAATGCCGAATGGGCGTCTTCTCGATTGGCCCACGGCGAGTACAGTGCCCTGGGGAGTGCTGCTGCTGTTTGCAGGTGGCTTGGCCTTGGCGGCTGGTTTTGGCGAAAGCGGACTTGCTGCCTATCTGGGTCAGCAACTGAGCATAATTGGCGATTTGCCGCTTCCGGTCGTGCTGCTCATCATCGTTGCCTTTGTCAATTTCCTCACTGAAGTAACGAGCAATGTGGCAACAGCGAGTGTTTTGCTCCCTGTCATCGCCGAAATGGCTGAGCAAACCGGTCGCGACCCGGTGTTGCTGATGGCAGCTGCCACGCTCGCAGCGAGTTGTGCGTTTATGCTGCCAGTAGCTACTGCTCCCAATGCTATTGTTTTCGGCAGTGGTGATATGACTGTAGGCTATATGGCTCGACGTGGTTTTGCAATGAATGTCATCAGTATTGTGGTAATTGTTATTTGGATGTTGGTTTGATTGGGTGCTGGGTGCTGGGTGCTGGGTGCTAGCCCTCGGTCGCCGGGTAAACCCAGGGCTCCTGAGCAGACGCCGCCATGCGGCTACCAGACACCCCTCCCGCAGCGTGGCCATAGCCGCATAGCGGCGTCTGCGTGACATGGCAGGGGCCCCTGAGCTTGCGAAGAGGGAGGATCCATGTCTTAGAAAAGGGTAGGGTTTACCCGGAACGTTATGAGGTGTTGGCCTGACCACAATATTGTGGTCAGGTGAAAGGGCGAAGCAGAATTATCTACAATATATCAGCAATCAGAATAGACGTCGTTCAACCGAGCTACTCTGATAGATATGTAATCAAAATGCCGCGGCTCTACCTGTGCGGTGGGACGACGTCGGCCGGGCTGGCAGCCTTTAAGCTATCTATCAAAGCGCGCTGAAGCACGCGTAACCAGATCTTTGGGTGTTGGGTGCTGGGCGCTGGGTGCTAGGCGCTGGGCGCTTGGGGCCGGGCGCTGAGGGCAAAATGCATGGCTACGCGCTCACCATCAGGTACCTCAACTTCGACCGCACTAGCCCGCAACTATACCACGCGCCTTAGTAGCTGCAGCTACCGCACTAAAAGCTCGCTTACTTACAGGAATAACAACATCACCAATAACTAAAGATCCTGAAGACAGATAATTGATTTTATCGACATTTACGATAAATGATCGGTGGCACTTCACAAACTGGACCTCCGGGAGAAGAAGTAAAAAAGCTTGAAGTGTACTGCGAATCGTACAGCGACCGTGTTCATGTACTACGTCCAAATAGTTGCGAAAGGCCTGGATATGTAGAATGGTGGAGGTTTGCACCTGATCACACTGTTTGCGGTCGAGGAGTCGCACATATGACTTCTGAGGATGACTATGAGCCAAAACGCGGTTGGCTTCATCGAGAAGTGCAGCGAATTGCTTGGCTGAAAATGGCCTCCTAAGCGTCTGTTGTTCAGGTAGGTGGACAGTCGATGGATAGCCGGCATCAGGGGCAAGAATGCTACAGACTACAGCGTGATGCTCGCTGCGCAGCTCATCGGCAAGCTGGGCCACAGCATATTCTCCGACGCTCGATGCATCAGCAACGACCACGTTGACATCGTGGCGTTTGACATCACTGGCTGCATCCACACATGAATTGAATACGCCTCTAATGTCGAATCGGTTGCTCGTAAGCAACTCCGGCAGGAGGCCCTGCAAGTGTGGGTTAGCTGTGATTACTAGAGCTCCTGGGGAAGCAATCACAATTTTCTTCTGGGTTTAAATTGGCAGAAGCAATGATACAGAAATTATCCCGCTTCGCCTGACTAAAATATCTATGTGGCATTTGCTGGCCGTACTTCAGCACAATCCTGAAGAATTAATAACTTAAACTTATGCTGGTCATCTTACACTATTGCTGAACCTAGCACTGGCTCCGGAATGCCAAATGCATCGACCAACCCCGCCGCATGAGGCCGCACTTCTCCGCATAATTGATCCACTTCCCGCCGTATCGCTTTGGATTTTGCAGAAGTTAAAAAATCATATTCAAAAAACCATCCTTTACCTTTCTCAATGGCCTCTAGCGCAAACAGGCTGCACAGCTTCTGTAACACTTCTCTCAACTCAGGGGCGAGGCCCTCCCGCTCACAAGTTTTGCGAAAGCGCTCAAAAACTAAACGCTCTACATAGGCCAAAGCCAGGTCGCGCAATTGCGTTTGCACTAGCACAAACGCCTCTGCAGCAGGCATGCCACCCTTCACCTTGCGACGGATGCGCTGCGCCAGCGAATACAGCATGCGCTCTTCCCGAAAACGCAAAGCTGCTGACTGAAAATCAGGATCACGCAGGTGCGCAGGATCAATGTTGCGCACCGCGAGCGGGTTGCGGTCAGTAAATTTACTCGTCACTCTTGCCGCCACATAACGCAGTACGCCAAAGGTGCCCTCCTCCTGAAACTCCTGCTTAAATTTTGTGAGGAGACTGCGCGCCACGAGGTAGCACAGCACAGTATTGTCGCCTTCGAAAGTGGTGTAAATTTCAGTGTCTCCTTTGCGCTGACCGATTCGGTTTTCGAGCAAATAGCCCTTGCCTCCACAGGCTTCGCGACATTGCTGCAGAGCCTCGGTGGTGTACCAGGTAGCGTAGGCTTTGACGCCTGCGGCCTGACTTTCCAGTTCGCGAATAGTCTCGGGTGTGCGTGCTGCGTAGCGCTCATTGAGCCAGTCGAGTGTGAAGTCGAGGGCATATGCTTTCGCCAAAACTGGTAACAAACGCCGTTGGTGACTCGGATAATCCAACAATAAGGTTTCCGGCATTGCAGCGGCGGGTGCAAACTGCCGGCGGCGCAGCGCATAATTGACTGCGATGGCCAAACCTGCTTTAGCGGCACTCAGTCCAGCGCGAGGTACACACACCCGTCCACCTACCAATGTGCCGAGCATGGTGAAAAACCGCCGCCCAGGATTGGCTATGGAACTCGAGTAGTTGCCGCGCTCGTCTACATCGCCAAAACGATTGAGCAAGTTGACTCGCGGCACCCGCACCTGATCAAACCAGATGCGCCCATTGTCGACTCCGTTGAGGCCCATCTTATAGCCACAATCTTCGACGGTAATGCCTTCGTAGAGCTGGTGCTGCGCATCGCGTAAGGGTACCAGAATGGCATGCACGCCCTGGCTCTCACCGCCGACGATGAGCTGCCCAAAGACAGTAGCCATAGTAGCATCGAGGGCATTGCCGATATATTCTTTGCCTGCGGCCCAGTGCGGCGAATGCACCTCAAATTCTGCTGCATCTGGTAAATAGGTAATTGTGGTTTCGAGGCCGCGAACGTTGGAACCATGGCCGGTTTCTGTCATGGCAAAACATCCGGGCAGCTCCATCCTACCAGCCGCCTGCAGGTAGCTGCGGTGGTGGCGCTCAGTGCCGAGGTTGGCTATACTGCCAGCAAAGAGCCCAAACTGCACACCAAACTTTATTGCGAGCGACCCGTCGTGGTAGCCGAGCATTTCAAAGACGGCGGAGTAGCTCCCGAAGTCACCTTGTCCACCATATTCCTTCGGCAAGGCGATGCTGGAGTAGCCGAGTTCAGCAAGCCGCTTGGTTTGGGCGTAGGTGGTAGCGCGGTGATCTTCTTTGACAGGCGACATGGGGTACGCAAATTCGGGCTGACTGAGTAGCGTACGCATTTCGTTGCGAATCTCGATGTAATCGTCATCGAGCAGGTGCCGCATGGCTGCAACATCGAAGGTATAGGCCTTTGCTGCTGGAGCTTGAGCAGCAAATAGGGTGGAGAGCGTGTTGGTGTCGACGCGACCGATGATAGCCTCGAGTTCTTGCAGCGTTTCAAAGCGAGGCTGCTGGTCTTCCTCTCCTACGGCTCGAGCCATTTCGGCACCTAGCTCAGCGAGGCTTTCGCGTCCTTCCCGTCCAGTTTTGGCGGAAGCTGCATGAATGAGTGTAGCCCAGTGTGTAAACAGCTCTTGAGATGGAGGAGTGCGTGGATTTCCCCAGCGCATGAGCAGCTCGCGATCGGCCTGCGACAGCCACTCGGCATCACGCACCTTAGCACGTAAAAGCTCTACCTCAGCTGCCGATAACTTACGGTCGGCCCAGGCCACGTAAAGCATCGGTAGAAGGCTCAACACGGCTGGGGAATACGCTCGAAACGGGGGCTGCGCTACTGACATGCTGGCAAGATAGCGGCCTCGCTACTCATCGCCATCGCTCATCAAATAAGCCCAGGGCTTACCGTGGGGCAAGACACTCAATACCTGCTTGAGAATGGCCACAATGGGAATAGCGAGAACAGTGCCCGGCAAACCCCAAATTAAACCAAAGCCAATAACTGCAATTATCGTTGTGAGAGGATTCAGATCTACCTCCTTACCCACAATTAGCGGCATCAACACATAACTTTCAAGCACCTGCGCAAAGGCCATAGTGCCCAAGCCAATAAGCGCAGTATTTGCAAAATCATCGCTAAACGCCGCGACAACAAAAACTAAGCCTGCCGCTATAAAATTGCCAATGTAAGGTATAATACTCAACAAAGCTGCTACTGCCGCAACTGCAATCGCAAATTGCAAATTAGCAAAGTAAAATCCGGCAAGATAAATACCAAATAATATGGCGATAAGTATCATCCGCCCTCTGATGTATTGGCCTGCGACTTGACGCACGTCATCGAGTTTGCGATCAGCTACCCACTCCTCTCGCTTAGGCGTGAGCTTGAGGACGAAATTTTTCAGTCGATCGCGCTGAGCAAGCATCAGGATGAGGTAGACGAAAAACAGGAGCAGGTCGGCAAAAATACCTGTGAGCGAGCCGACGAAGCTGCTGGCCTGACTGCCAAGATTGCTGGAGGCAGCGTCGATGCGCTCATCCATGCGCTGCTCAACGACCGTCTGATTGATATTAAGGGTTTGAGCCACCCAGTTTTGCGCATCTGTAATAAGGGCTTCTGCCTTTTGTTGAATGGCGGGTAAGTCCTTGGCAAAGTCTGCGACCTGTTGGCCGGTGAGAAAGAAGAGGCCAGCCATGACAGCGAAGAGCAGAAAGGTGACGATGCCTATGGCCACTCCGCGCGGCATAAAGCGCTCGAGCCACTCCACGGGAGCTTCAAATAACATTGCCATTACGGCTGCAAATGCCAGCGGAATGAGGAGACTTTCAGCTTGAATGAGTACAAAAACGACGAGCGTAACGAGCGCCAGGATGCGGAGGCTTCGGCGCACTGTGTGGGTGGTGGAGTCAGCTGTGGGGGAGGGTAGCATGCACTAGAAACGCCAGTACAGAATCCTCATGTTCAGCGCTTTTGCTTGCGCACCCAATCGATGTGTTTGAGCAAAGCTGGATGTGCGAGTAAGGCTTCACGGGTATTGTAATTGCTGGCGAGCTCGCGTTCGTCAGGGATGAGGCGATGAATACCGCGGTGGCACTTGCGGCATACCATGAGTTTGCGGGTACGCATATCGTCGAGTTCAAACGTTTTGCGAAAGCGCTTTTTGCGGTGCACGGCCCGCGGGATGAGGTGGTGTTCGGTGAGCGCTACATCTTTACGCCCGCACAGTTCGCAAGCCTCTGCGTGCTGTTTGTTGCTGTATGCGGAAGAATAATCGCTCACGTGTGCAGTAACGGCTTCAACTCATTTTTGCTTATTATGTCTTCACCACCTCCACCTTTCAGTTGCCGCTACTCACCCCAGTTGCCGGAGTTGATTTATCAATTACGCTGCAGCATTGCCATCACCACCTACCAAGCGGGCAAGGTGATTATTATTTCTGCACCGGATGAGGATAGGCTGGTACAATTGCCCCGCACCTTTGATAAACCTATGGGAGTGGGCTATGATGCGACGCGAGGTCTGCTAGCGTTAGCTTGTCGCAATGAGGTAATCAGTTTTGCCAATTCACCGCAATTAGCGGAGTACTATCCGCAGTCGCCAGGTAAATATGATGCACTCTTTGTACCGAGAGTGACCTATCACACGGGTGCGATTGATGTGCACGACCTTCGGTTTGGCATCAGCAAGGAGGGCGATAGCCACCAATTAGCGACATTATATGCGGTAAATACTCGCTTTAACTGCATTGTTACGCTTGACCACCGCTATAATTTTACGCCTTATTGGATGCCGCCGCAGATCGATAAGTTGGCTGGGGATGACCGCTGCCACCTAAATGGGATGGCAATGGTCGATGGGTTGCCGAAGTATGCTACAGCGTTTGGGACGAGCAATACACCCGGAGCGTGGCGAGACACGTTGCTAGATTCTGGTGTTGTGTACGACCTTTCTACAAGTGAAATCATTGCTGATGGTCTTGGCATGCCACACTCTCCGCGGATGATCAATGGTGAGCTGCACCTCTTGCTGTCAGCTACAGGCCAACTCGTAAAGCTAAATGCTGCGAGTGGTGCGGTGACAGTAGTTGCGGAGATCGGAGGGTTTATAAGGGGGATGGATCAGGTGGGGGACTACCTGTTCATTGCCCAAAGCAAGCTGCGCAAAAATTCGAGCACCTTTTCGAAGTTACCTTTTGCTGCTGATGCGCAGCGTGCAGGGCTGCAGGTGATACACCTTCCTACTGGTGCGCGCGTGGGAGAGTTGGTATACCTGGCTAGCGTTGATGAGATTTACGATGTCCACGTATTCAGTGGCTTACGGCGCCCAAACATCCTAGGCACTGACAAGGATGTGCATCAACTGTCGCTGATGACGCCAACAGCAACATTTTGGGCGAAAAAAGCAGCTACTGAATAACGCCGTACGTTACCTTCACTCAGTCAAAACTGACCCTTTCCCATGAAGCAGACTTTTACCTCCTACCAGCTCTCGAAGTGCTACCGCTTGATTCGTAAGTACAGCCGCCTGGCTGGGCTGATTGATGCGCGGCAGCTAAGCCATCTTAAACGCCAGCTACGCAAGGCAGTTCGTCGGCTCGATCCTAGCAAGTTGAGTCCGCAACTCAAAGGAGCACTCGCTGCTGCCCTTATGGCGACAGGGGCCAATCAACTGCTTGCGCAGCCATTTGCGGCTCCAGTGGTTGATCCCTTTGGTCTAGTGGTAGATATAACAGATCCAGATGCTATCCTTCTGCCCATCTTTGTGGACATAGATGCAGATGGGGATCTGGATGTCTTCTCGCTCAGTTACGATAATGTGATCTCTTTCTTTAAAAATGTGGGAACACCGGAAGCTCCGAACTATGCTGCACCTGTAGAAAATCCATTTGGAATAAGTCCTATAAATACAGATGATTTTACATTCCCTCACTTTGCTGATTTTGACGGCGATGGAGATTCTGACTTATTACTTAGTGCTTATACGGAAACCTACGGTCAGTTAGGTTATGTCGATTTGCAATATCAGGAAAACACCGGCTCTCCGACTCAGCCTGCGTTTAGCGCCAGAGTTAGCTTGTCAGGTAGATTTAACGTTCCTATTAATCCGTCAGCTATTACTTTCGTTGATTTGGATGGAGATGCGGATTTAGATATTCTCGGCACCAGGTACGATACCTTGGGATTGGAGGGAGCTATATACTATGAAAACCTTGGATCCTCTTCGCCTCCAGCATACGGCGCAGCTCAAGTTAATCCATTTGATATCCTTAATCCAGTTTATTATGAAGATTTTGCAGCCATCGATGCAGACCAGGATGGGGATTTTGATTTGCTGAGCGCAGTCTATACGTATAATAATGGCAACTTTAGCGGGTCCATGTTTCGCTACCGTGAGAATGTAGGCACAGCCACTTCACCCTCTTTTACTGCGCCTGTTGATAATGCTTTCGGCTTACCTGTAAAGGGCCAAGACTTTTATACACTGCGTATTGAAGTTGCAGATATTGATAACGATGGAGATCTTGATCTCTTTGAATTAGCATATGAGGAAATGCCCTCAGGCTACGATAGGTATGTTGTCAATTTCTACGAAAACCTGCGCACTCCTGTCTCCACCAAAGAGCCTGTCATTCGCGTAGCTGCGTCTCCCAATCCAGCTACCACGAGCCTTAGCCTTGTGCTCGAAGAAGTACCAAGTACAGTCGAGGTCTGGGACATTACTGGCCGACCAGTAGCTGCCTTCAGCGATACAGCCATACTTGATGTGTCTCCTCTTCCCGCAGGAATTTATCAAGTCATTGCTACCCTTGCTTCTGGAGAACGCATTCACGCTAGCTTTAGCAAAGTCGACTAATTTCCACCGACTAGTACAGAATATTATCCTTTGGTAAGGTCTTCGCCGGCAAGTCGCGCTCGTCGAGCATGTCCTTGAGGTCGATTTCTATAGTGACGGCCAGGGCAGTCATGGGCACATCGTTGGGCCTATTCTCGAACGGATCTTCGGAATTGTCGCCTACACTTTCCCAGGTGAGAAACATCCAACTCACGAGTACACTTAAGGGAACCATTGCCAGAAGTGTGAGTACACTCTCATCGGTAACTCCCTCCACATATTCACGTTGAAATACATCAAGAAGACCTAGCGGCAGCAAAGCGCAAAAAATGTAGGTAAAAAGATTAGAAAAGTAGGCGTACTGGCGCGGAAACGGTGTGTTTTTTATTCGCTCACACTTCCCCTGAAGATTGTAGAATTCCTCGAGACATTTCATAAGCATCAGATGATCAAATCCATCGAGTAAGCCGTAATTCTCCTTCAGCTCGCGTAGATGCCTCGCCTGATTTTTGACGAGGTGAGTCGCCACATTCTTACGCTTGTAAAGGTCTTGCCGCTCAGCAGCTGAGACATATTCGCGAATCACGCCATACACATGCTCGCCCTCATCGTGCTCGTCCTTGAGGTTTTCGATGAGCACATTGTCTTCCATCGAAAAGCTGGTAGGCTGGCGTAATTGTACGCGTAGCGCGTGAAGCCAGGCGATATGTCGGTAGATGAGCACCCGGTGGTGTTCCTTGAGTTCGGTGCGCGACATGCGTCCATCAGCATCCGCTAGTGTGATAAGG
The DNA here is from genome assembly GCA_965213735.1 of Saprospiraceae bacterium. Classification (GTDB taxonomy): domain Bacteria; phylum Bacteroidota; class Bacteroidia; order Chitinophagales; family Saprospiraceae; genus CALDTK01. Next base: position 1,149,817 of record CBDCAB010000005.1, read on the forward strand.
TTGAGAACCTGGTTGGCCCAGGTGCGGGAGTAATTGACGATAGCTCCCCAAATCTTGCGACCCTCCCAGAAGCGGTCGTAGCTCTGCGCATTTTTAAAGCCAATAAAAAAGGAAACAGCTATACCAACAGTACCTACTAATTCAAAAGGTACGTCGATCCATTTCAGATCGATTACGAAATACGTTACAAAAACCGCGCAGGTCCAAATCGTGCTCCCCAACAGGATAGGCCAGGCATAGCGGAGGATGAGACTCCAGCTGATTTTTCTTTTGATGTACATGGGCCAAGCTGTTTCGGGGCGATGATGTAAAGCAACTACTCCTGCGGCGTATAAAACTCAGCGCAGCTTACTTTTACCACATGCCCTGCCTCATCGTGATATTTAGCCTCGGATTTCCTCGCCTCATGCTGGTGTTGCTGTGGCTATTTGCAGATTGGTTTGATGCCGCTTACTATGGCATCCTCTGGCCGCTGCTCGGCTTATTGTTTGCACCGCTTACCTGTATTTGGTACGCTATCATGCAACATTACTTTGGCGGTGAGTGGACACTCGTCACCATCATCGGAATGGTCATCGCTGTAGGCTTAGACTTCGGCATCATCGGCAACAGTGCCAAACGCAGCCGTAGCTAAAGCACCTGCCGAGCTGCTAGTACCTACGCTGAAGCTCCAGCGCATCTAGTCTTTCCTGTAGACTACGCAGCTCGTTGTCAAAATCGGCTGCAGCGTCTGAGCGACCTTGCTCGTACGCTTCATCGAGGTCGCGCTCGTTCTCATAATATGGGTCGGAATAGCTGTCGAAGTCCGTCTCCTCTAGGTCCTCATCGAAATCAAAGCCAGCACGCTCCATGCGCTCTTGCCGATCATCGTCGAGTCGGTGGAGCTCCTCGTCAGAAGGGTTATCAACGAGCGCCCATGCGAGAAAGGCGAAAAGCGCGATTACCACGACTGCAATGACTGCATCGTAGCTCTGAGTAGATTGAGGGTTTGTCGACATGTTATAAGTATAAGTCGCTCCTAGCGAATTCAGTTCAACCCCGGCCAAAATCATCCTGCAGCCGCACAATATCCTCCTCATCGCTCGGATGATCGGGATCGGTATGCTGCCAAATTTCAGCCACTATGCCATAGTCATCTAGCCCGATGAGCCGGTGGCGTTCGCCTTTGGCTAAGACGATCGTCTCGCCTGCTTTGTAAGTCTCCGGTTCAGGCTGCTCATCTTTCATACCGTGAGCTACAGCGACTGGACCTTCAACCACGCGCCAAATTTCTTCGCGACGGTGGTGATACTGCCAGCTAAGGCGTTTATGCGGAGCGACGACCAAGATCTTTGGACTCACCTTGCGCTCGCCAATGAGATCGTCGGTAGTTTTTCCGGGGAAATAGCGCTCAATAAATGCTGGCGCTTCCTCTTCGTTAATCACAAAAAATCCACCCCAAGGTCGCTTAAAGTCGGTGCGTTCGAAGGTGAAGCCTTGCTCCTCGAGCTTGCGCGTGTAGGTGTCAAAAACAGTTGCCATATGCACCTCCCAACGCTAACAAAGCTTGGAAGGTGCGCATGGCTGCTATGAAACGAACTGAGGCTATTGAATAGTTATTGGGAAGCTGACCTCGATGTCTGTTTCTCCTCCCGCGTTGTCAATGTTTCCAGCAGGCACCCCAGCGGCGCCCTTGTTTGGCTCGTGACGAAGCACTACTTGCAGCGTGCCTGTACTTGCATCTCCAGTTACTATCGTACCAACGAGACCAATGGGATTGCCGTCCTCATCTCGCTCGGTAGCGTCGTCACTGTACATCACGTCTAGGTTGAGGCCTGAAGGAATATAAAACACCTGGTGCGCTTCGTCTTCGTCACGAATTTCATCAGTTACGAGTTCGGTTGGGCTTGCTGTCTCATTTCGAAAATTAGTACTGAAGCTGTAGGTGTTATTTGCTGCTAAGGTCCCACTGGTCACTACAGCATCCGTGCCTCCCGGACCGTCCAGATCACGAAAAGTTAGGATAGTGATGGTGCCCCCGTCAGCAAGCGTGAGACTTACCGTAGTGATGAGTTCTTCTTCGCCACCGCCATCAGCAATATCATCGTCGTTGTTGCATGCGGTGATGCTGAAGCCTATTAAGCACAGGCTAAGTGCGTAGTGGAGGGTTTTCATGTCTTGTCGTGTGTTTGTGTGGTTGGTTTGATTTAGAAGTCGTAGAGAAGGCGTAGTTGAACATCACGCCCTGGCTTGTCTGCATAAAAACGCAGTCTGTCGAGGTAATCTCGGTAGGCCTTATTGAGTAGATTATTCACGCGTAGATGAACACCGAGCACATTGGTCTTGCCGAGTGCAAGGTGCCCTCCCAGCGAAGCAGCCAATAGCGTATATCCTCTCGGTGGGGGAGCGAGCAAAAAGTTTGGAATACGACTCTGTCTAGTAGCCCCCATTGCAATTAGCGAGATCCTCCAATCCTTGAGACGTTCATTTGCTGTTTTGGCGTAAGCAAACTCAGCCTCGAACCGGACGGGAGAAATATCAGGAAGCGGCTCGCCGGTGGCCAGTGTACCTCGGAGATAATTGCCACGGACATCCAAGCGCAAAAATTTGCTCAGCGGTAGGTGCGCATCAACATCTACACCTACTAGCGTCGCGTCATTCTGCTCGTAGGCCAAAACGGGAAACGCCCCACGAACTGTCAAGGCCGGATCGGGAAGCTGGCGCTGATAAATGAAGTCATTAAACCTATGCATAAAACCAGAGATAAAAACCTCGAGACCTTCTTGATCTTCATAACTTAAACCAACAGTAGCTTTAAGGGCATGCTCGATACGAAGAGTAGTATCACCTTGCTCAATGGTAGCGAGTGCGTGGTGGACCCCATCTGCAAAACGCTCGGCCGGATTGGGCGTCCGACTCGCATAAGCCAAACGAGCACGTGCCGACCACTCCGACCAGCGACGCTCCGCACCAACAGCAGCGGCACCAATGAGCTCACTTGCGTCGAAAACAAACAATTTATTCCCCTGCTCAGTGCGATCAAACCACTTGGCGTAGGTCTGGCGAAAATCTAAACGACCGTTGAATTCAAGCGTGAGCTGCTCGCTCGTCCACCGCTGCTCGGTATAGGCGCCAACGGTTTGGGTATTGTAGAAGGGGATAAAGGGCTTGGCACCTGTATTAGGATCGTTGCGATTTTCGGCAGTATTAGCCTGCAAACCCGTGCGGCCGCCCCAGTGTGGCATAGCCCGGTGTACATACTCTGCGCGGACATCGTGTGCACCTAAGGTGAGGTCGAGTGTCGGCGTAGCTGAGCGCCCGGAGCGACGGCGATCAAATTCCTCCCGCTCATTTTGCTGGTAGCTGTAGGTAAGCCGTAATTCAGCTGATTTTTCTAGCTGGTAGGCGGCATTGGCCGTAAACCAGTGATGAACGGCGACCTGACGTGGAGCGTCGATTGCACGCGTAAATGGTTCGATAACTAAAGGTGTATCGCTGTTGATGGCCCGCTGTAGGTCTGTCAGATTGCCTACGTGCGCGGCGCGCAGCACCCCCAGCTCCTGATAAAAGCCTCGGTAGCCAACATCAGCGGATAGACTCGAATCCTGATAATACACGCGCAGTTGGCCAGCATGGCGTCGGGCACCGGTGTTGCTGAGCACATAATCGGGTGCACGGCTGTCGCCAGAGCTGCTGGTGGTGAGCTGACTCCGGTAGCCAAGGTGGGAATTGATGCGTTGGGCGACGTTGACCCCTCCGGCAAGGGTATTGTTGTTACTCCGCAGTGTGGTGAGTGCCTGCCCGCGCAGCTCTTGATTGGTGGGTATGCGGGGATCGTGGAGGACCAGACTAGCGCCTGTGGTAGCTGTACCGTAGCGCGTGGTGGCGCCTGCGCGGGCAAGTTGAATATTTGCAGCAGCAAACGGATCTATTTCAAGGGCGTGCTCGTCGCCCCAATCCTGACTGGCCAGAACTACGCCGCCCTGCACAATCTGCAAGCGCGAGCCGCCCAGGCCGTCGACGGTAGGGCGGGCAGTGTTTGCTCCTGTACTTACCAGATTCACTCCCGGTAGAGCCACGATGACATCGGCAAAATCTGAACCAGCCGTTCGGTCGAGTTGCTCACCACTGAGTTGGGTGCCAATGTCTGTGCTCGAAGCTTGGTTGCGGTGGGTATGAACCACCACACCCTGCAGCATTTCAGTGTGGTGTTCGAGATAAATGGTGAGTGAAGTATCCTTTCCTGCAAGTGCCTTCATACTTTTGCGCGTGAAGGCTTGCACGGAGGTTTCACAGCCAATGTGGCTCGTGCGGAGACTGTCTGCGACTAGGCAAACACCTCCTAATTCGAAGTAGCCATGCACATCGGTGTAGGCACCTATACCTTGATTGAGGAGAAAGACAGCTGCTGCAGCGAGAGGCTGCTCATCGTGCTCATCGATCACTCGCCCGCGAAGCACCAGGTCACACTGCTGAGCTGCCGCAGTGCTGGCCAGACTCAATAGCGCAATGATGTAGCAGACGTAGTTCAAGATTGGGGTGCGTTGCAAGACTGGCAAAGACCGTGGTAGGTCAGCTGGATATTGTCAATGGCAAAACCTGTTGGAAGTGCAGGCTTGAGCACCTCGACATCCTGGAGACACAATGTTTGCTCGCATCGTTGACAGCGAAAATGTGGATGCGCGTGGGCGTGGCGCTCGGAAGTGCAGGAGTCGCCGCAGAGGGCGTACTTATCTATGCCGGTACCGTCTTGGACACGATGGACGATGCCTGTTTCCTCAAAGGTTTTGAGGGTTCTGTACATGGTGACTCGATCAGAAGATACCTGCTCCTCGAGTTCGGTAGCACTAAGAGCGGCTCGGCTGTCTTGCAGCACCTCAATCACCATTCTGCGCACGAGGGTGCTGCGGAGCTTGTGTCGTTTGAGTACGCTGCTGGTTGCTTGCATCGGCATGAGAAAGCCAAAGATGCAACATTAGTTCAAATGCAACAGTGTTGCAAAAGTCATTTCGTACTTGTCGGCAACAGGTCAGCTGCTACGCCCAGCACATAATTCTCGATGGCCCCTACAGCTTGTGCTTGTTCAGCACCTTCAAATCCAGTGATATCCGCGTAGCCAACTTCCGCTTGATAACGTGCTAGGAGGTTTTGCGAAAGCGGCAAAAAACTCCAATGCCACTTCTCTTCCTCATAACCTGTGCGACCTGTGGCTTTGCTGGTGTAAGGTTGGTAAAAGCCGAAATGAGCAGCGTTTGCTTGTAGCCACTCGTACTCCGCCAAGCCTTTGCCTTGGGCGAAGTAGCTGTTGTCGAAAGCGTTGAAGTCAACATCGGTACCCCAATGGTGGCGACTCGTGCCCGGCATACTACTGTAAAGCAAGATCATACGCGCCTTGGCACTGTCGGGCATGGTGCTTTGCTGCCCCAGGTTGATGCCATTGGAGAGGGTGCGATCGCCACGCCATTTAGCACCCCAAATTTGTGCCTGACGGTTGAAGTTGCGGGTAGCAGACCGCACTCGTAAAATCACACCATCTGCACGCGCACTGTCGATAAGCGCTCGAACTGCGCTGGCAGCTTCTATGCGTAGCAGATACTCACTCTCACCATCTGTATATGAATCCGGCAGCCTTGCGAATTGAGCATCGCGGGCAGGATCGAAGCGACCGGTGAGTTGTTGAATGCGAACGTGGCGTTCGGCAGCGAGCCAAGGATCTACCGCTTGCGCAACAGCCACCCGGCGGCCCGCCCCAGCAGTGGGGGCGGGTGCGCTCAGGTTGCCAATGCGCTCGTCGTCGAGGTGGACGGGCCGCGCATCGGAGGGAGCTGAGGTGATGACAAACCGAGCGAGTACGAACGTAAGCGCTAGGATGAGCAACACGAGCAGCGCCCCAACGCCATAGTCGCGGGCTGTAGTGGAGTCCTTCATGCGGTAAAGGTTGGAAAAAAATTGCCCCGCTCGATACCTTGTCGAGCGGGGCAGTTTTAGCGAAAGCCTCAAGAGGCAAAGACTCCAAATTTAGGAGCGTGCGGCCTTGAGATTGATGACGAGCTTCACGTCGTCGCTGATCACATTGTCGCCAACAGCACCAGACAAGCCCGAGCCGTACTTGACGCCCCAGTCGTTGCGATTAATAGCAAAGGCAGGAGTGACAGCTGAGATCATTTCATCGGTGATCACCACATTGGCAGGAATAGTCACGCTTTTGGTCTGGCCTTTCATGGTCAGGTTGCCCGTCAAGTTGTGGGTTACGTTAGGATTGCCGGTGGCGGGTTGTACTTGTGTGATGGTGAAGGTGGCGTCTGGATACTTGGCTACCTCGAAGAAGTCTTCGTTTTTGAGGTGGCCTTCGAGTTTGCCTTTACCCGAATTTTCATCGAGGTCGGTAACGGTAAGTGAGGCCATGTCGATGGTAAATTCACCAGCCACGAGCTCGTTGTTGGCTACGGCGAGTCTGCCGTCTTTGACATCGAGTGTACCTGTGTGAGAATCGCCAACGAGTTTGCTGCCCGTCCACAAAATTTGTGAGCTACCGGGGTTGACGGAGTAGGTATTGCCCTGGACGACCTGGGCACCGCCCTCAGCGACGGCGTCGGTGGCTGTAACTTCGGTAGTGTCGGCGTCGCCACCGCAGGCTGCTGTGAGCGAGGCTGCGAATAGAAAGAAAAGGAGGTTCCTCATGCTAGCTGTTGAAGGTTTCGCCACGCGAGTGGCTTTGGGTTTTGTTGAGCAAATGTAGCTACATCAATTGGAAAGCAGCTTTGGATTTCAGCACCACCTCATCGAGGTAGGAGAGGGTAGCCTGCATGCTGCTAAGCACCCGCAGCTGCTCGGACTCATGTACCGGCTGTATGGCAGCTTGGTAGCCGCTGAGCAGCAGTGTCGAGTCTGGACATGCTGCCCGCACCGAGGCTGCGTAGGTGGCCACGCTTCCTTGGGCAAAGCTTTCGGTGAGCATCGTGAATACATAATCGGGATGTGCGAGCGCATAGGCGTCCTCTAAATCGCGCAGCGTCGTATCTCTCCCGAGGAAATAGACTTGTAAGCCTCGCTTGCGGGCCAGGTAGTGCAGCAGTATGAGAGACATTTCCTGGGTCTCGCCTTCCGGCAAAAACAGCAATAAACTTCGGACTGACTTGCCGCGAGGATGATCGAGCTCTTCAATGGCAACCATCAATTTACGCTTAATGAGGCCAGAGGTGAAACACTCTTGAACGGGTTTGACTGAACCAGTGAGCCAAAGCACAGACAGCTTTTCGAGAAAAGGCACAATCACCGTCATCATCGTCGCCTCGAAGCCGAGCTGCTCGATGTTCATCGAGAGGATATGGTCGAAGCGAGCCTCGTCCATTTCCAGCATCGAGAGGGTGAGCGCATCGAGCTGAGTGGAGTATTCATCGCTCACCTCGGCAATTTCAGCTACGCGACGGCTGAGGTCGCGGGGCGCGAGTTTGGCGATCTGGCTAATGCGGAGGCCATGGCGGTTGAGCAGCGCCACGTTGAGCAGGTGACGTACATCGTCGTCGTCGTAGTAGCGCACATTGCTGGCGTTGCGCTTGGGCTCCAGCACGCCGTAACGTTGCTCCCACATCCGGAGTGTAGGTGCTTTGACTCCAGAAAGTTTGGAAAGGTCGGTGATGGAGTAAATAGCCAAGGCGATGACAATTTAGTGCTGCCAACGGTGTGAAGGAGAGATATCGGGATAGCCGAGGCAACGAGTTCGCACACGTTTGGTTGTTGACCATCCGACAGTTGTAGTACGAACGAACATTCCGGCTTGTTTTTAGCATACCATCAGTGGAGTTCAACCGTTTAGGATAGGCTCCGCTCCACCCGTCATATTTCTGCCTGTGCGTATCTTACTATCTGTCGCTTTGCTTCTGGGCCTACTGCCAACGCTTGCTACTGCCCAAGAGGGTTGGGAGCTAGGGGCGGGCGTCGGAGCAGGCCATTATTTCGGAGACCTAAATACCAACTTTGCCCTCAACGATGCTGGCATTAACGTCACTGGAGTCGCGCGTTATAACTTCTCCAACCGCTGGAGCACCCGGGCGAAGCTGAGCTTTATGCAGGTCTCGGCCGATGATGATGACTCAGCCAATGTGTACGAGCGCGCACGCAACCTCCACTTTCGGAGCAACATTATCGACGGAGCACTGGGCATGGAATTCAACTTCCTGCCTTACGACCACGGCAGCCGTGACAATTTTTGGACGCCCTACATTTTTGCCTCGATGATGGTCGCCAGCTTCAATCCCCAGGCCGAACTCGACGATGAGTGGGTAGATCTGCGGGATTACGGTACGGAAGGACAGTTTATTGGCGATGAATACTATACCACAGCACTAGGCATCAGTTACGGCCTCGGGTTTAAGGTCGACCTGACCTACGAGTGGAGCCTCAACTTCGAACTCAACGCGCGACAGCTGTTTAGCGACTACCTCGATGATGTCTCGACAGTCTATCCAGACATGGAAGATCTTGAAGATATTCGTGGCGTTGACGCAGTGCGTTTGTCAGATCCTTCGATCATCATTGATGGCGTCAATGAACTTCCGCTCGGCCAGGAAGGTCGACTTCGCGGCAATGCTAGTGACAAGGACCAGTTTGCCGGATTGACAGTGGGCTTGTTCTACTATTTTGGTGATCTCCGCTGTCCAGACTACGGCAGTCGGTAAATTTTACCGCCCATTCAAGCCTCTATAACCTAGCTTTTTCGCGCACTCAGCTACACCTCGCCCCGTCTACAGCAACAGGGCAAGGGCGACCTCCTATCGCTAAGACAGAAGCTTAGGCGTAATTCTTTTCCAATCCGAGCTTCTTCACTAGCACATAGTAGAAGACTACGCGTGATTTGCTTCGTGAGCCTTTGTACTGCTCGCACACCTCGTCTACAGCTTTACGGGCCGCGGCCTCGTCACTCACGTTGTGCTTCTTCATGAGGAACTTTTCGACGATGGTGTCTTTCTCCTTTTTGTCGGAGCAGCTGACTTTGCTAGCGTCGTTGTTGTAAATGCTCGGGCCGAGGCCTTTGGCGACTTTGCGGAGCATGTCTTCATCGGTGTTGTGACCGGCAAAATGCTTGTCAATATGCTCTTGAGCCTGCTTAACTACATCTTCAAACTTTGCCATAGTTACGGGGGTGGTATTGTTGAAGCGTCAAGTTAAAGCCGCAGCTGACATTCCAGTGGTTGGTGGAAAAATAGCTGGCCAAGGCGCGGTAGAAGCAGTTTTTAGGATTAGTCTCTGCTCTTAGAGTGTCAATAGACGGTAAGGGCATCTCTAAATCGGGGGAAAAGTTCAGCTGCTAACGCTTCGCTAACAAAGTTTTAACAGCAGAAGCCGCCTGCTTGTGTAGTTTTGATCACGCAGGCACAGATTATGAGCGCATTCTTCCAGCGTTCGCTTGCATTTCACCAAAGCCATACCGCTTGACGCCATCGCTCCGCCGTGCTTCGTTTACAGCTGCACGCTCCTTCGCCGCCACCTGCGTTCTCGCCGCCATCTTTATCTCCTCCTCCAGTAGTTTTAGCGAAAGCCGACCGCTTGGCGCCTGCGAACTCATCGTGCCAACGCTCAGCTACGGCCTGGAAAAAGAGAGATTCGGAGATGTGGCCTACGGTATAGCGGCAGAAAATGCCACGCTACATAAAGTGTTGATCGAAGCAGGACTTGATCGCGTATTTGTGGACCGCATGGTGCACCTGGCAAATAATAAAGCCATTGTCGGTTCAGCCAGTAATCTTCCCTTTGCGATATTTTATACTCCTGAAGGTGAAGTGGCGCAGATTGCTCAGGCCATAAACTTTCACGAATTCGTGCGCATCGATGTGCTCAATGGGCAGGTAAGTGTGGGCGACCGTGAGGGGATTCAGGCGGAATATGAGATGGCGACTCTGCTGTACGATGGCAACGTCGATACCATGCTTGCCTACACCACCCTCGAGGATGAACTTAGAATGCGCATCAAGCGGGCTCTTGAGCATGATCTTCCCCTCGATGCTGCATTTGCTGCCGGAATCGTCCGCCTCGTCTACTCGGTGAAGCGCGATGATCAAGGCGTAGTGATCGGTTATGGCGAAGTGGAGGCGGTGAGGTATAAGCTCGAGGGAGAAGCCAAAACTGCCATTCGCTTTGATGATGATCAGCTCGAGGTAGCAGGCTTTTTTCGCCCTGATGGACTGCCTGCACAACGCACCTGGTTGGCCACACCTGTGCCGGGAGCACCTGTATCAAGTCCCTATAATTTGCGACGGCAACATCCGGTCTTGCAGTTCGTCAAGCCACATTACGGAACTGATTATGCTGCACCCTACGGCACGCCGATTCTTGCTGTAAGTGATGGAATTATCATTGCTCGATCTACTACGCGCGGAAATGGTAAGTTTATCAAGATTAAGCACGATGATGTATACCAAACGCAGTACCTCCACATGAAAGCCTTTGCGCGCGGTATCAAGCCCGGTTCGGAAGTGCGGAAGGGGCAAGTTATCGGCTACGTTGGCTCAACGGGGCTTTCCAGCGGACCGCACGTTTGTTTCCGCTTTTGGAAGAATGGACAGCAGGTAGATCATCGCGCTGAAAACCTCAATTTTGCCGATGAATTGACTGATGAAGCCATGTCGGTCTTTGAAGAAAAAGGCGCTGCAATTCAGCAGGTTTTCGAGCGCGCATAGTTTAGCCGCTACACCATTTTTTCAGTATCGCTTCCCCAGGTTGGATAGGCAAAGGGAGTCCCTGCCAAAGTAGTGGCAGTGATATCTGTTCGCATCGCTAAAGCAAAGAGATTAATGACTTCTGAGGCTCGCGGTCCGATAAGCGTCGCTCCGAGTATTTTATCGGTAGATTTATCAATCACAGTTTTATAGGCGTAGCCGCGAGCATTTGTGCGCTTGGCGTTGTATTTATCGCGGGCATCGCCATTTTCAACAACTGACACATCGTAGCCTGCCTTTTTAGCTTTGCTTTCGGTGAGGCCGACAGCGGCAAGTTCGGGAAGGGTGTAGACTACGGTGGGCAAACCTTTGTAGTTCGCTTTGGTGTCGGTGCCTTTGCCAATAGTTGTTGCCAGTGCCTCACCTTCTAGGTTGGCTACTGGTGTGAGCGGGGGAGATTCATTGAGCGCCACATCGCCAATGGCATAGATATGCGTCTTACCGTTTACTCGGAAATATTCATCTACTGGTATGCCTTTGTCTTCACTTTTTATGTCTGCCTGATCGAGCTTGAGTTTTTCGAGATTAGGAATTCTTCCGGCGGTGTTCATGACCAGTCCAGCCTCATAAGTTGAAGTTGTTCCGTCTTTGCTTTTGGCGCTTACGCGAAAACCTGTTGGGGCCTCTTCAATCCGCGTTACTGTAGTGTCTAATGCGAAATCTACTCCAATATGTCGTGTGATTTCGATCATTTTCTCGCAGTAGTCACGATCAAACATGGGTAGTGGATTAGCATTGTCGTTGAGAATAGTGACTTCTGCCCCTACTCGGCGTGCGACATGTGCGCTTTCTAAGCCAATGTACCCCCCGCCGATAAACAGCACCTTATCCGGAAGTTCAGGCAAGGTGTGAAAGTTAGCACTTGTTTTGGCGAAAGCTGAACCGGGAATATTTAAGGGAGCCGGACGCTGACCTGTGGCAATAACGATATGGTCGGCTGTATACGTTTGATCACCTACGAGCAGGGTCTTATCATCTTTAAAAGAAACCCACTCCTTAAGCACTTCAATACCCTGATCTTCTAATGCAGCTATGGCTCTTGCGGGTATGCCATCGATAATTTCATGCACGCGCTTGGTCATCGCTTGCCAAGCGGCGCAGACTTTATTCTCTATGCCTTTGCCGAGCAGACGGTTGGCATTGTCGACTGCTTCGGTGACGGTGACGAGGATACGCTTCGGGTCGCAGCCGCGCAGTGTGCAGGTGCCGCCAAAGCCGCGAGGCTCGCTGATGGTGATGTTGAGGTCGTACTGACTAAGGCTGTGAGCGAGCGACTGACCTGCCGGACCGCCGCCGATAATAAATACATCGACATGTTTGGGCATGCGTGTAAAAGGTCACAGCGGCAGCCGTAGTTCGCACGTTTGGCTGACGGAGACTTCGCGGCGAGCGCTTAAACTTGAAGTGTGGAAGCGAGTGGACTTGCGGCACAACTTGGTGCTCTTGCTGAGAGCTATGGGTGGAAGGTGTGGCTGGCGGTGAGTATTGCCGTGGCTGTGTTTCTGTTTCTACGTTACGTTGCGCTAGTTGCTGCTGCGGAGTGGTACGCTCGCCGTCCCCGACAGCTGAGGCGACAAGTCTACAGAGGTCAGAAGGCAAGGCGGGCTGATCAGACGCGTCGCGAACTCGCCTATGCAGCTGCGACATCGGCTGTCTTTGGAGTGAGTACTGCGGTGCTGTTGTATGCTTGGCAGAGTGGGTGGCTGAGGCTGTACATGTATGTGGAGGAGTATTCGCTGCTGTGGTTGCCGCTGAGTCTCGTGCTGGCGATGCTGCTGCACGAGACGTATTACTACTGGCTGCACCGTGCCTTGCACCATCCAACCTTGTATGGGTGGTTGCACCGTGGGCACCACGACTCGATCGTCACGAGCGGCTGGACGAGTTTTGCGTTTGATCCAGGGGAGGCGGTACTGCAGGCGGCCATCATTCCTGTCATTCTTCTCCTGGTGCCGATGCACTGGGCGGTGCTGGTGGTGTGGCTGATGCTGATGACGGTCTCTGCCATCATCAATCATTTGGGCGTGGAGCTGTGGCCGCAGCCACTGGAGCGTACCTGGTGGGGCCGTAATGTTATAGGTGCGACTCACCACAGCTTGCACCACACTCGATTTGTGCGGAATTATGGCCTCTACTTCACGTTTTGGGATCGTTGGATGGGTACGGAGGCGGAGGGGTAAGGGTGATGGTGAGCTGCCACCTTTGGGGTACACAACTTTTGGTTGGTGCATTTGGGGCGAATGCTATGTTTGAGGTTTCAATAACCTTATGAGAATCTTCCACATCCTAGTGCTCCTCAGTGCACTTCTTGCCTTTGGCAGCAGCGATGCACTCGCACAGAAAGCAAAATTTAAGACCCTTCGAGCCAAGTGCCAGAAGGGTCGTTTGCCTACTCACTACGTTGAACCAGACGCCCGTACCTACACTGTGTTTGCGCAGGGCACCTATGCGGCCAATGTTGAAGTGCCATCGCGCAGTCTTTATGGCTGGACGCGGGTAAACGAATCCCCTAACTTAGAGGCGGTGGTGAGTCTTTACGGCTTCCGCATCAACCCCGCCAAGCGACAAAAAGTCAAGCAGCAAAAGACGGATAAAGAAGGCAACGTCACCGACACCTGGTGGGAATACTACTACACTGGATCAGCAGAAGGTAAGGGCACACTCTACGTCTATGGAGACAGTGAAGAGTTCGTCTTCGAGCGCAAACTTTCAAAAGCTGCACAAAAGCGCGAAGAAGAAGCAAGGGCCAAGAAAGAGGCTAAGCAAGAAGAACTCGCTGACAATCCGTTTTTAACTTCAGATGATGCGGCCGATGCAGAAGATGCTGGTGAAAGCGATATCAGTGAGGACACGGGATTGGAAAGTACCGAAATGCCGCTCAAGATTAAGCTCCCACTCGACATTTCTACTTCAGTAGCAACGCGGCGCAATCGCTCTGCCACTAATGCGTACAAGGAATATCGCGATGTGCAGTTGCGCACGCTTTACGACTTCCGCGACAACTATCCAACGGCGGTATACAACAACGCCATGTCAACTTTGAACAAGAACTATGGCTATGCTCCGGCCAATTTCGTAGTCTTTCTCAAACCGATGAAGTCGGACAAGCATCCAGAGTACGAGACCTGGAATAATGCTTGCGAAGCGGCTGAAACTCTCTTCAAGATGTTTCGCTACAACAAATCCATCGAAGAAATGCAGGTTAAGTTTGATCCTATCATAACTTACTTCAACCAGCAAGTGGAGAGCATTTCCGAAGGCGACCGCAAGAACAAGAATCTAAGGAAGGCAGCCTTTAATAACCTTCTGCAGATCATGTTCTACCTAGATCGCCACGAAGAGGTAATGACTCTGTGTGCCAAACACATGGATGCTAAATTTCTCGACAGTATCGCTGAGAAAATGTCCGAAAATTCCCGTCGGCAGCAAGCGCTACTTACTTTTCACAAACTCGACTCTCGTCACTTTGCCGATATGGCAGATATAGAAGATGGAGAGGTGGAAGATGATGACGAGGACGAGGACAGCGATGAAGATGATGATGACGCCGATGGGCGCTAACACTCACAGCCTCAGAATTTTGACATGGCGATCAGCCAAAGGAGCGTCGATTAAGTAAATACTGCGCACCTTAGGCTGGAGATGAACACCTACGCCACAGTCGTTCTCTACGCCGTGCCCTTTTTTCTGCTGCTCATAGGGCTGGAGTGGTTGGTGGCACGCTATAAGGGCGTGACGGTGATGAATGCTGTCGATACCCTTTCCAGCCTCAGCAGTGGCACCACCAATACACTCAAAACTGTGCTCGGGCTCAGCGTAGCCATCGTGAGCTACGACTGGATGGTGGAGCATCTAGCCATCTGGGAAATCCCTTTTACCTGGCTGGCGGTGGTGGTCGTGTTTCTCGCTAAAGATTTTGGCGGCTACTGGAACCACCGTTGGAACCACGAGATCAACGTGCTGTGGAATCGACACATCGTGCACCACTCTTCCGAAGAATACAATCTCGCCTGCGCCCTGCGCCAATCCATCAGCGAGGTGTGGGTATTCTTCGCGATTTTCATGCTGCCCGCTGCGCTGCTGGGAGTGCCCACCGAAGTTGTAGCTATCGTGGCGCCGATTCACCTATTCGCCCAATTTTGGTACCATACCAAAGTTATTGATCGCCTTCCCAATTGGGTTGAGGCGGTGTTCGTGACGCCGAGTCACCACCGGGTACACCACGCGATCAATGACGAATACTTAGATCGCAATTATTCAGAGGTGTTCATTGTCTGGGATCGACTCTTCGGCACCTTTCAACCGGAACTTGCAGATAAGCCTGCTGTCTACGGAGTAAAAAAGCCGGTAGCCACCTGGAATCCATTTATCATCAACGTTCAACACCTGTGGCGCCTAGTGCAAGACGCCTGGCGCACCGAATCGTGGTACGACAAGTTGCGGGTTTGGTGGATGCCTACTGGCTGGCGGCCTGCTGATGTTGCCGAGCGATATCCCATTGATGGCGTACTCGGAGGTGAGACAGTTTACGAGCAGGTAAAGTACGATTCACAGCCTACGCGACAGATGATTACGCTTGCTTGGGTGCAATTTGTTGTGCTTCAGCTACTGATGGTCTATCTCTTTACGCATCTCGATGAGGTAGGCTGGTTGGGTGGCTTGACTTTCGGCGGCTACCTCATGCTTACTGTATTTTCCCTAACCAGTTTGCTCGATAAGAGTCGATTTGCTGTTTTGGCGGAAGCTGTACGACTCGCACTCGCAGTGAGCGCAGTCTGGGTCTATGACGGCTGGTTTGGGCTTGACTTCCTCGTGCCGGGAGCCTCAGTGGCAATACTCGGCTGGTCGCTGCTGTCGCTGGTGCTAACCGCTTTACTGCTCAGGCAACCGAAATTGCAGCTCGCCTGAGCCAAACAAGGAGCAGCGCATTTGCTGTTATCCTTGGCATGAACAAGAGCGACATCCACCACGAAGAAACTGCAGGCCGCGGCATGTTTTTTATAGGCGAAAAGGCAGATGCACAAGCAAGCCTGACTTACCACCGCTGGAAAGGTGATAAAGCCGTCAATGTCGACCACACTGAAGTCGAGAAAGCTCACCGAGGCGAAGATGTGGGGCTACATCTACTTGAGCAATTTGCGGAGTGGGCGCGTAAAAATCAACTAAACGTGAGTGCTACGTGTCCATTTGCCGTCGCTATGTTTAAGCGTCACCCAGAAATGACTAAAGGAATAGAAGTCGCCTACGACGAGAAATTATAAGGCTGGCTTGGAGCTACTGAAAAGCGCTTTTTTGCCTTGGCCACTGATATGTTGATTTGGCCTTATTCTATATAGCTCACCCGCCTACAGCTCGGTAATATTCTAAGCATTATGTGCTTTAAAAAACTTGCTCTACCTGAAAGTCTTGATTGCGGAATTGTATACGCTCGCTTTCACGCTTGCCCCACAGCGCTTGCGCCAAAGGAGATGCAGCGGAAATAGCCATCACTGCCAATGTATCGCAAGAAAACTTACCTAAAGCTGTAGCAATAAGAAATACGCGTCCGTCGACTAGAGTTACCACCGATCCTAGCCCTATTCGCGGTGCAATTGGCTGACGCGCTGCAACTTCTAGCGCTAGTGCATGCTCGCGTTGGACAGCTAACTGAGCAGCAAGTTGATCTCGCTGTTGCTGCATCATTTCACGGCTGGTCTCAAACTTATCTCCAGCACTACTTTTCGACTCGCCGGCCTGAGCTTCATCGAGCGCTAGCAGTTGTTGTGTGAGCGCTGCAATTCGCCCTGCAACATGTTGATTGGCAGCCTGGAAAATCTCTTTTCTCACCGCACAAGTCTACGGCAAGTCAACCGATACCCGTTTTCGCGCCTTATACTGCTATGGCATTGATGCACTCAACAATGATGGCCCTCGGCACGCCGGCGCCCGACTTTAATCTTCCTGATGCGGCAAATGAAAACGCGCCTATCAATCTGCGCACCTATAGCACCGGTGCTCGTGCCACTTTGGTGATGTTTATCTGCAACCATTGTCCCTACGTTATTCATGTGGTGGAGCAGCTAGCAGCTATTGGACGCGAATATCAAGGCAAAGGGGTTAAAGTTATAGCTATATCAAGTAATGATGTCGAGCGTTATCCGCAAGATGGTCCGATACAGATGGCAGCTTTCGCCAAAACCCACGGCTTCACTTTTCCTTATTGTTACGATGAGTCGCAGGAAGTTGCACGCGCTTATGATGCAGCGTGTACCCCAGACTTCTTTCTGTTTGATAGCGACTTAAACCTTAGCTATCGCGGGCAGCTGGATGGTAGCCGGCCTAAGAGTGGAAAGCCCGTTACAGGAGAGGACTTACGTACTGCACTCGATAAGGTACTCGCAGGACAGCAAATCCCAGAAGCGGATCAGGTGCCAAGTGCAGGCTGTAGTATCAAGTGGAAAGACAATCAGAATTGAACCGATAGCTACTGCCGACCAATGATGTAGCGTATACCTGTCGAAAAGTGATAATCAAAGGTATTGAGGAACAAATTCCCAAACCTTAGTCCTGGTCCGGTATCTATCGTTACCTCCAAGGGCAGATCACTAAAAGCATATTGTGCACCTATATAAGCGCGAAATCCTAATATGGTTCTATCATACGAATCCCGGAACGGGAAGTCTCTATCGTAGCGCCAAATGTTCAAGCCTGCACCGCCACCAAAATACACATTAAGCTGCCTAAAATCTGGGTCGTCGAGCTCTAGTGGCAGGTGATACAAAACTGCCCCAGCCACCGAAGTTGATCTGTACGGATTGCCAATATGGGGACGTACGCCGAGCAGCGCCTCAGCCGCCCAATTCTCGTCAAAAAAGTACTTGGCCGATACGGCATAGGGTAGACCTAGACGAACGCCTATCGCAGACTTTACTTGCTGAGCAGCTGCTACCGAGCTGAGCAACATGCAGGTAATGCCGAGGAGGAGGGTGGTGAGGATGTGTTTCATGCTGCGGCTGTTTTCTGGGCATCAAACGCCAGGCATGAGATATACGTTTACAATCGACGCTTCAAATCAGGTTTCGCTTTTTTGCCTCGGCTATGGCGTGCAGCTTGTTGTGGACGCGCAACTTGCCGTAGAGGTTCTCAACGTGCTTGCGTACCGTATGCGGACTGATGTACAAATTATCGGCTGCGGCCTGATAGGTGAGGCCTTGAGCCAGTTGTTCGAGCACATCAATCTCTCTGCTACTCAGTTTTACATCATCAACCGGAGTATCCGGAATGCTACTCGGATCGCGCAGCAGGCGAAGCGTTTTCAGCGCAATGGAAGGCGTCATCGCCGCTCCTCCAGCCAGTACATCGCAAATACCCTCAAACAGCGCGGGAGCCGTGATCTCCTTAAGCAGATAGCCATCAGCACCAGCTTGAATGGCGCGAAAAATCTTATCATCATCATCAAATACCGTCAGCATAATAACTTTTATTTGAGGAAACTTTAATTTGAGGGAGCGTGTAGCCTCAATACCATCGACTTTGGGCATCTCGATATCCATCAGTACTACCTGAAGGTTATGATCTTTCTCTAAGGCTGTTGCACAAGCAGCACCATGACGCGCAACCCAAGAAACCTTGATCTGCTCGCTGTACTCCAACTTGTCGAGAATAGCTTCTATAAGAAATCCATTATCCTCGACAACAGCGACATGTATTGGTAATTGCTCCATATTAAGCATCTATTTCTTCAGTAATTAGCAGCGGTACTACAACCTGCACCACAGTGCCACCACCAGCGCGATTGGCGAGCGTTAAGGTCCCGCCTAAGTCCTGAGCCCGCTGACGCATCGTATGCAAACCGTTCCCGCCGCCGCGCGAGATACCTACCCGTTCAGCCTGCTCGGGCATGCCTGTGCCATCATCACTAATCGCTACTTCTAGCTCAGCCTCACCTGCTACTACGCGCACCTCGATATGGGTGGCATTAGCGTGTTTGAGTGCATTGTGCACCGCCTCCTGGATGATGCGGTAGAGGTTCATGCCAGTTGCCGAGCCTAATACTAGATTTTGCTGTTGCTCAGACGCTTCAATAAAATTAAACTCGACGGATTCCCCTGCAGACCTCGCTCGCTCAATAAATTTGCAATCCGGTCTCGCAAATCCTGTATGCTCACACCATCTTTATTCATCGCCCACACGGTATCACGTAGTTCGCGTACGGTACCGGAGGCGAAAGTGCTTAATTGATCTAATTTACCGACTACGTCTCCTGATTGTTTGCTGCTGCGCAAACGGACATTATCTACTGTCGATATGATGAAGCTTAACTGTGCACCAATATTATCGTGCAGGTCGCGAGAAATGCGAAGCCGTTGCTCCTGTAACTCATTTTGGGCTTCTATGCGGGCGAGGGCGAGTTTGAGTTGCGACTCCTGCGCGAGCTGAGAGTTGCGAATCCTTTGCTGCCGGTACAGCAGATAGCCTATACTGCCTACAAAGATAGCGAATCCAAGTCCACCAAGAAGCCAAAGAGTGCGGGTGCGCGAAGCCAGTTGTTCATCGAGCCGCGCGGCACGCTCTTCCACGAGTGCGCGTTCTTTCTGCTCAGTAAAGTATTTGGTTTCTAATTCCGCTATCGCCAGTGCCGCCTGTTCTGATTGGCGTGCGTCGCTTGCCTCACGGTAGAGCTTGGCATAATGAACAGCGCTATCAGGCATATTAGCTCCGGCAAAGGCAGCGATAAGTTCATAGTGTGCGCCGTGTACCTGCTCATTGAGTTGAGCTGATTTGAGGTAAGGCAAAGACTCTTGCAGCGCAGCAACTGCCTGACTGTAAGCTCCAGTTCGAACACTTGCAATACCGATTCCGAGCAGTGCACTAGCATAATCTTTTGCGCTCCCGGCTTGCTCGGCAAGTGCTTTGCCTCGCTGATAGTATTGTAATGCTTCTTTGCTGCGACCGAGTTCTCGATACACTTGCCCGAGATTGATGTAAAATTGGGGCAGTCTCAGCTGATCTGTCCCGGAGGCTTCCAAAGCTGTAATGGCGGCCTGGTAATAATGAATAGCGCTGTCGGCTTTGTTTAAAGAATTAAACGCGTTGGCCATATTTCCACGCACGTAAGCAAGTTCTACTGGATCGCTGCCGTCAGCTAGCCGATAAGCTTCCAATTCGCGGAACATTCGCAATGCACGCTCAAAGTTGCGCAAGCGATTATGTATAGTAGCGACGTTATTCTTGGCTTGTGCCGCGTATTCAGTTTCGCCACCGGCCTCAAATGCGCCGAGTGCACCGATAAAGGCTGCCATGGCGGATTCCAGTTCGCCCCGATGTTCGTGAATGGCGCCGAGATTATTAAGAGACTTTGCGGCAAAGACATGGTTGCCTAAGCGCGTATGAATAGCACTAGCATGATTGAAATTCCCGACGGCTTCATCAAAATTACCTCCAAATAAATTCGCAACGCCTTCATCATTAATCGACTGCGCATACAGAGTCGAATCATTTAGCTGTTGAGCATACGTGCGTTCTACTCCTGCGTAGTGCAGCGCAGAATCCGTCTCAATACGAGCGTAGACACCACTAAGTTCATGGCTAAGTTCGGCAGCTGATCGGCCCTCGCTACTACTGAGTGCGGTGCGAAGGCTATCGAGCATCCTATCTGCCGCAGATTGTCCTATTGCATGTGTACTGATTGGTAAAAGCAGTACTACAAAGATGATCTTTAAGAGCGTGTGAGTCATGGTGATTCCTTGCCTGTTGCAGCGAGCTTTATTCGTTCCGAATGTAGGCAGAGATTGGTACATAATAGTCGCTTAGTTTGGAGATGGTAGCTTAATCTGGTTAATCAATTGTTGGAAAGCTTGACCTAACTCGTAATCTGCATGATGGAGTGCTAGTCGGCTTTCTCGCTGCTGCTGCTCAGCGAAGTGATTTTGTAGCTTAAGCTGCCAGAGTTGCAAGCGCCGGTGCCGACGCGATCGCGAGCAGCGGCGGATCAGCTTCACCTGTACGAAGCCCACGGCCACGACTGCCAAAGAGATTATCCAGGAGCTGATCACTTTACCAAAGATCATGATCTTTACTGCATGCTTCGCTAGGATGATCTGCGTAGTTTCACTTGCTCAAGATTCTATGAAGTGCTTCTTCGAGTGCATCTAAGCTAACCGCAGAGAACACTATCCGGAACCAACCTTTTCCTGTCTCGCCGTATCCTCCTGGCGCAGTCAGCAATACCTTTTTCTCCTCATACAGCTTTCGCCAAAACTCCTCATCCGAAAGATCTTCTCTTGTGTTTAAATGGGCCCATATAAACAGGCTGCCGCGCGCAACTCGATAGGCTACACCTGCTTCACGCAATCGAGTGATTGCCAAAGCGTAAGCTTCGGTGACGAGGGACTGATTAGTTTTGGCGAAAGCAGAAACCCAAGCCGAATTACTCACCAGCTCGCAAAGTAGCCATTGTGTGTGATTACTTACGGTGTGAGGTGCTCCAAGATTGCCAAACGATTTCAAGAACGACTCATTTTTTGAGGATAAGATGCCACAGCGCAATCCGGATATACCAAAATCCTTAGAAAACGAATACCACCAATGGAGATAAGGATTCTTCCGCTGCTGAATAATGCGCAGAAACGAATAAAAGTCCTCCACTGGCTGTTTATAATCTTCAGCTAAACGAGGATCAGCTACATCGAATTGACTCAGCGCATATATCTCATTCACGCAGAGGTGGACCTGATGCGCAACTGCCCAATCAGCAAATGCCTCTAATTGGGTCTTGCTATAGATCGTGCCGGTGGGATTATCGGGTTGGGTGAGCACGAGCATGCAAACCTTCTTGCCTTCTTGCTCTACCAGCTTGCGCGTAGCCTCTAAATCTGTGACTTGTAAGGGATGCTGACCGGGAGAATCAGTCCATGTTGTGCAGGAAATATACCGCCGCTCGAGCTGAGCCTTTAATTCTACATCAGGTCGATAACCTTGGTAGCTAGGCGCAGGTAAAATCACGACATCGCCCGGATCGCCTAGGAGTAAAGCTGTGAGTTCTATAATGGCTGTGGCACCAGAGGCTACTGCAAAGTTAGCGGCCTCTAATTTAAGTGGCTGCTTGCCGCCAATTGTGCTTAAATGCTTTGTAGCAAACTTTGCCAGCGCCTCCCTAAAAATTGGCGCTCCCCGCACATCTGTATATGTTGCAATCCAATCAGGAAAATATTTGTGATGACTTATTTGCTGAAGCCGCTGCTGCACATCTTCCCAGCTTAACGCATTTTCAGCTATGCATAGGGAAATTGCGCCTGTAGGATTAGTGACTGAATCATATTGATTATCTGCAGCATCATTAAAATAATCCAGGTCGGCACGCAGCGGTTTGTCGATTAGCGCCTCACCCCGCAGAGAGAGTGAAGATTTACTTTTTTGCATAGCTTACTAGGTATGCAAAATTGCCTGATCTACCAAGGCAGATCAGGCAACGAGTTTGACAACAAAAAGTCTGGGAATCGCTAGAGGTTGACGGACAATCCGAGGGTGAGCCAGGCGATGCCGTAGCCCAACTCGGCGAAAGCGCCCATCTTCTCCGAGAAATTATAATTTGCTCCGACTAGCGCGCTGAAGCCAACGCCGCTCGCAGCCCCTGCAGTGGCGCCGGGAAGTCCGCCCCCATCGGTGAGTTTGGCATTCACTACGTTGTAGCTCAACATGAGTCCAGCATAGGGATCGAACTTCTCCGGACCGATGTCGAGGTGGTATGTACCCCGCGCACCGATGATGATGTAGCTGTACTTGTACTTGGCTTCACCAAAACCGAGGGGCACCTCAAAGCCCGTGTAGCCGAGGTAGCCACCGGCGGTAATGGCATCGGTGACGGGATAGTCGAGGCTGGCGCTGAGTGGAGGAAGACCAGACTCGGCACCTGAAAGGGCGAGTTGGTTGCCGAGGCCGATGCCTACGTGAAGGATGGAAGACTCGAGTTGAGCCATGGCAGAAGTGCCAAGCAGCAAGCACAAGGCGCAGGCTATGGCATGGGTAGAGTACAGCTTCATGAGTTGAAAATTGGTGGTGAGTGATTATTGGATGTCGACGGTGAGCTGGCGCACATCCTCGTTGATGAGGTAGACGCGTTGGCTGCCGCTCGACTGTTCGGTGATGTTGTAGGCTGCCACTTGCACCACATTGGTTCCTGTGGAGAGCGCAGAAGTTTCGTCTGCCGAAAAGGTGACTGAGCGGGTTGTGCTGGACACAGTTTTTGCTCGCTCGCCGATGAGGTAGATGAGGCTATCGGCTTGAGTAGCGCTGGCGACGGATATGGTGTAAGCCTCGCCGCGCACTACAGTTTCTTCGGCAGTGAGATTGCCCAGCGACGGTAGGTTGCGAGTGTTGGCGAATGTGCCAGAGGGAGAATTTCCCTCACCGGTGACAGTCCATGTCCGGTCGCCGTACATAAACTGCTGGGAGCCTGGGGTGAAGCCACCAGTTTGGAGGGTGTAGATGTTGTTGAGGTAGTCGAGTTCGGTGTCATCGATACTGACTGTTCCTGCGGCTACTTGATTGCCATTGCTATAGAAAATGGCGACGGGTATATCGAGTTGGATGTCGATGTCGGGAATTCCGGCAGCAGGCGAAGCTTGCTTGGTGTGGCTGCGAGCGGCAACGAGTACAGCCCCATCGGAGACAGCCGGTGCTACGTTTACGAAGCTGCTGTTTAGGCTGTCGGCATCGGCATCGGCATCGTCGGATTTATCGCAGGCGGGGAGGCTGATAAGGGCGATGCCACAGATGAAGGTGAAGTGAGAAAGTTGTAGTGAGAAGGGTGAGAATTTCATGCGGAGTTGATTTTGCATTTCCACGAGCTTGGTGGTTTATGCAAAGGTTGGGGCGCATGAGGGGCTGGGGTATGGGATGAAATGCGTATTTGGGGGCTCTGGGCTATTAGGTGATGGTATCGCAAGGGTCGCAAAGGGAGGACGCAAGGGTCGCGAAGGGTGCTGGGGGCTGTGCTAGGGTGATGGTATCGCAAGGGTCGCAAAGGGAGGACGCAAGGGTCGCAAAGGGGGCTGGCCTGACCACAGTATTGTGGTCAGGTGGGTGCTGGGTGCACTCCCTACTCTCGCCGCACCAGCCGGTGTGCCTCGACGGTGCCGTCGGAGTACAGGCGCTCACGGTAGGCGAGGCCGATCCCTTTGGCGTAGACTTCTATGGCGCGGCTTTCGAGTGCCAAGACGCCTGCAGAGTCTTGCTCGATGAGCTCACGTACCATCCACGTTTGTGCAGGATAGGACTGGCCATTAAATACAATGCTCGTGTCGCGTAGGTAGTGCCGGTTGTGCGTTACGGTATAGGTTATGCCTTCTTCTTGCCACCGCACTGCGCTCACCAAGAGTCGATCAGGATTAGGTGGCTCAAATGAGAATACGACTGGCTCTAGCACCGTCGCGCTGCGCTCATTCGTTGCACTATCGCCCGGCTCGAGTAGCGTAAGCGAACGCCGCAAGCTGCCATCGTTCACGATGCGCTCGGTGATGTGTTGGCGCGGCTGGCGATTAGCATCGTAGTAAGTGCCGCTTAAAATGGTCGAGTCTGAAAATTCTTTAGCGCTATACGCCCAGTAGTGTGGTCCAAATCCTGCGTCGCCCACCGATTCATACGTATAGAGCAGTTCATCCTCTAGTTCATTGATCGGGTAATAGTAGTCGGCGTTGGGTCCACGGCTGGAGGTACAGCAAGTGAGCAGCACCAGTAAGATGAACCAAAGTTGAGAGAAGTAGTTGGACGCCAAGATGGGGGTAAATTAATGGTCTGGTAGGTAGCTTATGTGCAGCGCCTAGAGATCTGGTTACGCGTGCTTCAGCGCGCATTGATAGATAGTTTGAAGGCTGCCAGCCCGGCCGACGTCGTCCCACCGCGCAGGAAGAGCCGCGGCATTTTGATGACATATCTATTAGGGTAGCTCGGTTGAACGACGTCTATTCTGATTGCGGATATATTATTGACGATTCCGCTTCGCCCTCTCACCTGACCACATCCATGTGGTCAGGTGATATGCTCCAAGTGCATTGGGTAGCGCATTATTTCGCTTCTGCCTAAAATTCTAGCGGTGTCGGAATACGCTATATCGGGTGGCTCATACAGTTGAAGCCTTACCGCACGTTGGGATGGGAGGTCGCAGTTAAACTTTCATACCAAAATGCACAGGCCCCTTGACCAAACATCGTGGTGACGGTCAGCCCCATAGCATGAGTCTCACTCCCTGAATCCTCCGGGTCCCACAAAAGCATCAGCCTATTAATGATTGATGCTCTGCCCGTAGGCAAATCAAAAAAGTACATTGAATGAATTACCAGGCCCCGGAGTGGAACATATCCAGCCCCTAGGCACACGAACAAGCTTCAATTCAATTCTAATTTCTATTCTTACACTTCTTTTGCAGTCCGAAAGATTAAGCTGCCAGCCCGGCCGACGTCGTCCCACCGCGCAGGTAGAGCCGCGGCATTTCGATGATCTATCTCTCAGGGTAGCTCGGTGGAACGACGTCTAATCTGATTGCTGATATGATATAGATAATTCCGCTTCGCCCTCTCACCTGACCACATCCATGTGGTCAGGCCAACACCTCATAACGTTCCGGGTAAACCCTCCCCTTTGCTAAGACATGGATCCTCCCTCTTCGCAAGCTCAGGGGCCTAGCTTACATTAGGTTTCCATCCCAAAGGGCCCCTACCTAATCACGCCGTCACGCAGACGCCGCTATGCGACTATGGCCACGCTGCGGGAGGGGTGTGATGTAGCTGCATAGCAGCGGCATTACACGGAGCCCAAGAATGACCCCGCCACCAGAGCCTCATCCCTAAGTCAGCTTACGGAGTTAGTTAGGGGCACGTCGCAATGCCATCGCCGAGGGTAGCCGCCAAGCCTGTGCGCATCGGTTATCTTTGCGCCCCGCCACGGCCTTTTTTCGGCTTTCGCCAAAACGTTACACAGCATCCCATGCTCGATTTCCTCAGTAAAAGCGTCAAGAAAATATTCGGTACGAAGTACGACCGTGACGCCGCAGAATATACCCCACGCGTCGAGCTCATCAACGAGCACTTCGATGCCTACGCCAGCCTCAGCAACGATGAACTCCGCAACAAAACAGTGGAGTTTCGTGCGAGAATCACCGACGCCCTCAGCGAAATCGATGCTCAAATCGATCAAGCTCGCCAAGCCGCTAGCACAGAAGCCGACCTGCACCGCAAGGAAGACCTGTTTAAGGAGGTGGATGACCTGATCACCCTTCGCAATGAACACCTCGAAGAAATCTTGCAAGAGATTCTTCCAGAAGCATTCGCCGCCGTCAAAGAAACCGCGCGTCGTTTTAGCGAAAGCGAACAACTACGTGCCACAGCCAGCCAACTCGATCGCGACCTCGCCGTGCAGCACCCGCACATCAATATCGAAGGCGATGAAGTGATCTACAACAACAGCTGGAAAGCTGCCGGCGGAGAAATCACCTGGAATATGGTGCACTACGACGTCCAACTTATCGGCGGTATGGTGCTCCACGCAGGAAAAGTGGCCGAAATGGCAACGGGCGAGGGAAAGACCCTGGTGTCGACGCTACCTGCTTACCTCAACGGTCTGGCCGGTGAAGGCGTGCACATCGTTACCGTCAACGACTACCTCGCCAAACGAGACCAGGAATGGAATGCTCCGCTGTTCAATTTTCTTGGACTTACCGTCGACTGTATCGATAAGTACCGACCCAACTCGCCCGAGCGACGTAAAGCCTACCTCAGCGATGTGACCTACGGCACCAACAACGAGTTTGGCTTTGACTACCTGCGCGATAATATGGTGCGCACTACCGATGAGAAGGTGCAGCGCCGCCACCACTACGCCATGATCGACGAGGTGGACTCCGTGCTGATCGACGACGCCCGAACTCCCCTCATCATTTCAGGCCCCGTGCCGAAAGGCAACGAAGAACAAGAGTACGAGCAGCTCAAACCGCTCGTAGAACGCCTCATCGACAAGCAGCGCCGCCTGGCTACTGAATACCTCTCGCAGGCGCGCAAGCTCATCAAAGACGGCAACACTGGCGCCGAAGAGGGTGAAGGAGGCATGGCGCTGCTGCGTGCCTACCGCGCCTATCCCAAAAACCGACCTCTCATCAAGTTTCTCTCAGAAGATGGGGTGCGGGTGATTCTGCAAAAGACTGAGAACCACTACATGCAGGAGAATTCCAAGCGCATGTACCTCGTCGACGATGAACTCTATTTCAATATCGATGAGAAAAATCGGCAGGTAGAATTGCTCGACAAAGGCGCAGAAATGCTGTCGGCGGGCCAGGAAGACAAAGAGCTGTTCGTGCTTCCAGACATTGGATCAGTCATGGTCGCAATTGAGCAGCAGCCTGACTTATCTGACGAAGAAAAAGCTAAGGCTAAAGCCAAAGAACACCAGGACTTTGCCGCCAAGTCGCAGCGGGTGCATGCTGTCAATCAACTGCTAAAAGCTTACGCACTCTTCGAACGCGACGAGGAGTACGTGGTGCAAGAAGGCGAAGTCAAGATCGTCGATGAGTCGACCGGCCGTATGATGGAAGGTCGCCGCTACTCCGACGGTCTGCACCAAGCCCTCGAGGCTAAAGAAGGCGTGACCATCGGCGATATAACGCAGACCTATGCCACGGTGACGCTCCAGAACTACTTCCGGATGTACCACAAGCTGGCAGGTATGACCGGTACGGCCGAGACCGAAGCCGGAGAACTATGGGAAATCTATAAACTCGATGTGGTCGTAATTCCCACCAACCGACCGATCGTCCGCGCCGATAATGAAGACCTCGTCTTTAAGACCAACCGGGAGAAATTTAATGCCGTCGTTGAGGAAATCCAGCGACTTACCGAGCAGGGCAGGCCTGTGCTGGTTGGTACGACATCCGTGGATATATCTGAGTTGCTTTCTCGCTTTTTGCAGCGACAGGGGATCGACCACAACGTGCTCAATGCCAAGCAACACGCTCGCGAAGCAGATATCGTAGCCGAAGCCGGCAAGCCCGGCAAGGTCACCATTGCTACCAACATGGCAGGCCGTGGTACAGATATAAAGCTTTCCGATCAGGTGAAAACAGCTGGTGGTTTAGCTATTATTGGTACCGAACGTCACGATTCACGCCGGGTCGACCGTCAGTTGCGTGGACGGGCAGGTCGTCAGGGTGATCCAGGATCTTCGCAATTTTATGTCTCGCTCGAAGACAAGCTGATGCGCCTCTTCCAGAGTGATCGCATTGCTAAGCTGATGGACAAGATGGGCCACCAGGAAGGGGAGGTGATTCAGCACTCGATGGTATCTAAATCAATCGAACGCGCCCAGAAGAAAGTCGAGGAAAACAACTTCGGAATTCGCAAACGTCTGCTCGAGTACGACGACGTGATGAATATCCAGCGGGAGGCCATCTATACCAAGCGGAATAATGCCTTGACTGGCGAGCGCTTGGCAGTCGACCTCAACAATATGTTTCAGGGGCTCACCGAGAGCCTCGTCATTATCCATCGTAATGGAGGCAGCTATGAAACTTTCGAGCGGGCAAGTCTCACGGTTCTCGGACTCGATCCGGAGATGGATGCTGACTTCTTCATGTCAGCTAATGAAGATGAAGTCATTCACCAGTTTCAGGTGAAGTTCGATGCCTTTTATGATCGCAAAGAGCAACAGCTGATTGAAGTGTTGCTGCCGTTTATCAAGAGCGTACGTGAGCAGCAGGGTGATAAGTATCGCAATGTGGCGGTGCCCTACACCGATGGTCGCTCGCGCCTCATGCAGATTGGCGTACGTATCGAGCCTGCCATTGAGAGTGATGGCGACACCATCATGCGCGACATTGAGCGAGCTGTAACGCTGGCTGTTATTGATGAGAAGTGGAAGGAGCACCTGCGGGCGATGGATGAGTTGAAGACTTCTGTTCAGGCTGCCAGCTTTGAGCAGAAAGACCCCTTGGTGAAGTACAAGATGGAAGCGTATGAGCTGTTCGAGCAGTTTATTTACCTCATCAATCAGGAGGTCACAGGCTTTTTGAGTGCTGGGCGGATAATGGTGCAACAACCTGAGAATGGCAATGCTGGTATTCCGCAACAGCCCCCTCAACGAGCACGTCAAGCAGCTCCTCGCCGAGAGCCTGAGCTTCAGACTTCTCGTGGAGAGACTCCGGAGGAAAAGCTAGCGCGGCAGGCTGCCGAAGCAGCTGGAGGCAATAAGCCAGAGCCGGTGCAAACGATGAGGCGCGAGCAGCCTAAAGTTGGCCGCAACGAGCCCTGCCCCTGTGGAAGTGGGAAGAAGTTTAAGCATTGTCATGGGCGCTAGCTTGAGTCGGTACTTCCTTCATTAAGCCGTGGCTGCGCGCTTTGGGTCGTTTAGCTTGATGTGTTTTGCTAAACAGTAATTCCGGATCGAGGTATTGCCTGAGCATATACAAGGCGTAAGGCGTCTGGAGCGCCCGTTCGACCGCTTCCGAGCGGTGGGCGCTTCAATTGAGATTCCTCGAGAAGGTAAGCTACTCAGGCTGCTTTAGCGAGCTGCGGCTTGAATGGGCCTCACCCTGTTTTAATCCTCCAATAAAGTCTTGCCGGATATAGGTTGAGTTAGTTCTTTATGTTCTATTAGCTTGCGCTAATGATCGTCTTGTTCTTTTAGCTTAATGAAAAAATCATTTGATGAGTTAGAAATGTAATTTATAGGATTGTTGTGTGGGTGGCGCGCCCCTCTAACTCCCCAAGGGGAGAACCAGCGCCACCCACAAAACAAGCAGCTGGCATAAGTGGAGGTTTAGCTCGTGATAGAAGTTATATCAGCCCTTTGCTTACATTATGCCACATAATATTTCTACTAATATTTGTTTCTTCTACTAGCTGCCGCTAATGGTCACTTTGTTCTTTTTGCTTGATCAAAAAGAACCAGCTCAGCAGCAGGTACCTCCCAAAGGGTCCCTCCTATTGCTTCGTCACAAGGCCGCATCTCAAAATAAGAGGGATCCCTGAGCCTTAGCGAAAAGGGATGTAATTGCTTTTACTCTTGTCATGCTTAGCTGATTGTAAATTAATTTTTGGTAAAAATTATTAATTATCTAAATATATATTTTGCTCGAACAATTTGGTCATTACTAGCTGACGCTAGGGTTTGGTTGTTCTTTTTGCTTGATCAAAAAGAACCAAAAAATCAAGGCCGATTGAAACTCGCAACATTGTGCTGCGGTTAGATTTAATTATAAATTGGATTTTTCTGATAGTTTACTTTCCTGTTTGCTCGAACAGTAAATCGGCCGTCAGGGGTCGCATTGGCGACGTTGATTTCGCTGCGGCAGAAGTGCTGTGCGCCATCGCATGGTGGAGTCGCACGTTGAGATGGCACTTCTGGATTACACGTTGGGATGGCACGTGTTGATGCCAGATTTAGATTGCACGTCTGGATTGCACTTCGAGGATGATCTTGATCTTCTACTTGAATGTGCAGGATTTGGATGATAGATTACGGACACAGGATTAGAAAGAATAGGTTCTTCGCGATCATCAAATGGTGGTATCACTGTTTTGTGGGTGGCGCTGGTTCTCCCCTTGGAGCGTGACATGGCAGGGGCCCCTGAGCTTGCGAAGTGGGAGGATCTATGTCTAAGCAGTGGGGCGCGCCACCCACAAAACTCCAAAGAAGCTAAAAAACCCCTTACCTCCCCTAAACCTAAGATGTACACATAATGTCTATCTACTCGCCAGCGGAGTAGGGTCTGGTCCTTTGGCGTGTTTTGCCGTAAGGCGCAAAGCGATAAACCAAGTCAGGAGCAGGACACCACCTGCCAGCAGCGTAAGCCACTCGGCATAGGGATTAAACACCATCCAGTCGTAAAGGCCGTGCGCCACCACCGCCCAAAACAGCGCGAGCAAGATGTACTGATTGCGCGAGCCACGTACTGACTGTGTGCGGGCGCGACCGAGGAAATAGCCAGCAATCATGGCAAAGGCCGCATGTGCGGGAATGGCAAGAGTGGCTTTCGCCAAAATGCCCTGCCAGTCGAGGAGTGGCGCGTAAATCACAGTTTCTACCGTCGCAAAGCCCATAGCTGCATACACGCAGTACACAATGCCATCGAGCGGTTCGTCGAAAAACGCCTTCTGGTAAGGGTAAATGAGCACCGGTAGCAGTTTCAGTAGCTCCTCCACCAGCGCCACACCCAAAAACATGTAGAGCGTGTACGGCAGGAATTCGACTGAATTTTGGTAGCCCCAACTGTCGATATGTTGCTCTAGTAAGTAGGCGGGGAAAGCAAATGCAGCCCCCAGCAAAAATGTGAGCAGTAAGTGCTGCGGTTTCTCCGGGCGAGCATTATCCCGCAGGTACACGAATAAGCAAATGAGCACAATCGGCACGAGGCCAATCAAGATGTTGAGCGCTACAGCCATGCGGGGAAGGTAGCTTGTAAAATGGGTTTTAGGTTCTGGGGGCTGGGTGTTGGGCTACCTAGCCCCCAGCCCCCAGCACCCAGCCCCTAGCCCCTAGCACCTAATAAAACCTCTCCCGTGTATCCTCCACATCAGCGCCACGGCGAAGCGCAGCACCAAATCCGCTGCGAATAGTTGCGGCACTTTGAGAGGATTGCGTGCGGCGAACGTTTGCGATATTAGCCGAGACATCTCCAGGATTGGTCCGTACCAGCGGCTTGATGACATAAATAGCTGACTTGGCAGCAATGGGCTCCGAAACTTGCTGTTCGCCGAGCGTAAAGGCTTTGGCCATTACCTCTGGCTCGCTGCCAATGCCGGGAATAAACGTGGCGCCAAAGTTGACAGCCCGTGCCGTGTCTGGTTCTACGCCAAAACGTGCGGCAATGCTCGGCAGATCGCCACCTGAGCTACCAACCATCGCGGCTTTTTTCATGCGCATCACATCCGACTCAATCATGGACTTGGCCGAGAGTGCATCAGGTACACCTGCGTCCATCTCCCCAGTCACAGCCGCAACCACATAGCTACCGTCAAAGAAGCCATTCTCGGATTTGTACGGATAGACATTGGCCGACACCGTACCCACATCATTGTTGAAGGCAAATTTTGCAATGTCGCGACTAGCTGTTCCCGATCCCAAAGCTCCGAGGATGAAGTCGTTTTTGGCAAGCAGATTTCCATCCACAAACTCGAGGTTAGGATCAGCTTCGGCGGCAGCTTTAAGTTCTTCTACTGTTCTATTCGTTTGCGCAAAGCGAGAAGCAACTTCGTAAAGCTCCTTCTGCGTCTCCGAACTCGGCGTTATCTCCTTGCGGATATTTGCTACGCGGGTGCCTTCATTCTCGTTGATAAACTGTTTGCCTGTCACCTCCACGATGTGCAGGCCAAACTGTGTGAGCGTGCGGTAGAGTTTGCCCTCTTCGGCAGTGTAGAAGATAAGGTTGTTAAAGGCAGGCACCATTGCTCCAGGAGCCACAAATCCGAGGTCGCCTCCTTTAACACTCGTCGGTCCAGTCGAAAATTGCTGCGCGAGTTCTTCAAACGTGTTGGTACCGCTCTCAATGAGGTTTTCGAGTGAATCGGCTAGTGCTATCGAGCGCTGAAGTTCTTCCTGGGTTTTGCCGGGCAGCAAGATGTGGCGACTGCGCACCGAGTCCGGAATTACCTTACGGTTGACGATTTTACTGATGACGTAGCTACTGCCGTCGAGGTATGGCCCGACAATAGTCCCAACTTCTGCACCACGCACCGCCTCGGGAAGTTCCTCATCGCTGAGGTATTCGACAGGGTATTCTCCGCGCTGCTGTGCAACGAATACGGAGTCGGCAGGGGCATTGCGCCACTTCTCGATCGTTTTGAGTAGTTCTGATCTGTACTGGTTGCTGTCGGCGATGGTGGGGTAGACATCAAAAGCCACGTAGGCTACACTGCGGGCAGGTTCATCGCGCTTAAAGCGGTAGCCTTCTTTAGCCATAAAAGCCTCGTAGTCGGCATCGGTAAGGGTTATTTGTGCTTCGGGAACTGCTTCGTACGGAATTTTCACATAAGCTAGGTCGACGCGGGTATTTTGACCTTTGGCAACTTCTTCTGCCATCCAGTCGGGGGTGTAGAGCGACTTCGACACCAGGGCGGCTAGCTTGTCTTGCAAGCGTTGTTTTTGCACTTCCCGCTTTTGGTACATCCAGAAGTTGCGCTGTGGAGCAGCGACGATGGCGCGGTCGTTGATCGTGCCGTCACGTTCGGCATCGCGGTAGCTGTTGAGGTTGGTACGGTTGACTTGGCCGGTTTGCGGGTCACGAAAGCGCGCTTCGATGATAGGACTCAGCGTCGTTCCCCACTGCAGGTCTTCCATTTCTTCTTGCGGTACATCGAGGCCGGTTTCGCGTGCTTCTTGGCGTACGAGTCGATCTTCGACCATGAATTCCCAGAGCTGCTGCCGGTTTTGGTGCACATCGCCGGCTGAATTGTTGTACAGCGCGGAGTAGGCGCGTTCGAATTCGGGCTGGTTAATTTCTTCACCTGCTACTTCCCCGATCTGCATCTGTCGGCCAGCGAGGATAGATTGTTTGCCCGAGAACATGTCCATGAAGATGAAGCCGGCCATTGCGAGGCCGATGAGGACGATGAGCAGCCAGCTACGCTGACGGATTTCTCCAATGAGTGCCATAGGAAGTAGAAATAGAATTGTGAGTCGTGTCTACGTGCTTCTGAGCCAAAAGGCTACAAAAGGGCCGCAAATGTAGCGGTATTCAGTGAAGCGGCGCATCATCAACGAGTTGAGTTGAGTCGATAGGTGCATAATAGGTGTCAGGCTTTCGCCAAAACGGGGGAGTGGGTGTTGGGTGCTGGGTGCTGGGGGCTAGGTGCTGGGTGCTGGGGGATTTGGTATCGCAAGGTTCGCAAAGGGAGGACGCAAGGGACGCAAAGGGAGCTGGATGCTGGGGGATTTGGTATCGCAAGGGTCGCAAAGGGAGGACGCAAGGCAGGATGGCCTGACCACGATGTTGTGGGGGTGCTGGGTGCTGGGTGCTGGGTGCTGGGTGTATGGCAGTACCCGACGGACCTGATCAGCAGAGCTATCCATTATATTGTACAAAGCTCAACATCAGGTCCGTCGGGTACCTGTGCCTAACTGCTCCTCAAGAGGTGCTATGCTGCGCAGCCCCCCAACATATGCTCGCAGCCTTGGGAATCTAAATCTATGCGCGCTAAAGCACGCGTAACCTGGTCTTTGGGTGCTGGGTGCTGGGTGTTGGGTGCTAGGTGCTGGGTGTATGGCAGCACCCGACGGACCTGATCAGTAGAGCTATCCATTATATTGGACAAAGCTCAAGATCAGGTCCGTCGGGTACCTGTGTGTAACTGCTCCTCAAGAGGTGCTATGCTGCCCAGCCTCGCAACTTAAGTTCGCAGCCGTGGGAATATAACTCTATGCGCGCTAAAGCACGCGAAACCTGGTCTTTGGGTGCTGTTAGGGGATGGTATCGCAAGGTTCGCAAAGGGGGGCGCAAGGTTCGCAAGGCAGGATGGCCTGACCACGATGTTGTGGGCGGGCTGGGGCAAAGGGGCAAGAGTCTGAGATTGCTTTGCTTGGCAGGCTTGTGTAGCCTGGTTTTGGCTGCGCGATCGTGGTAGACGTAGAGGCTGAGAGCGATGGATTAGGTGCAGAGGCCGCAGAGGGTGAATTGAAGCAACGTATGAGCATGGGCTACTAGAGCCCCATGAGCAGCGTCTGGAAGTCACGGAGGAGGTTTATAGGAAAAATATTCTACTGCCGTAGACGAAAATCTGGAAGTGTTGAGTATATTGCTGTCACAAAATGAATTAGCAATGCTCTTCGCTCTTCGCTCTTCACGCTTCTGATATTTATAGGTTTCGGGCTCCAAGCGCAGCCAGATTTGTACTGCCCCGAGCCTCAAGCAGCTTCGCCGGCCAGTATACCTCACAACTTCAGTTTTGCGGCTCCTCCGTCTAACCCAGACAAATTGTATGTAACAGTGTCTGGAACAGAGGGTGTTGCTTACGACCTTTACCTGACGTCTCTGGTTTCCGGACAGGAGCAACATGTTGGTGTATATCAATTTGATTCTGCGAATGGCGATAGCACCAATGAGGTAGATATTCTTACTTGGTACGCCGGCCACTCTGCCTTGTCCGTCGTACATCCAGCAGGTGTGGAAAGTTTTCAATTCTTTAAATAGTATGACGATGAACACCTACTCACATCTAGCTAATAACTTCTTTGCTGTGCTGGTATTTCTATCAGCACCAACTTTGCTAGCCGCACAACTCTCCCCAATATTTGAAACGGCCTTTTACTTCGAAGACAGCCGTGGTAACCGCGATACTGTCTACTCCGGATTCGACCCGCGGGCTACTGGAGGATATGATCGCAATTTTGATGGGCCCATTATTACCGCACCTTTTGATAGCGTCTTCGAGGTTAGAGTAGCTGAAATATTTGAGCATACCTTTTTTGAGCAGACTATGACTTTGCGAAAGCGTGTAATTTCGTATGCATATCATCATGATGATAGATATGGCGATGATTGCTATCGAGAGACACCGGGCGCCTTATTTTTTATTCATGCTCGCTATCCGCCCGTGACGGTAAGTTGGGATGCGGAAGTATTTCGTAAATCTTTCTGTAGAGTAGCCTCAATATTTGAGCCACATTTCCAAGCATCTTACCCAGGGGGGCCTAATCCATGGTGGCTTACTTTTCCTGATCAGGCTGCTCTGGTTACTTGCATGTCCGAAGATTCAACAGCAATACTTAACCTACCACCTCGGCCCTGGGGCGAGCCATTATATCCTACAGATATACAGCCTACAGAAGGTGGCCAATTGGATACTATTCCAATAGTTAGGTATTCCCCATTGTTCGAGCACGACTTTCAATCGCCTTGTCGCGTCGAATTTGTTAATACAGCAACACCTAGCCAGTCTGCTGCATTTATTGCTTATCCTAATCCTGCTGCGACATATCTAGTAATTAGTTATGAGGCTGTGCCATATGAGCTTTATGATGCTTTCAGTCGATTGGTTCTGCGGGGTACTGCTTCTGAAGTAGACGTCACGAGTTTAGCAGCTGGTATGTATACGCTCATGATAAAAAACGAACGCCCGCAGCGCATCGTGGTGCAACGGTAATGGACAATTGCGGAATCTCTAGTACCACCTAGTATCTACAATTAGCCCTCACCTGATCGCAATGTTGTAGTCAGGCTGGGCAAGTGATTGCCCTTCGACAACTGTCAGTCTAAGCGCGCTAAAGCACGCGCAACCTGATCTTTGGGTGCCTGCGCCTACCATGCCTAATGACTGCCTCACTCCAGCATAGCGAACTTGCGATACCATCTCCCCACCAGCCCCTCCAATATCTAAACCGGCGCAGCCATAATAACAGCCGCACCCCACCCCCAGGACTTACGCATCAAAATCTGCCGCCGAATCTCCGTCGGTGTCTGCAAAAAGTTTGAGCCTAATCCGGTAAAAAATTTCGCAGAGTTTGCTAACCTAGCACCTGAACGAGCGCGGGTCCTACCTTGATTCCGGTGGCACTAGGTAGTTTATCCCATTTTATGCGTACGTCCTGGCGGAGGGGGGACCACGCCAGAACAGGCTTATGTTGATGCGTAAGTCCTGCACCCCACCCCTCCACCTTTGCGACCTTTGCGGCCCATTGCGGTGAGCGAAGCGAACTTGCGTTACCCTCACCCCCAGAACTGCCCCCCGAACAGCCCCTTGCGTCCTCCCTTGGCGAGCCTAGCGATACCCTCACCCCCAGAACTGCCCCCCGCCCAGCCCCCCGAACAGCAAAAACGGCGAAGCCAAAAAACAGCGCAGCCAAAACAGCGAAGCCAAAAAACAGCGCAGCAAAAACAGCGCAGCAAAAACCTAAAACCCCTCCACCTCTCGCATCGTCAGCGGACCAAGTTCATAGGCAGCTTCGTGGAGCTCGGCTAGTAAGGCTGGCAGTCGAGTCGTCTCCCCATTGGCAGCGTAGACTTTCGCGCTGGCAAGTGCGGCGGTAGGCTCAACAGTCTTGCCCGCTACATAGGTGTCGATTGTGGTTTTGGCGGAAGCTGCATCGCCTGCTGCAAGTTGCGCCTGGGCCAGTAATTGCCGAACCTCCGGGGTATCGCGATTATCTAATTCCTCCTTGGCCAGGCTAAGTGCTTGCGCTGGATTACGATCGAGCAAGTGCTCCACCAGGTGGGTATGATACATGCCGCCGTAGAGGGGATCATGTGCGGTTTTGGCGAAAGCTGCGTGGTGATGCTGCGCCTGCTGCTCATCTCCCTGATACTCCGCAAGCTCTGCCAAAAACAAGTGGTAATCAGGAGCCTCTCGCGTCACTAAGATGGAGTCGAGAATGCGCTGTGCCTCCCGCGGATTGTCGTCGTGAGCGTACGCAATCCAGGCAATCCCCCGCTTGGCGTAAGCATTATCAGGTTCAATGGCGAGCGTCTTGAGGTAGTAGCGATAGGAGTCTTTAATGCGACCGGCATGTCCGTAAAAATCTGCAATGTTGGAGTAGCTCCATACCTGCAGCGCCTCATTTTTAGAGCGATCAGCAATGGCCATAGCCTGCTCGAGATGATCGATGGCACTATCGAGTCGCCCCATATGATCGTCCCACTTTGCCATGCGAATCAGCCACGCAAAGTCACTCTTGTCGGTGAGCCGGCCCAGCACGGCACGCGCTTCAGCGTAATTACCCACCTCCATCAGCACATCATAGCGCACATAGTCGGTAGCGACTTCATTTTTGGGGGCGGCAGCGATGTTATCGAGCAGCTGTTTAGCTTCGCTGAAGCGGTGTTGCGAAATTAAATTTGCTGCCAATGACAGCGTGTAGCCAGGGGAATTGTGTGCTGAAATGTCAACGGCTTTGCGCAAAATAGCCTCTGCATCGTGGAGGTGCTGAGGCTTGCCAGTGGCGCTGAAAAGTGCAGTGTATGCTGCGGCGATTTTTCCGAGTTCGCCGATGCCACTGGTGTCTGGAGCGAGTCGTGCATTCCAAAAGTTGAAGGCTTCTTGCGCTTTCGCAAAACTAGGCCTGACATCGCTCGCCAAATACTTTTCGTAATCGGCAGGATTGGTGATAGCGACAGCTTGTTCTGCAGCTGGTGCTTTGCTGCAGGCGCTGATTAAAGCAAGTATGAAGAGGAAAAACAAAGGTTTCAACGAGAGGAAATATGGGGGGTGTAGCTACAAAACAAGAAAGAGAGCGCCGAAGCACTCTCTTTCAAAGAATTCATTTCGGCCAAATTGCGCTACTGAAGCGCAGGCTCGAGGTAGGGGAAGGAGTTGGAGAAGTTGCGATCGCCTAGGCCAACACCATCGCTGGTAAGTTGGGGCGTGCCACCGTTGCCATCGAAGCGGCTGCCGCTCATACCGCCAAACATGAGGGTAAGAGACACATCGACTACATCATCTTGCAAACGCCGCCCAGTGAGAGCTAGATCTGTAGCAGGATCGTAGTATACTGTCGCACCTGTTGGCGCCACCTGTAAGGCATCAAACTGCGCGAGCACGGTAGTAAACGTGGCTGCATCGAGGCCGAGGATATTCTCCTCGTAATCAATGGTTGCGCCTAAAGCATTTCCATACACATCGTGGTAAGCCTCGAGTAAGTCCTGGAAAGGCTGCTGAAACGATTGGCGATTGGTGGGTATTGAAGCGTTGAACATGTTTTTGCGCTGGTCAGTACCCCCGAACACGGTGGTAATTCCAGGTCGACCCATGATATCCTCTTGCTCGTAGGTGCCAGAGATATCAGCGGGAGTGGTGACGGAAGCGCCATCGTCATCGTCGCCATCACAGGCGGTGAAGAGCAGTGAGCCAAGGCAAGCGAACGCTAGGTAAGTGAGCGTCTTGAGGGAAGTGGTTGTTAGGATCTTCATGATTACTGCTTTCTTTTGGTGCTGACCCACACGTTGTACGCGTTTGGTAGGCCTGGAATATTAACGTTGCCACCCACGTGCGCCGGAGCGCTGCCGAGTAAGCTATTGGGTACTTCTACGACTACCGCCAACACGTTGAGGTTATCAAAGAAGTCGTTTGCTTGCGCAGGTGGTAGGAAGCCGATTGGCGCGACATTGCCTGCTGCAATTTCGTTGAAGCGGTTAAAGTCGAAGAAGAAGGGATCGCGGCGTGCGCCAGCGTAAAACTTCATACCGTCGCTAGAGGTGGTTATCGATTGGTTGCTGCCGCTCGAAATCGCCACCGGTGCGCGAGACAAATCGTTGGTGAGCGTGCTATTCAAGCCAGTTTGAGCTGGCTGACGCGGCCCGACGAAGTACATGGTGTCGCCGCGAGGAATGGCCTGAATGACCAAATCTTCCACAAAGTCGCCGGTGTTGTCGATGTTGAACTCGATGAGGACATCCTCGTCAAATTCAGCATTTTGTGTCTCGGTGCCTGGCATCAGCGGACCTTGGAGCGTGGCGATGAAAACGGTAGAGTTTTCGTCTTCACCTTCAAAGGCGTAGAGGTCGGCAATGTCGCTGGTGGTATTAGCGACAGAAGGGGAGTCCACGTGATCGGCAGCAAGGAGGCCAAGCACAGCAACTGCTGCAATGGCGATGATGCCGAGCCAGTGGCTCAGTTTGAGAATTCTCATGAAGGGGTGTTGGTTGATGTTAAGTGAGAGTAAACTCGATCTGCCTTAAAAGGTTGCGCGAGTTTGGGTTATGCTTTAAGAAAAATCTTAATGACTGACCTGATGCACGTTTTCTGAAGGTCGCCAACGCTATGTACGAGTGCTGAGGGGGCAATGGTTTCTATCGTTCACAAATTGATGTGATATATCCCTGATCGAGCATTGGGATGCGTAGCGAGAGTTCTCAAGCCCAAAGGATACGCGTGCTCGCGGAAAAAATTTTCCGCAGACGTAGTCACTACTACGGTGAGGACAGATTTTTGAGCAAGTGCGCGTAGTCAAAGGGCTGAGGGCTCGTAGTAGCATTGCTAATGCACGATCAGGGATTACCTTAACCCTTCACGACAGCCTCTGTAGTTTATGCCTTACCCCACTATGCAGATTAAAGAACCTGCAACTGTATATGATGTCATCATTGTTGGCTCGGGAGCCGGTGGAGGAATGGCAACTCATGTTTTGGCGAAAGCTGGACTGAAAGTAGCCGTCGTGGAGGCCGGACCGTACTTCGACCCAGCCGATGTGGAGACGATGACGCAGTTGAAGCACCCCTACGACTCCCCACGCCGCGGCCGCGGCACCACCCGCGCCTTTGGAGAATGGGACATGTCGTACGGCGACTGGAGCGTGGAGGGCGAACCCTATACCCATGTAGAAGGAACGAAATTCGACTGGTGGCGCTCGCGCATGTTGGGCGGGCGGACCAACCACTGGGGCCGCATCAGCCTACGCTTCGGCCCGAAAGACTTCAAGCATAAAGACGTAGACGGGCTCGGTGACAACTGGCCAATCTCCTACGAGGAGGTGAAGCCTTACTACGACAAGCTCGACAAACTAATCGGCGTTTTTGGCAGCAATGAGGGCCTACCTAACGACCCCGACGGCTTCTTTTTGCCACCGCCAAAGCCGCGCCTGCACGAATTATTTTACATCGATGGCGCACGAAAATCGGGTATTCCTGTCATCCCAGGTAGGCTGTCGATGTTGACCAAAAAGCTGAACAACGATCGCGGCATCTGCTTTTACTGTGGCCAGTGCTCGCGCTCGTGCTTTGCCTACGCCGACTTCTCTGCGGGCAGCTGTTTGATCTTTCCAGCAATGCGCGGCGGCGGGCAGGTCGACCTGTACGTAAACTCGATGGTGCGGCAGGTGAATACCAATGACGAAGGCAGAGCGACAGGGGTGAGCTACATCAGCAAAGACGACCGCCGCGAGTACAGCCTGCGCAGCAAAACGGTGGTGCTGGCGGCAAGTGCGTGTTCGACGGCGCGTATCCTGCTCAACTCTCAGAGCAAGCAGCATCCTGGCGGCTTAGGCAACTCTTCAGGTCTGGTGGGCAAGTACCTGCACGACTCTACCGGAGCGAGCAGAGCAGGCTTTATACCGGCGCTGATGAACCGTGACATCACTTACAACGAAGATGGCGTCGGCGGCATGCACGTGTACTCGCCGTGGTGGGGCGACAATTCGAAATTGGACTTTCCGCGTGGCTACCACATCGAGGTGTGGGGTGGGATCGGACAGCCTAACTATGGTTTCGGCTGGAATCCAAATGAATTCAATAAATTTTTCGGATTGCCAACGGGTGGCTACGGTGAGGATTTGCGACGTGACGTTAAGAAGTATTACGGTTCAGTCATTGGCTTTGGCGGGCGAGGAGAGGCAATAGCACGGGAGGATAGTTACTGTGAGCTCGATCCGCAGGTGGTGGATCAATTTGGTATCCCTGTGCTGCGGTTTCATTATAAGTGGAGTGACTACGAGCGCAAACAGGCCAAGCATATGCAGGAGAGTTTTGAGGAGATAATACACAACATGGGCGGCCATGTACTCGGCGACCGACCGGAGGCTGATGCGGACTATGGACTAAACTCTCCGGGTGCAATTATTCACGAGGTGGGTACTACGCGCATGGGAGATGATCCGCGCACGTCTGTGACAAATAAGTGGAATCAGCTTCATGATGCGCCCAATGTAGTGGTCGCTGATGCTGGACCTTTTGTGAGTCAGGCCGATAAAAACTGTACGTGGACGATACTGGCCTTGAGTATGCGTGCGAGTGAGCATTTGGCGCAGGAGCTTCGGCGTCAGAATATTTAGGGCTTTAAGAATGGTAGTAATTGTGCAGGTATAATGCTATAAAACTCAAAAGCCCCCGCTGCGGTGAGGCAACGGGGGCTTTTTCAATGTAGAAACTCAATCGAGTTCAAGCTTCTGGATTGTCCTCTAATTAGGACATACTGGGATTAGCGGCGAATGTACGGCGCTTGGTGCCGTAGAAAGAGTGGACACTGTTTACGAAGTCATTGTCGCTCGTTTGTGGCCAGTTATTCTTATCGAATCCTGGTGCATTTTCGAGGCGCTCTTTGTTGACGTCGAGGATCCATTCTTCACGCTTGGTGTCGATGTTGAATGCGCTCATAGGAACGGCGAAGAACTTATCGCCCATGCCTAAGAAGCCACCGAAACTAAGCACGCAGTAAAGGATTTCTCCTGTGCTGCAGTCGATCATGAGATCTTTGATCTCGCCGATGTTCTTGTTGTCACGGTTGCGCACCTCTGTTCCGGTAATGCTAGAACTCGAGAGTACGAGGCCGTGTGCTGTTGGGGTTGTTGTTGAGTTGGTCATGATGGTATGAATTAGGTGTTGTGGTTTGGGTTCTCTTATCGTAACGGGATTTTTTTGCATATGTTCACCTTCCGACAAATTTTTTCCACTTTTTTTTCACGAGTAGGCTTCCGAACAATCTGCTTGGGGCTAGTATGTTGCTGCCATGCTTAACGTACGTCAGTCGGGGGTTTTGTGTCCGCTCTCAGCCTTGCCAGGTGCAGACTATTGTGGAGATTTGGGTGCTGGTGCTCGGCGGTTTGTGGATTGGCTGGCGCGGCATGGGGTACGGGTTTGGCAGTTGCTGCCTTTGCATCCTACTGATGCCGCCTTTGGCAATTCGCCCTACTCTGCACAGAGTGTGTTTGCAGGCGATGAACGCTATATAAGTTTTGCAGAGCTGGGCAACCTGGCTGCAGAGGCTGGTAGCGGTGAGCGTGTAGATTACCCAGCCGCGCTGGAGCAACGAAAGCTAGCGATAGACCATGTTTGGCAAAGCTTAAGTGGGCAGCTACAGGCGGAATTCTTGTTTTGGCGTAAGCAGAATAAGTGGGTGGAGACTTATGCGGCGTGGCGGGCTTTGGCCGATGAGCAAGGTGGTATTGCCTGGACCAACTGGCCGGCGGAATTGCGAGATGCGGGTGATGCAATTGAGGAGACTGCTACAAATCGCAAGGCTGTTATAGATCGAATAGCTTTTGGGCAATTTTTATTCGCACGCCAATGGACAGCCCTTCGTGCGTATGCACAAGCGCGGGGAGTAGCTTTAATGGGAGATTTGCCGATTTATCCGCACCTGGATTCGGCAGATGTGTGGGGAAATCGTGCGGTCTTTAAACTTGATGCTACGGGCCATCCTACTTCTGTAGCTGGTGTGCCTCCTGATTATTTTAGTGAAGATGGGCAATTGTGGGGCAATCCGGTGTATGATTGGGGGTACTTACGTCAAAACTCCTTTTACTGGTGGCGGGAGCGGCTGCGGCATGCATGTGCGCAGTACAGTCAGGTGAGGATCGACCATTTTATAGGGTTGGTGCGTGCGTATGAGGTTGCCGCTGGGGCGAGTGATGCGCGTGCAGGCGAATATGCGGAGGTGCCGACTGAAGCGCTTTTGCAGACATTGGCTACTGCTTTGCCAGGCTTGCCGCTGATCGCTGAGGATTTAGGTGCTGAGCATGCGGGTGTGGCCCTTGCGCTGGCGCGTTGGCAGCTGCCGGGCATGCGGGTGTTGCAGTTTGGCTTTGGTGGTGATCCCAGCAATCCTCACTTGCCGCACAATTTCCCGCGCAATGCGGTAGCCTATTCAGGTACGCATGATAATGATACGTCTGCTGGTTGGTGGCAAACGGCGGGTGAGGAGGAGCGCCGGTACTTC
This sequence comes from Saprospiraceae bacterium, assembly GCA_965213735.1. Classification (GTDB taxonomy): domain Bacteria; phylum Bacteroidota; class Bacteroidia; order Chitinophagales; family Saprospiraceae; genus CALDTK01. The sequence continues at coordinate 1,193,108 of CBDCAB010000005.1, forward strand.
CAGGCTTATTGTGGATTGGCAGGTGAGGCCCGTGTTGATGCTGCGGATGCAATGCTGCGTTTGTTGTTGGCGAGTCCGGCTTTATTGGCTGTGGCTCCGGTGCAGGATGTGCTGAAGCTCGGTGCGGATGCTCGCATCAATACACCAGGTACGACAACTGGCAATTGGGTATGGCGGATTAGGGCGGAGGACTTGTACAAAGAGGCGCCGTGGGCTGATTTTGGGGAGATGGTGAGGGTTTATGGGAGAAGGTGAATTGGGGTGAGGGAGCTGCTGTGTTGCCTTGGGGCTGCGTAGAATGACGCTGCTCTACAGCTAGCATACATCCCCCCGAAGCATTTCCATAGCCGCATAGCGGTGTCGTTTTCAGAGGGTAGGGTTTACCCGGGATCCAAAGGACGGATTGGCTCAACAATCGCCGGGTAGACTTAGGGCTAGATATAACGATGTTGCTCCGCAGCTAACAAGAATGTAACCCGAAGCCTCGCCATAGCCGCATAGCGACGTCCTTTTCAGAGGGTAGGGTTTACCCGGGATCCGAAGGATGGATTTGCTCGACAATCGCCGGGTAGATCCAGAGCTAGATATAATGCTGCTGCTCTGCTGCCAGCAATAGTCCCCACCAAAGCATGGCCATAGCCGCATAGCGGCGTCGTTTTCAGAGGGTAGGGTTTACCCGGGATTTGAAGGATGGATTGCTTCAACAAATTGTTTACAATTACCACGAGTTACACCATATTTTAGTAACTTCGACACCATCCTGCATTTAGAGGCGACCACACGATGAGAGAATAGATCGTTCCTTTCAAAAATGTTGAATCCACAACCATGAGTCCATGAAAACGCTGATCCTAAGCTCACTCCTTAGCTGTGCAATCTCTTGTTGTCTTTCCGCACAGGTGAAGTGGGTGGATGTGCAGGCGCACGGTCAGCTAGCAACGGTGATGAGTTATAAGCAAATCTTCGACCAAACATTTTGGACAGAGACCCGTTTCGAAACCCCATCCCGCGCATCTTTTGTACTAGATTGGCCAAAACGAATGATCTACGGTGCCGGCATAGCTGCTGAACTTGCGTTGCCGTACAAGCTTGGTGCTCGTGTCGAGCTCTATTATATGCAACCAATTACTACGGCTTCTGACTTTCTATTTCATGACTTTGGATTTTTCGATACCTATACTTCCACAAAATTTTCTCAAGCAAATATTTCTTTAGTGTGCACCTACCCGCTGCACGAGCGCTTAAATTTAGGTGTTGGTGTCACCATATTAAATCAGATTGGCACGGCTTCAACGCTGACCACAGTTTATTATGGTGCCCTGGCATCTACCGAAGTGAGGACATCTACTGATTTCCCCACCTACACCCGCCTTTATCCTCAAATGCGGCTGGCGAGCAACTGGGGGCCGGTGGTGGTGAGTGCGGCTGCTCTCTTTAATTTGAATCATCCGCAATATGATCCTGATGCGTGGCTAAGCAGCCACTTTCAATTTTCTATTGGGTATCGGCTGCGGACTGCTGCAGGTAGGCAATAGGTATACGCCGAGTAAAATGAGGGCTTCCTACAACTTCGCCGCGATGCGGCCAGCAATAATCCCCCCCGAAGCATAGCCGTAGCAGCATAGCGGTGTCGTTTTCAGAGGGTAGGGTTTACCCGGGATCCAAAGGACGGATTGGCTCAACAATCGCCGGGTAGACTTAGGGCTAGATATAATGATGCCGCTCTGCGGCTAGCAAAAATGCCCCCCGAAGGCATGGCCATAGCCGCATAGCGGCGTCGTTTTCAGAGGGTAGGGTTTACCCGGGATCCAAAGGGTGGATTCACTCGTCAATTGCCGGGTAAATCCGAGGCCAGCTACCTCCCACCTCGGCTAGCAAATACATAGACTCAGCCCACTTCTATCTCGTTTTCCCTATTTTTGACACCTCCACATGACAAGACGCGAATCACTTCGGACCCTCATCCTCGGTACCGCTGGTACAGGACTCACCCTCACCGGCTGTAATCCTATCACGCCTGCAGAAGAAGCCGAAATAGCCGCAGCATCCAACAACTTCTACGGCCGAACACCTGAAGAAACCAAACGCGACGAGCGGCTGCACAGCGAGACCTTCTTTGCACCCCACGAACTCGCTACCATCACCGTCCTCGCTAACTTGATCATGCCCCCAAGCCGACATGGTGGCATCGAAGAGGCTGAAGTGCCTGAATTTATCGAATTCATCGCCAAAGATGTGCCCACTTACCAGGTGCCAATCCGGGGTGGACTAGCTTGGCTCAACCATACCAGCCAACAACTCTTCGCAGAGGAATTTATCGAGCTCGAAGAAGTGCAACAAAAAGAAATTCTTGACGAAATAGCCTTCTATGATCCCGATATGCCTAGCAGCAAGCGGCCCCAGCCCGTCAACTTCTTTAGTCTGATGCGTGGCCTCGTCTGTACGGGATACTTTACTTCAGCCGTAGGCATAGCCGACCTCGGCTACAAGGGCAACCAAGCAAACATCTGGGACGGAGTACCTCAAGAAGTCCTCGACAAACACGGCGTCGCCTACGACCCCGCCTGGCTAGCCAAGTGCGTCGACCAAAGCAAGCGAGAAATCATTGCCGAGTGGGACGAACATGGGAACTTGCTAACCTAGCTCCTACAGTTCTTACCCTCTTCTAGTCCCATCAATGCACAGGCAAAAAGATAAATAAGAATATTAAAATAACCACATAAGTATTTGGTAAACGAGGTACAAAGAAAACAGAAATAGATATACCGACAAGATTATACTTACCACCTTTAGCCAAAGACTCACACTTTTAAAGCGCGTAGTTAATTTGGTACTCGAAGCGGGTGAAAATCCTTCACCGACCTTAAGTGATAAACGCCGAAGCGGTCGCAATGACTTTTGTAGCGCCCGATTGTTTAAGTCATCCAGTTGGCCATTTGGCATTCCTGAAATTTACTCCTTTTTCTGATAGTTAGGATCATTCAGCTTCGAAATTTACCCGCCCCAACTGCTAAACCCTCCAATTGTCGCCACCCTCTCATACCGGTTTATCCCCCTATTCAAGTCAGGCTACCCCTACTCCTCAAGATTTACGCGTCAAATTTATGCTCATATTCAAAGAGTGAAGTGTAACGTTACAACAGCCATCCCAAAGCGGCAGCCAAACAAAAAATGCCGCTTGTTCCCCCTTGGCTTGTCATGGGACACTTTTTTGTTTTTGCTCAAAGCGCGCCTGATTTTGTAGCGCTTCTACCTTGATGGCGAGCATCTTCAATCCTTTTGCCATTAGCTTCCTACCGGGTGGGCTGTTTTTGCCCCCTAGGTAGCCTGCCATGATCGCTACCTGAACCGCATACCAACTCACCGTTCCCTTGACTTGCTTATTGCTCGACACATACACCTTGCCTGCCTTCTCACCCTCAGGGTGACACCTTACATAATCGTCAGCCTCAAGCACTTGCATCTGTTCGGCGCTAAACTCCGCTGAGCCGTCACGCCCGTCGCCATCGCGCATGGCTACCAGTTTCTCCGCTGTTAAGGCTTTGTCCATACCTAGCAATAGTATGCATATCCAACGGTCCACACACCTCGAAGCGTTGCGTTCCATATCCAGTCCGTCCGATTTCAGCATGCGGAAATACAGCTCAATTATCCAGCGCTTACCATACAGATCCAGGACATCCAGTTGGTCCTGCTCAGTATTTACTGGAAAACTCGTGGCCAGCATCCAGTGAATTGGAGCGCTATGACGGCGGTTTTCTTTCTTTCGATGGTAGCGCGCACGCTCCTTGGAGCTCATGCGGCCACATCCCTTGCCATGCTCATCGAGCTGCTCGGCCAAGGTCACATGTATCGGCGCACAATCGCTAATAGGCCGGCCGCGGAAATGCTTAGCTCGAGAGTTGATCCCGCTTTCCGGCGGACGCCGCAAGGATGCTTGAACTGAACGCACCCTAACCGCTACGTCACGCTCGTGCCGTGAGCCACTCGCTGCCAGAGTGAGTCGAACACAGCGATCACTATCGGCTGAGCAGTGCTGATCGAGATGTTGAGATATTTTGAGTTGATTGGCGTTCCAGTAGCCCACTGATTCGTCGCGTACCAATCGATCATACGTCATACGTAAGCACCACCGCACCTCAGGTGTGTGCGGCTTTTCGGCAGCGTCATCGTGCTGCTCGCCTGTGTGTTGAGTCGTACCAATGTGGCGGAACATCCCTGCCAACATCATGTACTGATCGGCCTCTGCGTCTGCGATGAAGGTGACCATACGGGCTGTGTGTACGCTGTGGGATAGGGCACTATGGATCCCATCGACCCAACGAGCACTCTGACGCTCAACGAGCGGTTTGTCTGGCGACTTTTTGGTGTGCGCCTTTTTTTTAGGGCTCGCGTAAATAAGCACGTGGGCTATGCCAAGCGGTTCAAGGGTGTCACTGTCAAAGCATGATATGCAGTGAGCTTTGAGCCCTTTGGTTGAGTTGTCTGAGAGTACACCAAGTTGCTTAGCATCATGTGAGCAAGCTCGTCCGGCAAGCCCAGATAAGGAGAACTCGCACGTGTCGCAAATAGCGATGACATCTCGTCCAGCACAGCGGCGGGCGCACCGTGCGTAGAGGCGGCTACACAGCAGATGTGCCAGTTGTTTTGCCGTGAGTCGCTTGTTCGAGAAAAGGCGGTTGAAAGCTTTGTACTCGGCAGATGAGGTGCATAGATCAGAGCGAGACGAACTGAGATGAGTGCCAATGCGATCTTCTAGAGCAAGTACCTTATTTTGGGTAGGAGCTGTCAGGTTTGGAAGCTCGGCCAGGGAATCCTTTAAGTCTTTGGCTGTACGTGGTGTGAAGTGAGTCATAGTACCTCGCACAACGCATGTGGATAAAAAGTGTCACATGACAAGCCCCCTTGGGGGCGGAGGGGGGATCACTCTAGAACAGGCTTAGTTTGATGCGTAAGCTCACCCGCTACTCCTCCACCACCCGCTTGCCCCGCCGCAGAGCCCGCCACTCATCTAAGCGACCTCGATCTTTATAGTACCTGCGCTTGCGCAAACGCACCTTGGTCTCTAACACTTTTGCTCGGGGAGCTACCGGACCCATTCCTTCACTTGCCTTAGCTTCTGAAGTTTGTAAATTGATGTGCACCTTGAATCGCGAGTCGTTCCAGCCCTGCTTGGTTGGAATCACGTCGAGATCCGGCTTTTTGAGGTTGTTGAGCGGCACACTAATCCATAAATCCATATCGCGACCCAGCACCACATCGCCTTGTAGAAACACATTAAAGGCATTACTCTGCACCTCCATCAGCGGTATCGCCATTGAATCGCCAATAATCTGGACCCGATTAGTTATCGGAGCAAAAGCAAGCGAATCAAGACGCTCACGCATCCGTAGCTTTTTCGCGAGACTGTCAATTGGACCAAGTCCTTCAACCACCAGATCGCGTAGCGCAAAGTCTAAGGTGCCGCGACTATAATCAGACAGTAAAGCTGCATCCTCCCCAGACACCGCACCGTCCATATCGACGCGCATACTCAGCACGCCCTCTAGCTCCTCAGCACTTGATAGACTTGCTAAGTTGAAGTAGTCGAAACCTTCCAGTAGCGAGGCCAGATCGAGGGCATCTGTACTAAGATGCACAGTGAATGGAGTCACTGCTAAATTGCTTAAATCTATGTCACCATAAAGCAGCATATCTCCATCTAAATAATCGAAGCGAGTCGAATCCACCGTCAGCTGATCAAGTAGGTTCATCGCTAAACCGCTGCGCAAATTCCTCAAGTTGATATAGCGATTGAGCACGAGCTCATCCACACGCAAATCGACATCTGGCCGAAACTTGCGCATGATTTCGCGGATATTCTGACGAAGGTTCAATTCAGTTTCTACAGTATCAGGTTGATCAGTAGCGAGCGATCCTATTAGCGTGTTTAAATCTGCCCAGACTAAACGTGGTGAGCTAACTCGAACATCCGTGCTGAATTGTTTGCCTGTACTTCCTAGCGCCACCTCACTCACATTGCGCGCTACACCATCAACACGAAGCTGCTGGCCAACTTCAGAATTTTCGATAAATAAATGTACATCGGCTACATCCTGCCGCATGTCGAGCGCAAGTTGCGTAATGGGTACACTGATGCCGAGACTACTAAAGAGCACGTTAGAATTATCAACCCGAAGCGCCATGGTTTCACGATCGAGTAAGGTGCGGAGATCAGGAACTAAGCCACTGTACCCCATACTGAAGTCGAACTCACCTTCGCAGAAAAAGAACTCTTCAGCGCCAAAAAATTCGTTGAATAACTCAGGACTCCCCGTCAGTTTTACTCGTGTGCTTTTAAAAAAAGGATCGTCGAGTCGATCAGGGTCAAACTCTATACTTGCGGCAAATGGCCTGTCGTGGTTGCTGACAACTTGAATTTGTCCACTCGAGGAGTTATTTTGTATGCCAATAACATCATCTATTTCCCCCTTTTGACGTATGGTAATATCTACATCATCAGGGAGGGGATCAAACTCTTTGAGCAACTCGAAGCCAAAGTAATCGGCTTCCGGAAGAAGTGTGGCGAGGTTGAGGTGACGCGCATCGAGAGCAAACTCAAAGGGTGTTCGATTTGGTTTGCTCACGTCGAGTTCTCCATCTAGCACCACCATCGCACTGTCGACTCGAAAGCTGGTTCGCTCTAGCACCATGGTTGCTTTATTGTCGAAGTGCAGCCCAGTGGTAAAATCATGCACTGCAAAGTCATAATAAGCTACCGTATCTATACTGACATCTAGTGTGGGTCGAAAGGTGGCTTCTATAAGTGCAATCGTTTTCTTCATTGCCTCAATCTGAGCAAAAGCGACAGAGTCCCGGCTGGTGGTGACAGTAGTAGTGCTCGTGTCGGTGGAAGGCTCAGCTGATTGTCCGAGAATATCTCGTACATCGAACCAATCCATATGGTCGCTTGTAAATTTCACATAACTTCTGATGTTGTCTTGGTTGCCGCCACGTAGCAATACACCTACTCCTTTAAGTTCTCCCGACATGTGGTATGTATGTCCTGGGCGGGGACTACTACCAACTAGCTCAAAAGATGTATTATCTCCTCGTTTATCTGCTCGTATATATTTAAATGGAAGCCGAACGCCTGCATCGACAATGTGCAAGGAAGGTGAATTGAAGACAAAGTCTGCATCACTAAGCTCAATCAGCTTATCCATATTTGTCGGCGGACCTTTAGCCCATGCTTCCGCGAACACCTCACCTTCAGAAAAGACAAATTGATCGGAATTTATTACCTTACTTACCGCTTTAGCTTCGCCTCTCACGTAAGCATGTGCATTGAGCCATACCTTGCCATCCTTGGTAGCAGTGACCAGTGCGTTTCGAGAGCTCATGTCAAAGCCCTCTAGTGTAGTAACAACTGAATCGATTTCAAGTCGCACGCCCTTGTCTGGAGCGGTGTAGGTGCTGTCGGTGAGGCTTAAGCGGTTGTAGAATGTTGCGTCAAGATAAGTTTTGGCGAAAGCCTCACCATTGACAGTCGCATCATTTCCTCGAAGCTGAATATCTATTTCCACCAGTGCCTTGTCCCCTTTGCGGAAGGTATGGTAAAGCGTAGTTCGAGTAGCGAAAGTATCGGCCACATGATAAGGTTCTATCTGCTTGCGTAGACGTGGAGTGAGCAAAGGAGCAGCTTGCGCTAAGACACTTTGGGACAAATCAAAAACTAAGTTTGACACCGTATCCTTATTAATGTAGTAATCTGCTGAAAAGCCAATTTCGTTACCAGAAATATGTAATTCAGGAGCTTCTGCTCGCAATAAGTCATGTTGCCTTGCAATAGCCAAGTTGCCTAAGATCGAGGCATCACTTCCCCAAGGCCCTTCCCGTTCCTTAAACTGCATGCCGCGGAGGTGCACATCAAGGCTCACCATAGCCTCGAATGTAGGCGCACGTTGAAGATCACTAATCACTACATGACGTAGCAGCGCTCGAATATCATTTTCTTTAGCGGGATTTTGAAAATTAAATGCAACACTGTCGAAAGTGGCAGTAAAGGTTTTGGCGAAAGCTGTAAAGGTATCTGGCTCCACGGCTTCCTCAGCTTCAGTTTCACTGGCATGCTCAGCTAATAGTCGAGCTAGATTACTGGGATTATCGCCATCTGCTAAAATGTTGATGACCCCACCGCTCAAGAGAAATTCCTGAAACGTTAAATACGGCCGTGCATCACGATCAACAAGCAGATCGAGACGCATACTATCTACCTCCACCACATTGAGCCGCTGCTCGTTAATACTAGAGTCGCTGAGCGTAAGTTGTCGAATTGAAATGCTAACCTGGGGCCAATCACTAAAATCCTCCACGCGAAAATTGCGAAACTGTACCGTGCCCCCATTGAGCGCCGTTACATCTTCGAATGTCTTGAGCGAATTACTCGCTAGGTATTGATAGCCCGCCACCAATCCTAGGGCCAACATAACGATCACGATTAGCAAAAATCCCCCTATCCAGAGCAGCAGCTTGCCCCAGGAGAATCGACGCTTCGGCTTTTCGGTGATCAAGTTTTGCAACCTAAGAGGAATATCGCTACGGCGCCGCAGGACGCGCCACTTCATAAAACGTCACGACGTGCAAAGATGGCACATGGGCAGATTATCACTCTAACAAACAACTTCCCATGTTACCCCAGCGTTAACTCCGCCTTACCCCAACGTAAAGTCTACGCTCATGGCCGATTCTCGATTTTCAGAAGATCTCCGCTACCGTCAGTACGACCAGCTGCTGGCCGTAGGTGGAGTACTACTCATCTTATCTGTACTCGCCGCACAGGTGTACTGGTATGGCCCAGGGCTGTCGCTACGCCTTTTCGGGCTGCTCGTTCTTGTTGCCTTGAGTGGGGTTTACTTCGTCTACCTGCTCAAACTTCGCCAGAACAACAAAGTCACCCGCAAAAATCTGAAGGTCAAGCTGCGCTCACTGTTTCAGGTGCGCGAAAAAATCCCGCTCGACCGAATCGATGAAGTGCGCGTGGTGAATTACCCCACTTTCGCTCAGCGCTATGGCCGCAGCGGCTGGCTAAATGGCGAGAAGTTTCTGTCGCTCGTGGGCCGCAACGGCGTGGAAATTCGCACACTTGACGGTGATGTCTACTTTGTCGGCACGAAGCAGCCAGAGGCCCTTGCTGAACAACTGAGAGCAGCTTAGTTGTAGCGCGTACCTTTGCGCGCCCTAAGCTCGACCATGCTCCTCGAACTCAAGAAGGTTTCCAAATCGTATGGTGATAAACTGCTGTTTCGCGACCTGTCGCTGCAGATCAATGCCGGGGATAAAATTGCCCTCGTAGCCCGCAACGGCACAGGCAAAACCTCGCTGCTGCGCGTGCTCGCCGGAGAAGAATTACCTGAAGGTGTGGGCGCCGAGCGGCATGCTGCTAAAAATGCAAGGATCGGCTACCTGCTGCAAGACCCGATTTTTCAAGCAGGGCAGACCGTACTCGAAGCAGCCTTTGACACAGATACTGCTCTCACCCGCGCAGTGCGTGCCTACGAGGCAGCCTTGCTCAAGCCCGATGATATCGACACCCTCACCCAGGCGATGGGCGCCATGGATACCAATAATGCGTGGGATTTTGAGGCCAAGGTTAAAGAAATTCTCGGTCAACTCGGTTTGCACGAGACCAGCAAGCAAATCGGCTACCTCAGCGGCGGTCAGCAAAAGCGTCTCGCCCTAGCGCGGATACTTATTTCAGAACCCGACGTGCTGATACTCGATGAGCCGACCAACCACCTCGATCTGGATATGATTGGCTGGCTGGAAGATTTCTTACAGCGCCCATCGGTTACGCTTTTTATGGTGACGCACGATCGATATTTTCTCGAGCGAGTTTGTACCACGATTATCGAACTCGAGGATGGTATGTTGCACACATATCCAGGAAATTATACGACATTTCTGGAGCGACGCGAGGAGCGCCATCAGCATCAGGCAAGCGATCAGGAAAAGCGCAAAAAGCTTTATAAAACCGAACTCGAGTGGGCGCGTCGTAGCCCTGCGGCCCGCACGACGAAAAGTAAAAGTCGCCTCGATAGTTTTTATGAATTAAAAGGCTCGCTGCGCAACCTCAACCACGATGAGGAAGTGGAGCTTATTTTCGAAGGTAGTCGCCTCGGCACCAAGGTGGTAGAGTGCCACAACGTGTCGCGGGGTTTTGGCGAAGGTCCGCTGTTTAGCAATTTCACGTACAAGTTTGCGAAGGGCGAGCGCGTGGGTTTAGTGGGGCGCAACGGCACGGGCAAGTCGACCTTCCTCAACGTCATTACCGGCCAACTCAAGCCTAATACGGGCAAGGTGGTGGTAGGCGAAACGGTCGAGTTTGGCTTTTACACACAGGGTGGCTTAGCGCCAAAACAGCTGGAGCTGCGCGTGATCGATGTGGTGCGTGAAGTGGCTGAGTACCTGCCGCTAAAGAAGGGCAAACTGACGGCTTCACAGTTACTCGAGAAGTTTCTGTTTTCGGGTGAGCATCAACAGGTTTATGCATCTCAATTAAGTGGTGGCGAAAAGCGTCGGCTCTACTTACTGACGGTGCTAATGAAAAATCCGAACTTTTTAATTCTCGATGAGCCAACCAATGATCTTGATATCCTTACACTAACGGTTTTAGAAGATTTTCTTCAAACCTATCCCGGCTGTCTTTTGGTGGTAAGTCACGACCGCTATTTTCTCGATAAGCTAACTGATCATCTATTTATTTTGCCTGGCGATGGTCGCGTAGTTGACTGGAACGGCACCTATGAACAGTATCGCCAGCACATCATCGATCAGCAGCGGGCGGCCCGCGAATCGCTAGCGGTTGCTACTGCGAAAGCTCAGCCGATCACTAATTCTGCCGCTGCTGCGACCCCGAATTCTCTTTCGCAAGATGAGCAAAAGGAACTCAAGCGATTGGAGAAGCAGGTAGCCAAGCTCGAGGAGCAGGAGGCTGAGTTAAAGGCAGCTTTCGCCAAAACAGATAATACCCCAGATGATTATGAGCGCTTAGGCAAAGAACTCTCGGCCATCGAAACAGAGCGAGAAGCCAAAGAAGAACGCTGGCTCGAACTAGCGGATAGAGGCTAATGAAAGCCAATATCGCCTTTGACGCCAAACGACTCTTTGCCAATACTTCCGGACTTGGAAATTACAGTCGCACGCTCGTTAGCAATCTGGCCCGGTACGTCCCTCAGCACCAACTTTACCTCTACACGCCTAGCCGAAGTACCGAAATTGTTACCACCCAACTCGAAGCTCAGCCCAACGTACACCTCAGACATCATACTGCCCCATTCGGAGCCTACTGGCGGGCGAGAGGAGTCTTATCTGATCTAAGGCAGGATAATATTGACCTCTATCACGGTCTGAGCCATGAAATTCCTATTGGTATAGCCCAGACAACTATTAAATCAGTCGTTACCATTCACGACTTGATTTATAAGCTGCGACCTGAGCTGTTCCCATGGTTTGATCGACAGGTTTATGATTTCAAATTTGGCTATAGCATACAACATGCAGATCAAATTATTGCTATTACAGAATCAACGCGTACAGATATTTTAACTCACTTTCCAGCGACAGATCCTGCGCGTATAAGTGTTGTCTACCAAACATGCGACTCGCTTTACTTTGAGCAACCGCGATGTGAAGTAGACGTAGCCGCTAAGTATAATTTGCCCACACGATATTTGCTTAATGTAGGCAGCATTGTAGCACGTAAAAATGTCGAGGTCGTTCTTCGAGCTCTTGCACAGCTTGCGCCTGAGCAGCGACTTCCACTGGTGGTGGTGGGTCGAGGGCAGGCCTACAAGGAGCACCTCGTGCAGCTTGCTCGAGCAAATGGCATCAGTGAGCTATTGCACATCATCGAGAATCTTACAGACACGCGCGAGCTGATTGAGGTTTATCGGGGTGCAGAGGCGCTCGTATATCCATCCGTGTATGAGGGATTTGGTATCCCGCTGCTCGAGGCTCAGCTGTGTGGCACTCCGGTGATTGCCTCGAGTATGGCGGCACTGCAAGAAGCAGGTGGCAAGCATGCCTACTACATCGATGCGCAGGATGTAGCGGGTTTTGCGAAAGCGCTACGAAAGGTATCCGAACTCACCACCACCGAGCGCCAGACGCTCACCCAAAGTGCACGCAAGGAAGCGCGCCGACGCTTCGCGCCAGAAGTGTTAACTCGCAAGCTGCACGAAGTCTATGCCGAAGTGCTCGGTGCGAGCGCGCGGTAGCACTTGTCGCTTCGAAATTTTGGCACGACCTTTTCCTCTTTTCAAAGCTTATGCGCTTTCTTTTCATGCTTTATCTGCTATGCGCGCTGAGCTGGGGCCCCGAAGAAGAAACTGTTGTCGCAACAGCGGCACTCGCCGAGCCTGATGTTGAGCAGCTGTCGCAGGCCAGTAGAGACTCTATTTTGGCTGACTTCTCACAGCACCTGTTGCGACGAGAAGCCCGCTTGCGCACAATTCCGCTCCTCAACTCACGCGAGAAGCGCGCGATGCGGACCTCACGCAACGACTGTCATCTTGCCGCTGCTAGCCGTCTGGGCATCGAACATAACACAAGCCACGGCGAGGCTGAGCTTCGCTGCCTCGATGGTGCGACTGAATTTTATGTCGAGTATGATTGTCACGCGCGCTTGACTTCCGATGCAGTGGCTAGTCTCGATCTCGTGGGGCGATATTTTCATGCAGCGTTGGCCGAGCTGGGCCTGCCTCCGGTGCGCTATGCGATATCGAGTGCCTACCGCAGCCAAGCCTACCAGCGGCGCCTCACGCGCATTAACCGCAACGCTACCCGCAGCACATCGAGCCACGAATTTGGGACGACATTCGACATCACTTACCGTCGCTTTTACGGTCCTACCTCGGCCTCAATCGACCCCGCCGCGTATGCTCTGGCTGGTGATATTCGCGATGCCTGTTTGGCAGAAGAATTAGCTCTTGCCGAGCGGGCTTGGGCGGCGCAGATGTCCGAACGCTACGCCTCTCGCTTCGCTGCTGTACTGGGGCGGGTGCTCACCGATTTGGAAGGTGAGGGCACCTTGCTTGTACTGCGCGAGCGGCGCCAGCCTTGCTACCACATCACTATCGCCCGCCGTTTGTTAGCACCCGGATCGCACATCAGAATTGCTACTACAAGCCCTCAGCCCTTTGCCTACGCGCACTTGCTCAAAAATCTGTCCTCACCGTAGTAGTGACTACGTCTGCGGAAAATTTTTTCCGCGAGCACGCGTATTCTTTGGGCTTGAGAACTCTCGCTACGCATCCCAATGCACGATCCGGGTAGCAGCGTGAGCGAGTGCGGCTCGTTGTGCTCCCAAAGCTTCAAACTCACTTAACGCAGCCGTAGCATCTGAGGATGACCTTGTGCACATGTTGGAGCTCAACTATGCTGCACTCGACTATCTGCAGACGCTCATCGACAGTGGGCGGTATAATGCCTACCCCGATCCGTTTGAGCGGCATTTTAGTCGCCAAGCCGCACTCGACTATGTTGATACGTACGGGTGGGATGCCTACTCGCAATGGTTTGTAGCCATAGATGAAGCTGCTCCTGAGGCTAGCCTCGAGCGTTATGCCCTGCCCTGCGGTGATCTGCAACGGGTTTCGACAGCCTACCTACAACGTGCGCTCGATGAAGCCCACCAGGAGGGGCGGGTGTTGCTCGAAGCGGCGATCGAACGCCTGCTGCTGCGGGTAGATGAAGATTAATTAAGTGTGTGTCTCGTGGTGAGGCTATTCCTTCTCCATATCAGCATCACCGACTAGCTGCTCTCCGCTGCTGGTGAGGGCAGAGCCGAGGAGTTCGTAAGGTCCATCGCCTTTTGCAATGATGCGCGTCTGGGCGCCTAGCCTTTTCAGCGCACGACCCACTTCGCCACGATCAATTATTCCTGAGTTAATTTCTTGTTTCACCAGTTGCAAATCATCCACCATCATCGAGGCTGCGGGCATATCACTGAGTCTGCTCATGTAATCATCAAGAACATTATTGGCTATACCGAGTGGCAGGTTGGTGAGCCCGCCCGCGTCATTAATAGCACCAATAACATCTCTAGCTGAAAAATTATCGCTCGGCAATTCACTCCGATCCATCACGGGCTGATCGTACTCGTCGACTTGATTGGGACTTTCGACAACGCGTTCGGTAGTAGTTTTACATGCTGTCAAAGCACAGCAGAGGGCAAGGATGATGAGTGCTAGCGTAGATTTCATGAGGTGTAGGGCTTGGTTGTACTTGCACAACGTGATTTACCCGCCCGCGTGTTCGCTCTGCGGGGCTACTCATCGGGTACATTTCGCCGCAGTTCATCGAGCCATACCTTGGCGGTCGAATCACTAGGCATGCGCCAGTCGCCGCGAGGACTTAAACTACCACCTGACTGCACTTTCGGCCCGTTTGGTACAGCCGAACGCTTGAATTGACTAATCTGGAAAAAGCGCCAACAGAAGGTTTCAAGCCATTTCTTTATCGTTGCAAGCTCATACTTGTCTCCCCAGGCATAATAACTTAAAAAAGCCACCTTACTTGGTCTGAAGCCGTAGCGGGTAATATAAAAGGTATTAAAATCTTGTAATTCATAAGGTCCAATTTTATCTTGAGTACTTTGCAAACCTTCTTCGCCGTCGGCCGTGGGTACGAGTTCTGGCGATATCTCAGTATTGAGGATAGCGAGTAATGTCGTGCTCGTATCTTCTCCGAATATATGTTGCTCAGCCACCCACCGAATGAGGTGCTGAATCAGCGTTTTCGGCACGCTTGCATTCACGTTGTAGTGACTCATATGGTCACCTACGCCATAGGTTGCCCAACCCAGGGCGAGTTCGCTCAAATCGCCTGTACCTAGCACCATTGCCTGATGATGATTGGCGAGTCTAAACAAGTGACTGGTGCGCTCGCCCGCCTGCACATTTTCGTAAGTGATGTCGTAGACTGCCTCACCATTGGCTGCCGGGTGTTTTAGGTCGCGCAGCATTTGCTCACTGCTCGGCCTGATGTCGATTTCCTCGGAGCTGACGCCTAGAGCATTCATGAGCTTCCAGGCATTGGATTTGGTACCTTCACTCGTAGCAAAGCCCGGCATAGTATACGCAAGCACATTGGTGCGCGGCAGCTGGAGGCGATCCATTGTCTGTACGGCCACCACGAGTGCCTGCGTCGAATCGAGGCCTCCGCTCACTCCTATGACCAGTTTTTTGATGTTGGCTGCTTCCATACGCTGAGCCAGACCTTGTACTTGAATATTATACGCTTCATAGCAATGCTCATGGCGGAGGGCCTCATTGCTCGGCACGTATGGGAGTCGTTCAATAGCACGATTTAAGGGAACATCATGTGTGGGGAGATACATGCCAAAATGCACCTTACGTATTGCACTTACCGCACGCTTATGTATTCCCGCGCTGTCGCGAAAACTCGTGATGCGCATCCGCTCCTGCGCGAGTCGCCCCAGATCAACGTCAGCAAAAATTAAATCTTCTTCAATACTAAACCGCTCACTTTCTGCTAGTCGAACCCCTAATTCGTATACCATAGCGTGACCATCCCAGGCGAGATCGGTCGTGCTTTCACCTGGGCCAGCGGCGGCGTAGAGGTAAGCACTCAGGCACTTTCCGCTTTGCGCTGCGCATAGGTCGCGCCGATACTGGGCTTTGCCGATGGTAATATTACTCGCCGATAAGTTGGTAAGAATTGTCGCTCCAGCAAGGGCAGCGTGTGTGCTCGGTGGTATTGGCGTCCACACGTCTTCACAAATTTCAATGTGAAACGCAAAATGTTCCACATTACTAGCTTCAAATATTAAGTCATATCCAAAGGGTACTGTCTGTCCGAGTAAATTTACGCAGTCGAAGGTGGCATCACGACCACTTGCGAATTGCCGCTTTTCATAAAACTCGCGGTAGTTAGGTAAGTATAGTTTTGGCGTAAGCCCAAGAATGCGGCCTTGATGGATAGCAACACCGCAGTTGTATAAGCTTCCGCTAAAACGTAAAGCCGCTCCGACCAGCAGCACGGCGGCTAAATTTTCGCTAGCAGCGACTACTTCTCGAAGGGCCGCCAGCGTGGCATCGAGTAGTGCATCTTGGTGATGGAGGTCCTCATTGGTATAGGCGCTAAGTCCGAGTTCGGGAAACAGCACCAGCACCGCACCGCCCTGTGCAGCCTGCGTAGCGAGCGCGATCGTTCGTTCGGCATTAAAGCCAGGTTCGGCGATACGAACATGCGGCACCGCCACCGCCACGCGGGCCATCTGGTGGGCGTACAGAGAATAAAACGAAGCTGCCATACAGCAGCTAAGATGCGACCTCTTGCGGGGAATGGTCGCTCACACGAGACCCAATTTCCAGACTTCGGTATACTTCGCTCAAACGCAAGGTGAGATGAAGCACTCGCGGCTCAACTTTTCGCCGGCCTTGTTACAACAAGAGGGGAAGATTACCGCACCACCACCTGTTGGCTCCTTTCGCCCGTGTTGGTTTGGAGGCGCACCACATAGACACCGGGGCTAAGATCATTGGTCGACCAGGCCACACGTCGTGTCTCAGCTTGCAGATTGCCCAGCACACGCTCCGCCAATACGCGTCCATCAATAGCGAGTAACTGCAGCCGCACTTGTTTTGCCGAAAGGCGCAAAGAAATATCTGTATACAAAGTCCCGCTTTCGCTAAAACTACTAAGCTCGACTGCACTTGCTGCTAAGGTCTTAGTAGTTGATACAGTAGACCAGTCTGTTGTTTCGCTACCGTTTATATATTCAAAATTACTTCCGTCTAATTTCCAAATTGCTGACACCAAACGGATATGCGCAGGATTATAAGAAGCTGGCAGCGTATAAGCTAAATCGACGGTATACTTCTCTCCCGCTGCTACCAGCCCGCTCTTGAGTAGCGTGCCAAATGTACCCGTGCCCAAATCTCCTCTTAGCACTCGCTCGTGTACGGCATTGGCGCCACGACTGGCTTGTTGATTGACTACATCGTCTTCTACCACATAAGCGGCCACGCGATATTCCCCCTGACCGGCAGCGAAAAATTCTACATCAATCGCCAACTCTAAGGCATTGCCATTGATTGCAGTAGTGCGAATCCGCGAACCGGCGAGTGGCATGCGCGCTGCCTCAGTATCTATAGCCGCTTCAATAGCAGTGCGTGCCTGTGATGCCGTTGAAGAACTCGCAGACTGGCGCTCATTGTCGAGGTAAAACTGCGGCTGACCGTTAGCTCCCAAATTCGCTGCTAATTCCGTAGCAGTAGTTGACACTAAGTCGCCTGAATAATGTGTCGCCAATAAGATCGCCTCATTCTCATTGTCTTCGACCAAATCTTCGAATAGATCCCACCCCCAGCTTCCGCAAGGCGGGCACCAGGTTGCAGTAATTTTGCTCAAGAGCGGTCGCTGCACCTGCGGCACGGACTGAGCTGAGGCTGAAATTGCATAAAGTGTGAAGAAAAAACAGAGGGTGCGCATGCAATCCATACGCTTAGCTGCTCCTTTGGGTTGCCTGACGGTGCACCTGACTTCATAATACGCTAAGCAGGTGGAGGTGGACTTTCCGATATTACACGCCCTGAATGTTGCGAATTGTCGTCATAGCTGTGGCCATGGTCACCACCTTACCTGGCACGCTCGCACAGCCAGACCAACAACCCGTGGATTGGTACAGGCTCATCGATAGTCTTCTCGAGGATCGAGCTAGCAGCTACTTCACCTTTACTACCGCACTGCATCCCGTTCGCTACGACTCTACCGTGATGAGCTACCTCGGGGATGTGGCGCGTCGAGATAGCCACGCCGTTGGCGAAAGCTTTTCACTCAACCGTCTAGGCACTATCCATCGCAGGCGCTCCCGCATGGACTCGGCGCTAAAATGCCACGATCGGGCGCGCCAGCTCACCGAGCAAAGCCGCGATACGCTCGGCCAGGTAGTATCCCTCAACAGCCGAGGAATCGTCTTTCGCCACGGCAACCGCGTGAGCGAAGGCATAGATGCACACCAGGCTGCTATCGGGCTAGCAGTCGCCGCCCGTCCAAATCGTGAAATAAGTCGTGCTATTGCCATCGCGCACGATAGCCGAGGGCGGCTCCACATGACCCTCGAGCAATACGATCTCGCCGAGCAGGAGTTTCTGAAATCAATGGCCATCGAGCGCGAAATCGGCAGCACTCGCGGCCTGGCCATCAACCACTACAACCTCGGCAACGTCCACGAACGCCGCGGCAAGCTCGATAAAGCGCTTGCTCAGTACCGCACTGCCCTCACCCTCAACGAGCAAATCAATTCTACCCTCGGCCGCGGCATCAACAACATCGGCATGGCTCGCGTCCTCACCCGCCAGGGCAGCTACGGAATGGCCCTCCGCTACGCCCGCGAGGCGCTCCCCATCGTCGAAGAACACAAGGACGACTACTATACCACCACCGCAGAACTTGCCTACGCCGATGTGCTTATCGAGACGAACAACCTCAGCAGCGCGCGTCCACACCTCGACCGCGCCCTCCAAATTGCCAACTCGCGTGGATATATCGATGAGCAAGGACAAACCTACCTCCTGCTCTCCAAGCTAGAAGAGCGACAAGGCAATACAGCTGAAGCTTTCACTTACTACCGCCTCGCGAAAGAACTCGACGAGCAGGTGCTAACCGAGAAAAATCAGCGCTACGTCTCCACCCTCTCAGCCCAGTACGATAGTGAACTCAAAGAAGCAGAAATCGCTCGTCTGGCACAGGAAAATGAACTCGTGCGTGAACGCGCCCGCCGCACACAGCGCAATTTTCTCATGCTCGTAGTGCTGCTGGTGCTCGTGGCGCTCATCTTATTTATCCTTTATCGCCAACGAAAGCTGGTGCTGCAACGCGACCTCGTGCGGCTCGAGCAACAACGACTGGCCAGCCAAATGAACCCGCACTTTCTCTTCAACGCCCTCAACAGCGTGAAAAGTTACCTCATCCTCAATCAAGGCGACACCGCCATCGCCTACCTCTCCAAATTTGCCCGACTTATGCGCCGCATCCTGTCTTCTACCATAGATGAGGAGGTGCCGCTGCTAGAAGAAATCGAAAATTCACGCCTCTACGTAGCAGTAGAAAACGCTCGCTTCGACGGTGAGATAGATTTTCGAGTACATGTAGATCCACGCGTCGATACTGATTTTATCACAGTACCGCCGCTTATGCTACAGCCCTTCTTAGAGAATGCCCTCTGGCATGGACTGCGCATGAAGCAAGGTCAAAAAATCCTAGAATTAGAGGCACGTGTCGATGACGCCGATCAGCTCACGCTCCTTGTTCGCGACAATGGCATCGGTCGCGCAGCCGCGAAAGGAGAAACAACCGAACACGCCTATCAACGCAGAAGTGTCGGCCTCGACATCACGCGCCAGCGCCTCAAGCACTTCGCCAAAAAACGAGGTCGCTTTGCTGACTTTGAGGTGCACGATCTGGTGACCCCAGACGGAGAGGCGGGTGGTACTGAAGTGGTGATTACGCTCATTTAGTGCGCTACCTCAAAATCGTACTTCAGCTGCCTGCCGCTTTCGTCAATTACAGTTAGGAGATGCCTCCCGGTGGCCGGCTGCAGCATAAGCTCGTGATTGCGCGTGGTGGTGCCTACGAGTGCACCGTCGATATGCCACCACAGCTGTGAATTTGCCCGCTCATGCGCTACTTGAAAGGCGATTGCCTGGCGGCTACCGTCCAAATCGCGAGGCAGCGAAATATTGCTTGCTCCTCGTGGATAGATGAGCGCCATCGGCTCATCACTCGCAGGTTCGCATTGCGGAGCCCAGGCTGGGGCTGGAGCATAATCCACATGTGTGCGCCGGTAATAGTAGGCCCAGGCTGGAGGTAGCGTGAAGGTGGAGATTGGACGTGCCTCAGCAAGACTCGCGCAGCTGGCGTCGACGCGCCTGCCAAGCTCATCTGTAAATACGCGTGCATGATAGCTGCAGGTAGCTAGTCGCTGTCCTCGAGCCGGCAGCAGCGTAGTGTCTAAGACGGGACAATCGCGTGCGGCTTGGTTTCCCGACTGTCGACATAGAATGACTTCTGCCATCTCCGCTACCGGTGCGCTAAACCAGCTGCTTGCAGGTAATTCATCAAATAGCTCAAACAGTAAGGGGGCAGCGACACTCGCTCCAGTGAGGCCGGTGCGACCTTCGCCATCTGCATTGCCCGTCCACACAGCGACGGTATATTCGGGTGTCACACCTACGGCCCAGGCATCGCGGTGTCCGAAACTCGTCCCGGTTTTCCAGGCTACTTTGCGTGAGCCGGCAAAACTCCGCCAAGCTGCCAGATCGCCGGGCCGCTCGAGTTGCGTGAGGGTGCTTAGGGTGAGGTAGGCCGCCGAGGCAGAAAGCTGACCCGCTTCACCTTCGACTATCCGCGCGAGCTTGCGGTAGGCATGCGCTACATCCCACAGCCTCACTTCTCCGCCTCCGAGGATTAGCGAAAGACCGTAGTGCTCGGCGCTGCGATCGAGACTCTGGAAGCCGAAACGCCGCAGTTTTTGCAGCATCGGATCGATGCCGTATTCCTGCAGCAGGCGCACATGCGGAATATTGAGCGAACGGGTGAGGGCTTGTCCGGCAGGCACTGCGCCATCGTAAGTCAGGTCAAAATTTTTCGGTGCGTAATCACCTATGAGAGTAGGAATATCAGCTACCAAGGTAGTGGGAGAAATGCTCCCCTCGTCGAGCAGAGTGGCATACAGAAATGGCTTGAGGAGGCTTCCGCTCGAGCGCCTTGCCTGCACCACATCCACAGCCCGGCCGCTGCCTCGCTCGTCGCAGCTCGTATTGCCAACGTAGGCCAAAACGCTACCCGTTTGGGTATCCAAGATCAGCGCCGCGGCGTTATGCACTCCGTTGCCACGGTTACGCTCGTGTTGACGTGCAATAGCAGTGACGGTGCGTCGCTGGAGTGTTTCGTCGAGGGCTAGGTCTAGCTTCATGCCGTAGTGATCGGCGAGATGAGGTGCTAGATCGGGCAGCTGGTGGGGTTCGCCTGGTAAGGGTTCAGCTTTCGCCAAAACCAATTCTGTCTCATCAATAAAGCCTCGGTTATATAATTTTTCTAATAGCATATTTCGCTTTCGCAAAAACGCAGCATTTGATCGGCCTGGGTAGATTATTCCAGGAGCATTGGGTAAAACTGCCAAGGCTGCGGCCTCAGCCCAAGAGAAATGTGTGGCACTACGACCGTAGTAGCGCCAAGCCGCAGCTTCTATACCAACTACATTACCTCCAAAAGGTGCGTGTGCAGCATACAAACTCAATATCTCCGGCTTACTGTAGCTCATTTCCAGTCGGGTAGCTAGCGCCACTTCTATCAGCTTTTCCCAGATACTACGCGACTGCTTGCCACGCATCAGCCGCACAGTTTGCATCGTGAGTGTAGAGCCACCGCTGACGATTCGTCTTGCCTGTATGTTTTGCCGAAAGGCGCGTAAAAAAGAAACTGGGTTTATTCCCGGATGCCGCTCAAAATATTCATCTTCAAATACTTTAACCGCAGAGGCATAGCGCGCATCCAGCGTATCCTTCGCAGGAAATCGCCACTGCCCATCCGCTGCAATTCGTGCACTCAACAAGCTGCCACTCCCGCTTTCGACAACAGTGCTGTAGGAAACATCAAAAAGGGGCGTAGGCAGACACAGCAGCCACCATATCAGGGCAACTCCGAGCAGCGCTCCTATGACTTGACGTTTATTCAACTTGCACCCATTCGCCAGGAATACGCGCACGTATATCCCGATCGTACATTGCCTGACAGTAGCGATCAGGCAGATAATAAGAACCTGTATACGCCGCGTTTAGCTGAGTTACAATTGTGAGCGTTTCGTTGGTATTCAAGTCAAAGTAACTTAGCACACGATCATCACGGATGTCTTGATAATCTAAGCCTGTGGGCGTGTCAGCACCCTCCAATCGCTCATTGCGAATTTCCCAGCCTGACGGAAAAATTTGCGTATACGCCATCTCATTATAAGGCGCAAGCATTCCAGGATGCGTTATTCTTGTGGTCGCTATGAAATCTTGTCCCTGCTTAAGCGAAGCAATATCTAGCACCTGACCACTTAAATCAGTATAAACAACGCTCATTTTGAGGTGGCTCTGCTCTGCCTTTTGCTGACTCGTGCTAGGGGTGCCCGTGGTGACGACTCTCACATAAGCGCGGCGCTCGCCTGTATTGACAAACTTAAACTGCCGCTCTTCGGGCGCTGGTGTTGCCAGACGCATCACCCGCACATTTTCTGCTTGAGTCACATCTTGCGCTGCACCGGCCAATCCAAGAGTGTAGTTCAAAGCTTGATTGGCGGCACCATTATCTGCGATGTAGCGCGCCATAGCCAATAGGCTCCAGGAAGTAGCCTGCGTGCTCAACCAGCGATCGCTGCTCAGTGTGCGCGAAATGCTTTGCGCCAACTTGAAGGCCTTATCGCGCTGGCCGAGTTGGGTCTGCACGTAGAGCGCAATGCCTTCATCGCGGGTTGCCGAACCGTAGCTGTAGCGGAAGTAGGTAGCGTCATTGTTGTCTTTACTCGACGCGCTAGCAACGAGTTCGCGTGCGATATCCCGCTGCCCTGCCACGAGGTAAGCAGCTGCTAGCAGGTTACTGGTCACCGCATCGAGTTTGTCGTAGCCCCGCAGACGGTTCATGGCACCGAGTTGTGGGCTCTCGGCCAGGGCCAGCGCATAGAGTCGGTAGGCTTGTGTGGCCGGTATTTCGTAGGCATATACTTGCGTGCGCTGTGGTGTCCACGCATTGGCGGCTACCTTTTCTGCGGCTTTCCACCGGTTCAACAATCCCGCTGGCAAGCGATAACCTTTGGCTTCAGCTTCCACCATGAAGTGGCCTGCATACGCACTTGCCCAACTTGCATAGTCTGAGCGTGCACCCGGCCAAAACGTAAACCTTCCGCTGCCGTACTCAAACTCCAGCAGTCTCCGCAGAGCAGCATTGACATTGCGCTGTACAGTGCCCGCTCGCACTTCATCTAGCGTCACCAGATCGCTCAGGTACAGCTGCGGGAAGGCTCCACTCACGGTTTGCTCCAGGCAGCCATGGGGGTAGCGAGTGAGGTAGCCAAGTCGATCCTCGAGGTTTAGCGGCAGGTTGGCGCTCACCTCCACTAGGCCGCTATTCGTGCCAGCCATTCCGGCGGCTAGGTAGGCGCTCGTCCAGGTTTCTCCAGGTTCGACAACCGCAGCTTGCACCACCGATACCTCTGGATTGGGTGCACGTACCTGAATTTCTATTTCATCGCTTGCGCTAAAACCAGCTGCCGTGGCCACCACACGTACGCGCGCCACACCGAGCTGCTCCGGCACACGAAGCTGTAGCCTTGCCGTCTGCTCACCAGGTTCAGCAAAACTGACGCGGGTCGAGGTAGTATTTGCCTGCAGCAGTTCGAGGCCTTCCACCTTAATATTGACAGCCCCAATCTTTTCGTCCAACGCAAATACCGTGATAGGCAAGTCGACAGTCTCCCCCGGACCGAGCACGCGGGGCAAGGTGGCCAGCACCATCAGGGGGCGCTTCACAGGTCGGGTTTCTTCAGTACTCCCGTAGGCATCTTCGGCAGCGGCCACTACCATTGCACGTACCGAGCCGATGTAGTTGGGCATGTCAATGCTGTGGGTAGCAGTTGCTCCTGCAGCGAGTCGAAAGGGCCCAATATGTTTGACCACTGGACGGAAGCGATTTGCCCGCGGATCGGCTTTTTTGCCCGTATCCTCGTCGCCTCCTATAGCGAGTAGCCCAGCGAGTTTGCCGGCAAAAGCTCCGAGCACATGCTCGTACAAATCCCAGGTGCGCACCCCGAGTGCAACTCTGCGATTGAAGCGCTCAAAAGGATCAGGTGTCTTAAAGCTCGTGATGTCGAGCAAGCCTTCCTCAACGATAGCCAAAGTATAGCTCATTGCTCGACCGTTGGCTTCGCTCACCTTGACGGTAAAGCTCTCTTCGGGAGCGAGTTCGGCTGGGAGGCTGAGTTTTGGCGCAAGCTGACGCGCTGGATCAGTAAGCTTAAAGGGTTGGATTCCGTAAAGGCGTATCGGTTGATCATTGGCCGTCTGGGCGTGAGGCTGAATCAGCGACACAGCTACGTACGCATTGGGAGCCATATCTGCTTCAGCGGCAATGAGTACCTCCTGTGGCGTATCGCGTCCTTCCACCCAGCGGTAGCTCTGGATGCCGTCACCTGTTTCGACACTCACAAAGGCGCGGCCGCCAGGGAATGCCGGCAGTGCCACGCGTATTTCATCACCGGGAGCATAAGCATCGTCATCAAGATTGAACGTCAATAATTCTGCGCCTCCAGGACGCGTACTCGGATCGTAGGCCCAGCGTGGGTCTTCCAAGTAAAAGGTCGTGGAAGTAGCGTGTCCACTCACTGGATCGACTACGCGAATCAGCTTGCGGCCATAGCTGAGCTTCGAGAGCTGGGCGCGGTAAGTAGCCTTACCCGTTGGTGCTGACACTTCGGTTTCGAGGGCGATATAGCTGGCTTTATTGGCCACATAATTAGCCAATGAATTGCCGCCGTCGCGTTCCCACCAGTAGCTCCAGTCGATATCGTAAATTTCTACCTTGAGCTCATCGCGCCCCACGAGCCGCCCCTGCTCATCGAGTACCACCAGCTCGAAAGGCTGCGGCTTACTGGCGTCGAGGCCATAGTAGCTTTCTGCCTCTGGTGCTTTGATGCCCACGTAGCTGGCAAAAGGGCTCAGCACCGCCGACTCCACCACGGTGCTAAAGGCTCCTGTAGTTTCGAAGACACGGGTGGTGATGCGCGCCTGTAAAAGCCCGGGCAAGGTGCTCGTTTCTTCAATGCCAAAATCAAGGGTAGCGGTGCCTGCCTGACTCAGCTTGCCATCAAAAATGGTTTGGTCGCTTACGCTAAAACTCCTGCTTCCATCCCGAAAGCTGTAGTCCTCGTACCGTTCGAATCCAGGTAGTTTGCTGGTATTACTGAGCGGACCAGCAGAATAATTGACATCGGCTTTGAGCGCACCCGACGCAGCACCAAATAGCCACCTTGCAGATAAGGTCGCACTAGCGTCGCGGTGCAGTGGCACGGGATCGCCAGCGAAGTCGAGTTCTACTTTCAGGCGATTGGGCATCACCGACTCTACCCGTATGGTTTCTGAAATACGAGTACCTCCAGCCCTCACTACCGCCCGCCACGGGCCTGTAGGAGCGTCTGCAGCCGTAGCAGTATGGAGGCTATACATTTGCGGCGCCGAGGCAACCACAGCCCGCTCCTCCACAAGCTGTCCAGAGGGATTATACAACTCGAATATTACGGGAGCATTTGCGCGCGCTTCTTCCGCTGAGCGTTCGAGGATGAGCGTGAGGTAAATCGAATCTCCAGGTCGCCACACGCCACGCTCTCCATAAATCATCCCACGTGTACCCGACTCAATGCGTTCGCCGCTCACATCGAAGGTGCTCGAATTCAGTGATGATCCATCATCGAGACGGAGGTAAGCCCGTTCTGAATTTCTGCGTGCGACTGCCAAAAATGGCTGGTACTCCGGACGGAATATTGCGACTCCGTTGGGTGCCGTTTTGGCGGAAGCTATAACCTGCTGCTGAATATTGAGCAGGTCGATGGTAAGCCCTGAAATAGGCTCAGTGCTGGTGAGTTCGGAAGCAACTATAAATAATTCGCCAGCGTCGGCCCGCTTGGCCAGCAGACCAATATCGGAAGCCATAAAGTTGCGCGACACCTTGCGCCCGTTGTAGTACTCGCGCGAGCAAGGATCTTCTCCACCTTCACCACGATAATAATAATTGTCATCATAGTCGCTCCAGTAGCTCAGCGTATTGAACTCCACGAATTCTGCCCGGGCCGATGTGCTGGCAATGGGCTCGGAAAGCAACTCGTCGCAGGGATACTGCGAATTGCCGGGGCCGTAGCTGAGGGTGACGTGGTAGATAGCGCCAGGCTCTACCTCGATGAGCTCTGATAGATCAACAGCAAAATGATTCCAGGCGAGATAGTCGATCGCCTGGTTGCCTCGCAAGGGCACTCTGCCTCTGTACACCGGACGCCCCACGCGCGTGAGCCGCGACCACTCGCTGAGTTGATTATCACTCAGAAATTGAGCAATGTTGTTCGTGAAAACCTTTACGACTTCCACCTCCACACTATTGAGGGCAACAGCTCGGAAGGGGAAGGTGGCACCTTGGCTACTGGGCACGATGACGCCCTCGCCGGTAAGTTCGATGGCTGGCTTTAGATCGGTAAACGTAACTGTGCGGCGCAGCGTGGAGTCGAGCTTGGCGCCAGACGTACTTTGAATACTTCGCTCGATGATGAGCTCGATATTCCCTGTACGCCTTGCCAGCGGGTAGGCTAAAATCGCGTTGTTTTGGCGCACCAGCCGCATATCTGTCCCATCGGCCAGGTGCACGAGGCCCGTAAGGTCTAGATCGGCATCGAGTGGATCAGAGAAGTAGAGACTTACCACCTGCTCAGCCGACTGTTCCACTTCGAGGCCGGTGAGGGTAAAGGTGTTGACGCTAGGCACTTGCACCGTGGTGAGGGTATCGAGACGTACTTGGAGCGCATCTCCTCGCAAGCGAAGGGTGACTTTCGAGGCCTCCTCACCCCGCTGCACCTGATCGACCACAAAGGCATGCCGGCGCCCTTGCTCTACATGCGTCCAAGCGATAGGCAGCTGCTCGCCATTTTGGGTAGCGATGAGGGTCTGCTCGATAGCGGGCGACTCTGCATAGTCGTAGCTGCGGACCACGCCGGTGATTTGTCGCTGTCTAGGGTCGTTGTTGAGCGGGTTGGGCCGCACCTGCACCTCGTCGAGTGCTAGGCCCAGAGGTATCACCTGAAATGTGAAGCTGAAGCGAGCTAAACTATCTGGGACATCAGGTCGCAGTGTTTGCAGGTCGAGAATGGCCGTGTAAGTCTGATTTTGCCGAAAGGGTTCTGTAGGATGAAAAGCTAAAACTGAACGTTGATCCCAGCGCAAGTCACCTTCTACGCGTGGGGTGATGGTGAGCAGTGGCCGATCTTCGGACTCGCCTGCAGCGACTCCTTCCACCACGTTTGCGAGCTCTATGCGGATGGCACTGCGACTGCTCACCAAGCCACTGCTAAACGCGGTGATGTAGGGTGCATATGAGATGCTCGGCAGCTTATCGGCCTGTCCAGGTTGGGGGTCTCGACAGCTGCTGAAGGTGAGCAGGGAAAGCAAGAAGAGGATGGAGAGCGAGCGCATCATAGACCTACGAAATTGGCCACTTAGATACATCTAGATTGGCGAATTTGTATAGAAAAGAAATGTGATATGAATGCCTGCGGCGCGTTTAGCCTCCGGCGGGTGGCCTGCGGCGCTGGGAGGCCTGCGGCGCTGCAGATGGGACGCTCTGAGCGGGCGGCGGGTGGCCTGCGGCGCTGCGGAGGGGAGGGGGATAGTGAGATGTGTGGATTAGAGGGGAATGTTGCCGTGCTTCTTTTTGGGCAGTTTTACCGCTTTCCCTTCTAGTGCTGCGAAAGCTTTAATGAGTTTGCGACGGGTAAAGCGGGGCTCAATGACTTCATCGATGAAGCCTCTTTGTGCTGCGCGGTAAGGATTGGCGAACTTATCCGCGTAATCGGCTTCTTTTTCGGCTAGCATGGCGTTAGGGTCTGCAGCAGCTTTGATCTCGCGGCGGAATATGATTTCGCTCGCACCCTTGGCACCCATAACGGCAATTTCGGCTGCAGGCCATGCAAAGTTGGCATCCGCACCGATATGCTTAGAATTCATAACGTCGTAAGCACCTCCGTATGCTTTGCGCGTGATGACGGTGCAGCGCGGCACGGTAGCTTCGCTGAGGGCGTAGAGCAATTTGGCGCCGTTGGTGATGATGGCGTTCCACTCCTGGTCGGTACCGGGCAAGAATCCAGGAACATCTACGAGCACTAAAAGCGGTACGTTGAAGCAGTCGCAGGTGCGCACAAAGCGAGCAGCCTTGACCGAAGATTGCACATCGAGTACACCCGCTAGGCTTTGCGGCTGGTTGGCAACAATGCCTATGCTCTTACCTGCTAGGCGTGCAAATCCTACTACGATATTTTCGGCAAAGCGCTCGTGTACTTCAAAAAAACTGCCTTCGTCGATGATGCCGCGCACCACTGCACGCATGTCGTAGGGTTGATTAGCGCTGGCCGGAATGATTGTCTCCAGTTGCTCGCGAAGCTCTTCTCCAAGTTGATAGGGGAGGGCAGCTGGTTTGGATTTACAATTTTGCGGGAGGTAACTGAGTAGGCGCTTGAGTTTTGCGATGCAATCCACGTCATTGGCTGCTGTAAAATGCGTTACGCCAGACTTGGTGGAGTGGGCGGAGGCGCCGCCGAGTTGTTCGGCAGTTACTTCTTCGTTGGTTACCGTTTTGACCACATTGGGTCCTGTCACGAACATATAGCTCGTGTGTTCGACCATGATGGTAAAGTCGGTCATTGCAGGGGAGTAGACTGCACCGCCTGCGCAAGGCCCCATGATTGCCGAGAGTTGGGGTATGACTCCTGAGGCTTGCACGTTTCGGTAAAAAATGTCTGCATAGCCTCCCAGCGAGCGCACACCTTCTTGTATACGTGCGCCACCTGAGTCGTTGAGCCCAATCATGGGAGCTCCGACTTTGAGGGCAGCATCCATCACTTTCACGATTTTCTCGGCGTGTGTTTCGGAGAGTGCACCCCCAAACACGGTGAAGTCTTGTGCGAATACATAGACTAAGCGGCCGCCAATAGTGCCATGCCCTGTCACTACACCATCGCCGAGATAGACCTGGTCTTGCATACCGAAATCATGTGTTCGGTGTGTGACGAGTGCTCCGATTTCTTCGAAGCTACCGGGGTCGAGCAGGAGGTGCACCCGCTCATGGGCGGTGAGTTTGCCCTTACCGTGCTGTTTGGCGACACGTCCTTCGCCGCCGCCTCTACGTGAAGCAGCAAGTTTGTCGTGGAGTGTTTTGGTGGGGTTGGGCATGGGGGTGGGGGCTGGGTGCTGGGTGCTAGGTGCTGGGGGTACGTATTTCTTTCAGCTTTCGCCAAAACATGTTAGCACCAAAGAGGGCTGCTACTTCTTCAATTTCGCGTTGCTCCTCTTCAATGGCCTCGGGAGAGTAGTGGGTTTTGACGAAAGTGGTATCAAAATTACCGCTCGTAAAGGCTGGATGATCCATCACAAAGCGGCCAAAGGGTAGGGTAGTGGCGACGCCTTCAATATGATAATCCGCGATGGCTTCGCGCATGCGCTGAATCGCCTCGGCCCGCGTGGGCGCATAAGTGATGAGCTTAGACAGCATCGGGTCGTAATAAATGGGCACTTCCATGCCTTGTGCAAAACCATCATCCACGCGAATACCAGGTCCGTGCGGCGGGCGGTAGGTAGTAAGGGTGCCCGTGCTAGGGGAGAAATCTGCCAGCGGATCTTCGGCATACACGCGCAGTTCGATAGCGTGACCGGTGATGCTCAGGTCGTTTTGGCGAAAGCTGAGAGGAGCGCCTTCTGCAACACGAATTTGCTGCTCCACCAAATCGACACCAGTAATAAGCTCGGTGACGGGATGCTCTACCTGAAGACGGGTATTCATCTCCAGGAAGTAGAAGTTGTGCTGCTCGTCGATGAGAAACTCGACGGTACCGACGCCTTCGTAATCACATGCTTTGGCCACTCGCACTGCGGCCTCACCCATACGGCTGCGCAAATCTGGCGTGAGTACTGCACTCGGCGCTTCTTCGACTACCTTCTGGTGGCGCCGCTGAATGGAGCATTCGCGCTCGAAGAGGTGCACCACATTGCCATGCTGATCGGCGAGCACCTGAATCTCGATATGCCGCGGCTCGGTAACGAACTTCTCCACGAAAACGGAGCCATCGCCGAAGGCTGACTTGGCTTCTGAAATAGCGCGAGCCATTTGCTCGGCGAGTTCGCTGGCCTGCTCGACGATTCGCATGCCTTTGCCGCCTCCTCCGGCAGCAGCCTTGATGAGGATTGGAAAGCCGATCTTTTGTGCTGCGGCAGTGGCAACTTCCGGATCGCTTACCGCGGTATCGAGGCCTGGCACCATGGGGATGTCGTAGGCAGCTACGGCTTCTTTGGCGGCGAGTTTGTTGCCCATCACTTCGATGGCGTGTTCGCGGGGGCCGATGAAGATGATGCCAGCAGCCGTGACGGCCATGGCGAAGGCGGCATTTTCGCTGAGAAAGCCATAGCCGGGGTGGATAGCATCGGCGCCTGTTTGGCGAGCTGCGTCGATGAGCTTAGCTGCTACTAGGTAGCTCTGCGTCGACGGTGCCGGTCCGAGTAGCACCGCCTCATCGGCATACTGGACGTGGGGGCTATGGCGGTCGACTTCGGAGTAGACTGCTACGGTAGCGATGCCCAGGCGGCGGGCCGTACGCATTACGCGCAGGGCGATTTCGCCGCGGTTGGCGACGAGGATTTTCTTGATGCTGCGCTGCGTCATGCGACTTCGATTAAGAGTTGACGCTTTTCGACTGCATCACCTTTGCTAACAGCTATTGAGGTGACGGTGCCGGCGCCATCAGCGGTCAGGCTATTTTCCATCTTCATGGCTTCGAGGACGAGAAGTTTGTCGCCGCTTTCTACGGCATCACCTACTGCCACCAAAACATCGAGCACGAGTCCGGGCATGGGTGCGAACACGTCTTTGCTGGCGGCTGTTTCGACCACACCGAGGCCTAATTCACGGATGAGGGTGTCTATTTCATCTTCGATGCTCAGGTCGAAGTTTTGCCCATTGACATTTACAGTTAGCTTTTTTGTGGGCAGGTCGATGTTTAAGAGCGAGCAGTGGTAGGTCTTGTGCTGGTGGACGAGGTGGTAGTTGGAGTCGCCGAGGTGCACGAGGTCGAGCTTGTCGGAGGTGTCAGTGCTGATGGGGGTTCGCAGCGCTCCAGATGCGACGATAAGTTGGGCCATGGTATTGGTTGGGGCGCGGCCAAGGTAGCCTACGTGAGGCTTTAGCGAAAATTCGCGGGAGGGTTAGGATTGCAGCGCTGCGCTAGAGGCTACAGCCTAGATAAATTGGCTGCGGGAGGGTGGAGCTAATGCAAATTGCACAGAAGTATCAGACTTTACTTGTCGCCCTTCAAGATAGCAGCATTACTCCTCACTTCTTGCAACACCATGTATGCGTAAATAATCACTCACACTAGCATCGTAGGAAAAGCGAGTGCCAGTTGATAGATCATGTATTTCGTTAAAGTCGTGATCTTTAAAGAATTGGCTAGCGAAGTAATGGTGTGGCTCAACGCCGACTACTGTTAGTGATCCGATGTGATGAGTAGCTGCTAGGCGATCTTGCCAGGCATTTTCCTGAATAATGGTATTGGCTATGCTGTTAAACATTGCTGCATATCCGACGCAGTGGGCTCGTGGCGAGTTAACAAGTTCGTTGGGATTGCTAGAGGCAGATGTTGTCGTGAAGCTGAGTGTTTCGGTGGTTATTTCATCCGCTATTCGCGCAATATCCTCAACCTTTGGTCTTAAGCCTTGGGATTTACTAGTGATGTTGTCTAGCAGGACTTGATTAGTAATCGTGACTTCGGGGCGTGTGCCGACTGCTTTGTACTTAACGAGTGAGTTGAAGATCGGGCCCCGAAAAGCAACAAGTAGTATGAGTGCACCACTTAGGATTTTGAGGGTGCGCTTCATTGGGGGGGGATTGTGTTCTAGAAATCTATAGATGCAAAAAAGCTGCAAGCTGACCCAACTCAGCCGCAGACAAGTGAAGGAGCCTTTAGAAATGATGCTGTGGGAATATTACTTCTCAGGAAATGACGGGATGCGAATGTAGCTTCGGTCTGTAAAGGTAATACGCCAGTGAGTCACAAAGCCGCGATCTTCTTCTAGAACATATACTATTACCGGCCGCGCGACAGAGCGAACCACGCAAGTCGCTTAGGAGCAGCATGTCCAGCTCATCATGCTGCATCAATTGCAATCCGTATTGTGGGTGATGCCCAGCACTGGCGGGCTAGTGGACGCTGGCCTCGCCTGCAGGCCGGCGGGCAGCAACCGTGCGTGGAGGCAGCTGCTCTGGCTACACATTTTAAATATCTCGAGGTCCCAAAGGCTCGCCACATGATAGACCGACTCAAGCACCAGCACCATAGCAGTATTTCGGGATATAGTGCTGTAGCGATAAGAGGTCCGCGACGTATGAGCACATGGCGGTCTTAACCGACGCAGAGGGCTCGCAGACACACGTGTACACCATGCGAATACCAGTTGATGCCATAATAAATTCCAGAAATGCTGCAAAACTTCCCAGTCCTGGCGAAAAAGTGATAGATGGAGACGCGAATTTGACTAGTTATCGAAATAGAGTGTAGGATGCCAGCGGCAGCATAAGCTTGAGCATAGGTTTGCGCAATGACTCAGCAAACTATAGTTTCAATATTCCAATTTCTCTCTTTAATTATGCTGCTATGCTTGGCTTCCTGCCAAAAAGAAGCAGTAGACGAAATGGGAGTCACTCGATATACTGCTTCATCAAACGCTAAACTAACAATTGGCAACCTTTCGGAGGATTTACGTTTGAGGTTGCTCAATGGACCTGCAGGAGGAGCGATTGCTAGTCTTCGTCAAACCCAGTTACAGGCTAGAACAACTGACACTAGAGTAGACACGCTTGTCGAACTCTTCGTTAGTCAGTTTGAAGCAGAATCCTCACTCGAAAGTTTTCTACAACTCACTGGATATCCAGCCTGGGAAGCTACCTTGCTGCCAGGAATGGGGTATGGAGAAAATATTTTCGTGATTCCTGTCATCAACGAGTGTGAGTTGAAAGGTAATTGCTTTGTGTTCCACAATACAAATGGACCGCTAAGTGAGCACCGACTGGACTACTACAGCTATGAATATACCGACGTTGGTTATCGAGTAGGCGCGCAGTTCATGAGCGATGAAGAACTTACCGCACTTTATATGGTTGCAGGCGGACAAGCTACCTCGCAATACGTGTTGCTAGGAACTGTTGATACCGCCGCAGTCCTTTTTCGACACTACGTAGATGAGGCTGGAGGTTTAACAGCAGCATTGAGTGCTAGAACAACAAGTTGCAGTGTCCTCTATTGTGATGACCTCGAAACGACTTTACCTCCAGACTTTAGCGACAATGGCAACCCAAACACCGGCGGCGGCGGCGGTGGTGGCGGTGGTGGCTGGCCCCATACAGGAAGTCCTGGAGATCCTGAATGGCACTCCGGTGGTTGGATCTTCTACGGTCCTGGCAGCAGTGGGGGCTCAGGTGGTGGAGGATTTCAGTGGCCGACAATAAAATGGCCCAACTTCGGCGGAGGTGGAAGCGGTGGATCTATCTGGAATAAAGTTAGGAGGTTCTTTGGGCTATGTTATCAGTTTCGTGAAGGTCCTGCGGTAGGTGATCGGTATCATGATCTAGCAGTAGAGGCTAGTGTAAGCGCTCGCACAGGTAATTGCGAGTGGATACAAATTCATGGTGTCGAAGACGTCTCGATGTATACCTACCTAGGCAACACACAACTTGGAGAGGAGTGGGGCATTGACATCAATGAGTTTGAGTGTCGAGGCATAGCTTTTGGTAATGAAGCGATGAGCATAGATTTTGCTTTTGGCATCAGGCATATATTAGCCACCTATGAAGAAATAGACTGGCAATTGGTAAAGTGTCTGGCGGAGAATCCTGAATTTGCAGCGGTTGCTAACGCAGCGTTAGAGGAATTTGCTGGCAGTTCAACCTGTAGCGGCGTTTCTATTGAAGATTACGTTGAAGATAGAATGCACTCCTTTTGTGCGTCTGGGACGGATAGTGAAGATGCTGCAAGTGCATTACATAGGGATTTGGAAAGGGAGGAATGGATTGATTTGACAGAAATAGAATCTGAATGTACTTGCATGTATGATATTATAATCACACAGATGGAAGGAAACTCGGGAATGTGCAATTCTTTAGGGGTTTTTGACACAGATAATTCCACAGGAAATGTGCGGCTCGTTGTAGGCGTGCCTGCTAACTCAGCTGAACCAAGAGTCCAGCCTGGGTTATTCGATGCCAATCCACATCAAGCTGCACAAACTGGAATCGACTTAAACGGCGATGTCTTCATAGCCTTTAATCCTTCCATATGTAATGGGACTTTTCAAGAACATTTTGTTTGGGAACAATGGAATTCTTTTACATTAGCTCTATTGCCCGTTCATGAAGGTCATCATGCCCAAATTCGATCCTATATTTTATCTCAAGGAATTACAATAGATGCTGCAGGTGCTCAAAGATACGCCGATCTCGCTGCCCTAATTTTTAGTATAAATGGCGATTGTGGAGATCCAGGTGACCCAGAGCATACTTACTTTCTTCGAACACGATTACAAGATTTCGCTTTACATTTACAATCTCTAGACTTGCCTAATCCTAGGTCTCTGAATTATTATATGTGGTGGGCTGGTAGAGATCTTTTCAGAAATGATCCTATAACGGGCAACGGATATAACACCTGCGCTGAAGACTATTATGGCATAGAAACTCTGGATGAGTGGAGGCAGCTCGGCTTGGAATTGATCGATACTAATTTAGATGGAGAGCCAGATCATTCGTTAAATCTTCTTGACCAGTGCATAAGAGACTAAATATCATGTTTACCAAGAGCTTGCTCTACTCACTTGCAGTCTTCTTGATAAGTTGTGGACCAGAGAAGTCCGTCCCGAACTATAGTTCATTTAATAGAGACTCTGCAGCTCTTGAATTCCTAATTAGGAGTTCTCACGGCTTATATCTGGAAGATCAATGTCTAATTGATTCAATTGTATACGAAGGATCATGGGGAGCAAAGATTTCAAATTTCCAAAATGGCTTGGAAGAAAATTTAGCTATGAAGAAAATCCCATTGGAAGTTTTCGCGAACTCTAGCGAAATGACTCCATGTACTAGATGTGCATATTTTCATGCTATTGTTCAAACGGAAGGGACAGTTCGCATTGGAACCCGGGTTATTAGCCAAGGTCCTGATCTCTCAGAATTCACCTCAGGGTGCACATTTGGTCATAACATTCGTAAAGAAGTTATTGTGTGGGATACCTGGGAATATCACAAAGCTGAGGACGAGTGGAGATATATCCTTAGCATGGACTGAACTCTCAATCTCCCAGCAAAGCGAGATTAAGACTAGGCAAAATTCTTTGCAATCAAATTGTTACGATCCATGTCCAGAATGAAACTAGCTTTTTGTCTAATTGCATGTACCTTGACTATTGTATGGCAAAATTGTACATCTCCATCCAATGAGAATTCCCGCAAATCATGCTGGCGCATGAGCAATGATGGAGTACTTACAGTTGAATCCAACATACTACCAGAACAATTCGGTTCTCGTGCCAAGCCAGTAGATAGCCTCTCAACGTCAAGATTTTTAGAAGGATATATTTATGTAATATCAAGTTCATTGCCTCAGGTACAGCCAAAAGAAGGTTGTCTAGACACCAATTCTATGTATACAGCTACCCTTTCCATCTTATTGTCCGATTATTTTTCGGACACCCATGAATTTGCAAATCAGGTGGTGCTTACTTCGGAAGAAGCAATTTGCCCTCTAGTAGGCTCACATAACAAATCTATTATATCATCGGAGGCTCTGCGGGAATGGCACAAACACCTTCCTGCGCTACTTAACGAACTGCAAGCTTCTGGTGAAGAATTAGGTGTATCAAATCTTATAATTAGCATGGATTATGGTCACTATCGCACAATAGACACTATTTCTCCAAATATGTATCTTTACCAATTCATTGAAGATGTTTGTTCACCTGTAATCACATTTGTACCTCAATAGTCGAAAATACTGCAATCCATCGAACAGTTGGCTGCTGAATATGATCAGACACATGAGGGTTTAATGGATTTTAGTTTTTTATATCTTGCGAGGTGAATAATGAATCTTGACCATTAACATGAATGATCTCCCCTCTAAACGATTGCGCTCGCGACATCCTTACGGTGGTTTGACCAAAATTAGGTCGACCGCCTGGCCCCATACAGGAAGTCCTGGAGATCCTGAATGGTACTCCGGTGGTTGGATCTTCTACGGTCCTGGCAGCAGTGGGGGCTCAGGTGGTGGAGGATTTCAATGGCCGACAATAAAATGGCCCAACTTCGGCGGAGGTGGAAGCGGTGGATCTATCTGGAATAAAGTTAGGAGGTTCTTTGGGCTATGTTATCAGTTTCGTGAAGGTCCTGCGGTAGGTGATCGGTATCATGATCTAGCAGTAGAGGCTAGTGTAAGCGCTCGCACAGGTAATTGCGAGTGGATACAAATTCATGGTGTCGAAGACGTCTCGATGGATACCTACCTAGGCAACACACAACTTGGAGAGGAGTGGGGCATTGACATCAATGGCTTTGAGTGTCGAGGCATAGCTTTTGGTAATGAAGCGATGAGCATAGATTTTGCTTTTGGCATCAGGCATATATTAGCCACCTATGAAGAAATAAACTGGCAAATGGTAAAGTGTCTGGCGGAGAATCCTGAAATTGCAGCGGTTGCTAACGCAGCATTAGAGGAATTTGCTGGCAGTTCAACCTGTAGCGGCGTTTCTATTGAAGATTACGTTGAAGATAGAATGCACTCCTTTTGTGCGTCTGGGACGGATAGTGAAGATGCTGCAAGTGCATTACATAGGGATTTAGGAAGGGAGGAATGGATAACTTATTCACAGATTTCTGAAGAGACTTGCTCGACAGTTCGCTGTGCACTGGACGTTCTCAACGGACAAGTAGCAGGAGCTCCGAATACTTCCATGTATTGTAATGCTTCAAGCATAGCTTCTGGATCAGATATTTTCCATGTAGATTTTACCGTGGGCCCCATCTCTGGCACTGGCCAAACATCCTATGACGTCTCGACCAATTCCGTGTCCATTATCATTGCTGAATCTCGATGTGAAGCCCAAACCGACCCTTTAAGTATATACAATACAATTCTACATGAGTCTTTACATGCGCAGATGGGATTGGCGCTGATGGAAAAAGGCTTGGATCCGTATGAAATTAATTCGTATACAGATTCAGAACTATGGGACGCTTACATCATCAATTACTACATTGACAATGCTGAGAATGTCACTCCTGAGATGATCCAGCATGCCATTCTAGTGTTTACAGAAGAGGTAGTTGGCAAATTAAGTACTGAACTTTGGATTATCAATGGAAATCGTGGTACTCCAGAACATTATCATTTGCTTGCATGGAATGGTTTAATTCGTTATGCACAAAGTTACTCCCAAGATGTAGTAGGTCCAGGTAATTATTTTGTTGATCTTGATCAATATCGTCAAAATAATCTCCAATACAATTCTCCATGCGACTAATACTAGCAACTTCCTTTAAAGGTTTGATACTATTATGGCTAGCCATAATTTGTGCATGCTCACATATAGAGACTCACGTTGCACACGATACCGGGTGTGTCTTGGACCTCGATTCGTTTTTGTTACAGACTGACAAAATGTTTGACGCGTTTAGATATGGATACAATAGAACGACGGAAGATCCGAAGCGGCTTTATTTAGTCGCCACTGTAGTCAGTGATAGTGTAAATGATTTAATTGTTCGTCCTAATATTATGAATACAATCGCCCACTCCGAAAACATTAATTGTAAATACATAGTCGCTCCTGATAGTGTTTACCTGTCTCAGCACGTAACTTTGGAGGATTATATGCAGCATATGACGTCAGTTCATGATAGAATAGTGGCCAGTCCAGATACTGCCTTAATACTCGCAGTGTTTAACTCTGGCAATAATCTCGAGTATATCTATGTAGGTGGAGGCGTGCATGACGTCCAATTATATCCAATTAACGAGTAGAGAATTAATGATTAATCGTGTATTTCACATTTCGGTCCAATCTGGAGGGCAGCTATACAATTACAAGTTTTATGTCAGCCCCATTATCGGCGATCTGCAGTTGGTGCTTTTCAAAGCGTGACGCAATCAACGCTGTAGATCCATCAAATCAGTTGTCACCCCCCTACGCGCAAATTTTGGGCTGAGATAGGCAGACTCAGTAGACGTGGTTGTTTGAAACTTCTAAATGATTTACGTTTGAGGTTGCTCAATGGACCTGCAAGAGGAGCGATTGCTAGTCTTCGTCAAACACAGTTACAGGCTAGAACAAGTGACACTAGAGTAGACACGCTTGTCGAACTCTTCGTTAGTCAGTTTGAAGCAGAATCCTCACTCGAAAGTTTTCTACAACATAACGGGTATCTAGCCTGGGAAGCTACCTTGCTGCCAGGCATGGGGTATGGAGAAAACGTTTTTGTAATTCCTGTCATCAACGAGTGTGAGTTGAAAGGTAATTGCTTTGTGTTCCACAATACAACTGAACCGCTAAGTGAGCACCGACTGGACTACTACAGCTATGAATATACCGACGTTGGTTATCGAGTAGGCGCGCAGTTCATGAGCGATGAAGAACTTAGTGCGCTTTATATGGTTGCAGGCGGACAAGCTACCTCGCAATACGTGTTGCTAGGAACTGTTGATACCGCCGCAGTCCTTTTTCGACACTACGTAGATGAGGCTGGAGGTTTAACAGCAGCATTGAGTGCTAGAACAACAAGTTGCAGTGTCCTCTATTGTGATGACCTCGAAACGACTTTACCTCCAGACTTTAGCGACAATGGCAACCCAAACACCGGCGGCGGCGGCGGTGGTGGCGGTGGTGGCTGGCCCCATACAGGAAGTCCTGGAGATCCTGAATGGCACTCCGGTGGTTGGATCTTCTACGGTCCTGGCAGCAGTGGGGGCTCAGGTGGTGGAGGATTTCAGTGGCCGACAATAAAATGGCCCAACTTCGGCGGAGGTGGAAGCGGTGGATCTATCTGGAATAAAGTTAGGAGGTTCTTTGGGCTATGTTATCAGTTTCGTGAAGGTCCTGCGGTAGGTGATCGGTATCATGATCTAGCAGTAGAGGCTAGTGTAAGCGCTCGCACAGGTAATTGCGAGTGGATACAAATTCATGGTGTCGAAGACGTCTCGATGTATACCTACCTAGGCAACACACAACTTGGAGAGGAGTGGGGCATTGACATCAATGAGTTTGAGTGTCGAGGCATAGCTTTTGGTAATGAAGCGATGAGCATAGATTTTGCTTTTGGCATCAGGCATATATTAGCCACCTATGAAGAAATAGACTGGCAAATCGTAAAGTGTCTGGCGGAGAATCCTGAACTTGCCGCGGTTGCTAACGCAGCATTAGAGGAATTTGCTGGCAGTTCAACCTGTAGCGGCGTTTCTATTGAAGATTACGTTGAAGATAAAATGCACTCCTTTTGTGCGTCTGGGACGGATAGTGAAGATGCTGCAAGTGCATTACATAGGGATTTGGAAAGGGAGGAATGGATTGATTATTCCGGCTATAACCTTTCCGAAGCGGCTATACAACACGCTGACCAGATTCAGAATACCTTTGAAGCTTGTTTGGCCACACGAGAAGTCATCTTTTTACTTAATAACGCACCAGTTCCAACATTCTTGGATGACATTGACTATTTTGATTGGCTGATTGATTTGGTTGTTACTACAGGAAATCAAATTGCATTTGATATTCTGAGACAAATTCTAATTACTATGCCTCAAGCTGCCGCCGCTAACTATCTGGACAGCAAAATCTCTGATCCCAACAGTGATGCCTATACAATATCGCTAGCGTTATTCCTAGAATTTGCTTTAGGAGTGGGGCCAGAAAGGCGCACTTTTGAAGAGGATCATCCATTCACACAAAGCTTAATCAATTCTAACTTCACATGCTTGGCTTTGGCTGCTTGGTATGCAGGATATCAAGAAGTGATAGATCCCAATAATTCTAGGGACGTCTATCCTCCTAACTATCGTGTTGATTTCCCAGATTTGAGCGGAGCATTTCCATATGTGCACCCGAATAATACTGGTCCCGTTCGAGAAGCATTTGCAGATGGTGGTTATACCACATCACAATTTACAGGCACAGCAAATTTTATATTTTCTTATGACGAGGTTTCGGAGGACCTATTTATCAACGTTGTTGATTCCAAATCAGTATATTCTCTTTTGCTGCACTTGGTAGACGATCATCACACCAGAGATCAGTTTCAGTTGTTTGGTCAAACGCTGCAGAATTATGTTTTTGATGTTTCTCTTTCAGAAATTGAATTGCTGATCCATGAGTGCCAATAACACATTTTATAAGTCCTTACTTTTTTGCAGCGCTTTAAGCATCGCAGGTTGCAGCGATGCGGGCAGCTACTCAATTGTACAGGACCTTGAATTGTATAGGGAATTTCCTAATAAGCCCTGGACTCTCCAATGCAATCCCGGATGCACTACGATGAGCTATACAGATATTACCACTGTTTTTTACGATGCACATGCTATTGTTGCTGTACAAGAACGTGCTGATACGAATTATATTATCCTCATTCCTGGCGACTATAAGTGCTGTTGGGGTAGGCAGGGAATTGAGGAATTTGTATATAACAAGAAGATATTAAATAGCTTAGTAAAGGGAAGGATATGGATGAAGCAAATTCCTTCCTCGGCTGCTACCATAGAAGAATTATGACTCGCATGCATGTTCGAAGCATTGCTCCAAGATCAGATAGCCTCTATGGGACTTTTACCTTGGCCTCAATTACCGGCACTGGCCAAACTACCTATGTCGTCTCGACCAATTCCGTGTCCATTATAATTGCTGACTCTCGATGTGAAGCCCAAACCGATCCTTTAAGTATTTACAATACAATTCTACATGAGTCTTTACATGCGCAGATGGGATTGGAGTTGATGGAAAAAGGCTTGGATCCGTATGAAATTCAAGCATATTCAGACTCAGAATTGAGGGATTCTTACATTGTGAATTTTTACATAGAATCTAGACCAGATATTTCGATAGATGATTTGCAGCACGGCATCCTATTATATGCCGAGGACGTTGTTGGGCAATTAAGTATGGCTCTTATGAGTTTGAATGATCAGCAAGGTACTCCAGAGCATTATCGACTTTTGGCTTGGAATGGCTTAATTGACTATGCTAGAAGCTATTCTCAGGATGTCGTAGGGCCGCAAAATTATTTTGTTAATCTGGATCAAATACGCCAGAGCAATTTTCCTTATAGTTTCCCATGTTCAAACTGAAATTATGAATAAGCATTTCTGGTTTCTGTTGCCCTTATGTAGTTTGGCAATGTACTGTGCTAGTTCGCAGAATGATAGAGGCTCTGACACTCCCTGTACGCTAAATCTTTCTCAAGAGCTACAACAAAATGTTGAACTGTCTGATGCTTTGCGATTTGGGTACACTAGAAAAGATACTGATCCTAAAAAGGTTTACCTAGTTGCAATTGGCAAAGTTGACAAAAGTGGCGAGCAGCTGCAAGATATTGGAATGTTAGAGGCTATGCGTTTAGCGTATGATCTAGATTGTTTACTAGCTGAGCCTGAGAATAAATTCTTCATTGCCACTCGTGTTAGTCTGAGAGATAATCTTGACCATCTTAAGTCGGTAAAGTCAAGATTAGGTGTAAATCCAGACACTATCATGGCTCTAGCCCTAATGGATTCTACTGAAAGTCTTAGCCGTCTCTACCTAGGAGGCGGTGAGCATACTGTTAGAATAATTGATATTGACTAGATTATCTGTTCGTGCTTTAATGCCGCCTCTCGAAGAATTAGCTACAATAGGATGCCAGAAGATCCTAGGTGCTAGCATTCAGAGCTTACCAAAATTTAGTAAAGCCTATATATAATGGATTCCTGCCAGGAGAAATAAGATCATCAATACACAGTTGAGTCGATCGCGAATGATACGAGCTCTTCTTGCCCACCACCTGTTCGAATTTGACCGCCCCTCAATAGAGTAGAATTAATATTGGTTGCTAATTTGTAACCACATGAGTAACGAACGCCCTCAAGCGAAAGCTGAAGCCCTATCAACAGGCCTTTCTTGATGGGCAAATGAGCTGGAAACAGTTTGTCATCACCACCTTCGGAGCCGCTACCAATAGCCATGCAAAATACTACAATTCTAAGTACAATCGCGATGGCAAGCTCTTCGTGAGGCCTACCCTACATGGTCTCACCGACAAAGGTGAGCCTGGCAAATTGTATTCCCGCACACTCGCAGCATATATAGCATACAACTACTACAAGCATGGCCTTGCACCTGCCGAAAGCGCCTACATGTGGAGCAGCCATACCGCACCCAAGTACCACATCATCGAGCCAGATATTGAGCTGCACTATGGAAATGAAGAGGCGTTTAAAGCATTTAATATCTGGTACCTCAAGAAGTATGGCGCGCGCATGCTGGCCTTCGATGAGGAGAAATTCTTTGCCCTACTTACTCCCCGTAAATACTACGAAGACTACAATGAGTGGAGAGCAGTGGAAGGGGGTGAGGGGCTGGATGCTGGGAGTTAGGTGCTAGGAGTTAGGTGCTGGGTGCTGGGTGCTGGGTGTTAGGTGCTGGGTGCTGGCGCAGGTGCTGAGCTCCGGGTGCTATGGCTGCTAGGGACTTGGTGCTAGGTACTGGCGCAGGTGCTGGGTAGAAGGGCTGGCGCTAGGTGGTAGGTGCAAGGGCTGGCGCTAGGTGGTAGGTGCTAAGGCCAGCTCATGGCTTTTGTGCTTCGGCAGACGGGTTCCCCCCACCGCCCGGGTGGCGGTGGGGAACCCGTCTGCCGAAGCACAAAAGCTACTCTTACAAAGCCCCCATGCCAAAGCACAAAAGCTAACCCCACCTACCCCACCACCCTCAAGCCCAACTCCTGCAGCTGCTCTGCGCTCACCTCATCCGGGGCATCAATCATCACATCGCGACCTTGATTATTTTTCGGAAATGCGATGTAATCCCGAATACTGGTTTTGCCTTGCATCACCGCACACAGCCGGTCAAAACCAAACGCGATGCCCCCGTGTGGCGGCGCACCATACTCAAAAGCCCCCAGCAGGAAGCCAAACTGCGCCTCAGCCTCCTCAGGCGTAAAGCCCAACAAATCAAAGTTGCGCGCCTGCAGTGCCCTATCGTGAATCCGGATAGAACCCCCGCCTATCTCCGATCCATTTATTACCAAATCATATGCATCAGCACGTAGATTTTTAAGCACTTCACGATCTGTAGAATCCATGAGGTGCCGCTCAGCAGATTTGGGGCTTGTAAAGGGATGGTGCATCGCATGAAAGCGACCGCTATCCTCATCCCACTCCAGTAGCGGAAAGTCAACTACCCACAGCGGTTTAAAGTCACCAGGTTTAGCTAGTTTAAGCTCGCGGGCTACGTGAAGCCGTAATTCTCCGAGTTGGCGACGCACGGCATCGGTTTCACCCGAAAGGATAAGTAGTAAATCTCCTGGTTCAGCGTGTGCGGTTTTGGCGAAAGCTGAAAGAGACTCGGCATCATAAAACTTGTCAACGCTGCTCTTGTAGCTGCCATCGGCATTGTACTTCACATACACCATGCCTTTAGCGCCAATTTGAGGCCGCTTCACCCAGTCGGTAAGGGCATCGAGCTGCTTGCGTGAATAATCAGCCTGACCTTCAACAACAATACCAGCCACCAATTCGGCTTCATCAAATATCTTAAAGCCTTTGCCTTTAGCCTCAGCATTAAGTTCTACGAGCGGCATCCCAAAACGTAAGTCAGGTTTGTCGCTACCATAC
The DNA here is from genome assembly GCA_965213735.1 of Saprospiraceae bacterium. GTDB lineage: Bacteria > Bacteroidota > Bacteroidia > Chitinophagales > Saprospiraceae > CALDTK01. The sequence continues at coordinate 1,236,843 of CBDCAB010000005.1, forward strand.
ATGCGCATGGCCTCAGCGTATTCCATGCGTGGAAAATCCCCTAAATCAATATTTAGCATCTGCTGAAAAAGTGCCCGCGTAAGCCCCTCAAAAGTATTGAGAATATCTTCCTGCTCCACGAAGGCCATTTCACAATCTATCTGCGTAAACTCCGGCTGGCGATCGGCCCGTAAATCTTCATCACGAAAGCACTTAACTAATTGAAAGTACTTATCGTATCCACTCACCATGAGCAGCTGCTTAAAAGTCTGCGGACTCTGCGGCAAAGCATAAAATTGCCCCTGATTCATGCGGCTCGGCACCACAAAATCGCGCGCACCCTCCGGAGTACTTTTAATAAGTACCGGAGTTTCGACTTCTATAAAACCTTGCTCGCTGAGATGCTTACGGACAGCTTGCGCCATTTTGCTGCGAAACATAATGGCCTCCTGCAGCGGGCCGCGACGTAAATCTAAGTAGCGGTAGCGCATCCGAATATCCTCACCTCCATCAGTAGCATCTTCAATGGTAAAAGGAGGAGTTTTGGCAGCATTAAGTATAGTGAGTGCTTTCGCAAAAACCTCGATATCACCGGTAGGGCGATCAGGATTTTTCGACTCGCGCTCGCGCACCGTACCCTTCGCCTGCACCACATACTCGCGGCCAAGAGAATCCGCCAAATCTTGCAGTTCACTGCCCGAATCAGGATCGACCACCACCTGCGTAATCCCGTAGCGATCGCGCACATCCAGAAAAACGAGACTTCCAAATTGCCGTTTCGACTGAACCCAGCCGGCTAGGGTCACCTCAGTGTTGGCATCAGCGAGTCGGAGCTCTCCGCAAGTGTGGGTACGATACATAGTAAAACGATTTTGGCTTTGGCGGGCGAAAGTAGGCTTTACTTAGAGCTTACGCTGGTAGGCGGTTTAGCCGACGAATCCCCACATAAATACTGCTTACTGTCAATCAACAACCGGTCTGACTACTCACTGACAGTCTCCGGCAAGGTGGGCGGCTATGTTTGCCAACGCCTCGAAAATTATGCTCAACGGCTACCGCCTCTTCACACTCACGCACCGTCATGCGACGCTCGATCAGCTCGAGCCGTACGTCATTGCAGATGATGCGAAAGAGTCGGTACTTAAGCACTTACGCAAGCAACTCGGCTGGGAAGAGGTGTTTTACCTCAATACCTGCAACAGGGTTCTCTTTTTCTTCTACCAAGAAGAGCGCAACCCTACTTCTGCCAAGGAGCTTCAGGCAGCCTTAGGTATTGCACCCGATGCAGATGCGCTCGAGCCGGTTTATATGGAGGCAGAAGATGCCGTGCTGCACCTCTACGATGTTGCAGCCTCGGTAGATAGTATGGTAGTGGGCGAACGCGAAATTCTGCGCCAGCTCCGCCTTTCTTACATTGAGTGCCACGGATATGGTCACTGCGCAGACCACCTGCGGCTGGTGATGCAAAGTGCCGTGGCTGCTGCCAAACAGGTGTACCACGAGACCCGTATCGGCCAAAAACCAGTCAGCGTCGTCAGTTTGGCTGCTCAACGCATTCGCCAACAGCGCCTCCAACCTGCCACAGCACGCGTATTGCTGGTAGGAGCAGGTCAAACCAATTGGCTCATTGCGAAGTTTTTGCGAAAGCAAGGCTACGCGGATGTAACAGTGGCTAACCGCACCCTCCGCAAAGCTGAAAAACTCGCAGCAACATTTACCGCGGGCAGAGCCATGCCACTCAACCAACTCGGCACCCATCCTACTGGCTTTGACTTACTGGTCGTCGCCACCGGAGCTACCGAGCCCGTAATTGATGCCGCGCTACTGGCGCGTTTGATTGGCAATGACGATGCCCAGGATAAAGTGGTGGTCGACCTGTCTATCCCTCACAACGTTGCCGCAGAAGCTATAGAAAAGCACCAGCCACACTACATCCAGATCGATGATTTGCGCAAGCTCGCCAGCGACAACCTTGCATTCCGAGCCAGTGAAGTCACCGAGGCCCGCAAGCTGATTGGCAAGCAGCTACTCGCCTTTCGCAGCGCAGTGCAGCAGCGTCGCATCGAGAAAGCGTTGAGTCACTTACCAGAAGAAATTAATCGGGTGAAGAAAAAGGCGATGGATGAGGTTTTTCGCCGCGAACTCGCCGAGCTCGACGATGACACCCTCAAGCTCATCCACCGCATGATGGGCTATATGGAAAAGAAATGCATCGGCGTGCCCATGAAGGCAGCTCGCTCGGCAGTGGTCACTTAACTCAGCAGCGCCGCTACAGCCCAGTTGCTCAGGGCCACGATTATAGCCAACAGCAGCGCCCAGCCCCAGCCTCGTACTTCGACTCCTTTCACTAGAAAGTCGGCTAATTCGATGGCTACTGCCGACACCACCACGCCAAATAGACCCAGCGTTAGCCAGTTGAGTGGCGCGGCAAAGAAATTTAGTGCTGCGTAAATACCCGCCAGCAGAATAGCGAGCAGTAGGCTGTTGCCAAAACTATCAACGCGCAGCCCCCGAAAGAACGGGAACTGCGCGCAGATAAAAGTGATCGTCGCAACGGCCACAATTTGAATGCCGTGCAGCACAAAAGCGCTCACGGCGAGTGCAAGCATCAACACGCTTGCTTACTTTACTTAAAGGGTGCCGAATGTCGAGAACAGCAAACCGTTGACGACAGCAAGCACAGCCGCTACTGCTAGGGCCCACACAAAGCTGTCGAGTTTAACGCCGTCCATCAATTTATCGCCTAGTACTAAGGCTGCAGCGCCAACGAGCAAGGAGACAATGGCCGAAATCAATCCGGTGCCAGACGGGATAATCCAGCCCGCAACAGCCACGATGATACCCACAATGATGGCGAGTATGAGTGCACTGCCAAAGCTATCGATGTGTACACCAGGAAAGATATAGGCGCAAGCAATCAGCACGACAGCTGTCACGACAACGGTGAGGATGTAGCCGATCAAGCCTGCCTGGGCAACGACATCGGCTGCAAAAAGGGCAGAAGGGGTGGCAAAAAGTTCAAACATGAGGTGAAGGTTTAGGTTACTGCTTCTAACGGCTCAATGTAAGCGACTTGTTCAGCTAAGCAGAGCCGGTGTGGAAACCTATCTTGGCTGCCACTATGGAAGACGTCTATATCTACGACTGTGTGCGCACGCCTCGGGGCCGGGCCAAGCCGAGTGGTGCGCTGCACGAGGTGGTGCCCCACGATCTGCTGGCTAGTCTGCTGCGTGCGCTGCGAAAGCGCCAGCAGTTCGACCCGGCCGCCGTGTCCGATTTTATCGTTGGCTGCGTCACGCCGATTGGCGATCAAGGCTATAATATTGCGCAGGCGGCGCTGCTGGCTGCGGGCTGGCCTGAGTCGGTGGCTGCCACGCAAGTCAATCGCTACTGCGCTAGCGGCCTGGAGTCTGCACACGCTGCGGCAGCTCGTATCGCCGTCGGTTGGGATCAGCTCATTGTCACTGGCGGAGTCGAATCCATGGGCCGCGTGCCGCTGGGTAGCGATGGCGGTCCGCTCCTGCAAGACCCCGATCTTATTCTTAGTGCTGCGCACGTGCCGCAGGGTGTTTCTGCCGATCTCATTGCCACACATCAAGGCTTTTCACGCGCGGAGGTAGATGAGTTTGCGCTTGAAAGTCAGCGACGTGCCTCTGTCGCGAATGCTGAAGGCCGCTTTGCCAAATCACTCGTGGAAATTACCGATGAAAATGACCTCTTGCTCCTCGAGGCTGATGAGCATCCGCGCCCTACGACTACAGTTGAGGCCTTAGGTGCACTTCCTTCAGCTTTCGCCAAAACTGGACAACTCGGCTTCGATGAGCTCGCGCTTACACGGTACCCTGAGCTTCCGCAAGTAAACCATGTACACACCGCTGGCAACAGCTCTGGCCTCGTCGACGGTGCTGCCCTTACCTTGCTAGGTAATCAAGCCGTAGGTAAACAGTTCGGTATGAAACCACGAGGCAAAATCCGAGCAATCACTATTGCCAGCTCCGACCAAACGATGATGCTGCTCGGCATGATACCAGCTACGGAGCGGGCACTCACGCGAGCAAACCTCACCTTCTCCGATCTGGAAATTATTGAGGTCAATGAAGCCTTCGCCGCAGTGCCCCTAGCCTTTATAAAGTACTTTTCCGCAGACCCCAATCGCGTCAACGTTAACGGTGGAGCCATAGCCCTTGGGCATCCAGTAGGTGCCACCGGCTCCATATTACTTGGCACCTTGCTCGATGAACTCGAGCGCCAGGATAAGCGCATTGGTCTGGCCACGCTCTGCGCAGGGGGAGGTCAAGGTATTGCCGCTATCGTCGAGCGCATCTAATTGTAAAACCAACACAAAGGGGGTTATTTTGTCTGCACCCACTGCCTAACTAGCGGCTCGGAACCCAGCGCACCTTGCTGTCGTACAACAGCTCGGCCGTTTGTGGCACTACACCCTGTTTAATACTTCACCCAATGAGCTTCCAAAACCCCTACCGTGTACCCTACGCTATTAATGAGGAGTACAAGCACCTCGCTGCCTACTTCTGTATGGAGTTCGGAATTGATCAAGCGCTGAAAATCTATTCTGGCGGCCTCGGATTTCTTGCCGGAAGCCATATGCGCTCAGCATTTAACCTGCAGCAAAACCTCATTGGCATCGGCATCAAATGGTCCTGGGGATACTACGATCAATTGCGCGCCCAGGATCGTAGCATGAAAGCCGAGTTTATCGAGAAACAATATGATTTTCTCGAGGATACAGATCTCAAATTTGAGATAGAAGTAAACAATCATCCTGTTTGGGTGAAGGCCTTTTACCTCGCGCCTGAAACATTTGGAACTGCCCCTATTTTCCTGTTGAGTACCGACATTCCTGAAAATGACTACCTGGCGCGCCAAATTTCGAAGCGCCTGTATGATTCAAATGTGGAGGCAAAGATTGCGCAGTACATCCTGCTCGGAAAAGGTGGAGCCGCACTGCTCGATCACCTCGACGTTAGCCCCGACACCTATCACTTTAATGAAGCGCATGCCTTACCCGCTGCGTTTCACCTTTACGAGAAGCTAGGTAGCCTGGCTGAGGTCAAGGATAAATGTGTAGTCACGACGCACACTCCCGTGCAGGCTGGCAATGAGGTGCACTCCTTTCGCATGCTCAACAAACTATCCTTTTTCGGCAAACTCGACGCAGAGAAGGTGCGCGAAATTAGTGGGGTAGAAGGCGATGACTTCAATCAAACCCTCGTGACGATGCGCATGTGTCGACTCGCGAATGGCGTTTCCAAAATTCATGGAGGTGTAGCCCGCAAGATGTGGGGCGAATTCGATGGCATCTGCCCCATTACCCATATTACCAATGCGCAAGAGCGTAAGTATTGGCAGTTGCCCACTATAGCAGCAGCTCATGCATCCGGTGATATGGATGAAGTAATGCAAATTAAGCGGCAACACAAGCAGGAATTACTGCGCGTAGTAGCTGATCAAACCGGTAAAATAATGGACCCCGATGTGCTGACCATTGTGTGGGCACGACGCTTCGCTAGTTATAAAAGAGCCGATCTCATCACCCGCGACGAAGCTCGTTTCGAGGCTCTACTCAACAACAGCTCCCGACCTGTACAAATCATCTGGGCAGGCAAGCCATATCCGACAGATTATGATTCGGTGAGTGTATGGGATCGCCTTGCCAACATGAGCCGCAACTATCCCAACATGGCGGTGCTCAGCGGCTACGAACTGCACCTTAGCGCCATCTGCAAGCGCGGCTCCGACCTTTGGCTCAACAACCCGCGTATCCCACGCGAAGCCTCAGGTACTTCTGGTATGACCGCAGCTATGAACGGAGGCATTAACTTCTCCACCCACGACGGCTGGATACCTGAATTCGCCAAAGATGGAGTCAATGCTTTCGTCATTCCTCCTATGCTCGAATCCAGCGACGAATACTTGGTCGATCAGCATGATCTGGGAGCTATGTTTGAAATACTCGAAGAGCAAATCGTTCCGCTTTACTATGCAAAAGGGCAAAAGGAGTGGAAGCAACTCGTAGACCAGAGCATGAAGGATATTCTCCCCTTCTTCGGCAGCGACCGTATGGCCGATGATTACTACAAGGTCATGTACACCAGCGACCCACGCGTTGTTGCTATGCAACTCGAAGGGGCAGCTACGGCATAAGGTGTAGCTTTATGGCATGTCGAAACTTCTCGACAAGCTTAGCTATGAAGTAGAGTCGATTGGCCTCGGCCTGCGGGATATTGCGTTTCCCTCCGTCTGTGGCGTATGCTCTCATAGACTCAATTCAGGGATCGACCACGTTTGCCTTAGCTGCCGGGCGACGCTCACTGTTTTAGATCTTCATACCATTCCGCAGAATACGATGACAGATCGGTTTTGGGGTCGCTTGCCTATCGTGCGTGCCGCTGCGCTACTGCCATACACACCTGAAGCTCCAGCCGTACGCATCATGCAGCTCTTGAAGTACGATGATCGGCCGCAACTTGGCTACAACCTCGGCAGCTGGTTTGGTCGCTTACTCGCTGAGTCGAAAGTCTTTGGCGAAGTTGATCTCGTGGTTCCTGTGCCCTTGCACCCGAAGAAGTTTCGCATTCGCGGCTACAACCAAGCTGAGCGTATTGCGCGCGGTATCGCTGATGTTATGGAAGCTCAGTGTCTGCCTTACCTCGTGGAGCGGCGGCGGCATACGCAAACGCAGACACGTATGTCAAAATTCGAGCGGATGGTCAATGTCGATGATGTCTTTCAACTCGCTGGCACTTCAGCTTCCGGCGCAGCACCGCGCTACGCTAAAAATCTAATTCAGGGCAGAAGCATCCTGCTCGTTGATGATGTCATGACTACGGGCGCCACCCTCGAATCACTCGGCAAGGCCATCTTACCAGCAGAACCTGGAGAGCTCAAAGTTGCCACGTTAGCGCTGGCGCGTCATTAGGATCAGTGATTATGGGTATAATTTGCTGGTTGTGCAACGACGAGCAATTTGCACGTGTATTATTACTAGAACAAAGCTGCTGATTTTTCACAGCAGCGTGTACGTTAAATTTATTGCCTATCAGGTATAGTAATCAAGGGCATGCAGCTGCATGAGGCTGGCTATAGATTGGAAATGTCGGGCTATAAAGTGCAGCCCAAGCTGCAGAACCGTTTGCGCCACCTGAAGTACTAAAGACGACAAGGTCTGCTTGCGGGGGAGGACTTTTTGCTGAAACGCAATTACGGGCAACAGCAAAAAAACGTCTTACAAACCGGGGTTAGTGATAGATTTAGAGTGGCATTTGTTGGGCGTCAGAAAATTCCTTCCTCAAGTATAGCACCTTCATCGTTAATCAATATTCTGTGGAGATTGTGTATAGTAGCTATAGAAATACATTCATCAGATGTTTCTGATTCGTGAAGCTCACGTAATGTGACTTCAGTCGATAAAGGTCCTAAGCCTACGAAATATTGGAGTTGATTATCTTCTAAACCAACTATATTTTTTAGAAACGACAGGTGTACAGAAGCAGCTGTGGCAGGATCATCGTTGTTATTAAGTAAATTTATAGTTTCCCGAGTAACATCGAAAACATGGGTGCATCCATAACAGTAAAATCCTGAATTATCAATGGCCTGCTCAACTAATATACGATTAGCAGGAGTATCAGAAAAATCCAGAGCGTGAAGGTAGGTTGATATGATTTCGTCTTTTTTACATTGTGATTTTGTCGGAGTTGGCGCATTAACTCCACTATCATCTGGCGCCCGGTCAACGTTTGAACACAGTCGACCTAAGTCATTAAAGGTGGAGCAGGGATTTTCGCCTACGGTAGTCGTTTGGAGATGGCGAAAGGGCTCATCTTCCGACGTCGCTATTTCCGTGTCTTGGCTGCAAGACATGATACAGACTATATAAAACAGCAGCAAAAAAAGTGGGAAATGCAGATTCATCATCATTGAGTTGTGCAGGTGGTGTAAGGGAAAGACCGCTTCTGAATTATGATCGTTCGCTACGCCATCAGAATTATAGATTTGATGAGCTGATTAGTTGTGTGACTTGTCAAAATTCTTTACGTTACTCTCCTGGATGTCAGAGCAGTAGCGAAAATATGCACGAATTTTCAATGAATCTCCCACAGCACGGTCACTCTGTAGGGCATGACATGAGTGGTGATTCAGCATTAGTTACCACGACTAACCTTATCAATGCCCGCAATTTGCCAGCAACACCAACGCTATTTCTAGCTATTTCTCAATACATCACCGTCACATCACCTTTATACACGATAGTCTTACCATCGAGAAAGCTGATCTCAGTGATATACACGTAGACACCAGTCGGCACGCGGCGCCCACGGAAGGTGCCATCCCAAGATGTCTGCTGCCCAAACTCGTTGAGTGCTAAATCATCTTGAGAAAATACCGTTTCTCCCCAGCGATCAAACACCCGGAGATAACTTATCGCGCGTACGCCCGGACCAGTGAAAATCTGGAAGAGATCGTTATTGGAGTCGTTATTCGGGGAAAAAGCATTCGGAATGTACACGTTGCGATTGCGGTCAACTAATACCAACACACTCGCACTCTGTGAGCAGCCATCTTCGTCAAAGACAGTAATCGTATATACCGTCTCATCGAGTGGACTCACGTAAGGGTCAGCGAGGACACCGTTGCGGAAGGATATCGCAGTATCAGGCGTCCAGCGAATCGAGTCGAATAAGATAGGCGCCCCTCCAGGAAAGATATCAGGCCGTAAGCGAATTGAATCTCCAAGCTCCACTTCTACCGTTTCTGGCAGTCGCACCGAAATAGCTGGTGGGGCAGGTATTATCACCTCATCATTGACTACACACTCAGCAGGATCAATCACCTGAATGGGCACCGCCACACCGCCTGGAACTTGAAATTCCGTTCCTATCGGTTGGAAGCTGCTGCCATTGATCGACACTTGAAAGTCGTCATTGCTCACACCCTGACCGCCAGATGCATTGAGCACTGTCAGCGTCGTGAGGTCTCCAAAGCAGACAATATCTTCAAATGGCGACAGCTCAAAATCGATCGCGGGTGGCTCCGTGAGGGTATACACCAAGTCGCTCATGCATCCCTTGAAGTCGGTGACGGTAATAGTGTAAGTACCAGCTACGACATCACGCGCAATAGCACTGTTGCGGTTGGGATCATCATTCCACCGGTAGGTATATGGCTGCGAGTCATTACCTCCCATGGCCATCACAGCCAGCAAGCCGTCGGTTAAGCCAGCGCAAGTCGGTGAGAGAGTAGCCACATCATCAAGCTCGACTTCCAGCAGTTCCGGCTCATCAATTGTGAAGGTCTCCAGCAACTGACAATTATTTGCATCACGAATTTCTAGCCTCACGTCGCCAGCTGGAATATCGTTGAGTTCATTGCCATTAAACGTCTGGCCGCCGTAGCTCCACGTATAGGTGTAGCCTGGAGTGCCACCAACTACATCATCTATGACTATTCTGCCATTGCTTTCGCCAAAACAGCGCACATCCTCCACCACGCCTACATCGAGCACGAGAGGTTCGGGAGAAGGAATTTCATAGCTGAATTCTTGTGGAGGGCAAGCACCACTTGCTTCCTGAATAGAAACAGTAATTCGGCCCCCGGATAGCATCGTCGCCGTTGAGCTAACACCGCTGCCAGTTTCACCACTGCTCCAGGTAAAGTTAAACGTTGCGGTTGGGTCACCAGGAAGTTCAGCACTTACAGTGAGGCCACCGTCATTTGTGCCAGCTGCGCACGATGCAGCCACGATATTACTCTCGGTGGGGTTGATGCCCGCGGGATCATCGAGGGTAAAGGTTTCTTGCAATTGTGGGCAGTTGTTCGCGTCAACCACCGTCACTACATAGCTGCCTGCAGTGATGCTAGGTCCTGATATGCGGTTGGCGCCTACACCAGTAGTACCATCGCTCCAGGTGAAAGTATACGGACCAGTTCCTCCCGTTACTGTTACCTCAATAGCACCATCACCTCCTTCAAAACAAGGAGGACTGGTCAGATCGGCATTTGCAATAGCAAGTACGTCTGGTTCTGTCACCAATGCAGTATCGCGGGTCACGCAGCCATCGGTATCAAAAATCTCTACGATGTACTCACCTGCAGCTAGATTATCAATGGTAGTGCCCATGTCGCCATTGCTCCACACGATGCGATCAACTGGCGCTGCTCCTGGCGTAGCTGCCACTGTCAATATGCCATTAGTTGCACCATTGCAGTCCACCTGTGCATCATCCAATGACTGTACCTCAGGTCGGTCGGGTGCCATGATGACTTGAGGGGCGGCGAGTGAATCAACACAGCCATTGTCATCTATAACGAAGGCTTGGTAGCTGCCTTCACTCAGGCCGGTAGTGCCACTCGTGGTGCTGACAATGACGTTATTCTCATCCCGTAGCTCATACGTATAGCCTTGAGCAATTGTGGTGCCGCCAGTTGCAGCGAGGTCTATAAAGCCATCACCACCTGGGTTGCAGCTTTCATCTCCACTCGCAACCACGCTCAATTGTAGCGGAGCGGGCTGTGTCAGCATAAACGTATCGCGTACTACGCAGCCATCGGCATCTTCGGCAATTACGCGGTAGGTGCCTGGACCTAGGTTGGGCAGCGTGCTTTGCGTGTTAGTGCTATTCGCTCCTGGTGCTCCAAACCAGGTGAACATGAAGGGAGGATTAGCAGCTCCCATTGTCGCCGAAGCAACGACTACTATTCGCCCGTCATTTGCTCCAGCGCAAGATATCGGCGTGATGCTTTCACTAAGACCGATAGCCCTACTTGAACCCACCGTCGCTGTAGTTTGCTCGCGGCAGCCATTGTCGTCGACCACCGTTATCTGATACACACCAGATTCGGAGTTAATTGTAAGGTTGTTCGTGGTTACGTTGGCAGGCACACCATCTGGACCTACAAATGTGTAGTCGTAATTACCACTCGCAGGGGTGCCGCCGGTAGTGGTGACAATAATCTCTCCATCGTCTAGTCCTGTACACGTTGCATCCGTAACACTCACGTTGACATTGAGCGCCGGGGGTGCAGTAATAGTGGTGTTCGTTGTAGCCACACAACCTCTCGAGTCCGTAACAGTGACGGTATAGGTGCCCACAGTGAGGTTGTTGATCCCTTGCGTCATGGCGCCGGTGCTCCACGAAAAGGTGTAGTTACTTCCTGGGTTGTTGACGTTCGTAAAGTTGAGCGTCGGGATCGCAAACAGCGCTCCGTTGTCATCACCAAAGCAGCGCAAATCGGATATGCGGTCCACATTGACCCCGAGGGTAGCACCATCGACGATTGTTAGTGTCACCACATCAGTATTGCCCAGCGCATCTACTGCGGTGATATCGTATGTGCCAGGAGCGAGATTGGCTGGACTCGCAAAAGCTTGATTTTCACGTAAGAGTGTGGTCGGTCCTTGCAGCATGCCACCCCCCTGCCGCTGCCAAGTAACGTTGTATGGGGCTGTGCCGCCAAAGACTCTTGCGACGAAGAAGTTTTCATTCTCCCCGCCACAGCCGAAGCCCTGTTGATTCGCCAGGAGCGCCAGCGTATTTGTTGTTATGACGACACCACCTGTACACAAGTCGTAGTCGAGAATTCCCTGCGATGCGCTCACAAATTCAATCCCTGAAATGGGCGCCGACACAACTACATCGCCAAATTCCCCTTCTAGGCCTAGAATCTCAAAGCAAACTTCAAAGAGAATGCCTCCGTCGGGAATCGAGTAGGGTGTAGCAAAACTCGCCGCAGCTACGATGACTTCATCACCATTGTCATTGTAGTCACTAGGCGAGAAAGGAGATATTCCCACATTCTGAAAGCCATCGAAGCGCAGCAAAACCTCGTCGTAGTCGAGTCCAAATTGGAAGGACACGATGTCTTGAAAACCTGTCACAGTCACAGGCACACACACTGTCGCACCGGGAGCTCCTAGAATGGTATCGATGGCAAGCTTCACACGATCAGCTGGCGTACAGCTGGTGAGGTTGGCGGTCATCGTATTGACCTCACAACTCTTCGAATCCGTGACAGAGATAGTATAGTTACCTGCTTCGGGAACGCTAAAGCGCGCTCTGCCGCCACTGCCTACGCTAGGGTTAGTCACCGTACCTCGCACAGTTGGATTGGCGGTGTTGACGATGTCGAAGGTATAGCGAGAGTTGCTGCTCCAGCCCGGCATTCCGCCTTCGACTAGAAAGCTGCCGGTGCAATTATTGATCTGTAAGTTGCTGATTTGCAGCTCGTTGAGATAAACCACTGCAAAGGCTGCATCTGTACTCACGCTCACGCATGAGCCTCCGTTTTCGTACGTCGGAAAGTTGGTGCCGCCCGACATAGACAGGTCGTCGAAGGTGATAGGCGCAAACCAGACCAGGTAAGGCATACCGCCGTTAAAGGCTGCTTGCACTGCACCTTGGTTGAAAAAGAGAATGTCACCATCGCGGCGACCTCCGGTAGACACAAAGAAGGGTGGTGCACCCGCAGGCGCTCCTGGGTTGTCGATCAAGCAAGGGTCTGCGGCCACGGCACCCAGTGTGGGTCCGTCAACTGAAGGTAGGCACTCGTACCAAGCATAGCCTACACCCGGTGCCGTGCTGGGGTCTGGGTCGCCATCGAGGCGTTGGTCGCCGTTGTGGTCGATGAGAATTTCATCGTTCCAGCACAAGAACAGTGTGTCGAGCGTGAGATCGTTACTCTGGGCGGTTGCAGGTCCCGGAATGAGCGTGCCCGCATCGTTGAGATTGCAAGGCACTACACGTTCGGCAGCAGTAGCTTTAGTAAAGCCCTCTGCGCGCACCGTTTCTGGGGCTTGCGCCAAAACTGGGGCTGCACCGGCAGCAATAAGCATGACCGCAAGGCTTGCAGCACGGATACAGCTAGAAAGTTGAAGGTAAAACTGACGCGTCATGCAGCGGCGGTGAAGGGGTGAAGACCGTAGACCAAACGACCCCATACATCGTGTATTGCAACGATGTATGGGGTCCAGCACTCCGAAAAGTGAGGTTTACGCATAAGCGAAAAAGCAAATATGATGCCTAGCGCATGGCAAGTTCTTTGGGTATACACTTGATACCCTGAAGATTAAGGCTCTTGCTAAGCGCCTCGGCATCTTCCATGTCGGTAAATCGACCCACATAGATACGGTAAACAGACTTGTCGTCTACCACGTCGAACTCGATTAACACCGGATTTTCTGTATAAGCACGCAAATGGTCGGCTGCACGCACTGCATTACCCTGGCTTGAAAATGCGCCCGCTTGCAGACTAAACATCCGTGCGCGGCTTAGACTCATTTCGGGAACCTCGCTGTGTTCGGTTTTGGCGAAAGCCTTACCGCCTTCCAAACTCTCCTCTGCAGCAGTATCATCAACATGGCTCAGGCTAAGCTCAGGCAATTGCAAAGCACCCTGCACCAGCTGAAGGTGCTGCGGCGCCCGACGCTCGAGAGCAGCTACAGGTGCGGTGTAATCCTCCTGCTCAGCGTAGGCATTCGACATGCGCGCAAAGGGCTCCGACCAATCATCCCCGGCAGCTTCACCACCAAGTACCTGACGGTTGTGTGGAAGATTATGCTGCTCGAGCTGCGAGAATAATTCGGCTGCGCCAATGCCTTCGGTAATACGCCCTAATTGCTGGCCATCGCTGGCAAAAAAGATCAGGGTTGGCAGCGTCTGCACGTCGTACTGCTGCTTGAGTGCAAAACCATCGAAATCATCGATGTCGATCTTGATACTCACATAGTGCTCACGCAGGTAAGCGAGCACCTGAGGGTCGGCAAAGGTGGTCTCATCCATCCAGCGACAGGGCATGCACCACGTGGCGGTAAAATCAACGAGCAGCACCTTACCCTCCCGGGCAGCCTTGGCCTTGGCGGTGGTAAAACTAATGGTGGGTGCGGCGTGTAAAGTCGCACAAGACACGAGCACGGCCAGCACGGCCGCCACGTGGCGGTGAAGTGAAAAGTTCATGTTGTAAGTTTTGGTACTGGGGTGTACGAGACCTACAATCTGGGTGTTGTGGCGCGGAAGGTAACGGCAACACTCAATTACGGAACGGTCGGCAGGGTATAGGTCACTCCACTTCGGCGTTTACCTTCGCCGCCCCGTATCAAACCCTTGCACCATGAAAAGAGCTGTAATTACCGGAGTGGCCGGCCACCTACCTGACTACGTGCTTAGCAATAAGGAGCTCGAAAGCATGGTCGATACCAACGACCAGTGGATTCGTGAGCGAACCGGCATTGTCGAGCGGCGCATCCAAAAAGGAGAAGGTCTGGCCACCAGCGATATGATCGTGCCAGCAATCCACCAACTGCTCGAGCGCACTGGTACAGCACCCGAAGAAGTAGACCTGCTAATCTGCTGCACGGTAACAGCCGACTACAAGTTTCCAGATACTGGTACTATCTCTTGCCATAAAGCAGGCCTTACTAACGCGTTTGGGTACGACATCAGCGCAGCCTGTTCTGGCTTCCTGTTCGGACTGCACGCTGGGGCGCAATACATTCAGGCTGGCACCTACAAGAAGGTCATTGTGGCCGGTGCCGACAAGATGTCGAGCATCCTCGACTACACCGACCGCACATCGTGCATTCTCTTTGGTGATGGCGCCGGGGTAGTGATGCTCGAGCCAACTGAAGAAGCCTTTGGCATCCATGAAGCCTGCATGTTTGCAGACGGTTCAGGTGCTGCCGAGTTGATACTTGAGGCGGGTGGCGCGAAGAATCCTACTTCGCACGAAACGATTGATCAGGGCAAGCACTACCTGCGTCAGAACGGTCGCGTGGTGTTCAAGCATGCGGTAAAAGGTATGGCCGGCGCCGTAGCTCAACTCCTAGAAAAGAGCGACCGAACCGCGGAGGATATCGCTTGGCTGGTGCCCCACCAGGCCAATGTGCGCATCATCGAGTCGGTGATCAAGCAGTTAGATTTTCCCATCGAGCGGGTGATGCTTACCATCGAAAAATATGGCAACACAACCGCCGCAACCATACCACTGTGTCTACGGGATTATGAGTCGCAAATCAACAAAGGCGACGAACTGATCTTGACGGCTTTTGGCGGCGGATACACCTGGGGTGCTATACGGCTCATTTGGGGCTATTAGCGCGCTAACTGCACATGACACTTCCCGCCTTACTTTCGCCGGCAAATTGGACCACCCTATGGCTAGCACCTCCGACATCAAAAATGGCTTGTGCATCGTGTACAACAACGATATCTGTCAGGTCGTGGAGTTTCAACACGTCAAGCCAGGTAAAGGAGCTGCCTTTGTGCGCACCAAGCTCAAAAGCCTCACCACCGGCCGCGTACTCGACAATACCTTCCCCTCCGGGTCTAAGATTGAGGAGGTCCGCGTGGAGCGTCGCAAGTACCAGTTCTTGTACAGCGACGACATGGGCTTTCACTTCATGAATACGGAGACCTACAATCAGATTGCCCTTTCTGCTGAACTCATTGAGAATCCCGGCTTCTTAGAGGAAGGGATGATCGTGGATGTGCTTTTCGATGCCAACAACGAAACTCCTCTTACGCTCGACCTGCCTACGCACGTCGAATTAGAAGTGACTTACACCGAGCCTGGCATCAAGGGAGATACTGCCAATAATAGTCTCAAACCTGCTACCGTCACCTCTGGTGCTGAGGTGCGGGTACCGCTTTTCGTCAACCAAGGCGACGTGATAAAGATCGATACCCGAACCGGCGCCTACATCGAGCGCGTTAAGAAGTAGCCTACCTCAACCCCCGCCGTATGACCATGTCAATTAAGGAGCTTCAAGAGCTTCTAAAGCTTATTAAGCGAAACAATCTCGTGGAATTTTCCATGAAAGATGGCGATTTTGAAATAGCCATAAAATCAGAGGGTGACAAGAGTGGAGTCTCACCCCAGCAACTTCAGCAGATGATGCCGATGGCTGCTCCAACTTATATCCAACAACCTGCTGCGGCACCCGCGCCCGCGCCAGCTCCTAAAGCAGAAGCCGCCTCCGAGCCAGCAGCAACAGACGATAGCAAGCTGACTCCCATCAAGAGTCCAATGGTGGGCACCTTCTACCGATCAAGCTCACCTGACAAACCTCCTTTTGCTAAAGTTGGCGATTCTATTAGCTCTGGCGATGTGGTTTGCATTGTCGAAGCCATGAAACTCTTTAATGAAATCGAGGCAGAAGTGAGCGGCAAAATCGTCAAGGTTCTCGTTGAAGATGCCCAACCTGTAGAGTACGACCAAGTGCTTTTCATGGTTGAGCCAGGATAGCAAGGTGTAGCACCGCTCACCTGCTCGCGTTCAAAACTCAATATATGTTTAAGAAAATCCTGATCGCCAATCGTGGCGAAATAGCGCTTCGCATCATTCGCACATGCAAAGAGATGGGAATCTCTACAGTCGCTATTTACTCCACTGCCGACCGCGATAGCCTCCACGTCAGGTTTGCAGACGAAGCCGTGTGTATAGGTCCACCCGCCAGCTCGGAAAGCTACCTTAGCATTCCAAAGATTATGGCAGCGGCCGAGATTACCAATGCCGATGCTATTCATCCAGGCTATGGTTTTCTCGCTGAGAATGCTGACTTCGCCGATGTCTGCACCCAGTACGACATCAAATTCATTGGCCCTACCAGCGAGATGATTAGGCAGATGGGCGATAAAATCACCGCAAAAGAGACAATGATTAAGGCCGGTGTACCCACTGTGCCAGGCTCAGATGGCTTGCTCGAGGACCTCAAAACTGGGCTTGCGGTGGCGCAAGAGGTAGGCTATCCCATCATTCTCAAGGCTACAGCTGGCGGTGGCGGTAAAGGCATGCGAATCGTCAACAAGCCCGAGGAGTTTGAGGAAGCCTGGCAGCGTGCTAGCCAAGAAGCTCAAGCTGCGTTTGGTAATGGCGGCATGTATATTGAAAAATTCGTTGAGGAGCCACGCCACGTGGAGTTCCAAATAGCCGGCGATCAGTTTGGGAATGTTGTGCACCTCTCTGAGCGCGATTGTTCTATCCAGCGGCGCCACCAAAAGCTCGTCGAGGAAGCTCCAAGTCCTTTCCTCGACGAGGATTTGCGCAAACGTATGGGAGAGGCTGCCATTAAAGCCGGGCAATCTATTAATTATGAAGGTGTCGGAACCGTCGAATTTCTCGTAGATAAGCACCGCGACTTCTTTTTTATGGAAATGAACACCCGCATCCAGGTGGAGCATCCCGTAACTGAAGAAGTCATTGATCATGATTTGATTAAAGAGCAAATAAAAATTGCTGCCGGAGAGAAGATATCAGGCCATAATTATGTGCCTATGGCCTGGGCGATGGAGTGCCGTATTAATGCCGAAGATCCTTTTAATGGTTTTCGTCCGAGTCCAGGCACTATCACGAGCTTCCATTCACCAAAAGGACATGGGGTGCGTGTTGATACTCACGTTTACGCTGGCTACACGGTGCCTCCGTACTATGATTCCATGATCGCTAAACTTATTTGTCGAGCTGCAACACGTGAAGATTGTATCAAGAAGATGCAGCGTGCACTCGATGAGTTTATTGTTGAAGGTATTAAGACTACCGTACCGTTTCACCAGCGCCTCATGCGCGATCCAGCATTTCGGGCCGGTAACTTTACGACGAAGTTTCTGGACACGTTCGACCTGAGCGAAGAGGGTCCGGAGGCCTAATGCACGTTGCTACTGCGCAGGATTGGCCGTTGGCGTGGGCTTGGCTTTCGCCAAAACTTGCTGGTCGTCATGTCCTTGCTCTCGTCGGGGATTTGGGGGCAGGCAAGACTACTTTTGTCAAAACCATTGCTGCTCAACTAGGAAGTACGGCGGAGGTGACGAGTCCTACTTTTTCGATTGTGCAGGAATATCCTACGCCTGAAGGTCCACTTTTTCATTTCGATTTATACCGACTCGACAGTATTGAAGAAGTGCTCGATCTAGATTTTGAAGCTTATCTCGATCAAGCTAGGTTTTGCGTAGTGGAGTGGCCAGCAGTAGCAGCGCCTCTACTGCCAGAGAGCCTTGCGTGTTGGGCACAGATACAGTTGTCGTCTACACATGGACGCGAATTGCTACTTTTGTAAGGCCCGGCTGTAGGTGGCTCAACTGAAACCCCACTTGCTCACCAGGCGTTTGTGCTTATACCCTTTGCCCGGTGCGCGTGTTGCGCAGCGGGATATGCCCTGCTGTCGATGAGCGACCCAAAACGCCGTGTACCCATATCGCCGGATTTACTGTCGGAGATAGCTACGCAGCCGGAGATGCTGGCTGTGGAGCGGCGCATGGGGAAGCTCAATATTGGTGTACCCCGTGAAGTCACACTCCACGAAAACCGCGTAGCACTCGTGCCCAGCAGTGTGCGTACCCTCGTTGCGCATGGCCACCGCGTGGTGGTGGAGAGCGACGCTGGGCTACGTTCGCAATTCAGCGACCACGACTACTCTGAGGGTGGGGCCGAGATCGTGCACAGCCCAGAGCAGGTGTATAAGTCGGGCGTCATCATCAAAGTCGCTCCTCCTACGCTCGAAGAGCTCGACATGATGCGGCCTAACCAGGTGCTCATCTCTCCGCTGCAACTTCCACTGCTTACTAGTGAGTACATGCTGCGCCTCAAGAGCAAGCGTGTCATTGCACTCGCCATGGAATATATCCAAGACGAAAGTGGCAGCTATCCCATCGTGCGCACCATGAGCGAACTCGCTGGAATGAGCGCTATTCTCATTGCCTCCGAATTACTGAGTAGCGCCCGCGGCGGCAAAGGCGTACTGCTAGGTGGCATTAGTGGGGTGCCTCCCGCTCGGGTTGTTATTCTTGGGGCTGGTGTAGTTGCCGAAAATGCCGTCCGCGCCGCCCTGGGCCTCGGGGCTGAGGTACGTGTATTTGATGACAACATCTACAAACTCAAGCGTCTTCGCAACGAGGTGGGTCAATCCATTTATACGAGCGTCATCAATCCTGTCTATCTGGAAGACGAGCTGCGCACCGCCGATGTCGTCATTGGTGCCATCCACTCCGAAAATGGCCGTACTCCCATGGTGGTGAGCGAAGAAATGGTCGAGAAGATGGCGGCTGGCTCTGTAATTATAGATATTTCTATTGATCAGGGTGGCTGCTTCGCGACTTCTGAAGTCACCACACTAAACAAGCCGACATTCAAGAAGTACGATGTAATTCATTACTGCGTACCCAACGTTGCCTCGAGAGTATCGCGTACAGCAAGTGTTGCGGTAAGTAATATTCTTACTCCTTTGCTGCTCCGAGCGGGCTCTACCGGCAGTATTGAGCATGTTTTGTTTAGCGATATGGGACTACGCCACGGTGTGTACACCTACAAAGGCTGCCTCACTAATGCTTACCTGAGCCAGCGCTTCGGGCAGAAGTACACCGACCTTAGCTTATTGATTACCAGTGATATGTGAGGGTGAGCTTTGGGAGGATTGTAGTCTAGCCTGCAGCCTCCCACTTTCCAGCTCCCACTTCTCCCTATTACTTTTCCGGCCGACGTCGTCCTACCGCGCATTAAGAGTTTCGGCAGGCAAATAATTTTCTACCGGTATAGCTCGGTAGAACGACGTCTGCTCTTACGTCCGGCGCAGCAGTCCAGCTTCCAGCAGCGCAGCGATCCGACCTCCAGCAGCGCAGCGTTCTAGCCTCCAGCCTCCAGCCTCCAGCCTCCAGCCTCCCTCTCCCACCTACTCATCATACCCATACAACTCATAGCGCTGTATAAGACTAATGAGCTTATCGGCATAGGCCGGATCAGTTGCA
This sequence comes from Saprospiraceae bacterium, assembly GCA_965213735.1. GTDB lineage: Bacteria > Bacteroidota > Bacteroidia > Chitinophagales > Saprospiraceae > CALDTK01. The sequence goes on from CBDCAB010000005.1 coordinate 1,256,573, forward strand.
TAGCCAGCTTTGCTAAGTCCCTTGGCCCAACTCCGATAGTCGTTTTGGCGGAAGCTGAACAATGATGCATAGCGACTGCCCTGCTGCAAGAACTCACTGTGCGCCCGATAACTCTCACGCGGATGGGCATAGCTGCGGAAGAAATCTTTATGGTGATCGTCATCAAAATTACGGCAGTGCCCAGCGGTACAGGACTTAGAAAAACACTTCATCCCGAAATGATTATTAGTTGCCGTAGCTAGCCTACTCGTGCCCGCCACACTTTCGAGCAAGCCCTGCGCCAGCGTAATACTTGCCGGAATGCCGGAGCGCTCCATCTCCTCCACGGCAATCGGGGCATAGGTGCGGATGTACGCTTTACGCAAGTCAGCTACCTCAGCAGCAGTTAATGTGGAGCGATGCTCAAAACTGGCCAACTGCGCTTTGGCAGGAGTTGCGTCTACACGGCTCGTTGCCTCAGCAAACCGCTCCTGCCCGAGCCGAAGATGGACGCCATGCTTGTACACAAAAGCCGCGACCAGCACCAGCACCACGTACCGAAACTTGAACCAGCGCGATGGAGACGGTGACTTCTTTTTCCTGCGTCGTTTGGCCATAGCTAGCGGTTGTGGAGCCCAAATATAAACAAACTGTTGGATAAACCTACTGGTATTCTGGTATGCCAGCAGCGTCTCCTATTACTTTGTCCGCAGTCTCTGGCCGACGTGAATAGTCGCTGAACTTAGCTGGTTGAGTTGGCGCAACCGATCTACTGAAACGCCGGTGCGACGGCTAATGCTGTAGAGCGTGTCGCCAGCCCCGACGGTGATATGGCTCGGCGTGTCAGCTACTTCAGTGGAGGCTTTGGCAGCGACAGTGCGACGATGAGCTGGCGCGACTGCGACTTTGTCGTCAGGTAGCGCAGTAGCAGCTACGGCCGCCCGACTTCGACTCCGCTGAGTTTGCACCTTTACCTGATCGCTTTTTTTCCGGCGTCCACGCAACACGAGATCTTCACCTGTTCGGGGCTGAGTGCCGGGCGACATCCGGTTGCGTGAGTAAAGTGCCTCTGTCTTGAGCGCATAGTGATCGGCGATCGACTGCATCGTTTCGCGCTCGCGCACACGGTGTGTTTTGCTTCGCCCTCGGAAGGCTTTGCGCTTGGGTTGGAGATACACTCGCATGCCTGCTGGCACCTGCGAGGCTGCATTGGCGATAGACTCGTTGTAGTCTACCAAATCAGCGGAGTAGCGACGTGTGCGGCGGGCAATGTCGCCGAGGGTTTCTCCCGGGAGAGGATAGGTGTAGTCGACGTCATTGATGTTATGAACAATGGCTTTAGCCTCGACGGCAGGCTTGGCTTTTGTGGCAGCAAGTAGTGGTTCGGCAGCTCCGGTGAGTGCAGGACGCGCGGCAGATATAGTGGTGTTTTCAGCTGGCACGCGCGAATTGGCGGGTGGTACAGGAGCTGTGTTGCCCACCAGGAGGCCGACATTGCCTGTATCGTATTTGTGCAGCTCGTAGGTCTCGATAATTCCGATGAGCTTGGTGGCGTAAGTTTTGGAGGTGGCATAGCCTGCCTTCTTGAGTCCTCGTGCCCAGGCTTTGTAGTCGCCAGCATCTAGGCTAAACAGGCTAGCGTAGCGTGGGGCGCTGGTAAGAAATAGGCTGTGGTCGGCGTAGCTCTGAGCAGGGTGGTCGTAACTGCGAAAGCAGCTTTCGATGAGTTTTCCGTGCTTGTTGCGGTCGTCGTCCTTGCGGTACATCTTCTTGCCCGTCCAGTCGCGATGACATTTGATTCCAAAATGGTTGTTGGCTTGCGTTGCGAGCGTACTCGATCCGGCTCCGGATTCTAGCAGACCTTGAGCGATGGTAATGGAAGCGGGGATGCCTACACTATGCATTTCTTGTACGGCGAGTGGCGCGTAGGTGTCAATGTAGGCCAGATAGCGAGCAGAAGGCTGGGCTATCGCTACGGCACAGAGTGCAGCCGCGAGGCAGGTCAGGGTAGTTTTCATGTTTGTTCAGTAACGGTGTAAGCTGGCGGGCATTACCTACATCTCGGTATGGTAACGCTCTCTTATGCCTACGGGAGTGGAGGCCGCTGTGTTACTGCCGTATCCTCATTCAATCGTGCCGCTGGCCAGGGCACGTTCGGCTCGCGCAATGAGGTAATTCACTACCTGGTCAAGCTGCGCAAAGCGAGGATCATCTGCATGTCCTGCCCGAAAGCGTGCATATATCTGCTGGATTATTCCTGCAATTTTAAAATTGCCAAACACATAATAATACAGAATATCCTCAACTGGCTGGCCCCGCTGTTGCGCATAGTAGCTCACCAGCTGTGTACGGCGTAGGCATCCGGGAAGATGCGTGGCGTTGACTCCTAGAAAGGGCATTTCTACCACCTCCTCCGGGTGCGCCCAGTAGGCGAGCGTGAGGCCGAGGTCCATCAGCGGGTGGCCGACGGTCGTCATTTCCCAATCGAGCACGGCGACAATGCGGCTATAGTCGTCGGAATCGAAGACGATGTTGTCGAATTTATAGTCGTTGTGAATCAGCGCGCCTGTGTGATCATCTGGCGGCATGTGCTGGCGCAAGTAGGAGAGGACTCCATGGACATCGGAGACGTTATCTGTTTTCGCTTTCGCAAAACGCGTGGCCCAGCCCTCTACCTGTCGGTGAATGTACCCGGTCGGTTTGCCAAGTTGTGCGAGTGCGTTGGACGCTATGGGCAGTGCATGCAATTGGGCGAGGGTGGTGATGAGGGCGGTGCAGGCTTGGGTCCGTGTGGCAGGTGCTAACTTCAGGGTAGCGCCTGATGACTGGCTGCGGATGATGCTTCCGCTCACGAGTTCCATGAGGTAAAAGGGTGCTCCGAGCACTTGCTCGTCTTCACAGAGCAGCAGTGGTTGAGGGGCTTTGTTAAATACTTCTTTGACTGCTTGGAGGACCTTGTATTCCCGCACCACATCGTGGGCAGCTCCAGTTCGTGGACCGTGGGGTGGGCGGCGCAGAACGACGCTGCCGAGGTTGGTAGTAAGGGTATAGGTAAGGTTTGAATAACCGCTGGTGAATGGTGTGAGCCCAAGGATGTGCGTATAACCTGGGTAGTGCTGCTGCAGGAAGGCGTGCAGGGAGTTGGTGTCGACCATTCGGCTGAAGTAGGTGGTGCTAAATGCGGAAAGCCCGGCTCATCGCGTGATGAGTCGGGCTTTCGAATGTTTGGTGTTGTGAGCGGCTACAGGTTAGTAGTCGCTGTTGTAGCCACCGCCGCTGCGTCGGTCGCGGTCATAACCGCCACCACCGCCACGCCGATCACGGTCGTAACCGCCACCGCCACCGCCGCCGTATCCGCCGCGATCGCCTCCACGGCCACCGCCGCCGCCGTAGCCACCACGGTCTCCACCGCGATCGCCGCCGTAGCCGCCGCGGTCTCCACCACGATCACGGTCGCGACCTCCGCCGCCACCGCCGCCGTAGCCACCACGATCACGGCCACCGCCGCCACCGCCGTAGCCACCGCCGCCGCCACGATTGAAGCCGCCGCCACCACCGCCGCCGCCGCCACGCTCCTCACGAGGGCGGGCTTCTTTAACGATGATATTGCGCCCCTCGAAGTCGGCGTCATTAAGGTTTTCGATGGCCGCATTGGCCTCGTCGTCGTTTGGCATCTCTACGAAACCGAAACCACGTGAACGACCGGTTTCCCGATCAAGAATTACTTTGGCTGAATCGACTTGGCCGAACTGCTCGAATAGCCGCTGGAGATCGTCATCTGTCGACGAAAAGGAGAGGCTCGCTACAAAAATGTTCATTAAAAAAACTGGACTGAAAGTGAAAACAGGTTCGCTTCCTCTGATCTAGCACATGCTAAATTGCGGGAAACGACTCCGTACAAAGAAACGAGGATTTTCCACATGTACGGGCATTTTGTCAAATTGGTAAAAAATTCTTTTATAGGTAAGGAATCCGACACTTGCGACTACCTTCTCCCCTGACCTGACCACAACAATGTGGTCAGGCAAGTCGCCCAACACCCAACACCCAGCCCCCAGCCCCCAACCCCCAGCCCCCAACACCCAGCCCCCAGCCCCCAACACCCAGCCCCCAGCTCCCAGCCCCCAACCCCCAGCTCCCAGCCCCTAACCCCCAACACCCACCAATGAGCCCTCTCGAAATCCTCGCCCGCCAACTCGATCAAGATACCGTGGGTCGCATCTCTCAACAAGTCGGTGCCTCACCCCAACAAACACAAGTAGCCACAGCAGGTATCGTGCAGACCTTACTCGGCGCTATGGCCCGCAACGTAGAGCACAACCCACAGCAGGCGCACAGGATCGAGCGTGCACTCGAGCGCGATAACCACGCCGCTCTACTCGACAACCTCGGCTCAATCCTCGGCAGCGGTGGCGCCCAACCTCAATACTCCCGTTCGCTCAATGGCATGGGCATCCTCCAGCATATACTAGGCAACAAAACCGGTAGAGTAGCCGACCAAGTGAGTAAATCAAGTGGCCTCGACCCGGCTCGGGTAGGACAACTGATGACTATTCTCGCGCCTATTGTCATGGGCGCACTGGGCAAATCACGTCAGACGCAGCCTCAAGGTGGAGGCATTGCGAGTATCCTCGGCTCAGTGCTGAGCGGCGGCGGCGTGTTTGGCGGACCTCAACCTACTCCGCAGCAAGCGCCGGCATCTAATAGGTTTCTCAATGCAATCCTCGATCGCAACGGCGATGGCAACACCAACGACGACCTCATCCAAATGGGCGGCCAGTTGCTGGGTGGTTTGTTTCGTAGATAATGCACCACATTCCTGGTAACGAAAAGGTGGGGGGCGGTTTGGCCTGCGCCCAGGTCTTGTAAGGCAGACCTTTATGGTTCCGATTTCTTACACACAGCGCGGAACATGACACTACGATTTACACTAGGCGCTCTCGCGCTGATGAGCTTGCTTTGCCCTGTTTTGGCGCAAGCTGACACACCCACAGCCTCTACCGAAGACGACCTGTGGCTACTCAACATGAGCGAGCCAGAGCACTTCAAAGGCACCGCAGCACAGGTCGAACAAGCGCAATTCGAACGCATGATCGGCGCTGCATCCACCCAGCTCGAAGTGAGCCACCAACTTCCAGCTTGCGCCAAAACCGTAGACCCAGCAGCTTTGAGCCTCAGCCAATTGGTGGAAGTAGCCACAGCACATCGACTCAGGGGCAATGCACCCGCCGCCATGCGCTGGTACGCCCTCGTGATGCAACGCAGCGACGACCCACGACACGCCTACTTCTACCAGCAAGCAGAGCGAACACTTGTCGCCTACACTCCAACTGGCAGGTGAACGTAGGTGAGGTGATGTTGCTGCATCTTTGCGCTCCATGACAGCAAATCCGCAACGCCTTCACCTGCAGTCTATCCCGGTGTCGAGTACAGTAGCTGTGGCTCGACTTACAGCGCTGTGGGCACTCGCCGAATCAGCGCTCGGGGGGGTAGTGCATGCGCTGCGGCTGCCACTGTCGGGCCTGGTGATGGCGGGAACGGCCGTTATTCTCATCAGCCTAATTGCACATTTTGCTGAGCGTCCGCGCGAGCTGCTGCGGGCCACCTTGCTGGTGCTCATCGTCAAAGCAGTCGGTGCGCCGCATACCCAACTGGTGGGCTACCTGGCGGTGGCGTTTCAAGGCTTGTTTGCATATTGTCTTTACTCCGTGTGGCGACCTGGAAGAGCTTCTACAGCTGTGTTTGCAGTCGTGGCTTTGCTCGAAACGGCGATGCAAAAACTTTTAACCCTCGCCATCTTTTTCGGTGTGCCGCTGTGGGAGGCTATCGACGAGTGGGGAGGCTGGATTATCGAACGGTATTTTCCTGCCTATATCGACGCAGAGTTTTCACTGGCGATGAGTTTGGTGGGCATCTACCTCGGTATATACTTAATAGGAGGTCTGGCGGTGGGTTATATCGCTGGCAAACTTCCGGAATCCATTATGGCCGAGCGCCGCAAGATTGGGCCACACGCTTATTTGCCGGCTCAACAAGTAGCCCCAGCTCCAGCCTCTGTGCCAGCGGCTGCTCGTCGGCGACGTCTGCTTAAAGAAGTGCTGATGTGGGGCGGAGTAGCGGCTCTCTTGGCAGCCACCGTATATGTGGGTGCGGGCGAGCTGAGTCCATGGGCTTCGGCTAGCATTTATTTGATACGCACGCTCGCGATTCTCGCGGTTTGGTACTTCCTGCTCGGACCTTTGCTGAGTAAGTGGTTGCACCGGTGGCTGCTGTCGCGCAGTGCCGATCACGCTGTCGAACTCGAACGGCTGCTAGACGCACTCCCAATGTATCGCGCACTGGCGAGTTCACAGTATCGCGAACTATCCAAGCAGTACAGCGGATTTAGCTTATACAGACATTGGCTGCCCCGCGTGCTTGCGCTGAGTTTGGTAGCGGAGCCACCACGCAGCTAACACTGTTTCACCTCAAAGTCTTTGGTGCCATGCCTACTCGCGACAGCCTCACGCCTGAGGAATATTCGACATATTATAGCCGCTACATCACCTTGGTGCCCAGCCACTTGCATCTGCTCACGGTACTCGACGACAGTCATGTGATGTTGTACGATTGGCTAAAGCACGTTACTGCGCGACAAGGGGAGCTGTACCGCTATGCACCGGAGAAATGGACGGTGGTGCAGGCGATGCAGCATGTGATTGATACGGAACGAATTTTCTGTTACCGCGCTTTGCGTTTTGCGCGAGCCGATGATACTGCTTTGCAGGGTTTTGATCAGGATGCTTTCGCCAAAACAGCTGGTGCCGATACGCGTGCACTTGCCGATTTACGCGAGGAGTTTGATGTGGTGCGCGCATCGACGCGACACTTATTCAAGAGCTTTACTGAAACAGAACTTAGCCGACGTGGTCAGATGAGCGGGTATGAGCATTCGGTGCGTGCGATCGGCTTCATCATTGCGGGCCATACGTTTCATCATAAGCAGGTTTTTGAGGAGCGGTATGGGGAGGCGCAGGGGTTTTGTTAGATCGCTCGTACCTCGCTGCTGGAGGCTGGAGGCTGGATCGCTCGTACCTCGCTGTTGGAGGCTGGATCGCTCGTGCCTCGCTGCTGGAGGCTGGAGGCTGGATCGCTCGTACCTCTCAACGCATGTGGGAAAAAGTGTCATATGACAAGCTTTTAATCGGGTGGCAGGGCTCCGGGTAGCCCTTCCCTTTCCAGTTGCCCATCACCATTAGCCCGGACCTATTTGACAGGCTTTCGCCAAAACTCAGCACCCGCAAGTTTGCGCCTTACGCGCAAGCCAGGCAGAATGCGCGCCTGCTGCTGCTCAGCGACCACCCTGATTTCAGGGGCGGCCGTCAACAGGTGCTCGCGCTGCTTTTCGACATGAATGCGCTGTGGGAAGGGTTTGTGGCTACCGCGCTACGCCGTCACCTCGGGCCCGACTCCCACATCACTACCCAAGCTCGCCGCCCCTTCTGGAGGTCTTCCACCGGCACTACCGTCTCGCAGCGCCCCGACTTTATCATTGAGCATCACGGCAAACGCTACGCCCTCGACACCAAGTGGAAGGTGCTCGGTGTCAACGCGAAGCCGAGCGCCGATGATTTGCGTCAGCTGTATGCGTATTCTCATCAATTCGAGTGCGCTGATGCGGCGCTTATTTATCCTGGCGCGGGCGGTGAAGTTCAGGGGGCTTTCGCAAAAACCCTTTCTGACATCACCCAGCGAATGGGCCATTTGCTGCAGTTGCCTGTTTCGGCCATGAGCACACGGAGGTGGATGCAGGATATTGCTGGGTGGGTGAGGGTTATGTTGAATCAAATCTGAGGCACGGAAATCTACTTCGTCTCAATTAAGTCGTCGGTCGTGACTGAAGAGTGTCCAGGGGTAGGATAGCGTACCGCGAAAATGCCGTTCACTTGTCCTTTGGCGTGTAGCGTGTAGGTAGTGTTGTTGGTATTGTGCTATGTTGTTAGCCCGTCTGCTTTTAGTTTGCCAATGATCTCGGCAGCTACCTTAGTAGGGTTGCCTACCCCAGTGACGTTTGTCCCTTTAGTATAGATTTTGCCAACCCACACGTTCTTATTCTTGTCTGGATCATAAAGCTCTATTGTCATGAGCGTATTACTTGGTTGACCGTACGTATAGGTAACCCTAGTATGCATGATGTTTAGCACTAAATCCATTCTATCTTCTGTCGCTACAGTTAACTCATCAGAATTGACGCTGGCGTTCATCTCATTTATGAGTTTTGTTTCTACAGTAATGCCTTCTGCCTGGAACTGTGTTTGCAAGCTTTTGAGTAAGCCACTGCTGAATTCTTCTATCTCGATGGGCGTCGTACAGAAAACGAGCATACGTTCAACCTCCGCTTCTTGATCAAAGCGACCAGAGCTGTTGATCGTTGAAGCACATCCAAAGCATAGGGCAACTAGTGCAAATGCCAGCGTTACTAGTCTCATTGGTATGATTTGCGTTCCCTTATGATTACCGACAACGATAGGCTAAGCGCTACTGCCTGGCGATTAGCCGGCATGGACGCAAAGCCAGAGTTATGGGCATCGTGTCTGTACGTTTTCACGGCTTAAGTTCCATGCCATACGTCTTTTCTATCCGTTGGCTCATGTCGTCTTGTTCCCATAAGCCGTAGGTAAGGTATAAAGAATCTGTCCCTAGAGGTATCAGACCCACAAAAGTGACTGCAATTAGCCGGTCTTCACCGAGCTGACTTGCATCTAGCGTGCCGGCCATTACAGAATAGGCTTCCGGGCTCTGCTGTTCTATGTCATCCCCATAAACTGCAAGTTGGATGCGTCCTTCAGGATTTGGCTGCTGGATGTCAATGGCTTTGGTTTTAGGTGTGGATCCGTACCCAACCTTCATACTGAGAATGAGCTTGAAATCCTCAGAATTTGGGCATCACTCGCATCAATGCAACAACCTTATTTTCGCCAACACGCCGAGCCCCAACAGCAGTCATATCATAGCTTTTGCTTTCAGTCCACTGCTCCGAGGTCCTTGTTGACGCTTTTGGATTGCAGCTTGGTGCTGATAGAGCCAGGATCACCGTGACCACTCCCAGCAGATTTGTTGTGCTCCTAGTCATCGTATGCCACTTTGTGATCGGGGCGTTGTGCTTAACGGTCTCGGCTATGAGTAGTTGCGTGGTTTAGCACTTAACTTTGCAAGTACACACCAAGTTGGAAATTCCGCAGGAATTTCCAAAGTAGGCGAGAACAAGCAATTACTTATAGCCATTGTTGTGCAACGTTTTTATCCTCTCAATTTCTTAAGTCTTATCAAAATCCAACCTGCAAGAAAAAAAAGCATAATTGATAGAGTTTAGTCATCAAAAATCTTGACCGCGCGCACGTGAGGGCCCTGTTTGGTTTTTTGGCCAATGTTGCTTACTTTCTCTCCACACGCTATGAACACACTAAAATCCATTGCAGATCCTGCTCAGCTCAAGGCGCTGACTAGCTTAACTCCACCTGAATTCAATCGTCTTCTTGGTTGTTTTGAAGATGCCTTTCGGCGTAAATTCAAGATGTACCAGGTCGACGGCAAACGCCGCCGCAAGCCTCTCTCTGCACAACGACTCGCCAATCCCTCCACGAAATTACCTACTAAACAAGACCGACTGCTCTTTATCCTTTTGGCTCTTAAAACCGATGCCATTCAACAGCACTTGGCTGCTACGTTTGGGATGACTCAAACAGCAGTATCGAAGTGGTATCGCTTCTTGCTCCCTGTACTCGATAAAGCTCTCGGAGACTTAGGATGTCGACCTGCCCGAACGCTGTGTGAGCTGTCAGCTCAACTCCATCATACCAATGTTCTCGAGGCGCCAAGTGGCGCCAATAGCAACGACGAAGAAGCACCAAGTCTTGAACAGCATAATCACGCCGAACAACCTACAAACAAAGAGCTTTCACTTCATCTCGATGTTACTGAACGTCGGATGCCACGCAACACAGATTACGAAGCGCAGAAAAAGGATTATAACGGAAAGTTTAAGCACCACGCCGTCAAAAATGCGGTAATGTGTTCACCTAGCCAGCGCATCGTATACCTAGGTCCAACGTGGCGAGGAGCAATGCACGATAAGCGTATGGCAGACGAAGAGTTGCCGACCCTGGAGAGCTTAGACGATCTAGATCTATGGCTTACACTGGATGCAGGATATACAGGCTACGAACCTGATGGAGTATGGAAGGCGGCGTGTATGCGAGCATCTCGTGGAAATCCATTGAAGAGGTGGCAGAAAAACTATAACAAGTGGGTTTCTTCGATGCGGATCGTGGTAGAACACGCAATAGGAGGTATAAAAAGAATGGCTAAAGCAACAAGGCTAAGAACCTCCGATATCGAGCATGCAGATCAAGTAATGCAACTGGCAGCTGATCTACATAATTATCGAGTGGCTATGCGCCCAGAAACCTATCGCAACTCGCACGTGCGTACGCAGGCGCGTCTACACCCTTTCGGATGCTAAACTCTGATGTAAATAAAGGAATAGTCCAAATATTTTCCAGTTCAACATTTAGAGTAATCACTAATGTTCCTACAGATATTATTAAAGCCCAAATTGCGTATCCAATTTCGTCATAAAACCAAGCGTATGGGAATAAATGTGCACCTGTTATAATAGCATAAGCCATTATGAAATAATCAGGATATTTGATTAAAATGAAAACTAAAAAAGGAAAATAAATTAGTTGTGCAAAATTCAGCCAAAGCCCCAAGGATTGAAGCGGATTGTCTTTTACTTTCCAATTAGTTTTTAAAACTTTAGATAATCCAAAAGCGAGAGGTAGTAATATAGCTCCAACCATAAAAGTATAAATACTTCTGTTATAGGAACTGTACTCCAAAGTCCATATGTAAGATATTGCCAGCCATAATATTCCCGCAGCAAGAATGAAATCAATTCCATTTTTGGCTTGTACTTGAATTTCTATTTTTAAATCTTTCAAACTTTTTTCCATATAGTCTTGATTTTGGTTGTTTCGGTAAATGTTGCTTAACGGTTTGGCTAAACGGCGTAGCCCCGCATAGGGGCTATGAACATTTTAGCCTTTGTTGGGCATCGTTTTCATTTTCCATTTCGCATATCTTCTAACTTTTCTAAGCGATAATTAAATTCTGAAAAGGAGGTCTTATTGCTATTTCCATGTGGACATTGCGAGCTAAAACCTATCTTAAATTCGTCTCCATTCAATTTAAAGTATCTGAGGAAACGCCAAAATTTTCTATCTACCGAGGAGTGAAATGTAAAAATTCCATGTTCTAACCCACATATCCTCAAATAAATTTCTTTATCTTTTATTTCTTCATGCACACAATCATCTGATTTTTGATGATTAGTTACTACGCTTACTACTATTATCTCTTTTATAGGAGAAATTTCTAAACACAATTTAGCCCAACAGTTTTTATTAGAGTAAATCACGATTGAGCCTGCGTCATAATCATTTTTTAGTTCTGATTTTATTTTTGTCTCAAATTGGAAAACATCATCAGCCCTTGATATAAGCATTGGGATTTTCATCGGATTTTTTCCGTTTCTCGGGTCATTAAAATAATCTGTATTTCTTTCCGCTACTATTTCAAGTAATTCTTCTTCGATTTTGAATTGACTTGGAGCATCTACCCAATTAAATTCTTTATTTAAAATTTTATTCATGTTGTAAGTTGTTTACTGTCCAAAGAATACCTCTTCGGGTAACCTCTTTAACAATCGGAGAATATCCTGCTTTGTCATGACCAAGCAAGGATTGGAAAACCTTAGTTTTAGAAGGCAATTCATAAGTCCATATCAATGGCTCTTTCCTCTTCGTATTTTTGCTGAGTCCCCGAGCAAGTATATTAACCTCTCTTTCACCGATTTGATTGTAATATAATTCATCGACCGTTTCAAAGTTGGTTATACCTCTTGTTATTGGGTGATTGTTATTAACTACTTCCACTACGAACTTACCATAATCATCATGTTGACTCGTAACTTCTGCCTTATCATCAGATGTCCAACTTCTTCCCATTATTTCATGGTATTCTTCCCAATGAAACCCTTCCGCTCCTGGTAATGAATAATGAAATGCTCCGTTTGCGTAGTGAATGATTGATAGACCTTTACCCGAATTTACAAACCGTAAAAATCCATTTTTTTCATCATTTGATACTCCTTGTGGTTCATTCCAATTGACGTAATTTTGAAGTAAGCCGTCAAATTCATTGAGCGAGGTAGATGACAATATTCTGAGTTCATTTTCAACTTGAACATCAACTCCTGATTTAATAATTAGATTAGAGATAATTTTTGTTGTTTCTTCCCAATTGTGCCACCTGTGATGTTCATTTCCTGCGAGTAATAAAAGCCTTTTCATAATTTAGGTAATTGATTTAATTATTTTAGCAGGATTCCCCCCTACTAAGACATATTCAGTAACATTTTTGACAACTACTGCACCCGCAGCAATTACTGCTCCTTTTCCTATTGTAACCCCTGGGCAGATAATTGCACCTCCACCAATCCATACATCATTCTCAATTATAATTTTCTTTCCTGATTCAAGTCCCGTTAATCTTGTTTTTGAGTCTAATGGATGTGTAGCTCCATAAATTTGTACATTTGGACCAAACATTACGTCATCTCCAACTTTGATTGGTACGACATCAAGGATGCAACAATTCATATTTAGAAACACATTACTTCCGAATGAGATATTGAATCCATAATCACAATAAAAAGGAGGTATGATTTCTAAGTTCTCTCCGAACCTACCCAAAAGCTTTTTCAATATGCTTCTTTTTTTATCGGTTTCAAATTGAGAAGACAAATTGTATTCGCGGTATAGTAAGCGAGCATTCGTACTCAGTTTACTTAGTTCTTCATCATTTGCTCGATAAAGCTCTCCTTTTAGCATCTTCTCTTTTTCTGTCATTTATTCTTTTTTTAATGATGCCCAACTACAGCATATCCCTACTCCATTACCCATATCCCCATATACAAACACAGAAGCTAGCGACGTTGCGAGTGGCGATAGCGGGTTCAACATCCTGTAAACAGTGGTTATGCGCAATGTACGCTACCGAATTGTCATCAAGCCTTATATACAAAATACGTAATAGCGATATGCCTATCCTCAGCCTACAAATCCCTCAACGGATCATATACCGCCTTAAAGCGCTCACTCGATGTATGGAGGTAGATTTGCGTCGTCTGGATGCTCTCATGACCTAGTAGTTCTTTTACCACATGAAGTGGCGTCCCCCGCTCAACTAGATGCGTCGCATAGCTGTGCCGTAGACCGTGAACGGTCAGCTGATCAGGTAGCTTCGATCTATTTTTAGCTTGTACGAACACCGCTTGTATGGAAGCTGCCGAATACTGCGCCCCATCCCTTCCCTCAATCAGCCAGTGCTGTGGCTGGTACACTTCCAGGTAGTTGGTGAGCAAGCCATTTAGGCTGCTCTGTAGGGCAAGCATCCTATCCTTATTTCCCTTTGCCTGCTGAATTTTAATGCTCCCCCGCTTCATGTCCACATGCCGTACCAGCAACTTCTGCACCTCCCCTTTTCTTAACCCCAAGCCATACAACAACGCCAAGATCATCTTGTGCTTCAAGTTCTTCGTTTCGCGAAGCATGCGCAGTGCGTCGTCTTCCGAACACACGTTAGGCAAACTTCGCTTTTTTCGGGGACGTGGCAACCTAAGCTCATCTCTAGGTCGACCGAGTACGCGTTCGTAGTAGGCTCGCAAGGCATTCACGATCTGATTCATCGTGGACCTGCTGTACCGCAACTCTTCGACGCAGTAGCTTAAATATTGAAGTAGCTCATCCCGCGTAGCGTCGTCAAGGTTTCCATGGTACCAGCTGTCGAGTTTGCGAATAGCACTGCCGTAGCTTTTTCTCGTTGCGTAGGCAGCTCCTTCCCTCATCAACATTTGCTCCAGGGCTATGGCGGCTGTGGAAGTGCCCCGGGCTGCTGCGGGCAGCGGAGCTGTTGTTTTTGGAGGGCTAACCAGCCTTTCTTGCAGCCCTTCCCGCTTAATTGCCTCGTGGGTCTCTGGCTTATCCGGAGCATACCAGAGTTTTTGCTTCGGGTCCCAGCGCGCACCGTTTATCTTTCTCATGGCCGCCATCAGCTGCTGATCGTATGGGATAGATAGGTACAGCATGGTAGCAAGATAGCGCTTATCGCTACACTCGCTGGCTGGACTTGCTGACATAGACCTAGCCACACATCACCAAATCTCAAACACGACCAGACCATCGTCCGACAATCAGGGGCCAAACCAATACTTGAAAGCCAATACCTATAGCACCAAACAAAACTGCCGCCACAACATCCATCAGGTATCGTAGCGGCAGTCCTTTCAAACAGATCAGTCACCTACTATTGCTTCAAGACGCGTAGCGTCTGCCCGTCTGTAAACCGAAGCACGTAACTTCCCACAGCTAGTGCGCTCATGTCTACAGCGTCGCCAACTATCGGAAGCTGAATGGTCCGACCGAAAAGGTCAACCGCGGAAACCGATTTGGTAGCGCTTGGCAACCCTTGTAGTTGTAGCGTGGTACGTACTGGGTTGGGGTATGCCCGAACAGGCGCACCACTTTGTCGCAGTCACTGACTACGGCAATCGTGTTGGAATAGGCCTTAGTGCCATCGAGATCAACGCTCACCAGGCGATAGTAGCTGGTACCCGAAGCGGCATCGGCATCTATTGTGCTGTAAGCACCGTCGCCTTGAGCTGGATGCTCCTTAATGCGCTGCCAAGACCCGTGCTCTGATTGGCGCTCTACCGCGAAACGGTCGAGGTTTTGCTCGCTTGCGGTAGCCCATTCGATAAGCACATTGCAATTGTTGCTGCTTGCCGCAAAGCTTATCAGATGTACAGGTAGCGGTGCTGCTAAAAATCCTCCGCTCACGAAGTTGGGCAAATTGCCAGCAGCGAGGGTCATAACACTGGTGGTGTTGGTTGCCGGGTCGGCATCAGAATCGTCTGCGTCGTTAAAGCTCGCATCCTGAGGACTCATCGCGCCGTAGCCGCTCGGCTGCACAAACTTCACTGTATATGCCGTCGAGGCGGGCTTGCGGATAAATGTGTAGCTACCGTCCGGGCCAGTAGTCGCAGTTGCGACCAACGCTGCGCCGTCGTAGAGTTCGACGGTTGCGCCAGAGATGCCCATTTCCAGGCCATCGAGACGTCCGTTGCTATTTTCGTCAGCCCACACATTGCCTACCACGTTGAGGTCTTCGTGGCGCCAATCCTGGTCGGCATTGGAGACGTTTTGCTTGGAATAGTCTGTGGGTTGGCCCGCTCCGTTTGTGACGTCAGCTGCGGCGATATCCTTGTCGTAGCCATAGTCGAGTCCGTCGCCGTCCACGTCTGCGCCTGTGGGCTGACCTGTTTTGGCGAAAGCTGAATCGCTGCCATCTACAACGCCGTCATCATTAGTGTCATGGCCTTCAATGGCATCGGGGAGCTTGTCTCCGTCGGAGTCGAGATCGAGGTAATCTGGCGTTCCATCACTGTCAGAATCAACCGGATCGGTCGTGTTGCCGCCGTGCCCACTGCCGTCGTCGTAGGCGGTATTGAGTCCGTCGGTGTCGGTATTTGAGCCAGGTCCTGAAGTTGGTGCTGTGTAGCTGTTGGTGCCGAAGGCCTCCGTGTTGTCGGTGATGCCGTCGCCATCTGCATCGATGTCCAGCCAGTTGGGCCGTCCGTCGCCATCGACATCTAGCGCTTGCGCGAAAACCTGTTGTCCGGCACCGCCTGCACTCACCCCGGCATAAGACATGCGATCGTCGGTGAGGCCATCGTTGTCGCTGTCGGTAAATGTGGGTGTAGCGGCGCCATTATCGGCCAGGTCGTTTTTGTTGCCATGCATGCCACGTGCTTCCAACCTATCGGGAATGCCATCGCCATCGGCGTCGAGATCGCGGTAATTCGGGTAACCGTCACCGTCAAAATCACAGGCAGCGCAGACGCCATTGGGCAGGTTGTCGCTATCCGTGTCGGCATTCGTAACAAAGTGGGGCGTGCCAGTGACAGAAGTTCCGCTCATGATGTCGTAGCTCGGGTCTACAACATCGGCGAGGCCATCCCCGTCGGCGTCAGAAGTGGCGTCGAGCATGCCATCAGCGTTGGCATCAATGTCGCCTACTTCCACGAGGTCGGAGATGCCATCATTTTCGTCGTCGAGGTTCAGAAAATCATCAATGCCGTCAGAATCCAAGCCGAAGAGGGTAAAGGCGGTTCCGGTGCTCGATCCGTTGTTGTCGAGTGCATCTGCCCAACCGTCATTATCGGCATCCACGAAGGTGCCGTCTACGCGTCCGTCACCATCAGTGTTGGTGCCGCCGACTTCAATGAGGTCAGGGATGCCATCCTGGTCGGTATCGCAAACCCCGGCGAGGGTAAACGGCTGGGAATCTGTCGCGGCAATCGCAGCTACCCAGGTGTTGACGTTCTCTTCGTCTGAGTTGGTGTACACATCGCAATTGCTTGTGCAGCCGTCGAGGTTAGCATTACGAGGACTGGCCTTGGTCAGACCCCGATTGTCCCAGAACATTTTCGGAGCGGGCAAGCCAGCAGGGCGAGCGATACTCGCGTGGAAGCCATTCGGGTTGGTCTCTGCGTCCCAGACAGGGAAGTGGGTTAGCCAGGCGATCATCTCGACAATCACGGAGCCCGTAGCGCCCGAGGGCACAGGATCGCCCACATTGTCTAGTCCGTTCCGAGGAAGGCAGTTGTCGCCCGGACTGAGTGTACGGTACGCATAGAGGACATTGCGACCGTTGGCTTGGTAGCCCGGGTTGCCGTCGACATCGATCATTACGTAAAACTGCGTTTCGCGATTGGCCTCAATGTATATGCAGTACACATCGCCGGTTTTGCACTCGTTGAAGCTCGTCACCTCGAAGCTGAGTGGAGACGGATTGGGCCACACGTTAACATCCGGCTCCGTTAGGAATACGGGGTACTCAGCTGGCGGGTCGGCATTGGTGTTTGATTTGCGGTCGTTGACAAGGTTGCCAGTATTGGCCGCACCAAAGCGGTTGAAGTTGACGAAGAATCCCTGCGCTTATTGTAGCACCGTAAACCTGATGTGCCACTCAAGCCAATCGCCAGAAGCAAGGGCATGCTGAAAGCTTGTTTCCGGATCTTCGTTAAATACCTGAGGTTACGCTAGGGTTCATCCAGAGCTGTGGCCGACGAGCAAAAACTACGTAGGTCTTACGGTCAGCTTTGGTCATTGCGTAATTCAGAACATATTTTAGAGTTTAGTCATCAAAAATCTTGACCGCGCGCACGTGAGGGCCCTGTTTGGTTTTTTGGCCAATGTTGCTTACTTTCTCTCCACACGCTATGAACACACTAAAATCCATTGCAGATCCTGCTCAGCTCAAGGCGCTGACTAGCTTAACTCCACCTGAATTCAATCGTCTTCTTGGTTGTTTTGAAGATGCCTTTCGGCGTAAATTCAAGATGTACCAGGTCGACGGCAAACGCCGCCGCAAGCCTCTCTCTGCACAACGACTCGCCAATCCCTCCACGAAATTACCTACTAAACAAGACCGACTGCTCTTTATCCTTTTGGCTCTTAAAACCGATGCCATTCAACAGCACTTGGCTGCTACGTTTGGGATGACTCAAACAGCAGTATCGAAGTGGTATCGCTTCTTGCTCCCTGTACTCGATAAAGCTCTCGGAGACTTAGGATGTCGACCTGCCCGAACGCTGTGTGAGCTGTCAGCTCAACTCCATCATACCAATGTTCTCGAGGCGCCAAGTGGCGCCAATAGCAACGACGAAGAAGCACCAAGTCTTGAACAGCATAATCACGCCGAACAACCTACAAACAAAGAGCTTTCACTTCATCTCGATGTTACTGAACGTCGGATGCCACGCAACACAGATTACGAAGCGCAGAAAAAGGATTATAACGGAAAGTTTAAGCACCACGCCGTCAAAAATGCGGTAATGTGTTCACCTAGCCAGCGCATCGTATACCTAGGTCCAACGTGGCGAGGAGCAATGCACGATAAGCGTATGGCAGACGAAGAGTTGCCGACCCTGGAGAGCTTAGACGATCTAGATCTATGGCTTACACTGGATGCAGGATATACAGGCTACGAACCTGATGGAGTATGGAAGGCGGCGTGTATGCGAGCATCTCGTGGAAATCCATTGAAGAGGTGGCAGAAAAACTATAACAAGTGGGTTTCTTCGATGCGGATCGTGGTAGAACACGCAATAGGAGGTATAAAAAGAATGGCTAAAGCAACAAGGCTAAGAACCTCCGATATCGAGCATGCAGATCAAGTAATGCAACTGGCAGCTGGTCTACATAATTATCGAGTGGCTATGCGCCCAGAAACCTATCGCAACTCGCACGTGCGTACGCAGGCGCGTCTACACCCTTTTGGATGCTAAACTCTTTTTAGCTTTACGACCGCAAAGAAATTCATACAAAAGCTGTTGTCGTAGTCAGTAGAATGAGTAGAACAATTTTAGTCCTTGCCATATGCATCTTGAGTAGCCAAGCGCTCTTTGCGCAATCGATCACCCTCGGCAGGACTTCGGCAGCCGTACCTAGTGAGTTACATGAGTACTTGCGCGACTGGACGAGCCATCAGATGAAGAATCTCCCCCTTAAGTACCGAAAGCCTTTACGGGAGCTTCACGAGCAACGTGATGAGGCGATTGAGGGCGCATATAAAGACGCCGCTTTTTTGACTGACGATGTGTATTGGCAAGCTTGGATCGACGGAATACTCGACAAGGTGCGTGAGGCCAACCCTGCGCACGTTGCCAAGGACCAGCGTGTTTGGATCGCGCGAGAAGCGAGTGTAAATGCGCGTTGCTATGGAAACCAGTTATTATCGGTCGACCTCGGGCTGGTTGCTGCGATGCATTCAGAGGATGAGGTGGCGTTTGTGGTGTGTCACGAACTTGCGCACCAAGCGCTTGACCACTTTTCTAGAGAAGCGCTCGCCCGCGTTAAACGGCAAGGGTCTCGCAAGGCGCGTAAGCGAGTGCGTGAACTCGAGGAAGGCAGCTTTAGCGAATTAGAAGATTACTTTAAGTCAATAGCCTTTGAGCGATCGCGGCATAGTCGATATGGAGAAGCCGAAGCCGACTCGCTTGCGCTAGTATTGTTCAGCAACACTGATTACGAGGAGCACGCGCCCGTAACAGCGATGCGGGTTTTAGCGAAAGCTGGACAGCCAACGCCAGAATCGCGCTTCGACTTACAGCGCGCATTGAGCGTCCCTGGAGCTCCGGCGCCAGACGCCTGGTTTGATGAGCTTGAGTTGAACCCCCTCACCTACTACGATCAATTGACGAGCGCTGAGCGCGAGGCCTTGCGTACGCACCCGTCAACGGAAGTACGGCTTGCAAATCTTACGGAGCAGCATGCCTCGGTAAAAGGGGCAACAGCGTCCGTACTTACCGCCGCGCCCGATGAACCAAGCGAGGATATTTTGGCAGACGCCACTTTGCGTTACCAGGTGCGCCGCCAGGCGGCGAGGCGTGAGATTGCGGCTGGCTGTTTCGACCGGATGAAGCTCGACTGCGCCTTGCTTGCCTCAATTCGTGGCGTGCAAGCCGACTCTACCGACGCTTGGTTTCGTGGAGTTGCCGCACTCACACTTACCCAACTTATTGAGCAGCGAAACGCTGGAAAATTTGGACTCGCGGTTCCACAGCCTGATGAGTATACCCCACTAGAACTCCGACCGATCAACGCACTGTTACGTTCGCTTCGTGGTCGCGAACTAAGAACGCTGGCAAAGGACTACACCGCGGCAATTCCGCCTTCACTACTCTCCCCAGAGGCCATTATGGCCCGCGCCATTATTGCGCTTTGGTCGAACGACGAATTAGAACCAGTACTTCACTCACAGACGCTGCTAAGGACCCAATTCCCTGACCATAGCTATAACGCATGGCTAAGGACGCTGCTTAAAACGAACGCTCAATGAAAGCTACCTTAACACTCGTCCTTCTCGCATTCTTGAGTAGTGTACTGACCACCTCTGGAATCGCTCAACGAAAGAGCAACGCAGATCGCGCTCTAAAGAATGTGAAGCAGTCTGGCGATGGGCCGATTACTCAGGGCGACGAGGTAGTTGGCTACTTCTTTTTATTCTCCTATGGAAAGGCAAAAAAAGGGGATTCGGAGTATCGGCTACGCTTATTCAACGCAGAGTTTCAGCCTACGCACGACCACACCATTAAATTGCCTGATGGGGCTAAGTCAGTCGATGTGAAGTTTAACGGCGAAGCGATTTGTTTACTCGCTACGCAAGCCTATGGCGATGAATTTTACCTTTTTACCTTCAGTATTGATGGCCTGCAACTTGGGAGTAGGGCTATAGAGATCAATAAAATAGAACGTGACATGCTTGGCATGCTGCAGGTGAATCAACCTCATGGTGCCGAGACCATCCTTCGGGCCGTTCCTGGGAAAGGCTTTGCAGTGTTCGGTCGGACGGCATCCAAGAAGGAGCCATCTCATAGGATACGCCTTTTCGATAATAAGCTTTCTCCTGTATGGAGCTACTCAAAACCGCTTGAAAACTCGAAGAACCAGAGCGTGTACTCGCTGCTCGCTACAGAGAATCTCCTACTCAACGCTGTATTCATCAAGGCGAAAAAGCGTAAGCCGCGCTATATCGTCGAGGCAATCAACGTAGCAGACGGTTCGCTTGCTTTCCACTACGAAGTAGACGACGGCGAGACGAGTATGCGTCCCGAATTTGCACTGGACATTTCATCCGGCAACGAGTTCGTGATTGCTGGCCCCGCGGCCAAGTCCGGTGTCCACCCATTCTCGAAGGAGGGTATTGGGATAACCTTTCTGCAAATATCGGAGAAAGGCGAGCTGCTCGAGCGTACGAGCACCTCCTACGAGACTATTGCCAAGAAGATGGGCAAACAGGCTGAGATCCATGTCAATGAGGGAGGAGAATTGATGATCCATCGAATCGTTGCTGGACCTGACGGCGGATATACTGCTATTATCGAACCCTACGTAATTGGAGATGTCAACTTTCGCAAAATAATAAAACCAACGAAGTGGTGGAAGCAATCGGCTACTGATCTTGGAACCCTCGAGGATTTGTTACTCGTCTCGTTCGATGATCAATACTCACATAGTACAACGAAGAGAATCAAAGTCAACCGCTTAACAGGCGAAGTTGATCCTAAGCCCTTCCCTTATCGGCCTACGACCGGCATAAAGTTCTACTGGAATGCTGTCAAATTTACGCAATACTTACCCGAAGAAAAAGCGTACGTGGTCGGCCTACGCCGCCACCGCAACGCGGATGATAAAATTGGAGAATATGTCGTAGTAAGTGACTTTGGAGATGGCCCGATCGAAAAAGTCATTCCGCGTCGCGAAGATGCAGAGACTGTAGACTTCGTCGTTGGCAAGCCAGGCTACCTTCTCGTGCTCGAAAGCCTCACTGACGGGTCCGTTAATACGCGTTTAGAGCCTGTCGACTAGTCAAGCAATCTGCCTACACACTCAACATACGGGTGGGGAGTATATGCGAAGAGTGGAGCGGCCCCTTAATAGATCGGATATGTTTCTAGTTGCTAATTTGTACCTCCATGAGCGACAAACGTGCTAGGCGCACCTTGACCACCGAGCTAAAACTGGCGATTTTTGCTGAGGCTGCCGACGATCGCAACGCTGCACCGCTCGATCAAGATGCCTTAGACCCTGCTCCCCACTTTACCTGGAAGCGCAAATTGGCTAAGGACTTAGGGGAAGGTCCGCAGCATGGCCATACCATGGCATAACTGCGTGGTTTTGGTCAGCAGAATCTTGATGCGCAGGCCAGTCGTTGCTACAAAAAGTGATGATGGGCTCGTCAATCACCATGTGCCATCGATATGAAACTCACCGTAGGGTATTCGTTGCTGAGGCAAACCTTGGCTGACAGCAACCCAATTCTCAAACACGACTAGACGATTGTCCGATATTTAAGGGGCCAAACCAGAGTAACCAAACGAAAGGAGATTGCGCAGTCCACCACCTGTATTGTAATTGCGCACTCACACACTCATGTAGCTTGTATTTGTCTGAGCATTCTACGGACCAAGATTATGATGACTGCTACGATTGCAACGACCTCGACTGATACCCGTATCATATACATATTTGGGGACCTTAAGGGCACGTCTCCAGACACGATGTCAAGGCCTTGACCAGTTCGTTGCGTAATTTGAGCCGAGGCTGAGTAGACAGAAGGGACAACGATCTCGGTAACACCACCATTTGATGATCGCACGATGGGCGACCCTGTCGTATAGGAAGCAGCTTTAGCGGCAAACGCGAATAGCTTAGCGAGAATTGTCTCGTCATACCAACACTCATTAAGAATCGAAATAACGTATCGACCAGTGACGCGGGACGCGAGCACTCCACCCAGCGCCAAGCTCTCAAAGCAGATCGTAGTTTGATAATCGCCTGTCTTGCTTATGTATTGGTCGCGCAGTGGCACCCACCGAGCATCCACGGCTCCTGAGTTTGTGCGAAGCGATTCGATCACCAGATTGATTATAGGGAAGACGTCTGGCAGAGTCTCCTCGTACGGGACGTAGCGTTGCTTTGCTGCAGAAATCGTGTGAGCCTCCCTATCTATAGTCAGCGCAACGCTATGTAGTAAGTATAGACGCCCGTCGTCACTTATATTATAATTTGCTCGCTCGTTCTTCGTATCATACTGCGAAGGCAACGTGTAAACGACAACACCTATAACAACCGTCATAGGACTATTTAAACTATCTAGAAATTCCGTTATGTTCATCCCGAAGGAAGATATTGTATTTTCACCGACATTATACGCAGCAGTACTAAGGGGTGCCAAAATTGAGTTTTCAGGAAACACGATCATTGAGGTGTCCTTTGAAGAGAGCTTGAGTATGCATGTTTTAACTAGATTGGTAGTATAAGCAACGTTGAGTCGAGTATCCTTTCCCTCACAATCGACATTGGTCGAGACTGAATGAACTTTCATGGTCGATTCGACTTCAGGTTCCAATCTCGAGGCCACGATGCTCCCTAGCGCTTTACACACGAGCACGATAGCAACGATGCCGGCGGCAGGGAGCCAGTTTTTCGACAGAACTAATTCGCGGACTCGACTTATATAGATGCTAAACAACCCTCCGATTATATAAACGATGCAAATGACACCAGTAGCACCAATTACTGCCGCTACGTCCGCGAAGACCGATGATGCCATGGCAAATTCACTGTTTAATCCGACTGGAACGCCAAAAGTCCAAGCCTTAGAAATTGCCTCATATAACACTGCACTAAGCGCCACGGCAGCCGCAACAGCCGTCAACGACACTACTTTAAAATACCGCAATAGCCAAATTGGTGAGGCCGACAAAGCTAGGTTGAAAGCTATAGCGGTGCCCATTACGAGCGAATTGCTCACGGAAAGCGGCACAAGCCAACTAGCAGCCGAGAATCCATAGCATAATAAAAATAACGTTGCGATTAGCTTTTGACTATTATCTGCAGCTACAAAACGGGCGACAATTTTAATCTCCAAACACGCCCTTAGAATCGTAAGAAGTACGACCACTATCTCGTAGTCTATCAACAACCACCTAATAATCGTCAACAGCAAAACTGACAGGACACTAAACCTCTGGGACATGGAAGCAGATTTACTCCTAGGAGGCACAAATATACTTGATAAAACCAATTGCACTGTCTAGAATTTGAGATCGCTTGCACTTTCAGAATTGCTGGCTCAGTGCTATCCGCGGTTGACTTCTAATTGGGGTTCTGCTAAGGAGGCTGTAGGTCCATTCTATGCACTTGGGGGCGTTACGCTTAGATTTGTCCGACGCAACCGATCGAAGGCGAGTTGCAAGCCAGAGCGATTCAAGCACCCTGTTTCAGCAAGTGCTTCCCCTAACGATCTAATGCGACATATGCGTAAACTTGAGATGCGTTACCACTTGCATATCAATCCTCCGCCCCTTTTCGGAGCCGAGCATATGTACAACGAGAATACGAATAGGACGGCATAGTACCAGTATTTAGGTATAATTCGGGATGAAGCTAGATAGATATTATATCTGCCGTATAATTGTTCAAAACCTACGCAATGCACAAGATATTGTTCTTCAGGATGTTGCTGCTAGCATCAGTCCTCATGCCCATCGCCGTTCTTGCAGGTGACTACGGCCCACCGCCAGTGCTCATCCTGGGCGCCGTAGAATGTGAAGCTACCCCGAGTCCACTCGCAAGTACCTACGTCATTGACGGCCCCAACGACTCCCCGACCGAGGCGGGCGCATACGTCATTAATGTGAGCGGCGGCTCCATCACAAGTATCGCGGGGGTCTCCGTCGGAGCTATACCAAGTGTAAAGATCGCCTTCCCACTCAGAGGTAGTCTTAGCGTTGCTGAAATCTGCAGATCCGGAGTCCCGCCGGGTCTTGGACCCTGCATCCCAGGCATCGAACCGTTGTGGGATAGCTTCATTCTCGGTGTGACCTGGAGTAATTGCAGCACGATAAGGGCGATCAACGTCGTGCAAGAAACTCTCTCTACGCAGAGCAACGGAAATGGCACAGTAACCATTACTGGTGGTATAGCTGGCACGGCTAACGTTGTAATCCGCAACCTTAGGAGCGTCAATGATGTCACGTTTACTTCTCCATTGTGTGGCGAAGATACAAGAGTTACAGCTAGCTTGGGCACAGGATGTGATACCCCTTTGCCCACCTCGTATATATGGACCATAGGAGGTCAGGTGATAGGAACTTCAACCGACCCTACTACCTCGCTACCCATAAACCGCAATCGCGAAAACGAATTGACAGTTACCGCCGTGTATACAATGGAATGCAGTATCCAAACGCGACCATTCACAATCACACTCCCAATTTCTCGCGCCTTCGCCAGGGTACAAGGTCCTAGTCTGGTATGCGATGGAGAATGGGGCGACTACTACGTGCACTCAAATCCGAATGTCGACTACATTCAATGGCGTTTCTCACGAAGCGGCATCAGGATAACTCAAGGTGATCAATATACCAGCTTCATCCGAATCGAAAGCCCAGGAGGTTGGCCGGAGTCCTTCGAGATCAGCGCCGAAGTACGACAATGTGGCGAAACTTTTTGGATACGTAAGACCGTGAGGCGTTCCACTTCGCCTGGATGTTCGGGCATTGATATCCCAATCGTTAGTGGCGGTGATCGCGACGACCTACTCCAAAATCGTGATGGACAGATCAGCGGCGCCGAACTAATCAATCTCCGACTCGCTCCAAACGTAGTCGGCCGCAATCAAATAGTTCGCATAATGCTTGCTGGAGAGCCATCAGATGCTGCAGTAGTAGACGATCTCATCTCTGTGTTCGATGCGCAAGGCAGACTTGTCGAGCGATTACCAACGGGTTCACAAGTAATCCAAATCGATAAACGCTATGCTCCTGGACATTACTACGTCCGAGCCAACTCCAGTGGGACTTCGGCGAAGATGCTTGTCCAATAACGTTTTGTCCTTACACATTTGACGAAAGCGACACTGGTTCCCGCCGGTGTCGCTTTCATTTTTGACAACAATTGCTACATAATAGAGTTTAGTCATCAAAAATCTTGACCGCGCGCACGTGAGGGCCCTGTTTGGTTTTTTGGCCAATGTTGCTTACTTTCTCTCCACACGCTATGAACACACTAAAATCCATTGCAGATCCTGCTCAGCTCAAGGCGCTGACTAGCTTAACTCCACCTGAATTCAATCGTCTTCTTGGTTGTTTTGAAGATGCCTTTCGGCGTAAATTCAAGATGTACCAGGTCGACGGCAAACGCCGCCGCAAGCCTCTCTCTGCACAACGACTCGCCAATCCCTCCACGAAATTACCTACTAAACAAGACCGACTGCTCTTTATCCTTTTGGCTCTTAAAACCGATGCCATTCAACAGCACTTGGCTGCTACGTTTGGGATGACTCAAACAGCAGTATCGAAGTGGTATCGCTTCTTGCTCCCTGTACTCGATAAAGCTCTCGGAGACTTAGGATGTCGACCCGCCCGAACGCTGTGTGAGCTGTCAGCTCAACTCCATCATACCAATGTTCTCGAGGCGCCAAGTGGCGCCAATAGCAACGACGAAGAAGCACCAAGTCTTGAACAGCATAATCACGCCGAACAACCTACAAACAAAGAGCTTTCACTTCATCTCGATGTTACTGAACGTCGGATGCCACGCAACACAGATTACGAAGCGCAGAAAAAGGATTATAACGGAAAGTTTAAGCACCACGCCGTCAAAAATGCGGTAATGTGTTCACCTAGCCAGCGCATCGTATACCTAGGTCCAACGTGGCGAGGAGCAATGCACGATAAGCGTATGGCAGACGAAGAGTTGCCGACCCTGGAGAGCTTAGACGATCTAGATCTATGGCTTACACTGGATGCAGGATATACAGGCTACGAACCTGATGGAGTATGGAAGGCGGCGTGTATGCGAGCATCTCGTGGAAATCCATTGAAGAGGTGGCAGAAAAACTATAACAAGTGGGTTTCTTCGATGCGGATCGTGGTAGAACACGCAATAGGAGGTATAAAAAGAATGGCTAAAGCAACAAGGCTAAGAACCTCCGATATCGAGCATGCAGATCAAGTAATGCAACTGGCAGCTGGTCTACATAATTATCGAGTGGCTATGCGCCCAGAAACCTATCGCAACTCGCACGTGCGTACGCAGGCGCGTCTACACCCTTTTGGATGCTAAACTCTAATAGCATTAGTATCCGTCACCATTCCTAAATCATTGCCACCCGAATCTTGTTTGCGTACTGTAGCGGCCCCTGATAGATCGGACTTGATTCTAGTTGCTAATTTGCATCTACATGAGCGACAAAAGCGCTAAGCCCACCTTCACCACCATGCAAATGCTGGCGATTCTCGCTAAGGCTGCCGAGGATGGCGACGCTGCAACGCTCGATAAGCATGCCTTAGACCCAGCTTCCCATTTTAGCCAGAAGCGAAATTTGGCTGAGTCTGGAGAGGAAGCTCCGCAGCATGGCCATACCATGGCATAACTGCGTGGTTTTGGTCAGCAGAATCTTGATGCGCAGGCCAGTCGTTGCTACAAAAAGTGATGATGGGGTTGCGATTCACCAAAGACCATCGGTAGAAAAGTCACCTTTAGGTGGTTGTTTCTGGAACAAGTGTAGGCCGTCAGCAACCTAATTCTCAGATAAGTCGAGATGACTATTCGATAATATTGGGGCCAACTATCCTTGCCAAAGCATGCACAACTATACAAAACTTTGAATCCGAAACTTCTTAGAGCCTATTTATAGTTATACCTATAACTATGTATTATACGTAACTGGCTGAACAACAGCAACCGAGAGGGTGGTGTAAGAGGTATGAGACTACTTCATCACACCAAAGCCCTCACCGGAAGCCGCCGCAAGTTAATCCGCCGATACCTCAATTTCCTCATCCCGCAGCGCCGTCGCAAATACGATCTGCTTGACATCTTAGAGGCAATTCTCTTCATCCTTCGCACTGGATCGCAGTGGGACGTCCTTGATGACCATCCTCGCTTCCCGCCCAAGGCGGTTACCTACTACTACTTCTCAACATGGTCTAAGGAGTACATCTTCGACAAGCTTAACGCCATGCTAGTCAAGCGGTTACGGGCTGCCCGCCGCGGGCGAAACCGTAGTCATAAAAATGAGCGCCACCCCGCTCGTCGCCGTCGAAACCGCCAACCGACAGCATGCGTAGTGGACTCTCAGTCCATCAAAAGTTTGGTATGGGGGCGTCGCGAGTCGCACGGATTCGATGGTAATAAGCGCATCAATGGTGTGAAGTACCACGCTGCTGTTGATACGAATGGGCGGGTACTTGCATGTGTGACATCAGGTGCCAATAAACAGGACTCCAAAGCATTTGCAGACTTGCTCGACGCGGTGCGCCGAGCGGGCTTCACCAAGATCAAAGTTGTGTATGCCGATGCTGGCTACCAAGGATGTGAAGGTATCGCTCGTGGTCGTGGGGCCCGGCTGTCAATAATCAAACGGACCGAGTATGCAGAGGCTAAGCGGCTGAATGTCAAGGTTAAAGGAGAAAAATTTGTGGTGTTGCCGAAGCGGTGGGTTGTAGAGCGGACGTTCTCGCACAGGCGGTGGGCAAGAAGGACGTGCATCAGTCATGACCGACTAGATTGTGTGGTGGAGGCCTGGTTTCTACTAGCCTCGATCCACCAAATATTAAGACTTTCCTAAATTTAAATAGGCTCTTAATACCAATCCGACTTGTGCAGCAACACAGTTCCTCTATTACTTCTCAAATTTTAAGTCAATTTCGCTTTTTGGAGCGAAACAAAAAAGAAAGTGGAGGTTTGGAGACCTGTTAAAAGCGAAATCTTTGCATAGCTATTGCTACTGTCGAGCTATTAAATGAAGCTTACAGTCTTCAGCTAACATCTCAGCAGCAAACTTTGCAGTAAACTCAAAGTTGTACAATGCGAGACCACTATTGTCTTGCAAGCCTTTGAAGTAGGTGTATCGGTTTGACGGCATCTTGCCGACCGTGCAATCGGCGTCACCCACAATGTACGGGTTGTCTCCTAATTCGGCATATTCTCCTATAGGTCGATAGTACCAGAAAGATTTTGGCTTGTTGGGTTTTCCACCCAGTGGACGGAGGAATATATCACATATTCCTAGCTGCTCGCAGATGTTATATGCCGAAGCTACTAGTGCTTTGCTGGTATTATCAGTTGGCTTTAGATTAAACGTTAAAGCTGAATGATTTTTGCCCGCAAATACAATATTTGGCTCAGTTATACTAGCAGGCGTGCGTAAGCTGTAGTCCTCTGGACGTAATTCTAACGCTGATATTGAAATACCTGGTAAATTATCGATGACAGTTAAACTAAAGTCTGATACTTCGGAATATTTGCATTTGGCTACATAGGATGGCTTGTCTTTTATACTAATTTTGTCTAGCATCGTGGAAGATAGGAAAAAATCTCGTCCATTCAATTCGTTTTTGCTATAAAACTTAGAATAATTTGAGGCCATCGATATTTTCTTCTTAAATCTTGTGGAGCCTTCCACACTTTGCTCCCTACTGGAATAGTACCCGACCAGGACAGGAAACCGGTGTCCATTGGCCTCGTCATAGACATATCCAAACAGGTGTTCGGTGGGAGGGAGCGTGGACGAAGTCGTAATTTCTTTCGGCGGTCCGCCTGAATAAGTTGAATTTGTATTAAGTTCAGTGTCTGCCGTACCATAAGCGACCGCTTCTGCAATTGCTTCTTGCATTGCAGCGTGCACGAAGCCAAGGTGCTTACTTTTATTTGCGTCAAAAACCCTAGTAGCTTCCCATACATATTTATCTTCGGTAGGACTACCAGGTTGTGCACTCTGTAGTGAAGCTGGACTGGGTACGATGCTACCATAAACTTCTATGACATCACCACGCGCTGTAGTAACATACGCTGGGCTTAAGCCTACCTCTTTACCTTTACTAACTGTATAGATCTGACGCAATTTCTCGTAGCGCAACGTTGTAGCAAACGTAGCGTGAACAATTTCTCGCAAGGTGATATGAATAATTGAGGGGGCAGGTACAATCGTATAGCTTCTCTCGATTTTTCTAACCCCAGGTCCTCGTGTAACATTGTAAGCAAGGTAGTAGTAGCGCGCGTTTGGAGTTGTTATTTCAGAAGCCGCTGCGGTAGCTGGCTTGATTACAATTTCCTGCGCGCGGTCGGGCATGTTCTCCCTCAGAAGCCGCTGAACTTCTGCAATAGTTTCTGTTTCTGGCTCTTGATAAATTTTGTCGCTGTTCGGATAGTCGAGAAACACTATGTGCTGGGCCGTCAAAGAGAGGGTGTAGGACACGAGAAGAAACGTCAGTAGACGTGTAAGTGGGCTAATCATGGTGCATAGGTACGGCAGTTCAAGCATAAATTGAGCATAGGGAATTTAGCATGGGCTCTAGATCAATATTAACTTTGATTCATGTGCCTTTACAGATTTTTCCACAAAAGCCTAAGGGCCAAGTAATTTGTCGTCCCAACGCATATCCGCTAAAACGCCTCATATCTTGCACGCATGTCCATCACGAGCCTCGACCAGCTAGATCTTAACCAGCAGTATACCTACGCTGACTACATGACGTGGCAGCTGCGCGAGCGGGTAGAGATTTTTCGAGGTTGGATAGCTGCAATGGCCCCTGCGCCTAGTCGATTTCACCAGGCGGTAGCTCGTAATATGACTGGCTTGCTCTTTAATGCGTTCAACGACCATCTATGTGAGCTATATCCAGCCCCTTTCGACGTCCGCCTACCGAATACTGCGGGTGGCGAAACCGTCGTGCAGCCAGATCTCTGTGTGATCTGCGATTTAGATAAGCTGACCGATCAGGGCTGTACAGGCGCACCCGACTGGATTATAGAAATACTAAGCCCTGGGAATTCCAAACGTGAGATGAAGACCAAGTATGAGCTGTATCAGGAGTCTGGTGTGAAAGAATACTGGCTAGTCAATCCGTTGGAGTCAGTCATCTTGCGCTTTGTATTACGCGATGGGATATATGCGGGCTTAGCGCCGGTAACAGATGAAAATGAGGCGATTGAGTGCTCGTTCTTTCCGGAGTTGCGGGTGAGGGGGGAGGAGGTGTTTAGGCGGTAGGGGGCTTTCTCTACAACTACATAGCTCGCCATCTATTCAAAAACTCGTCCTACAACAAACTTCGTAAACCCGTTGTAGAATGAAAGCGATTCACAGCCTTTCACTTCTCTTGCTTTGCTAATAGCATGGTAAATGTACTCCTGAGAAAAGTTGATCTGAAAGCATTTCACAGCATTTCCATTAGCTGCTTCTTGTTGAGTGATGGTAAATGTACTCCTGGGAAAAGTTGATCTGAAAGCGATTCACAGCATTGCCCTTAGCTTTATAAATGGCATAGTAAGGTAAATGTACTCCTGGGAAAAGTTGATCTGAAAGCGATTAACAGCAATAACAATGTAAAGGGTACTCAGCTGCTTGGTAAATGTACTCCTGGGAAAAGTTGATCTGAAAGCGATTCACAGCCTCACTACCAGCACATACGCATGAAGACTGGGTAAATGTACTCCTGGGAAAAGTTGATCTGAAAGCGATTCACAGCAAGCAACAATGCGCCTACAAGCAGCAGCCCGGTAAATGTACTCCTGGGAAAAGTTGATCTGAAAGCGATTCACAGCGAATAGGGCAATAGACAAGCTAGTTGGGTTGGCGGTGCACCCCTTAAAATATCTAGCACGTAAAAAAGGGGCGAAATATGGACTAGACGCGCCGCGAGCGGCGCGTTAAGAAATACCGGCGGTGCAAAGGCTAATTTTCCTATGTCTTCCACTAGGCCTCCGCCCACTCCGATACCGCCCGCGCCTCGACATCGAATGCGATGCCTACCCTTATAATCTCACGCCCGTCGTCGATATAAGGCTTTGCGTAGCCGCGGGCCTCGATCTGTGCTAAGGCCTCGGCCGCACTCGTGAGCGAAGCCCCTGCCCCACTGTCTCGGACGAGCTTGAGTTCGATAACGTAGATGTACTTCGGCACCTCCACTACTATATCTGCACGACCACGGGCCGTAGAAACTTCGGAGCGGGTGTAGACCCCGAGCACCGTAAATGTGGTGTGTAAAATCGCGTGCACCATCGCCTCGCTCTGTTTAGCCCATAATTGGTAGGGTACAGCGGCAAGACTGGCGTTGATGATGTCGATGACGGTGTTGAGGTCTCGCTCGGCAAAAGCCTTGCGGAGGCGAAGCACCCGGGCGATGGGAGTCTCGAGCGTACCAAACCCGTACTGCCCGAGGAGGGCCAGCTGAAACGTGCGTCGCACCTCTTCGTTCGGGTAGTCTAACTCATAAAGGTGGACATCGCGATCAACCCGTTTTACCGTAAGGTAGCCTGCTTGGAAAAGGATCGAAATGGGGCTTAGCTGCTCAATGTTAAAACTCGTAAGTTGCGTCTCGTCGACCTCGAGCGCGGTTATTTCGTAATCTGCACTTTGCGCCATAAGCTTCGTCACGAACATCGGGGTGCCCGAGCTAGCCCAATAGTTTTGGATTAGACCCGATTGCAGGAATTGGAGGATGGACCAAGGGTTGTACACGCGCTCGTGCTCGCCCCAGGCGTAGCCATTGTACCAGTGCCGGACTTCATCGCGGGAGATGCCTGTGGCGTCGAGTTGAGGTCCAAAGTTGGCCTCTAGTTCAGTCTGCGTCAACCCAACCAGGGTGTAGGCTAATGGATGAAGCGTGAGGTTGAGCAGGTTGTTGAGCTCCGAGAAGAGTGAGACCTTTGAGAACGCTGAGACCCCGGTGATAAAAACGAGTTCGATGTACGGGTCGGCGTCCTTTAGGATGCCGTAGAATGCCTTTAGAACGTCTCGATTAACCGTCGCGCGCGGCAGGTCGTCGAGGTATTCTAGAATCGGCTTGTCGTACTCGTCGATGAGGACTACGACTTTGCCGCTCTGATGGTTCGCCGCGGCTCCTTCAATCAGCTGCTGAAAACGAAGTGCGTAATTTTCGCTCTCCGGAACGTGGACGCCGAGCTTGGCAGCTTGCTTCGACAGTTGTAAGTCGATCGCGGCAATGAGGCCTACCACTTGAAATGTGGAACTCGCGAACTGGAGCCAGATGACTGGGCGCTCCCTTTCGGGAAAATTCCAGTGCTCGCCCGCCCACAACCCGTGAAAAAGGTCTGTACTACCGCAGTACAATTCGTTTAGGGTCGACACTGTGAGGGACTTCCCAAAGCGGCGCGGGCGCGAGAGGAAGAGGTAGCGACCAAGGCTCGCGATACGGCAGATCTGCTCGGTTTTGTCGACGTAGTGCATCCCGCGTCCGCGTAAGGTCCGGAAGTCTTGGGTGCTGATGGAGTAGATCACGGATGTGAAGGTAGGTTGGCGCCGTTGGACTCGCTTTGTGAGGGGCGCTCGCAACGAGGCTATGGTGGTGTGTAGGCGCATTCGCAGCGCGAGCTAAATGCGCCAAGCAAACTTTAGGGGTGGTACTTAGGCGCAACCGCCTGCCACGAGTTGAAGGAAAGCTTGGTATAGCTCGGATAGTTGTCGAAGAGCGTATGGTGGAAGGCGTGACTGAGGCGCTCACTGAGCTGACAGATGATAATCAATCCTTCGTGCTACTTGACCTCGACTCGCTGGTCATTTGTACACGAGTAGGGAAGGCATCTATTCAATCAGAAGTAGACAAACAATCCGTGGTCTAGCTAATGATCTTGACTACACTCCCGTCGAATAGTTTTTGAAAGAGCTACCTTTGGTGATGCGTTTAACAAATTGGAGCACAACTGTGGTCTAAACAAATCATTTGCAGGAAGTTCTGCGAAAAAGAACCTTAGAATTTCCTCAACTTCATGAACGGTTGACCCTGCAAGTAGAGAATTTAACAGCTCAATGTTTGATGTGAAAAAAGTTGTTACAAGACTTTGATAAATCATAGGGGCATCTGCATAAATTGTAAGCTTGGCTCCTAATTGTAGAGTTTGCGAAGCGGCTGTAGAGTCATAGCACTCATCTAAACATCTTACTAAGAGGGTGAAGTCTTCCATTTCATGGCCATATCGAGGTCCGGTAGAAGAACTGCTGTACCCGTAAATAGAGTCAAAATCTTCCACAATGAACGGAAAAAGAGTATAAACTGAATTGCAATACAGGCGGGATAACATAGTCTTTGTTTTATTCGTCCGCATCTCAATATCATTTGATTCTCGATTGCTAACTGAATCGGAAGTAGTCCCCGGACGACTATCGGTGCAGCAAATAAAAAATACTACAAAAAACATGAGGATGTAGTAAGCGGAGCTAATGGAAAATAAAGTACTTAGCCTCATTGTGGAATATTTTGACGAATAATAAACCTAACATTATTATTAGGCGTCATTCTTGGTTGATGCTCTGAATTTGTGAAAGATTGAATCTCGCCCGTTGCTTCGCGGCTCGCGCCGACGATACCCGCCCCTCGCGTACATTCAGGCATAGCACATCCCTCTGCGTTTCTAGGGATATTTCCAGTAGAAATCACAATCTTACGAAATTGACTAAACTTGCTAAAAATGAAATTGTTAGGATATATAGCACTCGAATAGCTATCTGCACTGTATACACTAGCTGGAATTCTTCTGTCTTGATTTGGTGTCGTAGTTTCAGGGCCACCCGATTCCAGTACCTCAACTGAATTTGCTAAGCCTCCCCCTCCTATTATCCCAATTGTGCTTTGCGTAAACTCAGCTCCTTCAGTAACCGAATTTATAATCAAGAGACCACCTACTTCCAAAGTGTACCTGGCACGAACACCAGCGAACAAAATATTCGAGGCTGGTGAATTTGTGTTCAGGCTTAACGACTCTGGCGTTTGACCTTTGTCAGCTAAATACATCTGGTCGTCGTCGATCTCGTCATCTCGTAAGTAGTTGGCGTTTGATCGAAATCTAGTCCCTCTGGCGCCCTTCCGTCCGGATCAATCAAATTATTCAAATAATTCAGTGTGTAGTTATACAGTGAGTAAGCTGGGAACTGATCGGCCAATGGATCCACCCTAATAAAACCCTGCACACTATTCCAGTGCCCTCGCGCCCGCGTCACTCCCTCAGCATCAAGTACTAAGGCGTCCAACTCTTTCGCGTATTTAGGCGCGCACGTCACGATGTAAAGCTAGCGGATTTGGTTCAGCTTCCTTGTTTCTTCACCTGATTATACATGTCGGTCAGTCAAGTCTGACCGCCGGAGGCACTCACGCGCAAGCATAGGATCAGCCCGCTGCTCAGCCTCAATTCAAGCAACTACACCTTGTGGTTAGAAGATTGCGTATTCACCAACCGCACGTGCTCAAGTTTGATGCCGCCGAGGATGAGTTCGAGAGTCTAGGCAGTAATAGTGGCGAAAGTGCCACCAGCCTCAGGCTTCAGCATGTCGAAAGTACATTGAGTGAGCTCTTTATGTCGAATTAATGGTCGATGGGGACGTGATTAGGAGCAGGGAGAAAACCTCGCTCTAAGTCAGCCCCGATTGCGAGCAGTAATTTGAATGCAGCGCTCAAGCGCTTCAGGCTTTTCAAGGCGATCCTCAGTAAAGGTGGTCAGTGGAGATGGGTCGAAAGCTTTGTGCTGCGCGTCGAGTTCTTTAGCTCGCCAGTAGGAGAAGGTGGAGAGCTTACTCAGCAGCGGGGCCCTCGACCCATTGCTTCGTGCACGATCACAAGACGCTTGCTGCGATAGGCCACTTTGTCACCATTGCTCACGAAGATTTGCGGTTGAGGGACCCCAAATGTGAGTAATGAGATAGATTAGCCATGGGCGCGAAGCTTGGGCTGGAATATGCAGACTCAGTAGACGTGGTTGCTTGGACGCTTACGAGCATCATACGTTGTATACAGTCACCGCCGCGAGTCTAAAAGCGTTTCCCTGGCAGCTGAGTAGAAAGATATACCAGATAGCATTATTTAAATGGTTGAAAGTACGTGTAACGCTGAAAATACTCCAAAATACAAAAATAATTATTACAAAATAATGGCTTTGCACGATCGAATTTTCGAATAAGTAAGTACCTCATTATACCGAAAGCAGTAGTACGTACATTACTGGTAAACAAATTACTGGAACGACGACTATGAGTTTTTCACAAGTTGTAAAATGGTGTTTTGCGATAACGCTGTGAGGAATATTAGGATAGTGGCAATAGTGTTTATAGGCGAGCCAGCTAGCTATTACAGCGCACACAATCGTCACGCAGATATATAGATCTGCCAAACTAGATCTAGACATAAACAAACGCATTATTACAAAAAATACAATCTGACTATAAAACCAAGATATTATCCATACAGCCTTAGACGACTCCCATTTAAAATCATGCTCAAATTTACCATGAAAGCCTGTGCTCATAAAATTTATGTAGTAAGATATGAAATTGTTATAAAACTTACTCATTAGTAATTGAATACTTTAGGCCTAAGGGGAAGCCAAGTCTGTCGTCTCCAACGTTGATACTGATTTGTGTGTACTATGCCTCTACCTATTTCCCAACCCAGTCCAGTAGCAACTCCTGAAGGACCACCACCTATGGAGTAAATTCCTACACCAGCGTCGGTGACAAAATTAATCCCGCCAGATAGAGATCTATCATTTTCAACATAATTAGCCCCATTGATCACTATGGATCCTACAGTTACAACACCTCCTGCCACTTGCAGTATTTTGCCTGAAGCTTGTGCCATACTACGCGACGACCAACCCTTTGCTCTGGTGAAATTTTCATTTCCAGCGAAGCTTGTTTTCGCAAATCCTTGACCATTTTGAGTTAGCCATGTACCAAGTACCGCACTATATTTCACTTCACTTGCAAGACCTAAAGACGCGGCAACCAATCCAGCTCCTCCATATGTACGGGATAGAATGGATGCCAAGTTATTGACATGCACTTGACTCGCTCTTTGAAGAGGCCCTGCATGATAAATTTGCAATCCCTCATTTGTTTGTGATCTTGCTATTTCTGGCCCAGCCCACGGATTCGTAATTGAGATATCTTTAAACCACTTCTGAATATTATCGCTTACCGCTTTATCGGCTATTTCTCTTTGATTTTCATTTTTGAGTTCATTACAGTCTTCATTACTACTCCTGCTACTGTGACCATTCCCACCCCCACACATCATACACTGCCCCCCCATGCCAGTTGGGTCAGTGAAATTCACTGGGCTATTGTACACATAAGCATAAGCTGAGAAGCTCGGCATGACACTCGCCAGCGGGTCCACACTCACAGAACCCTGCACATCGTTCCACTGCCCTCTCGCCCGCGTCACACCCTCAGCATCAAGCACAGAGGCGTCTAACTCTTCCACGTATGTAGGCGCGCACGTCACGCTGTAAAGCTAGCGGATTTGGTTCAGCTTCCTTGTTTTCTTCAACTGACCACACCAGGTGGTCAGTCAAGTCTGACCGCCAGAGGCACACCCGCACGGACTTCAGTTCAGCTCTCTGCTCAGCCTCAATCAAAGTCGGGCGCATGCGCCTAGACAACAACGGCATCGAAAATATAAACCGCGCACTTGCCCTTGGACGCCACGACGAAATAGGGAATGGGACATTAGTAGGAGGGGCCCACGACGGAGGAGCAGGGAGGAAAACCTGCGGTAAGTAAACCCGCTTCAGAGTACCAGTTTGCTGCATTGCACGCAGCGGCACGCAACATCGCCGTGCTGTACAGTCTGCTGCTGAGTTGCAAAGCACTGGGTGTCATTCCGCGGGAATACCTCAACGACGTTCTTGGCAAATTAATGGACTGGTCTGTCGACTGTATCGCCGAGATACTGCCAACAGCCTATGTTAAGGCGCAAATCGCAAAACTGCAAGACGTGGTAAATTAGACGCTTACATAGATCTATACATCAAAAATTTTGTGTTGTTCTACATACCTTAAAATCTTTACCCCTGGATATTGCAAAGTGCTAGTCTAAGTACAACACTTTTCTAAAACCTAAATCTATACCGATTGAAGGAAGGTTACCTTCAATTGGCAAAAGTGCAAATTTTACTGGAGTCTTTTCCCCTCTCAAGAATTTCAGAAGTATCAAGTGACTAGGTTGCACAAGATGATCCTTAGGCAACTTCTCCCGGTCCATGATAACGTCAAGACTGATTGTATTTTGAACAAAATCATTGGGTCCAGCTCTAAACATCCCTTGTAATTGACAAGAATTATACTTATGTGTCATGCCCGGCAAAAGCCGAGAATAAGACACTTCAGCTTGATAAACTGATCCGCGGAAATAAATTGTATCGACTTCAGTATCCGATGTGAAATACAAAGCGCTGAATGGTAGACAGCTATCAGGCTGTACGGGCATAAAAATAGGGTGACTACCCTCATTTCTTATATAAATATCTCCCAGGGGAGTAACCTCGACTTGAACCCCCTTACTGGAAGAGGCTATTCTTGAACAGCTGCAGAAAACGCACATGATTGTAAAACTACCAATTAATCTCATTAAACTCAACATTAATTTCTGAAGTATTTGAGAATTCTCACCTGTACATCGTGCGGCAAAAGTTCATGTTGACCGCCTCTTTTCATCACTGAATGAGAATATCCTTGTCCACGCATAAGAAGATTGACTTGATTATAATAGTGCCCGTTTCGCTCTCGAGGGTAGCCACTGTCACCTACTGATGCTCTTGAAAATGCATCTAATTGGTGGGCTAACTCATGGGCAATGACCCTCCCGAACCCTCTGGTATCTCCAAATAATAAATTCACATCATTATAATCTATTCCACTTAAAAGAGAACCATCGATATGAGTACCAACAGTTAAATTATGCTTTATATCAGATACCCCGATCGATGGAAATCTATTATTCGTGATTCCAAGGAACAGGTGCCTGTCCCGATACGAGTAGAAAGGAGGAAGGGATAATACTTCTGCCTCACTATAGAAATGGAAAGAAAGTCGTTTTCCAGCAATTCCATTCCTACCTAAGATTCTTTTAGCTTCCATCGCCCCCGCAACGATGTCCGAAGTTGATGCATTACTATCATTATAATTTACAAAATCGACGTCTAAGGTTGCTGGATCGTTTTGTTCACGCGCGGCTTCTTTCTCGGAAGCAACCCCCAAAGATTGTTGGTTCCTTAATTCATTATAAAGATGATTAGAGCTCTCAAACATCCCCGATGGGTCCGTGAAAGAGATGGGATTATTAAATCCGTAGCGGTATGGGGTAAGGTTGGGCGCTTGATCGGCCAACGGATCCACAACCCCCCATCTCCCCAAAGCAGCATCGTACCACCTCGCTCCGTAGTCCTGCCAGTCTAATTCTAACTCCGAGATTCGCTCTTTCCCAGTATACTCGAACTGATAATCCTCAGACTGCACAGCAGCCTGGTGATCGAAGTTTGCTCGCAGCCGGGGCCCCTTAACCCCAGTCGGTCGCAAGGGATAGTAGTCATTTACTTGAAGAATATTCACAAACGGAGAACCCTGGTCTACAGAACCGATTGGCGAAACAGAATGTTTTATATCGCGGGAGTCGAAATAGCGATCTCGAAGCAGTACCCGCGTAGACCCAAGGTGATCCTTCAGCGCATACTCGTAGTGCCACGGGACATCGCCTTCGGTACTTGATGTCTCGATATCAAACACCGTGCGTCCATCAGGATTAGATACAGCGTAGAGTTCGTCATTGCGAACCTCCACACCTCCATAATATTCCGTCGTCTGCGATGGACCCGATGAAGGCGTCATAGTTTGCGCCAACTTCACCCCCATCGCATCGTAGCGTGTAGTAATCGTCCCGCTCGGCAAGGTCATAGACTGAGGCATGGCGTAAACGTCGTAAGCGGTTGTCAGCCTACGCCGGGAGTCTTGAGGGACTTCTTTAGTGGGTGAGGAGGTAAAGTAGGACATACTGAGGGGAATGCCTGATAGAATTTGGCAAGCTAATCTGAACAATAATAACATTGTGAATACTGCAAGGCCACAGTTCTCTAAGTAAGAGGAATCTTACATTTATGGAGGTTTTGATATTTTGATAGCAAGGTCATGTAGTCGTGAAGCGCACACGACATTATATAATAATCTTGAGAGATATCATTGTCAAATCTACCTCCACTTCAATCTGAATAAACATCGGCACTAAAAACAACTACTTTACTGGAAGTAACTCTATCTGTGACATTAGAATGTCCCAGCTATATTTTTCTGGGACAGGTGTGTACCCATACTTCTCAATTCGTTGATAGCTTGGTGGTACATAAAAGAGGATCAAGAGGTTTTCACCGCCGTAGTTTGAATTGTTTTTCACCTTTGACTGCCTCCAATAGGTCAATAAGGAAAATGAGTTATAATAACCTGGAAGAGTAGGATTATCTGTCAGAAAGATTGCAGCACGATAATTTACAGTTGCACTGGACTTAGGCCCTATGGATAGTAACCGATCTGAGACTTTATAGTAAGTACCTCTAGAAAGCACTCGCTGCTCAGGAATAAACTCAGTTCGGTAATAACAGGTGGGAACTATTGAAAGCTCGGAATCTACGGGGAGATATAAAATTGAATCACTTAAGTTCTGGATTGTATATGTAATCGAATCGATTTGGTTGACCACTATTTTATTTCTCGAGCCAGGACTTTGACTCTTAAAATTTGAAATCAAATCGCAGGCGAAGACTGTCACCAGCATTGCAGCCAGAAAAACTTTCATACTACCTGTTTATGTAGTTTAATATTCTAGATTTTACACTTGGTGGAAAGAGTTCATGTTCTCCTCCCTGGATTAGATCAGAGCTATAACCTTGCCTTTTCATTAAAAGACTCACTCCATCATAATGGCCACCTTGGATCCTTGGAAACTGATCATCCCCAATCGCAGCTCTGGAGAAGGCATCTAATTGATGACCCAGTTCATGAGCCATAATCCATCCAAAATGTTGTGGATCTGTACCATAATGACTCGTAACCTTATCATAATCAACTCCACTTAAAGGTCCACCCGCAGAGTAAGTGTCTACTGTTAAATTATGCTTAATATCTGAATTTGCTACAGTTGAAAAACAATTAATCGTAATTCCTATAAAGAGATGACGATCTCTGTGGGTGTAAAACTTTCTGATTCTGAATAAATCCTTCTCTGTTAAAAAATGCAATGAGAGCCGAGTAATTGGTAGGCCGTTTCTTTCTAGAATATTTTGCGCATTAAATGCCACAATTGTGATACTCTCGGTAGTAGCTTTAGAATTATTACAATTTACAATATCTACGTCAAGTGTTGCAGGATCGTTTGCCATCTCATCTTTATGAGATTCTGACCTTTCATTCTTAGTCCTTGCTGATTGAGAATTTCGCATTTCATTATATAGTATATGGGAACTCGCATATAGCCCAGATGGATCGGTAAAGGACATAGGATTATTAAAGCCATACCTGTAAGGGGTCAAACTTGGCATCACACTCGCCAGTGGATCCACCCTCATAAAACCCTGCACACTATAACGCTGCCCTCGCGCCCACGTCACTCCCTCAGCACTAAGTACTAAGGCGTCCAACTCCTCCGCGTATGTAGGCGCGCACGTCACACTGTAAAGCTAGCGGATTTGGTTCAGCTTCCTTGTTTCTTCACCTGATGGCACATGTCTGTCATTTAAGTCTGACCGCCGGAGGCACTCTCGCGCAAGCGTAGGATCAGCTCGCTGCTCAGCCTCAATTCAAGCAACTACACCTTGTGGTTAGAAGATTGCGTATTCACCAACCGCACGTGCTCAAGTTTGATGCCGCCGAGGATGAATTAGAGAATCTGGGCAGTAATACTAGCGTTCGTGCCACCCGCCTCAGGCTTCAGCATGTCGAGAGTAAATTGAGTGAGCTCTTTATGTCGAATTAATGGTCGATGGGGACGTGATTAGGAGCAGGGAGAAAACCTCGCTCTAAGTCAGCCCCGATTGCGAGCAGTAATCTGAATGCAGCGCTCAAGCGCTTCAGGTTTTTTGAGGCGAACCTCAGTGAAGGTGGTCAGTGGAGTAGGGTCGGTAGCTTTGCGCTGGGCGTCGAGTTCTTTAGCTCGCCATTAGGAGAAGGTGGAGAGCTTACTCAGCAGCGGGGCCCTCGACCCATTGCTTCGTGCACGATCACAAGACGCTTGCTGCGATAGGCCACTTTGTCACCATTGCTCACGAAGATTTGGGGTCGAGGGAACCCAAATGTGAGTAATGAGATAGGTTAGCCATGGGCGCAAAGCTTGGGCTGGAATATGCAGACTGGGTAGATGTGGTTGCTTGAACGCTTACGGATCACTCGTTCCTCGCTGCTAGAGGATGGATTTCTCATTTCTCTTGAAGGGACCGGTGCTGTAGAAGCCGCTTGGTGTTAAAAGTGTAGCTAGCGGAGAAAAGGTTGAGCTCAAAAATCTCTACCCGGAAGAGTTCTCGCGCTACTTTCATCCAAGCAAATCTAAAATCAAACTTTAAATTTGCATGGATGGATGTTGAGCCCTATCAGTGGTAAGGCTGGGTGCTCCATCTCAATCCTCCACAATCTCATACTCAACCCCATACTTGCGAAAAGCACGAAAGGCCGAACTCGTAGCCGCATCGCTGATATCAAGCTCTATTTCGGAACCTTCGATGAGAAAGCCAGT
The DNA here is from genome assembly GCA_965213735.1 of Saprospiraceae bacterium. Classification (GTDB taxonomy): domain Bacteria; phylum Bacteroidota; class Bacteroidia; order Chitinophagales; family Saprospiraceae; genus CALDTK01. The sequence continues at coordinate 1,298,790 of CBDCAB010000005.1, forward strand.
CTGCTCGGCAGCTTCACTGGGATCGAGAAGCGCATATTCGGCGAGCGCGGCTGCAATGGCTCTACGATCGGGACGTGGAGCAGCGCATGAAAGTAGGCGAACCTGCATGGTAAAGGTAGTGGTGGATGAGAAAGTTGAAAATCGAGCCTGATCAGTGACCCCTTAGAAAAAGAGCAACGCCCAAGCACTGCGAAAGTACTTGGGCGTTGCACAATTGGGGCTTATAGAGATGGCTTACATGCCACCTAACTTCTGACCGCCCATGGAGAGAGCTGAAGTCAGACCTTTGAGTGCCATGTTGTTTGGTGCTATCTCGCGTGTGTCTTCAGCTAGCGCGTTGAGCAGCGTGCCAACTTTCGGTCCGTCGATGTTGCCTTTGCTGAGCTCCATCTTGAGCTCGCGCAGGTTGGCGACCACTTCGCCTGTGCCGTCTATGCCGTTAAGCTTGGCGATCCAGCTGTCGATGTTGCTTACAGCAGCTGCGGGTGGAAGAGCGGTGATGTCGCCACCAACATTCTTGACTGCGGTGACAGTTTCGTTGATGCTGGTCATGCCGACTGCGTTCATGTCGCGGTCGTTTAGAGTGGCGGCATCGCGGACATCATTGCCCAATTCGTAAGATTCCTCATTGAGTTCTTCGGCGGCTTCTTCCATTTCGCTATCTGCGCCGCCGCATGCAGCGAAGGTGAGCGCGAGTGGAAGCAATAGGGCAAGTAGGTACTTCATGTTGAAGAGTTGATTTGTTAGGTGGCTGTAACTGTGGAGCAGCAGGTATTGTTTAGGATGTTGATAATAGCCCTGCCGCAGTTCATGTCTCTTTGCGCAATAGCTAAGGTTACCCTTTGTTCTTTGCAGCCGAGGAGGTCTCGCGAAAGTGAGTCGCCTGCTTAATTGTCCTTGGATCGCCAGTGTCAGGAGCTTCGTAGGTGTGCTCCTCAACATCGATGAGCAGCTCTTTGCCGACAAACTTCTTGGTGTCGTGCTCCTTACTCGGATCGAGGCCTAGCGCGCGGATAAATTCGGCGAGTATTGGCTGACCTGCTTCTGAGAGGTAGAAGCGCTGTTCGAGATGGCCTTCATCGTTCTCGAGACGGATGTTGAGGTAAGGCACGCCCTGATACTCAGAGGTATTGCTATCGTCAACGCTGACGACAGCGACGTGGGCGGGACCTAAAGCTAGGTATGGGCGTTCGGTGGTTTTGATCTTCATGGCTCGTGTTTGTCCATGGAAGATGTCAAAACCAAACAATTTGTTTGCTTGGCAGCGAAAATTTAATCGAGCGCGTCAGAGGCATCATCGAGCAGCTCGGCCAGCTTTTCTACAGCGACGTTCTCTGCTTCCTCAGCAGCATCTTCGGTTTGTTCGGCAAGACTTTCGAGCACGTCAGAAACTTCATCGGCATCGATAGGCGTAGTGAGCAAGAGCTTCTTAAGGTAGAGCAGTTCTTCCACTATACGGTCGGAATCGTCGATGGCAGTATTGCCCGCGAGAGTCTTCATCCACTTGTCGATGATATCAATAGCCATAGCAGGAGCCAGGCCCAAGATTCCTCGCTCTCCGCTTATGGCACCGAGCGTTTCATCAATGGAAATATGTGCAGGAGGAATGCGTGTAGGAGCCTCATCATCATCGCGTGGGCCAATCTCTTTCACAAGCTCAGCGCCTTCCTCGCCAATCTCTCGGGCAACGGGTGTCGGGCCATCGCCGCAGGCTGTAGTGATCAAAGCGATTGCAGCGAAAAAGGTGATTAAACTCTTCAAAGTGGGGGTGGTGTTTAGGTGATGTCTAAGCAAACGGTAGAGGTCGGATGTCGGTTCAGTGTGTGCTGGAGGTCTCTCGCTCGATGTGAAGTGCCGGTATTTCTGCTTCGCGCACCAGACGGTTGAACTCTGCCACCTGTTGCTCGCGTAAATCGTAATAGATGGCCAGCTCCTTATCAATGCGAGCTGCGATATCTTTTTGCACCGCATAAGCCGCATCGGTCGGTTTAAACTCCCCCTGCGTCATCGAATTCAAACTAGCTAATTTGTTTGTAAGTCGAATAGGGTAGTTTAGCGGATCTTGACCAGATCTATTTTGGGTTTGGTATAGCTCCTTTTCTACCTTAGTTATCAACGAATCCATCTGCTTTCCCAGTGTAACGAGCGGTTGGGTTTTGGCGGAAGCTGAATCTACGCGCTCTAAATACGTGTTGATCTGCTCGCGCAGCTGGCGCATTTCTTTAATAGCCACATGTGCTTCACTAGTTTTTGCAATTACACTTTCGTGAAAACGGTAGCGCTCTTCTAAATCAGCTGTCCCACCAGGAGCACGCGGATCGGGCAGGAGCGTGAACGTTTCTCGGATCGACCCGCTCCCTTGAGCAATTGCCCGAGCAGCAGGTTTTAGCGAAAGCTCGACCTCATACTCACCAGGAGGAACACGAGGACCGCGCATGTCGGCCCACCAAAGCACCATCCCATCAAATTTTTCGGCATCAGGACCTCGCATATTCCAGACTAGCGTATTGGCACCTGGCTCGACCTCGAGCTTATCATGTTTGGCATCTTCATCAGGATGCGTAGAAAAAGTGCGAATAGTTGATTGCGCTGAAGCGTCGATAAGCTTCCGCTGCGCCGCCTGCGCCTGGGAGCGAAAAATAATCTCTACGGTATCTTTTGCGTGGAGACTATCGGGCAGGATAAAATTCACCACCACACCTCCAGGCCTGTTGGTGCCTTCATGATTATTGGCTGCATCGCTAGATTGACTGCCCGCAGAGAGCAAGGTCGGAGCAAGGGGCAAAAGCATGGCGTGACGTTGGCTGCCGCTGTTGAAGACGCCGAGCCGAGAGAATGCAGTTTGTGGACCTTTAATCGCAATTTCACGTAGCGCAGCCGCATCATCCATAATCCAGAGCGCGCGGCCCTGCGTGGCAACGATAATATCATCGTTTTTTAAAGCGATATCTGTGATAGGAACAACGGGCATGTTTTGCCGAAAGGCCGACCAAGAAGCACCTGCATCGAAGCTGATGTACATGCCTGACTCGGTGCCTGCATACAGCAAGCGTGGCGTCTGTGCATCGACGCGAATGACCCGCGTAAAATGGTCGCGTGGAATACCGGCATCAATACGGCGCCAGGTACTGCCATAATCGTTAGTATGGTAGAGGTAGGGCTGATAATCGCCCAGCTTGTAGCGCGTGGCGGCGAGGTAGCAGCCGCCATCGGCGTGCGGGTCGACTTCCAGGGAATTGATCATCGTCCACTCCGGGAGACCGGGGGGAGTTACGTTGGTCCACGATTGACCAGCATCTCGACTCAGGTGCACGAGGCCATCGTCGGAGCCCGTCCAGAGCAGCCCCGGCACGCGCGGACTTTCGCCTGCAGCAAAGATGGTGCAGTAGTACTCGACGCTGGTGTTGTCTTGGGTGATCGGGCCGCCGCTAGAGACCATGCGGGAGGAGTCGTTGCGGGTCAAGTCGGGCGAAATCGTCTGCCAGGATTGCCCCTCGTTGGTCGTGACGTGGAGGTGCTGGCTGGCGGTGTAAAGCTTATTGGGATCGTGTGGTGAAAAGAAGAGGGGGAAATTCCACTGGAAGCGATATTTCATACCCTCGGCGCCGTGGCCCATCGGATTGTCGGGATAGACGCTTACGACCCGGCTCAGTCCGGTGGAGTGATTGAGCCGCTCGAGGAAACCATCGTAGCACCCGCCGTAGACAATTTCAGGATTATCGGGTTTGGGAGCGATGTGGCCGCACTCACACCCTGCGGTGGGTTCCCAATCGCGCATCCCAATCGATGATCCATCGGTTCGACTTTTCACGCGCACAGTTGAATTATCCTGTTGGGCTGCGTATACGCGGTAGGGGAAGGCATTGTCGGTGGCGACGCGGTAAAATTGGGCAGTTGGCTGGTTGTGGTAATCGGTGTAGTTGATGCCTCCGTCGGTGCTGATTTGGGCGCCGCCATCATCGGCGATCGCCAGGATTTGCGGGTTGTGGGGATTGATCCACAGGTCGTGGTGGTCGGAGTGAGGCGCCATGAAGCTCTCAAAGGATTTGCCTCCGTCTTTGCTACGCCAGTAGGCGACGTTGAGCACGTAGACCTGATCGGGGTCGGTGGGATGGGCGTAGATGCGCGTATAGTACCAGGCGCGTTGGCGCAGATTGCGGTCGTCGTTGACTTGGGTCCAGGTTTCGCCGCCGTCATCGCTGCGGTAGACGCCACCTTTCTCTTTGTGTTCGATGATGGCCCAGACGCGATCGCGTTGTGCTGGAGAGGGTGCGACGCCAATGATTCCGAGGCTTCCGGAGGGAAGGCCGGATTTGGCTGTGGGGTTTTTGCCTGCGGTGTTTTCGGCAGTACTGGTGAGATTTTGCCAGGTTTGGCCGGAGTCGGTGCTGCGCCAGAGGTCACTGCCGGGGCCTCCACTCGAAAAACTGTGGGGAGTGCGGCGCACGCGCCAGGTGCTAGCGTAAAGGACGCGCGGATTGTAGGGGTCAAAGGCTATGTCGACGGCACCTGCATCGGAATTCGCAAAGAGAATACGGTTCCAGCTTTGGCCACCATCGCGTGATTCATAGACACCTCTTTGCTCAGACGACTTATAGAGGTCGCCCATCACGGCGACGTAGACATGGTCGGGATCATTGGGATGCACCCGAATGCGGCCGATGTGTCGGCTTTCATTTAGGCCGATGTTGGTCCACGTCTTGCCAGTATTGACGCTGCGCCACATGCCGTAGCCATAGCTCACATTGCCGCGCAAGGTTTGTTCGCCCCCACCAGCATACACAACGTTTGGGTCGGAGGGAGCCACGGCAATGCCTCCGACTGTGCCGCCGAAAGACTCGTCAGAAATCGGCTTCCAGTGGCGCCCGCCGTCGGTGGTCTGCCATACACCTCCGCCTGCTGTCCCCATATAAAAGAGGTTGGGTTCGTCGGGCACACCTGTGATACAACTTGCACGGCCGCCGCGGAAAGGGCCAATATTCCGGTACGCCAGTGCAGCATAGAGTGTGGTGTCGACAGGTGGAGTGTCGGCAGCTTGGTTTTGCTGCCCCAGCGCGATGTTAGGGCGGCTACAACACAGGACGAGCGTCAGCAAACAGAGGAGGGTGCGCATAAAATCGCCTAAATTTAAACAATTTGTACCAATTAGCAAAATTTCCACCTTTTCACAGGGGTAGCTTTACTTGCCGGCATGTGGAAGATTTTCAGATCGTTGATGGTGGTAGGTGCTTTGCTTGGGGTTGGCGAGCTTAGTGCTCAGTATGCAACATACATGAGGTCTGGGAGGCCCGGGCAGGCGATTGGTACCTATTGTGTGGGCGCCGGTGTGCTGCAGCTTCAGCAGGGCTTTACCTATCAGCGTCAATCTGTGGGGGTCGCAAGGATCAACGATTTTACCAATAATAATGTCGTCAGGTATGGTCTTACTCGTGATTTTGAGGTAAGTGCAGTGGTCAGCTTTCGCCAAAACAGGTCAGATATCGTGCAAAATCCTACTGGTAACCCCTCAGTAATTACCGGACTCAGCGGAACTCAGATCGGCTTTCGCTATAATGTCACCGATGAATCCGAAAATGTCCCGTCTATTGCTATTCAAACGCGCTTCTTACTTCGAGCTCAGTCGGAAGAATTTAGACGTGCGAATACAGGCGCTACGACAATTCTGGCAGCTGGCAAAGGTATTACCGACAATCTTGCCTTAACGAGTAATCTTGGCTTTACCCATAGCGGAAATGCCGCGGGTATAAATCCGTTTTATTCCCTAGTAGTAGGGTATAGTATTGCGCAGAAGGTGGAGGTTTTTGTGGAAGGTTATGGGACTTTCAATGAGTTCGATTTAAATGTGGACGGTGGTTTCGGCTACTTTATAAGGCCTGATCTAAAGCTGGATATATTTGGAGGTGCTCAGGGCTTCGGTGATTTTGAGGGTGATCTTCCGAGTGTAGAAGGCGATTGGTTTGTGAGTGCGGGTGTTAGTTGGCGTGTGGGAGGTGCTGGGGATGAGTAGGTTCGAGCTTCCGAGGCACGTTCGATCTCTTCCGAGCAGTGTGCCTCATTTGGTGAACGTGTAATTTGAGCGTGTTTAAACTAGTAGTGGCAGGATCTGCGAGCCAGTTTGAGGGGAATTTTCAATGTTATACTTTGTATATCTAATCGTCATTGTTTCGTGATACCTCGTAGGTTAGTCTAGTTGACACCTCAACAACTCACTCAAATTTCTAAAAATGAATTTTCAGAACCCCTCTTTTTTCACCAGCTATTACTGGATGATTCTGCTTGCCGTATGCCTGGTTGGTGGTACTGCATGTGACAACGATGATAATGGTACAGGAACGACACCAATTGCGGAAACCAGCAACTTGTACACGATGTCAAACCAGACGCAGAACGCGGTCATTCACTACTCCATACAAGAGGATGGCAGCTTACAGCGCAGTGGTGATTATTCGACTATGGGCCAAGGTACCAATGGATTCAAACCCGTTACAGGCGAGGCATCCGCTCCGGACCCACTTTTTAGCGGGGACGCCGTTCAGCTATCGGAAGATAATGACTTGCTTTTCGTTTGTAACGCAGGTGACAATTCGGTATCCGCTTTCATGATCCAGGATGATGGTACGCCAAGGTTTGTAGATAGGCAGTCTACTGGGCAGGACGGCACAGTGATGTCACTAGCCTATAATGAGGATGCTCGGGTGCTAACTGCCTCACATGCCTTTGGCCCGCAACACCTCACCCAGTTTAAAGTCGATGCGGACGGTGGCCTTACTTTAATGCCTGACACGTACACCCTCAACAACCTCACGGGTGATGATCGAGTTCCGACGCAGGTCATTCACTCCCCGAACCGCGATTACCTTATCGCCGTAATTGTCTTCGATACTAGGCCTATGCCTGGCCCTGATGGCCCAATTCTGGACCTAGCAAATGTGGACCGTGAAGATGGCTTAGTCGTCTTTCCAGTGAATGCGGATGGCACGCTGGGACAAGGACAATTTCGCGATGCGGGTGCGCCGACTCCCTTCACGCTGCGTTTTCTTAATAATAATAGCTCAAGATTCATCTGCACCTATGCCGCTGCTGTTCCTAGTAGCCCTGGCAATGGCGCTGGGCTGCTCGAATTGGGCAATGATGGATCCATTAGCCACTTTGAATTTGAATCAGTTAGCCTGTCAATGGCACCAGACGGCCCTTCCGAAACGTGTTGGGTGGCTATTGATCAGAACGATGAGTATGCCTACGTTTCTAACTTCAGCCTGGGCACAATGTCGAGTTTTAGAATAGACGGTACTAATTTGAGCATTGCCCAAGACCCGGTTGTGCAGATCCAAGGCAATGGTTTCACAGGACTGGCTGGAATCCCCACCAGTGGCCCGGGCGATATTTGGATAGACAGCGAGGATCGAGTCTATCAGCTCTTCGCTAACGCCGCGTTACTCATAGCGTATCAGGCCGATGCTGGAGGGTTGACGGAAATTGGTCGCTACAACGTGCCGCTAAATAGTGTGCAGGGGCTCGACGGTTTCTAGTATACTTCAGCGATACAGAGAACCGCCAATATAGCCAAATGAGCCTTCAGTAGAAATCATGACATAGCCCGCGCCGAGCTTTCGAAAGCGGTGCGGGCTGTGTCATGATTTTAAGGATATATGTACCACAGCAAACGATAAGTTCATTTATCACTGCAGGGTATTGCAACCGGTTTGGAAGCTCATTTCTGAAATCACTGACACAAGACTCACTTATAGAAGCCAAATAGTTTTGCAACAGACTCCTGCCGGTCTTGCGACGCTGGGCTTTTGCAGTTTCCTTGGATTTGACAGCTTAAGTCGTGAGACAGAAAATTCTAACATGGCTTGCAAACAGAGTACTGATGGCCATACAGTCGGGGGTGTAGGTGAGTAAAGTCGACATGCAGCTCAGGCCGTTTTTAACTGCCATGTAGTCTTCTCTAGCAGCATACACCTTGTCACTGTGACCGTTCTGCACTTTAGCTTTGAGAGCCCTGCAGAACATCTCTTGCCTCCAAGCCATCACATGTCAAGTTCCATGAAAAAAGTGCTCATTGTCGAAGACGATCTCGACATTGCAGAGTTGCTGACCATACACCTCAGCGATTTAGAGTGCCATGTCATGCATTCTAGTAATGGAAGCAGTGGTCTTTCCTTAGCAAGGGAAGGCAATTTCGATCTAATTATCTTGGACATAGGCCTGCCTGGAATTACTGGTTTAGAAATCTGTTCTAAGCTTAGGCGAGACGGAGATATTACGCCCATTATGATGTTGACAGCTAGGAGTGATGAAACGGATCGAATTACCGGTCTAGAGTTTGGAGCAGATGTATATATCACGAAGCCATTTAGCATTCTTGAATTTAAGGCCAAATTTAATGCGCTGTTTAGGCGGATTGATTTGGAAAGGACTCAGTTAGTGCAGAATGATGATTCAGTCACTTTAGAATTTGGAGATCTTGTGGTAGACCTGGAGAAGAAGGCTGCTAGTTTAAAAGGTGAGCGCCTAAATCTGACTCCAAAAGAATATCAACTTCTCGCACTATTGTCTTCAAATCCAGGTAAGACCTATAGTCGGGAAAATCTTTTAGCTCTAGTTTGGGACTATCAATTTCAAGGCTTTGAGCATACTGTTAACACTCACATCAACCGCTTACGGGCTAAGATCGAACCCGATATGCGCAACCCTCATTACGTGTTAACTACTTGGGGCCTCGGCTATCGGTTCAAAGATGAGTAAGCATGTTTCACGAATTTAAACAATATTTACGTTCTGAATAGACCAGAATGGACCCCGACATGCATCGCTTTCGTTTTCGACCTTTCTACTGGCGGGTGCCACTACTAGTGTTTGCGTTGCTTTGCTTGGTAGCAGTAGTAATGTTGTACACGGTCACCGTTACATCTTCGAGATATAATCGTGACGTAATTCAGTTGTTAAACGCTGAAACTGCTGAGCATATCGGACATGCTATTCAGGGTACGGTGCCTGAAAATATACCGGAGGGATATCTAGATAGTATATTTTCCACAGTAATGGTGTATCATCCCGCAATCGAGATATACCTTTTAGATCACAGCGGAAATATTGTTGGCTATTCAGCTCCAGATTCGCTAGTGATTGCTCAAAAAGTTGATATTGCTCCTATTACAGAATTTCTCACAGACATTCACCATGTCCCGATCTTGGGTGACGATCCTCGCAACCCAGGCAGTAAGCGCGTATTCTCTGCCACGGAAATCGTGGTTGACGGTGCAGTCAGAGGATATATTTATGTCATCCTCATGGGAACTAATTTTCTTAAGTCAAGCAATCAAGTTTTGTCAGGATATATATGGGGATTTGCTGGTAATTTGATTCTTGCTCTCCTGGTAGCATCCTTAGCTATCGGCTATCTTTTGTTCCGATATATGAGTCGCAATTTGACTCGCATTTCTGATGCAGTTTATCAATTTCGAAATGGTAAATTAGATACTCGAATAAATACCAATAATCTCGGTCAATGGGAAGATCTGGCTACATCATTCAATGCGATGGCAGAGACTATATCTATAAATATTGACAAAATAGAAGCTATGAATAGCGGCAAGAAAGAACTAGTAGCCAATATTACACACGATCTAAAAACTCCATTAGTTAGAGCCTGTTATAGTTTGCGCATATGACTATGTGTTATGTGTAAAACGTTGTCGGTCAGTTGAACTATAAGCCGCCGGAAGGCATCCGGTGGGCATGATCACTACATCTTACCACCCGAACGTCTCCGACGACTCTGTAAAGTTACTCACCCGCTGCATTCTTCTTCTAATCCCAAAACGAGACCGCAAATACAAAGTCGAAGTCATCGTCGCAGCTATCCTCCATCGCATCGATAACGGCTGCAAATGGCGTGCACTTGATCGGCCTGAGCTACCCTGGTACGTAGCCTATGATTACTACAAACGCTGGGCAAGCAACTTCGTCATTGAGACTGCTAACGCAATGTTAGTCAGCATGTTAAGATTTTTAGAGGCACTCGCTTTGACCATGATTGGTGCTCCTGGCCCTGATCATAATTCAGGCAGCCCCACCCTAGCGGTGGTCGACTCAAAGTCGGTGCGTTCGGCCGTCTGGGGACGCCGAGAAGACCACGGCTTTGATGGGTTCAAACACGTCAAGGGTATCAAGGTACATGCCCTGACAGACTCCCGTGGACATCTACTGGCATGCTCATGCTCACAGGCCAATGCGCACGACTGGCCGCATGTGGCTCAAGTATTAGCGCGCGCACAGGCTGTCGGTTTTAGTAAACTCGTGAAGTGCCTGGCCGACGGTGCCTACAAGCACTTCGGCGAGCAGGTAGCCGAACTCGACAGCATTGGAGTGCACAACTGTTCCAGAAGCTAAAAAGCTGAAAAACAATGGGTTTTGCCCCATACCAAAGCGATGGGTGATCGAGAGAACTTTCTCACATTTATCATTCTCGCGTGCCTTCCACGTGAGCTATGAGCGCCTTACAAGGCATGCTGAGGCAGCTGTAATGTGGGCCCATGCTAAGCTGGCCATGAGACAGCTTGAAAAACTATAACAGGCTCTTAGCATTCAGGGGTTTGCTGAATTGTTATTCATGAAGTCAACCGCTCTATCCCAAGATTCGCGCACACGCTACGCTCAAACTATATTCAAGAACAGTAAGCTCTTGATGCGATTGGTAGATCACCTCTATGAATACTCCCAGCTACAATCTAATGAAATTGTTCCGCACATTGAGCCTTTCAGCATCCAGGAGCTGATTTCTGATAATTCTAGTAGGTACGAGTTAATCGCTGATGCTCTTGGTGTGGATGTCAAAATTGACATGCCTCGAGATTTGCCACTAGTGCTTGGTGATATTGCGCTTATCGATCGAGTACTTCAGAATTTAATTGACAATGCTCTCAAATTTTGTGGAGCAGGAGATTGTATTAGAATTGGAGCAGTGACCGACGAATCAATTATCGAATTATTTGTAGCTGATACAGGTCCTGGCATTCCGACGCATCTGCGTGAGATCATCTTCGAGAGATTTGTCAAAAAGAAGGTTGCACCAGGTGAGACGTACACCGGTATCGGATTGGGCCTCGACATCGTGCGTGAAATTCTCGAACTCCACGACACAAGCATAGTGATATTGAGCAACGAGCCGAAAGGAACAGTGTTCTCGTTCAAACTTCAGCGGTATTAATCTACACCTGATGATCACTTGGCAGGACCGGCGTTGTAGCGTTGAGAACTTGGAATCACCCCTAGCTTCGTCCGTCATTCACTGACGTCAATTCTACATTTCGTGAGTAAAAGAAAGTGTGGAGTGATTCTAATCATAAATGGTGAAGATGGAACGACTAGTTTCATCCTCACCTTTAGTCCCACTCTGTCTTCATCCTACTTTACCTAGATCATGTTATAGTACGGTGGAGCTACTACAACTCCTTGAAAATCAACACTTCCGATCCTCATATTTTGGTGGGGCTACCGCCAGATGCTCCAAGTATTTCGCCTTACCAAAACCAACTACACAACACGGAGTGGGTGCTTCGTGATGTTCATTACAGGGATGAGTGTGTACGGCATTGTGCGGCACATCATCATCGAGGTATCTACTGCGATTTAGCCATTCCTAAAGTTACCGCGCCACCGCTCGGAAGCGGTCGAACGGCGCTGAGCTCGCAATCGTTGAAGGTTGCTGAGACTGGATGTTTGCGAGGCACACCCGGCTGTTTATGGGGCATGTGTACATGAGATAGAGAGAGCAAGGTCGGAGCGAGCGGCAAGAGCATTGCGTGACGTTGGCTGCCGCTGTTGAACACGCTAAGCCGAGAAAATGCTTTTGTGGACCTTTAATCGCAATTTCACGTAGCGCAGCCGCATCATCCATAATCCAGAGCGCGCGGCCCTGAGTGGCAATGATAATATCAACGCTTCTTATAGCAATATCTGTGATAGGAACAACGGGCATGTTTTGCCGAAAGGCCGACCAAAAAGCACCCGCATCGAAGCTGATGTAAATGCCTGACTCGCTCAGCATCCAGCTTAAGTGAGTACGCCCCCTCTGTATACCACGGCTGAGGGTTTAGATGTTGCATTCACTAGCCAGACAATTTGTGACGCGCAACGTCAAATAAACCGTCTGCTGAAGTCTAAATTTGCCGCGAATCATGAAGTTCTTCCATTTCGTCTTTTATTGCTCGTTGTCAGTGTTAGTTGCGTGTGGGCCGGGCTCGACCAATCGCATAGTCGCTACAGATGTGCATCATGTGATGGATGTTCGATCCTATGCTGCCCTTTCGGATGCTGTATATATCCACAAGTTTGAGACGACGAATGCGGAGTGGATGGAGATGGTTGAGGATTATCGGGAGCGGGAGGATGTTGCTGCTCTGCGTAAATTAGGTGCTGACTCTTTAAGTCAACTTACTCCTGGCTCAGGAAGCTATTTATATGCACACGCCGCTTTTGCAGATTATCCAGTGGTGCATATTACGCATGAGGCTGCGCTTGCGTACTGTAGCTGGTTAATGGAGCGCTATCATCAGCAGGCTCAGCGGAATTTCGAGCAGGTTATTTTTCGCTTGCCTACAGCTGAGGAGTGGCAGCGTGCAGCTTCTGGCGGTAATCCCTTTGCGCGCTATGCCTGGGATGGCTTTGACATAAAAGACAATGATGGCCTTTACAAGGCAAATTGTCTGGTGCTCGATGAAGGTCAGTTGGCTATAATTCGGGGTAAGGTTGCTGAAGTGATTCCACCGAAGGTCCCGCTCGCTTGCACCCCGACCGTTTCCCCAGTAAGGAGCTATTCACCCCACGCTTATGGCTTGTACAACGCCTGTGGCAACGTCGCCGAAATGCTAGACCAACCAGGACATACCCGTGGCGGTAGCTTCGAAACTTCCGCCTACTACTTGCGCCTCGATGCGGATGTGGATGCCTATCGAGGCTGGCAGGAGGCCAACGAAGCTATCGGGATGAGGGTGGTGATGGAGGTGGTGCGTAGCTCTGGTTAAAGAATTCAACTCGTCGCTACGGTCAGAAGCAGAAGCTAAACTTGGTAGAAACGACTCATAACCTCCTTCGTAACGCTAGTCAAGCGCTGATGTAATTTTAGAGGGTGAGGCATCAAAGCTATTGATCCCATCCCTGCCATTTACGCTCAAATATATTGAGTCACGAAGCTGCTACCAGAGCCTCCACCTGAACAAGAGTCTCACGAATGCGGTCTATAGCTTAGCCGCCAGATTCCGCCAATGCATGCCTGTTTTATTCTCATCTGCTTCTTTACGTATCCTGTTCGTGATCCTAGGTTGTATCGTAGCACTGGCGGCTGCCTACTTTCTCATACCAGGAGTCGAGGGTGAAGTAAATTATGCTTGGTCTTTAGCAATGGAGAGTGATACAGAAGCCTTGGCGGGATGGTTTCGTGGCTACGGGTGGTGGGGTCCTGTGGCCATTATAGTCTTCATGATTTTACAGATGTTCTTGATAATTTTCCCCAGTTGGGTGCCGATGGTGGTCGCGATACTCGGCTATGGCCCTTGGTGGGGTTCACTTATCAGCCTCACAGGCATCCTATTAGCCTCGGTGATCGGCTACCTAGTCGGGTCACAGCTAGGAAAAGATCAAATTCAGGTCTGGCTAGGCGAAGAGAGGCACGCCAAGCTGACTAAAGCGATTGATAAATATGGCTTTGGTGGTGTGGCCATGTTTCGCGTAAGTCCATTTTTGAGTACGGATGCCATAAGTTTTATTGCTGGTCTGGTAAGCATGCCTTTTCATAGGTATTTGTTGGCAACATTGGTGGGCACTTTACCTCTGCTGGCCACTGTTGCCTGGTTTGGTCGAGACATTGATAGCTTAAAGACGGGAATGTATTGGCTGGGAGGTATTGGAGTATTAAGTTATGGCGTATTTATGCTTTTAAGGTGGCGCAAGGACAGCGGGGAGGAATAGCAGCTTAATGGTGCTTCGCTCCTAACTTACCCGCTTCCAATACACAATTTTATCTTCACCCTCCTTCCAAAAATCATGAATGATTGCTTCTTTGCGGTAACCAAGATCTTCATAAAACTTTTGAGTCAAAGTATACTCGTTGTCACTGGAGGTGTCGACAATCAGAAGGCGACTACCCTTGTCCTTTAGCAATTGCTCAACATAGTGCATTATTTTCTTCCCTATTCCTTTGCCTTGCACCTCTTGAAGTACAGCGATGGCAAGCAAATTATAGGTGCCATCGGTAAATTGTTCTGGTGCACAATAGCCGAAGCCAATTACCTTAGCCTCGTGCGAACATGTAACCCAGATATCTTCTGAATCAGGATTGTCCAGGTAGCCGGCAATCATCTCCTCCAAATGTTCCGCTGGAAAAAGATTAGTTGAGTTTAGCACTGCTTTTAGTCCATCTATGTCGCTCTTAACCGTCAGCCTTGTATCTACTTTCATTCTCATTGCTTTTTTACTGTCGCCCCTGCGATAATTCGCACTCTTTACTGGTCGAGTATTTATGCGAGAGCCTGGTCCTGCCGAAACAAGAGGCACAAGGTACGGGAAGCACATGCACAGGTCTTTCCAAATGTACTTTTCTCCAAGATAAGCCTCGCTGGCAACTGCACGCTGAGGTAAGTCGCCCCGTCGCTGTGCTGGGCGATGGAGTTGACTCCTGCCAGTCGTCAGCAAGTTGTATGCTAATCAGCAATTGATAGGTCGATCTGTCTGCAGCTAACTGAGGTCAATCCGCTGCTTGTTTCATCCGATCAAAGCATCGCACCAGCAACTCCCCGCACCATCTCTCAAGACATCAGAATCGTAGCGTCTTTTCATTCCAGCACTTCTGTGCTACTCCTCCCGCATCCTCAACACCACCTCTCCACCAGCATTTTGTAGATACAATTTCCCGCCGCGTATCACATAACTCCTTACCTCGCTCAACGCCGCTTGGTACTGCCGTGGTAATTGAGAAGACCTACAAGCCTTGCGCGTGCTCACCAACTGTCCGAAGCTCAAACTGCCGCCAAGAGCCACATTAGCCTCACCGGAAAGGCGGTTGCAGCCGTCAGTACCGCTCATACGCCCTTGCTCAACGTCGATCAGTAGGGTAGGGCGCTCCAAATCTGGGGGAATTTCTACCACTGTATCGCCTACCGCCTCCAATTCGTAGCCTTGGCCGAGTTGCGCGCGGGTATCAGGCGTGCGATTAATCAGTTCTACGAGTTGATACGTCATCGAGGAGGCATCGGCAGGCACAGTGGCCGGATCGAGCTGCGTCTCACGTACCCGCAAGTGATAAAGAAATCCCTCCTCGTAGTCGAAGCCGTCGATCCTGTCGTAAAACAACTTCCAACCACCACCCACTAAGGTGTCGCCCCGCTGAATCTGTAAGCACTGCTGTAATCCAACACCCTGACAATCTACTTTGCTGCTGTTGACCCAGTAGCGTACTACCTGACTTTGCATCTCTTCATCCATGCTATTGTCTGAAGTGCTTTGGGGTGAGGCGCAGGCGAGGAGCAGAGTCAGCAATAGAGGGGCAAGACAATATTTCATAGCCGGCAAAGGAAACAAAGTGCTGCCGATTTCCCCTCAGCCTAAGGCCAGCCGACAGAGACCCGCTATCACTCCACCCACCAGCGGCCCCAGCACTGGCACCCAAGCATACCCCCAGTCGCTAGAGCCTTTGTCGCGAATAGGAAGCACAGCGTGGGCTATGCGCGGCCCCAAATCTCGCGCGGGATTGATGGCATAGCCCGTCGTGCCACCCAGACACAGGCCAATTCCCCACACCAACAACGCTACGGGTAGAGCACCCAAAGAACCTAGTCCGACGACTACGGTGTCCTGATCGGTGATGGTAGCATCTGTAAAGTAGAGCACCGTAAACACGAGCACGAAAGTGCCCACTACCTCGCTCAATAAATTAGAGGAATAATTTCGAATGGCAGGGATGGTGGAAAAGACTGCGAGCTTGTCGGTAGGGTCTTCGGTAATTCGAAAATGATCCCGGTGAAGCAAGTAAACGAGCGATCCGCCCAGAAAGGCACCAATTAGTTGTGCTGCCACAAAGCTTGGCACCTTCGCCCACGGGAAGTCTCCCGCTACAGCCAGGCCAACTGACACTGCCGGATTGAGGTGCGCACCACTATAAGGAGAGGCGACAACTACTCCGATGTACACGGAAAGGGCCCAGGCGGTGGTAATGACCAACCACCCGCTGCCGTGGCCTTTGGTGCCTTTGAGTACGACGTTGGCTACCACGCCACAGCCTAGCAGGAGAAGCAGGAAGGTACCTACAAGTTCGGCGGTAAATTCACTCATACGCGCGGGAGTCGCTGAGCGAGCAAGCTAAGGCGTCTGCACAAATCCTCCCGCCTCTCTGCCTTAACAAGAATTAGCCATCTTGCGCCCTCACCGTCCCCGCTCATGGATCAATGGCTACAACCCCTCACGCTCGAAATCGGTCCCGTTAGATTGGTGCCCCTCGAGCAGAGCCACCGGGATGCTCTCGTAGCTGCCGCTAGCGATGGGAAGCTTTGGGAGATTTGGCACACTTCTGTACCGAGCGAGCACACAATCGATGCCTATCTCGAACGCGCTTTTGCCGATCAAGAAGCAGGGACGGCCCTTGCCTTCGCTATCATGCATGTGTACAGCGACGAAGTTATCGGTACCACCCGCTATTATGCCGCCGACGCTGCTAATCGTCGCTTAGATATTGGCTATACGTGGTACGCCAAGCGCTACCAACGTACTGGTGTAAATACGCGCTGTAAATACCTGCTGCTGCGCCACGCATTCGAAACATTAGATTGTATTGTCGTTGGCTTTAAAACCAATTATCTCAATAGAGCTTCACGAAAAGCCATAGCTCGTATTGGCGCGCGTCAAGATGGTGTGTTACGCAATCACCAGATTACCGCTGATGGGACATTGCGAGATACCGTCGTGTTCTCCATCGTTCGCGAGGAGTGGCCGGCGGTAAGTAAGAATTTAGATTACATGATGTCGAAAGGTTGTTATGAATAAGCTGCTACTAATTTTCGGAGTTCTATTATTCTCCTGCTCTAGCCGACCGGTGTCTACTGAGGAGCTAGCAGAAGGCACATTCATTTTCCAAGACCTCGACTGCGGGCCTCTTTGCGATGCAATTGAGTCGGTAACGCCCGGACTAAACGGCCGACATTTCTCCCATGTAGGCTTGGTGCAGAAAGTGGAGGATAGCACTGTCGTTGTTGAAGCCATCTCCGCCGGTGGAGTTGTACGTACACCCCTCCAACAATTCCTCAGCAGAGTTAGTGATCCAAGTGCTCTAGTATACATGCAGCTTTCGCCAAAACATCACAACATCTTGCCAGAGGCTTTTGCTTACATTGATTCTGTCATGGGAACTCCCTATGATGATAGTTACTTGATGAATAACGGTAAATACTACTGCTCAGAATTACTTTACGACGCGTTCAAATTTGCGAATGCAGGCAAACCCTTCTTTCAGCTTCACCCAATGACTTTTAAGCAGCCGGGCACTCCGACTTATGACCCAGCATGGATTGCCTATTATCAAGAATTAGGCGAAGCCATTCCCGAAGGCCAGCTGGGTTGCAATCCTGGTGGACTTGCAAGCGGAGGCAAACTTGAATTGCTCGCTGTTGAGCCGTTTCAGCCCTAAATTATTTGCTTGCGATCATGAACAGTTTCAGCGGGATACGTACAAGCAGTTTTGGCGTAAGCATAACCATACTTCTGATGGGCTGCAGCATCACTACGCTTGCGCAAAACCTGTCTGTGATGAGCTACAACATCAGGCTCGACCTCGCAAGTGATGGGCAGGATGCTTGGCCGCAGCGACGTGAAGCACTCGCCGATCATGTTGCCTGGTTGAGCCCTGATGTACTCGGAGTGCAGGAAGCTCTGCCTCACCAACTCGAGTACTTGTACGATAGGCTGCCTAGCTATAGCTATGTCGGGAGAGGCCGGCGAGCTGAAGCAGGCGATGAGGCTACCGCTATATTCTACAATCGCCACCGCTTCGAGCTAGTGCATGCCCATACCTTTTGGCTGTCACCAACTCCAGATACAGTATCTATTGCTTGGGGCGCAAACCTGCCGCGCATCGCTACCTATGCCCGCCTCGCGGAAAAGAGCTCAGGTAGAGAGTTCATGGTAGTCAACACTCACCTCGACCACGAGTCACAACTCGCTAGAATCAAAAGCATTCAACTTGTCAAAAATGTTATAGATTCTATTGCTCCACCCGATTTGCCAGTAGTACTTATGGGTGACTTCAATGCCGAACCTGATAATGAAGCCATGCAGCAATTGGCAGATAATTATACAGATGCTTTTCACGCAGTTACTGGTCCGAGGACTGGCCCAAGGGCTACATTCTCAACATTTGATCCGGATGAGCAAACGGACAGAAGAATTGATTACATTCTCCTGCGCAAAAACGTTCCTATCAAAGTGGATAATTTCGCGACGATACCTTGGCTGCACAAGCAGCGCTTTCTTAGCGACCATTTACCTGTTATGGCAGAACTTACCTTAGCTCCTCAGCCCATCATTATCGGACACCGGGGCGCCAGAGGTCATGCAACCGAAAATTCTTTAGCCAGCATACAAGCCGCATTAGATCTTGGTGTAGACATGATCGAGATCGACGTCTTCCGGCTGCGAGATGGTGAAATTGTCGTTTTTCACGATGCCACACTCGAACGACTCACCGATGGCCGCGGCAGCATTGAAGCACTCACCTTGCCAGAGCTGAATCAACTCCTGCTAGCAGGCGCTCATCGAATCCCCCGCCTTCGCGATGTGCTGACGCTCATCAATCACCGAGTCCGTGTCAATGTCGAGCTAAAAGGTGCCAATACCGCTGGTGGTACTTATCAAGTGCTGCAAGATTTTGTAGAGCATTCCGGCTATAGATGGCAAGATTTTACGATCTCCAGTTTCGCACACGATGAGTTGCGGAAAATGCGAGAGCTGGATTCTTCGATAGATATTGGTATTTTACCTACTGGTCCGACATTAGAAGCGCTACGTGTAGCCGAAGAAGTTGGTGCAACATCCATTAATCCTAACCACCAATCCCTCACTCAAACAATAGTTGATACGATTCATGATGCAGGCTACCTAGTATACCCTTGGACAGTTAATGATCCAGAAGATATTGCAAGAGTCAAAGCTCTTGGTGTAGATGGTATTATCACCGATTATCCTGAGCGTGCGAAGTAAAATTCCATGTCAGAGACCTACACCTTCCCATTCATCATCATCCGCATGCATGGGCGGCTTCTTCTTGCCATTGCCGGAATTCGCACCATTACCTGCCCTTCCTTCGCCAAAATACTTCTCGGAGCGATAGCGTAACCATACCCGCAACTGCTGTGGAACGCCCTCTTTCTCCTTCTCTGATAGACGGCTGTAAAGTTCCAAAGCCTTTTTTCTTTCCTCGCGACAGGCAGCGTTGCGATGAGCATCCCAGAGTCGCATGGCCACACGTATGCGCCGATTGACTTCTTTCACCAACTTCGGCCCACTGAGGGATGCCGGATCGACTTTGTTCTTCTTAGCAGGCACGCGACCGCAAAGTTAAGGCTAAGGCCTTATGAGGTCAATTCGCGAATGCCGCAGACATAACACTGAGTATGCTTGCAGGTCGTTTAATCCGGTTTATTTAAGGTGCGAAAGACTTCATTGTCCTCGTTATCCAGGTCAATCACTGCCTCCGCGGCCGCCACAAATTTTACTTTTGCTGCTATGAAGCTTTGCCTCCTGCTCGTCTTGACGGCTTGTCTGGTGCTGGGCTGCCAGCCTCCGCTCGAGCCAGTAGGTGAATCTAATGCTACAGCTCTCGCGATTGAAGCCAATGAGTGGCAGAGCAGTGACACCGTAATATCTGTCGACCCGCAAACCTTTGCTGAAACCATGCAGGTTGTCCACAAAGACCTGTCGCCACAGGTGCTGCCCGATGGCACCATGATCTACCAAATCACCGAGTACCTCCCGGTGTATGCGGGTTGCGACACAGCTGCGAGTCCGGCACTTTGCACCCAAACTGCACTCAACGCCTTCGTCCGGGACAAGCTCGAATACCCGCGTTGGGCGCGTGTGCAGGGAGTAGAAGGAACAGTCGTTGCAAGTTTTGTCATTGATGCTACCGGTCGCGTCGGCAGTACCTCCATCGAGCGGAGCCTCGGCGATGACCTAGATCGGCAGGTCCTGCAGCTCATTGATGGCATGCCGCTGTGGCATCCAGCTTTTCATGGTGGGCAGCCGGTGGCGGTACGTTACCAGCTCCCTGTGAAGTTCGATCTGCCGCTTGAAGACTAAGCAGCAGCAAAGACGCTTGCGCAAGCGCAGATTAATACCCTGGTTGCTCTGTGTGCTCATGGGCTTGGGTTGGCTATTGACGGCCAAACCTGAGTTATGGCCGTGGCCTCAGACGCTAGTAATTGGTGGCACTCCTCGCGAGCGGCTGCTGCGGCAGTGGGAGGTGGTTGGCTTTGACACTACTGCGCTCGGCAGGGCGTGGCTCGAGGCAAGTGCTGAGGCATTGCGTACTGCGGAAGTCGTCGATTTGCCGCTGAGTCGCACCCTATATTTCGCCCTCGAACCTCGCAGCTACGGTTTCCGGGTAGAGCTAGAGGCTGGTCGCCAGCTCGCCATCACATTTGCGGATTCACTCTCCACCGGTGCTGCCCTGCTTGAGGTTTTCGCCCACAATCCTGGGGATACCTCGCTGCGTATGATCACTTCGCGGCAGCTTCACCAAGATACGCTGGTGTTGGCCGCAGCTAGCACGACTCAGTATGTGCTGAGGCTTGAGGTGCCGCCATTAAGCCTTGGCGCGGTGGCTATCAGGCTTGGCAGCTATCCTCAGTTGTCGACTTTTCCGGTGCAGGGCGCGCGCGAAAATGATGTTGGCAGCGTCTGGGGTGACGCCCGCGATGGCGGTCGGCGGCGCCATGAGGGCATAGATATTTTCGCTCCTCGGGGCACGCCGCTCTTGGCTGCTGCTGAGGGCCGAGTTTCGCGGGTGCGCAATCGCGGCTTGGGCGGCAAGCAGGTGTGGCTGCGTGTGCCGGGAGTTGGCGTGTCGCTCTACTACGCGCACCTCGATTCGCAGTACGTGGTCGCCGGTCAGCGAGTGAGGGCTGGGGATACTGTCGGTACGGTAGGCAATACCGGCAACGCGCGGAGCACGCCTCCCCATTTACACTTTGGAATTTATGGTCCAGGTGGTGCTGTCGACCCATTTCCCTTTGTGCGGGCTGCGCAGCGAGCTACGTTTCCTAGTCCGCAAGCACCGCTGCTAGGCATGGCGCAGGTGGGGCGGCAGACGCGTTTGGTGGAGGATGAGGCAGGTAGTAAGGCAGGTTTGCGCCTTTCGGCAAAACAACTGGTCACGGTCACTGAAGCAGCTTCGACACGCATCCGCGTAGTGCTTCCTAGTGGTGAAGCGGGCTGGCTTCGACCTGGGGAGTTACGACTGCTCGAATCACTAGAAACGGCTACGTCCAAACAAGAAAAGCTCCTCTACCAGCAGTGGGCAAAGGAGCTTTATGCAGTCAACACACTTGCCCCAGCAAGCACTTATCGTGTTTTAGCTCGCGATGAGCAGCTAGGCGATTATGTGCGTTTAGCCAATGGACAAGAGGGATGGCTGCTGTATGATTAGCTTAGTTTTGAGCGACAGCGGCATTATAAGCCCGACGCAGCAAACCGAGTTGCTTGCCTGAAATCACTTCAAAGCTTTCCAGCTGAAATTGGCAATTGATGCGTGAGGAACTGCCGAGGCCGACGGACTTATCCAGATTAGCATCCGAGATGCCTTCAAAGTCGCCAACGCCGATGCGTAAACCACCGTCGCTGAGAGGCTTAATGACAGCGAACTGGTTGCCACTGCTGTCGGAATAGGTAGCGTAGCTGCGGCAAACCCGCTCGTTGACTTCGCCGAGTTGCATTACGGCCTGCTGCACCGCCTGAAACCGCTGCAAGTGAGCCCCTCGCGTAAATTCACTTTCGAAAGCTTTCTCAGTGTCTGAACGCCTTCTCGACGCGCGTTGGGACTTAATGGAGGCTGCAGGAGGTAGAATACGAGGCGCGCGGCCAAATCGGGCCTGACGAGCGACATGAAATTGCTGATCTTGAGACTTAGAGGGGCTGACTGAAAGAGTTGACATAAGGTTGTTTAGGAGTTTGCGGTCAGGGAATAATATAACCAAATTTTCCGAAAAGTCAAAAATTATTTTCAGAGGCACCTCTCACCTCCCACTTCTCATCTCCCACCTGACCACATTATTGTGGTCACGCCAGCCACCAGCCCCAGAACAGCAGTCCAGCCTCCAGCAGCGCAGCGATCTAGCTTCCAGCCTCTCATTTCCCACTCCCACAACTCATTCCACCCTCTCGTGTTTGGCCAGTGCACACGCTGCACACACCCCGCCGCTAAAACGACCTTGTGCTGGATTACGATATTATCATCATCGGCTCTGGAGCTGGTGGTTCTACTGTGGCAAGAGCCCTAGCCAATACCGGCAAAAAAATTCTCATCCTCGAACGCGGGGATTTCCTACCCCGAGAGAAAGCCAACTGGGATCCTGAGTACATCTTCACCAAGCGAGGCTACCAGGTGGAGGAGGAGTGGTACGATCACGAGAGCAAGCAAAACTTTGTTCCCCAAGCCTTCTATAGAGTCGGTGGCAATACGAAGGTGTATGGATCGGTGCTGATGCGTATGCGTGCCGAAGACTTCGGTGAGCAGCACTGGCCCGAAGGCAAAAGTCCCGCCTGGCCACTTGATTATGCGCACTTCGAGCCTTACTACACGCTCGCCGAAGATTGGTACTGCATCCACGGCCAGCTTGGGGAAGATCCAACGGAGCCGCCGCATTCAGGACCGTATCCCTTCACCCCAATGGAGCACGAGCCGCGCATTCAACAAGCTGCTGACGAACTCGCAGCGCAGGGACTGCGACCTATCCACTCTACGCTTTCGCTCAATCGTGATCCCCAGCATCCCGAACGCCGGCCGTGCATTCGCTGCAGTACCTGCGATCCGTACCCGTGTATGTTGCACGCCAAGCAGGATGCCGAAACCGCAGGTATTCGCCCCGCACTCTTGTATTCAAATGTTGAACTTTGGACAGGTGCTTACGTCAGCAAACTCACCACGACCGGCAGTAAAGTCACTGGTGTACACGTGCTGGTCGAGGGCAAGAGCTATGAACTTACCGCTGATACTGTAGTAGTAAGCTGTGGAGCAGTTAATTCTGCAGCATTGCTGTTGCGCTCGAATTTGAAGGATAAAAGCGAGTTGCTTGGTCGCAACCTTATGAAGCATAATCATTCGGGATTAAACGCTGTGAGTCATCGAAGAAATGATACTGTTTTCCAGAAGACACTTGGCTTTCATGATTATTATTTTAATGGGCCGAAACCGCACCAAACGTATGGACTCGGCGCTGTCCAACTCACCGGGCGAGCTCCATGGCAACGGCTGCGCAGTTTTGCTGGCGCCGACATGGCGGAAGATCATTTCCGTTATATAGAGCAGCATTGCATCGACTGGTGGCTAACCACAGATGACCTTCCCGATCCCAATAATCGCGTACGCCTACAGCGTGATGGCCGACCTGCACTTGATTTTCGTCCGACGAATCGCCTGCCGCACGAGGAGTTGATAGAGTGCTGGATATCGCACTTACGTAAAACAGGCGATTATATGTTTATGATTAAAACTATGGGTATAGACGTACTGTGGCATCAGGCAGGTACAGCAGTATTTGGCGAAGTTGCTGCTACTAGTGTTCTCGACACTGATTGTCGTATGCACGGGTATGACAACTTATATGTGGTAGATTCCAGCTTTATGCCAAGCATGGGCGCCGTAAATCTTACCCTCACTATAATTGCAAATGCCTTGCGTGTGGCTGATCGCCTGCGTGCTAATATGGCTATGCCAGCTCTTGTAGATGAGCATACACGTCCCGGTATGCAAGTCCCGCGTGCAGGTACGGTGGTTGGCACTGGCTCGCCTACCTATGGCTTGCATTAAAGTTGGTTTTCAGCTTTCGCCAAAACCTAAAGTATAGCAAAACAAAAGCCCCTTACCGTGCGGCAAGAGGCTTTTAAATAGTTCATTCAAGCGACCTTTACTTGTTCGGGTCGTTTGTATTTATGTCATCGTCGCCATCGAAGATATCTTCTACGGCTTCTTTAGTGGCTTCAGCGCCTGTTTCAACTGCTTCGCCGGTAGCTTCAGCAGCATTTTCGAGGCCTTCAACGGCGCGCACACCTAGATCGTCACGGCCTACGCCATCCGTGTTATTACGCTCCATGGCGTCACGTTTTTCCCCATCGCCAAACAGCTCTTTATCTTGTGAGCTGTCTTCATCGTCGAGGAATGGAAGGTCGTCGGAGAGCCCATCTTCAGGTTCTTCGGTGTCTATACCACGAGTGGTTGTGGTCGTGTTGTAGGTCCGTGTAGTTGTGGTGGCATTTACGTCGCGCGTATAGCCCTGGCGTAGAGGTGCTGTCTCACCGTTGTAGTTACTGACGGTATTCATGCCAGGCAGATTCATACTCGGCAAACCAGTCTCGACTACAGGCAGCTGATCCATGTCGGGGTTAGTTGCGCGGTCGACTGATCGGTAGGTAGTGTTCATTACCCGATCATTGTCATCCATATCGGTTTGAGCCTCGGCGCAAAAGGTGAAAGCTGCAAGTGCAAGTGTAGAAAGAAGTAGCTTTTTCATGTTGTAGAAATTTTAGGGTTCAGTAGTACTATGTCGGCCACAGGGGGATTTGTTCAATTGACAATAAGCCTCTTCAGCTAAGCACAATCAGAACTTGTTCAATTCGATTTGTCAAATTTCTTCAATTCGAACTTGGTACTTGCAGCATGGATATAGTTGATCACCGTACGGGAGGTGCGTCGACGAATATCGCGCTCGATCTCAAAGCTCCGATCAAGCAGGGTATATCGAAACTTAAACTCTGCGTAATCCTTGTGCAACTCTACCACGCGTAAGGAATAACTGTTAGGTACTACTACATCTTTAAAATCTGCGAGCGCATCGATTAGTTTCTGCTCAAAATCATCGACACTTTGCATGGCTGCGAGCGCAACTTCAAACTCTATGCTGATGCGCCGCTGCATACGGAGCGTGTAGTTAACTAGCTCGCCGCCGAAGATCTTCGTATTCGGGATGTGGATCATGTCCTCATCTTCATTGAGCAGCACGCACTTCGTCAGCGTAAGCGTGATGACTCTGCCCTTGGTGGTACCTACGCTGATGTAGTCTCCCACTGATAGCTGGCCTGAGAAACTCATGATGAGTCCTGCAATTACTTCTACAATAAAGTCGCGGGTCACAATTGCAATGGCTGCCGCAATGATTGATAGGCTGGTAAACAAGCTCCGAAAGTCGATCCCGTACAGCGAGATGACTCCGCCTAACACCACAAACACCAGGATGATGTAGTACACATTGCGGAGGCCCAGCAGGATGGCATCTTCGTTGCGACCGCTGAGGCCTTTACGTCTTCTGTAAAGTGCACCAAAGAGCGAAAGCGCCACATTGAGTGCCAGTAATACGCTCGCAAATCTGAAGAGCGGCAGCAGGTGCTCCAGTACATCCTTGTCCAAATCATACAACCTTGGCCCAAACACAGGCAGTGCAATGAGCAGTGCGAGCAGTAAAATTTTGAACAGCAGTTGCCAGCGTAATTTCATGGTGCAGGAGTTCTTCAGCAAAACAGTATTAACGCGTGAGGCTCGTGCCTTGCTCTCCGTTTTCCACAATTAACACCAATGAGGTGCTGGCGCTCACTTACAACCTAATTCGCAGCCCGTGCTCTTGCTCCTTGTACTGCAGCTGCGGCGTTGACTCTGGCTTAGTCGCTAAATTCGCTTTGTAGTAGCCGTTGGGGCGATTACGAAGCGCGACGAGTACACGTTGCGCAGTTTTCATGCCTTGGCAGGCAATGTTCATGATGCCAGACTTTTGGTAGGCACCGGCTTCTTCTTCGGCGTACGTTGATGGCCGAGGCGAATGTGGAGCACCAGGAAATCTTTTTGGGCGAGGGAATTGGTGTCAGCTCCGGGTGGCGACAGATTCAGTCGTCACGCCCTGTGATGCGTCTAGTGCTTGCATCCATGTTTCCGCCTCCTTATCGGCTGCTATGAACTCGCGAGCCCGATCAACAGCTTCGGGAGTTTATACGTCAGGCAGGCTGAAAGGCAAAAGGCGCGAGGCATGGTGATGGGTATTTGGCTTAGTAACAAAGGTATTAGTGAGCTACGCTGACCCCTTACCCCCGATTACGGATGGACCTACCGGTAGCACAGAATCTTCTGTCAACTTGCGTCTTGCGCGGGGCGGAGTGACGATAGTGAAGCAGCAGACCATATCTGCCCATAAACACGCGCTATGCCTGGCACCTTCCATATCCGCCAGGTGGCTGACTACAATCGCCTCCGCGGCGCGCGGACTCCCCATCCTTTGTTTAGCGTAATTGATTTCTCGCTACTCGTGCCTTCGCCAACTCCCCCGCCGCCTGAGCCCTTCGACGCGATGCATTTTTGGGTGCTACGTCGTGTACCTGAAGCAAGGGCCAAAATGCCGCCTGAGCTACGGTCGGCGCGACTGCGACTTTCAAGATGGTAGGCTCGTGTTTTTGTCGCCCGGCCAAACCGAGCAGGTAGATCGAGCTGTCGCAGCCACACCCCCCACTGGTGGTCATGCGATGCCTTTTCACCCCGACCTGCTGGCTGGCACGCCGCTGGCCGAGGCCATCCACCACTACCGCTTCTTCTCCTACGAGGCGGCTGAGGGGCTTTATGTCTACGATACCGCACGCGCCACGGTGTTGGCTTGTCTGGCAAGTATTGGGCAGAAGGCCAGTGCCAGCTCGATAGCGGGCCCCCCGCTTCGCGACCTTATTGTCTCGTCACCAGGACTCCCGCCGCCTCATCGTCTCGACGCTGCAACTGCTGTTGGACTACAGCCAGCGCTTCTAGGGTCGGCAATTTCATACACGCTTTGCTGGCGCGATCCTTCAGATTCTCAAGAACGCGGATGTCGTTACGCGTTATGAGCAGCTTCTGCGCGAATACTTCGCGTCGGGTCGCTCGCGTGAGGCGGGCAGCCGAACGGTGGACTACTTCGCTGCCGAAGTGCACCTGTCGGCAAACTATTTCGGTTATCTGATGCAGGCGCAAGTCGACCGCTCGCCCCGCGATTTGATTCAGTATCGCATCATCGAGCTGGCCCGCCAGCGCTTGACGGTGGGGGAGGAGAGTGTGAGCGAGGTTGCCTAGGCTTTGGGGTTTAAGCACCCACAGCATTTTACGCGCATGTTTCGTAAGCGGGTGGGTGTGGCTCCGGGGGTTTGGCGGGCTGGGTTGGGGTAGGGGAAGGTGGTGTGATTGAGTCAAACTCTTCCGCGAAGTCAATTAGCCGCGCAACTTCTTGTGCTTAACGTTCGAGTTTTCCTTGAGCTATTGGGCTTGTGTAGTGGCTTGCTCTAAGGTAACTGAGGGCTGTTTGAATAATCGGATTATCGCTAGCGCCGCTCTTTTCTGAAATGACATTAGGAGTTCATGCTTTATTTGTTGCGCTTCATGGCTGAGTTGCGGTGGTGAATCGAACGCTTCGCGAAGGGTATGTATAATCCAGCCTGGCATGCATTAGAGAATTTGGATCGAGTAAGTTTGCTGGGGCGGCATTAGGCACAACGTTTAGGCTATGCGCTCGGGCCTGGCGATTAGCCGGCCTGGGAGTGGAGGAAGTGTTGTAGGAAGCGTTTTTTTTAAATGTTACAATATACGAATAGCTATCAAGTACTTTCTTTAGATTCTGAATCCTGTTTCTCTTATTTGCGTTAGTAACTTACTTGGCCTAGTAAAGGACCAAAATACAGCCTTACTAGGGAATCGATCTATGGTATGGTTAAATTTGATGCCTTGAGCTAGAATAGGAAATCGGATGTAGGGTTCGATTGAAATCAAGTTATTCTTCGTAAAATGCATGTTGCCAACTAGTCCGGTTTTGAATACGATCTGGTTCGCGTCGACTTCAATTCTGGCGAATGGGTATGACGCTCGGTGCGGCCCAATCCATACGCCTCCTTTCACGATCAGCTTCTGCATGTTCTCCCATTTCCTATAACTTTGGGCTATGCGCCCGTGCCTGGCGATTAGCCGGCATGGGCATATAGCCCAGTGTTATGGGCATCGTGCTCTAATTGATGGAAGCACGATGGTTTTTCCTCCGTGAACATACGACTCCGGCTCCGATCTTCTGGCGATTCTGCCGAGAGTATTCTGCTGGGGCCAACTGTATGGAATGCCTCCGGAGGCGGTCTACGAGAGGGGACTGGCGATTGATCGGCGTGTGGGCGTGTCAAAATTGGTGAGAGTCAGTTAGGCACTTCGAAGTTCCAAGCAGTAAAGTGCCTACGGAATATCTTGGTGATGCTCCGGGCATCATCTATGCCTCTGTGATGAGTGCCGACAATAGTGATTTGCTCGAGTTCAAGCGCTTTACTCATCCCTAAGTTACGCCGAAGCGATCGAATCTTCGTGAACTGATGCTTCAAACTTATGTGCCTTCTTATCCACTCGGTTTCCAGATTGCTTAATGCACAGTCGGCCTCAAGCTGCTTCCGATCATAACGCCCCCAAGAGCAAAGGATGTATTGGTTACCAATCCATTCTTTAAACTCCTCGTTGACCAGATAGAAATAATCCGCCCTATCTATATCAATTTGCTCAATGGTAGTTAGCTCCTTGCAGAAGGTACTAAGCAGCGGGAATTTCAGAGGTCGCACGTACTTTTGAAACTCACCTACGATTTTTGCTTGATGGTTCAACTTCACAGCACCAATCTCAATCGTTTCGTTGTCACTACGGTTGTGTTGATCCCAGCACGTGGCCTCTAAGTCGAATATGATGTAGTTCACTTTGTTGTACTCTTCAGTTGCACCTAACATCAGCATACATCCACCCCACGCGCACATTCCCACTCAATAGCCGCAACTGCCGTTGCATATCAACCGCCAGAAAGCGAGCTATACGCACTAGGTCAGTAGCCGTTTCCTGCGCTAATGTAGCGCTCAAGCTGGACTCGTATCTCATCCTCGCCGCTGCCTAACGCTGCTCTCCCTGCTCCACCTCCACGAACCCCCTCCACGCTAGCTCTTCATCGGTACCACGAGTCACCGCCAATCCACGTCAAGCCACAACACCGCCGCTACCTGCACCCCCCGTCGCGACCCATCATAATTGCGCCCCCGGCGCCCCATCCGTCGACCCAATCCCCCCAACTGTAGATCGCCTCCCTAACGCCCCGCGGCGCGCTGGTTAGTTTTGGCGAAAGCCTCACCCGCACGCCTGGCATGTCCGAACTCCTCCAACGCCGCCGCAAACTCCTGCTCCACGTCGCCTTCTGGCTCGTCTACGCGTCGTTCTTCTTCTACCAGATCAGCTTCGGGCGCAGAGCAGGAGTGCGGAGGCTTATGTCGGTGCGCAAGCTGCGGCGAAAGGGCCGGGCGCTACTGATAGAAATTAGGGGTCGCAAAATTGCGACTCGCAATTTTGCGACGGTATATTTGCCCTATGTTAAGCCCTTTCAAATTTGGTAGCGAGGTCACGGCCGCGGAGCTCGTCGACCGGGTAGAAGAGGTGGCTACTATTGAGCGCGTCCTGACACAGAACGAGCGGCTATTTCTCATTGGACCGCGACGCTTCGGGAAGACATCCATCTTGCTGGCCGCAGCCTCGCGTGCACGAGCGAACGGCACCCCCGTCATTAGCGTTAACGCCGAGGAGTTCGTCACGGCACAGGCGCTGGCCAGTGAATTGGTAAAGCAGGGCTCAGCGCTCCTGAGCAAATCCCTGGAGAAGGGCATCGGAAAGGCCGCGAAGTTTTTCCGAAGCCTCAAGCCAACTGTGGCTTACGACCCGCTGCTCGATCATTGGACCGTTGGGGTGAGTCCCGACAAAGGCAATGGCCTGGATACCACGACTATTACCGAGGCCCTCAACGGGCTAGAAGCATTGGCGGCCTCTCGCGGACAGCGGATCGCGATTGTCGTGGATGAATTTCAGCAGGTCGTTGCGCAGGATGGAATCAATGGCGAGCGCGCCTTACGCGCCGTCGTGCAGCGGCATCAATATCTCGCTTATGTGTTCGCGGGCTCGGCCACGACCTTGCTTACGGCCATGACCAGCGACCACAACCGTCCGTTTTATCGACTGGGCTCGAAATTGTTCTTAGGTCCCGTGCCACGGGCAGACTTCGCCGAGCACCTCCGCGACGGCTTCGCTACCATTGGCTTGACAATCTCAGGAGACGTGATCGCGACTATCCTAAACGTTAGCGAAGACGTTCCCTACAATGTCCAGCGGCTCGCCCACGAAATCTGGACCGCGAGTCGCAGCCCTGAAGTCGACACCGTACAACTCCAATCGGTGGAAGATGCCGTAGCTAGACTCGTTGCTACCGAAATGCCCACCTATGGTCGCCTCGTGAGCCAACTCACGCCCTCGCAACTCAAGACACTGGTCGCGGTGGCCGCAGCGCGGGGCGGCTACCAACTCACACCTACGAAGACGGCCAAGCTATACGGTATGGCTGTGTCGACACTGCGGAGGGCGCTTACCTCGCTGGAAGACAAAGGTTTGCTGCGACAGGACTACAGCACTCCGGGCCAGGTGCTGTGGCGATATGAGGATCCGCTTTTCGGCGAATACGTGCGGCGGGTGTTGCGGGTGTAGGCCGGGTAGATGTAGCGCGCTAATGTCCTCCACCCCTGCAAGCCTCGTGCAAACGTAGCGAACACGAGTAGAGGAGATCTCGCGCTTGTGTTTTCTTTGTGGAATGATGTACACCCCAGAAACATTAGTACTCCGGCGATTTGTGGTATGGATAGCAGTGATAAGCATAGCGTTCACCGCCAGCGCTCAAAGTACCGAACGCTACATCCGCGTAATCGGTCAGAGCGACTATACATATAAGGCCAACTCCGCCACGCTCACCGTGACAGTATCTGAGCAGCAGGCCAACGAATACCGCAACGTGCCTTACCTCTCAGTCGACGAAAACGTTTTCGCGCTCAAGCGGGGAATAGCTCAGCTAGGCATTGACACCGGTAAAGTCGAACTTGCTCTGCCCGAAACTTCCCGAAACCTGCGTACCGCAAGTCAACAATACACGGTGCCGGTCAGTGACCTTGGGCGCCTAAATGGGGTTTACGCGCTCGCTGAAAATGGCATTCAGGTAAGCGATATCGCCTACGATTACGACGCTGCAAGCATTGACCCTACCGCACTCTCCATAGCAGCCATCGACGATGCGCGACGTAAAGCAACGGCGCTCGCTGAGGCCACGAACCTCAAGCTAGGCCCAGTCCTCAATATCGAGGATCGACCTTTAAATCTGCCCAAGCTAAAACGTGGTGAGACCGAGCAAGTACTTACGCACACCGTAACCGTAACTTTCGGGCTTAATGATTAGCGCAACACCGTGGCCTCTTTTAATAATAGTGCTGGCGGTCTTGGCTGCCAGTCCATCAGTGAGGGCGCAGACCCCTACGCTGCGTATACTAGGTGAGTACCGGGAGCGAGTCGAGCCCGACGGTTACTCCATGAGACTACTCCTTTCAGAAAACCCAGCTACCTGCGACCCAGTGGTAGGGTTCCTTACTGTCGAGCAACAACTTGAACGTATCGTAGATTCCATTGATAGTCGGGGGGGCAATCCAGCTGCACTGACTATGATTACTCTTGGTAGCGCAGGGGAGTATCCATACCGCGCTGAACGTGTTGAGGTGCAGACGAGTGATCCTCGTACCGCTTATTTCCTCAAGTGGGTGGCCCACAATTACACGACAGTCGAGGAGCAGGAGTTCTACTTCAACGGTATTACGAAAATTGATGAGGACCGACGTGCCGTTGCAGCATTTTTAGACGCCCGACAACGCGCACTCGCAATTGCGAACGGCCTCGGGTTTTCGTCTGTCAGGGTCCGCGGGCTAGATGACGACACTCGCAGCCCCATCATCGACAAGTATGATACGTGCGGCTGCATGTCTGCTAAGCAGCGTTTAGCGCTTTTGGAGATTCTGAAAGGCTATTTGACGAGTGTAGGAAAGGTAGATACTAAGGGCACGATGCGCTCTAATCAGCCCGTGTACGAATCGGCCTACCAACTCTGGGTGGAGTTTGAATGTGTTCTGTGAGCCTACTGTACGCTTCTGCCATTCATCCACCCTAACTCAGCTCAACACCCCTCCTAAACCCTACCAGCCGCCTCACCCCCTCCGCCTGTTGGTAGTACATGAAGTGTCCGCAGCGATTGGCCTGAGGCACCAGGGAGCGATCGGACATTTCATTGCTGTAGTCATCGAGGTCGCTTAGCCAGAGCGTGCCTGCCGTTGCGTTTACGTCGTCGTTCTTGTAGAGCGGCATGATGGGGACAACTATAAGCCTGGCAACAATGAGGTGATCGGGGCGCTTGCTGAGTGTATAGCTCATCAAAGAAATTGGCGGCCTCGAGGTTGTCCTAGTCTTCGAAGTCCGTGATGATAGCATCCCGGTCCAACTGGTGGTAGCTGCGCTTATCAAGTGTCAATTTGGCATCGCAGCTTACGAATAGGTCGCCGACGAGTCTGCCACGTGAGTGCGGGATGAGTTCGAAGCTTTTGTTGAGGGTGAAGTAGGGGGTAATATAGCCTTACGACCAGGCCCAGGCTTTTAACACTGTCGCGTCTACTCAATGCCAGCTACGAATTCTTCGAATGGCATAATCGTATAGCCATGGGAAGTCATGCTATTTCACCGCATGGCAACATCAGTCATGTAGTCAGTATAAAATTGAGTTTCTTTGAGACTGACCAATTTCTTATAATCTTCAACGGCACCCTCGACGTCTCCAAGTAAGTACCTTGCAATCATGCGCTCGCGATAGGGCAAGAATCGATGTGAGGGACGTGTATCATTAAGAGATAAGAGGTGCTCAATATAGCCTAATGCTCTTTGCGGCTCATGATTGGCTAGCGCAGTTGACCAAGCGTGTGGCAGTATGTATCCAGGGAAGCGTGCGGTATGGTGAAGACTGCCGAGGGAGTTAATTTTGTCGCAAAATTGTATGAGTCTGTCAACTTCATCAAGTTGTTCTGGAGTGCGGGCGAGTACTTTCTTATTCAGGACCTGCTTGTAGATATTTGGTGAATTTAATATATGCACTTTGGATGATTTCTGATGGCTCAAAACGTCCAGTGTATGAATCAGAGTATCTGAGTGATTATGAACTGTATAGTATATGACTATTTCGTATTGTGTCGCTTGCTCATTTTTGAACCTAAACTTTACAAAAGATGAATTAGATTGCTGTCCCATCAGCGTGCTAAAATCTATAGCATCAAATTCGGAGTACAAGGAATCCCGAACCTTTGAGAAGTCCTTTAAAAAGTACGCTAGTACAGGGTCAATTTCAAATTCTATCGACGCTGTCGAGTCTCCTAGTAGACACAGGGCTGTACTTCGCCAATTGGCGCTTTGTCTACGGGGTTTAAGCCTATCAAATTCTCTTATCCAGGAACCGGAATCAATGTACTCTTTCCGATTTAGTGAGCTACTATCAGCGCTTTCCGTTTGAGCATCGGCACTGGGTGGTGTTGCGAATGCAAACATCAGAATTGTAAGGGCTGTCACAATTCTCCAATTATACATACAGCCGTGTTTTAGAAACGTAATGAGTGCAGTTGATGGCGAGCCAGTACACTTCATCTTCGGAGACGGTCATAGCTCATCTGGGGTTCCCACATCAGTTGCAACATACGCCTGGTCAGCGCGATAAGGTTCATCTGGGTAGAGGTATTGGATTAGGCCAGCTGCGCGAACGTTGGGGAGGATGCTGTTGCGGATATAGGTTTCACTTCGACCGAGGTGAAGGGCGATATCTTTGGTCGTCATTGCACGCAAAGCGCACAAATCCCGTACAGCATACCAGAGCTGTTTGCGATTTTTCGATCGTTTCCGTAAACGCCTTATCCGTGCTGCAAGATCCGGAGGTAATTCTTCATATACGGTATCCTGCTCCTTATCGTGAGGGGTACCCTTCACGATAAGCCCCTTATCATGAGGGGTATCCTGTTCCTTATCATGAGGGTTACCCCTCACGTTAGCAAGTTGGTAATATGTCTGAGCTCCTCCACTATGTGTGCTTAGCAGACCTGCATCTCGCATGGCCCGAAGGTCTGCACTTGCACGATGACTGTCAACGTTATTGATCTCACGGTACCGCTCGTTGTTGATAGAGCCTTCATCACGTAGAATCACGAGGCCACGACGTTGATCCCGCGTCAGTTGATAGTCTTCAAATTGACTGAGCCACGCAAGCACGTCCTCATCAAAAAAGTGCTGAAGGCTAAGGGTAACGTTGAAGCTGCTACCAGCTCGGTTCGAGGAAAAAGTAGGAGGCGCAAAATCTGCCTCCCGCATAAGTCGCTTAATTGTTGAAATGCCAGACCCTTGTTCTCTGCGATGTTGAGGTCGTGAAGCACTGCAGCAATCACTGGGTTGCGTAGCATAGAACCTCTTGTGCCAAGCTCGGACTCGGGCTTGAGGCTGTGTCCTGGATTCGATACTTCGATGCGGTTGTGAAACCGTTCGACCTGCGTTGGCTGGTTGATTCGGTAACTCTGATGCATAAGCGCATAGACGATCACCTCACGCAAGGCGCGGTCAGGTACACCTTCGTAGCGCGCCTGAATTTCTCCTTCTTCGAGATGAAAACGTTTCGGCAGATCGCTCTCGACTGCCGCTACAGCCTTATTTACGAGTAGCAGAATCGGCTCTCGCATATCAAGGGTAACAAAGCGATCTTCCGCATCCTCAATCCACATGTTTCCTGATACACGGATGTAGTCGAGCCTAAACATAGGAATATGACGTCGAAGTGCGCGTGACTTGCCAAAAAGTAGCAGGCCAGCGAGGTTCAACTCTCCGGTGTGACTAAGGCAGTTTAGACCCAGTAGGAGCTCACGCGGTTGGTCCTCAAGTTCGGAGGCCTGGGTGTTGGCCTCTGTGCGAAGGCGTCGATAGCGCTTGATGGCT
The DNA here is from genome assembly GCA_965213735.1 of Saprospiraceae bacterium. Taxonomy (GTDB): domain Bacteria; phylum Bacteroidota; class Bacteroidia; order Chitinophagales; family Saprospiraceae; genus CALDTK01. The sequence goes on from CBDCAB010000005.1 coordinate 1,333,930, forward strand.
TGTGGGTCAACATCATCAATAGAAGTTCCTGGAACGGCGTCAAGTTCTGGGGTAGGCGCCCTCGCCGCTGCGTGAAAGCTGCGGATGTCATCATCGTTACAGCGCTGGTCGCCGGAACCAATGCATCGGTAGGCGCCTTTAGGCAAGCCTGTGCTTGTAAAATAGAGCGGCTTTCGTAAGGGGTCGAGTTCCTCGACTGTAAAGAGAAGTACCGGCTTCTCGTCTATGACAGCGACCCGCATGCGTGGCCGGATAATATGATTGAACACGCTCGCGCATTGCGAGGCGATATCCAGCTGAAGTTTGTCAATGTTTGGGACACCCTCAATGACGTACTCGCCGAAAAGCGTCTCTGTAGGTTTAGTTACACCGCATTAAATGTCGCCGCCACCCAATCCAGGTTCGTTGGAGAACGCGCAGATTGTCTCTAAAATAGCTTTACCAACCTCGGAGCTACGCTTCGCCTCTACTTGGACATGCTCATCTGCTGCATTAAGTTCCGTAAGGAGGTCGCGTACGCGGAGGCTGGCTGTGCTTGGGCCGGGCATGTGGGGAAGGTAAGAGTGGTTTTAAAGCTTTCGCTAAAACCTGAGCTTTCGATATTCGTCTGTTCGAAAGTAGCAACCTCTGCAATGGCTTGGAGATCGCCGAAGAGCAATCGGGCTGTCATGGAGTGATAACGGTGATCGTCGTGGATTATTAACGGCGCTGGTGCGCGAAGACGGTGTTTGTGCTCCTGGACACAAGGTATGCAATTCGGTGGTAACTTCGTGCACCTAAAAGGTTAACCATTTTGACCGTATCGTTTGCGAACACTACCTTGGAGAAGCTCGCTGGAGACTACAAGAAGGCTGTTCGCAAGCTCGGTAAACCACAAGCGACGGTATTCTTCAACCGCCTCGCGGACCTCCGGGCAGCAGACAACCTCGAAACCATGACCACGCTACCCGGACGCATACATGCCCTTAGAGGAGACCGCGTCGGAACGTTCACGCTTTACTTAAAACACCCCAGTCGGCTAATCATCATTAGCGCAGTCGACCCACCGCCCGAGCTTCCCGGCGGGGGCTTAGACTGGTCACGCGTTGACCACGTCTGCATCCTCGAAATCGTCGACGATTACCACTGACCTAACCAATCACTCCCGACAACAGCATCATCATGGCAACGAGTACTGCAACCTCTGCTCAATCGCCGCCAGCCTATATCTCCCCGCCCGGCGCGACACTGCAAGAACTACTTGACGAACGTAACATCACCCAGCGTGGGCTCGCAGCACGCACGGGCCTCACGACTAAGACAGTCAATGAAATTGTCTCGGGCGCAGCTCCGATTACAGCGACTACAGCAGTTTCCTTCGAACGTGTGCTTCGCACACCAGCGAAGTTTTGGTTGACCCGCGAAGCAAATTACCGGGCAGAACTCGCTATCCTCGAGCGGAAAGCGCGACTCGACGGGTGTAGTGCGTGGGTGGAGCAATTCCCCTTCAACGCCATGTCGAAGCTGGGTTGGGTAGCTTCTGTTCGTAAAAATGCTAAGAACGCCGTGCAGAGACGGGCCGAGGAGCTGCTGAGATTTTTTGCTATCAGCGAACCGGAACAGTGGGCGGAAGTTTGGCTCAACCCAAAAGTGGCTTTTCGAAAATCACTTAAACACCTCTCTGATGCGACGGCGGTTTCAGTGTGGCTAAGAGCTGGTGAACGAGAGGCGGCGGGCCATCACTGGCCTGCTTACAGCAAAGAGAAATTTAAAAACGCGCTAAAGGAAGTACGGAAGCTCACAATCCGCGAACCGAGCATATTTGGTGAAGAGATCAGGCGAATGTGTGGCGAGGCTGGAGTGAGTGTGATTTTACAGCCTCAGGTTGAAGGTGCTAAAATTTCAGGGGCGTCTTTTTGGCTCACGCCAACACATCCAGTCATCATGGTTTCATTGCGCTACAAAACGGACGACCAGTTTTGGTTTACATTCTATCACGAGGCGGTCCATATCGTAAAGCACCAGAAGTCAAGAGCATTTATTCATGGGTCAAGCGATGATGCGGAGGAGTCTACCTTAGAAGTAGAAGCTAATCGAATCGCTGGCGACCTGCTGATCCCACCTACACCATACAAGACCTTTGTACATGAGGGGGTGTTCTACGAGGAGCAGGTTCGAGCGTTCGCGGCTGACGTAGGGATTGCTCCTGGAGTTGTTGTAGGACGTTTGCAGCGCGATGGATTGCTAGCATACAAATTCCTAAATCATTTAAAAGTGCGCCTCGATTGGAGGTGAGCGTTCCAATATTTAATGCATGGAATTAGGTGGAACCCTCCACCTTTATGATAGAGAAAGAAGTCTTTTGATAAAGCGCGATACATACGGTCGAAAAGATCGTGCACGTTGGAGTAAGTCCAAACGAAGGGGCGCTACAGTTCAGCCAGACCATTGTTACCAGTAGTTATCTGAATTACGAGGGTAGAGTGGGTCGTTTTGATTTAGAAGGCTTGTCGCATAAGCAGTTTAACCCCTCATCCCGGAGTGCAAAAAGTAGTTGATTCAGTCGTGCCAATATCTTTAAGTCTGCCACATGATACTAACAGATGCCTGCGTGCAAGGCAGACACTACCTCCAATTATGTTTAGCTGCATTGAGTTAAAGGGGGAAGAAAACACGTCTTACCACTCCCAAACTTGCTGGAAAAAAGCATGAGAGGATTTGCTCCCAGCATCTTTTTGAAGGGAGCGTAAAAGGCCTCCATCAACTCAGAAATGTGAGCGTGCTCCGGCACGGGGGCAGGTGTTGTGGGATTTTCTATACGATATCCGATCAAAACTGGAAGTTACGACAATGGAATCCCGAAATTATTACCTCTTCGGCGCCAACTGGAGCGGAACGAAAATCAACGACACCTTCCTCAATCGCGGCACTTGGGAGATGGGCTACACCGATGAAGAGCAGCCAAGCTTCGCTGCCACGCGGGATGGCATGCAGCCCGGAGATTGCGTCGCCCTTAAGTCACGGCAAGGTGATGCAGGCAAGCCTAGTACTATACATGCATTGGGATTGTGAAGGAGGTTGTCAAGAGGATTGTGTACATCGACTGGGTGGTGAGAGATCTCGACCGGGAGGTGAAAAGTCACGGGGTAATGGCTACCATTCATGAGCCGTACAGCTTCGAGGAAAAGTGGGTGCGGAAGGTATTTTGTTAGTAGGGGTATTTTTATAGATTTTCTCAAAATAAAAAGATGAGGTATTAGCAGAGATACAAGAATAATGTAATACGGATTTAGGTAAGCAAGTGTAGCATATTTGCTAAACACCACACCTGCCTCAGCACTCCACTCGAAATTGTATTGTAAATGCATTCGCTCTTGTGCACACGATGCAACGAACAACCCACTCTCAGTCATATCAAGTTTACTTCTTATTCTCGATAGAGTCTTTCAAGAACTGGGTCTTAAGCTCGCCAGTACCCGAGACAAGCTTACTCAACAACTTCAAGGTGAGGCCCAAGATTAGTGTAGCAACGAGTACAGCAGTGGCTCTGAGAAGGTGGAACACTTGAAATATATCGACATTACCGGTCCGGCTATGTCTCGCGACCCTGACCACCAGGCACAGCGCGCAGACTACAGTGGTGAGTCGCGGATCAGGTGATAACTATCGCGGAGGGACTGGTCAAATTTGCTGGTTGAGATGCGAGTATCAAGCTATTGAAACTCGCGTACAAATATGAGGGCGTAGTTAAAACCTTTGGGTAATAATGTCTCTTACGTTTGCCTTTTAAATAGCTAACATAACACCAGTTAAAATTCGCCCCAACCCGTCTTTTGTCACAACCTAATCCGCACCCCATGCTCTTCCTCCTTGCGCTGAAGCTGCGGCGTCGACTCCGGCTGACTCGCCAGGTATTCTTTGTAGTAGCCATTGGGGCGGTTACGCAAAGCTTTGCGTAGACGCTGCGCAGTTTGCATGCCTTGGCAGGCAATATTCATGATGCCATACTTTTGGTAAGGGACGGGTTTCTTCTTGGGCGTACCGCGATGGTCGAGGCGCATGTCGAGCACCAGCAAATCCCCCTTCTGCGAGGGAATTGGTGTCAGCTCCGGGTGGCGATTCATTCGGTCGTAATGTGAGGCTTTCAGCATCTTTTGCGCTTTGAGCACGACGCGCTCCGCGAGGGACATGTGTGCGATCTTGTGGTACCAGTCGGCTTGCCGGTGTGTTTTTGGTACTACAGTAATGCCACCGCCGAAGTCGGGATGATTCTCCTGGAGGTAGAGCACGGTCATAGCTGCCTCAAAATCTGGCTGCCAGTGAAAATCCTCCCCTAACTCATCCAAAAAAGTCGAATCCTTGTGCCAGTCGTAATAGCGGCCGCGGTGTATGGCTGGCTCAGCTAAAATCACGACATTCTCATCGTAGAGTTGGTGCATGGCACTGAGGTATTCCTCATTGAATATGATATCTGCGAGCTCAGGCATTCGCTCGTAAATGTCGGTTGTCACGCCCTCTGATGCGTACGGTGCTTGCATCCACGTCCCCGACTCCTCATCGGCTGCTATCAACTCACGAGCCCGATCAACAGCTTCGGGCGTGTACACACCAGGCAGGTGGAGGTAACCTTGTTGGTGGTAGTGCGACTTTTGGGCGGGAGAGAGCGGGTAGACCATAGGGTGAAAGTAGCGAGTTTGGCAGCTTACTGTTCGGCTTTCTCACACTGCACGATTCGCACGCGCCGCGGCATATCAACAACGCTCCGGCAGGACAACGCTTGTTTCTCTAGCTAAAAACGTGCAGCTTCAAAATGGATCGTCGTGAAGCGGGTTTTGGCGAAAGCAGAAAAACCATGGCTATGTAGCCGTTGCAACAAAACCACCTGCCCCCGCAAACCCTCCAGGCCCCTCCCATCGTTGCTCTTGCTACTATGAAAATCTTGCGTAATGCCGACCCGCAGACGGTCGCCGAAGCACTGGTGCGACCACACCACGACCTGCGCGAACTCATCGATAAAGTGGAGCCCATCTTCGACCGCGTTGCACGCGATGGCGACCAGGGAGTCCACGTGTACACAGAGCTCTTCGACCAGATCCAACTCGAAGCGCTAGAAGTGTCTGCGACTGAAATTGGTGCGCTAGCCGCAGACGTAGATGCTGATTTACTAGCCGCTATTAACCTCTCGGCAGCCAACATTGAGACCTTTCACAATACCCAGCATCGCTACGAAGCCCCCAGCCAAACCATGCCGGGCGTGAAAGTTTGGCGCCGACCAATACCACTTCAGCGCGTAGGGCTGTATGTACCTAGTGGCACTGCCTCCCTCATCAGCGCGGTGTTGATGCTGGGCGTACCGGCCAGACTCGCCGGCTGCCAAGAAATTTTGCTCGCCACTCCCCCCAACGCGGAAGGCAAACTCGCCGCAGGACTCGCCGCCGCGGCACGCGCTGCGGGTGTGCATCGCATATTTTTAATGGGCGGCGCCCAAGCCATTGCCGCCTTTGCAATCGGCACGCAAACCGTTCCTCGCGTCGATAAAATTTTTGGTCAAGGCAATCAGTATGTCACTGCCGCCAAACAACTCGCTGCGGCACGGGGGGTAGCGATTGATATGCCCGCCGGTCCTGCTGAATTGCTCCTGGTCGCCGATGATAGTGCTCCACTCGCACATGTGGCTGCTGATCTCATTAGTCATGCTGAGCAAGGCCACGAGGCGCAGGTAGTGCTGCTCACCACCTCTACCCGCATCATTGCTGAGTTAGAAGATGAGCTGGAGCGGCAGCTGCTGGACCTGCCCCGCGCCGATACTGCGCGACAAGTTTTAGCCAATGCCGTGGTCGTAGAGGTAGCCTCGCTACAGCAGGCACTGGACATTAGCAACCGCTATGCGCCTCAGCACCTGCTGCTGGCCGTTGAAGATCCTGAATATTTAGCTCGGAGTGTGCAACATGCCGGCACTGTTTTGCTCGGACATTACAGCCCCGAGAGCGCTGGCCACTACGCCACGGGCACCAACCACATGCTTCCGGCTGGAGGTCAGGCTCGTGCCTATGCTGGCGTATCGCTCGACAGTTTTGTGCGTAAGATTACCTTTCAGCAACTCTCCCGCTTGGGCCTCGATGCAGTCGGTAAGGCCGTAGAGGTTTTGGCGAAAGCTGAAGGACTAGAGGCCAATGCACGCGCTGTGAGAATCCGTTTTAAGCCAGAATGATGGAAGAAGAATTCCGATTACAAATCAGCTTTTATCTCAGCGAATCTTTTCGTAAAATAGCCATCATCTGGCAAAGCTTGGATGAGCAGCAACTATGGCTGCGGCCTAATGAACAGACACTAGCGCCTGCGAATCAACTGCTCCATCTAACAGGCAACATGCGGCAGTGGGTTGGTGCAGCACTTGCAGGTGAGCCAAATGTGCGCAAACGTGATGCAGAATTTTCTGCCCGTGAGGGAATGACAAAGCAGCAAATTTGGGAAGATTTTTTAGCCGTTTATACTTACGTCAAAACTCATCTCGACCAGCCCCACGATCTCTTGCACATGCACACCGTGCAGGGTCACCGAACCACCGAATTGGGGATATGGATACATATGGTTGAACATATGAGTTACCATACCGGTCAATTGATATTTTTCGCTAAACATATACAGAATAAAGAGTTCGATTTTTACTCCGATTGGCAGCTAAACGATGGAGCTGAATAAACCACCAGATTTACCTTATGCTGAATTATTATTTTTTTGCATCATATTGATTTTCATTCCCAACAGCTTTGACCAGTCTGTGGAGCCAGAGGAGTATAACTACACCTTCTATACGCTGCACAAAGACGGCAAGGAAGGCCCTAAAGGTCGTTAGAGTGCAGGCGAGTCGCTTGACGGCCGCGGCACCTTCAATCAGAAGCCAATGGAACCTGCCGGAGAAGTGCCTAGCCCCCAGCCCCCAGCCCCCAGCCCCTAGCACCCAGCCCCCAGCCCCCAGCCCCCAGCCCCCAGCCCCGGCGATCTTCAATTTTGCTATCTAGCGGCTTAGCCTAAACCACTAAACTTCCCGCTATGCAGCGACCTGCCTTTGACGCATTGGTGCGTCCCAACTTCAAGCATATGCAGTTCTACCAGAGCGCACGCGGCGAGTTTTCAGGGCAGGCCGAGGTCTTACTCGATGCCAACGAGAATCCTTACGATACCGGGCACAACCGCTATCCTGATCCTCTCCACCGACCTCTGCGCAGCGCACTTGCCCAGCGCTACGGCTTGCCCGAAGAAAGCATATTTATCGGCCACGGCAGCTCAGAAGCTATCGACTTGCTGGTACGCCTCGTGTGTCGGCCCGGCAAAGATCGGATCGTGCAACTACCTCCCACGTTTGGGCTGTATCAAGTCGATGCCGATCTCAATGATCTAGAGGTGCTCAATGTGCCCCTCGATGAACACATGCAACCACGGGTACAAGAAGTTTTGGCGAAAGCTGAACCAGGACGCGACCGCATCCTCTTTCTGTGTACACCCAACAATCCTGTCGGCAACGACTACGAGCAAGAAAGGGTGATGCAACTCGTGGAGCAATTCCCCGGCATAGTTGTCATCGATCAGGCCTACGTGGAATTTTCAGACGTGGCACCTTACCGCAACCTCGTGAAGTCGCACCCGCACGTGGTAGTGATGGAGACGATGAGCAAAGCGTTTGGACTTGCCGGAGCACGCGTCGGATTTGCATTTGGACATCCTGAAGTTATCGCCTGGCTCAATAACATCAAGCCTCCTTACAACGTCAGCGTAGCAAGCGCCGAAGCAGCACTTCAGGCTGTCAATCAACTCGATACGCGCGTGGCTCGTGACATTGCGGCCATGCTTAGTGAGCGCGATCGCGTACTTGCCGCGTTTGCTGCCGAGGGCCACCCATTTGAATACATTTACCCGAGCAACGCCAACTTCTTTTTGGTCAAACTCGCCCGAGCCAAGGAGCTGTACGACCATCTACTTTCCGGTGGAGTGGTAGTGCGCAGCCAAACGGCTAAATTTGGTTACGGGCACTTGCGCATCAACGTCGGCATTCCCGCCGAAAATGATCGTCTGCTTGCCTTAGTTGCCGACTTTAAGTAGCGTTCATGCAGTCAACTTCTCCGCCCGATCCGCTTGCGACGCCTCCTCCTATTCATCCGATCGAGCAGGTGGATTTGCCCGAACCCGATTCTGAGAAACTTCGCAATGGCGCCATGCTACACGTGGTGCACGCGGATGTGCAGCCGGTCGTTAAGTTAGAGGTGCTCTTCGAAGCGGGGCGCTGGCAAGAGCATCGGCAAGCTGTGGCTCAGGCCGCCAATGTATTGTGGCGAGAAGGAACCGCCGCGATGTCGGGCGCTGAAGCTGCTGAACGAGTCGACTTTTACGGCGCTACACTCCAGACATACAATTCGCTCGACCACGTGGGCTTCACGCTGTACTCGCTCGAAAAGTTTCTGCCTCAGGTCTTGCCAGTTGTGTTTGATCTCGTTGTAGCTCCAGAATTTCCGCGCAAAGAACTCGATACATATGTGGAGCGGGCTATTTCCCAGCTCCGCATCAATGCCGACAAGCCTGACGTGCAAGGCTATCGACTGCTAACAGAGGCGTTGTTTGGGCGATCACATCCTTACGGCTACAACAGCACCGAAGCTGGCCTGCGCAGCCTCACCCGCGCCGATCTGCAGCGCCACCATTCGCTGCACTACTTGGCTGGCAACACGCTTGCCGTGCTCAGCGGTCGCATAAGCCCAACAACTCGTGCCGCGGTGCGCGAGCAGCTGGAGCGTTTGCCGCGCGGTAGGACGCGGCCTAACGACAACGCTCTCGCTCCAGTACAAGCTGAGTTGATAAGTCACGAGCTGCCGCACAGTTTGCAAAGTGCTATTCGCCTGGGCCGCTTGTTTGGCAAGCGCAACCACCCGGATTTCGCCGGCCTGTATGTGCTCAATACGGTGCTCGGCGGCTACTTCGGCAGTCGACTCATGACTGAACTGCGAGAAGAGCGCGGCCTGACCTACAACATCTACTCAAGTGTCGACACCATGCGCTACGGGGGCTACCTCTACCTGAGTGCAGAGGTGGCACAAGGTCAGGAAGACGAAGCCTTTGCCGCCATCCGGGAAGAACTCGATTTATTGCGCAATGAGCTTGTCGACGACGAGGAGCTAGAAATGGTGCGTAGCTACCTCATGGGCTCTTATCTCAGTATGGTAGATGGTCCATTTAATACTGCCGAAACCATCCGCACACTGCTTTCAGAAAATACGCCCTTGCCACACTTTGAGCGACTGATAGAAACCACGCGCTCTATTACTGCGGCCGAATTGCAACGCCTTGCACAGGAATGGCTCGATCCGGCTGACTTCGTAGAGGTGAGGGTGGGGCCTTAGCTGCAAAAGTCTAAGGTTTAAAATGCTTCCATCCCTGCGCTGGAATTTCGTGTAGGTTTCCGCCGGTGGTGTGCAATTTAAGGCCATCTTCTTTCGGCACAATTTCTCCAGCAATATATATATCAGGCAGGTATTTAACCTTTTCGACATCAGCGGGGTCGATAGTAAAAAGCAGCTCGTAATCCTCCCCGCCGCTGAGTGCACAGGTGATAGGATCGAGTTGAAAATCTAAAGCTTTTAATTGCGCATCTGGGTGGATAGGCACGCCAGTTTCTTCTATAAGAGCTCCCACCCCGCTCTGCTTGCAGATATGGTAAAGTTCGCTTGCCAAGCCGTCGGAAATATCGATCATACTGGTGGGTACAAGGCCGCTTTTTGCGAAAGCAGCAATGATATCTTCTCGCGCTTCGGGTTTGAGCTGGGCGCCCACCAGCGTGGCGGCTTCATCTAGCGAAGGTTGTATCTCAGGATTATCAAGAAATAATTGTTTTTCCGTTCGAGCAGTTGAAGTCCAAGATAGGCAGCGCCCAAATTGCCGGTAATACAGACGAGGTCGCCCACTTTAGCACCATTGCGATAGACAATCTTGTCTGGCTCAGCCATGCCGATAGCTGTAATACTCAGCACCACTCCTTTGAGGCTTGCGGTAGTATCCCCACCGATAAGGTCGACCCCGTATTTATCACAAGCGGCGCGTATACCTTGATAAAGTTCATCGACTGCCTCCACGCTTACTTTCGAGCTCAGGGCCATCGAGACTGTTACCTGTTTCGGCACAGCATTCATAGCGTAGATATCACTCAGATTAACTACCACTGCTTTATAGCCAAGGTGCTTGAGGGGGTGGTACATCAAATCAAAGTGTATGCCTTCCACGAGGAGGTCGGTACTGATCACAGTGGCAGGGCCGGAGTCAGCATATCGGATTACGGCTGCATCGTCGGCAATACCTTTGAGGGTACTTGCATTACGCGGTTGGAAGTGTTCAGTTATGCGTTCGATGAGTCCGAATTCACCCAGTGTCGATATTTCGGTGCGCGTTGGGGAGGAGGTGCTTGCGTCTGCCATATCCACGATAAACCCACAGGTGGTGTTGCGGTTTGTTGGTGCACCTCACAACCGAAGTCAGCGGCTGTGGTGTTGTGCTTGCTAATGCCAGCAACAGACGCCGCTATATCATCATCGGTTGTGGAGGGACGGTTGGGTTTCCATCGGGTGGGCAAGCATGAGATTGCGTACATCGCGCACAACGAGCAGGCCGCGGGCACTCCACTCGTGTTCGTTCATGGGCTGAGCATGTCGGTGCGCTTTTGGGAGTTGGCCATGTTGCCCGAGATCAAGGAGCAGCTATGCTGGTACAGTATCAGTTTGCCTCTGCATGTACCGAGTCGTTATGCGGGTTCGCCTGGTGAGGCAGATTTGTCTGAGGCAGCTTTCGCCAAAACACTAGGCGAGACAGTAAGACACTTGGTGGGAGAGCGACCTGTGCGCGTAGTGGGGCATTCAGTCGGCGCCTTTTCTGCGCTCGCTTTTGCACTTGCCTATCCGCAATTATGTGCGGGCGTGATGCTTATTGGCGGCTTTGCGCAGGGGTGGGCAGAAGGCTTGGCTGGAGGCTTGCGCTTTATCCGCAATACAGGTCGTGTAGGCGAGCGGACCTTCAAAGCTATTTGGGGGCTTCAGCAAAAGAGCAAATGGTTTATGCGACAGCTGGTGAAGCAATATGCTGCTGATCGCGAGGCCCTTGTTCGTTACAAAGCATTTCAGCCGACGCTAGACTTGGTTTATCCCGATGTCCGTGCGCACGATCTGGATGGTCAATTCAATATGGTGCGTCACCTGCTTCACCTCGATGTGTTTGATGATGCTCACCGCATAACATGCCAGGTTTGGGTAGTCGCTGGCTCACTCGATCCGGTGGTAAGCTTTGCGCATCAGCGACAAATTGCGGAGTACCTGCCTAATGCGCAGTTGCATGTGCTCGAAGGGGCTGGGCACCTTGGTTTTGCTGAGCGGGAGCAAGAATTCAACGCACTTCTACTGCGGTTTGCGGGGTTATAATTTTGCCTTTAGAAGTTGATTTCTTCCTCATCTGTATTAACTCGACTCTGGAGTGTTACGCTACCATCTTCAGCACCGAAGCCGCTACTGGTAAATGGTGAGGCTCCCGGCCTAAATGAACTAAAATCAATAGCATCCCAGTTATCAAATTTGGCCTGCTCGGATATCCATTTGAGTTGCACGTCTTTTAACTCACCGTGGCGATTCTTAGCCACAATGATTTTGGCCACTGATTTAAGTGAATTACCCTCGAGATCTTCAGTAATGTCATAATATTCAGGACGATAAATAAAGTTGACCATATCTGCATCTTGTTCAATGGCACCAGATTCACGTAGGTCAGATAATATCGGTCGTTTATCTCCACCCCGTTGTTCGACGGCACGGGAGAGTTGGGAGAGGGCAATGACGGGTACATTAATTTCCTTGGCAAGTTGCTTGAGATTACGAGAAATGGTCGAAATCTCTTGCTCGCGGTTAGTTTGCTTGCCTCCGGCCGAGCCACTCATCAACTGCAAATAGTCTATGACGATCATTTGTATATCGTGCTGCATCTTGAGGCGACGACATTTTGCCCGCAATTCAAAAATATTAATAGCGGGAGTATCGTCAATAAATAGAGGTGCAGCGCTTAGCCGCTCGATTCCTTGTTGGAGGCGATCCCACTCATCATCAGAGAGTTTGCCGGAGCGCATAGCGTGTCCGCCAACACCCGCTTCCATGGAGAGCAAACGCTGTACGAGCTGCACGTTTGCCATCTCGAGCGAGAAAATAGCCACTCCTTTTTTGAAGTCCATCGCCGCATTACGAGCGATAGACAGCACGAATGCAGTTTTACCCATTCCCGGCCTGGCAGCAATGATAATTAAATCAGATGGTTGCCAGCCATTGGTGAGCTTATCAAGCTCTGTAAATCCTGTAGGTACTCCAGTAAGTCCGTCGCCACTTTTATCTCGAATTTCTTCGAGCAACTTGAGTGCTTTCGGACCGAGTTCGCCTATTGATTCTACGCCTCGGCTCAGCTTTTCTTCGGTGATTTTAAAAATTCCCTTTTCAGCTTCGTCGAGCAGGTCGAATACATCATTTGTTTCGTCGTAGGCGTCGCGTAAGATTTCGCTTGAAACTTTAATTAGATCGCGTGCAATGGCCTTCTGTGCGATGATACGTGCGTGGTATTCTACGTTAGCAGCCGAGCCGACACGATTGGAAAGCTGCACGAGCCTGTACGGTCCTCCGGCTTTGTCTAGCTCGCCGCTCTTGCGCAGTTGCTCATTGACAGTGATGAGGTCGATCGCTGTATTATTATCGAACAGCGTGAGCATAGCCCGGTAGATAGCCTGGTGTGCTTCGGAGTAAAAGCTATCGTATTGCAGGATATCGAGGACGATAGCGATAGCGTCCTTGTCGAGCATAATGGCGCCCAGCACCACCTCCTCCACGTCGAGTGCTTGCGGCTGCACTTTACCGTAGGCAAGAGAGGGATCGGTGGTACGGCGGCGGGTAAGTTCGGCGGGGGAGCCGATTCGAGGGGAAGGTTTATCTGGCATTTCAGTGCTTCAACGCTGCGAGGTGGGAGGGTCTCACAAGGTACGGGTGGTGCGATCAACGCCCGCGTCAAGTTGTTCGTGCTCCGATGTTATTGACGGTGCAAACGATGTCGAGAACTATATCAGCTAGCTCGAAACTCCGCTTCAGGAGCGGATGCGGATAGGCTGCAGTCGACCTCTATTAAGATAAATCGCTGTTAGGATCAATCCGATGCCGATACCATGAGCGGTGCCGAGCGCAGCATCTGCGACAGCCTGAAAATAGGCGAGTACGAGTGCGATGATATTGATAACAATCCCAGCAATGAGCAGGCGCCGGGCAGAGATGGCGAGTTTATCCTTTGACATTGTCGAGTTTTTCTTGCACTGCCTGCACGTCTTCGGCTTTGCGGGCGAGTTCGGCACGTGTTTCTTCTTGCGCGGCGAGATTTTTCACGATGTTGGCTTCAGCCCGCTCGATAGCCTGTTTGGCGCGTTCGATGTCGCGTTCGTAGCTGCTGTGATCGCGCTCCAGGTTGCGTAGTTTCTTCTCGACTTTATCGAGGTGTTTTTGCTCTTCGGAGAGTTCTTCGTTGATCGCAGCGCGGCGCAGGCGGAGCCTATATTCCTGTAGCAGGGTTTCAGCACTTTCGATATCGCGCCTGGCGCTCTGGTCGCTCATAAACTCATTTCGGTGTTTGATCCAGACGTACACTTTGGTTTGTGAGCCTCGCTCGCGAAAGTCGGCGTACACCGATAGTGGGTCGTTGCCGCCGATCGAGTTGATGGTGACCTCTTCGACTTTGAGTCGCTCGGGCTTGGAGCGTTTAGCCTTAGCGCCGTACTCCTTCATGAGGTCGCGCCACTCGTTGAGGGCTAGTTTTTCGTCTGCGCCTTCCACTTCGGTGGTAAATGCAAGGAAGCTGCCTTCGCTCATGCTGCTGAGTTCCATGCCCACTTCAGCTTGCGCCAAAACCTGACTCGTACTCACCATACTTAGTGCGAGCACTAGCGCGAGGGCGAAAGTTGCAACAGAAGAAGGAAGGTATTGGTGCATAGCGGCTTGTAATTAGGTGAGAAACGTTTGGGAGGGGGAAATAGATATGGGCCTCCGGTGGGTTTGCCTCCGGCGGGTGGGCCTGCGGCGCTTTGCCTCCGGCGGTGGGGCCTCCGGCGGTGGGGCCTTCGGCGGGTGGGCCTCCGGCGGGTGTGCCTGCGGCGCGTTGCCTGCGGCGCTTTGGCTTCGGTTTGAGGGAAGCTTCTAAATATGTGGTATTTGGCGGGCCTGATCTTGTGACATTTGCGTATTATTGGTTGCCTCTGGTCGCCGGGTTGCCGGGTAAACCTATGGCTCCTTGTAAAGACGCGGCTATGCGGCTGTCAAAATGCCCTCAATGCGCGCTAAAGCACGCGCAACCAGACTTAGCTGGGTGCTGGGTGGCGGGTCCTCGGTGGCTGGCCTGACCACGACATTGTGGTCACCGCTATCTTCCAGTTTGGCGCCAAATTTGCCCCGGCCCAGAGGTGAAGCCCCTCATTCGCATAGCTAAGCTTATCGTCTGCGCCGTTGCCGTTTTGGGTTTTGGCGAAAGCCTGCAGGCCCAAAGCAAAGCAGTAAAAGAAGCCGAAAAACTCGCCGACCACCGCCAGTATGCCGAGGCCGTACGTACCCTCGAACTCGCCATGCTCGAAGGAGATACTTCCGAAATCTTGCTGCTCGACCTGGCCGACTACTACAAAAAAATCGGCAACCTCCGCATGGCTACCGCTCTGTGCAAACCCCTCGTGGACAAGCAACGACCGCGACCCTGGCACCTGCTCGAAGTAGCTTCAATGCTCGTTGATCAAGGCCGGTTTACCGATGCCGAACCCTACCTCCAGCGCTTCGAAGAGATGAAGCCGGAAGATCGCCGCGTCGATATGCTCCGCGCACGCATTCAAGCCCACGTTGCCATTCGCGCACAGTATCCCGGTGCTCGACTCGATACCTTCCTCCACAACACACTGGCCGATGAAGGCTTTCCCTTCGTCCACGATAGCCAAATTTACTGGTCGAGCGACCGCGAAGGATCTAAGCGCACAAGTGGCTGGACGGGCAGGCCGATGGTAGGCCTTTATACTGCCAGACTCGAGCCTGAGCATGGCTACACGGCTGCCGAGCGGCTCGATACGCGCTTTAACAGCGGCACCATCAATGTTGCTAGCCCCTGCCTTAGCGCAAACGGCGACACCTTGTTTTTTACAGCAAATGCAGAAGAGCCCAACCGCCACGGCGACCGCAACATGCAGCTCTACTATGCGGTGCGCAAAGGCAGTGAGTGGAAGCAGCCCACCCGCATCCCTACTCAGCCGGAAGATCCGCTGTGCCTGCACCCCTCCCTCAGCCACGATGGCCGCTACCTTTACTATGCTTCTGATGCGGCAACGTCGCGTGGCGGACTGGATTTGTACCGCATCGAGCGCCGCGGGCAGGGCGAATGGGGCGCACCAGAAAATCTCGGTCCTACTATTAATACTGAGCGGCACGATGGCTTTCCGGTGGCAGCCTCAAACGGCAAATTATATTTCGCTTCGCAAGGTCATCCGGGTCTCGGAGGGTTCGATTTGTTTATGACTCAAGAGCGAGCAGATGGCAGCTGGACTAGCCCCATCAACCTGGGCGAACCGGTTAATAGCGAATATGACGAGACGGCTTGGGTGGAAATTCGACGCGGGTTTAGTTTGTTGGTGAGCAAACGCACTGGAGGCGATGACGACATTTATGAGGTGAGGTGGTAGCGGGGCGTATCTTGGCTGTACATGTCGCAGCTTGCAGCCTTTCTCGCGCGCTTTCAGGTCGATCAAACTGTGGAGGATGCAGCTTGGAATGGCCACTACACAGGCGATTTGGCGAGAGCAGCAGAGTTCCACTTTACTCCGCTAGCCACCTGCACGACAGCCTCTAAGTGGTTGGCTGGTGTAGCCGGACCTGTAGTTGATATCGGCGCCGGAGCTGGCAAATTTCTTCTTGCTGCGGCTCTGCAATATCCCGCCACGACCTGGGTTGGCCTCGAGCGCAGAAGTTGGTTGGTGGCCGAAGGCAAGCGCTGGATAGCAGCAGGCAAGTTGGCGAATGTGGTTTTGGCGAAAGCTGATGCAAGCCTCACCAATCTCAAGGCCTTTAATGGCGCCTATGTATTCAACCCTTTCTACGAGCACCTCGATGCTGGCAGCAACTTAGATCAAGATTGCCTTGCAGGTAGTCAATTTTATATTGATAAATGTTCGGCCTTGCGGCAAAACCTCGCACAAACCCCTGCTAAATTTCGGCTCGTCACCTACTTCTGCTACGGAGGTGAAATCCCCGGCAGCTTCGAGCAGGTTTGGGAGGATGAAGAACAGAAACTGAAGGGGTGGCTCCAAACCAAAAACTAAATTCTCGAAAAGCAGCATCTTAGCGGCAAGGTGACGAAATCTTCCCCATCTCATACTCGCTGCGGACCGATTTCTCCCATCTTTGAAGCCCGAATTCCCACCATTATGTTTAAGTACCTCTTCTTACTGCTCACGACTCTCTGCCTAGCGAGTTCCACTTGGCTAGCTGGACAGCAAGTGCAGCCTGTATCCCACAGCGTACAAACCTCTTTTGCCGAGCATGTGGGGCGGGTGGCGAACGTCAGTCAGCTTGCGCCAAAACCGAGCACCACACCAGAGAAAAAGCAAGCCCTGCGGCAGCAAAAAGCAGCTCCTAAAAACTTCATTGGTCGCGGCCTCCAGCCGGTGCTTCGGCCTGAATTAGCCTACCACGGTCGGGATGTGGTGGCCCAATCTGCGGAGCTGAGTCATGTCGTGACACCAGATGTCAATATCGATGGCCTCACTTCAGGTACTAGCCCGAATGACCCGACAGGAGATATCGGCCTGAATTATTATGTACAAGCCGTTAATGTTACCGATATAGGCGTTTTTACAAAAACGGGAACGCTAGTACAGTCATTTGCTGCCAACGTCTTGTGGGCGCCGCTTGGATTTTCATCTGCAGGCGATCCGATCGTTTTATTCGATCAGTTTGAGGAGCGGTGGCTAATTACGGAGTTTCCAGACCCGAATCAGTTACTTGTGGCTGTCTCCGAAACAAGTGACCCGCTTGGTGCATATAATGTCTACAATTTCTCGACGCCTGATTTCCCTGATTATCCCAAGTATGCGGTGTGGGATGATGTTTACACTGTTACCACCAATGAAGGCGGTCCGGATGCTTTACATGCTTATATTCTCGATAAAGCGGCTTTGATCAATGGATCGGCAACGGCTCAAATACAACGAATTGAATTGACAGGCAACGTCAATTCCGAGGCAGGCTTCTTGGTGCTTACGCCCGTAGATCTTTCTGGTGATCAGTTATCTGGCACTCCTCCTATGTTTATGCGGCTCAATGATGCGACGTGGGGCGATGCACCCAGTGATGCTATTGAGATGTACGCCATTGACGTAGATTTTAATAATCCTACCAACACTCAGGTTACCAATCAGCGGATATTTGTCTCCGATTATGATTCGAATCCCTGCTCGGTGAACTTTGGCGGACAGTTTCCGTGTATTCCGCAGCCGAATGGACAAAGTTTAGACGGGATTCCCGAGGTTATTATGAACCAGAGTCACTACCGTAAATTCGCCAATCATGAATCGATAGTCCTGAATTTTATTACTGATGTCGATGGCAACAACCTCTCAGGAATACGCTGGATAGAGCTTCGCCGTAGTAGCCCTACTGCCAACTGGACGGTCTATCAGGAAGGTACTTTCACACAGCCCGACGGCCTCGATCGCTTCTTAGGGAGTATGGCCATGGATGCATCGGGAAACATCGCTTTGGCCTATAACGTGGCCAGCGAGAACGAATTTGTGGGTCTGCGGTTGACAGGTCGCTTTGCAAATGATCCACTGGGGCAAATGACCATGCAAGAAATTGTGCTTGCACAGGGGCAGTCGGTAAATAACTCCTTCACGCGCATGGGCGACTATTCCCACATGACGATCGATCCTACTGATGGACGTACGTTTTGGAATACAGCCGAATACGCAGCGGCCAATAATCAAATCAATACCAAGATTACAGCCATCACATTTGAGCGGCTTGCAGTTGATCTCGCAGTGTCAGAGCTGATTGCGCCTGTTTCTTCAAATAACTTGGGAGGCAATGAAATCGTCAGTGTACGGCTGAGTAATGCCGGCCTCTCGGAGATTACGAGTTTTAGCGTAAGCTATAAAGCTGGAAATGCGGCGATAGTAACCGAACAAGTAAATGCAGCTATTCCGAGTGGAGAAAGCTATACTCACGACTTTGCCACACGAGTGAATCTCGCAAATCTTGGCTCAACCAGCTTTACTGTTTCAGCTTCTTTGACGGGCGATCTAAATTTGAACAATAACTCGCTGACCAAGGTGGTGAGTCACCTAGCTGCCAATGATATTGCCCTCAGTGGCGTGGCTCCAAGCGCAGCTACCTGTAGCAATGGATTCGACCTCACCTTTGATGCAACTAACCGCGGCACCGACGTAATCAACAGTTTTGATCTAGCTATCGATGTCGATGGTATTACTACGCTCGTCAGTTGGAGTACAACTATTCAACCTGGAGAGACGGTAAGACTTTCGCAGGAAATTCTCGGCCTGCAATCAGGTGCAAACACGGTCATAGTCACTGCAAGCAATGTCAACGGTGCGCCCGATCCGGTCGTGGCTGACAATTCAATTTCGACCACTATAAATTTTGATGCTGCTAGTGAGGCTTATACGCTGGCTCTTACTTTAGATGAATATCCTGAAGAAACTGCCTGGACGCTAACGGATGAGAATGGGGTCGTCATTGCGACGAGCCAACCGTACAACCAGGAGTCAATTACCGTCTACGAGGAGTTTTGTCTCGCCAGAGATGTCTGCTATACTTTCAGGATTACAGATTCAGCTGCTGATGGCTTGTGCTGCGGCTATGGCATTGGTAATTTCAGTATACTCGATGCCAATGGCACAGCTATTATCACAAATGATGGTCGCTTCACTTCATCGGCAACCGAACAGTTTTGTGTTGGCACGGGCTGCAACCTAATAGCTACAGTTACTACATCACCCACCAGCGAGCCAGGGGCAGCAGATGGTGCAATTATGGTAACTGCAAGTGGAGGTGTAGCTCCATATACGTACAGCATCAACGGCAGCACTTCTCCGCAGGTGTCCAACGTGTTTGACGGACTAACTAGCGGGATGTACACAGTGCTGGTAACCGATGCGACTGGCACCTGCTCTACCTCGGTGAGCACGACTGTAGTTGCCTGTGCTCTAGCTCTAAATATCACCTCCACCAACCCGAGTACCGCAAGCGCCAACGATGGCAGCATCACGATAGCTGCTGCAGGCTCGAACGGAGCGGTGAGCTACAGTATCAATGCGGGCACGTCCACCCAGTCGTCGGGCACGTTTTCCAATCTGGCTAACGGCACCTACAACATCATGGTCACCGACGCTTTAGGCTGTACACGCACCGCAACTGTGGTACTCGATAATACCGTGAGCACGCGCGCACCTGAACTGGTAGGAGATATCAAGCTGTACCCCAATCCAACAGCTGGCGTATTTCGCATCGACGTTACAGGCCTTCAGCTAACCGACCGCACCTTGCCGCTGAGTGTCTACGACGCAACAGGCAAGTTACTCTACGGTGCCAAGTTGACCTGGTATGATGGCAACTACACCGGTTCGCTTTCGCTGTATGCGTTTCCGGTCGGCCACTATTTTGTGCGCTTTGATCATCCCAAGTTCCGTAAATTAGTGCGGGTAGCAAGGAATTGATCGTTACCCACAGCTCTATGTTGGCAGCAACAGATCTCGAGGAAAAATTCGGACAAATCAAGGAATATTGGCGCCCCTACATCATCGGAGAATTAAACGGTCAGCAGGTAAAGCTGGCTAAAGGATTAGGCTCGCTGCCGATGCACCGCCATGCGCAGGAGGCAGAGTTGTTTTTAGTGCATAAGGGTGTGCTACGCCTGGTATTTGATGGTGGAAACTATGTAGATATTAAGCAAGGGCAATTATATATCGTTCCTGCTGGAGTTGATCATCAGCCAGTAGCCGAGCATGAAGTAGAGTTGATTCTTTTTGAGCCTGCTACTACCGCCCATACGGGCAATATCGAAGTGGAGCAAACCCAGCACACGCTGACATGGCTTTGATCCGCCGGATCGGCTTGTTACTACTTGTTGTGGTAGGGATATGCGATCTGTATGGGCAGTTCGATTTTCAATTTACTCAGTTTTTTGATGACATCACGCACCTCAATCCTGGATTTACTGGAAGTGAGGATGGGCCTACAGTGCAAGGCTTCTTGAGGCGCTCGGCGGTCGACAACGGAAGTGCTGTCGTGCAGTATCAAGGAATTCGATTTCGAGGTCAGAGTGCCAACCAGCGAGTAGGGCTCGGACTAGCAACGAGTAATTTTAGCATTGGTGGCTTTAAAGCTGTCTCTGCCAAATTTGCATATGCTTATCATATACCGCTTTCTGATGAGTGGCGGATTGCAATTGGTGTCGAACCCAAGTTTTATCAATTTACTCTTGAATTTGCTGATCCTACTGCTGGCCCTCCTCTTAACTATTTTCGTGGCAATGCGGGTGCGGGAGTATTTGCTTACCACAAGCACTGGTATGTTGGCATAGCTGTACCTGATGTACTCGAAATGAATCTAGTTGAAATAACTGGTTTGGAAAGTGATCGCTCTCTTGGCACATTTGTTTACCTCAACGCGGGTGCCACACTATCCCTTGCCTCGGGCCGAACGCTGCGACCCAACCTACAGTACTTATTGGCCAGCGATGAGCAAATTAGTTATGGAGCGAGTTTGCTAGTTGATATTACACCTGCTTTTGCCTGCGGTCTTGGCCACCGCCGCTCGGATGTGGCGCAAGGCTTGCGGGTACAGTCGATGGATTTTGTGGCGCAGCTCAAGTTTAAAGAACGCTTCAAGATTGGCTTTGCCTTGGATACACCGATTGGCTCTCTCCAATCAGCTGGTGGCGGCGGCTTCGAGTTGCAAGGCCAGTATTCGTGGTGAGTTAGAGGTTACGACTATATTTGTAGTTATATGGAACTAACGCTTCTTCGTCTAGTGGGAGTTGGGCTGATGCTCCTCATGACTAACCTGCTAGCTGCTCAGGTGGTAAGGGCTACGCATGAGATAAGTCGCTGGAGCGGTGCAGCCTATCGTCCTGATGATCGTACGCGCATGATTGGCTGGAATGATGCTGCCCTCAATGGCACTTTCGTGGCAGAAGTGATGCTCGATAGTGCGCACGTACCGGAGCAAAATTCGCACGAGTTGTTCGGTCCAACACTTCTGCAATATGTATACGGTATGCAATTGTACTCAACCATCACCATCAAGCAGGAGGGCTGCTATGAATTGAGTCTTAATTCTGATGATGGTTCGCGGCTATGGCTAGATGAGCAGCAGGTACTCGATAATGATGGCAAGCATAAGATGCGCTTACGCAAAACCCAACTCGTCCTCGAACAGCGGGCTTATCCGGCTCGGCTCTGGTACTACAACGGGTATGCAGATGCTGCTGGCCTTATCCTGGATATTAAGCGGCTGGGGGATCGCAGCCTATGCGAATCGTCGAAGGCGCCGCCTCCACCTGAGCCGTTGGTGCTCGAAGGCTCGGCCTTGTTCGACACAGGAGAGTCTGCGCTGTCCGAGCGAGCTACATCAGTCATCTCAGCACTGTGTGAGCAGCTTGCGGCGGCCCGCTTTACGCGTATCACCATCTCTGGGCATACAGATAATGTGGGTCGCTCTGGCTCGAATTTACTACTGTCTAAGCGGCGAGCAGGCAGTGTACTTACTCAGTTGCGGCAGTGTCTCGATCTTAGTCAGGTGAGCATTGAGGTACAGGGTTTTGGGGATTATCAGCCAGTGGCAAGTAATGATACTGAGTCAGGTCGAGCCCAAAACCGGAGGGTGGAAATTCTTGTAGAGTAATTCCTACTTTCGCTTTTGCCTTAACGAGCCTCAACATGCAAACCAACCTAGCAGCCATTTCTGAAGCTGCCGTCGATCAAGATACCTTTCCGATCAACGGCACCGACCACCTCGAGTTTTATGTCGGCAACGCCAAACAAGCCGCCGTTTACTACCAAGCCACCTTTGGCTACAAGCTCATAGCCTATCGCGGACCTGAGACTGGCTCGCGCGACACAGTCAGCTATGTTCTCGAACAGGATAAGATTCGCCTCGTGCTCACAGGTGCTGTCAGAGCTGATCATGCTGTCGCAAAACACGTCGCTAAGCATGGCGACGGTGTAAAAGTACTGGCCTTGTGGGTGGAAGATTGCGCAGACGCCTATCAAAAGGCCATCGCGCGGGGAGCAGAATCCGCTTTCGGACCCGAAGTGCACCGCGATGAGTTTGGCAGTGTCACGATGGCGGCCATAAAAACTTATGGTGAGACTATCCACACCCTCGTCGAGCGCAAAAACTACCGCGGCGTTTTCTTGCCTGGTTTTGCTGAAAAGCAAAGCGACTTTCCGACTGATCCTGTCGGTCTAAAATACGTCGATCACTGCGTGGGCAACGTCGAGCTAGGCGACATGAACAGGTGGGTAGATTTTTACCGCGATGTCCTTGGCTTTCAGTTGCTGGTCACCTTCGATGATCAAGATATCTCCACCGAGTACACAGCCCTGATGAGCAAGGTGGTGAGCAACGGCAACGGTCGCATCAAGTTCCCTATTAATGAGCCGGCCGCTGGCAAAAAGAAATCACAAATCGAAGAATACCTCGACTTTTATCAAGGGGCTGGAGTGCAGCACATTGCCGTGGCTACTGATGATATTCTCACCACTGTCGATAAGTTGCGCAAGCGTGGAGTAGACTTTCTGCGTGTGCCCGATGTCTACTACGACGACCTCATTGAGCGGGTAGGCCACATCGATGAAGATCTCACTGAGCTCAAGCGGCTCAATATTCTCGTTGATCGCGATGATGAAGGTTATCTCTTACAAATCTTTACGAAGCCCGTTCAGGATCGTCCGACCGTGTTCTACGAAATCATTCAGCGACGTGGCGCCAAGAGCTTCGGCAAGGGCAACTTTAAAGCACTCTTCGAAGCCATCGAGCGGGAGCAGGCGCTGCGGGGTACCTTGTAACTCTCGGGTTGGGCATTTACTTTTCAGCTGACCTCGCGCGTGTGGGTAGGCACTTCAGCACTTCAGCTCCTAGCCCGGCCGACGTCGTTCAACCGGGCAGGGAGATCTGCGGCGGGCAAGGGCGTATCTACCCTAATCGTCTGAGTAGACGACATATACAATTATCCTCACCGCAGGCATGCCCGACCGCCGGAGGCATTTCCCGCCGGAGGCCCCCCTGCCTAATATCGAGGATAGGTAGTCTGCGGCTACAGCTCCTTTCTCAGCCGTGCTACCGGGATTCCTAATTGCTCGCGGTACTTAGCTACTGTGCGACGCGCAATATTGTAGCTCTTGTCGCAGAGCATGTTTTTGAGCTTCTCATCACTAAGCGGTTTGCGCTTATTCTCGTCGGCGATGATGTCTTTGAGTATTTTCTTGACCTCCAAGGTCGAGACCTCCTCGCCATTTTCAGTGGTAAGACTTTCAGAGAAGAAGTCTTTGAGGCGCTTAGTGCCATATTCGGTTTGGACAAACTTGGAATTGGCTACCCGGCTCACGGTGGAGATGTCGAGTCCTGTAATGTCGGCGATATCTTTCAAGATCATGGGCCGCAGCTTGCGATCATCTCCGGTAAGGAAGTATTCGTGCTGATACTGCATGATGGTGTACATGGTTTTGTACATCGTCTCTTGCCGTTGGCGGATAGCATCGATAAACCACTTGGCAGAATCGATCTTCTGCTTGATAAACAGCACCGCTTCCTTATTCTTCTTGGCACCACTCATGCGCTTGCCGTTGGAGGCAGCCTTTTTGTGATCCTTGTAAGTAGAAAGCATCTCGCGGTAGTGGTCACTCACGCGCAGTTCGGGCGCATTGCGGCTGTTGAGGGTGAGCTCTAGTTCGCCGTCTCGATTTTCGATGATAAAGTCGGGCACGACGTACATACTCGACCGACTCGAGCTCGTCGAGAATCCCGATGCAGGCTTGGGATTGAGCTTAAGAATTTCATCGATGGTATCGCGCAACTGCTCTTCTGAAATGTTGAGACCACGCTGCAGCTTGAGGTAGTGTTTCTTAGTGAATTCTTCGAAATAGTCTTTGATGATGCGGCGCGCCAACTTCAGGTTGAGCAGGTCTTCATCATCGAGATCAGTTGCGTCGGCTAGTAGGGTATCTAGCTGTATCATGAGACACTCCTGCAGGTTGCGAGCGCCGACGCCGGGCGGATCAAAGCGCTGGATCATGTCGAGCAGCTTGAGGACTTCTTGTCGGTTGGTCTCTACGTTTTGTGAAAAAACGAGGTCATCAACAATGGCCTCTGGATCGCGGCGGAGGTAGCCATCATCATCGATTGAGCCGACGATTTGAAAAGCCACCCGCGCCTCTCGCTCGTCTTTGAGATCGAGCATGCCGATCTGATTTTCGAGATAATCGTGAAAAGTGTCCTGGACGGCGATCGGAATTGAGCGATCCTCTTCATCGGGATTGTGGTTGTGGCGCACATCGTAGATCGAGCGGTCATCATCCATTACCTCATCGAGAAAGCTTTCATCGACATCATCCATGGAGGGTGCGTCGTCGATAATTTCATCATCACCAGATGCTTCGGCTTCGGCCTGAGCAGCGGTTTCTACTTCAGCGTACTGTTCGAATTCCTCTTCCTCATCACCTTCTTCGAGTGCTGGATTGGCCTCGAGTTCTTCTTTAATGCGTTGATCGAGGGTTGCTGTCGGAATCTGCAGCAGCTTCATGAGCTGAATTTGCTGCGGCGACAGCTTCTGCATCATCTTTTGGGAGAGGTTCTGCTTCAGCATAGTTGAGGTAGGTTTTGTGGGTGGATTATGGGCTGAGAAAGATGACGGTCCGCTCTGGTGCTAACGCAAAATACGCAGCGAGGGTTAGCCTCGGGGCCACATTTGGCACCACTGTTGAGGCATCGACCGCCTACACGAGTAGAGCCAACAAGCATGCCAATAAATGCTATATGTAAACTCCTGCTGCCGCAAGTGTTGCCTCAGTGTTTGCGCTACTCATGAGCATGTATGGGCAAGGTATGCCAAAGCTTGGCACGGGTCGCTGATTTTCAGGCGTTTGGCCGATCTTGCTCCACAACTGGCTTTTTTGTCGGGTTTTGAGGGAAACCGGAAAAAAAAGTGTGCAGCAGGAAAATATTCTGCTGAGCCAACATAAGAATGCGTAGCTGCTACTCGACTCCCGCTAGCAGACCAGATCTTAGGGAAGGTAAGGAATTGCTCGCCGTGCCGGGACCTTCAACAAAGCGCTGATTGAAGATGCGCTGCTCGGCGGCTTTACGACTCGGATGAATCTCCCCGTGAACGTATTTTTCTACAATCAGGCTAGCAATAGGTGCTGCCCAGGTGCCCCCAAAACCCGCGTTTTCGATGAAGACAGCAATGGCAATGGTGGGATTTTCACGCGGACCAAAGCCGAAGAAAACAGAGTGATCTTCACCGTGGGCATTTTGCGACGTGCCCGTTTTGCCGCAAAACTCCATATCCGGGATGCGGGCCCGAGGTGCCGTACCAAAGGCAACAGCGCCAGCCATTCCATCAATAAGTAGCTCAATGTATTTCCGATCAAAGGGCAGGGGCTCGGCAGGAACGGTTAGGTTGGTATCGAGCCGAACGCCTTCGCGAGCCAGACCGCGCACAATGTGAGGCCTGTGGTAAACGCCCCGTGCGGCAATGGTCGCTGCCAAGCTCGCCATTTGCACCGTCGTCATCTGAATTTCTCCCTGACCAATGGCCGTACTCATGGTCATGGCTGATTTCCAACCACCGAGATTTTTGGGATAAACGCGATCGTAGTAAGCTGGTGTAGCGAGGTTGCCAGTGCTTTCTAATGGAAAATCTATACCGGTAGGAGTAGCGAATTTCAATGTGCGGAGATAACTATTGAGTTTGGCCAGACCTGCGTTAGGTGCTTCACGACCGTAGTCGTCGACCATCATGCGGTAAGTATTCCAGAAGTAGGTATTGCAGCTGTGAGAAATCGCTTTGGATACATCGCCGATATACTCATGACCGTGACAGCCATACACGCGCGAGCCGATACGGTAGCCGCGACCGCAGGAAAACCCTTGATTCGGATCGAGCACTCCTGCCTGGAGCGCACTCAAACCCATGGCTGTTTTGAATATTGAGCCAGGAGGATACTGAGCTACAGTGGCACGATTAAAAAATGGCTGCGTAGTATCCGCCAAAAGCGCAGCAAAATTGCGACCGCGCTCACGGCCAATGGCTAGCGAATTAGGATTGTAACTTGGGGAACTCACGAACGCTAATACCTCTCCTGTATTAGGGTCGATCGCCACGACTGCACCTTTTTTGTGGCGCATCAACTCCTCTGCGTAGCCTTGAATATCGAGATCGATAGAAGTTAGCAGGTCGGTGCCCGACACGGCAATACTATCTTTTTGTCCATTTTGGTAAGAACCGACCGCGCGACCGAGGTTATCTTTCATGAGATATTCCACGCCTTTGTCGCCGCGCAAAATTTGCTCATACTGCGCCTCGAGGCCGGTAGCTCCGATGTAGTCTCCAGGACGATAGGTAGTTGGCTGAGCGTCGACAGTTTTTTGGTCGACTTCCCGAATGTATCCTAATAAGTGGCTGCCATAAGGTTGCGGATAACTTCTGTTATTACGCAGTTGAGTATAAAAGCCAGGAAACTCATGCAGGTTTTCGCGAAAGCGTGAATAAACTTCGGGAGAAATCTTACTTCTAAATACGAAAGGCACTGATTTTGAAAAGCGTGGGCTAGACCAATCTTTTTCTAATGCAGTTTCAAATTCATTGCGGGTAATGTCGAGTAATCTACAAAAGGCAGCCGTGTCCATTTTAGGATCGACCCGCCGCGCAGTAACCATGAGGTCGTAAACAGGATTGTTATTAACGAGCAGCTTGCCGTTGCGGTCATAAATAAGACCCCGACTAGGATAAATTGTGTGCTTATCGATGGCCGTTGCCTCGGCTCGACTGCGGTAAGTGGAGTCAGCGATCTGTAGGTCGAACGCCTTATAGGCGAACAGTACTGCCACGAGCAGGATGAGGGCCTGCACCGCTAGTACTCGATCTCTGCTGTGGTCACTCATCGGTTGGCAAGTTGTCTAATGTCTCGGGTTAAATACAACCATATAGAGCAATATTAGTAGCATGCTTACGCAAAAACTACCTAGTGCCTGCAGGAGGATTTTACCTAAAAACACGAACGTAAAGACTTCAATAGAAAAGTATACCAAGGTGTGGACTGCCAGCAAACTTGCCGCATATGTGGCAAACCAGCGCAGCCCAAAGGTGGCTGAGTTAGCGATTTGACCAACGGCATAGCCTTCGCGCGGCTCGAGCAGAGCAAGTACGAGGCTTCGGGTAAAGGCGGTAAACACCATTGCTGCGGCGTGAATGCCATAACTCGCGTTGAGCACATCTACTGAGAAGCCGAGGGCGAAGGCGAGCAGCAAGACGAGCACGGTGGGCATGCCGACTGGCAGCAGCAAGATAACGAGCGGGTAGAGCAGCGCCTGCACATATTCGCCCCAAGCCTGCTCCAGGCCTATGCGCGAGAGCACCTGCGTTTGGAGCAGCACGAGGACCACGAACCGAACGGCTGTAGAAACATACGAGCTACCGAACATCGGCGGTGCTTTGCTCGAACAGCTGTCGGGGAGCATCTGCCTGGTAGCGGATGACGTAGCCGTAATCGAGGTTGGCTGGATCGTGCCCGAGTCGCAGCCTCACATCGTAAAAATTGCTTCCTGGCTGGAGCCAAAACGAGTCTACTATTCCGACGTGGAGGCCGCGAGGAAAGATGGCGGAGTAGCCGGTGGTTTGCACGCTGTCGCCTTTGGTGAGGCGAGCGTGCCTTGGAATTTCGTCGAGAAATATTTCGCGGGGTTGGCGGCCACTCCAGCGGAGTACGCCTGCGTAGCCTGCTTGCTTGAGTCCAGCGGAAATGCGTGATTCGGAGTGCAGGAGGCTAAGGACTTCGGAGTAGTGTTCGCCCACGCTACGTGTCACTCCCACTATTGAGCGCCCGGTGATGAGTCCTTGGCGCGGGAGCACGCCATCGCTGCTGCCACGGTCGATGGTGAGGGTGTTGTTGGCCAGTCGGACGCTGTTGCGTACGATGCGTGTAGGCAGCAGGGAGAAGGTGGAGTCGGTTTGGATGAGGAATGCTGAGTCGGGATATGCTCCGGGCTGAAGGAGGAGTTGGAGGCGGAGTCTTGCGTTTTCGGCAGCGAGGCTATCGGCGACTTCACGTAGGGATACGTAGTCGGTGATGGCGTCGGTTTGGTAGGCGATGGTGCCGGCGATTTTGTTGCCGGAGTGCAGCCAGATGGCACGTTGTGAGTCGTTGTACCGCACGATGAGCAGCGCGCAAATTCCTTCCAGCACCACGAAGGTGAACAGACCGCCGAAGCGGAGGAAGAAGGCGAGTAGGTCTTGCATGCGAGGCCGAAAGGTAGTGGCAGGGCAGGGGAATGGTTAGGGTGAGAAGGGTATACGGGGTGGGGTGGGATTTGTTGGTGGGGGTGGGGGCCGAGACAGGGCGAGACAGGGCGAGACAGCAAGCACTAAAGTACTTGCTGGGCGAAGGACGTACCTATCGGCACGTGATGGTTGGGAGAATAGAAGGGCGAGACAGCAAGCACTAAAGTACTTGCTGGGCAAAGGACGTACCTATCGGCACGTGATGGTTGGGAGAATAGAATGGCGAGACAGCAAGCACTAAAGTACTTGCTGGGCGAAGGACGTACCTATCGGCACGTGATGGTTGGGAGAATAGAAGGGCGAGATAGAAAGCTAAAGTACTTGCTGGGCGAAGGACGTACCTATCGGCACGTGATGGTTGGGAGAATAGAAGGGCGAGACAGCAAGCTAAAGTACTTGCTGGGCGAAGGACGTACCTATCGGCACGTGATGGTTGGGATAATAGAATGGCGAGACAGCAAGCACTAAATTACTTGCTGGGCGAAGGACGTACCTATCGGCACGTGATGGTTGGGAGAATAGAAGGGCGAGACAGCAAGCTAAAGTACTTGCTGGGCGAAGGACGTACCTATCGGCACGTGATGGTTGGGAGAATAGGAGGGCGAGACAGCAAGCACTAAAGTACTTGCTGGGCGAAGGACGTACCTATCGGCACGTGGTTGTTGGGAGAATAGAAGGGCGAGACAGCAAGCTAAAGTACTTGCTGGGCGAAGGACGTACCTATCGGCACGTAATGGTTGGGACAATGGAACGGCGACCAAGAACTGCGAGCTAGAACGGCAGCAGCTTGGAGCGCAACTCCTGTCGCTGTGGCGACCCAGCTTGGCCGATTTACTGTTTGATCAAGCAGGAAAGCAGCTCGTAGATATCCGCTAAAGAAAGAGACCCGCTTTATTAGCCCATGAATTCGCGAGTTTCAATCGGTCTTGTGACGAAGCAAGAAACGGCGTGACTAGGAGGGACCCGCGACGAAGGAGCAGGGAGGAAAACCAAGTCTAAGCAGGGCCCGCGAAGCAGGGAGGAAAACCGAGTCTAAGCTAGACCCTCTGGGAGGTACCTGCTGCTGAGCTGGTTCTTTTGCATTAAGGCAAAACGATCGTAGCGCCCCCTTCAGCGCAGCTGAGAGTTTGAAATTCCGTCGGCAAGATGGAGGCACACTATGTGCTTGGATGATTTGTGAAGCCAGGGATAATTGAGTGGTGAGAATTGTGAGGCGAGGCAGCCCTATGAGCTGGAAAAAGAGCAATAGAAGTGATAACTGCGACAAAGATTAGTGATACGGCACTGCAACACAAAATGGCGATTACATCTGTCCTGAACGTTCGATGCTAGACTTTGCCTAAAAAGGCGGACACAGCCTGGTACTCGCAGATGAGACCTCACCAGTTTTACCGGGAGGTTTAGGGTACAACAAACCATTTCGGCTGCGCCCTCTAGATAAGTGACGCTTCTAAGCCCAATCCTGCGGCTCATCCCCCCCGTGATCTTATGCGGGATCAAGTCACTACTGACAAGACTGATAAACATGCCAAGAGCTTCGATACCTGGTCACACTTAGCGTCTATGCTCCTGGGTCATATTGCTAAGCTGACCTCACTCACAGAGTGTAGCCGCACGCCTGAAGCATAAGATCTTCCTCATCGACGATTAGAAACAACAACCTAAGACTTAGCGCTGAATCAATAGGGGTTGCGTTTCGAAAGTCGAGCCGTCAAAGATTCTAATGTAATACAGTCCAGGTGAGAAATCTTCCAAAGTCACCGGGGTCGTGAGGGGATTTTGTGATCGCACAACTTGGCCTCGTGAATTAATGATCTCATAGTGTACATTATTTTCTTGCTCGCCTGTTGTCTCAACGTTGACGAAGTCAGCACATGGATTGGGATGGAGCCGCCAATCCGTTCGATAGTGGTCTTCGGTAATCGAACTCACAGACGATGTAGGTGTTTTCAGCATGATTAGTTGACGCCCTGTTTCCCACGTAGAGGACCCCAAAACATAGAAGAAGTCATCGGCGAAATGGACGTAAGCCACATCAAGAATCCGACTGGATTGATCAGGCGTAATAAACAGTCGCGCGGTAACACTATCCACCGAATAGTACCCAAACCCTGTAGCGCGTCGACCAGTTAAACTATCTACTGTTCTAGAACCAGAAGGAGTATGCCAGGGTACACGGTTTCGATATTGATACACTGATGAGAAGTCACGGACGGATCTAAAACCAGTATTCCTGTCTACTGGCATAATCAATTGCGGCCCATCAAGCCGCCGCAACCCTAAACTATCTAATAGTGTGGGAGCGCGAATGGTGCCGGCTGCATACAAGTATCCAGTCGTCGCACTGACGTTTAGTTCAGAAATATTTTCTGGAGTAGTGAGGGTATCGCTGCGAAGTGATCCATCAGGTTTGTAGGATATAACTCTACTAACTCCTACAAATTGTGCAGGATTTGGATCTCCGAGCCAAATATTCCCATCCAAATCGACGGCATAATCAGAAAATGTAGTCAGAAGTGAATCGTAATTTTGGAGATGTACTGTTTGTTGAAGTGTCAAAGTCTCGATATTACGGGTACTAAGCCACACACTATCTGAAAATCGGTGGAAGATGTAGAAAGTATTTGAACCGGCAGGCTCTAGTATTGTGCTATAAGGGTATCTATATGGTTGATTCAGTTCTGTATGCTGAGCCAGGACATGCCCAAATTTATCAATACGAGTAAGTATTAATGTATCGGAACTCCCATTATTACCCGGTCCTCGAACAGCAAAGACTGCTGTGCCATCATCGTGAGGAATACATCCTGCACGAACTCGACTTGTTTTGGTAAATCCTTGGATCGGATACTCACCTAGAATCTCACCGAGTCGAGATACATGAAGTACGCTAAATTGGGAGCTGTTGTCTATCAATGTACACGTGGCTCTGCGAACTATAATTGACACGTCCTGATTGGGCTGCGTAAAAACACCAGCTATACTCGCTACCTTGTAAGAATCATTTTCATAAATGCTGAGAATTACCTCTGTCGAATCGAAGTTCGCTGGCGCAGGAATCGCATGAACCGCATGTACGAAACCTCTTTGGGATCTACCAGGTATTATTGTGCAAACACTACCGTTGACTACCTTGAATCGCTGTAAGTAAGGTTGCCGAAGGGGCTTACAGCTAAAATCTACGAAAGGTATGCTAACTCGACTTCTAGTGGTGCTTCCAGTATTTTCCATTATATCATAGGTAAACTGATAAGTGACAATATCGGTAGCCCTTGCCCAATAGAAATTGTCACCTATAACTTCACAGTGTCGAGGATTCCCTATTGATAAGTGGCTTTCTCCTTCTATACCTAAAATCTGTTCGAATTCGTCCCCATTTCGTCTAAATATATATATGCTGTCCCCACCATTGTTCCGAGCCCCAGCGACGTAAACTTGATTATTATGAATGAACACAGAGGGATTAGAAACGTATATTGGCATTTCGTAATAATCTATGATAGATCCAGTTTGCGCCGAAGCCTCTACAATAAAATTCGAGTTAAGGTTGTAATATATCGAAGAACCCAACTGCCAAACATTCGAACTTGGTGGAAAAATTGTATTTGACCCTTGGGATCCTGGATGAGTGAGAGGACCCGTACTCCATATTTCGTCCAACGTCGCAGTCACACGCTTTGTTATTCCTTTAGGAGTTCCTCGATTGGGCTTTGCAAATCCCGTTATAAATAGATCATTAGAATTATCAGTAGTGGAGTCGACGGCATATACTTCAGTAATTTCAGATATTGATTTTCTGTATATGCTTATAACTTCCAGATCAGTCGATAGAATTACATGTATAAGTTCACACGAAGCGAAGAATTCGGATGCGGCATGACTTCCGTATCCAAAAGCGTGTAATTGGCCATCGCGATCGAGCCACAGATCCGTTACGATGCTTCGCACTAGTCCTGTACTATCAAAATGAAAATTGTTTAGTGATGTTCCAGCCGAGTCAACCTGTTCTACATAGAACTGAGGCGAGTACACGCCATTCGGCGAATCCTTGCTTCCGCCGACATACCACCCATCCCTGCCATTAGGAAGTAGTGGATGCAAAACTCGACCTTCATCTATGGCCTCTAATTGAATTTCTTCTACAGTTTGGGCATTTACATCGACTCCTGCTGCAAGGAGGATCAACAACGTTACAAAAGCACATGTTAACTTCATCCGCGGAATATATGACAAAAAATTCGCTGATCATTTCTGTTGTAGCCGATTAGGAGATTGAGCTCACCCGTATGCGCAACTTAGTTCTTTCAGGGTAACTTGGCGGCTTTCCTAAGCCGCCACAAGCTACGATTCCACAAACGCAGTGTTTTTGCGATATCATGACTGGCCATAGGCTCCTGCCCGCACTATCCTTAGCATCATATCGATGAGGTGCTCGATCATGCTCGCGATCGTGCCAACTGATACGTTTACGCCAAAACACGTCAGCCACCAGTCCTGCCAGCCGCTTGTAGGGCAGGTAGTGACGCACCTAGAGGTAAACGACGAAGCCTGTGATACGCAGGCCACAATGTGGCATAGGCTGCACATGAGGGCTGAGTAATCCAGAGGAAATGTCAAAACCGGCGTATGTTACCTCACATCGCGTTAAACTAAATGAAAAGTTACAATTCAGTCATTGAGGCCATTAAGGATTGTCGCCTTTGATGAGCCAGACTATCGAACTACTAAACGGGAGGTGAGCTTATGGCCAGTGGCGAGGTTGTGCATTCGTACAAAGTAAAGGCCCGGCGCAGCGGGCGTCGCGATTGGCTCACCCGCATAGACTCGTTGATTCGCAGCAACTTGCTGACCACCTACGGAAAAAAGTGCAACGTCATACTCAATATTGTCGGCTACACCGTCTAGGCCAATTAGATAATATACGTCGTGAGCTGGGTTGGGGACAATCTGCAGCGATAGGCTAATTTGCTCGACCTTAGCTGATGAGATAAATTCACCAATGCGATAAAAAGCTTCTGCGGAATTGCCCTGCTCATCAAGATCTGAAAAGGCATAAACGTTATTATCCAAGCGAAAAGCAAAAGCAAAATCTTCATACGGGAGCGCTCCACGCACAGTGGCATCCTCATCTGTAAACAGAATCCGCTGTGAGGAGGCTTGATCGTAAACCAGTGCAACGCTTTCTGGCAGTGCAGCATCGCATTGCCCAACCACAGTGTGCAGAATCGCGGCTTGATTATCATGCAAAATAATTGCTGGCACGTCGATTTCGGCCTCTCCAGTACGCGAGTTGTAGAGTGTATCGATCACGAACCAACCCGGAATAACACTCGCCAAATAATCCCTTCCGCCGTAGCAAACAGTCTGTGTGAAAATAGGATTAAATAGATTTGGGTCAATTAAAGTTCCATTGTCCGACCGGAAAGTGACTTCAAGCGCGCCAAAAATAAACTGAGCCGTATGGAAGCCACCTTCTGAAGGCAGTATACCTAGCGCATAATAGCCGCCTGAACTATTGGGTCTGTCGAGCACAAAAGTATCGAGGTAGATACGTCCCGTATTGTCATACCACACAAATCGACGGGCCTCCTGTCCTTGTATAACGGTATCTATTGCGGAGTAAGCGTCGAGAATGCCATCGCGTCCGAAGTCTGTACCGAGTATGGTTAAAGATTCTGCGCCGAAGCGTGGGTGCATCCTGGCCACTTCATTGAGGGCAGCATCGTAACCAATGAACGTCGTGTCGCCTAAGTTTAAGATTAGCGGTATAGTCGGATAAACCGGGTAGTTGTCATCGATCTCACCAGGTAGGCGTCGCCTAGCTTCAAGGTCACCGAGCGGGTAAACTAGTACGCTGTCCTGGTTTGCCCCCCAGAAATCAAGTGCTAAAAACCCGTTCAGTGTTTGTGGGTCGGTATAAAAATAAGGTAATCCATGCACGTTAAAATCCGCATCAAGGACTTCAGTATAGATCATCTCGTCGCGTTCGTTAATTTTGCGTATAAATCTGTCGCCGGATGCGTCCGAAAAGTAAAACACTAGTTCTGAGGTGTTTGGCTCAAGCAGATCAGCTGCCCCTACAAAGGTAAAATCCGGTATGCCAGGTCTAGGGGGTTCCGCAAGCCCGTCAGCATAGTCCACGCCGAAGCGAAGTGCCCCTTCTAGGTCGTATACATCAAGTCGCGGTTCAGCGTGCGGTAGATTTACAATGCTGTTGCCGTAGAGCGGAATGTGCCGGAAATCTGCAAAGTCCTGGTCTGGCAGGCTGAGGGTTTGGGTGATAGGCACGGCTTGCGCTAAAACTAATGAGGCTTCGCCTACTAGTACGGTTGACAGGAACATGCAGAATTTAAGTGGGCACATGGATTGTCTCATGGTGTAGATGGTTATGGTGTGGGGTGAAAGCTACCGAATGCCGATATCGAGTCAGTGGCGAATTTTGAAACTTGTGCTGGGTTGAAATGCAGGAAGTGGGAATGGGGTTATTTTGGGCGTTGAGTAAAAGGTTTTGACTTGGAAAGATGGTGCCTAATATCATAAGTCATACTCACCGGGAGGCTAAGCGTTGACAAATGCAGAGCTAAGTCACTATGTGGCTAATGTGAAAATAACGCTGTTGTTTAACATGTATCTATTTAGCTATATTCTCTTCATGAGTAACCCACTCCAAAAACCACCCCACCGCCTCCGTCCAGCGCCAGCTCGCTTCAAACGAATCTAGCCGTACCAGCCCCCGCTTGTGCATCTTTCGCAGAAAGCGCTCTTTTTTCGCACGGGTTTTGAGTTCGGGGATACTAGAGAGCAAGCGCTCCTGCGCAGCGCTGTTCTCCAATCGATCTAACCACTCAGCGACGTCGAATCGATTCTCGTAGAGGCTCGCGCGTATCGGACGCTCCTGACGAGCCAGCTCCGCGCAGATACACCCTAGTAAAAGCACCACGTCGCGGCTAAACGTATCCTTCTCGCCTTCCTTTTCGAGCACGGCATAGCTCGTGGTCAGGCATAGCTTCACGTCGAAGCTGGCGGCAAAGAAGCGTCCGTAATAGGCACTTGCCGTACTCAATGGCATGAACAACGCATCTGAAGTCGTAAGAAAGCTCCCGCTGGTAAGCGCACGAACGATCTCGCGGTGCTGAGGGGGGTAGGTAAGGTCTGACATCACTCGGCGGAGCTTATAGCGAGTACTGGTGTGTGATAGCGGAACTGCCCAACGACAACACTCGATTGGGAGAAGGTCGGCTGTACGCAAAAGCGGTCCGGGTACGCAAACGCCGTGCTCGCGAGCGCGAGAAAGGTCTCTTGCAGAGGACGTTCGTCCTGGGCAGTGGCCTCGGACGCACACCACACGAAGTAATCGGGTACAGGCAGTGAAGCCGCGAGTTTGTCTGCGTAGTAAGCCGCCGGAAGGGGGAGGCGTACCGCTTCTGGCGGTTGAGCTGCACGTGCCGGCATGTATACCGGGGTATCACGCTCAGACAGGTTTTGGCGAAAGCTGTCGGCTAAGGCACCTGCAGCTACAGATGAAGCGCGTACACGTATGGCGCTTGCTAGCGGAGGACCCACGAGTTGTACGCCCTGGTGCATCAAATCGTCGAAAGCCGCTAGCAGGGCTCCTTCTTCGCGGATGCGTCTGAGCAGCGGCAGCACTTCGCGAGTGGTGTGGATGCATTCACGTAGTACGCGGTCGCGTACCCGTTCCAGTTTGAGTTCTGCGAGAGCGTAAGCCCGTTCGAGTGTCGGAGAAGTCGTCGAGCAGACAGCTCGCTGTTGGCCTCGAGCAAGTTGGCCGTAGGAGCGACGTACTGTCTCATCAGTCTGTCCGCCGTCTGCGCCCGCTCGGTGAAGGTCGGCACGGCATCCTGGTCTCGAAGGCGCTCGAGTTCGTTGGTGAGTGCGAGCGTGTGCCCGATCATGTCTTCCTCGAAAGCTGATGTCTGGTTGCTCAATGCCCGGAGTTGAGCTTCTCGTTCGGGAAGTTCAGGGCCGTCAACGGGATTGCGCAATTCGACGAGCAACTGCGTGATGGCGCGTAGCGACCGCTCGAGCTCAGCAGCTTGCAAAGGGCGCTGCACGCCCATCACAAACGCAAGGAATTGGCTGAGCGGATTGGCGAGTTGGTAGTTACCACCTTCTTCAACGACGGGGTCGTACTCAAAGAGATGACGAGTTTCCTGATCGCGGAGGTCAGCCGTGAGCGAAGCGAAGCGGTTGGCGTCTACACCACCTTCCTCGAGTGTGCTGATGCGATGAAACTCGCGAAAGAACTCAAAGCGGCTCGCCACGGTATTGACGAGGGTTTTCGGGTCGTACTGGCGCCGTTTCAACGTTGCGTAGTTTGCGGTGGCGGCAGCCTAAGAATAGCCTCATCAGCAAAGCAGACTTGTTGCTCGAGAAACGTGTTGTTTCGGACTAAGAGCTCTCGCACGCGTACCACTTCAGGATGGGTTGAAGTCCGCACAGTTTCCTCGAGTTTGTCCTTGCGCTTGCGCGGCCTTGCCCGTGACCAGAGTGCTTCGAGCGGCTCCGGTAGCACCAACTGTACCGATGGATGGGTTTTGCGGAAACGCAGAAACTCGGACAGCCCTGTGAAGTCGTAATCAGGCCAGTGATAGTAGTGCTTAGCTTCGAGGAGTTGGAAAAGGGCTTCGCCTGCTCTGCCGTAAGGATGAATGTACGTTAACTCCTGGCCGAGTAATTCATGAGCCCTAAAGAAGACGTCCTGATTCTCGACAAGACAGACGCGCTCGCAGTGCAGGCGCTGGTTGGAGAACCCAACTCCGCCCAAGCGTTGGGTAAAGTCAGCAAGATCGAACGATTCCCCTGCAATGTCGACAGGCGACCAACCTCGCAAAAAGTAAGTAGCGCGTGGGTCGGTACGTGCGCCAGACTTACTATCGCCGGTGCGCAAACTGTTGCTAATACCTGTAGGCGCATCGATTGTCGTAGCACCATCAGGGAAGCGCTGCTGTACATAAACGCTAAGCACCGCGGTATCGACGACGATAACTTCGTACCCACGCCCCGCGCGCTTTTCTTGGAGTACCTCGGAGGCGAGCAGGCGCCGGTATTCCTCAGACCTGCGCAGTGACGCTGGGATTGCACTGCGCCGCGTACTCTCATCGCGAAGCAAGCGTCGCAGCGTACGATTCCAAAGCTCCGCACTCATATTCGCTCGCGAGTTGTTTGGTGTAGCTGAAGTTGTCCTTCCTGTTTGCTCAGAAAGACGTAGCGCTCAAACCCATCTACGGGCTTCGGCGCGGCAAACACGGGGACGAAGTGGTGGTCTCTACAGAAGTCAGCAAGCGCTGGCCGATTGCGGTCGTCGAGGGTCGCCACCTCGTCGAGAAAGATAGCGAGCCGCTCTTCGGCCGATCCGTCGAGGAGTTCTTTCGTAGCCGTAAGGGCTAGCACCAAGCGCAGCAGTTTGTTGGTACCCTCGCTCTCAACCTGCTTATCGAGGTCGATGCGCTGCGACTTTCCATCGCGCGTCATGCGGAGATGTAGGTCGAAGAGCTGGTCGAGCGGGATGGATCTGTTTTCGGAAACATAGCGGCGCACAAGATCGAGCCCGCGGCGCTCATCTCGTTCGTTTGCGCTAAAGAGATCGTCAGCTACGTCGTTGAGCGACCGTATGGCCTTTAAATCGGAGTGCAGGCGACGGTTGGGTTCGAGTTCGAGGCGCAGGTCCTTGAGGTCGCTAATCTCAATCTTACGGAGCGCACTATTGAACGTCCCGGAGACGTAATGCGCGAAGCGCCCGTAATCGTCGAGCAGGTTGCCCGCAGGCGCAGCCAGTTGCTTAATGAGCGCGTCCTCGGCGATGCGGTAGTCGTCGCGTTCAATTTTAGCGACGCCGTAGCGCTGTTCGAGTTCTTCGATGAGCACCTCGGGGCCGATGGCTTCAGCTCCGGTTCGCTCGCGCAGCTCTCGGGCTGTGTTGCCGATAGCGTTGCGCGTAGTTTCGAGGTGATTGTGCGTTTGTCGGAGTTCGCTGAAGGTGCGCTCGATACGCTCCGACTGTGGAACCTCGGATTCTTCGGCTGTAGGTGGCTCGTCGTTAATAGGCCAACGCTCGACCTCGCGAAGCACCGCATCAATGCGACTCAGTAGGCTGGCAAGTCGTTCGGTTTCTCGCTCTGCATCGCGCACTTGTCGCTCTAACGCATTTACTTGATTTCGCGACTCTTCCCGTTGCTGGTCCAAGCCTTTTAGTTGGCTGTTATACTCGCTCATTTGCCGTTTGGCTTCGTCGAGTTGATCGATATATGCTGGTTGCTTTGCTAAACGCTGAAGCTTTATTTCTACTGCTTTAAGATTCTTATTAGTTGTTTGAAGTTCGGTGTCAAGCTCTTCGCGTTGGCGGGCAGTCGTGAGGAGTTTTATCAGATTACTCGAAGAGCGTTGGAGCGTATTGATCCGCTCGCGCAGCTGTTCCTGTGAATTCTGAATTTCTAGCCTTTCGTGACCACCTCCACTAAAGTGGTCAGATGAATCGGCAAAACCTGCCGGTAGTTCGAGCACCCCATCACCCAAAGTCAATGGCGAATCGAGCGTAGTGGGTAGCTGCTGAAACTGTGCCTCGGTACTGCGGGCGAGATTTTCTGCGAGAATCGCTTCGGCACGTGTGCGGAGTTTTGGCGAAAGCTGATTGACGAGCCAGGCCTCACGTGTCTCTAGTTGCTTCGACGCAGTTGCTAAGTCTTGCTCTGCCTGTTTGAGATCGCGTTCGAGTTTCTTGACCGGGCGGCCATCCGCCTCATAATTTGTGAGCGCTACCTGCAGCTTAGCGGAGCGATGTTTGAGTTCGAGTTGCTCTTGCTGCAGCAACGGCTCGGAGAGGCTACTCAACTCCCGGAGCATCGCATCTAGCTCTCGGATTTTCTGTTCGCTCTGCCGATGCTTCTCCTCTAGCGATCCTATTTCTTTCGTGTAGCTGTCGGCGGCGGCACGTGCGTCCTTCAGATTGGCTTGTGTGCTGGGCACAGCATTAGACACTTGCTTGTGGGCTTTTTGGGTCTGCTTTCGCCAAAACCCAAGTTGTGATCCAAAGCGTGCCTGCCGCAGCTGCCATTCGGTATGTGCGCTCATGTAGTCGCGATGCCGTCTGCGAAAATCGACGAAGAGTTCATGTGCATTTTCGAGCTGTGCGAGCGATTGTTTGAGGCGACGAACGCGCTCGATCTCTTCGATATGCGTGTCCTCGTACTTGAGCGCTTTACCCGAACGACCATTCGCGATGAGAACGATCTGCTTGAGTGCGGTCGCGGTGATGTAGCGCGTGTTGAGCAGGTAGTAATAAAGCTTTGCAATAGCCTCGGTGGAGGCGCCTTTTCGTAGTTTGACGACTGGATGCTCATGCGCTACTGTCGAGTAAACGGCCGCGCGCACCTCGCTGCTCTTCTTGAGCAGCCGAAAAGCCACGTTGTTCTTTACGAGCTGTTTGCGGACTTCACCGATGGTGAGTAGTCTGTGTCTGGCACTGCCCTCGTTTGTGATGGAAACATCAATAAAGTAGTCGTCTTTAAAGGCTCCGTCGATGCGCATCCAGGCCTCTTTCCCTCGACAGCTGCCCGCCAGCACAACAGGGTGTAGGTACGGTCGCTCACCGTGCGGTATTCGAAGGCGAGGTAGCTGGCCTCTGGTGTAGGAAAATAATAGCTAAGCGTCTCCGAGCTGGTACCTTTACGTCCTCCAGAGAATTCACGGTTGGCCTTTTGCAGAAACAAAAAGTTAAGCGCATGAATGACCGACGACTTGCCCACGTTGTTGTTGCCGACGAGCTGGAGGTTGGCTACGTCGTGCAGGGTGAGTGTTGCGCGGGGGCAGTTGCAGGAATTTAGGAGGGTGAGGGAGGTGAGCATGGGGTTGGGAAGGTAGGTTTGCGTCGTTGTAGGTTTACAAAGGCTTGTGCATTGTTCCGTCTGGGACAGATCGCGCTGCCCTCCAAGCGCAGATTGATGGCTTGGCGGACACCAATTTTTCGATGCCCGATGATGCTGAGCTTCGCAGTGGCTTTCTCAATAGCCGACTTAGCAACAAGCAAGCACGCGGCGTCTTATATCTCCTCGAAACACATCTACGTGGCACGGATCGACACTATACGGATGTGCTAGGCATAGAAAAATACAGCCTCGAACATGTGATGCCTAAGAAATGGCCGAACCATTGGGGCCGTCTTACAAATGAGGAACTCAAACAGGAGCGGAATCAAGCTGTGAGGACGCTAGGCAATCTTGCTCTTCTCACCTCGAAGCTCAACACCTCTGTCCGCGATTTCGCCTGGAAAAAGAAGAAGACTGGTGGGCCCGGCAAGCAAGGGCTCAATCACTATGCGGGTGGACTTGTCACATTCGATCAATGGCTCTCGCGTGATACTTGGGACGAAGAAGTGATTCGGGAGCGTGGGGAGTGGTTGTATGAACGGGCGGTGAGGGTGTGGACTAGGTAATTTTGAACCACATTGCGAATGCCCAAAGCACTTTATCGACTCTGCTATCCGAGCAAAATAGATTTCTTGTCGAAGCTATCAATTCCTTCATCGAGGTATATAAAAAGCCCTCCTACAGTGGACATACTCACATTATACATAAAGTGCGCTCCTGTAATTTCTCCAACTAACTTGTTTGCTACTTGCTGAATTACTTCTAAACACGGCGCCAGCATCTCATTCGGTATTCCATAAACTCGGTCATCAAGATCAGTATGAGCATACCACTTATCCCGTTGAGCTCGAATTCTGTTGATCACGTTTTCTTGTGACTTTAACAACGCGCAATGCTCTTCGATTGATTTCCTGGTGGCGCTTATTCGCTGCTTTCGGTCTCCTTGACTGCGCTTATGCGACTCTGTGAATTCGATAAATTTAGGATCAAGTAGTTTGTTTGATATTTTTTCGAAGCTATAAGCATCACCTTTTGCCATCGATAATAATTTAGCTAGCTGTGTTACTGCGTGAAACCTTTGGGTTCTGTACACATGATGCAATGATAAATGAAAGCCATGTCCTGCAGGCAGCTTTTGCCGATAAGATGTGATCAACTCCGCGTTTCTTATTGAAGTAGACGCATCCAATAGGATCGCTTCAACTTTTCTAACGTAGCTCTTGATTTCTGCTTCTCGTTCCGCTCTCGACTCCATAGTTTCTTATTTGACCATTTTCATCATCCCATCCCAGCCATCCACCACGCCATACCTCACTCTTTGCCCCTCACCGCCCTGCTCCCTTAATCGCTCAAAAAACACCTTCGCACATTCCGTCTTAATCTCTTCTACCGCACGCAACTGCAGCGACGACATTGAGCCTTTAGTCTCCGCCACAAAGTAGATGTGCTTCACCGCGCCCTCCTCAAATACAATCGCCCAATCTGGATTGTAGTCACCTACTGGAGTGGGGATTTTGAAGCGGCCCGGCAACTTGGCATACACCACCACCTCATCGGCAGTATCTAAAGTTTTGGCGAAAGCCCGCTCACCTTTACTCTCCGTCTTGACGTAATCGTAGATGTGCTTCTTGAGCGGCTCGGTGGCCTCCGCAAAGTTAATCATCTCAGGGGTGAAGATGTCGGAAGTGTAGGTGCGATTGGTGCGGTCGTAGGTGAGACCTTGGACCACTAGACTCGCCTTCTGCTCGATGATGATACGGCTAACCTCCGCAATAAACTGCTCTGGATTGATGGCGTAGAGGTCGAATTTGATTTCCTCGATACCTCGCAGAATGTCCGCAATCGATTGACGTGTAAGCTCCGCATTCGCAGCGATCTGGCCAAGTAAGTCATA
Source organism: Saprospiraceae bacterium (assembly GCA_965213735.1). GTDB lineage: Bacteria > Bacteroidota > Bacteroidia > Chitinophagales > Saprospiraceae > CALDTK01. The sequence goes on from CBDCAB010000005.1 coordinate 1,376,338, forward strand.
CTTCACGTAGCTATCGGCGTTGCTAAGCTCTACAGTTGCATCGTTAGATCGCGTCTCCCGAAACAACTTACCCTCGCTATAGTCGCCCTCGGTATAACTATCCATTTGAGCACCACGCTCCACCCTAAACGTAGTGTGCGTCACCGTGAGTTGCCGATTGATCGCTGCGATGGAGTTCTTGACCAACTCCCCAGACTCAAAGTCCACTTGGTACACCTGGCGCTGATTGATCTGCTGCCACAGCGCCTGAAACTCCTTGCGTGCATAGTTGGCATTGACAGGCACAGGCTGCTCCTGGCCGCCCGGTGCCAGTACCGGCAGCGCCGCATCCGAGTAAACACTCTGGATGAGCGCATGTACCGACTCCGCGTACGGCGCCAGTGCCTCCGGCAGCGCCGCGAAGGCGTTTGCCTCCTTGGCTTCGTGGTAGGCCGTGTTTACTTGATCGGAGCCATCGACGTAGTCACTCTTGATAAGGTAGACCTCAATGGCGCGCGCCAGCGTCGTGTCGATCTCACACGTTGCACCGTCCTCATCAGCAACCAGCACTTTGTTCTCAAAGAACTCCCGTGTCGCACGTCGCGGCCGGCCTGCTACCGCTTCCTTATATTCTTCTTGTAGCGCCTTCACATAGGCCTTGTAGGACTCCTCCGTCACCACCGTCAGCACGTTAATATCGTGCACCTCCGACGGATCATCCATGCGGTAGTAGTTGCCCTGCCCGTCACTGCGCACCGCAATGCGTAAGCCACGCCCCAGTTCCTGCCGCCGCCGACCGTTCATTTCCTCACCCGTGTGTTTTAGAAAGCACATCACAAACACATTCGGGTTGTCCCAGCCCTCGCGCAGCGCCGAGTGCGAAAAGATGAAACGCTTCGGTTCCTGCAGGCTTAGCAGCCGCTCCTTATTCTTAAGGATCAGGTCGTACGCATCCACGTCGTCGGTGTACGCTTCCTTGGTTTTGGTGCCGCCTTTCGTTTTCGGATCTTTGAGTCGCTTCGACTTTTTATCGATGGAGAAGTAGCCTTCGTGGACAGCACCCGCCTCATCGCGCTGTAAGTAGGCGCGGTAGTCATCAGAGATCGTTAGCTCCTCCAGCTTCTCCTGCCGGAGCTGCGCGTATTCCTGCTCAAAGATGCGCGCATACTCACCCAGCGTATCCTCGCGACTGTAGTCGCGGTACTTCGCCACCGTATCAATGAAAAAGAGCGTCAGCACTTTCACACCGCGCTCGTGCAGATGCGCCTCCCGCTGCAGGTGTGCCCGAATGCTCTCGCGGATCTGTATCGTGCGCAGTGTCGCCTCCGAGGTGTCGCCGATGGCTTCGTGCAGCTGTGCCACTACACCGTTTGCAAACTCTACCTCCGGCGGTACGGCCCGAATATCCGCCACCGTCCAGCGGTCTTTGTAGTGCTCGAGCTCGTTCGACTTCACAAATAGGTCGGTGCGCTTGTCGATGCGGACGCGCTTGCGCGGCGTACTGCCATTGGCACGCAGCTGCTCGATTTCAATGAGCGCAGTAGGGTCGCCGCGACTCACATCAATGCGCTCTACATATACGTAGGCCTGGGCACCTGCCGTCGTCTTGGACGTAATGCCCACCGGCGCGATCTTCTTGACCAGCTTGCGGTTGTAGGCATCGAGCGCGTCGAGGCGATACACGAGGTTGTACTGCGTTTTGTGTGTAGCTGAGTAGCGCAGGATCGCAATTGCCCCAAACTCCCCAAGCCGGTCGCGCGTCACCTTGCCTTCCATTTTCTGGGGCTCATCCAGAATGAGAATTGGCTGCGTGTTTTTAATCACATCAATAGGTCGCCGCGATTGAAAGTCATCCAACTCTTCATAAATGCGCCGTGCATCCTTGCCCCGCGCCGCAAAGGCTTGCGTATTAATGACCATCAGGTTGATGCCGCCGTCCTGCGCAAACTGCTCAATCTGGTTGAGCTGCTTGGAGTTGTAGATAAACGCCCGGATGCGCCGACCGTACTGCTGCTGAAAGTGCTCGGCCATTGATCCCACGGAGGCAAACACGCCCTCCCGTATTGCCACGCTTGGCACCATCACAATGAACTTGTTCCAGCCGTACTTGGCGTGCAGCTCAAACATCGTCTTGAGGTACACGTAGGTCTTGCCTGTACCCGTCTCCATTTCCACGTCGAGGTTCACCTGCGACCCTGGTCCTGGTGCCAACGAGCTTGCAGGCTTGAGGCTGTACTGCCGCTTCTGCACCTTCTGCAGATTCGTGACGAGCTGCCTATGAGCCAGCTGGATACCATAGTTCTTAAAGCCCAGCTCGGCGAGACTTAGCTGCGTCGTGCCCTCGACCCTTCCCGGATCTACCTTATAGCGATTGTCGTCGCCACTTGGCTTTGGCTGCCCCTCAAACACATCGACCACAGCCTCTACCGCTGCTGTCTGAAAGTCCTGTACCTTATACGTGAAGCCCATCGCTCGTGCCTATTGAGTAGTTAACTGGTATTGGAAATGCGCTACAGCACGCGCAGCGTCGACTCCGGCGCGAAGTGCTTCCTGATCTGCTCGGCATTAATCTTATCTGCATCGCTCCCGAAGGCTGCATCCTTGAGCACTACACGTAGCGGTTGCAGCTTGGCGATACCTCGTATAGTCTCTTCTGTTAGCCTTTCGGCAAAACAAGCCACGAGGGCGTTTTGGCCTACCACGAAAATCTCTACTCCCGAGTCTGCTTGCCCCACTGACTCCCCAGAAGGGAGAACCGAATCAGACTCGGGGGGCAAGAATTGGCGCTCAATGCGCAAGTCGAGCGGTACGCCCATGTCGAGCATCACCTGAAACAGTAGGTCTTCACTAGAACGGTCTTCCTTGAGGTTACTGATAAAGTTGCCAAGCTCGCCCTGGACCGTCTCTTTGGGCCTGTAGTATACGTCCTTCATCGAAGTCGTGTCGATCTTCAGTACCCGAAACCCTGTGTCGCCTTCCCAGTCGGGGTGTTCTTCTTTAATCTTCTTACCTGCTCGGCGCAGGCGCTCTTTGGCGATTTCGGCGATGGTGTCGTAGCCGGCCTTGCGTGCCTCCGACTTCTCATCGGTGACCTCTGGCAGCTGCACGCAGATGTACTTGCGGTTTCCGCCGTCTTCGGCATTGAGCTTCATTACGGCGTGTCCGGTGGTGGCGGAACCTGCGAAGAAGTCTAGGATGATTGCAGAAGAATCAGCTGCTACTGAAGTTAGTAATTTGATGAACTCAATTGGCTTAGGGTTGCTAAATATCTGGCTAGTATTCAGAGTAGATTTTAGTTCTATGCTACCTTTCTTATTGCCGTCGATGCTTGTCAGCAAGTTGGAGAGCTGCTTTGTCCTATCAGCTAAGTAATACTTTACATACGGCTTCCACTTAGTTACAAAGCCTTCGGCTTCGGAACTTTTTGCGGCATCAATTGCAGTGTCAAAATCTGAACCCTCAAGCTCTTTCCATACGATTAAACCATCGTTCACTACTTCGTGGTAGGATTTTTTCCCAAATCTCCATCGACTTAGGTAGTTGGTTGGGCCAATTGGATACACATCAGTACCATCGGGGGCGCTAATCGGGTAAAACATGTTTTCCCTATCTGATTTACGGTCGGCGTTGCCCGTCTTTCTCATTTGAAGTAATGCGTATTTTCCTCTACCATCGGCATCGTCATTATTAAACCTATCAAGATCCTTACCTGCAAGCGGTACACCGTCTAAATTAAACGTATGTGATTTTGCAAAACATATTACAGTGTCGTACGAACTACCCATCTTAGTTCCATCCTGGCCAGTTGTCGTCCCAGTAGCTCTAATAAGCTGTCCTACAAATTGATCTGGACCAAGGATCTCTCGAAGAAGCGTTGTCAAGTTGCTAACTTCATTTTCGTCAATACTTACAAAAATAACCCCATCGTTACTCAATAAATTCCGCGCAATCTTCAGCCGCGAATACATCATCGTCAGCCAGTCGGAGTGGTAGCGTCCGTTGCTTTCAGTGTTGACTTTTAGCTTGTTGCCGTCCTCGTCTTTCTGTCCGCTGCGCTCGAGGTACTCCTGCGTGGTCTCCGCAAAGTTGTCCTTGTACACGAAGTCCTTGCCGGTGTTGTAGGGCGGATCGATGTAAATCATCTTCACCTGGCCGAGGTAGGTCTCCTGCAGCAGCTTGAGGGCATCGAGGTTGTCGCCTTCGATGAAGAGGTTTTGGGTGGTGTCGAAGTCTACGCTCTCGTCGCGGGCGGGCCGCAGCGTTTTGCGGATGGGGCGGTTGGCGTTAAGAATGGCCTGTCGCTTACCGGGCCAGGTGAGTTGGTAGCGCTCCTTTGGTCCTTCCACGATTTCGCCCGAGAGTTCTTGGCGCAGCTGGTCGAAGTCTACGGCGTACTTCAGCTTGCCGGTTGCTTCGTTGCGTCTTTCGGTGACGCAGTTGGGGAAGAGTTCGCGGATGCGGGAGATGTTAGTTTGGGTGAGGTTTGGTGTTTGGAGAGGGAGTTTTTCTAGCGGAGTAGACATCTGTGATGTAGTAGGTACGTGTAGTGTAGCGTTGCGCTGCAAACTAGGCATCTAATACGAATCTTTCCCGGCTGGTGGCAATGGCACTGCTGATGTAGTGATACCTATTAACTGGTAACACCGGCACGGTCGGCCAGCGTCCTTCATCATAAATCGTTGCAAGTGAGCTATTTGCGTTACGTTAAGCTGTGTTGTGAAACTTTCGCACAAGAGTTGCGTTGACCAACGCAGCGCATTACGTTTGCGTACAACAGAACCCGCCGCACCTCTCTATGATGTGACCCATGGCGGGTCATATTTTATGCGCTATACTAAACCGGCGTTTACGGTCGAGCAGCTTCAGGAGTAGGGTTTGCGCATTGAAGATGAGGAATAGGCAGAGCGTGTAAGGTTTAAAGAAGGACCGCCGGTTGCGCATACCTAACGCGAGGCCTAGGCGTGGCGATCTATAGGCTACAAATTTAAGGGCTCTTGCGAGTTGGACAATCTTCAATTTGCTAAAGTAGATCTCTATTCCGGCTGAGCACTAGCCCTCTCACAATTCAACCCCGATAGGTTTCAGCAGCTTTACTCTAAGCGCTTTCGCAGAAAATCCTTGAACGTCCTACCAGTCCCATCGTCCACCACGCGCTAAGAACGTGCTTTGATCCAGTCTGACTTGGTCTAGGGCTTTTTCGACGCCTACACTGAGAATAGGGTCGCTGTACGTGTGCTTTCCTTGTGTACTATCGTAGAAGCGTCCAGCAGGATCAATCATCAGGTAGCTGCCGCGCATGAGCTCATTTGATTCGGGTACCATAGGCAAGTGAGTAGCTACTTGGGCATGACGCTGGCAGAAGGCTTGGAATTGCTCTGATGTAACCGCAAACTCACTGAAGTGAGCATCGTTTTGTCCATCAACTCGTAAGACTTGAAACACCTTCCAGCGTTCGGGTTGTGTTGCTTCTATGAAGGTGCTGAGGTTTTCCTGCCAATTCAGTGCGTGGACGGTTGTATTCAATTTGAAGCGAATGCCAGCTGTTTTGATGTAAGCGACTACGCTTAAATAGTCAGACTGCGTGAGTACACGACGTCCCGCAATCGCCCTTCCAGAGGCTAGGTTAATGCTATCATCTAAGCTGTCGACGCTCAGTGCGATCCAATCCAGGCAGCCTTCAAATTGACGCAAGTACGCAGGCGTGATCTTAGAGCCATTGGTTACGACCATAGTAGTGGCTCCCTTCGCCTTTGCAAGTTTAACCCCAACCGCTAGCCACGGACATAAGGTAGGTTCTCCTCCAGCGAAGGTGATTTTAATGCCTGGTGCGGCGATGAGGTTAATGAGTGCTAAGCAAGATTCTTTAGGCAGGTGGCCTTTCGGCAAAACTGTTTGTTTTACGTCCTTAAAGGTTGCGAAGCAAAATTTGCAGCGCTTGTTGCAAGGTTCCCACAGGTGAAAATTGATAGCAAGAATAGGTAAGTGTGTCATGGTGACGCATTTGGTGATCTTCCCAGAGGTCGATGCGCGTCACATTCGTACTTATCTATCCAGTATACCTAATGGGATCCACTTCTGCTCAGGACAGGTCGTTAAGCTTAATTCATGATTTTCTGATAATTGTGTTCTGTACGTTTCAATAGCAACCGATAAGGTTTGCCCCTTTGACTCTTCAAGAAATTCATTGTACTGCTCAACAGACATTTTCACGATGCCTTCTGGCAGAAGGCCAAGGCCCTCTAGCGAAGTGCTGACAACTACCATCATGATATTCGCATTGCGTAATTCAGGGTGTTTGGCCTCAAGGCTAGCTTTTGCTAATTGTAGTTGATGCGGGGCTACCACATCTGCATCGGTTCGCTCATTGTACGCTTGCTCCATAGTTAGTTTGAAGTGAGACCTCTTAACTTGAATCAATAGGATCCCTGATTGGTCCTTAAGTAAGATGTCTACGTCGCCGTCAAATCGGTTTTCCTCAAAAGCAGCAGCTAACTCCCGATCTAGCGTTCTGCCGGCTAGCTCAGCTCTGCAGGCGAGTTCCTCTTCAAGCCTATCTGATACCGCTTTACTAGGCTGCTTTTGCAACCTAGCGTCAAGGATGCCATAGAGTAAAACACACACATTCGTATCCGCGAGCTGCGGGGCGCTCCTAGCATATTTTTCTTCGTCCAATGCAAAAATGAAGCTAGGCGGGTCCGAGTCATATTTTTGCGTTGCGATTTTATCAGGTGCTTTTTTCGGCCGAGCGGAAGTTAGGAATTCTAGAAATGCAGCCGCAGCTTTCATGGTAAGAAAGATATTGGGGTGTTGATCATAGAGTGTATTCGCCTCTACAACATGCAACGTATCGTCACTGCTGGCATATACGCTGTTTATCGCCCACTTTTTCCAATCAAGCAGTATACTTAACACCTGATCAATAGTAATGTGCTCATCAATAACACTACGCTCGGCATCCCACCCACGCCCTGCTAGCCAAGAAAGTGCCTTCTCTTTACTTGCATCGCTCGGAATAGTGCAGTCGTATTCAGAACCGTCGCGATGCCATTGAACATACGCATCCCGAGTCTCTTTAAATGCGAGGCATTCGCCCAAGACGCCGATCTTCAAGGCGGGAGAATAGGCAAATACCTGTTCGTAATTAGTTCGGTAATCTAGCGCATGATATAACGTAAGCAGACTTTCCCGAAGAAATTCTTTTGCACTTGCGTCGACGTAAGTTTCACCTGCTTTAGGTTTTGCACAAGCCCCCATTTTACCTCTGGCGACATACAGCATCTCACGAGCATTATTATCTGTCCCGAAAGGTTCCAAACCCATGAGTTCTACTAGTATCTCTTCAGTTATCGCCAGAATGGTTTCGGGAGAGTAATTTTGACATGTTTGAATAGCTTGGCTTACTTCCGTATTCCAGTGATTATGCTTGCGCTTTAACAGATGCCAAGCTTCAAGGTGCGGGGCCGTGCCTAACGGCCAGTTTAATTGCAATATTTGCTCAATAGCGGATTCGTTCTGCCATATGCGACAGTGGCGTACCACCTGGCAGGCTAATTCTGGATCTGCAATAAGCAGTTTGTTCGCTAACGCGGAACTCTCTTTAAAGTATCTCATAAAGTATAGCTCAAGCCACTTTTCAGCACTTGGGCTTACGATGAGCTCCTCAAGTCTCGAAGGACTAGTTAGAAAGTGTTCAAACCCGTAAGCAAGGGCTTCTTTTTCGCGCTCTCTTTTATTGGTTCTGTTCAGTGACTTCGGCAGCCACTTATTAGATTTCGATATCCATCGATAGGCTTGAACTGCGCCCTTAGCCCAAATTTGGTCCCAGAAGGCTTGATAGTCCAGTTGCTCCAACGCTTCGCGTGCGCTGGCGAGGATGAGGTTGTTTTGCATTAGTGTGCGATATGGTCATCTTAGCAGAAACTTCGATGGGCACGCTGAATGCTGTGTAAATGTAGGCCGAAAGTTTGAGTTGTGAAAGCTTTATCCCTACAACCCAATTATGGTACCTATGGCGTGCGTGCTCGCGCGGCCTGATGTATGCTCTACTCTAGCAGGTACAGGAAGCCGGGTGATTGCTTTATCTGCTCAACAACGTCAGCGGGCAGTTATGCTAGCTCTTTGTAGAGTGTCTTGGTGTAAGCGGTAAGCCGTTTGAGTCGGTAATCGGCTAAGTTTTAACAGACAAGCTCTGCGAGCAGCGAGCCTACACCAGGAATTATCCCGACGAACCCTTTCGCTATTGCAGTACTCTTGTTGCTGTTCTGGTCTTTATGGTTGGGTAGAGACATAAGGTCCACTGCTGAACTGGCTTTGGGCTACAGATCTAGCTAAGCATGTATGTCTCCCCGTTCGAGCTCTCAATTATTTTAGCTACTCCTGTGATAGCGAGCGTATGCATGTAGGCATGATGTAGCGTCAACAAACGATCTTGTAACTCTCCATCTGCTTCCAATTCGACGACTTCGACACCAAGCTCAATACACTTTGCAGGGGGAAGCTGCCTGCTATGTGCTTTATGCTCACGGTGACTTGAAAAGCCTTCAGTTATATCTGTGGCTCTTTTAGGCGCTCCTTCGCACATATTGCGAGATAGCCAGGAACTCACCATCGACTTCGACCACTCATTTGCTTGTTCACATGCGGTCAACACGGTCGGCGGATACTTACTGATGATCTGTTGCCATAGCGGCAGAGATGCAGGTTCTTCTTTGATTTCCTGTATGGCCTGTCTGAACTCCTCAAGTAGTGCTTGACTAGGGACACCCATAATCTGAGGATCTATCGGCCCGAGGCGAGAGTGCTTTCCCATCACGATGCTTTTGCAAGAAAGCGCGATCATTGTGCCAGCGGACATAGCCTGCTGAGGGACGATCGCCCGGATGTCGCATCCGAAGTAGTCGAATAGGTATTCTACAATAGATTCCGTTGATGAAATACCGCCGCCTGGTGTGTGCAGAATGAGGTCTACACCCTTGTCTTTAGGAAGTTGATGCAAAGCAAGCATAAAACCTTGCATGTCAATATCTGCAACTGGTGTTGCAGGACTAGAAGCGCCATGAAGCCATCCACTGTAATAGGAAATTACACTGCGATTTGTATGTTCCTCTAAAGCTTTGAGGGCAGCCTTTCTTACCTGATCAACTGGATTGTAGCTGTCCTTTGTCCTTTGTTGTTCCCAAATTTGGTCGAGGACTTGGGTCTGATTTCCCATTATCGCGAATTGCGTCGTTTGAATTGTAATATACTTTGATCCTACGCTGTGGATACAGGCCAAAACCTCGAGTTAAGTCTCTGTCGAGATTTGTCTTCGAATCATCAGCTGGCTGTGGAGTAGTACCAAGAATTTTGTGGTAAGCTAGTTCGAGCGCGTTCATAGGTGTCTGTTTTTCATCGTAATAGTTCAACACAGCCCCTGTTCCTTTGGTTTGGACCTAGGCCGCTTTGCAGTATCGTCTGCAACGTATAGTTCTGTACGCATCCAGTGCGCACAAATGTATATTCTGTTGCAAAGCTGTATGTGGTTGCAAATCAGAACTTTATACGTGGGCGTCTTCACCTAGACGGTACTTTCGCATATGAAGTAGGGCCCTAGAGCCTCTACTGTGCTAGTCTCAAAGTTATCCACATTGCGAAGCGAGTGCTGGTTAACGACGCTGCCTCTTGCGCGTTGTTGGCTGCGATTTCTTTGCAGGTTGCTTGCAAAATAGCGGCTTTTCCGTCGATCTGCGCCAGTGAGTCGTTTTTATACACTGATCTCCAGTATCTTGCGTCGGCGTGATTTCATTGCTGGTTGTTTGCAAAGCTGGTGATTAGGGGCAGTTTACGCTTCACCGCAACTCCGCCAACTCCCCCTCGACCTCCTTCACACGCGCATTCAGCTCAATTTGCAGATTAAATTGCCTCTCCCGCCGCAGCCTTCCACGTAGCCGCTCTACTTCTTTCGTCAGCTTGACAACCTTGGCCGCCCGTCCAAACGCATCATCCAGCGTTTCCTCTACGCGCAGGTCAACAGGCAGCAGCGTCGCTAACAGCTTAGCGTATAGGCGATCCAGGGAAGGAGCGTGTGGAAGGTTTTGCCGAAAGGCTACAGACTCTGCTACCCACTCCGTGCGGTAATAGTCATGCGTCACCATGCCAGTAGCGCCACCTCGCGCAGGACGTTTGTAAGTCGCCGCAAGACAAACCTTGTCCGGGTAGCTCAGCTCGAAGAGGATAGGTTTGGGTATGCACCTGTCGATGTACAGCAGTATAGCGTCAGGGCACGTAGGTGTGCGTAGAGCCAATCGAAACACATTGATTTCCACTACTTCATTACTACCACGAAGGTTGATAGAGTCGGGGTTAAGCAAATAGGCCCAGGTGATTCGCTCGATGTGCTCAGTTAGTAGGCGTTTCGTCTTGGCCGTTTGCTTCTGTTTAAGCCCGAGTCTAGACTTAGTGACCGTCTTCTCAAACTGTGCGGCTACAGGCCACTTCCAGAGTGTGCTCACAGCGCTCGGCGTTCGATTACAAAGAAGGTTGTGAGCTCAAAATCCCCCAATTCTTTAAATCCCGCAAGGAGTGCGGTACTTGCCGCGTCCGAAAAAAGCGAGTCGATGTCCTTTTCCTGCTTACGCGACACCATCCCGGAGATTGCCTGAGTCAAGAGTGCTGAATACGGTTCCATATTAGCTCCGTCGCGCGTACGTGCATTGAAGCTGCGACACACGTCGGCCACCGGCTCGCTTATGCCTTTGCAGTGCGTGCGTAAGAGGTCGAGCAGGTGCTTGGGGTTGGTATGATCCACCACAATCTCACCAGCCATGTCGACATACACGAGATAATGCGGGTGCAAGCGATTATGCTGCGAGAGTTCATCTGTTTCGCGTAAGCTGCGAAGCACAAATACGACCCCTTCAGGTAGGCCACGCGTTGGGTCGGCAGGTAGTACGGCATGGAGACCTTTAGGCAGGCCGCTAAGTGCGCCTTGAGTGCGAACGTGACTAACAAGATCCATCCGAAAATCATTAAGGCCCAAGTCGGTCAGAGCAATACCGCTGTTGGCTTCCTCTAACTCAATTACTTCATCCTGAAGCTTCATCAGCTGCTCGTTGCGGTAGGCTGCCTTGGAGTGCTCATTGGTAAGCACGTTATCGTCACCAGTAGCTGTTGTGTCGACAAGCACCATCCGATTTTCGACGCGCTCTTTGAGGTTGATGTAAGCATCGAGCGAGATGTCGGGCCAATAGTTGACGAGCTGAATCGTAGCGTTTGGACTACCGATGCGATCCACACGTCCAAAACGCTGAACGATGCGCACGGGATTCCAATGGATATCGTAATTGATGAGGTAGTCGCAGTCCTGTAGGTTCTGTCCTTCCGAAATACAGTCGGTCGCGACCAGAAAATCGATGTCGTTTGTATCGTTTGGCATCACCAACGCCTTGTCCTTTGATCCTGGCGAGAATACAGTCAGTAGGCTTTGAAAGTCGTAGTGCTTATCATGCGTGCTGCCACTATTTCTGCCCGTCACAATGCCCGTGTGAAGTCCCCGCCGCTGCTTAGCTGCGCTTCCTAGGTGCTCGTAGAGGTAGTCTGCGGTATCGGCAAAGGCTGTAAAGACGAGCACCTTGCGGTTGTTATCGTTAATAGGGTCTTGGGCTTTCGCCAAAACCCGTGTTATGAGGTCCTGCAGCTTAGCATCGTCCTCAGGTTTAATCTGGGACATGCTCTCGAGCAACTCATTAATGATGGCGTGATCGGCTGAGAGATCGCGACGCCAACTAATGAGGTCCATGTCGGCGAGGTCAAACCGGTAGCGGTTACCGACGGCGAAGTCCCCGTCCTCATCGTCGCTCGCAAATGCGTCGGTGTTCCAATCAAGCTGAGTGCTTGCTCCCGACCGCTCAAATACATCGATCTTTTCGAGTGTGACTTTCGTTTGCTCATTCAACTTTCGCAGGGTGATACGGAAAGCGTGTACCGAGCTTTCAAGTCTCTTAAGCAGGTTGGTGGTCATCAATGCTTTGACGCCGCTCTCTCGAGAACTCTGTAGCATGCGTCCTTCACCAGCATCTGAGCTGTAGCGATCTTCATACTTCTGACGACGACTAGCATGGACGTAGGTCAACGGCGTGTAGACACCAAGAATAAGTTCGGAAAGCCGTGCGAAGATGTCGTTGTAGTCGAAGATATCTTCACGGTGCGTAAGTGGACTGTGGATCGACTTCGGCTTAAGACGCTTTGGAAAAGTGCCGATGTCGGTCGTATCGTAATGAATTTCAATGTGCTTGCGCGATCGGGAGATGGTGACACTGTCGAGCAGCTCGAAGAAGTCGCGATCTAGTGCATTGAGAATGGCCTGCGTGGTACGATCTGCTTTAGGGAGCTCTACCCAGCGATTAAACACCGTTTGCGCTTGACGGAACACATCATCGATACCACGACTAATGTGCAGCTTTTCTTCGAGTAGCGCGGCATTGCCTTTGTACGCTAAGGCGAGTTGGTTCTTGAGGTCGTTAAAGCGGTTATTGACAGGCGTCGCCGACAACATGAGCACTTTGGTGGGCACACCCTGCCGAATGATGCGCTCCATGAGTTGCTCGTAGCGATTGAGCCCACCCTCGCCTTCTTCATTATTGGTGAAGCCAGATCCACCGTTGCGAAAATTGTGCGATTCGTCAATTACAACTAAGTCGTAAGCACCCCAATTGAGCTTAGCTAGCGGAATACCGTTGCTCATTCCACCTTCGCGCGATAGATCAGTGTGGGAAAGGACGTCGTAATTGAACTGGTCTTTGGCGAAGAGATTGGTGACCAGGTTCGAGTTGTAGTTAAGCCAGTTTTCGGATAGCTTCTTTGGGCAGAGTACGAGTACGCGATCGTTGCGCAATTCATAGTACCGGATCACGGCTAGCGCAGTGAAGGTTTTACCGAGACCTACGCTGTCGGCAAGGATGCATCCATTGTAGGTTTCTAGCTTGTTGATAATGCCTGTAGCAGCGTCTTCCTGGAAGTTGTAGAGCTTTCGCCACACCATCGACTCTCGGTACTTGATGCCTTGCTTGGGCAATACGTCTTCGGTAATGTCATTGAGGAAGGACTCGAAAATGGTGTGCAGGGTGAGGTAGTAGATCCGTTCCGGACTGTTCTCACGGTAAAGCGTTTCTATGTTATTGCAAACTGCTTCAGTCACATCTTCTAAGCGAGCACTATCCTGCCAAAGCGCGTTAAAATTTGCAAGCATCCCCAGCGAAGCATCTCCTTCTAAGGGAACAATTGAGAAGGCGTGGGCGTCCCCGCGTTCATACCCAAGTTCTGTTGTAGTAAAAGAAGGGACATTGAGATATGACACGTCTGGGCCTAGAGCACTCTTCACGTTGAACGTAAGTGGGAAGTGCCCACTGCTAACAACAGATTTAAACTTCGCTTTGCGACGTATCCAGTCGGCACACTCCCTTGCAATAGCACGCTGGGTAAGCTTGTTGCGCAGCTGAATTTCGAAATCGCTACCGTAGAGCGTCTGTTCGCGTTGAGCCTTGGGGATAAAGAACTCTCGGCGTTGTTTTAAAGCGTGTGTATTCAATGAGCCAGAGACGAACGTAGGTTTAGTGAACACAAAACGCAACTCTTCGACTGCTTCTAACTCTTGGCGGAGCTTTTCGTACGCAAACATAGAAAAGGCGGCCGCGGCAATGCTCATTTTACCGCCGTTCCTGAGGCGCTTGCGTAGGTCGTCACCAAAGCGCGAATTGACATTATCGATGATGTGCATACGGCGCGGAAGCTAAGCTATGGATAGAGATCTAAGCAAGTATACGCGCCATCGTGGGTGATGTGTTATAGTCGCGCGGGTTTGATCTTCAGCAGGATAACAGCACGCTCGGCGAACCGTAAGCTAAAATCATCGACTTTTATATTGGAGCGCTTGGCGGCCTCAATGAATGTTTGTCCGAATCGGGCCGGCACCCAGATTTGTAGCCACACGGGCTGCTGCGTCTCATAGGTACAATAGTCTGGGTCGCCGTTGTAAACGACTTCGAACACCGTCTTGTAGACCTCACGCGTTGCCTCTACAAGTGCGCTATCCTTCTTCAGCTGGTCTTCGTCACCATAAGCGCTGAACAGTCGAATGAGCTTTAGCAACTCACCATCCTTGGCGAAGACGGTGATCGCTAGCTGGTGCTCTCCGTAAGTGTCAATGTTTCGGATGTCGCACTTGCCCTCAAAATACTCCTCCGCCTTTTCACCAGCACCATAGCGACGGTCTACAATAAAGGTTAGCAGCAATCCTGGCTCGATGTCAAACAGCTCCAGGTCGTAAAGCTCCAATATCTCGCCGCGTAATTCACTCAGGTTACCTGCAACTGCTTCAGCCCGCTGCCCCGCATCGCTGGGCGTTTGCGTCTTCGGTGGATAGTTTCGAAACTTAGAGGTATAAGAATAGCTGTTTGTATTCTGCTTACTTGCTCGAATTTTTATGTGCTTCATCAGAAAGTACTCTAAGTTGATTACGATATGAGCGCACCGCCTCCTTCACACTCTTGAGGGTGAGTTTTTGCTGGAGCCCGAGCACGAGTTGCTTCCGTAGGTCGGTGAGAATAGCTACGGCATCTGCTTGTGAGAGTCCAAGGAAGGGTTTAGCAGCCGTCTTGGCCTTGACTTCTGGAAGATAGATGGCGAGTAATTGATTAATCTCACCTTCATCAGGCACCGAGTACGTCACAATACGTTCGAAGCGCCGTGCGAACGCCTCGTCGAGTGACTGCCCAAGATTGGTCGCAGCAACAATCAAGCTATGAGATTGCTCCAGCTCGATAAGTTGGAGAAGTTCGTTCGTAAAGCGAGTCATCTCTCCTACATCTCCTGCTATTTGCCGACTACGTGCAAAGGAGTCGAATTCATCAAACAAGTATACGGCACGCTGCTCCGCCATAAACGAGAACAACTGAGCGAGGTGTTTAGCACTTTCGCCCAAGTAGCGCGAGAACATGGAGGCGCTACTCACGCGGTAGAGCTTTAAATTAAGCCGGTGGGCGAGTACACGTGCGCTCAACGTTTTGCCTGTGCCAGGTGGGCCTACCAGCAGCACCTTGCGCATTGGCGATAGGTCGTTGTGCGCGAGGAGGTTAATTTTCTCATTCTCGAGAACAATGCGATCAAGCGCCGCGGCTACACTAGTTGGCGGAACGAAAGTCAATTCATCTGAGCGATGCACCGGCACATCAACACAAAATGGCGGAATACTACTCGGTTGCGTAATGCCTCCATGACCAACCCGTAGACGACCAGTGGCATCCGTAGTTGGGGTGTTGAGAATACGGTCGAGATCCGTTGCAAGGCGTCGACGCCCAGTCCCTTCGGCGTAATTCGCGATATCCTTCAACGCTTCACGCGAAGCCACCTCATCACCACGCGAGATGCTCAGAGCCAGTCGTCGAAGCTGTTGCGCAGTTGCCATAAACTCTAAATTACCGACAAAAAAGGATTAACCAACAAACTGCTTTGGTCCAAAAGCAAAAAAGAAACCCACACCTCAAAAAGTCGAATATCACTCCAATAGAATCATATGCACGATTCGGCTATGAAAAATTGTGCAGATTAGGTAAACTGGCAAAACCCACATTGCTTACTAGTGTAACGCCAATCAAGACGGCACACACACAAGCCCCCAGCACCCACCTGACCACAACATTGTGGTCAGGCCAGCCCCACAACCCCCCATGCCCGCCTTCCCCGCCTCCCAACACACCCTGCCCAACGGCTTTACCCTCTACCTCAGCCCCAATCCTGCAGAGCCAAGAATCTATACCGAAATCGCCGTGCGCGCCGGCTCAAAACACGACCCCGACCGCAGCACCGGACTCGCACACTACCTCGAGCACATGCTCTTTAAAGGTACAGCCCAACTCGGGACCAAAAACTGGGAAGCCGAAGCACCACTCCTCCAACAAATCGCCCAGACCTACGAAGAACATCGCAATACACAAGACCCACAGCAACGCCGCCAGCTCTACCAACAAATAGACTCCCTGAGCCAGCGAGCCGCTGCCTACGCCCTGCCCGGCGAGTACGATCGCATCATGGCACAAATGGGCGCCCGCGGCACTAACGCCTACACCTGGGTAGACCAAACCATCTTCCTCAACGACATACCTGCCGGGGAACTCAGGCGCTGGATGCACCTCGAATCAGAACGCTTTTCTACACTGGTGTTGCGGCTGTTTCATACCGAACTCGAAACAGTATTTGAAGAGTTTAATATTTCTCAAGATAAAGATGTTCGAAAGGTGATGCGTGAAAGCAACGCAGCCTTGTTTAGCCCGCACCCCTACGGCACCCACACCACCATTGGCCTCGGCGAGCACCTCAAAGCACCGAGCCACTTCGACATCTACGACTTCTTCGCCACCCACTACGTGCCAGGAAATATGGCCATTATCCTGGCCGGCGATTTCGATCCCGCCGAGGCCCTCGAGCTTGCCCGCCAAACCTTCGGCACCTGGGAGGCCAAACCCGTACCCACCTACACCCCAGTCCAGCTTCCTTACATCCCCCCACCCCCGCACAGCAGCGCCGCAGGCCCCCCCACAGCGCCGCAGGCTTTCAGCGCCGCAGGCTCCTCCTTCGCGCCGCAGGCTCTCCGCGCCGCAGGCTCCTCCCCGCCGGAGGCTATTTCCGTCTTCGGCCAAGAAGCCGAAGCTGCCTACCTCCACTGGCGCATCCCCGGGGCCACCACCCGTGAGGCGCTCGTGGCTCAAGTAGCGGTCGGTATGCTCTCCAATCGACAGGCTGGGCTGTTCGACCAGGAGCTAGTCAGCGCACAAAAAGTGCTATCTGCCAGCGCTGGAATTACGCCCATGGCCGAGTTTGCCAGCATTCGCGCTTCCGTGAAGCCACGTCCTGGGCAAACGCTCGAACAGGCGGCAGCACTGGTTTTGACGCAAGTACAACGGCTAGCTGAAGGCAAATACCCCTCTTGGCTCCGCGAGGCGGTGGTCGTCGATCACGAGCTCACCATCACCCGCACCTCGGAAAGCAATCAAGGTCGCGCAGGAGTGCTCACAACAGCATTCATTCACCGCCTTCCCCTCGATGAGGTGCTCGATCGGGTAAACAACTTGCGCTCCATTACAGAAGAAGAAATTCAAGCTTTCGCCAAAACCTACCTTACTCCAGCGCAGTGCGTCACTGTACTCAAGCGACAAGGAGAAGACCCCAACGTGATGAAGGTCGAAAAACCTGAAATCACGCCAGTGCCGCTCAATACACAGGAAGTTTCGGGTTTTGCCGAAAGGCTACTCAGCATGCAGCCCACCCAAACCGAAGCACGCTTTGCCGACCTCGATGCTGAAGTCACGCAACTACCTATAGCCAATGGCGTCGATCTGCATCACCTGGCCAATGAGGAGAATGGACTCTTTGAACTCTTATACGTTTTCGACTTCGGCCGCCAGAGCGATAAATGGATCAATTTCTCAACGAAGTACCTCCGCCTGCTCGGCACCAAGCAGCGCAGCAATGCTGATGTACAGGTGGCCTTTTACCGACTCGGCTTAGAATGGCAAATACAAGCTGCTGCACATCGCACCTATGTAGGCGTGAGTGGACTCGATGCGCACCTGCCGCAGGGCCTGGCGCTACTCGAAGAGCTGCTGCGCGAGTGCCAACCCGATGAGCTACGGTGGACGCGATTTGTAGATGATGTAGCACAAAATCGCCGCAACCTGCGCGCCGACAAGCAGGTGGTGCTTCGAAAAGCGATGAACCAATACGCCCGCTACGGCGAGCACTCACCGCTGGTCGACGCGCTGTCTCTGACCGAACTCCGAGAGGCATCAGCAACTGCCGTAACGCAGCAAATTCACGAGCTGGCAACGATGCGGCGAGCCGTCTTCTACTACGGTCCCCGCACCCCCGAAGCCGTCGTGGAGCAACTGCGGGTCGAAGCAGCGCTGCCAGAAGTGCCCACCATTGTACCCTCCACACCAGTACTTCCGGTCGTAAAGCCGTCTGCCGATAGGGTGCTCTTCGTGGACTTTCCGATGGTGCAGGTAGAGGTGCTGGCCCTACGACACATCCATCCCGGTTTTAGTCCAGAGGTGTGGGTGCTGGCTCACTGGTTCAATCAATACTATGGCCTCGGCCTAAGCTCGGTCGTCTTTTCTGAGCTGCGCGAAAGTCGAGCACTTGCTTATTCTACCTATGCCTACGCCGAGAGTCCTGCGCGACTAGAAGATGACCATTTCTTACAGGCTTTCATCGGTACTCAACCCGACAAACTTTTTACTGCGCTAGAAGCTATGCGTGACTTGCTGAGCAATTGGCGTTTCGATGCTGCTGCAGCTGAGCGCGTGCGGGCAGGCATGCTGCAACAGATGCGCACTGAGCGCGACTTGCGTCAAAGTCGCTACTGGCTGTGGCGTCAGGGTGCCGATCGGGGCATAGACGGCAATCAGCGGGAGTGGCTCTTTACGCGCCTGCAAGAGGTCACTACACACAATTTACAAGAGTTCTTTGGGCTACTTGGCGCCAGTGCGACTACCTATCTCGTGCTTGGTGAGCGCAGTCGCATTGATTTCAATGAGCTAACGGAGTTTGGCCATATCGAAGAGCTCTCGCTCGATGCAGTATTCGGACACAACCTTGCGTGAATAGGCCAGCTTATAGGGAGGCCTTGCAACTTCTCGCTGCACCTTCCTCTCCCCTCGTGCAGGTGGATTGGCCCGCTGCCGATGCCGCAGGGGTGAAGCTTTACATGAAGCGCGATGAGTTGCTCGATGAGCATGTAAGCGGCAACAAATGGCGTAAATTGTTGCTCCAGCTGGCTTGGCACCTACGTCGGGGAGCGCTCGGCTTTGCAAGTGTGGGTGGCAGGCACAGCAATCACCTCGTAGCCTTGGCAGCCTTGTGTGCTCGACTTCAGGTAGAGTGTAATGGGTATGTGCGTGGTGGGGTGGGAGAGCAGCTTTCGCCTTCTCTCGCTTTCGCTAAAACACATGGTATGACGCTGCTAGATGCCTTGAGAAAGGACGTCCGGCTGTGGCGAGAAAGCAGGTCTGGTCCAGTTTTATCCGAGAAACATATGTGGATTCCCGAAGGAGGAACTTCCGCCTTGGGCATGGCGGGTATGGCAGCCTGTGTTCGAGAAATACGAAACCAGTTGGGTGCTGAGCCAGATGCGTATGTAGTGGCAGCAGGCAGCGGAGGTACAGCAGCCGGTATTGCACGTAAAGCACATGCACCAGTACACGCTATGCAGGTCGTGAAAGACGATGGTCTCCCCGCCAGAACCAAGCAGCCCAAAATATGCTGGCACCGTGCGTGGCTGAGCGGCTTTGCAAGCGGTGAGCCGCTGATATACCAAATGATGCTGGAATTCAGAGCGCGCAATGGCATACAACTCGACCCGGTGTATACCTCCAAGGCTCTCATACAACTCGATGAGCTACTCTGTGGAGGAGAATTCGCCCCAGGTAGCAAGCTGGTATTCGTGCACACTGGAGGCCTACAAGGATTGGCGCCGTGGATGCAGCGCTACGGTTACTCCTAAATCCACTTCCTACTCCACCAGCTCGCGACTGAGTGCGAGCACAGCCTCCATTTCATAACCTTTTCGCAGTCCAAACTGAATAATGTCTTGCCTTCGCGCGTAAGGGTGTAGCGTATCGTCCTGCTGGTCAAGTCGTTTTTGTAGTAGCCCTTTGAGCGTGTTGTGGTAGTCGAGCTGCTCGAGTTCTTGCATGGCTGCCTTGATGCAGTAGCTGCTGAGTTGGCGAGACTTAAGCTCGCGTTCGATGCGAACACGCCCCCACTTTTTCATTTTGTGTTTGCCGCGGGCGTAGCTACGGGCAAAGCGTTCTTCGTCGAGAAAGTTTCCCTCGATTAGTGTGGCCATTACCTGATCGACGTCTTCTCCATACAGACCGATCTGATAAAGTTTGCGCCGCACTTCCTGGTGGCAGCGATCTTGGTAGGCACAGTAGCGCTCGAGTTTTTTGAGGGCTTGGGCTGGGGTGGGGCGTCCTTCAGCTAGATTTCTATGTTGCCACGCACCCACGGCACTTCAACGTTGTAAACTGCCAGAGGTTGTAAATTTCAAGCCGTGAGTCGGAATTTGATCTACCATTACAATCACTGCCAGTTCATTTGACTTAGGGTAAATGTTCAGGTAGCAATCAAATTCTCTAATGGAAGCGAAAGTCAGCGGGAACCCAATCGATGTACGAGGTCTTGATCTCACGATCTCAACAGCGTATGAGTTTTCATACGATGGCGAAACCGGAATAGCTAAATAACTAAGCTCCGCATCAGATCAATTAACGGGTGGATATGGCGGATCATACGGTACACCCACGAAGGCAAAAGTATCCACTGGCTCGCGAGTGAGGCCTCCATTAGCGGTAAACTGTCGAACTGTCAACTCCCCATACATGGTGTCGTTGCGAATGAACCCTGTTGCCTTTGACCATTCAGCCCGGCAATCGCCGTCTATATCGGTGAAGTTGGCAGAGAAACGGAAAAAGTCCGCTTGTTCGAGCGCATGGCTGTATGGTTCTACCATGAACCCCTTACTTCCCCCCAGAAAATAATATTCCAGTTCACGACTGTAGTTTGGATGCCCAATACAGTAATCCGGAACAATGACTGAGGTAGGCCACTCTTGGTAAGTGGCATCTCCTTTTCGATCATCAACCGGAATTCCAAACTCACCAGGGAAAGGAACGAAAATATTGCCGTTCTGAGAGGCTCCGTTAGATAGGGAAGGTCCTCCGAGCATCAGCTGCTCGTAAGGCAAAAATGGTATAGGATCCGTAAAAGTAATGACCTTCCATGAGTGCCGGTCAAGTTCTTCTACGCTAATGCACAATTTGCCATTGTAAAAAGATTTATGACCTGCGTCTGTATTGCAAACACATTCATCTGTGTTAGGGTCTCTGATGAGCCTATTGTCGTCAGCATCAACTCTGCCACAGTGCTGTACGTAGTAGCCATCATCGTCGTCATTGCAGCTGATGGTACCTACTACTAGCGGTCCCAAAAGAATAACTATGCTCAACGCAAGAGATACTGAACCATTAATTTTCCTAAACATGTTTTGCATCTTTAATAGACGATGTAGGTGGGCCTAGTGGGTCGATCTTAACGGATCATAAGCCGTTACTTAAACGCTCTCGCCAGACCCTCACACCAGTTCGCTGCGCTCTCGGCTTAGGGTGACGGCTCTGCTTGTTATGGAATAGGTGAACAGTTACATCTACCCTAATTGACGTGTGGATAGGGCGGACCATACGGAGTCCCGACAAAGCGGAAGGTGTCAGTTGGTTCGCGAGTAAGGCTTCCATTATCCGTAAATTGTCTGACTGTCAACTGCCCATACATAGTATCGTTGCGAATGAACCCTGTTGCCTTTGACCAATCAGCCCGGCAGTCGCCATCGATGTCAGTGAATCGAGCTGAAAATCGAAACTCATCAGCGCTCTCCATTGCCGAGCTGTACGGGTTAATGTAGAAACCTGTGCCTGCACCAGAAAATCCATACTCAACCTCACGATTGTGGTTTGGATGGCCAATACACCAATCAGGAGCAATAGCAGAATAAATTTCCATCGACGGCTCTTCAACACTGCCTGGTGGTGTTAAAGTCAAAATACCAAACTCGTCTGGGAAACGGATAAAAAGATTTCCGTTCTGAGAGACTCCATTAGATTGCAAAGGTCCTCCGAACATCAGTTGCTCATAAGGCAAATTCGGAATTGGATCAGTAAATGAAATGACTTTCCAAGACCTTTGATCCAGCTCTTCTGAGCTAACGCAGACTTTGCCGTCGTAGAATGTTTTGTAACCGGCTTCTGTATTGCAAGTACATTCGTCAGTATCTATATCTCTAATCAATATATCTCTATCGGTGCAGAACTTTATCGCCGGACCTTCATCATCGCTTTTGCAAGCGAATGTACAGAAGAATGGAAGCAATAAAAGGAGATATGTTGCGGCAGAAAATGGGGCGGCATTACTTAAATTCTTCATGATTAGTGGCTTTTATAGAAGATGTAGGAGGGCCTTGTGTGACGATCTCAATGGATTGTAAGCCATTCTTCGAACGCTCTCGCCAGACCCTCACGCCAGTTCGCTGCGCTCTCGGCTCAGGGTGACGGCTCTGCTTGTTATGGAATAGGTGAACAGATACATCTATCCTAATTTACGGGTGGATAAGGCGGGCCGTACGGTATGCCCACGAAGGCAAAAGTATCTACTGGTTCGCGAGTGAGGCCTCCATTAGCGGTAAACTGTCGAACAGTCAACTCCCCATACATGGTGTCGTTGCGAATGAACCCTGTTGCCTTTGACCACTCAGCCCGGCAGTCGCCGTCTATATCGGTGAAGTTGGCAGAGAAACGGAAAAAGTCCGCTTGTTCGAGCGCATGGCTGTATGGTTCTACCATGAACCCCTTACTTCCCCCCAGAAAATAATATTCCAGTTCACGACTGTAGTTTGGATGCCCAATACAGTAATCCGGAACAATGACTGAGGTAGGCCACTCTTGGTAAGTGGCATCTCCTTTTCGATCATCAACCGGAATTCCAAACTCACCAGGGAAAGGAACGAAAATATTGCCGTTTTAAGAGGCTCCGTTAGATAGGGAAGGTCCTCCGAGCATCAGCTGCTCGTAAGGCAAAAATGGTATAGGATCCGTAAAAGTAATGACCTTCCATGAGTGCCGGTCAAGTTCTTCTACGCTAATGCATAATTTGCCATCGTAAAAAGATTTATGACCTGCGTCTGTATTACAAATACATTCGTCTGTGTTAGGGTCTCCGATGAGCCTATCGTCGTCAGCATCAATCCCGCCGCATCCCTCGATGTAGAAGCCATCATCGTCATCATTGCAGCTGATGGTACCTACTACTAGCGGTCCCAAACGAATAACTATGCTCAACGCAAGAGATACTGAACCATTAATTTTCCTAAAGATGTTTTGCATCTTTAATAGACGATGTAGGTGGGCCTAGTGGGTCGATCTTAACGGATCATAAGCCGTTACTTAAACGCTCTCGCCAGACCCTCACACCAGTTCGCTGCGCTCTCGGCTTAGGGTGACGGCTCTGCTTGTTATGGAATAGGTGAACAGTTACATCTACCCTAATTGACGTGTGGATAGGGCGGACCATACGGAGTCCCGACAAAGCGGAAGGTGTCAGTTGGTTCGCGAGTAAGGCTTCCATTATCCGTAAATTGTCTGACTGTCAACTGCCCATACATAGTATCGTTGCGAATGAACCCTGTGGCCTTTGACCAATCAGCCCGGCAGTCGCCATCGATGTCAGTGAATCGAGCTGAAAATCGAAACTCATCAGCGCTCTCCATTGCCGAGCTGTAGGGATTTATATAGAAACCTGTGCCAGCACCAGAAAATCCATACTCAACCTCACGATTGTGGTTTGGATGGCCAATACACCAATCAGGAGCAATAGCAGAATAAATTTCCATCGACGGCTCTTCAACACTGCCTGGTGGTGTTAAAGTCAAAATACCAAACTCGTCTGGGAAACGGATAAAAAGATTTCCGTTCTGAGAGACTCCATTAGATTGCAAAGGTCCTCCGAACATCAGTTGCTCATAAGGCAAATTCGGAATTGGATCAGTAAATGAAATGACTTTCCAAGACCTTTGATCCAGCTCTTCTGAGCTAACGCAGACTTTGCCGTCGTAGAATGTTTTGTAACCGGCTTCTGTATTGCAAGTACATTCGTCAGTATCTATATCTCTGATCAATATATCTCTATCGGTGCAGAACTTTATCGCCGGACCTTCATCATCGCTTTTGCAAGCGAATGTACAGAAGAATGGAAGCAATAAAAGGAGATATGTTGCGGCAGAAAATGGGGCGGCATTACTTAAATTCTTCATGATTAGTGGCTTTTATAGATTGCAAGACCGTTCATCACTACGAACGACTCTGAGGGTTTATTAGGGTGGTGGAGAAAATA
Source organism: Saprospiraceae bacterium (assembly GCA_965213735.1). GTDB lineage: Bacteria > Bacteroidota > Bacteroidia > Chitinophagales > Saprospiraceae > CALDTK01. The sequence continues at coordinate 1,400,287 of CBDCAB010000005.1, forward strand.
CAAGCCATCTGACCAAGTGGACGTATCGATATCCGAGACGTTGAACGACTTGTCGGAGGTCATTATGATCCTTCCTTGCGCATCGACAACATTATTCCACGCGCTAGATTTCAAAATCAAGTTTTCTACAATTACATCATTGCAAAAGTCGGAACCAGGTCTGTTATTATCCCGTACTCTCGAACCCGCTTCAGCAACATCGTTAAGATCATTACCAGAAAAATTAGACAAAATTAAATCTTCTCTGACTTTATTCATAAATGCATCAGGAGAAGCGGGATCTTTACGTAATTGCTTACTGATATAGGCAAACCCGTGCTGACTACAGCAGCCACTTTCTGTGAATTCATCCGAGCATGGGAGATAAACTGATAGCGCATGTCCTGCTTCCACTTGGACTCGCGAGTGGTAAGTCCAGCGACCGCTGACTTCTAAATAGTCTATGCTCCCTAACTGTATGCGCAGGAGCTCATCAGACGATAGACGTGTCTTTTCAAACCCGTTCAGATCATCATTAGGCACCCAGGAAGTTCCAGAACTACCTGTGAAAGTCAGTCGATTGGTATTTATAAGAGTTGCAATATCGTCGCCGGCATCAGTTGCAAAGGGTACACCTTGCGCGTTCCCCACCGTAGAGTCTGTAAGAATGAGACCTATTGCGGCAATGTTACCGATAAGCGAGCCGATAGCATTGCCCCAAGCTGGATTTACATTAATCTCGAATTCTCGAGCATCTCCACTCACCGACATGTCTAATATTCCGGGATCCTCACTACCTCGCTGAAGACTTAGATAAGCCATGTCCATTCCGACAGCGCTTCCGTATCGCTTTTTACCTTTTCCTATCCTATCGGAGGCTGTTACTTCCATGTCACTTACGTATGCATAGTAGATTTCCACCGGTTTGGAACAAGCGCAAATTGCATCTCCTGGTTGACCTTGGCCCGCTATACAGAATAACTTCAAGGTAATTGTTGAGGTCCTTCTTCCTTGTACACCATCGCCTCTAGAGAAATTCCGATCTGTAGATCTGGATCCTCGCCAATCCGCAATTTGGAGCAAGTGGTCTTTAGAAGCCCCTCCTTCTATGTCATCCCAATCATGTCTAAATTCCCCTGTACCTCCACCATTGTTGTAATCGTCAGTTTCGACCTCTACTGGACTATCTCCAGTCTGTGAGACTTTAAGCGCACTAACTCTTTTCAGCATCACCACGCTTTCACAGTCGCAGTCTGAGAGGTGAGTTCCATAAGTTGGAGGTATCAAAGATCCGTAGTCTGATGGCTCTATGGGTTGGCAATCCATTGCGGTAGCCTGAAAGAATGCCCAGCGTTCAGCATCTGTTAGGTAATTGAGGCTGTTAAGGAATATGATCAGATTAGGCCTAGATTCTCCTTGTTCTTCCCAAGCCTGAAGATCATCCAAGAAATTGGGATGTGTAACTTCTACAAGGTCGGTAGATGTACAACCGATTTGCCCTCCCCCGATTGCGAAAAGGTCTAAGTCGCCACATGGGTTCCAACAAATTATTGAATAACTGCTTTCGGGTAGAGCCCCTGTCCATTGATAGATTCGGCTGCTTCCACCAGCGGTTGTAGAAATTAAAGTCATCTCTGACGTCCGAGAGGGCGTTTGCACATAGAGGGGATCCAAGTAGGGCTCATTCGACGTAATGTGTGCCTCTATGACCATCGTGCCGTTGGACATCACTATTGCTGTAGTACGAATAAGCATTGGGAGCTGCTCGCTCTCACATTCAGATGGAGCATTCGGGTTTTCTTCCTCGAATTGTGCATCTACGTCATCGGATGGAAATTCGGGCAAGGGCTCCTGTGCCAGTAAAGGCAACGAGAGCGTTAATATCAAGACAACTCCTAGCCAGTGGATTAGCTTAGTCGTGGAGTCGTGGAGTCGTGGAGTCGTGGAACATCTGGGAGGGCATTTTACGGTTAAAGTATCGATGCTAATGTAACTCGACAACCAGCATGTGACCAAATGTCATCCAAAAAAACATTGGCTCAATAGCAGATTTTCGACATTTGCTAATTCAGCGTGTGCCGGTGGCCACTCAATTTGATGGCGAGAAGCTCATATACCAGAATTGCAAGATTAGTCTTTATGGTGCTATGCCCCTATGTCGTGGTGAGTGTGTCTGGATGATCTTTCTGCTGACTTCTGCATTTTAGACCTCAAACCGGCACCGTTTACTAGCTCGAAGTGCTAGTAACGCAGCACTGGTCCCAGCACTTCTTCTACAGGTCTACCTGGCTCGAGCCATACCGCCTGCCAGCCGCGGGCACGTGCAGCTTCGACATTGGGCTGGAGGTCATCGATAAACAGGAGCTGATCTGGGGTTTCTTGCACATGCTTCTCTACCTGCTCGTAAATGGCGGGTTCGGGTTTGAGTGCACCTAATCTTTGCGAGTAGAAGCGTTTTTTGAAGAAGCGGGTTTCAAAATCAGGGTAGCCCGCTGCTGCTACATGCTGACGCACCCAGTCGATATGAATGTCATTGGTGTTGCTGAGCACGTACAGCGAGTATTGCTGCTGGAGTGTAGCTAAGGTTTCGTAACGCTTCGGGTTGATACCAGGAAGTATGATAGCATTCCAGTAGTGGGTGACTTGTTTTGGCGAAAGCTGTAAGTACGCGCACAGCATCTCGATGAAGCGCTCGCTGCTCAACTGACCCGTATCATAGCGGTAGAAAAGGTTCAAGTCTTGCGCCCAGCCTGCGAAACTTGGGTTGTGAGCACCTATATCGTAAGGCCATCCCTGGCTGTAGCGCGCATTATCGAGATCGATGAGCACATTGCCCAGATCGAAGACTACAGCTTTTACCTGTTCCCAATTGACAGATTCAGAACTTGGGGATGCTGGCATTGGTGTACATTTGCGGCGCGTAAAGGTGGCGAAATTTGTCGCCAGCAGGCTCCTTAGCTCAGGGGTTAGAGCACCCGGCTCATAACCGGATGGTCGTTGGTTCAATTCCAACAGGAGCCACTATCGCGCGAAGCACATGTTATGGTCGCGCAACCCCAGCGGCTGGACTTACAGCACGCAACCCTATGGCCAAAGGATTTCACAAACCTAGCGACGACGACCGCGATGCTCCGCGCGATGACCAACCACGACGCGATGACCAGCCACAGCGCGAGGAGCGACCACCACGACGAGATGATGAGCGAGGTGACGAGCGTGATGATCGACCCCGACCGAATCCCCGTATAGGCAGAGGCTACGGCAATCGCCACAATGAGCAATCTCAACCCCGCGACTCACACCCGCCACGAGACAGGGATGAGCGCTGGAACGACCGCCGCGACTTTGACCGTCCGCCGCCGCGAAACAACTACAGCGAAGAACGGAGATTTGATGAGCGCCCACGCGATGACCGCGGCCCACGGGACGAGCGCTATGATCGCGGCGCAGCACGGGATCGTTTTGATGATCGGCGGCGGGATAACTACAATGACCGTCCGCGCTATGATGATAGACGCCGCGGTGGCTACGATGACCGGGGGCGCTTCGATGATCGAAGGCCACCCTACAACGACAGGCGCGAACCTCGTGACTGGCGGCGCGATGACTACGATGGTCCGCGCAGGGACTATAGAGACGAGCGTCCGCGCTATGACGATTGGCGTGGTGACGACCGCCGCCGCTATGACGACCGACGCGACTACAGGGACGACCGGCCGCGCTACGACGATCGGCGACGAGACAATTTTCGTAGAGACGACTACCGCCGCGACGACCGTTGGCGTGGCAATGATCGACGACCGTCGCAAGGGCGCAACGATTACCGCCGCAACGACTCGAGCCGTTCGCGCAGTGATGACAAGCCGAGTCGCTCACGAGAATGGCGGGATCAAGCTAAGCAGCAAAACCCGCGGCAGGAAAAAGATAAGCGCCGATTTAAGCCACCAGCACCTCCAAATCTCGATCCTTCGAAGCTGAATGAGCCGATCCGCCTCAATAAGTTCTTGGCGCGCTCGACGAGCTACTCCCGGCGCGACTCAGACGAGCTCATTAAGCGTGGACGCGTAACAGTAAATGGCGAGGTGATGGCACCAGGCTTTATGGTGAATCCTGGGGATGTGGTGCTACTCGATGAAAAGCCTGTAAATCGTCGCGATCACCTCGTATATATCCTCCTTAATAAGCCCAAGGATGTGGCCCTATCGACGGTGCCAACTGAAGGGGAAGCGGGGAGTTTGGGAGATTTACTGAAGTTTGATGGGGTAGAGCAGCTTAAAGCTGTACATCCTTTGGAGCAGGAAATGCTCGGACTGCAGCTGCTCAGCAATGACGATGCTATCGCCAAGCACTTTGTGGAGCACCCGCCGAAGGAGACGTATACTGTTTTATTGGAGGAGCCTGGCAGCGAAGAGTTGTTGCTGGAGTTAGCACCTGAGGATACCAAAGCAAAAGGTAAAATTCTCGTTGCGGAATATGCGGATGAAGAGCATTTGCGCCTCACCCTCGTGACGCGTGGCGGCTACCCAGCGGAGGAAGTAGCTGCTGCAGGCCTATCGCCGTCGCGCATCGATCGCTTGCACTTTGCAGGACTCACGAAAAAGGATTTACCCCGCGGCCACTGGCGTTTCCTCAACGACCGGGAGGTGACGTGGGTGACGAAATTTCAGCAGTAGGGCGCTGGAAGGCGATATGCCCCAACACCTAGCCCCCAGCCCCTAGCCCCCAATCACCCCCCCACCTCAAATCCCACCCATTCCGCCCGTGTCTGTAGCAGGGCTTGCTTGCCTTCCCAAAGCTCCACTTCGGCCCAGGCCAGTAAACTTTCATTGACACGCCCCACCATACCATCATCGTGGGCAGGAGCCATAAGCTCAACTCCCGGTGCGTGATGGGCAACCACCTTTAGCCGCAGCAACCGGCGCCTGAAGTCGAGTTGCACAGAGTCCTCAGCCAGTTCAATGTCTATGCGAGCGCCATTGTAAGTGGTGAATGGCAAGAATCGCCCACGCCACCACAAGGCTGCAATAAAGCCAGTGAAACTCGTGCCCAGCAGCGGCACCCGGCCCGCGCTCACCATCAGGCAACACGGCTCCGTTTCGCTGACAAGGTGATTGGTTTGTAGCCAAACCCACTGCCGCGGAAACGAGCGGCCCCAGTCTTTTTCGATGTAGCCCACGGCCTCACCAGACAGTTCACACCCGTTGATAGTGCCGATCACCTGGTGGTGGAGGCTTACAACTCCGTGGCGACACTCCATACGGGGAATAAAAGTAAAAGGACCCATCGCGCCTGGACTCCACCACCGCCACGGCCAGGCTTGGTTTTGGCGAAAGCTGACCTCCACATCTGCATCCGCCAACTTCACCCTCAGGCCGAATTCACTAAAACAATGTCCGTCGATTGAGAGGGTAAAACCTGTTTTGGCTAAAGCTGAAACCGACCTCTGCGGCGCAGCAAAATCGAGGATTGAATAGCGATGATAAGTAGCCTTGCCAGCCACGCCATCGAGCACCTGAATGAAGGCATGGCCACAGCCTTGGGCATCAAAGCTGACACCCGGAATTAATGCCAGCGCCAGCTGATTGGGCGGATCAACAATCTTAAAGTAGTAGCCCTCAAAATAACGGCGCGTCTGTCCCAGCCCTTGAAACCGCGTGGGAAAGATGACGTTTGTTAAGCTGCGCAACACGGCGAAAGCTAGCGAGTAGAGTCACCACCTTACGGTAAAACCTATACGCCATGTCTACATCCAGCTCCAAATCCGAGGCCGATCAGGTCTTTGAGCGCGAGCTGATGCCGCACCTGCACGCCCTCACTGCCTTTGCCTACCGCCTCTCGCAAGATGCACAAGATGCCAACGACCTGGTGCAAGTGACCTACCTCAAAGCGTATCGTTTTATCGACACCTTTCAGCGGGGCTCGAATGCAAAAGCCTGGTTGTTTCGGATTCTAAAAAATCAATTCATCAATGAATACCGCAAGCGGCAGAGTCGCCCCTCGACGGTTGATTATGAAGAGGTTTTTGTGCTCGAGGAGAGTGATCGAGGTGATGTGCCGGTGTCGTTCGACCTGCGCCACGAGCTGTTTGCACACCTGCTCGGCGACGAAGTTACCCAGGCAATCAACAGTTTGCCCGTGAACTTTCGCCTCGTATTGTTACTTTGCGACATAGAAGGCTTTACCTACGAGGAGATCGCGCGCATCACTGATGTGCCGATTGGAACGGTGCGCAGTAGACTTCACCGCGCCCGCAATCTGCTCAAAGAAAGTCTTCGTCCTTACGCTCAGCAGCGGGGGATTACCGACAAGAAAAAGCGCTGACCCAGCAGCTTGTACACACATACGTCCTGCGGCATATCCTACTCCGCTCACCAAAACCGAGACGTATGAAGACTTCTGAAACCACCAACACGCAGACCAGCAGTGCCCCACTCGCTGAAGGCTCAGCTACTGCCCCATCTGCAGCAGGTTTGGCCCTTATTCGCGCCATCAAGCGCCGCGTCAAGACTGCTAAACGCTAGTCCAAACACCGCATAAAAAAAGCCCCTCAACGCACGTTGAGGGGCCTGGGTGTAATGTCGTGAGAGTACAGGAAGGTATCCTGTATGCTCTCCAAACGGTTGGGATCAGCGATGCGCTGCCTGAGTATTTGAAAATTGTTTCGCTACAGGAGGCTTGAGCAATCCCACCTCTCATATCTCATTTCCCACTTCTCATTTCTCACCTCCCACTTCTCATTTCTCACTTCTCACCTCTCCCTACAACACCCTCACCCCCGTTGCAATAATCTCCAGTTCTTCTTTGGGCTCGGTAATAGCGGCAATTTCTTCACTCGATTTGCCGGCGTCTTCAGCGTAATGGCGCAGATCGGCTACCGGCACGAGCGTGCGCTTGGCACTCCCTTCGATAGCGACTTCATGGCCAGAAAGCGTCTTCGGCATGAAGAAGCCATAGTCCTTGAAGCGCACAGTGACCTCAGATGCCTTGCCTTCTTCATTGGCAATCGTCATCCAGCAACCTTTCTTCTGGCATACTTCGAGCACCTCGCCCTGAATGACCAGCTGCTCAATGCTGTCGCGAGTAGACATCTTGTCCATGAAGTCTGCAAACGACCACACGTCGGTGGAGGTGCTCACCCCAGCACCGTAGTTAGCCCCCGCGTAAGGCTCGGTGTTGAAGGCATCTGTAATCGTCGCCACCGACTCATTGGCGAGTTCGCTGGTGTTATCTACAGCCTCGTCAGTAGCTTCGGCAGCTTCGCCACAGGCAGTAGCTCCTAGTGCTACTGTGGCCACCGCAATCAGGTAGTGTTGAATCTTCATCGCTCAAAGGTAGAACGCAGCCGTCGCTATGCAATAATGCCGCTGCTGTTGAGGTTTTAATTTGACTTGGCCCGCATGCCTGGCCCACCAACAGCACTACGCCTATACATCGATTCTACACATTCACCTCCGTCCTCACACGTTGCGAATCCTGTAGCCGATGAAAATTATCCTGCTCGTTGCCACCTTTTTTAGCCTTAGCCTCACTGCCCAAGCACGATGTGTAGCGGGAGATTGCCAGGATGGCATTGGTAAGGCCAAATTTTATAATGGAGACACGTATGCAGGTGCCTGGGCCGATGGTCTGATGCATGGCGATGGCGTCTACACCTATAAGTCCGGCGCTGAATACCGCGGCTCCTTTCGCAATGGCAAGATTGATGGCAAAGGCACGGTTCGCTATCCCGATGGCGCCTATTATGTAGGGCAATGGCGCAACAATCGTAAGCATGGAGAGGGTCGGCTGGTTCGGCCTTCCGGCAAAACAGAAAGCGGCCGCTGGGCAGACGGAAAGCGTATAGCTACAGGGGTAGCAAGTACGGCTAATGCTCCTAGCATTCGGCCTGCTAAACCGACTTCACCAGCTGCAAACACGTCAGCCAACGGTATTCGTAACTGCAATACGCTGTTTTGCGCCGACGGATTTGGGCGCTACACCTACCGCGATGGGACCGTCTACGAAGGCGACTTTGAGGAAGGCAAGCCCGTCGGTGAAGGCACAGTGCGCTACACAAATGGCGATGTGTACACGGGTGGTTGGGATGAAAGTGCTCCCGACGGCAATGGTGCCTACGTGTTTGTCAATGGTCAGAGCGTGAGTGGCAAGTGGGCCAATGGCAAGCTGGTCCGCCGCACCTACTCAGAAACCGAGCGAATAGAAGTCGCGCATGATGCTGCTACCAACAAGCTTGCTGATGGAGTAGCCACCATGTATGCTGTGGTGGTAGGGATTGGCACCTACGATGCGATGCAAACGCTGCGGTTTACAGATGATGATGCCTACCAGATGTACGCTTTCCTGAAGAGTCCAGAGGGGGGTGCACTTGCCGACGATCAGGTGGAGATTTTGGTCGATGAGCGTGCTACTCGGGTCAATATAGAGCGTGCTTTAGCTCAAAAGTTAGGGCAGGCCGATGCCGATGATATTGTGGTATTCTATTATTCTGGGCATGGTGTGGATGGCTACTTCGTGCCAGTAGACTTTGATGGTGCTAATAATCTGTTGAGCCATCAGCGCGTCACCCAGTTGCTGGAGAGTTCGGCTGCCAAGCACAAGTTGGTGTTAGCTGATGCGTGTCATAGTGGTGGTTTGCTGGCGGCGCGGAGTTCTGCGTCCAGTTCGGCTCGTCTTTATGATGCTTTCGCCAAAACACGTGGGGGCACCGCCTTGATGCTATCGAGCCACAGTACGGAGGTGAGTCTTGAGGCGCAGAATCTCCGTTCAGGTGTGTTTTCGCATTACCTGCTGCGGGGCATGAAAGGCGAGGCTGATGCCAATGGCAATAAGGTGGTGACGGTCAAAGAGCTTCACAATTACTTGTACGGGCGAGTCCGGTCTTACACAGGCAAGCGCCAAACCCCAGTACTCACTGGCACCTTTGATGAGGAGATGCCGGTGGCAACGTTGAGGTAGGGGGATGGAGGTTAGATCGCTTCGCTGCTGGAAGTTGGATCACTGCGCTGCTGGAGGTTAGATCGCTGCGCTGCTGGAGGTTAGATCGCTTCGCTGCTGGAAGTTGGATCGCTTCGCTGCTGGAGGTTAGATCGCTGCGCTGCTGGAGGTTAGATCGCTTCGCTGCTGGAGGTTAGATCGCTGCGCTGCTGGAGGTTAGATCGCTGCGCTGCTGGAGGTTGGAGGTTAATGCTCGGCTCTCACGGCGTCGTTAGTGGGCTGGTTAAGCCCACCATGTGCTCGGCCGGTTTGTTTTACCGGAGGTCAGACGGGTTGGCCTGACCACGACATCGTGGTCAGGCTGGATTTTTCATAAGCGACGCGCGTACGAATGCGCTTCTTTGGTGGTTAATTCTGCCGACTCCCAGCATTGCATCAGGTCCGTCGGGTACTTGAGCATCTCCTAGGTTAGGTGCTGGGCGCTAGAACTGCCCAGCCCCCAGCACCCAGCACCTTCTAAAGATTATTTACGTACATTTGCGCCCGCTTCAAAGGAGGCGATTCACCAACCACTTACTTTTTATGACTCAATACGAAGTCACGTTCATTGTCGATCCGGTGCTGTCGGGCGATGAATCGAAGTCGACAGCGCAGACTTATCAAGACATGCTCACCGAGAAAGGTGGCAGCATTGTCAACGTTGATAACATCGGTCTTCGCTCCCTCGCTTACCCCATCAACAAGCGCACCACCGGCGTCTACTACTGCGTCGAATTTCAAAGTCCTGGCACCGTGGTCGACGACCTCGAGTTGGCCTTGCGTCGTGATGAGCGCATTATGCGCTTCCTCACCGTCAAGCTCGACAAATACGGGATCAAGTACAACGACGACAAGCGCAACGGACGCCTCAATCGCCGTGAAGCCAAAGTCGTGGAAGAAATTCAAGAGGAGGTTGCCAACGAAGACCTCATCCGCGCTACCGGCCCAGTACCTGCGAAGTCAGCCAATATCCCTCCTAAGCCCGTACGCGAAGCTCCCCAGCCTGTACCTACTGCTGAAACGATTCCCCAGCCTCGTCCTATCGAAGCAGTCGAAATCAATACCGGTACTGGCGATGATATCGTGAGCGACAAAGGCAATCCTGCTGTACTCGCCGAACCTGCTATCCTCGACGACAACGTACAGGAAGACCTTACACGCGTTGAAGGTATTGGTCCAAAAATCAACGAGCTGCTGCAAAACGCTGGCATCAACACCTTCGAGCAACTCGCTAAGGCCGATCCAGAAGAAGTCAAGGAAGTGCTCAACCTCGCCGGCGGCACCTACAAAACCAAGGATAATACTACTTGGGCCCAACAAGCCCAACTCGTCGTCGACGGTAAGGACGATGAACTCAAGGAACTTCAGAGCAACCTCAAAGGTGGTAAAGAAGTAGCCTAAAGCCCCGTCCTTCACCTCAACCATCAACCATCATGGCATCACGCGACGATATCAAGTTCTTGTCCAACCCCAAGATTGGACGCAAGCGCAAGAAATACTGCCGATTCACGAAGTACGACATCAAGTACCTCGATTATAAGGATCCAGATTTTTTGGCTCAATTTCTTAATGAGCAAGGGAAGATTCTCCCGCGCCGCATCACTGGCAACAGCCTCAAGTGGCAGCGTCGGGTTTCCACTGCAATTAAGCGCGCACGTCAGCTCGCTTACCTTCCGTTCGTAACCGACCAGTTCAAATAGGATTCACCCTCCTGCAAATTCTACATCATGGACATTATACTCCTGGAGAACATCAACAAGGTGGGTGATAAGCACGAAGTCGTTAGCGTCAAAGATGGCTTTGCGCGCAACTTCCTCATCCCGAACGGCAAGGCACTCATTGCCAATGCCTCCAACCGCAAGCGCCTCGAGCACCTGCGTTCACTCGATGAGGCCCGCGAGGGCGCGCGCCTTAGCGAGTACCAAGCGATGCGCGAAAAGCTCGAAGGCAAGAAGTTGAGCATTCCAATGAAAGCTGGTGCCAACGGCAAGATCTTCGGGTCTGTTACCAGCGTACAAATCGCTCAAGCCCTACGCGAGCAGTTCGAAATCGACCTCGAGCGCCGCAAGATCGAGGTGCCTGAGGAGGTCAAGAACCTTGGCGTTTACGAAGCTACCCTCAACCTGCACAAGGAGGTGACTACCAAGATTGAGTTCGAGGTAGTGGAGGACTAGCGAGCTTTCTCGCTTACGGCTCGCCAATATGAGGCGGTTCAACATACACTACGGCCCCATCAGTCTAAGGATTGGTGGGGCTGTTTCATGTTAATTGCCAAGTGGCTAAATTGCAGGCATGCAGCTCGTATTCCGCACCAAAGCAGAAGCCAAAAAAGAACAAGAAGAAGCTTTCCTTCGCTTGAGTGGTGAGGAACGGCTGAAAGTCTTCTTTGCACTTTCTCGAAAGATTATGCGTGAGTATCCAAGTTCGGTTGAGCGGTCTTATGGAGACAACCTGGTGTTAGAGCTGCCAAAGAAGCAAGACGTCCAAAATCGATGATGGACTGGGATAGTCAGGTGAGAGGTTTTATCCGAGCTGCTAATGAGCATGGGGTGCGAATGATAATGGTCGGTGGCGGTGCGGTTAACTGGCACGGCTATAAACGGCATTCATCAGATGTTGATTTTTGGCTAGATATGTGTCCAGGCAATCTTAAGAACCTTGGAAACGCTCTTCGTGACATTGGATTAGAGCTGGATGAGTTTCCTGCTTCAGTGCTTGAGGGATTTCAGAATATCTCTCTTAAGTTTTCTCCAACTGATTTGGACGTTGAGCTTATCACTAGATTTTCAGTAAATAAGGCCTATCAAGAGGCTTATGCAAACTCAATTTTCGTCCAACCAGGTGATGACCCTCTTGTCTACTGGAGAGTACTTGCCTATGAAGATTTGATCGTTAGTAAAGAAAAGGCAGGGCGGCCGAAGGATGTACTGGATATCCTAGAATTGAAGAGGATCCAGGGGAGGTAACGGCTGGTTGTGCTAGTGGTGTACACATAATAGTCGACCCTTGCATGCGCGGCAGGCAAAGCCCACCCAAACTATGTGAACCGTACTTGAGGTGGATGCTGAGCGTGGATCGACTTGAATTCCGCCCTTACTTCTTCTTTAGCCGAGCAACATCCTGATCTGATAGCCCCCATAGCTCTTTGGCCTGTTCTGCTGACATACCACGGGCGAGCGCTCGCCGTATACCTTCCTCAAGGCCTTCTTGCCGGCCTTCTTGTCGGCCTTCTTGTCGTCCCTTTTTTAGTCCCTTTTTTAGTCCCTTTTTTAGTCCCTTTTCTTCACCTTGCATTTTTCCGTAGATATATTGTTGCAACACCTGCCCGCGCAAGTCAGCATCTTCGCGAAATGCACGTTCCCACTTAGCGCGCTCGGCATCTGTCATGCCGGCTACTTCAGCGACTTGAAAGGCTTTCTTTAGGTCCTCCTCCGTCACCCAATCAGGTATGCCATCGAGGGCCGGCATGTGGCGAATAGCCTCCGCCCACTGCTCTAAAGCACTCAACTTGCTCTGCTCGTCAATCATCGGCATCTTTGTCAGCTCGAGAAAATATAACTGTAAGATAGGAGAGAACAGTGCTCCTTGCTCATCCCTTAACGTGAAATGGTGCAAGTAGCCATTGTAGTTGCCCGGAAGTTCGTAGTCGACGATCGCAACGAGATAAACCGGAGACAACTCGTACGCTGGCGCACCCCGCTTCACCTGATCCTCGAAGCCTCGCATTGCGTAGTACAGCGAGCGCTCTTTGAAGTAAGGCTGAGGCAAGCGCTGAAATTCCACGATAATCTGCCGCCCATCTTCAGTACGGCAACGCAAGTCATAGATCACCACACGGCCCGCAGCTCCATGCCCGATCACCTCCGTATTGAGGTATTCCAAGCGAGATATGCGATCTGGCGGGGGAAGTATGGTGTTGAGGAAGCTGACAAGGAGTTCCTCATGCCCGAAAATCCGCTTAAAACCAAAGTCGGTTTTCGGATCGATGTAGCGGGTAGGCATGGTGGGTAGAGATAGGTTCAGACGAATGTAAACAAATTGTTTTACCTGCGCTCTATCTGAGCCACAAAATTTGCCGAGTTAAGAGCACGATAACCTTCAGCAGCAGCCGAGCTTGTAGATAAATTCTTGTCCATGGAATCCTGCTGCTCTTCATGCCTCTAGTTTGGAGGCGTGTGCGGGCAGAAAATATCCTGATGAACATCGCGGCTATAGTCCCTTTTAAGCTTACATCAGGATAACTAAGACCTTCGTGTGGTGCAAGTAACAGTTTAATCATCAATCAATTTTATTGGCTCCGAAATCAGACTTAAATTTTTTTTCCGTATTGTAGACATTATATCAGGAGTATCCTACGGTTACCAGGAAGCGTGTCTTTATTTTACCGCATGGACTCCATAGATTATCCAGGAGCTCGGTAACTGCGCTACTGCCTTAATTCCTTTCAGCATAAGCCGTCTAGTTCGACTCGCACAGTAACCAAGTTGGGAATGGCCAAATAGCTCAACGCTATTTCCCGTCAAGTCTAGCAATATCCTCATCTGACAGCCCCCAAAATTGTTTGGCCTGTTCTGCTGACATACCACGGGCGAGCGCTCGCCGTATACCTTCCTCAAGGCCTTCTTGTCGGCCTACTTGTTGACCTTCTTGGCGGCCTTCTTCTCGTCCCTTTTTTAGTCCCTTTTTTAGCCCCTTTTCTTCACCTTGCATTTTTCCGTAGATATATTGCTGCAACACCTGCCCGCGCAAGTCAGCGTCTTCGCGAAATGCACCTTCCCACTTAGCGCGCTCGGCATCTGTCATGCCGGCTACTTCAGCGACTTGGAAGGCTTTCTTTAGATCCTCCTCCGTCACCCAATCAGGTATACCATCGAGGGCCGGCATGTGGCGAATAGCCTCCGCCCACTGCTCCAAAGCACTCAACTTGGTCTGCTCGTCAATCATCGGCATCTTTGTCAGCTCGAGAAAATATAACTGTAAGATAGGAGAGAACAGTGCTCCTTGCTCATCCCTTAACGTGAAGTGGTGCAAGTAGCCATTGTAGTTGCCCGGAAGTTCGTAGTCGACGATAGCAACGAGATAAACCGGAGACAACTCGTACGCTGGCGCACCCCGCTTCACCTGATCCTCGAAGCCTCGCATCGCGTAGTACAGCGAACGCTCTTTGAAGTAAGGCTGAGGCAAGCGCTGAAATTCCACGATAATCTGCCGCCCATCTTCGGTACGACACCGCAAGTCATAGATGACCACACGGCCCGCAGCTCCATGCCCGATCACCTCCGTATTGAGGTATTCCAAGCGAGATATGCGATCTGGCGGGGGAAGTATGGTGTTGAGGAAGCTGACAAGGAGTTCCTCATGCCCGAAAATCCGCTTAAAACCAAAGTCAGTTTTCGGATCGATGTAACGGTTAGGCATGGTGGGTAGAGATAGGTTCAGACGAGTATAAACAAATTGTTTTATCTACGTTCTATCTGAGCCACAAAATTTGCCGAGTTAAGAGCACGATAACCTTCAGCAGCAGCCGAGCTTGTAGTTAAATCCTTGTGTATGGAATCCTGCTGCTCTTCATGCCTCTAGTTTGGAGGCGTGTGCGGGCAGAAAATATCCTGATGAACCTCGGGGCTATTGTCCCTGTTAGGCTCACATCAGAATGACAAAGACCTTCGTGTCGTGCAAGTAACCGAAAAGAACATCACAACTGATCAGTTCCATTGGCTCGAATTAAAATAAAAGACTTCTTTACGCCCCACTGTGGTCACAAACTCAAATTCATACCCTCTTTACCAGGGGTTGAGACATTAGTTTCTTGGATCGGCGCATTAGATTATCAAGAAGCTCGGTAATTGCGCTACTTCTCTCGCGTCTGTAACAGCGGAAGCCGGAATTTGTATCCCGCACAGGCCAATTAGCTTTGCTTTCTACGCTACTCTTCCTTTAGCCGAGCAACATCCTGATCTGATAGCCCCCAAATCTGCTTAGCCTGCTCTGCTGACATACCACGGGCGAGCGCTCGCCGTATACCCTCCTCAAGGCCTTCTTCTCGTCCCTTTTTTAGTCCCTTTTCTTCACCTTGCAGTTTTCCGTAGATATATTGCTGCAACACCTGCCCGCGCAAGTCAGCGTCTTCGCGAAATGCACGTTCCCACTTAGCGCGCTCGGCATCTGTCATGCCTGCTACTTCAGCGACTTGAAAGGCTTTCTTTAGATCCTCCTCTGTCACCCAATCAGGTATGCCATCGAGGGCCGGCATGTGACGAATAGCCTCCGCCCACTGCTCTAAAGCACTCAACTTGGTTTGCTCGTCAATCATTGGCATCTTTGTCAGCTCGAGAAAATATAACTGTAAGATAGGAGAGAACAGTGCTCCTTGCTCATCCCTTAACGTGAAGTGGTGCAAGTAGCCATTGTAGTTGCCTGGAAGTTCGTAGTCGACGATCGCAACGAGATAAACCGAAGACAACTCGTATGCTGGCGCACCCCGCTTCACCTGATCCTCGAAGCCTCGCATCGCGTAGTACAGCGAACGCTCTTTGAAGTAAGGCTGAGGCAAGCGCTGAAATTCCACGATAATCTGCCGCCCATCTTCAGTACGACACCGCAGATCATAGATCACCACACGCCCAGCAGCCCCATGCCCGATCACCTCCGTATTGAGGTATTCCAAGCGAGATATGCTATCTGGCGGGGGAAGTATGGTGTTGAGGAAGCTGACAAGGAGTTCCTCATGCCCGAATATTCGCTTGAAGCCAAAGTCAGTTTTCGGATCGATGTAGCGGGTAGGCATGGTGGGAAGAGTAAGGTCCCGGCGAATGTAAACAAATTGTTTTACCTCCGCTCTATCTGAGCCACAAAATTTGCCGAGTTAAGAGCACGATAACCTTCAGCAGCAGCCGAGCTTGTAATTAAATCCTTGTGTATGGAATCCTGCTGCTCTTCATGCCTCTAGTGTGGAGGCGTGTACGGGCAGAAAATATCCTGATGAACCTCGGGGCTAATGTCCCTGTTAGGCTCACATCAGAATGACCAAGAGCTTTGTGTCGTGCGAGTAACAGATTGATCATCGATCAATTTTATTGGTTCCAAAATTAGACTGAAAATTTTTCTATTCCGTATTGTAGACATTATATCAAGAGTATCCCACGGTTACCAGGAACGTGTCTTTATTTTACCGCATGGACTTCATAGATTATCCAGGAGCTCGATAACTGCGTTACTGCCTAATTTCTTTCAGCATAAGCCGTCTAGTTCGACTCGCACAGTGAGGAAGTTGGGAATGGCCAAATAGCTCAACGCTATTTCCCGTTAAGTCTAGCAATATCCTCATCTGACAGCCCCCAAAATTGTTTGGCCTGTTCTGCTGACATACCACGAGCGAGCGCTTGACGTATACCTTTCTTAAGGCCTTCTTGTAAGCCTTCTTGTATACCTTCCTCAAGGCCTTCTTGTCGGCCTTCTTGTCGGCCCTCTTGTCGGCCTTCTTGTCGACCTTCTTCTCGGCCCTTTTTTAGTCCCTTTTTTAGTCCCTTTTCTTCACCCTCCATTTTTCCGTAGATATATTGTTGCAACACCTGCCCGCGCAGGTCAGCATCTTCGCGAAATGCACGTTCCCACTTAGTGCGCTCGGCATCTGTCATGCCGGCTACTTCAGCGACTTGGAAGGCTTTCTTTAGATCCTCCTCCGTCACCCAATCAGGTATACCATCGAGGGCCGGCATGTGGCGAATAGCCTCCGCCCACTGCTCCAAAGCACTCAATTTGCTCTGCTCGTCAATCATCGGCATCTTTGTCAGCTCGAGAAAATATAACTGTAAGATAGGAGAGAACAGTGCTCCTTGCTCATCCCTTAACGTGAAATGGTGCAAGTAGCCATTGTAGTTGCCCGGAAGTTCGTAGTCGACGATCGCAACGAGATAAACCGGAGACAACTCGTACGCTGGCGCACCCCGCTTCACCTGATCCTCGAAGCCTCGCATCGCGTAGTACAGCGAACGCTCTTTGAAGTAAGGCTGAGGCAAGCGCTGAAATTCCACGATAATCTGCCGCCCATCTTCGGTACGACACCGCAAGTCATAGATCACCACACGGCCCGCAGCTCCATGCCCGATCACCTCCGTATTGAGGTTTTCCAAGCGAGATATGCGATCTGGCGGGGGAAGTATGGTGTTGAGGAAGCTGACAAGGAGTTCCTCATGCCCGAAAATCCGCTTAAAACCAAAGTCAGTTTTCGGATCGATGTAACGGTTAGGCATGGTGGGTAGAGTAAGGTCCCGGCGAATGTAAACAAACTGTTTTATCTGCGCTCTATCTAAGCCACAAAATTTGCCGAGTTAAGAGCACGATAACCTTCAGCAGCAGCCGAGCTTGTAATTAAATTCTTGTTTATGGAATCCTGCTGCTCTTCATGCCTCTAGTTTGGAGGCGTGTGCGGGCAGAAAATATCCTGATGAACCTCGGGGCTATTGTCCCTGTTACGCTCACATCAGAATGACATAGCCCTTCATGTCGTTCAAGTAACCGAAAAGAACATCACAACTGATCAGTTCCATTGGCTCGAATTAAAATTAAAAGACTTCTTTACGCCCCACTGTGGTCACGAACTCAAATTCATACCCTCTTTGCTATGGGTTACGTCATTAGTTTATAGCATCGACTCAATAGATTATCCAGGAGCTCGGTAACTGCGTTACTGCCTTGATTCCTTTCAGCATAAGCCGTCTAGTTCGACTCGCACAGTAACCAAGTTGGGAATGGCCAAATAGCTCAACGCTATTTCCCGTTAAGTCTAGCAATATCCTCATCTGATAGCCCCCAAATCTGCTTAGCCTGCTCTGCTGACATACCACGGGCGAGCGCTCGCCGTATACCCTCCTCAAGGCCGTCTTGTCGGCCTTCTTCTCGTCCCTTTTTTAGTCCCTTTTCTTCACCTTGCATTTTTCCGTAGATATATTGTTGAAGTACTTGTCCTCGCAGATCAGCATCTTCGCGAAATGCACGTTCCCACTTAGCGCGCTCGGCATCTGTCATGCCTGCTACTTCAGCGACTTGAAAGGCTTTCTTTAGATCCTCCTCCGTCACCCAATCAGGTATACCATCGAGGGCAGGCATGTGGCGAATAGCCTCCGCCCACTGCTCCAAAGCACTCAACTTGGTCTGCTCGTCAATCATTGGCATCTTTGTCAGCTCGAGAAAATATAACTGTAAGATAGGAGAGAACAGTGCTCCTTGCTCATCCCTTAACGTGAAATGGTGCAAGTAGCCATTGTAGTTGCCCGGAAGTTCGTAGTCGACGATCGCAACGAGATAAACCGGAGACAACTCGTACGCTGGCGCACCCCGCTTCACCTGATCCTCGAAGCCTCGCATCGCGTAGTACAGCGAACGCTCTTTGAAGTAAGGCTGAGGCAAGCGCTGAAATTCCACGATAATCTGCCGCCCATCTTCAGTACGACACCGCAAGTCATAGATCACCACACGCCCAGCAGCCCCATGCCCGATTACCTCCGTATTGAGGTATTCCAAGCGAGATATGCGATCTGGCGGGGGAAGTATGGTGTTGAGAAAGCTGACAAGGAGTTCCTCATGTCCAAAAATCCGCTTAAAACCAAAGTCGGTTTTCGGATCGATGTAGCGGGTAGGCATCGGGAGTGATTTCTGGTTGTCTCAAATATACACAAATTGTTTGATTTGAGGTTTTCTTTCTGCTATAAGCCTAATCGAACTGGTGTGATCAAGTCTCACGATTATATTTACAAGCTCTGATGCGACATCTCATTTCGTGTATTACTTGCCTATTTTGCATATGCTAATGCAACGCTGACCCAAATTTTCAACAGATGCACGTCATAAAGCACGACAACGTATTTTACTCTACTGTTTATATTTTAAGTAATGGAATTTCGGATGAAGGTCATTTGCAGCAGCACCGTAGATATGCTAATTCCCTAGCAAAGCTATATCATGAGCAAGGTGCTGATTCAGACGTCATATTTCTTCAACGCTCATGGGGATACGATTCAGCATACATATCTTCGAATGCCGCGTATATAATCAATCACCCTCCTACCAATCAAGATATTCTCGCTAAATACGACTACAAGTAATGGAGAAATCGACGTTGTCAGGCTAGCATTCTGAAGGGCCCTTATAGTGGCTACAAGGAGGATTTACCTTGTCCAGAGTAATTGATTACCGCTTCACACCACCTCCCAACCAACTTTCCCCCCGTTCTCCTTTAGCCACGCATCCGCCTCATCATAATCCGGCATAGCTTTATACACCAAGTTCCAGAAGCGAGTCGAATGATTCATCTCTATGCGATGAGCCAGTTCATGTACGAGTACTGCAGTCAAACATCGATCAGGCGCTCCCAACAAGCGTGAAGAAATCGAAATCGTACCCGTCGTCGAACAGCTTCCCCAGCGTGTGCGAGTAGGAGATAGCTTCAACCGAGTTACAGGCACACGAAAATGTGCAGCATTCAGTCCAGCAAGCTGATGACTGATTCCCGCATGCGCCCGGCGCCCCGCCACTTTGTAAAGTAGTTTCTCAATCAGTTCTCCTCGCTGTTTGTCGTCGATACCCACAGGCAATTTTAGCGAAAGCGGAACAGTACCGTCAGCACCTGCCTTACCTAAAGTTTTGGCGGAAGCTCCCTGCATCTGTGACTCAGAGAGACGAATACGAAAAGCATGATTACCCAGCCGGTAGATGCTACCATCCTGAAAAACCAGCGCTCGATGGGCATCGGCCAGAACAGGTCGCTTGCCCACAGCGCTTTCGAGCCAGGTCACAAACTCTTGTCGAGAAACCAGCAAATCTTTGGGCGGCAAACCATACGGCACCCGCATATATGCCTTCTTCTGCGTGAGACTAAAGCGTGTGTTACGCCGCACCTCAGCCCGCACCTCAAAGGCAATGGGAATATCGCGAACCTTCAATTCGCCCGCCTCCAGCAGTATTGATTGTGTTCGAGCGATCGCCTACCCTTTGCTACGCTCGAAATCCTGCATCGTCTGTACCAAAGCCTCCACACTGTCCATACCCATAGCGTTGTACATCGAAGCGCGAAATCCTCCCACCGAGCGGTGACCTTTCAGCGCATCGAGATTGCGCTCCTTAGCCAGCGCTAAAAACGCGTCAGTATGTCCAGCGTCCACCACATTGAAGGTGGCATTCATCACTGATCGATCCTCTTTAGCCGTCGTGCCTGCGAAAAGCGCATTGCGATCAATCTCCTTATATAAGGTGTCGGCTTTTTCTTGATTGCGCTTAGCCATCGCCTGTAAGCCTCCTTGTTCCACAATCCACCGCATGGTGAGCATGGACACGTAAGTTGGAAATACCGGTGGCGTATTATACATCGAGCCCTTGTCGATGTGCGTCTGGTAATTGACCATCGTTGGGTTGTTGCGCTGCACTTTGCCTAAAATGTCCTTGCGCACAATGACCATAGTCACGCCTGATGGCCCTAAATTTTTCTGGGCACCCGCGTAGATGATGCCAAACTGGTTTGCAGGCACCGGGCGACTGAAGATGTCCGAGCTCATGTCGCACACCAGCGGGATGGAGGTTTTTGGAAAAGACTTGAGCTGCGTCCCAAAGATGGTATTGTTGCTCGTGATGTGGAAGTAGGCGCCGTCTTGCGGATTTTGGTAGTCCTTGGGTACGAATGTGTACTTCTTGTCGGCCGAGCTAGCTACGACATTGACATTGCCATACTTCTTCGCCTCTTTAATGGCCTTGGCGCTCCAGGTTCCGGTGTCGAGGTAGTGGGCGGTGCCATCGTTGGGCAGCAGGTTGGCCGGCACCATGTAGAATTGCGAGCTTGCCCCGCCTCCGAGGAATAGTACGGCGTAATCGCTGACATTGAGGTCGAGCAAATCGAGTGCGAGTTGCTGGGCCTCGTCCATGACGGCGACGAAGTCTTTGGAGCGGTGCGATATTTCGAGCAGGGAGAGTCCTCTGCCGCCGAAGTCGTGTATTGCGTTTGCAGCTTGCGCCAAAACGGATTGTGGCAGAATTGCGGGCCCGGCGCTGAAGTTATGGACCTTAAGTGCTGCGGCGGTGGCAGTATTCATGGAGTGGGGGATAGAATGAGTGGGCAAGGTAGGTCGCGCAATCGGGAGGGCGTAGGTCAGCTTTGCGTCACGGAGCATAAACTTTGCTGTCTCGGTTTTTTTTTGTGGGAGCTTGGTGTACATTTGCGGCCGCTTAGCGAAAACGGCAGGAGAAAGATTCTGTAAAAGTCTTGTTAAGCACGACAAAAGGTGAAGAAAGTTCTTGGTAGTTTCGGCTGCCGTCGTATCTTTGCCGCCCGCTTCGAACGAGAAGTGGCTAAAACGAATGCACGTTTTCTGGTTTCGGCCAGGGATTCAGCATAAAGTTCATTGACACTAGGGAGGAAGAGACGAAGTAAGGAAATGGCCTTGCTGCACGGCGTGATGCTGTGTGGTGAGGCGAAGAAGCAAGCGAAGAATTTAACGACAGCCAGTTTGAGATAACGGCTCCATGTGAACATGCTTACGAGCACAACGATGGAGAGTTTGATCCTGGCTCAGGATGAACGCTAGCGGGAGGCTTAATACATGCAAGTCGCAGGGTAGACTGGATTTATCTAGTTGAGACTGGCGCACGGGTGAGTAACGCGTACATGACCTGCCCTTGAGAGGGGGATAGCCCTGGGAAACTGGGAGTAATCCGCCATAGTATCGATGAGCTGCATGGTTTGTTGATTAAAGGAGAGATCTGCTTGAGGATGGATGTGCGTACGATTAGGTAGTTGGCGGGGTAACGGCCCACCAAGCCGATGATCGTTAGGGGGCGTGAGAGCGTGGACCCCCACACGGGTACTGAGACACGGACCCGACTCCTACGGGAGGCAGCAGTAAGGAATATTGGACAATGGAGGCAACTCTGATCCAGCCATCCCGCGTGTGGGACGAAGGCCCTCCGGGTCGTAAACCACTTTTGCGTAGGAAGAAAGGGCGATACGTGTATTGCTTTGACGGTACTACGAGAATAAGCACCGGCTAACTCCGTGCCAGCAGCCGCGGTAATACGGGGGGTGCGAGCGTTATCCGGAATTACTGGGTTTAAAGGGTGCGTAGGCTGCCATATAAGTCTGGGGTGAAAGGCCAGGGCTCAACCTTGGGACTGCCTTGGATACTGTGTGGCTTGAGTTAGGATGAGGTTGGCGGAATGCGGCATGTAGCGGTGAAATGCTTAGATATGCCGTAGAACACCGATTGCGAAGGCAGCTG
>CBDCAB010000005.1:1425000-2211015 GCA_965213735.1 Saprospiraceae bacterium
AGAAAATGTAGGCATGAGTAACGATAAGGGGTGCGAGAAACACCCCCGCCGCAAGACCAAGGGTTCCGGGGACGATGCTAATCAGAACCGGGTTAGTCGGGACCTAAGGGGTAGCCGAGAGGCGAACCCGATGGTAAACAGGTTAATATTCCTGTACCTGCTTTGCGTAAGCGATGAGGGGACGGAGGTGCGTAAGGCTCGCCCGGCGACGGAATGCCGGGTAGAAGGGAATTAGGCGATGATTGGGGTAGTTAAGTACGCCCTGAGAGCTGAAGCCCGATTGTACACCAAGTGCTACGGCATGCGGTGCTAGTAGCCCCAAGCGGACTCCCGAGAAAAGCCTCTAAGTAGTAGCGCGAGATGCAGCCCGTACCGTAAACCGACACAGGTGGTCGAGGAGAGTATCCTCAGGCGCTCGAGTGATTCACGGCTAAGGAACTAGGCAAAATGGACCCGTAACTTCGGGAGAAGGGTCACTGACCACAGCGATGTGGTCAGTCGCAGTGAAAAGGCCCAGGCGACTGTTTAGCAAAAACACAGGACTCTGCCAAGTCGCAAGACGCAGTATAGGGTCTGACACCTGCCCGGTGCTGGAAGGTTAAGGGAGGGGCTTAGGGGTTTACCCCGAAGGTCTTGACTGAAGCCCCAGTAAACGGCGGCCGTAACTATAACGGTCCTAAGGTAGCGAAATTCCTTGTCGGGTAAGTTCCGACCTGCACGAATGGTGTAACGATCTGGGCACTGTCTCGGCCGTGAGCTCGGTGAAATTGAAGTATCGGTGAAGATGCCGATTACCCGCGATGGGACGAAAAGACCCCGTGAACCTTTACTACAGCTTCACATTGGGTTTGGATGCAGGGTGTGTAGGATAGGTGGGAGACTGTGAAGCGGCCGCGCCAGCGGTTGTGGAGTCGTTGTTGAAATACCACCCTCCCTGTATCTAGATTCTAACCCTTGAGCAACAGGGGAACAGTGTGTGGCGGGTAGTTTGACTGGGGTGGTCGCCTCCTAAAGCGTAACGGAGGCTCGCAAAGGTACCCTCAGCCTGGCCGGCAATCAGGCGTGGAGCGTATGAGTAGAAGGGTGCTTGACTGGGAGACCGACGGGTCGATCAGGTAGGAAACTAGGCTCAAGTGATCCGGTGGTCCCGCATGGGAGGGCCATCGCTCAAAGGATAAAAGGTACTCCGGGGATAACAGGCTGATCCTACCCAAGAGCTCACATCGACGGTAGGGTTTGGCACCTCGATGTCGGCTCGTCACATCCTGGGGCTGGAGAAGGTCCCAAGGGTTGGGCTGTTCGCCCATTAAAGTGGCACGCGAGCTGGGTTCAGAACGTCGTAAGACAGTTCGGTCTCTATCTATCGTGGGCGCAGGAGTGTTGAGTGGGGCTAACTCTAGTACGAGAGGACCGAGTTGGACGCACCGCTAGTGTACCGGTTGTGGCGCCAGCTGCACCGCCGGGTAGCTATGTGCGGTCAGGATAAGCGCTGAAGGCATCTAAGCGCGAAGCCTACCACAAGATGAACACTCCATACGTAAAGTTGAAGGGCCGTGGGAGACGACCACGTCGATAGGCCGTAGGTCGAAGTGCAGTGATGCGCGAAGCCAAGCGGTACTAATCGCCCAATAGCTTCCTTTATTTTTTTAAATCTAACTCGCTACACAGTAATCTCACTATCTCATCTGATGTCCTTGTCTGTGACCTTGTACCCACAGACGTGCCACCTCATAATCCTATACCACAACCGTGGTCCAGGATCTAAAACTTAAGGCGGTTATAGCAAGGGGGATCCACCTCTTACCATTCCGAACAGAGAAGTTAAGCCCCTTAGCGCCGATGGTACTGCCTTTTACAGGTGGGAGAGTAGGTCGCCGCCGCCTTTTTTAAACAACGATCAAAGGGTCGTCTCGCCTAACCACATCCATGTGGCCAGGTAAGACGGCCCTTTTGTTGTTTCAGAACTACCGACATTCGCTGCCACATGCTCACACCCGCTCCGATGCGTCGAATTATCACCCTTTTCCTCTTCAGTACACTCATCCTCCACCCTGACCTCCACGCGCAGCAAACACCCGACTACTTCCAGCAGCGCGTCTCCTATACTATCCATACTCAGCTCCTCCCAAGCACGCACACTATCTCGGTCGCTGGACAGATGACTTACGTCAACCGGAGCCCACAATCGATCGATACAATTCCTATGCACCTGTGGGCTAATGCCTACTCCACCCGCGAAAGCGCGTACAACGATCAGAAGCATCGCTTCGGCAGCACAGGCCTCAGCTTCGCCGCAGATGAAGAACTAGGCGGCTACCAAAACCTCACCTTCTCCGGCAATCCACTCGCACAAGTACTCAATCATGGGCCAGAGCTGCAAACCCTTAAACTCATAGCTCCACTTCAGCCCGGAGACAGCACCACCATCGCATTTAGATACTCATTGCGGGTGCCGAAAGTCTTCAGCAGAATGGGCAGAACCGGCGATCTCTATCAACTCACACAATGGTTTCCCAAACCTGCTGTCTACGATCAAGGTGGTTGGCACATCATGCCATACCTCGATTTTGGTGAGTTCTACAGTGAGTTCGGAGACTACGACGTCACCATAACAGTACCTACCCATGGAATTGTCGCTGCCACTGGCCAACTCGTTAATGAGGAAGGTCTGGCGCTCCGTCAAGCCCGCATTAATCAGTCGACAAGTGTCGACACCACACAAGTTGATGCACTCTCTTACGGTGAAGGCACGGCCAGCTTTCATTACATAGCCCGCGGCGTGCACGACTTTGCCTGGTTTGTAAGTCCGGCGTTTCGTGTCGCCGTTGATAGCGCACAGCTGTCAGCTGCTACCATCCCCGCCTATGCCTATTATTCAGCCGATGAGGCGCTGGACTGGCAGCATGCTCCGCAGCTCTTGGCCCGGGCTGCTGTGTTTGCCGACAGCCTCATCGGTGCCTACATCTACCCGCAGATCAGTGCTGTTTCGGCGCCTCTTGGCGTTGGGGGCGGCATGGAATACCCAATGATTACGGTCATAGGCTCCACCAGCAGCCTTGAGCGGCTCGATGAAGTCTTGGCCCACGAGGCCTTCCACAACTGGTTCCAGGGGATGCTCGCCTCCAACGAGCGCTTACACCCGTGGATGGATGAAGGCCTCACCACTTGGCTGGAGGAGAAGTACATGGCGCACTATTACCCCGACAAGGGAAAAGGTGAGTTGCCCCGCTTCTTAGCTAGCGGCTCCACCATCGATCTCGATGCGGCCATGCATTATTTTCTCGCTTCCGCAAAACGAGCCCCACGACCCGACGCTGCAATCGATAGCCTCACATTTCTTGGCTATGCGTACGCTGCATATACCCAGCCTGGCTTTCTCTTCGACATGCTCGAAGCATATATCGGCTCAGCAGCCTTAGAAGCACAACTTCAAGGCTACTATCAGAATTGGGCGCTGAAACACCCGCAGCCACATGATCTCCACAGGGCCCTAGGTGGCAGCAAAGTTGATTGGCTGTTCAAAGACCTGCTGCTCGATAACAAACTCCCGGATTATCGACTCGACAGCGTTTCCTACACCGATGAGGAGGTAACGCTGCAGATTAGCAACATAGGTGAGGTAGCAAGCCCTTTTCCCATCGCGTTCGAACGGACAAATGGCACGTATACATCCCCGATTTGGCAAGCTGGTCTCGAGGCTAAAACCGACTCTACGGCTGGCGAAACTGTCACTGTAACCTTGCCTATTCCAGATGAAGCTCGCCGCGTCGGTATCGATCCCACCGGCCTTACTCCTGAAATAGATCGAAATGATAATTATTCCCGTATAACTGCCGGGCTTGCGCCAAAACTTGAGCCACTCGCGGTTAATATTATATCTCACATAGGCCACCTCGATCGCAACGATCTAAACGTGGTGCCCACAATTGGCTACAACAAAGCCGATCGGCTCATGCTCGGGGTAGGCTTCCACAATTATGTGGTTTCTACTCCTGCAACGCGCTTTTATCTGCTGCCGATGGTGTCGACCCGAGATGCATCTCTCAACGGCCTGGCTGGCATCAAACACAGCGTGTATCACCAACACTCATGGTGGCGGGAGCTTCAATTTAGTGCCGAGGGAAAGCAATTTCACTACAACTACAACGAGAATTACAACTTCAACGACCGCTTTCACCGCGGAACCCTCGAAGCGAGCTTATTTTTCGCCGCAGGGCCCAGTTTGCCGCTCGACCACCGTATCAGCGTCCGTGGCCACTTTATCGCCCAGCGCTTTGCAGTAGGTCGAGATATCACCACTAGATCATTTGTCGAAGAGACTTCGAGCTACGCGATAGCTGAAGCAGATTACACCCTCATCCGCAATCATCCCATTAAGCCATTCGACTTCAAAGTGAGTCTACAGGCTGGGGAAGGCTTTAGCCGAGCGTCAGCTGTGGTTAATGCAGCAATTCGCTATCAGGAGGATGCAAATTTTATTCGCTTGCGCGCCTTTGTGGGCACCTTCCTCCACCATAATAATCCCGCCGTGCAAGCGGTGCTGTTGCCAAATGGCTTGACCGGCTTCTTTAATCAGCAGTACGACTATACGTATGAGGAGTTTCTGGTAGACCGCTCGCGCGCCAATGGCCCCAACCAAACCTACGTGCGCGATGGCTCACTCACCCTGCCATTCCTACTCGCTGTTCCTTTCTCTGACAGTTGGCTTACGAGTGTTACTCTTCAAGCTGATGCACCACTTTCGCTCATCGGCATTAAGCCTCAGGCATACGTAGATGTAGCTGTTTATCCTGATTCAAGGAGTGGTGAGGATGGAGTCGTGGTGCCGCTTACAGGAGGGGTGCGTGTCAGTATCTTTGAAGACTTATTTCAGCTGTCTCTGCCAATACTTAATAATTCATTTGTTAAGGAGAGTACGGTCTTCAATGGCACCGACGCCAAGTACCGCGAGCGCATCACGTTTTCTCTAGACCTCACCCAGCTCAATATCGATGAGCTACTGCGCCGCTTCCGTGGCTAATGGTAAAGGCAAGCGATCTTTCGCTCCAATAGCTTTATATACTAATGTCGAACATAATTCTGGTCGTAAATACTGATCTGCCACATGCCGAATATCTTCTACCGACACTCTTGCATAAATCTCATCTTCTCGATTAATGAGAGCAACGTCGCCAATACCTTCATAAAAAGAAAGATTTATGGCTTTATTTACAATACTAAGTTCTGAAAATGTAAGGCTCGAATCGAGCTTATTTTTTATTTTTTCGAGTTCCATAGGATGGACACGGTCGCGGCGCAAGCTGCTCAACTCTCCCTGAATGGCCTCCTCTAAGGTATCGAGGCTTACACCGTCACGGGGTTTGGCCTCAATGACTACCAAACCTGCATCGTGCGTACCCGTGACGTAGGCATCAATGGTGGTTGCTAATTCTCGATCCTTGACCAAGCGTCGATACAGGCGGCTCGACGGGCCTTCTGACAGCACATCTGTGAGGAGGTCGAGCACAAAAAAGTCAGGGTGCGTGCGGTGCGGCATCGCAAAGGTGAGGTAGAGGCTATCGAGCGCCACTCTAGCCTCGACTTGTTTACGCCTCGGCGTGTTTTGATGCGGCTCCTGTGGAAGATTTCGCGGCTCCACGCTCACAGCAGGAAGGTCGCCAAAATAGCGCTGCACCTTGCGGCAAACTTCCTCGGCTCGTACAGCTCCTGTAATTGCTATTATTGCATTGCTAGCTGTATAATGTCGCTCATAAAATGCTCTTACCTCGGCCAGACTTGCATCTGCAATATGTTTTGGCGTAAGCCCAATGGTAGGCCAACGATAAGGATGAATAGTATAAGCTAAAGCTGATATATGATGCCAAGCATCTCCATACGGTTCATTGAGACAAGTCTCCTTAAACTCTTCAATCACAACTTTACGCTGCACTTCCAGTACCTCATCCGTTATGTTGAGATTGACCATTCGGTCGGCCTCGAGCCACAGTACTGTATCGAGATTATTAGCGGGTAGATTGACGTAAAAGTTAGTGAGATCATTGTTTGTAAATGCGTTGTTTTCACCACCTGCGAGCTGGAGGGGATCATCATAGTTAGGAGCATTTTTGCTGCCGCCAAACATGAGATGTTCGAACAAATGCGCAAAACCTGTACGCTCTGGTGACTCATCACGTGAGCCCACATCGTACTGCACACTCACTGCTGCCATCGGTGTGGAGTGGTCTTCGTGCACGAGCAGTCGAAGTCCATTTGCGAGTTCGTGCCGCAGGTATTCAATCATCAGGCAAGCAAACGCGGGGCTAGGGCTAGCTGTTGCAAACCCTACCTTCGCAGTCTATGGTGAAGTTTCACGCCAAGCCTTTCCGCACCGATCTACAGGTGGCGAAGTCATTTCCTGTTGCTCCAATCAAGACGCCGGAGGGCATTCAATTACCTGTAGATGCAGCTTTCGCCAAAACTGCTGCCACCAAACTCGAGCTATTCGGTGCAGGAACAGCTCCATACTTGCGAGGCCCGTACGCTACGATGTATACTGGCAGGCCCTGGACCATTCGTCAATATGCCGGTTTTTCTACGGCGGAGGAATCAAATGCCTTCTATAGACGCAACCTCGCAGCAGGGCAGAAAGGGCTCTCCGTTGCCTTTGATCTCGCTACCCACCGTGGCTACGACTCCGATCATGAGCGAGTGAAGGGTGATGTGGGCAAGGCCGGAGTAGCTATCGATAGTGTCGAAGATATGAAGCTGCTCTTCGACCAGATTCCGCTCGACAAGATGTCTGTCTCCATGACCATGAATGGAGCTGTACTTCCCATTATGGCTTTTTATATCGTTGCTGCTGAAGAACAAGGGGTGAAACTCGATCAGCTTGCTGGCACCATTCAAAACGATATTCTCAAGGAGTTCATGGTACGCAACACCTACATCTACCCGCCAGCAGCGAGTATGCGTATTGTCGGGGATATCTTCGAATATACTGCTGGCAACATGCCGCGCTTTAATTCGATAAGTATTTCTGGCTATCATATGCACGAAGCCGGTGCGCCAGCCGATCTAGAACTGGCTTATACGCTCGCTGATGGCTGGGAGTACATCCGCACTGGTATTGCTGCTGGCCTAAGCATTGATGACTTTGCTCCACGCCTAAGTTTCTTCTGGGGTATTGGTATGCATCATTTTATGGAAGTCGCTAAGCTGCGAGCGGGGCGGCTCTTATGGTCGGCCATCGTTGCTCAATTCGAGCCTCAGAATCCGAAATCGCAAGCCTTGCGTACACATTGCCAAACCTCAGGTTATTCCCTTACCGCCCAGGATGTGTATAATAACATAGCTCGCACCACTGTCGAAGCAATGGCTGCCGTATTAGGTGGCACTCAAAGCTTACATACCAACGCGCTCGATGAGGCGCTTGCCTTACCTACCGATTATTCCGCCAAAGTTGCGCGCGATACGCAGCTGCATTTGCAGGGTGAGGCGGGTATGACCAAAGCGGTCGATATCCTCGGGGGCAGCCACTACTTGGAGTACCTCACCCTAGAGTTGGCGCGACGTGCTTGGTCTCATATACGAGAGGTGGAGGCTGCTGGAGGAATGGCGAAAGCTATCGAACAGGGAATTCCCAAAGCACGTATCGAAGAAGCGGCCGCCCGTAAGCAAGCGCGCATCGATGCAGGTAAAGAGCAGGTGGTGGGGGTCAATGTGTTTCGGTCGACCAATGAGCAAGCTATTGACCTACTTGAGGTTGATAATGACAAGGTGAGAAACGCGCAGCTAGCGCGACTTAAGGAACTCAAAGCGGAGCGTGATGGAGCACGTGTTGAAGCAGCTCTGGGTCAGCTGCGCGCATGTGCTGCCGATCGCGGAAATTTATTGGAGGTCGCCGTTCGGGCAGCTCGAGCTCGTGCAACACTAGGTGAAATCAGCTCGGCGCTCGAAGATGTTTACGGACGCTATGCACCCACAACGGCAACGATAACAGGCGTTTATCGCAGTGAAGTGAAAGACGATAAAGTTTTCGCAAAAGCTCAGCTACTTGCCGATGAATTTGCGCAATTAGATGGTCGGCGCCCCCGCATTCTCATCTGCAAGCTCGGTCAGGATGGTCATGATCGTGGTGCGCGCATTATTGCAAGTGGCTTCGCGGATATTGGATTCGATGTTGATATAGGTCCACTGTTTCAGACTCCCGAAGAGGCAGCTCGGCAGGCTGTAGATAATGATGTGCACGTGCTAGGTATTTCCTCGCTAGCAGCTGGTCACAAGACACTCGTTCCGGCTGCACGTGAGGCGCTTGCTGCGTATGGTCGGCCTGATATACGTGTTGTTGCTGGAGGGGTAATTCCTCCTCAGGATTATGCTATTCTTCGGGAGAAGGGGGTAAGTGCAGTCTTTGGCCCGGGCACACCAGTTGCGAAGGCAGCGGTGGAGATATTGGAGTTGTTGTTGCGAGAGGTTCGGATGTAAAGCTTAAACGGAGGTTAGAAAAGATTGAACTCTGTAATACTTGGGACGGCGGGTGCTAGGCGGTACAACTAGACGTCGTTCAACCGAGCTATACAAGCAGATATAGTACTTGCCTGCCGCGGCTCTGCCTGCGCGGTTGGGCGAAGACGGCCCGGCCAATTCATGCCGCTGCTTGCACTCTTCACTTTAAAAATCTTCTCAGCACTCCACCTTTCACACTGTGCACATCAAACTCAATAACAAAAGCCTTGGGATCTACATCGTCAATCAAGGAGTAAAGCCGGCGGACATCTATCCGGTTTACAACGGTTTGTATGATTGGCTGTGGCTGCCTAGTTCCTCGGCTGCCGTAGCCACCATACCCCTCAAACATCGTAAGTCCAGCACCCACTTCATCAATAATTCTCTGCTGAAGCTCGCTTGCATGCTCCGATACAATCGTTAAACCAATAAAATCTTCCAATCCTCGCATAACCACATCCGTAACTTCGGCGGCAACCAAGAAAGTCAGCACGGAATACATTGCTACTTCTATACCCTCGACGAATGCTGTAACAGAAAATAGCAGAACATTAAATACAAGTACTACCTTGCCAATGCTAATGCCTAAGCGGTTATTGAGGTAGATTCCTAAAACCTCGCTTCCATCCAGCACAGCTCCGTTGCGAATTGTTATGCCAATTCCTAGTCCAAGGCATAAACCTCCAAAAACTGCCGTCAAAACAGAATCTCCAGTTATGGCTACGGAATCCGTAAATTCCAGTGCCGCAGTGAATGTGAGAATGCTTATAACAGATTTTGCAAATACTCTGCGCGAAACGGTAAAATAGGCAAGAGCTAAAAATGGAATACTTAACGTAGGTAAAGTAATCGACACCGGCCACCCCGACACATGCTGAATTAAAATAGCTAGTCCTGTAACCCCTCCATCTAAAAATCCATTGGGCAAAAGAAACCCCTTCAACCCCACCGTCGCCAAGGCCACGCCTAAAGCAATGGCTGCGCCTTCGTACAATAATCGGCTGTTGGCTCTACTAATTCTATCCATAGTTGAAGCTGCCTTACATTTCCTTCAGCGTTTGTGCACCTACACATCATCTGCTCCTCTAGCCAATACCCAACTGCAGGCACTGGAACAGTACCACTCGAAGCTGCCTTTGGACGGTTCCTTTGGAATGCTAAAGCTCAATGTCCAGCATCTAGATTGTAAAAGCACATACCAACGTCGCATGAGATGGACTAGTTGATCGCTACGGGCTGGGTGCTGGGGGCAGATCGCTTTGCTGTTGGAGGCTGGATGCTAGATCGCTCCGCTGCTGGAGGCTGGGTGCCCGTCCCTCACGGTGTCCTCAGTGGGCCGGTTAGGTCCACCATGTGCTCGGCCGGTTTGTTTGACCACGCAGTGGGCAGACGGGCTGGGCTCCACAACAACGTGGTCAGGCTGGGGGCGAGAAGCGAGAGTAGTCGTCGTTCAACCGAGCTATACAAGTAGCGATAGTACTTGCCTGCCGCGGCTCTGCCTGCGCGGTTGGGCGACGTCGGCCCTACTGAAACACCCCCACACTCACACCATCCGCTACCATCCGACCTGCACGCGTCAGCCGAAAGCCTCCGGGTATGGCTTCAGCCAAACCATGCCTCACATGCTCAGCCATCGCAGCCTCAAAAGCCTCCGCAAAGCCCAGTGCAGCAACTTCAGCAAGCGAGACCCCCCAGACCGTCCGCAGGCGAGTTAATACCAATTCATTGTAGCGCTCAGTCAAAGATAAAACTTCGCGTTCTAGCGGTAGTTGATCGGCCAGAATGCTACGTACATACTGCACATTATTTGCAACATTCCAACTGCGCACTTTAATTCCATCATAGCTGTGCGCACTCGGCCCCACCCCCAAATACGGTGTACCCAGCCAATAGTTTGAATTGTGCTGCGCCCGCATACCTGGTAAGGCAAAATTACTGACTTCATAATGCTCATAGCCCGCGGCGGTAAGTACATCAATAAGTATCTCCATTTGACGAGCAGCTTGGTCCTCATCAACAGGTGCACTCTTCCCCACTTTAATCTGGTGAGCCAGCGCAGTACGAGGCTCCACAGTAAGCGCATAGGCGCTAATGTGTGGAACATTGAAATCTATCGTCCGCTGGAGATTAGCCAGCCAGGCCGCATCATCTAAGCCCGGTGTCCCATATATAAGATCGATAGTCAAATTTTTAAATCCAATCGCCTGCGCCCGGGCTATGCATGCCACTGCTTGTTGCGCGTTGTGCGCCCGGTTCATGTAGCGCAGATCACTTTCGCGAAAGCTCTGCACCCCAATGCTCAACCTGTTTACCGCCGTCTCTTTTAACGACTGCAGCGTTTGCTCATCAAGATCATCAGGGTTTGCCTCGAGCGTAATCTCAGCTGTAGGCGCTAGTGGCTTTGCAGCATGCGCGGCCTCTAGCAGTTGTGTGATATGTTTTGGCGAAAGCAGACTTGGCGTACCTCCACCAAAATAGACGGTTTTCCACGCCTCGCCAGCTATCTCCTCGCTGCGCATTGCCAGCTCGAGCGCGATGGCTTCTACCATCTGCTGGTGCCCATGACGTGAAGTCGAGAAGTGGAAATTGCAATAACTGCACGCCTGTCGGCAAAACGGAATATGCAGATACAGCCCAGCCATTGCACAAAGTTAGACTGCACCGAACCATGTCATCGTTGCTTTAGCCGTGCGCCCGCTCCTTAGCAATATTAGCAGCCTTGTCCTCACGCTGGTGATTGCATGCACCTGCTTGCCCACCTCGGCGCAAACCACACGTGTCGTCGGGGACGAAATACTGCGTGATTGTGTAGCCTCCCTCGACGAACTGCCTACCGACAGCGCAGTGCACACCTGCATCATACGGCTACGCAGCATGGGCTATTTAGAAGCAAGCCTCGACAGCACCAGTCGCCGCAACGACACGAGCTACTACCACACCCACCTCGGACCTGCGTACCAACTCGGTACGGTAACCGCTCGTGCGAACCCCGATTTTAGCTACGGCGCGGTGCTGCCAGACACGCTGGTGCAGCCGAAAAATTTAGCCTCCCTCAGCAGCGATGCCGAGGCTTTCCTCGACCAACAGGGTAGGGCAGGCTATCCCTTTGCCCGCGTACGGTTTGACTCGCTCCAAATCCATGAGGAGCAACTTAATGTACGTAGCACCACTTGGAGCGGGCCGCGTATGACCTACGGAGGCGTTCGCTTTGTGGATGATGCAGAGCCGCCTGTATCGCAGCGCTACCTCGAGCGCTACCTGCGCGTGGAGCCCGGGACGCTCTACCGCAGTAATGAAGTTAATCAAATTGAGCGCCGCCTTCGTACGCTTACCTTTTTACAAGTCGATAGTGATCCGGTAGTGGTCTTTGAGTCGGGAGAGGCACTATTTTACATTGATGCTTCGCCTCGTAAAACCAGTCGCTTCGATTTTTTGCTCGGCTTTTTGCCAAACTCAGCTGCCAATGATGGCCAGTTGCTGCTTACTGGCGATATCACACTCGAACTCGAAAATGCGCTGCGACAGGGCGAGCGGCTGTTTTTCTCTTTTGAGCGACTCCAACCTGAAGCGACTGAAGTAAAAATTTTGGCTACGTACCCTTATTTGCTCGATTCGCCCTTCGGAGCACGAGGCACCTTTGGCCTCTACCGCCAGCAAGATGATTGGCTGCGGATCAATTACGAACTCGGCGGCAGCTACGCCCTCGGCGGCGGCGATGCATACGAGCTTTATTACGAAGGTGGGCAGGCGCAGGTGCTAGGATTTGATACCGTTCAAGTAGAGGCTACGCAGCGACTTCCCGAAACGCTCGATGCCAAGCGTAACGGCTTTGGGGCACGACTACGACTCGACAGGAGAGATGACATCTTCGATACGCGACGCGGCGGGCGGCTCACCCTCGAAGCTTCCGCTGCCTTGCGAATCGTCTCAGTGCCTAGCGGAATTCGCGCTTTGAGCGACATCATTGATCGCCAGGCAGACAGCATCGGCGGCCAAACAGCGCAATACCGATCCGCAGTCGATGTGGAGCAATTCGTCGCTACTGGCCGACGTGCAACGCTAGCCCTGCGCCTACGTGGTGCAACCATCTTTGGCCCCCAAACGCCCCTGCGCAACGAGCTCTACCGCATCGGCGGCAACCGCTTGCTGCGTGGCTTCGACGAACAAACCATAGACGCACAACACTACGGCGTCGCCACCGCTGAGTACCGCCTCTTGCTGGGGAATGCAAGCTACCTGTTCGCTTTTGCCGATCAGGGAATACTCTACGACCCATACCGCAGCGAAGATTCTTCAGATCAACCCACAGGCTTTGGCGCAGGACTTCGACTAGGCACTAAGGGCGGAGCACTCAGTCTCACTTACGCCTATGGTCGCCGTAGCGGGGCACCTATCGAGTGGGATAGAGCAAAGGTGCATATCGGCTTTGAGTCGAGGTTTTAATTTGATTTATTGCTAAAGCATTTTGCAAACACAGATTTCGAGTAAAATATGTGAGGATAATAGCTTAGCTGACCGCCAAGTTGACGTCTATTTTCGGCAGGACCTGGCAGGGCGCTGCCGAGAAAGTCTAGCTTCTTTAGCTGCCTTTGCCACGCCCATTTCATATCCATCGCCAGTACATAACTGCCTCCATCATGAGGTCGCGCTGCATCACTCGATCCGCTCAACCAACAATAGCCAACTTCATCATCAGCAAGTGCAATGCTTACTGCCTGTAATACCCCATTCGGATCGAGTGCACGATGACTAACTGCTCTACCTTTTTGACGCATTATTTCAAACATATTAACTAAGGCTTGCCGCCGATAAGGAATCTTTAAATTTTGGCGTTTTAAAGGGGCCTCGATTAGCTCCAAAGCGGCTTCGTCGAGTGCACCTGTCTCACATTGCCAGTAGCTTCGTGCTTTGCGCAATCTGCGTCGCATGGTCTTGTTGGCTAAACGCTGAACGTCTTCCCATTCTCCATCTAAAGGAACAATATAGGTGGGTCGAGCTTCTACACTAAATGCATTATTAATTTCGGTAGTGTCTGTATGCTGATAAGGAAACTTATGTGGATTCCATGTTTGACTAAATTGCGCGAGCTTAGAGGGCAAAGCAAGTTTCACCGCATGTTCAGCTTCGGTTTGGCCAACTGAGTCTAGCCATGTCTGACTCACTAGCGGCCCTCCATAGCGCAGGAGGATAGGCATTTGTGCTATACGTCCCCAAAGTTTTAGCCGAGTGTAGTACGGTAGTACACCAACTAATTCACCAGCTGAATGTATACAAACGTAATCCCACTGCGCCCCAAACGAGTCTTTACCAAAGCACTCCAAAAAATCAGCATCATGCCACACACTAGCCGGATCGTGAGTAGCTACAAATTCCCGATACTGAGCATCGAGTGCCATTACTTTAGCGAGAAAGTGGTGCCATCTTTCCCATCTTTAACTTCGATGTCTAAGGCGGCTAGTTGATCGCGAATTTTATCAGAAATAGCCCAATTACGATCAGCACGACTTTGGGCGCGTAGATCGAGTACTAATTGCATCAATCCATCAAAGCGATCGGCGCCCTCGTCACTTTGTACGTCGCTACTCGCATCAAGCAAGCCTAAGACATCCTCAATGAGTACGCGTAGTTCTTCTACTGCTTTCGCAAAACCTGCTGCACTCAGCTCATCCGCTGATCGATGACCGTCGGCCACAGCATTTATCAATCCAGCTACATCAAACAAGTTCGCGATAGCCCGCGGCGTATTGAAGTCATCGAGTAGATGCTTGCGCGCCTGATGGAGTGCCTCCGTCAGCTCTACATCAATTGGTCCGGGAGTATTTGCTTGCGGCTGCACTTCTTCCGCTCGGTGCAGAGCATCTATCAGACGCTTGTAGCCTTTCTCTGCGGCCAGCAGCGCCGCGTCGCTCATGTCGAGGGGCGAACCGTAGTGCGCTTGCAACATGAAAAAGCGCACAGCCATTGGACTGTAGCCTTTCGACACATGCTCGCTTTTTCCAGAGAAGAGTTCGTCGGGCGTGATATAATTGCCATCGCTCTTAGACATCTTCTTGCCGTTGAGCAGCAGCATATTGGTATGCAGCCAGTAGCGAGCGCCTCCCGCTCCACAAGAAGCCTCATTTTGAGCGATTTCGTTCTCGTGGTGCGGAAACTTCAGGTCGTTGCCACCACCGTGAATATCAAAGGTCTCACCGAGGTACTTGCGACTCATCGCTGAGCATTCCAGGTGCCACCCCGGAAAACCTACCGACCACGGCGAATTCCAACGCATAATGTGATCATCCCCAGCTTTCATCCAAATGGCAAAATCAGCGGGATGGCGTTTGTCTTGCTGCGCTTTTAGTTCGCGGCTCTCCGCGAGTAGATCTTCCATTTTTCGCCCGCTCAACTTGCCGTAGCTGGCGTGACTGGCTACGTAGGTTGGTACATCAAAATATACCGAGCCATTCGATTCATAAGCGAGGCCAGCATCAATAATCTGCTGCACCATTTCGATTTGCTCGATGATATGACCTGTGGCGCGCGGTTCGATGCTGGGCGGGAGGCAATTAAACAACCGCAGCATGTCGTGAAAGCCGATTGTATGCTGTTGAGCCACCTCCATCGGTTCGAGCTGCTGCAGCCGCGCACCCTTCGACATACGATCTTCACCATCGTCGAGCAGGTGACCAACATCTGTAATGTTGCGCACGTATCGCACCCTGTTGCCCAAGTAGAGTAGCGTACGATAGATAACATCAAAGCTCACGAAGGTGCGGCAGTTGCCGAGGTGGGCAGGACTATAAACCGTAGGTCCGCACACGTACATCCCGACAAATCCCTCCTGGAGTGGTTGAAAGTCAACTTTTTCCCCGCTGAGCGTATCTTGAAGCTTGAGCATAGGGCGCGAAATTAAACGTACTATTGAGCTAGCGAGGCGCTATTGCGCAGGCAGCGCAAAGACCGCCCGGGTTGGTTTGTGGTCGCTGAAAGCACAGTCTAGCACCGAAGCATTGAGCACTTTTAGTTCTGGAGTCGCAAGCACATAGTCTATTCGCAAACCTGGTATTGTACCTGGATACGTGATGCCCAGGCCGGTTCCGTTTTGCCGAAAGGCGTCAATCAGACCTGCCCTTCGTAGCACACCTAAAGGATAGGAAAGTGGCGTATCGTTGAAGTCGCCGAGCACCACTGTTGGATACGTCCTGCGCTCCACAATTTTGGCTATTTCTTCAGCTTGTTCTACTCTCGCGTGGGCTGCCTGGCGGTAGTTGCGAGCTACACTTCTGAGGGTCCAGTAGGCTTGTCGGTCGGCCGTCACCACGTCGAGCGCCAGGTCGCTAGCATCGAGTCTCACCTGATTGGACTGCAAGTGAGCGGCGATAACATGCAGGGTATCTCCTGCTGCTGGCACCACGAGTGTCGAGAGGGCGCCGTTGGCTTCGTTGTAAGCGTCGAGCAAGTCAGTTTGCACCAGCGGATAGCGGCTGTAAAGCGACAGGTAAGTCTGCTCAGGGTGATAGCTATAGTTATAGCCACGCTTTCGCAAAACTTGTTTTACCTCGGTGACGATAGACGCATAGCGTGGAGATTCTTGTAAGGCAAGCACGTCTGATTCTACGCAGGCAGCCCACGCCGAAACGTTTTGGCGTAAGCTGTCTTCGTTGCGCTCGTAGAGGTACCTGCCACCATAAATATTAAATGTGGTAAACGAGATGGAGCTTTCAGCGCTTTCAGGATTGCCCGTGCCGTACAACTCTGCAATGTGTTTGGCACCGATTGCAATTACCGCCACACTGAGCAGCCAGCGCCACGTGCGTTGATAGAGCCAGAAGCCAGCCAGCAGAATATGGCAAATGAGCAGTGTGGGGAAGGCCAGTGATGCAAAGGCTGCAGGCCAGAAAACGCTAGGCGAGAGGTAGGGTGAAGCGTAGGCTAGCAAGGTGATACAAGCCAGGGCAATGTGCGCCACCCACAGGAGCCGTTTCACAACTTGTCGCGACTAGCGAGCGCAAGAAATTCACGCTCTTCACTCGAGAGGCTGCTAATGCCGTTGGCTTTGATTTTTTCAAGAATGACATCGAGTCGCTCCTGGCGATCAGCATCAGCTGCGGCGGAGGGTCGATTGGCCTTGCTGCTCGTGCCGCGACTACTT
Source organism: Saprospiraceae bacterium (assembly GCA_965213735.1). Taxonomy (GTDB): domain Bacteria; phylum Bacteroidota; class Bacteroidia; order Chitinophagales; family Saprospiraceae; genus CALDTK01. The sequence goes on from CBDCAB010000005.1 coordinate 1,441,619, forward strand.
GCAGCCATACTAGGTCTAGGTACTCGCTTGGTGCTTCGTTGCTGGCGCGCCTCGCCAAAACCTGAAAAAACACCTGTGATCGCACTGCTCATCCGGTTGACAGGATCTCCTAAATTATTGCCAGCCCGCAGTTGAGAAACGTATAAATATCCCATCAACATACCGCCAATATGAGCAAAGTGTCCACCCGTGTTGCCGTCGAGTCCGAGTGAAAATAAATCCATTAAAATAATAACTAACGCGATATACTTCAGCCTTACTTCCCCGATTAAGATCAACCTAAAAGAATACTCCGGTGCAAGTATAGCGCCCGCTACTACGGTAGCCATTACACTCGCACTAGCCCCAATGATGAAGCTTTGACCAGGCAGCCCGTAGCCAAACAAATTGGATGTAATGAAATATAGAATCCCTCCCGCTACCGCACCCCACACGTACAGCGGCCATATCGCTTTATCGCCAATTAAGTCGCCGACGATTCTGCCAAACCAGTAAAAGATGAGCATATTCCAGAGAATATGCATAAAGCCTTCATGAAGAAAAGCGTAGGTGAGGAAAGCCCAAGGGTGGGTGAGGTTGTGGAGCCAGTCTTTGCTCAGCGCGAAGAAGTGCAGGCCAGTGGAGTAGACCTCCGCCGAATTGAACTGCAGCAGCACCCGCGCGAGGTTGATCAGGATAAACACCCCGACATTAACGAGGATTATCTGCGTGACACGGTTGCCAAACTGGAACTGCCGCTGTATGTCTTGCCAGATGGAAGTTAGCATAGCACGTATGGGCTAAAGACCCGTGTGTGTTAACCTGTGAAGCACCGCCCGTGTTGCAAATCAGCAGGAGACTTTACCCGCGGTACAGGCCACCCTTCGACCAAACCGTGAGCAGGATAAACCCAAGTAGCGCCCCACCAAGGTGTGCGAAGTGGGCAATTCCTGTGTTGAATTTAGAAATGCCAGCAAATAAATCTATACCTACCAGCACCAGCACGAAGTACTTGGCCTTCAGGGGAATTGGTGGAATGAGCAGCTGCAGCACCGCATTAGGCGCGATATACGCGAAGGCAGCCAACAAGCCATAAATCGCTCCCGATGCGCCAAGTACAGGAATGATGTAATCCTCCGGAATATAGGTGCCGTCGCCTACAGCCACAGTTGCTGGACCTGCCATAATGTATGTCGCCAGCCAGTGCAGAATGGTTGCCCCAAAACCACACAGCAGGTAGTACAGCAGGTAGCGCTTGTGACCAAGTGCACCTTCTATTATGCTGCCAAACATCCAGAGCGCGTACATGTTAAATGCCAAGTGCATCAAGGAGCCGTGCATAAACATGCTAGTAACTACTTGGTATGGCTCGAATAGCGGATTACCGATAGGAAAAAATGCCGCGAGAATATTACGAGGAACCCCAAAGAGTCCTTGAAACGCAGACACCTCTCCAAATAAAGGAAACGTAAACAAGAACATGAGCACATTGATAATGAGCAAATTCTTTGTTACAGGAAGTATCTGTTGATTCATAGCGGGGCAAAATTTTAGCGCCCAAAGCCACGCTCGATCTCGGTGAGCGAGTGACTGACAATACAACGCTGACCACTAGGCGAGTGCTCCGGATGGCTGGTAGTAAATAGCTGAGCGACGAGCTTAGTCTGAGCTTCTACCGGCAAAGCCTGACCTCGACGTACAGCACCACGGCGCGCCAAGGCCAACGCAATTCTCTCGCGCTGGTTGAGTTCGATAGCGAGATTTTCCTTGTGCAGGTCGATGAGCGAAGTCACTAATGCCTGCGGATCGGATTGGCCAGGTAAATCAGCCGGCAGCCCCACCACCCGAAAAGTCCCATCTGCTTCTACAATGTCGAAGCCTAGGCGCTCAAGATCGGGAAGCAGGGCACGTAAGGCATCTGCTTCAGCTCCTCCAAGTGAAAGTGTTGCCGGAAAGAGTTCTGCTTGACTCGCCTGGCGTTCGGGGCTACTCAATTGCTCGAGGTAGCGCTCATAGAGTATCCGTTCGTGAGCGCCCTGCTGGTCGATGAGCACGTAGCCGCTTTTCACCTGGTGCACGATGTACGACTGGTGAAGCTGGTAGGGTGCTTTCATCACACCCGATTCCAGTAAGTCTCCGCCGGGTTCGGCGCCATCGAGCCAATTAGAGCTAAGAGTAACGGTATTTGTGTTGTAGGGCTTGTCGGCAGGGAATTGATTGGGTGCAGCTGTGCGACCTTGCCCGTACAGGTCGCGCCAGCCGGGAGCCACGGCCTGTTTGGCGTGTCCATTGCCATTGCCACCGCCTTCATTACTGGCTCGAGAAGGCAAAATTTGAGTTGTTTCTACCTGTACACGTGGAGCGCCAATGGGTGCATTGACGAGTGCAGCCTCAGCATCAAAGTCAATCATGGGTGCCACTGAAAACTGACCCAGCGCATGCTTGACGGCTACACGGAGGTACTGGTAGACGAGCTTCTCATCTTCAAATTTGATCTCTTGCTTGGTGGGGTGGACGTTGATGTCGATTTGTGTGGCATCGAGCTCGAGGAAGATGGCGTACATCGGCCATTGATCGTCGCCAAGCAACCTGTCGTAAGCCATCTTCACGGCATGGTGCAGGTAGTAGCTCTTGATGTAGCGTCCGTTGACGAAGAAGAACTGGTCGCCGCGGCTTTTCTTCGCAAATTCGGGTTTGCCGATGTAGCCTCGGATGCGCACACGATTCGTATCTTCTTCTACGGGGACGATACGCTCACGGTAGTGCTTGCCGAGCAGCCCCACGATTCGCTGGCTCAGCTTGCCTGCGGGTAAATGAAATACTTCACCTGTGCCGTGGAAGGCGCGGAATTGTACATCTGGATGTGCGAGGGCAATGCGCGTAAATTCATCGAGCATGTGCCGAGTCTCGACGCCATCGCTCTTTAAGAATTTGCGACGGGCAGGCACATTGTAAAACAGGTGCTGCACCATGAAATTGGTGCCTGGCGAAGTTTGACAAGCCTCTTGGGTGACCACGCGACCATCTTCTATGAGGATGCGGGTGCCGAGCGCATCATTGTGCGTGCGGGTACGGACTTCGACTTTGCTGACGGCTGCGATGGAGGCAAGTGCTTCGCCGCGAAAGCCCATGGTGCGGATGGCAAAGAGATCGTCGGAGTTGCGGATTTTGCTGGTAGCGTGTCGCTCGAAGCTCATGCGCGCATCGGTGGGTGACATGCCGCAGCCGTTGTCGACTACCTGAATGAGTTCCTTGCCAGCATCGCGATAGATGAGCTGGATGTCGGTTGCTCCGGCATCAATAGCATTTTCGAGCAACTCCTTTACAACCGAAGCGGGCCGCTGCACCACCTCTCCCGCAGCGATTTGATTCGCAATGTGGTCGGGTAAGAGTTGGATAAGATCAGCCATAGATGCGCAACGCCTGGGAGGGCGCGCAAGGTAGTACCTACTTCGCGTTTAAGGCGGCGATAAGACCTTCAAAATTGAGGGACAGCACCAGGTAGGCGATCAAGGAGATGACGACGATAGTTATCAGCAGGCGCTTGTTGGAGGTATTGTTGGCTGCGCTGCGCTGGGTGCGGAAGGCAAACTGGGAGCCGCGGGTTTGGCGGCCGAAGCCTTTAGCAATTTGCCGCTTGAGCTTTTCTCCTGCATCCCCGGTAGAGTAGTCAGCGCGAAGTTCTTCCATGCGCTCTTTGTCCGGATCGTAGTAGCGGGGCTTGTAATCAAATTTAGCGTGTCGAGGGAGGTTGCGCGCGCGAAAATTCATGGCGTGGATTCTAGTCGTAAGGTAGTTAACGCAGTTGAGGGTGCTGTATATCCAGATGCACGTCAGGCTTTTCGTGGCGCTTGGCTGTCAACCAGGTGTAGGGTAGAGCGTTGTGTTGCAAACCTAACACGCTATGTATCCAGCTGAGCTGACGCTACCGATGTCGAAAGATCTGACCGATTACAATTTCGACGCTTTAAAAACTCCTGAAGACGTTGAGCAACTGCTCAGCAAAACGGTGGGCACTACCTTGCTCGTCGTCAACAGTGTATGTGGCTGTGCGGCTGCGATGGCTCGCCCGGGTGCTAAATTCTCCCTCGACAACGAAAGGCGTCCCGACAACCTCGCCACTGTTTTTGCTGGCGTTGATAAAGCAGCCACAGCCCGAGCACGAGATTTCTTGTTGCCCTACCCGCCCTCGAGTCCAAGTATTGCCTTGTTTAAGGATGGCAAGCTGGTCCACTTCCTCGAGCGCCACCACATCGAAGGCCGTTCTGCCGAAGTCATAGCCGCTAATCTGCGGATGGCGTATGATCGGTTTTGTTAGGAGGCTAGCCTGACCACAAAATTGTGGTCAGGTGGAGGCTGGAGGCTGGAGGCTAGATGGCTGCGCTGCTGGCCTGACCGAAATGATGTGGTCACGTGGGGGCTAGGTAGTACCCGACGGACCTGATCATTAGATCTATCCTTCTAAAGAACATAATTCAAGATCAGGTCCGTCGGGTACCTATGCCTATCTGCACCTCTAGAACTGCCATACCGCGCAGCCTTCACGCAGCGTGGTCATAGCTGCATAGCGGCGTCGTTGTCAGAGGGAAGGGTTTATACAAAACTCAGCCCCGCAACATCATCTACTTCAGTATCCCCTAGCGCCCCTTGCGTCCTCCCTTTGCGAACCTTGCGATACCATCACCGCAGCACAGCCCCCAGAACAGCAAAAAACAGCGAAGCCAAAAAAAACGAGCGAAGCTCAAAAAACAAGCGAAGCTCAAAAACATCGAAGCCAACTTTCCCCACATCATAATCTACCTTCCAAACCCCTAGCGCCCCTTGCGTCCTCCCTTTGCGAACCTTGCGATACCATCACCCAAGCACAGCCCCCAGAACAGCAAAAAACAGCGAAGCCAAAAAAAACCAGCGAAGCTCAAAAACATCGAAGCCAACTTTCCCCACAGCATAATCTACCTTCCAAACCCCTAGCGCCCCTTGCGTCCTCCCTTTGCGAACCTTGCGATACCATCACCCCAGCACTGCAAAAACGCTACGGCTAGCGCAGAAGCCGCCCAGCCGCTACTACTCGCCCACCATTAGCAACGAGTAGTACCTGATAAGTCCCCACGGGGAGCTGCTTCACCGAGAGCAGCACCTGACGCTGCCCGCGCTCTACTTGCCGCTCTAGCACCTGCCGCCCAAGCGCATCCATAATGCGGACGCTACTCCCGAGCTGCTCATCAAGATCCGTCGTGCTGAATGAAACAGCAACACTACCCGCTGCACCTGCAGGATTAGGGAAAATGCTCAGCGCCTGTTGTGGGTGACGGTTGGAGACACCGCTGATGGTACTAATATTGGCGTCCATCCAGGCGGCCCGATTGAGCAGCCACTGCGTGAGGTAAGTCACCTCTTCATCGTAGGTCTGCCCCACAAAAGCATTACGATCTATGGCTTGACCGAGGATTGGGTAGCGGGTAAAATTGCGCCCCACTTCGCTACGCAGCGGATCGGTGGCAAGCGCGACGTACTCACGCAGCTCATCGTCGCCGAAAGCGTTTGCGCGCAAATCCTGCCAGCGCTGTGCTGCAAGCTGCCTAAAGTCACTGTCGAGCCAGAGCGTCCGCCACCAAAAAGGCACTTCTGCATCATCATCACAGCGACTATTTTCTTGGACCACCCACCGCTGCGGGCTTCTGCCGCCGCACTCGATGTCATTGCCAAACCCACGCCGAAAGTCCCAAACAGGCCCCGCTACCAGCAGTGGATTTTTGCTGTCTTTGTCTTTGTGCAGGTAGGCACTTCTACGGTAAGCTTTAGAGCTTGCAGCGAGTTCTTGCACCAGCATATAATCGATAAAACTTGCCTCGTCCATCAGCGGGCGAGCTGCTGCAAAACCGCCGGTGCTAATTGCATCTTCAAATGCTGCTATCTCAGACTCGATGTAAGCTTGCTGTTCTGCGACAATGTCTGACTCATCTGGGGTGTGGTAAGCGTAAAAGGTGCGATCATCAGCAGTAGCATTACTGTAGGTGCTGACAAAACCTTCGGCAGGATCAGCCTTGGGTCCATCAACTTCAATAATATAGCCACCGGTAAGGTCGTCGCCACTGATTTCGTCATCGCGAAGCTTAGCGATATCGACGCGAGAATCATCGCGCTTAATCTCTTCGGTGAGGAAGTAAATTCCGTCGTAGCTCCCGTTGACGTACAGCACCACAGCCTTAGAGCGCGGGGTGTAGGCTAGGCTGGTGTTGCGAGCGAGTTCGAGGCCCACTTCATTGCGCACCAGCGACTTGTCCTCATAGGGGCCACGCAGTATCCAATCTTCCTCCTTGGGCATGTCGAGCAGGCGGTAAGGGAAGTCATCACCGTCGGCATTACGAAGCTCGAAGCTGTAAGTAGATTTTTCATCAGCAGCACCCACGAGTTCTATCGCAATTGCGCCATGGTAGCCGGTGCTCGATCCTTCTGGAGAATTGACTTGATCTGGCCCGTTGTTGATGACAGCGAGTCCTGCATCCGTTCTGCCAGTAGCGATCGTGTCGCCTCCAGCTACTTCGATGCGTAGGATAGGGAGCTCGCTGGTGTTGGTTTGCAGGTTGGTAATGGCTGGCCACAAGGCGATATTGGTATCTATCCAAGCGGCACGACGAAGTATCCAGCTTCGCAGGTAGTCAACCTCAGCTTCCCAACTCGGACCTACATAGGCGTTGGGCCACACGTACATCCCCATGTGCAGCCAGCGGCGCTGATCAGCTGGTTGAGCGTGTTGGAGCAGAGCCACCAGCGAGTCGATATCAGCGTTGATGTTGGCATCTGAAAAGGTGTTTTGGCGTAAGCCTTCCCACCTCGCGCGCATACGTGCTTTAAAAACAGGGTCGGCGTACATCTGCTGTACAATGAACGGAATGGTGCGGAAGCTGCACATGGCTGGCGAGTTGGTCTCGATCATCCAGCCAGCCACAGTTTGTCCGAGACAAGAGGCTTCGTTGCCGAAGGCGATATTGAAATCCCAAGCCGGACCTGCTGCAAGGCGACCACCATTATCATCACGATCCTTGAGCATATAGGTGGAGCGCCGATATGCATCAAAATTGCCGCTGATTTCTTGCACCAGCGCATGATCTACCCAACTCGCAACGTCGATATAGTTGCGATAACCTGTGGCGGCATCAGTGTAATTGGGAGCTGCTAGCCGATTCTCAATTTCGTAGACATAATTTTTGATATAATCGAATTGATTGGGGGCGAGTGAATCAAACTTTGGATAATCGAGTTGATACTGCGAATATATGTCGAGCCCTGGCACCTGAGAATATTGACTAAAGAAACTTCTAAATTCTTTAGGTTGACTGTCGCCAATCTCTAATATGTATCCACCAGTTAAATCAACACCTGAAGTGTCGGTACCGTCGAGCTTTGCTACATCGACGCGATCATTATCTCGCTTTACACGCTCAGTGAATAGGTAAATGCCCTCGTAGCTGCCGTTGATCACCAAATCCACATACTTGGTGCGCGGCGCCCAGGGCATAAATTCTGCGGCCCATTTATACGCTAAAGCATTGCGCATAAGCGATTTATCAGAATACGGTCCGTGCAGTGCCCAATCCTCGTGTTTCGGCATACCGAATACAGAAACTTCCTGATCTGTTTGCGTGAGCGAATCGCGAAACTCAAAACCGTAATTTTTCTTCGGAAAAGCGATAGAACTCGATCCTCTAAAGGTGATAAAGATTTTTTCGCCTATACGCTCAGGGATATCAGTGAGTTGATTTAAGCCCGAGGGATTATCATAAATATAAAGTTCACTCTCGCGCTCAAATCCTGTCGTTATAGGATCGCCTAATTCGGTGCGAATTTCAAGAATAGGTAAAGTGGTATCCTCGAGGAGGGTATCCTGTGCAGACAGTTTTGCCGTAAGGAGCAGGCAGGCCAATACACAGAATTGGGAAAGCGTCATCTCGAGGTGGGTAAAGCGCAAACACCGAAGGTAACCCCATTCTACAAAAGCTGCTCCCCAAGCTCGCTTATTTTAGATCGGCTTCGAGCCACTTTCTAACCGCTGTCACGCTCACCTTTTTATCGGAAAAGTGGGCTGTGGCGGCTTTGCGCTGGGCAGGCTCAGCATTGAGTTGGGTAAGGATGTTTTGCAGGTGCATGCGCATGTGGCCAGCTTGAATGCCGGTAGTGACCAGCGAGCGTACGGCAGAGAAATTTTGGGCCAAACCCGTCGCTGCGACAATCCGCATGAGTTGCTCTGCGCTAGGCCAGCCAAGCAGTTCGAGACTCGTAGCTGCAAGCGGATGAGCATTGGTGAGACCTCCTACCGTGCCCAGCGCCAGTGGCAGCTCGAGCCAAAAACGGAAGACTCCTGACTCCAGGGTACAGTGGCTGAGGCTACGGTATTGGCCATCCCGAGCGGCGTAGGCATGACCACACGCTTCGGTGGCCCGAAAGTCATTGCCTGTAGCAATTACGACGGCATCGACGCCATTAAAGATTCCCTTGTTGTGGGTAGTGGCACGATAGGGGCTCACCTGCGCCAGCTGCACTGCCCGTTGAAAACGCCGCGCCAGGTCTTCGCTGCTGTATCCGCCAGCTCCTTTGCCCATTTCGTCGATGTGGCAACTCACCTCTGCGCGCACCACGCATTCAGGGGTGTAGTTGCTCAGAATAGCCATAATAATTTCTGGATCAGAGCCAGCTGCCCCGTTAGCGCCTTGCAGTCCGATGTGCTCGAAGACAGCGGGTAAGGCTTCTCCCCAAGCCTCGAGAATGGAGTTGATAAAGTTGGCTCCCATCGAGTCGCAGGTTTGGAAGCTGCCACGCAGTTCGTACGTGTGTGGCATGTCTGCAAAACTTATCAACTCGATGTTGCGCACTCCTCCGCCGCGCTGCTCCATATTGGCGGTGAGGGAGCTGCTGCTGCGTTTTAGGTTTTGCGAAAGCGCCCCCAAATTCGCCCGCAATGCCTGTTCATCGCCTGTCCATTGGAAGTAGAGTTGACCCACCTTTGTGGTGCCAATAATGGTCGTTTTAAAGCCTCCTCTTTTTGCCCAATACTTCGCCGCTGCACTTGCGGCAGCCACCACGCTAGATTCTTCAATGACCATGGGCACGGCATACACCTTCGAGTCGATGACGAAATTCGGCGCGATACCCAGTGGCAGCGCAAAATTGGCAATGGTGTTTTCTGCAAACTGGTCCATTCCCTCCTGTGTCGGCGCGGAGGGATGATCGAAGCTCTGCCACCGCTCGATGAGGTGCTTAGCATTTTTGCCGTAATGCGTGGCTACCCATGCTCGCTTCTCGGCCTTCGACAGCTTCGAAAAACCATCGATCCAACTGGGGGCGGTGGTAGGGATCATTAGCGAACGTTGAGATAGGCTTCAGCTAGTTCGAGGCCTCGGATTTGCGTGGCCACGAAGGTGCGCAAGGTCTCGTAATCTCCGGTCGCATGCCGCAAAAATCCCGAAGCTTGGCCATACACGCTTGCTAGCTGACACTTGGCTCGCAGGTAGTAGCCGTCGAGAAAGCCATCGACTCCGCCGGAAATAATTACTTGTTTGCAGGCTAAGTCGTCGCCAAGTTCGGTGGCCACAGCATTGACGAGCAGCACCATCTCCTCGGCGGAGTGTCCGATATGTTCGAGAGCGCGATAAATACCCTGTCGCACCGGATCGGAGCGCAACAATTCGAGTTTGGCAAAATTTGTCCCGCCTCCTGCGGCAAATTCGAGCGCCGCGAGCGGTAGTTGCAGCAGCCGCCGCAGCGATGCAGGTCCCATGCCTTGGCCTACTTCTTTGACAATAATTGGAAATTCAAAGGTGGCGAGGGCATGTTCGATAACTTCTATTGGCTTTCGCGAAAACCTATCGCCTTCTGGCTGCAGCCATTCTTGCAGCGGATTGACGTGGATAATGAGTCCATCAGCATCGAGTTGCTCCACGAGCTGCAACACGCGATCGGGCTGCTGATCGAGGAGCGGTTCGAGTTGAGCGACACCGAGATTCGCGAACAGGGGAAGCTCTTTGCCGATTAGTGGGCGCACGGCAAAGTCGGCTAGCCTGTCACTGCTTTCGAGCAAAGCCCGACATGATCCTAGTCCCATACCGAGGCCAAATTCGCGGCATGCCCGGGCGAGGTTGTGGTTGATGCTGCGTGCGCGCGCCGTACCTCCCGTCATACTCGACACCCACAGTGGAGCGGCCAGTGTGTGCTTAGCAAAAGGCACCGGAGCGAGGCAACCAGGCACTGGATGAGCGGCCAGCATAGGTTCGTAGTAAAAGCGGGCATCCAAATCGCCACTCGCTAGCTGCGCTGCAAAAGCTAGTTCAATATGATCGGCTTTGCGAAGCGCGGCAGTGGGGTCGGTACTTACGCGGGTCGACGAAGGAAATGCGGATGGATCAGATGCTGCCATAGGCCTTGAAGCAGACAAAGTAAAGGCTTAGGAGGTTGTTTGTAGCCCTGCATCGTGGCACTAAGTCGATGCTTGGTGCGAAAATTTCACTGTTTATCAGGCAGTTAGCTTTCGCAAAAACAAAAAAAGATGTGGATAGGTGTTGGTTATGAATAGGCTTCGGAGTACTTTTGCGTCCGCTTTCGAGCGAGCCTGGTGGGAAACGCTTTTTCTGCAGGGTGAAACGATAAGAAAATTCGCAAAGTGAATACCCTCAGCTACCGCACCACCAACCTGAATGCTGCTACTGTGCAGCGCGACTGGCTCATTGTTGATGCCACTGGTGAAACGGTAGGCCGCCTTGCCTCACGCGTAGCTACTGTGTTGCGCGGCAAGCACAAGCCTACTTATACGCCTCACGTCGACACAGGTGATTACGTGATCATCATCAATGCCGACAAGGTGGAGTTTTCTGGCCTGAAGGAGGAGCAAAAAGTCTACCTCCGTCACTCCGGTTATCCTGGTGGTCAAAAAGCCACCACTCCCGCACGCCTACGTGCTTCTCATCCTGAGCGCATTCTCGAAAATGCCATTCGTGGCATGCTTCCCAAAAATCGCCTCGGGCGGGCCATGTACCGCAAGCTACATGTGTACGCAGGTGCTGAGCATCCGCATGCAGCGCAGAAACCCACTGAGCTGCCCCGCTAATCCACCCCTTTCCCTCGTCAGCAATCTCCTCCATGGATACTATCAATGCCATCGGTCGTCGTAAAGCCTCAGTAGCTCGTGTCTACTTGCGTGAAGGTTCGGGCGCCATTAAGATCAACGGAAAAGAAGTTTCCGATTACTTCCCGCAAAAGCACATTGAGTACAAGGTGACTCAGCCGCTTAAAACAGTGGAAGTAGCCAACCTTTACGATGTGACTGTCAACGTCAACGGCGGTGGCTTCAAAGGTCAGTCGGAAGCTATCCGCATGGCCATTGCCCGTGCGCTCGTGAAGATCAACGAAGACTACCGTTCGCCGCTCAAGTCGGAGAAGTTTCTCACGCGTGATGCACGTGTGGTGGAGCGTAAGAAGTACGGTAAGCCCAAGGCCCGCAAGAGCTTCCAATTCTCGAAGCGCTAGAGCCTGCCGCTTGGTACGAAGGCCATTGCTGGCTCAAGTACCGTGTATTCCCCTGGCGCTACGGCGCATCAATTTAACTCTATGGCTAAGCCCACCTACCAACAACTTCTCGACTCAGGCGTCCACTTCGGACACCTCAAGCGCAAGTGGAACCCCAAGATGTCGAAGTACATCTTCGCCATGCGCAAAGGCATTCACATCATCGACCTCAACCGTACCCTCGAGGAGATGGATCGTGCCGGTCGTGCAATGAAGCAGCTTGCTCGTTCGGGTAAGAAAATTCTATTTGTAGCTACCAAAAAGCAAGCACGTGATGTGGTTGCTAATGTGGCACGCGACTGCGGACAACCATTCGTCACTGATCGTTGGCTCGGTGGTATGCTTACCAACTGGCAGACCATCCGTCGCTCGGTGCGTAAGATGCAGTCGATCGACAACATGCTGGCCGACCAGAGTCTGTCGAGCATTACCAAAAAGGAGCGCCTCATGCTGACCCGTGAGCGCGAGAAGCTCGAGCGTGTACTCGGTGGTATCTCCGACCTCAATCGCATCCCGACAGCAGTATTTATGGTCGACATTACGCATGAGCACATTGCTCTAGCGGAGTCGAAGCGTTTGGGCCTGCGCACCTTTGCGATGGTCGATACGAATTCTGATCCAACTACGGTCGACTTTCCCATTCCGGCCAACGACGATGCCTCGAAGGCAATTGAGATTGTCGTTCGCTACCTCGCTGAGTACATCAAAGAGGGCCTCTCTGAGCGTCAGGAGCAGAAAGCCGAGCGTGAAGCTGCCGCCGCCGAAACTGCTCAGGCAGAGGCCGCCGCCGCTGCACAACCCGCCGCTCCAGCAACACCTGCACCAAGTCCTGCCGCCGATGCAGGCACTCAACCTTCAGCTTAAGACAACCTATAAAATCCCACTCCGATGAGTACCGTAGCTATTTCCGCCGCCGACGTCAAAAAACTTCGTGACATGACCGGCGCAGGTATGATGGACTGCAAAAAAGCTCTCTCCGCTGCCGGAGGTGACTTCGACGAGGCCGTTGCCGAACTTCGCAAAAAAGGCCAGAAAGTGGCCAGCAAGCGTGCAGACCGCGACGCAACTGAAGGTGTCGTCATCGCCAAGACTAATGCTGACAATACCCGCGGAATCGTGCTCAAGCTCTCGAGCGAGACGGATTTTGTGGCTAAAAACGAGGATTTCATTGCCATCGCACAGCAAATGGCGGACAAAGCTCTTGATGCTTTTCCAGCAGATGCGGATGCGCTCAACGCTATTCAGTACGATGACTCTATGACCATCGGCGAGAAAGCAACTGAGCGTACAGGTGTAATTGGTGAAAAAATTGAAATCGCCGAATTCTACCGACTCGAGGCTCCTCTCGTGGTCGATTACAACCACATGGGCAACCGTGCCGGTGTATTGGTCGCCCTTAACAAAGCGAACGATTCTTTTGTAGCTCCTGCGCGCGATGTAGCCATGCAAGTGGCAGCAATGAAGCCCGTTGCTGTAGATAAAGATGGTGTCGACGCGAGTGTGGTCGAGCAAGAAATTGAGATCGGCAAAGAAGTCGCTCGCAATGAAGGCAAGCCAGAGGCAATGCTCGAGAAGATCGCCCAAGGCAAGCTGCAGAAGTTCTACAAGGAGAACACGCTACTCAGCCAGGCATTTGTGAAAGACGCTAAGAAGTCAGTTGCACAATACCTCCAAGAGCAGGATAAAGGCCTTACCGTTACCGACTTCAAGCATGTGAAGTTAGGCTAGGGAAGCTTTTGCTAGTGGCGGCAAGCTGGTCGTGGCAGGATTGGGCTAAGATTGTGGTGCACCCGCCTATCTTCGGCGCCGCCTACTAACACCCGGATCGTGCGTTGGGATGCGTAGCGAAAGCCAGACAACACAAAAAAGACTGGTGCTCGCGCAAGGAAAACGGCTGGAGCCCTAGTAGCGCTAAGGTGACAACGGTTTTTCGAGCAAGTGCCAGTGTTTGCAGTGCTTGGCGGCTTGTAGTAGCAATCCTGATTCACGCTCCGGGTAAACAGCATTCCGCCCATGGCCTCTAAGTACAAGCGCATTCTTCTCAAACTCAGCGGCGAAAGCCTGATGGGTGATCAGGATTTTGGTATATCAGCCGAAATGCTGCGTCACTACGCTACCCAGGTCAAAAACTTAGTAGAGGGTGGTCTGGAGGTTGCTATCGTCATTGGCGGCGGCAACATATTCCGCGGCTTGCAGGCTAAGGCTAGCGGCATCGAGCGTACGCAGGGCGATTACATGGGTATGTTGGCAACCGTGATCAACGGCATGGCCCTTCAGAGTGGTCTCGAAGCGGCGGGCCTGAAGACCCGGCTTATTTCTGCTATAAAAATGGATGCCATTGCTGAGCCTTACATCCGCAGGCGAGCGGTGCGGCACCTCGAGAAGGGTAGGGTGGTCATCTTCTCGGCGGGCCTCGGGAGTCCGTTTTTTACTACCGATAGCGCTGCTGCCTTGCGGGCCATCGAACTCGATGCTGATGTCATTCTTAAAGGCACCCGCGTTGATGGCATTTATTCAGCAGACCCGCTGAAGGATAAAACTGCTACGCGTTTCGAGCGGCTAAGTTTTGATCAAGTAATTTCGAAAGGTCTTACAGTGATGGATATGACGGCCTTTACCCTCTGCAAGGAGAATGGCTTGCCCATCATTGTTTTTGATATTAACGAGGTGCACAACTTGCAACGCATCATCGAAGGTGAGGCCGTCGGAACCTTGGTGGAGGGCTAGCCTGGCGCTTACCTTCCGGCCATGTCTATTCGTCAACTCGAGCCCCAGGCTCTTTGGAATGCTTTCGCAGATCTCAACGCAGTGCCTCGCCCCTCAAAGCAGGAGGAGCGCGTCCGGCAGTTCGTGCGCGGTTTTGGCGAAAGCTTGAATTTGGAGACCATCGAGGATGAAGTTGGCAATATTCTCATCCGCAAGCCTGCCACACCGGGGAAAGAGCAGCGGCCGACGGTGCTGCTGCAGGCGCACGTGGATATGGTGCACCAGAAGAATGCGGCTACAGACTTCGATTTTTCGCGAGAGGGGATTCGCATGCAAGTCGACGGCAACTGGGTGGCAGCTGAAGGGACTACGCTCGGGGCAGATAATGGAATTGGCGTAGCGGCAATCATGGCCATTTTGAGCGACGGAGGTCAGCTTGCTCACCCACCGCTCGAAGCACTTTTTACCGTTGATGAGGAGACGGGGATGACGGGTGCTAAAGGCCTTGAGCCGGGCTTTCTGCAGGCAAAGTACATGCTCAATCTCGACACGGAAGACGATCGCGAACTAACGATCGGTTGTGCTGGCGGAATAGATATTACGGCGTCTGGCACCTACATCAACAGCATTCCGACGCTTGGGAATAAGGGGCTGCGTATCACGGTGAGCGGCCTTAGCGGTGGGCATTCGGGAATGCAGATTCATGAGGGTTTGGGTAATTCGAACAAGATTCTTACGCGTCTGCTGCTTCACCTGGAGCAAAATGAGGTGCAACTAGCCAGATTCGATGGTGGCGGCTTGCGAAATGCCATACCGCGGGAAGCGTCTGCGGATGTTGCTGCGCAGGATTTGACTTTGGTCAAGGAGCAGCTAGCTTTCGCCAAAACCGCAATTATCGCTGAGTATGCAAGCACTGATCCGAATCTGCATATAGATGTTGCAGAAATAGAGGTACCTAAACATGTTTTACCAGCAGACTTTCAAGCTCAACTATTACGCGCACTTCAGGCTTGCCCAAACGGTATTTATAGAATGAGCCCCGATGTGGAAGGGCTCGTGCAGACGAGTAATAACATGGCGCGCGTGCTCGTCGGGGATGGTAAATACGAAGTGCTGTGTTTGACGCGGAGTTCGGTTAATTCTGAAAAGTTTGATGAAGTCGCTGCGATACGCAGTGTATTCGAGCTCATTGGCGCAGACGTGACTACGGATGGCGACTATCCCGGATGGACTCCCTTGCCGCAGTCGACCTTACTTACCACTATGCGTGATCTTTATCGGCAACGTTTTGGTGAAGAACCGCATGTAAATGCTTGTCATGCTGGCTTGGAATGTGGCTTGATAGGAGAGAAGGTGCCAGGAATGGAAATGATTAGTTTTGGGCCAAACATTACCGGTGCGCACTCTCCGGATGAGCGGGTACAGATTAGTTCGGTACAGAAGTTTTGGGGATATTTGGTGGAGGCTTTGGGGAGGTTGTAGGGGTGGCCTTTGGCCGGTTATTTAGCTTCGCTGTTTGATTGAGCTTCGCTCGTTTTTTGGCTGCGCCGTTTTGTTGCCTGCGGCTGTTTTTTTGGCTTCGCCGTTTTTGCAGTTCTGGGGGGCTGTTCTGGGGTGATGGTATCGCAAGGTTCGCAAGGTTCGCAAGGGGAGGACGCAAGGGGCGCGAAGGGTTAGGGGTGTAGATGATGTTGCGGGGCTGAGTTTTGGGTAAACCCTTCCCTCTGACGACGACACCGCTATGTGGCTATGACCCCCGCTGCGCGAAGGCTGCGCGGTATGGCAGTTCTTGAGGTGCAGTTGCGCCCAGGTACCCGACGGACCTGATCTTGAACTTCTTTCTTAAAGTTGGATAGGTCTGCTGATCAGGTCCGTCGGGTACTACCCAGCACCCAGCCCCCAGCACCTAGCACCTAGCACCTAGCACCTAGCACCCAGCACCCAACTACCTTCCCGCCGCAGCCTTCGCCCGATCAAGCGCACGCTTTTCGTCTTTTTTCTTGAGCGTGTCGCGCTTGTCGTAGGTATTCTTGCCGCGAGCCAAGGCTATTTGGAGCTTGACCAGCCCCCGCTCATTCATAAATAATTTAACGGGAACAATGGTGAGGCCCTTCTCTTTAACTTTCTTATCCAATTTTTTCAGCTCGCGTCGCTTCAGTAAGAGCTTGCGCTCGCGTTTGGGATCGTGGTTGGCGTCAGTGCCGTGCCTGTACTCTTTAATGTAGAGTGCACGTATCCACAGCTCATCCTTTCTAAAGTAGCAGTAAGCATCAGCGATATTAGCTTCCCCTGCACGAAGCGCTTTTACTTCTGTACCCTGCAGCATAATCCCTGCATCAAAGGTGTCAATAAACTCGAATTCATACCGCGCCCGGCGATTCGAAATAGTGGCAAACTTTGGTTTATTAGCACTCGCCATGGAAATGATTTAAGTGAGCATGAATGAGTAAGGTAGCAGCGGCCTAAAGGTGCTCGTTGATAAATTCTGTCATCCGATCGTAGAGGTGGTAGCGGGTAATCCCGCCGTGGATGCCATGGTTGCGGTTGGGGTAGGCATAAAACTCGAATTCTTTATTCGCAGCTATTAATGCATTTGCCATCTCCACCGAATGCTGGAAATGAACGTTGTCGTCGCCCATACCATGAATGAGCAGGTAATTGGTGTCCATTCCTTCCGCAAAATAAACGGGAGAATTATCGTGATAACCGTCTGGATTTTCCAGGAGCGTTTGCATGTAGCGCTCGGTGTAGAGCGTATCGTACCATTTCCAGTTGGTGACAGGTGCTACGGCGATGGCGATTTTAAAAAGGTCGGCATATTTAGTTGCGGCAAGACTGGCCATATAGCCTCCGTAGCTCCAGCCAAAGATGCCTATGCGATCAGCATCAATATAAGCTTGCGAGCCGAGGTATCGCGCTGCGGCAGCTTGATCTTCTATTTCCATTTTTCCAAGCTGCAAATACGTCTGCTTGGTAAATGCTGCACCCCGTCCGCCAGTACCACGACCATCCACACAGGCCACTACATAACCTTGCTGCACCAGCATCTGAAACCACCAGTAATTCGGTCCACGCCAAGCATCTACTACCTGTTGCGAACCTGGTCCGGAATACTGAAACATGAAAAGCGGATACTCCACAGCACCAGACTCATCAAAGTCTGCCGGAGTAATCATCCAGCCATTGAGTTGGACACCGGTAGCATTGGTGAAGGAGAAAAACTCAACTGGTTGCACACCTTCTGCACGCATGGAAGCTCGCAGTGCGGCATTATCTTCGAGCGTCCGTACGAGTGAGCCATCGGCGCTGTAGACGGCGTAGCTAGGTGGCAAGTTGATGCTGGAGTGGCTAATCATATAGCCAGAGAAGTCTCCATTGAATGTTGCATCATTGGTGCCGGGACTTGCAGCTATTGCTTCGGGCTGCATGGTGCGGGCGCGTCCACGTGTGATGAGTGGTAGCCTGTACACTTCGCGCTGCATCGGCGAGCGCATAGCTGCTTGGAAATAGACGAGTTGCCGCACAGGATCATATCCGTAAAACTCCGTTACAGGA
Organism: Saprospiraceae bacterium; assembly: GCA_965213735.1. GTDB lineage: Bacteria > Bacteroidota > Bacteroidia > Chitinophagales > Saprospiraceae > CALDTK01. Next base: position 1,459,415 of record CBDCAB010000005.1, read on the forward strand.
TAATTACCTTCGGTAAGTTGTCGCTTTAAGTTTCCTTCGCGATCGAAATGGTAGAGGTGGTTATATCCTGATCGCTCGCTGGTCCACAAAAAGCTTCCATCTTCGAGAAAGGTTAAGTCATCGTGTACCTCGAGATAAGTATCACTTGTTTCGGTAAGTAATGTTTGCAGCGGCTTGTTTGGTACTCGCTCCACCAGTAGCCGAAAGGTGTCTTGGTGACGGTTGGTAACCCATACGAGTGGCTCACTTGCAGGCGTGTAATAGATGCGGGGGATGTGGGTATCCCCATCTTTTGTATCAAATATCTTTCGGGTTTTGGCGGAAGCTAGATCATAAACATGAGCACTCACAGTAGCATTCTCTTCTCCCACTTTAGGATATTTCCACGTTCGGTATTCAGGATATAAATCATCAGAATACATGGGCATAGTGTATTCAGGTACTTCCCGCTCATCGAAGCGTAAGTAGAGGATCGATTCTCCATCAGGTGCCCAGGCAAAGCCTTGAGCAATAGCAAATTCCTCCTCATAAACCCAATCAGTAGCACCATTTATAATGGCGTTCTTATGGCCATCTGAGGTAATACGCGTGCGGGTTTTAGTGCTGAGGTCGTAGAGGTAAAGATTATTGTCCCGCACATAAGCTACTTTAGTTGCCGCTGGATTAAAGCTTGCATACATTTGCTTCCCGGCAGTATCTAAAGCAACGAGTGTTTTGGCGGAAGCATCATAAATATAATAGTCGGCACGCGTGCTGCGACGATAGATAGGTTCGGTGCCTGTTTTAATGAGTACACGCTGCTCGTCCTCACTAAATGCATAACTGTCAAAGCCTTCGGGCAGACCGTCGATGCCAGCATTTTCTACGGCGGCAGCATAGTCAAAGAGCACTTTTGTCGCCACACCCGATGTGAAATCCACCTCCTCGACTTTGTTGGCAGTGATGCGCGTGTAGAAGTTGCCCTGCTTACGGAAGTTGAAGCCAGGCACTCGCTGCGCAAAAAACTTGTACTCCTGCCAGATTTCTTCGAGTGTAATGGCGGTCTCACGCGGCTCAGCCACTGGCATTGGCTCAGGTGCAGGTTGGGCCAGCAGGAGGCAGCTTTCGCCAAAACCACACACGAGGCTGCCACTTAAAATGAGAATGCGCAAGGCAAAACGGAGGAGCATAGAGTACCTTTAAGTGCGATAGTAACACCTTCGGGCCGACTTTGATTGCCGCCATGGATTAAAGCCCATAGCGCCGTAGGCGAACCCTCCTGCCTTTGCGAACGTTGCGCTCTCTTTGCGTTGAGCGCAGCGAACTTGCGATACCATCTCCCCCAAAGCAGCAATAACTCAACCTTTCACGACAGCCTGATGAACCACAATGGTTGCAATTTGCGCTCGAACTCGCTGCTGATCTTGATGATTTGCAGTGTTATGCTGAGCGCTTGCCTCATTTCTCTCGATGGGAGCATGGGTGGACTGGTGAGTCGCCGAAGCACTGTAGCCAAGGAGCATCCAACGTTTATTCTCAATGAGTATCCACCCCTGTGCGAACTTAACTACAGCGATTACGAGGGCCACATTCTCGCTGCCACAGGTCAGCAACTCGCAAAATGCATTGATGCTTCCCCGGCTGCTTTGCTGTACCTGTGGCAACCAAATTGTAAAGCCGAGGCATGTGTCTCCTTATCAGTCGCTCAGGATTTTGCCGATGCGCATAATTTAGACTTGTTTGTTGTTGCTGAATACTACGATTATGAGCGAACAGTACTTGCTCACCAGGTAAATCGCCCTATTATTGGCATTAACACCCAACAGTATAAAAGCAACAAGACCAAAAAATACCTAAAGCGATTTTATGCTGACCTCGGCATTAAGCAGGAGGAGATGAACCGCTTTGTGGTGTTTGTATATGGCGAGGCCAGCCACTTTGCCTCTTCCCTGGATATGTTGAGCTTGAGCAGTAATAAGATTTAGGTAGGTTACATCCGCGCCCGCCCTGGTCCTCGTTTAGCCCTATGCTTACAAGCTGAAGATCGCTCCAATCCGAATGGGCGCTCCAGACGTGCGGCTTCCCTTTGCGATGGCGCACAGCATTTTCCCGAAGCGAGAGTAATGTCGCTGATGCGACCCACGACGGCCGATTTACTGTTCGAGCAAACAGGAAAGTAAATTGCCCATAAAGTTCGATTTATAGCCAAATTTACCCGCAGCAAAGCTTTGCGAGACTCAAAGCAAGTAACTCCCTCTTCGCTAAGGCTCAGGGTTCCCTCTTATTTTGAGATGCGGCCTTGTGACGAGGCAATAGGAGGGACCCTCTGGGAGGTACCTGCTGCTGAGCAGGTTCTTTTTGATCAAGCAAAAAGAACAAATAATCCTAGCTACAGCTAGTAGAAAAAATACTTAGTAATTAATATATCAGGTGGCATACCGTAAATAAAGCACTGATATAACTTTATCACGAGTTACAACTTCAGCCCTACGAATTGTTTGTTTTGTGGGTGGCGCGCCCCTCTAACTCCCCAAGGGGAGAACCAGCGCCACCCACAAAACATAATATTATAAATTTATATCTATAACTCCTTTAAGAGCCTATTTAAATTTAGGAAAGTCTTAATATGTGGTGGATCGAGGCTAGTAGAAACCAGGCCTCCACCACACAATCTAGCCGGTCATGACTGATGCACGTCCTTCTTGCCCACCGCCTGTGCGAGAACGTCCGCTCTACAACCCACCGCTTCGGCAACACCACAAATTTTTCTCCTTTAACCTTGACATTCAGCCGCTTAGCCTCTGCATACTCGGTCCGTTTGATTATTGACAGCCGGGCCCCACGACCACGAGCGATACCTTCACATCCTTGGTAGCCAGCATCGGCATACACAACTTTGATCTTGGTGAAGCCCGCTCGGCGCACCGCGTCGAGCAAGTCTGCAAATGCTTTGGAGTCATGTTTATTGGCACCTGATGTCACACATGCAAGTACCCGCCCATTCGTATCAACAGCAGCGTGGTACTTCACACCATTGATGCGCTTATTACCATCGAATCCGTGCGACTCGCGACGCCCCCATACCAAACTTTTGATGGACTGAGAGTCCACTACGCATGCTGTCGGTTGGCGGTTTCGACGGCGACGAGCGGGGTGGCGCTCATTTTTACGACTACGGTTTCGCCCGCGGCGGGCAGCCCGTAACCGCTTGACTAGCATGGCGTTAAGCTTGTCGAAGATGTACTCCTTAGACCATGTTGAGAAGTAGTAGTAGGTAACCGCCTTGGGCGGGAAGCGAGGATGGTCATCTAGGACGTCCCACTGCGATCCAGTGCGAAGGATGAAGAGAATTGCCTCTAAGATGTCAAGCAGATCGTATTTGCGACGGCGCTGCGGGATGAGGAAATTGAGGTATCGGCGGATTAACTTGCGGCGGCTTCCGGTGAGGGCTTTGGTGTGATGAAGTAGTCTCATACCTCTTACACCACCCTCTCGGTTGCTGTTGTTCAGCCAGTTACGTATAATACATAGTTATAGGTATAAATTTAAATAGGCTCTTACTTTTCTAATATCTAGCAAAAAGAACAACGGAACCATTAGCGCAAGCTAATAAAAATGAAGAACTAAATCATTTTTTATCCGGCAAGTCAATGATTGAAAGATTAATACAGGGAGAGGCGCTTTGAAGCGGCAGCTCTCCGAAGCAGCACGAGTAGCTTACCTTTTCGATGAAACTGGCTTAAAGGCCCACCGCTCGGAAGCGGTCGAGCGGGCGCTTTTTCAAGCGGCAGCTTTCTGAAGCAGCACGAGTAGCTTACCTTCTCAAGGAAACTTGTCTTAAGCGCCCACCGCTCGGAAGCGGTCGAACGGGCTCTTCAGCCGTGCGGCACCCCCTTGCGATGGCGCACAGCATTTTCCCGAAGCGAGAGTAATGTCGCCGATGCGACCCGCGATGGCCGATTTACTGTTCGAGCAAACAGGCTTGAAGCGCCCACCGCTCGGAAGCGGTCGAACGGGCGCTCCAGACGTGCGGCACCCACATGCGATGGCGCACAGCGGGTCTGCCGAAGCAAAAGTAATGTCGCTGATGCGACCCACGATGGCCGATTTACTGTTCGAGCAAACAAGAAAGTAAACCGTTAGTATAATCCGATATATAGTCGAAATTATCCGAAGCAAAAAATTGCGAGTTTCAATCGGTCTTGATTTTTTGGTTCTTTTTGATCAAGCAAAAAGAACAAAGTAACCATTAGCGCCAGCTAATAGAAGATAAAGAACAAAATCAACCTATATCCGTCAAGACTTCGACGGAAGATTAAAACAGGGAGAGGCGCTTGCTAGCTTCAGCTCTCTAAAGCAGCTCGAGTAACTTGCCTTCTTGAGCAAACTTGCTTAAATGCCCACCGCTCGAAAGCGGTCGAACGGGCGCTTTCAAGCAGCACAAGTAGCTTGCCTTCACGTGGAAACGTGCTTAAAGCGCCCACCGCTCGGAAGCGGTCGAACGGGCCTCTCTGCGAAGCGTGAAACTGACGTGCGGAACTGACGTGCGGAGCTGAAGGTCTGCCAGACGTGCGGCACCCACATGCGATGGCGCACAGCAGTTCTTCCGCAGCGAGATTAATGTCGCCGGATGCGACCCACGACGGCCGATTTACTGTTTGAGCAAACAAGAAAGTAAACTGCCCATAAAGTCCGATTTATAGCGAAATTTACCCGCAGCAAAACATTGCGAGACTCAAAGCAAGTAACTCCCTCTTCGCTAAGGCTCAGGGGTCCCTCTTATTTTGAGATGCGGCCTTGATTTTTTGGTTCTTTTTGATCAAGCAAAAAGAACAGAGTGACCATTAGCGCCAGCTAATAATCGCTTTATTATTCAACCAAATCAAAAACTGAAAGAACTTCTATTTACAATAAGTAAATAATTTATTCCAAGCGAAGCTTTGCAAGACTCAAAGCAAGTAACTCCCTCTTCGCTAAGGCTCAGGGGTCCCTCTTATTTTGAGATGCGGCCTTGTGACGAGGCAAGAAAGGGCGTGACTGGAGGCGTGACTAGGAGGGGCCCGCGACGAAGGAGCAGGGAGGAAAACCTAGTCCAAGCAGGGCCCACAAGCCTCAGCGCAGTGGGAGGAAAACCTAGTCTAAGCTAGACCCTCTGGGAGGCACCTGCTGCTGAGCAGGTTCTTTTTGATCAAGCAAAAAGAACAAATAACCCCTAGCGACAGCTAATAGAGAAGTAAATGTTAATTGTTATCTTATGTGGAATGATGTAGTTAAAGGGCTAATATGACTTCTATAACGAGTTAAACCTCCACTTATGCTAGCTGCTTGTTTTGTGGGTGGCGCGCCCCTCTGCTTAGACATAGATCCTCCCACTTCGCAAGCTCAGGGGCCCCTGCCATGTCACGCTCCAAGGGGAGAACCAGCACCACCCACAAAACATATTAGCGTAAATTTATATCTCTAACTCCCTTGATTTCTCTAATGTCAAGCAAAAAGAACAACGGAACCATTAGCGCAAGCTAATAGGAAATGAAGAACTAAATCAACTTTTATCCGGCAAGTCAATGATGGAAGATTTACACAGCGTGAGGTGCTTTCATGCTGCATCTCTCTGAAGCAGCACGATTAGCTTGCCTTCGTGAGGAAACTGGCTTAGAGGCCCACCGCTCGGAAGCGGTCGAACGGGCGCTTTTTCAAGCGGCAGCTTTCTGAAGCAGCACGAGTAGCTTATCTTCTCAAGGAAACTTGTCTTAAGCGCCCACCGCTCGGAAGCGGTCGAACGGGCTCTTCAGCCGTGCCGCACCCACATGCGATGGCGCACAGCAGTTCTTCCGCAGCGAGATTAATGTCGCCGATGCGACCCACGATGGCCGATTTACTGTTTGAGCAAACAGGCTTGCAGGCCCACCGCTCGGAAGCGGTCGAACGGGCCCTCCAGACGTGCGGCACCCACATGCGATGGCGCACAGCAGTTCTTCCGCAGCGAGATTAATGTCGCCGATGCGACCCGCGACGGCCGATTTACTGTTCGAGCAAACAGGTAAGCAAACCGCTAGTATAATCCCGTATTTAGCTAAATTTATTCGAAGCAATACCTCGCGAGTTTCAATCGGCCTTGATTTTTTGGTTCTTTTTGATCAAGCAAAAAGAACAAATAACCCCTAGCGACAGCTAATAGAAGATAAAGATATAAATCAATTTATAGCCGTCAAGACTTTCTTGAAAGATTAATACAGGGAGAGGCGCTTTGAAGCGGCAGCTCTCCGAAGCAGCACGAGTAGCTTACCTTTTCGATGAAACTGGTTTGAAGCGCCCACCGCTCAGAAGCGGTCGAACGGGCGCTCCAGACGTGCGACAACCCCTTGCGATGGCGCACAGCATGTTCCCGAAGCGAGATTAATGTCGCCGATGCGACCCGCAACGGCCGATTTACTGTTCGAGCAAACAGGTAAGCAAACTGGTCGAAAAATTCAGATTAGAGTCAACCTTATCCGCAGCAATAAGATGCGAGTTTCAATCGGCCTTGATTTTTTGGTTCTTTTTGATCAAGCAAAAAGAACAGAGTGACCATTAGCGCCAGCTAATAATCGCTTTATTATTGAACCACATCAAAAACTGAAAGAATTTCTAATTATAATACGTAAATAATTTATTCCAAGCGAAGCGTGGCAAGACTCAAAGCAAGTAACTCCCTCTTCGCTAAGGCTCAGGGGTCCCTCTTATTTTGAGATGCGGCCTTGTGACGAGGCAAGAAAGGGCGTGACTAGGAGGGGCCCACAAGCCTCAGCGCAGTGGGAGGAAAACCTAGTCTAAGCTAGACCCTCTGGGAGGTACCTGCTGCTGAGCAGGTTCTTTTTGATCAAGCAAAAAGAACTGATAACCCTAGCGACAGCTAGTAGAGAAGTAAATGTTAATTGTTAACTTATGGGGAATGATGTAGTTAAAGGGTAAATATGACATCTATCACGAGTTAAACCTCCACTTATGCTAGCTGCTTGTTTTGTGGGTGGCGCGCCCCACTGCTTAGACATAGATCCTCCCACTTCGCAAGCTCAGGGGCCCCTGCCATGTCACGCTCCAAGGGGAGAACCAGCGCCACCCACAAAACATAATATTATAAATTTATATTTCTAACTCCTTTAACTTTTCTAATCTCTAGCAAAAAGAACAACGGCACCATTAGCGCAAGCTAATAGAAAATGAAGAATTAAATAACTTTTATCCGGCAAGTCAATGATGGAAGATTAACACAGGGAGAGGCGCTTTCAAGCTGCATCTCGCTGAAGCAGCACGAGTAGCTTACCTGTTCGAGAAAACTGGCTTAAAGGCCCACCGCTCGGAAGCGGTCGCACGGGCGCTTCAGACGTGCGGCACCCACATGCGATGACGCACAGCAGTTCTTCCGCAGCGAGATGTAGTCGCTGATGCGACAAGTGATTGCAGCACTTGCGCAAGATCGAGCTCGTGTCTGACGCTAAGCAAAGCAATTCTCAGTGCAAGCGCTAAACGCTCCGCGCAGCGCAGGTCCGCAGGAGCTAATCATACATTGTACGCGGGCAGCAATAGTGAGTAGATCGAGTAAGATGTATTTAGGCTCAATCAATTGTAACCTCTACCACTCAGCGGTTACTGCGCCGCTCGACGTAAAGCTGCAAGAAAGGGGGGGAGTTCACGCAAAGTATAGAGTGCCTCAACATACTAGCTCTACAACCAAAATTTGGCTAGTTTGGCAGGCCATACTCGTATGCTTATGTCTAACTTGGTCAGTAGCCCGTTTCAGTCGTCTGTTGTTCGCAAATACCTGGCGGTTATGGATGGGGCGGCGTGTCGGGCAGCCTTCGAACGGTTTGATGCGCACTTCGGCGATCAAGAGATGCGCGATGAGATTCGTAAGCTGAAGGAAGAAGAGTACCAAGCAGGCTTCATGAGCCATCTCTTCGAGAACGTTCTTGGATATACGCTACGACCTCTAAAAGGATATGATCTCAAGCTAGAACAGAAGAACGTTAATGATGATAGAAAAGCCGACGCCGCGATCATAAGGGCAGGTGAAGAGATTCACGCTGTTATTGAATTGAAGGGCACAGATACCATTGATCTCAACCGCGTTGAGGCGCAGGCTTTCGGTTACAAAAATGCGCACGCCGATTGCCACTACGTCATCACGAGCAATTTTGAGCGGCTACGTTTTTACGTTGATGATACCACTGCGAGCCTCGAGTGGAATCTCTTCAACCTTCCATTCCAGCATGCCACGCAGCCTGATTTTCGCACGCTGTATTTGGTTTTGGCGAAAGCCCACCTGCTGAGCGACATGCCCCTCACGCTGCGCAGGGAGAGTACGGTGGTGGAGGAGGAAGTGACCAAAAAGCTCTACAAAGATTACTCGGCGGCCAAAAACAAGATCTTCGAGCACCTACAGAAACGGCATCCTGAACGCGACCCATTAAGGCTTTTTCAGCTTACGCAAAAATTGCTCGATCGCCTGCTGTTCGTATTTTTTGGGGAGGACAAAGGTCTGTTGCCGCCTAACACGGCCAGCAAACCGATTGGCGACTTCGACAAGCTGCGCGAGCTCGACGCAGGGCAGCCGCTGTACGTCCTGCTCAACAAGTACTTCGGTTACATCGACCAGGGCGTGCAGCGCAAAGATTTCGATATTCCCGCTTATAACGGAGGGCTATTTGCGCCAGATGAGGAGCTTGAAAGCCTCGATCTGCCCGATCCCGTACTCCGCCAGCACCTATTGAAGCTGACGGCCTATAAGTTCGACTCGGAAGTAGACGTCAACATTCTTGGCCACATCTTCGAACACTCGCTCAACGACATCGAGGAGATACAGGCTGAACTTCGCGGTGAGCCACTCGATAAGTCGAAGACCAAGCGCAAAAAGGAAGGTGTTTTTTATACGCCGCGCTACATCACGAAGTACATCGTCGGCAATACGGTGGGGCGGCTGTGTACCGAAAAGAAGGCGGAGCTTGGTATCGACGAGCAGGACTACGCGCGTGGGCGTAAGGGGAGGCGTAAGACAACGGTAGCGGCCTTGCGGCAAAACCTAGAACAGTACCGCGCCTGGTTGCTGGACCTCAAAATCTGTGATCCAGCTTGCGGGTCGGGCGCTTTCCTCAACGAAGCACTTAATTTCCTGATTGAGGAGCACAACTACGTAAGTGAGCTAGAGCGACAGCTTTTCGACGCTGCTATTGCGTTTGAACCAGGTCCGGCGATTCTCGAAAACAACCTCTACGGCGTTGACATAAATGAGGAGGCCGTCGAGATTGCCAAGCTGAGCCTTTGGCTACGCACCGCCGAGCGCGGCCGCAAGCTCGCCGATTTAAGTACTAAGATCAAAGTCGGCAACAGCCTCATTGACGATCAGGATGTGGCGGGCGATAAGGCTTTTGTATGGGCGGAGGAGTTTCCGGAAGTTTTTGGGGACGGTAGTAGAGGCGGCTTTGATGTGGTGGTGGGGAATCCGCCGTATGTGGACATAAAAGCTTTGCCTCCGGACGACGTAAAGGCATACTTCGAAGCATTCGAAACGGCGACGAATAGAGTTAACTTATATGCCTTCTTTATTGAGAAAGGGGTAAAGCTAGTGCGCAGTAAAGGCGTAATGGGCTACATAAACCCGAACTCGATGCTCCTAGGATCATCGTTCCGGCAGCTGAGAGCTTTAATAATTGATGGTGTATATGAGATCGTCAAACTTCCGGATAACGTTTTCACTGAAGCAGTAGTAGAGACTATTTTACTGTTCTTGCAACCGGGGCAGATCCATGACACAACAACTTACGCAATTTATGAGGCGAGCGAAGTCGTAATAGACATTGAGACACATCGACTCAGAACGCGATCAAAGCGAAGGTGGCGTGATGCCGATGGCCTGGAATTCAACATTTATGTTTCCAATGACGAACTTGGCGTAATTGATAAAGCCTTTTCAACAATTAGATTAATAGATGATGCTGCCGAGTTCTGTCTAGGGTTAACGCCGTACGACAAATATAAGGGGCACTCACAAGAGACGATAAAGTCTAGAGCCTTTCACTCCTCTATACCTCTAGGATCTGAATGGAAGCCACTCATTTCGGGGGCGCAAATCCTGCCATACGCTGTTGATACGGAACCAGATGAGTTTATTAAGTACGGCCCTTGGCTAGGGGCTCCTCGGGATCCAAAGTTTTTTGCTGCACAGAGAGTAGTCGTTCGCCAAATTATATCTGGCGATCCGCCGTCCATCTACGCAGGCCTTACAAGCCAAGAAGTGTACCATTCGCAAGTAGGGTTCGCCATTATTCCGTTTGACAACAGCGAAGTCTACAAGCTAACAGCCATACTCAACAGCACGTTAGGGAATTTCCTACATACAAAGGTATTTTTGGACCCTGAAAAGCGTGCCTTCCAAAAGATATTGATCGCAAATTGCAAGGCATTACCGTTCCCACTTAGTAAAGACATAGACTTTCGTCCGAGCGTAGAGCAAAATGCTACATATCATGAAAAGCTGATAGAACTGAAAAAATCCTTCCTCCGCCTCCTCTCCCGCAGCCTCGCCGTCGAAAAGCCAACCCGCAAGCTAGAGGACTGGCCCAGCCTCACGTACAAGGATTTTTTAAAGGAAGTCATCAAGATCCGCAAGAAGTCTAAGCTCCCTAAGCTCACGCTCACCGAAAATACGGAGTGGGAGCCGCACTTTCACGCCGAGCAGGCGAAGGTGTTAGAGTTGCGTAAGGAGATTGAGCGCTTGGATCGGGAGATTGATGTGGCGGTGTATCGGTTGTATGGGTTGACGTATGAGGAGGTGAAGGTGGTGGATGCGGATTTTTGGATGAGTGAAGAGAAGTATAATGGGTAAAGAAACAACGCCAGCGAATGCGCTAACTCGTAAGAACTTGCCGATCGTGGCTGGTACAGTGCTATACGGTGTAGCCAAACGAAACCGGGGAGCACGTATTCGCGTGCTGGAGGATCAGGCGGAGCAAGATGGCAGGTTAAACGCTAAAACCATAACTGGCTTCGTGATACTGGAAGCCTTAGGTAGCGCAGGCAAGAAGTACTATTCACTGCGACAATTAATGCTGGAGAAACAGCCAGTGTCGGTTGAATTTTGTGATGCAATTATACAAGGCCAAAGAGATTTCATGGATAAGCAAAACCATCACCTTTTCCGCCTTAACGGCTATGCTCTCCGGCAGGACCTTACAGCTAACGAAAAAGAGAGTTTTCAGTATAGCGTTTCTGATGATGCGAAGAAGCAGCAATGGCACATAGACAAGTTAGAGCGGGAGCAAATGGCTCAAGACCCCGGTGATATAATTACTCAAGACGACAGTGGTGAAAGCGTCGACACAGGAGTTGACCCTCTAGAAGATACTGTTGCACAGCAAAGTGTAGCCGATATACTTATAGGGACTGAGGGTAGACTTGTACTCACTACACATTATAGACGAGAACGAGATCCGAAGCTGGTCCGTGAGGCAAAGGATAAACACCTGAGACGAGACTCATTGTGCCGCTGCGAGTGTTGTCAAGAGTCTATGCTAGAGCACTACGGTGTCAACACTATCGAAGCACATCACCAAGATCCGATTGGAGAACGTGAAGGAGAGCGCGAGACAACAAGCGATGACTTTGATCTCCTTTGTCCAAACTGCCATAGGGCATTACACCGCTTGGGAAGCGGCGCCATACTGGCAGATTTGAAGGAGGTACTAAGGTTTCACAGGGAAAAGCGTAAAGCTAGTTCTGGCAAACCCTAGATTAGAGCCAAATTTTCACGCTGAGCAGGCGAAGGTGTTAGAGTTGTGTGGGGAAATTGCGCGGTTGGATCGGTAGATTGATGTAGCGTTGTATCGATTGTATGGGTTAAATTACGCCGAGGTCCTCGTCGTTGATCCTGATTTGGTGTTGGGGGGGATGGCATAACGCTTTGAAAACCACCTACTAAAAATTCACCCATATGCGTTTTTCTGAATTTGAGTTTTGGAATTTTAAAGGCATTCAAAATTTAACGCTTAGTTTAAATCCTACCGCTAATCAATCTGTCTATACATTGGTAGGATTAAATGAAAGCGGTAAGACAACAATACTAGAAGCTATTAACTTCTTTATCTATAAAATAGAGAGTTTGGATGTTCTAGAATTAGATAACTATACTATAGGTGATATTCATGATCTTATCCCTATAAATGGCAGAGACAACTTTAATGAGACAATCGGTATTAAAGCAATTTTATTGCTTGACGACCAAGACAAAAAGGCGATTAGAATAGCTTATGAGTCAAGCGGTATTGTAGTAACTCAAATTCCTGATACTATCGAATTTACTCAAAAATATAGATTTGAGAATAGTACTCATATCAAAGATGATGACAAGCGATTGTGGAGTTTTCCCGTTATGGGTAAGGTCGGTAGTCAGCGCAAGCCTAGAAAGCTACGTAATAGTGATCTACTTAAAGCTTTCACAGTTGTTACAAGTCGTATCCCAAGTATATTGTATTTTCCAAACTTTTTATTTGAATTTCCAGAGCGAATCTATCTCGATCCCTCTACAGATAGTAGTAAGCATAAATTTTATCAACGAATATTACAGGATGTACTTGACACTTTAGATAATGAATTGCTTCTTGAGAGGCATTTATCTGATAGAATTGGAAGTGATAACGCTAACGATCAACGCAATCTCACTAGTTTAGTTTCGAAAATGGAACGTAAGCTGAGCACTGAAATATTTGGCTCATGGAATCAAATATTTGAGCGGCAGATTTCCAATAATCAAGTTATTCTATACACTGGTGAAGACGATGTAGGGAAATATGTCGAGTTTAATATTAAGAATGATGTTGATACATACAGATTAACCGAAAGGTCACTTGGATTTAGATGGTTCTTTGTTTATGTGCTTTTTACACATTTTAGAAGCAAAATAGAAGGTAGAAGCCGCGTGCTCTTTTTATTTGACGAACCTGCTAGTAATCTACATCCCTCTGCGCAGAGGGAGCTCCTGTCAACTTTCGCCAGACTTAGTAGTGTAATCTACACGACTCATAGCCATTATATGATCAATCCTAGTTGGTTGGAGAATACATATGTGGTTAAAAATGAAGGGCTTGATTATAGTAAAGAGGATGCATATAGTGCAAATAATACAAATATATCTGTTGCGAGATATCGATCGTTTGTAAACCAAAACCCGACTTCTTATAGCTATTTTCAACCGATACTGGATGTTTTAGATTACAGGCCATCTGATTTGTCTGCAATTGGTGACACTATAATTTGCGAGGGTAAGAATGATTTCTACACATACAAATATGCATCGGATGTTTTAGAATTGCATCCTGAAACAATTCGAATTGTACCTGGAGTGTCTGCCAATAATCTTGAAACGCTAATCAGTTTGCATATGGGATGGGGGGCCAATTTTCTGGTACTGCTGGATGGAGATGCTGCGGGCCAATCGCAACGTAAACGGTATATTAAACTATTTGGTCAATCTATCGATGGATTCATAATTACACTTAATGATGTGTTTCCAGATGATAGAAATGTAAAATGCGAAGATTTGTTCGAGCTATCAGATCGGCTTCACATCCAGAGTTTGTCAAACCCGGATACTAAACGATTTTCAAAAAAACTTTTTAATCGCACTCTTCAGGAACTACTAGCTTCACAAACAATCGTACAACTGCACGATAAATCAAAAGACCGGCTGTCTAAGGTCTTTGTTAAGTGTAAGGAACAATTCAGCAAATCAGGCCCGTAGTATTAGTATTGTCATCTCAAGTTGTCCTCATGCCCTCCCCCAACATCCCCCCAAACGACGACATGTACGCCGACATCCTCGACGTGCTTCATGATTTCAGTATGCCCGTCACGAAAGGCGCTCTCGTCGAGCCGCTGGCGAAGCGCTACCAGCTCACCGACGAGCAGGTAGCCGAGATGTACGAAAGTGGCAACGGTCCTGTCTTCGCTGATCGGGTGCAGTGGGCACTTAGCTACCTCAACATGGCCAACCTCATGGACAAGCCTAAGCGAGGTTACTATTCACTCACCGATGAGGCAAAAGCATTGGTGGGTCGACCCAATGAGGAGATCAAGCATCTAGTGGCGGCTCGCTTCAGGGAGAGGAACGAGGCACGGGCAGCAGAAGCTTCAACTCAGGTGAGACCTTCTAGTACGCCCGTCGTTGCTAATGAAGAAGCCGCTAATCCTCAGGAAGCGCTTAACGAATCTTTCCGTCAGCTGCGCGCCGTCCGCCACCAAGAAATTCTCAAGGCTTTACGCGCTAAAACACCAGCAGCCTTTGAGAAAATCGTAGTGCGCCTACTGCAACGCATGGGCTACGGCGCGGAAGTCGCCAATAGCGGCCAAGTTACCCAATACGGCCGCGACGGAGGCATCGACGGCATCATCCGAGAAGATGTGCTGGGTTTTGGGCAGATCTACATCCAGGCCAAGCGCTACGCCGAAACCAGCACAACCGGGCGACCGGAAATTCAAGGCTTCACTGGTGCACTAGCCGGCGCGGGCGCTACCAAAGGCGTGTTCATTACCACCTCCAGCTTTTCCAGAGACGCTATCAACTTCGCCGCCAACCTAACTTCAGGTGTATCCCTTATCCTCATCGACGGTGAGCAGCTCGCCTCCTACATCTACGAGTATGGCCTCGGCATGCAAACTGAACAAACCCTCGAGCTAAAGCGACTCGATGCGGATTACTGGGATGGATTTGCGGATGAGTAGGCACAAAGATTTCCGACAATGCGACCCTAGCGACAGCTAGATGAAATTGATGGATAAGATCGCTTAAAGCGCCACAACTCGCAGCCATTAGATCACTCCGATCCCAACGTCCTCTCCAGCCGTGCGGCACCCACACGCGATGGCGCACAGCAGTTCTTCCGCAGCGAGATTAACGTCGCCGAGGCGACCCACGACGGCCGATTTACTGTCCGAGCAAACAGGCTTGAAGCGCCCACCGCTCGGAAGCGGTCGAACGGGCTCTCCAGCCGTGCGGCACCCCGATGCGATGGCGCACAGCATTTTCCCGCAGCGCGATTAACGTCGCCGAGGCGACCCACGATGGCCGATTTACTGTTCGAGCAAACAGGAAAGTAAACTGGTCGAAAAATTCAGATTAGAGTTAACCTTATCCGCAGCAATAAGATGCGAGTTTCAATCGGCCTTGATTTTTTGGTTCTTTTTGATCAAGCAAAAAGAACAGAGTGACCATTAGCGCCAGCTAATAATCGCTTTATTATTGAACCAAATCAAAAACTGAAAGAATTTCTAACTATAATACGTAAATAATTTATTCCAAGCGAAGCGTGGCAAGACTCAAAGCAAGTAACTCCCTCTTCGCTAAGGCTCAGGGGTCCCTCTTATTTTGAGATGCGGCCTTGTGACGAAGCAATAGGAGGGAACCTCTGGGAGGTACCTGCTGCTGAGCAGGTTCTTTTTGATCAAGCAAAAAGAACAAATAGCCCTAGCGACAGCTAATAGAAGATAAAGATATAAATCAAGTTATAGCCGTCAAGACTTTCTTGAAAGATTAATACAGGGAGAGGCGCTTTGAAGCGGCAGCTCGCTGAAGCACCACGAGTAGCTTGCCCTCTTGAGCAAACTTGCTTAAAGGCCCACCGCTCGGAAGCGGTCGAACGGGCCTCTCTGCGAAGCGTGAAACTGACGTGCGGAACTGAAGGTCTGCCAGACGTGCGGCACCCACATGCGATGGCGCACAGCAGTTCTTCCGCAGCGAGATTAATGTCGCCGATGCGACCCACGATGGCCGATTTACTGTTTGAGCAAACAGGCTTGCAGGCCCACCGCTCGGAAGCGGTCGAACGGGCCCTCCAGACGTGCGGCACCCACATGCGATGGCGCACAGCAGTTCTTCCGCAGCGAGATTAATGTCGCCGATGCGACCCGCGACGGCCGATTTACTGTTCGAGCAAACAGGTAAGCAAACCGCTAGTATAATTCCGTATTTAGCTAAATTTATTCGAAGCAATACCTCGCGAGTTTCAATCGGCCTTGATTTTTTGGTTCTTTTTGATCAAGCAAAAAGAACAGAGTGACCATTAGCGCCAGCTAATAATCGCTTTATTATTGAACCAAATAAAAAACTGAAAGAATTTCTAATTATAATACGTAAATAATTTATTCCAAGCGAAGCGTGGCAAGACTCAAAGCAAGTAACTCCCTCTTCGCTAAGACTCAGGGGTCCCTCTTATTTTGAGATGCGGCCTTGTGACGAGGCAAGAAAGGGCGTGACTGGAGGCGTGACTAGGAGGGGCCCGCGACGAAGGAGCAGGGAGGAAAACCTAGTCCAAGCAGGGCCCACAAGCCTCAGCGCAGTGGGAGGAAAACCTAGTCTAAGCTAGACCCTCTGGGAGGTACCTGCTGCTGAGCTGGTTCTTTTTGATCAAGCAAAAAGAACAAATAACCCTGGCGACAGCGAATAGAGAAGTAAATGTTAATTGTTATCTTATGTGGAATGATGTAGTTAAAGGGCTAATATGACTTCTATAACGAGTTAAACCTCCACTTATGCTAGCTGCTTGTTTTGTGGGTGGCGCGCCCCACTGCTTAGACATAGATCCTCCCACTTCGCAAGCTCAGGGGCCCCTGCCATGTCACGCTCCAAGGGGAGAACCAGCACCACCCACAAAACATATTAGTATAAATTTATATCTCTAACTCCCTTGATTTTTCTAATGTCAAGCAAAAAGAACAACGGAACCATTAGCGCAAGCTAATAGGAAATGAAGATATAAATCAACTTTTATCCGGCAAGTCAATGATGGAAGATTAACACAGGGAGAGGCGCTTTCAAACCGCAGCTCTCTGAAGCAGCACGAGTAGCTTGCCTTCGTGAGGAAACTGGCTTAGAGGCCCACCGCTCGGAAGCGGTCGAACGGGCGCTTTTTCAAGCGGCAGCTTTCTGAAGCAGCACGAGTAGCTTATCTTCTCAAGGAAACTTGTCTTAAGCGCCCACCGCTCGGAAGCGGTCGAACGGGCTCTTCAGCCGTGCCGCACCCACATGCGATGGCGCACAGCAGTTCTTCCGCAGCGAGATTAATGTCGCCGATGCGACCCACGATGGCCGATTTACTGTTTGAGCAAACAGGCTTGCAGGCCCACCGCTCGGAAGCGGTCGAACGGGCGCTCCAGACGTGCGGCACCCACATGCGATGGCGCACAGCGGGTCTGCCGAAGCAAAAGTAATGTCGCTGATGCGACCCACGATGGCCGATTTACTGTTCGAGCAAACAAGAAAGTAAACCGTTAGTATAATCCGATATATAGTCGAAATTATCCGAAGCAAAAAATTGCGAGTTTCAATCGGTCTTGATTTTTTGGTTCTTTTTGATCAAGCAAAAAGAACAAAGTAACCATTAGCGCCAGCTAATAGAAGATAAAGAACAAAATCAACCTATATCCGTCAAGACTTCAACGGAAGATTAAAACAGGGAGAGGCGCTTGCTAGCTTCAGCTCTCTAAAGCAGCTCGAGTAATTTGCCTTCTTGAGCAAACTTGCTTAAATGCCCACCGCTCGAAAGCGGTCGAACGGGCGCTTTCAAGCAGCACAAGTAGCTTGCCTTCACGTGGAAACGTGCTTGAAGCGCCCACCGCTCGGAAGCGGTCGAACGGGCCTCTCTGCGAAGCGTGAAACTGACGTGCGGAGCTGAAGGTCTGCCAGACGTGCGGCACCCCCTTGCGATGGCGCACAGCAGTTCTTCCGCAGCGAGATTAATGTCGCCGATGCGACCCACGACGGCCGATTTACTGTTTGAGCAAACAGAAAAGTAAACTGCCCATAAAGTCCGATTTATAGCCAAATTTACCCGCAGCAAAGCTTTGCAAGACTCAAAGCAAGTAACTCCCTCTTCGCTAAGGCTCAGGGGTCCCTCTTATTTTGAGATGCGGCCTTGATTTTTTGGTTCTTTTTGATCAAGCAAAAAGAACAGAGTGACCATTAGCGCCAGCTAATAGAAGATAAAGAACAAAATCAACCTATATCCGTCAAGACTTCGACGGAAGATTAAAACAGGGAGAGGCGCTTGCTAGCTTCAGCTCTCTAAAGCAGCTCGAGTAACTTGCCTTCTTGAGCAAACTTGCTTAAATGCCCACCGCTCGAAAGCGGTCGAACGGGCGCTTTCAAGCAGCACAAGTAGCTTGCCTTCACGTGGAAACGTGCTTGAAGCGCCCACCGCTCGGAAGCGGTCGAACGGGCCTCTCTGCGAAGCGTGAAACTGACGTGCGGAACTGACGTGCGGAGCTGAAGGTCTGCCAGACGTGCGGCACCCACATGCGATGGCGCACAGCAGGTCTTCCGCAGCGAGATTAACGTCGCCGATGCGACCCACGACGGCCGATTTACTGTTTGAGCAAACAGAAAAGTAAACTGCCCATAAAGTTCGATTTATAACGAAATTTACCCGCAGCAAAACATTGCGAGACTCAAAGCAAGTAACTCCCTCTTCGCTAAGGCTCAGGGGTCCCTCTTATTTTGAGATGCGGCCTTGTGACGAAGCAATAGGAGGGACCCTCTGGGAGGTACCTGCTGCTGAGCAGGTTCTTTTTGATCAAGCAAAAAGAACAGATTATCCTAGCGACAGCTAATAGAAGATAAAGAAAAAAACCTATATCCGTCAAGACTTCAATAGAAGATGAAGACAGGGAGAGGCCTTTTCAAGCCGCAACTCTCTGAAGCACCACAAGTAGCTTGCCTTCACGTGGAGACTTGCTTAAAGCGCCCACCGCTCGGAAGCGGTCGAACGGGCCCTTTCAAGCAGCACAAGTAGCTTGCCTTCACGTGGAAACGTGCTTAAAGCGCCCACCGCTCGAAAGCAATCGAACGGACCCACTTAGATCCTCCCCCGCCGCGCAGCACGACGAGCCTCCCGCTCCAAGGCCTCTATCGTATCAGCAACTTCGTGGCGCTTGAGGCGAGCACGCTCTACAACTGGAGGAGCAGCACGCTCAGCGCAATCCATAATCGGACACCGCTCGCAGGTATTGTTGACCTCGCGGTGCTCCAAATCAGCCTTTACCAAAGAAGGAATCGTCCCTTCTAATTCAGGCGTCAAAGGCATGCCCAAAAAAGTACTCTGACGCCGCTGATCATGCTGTGTGTCCGCAATCGCCAGCACCAGATACTCCTGCGTGGTACCGTAAAAACGCGAAACCTGCAGACCAATTTGCAACTTGTCGCGACCCCGTAACAGCAGCCGCGAGCCTATCCAGCGCCTACAATAATGCTCGAAAAGTCCTGTAGCATGTGGTCGGTGACGCTCCCCGAGATGGAGCTCCCGCGTCACCTGTAGCTCACCCGGCGCCACCTCAATAAGCTGAATAAAATACAGCGAACGTATATCCCGAAACCGCGGAATGAGTGCCGCCACCCGATCGAGCAACAAGGACGGCGTTACCCGATAGTGCCCCAAGAAATGCTGGAAGACATCGAGCTCCGGCTCACCCTCGCCAAAAAAAGTTTTTAACTCTGCGTCAACCTGCGCCGCCGGCAACAGCAAAGCAGCGGCAAAAGCATTGGCCCGAGCATGCCCCAGCGCCACATCAAAGCTGCGTACCTTCAGCATGGGCGCCTCGAGGGTGCGGTCGCGAATTTCCATCTCCTGATAGCCGAGCTCGTTGGCGAGGTGATAACGCTGGTCGCGTTCCTGCAAACTCGCTGCCAGCAACAACCTTCTGTCCGCAGGAATATAAACGCGTTCTAAACCCGCAAACGCTGGAAAATAATCTACGCCTCCAAAGACAATAGTATAGTCGTAGCGATTACGCAGCACATTAGCCAAATCTTCAACTGTTGGCACATATTCCGGATGCCAGTCGAGTGAAGTACGAAGTGTTTTGGCGAAAGCCTCAGAATCCTCTAAGTAATTCTCATGCATTTCTAACCACGAGCGCAAAGCTCCTACATAAAAATTCTCGTCGAGCAAAGCATAATTACGGCTTAGGTCGAGCAGCGACGATATAAATGCACCTACACGCGCCGGTGCACTCGCTATAATTTCAACAATCTTCGCAAGTTCTATCCCAAAGCGGTCGAGGGGCAGCTCATTCAGAAAATTTGAGCGCAGTAATTCCGCCACCGGCATCATCTGCGCCTCCAGCGTAAGGTCGCTCAAGGAACTAACCGACACTTCGAGCGCCCGCGCAAGATCATCGAGCTTGTCAGCCTTAGGACTTTTCTTGCCCTTCTCAATTTCATTGAGGTAGCTCACACTCATGCCCGTGAGGTGGCTCAGCTGCTGGAAACTCAATTCGCGACTCAGGCGCAACTGCCGAAGCTTCAGACCAAAAAGTATCCGTTCATTCTGTGGACGTAGTCGCATCTGCACGTGGCGAAAGTAGCCGCAATGGGTGAGCTTGGTTTAGTTTGGGCCGCCGTGGCAAAATTCAATCGCATACCCGGCACTCCGGTCTATAATGGTGCGCACGACGGGCTGCACGCGACTTCCGAGCACCTCTACTTCAACGCTGATGCCATCGGTGTCACCGCCGATATGGACCCGCCCCCGCAGCCTAAAAGCGGTCGTGTCGATTGGTACGACTGGCGCGGCCTCGGCCAGGTAGTAGAGGCTACAGCTTTCGCCAAAACCTTAGGTATGCCACCGCTTGCGCTCGAGGATGCCTTCGATGTGCAACAGCGGCCGAAATATGAAGAACGCGCGGCGAGCTTCCTGTTTTTATTGCCGCACCTCAGCCTCGATACACACGGAGATCTGGTGCGCGAACACATCACCGTATTCTGGACAGACCAACTCGTCATTACCTTTCAAGAATTTCCGGGCGATGTACTAGAAGGCGTTAGACAGCGCATCCAACAGGGCCTAGGTCGCGTGCGCCAACGCGGCACCACCTACTTAGCCTACATTATCATCGATGCTATCGTCGATGAGTACAATCAGGTACTCGAACAGATTGAAGTCGAAAGCGACAGCCTTGAGAATGACATTTTCGCCGGCTCAGGCTTGAATGACTGCAAGCGCCGGGTGCACAACCTCAAACAGACGGTCAATGAGCTGCGCCGCACGCTCGTGCCCCTTCGCGAAGCTGCCAATAAGTGGCTCAAAAGCGAACATCCCGCCAAGGAACAAAACGTCGATCCCTTTTTGCGCGACCTGTTCGATAATGCTGCACGCGACCACGAACTCACGGAGAGTTTCGCCTCACGCACCAGCGATTTGTACCAGCTGTACACCTCTGAGCTAGCCGTAGAAACGAACCGCGTGGTGCAAGTGCTGACGGTGGTTTCGGCCATCTTCATTCCCCTCACCTTCATGACTGGGCTCTACGGAATGAACTTCGACAACATCCCGGAGTTGCACACCGAACACGGCTATTTCGTGCTGTGGGGAGTTATGCTAGTCGTCACGATTGGGCTGTTGTTGCTTTTTAAGCGACGTGGTTGGTTGTGATTGTCGCTGCAAGAGATACCTTCCCCTCCCTATCCAATCCAGACGACCATGAAGTACCCTGAAGACCTGCTGTACACCAAAGAGCACGAATGGATTCGTGTAGTTGACAATGGCAGCAACGCCTACGTTGGCATTACCGACTACGCTCAGCGTGAGCTCGACGAACTCGTGTATGTCGAGGTCGAGACTGTCGGAGAAGAACTCGCCGCCGATGAAGTGTTTGGCACCGTGGAAGCAGTCAAAACGACCAGCGATCTTTTCATGCCGGTCGATGGCACTGTGCTTCAGTTTAATGAGGAACTCAGTGAGGCAGGCGGCGACAATCCGGGCTTGATCAATGAAGATTGCTACGGCAAAGGCTGGATCGTCAAAATCGCGTTGAACAACCCTGAATCCGTCACCACGCTACTGACAGCAGCAGCGTACCGCGAATTAGTCGATTAGATTTTTTCAAGCTCCACCCACCACTTTTGGCCAGTGCTGCATCTATCCCTGTGAGTCGACAACGGTGGGCTCTCGTGCTAGCACTGCTGACGACTTTGGTAGTCATCTACCTGTCTCTCGGCAATGGCCTGCAACTTCAGTCCTCCTGGCTGCAATTTGCCGGCGTTGACAAAGTGCAACACTTTGCTGCCTACGCGGTACTCGGTGTGCTGTGGGGTGCAGCCATTGCTAGGCGCTTACACTGGCAACTACTCTGGGTAGCCTTGTTCGTCCTAGGAGCCGTACTCGAGCTTTGTCAATGGGCGTTTTACCCCAACCGTTACTTCGAATTTGCCGATATGTTGGCAAACGGGGTCGGGGCAGGGGTGGGCTGCTACTTTTTTCACCGTATTTTCCCGCACTAAAATCTCACATTTCTATGCAAATTTCAGCTTTTGGCGACGCCATACCGCTGCTCAAAGGAGCAGTTTTGGGAGCCATCATTCCCACCGGGGAAAGTTTCGAGCGCCTGTTTTCACAGGGCGATGTCGACAGTAGCATCCTCTTTTGGGGAGTGGTCCTCACGCTGGCGTTGATCGTGGGCACGATCTTCTTCATGAAGAACACCTACAAAAAACGCAGCCTTGAAGGTGGCACTGCTGCCATGCGTAAAGGCGGCACCGACTTATCGGCGCGCAGCAAGTACGCGGGTGTCGATATCTTTCGCTACAGCAGTAGCTTCTTTTATGCTGGTCTGGTACTGGCGCTACTCACCTGTATTCTCGCCTTTAACTGGACGAGCTACGAGGATGAAGTTTACATTCCAGACAATGCACTCGACATTCCTGATGAAATCGAGGTAGAGCCGCCGCGTACTACCGACCCACCGCCGCCACCGCCGCCTCCACCACCACCGGTTATCGAAGAGGTGCCCGAAGAACTCATCGAGGAGGAAGACGAGCCAGAGTTTATCGACCAATCCGTGGAGGTTGAGGAAGTTGTAGAGGCTCCTCCTGTTCAGGAAGTCAAAGATGTACCGCCGCCGCCACCACCACCGCCGCCACCAGCACCTAAAGTGGAGGAAATCTTTAAGGTGGTTGAGCAGATGCCGATGTTTCCAGGGTGTGAGCGCTCTGGAGGTTCCAATGAAGAGCTCCAAGCCTGTGCGCAGCAAAAGATGCTCGAGTACATCTACGGCAACATTAAGTATCCGGCCATCGCGCGTGAAAACGGCGTAGAGGGTACAGCTGTCATTACTTTCGTAGTTGAGAAAGATGGTTCCATTACGGACGCTCAAATAATCCGCGATCCTGGCGCTCAGACAGGAGGCGAGGCGCTGCGCGTAGTGAAGACATTCCCGAAATGGAATCCAGGTAAGCAGCGCGGTAAGCCCGTGCGGGTGCAGTTCAACCTACCCGTGAAGTTCAAGCTCGAGTAGGTAAGCCTCAGCTTAATTTAGAAGCGGCTATTCCCTTTGGGGAGTAGCCGCTTCTTAATTTCCCCCCAAGCGCCTGCTGCTGTTAAGCGTGCAGCAAAATTTATACGGAGCTATTCTTCATGCTGTAGCTCAAAGTCGTAAGTGATCTCAACGGCCGCTTTGAGCATAATACTTACCGAGCAGTACTGGTCCATCGACATAGCGACTGCCTTTTTAGCTTTCGATTCCTTCACCTCACCAAAGATGCGGTAGTGCAGGTGAATATGCGTAAACACTGCTGGTACAGCATCAGCCCGGGTGCCCGTTACCTCCACTTCGATACGCGTGGCGGGTGAGCGCATCTTTTTTAGGAATATCTCAATATCTATAGAGCTGCACGCCGCAGCTGCCATCAGCACGTGCTCCATAGGTGAGACAGCAGTTTTGCTTCCGCTAAAACTGGCGGTTTGGCCTCGCTCATTCGTGCCGAGATAATTCAGGTCGCCAGAAGTGGAGGTGAGCGTGACTTTCATAAAACTGGCAATTTGCTGTCAGCACCTTACGCGTCAACAGCTGCGAGGGTTCAAGCTACAGAACGAGAAATTCTTTGTTGGATTAAACAAAATGTGTTCAACAATTTGTTTAGTAGGCAAGGGTCGTTTACCTTTCGGCCAGCGTTCGCGCCAATGCGTCGAGCGGTCATCCCAAAAATTTTTACCATGGTAGCCATTGCCGATCTTTTTGATTCAGCCCACGCTCGTGTTCCTGTTGCTGTGCGCACTGCTGACATGATTGTGGTTCATCTTGCCAATCCCAAGCGTCGGGCCCTCATTCGCGCAATTGGCTATGCGGAGGTGTCGGAAAGCTATTTGCGCGCGCTGTACGGTCCGAGTTGGCCTGATGTTCAGGCTGATTTGCGGGTCCTCCTCGATGCTGGTGTGATCATCGCCCATGGGATCGGCGCGACGTCCTCCTACAGCTTGCATTTAGGATCTTTTCCCGTCGCAGTACTCGATAATGTGCTGCGTGGCAAACAGCAATTTGCTGTCGCAGCTTAGGCAAATCTGCGTCACAGTACCTCTTGATGCCCTTAAGCGAGTGTCTCTAACGCATTGATTCGTGCTGAATGAGATCAGGGATTATCCAAAGCGGCCACCAAATCTTGTTGTATTAATCTTTTGTAGCGGGCAGCGCAGCATTGCAAAACTGTATCTACTTTAGAGCATGCAGTCAACTCAATGTAGCGGTCCTGGATTCCCGTGGTGTCTTCCCTTTTTTCCACTTTCGTCAAAACCTCAAATTACGTATAGGCTCGCACTGCTTCTGCTGTGTGCGTGGATGGGTATTGGGGTGGGGCAGGCGCAGTGTCCGCGCGATACGACCTTTACCCTGCAAGCTCAAATAGACTCTTTCGCGCTCAATTATCCGACCTGCACCCAGCTCAACGGAAACCTCACCGTTAAGGGTCCGTTTCTCACAGATCTAGCCGGCTTGGCTCAACTAGAAGCTGTGAGAGGTCGCCTCACGCTCGACCTGGTCGACGGCAGAGAGTTAGCAGAAATCACTAACCTCACCCACGTTGGTCATTTGGAGCTGATCCGAGTATTCGGGCTTAATTCCCTTGCTGTCGTTAGCTCAGTGGATTCGCTGGAAGGGCTAACGATCGACAGCATAGGAGTCATTAAAAACCTCAGTGGCCTTGAGCATATCAGGAGCTTACCTCGGGGTTTGATTATAAGCAACAACACTGAGCTGGAGAGCCTTCGCGGTATTGATTCGATTGATTTTATCGGACAAGAGCTTGTCATCCTCCGCAACGACACCCTGCAGTCGCTCCTGGCCCTTCAAGATTTTGATGCTGATAATATCATGCTGTCGCTCGTAGTACGCGCCAACAAACAGTTGACTTCGCTTGCCGGTCTGGAAGGCTTTCAAAGACTTCGGGGCAACGTCGACATCATTGCCAACAATCAACTCGGTGACCTGTCGGGTTTGCAAAACCTCACGCGTGCCTCACGCGGACTACAGGTGTCAGCAAACGCCAGTCTCGCCAACCTCACAGGTCTCGAAAATTTTGAGAGCACCAATGGGAGCGTGACGATCTCTGGCAATCCCAACATGACTTCACTCCGAGGTCTGAGTGGTTTGAATGAGCTGACGTCGAGTCTTGTACTTAGTGGTCTGCCGCGGCTCACCCGCCTCGATGGGCTCAGCTCGCTCGACACCATTGGACAGTCGCTGGTGATTATCGCCCTCGACAGCCTTTCTTCTTTACTCGGGCTGGAAAGTGTGGATTATATGGGCGGAATGACCATCTTCATGAACCCGCGCTTGGGTGGCATGGAAGGGCTCAATGATGATCTTACCATAAATGGCGCGCTCACTTTGCGCGACAACAACGAACTCCGGCGCTGTGCGGTGAAGCCTATTTGCCGCTACCTCGAATCTAAAACTGGCGATGTCATTCAGAACAATCAAGTGGGCTGCAATTCGCGCATGGAAGTGGAGATGCAGTGCGATGCAGTAGGCACACAACAGGCTGCTGAAAGTCGCGTGGTGCTGTACTTTTCATCTCCCTCCGTCCTAAATGTACGAGAACAAAGTGGTCAGTCGCTCGATGGAGCGGCCTACCGGCTCGTTGATCTTGCGGGGCGTGTACTGGTGGCTGGCACCCTCACTGCGAGTCAGCAGATCGATGTTCCTGCTGGTCCAGCCGCATACCTCGCACTCGAAATTCACCTAGAGGGCCGTCGCTATTCGAGCCAGCTCTTGCGGGAGTAGGGTATTAGGGACGAAAAAAGCCGCTCCGGTGAGGAAGCGGCTTTGGATGTTGACCCACAAGGACTCGAACCTTGAATGACAGAACCAAAAACTGTAGTGTTACCGATTACACTATGGGTCAGTGCGAGTTGCGGCGCAAAGATAGTTGAGCGCGACAAATAGTCAACACCTACCAAGAATTTTTCGAGCCCTCAACCCTCCGCCACCACCTGACGATCTTCAAGCTGGCGAATCAAGCGCCCGCTAATGCGGAGAAAATCCATCTCGGTGATGATGCCAATCAGCTCCTCTCCCTTGACAACAGGCATACACCCAATGCGCTTTTCTCGCATCACCTCCATAGCCTGCGTGATGGTCGCATTGGGCTGAATCGTGACTGGGGCACTGACCATAATATCTTCTACCGTTACGACCTCCGGCTGATCCAGTTGGTCTTTGCGAACGTGGTGGCGCAGAAGCAGCCGAGCCGTAATAAGGCCGCACAACTTGCCCTCATCATCTTCCACAGGCATGTAGCGAATTTTGCGCCAGTCCATAATCTCTGCCACCAGATCGACGAGGTCTGAGCTTTGGCAAGTAATCAGATCGGTCTCCATAAATTCTTCTACCAGCAGCTTGCTTGGTGCGTAGTGGCTAAAGTCATCGACATTAGGGAGCGGCCAACGGTGCACAGGCATGCCCTGCCCTTGGTTATGCAGCATAGCAGCAGTGATATTGCTCAAGGCTTCATCGCGGCTCACCCGTTCGCGGAGCTTGGTAAATGACTTCAGCTGCCAGCGTGCACCGGTGGCCATACGATCAACACGCTCCTCGACTATACCCATGTAGTGATCTATATCAGTAGCAGCAATGCCTTTGAGTTCGAGGCCTTTGCGCGCGTGGGGAATAATGATTTCGCGCAGCATTTCCCGAGCTGGAATTTTGCCTTCGCCCGCCCAGTTAAATTTAGTGTCCATGCCGAATTGCGCAGCCTTGGAAAAGTTATCAGCCGTGTCCTCAAAGCTCATTTGCTTACGGATATCAGGAATTTCATCCGCAAAGCCTACTACTGCACCGAGCCAAAGCGCGGCATTCGCTATCTCATCGAGTGTGGTCGGGCCAGCGGGAAGTACTCTGTTTTCGATGCGGAGGTGAGGCTTGCCGTTGTCGGAAATTCCATAGCAGGGTCTATTCCAGCGGTACACGGTAGAATTATGGACCTGCAGGGCTAGGAGCTTCGGCGTGATACCATCTTTGACTTGTGCCAGCGAATCATCATCGATATCGGCAGCGAGAAGTATGCGGAAGCGAGTGAGGTCTTCACGATAAATGTCGAGTATAGACTTGTCGATCCAGCCTTTGCCGAAGCTTACTCGGGCTGAGCGCTCGCGCATATGCTCGTGCATGCGACGCGTATCGAGCGCCTGCTGAAACAAGGCTATACGGTTCTCGTGCCATAGCCTCCGACCAAATACGATGGGGCTGTTGGCGGCGGTGGCCATAATAGGCGCCGTGATAGCCTGCGAGATGTTGTAATACTGTACAAAGTCTTTCGGCGCTACTTGTAGGTGGACCTGAAAACTCGTGTTGGCTGCCTCGAGGAGAGGGCTATCGTGCTTTACCGCGAGTTCATCAATACCTTTTAAGCGTATCTCATAACTGGGATCGAGCTTTTGAGAATTGATCGCCTTCATGAGCGCCTCGTAGCGCGGCATAGGCGTCAGATTGCTTAACTCCAGGTCGAATTTGCGCAGGGTGGGCAAGATGCCGGTCAAGACGACATCAGCGCCGTGATTCTTGGCTGCGATTCGGATGAGTGCCAACTGACCATCGAGTTCCTGCTGCATTTCTCGCAATGCCCCACCGGTAAATTCGCGGGGAGTGAGGTTGGTCTCGAGGTTGAATTTGGCGAGCTCGGTATCGAGCCACGGCCGATCCTTCATCTCTTCGAGGATGGCCATGTTGCAGGGCGCAGCTTTGTAAGTCCGCGGGTCGACGAGGCACATCTCCTGTTCTGCTCCGATGCGAGTAATGCCCTTTTCGAACCAGTCGTGGTCGAGCATGTACTCTAGCGCCTTGAGGTCACAGAGGATTTTGCGGGTAAATTCCTGACGTTGTGCTGGAGTGCCAGGTAATCTAACTTTAGCTACGCCCATAAAGAGTTGATTCTTGCCCGGAAGGTAAGCGGCTTCTGGAAATGTGCGACACGAAAGCTTTTGTGCCACGCGTTGAAGAGCCTATGCGCAGCCTTCTCAGTATAATCCTTCTGCTCAGTCTGCTGACGGGCAGCACTGCCTGTAAAGATGATGCTCCTGGAACACGACTGCAAATGCTGCCGCTGAGCTACTCCGTGCCCGCCGGACTAAATCCGATACGAGCCCACGGCCTGGTGCGCCGCAACATCAGCAGCGAGCAAGCACGTTTCGAACAGGAGACGGGAGTAGCGTGGGGTGAGTGGGCTAGGATTCAGCCTTCCCGCGCCAGCCTCTTCATTACTGAGCCCGGTCTTAACTGGGGTTTTGCTGCAGAAGTCTCACTAAAGGCATTTACTGACGATTCGTTGAATCTCAAAGAGTTGTTTTACCGTGATCAAATACCTATCGATATAGGTGCGCGGCTCGATATGATCCCCACAGATTTTGATGCGCGGGAAATTCTCGACAGTGATCGCTTCGGATTGGTCCTCGAGTTGCGGAGCCTGCGGACAGCGACACCTCAGCAGATTCCGGTGACGCTGGAGTACAGCTTCGAAGCCTTCGAATAGCTGTGTCAACTATTTTATCGGGAGTCGCTTGTTCAGCAAAACCTTCCCTACAGCTCGGGTGTACTGTTGCAGCTGCAACGGTACTATGGCACCACCTGTCCAGAATGCTTTTGAATCTTTCGGTGAGCGGCTACACCGCACCGGCAGGCTGATGCGCCAACGGCTGGTGGAAGAGCTGATAGCAGAGGGTTATGCCTATCCAATCGAGTTCTTTCCGACGCTTAAGTTTCTCTACCGACACCCGAGAGCATATCAGGAAGAGATAGCTAAGTTCCTCGTGCGGGATAAAGCAACGGCCACGCGGCTGCTGGTGCGTATGGAGCAAGCTAAATTGATCGTGCGAACTGTCGACCCTCAAAACCGCCGACGCAAAATGGTTGATCTCACTAAGCAAGGACGGGAGACATTTGCTTCCTTAGTACAATGTGCTAACCGCGTGCAAGCTACAGCTGTAGCCGAACTCAACCCTCACCACCTCAGCGTGTGTAGTCAAGTCTTGGACCGGGTATTTGCCAATCTAAGTAATTCACCAGCATGAAGGACAACACCTCAATGAAGCGCCTGATTGGAGTGGCAGTTGGAGTCATAATTATCGTGGCAGGTTTTATATTCTCCGGATATATCGCCAATCAGAAGGAGGAGCCACCTAAGCAGCAACGTAGTTCGGCAGTTCGGCAAGTAGCGCTGCGCAGTGTTGTTCCTGATGCCTATCAGGTGGATATACAGTTGCAAGGTCGACTCGTGGCATTTGAGCGAGCGCCCATTATTGCTGAAGTCACAGGCGTATTTGAAGCAAGTGCGCATCCGTTTAAGCAAGGGGTGTTTTACCGAAAGGGACAATTACTAGCCCGGATAAACAATACAGAAGCTCGCTATGCACTCTTAGCACAAAAAAGTGCGCTTGCGAATAGTTTAGCCCAAGCCATGCCAGATCTTAAGATCGATTATCCAGCAACATTTCCTGCCTGGGACGCTTACTTGCGAGCCTTTGATCCAGAGCAGCCACTTCCAGACTTGCCACCCGTAGCAGATGATGCCGCTAAGTTTTATCTAAATGCCAAGAATATATACGGTCAGTATTATCAAATAAAGGGTGCTGAGGAGAGGCTTGCGAAGTATGAGTTGCGCGCTCCATTTAGTGGCACGCTCACAGAGGCTAGCGCAACGGTCGGCTCACTTGTGAGGAGCAACCAACCGCTTGGAACGCTCACCGCCAACAGCTATGAAATGGCTGCAACAGTGCCAGTGGCCGACCTCCAGTACCTCGATCCTGGATCGAAGGCTACGCTCTACGGGCCGAGTGGCGAAGCGTACGCTGCTACAGTTAGTCGCGTGTCGACCCAGGTTGATCCGACCACGCAATCGGCCACTGTCTTTCTTAATGTGCGCGGCGATAACTTACGAGAAGGTTTGTACCTGCGAGGAGTGGTTAAGGGTTCGCAGGTTAACGATGTCATTCCTGTAGATCAGCGCTACCTTATTGGCCAAAATGAACTTTATATTGTGAGAGATAGCTTGCTGGAGCGAGCAGAAGTGGATATCGTCAGGCGAAGCGATACACAAGTGTATGTTCGGGGATTGGCGCCTGGCACTCAAATTCTGGATGAAGCCTTGCCCGGTGCTTTTGCGGGGATGAAGGTGAAGGAAAAATAACACTTATGCGCTCCATAATTCGCTACTTCGTACGCTATCCGATCGCTGCCAACCTGGTAATGGTGGGAATAATTGCCTTGGGTGCCTTTGGGTTACTCAACATGAAATCCACATTTTTCCCGGAGGTTCCGTCACGCATAATATCTGTGCAGGTGGTTTTGCCGGGAGCGGCTCCAGAAGAAATAGAAGAAGGTGTAGTCAATAAGATAGAAGAAAATTTAAAGGGCGTCACCGGCATTGATCGCGTCACGAGTATTAGTCAAGAAAACGCTGGCACTATTACCATTGAGGTTTTAGAGACCTATGATGCTAACTTGGTTGTAGACGATGTGCGTAATGCTGTTGATCGGATTCCGAGTTTTCCGGCCGGATTAGAGCCTCCAGTGGTGTATGTGCGAGAAAATGTGCAGCCTTCTATTGCCTTCGGTATCGGTGGTAATGTGAGTCTGGCAGCCTTGAAAAGCTACGGGCGCCAGGTAGAGTCGGAGCTGCTGGCGATGGATGGCATATCGAAAGTGGAGCTGAGTGGTTTTCCAGAGGAGGAAATACAGATTGCCTTTCGGGAAAACGACCTACAAGCCTACGGTCTATCTTTTGGGGAGGCAGCTCAAGCTGTTCGCAATGCCAACCTAGACATTACCGGTGGCACCATTAAAACTGAAAGTGAGGAACTGTTGCTGCGATCGCGGGCGAAAGACTACTACGCAGAAGGTTTGCGAGACATTATTATCAAAACTACACCCGCGGGTGGGGTAGTGCGGCTTTATCAAGTTGCAGATGTCACCGATCGTTGGGCGGAGGATCCTACTCGCACCTACCTAAATGACGAACCGTCGGTAGTGGTAACAGTAAGTAATACCATAGAGGAAGACCTGCTGTCTATTACTGAAACTGTGCGGAAATACATTGAAGACTTTAATGCCGCCAACGCCGAAGTTCAGGCCACCATCATATCTGATCGATCAGTCACCCTAAATGATCGTATCGATCTACTGAGTTCGAATGGGCAACTCGGCTTTCTAATTGTGGCGATAGTGCTCGCGATGTTTCTCAATTGGCGCCTTGCCTTTTGGGTGGCGCTGTCTATTCCTATTTCATTCGCAGGTATGTTTTTGTTTGCATATTTACTGGGAGTAACAATTAACGTGCTGAGCTTATTCGGGATGATACTCGTCATCGGTATTTTGGTGGATGATGGTATTGTCATAGCCGAAAATATCTTTCAGCGCTGGGAGCTGGGGATGGATCAAGAAGAGCCCAGTGAGGCAGAGGTGGTTTTGGCGAAAGCTGAACAGAAGGACGCCTTAGCATTGCTGAGTGAAGAAAGCATCGCTGCAGGACGCGAAGCGCGCCGCCAACGCCTCGACAAACAAGCAGAAACCCACGCAGTAGAAGGAACCATGCAGGTACTGCCAGCAGTATTCTCAGCTATAGCGACCACTGTAGTAGCGTTTTCAACCTTCTTTTTCTTGCGCGGACGGCTCGGAGATTTCTTTGCTGAAATGTCGGTGGTGGTAGTGTTGTCGCTGATATTCTCACTAGTTGAAGGCATCGTAATCTTGCCGACTCACGTCGCTCATTCTGAAGCACTCAAAGGAGATCCACACGCAACCAAACCCTGGGTGGTGCGGCAATTTGATCGAATTATGGACTTCTTTCGTGATACACTTTATAAGCCGCTGCTACACTTTGCCATGCGCTTTCGATTCTTGACCATTGGTATAATGATCGCGATATTAGTGATTAGTTTCGGCGCAGTAAGAGGTGGAATAGTGGGGACCACATTTTTCCCTAACATTCCTCGCGATGATATTATTATTGATTTGCAACTGACAGCAGGCACGCGTGAGGATGTAACTGAGCGGTATCTCGAGCACATAAGGCGGGCAGTTGCAAAGGCTAATGACTCATTAAGTCAGCAATTTTATCAGGGTGAGGCCCGAGCCATTGAAAAGGTGCAAGTTGACATCGGGCCAAATACGTTTACTGGTCGCGTCACTGCTACACTCATTGATTCGGAGCAGCGGGGCGACCTAAAGGTGCGAGAGGCGACTAATCTCATTCGCGCACTCACCGGCCCTATCCCCGAAGCAGAAAGTCTCACCTTCGGTGGAGCATCTGCGTTTGGGAAGCCAGTGAGCGTAAGTCTGCGTGGCCAGAACCCTCAGGCCCTCGATGCTGCTGCACGTGATGTAGCCGATGCGCTTGCCAACTTGAAAGAACTTACGGACGTCACCGACTCGAACAAGGATGGGCTGCGCGAGATCAACATATTGCTCAACGAGCGAGGTCGCTACCTCGGCTTAGATGAAGCAAGCGTGCTGGCTCAGGTGAGGGCAGGATTTTTCGGGCAGGAGGTGCAACGCCTGCAGCGCGGCCGCGACGAAGTGAGGGTGTGGGTGCGTTATGCCGAAGACAACCGTCGTACTGTTGATCAGCTCGTCAATATGCGTATACGCACCCCCTCAGGTGAATACGTTTTAGGTGATGTCGCCACACTCGATACGGAGCGCGGTATTGTGGCTATAAATCATACCGACGGCAAGCGTGAGGTTACTATTAGTTCGGATATATCGAGCGATGACGTGAGCGTCAGTGATATAACAACTAATCTGCGCGAAAATCTAATTCCTGAAATCTTGGCAGAGCATCCCGGAGTGTCTGCCGACTTTGAGGGGCAGAATCGCGAGCAAGCTAAAACCATTGGGTCACTGAATGTGACGGGGCCGGTGGTATTAGGGCTGATGTTCTTTATTATCGCTCTTACGTTTCGCTCGATGTCACAGACTATTTTAGTGTTTCTGTTAATTCCCTTTTCTTTTATTGGGGTTATTTGGGGGCACTGGCTTATGGATTTGGTGCTGCCAGCGAGCTTTCCATTGAGTCTTTTTAGCTTTTTGGGCGTAATCGCTTTAGTCGGTGTATTAGTGAATGATGCGCTAGTATTGGTGACGAGTTACAATGAGCTTCTCGAACGCGGCATGGAGCATATGAAGGCGATTGAAACAGCCGCGCTTGGTCGATTCAGGCCGATAGTGCTAACGACCGTGACCACCTTGGCCGGCCTCGGACCGATCATGTTTGAGACTAGCTTACAGGCGCAGTTTCTCATTCCGATGGCCATTTCGGTGAGTTTTGGCTTGTTTGCGACAACGGTCGGTCTGCTGATCGTACTACCATCTATGCTCATCCTATCTAATCGCTTCAAAGTAATTGCCCAGCGTGTGGTTACAGGGCGGTGGGTTGATTATACTGCGGTTGAATCTGCGGCACCCAACAGCGCAGTGTACAACTGGCCCATCTATGCAGGGGCAACAGTTTTAGCGATTATGACAGTTATTACCCTCTCACGCGTCGCATCGATGTTCTAAATCTTGTTGCCCAAAAAATAACTCCTATGAGCAAGCCCAGCATTGCGGTCGACATGGATGAGGTCGTTGCGGACGTCATGCCCAAATTTCACGCACTGTACGAACAGCGGTTTGGAGTGCGCGCTGCTGAAGCAGATCTAATCGGACGAAAGATCTATCACCTTGCGGGTGCTGAAGATGTGCGGGAAGTCTTGTATGATAGAGGCTTCTTTCGTGACTTGCCAGTAATAGCGGGAGCCAGAGAAGGTTTGGAGTTTTTGCGACAGCATTACAGCATTTACTTTGTGACGGCGGCTATGGAATTTCGCAACAGCTTTGAAGATAAGTTCGATTGGCTGCATGAGCATTTTCCGTGGGTACACTGGAAGAATATCGTCTTCTGTGGCGACAAGTCCATAATTTGTACAAATTATTTGTTAGACGATCATCCGCATAATTTGGAGACCTTTACTGGCACTGGATTACTATTTGATGCGCTGCACAATCGCCACGAAACTCGGTTTCCTCGGATGAACTCATGGGATGACGTCACAGCTTATTTCGAAGCAGCAACAAATTCTTCTGAGCGATGAGCCAGCATTTATTCGTAAGGCTTCTTGCTGCATGCTGCCTCTGCCTAAGCGGTGTACTGGCTGCCCAAGGTCCAACAAATCCACTCTCCTTAGCTGAAGCACTCGCCTGGGGCGTCGACAACAACCTCAGCATTGCCGGGCAGCGTCTGGGCGTGGAAGTGGCCGCGCGCAACAACAATTGGGTGACTGCAGGAAGAGCTCCCGTGGTGCAGGCAACCTTGGGCCTCAACAACTCACTCAATTCACAAAATAATCCAGCGAGCTTCCTCAATGGCTCTTTTTATACTGGAAGCGCAAGTGCAGGCCTGCAAGCTAATTATACCTTATTTAATGGCTACCGCGTACGCTTTAGAAGGAGAGAATTAGGTCAGCTAGAAGCAGTAGCCAATCAGCAGGTTCGTCAACTTATCGAAACGAGTGTTTATGCAGTTACTTCTGCTTATTACACTGCACAACTGCGCGAAGCTACCGCACAACTTGCGGAGCGCCGACTCGCCTTTAGCCGCGATCGTTTAGCGTTTCAGCAATTGCGTCGTAGTTATGGACAAGGTCAAGCTATAGAACTTCTACAAGCTCGTACCGCCTTACTAGCTGACTCTGTGGCGGTGGAGCGTGCGGGTGTTGAGGTAGACAATGCGCAGCGAGCGCTTTTCCTGGAGCTAGATGCTGCTGAGGAGGAATTCGCGGGTCGAGCTATAGGTGATACGCTGGTGTTCGAGCCGCGCGATTGGCAGATCGAACGAATTTCTCGCCGCCTGGATTCGACGGCCAACCTCGATTTGCTACGCACGCAAGAGCAGTTAGCACTAACGCGCACGGAGTTGGCACGTGCTGCACTCAAGCCCGTGCTTGATGTAGCTGCCGGCCTCACCCACACCCGCACCGCCTTCAGGCTTTCGGGAGAAGATCCGCGGACGATGCTGCCCGGCGAGTTGGTGTATGGCAGCACGGGCCAAGGGTCTATCGGAATTACAGGCGCCTATACACTCTATGACGCTGGAGCTCGGCGTCGTCAGATTCAGAATGCGCTGGTGAATGAGCGCGTAACAAACATCAACCTCAAAAATGCACGGCAGGATGCGCAAATTCAAGCGCGAATCGCACTGGAAACTTATCGTAATCAGCGACAATTACTCGATTTGCAGATGGCACTTATAGAAAATGCTGCGGCCAATCTTGAACTGGCTGAAGAGCAGCTGCGGGCAGGTAGCATAAATTCTTTTGATTACCGAGAACTACAGCTCAATTATTTCGATGCTGTTCAGGCACGGCTACAGGTGGTTTATAATATTTTGATTACGGATTTGGAATTGAGGAGATTGACAGGAGAGTTGGTGGAGCGTGGCTAGGAAATCTCTTGTTAGAGAGGACTCAACAGCGTTTCTGCGGCTGTACATTATCGTGGTTAAAGCCTACTGAGCAAATAGATTGTATAAATGACGTACAGCAATGCTGCTGTATCTAATATGGAGCTAGATGGACAGCCCGAAGGCCATGTACATCCTCAAAAACTAGGGCAAAGATATGTGGGTCACTAATCTGAAATGAAATAACTCGCTGACCGTCCTCTACTTGTTGTTGCAGCAAAAGGTGGCCTAAGCGATCAATCACCCACTGACGCAGGAAACTGACATCTTCTTGCCATGTCTCCCCGACGTATGCATTCGGCCATACATACATATTAGCGATGGGCCAACGTGTAAAGTTGTTCGTTGCCATAGTCCTTACTTCCATCTCTAAACTGTCTATACGATTGATGAGCTGAGACCCTAATTTATATTCACGTAGCGAGGCATACCTGTCAGCCACCTTGGTACGAAATGTCGGATCGCGCCAAACGTCAGCAAATATTATAGGGGAGAGTCTACCATCACATATTTCCCCATCCTCGACAGCGAGGCCCTCTACAGATACACCGCCGCAGTAGTCGCTATTGCCATACGCTAAATTATGGTCCCAAATCGGACCAGGTTCGAGTTTTCCGCCACTCCTTAATGAGCGCTTGACCAAATATGTTGATCCGATATAAGCATCAACATTACGAGCGAGTTCATTTAGTATGACATAGTCTACCCACGCGTCGACATTAATATAGCTAGCCATAGCCTTCGACAGGATCAAAAGCTTCAGGTCCGAGAAGCACTTGCTCTACTTCGTCGACATATTCTTGGAGATAAGCAGCTTCCTGCGCAGTTATCTCTGTAGGTTTTGGGTACTGATACTCATATTTCGTGTAGCTGGGTGAGCTATCACGATAGGAGTTTCTACTCCTCCAACCCTCTGCTGGAACATCTACATCAAAGTCAATCTTGAAGAGGAAGTCTGTGTGTGGACCAGTGCGCAGGGTTTGTGAGTCTGGGCGATCAAGGTCAACGCGATTTTTATCCCGCTTCACCTTTTCTACGAGAAGATACGTGCCAAGCAATTCACCATCAATTACGAGCTCACAGAATTTTGATCGTGGAGCGGGGATTCCAAGGGCGCGGCCAGTTTGATAGGTAAGCGCATTGCGAATCAATGATTTATCTGCATAGGGGCCATGCAGAACCCAATCATTTTCTACGGGTAGTCCAAGCAGCTCTGTCTCTCTGTTTGACGCGTCGAACTCGCGAGTCTCCAGGCCGTAACCTTTCTTTGGAAACCCTAAAGAGGAGCGTCCCCGCAATTCTAGTCCTGCATAGCCAACGTAGCTGTAATCCAAGGTAGCTGTGTCGAGGGTGGAGGCCATATCTGCAACCTTCAAGCGTACCATCACTTTAGGTTCATCAGGAATGCCCTGGGCATCGGTTTCGATAAAAATTACCGGGTGTGAGGAAGCTTCACGGTCGGGTTCCTGCCCATAAATAGTCAAAGCTTGAACTGCGAGCAAAAAGCTAAATATAGTTTGGTAATTCTTCAATCTACTGAAACTAATCTTGTTCTTGAAGCGCAATTCTACCCACTCAGCGTTTACACGAAAGGCGCTCGTGCTAAACAAGAGAGGTGCAGGCGGATGCTTCATGGCGTACCATGCAAAGTACGCAGTTTGTCGGCGTACAATTAACTTCTAGTGCTATGGATGCACCAACTCGGTCAGCCTACGGACAAACCTCGGCACCTGCTTGTGTAAAGCCGATGGTACTCCCATTGCTGATCCGCTGCACAAAGGTCAGGAAGCGACTTATGCTCGCCATGACCTCAAGAGAATCTTGCTAAAGTTTCCCGCTTCGGTACGCAACATGTTGAGGCCAAAGTATCCTAGAAGGTATGGCCACGGCGGGGCCAGCATCATTTTATAACGTACAGGCGATTAACGATTAGTCTAGTCCAAATACCTTAGAGAATGCGCAGCTAATTCGGAATTAGCAATTTGCGAAAAGTAGCTAAAGGTGGTACAATAATCTTTGTGCCGACATATCAGACTTAAAGCCCCTGATATGCTAGAGCATTGAGGATTATCTTGGAAGCTATGACACAAATTCCTGCTTGGGCCACCACCACAAACCATACCCAGGGATCGCGCAGCTGTAGGAGTGCCATCATAATTTGAAGTAAAAGATAGAAATTGAGCTGCGAGAATGAGGGGCAGTGGTGGGATCAGGATGAACAGGGAAGGTCGAATGTACACGCTGCCCCAGCATGCCTTACTGGTGATGGTACTCGCTCCTGGTCGAGAGGCCTTTATGGTTTAGCAAATGCTGTGAGCGTCAGGCTATCTATGGCTAATTCGCCTGCCAAACCATGTTTAGCAAAGTTGATCACGAGGTGCTCGTACTTGGCCGACGGTGCGTCAACGTCAAAATGCAAGCGCGATCGCCCTGCATTGACAATACGCTCTGGCCGCATTGTTCCCAATTTGATTCTGTTCCCATTTGTCTCCGTATATAAATTGGCCGTTAACATGGCCCAACTTTCCCACGTTTTGTTGCGCACATCTACATCGAAGCTTACCCTCAACCACTCGGCGTATGCCGGGGCGCGAGGAGCATAGAAGTCTGGGCTATAGGTTCCAGCGAGTGATACGCAGAGGCTTCTGTTGCCGCTAATAGGTCCGCCTGGGCAAGCCGTAGAATCTGGAAGCTGCTCGAAATTTTCCGTGAGCAACACTTCCTGTGCACCTAGTTCGCCTTTGTAGATTTTCACTCCATCGAGCAGCTTGAGACGATCGAAGTCTTGATCGAAGCGCCCGAGCGTCGCGAGGTAATAAGGCCAAGTCATTTCTCCTACGCGTAACATTCCGCCTCGGTGAGCCTGGTGCGTCCAGAAGAGGTTGATCAATATACACAGGCTGATTCCAACTCCGACGATCAGCTGGTATGGCCATTTTGCTCGTGCCACTTTTGCGAATAGTGATCCTAGTGGCAAGGCAAGGAGTGGGTACACTTGTACCATAGTTCGCTGTCCTAACGAGCCCCCATACCACCAAATATCCCAACTCCACACGATGTAGCAGAAGATTGCAATATAGATGGCCACTGTCGGAGTAAGACGTGCAAGCTCTTTTCGCATGGTGAAGAAGCCAGCCAGCATAAAGATTCCCAGCGGTGTGTAGGTGAGCCATCCTGCGCGCGCACTAAACATGCCTTTCCAAATATGTGGAGATAGAAAGCTAAAGCCTTGATCCTGATAACTATACACTATCCATTCTCCTGCCACCAGCTTCCAGTAGAGCGGTTGGAGTGCAAGCACCATTCCACCCACAATAGCGGCCACGGCAAACTTGAGCCAGTGATTTTTAAAGATATTTAATCTGTCATAAAAGCTATCCCTAGAAAATCGAATCCCCCACAGCAATGGCAGTAACACCAGCATTATTTCTGTGGGCCTAGTAAGTGCAGCAAGACCGATAAGGCCTCCAAGCAAACCAGCGGTAGTAATTTTGGGATTTTTATAAAAGTTATCAGATAAGAGAGCGACAGCGCAGACGACAGCAAACAGATTTAGGTGGGTATGCCCTCCGCCCATGCTAGAATATTCTAAGTAATTTGTCCCTACGCCAATGGCAATTATAGTGCAGGCGGCGATGAGTTCGGAGAAATAGCGCAGCAGTAATACTCTCAGCAGTAGTAGCCCTAATAATGCAAAGAAGAGAATCTCTGCAGTGATGCCTAATTGATAAGGTCTTGAAAATCCATCCGCAGGAAAATCACTCGAGAATTTAGCAACTATATGGGCGACTGCAAAAAATGGCGCAAACTGTATGGCTTGGCCTATAGAATACTTCATCACATAAGCTCCAGATTTCTCATGCTTAAATGCGTGATCAAATACTGGGCTAGGTCGATAAGCTTCAGTGACGGCAGCATGATAACTATCACCTCCTAGATCTTTGTAGATGAAAGCTGCAGGCAAGTACATGTAATAGCCAGCTACATCCCAAGATATTGTCGCTTCTGTGCCGGAAAGCTGCCATTTCGGATAGTAGAGCCCCACGAGCAGCACTTGTAGACTGAAAACTATAGCTATAGCGTACCAGGTAAACTTAGCTGATGAGGAAGTAAGAGGCATCTCGGGGTGGAAATTGATTTTCTGCTGCACAAGGTACAGCCTCAGCCATTCATAGCCCCAAGTAAATGTTTCGCTACTCCAAACAACTTTCCTGATCGAATGACTCTACAGCGTATAGCTAACAGCTAACCTTTTCCTTGCTCTTAGGTGCTAAGGGACCAAGATCCTGCTTCTATTGTGAAGGCACATCCTTTCCTATTATGTTAGTCGACCAGATTGTGGAGCTTGTATATCTTTTATTTGCGAATAGCATCAAAATTCCTGACGCAAACTTAACCTCAGGCAGTTCAGTTCAGCAGGTGTTTCGCTGCTGGCAGGTGTAGGATACCTATCAGCTAGATATAGTCTTGTCAGCTTCTCATCCGGGGAGTGATTCTCACGAGTCGCCAAGCTAGCAGCCGTCCCTGCTACTCCGCACCGAAACCTCAAATCTGAGCCGCACCAGCTTCGCTCCAGCTTTACGTACGCTAAAGACTACATTCGCCCGAAGCACCAGGATTGAGGCTCATGAGGTCAATACTATCTACAGGTTTGTACAAACTTCCGCAGCTGTGAATCTCACCCTCTCCATCATCATCCCCGCTTACAACGAGGCGCGCACCATCCACCGAATCCTGGATAAGGTGCGGGAGGTGAAATTAGTCGGTGGTGTAGAAAAGGAAATCATCATCGTCAACGACTACTCCAGCGACGACACTCCCGGAGCAATACGCGCCTACCAAAGTGCACACCCAACCTTCCCGATCACCTTTCTTGAACATGAGGTCAATAAAGGTAAAGGCGCCGCCTTACATACAGGTATACGTGCGGCAAGGGGAGATTATGTTGTTATTCAAGATGCGGACCTCGAGTATGATCCACGTGAATACAATGATCTACTTCAACCAATACTCGAAGGCTTTGCCGACGTAGTATATGGCAGCAGGTTTATGGGTGGCAGGCCACACCGTATTTTGTTCTTCTGGCACTCGATCGGGAACAAACTGCTCACCAGCCTCAGCAATGCAGCCACCAACCTCAACCTCACCGACATGGAGACCTGCTATAAGCTGTTTCGACGTGAGCATATTCAGTCGCTACAGCTCGTGGAGCAGCGTTTTGGTTTCGAGCCAGAGGTAACGGCAAAAATCTCTCGCATCCCAAATATTCGAATCTATGAGGTCGGCATTAGTTATTACGGTCGCACTTATGCTGAAGGAAAAAAGATTAACTGGAAAGACGGCGTACGGGCACTGTATTGCATCATCAAGTATGGTATATTTCGCAGCTAAGGGTGGCCACTACTCTTTGAGTTTGAATAATCGATAGTTCAAGGGCTTAACAGCTTGTGCGTAGTGAGCGGGAAGTTCTGCTCGTGGTACCTGGTGAAAAGTAAAGATTACATTATTATTAGCCTCCAAAGCCGAGCGATAATGCTCAATAGCCGGATGCACGAGGTAAGCTTGCAGCGGTCGACCGTAGCGACTTGACTGCACCCACGCTTCGTAAGGGGTGCCCCACGTCATGATTAAGCGCTGAGTCAACTTCGGCGTCTCTTGGATAGCGACATCTTGCCCCCTGTAG
Source organism: Saprospiraceae bacterium (assembly GCA_965213735.1). Taxonomy (GTDB): domain Bacteria; phylum Bacteroidota; class Bacteroidia; order Chitinophagales; family Saprospiraceae; genus CALDTK01. The sequence goes on from CBDCAB010000005.1 coordinate 1,500,856, forward strand.
TGCAGCAGCTGCTCTTGGAGATATGCTAGTCGTGGCGCATACAAGGATGAGCCTTGAGCATAAACATGAGCTAATCGCAGCGACGCAAGCACCATCACCGCTATACCCAGTCGCATAGTTAACTGAGGATAGTTACAGGCCTTCCAGGCTACAGCCAGCGCTGCTGCGGCCATGAATCCTGCTGGTAGATAAAGATTCTCAATATAGAAATCCGTAACTGTTGGTCCGGGATAACTCACCGCCACCAGCAAGAGATGTCCTCCAATCGCGGCCCCTATCCAAAGTGCTGCGAGTCGCTGCCTAGCTCCCCAGAGTGCAAGCAGCGCAATGAGGGCTATTGCTGCAAAGGCGTAATACGTGCTAATCATATTGGCAGCCAAATGAGGAATAGCGTAAGGAATATTGCCAGCAAATATGCCGCGTACAACCTCACCTGCACCAACTCCGGCAGCATCATCATAGCCTGTGCTAAAGAAGGTGGCACGTATCCAGTAGGCTCCGTAGTACGTAAGAGCAGCGGCTAGTACTGCGCCACGTTTAGGCTTGTCAACTAGCCATAGCAGCCCGAAACTGGCCGTGACTGGCACTATCAGCAAGGGATGCGCAAAAGCAACAGTGAGCAAGAGCAGCGGCAGACCAGCCTGGACCAGCACGCTCGCCCACTTTCGCTGTGGCCGACAGCCAATAAGTGCTAGCGCAACAGTGAGCACCGCCAGCCCTTGTGGCAATTCCGACTGGATCCAGTAGTGCGTGTGGGTGGCAAACGTAAGCCACGTCAGCGCCCAAGCAAGCGCCCATACCCTCGAGCGCAAGACAAAGGCCGTAAATGCCCATATGCAGCCGTAGTACAGAGGAAAGCTGAGGCTGTAGACCAACTGCACCCGCGCCATAGGTGCACCTGCAGCCAGCATTTTGGTCGGCAGGTATTGCGTAAGCGCAGACACGAAACGATGGTTCTGCACCGCCACCTCACCAGTACGCGCCTGCTCAAAAAGATGAAAGGCAATATCAACAAAGGTGGTCCGCTCCTCCTCAAAGACAATTCCTATCACCAGCATCGCCAAAAAAGTGAAGCCGCCGATGAAAAGGTCGAGATGGCGCATATTGCTCAAAATTGCGAGTTAGGGTTGCTAATTATCGCTCTATACGGAGTACGGGATAAGAAATATCACCTTCATAATATTCGCTCTGTCTATAGAGCCAGTCGAGCTGCGCATCACTATCGGTTAGAAAACTTTCATCCTCAGCTTTATGCTGTTCAAATAGCTGGCGAAGCTCGGCATCTTTTGCTAACATATCCGCGGCGATATCTTCGAAAATATAACTCGAGAAGTACTCTTTCTGCTGGAGCCAACTATCAAAAAATCCCCAAGCAAAATATGAATCCGGCGCCTGTGGCTCGAAAAGCGCGGTGAGAAGGCGAGCATTTTGTGTATCAATTGGTACTAACAAATCTCCCGCCCGTGCAAGAACCTCCAGCGTTTCTGCTGCAACTTCAACGTTGTAGTGGAGGTAATGCCCTTCATAAGGTCTGCTAGTAGTTTTGTAGTCTACTATTGCGTAGCGGGTCACAGCTAGTGTGGTATCCTCGCGCAATCTGTATGCATCAACATCTCCTAGGTGTCGCGCAATCAGCTCTTGATAAGCATGCGGTATAAGATATCCTGCTGGCATCGCTACCAAACGCACAGGTTTTGCGAAAGCATAATAAGGAGTAGCAACATTGACGGGCTGCTCGCGGTCGTAGCGCAGGCGCTGTTGACCGGTTATTTGACTTTTCTCATACACAGGATTGTACCCTGCAAAATCCAGCATGATGTCGCGTAAAGTATCCACTTCCCAAGTTAGGACGATAGAGTCACTGTTTATCGTTTGCAACTTATTCAACTCACGCGCAGCACGTATAGCGCGATACTGCTCGTTGTGAAGCTGCAAAGCAAGCGTCAGAAATGCATGTGTTGCCCGCACGCGGGTAGCAAAAGGTTTGAGCGAATGAGCTTCAGTAATAAATGCTAAACTGTGGTGGAGAGCTGCATAGCCCGACGAATAGCGTGGCGTTTCTATAAATGCAATGATTCCAGCTTCCTGCGGCACACCATTACTGTACACATAGGGGCTAATCAGATGACCTTGATCGGCCATACCTTTATATATAGCTGGTAAAAGTTGCTGCCTCATATAGTTGCCGAGGGGCTCGCCGAGCTTTTCGGGCTGAGTTGCAATAAGTGTCAGCGCATATTGATAATCAGCGCCATTGGTGGTATGTGTATCGATAAAGATATCAGGATTGAGCTCACGCATCAATCGGCTAAGGGTGCGCGCATTGTAACTATCTTGTTTGACAAAATCTCGATTGAGGTCGAGGTTTTGTGCATTAGCCCGAAATCCATGTTCTCGCGGTCCGACTTGATTGACTCGTGTATCCTGCCCTCGCCTCAGCATGCCGCCGACGTTGTAGGCCGGGACAATGGCAACCGTGATATTGGTCAAGTCAACGCCCGCTTTACCGAGCACCAGATCGCGCGCCAGCATCATACTTGCATCGACGCCGCAGGGCTCGCCGGCGTGGATGCCGTTGTTGATGAGCGTCACGTGCGCATCGGGAGCGCTTGGCTGCTGGTGATGTTTGCCCACGAGGAAGATGTAGATGGGCTCAGGAGCATCGCTCGGGCCTGCCACCTGCAGCGTGCATAAGTGCGGGTATGCTTGCGCCAAAACCCGATAAAACTCCACCGCCTCAGCGTAACTAGCAGAGCCCAAAGTATCACGCTCAAAGGGCGTAAGTAGCTCAGCGTCGTGCGCGGGAAGGCGCGGCTGCGCAAGCGCGCTAGCAACCACAAACATCGCGTACAGCGAACAAAACCAGTGATTTAACCTCATTTTAATACAGCTACGTCATCACCTAACATGACTTTTTGGCGAAAAACGTGTTTTACAAGTGATCCAACACTCGTTGGAGTTGCGACCCAAAGAACAGCTAAAATGACCATTCCCTCATTTCGAATTGCCACCACCATGTTGGTAGCGGCCCTGCTACTGCCGGTTTTGGCGCAAGCACAATACTTCGGCAAAAATAAGCCACGCTACGAGCGCTTCGACTGGCGTACTTATCAGACGCCTAATTTCAATATCTACAACTACCTCGAACCCGCAAGTGGCGGGACTGCACCCGAACGGCTCGAGTGGATCGGGGTACTTAGCGAGGATTGGTACGCACGCCACCAACGTGTGTTTGGCGATAGCATTATGGGTCGCAACCTCATGCTGCTCTACAACAACCACGCAGATTTTCAGCAGACCAATGCTATCTCTGGCAGCATAGGCTCAGGTACTGGCGGTGTGACGGAGGCCTTTAAGAATCGGGTGATCTACCCTTTTGCGATGTCCAACCACCAGACCGACCACGTGCTCGGGCACGAGCTGGTGCACGCCTTCCAGTACAACCTCATCCTCAACGGCGACTCGACAAATATTAAGAACCTCGCCAACCTCCCCCTCTGGATGGTCGAAGGTTTGGCCGAGTACCTCAGCATCGGGCGTGTTGATGCGCATACCAGCATGTGGATGCGCGATGCCGTGCTCAACGATGATGTGCCTACGATTAAGAAGCTCAACAATCCGCAGTACTTCCCTTACCGTTGGGGTCAGGCCTGGTGGAGTTTTGTGACGGGTCTGCATGGCGATCAGGTGATTCGTCCACTCTTCGAAGAAACAGCCAAACGCGGGCTCGAGCTAGCTGTAAAGCAGGTGCTGGATATATCGCTTGAAAATTTAGATAAGCTCTGGGTTGATGGTATTAAGGGTCATTACCAGCCCTTTATAGATGAGCAAACTGGTGCTGTGCCACCAGGTAAGCTACTCATCGACGATAAAGCTGGAGGTGAACTCAATATTGCACCTCAGGTAAGCCCGGATGGTCGCTACGTAATTTTTCTCAGCGAGAAGAATTTGTTCTCGATCGACTTATTTCTAGCTGACGCACGTAATGGGAAAATTATCCGACAGATTACGAAGAAAACCCGAGCTGGTCACATCGATGATTTTGCTTATATCGAGAGTGCCGGCACCTGGGCGCCCAAGAGCGATAAGTTTGCCTTTGTCGGAGTAAGTAAAGGCCGAAACATCTTGCTCGTCAACGATGTCGATCGCGGCAAAACAATAGCCGAATATGACATTCCTGGTTTAGAAGCTTTTGATAACCCAACCTGGAGCCCTGATGGCGAGAGCATTGTGGTCAGCGGGCTCGTGCAAGGACAGGTGGACCTGTATCAGTTTTTCCTGGACACAGAGGAAGTGGTCCAGCTCACCAATGATTTTGCGAGTGAGCTATTGCCGAGCTGGAATGGAGAAGGCACACAACTCGTCTATGGCCGAGACCACCTGGAGGGAGATTCCCAGCGGCTAAATGCTTCGACAGGCTTCGACATCGCAATTCTCGATGTGCCGACTGGCAGGGTAGAGGTACTCGATGTTTTTGCGAAAGCTGATAATCTAAATCCTGCATTCGATCACGAAGGAGACATCATCTTCCTGAGCAACTATGACGGGTATCGCGACATGTACCGCTACGATGTGGAGGATGACCAAGTGTACAGGATGACTGACCTTAAAACAGGTGTAAGCGGAATCACAGCCTACGCTCCTGCAATAAGTGTAAGTCCTCGCCGTGATCGCATTGCCTACACCTACCTCAACGATGGCAAGTACAGCATCTATTCCGGCCAACGTGATCGTTTCCTCAATGAGTTAGTTGAGGATACTACAGTTGATTTAGCTGCGGCTAAATTACCTTCTTTTAACAAGAAAGCACCGCTTATTGTCGATGCTGGCTTGGCCGCGCGCACTACCGACTTTAGCATTCTCGGCACCACCGGTACTTCTACCACTAACGCAGATTCTATTCCTGTGTCAGGTAGCGGATCGACTACATCGCTCGGAGCAAGTAACAACTACGGCTATGTTGAGACCACTAATCCTTTTAAGCTCGACTATGTCGGGGGTGGGGCAGGTGTCGGTACGAGCATTGGCAATCCGGGACTCGGTACTCAATTTGGTGCTACAGGGGGCGTCAATGCACTGTTTAGCGATGTGCTCGGCAATCAACAAGTGTTTACTGGGATCAGCTTGAATGGTCAGATTTACGATCTCGCCGCTCAACTTGCCTACATCAACCGCGAGCACACCCTCGGCTGGGGTGTGAGCTACAGCCACGTGCCTTACCGCTCGGGTGCGTTTGCGCCGCAAGGACAGATCGACACCGTTCCAGGAACTAATTTTCAAGCCATACGCTACGACCTGTTCGAGCGCCGCATTTTTGAAGATCGTCTCGGTGCATTTGTCGACTATCCTTTTTCCCGCACATTACGCGCGGAAGCAGGTGCGAGCTATGCATTTTATAATCAGCGACTCGACCGCACAGCGTTATACTACGACCGCTTCGGCAATCTCGTCTTTCAGGACCGCAACCGCGATCGGGAAAACGAGCTGCCTAGCCTCAACCTCGGTTCGGTGAGTACTGCGCTGGTAGGAGATAATGCCATTATGGGACTTGCAAGTCCTCTCCAAGGTTACCGCTTTAGGCTTGGGGTAGAGCAGTTTTTTGGTGACTACGACCACCTGCAGTCTACTGTCGATGTACGAGGTTATCAGCGCTTTGCACCAGTGACATTTGCACTTCGTGGCATGCACTATGGTCGTCACGGCTTTGATGAGCAAGACGGCCTATTGTATCCATTTTATGTGGGCAGTCAATTCTTTGTGCGCGGCCTCAACAACCAGGGCGATCTCTACGCGCTTGGTGCCGCCAACGGCTTCAACCTCAACGCGCTGGTAGGCAACAACATCGGGGTGGTAAACGCGGAGGTGCGCCTACCTTTTACCGGTCCTAAGCGGCTCGCGCTCATCAACTTCCCGTACCTGTACACAGAGCTGACGGCCTTTGTCGATGCTGGTTTGGCCTACGATGACTTCGCCGATGTGCGTCGTTACTACGACGAGCGTGATGCTTTCGATAATGGTGATGGGCAGCAGCCTCCAAGCGCTGACTTCGCGAGTCTAAGTCGGCCAATAGTTACCGGCGGGCTTAGCCTTCGTGCCAATGTACTCGGGGCCATCATTCTCGAACCGTACTACGCTAGAGTGCTCAACATGGAAGGCTCCAGCTGGAAGTTTGGCTTGAATATCGTGCCGGGGTGGTAATTGGGTGCTAGGTGCTAGGTGTTGGGTGCTAGGGGCTGGGTGCTGGGGCTTAGCGACCAGCCTCTACCAGCTCCTTTACCTTGTCTTCGAGTGCTGCGCCGCGAAGATTGCGAGCTACAATGCGACCTTCGCGATCGAGGAGTACGGTGGCAGGAATGCTGCGCACTCCATACTGTTGAGCGGCGGCGTTTTGCCAGCCACGCAGGTCGCTCACGTGCGTCCAGGTAAGGCGATCTTTTTCTACGGCTTGCGCCCAGCGTCCGTACTGCTTGTCGAGGCTGACACCTAATATATCGAAGCCTTGATCTTTATACTCATTGTACATCTTCACCACGTTCGGATTTTCCTTACGACACGGGCCGCACCAACTCGCCCAAAAATCGATCAGCAGTACTTTTCCCCGGAAATTTTCTGGACCTTTTAGGCCCGAGGAGTCGAGTGTCATTTGCGTAAATCCTGGAGCTACAGCACCGTCTTCAAAAGCTTCGAGCTGCGCGATATCAGCCTGAAGACGAGTCACGACGGAAGGTTCTTCATCGGCATAGCGCTTGAGGTACTGTTTTGCGAAAGCGGCAGTAAGTGGATGCTGTGCACCTTTAAGTGTAGCAATTACTCCACCTAAGGCTAATTTATGAACAGGTCGGTTGTTATAAACCAGATCAAGCTGCTGATTTAAGCTCTCCTCCAGCATAGGAGCTGGGACATTAGCTTGCAATAGCGTCGTAGTAAATTCCCGATAACTTTCAAATACCCAGGGATTAGTGGAGTAAATAGATTTTGAGAAATCGGTGTACTGAAACCGCTCATTGATGAAGTACATCAATTCATTCGAGTAGCCTTTGTTGGTATTGGCAAAACTAGTATATAGATTCACAGCCATTACACTGGCTAAGAAATCATCCTGCTCACGCAATTCTGCCAAACGATTAAGTTTCTGATCATCAAAATTCTTAAGTTCAGATTTAGTTTTATCGTAGGCAGGAGTACCCGCTGGTCGCGTCGACAGCGTCTGCGTCAATCGCGTGGTAGCATCATTGAGGTGCTTAAACTCCCGCTTCAGGTCATTGTAGGCGTCGTTGGCGGGCGAGCCGAGAATGATAGCCGAGCTCATTTGCTGGCAGTTTCCGCTTACGCTAAAACTCTCTTTGCCGTCGAAAACAACAGGAATCGGATTGCCTGACTCTGGGCCGAGATACACGATACCCGTTTGGGCAACGTCATTGGCCATCGTGTACACGCCTTCACCTGGACTGGCGAGGGGTGCGACAGGTACGAAATTGACGCCGTTGAAGCGAAATTGATAGATTTTCTCTGCACAGTTGGGTACCCTCACCGTTACCTCTTGGGCTGCCAGGGCAACAGTGCTCAGCACCAAGCACATCACGAGCAGTCTTTTCAGCTGGATCATACCGCTAATTACGTGAGGAGCCGGGGCTAAGTTGTGTAAAGCGAACGTAAAGCCGCCGACGCTGCACCCTTGTCCCAATCATATGCAAATAAAACCTCAAGCCCGCTACGAGCCTCACAATAGCATCACTATGTTTGCAGCAAGTGCAACGTTCGCCGCACTCGCACGTTTTCGACCCGTATCTGCTCTCACCCCGACCACTTCTTCGATGACTAAGCTCTCTGCTCCCTTTTCCACCATCAACGAAGCCAGCATCAAAGCCGAGCTAGCAAACTGGAAGAAGATCGTGGCCAAATATCAAGTGCCCGATTGGCGCAAGGCTACCTGGCAGATCATCAATAGCTTCGGACCCTTCCTGGCGCTGTGGGTGGCGATGTACTTCGCTGTAGACTACTCCATCGCGCTTACCCTCGCTCTCGGGGTGGTCAATGCGTTTTTCTTGGTGCGCATCTTTATCATTCAGCACGATTGCGGTCACTTTTCCTTTCTCAAGTCGCGCAAAGCCAATGATGCCATCGGCTGGGTGTGCTCATTCTTTTCGACCATTCCTTACACCTACTGGAGTCGGGTTCACTCCTATCACCATGGGCACACCGGTCAGCTCGAACACCGCGATATCGGCGATATTGATTTTCTGACGGTAGAAGAGTTTCGCCAAAAGAACCGCTGGCAACGCTTCAAGTATCGCATCTTCCGCAACCCATTCGTGATCTTCGGCATCATTCCGATCATCTATTTTGGTATAATGCTGCGCTTGCCGAAAATCAGCTTTCCTGGCTGGAACAAAGTGCACGTCAAGCAGCACCTCAACAATCTAGCACTCGCCGCACTTTACATCGGCCTTGGCTTTCTGCTCGGATGGAAGCACTTCCTCATCGTGCAGGGCAGCGTAGTATTCTTCTTTGCTGTAATCGCCTTCTGGTTCTTCTACGTACAGCATCAGCACGAGGACACCTACATGCGCTGGAGCGAAAAGTGGGACTACCTGCTGGCAGCCATCCGCGGCGCTACATTTTATAAGCTGCCACGCGTGGTGCATTTTTTGACAGGCAATATTGGCTTTCACCACATCCACCACCTGTCGAGCCGCATCCCCAATTACAACCTGCAGAAGTGTGCCAAGGAGAACCCAATTCTCCAGAAGTACGTGACTAAAGTCACCTTTCTTCAAAGTCTTCCCATGATGTTTAACAAGCTCTGGGATGAGGAAATGGGCCGCATGATCAGCTTTCGCGAGTTTTATCGCCGCGAGCGCATCGCGATGAGCTAATCAGTCGCCGTCATCGCCCCCAAACACCCGCTTCAGTAGACCTTTGTCATCAGACGAATCGCGTCCGGCTTTCGCTAGCTCCACATCGGCCTTGGGATCGCGATCATCCACTTCGTCGTCGCCCCGAAATAGCCGCTTGAAAAAGCCAGGCTTGTCCTCATCCTCTCCTGCAGCAAGTGCATCTTCATACTCGATGGTATCATCGAGTTGAGGACGGAAAGCATTAAAGTAGGCGTTGCGCAGTACGGCAATGATAGCGGTGTAAATTTCAGTTTCTGTTTGCTCCACAGTACCCGCTATCGGGACGCGAGTTGCAATTTGATCTTTGCGATGATTTTCAATGAGTTCTTGCGCACCTTCGGCAAATAATTCTTTAAAGTACTGGCCAATAGTTCGGTCGCCTTCGCCTCGACTAAATATCTGCACATCTTTTAGCAGTGGCTTCACATACCCTTCAAATCGGCCATCTGCCATCGCTAGCTCCGTGTATACACTAGCTGTACCTTTTTCGAAGTCCATACCTGCGTAGTACTTCATCAGCTCGTTCATTTCAGTGAGCTTAAAATTCTCGAGACGTGCATCGAAATTAAAATCAGGTAGCGTGTTGAGTAGCTGAGCATCTCCCGTAATGATAAAGGTGCCGCCATAGCCAGGAAAGTTGGCCTCTCCTGTAAACGGTGAAGGCAACACCTGCTCTGTCTCCACCACATTGCGAATATTATATACCTCAAAATCAATTGCCTCCACTGCCACATCTACTGGAGGCTCAGCCCAAGCATTTTTGAGTTCTACTTTTCCTTGGGTGATGGCGAAGCGGTTGATCGTGATAGGCATCAAATCTTGCACTATCTCTACCCAATTCACTTCCTCTCCAGTTTGCGATTGTGCTGCAGTTTCACCAAAAGCAAACACCACCTCGGGCCGCTCCACAATCACCTCGCCCGTAAAAGCTCCGTTGAAGATGCTCTTCCATTCCACAGAGAAATCTATAGCAGGCACATAAAGGCAAGGTTCTTTTACCGGATTATCTACGATTTCTATGCGCATGTCTTTGACACGATAAGCCCCGCGATATAGCGCAATATCAACATCATCTATATGCCCATAATATCCCTCCAGATCTTCTGCGAGCGTTTCATTGGCAAAATGCAGCACCATGTAAGGAAGGGCAACCCGTGCCGCCACCAGCAGAATCACGATCCCAAGCAGGAGCTTGCTTTTTCTATTCCAGTGCATGACTCACTGCTTTTAGTAGAAGCTACAACACCACTCTACCTACAAATTGCGCTGGATAGCCTCGGAGCTTTGAAGTATTTTGCAAGGACTCAGTCCTGATGCAACCTAGCAGCTGCTCAGGGTGTCTGTACCCGCGTCAGCAATCCTGCTTTCCGTAGAAGTGTCACCCCCTTTACACCCTCAGCTCATGAACTACCTGCTTGCTCTCCCCTTGCTCCTGCTTTCAGTTTCCGCTTTCGCTCAAAACTCCGAAACGCGCTCCCTACAAAGCTTTGATCGACTAATCGTAGATTACGGTATAGAAGCCACTATTCTTCATGGCGATAATTACCAAGTGGTGCTGACCGGAGATGATGAGGTGCTCGAGCACGTACAAGCTATAAGCAGTGGCGGACAGTTAAAACTCACATTTGAGCAAGGCATCGGGAATACCTTTTCAGGATTGTTCCGCGACCGGAAGGTGAAAGCAGTGGTCACTATGCCCAAGCTTACAGCTGTCATAGCTAACGGTGGTGCCACAGTAGTGAGCAAAGCCTCCTGGCAGGCAGAGCAAATCGAGCTCGTTTCTAACGGCGGCGCAGATATAACCCTTTCCATTGCAGCCGATCAACTCGACATCATGAGCAATGGAGGCAGTGAAGTCATGGTTTCAGGGAGGGTAGACAAGGCCACTTTAAGAGCAAATGGAGGCTCCACCATTAATGCTAAACAACTTACCGCTACCCACGTAAATGCTAATGCTAACGGCGCTGCTGATATAACGATCAATGCTACCGAATCCCTCAATGCACGCGCTAATGGAGGTTCGGACATCTACTACTCAGGTGCTGCGAAATTATTAACTGTAAAAAGCAGCGGAGGCAGCGAAATCACGAAATTGTAAGTCTGCGACCGGCGCTCACTTTGTGATTACCTATAAACGTTAGCATCATCGTGTGTAGCTGGTCTAACAATTCGCCTGCGCAATTGCGTGTAGGTCGATAGCTCATTTCAGCTGTAAGCCAGCAATGACGGCTCCACACACAAATTTAAGCCTCCAGCACACATAGCTCGTGGCAACCGCTAATCGACATTTACCGCAGTCAATCCTTTCTACCTTTGCGCTATGCAGCATAAGCTCCTCCTCACCCTCGCGACTATCTGCTTGTATAGCACCGCAGCGCTGGCTCAGATCACTAAACCGATTGCCGCACCTTCCGATGAGCGAGCCGGACTTTATGCCATCACCGCCGATAAAGTCTATGTTACGCCCGATCGCGTAGTCGAAAATGCGACAGTGCTCGTCCGAGATGGCCGTATCATCAACGTCGGGACCTCCATAGCCATACCCGACGGCGCTGTTCGCGTAGATGCTGCTGGCAAAACAATCGTCGCAGCTTTCATCGATCCCATATCCAGCTATGCGCAGCCCGACATCGACAAGGAAGAGCGCAACTGGTACCGTGTACAGTACGATACCAAAACCCCTGGCCCCTATGCGTGGAACCAAGCCCTCAAGCCTGAATACGATGCGGCCGCTCATCTCACTCCGAATGATGATCGAGCCAAGCAGCTCCGCGAGATGGGCTTTGGAGCCGTCCTCTCACACCGGCCCGATGGCATCTCTCGAGGTAGTGCCGCCCTTGTAGCGCTATCTGACAAACCCGTCCAGGAAGCGCTCATCATTCCCCAGGCCGCGCATGTGATGAGCTTTTCCAAAGGCTCCAGCCACCAAGCGTATCCATCCTCTCTCATGGGCATGATTGCGCTGCTGCGCCAGACATACCTCGATGCCGAATGGTATGAGAATGGGGGAAGCAAAGAAGAACGCAACCTAAGTTTAGAAGCCTGGAATAATCTCCAGAATATACCACAAGTCTTTGCTGTTGGCGACAAACTCGAGGCACTACGGGCATTAAAAATTGCCGATGAATTCAATAAAAACTACATTATTTATGGCAACGGTGATGCTTACCAACGTATAGAGGGTTTTGGCGAAAGCAGCAATGCCACAGCACGCGAGGGCAAAAGCTTTATTACTCCGCTAAATTTTCCAGATGCCTTCGACGTGGCCGATCCATATGATTCGCGCATGGTTGACTATCCCGACATGCTGCACTGGGAACTCGCCGACGCCAATGCAGTTTATCTTAAAAATGCGGGCCACCAGGTAGCCTTTACCCTCGACAAGTTAGGCGATAAGGAGAAAGAATTCTTTGAGCGATTAGATCGGGTGCGTGCTGCCGGCATGAGTGAAGCCGATTTGCTCCGCGCCCTCACCGTCACACCGGCTAGTTTTGTCGGCGCCACTAAAGAGCTCGGTACGCTGGAGAATGGCAAGCTCGCCAATTTTACTATCCTCGATGCGTGGCCAGTCAACAAGGACTCTAGGGTCTCCCAAACCTGGGTGCAGGGTCAGCCCTTTGAGGTGAAGCCGCTCCAGCGCGAGCTGGCAAAGGGCACCTACAGGCTAACGATCGGCAACGACGATGTTTACCTCGTGAAGGTGAGCGCCGATGATAAAGCGAAGGTCGCCAAAGGTGTCGATACGAGCTTTTACGACGCCAAACTCGTGCGTGATGGCCATCGAATTTCGCTCAGTTTTCCGGCTGACTCTTCCAAAAATGCCCCAGTGGTGCGCGTGGCAGGCCAGATCGACAAGCTCGACAATTGGGAAGGTATGGCCCTCAACGCTCAGGGAGAGTGGGTGTCGTGGGGCGCCCGCTACGACAACTTGCTCGGGCCAGATGAAGATATGCTCGATAAGAATAAGTCTGAGTTGACTTCCGTCAAAACACTACCCGCCCTGCCTAAGCCCTTTGCTAGTTATGGCGTTTTTGAGCTGCCAAACGCGCAGAATTTTGTTGTCCGCAATGTTACCGTTTGGACCAATGAGGATGCAGGTATTCTCGAGAGCGCAGATGTATATGTAGTTGGAGGTAAAATTTCCGCTGTTGGTCCTTCGCTAAAAGTTGCAAATGGCACTACTGAAATTGATGGTACGGGTAAACATCTCACCTCCGGTATTATTGATGAGCATTCACATATTGCCATTAGCCGCGGGGTGAATGAAGGCTCGCAAGAATCCACAGCTGAGGTGCGTATTGGTGATGTAGTTAATTCTGAAGACGTCAACATTTACCGTCACCTCGCGGGTGGCGTCACGGCCATTCAGCAACTCCACGGCTCGGCCAATCCCATTGGAGGGCAGAGTGCGCTCATCAAGATGCGCTGGGGCATGTTGCCCGAGCAGCTCAAGATCGAAAATGCCGATGGCTTCATCAAGTTTGCGCTAGGCGAGAATGTTAAGCAGAGCAATTGGGGCGTTGGCAATACGCGGTACCCGCAGACGCGCATGGGCGTGGAGCAGGTGTACGATGATTACTTTACGAGGGCAGCAGCTTACGCCAAAACCCCACCCACCCAGCGACGCCGCAACCTCGACCTGGAGGCCCTAGCCGAAATCCTCAACAAAGAGCGCTTCATTACCTGCCACTCCTACCGCCAGTCCGAGATAAATATGCTGATGAAGGTGGCCGAGCGTCACGACTTTCGTGTCAACACCTTTACTCATATTCTCGAAGGGTATAAAGTGGCAGATAAAATGGCGGAGCATGGCGTGGGAGCCAGCACCTTCAGCGACTGGTGGGCCTACAAATTTGAAGTTTGGGATGCCATTCCAGAAAACGGCGCGATTATGCACGAACAAGGTGTGACAGTGGCCTTTAATTCCGACGATGCCGAACTCGGCCGCCGCCTAAATCAAGAAGCAGGTAAAGCCGTGCAATTCGGCGGACTGAGCGAGCAGGAAGCCTGGAAATTTGTAACGCTAAATCCTGCAAAATTGCTCCACCTCGACGACCGCATGGGCTCTGTCAAAGCCGGCAAAGATGCTGACCTCGTGCTCTGGAACTCCCACCCCATGAGTGTCTACGCCCTCGCCGAGAAAACATGGGTAGACGGAGCGCTCTACTACGACCGCGTTGAAATGAAGCAGCGGCGAGCCCGCCTCGAAACCGAGCGCAACCGCCTCGCCCAGGCTATGCTCGCTGACAAAAATGCGGGCAAACGTACCCAACCAGTCGAGGCCAAAGGCGGAGACATGTGGGAGTGCGACAGCTTGTAAGGCCTTAACCTCTTACGCCCTTCCTCACCAGCTAGACCTATTATGCGTTTTTTACTCCCCGCACTTTTTCTGTTTCCGAGCCTGCTGCTTGCACAGATCATCCCGGCTCCACCGCAAACTGGGCCAATGGCTATCGTGGGTGCAACGGCTCATATAGGCGACGGCACAGCTGTCGAAGATGCAGTCGTCGCCTTCGCTGATGGAAAAATCGTTTACGCAGGTCCTCGCGCAGGCGCTCCCTCGCTGGAGGGGATGACGCAGATCGATGGTGCGGGTAAAGACGTTTACCCTGGTTTTATCGCCATGGATACCCGGCTTGGGCTCGTCGAAATTGACGCAGTTCGAGCAACAGATGATATTCAGGAAATAGGCTATTTCAATCCTAATGCACGGGCACTCATTGCTTTTAATACCGACTCCGAAATTCTTCCTACAGTACGTAACATCGGCGTACTCATCGCGCAGGTGACGCCCGATGGCAACGGACTTGCTGGCCAGAGCAGCGCCGTGATGATGGATGGTTGGAACTGGGAAGATGCAGTCATCGGCATGGATGAGGGCATGCACCTGCATTGGCCTAGTGCCTACAACCAAACCGGCTGGTGGGCCGAGCCTGGTGGCTTAAAAAAGAATGAAGACTATTCTGATGATGTACGCAAGCTCGAACTCTACTTCGACGAGGCGCAGGGCTATGGTCGACTGACATCCTCCGAGGCTGTAGACAATCCACGCTTTCGCAGCATGCAAGATGTGTTCGGCGGCAAGCGTAGCCTCTACATCCACGCCAACTACGCCAGAGAAATTGAAGATGCCCTTCGCTTCGCTGAGCGCTACCAAATCAAACCCATTCTCGTAGATGCCCGCGATGCCTGGATGGTGAAAGACCTGATCAAACAGAAAGGTGTCTCGGTAGTGTGCGGACCTGTGCATGCACTACCCGAGCGCTCAGACGACCTCATCAGTCAACCCTTCGAGACTCCCGCTGAGCTCTTCGAAGCTGGTATTCCTATTGCCTTCAGCCTCTCAGGTGCTTGGGAGCAGCGGCGGGTGCCTCACCATGCTGGACATGCAGTGGGCTTTGGATTACCTTATGAGGAGGCAGTGCGTGGACTGACTCTCACGCCTGCGACTATGCTTGGCATCGCTGATCGGGTAGGCACACTCACCGCAGGCAAAGACGCTACTCTCTTTATGAGCGCTGGCGATGCGCTCGATATGCGCACCAATAAAGTAGAACGTGCCTTTATTGCGGGTCGAGATGTTGACCTCGCCAGCCGCCAAACTCAACTTGCGCAGAAGTACCGCGAGAAGTACCGCCGGGGAGAGTAATACTTTTCGGACTTAGCGCTCGCTGAGCATCTCTAGATCTTCCGTAGATAATTCGAGTTCGGCAGCCGCCATGTTCTCTTCTAGGTGGGCTACACTGCTCGTACCTGGTATCGGCAGCAAGTTGTCTTTGTGGTGGAGTAGCCAAGCGATAGCCACCTGATAAGGACTTCGCCCCAGCCGCTGGGCGACCTGTTGCAAGCCTTCATGCTCAAACGAGCCGGCACTAAGTGGATACCAGGGTATAAAGGCTATGCCTTGCTTGGCACACCAATCGAGTTCATCCTCCCACTGGCGCTCAGCAAGGTTGTACTTATTCTGGATGCTTACGACCTTAAAGTGCTTCTGCGCCTGTTCGATTTGTTCAACAGTTACTTCGCTGAGGCCGAGGTGTTTGACTAGCCCTTGCTGTTGCAAGTCGGCTAGCTGTCCGAGAAATTCATCGGCTGGCACTTTGTTATCAAAGCGGTGCAACTGAAAGAGCTCAATCTGCTCCAGCTTTAATCGCTTAAGGCTCGACTCGCATCGCTCTACCAAGTGCTCAGGTCGTGCATTCGGTCGCCACTTATTCGGACCATCGCGCATAAGACCAGCCTTAGTTGCAATGACTAGATCTGAGGGATAAGGATGTAGTGCTTCTGCGATAAGTTCTTCACTTACAAAAGGGCCATATGAATCTGCAGTGTCAATAAAATTTACGCCTAGCTCAACAGCGCGTTGGAGCACACGGATGGCTGCTGCTTTATCTGCTGGCGGCCCCCAGACACCTTCGCCAGTGATGCGCATGGCTCCGTAGCCGAGCCTGTTGATAGTTAAGTCGTTGCCGAGCTCGAAAGTGGGGGAGTAACTTTTCATGCCTACAGAAACACGACAGCCGGCAATGGGTTGGGCCGTGCTGCTACCACACCTTGTAGATTAGCGTTGCGCTGATACGCCACAATTTACTGGTGTTGCGTCCGCCAAGAAAAGCTGCTCCGCTGGCCGCAAAGCCAAAGTTTGATCCTTCTGAGTAGTACACCGTGCCGCCCACCTGCTGGTAGTCTACATCGTAAGGTTGTGGCAGCTCTTCCACATCAGGCACATAGTCGCTGCCGCCGAGGGTACGCTGCACTTCCAGCCAAACATCAGCGTAGAAGGTACTGGTAGGAATACCGAGGCGCAACAATCCTGTAAGGTAATCCTGTGGCTGCTCTGGCCTGTAACCAGGTCGCGTTCGCTGAATTTCTTCCAGGCGCTGTAAGTCGAGCTCGTCGAAGCGATAATTATATCCCAGCACTGTGCTCGCGAAGAAGCCAGGTCGATTGTACTGCGCGATGAGCCGTGGCTGCACCACCTGCGCCCGCTGGCCAATGGCACCCGCTGCCACGACTTCGTACTGGCTCAATGGCGTAGATATGCCTGCAGCGCCGAGGATATCTAGATGCTGATTTTCAGCCAGTGGCAGCTTGAGCAGCCGACCCTTAACAAATAGCGCCCCATCCTGCAAACCTGAGCTGGAGGAGGTAATAACGTAAGGGATGCTTGCTATGAGGTCAACACCTTCTGTAAGACCATAAGCCGCAAAGAGGCTGAGCAGCTGCCCGCGAAACGGAAGGTCATATTGCTGTCCATCGCCACCAATAAATTCTTCAGCTCCTGTGACGCTAAAGCCCAGAGCGATATCCGCCTCGCCCTTGCCTTTGAGGTAGCCATCAATAGGTCCCTGAGCAATAGCCTTGGTGCTCCAAAGTCCAATGAGTAGCAAGAGCAGCGTCGCAGCGCTTAGTTTCATACTCTTGATACGTTGTGCGGGCGCTGGAGGTTGGCTGCCCATGAGATAGAGTCGCCTACCTTTCGGCCCGCATGTTACACCGCTTCACCTTCAATCCTTTTCAGGAGAATACCTACATTCTGGCAGATGCAGCAGGTACTGCCGTAGTCATTGATCCAGGCATGAGTACGCCAGCCGAAGATGCGGAGTTTGATCTGTTTTTGCGAAAGCAGAACCTAAACTTGCAGGCTTGTTGGCTCACGCACGCCCATATCGACCACGTGCTGGGGCTGGCACATATCTATGAGGCCTACCAGCTCCAGCCTCACCTCCATCCTGGCGAGCATCCTGTCTACGAGGCCAATCCGCAAGTAGCCAATATGTATGGTGTGCCGCTGCGGCCCCTGCCTTCACCGCTGTACGATCTTGCCGATAATGCTACAATTGATATCGGTCAGCTTTCGCTAAAACAAATCTTTGCACCAGGGCACTCACCCGCGAGCATATGCTTTTACCTGGAGGAAGAACAACTGTTGATTGGGGGTGACGTGCTGTTTCGCGATTCGATTGGACGTACGGATTTGCCGGGCGGGGATCACCAAACGCTGCTCAGCGCCATTCGCGCTCGTGTGTATACACTGCCCAAGGCAACGGTGGTGCACCCTGGCCATGGACCAGAGACTACTGTGGCCTACGAGCGGGTGAATAATCCCTTCGTGCAGGCATGACCGACCGACGCCTGAAGCGAATTGGATCGGTGATCAACCTGCTGGCCCGCTTATCTCGACGCGCCGCTGGAGCTATCGCCGTGCGGCTATTTATCTCGCCCAAACGCAGCCCCTACAGTGCGGAGATGACTGCCTGGCTCGATGCAGCTGAGCCGCTGGCGCTGCCGTTTGATGTGCCGCTGGCTGCCTATCGCTGGGGAGAGTCGGGCGCGGGGCGGCGCGTGTTGTTGGTGCACGGTTGGGAAAGTCATGCAGCTCGCTGGCTGCCGCTGGCGCAACGCCTGCTGGCTCGTGGAGCAGAAGTATTTGCTTTCGATGCGCCTGCTTCTGGTAGGAGTGGTGGCAAAGTCATTCCTTTTAACTTGTATATCGATGCTGCCGCTGCGTTTGAGGCGCTGCATGGCCCCTTTGATGTGTTTGTAGGTCATAGCCTCGGTGGTGGCGTGGTGGCTCAGCTTGCCAGTCGGCTACCAATCGAGCGGCGGCCCCAGCGGGTGGTAGTGATGGCGAGTTTTGACGAAAGTGAGCATGTTTTTGATCGCTACCATAGTATGCTCGGCCTCAGCGCACGCGTGCGAGCTGCTTTTGATCGCTTGATTGTTGGTCAGCTGGCTGGCGACCTAGTGGTGAGGGATTATTCAAATACCGCAGCGGTGGCGATGCTTGGGGATGTCGAGGGGCTGGTGATTCATAGCCAAGATGATGAGGTGAGTCCGTATGAAGAGGGTTTGGCCCTGCACCGCGCCTGGCCCAACTCGCAGATGCTGACCTATACTGACGAGCAGCACAAGCTTACTGGGGAGCGCGTGCTCGAGGCGATCATTAATTTTGTGTTTGGCGCCGATGACTAGCAATCGCTTGCCGATGTGAGGCTGTTGAGGCTGTTTGAGTTGAACACAGCGGCTGTGTTGTTGCTGTTATTTATATGGCCTTTCGAACTTCACGCCGGCGTCGGCAGGGCAAACGTGTTGCTCAGTTGCGCAAGCAAGGTGACACGCTTAATGACTTTGCCGAACTCGACCCGGAGGTGGCCGTGAAAATGCTCATGCGCACCTTTATCTACCCCCAGCGCGCGGAGGCTAGTGCGGAGGCGAGGCAAGTTTTGGCGGATGCTGAAACCATAGCCATACCCTTTGGCAAGAAGCAGCTGCAGGTATACAAATTCGAGGGAGATGACGGCTGCCCCACCGTAGCGCTTTTCCACGATTGGGAACATGAGGCAGGCTACTGGCATGAGTACATCCGAGGATTGCAGGATAAGGGCTGTACCGTCCTCGCCCTTGACGCGCCGGCCAGTGGAGGCTCGCAGGGCAAGCGCCTGAGTTTGCGCGATTATATCAATGCAATCCACGCGCTTCGCGGCAACATTGGGCACTTTCACAGCGCGGTGGGGCATGGCCTAGGCGGTGCTGCACTCGTGCAGGCGATGGCGCAGATGCCGAAATTTCAACGTCCTGCACGTGCTGTACTGATGGGCGTCAATGCAGATTCGAAAGAGATATTTCAGCGCCGACTTCAGATGTTTGGGATAGATGAGCAGGTGAGGCTCAAATTTTGGAAGCGGCTCGGAAAGATCAAGGATATTCCGCTGAGCAACTACGACAACCCGCTGGCTGCCAGTCGCTTGGATGATGTTGAGGGTTTGCTGGTGCATGATCGCAGCGACGCGCGTTATCCCATCGCTGATGCCGAGGCTATTCAGCAAGCCTGGGCAGGTGCTCAGCTGATGGACTTTGAAGGCTTTGGACATGAATTGCAAGGGCTGAGCGTACTCACTCGCCTGCTGCCTTTTATTGGGGCCAAAAATGTGCTGTCGGCCAAAGCGGCTTGAACCCGCCGTTTTGCCTGCGGCGGGTTGCCTGCGGCGAGTTGCCTGCGGCGGGTTGCCTGCGGCGAGTTGCCTCCGGCGGTGCTGTTCGGCGGTGCTGTTCGGGAGTGCTGTTCTGGAGTGCTTTTCGGGAGTGCTTTCATGGAGGCTGTGCGGGTAAGCCTTCGGCGGTGTTTTAGGAGTTGTGCGGGAGGTGGATTCTTGCCGTTGGGTACCACATCCCGCTTCCCGCTTCCCACTTCCCACTTCTCGTTTCCCACTTCCCACTTCCCGTTTCCCACTTCCCGTTTCCCACTTCCCACCCCCTACCTTACCCCCATGCCCAATCTCAGCAGCCTCACCCGCCGAGTGAGTGAGTACGCCCGCGTGCTCGAACAAACCATAGCCTATCGTAAGATGTGGGCCGATGAGCTCGAAGCAGCCATTCGCACATCGCTGGAGGCGCTGGTGCAAGAGGTAGGCTTGCAAGCCAAGGTGGAGACTCGCGAAGAAATAGCCAATCTTGCTGCCATTACACTTTCTCTTGGTAATGTGAGTTCGGGTATGTCACAGGAAGTGGTAGATGGCGTAAGTCGGGAGATGATTAAACACAATGGGAGTTTAATTTATCAGCAGCTTTTTAATGGGAAGGTCATTGTGGTAATTCAATATCCTTTTATTGAAAGCCATGGCGAGCAGCAGCCAGCCAGAACCATTGGAATTTTCCGACCAGAAGAACTTCGTCCGCCGTACTTCCAGCGTCACCTTGAGGAGCTACTTGCAGAGGTCACGAAGTGGGAGGATTTTGATGATGATGAGCCTCACCAAAAGATTGGTTTTAAGCTAAATTTTGAGCAACCGGAATTGTCGACAACCGCAGGCTCACGTCCTGAAAAATAGTAGCACTTGCGCCTCTTTAAGCACGTTGGAGAATCCTGGCGCACGCGTGTGTTTCGCCTTGGGCTGAACCTCTACCCGATGTACTGGGGCACGGGCGGCACAATCCAATATATTGCCAGCGACTGGCGCGAGGTGAGGCTTAGCCTGCGGCGCAATGCTTTTACCTACAACTACGTGGGTACCATCTTCGGAGGTTCTTTATTTGCGGCGAGTGATCCTTTTTTGATGGTGATGCTCTACAATGTGCTGGGTAAGGAAAAATATGTCGTGTGGGATAAAGCGGCAAAGATTCGCTTTGTGCGGCCAGGTAAGACTAAGCTAATCATGGTGCTAAAGCTCGAGGAAAGTTTGATTGCAGCTATTAAAGCTACAGTGGCTAATGAGCATAAGTGGACGGGTTGGCTGTCTGTACTATGGCTAGAGCCAAGCGGTGCTGTTGTAGCTGAAATTGATCGAGAATTATATGTCGCGGATAAAACGTGGTACCACAACAAACGCAATTTGTCGAAATGATCTTTAAACGCCTTAATACATCCACGTTGATTATAATGACAGCTGCTAGTGCCTGGCTCACGTTTGCGCCCTTTGTGCCGGAGCCACACTTATGGGGAAAGCTGCGTTGGGTACTTGGGGGTGCAGAAGGAATGGATTTATTAGATTGGGCAGATCTTATCATGCACGGCCTTGCAGCAGTTTTGCTGCCTTTGCTGCTGTACGCTCTACTACGTCGACGTTAATCGGTGCCGAATGCCCAGCTTTTGCCAAAACAAATTGCACACCACACAACGCTTTATTACCATGCGACTTCTTCTCCTTTGCCTATTTACGCTGCTAGTAAGCGGCTTGTCTGCTCAACTTGTAGTTATAAATGGAACTGTGTCTGATGCTGAGACTAGTAAACGTATTGATCGAGCTCGAATACGCATCTTGATTGATGGTGAAATTGTCTCGAACTATATTATGACGGGCCGCAACGGCAATTATGAAGTCAAGCTTCCTGGACCTGGAGAATACACATTGAGCGTACAACGCGGAGGTTATCAAGAACAGCTGGTGGCGCTAGAGGTCGAGGAGGGTGTATCGGCTCTCAATGTCAATATTCCGCTTGAAGCCTTTCCTGGCTACGACTTTGATTTCACTATGCGTGAGCGCCTCAAATCGGGTCCGCAGGTGATGGGCGATACGATTAGTGGAGTGAGAATAGAAATATATGATGTCACCGCTGGTCGCGAGATTCAAGACAGCACATTGATTGAGGCTTCGCAGGGGTTTACCCTCGCCCGAGGTCACCGCTACGCCTTTTTGCTGCGTAAGGATGGCTATTTTGCTAAGCGCTTTGATGTCCTGGTTGATGTGGAAGGTTGTATCCTTTGCTTCGAAGGCTTAGGCTCAGCGTTTGAGCCGAATATTCTAGAGAGCCTAAGTGGTGGCGGTCAGGGCCCTGGAGCAGTACTTGCTGATATAGGGATGCGTCCAATTGTCGTTGGTGAGGAAGTTGAGATTCCTAACATCTACTACGATTATGATAAGGCAGCTATACGTGCGGATGCTCGGCCCATCCTCACTCGACTCGCTGCGCAACTCCGGGCTACGCCGGTGGAAGTGATATTAGGCTCGCATACGGATGCGCGTGGTTCAGCCGAATACAATCAGAAGTTATCTCAGCGGCGGGCTGAAAGTGCTGTTCGATATCTCGAAAGCCGTGGAGTAGCTGAGGGAAGAATTACTGCTACGGGTTTTGGCGAAAGCAGACTGACCAATGCCTGTGAAGACGGGGTGGAATGCACCGAGGAACAGCATCAGGAAAATCGCCGTACCACCTTCACCGTCACCAAGCTGCTGCAGCGAAGTACCTTCGAGAATCGGACGCTGCAAGACCTGATGGACCAAGAGCGGGAAAGCAACAGGCGCGAGACCGAGATCATTAAAGTAGAGCCTGCGGGAGGCAATGACTAGGTGCTAGGCTTCGACATTTTGGAAGAGCTCGAGGAAGGTCTCTTCATCGATAAGCTGAATGCCCTGACCTGAGGCCTGCAGTTGCTCCGCCTTCACCACTTTACTGGTCGCCTTTTTCCAGGTAGGCACGCCCTGCACGAGGTAATCGGTGGCGCCTGAGACGGAGGTGGTGCACCTGCCGCCATTGCTAAGCACGGTGCGCATGGCCTCTTCACGCGACATACTGGTGAGTTCGCCTGTAAATACGAAGCGCTTGCCGAAAGCAGGATGTCCAGGGTGTGCATCGCTGGCATCGAAACTAATGTCTTTGATGCGTGGGTGGCTGGGCCAGTTATGGATGTGCGTGCGAGGCTTGGGCTGTTGTACAGGCTGGGGAGTGGACTGGCGGCTGTTGCCCCAATTGCGTCTGGAACGCGAGCTGCTTCCATAATCATGTATGGACCGTGGGCGTAAGTTGACTTCTGCGAGCAGCTCCTCTACGCTTGTGGAGCCGAAAAGCTGCCCTGCTTGGAGCATAATTTGGGCGCAGGCGTTGGCGTCGGAAAGTGCCTGGTGGTGCTGCAGCTCTATGCCGAGGTAGGCGCTGAGAATGCCCAATCCGTAGCGTGGCGACTCAGGAAATACCCTGCGGGCGAGTTGGACGGTACAGGAGTAGGTGAGGGATGGCTGAGGCAGGCCGTAAAGCTTTGCGGAGGCAAGCAGCACGCCGATATCGAAGCTAGAATTGTGGGCGACGAGGTGTTGGTCGGCGAGGTAGGGGAGGATGTCGTCGTAGAGGTCGGCAAAGGTGGGCTCGTGCATCACCATCTCTGGTCGGATTTTATGCACGCGGATATTGCCTGCATCGAAGCGATTGGGCGTCGGCCGGATAAGTCGGCGGTAGGTATCGGTAACGCGGCCATCTTCGACCACGACAATCCCGATTTCGCAGGCGGAGTTCCAGTTGCGGTTGGCCGTTTCGAAGTCTATGGCGACGAAGTTCATGGGATTTGTAGTGTTTCGAGGCGAAAGTAGGGACTGGAGGGGTAAGTAGCCCCAGCCCCCAGCCCGTCTACCCTGCGGTCAAACAAACTAGCCGAGCACATGGTGGACCTAGCCGGCCCACTCTTTCCAACAACACGCTCCCAGCGGGCTGGCAAGTCCGCCATGTGAACGGCCGGTCTGGCGCAAGGCGAGCGTTAGCTAGCCTGAAGCCGGGCTGGGCGACCTAAAGCCGAGCTGAGCGACGGTATAGATAAATTGTGTAGGAAGCAACTTAGCCGTACTCGCGGAGCTTCCCCAAAGCCCAGCCCGTCTAACCTGCGGTCAAACAAACTAGCCGAGCACATGGTGGACCTAGCCGGCCCACTAATTAAAGGGCGCACTTAAAGCCCAGCACCTAGCACCCAGCACCCAGCCCCCACCCCTACCTTCCCCCATGCGCTTCATGCTATTATTGGTATTTGCCACGCTCTTTGCCAGCTGCTCATCTTCGGTGGCGAGTGTTTTGCAGGCTGAGCAGGAGCGATTTGGAGCTACAGTGGCAGGGGATACGACTGCACTGCGACAAAGTCTACATCAAGATTTGATCTATATCCACTCAAACGGCCTGGAGGAGTCCGCGCAAGGATTTGTGGCTAGTGTAGCTTCAGGGCGGATTCAATACCAGCGTTTTGAGCCGCTGCAGCCCGTGCATGTAAAGCCTTTCGGCAAAACCGCCCTCGCCGATGGCCTCGTGCGCGTGCACGGGCTATATGAAGGCAGCCCCTTTACGGTCGATTTACGTTATACCTCTACATATCGCCGAAAGCAGGGTCGTTGGCAGCTACTCCGTTGGCAAAGTCTGCAGGTCGAATAGGCTGAGTCGCTCAATCTGCACACCACCCCTAGCCGTACCACCAGCCCCCCGAACAGCAAAAACGGCGAAGCCAAAAAACAGCGCAGCAAAAAACAGGCGAAGCCAAAAACAGGCGAAGCCAAAACCCCTTCCTACCCCTTCGCCAATTCCATCAACTTCTCTTCAATCTCCACCTCGTCGCCAGGCACATATCCCGAGTGGCTATAAACGATATTACCTGCCTTATCAAGCAGAAAGACCTGCGGCACCGTCTGAAAGTTAAGCGCCTGCTGCAATTGCTGATTGACATCGCTCAAGATTGGGAATGCCCAACCCTTAGATTCTACCATCGGACCTACCTTGCTCAGCTGGCGGCGTGTGTCAATAGTCACCGCATAAACTTCAACGCCCAGATCTTCTTTCCACTCCTCATAATAATCAGCGTAGGCATCGAGCTCCTTTTTGCAGGGACTGCACCAGGTAGCCCAAAAAGCAACTACCGTCGGACCGTCAGCCGCACCTATATCTTGTGCATTGACGGGAGCCCCATCCAAAGTTTTGACTTCTACATCTGGCATCCGATCTTGAGCAAAGGCAACGGAGACGAGAAGCGCGAAGGATGCAAAAACGGCGATGAGTTTCTTCATGTCTGCTAAGATGCACAGCAGCCGCGCGTTCCGCAAACACTTAACGCGACTTTAACCGCACAGCAGGCATGTCTGCCTCACGCCACGTTGAGCCGAAAAAACCTGCGATATTCCGGCCCCTTCAAAATACGGAATGACTCGATCAAATTTCGGCCAGTCTCTTGCTTCACATGCCTACGCGCTGTGCCTTTATGGCTGCCTCTTGTTGGCCGCAACCGCTGGCTCTGCACAAAGTCAGATTAGCGGCAACTTGGTTGCCAACAACCAGTTCTTTCTGCGGGATACCACGATCGGAGCAGCGAATACACCACAGTATGACAGACAGTTGTTTGGTGCCGATGCCTGGCTCGACCTGCGCTACCAAGGCGAGAAAGGGCTGCGCGCTGGTTTGCGTTTTGATATGTTCTTAAATTCGAATCTGCTCAATCCCACCGGCTCCTATACTGCCCAGGGTATCGGTCGCTGGTTTGTGCGCAAGCGTTTTGGGCCCCTTGATATTGAAGGAGGATATCTCTATCACCAGATTGGCTCTGGCATTATCTTTCGCAGCTACGAAGAACGCGCGCTCGCTATTGACAACGCCCTCTACGGTGTGAGAGCTACCTTTAATTTTAATGAAGATTGGGCTGTTACTGGATTTGCAGGTAGACAGAAGCAACAATTCGAACTCTATGAGAGCAACATTCGGGGTGCTCATATCGACGGCTATACTACCTTAGGTGATTCTACTGGTAAACTTTCTATCGTGCCTGGAGTAGGTGTAGTGGCGCGCACCATCGATGACAATAGCATGAACTTACTCGTGTCTACCCTCAATACTTATCCTGCACAAGATACCTTCTCTCCGAAATACAATACCTATGCTGTAAGCCTATACAACACGCTAAATTACGGTCCACTGAGTTGGTACATTGAAGGAGCGTATAAGAGTCCTGATGCGCAAACTGATCCTGAAGGTATTTTTCGCCGAGAAATTGGAGGAGAAGTCATCGAGAGCAGCGGCGAGAAGATATATCAGCAGCAAGGGACAGTCGTCTACAGTTCTCTTGGTTACGCTGCCAAGGGCTTAGGTTTGAGTTTTGAGTATAAGCGCACCGAAAACTTTTTCTGGCGTACCCGACCTCAGGCAACGCTCAACCAGGGTTTTATTGGCTTTTTACCGCCGATGACCCGGATCAATACTTACCGCCTCACCGCACGCTACAACGCAGCTACCCAGGAGCTAGCAGAACAGGCGTTTCAAGTCAATGCAGCGTACAAACTTTCGAAAAAGATACGGCTCTCAGCAAATTACTCCCACATCGACAATCTTCGTGGCGACAAGCTTTGGCGGGAGACAAATATTTCTGCGGATTTCAAGCCGAATCGAACTGTACAAGTTATTGGTGGACTTCAATTTGTGGATTATGACCAGGAGCTTTATGAGACCAAGCCAGGTGCGCCCGTGGTTCACACCATTACCCCTTATGCTGAGCTGCTTTATAAGTTTTCGCGAAAGCGTGCACTACGCACAGAACTGCAAGTACTCAATACCGATGAAGACCTTGGCTCCTGGGTGTTTGGTTTGGCGGAATATACCATTGCTCCACACTGGACGTTTTCTGCTAGTGACATGTACTTGTTTGATCCGGCTACCGATGGCGCAGATACGCAGCATTATCCTCGTTTCGACATCTTTTACGCCTGGGCTGCCAATCGCGTGTCGGCTTCCTACATTAAGCAAGTAGAAGGCGTGGTGTGTTCTGGCGGCATCTGTCGCCTCGAACCCGCCTTTAGTGGTTATCGTCTCAGTGTCTTCGCTCAATTTTAGTCCCACATCTCACTTCCCACCTCTCGTTTCTCACTTCCCACCTCTCGTTTCTCACTTCCATGCAAGCTTCCGCGAAAACCTGCCTCTTCCTCTTGCTCAGCATGCTGTTCTGCCTGACGGCTTGTAAAGAGATTCCCCCAACCCTCAACTTACAGGAAGAGAATACAGCAACTGGATCGACCGATCTGGAGACACAGGAGAAAGGCGTGCTGATAGAAGAATTCACGGGCGTTCGCTGCGTCAACTGTCCTGCCGGAGCAGAGGCTATCGCTCAACTCAAACTGCTGTATGGCGACCGGCTCATTCCGATCAGCTTGCATACCGGCTTTTTCTCAAATCCGTACCCTGAGAACACCATTGACTTTCGGAACGGAGATGCCGATGCGATTGAGACTTTTCTCGGCGGACCTCAAGGGTACCCCTCCGCTATTATTGACCGCACCAAATTTCAGGGAGAACAGGGTCTTCAGCTTATGCGCAACAGTTGGGCTGGCTATATCGGTGCGCAGCTCAATGAAGAGCCTGGTGTAGCTATAGGTCTCGAGCTTGATTATAGCGCTGATCGTGGTGAAGTCACTGTTGATGTCGATATTTTAGGTCGCACCGGCAGCGATGGCAGAGAAGCGTACCTCACCATTCTCTTGCTTGAAAATGAGGTGGAAGATTATCAACTCACTCCTGAAGGCAAGCAAGCTGATTACGTCCACGAACATGTACTCCGTTCTGCGGTGACCTCTCCACTGGGAGAAAGCCTCGGAATTGTAAGCACAGGCCAGACACTGGAGCGCACTTTGACCGCTGAGGTCTTAGCTGAGTACAATCCTGACCACCTCGATATCGTCGCCTTTGTGCATTACGCTGATGGTGCTGCTGGAGGCAAGGAGGTGTTACAGGCAGTGGTGAAGAAGGTGGAATGAGAGCCGTTGTGTAATGTATTTTGCCAGTGCTCTTCGAGCAGTAGTGGGCAGTACATTACCCTCGCTAGTGTCAGACTCTCGGAGTGTATTAGCCCCTTACCTTCGCGCCCCAAATCCCCACCGGCGTGAAGATTTCCCTCAACTGGCTCAAAGACTACCTCGACTTGCCCTATCCCCCCGAGCGAGTCGGTGAAATGCTCACCAGCCTTGGACTCGAAGTGGAAGGCCAGGAAGAATGGGTATCGGTGCCAGGCGAACTAGAAGGCGTGGTGGTCGGCGAAATACTCACCTGCACCAAGCATCCCAATGCCGACAAACTCTCACTCACCACTGTAGACATCGGCGCTGGCGAGCCCATCCAGGTCGTCTGCGGAGCACCCAATGTAGCTCCAGGCCAATTTGTGCTGGTAGCTACCGTTGGCACCACTCTACATCCCACCACAGGCGATCCGCTGCTCATCAAAAAAGGTAAGATCCGTGGAGAAGTATCGATGGGCATGATCTGCGCCGAAGACGAACTGGGCATCGGTGAAAGCCACGACGGCATTCTCGTGCTCAAGCCACCGCATCCTCCTGGCACGCCTGCAAGTAATATCATCACCGTCAGCAAAGATGTCGTTTTCGAAATAGGCCTAACGCCCAATCGCTCCGATGCTACTAGTCACCGGGGCGTCGCCGCCGACCTCCGTGCGTACTTGGTGGTCCATGATAATTACACGGACTTCTTACGTAGCAGCCGCGACCCTCTGCCCACGATTGACATCCCCCGCAGCACCTCACCCGTGCAGCTTCCGGTGGTAGTGCAAAGTCCGCTCGGCGCGCGTCGCTATGCGGGCGTTGTGCTCGACAACATCAGTGTGGGCCCTTCGCCTGAGTGGCGCAAGCACCGCCTCGAGGCCATTGGTGTGCGTAGTATTAATAATGTTGTCGACGCAACCAATTATATCCTCCATGATCTTGGGCAGCCACTCCATGCCTTTGATTTGGATAAGCTTACAGCGCAAGGAATTTGGGTAGGTACGCTTCCGCAAAACACTCCCTTTCAAACCTTAGACGAAGTCGAGCGCAAACTCGATGAGAAAGATTTGATGATTTGCGATGCTGCGCAAAACCCGCTTTGCTTAGCTGGCGTGTTCGGCGGCAAAGGCTCAGGCGTTACAGCATCTACAAAGCGGATTTTTCTCGAAAGCGCCTGCTTTGATGCCACTATGATCAGGCGCACAGCAACACGGCACAAGCTCCACACCGATGCTGCCCGCAGCTTCGAGAAAGGCGTAGACCCTGCTTTTACCGCACGGGCTTTACACGCCGCCGTGCGATTGCTCTACGAAGTAGCTGGCGCGCATGTGGCAAGTGAGTATGTGGATATTCAAGCCGCACCCATTGTTCCTGCACAAGTAGTCCTGAAGCTCGACCAGGTACGTGCACGCACAGGTGTGGACGCCTCCCTCCAGCAGGTGCAAACCATCTTACAAGCTTTAGACTTCAGCATCGTCGATAGCGATGAGCGGGCGCAAAAACTCGTCGTCGATGTACCAACTGCTCGTGCCGACGTATGGCGCGAGGCCGATGTAATTGAAGAATTCTTGCGCGTCTACGGCTACGACAACGTGCCCCTGCCCAAGCAGATCAAGCTCACTCCTGCAGTCAGTAGCTACCCCAGCGCACATCAACTTCGCCGCCGTGCCGCAGAATACCTGCTCGGGCAAGGACTGCACGAAGCAATGGGATTGAGCTTAGTTCCCACTAAAGTCTACGAGGCACTCGCACCCGAACTGGTAGGGCAGCTCGTGCAAATCCACAATACCTCCACAGTCGAGCTCGATGCGATGCGCGTCGATCTGGTGCCTACTGGACTTCAAGCCATCGCTCACAATCAAAATCGCCAGCAACTCGACCTTGCCTGCTTCGAGTTTGGCAAAGGCTACCGGCGTGGGCAGGATCAGCAGCCGATCGAATACGAGCAGCTGGCAGTGTGGACCACCGGCGCCCGCCACCGTGAGCACTGGTCGGCGGGGGAGGCTAGCACTAGCTACTCCCATGTGCGGGGGCTTGCTCAAGGGGTGTTGACGAGTGTTGGCGTCAGCAGCGATGGCGAAAGTGAAGGCGATTCCGAAGGTTCGTTCGCTTACGCGCAAAACCTGCTAGTCGACGGGCAGGTAGCTGCGACTGTGGGTAGAATAGCACCTGCCTTCACCCAATACTTCGACACCAAGAGCGAGGAAATCTATTTAGCGCTCATACACTGGCCGGTGGTGGTGCAGGTCGCGAAGTCGCAGGT
Source organism: Saprospiraceae bacterium (assembly GCA_965213735.1). Taxonomy (GTDB): domain Bacteria; phylum Bacteroidota; class Bacteroidia; order Chitinophagales; family Saprospiraceae; genus CALDTK01. The sequence continues at coordinate 1,531,011 of CBDCAB010000005.1, forward strand.
AAAGACGGTGGAAGAAATTAGTCGCTTTCCGCAGGTGCGCAGAGACTTAGCTGTAGTAGTCGACAAATCGGTTACTTTTGGGCAGATTGTCGACCTTACGCGCGAGCCAGCGGGTTCGTTAGTGAAGTCGATAGAGCTGTTCGACGTCTATGAAGACGAAGCGCGGCTTGGCGCAGGAAAACGTTCTTATGCCATCAGGTTTGTGTTTGAGCGGCTCGACCGTACGCTCAAAGACAAGGAAGTAGACAAGGCGATGCAAGCTGTCACGCAGGTACTCGACGCGCAACCGAGCATGGAAGTTCGTCGTTGACAAAGGCTCGATCAGAATTATGGATGCCCGCGACACTGACCTGCCGACGCTCGTTCGGCGAATAGAAGCCCTTGCCGCTAAGGTGATTGCCCGCAACCACGAGCTCAAGGCTGAAGTTGCCGACCTCCACGACCACATTGAAGGATTAACCACTAAACTCACCGCCGCACAAACGGCACATCATACACTGACACAACAGTCCGAGCTCGAAAAGCAACAGCTGGCAGACTCGGCAGAACGTGATACTCAACGACTCGAGCGCATTCGCGCCGAATTAGATGCATATCTCAGCGAGATAGATCGCCGACTCGAAGCACCCCCCACAAATGCCGACCACACCAACTGAGCCCGTCTTCCAAAGCCTTACAGTGACCTTGGGCGGCAGGGCTTACCCCTTGCGTGTGGCACCGGAAGATGAAGGACCGATCCGCAGGATCGCCAAGGAGCTCAACGATAAGCTCGCAGAACTGCAACAAGCATACCCCGGCAAAGACAAACAAGATTGCCTCGCGATGCTGCTGCTCATCTATTCGGTAGACCTCTACAAGGTGAAGCAAGGATCAGCCAACGACGATCCGCAACTGTTTCGCTCGCTCACTAAGCTCGAACGCGACCTAGCTGAGGCTCTGGCGCCCTCCGCCTAACGTCGCCGTTTCACTTCTGCTCTGCGCCTAGATGCTCACCGTTGTTCAGCGTGACAAACGCGACAACACATGGAATTTCTCTTTATCATCCTCGGCATTCTCGTCGGGGCTATCGTTGGTTTCTTCATCGGGAAATCAACCGCCAAAAACAGCAGCGCCGAAATAGAAGCTGCAGCTCAGGCGCAGGCAAAGCAAGTTTTGGCGAAAGCTGAACAAGACGCCGCTAACATTACCGAACGCGCCGAAAATCGCAACGAGGAAATAAAGCAGCGCAAAATCAAAGAAAATAAAGAACGCGTTGCCAAAGCCCGCAAAGAGGCAGAAAAAATTAGACGAGAGGCCATTGCCGAAGCCAAGGACAAAGAAGCTGAAATTAGAAAACTCGAAAGCAGCTTCCAGAGCCAACACGATAAAATCCGTAACGCCCAGAGCGAACTCGACAAGGCCCGCAACGACTTCGAAAGCGAGCAGCGAGTAGTCGAGGAAGAACGCAAAACAGTCGAAAACCGCCAGCAAGCCCTCCACGCCCGCGAACAGGAGCTGACGCAAAAGAGCGAAGAGCATATTCTCGCGCTCGAAAAAGTAGCTGGACTTTCACAAGCCGAGGCCAAAGAGGAAATGATAACGGCTGTGCGGCAAAAGGCCGAAACAGATGCTCTCGCCATACAAAAGCAGGTGATTCAAGATGCGCATAACAGCGCTGCTAAAGAGGCGAAAAAAATCGTCATCCAAACTATCCAACGGCAGTGCGCGGAGACCACAATTGAGAATACGGTAAGTGTTTTCAAAATCGATTCTGATGATATAAAAGGTCAAATCATTGGTCGTGAAGGCCGCAATATTCGCGCGCTCGAAGCTGCGACTGGCGCCGAACTCGTAGTAGATGATACCCCAGAAGTAATTGTTATTTCGAGCTTCGACCCGGTAAGACGTGAATTATGTCGGCTTGCGCTAAAACAGCTGGTTGCAGACCGTCGTATACAGCCCCAGCGCATTGAGGAAGTAGTGAGCAAAGTGCGCAAAGAACTCGACGCTCAAATCGCGGAAATCGGAGAGGAGACAGTAATTAAGTTGGATATACATGGCCTCGATCCGTACCTGGTGAAAATGGTTGGCCGCATGCGCTTCCGGTCGAGTTATGGACAGAACCTGCTGCGCCACTCCATTGAGACAGCCAACCTCTGCGCCACTATGGCCGTCGAATTAGGCCTCAACCGCAAGCAAGCTCAAGCCGCTAAACGCGCCGGACTGCTGCACGACATTGGTAAGGTCGTCGAAGACCAAACCGAGCTTTCTCACGCCCTAGTCGGCATGGAAATTTGCAAAAAGCATGGCGAATCCGCTGCTGTATGTAATGCTGTAGGCGCTCACCACGACGAGATTGAGATGAATAACATCCTTTCGCCTATCATCCAAGCCTGCGATGCTATCTCTGGTAGCCGACCTGGTGCTCGTCGCGAAATCCTCGAAAGCTACCTCGAGCGCATTGGCGAACTCGAACAGATAGCCCTCAAGCACCGCGGCGTCGAAAAGGCGTTTGCGATGCAAGCAGGTCGCGAGCTGCGTGTAGTCGTAGAAGCTGAAAAAGTAAGCGACGAGCAAGCAGACGACATCTCTTTTCAGATATCACAAAAGATTCAGGACGAAATGCAGTACCCTGGTCAGATCAAAGTGATGGTGATTCGGGAGAAGCGAGCAGTCACTTTCGCACGCTAATGTGATGAGCTCGCGCTACGGGTAGGCTTACATTCGCCGCCTGTGGATTTCGGCATCGTAAGTTATATCGCCATTTTTGTGGTGAGCCTGGTGGCCTTGCTCAAGGCTTCCGATTGGTTTGTTGACTCTAGCGAGCGCATAGGTTTATCCCTTGGCATATCGCCATTTGTGATTGGGGTGACGATTGTGGCTTTTGGGACTAGTCTACCCGAACTGGCGAGCAGCGTGCTAGCGGTAGTCAACGGTGAGCCGGGTATCGTCACCGGCAACGTGCTGGGTTCTAATGTGGCCAATATTTGCCTCGTTTTAGGCTGTGTGGCAGCATTTACGGGCACTATTCGTATGGAAGGCGCTGTCCTCGACATTGATGTGCCGGTGCTGGTGGGCTCGGCCCTCGCACTTTGGGCAGTGAGTTTCGATGGGGCTGTTGATTGGCTCGACGGGCTGCTATTAATTGGCCTGTTGGTGGTGTTTCTCATCAACTCGTTTAGGAGCCACGGCGGTGATGAGAGCGTGCGAGTAGCAGCAGGATGGAAGGCTTACGCGCTGCTGCTGCTAGGTGCGGTGGGTGTGTATTTTGGAGCGAAGTACACCGTAGAAAGCATTACAACCCTGAGCGGTGCAATGGGCATCCCGAGCAGTGTTATCGCAGCCACGATGGTAGCGGTAGGTACCAGCCTGCCTGAGATCATCGTGAGTCTTGCCGCAGCCCGCAAAGGCAAGTCGAGTATGGCCGTTGGCAATGTGATCGGCTCCAACATCTTCAACACTTTTGGCGTGATGGGAATTCCTGCCTTGCTTGGCGATATTCCTACTCCCGCTAGTGAAGTTGGTTTCGTGTTGCCGTACATGATTGGACTCACCGTCTTGCTTGGATTTTTGACTGCTGCCAACAACGTGAGCCGCTGGGAAGGGGTGATGCTACTGGGGCTGTATGTCGTGTTTTTGCTTCAGCTATTCTAGGGCGATCACATGCACTTGCAAGCCCGTTTTCGAGAGTTCACAGACACTTAATGCCGCTGAGCCTCCGAACCGCCAGCAGCTTAGCTAAGTTTGTGACTACGAACCCCGCATCCAACATGATGAAATTTCTACTTGCTACACTTCTCGCAGCTGTTGTTGCCACACTCGGCACGGCTCAACTGTACGATGCTGACTTTTCCAATGAGGGTGATGGAATTCCAGATCACAGCACCAGCAATCCACCAGCTCCGGGTCCTTTTGCTGTGATGGGAGGCACGCCACCGAATAGCTGGACAGCGGGCTATAGTTCAACCCCTTCCACAGATAACAGTGATAATGAGTTCAGTGTCAACGGTGGCGTTCTGCGGATTCAAGACTTTGGGGGCACAGGCACTTTTGCGAGTGCGTCTATTGACGTTTCTGCTCTAAACTTTGTCGATATTACCGCAACAGGCATTTTTATAGGCTCTGATGTGCAAAATGCAGCGGGTGAATTCTTTGAGTACTACTACAGCCTCGATGGGGGTGCCCCAGTAACTACGCAGGTAGTGGGTGGTAATCAAGGTGATCCAGCTAACTACAACGTCACTAACTTAGATGTGTCTGCAGCTAGCACTTTGGTTGTGGGTTTCACTTTTGATGTCAATGGAGCAGGCGATGGTTATGAGATTGCCTCCTACACAGTCACTAATGCTGGCACGCTGCCAGTCACTCTTACCTCGTTTAGTGCCAGAAAAGCTGGTCAGGAGGCGATACTAGAGTGGGCAGTCGCTCAAGAAATCAACAATGACTACTTTGAGGTCGAAGTCAGCCGTAGCAGTGCTGATTTTGCAGGAGTGGAGCGCATCCAGGGTGCGGGCACTTCCAATGTGGAGTCAGTTTATCACTACGCCTTCACCAGCTCCGGTAGTGGCACTTACTATTTCCGCCTCAAGCAGGTCGACTTTGATGGAAGCGCCACCTACTCCGATGTAGTACAGGTGAGCTTTGGTGGTCGCGGCGGCATGCATGTGCTAGGCAATACGGTCAAGGATCGCCTCCAGCTCGAGCTCGAATCTCCAGCTGACCTGGTGATCGTCAACATGGCGGGTACGGTTGTCATGAAGCAGCACATCGCCACGCCAGGTCGCACCAGCATCGATGTCAGCCAACTGGCCAATGGCATCTACCTCATCAGCAATGGGCAGACCACGCGCAGATTTGTGAAGTAGCACCTAGCCCCCAGCCCCCAGCCCCCAGCACCTAACACCCAGCCCCCAGCACCTAGCGCCCAGAGCCCCTAATGTGCCTGCTTAGCCGCGGTACCCGACGGACCTGATCTGGATGTTCTTACTGAAAGTTGGAAAGGGCTAGTGATCAGGTACGTCGGGTACCACCCAGCACCCAGCACCCAGCACCCAGCCCCTAGAGCCCCTAATGTGCGTGCTTAGCCGCGGTACCCGACGGACCTGATCTGGATGTTCTTTCTGAAAGTTGGAAAAGGCTAGTGATCAGGTCCGTCGGGTACCACCCAGCCCCCAGCCCCCAGCGCCTAGCCCCCAGCACCCAACCCCCAACCCCTCACTTAATCCCAAAAAAGCTTTCCTCATCGAAATTAATAAAGGATTGACCAAAATTAGCCATGTATGTCTTGTGATAAGTTATGTAAGCTTGTTTGCCTCCAAATCCAGCATAGAGTTCATCATAATTGATAAATTCGTACTGCTTACCGAGAGAGGTATAGGGGTAGGAGTCGGTAGCTTTACCTAGATGATGCTTTGCGAAATTAAGATCGACATAGCACACGAGGCCTCTCGAGAAGCCTAGGTTAGTTGTTTCTACCCTGCGGATAGGTCGAAACATTAGTGGACCCTTCCGATTAGTCTTACTGTTAAAATATCCAGTGTAACTATTCATAGCTGCACCAGCTAGCTGCCCAACATATGCAGTGTAGCTCATTTCTCTCCTTAAAAATTTTGCATCATTAAGCCCCCTAAACTCATTGGGCATTAACTGCACCCCTTCAATCAGCTCCCAAACGCTTTTCAGTCGCACAGCAATGTGGAAGTGGTTGGGGATTAAGCAGAAGGCATATATCTCACAGAAAAACCTAAAACGACTTCCAAGGAGCGCTATGAATGTTAGGTAATCTTCAGGAGAAAGGAAGCAATCATTTAAGTGTACGGCGTGGTTATATAAATGGTAATGTTTTTCTGGTACCCAATCTTGTACATATTTGTTTTTTCTATAGGTTGCCATAGGTCATTCTGATTAGGTGGTGAGACTGAAGATACCCCAAATATGACTACCTAGGTATCTGAAGTACCTAATCTCGGTTGCTAAGGCACCCAAGGCACCTGATCCATTTGGCCGCATTGCCGCCGTACCCGATGGACCTGATCTTGGCCGCGGTACCCGACGGACCTGATCTGGATGTTCTTTCTGAAAGTCGGATAAAGCTAGTGATCAGGTCCGTCGGGTACCACCCAGCCCCCAGCCCCCAGCACCCAGCACCCAGCCCCCAGCCCCCAGCCCCCAGCACCCAGCACCCTAAAGTGCCTGCTTAGCCCAGGTACCCGACGGACCTGATCTGGATGTTCTTCCTGAAAGTTGGAAAGGGCTAGCGATCAGGTCCGTCGGGTACCACCCAGCACCCAGCCCCTAGCCCCCAGCCCCCAGCACCCAGCCCCCAGCCCCCAGCACCCACCTGACCACATCATTGTGGTCAGGCCAGCCCCCAGCACCCCAAAGTGCCTGCTTAGCCGCGGTACCCGACGGACCTGATCTGGATGTTCTTTCTGAAAGTCGGATAAAGCTAGTGATCAGGTCCGTCGGGTACCACCCAGCACCCAGCCCCCAGCACCCAGCACCCACCTGACCACATCATTGTGGTCAGGCCAGCCCCCAGCACCTTGCCCCTACTCCTTCACCAACTTCACCGTTTGCATGCCATGCTCAGTCATGGTGCGCAGCACGTACATGCCAGTAGTTAAGGCCGCTGGCCAGGCGATATGATTGTCCCCAGGTGCGAGGATAAGCTTTGCTCGCTCCCGACCAGCTATGTCAACGAGTACGCCCTCCTGTTTTGCGGAAGCGTAAGAATGAACATGCAGCACCTCCCGCACCGGATTTTGAACGATGCTAGCATGCCGAGGACCTGCTATTCCAGTGGCCGACCGCGTAGTTGATACCACGACCGAGAGACTACTCGTGCCGTCGACATCCACTTGACGAACGCGGTAGTATGCCGTTGCTCCCGTACCAGGATCAAGGTCGTCAGCACTGTAATCGCGCAGCGCTGTACCATCACCAAAGCTCGCCACTTCAACCACCTCTTCCCACATCAGCGTATCGCCAAAAGGCAGCCCGCGCAGCAAAACGTAATGATCCGAATTAAATTCGTTCGCGATCGTCCAGTGAATGCGCACCGCCGCGCCTTTATCTTCTGCACGCACTTGCACCCAATCCACGGGGAGCGGACTCATGCAGCCAGCCCCATTGAGCTCGCTGATCTGCGTTACAGCCACTGCGCGCCGGCTCTTGTGACCACTGCTCGTGATCGTGCGCACCGTGTAGCGGCCTGTCTCACCCACCGCCCTATTAGACAGGATGATAGAGGTATCGCTGGTCTCGGTGACGACGCTCATCGTGCTGCCATCGTAGTCGAGAATCTCGTAGCTGACTGCTTCGGCCACAGGACTCCAGGCCAGACGAATGCTGCCGTCACACACCGGATCAGCTTTAAGTGCAGCAGGACGCGCTACGAGCGTCACCGGCTGATCAGTTATATCGCTGAGGCCACTCGATAGATTTGTGACCCTTACTTCATACTGATCGGTGCTGAAGGGAACGGCCCAGTTGTACGAGCGGCTCGCCGCGGGCAAATTAGCGTGCAGCGTTTGCCAGGCCCCACCTACCACGCGCTGCTCAATGCGCCAATTGCCGGTTTGTCCTCGCGAAGCATTCCAGGCGATATACGTCCCTGCTCCAGGTTGGATAATCTCGCCGCCCGTCGGACAGGTTAGCACCACTTCGGGTTGCTGCGCCTCCCAAGTGATGTAAAAGTCGGTAGTGCCAAGCGGCAGTTTGGTGCCCACCACATGAATTTTGTAATTGCCTGCTGCGGGAGCTAATAGCCGCACCTGCTCAATGTTATTGAGGGTGTCGATGCCCTCAGCAGCCACAGCTGTGGGAAAATTATGATCGAGCGTGAGCGGACGGATGGTATCGCCCAGCGCATCGGTGAGGTACAAATCGAAATCGTTGACAAGGACAGGTCCGGCATTGTTGGATGGACCTGCCTGGTCGGGCCAATAGAGCATCACCTTCAGCACCTCTGTAGCGGCAGGTACAGCGAGCGCCTGCTCATAGCGTTGAGTTTGCGCGAGAGCCCCTTTATAATACCGATTGGCATTGATGGTTTGCAAGGCGCGGGCACCATCGATGAGGCCGTAACCGAAGATAAAGTCTGGGCCATCGTTGCCAAGATCAGTAGCGGTATTGCAGGCTATGGCTTTCAGCAAGGCCCCGTCGGGATTTTGCCCTGGGTGGAGTTGCTGGTAAGCTTCAGAGAGGAGGGCTAGGGTGCCCACGACGCCTGGTGCGGCATAGCTCGTGCCGTTGCCCGTGCCGTAGCTTTCGCTGCGATTGAGTGAAGTTACTGATCTGCCGATGCCAACGATTTCAGGCTTGAGGCGGCCATCGCGGGTGGGGCCGGCGCTGCTGGTATGGTAGCGCTTGCGGTCGAAGCCGACATTGCCCACTGCGAGCGTATTCTTGGCGTTCATTTCGCCGTGAGGCAAATTGCCGTAGCCGACAGGTCGCTCGGTGCAGGTCGAACGTCCGCTGTTGCCAGCTGCAAACACGTGGAGCAGCGACTCATTGTCGTAGAGTTGCTGGTCGAGACTTGCTGAGCTGCCGTAGTAGTTGCCTGCCACTGAGCAGTGAAAACTTGGTCCGTAAGAGTTATTTGTGATGGTCATGCCGTAGTTGGCAGCATGTTGTGGGGCGTAGTAGGTGATGCGATTGGTGTAGTCCACGACGACTTCCGCTTCTTTGGCGATGCCCTGGTGCTGGGGGTTCATGAGTCCAGCGCCGGCGATGATGCCCGTCACCATATCGGGATGGTTGCCCCAGCCACCGTTGTAGGTGGGCGTTTCGTAGATCCGTCGATCACCGAGGTCGGGATGTCCAGCGGTCGTACCTCCGTCGCCGATGCCTACGATGATGCCGCTGCCATTGAGGTTGGGAGCTCCTGGTATGCCGCTGTTGAGGGGAGTTACGCCTTGTGCTATGCGTTGCTCGAAGTGGAGTAGCTCGTAGGTTTCGATGGCTGGGTTGATGCCCACAACTAGAGGTGATTGTAGCAGTCGCTCTATGCCTGCGGCGGTGGTGGTGCCAATTAGCGTTACTCCTCCTTGCACTTGTTCGGGGGCCAGTTGGAAGTCAGCTTTCGCCAAAACATCACCTAGGTATTCAGCGGCGCCAGGGTAGGCGAGGGTGAGTTCGATCTTGCTAGATGAGCTGTGCGAACGCGCCTTGGACAAGTTTTGCGTAAGCGCATTGCTTCTTGCCTTAGTTGCTACAGCTTTCGCCAAAACAGGCCGTGCAAAACTCGGGAGCGCGGTGGCTAGGTAGATGCCATCACCGTAACTGTGAAGGAGCTGAATCTGCTCGCTTTTCAAATGACTTTCGAGTTCTGCTGACACGGGTCCGTTGAGATCAACGAGGACAGGTGCTTGGGCAGACTGGGCAAGGCTTGTGTTCGCGCAGAAGGTCGAAACGGCAAAGAGGCCGAGCGCGAGCCACGAGAGTGGCGTGTTCATAGTTTGTAATTGGGTGCACAAAAGGGTGTGCACCCGCCGGCCAGTGTTAGAGCCGAGGGGTAAGGCGGATGCCGTTACCTAGGGGATTGCCAGCGCACAGTGTAGCGTGTTTGTCGGTTGTGCACCAGTAGGCACGGCTCATATGGCAATGGCCGTGCCAACCCGTTGAATGGAATACTTTTGTATTTGTCGACCCGTTAACGGGTGCAAATAGCCAAAACTCCGTTTGAAATGCGTCTGAGCCTACTCTTTACTTGTGTTCTTGCCCTTGCCAGTACAGCCTCAGCCCAGAATTACCTCGAGCTCGGCTTGAAGGCTGGCGTCATCAATTATCAAGGCGACCTTCAGGACAAACTCTTCACCGCCAGCGGCAGCCGCCCAGCCTTCGGGGCTATGTTGCGGTACAGCTACGGAGAAAAATTCGCTCTGCGAGCCATGGTGGAAGCAGGTAATATCTCGGCCGACGATAAAGACAATTCCGATCCGCAACTTGTGGCCAGAGGCTTCAGCTTTGAATCTTCTTTATTAACCGCAGAGCTGGTCGCAGAGTGGCTGCCTTTTGGCAAGGAGCGTATGAGCAACGGTATCTTTCTCTCGCAAATCAACCCCTATGGTCTGCTTGGCATCGGCTATGCGCGCATCAACGCCGAGGTGACTACCCTCAATCCCGCCGATGCTCAGCGCTTTCCCGAAGCCGACGACCGCTCTAATTTCTTTACTGTACCTATCGGCGCAGGCTTGCGCTGGGATATTGCAAGCGGTCTGGCTATCGGCGCCGAGGCTAATTGGCGCGCAACCTTCAGTGACTATGTCGATGGTGTAAGTGTAAATGGACGTGCTGACCGCGAAGACTGGTTTTGGACAGCCGGTGGCTACGTGAGCTTCACCTTTGGCGGCAACGACGACGAGATGAACCTGAAGTAGGTTTTCACGCAAGTGGGCGCTGTGGTCGCTAAGGCGTTTCGCATCTTGCGCGCATGTCGAATGCTAAGACGCTCTACCTGCTCGACGGGCACGCGCTCGTATACCAGTACCACTTCGCCTTCAAAGACAGGCCACTCATCAACTCCAAGGGAGTCAACACCTCCGCCATCGTCGGCTTTACGAGGATGCTGTGGGACCTCATGCAGACCAGCAATCCGAGCCACCTCTCGGTAATTTTCGACCCGAGCGGCGAGACCTTCCGCACCGAACTATTTGCCGACTACAAAGCCAACCGCGAAGAACAACCAGAAGACATTCGCGCTGCGCTGCCCAAGATTAGGCAGATCGTCGAGGCGATGAATATCCCCGTGAAGGTGATCGACAACTTTGAGGCCGACGATGTCATCGGCACCCTCGCCAAGCAGGCCGAAGCAGAAGGCTACGAGGTGTTTATGGTCACGCCCGACAAAGACTACGGGCAGCTGGTGAGCGACAAGATTCATCAGTACCGCCCTTCGCGCATGGGCTCTGGAGTGACGGTTTTGCGAAAGCAGGACATACTCGACAAATGGGATATCGAGCGCCCGGAGCAAGTAATCGACGTGCTGGCCCTCATGGGAGATTCGAGCGATAATATTCCCGGAGTACCTGGTATCGGACCTAAGACTGCTGCAAAGTTGCTCAAGGAGTACGGTAGTTTAGATAATATCCTCGCCCAGCGGGCCAACATCAAAGGCAAAAACTCGGAGCGACTCGAGGAGTATCAAGATCAGGCGCGGCTGAGTTATCGATTAGCAACCATCGATATTAATGCACCCGTGAGTTTTGATGAAGCTTCGTTTTTGATCGACGAAATGCACCGCGATGAGCTGGCGGAGTTGTTTAGCGAATTGGAGATTCGTAGTCTCGCCAAAGCTATACTCGGGGCAGCAGACTCGGGCAGAACTGTGCCTGCGAGCAGTGGTGAAATCAACTTGTTCAATCAGCCAAGTGCTGGCGAGGCGGCCACCAGCACCAACGCAGCACCTCCAGCTTATTCAGTAGCGAATACCAACATGGCGGTCAGCGAGCAAGAGTATATCCTTGTGCAGACCGATGAGCAACTCGAGGAGCTAAAGCAGGTTTTGGCGAAAGCTGAACTTATCTGCTTCGATACCGAAACCACGAGTACCGATCCCAACGAAGCCGAACTCGTAGGAATAGCCTTTAGCGTTGCCGCAAAACAGGGCTACTACGTGCCTGTACCCGAGGATCGCGCAAAGGCTGAGGCCATCGTCGGCCACTTTAAAGAGCTGCTGGAGAATGAGCAAATCCCGAAAGTCGGGCAAAACTTAAAGTATGATGCTATTGTGCTTAAGTGGTACGGGGTGGAAGTGACAGGTCCGGTAGAAGACACAATGTTGATGCACTACGTGTTGAGTCCAGAGCTGCGCCACAACCTCACCCATATGGCTGAAACTTACCTGAAGTATTCGCCACAGCCCATTGAAGAACTTATCGGCAAGAAGGGAAAAAATCAGGGTACAATGCGCGAAGTACCCGTCGAAATAGCTGCTAATTATGCGGCTGAAGATGCTGACATCACGCTGAGGCTGCACAAACTGCTGCGGCCCAAGTTGGCCAGCGAGCAAATGGCGAAACTGTATGAAGAGGTCGAAGCCCCGCTCGTGTACGTGCTGCGCGATATGGAGTACAATGGGGTGGCACTCGACCAGCCTTTTCTTGCCGATTATTCCGAGCAATTAAGCTCGATGCAGCTGCTACTCGAAGATGATATCTATGCTGCGGCTGGCACAAACTTTAATATCGGTAGTCCCAAGCAAGTTGGGGAAATTCTATTCGACCACCTGAAGCTGCCCTACAAAGGGCGAAAAACGAAAACTGGTCAATACAAAACAGATGAGTTTACGATGCAGGACATTGCGCGTGAACACCCAATAGCTGCCAAAATTTTGGAACACCGACAACTATCGAAGTTCCGCGGGACTTACATCGATGCGCTGCCGCTACTGGTGAGTCCGCGCGATGGCCGCATACACTCTAGCTTCAATCAGGCAGCGGTGGCAACGGGCCGGCTATCGTCGAGCAATCCGAACCTGCAAAACATCCCGATGCGTACTGATATCGGGCGCCAAATCAGACGTGCATTTATACCGCGCGACAGCGACCATGTAATTGTGAGCGCCGACTATTCGCAAATCGAGCTGCGCCTTATCGCAGAAATTGCAGGCGAACAAGCTATGCTCGAAGCCTTTAATTCTGGGCAGGATATTCACCGCTCTACCGCTGCACTCGTCTATGGGGTAGAGTACGATGCCGTCACAGATGATCAGCGGCGCAAAGCAAAGACGGTCAATTTCGGCATCATCTACGGTGCAGGCGCCACGCGTATGGCCAACGAACTCGAAATCGATCGCAACGAAGCGAGCGAGCTGATCGAAAAATACTTCGCCACTTACCAGGGCTTGCAGAAATACATGACCGCTCAAAAGGAGCTGGCGCGGCGGCAAGGCTATGTGAGTACGTTGTTGGGTCGCCGCCGCTACTTGCGCGACATCAATTCTGGCAATGGCAACTTGCGCGCATATGCCGAGCGCAACGCTGTCAACACCCCAATTCAAGGTACTGCAGCCGATCTGATGAAACTCGCTATGATCAACGTGCACCGCCGCATGCGCAAGGAAAAATTGCAGAGCCTGCTCACCTTGCAGGTGCACGACGAGCTCGTGTTTGACGTGCCACGCAAAGAAGAGGAGCAACTTCGAGCGCTAGTCGAACAGGAAATGAGTGGCGCCATGCCTCAGCTGCAAGTCAAGCTGCTCGTAGAAAGTGGTGTAGGCGACAATTGGCTAGAGGCACACTAACTAGAGTTGTATTGTTAACGTTGTACCTAGCAAAACCACCTCCTCATGAAAATCCTGCTGCTTTTCGCTACTTCTCTTTTTCTCGCTGGCGTGCCTACCTGCCGCGTCGATGATGTCAAATCTGACAGCGGTCCGATCTCGCACGAACTCTTTACCGAGCAGCTCGCCAAGTACGTCGATGATGAGGGCTGGGTAGATTATGATGCATGGAAGCAAGACACCGCTAAGCTCAATAAGTATCTCCAGCTGCTGGAGTCGCACCACCCCAATGAGGCCAATTGGACGGAGGATGAGCGGCTAGCCTACTGGCTCAATGCCTACAATGCCTACACGGTGCAGTTGGTCTTGCGCCACTGGCCACTCGAGAGCATCAAAGACATTAAAGATGGCACCGCCTTCATCAATAGTGTTTGGGATATTAAGTTTATTGAAATTGAAGGTCATGTGTACGATCTCAATAACATCGAGCACGGCATTATCCGTCCCAAGTTTGAAGATCCACGCATTCACGCAGCGGTAAATTGTGCGAGCGTTTCGTGTCCTGTGCTGCGCCAAGAAGCGTACACTGCCGAAAAATTGGATGAGCAACTCGATGATCAGACGCGCAGATGGTTCAATTCGAAACGCAATAATCTGTCTGATCCCAAAAACCCCAAAATATCAAGTATCATGAAATGGTATAACAGTGACTTTAAGTGGGGAGACTGGACGCTAGAACAATTTGTCGAGAAGTACAGCGGCAAAGAAATTCCGAGCAAAGTCGAATTTGAGTATTTAGATTACGACTGGGGCATCAACTCTCAGCAGAAAAATAGCTAGTGGTGCAGCATGTTCAAGCTGTCCACAGGCTTAGCCGCATACCTATGACTACTCTTGCCTCAGCCCCGCGCCTACTGTTGCTCTTTGCCCTATGCCTCGCGCTTTTCAGTGCTTGCTCTGACGAAGGAGATGCTGCAGGGCAGGATGCTGCTGATGAACAAGAGCAAGCCGCTGGACCACAAGCCGCAGTAGCCGAGCTCTCGGCCGCCATTGAGGCCAATCCCAACGACGCCAATCTTTATTTTCAACGCGGCGAGATCTATTACGAAAGCCGCATCTATGATCGGGCAGCAGCCGATCTTCAACGCAGCATACAACTCGATTCGAGCAGGTGGGAAGTTTGGCATCTGCTCGCCGATACTCAACTCGATGGTTTGCGCAGTCGCGAGGCGCTCAACACCATGATCTTTGCCTCGAGCAAGTTTCCCGAGCGGATGGGTACGCTCCTCAAGCTCGCCGAGTACCAATACTTGCTCCAACGTTATGAGGATGCACTTGCTACCTTAGATAGGGCCGCTCGGCTCGATAGCAATGATGGCGAGGTGTTTTTTATGATAGGTCAGGTTTTGAGCGAAAGCGGAGACACAGTACGTGCTATTAATGCTTATCAGCGAGCTTCCGAACTGGACCCAGAGCTACTCGACGCGTGGCTATCGCTCGGGGTGCTCTACGAGGCCAGAGGCAGCAGTCGCGCTGATCGATACTTTAATACAGCCGTGGCGATTGATCGCGATAACGCGCTGCCTTACCGCATGCGCGCCGACTACTATACGCGCCAAAATCGACTAGAGGAAGCGGTGCAAGCATATGATGAGGCCATTGAGCGCGATCCGCGCATGTACGAAGCCTTTTTCAACAGTGGGCTAGTATATATCGATATGGATAGTCTCGCAGAGGCCATAGCCCAGTTCGACCGCACGATTGCGATAAATCCTAGCTATGTAGCTGCCCATTATTATCGAGGGGTGGCAAGCGAATTGCAGGGAAATCTCGAGCAAGCGCGGCGCAGTTACCAGCAGGCGCTCAACATCAGTCCTCGCTATGAAGCAGCTCAACAAGCCCTCGATCGTTTGGCGCAGGCTGTGCAATAGCTGCTGCCTAGGCTTGCTTCTCGTCTTGTCGAGTTCCGCTTTCGCTCAAAACCTATACCGTAGCACCGCGCGCCCAATAGCTGAGCTGGATACGCTTTTCCCGTACAACATCGAGCTGCTGGCCAGCAGAGGAGTGACAGATACTAGCCTCACCACGAGTAACGATGTGCTGGGGCAACATCTGGGAAAGCGGCCGGTGGTCATGATATTTTGGCTCACCACCTGCGGCCCGTGTCGCCTCGAACTGGCAGAACTTGCCAAACGGCTCGATGGCTGGCAGCAACAGGCTGATTTCGCTTTTGTACCTATCAGCTTCGACTTTCCCAAACGGCGGGCGGATTTCCATGCTCGCGCGGCACTATACCCTTGGACGAGCTACCTCGACTTCAACCGTGAATTTCCTGTCGTAATGCCTGGCCGGCTCAACGGCGTACCTCAAATCTTCGTGTTTGATGCAGAGGGTCGGCAGGTATTTCACCGTCGCAAGTATCGGCCGGGAGACTTGGAGGCGCTGGAGGAAGTGTTGCTTGCTGAGTAGCATCTCGGCAGGTGCAACTACTGCGAAAAGCTACTGTCCTTGATAGCAAAATCGATCCACGATCTTTGCTCCACGCGTGAGGCAGCTGACAGAACATGATCTCGTAGACGCTTGCCGTCAGGGGCAGCGTAGTGCGCAGTACGAACTGTACCGCCGCTACAGCCGCGCCATGTTTGGTACTTGTCTGCGCATGTGCGCCAACCGCGAGGATGCTGAAGACTTGCTCCAGGCCTCGTTTGCAGATGCATTTCACAAACTCAGCTACTTCCGTGGCGACTCCACGATCGGTGCTTGGATCAAACGCATCGTGATCAACAACTGCCTCAATCACCTCAAACGCCGGCGCTTTCGCTTTGCCGAATTAAATGACCACCACACCGACACGAATTATGAACCCGAAGTTGAAGATGACGGTGAAGCCCTGCAAGTAGAAGCTATCAAAGCAGCGGTCTGCAAGCTGCCTGATGGCTACCGAACCGTGCTGACGCTTTACCTCTTCGAGGGCCTCGATCACGCTGAAATAGCCGATGCCCTTCGTATTTCCGAACAAACCAGCAAATCCCAGTACAGCAGGGCACGTAAGCGCCTCCGCGATGTACTCCTCACTGAGACTCACCCATGAATCCTAAATCACATAATCCAAATCCGCCCGACGAGCTGCGCGACTTCATCGATGCGCATCGCGTGCATTTCGATGATGAAGTGCCTCCCGCTCATGTGTGGGAGGGCATAGAGCAAACCTTTCCGCCGCGCCAGGCGAAGGTGCGGCGGCTCCACCCATACTGGCGCAAAGCTGCCGTGGCCGCAATGCTGCTCACGATTGGCCTGCTCGGGGGCCTGCTGCTGGCTGGCGAGCGCGCGAAGGTGACGCAGGCCGATGCTACGATTGCTGATCGGGCAGCTGAGGTAGAGCGCTACTACCAAAGAGAAATCGACCGCCGCCTTCAGTTGGTGGCCAGCTACGAGCCTGAGCCAGAGTTGCGCCGCGAACTGGCGGGTATGTCGCAGCTAGAGTTTCGAAGTGATGAGGAGTTTGCTGCTCCCGGATCGGGCAATCAACGCGCTGTGCTAGAGGCCATGGCGCAGGAATACCAAGCTAAGCTCGATGC
This sequence comes from Saprospiraceae bacterium, assembly GCA_965213735.1. GTDB lineage: Bacteria > Bacteroidota > Bacteroidia > Chitinophagales > Saprospiraceae > CALDTK01. Next base: position 1,547,793 of record CBDCAB010000005.1, read on the forward strand.
CCTCGAACACGTGCTCGAGCAGTTGCGCGAGGCCGAACAGTACCACATCAACATCAATGTCCCCGGCCCTCGCAGCCAGGAGGAACTCTAAAATCAATCTCATGAAAATCTCTTTGCTTTCGAGTCTACTTGTATGCTGTTGGTTGGTGCTTTCGCCAAAACTAGCTGCAGCCGTTCCCGAAGCGCGACCTTTTACTAAATCGATTAATAAGCGCTTTGTAGTAAATCAAACTGGTAGCATCACGCTCGATAATCGCTACGGGAATATCAACTACACTATTGCAGGTGACGATGTGGTAAGAATATCAGTGACTATTGAAGTTGATGCACGTACGGAAGCAAAGGCTGAAGAAATTTTTGAGCGAATCAGCATTGACTTTAGTGGCGCACCTTCTTTAGTATCAGCTAAGACGGTGATTGACGGTTCGAATAATGGCTGGACGTGGAGCACCAACAGTACGAGCTACAAGATAAATTATGAGGTAAGTGCGCCGAAAGATTTCGAACTCATCTTGAGCAATCGCTACGGTAATAGTTCCGTAGCCGATCTGGCAGGAGCAGCAACTTTTGATATTCGCTACGGTGATTTACGAACTGGAAATATTGCCGGAGCTACTGAGCTGTCCCTAGCCTATGGAAAGGCGCACCTCGACAAGCTGCACGATTTGACTGCCGATGTAAAGTACGGTGAGGTAAGGGCTACCGCTGTAGCAGATGGCAAGGTGGTGAGCAGGTATTCTCAGCTTTCGCTAAAACGGGTTGAGACTCTCACGCTGGATAGTCAACACGATGATTATGCGCTGGGCTCGGTGCATAAACTTACGAATAGTGGTCGCTACGATAAGTTTGCAATAGACTCAGCGTGGTTGATCTCCGTGGCAACGCGCTATACCGATATGCGCATTGGCTGGCTAGCGGAAGCTGCCAAGCTGCAGATGCGCTATGGCGACGCCTACATAGCATCGACGGCGGCAGGAGTTGAAGAGATTGACCTCAACGGGCAGTACACCAATTTCGTGGTCAATCTAGATCCCGCAGTGAAGTACCAGCTTACAGCCGAGGGCAAGTATGCTCAAATTTCGTTGCCAGCAGATATGACCGTGGTCCGCAAGGAGTCTGCTGGAAGTACCACGAGTTATGCAGGTCATGCGGGCACCAATCCACAGAGTCGTGTGGCTTTGGTGGCGAGTTATGGAAGCATCCGCATCAAGTAGCAAGGCTCAGGCGCTTGATGATACCCGCGAGGTCGAGCATTTCTTGTTGTCCAGAAGCGAGGTGTTTTAGCGAAAGCTGACCGCTATTTCTTTCTCTTTCTCCAATGAGAATGACGTAGGGAATGCCGCTCTTATCGGCGTAGCTGAGTGACTTTTTTGGCTTGGTTGGCTCGGGATAGCAATCGGCAACGATACCTGCTGCTCTTAGTTCGCTCGTTTTGGCGAAGGCGTATAGGAGACTATCTTCATCGAAAGCGGCGAGGAGCACTTGCCTGCCGGTGCTTACATCAGCTGGCCAACGGTTGAGTTCTTCGAGCACATCATAAATCCGCTCGGCGCCAAAGCTGATACCGACGCCCGACATGTCGCGCCCGCCGAAGGCCTCGGTGAGGTCGGCATAGCGCCCGCCAGCAGCGATAGAGCCCATATTAACGGCTTCTTGTCCAGGCGCCTGTCTGTCTACCTCCACCTCGAAGATGCAGCCCGTGTAGTAGCTGAGTCCGCGGGCCAGGGTGGGGGAGAAGGTTAGGCTTTGCTCACGGGCCGTGCTGTCGGCTAGCCTTTGCACTTTCTCTAAATCGTTGAGAGCTGCATTACCGGCGGCACTTGCCCGCAGTGGTGAGGTGGAGCTATGCACATTGGGCAGTTCGAGTAGCTCTAGTGCCTTAATTGCTGCGGCATTAGAAATACCTCGAGCCACCATCTCTGTAATAACTTTCTCGCGACCAATTTTATCCAGTTTATCGAGCGCTGTGACGAAGTCAATAAAATTTTCGGATTGTATGCCACTTACCTCAGTTAAGCCTTGAAGTACTCCTCTATGATTAATACGGATAATAACGTTGAGACCTAATGCGGTGAATATCTGATCTAAGAGGCGCACAAATTCGGCCTCATACACTAGCGAGTTACTGCCTACCACATCGGCATCGCACTGATAAAATTCTTGGTAGCGGCCTTTTTGGGGTCGGTCTGCCCGCCAAACAGGTTGGATGGCATAGCGCTTGAATGGCAGTGTTATGTCGTTTTGGTGCTGGACCACGTAGCGTGCAAAGGGCACGGTGAGGTCGTAGCGCAAGCCGCGTTTGCTGAGGCTTGCTACGGCTGCTTTTGAGTCACGTGCATCGAGTGCATCGGCATCGGCTTTGGCTAGAAAGTCGCCGTTATTGAGCACTTTAAACAGCAGCTGATCGCCTTCCTCGCCGTATTTCCCGGTGAGGGTAGTGAGGTTTTCCATGGCGGGCGTCTCGATGGGCGCATAGCCAAAGAGTTGAACGTGATTGCGGATGACGTTGAAGAGCCATTCCCGCTTGCGCATTTCGTGTGGGAGGAAGTCACGGGTGCCTTTGGGGAGGGAGGGTTTCATGGGGGGTAATAAACTGCTAGGCGGCAAGGTAGCCTTGCGGTCTAAGATATAGCAGGCATGTTTGCTTAGAATTCCTAAGTACGTTTGTATAACCTTTGCTATACCATATAGTCCCCTACCACTCGTAGGCTACTGATTTACCACGATACGACTTTCAAAGGTTTGCCCATCAATGGCAAAGAGGCAAATTTCGTAAAGACCATTATGTTGCAATGACAGATCAAGCAACCCAGTCCCAGTCCTCAGCTCATCACGACCAAAAGTGTGAACACGCTGCCCGTTCAAGTTAGTAATATGGCCATGCACGAAAGTCACATCGCTAGGCAGATCAATGCGAATATCTCTTGAAGTTGGATTTGGATATGCATTTAGTTTTCGGGCTTCCATTGTTTCCTTCACTGAAGTCACTGCGTCTACACTCAACAGGTCTGCTGTCGCTCGTTCGATATAGGCTGCAATAGCATCTAAGCTAGGTCCTGGTGTGTCACTTAGTCCCCCGTTTGTTGGTCTGAAATAAGGAATCTCCCCATGGGGAATGATAAATACTGCATAGTCTAAAGTTCGTGTCTCTCCCGGCGTAAGTGATCCTTCATTATGTTCTCTGCGGGTGTGGACCGTATTAAATAAGATAGGATGATTAGTCGTTAGTGAGGTATCCATTCCAGACCAGCTCCCAGGTACACTTGGGTCTCCGGTATAAATCCAGCGTACAGTATCTTGTCCAGATACTGTAGGATCATATCCATTGCCAAAAGCTACTAAGGGCTGATCAGCGGACCAACGCCCATGAGTGCGATGATATACAGATTGAGCATCTTGAGGATCTAAACTTGGAATGTTTGATCCACTAACAGGGACGGTCGAATTTTCGAAGGTATCTATATTGAGAACGGACTGAGGAAAATCGAAATGTGGTCCAAGAAACCTCAATGCAACAATTGGCGTCTTCGTGCCGTAGCTCTGGTACATAGCCGCACAGGTAGAGTCTTCAGCGCCATCTACAAGATCTCTGTTATAGATAAATATGGTGTTGAGCCTCGGAATAGTGCCAACTGCATCGTCTTCTGGGCAGCCGATACGTGGGAGCAATTGGAACGATATAGAAGGAATCTCCAGGGGATCTCTACCTCTATTTGCAGTACGAATAGTAACTCTATAAGTAGTGTGCAGTGTTTTCGGCCTAGTTGCTTCCGCATCATATGTTTGAATCAGAAGCTGCTGTTCACAGAAAGCAGTATGTCTACGATGAAATGAACCAGGCTCAAGAGGGTTGTCATTCGACCACACATATAAAGCGTTGTCACTAAATATCAAAGGAAAATCGCCCAATGTTGGCTCGTATCGATAAGAGTGGTTGTTACTATTGGGGTAATTTTCAAAATATGGACCATAATTTTCAAGTAAATCTTCATCGTGTCGTGGGTTATACCTTCCCGGCCAAGCTAGTATCGATTCAAGAGGGTTGTTGAGGTGACCATCGCTCATGTCCAGCAAGTGACTTCTAATATCTGCTTGGCTCATCAGGAAGGGCTGACAAAAATATCCTGAAGAATCTATGAAATTGCCGGTATAAATATGTAAGGGTCCGCTTCCATAATGATAGCTTCCTATTAGATTGTCGTAGATGGGAGCACTATATTGCCAAATGCCAACGGAATTTCGACTACTGGCGTATAAGCCTCCTAACAAGTCGAACGATCTTCCGCTACCCTTCGGATATTCTACAGTTAATAAGGTTGATTCGTCAAACCATGTACCTGCATTAACGTCGAAAGCATATTTTGAAGATCCTAGAGTTACATCATCAGGATTGCAAATAACCTGTCCCTGGGTTACTTGCACAAATGGGCTACAGAGTAGTAGGGCGACACAACCAAGTAAAGATCTCATGTAGTGTTGTTTTAGCAAGTCTCAGTGCATTAGAGCAATGTACCGACTATGGGCGAAGGTACCACATCCACCACTACCGCCCCAACCCCTCAGGACTTACGCATCAACCTAAGCCTGTTCTGGCGTGTCCCCCCTCCGCCCCCGCTGGGGCTTGTCATGTGACACTTTTTATCCACATGTGTTGTGTGAGGTACTATGACCCACTTCACACCACGTACAGCCAAAGACTTAACTGACTCCCTGGCCGAGCTTCCAAATCTGACAGCTCCTACCCAAAAAAAAGTACTTGCTCTAGAAGATCGGATTGGCTCCCATCTCAGTTCGTCTCGCTCTGAACTATGCACCTCATCTGCCGAGTACAAAGCTTTCAACCGCCTTTTCTCAAACAAGCGACTCACGGCAAAACAACTGGCACATCTGCTGTGTAGCCGCCTCTACGCACGGTGCGCCCGCCGCTGTGCTGGACGAGATGTCATCGCTATTTGCGACACGTGCGAGTTCTCCTTATCTGGGCTTGCCGGACGAGCTTGCTCACATGATGCTAAGCAACTTGGTGTACTCTCAGACAACTCAACCAAAGGGCTCAAAGCTCACTGCATATCATGCTTTGACAGTGACACCCTTGAACCGCTTGGCATAGCCCACGTGCTTATTTACGCGAGCCCTAAAAAAAAGGCGCACACCAAAAAGTCGCCAGACAAACCGCTCGTTGAGCGTCAGAGTGCTCGTTGGGTCGATGGGATCCATAGTGCCCTATCCCACAGCGTACACACAGCCCGTATGGTCACCTTCATCGCAGACGCAGAGGCCGATCAGTACATGATGTTGGCAGGGATGTTCCGCCACATTGGTACGACTCAACACACAGGCGAGCAGCACGATGACGCTGCCGAAAAGCCGCACACACCTGAGGTGCGGTGGTGCTTACGTATGACGTATGATCGATTGGTACGCGACGAATCAGTGGGCTACTGGAACGCCAATCAACTCAAAATATCTCAACATCTCGATCAGCACTGCTCAGCCGATAGTGATCGCTGTGTTCGACTCACTCTGGCAGCGAGTGGCTCACGGCACGAGCGTGACGTAGCGGTTAGGGTGCGTTCAGTTCAAGCATCCTTGCGGCGTCCGCCGGAAAGCGGGATCAACTCTCGAGCTAAGCATTTCCGCGGCCGGCCTATTAGCGATTGTGCGCCGATACATGTGACCCTGGCCGAGCAGCTCGATGAGCATGGCAAGGGATGTGGCCGCATGAGCTCCAAGGAGCGTGCGCGCTACCATCGAAAGAAAGAAAACCGCCGTCATAGCGCTCCAATTCACTGGATGCTGGCCACGAGTTTTCCAGTAAATACTGAGCAAGACCAACTGGATGTCCTGGATCTGTATGGTAAGCGCTGGATAATTGAGCTGTATTTCCGCATGCTCAAATCGGACGGACTGGATATGGAACGCAACGCTTCGAGGTGTGTGGACCGTTGGATATGCATACTATTGCTAGGTATGGACAAAGCCTTAACAGCGGAGAAACTGGTAGCCATGCGCGATGGCGACGGGCGTGACGGCTCAGCGGAGTTTAGCGCCGAACAGATGCAAGTGCTTGAGGCTGACGATTATGTAAGGTGTCACCCTGAGGGTGAGAAGGCAGGCAAGGTGTATGTGTCGAGCAATAAGCAAGTCAAGGGAACGGTGAGTTGGTATGCGGTTCAGGTAGCGATCATGGCAGGCTACCTAGGGGGCAAAAACAGCCCACCCGGTAGGAAGCTAATGGCAAAAGGATTGAAGATGCTCGCCATCAAGGTAGAAGCGCTACAAAATCAGGCGCGCTTTGAGCAAAAACAAAAAAGTGTCCCATGACAAGCCGCTGGGGGAACAAGCGGCTGATTTGTTTGGCTGCCGCCTTGGGGTGGCTGTTCTGGCGTGGTTCCCCCTCCGCCAGGACGTACGCATCAAATGGAATAAACTACCTAGTGCTACCGGAATCAATGTAGGACCGGCGCTCGTTCAGGTGCTAGGTTAGCAAACTCTGCGAAATTTTTACCGGAGTAGGCTCAAACTTTTTGCAGACACCGACGGAGATTCGGCGGCAGATTTTGATGCGTAAGTCCCGCCCCAAACCCTCCCCAGCCTCTATCAGCGCCTCTCCAAGTGTACTGTACATAGAATCATCTCCCGCTGTGGCAACGGTTTGTTGGCCCAGTTGCTCTAAGGTTGCACCGACGCGCCTCCCATCGATACGCGAAGCTGAAAGTTGTGATTCTAGCGTTCCTCCCACCTCACAGGGCTACGACTTGTATAGAATACGGCGACTACTTTTACAACGCTTTTCTCAATTTCGAAATGCACTCCGTAAGGGTAGCGTCTTAAATACTTCAATTGAACAAATTGTACTTTTTTGGAGAAGGATATGGCTCTCTTTTAAGGTAGGTAAGTACCGCTTCAAGGCACAGTTAAATTCCATATCCTAATCCTCTTTGTTGCTGCTCATACCATTGTATAGCTTCGACGATATCAGCTGCTGCAGCGTTGGATATCAGAACTTAGTATTGCATTCAGTGCTTAGCTTGTAGAGAAGCTTTTACTGCAGTCCAGGTGTGCCATGGCATGTGGCCCGCCTCATCTTGCCGCTTTCGCTGATCTATTTCAATAGCTTGCGCATCTGTGAGGTTGATGGATTGGTGATCTAGGCCATCCCAAATCTGCTCAACGATGAGTAGGCGTTCAGAGATCGGCAGCTTCAGGATGTCTTGAATACTTATAGGGCTACGGTAGGTCTTTTGCTTCCAAAGTTGAGGCTAGGGAGAGTGACTTAGCATTGTCCTGAACGCCATATGAAAAAGCTCTTTTCGTCCCTCTAATTCTACCGCTAATGTAGCCCTTCCCCAGCCTCCACAAGGGCTTTACCGAGCGTCTCGTAGGTAGAGCCGCTTTCGGCTGCCGCGATGGTGCGCTTTCCGAGGCGCTGGAGAGTCTGGCCCACTACGACGCCATCTATGCGAGGGGAACTGAGTTCGGTCTTGAGCTTCTCCAGGTCGCTAGTTAAGGCCTCAGAGCCTACCCGCTGAGCCAGGGCATTGCGATAAGCATCTATCATGGTGATGGCCGTGCGGAGAGGAATTTGCATAAGTCCTCCTGCATCCTCAGCCGCTCTTAAAGTTTCGAGCGGATCGATCATGGGGCTTCCAGTCAGGCCGCCCACATCTTCAGTCACCACAGGTCCATTGAGTTCGGAGGGGGAGTCGACCGTCTTAGTCGAAGAGCTGCAAGCAAGGAAAAGTAGGGCGAAGGCGAGGTAGGGAAGGCGTGTCATGCTAGTAAGTGGCTTGTTGTACAAAAAGCGCTACACCACACGCGGATGTTCAGTGCGAGAAAGTCACACCTTTACCGCGTGAAACTCACCACAGCACAACTCGAGGTCCTGCTCGCCGACATCCATGCTAGTGTTGCACCTGCCTGCCAGGGGCGTGGAAGCGTTCCGAAATATATTCCGGAATTAGCCCACGTAGAAGCTGATCGATTTGGCGTCTACCTCAGTGCTATTGATGGCGCAGCGGCCGGTTTTGGGGATTTTCAGCATCGCTTTTCAATCCAAAGTATTGCCAAGGTGCTGTCGTTGGTAATGGCATACGAACTCAAAGACGCGCGGTTGTGGCAGCGGGTGCACGTAGAGCCGAGTGGTGGCAGCTTTAATTCGCTCATCCAGCTCGAGCTCAATAGCGGCATTCCCCGTAATCCTATGCTCAATGCTGGCGCCTTGGTGGTGGCCGATGTGCTGGTGGCGCGTATTCCAGATGCCAAGACAGCCTATCTCAACTTTGTGCGGGAGCTGTGCGGTGATGATGCCGTAGATTTCGATGAGCAGGTAGCGGCGTCTGAGCTCGCGACAGGTTTTCGCAATGAGGCGCTGGTGCAGTTTATGCGCGACTTTGGCAACATCACCTCGCCACTCGAGGAGATCATGGACTTTTACTGCCACATCTGTGCGCTGTCTTTATCGTGTGCGCAGTTGGCGCGCGCCTTCGGCTTTCTAGCCAATCGAGGTGTAAATCCCCTTTCGGGAAAACGCATCTGTTCGGCAAGCCACAGCAAACGCGTCAATGCTATTATGCAACTCTGCGGCTTTTACGATGAGGCGGGAGAGTTTGCATTTCGGGTTGGCCTGCCTGGAAAATCAGGCGTCGGTGGAGGTATCGTCGCTGTGCATCCAGGTGAGTATGTCGTCGCTGTTTACTCGCCGCGACTCAATAGGAAGTATAATTCTGTAATGGGTACTGCCTTTTTAGAGGAGCTGACTACGCGGGTGGAGCGGAGTATTTTTTAGGAGTTGGGGGCTGGGAAGTGAGAAATGGGAAGTGGGAAATGGGAAATGGGAGGTGGGAAGTGGGAAGTGGGAAATTGGAAGTGAGAGGTGGGAAGTGGGAAATTGGAAGTGAGAAATGGGAAGTGGGAAGTGGGAAGTGAGAAATGGGAAATGGAAAGTGGGATGTGGCACTGGTACGCGTTGTGCTTAAGCCAGCTCGCAGAGAGCAGAACCGAGGCGCTACGCTTCAGGCACGAAGGGTGGCTGAGCCTGCAGGAGCCGAGCCTACCTGCCCCCTCGCTTCTACTGCCAATGATTAGCATGTATGAATCATTTTATTTTGTGCAGGCTATCATAGATGTTTGGGGAAGCGACGGTTCCACTTGGTGGATAGACCATTATTGCCAATTTAAGCTAACTCATACTCTGCAATGAGCGTTTGGGCAGGAATGCTGAGTCCGCTTGAGATGCGCCGGATGTTCGCTAGCGTAAGAAGTCGGCGGCGGTTCAGGGTTTCGGAGGCGCGACTTCGGCTATTTAATAGCTTCTATGGGGTGCGGAGGAGCAATAGCGTGGCGCTCATCCTCATACTGTTTGATTAAAGCCACGAGCACCTCGAGTTCATCACCTTCCTCAGTGCCTTCTGGGGCACCAAAAAGTTGGTCGACACGCGCGAGAGCTACTTGCAAATCACAGTCGTTTCTGATGGGACGGATGCTCATGATTAAATGGTGTTAGCGTTGATTTTGTCGTATTCAGCGTGTGTTCCTACAAAGCGGGTGTAGCAGATTTTGCGTCGGTAGTCCATACGTATACTACCTAAAGCTTCACGTCTACTGCCACTCATTAGCCTTTAGGCAAGATAAGAGATTGTGCAGCTTTAAATGAGGTGATTAGGCGACGGATTTAATTTATATAACCTCTCTGCGCTACTTATCCCTCCGCCCGTAAGATTTATGCTCATAGTCAATGAGCTAAGCTCCACCCCAGCACCGCCCTTCCTAGGCGGCAGCCACCCCAGCACAGCCCTCCCCAGGCGGCAGCCAAAAAATCGCCGTAGCGCAGCTACAGCCGCTTGTTCCCCCTTGGGGGCGGAGGGGGGCCACCCCAGCACAGCCCTCCCCAGGCGGCAGCCACCCCAGCACAGCCCTCCCCAGGCGGCAGCCACCCCAGCACAGCCCTCCCCAGGCGGCAGCCAAAACTACCTCAGCCACCCTCTACCACGCCCCCCGAAACTGCCCTAAAAAGCGCATGTCATTCTCAAAGAGCATCCGAATATCTGTAATCCGATACTGAAGCATAGCCTGCCGCTCAATCCCCATTCCGAAAGCAAAACCCGAATACTTGCTCGTGTCGATGCCACAATTCTCTAAGACAGCCGGATCGACCATGCCACAACCGAGAATCTCGAGCCAGCCGGTGCCCTTCGTGATGCGCTTGGCGTGCTCATCATCTAAGCCCCACCATACATCCACCTCAGCACTCGGCTCCGTAAACGGAAAATAACTCGGGCGCATCCGAATGCGCGCCTCCGGACCATACATCTCCCGTGCATAGTGAAGGATCGTCTGCTTCAGATCGGCAAAACTCACACCTTCATCAATATAAAGCCCCTCCACCTGATGAAACTGCGCGTGACTGCGAGCAGAAATCGTTTCGTTGCGGTAGACGCGCCCAGGTGCGATGATGCGGATAGGCGGCTGCTGGGTCGTCATCGTACGGGCCTGTACACTAGAAGTGTGCGTGCGCAGCAACAGTTTCTCCGGGCCACGCAAGTAAAAAGTATCCTGCATATCGCGTGCAGGATGATCTTCCGGCGTATTCATGGCAGTGAAGTTGTGCCAATCATCTTCGATTTCTCGATCCTCCACCACCGCAAAGCCGAGTCGTTCAAAGATGCCAATGATGCGGTCGAGCACCAGGTTTACAGGGTGGCGACCCCCAGGGCTCAGATTTTCTCCGGGGCGAGTGAGGTCGAGACCTTCACGCGAGGTGACGAGTTGGGTTTTGGCGAAAGCTGCCTTTGCCTCCTCCAGACGCTGCTCGGCAGCTTGCTTCACACTATTCACCAGCTGACCGTAGTCTCGCCGCTGCTCGCCGGGTAGATCACGCATAGCACCCATCAAACCTTTGAGGCTGCCTTTGCTGCCGAGGTACTTAATGCGAAACGCTTCGGCAGAGGCTTCATCGCTAATTTGCTCGGCATTAATTTGTTGACCCAGTTCGCGGGCACGCTGGAAGACATCGGCTGATTCGGCCATAGCAGAGGGGCTGTTGAGGGTGCAAAGGTAGGGCGATAGATGCTGCGTATACCTTGCCGCCTCCGATCGCGTTGGACATGGGTCTACTTACCCCTTACGCTTGAGATGCGACTGCTCGCGCCCCGTACCGAACCTGTTTCGCCGCTGCACGTCGGCACCTTGTTGGTAGCCATTATTACGGTGGCTTGGACGACTACAGCCTATGCGCGGGCGCCTTACAGTATTGCAGTGATTATTATGGGTGCGCTGTGCCTCGTGCGTCTCAATTGGCAGGCTGTGCCGATACGTTGGTGGCGTGGAGCGCCTGAGGCTGCGTGGGCATATTTTCGGCGGCTCGACTACAGTTTGTTGGCGGCGCTCCCCGTGGCGTATGCAGTTTCTCTGCTGTATGCAGGCGATTTAGAACTTCCAGGTCGGTTTCTGCGGGTGGCCCTGCCGATGCTAGGGGCTTCGGGCGCTTTTTACGTGATGCGCAAGCCATTGAAGCGCTTTATCCCGTTGCTGTGGCTTGCATTTTTGGTCTTTGCTGCCGTGGCTGCGTTTGCTGCTTTAGTGTATGTCTTGCACAACCACGAGGCGCTCATCGTGGCGCTTGGTAAGGGTAGAGCGGTGCCACTGCCGCTGGCGCACGTGCGGGCCGCTACGATGTTGGCGTTTGCCTCGCTGGTAGGTGTATATGTGCTCAGTAGTTCAGCTTTCGCTCAAAACATCACAAGGCGAGCTACTAACTTGATTAAAATAGTGGCGCTAATTGCAACGAGTTTGTGCATTGTCGCAGTGCATTTAATCGCCGTAAGAACAGGATTGATCTTGCTGTATATCGGCTTACTAATGTATGGATTTCGCTGGCTATTACAACGTTACACAATTTGGCGTGCCACAGTTGGTGTGGTGGCGCTGGTACTGGTGCTGGGTAGCATTGCCTGGCAGGTGCCGACGGTGCAGCGAAAAATAGATTACACGCTTTACGATCTGAGCCAAATCGGAAAGCCTTCTGCCAGCAGCTACAGCGATGGCGCCAGGTACGAGAGTTTTCGTGCAGCTTGGCATATCATTTCGGCTGCTCCTTTACTTGGCGCACATCAAAAAGGCATGGATGAAGAAATGAATGCTGCCTACGCGCGTATGGGACAAGAACAAGTACTGTTTCTGCCGACCAATCAATTCTTATTCAGCTGGGTGTTGGCGGGTTTGCCTGGATTGCTGGGCGTGATACTTTTCTTTGTGGGGCCGATGCTGGAGGCTGGGTGGTGGCGGCGTCCGCTGCTGCTCGAATTTTTGGTTATGATCGCAGCACTTTGTTTGGTGGAGACGCCTTTTGCCAGTGATGTCGGAGTAGGCTTGAGTATACTGATGGTTTGTTTGGCTAAGCACGACATCAGTTTAGACGATTCCTTCCCGCACAAAGTCGTGTAAGTGGACCATGCCCACGTATTTACCCTCATCATCGCTGAGCAGCAGCTGGGTTATGTTATGTTTCTCGAGCAGCGCCAGGCCTTCGACAGCTAGTTGGTTTTGCGAAAGCGTACGTGGCTGAGGCGTCATGAGTTGTTTTGCCGAAAGGCGCAAAACCTCAAAACCTGCACCTATAGCTCGACGCAAATCGCCATCGGTAATGATGCCCAAAAGTTGATTTTTTACATCGACGACAGCCGTGGCACCAAGGCGTTTGCTGGTCATCTCCACCACCACCGTCTGTAGGTCGGCGCTGGGCAACACCTGCGGACAAGCGTTGCGGCAACCCAAATCTGCAAGCGTGAGGTAAAGCTGCTTGCCGAGAGAGCCGCCCGGATGAAGTTGCGCGAAATCCTTCGGCCCAAATCCTCGCAGCGCCAGCAGCGCACTCGCCAGCGCATCGCCCATCGCCATCTGCGCCAGCGCACTCGCCGTAGGAGCTAGATTATGCGGATCGGCCTCTTTGGCAACGGGTGTATATAAGGTGTACTTCGCCTGTTTGCTCAAAAAGCTATCGAGCTTGCTCACCACCGCAATCACCGGATGTGCATGGTGACGAAGCAGGGGCAACAGCGCTCGCATCTCGGCCGTCTCCCCACTCTTGCTCAGCGCCAACACAATATCGCCCTGTTGAATCATCCCCAAGTCGCCGTGAATCGCATCGGCAGCGTGCATAAAAAGCGCAGGCGTTCCGGTAGAATTAAATGTCGCGGCAATTTTTTGACCTACTAAAGCGCTCTTGCCAATCCCAGTCACGACCACTCTACCCCTACACGCCGCGATGGCTTTGACGACGGCAACGAAACGTTCGTCGATTGAATCGCGCAGTTTGGCGAGTGTATCAACCTCAATACTTAAAGTGCGGTACGCCGTGTCGAAAATCAACCGTTTGTCTGACATACTTAGGGTGGTAAGCTTGATGCTTTAGCGTAATTTCGCTAACCGTGTGGAAAGGCTTTTCGGAAGCTCCGAGTTGGCATCCGACAAATAAACGCTATTTTGGGTGCGGCCCAGCGACTTGCAGGTCCCCCAAATCCACATGTGTTGCAAAAAACTCATGCCGCCAATCTAGTGCGGGTAAACCCCTTTTCACAGACTCTCTCATTCTCAGCGCGTAATGATCGCCACTAGCGAACACCTCCACGAAGCCCTTCAAGATTACTTTGGTTTCGACTCTTTTAAAGAGAAGCAAGCAGAAATTTGCCTCTCCGTCCTCGAAGGCCGCGACACATTTGTCATCATGCCCACCGGCGGCGGCAAAAGCCTGTGCTACCAGCTGCCAGCCCTCATGATGGAAGGCTGCGCCCTGGTAATCAGCCCACTGATCGCTCTGATGAAAAATCAGGTCGACGCTATCCGTGGCTTCGGACAAGATGATGCCGTAGCGCATTACCTCAATTCCTCACTCACCAAGGCTCAGGCCCGCACCGTGAAGGAAGACATCGAAGCCGGCAAAACCAAGCTGCTTTACGTCGCCCCCGAAACACTGACCAAGGAGGAAAACATCGAGTTTTTCCGCAATACCAACCTCTCCTTCGTCGCCGTCGATGAGGCGCACTGCATCTCCGAATGGGGCCACGACTTCCGACCTGAATACCGCCGTATTCGCCTGATGCTCGATGAGATTAATAAGGAAATTCCTGTGGTTGCGCTCACGGCCACCGCTACGCCTAAGGTGCAGTCGGATATCGTGAAAAACCTCAACATGCGGGATGAGGCGACCTTTATTACCAGCTTTAATCGCACCAACCTTCTCTACGAGGTGCGCTCAAAAGGCAATAAAGAAAACACCTTTCGCTCGATCATCCAGTTCGTAAAGAGCACAAAAGGTGCATGTGGTATTATCTACGTGCAAAGCCGCAAGAGCACCGAAGAAATTGCTAGCGCGCTGGCCGTGAATGGCGTGCGGGCGATGCCATACCACGCAGGTCTCGATGCTAAAACGCGGTCGCGTACCCAAGACATGTTTATCAAAGATGATAGCGACGTCATTGTAGCCACTATCGCTTTTGGTATGGGCATCGACAAGCCTAACGTGCGCTTTGTGATGCACTACGACATTCCCAAATCGATCGAAAATTATTACCAGGAAACTGGTCGTGCCGGTCGCGATGGCATCCAGTCGACGTGCATCGCCTACTACAACTACAAGGACATTCTGCGGCTCGAGAAATTCTTGCGCGATAAGCCTGTAGCCGAGCGCGAACTAGGCCGACAACTCATTCAGGAAGTCACGGCTTATTCCGAAACTGCCACTTGCCGCCGCCGCTTCTTGCTGCACTACTTCGGGGAAGACTTCCCGCACGACAACTGCGGGCTGTGCGACAACTGCGTTGATCCGAAGCCGCGCAAAGAGGTGCAAACCGAGATGCATCAAGCACTATCGGCCGTCATAGAACTCGACCAGAAGTACACCATCAGTACCTATGTCGACTTTGTAATGGGTAAGAAGACCAAAGAAATGAAGGATTACCGCTTTGATCAGCGGCCCCTTTACGCCGTTGGTAAAGCACACGACGATAACTTCTGGATGAGTGTATTCCGCCAGGCTATCCTCAACGACCTGCTGTTTAAGGATATCGAGACTTATGGCCAATTATCTGTCACCGATAAGGGCCAGGAATTTCTCAATAAGCCGTACTCGATGTCCATTCCGCTCAATCATGAGTTTGATGCCTCGGATACCAATCCCGATCCTAAGCCCGCACGTGCTGTAGCACTCGATGAGCAACTGCACAAAATGCTCAAGGATCTGCGCAAGAAAGTTGCCGATCAAAAAGACCTGCCACCTTACGTCGTATTTCAAGATCCGAGTTTGGAGGATATGGCCACGCAATATCCTATTAGCTTAGAGGATATGGCTAAAATCTCCGGCGTCAGCGTCGGTAAGGCCAAGCGCTACGGCAAACCTTTCATGGAACTTATTGCCAAATATGTCGACGAGAATGATATCGACAGGCCCACCGACTTTGTGGTGAAGCAGGTTGCGAATAAATCACGTTCGAAAGTGCAAATCATCCAAGGCATCGACAAAAAGCAAGGTCTGGATGAGATTGCTCAAGCCGTTGGTGTATCTATGGACGAGCTGCTCGATGAGCTCTCGGCTATTGTCATCTCGGGCACCAAAGTAAACATCGACTATTACCTCGATGAGGTGATGGACGAGTATACGCTCGACGATCTCAAGGAGTACTTCATGGAATCTAAAACTGATGATCCAGAAGTTGCATTTAAGGAGCTTCAGGAAGACGACATTACGCTCGATGAGATTCGGATGTACCGCATTAAGTTTCTCAGCGACGTGGCCAACTAAGGTAGGTGCGGCTTCACATCATCAACGGTCCGAATCTCAACCTCATCGGCCAGCGCGAACCGCAAATTTACGGTTCGCGCTCGCTCGAGGATTATCTGTCAGCACTGGTAGCGGACTACAGCGACCAGGCGGCCATAGAAGTGTTTCAGTCTAATCATGAGGGCCAACTTCTCGACCAGCTCCAGGCTATAGGCAGGGGAGAGTCGTCTGCAGCAGGTGATCCACAAGCGCAAGGAGTTATTCTCAATGCTGGCGCACTTGGCCATACCTCTTTAGCACTTGGAGATTGTTTAAGATCAATTGATGTTGCTGTGGTAGAAGTGCATATTAGCAATGTGTATGCGCGTGAGGCCTTTCGGCAAAACTCTTTTGTTACGCCCGCCGTTAGGGGCAGCATCAGTGGCTTGGGATTAGAAGGCTATCGATTGGCTGTGGAATGGCATTTGGCGCAGACAGCAAACACTTAATCTTAAAGACGACATGAACAATCAACTAAATTACATCGAATTTTCTGCTCCAGATTTAGCGGCAGTGAAGGAGTTTTATACCAGCGTATTTGCATGGGAATTCACCGATTGGGGAGATGCGTACTGCAGCTTTAGTGCAGCGAGCGCAGGCCTTGATGGTGGTATAGAAAAAGGTCCTGGTAAAAATCGAGGATTTTTGCTCATATTATACGCCGATGATCTCGAAGCTTGCCTAGCGCAAGTGGAGCAGGCGGGTGCCACCATTTCCACACCAACATTTAGCTTCCCCGGTGGGCGGCGCTTTCATTTTCTCGATCCAGCCGGCAATGAATTGGCAGTTTGGACGGATGTCGACGAAGACTAATTAACTAGCCTCGCTCCACGTCATCATGTTTGCGTAAGTCGCCCCCTGCTACGCGCAGCACATAACGTGTATCTTGCTGAAAATTCACGCGTTTGTTGCGCCCGATAAGGCCCGCAACTACCATCGCTCCATTCACTCCTGCTGCAATTTTTGCGAAGTTTCCTTGCCCCGGTTCGAGTCCTCCAGCCACCGAAACAAGGCCTATAATTACTAGATTAGCGCCTCCTTGACCTATTAAATAGCCGCGTAGTCCTGCCCCCTTGCGCTTAAATTTCATGCTGGCGATGCTACTCAAAGAGAGGATATAATCATCGAGCCGTACTGTTTGCGATTCGGGAAATAATTGGTTTATACGTGCCGTAAAGGTTTCCTCTTCACCCACGAGTCTAAGCTCGATCTGTTCGCCCACCTCAAATCGGTAGCTGGCGCGTCGTGTAGGTCCTTGTACTACTAAGTATGGCTGTTGTTGCGCTTCCGCCAAAACAGCACCTAGTACCACAGAAAGGATGAAAATTAAGAGGCAGCGTCTCCTACTTGAGCTACTAATTTGCGAATAAGCTTGCGCCATGCGTGGTGAACTTGTGCTTGGGTGGGGAGGTCGCGCCCGGTAAAAATGAGCATGCCCTTAAGAATTGTCTTCGTACTGGAAAGGTGCGCGTAGAGCTCCTCCTGGTGCAAACGAAATGCCTCCCGCATTCGCCGCTTCACAAAGTTGCGATCTACGGCACGGCGGAAACTCCTCTTGGGTGCGACAAAGCCGATTTGCACAGTGGCGGCCACAACATGCTCGGCCTCAGGCATTGCTGTGCTGAGGTAGACGAGGCGCAAGGGATAAGCTTTGACTGACTTGCCCTGCTGAAAGACCTCCTCGATGGCCTTTCGACTCTTCAGGCGCTGGTTGGGGTGGAGCCGGTTTTGCCACGAAATGTTTGAATTATTTTCCACCTGTGCGTGTAATTGGGCGAGTGGTGCAGTCTTGCTACAAAACGTTTGAATCGAAATGAAGAATTTAGGCCACACCTCAGCACCACCTGCCCCACTGCCTCCAGTGGCGGTAAAGCTGCAAGCTACTGCACTAGCCGAAGTCTCATCAGCCCCTGCACCCGCACCGCGCGATGTCCCCAAAACGCTAAAGGATTGGCATCCTGAAGAGCAGCCACGCGAGCGGCTCATGCGCTACGGAGCCGAAGCACTTGCCACCAGCGAACTTATAGCCATTTTGCTGCGTACAGGCACCGCTTCGGCCAGCGCTTGTGATGTGGCGCGCGATCTATTTCATTCGGCAGAAGGCAAGCTCCGTCAGCTCGGGAGCCAAGATTGGCGCCAGCTGGCTCACATTCATGGCATCGGTCGAGTCAAAGCGATCACACTCGTTGCAGCCCTTGAACTCGGGCGGCGCCGCAGTATCGAATCCGATGTGGAGCGGCCTGCGGTGCGTACTAGCCACGCCTGCTTCGAATTGCTAGGTCCGCACCTACGCGATCTACCCCACGAGGAATGTTGGGTGGCTTTACTCAACAATGCGAGTCGGGTTATCCGCATCGAACGGCTCAGCAGCGGCGGCCTGGATGGTACAGTCGTCGATGTACGTTCACTGCTCGCACTCGCCCTCCGCTACGAAGCGACTGG
Source organism: Saprospiraceae bacterium (assembly GCA_965213735.1). Taxonomy (GTDB): domain Bacteria; phylum Bacteroidota; class Bacteroidia; order Chitinophagales; family Saprospiraceae; genus CALDTK01. The sequence continues at coordinate 1,566,049 of CBDCAB010000005.1, forward strand.
CTTTGTGATCGCTCACAACCATCCCTCAGGTTCGCTCAGCCCAAGCGAAGCCGATCTGTCACTCACCCGCCAACTCGTAGAGGCAGGTCAGCTCATGCGTATCAACATGCTCGATCACCTCATCGTGGCGGGCAAACGCTACTACTCCTTTAAAGATCAGAAGCGGTTGTGAGTCGTTTCGCGCTAGTGCACGATCCGGGTTAAAGTATACGATGATCGTCCCATACCGCAAGAGCTCGTTCTCCAGGAGGTTTGCAGCAAACACATCCAATGAAGTTTTTTTCTACTATCGTTTCGAGTTTAGCACTGCTGGTTTTGGCGCAAGCTGTACCTGCATTGAGCCAAAGTGCTGCTACTCAACCTGGCTGGCAACGCCTCGATGGCTTGGTAACATGTGTCGCTTCCGTAGCCGATGATCCCAGCACCTTCTTCATTGGCACAGGGGGCGACTTGGTGATGCGCACCACCGACGGCGGCGCCACGTGGACGGGAGGAGGCCTTAGACGCGAGGGCAGCATTCTCGGCATAGCGGCACTCTCTGCGGATACCTTGCTAGCGGGCTCGAGTGCTGATAACTCAGCAGTGTATCGTTCTGTAGATGGAGGCACCACCTGGACCCGCCTCACCTTCCCTGTGCAGTCATTCCTGATGCGGGTGCAACATATTGGTGGTCGAGCAGCACTTCTCGGACAAACGAGCGGAGGCTACCTCATCACGCGCGACGCCGGTGAGAGCATCGATACCCTTCTGCGCGCTGGCACCTTGCTGACAGCTGGTGATGGGAGTATCGTGCAACTCACTGCGAAAAATACGGGAGCTGTATATCGGTCTGATGATCTCGGGCTCAGCTGGCAACTCGTCGCTGCGACACCTAGCACCACCGGAACGATGCCGCGCTACTCCAACGGGCAGAGCTATTTTATTGCCGATGCCAATCGCATTGCCATCGCCGAGGGCAGAGAGTCTACAGTGGTGGTAAGCAATGATGGTGGGGCCACCTGGGTGGGTACCGAACTCCCTGGTCGCGACGTGAGGTCGCTGGCCTGGCTGAGCAACACTGAGCTGCTTAGTATCGACGTCACGCGCGGTGCCGCTCGTAGTATGGATGGGGGAGCTACCTGGGCAGATGCAACGAGTTCCCTGCCCACAGCTGATGATTTTCGCTCAGCAAATGTCTTTATCGGCGCTCTTCCTGGCGGCACGGCGGTGTATGCTCGCGCTAATTCACTCTATGTGTATGATGGGAATAGTTGGACTCTGCGGCGTTTGCTACTTCCAGCGGAAAATTTTCGACGTTTGAGTCCAGCGGGTCAAGGACAGGTCTTCAGCTACTGGGCCAACACGCAGTTTCAGCAACTCAGCGGCAATTACGGCTCTAGCAACGGCGGCATTACGTGGGAGGCACTGCCCAACAGTGATGGCCGGATTGATTATGCTGTGGGCGTAGATACCGTGCTCGCCGTAGCAGGCGCGCGCCTTACTCGAAGCACCGACGGCGGTCAAACGTATGCAGAAGTAGCCAATACGGGCTCGGGCTTTAGTCCTTTTCATCGGGTGTTTGCCGACGGTGCCGGAACAATCTACGCCGCGTCTTCTTCGAGGCTGTTTGCATCTGTTGATAGAGGTGCTTCTTGGACAGCCTTACAAGCTCCTGGAGCTCTATTTTCTCAAGGTGTCATCAGTGCTTTTGCCAATCCGGATGGCCTTATCGTCATTAGTACTCCAGCCGGTTCTGTGGCCAATCAGTCGCTGATTCTCGTGAGTCGAGATGGTGGGGTGACGTTTAATATAGTTGATGCGCCGCCAAATAATGGTGCGGGTGGTGTGCTTGCCCTCACCCCCGATGGCACCTTGTTCGTGGAGCCAAAATGGATGAGTCAAGATGTTGGGACGACGCTCGAGGATCTAACGAGTGTGGCCAATTTGCCTAATGGCACCTACGATTATGTGGGTTTTCGCGACAGCGATATTGGCTTGTTTAGCGACTTTCGTGGTGCAGCCTTTGCGACCTACGATGGTGGCCAAAGCTGGCAAGGCAATGTCACCGGCACCTACACCGGATTTGCCGTCAACAGCAATGTGATGGCCTTTCACAGCCCCGATGAAGGCTATTCTGCGGGGCTGGCTTTACACCGTTACCAGGAGGTGGTGCCAGAGGAGGTGATGCTACCGCTTACTGGCTCTTCCAGCTTACGCCAAAACCTATCCGCGACCCAACTTCGATTTTCTCCCAACCCTATTGCGGCTGGCGGTAGGGTGCATTTTTCTGATCAAAGCTTAACTCTGGATGTGAAGGTGTTCAGCGTCGACGGCAGGCTTCAGGGTTCCTTTCATGTGCAGCGAGGGCAGGGCACGCTTCCGCAAAACCTACCACACGGGCTTTACCTCTTGCAAACACGTGAAGGGAGTGTGGGTCGCGTAGTGGTGCAGGATTAGCCTCTCACCTTGCCGTAAGTTTACGGCATGGAGGAAATCATCACAGCTTTTGATTATCCCTATGCCTGGCGAGCGCTTGCAGCGAGCGTGATGGTTGGCTTGATGTGCGGCGCACTGGGCTGCTTCATTGTCTTGCGCAACATGTCGATGTTTGGCGATGCTTTAAGTCATGCTATTCTTCCTGGAGTCGTGGTCGCATTTATGGTCGTGGGTGGTTACTCGGCGCTGGGCTTTTTTCTAGGATCGGTCGGTGCGGGCTTGCTAACTGCGGTAGTCATTACCTGGATTCAGCAGCGTGTAGCGACAAAAAATGATGCGGCCATAGGGATCGTCTTCACCACCATGTTTGCGATTGGGGTGATGGGTATTTCCTGGCTGTCGAAAAATGAGCACGCCCACATCGACCTCAAGGACTTTCTCTTCGGCAATGTGCTTGGTGTGTCGGATACAGACTTGGTGCTCACGGGCATGATCTGCCTGTATGTGTTGACGGCGATTTACGTGTTCTACCGTCCGCTTTTTGCGACCACTTTTCAGCCGGTGATAGCGCGCACGATGGGGATCAACACGAAATTGGTGCATTACTTTTTGATGCTGCTGCTCTCCTTTGCAGTTGTGGCCGCGCTGCAAACGGTTGGGGTAATTTTGGTGGTAGCGATGCTGATCACACCGGCGGCCACGGGCTTGCTGCTGTCTAGGCGCTTACCAGTTGTTTTGGCGCTTGCTTCGGCGGCGGGGGTGCTGGCGGCAGTATTGGGTTTGGCTATGGCCTTCGCTTTCAAGACGACTCCCGGTCCGGCCATGGCGGTGATGGCCAGCTTTATCTATGCGCTTGCTGTATTTTTTGCTCCTGAGCGAGGTCTGGTCTTTCGCTACTTCCGTAAGCGAACGCGTGAGCGACGGGTGCAACTCGAGGATGTACTTAAGCAGGGCACACGTCTCGAGCGCACTGGTGAGCTGTCGGTAGTCAATTTAGCTGAGCGGACGGTGCTGTCGGCCAACATCATCCGCGCCCGACTCAGTGAACTTGCCCGCAAAGAGCTGGTGGTGCTTAAGCCGCTCGGATTTACTCCCCAAGGCTTTACGGAGGCCGATCGGCTGGTGCGCGCTCACCGTTTGTACGAGACTTATCTCGTTGATCGACTTGGGCTCACTGAAGATCAAATTCACGATGAGGCTGAGCGCTTCGAGCACCTGCTCACCGAAGACATCCTCGATGAGATGGATCGCGACCTTGGCTATCCTGAGCTTGATCCACACGGCTCACCGATACCGAAGCGGTAGTGGTGGGTGCTAGGTGCTAGGTGCTGGGAGCTGGGTGGAGATTGAACTTAACTGCTATTCCGCTACATTTGTAAGGCGTGGCTGCCAAGCTCCAAAAGCGAGTAGGCACGCTGCGCTATGGGAGCGAGAACCAAACATATGAAACAGATTAAATCTTATTTCGAAGCGCAAGGATTGACTTGCTTCAAGTCAGGAGATACATTGCACGTAGAGTTAGGCTATAACTTATGGATGATTATTGATGGTGGGGCCGGTAAATTTGTGCGCGTTAGGAATGAACTACGTGGATTTAATATGGTGAGTGGCTTGCTTCAACTGTCACTAGAAAGATCGCTGATTTACAATTCTTCGCTGTTGGTCTTTTACGCGCTGTATTCAATCTTTATCAACCTGTTTGAAGAGCTGTATCGCTTGCCTCTGGAGGTAATCATTTGTGCATGTACCATTGTAATTGCTTGGTACATCTTCTACTTTATGACCTTCTATCACCATAAAGCTGAAGTTAGTTCGATTATCAGCAAGCATAATAAGCTAATGGCGGCAGTGCCTGCCCGAGGGGAAATGGTGTAGAGTGTCGGGAATGAAGCAAGTGCTTGGGGTGGGTTGGGGTTTGATTGAACATTTGATTGGGGTATTGATTCGAGTTAAGGAGTCGGAATGATTGTAGCGATAGGTCTACCCGGCGACCAGCGGGGATTGCGGGCGACCAGCGGCATCGAGGATGAATTCCCTGCGTTGAGATTCCGGGTAATCCCTACCCTCTGACAACGCCGCCGCTCTGCGGCTATGGCCGCGCGGCGGGAGGGGTGTGTGGTAGCCGCATGGCGGCGTCTGCGTAACATGGCAGGGGCCCCTGAGGTCACGAAGAGGGAGGATCTATGTCTAAGAAGAGCCCTGGCTTTACCCGGCGACCGGCTGCCCAGGTGGTGTTTCTTAGGTAGACGGTGAGTCATCATCACCATTCGTAGGCTGCTCGTCTTCCTTTAGATCGGTAAACACCTCCCGCAGGCGGTACATCTCGTCGAGGGTATCGTCGAGGTAAAATTGCAACTCGGGTATGCGGCGTAAGTGCCTCCGCAGTCGAAAGCCAAGGCTCGACCTTACCCGCGGATATTCATCTTCGAGCTTGAGGATTACGGCCTGCTTATCGTCCGTTCCGAAGACGCTGAGGTAGACGCGTGCAATGCCGAGGTCGGTGGTCATCTGCACCTCAGTAACGGTGACAAAGGCATTGGCCCCGTAGATGTAGCTGCCTTCGTCGCGAAGAACTACGCTGATGTGCCTGCGCACGAGTTCTGCAACTTGTTCCTGTCGAATACTGGCTGCCATAGGGATACGAGTTGTCGCGATGAAAAGAACTACGTGTGCGAAGGTAGGGGATGAAAAATAGTTTCTTTGCCGCATGCTGCCTGCATGGAAAGATTTTCTCGCCAAACCCATCACACTACTTCGTGGTGTAGGCGCTGATCGGGCACAGCTGTTTGCTGATGAACTCGGTGTTCGTACCCTGGGCGACCTGCTCTATTTACTTCCCCTGCGCTACGTCGATAAGACGCAGGTGACACCCATAGGACAACTCCGAGCAATCGTTTCAGGCGATGTATTTGTGCGGGGCATCCTCCGTAGAATTGACCACATCGGCACGGGGGCCAAGCGCCGAGTAGTAGCTACACTACAAGATGATACAGGAAGTGTCGAACTCACCTGGTTTAGAGGGGGATACTATGCCGCACGATCGCTGCAGGTGGGGCGAGCGTACTCTGCCTTTGGCAAACTCAACTTGTTTAAGGGGCGCGCCAGCATCCCGCACCCGGAAGTCAGTGAGCGTGCAGGAGCCAACGAAACCCTCGAGCCCATCTATCCGAGCACCGAAAAATTCAACGCCAAAGGCACCGACATGAAGTCCCGGCGCAGGATGGTACAAGCTATTCTTGGGCAACTCACGGAGCGTTTTCCTGGCGCTGAAGACACCTTGCCTACTTACTTGAGCGAACGCTACCGGCTAGTAAGTCATGCCACTGCACTACACGACCTGCACTTCCCAGCTGATCATCCAGCAGCGCACGAAGCTACCCGCCGGATCAAATTCGAAGAGTTGTACCTCTTTCAGCTGCGACAACTCGAAGGCAAGTACCGACACGATCGGGAAGTACGCGGGTTTCCTATAGGAGGTCCTGGCCAGATTTCGCAGAAGTTTATCAATGAAAAGTTGCCGTTTCAACTCACCGGTGCGCAACAACGGGTTTTGACGGAAGTAGAAAAAGACCTCGCCTCCGGCACCCACATGAACAGACTCATCCAAGGCGATGTGGGCTCTGGAAAAACTATTGTAGCCTTACTCACTATGCTGATGGCCATCGACCACGGCTACCAAACATGCATGATGGCGCCTACCCAAATCCTGGCGCAGCAACACTTCGATAGCCTGCACGAGCTACTCAAGGGCACAGGGGTTCAACTCGCGTTTTTAAGCGGCAACACCCCTGCGAAGAAACGCACCACCCTGCTCAAAGCCCTGCGCGAAGGGATGTTGCACATACTCGTGGGCACGCACGCCCTCATTGAAGATCCAGTAGAATTTCAACGACTCGGCCTAGCTGTTATCGACGAGCAGCACCGCTTTGGGGTGAAGCAACGGGCTAAACTGTGGCGCAAAAGTTCGCCCCACCCGCCGCACGTGCTGGTGATGACAGCGACGCCCATACCACGCACGCTCGCCCTCACCACGCACGCCGAACTCGATGTTTCAAAAATTGACGAGCTACCTCCAGGTCGCAAGCCCGTCACTACACGCCATGTCAAGGAAAAGAACCGCAGCGACGTGATCGAATGGATGCGCTCGGAAATTGCCAAAGGGCGCCAGGTCTATGTGGTGTACCCGCTGATTGAGGAGTCGGAAGTGATGGACGTGAAGAATATTATGACGGGTTATGAGCGGATACAAGAGCGTTTTCCGGCGCCGAAATACCAAATCTCTATCGTGCACGGGCGGCTAAAACCCGCTGAAAAGGAGTTCGAGATGGATCGCTTCGTGCGAGGCGTGACCCAAATAATGGTAGCGACCACAGTCATTGAAGTGGGCGTGAATGTGCCCAATGCCAGTGTGATGGTCATTGAAAATGCCGAACGATTCGGGCTCAGTCAACTGCACCAGCTCCGGGGTAGGGTAGGGCGTGGGGCCGATCAGAGCTACTGCATCCTGATGACCGAGGGTAGACTCAGCGAAAGTGGGCGAGAACGCATGAAGATTATGACGGAGACCAATGATGGCTTTGTCATCGCTGAAAAGGACTTGCAGCTGCGGGGGTCTGGCGACATCGAAGGGCTGCGCCAAAGTGGCCAGATGCTCTTTAAGCTGGCGCAATTGCCAGAAGATGAGGTGATACTGGAGGTGGCTCACCAGGAAGTGACGAGTTTGCTGGAGGAAGATCCGGTGCTGGCGATGGAAAAGCATCGCGGCTTGCGGGAGCATATGCGGGTGATTGGCGAGACGCGCAAAGCATGGACGCAGATCAGCTGAGGCGGGTTGCAAAAAGTTAGCGCTGGAAGTATCAGTGAATTGGGCTACATTTGCGCTCCGATTTCAAAACCGGCTGGAGATGAATACCTTCCAACTTAGCGGCGTGGCCCGCACCGATGTAGGCAAGAAAGCCACTAAGGCAGATCGCCTTGCAGGTCGCATTCCCTGCGTAATTTATGGTCGCGAAGGTGCTTCGCACTTTACGGTGGCGCCCAGCGATGTGCGTAGACTCGTCTTTACTCCTACATTCAATGTAGTCGATCTCAACATCAATGGCACCGATTCGCGCGCCATTCTCAAGGATGTGCAGTATCACCCTACCACTGATGAGATCATCCACATCGACTTCCTCCTGCTCGAGGAGGGGCATCCAGTCAAAGCTGCTATTCCACTGCGCACTGTAGGCGTAAGTCCTGGTGTAAAAGGTGGCGGTCGTTTGGTGCAAAGTGTGCGCACTATCAAGGTGAAGTCGCTGCCGGATAAGTTGGTTGATGAGCTTTTCGTAGACATCAGCAAGCTGGAGTTGGGCGAGGCTATTCGGGTGCGCGATATCCAGGTTCCTGAGGGCGTCCAGATTATGACCAACAGTGCTGTGCCGGTTGCACTCGTCGAAATTCCACGTGCTCTTCGTTCGGCTGCTACGGCTGCGGCTAAGGATGGCACTGCTGTGGCTGAGGGCGAAGAAGGTGAGGTCGACGCTGAAGCGGAGACTGAGGCTGAAGCGTAGCACATTCCTTCCAATTTTGAGATGATGTCTGCTAGCTCTCCACTTCGGGTTTCGCTGGTGCAGACCTCTTTGGTATGGGAGAATCCTACTGCCAATTTTAAGCAGCTAAGTCAGGTGCTCGCTCCTCTTGCGGGGAGTGATCTCATCATTTTGCCCGAAGCATTTTCGACGGGATTTACGATGAATGGACGAGCTTTAGGGGCAGGCGTGGGCGAGCAGAGCTTGGCGTTTTTGCAAAAGCAAGCTGCCGAGTTAGATTCGGCTATTTGCGGCAGCACATTTTATCATGAGCAGGAAGATTCAGTCGTTAATAAGTGTATTTTTGTTACGCCTTCCGGCAAAACGGATCATTACCACAAGCGTCACCGCTTCACCTTAGCTGGCGAGCATAAAGCTTACGGCCCAGGTCATGATCGGCCGGTAATTGTGGAGTATAAAGGATGGCGCATTCTATTGCAGGTTTGTTATGATTTACGGTTCCCTGTTTTTTCTCGAAACCGTGCTGGTGATGCTAGCTATGATATGGCTATTTATATTGCTAATTGGCCAGCCAAGCGGCGCGAGCATTGGCGCACTTTATTAAGGGCACGTGCGATTGAAAATCAGGCTTATGTGGTCGGAGTAAATATTATCGGTGAGGATGGTACAGGTCTGGCCTATGCAGGGGATTCTATGGTTATAGATCCGCTCGGTGCTATAGAAATTGATTTAGCGGCTGCGCAAACGGCTGTTACGCTTTCGCTAAAACACGAGAAGGTGCGAGCGACGCGTGAGGCACTCCCTTTTTTGAAGGATGGAGATGATTTTAGGTTGGTTTGAGGATTGGGGGGATGCAGCCACCCTACCTTCCGCGGACGCTCGACTGCTTAAATATATATCCGCTCCACCCCACTCAGACGCCCCACTGCTTAAGTATATCCGCTCCACCCCACTCGGACGCCCCACTAACTCCCCAAGGGGAGAACCAGTCCGAGTGGGGTGGAGCTGGTTGTTAGGTAATATAATCTGGAGTTGAAGATAAACAGTAAAAACTGTTTGACTTTACTGTACTAAGTTTTCGGGTGGCGAAGATGAGTTTAAATTTAATTTTGTGTTGCCGCTCCTCCCTACTCGGACTCCCCACTGCTTAAGTATATATCCGCTCCACCCCACTCGGACGCCCCACTAACTCCCCAAGGGGAGAACCAGTCCGAGTGGGGTGGAGCTGGTTGTTAGGTAGTATAAACTGGAGTTGAAGATAAACAATAAAAGCTGTTTGATTTTACTGTACTATGTTTTCGGGTGGCGAAGATGAGTTTAAATTTTAATTTGTGTTGCCGCTCCACCCCACTCGGACGCCCCACTAACTCCCCAAGGGGAGAACCGGCCCGAGTGGGGTGGAGCTGGTTGTAGAAGTAAAGATTTTGAGGCAAAGGATATAAAAGATTCAGGGAATTTTACCAAGCGCAGAATATCTTATTCGAATTGGAACTCTGACAAGCGTTTATTGATGAGCCACTTTGTAAGCTATCGGATGATAAGTTAGTTCTTGCCACACATTCTACGGTGTAACCATTGCCTCCAACTCTTTGGCGATCTTCTCTGAATTGTCCAAAACCTCCTCATTTCGATAACGTACTACTGTCCACCCAAGGGTTTCGAGCACTTCATCTCGGTCTTGATCTAGCACTCGCTGCTCTTTGGAAAGGTGATAACCTCCATCTAGCTCTACAACTAAGCGACTACCGAGATGTACAAAGTCAACGATGAAGCGGTCGATGATGTGTTGCCTTCGCCAACCATGACCTCCAGTCTTCTGCTTCTGAAGTTGTTTCCAAAGATGCAGCTCCGCAGGAGTTTGATTTTTTCGCAGCTCGCGAGCGTATGCCCGCCGAATCTTATATCCTACTAGACGAGCTGTTCGGTGAAGATACTGACGCCGTTGAGTCATCTCATCCTCCTCATCCATACCTCCTAAGGTAGCGCCATTCAATGCTTCAAACATGTAGCCGCTCCCCCGCGCTCAGATTGGTTCTCCCCTTGGAGCGTGACGGCGTCATTTGGTAGGGGCCCTTTGGGATGGACACCAAATGTAAGCTAGGCCCCTGAGCTTGCGAAGAGGGAGGATCCATGTCTAAGCAGAGGGGCGTCCGAGCGCGGGGGAGCTGGTTGGTAAAATATTAGGTCTAACTAAAATTTCGATATATCCGCGGATTCGAATCTATGGCTGGACGTGGTTTGTGGCTGGCGATGGTTCTTCTTAAGTATGAGCTGGTTGCCTCCACCCCACCATGCCCACCCGCACATTCTACCCCTTGAGCAGCTACATCTGTACCTTATTGCGCGCTGGCCGTACCCTTATTAAGATAGACCGTTACCTCATTCATGCTAACCCGAATCGTATAAAACACTGAGCATCTGTTGCTTATCGTGCTGTTAGGGCTCACATTGGCTGTACCCCTCGGTCTTGTACTCCGTAAAAACAGGAGAACAAACACACCAAAAGATGTACACCAATCTTACCGCCTCCCGAGGGCGCACACCTTCAGCCTTAACTGCCATTCTCCCCCTCGCAGTAGTGCTCCTACTTGCCTCCTGCGGACCGCTGGCTAGCCTTGATCAAACTGCTGCACCCGAGCGTGTAGAGGAAACACTCACTCCCGAGCAGCGGCTGCGCAAGTACATGCCGAGCCATGCGAGTGACTTCCTCGGCAAGCAATACGTTTATGGTGCCAAAGGCCCCAACACCTTCGACTGCAGCGGCTTTACGAGCCACGTACTCCGCGAATTCGGTATTACCCTCCTCGGAAGCTCCATGAGCCAAGCCAAACAAGGTCGTGCCGTCCTACTCGCTGATGCTCAGCCAGGAGACATCGTTTATTTCCAAAATGCTTCGGGTCGCGTTAATCACGTGGCCTTAGTAGTTGCCAACTCAGCTGTTGGCCTCGAAGTGGTGCATGCTACCACCAGTCGTGGCGTAGTGCGCGACAACATTACTACCTCTAGCTACTGGGCGCCCCGCCTTGCCGGAGCACGTTGTGTGGTGGATTGCCGCAGTGGATTAGCCGCTGCTTTTTAAGCATTCACATCACTTTGATAGTGTCGGAATTACACTTAGTCTGTTGGGCAGGTTGAGCATCGTACCTTTGCGGCTTCGCTGCGTGTGCTAGTAGCGAATTTTAAGTTGCTTGTTCAGCCTATGCTCAATCTGATACTGTTCGGCCCGCCTGGTTCTGGTAAGGGTACTCAAGCCGTTAAGCTTGCCCAGCGCTTTAGCCTGGTACACATCTCCACAGGCGATCTGTTCCGCTACGAGATTGGCAGTCAAACACCTCTCGGTGTAGCCGCCAAGCGCTATATGAACCAAGGTCAACTCGTACCTGATACCGTCACCATCGGCATGCTAAGAGCTAAGGTGGAGCGGCACCCAGGTGCTGGTGGCTTTATCTTCGATGGTTTTCCACGTACCGTAGCTCAGGCACTCGCACTCGACCACCTGCTTGAAGGGATGGACGCTCAGGTAGATACCCTCATCGCCCTCGAAGTTGGGGAAGATGAAATTACCAAACGCCTGCTCGAACGTGGCAAAACGAGCGGTCGACCTGATGATCAAAATGAGGCAGTGATTCGCAAGCGCTTCAACGTGTATTTGCAAGAAACAGCCCCAGTCTTTGATCATTATCAAGGACAAGCAAAAGCCAAGCGCATCAACGGTATCGGCGACATCGATGAAATTCATCAACGCCTCGCTACAGAAATCGAAGCCCTCAGATCGTATCAGGCCTAAGTCATTGCTATGGCCAACGAGAACTTCGTCGATTACGTCAAAATCAACTTTCGCTCCGGCAAGGGTGGAGCAGGTAGCTCCCACTTCCACCGCTCAAAGATCACAGCGAAAGGCGGACCAGACGGCGGCGACGGTGGGCGAGGCGGCCATGTTATTTTACGCGGCAACCAAAATCGCTGGACCCTGCTCCACCTCCGCTACCAGAAGCATATAAAAGCCGGTGATGGAGTCAATGGCAGCGAAGACAAAAGTACTGGCGCCGCGGGCGACGACTTCATCCTAGAAGTGCCGCTGGGCACTGTGGCTCGCGATGCAGAGACAGGGGAGGCTATGTTCGAAATCACCGAGCACGGCGAAGAGCGCGTATTGCTTGCAGGAGGTAGAGGCGGACTTGGTAATACCCACTTTCGCACGTCCACCAATCAAGCGCCCCGCTACGCGCAGCCAGGGGAGCCAGGCGAAGAAGCTTGGAAAGTTCTCGAATTAAAAGTCATTGCAGATGTCGGTCTGGTAGGCTTTCCGAATGCTGGTAAAAGCACGCTGTTGAGTGTAATTACTGCGGCCAAACCAGAAGTAGGAGCATATCCTTTTACGACGCTCGTGCCGAATTTAGGAGTGGTTAAATATCGTGATGACCAGAGTTTTGTGGTAGCCGATATTCCAGGAATAATTGAGGGTGCGCATGAAGGTCGCGGCATAGGTCATCGATTTTTGCGCCACATTGAGCGGAATGCTACTTTACTGTTTCTCATTCCCGCCGATGCTGATGACATCAAAGCCGACTATGCCATCCTGCTCAATGAGCTGAAGATGTACAACCCGGAGTTGCTGGATAAGCCACGACTACTTGCCCTCAGCAAGAGCGACTTAATTGATGATGAATTGGAGAAGGCTATAGCCAAAACAGTACCTGAAGGTATCCCACACCTGTTTATCTCTGCGGTCACGCAAAAAGGTTTGGATAAACTGAAGGATAAGTTATTTGAAACTGTATCTAAAACGCAAAGATTAGGAGAAGTTCCTAAACCATTTGAAGACTAAATCTAGGTGAACCCTCAGCTGTTGCCCTACGTTCGAACGGCATGAAAATATCAAAGCAAGCTAAGGGCGGGGTATGGCTAACAGTGGATTTCTTTATAAAACCCGATAAGCTCGCAGAAGCAGAAGTATTGTTTCGACAACATGTACGCGACGGTCGCCAGGATCGCGGCAACTTGTTTTTCAGCATGTTTCGTCGCAGCGATGACCCTAGCCACTTCTATAGCTTGGAGTGTTGGCAGACACACGAGGACATCGAGCATCATGATGCTCAGCCGCACCACCCCGTGTTTTTGCGTAAGCTGAAGACGCTACAAACTCAGGAGAAGGAAGTGCACTTTCTTGAATTCTTCGCCGAGGGAGAATTGGCTGCTTAAATGACTTCCAGTATCACGCGACGGTTTTGTGCTTTTCCTGCAGAAGTGGAGTTATCGGCTACAGGACTTGACTCTCCCTTACCAGCAGTTTCGAGCCGATTAGCCGCAATGCCATAGTTTGTGCTGAGGGCTTGTTTTACGGCAGCGGCGCGTTGCTCGCTGAGGGTTTGGTTGGCATTCGCATCGCCATCGCCATCGGTGTGACCGGTGATGCGCACGCGCATAGTGGGATTGGCTGTTAGAGCTTCAGCAATTCGCTTGAGTGTGCCGGCACTTGCTGCTTGCAAAGTAGCTGATCCGCTGTCGAAGGTGAGGCCGTAAGTGATGAGCTTTCCTTCTGTTTCCAGTTTGGATCGCGTGTCAGGGGCACCCTCAGCTAGCCGAACATTTCCGAGGAAATAACTATCAGTTGATTCGCTCATTTGTCCGATGAATCTCAAGCCACTAATTGGTTCTTCGGCATTCCAAGCGAGCGGAATGTCAAACACCTTCTCCTGATTAATGTACATGCGTATCCGCTTATTCTGACGCCAGATAGAAACATGCTGTGGCTTGCCGCGCGTTGCCTCACTGAAGTGCTGCGGAATTCGCGCTGCTTTGCCCGAACTGCCATCACCGTTATCGTACTTGGTGAAGCCTTTATGAAAGCCCCGCGAGATATCTCGATCGATCCAGAAAATCACGTTGTGCTTGCCTATTCGCGCCAGGCGTGCATCGATGCCTGCTGCTGGATCGGCCTCACTGGTCAGCATAGTGCCGAACTCTCCGCTGTAGCGATAGCCTCTATCCGGGATGTCATGGATCAGGTCGAACTCGAGCGTGAAATTTTTGGGAAAGCTTGTAAAATCCATCGCCACCAGCTGACCAGTAGCGCTCGTAATTTTGAGCCACTTACCGGGAGCGGTGCTTAGGTTGACTATTTCTGATGAGCCAACAGTATTATAACCGCTGGGCAAGTCACCGATGCTAGTGCGCTCGAAGTCATCGTAGGTAATCACTTTAGCTCCCGGTTCGAAATCGAACTTGGAGGTCAGTGAAAAGACTGGCCCCTCAGCCTCACCGGGTGCGGCATTGGCATCGGTAGGAGCAGAGCCACCTGACTGCGTTGCTGTTCCAGACTCGCTCGACTCCTCGAGTCCGATTGCTTCACCATCTACTTCAGCCTGTTCATCTTGCGGTTGCGGCTTCTTGAAGGCTTCGTCGATGGCCTCTTCGGTTTTACGCTGGGCATTGCGTTCGAGTGCGCGCTCGGCACCGCGTTGAGCGGCACGTTGTAGTCGTTTGCCGAGCTGAGCTTCTGCTTGGGGAGCAAGGGTAGCGAGTGCCAGCGCCGTGCATAGCGCAAGGCGAAAGATTTTTGGAGTCTGCATACAATAAGAGGTGTGAACGATTTGCCGCAAATCTGTCGAGCAACGTGTCTTGCTTTTGGATGGAGTTTATGATTGGTGGTTGTGGCTTCATATTCAGCAGGGCGCGTAGGTGCCCGCATCAACTATTCGTAGCAGCTGCAGAAGGCTCATTCCATACGCCACTAGACTCACAGAGCAGTAAACTGCCTCACCGTGCACCCTGCCTATATCAGCCCAGGACTTACGCATCAGCCCAAGCCTGTTCTGGCGTGATCCCCCCCTCCGCAGGACTTACGCATCAGACCTCACCCGTTCTAGGGTGGTGCACTTTTCAGTTGAAATCTACATTTGCACGGAGGACATTGAGTGGCTCCAAGCGAGAAGTAAGAATCGTTGCTTCACCGAAAAGCCAGTTGCTAGATAAATCCTCGTCCTACGCAGATCCTGATGCATGTCAGTAGAAGCGACGGTTCAGGTACATAAAGCCTGAGGTGTATGTGACGCTTCTCACCCTGAGAGGCTCGGAGAGTTTGGACGGAGGAAGCACGTAGGAGCCATTGCGTGGCTCCAAGCGAGAAGTAAGAACCGTTGCTTCACCGAAAAGCCAGTTGCTAGATAAATCCTCGTCCTACGCAGATCCTGATGCATGTCAGTAGAAGCGACGGTTCAGGTACATAAAGCCTGAGGTGTATGTGACGCTTCTCACCCTGAGAGGCTCGGAGAGTTTGGACGGAGGAAGCACGTAGGGGTTTACTATTATTGCATTATTCGACCTGTAGCATACCAGCTCCGTGAAGCTCCGTGCCCAAAGCGTAGCGCCTCTGTGGGCCTCCGTGAGAAACTGCCTGATATGACGCCTCTCACACGGAGGGACACGGAGAATTTTCACGGAGGAGGCACGGAGGAGGCAAGGAGGGGTTTACTATTATTGAAGTATTCGACTTGTGGCATAGCAGCTCCGTGAATCTCCGTGCCCAAAGCGTAGCGCCGCTGTGGGCCTCCGTGAGAAACTGCCATATACGACGCCTCTCACACGGAGGGCCACGGAGGGTTTGCACGGAGGTACACGGAGCAGGTAAGATGCCGTAAAGCAGCGAGGCAATAAACAGCGCAGCCACCCCCTCTTTGCGAACCTTGCGACCCATGGCGGTGAGCGCAGCGAACTTGCGATACCAACCCTCCAGCACTGCCCCCCCGCCCAGCCCTTGCGATCCTTGCGCAACCTGGCGAGGAGCAAAGCGACCTTGCGATACCATCCCCCAGCACAGGCCCCAAACAGCCAAAACAGCGAAGCCCCCCTAAGACCCCACTCCCCTCAGCTTCTCATTATCGGCGGTGAGCTCGCGAACCCGCTGTTCCATAGCCTTGAGTTTGGTACGGGTCGTTTTCAAGCTCGCGATCATATCTAAATCGAATGCACTTGGCGCCGGCTGCGGCCGCGAGGAGGTGCGCAACATCGCCACCTGCCCCTGAAGCGAGGCGACTTTGTTCTTGAGCTTCTGTAGCGATGCCTCCCGGTCGCGCATACTTATTTGAGCAGCAAGTGCTTCTTCGCGCGCGATATCCAATTCGCGCTTCACCTGCGTGAGTTCAACTCCCTGACCGGCACTACTTGATAGGTTTTGGCGCAAGCGGACACTTAAATCTTGAACCTTGGTCCGCTCACGCTCGAGTTGCCCTTGGAGAATATCCCGCTCCTGACGCGTCACCTGGTGAGCATCGATGTGTTTGGCCAAGCGCTTTTGCAGATCGCGCACCCGAAATGCATAGGTCAATCCGCCGGGAATTAGGCCTATGAGCAGCGCCCCCAATAACAGACCCAGAAAGGTGAGGCTGGCAGCTCCATCCAGGCCGTAGAAGAATTCACTGGCGTACTCCATAGGGTGCGATTAGTCTATGCGAACTTCGACGCGGCGGTTGAGGTAACGTCCTTCGGGTGTAGCGTTAGCAGCGATCGGTTCACGCTCACCGCGTGTCTCCACGGTGATGGGGCGCGTGTAGCCGATCTGCGTCAGATAGCCAGCCACTGCCTGAGCACGTAGCAAACCTAAGGTATCGTTGAAATTCTCCTCATCGCGGTTGTCGGTATGGCCGATCAGTTTTAGCGAAAGCTGAGGAGCGGCATTAAGTGTGTTGACCAACTCCTCCGCATAGGCCACAAATTCAGTACTCGGGCTCAACGCAGTAGAATTGGTCTCGAATCGCAAGCCGAGCAGAGCGGTAGAATCGAGCAGCACATCGGCGCTTGGGAGTGCATCTACGGCAAATTCCGGCACGCTGGCAATCAACTTGAGGCGCAGCGCCACGGGCTGATCTGCAGTGACATTATAACTCCGCAGCTCGAGGCGCTCGCCAGCAACTCCGCGCCGCTGCAACTCGCCAGCTAACTCAGCTGCGCGCGCAACGCCCAAATCGCGATAATATCCATTTGCATCATCACTCTCCTGAGCATGTACTGGCGCATCAACGAGCAAAACATGATCGGGATAAGCATTGAGAAAACTCGCCAAACTATCGTAGGTGGCGAGTTGCTGACTCGAGCGTGGCGGACTCAGCGCACCGGGAGGATAGCTACCGTGACTGAGGTGAGTGGTGCGGCCATTGGGCAGCACGAGCGGCAAATCTTGCGTAGCTCGCCCACTCAGCGACACCAGATCGCACCACTGCAGCGTATGACACACGAAGTAGTAGCGCGCGCCAAGTGCAAACGGTACAAACAGGAGCAGACTGATTAACAGTGGTTTCATAGTGCCGCCGGAAGTTGGACCTAGTGCAAATCCAACGCCGCGAAGAAACAAAATGCCGACAAGTAGGGATCACTGAAATCGGGTAGACGGGCGTGACGAGAGCCAAGAAATTTGCCACTAGACCTCAGCCAGGTACTCGTGTACGAATTTGATTGCCATTGCTCCCTCTCCAACTGCGCTCGCTACACGGTTCATCGCGCCAGCACGCACATCACCAGCAGCAAAGACCCCAGGCATCATGGTTTCGAGCAGAAACGGCTCGCGATCGAGTTTCCAGCTGCGCCCGTAGGAATCGTTTTGACGTAAGTCTAAACCAGTTGGTAAATAGCCTTTGCTATCACGGGGAATGATAGTCGATAGCCACTCTGTATGCGGCTTGGCTCCGATAAATACAAATAAGCTATCTACTTCCTGCCGGTAACAATCATCGGCAACATCAGTATCGAGGCGCTCTAAAACAATGGCCTCTACCTGCTTATCACCTAAGACTTCCTGTACCTCCCGATAACCCACTACATCAATATTTTCTATAGCGTTTATTTGCTGAATAAGATAGTCTGACATACTCGAACTCAAGTCTGAGCGACGAATATAAATGCTCACCTTACGGGCAAAACGACTTAGATAAACTGCTCCTTGACCAGCAGAATTGCCACCACCAACTACAGCTACATGCTGATCTTGACAACTAGCCGCTTCTGTAGTGGCTGCTCCATAGTATACACCAGCGCCACTAAAGCGCTCGGCTCCTGCAGCGGGCAGCATGCGGTAGCTGACCCCGGTGGTAATCACAATCGAGCGGGTGCGTAATTCGCTGCCGTCGACAAAGCCTATGCGCCTAACTGCACCCTCATTATCGATTTTATTTACTTCTTTAGGCGCCAGCAACTCCACCCCAAAGCGCTGAACTTGAGCTATTGCCCGACGGCTCAAATCAGCGCCACTCACGCCACTCGGAAAGCCGAGGTAATTTTCTATGCGCGAACTCGTACCCGCCTGACCGCCAGGTGCTCTGCGCTCAATGAGCACCGATTTTAATCCTTCGGAACCACCATAAACCGCAGCCGCAAGTCCAGCAGGACCTGCGCCTATAATTGCAACATCATAAATTTCATCGCCAGCAATTAAATTCATGCCCAGCACTTGGGCTACAGCGGCAATAGTAGGACGTTGCAAAACCTTACCATCTTCAAATATAATCGTCGGCCAATCTGGATTATCGAGTTTAGCCGAAGAAATTAACGCTGCGGCGCGCGCGTCTTGCGTTGCATCTATCCAATTGTATGGCACCTGATTGCCAGCGAGAAAATCCTTGATTTCATGGCTGCGCGGATCATATCGATAGCCAATCACTTTAATGCCTCGCAATTCTGGCAAATAGGTTTCTTGCCAATCAGAAAGGTGATCATCGAGAACAGGATAAAGTTTTTCCTGTGGCGGGTCCCAAGGCTTGGTGAGGTAATAATCTATTGCTGCACGATTAATTGCATCAACGGCAGCATTTACATCTGCATAAGCCGTCAATAATACCCGCTTAGCTTGCGGATAAATCGCTTTTACGCGTGCCAGCAGCTCGGTGCCCACCATGGCCGGCATGCGCTGGTCGCTGAGCACGAGCGCTACGTTGTCGCCGCGCTGTTTGAGCTCGCGCAACAATTCCAGCGTTTCGCCGCCACTGCTGATAGCAACTATGCGAAAATCCTCGCGATACTTTGCCCTCAAATCACGACGGATGGCGCTCAGCACCTGTGGGTCGTCATCGACGCACACGATCACCGGGAGGCGTGGTTTTACGGAAGTGGAGCTAGCCATGGTGTGGTGCAGAATCTGCGTGAGTAACAGGTGATCAGCCGCTCGGTTGGCCTGTGGGCGCATCCCTAGCGAGTACCGTATCGCGCTCGGTCATGTGGCGCTGCGGCTCGAGCTTCCAGCGGCGGTGGCTCCACAGCCAGCGGGTGGGGTCTTCACGGATTACAGTTTCGAGTCTTGATAGCAAGATTTTAAGAATTTCACCTTCCGGCAAAACGCGCGGTGTTTCGGTGATTAACTCCATCTTGAAAATCGTGCTGCCTCGTGGGCTATCCGGCAACACGTGGCCATATACGACCACAGCGTCGAGTTTGCGCGCATAAGCCTCGACACCACGTGCATGAGCCGCCATGCGCCCGAACAGCGGGTACCAATATTTCGCAGAGCCTGCATGTGGACTTTGGTCGAATGCAAAGCAGAGGTTGTAAGGCTCGGGGTGCTCGGCAAGGTCGCGTAGGTGTGCTTTCGCCTCATCGCCTTTAGCCCAGAGCTCGAGACCAAAGCGCGCTCGCGTTTCTTTTATGCGCTCGTTGAAGTAAGGATTGCGCAGCTTGGCATAAATGGCTGCGGCCGGAGCCTTGAGGTATGTTCCCAAGGAAATAGCTGCCATTTCGTAATTACCATGATGGCCGGCGCAGATAATTACTGGTCGACCCGTAGTATAGTAGCGATCAATTAACTCTCGATTGGTCAGAATGCAGTGGCGCTCGAGCTCTTGTTGAGTTGCTGCAAATAGCCATGTTTGCTCAAGTGCAGTATCTGTAAAGTGCTGATAAAAGCCATCACGAATCGCAGCTCGTTCTTGCTGCGGTTTTTCCGGAAAGGCAATAGCAATATTCGTATCAATTACCTCACGTCGATACTTCACTACCTTACGCAACACCCACGCAATTGCGTCGGAGAGGCGATAGCGCCACCGCGGCGACAGGCGGGCAATAGGTAGTACTACCAACCGAAATAGACACACCTTCCAATCGAAAAAGCTCTGTGGGGCGGCACCTGATGTTTTAGCGAAAGCGATATGCTGAAGAATTTGAGTGAGCTAAAAAGGCTGTGCGAAGAGTTAATCAATAGCCGTTGGCAAACAAAAGCTAAAGTTGGTGTGGCCAGGGCGACTATCTAAACTGATGCTCGTCTGGTGGCGCGCCAACAGCTTTTGCACAATGTCGAGGCCCATGCCAGTGCCCTTGCCGACATCTTTGGTCGTAAAGAAGGGATCAAAAATTTTATCTCGCAATTCGGTGGGAACACCAGGACCATCATCAATTATTTCAACACAGACTTTATCGCCACGCTTGCTGGTGCGAATTGTGACCGTGCCGCCATCGCCAGCAGCATCTATCGCATTATCGATAAGGTTGGTGTAAACCTGATTGATTTGCCCGCCCCAAGCCATCACCTCAGGAATACCATCCGCAAAATCTTTAATTAAAGTGGTATTGCTCTGCTTGAAGCGATGTTTCAGCATCACCAGGGTCGACCTCAGCCCGTCGTGCAGGTCGAGCCGCTGCCGACCGCCATCGCGATCCATATGCGTGTACGACTTCACCGAACCTATCAGCTCGCTGATGCGGCCGGCCGAATCACGTATCTCAGCCACTAATGTTTCGAGGGTAATATTCTTAGCAATCCACTCGAGCAGTGCCTGCAAACTCCTTCCTTCGCATGCATCACTAATGGCTTGCAAATCCGCATCAGTAAAACCCGCTAAAACAAAACTTTCAATAGTATCCGGATCGGCCTCAACTGCATTATCATCGAGCCAATCCTCGAGCGCTTCGGCGGCATCCATACGCTGCATCGCCGTCTGCTCGGTAGCAGTATCCATCTGCGCGATGCGCTTAAAAATAATGTCATTGATGGCATCAACCTCGGCAGGAGTAATGCGCATCGTCATGATCTGCTTAAAGCTCTTGGGCGTGGTGTGCAACTGTTCATATAATTCCTCCGCCGAGCGCACGATCGCTGAAGAAGGATTATTTAGTTCGTGCGCCAAGCCAGCACTCAGCTTGCCGAGGCTCATCATCTTCTCATCTTGCGAGCGGATATCGGCAAATTCGCGGATGCGATTGCTCATCAAGCCCACCAGCCGCTGCACTAGCGGATAGCTGACTGTCACCATTTCTGTGAAGCAGCTCTTATGTAGCCGCAGCACGTAAGTATCTTCGAGGCAGTGCAGGCTAGCGCTCGTGTGCGTCATGCGCGAAAAGGGCAAGACCCCCGTCACAAAACCCGCTCCGTACTCACCTAAATCTCGAATCCCACCATCTTTAGGCATGCGCACGGCATAGCGTCCTTGCATAATAATATCCATCGTGTCGATGACTACACCCACCGCGTATAAATCTGCGTGGGCAGGGCACAGCACGTACTCAGCATTGTCGACGAGCCACTGCAGGGCAGTCAGCTCAAGGCCCGCAAAGGTGTCGAAGCTGGCGAGTTTAGCCACTAAATCGTGCGATTTGTCAAGGCGGCGAGCAAGCGGACACTGAACAGCTAGATTCATAGCGCATTAACCATAAGAGACTCTTCACGGTTGGTTCTCTTCGAACTTAGGCACCAATAGCTATGGCAACTTCTACGATTCAAGCGCCTTCCAAGGCCACATACACTGAGCTTGCATTGCGCTACCAATCTGTGCGCCTGCACACCGAAAGAATCTGCGCCCAGCTCGAACCGGAGGATTACGTCCCCCAGCCCATCGCCGATGTCAGTCCCCCGAAGTGGCATTTGGCGCACACTACTTGGTTTTTCGAAACTTTTATTCTCACGGAGCATCTCGAGGGCTATCAGCCTCACCATCCGGCCTACGCATATTTGTTTAACAGCTATTATGAGGCTGCTGGGCCGCGAATATTACGCACGCAGCGAGGCAACTTGACCCGTCCTTCCACCGCAGAAATTTATGCTTACCGCAAAGCCGTGGATGAGCATGTGCTCCAGCTAATTTGGCAATTAGAATGCGGAGAGGCAAATGTGGGTTTGGATTTGATTGAATTAGGTCTGCAGCACGAGCAACAACACCAAGAGTTGCTGCTCACTGACATCAAGTACATCTTGGGGCACAACCCGCTGTTTCCCAGCTTTGGTAGCGCGCGCAACGTGGCTCTTCCGGCTAAGGACACGGAGGAGTGGGTGCAAATGCCGGAAGGGATATATGAGATTGGTTTTGCCGGGGAGGGCTTCTGCTTTGACAACGAGCTCGGTCGCCACCGCGTGTTTTTGGAGGCATATGAGCTTCGTCAGCAGGTGGTGACGGTTCGTGAATACCTGCGATTTATGGAGGCTGGAGGCTACGAAAAGGTTGAGCATTGGCTAAGTGAAGGTTGGGCCTTTGTGCAGGCGCTCGATCAGCCTGCCCCGGAGTACTGGCACTTGCGCGATGGCGAGTGGTGGTGGTACACTGAGGGTGGCTTGCAGCCCCTCGACCTCGAAGCGCCCATCACCCATATTAGCTACTACGAGGCTGATGCTTATGCCCGGTGGGCGGGCTATCGCTTGCCAACTGAGTTTGAGTGGGAGGCCGCGCACCAACAGTTGCTGTGGGGGCAGGTTTGGGAATGGACCAGCTCAGCCTATGGGCCGTATCCTGGGTTTGTCACGGCTGCGGGTGCATTGGGTGAGTACAACGGTAAGTGGATGGTCAATCAACAAACTTTGCGGGGTGCTTCTGTGGCGACGAGTCCCGGTCATTCCCGCCCGACTTATCGCAATTTCTTTCACCCCGATAAGCGCTGGCAGTATACGGGCATACGACTTGCTCGCTAGTGTTCCAACTATTAATTCTCTTTGACTGCACAGCATATGTCTACTTCACATTCTGCCCAAGATGAGCTTATATTGGATGCTGCCGCTAGCGAGTTTGGGAGGCATGTAGCAAAGGGTTTGAGCGCGGCGCAGCCGTACTTGTCGTCTAAGTTTATTTATGATGCGGCTGGCA
The DNA here is from genome assembly GCA_965213735.1 of Saprospiraceae bacterium. Classification (GTDB taxonomy): domain Bacteria; phylum Bacteroidota; class Bacteroidia; order Chitinophagales; family Saprospiraceae; genus CALDTK01. Next base: position 1,589,042 of record CBDCAB010000005.1, read on the forward strand.
GCAAGCTGTTTCAGCAGATTATGCAGCTCGACAGTTATTATTTGACGCGTTGTGAATTCGAAATTTTTTCAGCTTTCGCCAAAACCTTACACGCCGCATTTAGTGATGGTGGCTCGATTCCGTATGAATTAGTAGAATTAGGAGCTGGCGACGGGGCTAAAACAAAGCTCTTGCTCGCTGAGGCTATGGCAGCGGGTGGGAATTTCGTGTACCGCCCTGTGGATATTAGCGCTGCCATTTTGCAAGAATTAGAAACCTCGCTGCACGAGCAGTGGCCTCAGATGCGTGTCGATGGAATAAGCAAGACCTATCAGGCTGCGCTACAGTTATTGAAAGCACCCAGTGAGGTGCGGCGAGTAGTCTTATTTTTGGGCAGCAACGTCGGTAACTTCTCTTGGGATCAGGCCCAGGCATTTTGTGTGTCTATTGGTGACGTTTTGTCTGCTGGAGATGTATTGTTATTAGGCGTTGATTTGCGCAAAAATCCTCGTACAATATTAGCCGCCTACGATGATGAAGAGGGCGTTACTGCTGCGTTTAATCTAAATTTGCTACATCGTGCCAATCGAGATTTAGGTGCCAATTTTCAGGTTGAGCAGTGGGGATTCTATCCGCTTTACAATCCTGAAACTGGCGAGGTCCGCAGCTACTTATATCCATGTACAGAGCAAGTAGTGGAAATTCCTAGCTTAAACTTCAAGCGCACCTTCGCTACTGGGGAGGTAATTCATACTGAAGTAAGTCGAAAATATACTGAGCATGAGCTACATGAGCTAGCTCGTTTGAGTGGATTTTCAATTGAGCGTATGCTAAAGGATAGTCGAGGATACTATGCGGATGTGGTGATGGTCAAAAATTAGCGAGCTATATAGAATGGTAGGAATAGATCTGTCGCTGAATGAATAACTTATGGAAATGCAATCCTATTCAACGTGAAGTTTGCCAATAAGGCTTTGGGGTTAACCACAGTAATTCCTGCCACAACTCCGTAAGGAGCGTGTACTAGTTGCTGCCTACCGATAGTCACCCGCGAAGGAGCGGAGGCGGGTACAGCAACAAGAAGCGCAGCCAACTCTGTAGTTAGCTGCGCTTGGAGCCTTGGTGAGGGCATGGTGTAAGAGCTGTAGCTTCTGCTCTGTGCTTAACTAAAGAACTTCTGAGGCTGCTGAATCACCAATCAATAGGCATTGCTTCGATTCTAAAATCGATTGTATCCTGCGGATATCGCACCGAGCTATCCTGCTGCGTGAAGTCATACCAGATGAGATGGCCAGTGCCGTGCAGTTCTGAATGCATGGTTCCAAATACTCTCGCAAATTCCCAGTTGCAATCATTGTCCCAATCGACATCAAACCAGGTAAGGTTCCACTCATCTCCTGCTTTGAACTTAGGACCTGGATTGGAAGTACGAAGCCCTCCAGAGTATGAGTGAGATAGGTCAGTGTATGTTCGATCCTGAGCATCCGAGCACGAATCGATATGGCTATACACATCTGGAAAAACAGTAGCATATTGTCCAAAAACAAAGCTATCCCAGTAGAAGACTGTATCTCCAGGCACAGTGCGCTCTAAATCAACTACGGTTAAGGGCCACATAAAGACAGTATCGGAAAAAAGATCCTTTGGCCGCTCATTAAGTATGACGAAGTAAACGCCAGAATTCCCTCTTGCAATTTGAGTCTGCTGTACACTTTGTATTTCTTTTAAATACAAACAAAGTTCATTGTTTGCTCCCATAGTCCGACGATCATTGCGTTCGGTGCACTCACAGTCAGGACCTTGATAGCCTTCATTTGCCGCAGCAGTTGGATTGTAGCATCGAAAAGGACCTTCGGGCTCTTTGTCGCAGGCGCTTATGCAAAGCAGGAAGCTAAGTAGAGGCACCGTAAGGGTGATAAGTTTAAAATTCATTTGGGAGCGGATTTAAGAGGCGGCCACCTTCAATGATTGTTTGATGTGTTGACACAACGTGTCCATTTGCGTCTTCAGCAACAAGAACGTAGGCGCCGTCGTCAGGTAAGTACTCTAGCAGGTTTTCCGAAGCATCCAGAGAAATCAGAAGCTGTCCGAGCATGTTGTACAGGTGATAACTTTGAGCTTTGGCTGGTTTTAGTACCAGGGGCAGGTATGGAACATTACCACAATTGGGGTTGCTGCGATTGGGTGAGACTCGGTTGCCAAAATCGCCTAGTGCATCAAGTCCAGGAAATGCGAAATTTCTACCAAACAGAAAGGCGTCAACTTCATCGTGATAGGTGCTCTGCGAGAGCAGAGGATGTATAGAAGTTGCAGAATATACACCCACATGCTCCGAGCAGCACCAGTCGGGCACAGTTCCTTCCGATGACGAAACATACACAGCTAGGGCATGCCCGGAAGAAGTAGCGGCCTTGCTGTCGTAGCTTCTTTGGCCAAATACTCTGAGGTCATGAAGTGATCCTACTGTGAACTCAAGCGTGGTGTTTGGCTCCAGTTGAGTATCTAGGTGGCCTGACAGATTATTATCAAGCCAGCGTGTTTCACATGGTGTGCCTACGAAGGCATTCCCATTAATAAGATCTGCAAGTGATCCTAAGGTTTCCCCAATCACAGCAGTGTCTTGTATTTCAAGAGTTGTGCTGTCAGTGAAGGTAATAGCGGCACCAGCCAGATTAGTGAGAAAGTCCGCAAAGTCATTCACGAATTCGGCATTTAAGTCTCGCTCACATTCTGCAGCTAGACTTTGGATCGACATGTTTTGTATAACATCGCCGGCACTATTGCCAGGCTGACCAACTGCAAAGTAGCCTACATCACTAACATAGGCTCCTGAAGCACGTTCTTGTGAGGCTCTGCGTAATTCCGCGCGAGCCTCCATTCTTGCATTATATTGGTAGTAGACGCTCATGTTTTTCGCACATACGCATTCTTCTGCAAACCCTTCACCATTTAAGCATTGTAGAGTAACAACCAGTTTAGATGAATTAATTCCGCCGTTGACTGTATCTTGCAAGGTCATACCTTCAAATGAGTTGTTACCATATAAGTCTCTCATCCTTAATGCAGCATGTTTGGTTGCTCCAGCATTGATTTCATGTCTTGCAAACCATCGATTAATCCCACCAGACAAGCCACCGTCGTCGTAAAAGTTTCCACGAACAACGCTGCCATCTGCATTTCTCACGACGCTAGGTATCGTAGCAGCGAGTTCTGTAAGCACGACGCTACCTGTTATGACATCGCATACACACTCTCCAAGGTCATAGTTGTCGCTATCAATCGTTCCCAGATAGTCGTTGTGACTTATTGGTGCACAATTTAGTGCGGTAGCTTGGAAGAATGACCATATTTGCGCATGGGTTAAATAGGGTAGACCATTGAGGAAGTCAGCTAATGTAGGACCGTTGATTTCATCTTGCCATGCCCGATAATCCTCCCAAAATTCGTATGGATAACCTAGCATTATTTGATAGCAGCCCAACTGAAACTCATGTTCAATATAGGAATTATCACACGGATTCACAAATCGTATCGTTGCTATTCCCTCCTCAGTGTCGCCAGTCCAATGGTAGATACCATTAGTCATGTATGTAAATTTGTCCAGCTTTACTCCTGATAAGGTTACATTGCCTTGAGGCTGTGGATGATCTGAAGAGAACAAAACCTCCACGAGCACTTCTCCTCCTTCTAGTAGAACGACACTTATGCTTTCTACTACAGGTACTTGACATGTGTCAATACCAGGATCGTAGTCGTTGAATACTGAATCGTAGAGATCAACTGGCTGGGGTTCAGGAGTTTGAGCCGATGCAAGAGGAGTAACTCCAACCGTGGCTGCAACAACTAATAGATAAGCAAGCAATCTCCCACCTTTCGGGAGAACTGAGCTAAGCCAAGGGAAGATATGCGGATTGCATTGGTCGGGGTAGTTTGTCGGACTGTAAGCGCGGGACGAACTTTGTAACCGTGTGGCCGTGTGGCCGTGTGGCCGTGTGGCCGTGTGGCCGTGTGTTGTATGAGTAACATACTTATGGTTTGTAAGGTACAGTCATAAAACTCAACTTTCCAAAAAGAAGTTTAGAAGCAAAATCAAAGACAATACCAGGTGAAAAAGCATCTGGCGAACAGCAACTAAAATTTAATGGACATGTTGCAGTCCATCCTCCTCAACACATCAACGGCAAAATTGTTCACCGTTTGCTCGAAATTTGTAAGTATATCTTCTCCCTGTCCTGATTTACTCTATGCCTTACAGGTCACCGTTTGTGGGGTGGCGCACGTGTATCCCTTACCTCCTCCTTCTCACGAATGCCTCCAGCGCCCGGCGTCGACTCGCAAATCCAGCCTCCAAGGCCGCCGTCCGCAGACTCCGCCCCTTTTTACGCAAGCGCGCTACCTCCGCTATCCGTAGCCGCAAAATATAGTTCCACCAGGAGCTGTCTTGTTTTGGCGTAAGCTCATCTAAAACCTCTGGAGCTACCCCCACCGCTCGTGCTACGCGCACCCGATGGACATCAGGATCACCAAAACCAGCATACTGCTCTATTAAAATCCGCAACCTTACCGCCGCATCAGCACTCACCTTATCCAGCACCTCTGCCGGTACCTGTGGGAAGAAATGCTGCCGATACGCTACGCCACGCAACAAATACAATAAGATCAAACCAAAACTCAAAGAACTCGAGGCATAGAATCCCCGCACATGAATAACGCCCATTCCGTTAAACTGTGTCTCAGCAAAATTATACGCTACAAAGGCAAAATTGAAACTTAGCAAGACCACCAATACCCGCTGTGCTCGCCGCAAAAACTTTACTTTCCAATACTCCCACCGCAACTGAGCATCACCAAGCTCCCGCGCACGAAATCGCAAGTACCTATACCCGGCAAATAAATAGCCAAGCACACTCAAAAGGAATATTAACTCCTCAAATGTGTTGAGCGGAAATCCCATCAACCTTCTCCCTGATAGATGCAGTGGATCTCCCACAAGTGTTGCCGCGTAGAGTAGCGGCTGCAACACTGGAAACACGAAATGCTTGATATCCGTAAGCCGAAATCTATACGCTGGAAATATCGAAAACTTCACATAATAGAACCATGCCGGACCTATTGTCCACGTGAGCCACAGCGGCAAGTACTGCAAACTTGGATATCGTGCCGGTAGCGCCAGGTGCTCGAGCACTAGGGTGACAATACTTAATGCAAAAGCTATGAGGAGAAGCGCGAAAAAGACATTCGAAGAGCGATTGCCCGAGCGCTTGGTAATATATACTCCCGCCGTAGCCATCGCGCCTACTACCAGCAAGGTCTGGAGCAGAGCCGCCACCACATCGATCATCGATAGCTCAAGAAGCTGCGTCACGTGAGGCCAAGGTAGCCGGACCGCCCGAACAACTATCCGCTCGCGCAAGTACTTAATATCTTATGGGGCTGTGGAAACGAGTGCGGGCACTACTTGGAGAAGCTGCAGCATCCACCCACCAAGAGCCTGTAATTCACCAGGTTCTTACCCGACACCACCATGAGCAGGAGGCGCTTGAGCGCTGGGAGCAAGCCCTCGTGGCTCGCCGTCTGCGCGATTGGCTCGCAGCTCAATTCGCGATGTTTAGCAGTGGTGCTCAGCGCCTTGACAGCGGCATAGACTTCCTGGATACCCCGAGCAGTAAAGGCTTTGTAATTCACTTTGCAGATACGCAGTACAGCCTGCGTGAAGCTGAGATGCTGCAGCTCTACTTGCGCAAACAAGTGCTTGCACAACCCTACCGCACCCAAGTGGCCGACACGAAGACTTATGCCTTTTCAGCGGGTACTGAGCGCACCGACCGCTACTACCTCAAGCCTCGTCCGGCCTGGAGTGCTCCTGTAGGTCACGAGGGCGGAGTCAATACCTACACAGCTGATCAGTTTGACCAGCAGTTTGGTAATATTCTCGTTGAGTTAATTATTCGCAACGACGCACCTCACCAACTCAAATTTTCGGCAACCGCTTATCATGATCGCGTCTACCAAACCGCGTTGAGTTTTGCGGAGTTGATGGAGCTAGTGCTAGGTGAGTAGCAGCAGATTTGTATGCCCTGAGCTAAGTGCACGCGAATTAACGTTGGCTAGCACAAATGCAGCAACCGGGCTACATCACCCTTTTACAAAGGTGCCGCTGTAGGCTTTTTGAGCAGGCGGAACAATGAATATCGAGTAGACCCCGGGAGCTAGAGTATGTACCGGAATTTCTAGCGCATTATCTTGCGTCACAAATTGATCAGAGCTGACTATTTTGCCAGAACTGTCATATATCGCAACCACTACTGGATGAGGCCAACCGTGCTTGAGCGGCACAGTAATCATTTGATCCGCTGGATTAGGAAAAATACCTCTAAGGGCGATGGTCTGCTTATCTTCCACTCCAACAATAGGAGGTTGTGTTAGTGAGTCGACTACCTGCATAAAGAAGCCATAGGAAGGATTAAGACCTCGATCGAACGAAAAAGCCCACGCAAATACCGGAATTGCTGTCCACCACATAGCTGTATAGGTCGAATCACTAGAAGTAGCTGAGATATCACTTCCAGGATGAGGCCATGAGTTAGAATAAGCATGAAGTGCCCAGGCAGCATCGTGGACTTCTCCAGTAACTGTGTCTACAGATTCCTCCCAATACATTACCCAGGGGTCTTCGTAAATACCGATATAAGAAGAATCTGGATCTACCGGTATCTCCATAGTGAAAGTTGCATTCCGGAGCGAGCGGTCAGTTTTGTCGAAGGGGAAATATTTTATGTAGTAAATCCATCTCGTTTTCCATGAGGGAATCACGTCGATAAGCAACTGCTCGCCAGCGATAATTCGAGAGGTGTCGAAGACGCTTTCCGGTACGGAGTCTCTAGGAACAATTTCAAACAGCTCCACCACTTGCGCCTTCATGGTGAGGGAGCTTGTGATGGCTAGTACAAAAAGAAGCAGCGCTATTTTCATTGTACGGCTATAAGTTTGGTGCTGTGCAACTTACGACTCCGACAGCACTTAACGAGCTGCCATAGACTTTGGAGATTTGATGGAGCTTGTGCTTGGTGAATAGCAGGAGATTTGTATGCCCTGAGCTAAGTGCACGCGAATTAACGTTGGCTAGCACAAATGCAGCAACCGGGCTACATCACCCTTTTACAAAGGTGCCGCTGTAGGCTTTTTGAGCAGGCGGAACAATGAATATCGAGTAGACCCCGGGAGCTAGAGTATGTACCGGAATTTCTAGCGCATTATCTTGCGTCACAAATTGATCAGAGCTGACTATTTTGCCAGAACTGTCATATATCGCAACCACTACTGGATGAGGCCAACCGTGCTTGAGCGGCACAGTAATCATTTGATCCGCTGGATTAGGAAAAATACCTCTAAGGGCAATGGTCTGCTTATCTTCCACTCCAACAATAGGAGGTTGTGTTAGTGAGTCGACTACCTGCATAAAGTAGCCATAGGAAGGATTAAGACCTCGATCGAATGAAAAAGCCCACGCAAATACTGGAATTGCTGTCCACCACATAGCTGTATAGGTCGAATCGCTAGAAGTAGCAGTGATATCACTTCCAGGATGAGGCCATGAATTGGAATAAGCATGCAGTCCCCAGGCAGCATCGAAAACTTGTCCAGTGGCAGTGTCTACGCGCGCGTCCCGAAACGTCAAATTAGCGTCTTCGTAAATACCGACATAAGAAGAATCTGGATCTACCGGTATCTCCATGGTGAAGGTTGCATTCCGGAGCGAGCGATCAGTTTTGTCGAAGGGGAAATATTTTATGTAGTAAATCCATCTCGTTTTCCATGAGGGAATCACGTCGATAAGCAATTGCTCGCCAGCGATAATTCGAGAGGTGTCGAAGACGCTTTCCGGTACGGAGTCTCTAGGAACAATTTTAAACAGCTCCACCACTTGCGCCTTCATGGTGAGGCAGCTTGTGATGGCTAGTACAAAAAGAAGCAGCGCTATTTTCATTGTACGGCTATAAGTTTGGTGCTGTGCAACTTACGACTCCGACAGCACTTAACGACCTCCCCGCAACTTTGGAGATTTGATGGAGCTAGTGCTCCTAAACCAGCAGCCCCCTCACATACCCTAGCTAAGTGCTCTTGCATCAACATTGGCCAGCACAAATTCGGCAACTAAACGCGCAGCAAGTCTAGCCGTACGATCATCAATATCATAAGTTGGATTAGTCTCGGCAACATCGAATCCACGCACCTTTCCAGAGCTCGCCAGCTGCTGCAGCCACTTCCTGACTTCTCACCATTTGTTAGAGCAGTTGCTATTCAGCGGATGAGACTTTAAATTTTGAAATTTGCAGTTCGGATGCTGGCCGAGTAGTTAGCAGTCCAGCCTCTTTCCCAACTTAATGGTTTGGGGCAGCTGTGACTTAACATACACCATATTTTTGATCCACCAAACCTCGTTTTAAATCTGTGATAGACAAACGCCAGGGCAAGTGACTGCTCCTATTTGCTACTATGTCAGTTTAAATGAGGAGACATTGCGCATTGCAGTATTACTCGAGTAGACGTTAAATCTGCACTACCATTGTGAGGCACAATCCGAGATCATCAAGTGTTTTGCATTAAATCAACAGCCCATACCGATCATGTATTCAATGATTAGTATAGCTGCTGAACAATAACCCACCTAGAGGCTCAATTTATAACCAGCCTCTTAGGGGTAACCATTGGCTGATTTTCAATCAGCAGAGTATAAACCCCTTTGGAAAGTTCTGAGAAATCAACCATTTCTGTTGTAATCTCCTTCCGTAAAATCATGCTCCCCCGAGAATCCAAGATGATAAGTACTTGCGGTTGAGTGGTAGTAGATTTTACTTGTACCAGAGCGAGACTGGAGGTAGGGTTTGGATGAATCAGAAGCAGGGGCTTCTTTTTAGAAATATCCTCCACTGACGAACTACCGAGCCTTCTAAAAGTGTAGACTACCCCACTTTCAGGATAACTGTCAAGTGTTGATATTGCAGGGCGTAATGACTCAAGGTTCTCTCGGGTAATTTGCTGGATTTGTGGAGCGTTGGTTGACCCATGTAAGACGTAGATTGAATCGCTTTCAAGAAAGCTATCGCTGAAAACATCAGCTGTAGCCGCGACCCAAGGAGCAGGTTGTTGGGCCGTAAGATTGAGCTGAAACATGCTACCGTTTCTTAGAGACGAAGGACCATATCGCAACTCGATGTTTTCACTGTCTTCCCATAGCACAATCTGAAAATTGATGGTCGTTACAGGAGTTAGGTTTGTCGGACTATTAGGGTTAGCAACTTCAACTGCTACCCCTGCATTTAACCACTCAAATATAATTTCTCTGCTTGGTGGCACGCCGCGAACGTGCATAAGAATATCGGATATAGAAACCGTGTCGGGAATGCCCTTGTCGGCAAGGTCAAGGTCCCCTGGTACAATCGATACAGATGCTTTACCACCATTTTTCAGTGACAGCGCTCCTCCACATGCTACTCCAGGACAGAAATCAAACTCAGTCATGCCCAACCCAAATACCGTCACTGGGAAAGGAAGATCTCCGCCGACCGGCAACGTATCTACATATGCAAAAAATGGGTGCCCGATAACCCTCTGGCTAGCATCGTCCCATGCGGAGCCACCCGTCAAATTTACGCTGCCTGGTAGACCTGATATGCTTTCGTAGGCTCTATTAGAGCTCTCAATCTGGTAAAGTACTGGAGTCTGAGCATTCAATTGTGCCAGTATTGTACTGCACAATATTGCAATGCCTATGAAGTAGGGGGGACGTCGCATGCTCTTTAGGTTCAAAGTTAGGTTAGCGGGGCCTTGCTTAGTACAAGACCCCGCTAAATGATTGGAAACTAGATGAAGAAGAAGGAAGAGTTAATGCGATTATTATATCGCTCGAAGTCTCCCTCGAATCGGATAGGTCGAACTATCGAGACAATCAAAGTTCCAATACGCCGGCTCCACCAATTACGTGTGTACATACCAACGACACCGACATCACCAATAAAAGAGATTACTGAGATCCGGTTATTCATGTTACCATAGCTCCATCGCGTGGTGAGTAGGGCATAATCGCCTGTTGCGTTGATGTTATCCCATGCATTTCCAAAACGAATAGGGCCAAACTGCACATCATCCTCGATGTCATCTAGACCTGCTCGTTGGGCATCCGTAAGTACTGCATCATCCGCTAGATCACCAACGATCTCGTAAGCTGCTGCTTCTTGCTGTTTAAACCTCCAGATACCTGCTTTCTGTGCCATTTGGGAAGCATCGTGAAGCTCTTCCGTACTGAAGGTATACACGTCAACCATGTATACAGTCTCGCCGTCAGCTCCTTCTTCGCCGTAAACATCAATGATTTCTGGAACTTCAGAATCACCTCCACGGCTCTCCACCGTCGGTGTTTGAGTAGTGTAGGTTTCCTCTGTAATCTGAACTCCATCCCGAAAGTATCGGTAAGTGGGCTCATCGCTCCCTATTACTAGGGGGGTCACGTCATTCGCTTCATCCTTTTGACAGGCTGAGAGTACGACAATTGCTGCTATAAAAGCAGGTAGGGTGCGTCTGACACGCCTGGTGAAAAACTAAGCAACTGATGCCACCGTGAAATTGTGTTTGAGGCATGAGAGTGAATATGTCGGCGCAAATTTCAAGAAAAAATTTAGTTCATGAAATAGAACCTAACTTAAGGTTACCTTCTGGTGACATATAATGCCAATTCATTTTTAATAATTACCTTTAGGACTTACATGTCAGTTAATTGTCATAGCACAACTCAACTGTACCTCATTTTACGATCGAGATACTTGAGTCAAACATCCTCCTCGTGTGGATCAGCTTTTTCTTGGTTCCTCTGTATTTCTTCATCACCTCCTCTTCCTGCTATCTATCCTGTAACGCTTAATTGCGCCCATCCCTGTCCTTTTATCGTGGGTCAAACTTCTCGGCCGCCATCGCTGCTGGGTCGAGCACCTCATAGGCCTGTTGTATGATATTCCAACAAGACACATTGTTGAGGATGGTGGAGCAGATCATCTTGTATTAGCAGAACACAAGGAACAAATCAAATACATAAACCACTGATAATCAACTAACTTGCTAAAGTTGGTAGTAACGTTTCCTTGACGAGGAGCGTTATATGTCGTAAACTTGCCAAAGGAGACTAGGCATGGCTAGAGCGCAAAAAGCAAAATCAATCATCGAGGCCCGGGTTCGTACTTCGGATTCGGCTGTCTTCATGCGCGAGGACTTTGCCGATGTTGTGGGCTATCGACAAGTCGGGCGCATACTCAATGACCTCCAAAACGAGGGGAAGCTTGCCCGTGTGGGGCAGGGTGCGTATGCGCGCATTATCATATCACCGCTCACTGGTAATATCATCACTGACGGAGCCCTACCGGATCTTGCACGCGAGCTGGCTGAGCGTATAGGTGCCAAGGTTCGGCCTACACGCGCCGAGAGGGCTTATGCTGAGCGGCGGTCTACACAAGTGCCTATGGGACGGGTGATCGGCATCAATAAGCGGTCGACCAGAGAACTTTCGTGAAAAGGGAGAAGCCTACGGTTTGTGCGGATTACTACCCCCTGAGCTGCTAAGGCTTGTTTCATCTGAACTCAACGTCGAGCCGGCTTTTGTCGAGAAAGATTACTACGCGGTAGGACTCTTTGAACACATTCAACAATTCCTCCAGAGAAAAGCCTCCATTTTCGATCTCATATTCACTGGTGGTACGAGCCTTTGCAAAGCGCATGGCGTCCTAGAGCGATTTTCTGAAGATCTGGATTTTCTAGGATGTGCAAAATCGGGGGGTGTAGGCGCAAGGGGCGAGCGCCGTGCATTCCGTAAGGCGCTTGTTGAGCACATCAACAGTGATGACTGATTTATTATCGATGAGCTGGACGCAACCAAAAGCAGCCGTAACGATGGCCGGTTTTTCCGGTGCTTGGTGAGCTACCCTAACTCCACAGACCACCTTTCAATCCGAAACGAGCTCCAGCTTGAGGTGACGTTCGCTGAACCTCGCCACGCAATCGTTACGCGCCCCATTCCTTCATTGATAGGCGATTTTGCCGGACATCCCGAGGAAGTACTGGCGGTGTGTACTCACCCGCTAGAAATCGCAGGAGACAAGCTGAGTGCTCTAATGTGGCGAGTACTTGAGCGGGGGCGTGCTGCACCGGCCAAAGACAGCACATTTATACGCCACCTCCATGACCTGGCCGCTCTGTGGCCAGTGATTGAGCAGGATAAGGCGTTGTTCAGTGGCCAGGCAATCGCTGCAATCCTGGCCGATGACACCCAGAATTCATCAGCGCGTCGAGCGTCTGCATCGATACCGGTCTCAGAGCGCCTAGTTTACTTAGTAGAGCTCCTCTCCATGCCGAGCTACCGCGAAACCTATACCCTCTACGTAGAGAGCATGAGCTACGCTGACGATGAGAACCGCATGGGTTTTGAAAAGGCGCATATGCTGCTCCAAGCGATCACGAACGTGGTGGACTCATACTGAAATTCCGGTAGGGCATGTAAACTTCACCGAGCTTCTAAGGTTAAAACCTCGCCCGAATTAAACTATAGCCAGCTTCTGAACCGGAGCTGTCGGCGCAATAAGCTTGATGAGCGTAATGCCGACATTACGGGCAGCCGATTGACGATGGCAGCGCCCCATGTGAAAATCGGCCGACCTCATCGGACGGGAGGCATCTGCAACAGACCAGAAGTCTCTCAACCCACCTATATTTACGATTTGTCCGAAGAATGGGGAGCTTACCCCTGCACAGTTGAAAATCGCGCTATCAGCACATTTCTGTCCAAAAACTCACACAACTGGTGCGGTTTCTGCACAGAGAGGTTGAAAATGAGGATGATTGTTACCTGAAAAAAGGTAATTTCTTGAAATTCAGGGTGTTACGTGGCACGTATAGTTACGATAGTGTAAATTACATGTGTAATGACTACTCTTGTGCGTCGCGTTACGTTTGTACTTGAGCCTGGTCGCGGTTCAACAAAGCATCGGGCGACAACTTTGTAAATAGGAAAGATATTGTCATGATGAAGCTAACCGACCACGCGAGAAGGATTTTTCCCGATGTACGGGACAAGAAAAAAGGCGTCTATAGTCTTATGGACGTGATGGACCAGTGCAGCTTAATCAGAAACTTGTTAGCTGAAACGAAAGAAGATGTAACGATATACTGCTCAAAAATCATCGCTCAGGACACTGAAACGCTTCTTCGATGTTTTAGCGAACATACAAATCTGTTTTCAGAAACAAGCAGCAACAAGGTGTTAATAATACTATTAGGTAGCGCCGAAGGATCTCTACCAGAGATACTACAAACCTTACCCTTAAAAGGGTCTGCAAAGGTAGAATATAGAAGTGACAAAAATATGCCAAGCAATCTAGACCATATTATTTAATCGGAAAAGATATAATTATAACTGACTATAGCCCGTCTACAGAGGCTTCGGTAAAGAAGCAGATTGATAAAGTTCTTGATGAATACGATTCAGCCATAAATAATAAGTCGAGTAAGTCAGGTAATGAGGAAAACGTTTTAATATCAGGAGCATTATTTATCTCTAACCACGAAATGTCAGCATCTGTAGCGACTTTAGAGCTAGACTAATAAATGTATATCTATTATGGGAATTGTTGATTTTTCCTCGCTGTGTGTTCTCTCACTTACTCTAAGTATAGCCGCTATTGCTTTACCTTTCTTCACAGATACGGGGAGCAATAAACTTGCAGCGCAAATAAAGCTTCTTAAAGATAAACTTTCTCCCGGACTCCCCTCTAAAGGTAGAACGCGACACCTTTATTCAAACCTTGAAAACACTAAGCTTTTGATTATTAATGAGTATGAAAATTACTTTCGTATTCCTGTTTTAATAACTAGACATAGGTTTTGGTATGATGGAACCTTGTTTTGTAGTTGCGTATACATCTCCTTACTACTTATACTTACTATGATGATAAAGTATACCATAAGCGGCGGCGAATTATTTGGGGGCACAATTGACACCCTGCTACTTCAACATGTTGTATTATCACTTCCTATTGGGTATTTACTATCCTTAGCGGCTGTCACGGGGCAATCATCCTACTATCAGCAATATGAGACACGACATGGCAAAGTTGATCGCCCTCGAAAGTTTTGGAGTGTTGGCTTTAGTGTATCCGTGTTTGTATTAGTATCGGTAATTATGCATAAAACTGAGCTAGATTCAAAAATTTCTCATTTAGTCTTCTTTCTGGACCATAATTTTATGGCAGTGGTTTGTCTATGTATAAGCCTTGTTATTTGGATTCAGTCTTCTCGATTTCAATATAAACAGAACTCAAGAGTATTTGATCTATCATATTCTGCACATCTGCACTTGAAGTATGATGTTTTAACTAAGGATATACTATCTAATCAGTCTCGATTCTAGGAGCTGCACCTTCTTGTGGCTGACTAGTTATTCCTAAACAGCCCCTGCCATTTCTCGCAGCTCATCACCTACTGCGGCCCGGTATACACGCAGCATATCCGTTGACGCCCATCCTACGAGCTTCTGGATCACTACCGGCGGCGTCCGTGTAACAGCCCCTCAATAGATTGGACTTGACTCTAGTTGCTAATTTGCAATTCCATGAGCGACAAACGCTCTAAGCGCACCTTCACCACTGAGCAAAAGCTGGCGATTCTCGCTGAGGCCGCTGACAAGAGCGTCACTGTAACCCTCGACAAGCACGCCACCTTCGCAGACCAAATAGAGCTAATATTTCGCAACCAGCAGCCCCCTCACATCCCCTCAGCTAAGTGCTCGATATTTAACATTAGCCAGCACAAATTCCGCAACTAAACGCGCCGCAAGCCGAGCCGTACGATCATCAATATCATAAGTGGGATTAGTCTCGGCAACATCGAATCCGCGCACTTTGCCCGTACTCACCAGCTGCTGCACCAACTTCCTGACACTACTCACCTCCAGACCTTGCACGCCGGGTGCACTTACTCCAGGACTGGTCGCTGCCGCAAAGCCATCCATATCTACCGTCACGTACAGCGACTTACAGCTTTCGCTAAGTCTCGTTAGCTCTTGTACTCCTCTCTCCACTGCTGATTCGAGAAGTACGTGTTTGGCGCCAAGCTGAGCTGCCCTGCCAAACAGGGAAGCCGTGTTGGCCTGTTGTTGCGCACCCAAACACAGGTAGAGAAAAGGCTCACTGTTCTCGGAATTCAAGGCGTGAATGAGTGAAAAAGGAGTACCCGAATTAGGCCCCCCATCGAGTGGGCGACAATCGAGGTGAGCATCAAAATTGACGACTCCAAGTGGCCGCTGCACCGCTTTGTGTAGACCCAAATAATGTCCAGCAGCAAGATCATGCCCACCACCCAACACCACCGTCAGGTAGCCGGCTCGACTGGCGCGTTCTACCGTATCAGCCAGCTGCTTCAGCGCGTCGTAGAGTGCTGCCCCACGATCGAGCACCACATCACCTAGGTCGAGCACCAGCGCATTCTGGCCATACCAGGGCGTGCGGGCCAAGTGCCTACGAATAGCTGCCGGACCTTCAGCTGCACCCGTACGTCCCTTGTTGAGTCGCACCCCTTCATCGACTGCATAGCCAATAATCGCTAATCCCAATTGCCTCGGCTTCAACTTAGGCAGCTCCTCTCCAGGCTCAATAGGGCGCACACATTGGTACCAGTAAGCCCTATCCTCATCCGTTTCACGACCTGTCCAGTTAGCAGAATGTTTAAGCATCAGGTGGAGTGTGTTGTGGTTGAATAATTAGCGGACGCATGGCTCCCATATACCACGTGATGTCGCGGTAATCAGCAGTTGGCCACACGCTAATGTCGGCCCGTTGGCCAGGTGCAAGGCTGCCGCGATCACTACAGCTAAGTGCACGTGCGGCGCGGGTGCTTAGAGCTGCGAGCACTTCGGCATTTGTAAGTTTTTCAAAGGTCGCCAATGTGCATGCTTGCGCCAAAACCTGGCCTTGCGGTGCTGAACCAGGATTCCAATCGCTTGCAATAGCGAGACAGGCGCCCGCATCGAGTAGTCGGCGAGCAGGTGCAAAGGGTTCGCCCAAACCGATCGAGGCACCAGGAAGAGCCACCGCCACCGTATCTGCTGTAGCTAAAGCAGCTATTGAAGTAGCATCGCTATGCTCAAGGTGATCGACACTTGCAGCACCAAGTTCTACAGCAAGTTGAGCTCCTCCCGCAGTAAACTGATCACCATGCAAAGTCAAATCGAAGTGGTGATCCTTGGCCTTTCGTAAATAGGCTGCAAGGGGCTCGCCCCAAAAGGCACTCGGTTCTGCAAAAGCATCGATCCGCGTTGTCAATTGCTCGGCTCGCAACTTGGGAAACAGCTCTTCGGCAAGTAATTGCAGGTAGCGCTCAGGTTGGCCTGCAAACTCCTGTGGACATACGTGGGCTGCCAGGCAGGTCGTCACCACGTTTATACCCTGAGCTTCGGCTGCTGCTCGCATAATCAATCGCAGATGGCGCAGCTCTTCCTCTACACTCAATCCATAGCCACTTTTACACTCGACAGTGGTTATGCCTTGCAGCCGCAGCTCGCCTAGTCGCTGCTGCATGTTCGACAGTAGGACCTCATCGCTAGCCGCCCGCGTCTGGGCTACGGTAGATTTTATACCGCCACCCGCCGCGGCCATTTCTAAGTAGGTCGCACCACTGTTGCGAAGCGCAAAGTCTTGCGCCCGCGAGCCGGCCCAGCACAGGTGCGTATGACAGTCGATGAGGCCGGGGAGTAGGGTAGCGGGCCAAGCGTAGTTAACGCGCTTGGCTTCAGGATAAGCCGCGGCCAGTTCAGCATAATTGCCTAAAGCTTTCACTTCACCACCCTGATTGACGGCTCCGTCTACCAGCAGGCCAGCTTCCTGGAGCACCTGTAATTGGTCATCTGAGATGCTGCCGCGTGCAGGCAGGCCCGCCATCGGGAGCGCCTGATCAAAAGGCCCGTGTAAACTCAGATTCATACCAATAATTCGAAACGCTCACCAGTCTCAGTCGCCACTTCATAGCCTGCATCGTGGTGGCGGTACACACCGAGTGCAGGGTCGTTGTGGAGCACACGTTTGAGGCAGCGCGCGGCACGATCCGTGCCATCAGCCAGCACTACCATGCCCGAGTGCTGGGAATAGCCCATACCCACACCTCCGCCATGGTGAAAACTTACCCACGTCGCTCCACCCGCAGTATTGGCCATCAGGTTGAGCAGTGGCCAGTCGCTGACCGCATCAGAGCCATCCTTCATAGCTTCTGTTTCGCGATTGGGACTGGCTACAGAGCCGCAGTCGAGGTGGTCGCGGCCAATGGCAATAGGGGCACTGACTTTTCCAGTCTTGACGAGATCGTTGAACAGCAACCCAGCCTTCTCACGCTCGCCCATTCCCAACCAGCAAATCCGACACGGAAGCCCTTGAAAAGCTACACGCTCTCGCGCTGCACGCAACCACCGAATCATGGATTCATGGTGCGGGAATAACTCAATCAAAGCTTCGTCGGTGGTGAAGATATCTTCCGGTTTTCCCGAAAGGGCAGCCCAACGAAACGGTCCGCGTCCTTCACAGAATTGCGGTCGGATGTAGGCAGGCACAAAACCAGGAAAATCAAAGCCGTTCGGCTCCCCACCACGCTTTGCAAATTCGCGCAAGTTGTTGCCGTAATCAAAGGTTTTAGCGCCCTGTTTCTGCAGCTCGAGCATCAGCCCGACATGCCTTGCCATCGAGGCGTAGCTTTTTTCGAGGTAAGCATCGGGATCTTGTTCGCGTAAGGCTTCAGCATCAGCCAAACTCATATGCGCGGGCACATAGCCATGTAAGGGATCGTGCGCTGAAGTTTGATCAGTTAGGACATCGGGCACTATCCCATTATCCATGAGCTTCTCGAGTAGGTCGCCTGCATCACCAACCCATCCGATGCTGATCGCATTTTTTTCCTCTTTCGCCTTCAGTGCCCAGTCGCGCGCCTCCTCGTAAGAGTGGGTCATCCTGTCGAGGTAGCGGGTGTCAATTCGCTTTTGAATGCGCGCAGGATCAACATCAGCTGCCAAAAATGTAGCGCCGTTGAGTGTAGCTGCCAGCGGCTGAGCGCCTCCCATACCACCGAGGCCTGCCGTCACGACGAGTTTTCCCGCAAGGGAGCCACCAAAATGCTGGCGGGCGCACTCGGCAAAGGTCTCGTAAGTGCCCTGCAAGATGCCTTGGGTGCCAATATAAATCCACGAACCAGCCGTCATTTGGCCATACATCATCAGGCCATCAGCTTTCAGCTTTTCGAAATGCTCCCAGTTGGCCCAGTGCGGCACGAGGTTAGAATTAGCAATCAAGACGCGAGGCGCTTCAGGATGCGTGCGCACCTTGCCGACGGGTTTGCCGCTTTGCACGAGCAGACTTTCATCCTCCTCGAGTTCGAGGAGCAACTCCACAATCCGCCGCGCGGCTGCAGGATTGCGCGCCGCCTGACCTGTACCTCCGTACACAACGAGTCGAGCAGGATCTTCGGCGACTTCAGCATCGAGGTTGTTGAGAAACATGCGCAACACGGCCTCAGTCTGCCATGATTTGCAGTTGAGCTCATTTCCTCGCGGCGCCTTGTAATGCGGATGAGCTGCATGCTTGGCGATAAATGCTTCGGCTTTGGTTGGAGTGGCTGTGGTGGACATAGTTGGTGTTGGGGGCTAGGTGCTGGGGGCGGTTAGGGAATGGTATCGCAAGGGTCGCAAAGGGAGGACGCAAGGATCGCAAAGAGTGTTGGGTGCTGGGTGCTGGGTGTTGGGTGTTGGGTGCTGGGGGCGGTTAGGGAATGGTATCGCAAGGGTCGCAAAGGGAGGACGCAAGGATCGCTAAGAGTGTTGGGTGCTGGGTGCTGGGTGCTGGGGGCTAGGTGTTGGGTGCTGGGGGCTGGGTGCTTAAACCATCTCGCGCACGAGCGCAGTGCATTGGGCAATGTCTTCTCCGAAGATGCGATCTTCTGTGGCGTGGGCTACCACTTCACGCACGCGCGCATGAAAGCTTTCGACTGCCTCACCAGAGCGGAGCGGGCGTTGAAAATCCAGGGCCTGAGCAGCACAAAGCAGTTCGATTCCGAGAATGTGCTCGAGGTTGCCGATGACCCGCAATAGCTTGCGAGCTCCAATGCTGCCCATGCTTACATGGTCTTCCTGACCCATTCCGGTAGGAATGCTATCAGCCGATGCGGGAAAACATTGAATCTTGTTTTCCGACACCAAGGCCGCCGCGGTATACTGCACAATCATAAAACCGGAGTCGAGTCCTGCATCTTTAACCAGCAGTTTAGGCACATTCGGATGTATTCCGAGCAGGCTCAGGTAGGTGCGTCGCTCGGAGATATTGCCGAGTTCGCTGGCTGCAAGGCAAGCGTAGTCAACAGGTAAGGCCATCGGCTGCCCGTGAAAGCTGCCTCCGCTGATGACTTCCTCCTGGCCCACGAGCACAGGATTGTCGGTCACCGAATTAAGTTCTGTAATGAGTATTTCCCGAAAATGCTGGTAAGCGTCATAGCTCGCTCCGTGCACCTGAGGCATGCAGCGCAATGAGTAAGGATCCTGCACCCGTTCGCAGTTAGCGTGCGCAGCCGGTATTTGACTGCCTGCTAGGTTTTGGCGAAAGCTGGCCGCTACGTGCACCGCGCCCACATGAGGTCGCAAGGCGTGCAGGCGCTCATCGAATGGGGCAATCGAAGCTTGCAGCCCGTCAATCATCATCGCACCAATCAGGTTGGCTTTGGCAAGGCAATTCCCCAAACGCGCGGCTGCTTGCACGCTGTGGGCGGTAATAAATTGAGTGCCGTTAATGAGCGCGAGCCCGTCCTTGGGGCCCAGGTGAAGCGGCTCTAGCTGGTGGTGCTGAAGTACAGCTGCTGTAGGCGTCTTTTCTCTGCTTTCGCCAAAACCCAACACATATCCCTCGCCAATCAGCGGTAAAAACAGGTGCGAAAGGGGAGCTAAATCTCCAGAAGCTCCCACACTCCCCTGGCTGGGCACTACAGGGGTATAGCCTTGCTCGAGCAGCCACAAGATGCGATCTATGACTGCTGGAGTAATGCCGCTCGCGCCCTGGCAGAGGCCGTGCAGCTTGAGCACGAGCATGAGTCGGGCAAGTTCTGCTTCAATGGGAGGCCCAACGCCGACGCTATGGCTCTTCAGCAACTTTTCTTGCAGTACTCCCCGCTGCTCCTGGGCAATTATGGTTGCACAAAGCGGTCCGAAGCCCGTGTTGATGCCGTAGCTCGCCGAATTCGACGAGGCAATGGCTTCGATTTGAGCATGCGCATCGTGAAGGCGCTGGCGAGCACGAGTCGATACTTCAGCGGAGACTGTCTTGCGTACGATGGCAAGGGCGAGTTCGGGGCTTAACTTATCCTCGCCGTAATGAAAGGGCTTTGACACGGCTGCAAATTAGCAAGCCTTCGCTACCAGTGTCACCCAAAGCACGTACCTACGCCCCAGTGAGTGTGACATTACTGATCGACATCGCCGGCACGCTCGTGTTTGCCATTAGCGGAGTGGTGACCGCCATCGAGCGTAAGTTCGACCTGGTAGGTGCAACCGTGGTAGGATTTGTGACGGCAGTGGGAGGCGGTACGCTGCGCGATGTGCTGCTCGGTATCACACCGGTAGGATGGATGCTCAACCTGACCTATATCTACCTGATAGCGCTAGCCGTACCTATATCTTATCTCGGTCTGCACCTCTTGCGCAAGTTGCGACGCAGCATGTTCATGTTTGATACCTTAGGCATTGGCTTATTTACTGTACTTGGAGTCGAAAAGACACTTCAGCTGGGTCTGTCGCCGGTGGTTGCGGTGATGATGGGAGTAGTCTCGGCTGCTTTTGGAGGAGTAATTCGCGATATATTATGCGGAGAGATACCGCTCATTTTTCGTAGAGAAATATATGCGACGGCATGTCTGGCCGGAGGTGTGGTGTATTTGCTGGCAGAATCGCTCAGCGCGAGCCGCGACATCAACCTTGCCATAGCCATCGGAGTAGTAATTATTATCCGCTACTGCTCCATCAGATTTGGCTGGCACCTTAGTGTTCGGCCTTTGGAGTAGTTGCAACCTCTACCAGTTGCGCAAAATCAAGTAAAACGTTGCCGCTGTAATACTCTCCATCACCGCAATGTTCTGCAAATATATAAATATAATGGGCATTAATAGTTGCGGTAAACTGAAATGTTACGTCTTGCCATTCACTATAGTCGACTAGAAAAGGTTCATTCATCATGTGGTGTGCGTTGGCCGAGCAGAAATCTGTAGAAAAATAGATAGCCAAACATACAGGAGTCTGGTAATTAATATTCTCGTGAGTTCTACGACTTGCCGAAATGTAGGATAAGGTTTTCTTTAAGTCTACGAAAAAAGAATAGCGTTTGCCAATTTGGAGCGGCGAGCTGAGCCGTTGTGAAACGCCTTCAATGGTGCCATTATCTCGTGCGACCATTCCAAGAAAAGTCGCGCCATGAGTTGGTTGTTCTCTAACCTCAAAGTATTCAGTATCTGCGCTGTGCACGTCGACAGGAGACTCAGTACTGATATTGCAATCGTACCAGTCCTGCGGACCTCTACCTTGAGCGGGCATGCCTTCAAATGAGCCATTTCTAAGCAAATTGTCTTGTGCAAATGCAGGCCACCCTAAACCCAAACTGCCGACCAATAACACAGCAGCCAAGGCTTGATGCCGATCAATAAGGTTGTAAATCATAGGCTTAAACATACCTCCCCACCACATTTTCAGCCCATTCCTGCCGCCCGCTGATGGCACCAATGTCTCCACCCGCAAGTTGGGCAAGCGAGGCTAAGTCCAATTGGCCCGCCGCTCGATGAGCAACTGGGCCTGTGATCGTTTTGAGTAGTTGGCTAGTCGGCCTGCTTTTCGCTACTCTCCGTCTTGCCTGAGTGATGGCGGGGTGGCTCATCACGCAGGGCTCTGACGTGGTGAAGTGGGTCGGAGCTGTATGCCTTTCGTGACACCGTGAGGGGCTTGCTGTGGATCTTCTCGTAGCGTTTGTAGAAGGTTTCAAGCCGAGCGCGGGCGGCTTCGGTCATAGCTGATTACGAACTTTGACGCACGTTGCGAGCAGTCTGAGTCTTCAGCTGTTGAAAACGCTTCGCAATATTTCGCTTTTTAGTGGTGGTCAGGGTGGACGTCTGGGGGAGGGGAATGACTACAGGACGGTAGCTAACGGTACTCCCATCATCGCAGGTAAAGGATCTAACTTTTTGATTTTTAGACATGTACGCAGATTTGTGAAGGTCGTGTGCGAACATAATGTATACTCGCCTTCCAAAAGCGGCCAGATTTTGTAGTTTTCAATAGAGCACCCAGTATGGGTACTGCGTGGCCGATTCCCAAGTGTATCTCGCGTCCATACTCCGGAGTGAAAATTTACGTATCGACTTCAGCGACATCAACGCTGACAAACCTCACCACATCTTTATCGGGTTGTGGCTAGCCCGCTGCGTCGAACATGCTGATTTGGCTATGCTAAGGCCTAAAAAAGATGGCCCAGCCGCTTATAAAGCGACAGGGCCTGTGATCGTTTTGAGTAGTTAGCTAGTCGGCCTGCTTTTCGCTACTCTCCGTCTTGCCTGAGTGATGGCGGGGTGGCTCATCACGCAGGGCTCTGACGTGGTGAAGTGGGTCGGAGCTGTATGCCTTTCGTGACACCGTGAGGGGCTTGCTGTGGATCTTCTCGTAGCGTTTGTAGAAGGTTTCTAGCCGAGCGCGGGCGGCTTCGGTCATAGTAAGTTGTTGATTCAGAGGGACATGTGAAAACAGCGCGTTCGCTGTAGTTGCGAATATAACAACGTAGCAAACATGTGTCCAGGTTCGTTGATATACTTGCTTAACGGTGCTTTAGGCTAATTTGGCTATCCGAAGTAGGTGATTGACCTACACCCCCTCAGACTTCCAATTACCTGCCAACTTGCGCCGTTCGAGCTCAACCCACAGCGTCTTATAGAGCGTAAGCGGTCTGCCAAGAGGAATACTTCGCGAGGTGTAAATTGGCAAGAAAAGGTCGGTTTGGTCAGTCTCCGTTCCGAAAATGCCTGGTTCAGAACAATCCACACTGATTGCACCTACAATGTATTCGCCGTCAAAAATTGGATATGACGCGATGCTTCGGACATTGGAACCCGCACCACTCTTACTAAAGTAATTCCGAATTCTGGTTCGAGTAGGAGCATCGAAATTATCTAGTGCGAATTCTCGAGTGTCCTCATGGGTTGAACTGTTGCCAGTAAGGTAAGCTTCAGGTGCGCCGGGTAGCACTAGTTTCCCGTCATCGTCTCCATTTACAGGTAGAACAAATAGGGCATCGGGAATAGGTTGCGTTGCCTTAAAATTGGCCACTGTTGAGTCTTCAGCAAGTAACCGTAAAGCCTGAGGTAAGATCAGGATTGAATCATTTGCAAGCATTTGTTTGTCAGTAGCACAGAAGCGGGCACAGCCGTCATTTTCGACAGGTCGAAAGTGGCGATGATCAAGGTGATTAAATTGATCGCTTGTGATGCCGAACATGATGCTTCCACCATAAACAGCAGGCCTTGTGGCACCACGGCACTGGCGGGAGTAATCACGGGCAAGTTTAATCACGTGACCCAATGCAATTTCTAAGTGCTCACCAAGTTCTCTTATTGAATTGTAAAGCTCCTTGTCATTAATATTTGCAGAATCATAGTTCTCGAATTCGTATGAATCTAAATCTTTGAATTGATCATATGGTAGCTGAATCGAATCATGATTGACAGACAGCACCCAGTCAATTGAGGGCTCTAATGTGCGCAGGCGATCTCTACTTTTTTGTTCAAGCCGCTGTTCGCGTATTCGTACATAATTGAGGCTAAGAAATGTGAGAGCTACAGTTCCAATCACAAGCAGAACCCAAAACCGCTCACGATCGAGTGGGAGAGCCAAATCAAATACCCAATCAGCTGCAAAGGCATGAAAAATTGCTTCTGGACCGAAGAGTGCTACTACAACAGGTACCGACACAGGTGCTGATGCCGCTAGAATTGCAAAAGCATGCGGATGACGGTGATAAAGCTTATCGGCCCAAAATGTCAAGCGCTCCGGCCAAGATTTAACGGTATTGTCCATGTGAAATATATTTTATCGTGATGTGGCATCCATAATTCAGAAAAAGTGGAGGTGGTTTAAATGTGACGTTGAGCTAAGGTAGTTTACTAATAGAGATGTAACACGAATGCGGTTGAAAAGGATCAGGGGGCCATACGCGAAGATAGGACGCTGGAATGACAGCAGTCCATACCGTCGGCTGAGCGATAAAATATGTGAATATGTTCATCGCTAGAGTTGTGACGCGGCCATCTATCAACGCACCCTCTAAGGCAGTTTCGTTTGGACACATTCCCATCACTCTCCCTCGTTAAAATTATAATTTACTTGGTGCTGGCTCACAATCTAGCCTTCAAATGCTCTCAATAAGCCAAGCGATCATTTTAAACATACCTCCCCACCACATTTTCAGCCCATTCCTGCCGCCCGCTGATGGCAGCAATGTCTCCACCCGCAAGTTGGGCAAGCGAGGCTAAGTCCAATTGGCCCGCCGCAAAAGCCTTCCCATCGCCACTGTCAAAGCTGGCGTACCGCTGCTGTACGAAGGCAGAGAGAATACCTTCATCTAATAAAGCTTGCGCGGCCAGTAAAGCTCGAGCAAAGGCATCCATCCCACCGATGTGGGCATAGAATAGGTCTGCTGGATCAGTAGAATTGCGGCGCAACTTTGCATCGAAGTTGATGCCTCCCGAGACAAGTCCTCCCTGCTCGAGAATAACCCGCATCGCCAGCATCAGCTCGCGGGGATCATTCGGAAACTGATCTGTGTCCCAACCATTTTGCGCATCACCCCGGTTGGCATCGATGCTGCCGAGCAAACCTGCACGCGACGCTACCTGTAGCTCGTGTTCGAAGGTGTGGCCAGCTAGCGTAGCATGATTCACCTCGATATTGAGCGCAAAATCGTCCTGAAGCTCGTACTCCCGCAGAAAACCTATGACCGTAGCAGCATCGTAGTCGTACTGGTGCTTGGTCGGCTCCATGGGTTTTGGCTCGATGAGAAATTTGCCCGTAAAGCCATTGGCGCGACCGTAATCCCGAGCCATCCGCAAAAACATCGCGTGGTGGTCGAGCTCGCGTTTAAGGTCAGTGTTGAGCAGGGTAGAGTAGCCTTCGCGACCACCCCAGAACACATAGTTATGTCCGCCCAGGGCCACTGTGACATCGAGCGCAGTTTTGACCTGAGCCGCCGCGTGTGCTACCACCTGAAAGTCTGGATTCGTGCTCGCACCGTTCATGTAGCGCGGATGCGAAAACAAATTAGCTGTGCCCCACAGCGTTGATATGCCGTGCTCGTGCTGCTGAGCTTTGGCGTAAGCTGCAAGCTCATGCAGGCGCTCTTCACTCTGCGCAAGTGACGAACCTTCCTCTACGAGATCGTAGTCGTGCCAGCAGTAAAAATCAACACCGAGTTTGGACATAAACTCAAAGGCCGCATCGAGCTTCTTGCGGGCCCGCGTGTGCGCATCAGCACCAGTTTGCCAGGCATACTGCAAGGTGGCTGCACCAAACGGATCAGTTCCGGTAGCGCCAAAGGAATGCCAGTACGCCACCGCAAACCGCAGGTGCTCAGCCATCGACTTGGCCCCTACCAAACGGCCCGCATCGTAGTAGCGAAAGGCTAGGGGATTGGTCGTGTCAGCACCTTCATAGCGAACCTTCTCGACGAAGGGGAAATAAGCCATGGCGCCCAAGGTAGCGTGCTGCTCAAACTCTGCTTTTCCATGCTTCGTAGAAGCTGCCATAGACCTCAGCCAGTTCTAGGCGTGGCTCGTATTCCGCCTCACATGCTAAGTGCTGGAGCGCCTCCTCATGGCTAGCAAATTCACCTCCGCCACGGCCAGCTGCCCGTGCGGCGCCCTCAGCCCCGTTTGTATCGTAGAGTTGCAAAGGGAGATGAGTGAGCTGGGTGAACGCCTGGCAAAATCGGCTGCTGAGAAACATGTTGCTCCTTGCGGCGCGCACCACCCTTGGCACGACTCCCAACTCGGCAAAGGCTTCGCGCCCAAGTGCAAATGCTGCGGCAATACCATCTTGGACAGCAGCACTGAGTTCGGCAGGTCCGTGGCGGGCGAAATTCAGGTTTTGCAGAGATGCACCTCGCTGATCATTGCCCAAGAGGCGTTCGGCACCGTTTCCCCACGGGTAAAACAGCAGTCCATCGCTGCCAACAGCAGCACTTTCTGCCCATTTATTGAGTTGCTGGTAGCCAGGCATTACACCCCCAGCACCAAGCATGCGCCGCAGCCAGGCATAGGCCGCACCAGTACCATTGATACACATCAACAGGCCTAGCCGCTGCTGCTGCTCGCAATTGACGTGCGCAAAGGTGTTGAGCCGCTGTTTATCATCATAAATCTGCTCGTCGCTTACGGTATAGAGCACGCCGCTCGTTCCTGCTGTTGCGGCTGTTTCGCCAGCATGCAGCACCTTGAGCGCGTAGGCGTTGTTGGGCTGATCGCCAGCGCGGTAGGTAAGTCTGGTGTTTTGGCGAAAGCCGAACTTGCTGCACAACTCAGCCTTAATAGTGCTTTGACCGCCAAAAGTTGGCACTAGCGGCGGCAGCAGCTCACTATTGAGGTCGAAGTGGTCGATCACCTGGCTAGCGAGTGCCTGCTTACGGAAGTCCCAAAGCATCATCTCGCCGAGTCCACCTGCTGTAGTGCTGCGTTGGCCGGTGAGGCAGAAGGCTAGGTAATCCCCCGGCAGCATTACGGTTTCAGCTTTCGCCAAAACCTGAGGCTCGTGCTTGGCAACCCACGCCCACTTGCTGGCGGTAAAGTTGCCTGGCGCGTTGAGGGTAGAGCTGGCAAACGCTTC
The DNA here is from genome assembly GCA_965213735.1 of Saprospiraceae bacterium. Classification (GTDB taxonomy): domain Bacteria; phylum Bacteroidota; class Bacteroidia; order Chitinophagales; family Saprospiraceae; genus CALDTK01. Next base: position 1,615,986 of record CBDCAB010000005.1, read on the forward strand.
AGCACCGAGGGCTTCGGCTGCTGCTCGCCCGAGTTGCACCGCCCGCGAATCACTCCAGATAATGCTCGGACGTACAGGTCTGCCAGCAGCATCGAGCAACACCAAACCATGCATTTGGTAGGCTATCCCGATGCTGGTCACCTTGTTTAAAGCCTGCTTTTTGGCAAGCATTGCGATCGCTTTCTGTGTATGCGACCACCAGACGAGCGGGTCTTGTTCGGCCCAAGCGGGCTGCTTTGCCGAGACCTTGAACTCGGTGCGGGCCGGACTTTGACAGCTAGCTATGACTTTGCCTGTACCCGCATCGAGGAGTGCGGCTTTGACAGCGGAGGTGCCGAGGTCGATGCCAAGTAGGTGCGACATCGGCGAAAGGTACGTGCAGGTGCTAGGCAGCAGCTAGTTGCACACCTAGCGGCTGGAAATTTTGCTGCAAACTGAGCGCACTAGCATGAACGCGAGCATGAATACTTGCCTTGGCGTAATCATAAGCAATGTGCAAGGGTGCGCCACTAGGTAAGGTAGCTTGAATCTCCACCCGAAAATCACCTGGGTCGGTGACTATACCATTCACTGGAAAGGCTTGTACGATAGCGCCTGCGCTGCTGGGTAGGTTGATGCCGTGCAGCGAGGCAGTTCGCTGGAGAAGGCGATTGGTGGGCTCGCCTTGAGGTCCAATCAGTAGGTGCCCTTCGCCCGCATGAAAGTGGTATTTGGCCGCGTCGAGGTAGTTTGCTTTAAATCCAGTCACTGCCAACTCGAATCCTTCTGCGCGCGAGCCGCTGTTGCTTTTGATATCGAGCACGAGAATTTCTCCTACTAAGCGCGCATGAATGACGGGAGCGTTGATGAGCAGATCGCCCTCATCAAGTCGTGTGACCACAGGCCTCAAAAACGGTGGATCAATGCGAGACTCAAAAATGGTCGCGGCAGCGATAGGATCACGCTGACTTGCTCGCAGGTGCTGGTAGGCAAGTACGCAGAGCAAACAGAGGCAGCAAGCAAGAAAGAAGAAGGCAATGATCATGTGTGTAAGCTTCGGCGGTGAAATGCTCTACAAGTTTAACCGCCAGCTAGCGACATTGTGCGCAAGCCGCGTAGGATCAACCACTTAGCGTTAACCTAGACCGGGCAATTTGCTGCTTTCGACGTATGGCAGCTTTGTTGGGTTGAGGTACACAAGTCGTGACTTAAGCGGACTTCACCAGCCAAGGGAGTCGAGTGAGATAGTTTGCCCCTTCTCACTTGGACTGAAGCTTGTGCACAAGGTAAAAGGGTGCTGCCACGCCAGATGATGTGCTACATTTCGGCATGGACATGGATCGAATTGCCCACCTGGCCCAGGAGCTGAGGCAGGAGGCTTCGGAGCAGAAGGCGGTGTTTGGCGTCTACCGGGAGGCTCATGAGGAAGATGCGTTTGCCCGGGCAACTTCGGATGGCGTGGTCCTTTTTGCTGCCGATCTGCTCGACGGACTCACACGCATCGACAATCCCATCGGCAACAACCTAATCGCTATCGACGACAGTGCTCCGTACTTCGATAGCCAGGCAGATCTGAAACTGCATGCAATCGAAGTCTATGGTGATGACCTGGCGCCACCTCGAAAGCGCCGTCTACGTGTGGCACGAAAGGAGTATGCAGCAATTATAGGCTGCCTCATCGTTCTGATTGTGACGACAATCTGCTCGCTGTTCGGAGCCTATTTTATTGGCCGCTGGATTTGGACTAGCCTGCTTTAGAGCGGGCAGCAGCAGTATGAAATTTTCGCCAGCGGATGATCAGATCAAAAATAGTACAATCTTTGCATGCATAAGGCGAACACTTCCACGCTATTACGATTTGTAGGGAGTGTGCAATCTTGAAATTCGTCGAATATGAGACCTCCACACCGCAAGCTACTGCTCCTGTTATTGATCACTTTTGTCATCTATATTCTGCACGCTGGAGCCAGGGGCACCTTGTAGTGCAGTGACATCAGCTAGCAGCTTCGATCCTGGCGCTTAGCGGCTTTACGTGCGGCTGCGGCCCGGAGTTTGCCTTCTACACGTGCTCGCGTTGTTTCGCCCCAAATTCCCAGACGCGCGGAAGTGCGGTAGGTCCAAACAAACCATAATAGCACTAAGCCTGCGTAGATCAGCGGTGCTGCTTGATGAAAATATAGTGCATCGGCTAGTTCGGCGTGGTGAAGGTGTTGCACGGCTCGTGTTGAGCCACAGCCAAAGCACTCGGTGTCGAACAAGACGACCGATGGGCACATGGATTGGCCTTCATCGAAATGATCAGCGGGAAGTACCCACAGCACTACGGGTACGGCCAGCAGCGCCAGCAGCCAAAGCCAATGCACCCAATTTGGGCGCCTCTTGAGGGTGGGTTCGACAGAACTCGTCTCGGTCATAGGCTGCAAAGAAAAGGGCTCTCCATCTTGTAGACGAAGAGCCCCTTGCAGTGGAGGTACTTAAGCTGTAGCCTAGTAGTACTCGTCCATTTTGATGAAGGCATGTATGAGTGCGCCGATGCCGCAGGTGACAAATAGAAGTAAAAGATTTACCCACCAGTTATTACCTTCAAAATCATCCATAATCCCCATCAGCAACCAGGCGAAGCCGAAGATTGCGCCTACGATGTAGAGGCCTTTAGGAATGTCTGAAGCTCGGTTGCTGCCTTGCTTGAGCTGCTTCTTGTAGGCCTTTTGAGCAGCTTTGAGCGCAAGTGTGCCCTTGATGCCGAGGCGCTCGCCTGTCATGTCTCGAAACTTCTTCGGGGTCAGGTCGAGGAAAGCTTGCCCATCAAAGGCTTCACCAGTGGCGTGTAGCGCGGTGAGTTCGGGTGCATCACCGACGGCAGTTTGCCAGGTGGTGACGTGTGTGATAGCCTGTGCGTTGACTGCGCAAAGCACTGCTACCAGCAGAGTAAGGATTGACTTCATGTTGTCGTGAATTTTAAGGGGGTTACGAATTGAGCCGACAAGCTAAGCCAGTTGACTCAGAAGGAGGCAAAATGTGAAGGATTTTTTGCGGAGGGAGGTGTACGTACCTTACATGTTCCGTCGGTATTCGCCACCAACTTCATACAGTGCAGCAGTCATTTGCCCCAGCGAGCAGACTTTAGCGGCATCGAGTAAGGCATCAAAGGTATTCTCGCCTGCCAGTGCTACCTCCTGGAGGCGAGCCAGTTGAGTAGGAGCACGATCAGCGAAAGCTTGGTGAAGGGTCTGCAGGCGCTCTACCTGAAGCTTTTTCTCCTCCACATCAGCACGAATGACTTCTGCTGGCGTTACAGTCGGTGAGCCGTCCTTGCCTTTGTAAGTATTGACCCCAATCACTGGCATTTCTCCAGTGTGCTTAAGCATCTCGTAGTGCATCGACTCTTCTTGAATCTTGCCTCGTTGGTACATCGACTCCATAGCACCCAATACGCCACCACGCTCGGTGAGCCGATCAAATTCGAGTAGTACGGCCTCCTCCACTAAGTCAGTCAGCTCCTCAATAATGAACGATCCCTGGTTGGGGTTTTCATTCTTGGCCAAGCCTAACTCGTGGTTGATAATCAACTGTATAGCTACGGCGCGGCGCACGCTCTCTTCAGTCGGAGTGGTAATCGCCTCATCGTAAGCGTTGGTGTGCAGTGAATTGCAGTTGTCGTAAATCGCGTACAGCGCCTGCAGCGTCGTGCGGATATCATTGAAGGAAATCTCCTGCGCGTGCAGACTTCGCCCTGAGGTTTGAATGTGGTACTTCAACTTTTGACTGCGGTCGTTGGCGCCATACTTGTCGCGCATCGCTTTGGCCCAGATGCGCCTGGCTACACGCCCGATCACTGCGTATTCGGGATCGACACCATTAGAAAAGAAGAAACTCAGGTTGGGAGCAAAGGCATTGATGTCCATGCCTCGGCTCAAATAGTATTCTACGTAGGTAAATCCATTACTCAGCGTGAAGGCGAGTTGTGTAATAGGATTGGCTCCGGCCTCGGCAATGTGATAGCCCGATATACTGACTGAATAGAAGTTGCGGACCCCCTCCCGAATAAATGCCTCCTGCATATCGCCCATGAGCCGCAGGGCAAACTCAGTAGAGAAGATGCAGGTATTTTGCGCCTGGTCTTCCTTGAGTATATCGGCTTGTACTGTGCCACGGACACTGCGCAGCGCTGTTTCTCGGCACTTCGCATAGGCTTCCTCATCGAGCACTTGGTCGCCGGTGAGGCCGAGCAGCATAAGTCCGAGGCCATTGTTGCCTTCCGGCAAAACACCACCCGCATACGTTGGCCGGGGTAAGCCTTTGGCGTCATAGGTTTTGGCGAAAGCTGCCTCCACCTTCGCCTCCAGACCATGCTCTGTGATGTATTTCTCGCACTGCTGATCGATGGCAGCATTCATGAAAAAAGCTGTGATTGCCGCCGCCGGTCCGTTGATGGTCATCGATACAGATGTGGTCGGATCACTCAGGTCGAAGCCCGAGTAGAGGCGCTTCGCATCGTCGAGTGAAGAGATGCTCACACCCGAATTACCCACCTTGCCGTAGATATCAGGCCGAAAATCTGGGTCTTCGCCATAAAGCGTCACCGAGTCGAATGCCGTACTCAATCTTGCCGCCGGCATGCCGAGGCTCAGGTAGTGAAACCGCTTATTTGTACGCTCGGGTCCGCCTTCACCTGCAAACATGCGCGTCGGGTCTTCGCCTTTGCGCTTAAAGGGAAACACGCCCGCCGTATAGGGAAATTCGCCCGGTACATTCTCCTGCCGCAGCCAGCGCAGTCTATCGCCCCAATCGCTGTAGCGCGGCATCGCCACACGTGGAATCCGTGTGCCAGCGAGGCTAGTGGTGTAGGTAGGCACTTTGATGTCGCGCCCCCGCACCTGGTACACGTACTCCTCACCCTGGTAGCTCTCCACGAGTTGTTGCCAGCCATCTAGATCGCGCACAGTCGTCGCAGCAAGTTCTCGGCGGGCAGTACGCGCTGCTTCCTCGAGGGCTTCTGTGGATTGCTCCGTTTCACGTAGTACGCGGGCGGCTCCTTCGAGGTGTTGGACCTGACGTGCTTTTTCAGCTTCCGCCAAAACCTGTTCGTCATAAGCCCGAATGCCCTCTGCTATTTCGGATAGGTAGCGTTGGCGGGCGCCGGGGATGATGGCCTGCGGCGCGTTGCCTCCGGCGGTGATCGCCTCCGGTGATTTTCCCTCCGGCGCTGAACCTGCGGCGCTCTGCTGCTGGTTGAGTTTGTTGCTCAGGGCGGTCCAGAGGGCGTTGACGCCGGCATCATTAAAAACGCTGGCCATCGTACCGTACACCGGCATCTCATCGAGGGGGTCGTTCCAGCGGTCGTGATTACGCTGGTACTGCTTGCGCACATCGCGTAAGGCATCGAGTGCGCCGCGCTTATCGAATTTGTTGAGCGCAATGACGTCGGCAAAATCCAACATGTCGATCTTCTCGAGCTGCGTCGCCGCGCCGTACTCCGGCGTCATTACATAGAGCGTCACATCCGAATGGTCAACAATCTCGGTATCACTCTGACCAATTCCAGACGTCTCGAGTATTACCAGGTCGAAGCCTTCTGCTTTGAGCAAATCGACAGCAGTTTGCACGTGCTTGCTCAAGGCGAGGTTGCTCTGCCTGGTGGCCAGCGAGCGCATAAACACCCGATCTGATCTGAGCGCATTCATGCGAATTCGATCGCCGAGTAATGCTCCTCCTGTTTTGCGCTTGCTCGGATCGACCGAGATTACGCCTAGCCGCTCAGTAGTGGTTGAAAGTAAAAAGCGGCGTATCAGCTCATCAACCAAACTCGACTTGCCCGAGCCACCCGTGCCTGTAATTCCAAGTACAGGCACTGAGCTGGTCGCAGCCTTGGCACTAACATCTTCAATGAGATCGGTGAAGCGCTCGGCATCATTTTCAACTAGCGTAATTCTTCTAGCCAGCAGCATATCTGCCGGAGAAAGCACGGGCTTCTCTACTTGTGGCGGGGCTTGCACTTTGAGGGCTGTCAACTCAAAGTCGCAGCGCATCAATACATCGTTGATCATTCCCTGCAGACCGAGTTCGCGACCATCATCAGGTGAGTAAATACGGTCGATGCCTTTGCTGTGGAGTTCGGCTATTTCGGAAGGAAGGATAGTGCCGCCGCCGCCGCCAACAATTTTGATGTGTTGAGCACCTGCTGCATCGAGCAGCTCACGCATGTACGTGAAGTATTCCACGTGCCCTCCCTGATAGCTCGTAATGGCAATCCCTTGCACATCCTCTTGCAGTGCACAGCGCACCACTTCATCAACAGAGCGATTGTGACCGAGGTGAATAATTTCAGCTCCCGATCGCTGGAGGATGCGGCGCATGATATTAATGGCAGCATCATGTCCATCGAATAGGCTCGCACTCGTTACGATGCGCACGTGGTGGTGGGGGCGGTAAATCCCGTGCTCGTCGAGCTGGCCCGGCGCTTGTTGCTCGAGCTGAGTTGTTGGATGCTGCGTGGTAGACGACATATAAGATTATTGGGCTGGGCACTAAGGTACGGCATCTAAGAAAGCCTTTTTGCGCAGGCGAAAATTCGCAACAGCTGGCTGAGGACTCCTGCTCGCCGTGCTCGTATGTGCAGTCATTGAGGGCATCCACCACCGGCTTCCATCAACCATTGCTTTGTCAGAGTTACAATAGCTACTCACGCCGTCGCTCTTTCACGCTGTTATGCTCAACATGCAGCACGCGTTGGCGCTTCTCGTCCTCTGTAGTTTTGGCGTAAGCGGACTTTACGCACAAGCAGTCGACCAATCCTATTTCCGCTTTACCTACGCCAACGACTACTTCCGCGCCACCGACTATTACTATACGCAAGGGGTGCGGCTCGAATATGGTCGAGGTGCCTGGCTCGGCTTTTTCAGTCGCGAAGGCTATACACCTACTAGTATTACTCGCCCTGAAATTTTGCGCGGTGATCGACCCTATGCAGGCGTGACTTATTTCGGCTTGCGCCAAAACAGCACACTCCCTGCTACCAAAGGTTTGCTTTCGCTGGAAGCAATTCTCGGCTTTATGGGCCCAGCCTCAGGAGGTAAACAGGAGCAAACCTTCATCCATCGCATCACCGATAATAGAGAGCCTCAGGGGTGGGACAACCAGTTGGCCAACGATCTGATCCTCAACCTCCACGCCCGCTATGATCAGCTGCTGGTGGATTTGCCTTACGCTTCTGTCCACGGCGGCGGAGAAATTCGCCTCGGTACCTACCGCACTCGCGCAGGACTTCACGCACAAATCGAGCTAGGCGTAGTGCAGGCACGGGCCACCAAGCGCGGCAACTGGAGCCTGCTGTTTAGGGTAGTGCCACAAACCTTTTATGCTGCCTACGATGCCACGCTCACTGGCGGAGTGCTCAACGATTCTAGCCCATATACGCTCGCTGGCGCCGACCTGAAACGCTTCGTTGGGCGCATCAGCACAGGTGCACATTTGCGTATCAATCGCCTCGGACTGGCCTTCACCCACAGCTACTCCACTCGCGAATGGAATAGCGGGCGGCCTCATGCCTGGGGAGCAATTTCTATTATTCGCTATACCAGTCGCTCGGGCACCATCGCGCCCCCTGTCTGGTCCATGCCTTAGCACCAAGCCGTCTATGCAAAAAGCACCATAAACCACCTAGGCTGAGAGGGCTTAGCAAGCTTGGAGCTCCAGGCTAGCGCACCACGAGGCGCTGAGTGCTAGCATCACCCAGCGTCACAATGTAGACGCCCGGTGCAAGCGCGGCAGTCGAAATCTCAACTGGCTCACCTGCTGCAATTGCATAGCTGGCCACCTGGCGCCCCGTTGCATCGCTAATGATGATGGTTCCCGAAGTAAAGTCGGCAATGCTTACCGGGCTACCTGCGGCCACTGGATTAGGATACAGAGATGGGCTTGGCACAGCGCTGCAAGCACTCTCTAGCGCCACCACATCGCTGTAGGTATACGAGCCATCGGCATCAATCATCTTCAGGCGGAGGTACACCGTTCCGCTTGGCGCTGCTGAGGCCTCTGTGTAGGCGTTTACCCCTGTGCGGTCGGTACTTTGAGGTGGTGTTTTGGCGAAAGCTGTAAAGTCGCCGGTATCCGTACGCAGCTCCACCTCGTAGTGGTCAAAGAATTGCTCGTTGGTGGCGGTCCATCTAGCAATAAGTTGGCAATTCTGAATGCTTGCGCCAAAACTGATCAGGTCGACAGGCAGCACCGCCTGAGAAGCCACATCTCGCCAATCAGCATCGTTGGCCCCGTCGCTGTTGGGAAGCGTAGTCATCGAGCCGCCAGCAGCAGCATCCAGTAGATCGGCCATGCCGTTGTTGTTGGCATCCACCCAGAAGGCACTCGTATGGTCGAGGAAAGGAGGGCGAGCACTCTCTGTTACACCCGAGCCAGCCTTGTTGTCGAGCCAATCAGGAAAACCATCGTTATCTGCATCGGCACTCGGGTAGTCTGTGGCATTGACGGCACTGGCGTAGTTCTGCGCGAGTTGGATAAACTCTTGCGCAGCCCGACCGTCGCCGTCATAGTCAAAGCCTTCGGCCCAATCAGGCGCGGTATCGCCGTCGGTATCAGTGTCGAGGTAATCAACCGTCGTATCTGTATCGGCGCTCAGTGCTACAGGAGTGGCGCCGACGTTGTTGCCGCCTGAGCCGTTAGCGGCAGTGAGGTTTTCGTAAGCGTCATCGACCCCATTATCGTTAGCGTCATTGCCGAGACTACCGGCTGTAGCGGCGCAACCTGTGCATACGGCCTCCAGGTTGTCGGGAATGCCATCGTTGTCTGCATCGAGGTCGATGAAGTCTGCAAAGCCATCACCGTCAGTGTCGAGTGGCGTGTAGGTAATGTTGATGACGAAGTCTACGCCAGCGGGATTTTCCATGCGGCCGTTGAGGTCGCCCGCGCTAGCATCCTGTGTAGTTGCTCCAGCTGCTTGTTCTACCACATCGGTGATTCCATCGTTGTCCGAATCTAGGTCGCGGTAGTCAGGCAGCCCATCGGTATCACTACCTGTGTAGGTAACTGCGAAGCCTTCGCTTGCAGCAGAGCCATCGCCGTCGCTATCGGTATTGGTCATAGACTGAGGTGTGCCATTCGGATTTGCTCCACCACCGTCAATAGGCCCGTCATTGGCATTCGCATCGTAGGCGTCGGCGAGTCCATCACCATCTCGATCCCAGTCGCTGATCATATCGAGACGTCCATCTTGGTTGGTATCGATGCTAGCGGCAATGCCGACCTCGATGAGATCGGAAATACCATCGTTGTCGGAGTCGCGATCAATCCAGTTGGCGATGCCATCCGCATCAAAGTCAACCCCTTGACTCATTTTGGTATCAATCACATTACCAGCTCCATCGGTGACTACGAGAGCGCCATTGCCATCATCTGCGGCGGAAGTGAGGTCATCATCACCATCGACGACATCTGCGAGTCCATCGCCATCTGCGTCAGCAAAGCTATCGATGCGACCGTCGCCATTGGCGTCTGCACCCAAAGCTTCCACGACATCTGGGATTCCATCATTATCTGAGTCGAGATCGGCAAAGTGAGGTAGGCCATCGCCATCGAGATCTTCAGGATAGCTGTCGGGCCTTCCATCGTCATCGGTGTCTGCGCCAGTGAGCACGAGCGCATTCGCCGCGTTGGCACCAGCTCCATCGTCTCCTGCGGCAAGCGCGTTGCTCGGATCGGTGTCTACTGCATCATTAAAACCATCTTGGTCAGCATCGACGAAGGCATCAATTCTGCCGTCGCCATTGCTGTCCACACCTCCTGCCTCAATGGCGTCGGTGATGCCATCATTGTCGGAGTCGAGGTCGTGAAAATCGAGCACTCCATCAAGATCAGTGTCGTTGCCCACGAAGCTGTTGGGGTGGCCATTGCTGTCGGTATCGGGGCCAGTCGCTACGAGCACATTGCCAGCATTGCTGCCTGCCGCATCTGATCCGGCTGCAAGGGCATTGCCAGGATCGCTTTCGATTACGTCGTTGAAGCCATCACCATCTGCATCCACGAAATTGTCGGTTCTGCCGTCGCCATTGGTATCTGTTCCTCCCGCTTCGATTGCATCGGCTATGCCATCATTGTCGCCGTCGAGATCAGCGCGATCAGCAATGCCGTCTTGGTCGGTGTCGATATTGTTGATGTAGCTGTCTGGTCGACCATCATTATCGGTGTCGGGACCTGTTAGGACGAGCGCATTGGCCGTGTTGGTGTCTGAGCCATCATTGCTCGGATCGCCATCCACGACATCACTCAAACCGTCATTATCTGCATCGACGAAGTTGTCAGCACGCCCGTCGCCATTGGTGTCCGTGCCTCCTGCTTCGAGGACATCGGCTATACCGTCATTGTCACCATCGAGGTCTTTGCAGTCGACGATGCCATCGCGGTCTTCATCACCTCGGAGGTAGCTATCGGGCCTACCGTCGCCATTGGTATCGGCACCGGTAGTAACTAGGGCGCCGCCGGTATTTTCGGCAATGCCATCATTGCCCACGTCTCCGTCGAGCAGGTCGTGGAGTCCATCTCCGTCGGTGTCTACGAAGTTATCGGCACGTCCATCGCCGTCAGCATCAGTGCCGCCCAGTTCGGCGACATCTGCGATACCATCATTATCCGCGTCGAGGTCGAGATAATCTGCGATGCCATCATTATCGGCGTCGACGGCAGTGCTCGTTCCGGTGGCGGCTGGATCGAGTAGGTTGGAAGTGCTCGGCGAGGTGAGGTCGAGACCGTTGCCCAGCGGACCGTCGGTGTCGTTGTTGTCGTAGGCATCAGCGAGGCCATCACCGTCTGCATCAGTATCATCAGCTACTCCATCACCGTTGGTGTCTGTACCGCCCGCCTCGATAAGGTCGGGGATGCCATCATTGTCTGAGTCGAGGTCGTACGCATCAATAATCCCATCGAGGTCTTTGTCGTACGCATCGTGAATGTTGTCGCTATTCGTATCGATGAAAGCGGTGTAATCACCAGGTGGCGTGCCGTTGAAGGTAGGATCTTCGAAGTTGAGGATTCCGTCTCCGTCTGTATCGCTGGTAGGCGAATAAGCAGTGGCACCTTTCTCTTCGGAGTCGGGGATGCCATCGTTGTCGTTGTCGAGGTCTTGATTGTCGACCACACCATCGCCATCGCGATCGGCAGCTAAGCGAAATTCTTGACGACACACCCGCCCATCTACTGCATTAAAATCAGCAAATTCAAGGGTGTCGCTGATAATCTTAAGACCACCAGGTGCACTCGAGGCAACTATGCTCACAATATAATTCGCGGGCAGGTCTGGACCACTAAAGGTGAGCTTTAACCTGGGCGCATTTGCAGGATCATTTTCAAATGTGCGGAAAGCTGCATTGGCATTGACTCCTGCTGCGGGTGCATTGAGGTAAAAAGCGATTGCGTTGCCTGACACAAAATTCGCCCGCGTCACAATTTCATTTACGATAGGGGTGAGGCCTCCAATGGTGTGGGAAGTTCCTGAGACCCAGCTCGTGGTGACGTCTAGAGTCGTTGAGGCAGTCGTTGGCGTGCGCGTGGAGGGCAGGCTCGCTGCTGAAAATGGAGCTGCGTTGTCTTCGGCAATACCGACGACATCGATAGTGAGTGCTTCATTGCCACCACTAAATGCTCGGCCGTCGCTGACAACCACCAATTCAGCCGAAGTGAGGGTAGCACCAGCTGGGAAGGTCACATTTTCGAAGCGCAATCCTTCAGCGGCCTGATAGGTGATGTTGTTGGCGTTGCCCACGAAGGAGTAGCCTATGAGGTAGGCGCCGTTGTACTCAATGCCATCGTTGTAGTCGACGCCAACGTTCTCGTCAAAAGTTTGAGGTATGGTCGGTACAGTGATTCCGGTAAAGCTGTACTCTCCTTGTGCGGTGGTTGTTGTGGACGTAACAAACTCCCCTGCGTCTACTTGCTCATTGAGGTTAGCGTCTTTGTAGAGATTAATGGTGAGGGCATTTTGACCGCTCTCGCTGCCATTTTGAATGAAGTCACCGTTGGCGTCGATGAAGGCTTTTCCGTGGATTTCGAGATCGGCAAGTGCGGCACACCCACAGTCAGGTGTCTGCAGCGAAAGGGTGTGAAGACTAGCCTGCCGGCGAGCGTACCAGAGCGTATTGAGCGTGTTCTCATTGCCGACATCGTAACTCGTCCAACTGTGGCACGGTGGGGCACATCCTTCTAGCTCCACATCGGTGTTGCTGAGTTCGGCAATGTCGCTGTCGTCGTATTGCATCACGACACTAAAGCCACCCGGTGGCGTCGGTCGGTGCAGACTCACGTTAAAGCCATTCGTGAGATACTCTGCATCGTAGATCGGCAGGTGATAAGCTACTTGTGCGTAGGTGGTTTCGATGTTGAGGGTGGAGGAGCTAGCGATGTTAGTACCTTGACCATCGAGACCGTCCCAGGGGACTTCGCGGATGTAAGGCGCTTTCTCGCCCGGTCGCGGCTCAATCTTGAGCATCAAGAGCCTATCTGCGGTGTTGGGATCGAAATTACCTGCGCCACTTGTCTGATCTTGATCAAACAAGACCTCCATTACTCCTGGCTTTGTCGTAGCCACCCGCACAGCGTACTCACCTGTACTCGAACAGCCTATGAGTTTGGGATATTCTGAATTGCGGATATCGGTTCCATACTCCCCACTCTCATAGTACACAGGATCTGGATCATTCAGAAACACCTCATGCTCAGCGTTAGTAGACTTTACGCCATCAACAGATTTGAGGTTTTTGGCTACATCGCCGCCACTTCCGGTGCCATCTTCGTTGAAGGAGATGTTAAATACCAGCGGTCGAAACCCTGCATCGAGAAAGTCCACTTCTGAGACAAAGCCCAGTTGGCTGTAGACGTAGAATTTCCCATTAAAAGGTCGGTCGAAATACTCTGCGATCGTGGCTGCACCTTGAGTTTTTGGTGGAGCAACTAGCGCCCAATTTCGTGAGTATACGCGTCCATCTACGGCAGCCAGTGTAGGAGTGATCTTAGCTACAGTAATATCGAACATGCCAAGGAAGAAGCCGCCTCCATTAGAGCCATCGTTGTTGGTGCTAAATTCGATGTAGTGGTCGCCAGTCATGGTCGGCGTAAACTCAAATGCGGTATATCCACCAGCATTGAGTTGAGCGGGGCCAATTACTGCCTCGGCATGGGTGTCGAGGTTGGAGCTTGCATCGTTGATGAGTGCCCAATTTTGCGCAACAGTACCATTGGGATTCATGATCCGGTAGTAGTACGGCACTTCGCCCCCAGCAATGATGAGGCTATCGTAGTTAGCGTAGCCATTAGACAGGCCGATGTAAACGCGTTCTTGTGCAGCAACACCAACCCGAAAGTTGAGTCGCGAGCTTGCCGGACCACCAACTGAGCCGAAGCTTGAATAGCTGACATTGTTGATGGCCAATGCCGCAGTATCGGTATTGGTGGGGCTGAGTTGCTTGGTGCCTTCTGCGTACAGAAGTGAGCTGAAAGCTGTCAGCAAAGCGAGGAAGGTGTATTGTATTCTCATCTCGAACCATTTGAAGTTCGAGGGCTATTGCGCAGAAATCAGTCCAGGCCTGGCGAAAATTCGCTATATGAGAAAATTAAAATCAGAATAATGTGTAAATCGTTGATAATGAGCATTCTGTAATTTTGCCACCTTACCATTTTGAAAAAGATTCACAGATGCCTTTTCGTTTTGGGGTGGTGGAGTAGGCCGCCCAGCCCGTCTGCTCACTGCGTGATCAAACAAACTGGCCGAACACATGGTGAACCTAACCGGCCCACTGATGACGCCGTGAGAGACGGGGCCTAACCCCAGCTTCAGCCCCCAGTCCCTAACACCCAGCCCCCAAAGTTCCAGTTTCGCGTGCTTCAGCGCGCATAGCCATATCGACCGAAGGCTGTGAGCACATGCTCGGGCTGCGCGGCATTGTAGTGTTCGAAGTGCACCTACCCACAGGTACCCAACGGACCTGATCTTGAGGCTGCTCTTTTTTTTGATTAGACTATTGATCAGGTCCGTCGGGTACCACCTCATGCCCAGCCCCCAGCACCCAGCACCCAGCAGCGCACCCTAGAACAGCAGTCCAGCCTCCAGCAGCGTAGCGATCTAGCCTCCAACAGCGCAGCAATCCAACCAACCTTACTTCATCCAACTAATAGACTGCACCTCCCCACCATCCTTTACAGTAACGATGTACATCCCCTTAGGCCAATCCATAGCATCAACAGGAGTAGTTGCGGGTCCGCTGTAGATTAGGGTGCCAGAGCTGGTATAGACTTCACACATGCCGTGCTCATCACCCACACCCATGAGACTGAAGCCACTGCGATTGGGAAGAGTCGCTACTACGAGCTGCCGATCTGAGTCATCGGCGGCTGCTAGGCTCACCAGCTTAGAGTAAGCTACAGCGCCATCAGTATCTACTGATTTAAGACGGACATACACTTGTTCGGCCAGCGGCACTTGTACAGTCGCCGCGTAGGCAGCTTCACCTTTAGCAGCTACAGTACCTACAGACTCAAAATCTTTGTCCGAAAGACCTTTTGCTACATCACTTGTGGTAATCTCAACTTCATAGCGGTCGACGTTGATTTCACTTGCTGTAGTCCAGGATACATTAGCATGACCTGCTACAGTACGTTTTGCCGAAAGGCTAAGCAACTCAACCGGCAATGGCGCCGCCGCTGAAGTCACTTGACTAATCGTACCGAAAATGCTAACCGCATACAATTCACCTGCGGCATCCTCACCAAAACCGACGATGTTGCCAAGAGAAGAGGTAGAAGTGTAGACTTCGAGAGGGCCGGAGCCGTTGTCGCGAATAGCCCAAAGCTTATCAGTACTGTAATCAGCGAAGATGTAGAACCCTTGCATCGCAGGGTACTGGCTGCCGCGATATACGACGCCACCCGTGATACTCTGCCCCTGACTGTGATCGTACTCAAAAAAGGGAAGCAAGTAGTTGCTAATGTTACCGCACCCGGCGGCACTTGGCACTCCGCGATTGTCGCGCGTACCCTCAAAACAGACCCAACCAAAGTTTTGGCCGGTAGCCGAAGGAACAGCCACATCAACTTCTTCGCGGGCGCCCTGGCCAACGTCACCTATATACAGCAGACCTGTCTGGCTGTCGAAGCTCATGCGCCAAGGGTTGCGCAGACCGATCGCGAACAAGTGCGGATTCCATCCTGCGGGCCCGTTGCCTGCAGGCGTGTAGCCAGTAGGTTGATCAACATTGAGGCGCAGAATGCCACCCAGCAAGTTGTTCGGGTTTTGGCTGTTGCCCTGGGGGTCGTTGCCGCTACCACCGTCGCCGCTAGCCACATAGAGCAGTCCATCTCCGCCAAAGGCCATGTCACCACCATTATGGTTGGAGAAAGGCTGGGGGATGGTCAGCAAAATTTCCTCGCTGCTCGCGACGGCAACGTTCGGATTGGTTGAGCTAACGCTGAAGCGAGAAATACGTGTATCGCCATTGGGAGCGGTATAATTGACGTAGAACCGGCCGCTAGTGGCATAATTAGGAGGAAAAGCTAGTCCTAAAAGACCGCGCTCACTGTTGGTGCTGATGCTTCCGCTAAGATTGAGAAAGGTGCCGATGGAGCTGCCGCTGGCATTCAGTATCTCAATCTTACCTGGCTTCGTATTGACGAAGAGGCGACCGGTGCCATCATTGGCGTGCGTGAGGTCGAGAGGTTGAGCAAGACCCGAAGCAAACGGGACCATCTGAACCTGTGGATCTTGGGCAGCAGCTACGAGTGCTGCACAAAGCATTGTGGTAAGTAGAGTAAGTCTCATCGTTATTTTGATGGGTGTAATGAGATCAACAGCATAATTGCTCATTTTGAGCGATGCGGCAAAGAAATGTTAGCGCGACAGCTAGGCGTAGGCCCGCACGTTGCGCTTCTCGACATAGTTGACGAATGCTTGATTGGCTACGCGCATACCGCCGGGAGTAGGATAATCCCCGGTGAAGTACCAGTCTCCATCGTTGTCAGGGCCAGTAGCTTCACGAAGTCCCTTAATGGTTTGGTAGATCACTTCCACCTCGCATTCCACATCCTTGGGCTTAATTATCTCAGCGATCTTCTGAGAGATCTGCTCGTAGCTAAAGGTCTCGTACAGCGCCTGCACGTGATTTGTCGTAGTGCCAGAAGGTGTAGTCTCCAGGCTCTTCTTGCACACCGCGTAAGTCTTATCGATGAGCTTCTCTTTGCCACTCTCGCGCAGTAGCTCAATGAGGGCTTGAAAGGCGACAAATTCCCCCATCTTCGACATGTCAATGCCGTAGCAGTCAGGGTAGCGTATTTGCGGAGCACTCGAAAGCACTAAGATTTTCTTCGGTCGCAGACGTGATACCGCTCGAATTATCGAATCTCGCAGGGTTGTACCGCGGACAATGGAGTCATCGAGCAGCACTATCGTATCCTTATCGTTGGCGACTATGCCGTAAGTGGTGTCGTAGACATGACTCACCATTTCCCCGCGACTAGCATCATCGGCGATAAAAGTGCGCAGCTTCTCGTCTTTGACTACTAGCTTTTCGACGCGCAGGCGTTGCCGCATAATCTTCTCTAGCTTCTCCCGCTTAAGCTTGCCTGCACCTAGGATGCGCTCGGCCTTGAGTTCGTCGAGCTTCTCGTGCAGACCTTCCACCAAGCCGTAAAAAGCTACTTCAGCCGTATTGGGTACATAACTAAAGACAGCATTCTTGAGGTCGCCGTTGAGGCTATCGAGTACTTGATCGACGAGTTGGATACCTAGTTGCTTGCGCTCACGATAGATGGCCCAGTCGGTGCCACGCGAAAAGTAGATGCGCTCAAACGAGCAGCCTGTACGCTCGCCAGGCTCGATGATCATCTTCTCGGAGACATGACCTTTTGCCTTGATTATAAGGGCATGTCCGCGCGTGAGTTCCTGCACCTTCGAGCGGTGGATGCCGAAGGTGGTTTGCAGGGCAGGCCGCTCGCTCGCAATGGCCACGACTTCCTCGTCTTGATAAAAGAAGGCTGGGCGAATTCCATTCGGGTCGCGCATCACAAATGCATCGCCGTGCCCGATGAGGCCACCCATCACATAGCCGCCGTCCCATTTTTTAGCCGAGCGCTTAAGGACGCGCTGCAGGTCGACGTTCTCAAAAATTTTCTTGTTAATGTCCTGGTGCGCCGTGTTCTCGTCGCGGTAGTACGAGTGGAGGCGGCTGACCTCATCATCTAGGAAGTGGCCGATTTTCTCGAGCACCGTCACCGTATCACTCATCTCCTTGGGGTACTGCCCCAGCTCCACGAGTTGTGAAAAGAGTTCGTTGACGTTGGTCAGGTTGAAATTTCCTGCCAGCACCAGGTTGCGTGAAATCCAGTTGTTCTGCCGCAGGAAGGGATGGCAAGCTTCTATCGAATTACGTCCGTGGGTGCCATAGCGCAGGTGGCCCATCATCAGTTCGCCGAGATAAGGGTAGTGCTCTTTGATGTAGGCAGCATCCTGCATTTTATCTGGAGGCACATTTTTGAAGGCGCCAAACACCTCATCGAAGAGGTGGCGGATAGGCTGCGCTTTATTGGAGCGTTTGCGGGATATGTAGCGCGATCCAGGTTTGGCATCGAGCTTTATAGTGGCCAGGCCAGCACCATCCTGCCCACGGTTGCGCATTTTCTGCATCAGCAGGTGCAGCTTGTTGAGCCCGTAAAAGGGCGTGCCGTATTTGTCGACGTAGTAGTCGAGTGGCTTGAGAAGCCTAATTACAGCTAGACCACACTCGTGCTTGATGGAATCACTCATACTGAAAATGCTCGTGGATTACCTACGTCAACCTCGCTCTTCAAAGGTAGGGGCTTCTATACAGAATGCGCATCCCAGAATAGGGTTGCTCACACCTTGTTGACAGATCGTTGCCGCAGGTCCGACACCACACGGCTTGCCCAGCGGTCGAGTTGTTGAAAATCTTCTCGTTTGCTGACGGTGCTCAAGCTTGCGAGTTGTGCCATTGCTCGCTCTACATGGAGGTGTGCTTGTGAGCAGCAGATGCCGCGTGCTTGGGCATGTAAGGAAGCTCCGAGCCATTGCTGTTCGGGCTGTCCAGGGGTGGGTACATAGATGGCGTTGCGGCCCATCGCGGCTAGGTCCATCACGGTGGTATAGCCTGGTCGGGTGAGGATAGTTTCAGCTTTCGCCAAAACAGGGCCTAGCGTTTCCGCCGGGAGAAAATCTACCACTGTTATTCCAGCTGCTTCTGCCCGGCGGAGAAGTTGAGTCTGCGGCGCCCTGGCGGGCAAACCACGCACAACCAGGCGGCCCGCCAGCTTTAGCTCCATCAATTGAGGCAGAACTTTTTCTTCCAAACGCGTCCGCATTGGCTCCGGACCTGAAAGGAGCACCAGCAGCTTTGGCCCAGATTCTCCCTGGTCAGGTAATAGGCCAACGAAGCGACTCGCCGGGCCGATATAGTCCACCCGCATGGTGGGCAAGGGGTTGCTCATTGCTCCAGCCAAGCGAGGCGCATCAGCGTAGTCGGGCACCAGCACTCGATCAAAGCGGCGCAGAAGGCGGTGGTTGAGCCAATTGCCTAGCTTGCGCACCACGGCTGGCTTTAGGGGGAGGTGTAGCTGATGCGTCATGATGTAACTCGGTACACCTTTTATACGACAGCCGAAGCGGTTGTCGCTGATGATGAGGTCGTAGCTATGCGCGCGCTGTAGCTTTTGTACAGCCTGATGTTCTGCTCGCCATGTGCGCCATAGTCGAGGTGCTGCCAAAGCCATATTCAGCAGCGCCGAGCGGGTAGGGTAGCGGACTTCTGCCCCGGGAAGCGTATGTACAGTGGCCTCAGGTACCTCTGCTCGCAGGAGGGCTAAGGCTTGTCCATCACTCGCCCAGTGAATGTCGACTTCATCGCTTTGCCTACGCAGTGCCGCAGCTACTGCCAAACTGCGCGTGGCGTGCCCCAGGCCCCAGTTGAGTGGCGCGATGAGTACCCTCAAAATCTAAATCTCACCAAGGCGAATCTCCTCCCCATGGTGATCGAAAAATGTGTATTCGGTGAGTCCGAGTGCTTCGCGTGGTTCTACGCGCAACCATGTTTGGTGCCGCCATAGCCACCGCATCTGGTAGCTGGGTATGCCTTTGGTGAGAAAAGCATGCACAAAAGGGTGCACGTGCACGCTGAGCTTAGAATTCGGCCGCGAGTTGAGCAAATTGATCAGGTCGACCTCTATCTCGTCAATGACTAGCTCGGTAGGATTGACTTCACCTGTTCCCTTGCAGGTGGGGCAGACTTCGGCGGTACTGAGTTTGATTTCCGGGCGCACGCGCTGTCTGGTGATTTGCATCAGTCCAAACTTGCTGAGTGGCAGCACGGTGTGTTGGGCCCGGTCGCCGCGCATAAAGCTTTTCATCTCGCGATGGAGCTGCTGGCGATCATCGGCGCTTTTCATGTCGATAAAATCGACTACAATAAGCCCGCCGATATCGCGCAGGCGCAGTTGTCGCGCTATTTCTCGCGCAGCGTCGGTATTAACACGCAGCAAAGCCTCGGCGTGGTTGCGGCCCATTTTGTTGCCGGAATTGACATCAACAACGTGCATCGCCTCCGTGCTCTCGATTACGAGGTAGGCTCCAGAAGCTACTGTGACCGTCTTGCCAAAACTTGCCTGAATTTGGCGCCGCACGCCATTGGCATCGAAAATATCGCGCTGACTTTTGTGCAGCCGCAGAATGTCAACTCTATCGGGTGCTATGGCCTCGAGGTAGGTTTTGAGGCTGTCGTACATCTCGGGGTCGTCAACAACCACCCGATTGAAGGAGTCACTGAGCAGGTCGCGAAGCAGGCTCGAAGTTTTATCGAGTTCGCTAAGGAGTTTGGTAGGTGCTTTAGCTTTATGGAGTTGTCGGAAGATGTCATCCCACTGATCAGTGAGTTGTTGCATCTCCTCGATTAGATCATCGGCAGTTTTGCCCTCAGCGGCGGTACGCACAATCACGCCCATATTGGCAGGAGCAATGCTCTGGACGAGTTCTTTTAGTCGTTTGCGCTCTTCTTGCGTGCTGATTTTCTTGGAGACGTTCACGCTTTTGCCGAAAGGTGAGAGCACCATGAATCGGCCTGGCAAGTTGATCTCAGAAGAAATGCGCGGACCTTTAGTAGATATCGGTTCTTTGGTGACCTGGAAGAGGAGGTCTTGCTTGAGCTTGAGAACTGCGGCAATTTTGCCACCTTTATCTATATCAGCTTCGCGTTTGAAGTTGTCGAGTTTGGAGGTTTTGAAGCTCCCGTTGACGGCTCCGTTGGTGTACTTAATGAGGGAATTGAGCTGCGGTCCGAGGTCGGAATAGTGCAGAAACGCTTCCTTATCGTGACCAATATCGACGAAGCCAGCATTGAGACCTGGGGTAAGCTTGCGCACGCGGCCGAGGAAAATGTCGCCGACGGTAAACTTGGCGTCTGTTTCTTGCTGATGAAGTTCGACTAGCCGGCCGTCTTCGAGCAAGGCTATTTCGACGGCGCCTCCTACGGACTTTATAATGAGGTCGCGTTCGATGGTCTCCACTGGCGGACGTTCACTGATAGCGGCGGCTGTAGCTGCTGCAGGCATACTGGGTACTGACGTAAGCAAAGAGAGCCCAGCCAGTGACGTGCACCGACTGGGTTCCCTAGGGGTTTAAGCTAGTGACAACGGATGGCTACACAAGCTCATCCAGGGTAGTACTAGCGGTTCTTTTTCTTGTGGCGATTCTTGCGCAAGCGCTTTTTCCGCTTGTGAGTCGCAATCTTGTGCCTTTTTCTTTTCTTTCCGCAGGGCATAGCCGTTGGTTTATGGTCTGTTACAAATTAGGTCCGGAAGTATACAACGCGCGACATGCCCGGTCGGATGTCGCGGCAAGCTCTGCCTCTCCGGTGCGGTGTGCAGCTTCCGCCAAAAGGCAGTGAGCGGCTGCATTGTCAGGTTGTAAAGCCACTGCACGCTGCAAACGTCCAATGGCTTTTTCATTCTGGTTGGTCTGCAAAGCTAGTCTACCCAGCTGTACTAACACAGCAACATCATCAGGATTCTCTGCATTCATATCGAGCAGCATTCTGATTCCGCGCATGGGATTGTCGGCGGGAGGATTGTCTGTAAAGTGCAGCGCCAGGTTTACTTTATGTGTAGTGTTAGCTGGAGCCAATGAAATCGCATTTTCATAAGCCACCACCGCATGTTCCTGGCAGTACGCTTTTTGTTTTGCCGAAAGGGTATCACTACGCAAACACAGCGAATAGGTAGTGGCAGCAATGCCCCAAGTAGTGTCCGAGGGCTGTAACTCTGCAATTTGCTCAGCATAATAACCAGCAATGGCAGCATGGCCAGCTCGATACCAGGTGCCCGACAAATCCTCCAACACCTCGACTCGCCTGCGCGTACTGTTGGCCGCCTCGAGCATCTTCGAAAAACCGTGAATCTCTGCCTCGGTGCGTGCATCGAGCTGCGGCAAAGCCTCTTTAATGAGCACCTGTGCACTCGTAGCGGCAAGCGTCTGATCGGCTGAAACTTGGCTAGTCCGTAGCTCGGGCGGCCTGTGCTCGAGGCCCCAATACAGAATGGCAAAGGCAGCTACAGCCACCGCGACAGCTATCCACTGAGGTCGCTGCATCAATTGCTCGTACCGTCGGCAGGCAGCGCATTCACGTTGGCCTTCACCTCCTCCACAAAGGTCTTTGAGGGCTTGAAGCTGGGGATGTAATGCTCGGGAATGACGATGGCTTCATTGCGCTTGATGTGGCGACCTACCTTCTCTGCACGTCGCTTGATGACGAAGCTGCCGAAGCCGCGCACATATACGTTTTCGCCAGAGGCCAAGCTGCCTTTGACCTCCTTGAAAAACTCTTCGAGAGTGACGAGAACATCTACTTTAGCGACTCCAGTTTTTTCGGATATAGCGGCGACGAGATCAGCTTTACGCATTCTAACGGATTGATTTTGAGCAGTTCAGGGTTGAGACGCCCCGTCATGGGGGCCGCAAATGTCGAAAAATATCTGGGCAAAAAAAGTGCAAAGTTTAAGGATTTGCACATCGGCTCGTAGAGCACGCCAAGCTTGTGGCTGGAAGTACAGCGAGCCTAGCTTCTGCGGCTATCTTTCGCCCTCAACACCAGCGCGGGCGCTCATGATGCAATCTATGACAGGCTATGGGAGAGGCCGTGGCACCACGCCTGAAGTAGCCGTCACCGTGGAAATTCGAGCCCTCAATTCTCGCCAGACCGATATCCGCTTCAAGGCGCCCGCCCTGTATCGCGACGAGGAGTTGTCGCTGCGCAACCAGCTTCAAAACAATGCCTACAGAGGCAAAATCGATGTACTGATCGAACGCAAGGATGCACATGGCGGCGACCTTAATGAGGGCATCAACGAAGCCCTCTACCACCGCTATCACCAGCAGTTGCTGCGGCTGAGTCCAAGCTTGGCGGATGATCCAGGTGGGCTTGCCACAGCTATTTTACGACTGCCCAATGTTGTAGGAGTCACAGACGAAGAGCTGCAGAATACCGAACGCGAGGCTTTACATAGCGCTTTTGCCGAAGCTTTGGCAGACTTTATCGCCTTTCGGCAAAACGAAGGAGCTGCACTGCAAGCAGATCTCGTCTCGCAGGTTGCAGCTATTGCCGCAGCTATTCCTCGCATTGAATCCTTTGAGCAAACCCGCCAGGAAAAAATGCGGGCACGCCTGGCACGAACAATCGCTGACAACCTCAATGCTTCTGCTGTTGATCAAAATCGCCTGGAGCAGGAGGTGGTGTACTACCTGGAAAAGATTGACATTTCAGAGGAAAAGGTGCGCCTCAGCCAGCACTGCTCGTTTTTTCTCGAAAAGGTAGCTGATGATGACGTCGAAAAAGGCAGGCGACTCAATTTTATTTCTCAAGAGATGGGCCGCGAAATCAACACGCTCGGAGCCAAAGCGTATTCTTCTGATATCCAGCGGCAAATCGTCGGCATGAAAGAAGCGCTCGAAAAAATCAAAGAGCAGATCGCGAACATCGTCTAGTCATGCCCACTACCTCTGCTGCAGCCCACTATCCGAAAATTTTGGTCTTTACCGCCCCGAGTGGTGCTGGTAAAACAACCCTCGTGCGGCACCTACTCCAGAAGTTTCCAGATCAGCTCGCTTTTAGTGTGTCGGCAACTACACGGCCGCCCCGCTCATACGAAGCGGAGGGAGTCGACTATTACTTTCTCGACCACGAAGCCTTCCGCGAGCGCATCAATGCGGGTGATTTTTTGGAATATGAAGAGGTATACGCCAATCAATTCTATGGCACGCTGCGTGAGGAAGTAGCTCGCCTCTGGGATGCTGGCAAGTGTGTGCTGTTTGATGTCGAAGTAAAAGGTGCCAGCGCCATCAAGGCTGCCTTTCCGCGTGAGGCGCGCGTGGTGTTTGTAGCTCCCCCAACCCCAGAAATTCTCTTCAACCGATTGCGCGCTAGAGGTACTGAAGATGATGCAAGTTTGAGAAAACGTATCGCCCGTGCCGCAGAAGAACTGAACCACCAGGATCGATTTGACCTCGTTTTAGTGAATGACGATTTAAACGAAGCAAAGCTGCGAGCTGAAGAAATAGCGCGTGAGTGGCTAGTGTGTTAGCCCGCAGCGCCAATTCTCGCGCGCTACATCATCAGCGGATGGAAACTCTTACCACACGAGGCATCACAATCACAGTCGACACAGAGTACTGGGCACCATACTCGCAGCCGGGGCACAATCACTATGTTTTTGCCTACCGCATCAAGATCGATAACGTTGGCTTACAACCCGTCACGCTGCACCGCCGCTGCTGGAAGGTCTGCAACGCCACAGGTGAAGTATGCATGGTGGAAGGCGTGGGCGTAGTTGGCGAGACCCCCGAACTCCTTGCTGGCGAGTCTTATACCTACACCAGTTGGTGCCAACTGCGAACGCCGGTGGGCAGCATGGAAGGCTTCTACACCATGCGTAGCGACCACGACGAGAGTTTCCCTGTATTCGTACCCAAATTCACGCTAGCAGCACCGTGGATGTTGAACTAGTCGAGGTAGGCGATACATTTTAGCTCTACGCATATTGGCCGAGGTAGGCTATCGATACCCACTGTTGTGCGTGCTGGCTTTACTTCCCCGAAGTGCTCGGCATACAACTCATTAAATTTCACAAAGTCGCGCTCGATATCCGTCAGAAATACCGTCACATCCACGAGTTGATCCCAGCGAGCGCCATTAGCTTGTAGGGCAGCGCGAATATTTGCAAACACTTGTAGCGCCTGTGCTTCAAAGTCGAAGGCTTCGTGCTGGCCCCACTGGTTGAGGCGTTGGCCGGGCACTTCATCGGTTTGCGGGTGACGCGGGCCCATACCCGAGAGAAATAAAAAGGGGCCGGCGCGGCGGGCTGAAGGATATGCGCCTACAGGTTTAGGAGTCGACATAGCGGCAAGGTAAGCGTGATACCTTCGCGGCTGTGCTGTATCCTCTCGTGCGTCGGTTTCGGGCTTTCTCCTTGCGCACCTGCTTTTACTTGTTTCTCAGTAGCTTGATCATCGGCACGGTGTCTTACATGCTCATCGAAGATTACGCCCTCGGCGAAGCGATCTACATGACCATGATTACGATCAGCACCGTAGGCTTCTCTGAGGTGAAGCCGCTTTCACCAGCGGGAAGGATGTTTACCTCGATTTTCGTGATGCTCAACCTCGCCATCACCGCCATCTTCGTCAGTCAACTCACCCAGAGCCTCCGCGAAGGTGGACTCATCACCAAGTTTTATCGCTCACTCATGGATCGAGAAATCAGCACGCTCAGCGGCCATGTCATTGTTTGTGGCGCAGGCCGCTACGGCAGAGAAATAATCGAACAGCTCGACGACAGTGAAGAGACGGTGGTGCTCATCGAACTCCATGATGAAAACCTCGAAAAGGCTACCAGTAAGCACCCCGAGCTCATCTACCTCCAAGCCAATGCCACCCACGACGAAACTCTCCTCAAGGCTGGTATCGAACGAGCCAAGAGCCTCATCGTAACCCTCGGCGACGACAGCGATAATGCATTTGCGGTGCTATCAGCACGACAACTTGCCCCCCATCTCACCATCATTGCTCGCGTGTACGAACCCGAGAGCCGCGACAAATTGCTGCGTGTAGGTGCCGATCATGTGGTGCAGCCTGAGCATATCGGTTCTTTCTTTATGGCTACGCTAGTGCGCAAACCTTCGGCCGTAGAGTTCTTTACCTCCCTCGCCAACGGACCTGGCGCGGCTGTAGGTTTTGAAGAAATTGCCTACAAAAGCCTCCCAGAGAAGATGCAAGGCATGTCGCTGCTACAAATGGACCTCCGCAAGCTTACCGGCGTGAGTGTAGTAGCTATTCGGCGAGGGGATGGACTTTATAAGGTCAACCCCAATCCCAACGAGCGCATTGAGCCAGGCACCAGCATCATCGCGCTCGGCGACCAGGAACAGCTCGATAAGCTCCGTGAAATCGTTCAGTCTTAGCGCTCGCTCGGGCGCATCAGCTGGTAGCTGGCCTCGAGTTTGCGCAGACGTCGCAGTTCGCCTTGCAAGTCGGCGATGCGTCGACGCATGTGCATGATGGTCTCTATGCCAGCAGTATTGACCTCCAGTACGGTAGCTAGTCGCAGCATGGTGCGCAGGTTGTCGCAACTGCTTTCTGCAATCAGCAGGGTGCCGCTTGGTTCACGCCGCACTTCCACGAATTCGAGCTCGAGCAGGGCTTCGAGTAGCTGATGTTCTACTGGTTCGCCGTAAGTGACTTCTTCTATGAGTAGGTAGTTGACTTCCATCGCCTAGACGTTTTGTGTCCGCTCAGCGGCAGCTTTAGTGAGGTATTCCCGCTCTTGGTCCGACAGGTTTTGCGGAAGCGTAATATCGACGATGGCGTAGAGGTCGCCTCGGCCATCAGCTTTGTAATGTGGTACCCCTTTGCCTTTGAGGCGGATGCGGGCGCCGTTTTGGGTCTCGGGTTGCACAGTAAAGCGCAGCTTGCCATCGGGAGCTTCGAGGTCGACTTTGCCTCCGAGCAGCGCGGTGTACATATCCACTGGCACATCTACATAAAGGTCGTCGCCTTCTCGCCGAAATCCTTCCGGATCAGTGATGGCGAAGGTAATGTAGAGGTCGCCCCGCTGTCCATTGCCCAGCTCGTGGCCTTGACCTTTGATGCGGATAGTTTGTTGATCGGCTACTCCAGCGGGGATAGTGAGGCGGATTTTACGCTCGCCGACAGTGATTACCTGCTTGCGGTCTTGCATGACTTCGCTCAGCGGCAGTTGGAGTGTAGCTCTGAGGTCGGCACTAGCGTAGCGTTGGCGGCCGCCGCCTCGTTTGTAGGCATTGAAGGCGCCTTCGCGACCGAACATTTCTGCGAAGAGGTCGGAGAAGTCTTCCGTGTTTCCGCTTGCGCCAAAACCGCTGGTGCTGCCGCCGTAGCCGGCTTGTTGGCGGGCTTTTTCATAGGCTTCGCCCTGCTCCCAGTCTTTGCCGTAGGTGGCGGAGTATTTATCGTACTTGGCGCGTTTGTCGGCGTCGCTGAGCACGGCATAGGCTTCGCCGATTTCCTTAAATTGTTGCTCGGCTGAGGGATCGCCAGGATTTACATCGGGGTGGTGCTTGCGCGCGAGTTTGCGGTAAGCTTTCTTGATGGCTTTGGCATCAGCAGATTTGTCGATGCCGAGCACCTTGTAGTAGTCAATAAATTCCATTCAGACAGCGGTCGTACAGGGCATCTTGCGCTTCGGTGTTACTTCGCCGCCATGGCCCTGCTGTATGTAAAGGCGTTTCACATCATTGGGTTCGTAGCATGGTTTGCGGGGCTGTTTTATTGGCTGCGCATTTTTGTGTATTTGGCTGAGGCGCTCGAGCGTGAAGAGCCAGCGCGGGCGATTTTGTTTGAGCAGTTTACGCGGATGGAGCGTCGGGTGTACAGCATTATTACGGTGCCGGCTATGCTGCTCACGTGGGGCTGCGGCATTGCGATGTTGGCGATTAATCCCGCCTATCTGGCTCAGCCTTGGCTGCAAGTGAAATTGTTTTTGCTGGTAGCGCTGAGTAGTTTTCAAGCTTTCGCCAAAACCTATGTGCGACGCCTCGAAGCCTCCCCTGCGACTACGAATGTGGAGCGACTGCGCTTGATGAATGAGGTGCCGACAGTGTTTTTGCTGGCGATCGTGCTGCTGGCCGTGCTGCGAAATAGTTTGACGGCGCTGGCAGCGTTTGGGATCGTGCTGGCGTTGATCATTGGACTCGGTGTTGGCCTGCGCTACTACCGGGGCTATCGAACGCGTCACCCTGAGCACTAGCGAAAAAAACATCGTGCTTCGCCAACATATGAAGATAGGTTGCCGTTAAGGGCCGCGTAACAATTCACACTGAACCAACCTGAGGGAGAGTCGCGTTACCTGTGGCTAACCTCGACAAAAGACCAACAAAACTAGACACATGAAACTTTGGATGAACTACGCCGCGACATTTGCGGTAGGTGCAAGCATGCTGCTGGCCAGCTGTGGGGCAGACGACACAGATGATGATCCGATTGTTGACATCAACGAAGCGCCGACTCTTACAGTCCAGAACCCTGACATGTCAGCTCCTATGACGAGCGTGCGGGTGGCAATGGCCGCACCTAATGAGTTGCGCGAGTTTTTGCTCGTCGCTGATGATGGCAATGACAACCTCCAAACGGTGACCTTCTTACAAAATGGTACCGTGGTAGATGTTTCTACTGCTCCGAGTGATGCTATTCGCTTTGAAATTGATGGTAACGTTAGTGCCTTAGATGAAAACCCAAAGGTGCTGTTTGATGATGACACCGACGGCTTTTCGAAGACTATCCGTTTGCGTGCCCCTGCTGACTTTAATGATTCTGTGACTTACACAATCACTGTTCAAGACACAGGTGAGGATGACCTTACTAATCCCGAAGAAGCTTCAGTTGAAATCACACTCGTAACTGGTACGGCTCCTGTGCTTCTGGTGGAGAAGCGCGATGTGGAATTTTTTAACATGGCAGGAACTCAGCCTGGTGCTCTAGATTTGGATCAGGGCATAGCTGTACCAAGCGCAAATAACACCACGAGCGAATTGCAAGATCAGGGCTTAAGTCCACAAGGCGCTTGGCGACAAACTGTTTCACCAGAGAATGGGGCAAGTTTGCGCAGGGTACTCAATGCTGGTGCAGACTTCTATGATAATGTGCGCACGGTAGATGAGTTGCGCAACGCTTGGGACAATGCTACGACTACCATTGGCACTTCAGATCGACTGATGGATGGTGATGTATATGTCGTCATGAATCCAAATCCTCCTGGGGGCGGTGGCGACAAATTCTACCTTATAGAGTTTGCAGAAGTCATCGATGTGCCCAATACAAATGCTGGCGACAAGTACGTTGTCAACATCAAGCAGGCACCTTAAGTCACTGCTTAACGAAGCCACACGTGCTTGATAAGAAAAGCCCCATTTACCGCAAGGTGGATGGGGCTTTTGGCTTTTTCCTGTTGGTTTTGTAGCTGCATGTCCGCCCCCTGTCATTCCGAGCCGCGGAGCTGGTGTCATTCCGAGCCGCGCAGCTGGTGTCATTCCGAGCCGCGCAGCTGGCGTCATTCCGAGCCGCGCAGCTGGCGTGGGAATCTCCTACAGCCGCACCCTAGATTGCCACGCCAGCTTCCTCCGGTCGCACCTCGCAATGACGTGGTGCTCCGGTCGCGGCTCGCAATGACGTGGTACTAGTGTGGGACACTCTTAAATGACTTCAAAGATCCCTATCAAGAGTATCATCATAATCAGGATATTCAACTTCGGGCAAGCCTTTATCCTCTGGAAAAGTTGCGAGAAATTTCCATTCAGGATTATGCACAGTTATTAGTCGAACCTTGCGTTCGCGCTTCCATGACTTAATTTGTTTTTCTCTAGAAATTGCTTCACTAATCGTATGGTGAAGCTCGAAATATATGAGATGCTTGACGTTGTATTTGCCCACAAAAGAAGTTAGCGGAGCATGATACCTATGCTCCCACAATCGGCGACAAATGTTATTCGTAACGCCGGTGTACAGCACCTTGCGGCTCTTATTGGTTAAAATATATGTAAAGCCTGCTCGCATCTATTATAGCTTGAGTCACGGAAGGTAGTATAATTTTAGAGTTTTTATGTGTAGCGTCATTCCGAGCCGCGGAGCTGGTGTCATTCCGAGCCGCGGAGCTGGCGTCATTCCGAGCCGCGGAGCTGGTGTCATTCCGAGCCGCGTAGCTGGCGTGGGAATCTCCTAGAGCCGCACCCTAGATTGCCACGCCAGCTTCCTCCGGTCGCGGCTCGCGGTGACGTGGTGCTCCGGTCGCGGCTCGCGGTGACGTGGTGCTCCAGTCGCGGCTCGCAATGCCAGCTTCCTCCGGTCGCGGCTCGCAATGACGTGGTGCTAGTGTGGGACACTCTTAAATGACTTCAAAGATCCCTATCAAGAGTATCATCATAATCAGGATATTCAACTTTGGGCAAGCCTTTATCCTCAGGAAAAGTTGCGAGAAATTTCCATTCAGGATTATGCACAGTTATTAGTCGAACCTTGCGTTCGCGCTTCCATGACTTAATTTGTTTTTCTCTAGAAATTGCTTCACTAATCGTATGGTGAAGCTCGAAATATATGAGATGCTTGACGTTGTATTTGCCCACAAAAGAAGTTAGCGGAGCATGATACCTATGCTCCCACAATCGGCGACAAATGTTATTCGTAACGCCGGTGTACAGCACCTTGCGGCTCTTATTGGTTAAAATATATGTAAAGCCTGCTCGCATCTATTATAGCTTGAGTCACGGAAGGTAGTATAATTTTAGAGTTTTTATTTGTAGCGTCATTCCGAGCCGCGCAGCTGGTGTCATTCCGAGCCGCGGAGCTGGTGTCATTCCGAGCCGCGCAGCTGGCGTGGGAATCTCCTACAGCCGCACCCTAGATTGCCACGCCAGCTTCCTCCGGTCGCGGCTCGCAATGACGTGGTGCTCCGGTCGCGGCTCGCAATGACGGGGTGCTCCGGTCGCGGCTCGCGGTGACGTGGTGCTCCGGTCGCGGCTCGCAATGACGTGGTGCTCCGGTCGCGGCTCGCAATGACGTGGTGCTCCGGTCGCGGCTCGCAATGACGCGGTGCTCCGGTCGCGGCTCGCAATGACGCGGTGCTCCGGTCGCGGCTCGCGGTGACGTGGTGCTCCGGTCGCGGCTCGCAATGACGTGGTGCTCCGGTCGCACCTCGCAATGTCGGGGTGCTCCGGTCGCGGCTCGCAATGACGTGGTGCTCCGGTCGCACCTCGCAATGACGGGGTGCTTTAAAATAAAACGCCTTGTGCGGGGCGGGCTTTTTGAGCCATGGGGGCAATGAGTCTATCCCGCAGCACGGAAGGATCCCAGTGGAGGTAGCGGGTGTTGTGATCGGGCACGTGGAGGAAGTATTGGGCTCTGCTCCACACTACGCCAATGCGCTTGAGGTCGGCCACACGGATAAGGCCTGACTTACGAGCACTTATGATGCGCTGCGCAGACTTGTGGCCCAGACCTGGCACACGCAGCAGGGTACGCTCATCAGCTGTATTCACATCAACTGGAAATGCCTCGGGGTGGCGGAGGGCCCAACCCAGTTTTGGATCAACCTGCTCATCTAGGTTGCCGTGGTCTGGATCCAAAATCTCATCGAGGGCAAAGCCGTATTGCCGCATCAGCCAATCAGCTTGATATAAGCGGTGCTCGCGAAGCAGCGGGGGAGTAGCCATTTCAGGTATGCGGGTATCTGTAGCTATTGGAATATAACCTGAGTAATACACCCTCCGCAGACCTTGATACTTATAAAGCGAATCAGCGAGCTTAAGAACTTCCGTATCATTTTCCGGTGTAGCACCTACTACGAGCTGGGTGCTTTGGCCGCCTGGAGAAAATTTGACGTTGCCTCCGGTGCTCGTGGTGCCGGAGTTGAGGTAGAGTTTTGGCGTAAGCTGCTCGCGCTTATTATCAGAAATGCGGTCGCGGAGGTAGCTCATGGGCTCCATCACCTCTTTATAGTTCTTCTCTGGTGCGACGTGTTTTAGCGAAAGCTCGCTAGGTATTTCAATGTTTACGCTGAGGCGGTCGGCAACACGGCCGGCGCGTTCGAGGAGTTCGTCGCTTGCGCCAGGGATGGCTTTGAGGTGGATGTAGCCGCCAAACTTGTGTTCGTGACGAAGTTTTTCTCCAATGAGCACGAGGCGCTCCATGGTGGTGTCGCTATCCTTGAAGATGCCGCTGCTGAGGAAGAGGCCTTCGATATAATTGCGACGGTAGAAGCCGATGGTAAGGTCGACGACTTCTTGCACGGTAAAGGCTGCGCGCTTGATATCGTTGCTGCGCCTTGAGATGCAGTAGGCGCAATCGAAAATGCAATGGTTGGTAAGTAGGATTTTGAGCAGGCTAACGCAGCGCCCGTCGGGGGTGTAGCTGTGGCAGATGCCCATGCCGGTGGTGTTGCCGAGACCACCTTTTTCGGCTTCGCGCTTAGAACCTGACGAGGCGCAGCTCACGTCGTAGCGGGCGGCAGTCGCGAGGATTTGCAGTTTTTCGCGGATGCGTTCGGTGAGCAAGAGGCGGAGGCTTTAGCGTCAATGAAGGTAACACAAAACGTGTCAAGCTGTTGTGGATTTCGTGAGGCTTTGCAACTTCACAACACAAAATTAGCTGATGTTGCAGCTGAGCTTACCTTTCACGCATGAAGGATGTTGAAAGTTCGCGTTTGCTATCAGATTTAGGTCGGGTATTGACGGCCATTACAGCCTTGGTAGCCTCATATGCGCCAGCGCAGGCTCAAGGAAGTCTGGAGCGCGTGGTAATTGAGGGTACAGCACTGACAATTGTGCCTCCTGCGGGATTCGTAGCGAGCGAACGTTTCCGTGGATTTGAGAGCGTAGAGTATTCGGGGGCTATGATAATGGTCATGGAGATGCCTGCGCCTTTCGCGGAGGCAACTGCTGGCTTTGATGAAGGTCCACTCGCTGCCAATGGCATGGAGCTGCTGGGGCGCGACCCGATTAAAGTTGGGGAGGTCAGGGGATTGAGGCTTGATTTGGCACAAGAGGCAGAAGGCATGCGCTTTCGCAAAACCCTAGTTGTATTTGGCGACAGCAGTAAAACGACGATGGTGAATGCAACTTGGCTGGCGGAAGATGAAGAAGCGCTGGCGGGTCGAATGGCTGCGAGTCTTGCGAGTATAGAGCTGGATGAGGCCTTAGCTGCTGATCCGCGGGGTGCGCTTGATTTTAGCCTTGATGAGTCGGTGGGCAATCTTCGCCAGGCGGCGGTGGTGGGTACGAGTTTGCTAGTAAATCGCAAGGGCAAAATCGAAAAGGATGCTGCTGACTTTACGGCGGTGTTGGTGGATCGCAGTTATTCTGCACCCATTATAGCCGACCCAGAATTATTTGTCGAGCTGCGCATGCGTCAATTACCTGGCAACTGGCATTTAGCCGCTGATGCTGCAGTAGAAAAGGTCACGTATGGTGGCTTAGAGGGCTATCAACTCCGCGCTGTTGATGAGTCTTCTGAGCGCGGTGAAGCAGCAACTATAGCAGTGGTTTATGAGACGGAGGGTGGCTACTTTGTATTGATGGGGATGTATAGGTTAGGGGATGTGCAGGGTCAGGCTGATGCGGAGGAGGTGATGGGGAGTTTTGGGGGGGAGAGAGGTGGGAAATGAGAGGTGGGAAGTGGGAAGTGGGAAGTGGGAAATGAGAGGCTAGAGGCTAGAACGCTCCGCTGCTGGAGGCTGGACTACTGTTCTGGGGTGGGATGTGGGAGGTGAGATGGGATCATCTTCTCTATCATAAAATTAACTATAGAAGAATTGGTGGGTTGCGCATGCTGTTAGTAGGTGAGCTAAAGTTGTGGATTTATGTGAGTGTGAGGACTGTAAATGACGGATATTACGCAGAGGCATCTGGCAGTATAATATACATGCATACATGTCCGCAAGAATTCACTTAAATATGGGCGACATAAGCACATAAGATTTGAATTAATGAACTATGTATCTTACCCTGCGCAACCGCGTTTCTTAAACTGAATGCGCTTAAATTTGTTTCCCTCCCATGGCCCAAGGCACCTCCCTCAATAAATATATCGCCGCCTCCGGACGCTGCTCTAGACGTGAAGCCGATGAACTCGTCAAGGCCGGACGTGTAACCTTGAATGGCATCATAGCCGTCGGTGGCAACCGCGTCAACCGCAATGATGTAGTGCTCATCGATGGGGAGCCCGTTGGTCGAAAGCCTAATGCCGTGTGGCTCGCTTACCACAAGCCGGTGGGGATAACGTGTACAACTGATAAGCGTGATCCGAGCAATATCATCGACGCCGTTAAGTATCCCGGAAGGGTATTCCCCGTAGGTCGTCTCGATAAAAATTCTGAAGGTCTCATCTGGCTCACCAACGATGGTGATGAAGTCAATAAAATCCTCCGCGCCGCCAACGAGCACGAAAAGGAATACATCGTCACTGTCGATAAAGCTATATCACTCACTTTTCTGAGGCGACTGGCTGAGGGCGTTTACCTCCCGGAGCTGAAAGTGAAGACCAAACCTGCTCAAGTCGAACAAGTGGGGCTAAAAACCTTTCGCATCGTTATCGTGCAGGGCCTCAATCGGCAAATCCGTCGTATGTGTGAAGCGCTCGACCACCGCGTGCGTCGCTTGAGGCGGACCCGCATTATGTTTATGCCCCTCGGCAAGCTCGAGCTCGGCGTGGCACGTGATTTTACAGGCAATGAAGTTCGGTTGCTCAAACATGCCCTCAAGGATTCGAGTGGAGCGCCCGCCGCCGGATAAGGAGACGCTACTTTCGCCCAGTTATGAAACGCCAACTCACCAACCTCGCCAAACGTACGCTCCCCTTTGGCCTGCGCCTCAAGTTGCGCCAAGCGAATTGGCAACGCCGCTACCGCCAGCAACGCAAAGCCTTAGCACCAGGCACGCCCGCCGTTTACTGCCCCGTGGCACAAGCACCTTTTGCGTGCTTCATAAAGCAAGGCCACGACCTGCTCACACCGAGCAATGGCGCCCGCGCAAGACACCGTCTAATTTGGCTCTTTCTCGAACGCGAAACTCATCTACTTACCCGGCCGCAGCGCATGCTCCACGTAGCGCCGGAAGTATGCCTACTGCCTCGTTTTAGCGAAAGCGAGAAGATAGATTATGTGCCAGGAGATAAGTTTGTGGATGGCTATGGCGACCAGGCGGGAGTGACTTACCTCGATCTGTTGGATATGGATTATCCAGATGCGCATTTTGATTTTATTCTTTGCAATCACGTGCTCGAACACATTCCTGATGATGCCACTGCAATGGCCGAGCTGTTTCGGACACTTAAACCCGGCGGGACTTGCCTCATCACTGTGCCTATTAAAGAGACACTGACACAGACCTACGAGAATCCCGATGTTGATGGTCCGCGCCAGCGCGAGGAACACTTCGGGCAATGGGACCATGTGCGCTGGTATGGACTCGATATCGCTGATAGATTAAGTGCTGCAGGCTTTGCAGTAGATATGAATCGCTACGGCCAAAATTTTGATGCTGAAGATTATAGGCGTTTTGGTCTCAACGATAACATTCTCGTTGTCTGCCGCAAAACTTAATTCCGACCTTTGCAAATGTTGAGTTTAGCAATTATCGGTCTAACCTCACCTACCGATATCATTTCTGTAAAATGCACCTTCAAAAGAGACTAAACTTGCCGATCGTCGACACATTTCTGCGGCTTCGGCGCCAGTAAGGCCGTAGCTGCTGAGCATGAGTACCCGGCCTCCGGAAGTAACAAGCTTCCTATCGTTTTCAACTACGCCGGCTAGAAAGGGAATACTCGAATCAACTCGGTCTAATCCTTGAATAATCTTCCCTTTTTCGTAGGTGCCGGGATATCCGCCCGATGCCATTACTAAGGTAGCAGCTGCGCGACTATCAACGCTTATTTGGCGCTGTGCTAAAGTTCCATCAAACAGGCTCTGGAAATGCTGCAACAGGTCACTTTTCACCCGCGGCATAATTGCCTCCGTTTCAGGATCGCCAAAGCGGCAATTATATTCGATGACATATGGCTCTTCGTTTACCAGAATTAGCCCCAAAAAGATTATGCCAACGTAGCTTATGTTGCGCGATTGTAAGCCTGATAAGGTCGGTGTGATAATTCGATCACGCACCTTAGCCATAACGTGTTTGTCGACAAACGGCACTGGACTAACAGCGCCCATTCCTCCTGTATTAGGCCCTGTATCGCCATCACCTACGCGTTTGTAATCACGCGCAACGGGAAATAACTGATAATCCCGTCCATCAGTCAGCACAAATACGCTAAATTCAGGTCCATCTAGAAATTCTTCTATTACAACTGTTGTGCTCGCAGCTCCAAATTTACCTGCAAACATTTCATCGAGTTCGCGCTCTGCCTCTGCAAGAGTATCTACAATGAGAACTCCTTTCCCAGCAGCAAGGCCATCAGCCTTTAGTACATAAGGAGGTGTGAGCTTCCGCAAATACTCCTTTGCACCCGCCGCGTCGTTATGAAAAGTTTCGTAGCCAGCAGTTGGAATATTAAATTCTGCCATGAACGATTTAGAAAATGCCTTAGAGCCTTCGAGTTGTGCACCAGCTCGTTTGGGGCCGACGACATTTAATTTGGGCAGTTTTGCCGAAAGGCTATCTACTAAACCTCCCACCAGCGGAATCTCTGGCCCAACCACCACCATATCAATTTGCTCGCTTTCGCAAAATCTGATCACTGCCTCATGATCATCAACATCGAGGTCAACGTTGCTACCTACCTGCGCCGTACCAGCATTGCCAGGAGCGATAAAAAGCCGCACGAGCCGCTCAGACTGGGCAAGTTTCCAAGCCAAAGCATGCTCGCGACCGCCAGAGCCAATGAGGAGGAGGTGCATGTGAAGTGTTTTGTCGAGTGGGAGCTGAATTAGAGGATCAGGTCGACCAATGATAGTAGAAAATTCAAAGTTTGTACAAGCCATGCCCGAGCGTTACCAAGCGCGGTAGATTCGATGCCAAAGTGTATCTAGCGGCCAACGGCACTCTGGAGGCAGCTCTGCGAAAAGGCTGCCGACCAAATTTGCAGCAAACCTATGTACGACTACCTCCAAGGCGCCATCACTCAAAAGGCGAGTCACGCACTCGTGCTCGATGTGAGTGGGGTAGGGTATCGCATCAATATCTCGCTGCAGACTTATGCGGCGCTTAATGAGCAAGAGTCGGCCAAGCTTTTTATCCACTATCACGTGAATGGGCAGGACTACACGCCCACGCTGTTTGGCTTCGCTACCACCACCGAGCGCGAAGTGTTCGAACTGCTGACGAGCGTGCAAGGCGTGGGTACCAATACGGCTCGCATCATACTCTCGAGCCTCAAACCCGAGGAATTGGCGGCGGCAGTGACGCAGGAGCGCGAGGATGTATTTAAGAGTATTAAAGGTGTGGGCCCGAAAACAGCCAAGCGTATACTGCTCGACTTAAAAGAAAAGGTGGGCAAAGCGCTCGGTGGAGAAACTGCTGATGGTGTGACGTTAAATCTTCCTGCAGCTGAAAATTCTGCGCGTACCGCTGCTTTGCAAGCACTCGTGGCCCTTGGCTACTCGAAAATTCCGGCACAGCGGGCGCTGAACCGTGTGCACAAAGCGCGTCCCGAACTCACAACTGACGGCGATCTGGTGCGTGCAGCCCTGGCCGAACTCCGCAAGTAGAGCCAGCCAGCTACATTCGCGGCCCCAATCGAAACACCTTCCGGGCGCCTACGTACACCGGGCAATGCTAAATTTTGGAGACTTGGGCCATATCGATGTCCAGAGTGCAGTTAAATGAACAAATCGCCGCTTCGCCGCGACCGAATCTATACTAACTGCACCTGTTACGGCGATACATCCCCGTAATCCCGACCGATATCCTGTCCGCATGGACGCGAAGCGACGAATGAAGTCAACCCTCACTTTTCTCTCTGGTATTCTACTGCTCGTTGCATTCGGCTCCGTCGAGGGCGCCGCAGCACGTACTCCCGCCGAGAGTCTGCAGGACACCGTGCCCCCAATTACTGAGCGCGACGGCGATTTCATCACTTCTGGCAACAACAATGCAATCGACCTGCGTGACCCAGCGGCCGTAACCCAGGAGGTGGAGTACGACCCAATCACCAACCGCTACATCGTCACCGAGCGCATTGGGGAAAGTTACTTTCGCTCGCCCACCTACCTCACCTTCGAAGAGTACAATGCCTACCGCGAGCGCCAGCAACGGCAGCGGTATTTCGACCAGCTGCAAGGCGTGTCTAATAATGACGGCGCAGGCATCGATGGCCTCGAAGATCCTATCGAAGCTATTGATGTGCAAAATGATCTGATCGACCGGCTCTTCGGTGGCTCAGAGGTCAACATTGATACACGGGGCAACATCGACCTCACCTTTGGAGTCGACTTTCGAACGGTCAAGAATCCGGCTTATACCATTCGCCAGCAGCGCCAGGGAGGCTTCGATTTTAAGATGAACATTCAGATGAATGTTACCGGATCGATTGGCTCAAAGCTGCAGCTCAGCAGCTCGTATAACAACAACGCCAACTTCAGCTTCGACCGCCAGCTAATCAAGGTGACCTATAATGCAGCGGAGTTTGGCGAGGATCAAATCTTGCAGAACATAGAGGCCGGTAATGTCTCGCTGCCGCTGCGCTCTAACTTGATTCAAGGCTCCCAAGGTCTGCTCGGCGTGCGCGCCGATCTTAAGTTTGGTCACCTCAAAGTGACTGCCTTGGCTAGCCAGCAAAAGACCAAGCGCGACGAGATTGAGATTCAAGGCGGCGCTCAATTTCAGGAGTACGCGGTGCGGGCGGATGAATACGATGAGAACCGGCACTTTCTCCTTTCGCACTTTAATCGGCAACAATTCGAAGGGGCGCTGCAAAATCTCCCCAACGTTACTTCGCTGTTTAAGATCAACCGCATTGAGGTGTGGATCACCAATGATCGCGACCAGACGGAGGGTGTGCGCGAGCTTGTGGCGCTGGCTGACTTAGGCGAGAGCCTCCGCCTCACCGATCCTAGTATCGATCTCAATCCGGGCAATGGCAGCTCTATTGGCCGCGAGTTGCTTCCAGACAATGAGGCTAACGAATTATATGCAGATCTTATCGCCGACCCAAGTACGCGCTTTAAGCAAAATGTAACTGATCGCCTCCAGCGGCCACCGTTTAGTTTTCAGCAATCGACTGACTTTGAGCGGGTGCGGGCACGACTGCTTACGCCAAACGAATTTTCTTATCATCCAGAGCTTGGCTTTGTCAGTATTAATGTCAATGTACGGCCCGACCAAGTACTTGCAGTTGCCTACGAGTACACCTATAATGGTAAAGTGTATAAGGTCGGCGAGTTTTCTAATGATCTCCCTGTAGTTACGGGTGTGAATGCAGATACTTCTCAGGGCAATGCAGCTACTGGTGATCTGACGGTGCTGTTTACGCGTCTGCTCAAAAGTACCACGCCACGAGTCGATGTGCCGACCTGGGATTTGATGATGAAAAACTTCTACAACATTGGCGCTTACCAAGTCAATCGAGAGGATTTTCGTCTAGATATTACCTATGAAGATCCAGGTGGAGGACAGAAGCGCTTTCTGCCTAGTTCGAATTTGGAAGGTATTCCCCTCATACGCGTCTTCCAGCTCGATGAGCTCAACGTGCAGCTCGACCCGCAGCCGGATGGAATCTTTGATTTCGTGCCGGGCCTTACGATATATCCCCGTAATGGCCGCATTATGTTTCCGGTCCTAGAGCCTTTCGGCAAAACCTTAGAAGACACCATAAATTCTCAGGCCCAGCGAGAACGCTATGTTTATAATGTGCTGTACGACTCGACAGTTGTGCGGGCTAGGGAGTATCCCGAGTTCAACCGCTTCATCATTCGCGGCTCATATAAATCTGCTGTCTCCAATGAAATTAGTTTGGGTGCATTTAATGTGCCGCGAGGATCAGTGCGTGTGACTGCTGGTGGCCAAATCTTGCGTGAAGGACAGGACTATGAGATCAACTATGGAATCGGTAAAATTACGATCCTAAATGATGCGTATCTAAACTCAGGCGTGCCCGTTCGCGTCAGCTTTGAGGACAATGCTGTATTTGGTCTGCAGAATCGCTCGATGGTGGGTCTGCGCGCAGATTATGAATTTAGTAAAAAGCTAAGTTTGGGTGCGACCTATTTGCACTTGTTCGAGCGACCGTTTACGCAGAAAGTTAATGTGGGTGATGACCCTATCAACAACCGCATCTACGGACTCGATCTGGTCTACGGAGATGATGCGCCGTGGCTCACGCGGATAGTTGATAATATTCCTGGTCTATCGACGAAGGAAATGTCTACCATCAACTTTACAGCCGAGGCAGCTTTGCTCAAACCTGGTCACTCAAAAGCTATTGACGTTAAGAAAGGTGAGGGAGGTACAGTTTATGTCGACGACTTCGAAGGTAGTTCTTCTGGGTTTGATCTGAAGACACCTATTAATGCGTGGACGCTCGCCAGTACTCCGCAGGGCAATCCGCTATTTCCAGAATCGAGAGAAAGCAACTCAACCATCATTAACGCCAACCGTGCGCTACTAAATTGGTACCGGATCGATCAACAGGGACGTGGCGCCAGGGCCAATGAGGATCCTTATGCGGTACAAATTAATCCGCAGGACTTGTTTCCTGGCCGCCAGCTCAATAGCTTTCAGAATAACGCGCTGTTTACGTTTGACCTGTCTTACTACCCGCGCATGCGTGGACCTTACAACTATGATATACCAGGCGGTTATCCAGGCCTCACCGCTGGACTAGAATCGACGGGCGAATTACTCGAACCCGAGACGCGCTGGGGAGGTATTATGCGGGATTTGACCACTAATGATTTTCAGGCTGCTAATATTGAGTATCTGGAATTTTGGGTATTGAGTCCATTTCTAGATGCCGCTAGCACCGAACAATATGAAGGTGATCTTTATATCGAGTTTGGTAATATATCAGAGGATATCATGCGCGACGGCCGCTTGTTTTTCGAGCAGGGTCTACCTGTAGATGACGGACCGAATGCGAATCGACCTGTAGACTTTACACCCTTCGGTCGTGTACCGCGCTCGGCCCCTATTTCTCCAGGATTTGATACGGATGAAGATTCACGTCAGCAGCAGGACTTGGGCTACGACGGCTTTAACGATGAAAATGAGCGGGATTACTTCAGCGATTATGTGAATACGCTTCTTTCCGCTGGAATAGATGTGTCGGACGATCCATCTAATGATAATTTCGTTTCTTTTCAAGATGTTCCCACTACCGAGACTACCCGTCGGCGCTATCTCAATTATAACGGTCCAGAAAATAATTCACCTACTCCTCAGGGTGGTGAATTAGCATTTGGATTTTCGCAGTTGCCGGACACAGAAGATCGCAACGGCGACAATACGCTTTCAGAAAATGAGAGCTACTTCCAGTATCGTATTCCATTTCGACAAGATCGGAGCAGTCCTGATGGAGATGGTGCTATCGACCTGGAGCAGGCGCGCTACGTCACCCAAGTGCAGGTGTTAGAGCAGACAGATAATCGCCCACGCATGCTCTGGTATCGCTTCAAGGTGCCGCTCGATCAATTTGATAATAAAGTCGGTTCTATCCAAGATTTCCGCTCGATCCGCTTCATGCGTATGTACATGCGCGGGTTTGAGCGCCCGGTCACGTTGAGGTTTGCGCGCTTGGATTTGGTGCGCAACCAGTGGAGACGCTATCAGCGCAGTTTGGCTGAGCCGGGACCGCAGATTCCGGGCATAGACCAAGCGGTATATTTTGATGTTGATGCAGTTAATATTGAGGAGAATACTGGTCGCCGTCCTTTTGGTTATGTTTTGCCGGAAGGCATCCAACGCGAGCAGCAGCTTAATTCAATAAATAACGTCCAGCAAAACGAGCAGTCTCAAGTTATATCTGTCTGCGATCTTCCTGATACCAGAGCACGTGCGATCTATAAGATTGTAAATCTCGATATGCGTGTGTTTGAGCGACTCCGGATGTTCATTCATGCTGAGGAACTCGATCTCAACGGTGGCACTGAGGCTCCTCAACTGTTGGAAGACGGCGATCTAGAGCTATTCATGAGGTTGGGCTCAGACTTCCAGAACAACTATTACGAGTATAAGCTTCCGCTTGAATTTACTCGTGAATCAGATATTGCTCCTGGCGCTTCTAATGAGGAGCTATCGCGAGCCATATGGAAAGAATCGAACGACCTCGACATTGTGCTGCAAGACCTTATTGCGCTGAAGAAAGAGCGTAATGCTGCAGACGTTGATCTCTCTCGCGTTTATGAGAGGATGTATGACAACGATCCTAATAAGACTATAGCGATTCGTGGTAATCCTAATTTGGGTCTGGTTAAAGGAATTATGATCGGCCTGCGCAATCCGCGTGGCGGAGCTGAAAGTGTGTGCGCACAGGTTTGGGTGAATGAGCTGCGCCTCAATGGCCTCGACGAGCAAGGTGGTGCCGCAGGATTGGCACGACTCGATATGCAGTTGGCTGACTTTGGATCAATTAGTGCGAGCGGCGCCTTTAGTACCATTGGCTGGGGTGCACTAGATCAAAAGCTAGCCCAACGTGCACGTGAAAGTCAGACGAACTACGACATCGCTGGCACCTTCGAAATGGGCAAGTTTCTGCCCGAAGAGAGTGGTGTGCGGGTGCCGATGACTGTGGTGTACAGCAACAACGTGCGCAAGCCAGAGTACGACCCTTACGACCTGGACATCAAGCTCAACGAGAAAATTAGTGAGGCCGATAATCCTGATTCCATTCGGGCTCAAGCGGTGGATCGAGTGGTGCAACGCGAGCTCAACTTCACTAATGTGCGCAAGGAACGTACCTCCACTGGGCCACCCCTTCCCTGGGATATCTCTAACTTCTCGCTTAGCTATGTCTACAACGAAACTGATAGAACGAGTCCACTTATTGAAGAGGATGAGACGCTCAATCATTATGCAGCACTAGATTATAATTACGCCTTACGGCCAAAACCTATCGAGCCGTTTAAGAAGCTAATCAAGAATACGAAGTACTTCAATCTCGTGCGAGAGCTGAACTTCAACCCCGTACCGAGCAGACTGGCATTTTCTACGACTAT
Organism: Saprospiraceae bacterium; assembly: GCA_965213735.1. Lineage (GTDB taxonomy): Bacteria > Bacteroidota > Bacteroidia > Chitinophagales > Saprospiraceae > CALDTK01. The sequence goes on from CBDCAB010000005.1 coordinate 1,658,177, forward strand.
GGATCGTACGCTACAGTCTACCCGCTACCGGTTTGCGGGTCCTGATCCAGCACTGAACACCTTCTATAACCGCAACTGGACATGGGATCGCGATTACAACTTTAATTGGGATTTATCGAAGGGTTTGCGGTTTCAGTTTAATGCTACCAATAGGGCCGTTATTGATGAAGCTCCCACCTTCGCACAGGATGGCCAGCTGTTTTATGAAAATGAAAACGACAGGAGAGATAGTGTACTGCGGGCGCTGTCGGACTTCGGCAGAAACAAGGCGTATCAGCATCGCTTCGATATTAACTATACACTTCCGACGAAGCAGATTCCTTTTCTTGACTTCTTGAATGTTACGGCGCAATACTCGGGCACCTACAATTGGAGTGCTGCAGCTCGAAACCTCGACTCTTTGGGCAATGTCATCTCAAATGGCAACCAACGGCAGGTGCGAGGCGACATTAATTTCGAGACGCTTTACCGCCAGAGCAAATACCTGCAACGAATCGAGAAAGGTAATGCTGCCGTGAAAGCGGATGGCGCTGGTAAAGGCCGTGGTGGCATCCGTGATCGCGGAGGGGCTCCCGGAACTTTCGGCGGACGTGGAATGCCCGGCAAGAACGGCCGAGGTGACCTAGGTGATGACCCCTCGCCCGATAAAGACAAAATTGATGGTGCCGATGCCGATGATGCCAACGGTGCTACGGGCGCAGATAAAACTGCTGACGCGGGTGACGCTGCTGCGGGCAAAAAATCGAAAAAACGCAAAAAGCGCACAAAACGCAAGAAGGGCCCAAGACAAGTGACGCAAGTAGAGCGGATTGCATTGCGGCCCCTGCTCTTGCTGCGTCGAGGTAACGTGACCTATAATGAGGAGTACGGTACCACACTCCCTGGATTTAAGCCGGATCATGAACTTCTCGGGCTAGCCGATGGCTTTGGAGCACCGGGCTGGGAATTTATTGGTGGACTGCAACCAGCTATTCGCTCAACTGCTGATCGCCTCAACGATCGCAGCACCTACCTCTACCAGCATCAAGATTGGTTTAGCGATGCGATTACGCTCAACCAGCAGGTGTACCAGACCTATTCGCAAAATCTGACTGCACAGTTGAGCCTCGAGCCATTCAAGGACTTTCGCGTCGACCTAGACATGAACCAGCGCTATCTCGAAAATCACTCAGAGTTCTTCAAGGACACGCTGGTAGGTTCGGCTCAGGACTTTCAGCGGCTGGTGCCTGTGGATGTTGGCTCATACTCGATCAGCTATGGAGCGCTCAGCACCTTGTTTGGCAATGAGCCCGAAGATCTCTTCCAACAGTTTGAAGCGAATCGCTTAGTAGTGAGTCAGCGACTCAATCAGAATGGTCAACTGCACCAAGATTCTGCTTTCGCTGCTCAAGGCTACTTCGATGGTTACGGCCCTAATCAGCAGAACGTACAGCTTGCTAGCTTCCTGGCAGCATACACAGATGATGATCCGAATACTGTGAGTCTCGATATCTTTAAGACCAGACCAAAGGTGAATTGGCGGCTGACCTACAACGGCTTGGCGAGACTGAAAGGGATGGATAAAGTGTTCGCTAGCTTTAGTCTTACGCACAGCTACAAGAGCACACTCACCGTCAACAGCTTTAATACAAACCTGCTTTACGAAGGGCCAACCACCATTAACCCAAGCACCCAGAGTTACTACTCGCGCCTTGTTATACCCGACCTTGTTATAAGTGAGCAGTTTAGTCCTTTGATCGGTGTTGATGCACGACTAAAGAACGAGATGAGCATCCGCGCCAGCGTCAGCAAGTCGCGCAACTTGGGCATGAGCTTCGTGGATAATACTTTGGCTGAGCGGAGCAGCGAGGAGTGGAGTCTCGGCTATGGATACGTCATCAAAAATGTCGATCTGCTGCAGTACTTCGGGGGCAAGAAGAAGAAGCGGACGCGGAGGCCTCCAGCTGGTTCGGACGCTAATGATCCTGACGCCAATCCCAATGCTCGCGGCAGAACACCCGGACAGCGTGGTGGTCGTGGAGGTGGAGTTGGTAATGACCTCGAACTTCAGGTAGACGTTCGCTACTCCGATGATATCACGCTCAACCGCCAGCTCGATCAAGTTGGTCAGCAACCGACTCGTGGCTCGCGCACCTTTACCTTGAGCCCGAGCGCAGAATATGAAGTCAACCGGCAGCTAAGTCTGCGCCTCTTCGTGGATTATCGCCGCCAAACGCCGAAGGTCTCCACCAGCTTCCCCACCACCAATACGCAAGCTGGCGTGACGGTGCGGTTTAAGTTGAATTAGGGGGTTGGCCTGACCACAACATTGTTTTCAGCTGGGTGCTAGGTGCTGGGTGCTAGGTGCTGGGGGTGCCAAAAAAAGCAAGGCAATTTCGCATTGCTGCGAAACTGCCTTCCCGTACTCTCACTAGTTATGAAACTTAATTCGACACAGTACAAATACGCCGTGCAGCCGATTTTAGTTTCCGCGGGTGCAACATTTAGGAGGCTACAGCCAGAGAACCGGTATAATACCTAGATCTGGGTAGTAGCAAAAGCAAAGGGCCACCTTCAGGAAGATGACCCTTTGTGAACGGTGTCGAATATTTTTAGCAGCCACAGGTGCGGCTAATCGCTTAGAACGCGTAGCTGTTGGCAGCAAGTTGAGCGTCGGCTATCGCGGTGCGGTCGTTGCGAACGTGCGGTGTAGGGTACTTGGTAAACCGCTTGACCCCGAGAGCCAGCGTTTTGTGCACATCGCCTTCAGCAAAGGAAGCGAGCGCATCGTAGGCAGCCTTCGCCACGCGCGCCTGCGCATCGTAGGTTAGTACCCGAAGCAGGGCTTGGTAGGTCTCCTGCTTTTGCTTTTTGGTGCTGAGACCAGCCAGTTTTTGAACCCGCAAGAGTGTGGACTCCACGAGGAAAGTGTCGAGCATCATGTCGGCTACATTCATGAGTAGCATCTGCTCTTCTTTCATGTTTAATTTGCCATCCATCTGGTCTTTGGCGGCCGCACCGGCAACCATGAGGATGATCTTTTTGAAGTTCTCTACTGCGGCGGTTTCTGTGGCATACTCGCCTTCAATTTTCTCAAAGCTCGGCATGGAGGTGAGTTCCTTTTGGACGTTCCAAGCAGGACCGACGATATCGAGTTGTCCCTTCATCGCCTTGCGCAGGAGTTGATCGACCATCAGGAGGCGGTTGATCTCGTTGGTGCCTTCGAAGATGCGATTGATTCTAGCATCGCGGTAGGCACGTGCAGCTACCCCTTCTTCGGAGTAGCCCATACCTCCATGAATCTGCACCGTTTCGTCAACGACATAATCTAGTGCTTCAGATCCAGTGACCTTTAGTATAGAGCACTCAATGGCATACTCCTCGGCGCTGATACGCTTGGCTTCGGCAAAGGACTTGCCTGTCTCCATAAGCGCTTTATTCCGGTCTTGAAGTAGCTGAGAGACGCGGTATTGAGCACTTTCGGTGGCAAAGAGGCGAATGGTTTGTTCGCTGATCTTGTACTTGATGGCGCCGAAGCTGCCGATAGGAACCTTGAACTGGTGGCGCTCGTTGGCGTACTTGATGCCCACTGCTGCATTGGCTTTAGCGCCTCCAAGAGCTAGTGCGCCTAGTTTGAAGCGACCAATGTTGAGCACGTTGAAGGCGATGAGGTGACCTTTACCTACCTCCCCGAGAAGGTTGTCGGTAGAGACCTCAACATTCTCGAAGTAGACCTGGCGGGTGGATGAGCCTTTGATGCCGAGCTTATCTTCTTCGGCTCCGAGGGTGAGTCCGGGCGTTCCTTGCTCAACGATAAAGGCCGTGAACTTGTCGCCGTCAATTTTCGCGAAGACGATGAAAAGGTCAGCAAAGCCAGCATTGGTGATCCACATCTTCTGACCGTTGATGAGGTATGTGGTGCCATCACCGCTGAGACGAGCTTCGGTTTTGGCCGCGAGCGCATCACTACCGCTACCGGGTTCGGTAAGGCAGTAGGCGGCCTTCATGGTGCCGTCGATTAGCTTAGGCAGGTATTTATGCTTTTGCTCCTCAGTGCCGTAGTAGAGGATAGGCAACATGCCTATACCGGTGTGTGCTGCAAAGCTGGTGGTAAATGAACCCGCCGGGCCAAGATCTTCGCAGATAAAGGTATTGGTGTGGGTATCCATGGCCATACCACCTAGGTCTTCAGGCATATGGGTACCGAGTAGACCGAGTTCGGCCATTTTGCTGAGCAGCTCTACGACCACACCTTCTTGTTGCTTCTCGATGGCGTGAAATTTCGGCCGGACTTCCTGCTGTATAAAGTCTTTGACCATCTGGCGCACCATGAGTTGTTCCTCGTTGGCTTCTTCAGGTACGAAGAGATCAGCGGGTTGGCTCTGGCGGATGAGGTACTCGCCTCCTTGCAAGGTTCGCTGTTGGAGGGAAGCTTCGGGTAGCTGCGTCATGTGTGGGGTGGCTAAAATTGCTCTAGCGAAAATTCGCTGAAAGGTACAACGTCTAGCGAAAATTCGCTGGCTGCTATTGTGTAGAGGCTTGTAGGGCAAAGGCGGTGCCGGATTTGTTTTGCGAAAGCGTAACAGGGACGAGCCTCCACGCCCGCATGCGTAGCAATATTAGCTTGATCAATGGCTGCAGATGGTTGGAAATGCCAATCTTCAGGCTTGTGGCGGTGCAGATATCCAAACCATGTTTGGGCAAAACTTAGCAACGTGAACAGAAGTTTAAGTTTCGTAGTTTTACCCAACACGCTACACACAGCTACATGGCGAGAAAACTACCCCTCCTCCAACAAGTCTGGTCAAGTGCATATAGCAGCTACACCTTAACGGTGGTGCTCCTCCTGGTGTGCACGCTCAGTTATGGGCAAAATGTGACTGGGACTGTTGTTGATGCCTCCGGCGAACCGCTGATTGGGGCTGCTATCCTCGTGCTTGGCACTGATCGTGGAGCAATTACTGACATCGATGGATCTTTTAGCGTCCAGGCGGAGCCGAACGATTCGCTGCGCATTACCTACGTCGGCTACAGTTCGCAAGTAGTGGGTGTCAATAACCGCTCTCGCGTAGAAATTGTCTTAGCCGATGATGTAGCTACACTGCAGGAGGTCGTGTTGACGGGTTACCGCAGTGAGCAAAAGCGCACTACTACAGGTGCTATATCGACCGTTGATTTTTCGGAAGTAGAAGAGCTGCCTGTGCTCGGCGTGGATCAGGCACTGCAAGGTCGAGCAGCCGGTGTACAAGTGACTAATTCCACTGGAGCTCCTGGTGCTGATGTGGATATCCGTATACGGGGTGTGGCTTCAGTTAATGGTAGCAGTCCACTTTATATTGTAGATGGTGTTCCGATTGAAGGTGGGTTAAATCTTCTTGCACCTGGAGATATTGCGAGTATAACTATTCTTAAGGATGCCTCTGCCAGTATTTATGGTGCGCGTGCCGCTAACGGTGTGGTATTAATTACTACTAAGCGAGGAGCTGAAGGCAAGCCAGTGGTAACCTTTGATAGTTATGTTGGTGTGCAGCGTGTAGGTAATTTACCAGAGTTACTAAATGCTGAGGAGTTTGTGCTTTTGCAAAACGAGGCAATCACTAATACCAATGTTCAACGGGAAGAACGTGGGCAAGATCCACTCCCGCTCAACACGGATAACGTTGACTCTCTCCCGGATGTGGACTGGCTAGATGCCGTGTTTCGCACAGCCCCAGTACAATCATATCGCATTGGGGTAAGTGGCGCCAGCGATCGAGTAAACTACTTAGTTAGTGGAAACTATCTAAATCAACGCGGAATCCTACACAATTCCGGTTTTGATCGCTATACATTTCGGGTTAATACGGGAGTGGATATAAGCGATCAGCTTCGGGTAGGGAGCAATCTCAGCGCCTCACGTACTTCACAAGATGTAGTCGGCGCTTCAGGTGATGGCCTTGGTGGCAACGGTGGAGGAGTAATACGTTATGCGCTGCTACGGCCGCCGGCGATACCCAGATCCAATGAAGATGGGACTCCAACAGATCTACCTTCAGATATTGCCTTTTATGGTGATGCCTATAATCCTGTGACGCTATTGGAGAAATATGATTGGGTGCAGAATCGCGAGCGCTTGTTAGGTAATGTATATGCAGAATATAAGCCTATGAGCTCTCTGCTGTTTCGCACGAGCTTAGGTCTCGATCGACTGCAGGGACGTGAAAAGCGCTTTAACGAGACCTTTGGTGACTTCGACCGCATAAATGCCACTAATTCGCTAACTGTTCGTGAAAATCAAGAAGCGGTTCTCACCTGGACTACGACCGCTGGCTACGAAAAGCAGTTTTCTGAAGTGTTTTCACTCGATGGACTTGTAGGTTTAGAAGTTATTCAACGTCAAGGTGGCGGTACGTTTGGGTCACGGTCTGGCTTTCCCAACCAGGCACCTAATTTCCGTTTTCTAGGCGTTGGAACATCACAGCAATTTGCGGATGAGTTTGCCTATGCCAGCGGCTTGTTTTCTGTTTTTGCGCAAGCGAAAGGAGGCTTTTTTGATCGCTATTACCTTACTGCAACGCTGCGCCGAGATGGATCGAGCCGCTTTGGATCCAACAATCGCTTCGGCTACTTTCCTAGCCTTGCCTTCGCCTGGAGTGTGCTTGACGAACCTGGTTTGGCTAGTCTGCGCGATGGAGCCCTAAGTTCGCTAAAGTTGCGTGCCAGCTATGGAGTGCTAGGCAATCAAAATATTGGTGATTACAGTTTTGCAAGTATAATTTCCGAAACCCAAGGCTATACGTTTGGTGAGAATATAGCTCGCAGTCTCACGGTAGGACAGTTGGGAAATCCGGACTTGCGCTGGGAGCGAAATACGCAGATTAATATAGGGGCTGATTTAGGTTTATGGGAGGGTGCGGTACAACTTAGTGCGAATGCTTTTGAGATTGAAACAGAGGATATGTTGGTAGCTGTACCCTTAAGTTTTGTAGGTGGAGCTGCCTCCGCGCCCTTTGTTAATGCTGGCTCGGTGCGCAACCGCGGCTTGGAGCTTGAAGCAACGGTGCGTGGCGGGAATAGTGTGCGCTGGTCTATAGCTGCCAATGCTTCACTCGTGAAGAATGAGGTGCTGTCGCTGGGTAGTGGCTTGCCTATTCTCGCAGGTTCGACTGGTGGTCAAGTGGCTTTTATTACCCGTACAGAACCTGGCCATCCCATCGGCAGCTTCTATTTGTATGAAGCTGATGGACTTTTCCAGACTCAAGAGGAAATCGATGCGCACCTGGGGCTGGATAGTAGAGGCGAGCCTGCCCTCTTGCAGCCTAATGCCGTACCCGGGGATGTCCGCTTCGTCGACCGCAATGGCGACGGGCAACTAAATGACGAAGATCGCTTTCATGCCGGCAATCCCCAGCCAAATATGACTTATGGTGTGGCCGGAGATATTGCTTGGCGTGGTTTTGATCTTCAGATGTTCTGGCAGGGAGTAGAGGGCAACGAAATCTTTCAGTACCAGCGCCGCATTAGTGAAGATGCGTCACGTCCATTCAACAGTTATTCCACTCTGCTCGATCGATGGACTGGTCCGGGAACAAGTACTACTGTTCCGCGAGTTGCTCGAATAGATTACAATGATAATTTGCGCAACTCGACCCGGTTCTTGGAAGACGGTAGTTATCTGCGTCTGAAAACTTTAACGTTAGGCTATAGCTTCCGCACTGAGCCCATAGCCTGGGTAGATGCACTGCGCGTGTACGTGAGTGCTTATAATCTACTGACGTTTACACAATACAGCGGCTTAGATCCTGAGCTGGGCACCAATGATAATGATCGTGCTGCAGGTGATCTTGCAGTTGGTATCGACTGGGGCACGTATCCGGTTGCGCGCACCTATACTTTTGGCATAAAAGCAACATTATAATGAGCAAGTTTACCTACCACCTAGTACTGCTCCTTAGCTCTCTGAGCATAGTCGGCTGTTTGGATGATGATCTGCTGGATAAAGAGGTGCTTGGGGCTTATGATGAATCTGTTTTCTTGCAAAATGAAGCTGATGCTCTATTTGCCTTAAATGCTGCTTATGCGCCGAGTAATTTTACAGTCCGCAATGACAACCGGCGTTGGGTTTTTGGTGATGTAGCCAGCGACGATGTCATAGCTGGCGGCGACGCTACGCAGGCTGATATCTTGGCTATTGATGAATTTAATATTACAGCTGAAAATACCAATTTACTCAAGCAGTGGCGGATAGGCTATGAGGCTATAGCAAATGCCAATATTGTGCTGGCCCGCGTCCCTGCTGTAGATATGGAAGAATCGCTGAAGCAGCGCATTCTTGGCGAAGCTGCATTTCTGCGGGGCTATCACTACTTCGAACTCGCACTAGTGTTTGGCGGCGTACCACTCGTTACTCAACCGCTTTCTCCCGAGAAGCTAAATGTTGCGCGAGCCAGTTTAGCTGAAGTATATACACAAATCGAACAAGACTTAAACTTCGCAGCTGAGCGGCTACCTGTTAGTTATCCTGCCGATGAAGTAGGTCGAGCGACCAAAGGTGCTGCCTTAGGAATTTTGGCAAAAGTACACTTATATCAAGAGGATTGGGAGAATACACTGACGGCAATAGATGCTGTAGAAGCATTGGGCAGGTATCGCTTACTCAATGACTTTGCCGAACTCTTTCGCGAGAGTGGAGATAATAATGCAGAAAGCATTTGGGAGCTTCAGCAGGCGTCTAATTTGCAACCTTCACAAGGCAATTATCTGAATGTTTGGTTGGCGCCACGCCTCGACAACGGGGGCTTTGGTTTTGGCTTTGTGCGCGAGGAACTGCTGGATGCTTTTGAAGATGAGGATCCACGCAAGGACATTACGTTGGGTTATGTTGGCGGTGGTTGGTTTGACGGTCGGCCTTACCTCGGCAATGGCCTGTACAGCAGCACAGATATTAGTCAGAAGAAGTTGATTGAGGGTGGTATGTTGGGTATGGCGCGCTCAGAGAGTGGACTTAATGTTACATACTTGCGCTACGGCGATTTGCTACTCATGAAAGCTGAAGCTGCCGCTGAGACGGGCGATTTAAATCTAGCCACTGCTGCTGTTAATCAGATTCGCGAGCGGGCGCGCATGGGGCGTGATTCAGTGCTTGCGCCGCTTCCTGATAATTTGTCGCAGTCCGAGCTACTAGAGGCTATTTACCGTGAGCGGCGGCTCGAATTGGCTGTCGAAATGCACCGCTTCTTCGACATTCGTCGCTGGGGTCTGGCCGAAATGCTGCTCGAGGCGCAAGGCATTGACTACAATCCCGCTATTCATGATGTTTTTCCCATTCCACAGCGAGAGCTTGATGTAAATCCAGCGCTCGTGCAAAATTTTGGATATTAATATGCAGCTTTCGCCAAAACATATCCTACGCAGCTTCTGGGTCTCTGGGCTCTGTCTGTGTGCAACTTTGGTTTTGGCGCAAGCTGGACAACTTTCCCCCGGACTGGTGCCAATCATGCCAAACCTGCCGCAGCCTTACGAGATGCGGGATTGGAAAGCAGTCGCAAGAGGCGCCGATTCACTGATGTTCGATGCGGATGCTACTGGAGATTATTTGCCATTGGTAAGGTATAGACGACCCTACAATGGATCTTTATTAACTGATAGCATATTTGGTGTACCAAGTTTCGTGGGAGATACTCGAGGTGAAGGCTTAGAGGGAATACTTACGCTGCCGAGTGTAGTCAGCGGATTGCTTATGGGAATAGATAAGCGCGATCAGGATGGCGTAGATTATGTGCGGATGACGCAAGATTGGTTCTCTCGCCGCGATAATGAATTTGTCTATTTAAACTTGCCTTTAACGAGCACTGGCCAAGACTGGTGGTACGAAACTATGCCCAATGTGTTCTTTCAGCACATCTATGCCTTAGCAAGACCCTATGGAGTTGCGGATCAGCATTTTAAAACAGTGGCCGATCAGTGGGCTGAAGTTGTAAGTTCACTCGGCGGAAGCACTACACCATGGCAAGCTGGAAACTTCAATTACCGCAGTTTCCGTATTCGCGACTGGGAGCCTGTTGCTGGCGGCGTACCCGAACCCGAAGCGGCGGGAGCTATAGCTTATATTCTCGAGAATGCCTGGCGCGAGACGGGAGATCATAAATATCGATACGCCGCTGAGCAAGCACTTGAATTTTTAGATAACTTATCTGATAATCCCCGCTATGAACTCCAACTTTATTATGGTGTGCAAGCGGCAGCTAGATTGAATGCCACGGAACGCACTACTTACGACCTAGAAAAGATACTTGGCTGGTCGCTCAGCCGTGGCAATCTACGTGGATGGGGACCCAGTACTACCACTGCCAATGGCTACGATCTAGATGGTCTGGTAGGTGAGGTGGGTACTGGCAATGATTATTTGTTTTATATGAATGGTGCTCAGGCCGTCGGGACACTTGCTCCCGTAGCTCGCTATGATAATCGATTTGCACGTGCCATAGGTAAATACATCCTCAACGTGGCCAACAACAGCCGACTCTTCTATTCAAATTATTTGCCCGCCGACCAGCAGAGTAGCTTTGCCTGGTCGAGCACTTACGATCCGAAAAGCTACCTCGCCTACGAAGCTATTCGTGAGCGCCTTAATGGGGAAAGTCCTTATGCTACTGGCGATGCAGAACGCCTTGGATGGGCACCGACAAATATTGGCGTATATGGCTCTGCACATACAGGTTATCTCGCTGCCGTCGTAGAACAAACGAATGTTGATGGCGTGCTTGAATTGAATCTAAATGCTACTGATTTTCTCGCTCCTGCTAGTTTTCCGACAAGCCTAATTTACAATCCCTTTGCTGACCAGAAAGTTGTCACACTTTCCAATCCAACAGATTCTCTCGCTGATGTCTATGAAGCTATATCCAATACCTGGCTAGCCAGAGATGTGAACAGTGACTATCAACTCCTTGTTCCATCAGATGAGGCTAGAATAATAACCTGGACTCCAGCTGGCAAGCCCTCACGACTTGTTCGTGAAAGATTGTTCATTGACACCACAGTTGTTGATTACTCTGGCACCTTTAGCTCAGTTAATCTACCGCCACGACTCAAAGCGGCGGCATTTGATGTGGATTCTGCTGCAATTGGTGACACGATAACGTTGCACACCATAGCTTATGATGATCGCGACGAACCTGATGTCAATCTCATCACGCCTAGCACTGGCGCTTTTCGTGTGCTTGATGTAGACACATTCGAGAATGGTAATCGACTGGAGTGGACCATTGAGGTTGGGCAGCAAATAGGAGAGTTTCCTGTTGCACTGCTTGTCTTAGATGATGCTACTCTGCCTGGTGGTTATACTATCACGCTCAAAGTAGTTGCAGAAATATCAGCTGTCTCCACACAGGGTTACAAACAGCTACAGGTATATCCTAATCCTAGCCGTGATTTCATCCGAATGAACTTACCTCCTGGCCAGTACAGTGTGGCTGTGTATAACATGCAAGGTCAGCTGGTGCAACAAAAAATCATGTCAGGTAGTGAAGCGCTGAATCTCCACGGTTTAGCTCCAGCTACCTATCAACTCATCATTTCTGGCAGCGATAGCCGGCTTTACCGGTCGCGTATTATCGTCTTGCCTTAACCCCCTTTTTTCACACTTTTAATCTAAACAGATGAACCGTTTTCTACTTTTCACCCTATTGGTTGCCTGTAGTGCAACCCTCACCGCCCAAACCCTCGTGGCGCATTATCCATTTGATGGAAATGCCAACGACATAAGTCCTTTCAACAATCATGCGATGGTTGGAGGAGCAACTCTTACCGCCGGGTATGATGGCACGGCCAATGGCGCTTATTTCTTCGACGGCATGCGCGACTCAATCGTGGCTCCACCCGCCGCTCACCTCAATACTCCACAAGCCACTTGGGCAATGTGGGTGCGCGTCGATTCACTCGTGCAAAATGGTGAGTATTACATCTTCAGCCACGGTGGCTACCAAGACCGCGTGAAGATGTCACTGCCAAATCACGGCTACCCGGTGTTGACAACCAATACGACAGTACGTGGTATCAAGGATGGCGATGCCAATCCCGAGGCCTTGGTGCCTGGCATATGGACTCACCTCACCTTCGTCCATGACAATGACACCAACTACATCTACTTCAATGGCGAACTTGCCAAGAAGGAGCAAGCAGAAGGTGCCTTGCAGCCAACTAATCGAGTACTGGGTGTAGGATATGATGCCGCGTTTACGGGTAGCTACTTCTTCGGTGCTATTGATGATATTCGTGTGTACGATGATGGCATGTCACCAGCACAAGTTCGCAACTTGTTTGCAAGCTTTAATGATCCAGTGAGTACACGTGATCTTGCGTTTGCAGAGCTTGGGCGAGTGTATCCCAATCCAGCTGCTCAATCCTTTGTCTTCGAACACAACTTACCTATAGGTGAAAACCCAACGTACCAGTTGTTCGATGCAATGGGACGCGAAGTCGCACGTCGTCAAATCAATCAGGTGACGGAGTGGGTAGATGTCAGCGCCTTTCCTTCTGGCATGTATACCTTCCGTGTAACTACCGCAACGGGTCAGTCTAGCACTCGCCTCATCATCGAGTAGCGCACCTGCTAATGACTCGACTTCTCCTGCCTGTTGGCATAGGTATGCTGCTCCTGTGTGCATGTGCACGCAGTGAGCGCCAGCCAGGAAGTGGGATCACTATGTGGTCGAGTAATAACCCTCCCGAGATAGAAGCCGTCGAGTGGGCTGCCCAGCAATGGGCGGTCCACCCGGGGGCTTCTTCTGTTTCTACTCAGCCCGTACCGGAAGGGCAGAGCTCAGAAGAAGTTATTCTGGCAGCTGTTGTTGGTGGCACGACCCCAGATATCTACGCCAATATGTGGCAAGGATCAGTGGCTATGTACGCCGAGTCTAAAGTTCTCATCGCCCTCGATACGCTGGAGGGATTTAATATCTGGCTAAAAGCTCGCTGTAGTGCCGAAACCATAGCTGAAGTCACTGCCCCTGATGGCCATATCTACCAAGTACCTTGGAAGGTCAATCCGATCGTGACGATGTACAATGTCAACCTACTCGGGCAGCGGCCACCCCGCACTTATGCAGATTACCTCGCCCAGGGTGAGCGACTGCATACCGATGTGAGTGGCGATGGCTATACTGATCGGTGGGTAGGTTATACTAGCCCACGCACCATTTGGTACGAACGACTCTTTAACTTTTACCCCCTGTATCTCGCTGCTACCGGAGGTGCTCCCCTGGTTGAAAATGGACAAGCTGCCTTTGATCGACCTGAGGCCGTGGCCGTATTCGAGTTCTTGCGCACACTTTATGCAAAAGACTATTTCACCCGCGACCAACTGATGAGTCGAGGCGACCCCTTTTTGGGTGAAACAGTGGCTAGTCTTTGGACGGGACCTTGGAGTATTGACTATGTCGATCGGTATGCACCCGAAGGTTTTGCCTATGACTTTGCGCCCATGTTAGTACCGGGGCAGGAGGCGTCCGAAGCATTGCCATATACCTACGGTGATCCTAAAAACATAGTAATTTTTGCGACAGCTCCTGATCCGCAAGAAGCCTGGGATTTTCTGGCTGCGACACTGCTCAGTCCAGAAGGAGATTTGCGACTGCTAAGCACGAGTAATCAGTTGCCGCGACGAGAGGACCTGCTCACCAACCCGCTCTTCGCGAGTTACTTTGCCACTAGGCCAGCGATGCAGACCTTCGCTGCGCAGGCGAGTAGAATCAGGGGTGTCAATCCTGAGCCCCTCATTATTGAAGTCCTCGATATTATAAGTCAAGAATATGAGGCCTGTGTATTGTACAATACTAAGACCGCTGAAGAAGCAATATCAGATGCTGCGGATGCCGTGAATGTATTACTTCGCGCACCAAACTCAGCCAGCTGATGCGAAAAGTGCTGCCTTACGCTTTAGTGTCTCCTTATCTACTCTATCTTGCCGTATTCGTTGCTTTTCCAGTTGCATTTTCTGTATGGATAACTTTCTATAAATGGAATATTATTGGCGATCCTGTAGCAGTAGGATTTGATAATTATATCCGTCTCATTCATGACCGACTATTCTGGAAGTCTATAGCTAATACGCTAAAATTCCTCGTACTTCATATCCCGCTCCAAATTGCTGTTGCACTAGGTCTGGCGGTACTGCTCGACCGGCCTCTACGGGGTAGAGCCTTCTATCGCGGAGCTTACTTCTTACCTGTCATTGTCAGCGGAGTGGTAGTGACTATTTTGTGGCAGCAGTTGCTCGCCACAGATGGCGGCTTGCTCAACAGATTGCTTATTGGCGTGGGACTGCCTAGGGTAGGGTGGTTAGTAGATCCCGATGTAGCTATGTATGCCATCGCAGTGATGGCAACGTGGAAGAATGTAGGTCTGTATGTGATTCTTTTCCTGGCGGGCTTGCAATCGGTGCCTGGCCACTATTATGAGGCAGCGAAATTAGAGGGCGCAAGCGAATGGCAACAATTTAGATTTGTGACTCTACCTGCCATAAACCCCACCTTATTTGCTGTAGTGGTGCTGAGCACCATTGGGGGTTTTTCACTCTTTATTGAGCCCTATGTACTCACGGGAGGTGGACCGTTAAATTCGACACTATCTGCTGTGCTGTACATCTACAAGCAGGCCTTTCAGTACTACCACATGGGTTATGCGGCCACACTTGGCTTGGCTTTTAGTTTACTCATCGTTGCTGTTGTTATTATACAGCAGAAGCTCGTTGAACAACCTGAAGAAGCATGATGAGCAAGCCAACTACACCCTCGTCAAGAGAGGAGCCTAGAGAGTTCGGAAAGCTGCTAAGGCGGGGACTCTTTTACGCACTGCTTACCGTGGGCGCAATCACGTTCATCTATCCCTTCATCTGGATGATTAGTGCAAGTTTGTCTACAGAAGAGGAGCTCCGCAGCTTGACCTTTTTCCCATCAGCTCCAACCTTAACTAATTATTTTGCGATGGGCGAACGCATTCCAATCTGGCGCGCGCTGTTTAATAGTGTCTTGGTTGCGAGTATAGTTACGGGAGGTGTGCTGGTGTTGGGAAGTATGGTTGGATATGCGCTAGGAAAATTACAGTTTAGAGGTCGCCAAACGATTTTTTATATCCTCCTGTTTACGATGACGCTGCCATTTCAGATTACGCTCATTCCGAATTATATAATTATTGTGGAGCTGGGTTGGGTGGACACCTATTGGGCTTTAACTGTGCCATTTGTCATGAATGCTTTTGCTATTTTGTTATTTCGACAAGCATTTAAAGCTATTCCTCGAGATTTGATTGATGCAGCTCGTGTAGATGGAGCAGGTCAGCTTCGGATAATTTTTGGTCTGCTGTGGCCGAACATTAAGCCAACATTGATTACGATCGGCATCCTCACCTTTATGTCGACGTGGAACGAGGTGCTGTGGCCACTCATCGTGATCCGCGATGAGACTTTAATGACGATGCCGCAATTGGTAACGCTGTTTGCAGTGGGTGGCCGAGCAGATGGGCAACTAGGGGTGAAGTTGGCAGCAGCGGTAGTGTTGGCGCTACCTATCGTTATTGCTTATTTGTTTGCACAAAAACACTTCATACGGTCCATGGCCGCAAGTGGATTAAAAGGATGATGACAATGCGAACTCTAGTACTCGTCTTTGCTTTGCTGGTCAATTTGAGTGCATGTGTCGAGCGAAGCGCTCCAGCCTCTTCCTCCGCTGATGGCGAGGCAATCGAGGTGGCTACACAGCTCGAAGTGCCAAAAATTAACCTCGCCCATCTCGAACACCTATACGATTCCATTCAGCTGCCAAATGGTGGTACTGGTGGAGTCGTTTGGATCTACAGCGAAGCTCCAGATTACGTGCTCGTAGACGATGATGATGAAGGCTATACTTGCGTTGATGATATGGCGCGTGCGCTGGTCGTTTATGCGCTGCACCACAAGTTGTATAGCGACGACATATCGCAGCGCCGTGTGGCTCAGCTAACGCGTACTATCTTGTCGCTACAGAGCGAGAATGGCTACTTCTACAATTTTCTCTGGCCGGATAATACTATCAACAGAACCTTTAAAACGAGTATTAATGAGCCTAACTGGTGGACGTGGAGAGCGTTTTGGGCTTTTGAGACGGCATTGCAAAAGCAACTTCTCGACGCTCGGGATCGTGCGGCTACCGAACGCGCAGTATCTCGTGTAGTAGCGAATGTTAAGCGAGATTTTGATCTTACTGCCATTATTCAAGATACTATTATTCATGGTATGAGCTTACCAAATGATTTGCCCGAAGGAGGTGGTTCCGACCAGGTTGCCGTGCTTATGGTGGCGCTTACAGATTATGCTGAGCGTACGGGCGATACGAGTGTTTACCCCCTGCTCAGGGGTTTTGCCGAAAGGCTAATGGCGATGCAAACCAGCGACGCGAGAATGCTGAGTTGGTACAATATCTATCACGCATGGGGAAATGCGCAGGCCTACGCGCTGCTGCGGACGGGCGAACTACTCGATGATGAAACTATGCGCCAGTCGGCCCTGCGCGAGCTAAATGAATGGCTACCTAAATATCTAATAGCTCATCCTGCTGCAGCAGAATTTGGCGCACGAGGTGTGCTTTCTACCGATACTTTTCCGCAAATTTCCTACGGTCAGCGAGGCTTTGCGTGGGCAGCAGCTGAGGCTTTTCACCAAACCCAATCGGAGCATTACGCGCAACTGGCGCAGCGTGTGAGTGCGTGGTATAGTGCAGATAATTTAGCTAATGCTAAAATGTATGATGCAGCCACGGGTAGAGGGTACGATGGAATTATTTCCTCTACAGAAATAAACCACAATGCCGGCGCTGAAAGTACCATTGAGGCTCTGCTTACCCTGCTCGCCGTGCAGGAACTAAACCTATCAACAGCAAAACAATGAAGAACACGCTAATCTTTACTCCTAATGATGTCGACTTGAAGAAGTCGCCGTTGCGTGGTCATAATCTGCCTGAAACATTTACACTCGGAGCTTTTAATCCAGGCTTGACGAGACTAAAAGATGGTCGCCTACTCTTGCTCGTCCGCGTGGCGGAGGGCCTGCGCAACTATGTGTGGGATGACCAAGCGCATTGCATACATTGGGGGAAAGGGAAATACTCGAACCCTGGTTATGACATGGAGGGGCTCGACATGAGCGACCCCCGTGGCTTTGGCAGAGATGTAGGCAAACCTGGTGAGGCATTTGCCTTGACTTCACTTAGCTGGCTATTGCCTGTTATTCTCGATGAAGCGGGTGAAAAGATCGAAGACATCAGATATGATTTAGCCATTGAGCCGCGCTCTGCAGACCAAGCTTATGGCGTAGAAGATCCACGTATTAGTATCGTCAATGGTAATTATTATATGACAGTATGCTCGGTGAGTGAGCGACGCCTCGGCACTTCCCTGTATAGAAGCAAGGATGCATTAGCGTGGGAGTATCTTGGTTTAATATTTGATCATCAAAATAAAGATGTTTTACTTTTTGAAGGTGACTTTGATAATGATTATCTAGCACTAACACGCCCACAAGGTGCGGGTAATTTACTTCCACTACCCGACGATCAACGCGCTCCGGGTCCTAGTATACACTTGGCTACTTCCCCAGATTTACTTCATTGGCGACCTACGGGCGCTCCAATCTTAACTCCAATGAGGCAGGGCGCCAAGCGACTCGGAGGAGGAAGTCAGCCGGTGCGATGGGGCCAGGACTGGCTGATGCTGTACCATGCCGTGCATCCAGGAGGTGACGTCGGCCGCTACCAAACCTATTGGGCCGTTCTCGATGGCAAACAACCAGACAAGGTATTGACGATGAGTGATGAGCCGCTGCTTTCTGCCGAGCCGCAACTTACTGAGCCGCTGCGTGAGCAGATGTATTTAAGTGATGTCGTTTTTACCACTGGAATGGTCGATGCGGGCGAGTATTTTCTTGTGGCGAGCGGTGAGGCCGACTTAGCTTGTCGAATGACACGCATTCCGAAATCTACCTTTCCTACTCCTAGAACTTAATCCATGGCATCGGTTTCACTAAAGGCTATTAATCGAATCTATCCTGGTGGCGCACACGCTGTCAAGGATGTGTCGCTGGAGGTAGCTGATGGTGAATTTATGGTACTTGTTGGGCCGAGTGGCTGTGGCAAATCTACAACGCTCCGCATGGTTGCTGGGCTGGAACCGATAGATCACGGCGAATTATATATCTGCGATCGTATGGTTGCTAATTTAGATCCAGCTTCGCGAGATATAGCGATGGTATTTCAAAATTATGCTTTGTATCCACATATGACTTGCGCCGAAAACATGGCTTTTGGGCTGAGGGTGCGTGGGGTAGATAAGCAGACGAGGCGTGCTCGGGTGGCGGAGGCTGCAGAGTTGCTGGACATCACGCAGCTGCTCGACCGCAAGCCGGGCATGATGAGTGGTGGCCAAAGGCAGCGGGTCGCAATTGGGCGAGCTATCGTGCGCAATCCAGCAGTGTTTCTGTTTGATGAGCCTTTGAGCAACCTCGATGCAAAACTGCGGGGTGAAATGCGTACCGAGCTGTCAGCCCTGCACCGCCGGCTGCGCGCTACCATGCTGTACGTGACGCACGATCAGGTGGAGGCGATGACGCTTGGCGACCGCATCTGCGTGCTGCGCGATGGCATCGTACAGCAGGTGGGTAGCCCTATGGACCTCTACCACCACCCGGCAAATGCCTTCGTGGCGCGCTTTATCGGAACCCCGCCGATGAACGTGTGGGTGGGGCAAATTAGCGGCTCGAATTTTCAGGCTGGGCAATTGTCCTTTCAGCTAGAGGGCAGCTGGCCGGAAGGTGCGGCAGAAGCTGGTTTGCGTCCTGAAGAATTATTAATTGCGGATTCGGTGCCAGTTGACATGGCCTCGCTCAAAGGCAAAATTAGCATTGTAGAGCGGATGGGCTCGGAAAGTCTTGTCCATGCACGTGTGGGCGAGCAAGCCATGATAATTAAAGCAGCCGGAACATTAATGCATCAAGATGGAGCTGAAGTAACAATTTGCTATCGACCGCAGGATGTGCACGTTTTTGCGTAAGCAGCTAGATCATTGCATCTCCATCACCTGTAAATTGCGATTAAGATGGCGAATTTTGGTAATGAGTTCTACTGTGCCGAGTAAGATAACACTGTAGGCCATCAGTTCGAGGCCTTCCTCTGAAGTTCGTGCCACAACGCGCATATAATCCTCGCCCATAGTGGCATGCCACAGATCATTAGCACCCCATAATCGAGTGAAGATGTGGAGTATAAGCAGGCCTGTCATCAATACTCCAAAGCCGAAAGTATCTTTAACTAGATAGTAATCTTTCAGCAAAGCCTGGCGGTGCCGCCAACAGTATACAGCCGTGCCTACTAGGACTGGTACAGCTAGCACAGCCCAAGCTTTCGCGAAAACCAGCTCTGCCAATTGATTATTGTGCTCTCGTATTAGAGAAGCTAAGGCCAATCCACCAAGTGCAATGTTTAGCGTACGGCCCACAACAAATTTGCGAGCCGTAACAGCATGCAGTATAACTACAATAAAAAGTATTAGTTCTTGCGGAAATTCCGTGAGAAAAGAATCTTGATAACCGCCGTGACTAGCATCATAATAGGTATAGTAATACGATGCCGCTATGGTGAGTGCGTAAAGTACGGGTCGAATGCTGGAGCTGAATGACATCTTTGAAGTTAGAGCAGGCAATTATTGAGGAGAATTGGCACACTGCAGATGCAGTCGAATTGCTCGCGCAGGTGCTCCGCTCGGCGAACATAGCTGGAACTCGTCGGACTTGGTTAACACTCGAGCTGATAGGACGCCTTCGGGCGCATGAAAATGTTCAAACAGCAAGAACTACTGCTAGAACCACCTCGACTTTCCATTTCCACTACCATTTCAATCAACCCCTCTCGAGTCTTAGTCAGCCTACGAATGTGGCCATGGTCGCAGCTCATGATACCCACAGGAGTTGAGCTGTATCTTTAGCACCATGGCAAAGATTATTAAGCAGGTGGGTACCCTGGACCAGGATTTGACCAAGGCGGAGCTGGCTGAGTTAGCGGAAGTCGACGCCACCCGTGTATTAGATAATCCAGCTTATGATATCGTCCAGGTTTATACCGCCCTCAAACGCTATGAGCTTTACCTCAAGGGCTTGCTTGAGACGCTCAAGCCTGCTGCCCTAGATGCCGTGCGAAGCAACTACAATGGGCGGACGACCTTAGGCTCAGCCACAGTTAGCGTTACCGAGACACGGCGCTTTGACTACGGTTCGGATGCTACATGGCAGCACCTGACAAACGAGATCAAGGCATTGCAGAACAAACGCAAAGAGCGGCAGCAAGCGCTGAAGAAACTGGCAGAGAACCAGGTGGATCAGGTCGATCTAGAGACTGGTGAGGTGCACGCAGCCAGCGGGCCAAAGGTTGAGGTTACCGAACGCCTGTACGTGAGCCTCTAGCAGCACCCGCACCAGCTTGGTAAGGCCTTGATCATGCCGTACATGCTGGGGCAAGTAATGTGCGAGCACAGTTAAGCCTATTCAACATCTTTGTCGGTGGATACGTGAACCCTCTGCTCCTACGTTTGCCGTAAAAGGGCTTCTCCCAAGCAGATGTCCTTTGCTGTCACTCGTCTAGTTATGAAGAACCTACTCTGCATTTTGTCCCTGCTGCTGTGTGGCGCTGCCTGGCTGCCTATTACCGCTTACGCTCAAAACTTCGATGAAACCTGGAAAGAGTTCCTGGAAAATGATAAAGTTTCCAACGTAAGCGCCCTTCATCGCCCTGATAAACGGTTTGATAAGGAGAATTATATAAAGTATCTGCTGATCAACACCAATAATGAATTTTGCGGAAGCGAAGTGAATAAGGCGGAACTGCTGGTGGACGAGATCTTAACCTTTGGTCCAGAAGTTCAGGATGCTGTTCCGGGCTATACCGGAAAATTTAAGGGGCTACAAACGCAGATCGCTTCTTATTATACCGTAGACAGCCTGTGGCGACAGTTTCTTGTCGATGATCAAGTTAAAATAGAAGATTTAGAACGTGTAGAGCGAGCTAGTAAACTTTGTGAAAAAGAAACAGCTGCTAAACTTACGTACATGTCGGCCTATAATTATCTGTGTCTTGGCGATATGTCCAAAGCTGCTGACATCTTTGAGAATCGCACGCTTAAACTTGCTGAAAAGACTTCGCTCAAGATCGAAGATGTAGAGGGCTTGCCTGCCCGCGTGAGTAAGATGAAGAGTTTTTTCCAAGCTATGCCGAAGCTTGAGCAGGCCTGGCAGGAATACGTTGCTACAGGTGTCTCTCCTGGCGTAGAGGTAAGCTTACCTCCCTTCCTCTGCAACATTGAGCCTAAGATTAAGGAGTTGGTACTCAAGGGTTTACATGATCCTTGCGAGGTTGGCAGAAGCTCCCTGAGCAATATCGACGAGCTTTTAACACGAGCTGGTGCAGTTTCTACAATTGAGTTTGAGAATGGGGTGGATGAATTGAGAGAGCTCGTCGAACAAACCGAGACCAATCTCGACAATCTCAACCGCGAATGGACCGCCTTTGTCGACAGCGGTGAGGTAGATGTTAGCATCACCTACACCTATCAATTTTGTGAAACCGAACCTCTCATTCAGGCATACCTGCTCGATGGATTTTCGTTTGTCTGCGGCCTGGCTGAAAGCAACCTCGAAACGATAGACTCTCTTCGCCGCCGCACCAAAGTTCCTCTTTCGAAAGAAACGAAGGATAAGATTAAAGAGCTGAAGGAGGTTCGTGAAGAGTATCGCCAAAATGGTACAGACATAGAGGCAATCTGGTTGCTCTTCGTTGCCAATGACGATCACTTGCTTGCGGATTATAATTCCACCGATCAGTACTGCGATCATGTGCAGGAAGTTAAAGACTGGACCATGCGTGGTCTTACTCAAGATTGTGAGGGCGGATTGAATTACCTTGAACAGATAGAAGCATTCAATGAGAAATTTGATTTCAAATTTTATGCGGTTTTGGAATGTCGGATCCAAAAGCTGAGGATAAAGATTTATGACTGTCGCTTCAGCATGATTGATGAACTAGCTAAGCTCGAAGCAGAGGGTAGCTCGTACGATGAGCGTTTGGGCGAGCTGATGGAGGAATACGGCATGGGCGAGCGCCCGCTGGAATGTCAGGAAGCGGAATGATGCTACGCGTTTAGATCAGCACAATCTCAAATTTTTGCGTAAGCTTTGGCTTATGGCTGTTGAGCGATATTTGGCTAGCGTGATTACAGACCTGCGGGTGGTTCGTTGCGAGCGTGTGGCAAACCTTGTTCGTAGTGGCACGCTCTGGTCTCAGGAAACCCTTCATGGCGGGCCCTTAGCGTTGGATGGCACAGCAGCCCTCGTGCCGCCGGAAATGCTCGATAATTTTGCGCCGGAGCCGGAAGATGAGCTGTTGCAGGAGGCACGTGCGGCAGCTTTCGAGCAGGAGCTTCATGAAAAGGTGCAGCGTTTCCTTCAGGGACCGAAGTCGGACGATCCATCCTTGGCTGTCAACATTGGTATTGAGCTCGAAGCCTTGCCTGCTGTGGAGGATCTGGATGATCGTCAGGTAACGCAATTGGCCAACGAGTTACGGCTCGTGATGGCTTGTTATGGCCACTTCGATTATGCTCCTAAGCACTATCCACGACGCCTCTTGTACCCTATGCTCCTCGACCGCCTGCGCTTGCCAGGGAGAACATATTTAGATGGAGGTAGATTGTACGACGGATGTGATGGTTCAGGAATAGACTGCGTCTGGGGAGAGTGGTGCAGTTGCGCTCAAACTTTGCGGAAAGAGGAATGAAGGAGGAGTGAGTGTCGCTTAAAAGATACTTTGTATCTAAAACCGTATCCGATTTTAGCCCCATAGAATGGGTCTCACTCCCTGAGTCCTCCGGGTCCCACAAAAGCATCATCTGCCTCGTAGCAAAGGCCTTGCCCGTAGGCAAATCAGAAAAATAAACTGGATGAATTACCAGGCCCCGGAGTGGGAAATATCCTACCCGTAGGCACACGAGGAATCCTTTATATCGTTCTTTCTGTTGTCTTTAATTGTTTTTGCAGCTTCAAAAGATTAGGCTCCCAGTCCGGCCGACGTCGTCCCACCGCGCAGGAAGAGCCGCGGCAATTTGATGAACTATCTATTGGGGTAGCTCGGTTGAACGACGTCTATTCTGTTTGCTGATACGTTGTGGACAATTGCGCTTCGCCCTCTCACCTGACCACATATATGTGGTCAGGTGATATACTCAAAGTGCAGTGGCTAGCTGAGTATTTCGCTTATGCCTGACTGTGTAGCGGTGTCGGAATTCACGACAGCGGGGTGTCTCATACAGTTGAAGCCTTACCGCACGTTGGGACGGAACCTTAATGTCGCACGGTAGGATCACAGGTCACACATACCACGTACAGCCCCCGCCTGACCACAACATGTTGGTTAGGTCACTCCTTGCGTCCTCCGGGTCACACAAAAGCATCACCTGCCTCGTAGCAAATGCCTTGCCCGTAGGCAAATCAGAAAAGTGAATTGAATAAATTACCAGGCCCCGGAGTGGGAAATATCCTGCCCGTAGGCAAACCATAAATGTGAATTATACGAATCACCAGGGCCCGCGTGACCACAACATTGTGGTCACGCCCGGAGATGACGAAAATTCTCCTCTAGGCACACCAGAAAGCCTGCCCGATCAACTCACCAGGCCCCAAAAAGGAGCTTCTACAACTTCCTAAAAGCCTAAGCACCCAGAAAATATTATAAACATTTTGTTGCAACTCTGACCTGTAACACGTACTTTGGCGCGGGTTTAGTAATAAGTAAACCAAATTGGCTACCTTTGCGTTAGTACAGCTGGATGAGTTCGAGGATGATGAACAGGCCGTTCTGCTTGTTCGCGCCCTCACCAAGCATGGAAAGAACCAGTGGAACCAACAACTACAACAGCTTCGAAGAGCAGGTAAAAAACGCGAAGTCGAAACGCTACTCCGCTACATCGACGACCTCCGCTACGGGAAACGCTTACCCAATAAAGCTTACAAACCATTAGGAACGCGGCAGACAACGGGGAGACCTGTACATGAAGGCGAACGTGAATTGGTGGTGGGACAGCTCAGGGCCTACTGCATAGTCGAAGATCATCGCCTGATAGTCCTGTTCTCCGCTCACATAAAAAAAGGCAAAGGAGGTAAAGGAAACACTAATCAGAACGGACACATCAACGCGATGAGAGACATCCTTCGCGAACTGAGAGACTCAATGTCTGATCTGTTATCATAAAACACTTGAACCACAACAGAGCCAAAACTTGACTAATCCACTTCAACATGACAGAAGCAAGAAAGGACTTACTTAGTTCTATAACATACCACGCTACAGGCCTGCGACTGAAGCTATTTCGCAAGGTAGACGATTATCTCACCACCCACAACATTTCCCGCAAAGACTTTGCTACTCAATTAGGCGTCACCAAAGGATATATTTCGCAAGTCCTTAACGGAGAAGCTGATGTGCGCATCAGCAAGCTCGTGCAGTTCAGCCTAGCAATTGGCATGGTACCCGTGATTAACTGGGTACCCTTAGATCGCTATCTTGCTGCAAATGGTCGACCTGAGCGGCTGCTCATGACTTCAAAGTCAGTTGAGTACAGCAAACCGACAACTGCACGAGTCATGCTTCAGAATATGGAGCGTGCCCACGGCGTGGCATACAGTGCCGCAGATAATTATCAAGACATCGTGCTAGCTAGCGGTAAAACATGTGTAACTGACACCTCGATCAAAATCAATGACTAGCAAGAAATTCCCCGGCACCGTCGCCTTTGGCAGTCTAGCTATTAAGCTTCAGGAGCTTTATGTCCGCGAGGCCGAGGCAGGTGAGGATTTTAGCAAATCCTTGCCGACTAAACTCGAATTCGCTTTTGCGGCAGGAGATAACGTAGATCACATTGCACGACTGAAACTCACCATCACTGTGGAGTCTGCGCTAGCTGATTCGGCTCGGTCTCCTTTAATGGCTACGTCCCTTGCAGAGTTTGCGCTTACTAATGCGGAGGATAAACATCCTCTTCCCACTTTTCAGTCTAATGATCTGCCAAATAACTTAAAAGCAAAGTTGCTGGGTATTTGTTTAGACACAATACGTGGAGAATTGCAAGCCAGAACAGCGGGTTTTGCTATCGGCAATCACCCCCTGCCAGTTTTTAATCCCATGGAATTACTTGAATCTACTGAGCAACAACGAACTTAGACGTAAACCGCGATATCTTTAAGTCTCAAAACGCCTTCATGCGCACGTTCACCGCCAAACCAGCACCTTTAATAGATCTAGCCTCAAACCCTACGCCTAATCCTCAATCCAGTCGCTCCTCACGCTCCTCACCCAACACGAGTGGCGATCAACTTGCATTAGCTCCCAACAAGCCAATCCACATCGCCTGGAAATGCTTCTATACCGGCAACCTACAGAACAAGTTTCTTCAAAAGAAGAATCGGCCCGTTATCATTTCCGCTTTTACTAAATCTGGGAGCCACGCACAGCCCGCTTCTCGTATAGTCGCCGCAATCCTTTTGCGTCCATCAGATAACACACTAGAAGGCCCTGATGCGCGAGAGCAAGGACGGCAGACTTTACATTACATAGATGCAGTAACAGAAAACATAACCTTTACCATTGAGGCAATCAGTGAAGCCGCTGCAGGTAAAGATTTACATAAGTTAGCTAATCTTTTAGCAGAAGGATCTAACATGCCGCTCTTAGCCATGGCCGGCGGTTGGTTAGCCCTCGGTGCACGCGCATTTCAATTTAGTGGCGATATAATGAATGTTGTTGGCAGAGATAAAGAAGTGCTCGATATGAGCCTCAGCTTCCCACTAGGTAATGTAAAGCAGTCGCCACTCGACACCCCAATTCTGTGCGCAGAACATCCTGAAAATTTGCTGCGCGATTATGAAATTCGACAAGCAGACGCTCTAATCGGGGGCAAGTGGCAGCTTTACGAAAAGGGACAAAACATACCATACCACGGCGAAGAACCCTACATCATTCTGCAAGTAGACCAACATGAGCGGCCTGCGCTGCAAGACTTTGCCCTCCACCGCTACGCCAACGAATTACTCGCAGGATGGACGCCAAACGACAACATCGACTTCTCCAAACTCCTGCGAGTCCTCAAAGCCGGAGTCAAGCAGGTAACCTAAATTTATTTTTATACCTTAAGAGCACATAATACGCCCCAGATAGTGAAAATTACCGCCCCGCCCCCTTTTACCCTTCGCATCACAGGGACGCGCACCGCTAGCCACACCCTAACACAAACCTCCACACTCGACCCCACCGCCGAGGAGTACTTCTCCGTCGATCAAGCTTACCGCCTCGATGCCGTCGCTCGAAGTGTTGGCGAAGTGTACGAAGCGGATAGCGCTGACCAACAGCTGGTTCGACTCGAAACAGAAGACCAAACTGAATGGATCGGTTTGCCAGATGATTTACCTGATGTATTCGGCAAACCTGCCGAGCAGCGCAGCGGTCAGCAAAACGCAGAAGTTTTTACTATACCCGTAAGCCTTCAGCCGGTAGCTCCTGGCACCCACCGCGGTGTCTTTCAAGCGGCACGCGTTAAACTGGTCGAACTCATCAGCCGCCGTAATTCACCAGCAAGCACATCTGCCGAAAAGCTGGCCATTCGTCTAGCCGAGCGTGTGGATCGCGCAGCTTGCCCCATACCAGGCCTGTTTCGCATAAGCGGTGAAGGTGAGCTTGACTCAGCAGCCTTACAACGACTGCCTGCTGTCAGTAATCGAATATTAATATTTATCCATGGTACGGCCTCCAGCTTTATTGGCGGTTTTTCAGGGATTCAACCTGCTGCCTGGGATGAACTCCATGCACTTTATCCTGGTGGTTTATACGCCTTCAACCATTATACAATTACAAAATCTCCAGTTCGTAATGCACTCGATCTGTTTCCGGTTTTGCCGAAAGGTGTAAAATGCGACATCATCACGCATTCACGGGGAGGATTAGTAGGTGACGTACTTACCCGCTGCGATGCCAAACGCGGTGCCGAAATTGGATATTCCTCAGAGGAAATCAATGGATTCCAAAGCGAAATACTTGAAACCCTTCACCATACAGAAGGCGCGAAGGTGGGGGCGCAACTCACGCAAGAACTTCGCGATGTAACGGCCTTAGCCCGCGGAAAGCAACTCCACGTGCGGCGACTGGTGCGCGTAGCCTGCCCGAGTGCTGGCACCACCCAGCTGTCCGAGCGGCTCGATCACCTGCTCAATGCTGTGCTCAACTTGCTCAAGCTGACCACCGGTGGCATCATGCTTCCCGTTGTCGGTGTGCTGCGAGCTTTTTTAATGGCCGTAATAGACGAGCGCCACGATCCGGATAGTTTTCCAGGCTTATTTGCTATGGTACCTGAGTCGCCTTATAGCGTACTAAATAATAATCCACAGATATCGCTGCCGAGTGAATTAGTTGCTATCGCGGGCGACAGTGAGTTTGGTGGCAAACTGCTACAAAGCCTGAAGGTTATCCTGAGTAATTTGTATTATTGGCGAGCTAATGATTTAGTAGTCGACACAGCGAGTATGTCGCGCGGCATTCTCCAGCGGGCGCACAACTTTCGCGTGCTCATCGAGGACAAAGCGGTCGATCACTTCAGCTATTTCAACGACCCCGAGCGCTTCGGCATCGTACTCGCCGTACTTAAATCAGAGCGTCTACCGGGTGCAGTTTTGCCGCAAGGCTTCGACCTGCAAAACACTACAGATCAGTCAGTTACACGTGGCGCCGTCATCAATAGGCTGTACGATACGGGCGCTGTCTCCTCGACCAAAATTACCGGCGCCAAGCCCATTGTCGTGCTCCTGCCCGGCATCATGGGGTCTAATCTCGCGCAAAATGACAGCCCAAAGTGGATGCGTCTGTCAGCGCTGATGGCCGGAGCGCTCGTGGACGACCTACACATCGCTGCTAACGACATCACCGCTGAGTCGGCCATGGACGATTTCTATGGCAATATGGTGCGACACTTGGCTGCGCAGGGCTACGACGTGGAGGTGTTTCCATACGATTGGCGGCTTTCGCTAAAACAGGCGGGACGCCAGCTCAATAAACGACTTACTTCACTCCTCGAGCACAAGCAGCCGATAAAGATACTTGCACATTCAATGGGTGGGTTGCTCGTGCGGCAGCTCATGCTCGATGCAGCTGATGAGCAGAATCAGGATGCTATTTGGCCAAAATTTCGAGGTTTTTCGAGCAGCCGCGTGGTGCTACTCGGCACGCCCTGGCGCGGCAGTCACCTCATCACCGAAGTGCTCTCTGGGCACAGTTCTCGCGTCCGGCAGCTTTACCTGCTCGACCTCAAACACACCAAGAAGCATATTCTAAAGACGGTCGGTGCCTTCCCCGGCGTACTCGAATTGCTGCCGCTCGACGAGCCCGCTCTCCGCAACGATGAGGAGTGGCAACGGCTGCTAAATGCCTCCGGCCGCGGCGTCCCTCCACTGCACCCCGATGCCCTCGTGCAATTCAAAAAATATCATTCAGCTCTGGCAACTGCCCTCCCTGCTGATGAATTCGCGCGCATTACTTACGTGGCGGGCCATCATGCTAAAACTGTGGATGGGTACACCTTTAAGTATAGGCGCTTTTTTAAGCGCGAAACGCTGCGCTACACCACTACGCCTTTTGGCGATGGCAGCGTTACCTGGGCCCGAGGCATCCCGAGTCAGTTGCCCGTGCAACAGGTATTTTACACTGAGGTCGAGCACGGGATGCTTTGCGCCGAACCAGCGCTTTTCGAGGGCATCGTCGAGCTTCTCGAGCAGGGCACAACCAATAAATTTGCCGATGCACCGATTGCCTCGCTTGCCAATAGTACGTCGCGTTCTACTCGTTCAGCTTTCGCCAAAACAGCTCCTTACCCAACAGCTCCAATAACTCAACTTTCGCCCCAAGCTGCTCTTTTTGGCATTGTAGGAGGTAAGAAGAATACGACTAAAGACGAGGTCGGTATTCGGGTCGAAATTTTCAATGGTGATCTACTCTTTGCTGATTATCCAGTGGTGGTCGGGCACTTTGAGCGAACAGGCATTGTGGGCGCCGAGCGCGCCGTTGATACTTACTTAAAGGGTGCCCTGTCCGAGCGCCACCGCATGGGATTTTATCCAGGCGACATCGGCACTCAGGAGGTGCTTTTTGATCCGAACAGCAGACCTCGCGGCGCCATCGTCGTTGGGCTTGGCAATCAAGATCATCTCACCACTTCCACCCTCACGCAGACAGTCGAAAAGGGGCTGCTGAAGTACGCGCTGTTTCAACGAGACAATCAACTTGCCGACCCGACTCATCCCGGCGGCGGCCACGGCGTCAGCATGCTCCTGGTGGGCAGCAATTATGGCCAGCTATCCTTGCGTGAATGTGTGCGCAGCCTGGTGTCGGCCGCACTGCATGTCAATGAGGCCATAAGGGCACTTAACGACCATCGTCACGCTGCCGATGGGCAGGCGCCGCTGCTTCGCTTTACCGTCGTTGAACTCGTAGACTACTTTGAAGACCGCGCCCTCGAAGCTTTCCAACAGCTTACCGAGATGGTCGCACTCAAGGACCTCAAGCATGTCATTCTTCCCGAGGCTATAACTCCTGGTTTTGGCAAGCGCCGACGTCTGCTGCGCGAAGGCTCCCGAAGCTGGTGGCAAATACTTACTACCTGCGCTAAATCGAGCAGCGATGACGGGGTGATTGATCGGCTAGAATTTACCGCTGCCAATCGAGGTTCGAGTGTGAGCGCCGACACCGCATATGGCGACTTAGGCCTGCCCCGCGCGCTAGCAGATAATATGGCGCAAAGTGGCACCTATTCGCCCACTGATGCCAAAGTGCTCTTCGAACTGCTCATCCCCAATCGATACAAAGATTTCCTGCGTAGCCACCGCAATGTGCTCTGGCGACTCGACCGCGAGAGTGCTGCACTGCCCTGGGAGTTGTTTCACGACACTGACACTGGAGATGAGCCAACATTTGTCCGTGCCGGCATGGTGCGGCAACTCGAAAGTCGTACGGCTGAACTTCGTCCGAGTTTAGTGCGCGAGCCTACAGCACTTATAATTGGCGATCCGGTTCTTGGCTCCGATTTAGATATCTTTCAACAATTACAGGGGGCGCGTCAAGAAGCCAAAGCGGTCAACGCACAGCTTAGTTCAAATGTTTTTGAAACGGAGGCACAAATCTCATCTTCAGCCGTAGAGATAATTCGCGCTTTATTTCGCTCGGACTACAAAGTTTTACATATTGCGGCTCACGGCACTTTTGAGGAGGGGCAAGATAGTGAGCAGCACGCCGGCAAGGTGGCTGGTATTACCAACCGAACGGGTATTGTCTTGGGAAACGGTCAGCGCCTTACTCCTGGGCGGATTCGCCAACTTTCAGCTATTCCCGAGCTCGTTTTTATTAATTGTTGCTATGGCGGCGTGATTGACGAACAACAGGAAAAGTATCGCCGTACCCGCTATCGCTTGGCCGCTAATGTTGGCACGCAGCTTATCGAGATTGGTGTGCAAGCGGTGATAGTGGCGGGCTGGGAGGTTGAGGATAATGCAGCCGCAGCTTTCGCCAAAACCTTCTACGACGACCTATTGGCCGGCCGCACTTTTGGGGAGGCTGTGCGCCGTGCCCGCCAAACCGCCTACCAAAATTTTCCTCATACGAATACGTGGGGCGCCTACCAGGCCTACGGAGACCCATTCTATCGCCTGGTGGTACGTGACGTATATGAAGAAGCGGCCACCCTCAAGATCCACCTCGCTGAAGAATTAATTCTCGAGCTCAATAACCTCGTCTCGCGCGTGCGCAGCATCCCCTATTCGCATGTGGGTGATTTAGACAAAGTTCGACATCAGGCTGCGGAATTAGAAATCCTTGCCGAAGAACGCGACCTCATTAATGCAGGGGTGCTGGAGAGCCTGGGTATGCTCCACCTTTATCTCGGCTCTTATGCTCGAGCCATTGCGGTATTTGAGCGTTTAGTAGCCGACGATGGGGCAAGTTTTGCGCTAAGCACATACTTCAGGCTACTCCATACAAACGTTAAGCATCTAGCTACGCAAGCTTTGCAGCCACTTGATGAAGAGATTAAGCCATCGGAAATAACATTGAAAGCTTATCAGGATATAAGCCAACTTATTAAAGAATTAGAAGAGTATCCGGCCGTCAATAAGGGTGTTCGTATCCACAGTCAATTGGGCAGCATGTATAAGCGTGCGGCAGCGCTTAGTCCTGACGATCAGAGCTCTCGCAGCTTCTTAAAACATACAGCAGATGCCTACCTGAGTGCTGCCAAGCAACTTGGCATTTTTAGTCCCAAGGCCATTTATCACGTGTCTGCTTACATCAGCTTTGTTGCTCTGCAGGTGGCGAGCGAGCAGGATAGCGATCTTGAGCAGGTTGAGCGTAGAGCAGCTAAATCCATAAATGATGTGCTAGGAGTCACGCCTACTGAATACTTCGCCAAATGGAAAGATGAGCGTCGCTACTACGCGCAGGACCGAAACTCTTCCTACAGTTCGTTGCGAGAGGCAAATCTCAGCGCTGCCGAATTGTTGTGGAACTTGCTTAGTCGGGCTGTGCCTGATGAAGAGACAGATGAATGGATCGACCAACTCATAGGCATCCACCGCCAGCAGCGCCTCGAAGGCTTCAACCTACGTGATGTGCAGGGCCAGGCAGAGCACTACCTGGTTTTGCTGGCACTGTGTAAGCGCTTCGATTTGCTCGAGGAGAACGAGTTGCGTGGGCTGCGGCGACTGTACGCGTGGGTGCGCGTGCATCCTAACAAGCGAGCGCCTGGAGGAGGAGCTACTGCCAATTTCGATACAGATGATGATGTGTCAACAGCTGGTCCTACTCCGCCAGATCCACCTGATACTCCTGGCAGTGGCGGTACTAGCACTCCGCCTTCAGGTGACGCTTCGCATCACGATGACGCCGTCAAAGCTGAGGGCCTAGATGTCTCCCATCATAGCTCGGCGAGCTCATTACTTGAAGAAGCCGAGGATTCAAATTTGCTGTTAGCGGCCTACGCAATCGATATAGACACGCCTGCTGAAACCAGGGCGCGCAAAGGCAAGCGCAAGCTGCGTATCAAAATGCCCAAGGGCGCCGCGGCCGCGCTGCTGAAGCTTACCGTAGAAGATGGAGATGATGTCTACGCCTGGCTCCCCGCTGATGGCGCACAAGCAACGCGTGGCGTAAAGCGAGAAGATGATTATCTGACCCTCGACTTCAGTGCGACCAACAATCGTGGACTGATTAAAGGCATTGGCAAGTTGTTTAAGCGGGTGCGCCGAGCAGTGGTGCAGTTCTATGGCTCAACGAAAGGATTTGTCGAAAAAGAGCTGCGCAACAACTACAGTTTTCAGGTCGTGCGGGTGGGCAAGGACGGTCGCATAATCTACGATTTAATAAAGAGTAGAGAGCGGGGTTTTGCGGAAGCGACAGAGAATACTGAGCGCTCATTGCTGATGCTCCACGGCATGTTTAATACTGCTGCCGGTACTTTTAAAGATTTGCTTGGCAAGGCAGGGGAGCAGCCTAATTCCGCTTTCGCAAAACTGCTGGTGGAGCAGTACAATGGTCGCGCTCTGGTGATGAATATGCCGACCATCTTCCGCAGCTTTGAGCACAACGTGGATCACTTTCCCCTGGCCTCTGTGCTGTCGACGCAACTCGATGTGATGGCCAATAGTAGGGGCACTAATGTTGCGCGCGAATTGGTCACACGCCTAGATGCGAAACAATTTCCTGCACGCGGCCGGGTGTTTTTAGCGGGCGGTCCGGCTTTCGGCACTCCCTTGGCCGATGCAGATCATATGCTGTCGCTTGTCAATGCTATTACCACCATGGTTCGGCTAGCGGGCAAGCCGCTCGGTCCAATCATTCCGGTGCTTACTTTTCTAGTGGAACGCGCTTCTAAAAAAATTCTTTCTGGTGAAGGTCTCATTGACATGGCTCCCGGCTCTTCCTCCCTCGAGCGCCTCAATGCGAAGTGGGATTTCAAGGACCCTGCTACTCTCTATGTTGGCAGCAATTACGAGCCGCGCAAGAAGGATGGCAACCCCTTTAAGCGTCTCATGGATGCTCAGCTCATTGATCGGGCCATCATGGCTAAGGCTCACAACGACGGGGTCATTCCCACAAAAGGCACCTTAGGTTTGGCTCGCGGCGCATCCTATCCAAAGGCCAATACGGCTACTCGCTACCGCGTCGACGACACTGAGGCTTGCGGCCACTTTGACTATTATAAGTATGAGGAAGTAGTGGATTTGTTGGTGAAATTTATGAGAGTGACCTAGGTGTTTAAGATTATCATATGCTAGTGTTGATGTTTTGTGGGTGGCGCTGGTTCTCCCCTTGGAGCGTGACAGCGTCATTTAATAGGGGCCCTTTGGGATGGACCTCAAATGTAAGCTAGGCCCCTGAGGCACGAAGAGGGAGGATTTATGTCTAAGCAGTGGGGCGCGCCACCCACAAAACACGCATTTTATTCAAATTGAGCTTCACTTGCAATAAGCGGTACCTCAGCCTTTATTTCCGCTATGCCTAATTGAAGATCAACTAATGCCTAGATCTATTTCTAGCTGCCGCTAGAGTCACTTTGTTCTTTTGCTTGATCAAAAAGAACCAGCTCAGCAGCAGGTACCTCCCAGAGGGTCTAGCTTAGACTAGGTTTTCCTCCCACTGCGCTGAGGTTTGTGGGCCCTGCTTAGACTAGGTTTTCCTCCCTGCTCCTTCGTCGCGGGCCCCTCCTAGTCACGCCTCCAGTCACGCCTCCAGTCACGCCCTTTCTTGCTTCGTCACAAGGCCGCATCTTAAAATAAGAGGGACCCGTGAGCCTTAGCGAAGAGGGAGTTACTTGCTTTAAGTCTTGCCACGCTTCGCTACGGATTAATATAATCAGTTATTTTAACTTTTGAGTTTTTTAGTTTATTGTTCACTTGAATAATAATGGTATTATTAGCTGGCGCTAATGGTTACTTTGTTCTTTTTGCTTGATCAAAAAGAACCAAAAAATCAAGACCGATTGAAACTCGCGATATTTTTCTTCGGATATATAAACCATAATATCAATTGCTATTATTGGTTTAATTTCCTGTTTGCTCGAACAGTAAATCGGCCGTCGTGGGTCGCATCGGCGACAGGAATTTCGCTTCGGTAGGCTTGCAGTGCGCCATCGCATAGGGGTGCCGCACGTCTGGAGCGCCCGTTCGACCGCTTCCGAGCGGTGGGCGCTTCAAGCATTTTCCTCGAGAAAGCAAAGCTACTAGTGCTGCTCGAAGTACCCGACGGACCTGATCAGTAGATTCATCTGTATATCAGGAAGAACATCATGATCAGGTCCGTCAGGTACCTATGCATGCTATCCGGAACGGGCGAAGGTGGCGGCTTTGAAACTCTGATAAGGCTACTGAGGCTGTAGCCTCTAGCCAAGAGGGGGACTTTTTGCGTCGCAAATACCTTCATAATCTGATCCAGGTGCTATAATTCACCTATATCTTTTTAGCGTGATGCGCTCAATTTGCACAATACAGCACGAGAAGTCAACAGGATTGGGGTGTCGTAAGTCTTCCGCAGTATTCTCTAGACGAGGGGGTCAATACTCCGGAATTGGGAGAGACTGTTCTCGTAATTCACACTGCCTCAAGCCGTTGCGCTTGAACTTACTGTCTAGCAGCATGGCAAAAATTGATTAATTCAAAGTATCGACTTGAGTGGATATTTGACCTAATTCATCTACAATCGTTGTGACTTTAATGTACTTTGACAAAGCACGATCATAATCACTAACCTCCTGTCTTCTTAATCTTAAGCTGTCATAGCCGACAAATTCTTGCCATAGCCGCGTTGATATTTTACCTGCAGCTCCTCCGTTCCAACTGCTGTAAACCAACTTATTATCAGGATCAACTTGTGCATTAGCTAAAGTGATGCCATTGGTAAACTTGTTTAAATCTGTATCGAAAATGAAGTAAAGTCTTATTGCATTTGTCCCGCCACTAACTTCATTAAGCCCAATATCAACGTCCTCGTACCCATCAGAATTTATATCCACCACTCTGGAGTCTAAATCATTTATATCTTTGAGCGAAGTGCCAGCTGCGCCCTCTGGTAACACCTTCGTCCAAGTTTGACCATCTGTGTAATGAAACACTAAGCTATCTATAATAACGTATTCAGCAGGCTCGTCACACTTTTCGAATGGTTCAGATGACAGGAAGTATCGAATCTTATCCGTTGCGTGCAGGTCAACATCTCTATCAAAAGAAAGTACCCACTTACTGTATTTACGACCTGTAAATGTTACTTGCTTATATTTTATGGCAGATTTAATCAAATATGCTGTGTCTAAGCAAAACAATGTATCTTTATTATCTTCCGATATGTCCCTAATTGAAAAATCTATAGTATCTTCGGATGTGATTCTTAGGGAAGATATCTCCCTGTCATCTCGACAGCTACTTGTAACGATAACAGTAGTGGATATTCCAACGCAAATCAGGAAATACTTTAGCATCTTACACGAGTCTGGTTTCCGAGCCAAAAGAATGCGTACATGCGCCCATGCCTCGGTGTGCGCGAGCTGTGTAAGCTCACTACTCGCAACCTAATCTAAAAATTTCGCAATACTGCTACCAACCTCACCTCCTGATCGACTTCGCTCAGATAGAGAATCCTTTCTCTCACTGAGAGCTTCCTAAGCTCACCCCACCAATTCAACCATGTCATCCAGACTCAAGCTTCCCGCAGCATCTGTTCCGCTCAACAGGCCATCGGCGAGGGCGCGCTTGCTGGCATGCAAACTCAAGATCTGCTCCTCAATTGTGCCAACACTGATGAAGCGATAAACTGTCACAGGGCGTTGCTGGCCGATGCGGTGCGCCCGATCACTCGCCTGGTCTTCGACGGCCGGGTTCCACCAGGGGTCGAGGTGCAGCACATAGTCGGCAGCAGTGAGGTTGAGACCAGTCCCGCCAGCCTTTAAGCTGATGAGAAATGCATCAGCCTCGCCACGCTGAAAGCTATCCACCAGCTTTTGCCGCTGCGCACTCGGTGTGCTACCGTCAAGGTAGAGGTGGCTGAAGCCCTCGGTTGCTTTGACCCGCGCTTCGCAGAGCCGGAGGTGCTTGACGAACTGACTGAATATTAGCACCCGATGGCCATTGGCTTTTAGTTCGGCGAGCGTCTCCATCACCGCGTTTAACTTCGCGCTGGCCAGCTTGGACTGAGGGCGCACCAGCTTTGGGTGACACGCCGCCTGACGCATGCGCATTAATTGTTGTAACACAAGAAAACGGCGCTGCTGGGGCGGTGCCGTCTCAATCGCCTCTTTGGCTTCGCGTCGAATAGCTTCGTATAGCGCAACCTCGCGCTCGCTGAGTTCAACCTCAATATTTATTTCAGTTTTTGGTGGCAACTCCTTGAGGACCTCATCCTTGCGCCGACGAAGAATAAATGGGCGGATTAATTCCCGCAAGCGCTCATGCAAACTTTCCTCAGGAGTGTCCACGCTCAGCGGTCGCGCGAATTTGTTGTTGAACACCTCCAAGCTTCCTAAAAGTCCCGGATTAAGGAAACGGAATAAACTCCATAATTCAGTTAGATTATTTTCTATAGGTGTTCCAGTAGTAGCGATCCGAAAATCGGCCTCAAGTTTTACTACGGCACGGCTACGTTGTGCGGCCGGATTTTTAATAGCTTGCGCTTCATCGAGTACTACCGTAGCCCAAGTAGTAGCCTGTAGTTCTTCGTCGATGTAAGGCAGCAGGCCATAACTTACTATTAGCACATCGCCTGCTTTTAGTTTGGTAATAGTATCACGGGTTTTAGCGGAAGCTTGTAAAATAGAATTCAATTTAGGGACAAAACGCTTCGCTTCACGTAGCCAATTACGTGTTACTGAGGCAGGGGCCAAGACGAGGGCAGGACCTAAATCTTTGCGTGCTTCCAATACTGCCAAGGCCTGGATCGTCTTGCCGAGTCCCATATCATCGGCGAGGCAGGCACCGGCTCCCCAGGCGGCCAGGCGCATCATCCACTCAAAGCCTGTTTGTTGGTAATGGCGTAAGTCAGCTTTTACGCCTTTCGGCAAAACGGGAGAAACCTCTCGCGCTTGCCGCAAACGTTCCGTCTGATCGTACCACGCGCGATCATATTCTACATCATCAAGATCATCGAGCAGCTGACCGAGCGCCTCGGTAGCGAGTGGCGAAACGCCTTCTACACCGTGCGAAGCCATGAGCGTGCCCGCGAGCTGCTCCACACGGTGAAGTAATTGCTCACTAAGGGCTATAAATTCGTCCTCGCCCACTTGAATAAAGCCGCTTTTAGATTGTCGAGCGTGGCGGAGAAGTTGTTGAAAGTCAAGTACGCGACCTTCATCGGCACGAAGCTTTCCAGATACTGCGAACCAATCGCGTTTTGCTTCGATGCGCACACTCAGATCGCTTTCCTCGCTGATGCCGACGAGGCGCAAGCGCTGACCTTTGGGATACTCGACACTGAAGTCGTCGCTGTTGGCCACATCGCGCAGCTGTAGGAGCAAACTCAATGCATCGCTTGGATCAGGAAGTTCGTAGACCCAAGTTTCTGGCTGCTCCGCAGTGGCAAGCGCAGGCAGCTGCTCGAGGTAGGAATTAGCAAAGGCTGCCTCAGCGGAAAGGTCACGCTGAAGCACCACGCGCTTAGGCTCCTGCCCTTCAGGATTAAGTGTCACAATATCTTTACTCAGGCCCTCGCCCGGAGCTACGAGATAATCGGTTTCAGATAAAGGATTTAACTTCAATTCGCAACGATAGCCGTGCTCGAGGGGCAACAGAAATGCAGTGAGGTGCAGGCGCCCCAGCAAATGCTCGTAATTGCTGGTATCAAGATCAATATCAGATACAACTTCTAAGCGTGCGCGCAGTCGTGGGAGCGTGCGCTCAAACAATTTACGATTCTCGCCCGCTACTACTTTGCGAGGCCCAATATTTTGCGACAACTCTAATTCGTGGTCATTAAGTTTATAAACGGTGTACTGTTGGGGTGAATCTCGTCTGTGAGTGTAATTATCAGTGGCATTAGCAGGTTTAAAAGACATCACTATTGATCCATTATCTTCAATAACGCTCAAACTTGGCTTCTCTTCGCTTATATTTACCGGTGTTTTGCTAGGATCGAGCATCACATTAGGATGACCTGCTAAGGCATAAAGGGCTCGATTAAATGCCTCATAAGGCTGTGAGTACCCGTAGTTGGAGTTTTCGATATATCCGTCAGTTGTGATGTGGAGTTCGAACTTCTCTTCTAATAGCTCAAGTACTTGCACATCAGTCGGGGGAAGACCAGTGCTATAATTATAGTCATAGGCATACGAATTAGTGACCCGCCCTGGCGTCCATCCTCCATTTTTTGATGGACTTTGCTCTTTAATTTTAATGCGGTTGAGATCGAAGTTTACAAAAAATGCTAAGCGTTTGCTGTACTCATTGACATCCGCTGGTTTTGCGGGATCGTAAGCGGCGATATGTTCGATCAGCGCGAGTAGCGCGTCAGTAGGATTATAGGGTGGAAATGTGTGTACGAGGTAGCGGAAGCCATACTCCTTTGCTAGGGTTTCAGCAATATCTTGTCCATAGGCTTCAACATCAGAAGGATCGAGTGCCATAATTGCAAGTGCAGCGGCTATTTCGCCTGCTGGCCATAACAGCCCTCCGTTGAGGAGGCGGTGGCAAGTTGCCCGCAGTTGCATGGCCTGTTTTGGGCTTGGTTGCACGGAGGTCCAGCAGGCTATCCAGGCTAGAAAGACTCCTATAAGTGCAGACGTAGAATCCGAATTACAGACTGCGTTAAATGCCCTTGTGGCTGTATCTTTGTTTCCATTTACATAAGCGGCCCAGCCTAAGTAAATTTCCATTATATCTGGAGTGTTGCTGTAGACGCGCTTGTAGCGATTGCCAAGGAGCTGAAGGCTTGTCACCTCCCCATCTGCAAATCGCAACATGTCACCTAGCACTTGGGTAAAATATAGGTTATTACTACTTTCCTTAGCGTAAGATTTAATTTTTATCCTACCGGCATTTGCATCACCTATAATCAGATCATGAAGACCAGCATGCATACCTTGATTAGCCCAAAGGTTATCGGCTCCTTGGAGTATATGTACGCGCTCGCTAAGTGCAGCATTAACAATCGCAATATTTTCAGCCTTTAATAATCCGAAAGCCTTAAGTTGTCTTGGGATAACCTTCCCAAACTCAACTGTAAAGGGCGCATGTAGCGCGGGCTGCAGATAAGTTATGCAGAGGGCCTTGTAGGTAAGGGATGGGTGTAGGTGGCGGTACAGCTTTTCTTTAAAATCTAGATATAAGTATGTACTTTCAGTTAATACTGTGTCTGGCTCAGATTCGGCAGGCACATATCCACCAGTATGGATGACGTTGGTATCGTTGGCGAGGAGCAAGATATTGAACAACTGCAGGGCTGACTTCTTCGATCGAACATTGAAGTAGCGGGGGTCGCCGCTAAAGTATCGGGCTCCTCGATATGCCTGCTTTAAATTTGTATCAACTTCAAGAAGAGACTTTGCAATTGCCTTGCTTTCAGCTGGCTGCGCATCGTAAACCTCTGCAACAAGGTCTGCACGATGTGCCAAGCTTACACTAAAACCTGCCAACGTTTTGGTGACAACCCCTTCTTTGACTAAAGCCTTCAGGTGTTTGTTTACCTCGATTTTAGTTTTTGGTAAGTCTACCTTCGGGATCCGCTGAGTGAGCGGCGCGCAGAGCTTAAACAGCGCGCTGGCAGAGATAGGCCCCAGTAAGGCGACGAGCAGGGCGAGCGGACTAGTTGACATGGGGTGGGCAAGGTATGTAATGGGCGGATTTCAGCGTCTGCCAAATCACTTTTTCACGGTTGACCTGACGTAATAACAGCAGAGACTTGACCCATCGCACATGCATTTTCCCTATGCTCTAACACCTGCTCCAGCAGGACAGCCTCAAGATAAGGTCCACTTGGAGCTTCCCCAGCGCCGGAGTCCAATTATTCAACCTCCCACTCAGTGATCTTTTTCTCGGCACTACTGAAATTGATCCCGATGGAGATCATATTCTTCCCACCCGCTCGATAAGCGGCAGCATAATTCCGCTCGCGGATTTGACGTAGAGCCTCCTTGGCACTGCCATTTAGCTTAAACTCCAGCACATAAACATGTGTCTTTGTCTGAACTACAGCATCGACCCTACCCCGTAGCACGCTGACTTCAGAAGTTATGTACTGCCCGAGGTACGTGAACAGCAAGTGGATGAGCGCGTGGTAGAGATTTTCTTTGGCCTGTACGAATAGCTGGTGTGGGATAGTCTGAAAGAGGTCGTCGATGAGCTGTCTAATTCCATCTAAATCATTTTGATCAAAGGCTTTAGCGAGGCGAACGACAGCGGGAGTTGATTCATGAACGTTGCTGTGGCGATAAGCGGCGATTAAATACTGTAGCATGCTGTCCTTAACCTCCCGATTGGGATAGTCGAGGGTATAGAGCATGTACTGCGGGTCGTAGTCTTTGATAGTAAGGTACCCGGTCTGGAAAAGCAGCGGCACAGTCTCTAGCCGATCGAGTAG
Organism: Saprospiraceae bacterium; assembly: GCA_965213735.1. Classification (GTDB taxonomy): domain Bacteria; phylum Bacteroidota; class Bacteroidia; order Chitinophagales; family Saprospiraceae; genus CALDTK01. The sequence continues at coordinate 1,698,841 of CBDCAB010000005.1, forward strand.
GTAGGATTCAAAAGCCGAAGTTCCTACTTCCTGTTGCTCGAATTGGTAGTAGTAGCGCTCGCGCATGAGGTCAATCAGGAAGGTTGGGGTTCCGGTAGTAAACCAGTAGTTCCGAAACTGCCAGTCAGTAAAAAAGGATAGGAGTGAAAAAGGATTATAAACTGGATCTCCACCATCTAAAAAGGAGTAGCCATTATACCAGTCTCGGATGTTCAGCCGAAGCTCAGCTATTTCCTGTTCTCGTTCATGAGCATCAATTGCTTCGCCAAAGTGCCTTTCTAGTTCTTCGGCAGTAATGCCTAATAAGTGTTCGCTTATCGGGGAGAGCGTAATATTACTTAGGTTGTTAAGGTCTGAAAAGATACCGACTTTACTAAATTTGCTCTCGCCTGTTATAAGCAGAAATTTAATGTAGGCATCGCTATTCTTGATGATGCTGTAAAAGGACTTGAGCGTTGCTTGATTATCTAGCGCTTGGGGCAGCTTCTCCTTTGACAGGTAGTCGATGAGCGGTTTGTCGTACTCATCAATCAGCACCACCACGCGGCCGCGGGTTGTAGCAAGTTGGCGGAGTAAATCCTCGAACAGTTCAGATACGAGTTTTGAGCTTGCTTGCAGTCCGTGCTCCGCGTATTGCTTTAGCAGTGCTTTACCTAATCCTGCGGTTAAGGATTGATCCTTGTAGTTGATCGTGTTGAAGGCGAAGTGCACCACCGGGTACGTTTCCTTCCAATCCCAATGCTGATCAATCCATAGGTCCTTGAAGAGCTCTCGGCTTCCGGAATAGAGCTCCTTTATCACCGATAGCATCAGCGACTTGCCGAAGCGACGTGGACGGGCGAGAAAGAAGTATTTTCCCGTAGTAAGTAGGCGGTGAATATGCTCTGTCTTATCAATATAAAGCGCCTGCTCCTCTCGGATTCCTCGAAAGTCCTGCTGACCGATGGGGAGTTTAGGGAGCATGTTGGAAAGGTACGCAGAAGGGGAATGGAGGGGATGAGCGATCGCTCTCGCAGAATCGTAACGAGTAGCCAGCAGTGTCAGGCTGTGCTTAGAATGGGGTTATGAAGTCAACAGCTTGACAAAGATCTTGAGGATGGGAGTTGAAGGATGTGCTTCACGTTTAACCTACATCCTCTCTCGGCTCGCCATAAGAGCGGCACCGCAGACAGTTCCTTGTGCACGCTTGTAGCTAAAGCCTTACACCACCATCTGCAACCTCACCACATCCTAAAGGTAGCTGCCTTACCTACTTAATCACCAAAGGAGTAGCATTTCCAAAGCACGATCCGCGTCTTACGCAGGTGGGGGTGGTGGAGGCGGAGCTGCTGCCATTTGTGCATCGTAAGCATCAGCGAGTGGCCCAATCTCTCGCCACACGACCCACTCGTCTTCCTGATAGATAAGAAGATCCATATCCTCGGGCAGCTGGTCTAGAATGCTTCGGATCGGGAGAGCTAGCGGAGATGTAGTATTGCTCATTCGGGAGTAGGTGTAGTAGCGAGGCTCGGTAGGTTCACTTGCAGGCGGAGCTGGAGCTTGGTCAGCCACTTGATGGGTGCTGGCAGAACTACTTGCATCAGCATATGCTCCACCTATGTCCTCAAAGATGGAGAGCTTAGCAGCAGGATATACTTCATGAAGCTTTTCCAAAGAGCGGAAGAGCGTATCGTGACAAGTATGCCCCTTAATGTGTTGCCGACGCTTGTAGGCATTGTCGTCTACATGTTTGTCCAGAAAGCTTTTCATTGCTTCCCCTTGATGATTGTGTGATGTATTAGCTCGCACATAGATTATGATCGACTCAGGCACGTAAGGGAAATCGTGACGGATGCTGGTTGGAGCAGTCTTAAAGTATTTAGCTAGTTCAGCTTCCCTTGCTGCTCTCACTTCGGCGTCAACTTTTTCAAATGCCATAAGCATGCGTGAGTGCGTTGCTTTAGCTATAGTGTCAAACCAATCGCCGCGTTCATTGATGTCGTTAACAAAGGCTCTAATATTAACACGGGACTCGTGTTCGGGCGCGTTCTTTCGGGCATCTAGTAAGTACGTAAAGGCCGCGTCGTTATATCCTTGCCAATCTGGTGTAGCAGCTATTTGTAAGTCGCCATACTCATCAATTTGCAGGATACCGAAATGCTGCAGCATGTTGATGAAAGCTGGTCGCTCATGGAGCGGAATAGGGGTCGCTGCACCTATTGGTTCTGGTATATCAATGAAGTCTTTGTGGGTATGCTTGCTGTACCGTTTGTCCACATCGGCATCAGACTCACCAAGGGCCTGGAAGCGCGCCTGACATTCATACAGTTCCGCGAAGACAAATAAGGGTAGTGCGGTTTCAAAGGCAGTGAGAATAATTTCCTCCTTGTTATTAGTCTCTGCCGTTTTTAGCTCCTCTTTAAAGACGGTGCGAAACTGGCCCAGGAGGTTGACATCTTGCAGTTGAAGCAGCTTCATTTTATGACCACGAGCGTCGCCACCCTTTACCTTGCCCGGTGCAAGAGGGCCAAGCAGATCAGCTCGATTGAGCATTAAGTTGAATGCTTGCTCGGTTTGATGCTCACGACCATCCTTCGCGAGGAAACTACAGATGTTGTATTCCTTGCGTAGCTCTTGCACAGTTAAAGTTTGAGCTTCGACTACTTTCACTAACTCAGAGGCAGTAACTTGTTCGGTGACAAGCCGATCCATAAAACTCAGGTTTAACTCGTCTTGAACTTTATCTGAGATTAGCTGCCCCTGCGTAAAGCGTAGATTTCGGGCAAACTCGGTAAAATCAGCCTCAGTCGCGCCAAACACGCGAAGTTCTAAGGCATCTCGGGGTTCATAGACTATTTTTGCTAATCGATTAGCATATTCACTTAAAAGCCCTCCCACTGGGTTGTGCTCATCGTTTGTTTGAGTTCCTCGCGACTCTATCAATCGAGCATTCTGCACCATAATGCTGTAGTACTCCTCTAGCTCGCGATACAGCGCCATGTGGGCGGAGAGAATAGTGAAATTTGTATTCGCCTCAACTGCGGCAGCATAGGCTTGGCGAGCATTAGCCACTGCTTGTCGAAGGGCTCCTTCAGCTTGCTTGAGCGTTTTGGGACCTTTCTCAACGAGCCCCATGTTCTTGAAAAGCTTGTCGTTCTGATGATGCCAGACCTCACGATCCGCGGCAAGGGCAGTATTTATCCTGCCATAGTCATCTGACGTCCCATCAGCATACTTACCTAGCGCCTCAGCACTCTCTCTCCGTCGCGAATTTAGGTGGTCGAGTAGGCTAGTACCATGGTGCGTAAACTCAAATTCAGCTCCACTCGAAGCCCCAGGCAGCTTAGACATAAAGGAACGAAATCGTTCTTGTATATCAGCAGCAATATTATCCATTAACCTTGACACGGCCAGCAGAGCGGGGTTGAGTCCATAATCCTTCACGTACTGTTGTAGAACGTGGACAAACCCACGCTCGCCTTGATCAAGGTCGCCTTTTAGCGTTCGTTCTACTAGCAGTGCTTCGGCACGTTTAAATGCGGGAACGTTATCACCTTGAGCTTGAAACGCAACTTGAAGCGCATTTGCTGCACCTTGACTTTGACTGGTCATAGTGGCCACCCAAGGATCCTCAAATGTTTTGTTCCGAAGTGCTAAAGACTCGAAAGTGTAGAATGGTAAAGGTTGAACCAGTACTTCAGCCTCGGGTATAAACCGTGTCGATACTTCTTCTGCAAGCTGCTCAGGGCGCTTACGATCCGTGCTAGCTACTGGGCTCAACGAACCATTTATAATGTCACCCAGTATTTCCTTCGTGTAGTAGTCTTGTGCGTAGCGGAATAACTGATCTATAGGATATACTAGCTTATATCTACCAATTCGGCCATAGTCGCGTTTGCGGGTCGTTGTACGTGCCGCGGCTTCTATCGTAGGATTGCCTCTGACGAACGCCTCTTTATTCGAAAAGAGATAGGCTCTGTAATCATTACTCAAGCCGCCAAAGGTCATACCAAGTATAGTTTCTGCTAATGCACGATTTATTGTAGCATAATCACCTACAAGCGTAAGTTGCTGACCTTGCTGTGCGCTAATATTAAAAACAGTGTTATAAATTTCTTTAGTAATCTTCCTGTTATCCGATAATCCGAGAGCCGATTTAAGTTGCGCTTCCAAAGGATAACCATGCAAGAGCACATGCTCGAGTTCCTTATACGATGCGTATTGATTGGCTTGAAGTGTCCCTAGATAAGCATTGCCAACATTGCGTCCGCTGACGGTAAAACAACTGGGTAAGAAGTTGACAAAAGTGCGAATAGATTTTGTGGCAATCTGCATTTTACGCAACTCTTCAGTGACTATAGCTCCTATAGTTAGGTAGGTACCTTTACCCGTACCACCTCCCATTGAGCCAATTACGTAAACGTTAAAGCCAGTCTCAGATGATCGTTGAAATCTATCTCTATAATTCTTTTCTAATGACTGGGAGACATACTCCGCATTGTTCAGTTCAGTAAGAACCTTGTTAATTGTCGTGGCGACCTCGTTGAGATTTGCCCAAAGTGCCATTTTGCCAATAATACCATAGCCACCGGCACCGTAGCCTTGGGCTGCGCGACGCACTTCTTCAAGATGTTCGGCAGCGACGAAGTCTTCAGCGTTGAGTTTAGACGGGTCTTTGAGCCACTCAACCATATTATCACGGTCATAGCTGATCAAAAGCTTCTCAGATGGGCTCAGCGTCATATTGAAGGACTCTTCATAGCTGCTGTCAGCATGGTCATCGGGTCCCTGCTCAGTGTGCTTGTACCGTTCAGCTCTAGCTTCTGCTTTCGACGAGGTGAGAAACTCCGTGTCGATGGCCAAGAAGCGTAATAATGGGAAAGGTCTATCTCGTTTTAGGTAGTTCCTATGGGCGAGTCGCTTAATTTCAGAAACGGTCATCGTGCCGGTGCCGCCTAGGCCAATGACGAGAGTGGGTGGGACTTCAGTTGGCATCTGGGTGATTCTTTAAGCGGTTATGAGGCTTCGCGACCTGCTAGGTGAGGGACCGTGATATGTACGCGAATAAGCCTACCATCACGTTCGAATAAAGCTGCAAAGTAATCATTTCCCACTCCCGGTCCGACATGAATCGTCTGTCCTAGCGGTATCTCCTCACCAAGCTTCACAAACTGCGGGGTCATGCCATTCATGATATAGCTGGGCATCCCTAGCTGGACGAGTTTAACAGTGGTCGCTCCCACGGTAAAGGTGCCAAAGTTGTCCCCTACGGTCACTCGAGTTCTAACTTGATCTTCATGTCCAGGGAAACTGTCAGGCGTTATACCACAGATCTTGACGGTAGCTTCTGCAGACTCGGAGGCCGTGTAGAATTGGAAGGTCCTGCGACCAGGGAGTTCGCGACTCACCTTCTGTTCAAGATCCGTCAAGAAGTCTTTCTTGCAGTTCCCTACGACCAGAGAAGTTAGTTTCGCATCATCTTCACGAATCATGGTGCGCATCGCCCGGCGCGCCCGTATTACTTCAGGCTCTTGATCTGCGTAGGGATAAAGTGCGCCATTGCCATAACTTGTTTTGGCGAAAGCGAGACAATAATTTTGCACCGGTGCAGGAAACTCCTCTAAAAAGTCTTCAGGGCTTTTGCGACTGATAGAATTCCACAGTTGCCGTCGTTGATTTAGGGCGCGCCGTTTTGTGAGATAGAAGATCAGTAACGCCACCACAACCGCCAGCACCACAATAATCAATAAAATTAGCATTCCTGCTAAGGCACTTTCAACTACGAAGCGATCCACTGGATCTGTGCGTAGTGCGAGTTTCACATCAGAATCGTCGAGAATGATTGCCTCGCTGTTACCAACAATAGATCCTCCAACGGTGAGCGTAGGCATCGGCTCGAGCGGATCATTAAAGTCGATTTGACCCTCTATCTTCTTTATGCTAAAATCTGCACCAAAGCTACCCTCTTCTGTAGCATCCTTGGCAGCAATTCTAACTGCTGCCGAATCACTGTAATTGCCAGTAGTATAGGATCGCCACCCAGCCTTGCTAATAGCTGATGCAGTATAAGTGTGTACATTGCTATGAGTCATTCGTGGGCTAAATCTCTCATCAGGGAAAAGCTTATTAGGCCGCGCTCGAATACTTACTGTAGCTGTGTATTCATCTTCATATGGTAGATAAAATGACACGGTAGAGTTAGAGTTAACTGTGCGTTCAACAGTCGCACGTTCAGGAGCATCTGAACGCAAGACCTTATTCCAGGCTAGAACCACCTGTGACCACCAGCTGCTAGATTGCGGAGCTTCAGCCTGTGCTGGATGTGATACAGTGGTGATTAATCGCCGCGGCTTAACAGTATGCGAAACTATTGATTTATTATCAAAAGCGAGTTGATAGCCTGGAGGATTTTCAAGGCTTAAAGTTAGTGCTCCAGCCTGCAATGGGAGACTTGTCCCACTATATTCTCCTTCATTACCTAACTCTAAAGTGATTGGGCCATTGGCCTCACCTGTCTCTAAATTTAAAGTTGTTTGTTGTGCAAGGGAAGGAGGAGCATTTTTAGGCAGCTTAACAACATACGTTAAACGCCTTCCCTGCCAAGCCTGACTTGTGTCGTAGCGTATGTTAGCGAGCGCATCCACTGCAGCTACACATACCTGCCCGTTAGGAATCAGCGAGGCCGTAGAAGCCCTCTCTAACGCTGCGGGATCATAAGACCAGTCAGATAGAAATTTATAGGACCCGATGCTGCCAGGAGCTACTCTGACTGGGACAGCGAGCTTAGCTCCGTCTGTAAAGGTCGAATCTAGAAGAACATCGTTTGCTTTGGCTACAAAAATCCTGAATGCGACATTATTTAAGAAGTCCCGCTGATTTAGAGGCATATTAGTGAGGGAATCAATAAAAGCTACCTCAAGGGCATTAGTAGCATTATCTGCAAAGCAGGCACCGTCGTGTGGACGTGTGACCCTGACATTTAAGTAGGCTCTTAGAAAGCTGATGTAATCTGCTGAGAAGTTAGCTTTTGCACCGTTAAACTGTATTTTGTATTCTCCCTTTGCTACCCCTTGCGGCAAAACAATCTGTACAAAGGTTGGCGTATGGTCCACTCTGTATAAACTCGCAGGTAAGGTTGTGCCATCAGGAGATCGTATGCTCGTTACTGTGGCATTAGCTCCTGGTGAGGAGATGACCGCAGTTAACGTTTGTGAGGCTGCATGCTTGTGTAGGGAAACGACTTGTTGATTATTAGCATTTAGTTGCCCCCGCTGAACAATATAATTATTTAAATCATCTACATAGGAGAAGAGTGTGGTCACTAGTGTAGCCACGTAGTCGAAGCTATTGCCGACATACTGTTCACTCGAGGCTGGTATTGCTGTCAACCATGAGCTCTCGTTCGCAAGCTTGCGAGGCTTCCCAAAGATCAGAAATCGCGTTCCGCGGAGAGGGCTGTAATCTATGTTAGGGCGCGGACCGGGTCCTTCATCTTGCGCGTCTGTCAATACCAATGTGGAGGTGCTAGGAGAGGGCCTTACCTCAAGTGCTTTGCCCAGTCCGCTATGATAATCTGTTGAAGAATAAAACTTATCAGGTTTGGCCAGCGCCTGAGCTGCCTTTGCGAACTCGGAATTATCGTTCAGCGTCCCTTGATAGAGAAGTTCGTGCTGAGATTCTCCGCCAAACCCGATGTAGTCGAGCTGGAGTCCCTTCAGTTCGTTGGGGTACAGCTTGCGCCAGATATCGGCCAAGTCCAGCAGCGTGCTAGCAGAATTTTCTGCAGCTGTCAAGGCCTCGCCGTGCATGGATCCAGAGTAGTCGACAACCAGCTGAATACGTGGGGACTGCGCTACCACTGCGCTTGCAAGCCCTAATAAAGTTATGAACAGCAGCTTGCTCGCCCAGAACTTTGCAATTTTGCCACCTATAGCTGCCCAAAAATCTTCAAGTGTACTGCGCATAGTAAGGAAGGCTACTCAAGGGGTGAATATTAGTTAGCTCTCAGCAACTCAGGCAGATGCCCATCGGAATACCACGAGCTCCTCCATTATGAGTCACACCGCTGGCGCTAACGCACACGAAAGGTAGACGATTTCCAAGGAATGAAGCTGTTGCTCCCACCACATCCCCCTCGAACAGCACTACCCAAGATGCGTTAGCTCCTGTACAACCATCCGCCCAAATCCTGCCACTATGTTGTCCTCCGCCCCCACCGAACGATTAGCACCTGACGTACTGCGAATCCCTATCGCCTTTGTCAACGTGTATGCCATTGGCCAGCCGCATGGCGTGTGGGTGCTCGTCGACACCGGCCTCCCGGGAGCGGCAGGTTATATTCAATCGGTGGTGGAAAATGAAATGGGATCAGCTCCAGAAGCCATTCTGCTCACCCATGGTCACTTCGATCATGCTAGCAATGCGTACGCTTTAGCCGAGCGGTGGGGAGTACCCGTCTATGCACACCGAGAAGAAATGCCTTTCCTGACGGGTAAATCAGATTACCCACCCGCTGATTCGTCAATGGGAGGAGCGATCGCACATTTAGCTCGGGTCTTTCCAGCGAGCGGCTTCGACTTGAAGGAACACGTGAGAGAACTCGACTCCTCGAATGCAGTGCCACACCTGCCGCAATGGCGCTGGCTCCACACCCCTGGCCATACCGCCGGTCATGTGTCGCTGTGGCGCGAGTCTGATAGGCTGCTTATCGCTGGTGATGCACTTGCCACGATGGACCTCGATAGCTGGGTCACTCAAGTGACACACGAGCGGGAATTGGCACGTCCACCAGTGCCTTTTACCCCAGATTGGGATGCCGCCGAGGCGAGCATGCGTAGGCTGGCTGAATTGGCCCCCGCAATTATTGGCGCTGGTCACGGTCGAGGACTTTCCGCTCCTGATCTTGCCGAAAAGCTCAAGCTATTTGCAGCCAAATCACATCGACCGGCGTATGGTCGCTACGCCTACGAAGCGGCTGAGTATGATCCTAACTTCGGGGTGATGTCGGTGCCGCCGCCAGTCTTTGATAAAGCTGGTCTTCAGGCCTTGACCCTGCTCGGTGGAGTAGCCTTGGGAGTGGCCTTCTATGCTATGCTTGGCTCGCGCGAGGAGGAGGAAGTCTATGCGACACAGTATCCAGAACTACAGGATTACTAGACGTAAACAAATTTTTTAGGGTCCAACTCTTGCTCGTCATCGAATCTGTAGGCGACGAGATTACCCTTTTTTGCGACACTATAATCAAGGCAGCATATGTTGCCCCGGTACAGGGCTGGGAGACCTTCCAACCAGTAGTGCCCGAAGAATACTGGCTTTTGATCCTCTCTGTAGTGGAGCAGCGTCTGCGCTAGTTCTGTATCGAGCTTGATATGAGGGAATGTGTCCTGAGGCTTCACGCTAAGTTGATGGATAGAATTAGATGAAGCATCTTCCCACCACTTGATGCGAAGTTCCGAACGCGCTGTCCCATCCTTATCATTAAAAGACATACCAGCGGGAAGAGCTACTTCCTTGCCCTTCAGCGTGACTTCGACAGCTTTATGCAAGGGTGAGTGTTTCTTCGCTGATTCGTAGATTAGTTTGTCGGTAAGTTTTGCATCGGGTAGTGTCTCGCGCAGATAAGCTATCGATTCATCATCCCAACAAGCATGAACAGCGCGAAAAGTATCAGCTTCATAGTACAGCGGCAGTGTTTTAAACCACTCCATGTATTCTTCGTACTCGTGCTGGCGATTTTGGAATTGCTTTAGCGTCTCGTAATGCTGAATGATATTCTTGATGAGATGAGGTCGAATATGTCCTCCGGCTGTTTCTGGAAAATGGAAGCAGAGCGCGTTGTACTCGTGATTACCAGCAAGTGCTAGCGCTGAGCCTGCATCGACCATTGCTTTCACGATCCTTAGCGTTTCGACAATCTTTGGTCCTCGATCAATGTAATCACCAACGAAGAAGGCTGTTCGCTCCGGATGGGTGTAGGCCTCGCCGTGTTTGTCGTAGCCCAATTTAGCCAGTAGTACCTCCAGCTCATCTGCGTGGCCGTGAATGTCTCCAATAAAATCGTACATATCTGGTGGTGAAGATAATCGGGCAGAATGATTATGCGTACAGCAGGTATAATATGTACTGGCGGTTTGCAAGCGCAGAAGTTAAACTGCTCAATTAGAAGGCATTGTAAATTCTTTGCGAGTAACAGCGGATTCTTTTGATTTAGCTGTACAACCTCTGGTGCTATTGGTGCCTCTGGTTCAGCGAAGTTGAGTCAACATGCCGCTAATCCCTTCATCTGGCCTTTGATAACTGACGAATTTGATATCAAGTCCAAGATTGGGATTTTTAGCTATTGCTGCTAGGATACTCTCAGCCAGCCAGGCAAAGGGATTTCCGAAAGCACCACCGCCCACTAGTGTGAGGTAGACGGTAGCGTTGCCGCTTCGTGCTGCGTTTAGTGCCGCTGCGAGTAGTGTCGCCTCATAACTTGCTCCGAGCACCAAGCGGGCAAGCTGCTCCCATAAATGTGCGGGAGGTTGACCATAGCTAACCGGCAATGCGGAGCAGAAAACTTGCGTGACGCTGTGCTCGCAGCCAGCAAGTGTGACTTGCGTATTGGTTTGCACGCCTATCTTGAGAAGTTGTTTGTAGCGATCAAGCTCTTCATCCGGGTAGTTTTAAATCCTCATTTGCTTTTATCTACCGCTCAGGTATTCTAATTTATGTTTTGGCGAAAGCTGGAAACTGTTGTTGCTGTAACATCAGAAAAAGAGCCCCAACCTCTGTACAAAGGTCAGGGCTCTTGATTACTGTCAATTACTCCTTCGGCACGAGCAATTCTTGCAAGCCGCTCATCACATCCCTGCCGCCGGCAACAGTGATGCGATCGACATGCTCGGCGACGCGCTCGATGTATGCCATTTCTTCCAGGCGACGAAGCATTGGGTGCTCGGTCATCAGCTTGGCGGTGTTTAGCTTGGTACGCACAGCCGCCGCAGCATCGCGCCGCTCAATCGCATTGGCCTCAGCTGTCTTTTCAGCCAGCAAAACCCTGTTCATGATCGTGCGCATTTCACCTGGTAAAATGACATCTTTGATGCCGCCATCGATGTAGGCCACACCCAAGCGAGCCACCACATCTGCGAGAGATTCGGCCACGGCAGCATCGACGGTCAACTTTGCAGCCAACAGTTCATCGAGGGTGAGAGCGCCCACATACTCACGCAGCGCGAGGGCAGCCGCAACACGTAATTCACGTGCAAAATCAACAACCTCTACCAGCGCGCGAAGCACATCCGTAATCCGGTAGCGCAAGTAGTAATTGATCCGAACGCTCACACGGTCGCGCGTCAAGATTTCATGGCCATTGATCTCCATGCCTTCGATGCCGATTGGAGCCAATTTTAGCTCAACGGTGTGAGTGTTGAAGAAGTAGTAGTAGGTGCCAGCGGTCAACTCGGCCGTCAAAACTCCATCAACCATGAGCAAGCCCAATCGACCCACAGGCACTTCCACAATTCGGATATAGGCGCGCAGACTAGCGTGTACGCGAGCCAGCGCCACAAGGTGACTTGGGACAACGAGATTGGTCGTATCAACAACGTTGACACGATAAACTACCGGCCCAAGGAAGTATGCCACCAAACCGGGACCCTCGGTATTCACGTAGTGCTCGGCACGATAAACGATGCCAATATTACCGTCGGGCACGCTGATTACGCGCAGCAGTGCAGCCAAATCGGGGTGCAGCAGCGCAGCCTCTAGCGGCACGCCAGCTGGGGGCACAAACAAATCGTAGCTGCGGTGATAGGTGATCCGAGCTAAGCCGAAAACGAGGTGCCGCCCAGGCTTCATGACCCGATCGATGGCACCATGACGCACGGCGATAGCGACGGTATTGGCAGGCACTTTAATGTAGCGAAACATGAGTTAGGGTTTTTTAAAGCTTGAGAAAAGGAAAAAACTTAGAAACAGTTAATAGAAGTGATCAAGCTGCCCCATAAGGCAGGTTTAGCGGCTTCGATGGCGGGCGCAATGCGGGCCTACACAGCACTTGGCAGGATGATCCTACTCTGGCTGATAAGCTGGCATATGCCGGCCATGCGACGCGGCCAAGCTGTCTTTGTTTAACTCGCCTTACCCGCACACGACTCGTATGCAGACACAGCTTGCTAGACGCACCTGACAGCCTGATCAACTCCTTCGTGCAGCAGAGAGAGCTGCTGCGCCTCATCCTAGATTAACATTCTAGTGCTCCAACCAATTGAGCTAAGGACGTTTGAAGTCCTACCGGATTTGAACCGGTATTTGGGGTGTGTTCGGGGAGCCAAATACACAAACTGCATAGCAGCGTGCAGAGAGGCGCTGTACAGAAACGCCCCGTACCCGAATACGAGTTGAATCTTAATGTCGAGCCAACGTTTTGGCTCTAGCTCATTAAGATGATTTATGCTGGTGAGCGGTCGCCATCAGCCACAGCTATTTCTCTGAGCCTTATCAATTTAGGCTCCAGATTGAATAACTGAATAGGAATACTTTCTCGCTGATAAGCAAGTGAGTAATTCGCGTTGTGGCTCCTTGGGGCGAGTTGAAAAGCCTAACTTGGTCAGTCCGTGACAAGTGAGGTTTCAAGTGTGTAAATGCTTGAAAGTCAGCTAGATGTGCAGTACAGGCCCAAAGGCAGCAGCAGACGTATGATTGAGTTTGTCATCTGTCGCGCCCTCAGGCGCGGTATACACGCCAGGCTTACTGGAAGCTCGCCACCCAAAGTTCGGGCGACTCCTGATTGAAGAGGTGTATGCGTGTTGTTTTCATGACGGATGCAAATGTAGGAGCATACTTTGGAAAAACAAGCACCCCGACACAATTTTTAGAAAAAACTCGAGAGTACTGTAGTGGATCTCTGTTCGTCTGTGCCTTCGTGCCCAGATAGGGTAAGGGGGAGCGAGTGAACCTGGTGTGGTTGCCTTCAGCGGCTGACGCTTGGTGGCTTAACTCTCGCCTGCGGCATTTACGCATCCTTCACTTGCGGCATCCCACAGTATGATCTCATCAGGATGAAATGTCGCAAGCACCTCCTTTACTCCTGCGCTGGGGTCGGGAAAAAGAGCGATAACAGCCATGCCGCTCGAGCGTGTCAGGATGGTATAGGCGTATTCCAAAAAATCCTCTTCGGAAGTAATAGGTGCACGCGTCGACCAAATCACGAAGCTGTATTCCAATCCTTTTAGCCGCAGAATAGTGTCGGTTTCTGCTGTTGTTCCTAGCAAACTTAGCGCTGCCTGCAGATCCTCGTCGTGCTGCATGATAATTGGGGCACTTTCGTCAAAACCTATTGTATCTGCGCCGCGGCAATACACGCTCCTTATAGATATAATTTTTTCTGCCATTGCCTCCGAGGTCGGAGCAGCAACAATAATGATTCTCACTCCTGGAGGACTGCCCTTGTAGGGGTGCTGCAGCACGACCTCCATAGCTTTTCCATCTTCGTCCTTATCGACGCTGCCGGAGGAGGATCGTTTTGTTGCTATGCTTTGGGAGAGCGGAATTAGTGCCTCACTTATGCGAAAGGGCAGTCGAAACGAACCCTGTAGCACTGTATACTTCCAGTTGGACTGCTCCTGTACCTTATCAGCTGGGTGACCATCATCAAAGAAGTGATTGTAGCGCGGCAAGTAGCTGGAGCTTGATTTACCTAAATGTACGGCTTGCGCCAAATCACCTGTAACACAGAGATTATTAGGATCTTGAATTAAGCTGAAGAATATCTCAAAATCTGTATCCCCACAATCTTGAAGCTCATCTACGAAAATATGCGTAAAGATATTCCTAAATTTCTCTTGTTGACAAAGATCCCGAAGGGTAGCGCGTCTATCTAGAAATGTCTCTTTGCCATCGCGTGCACAGCATTGCTTAAAGTCCTGTATGGTGGCCCAGAGAACTCGACGAGGAGCGGCGTCTTTGTCTAATCTTCTTCCGGAGCGTTCGCCTTGCATGAACGTCTGCTCCGTGGTGTAGCTTTTCCCGTAGACCATCCGGTGCAGATCTTCTTCCACGTAGCGTGCATTGAGCACGTGCTTCACGGCTGAATAGCTTGTGCCATACTCTCCGAGTCGATCACGAATGCTGTCTACCGAGGCGTTGATGCGCTTTTGCAACTCCTGCTCGTAACCCGATGGACTATTTGAGCCAATAAGTGAGGTGCTTGATTGGGATAAATTCCCCACCTTACCGATTCTTGTGGGTAGCTTATCAAAATTATAAAGTTGGATATTTGGTTTGCCAGAGCGTTTCCCATCTCGACTTTTAAAGCTTATAGATGCTGATCCATCTGTGGCGCTGCCATGGTAGATTCTTGTTGGATCGAGCAGCTCGATGAGCCAACGACACAGCACATCGGTGACAAGTTTTTTATTGAAGGTCGTGACTAGGATTCTTAATTTGAAGTCGTAATCTTGCTCTTCAACTAAGCGCTTGATTCGCTCGCTGAGGATGACACTTTTGCCAGACCCAGCAGAACCAAATATGCCTATAGACTGAGCACCCAGTTTGCACGCATCCTCCTGCTCAGCAGATAGCACGAGCTTTGTGCGCTGCGGGAGTTCAGGTCGGAACATTTCTAGCTCGACATGAGTAGCTTTAGTTGCAACAGCCAACTCTGTTTGTGCGGCAACGAGCGTTAGGTTGCGATGATAGGTGCTCTTCCATCTAGCGTTAGTTCCGATGCGATGAGGATAGCCTGCATAGGTGGCCAGGCTGCCGCGAAATGCATTGACTGCGGGCAACGGACCGTTGAAAAAGTCTCCGTGTAAACTTGCCTGCTCAACGTATTTCCGGTCAGTCTGGGCCATGACCATCTTGCGAATGCTCGGCAGATACTCGGCGCCTTTATGGGAAGAGGTGGATAATAATACGCGTGAAGGTTTGGCTTGCTTTATCAATTTCGAGAATTCATCTACTACATCCTTCACTTTGTCCGTATGATCAAATAAATATGAAGCCGTTATCCAAATTTGCTCTGTAGTAATTGATGATGCCGCCGAATAGCTGTTAATACTGATTTCGTGAGAAACATGATCGGCAACGGCAGGTAGGTTTTGGCGAAAGGCGGACCATAAATCTTCTAAATGAGTGAGCATGATAGCACTAGAATCAACATTTACAATATGAATTGCATGTTGTCTTGCTGGCGCCAGCTCCTGAATAGCTGCTGCACATAAAGCAACTGCCCATTGGAAAGCTCCCGTGCCCGCACCAAGATCAAAGACTACCAGCGGTACATCCAGATTTGCATCGAGTAGGCTATCTAGGACTTGGGGGAGACAGGTGGTGACGCGCTGGGGATGGTACCACAAGCCATACAACATGCCTGTAGATGGTCGGTCATACCGTAAATCCTTGCCGATACTAAGTCCCCACGCTTCATCAGTAGCTTTACGAATATCATATGGTAAATTTGGCAGCTGTTGCAGTTGCTCAAAGCGCTCACGAGCTGCTGCCGCAATTGCTTGGTCGAGCTTGTCTTGCCAGCTTGCGATAAGTTGCGTTGCCTTTTCTCGGAGTTCGTTCCGCTGCATCTAAAGCTCAGATTATGGGGGCAAAGCCTTCTTTTCCTTCGCCTAAATTTGGCAAGACACTCCGCAGTATAGTAGCTACTTCTTCATACCGCGCCTGCGTCCAGTTTAATTCCTCTGAGATGCGGACAGCTTCTTCTCGCGTACCGGCTACAAACCTGCCACGTGTGGCATGAAAAGGTTGAATAATAAAGTGGCTAACACCTGTGTCGAGAAGTTGCTGGGCAAGTTTGTATGGATCGCGCACGGGAAGTAAAGGCGTTAACGTGACAACTGCTAACAGGCCTGCAGCATGAACCTTCGCAATAGCTTTAAGACGGGCAGTATTACTCGGACAAAATCCTTCAAACGCTTTCCTCACAGCTTCATCATCAGTTGTCACCGTCATATTGACTTGAACCCGCTCAAATTGCTGTAGAACGTCCAGATCGCGCGTAATTAGTGGCGCGCGAGTTTGCATAACTAAGCGTGGCTGAAAAGGGATGAGTTCCTGTAACAATTGTCGCGTGAGTTCAAGCTTCTTCTCGATGGGTTGATAAGGATCCGTAACGCTTGAACAGTAAATGAGCTTTCCGGATATGCTGCTGGCGCGTTTTTTGCGCAATAGAGTCACAGCATTTTCCTTGACTTTGACCCACTTCCCCCAATCGTCAATCAATTGCTTATTACGATTAAAAAAAGCGGCGTAGCAGTAACTACAGCCAAAAGAGCAGCCGCTATAAGGATTGAGGGTATAATCGTACACATCCATAAAGCCTGTAGCTTTTGTTAGGATGGCACTCGCTTGTTTATAGGCGATGTCGGCATGTCCTAGCCGACTGACGGGTTTACTTTCAGCTGGTGTCGAGTCATCAAATAGTGAAGGCTGCATGCAAGTAATGTTATGTTACCAGGCTAGGAGAGTTCTCTATCTACCAAACACGCCCGATACAACGATAATTGTCTCCCTGCGCTTCCAAAATGTGCAGACCGGGAGACGGTGCTAGCAGTTTGACCTCTTCGCCTGCTTCGGCTTGTGCTGTCCACACCACACGCCCATGGACATCGTAAAGTTGAAGTGTAACCTGTGTTGCCGCGGTATAATAGGCTGCTGGTGAAATGCTAGTAGTCGCTGCGCTATAGTTAAAGGCACAGACTGCAATCGATTGGTTAGGCTCAGCAATTGGTGAGGAAGTCAGCGGCACGTAGGTAGTAGTAACGTGCACCTCATTATTTGCTACTCCGCCAAAGAGTATCAAGTCTGTAGGTAATGTTGACCCCGGTAAGAAATTAACTAAATAATGTAATTGAAAAGGGCCGGTGTACATGCCGCTGTCGCGCTGGATCCAATGTTCTTGCTCATGGGTAACTTTATACGTAATAGAAATATGAACTGTGTCATTCTTCCAGTATTGTATCATCGTTCGCTCAAGCGTATCAATGATCGGACCTTGTAATACATCATCATAGATTGAGCTGTAGAGCACCGAGTCTGCCCCGTTATATCTTAGCTGATGCTGGTTTATAATCTGTCCGCCCGCATTATAGTTATACGTGTAAAAAATGGCCTGTGATAGCTCTCCTTGCCCATAGGAGTCGTAATCCCTGTCAGTTCTGCTAATTAGGTTTCTGTGCTGATCATAAACCTCTTCAATCACCTCCAGCAGATTTGTCGGTACTTGTGCTGTTAAATTATACTGATATGTTGCTCGCCGGCTCAAGCTGTCGCCTGATGTAGTTATGGTATCCAGCATGACTTGATAGATAGCTTTAGAACTATCATATAATCCTCCTGTGTAAAAGTTTGTAATTATTATACTTGTGCTAGGTGAGTAGCTATACATATAAAGGTGAGCAGTATCTAAGCTCGCGCCGCTGCTACCAATTTCTTCGGTTAATGTTTGTAAGAGTCTTCCTTGCTGATCGTATTTTGAGGTGTGTTTAAGCTGTGAATTTCCATAAACTCTAAAATCCCTCTGCCAGGTTAAGTATTGGTAAGAGGGGGAGTATCTGACAGTGTCTCCTGCGCGCAGGGAGTAACTCGTACGCATGTCTGGCTTCACCCCAGCAGCAACAGTCTCAGCATAGTCTAAAGGAAAATCTTTGCGGGGATGCAGCTGGCCCATGCATACCGTGCTCGCCAGGACCAGGAAGACGACCAATATTCTTTGAATCATAAATGTGGTGTTGCAAATGCCCTGCTGCAAATTGCCTCTTTTTGGCTTGGCAGTAGGTGAAAGTAAGGCGGAAATCGAAGTGGCACGCTATATTCACCCAATAAATTTTGCCATATGATGCTGTTTCGTCTCTACTTTACAAGCCTTGCAATGCTCACCGCCCTGCACCTTGGCGCGCAAGCCTCGCCGCTAGTCAATTTGCCCCTTTTCGATCTAGAGCCTGTAGGCAATTTTCTGCAGCGCTACTACACTCCCGCTCCAATGCAGTTGCCGATTGGCTTTGCATTGGGTTCTGTGGATTCAGTATTTCAAATTGATACTGATAGTCTCGGCGAGAAACTCGTAACGCGAGGTTACGTGACATACACTGGAGATCGTCTGCGTTTCACGTACCAGGAAGGCGAACTCGGCTCAGGCTCTTTTCTTGCAGATACGTTTTACGCGCCTGTCACCTTTCGGCAAAACGGCCTAGACAGTCTGGCTCGCGATCTGCTGGTTGAGGCAGACTTTTTTGGCACTCTGCTTACCTTTACTGTATCAGAAGAAATTCTATTCACTTGGCAGGATGATGCACTGCAGCGACGCCTAGTGGAAACTACAGGTAACGGACTAGATCCTTCTACTACAGATACTCATTATAACTATTTTGGAGATAGTTCTCTCGTGCAGGTGAGCTATTTTATGGAGAACTCTAACGGCCCCTTTACAATTGATTCCACCATCTACCAATTTAATGATAGTGGAGATATTAGTGCTGCAGTACAATACAGCAACGATGAGTTTGAACCACTACCGCCAAATCCTGACATTCTATCTTCCTATACTGTAACGTACCCTACTCCCAATAGGCAGCATTTCGAAGGGTTTTTTGCCCCAAGCCAAGCAACGACTGTTGCAGATATTTATATTGGGGCCGAAGTAGACTCTGCTGTAGTTTCTTCAACAGGCAGTACTTCTGAAAGTGTAATTTTATATCGAACTGATGACGGAGGTGATCCTCTCGTACGTGAGTACCTCGGAATAGGCAGTGACGGCAGTATGGTAGAATACACCTACTTCTACCGCAATATACTTGTGGATGTCCAAGAGCAAGCTCAACTGCCTAGCCAGCTTGTAGCTCCAAATCCCATACGATCTGGACAGGTGCTTAAGCTTGTTGATTTGCCTGCACAAACAACCTTAGCAGTGGTGGGACTAAATGGGCAGCGACACCCTATAGCTGCCTCTGGCGTTGGTCAGGCTGCCTCATTTGAGTGGCCTGATTTAGCTCCAGGTATGTACATTCTCACCGCTGCTGCGCCAGGCTATGCACCACGGGCGTGGAAGTTAGTGGTTGCTGGGGGGTAGGTGCTGGGTGCTGCGGGGTAGGTGCTGGGTGCTGGGAGCTAGGGGCTGGGTGTTAGGTGCTAGGTGCTCGAGGGCTCACTCCTCCATCAGAAGGCTGTAATCGGTGTAAAGCGGTGACATGCTGCTCTAGCATAGACATTCAGTGCAAAACCTCCACCGCACTCGAAGCGTCTATCTTATACAGACTTCCACAGCTCACTTTTCTCTGGAGCTTTTCCTTCGGCAGTTGTGGCCATCTGTGGCTCCAATTCCACCCTCGACACCATGCTCACCTTCACCGATCAAGGCATCTACTGCGAACAGGCCGACGTCTATCTCGATCCTTGGCGACCCGTTGAGCGCGCACTTATTTCCCACGGACATTCCGACCATGCCCGCTGGGGACACAAGCACTACCTTTCCACTCATCGTACCGCAGCAATTATGCGGCATCGCCTCGGCGACATCAATGTTGAATCTATTGGTTTTGGAGAAAGCCGCACCATCAACGGCGTAAAATTTAGCTTTCATCCCGCAGGACATATTATTGGATCAGCGCAGATCCGGTGTGAATACAAAGGTGAAATCTGGTGCTTTACTGGAGACTACAAATTAGAGGATGACGGTATTTCTGAGCCTTATGAAGTAGTTAAGTGTCATAGTTTTATTACTGAGACAACCTTCGGTCTGCCTATCTATCGCTGGCGCCCTCAGGCAGAAGTAATGGCTGAAATGAATAACTGGTGGCGAAGTAATAGCGCTCAAGGCAAAACAACACTTGTTACAGGATATAGCCTTGGGAAAGCCCAACGTATACTCGCGAATCTCGATACCAGTATTGGCCGCATATTTACCCATGGCGCTATTGCTAATATGAATGAAGTGCTCGAACAAGAGGGTATAGCACTTCCTATAACCACACGGGTGACGCGGGATATTCCCAAAGAAGACTATCCTGGATCCTTAGTTATTGCTCCTCCAGGTGCCCTCAATAGTTCATGGTCACGCAAATTTAAGGATTCCAGCACTGGTATTGCCTCAGGATGGATGGCCTTGCGTGGCGCACGTCGCCGTAGAGCCGTAGACCGTGGTTTTGTGCTCAGCGATCACTGTGACTGGAATGCGCTCAACACGGCCATAGCCGCAACAGGGTGTGAAAATGTCTTCGTTACTCATGGCTATACAGCAGTGTTTTCGAAATGGCTGCGAGAACAAGGATTTAATGCTCATGTGGTAAGTACCGAGTATGAAGGTGAATCCGCCGAGATCGGTGAAGGCACCACATCCAAAAGTGAAGCCGAGGCCGAATCTCTTGCTGGAAATGTCTAACCCACTCTATCTCCTTCAGCGCGCCTGCCTACTTGCCTACGCGCCCCCGGATAAGTGCCCACGCACCCTCGGATAAGTGCCCACGCAACCCCGGATAATCGTCCACGAGTCCCCGGATAAGTGCCCACGCACCCTCGGATAAGTGTCCACGCAACCCCGGATAATCGTCCACGATTCCCTGGATAATCGCCCACGTACCCCCGGATAAGTGCCCACGAGCCCCCGGATAAGTCCCCACGGCAGCCCGGATAATCGCCCACACATCACTGGATAATCGCCCACGCTAGGCCGGATAAGTGCCCACGGCAGCTCGGAAAATTGACCACTCGCCCCCGGATAAGTGCCCATGCGTCCCCGGATAATCGCCCACGGCAGCCCGGATAAGTGCCCACTCGCCCTCGGATAAGTGCCCATGCATCCCCGGATAATCGTCCACGAGCCCCTGGATATCCGTCCGCCTACCCCTGGACAATTGCCCACGATAGGCCGGCTAAGTGCCCACGGCAGCCCGGATAATCGTCCACACATCATTGGATAATCGCCCACGCTAGGCCGGATAAGTGCCCACGGCAGCTCGGAAAATTGACCACTCGCCCCCGGATAAGTGCCCACGCACCCCTAGATAATCGACCATGCATCCCCGGATAATCGCCCACGACAGCTCGGATAAGTGCCCACGTGCCTCCGGATAATTACCCACTATCGCACGCGATTATACCCCACACGCACTATGTTCGTGATTGATGAAGGTGCAACGACTTGGCGCAGATTTGCTCGTGGAGCATCTGAATGAATCCCCGGTAGTATGGATTCGCGGAGCTCGTCAAGTCGGCAAGAGCACATTGGCTCGCGCTGTCGCAGGTAACGACCGTGAGTACATCACCTTCGATGATCCAATAGCCCTCGCACTCGCAGAGACTGACCCGACCGGCTTCATCGCAAATCTTGTCGGTGATGTCATTCTGGACGAAGTGCAACGCGTGCCCAACCTCTTCCGTGCCATCAAACTCGCAGTAGATCAAGACCGCCGCCCAGGAAGATTTGTCCTAACAGGCAGCGCAAATGTCTTTGCCCTACCCGTGGCCAGTGAATCCTTGGCTGGCCGCATGCAAATCTTCTCCTTAGAACCATTTGCTCAAGCGGAAATTGCTGGCGCAAAAGGCGAGTTCATTAGTTGGCTTTTCCAAGAAGATCTGCTCGCCACAGCCAGTGATATGCCAGCCATAACCCGCGATGATCTGTGGAAACGTATAGCTATTGGCGGTTATCCAGATGCAGTGACGAGAACCACTGACAACTCGCGCTACCGGATGTTTGATGGCTACGTTAACACCCTGCTCCAACGAGACATAAAAGATATAGCAGATATTAAACGCTTGAGCGCCGTCCCGCAGCTGCTGGAGGTGCTGGCGGCAAGGAGCAGTGGATTATTAAACAATACAGATATAGCCAAAGCTTTAGCTATTCCTCGATCTACCTTGGATCGATACTTAAAGCTGCTCGAGGCGCTGTTTATCTACCGACCCCTGCGTAGTTACAGCGCAAATGTTAGTGCGACTGTTGCTAAAGCTCCTAAGGTCCAGTTGCTCGATACAGGATTAGCAAGTTATGCGTTGAGTTTAAGTTCGACATCTACTCCCTCGGCGCGTAATTATGGAGCTTTGCTGGAAAGTTTTGTCGGCAACGAACTTCGACGCTTACTTACCTGGCATCCTCGCGTGGTAAGGATGGCTCATTTTCGCACCAAGCATGCTAAAGAAGTTGATTTTGTGCTTTCCAATCAGCGAGGTGAAGTGGTTGGAATAGAGGTCAAAGCATCCCGAACGCTTAACATGAGTGACTTTTCGAGCCTCGATACTTTGGCTGCTGCCGTTGGAGATAAATTCCTCAAAGGAATTATCCTTTATACTGGAGATACCATCTATCGCAAAGGTCGACATTATACCGTGCCTATTAGCGCACTGTGGACAATGTAATTGCTACCTTCTCCAAACCAGTTCTGGCACCTCTTCGCGATTTATAATGTTTGCAACTCGAAGGTTGTGGACAATGCTTCGCAGCATTTTATCGCTTACCCAGCCATGGATAGCCCACTCGGTAGAGTGATACCAGCGCTCCACATCCCGTAGATGTAGCCCGTAGCGCTCGGCCACCAACGGAATAACAGCATCACTTTGCATAAAGTTATCGCAGCTGTCGTGAATGGTGCGCAGCATTCTAACCACAGTGTCTGGTTCCTGAGTTAAGATGTCTTCGGTGGCCGCAATAACGAAGCAGGGCCAGGGAGTGATAAATTCACCTATGCGGCGAAGTTGCCCATTATCTACATAAGGCTTAGTCGTATATTTCTCCCAATAAAAAACATCACTGTTTAAATTTTGCAGTGAAGTCAATGCACCTTCTAGATTCTTCACGACCACAAATTGCTCTTGAGCCAGCTGCCGCTCGTGAACTACCGCATCGACAATAGCCATCAGATGCGATCCTGATCCTAAGCGACTGATGGCGTAGCGCTGATCATAAATCTGATCGTGATGCTGAAGAGAGTTTTTGCTGCCGGTATGTACGCCCCAAATAAGTGGCGTGTTGACATATCCAGAGATAATTTTTGACGGGCTTCCCCCAATGATGTCTTTTACAATTCCCTCAGTGAGGAGTACACATGCATCAATGCTGCCCGCGCGAAGTGCTTCAGTCATTTGTCCGGTGCCGCCTTTGAAGGTCGTCCACTCCACGTTCACACCGCGTTGCGCGAAGCTGCCATTCTCGATCGCCAGATGGATCGGGAGATTGAAGTGCTCTGGCACTCCTCCGAGTCGTATGGTTTTAGTCTGCATTAGGGTTGCTTGTGCGGTGAATGATTTACGTGATGAGATGGTCCTCTAGAGCTACACCGGGCTGGAGCAGCAAAGCGGCACGGATGCGCGGCTGCAGCTTCCATAAGCCAATTGGTTGCAGTAAGAACATCAGCCAATTCTTCCAGCGCTTTCCGGATTTTGGTGCAGTTTTACTCTCAGCACTCTCCAAGGCAACAGCCGCTTTATAAGTGAGCAGTACATAAGAAGCGAGTGCAAACCAGAAGTAATGGGTATTTGAAAATGTTGGGCTGGAAAGAGTAAATCCTCCCGCTCCAGGTAACATGCTAATATTCCACAAAATTCCGCTTTCGTAGAGCTGATAGAAAATCAGATAAAGCGAGGACATTACTAGTGCAAACAAACCATCAATACCCCGCAATCGCCCAAGCTTAGCACTATTGATTCTGCCCCTGGAAAGACTCCATACAGTCGCAACCAGCCATGCCACCACGACAATTGCCCCAACGAGTTTTGCGAAAGCGCCTCCAATCACCATCACCTTCGCGCCAGGCCAACTCATAATTGCAAATAATATCCCGAAGCACATGCACAGCAGACCAATGACATAAGCACCTCCGCTAAGCAGGAACAGCTTCGTACGACTGGTCTGGAGTAATCGCGAAAACACCGCCGCAATTAACGCAGGAAAATGTGCAACATCCCTCTCCCGACAAACATGTCTTCCCTCTGATATTTAAGCGTTTCCTGGTACAGGAGCAGCGAAGATTTATTCTAAATTTACGTTTGAGTCAATCAACTGTTTATGTCTGCGCCTGCCCTTCGTCTTCTTTTGCTGCTGAGTTTTGTTCTACACGTCCTCCTGAGCCATGCGCAATTAAGTCAAGACATTCCCCCACACTCAATCTCCCTTGACTTAGCGCCTCTCAAAGCGGAGAAAATGCCTGCACTCAACATGAAGCAGGTCGTCGCCGAAGATGTAGTAGAAGATCAATTCTCTCAGCCGCGCAGAGTGGCTTATCCTTTCGCAGTCGACCTCGACATGAAGCATGGGGTGTGGGACGAGCTTGGGAATGGCGACCGTATTTGGCGCCTCAAAGTAGAAGCCTCAGGTGCCCAGGCTATCTCCCTGCTGTATAAAGATTTCTTTCTTCCACCCGGTGCCACTATGCACGTATATAATCCTGAAAATGGGGAAACGAGTGGTGCATTTACAAGCCGTAACAATAAAGCCACAAGAAAATTTGCGACCGCTCTCACGTATGGTGATGTAGCGGTGGTGGAGTACTTCGAGCCTGCCGATCAGCGCGGTCGGGGTAGCATTACGGTTTCACAAGTAGGGCACGCTTACCGTTTGGTAGAGGTGCTTGATGAGGCTGCTCGTGCCGCCATGCCCTCCGGCTCCTGCCAGGTGGGCGTCAACTGCAGCCCGGAAGGGAACAACTGGCAACAGCACAAACGTGGCGTAGCGCGCATCCTGCTCAACGGCTCTGGCCTCTGTACGGGCTCGCTGCTAAACAATACTGCCCAAGATGGTAAGCCGCTGTTTCTGACAGCCGACCACTGTATCGGCTCACTCGATGCCTTGGGTAATACCGACGCAAGTGGTTATGTATTTTACTGGAACTACGAGCGTATTGGATGCGGAACGTCCTCGCCTATTGGTCCAACAGAGACAACCTCAGGGGCAACCTTGCGTGCTAATGATTCAGATGGCGATTTTGCCCTATTTGAACTTACAGAAAATCCACAAATTAGCTATAATGTCCACCTCAATGGATTTTCCGCACAGGCAGTCCCTGCTGTCGGTGGTGTAGGCATTCACCATCCAGCCGGTGATTATAAAATGATTGCTACACATTCTATCGCACCGGTTTCTTTTAATGGTCCTACTAACACAACAGGTGCCTATTGGAATATAAGCTGGGATGCTACTCCCAATGGGCATTCAGTCACAGAAGGTGGCTCGAGTGGATCACCACTTTTTGATGGTAATGGTTTTGTTATTGGTCAATTGTATGGCGGCTCTAGCATAAACTGTAGTAATCCAGCGAATGATCCAGGTTGGTACGGTAAGATTGCCTACAACTGGACAAATGGCAATAATCCCGCTCCCCAACGACGCCTTAATGCTTGGCTCGATCCAGTTGGCGGGGGATCTACTACTTTACTTGCAGGAACTGGAGGCCAACTTCCTCCTCTCACCGCATCCTTTGTCTCATCTGCTTCATCCATTAATGTTACCGAATCCTCCAGCTCTGGCACCATTGATTGTCGAGGCTATGAAGATATTATATTTCCAGTGCAGCTCAATTATAACCCCGCCACACCTGCCGTTGTCACTGCTTCGCTCATAGGTGGCAGCCCGCATGATGCTCAATTGTTCGTTGGCGCTCTAACCCTTGGCGGTACCAATCCTACGGTCGGCAATATCGTCGTGCGCATATTTGATGATGCCGCTATCGAAGCTTCGGATTTAGTCATTCTAAGCCTCAATACGGGAGCGGGCTTAGCTGCAGGACCTCATACTTCTGTTGACATTAATATTCTCGATAATGATCTCCCAGTTGGCTCTCAAGCACCTACTTCTGCGCTTAGCGAGAATTTTAACGCTGGTACGATTCCGGTGGGATGGACGGTAACTAACGGCGGTAGCAATTCTGAGACTTGGAAAGTTGCTCCTGATAGAAGCGGAAATAACTTTAACGGGACCGACTTTTTACTGGTAGATTCAGATGCCGCCGGGAATGGCTCTACCATGTTTGAAGTTATTACTTCGCCTATTGTGGATGTTTCCACCTTTGCTACACTTACACTGAGCTTTGATCAATACTTCAGAACCTACAATGGTGGCACTAGTGAGTTCACTAAAATTGAAGTTAATAATGCTGGAGCGTGGATCCAGGTTTACTACCACGATCAGACGATGGGCAATGTCGGCTCCTTCAATATTCCTGACCAGGCCAATATCAATTTGACACCATACCTTTCTGCCGCCCTGCAGTTGCGCTTTACTTATCAAGCAGCATATGACTGGTACTGGGCAATTGATAATGTTTCATTGATGGGTATCCGCAATGATGTTGTTGCGAGTAACGTCTCACCTCCAACTCAAACTTATTTAGGGCCGCAAGAGTCCATAGTCATCCGTTCGACTGATGCGAAGATCATTGCAGAATTAGTCAATCTCTCTGCTATGGACTATGGCTGCATCACAGCCGATATTGATCGTGATGCGACTGTACAGCCGTCTTATCCGTTTTTCAGCGTAGATCCTCTAGGTCATGCTTTCGCCAAAACCTTAAACCTTAATCCTACCATTAATAATCCAAATGGTAATTATAAGATGAGGTGGTACATGACGCCTCAGGAACTGAGTTCATGGAGTTTAGCCACAGGGCAACTGCCAACAGCCGCAGGTATAGCTAAAGTAACAGGCGTCAGCAGCATTAGCGCTGTCAATCCTAGCAACTTCACTAGCCAAGTCGTGAATTGGGAGTCAGCAACTGTAGGCACTGCCGGTGCGCTGCAATACCTCGAGGTGACTTACCAATCTGGCTTTAGCTCTTTCGCACTCAGTGCTGATCCATTGGCGCCTCTACCTGTAGAACTCATCGCCTTGTCTGCTGAAGCCCTTCCAGCCAAGCAAAATAAAATTGCCTGGACCACTGCCAGTGAGTATCAGAACCGATTTTTCTCCATCGAGCGCAGCACTGATGGTAGCTCATTTAGCATAGTAGGCCAGGTTTCAGCCGGTGATGCCCCCGAAGCCTTCCAGCACTACACCTACACAGATGTGCTTGCACCTGCGGGCGTGAGCTACTACCGGCTCCGTCAGGTGGATCATAATGGTGATTTTGCGCTGACCGACATCGTGAGCGCCGACCAGTCTGCACGTGTTGACCTGCTGACTGCTTCTCTGGCCACGGGTGCGTTGCGGATACAATCTCCAGAGCAGATCAAGAAGCTGGCGCTCATGGATGCTCTGGGCAGATCGATTCAAACATGGTCAACACTTTCCGCAGGCGCCTCAACCCTTCCTACTGCCGTAGCCCTAGCTTCAGGAACTTACATCGTGCAGGTAGTCTATACAAATGGCGAAACTGCGAGCGTGCAGGTGGTTCGTTAATCTTGCCTGCTGTATAGTCAAACCCTATGGCCACTCGCCATAGAACTCCTCATCAAATAACTCGTCGAGGTGCGCCTCACGGGTGCGGAAGTTGTAGTTCTCCCTGCATCCCCCAATGCCCGAAGCCATAATGCTTATGCAATTGTTGAGACTATCGGCAACTTCCCGGTGCTTACGTAGCCGCTCGCAGTGACCTAGCTCATGAAAGACGATATACTCCTTTAGCGTCTCGCCGACAGCATTCCATGTGCTGATATCCACACTCACGACGTTCGGATCATCCGGGTTGAAGCGGCATTCTCCTGCCACGCCGTCTTGGTCTAGCTCCATGAGGTGGCCACGTACGCTCATCTCGGAAAGATCAACCACAATACCGCGCTCAGCTGCTGCATCTTCATAGGCCTTGAAAAAGCGATGAAGCTCGGCGTCGACATTCTCGTAGTACACCTGCTCAGTCACGACCAGCTCGAGGTCATCATCGTTGGCGCAGGCTGACATAAGCAATAAGGCAGTCGCAGCAAAGAGTAGAGGTCGTAGCATAGGCGCCTAACGGCAAAAATTAAACCTAACGTATCGGCCATCTCGGCCACCGTCGGTAAATCTACCTCCCAAACACATTCCTTCGCGCTGCCGTTCAAGTCAAGAATAGTAGCTTCCACCCCGCCTATGAAAATCCCTGTCGAACGCAGTCCCCTTCAAATATTTCCCGACGCCAGTAGAGTTGTCACGAAATTCTTTATCAACTCGACGTCTCGTACCATCGATCTTGCCACGCACATTCTGCAGCTCGGGGAGAAGGAGGTGTGGGCTCAGCTTCACCAGGTACTCAGGGATTTTGCCCGCCGCCACCGCGATGTGAGCCGCATCTTCCGCAAACACTACGGCCACATCGAATCTACCCTTATCAAGGAAGGTCTCGACGTCCAGGAGATTTCTGAAAACAGGCGCATGCTCATCGGAGCCTACTTCACTAAGGAGTTTTCTATCGAAGCCGCCGCGTTTTTTAATCCTAGCGCGGTGCTGGCGCCCGATCAGAATGGCACCCTGCCAAGCGAAACCCGCTTGCTCATAAGCCTCCGCGCCACCGGCGAAGGTCATCTCAGCTCGCTCGAATTTCGCTACGTCATCGCCGATCAAGATGGGACTCTCAAAATTGATCCACCTGCCGATAGAATAGAAGAAGCCCGATTCGTTCGTGACCACAAATATCACCGGGACACGTTTTGTGAAAACTTAAACAACCTGCAAGGTGGCGCTGAAACCTGTTCGCGCCTTGTCGGTCAACTTAAAGAAACCTTCACCTACGATGAGCTAAGTCGACATCTTGCCGATGAAATGCGAAAGCATCCGGCAGATGCTCCACTCGCCGATGAAATACAAGAAATTCTGTGGCTCGCCGATAGCCATCATGAACTTAATTTCTCGAAAGATACAGACATTTCCGAGCGGGTAATTCTGCCGATCAGTGAGTGGGAAAGTCGTGGAATAGAAGACGCTCGCTTTGTACGTTTTGTCGATGATGATGGCGAGGCAATATATTACGCTACCTATACCGCCTATGATGGCTTTACCATTATGCCCAAACTTATTGAAACTAAAGACTTCTACAGGTTTAGAATTCGACCGATCTATGGAGATGGAGCTCAAAACAAAAACTTGGCGCTTTTTCCGCGAAAGGTGGGTGGCCGATACGCTATGTTGGCCCGCATAGATGGCGTCAACAATTACATTATGTTCTCAGATAACCTAACGGTTTGGGAAAATCCACAATTTTTGCTCGGTCCGAAATTTCCTTGGGAATTTGTGCAGATGGGCAACTGTGGCAGTCCTATTGAGACTCCACAAGGTTGGTTACTCATTACGCATGGCGTTGGCCCCATGCGCACATATCGACTCGGAGCTGTACTACTCGATCTCGAAGATCCGCGTAAGGTATTGGCACGCCTGCCTTATCCACTACTTTCACCAGAAGAAGATGAGCGCGAAGGCTATGTGCCCAATGTAGTGTACTCCTGTGGCAGCATCATTATCGGTGATCGACTGCTCATTCCCTATGCGGTGAGCGACTACCAGAGCGGCTTTGCCTGGGTGCCGATGGATCAACTTATGCAGGAACTGCTGACGGTAGGGTAGTACGCGTTCAGGCCGCTGGGACGCTCCCCCCTAGGCGTGTGTGCGAAGGCAGGTATCGCTCGAGATTCTGATCGGCAGTGGCATCGAATTGTGCGGGTTCCTCTTTGGCGAGTGCAATTGCTATCCGATTGCGCGCCAGCCAGAAGGCTAGAGTACTTTCTGCACCTTGATTTTGATTGATTCCGCGCTCCATCAATCCATCGTAGCAACTTCCACGCTCAGCGTTAAAAAGCGGTAGCCCGAGCTCATTTAGACCTACAAACCAGCCGAAACTGGTCTGCGCTTTCTCGAAATTACGCTCATCGCCATTACATGCATACCAGGCACAGTAGAGGTATACCATCGCCATAGCATCAAGCGGTTGCTGGTCATAGCGCGAAGGTGCCTCTCCACGTCGAGCAAACGTATGGCAGCCGATCGGGTGAATCATTCTATTACTAAACGTGTAGCGCTCCAAGAAGGCAGTACTCGCAGTAGCCACAACCTGATAACGGGAGTCGCCAGTAACATCAAAAGCTGCCAAACATCCGCAGGGTAAAATAGCATTGCCGTAGGTAAGTGCAGACTCAAACCATGTCCACTCCTCATCGCTTGCAGCGGCATATTCAGCGAGCAAGAATTCACCTACCTTTTCGGTAAAGGCACGCACATTTTCAGAATATAATTCACTGTGGTGGAGCTCTTGCAGTCCAAGCAAGCAAAACGCTACTGCACGTAGACTACGCAGACCAGCAATATGCGGTCGAGCGCTCTGATACAGTTGCCATGCCAAATCCTTATGATCTTGACTTACAGCTCGCGAGCCCAGGAGCCGACCGAGTGCCCAAATCGTTCGGCCAAAACTATCAGGACTTCCGGTGAGGTCGAGATAGTTACGGGTATAACTGAGAAAATTATGAAAGCGCCCATCATCTTGCTGCAAATAAGTGAGCAAGCTGAGGTAATTGTCGAGCAGCGGCTCTAGCGTGTTGCGATCGCCTCCTAATTCAAGCGACTGCACCACAAAAACGATAGCCCGCACATTATCATCTAAACAATAACCTTCTTTACGATTAGGCAGGTGAAAGGTGGCGTGTTGCAACATACCTGTATCATCAGTCAGGCGATAAATATGCTGTAAATCAATAGCTGGTAATTCGCTTTTGCGGCTAATTGGTTTTTCAGTGCCTACCTGGTGAATTAGCGACAGGTATTCTGCACCTTGATCGGGCCAGGTGGTGGTGGCGCCATAACTTTTGGCGGAAGCTCGTAAAGACGCTAGTGCAGCCTCATCTGTGGCTAATTCGGTGAGCACATGTCCCAGCTCAGGCGGATTGTCGAAGGGGAAAAAGCGGCCACGATTTTCGGCCAACAATTCTTTAGCGTGCCAAAACGGCGTACTCACCACTGCGCATCCAGCACCCACGGCATAGCTCAGGGTGCCGCTCGTGATTTGCGCTTCGTTGGGGTAGGGGAGCACGTACACATCGGTGGCAAGGAGGTAGTCGCGCAGCATATCCTCATCAGCATACTCGTTGACGAAGCGCACGTTTTCAGCCAGGCCGAGTTCTTCCACCCGCGCCCACAGGCCATCGCGGTAGGCCTCACCTTCGTGCGCCACCACATTAGGATGAGTCTTGCCGAGCAGAATATAGAGGAAATCAGGTCGCACAGCCTTCAGCGCTGGCAATGCTTCGATTGCCGTTTCGATGCCTTTACCCCGGCCCAACAAGCCAAAGGTGAGCAGTGTGTGCCGATTACCGAGGTCGAGTTGCCGACGTGCGGAGGGGCGGCGGGAATAGTCAAATTCCGGTGAGCCATGCTCGATCCGCTCAATTTTGCTGGCGGGTATGCGGTACACCTGCCCGAGCATTCTGACGGCAAGGCTGCTCATCACCACGAGCCGCTGAGCCAGCACGCCAAGTCGCTGCACCACTAGCCGTTGCTGATCGTTCGGCTGGCGCAGCACGGTGTGCATCGTCACGATGAGCGGTTTTTTCAGCCTTTCGGCAAAACTCAATATGTACATCCCAGCATCTCCACCATAGATGCCGAATTCGTGTTGGAGCACCACCGCATCGGTGTCGCTGCGGTTTATGGCCTCGGCCGCCAGCAGATAGTCCCGCTTGTTTTGCTGCTCGATGGTGCTGCTCACCACCGGCGGATAATCGTAGGATTTGCCGTCGTTGATCGCGATCACCTGCATCTCAAACCGCTGCCGATGCCGCTTAGCTGCATCGCTAATACCCTGCGCGAGGTGCTGGGTAAACGTGGCGATGCCGCAGAGACGAGGCGGGTAATTTCCGACGAAGGTGATATTCATAAGTAGGACGACTCCTGGTGCCTCCGCAGAGACAGGCAGCAGGTTTTTGGGTTGAGTTGGGGTACCTTATGAATGTCACTTCAGGCCGTGCAGGTTTAGTGTTAGGCGCAATTACCCACAATACTTTACACTGTTGGCTAACCCTGTTTCGCTGTGGCAGCAGGCTTCAGCTTGGCTAGTGCTTGCCGCGTCCAGGGTTTGGTGACGAGGCGCCCAGAAATTTCGGCGCGCGAGGTGAGCAATTCATCCCAATGGCCGGTGCCTTCCCACAGCACACGCTTCATCTCGAGCATGGCTTCGACGTGGTAGGTGGCCAGTGTGTCAGCTTTCGCCAAAACCCGCTGATTAAGCGTAGCGCTATCGCTGAGCACTTCTGTGTAAAGACCACAGGTTTTAGCGTAAGCTGCATCAAACCACTCATCTGCACGAATAGCCATTTCCGCAAAGGCAGCCTTACCCACCTTGCGCTCCACCGCTGGACCTATTACAAATGGCCCAATACCAATGGCCAATTCCGACAACTTAATACTCGCGAACTTTGTGGCATAAACTAAGTCACAGGCACTCAACAAACCTACACCGCCACCCACTGCCTTGCCCTGGGCCTGACCAATAATAAACTTCGGGCAGCGACGCATTGCATTAATTACTCGCGCAAATCCACTGAAGAATTCGAGCCCTTCCACCTCATTACTCACCGCTATAAGTTCGTCGAAACTCGCTCCAGCACAAAAGGTACGGTTGCCACCAGAACGTAATATCACCACGCGCGTCGCCTCATCAAGCCCCGCAGCATTAATGGCTTCTACCAGCGCTTGCAGTTCATCGCCAGGAAGACTGTTATGCGCCGGGGTAGCAAACTCGATAGTTGTGACGCCATTGGGTGTAGTGTGAGAATTGATCATGATCTTCTGAATAGAAAGTTTAGTTTTGCGAGGTGATTTAGGTCTAGATTATTCTTCATTCATGGTGTGGAACACATTCACCACGTCATCGTCTTCTTCTAATTTGTCGATGAGCTTGATCACTTCATCAGCTTCATCATCCGAGAGGTCTTTCGTGTGTTGCGGTATGCGCACGAGTTCAGAGTTTTTTACTTCTAAACCTTTGTCTTCGAGAGCAGCCCCAAAGTGACCGAAATCTTTAAACCCACACTGAAACACGAGCATGCCATCCTCGTCTTTGCTCACCTCCTCGAGGCCGGCATCAATGAGCTCGAGTTCGAGCTCCTCCAGGTCTTGCCCAGCATCTTCCACTTTAAACTGGCCCACACGGTGAAACATGTAGTCCACCGAGCCGTGCGTGCCCATTTGCCCACCATTTTTGGAGAAGGCGTGGCGGATATTAGCGACTGTGCGGGTAGTGTTGTCGGTGGCAGTTTCCACCAACACCGCGATTCCATGGGGACCGTAGCCTTCGTAGACCACCTCATCGTAATTGGCTGAGTCTTTTTCAGTCGCGCGTTTGATGGCCGACTCCACATTAGCCTTGGGCATATTAGCAGCCTTCGCGTTGGCGATGGCCATGCGCAGGCGTGGATTGTAATCAGGATTGCCGCCGCCCTCCTTGACAGCCATACTAATCTCCCTGCCGATGCGCGTAAAGGCTTTGGCCATGCCAGCCCAGCGCTTCATTTTGCGTTCCTTCCGAAATTCAAATGCCCTTCCCATGCCGTACGTTAAGTTTCAACGCGCTAAATTACAGCTAAGCTGCTGGATGGGATGACTCCCATCAACGAATTACAAACCCAACTCCAGTCAAAGCGTTTGCTAGGTAACACCCACTTCCCACTTCCCACTTCCCACTTCTCATTTCCCACTTCTCGTTTCCCACTTCCCACCCCCCACCCATGCGCGGCTCTTACAAAATCGCTCGATTAGCAGGCATCGATGTGAAGGTCCACTGGACCTTTCTCATCCTACTCGCCTGGTTTTTCTTTAGCTACTACCGCGAGACGCAGCTCCTCGAGAGCGGCCTCTACGGTGTTGGTTTCGTACTCGCTGTATTTGCCTGCGTCATTGCTCACGAATATGGTCATGCACTCGTAGCTCGACACTTTGGCGTACGCACGCGAGACATCACCATGCTCCCCATTGGCGGCCTGGCCTCCCTGGAGCGCATCCCTGAAAAACCGAGCGAAGAATTGCTCGTAGCGCTCGCTGGACCAGCAGTCAATCTCGTCATCGCGGCTGGACTCTACCTCTACTTGGCGCTCACTGGGCAGCTGCTCAATATTCTCACTTACTCCGAGACGGTGTCGCGGCTCGACCCGATTTTTTTCGCCGAAAACCTCTTTGCGGTCAACCTACTGCTCGTGCTATTCAACATGATTCCTGCTTTCCCTATGGATGGAGGTCGGGTCCTGCGGGCGCTGCTCGCCATGCGTTGGGATCGGGCAAAGGCTACGCGTTTGGCTGCTGGTTTGGGTAGGACATTAGCAGTTGCGTTTGTCTTTCTTGGTTTTTTCTACAGCTTTTGGTTGGTCTTCATCGGCCTATTCGTGTACCTCGGCGCCCTCAACGAGAATCGCCAGGTTGAAACCCAAACTGCCCTTACCGGCTTCGCTGTTTCGGATGTACTCATGACGCTTTATACGCCGCTGTATGTGCACGAGCCACTCCAGCGAGCTGTGGATTTACTGCTCGACGGCCAGGAAAAGGAATTTCTCGTGCTCGATCTAGATGGTATTGTGGTTGGCGTGCTTACCAGAGAAGCTATCGTGCAGGGGCTCAACACCGGTCGGCGCGATCTGCGCATCAAGGATGTTACTCTCGCCACACCTCTCGAACTGGCG
Organism: Saprospiraceae bacterium; assembly: GCA_965213735.1. Taxonomy (GTDB): domain Bacteria; phylum Bacteroidota; class Bacteroidia; order Chitinophagales; family Saprospiraceae; genus CALDTK01. The sequence goes on from CBDCAB010000005.1 coordinate 1,733,365, forward strand.
CTGCAAATGCCTTTACAAGAGGCGTTCGAGTTGATGATGTCCAAGCGCACCACCGTCTGCCCTGTGTATGACGGTCAGCATTTGGTGGGCATGCTCAATCAGGAGAATATCCAGGAGTTCATGCTCGTGCGCGGCCGCGATGCACGCGATGATGCCGAGGATATTTACGACGGCACTGAGGAAGTGGAGACGCGAGAAGGTGTTGCTCGATCGCCATCGGCGTAGTAGCCTGGTGTGGTGTAAAAGCCGATTTTGCCTCTACTCACCCGTAGCAGTGTTGTAACGATCAGGATGGCTGCTGCGGCCCATGCGGCGTAGCGGATGCTGAGAAAAGCCCACTGCTTCACGCCTATGGCGAAGAGTGCCCAGGCTACGGTGAGGGCTACAATTGCATCCGCTTTCGCTAAAAACTGGCGCGCAATGCCCATTAGCACTACAATCAGCACGAGCGTCATGATGATGCCCGCTTGCACGCCTGGCTCAAAGCCTAGTGCTTCGAAGGTGAGGGCAAAGGCTAGCACCGTGGCTGCGGCTATCCAAGCGAGGTACATTGACGGTCCGAAGTACCAGAATCCTCTGCTGCGTGGCCGAGCGGGTGTCGTAGCTACATGCTGGCGCAGTCCGCCATATGCATAAGTCAGGGCGATGAGGTGAAGAATCACGTTGAAGAGGATGAGCAGTTGGTTGCCCTGAATGCTGAGCGGCACGAAGGCAATGCTGGCCAGACCTGCGATAAATAGTCCGATAATGGCACGTCGGAGGCTAGGTGTAGCAGGTTCTGCAGCTTTCGCCAAAACCACAGAAAAGCCAATCATGCCTATGAAAATTACTCCCCAAATCGAAAATGCCCAATCCGCTGGCGAGATGAGTACCTCAGGATCGTCCTCAAACCGATATTCGTCCAGCGGCCAAAAATTTATTACCGCAACCAATATATAGGTCGCAAGCAGCACGTAGCGGTAGAAAGGCGAGAGTTTGGTCGCAGACATATATGGAGTAGGTGAAACGAGCGGGCAAGGTTCGCTACATTATGAGTCGGACGTATCCCTTTTCAGCTTTTCAAATGGAGCGTAGGAGCTGCTCATTTTAGGCCGACCGTGAGGTACTTGCCGCAGCGGCTCAACGGGTGCAGCAGCATCCTGCCACGCTGCGGGTAAGGTTTGGTACAGCTCGGTTCCCGCTCGTTTCCAGGCAGCCCGCCGATCATCCACTTCACCAATGATTCGGGCAGGATTGCCAACAACCAAAGATTTTGGTGGAATGACGAAGCCCGTTTTGACGAAAGTGAGAGCACCGACAATACTACCTTCACCTACAGCGACTTTATCCATGATGACTGCATTCATTCCCACCATCACATCCTTGCCAATATCCGCACCGTGAATAATAGCTCCGTGGCCGATATGCGCGTTTTGGCGTAAGCGCACCTGAACTCCTGGAAACATGTGCACACAGCAGCCTTCCTGCACATTGCAGCCATCCTCCAGCACCACCTCTCCCCAGTCGCCTCGCACCGTAGCTCCGGGACCGATGTAACAATGCTCACCTATGATGACATTGCCAATCACTGCGGCCTGAGGATGCACAAAACTGGACTCGGCACAAACGGGTAAATAGTCGCCAAACCGATAAAACATATCGCACAAGGTAAACTGCACGTATATACTGCGGAGCGGCTGAACCCTTGGATGCTATCTAGCTGTTTAAGAGGCTGACCCAAGCTACAGCTCTTGCTACGACTTTCACTCCTCCTCGTCCTTTGCCTCCTGTTGCTGCACGTGCCTACTCTTCATGCTCAAGACAAAGCCGATCGGGTGAGTGCAGAGGATGAACACACCAGCCACGGCCTCGACCGCATCATCGACTTTCTGACCATCGAACCAAACGAGCGCAGAGCAGCGGCAAGTGACTCAATCTATCCTGCGAAAATCGTTTTTGCACCATACGTGATTTACACGCCGGAGACCAACTTCGGCTTCGGAATTGGCGGCTCATATTTGTTTAAGATGCCAAATTCAGGAGGTCAAGATAGGACACGTACATCAGCAATTCCACTGGCCTTTACGTATACACTAGAAAATCAGATTCTCTTTTACTCCGGTTTTGAAATTTTTTGGCCAGACGAAACCTGGGTGCTCAGCGGCAATGCCCGGGCACAGATATTTCCTCAGCTTTTCTATGGAGTAGGACCTAAAACTTCTGAGGACAATGAAGTTATTTTTGAAAGTACGCAGCTAGTTTTTGAGCCGATCCTCACCAAGCAGCTATTTATACGGAAATTGTTTCTCGGTGGAGGTGTACGCTATCGCCACGTCGCAGATACCGATTTCACTGTCCATGAGGATGATAATTTTCCTCCAGAAGCAGTTAATTTTAATGATATACCCGGGGCTAGAGGATCTACTTCCGCTGGAGTCGAAGCAGCAGCGCTGTACGACACCCGCAATTCCTTACTTAATGCGCAAACAGGTACATATCTTGAAGCTACATATGGTGTATACCGAGAGGTGCTAGGAGGTACTCACGCGTACGAACTCGCACGTGTAGATGCTCGTCACTTTTTTCAGCTCGGAGGTGCAGAACATTGGCGAGATGTATTAGGTCTACATACCGTTGGCTACTTTACAAAAGGCGATGTGCCGCTAGTTGAGCTGGGTCAGTTGGGTTCTGGAGAAATTATGCGCGGCTACTACGAAGGTCGGTATACGGACAGGCATTATGTAGCTGCTCAAGCGGAATATCGCTTTAACATGCCTAATTTCCCAGTTGGCGCTGTGACCTTTGCAAGTGCAGGCGCGGTGTCGCCTTCTCTCAGCTCCTTTCGTGATCAGACCCTTCGCACAGCCATTGGTGCGGGGATTCGCTTTGAGGTCGATCCGGTAGAGCGGCTAAATGTGCGCTTAGATGCGGCCTTTACGGGAGAAGGCGATTTCAACTTCTACATCCAGATTGGGGAGGCATTTTAGTATAAGTACTCTCCACCAATGCTAAAGCTGCTGGGGCGGAGACTTAAGTTTACCTGATTATCTCTATCTGATACATCCTCTCCATCAAGTTTGGTGGCACCGAATGTGGTAAAATTCAGACTGCCAAAATTGGCGATAAGTCGAATCCTACCGAATTGGTAGTAAACCTGTGGGATGATGGCAATTTGTACATCATTACTTATGAAGAGATCTTCTACGTCTGGTCCAACGCCTGGGCCAGTTACAGGTCGGCTCGTGAAGGTGCTACGATTATGTACAAAGCCAACCTGGTTGTGAAGAAAAAAGCCTAATTTATCATGAGCACCTATAAGATATCGTATAAATCCAAACATCCCTATCGTATGCAGACCCCTAGCTTGTCCTCCCGTGCCGAAGTTGAGGTCGCCATAGTCGGTGTAGGAATATTGAGGGGATACGCCAAGTATAAGCCTCGGCCGAACCTGTTTGCCGAGTACGGGTCGCACGCTTGCAAAGAACTCTTCTTGCCGAATTGTTGGGCCAAAGATAAAGCTTGAGCCTCGGGTTCCAGCGGAGAGGCTAATACTTCCGCCAATGAAGTGGCTGAGGGAATCGCGCTGAGCTTGAGCAGTCGTGGCACAAGCAATCACTAGCAGTAGAAAAAGTAGTCGCATCAAACGCAAATTTATGAAATTCCTATCACACCGTGTAACAACATAAATATGGCCACCAGAATAGCGTCAGCCGTCTGGTAAGCCAGCATCTTCTTAATCTTTGCGCACAAAGCTTGTTCTTACTCCCGTGCCAGCTGACTGAGCAGTCGAAGAAGTTCAACGTAGATCCACACGAGCGTTACCAGCAAGCCCATCGCAAATACCCACTCATACTTACGCGAGAGTCCACTCGCCGCGCCTTGTTCGAAGTTGTCGAAGTCCACGAGCAAGTTGAGAGAAGCAATAGCTAAAATCACACAGCTGATGCCAATCCCAATCACGCCTCCCTCATGAAGGTACGGCATCTGGATGCCGAAGAAGTTGAGTGCAATAGAGGCGATATACACCACCGCCACCGCAGCAGTCGCCATAAAGATTCCTGCTCTGAACTTGGCCGTGACTTTAATGATCCCAGTTTGGTACAAGAACAGCATAGACAGGAGCACAGCAATGGTTAGACTGACGGCCTGAAGTATGATGCCATCAAACATGTAGGCATACATGGCCGAAACTGCCCCGACAAAAAGGCCCTCAAAGAGTGCGTAGGCAGGTGCCGCCCAATTGGCGGTGTTGGGTTTGTAGCTAGCGAGCACTACCATCACCAAGCCACCAATGACGCCGCCCCACATCAGTATTGGGTTGGGGTAGGAAAAAGAAAAAGCTGCTGTAATCAACATGAGCAGGGTGAGGATCAGCGTCTTGTTGATGGCACCACTGACGCTCATCGTCTGGGTGCTGATCAATCCTACATCTAGTCCGGACTCAAGCGTATCCAGCCGTTCTTCTCGCGTTGCTTCACGTTGAGCTGAACGTAAAAGCGGATTGCTGGTCTCGTTGTTTTTAGCGCGATTACGCAGGTTGTCAAACATGGTCGGAAGAAATTTTTGCTTGGCAAATGTACCCATTCGGAGTCAATGCGACGCTACCAAACTCCCTCGGTAAATCACTGAACAAGGACCCGAAAACCTACATCATTCTAGTACAACAACCATTCAACAATGCCATACTTGTCCCAAAAGACGGGCGAAAGTCCCAGCGAACAAAAGCCAGACCTTTACTACCGTGACTACGGTCCAAAAAATGGAGAGACCATCGTGTTCATCCACGGCTGGCCCTTCTCCCTCGACATGTGGGAGCACCAGTACCTCACCCTCCCGCACCAAGGTTACCGCGTAGTAGCTTATGATCGCCGTGGCTTCGGAAAAAGCGGTAAGCCGTTCGATGGCTACGACTACGATACCATGGCCGCTGATACCAAGCGCCTACTCGACGGGCTCGACCTGCAAAACGTTACTTTAGTCGGGTTTTCTATGGGAGGCGGTGAAGTAGCACGCTACCTTGGCAATTACGGTGCTCACCGTGTGGCACGTGCCAACTTCGTGAGTTCAGTGACTCCTTACATGGAGAAGAATTCCGGCAATGAAGATGGCGTGGATCCTCAGATTTTCGCCGACATGAAAACAGAATTGCGCAAAGATCGCGCAGGATTCCTGCAAGGCTGGGCGAAGAAGTTCTACGGCGTCGGCATTCTCTCTCACCCTGTGAGCGATGCTTGGCTAGATTTTACTCAGCAAAAAGTCATGGAGGCAAGTCCTGTTGCCACGGTGCAGTGTGTGGATGCTTTCGCCAAAACAGACTTCCGTAGAGACCTCAGCAAGATTAACATTCCTACCATGTTCTGCCACGGAACTGACGATCAGATCGTGCCGCTCGAGGCCTCAGCTCGCCGGGCCGTAAAGATGATTAATAATGCCGTTCTGCATGAGTACGAAGGTGCTCCTCATGGTTTGGCCGTTACGCACTGGGAGGATTACAACGATCACCTCATCAACTTCATCAAGAGCAATCCAGCGACCATGCGCACCGATAGCAACATTCGCGTGGCGATGGCTTAGTCAGTCGAGCGCTCCCGTTTGTATGCGCCGCAGTTTCTCTTAGGGGAGCTGCGGCGTACTTATTTCAATCCCACCGCTACACCCACTTCAGCCGTGCGCAAGCCGCCCGCAGCGCGCCAGCTGGTGTCAGGTTGACGGGAATCACACCCTAAAGGTCGTGTGAAGTGCATCAATTTTGCGCTAGTAAACTTTGTGTCTAAAGCTAAGGCACTTGCAGGAACCAGAGACAAGTTGTAGCTTTGTATCGCAAAGCACTTTACATGTCTGCACCTGATACCTACGCCGATCCGCAAGAAGCTCTTGCAGAGATTCGTCACCTCATGTCGCGCTCCAGCCGCTTCTTGAGTCTGAGTGGTCTGTCGGGTGTGTGGGCGGGATTTTGTGCGCTGGTTGCCGCAGGCTTTGCTTATGCGAAGGTGGGGCTGCAGCCCTTTTCAGGCGTCGACTATTTCACCGCTTTTATGCGCGCTCATCCCGGCCTGGCACACACCTACGCGCTCGAAAGCTACGTGCTTACCGTTGGCATTATCACCATGTTAGTGGCCCTGGCCGGAGCAGTCTTTTTCACCTTACGCCGTGCACGTGGCGCTGGCTCCAACCTGTGGGTTCCTGCCTCACGCTCTCTGCTGGTGAGCCTGCTGGTGCCACTCGTGGCGGGAGGGTTACTTGTATTAGCGCACTGGCAAAGTGGCGTCTATGGATTTTCTGCAGCCATTACCCTTATATTCTATGGCTTGAGCTTGCTGGCCGGAGGGCGATATACGCATGATGAAATTCGCGCCCTCGGCTACTGTGAAGTGCTTCTCGGAGTGCTAACTGCCTTTAATCCAGCCTACGGTTTGGAGGCTTGGGCCCTAGGCTTTGGTTTACTTCACATCGTCTATGGCCTTTTAATGTGGACCCGCCATGAGCGCAACGCATGAAGCACATTCTCCGACACCTCGATAAAAATCTCGACAGTCGCGTCCGCCTCGCGATTATGGCCATGCTCGTGGCTGGCGATTGGATAGACTTTACCACCTTCAAAACCGAACTCGAACTTTCCGATGGCAACCTTGCCTCTCACCTCCGCAAGCTCGAAGACTACAAGTACGTCGATCTGCGCAAGGGCTTCGTGGGCCGCAAAACCCTCACCAGCTATCGAGCTACTGAACTCGGTCGTAAAAATTTCGCCAAACACGTCGAAGCACTTGCCTCGATGCTAGACCAGTAGCAAATTTTTTTCTTCCGTCACTTTGTAATGCAAAGCACTTTATGAACGATCACTCTTTCCCAGCTTCCGCGCAGCTTTCCGCAGCCATAGGAAGTTTCGCGCTGCTCGCTACGCTGCTCAGTTTCCGTGCAGGTATTGGAGTCAACCTGCCGCTCATCGCAGGTCTAGTCATCTTGCTCGCCTTGTGGCGCAGCGGCACCTTAGCTCGACATCCACGGTGGTGGCCGCCCCTCGTGCAGGTACAACTCGCCATGTGGAGTGCGCTAGCCATAGCTACTGTGTGGCATCTCGATGCCTGGACCTGCACCATGTTGCTGCTCGCTACCATCACCCTCTGCGGGTCCTTGTGGTTCGGCCCAGCAGACGATCCGCTCCGAGCCACTGCCCGAGCTCTCGTGCAGTTGCTGCACAGTTTTGGAAGTTATATCTCTGCACTTACTCACGGCCGGCGCGCCCTTACAAGGCTCTATCGGCAGCAGCAAAGCTTGGCTTCGCGCCTACTGATTCCGCTGGCCATCAGCCTCGTATTTTGTGCGCTCTATAGCCTCAGCAACGCCCAGCTTGCGGCACAGTGGGAGGCAGCGTTTGTACGTATGCAGACTATCCAAATTTATGCCGACCTGCTCCACCCGCTGGCGCTGCTGTTCGTTTGGTCCGTGCTGGGGGCAGGTCTCGTCTACCACCGTAGCAAGTTGCAGCACTGGCTGGCGCAGCCTCTAGATATGCACCAGCTTAGCCATTTAGCTTCCGCCAAAACATGGAGTACAGCGAGTGTGACCTTGCTAGCAGTTAATGGACTTGCACTCATGCTCAATGGCCTCGATGGCATGAGTACCTGGCTCGGGGAGGCCGCAGTCTCTGGGGCGGAGCTAACTCGTGGCGTGCACCAAGGTACCAACACCTTAATCATTGCCATTGTACTCGCGGCCGGGCTCATCTTGTACTACCTGCGTCATCCACCAGCCGATCATGATCGCGTGCGGATGCTGGCCATAGCGTGGCTTGCGCAAAACGCCGTGATGGTGGCCACCGTTGGGCTGCGCAATTTTCAGTACATGGATGCTTACGGGCTCACCTATAAGCGACTTGGCGTTTGGCTGTTTTTGATAAGCGCTCTAGGAGGTCTCGCCCTTTTGGGCAAAACAGCACACAACCGCACCTCCCTAGAATGGCTCGTGCGTAGGCAGGCTTGGTGCGTCTACGGAGTACTCGCCGCGGCCGCGCTCCCAAACTGGTCGAACATCATCACCAGCTACAACCTCAGCCCAAGCCGCCAACACCACGATTCAGCGTATTTGCGGCAGTTGCTGCCCCACAATGCTAGCACCTGGTACAGCCTCAGGCCCGATGATCCCCAACTAAACAAATGGCTAGCACGGTATCCTGAAGTTGTCTTCCGCGATTGGCGAGAATGGGATTTAGCTCAGGCCAAACGTCAGCAACTCCTCCTGCATGCTCCCACCTACAGCAATCGAGCACAATGAATACTGCAACGACTACGCTAAGGCATTCTCTCTCCAGAACACCTCAGCTACTTTCGCTGGCAGAAGCAGGTCTGCTAGCATTAACCGCAATTTGTGTGGTCCTCATGTGTGGACTGACGCAGCAGTTAGTCTACCTGTTTCTGCCCTGGAATCTCCTACTCGCCTACATGCCGCTAGTCATACAGCGCAATGCACCCATTGGTTCATCTTCGGCCAGGCAGCTGGTTCTTGGCCTGGTTTGGTTGCTGTTTTTACCCAATGCACCTTACATCATAACCGATTTTATCCATCCACTGCAGCTAAGCTTAAGTGCTGAGGTTGATGCAGATGTTACTATTCTGGCATTTGGTGCTGTGGCAAGTGCTGCGCTACTTGGTATGAGGTGGTTTCTGCGCTCACTCTTGCACTTCGAGCATCAACTTCAAGCGCTGCAAATTGCAAGATCGGCTCGGCAGCTTCTCCTCGCGCTGGTGCTTGTAGCTACCGGTTGCGGCATCTGGCTTGGGAGGGTATTGCGCTTTAATACTTGGGATGTAATTGCTCAGCCGCTTTCGCTGGTTCGAGATTCTTTGCATTTCATCGCTACGCCTCAGTACACTTGCCTGATCCTACTGACTACCTTGCTCCTGTGGATTTGCTGGTTGAGCTATCGAAAGATTCAGCGCGTAAGCATGTTGTAGATGCAAAAATCCAGCGCACCGTTTTAACTATGCTCGTATCACCTCCCGCCGTACAGGAATCCATATTCTCGACCATTTCACGGCTGGCGCGTCAGCATGATGCTATCAATCTTGGTCAGGGCTTTCCTGACTTTGAACCCGATGAAGCGCTCACCGACAGGCTTGCTTATCACGTCAAACAAGCCCACAACCAGTATGCGCCCATGGCGGGTGTGCCGAGACTGCTGCAGGCTATCGGCAAGAAAACTTTTCGCAGCCACGGCGTTCAACTCGATACCGCAGTAGAAATAACCATTACCAGCGGCGCTACCCAGGCTTTATGGACGGCCATTCAGGCCACGGTAAGCCTTGGAGATGAGGTCATCATCTTTGAGCCAGCCTATGATTCCTATGCGCCAGCAGTACGGAGCAAGGGTGGGGTGGTGGTGCCGCTTCAGCTGCGGGGACCTGACTTTCGCCCAGATTGGGGTGGTTTTGCCGAAAGGCTAAACGATAAGACACGGCTCGTCATCATCAACAATCCCCACAACCCAACGGGAAAATGTTGGCAGCACGAAGATTTCCAAGAACTCGAGCGTTTGCTTGCCGACACCGATACGCTGCTGCTGAGTGATGAAGTCTACGAACACCTGGTGTACGATGGGCGTGAACACCTGAGTGTGCTGAGGTATCCGCAGCTGCGCCAGCGAGCCTTGGTGACTTCGAGCTTTGGCAAGACCTTCCATGTCACAGGATGGAAGGTGGGCTATATCGTTGCGCCAGCGCAAATCATGACTCAGTTTCGCTCCTTGCATCAATTTACTGTTTTTACCGTCAACACGCCGGCTCAGCACGCTATTGCGGACCATCTGCAAGACGAGAATACATATGAGTCTCTGCCAGACTTTTTTGCAGCAAAGCGCGACCACCTCTACAAGATGTTGGCTCCAAGCAAGTTAAAGCTCCTCCCCAGCGAAGGCAGCTACTTTGGCTTAGCAGATTACAGCCTCCTGAGTGAGGAGCCTGATACGAGTTTTGCCGAAAGGCTCATCATCGAAGCAGGTGTAGCTGTTATTCCCATCTCGCCATTTTACAGCATTCCGCCTCAGCAGCAATCCTACGTGCGCTTGTGTTTTGCCAAACGTGAAGCAACCTTGTCTGCTGCAGCCCAGCGGCTCACGGAGTGGGCGATGTAAGTTGCCGGCGTGAGAAGCATCTTATCCTTTCTTGAGCGCAACTATACCAAAATCACGAATAGCATAGCGTTTTGGCCATCGCTGCTCGCGCTCGTCTTTGTCGTGATTGCGGTGGTTCTGCGTGAAGTAGATGGCGAACCTCTACTCGAGTACGTCAATGAGACCGTTCCTTTTCTGCTTATTGAGGATAGGCAGGTATCGCTTAGCTTATTAACTACATTAATTGGTGGATTGATATCTCTCATGGTCTTTAGCTTTTCGATGGTGATGGTATTGCTGTCGAATGCCACTTCTAATTTAACTCCACGGCTACTCCCCTCGCTCGTTGGTAGCCGCCGTCATCAGGTCGTACTCGGTTTTTACCTCGGTACTATCTTGTATAATATTATTATTGCTATGGGATTTGGTTTGGCCACAGGAGACAAAGCATCTCCAAGTGTGGCTGTTGCTTTTGCTATTGTTTTTGGAATAATTTGTTTAGCTCTGTTCGTATCGTTTATCCATGGAGTTAGCAAAAGCATACAGGTTGGCGTGGTGCTCGACGAGGTGCACGAGCGCACAATAGCCGCAATTACTGGCCTGGTGGAGCGCAATCAAGCGTATACCCTTAGTGAAGCACCTGACTACTCGCTGTGGACGCCCTTATATGCTCCAACGTCTGGCCATTTCCAATCGATAGATGACTCCACCATCTGCAGAACAGCCTTGAAGCATCGAACGCGCATCGTCATCCCCACACGGCGAGGCAACTACGTGCTGAAAGGTCAAGTCATTGCCTACGCCGAACCTGCACATCTGCCAGACGATATCAATGATGAGTTTTCTGCAAATTGGGTATTTAGCCGTACGGAAAGGGCTGAAGAATATTTTGCGCACGGAATAGAACGTATTACTGAGGTCGCTCTAAAGGGATTGAGTCCAGGAATCAATGATCCCGGAACGGCCCTTACATCCCTAGATTACCTAAAACACATCTTTGTCATGGCACTCGCAACTGGCAATTGGGAGGTAATTGGCAAAAAAGAGCAAGCCCTGGTATGGTTGTACGTCACGCCTTGGGAGGAACTAGTGCGCAAACATCTAACGGCCATCTACTCCTATGGAAAAGCAGATCAACAGGTGGTGGCGCGCCTTCGAGAAGTGGTTGAGGCGTTGAGCATATATGTTAAAGATGATCATGCCGAGCAGCTCAATTTGCTGCGGCATCTCAAGCAAGAGTTTGAATATAAACCTGACACATAAAAAAACCCGTCTTTGTGCGAAACACAAAGACGGGTAGTGATGAAGAGAGTATGGCAGCTTCTAGCTGTTAGGCAATAGTTGGAGCCTTCTCTTCCATGGAAAATTTGAAGTTGGTGAGGTCGTCCTCAATTTGCTTGGCGGGATTCTCTCCAAAAGCTTTTGCAACGGCCATACCGACATCGCCAGCAGGTGGTTGATAGGTGAGACGCACTTCAATAAGTGTATCACCTTTTGGACTTTCAGAGAAGGTTACGCGACCGCTGTTGGGCACTTCCGCTTCTTTCTCGGCTTGCCATGAAATGGCGCGTCCGGGCTCGTCTTCGGTAATGGTGGCATACCAGCTAACGGTAGTGCCGGCTGGACCTTTAGCTTCCCAGTAGCTGCGCTTATCGTCGAGCACTTTTACTTCCTTCAGGTGAGAAAGAATGTTGGGAAGGTTTTCGAGGTTACGCCACTCGGCATACACTTGGCTAGCTTTTGCGCGAACGGTGCGGCGCTTGCGAATGGTCACAGGCTCACCGTCTGGCAACCATCCTGCGAGGGAGTTACCTACAGACGTGCCGCGTTTGCCAGCATTGTAGAGGGCATAGGCACCAGCAGCTAAGCCACCGAGCACTGCCGCTCCGAGAGCAACTTTACCTGCTTTGGATTTCTTGTTCATGCGACCCTGCTCATACGGAGCTTCTTCAATGCGGACGCGGCTACCGGTTGGCTCACCCATGCGCACTGGCGGCATGCCAGTATCAAGGTGGGTACGGTTGGAGCTGCCTCTAGTGTTCTGGTTGGGGGCGCAGTTGGTGTTGTCTTCGAGTTGCTTGGCAACGATCTTTTCGGCGTTGGTTGGCATGATGTATTGATTTTTAAGGGTTTACGCCAGGTGCGGCGCACTAATAAGATGTCAGACTGAACCAAGTTGTTCACATCTGAAGTGGAATTATTTACGCGGGAGCTTCTTGTTGGGCAGCAATGCCTGCGACGATGCTGGTGAGTAGTTTTCGAACGCCAGGGAGCGTCCGCACGCCATCGCGCACGAGCACTAGATGACGAGTCGTCTTCTTAAGCGACATGCCCTTCGTCTGCCCTGCCCCAACAGCTATATATTGCATCACCTGCTGAAACCGCTCCGTCTCGTAAAAAGGACTTTGCGGATCCTCAACAAAATAGCCGCGGAGCTTCCCACCTTTCAGGATAATGCGCTCCAGCCCGAGCTTTTTACAGGTCCATCGCAGCCGCAGGGCTTCGAAAAGGGTGTCAACCTCCGCTGGTACAGGACCGAAGCGATCGCGCAGCTTGACGCGAAAGGCTTCTAAGCCAGCTTCATCCTCCACCTTGTCGAGTTCTTGGTATAGCCGAAACCGCTCTTGCGTATCTGCCACATAAACAGGTGGAATCAGCATCTCTACATCGGCATCGATGGTGACGTCACGTACATAGTCTACATCTTGCTTCGCGTTCTGCTCCGCAAACATGTCTTTGTACTGCCCATTCTTGAGTTCTGTCACCGCCTCCTCAAGGATTTTTTGAAAGGTCTCATAGCCTATGTCCGCAATGAACCCTGATTGCTCCGCGCCTAGCAGGTTACCCGCTCCACGTATGTCGAGGTCGCGCATTGCGATCTCAATACCTGATCCTAGATCTGAGAACTCCTCGAGCGTCTTGAGTCGCTTTCGAGCATCCTGGGTAAGTACACTTAGCGGGGGAGAGAACAAATAGCAAAATGCCTTCTTGTTACTCCGGCCTACGCGCCCACGCAACTGGTGTAAATCACTCATACCAAACTGATGCGCATTATTAATAATGATGGTGTTGACATTAGATATGTCGAGCCCAGTCTCAATGATATTTGTGCACACGAGCACCTCATATTCACCTTCGATATATTCAGTAAGTGTCTTTTCCAATAGCTTGGCATCCATCTGACCGTGAGCTTTTGCGACTTTGACGTCGGGACAAAGCTTCTTAATCATACCTGCTATTTCGTCGAGGTTTTTTACTCGGTTATGCACAAAGTAAACCTGCCCTCCCCGCTCAATTTCGAAGTAAATGGCATCCTTTATAAGGTCTTCATTAAAGACTCTTACCTCGGTATGTATCGGCTGTCGATTGGGTGGGGGAGTTCGAATCACACTCAGATCGCGCGCACTCAACAGTGAGAACTGCAAGGTGCGGGGTATAGGCGTTGCTGTCATTACTAGCGTATCCACATTAGCCTTTAGCTGTCGCAGCTTTTCCTTAGCTCCCACGCCGAATTTTTGCTCTTCGTCCACGATGAGAAGACCCAAATCCTTGAACTTCATCTGCTTACCTAAAATCGCAATAGTCCCTATCAGTATTTCAATTTTACCTTCACCCAGGAGCTCGCCAATTTTGCGTTTTTCTGCTGCAGATTTAAAGCGATTCACGTATTCAACGCTGACGCCAAATTCTTTGAGGCGATCATTGAAGGTCTTGTAGTGCTGTAGCGCGAGAATTGTCGTAGGTACGAGCACTGCCACTTGCTTGCCTCCCACTACTGCCTTAAAGGCTGCTCGAAGTGCTACTTCAGTCTTACCGAAGCCAACATCTCCGCAGATCAAGCGATCCATCGGGTAGGGTTTGGTCATATCCTCCTTTACATCATTGGTAGCTTTTTCCTGATCGGGAGTGTCTTCATAAATAAAACTTGCCTCGAGTTCGGCTTGGAGATAGCCATCTTCGGGAAAGGCAAAGCCTGCCGAGGCTCGCCGTTTCGCGTAGAGCTTTATCAGCTCGTCGGCCATGTCTTTAACCTTCTTCTTGGTCCTGCGTTTGAGGTTGCTCCACGCATCTGAGCCTATTTTTGACAATGTTGGTGGTGTACCATCCTGTCCGCTATACTTAGACAATTTGTGCAGCGAGTTTATGCCCACATACACCAAATCATTGTCTTTATACTTGAGGCGCACTGCCTCTTGTTTTTTGTCGCCGATATCTAGCGTCTCTAGTCCAGAAAATCGGCCGATGCCATGGTCGATATGCACGACGTAATCTCCAGGTTTTAGTTCACGTAAAATGGAGCTAGTGAGTGCGTCCGCTTTCGCAAAACCTTTCCTGAGTTTGTAGCGGTGGTAGCGCTCGAATATCTGATGATCAGTGTAGACTGCCATAGCGAGACGGCGATCAATAAAGCCTTCGTGCAAGCTCTGCACTACCGGATGAAACTGCACCTCGCGCCCTTTGCCGATGTCTTCGAAAATGGCGTAGAAGCGCTCTACCTGCTTCGCGTTGTCGACAAAGAGATAATTTGTTAAGCCTTCGCGCGTATTCTGCTCTAGGTTGCTAAGCAGCAGCTCGAAGTTGCGGTTGAAGCTCGGCTGTGGAGCAGTATCAAAGTCGATCGTCTTGCTTACGCTAAAGCCAGCTACTGGTCCATGATGTCCCTGCTCATCCCCGGCTTCAGCAAGTCCTTGTACGGCTGTTGGTGGAGTCTTGAGAAAATAGATGTCCCGCTCCTGTACCTCCTCGAGCACCTGGGGTGGTCGCACGAATGCGCGCGTGCGGAGTAATTCTGCAAGCTCGGATTCATCTAGCTGGCTAACAGTCTCTCCAAATTCTATAGCTTTCTCGTAAGCTAGCTGTAAGCGGTCGAGAAAAAATTGGTAGTCTTTGATCCAGACCCATGTATCCTCAGGCAGAACTTGAAATACAGAAACTTTTTGCTCGAGCTTAAATTTAGTATTAACATTAGGCACAATAGATACTCGACCAATATTTGCTTTGGATAACTGATCGCCGGGATCAAAGGTGCGAATAGTCTCAACTTCCTCATCAAATAATTCGATGCGGTATGGATATTCATTGGCGTAACTATACACATCAACAATTCCTCCACGAATAGAGAACTGCCCAGGTTCTGCCACAAAATCAGCGCGCACAAAGCCGAATTCGATGAGCAGCTCGATCAGCGTATCTACATCGAGCGTCTCCCCTTTGCGTACATCTATGCGATTGGCATCGAGTGCCGCCGGATCGACAACCATCTCGAACAGTGCTTCAGGATATGTCACAACGATAAGGGCTCCTCCCTGAGCGAGTTGATTGACTACCTCGGTGCGTTGGAGTGCATTGTCTGGGTTGAGGTCCTCATACTTCCCGGGACGCTTAAAGCTGTCGGGCAGAAACAGTACTCGGCGCCCAGGCAAGAGGCTCTCCAGGTCGTTGAGTAGGTAGGCTGCTTCCTCTTTGTCGTCGGCGAGTACGAATTGCGGTTGCTCGCTCTCGAGAAAGGCAGCTGCAACGACAAAAGCCTTCTGGCTACCGATGAGGCCATCTACCAGCGTCCGCTGGGCATTTGACGCTTTTCCAGCAGCGAGCAGCTGCGCGATTCGTTTATCTTCTCGGTAGGCAGCTAGAAGCTGCCCGAGCTGTTCGTTGGCCATGCACTGCAAATAAGGCGCAAGTTTCGCTCGCGTTGACTCAGGGAATCATTTACATGTAGCGAAATTGATAAATGTTGCTGCTGGGGGCGTGGGAGGGATTGTTGAGATCGGGTGGGGTGCCTGATGTATGATTGATACCATCTCCGGGTCCGACCACAATGTTGTGGTCAGGCGGGGGCTGGTATTTCATTTAATGGAATTATACGGAATGCCGAGGGGTGGGATTGTTACCATCTCCGGGGCCTGGTAATTCATTCTATTGACTTTTCTGATTTGCCTACGGGCAAAGTATTATGGTGAGACAGGTGATGCTTTTGTGGGACCCGGAGGACTCAGGGGGTGAGACCCATTTTATGGGGCTGGATTTGGTCCTTCTCCGGGGCCTGGTAATTCATTCAGGAAAAGTCTCTGATTTGCCTACGGGCATAGGAATTATTTTGAACAGCTGATGCTTTTGTGGGACCCGGAGGACTTTTCTGATTTGCCTACGGGCAGAGCGGTAACTATAGGACAGGTGATGCTTTTGTGGGACCCGGAGGACTCAGCGAGTGAGACCCATTTTATGGGGCTGGATTTGGTCCTTCTCCGGGGCCTGGTAATTCATTCAATTGACTTTTCTGATTTGCCTACGGGCAAAGTATTATGGTGAGACAGGTGATGCTTTTGTGGGACCCGGAGGACTCAGGGGGTGAGACCCATTTTATGGGGCTGGATTTGGTCCTTCTCCGGGGCCTGGTAATTCATTCAGGAAAAGTCTCTGATTTGCCTACGGGCAAAGATTATGGTGAGACAGGTGATGCTTTTGTGGGACCCGGAGGACTCAGGGGGTAAGACCCATTTTATGGGGCTGAAAAACTCAAATCCGAGAAAAGGATGTTTCTATATCTCGGGGGCGAGGCATTATGGTATGAAGGTCTTAATAGCGACCTGCGAGTCTAATGTGCGATAATGATGTACCATCTCAACGTGCCACCCAGAAGTGCAGGCAGGCTTCACCTGTATGAGCCACCCCGCTATCACGTATTCCAACACCGCTACACACTCAGGCAAGAGCGAAATACTCAGCTACCCACTGCACTTTGAGCATATCACCCGTCCACATGGATGTAATCAGGTCAAAGGGCGAAGCGGAAATGTTACTATCCTACAAGCATCATGAATAGACGTCGTTCAACCGAGCTACCCAAATAGATATGTCACCAAAATGCCGCGGCTCTACCTGCGCGGTGGGACGACGTCGGCCGGACTGGTAGCCTAATCTTTTAAAGCTGCAAAAGAAAGGTAAGAACAGAAGAAAGAAAAATTTTAATTGAGCTAACTCTATGAATCTGCAATAGGTTTATATTTTCTAATCAGAATCAATGCTTGTTTTGTGGGTGGCGCTGGTTCTCCCCTTGGGGAGTTAGAGGGGCGCCCCACCCACAAAACATACATCTTCAGCTTTGGAGATCTTCAGTGTTCTTTAATAATTTTACTTCTAGATTGAAAATGCTTATGAGCAATACCAACGTGCCACCCAGAAGTGCAGGAAGGCTTCAACTGTATGAGGTACCCCGCTGTCGCGTATTCCGACACCGCTAGAGACTCAGGCAAAAGCGAAATACTCAGCTACCCCCCTCACTTTGAGCATATTACCTGACCAAATGGATGTGGTCAAGTGAAAGGACGGAGCGGAATCGTCAACTACCTACAAGCATCATGAATAGACGTCGTTCAACCGAGCTACCCTAATAGATATGTCAACAAAATGCCGCGGCTCTACCTGCGCGGTGGGACGACGTCGGCCGGACTGGTAGCCTAATCTTTTAAAGCTGCAAAAGAAATTAAGTATATAGATAGAACAGAGAAATTACCTCTCCCGGCCTGACTACAATATTGTGGTCAGGCCAGGAGAGGAAATTTAGGTAATTCTAATCCCGTGCATCCAGCATTTCTTCCTTCGCTTCGAGTTCGGCTCGTGCTTCGCGGATGGCGGCTAGCTGCCTACGGACCACCGCTTCAGCTTCAGCGGGGAGATCGTGATCTACAATAATGCGTCGATAATCAGCTGCTGCCTTTTCCTCGCCACGGATGCATTCTTCGAGCACTTCCTCTGCAGAATCGCTGACAACTTCTGACTTGAAGGCTAGCCACTGGCGGTGCAGCTTGCCCAGGAATGTAGAGTCGCCCTCAGTATCACCGCCGTACCTTAAAGCCAATTGATTAAGTTCCTCTGCGAATTTCTTACGTTGCTCAGCCTTTGCAAATAGCCACATCCGTAGCGGCACGTCATCTACTGCGTTACCTGCGTAGGAGTAGCCTTTGGCGCCATCGTTGCAGCGCTCGATGAGAAAATGCAATTGATCTACCGTGTTTTCGTCGGTCTTCATTTTTGGAAGGTTTTTTAATCCTGAGGTCGAGTTGAGGCCAAATGTTCGACGAGTTGCTCCACAGCTTTACTTCGGTGGCTAAACGCTTTTTTAACATCACTCGGCAGCTCTGCAAAAGTTTGGTCGTAGCCCTCGGGAATAAAAATTGGGTCGTAGCCAAAGCCGCCGGTACCGCGCATCGTTTCTGCTATCGTACCCCGCACAATGCCTTCGAAAAATACCGGACTCTGCCCTTGCCGAACCAGCGCAATAACGGCTCGAAATTGAGCACGGCGGTCGGATTCACCAGCCAGCGCAGCGAGGAGCTTGGTCATATTGGCTACCGCGTCGCGCTGCGGACCTGCATACCTCGCCGTCGTTACACCTGGCAGTCCGGCAAGTGCTTCTACTTCGAGCCCGGTATCTTCGGCAAAACAGTCGACTCTGTAGTTGCTGGCTACATACGTTGCCTTTTGTAGCGCATTTCCTTCGAGGGTAGGCTGCGTCTCCGGCACCTCCTCGAGGCAACCAATGTCGGCGAGGCTCTGAAAGTTATAACCCGAGGCGAGTTTTTCTTTCACCTCGTGCACCTTGTGCGGATTAGCAGTGGCGAATACGAGCGGTTTCATGGGGGCAAGTTAGCGTGTCAGCAAGGCCTCACAACTCCCTGAAACTCATTGAATTTACATGGTTCAGGTTAGTGCGCAGGTGCCGCAGCTGAAGCTACTTTTGTCATTTCCTGTTTTGCGCACATTGTTTTACCTGCTTCCCAGATTCTTGCCATGGCCCGCATCACGTTTTTTTGCTCCTGCTTGCTAGTGCTCCTGTTTGCGCTCGGCGAGGTGCAGGCTCAGTCTACTTTCGTCAAAACGGGAGGTACAGGTGCAGGCACGAGTTGGGCTGATGCCGCCGGAAACCTGCAGCAGGTTTTGGCGCAAGCTGGAAATGGCGACGAAATCTGGGTCGCTACAGGAACCTACCGCCCCACCACCTGCACTGCCTGTACGAGCAGCGATCGCAACATAAGTTTCTCCATCCCCAGCGGAGTGCGTGTGTACGGAGGTTTTAGCGGAAGCGAAACACAACTCGCCCAACGCAACGTAGCCAGCAATCCCACCATTCTTAGTGGCGACATCGACTCCGACGGGCAGCGTACCCGCAACAGCTACCACGTGGTGAAACTCTACCGCGCCGCCGTGACAACCCGCCTCGACGGCTTTACTATCCGCGACGGCTACGCCAATGGCCCGAATGAAGAGCAGCATGGAGCCGGCATTTACAACGACGGATCGGGCGTGGGGGATAGCTGCAAACCTATAATCGCTAATTGTAAAATCATCAATAACCGCGCGACAAGCAACGGCGGTGGCCTCTATAACAACGGCTTTTTCGGGAATGCCAGCCCAACAATTAGCAACACCAGCTTTAGCAGTAACCGCTCGCGCGAAGGCGGGGCCATGCACAACCAAGGCTACGGAGGTGCATCGAGTCCAAACATTAGCCGCTGCACCTTTACCAGCAACGTCAGCTCGTCGGGTGGCGCGGTATATAATTCGGGCAATAACGGCATCTCTAATCCCCGCTACGATGCCTGCCGCTTTAGCAACAACAGTTGCACCGGCTACGGAGGCGCCGTCTATAATTTTGCTAAAGACCCGGGTGCGCAGTGCAACCCCACCTTTGCTAATTGCATCTTCAACGGCAACACAGGCGATGGTGCAGCAGGAGCGGTTTATACCCTCGGCAGCACCCAAGGCATAGCCGAGCCACGCGTTGTTGGCTGCGTATTCTACGACAACTATTCCCGAGTCGGCGGTGCCATCTACGTCAACGCCAGCAACAGCGGCACCACCCACCTACGCGTAGACAACTGCATCTTCACTGGCAGTCGCGCAGCATACGACCGCATCCTGCATTTCTCCGGCAATGCCAGTCCGCAAGTCACGCTGCGTTACTCACAATTCGACGCGAGCGATTGCAACGGCCTCACAGGTAGCATTGGTGGAAACCTCGTTTGTGGAGCAGGTCTCATCTTCTCCAGTGCGGCAAGCTTTGTTAATTCGCTAGCAGGAGACTTCCATTTGCAAACCGGAGCCCCCGGCATTGATGCAGGTTTGAACGCAGCTTATTCCTCGCAAAATATTGTACTTGATTATGCAGGTGCGGCGCGTATACAAGGCCTAGCTGCCGATATGGGTGCGTATGAATTTGCAACAGGTGATACAGATGGTGATGGCATTCCTGACATCATTGATAACTGTCCACTTATCGCCAACGCAAACCAAATCGATGCCGATAATGATAGCTACGGTGCCGCTTGTGATTGTAATGATACGAATGCCTCCGTCAATCCCGGAGCGACAGAACTATGCGATGGCATCGATAATAACTGCAACGGTCAAATTGATGAGTCGGGGGGCACCATAAGCTATTTTGCGGATGCCGACGGTGATGGCTTTGGCAACAGTGCCATAAGTACTATGGCGTGCAATCCTCCTGCGGGATACGTTCTCAATGCAAACGATTGCAATGACACTGATGCGAGCAGTTACCCAGGCGCACCAGAAATTTGTGATGGACTCGACAATGACTGCGACGGTGAGGTGGATGAAGGAGTACTTGATACTATTCCACCCCAAATAACTTGCAAAGCTTTTAGCGTGTCAGCACCTGCGGGGACTACCATTAATATTAATCCACAGGATGTTTATCATAGCGGCAGCGACGACTGCAGCTCTATAAGCTTGATAAGTGTAAGTCCTAATAGCTTTAATTTACCGGGCACTTATACAGTAACGCTCACCGCTGCAGACGATGCAGGCAATTTCGCAAGCTGTACCGCAAGCGTAACGATAAGTTTAGTTACCGGCACGACCAACTATTGTAGTGCAGCAGCCAGTCAACCCTGGACGGAGTGGATTGCGTCAGTCAGCCTCGCAAACCTGACCAATGTCTCCAGCAAATGCGGCACTACGTGTGGCTATTCTGACTATACAGCTCAGGTAGCCTCTGTGACTACAGGAAGTGCTACGAGCCTGCATTTGACTCCTGGCTTGAGCTGGGGCGGCTACCAGCCTAGCCTCTACTGGCGCGTCTATATCGACTGGAATCAAGATGGCGACTTTGCAGATGCCGGCGAATTAGTGGCAAGTGCCGATAATACATTTCTAAGCATTGCTCGTACAATTCAAATTCCTGCGGCAGCTACGCCTGGCACTACTCGTATGCGTGTAGCGATGCGCCGCGATGCTGCTCCTACGGCGTGTGGCAACTACATCTACGGTGAAGTAGAAGATTACAGCGTTTCGGTAGCCATTGGAGGTCCGCGCGTGCAGATCATCAATTGTCCGGCAGCTATCGTGCACAACGCTTTACCTGGTGAAACCCAAGCTATGGCGACATGGACTGCGCCGACTGCATCCACCACATGTGCGCAAGGCGGTGCGAGTGTGGTGCAGGTGGGAGGGCCCGCAAGTGGAAGTAATTTTCCATTAGGAACTACACATATTATGTACGCAGCGACAGATGCATGCGGCAGCGTCGACACCTGTTCGTTTACGGTTACCGTCAATGCGCAGGCAGCAAGCTTAGCGATTAGTTGTCCGCCTTCGCAGACGATACAGTTGCAAGCCGGACAAACTTCTGTTGTTGCATCTTGGGCAGCGGCGACTGCTACCAGCACCTGCCCAGGTGGCGCAACAGTGGTGCAGCTTTCGGGGCCTACTCCGGCGGCAGCGCTGGCGCCAGGCGTGGCAACTATAACTTATTCAGCGAGCGATACATGTGCTAATAGTCAGACCTGTTCTTTCACTATTACTGTGCTTCCTGCGCCAACGAGTACTGGTAGCTACTGCGAGGTGGGTGCTGCCCAGCCTTGGACTGAATGGATAGCAGGTGTTGCGCTGAGCAATGTTGACAATACTTCCGGCAAATGCGATACACGTTGTGGCTACGGTGATTTCACGCAAGAGGTAGCTGCACTCACTGCTGGTGCGGCAAGTACACTGACGCTCACTCCAGGACTGAGTTGGCCAGGTCATCAGCCCGACCTCCACTGGCGCGTGTGGATAGACTGGAATGCGGATGCTGATTTTGCTGATGCCGGCGAATTGGTGCTAGAGCAAGCACCTGGCAATGCGGTGGTGACTGCAGCTATCACACCTCCTGCCGCTGCCTCGGGCCTTACCCGTATGCGGGTGGCGGTGCGTCGAGATGCGTATCCTTTGGCCTGTGCCAATTTCGTTTATGGTGAGGTGGAAGACTATGGGATTCTCGTGGCAGCTCCTGCGCCTCGTGTACGAGTAGCTAGCACGTCAGGTGGTGAGGATGCAGAGCAGCTGCGGCTGGTTCCTAATCCTGCTTCCACTTTCGTAAAACTGCACACGGCGCGGCAGATCGCTGGCGTACAACTTCTGTCTACCACAGGTGAGCGGGTGCAGCAGACGGCATCTGTTGGCGGAGAAATTGATTTAACTCGCGTGCGGCCAGGTATGTATGTGCTGCTCGTGACCTTCGAGGATGGAACGAGCGTGAGTAAAAGACTTCTCGTTCAGTAGGGTGAGCTTAGGCTCCTTCTGCGCGGGCGGCTGCTTCTACTGCTCGGGCTACATTCCACGCTACCTGCTCATTGAGGCTTGCTGGAATAACGAAATCAGGTCGTGGATCGCGCACCATTTCTGCTATCGCTTCGGCAGCGGCTAGTTTCATGGCAGTGGTGATGCGTTTGGCGCGAGCATCGAGTGCACCTCGGAAAATGCCGGGAAAACCGAGCACGTTGTTGACTTGGTTGGGAAGATCGCTGCGACCAGTACCCACTACGGCAGCGCCGCCCGCTATGGCCTCGGCAGGCATAATTTCAGGAGTAGGATTTGCCATCGCAAAAACGATAGCATTCGGTGCCATGGTGCGGATGTGATCGGCAGTAAGCAAATTCCCAACGCTGACACCTATAAATACATCAGCATCTTTAATGGCCTCAAAGACTGAGCCTCCCCTGTTGAATTTATTGGAATAGACAAGTGCGTCGCTTTTAGAAGTATTGAGGTCGGTTCTGTGCTTGGAAAGTATGCCTTTGGAGTCGCACAATATCACATCAGCCACGGGGTCAATAGATACTGTGCCTCCACCTGTTCCTTCTACGCTGAGCAGGAGTTTGGCAATGGCTATACCTGCAGCACCAGAACCGTTGATGACCACCCGCAGCTGATTGTGTTCTTTGCCGACCACCTTAGCAGCGGTAATGAGGGCGGCGAGCGTGACGATAGCTGTGCCGTGTTGATCGTCATGAAAAACAGGAATGCCGAGGTTTTGCAGGCGCTCCTCCACTTCAAAGCTGCGGGGAGCGGCGATGTCTTCTAAATTGATGCCGCCGAGCACCGGGGAGAGCACCTGGCAAGTCCTGACGATCTCGTCGACATCCTGCGTATCGAGACATAGCGGGAAGGCATCAATGTTGGCAAAGCGCTTGAACAGCAAAGCTTTACCTTCCATGACGGGTATACTCGCCGCGGCGCCAATATTGCCGAGGCCTAAAACAGCTGATCCGTCTGTGACGATAGCAACGGTATTGCCTTTAATGGTGTAGTCATATGCCTTTTCCGGGTCGGCTGCGATGGCGCGGCAAGGTTCTGCAACGCCTGGAGAATAGACCAGCGAGAGATCATCACGCGTGCGAACATCAATCTTTGGCGTCACCCGAATTTTGCCTCGTAGCGCCTTGTGCAAGGCCAGCGACTCCTTGAAATAATCCATAGCGGCAAGATGCTGCGGATAGTTGAAGATGGTAGGCGGCTTGGCTTGCCTCACAGGACTTTGACGCAGGTCTCGCTGGGCTTCTGAAGCAGAAAATTAGCCGTCGCTAGCGCTTGATAAATTTTTGTAGAGCAGCTGAAAAGAGCTGCATGATGTCGGTCCCCAGGCGAAATGCAAAAGAAAACGTTAAAGTTTTGCCCAAAATGGCAGCGAACACGTAAGGTCATGCGTGTGTTATGTCAACGTGACGTAAGTTAGATGCCTATTGTCTTGTCTGCCTCCCACAGGGATCTCGGTCTCACCAAAAACGCCTTATGAAGTTTACTACTCTCTGCCTCACCACCCTTAGCGCCTTCGCCTTGGCTTCGTGCTCGGACGATGTGCCAACTCAATCCTCCATTTTTCATCCAGATGAGGAAGCCATTATTGCTGAAGAATTTTCCGAGGATTTTCTGTACGCACCAGAGTATTCAGACCCGGCAGAGCTGCCCGTGCATTTCCGCAGTTTTGGTTTTGGCACTTTAGCCGCACAGGAAAAATGGGAGGTTCACCTCGGTCGTGCGCTTTTTTACGATATACGCCTTTCGGAGGACATGTCAGTATCCTGCGCAAGTTGCCATAAGCAGAGCAATGGCTTTGCGGACGATAAAGCCTTTAGCGATGGTATCGCCGGCCGCTCTACGTCGCGCAACTCGCAGTCGATCAATAACATTCGTGCTTACTACGGCGACAGTGGCAGTGGCTTCTTCTGGGACGCTCGCGCTACTTCACTGCAAGATCAAGCTACCCAAACGATGGCCAATCCCAACGAAATGGGGATGTCCCTCCAGGAAGTGTACGCACGTGTAATGGCGGTTCCGGCTTATGAAATCTTCTTCAACCGCGTGTACCGTGATGTCGCGATTACTCCCGATCATATCACACGTGCACTCGCTGCCTTTACGCGCAGCATCTCTAGTACTGGCAGCGCATTTGATGTGGCACTCGATGCTCACATGACTAACTCCAACCAAAGCTTTGGCTTCGGTGAAGAATTAGTTCGTCCTGCATTTAGCTCCTTTACAGCAGCACAAAATGCTGGTAAAGAACTTTACCTCGACAATTGTGCAAGCTGCCACTCCACGCAGTTGCCGACTCGTCTGAGTCCTCAAAATAATGGCTTATACGCCACGGGCGCCTATCCTGATAAGGGCGTCGGTGCACTTCAAACTTCGACAAATAAAGACGGCTGGTTCAAGACGCCACAGCTCCGCAACGTAGCACTTACTGGTCCTTATATGCACGATGGATCGATTGAGACTCTACGTGAAGTGATCGATCACTACAGTGACGGCATAGAGCTACACAAGGACCTGAGTCAAGAGCTAGTTGGCCTTGAGATTCAGCCAAGCGGCAAGCGTGGCTTCAATTTCTCTGAGACTGAAAAGGACAATTTGGAGGCCTTCCTCCACACCTTGACAGACACGAGGCTGGTGGCAGACACCAAACTTAGCGACCCTTTCCAGTAGGAATTTTCCCTGCTAACATACAAGCGCCTCACTCCGCCGCAGCGGGGTGAGGCGCTTGCACGTTAGGACATCTTCTCGCGGAGGTAGGTAGCGGTATGACTTTCCTCTACTTCAAGCAAGCCTTCGGGCTGACCTTGGTAAAGCAGCTTGCCGCCGTGCTTTCCAGCCTCAGGACCGAGGTCAATGATATAATCGGCGCTTTTCATTACATCTAGGTTGTGCTCGACCACCACTACGGTATGGCCTCCCTTGTCGATGAGGCTGTTGAGCGCATCGAGCAGCTTTTTCACATCGTTGAAGTGCAGACCTGTGGTGGGCTCATCGAAGATGAAGAGGATTCGCTGCGAGCTGTTTTCCATCCCGAGGTAGTAGGCAAGCTTGACGCGTTGAGCCTCACCACCAGAAAGAGTTGACGAGCTTTGCCCGAGCTGCACATAGCCTAGCCCCACGTCTTCAAGCGGTTGCAGCTTTCGCAAAACAGGTCGTTGGTCAGCAAAGAATTCGAGTGCTTCGCTGATGGTCATAGCGAGTATGTCGAATATGCTCTTGTCGCGGTAGGTCACTTCGAGCACCTCGCGCTTAAAGCGTTTGCCGCCGCAGGTTTCGCATTCGAGGCGGACGTCAGCGAGAAATTGCATCTCGACTACCTGCTCTCCTTCACCTTTACACGTATCGCAGCGGCCACCGTCGACATTGAACGAAAAATGCCTCGGCTGAAAGCCACGCACGCGCGACAGTGGCTGGTCAGACATCAAGTTGCGGATGTCGTCGTAGGCTTTGACGTAGGTAACGGGATTAGATCGACTCGATTTGCCGATCGGGTGCTGATCGATGAGGTCAACTTGCGTTATGTGGCGCAGGTCACCACTGAGTTCGCGAAAAGCTCCCATGGCGCCGGTGTAGGGTTCGCCGAGGTGCCGCTTAAGGGCAGGGAAGAGAATAGACTTGACTAAAGTGGTCTTACCTGATCCGCTCACACCACTAACTACGGTGAGTGCATCGAGCGGAATCTTTACGTTGACGGCTTTGAGGTTGTGCATCGTTGCACCTTCGAGCTTGAGCCATTTGTGCGGCCGACGCCGGTAGTCAGGCACTGGCACCGACAGCCGACCTGTCATGTACTGTGTCGTTAAACTTTCCGGTGCAGCCTTATCGATGTCTTTATAATCACCCGCAAACACGACTTCGCCTCCGTGCACGCCAGCCTCAGGTCCGATGTCGACGAGGTAATCAGCGGCGGCAATGATATCCTCCTCGTGCTCAACGACGACGACAGTATTACCGAGGTCGCGCAGTCGCCGCAGCACTTTGACGAGTCTGTTGGTGTCGCGCGGATGCAGCCCGATACTCGGTTCGTCGAGGATATACATCGAGCTTGTCAGGTTGGAGCCCAACATGCGGGTGAGGTTGATGCGCTGCGTTTCGCCGCCAGAAAGCGTGGCTGACACGCGATTGAGGGTGAGGTAGCCCAGGCCTACAGCCAGCATAAATTGGATGCGGGAATTGATCTCGATGAGCAGACGTCGAGCAACGGTGGTATCGAATTCACTGAGGTTGAGGCTGTTGAGAAAGTCGCGCAGCTCATCGATAGGTAAGTCCACGAGATCGGTAATAGGTCGGCCGCCGAACGTTACATAGCTGGCCTCCTGGCGTAGCCGCCCACCATCGCAATCAGGGCAGGTGGTTTTGCCACGATAGCGAGCCAGCATCACGCGATTCTGAATTTTATAGGTCTTTGCTTCGAGCTCGGCGAAGTAGGCGTCGATGCCCTCGAAGTGCTTCGTTCCTTTCCAGAGAAGCTTACGCTGCGCAGGGCTAAGCTCGGCGTAAGGAGTGTGTACCGGAAGATCAACCTTGGCAGCATGGCGCACTACCTGCGTTTTCCAAGCAGAACTTTTCTCGCCGCGCCAAGGAGCAACGGCATCTTCATAGACAGAGAGGCTCTGGTTGGGGATGACCTTGTTTTCGTCTATGCCCATGACTCGACCAAAGCCTTCACAGCGCGGGCAGGCGCCAAAGGGATTGTTGAAGTTGAACAGCTGCGGCGTGGGTTCGATAAACTCCATCCCATCCAGCTCGAAGCGCGTATTGAACCTGACTTCTGGAAGTCCTATTGGGGCTACGACAGCTTCTCCTTCACTTTCGTAAAACGCGGTTTGGACGGAGTCAGCGATGCGTTTCTGGTTTTCTTCATCCTCGCTGTTCACGACAAAACGATCAATGAGAATTTTTAGATCCGCGTTTTCTAACGTGTTCAGTTTTGCCGAAAGGCGAACATCAGACTTGGCCTCGAGCAACTCCTCTATATAATGTGTCTGCTCACCATCGAGGAGCCGGGTAAATCCCTTCTTAAGCAACAGGTCGAGCTCGGTAGCCAGCGTACGATCGCCATACTTGGTGGGCAGCGGGGTAAATAGCTGCACGCGCGTGCCATTGGGGAGGCTACTGATGTAGTCGATGACATCAGAAACTTGGTGGCGCCTCACTTCCTCGCCGCTCTTGGGGCTGATCGTTTTGCCGGTGCGCGCATACAGGAGGCGCAGGAAATCATAAATCTCTGTGAGCGTGCCGACGGTAGAGCGGGCGTTGGAAGTAGCCACTTTCTGCTCGATGGCGATGGCCGGACAGATGCCGTGGATATAGTCGACATCTGGCTTTTTCATGCGCCCGAGGAACTGGCGGGCATAGCTGGAAAGGCTCTCTACATAGCGGCGCTGCCCCTCCGCGTAGAGCGTATCCATGGTGATGGAGGACTTGCCGCTGCCGGAGACGCCCGTGACGACCACGAGCTTGTTTTTTGGAATCCTCAAGTCAATGTTCTTGAGGTTGTTGCTGCGGGCTCCTTTAATAAACACCTCGTGCTTAGAGGCCTTGAGGGCAGCGGGTTTAGCTGTTGGGGAGGTGCTGGTTACCTTAGAAGTTGGGCTAGATGGAGGGGGCATAGCGGGTAATGGGAGGTGTGGCGAAGCGCCAGTTGTAGCTACACGACACCGCGGGGAAGGTTCGCGGACAGGTGCTCGAGCGTGCCGGCGAAAGTAGGCGGGCTACACAAATTGTTGTGTGGAATAGAGGTGGATTCGCAGCATATTTGGCTGGTGGTTTGCGTGCTTCAGGGTAAAGGTTTAGCTTTCGAGAGATTGGCGCAACGACATTCGCCGGCTCCGTTAGATAAATGTTAAACTACGCAATATCCTAGCGGCGAGCAACGAAAGCCCCTATATTTGTCACATCGAGCCGCGAGGCTTTAACTAAAAACCGTTCTGCATATCGCATTGAGCTTCTACACTAACTCCTTTTACATCACTCTGGGCCTTCGGGTCCGCAACGGACTTAGTCATGGAAGTATCTGCAAAGAACGATCAGCAGCTCATTGCTGCCTACCTTGAAGGCGACGACTACGCTTTCGAAACCCTCCTCAACCGCCACCGCGACAAGATTTACACGAGCATCTACCTGTTCGTCAAAGATCACTCGCAAGCCGATGACATCTTTCAAGAGGTGTTCATCAAGATTGTCGACACCCTCCGCCGCGGCAAGTACAACCACGAAGGCAAATTCGTGCAGTGGGCCATGCGCATCAGCTACAACCTATGCGTTGACCACTTCCGCCGCAACAAGCGCCGCCCAATTGTCCACGCCAAAGAAGACTTCGACATCTTTGACGTGCTCAAGAGCCCGAATCCCAACGCAGAAGATCAAATCATTCAGTCGCAGACGCATAATAAAGTGCGCGAACTGGTAGATGCACTCCCTGCTGAGCAGCGTGAAGTGGTGATTCTACGTCACTACGCCGACATGAGCTTTAAGGAAATTGCGGCTCTCACTCAAGTGAGCATTAATACTGCCCTAGGCCGTATGCGCTACGCACTGATTAACATTCGCAAGATGATTGATCAGCAGGAAGTAGTGCTCCAGTAGGTCTAGCAGAACAAGCGCTAAGTCTTTCTTTCAAAATTGTGCGCAGATCGGAGTCAGTGCGCACGCGTCAATAGCCCTGTATACTGTGAGGTGTGCGGGGCTGTTGATTTTGAGGATTAGCGCCAAGTTCCTGCAGGCGTGGGGATTTGGTGTCGAAGTGCAAGGTGAGTGGAGGTTTTGGGTGATTTTGTTACTGGCTTATATTTGGTAGTGACAGAGAGTAGCTTACATAAGAAATTTGCGGGTGGGGCTTCAGCAATTAACGCTCACAGTCAATATCGAAACTAGTGAGCGCTGTACTCATTTAGCGTTGAACCAGAAGCCAAAAATGCGGGTTTGGGGAGGGGGTGCGAGCAGGGGTTGGGGGCAGGACTTACACATCAACCCAAGCCTGTTCTGACGTCGTCCCCCCTCCGCCCCCAAGGGGGAACAAGCGGCTGTTTTGTTTGGCTGCCGCCTTGGGGTGGCTGTTCTGGCGTTACACTTGACTCTTTAAATGTGAGCATAAATTCGACGCGTAAGTCCTGGGGGGATGCGCGATGGAGTTGGGAATATGCAGATGTTGGGGACAACAAATCGCATCAATCTGTTGTTGGAACATGAACTTAAAAGATAAGAAAATGCTGGAATCACAGAAATACCGTCTGATAGAGTGGATAATATCAGTAGCTGATGAGAAAATTATCAAGAGCCTTTTAACTGTTCGAGACACGTTTGATCAGTCTCAAAATAACATAATTAATAATCGAATGACGGATGCCACCTCAAGCTACACGGATATCATGAATAGATCAATAGATGTTGAAAGACTTAAAAAAGAGCAAGGTTGTAAACCAACTTCTAGTGATGAGTTAAGTCAAATTGCACAAGAAGCAGACATAAAGGAATCCATAGATTTTTTACTAGGTGATTTAAAAAGCATTGGATAGTGCATTACGTACTTGACACAAATATTATCTTGTTTTATTTAAAAGATAACGATACTAAGAGATTTATCGAAACTAAATTTCGACCTTTTCAAGAAGGAAATATTGCCATAATCTCAGTTGTCTCAATTGCTGAGATGGGCGTGCTGGCTAGGAGGAATAATTGGGGTGAAAGAAGGTTACAGATCGTTGAAAGATTGTATAATAGCTTTGTGATTGTCGATGTCAGTTCACAGGATTTGATTAGTGCATACATCGATATTGACACTTTCAGCGAACGAAAGCACCCTACAAAACCCTTAAAAGAGTCTTCTCGCAATATGGGAAAAAATGATGTCTGGATAGCAGCAACAACTCTCGTAACAAATGCAGAACTCATAACAGCTGATAAAGATTTTGAACATCTAGATGGAGACTTCTTCAAGGTCAATCTTGTGCATTAGAGTATCATGGGTGCTAAGAACAAAAAATATACTTCAAATCGTGAAGGAGGTTCGAAGAGAGCTCTAATTCTTAGGCGACATCCCGATAACATGGAAATATCCGATTCATTCCTACGGAATTGAGAAATCGATGAATGATAGGATTGATTGGTTGCTCCGTCAAAAAGAAAGGCCGGCCAATCGTGGTTCTTGACTCTATGAATTAATGTTTTAGAAGAGGCAACTCCAGATTATTGAATCATGTAGAGGTGCGATAGACTTCAAAATCGATATTAAATGTAGTAATCGTCTCACTTCAAACTACAAATGAGGAGGCGTAATTCTTTCAACCTTAACTCAAGAAGCGTCATTAAATTATTTGATAGCGCTCTCATGCATTCTAAGACAGGTACATTGTACCTTTTTGCAGCCAGTGTAGACGAGAGCGCGTACGATTATTTGTTCTTGCAACACCATATAAATGTAGCCATCGAAAGTCACGGTTTTTACCGAGATCGAGTGTTTTCCGCAGTGGATATTTTTGAGCGAGCTAAATCGCGCGTCGTCGTTACCACTAAAGGAGAGCAGACACCTACTAGATTGGGGGATGGAGATTTTCCTTTTGCTATCACTATCTTGTGAAGCAAATACGTACAACACTGCCTGCACGTCCCCTTCGGCTAATCGCCAGGCGCGGCGGGGAGGCTTTTGTTAGAGGCAATGGGTGCAGACTGGAGCCATGGCCCATATGGGGACGACGAACCAGAAGTAGCTAAACAGCGTTTAATACTCAAACCCACAGCTATGTCTATCACTGTTTCTAATGACTTATTAGAGAAAGTTCATATCACCCAGGAAGAGTTGGTGACGGATTTTGCTTGCTACCTTTATGATAAAGAGAGATTGAGCTTTGGAAAGTGTAGGCAATTATGCGGCATGAATCATCTAGACTTCCAGAGAGCCCTTGCATCAAGAAATATTTACATCAAATACGATGAAGATGATCTAGCTATCGATCTTAAGAACCTGGGAATCACGCTTTGATTGTCGTAAGCGATACCTCTACGATAACGAATCTCAATCAGGTAGGCGAACTCAATCTGTTGCATCTACTTTATGGGGAGGTAACCGTTCCGCCGGCAGTAATAGAGGAACTTGATGCCGTCGATGGCCAGCGGGCTGAGATTGAAAGACTTAGCTGGATAACAACAACTCAGCCGACAAACCAGGATTTAGTCGAGCATCTTGCGACTCATTTGGACTTTGGCGAGTCCCAAGCTATCGCTCTAGCGGTTGAGTTGAACGCCGAATATCTTATCATAGACGAGAGAAACGGAAGATCTGCTGCGATGAATTATGGCGTTCCCATTGTTGGACTCGTTGGCATCCTTATCGCAGCTAAGGAAGCAAACTATATACCAATGGTGAAGCCTGTTATCGATCGGGTAGTAGCAAACGGCTTTCATCTCAATACCGAATTTGTTTCCAGGGTACTAAAAAAACTAGGCGAATAAATACTACATGCACTGCCGCCAATACCGCCTACACCCCACCGGCCACTCGCCAAGCGCAGCGCGTAGCCTTACCCCACCAATCGAAGGTTTACGTATCTAAACTTATGCTGATAGACAACGAGGTAAGCGTAATGCTAGAACAGCCACCCCAAGGCAGTAGCCAAACTGCCATGTCCCTGAACCGTCGCCTCAACTGACACATATCAGAATCTGTAAAGGTTAAGAATTTTTCGAGTAGTCAAATTTTTGGAGAACCGACGGTTTTTGCCTAATGCCCTTTGTGACTCCTCCGTGCAGACTTTCCGTGCCTCACCGTGTGAGAGGCTTTAAAGGTGGACTGTAACAGCCCCTCAAAAGATCGGACATGATTCTAGTTGCTAATTTGCAACTACATGAGCGACAAACGTGCTAAGCGCACCTTCACCACCGAGCAAAAGCTGGCGATCCTCGCTGAGGCCGCTGACAACGGCGTCACTGTAACCCTTGACAAGCACGCCATCTACGCAGCTACGTATTACTCCTGGAAGCGCAAATTGGCTGAGTCAGGGGAGCAAGGCCTGCAGCATGGCTACACCAAAGCGCAGCTACGTCGTATTGGTGAGCTTGAGGCAGAGAACCGTAAGCTCAAGGAAATCATCGGCCAGAAGGATCTCGAAGCCGAGATGCGCCAAGAACTGCTTAAAAAAAAGTACCCAGACCGCTACTTAAGCAAATCGTGAGCAGCTACTACCAAAGGGGATTGCCACTTGCCCAGGCGCTAAAAATTGCCGGGCTAACGCGGCATGCCTACTACTACAAACCATCGGTCCAACGGCAACCTGCCGGTCGTAAGGCTAGTTCTCAGACACTGCGCCGTCAACTCGACGCTAATGATCAACTCGTCGAGACCAGGATGTCTAATGAAAAAGTGATAGACATCATTAAGGAGCGCTCGCAAGACAAGGATCTTCACCACGGCTATCGGAGTATGACTAACTACCTGCAAAACCAAGGCTTTATCATCAACCGTAAAAAAGTCTACCGCCTGATGAAGGGCGAACAGCTACTTCACGAACGCACTCGCCCGCCAGGCGACAAGAGCCGTGTTGATAGAAGACGCTTCGTCACTGTTGGGCCACTGCAAGGACTTGAAATGGACATCAAGTTTGTGTTCGTTGAGCAACATCGCCGACAGGCATTGGTGCTATCGGTAATCGACGTGTTTACGCGCGAGATCATCGGTTGGCATGTTGCCTACTCCATCAAAGGGCCTCAGGTCAAACGGCTCTGGGAGCAGCTCATCGAAGAGCACCTACAAGCCGCAGATACACTTCGGCGTGGCGTTCATGTGCAGATCCGCAATGACAATGATCCACGCTTCAGCTCTCAGTTGGTGCAGGACTTTTTCGAGGCCAACTACCTCGGTCAAGTATTCACACATCCATACACACCACCACGACAAAATGGGGTCGAGGGGCCCCGCTTTGGAGTCGGACACATCGAATCGTTCCATGCCATCCTGTCGAGAAGCGTCACGAATCGCTCGTTTGCAACGCTGGATCATCTGGAAGGCTACATTCAAAAGTTTTACCGCAAGTACAACGATTGTCGTGTGCATGGGTCGACGGCAGGCCTTGCCCCCAGTGTGTTTAAACAGCAATGGGATGCTGGCAACATAAGTGCATCTATTGATGAAAAAGGCCAGCAGAAGTTCAAACTAAAGGTGCCGCGATATACCTTAGCACCACGGGTAGGGGTATCGGGGAATAGGAACCCGAAGCCAGTTGTTGCTAAAAAAAGTGATGACGGGCCCGCCGATCACCAAAGGCCATCGGTACAAAAGTCACCGTCAGCCAGTTGTTGCTGACACAAATCTATGCTAACATCAACCCAACTCACAAACACGACTAGACGATTGTCCGATAATTAGGGGGCCAAACCAGTTACATCCTTCGATGAACAGTTTGGCAACAAAGAAGTAGCAGTCGCAAAGGTTACATTCAGAGCATTGATTTAAGTCTAACTGTCCCGTACGTATCAAACTCTAGAAGGACAACGGCTCAAAGGCTATAGAGCCTGTTACAATTTTTGCCAGCGCCTGAGCAAGACCCTGATGTTGGCCAACAACATGTTGGCTTCTGAGCACTCGGTTAAACGTTCATAGCAGTTGGCTACACTCCTGCTGAACATACTGTAGCCAAACGTTCGCTCTATCACCCATCGTCGCTTCAAAGGCTCGAATTTTTTGGGCTTTCCTTATTTCTTGGGGCCGTCTAGGTCGGACCGTTTGATGATCTCCAACTCGAAACCTTCGACCACTGCCTCAAGCTCCTTACCTTGATAACCTCCATCAGCTACTACCAAATATGCGCGGCGAAATCCAGTATGTTTAACGGCTGTCAAAACGTCCTTAAGCCATCGAGATTCACAGTCATTGGCCGGTCCGCATGCGCACGCCAGCACGTGGCCGCGCACATCTGTTGCTACATGACGAGCAATGCCCTTGATTCGTTTATGGCCGTCGAAATCTAACGCTTCTCGCATACCCCCTACACGCGACTTGACGGTTTGGGCGTCCACCACTATGACGGCCGGTTCACTTGCAGAAGAGTGTTGATGATTACGGTTTTGACGTCGACGTTCGATCCTGACCATCAATGCATTAGCCCGCTCAAGGATATCGTCTTTGGCCCAGAGTCGATAGTAGTCGTAGATGATTTTCCATGGGATAACACCGGGTCGATCAAGTGCTCTCCACTTACAACCATTGGAAGTGCTATACAAGATCGCAGCAACGATTGTTTCGAGGGGGTACTTGCGCTGTCGCTTAGGGATGAACTGACTAATGATGCGAGTGAGTAACTTTACGCCGTTGTTAGGTGCTCCAGGGTAGTGTAGACGCCAATCCATACTCCCAGAATGCCACCTGGCAAGTTGTTGTTTAGTTCATTACATATAGGTAAGACAATAATAAGAACAGGCTCTATACAATGTCCCCACCCAACCGTGAAGTCTAAAGCTCCAATTGACGCCGAGGCTAGCGAATCTCCAGCCCGACCTATAACGCAATGCACGATGACTACGTCATAAGCATCATAAGCCAGGCATATCAAATCCCCGTCCGCCAGTGCGGGGCCATCTATATATATCACATGGTTATCCCTCGGCCGATCACTCCACTATTACTCGCACACTCCGCCCCTCAATTTGCACTGCGTACACACCCTTGGGTACCTGACTCAAATCCAGCTGAAAGTGAGTGTCGCCAGCGTTGAGGGACTTCACCTGCACAGCTCGGCCAGAGGCATCGAAGACTGTAGCCTGTGTAAACTTTTTGAGCGGCTCACTTAACTCGACCGTCACACGCCCTTGAGTCGGCGATGGATAAGCGGTAAACGCGGCCACCATCGTTGTGCTTTGCGTGGAAGACACGAGTGGATCTATCGCACGAATCGCATAAAAAGCGCGGTCTTGCAGCTGAGACACAATCGACAGGCTACCCAGCACGTGAATATTGCCTCCCCGTACTATCACTTGCTCGGCTAAGTGGTCATCGGGCAGTAAGAGGGGCAGGTCGCGCGAGACTAACTGATGGCCCTCGAAGTCAAACTCTACGCACGCATTGTTTTGGCAGTACACAGAACTAGGACTACCCGGCAAGCCAGTGTAGTAAGATAGCTGAATTTCTGTTTCAAAATTCAATGTGAGGGTTTGCTGAGCAAAATCCTCTTCGGCGGCGTCATAGACCAACGCCGTTGCTTCCAGCGTGCTGCCCTGTGCGGAGCCAACGGCCAATAACCGGTAAGTCGTTGGGTTGGCTTCTTGACTAGGATCCAAAAAGAGTGTAGGCCGGTAGCCAGAATTCAGTGCTAAGCTTCTCGAACCTATCATGACTCCACTACGAGCATCTAGGATGAGCATGCTCATCTGGCCAGCGCGTGGATCAACATCATGTAAGAGCCCAAGTACTAGTTGATCGCCGTGCAACTGTCCAACGACCAGGCTTGGAGCTTCGCCATTCAATAGTACTTCATCTGGCATGGCGAGCGTATCCCAACCGGTTTGGTGTTTGCGAAATAAGTACAGCCGCTCATCTGGATCACCATAGCCCACGACAAAAGAGCCATCCTCGTTCACCAAGACGCGCGTTCGTCCGGCAGCGCTTCCATGAGGCTTTGCCAAAACCTGTTGACAAGTTGTGGAGTTGGTGCCATCGTAATCGATGTTGGTATGCGCTATTTCTATGCTATCGCTCGTTTCGGTAAAATAAAGCTGAGAGGCACGCTCCTCACCTATGTACCAACTTCGGGGTTGCCATCCGTACGGGCCTAGCGTGTCGGTTGTGCTGTTGCGCAGCTGGGACACACTTTGCAGCGCATTAAAACTGAGTGGATCCGTGAGGCGCTCAACAATTACCGCACTGGTATCTCCTGCGAGGAGCGCAACGTGAAATGTGTTCGGCACCGTTGTTTTGCCGAAAGGCGCCCACTGATGGGGCAAATTGCCCGTAGCGGTCACAGCAGAGGCGACAACATAGGGTTCAATACGTAAACCGATCCGTTCCTCGAACACGAGAATAGCGCTCGTCGCGTTTCCGAAGTCGACGACATCGGTCACCTGGTTGGCTGTCTGGTAGAGTGCCGTTACGCTGCCGTCTTGGCGAATGCGTTCAACGGATGAGGTACCATCCGGTGCTTTGGCAACATATACGAGCGATGTCGCAGACTCTCGATAAAGTGTTGGAGCCGTACTGGTCGTCAACTCGTAGGTGGTCTCGGCGAGCAAGTCTACGGCGTAGCGCTTCAACAATCCGTCGCGCAAGCCTTCAACATATATTAGTCCAGCGTCGCTCAGACCGGCAGGATTGGCGGCACGTACAAAGAATGAATCGAGCAACGGCAGCCTCGAGCTTAGATCCACCGGAGCTGGTGGGCTTAAGTTGCGTGTGGTAGCTTTAAATGTGGGCTGATCATAAGCGAAGTCTGGAGCTTGGTCAACAAGAAGTATCGTATCACCAAGGACGATGTACTCTTCATGAAATCCAACATCGTTTTCAACTGAGCTGCACCGCAATCCAGTAGACGTATTTAAGCCTACACTGACCAGGGCTGTAGTGCTATGAGAAGCAGGTATTGGTCCAAATAGCTTGGTGGTGCGACCGCTCGGCTCGACGTCCACCCGGTAGTATCCGCCAACGGTGCCTCGATAGCCCTCATACCCGGCGCAGTACGCGCCATTAACGTATCCATTGCTTTCTATGAGCACAGTCGCCTGAACTCTCGCGGAGCTATGTGGGGTCGTGATGCCTCTGTAGTCAACCACAAACGGTCCGTCCGCAGCATTTACCAGCACGGTTTGTCCAGAAGTCCCTAATGACGGCCTGGACTCAAGTTGCACCAAGGCCAATCGTCCCCCAAGTGTGTCTAGTTCAAATATATATTCGTCGAAGCCGATGGTGACAATGCCGCGAGCCGTGGCAGTGGGCGATGCGCTCACGCTCTGTAGCCTACTTTTTACCGACCGATCTCCAAAGTATTGCATTACGGGAGCTTGCGCATAGAGTTCAGCCAGGC
The DNA here is from genome assembly GCA_965213735.1 of Saprospiraceae bacterium. Taxonomy (GTDB): domain Bacteria; phylum Bacteroidota; class Bacteroidia; order Chitinophagales; family Saprospiraceae; genus CALDTK01. The sequence continues at coordinate 1,771,048 of CBDCAB010000005.1, forward strand.
AAAAACCTAGCAAAGTTGCCAAACCTAGTAACAAGAGTTTTTGAGTACTATACATTGGCATAAGGTAGCAAAAATAGGATGAATCATCCTCGCTGCTATTCTGAGGATAAGTTCCAGTTGCTCTGCAGCGTTAACCCGTTGGACGCAGCGGCCGCATAAAACTATGGATACTTTCTCATTATTCATTATTTCTTGCGCAACGAATTTACCCGCTGAGAAGTGTCGCAGTTGGCTGCCAGCTTTCGCTAAAACTTGCCGCAGGCACTCCCAAACCCACTAGCCCCACCTACACTATGCCGGCGCGTTTGGCCAGCTCCGGCTGGTGCGCCGTTAGCAAGGAAATCTTGGCTGGCCTTTCCCACATCTGCCATCCAACCTACAGCCGCACGCCCAGACTAATCTGCCCAGACAGCCGTCCCCGTGAGATCCACTCATTCGGGGGAAGCTCATCAACGATATCAAAGGCGCCGGAAAGGATGCCAGCTTCTCCCTGTGGCCCGCGAATAGAGCGTTTCAGGTGATCGCCCCTAAAGATGAAGCGCCCTTTTCGGTATCCAATGCCGATGTCGAGGTATAGCCATTGGTAAGGGTAGAGCCGTGTGCCTACGTGTATCGTGTTTTGCCGTAAGGATACTTCTCCAGACCGCAGCCCAGACCTGTGAAAAGGATAATCTGCTGTTGCAGTTCCAGGAATGTACGCCGAAATTGCGTAAGATATGCTGCCAGTTGTTCGACCATAGCTTGAGTAGGCATCTAGCAGGGTGTATCCATGTTTTTGGATGATGGGATAATGTAGCCGAATATTCCATTCGCTTGCTCGGCCCCGCCGGTCTTCAAAGAGAACTGGCAGGCGACTAGTCGTTACCTGACCGATAGATAGCGCGCCGACAGGTAAGGTAGGGGGCGAACGAGCACCTCTAGCGAGGACACACGTAACTCCTCACGAATTGCAGTTGATTGGCTTAAGCCAACTTGGAGGTAACCTGTTAGTCCAATTCTAAGTTGCGAGGGCGTGAGCATAAGAGAATCAAATACTCCATGCTGTGCCCTCACACCAGACGACCCAGTAAGCAATACCGCAAAATATAATGCGGCTAGTCGTAGTAACATGATGGATCAATTAATTCAGTAAGTCGAAACCCTTGCAAGACGCGATTAGTGTCGGGGCATTCGAGGTGGGTGTAGGGCCTATCGTACCCGCTGTGTTTTAAGGTGGCAGAGAGAAATCGGTATTGATTAAAGCGCCGCCATGGTTGCGAGAGGGTGAAGAAGTCGGGTGACTGACTGCTCAGGTCGAGTATGTACTGATTGCTGGCTCGACCGAGTTGCAAACGGTTGTTATCACGGTTGTACTCAAGGAGACCAGGTAAGTGCAAATAGCTTTCGGCGGCAGTATCCGAGCCCATGAGCCGCCATAGCGCCACACTCTCATAGGGTACATTATTGACTAGTAGTCGCCAATGTTCCAGATGCCAGGTTCCAGTGTGTCGGGTACTAGCGTCCAGTTAGGTGCAGGTAAAACACCGTCTGCGTATATGGGCTTTGCCCCACTGACTGTTTCGGGCACTTCGAGAAAAACGTAGTCGTCGTGCAGAAGGGATTCACCGCAACTGCATACGCTGATGAGTAATAGGATAAAGAAGATGTAGCGCATGTGCGGTCTGGTAGCTATACGAAGTAACGCAGATACTGATGTGGCAAAGTTTCGAATTTCGCACCTTCCCGCGTGTAAAGTGTTATATGTGTCGATGCGAGGGTTCATTTGGTAAAGTATAATTCCTAGGTCCAGCGCGTTTCACGCTTGCGGTTCGACTAGGTTTGACTGAGAGTATGCAGGACACCAGTTTAATAAAGCGATATGGGATAAGCCCAGAACACGCTCTACAGATTTTGCCGTGCATACTTGGGTTTTAATTGTTGTAAGTCAAAGTTTGACACTGGAGGAGGTATTAACTTGACCACATCTAATCCCGCTCCCGCAACACCCTCGCCGCCTCCATCAAATCCACTACCTCAACACCCATCTTCAAGTTCAACTCACCCACCTCAGGGGTTACTACGAGGCTTCGTGGAAACTCTGCATCTTCGATTGCTAGATAATTGCCTTTCGATAAGATCGAATACAATCTTACCCTGATTTTCATGGCTTCTCTAAATATATTTCATCCCCGCAAATCTAATATGCGATTTTAGAATTATAGGGATGAGTTAGCCATTAAGTTGACTTATGATTGCCAGTAAACGGCCTTCACGGAATACGCTGGGCTTCACCTATAAGATCATAACTTCTTTGAGTCTATCTCTTCACGGAATAGGGACTGAGTTGACCGTGTTAAGCATTACAACTCACACAAAAACCAATTCCGTAGGTAGTGTCTACCGCGCCTGCAAACTTTTCAAAAGACTCAATAGCTGCGCTTCTAAACCTTCCTGATGTTTTCCCTGGCCCATCAGTGCTACGATTTTGCCGCCGATGCTGCGCAAGCCAAAGACTTGAAAAGTTCCATCTGATTCATCGTAGCCGTAAACGAGTAGATCGTTACCGTCGCGATGTATGACAGCCTCTTCGCCTACCTGACTACGCAGGGTAGCCTCATCGAGGGCCACAAGTTCGGACATCATGGCGCCATCATCGAGGCCGACTAAAGTGCCCTCAGTCCCCTCAAAAGCGTGGCCTACCATTGGGGCTTTCCCAACGTATCGAAAAGGGAATTCCTCAGGTACAGTCACAGCTAATGGCAGGTCAGCGAACAGGTCTTCCGTGTTACCTGGCGATGCAATAGCGAGTGCAGATAGAAACTTTTTGAGGAGAGTTGTCTCGTTTATTGAGGTCCGTAAGTAGATTGTTTCGCTCGACTGCTGAATGCGAAGAAGGTGTCCCGTTGAACTTCTACCGTCTTCAGCCAAACTGAAAATCTGAACATCAACACCTACAGGAGCGTGTACATCGATGGGCATCTCCTCGCCTAGCGATGCCTCCATCTTTACAACTGCCTCGGTCAGACCGGTGGTTTGTGCGCCCGTTGTGCGCAATGCCATGACCTGAAAGCTCTCACCCGTCGACGAACTTGTCCAGTCTCCTCCCGTAGCGCTTACCAGGGGTCTGTAGTCGAGCATCAGCGTGTCTAGGTGTATCGATGATTTGGCCAATGGCACGTGGTGCGCGCTCAGCTCCGAACTCAGGATTGGCAATGTTGTCTGTGCAAAGCCTGACAGCGGAAGTGAAGAGAAAAGTAAGGCAAATAGCCGTACGAGCGTATGGTTAGTATTCATGTGGACAAGGTAAAGGTATTGTTTTGTGGTATAGGCCCGGGACTGTGATTTAGTTGTTCATGGAGGCATACGACCCAGCATCAGTTGTGTAGTAGTCTGTAAGCGTCGAATCAACCACGTCTTGCAGTTCTGCAATTCGCGCCTTGACATATGCGGTTGACTTAGCTTGGCGATTCGGTTGACAGGCTAGTCCATCAATTTCCTTTGTCCATCCTTGAGTGATGCACGCGGATTAACACCAAGTGCTTTGCGATTCATCAGCAGACTGTACAGCACGGCTGTGTTGCGTGCCGCTGCGTGTGATTCAGCAAATAGGTACTCCGAAGCAGTTCCCCGCACCCCAATTCGTCGTGGCGCCCAAGAGCAAGTGCGCGGATCACCCTTTCGATGCCATCGTTGTCTAGGCGTATGCGCTCGTCTTTGAGCATGTCTTCAGTCTCGGACCAGTGGTTGAGTGTATAGGTGATTCATTAATTGCATTGCGCGCCACGCAGCCAAGTCTGCACCAGCTCCGTCTCGAGCTCATTGAGCCTAAAAGGAGATCGTGATGCTGTTTTTGAGCAGTCGCACGGTGATGGGTGCTACTGATTTTTGGCTGGGCGTTGAGGTTTTGAGGGTCGAGAGTTGAGCTGCCGCCACAGGCTTGTTCGCTAAAATGTCGTGTGGTTGTAGTTTGCTTTCATGGCTGCTCGACTCACCCTTCGCATCCCGCACGATTTCGAGATCATCAATCGCGTGCGAAAGATCAAGGGGCGATCTTGGCATGCCGATCAGAAGGTATAGACCGTACCCGACGATGTAGCTACTCGACGGACGATCGAGGAGCTATGTTTGGAGGAGTTCGTGGAGGATGAAGCAACTGCAGTTAAGGGCACGTCTATCCATCAGCAAGACAGCTATAGGCCTTTCGGCAAAACAGGTGGAAATGCCCCCAGCCGTAACAATGAGGACACCCATTTTGAAAGACGCACTGCAGAACTCACGGCACTCGAGCAGACGCTGATGCGAGAGGGGGCTGCGCATCAAACGGTCAAGGCCTACCGCAGCGCCATCCGCATGCTTCAGGCTTGGTGGCGTAAGGGACTGCAAGCAGCACACCGCGAGGACCTGTTAGGCTATCTCACGTACTGTATAGAGGAGCGTCAGTACAGCCGTTCGACGATGAATCAGGTTGTCAATGCTATTCGCGTCTACTACGAGCGCGTGCTCAAACGCCCCCGTGACGAGCTGCGCTTGCCACGCCCGCATAAAGAGCAGAGTCTGCCTAACGAGTGTACCGAGGAAGAGGCGCGTCGAATGCTGCGGGAGACGGTTAATCGTAAGCACCGGATGATCCTCACGCTGATTTACGGACTGGGCTTGCGCAAGGCCGAAGTGCAGCACCTTTTGATTGAGGATGTTAACCTGGAGCGGCGCAGTGTTCACATTCGTAAGGCAAAAGGCAACAAGGACCGTATACTGCGGCTGCCCGAGTCGCTGCGTGGCGCGCTGGACGACTACTTCGCGGAATACCGACCGCGCCACTGGTTGTTCGAGGGGCAAACGGGTGGGCAGTACAGCGGTACGTCTATACAGGTAATCTTCACGCGGGCGAAGGTTCATAGCAAGCTGCCATGACACTTAACGATCAACGGCTTGCGCCACAGCTATGCGACACACATGGTTGAGGCAGGCACACCCCTACACGTCGTAGAGGATCTACTCGGACACGGTAGCATCAAGACGACGCAGATTTACTTGCACACGAGCAGCAAGAGCTTTGAGGGTTTGCACGACCCACTCAAGGAGTTGTAAGTGCACACTGCGTTTTTATTGATATACGTGTAGTACTGTAGGTATTGATGTATATTTGCTCGTAGATTCGACAACACCAAACAAAAAAGAGGAGCGTGTATGTATGGTGGGTATGCACTGTATGGTGTGTAGCCGGAAGCGTTAAAGACAACAAAAGAAATGCGGTCAGCAATATTAATAGTAACCTCACTCCTTTTAGCCACGTGTACATCTGAGGAGGTCTATACATACGTCGAATACGAGGAAAGGCAAGATATATCGCATGGAGGCACAGAGATCATTCAAGAGGATAAGGAGGAAATTATTGCTTCAAGTGATTCGATTGCTTATGCAAAAGCACTGACATCATTTTATATAGGGCGAAAGCTTAGCGCAGACATACGAGAGAGTATGAACTATCAAGCAGGCATACCGGTCCGATTTGATCTCAGCAACCAAGCAGGAGTAAAGATAGAATCCCTGCTTCCCAGTTCCGTAATGAGTAGCATGGATAGCTCAATACGTAGATCTATTATGAGCGAGCCCAACACGATGTCGTCCAGAACTACTTCTACGGTTGCGAGCAAGTTTGATTCGGCCGCCGTTGCGAAGTTAGAAGGGTACTTCCGATCCGAAGCCGACGAGTTTGACCCAGCGGGCCCCGTCGTTTATACGCCAAGGTCCGCGCCAAAATTCGTGAATAGTAATGGGATTTTTTTCTACTTTTCGGCCAGCGATAAAAGCGTCTCTGATTTAGTTTTGAGAATACAGTATCATGCGGACAAGTGGCTTTTTTGGCACACAATCCAGTTCCTGGTTGATGGAGAAGCGTTCACATACAGGCCACCGAATGTAGAAACGGATTCAGGAAACGGTGGTAAAATATGGGAATGGTCATCGGAAGCGCTAGGATCTAGCGATTACGCCCTGTTAGATGCCTTGAGCACCGCAAAATCTGCAAAGATGAAGTTTATTGGACAGCAGTATTCAAAAGTGAAAGTGATTACTAAGCAGCAATTGCAGGATATACAACGAGCAAAAGAATACTACTTAGCAAGAGGAGGAGAATTCTGAAAATGTCTTTAACACCGCCTACACGCCCACGCCGGCTAATCGCCAGGCGCGGCGCGTAGGCCAACGTTGTACGCAATACTGACTAAATGAAAATACTTAATCTTAGGAATATTAAATCAAAAGAGTTCGGAGATGCTATTACCGGATTCAAAAAGTTTGTATCAAGCGATTTTGTTTTTGATGATGAAACAAAAACACTCACAACCAATTCGGAAGAATTTGATAGGTGGCATTTAGTTACATTGGGCACTTCTTATGGAGCAAGACTTTTTCGTAGCAAAATGAAGTTGATACTATTACAGCATCAAGATTGTAACATAGAAATTGAAAAAAAATATAATGTTCCGAATGTCAAAATGACAACTAATTGGGCTGATGAATTTGAAGTTCCGATTCACATCCTTTTTAGTGCTGACTCTTACATGCTAAGTAACTTCTATGACTATTTAAATAACGAATCAAAAGAATTTATTCATAGTAAAATGCCAAAACTGAATCCCAAACAATCAGTTTATTCAAATAATGCCGACCATTTTAGATATGCCTTTAATATCTTCAAAACCACGTTGGTACTGATTAAGGAAAATCAAGATTCTGCCCAAATTACTGACTTATGGAAAGTAGAATGGTATGAAATATAGATTCTTGATAATGACGAACTTTCCTGACGAACTGAAACAGGAAATCAAAAAATTCAATGAAAAGAACGGAACTGATTTAACTTTTATAAGAACAACTGACGATGAAGTTCTTTTTGCAGAATTGGAGTCCTCAATGTCTGACGAACAAATCTTTGCATTTGGCGTTCAATTTGGCACTGTACAAGCCCGATTATATGCAGAAGGAAAATCATAAAAGCACATAACACTGTATAAGCAATCAAAGCCGCCTATCGGCAGGCTAGGCTTCTTATACAATCCGTTATCATCAAGCCCATCGTAAACCGAAACCATGAAAGCGGCCGACCTGGTAATTGGAGTGCGTGTACTCACCGCAGCGGAAGGAGGAAGAAAAACCCCGTTTTACAATGGATATAGAGGCCAATTTCACTATGATAATTCGGATTGGCTTGTAAATTACCTTAACGTCGATGCCGCAGAAGCTAAACCCGGAGACGAAGTGCAGCTCGAGGTGACAACAGCTAATGAGGCTACTCACTATTTCAAATCCGTAGAAGGCAAGTAAGTCGAGATCAGGAAAGGAAGAAGAGTAATCGCAGAGGGTAAAGTGGTTGAGATCAGGAACGAAAAATTTAGAATGCTCTAAACAGGAAAGAAGAATCAGAATGCCTGACGCTAACACTGCCTACACGCCCGCGCCGGCTTATCGGCAGGCGCATCGCTTACGCTCCCGCTGAACCGTCATGCCCGCTAAGCGAAGGCATGACGCTCCAACGGCGTCCATGTAACAACCCCACTTCATCCAAATACTCAGCTCAAAGCCTTACATTGTCTATATGCAACCTTGGATATTCCTCCTCGTATCTTTTTCGCTGATAGGGCTTATGCTAACTCCTCAGACCTGCTCAGCCGTATGCCTTACGAAGCCATTGATCGCTATTCCATCATCACCATTTGCAAGTCTACCTCCTAAGCTTCAGAGTGGAGTGCATCCACAACAACCATCCTCATCGCCAGACAGCCTAGCTCAAAAGCATACCGAGGACAAAGAAGATCGGGAGGTTAATAATTTTGTCAGTGGTACTGTGCTTTCTAGTATAGCCCTATGTATCGGCGTCGTAAGTGCTTCGTTGTACGGTCCGTCAGTAGTAGTTTGGATCGCAGCAGCCGCTCTCGGAGTCGGGCTGGGCTTACTAATCGCAGGTCGGCGAAGTATTCGCCACAGCAAAGCAAAACTGGCCAAACGACTCTTTCGCGTGAGTAGGCTCATGGAAACCATTGGGGGAATTGCCTTGGGGGCGGCCGGAATAGCTCTGCTAGTCGTGTTATTTCAAACAATTGCGCGCTAGCTGAGGTAGACTTGGAGAGAAGTCTCCGAAATTTGAACTCTTGTTGCTGAGTTTAAATTATTGAAATCAATTTGGTTGTGGCACCGTCCCTGAGACACAGCTGCTTTTAACGCTTCTCGCTTTACGTACAGGATATTGGGTCACTAGTAGAGTGACTGGGGAGCAGCGAGAAATTAGATGCAGATCGTACCAGTACAATCTTTGTTTCCATTCGACCACCCAAGCAGCCGCACCAGGCCGACCTTCACTAGTTGAGACTGAGCTTGCCGGGGGCCCAAGCACATCTCCTACGAACGTAAGTGAAGGTCAGGCAAAAAAAGGGGGCTTATGCCAGCTCCCCGAAAACCTGCCGAAGACTCTCGCATTCCAACCTTTGTAGATCGCCAATGTGTTAAGCAGCTAAAAATTCTCCACGCGGATGCCTGCGTGATGTGCTGACACACACTGCTGACTATTCAAAGCTGCGAATGTGGTAACTGCTGCCTGGTGCGTACGTCCTAAATCTTTAAATATCATTGATTTTTTCTCCCCACAACTCGAGAAAATCAAAGCGCATCCATCCTCAAGGAATTTCTGCTCGATTAGTGTTTTACGCAAAGTGCAGCCTTCCCGTTAAATCGTAAAACATAGGTCCCGGCAGCAAGCTCGCTTGGAATCTCTAGGTGGTAGTTCCCATCAGCAGAAGGTTTTGCAACAGCTTGGTGAACAAGCCGCCCTAGGGCATCGTACAATTGCGCCTCGGCGACTAGCGGCAGTAAATTCCTTGTCTCAATGGAGAAGTAGAGCTTATCGCTGAAGGGCGATCGCACTACCAAGCTTGCATCGCCTTTGAAGTGAGGTTCAACATTCGAGCTAATCGGACCCTGACTTACGGTTAAAGCTCGAAAGCCTGCGTCTAAGAAAATTAATTGCATAACTTCTCTATCCTCATTGAACTCCAGAGTATGACCGGCGCGCGATGCTTCCGAATCTACGTGGATTGCGCGAAACTCACGTTCAGGAATACGATAACGTGCAAGTGCCGCGTGAAGAGACCCACTGGCCTCCGGCTCTGTGTAGGAAATTAAAAGCTCGTCTTCATTTAAATAAAGGGCGCTTGAAATGCCAATACTATCACTGCTGAATTGCCCAGTGGCGGCCAAGCGAAGCGTACCATCAGGCGCGGGCTTAAACTCTTGGTAATCTCCCCCCGCCCTTTGGTACAGGAGAAGGTTTCCGGAACGGCTCCAGGTGAGCGCTGGCCTATCCGCTCGCTGAACCGTGGTGGGCCCAAGTAGCAGTGCTCCATTGGAATCGCGTACGATCACTGTGCCATCAGGTTCGCGTGTAAGATTAGATACGACTCCGAGAGCGATTTCTTTTTGCGGTCCGATCGCCAAAGCGTTTACGTTATAGCCTCCCGACACAAAGTCTGCCGGGTCGAAGCTTGCTAGGTTTACTACAGTACATGTAGAAGTTAAATGTCGTACCTCGATACCTCCCGAATGCTTCACAGCATATATAACTCCACCATCGGGGTGACTCTCTGTGATAAAGAAGTCTTCGCCCCAAGTAGACATTTCGACCGAGTCTCGAAGGATGAGGTCGTCATCGTAGAGGTATGCCATAGCCAGGTACCAGCTGTAGGCCTCGTGGAGAAGATAACCGCCCCCTCCAGGCAATTGAGTAATCTTGGGGCTTGTGACGAGTCTCGGCGTACTTGCATTCGGAGGCAGAGAAAGCAAAGCACCGCGGCGATCAAATTTTACCCAAGCTAGGCGCTGGTCAGCTAACGATCGGTAGCCGAGAATTTCATCCGACCCAGCTTGCGTGGCGGCGAGGATATCGTCAAAGAATTCTGGTCGAGGACTGGAGAGTGGGATCGGGAGCGCGACTGTGTCTCCTTTCACGTAGTCAACAAGTCCAATTGGATCAGCTGACCAAAAGCTTTTGGCTAGAACGCGCCGTTGTTTAGGCGCATCCGTGTGCTCAGATAAAACAGCGTACTTCGGACCATCGATCTGATGTGGAGATAATAAATAGCCGAGGCCTGGGAGTTCGCTACCTCCTGACCCGCTACCGTCGAATAGGAAAACGCCAAGGGGAAAATTTTGCCCGCCAATCGTCATGGCGAAAGAATCCACTCCCCATACTGAGAGATCGTACCCGGAACCTTGCGCAAGAGATGGAGGAAGTGCGACTTGATCTGTGCTGACGCTTGAACCGTCGGTAGAGGCTGTGACAAGAATATTGTTCGCATCAGACCCTTGCGTTGCAGCATACACGGCCAAATTGCCAAGGGCAACAAAAGGTTGCACTCCGCTCTCTGGGCTCTGAGCAATGCTGAGCGGAAACGTCAGCGTATCACCGTCAGGATAGATACCAAAGGGTTCCGCCCCAGCGATGAACACCAGTCCAGCCGCTGGCCAAGCCGTAGCGTTTTCCTCGAAGTAGCGTTCTTTAGTGAAATTAGCCCTCAACTGACCGTCGGAAAGCCCGAAAACCTGGACTGTGGATTCCGTAGGCCATGGGTAGCGCAGGTAGTCATCTCGGATCAGAACGGCCGCGTCGTCGACCACGGCGAAGGCCACAGGTGGCCCAAGGCTGTCCCGTGGACCATCGGCCTCTAGTGAAACTAGCGATAGGTCGTTTCCGGTAAGAGGATCGATTTTCCGCAGCGTCATCGGGTATGCCGAACTGCCAGGTAGTGGATTCTCCACAGCGAGCAGGTAGGCGTAACCGTCAACGAGCGTAAGCTTGGCGGCAGACTCTTCATAATATAGCTGGTCCAGAAGATCGGATTCCGGATAAGCTTGACTCCAAACAAGATTGCCCCTTACATCAAAACGATAAAGGCCAATTGCACTCGAGGGCTTGAGCGCATCGGTCGTATTGATAAGGCCAGTCCCGACCATCAAGCTGCCACCGTCAGGTAGACCAAGGCCCTCAAGGAAATTCGCTCTGTAGCTGGGCTGATCGGTAATGATTCGATTAAAGGTGGTGGATTGCCCAAGGGCAGTCGCGACTTGCAGAGAAGCCGCTACCCATAAAAACACGAGAACGCGCGTCGGTACTTTGTCCATATCAGAGTGAAGATAGCAAATCATGACTAAGCTTGCTCAAATGTCGACAGTTTCTCAAGCCCTTCAAGCATCATTGTGTCAGGTATACACACGAAAGCAGCTGAGTCCATGAGGTGTTCACCCTTTCGGGAAAACCGACGGTCGCGCTGCACGGCGGAGAGGCTCAAAAAGCTTGAAGTTGGAGTAAGCACGTGATCTCCATTGTCATCCAGAAAACGGAGCACTTCCAGCTCTACCCGTCCAACGAACCGTACGGCCTTGTTGCTGTACAGCCCGAGATAGGCGAATGCACTGAAGCCACGGTCCGCCTGTTGATAGTTCAGCTTATAGCCCTCATAGATTGGTAGCGATGGGCGACACGGCACGATACGCATGTAAAACTTTGAGCTAGCTAGCTGTGCTTCGTACAGATACTCATCCGCCAATGCGATGACGGCTCCTAAAACCTCTTCGTAGGGTATCGACGCGAGCTTAACTTAAATGAAGGAGCACGTTTCCAACTTCACCCTTAAAAGCATCCGCGTACTTTAGGAGCTTCGCTTCGTCTTCGAGAGCATTCACTTTAGCCTCAATCAAAGTTGTGGATGGATTGATACGGTTTATTCCGTCAACTACCCCATTTATATCCTTGCCACGCTGCTGCTGAAACTCGGATGAAACCTGGTAACCCTCGCTCTCTAGTAAAGTATTGAGATAAGTTTCGTAAAGCGTAGGGCTACTATCTTACAGAGACACTTATTTGAACAGTCTCGACCAGTAAGATCAAATCTGTGTTTCACTATCGATACTATGCCACCGTAGAGCAGTTTCACCACTTACAACTACCAGTCTATATAAATTTGCCGGTAAGCCAAACGCTTAACTCAGTTGCCATCAGCATAAGCTTCGATTCGTAAGTCCACTCTTCTCCATGCACAATATATTCCCCACATTCCCCCATGCTCAATCATATCTTCCTCAAAATATTCTTCCTTTCACTTCTCCTCTCCCTCCTCACCACACCCAGGCACGCCCAACAAAGCATCACCTTTCACCTCGAGCCGAGTGGAGATTTGTTGCTCAGCCAAGAGCAGACTACGACGCGGCTCAGCGAGCAGAGCTATATCACTATCTCACCCTTTAGTGCCGACTCCGCCTACCAAATTAGCGTAGCAAGTACCACCTTGGTCTCGACCACATCGAAGGCCGAACAGAGCTTTGGCGGTGGACTTAGACGGCTCATGGAAATTCCTGCTGCAGACCGGCTTTCTATCAGATTGGGACTTGGTCTCCGCTACGAACGCTACCAGTTCGATGCAAATGCGAGCGTCAGTCGCACCACCATCACATCGTCTAGCGATACTCTGGCAACCGTTGCAACCTCTAGTTCGGGTGCTGGAATTATAAGGCCCGAACCTTGTGCACAAGTCTATGAAGACTTTGAAGATTTCGGTGATCTAATAAACTTTGTCCCCACCTACTCCAACCTTCTGTTAGAAGTTCCCGTGGCACTTCGCTACGAAGTGCTTTCGGAACGATTAGGTGTTTCGCTGGGTGCGACGGTAATAACTCCATTGCGCAGCACTTACGAGTATGTCGATTATCAGTTCAATGTACAAGGTCATCCAGCTGCGCCAGACGGAGAATGCGCTAATATGGTCAGCCTCGGCAAGAATACACCCGGTGATCGTACAGCTGACTTGCAATTAGCTGGTGAACTGAGTGCAGATGTGCAGCTTACAGACCGTCTCCGCGTAGTTGCGAGTGCCTCCAAAATGCTGACGAATCGTTTTGTGCAGGAGGAAGAGGATCGAAATGTTTTTTCCTTGGGTGACACCTTCACAGGTAGCTATCGCCCTATACGACTCAGCTTAGGTGTGCAGTGGCAATTAGGTGGGGGGAATATGGGGGTCGAGAACTAGTATGTGCTTTCGCACCGTTCGATTTGCGTGCGGAGGGGGCGGAATGGTGTCACCGCCCCACTCGCAGAGCGAGCCAAACCGGGCGGATCATGACCCCACACATCGCTAGTGCCGGTGATGAGGGAGGTCCAAAATTTAGGGAAGGCTATGTGGTGGGGTAGATGCTGAAATAGGTGTCAAGCAAAGAACTATCTGTAGAAATTTGCGTACTTTCCGGTATGAAAGCAGATGTGATTAACGTCGATCCTGAAATCATCGGAGGTACTCCCGTATTTAAAGGAACTCGAGTACCAATAGAGACGCTTTTTGATCCTTTAGAGCGAGCAATGACAATCGATGCATTCCTAGACGATTATCCGACGGTTTCCAAGGAGCAAGTTGTTCAGGTGTTGGAATTAACAGGTCAGCGGTAGCCTTCCCCAAATTCCGGACAAGTGAAAACTTCACTAACTTTCTGTCCGCTGAAGAAGTCTCATTTTACCAAAATCCAGATCGAAGAGGCAGTTTCAAAGACTTTGCAGGAAACGTGTGATCAATTGGTACACAAATTGAAGGAAATTACCGACCGCACAACAATGATCATCTGTAACTTCTTGCTAACATTGACTTCCAAAAGTAATTGAGGGCTTTCAGTCCGACGTGTATTCACTATATTTAGCGTTAAATAACCCAGCCATCCACACTCCAAGTCGTTCTGCAAAATAGGTTTAGATGAAGAAATTCTTGTCAGCAGTAATAGTGCTTACCTGTGGATTTGCGGCGGTTGCTCAATCAACGTGGAGTTTTCAACCACACATTGAGTCTCACAATTTTTATTTGTTCAAGGGCAAAATTGATGGAAAATACCCTATAAAATTGTATCTAGAGCACACGTGGCGTTATTGTGGTTCGGGAAACAACAATAGGTGGAAAGCGAGAGGATTGGTAGGTTGGTATACATATGACAACATTGGAAAAAAAATACCTTTGATTGGTTCTATAAATGGCGGTCACGCCAATGAGTTCATCAAAGTCTACGTACCTCATAGGCTATTAGATACTATTGATAATGAGACTTGTGAATTGGAAGATTACGAAGAAAAGTTTAATTCTGATTCCTATAAATTTTCTAGTTTACAGTGGCAAACCAAGAAAATGGATACTGCTTACTCTGTAATTTTGGAGCCAATCCATGAATTTTCATGGACTACAAATGCCACCATTGGACTTCAACTTACCGGAATTGAAGTTTTAGACATAGATCTAAGCAAACTGTCCCAAATAGAATTTATTGAGACTGTGGAAATTTTATCAGCCAAAGAGATAAATAATTGCTTTTACGCTTTAATTGAAGTTGCGCATATGACCAATCCTGCTTCAAGCGGCTCTGGACATTGTGGCGCAGGATACGAAAGGTACATAGTGTTCCTTAAAGTAAATGGCGCCCTTGAATTAGAGCAATTCGAGATACATCAGACTTGGAGTTGTTTAACTTACATTCCTGAAGATAAATTCTCTTTTGATATTGCATATCCTGAAAACGGGATCCGTGTAGTTGATTAAAATGCTCTTGAGCATTACTATGTCATCTAGAGTCTAGTCCTGAACATTGTTGCCCGCGCGCACGTGAGGACACTTCTTGGTTCTTTGGCAAATACGTATTACTTTCTCTCCGCACGCTATATATTAAAGACCTTTGCAGATCCTGCTCAGCTCACAGCGCTGACTAGCTTAACGATAGCTGAGTTCAACCACCTTCTATATCCTTTTGAAGATGCCTTTCTTCCTAGACTCAAGATGTACAAGATCGACGCTAAACGCCGCCTGCAGGCCCAGCTCCGCACGACGACTCGCCAGCCCCTCCAACAAGCTGCCTACCAAGCACGACCGACTGCTCTTTATTCTTATGGTTCTTAAGACCGATGCCACTCATCAGCACTTGGCTGCTACTTTTGAGAGGACTTAAACAGCTGTGTCTAAGTGGTATCGCTATCTGCTTCCTGTACTTGCTAAAGCTCTCGGCGAGCTAGCATATCACCCTGCCCACACGCTGAGTGAGTTGTCCGCTCAACTGCAGCAAAACAACGTACTCGCTGCGCCACGCGGTGACAACAGCAACGATGGTGAACCAGCAAAACGTGAACAGCAAACTCATGCTCCAACGCCTGCAAACAAAGAGCCTTCACTCCATCTTAATGTGACTGAAAGTCGTAAGCCGCGTGACACCGATCACGAAGCGCAGAAGAAGGATTACAATGGGAAGTTTAAGCACCACGCCGCGAAGATTCGGTAATGTGTTTACCTAGCCAGCGCATCGTATACTTAGGTATAGCGTGGCGAGGAGTGATACACGATAAGCGTATGGCGGACAAAGAGTTGCCGACCCTGGAGAGCTTAGATGATTCAGATCTATGGCTTATTCTGGATGCAGGCTATACAGGCTAAGAACCTGATGGAGTATGGAAGGCGGCGCGTATGCGAGCATCTCTTGGAAATCCATTGAAGAGGTGGCAGAACCACTATAACAAATGGGGTTCCTTAATGCGGAACGTGGTAAAACACGCAATAGGAGGCATAAAAAGAATGGCTAAAGCAAGGCGGCTAAGAACCTCCAGTATTAAGCATGCAGATTTAGTGATCCAGCTGGCAGCTGGATTACATGACCTTCGAGTGGCTATGCGACCACAAACCTATTGCAATTCACACGGGCGTACGCAGGCACCTCTACATCCTTTGCGGTGCGAAACTCAGTTAGCACATAATAATTTTTTCGGAGAGCATCTCTGGTTGATACGTATGCTTAACCATATAGTAGTTGCCAGTAATGCTCACTTTAGCATAGAATTCATAGTTACTGCTCAACTTCCATATTCACTACAAGCTCTTCGAGTTCGCTGTAGGTAAGATCGTCTTCGCCAGACAAAAAGTATTGTACCAAATAGGTCCGGCGGGCACTTTCGAATGCTAAAACTCCGGCACGTCCGGAATGGTGTTGACTTTCACAAAGGTAACGGTGAACAATAACCTTACCGTGCGGACCTATTAAGCTCTTTGCTTTTCCCTGTCCACAAGTCCAGCATCGATCTTCGACAACGTTCTTCATGGACTTTAGGCTTGCCTCCAGCGGCGTGATGTAAGTATTACCCGTCCCTCGGCCATACTGCCAAACATGGACTTTGCTATTTGTGCAGTTTAACAAGCTAATTGCATTTGATCCATTAATTATTGCTCCGTTCGCAGCTTCGTCCAAAGATTTGAGTATATTGAGTAAAGAATCTCCATTGGAATCATGTATTTTTGAGTAGTGATTGTTACCGAGTATATTAATCTTCCTAAACCCTTCTCCTTCCAGGTCTAAATTATAAAAAAAAGTTGTCTGGTGCATGCCTCTGCTGCCTGATCGTCGTTCTACAGATGCGATTACCTCTCTAATTGTCTCAATTGCTGCATCCGTTGTGTCAGATGTTTGAGCCACGACGTAATAAATGGCCGATGATGTCCCCGTCCTGACTATGGATTCGAAGCCACGTTGTTTTGTCGAAAGATAAAAAGTTTTAGCAAGGTGCTTTGCTCTTAGCCCCATAGCCCGTTCACTGTACACATATCTTTGTCCACTAATACTAGTATCTAAAATGTAATCATACGTATGAGTTTCGTGTACTCGCGTTAGAAACCCCTCCATAGATTTGTCGAAACCATCATATGTCCCCACAGATTCCAGTCTAATAGACCCTGCCTCGAAATACCACGTCTTTTCGCTTTCAGCGTAGATAGATCCAAGTGGAGGTATAATCCAAATCGGTGTTTGAGAAAAGTTTTGGTACGACTCTCCATCAGTACCTGCGCCGGGCTCAGCTATTTGTTGACCGCGGCTATCGTTGCATGCTACACAGGTCAACATGCTCATAAGAAAGACTGATACGTTTGGAAGAGTCATATTAAGTGACGGTGATTTTTACGAGTATACCTCAATTCAGACTTTCTACCTACAGCAACGCGTCGCATTCTTCAAAAAGTTTTAGCATTCTTGCGCGCAGCTTGCATACGGGTTTCACAATCCGGTGTACGAGTTCAAAAATGGGGAACACTCACTTTTTAGTCATTAATGACTTCAGGAAAGCCCATAATAAGAAGATTTAGTTCGAATTCCCGACGGTCACTTCCTAGCCATTCCTGGCGTCGAAGAATTGTGGTTGAGAGGAGGATTCGACTTTCTCCACCCTCCCCACTCTACTCTCCGAACTACAACTTCATCCGGCTTTCTTTCGACTACTTACTCCACCGCGTCTACTACTAAATTGTCCAGGCCATCTTACCTCGTACATCGATGAGATAGTGACGAGGATTGACGTCTACCGCTTAGCTCAACCGCCCACTCACAGCGCCCCGTACGGCTCGCTCTGCGAGTAGCGCGCATGTCCAATGCTGCTCACGCACGCTATGCGTCTACTGCACCGGCGCATAGACGGAGCCAGCCAAACCCGCCAGCGCACGCCCACTCACAGCGCGCCGTTTAGCTCGCTCTGCGAACAGCACGCATGTCCACTGCTGCTTAGCACCCTATGCCTCTACTGCACCGGCGCACTGGCGGAGCCAGCCAAACCCGCCAGCGCATGCCCACTTACAGCGCGCCGTTTAGCTCGCTCTGCGAACAGCACGCATGTCCACTGCTGCTTAGCACGCTATGCCTCTACTGCACCGGCGCACTGGCAGAGCCAGCCAAACCCGCCAGCGCATGCCCACTCACAGCGCGCCGTTTGGCTCGCTCTGCGAGTAGTGCGCATGTCCACCCCTGCTTACGCACGCTATGCCTCTACTGCACCGGCGCACTGGCGGAGCCAGCCAAACCCACCAGCGCACGCCCACTTACAGCGCGCCGTTTAGCTCGCTCTGCGAACAGCACCCATATCCACTGCTGCTTAGCACACTATGTGTCTACTGCACCGGCGCACTGGCGGAGCCAGCCAAACTCGCCAACTCATGCCTCCGCAATAGCAAAAATGTGAGCCGGAACATCGAAAGTCCCCCAAAGTAGAGCTAAACACCTGAAGTATGGGCTTCCTCTTCTATATTGGGCGGGTGGTCGTAATTACACCTATATGATCATCGAGCTAACGTAGAATTTGCCGACACGTAATACGATCGAGATGCGAAATAGCCGTGAATAGGCTCTAGGCCAGACCATCATTGAAATACCCAACACAGCATGAATAAAGTCACAGATGCATTATTAGGAGTAGCAATTGGAGATGCCGTCGGTGTGCCCTATGAATTTAGCTCGCGACACAAAATGTGTTCTAATCCTGCAACGGATATGATCGGGTATGGAACGTATAATCAACCAAAAGGAACGTGGTCTGATGATAGCTCATTGACTTTCTGTTTGGCAGAGGCTCTTCTTCAAGATTATAATCTAGTGGGCATATCAGAGAACTTCATCAAATGGAAGAACGAATCCTATTGGTCTGCAAGAGGAGAGGTCTTTGATATTGGAACGACAACCTCAATAGCAATTGCAAGACTCTCCAGGATACTCAGCGATAACTTGCTAGAGGATTTACATACGCAAAAGCACCTGGGGGATGAGCAGGAGAATGGGAACGGATCATTGATGCGAATCCTCCCCCTGTTATTTGTTATTAAAGGAAAACCCATAGCCGAGCAATTTGAAACTGTTTGGGCGGTTTCAGCACTAACTCATCGCCATATTCGTGCGGCTATGAGCTGCATGATTTACTTAAAATTTGCGGAGAAACTACTTTGTAGAAAATCTAAAGAAATAGCATATTCAGAAACGAGAAGTGAAATAGAAGCGTTCTGGAATGACATGAAATTTGCGATGGACGAAAGGCAACACTTTAGTAAGATAATTCAAAGTGATATACGAGAAACTGCACTTAACGACCTGAAATCTGGAGGGTATGTTCTCGAGGTTCTGGAGTCAAGCTTTTGGTTTTTTCTCAAAAGCAGCTCTTATAAGGAAACAATCTTGTCGATCATCAACATTGGCCACGATACCGATACCGCAGCGGCTATTGCCGGCGGATTGGCAGGAATTTACTACGGACAGCAAGGCATGCCTGAACAATGGGTAGCTTCAATCGCTAGATTGCAGGATATTTTGGAGTTAGGCAATAAGCTAAACAACTTTTACTGCGCCTAAATTGAGGTCGTTTCTTGATCTGAAAGCCGTCGAGCCGTCACATCCCAAGATCACTTTTTCAGTTTCCTGGAGCTCGTCGCCCCCAACTGATCCCTCTACACCTTCCAGCACCAGACGCCGTTTAGCCAAAATCGGTCACTCTACTGACTGAATTTAGTCAGTAGAACAGCTCATTCCGCTGTTTTGCGCTTAAACAGCAGTATGGTCCTCCTCAAGCGTGAAATCGAAGCTCAAGTTCGTGAGTATTTACAGCCTAACAAAGTCGTGATCCTTCTCGGACCTCGCCGTGTAGGTAAAACTGTGCTCATCAAGCAAATTCTTTAGCACATCTCCGAACCTTACCTGCTGCTCCATGGAGAAGATCAGGACGTGAAGAGGCAACTCGAGTACCGTAGCACCTAACGTTACAAAAACCTGTTGCAGGGAAGATCACTTTTGATCATTGATGAAGCGCAGAAGATTCCAGAGATAGGCAAGGTTCTTAAGTTGATGATCGACACCATCGATGGTTTAAGGATATTGGCTACTGGATCGTCTGCATTCGATTTGGAAAAGTTGACGGGAGAACCTCTGACCGGGAGAAAGTATACATTTAATCTTTTCGCCCTATCCGAAAAAGAACTGGACCAGACTGAATCTATCATTGAACGAGACGCCAATCTACGCTCTAGACTAGTGTACGGGAATTATCCCGAACTTATTCAGATCTCCGGCTTGGATAGACAAAAAAGATACTTGGATGATTTAGTAAATTCCTATTTGCTCAAAGACATTTTAGAATTTAACTTGATAAAAAATTCCGACAAAATCTTGCAATTGCTCCGGCTAATCGCCTACCAAATTGGTGCTGAGGTTAGCCATACCGAACTTGGTCGGCAGCTGGGAATGAGCAAGAACACGGTTGACAAATATCTGGATTTACTAAGTAAGGTGTTTATCATACACCCCGTAAGTGCATGGAGTCGAAATTTACGAAAGGAAATTGTCAAGGGAAAGCGCTGGTATTTCTACGACACCGGTATCCGAAATGCTCTCATAGGCAATATTAAAGCTCTTGAACTGAGAAATGATATCGGAGCCTTATGGGAAAATTATATAATTATTGAACGCCTAAAATATCAGCACTACAACAACATGATCGTCTACAATTACTTCTGGCGGACGTATGATCAGCAAGAAATAGACTGGATTGAAGATAGAGACGGCAAGCTTCATGCTTATGAATTCAAGTGGAGCCCGAAGCGTGTCGCGAAATTTCCCAAAATATTCGAGGAAACTTATGACAACTCAGAATTTCAGGTGATCAATAGTGAGAATTATCGTGAATGGTTAGCGTGACAGCATCATGCGAAGACCCGTACTGATTTTTAGGCCATCCTTCTCTAGACTATCCCCGCCTCAAACCACCCGCCTCACATAACTCTCCTTCCCAAGTCTCCCATTCTCTTCAATCCCCCTCACCTCCACCAAACCCGGCCTTTTCCCAGGAGTCAAACTCCCCAATTGCGCATCAAATCCCAATGCCTCAGCACCATTCAGTGTGGCCCACTGCACCAAGGTGCGCGTGTCGACAAAGCGCTGGTAGCGCTGGATCGTCTTCATTTCCTCCAGAACGCTGAGCTGCCAATTGCTGGTAAGTGAATCCGTTCCGATCGTCACCCTTACGCCAGCCTCCAAGAATTCAGCATAGCGCGGAAGGCGGTTTTCGATATATAAATTTGCGTTTGGACAAGTTGCCCAGTACACCTGCCCACTCCAATCTTCAGCTGCCTCGATGTCTGCTAAAGTTGTTTCTGTATTATGAACGAATAAAGTTCGTCGCTGCGGATCGAGGTAGGGCAGGGTAGCGGCAAGACTGGTTTTGGCGGAAGCTGAAAAAGCCTCTAAAGAAAAGTTGAACTGCTCATAAAATTTAAGAAAAGCACCAGATTTAGATAAAAATAATTCATTCTCTGCTCGGGTTTCCTGATTATGAATACTTACCGTTCCGCCAGCGGGATTGGCGCCTTGCAAATGCTGATAAAGGTCATAACTAACCGTATAAGGTGCATGCGGCACATAGCGTTTCGGATCGGGTTGGGCAGCATAAGTCTCCTCAGCCTTGGCGAAGACCTGCGCGGCCATATCGCCACCTTGCATAAAATCAAATACTTCCACAAAGGTATAGTATTGAATTGAACTCGCTGTCTTAGTTGCCACGGTATCAGCTGTATTAGATATATCGCCAACGGCTTGAATACCTGCATTCCACATCTCCTTATCTGCAGCCACAATAGCTTCTTGAATAACTGCCGGCTCAACATCACGTAGCGTCACCACTTTCTGCAAAAAGGGCAGCAGACCAGTACCCGTATCCACCCGACCTTTCAGGTGCGAAAGCTCCAGGTGGCAGTGCGTGTTAATGAAGCCCGGCATCAAAGCCCCCTGAAGGTGCTCCACCTCCTCGCCCTCAGGAACGGTTTCACCTACGTCGGTAATCATTCCGCTATCATTTAATGCCACAAAGCCATTGCGGATGGGTGGGCGATCAGCAGGAAAAGTGAGCGGAGAGGTATAAATCGGCATTCGGGCGAATGTAATTATGCTGAAGATCGAATCCCTCAATAGTTCCGGGTAAACCCTACCCTCTGACAACAACGCCGCCATGCGGCTATGCCCAAGCACCCCCAGCCCGTCTGCCCACTATGTGGTCAAACAAACTGGCCGAACACATGGTGGACCTAACCGGCCCACTGACGGCGTGGTAACATGGAGCCCCAGGTTTACCCGGCGAGTGGCATATATGGAGCTTCGGCTTCGAGCACGAAGGCCCGGAGAACCTGCCCCACCTTCTGCCCTCGGCCGTCGCCTCACCCCAGCACAGCCCCCCCTAGAACTGCCCCCCGCACAGCCCTTGCGATCCTTTGCGCAACCTTGCGAATCGCGCAGGAACCTTGTGTTACCATCCTTCCCAGATCTGTCCCCCAACAGCAAAAACGGCGAAGCCAAAAACAGGCGCAGCCAAAAAAACAACGCAGGAAAAAACCACCAGTAACCTACCATCCCCCCAAAACTGCCCCCCGCCCAGCCCTTGCGATCCTTTGCGCACAATTGCGGTGAGCGCAGCGAGCTTGCGATACCATCCCCCCGCCCAGCCCTTGCGATCCTTTGCGCACTCACAAGCGGGGGCCCCTGCACCCCATTTCTTCGTAGCGAATCGCGCAGCGACCTTGCGATACCATCACCCCCTGCAGTCACGAACAGCAAAAAACGCCGTAGGCTCTCAAACCGCCGGAGGCCAAACGCCGTAGGCATCTAAACGCCGTAGGCATTTACACCTCCATCACCACCAGCCCATTCCTCAACCGCGGCTCAAACCACGTCGACTTCGGTGGCATAATCATCCCCGCATCCACCACCGCAAACATGTCGCGCGCCTCCAAACCATACAGCATAAAACCAACCCGATTGGCCCGCCGCTGAACGCGATCAATGATATTTCCCATTCCCTGACCTCCAGGAACATACGATATCCGAGAATCAGTCCGCACGCTGGTAATCCCAAAGATGGGCCCCATCACCAACTCATTTATTAAACCCGCATCGAGTGTAATGCCGTGTTCTGGAACGATCCCCGCCCGCCAAACCAGTCGAAAAGCTTCATCCTGGAGCAGCATCGTCAGCTCGTGAGGTTGCGAGGGTAGCGCCGCAACTTTAATGGGTTTGATTTCAAACAAGGTACTCAGCTGCGCCATCAGACTCAAAGCACTCACATTCACCGGCAGCTGCACCACCCGATGATACGCCTGCACCCGCACCTGTTCATCCGAAAACAGCGCCGCCATCAACGGAACAGGTGCTTCGCCCTTCGCTTCAAGCTGTTTGTTGTAAATATCGAGTACCGAACAGCGGTGGTGACCGTCCGCGATATAAGCGGAATGTACAGTTTTGGCGAAAGCTGAAATGAGCGCCTGACCGTGGGTAGAATCCGCCTCCACCCGAAACAGCTCGTGCTCGATCGCATCACCATCAGTCAATTTGAGCAGGGGCTCGTGCGTAGTGGACACTTCTTGCAGCAAATCCTCGATCTGCGGATCGCTCGGATACGTCAGCAACACCGGCTTTACCATCGCCTGGCGCAACATCAGCAACTGAAGTTGTTGCTGCTCGCTGGCGGCCAACGTGCCCTCGTGACGCTTAATCGTGCCGTTGCGGTAAAGCTCGTTAGGCACCCCCGCAATCAGACCTAGAAAATTGGCCCCAGCCTCGCGAAGGCGGTAGACGAAAATGCCCGACTCTTCACTCGATTCGAACATATCTCGCTCGCGATAGTCGAGATAATGCTCCTTAATGACTCCAAAAAAAGTATCAGCCGAGGCGATAAGCTCCGTATTCGGCAATACCGGGCGAAAAGGCTCTATGCGCATGGCGGCAAACCTAAGGTTTAGCGACCGGCTTCAGCACTCATTCTTATCCGGGGCAAGCTTGCTAAATATGCTTCACCCGATGGCGCCGAACCTGCCTCGCTGAGCGCACTGCACATGCTGACAGCAGTGACGTACCAGTAACTCGCGTTGTCGTCGACCACCAAATCTGCTGCTGTATGCGAACCGTTACGAATCACCGGAAACCGCCGCTTTAGCTGCGCCTCCAGCGTGGCGAGGGAGGTCGTAAGCTCGGCAGCGCCACCCAACAATTCGGTTTCGCGGAGAAAAATCCAGGTGAGGGTATGGATGCGAATTTCTTCCTCAAAAAGGCTCACTTGCTCTAGCGGCTGCGCCTTATAGTATAGGTGCATCAACTGGTGGGCCGTAAAAAAGCGGAACATCAAATCGTTGTAGACATCATCTGCACGGTCGGGCTGACAGGCCTTGGCGAACATGCGTTGGGTATCGAAATCAGCGTGCGAGAAGGGTGTAACAAACAGCACATTATGCGCCTCATCGTAGGAATAACCCTGGCCACCGTCCATTCCTACGGTGACAAATGGTACATCGGGCAGACCCGCAACTTCGCCATGAAATTCATAGAAGGCTGCTGCTACGGTACGCGCGGTGCGCAAATTACCGGCATTAGCTTCGAGCAAACGAGCGGGTCGGTTGCAGCTGGCGAGAAGTAGGAGTGCGAAGAGCAGGGCGCCCATGGCGGGCAGACGAAGTTGGATCGACATGTACTGTGTGTGATGCGATTCGCCGGATGTGTAGGCCGGCGAGGGGGTGTCGATCGCGGTGTGTAAGGTGTGAAAGCTTGGCTGTGTAGGCCGTGGTTTTGAAAGATCGCCTCGGGGCGATGGCACAAGTGTAGGGGTGTTATAGGCCCTGCGGCAATGGCTTCTGCCCGGCTCACGGTAGGCATTTACCCTGCGTTTGGTAGCGATTTACCCTATTCCATTAGCTATTCGAGCGCTTGCAGTAGCTGCAGGCACGTCATGCTCCTTCTACTTTCGTCAAAACCGCACACGACTGCATACGTCGCAGAAGGAACCATGCACGATGGGGTTAAAAGCGTCGGCGCTGACCTGAATACTCCATCGTTTCTCCTTTTCCGAAGCCGTAGCTGAAACCAAGGGTGATGAAGCGACCGCGAAAAGAGCGGTTGGTCTGAAAACTATCGAGTTGCTTGAGCGAAGACGCACGAACGCGAGACGCGAGTACATCACGCACCCCCAAACTTACAGCTCCACGACCTGCGAGCAGCTTCTTTCGCAGCCCCACATCAGCAAAGGCTTGCTCGTCTATATCTCCTTGAACAGTTTGGTAGCTGGATTGGAATCGGCCGGTAACTTCAAAGTCAATTTCCAGGGGCAATTCAAGCTTAGTCCGCAGGCGCGTGTTCCACTGCTGTGCCGAAAAGTCAAAGCTGATGCCTTCATACATACCTTCGCGTGCAAAATAGTTGAAATTAAAATCGCCGGTGAAGGTGAGCTTCTTCACGGGAGTATACTTTCCGTTGATTTCAAGTCCAGTAGCACGATTAGTACCTATATTTGCTGGTCGGGTAATACTTACATTATCTTCAAACGTTACTATCCTTTCAACGACATCTGTAGTATATCGCTGAAATACACTTGCATTAAGAGAGGCTTTGTTCAAGATAAAAATTCCTGTGACCTCATAAGAATCAGAATATTCTGGCAGGAGGTCAGGATTACCCGTACGAATGTTGAAGTTATCTCGCGGATTAAAGAATGGGTTGAGGTCCCACATCCGTGGACGAAAAATACGGCGAGAGTAGCCAGCCTGGACCGATACTGCATCCGATATTTTATAGGAGCTATGTGCACTTGGAAAGAGATTGGTATAGTCGCGGTCGTTGCCTTGTCCAGTGGTTTTCAGCTCTGTGCGAACATCCGTATACTCCACTCGCAAGCCAGCTTTAAAGCCCCATTTTCCTAGCTCATGGCCTGCTGTACCATAGCCAGCGTATACCCGTTGTTGCCACTCGAATACATTTGTGAGTCCAGCATCGGGTACATAGTCGTTGATGATGAAATTGCTTAGCTCGTAGTCGTTGTGGACGTTGTTGCTAGCGAATTGGCCACCGGCTTCTAGTGTAGTAGATGAAGACACCGGGCGCACATAGTCGAGTTGGATGGTATTGTTCTGGTCGCCAAAGTCGGTGCGTGTTCGCTGCCGACCGTCACGATCCGCGCCTTCCACAGTAGTATTGATAAATTCTGAGCTTTGATCTTTCTGAAACAGACTGCTCTGTGCGGTAAATATTAGGTCGTGATCTTCGTGATCAGCAAAGTCTCGTTTATATTGAAATTCTGCTTGTATTTTAGGATTCGTTGCCTGTGTATCTTCTTCGCGCCGCCACACCGAAGCAAGGGTATCATGCAGATCCCTTGATTCAAAGATAGTTTCAGAGGGTTGATCTTCGATTTCGTAGACGAAGTTGCCTGACAGCGTTACTACGTTGCGCTCATTGATGTGATAATCAGTGCCGAGCACCAAGTTGTAATAATTCTCATTTCGAAATTCTTTGCCTTCACTAATGATAGTTGTCCCGGTAGCCAAGTCGGTATTGACGCTGCGTCGCTGTTCTGGAAGTTCGCGGTAGCCGACGCCGAGTTGGCTGAAGAGGTTAAATTTTTCGGTGCGGCGATTAAGACTTAAGCCGATGCTGTAATTCGCAGGTTCGCCACCGTTGAGCGAAATGGCTCCATTCAATCCACGACGATCATCCTTTTTCAATACGATATTGATAATACCAGAAGTTCCTTCCGCATTGTACTTAGCTGAGGGATTGGTAATTACTTCTACACGCTCGATCATGTCGGCGGTTATAGTACCGAGCAGATTGCCTTGTTCGCTTGCTACCACAGAAGGTTTGCCATCGACGAGGATTTGCACGCCACCACTTCCCCGAAGTTGCACCTGACCTTCGATGGTGACATTGACTGAGGGTACATTGTCGAGTACAGTCAGTGCTGAGGCTCCAGTGCTGCTCAAATCTTTGCCGACGTTAAAGACGCGTTTGTCGAGTCGAAATTCACTGGTGCTTCGCTCGGCCCGCACGGTGACTTCATCGAGGTTTTGGCCTTGAGCCTCAAGCAATATATCACCCACAGCTGCCCGACCTGCGGCAAATTGAAGTTGACGCACCTCCTCGGTTGTGAAGCCGATGAAGCTTACCTTGAGATACACTGCTTCGCTGCTAGTCGTCACCTCAAAGCGCCCGCCCAGCCCGGTAGTGGTGCCTCCCAGCCCTTCACCAGTCTCCTCGTCTACGACTAGAACGGTTGCAAACTCGATAGCTTGCTGACTAGCCGCATCAATGACTCGCCCCACCACCACATGTTGCGCCTCAATACCACCTAGACACAATAGCATGAGCAGGAGGGGGAGTAGAATTCGCATGTAAGAGGGGCTAGAAGGCGAGGCGGAGGATTTACAGCAACGCAGCGTGTGGCGCATTGTTACTCGAATGCTTTACGGGAATGGGTGTAGCGTGTACACATGCCTAAAATCTACTTTATAAACTCAGCAGCCCCAGCCTGACCCCAACATCATGGTCACGGCCAGCCCCACAAAATGGGTCTCACTCCCTGAGTCCTCCGGGTCCCACAAAAGCATCATCTGTCTTATAATTACCACTTTGCCCGTAGGCATACCAGAGAATCAAATTAAATGAATCACCAGGCCCCGGAGAGGCACAAAATCCAGCCCCATAAAATGGGTCTCACTCCCTGAGTCCTCCGGGTCCCACAAAAGCATCACCTGTCTCACCATAATACTTTGCCCGTAGGCATGTCAGAAAAGTGGATCAAATGAATCACCAGGCCCCGGAGAGGCACAAAATCTAGCCCCATAAAATGGGTCTCACTCCCTGAGTCCTCCGGGTCCCACAAAAGCATTAGCTGTCTCACCATAATACTTTGCCCGTAGGCAAATCAGAGAAGTGGATTAAATGAATTACCAGGCCCCGGAGAGGCACAAAATTCAGCCCTATAAAATGGGTCTCACTCCCTGAGTCCTCCGGGTCCCACAACAGCATCATCTGTCTCACCAGAATACTTTGCCCGTAGGCATGTCAGAAAAGTGGATTAAATGAATTACCAGGCCCCGGAGAGGCACAAAATTCAGCCCCATGAAGTAGGTCTCACTCCCTGAGTCCTCCGGGTCCCACAAAAGCATCATCTGTCTTATAATTACCACTTTGCCCGTAGGCATACCAGAGAATCAAATTAAATGAATCACCAGGCCCCGGAGAGGCACAAAATCCAGCCCCATAAAATGGGTCTCACTCCCTGAGTCCTCCGGGTCCCACAAAAGCATTAGCTGTCTCACCATAATACTTTGCCCGTAGGCAAACCAGAGAAGTAGATTAAATGAATGCCAGCCCCCGCCTGACCACAACATTGTGGTCAGGCCCCGGAGAGGATAAAATCCTGCCCCTAAGGCATTCCGTAAAAGCAAATTACACGAATCACCACGCCCCCCTAAATACAACATTGTAGTCAGGTCACTCCACTGTACCTTGTGACCCTATGAAAGCGACTTATCGCAACCAAACTATCGCCGACTCCGACGACACCGTGGTGGTCGAAAACAACCACTACTTTCCGCGGGAGAGCCTTGTTGAAGCCTGTTTTGACGAAAGTAGCCACACCAGCCACTGCCCCTGGAAAGGAACTGCACATTACCTCCATGTACTCGTCGATGGCCAACGCAACGAAAACGCGGCCTGGTACTATCCCCAGCCCAAGACAGCTGCAAGCGAAATTGCAGGTCGTGTAGCTTTTTGGAAAGGTGTAGAAGTGAGCGCTTAATTTTGCCCGCTCATGCTTCGCACCATTCTTCTCCTCGCACTTGCTACTGCGGCCAGTCTGCTCGCTGCTCAATACACCGGCTACTCTATCAAAGGTGGTCCGCTGCTCGGTATCCAAAACTGGGACAATTACCCCAATCAACCGCTCTACGCCTACCACATAGACCTGCAGGTGGAGAGCATAAGCGATGAGCAGCCACGTACACTGTATGCCTCCCTGGGCTACCACCGGCGCGGTTCTACCATTCGTAGCCGCAATGGATTTACGCAGACTGGAGAGGTGGTGCGTATCGAGCCGCTAAAGTTCATCTTTAATAATGCGGTGCTTGCGTTGGGTGCTAAACAAACTTATCCAGTGGGCAATTTCCGAGGGCACGTCGCCCTGGCTCTGCGCGGCGAGTACAACATCAATACCGATCTGGGTGGAGCTATTGCAGAGCGTAGCAATGAATTAGGCTATGGCATCTTTTACCCAATCGATGAGTTCGTAAATGATTTTGTATATGGAATCGATTTAGGTGCCGGACTAGACGTATCTATTTCACCACGTCTTGATGCCTTACTCGAACTGCGTGTAAGTCCCGATTTAAGTCGGCAGTATTTTCAGCCTTCCTTTACCTATTCTCGCAACAACCAGAGTGGAGGATCGCAACAGGTGGTGGAGCCGGAGACGACGATCAACAACATCTCCTTCGAGCTGAGTGTCGGCCTGCGATTCGTCCGCTACACCGGGCCCAGCCTTGAAGAGTAGCAGCATAGACCTGACGTGCAGGCAGTGCTTGGCGGGCTGGCGCCAACGTTTTGTCAGTCGATTTTGCATTTTTCTGTCAGCCTGTCGGCAAAACTGATGTGGCCAAACCTTTGCGCATCGTCAATTGGTTGAGCATGTCTCGACCTCCCCCAAAAAAGATTACGCATGAAAGCTTCACAAGCTGATCCAGATACACCCGACCTCGGACATGAGGATTTTGACGCAAACGACCAAAACGAAGTCGGTGAAACCATAGCCGAAGCTCTCGTTGAAGAAGCAGAGGAGGGCGATTACGACGATGATGAATTAGCTAAGCTCCGCGCCGAACACGCCGAACTCAAGGATAAGTACCTACGCCTGATGGCCGAGTTCGACAACTTCCGCAAACGCACTGCCCGCCAACGCAATGAGGAGCGAGCTACCGCAGCCATCGGAACCATGAATTCAATTCTACCCGTCGTAGATGACTTCGATCGCGCTAAGGCAATTACCGAAAAGCCAGACAACGAAGAGGCCTTTACCTCAGGAGTCGAGCTCGTCTACCAGAAGTTGAAGCGCACCCTCATGACGCTGGGACTCAAGCAGATGGAATCGACCGGCCAGCCCTTTGATCCGGAACTCCACGAGGCTTTTACAGAAATTCCGGCCCCCTCACCCGACATGGTGGGCAAGGTGGTGGATACCATCGAACCCGGCTATACTCTCAACGATAAGCTCATCCGCCACGCCAAAGTGGTTGTCGGCAAGTAAACACTCCTTTTGATGGCAAAGCGCGATTATTATGAAGTGCTAGGGGTGTCGAAGAGCGCCTCCGAAGCAGAATTAAAGAAGGCCTATCGCAAAAAAGCGATGGCCAACCACCCGGACCGCAACCCGGATGATGCCAAAGCCGAAGCACGCTTCAAGGAAGCAGCCGAAGCTTATGAAGTGCTCAACGATCCGCAAAAACGGGCGCGCTACGACCGCTACGGGCATGCGGGTATGGGCCAGGGTGGCTTTGGTGCCGGTGGTGGCATGACCATGGACGATATCTTCCAAAACTTCGGGGACATCTTCGGTCAAAACTCCCCCTTCGAAGGCTTCTTTGGTGGCCAGGGTGGCGGGCGAAGAAGAGCACGTGGCCAACGTGGAAGCAACTTACGTACCCGTGTCAAGCTCACGCTCGAAGAAATCGCTAAGGGCGTCACCAAAAAGATTAAAATCAAGAAGCAGGTCACATGCGACACCTGCGATGGATCCGGTGCAAAAGATGCATCCAGCGTCAAGACCTGCACTACATGCTCGGGCTCAGGCATGGTGCGTCAAGTGCGCAACACCTTTCTCGGTCAGATGCAAACCACCGCGACCTGCCCCAACTGCCAGGGAAGTGGACAGCAGGTGGAGGCATCATGCTCCAAGTGTAAAGGCGACGGAGTGGTCTACGGCCAGGATACAGTGGAACTCGATATCCCAGCAGGCGTGTCCGAAGGTATGCAACTCTCCATGACAGGCCGTGGTAATGCTGGCAAGAAAGGCGGTCCGGCGGGTGATTTGCTCATCAATATCGAGGAAATCCCGCACGAATCGCTCCAGCGCGAAGGGCAGAGCCTCGTGTACGAGCTACACATCAATTTTGCTGACGCTGCACTCGGAACCAAAGTGGAAGTGCCCACACTCGATGGGGCGGTGCGCTTTGATATTCCGAGCGGCACACAGTCGGGCGAGGTCAAGCGCTTACGCGGCAAAGGCTTGCCAAGTGTGCAGAGTCATGGGCGCGGCGATCAGTTCGTGCACGTGAATGTGTTTACGCCAAAGCGACTCAATGAGCGGGAACGTGCTCTGCTCGAAGAACTCCGCGACTCTGACAACTTTCAGCCCGATGGCGAAAGCAAAGAGCGTGGCTTCTTCGAAAAAGTCAAAGATTTCTTTCAGTAAAGAGGCACGGACATTCTTCCCTGTGCTCCACTTCATTTCGCAACCTTCACCTGATGCGCCTGCCTGCTTTACTCGTCAGCTTTGTCATTAGCTGCATTGGCTGCGGGCCCGACATCATTTATGAGCAAACGCATGAGCTGCCAGGGACGTGGAGCTACGCTGATTCGGCAGTTTTTGCATATACAATTGCCGATACGAGTCAGGCATACGACCTCGTGCTCACGGTTGATCACACAGATGAGTTTCCGACGCAAAACTTGTATGCGCGCTTTGTGACGCACTATCCTAATGGCCTCGTGCAGAGTGAGCCGGTGACTTTAGAATTGGCTGATCGGTTTGGCAACTGGTTGGGCGACTGTCGCGGAGCGGATTGCACGCTCCACATTCCACTTCAGGCTGGTGCCCGCTATCCTGAGCCAGGAAGGTACGGTCTCACGCTGCATCAATACAGTCGCAGTGCTGAGTTGGCAGGACTTACCGGCATCGGCTTGGAGGTCCGTCATTAACCGGCCACCCCTTACCTTCGCGGCCTACAGAAATCATCCCGCTGCAGCCTTGCGCGTCAAATTGCTTACATGCTTTACCACCTCACCGAAGAGCACCTCGCCGTTAAGGAAGCAGCTCGTGAATTTGCCCAAAACACCTTAAAGCCTGGTGTTATTGAGCGCGATTCATCGATGACCTATCCCACCGAGCAGGTCCGCGAGATGGCGCAGCTCGGCTTTTTGGGTATGATGGTCGAGCAGCAATACGGCGGCGGCGGCATGGACACGCTCAGCTATGTGCTCGCCATGGAAGAATTGTCGAAAATCGATAACTCCTGTTCAGTGGTGGTGAGTGTCAATAACTCCCTCGTTTGTTATGGCTTGCAAGCTTTTGGCAACGAAGCGCAGAAGCAGAAGTACCTCACCAAGCTAGCGCGCGGTGAGTGGATTGGGGCGTTCTGCCTCAGCGAACCCGAGGCTGGCAGTGATGCCACCAGCCAACGCACCACAGCTATCGATAAGGGTGACCACTACTTGCTCAATGGCACAAAGAATTGGATCACCAATGGCGCCACTTCGAGCGTGCATCTCGTCATTGCGCAGACGGATGCAGACAAGGGTCACCGTGGCATCAACGCCTTTATCGTCGAAGCTAATTGGGATGGCGTCACGATAGGTGCTAAGGAAGACAAACTCGGCATCCGATCTTCTGACACCACTTCTGTGATGTACACGGATGTGAAGGTGCCGAAAGAAAACCGCATTGGCGAGGATGGCTTCGGGTTCAAGTTTGCGATGAAGACGCTTTCTGGCGGTCGTATCGGTATTGCTGCCCAAGCCTTAGGTATTGCTGCTGGCGCACTCGAGCTATCGACTGCCTACGCTAAGGAGCGCGAGGCTTTTGGTCGACCTATTGCTCAGCATCAGGCCATTGCGTTCAAGCTCGCTGATATGGCCACTGAAGTAGAGGCTGCGCGCCTATTGGTCTACCAAGCTGCTCAGGCCAAGGATGCCAAAGTGAATTACGACACGCTTTCGAGCATGGCTAAGTTGTATGCTTCTAAAGTTGCGATGGAGCAGACAGTCGAGGCGGTGCAGATTCACGGCGGTTATGGCTTCGTAAAGGAATATCACGTGGAGCGCCTGATGCGGGATGCGAAGATTACGCAGATTTATGAGGGCACTTCGGAGGTGCAGAAAATCGTGTTGAGCCGTGCGCTCCTTAAAGGTGAGTTGTATCCGCAGCTGGTCACGACGCGGAGAATGGAGGTGGTTTAGGCTTTCGCTCAAAACCACGCCCCCGCTGATCCACCTCCTCCCAACAACTTAGCTGCGCGCTCGCGGTTCCTTGCGAGGTGAAAGGACTCGCGCAAATCGGCACACTCGGCAACACGCCCATCCGCGTGCACTGGAGTACAGCGCTGCTTCCTGTGGGTGTGGTTGCCTATGCACTTTATGCCGAAGTTGGGTTGCGCGGCTTGTTGTGGCTCGAGCTTTTCGTTGTCGCTACGCTCACCTGTGTGTTGCTGCACGAGCTCGGTCATGCTATTGCAGCGCGCTATTTTTGCGTGCCGGTGCATGATATCGTGCTGCTGCCCATCGGTGGTGCTGCGCGTTTGGAGCGGCTGCCCAACTTTGCCCATCAAGAAGCGGTGGTTGCGCTCGCGGGTCCTGCGGTCAATCTGCTCATAGCGCTCGTTTTGTTGCCATCATTATTTATTTGGCCACAGCACGAGTGGTACCCTTGGCTCGATAATTACACCTGGCGCTCGGGTATAGTGTGTTTGGCGATTTTCAATGGCCTGGTATGCATTTTCAATTTGCTGCCGCTTTTTCCGCTCGATGGAGGCCGCTTATTGCGAGCCACGCTCACCAATTGGATGACGCGCCTGCAGGCTACTCGCATTACGGCGGGGATTGCTCGGCTCACCTGTTTGGCAGCCTTGGCGTATGCTGTTTACGAGAGCAGTTTTTACATCGGAGCTTTTGCGGTTTATGGATTTCTGGTGGCGGGAAGGGAGATACACGGTGCCAAGATTCAGACTTTTCTCGACCTCAAGCGGGTGGGGGAGATTGCTTTACCGCTGCGGGTATTTGAGCCGCGCACATTGGTGGGGGACTTGCTCCATCAGCTTCACCGCAACGATCAGCGTGGGGCCGTGGTAGCCGATGAGTGCAGTCCGATTGGTTTCGTGACGCAAGCCATGTTGAGTGGTCTAGCTGCCGAGCGGCCTGTGGGTGATGTTGAGATGCTAGCGGTGGTTTGCCATGATGGTGATACACCCCTGCGGGCGCTGAGTCGACAGTTTTCAGAGCATCCGCGCTCGGTGGCCATTGAGGAGATAGATAGCCGACCTGCGGGTTATATCGATTTAGAGTTGCTCGATGAGGCGTTTCAGGCTTTCGCCAAAACAGCATAAATTGGGCTAGCTTCCCACGAGGCTTGCTCCGTGCAAACTCTCCGTGTCTCCCCGTGTGAGAGGCGTTGTAAAATGCAGCTTCTCACGGAGGCCCACAGAGCCGCTACGCTTTGGGCACGGAGATTCACGGAGCTGCTATGCTACGGGCGGAATACTTCAATAATAGTAAGCCCCTCCGTGCCTGCTCCGTGCCTCCTCCGTGCAAGCTCTCCGTGTCCCTCCGTGTGAGAGGCGTCATATATGGAAGCTTTCGCAGAAGGTGAGGCGCTAAGCTTGCAAGATTCAAAGGCAGTTTCTCACGGAGGCCCACAGAGCCGCTACGCTTTGGGCACGGAGATTCACGGAGCTGCTATGCTACAGGCGGAATACTTCAATAATAGTAAACCCCTCCGTGCAAGCTCTCCGTGTCCCTCCGTGTGAGAGGCGTCGTAAAATGCATTTTCACAGAGCGGCCCATCTACTCCCATGCATCTTGATCAGCGGATGACGAGGCAATATGTAGCTATTTACTTTTCGCGGAAGCAACGGTTCTTACTCCTCGCGTAGAGCCACGCACTGGCTGCTCCGTGCCTCCTCCGTGCAAGCTCTCCGTGTCCCTCCGTGTGAGAGGCGTCGTATATGGAAGCCTTCGCAGAAGGTGAGGCGCTAAGCTTGCAAGATTCAAAGGCAGTT
This sequence comes from Saprospiraceae bacterium, assembly GCA_965213735.1. Classification (GTDB taxonomy): domain Bacteria; phylum Bacteroidota; class Bacteroidia; order Chitinophagales; family Saprospiraceae; genus CALDTK01. The sequence continues at coordinate 1,805,736 of CBDCAB010000005.1, forward strand.
TCTCACGGAGGCCCACAGAGCCGCTACGCTTTGGGCACGGAGATTCACGGAGCTGCTATGCTACGGGCGGAATACTTCAATAATAGTAAGCCCCTCCGTGCCTGCTCCGTGCCTCCTCCGTGCAAGCTCTCCGTGTCCCTCCGTGTGAGAGGCGTCATATATGGAAGCCTTCGCAGAAGGTGAGGCGCTAAGCTTGCAAGATTCAAAGGCAGTTTCTCACGGAGGCCTACAGAGCCGCTACGCTTTGGGCACGGAGATTCACGGAGCTGCTATGCTACAGGTGGATTACTTCAATAATAGTAAACCCCTCCGTGCAAGCTCTCCGTGTCCCTCCGTGTGAGAGGCGTCGTAAAATGCATTTTCTCACTGTGGCCCATCTACTCCCATGCATCATGATCTGCGGATGACGAGGCTATAGGTAGCTATTCACTTTCCGCGGAAGCAACGGTTCTTACTCCTCGCGTAGAGCCACGCACTGGCTGCTCCGTGCCTCCTCCGTGCAAGCTCTCCGTGTCCCTCCGTGTGAGAGGCGTCGTATATGGAAGCCTTCGCAGAAGGTGAGGCGCTAAGCTTGCAAGATTCAAAGGCAGTTTCTCACGGAGGCCCACAGAGCCGCTACGCTTTGGGCACGGAGATTCACGGAGCTGCTATGCTACAGGCGGAATACTTCAATAATAGTAAACCCCTCCGTGCAAGCTCTCCGTGTCCCTCCGTGTGAGAGGCGTCATATATGGAAGCCTTCGCAGAAGGTGAGGCGCTAAGCTTGCAAGATTCAAAGGCAGTTTCTCACGGAGGCCCACAGAGCCACTACGCTTTGGGCACGGAGATTCACGGAGCTGCTATGCTACAGGCGGAATACTTCAATAATAGTAAACCCCTCCGTGCATCCTCCGTGCAAGCTCTCCGTGTCCCTCCGTGTGCGAGGCGTCGTAAAATGCATTTTCACAGAGCGGCCCATCTACTCCCATGCATCTTGATCAGCGGATGACGAGGCAATATGTAGCTATTTACTTTTCGCGGAAGCAACGGTTCTTACTCCTCGCGTAGAGCCGCGCACTGGCTGCTCCGTGCCTCCTCCGTGCAAGCTCTCCGTGTCCCTCCGTGTGAGAGGCGTTGTAAAATGCATTTTCTCGCGGAGGCCCATCTACTCCCATGCATCAGGATCTGCGGATGACGAGGCTATAGGTAGCTATTTACTTTCCGCGGAAGCAACGGTTCTTACTCCTCGCTTAGAGCCACGCACTGGCTGCTCCGTGCCTCCTCCGTGCAAACTCCCCGTGTCCCTCCGTGTGCGAGGCGTTGTAAAATGCAATTTCTCACGGAGGCCCACTGAGGCGCGAAGCTTGGGCACAGAGAATCTCTGAGCCTGCCCTACCGCCGGAGGTAATAATGCCGCAGGCCCTGAACTCACATCAGCACAGCCCCCAGCACCCAACACAGCACCCCCGAACAGCAAAAACAGCGAAGCCAAACAAACCTTCGCCACCCCCAGCACAGCCCCCCTCCTCTCTTTGCGTGCCTTGCGTCCTCCCTTTGCGTGCCTTGCGACTCCCTTTGCGAACCTTGCGATACCATCACCCCCCGAACAGCCCCCCCAAACAGCAAAAACGGCGAAGCCAAAAAACAAGCGAAGCTGAAAAAACAGCGAAGCAAAACAAACCTTCGCCACCCCCAGCACAGCCCCTCCTCTCTTTGCGTGCCTTGCGTCCTCCCTTTGCGAACCTTGCGATACCATGCCCTCCAGCACAGCCCCCCTCCTCCCTTTGCGTGCCTTGCGACTCCCTTTGCGAAACTTGCGATACCATCACCCCCCGAACAGCCCCCCGAACAGCAAAAACGGCGCAGCCAAAAAACAAGCGAAGCTGAAAAAACAGCGAAGCAAAACAAACCTTCGCCACCCCCAGCACAGCCCCCCTCCTCTCTTTGCGTGCCTTGCGTCCTCCCTTTGCGAACCTTGCGATACCATGCCCTCCGAACAGCCCCCCGAACAGCAAAAACGGCGAAGCCAAAAAACAAGCGAAGCTAAAAAACAGCGAAGCCAAAACCGGCGAAGCCGCCCCCCTTGCGTCCTCCCTTTGCGAACCTTGCGATACCATCACCCCCCGAACAGCCCCCCAAACAGCAAAAACGGCGCAGCCAAAAAACAAGCGAAGCTGAAAAAACAGCGAAGCCAAAAAAACGCCGCAGGCAACCCCTCAACCCCTTACTCCCCCCCCAAAGCCCCTATTACCTCATCCGTAATATCCATATCCTCATCCGCAAAAACGACGACTCCACCAATGGCGACATCAAAAACAATGTTGATACCATTCGTTTTGGCGTAAGCTGAAATAGCATCATTCACGCGATCTACAATAGGCTGGAGGTAAGCCCCACGACGCTGCTCAAACATCCGCGCCGACTCCTGCTGATACACGCCAGCCTCCTGCTGCATCTCCTGAAGTTCCTGCTGAAGCGCCTGGGCCTGTTTTGGCGAAAGCTCCTCACGATTTTTCTCTAAGTACGTGTACTTCTCCTCAAACTCCCGCTCCAGAAGTTGAAAGCCTAAGGTCAGCGAATCCTGGTACTGGCGCAGCATGCTATCTGCAACAGCCGTCTCAGCAAGCGACTCGAGCACAAGACCAGTGTTGACGTGAGCAGCAACTGTTTGCGCACTCGCAAGTACAGGAAGACCCAATGATAGGCAGAAGATGAGGTGACGTAGCATCCGGAACAAATCAAGTTTATCAAGACCTCGACAGTGAGGCCGCGCGAAAGTAACGCTTCCGTACCAGGGAGACGTACGCCGGTTAAATGCCCGTTAAATTGGCGGCCCCAACACAGCGATTTGCCTGTGCTGCGGTTGCTCTCTAGTATGTCACGAACCAAAATTTGGCTCATCGTTGCAGTTATGTCGCTGGCCCTCGTGGGTATCGCCAGCATGCAGGTGTATTGGATTCGCAACATGATCAAGCTCAACATCGAGCAATTCGACGAGCATGTATTTAGTGCGCTCAATAAAGCTTCTGATCGACTCGCTCAACTCGAAAACCTCGACGCTTATGTCAACGGCTATTCCATCGATTATGTCGAACGCCGTTTTAGCAGCAGCTCACGCACCAATACCTCTAGCAGTCTTACCAGCATTGCTACGCAGCGCGTGGTGCCAGTGAGTAACGTACCCGGCCATCCGCCTAACTGCACCTGTACCCAGTGCCACAACGCACGCATGTCGAATTGGCAGCAGTACATGCGCTACAACGAGCGTGCTCTCGATGCGCCACTCGAAAGTCGCATAAATCCCGCTCAACTCGATACTATCCTGCGGCAAGAACTCGCCGACCACGGCATCAGCAACGATGCGTATACCTATGGCATATTCAGCATGCAGCGCCGCAACTTCATTATTGTCGACGGACATTATGTGGTCGGTAGCAAAGGACCTATTAATCTCGTCGATGATCAGCCAGAAGGCGGTTCGCTCGAGACCTCCAAATATGCTGTTGCTCTGTATGATGACATTGCACTGCGGCCGCCTGGAATGCTGCTGATCCACTTTCCGCAGCAGTCTCGCATCGTTATGGGACCGGTATGGCTGACGATCTTCGTGAGTGGCCTGCTGCTCAGTATTGTCCTCGCCTGCTTTGCCTATTCGATATTCATCATCTTTAGGCAGAAGCGCTTATCGATGATGAAAAACGACTTCATCTCCAACATGACGCATGAGTTTAAGACTCCTATTGCTACAATTAGCCTGGCCGCAGATTCCATTATGAACCCCAAGGTGAGCAGCTCGCCAGACAAATTAGAGCGCTTCGCCCACATCATCAAGCAAGAAAACCGACGGATGAATCGTCAGGTGGAGAAGGTGCTTCAGGCTGCTCAAATCGAGCGCCGGGAGCTCAAGCTCAAGCCTGTGCTCGTGGACGTGAACGAGCTACTCACCGAGGCTGCAAGTCATATGGCGCTGCAGGTGGAAAAACGCGATGGGGTGCTCGAGGTAGTGCTCGATGCAACCAATCCAGCCATTGAAGCCGATCCGACTCACCTTAGTAATATCCTGCACAACCTGATCGACAACGCCAACAAGTACAGCCCCGACAATCCCCACATCACCGTACGTACTGAGGATACGAGAACAGGCGTTAAGGTCCACGTAACCGACCGTGGCATTGGTATGACCAAGGAAGATCAGCGACAGATATTTGAGCAGTTCTTCCGGGTGCATACCGGCAACCGGCACGATGTGAAGGGTTTTGGCCTCGGCCTCAGTTACGTTAAGGCTATCACCGAAGCTCATGGTGGACGTGTCAGCGTCAGTTCAGCGCTAGGTCAGGGATCGACGTTTACCGTAGAATTCCCGCGCAAACCCTCTCTAGGCGAGGCCTAACCACCACCGTTAACCGCACGCTACAGCAAGTCCACTATGGCAGATCAAAATCCGCAAATCCTCCTGGTGGAGGACGATGAAAACTTCGGAGACGTACTCCGCTCGTATTTAGAAATCCATGATTACGACGTGACGCTAGCTACTGATGGAGAGGCTGGACTCAAAGCATTTAAGCCCGACGCATTCGACATCTGCATCTTTGATGTGATGATGCCGCGCAAGGACGGCTTCACCTTAGCCAAGGATGTGCGCGAGCGCGATGAAAATGTACCGATTGTGTTTCTCACGGCCAAAAACCTCAAAGAGGACGTGCTGCAGGGATTTCGCGCTGGCGCAGATGATTACATCACCAAGCCGTTCAATTCCGAGGAGTTGCTGTTGCGCATTCAAGCTATACTCAAGCGTTCGCAGCCACAGCCCGACCCTGATGATGGTATCCGCGAGTTTAACATTGGTCGCTTTCACTACGACTACACCCTGCGCGAATTACGCCTCGATAAAGGCACACCCACCGAAACCTTAGATAAACTTAGCCCTAAGGAGTCGGAATTGTTGAGGCTATTTGCCATCCGCAAAAATGATGTTTTAACTCGCAAAGAAGCGCTTACAAAAATTTGGGGCGAGGATAATTACTTCACTGCCCGCTCCATGGATGTTTTTGTGACCAAGCTCCGCAAATACCTCAAGCCGGACGATAATCTCGAGATTGTGAATATCCATGGGAATGGATTTAGGCTGGTAGAGCGGAGTCAGGAGGAGGTTTAAAAGGTGCTGGGTGTTGGGTGCTAGGGGCTGGGTGCTAGGTGCTGGGGGCTTGGTACCTGTGTATGGCTGCACCTTAAGATCTGGGCGCTCAGTGCTAGCAGTAAGCTCGCAGGCTCTGGATAAGTATGTCTATGCGCGCTAAAGCACGGGTAACCTGACCGCTGGGTGCTGTCTAATCAAACTTGAGACTCAATCGTCACATCGCGCTCCGGTGGAAAACCTATGCTCGCACTCGGTGGAGGGGTATGTTCGAATGGGCGAGGGCCAATGAGGCGCGTAACATCACTCTTCACAATCACCTCCTTATCGAGCAATTCGCGAGCAATGATTTCAAGCTCTTCCCGCCGCTCGAGTAGCAGTTGTTGCGCCCGCTCATACTGTTCCTGCACGATGCGCCTTACCTCATCATCAATTTTGGTAGCTGTATCGTCTGAGAAAGGCTTGGTAAAGCTCTCATTCTGCATGCCGTAGAAGCTCACCTGACCCACCTCATCACTCATGCCAAAGACGCTCACCATGGAGTAGGCCATCTTGGTAACCTGATCGAGATCGCTCTGCGCACCCGTCGAAATCTTATTGAATATGATCTTCTCAGCAGCGCGGCCGCCAAAGGTCATGCACATGCGGTCGAGTAATGCTTCGGTACGCGTGATGTACTCTTCCTTAGGCAAATACTGCGCGTAGCCGAGGGTGCCAATTCCGCGAGGAACAATCGTAACCTTGACCAGCGGACTCGCATTCTCCAAAAACCAGCCGCAGACCGCGTGTCCAGCCTCGTGGTAAGCGATAATCTCTTTTTCCACGGGAGAAATGAGCTTGTTCTTTTTCTCGAGACCACCAATCACGCGATCGAGGGCATGATTAAAGTCATCCATGTCGACGGCTGACTTGTTGCGCCGGGCAGCAACGAGGGCAGCTTCGTTGCAGACATTGGCTATTTCCGCTCCCGCAAAACCTGGCGTCATCTCGGCCAAAACAGTTGGGCTGATGCTGTCGTCAGTCTTAATGTTTTTGAGGTGAACCTTAAAAATGGCCTCACGACCGGTGAGGTCTGGGCGATCGACACCTATTTGGCGATCAAAACGCCCCGGTCGCAACAAGGCTGAGTCAAGCACATCAGGTCGGTTGGTAGCGGCCATGAGGATCACGCCTTTATCGGTCGAGAAGCCATCCATTTCTACCAGCAACTGGTTGAGCGTATTCTCGCGCTCATCGTTGCCGCCTTGCATTTGATTTTTACCTCTGGCGCGGCCTATAGCATCGATCTCATCTATAAAAATGATGCACGGTGCTTTCTCGCGTGCTTGCTTGAACAGGTCGCGAACCCTACTTGCACCTACTCCCACAAACATCTCTACGAAATCAGAGCCGCTCATGGTGAAAAATGGCACGCCAGCCTCGCCAGCTACTGCTTTCGCTAAAAGTGTCTTACCGGTACCTGGAGGTCCTACCAGAAGTACACCTTTAGGAATTTTGCCTCCCAAGCTGGTGTACTTCTTCGGATTTTTAAGAAAATCAACCACCTCGACGACTTCCTCTTTGGCCTCCTCGAGACCTGCAACATCAGCGAAGGTGACGTTTACCTTGGCGTTCTGGTCGAATAGGGTAGCCTTGGATTTGCCGATATTAAAAATCTGAGCACCTGGTCCTCCACCAGCTCCACCTACGCGGCGCATGATGAGTACCCACAAGCCGAGCAACAGCAGGATGGGCAAGGCATAGCTGAGGGCAAGGCCTAGCCAATTTTTACGCTCTTCGTAGCGGACGTCGATTTGCTCTGTGACGGGCAGGGTTTTGTTGAGTTCGCGGACATTTTCAGCGAAGACCTCTGGCGGACCTACATTAAAGGTGTAGGCGGGGCGGTCGAGGTTGTTGCCGAGCATCGTCTTCACTTCAGCGTGGCGCGTCTGGCTCAGCGCTTCTTCAGTGAGAAATACCTGGGCGGTGTTGAGGTTGGTGATTACCAGCACCTTATCTACATCACCCTGGTTGGCAAATTCTGTGAATTCCGTAAAGCCGATGTCCTCTGCTCCAGAATTATTGGCCCAATAAATATTGGCGGCCAGGATCATGAGCGCCAAGAGGGCATAGACCCAATAGAGCTTAATCTTGGGTCCTGTACCCTTTTCTTTTTTGGTCTCGCTCATGCTTGGAAGGGGGTTGCGGAGATATAACCCAACGGTATACGCCGCTGACTAGCCTGCGGTTGTGAGCCGGTAAGTGTTTGTGACATCAAACCAAACTGGCGACCGTAATGCACCGCGAAGTGCTAAAGGTCTTCATAGCTTGTTGAGGGCGCATCGCTCCAGAGGCTCTCGAGGTCGTAAAAGCTTCTCGCTTCTGGGCTAAACACGTGCACTACTGTATTAAAATAGTCGATACAAACCCAGTTGCCTGCTTGCAGACCCTCGATTTGACCTGAACGCTCGCCGTATTCTGCGCGTGCTCGCCGCTGTACGTTGTCTGCGATGGCGCGCACCTGCACGTTGCTTTCGCCTTCGCAGATGATGAAAAAGTCGCTCGGAGAGTCATCTACTTCGCGCAAGTCGATGCTGACAATGCGTTTGCCTTTGATATCTTGAATGCTGTCTACGATGAGATCAGTTAATTCTTGGCTGTAGGCGGCTGAAGTTTCAGGCAAAGAGGCTGCAGTTTGGTTTGGCAAAGGCTCTACTTTTGTGGTGGCCTAAAGTTAAGAGGCTTCACAACAGGCTGCTGGCTGGCAGCTCATTTAAATGCCCCTGAGGTCACGGTGAAGAAAAGTACCTATCAAAACGCAGGCCTCTGGGCAAAGTTTGGCAGGCGCTTGTCACAGGTAGATTCTACTAACGCTGAGTTGCAACGCGAGCTTGTCCGTACCCGCGCTCGCCAGGAGGTTTTGCCGCAAGGCTACCATATCTCTGCAGATTATCAAACAGCCGGTCGGGGCAGGCATGGCCGCTTGTGGGAAGCTAGTCCAGGACAAAATCTCGCCGTCAGCTATTTACTCGATGATGCAGGGCTCGGGCCTAGCAGGCTTTTCACGCTTTCGCAAAACATATCCTTGGTGAACCGTCAGCTAGTTGAAGACCTGACGCAGCGGGAGGATGTCACAGTTAAATGGCCTAACGATATCTATGTCGGCGACCAAAAGATTGCAGGTATTCTCATCGAAACCACGCTTAGCGGCAACAGCATCGCGGCTGTTATTGTGGGTATTGGTATTAATGTTAATCAACTTACTTTCGATCATGCGCCGCAGGCTACGAGCCTGAGCCTTATCAATGGCCGAATGCTGTCGGTGGCCGATGTGCTGAGTCTTCTCACCAAGCGCCTCGAAGCAGCTCATCACCGACTCGCCACCCTGGTAGCCCGTACCGATCTCTACGAAATCAACCGCCAGTACCACGCGTCGCTCTATGGATTTATGCAGCGCAGAAAGTTTGCAGCTGCCTCACCTGAGGCACACTTTACCGCCCGCGTGATGGGCGTAACGGCGGAAGGTCAACTGCGGCTCGACGTGGCAGGCGATGAGCATCTGTATGACTTAGGCTCCATCCGATGGCTGTGATTGTTAACCTTTTGCTTCAGCATTTTTGCTCGCAATATCGCAAATCTCAAACTCGTCTAACACTGGTTGCAGAATGCACAAACATCGCTTATCATTACGCCCGCTGGCTCGACGTGTCCAGCACCTGAGAAATTGCCACACCTGCATCCATCGCTGTTGCACCAGCCTCACCACGGCAGCTCCCCACCGCGTCCCCTGTTTAGTGAACTGACATGATTGCTTAGGTTTTGATTCCCAACCGAAGCACACGGGGGCCTTTTTGCCCCAGCAAGAATCACTTCTGGGAATCGGAAGTCTTGGCCCCTCGGGGTCAGGGCTTCTTTTTTTGCCATATCCTTTCGTGAGGCTGCGCTGTTGTGGTGCCAAAACAAACTATGCGTGTCAGCCTGCTCACGATCGGTGATGAGCTACTCTTAGGGCAGGTCGCGGACACGAACGCGACTCACATCGGCAGCTACCTGGCTGAGTCAGGCATCAACCTGGTGAAGCACATCACGGTAGGAGATGTCCCAGCAGCGCTGATGGCAGCATTAGCCTACGCAGCACAAGACGTCCACGCTGTACTGCTGACGGGAGGCTTGGGTCCTACATCTGATGATGTGACGCTCGAGGTCCTGGCCCAATATGTAGGTGTGGATTTGGAGTTTAATGAGCGGACTTATCAGCGCATTGAGCACATCTTTCGCGACATTATCAAGCGGCCTATCCACCCTTCGCTGAGGCGCCAGGCAATGCAGCCCGCTGGAGCCAGCACTCTCCTTAATGCCCAAGGAACTGCGCCCGGGGTGGTGGTGGAGCACGGGGGGCAACTGCTGATTGCGATGCCTGGTGTACCGCGTGAGATGAAATACTTGCTCTCCGCCGAGGTGGTCCCGCTGTTGCTCGAACGTTTTGCTGCGGCGCCCGCCACGCGGGTAACAATCCATACCGCAGGATGGGGCGAGTCTCAAATTGAGGATGCGTTGCAGCCCGTGCTGCGCAGTTTGCCTCCGCACTTTAGCATTGCCTACCTCCCTTCCTTAGGCACGGTGCGGCTGCGGCTAACGGGTTTTGGCGAAAGCAAAACGAGCTTAGAGGAAGTAAAACTTAGACTAGTCGATTGCCTACCTCCAGCACTCATCGTCGGCTACGAAGACAAGAGTCTGCTGCCTGTTGTGCATCAACTCCTCATTGAGCGGCAGGCTACGCTCGCACTCGCTGAAAGTTGTACAGGCGGAGCACTTGGACACCTTATCGTAGAGCAAATGGGCGCGAGCGCCTATTACCTGGGCGGAATAATCGCTTATGATAATGGTGTGAAAGAGCAACAGCTAGGGGTGAATCCGCAACTCATCGATCAATACGGTGCAGTGAGTGAGCAGGTAGTTCGGGCTATGGTGGCCGGAGCACTCAAGAGCTTTGGCAGCACTTACGCCCTCGCAACCAGTGGCATAGCCGGACCAACCGGAGGCAGCCCCAACAAGCCGGTTGGTACCATCTGGATTGCTGCCGGAGACAGTACGACCATTATCGCTCGGCGCCTAAGTTTAGGCCGCGATCGAGCTAGTAATATTGAATATACAGCGGTGGCTACAGTCGACTTGCTGAGGCGACTCATCCTGTTCGGGGAAACTCGCCTGTAACTGGTGACCCAATGCTTCGCGTAAAGCTCTAGTTTTGCGCGCGCATGGCGCACCAGCTCGACGCCAGCGCAACTCAAGAAGACCTGACTGATCCGCACCCTATGGCAGCCGTAGAACTCATTATGCCCAAGATGGGCGAAAGCATCATCGAAGCCACTATCCTCTCCTGGAACAAAAGCGTTGGCGACAGTATCGAGCTCGACGAGACCGTCCTCGAAATTGCCACCGACAAAGTAGACAGCGAAGTCCCCTCACCCGTAGCGGGGGTGCTGAGTGAAGTCCGCTTCGAGGTGGATGCGGTGGTGCCAGTAGGAGAAGTAATTGCGATCATCAACACCGAAGGCGAAGCAGCGGGAGCAAGTGCTGCGGCAAGCCAGCCCGCTGCCTCCGAAGAAGCTGTACTAGCTGCCAGTGGCGCTACTACGGTAGCAACAGAAGCACCCCGAGGAGGCGGACAGGATGTGAAGCGCATTGGAGCAGACGGAAGATTTTTCTCGCCGCTCGTGCGCAAAATCGCTAAGGAAGAAGGTATATCTCAGGCCGAACTGGAGAGCATCCAAGGCAGTGGCCGCGAGGGCCGCGTCAACAAGCAAGACGTACTCGATTACCTCGCCCAGCGCAAGGCTGCCCCTAGCACCCAGCCCCCAGCCCCCAGCACCCAACACCCAGCCCCTAGCACCCAGCCCCTAGCACCCAGCCCCCAGCACCCAGCACCCAAAACCCAATCCTTAGGAAGCGGCGACCAAATAATCGAGATGGACAGGATGCGGCGACTCATCGCCGATCATATGGTGAACTCAAAGCACACCAGTCCGCACGTCACCAGCTTTGTGGAAGCCGATGTGACCAACCTGTTTAAGTGGCGCGAGAATAACAAACGAGCCTTCCAGCAGCGTCATGGGGAGAAAATCACCTTTACGCCAATATTCGTCGAGGCTGTAACGCGTGCCATTGCTGACTACCCAATGGTAAATGTGAGTGTAGACGGCAATCGCATCATCGTGAAGCAGAAGGTGAATATCGGCATGGCCGCCGCTTTGCCGAGTGGCAACTTAATTGTGCCTGTCATTAAAGAAGCCAACCTACTGAGCCTGCCAGGATTAGCTAAACAGGTAAATGATCTAGCGGGGCGGGCCCGCGCCAATAAGCTGAAGCCAGAGGAAATCCAGGGCGGCACCTTTACGCTGACCAATGTGGGTACGTTTGGCAATGTGATGGGTACGCCAATTATCAATCAACCGCAGGTAGCCATACTCGCTGTAGGTGCGATTCGCAAGCGACCGGCTGTACTAGAAACCGAGTACGGTGACGTTACTGCAATTCGTCACATGATGTTTCTCTCGCTCAGCTATGATCACCGCGTGGTCGATGGCATGCTGGGCGGAAGTTTCTTGCGGCGCGTTGCCGACTATCTCGAGCAATTCGACATCAACCGATCCGTCTAGATTTGAAGCAGGTCTCCCTCGCCGTCTGCGTCTTATTCGCTGTTGCAGTGCTTGCGCCGAGCGTAGGTGCTGCGCAGAAAAACGTAAAGACGATCAAGCGCAACGGTATCGACGCATACGAGCGCGGCAGATTTGTCGAGGCGGAGACTGCTCTGAGCGCTTACCGCCGCTACAAACCCGATGATGATGATGTTTGGTACCCGCTCGGGGTGTCGCTTTACAAAAGCAACAAATTAGGTGAAGCGAGAACCTTGCTCGAAGGTTTGGTGCGTGCCAATAAGTATAATGATGAAGCGCTGCTCTACCTCGGACGTCTGGAGCACCACGAAAACAACTTTGAAGAAGCGGCTAAGTATTATAAGCGCTTCCTCGCCGCCGCCGGATCTAAGCATCCTTTTTATGCATCTATTGTCGACGATGTGCGCCGAACTGGATTTGGGCAGCGCCTCGGGCCAACGTCTGGTGCAATTGCAGCTTATACCGAGAATTTAGGTCCGGCTATTAATTCAGCGGGCGATGATTTTAATCCTATTCTTTCACCAAATTATCAGGATCGCATTTATTTCTCGAGCATGCGCGCTGGCGTTACGGGTGGCTATCGCGACGAGAAAGGTTTTGCCAATCCCGAACACGGGAGCTTGCGCGCCGACATGTACGCTGCACAGATTGTGGATGGCCGCTGGGGTGAGGCCGCAGCAATGAGTGCGCTGCTTAATACGGTGGAGCACGAGGTAGCTCAAGATTTTGCCATGGAAGGGCAGGTGCTCTTATTCTTCCGAGGTCAGACGCTATTCAGCGGAGAGATGAAAGTCGACACGTTTAGAAGAGACGCAGAACAACGCAACCTTCATTCGCCCAACTGGCAGGATGCGCCACTCAATGCCGCAGCTGCCGATAACGATGTGTTTTTCTTCAATGACACCACTGTTTTCTTCGTCAGTCAGCGCGCGGGTGGTTACGGAGGCTTTGATATCTACACTTCTACCCGCAGAGATGGGCGCTGGCTGCCTGCGACAAATCTCGGTCCGCGAATCAATTCCGCTTACGATGAGCGTTCGGCATTTCTTGCCGCAGATGGGCGGACGCTCTACTTCTCGAGCAACCGAGTAGATCGCTCGGTCGGTGGATTCGATGTGCTGCGTAGCGTGTTCGATGATCGTGCTGTGGAATGGTCGGAGCCAGTCAATGGGGGATTATCCATTAATACTGCTGGCGATGAACTTAATTTTCGCCTCGCGTTGAGCGGCCTCGAAGGCTACTACGACTCTAATTCGAAGCGATCAGGAGAGGGCGATCGCGATATCTATGTCGCTTACTTCAAAGAGCAACTGCGCGAGCAGCAAGTAGGCAGCAGCCCAGTTAGCTTTCATGCTGTCATTGAAAAAGCCCGCTTTGCCGAGCAGCTAGCCATTGCAGGGCAGCCGGAGTTGCCGCCACTGCCAGGAAGCGAACAGAGCATGGATCTCATTCCCGTGAAGGTGGTGCTGACTCCGCTCACTTATGGCGCCGACGATAATGTGGAGACTCCTGGCAATATTGAAAAGTCGCGCGAGGTCCTGCAATTTTTGGAGCAGTTTCCCGAATCTAAAGTGGTGGTGACTGCCCATTCCGACGACAGCGATCCGGAGCGTTTTCGCACCTATTTTGGCATTAAGAGAGCAGAGCGATTTGCTAATTATCTAATAGGTAGGGGAGTAAAGCCTGCGCGGATACAGCTGATGAGTGTTGGCTCCACATATCCACTAGCTGCCAATGCTTACAATGGCGAGACGAGCATGCAAGGCCAGCGGCTCAACCGCCGCCTCGAGCTTCACGTGGTGCCGGGGCCTGATTATCGACTCACCAAAGATTATCGAGACCCGAAGGTGCCAGATTTCTTGGCGACTGATATGTTCGAGGTTTATCGTGAATTGCAGACGGGGCCAATTTTTCGGGTGGAAGTGGCTACGCTAGGGCAAATGTTCGACGAGGATACGTGGCACCGCATGCCTGCACCTACCATCCAATCTGATGCTGGCTCTGGCCTGTACCAGTATAGCGTAGGCGCCTATTCGAGCTACCGATCGGCCAAACAGCTTGCCGATGAGGCCTCGCGGCGCGGTCTGCCAAAAGCTCGGGTTGTGCCATATCTCCACGGTTTGCGTTTGAGTGGTGCGGATGTCGCTAGGTTTGCACCCGCCTATCCAGAGCTTGCTGCCTATGCGGCGAGTTTGGAAGCGAGCCCAGAATAACCCTAGTCAACACCTACCCCTCATGGGTTCACTGAAGTTCTTTGCTGAAAGCATGCGCAACTTGAAGACGGTTGGCACCTTTACGCGCTCGTCGAAGGCGCTGTGCAAAGGCGCCATAAAGCCTGTTGATTTTGATTCGGCGCGCCACATTGTGGAGCTCGGCGCTGGTGATGGGGTAATTACCAAGCACATTCTCGCGGCCATGCACCCGGAGGCCACTTTGCTTGCTTTTGAAGTCAATGCGAAGTTTTGCAATCAGTTGCGCGAGCTCAAGGATGATCGGCTGGTGGTGGTGGAAGACTCTGCCGAGCACCTGCCCCGCTACCTAGCACAGCACAACATTGCGGCTCTCGATGCGGTGGTGAGTGCTATTCCGTTTGTGAGTTTGCCCACGCAGTTAGCGCACACTATTGTGGGGCTGTGTCGCGATGCCCTCAAGGTGGGTGCACCTTTTTGTCAGGTGCATTATAGCTTATTAATGAAGAAGATTTATGCGAAAATATTTGGCAATGTTAGCGTGAATTTTGTGCCGATGAATGTCCCGCCCGCTTTTGTACTAACCAGCCGCAAATAGTCCCATTTATTTGTGCAGCCACAGCAGTTTGTCGTGTTTTTGCTGCAGGAGATGTTTATTAGGGGTATAGCCCAAGAAGTAGCCTCCGCCTCCTGCTCCGCACAGCTTCATAGTTGCTAGGTTTTGATTGAGCAGCGTTTGCCAGGTTTTAGCGACAGCTGGAGGAATTAAAAAATTTAAATACTGTAGTTGCAAACTGCTTAATTGATGAAGTTTATTCTGTACTTCATTGCCTGACATATTCACTTGCTGCGCGAATACGGGCACCAATTCATTTACAAGGGTTTGCATCGGATGGAGAGCCTGCTTGCGCCAGCTACTGTCTTTACAGCTTTCGCCAAAACGAGTAATGGCGGCCTCACCTAAGCGTGGCAATTGGCTATCCAGCAGAAACCAGCCATCCTGACTGGTAAAGTGAGGGAAAACTTCTGTGTTTTTAGGCAGCAGCGTCACTGCGCCAGAGCAATCGATTTTAATTGCTGCGTCGTGATAACTAACGAGAGGATCTAGACCCGAACTGGTACCGTGGAAGAAATTTTCCAGAGTTGCCAATACCTGCCTGAGCAAAGGTGCGGCGAGATCGGTTTTGCGAAAGCGCTCAAATACGAGGGCAGTGAGCGCGCCACTCGACCCGAGTCCGTAACCGCTCGGGATGTTTGACACTACCTGCAGCACATTGGCCTCTTGCTCCCACTGGTCGAGATGGAGGTGGTGGCGGAGGAGGGCTTGGGTTTTGGCGAAAGCTGACCAGGCCTGCATATCAAGCCCAGCAGGCAAGGCTGACGGGGGCTGGGGCGAGGTGGAGAGGCGGGCGCTAAATTGGCGAAGCGGCACCGCAAACGCGCTACTCCCGTGGAGCACAGTATGTTCTCCTAACATCAGCAGCTTGGCCGGGGCGGTAGACAACGTGAGTGGTAGTTTTGCGCAAGCTAAAGCCTTCGACTCTCCCGCGTGTACCAGCTCCTCAAGCCCTTGCTTTTTCGACTCGATGCCGAACGTGCGCACCACCTCACCATGCGCGCTTTTGGTGCTGCGAGCCTAGGAGGAGCAGTGACGCAACAACTCACGAGCGGCTGGCGCGTGCGCGATGATCGACTTCGCAAGCGGGTGTTTGGACTCGACTTTCCCAACCCTGTCGGACTCGCTGCAGGCTTCGACAAGGATGGGCAGTATTACCCCTTAATGGCGCAACTCGGATTTGGTAGCGTGGAGCTGGGTACGGTGACGCCGAGGCCGCAGGAAGGCAATCCCCGTCCGCGGCTATTCCGACTCCCACAAGATCAGGCTTTGATCAATCGCATGGGCTTTAATAATGCCGGCGTTGATGCACTTGCGCGCAATATTGAGCGGCAGGGTAGGCCTCAAAATCTCGTGCTCGGAGGGAATATTGGCAAGAATAAAAATACTGCCAATGCTGAGGCAGTCAAGGATTATTTAATTTGTCTGGAGCGACTACATGAATTGGTAGATTATTTTGCAGTAAATGTTAGCTCACCTAATACACCGGGCTTGCGCAATTTGCAAGCACGTGAGCCGCTGACGAGGCTCCTTCACGAGCTACAGGAGCGCAATCAAAGCTTTACGAAACCAAAACCGCTCTTACTTAAGATTGCTCCTGACCTACTTAATGAAGCGCTAGATGATATTATCGCTTTGGCCCAGGAAACGCAGCTTGCAGGCTTGATTGCTACAAATACGACGATTGCGCGCGAGGGGCTGCACACTTCCGCGGCGCAGGTGGAGGCGATTGGGAATGGGGGCCTGAGTGGGGCGCCGGTGCGTGAGCGCGCTAATGAGGTGCTGAATTATTTGCGTAAAGGTTTGCCAGAGGGCTTCCCGCTGATAGGCGTCGGTGGAGTGACGGATGCTGCCTCCGGATTGGAAAAGTTTGCTGCGGGTGCAGATTTGGTGCAGGTGTATTCGGGTTTGGTCTTCGCTGGGCCAGCCTTGCCGGCGCTGATCAACCGTGCGCTGCTACGCCAGATGGGGTAGATTGTAGCTCCGGGGTGGCATGCTTATTGGCAGAAGCCTAACTTGTAAGAGTAAACTACTGCCCCTCCTCAGTAGCTCCGTCTTGTGTGTCAAGCACTGTGCAGTGTGTGCCACAACCCCTCCAGACATCCTGACTGGCCACACAAGACCATCTGCGATGATTGCTCTTACCGTACTCTATCTCTCTTTGGGCTACAGCCTGTACGGTTTATTTATGGAGGAAACTACGCGTCTTTACAAGGACTTTCGCTTTTGGCTCGTGCTGATCAGCTTTT
This sequence comes from Saprospiraceae bacterium, assembly GCA_965213735.1. Lineage (GTDB taxonomy): Bacteria > Bacteroidota > Bacteroidia > Chitinophagales > Saprospiraceae > CALDTK01. Next base: position 1,822,559 of record CBDCAB010000005.1, read on the forward strand.
TCGTGCTGACGCTCTTGACTTTAAAGAGCTATCCGCTCTAGGGCGTGCCGGGCAGATTTATTTCATCATTTTTAGACTGAGGTCGACGCTTTCGTAGCTGTGCGTGAGGGCTCCGACGCTGATGTAGTCGACGCCTGTTTCGGCGATGGCCCTGACGTTGTCGAGGGTGACTCCTCCTGATGCCTCGGATTCGAATGCATCGCCGATTCGATCAACGGCTGCTTGGAGCGCTTCGAGTTTGAAGTTGTCGAGCATGATGCGCCGGATGTTGCCGATTTCGAGGACGGTATCTAGTTCTTCAAAAGTTCTGACTTCAACGGTGATGTCGAGGCTGAGGTGGTGCTGGTCGAGGTAGCGATGTACGCGTGCGATGGCTTCCCGCATGCCTCCGGCGGCATCGACGTGATTGTCTTTGATCATGATCCAATCGAAGAGTCCGACGCGGTAGTTGTTGGCTCCTCCTACGGCCACCGCATATTTTTCGAGGAAGCGGAGTCCTGGTGTGGTCTTGCGCGTGTCGAGGATTGTTGCCTTGGTTCCTTGTACAGCTTTCGCGAAAACCCGGCTCAGGTGTGCGATTCCACTCAGGCGTTGCATGGTGTTGAGCACCAACCTTTCCGCACTGAGGATGGTACGAATTGGGCCTTCGACGTGAAAGGCTACGTCGCCCTTGGAGATGGAGGTACCTTCTTCGATGAGGACTTCAAGTTCACAGCTCGCATCGAGGTAATTAAAAACTGCGTGGGCGACTGGCATGCCGCACAACACGCCATCATCTTTGACGAGTAAACGAGCCGTTCCTCGTCGGGACTTGCTGGGAATGGTAGCGAGGCTGGTATGGTCGCCAGATCCGATGTCTTCTGCAAGGCAGCGTTTGATGAATTCTTGGAGGAGTTCCTGGTCTAAAGGGGGCATGGGGGGTGGGTGCTAGGTGCTGGGTGCTGGGTGCTGGGGGCTAGGTGCTGGGGGCTAGGTGCTGGGTGCTGGGTGCTGGGTGCTGGGTGCTAGGTGCTAGGTGCTGGGTGCTGGGGCGGGTGTAAGGTATCTAAGAGAAGCTGCGCAAATCGCTGTTGGATTAAGAGGTAAAAGCAATGTGCGCCTAAGCTGATCCGTGAAATTGCCCTTTCCATGACAGCTGTCCGACATAACCGCTGACAGCAGCTGACATTTCGCTGATAGGGACGAACAAGCGCAAGTGGAATCGAGTACCTATCGATAACAATTCACCTCACCAAACAACTCTTGATAATGAAAACTCTACTTACACTTCTCTTTGTTTTTACTTCACTGGCGTACTCTACTGCCCAACTCGATTGCGAAGCTGATTCGGTAGCCTTGGATGCCAATTTGTTGAGCGCAGACTTAGCTCCGAGGTCTTTATGGAATATTGGAGATAGTCCAGGACTTACGTATCCTACTGGCTCTGGGACGAGCATTGCTTATGCTGGTGGAATCTGGGTTAGCAACAGGAGAAGTGACGGCAATGTGGGCGTAGCAATTATGCAGTATGGGAATAGCTCAGGTAACTATGACTACGCAACAGGTCCAATCATTCGCGCTCCTTTTATAAGGGATTCCTCTGCTATATTCTGCTCAGTTGCAAAAGTAAGTCGAAGTCAGGTTAACGCACATTTAGCTGATTTGGCAGATGGCACTTTACATAATCCCATAGCAGAAGTATTGAATTGGCCTGGACGAGGAAATGTAGAGCTAAATCTTATCGCGAATGATCAAGATTTGGCCCCATTCGTCGATGTACATGCGAATAATGTTTACGAGCCGAGATTGGGTGATTATCCTGCTTTTCGAGGTGATCAAGCCACTTGGTGGGTGGTAAATGACTTTGTGACGCATGAAGAGAGTATGGTGGTCAGTCATGCTCAGGTGGAAGTTCAAGTGTTGGCTCAGGCCTTTACAAACAGTGCTACAGCAGACAGTTCCAGCTCCCAGTTGTATTCGGTTAAGGCAATAAACCGGTCAGATGCAACTCAAGATTCCTTTGCTGTGTCTCTTTGGGTTGATCCAGATCTTGGCTGCTCGGATGATGATAATATGGGCACGATTCCTTCACTTAATTCGCTATACAGCTATAATGCTGATTCTTTGGATGGATTTGTAGGTACAGTATGCGGAGGAAGACCTACCTTTGGAAATAATGTACCTATAGCTGCATTTAGAGTACTTGATGCGTGGGTAGGAAATTCGTCTGTTGCTGTTCGAACTTCCGCTATTGAGGTACCTGTCTTCTCATCTTCATTACCTGCGCCTAGGGACGGCATAGCGCAAACCTATTATCAAGTGATGCATGGCAGATGGGCCGACGGAACGCCCATTACCATCGGTGGCGATGGATACCGATCTCAAGGAGATTCAACCAACTGGATATACAGTGGCAATCCTGCCGATGCGACGTCGTGGTCGCAGTGCGGCAATCAAGGATCTGATGTGCGCGCCATCCTCAACGCTAATCTCCTACAACCTTTAGCCCCCAATGAGGCTTTCGAAGTTGATTTTGCCGTAGTCGTGGTAGATGGTATTCCACTTCCATGCCCTAACTCAGACTTAATTGCTGCCGAAGTAGAAAAAGCAAGCAACCACCTCCTCACAGGCAATACCTCATCGAGCAGGGAGGTGCGAGCGGAGGCAGCAGCTCTTAGTGTATGGCCCAATCCGAGTTCTGGTCGCTTTAGCATCACGTTGCCTGCAGGTGTGCAAGTCGAGCAGGTACGCGTGCTTGATGCGGCTGGGCGCGTGGTGGAGCACAGCCTACATCAGTCCTCAGCCACCTCACTCGATGTAGAGCTTTCGAGCAAGGGAGTATTTCTGGTGAGTGTAGAGGATACTAGGGGCTATTACAGGTATGCCAAAATCGTGGTGCGGTGACACCTTCCAGACATTTGCTCGGCAATCATCTGACACTTTTAACGAGCGGAGCAAATGGTAGCTAGCCAGTCTGTATCTAACCTTCACAAACCGCAAAATTTACTTACGATGAAAACCTTTGCCACACTTCTTGTTGTAATCAGCCTTTTTACTGCCTCTAATGCAGCGGCTCAAACTACTTGTACTGGAGTGTATGATACACTGCAAGTGAATTTGATCAGTGCGCTACTGTACCCCCAGTCGATGTGGTTTACAGGTGGATCTGCTGGTTTTAATTATCCCAAAGGCGAGCCAACGAGCACAATTTTTGCGGGTGGTATTTGGGTCACGAATCGTACGAGATCAGGTCAACCAGCAGTTGCCATCATGCGTTATGGCTTAGCTCATAGCCGTTTTGATTATGCAACGGGTCCAATTATAGAAGGGACTTTAACTGCCGACAGCAGTGATGTCTTTTGTCGTGTAGCGAAAGTGGATCGTGCACAAGTTGAGGCTTACCTCGCTGATTTTGCTGATGGGACTGTTGACAATTTGCATCCCGCAATAGAGGGCTGGCCAGCGCGAGGTAACGCGACATTAAATCTTACAGCAACTCAGCAGGATTTAGCACCTTTTGTAGATAGAAATTCGAATGCTATCTACGAGCCTATGTTAGGTGACTATCCTGATTTTCGTGGCGACCAGGCAGCTTGGTGGGTTATCAATGACCTCACATCGCATGATGAAAGTGGGACCACTGAGCGGGCGATGGTGGAGGTGCAGGTTTTAGCGGAAGCTTTTGCAAAGGATGCCGATGATGAACCAGGTCAGAGCCAGCTTTATTCAGTTAGAGCCATTAATCGATCTGGAGAGCCGAGGGATTCCTTTTCTGTCTCGCTGTGGGCAGATTTTGATATTGGATGTCCAGATGACGATCTATTTGGCTCACTGCCTGATTTGCAGACAGTGTATGCATACAATGCAGATGCTGTGGATGGTTTCATTGGAAACAGTTGTACGGGTTATCCTGCTTTCCCAGGTGATATACCCATCACGGCAATACGTCTGCTGCGTGCTAATGTAAGTGGGGTGTCTGCACCTTATCGAACTTCAGGCATGCATTTAATACCTAATCCGAATTCTCCAACTGCTGTACAGTCCGGATGTGGGACTTGCTACTTTAATTTCGCTCACGGTCGCTGGGGCAACGGCTTGCCGCTAACAGTAGGTGGTGACGGATATCAAGCTCCTGGACAGGGAACTCCAACTAACTGGACCTACAGCGGCAATCCTGCTGATACAACATCTTGGTCGCAATGTGGCACGGCAGGAAATGAGACGCGCGCCCTGCTCAACGCTAATCTTTTTCAGCCATTAGCTCCCGACGAAGCCTTGGAGGTAGAGTATGCGGTGGTGGTTGTAGATGGAATATCACTTCCATGCCCTGACTCAGACTCAATTGCTGCCGAAGTAGAAAAAGCAAGCAACCACCTCCTCACAGGCAATACCTCATCGAGCAGGGAGGTGCGAGCGGAGGCAGCAGCTCTTAGTGTATGGCCCAATCCGAGTTCGGGTCGCTTTAGCATCACGTTGCCTGCAGGTGTGAAAGTCGAGCAGGTACGCGTGCTTGATGCGGCTGGGCGCGTGGTGGAGCACAGCCTACATCAGTCCTCAGCCACCTCACTCGATGTGGAGCTTGCGAGCAAGGGAGTATTTCTGGTGAGTGTAGAGGATACTAGGGGCTATTACAGGTATGGCAAAATAGTGGTGCGGTGACACCTTCCAGACATTTGCTCGGCAATCATCTGACACTTTCAAAGAGCAGAGCAAATAGTAGCTAGCCAGCTTGTAACTAACCTTCACAAACCGCAAAATTTATTTACGATGAAAACCTTCGCCACACTTCTTGTTGTAGCTACACTCTTCACTGCATTTAATGCAGCGGCTCAGAGTTCCTGCTCTGAAGAGGTTGATACACTGCAAGCAAATTTAATCAGTGCGACGCTGACTCCGCGCTCGTTGTGGTGGGATGGATCTTCTGCAGGTTTTGAATATCCAGCAGGCAGTGGGGAGCAATTGCTCTTTGCTGGCGGCATATGGGTAAGTGCTATACATCGGGGTGGTTTCCTGGCTGTTGCCACACAACAGTATGGGATGAGCACTGGCAGCTATGATTTCACTCCAGGACCACTAATAGCAGGTACGGCTACAACTGATGATAATCCAGTTTTTTGTAAGGTGGCTAAGGTATCTCGCGCTCAAGTAGCTGCTCATTTATCAGATTTAGCTGATGGAAGCCTGGATAGTCCAATTGAGGCAATAGTGAATTGGCCTGCGCGTGGCAATGTGGCGCTTAACTTACTAGCCAATGCTCAGGATCTCGCGCCATTTGTTGACGTAGACGGCGATGGTAAGTACGATGCAGCAGCTGGAGATTATCCAGATTTTCGAGGAGATAAAGCTGCGTGGTGGGTAATAAATGATAACATTAGTCATGAGCAAACCGTTGGCACTACTCCGCTGAGGGTTGAGATACAGGTGCTTGCTCAGGCATTTGCTGAGGACGAGCATGGGGGGCCAGGCAAGTCGCAGCTCTATACTATACGGGCTATTAATAAATCGCCATTAACACAGGATTCTTTCTCCCTGTCGCTGTGGGCGGATGTCGATACTGCGTGTGGCAACGACCATTACATCGGCAGTATACCTCAAATTGATGCGTTGTACTTTTATAAGTACTTCCCCAGGGATAGCACATTTACTCCTGGATGTCCTTTAGATTACGATCAGCATGAACCGATATTGACTGCTCGAGTTCTGCAAACGAAAGTTTCTGGCAGTCCTGTAGTCTCCAGAAACTCAGCAGCGATCGCCATTGATGATTCTGCCAACAGTAGTTCCGCACATCTTCCAAATGAGTATTTTAATGTGATGCATGGCAGGTGGAAGGATGGGCGTCCGATGACAGTTGGTGGAAATGGTGCTCAAGGGCAAGGTTCACCGACTAATTGGCACACGCACGGCAATCCTGCTGACTCCACCTCCTGGTCTCCTTGCACCCGCATGATGGAACCGGACGGGAGAGTGCTCCTTAACACGAACCTGCTCCAGCCATTAGCGCCTGGTGAAGCCTATGAAGTAGACTTTGCCGTGGTGGTGGTAGATAACGTTTCACACCCATGTCCTGACACTGACAGTATTGCCAACGAGGTGGAAAAAGCAAGCAACCACCTTGTCACCAGCAATACCTCATCGAGTAAAGAGGTGCGAGCAAAGGCAGCAGCACTTAGCGTGTGGCCCAATCCGAGTTCTGGTCGCTTTCAGGCGACGCTGCCAGATGGAGTGCGTGTGAAGCAAATTCGCGTGCTGGATGTGGGAGGTCGGACAGTAGCACACCAACTACACAATCAAACGCCTACCACTTTAGACCTCGAGCTCGAGTCAAATGGAGTCTATCTGATTTCGATTGAAGATGAGTCTGGGTACTTTCGGTATGGGAGGGTGGTGGTGAGGTGATTGGAGAAACATTCAACAGCCTTCAAATAAACTTGCTGCCATGAAATATTTGCTACTAATTTTCTTCCTAAGTGTACTCCAGAATGCTGTTCATGCTCAATGCAGTGGCAGAGATGCCACCGAAGTTCTCGATGCAAACGTTTTAAAAGCAGCTCTTAATCCCCTCACTCTTTGGAACGCTCATACATCCAGTGGCTTATCGCATTCTGTCGTTGAAGATTACGTTCTGATCGGTGCGGGAGGTATATGGAGCACGAGTCAATCGGATGGGAATATTGCTACGGCAATCTCCGTATATGGTTTTAACTCCGGAGAGTATGATTATCAACTTGGTCCAATAATAGTTGGCACTCAATTGTCTGATACATCGAACCAATTTTGTAATATCGCTAGCGTTACTCGAATTGATGTCACTAGTCACCTCTTAGATCTTGCTGATCAAAATTTGGATCATCCACTCCCAAGCATTATGAAATGGCCTGCGCGGGGCAACGAAAATATTTATATGCTGGCAAGCGACCAGGATTTGGCTCCTTTTGTTGACGTGAACAACAATCAAGTTTATGAGCCACACTTGGGCGATTATCCTGATTTTCGTGGTGATCAAGCGCTTTGGTGGGTAGTTAATGATTTTGTGTCTCACGAAGAAGGGCATTCTCCTATTTCTGGTATTGAGGTTCAAGTACTCGCGCAAGCTTTTCACTCAGATGAATTTGATTCGCCGGCTAAATCTCAATTGTACACCATAAAAACTATCAATCGATTACCCTATACTAAAGATTCAGTATCAACATCACTGTGGATGGACATAAATCTTGGCTGTTCGTTGGATGATCTTATAGGAACAATTCCTGACCTAAAGGCTGTGTATGGATATAACGCTAGTCGAGCAAATACCAGCTCGACTTCACCTTGTGAGCAGCTTCCGTCCGGCCTGGCAGAGATTCCCGTAGTTGCAGCAAGAGTTTTATCAGGAAGGGTAGGGACTACCCCTCTTCAAACGAGGAACTCTGCACTTAGCTTTGAAATCAACTCAGTTGCGTCGAACAGTACGAGCTTTCCAAGATCAGCTTATCATTTAGCTCATGGACGTTGGCATGACGGAAAGAATATCACGATTGGTGGCGATGGGTACCAATCTCATGGTGCCCCTACTAACTGGATTTATAGTGGCAATCCTGCCGATTCCACTTCATGGTCGCAGTGCGGAAGTGACGGTTCGGATGTTAGAGCGCTGCTCAATGCCAACCTTCTCCAACCACTAGCCCCTAATGAGGCTTTCGAGGTTGACTTTGCCGTCATGGTTTTAGATGATATCCCACTCCCATGTCCTGACTCAGACCTCATTGCTGCTGAAGTAGAAGCAGCAAGCAACCACTTGATCACCGGCAATACCTCATCGAGTAGAGAGGTGCAAGCTGCGCCTGCAGCACTTAGCTTATGGCCCAATCCGAGTTCTGGTCGCTTTCAGGTGACGCTGCCAGATGGAGTGCGAGTGAAGCAAATTCGCGTGCTGGATGTGGGAGGTCGGACAGTAGCACACCAACTACACAATCAAACGCCTACCACTTTAGACCTCGAGCTTGAGTCAAATGGAGTGTATCTGATTTCACTTGAAGATGAGGCTGGGTACTTTCGGTATGGGAGGGTGGTGGTGAGGTAGGGGCTTGGTGCAGTGGGATGAGCGGCATATCTTGCACAGCCTTAGGCCTTAGAACTAGCTGCGTCGGGCCGTATCTCCTCCAATTCTGCCACAACCAAGGATAATGATTTTTGCTGTCTTGCGTGCCCTAGCGGGTAGGGTGCCTTCATGCTGCCTCTGTGCTGCTGTTGCTTTCGTCACAGTTACGGCAGGTTTTGCGCAGTCGGGCACTCTCCCTCCTGAACTGACTTTAGGTCAGATAGATGGGAATTTGAATGGAACCTATCCGAATAACAGATACCATCAACTAACCCTAAAAGATGTAAACACCCCAGGCGTTGCGGTACTTGGGCTATTGGTAAGTGCGCATCCGTATGATGCTACGCAAGAAGCAGCAATCTTTAATGGATCGACCTGTTGGACCAAAAGAGGGTACGATGATGTTCGAGATTTACAGCTTTTTGGAGGCCACCTACTGGGCATTCAAGAAGGTGTAAATGGAGTTGATTCACTAACAGAAACCAATGTGCATACGAGGCAGGTGAGAAAGTTTCCGAAGAATTCTTACCGACCTCTAGGCAGCGTACCAGGTGGCTACGTTTATGCTAGAGGAGCCAGTTTGGACTTTACCAATGGCAACTCGACTGATAACGTTCATTTGGCCAACATGACCTTACCTGCCACCTCTGCCACTACATCAGTAAATGTCGGTAATGGTCTTTACATATTCGCTCCTTCCGGTGTCTATTATACAGAGGGTACTGCTGCAAGTACCATAAAGGTAATTGATGGATTTGTGGGTCATTTTCAAGATTCTGTCAGCTATGGCAATAAGGTTTATTTGCGTACACAACATCACTTATTCGCAACAGACGGTACACCTGCTCAACTAGAGATCTTGAATGATGCGCCAGGAGATGGTCCAGTATCCTATCTTACCAGTACACCTGATGGAGTGATATTCTTGATGACTACATCTGCTTACGGAAGTGAGTGGTACACTACGGATGGAACTATAGCAGGTACGGACCTCGTTGTAGACTATGTACCTGGCAGCGCATCAATTTTTACCGCTGGTAATTCGATTATTTCTCAGGTTCCTGGTTCAGTTGTATTCGAGTCAAAAAATTGTAATTCCACAACCTGTCTTGACACAGTATACCAAGTTTCTCCATCAGGAATCCGAGTGATTCACAAACACTCCGATTACGGTTTAAATAATGGCAGCATCTCACTAACTCTGTTAGCCACGAGTAGTGAGGGAGGAGTTTGGTTTGCTCAAGTAGGTAGCAAATTCTATGTTCCTCCGGGGGGCACTTCTATTCTTGTTGGAGACCGAGTATTTCATACACAAGCTGGTTATAATCAGGCCTTCTCTTATATGAATAATGTAATCGCATTTAATATTGCAAATCGTATTGTTCAAACCCATGTTTTTATGCAAGCTTATCCGCCGGAATCTTTTTATATTCATCATCCGGGCCTCAGCACTCCTATGGTCCATCCGGGTTATGCTAATGGAAGCGGCGACTTTTATACATCTGCAGCGCTACGCCATCCATTAGGTGGCAACTACATGTATCATGTTGATATGCTTACCGGATTATCTTCAGCACTGGACCTTGCTTCAAATAGTAGCAATGTGGAGATAATGTTCGAATTAAACAACAAGCATTACGCTTACGCTCGAGGTAGTGAAAGTGGCGGCAATGATGCTATCTATGAAATTGACGGCCTCAATACCACCTTTATTACCATTGCAGGCTCTCCTACAGGTACAGCATCAAGTCCTGCTCTTAATCTACTAGGATCCTACAACGACGTCTTGTACTTTTCACAGGAAGGTCTGCCGGGGCTCTATCGCGCAGGTCCAGGCTCAACTACCTACGAGTTCGTCCCAGGATCACAGGCAGATAGTGTCGTCGCTACAAAACGCACCGCCAATTGCCTCGTTGCTCAAACATCTAACAACGATATCCTACTGCTCGGGGAAGATACACGCGAGGTGCTCAGCTTTCCCTCTGATGTAGAATGTTGGGCCGCAAGCTTCAGCTGGCTTGATGGAGACTTGTACTACTTGGTGAGGGATTTTACTACTCAACCCTCCAAGCAGCAACTGATGCGTGCTGCTGGTGGCAATCTCAATCAGCTTTCCCTTGTCGCGTCTACTGATTTTGCGCTATCGGCACAGTCGTTACACAACAAACAGATGCAGTTTGATTTGGTGACGGATGGCGAGTCGCTCTACTTTCCCTGGACCACAGCTGCTACAGGTTGGGAAGTATACCAAAGTGACGGCACACTCGGTAATGTTGAGCTAGTCGGCGACTACTCTGCTGGATCTGCCTCCAGCTATCCTAAATCCTTGGCTGCAGATGAGGGACGCTTACTTTATTCCACCAACTTTACTAGCAGTCCTGGAGCTGGATGCTATTTTTCAGATACCAATGAGCATTTTAAGCTGCCTGTTGGAGGAGTGGTGAGTTCGGTGACCAAACTTACGGACTACACCCTCTTGCAATTCAGAGACGACCAGTACTTCATCCCGCACGCTTCGCCCATAGATAAAAGCACTTATATCGAAGATGATACTCCTGCCGTATCCTCTTTTCAAGAGGAAATATTTCCCACATTCTTGGGGAATGGATTCGTCAATTTCAATGTTCGTCGACGCGATGATCTCGACCTGCTAACACAGTTTCCCCTTCCCCCACAATACCGTCGGCAGACATCCGCTCAACTTGGCCCGTATCATGTAATTCTTGCCCACCGAAGTTCACCACGTGATACATCGCTGTTCATTGTAGACGTCCGCACACTAGACGGAGTCACACCACTAAGTCTCGAAGATGATCTCGATCTTCAGGATGTCGATAATTTCCATGTTTCGGATAATAGACTCTACTTTACTGCAAATCAAGGGCCCATCGGCCGAGAGGTCCATTACCTGCAACTCGGTTCGGTGCGAACTGTATCCGGCTACATATTCGATGACAAAAATTCTAACGGAGTGCAGTCAGCCGACGAACCTGCACTAGCTGGGCAGCGAGTGAATGCCTACAACACTGGCCAGCTCGGAACTCTGCCTCGCCTTCACGCCAGCGCCCTCACCGATAGCGCTGGCCACTTCTCCATTGCGGTAAGTTCTAATCTTTCCCTTACAGTCTTTCCAGATGTGACCAATTGTAAGCATGTTACTGCTCCAGCTAATCCAATTCGACTTCCAGCCTCCCAAGATCACGTTCAGGGACTTGTCTTTGGTGTTGGCTCGGATTCTACAGCTGCTGACTTACATACATCAATAGCTTATGCTCCAGCACGTTGCAACGAAACCTCACTCGTGTGGGTGACGGCCAGAAACAATGGCTGCACCAACGATGAGGTCAGCCTCCAACTATCCTTTCCTGCAGAAGCAACCTTTGTTTCATCGCAACCAGCAGCTACTTCATGGACAGACAGTACGGTAGTTTTCGATCAGCACGTACTCCAGGCCTCTACTGAGGTGGAATTTGCGATTCAGATAGAGATGCCTGATGAAGACCTGACTGGTCTGGCAATGGCTTTTACAGCCTCGCAATCTTCCCTGTTGGATGCATCCCGCAGCAGCTCTGCCACAGCGAGTACGGTGCTCCGCTGCGCCTACGACCCCAACGATAAACTCGTTGAACCCTCCCGGCCCGATCCTCAACAACAGAATTATACCTTGCCTACTGATGAGCTCATCTACACGATACGCTTTCAGAACACCGGCAACGATACCGCTCGCCGCGTCAGGCTGCTCGACACGCTGAGTCCACTGCTCGACCTGAACACCTTCCGACCGCGCGGATCGAGTCATGAATATACCTACACCTTTATCGACTCCACCATTTTAGAAGTAACCTTCGAGAACATCAACCTCGTCGACTCGACAACTAATTTAGCTGAGTCGAATGGCTACTTTCAGTACCGGATACTACCTCTAGATTCGAGTGTCGACATGACGGTGCTCAATACCGCCTACATCTTCTTCGACTTTAACGCTCCGATAGTCACCAATACCACGTCAAACTCCCTGGTTGAGACTCTCGACGCGGATGGAGACGGCAGCTTCTTCTGGCTCGATTGCGATGATGATAATCCCAATGCTTATCCAGGCGCCACTGAAATACCTGCAAATGGTATCGATGAAGATTGTGATGGTGAAGATGGCATTTCGGGTGTCGAGTCTCCCTTTGCTCACGCCGAGATTTCGCTTATTCCGAATCCAACTTCAGCCTACACTAGCCTTCACTTAACTGGAAGCAGCATCACCAACGTGCAAGTGCTGCTCTACTCGCTGCAAGGTCAATTGATCTACAGCAGTGGAGACAGCGCATCGCTTCCCGCTCAACTCGACCTGCGAGCCTTAGCTGCTGGTCCCTACGTAGTGCGCATTCTCGACCTTGCAACGGGAGCATCTACTGAGCGTCGGCTTGTGGTTCAGCGGTAGGAACTGTTGCTTGCACTTCCAAGATGCTGGGTTAATCGACCTGCATCATCTGCCGATCTAGGACTTGTTGCTTAATGTCGGTCGGTAGCTCACGGTACTCGTATTCCTGAGTTCGCAATTGCGGCCTAAATCCAGCCTCGCGGATTGCATCCTGAATCCCCTGAGCAGTAAATCTAAATGCCGCGCCAGCAGCACTTACCACATTTTCTTCAATCATGATGGAGCCAAAATCGTTGGCGCCAGCATGAAGCGTGAGTTGAGCTACCTTTTTGCCGACAGTTAGCCAACTCGACTGAACATTAAGAACATTCGGCAGCATGATGCGACTCATGGCGATCATGCGGATGTATTCATCACCAGTCACGGTATTGCGCGCGCGCTTAATGCGCTTTAAGATGGTGTCTTCATCTTGAAAGGGCCACGGAATAAAGGCAAGAAAGCCATTGGCTGTAGCTGGCTTTTCAGATTGGACCTGACGCAGCCAAGCCAGGTGTTCCATGCGCTCATAATTGGTCTCGATGTGGCCGAACATCATCGTCGCACTCGTAGTAATGTTGAGCTGATGGGCCGCTCGCATAATATCGAGCCACTCCTGTCCTCCACATTTTCCTTTGGAGATTAAACGGCGGACGCGGTCGTTGAGAATTTCCGCACCTGCACCCGGGAGGCTGTCTAACCCTGCAGCTTTAAGCTGACTCAGCACCTCGGTGTGGCTCAGCTTATTCAGTTTAGCAATGTGTGCAATTTCGGGTGGACCAAGCGCGTGTAACTTAAGGTCTGGGTACAGCTCCTTTAGCTTCGAGAAAATATCTACGTAAAAATCCAGACCTAAATCTGGGTGGTGTCCGCCTTGCAGCAATAATTGACGTCCCCCGAGCTGGTACATTTCATCGATTTTCTCTTTGTATTCTTCTATAGAGGTGATATAAGCTTCATCATGGCCCGGTCGACGGTAAAAGTTGCAAAATTTGCAGTTAGCAATGCAGACGTTGGTAGTATTGGAGTTGCGGTCAATAATCCAGGTGACCACTTGATTTGGCACGTGATGCTGGCGTAGCGCATTGCCTACGTAGGCAAGTTCGGCAGTCCCAGCATGTTCGAGGAGGTAAACGCCTTCTTCTGGTGTCAGCCATTCCAGCTGTAGTGCTCGCTCGAGCAGTTGTTCGATCAACTTTTGATCCTTGGCCGTAGGAATGCCCATGGCTCATTAACGTATGGTGGATGGGGAGGTTTTGGAAAGGCGTCGTACTCGAGGGTGTGCATTAATGGCAGCGCTGTGTAGATGTTGCACAGCGCATTGAGGTGCCTCCTTGTGGGTCTTTGCCTTCCGCGTGCCTCGCTATGTGTAAGGCATAATAGAAACAGCTTCTTCGAATCAAACAAGAGCATGCTGATAGCTCCGCTCCTACCCTATGCCGTTCCGGGTAAACCCTACCCTCTGACAACGACGCCACCATGCGGCTATGCCCACGCTACATGAGGGATGCGTGATAGCTGCGTAGCTGCGTCTGCGTAACATGGCAGGGGCCCCTGAGGTCACGAAGAGGGAGGATCTATGTCTAAGCAGAGCCCTGGGTTTACCCGGCGACCTATGTTATGCAGATGAGAGTTTGCTGACAGCCCCGCACCCACCGGATGCCGTTCCGGGTAAACCCTACCCTCTGACAACGACGCCACCATGCGGCTATGCCCACGCTACATGAGGGATGCGTGATAGCTGCGTAGCTGCGTCTGCGTAACATGGCAGGGGCCCCTGAGGTCACGAAGAGGGAGGATCTATGTCTAAGCAGAGCCCTGGGTTTACCCGGCGACTTTTGTGATGCAACCAAGAGCATGCTGACAGCCCCGCACCCACCGGATGCCGTTCCGGGTAAACCCTACCCTCTGACAACGACGCCGCCATGCGGCTATGCACACGCTACATGAGGGATGCGTGATAGCCGCATAGCAGCGTGACCGCGTCATTTGGTAGGGGCCTATTGGGACGGACACCTAATGTAAGCTAGGCCCCTGAGCTTGCGAAGAGGGAGGATCTATGTCTAAGCATTATAGGGAGCCCTGGGTTTACCCTTAGGGCACGGCATCTCACCTATCCGGACCCGCCGGAGGCTTCTTAGCGCCGCAGGCAACGCGCCGCAGGCAACGCGCCGCAGGCTTCCCCCCCCCGCGCCGGAGGCCTCACCCCTCCACTCGCTATGCCCAATCCATCACCAAACCCCATGAACCTCCGCCCCCCACATGACCTCCTTATCCAAACCATCAATCCCCCCACATCATGGCAAAATCAACAGCGCCGAAAGGTAAAAAAGACCTGAAAGGATCGGCAGAAGCAGCCTCTAAAGCTAAAGCCGAAGCAGATGCCGCAAAAAAATCCAAGCAATCTTCTGGCAAAAAAGACGAGCCGAAAAAGGAACACAAACCTTCGATGAAAGGCAACGAGAAAAAGCCTAAAGCCGCCAAGAAGAAATAAGCACTAGCTATAGATCGTCGAGCTCCGCAACTTCCTCGCTGACCAAACTCACCGCATTGCGCTTCAAGTAATGGAACGCACACCAAGAGCAGCGGCTTTTGTCGCGCTCAGAGGTTTTTGGTTCGTGGAGACAGCCACGGTAGTCGTCACACTCGAGAATGGCGTGGTACGTATCGTACAGCTCCGACTCGAAAGCTTTCATCGCCTCATCGCTAAAAGGCACTTCAACTACCTCAGTGCCACTCACGTCCAAATAAATTAGCTTGCCTGAGCGCGGTAAGCTTCCGCCATTCATGCCATCGCGAATCAACAGCGCGTAGTATGCTAGCTGCCGCCACTCGCGACTCTTTAATTCTCTGAAGCTGTCGCCGCGCCCCTTGCCATAGTCAATAGCTTTAGGCTTACCAAATTTATAATCTACTGGTCGCGGAGCTTTAGTAACGGGATCAATATCTATACGATCAATACGCCCTTTTAAACGTAGGCCATCAGGAGTTGTTAGGCCAATCGAACGCTCGATGAGCGAATCTATCCGTTTATCTTCATCTTCGCAGTTGTACCAATTGTGCAAAATAGTTTCTCCCTGTTCCAAATATTGTTCTAATTCCGTAGTGCTGAGGCCGCTGCGCTCGCGACCTAATTTAGCGTGATAAAGCGCTATTAATTCTTCTTCCGACATAAACTCCAATTCATCGGGACGCTGGGCGAGCCGATAAAATTCATGTATTGTGCCGTGTACGGTTTTGCGAAAGCGATCTAAGGCACGTGGTGTACGAGGTGAATTACTTACATACTGATAATAAAATCCCACTTTGCACCGCTCGAACTGCATTAATGCACCAAGTGTTAGATCCTCATCCTCAAAACGTGTTTTGGCGGAAGCTGCATGTAATAAAGGCGCAGGCGGAGCTAACTGCTGACCAAACTGTTGCGCAAGACCTTCGTACAGCTCTTCATCGTGCACTTGCGCCTCCTCAGTGCTAGCAAGACCTTCATCGATGAGCACCTGAACGGCTACAGCAGGCGACAGTCCCCGACCCGTCTCCGACGCTGCAGGTACCGTCAATACCACCTGCTGGCGCGCCCGCGTGAGTGCAACATAAAAGAGGCGGCGATTCTCTTCCTCGGCAGCCTCTGCACGCTCCTCGCGAATCAGCTGAGGCGGTAGGATAAGCTTTCGCCAATTGCGCGGCTTGCCCTCCCAGACGCCACTCGTAACCTCGTACATCACCACCCGATCAAACTCCAATCCTTTGGCTGAGTGCGCCGTCATTAACGTCACCGCCGGTCGAGTATCCGCCTGTTTGACCAGCGAAAGGGGAATAGCAAAGGCCAGCAGCTCATCCCAGGTCTCGCACAAACCCGCCAGCGTGAGGTCGGGCTGCTTGCGGATACGCGCGTGCGCATCACGTATCAGTGCATCCAGACACTCGAGGGCAAGCTGACTCTCATCGCCAGCCAGTGCTTCGCGCAGCAGACCGGTACGCTGCGCAACCTGCTGAACGACAGTAGGTAACGGCTTCTTGTCGATCAAATCTCCGAGCTCATTGAGTAAATCAGCAGCTATGCGAAAGCGTTCGGGATTGGCTATCGGCACCTCTTCGCCCTCCAGCACCTCCGGCTTCATGAGCAAGTAGCGCCAGGACGGCACGCGCGAATTGTGCAAAAATTTGTAGCCATTGACCCCAAAAAGTTCGGTGGTGGTGATGCCGATGCTCGGGCTCATCAAAAATTCAAAGGCCTGCTTTTCATCAACCGGTTTGTCGCTGCGCAAATTGGCGAGGAAGGCTAGACACAGGTGCAAACGCTGGATGAGCGGCTGCTCGAGGACATTAATGCTGCGCTCGAGGCGGTAGGGAACATCGGCCAGTTCGAGGGCCTCGAGCAAGCGGGCAGCTTGTGCATGTTTGCGGTAAATGACACCAATCTCATTGGCTTCTACACCTTCATCGAGCCAAGATTTTATGAGTTCAGCTGTGTAATGAGCTTGCGCGAGCGGGTTGGGATAGCTGATGACGCGGGGCATTGGCCTTTCGGTAAAACCCGTAGCTTCTCGCAACGACTTATAAAGTTGATTGCCAGCTATTTCAGTAAGTCGGTTTTTATTCTCGGAAATGGCAAACTGAGCGGCGTCGAGAATAGCTTGATGGGAGCGATAATTTGCTTTTAGCACTACGAAATTAAGCGGGCTGTAACGTTCTACCAATTCGCGCAAACCTTCCACCCGCGCTCCCTGAAAACCATAAATAGATTGATCATCGTCGCCAACTACGAAAAGATTTGGCTGCTCATCTTCAGCGAGCAAAGCTAGAATTTCATTTTGAATACCATTAGTATCTTGATATTCATCGACCAGCAAAAACTGAAAGCGTTCTTGCAACATAAGCCGCAGATCAAAGTGCTCGCTCAGTGCATCGCGCAGCCAAGTGATTTGATCCGCATAGTCGAACAGCCCACGTTCCCGCTTAGCAGTAATAAAATCTTCATGCAGATTGGCTGCAGCAATAAGGCGCTGCATCTTTTCTTCCTGAGTTTTTGCCTGCGGTTTGAGGTCGCCTTTCTGATTATCACCCGAGCGCCGCTGGTAAACGAATTCCTTTAGATTGGGCAGGTCGAGAATATGTTCTTCGGCAGCCGAGACAACATCCGCAGCAGTCCATCCCTCCTTGGTCATGTTGTCGAATAGCCACAGTAGGTCAGGTCCGAAAGTATAGGGTTCGTAGGCCGGCCCCCGCATGAGGTGTTTTGGCGGAAGCTGATCGATAATACCGTTAATCATGCGATGCTTATCTAGGTCGTCCATCGCCTCCCAATCAGTGTAATCAAAAAGGGCAGGATATTCCTCAATAACGCTGCGGGCAAAGTCGTGAAAAGTATGCACCGCCACCCGCGAGCCAGCCGCGCCCATAAAGCGCACGAGTCGGTCGCGCATCGCTTTTACGCCAGCATTCGTAAAAGTGAGGCAGAGGATGTTGCGTGGCTCTACCTGTTCTTTAAGCAGAATATTACCAATGCGCGCAGCCAACATGTGCGTCTTGCCCGTCCCAGGGCCGGCGAGCACCATCCACGGCCCGTGCACGCCTTCGACAGCAGTACGTTGTTCTTCATTGAGGGAAGCGAGCGTGGATTGAAAAGCGGCTGTTGCAGTCATAGGCGGGACGCGAATCTAACACGATTTGTGGTAAACCCTAATCTTTTTGTAGTAAATCCTAATCTTTTTCTTATTCTTGGCTAGCGATGTAGCTGAGCAAATCTTCAATGTCTTCGTCGCTCAATTTAGGAAATGCTGTCATCACACTTTTATCCCATTCGCGGTACAGCTTTACTGCACGTGGATGTCCGCTCGCCACGAGTGCTTGGGAATTGCGAATCCAGGCATATAAATCTTCACGAGGATAAGCCTCCCAACGCTCTTCAGTGCCAGCCAGGGCAGGACCGGTAAGATCGTCAATCATATTTTTATTGTGACAACTTGCACACCGCAGCCGGAACACAAAAGCGCCACGTTTTACTTCTATTGCTACAGGTAATTCGTTAAGTGAAGTTGAGGCACTAGTAGTCGCAGCTGATACCGGCTCACTTACTGTAGATTGCATTTGCACAGATATCCGACCGATGAGTATTCCTGCTACCAGCACAAAGATCGAGGAAGTGAGGTAAAGTTGAAGCAGAATTTGGCGCATGACTTTGCAATGTCGCGGCGCTACAAAGATGCGCGCTACGTTAGATGTTAAAGATACGTCTCAAGCCCCTCACATGTTGATTGACTCCTCTTGCTTAGACCGATTCCAAACAGAGCTTTAAAATCTTTCAGCTTTCGCCAAAACTACAGGAGCTGCTGTGGGGTTGTGTAGGTATGGAACAACCCTATATTGAGCTTAATGATGGGCAGCGGATGCCGCAGATTGGTCTGGGGGTATGGCAGGCAAAAGGGGGCGAGGAGGTAGATGCCGTACGCTATGCACTAACAGCTGGCTACCGACACATTGATACCGCAGCAATCTACAAAAACGAACAAGGCGTTGGTAAAGCGCTAGCAGAAACCACCATTCCACGCAGCGAGCTATATATAACAACAAAACTTTGGAACGATGACATCCGAAGCGGTAACGCCCGTGCTGCGCTTCAGCAAAGTCTGGAGAAGTTAGGCTTAGAATATGTCGATCTGTACCTGCTGCACTGGCCGGTGGAAGGTGGTATAGCCGCGTGGCGAACGATGGAACAGATGCAATCTGAAGGTCTCATTCGGTCTATTGGCTTAAGCAATTACATGCCTGAGCACATTGCGGAATTAGTAGCTGAAACTGATGTAGTCCCTGCGGTTAATCAAATAGAATTTCATCCTTACAATCAACAGCAGGATGTTCTCGACGCTTGCGCAAAACTCGATGTTGTAATTACGGCGTGGAGCCCGCTGATGCAAGGCAAATTCATGCAGGAGTCGCTTTTCAGCGAAATAGCTAGATCCTACAATAAAACAGCTGCCCAAGTCCTCTTGCGCTGGGATATTCAGCGGGGCGTGGTGACTATTCCGAAGAGTGTACATAAGAGTCGGATTGAGGAGAATTACAATGTCTTTGATTTCTCCTTGACTGAGCGGGAAATGGAGCAAATTAATGCGCTCGATCGAAAGGATGGGCGCTTTGGTCCTGATCCGCGAAACTTTGATTTTTAATATTTGTATGGCTGCTTGGCGCAGCACACTCATCCCTCATTCATTACACGAAAGCGGAGTTGCACACCGAGTACCGGGAGCACCAGGAAAAAGCTTCCTTCTCTAAGGGAAGTGAGTCCGTAAGTGAAGCTTACATTTTGGAGAGCTGTGCGACCGCCTAATGTGGCTGATAGGAGTGGGGTAGTGATGTCGTCGAGCTCGGAATTGACTACATAGGCGCTGGCGAGCAAAGCGCTCCTCTTGCCGTAGTAAAACGCGGCTCCCATACGAGCAGTCAGCGCGTAATCACCACTAAACGAGGTGATGGTGCCGATGGCCAAGCTGATGTGGCGTAGTCGGGAGCCGACAGTGACCATACCTTCGAGATTGAAGCCCGGCTCGAATTGTTGCCTTTGTAGAATTCCTCCGACAGCGCCTGTGAGTGCGAGATGCAGCCGCTCACGTTTGGTAGGTTGATTATATTTGACGGTGAGCCAGGCCGGGGTGTTTCCATTCTGAAACACAAACAACGGCACCACGCCAGCCCCAACGGCCAAGCGATCGCTAATGCCATAAGCAGCTGTATTGAGCAGCAAGGTATAGTTGCTGTACACGCCTTCACCTTTGCGAAGGCCATAAGCACTAGCTCCGATGAAGTAGTTATTGGCTGACACTCGCTTGGCTGGACTCAGACTCGTATCTCGCGGTGGGGTAGCTGGATTAACAGCTCCTGGGGTGAAGGCGTTTTGTCCGCTCCCGCTCAACGAGTCGAGCGCATAGTCGCTATGGCCCGTGCTGCTCTGAGCCGCAGCAGTTGCTAGGCAAAAAACACTGACAAACCACCAGCCGATGCACCTGCAGCGCAATGGACTTAAATCGTATACTTGGACCATCTCGAGCATCGAATTCATCTTGGGTAAAGCGCTTATCCCATACTCCACGTTCAGCTCCTAGGGAACAAAAGGTATAGCATGATTAAAGACAAAATTATGGGCATTGGCTAACAATCTCCACAGCTTGAGCAAATTAGCTGTGCGTGGTGTTTACTTAGCGGCAACACCTACACAAAACCAAGCATGCATACTTTTTCCCGTTTTGGCGCAAGCCTCATCCTCGCCCTCTCCATCCTTGCCATATCCTGTGGAGGCGGCAAAAAAGTAGTGGGTACGGGTGCATTACTCGACGACCTGCGCGCGCTAACGCCCTTTAGTGAAATTACCCTCGACGCTCCCGTCAACCTCGTCGTGACCGGCGGCAGCGTCCAGTCCGTCAACGTCCGTGCCCAAGGGCAGATCCTCGCTATTCTCACCACTGAAGTCAAGGGCGACAGGCTCACTATCAATATGGCTAAGGAGGCGCAGATGGATGGTGGAACAACTGTTGAAGTAGTGGTGCCCGAACTGGAAGCACTCACTATGAACAGCTCCGGTAGCGCTTCGCTAAACAACATGAAGGCAGGTAAGCTGAAGATAAACATCAACAGTTCTGGCTCAGTTAATGCCAAAGATTTGGTGTACGATGATATCAAAGTATACATCGACGGTAGTGGTGATGTAGAGCTTGGCGGTAAAGCTGAAGATTTAGAAATAATGCTTGATTCTTCTGGCGATGTCGATGCCTACGATCTCGCGGTACAAGACGCCAAAATCACCAATAAAGGTTCCGGAGAAGTCCGCGTAATGGTAAGTGACGAGCTTAATGCTGAAATTAAAGGCTCGGGCAATGTCTTTTATCGTGGTGAACCTAAAGTTGAATTGAGTGATGATGGTTCTGGTGAGTTAAAAGGTGACAATTAGCGCTAGCTGCACGAGCAATTTGTGAAAGTTCTGCTCACAGCTCGTAGAGGCTTTGATTACAACAGGGTGCTGGTGCTGCTAAAGGGCCTCGCTGAAGTCGCTCCGGATAGCTTCGAGGTTTATCAATTTGCCAAGCGCAATGGTAAATACGGTGAGCAAGTCCGGCTGCGGGCTGAGCAGGCTGATGTAATTTATGTGCCCCCTTTTCGGCAGCGCGATGTGCCCTTCATTCGCAAGTACGCTGCGGGGCGCCCCATCGTGCTCGATCCGCTTATTGGCACCTATATCACACGGGTGATTGACTATGGTTTCTGGTGGCGCAAACCCTATGCCCGGTGGCTAGATCGCAGGCACTTTTTGGCGGCCGACTATATCGTGTTTGATACTGCGGCTCATCGTCTGTGGGCTATAAAGCAGCTCGGTCTGCCGCAACATCGCTGCCATACATTATATATCGGTGCCGACGTCGATCTTTTCGCTTCCGCAAAACTGCAAGTGAAAGGCCCCACTTCGCCTATAGTTGTCGGATTCTATGGTTCACTCGTCCCTCTGCAAGGGGTCGAAAAGATAATTCTCGCTGCTTATTCTCTACGCGAACGTGAGGATATACGCTTCGAGCTTATTGGCAATATTAAACAGGCGAAATACCTAGACAAATTACGCAAGCAATATCCGTCTGACCGTGTGGAGTATTTAGCCACCGTACCATTTGCACAATTGCCCGAACACATACAGCAGTGGGACATCTGCCTGGGGATATTTGGCGATAGCCTAAAAGCTGATGTGGTAGTGCCAAACAAAGTTTACCATTATGCTGCGTCCGGTAAAGCAATCATCACGCGTGAGGCACGTGGTATCGACGAGCTCTTCACCAGCGGCGAAAACATCTGGTGCATACCTCCCACTTCCGAAGCGCTAGCAGAGGCTATCATCGAGCTCGCTATGGATGCTGACATGCGTAGCCGCTTAGGAGCAAAAGCACGCTCGGTGATTCAGGAGAAGCTAACCGCCGCTGATGTTGCGCGACAATTTCTGGCTATTTGCAGGAAAGTCGTACAATAAAGGTCTCTGCGCTTGCAGCAGGTTAAATAATATCGGTCACAGCCAAATTAGACTTATATTTACTAGGCATTGGGACGATGCTTGGCAGCCTCTGACACACCTAGGCCTCAGCAGGATCCGATCATCAAGCCTTTTTAACTTTTCCAACATGACACGTATATATCTTGTTCTGGCGCTCCTGCTTAGCATTTCCGCCACATGCTATGCCCAGACTTTTAGCGATGCATTATACAAAGGGCTCCCTCGCGTTGCGGGGCCAGCATTTTTGTCTGATTCCATTCTGCTTTATTCAGTAGATGGTACCTTCTATCAAGGTTCTTTAGACGGCTCAGCTAGTCAGGAGTACCAAGGATTATCGGATTCTTTAATGTATTGGGAGGCGCTCACCACCGACGATGGCTTATTTTATACACTTGGTATTCGATTTTATACCCTCTGTGATGTTCTAGAGTTTACGAGTCCCTACCCTGTATTTATCGATGAGGATGGTACGGTGGTTCGTTACCCCAGCTTTTTCCATTCTTACTCGTCCAGAGAATATAATTATGGCATAGAATCAGCTTTTGATGTCGCCAACGACCGCACCGCCTGGCTAGTTACCAAAGACAGTGTCAGGCGAGTTACACAATCGGAGCGACTATCCACCTATGCCCAAGGACCAATCGATCCACAGCATGATTTTGTAGCTCTATCGACAACTACGGCGGCAGGTTTAAATCATCTGCACGAAGTATATCTGATGGTTGTAGATTCTGCCAATCTTGTCACCACCAAAATTGATATAGCTTCACCCATACACGAGCTGTTCGAGTTTGATCGTGATCTTTATGCGCTAAGCGCAGACTCACTTTTCCGTATCACGATTTCTAATCACGCTGTACGAGCTTTTGCTTTACCGGCAGGAGGAGGCAAAGCCGCGACTTATGCCGGCGAGGGCCTACTGTTTGTGCAGACAGATTCGACCCTCGTTCGACTCGATCTGGTGGCGGGTACATTCACGCAAGAAGAGTATTACTCCGAGCTTCCCGGTTGGCAAATCAAACGCGCTGCAGCTCGTAACTCCAGCACCGCTGTTTACGCTATACACCACATGGTAGACGATCCTGATGTTCCCACCTATAGCGAGCTGAAAGAATTCATTCAGGCAGCACTTAATTGGAGGGAGCTTGAGGCTATAGGCCCTAATGTCGACTTTGACGTTGTGCTTGGTCCCCGTGATCCAGACCAAGATGATTATGATCTTTTATATTCCATTTCTGTAGATAATACTAGCAACGCCCTTGTGAGTTCTGTAGAAGTAAGTAGCACTAACTATTATGGTTGGTGTGGTTTTTATTTTGACGGGGGCTCTGGCGGAAACATACCAGTTGGCGCCAGAGGCAATCTAACGCCGAGATCACCTTACATCTATGGGACGACTTACCATCACAGGGATTCTGTACTGGTAAGTATAGATTTTTTCCTGACGCAGGTCAACGAGCTTCCTGTTGTTCCGGAAATAAAAACAGCGCAATATCTCGTAGTTGGCAATAAAGAAGTTGTTGCTGCTCCGGATGTACATATTTCACCCAATCCTGCTAATCAGTATCTCCAATTCTACTTTGCTGCCGATCGTGAACTGAAGCAAGCTTTGCTACTCAATTTGCTGGGTGATGTCGTAGTAAAAGAGGTTTTGCCGAAAGGCGCCAACAAGCATAATATCGATACCAGCACACTCCCCGCAGGACCGTATGTGTTGATACTCCAGTCCGATCAGACAGCTTCTGTACATCAAGTAGTCATCACGCACTAGGTGAGCGGCACGTAGCTTTGGCCCCTATGGCCGTCGCTAAAATCAAAGATCCGCTCGCCACTGTTGACGCAATGGCTAAGCTGCTCGACTCGCAGTTCAAAATTCCTGGTACAAACATCCGCTTCGGGCTCGATGCCATTGCTGGTCTCATTCCCTTTGGCGGTGACGCGGCAAGTTTTGTGGCTTCAAGTGCTCTGGTACTTACGATGGTGCGACACGGCGCGAGCGGCATGGTGGTGCTGCGCATGCTCATCAATATCGCTGTAGACGCTGTGCTAGGCTCCGTTCCTCTGATTGGCGACCTTTTCGATGTTGCTTTTAAAGCTAATGACCGCAATGTGCAACTGCTGCGCGAGCAATACGAGCAGGGCAAGCATACAGGAAACGTCTGGCCGCTGCTAATCGTCACCCTCGTGGTGCTCATCGGCCTCTTTGGGCTGCTCCTATGGCTGTTGATAAGTGTCTACCAATGGTTGGCAGCATACTTTGATGCCGCTTAACCTTCAGCCTCGCGTTTGAGATTAGCCAACCCTTTTTCATAACTCGGTCCCAAGAAATTATCCATTAGTAGACCAAAATATCGATCTACAGGACTATCGTTGTCGGAATCAAACATCCATGTTACTTGCGTCTGCGTCGGGCTAATAGCTTCAAAGATAAAATCAGCTTCTGCGTCGCCCTGACCTTCAAAACTCATTGCTGCATCAATCCGCTCATTGGGAGTCGCTTCGACTATGGTCATCTTGCCTGCTCCAGTTTCCTCACCTTTCCACGTGTACCACGAACCCGTTCCTGAAGCGGGCGTGCTGTAGGTCATCTCCACCGTCGGCTCCATCTCGTACCAAGGACTCCACTTTTCCCAACTTGGCAAATGATTCACCAGTTGATACACCTCCTCTATAGGAGCATCGATAAGCGTGGTACGTTCAATGTGTGCATGCTTAGGCAACAAGAAGCCGATTAAGAACAGCAGCAAGGCCAGCGCGGCAAGAAAGAGAAAAATCCGTATCAGCAGCTTCATCACGACAAGTGTTTGCGTCGCGAAATGTACCTGTCTAGTCTGATGTTAGAAAATCGAGCGCATCTACTCCGTAATTATCGCGATAACTTCATCTAGCATTTCATTCACCCAACGCTCGTACATCTTAGCGGAAGGATGCAAGCCATCGTCTGCAAGTAAGGTGCGCTCTCGGCGAGCCTCACGTGAAATTGGTGTGATATCGACATATCCATAGCCTCGCGTAGCAGCCGAATCACGGACGATACCATTATAAGCTTCGAGTTGTTGGCGAATGCGCGTAGTATCCAAACCAGCCGCAAAGGGCGTAACCGAATAATCAGGAATCGAAAGCACGATAACATCTTCTGGTCCACCAGCTAAATCCTCTGCTCGGTCGAGCACTTTTGCTAGTTCCGTTGAGAAGCTTGTCAGGCTGCGACCCTGAAATTGGTCGTTGACCCCGATGAGCACGCTAACCAAATCGTAGTCGGTGAGTAGACTGCCATCTGCTGCAATGGCGGCCAGGAGATTGTCGGTGCGCCACCCTGTACGCGCTATGATTTTAGGTTCGCCAACATTGTGACCGAGTGTTTGCAAGCGAGCCTGTAGCTGTTCGGGAAATCGATCATTGGCAGCAACAGCCTCACCTATGGTGTAGCTGTCGCCAAGGGCGAGATAGCTTAGCCTTTCGGGTGGCGGATTGGAGCCGCCTGCTGGTGTACCTTCGTCATCAGCTGTACACGCGCTGGTGCACAGCAAGAGCGACAGTAACATGAATACAATCTTGTAGCTGTGTAAAGCCATGAGGAGAAAACGTTTGATGATTCGAAAACGCGACATAAGCAAACAAGGTATGGCGAAGAGCGCTGCGCTCGCATGGCTTTGTGTGCTGCTGGCGACTAGCTGCGTGGCGCAGGTGCCTGAGAGCGAGGGGCCAGACGACGGGGGATCATCCTTCCAAATCGGCCCAACCTATACCGTGTGGCATGACGAACAGGCCAGGCTGGGATTTGAAATCTCAGCTATCACATTCCTCTCAAATAAACTAATTTTCGGACTTGGATTTGGGGTCACTCACCGAAGGTCGACGCTTCCATACATACCTGTTAGTATTGGGTACCAGATACCCAGCAAGTGGGTCCGCTTGATGTTGACAGCTGCACCTACTAGCCGTGAGGATTTAGGTTTTGGCGTACTCTACATTTCAGAATTGGTGCTCAACCCTCAGCTCTCTAAGCCGAAGCGCAGCATGACAGTGGGCTTCGGCTTAGTGCATGATGTAGCTCCTTCAGCTGCAACTGTGAGGGATCCGTTTTCCAGCAGCAGATCGCCATCACCTAAGACCCAAGTTGGTTTGCGCCTACGCCTGGCATTGGCTATTGGTAAAGGCCCCTACTCCTCATGAAAATTCTGCTTACGCTTTATATCTTCGTAGCTCTGTCGACCGCTGCATTTAGTCAAATTACAGGAGTAAAAGGCTACGGAGAACTTACCGCTGGACTCAACCTGTATTTTACAGATCGTCGCCTTCCCTTACTTCAGCTTGGAGCAGGAGTGATATTGCCCAATAATATCAGCTTTGGTGCAGGATTAGGGATTAGTAATCGCAATTACGAATATTTTTATATTCCTGTAGAAATAGGTTACTTCTTCAATGATGACTTGTTGCAACTCACATTTTATGGTGCACCTACATTTCCGAGTTCCATTTACGAACGTAGAGAGCCTCCCAATGGATGGCAACTCGGGACTGATTGGAAGTTTCAACCTAGGTTTAGGAACAGATACACTCGATTGGTGTTGGCATTTGGCCTAATCTATAACCTCGAGCGTGAGGCGCCAGGTAGGTTTGTGCCAGGTATTGATCCTCCCAGTTCTCTTGATGCTGCACTAGGATTCCGTATACGAGTCGGAACATCAATGTTTTGAATATGAAGAAAATTTTCCTGCTTTTACTCATTTCCTGCTTCACCAGA
This sequence comes from Saprospiraceae bacterium, assembly GCA_965213735.1. Lineage (GTDB taxonomy): Bacteria > Bacteroidota > Bacteroidia > Chitinophagales > Saprospiraceae > CALDTK01. The sequence continues at coordinate 1,849,800 of CBDCAB010000005.1, forward strand.
AGTTTAGCTTTAGCACAAGATACCTTGCGCGATGGGCGGGTGCTTGAACCACTTCTGGAAGTTACCATCGGGGGCGGTCTTTCTGATGGTGATAATCCACTTGTTATAGAGGTGAAGGGAGGAGTTGCAGTAGGAGGTAAGTGGATATTTGGTGGTGGAGTTAATTTTGGAATATTAGATAGTTTTGATGAGTTTATGGGGGTCCCGCTATTCGTAGGTTATCGCCTTCAGGAGTATTGGTTTGATGCGCGGCTATATGGGGGACCGATTTTTGATCCTTATGGCAATGAGCGGCGCTTAGGATCGAGAAGTTTCAAGATGGGTTACGAGCTAGGAGCCGAAGTTGTACTCCGCCTGCGCTTGACCCGTAAAGGTTTGTATCTATTCAACTCTGGAGGAGTGGTGAGTCATAACTACCCGGAGCCAACATCATTTGGTTCCAGTCCCGGCCTTCGCTTTGATACTCCTCATATTCGTCTGCGGACGGGATTGAGTTTTTAACTGGGGCTCCTAAAAATGCCACCTCACATTCGCAGCACCAAACATACTTGTATATTCAGCAGCAAGCGGATCGCTCTGACCACGCAAGCCTCCGAGTCGCTTGTAGTGCCCGCTTACACCCACTTCAAGGTGATTGGTGAGTGCAAAATCAATACCTACCACGCCACCATAATGAAGTCCTGGTCGCTCCTCAACCCAGGCTTGATTCGTATTCTCCAAATTGACCAATGCACCGGCGGGATCAATAAGCTGACCTCGTGTTTTTAGTAAGAATTCATAACCAGCTTCCGCTAATAAGTAGGGGCTTACGCGCCCAAAAGTTTTGCGAAAGCCAAGACCTGCACTTAGCGCTAAGGTCTGGTGCCGATTATAGCGCAAAGATTCAGTGACTGTAGATGAATAAACAGTATCTGTACGCAGCACATTACCCGAAATAGGATCGGTTACATCAACTAAATTAAAGCTGCGCATACTGTTGCCAATCAAGCGGAGGCGACTGCGGTACATCTGATAGTCTACTCCCGCACGCAAGAACAAACCATTTGAATGTACCCCCTCAAAGCGTAGGCCCGCGTGCACACTCATTTGCCGTTCTTCCACCGAGTCGCGCAGAGCTGAGTAAAGTGGGAGGTCATTGTCACTAGCAGAGAATTCGCGATTGGTACGGCCAGGTCCAGCAAACACGCGCAGACCGAGACTCCAGCTGCCGCGGTTGTTGAAGTCAGGACAAGGTATTAGCCGCGCGTCCTGCAGCTCGTCCGCAGAAGAGGGTAGGGTAGAGAGCTCGGCCTGTGATAGCAGCTCAAGCGATGGCAGCGCGACTGCAACTATCGGTGCTGCCAAGGTCGGTGATACAGCTAGCGCCGTTTCCATTGGCTGTCGTTGCACGGTCGGTGTAGCATCGGCTGGAGGTGGCAGTCTAAGTCTAGCTTTTTGTGCTGGAAGCTCGGTTTCGGCGAGTGGCGAGGGTGTGGCCAGTGCTTGGTGAGGATCATCTAAGAGTTCTTGTTCAGCAGCTACGGGTACTGGAGCGAAAGCCTGCTGCACGGGTGCCAGGGCTGGCCGAGCAGCGTGCTCGAGTTGTGCGGCTTGCGGCTGCATGGCGTACAGCATTAGCAGGGCGACGAGGAGTGCTCCTCCCGCCAGCCACCACCAACCTGCCGCGCGTCGCCCGCGAGGCTCCGGAGGAAGTTGTGCAGCGATTGCAGCCCAAGCATGTGCAGGGGGATGAGGTGCATAATTGCCCACCAATCCGCGGGCTTCGGCATCAAAAGAATCGGCTGCTAAAGACATACGGCAAGTAGAGATTTTAGTCGCTGCTGGAGCTGAGCACGCGCACGTGTAAGTTGAGAGCGGGAGGTGCTCACCTCGATTCCGAGCGCTGCAGCGGCCTCAGCGTGTGAGTAACCTTCGATAGCCACCAAGTTGAAGACCATGCGAAAGCCTTCCGGCAGCTGTTGGATGTGCGCCACCAGCTCATCGGCACTCATCGTTGAAATTGCGGTGGGGTCGAGCCGCATATTGTCAGGCAAAGGCTGGTCCCCACCAGCCAGCCGCTCCGACACCGACTCATCTACCTGCAGTTTGCGCTTTCGCAAAACCTGTAGGCAACTGTTGACGGTGAGGGTGCGTAGCCAAGCTCCAAATTCGCCAGTGGCTGCGTAGCGGTCGAGTTTGCTGAACGCTAGCATCCACGCCTCCTGCGCCATGTCATCTGCCTCGTGCTGATCGCGGGCATAGCGCATACACACCCCAAACACCCGCGGGGCGAACGCTTGGTACAGCTGGTGCTGCGCCACGCGTTCGCCCCGTTGGGCTTGAGTGAGGATGTGTTGGTGAAACTGTGGCAAGAATTAATTATTGAGCGTACGGCGCCGAAAAGTTTAGCTCGAAGTTGAACGGCACTTGAACGGCATTTATAGTCTCATACACACCGCTCATAGGTCTAATGGAGCCTATAGTAAATTCTCCTGGCTGTGTAGCTACTTGTGTGATGCGGAGGTCAAAATCGTAGATACTGGCGTACGCTCGAGAACCGTTGATGCGGAAGGATAAATCAAGTCCTGGACTTGGTTGATTTCCAAACCCAGTGTGAGTGTAGAGTCCTGGCGTAAAAGGTGCAGTTTTAGTGGAATCAAAAAGACTGATCGTAAATTCTGCAAAACTCGAATCCGCAACTGCAAAAGCATAAATTTCTGGCGGACTAGGATCAAAGTCGCTGAAACTTCCGTAGTGCGCAACACCATCAATTATCAACTCGAAGAAATCTGCACCACCCTGCTGGCAGCTCTCCACATCACCAAGATCTACAACTGCAGCAATCGATGCAGTTAAATCATTTGAATGACTAAATGTGCTGTAATCAAAGGTTTTGATGGTTATCTCGCTGCTGTCGCAAAGCACCAGACTCACATCAAATGTCCCGTCTGCATCGAGGCTGCTGCCGCCTACCTGCGAGCCGTTCTGAAAGATGCGTACAGCTCCAGATGTGACGGGAGCACCATTGCATACTGCACGACCTGTCACTGTAGTAGCGGTAAAGGCTTGCGACGAGACGGTAATGGTTCCCAAATTTGTACTATCACTTAGTGGACCAATCTGCTGTGTATACGCCGCACCTTGACATAGCGCATAGCTGTACACACTGAAGGTAAGGACTTCTCCAGCCGGGACTATCCCGCAGAAATAGCCATCGCGGTCAGTATAACCATGAGTAGTACCCCACTGCTGACTCGTGACGGATAAATAAACTGATGAGCCAAAGCTAGTATCTGTACCAGGAAATAATACCTGCCCACAAAGCACCGTATACTCCGTAGGAATATCACAATTCCAGAATGTAAAGTGACTTACCTCGCCTACATAGGCGTTGCCTTGCAGGCTCGCTTCACCTTCTTCTATCCAAATACCCTGAATATCATCAAAGTACCATAAGGGAATAGTGGCTGGTGCATTAGCCAATGCTTCCGCACTTAAAGGCATGCTGAGAGTTGCTGTTTGGCCGCTTGCAAGCTCGACTTCTGCCCCAGATGCATCGCGCAGTTCTACACCCATCATACCAAAGCTCGTCAATAAGGTAAAGTCGGTTTGTGAAGTTGCATCCGCAGCTAAAGCACGTAGATCGCCTGGCATTTGCCGGTAGGTTTCATCTTCACTCGCATCGAGATAATGCGCAACCACACTTACTTGGCCACTCACAGGGCTACCATCTGTTTTGGCGAAAGCTGAGCTGCCAAAAGTGATGCTCGCATCCGAACCAGCTAGCTGAATTGTACCACCACTAGCCGCATCGACAGTATACACCTGGCTGTTGCTCAGCAGCTCCACATCCACCTCGTATTCGCCGCCATCGCGGGCATAAATGGTGCGTGAGCCTTGCAGGTGACCGGTAGATTGGAAAGTCACGTAGCCGAAAGTGCTCGCAACCTGCGCGTTGTTGATGCGCCAGTAGCCTTCCTGATCGCTCGTAGTAGACCTATCACCGGCCGTCACCAGCGCATTCGGCACCACAGCGCCGGTGTTGTCGGTGAGCTGCCCGTAGACGGAAATAGTGGCGGGAGCAAGCTCACCAGTGATCGTTGAGGAGGTGGTCGTAACCACGTTTTCGCTGTCCTTTTCGCAGCCCACCCAAGTGAGGCAAAGCAGTGCGAGGAGAAGAAAGATGTTGGTACGCATGGTGCGAGTTATGTCGTTTGAAGGTAGGTGATCTGTCCGGAGCTCGAGCTGAACACTTCTTTAATGCATGCTTTCGCCAAAACGCTGCACACGGCGCCAAGAAACTTCACCAAGGGCATGAAACAAATTGGCTAGCCCAGCGTACTCTTGCCGTACATGAAGGTGCAAAACCGTCTGGCGAACTCGCCTAGCACCTATTACCCATAGCGAAACCACGCCACCTCATACTGACGGTTGTCTGCGGAGGTACCGCTTACTCCTTTTCCTTTGAAATTTTCTGATCTGGCGCTCGACGAGCGCATCCTTCGTGCCGTAGCTGAAAAAGGCTACGAAACACCTACCCCCATTCAAGCTGGGGCCATTCCTAAAATTCTGGACGGTCACGATGTCATTGGCGTCGCTCAGACTGGTACTGGCAAAACCGCGGCTTTTTCTATTCCGACGCTGCAAATTCTCAGCGAGAAAGCTAGCAGTCGGCGTGGCCACCGCACCATTAAAGGCCTCATCCTTACCCCCACTCGCGAACTCGCAATTCAGATAGCCGAGAATCTCGAGGAGTACGGCAAACACCTGAACCTCAAGCACATGGTGATGTTTGGCGGCGTTGGCCAACATCCACAGGTGCAGGCTCTCAAGCGCGGCGTCGATCTTCTGGTAGCGACTCCTGGACGCTTACTCGACCTCATCGGCCAGGGCTTCGTGCACCTCGACAACATCGAATTTTTTGTACTCGACGAGGCCGATCGCATGCTCGATATGGGCTTCGTGCACGATGTGCGCAGGGTACTCAAGCTGCTTCCGTCCCGTCGCCAAAACCTGCTGTTTTCGGCTACAATGCCAGATAATATCGTCGACCTGGCTAAGGGCTTTATGCACAAGCCGCAGACAGTAGCCGTAACTCCACCGAGTACTACTGCCGAGCGCGTTGATCAGGCAGTTTACTACGTCGCTAAAAGCGATAAGCGTAAACTGCTCAAGCATCTTCTCGAAAACGAGATTAACGGACAAGTGCTAGTTTTTTCTCGCACCAAGCACGGCGCCAACCGCATTGTCAAGGATTTGGCGAGCGACAATATTGACGCAGCAGCTATTCACGGCAACAAATCCCAAACTGCTCGACAAAATGCACTTGGTGCCTTTAAGGATGGCAATCTCCGCGTCCTTGTAGCAACCGATATCGCTGCTCGAGGTATCGATGTGGAAGAGCTGCCGCAGGTCATTCAATTTGATTTGCCGAACGTGGCGGAGACTTACGTGCACCGCATCGGTCGTACAGGTCGCGCCGGACTTAGCGGTCAGGCGATAGCTTTTTGTGAGACCGAGGAGAAGGCCTATTTGCGTGACATTTACAAGCTCACGCAGCAGCCGATTGAGGTTGTGACGGATCATCCTTATGTGCTTGGCGATGATGGGGAGCCTGATCCTCAGCGTCCTATTCCGGCTGACGGTCGGGATAAGCACCAGCATCCTCGCAACCCCGAGCATATGGGTGGTGGCCGCGGGAGAGGTCGTGGTCGTGGGAGAGGTCGTGCGGGTGGCAAGAACAGTAGCGGTGGAGGCGGAGGTCGCCGCCGCAGTCGTGGCCGTAGCCATGCTGGATGAGTGAGCGAATCGGGCGGGTTTGGCTCGCTGCAAGGCGGGTTTGGCTCGCTCTGCGAGTGCGCCCCGCACATGGGCGCACCGACACCCAAGCAATGGGGTAGAGGCCCCGCTGCTAATCAGCCAAACGCGCCTCAGGCCTACTACCCCACCATCTTTGTAGCTCCCAGCACCCGACGCCTTCGGTAGCGCCGATAAGCTGTGTACAGGCCGAACAGAATTAGCACCGCCACCACAAACCCCAGCACCGGCAGCAGGATACTCGCCACAGATAAGCCTATCGCGCTGACATTTTCACCCGTGGCGACCAGTGGGTTGCCGAGGCCGGCAGTCGATGCCGTACTCACTCCGCGCAGCAGGCTGGTGCCTAGCTGTACCGCTCCAGCACTCGAACCACCCGCCATGAGACCGATCACCCATTGCAGCATCGGTGAGTCGACCTCAATAAAGGAAGTAGCTAGCAGTCCTCCTGCAATGACACTACCTGGTACAGCCACCGTATCTAGCGCATGATCGACCCAGGGAATGTAGTAGGCGCCGATCTCCACCACACTGGCTGTTGCAAACACGGCGAAGGCAGGTAAGGTGGCCAGCCATTCAAAGCCGTCGGATGGACTGATCCAGCCCATTAAGCTGGCTCCACTTGCCAGTAATGCGGGCACAAATATTCGAAAGCCTGTCGCCGCACTCAACCCAACACCGAGTAAGACGCTTAGTACTAGCTCCATGTCTGTAAGGTAACACCGCTCCCTGATGAAATCAAAACCCGAAATAGTCGCCAACTGGCTGCCTCGCTACACCGGCATGGCGGTCGAAGAATTTAGCCGTTACATCCTGCTCACCAACTTCAGTGGCTACCTCAGTAAGTTTGCGATGTGGGGCAACACGAAAATTGTCGGTGCCGATAGACCGATGCCCTGTGCCACAGCCAATGGCATCACGATGATCAACTTCGGCATGGGTTCTCCCAATACAGCGACCGTCTGTGATCTGCTGACGGCGATAGGGCCCTTAGTCGAGAGCAAAAACAGACGAAAAGGTCCGAAAGCAGTATTGTTTTTAGGTAAGTGTGGTGGCTTAAAGAAAAAGAATGCCTTAGGTGATTTGATCTTGCCAATTGGTGCAATTCGAGGGGAGGGTACGAGTGATTCTTATATGTTGAAGGAGGTGCCAGCTTTGCCTGCGTTCGCTTTGCAAAAAGCAATTTCTACTACTATTCGTGATGCCGGTCATGACTACTGGACGGGCACAGTCTTTACCACCAATCGACGCGTGTGGGAGCACGATGGAGAGTTTAAAAAGTACTTACGTAAAACCCGTAGCATGGCCATTGATATGGAGACTGCTACGCTATTTAGTGCTGCCTTCGTCAATAAGTTTCCAGCTGGCGCCCTTTTATTGGTCAGCGATACCCCAATGACACCAGAGGGCGTGAAGACGAGCAGTTCAGATGCTAAGGTCACTGAAGAATTTGTCGATTTACACGTCCGCATCGGCATCGACTCCCTTAAGCAGTTGATGACGAATGCGAAGACGGTGAAGCATTTGAAGTTTTAGCTGCGCCGCAACACCGCCGCATCCAGAAAATACACCACCTTCAGCGTGAGACTGTTGTCCACGCGCTCCTGGCCAAGGGTGCCTAGGTTGGGGAAGTAGCCGCGACTTGGATTACCTCCGAAAAAGCTCTGTGTCTTGTAACTCAGGAAAACATCAGAACCCGGAGCAAAGCGCCACCGGTAAAACAAGTCCACATTGAAGGCATTAAAGTTCTGATCGTGCACCGCCACACCATCTGCATCGAGGCCTGTGTAGGCCGTCGGCAGCGGCTTGCCATCTGCTAAGAATTCAAAAAATTCGACGTGGTTGACGCGACTCCAGTAGTGCCGCACGCGGAGGCTCACATTCATATTCGCTGTAAAACTGTACTCCGCACTCGTCTCGAGTTCGACAGTGGGCACCGTGCGGTAGCTGCCAAGGATGCCACCGCTACGCAGAGCAGAAAATCCCGTCACCGATGGATCGAGGGTGAAGTAAGGCGTCTGCACCAGATCTAGCCCTTGCGCGATGACCTCATCAGGACTATGACCTACGTAGCCCAAGTAGCGTACACCGCGCCGCAGATTAACCCGCAGTCGCATCGCCAGCCGATCACCAATACGTACGCGCGGACTTATAGACAAACGCTGTGTCTGCGACCGCCCATCACTGTAAAAGCGACCAAACGTCCCGCTAACATCGAGCGCAAATGGCTTACGGTAATCACTCGACACAAACCCTGAAAATTCAAAATATTGCGGCAACTCGTAGTACCGTCCCGGAGAGCGCGAATCTTGCACCTCGCGATTATAACTTAAATCAGTAAACCCAAAGGCGCCAAAGGTAAAGAATTTGCGCGTCGTAAATCTACTTCTAAAGCCAACATTCGAGCCGGTGTAAATGGATGGCTCGTAGAGATAATTGAGCTCTGTTTGAATGCCTACACTTGCAGAGTTAAATTTTCCGAATGGCTCGAACCAGTTATAACTCGCATATGCCTCAGCTGAGCGTTCATTGTTAAAGAACAAAAAGCCTAGATCATTCGGATCATAGGTATGACTCTCCTCCACATAGCCGAGGCCATAACGCAGACGGCCGGTTAGTCTTCGCAGGTCGGCGGAGAATCGGTGACCAAATACATCTTCGCGATTGGTCATGCCGCTTCTAGTCCGTTGGGCCAGACCGTATTGCTGACTTACACCACCGCTTCCGCTAAAACCCCAGGTATTCTGTCGCGTACGCAGATCCCAGACCGCACCGGTGAGATTAGCATCATAGGTCGAACCGCTCCTAAGTACATTAGTATTGATGAGGGTGACAAAGGAATTGTGGGGCAGATTCTGATCAAAACTTATAACTGAATAATTAGTCGTTGGGGCCGTTTCAACCTTGCGTGTAGCACCTGTTTCTGTATCTTCTACTGTAGCAAACGTATTGCCTTCGACAGCGTTAAACACGCCTATGCCTAATCCATTCTGCAGACGACCTGAAACTTTCGTAGCATTGAGCAGACGTGTACGTATAGGATTTTCTCTGACCACTTCAGTAGCAGCTAAGTCATCATCGGCCGCAGAAAAATTAATAGGAAATCCACCTATACGACGAGAATAAAAGAAGTTGCCCTTATTGAACAGCTCTACACCCTCAGTAAAAAAGGCTCGGTTTTCTGCAAAGCGAATTTCATTTGCACCCAGATTAAGCACCTGATCATCTGAGCGTGCATTGCTAAAATCAGGAATAGCCGTCATGTCAAGTGTAAAGGCATCAGATATACCATATTTTAAGTCGAGTCCTCCTCCGAGGCTGCCACTCCAGTCGCGCGATGTAGCGGCGTCCGGATCTAAACTAAGGTTGGTACCTGCCGTCACAAAAGGTGTGGCCTGCAAGCGTATAGGAGGGATTATATCAGTGATTCCCACCAGCTTGCCCATTTGCGTCGTTGAGCCAGCTGCTTTAGGATCGACAGGGTTCCAGAAGCTTTCTTCGCGGTAGCGGCGGATTTGGCGCGCAAAATTGATGTCCCAGGTCTGCACCGGTTCATCAGGAAAGCGCAGTGCAGAGTAGGGAATCCGCATTTCGACCACCCATCCGCTTTGGGTTTTGGCGGAAGCTGAAGCCCATACGCCATCCCAGCTCACATCACCCGTCTGCATCACCTGACTGTCGTCATCGGTGCCCGCTCCAAACTTGGAATCGTACTGCACATTGGCCGGAGTAACAATAAAATTCGTCGCATTAATTCCATCGCGGTAAGGATTAATACTCACTCCAAACCAATCGGTATTACGTAGCCGATCGCGCTCACTTAACTGCGCGAGAACGCTATCTGGGGCAGTATCCAGCAATTCTGCCGTGATGTAGAGCGAAGTGTTGTCGTAGCCCACCCACACATGCGTTGCCTGGCTACTCTTGGCAAGCGGATCGGGTGCAAACTGGACGAAATCTGTCAGCGGCGGGCGGCTACGAAAAACATCATCTACCTCCCCATCGATGCGCAGAGGCTCCATGAGCTGCACCGCCGTAGCCGTTTGCTGGCCGACACATACGCTGCTAATAGCCGTCGCCAGCACCAACATACATGTATGAACTATACGCAGCATCGTAGAACGGCGAAGATGCTACCCATTATCAGCAAATCCAGGATAATTCGTCATAGCCCCATCGATATATAGCGTCGCACCAGTTATATAATCGCTTTCATCGCTGGCCAACCAAGCCGCGAGCGCACCAACATCATTGGGCTGACCTAGCCTTCCGTAGGGAATAAGCTTGAGTAGCTCCTTCTTCTGCTGTTCGTCCGACCAGACCTCTTTATTGATGCTGGTCGCGATGGCACCTGGACTTATCGAATTGATGCGAATCCCTTTGCCACCGTACTCCTGCGCGAGGGTTTGCATAAACATCTTGACCCCTCCTTTTGCGGCTGCATAATTGGAATGACCGCCCCAAGGAATGACATCGTGGACGCTGCTCATGCAAATCAGCTTTCCGGTAGCTGCACTGATGTTTTTGCGGGGACCTCGACGGAGAAACTCGCTTATGGCAGCTCTGCAAATCAGAAATTGACCAGTGAGATTGACATCTATGACTCGTTGCCACTGCTCGAGCTTCATCTCGTGCGTGGCAGCATCTTGTTGAATTCCCGCATTCGCTACGGCAATATCGACAGTACCAAATTCTTCAATGGTCGCGGCAAACATGCGCTCTACGTCCTTTTCCTTAGAGGTATCTGCCTGCACGATAAGTGTGCGAGCATCAGGCAACTCTTTTGTGATTTCTTGCTGCAGTTGTTGGGCTGCCTCTTCGTCTTTATAGTAATTGATGGTCACATTTGCACCTTCTCGTGCCATGGCAAAGGCCACCGCCGCGCCGATACCGCTCGAGGAGCCTGTGATGAGAGCCGTCTGACCGACGAGTCTACTATTGGGTTTGTGGTACATGGCGCGCCTAGCTTTAAAGAGGCAACGCAGATACCCTAGTGGGGTTTGACCGACACCTGTACGCGCTGTGCAGATTGGGCCTCCGCAGAGTTGAGTCACCTGTGCCCACGCCCGATGATGTCAGGATACTGACGCACCTGGGTAGCCACTGCTGCGGGAAGTCTTAGCGACTGGAGTAAAGCCCGAGCGGCGCACTGATCGCCGCTCTAGAGGTAGTAAGCGGCTGAGGCGCAGTTTGAGTTCAAGCGGGTTGCATGGCTTTGCCAGGAAGTCGCTAGCGCCAGCTTCTATGGCAGTAATTCGGTTTAGGCTTAGAGTTTGGGCAGAGAGCACCAGTACCGGCAGCTGCACGAAGGCGGTCATAGACCGGATGCGCTGCAACAAAGCAAGTCCGCCCATCTTCGGCATCGATAGGTCGAGTACAATGGCATCGACTGCTTGGGCTCGGAGCAGAAATTCTAGCGCCTCCATCTCATTGGCACAGGAGGTGCAGGCATAGTCTCTGTTGAGGACCTGACAAAGCGATGAGCGCATGATGGCGGAATGGTCGACGATGAGTACTTGCTTGTTCATAAAGTGCTTGTTTGCGCCCGCTGCCCGGTTAGCTCAGTCGGCTCAAAAAAGGAGCCAAGCCGTCATATTAAAAACTGACAAATGCGGTGAACGTGCAGCACCTTACGTTGAGTAGCATGTAATCCACTATTTTTGGAGTGTATTTAATGATTTGATATGTATTTTGGCAGGTTTTGGATGTAAAATCTGCTAGTACATCCACGAGTCTTACCTTGCCCGACAGCTAGCAAGGTCAGTATTGCAGTTGCCGTGCTATAAGGCTATGAAGTGCCTGTTCTCCACGCATTAATCTCTTAAAGGCATAAAGCGAACAGGTGGATATGCATTATGCAATTATTTTATATGTTGTTCCTGTTTTACCTAGCAGTCTGCCGAAGTGCAGCTTTGGCCCAGTGTTTGCCATTCTCATTCCTGCAAACACACACGAACACACAAACACGAACTATGAACGAAGTATTCATCCGCAAGGGTGCGGGTTACGTTAAAGTGCCCTACGACCAGATTCTCTACATCGAGAACATCGGCGACTACGTCCGCATCAAGACCAACGAGGGCAGCCACACCATCCACTCCACGCTCAAGCGTATCGGCGAACGCCTCGCCACCTCATCCTTTGTGAAGGTGCACCGCTCCTACATTATCAACCTGTCGAAGATCTCTAACATCGCCGACACCAGCCTCAAAATAGAGGACAAGACCATCCCTATCAGTCGTGCCAACAGGCCCAAGCTGATGAGCATGATCAACGTGCTCTAGCCAAGGCTTCACACACGCAGTACATCTTAAGCCGCCATTCCCATTGTGGAGTGGCGGCTTTATCAGTCGTAGCTTATATAGGGAGACAATCGGTTAATCAGCGCAGAATCAAGTGCTATCGTCTTATACAAATCTTCTATACGTCGATAGGGACCGTGGTGGCTTCTGTAGGCTACCAGTACCTTCGCCTTTTCATAGCTGATGTAAGGATGGCGCGCAATACGCTGTACATTTAGTTGATTTATAGCCAGCTTATCACGTTCGGTAGAATCAACACGCAAATATTCTCGCACTACCTGAAAAGTACTATCCTTTAAGCGAGGCGTTTCAGCTACTTGTTCTACAGTGATAAATCCACCTAGCCGGTCGCGATAATCTAGTATCTGCTTCGCATAAAACTTCCCGATCCCCCGAATCTTAATCAACTGCTCATCAGTCGCAGTGTTGAGCTCTACAGGTTCGATTATATACTCTCCGCGTGGCCGGTTTTGGCGAAAGCCGGACTCCAAGTCTCTACCAGCTGCAAAGTAGGGGAGTATTCGCTGATAAGTGCTGTCGGGCAGACCGTAGAGTTTGCTGATATCTTCCCGCCGTACGAAGGTGCCGCCTTTGCCCCGAAACTTTAGCCACCGCCGCACAATTGCAGCAGGCACGCCTAGCCGCTTCAGCGCACTGCTATCAGCTGTGTTGGGATCAAGTGATCCTGCCGCAGCGATCGGTATGCTGTAGTCGATCATTACTTCCTGAGGCTGCGAGCCACGGCTCCACGAGTTGATAGGCTTGCTAGAATAGTCAGTCCAGCTTTTGCGCTGCCCTTGCGCATAAGCCCTCCGCTGTTCGTAAGCCTGCTGCCGAGCAGCCCGCGCCGCGTCTACACTATCCTGCAAGGCCTGACTGCGTAGCACCCAATCGTCGAGTTCAGTCTGAAAAGCTGATAAATCCTCACGCTCCTGCTCTTGCTGAGTAATCAATAGAGGCATCCACATCCCAGAAAAGCAAAGCACCAAACCCAGCACCACACCCAGCAGCACCACTACCCGCTCACGTCGACTAAACTCGAAAAAACTCGTACTTGGTGGATGCCGAAGCGACACGTGACTGGGACTCTAGGTAAACTATACTATGCTTAGCCAAACTACTGTTCGCAGCGCAATTGTCCTGGCGATTTCCTAACGCTCCAAAAAGCCACTTACTAGCTCGTACAGCTCATCCGGAGCTTCAGCGTGTACCCAGTGGCCTGCGCCAGCTATCGTAGCGAGCTCTGCCCGCGGAAACAGCTCTAACACCGCCGGCCAATCCTCATCCCGCACATAGCCCGAGCGCTCGCCACGAACAAACAGCGCCTCCCCATCCCATGGCAGTCCGCTCACTGGCTGCAAAATCTGCTCGTAGAACGCTTCAACTGTGTCTAAATTCAGCTTCCAGCTGTAGCCACCAGTAGGCTCGCGCCGCAGATTCTTCATCAAAAACAGCCGGACGCCTGGCTCGGGAATGGTGGTCGCCAGCAACTCATCGATTTCACCTCGCGACATATCTGTATCGAGTGGAATGGCCCGCATGGCCGCAAAAATCGTGTCGTGTCCCCGCGGAAATGCCTTTGGCGCCATGTCCACTACAATCAACTTGCGTACCCGATCAGGATAGCTCAGAGCGTACTGCATGGCTGTTTTGCCACCCATCGAATGGCCGAGTAGGTCGACCTTATGCATCCACTGGCTGCTGAGAAACGCCGCCAAATCTGCCGCCATTTCTGGATAACTCGTCGTGTCGGTGTGGGGAGACTTGCCGTGGTTGCGCTGATCTACCAGCACTGCCATTCTACCTGCCTCACTTTCTTTATCTGCAAACCGTTTGGCCACGCTCTGCCAATTATCCAACATGCCAAACAAGCCGTGTAAAAACACGAGCGGCTCGCCAGCACCCAGTACCTTAAAGTTTAAATCCACGGCCGCGAAAGTAGCTAGTCAACCACATGCACCCCGAAGGCGCGCCGTAAGCCACCTACCTGCACGTACACATGATAAATGCCGGCTGGCCAGTCGTGCTCCAGTACGAGCTGATCGGTCTGTGCATCAGCAAATTCAGCACGCCGCATCACCTGCCCCAAGGAATTCGCCACCATCACCTCCACCGTATGTGCTGTGGTACGCGGTACGTAAATCATGAGTTGACTGCGACTCGGGTTGGGAAATACATCAATGGCAGCCAGGTCAATTTCAAACTCGACCAGCCGCTCTGCACTTCCCTCTCGCGTGCCGTCGGCATACGTAGTAATAAGTCGGTAGAGGTTGCGGCCCAGCGCTGGGCGTTCATCCCACACACTCAGGTACTCGCGCGTAGGAGTGGCTGTACCCAGCTCCGTCCACGTACCTCCTGGCAGCAAACGCTCCACGGTGTATACCCGCTCACGCTGATCACTAAAGTCCACTCGCCAATACGTTTCGACCATACGGCTTCGTGGCTGTGCGTTAAAATTGGCAATGGCCAGACTGCTGCTACTAGCTGCCGTACAAGCCGTCGCGCTGCCGTTGTACTCAAAGCAAGCCGCATCATCCTCACCGTCAGGATTGGCACTTGGGCTCGAGTCAGCATCCGCTCCAGTTTGCGCACTCACCCAGCCAAGCACGGTTTGGGCGGCCGTGGTCTTGTTGAAGATGTTGTATTCAATAGTAGCAGTAGCTCCGGCAGCAAGCGTGCCGACCGTCCAGATGCCGCCCGTGTAGGGGTCGAAACTGCCTTGAGAAGTAGTGGCTTCGTTGCCGCCGACGTAGACAAAATCCACCGGCAGGCGTAGTTGCACCCGAATATTAGTCGCTGCGCTGCCTCCAGCATTCGTAAGCGTAAAGCGCCCAGGAGCTGTAAACCACTGGCCAGGATTAGGCGTCGTGGAGCTAGCAGTGAGTTCTAGGTCAGCGTCATTGCTTCCTCCATTCTGGCTTGCCACAGTACCTTGTAGATTCACAGCTAAGTTTGGTATGCTTCCGCCAAAACCTATCGTCAGGGTACTGCGCTTCGATCCAGTCGTACCTGCAGTAGGAGCAAACGTCACTTGAAATGCATGCGAATTGCCAGCGCTGATGGTGGTACCATTTGCCAACTGCGTAAAGGCAAACTGTCCAGGATTTGGCGAACCGAGCGTTCGGACATCTACGGTGGCATCAGCTGAACCGGAGTTCGTGATCGTCACTGTTCTGCTCGCGCTCTGGCCAGGTAGAGTAGCTGGAAATACCACATTTGCAGGACTCACCGACAGCTGTGCCATTGGCGTAGTGGGGGTGCTCGAGCATGCTCCGCTTCCGTTAAACTCAAAGCAGCTCCCATCGTCTTCCCCATCGGGTGCGGCGCTCGGACTCGAGTCGACATCGCTGCCATGGTGTGCGCTCACCCATGCATCGACGCGCTGCGCCGCCGTAGACTTGTTGAACACCCTATAGTCGAGTGTTGCGGTGGCGCCTGCAGCCAAAGTGCCGACTGTCCAAATAGCTCCCGCATAGGGATCAAATGAGCCTTGGGAAGCGGTAGCTTCATTACCACCTTCAAAAACCATGTTTGCCGGTAGAGCCAGGCGCACCCGAATGCCTGAGGCACCAGCATTGCCTGTATTGGTGAGCGTAAAACGCCCCGCTGCTACCTGCCACTGTCCGGGGTTTGGCACAGTCGATGATGCAGCCATTTCCAGATCAAAGCCGCCACCAGTAGTAGGTTGAGCAGCTTCACCTGTCAGCGGCAGCGTTAAGCTCGGCAGACCTCCGGCAAAGTTGATCGTCAGTACCCCCTGCTGTACCGCTGGCTGTGCGCTGCTGGGGCTAAAACTTACCTGAAAGTTGATCGCCGAGTTTGCTGCAATCGTGGTGCTGCTGCCAATACCTGTTTTGGCGAAAGCTGAACCTTGCGGACCTGACAGCTGCACGCTCGTCACTTGCGCAGCAGTGCCACCAGCATTCGTCAGCGTCACAGTTGCTGGCGCGCTCGTACTTCCCACTACCTGCGTCTGAAAAGCAAGCGAACTCGGGTTAAGCGAGAGACTCGCAGGAGTCGGTGGACTGCTTGCCGGCACGATATCAATAGCTGAAATAAGCGGATTATTCGCGGCACCTTGGATAAAATCAAGATCGATGTTAGCATCAGTTACGCTCGTCCTAAAGGTTCGCGCTACTGCGGTAGGTACACTCGCACCTGTTACAGCATTTATATCGAAATTATTAAGGACAGTTAAGCTTTCGAGCTGTACGTTGAAGATGCGTTTGCCTACTCCAGGACCTCCATTTGCACCAGCGACAAAGTAGTTTTCGGCAAAGTGCAGCGTCACATCATATTCGCCGTTCGGTACGGGAATATTGTAATTGATATTGCCATTATTCCACCGATTGGTCTGGTAAATGATGTCATTATTTGTCCCAGCAATAGCTGCGCTGGTGCCCGATAGATTGCTTGCTGAGGCATATTGATCCGCACCGTAGGCGATGCCCCCTGTTGTCACGGCTGGTCCGCCGACATTGATGAACACGCTCGTGCCACTAGGTGGTGGAGTGTTGCTAGCGCTTAGTTGCACGACTAGAGCTTGTGCTGCAGCGGAAGTCTGGATGCTCAGTACACCAGTGGTCGCAGCCGTGGCGCTGGCTGTGTAGCGTACGGGGATCACGAGATTGCTGCCCACAGCGATGAGTCTACCTTCAGCTGTGCTCGCTGGCAGGCTCCAGCCAGTCCCGCTGATACTTATAGCCTCCACCACCGCCCCTTGATTGCCTCCAGCGTGGCTGATAACCAAGTCTTTGTTGAGCGACTGCCCATTGCTCAAATTTGACCAGCTTAAGGAGTTAGGTGCCGCTAGTTGCGCTTGCGCCAAAACTTGACCTGTCACTAAAGGAGCACCTCCATTTAAGGTAAATCGCTCTTGCGTGCGGGTAGAGCCACCACCTTGAATAGGCGAACCGGCCGCTACGTAAACAGCACCGTTGTTGATGATCGCTTGGGTGCCGTGCCTGCCTTGGTTGAGTGGGCTGAGCGTGCGCCATGTCTGCGTTGACAGGTTGAGCGCCTCCACCTCATTATTGGCTGCACCACCGTTGCGTTCTCCGCCAATTACCAGTAGTTCGCCACCCAACACAGCCACTGCCGGAGCCGCACGCTGTGTAGGCAAGTTGTTGGCCCAGGTGCTCCAGCTTGCAGTGCCAAAATCATAGACATCTACTTGCGGTACCGTTGGCAAAAAGGTGCTTTGCTGACCGGATCTTCTTCCGCCAGCCACGACGAGCTGACCATTAGCGACAGCAGCGTGAAAATGGTCGCGCGCCCGTGGCAGATTCGGCAAGACATTCCAATTTGCAGTAGCCGGATCGAAGCAGTCAAACTTGTTGCTCCATCCGCTGGTGTGACCATTCGTGATGCCTCCGGCAACATAGATCTTACCCTGGTGCACCACACAGGCAGCCGATCCACGCCTGCGTGCAGCAGGTATGGTTGGACCATCAAACCAGCGATCACGCACCGGATCGTAAATGAGCACCCGCTCGTATGGCTGCTCGGTCGGGAAGTTGTTGTCTTTAAATACGCCGACAGCATAAATCAGCCCTTCAAACGCCACAGCCTGAAAGTGATGCACGGGAAATCCTGGCGAAGCACCTACCGTCCACGTGTCGGTGGCGGGCGTATAGATATTGACGTTCGATCCGTGTTCACGTCCGCCGAGCAGGTAAAATTTATCCCCCACCTGCACGTAACTCGCCTCGTGTCGACCTTGCGCGCAAGAGCCAGCTTGTCCCATCGCTGCGCAGCCTCCACCACCATCGATTGTGGTCCACGTGCCGAAATTGTTGGTCACTGCTTGGTCGATGCGGATATAGTCGTAGGTCGCGTTCATCGTGAGTCCAGGCGTAGCTGAGGTTACCATAAGTGTTACCGCTGGTGCCTGTGCATCCTGAACCCTCGCCAGCAGATTGCCCTGCAGCTGTACGGCTGTACCAAGTGACTGATAGCCAGAGCCAACATCAATGCCTGGCTGCACAGTACCTGCTGCTGGATCGATGCTGAGGTACAAGCGAATTTCAGCGGCCGTTGTCAGGCCAGCAACCATATAGCTTTCGCTGCGGATATCGACATCAGATTCCTGGTATTGCACCTGCACTACCGTACCATTAAGTTGTATCGGTACTATTTTGAGATAGGTGTCTTGGGTGCCATCGCTCAAGGCAAAACCAGCTTGCTGATAATTGACTGGGGTGCTGCTCCATATTGGCCCCAACAATTTAGTTTCGAGGGTAGTGACTGGCGAGTTTTGCGTAAGCGGAAAACCTAGCTGAAAGCCATTCTTTAGCTGATCATTCGCCAGGTACGCATCACCCGATCCTTGGTTGTTGATGGTGAAAAGCCCCACCGCACCTCCGGCAATAATCTCGGTGGTTGAGTTAGACTCGTCGGCAATATTGTCGCGGTAGTCGAGGCCGTTAGTCATCAGGCCCGTGAAGCCTACGCCATAAAAGCCTGTGCCGGGCGTGCCGTTGAGCAGAGGCAAGTCGAGCGGGAGGATGGTGTTGAGGCCATTACTAGCGTCGAGTGCAAAGGGATCGCTGTTGTCGGGAAGGCCATCGTCATCATCATCAGGATCATTGAGATCAGAAACTTTAAACAATCCAATTAGCGACTGATCGTGATCTGGTGGTGTACTGGCTTGCGAACAAGGATTTGTATTATTAGCATACTCATCGGCATTGGAGTAGCCGTCGCCGTCACTATCAATAACAGCACTATTTGCAGCATTGCAGCCACTCGATCCGGTGGGCGTAAACACGGTGATATTATCTGCTCCATACGTGGCTGCCCATATGGTGCCAGGGAAGATTTGCCCATCACCCTGCGCTGTGACGTCGAGTGGCACGCTGCCAAAGTTTTCAGCAAGCACCGACACATCGCTAGCGGAATTTATGCCTCCTGCGGCATTACGCTTCACACGATAAAGCTTACCGTTAAAACTTGCCGCAAGCAGATCGCCCTGCAGCTGGCCACTATTAGCTGTCGAGGTATACTCGCACATGCCGTTGGTAGAGGCCATCACGGTGTAGATGCTCGGGTCTGTCTCACCGGGATTTTGATAATCGCCTTCTATGGGTGTGGCTAGAGAATTGGGCACCGGCGGCCAATCACTCGGCAGCGGATTTGCGCCCGAGGTGGAGGTGCGCCACGTGCCTGCATGGCCTCCACCGTTGCCGCTCTGCGTAAACAGGCCCGCACCATTTGGATTTGCACGAATGGGATTGGGGTGGCCGCCGTAATAGCCAGGGCCAGTGATGAAGTGCAGCCCGTCGAGGTTGTTTACCTGCGGATCATTTGGGCCAGGACCCGTAGAGCCAGGCTCACCGCTGAGCCAATTATTCGTTGCAGTGCCTAGGCCTTCATTGGCAGGGTGTCCACCCCAGCCGCCGTTGGGACCATTGTCCCATCCGTAAAGCTTGTTGTCTTGGGTCAACACCAGGTCGTATAGGTTGCGAAAGCCTGGCGCATAAACTTGCACCGGACCTCCAGCGACGAGTTTGGCCTGATTGAGCCCATCATTTCCGCCGAAAGGGTCGCCTACATCTTGTCCATTTTGATTCGGACGCGTCGGATCATCAAGCGTTGGCAGGTCGTACTTATACTTCGAGCCGTCCTCTGCCCAAGTCTTCGTTGGCATCGCATTAATAGCCGATAAGTCTATGGCAAGTACAGCTGCAGAGAGTGCGTATTCTGTGGTAAAGGCGAAGTTGTTGCTCGGTGCACCAGCGTTGGTATGCCCGCCTTGCGCGAGGTAGAGGGTTTGGCCACCTGGCGACAGCTGCATGCCGTTGGAGGCATGGTTTTCTTCAGAACGGGGAAGGCCTCGCACCAGGTCGAGCCGTTGCCATCCATTCGGAGTTTTGGTGAGCTTATGAAGGATGCCTGAGTTGGTATCGAGGTTAAGGTCAGACCCGCCGCCACCGCCGCCAATCCGATAGTCACTCGATGGCACATACAGAATTGGCGTACTCGCAGTGCCTGTCACGAGTATGCCCGTTACCTGTCGACTCTGCGCTCCGAAGTAAATTGATCCATCGGTATCTTGATGATTAAGTACTTGACGAATTGTAGTAATTGTCTCTGTAGAGGTCACAGAATAATTCGAACCACTTTGCTGAACAGTGAAGACTTTAATTGTCCCATCTTGCTGAGCAACATACAGTCGATCATCCGGTCCAAATTGCAGCGATGTAGGGTTATTTACGCTAGCGCCGACTAGTCCTGTACTGTTAAAGCTTTGGGCGTGGAGGCTGGTCCAGCTTTCGCCAAAACCGCACAGGACGGCAAGGAAAACGAACAGCAGTTGACTTAGGAGTGGCTTCACTTCGGAATGTAGTTTCTTCAATAGAGGATGGCGAAACCAGCGGAATCACACTGCATCGAATGTACACCTAATCTGAACATGCTTTACCCTTGCGCTTGGGTAACCTCTGACTGGTAGTCTCTACCATAAATAGCTAATCCCGAAAAATACTCCGCGCCCCGCTGCTGGCTGGAAATACCTACGGCCAAACTGCGGGTTGATATCATTGCCCAGCGAGTAGGTGATATCGAAGAGATTGTCTACAGCCGCATAAAGGTGCCATACTTTACTGCGCCAGCCTCCCTGCAGGCGCGTTAGCCAAAACGCATCTGCGCTAACCTCACCTGCATCATCGAGTGGATTCTGTGCCTCGTAGCGCAGGTTGAAGTCGAGGTAAAGATCGTGTACGAGTGCGGCGTGAGCTAAGGCATCTAGTGTATGCTCGGGCAAACCAGGCAGCGGTCTACCGGCAAAACTGACACCATCGACTTCATAAGCTCGATATTGATAGGGCTGATAGGTATAAGCAAGAGAAATACTTGAAGAATTAACGAGATATTCGGTACTCACTTCTACCCCTGGTTGATCGACCTCGCCTGCATTGCGAAATAATTGTACTCCCGAGCTATCTTGAAAGGTAGTAATTGTTTGGCTTAAGCGTGTATAGTATACATTGCCGCTTAAAATTATGCTGCGGCCGAGACGAGTACTACCAAACAGTTCGAGCGTTTGTCCACGTTCTGGAGCAAGATCGTTGTTTAAGCTGCCTTCGTTGGTCCGGAATTCCCGCAGCGTCGGGCTCGAACTCCCGCCGGCGTAGCTCAGTGTGAGAAAAGCATCCAAGAAATCCCCAGTCACCGATACCACCGGACTCCACACCGCATCGTAGCGCCTGTTGGAGCTGCTGGCACTTGCTCCCCGCTCAAAAGTGCGATCCACCTGGTAGCTCGTGCCCAGCACCGATAGGCCCGCCTGGTAGCGAAGCGGAGACGCAGAAGCCAGGGCAAACTCTCCCGATATAAGCCCATAGCCAACGTAGCGGTCGCTGTAAATATCGTCCGAGTATTGCAGCTCTCCAGGCTCACCTTCACTTGGATCATATTGTCGGGCATCTCTGTACTGAATCTGAGCTGTACCACCTGCGGACATACTACTCACATACGGAATTCGATTAAGCTGATAGCTAGCTCCTCCACGAATACCAGTGCCAAAATTGGTTTCTCGTTTGTAATTAATATTGAAGGGATTGTCGAAGGTGAATCCGGTAAGATAAGGAACGGTATAAAACGATAAGTCTCCTAACTTACCTTCAGTATTTACACCAATTAATACGCTTTTGTATGCAATTGATGCATCAGCTTCTGCACTCCCAGGTCGAGCTTGCCGCGGATTGTCTGCGTACTGTTCGGGTGTAAGGCCTCCTGGCAATTCATAGTCGAGCTGAGTCGCCAGCACATGTGTGGAGGTGCTGAGGGTGAGTTTTTTGCTTGTATTTCTCTTGGCAGCACCTACTAGCGACGCCTGCACAACCGTTCTGCGCAGTGCACTGTGATCGCGGTAACCGTTGCTGCTGCGATAGGCCGCACGCATATCTACGCGCGTACTGCTCGTATCACCCGTGCCGATGCGTAAGGCGGTAAGGCTGCTGCCAAAACTGCCAACTTCTACTTGCGCTCCCAGCCCGCGCGAGGAGATATTATCAAAAGAAACAACTCCTCCTAGCGGCGAGCCAGCAGCTACTGCTCCCGAGCCTTTGATGATGCCGAGTCTGTCGACCAAAGCCGGTTCAATAAAGTTGAGCGGTGTATCACCGCCTGGCTCGGTGAGCGGGATATGGTTCCAGTAAACTTGGACATCCCGTACCCCAAAAGGACTGCGCCGCGAAGTTCCGCGAATACCGATACGGTAGCTACCAGGAGCTCGCGACTCGAACCTGACGCCGGGGATGCGATTGGCACGTGCTGTAAAATCTGCGCCACCAAAAGCAGCTGCCCGAACTACATCAATGTGCGTGCGCGGTAAATAGCTCGGCCGTAGTTCCGATTGGCGGGCTGTGTCTACCCTCACTTCCGCACCTGGCAAGTCGAAGATTGGCAGCGTATCCTGCGGTACCACTTGCGCAAGCATCAGCAAGGGCAGCAGCACCAATGTACTCAGAAGTGCTAGTCGACCCATCGCGGCGCAACCTAACAGTGCGAGCACGCTCATCAACCATTTATCTCATCAAGACCTTAAATATGGTATGATGACTATGCTTCACACACGCGCAGACCTCGATGCGGCTCTTGCCAAGAGTCATGATCACCCCATCGTGCTGTTTAAGCATTCTGCTACTTGCCCCTTTAGTGCTCGTGCGCAGGAGCAGGTTGCTGAGGCCAAGCACCAAGCTGATGTGTACGGCATTGTGGTGCAGTATTGCGAGGATCTTAGTGAGGCTATTGCCGACAAAACTGGAGTCGAGCACGCTAGTCCGCAGGCCATTGTCGTCGCTGCTGGCAAGCCCATCTGGAATGGCTGGCGCAGTGCCATCAAGAAGGAGAAGCTTCTCGAGCTGGCTAAAAGTGACGTTGATTAAAAGTTTTTGTCGAGGACGGCGAATCTGCAAAATAGTTCTTCTGCATACCAGCCTTGCTGCCGCGTGAGGCGTACCACTTCGCTGTGGTAGCGGCTCCTGTAAGCGTAGTCTTCCATAGCTGTGCCGCTGGTCCAGTGGCTGAGGGTTGCTTGTTGAATAATGGGCAACTCGCCTACTCCGACTGAAAAGGTTCTTTCTGGATATTCTTCCACGCTTTCGCTCACTCGCTGCACCCGCGTCCAGAAGGCGGGCAGGTACTTGAGCTTGATGCGAGCTCGTGTTAAAACGACGGTTTCTGCTTCGCGCTGGTAGATTCCTGAGGTTTCGAAGGGAGCGACTCCATCCCAGCGACCGTGGCATTGTTGCGGTTGGAGAAGTAGGGTTTTGGCGGAAGCTGAATGCCTGTAGTATGCCTGCCAGAGTGGAGAAGTTAGGGCAGCTTGCGCCAAAACCTCAGACGGAAAAGCAGCCAAGAGCGCATAGCCTCCCCAATTTGGCAGCATGCCAAAGCCATTGCCATTCCCCGAGCCGAGCAGCTTGAGCCACTGCATACCTTGAGGCTGCTCAAAACGCGCCACGCCACGCCCCATGTTTTCGAAGGCAAACCACTTATCGCGCAGACGCGGCAAGTCGAAATAGCTAAAGACGACCGTTTGACTCATTGCACGATATGGGTTTAACCTAATGATCGCTTTGCGCTTTACCTAACACAACAGCCTACCTTGCCGCTATGATCCGCCTCACCAAGGACACCGACCATATCGTGACCCTCACGCTTGACATGAGCGGTAATGCTGACAACCTGCTCAACCACGAGATCGTTGATGCTTTTCAGCCCGTCATCAAGCATCTCCAGCAGGAGAAAGCTAAGGGAGGCTTGCGTGGAGTGATCGTGCGCTCGGCCAAACGCACCTTCCTCTCGGGCGGCGAGCTGGAATACCTGCGTTCGAGTGAAGGACCGCAGCAGGTGTTTGACCTGACGCAGCGCATCAAAACCCTCCTCCGCGAGATCGAACACCCTGGTGTACCAGTAGTAGCCGCCATGAGTGGCTCTGCACTCGGTATCGGTTTTGAGTTTGCTCTGGCCTGCCACCACCGCGTAGCACTCAATGCTCCCCATGCGAGCTTCGGCCTGCCGGAAATCAACTTAGGTCTCATGCCCGGAGCTGGAGCTTGTATCCGCCTGATGTGGCTACTGGGGATCAAAAATGCGTATCCCCTACTCACGAGTGGGCATCGCTACACATCCAAAGAAGCTTTGGCGCATGGCCTCGTTGATGAACTCGTAGACACAGAAGAAGCGATGCTCGACCGTGCCCGCGCCTTCGTACTGTCGACTCCTCACGGCTCACGTAGATGGGACCGGGGCGACAAAATTCCGGGCGGCACCGCAAGTGATCCTGAAGTGGCAGCCTACATCGTGGAAGAAACGGCCAAAATTGCGCGCCTCCACCGCACGCACTACCCTGCCTACAGCGCTATTCTCTCCACCCTGAGCGAAGGCTCGAAGGTCAATTTCGATATTGGCTTGCGCATCGAAACACGCAAGTACATCGCGCTGCTGAGCGAACCGACGGCGCACAACATGATCAATGCCTTCTGGTTTGAGCGGCGAGAACTAACTCGTGGCGCTAACCGTCCGAAAGGCTTTGGCAAATTCCGGGTGCGCACTGTCGGGGTGATTGGGGCCGGCCAAATGGGGTCGGGCATCGGCTATGCCTGCGCGCGCGCTGGACTTGCGGTAATTATTAAAGATGTAAGTCGCGCCGTAGCCTTAAAAGGAAAAGAACTCGCGGAAGGGTACGCACTGACAGAGGTAAATCGTGGAACACTTTCGCCAGAAGAAAGTACCCAGCTCCTCGAGCGCATGGCATTTACCGAGCGCCCTGATGATTTCGAGCACTGCGACCTCGTGATTGAAGCAGTATTTGAAAATGAGAACGTGAAGACTAAGGTCATTCGTGAAGCTGGACAGCGCATGGATGAGTTTGCTCTCCTGGCTTCCAATACTTTATCCATTCCGATATCTAAGCTTGCTAAAGCTTCGTATGCGCCAGCGCAGTTTGTGGGGCTGCATTTTTTCCCTCCGGCCGAGCGCGTGCCGCTAGTGGAAATTGTCCGTGGCGCACAAACGAGCGATGAAACCATCGCGCGCGCATTTGATTTCGTGCGGACCATCAAAAAGATTCCTATCCTGGTGAAGGATGATTGGGGATTTTTCGTGGCGCGGGTGCAGAACACCTACATCCTCGAAGGCATCACAATGCTGCTCGATGGATATCCTGCGGCACTGGTAGAAAATCTGGGCAAGCAGCTCGGCTTTCCGACGGGACCACTGGCTCTTGCCGACCGCCTGAGTCTTGAAATCGTACTGAGTTACGAGCGGCAAGCAGCTGCGCACTACGGCAAAAAATATGTGCGCCACCCTGCCGTCGAAGTGCTGGAAAAAATGCTCGAGCTCAAGCGCAACGGGCGCGCCGCAGGTCATGGCTTTTATGAGTACGAAGACGATAAGCCGCAGCTATGGACGGGGCTGGCGGAGCATTTTCCCGTAACACGCCATACCTACGACCGCACCACCCTCGAGGAGCGCCTTTTGTTTGCACAGGTACTCGAGGCGGGTTGGTGCCTGCAGGAAAAGGTGCTAACGCTCATTCCCGAAGCCAACCTAGGGAGCATCTACGGTTGGGGTTTTCCTGCTAATTACGGTGGCGTCATCCACTATGCGAAGCAATATGGACCAGCACGTTTTCTCGAAAGAGCCAAAGAATTTAAAGCGAGTGAAGGTCCACGTTTTACCCTGCCTGCTGCCCTACGGAAAGTGCTCGCTCCTCCAGTAGCTACAGCTGAGCTTAGTGCTTGAGCAGTTGCTGCACACCCTCCTCGCTCTGAAGGATGTAGGTGCCGGCGGCAAGCTGATCGAGTATCACCTGCGTCATAGCACCAGCAGGCAAGTGGATGCTGCGGAGCTGTCGACCGGTGGCATCCAACAAATTGACCTCTAGTGCTTCCGAACCTCGATTGCTGAGAACGGTAAAGGATGTGGCAGGATTGGGGAATGCGACGAGCGCAGGTCCCGCAGCTGATACTTCCACACTTCGCTTTTCGGAGAATTCGGCGGGGCCTTTGATGTCCTTTTGCAGCAGTTGATAGTAGTGAATGCCTGGTGCAACGGCGGGGTCGGTATAGGTGTAGCTGCGTACAGGTTGCTCGCTTTTACGTGCAGCAACGAAAGCGATTTTCTCCCAAGCTGCGCCATCACGACTCCTAAGAATGTCGAAGCCGAGATTGTTGGTTTCTGCGGTAGTCGCCCACTCGAGGAGCACACCAGCGGCTGATTCTTTAGCGGTAAAACTCAGCAGCTCGACAGGTAGTGGGGCGGCGACGCTACCTGTGGCAGTGGCGACGCGGGGATTGTTGCTCGGAACGCAGCCGGCACCGGTGAAGGCGATCTGCCAAGTAACGATGATATTAAAGTTACCAGTCAGTCCAAGGCCTGCTGCTTGGGCGGCAGGATCAAAAGTTATCGTGGCAGTTGGATCGCCCCACTCTTCATCGCCTGCATTGCAGGGTACTCCTTCGGCAGCGAAGCGTGCGCCAGCACCCCCGCAGCTAGCTTGAAGCGTGAAGGGAAAGGTGCCGATGGTTTGTTGTAGGAATGGCAGTAAGGTGGGCGCTATGGCGACTGTGGCTGAGGCGCTGGCTACCTCGCAAGTACCTGTTTCTGAGCTAAATAAGTAGGGATCGGAGAGTGTCACCATATCACCTATGCTAAAGGAGCCAAAGTTGGTTCCCTGGAGGTCGGTACCGTTGCCTGCTCCATCCTTATAGGTGGTGGTGGTCGTGGTGCCAGCGCGAGTAATAGCGATATCTACGCTTCCGCGCAAAACACTAGTGCTGCCTTGTGCGAACCCTAAACAGGAACAGGCAAGAAATACTATTGTGGAAATCGCTCGCATACCTGTGCAGTTTCGGTTTATGCAAAACTAGCTCTAAATCAAACAGTTGACAGCATTTACCCTTTTGCAGGTGCCTGTGCAAAGGCGGCAAAGGCCTGTACTGCACTCTCGCAAGCCTCCTCCACCAGCTCGGGAGAGGCATCTATGGTTTTGGCGAAAGCTGAAAAATCCCGCCACGAACTTAGCCCCTCCATCCGCTGAAACCTGTGGAACGGGAAGGGCTGATAGTGGACAAGGGCGGGATTGGCCTTAAATTTCTTGAGCAGAATGCTCGCGCCATGACTAGAGCCTTCAAGCACATACGCTCGACCTATAGCTTCACCAAGTGAAATGGGCGAGGAAGGCTGAAGAGAAATCTCGACTGGCGGCAGCGACACCTTTTCTTCAGCAAAAGCTGGAATGCGCGTCGGATAGTGATATTCATTCGGCCAGTGAAAGCTCAGCAAGCCGAATTCTACCTGCTGAAAAGCCGCGTATTGTCGACGAATGAAATCCTCGTAGGCTGGAGGAGTAAGCGCTGAGGAGGTGAGCTGGGTGCTGCTGGGGCTAGCCTCGAGTTGCTGATGGATGCTGGCTGTACGCGCCCGCAGCTCAGCGAGCAGATCAGTAGGCGAGTGACTAGGCATGCACTAGTGGCGAAGTGTTGAACTTCAACCAGTAGCCGGCGAGGTGCGTGAGCGCTTCGGTGAGTTGCTTGTAAGTAGGCGGTTTGCTGATAAAGCCATTTGCGCCTAATTCGTAGGCCTTCTCAATATCGCTGGATTGGGTACTGGAAGTCATCATCACGACGGGAATTTTCTTGATGATGTCGCCTTGCTTGATCGTCGCCAGAACATCGAGACCACTGACTTTTGGAAGTTTAATGTCGAGCACGATGAGATTAGGTGCTTGGGCCTCGCCAGTCTCAATGGCGTTGAGTAGATCTATTGCCTGTTGGCCATCGCTGACGGTAGTAAACTCGAAATTAGGATCGAATTTGTGCAGCGCACGTTTGAATAGATGTACGTCGACCGGATCATCCTCGACGAGAAGAATTTTCGGAGATCTCACGGGTGTAATTTATGTCTTTCTCAACTAAATTGTCAGGGGGAATGTTCAGCTGCTTGCTAGGGTGAAGTAAAATGTGGCTCCATTGCCAGGGCTACTTTTAGCCCAGACTTTGCCTCCATGCCGCTCGGCCACTTTCTTCACGAGCGCCAGTCCCACACCGGTTCCCTCTACCGCAGCGCTTGAGGAAAGGCGGGTAAACATTTCGAAAGCGCGCTCGGCGTGCTCCTGCTCAAAGCCAATCCCATTGTCGGATATGGCAAAGACTTTTTCAAACGATTTGGAGGGCTTCACTTGCAGCTCGAGTTTGATGACTGGTTGATGGGAAGAATACTTCAAGGCATTGCTGATCAAATTGCGCAGCAATATTTGGACCAAGGTAGTGTCAGCAAAAATGGTGTAGTCATCGGCTGCACAGCTAAATTCGATGGTGTTCTTCGGGTGTGTAGCTTTGAGATCGGCTAGTGTAGCGTGAGCTAGTTCTGCCAAATCGCAACGCACTCGGTTGAGCGTGGACATTCCAATTTTGCTGATCTGGAGCAGGTCGTCGATGAAGCCATTCATCCGGGTAGTGAGTCGCTGAATGGTGAGCAGCATATCTTTGCCTTCCGCATTCATCACATCCTCATAATCCTCCAGGAGAATTTCTGAGTAAGCAGATATACCACGTAGGGGCGCCCGCAGATCATGGCTAACGGTGTAGGAAAATGATTCCATTTCTTTATAAGCAGAGGCGAGTTCGCTATTGATGCGCTGCACTTGCTGATACTTGTGCATCACGACATCCTTGATGTGACTACGAAGGGCAAGGGCGCTGTCCTCATCCGCTTTATCCCAGGGCTGCGAGCGACCTCTCACCGTTTCTGTATATTTTAGAAAGCTCCGCCGTGGACTTAGGCGCACATTGCCGTCTGCAGTAGTCACAGCCGGCTTTTCTGGTTTGCCACCCCAATTAATTGAATGAATAATTTCAGGTCGAAACCAGATGATGCACTCTCGCTGGGCGTAATTGGTCCAGAGCAGCAATACCCCAGCCGTGCAGTGATGCATGTCGGCTACCGGTTCGAACTGCTCACACAGGCGATCTGTGGTGAATAGCAGCTTTTCTTCGGAGCGATTGTGCGCCCACGCGATTAGCTCCTGAATCACCTCACGTGGGGGAGATTCTCCACGCAGTTCGAGCTTATCGTCTATACCTACTGCGGCGCCACAGCAGCCGGGGATGAGGTCGAGTACATTAGGCTCGCCGTGGAGGAGTGCCTCCGAGAGGCTGTCGGCCAGAATCATGCGTTCACCAAGAGCTGAACGCACCAGATTGACCTCCAGCAGGTGTTCTCGAAAGCGACTTGCCTCCTGAAGACTCAAGTGTCCGCTAAAGACTTCACCTAAGAAGCGGGTAAAGCTTCGCATCTCATAGTCGAGGTAGCGCGGCGAGTAGTGGTGCAAAGCAAACAGCCCCCAGAGCTTGCCGTGCAGCATGATCGCCACGCTCATGGTGGCATCCACGCCCATGTTCTGCAGGTACTCCTGATGTATGGGACTCAGCCCCCGCGCATCTACTGTGGCGAGATCGAGGTTTAGATCGGCATCGGCAGCGGAGCTTCTGATGAGTTGTGCTTGTTCGCAGGCGACGTTGGCGAGCAGTCGCACCTTGTTCTGCTTGTACAGTTCGCGTGCCTGAGGAGGAATGTCGGTGGCTGGATACCGCAGCCCGAGGAGCGGTTCGAGGTCATCACGTTTGGCCTCGGCGATAACGGCGCCATTATAATCTACATCGAAGCGATAGACCATTACGCGATCATAGCCGGTGACATCGCGCAACAGCCTCGCCATCTGGCTAAACAGGGTAGTATAGTCGACCAGCTGCTGCAGCTCGCTGACCACGCTGCCGAGTTTGCGTTGTGTGGCTGTCCCGAAGAAATTTCCAGCGACCGGTTCTATTTCTACGAGGAGGTAGTGCTCGGTTTTACGTGGTATTACCCGCAGACTTACCAGCTTATCGTCTACGTGTAGGTAGATGAGGTGAGGATTGGCTTCTGTAGTGGGCAGGTCATCCCAGCCACGGCGTAAGACGCTGATGCTGTCTTGGTCGAACAGGGTGCTGAGTGGCGCATCGAGCAGTTGCTGGTGGTGCTTGCCGAGGATTTGTTCGGTGTTGTCGCTGCTGATGCGGATTTGTAAATCAGCGGGATCGATTGCCAGCAGGCAGGCGTGTGGTTGGAGCAGGCCTATGTATTGGATAGGCTCGTTGGCACAATTGCTAAGGTCGAAGCTGGTGCGGTATGCCTGTTGCATACGCTCTTCTGTGAGGCGAGGATTGGCCATAGGTATCTCGTTCTGCTACAGAATAGCGATGGTTTCAGCCGGGGCGGCTTGAGGTAAAGATGAGGTGTAAAGATGTGTGTTCCCGCTGACTGCGGGAGGCACCTATAGATGATTCTGGATGGTCATATGGGGTGCGTTTGGGGGGGCCGACGTCGTCCCACCGGGCAGGAAGAGCTGCGGCTTACCTCTTGCGAGCACTAATCTCTATTCTTCTAGGGGCTGTCTTTACTTTTTTGCTGCTCTAAAATTTTAGCTTTCATTCTCTTTTTTCTCTTCTTCTGCAGCCCCAAAAGAATTGGTTACCAGTCCGGCCGACGTCGTCCCACCGGGCAGGAAGAGCTGCGGCAGGCAAAGACAATATCTATTTGGGTAGCTCGGTTGAACGACGTCTATACATGATGGTTGTGGATTATTAGCGTCTATCCTGATATCTAACCCTCAGCACATGTCTCCCGCTTCCCATCTCTCGCCTCTCGCAGCGTTAGCGGCCTTTTTTGCAGTTCTTACACTTCTTTTGCAGCTTTAAAAGATTAGGTTACCAGTCCGGCCGACGTCGTCCCACCGGGCAGGAAGAGCTGCGGCATTTTGATAACATATCTATTTGGGTAGCTCGGTTGAACGACGTCTATTCCGGCCGACGTCGTCCCACCGGGCAGGAAGAGCTGCGGCATTTTGATAACATATCTATAAGGGTAGCTCGGTTGAACGACGTCTATTCCGGCCGACGTCGTCTGACCGCTCAGGTAGAGCTGCGGCATGTAGATGACGTAGATATAGGAGTAGCTCGGTTGAACGACGTCTACTCTCGCCGCAATGAAGTAGGTCACGATTTTGCTTTGCCTGTTTATAAACTTCAAGTTGCGGCTTGTAGGAGCTATTCTGATGCACAATTTGGGATCAGCTTATGAGCGAAAAAGCAAAGGCCCTACTGATCGCAAGATCAGCAGGGCCTTTGAGCTAAGTAGCAGCTGAGCTACTACAATTGGAGTTACTACTCCACGATGAGTCGCTTGCTCATAGAGCCAGCGGCATCGGTAGCAGTTACGGTGTATAGACCGCTCGAGAGAGAACCGACTGGCATTTCCAGGCGAGCGTCACCGGCAGCAACTATGCGTGAAAGAACTACACGTCCGGCAGCATCAGTGACAGTCACTGTGCGATCGGTATCGCTGGCTGTACCACCGAAGTCGACAACCACGCGATCCGAGACAGGGTTGGGTGCGAGCACGAATCCACCGACGCTAGCACCCTCACGGGTAACAGCAACGACGTTGGAGTACTCTACAGAACCGTCAAGGTCTTCTGCGCGGAGGCGGTAGTAGGTTACGCGAGCTGGTGAACGATCTTCAGCAGAGTAGACTGCTTCGATAGCGCCATTGGTGCCACGTGGAGCAACATCGGCTACAGTTGCAAACTCTCCGGCGCGGAAAGCATCGGCAGAGCTAGCAGACTCGACAGTGTACATGTACAGGTCTTGCTCGCTAGCTACAGTCCACTCTACCACGTTGCGCGCACCGACTGGGCGAGCAGTGAAGGAAGTCAACTCGATAGGCAGTGGAGCAGAGTTGGTTACACTAATGGTGAAGGAACCACTGTCGAAGAAATCGTATACCTGCACGAGGTAAACAGTTGGAGCCTGGCGTGAAGACTGACCATTACCTCCGCCAGTTATGCTAGAGGTGAAGGTAAACATTTCAACTCCATCAGTGCCAGTACCATCCACGCAAGCGAGCTGCGTTAGGCCGGCGCAAGAACCTGTGAACACCCCAAGCACAGCATCAAAGTCCGAACCACCATCGACGGTGATGGTGATATCGCTACCAGCAACGGGTACTTCAACAGAGAACCAGACGTCGTCGTCGGGAGTACCAGTGGTGCAGGCACCAGTCACGTTGGACGCAGTTGCACCATCAGTGGTGTAGGTTCCACCGTTGGCAGCTGTAGGCACACCGTTAGCATCAGTCAGGGCGATGGCATTAGCGCACTCATCGTTGGCTGGTGGTGGGGGAGGTGCGATAAGGCAAAATTCAGAAGGACCGAAGTCATTATTGCCCCAGTCGTATACACGTAGCAGATACTCCGTTCCGGCGGTGAGGCCACTAAGGGTATAGGTGCCTGTACCAAATGTGCCATCGCAATCGACCTCTGTAGTGCTGGCGCAACCAGCGACGTATACAGCTGAGCTGAACGTGCTAAAGTTGTTTACCGAGACATTTACATCAATGGTAGATGCAGTAGCCGTAAACGAGTACCAAAGGTCACCACCTAAGTAGGAGTTACAGCTAGGATCGGCTCCAAAGATTGGGGTGCTGTTAGTCGCATTGGTGTTATCAGCTACAGTTGGAGTGCAGCCAGTAGCACTAGCTTGAACGGCAACTGGAATGGCACCTGAACACTCATCGTTAGATGGTGGTGGTCCGAGGGTGGTGAAAGTCACAGGACCTACTTGGTTGCCACCACAGTTTGCCATGACATAAACGTCGTACATAGTTGACGCCATCAAGCCAGTCAGCGTTACGGATCCACCACTTGCCACGTTAACAGTTGTACCTGTTCCTGGAGTAAATCCAGTGACGCCGAACTCTACAGTGTTACCCGCAGCGATTGGATCGAAGGTCACATCAGCTGTTGTCTCTGCAATATTGCTAACAGTAAGGTTAGTTGGATCTCCGCAGGCGGGGCCTGCTTCAAAGCACCAGGTGACTGTTGTCGCACCTTGAGTATCGTCCCAAACCTGGAGTAGGTATTCTTCACCTACTGTTAGGCCACCAATAGTACCAGAAGAGTTATTCAAGCATCCAAACTCAGTAAGGCTAGAGCAAGTGCCGCCATATACCGCAAATCCAGGAGCACCAGTACCTGAGGTGAAGTTGATACTAGCCGCAGTAGCTGTCCAGGTGTACCAAAGGTCATAGTTTCCAGAGGGGTCACACGAGGGGTGTTGGCCAGTTTCAGTAACTTGACTGAAGTCCTCGCTGTAAGCTCCTGCACCACCTGGGCATGTTCCGTTCGCGCCTACGTTGGCAGCGATGGCACCTGAACAAAGGTCATTGCTCGGTGGAGGTGGAGGCGTGAACATGCAGAACGAGAAGTTACCCGGTGAATCATTGCCAGATTCGAAAATCCGCAGTGTGTAGGTAACTCCTGAAGTAAGACCATTGATTAACTCGTTTGAGCTAGTGGACAAGAAGTTGGAGCAGTAGACGGGTGTCAATGCACCACAAGAGCCGCTATAGACCTCTCCATAAAGGGAGCCAGTCGTTGTGATCAAGTCGAGCTCTACTACTGGGCCACCTGCTACGAAGGTATAGAAGACGTCACCGCCCGCATAAGTACCTGAGCCACAGACTGGACCTTCCCCGCTGTCTGTA
Organism: Saprospiraceae bacterium; assembly: GCA_965213735.1. GTDB lineage: Bacteria > Bacteroidota > Bacteroidia > Chitinophagales > Saprospiraceae > CALDTK01. The sequence continues at coordinate 1,883,489 of CBDCAB010000005.1, forward strand.
GCATTAACAACAGAGCCAGACACAGTAGGACCGCAGGAGAGGCTACCGACAGTAACAGGCTCAGCGTCGACGCAGTCATCGTTGGCTGGACCGCCAATGACTTCGTACATGCAGAATTCAATGGTACCAAAGGCATTGTTGCCCGACTCGTACATTCGGATGAAGTAGGTTTCGCCAGGAGTTAAGCCGGTGATGCTTTCGTCCGTGGAAGTGGAAACGAAGTTGTTGTCGTACACGCAAGCTCCACCACACGCATCATACACGGAGATGTAGATTGAGCCTACTCCCGTGATCAAGTCCAGAAACACTGTTGAAGCGCCAGCCTCGAAGGAAAACCAGATGTCGCCATCACCATAAAGCGTCGATGTAGAACCACATACGTTACCAGCTGTGCCGGTAGCACTAACGTTAGTTGCTGTTACGGTGGGACCACAGGTAGCATTACCTACACTTACTACTGTAGCACCAGAGCACTCATCGTTAGCAGGTGGCGGGGGAGGAGTTGTTAGCTGAATATCAAACGTTGAGGTTTGGCCAGCAGTAGAAGTCCATGAAGCAACCCGGATGTAGTAGGTCTGACCAGAGGTCAATCCCTGAATCTGAAAATCCTGTGGGTCAGAGCATTGTAGTGAAGTCAATGCACCGCATGATCCGCTCAGGATTTCGTAGGCTAAGTCGGTAGTACTACCACCTTGGTTGATGGTATTCAAGTTAACGGCAGAACCATTAGCCACAAAAGAAAACCAGACGTCGTCATCGAATGTACCGGTACAGACATCTGCCTGAGCACTGGGCGTAGCGCCATTTACGGTACCTGAAACAGCAGCTCCGTCAACGGTAACGCTGAAGGATCCAGCGCATTCGTCGTTAGCAGGTGCTGGCGGTGGGCTCGACATGCAAAATTCGATCGTGCCAAAAGCATTGTTGCCTGACTCGTACATCTGTATAAAATAGGTCTCACCTGCCGTCAGACCCGAAATGACCTCATTGGTGCTGGTAGATAAGAGATTGTTGTCATAAACACAGGCACCTCCACACTCAGCATACACTGAGATGTAAAGTGAACCAACGCCTGTGATTAGATCGAGAATGGCTGTTGTAGCGGTCGCCTGGAATGAAAACCAAATGTCACCGTCGCCATAAAGTGTGGACGTGGAGCCGCAAGCACTGCCTGCAACCCCTGTTGCCGATTGATTCGTTGCTGTAACAGTAGGCCCACAGCTAGTAGTACCAAGAGTTACCGGAGTCGCATTAGCGCACTCGTCGTTAGCTGGAGGTGGGGGGGGGACTGATAAGCAAAGGTCGAATACTCCGCTCTGCGAGTCACGCCACACATTAAGAACGTACTGTACTCCAGGAGTTAATCCGGAGATGACTTGCCCATTAGAATTAGAACTTGAACAGAAGAATTCAGTAGTTTGAGCGCAATTATCAAAAACTGCGGTCTCGACTGATGTATTACCAGTTATTGACATTAGCACACTACCACCTGCTGGTGCAGTGAAGGTAAACCAGACATCGTAATTGACGCCAGTATTATCGCAGGAAGGATTTCCTGTTGGAGAGTCTGTGGCAGTTGATAGGTCAACGGTAGTGCCATTAGAACCTGTGCATGAACCTGCAGGTGCAACAGTTAGTGGCAGCGCATTGGCGCAGTCATCATTCGCCGGCTGGGCGAATGCTAGAAAAGGTAGCAGCGCCAAACAGGTTGTCGCTAGCCAGTGTGTAGTCTTTGATCTCATGTGAAAAGTGGTTGGTTTTCCTCCCGGCGCCGAGGCGCCAATCGGTAAATTGGATTTGGTTTCGCTGCCAAGTTAGAAGGTCCTAACAGACAATTGCCGAACATACGGTATGTCCTGGGTATAAACGTAGGACGAAATGTCTGAATCTGTTGTTAATGGGCAGAAATTACCGGTTTGCAGGTGGAAAATCAGCGTTGAGCGTGTGCTCCGAAAATTGATATCTCGTAAATGGTCAACTGAATACGCATATAAAAAGCCCGTATTTGACATGCCCTCGTTCCGTGTAAAATGATTTTGGCGTGGGAAGATTTTGTGACATTGAGCAGGTGAGGGAGATTCTTCGGGCAGGGATGAGGCTCTTTTTTGCCAATTTCTACACGTAGATCGAGTGTTAGGACTTGGCTCCAAGTCGCAGCTGTAGGCTGACTGCTTGTTAGTGAAACTTGGCTTACTCGCAGCAGCTAGTAGATGCTGAAGAGTGATCACCACAAGCACTGCAGACCGAGGTGGATCGGGTTTAATATGGACATGAGGTCGGTAGGGGATTTCCTGTGGCGCTCACGGCAAATCCCGTCTGCTCAGAGGCAAAGAGCAGATGCAGTGGCGAATACTAACTGAGCTAGACTATAGCTAGTCAATTTGTAGCACCCGACTCCAGAGCTGCTCTCCATCCGCTACCGTCAATACATAGTGGCCCGCGGCAAGTACCTCCACCGCTAGCTCTAGCTGAGCAACTCCGGCATTAACACGGCGAGTGAGTACCACTCTACCCGTAGCGTCAGTAACAGTTATGGTGCGATCAGTGGTGCTGGGCGTACTGCCAAAGTCAACGACTACTCGATCCTGCGCAGGATTGGGAGCAAGGGCGAAACCTCCAGCACTTGCTCCTGCACGCGTTACTGCCACTACCTTGGAATAGGCCACTGAGCCATCGAGGTCTTGCGCACGAAGGCGGTAGTAGTTCACGCGAGCAGGTGCGTGATCTTCCGCTGAGTAGATAGCCTCAATAGCACCATTGACACCTCGGGGAGCAACATCTGCCAGGCGTGCAAAGGCACCATCAGCAGTCGCGGCAGATTCTACGGTATACATATAAAGGTCTTGTTCGCTGGCCACCGTCCACTCTATAACATTGCCTGTAGCAGCAGGGCGGGCGCTAAAGGAGCTGAGTTCTACAGGTAAGGGTGCCGCGCCAACACTGAGTTGGGTGGTATACGTCACCGTTTCCTGAGCAGGTGAGCAGGAGGAGGTGTAAGTAGCAACAATGTCAATGAAGACAGTGCCTGAACCGGCAACGATATAGTTAGACACCGGTGATGCTGTAATACCAGGCAGCGCCCAATCCTTGTCAGCACCCGGTGTGCAGGCTGGGCTAGAGTAGCGAAACGTACTGCTGGAAGTGCAGACATCAGGAGAGTTATCACTTCCCGCCACAGACGCTTCGCTGGGAGTGACGAGCGAATAGATTCGTGCAGTTAAATCTACCTCCGTCACATCGCAACTCGCTGGATCGTTGGTGACTGCATGAAGGTTGGAAATGCGCACAAAGTCATTGGCATCGGGAAAGCCGATGAGCATGCCATCGAAGTCATTGCCAGGTCCAACTCCTTCTCGAAAAGTCGTCGGTGGAGGATAGCTACCTGGCATCCCGACCTCGAGGTCGAAGCCGACGCGAAGGAAGGAGGCTTGGGCAGCGGCGTCAGTGGCGGTACCGACAAGAATGGCAAGGGCGAGTAGTAAGGTTTGCTTCACTTCGGTGGGTTTGGGAGCTAAGTTAATCTTCTGCGCGTGCAGATGCGGTGTTAGTGGCTAACTGTGGGACGAAACACCCACATTCTTCTAGCTGTTCGACCGCTACTCACGAAAATTTCCTCTCCCGACTGTGGAAGAAAAATCTACAAACAATTTGTTTTGTTCCTGATTTTTCCTCATCTTCACCTAGTACGTATCGTTTGTCTGCTGGCACTCCTGCCCATTTGCTAGGAGGGGTTTTGACAAATCACGTTCATGAGTTTTGGCGACAGCCGCCCCACCTTTGCCTTGCCTATGTCCGAGCTGTTCACATCTGTTCCCGCCCAAACGCAATCGAAGTTTCTCGACGAGCTCAATCCTACGCAGTGTAATGCCGCGATGGCGGTTGAAGGACCGGTGCTGGTGGTGGCTGGACCTGGTTCTGGCAAAACCCGGGTGCTGACGTATAGAATCGCCTATATGATTGAGGCTGGGATAAAACCCTGGGAAATTCTCGCGCTGACCTTCACTAATAAAGCCGCCAGAGAAATGAAGGCGCGTATCGAGAAGGTGGTCGGAAGCCGCGCACATAAAGTTTGGGCCGGGACCTTCCACTCGATATTTGCTCGGCTGCTGCGGATAGAAGCCGATAAAGTGGGCTACTCTTCCAACTTTACAATATACGATTCAGCTGATTCTCTTAATGTAATTAAAGCAATAATCAAAGAAATGAGCCTCGATACGCAAACCTACAATCCCAATGGGATTCGTTCGCGCATTAGCCTGCTCAAGAATAACCTTATACCGCCTAAAGCTTACGCTAAAAGAGAAGACCTGCTGACTGAGGATAAGATGTCGAAGCGGCCGCACTTCCAGACGATTTATACCCGATACGTCGGTAGGTGCAAACAATCGGGAGCGATGGACTTTGACGACCTGCTGTTTCGCATGTTTGAGCTGCTGCAAAACCATGAGGAGGTCCGCCAGAAATTTCAGGAGCGCTTCAAATATGTAATGGTCGATGAGTTTCAGGATACAAATACGCTTCAGTATGCAATCGTTAAGAAATTGGTTCAGTACGAAGGCTCAAAGCGGAATATCTGTGTGGTGGGTGATGACGCGCAATCAATTTACGCCTTTCGAGGTGCTACTATACAAAACATCTTAGACTTTGAGCGAGACTTTAATAAATATGGAATCCGCACCTACAAACTCGAGCAAAATTATCGGTCGACCGAAAGTATAGTAGCTGCGGCTAATTCCGTCATTAATAACAACAAGCGGCAGATTCAAAAGAAGATTAGATCTGAAAAAGGAGTAGGTGAGCGGATTAAAGTCATTCGTGGACTTTCAGATACGGAAGAAGCCAAGCGTGTCATTGACGCTATACAAGAACTAAAGAATCGTCAGCATCTGCGTAATTCTGATATGGCTATTTTATATAGGACGAATTCTCAGAGTAGAATTTTTGAAGAAAGCCTGCGGCGTGCGAACATAGCATACAGGGTGTTTGGAGGGGTTAGTTTCTATCAACGAAAGGAGGTTAAAGATGCAATTGCCTACCTGCGTCTAGCTGTCAATCCCCACGATGATGAGGCGCTGCGGCGAGTGATCAACTTTCCCCGCCGAGGTATTGGCGATACTACCATGGGCAAAGTGGCGGCCTTTGCGAGCGCGCGAGGTCATACCTTATATACGACCATCGAAAGTCATTTGCAAGAGGCGGGGCTAGCAGGTGCAACTGCGAATAAATTGCGGGGATTTGCTCATTTACTTCAGCAGTTCCAGACGAAAGTTGCCGTCGACGATGCGTATGAATCAGCGATGTATATTCTGCAGCAATCGGGCCTCTACAAGCTACACCAGAATGATACCACGATAGAAGGAGTGAGTCGACTCGAAAATGTCGAGGCTTTACTCGATGGCATTAAAGAATTTGTTGACGACGATGAGGTAGTGCTCGGACTCGTTTTGCCAGGTCAAGAGGAGCCCACTTTTGCAGCTGATGCCGACAACTTGCCCGATGATAAGTCTTTGAGCAGTTACTTGCAAAACATCGCGCTCGTTACAGACGCCGATAAAGATGATGCGGGCAGCACCGACTATGTAAGTTTGATGAGTATACATGCCGCGAAAGGGTTGGAATTTCCAGCAGTATTTGTGGTCGGTATGGAGGAGCAGCTTTTCCCTGCCTTTCGATCGCTTGACAATCCCGATGATCTCGATGAGGAGCGGCGTCTTTTTTATGTCGCTATTACCCGCGCAGAAGCTTATTTGTACCTCACCTATGCCACTTCGCGCTACCGACACGGAAACGTGCGCTACAACGAGCCGAGCCGGTTTTTAGAAGAAATTCCTTCAGATCATATTGAAGATTCGAGTGGCGCACTTCAGCGGCGGCGGCTCGATCCCACAGCTACAGGTGCTGCCAATCTCGTGCCCCGGGCAAGAGTGAGTGGCGCTTTCGCAAAATATAAAAATGGCGAACGCGGCTATAAAGTCGATCCCAAAGATTTTAAAGCTTCTCCCGTCGAGCGCATTATTCCGGGGGTGCAAGTGCTGCACATGAAGTTTGGCAAAGGAAAAGTGTTATCAGTCGATGGAGGCAAACAGAGCCGCGTGGCAACCATTCTGTTTGAAGGTATTCAAAATCCTCAGCGCAAATTGGCTCTAAAATTCGCCAAACTTCAGGTGGTGGGGGAGCTGTAGCGTCACTATGGCTAACTAACGATTCACAAGAATGCGCTCGCGCCTGTGGACGCCACTCGCTGCGCGTAGCTCAACAGTGTACATGCCCGCCGGAAGAGTAGCCACATCAAGAGGATGCCTTGTCGCCAAAGCTGCCGATGTCGCTACCTCACGTCCGATGGTAAGCTTCCCTACTATGCAACGACCTCCACCCTTTGTACGTTAGCAGCTTACCTATCTGCTTCCCGTGATTATACGCCTCCTCGCGCTCGTGGTTCTCCTTTGTGTTTTGGCGAAAGCTGAACCTCTCCCGGCGCAGCAAACGCGGACAGAATTTGGCAAAAATCGCGTGCAATTCCACGACAAGTTCGACGATTGGCTCCAGTACGAATCCGAAAATTACATCACCTACTGGTACGGCGAAGCCCGCAACATCGGCCAGGCAGCTGTACTCATCGCTGAGGCCAATTACGGGGAAATTCAAGAGCTGCTCGAACACCAAATGTCAGATAAAATCGAGTTGATCGTCTATACTGATCTCTCGGACCTCAAGCAGAGCAACATCGGCGCAGAAGATGCTTTTCAAAACGAAGCAGGTCGAGTTAAAGTCGTCGGTAATAAAGCGTTTATCTATTTCGATGGTAATCATGCCGAGCTGCAGCGGCAAATACGAGAAGGCACCGCAAGTGTGATACTTAGTTCTATGATGTTTGGAGAAAACCTCCAGGAAATCGTGCAAAATGCAGTGCTGCTCGACATCCCGCTTTGGTTTTCAGAAGGTCTCGTAGCCTTCGTGGGCGACGCGTGGAATGCCGAGGCCGATGAGCAGCTGCGTCAGTATTTACTGGCTCACCCCAAGGCCACCTTTGAAGATATGCTCGTGGAGCGCCCACGCCTCGCCGGCCACGCCTGGTGGTACTACATCGCCCAGACCTATGGCACGAGCACCATTGGCAATCTCCTCTACCTCACACGCATTTCGCGCTCTGTAGAAAGCGCAATTAGTTATGTTTACAGTCTCCAATTTGACGATGTCGCTGAGGGTTGGGAAATCTATTACAGAAATCGAATAAATACAGATATAGCTAATCGACAAGTGCTGCCTTTCGGCAAAACATTTAAGAATAAACATCGTGCAGTTATCACACAACTGCGCCTTAGCCCCGACGGCAAACGTATAGCTTACGCGACCAACGAAATTGGTAAAAAGCAAGTCTTCGTTCAAGACCTCGCCACCGGCAAACGCAAGCGCATCTTGCGCACCGGCTATCGCAACGCAATTCAAGAAACCGACTACCGCTACCCGCTGCTGGCGTGGAATCCTAACAATACTGAGCTCGCCATCGTCTTCGAGGAAAACGATGTGCTACAGCTGCGCCGAGAATATCCTGGCACCTCCGACCGCCCCATACAAGAACCTTTCGACCCGCAGTACCAGCGCGTATACTCAATAGATTATGCCAATGGTTCGCAACTGGTTGTGTCGGCCGGAGTGCGTGGCATCACCGATATCTACAAGTATTATCTCGAGACCCGGCAAAGTACCCGCATCACCGACGACTACTACAATGAACTCGATGTACGCAAGGCCGTGGTGGGTGGCATGTCGGGGGTCATCTTTATCTCTAACCGCGTCGACTCTACCCTCGAACGGGTGAAACTCGATAGCGTGCTGCCGACGCAGCCATTCAACGTGTGGTTTATTCCCGACAACCGCAGCGACTATGCTTACGCGATACGCCTCACCAACAACCATGCAGGTATGCCTGCCAGTCCGGTGATGGTAGATAGCTCCACCTTCGCCTACCTCGACAACCGCACCGGCATCACCAACCTTTACACCGGACAAGTGGAGGAGTACGTAGCCTACCGCGAAAAAGTCGTTGAATTTAAGGACGGTGATGTGCGTCGAGTGCCGGTGAGTTGGCAACCAAGTGGAGGAATAGAAGCAGCCATTGATACTATTCGAGTCGAGGAGGTTCGTCGCCTCCGCGGGGTGAGTTTTGGTCGCACCGACCTCGCCTACAGCCTCGATTTGCTCGACGTGCAGCCGCGTAGCAACCTCACTGCTATGCTCACGCAGTACCCTAACGGTCTGCATGAGTTTTACACGTTTAGACTCGATAGCTTGCCCGTTCGCGTGCCACAAGCAACGCGATTTGGCTCTCGGCGGGGCAAGCGGCAAAGTGTGCGGCCCGATCTGCGGGAGGTACTGCCAGCCTGGTTGAGCGGCCGGCGCGATGAAGTCGTTGCACGTGATAGCATCCAAAAGGCAGAACTTGCGGAAGGTGAGCTGTTTCAGAGTCAATTTGAAGAAGTTGCTCCACCCCAACCAGCTACAGAACGTGCCTTTGGACTGGACTTGCTGACGCAGGCGGGGCAAGCCAAACGCGCCGCCAATCAGCAACAGCCGCTGCACCAGTTTCGGCCCGCACGCATACGAGCCTACAACCTCCGGTTTCGTACCGATGCACTCACCACCACCTTTAGCAACGAGCCGCTGTTTGGTGGGCTCGATAATTTTGCTGCAACTCCTCAAAGCTTTCGCCAGCAACCTTCTGGCTTGCTGATAAAACTTAACAATAAAGAACTATTTGAAGATTATATCCTCGAACTCGGGGCGCGCTATGCCACAACCTTTGATGCCTCGGAATACTATGCTTATTTAGATTCTCGCAAAGATCGTATTGACAAGCGTTACGGCCTCTATCACTCCACACGCCGGCAGTCTCTGCCTCCGCTGCCAGGCAGTATCGACGAACAGCGGGCTAAGGCGCGTAGCATCATTGCCCTTACCCGGTGGAGCTACCCTTTTAGCGTGTTTAGCTCACTGCGAGCCACAGCCACCTTGCGCTTTGATCGCTTCACGCCGCTCGTCGTTGATGATGCCTCACTTGGTTTGCAGGTTGATCGGGAGCAGCGGGCAGGCCTTCGTCTAGAATATGTGTTTGATAATACTCTCGATTACGCCGTAAATATTAAACACGGTAGCCGAGCGAAATTTTATGGTGAAGTAGCCAAAGCGTTTGATGTAGAACTTACTGGTAAGACATCGTTTAATTTTCAGAACGGTCTACTTACGCTTCTCGGCTTTGATGCTCGTCATTATGTGAGGGTACTCAAGCATGGGGTATTTGCTGTACGCGCCGCTGCGGCTACGACCTTGGGTGCAGAGAAAATCCTCTTTTACCTCGGCAGTACGGACGGAGCTATTGGCAGCAGCTTCAACAATCAGATACCTATTACAGCTGGCAACTATGCCTATGAAATGGCTATCACTAATTTGCGTGGCTTTCGCACCAACATTCGCAATGGCAACAGCTTTGCGGTGAGCAATGCCGAGCTGCGCTTGCCTGTGTTTAGATACATGTTTCCGCGTACCACCAGTACGTTTCTGCGCGCTTTCCAACTCGTTGGCTTTACGGATGTCGGTACTGCCTGGACCGGTCGCACGCCTTTCACGCGCAACAATCCGATCAACACCGTCAGGTTTGATGATGATCCGAGCTACACCCTCACGGTCAACTACTTTCGCGACCCTGTGGTGCTCGGCTATGGTGCCGGAGCGCGAGTCAGCGTGTTCGGCTACTTTGTGCGTATTGATAGAGGCTGGGGTGTCGAAACAGGTGAGGTGCTCGATCCGCGCTGGCACCTGAGTCTAGGCTTGGATTTTTAGCGCTGAGCCGCTCGCGAACAAGAGGCGCCACGCTGCAAGGAACTTTGCTGGCATGCTTCTGGCATTTAGGCTCAACAGGTTTTCAACCAGTCCCGGACTGTGCTTCGCTTGCGTATTGGCTTAGCAGTTAGGTGCTCGGGCCGCTGGCAGCAGGAGGCTGGATACACGCATGATTGCACTTCATCTGATACTCTTTGCGGCTGCGCTTTATCTCGGATTTGCGGTGCTGTACCAGTTATTCTACGCGCTTGCGGGCTTGTTAGCAGCTCCCCAACCGGTAGCGCGCGATGAGCATCTGCGCAGCTTTGCAGTGTTTATCGTGGCGGCTAAAGAAGATGCTGCCATTGTACAAACCACCAAGCGTGCCCTCCGTCAGCGCTACCCGCACGAGCGCTTTGAGGTGCTTGTGCTGGCTAATCAACTGCGCACGGAGACCTTGCAGCAGCTGCGTCGACTGCCCATCCGTGTGGTGGAAGTGGGTTTTGGCGAAAGCACGAAAATTAGCATTCTGCAGGCGGGGATTAACGCCCTTAGCGGCAAAACTTTTGAGGGTGCCGTGGTGCTCCAAGCCGACACTGTGATGGCGCCTGACTTTCTGCTCGAGGCCAATCGCTACATGGCTGCGGGCTTTCGTGTGGTGCAGGGCCAACGTACAGCACCGCCGCATCTCAGCACCGAAACTCGCCACTGGGCTGCCATTTCTGAGGCTATCGAAAACCATATTCTCTGCGCCGGTCACCACGCGCTGGGACTTTCTGCGCGCCTCGCAGGCAGTGGTATGGTGTTCGATTACGAATTGTTTGTGCAGACGATGCACGAGCTCGATACAAATGATGGCTTAGAGCTGGAGCTTCGACTGATACAGGCTGGTGAATCCATTGCCTATGCGGAGAGTGCAGTCATTTATGACGAGAAGCTTCTGCAAACGGAGCTTGATGTGCCGCAGCACAACAGTTGGCTGGCGCCCCAGTACACGTCTGCAGGACAATTTCTGCTTCCGGCCGTGGAGGGCTGGTTGCGCGATGGACAGTTTGATTATTTTAATAAGGCTATGCAGTCCGTACTGCCTCCGCGCCTGCTTTTGCCGGTGGCCTTACTCGTTTTGGCGACCTGGAGTCTGCCATTTTCCATCGCTTATAGTGCAGTGTTTGCGGGCTTATTCTTACTTAATGTCGCAGCTATTGGCGTGGCGATTCCGCCGAGCATGTGGGAGTCGGCCTCGTGGTTGCTCGTGTCCAAACTGCCTGCCTTGGTATGGCATACGTGCCGTTCGGCTCTCCTCATTCCAGCTTTCGCCAAAACCTATTGGCGTACCCTCAAGGCCAAGCCGTTAGCGCAAGAATCTGAGTGATAACTGGTCAAACAATCCTAATTCTCGTTGAAATAATCTAAGTAATTCTGTATCAATTTTTCGCATTGGAGTGGGTATTAAAATCGCGGTAGCTGTTCGATGTGAGCGTCGCAAAAAACAGTAGAAATTAACCGGCCTACTATTTGGAGGATCGGGGCAAGCACGTAGTAAAGCTCGGGCGGCTCGCGGGGTCTGCAACCTGGTCCAAAACCTTGCAATCCTAAACCATCGAGCACACCCCGGCTAAGTCGGTCGAGGTAATGGCCGAAGAAGGGGTCAACGAGCCGGTATTCGGTTTTGCCAGTGCTGGAGGTGACTTCTCTAATCAACTCATCATCGAGAAAAACTTCGCGGGCCGCGGGGACGGTGGTGGTGCCGCAATTTAATTGACGTGCGACCTTAGAAACGGTTGCTCCCCGGTTTGCAGGAGATGTAAGAGCGGCAAGTATTCTGCGTCGCAAAGGAGTCAGTTGATTGAGCATTGATTGATAGATGGCGCTGTCTTCGGCTATTAGGTTATCGAAGTTTTGGTCGATGTGCACAGGGCATAATGTTGACGCTTTGCTATGCTAGAGGGCATAAAAAATGTGAGCAGCTAATTTTTGAATGTTGTACGGCACATATTCGCTGAGCTCTTGTATTCGCAGCGCCGCGGCAGGTGTTAAGGTGCCTTGTATTTGCTCAAAACCCTTAATAAGAAAGGCAGACATGTCGTCGGTTGGTACTGGTCCGATGCTGATCGCTTTTCCCGCCTGATAGAAGGGACGTTTGTGTTTGCTGATCATGGCATACATCAGGCGTGTATTCGAGCCAGAAAATACATAAGCTAAGTTGTTGTGCAGTTGAATGGCCGTACGCAACTGCCGCTCAGCTGCAATACCTTCTCGTTGCGAAAAAGCCTGAAATTCATCAATGATGACACCTATAATTTTTCCCTGATCCTTGGCTAACTTATTGACGGCATCAAGGGCCTCAGCGGTAGTATGAGCGGCAGTACGGTCGGCACTTGGACTTATCCCCACACTTATTGAGTCGGTGAGTGGCTCGTATTTAACTTCTGGTTTGAGGTGGGCAAAGCAACTCATGACTTGCTGTACCTGATTACGCATTGAGGTTTCGAAGAGGCCAACTGCTTTGGAGGCTACTGCGCCGGCGAGGCTTTCGAGGGTTAAATGAACGTCGGCGTTCACGAGCAGCGGGGTGTACCTTCCTTATTGGCTACCGCAGAAGCTTTACGCAAAATGGAGGTCTTGCCATACCGCCGCGGGCCGATAAGAAACAAACGCTGGCCATTGTGTAGTGACGATACAGTGGCGGCCACTTCTTCCTCCCTATCTACAAGGTCAGCAGGCTCCATAACGAGTCCAAATTTGAATGGGTTTGGCAAACGGGCCTTAGTCAGGAGGCTAAAACCCGGATCGTGCATTAGAATTGCTACTACGCCTGAGAGAAAGGAAACCTCCCTGCTTCGCGGGTCCCTCCTTCTTCTCAGTGTCAGCCCTTTAGGCTCAGCAAAAGGTAACCTCCCAGAGGGCCCCTCCTTCTGCTTCGTCTGCGCACTTGCTCAAAAATTGGGCTCCAACCAATTACCCCCGCTGAGGCGGGGCCCACTAGTTGGAGGCAACCGTAGTAGTGACTACGTCTGCGGATGACTGCAAAGAGGGGGCGTGACTTGGAGGGCCCCTTGGGAGGAACCAAGTCTAAGCAAGCCCCTCTGGGGTTAATTGTTTGCAGTTTACTGCGAGCAAGGTAACCCCCGCCGCGGGCGGTGCCGCCTTATTCGCAGTTGAGCACACGTAGCAAAAAAAAGGTAACCTCCTAACCACACATGCTATCGCGTGTGGTCAGGTACCTCCTTATTTTTAGACAGGGCTTGAGAACTCTCGCTACAGGCCCGCACAAGCAACTCCCAAAGGGCCCCTCTTATGACGAGCCAATGCACGATCCAGGTAAAAGGATGAGTTAGCAAGTTAACGAAAGTTTAGTGACTAAACTTTAGTCACGAAAATTTAGTCACTGACATACTGTCATCGCGCGGTGAGTGTTTCGGCAGCTGCTGCGAGCGTACTCCGCCTCAGTTACAACATCTCCATTAATAGCTCAGCTGCCTTGCGGGCCTTGGCTCGGATGTAGTCTCTGTCCTGCTCGTCGGCGACTTCGTAGGTGATGCCGATGCCACCGTAGTGTTGGACAAACCAGCTGGCACTCGTGGGTTTGCCAATGGCATCAGGTTCGACGCGCAACGTATCTTGACCTGTGACGAGGGGCCGACCTAAGTCATCGCTTTTGGGTTTTGCGGAAGCGCCATAATACTGCTCAGCCGACCAGGTGCGAATAGCTTCAGACCAGCGGCCGACTTTTTCAGAACCGGCATAATCCACGCGAGCAGGATCGTGCGTGTAGAGCACATCATACTGCGTGGAGTGGAAATCCATGCCCCAAACCACCTGATCCTTGTTGGTGCGGGCTGTTAGCCACTCCACAACAGTGCGCGTCTCGGGCTGGCGGTACTCGGCCCAGTCGCGGTTGAGATCGATGCCACCTGCATTGTGGCGCCAATGACCTTCATCGACGCCATCGGGATTGACGACAGGAATAGCAATAATGCGGAAGTCTTGCCGGAAGTCACGGGCAAGTTGATCGTCGGCAAAAATGCGCTCGATAAAAGCTTGAAATGCGATAAATCCACTCACCTCTGGGGGATGCTGCCGGCTCATAAACACGACTGTCGGACGCTTATCTGCTTTGCCCTCACCGACCTCGAGCGCCCAGATTGGCCGACCGAGCCTCGACCTTCCGATGGTATATAATCGAGGAGCAGGGGTGGAGCTGAGGCCACCTATCCACGCCGCGATGGAATCGGTCGCAATGAGCTCTTGTGCGGAGAGGTAGAGCCGCTCAGGTCTGATGTCGAGGCGAATGAAGGCTTTGTTGTTGCTGGTATCAACGCGATCATAGGGCACGTAAGTCCAAGGTCCACTACGTGTTGGGGCTGTTTTAGGCAGGTAGCGGTTGCGGGTTCCGGTGGGGTAGGTGAGTTGTACGATGACTTCGCTCGGCTGAGGGGCGCTGAGTGCGAAGGCATACCAAGGACTTTGGTTGATTGGCGAATTTTCGGGCGGTATTTCTGCTACGAGCGTGTCGCCTTGCTCGACCAGGCTTGCCAGCCGTGCGCCGGGAAAATCAGCATACGCTTCGATGCCGGAGGCGGTGGTAAAGGTTTGATCTGTAAGCAACCGTACCTCCTGAGTTTTGGTATCGACTGGGGTGGGGTAGGAGTAGGTGGGGAGTTTTGAGCAAGCGCTGAGCAGTAGTAAGCTTGCTGCTGCGAAAGGGAGAAGGGATTGCATGGGGGAAAGTAAGCATGGGGTGAATTAGTAGTATGGAAGTTGTTGCCCCCAGCCCCCAGCCCCCAGCCCCCAGCCCCCAACACTTCACCCCCCATTTTTAACGCTCATCCCGGCTAAATAGCCCCCATTTTAGCCAGTGTGACTGGCTGAAATGAGGGTTATATTCGCGGTGCATGTACAACTTACGACCACGCTCTGCCCTTCCATGGCTCGAGACTTGGAGCAAAAAATCTACGCGTAAGCCCCTGATACTTAGAGGCGCGAGGCAGGTAGGGAAATCTTCGCTGGTCATGCTTTTTGCTCGGCGATACGAGCACTTTATCCGGCTCAACCTCGAACTTCCTGCGGACAAGGCACTTTTTGATGGGCTTCCCCCTGTTGATCAACTCGCCTCGCGCTTGGCTTTGCGTGCCAAGGTGGACAAGCTAGACAGCTCCACTTTGCTCTTTATCGATGAAATTCAAGAATCGGTAGAAGCTATTCAAACACTTCGGTACCTGTATGAGACTTACCCCGACCTGCACGTCATCGCAGCTGGATCTCTCTTAGAATTTGCGATGGGAGATGTCGCAAGCTTCCCAGTAGGACGAGTAGAATTTTATACGCTACATCCTCTAAGTTTTGATGAATATTTAATTTGGACAAATAACGATCAATACGCAGCATTACTTCAGGCTGGGCCGGTGCCTGTCTATGCGCACGATGACCTGCTGACGCTCTTTCATCGTTATACTATAATTGGCGGTATGCCGGAAATAGTTGCCGCAGTAGCAGATGGTGTAGCTATACACGAACTTACTTCTCTGTACGAATCTATCTGGTCAGCCTATCGTGCCGACGTGGAGAAGTATGCAAAAAGCCCAAGACAACGGGCGGTGCTGCGACATTTATTAGTTACTGCTGTTGCTGAGGATGATCGAATTAAGCTCGCGCAATTTGGCGGCTCTACCTATCGCAGTGATGAAGTTGGAGAAGCTTTTCAAGCCCTTCAGCTTGCAGGTGTGCTTCGGCTCGTATACCCTACCGGCTCCTTAGGCTTACCTCTTGCGCCAGCCTTTCGACGACGGCCTCGTATTCAACTGCTAGATACTGGAATCTTAAATTATGCCCGCGGCATCCAAGCCGATATGCTCGGCGTGAAAAACCTAACCTCAGTTTATCGAGGTCGCATAGCTCAACATATTGTGACGCAAGAAATTATCGCCAAGCATCATGAGCCATCTTACTCTCCATACTTTTGGGTGCGAGAAAAATCCGGTTCGAGTGCGGAGGTGGACCTGCTCGTCGTCGAAGGTACGAGCGTTTATCCTCTGGAGATTAAAGCTGGAGCTACAGGAAGGCTTCGGTCTCTGCATCAATTTATGGAGCGTGCTGCTGCTCCTATAGCCCTGCGTGCACTGCAAAATTATCACTCTACCGAAACGGTCAGTACCCCACGAGGCTACACCTATACCTTGATAAACATCCCATACTACGCCGCTGGATATTGGGAAAAATATTTGGGTGTTGGGGCTTAGAGATGTTCCTCGCCACAATATAGTGTGCAGGCCAGCACCCAGCCCCCCTCATACGTTAATATTTACAGCTGCCATAACTCAGTCTAGAGCTGTACGTAGGCATAACCAACATGCGCAACGCCATCATCCATCTCCGAGTAGCACTGGCTTATCTCGTGCTCCTTGTGGGCCTGTGTGCGAGTGGCATGGCGCAGTCGCATACCCTGCGCGGCTACATCGAGGATGCCGAAACCGGTGAACGCCTCCTCGGGGCCAATCTATTCGATAGCGAGACTCTGCTCGGCGCCACCACCAACAACTACGGCTTCTTTAGCTACACCTACACCACCGATACCCTCCACCTGCTGGTGAGCTACATCGGCTACCAATCCCTCGACACCACCTTCATCGGGCCGCAAAGCAGCGAAATTATGCTGCAACTCAGCACTGGCAGCCAACTCGCTACTGTAGAAATATCTGCAACCGAGCAGACCGAGCGCATCGACGAGCAAGTCCAGATGTCGAAAGTTGAAGTACCCATCGAGCAGATCAAACGCGCGCCCGCACTCTTCGGCGAAACAGATGTCCTCAAGTCGCTCCAGTTGCTGCCCGGCGTATCGGGAGGCACAGAAGGTACGGCCGGACTTTACGTGCGCGGCGGCTCGCCCGACCAAAACCTGGTGCTCCTCGATGGCGTGCCTGTCTATAATGTGAGCCATGTGCTCGGTATCTTTTCGGTCTTTAATGCCGATGCCATCAACAACGTTTCGCTTACCAAAGGCGGATTTCCGGCACGCTACGGCGGTCGACTCAGTTCAGTGCTCGAAATCAACATGAAAGACGGTCACAAAGACCGCTGGCAAGGAGAAGGAGGAATCGGCCTCATCTCCAGCCGCCTCACCCTCAACGGACCTGTTGGCGACAAAACACGTGTTCTTATCAGTGGTCGGCGCACCTATATCGATCTGATTGCCAAACCTTTCATCGCACTGGCTAATTCATCCAACCCAGATTTTAAAACTAAGCTTCAACTTAACTTCTATGATCTGAATACAAAGATTCGTCATGAGCTTAATGAGGAGCATACCCTGTATTTTAGTGGCTATTTGGGTGGAGACGTATTTGGCACCAGCTTCGAGGATAATTTTGGGGGTGCAACAGATGAATATGGTGCCGGCGTGCGCTGGGGTAACAAAATTGCCGCGCTCCGCTGGAATTGGGAACTCGGTCCGCGGTTATTTCTCAATACCACCGGAACATTCTCTGATTATGCCATTAAATTTAGAAGTGAATACGAGTATAGTTTTGAAGAGGAGCGTGAACATTATCTTGCTGAATACCGCAGTGGTATTCGTGACTATGGTCTAAAAGCTGATCTTAGTTTTCTACCGAATCCTTATCATAGTGTACGTGCAGGTTTTGGCTTGACCCACCATACGTACACCCCAGGTATTCTCTCTCAAAGTGAGCGCGCAGCAGGCATAGCTCAAGATACAACGCTGGGTGCATTTATCGAAGATGGCTTAGAAGCTTGGGTGTACCTGGAGGATGAAATTCGGCTTTCGCCAAAACTATTGGTTAACGTCGGTCTGCATGCCAGCGGCTTTAGCAATCAAACTCTGTACACCAGCCTTCAACCGCGACTCGCCGCCCGCTATCGGCTCGACAATGGGCTCGCCTTAAAAGCGAGTTATGCGCAAATGACGCAGTTTGTAAACCTGCTCACAAGCGAAGCCTTGGCCCTACCCACCGACCTCTGGGTGCCGAGCAATGCCCAAGTAGCTCCACAACGAGCCTGGCAGGCAGCAGCAGGCATTGCTGCTACCGTTGGTGGAGGATATGAACTCAGCGCGGAAACCTTTTATAAGCAGATGCATAATGTAATTAGCTACAGACCTGGTAGCTCATTTTTCGATTTCCGCATCGGTGATAGCTGGGAATCAAAAATTACCCAAGGTGATGGCGAGAGCTATGGCATCGAGCTGCTCGCCCAAAAGAAACTCGGCGAAACCACCGGGTGGATTGGCTACACCCTTAGCTGGAACAACCGCACCTTCGCTGATATTAACGGCGGCCAGACCTTTCCCTACCGCTACGACCGCCGCCACGACATCAGCATACTCGCTACCCACAAGCTGACCGAACGCATTATTCTCTCCGGCGCCTGGGTATTCGGTACAGGCAATGCCGTAACCTTACCTGAGCTCCAACAAAATGGCAATTACGCTACCCAAACCTATACATACAGAAACCCCCAAACCAACGAGCTCAACCGCTATCAAGGCATTGGCTTTACGCCAGTTGAGCAGGGAAGAGGTAAAAATCAGTACCGACTCAGCAATTACCACCGCTTCGATATTAACGTCGAGTTTGTGAAGCAAAAAAAGTGGGGCGAGCGTGCCTGGATCGTCGGAGCGTACAACGCGTATTGGCATAAAAACCCCTACATCATTCTCGCCCGCGACCAGTATAATGAACAGACCCAACAGCGCGAACGGGTAATTCAAGAAGTGAGCATTCTGCCAATCATCCCCTCCATTTCTTACCGCTTTAAATTTTAATATGACCATTTACAACCGTTCGCTCCTAGTTGCTGCTCTCGTTGCCATATGTTCCTTTGGCTGCGAGGATAAGTTTTTGACCGATATCGATGTTGATCTTTCGGATGTGCCTCTCGAGCTTATCGTGGAGGGGATCATATTTCCGGGTGACACGGCGCGTATCGTGCTCGACAAAACGCGCCGCGTTGACGAGCCCATGGGTGTCACACGTGTGCGACAGGCTGAGGTGCGGGTGCACGTGCGTGGGGGGCGCAGCTTCACGTTTACCGAACGAGCCGTGCCCGCAGGCAGCAACTTCGACCCTTTCCGCAATCCACAAGCTCCCGATACCCTCAGCGTTTACGAAGCTGTACTACCCGCAGACGCCTTTGCAGTTGGGGATGTGGTGACACTGGAGGTGATAACCCTTGATGGCATCTACGTCACGGCGCAGCAAACGATACTTCCGCCCTCGACCATCGAGGATGTGCTGCTGCGAGATCGTGATTTTGCTCTCGGTCGCTTCACTACCACCGTACGTGCAGGTGCGGAAGGCGCGGGAGTTTTAATTACCGGTCAATATATTCATTCAGTAACTGAGTTCGATAGCCAGGGTGAGCCAATTGCTGTTGACACACAGGCTGTTTCTCTTAATTTCGAAACTGGTGATGATTTAGATTATTTTTACTACGGCGATAAGTATCTGATCCTGCCCAGCAGTTTTGGCGAAAGCACCACTCTGCAAACCTTCAATGTCTATAGCAATAGTAGTATTGTAAGAAATAGCGATGAATATCAGGCAGTCCGCTTCAGTACACTGACATTAGATGCGGTATCTATTGCTTATTTCAGAGCCCTACAATTGAGTGATTTTAATACGGATAATCCTTTTGTGGAGCCTGTAGTCGTGCCTACCAATATCGATGGCGGCCGCGGCATATTTGTGGCAACCTCCGCACCTACAAGCATTGACTTTGAATTGGAGCAGTAGCCACTCCTTGACGTTGCAGCTACCTTATCTGCCGTAATCTTGCGCCGCAATGGAATCATGGGAACTTGATTTTGCCTGGCTAAAAGTGCGGCACTTCGTCAAAGATAGTTTGGGCCACCCAAACCTTCCCGACCTCCAGGCCGTACTCATGCTTATCGGCGTGCAAGAACTCGGCAGGTGGCGGAGCGTTTTCTCGAAAGAGGAAAAACAAGACCTCATGCATATCGGCACCTGCGAAGTGCTGAGCGCCGGAGGCTACTACGCCTTCACTCACCGCGACGATGATGGCTGGCCCCACTACAAGCCACTCCGCCCCGTCGAAGCTGTTGGGCACCAAGCTCAAGAGCGACTCCTCATGGAAATGATCATTCAATACTTTGAAAAATGGGAAGCTTTAGACGCCTCCGCGCCCTCCTCGGCCTCACAACCATAGCGTGCATCCTGCTGCTCGCGGCTTGCAACACCGACAAGCGGCAGTACGTCCGCATCGAAACCCCGATGGGCAACATGCGCGCTATGCTCTACGACGAAACCCCTCAGCACCGGGATAATTTTATCAAACTTGCCAAGCAAGGTTTCTACGATTCGCTGCTCTTTCACCGCGTTATTAGCGGCTTTATGATTCAAGGAGGCGACCCAGATTCGCGCACCGCTGCTCCGGGAATGCCACTCGGCCAGGGGGGGCCTGGTTATACCTTGCCCGCCGAAATTGGGGCTCCTCACCTCAAAGGTGTGCTTGCAGCAGCAAGGCTTGGTGATGCCATGAATCCACAACGCGAGTCTAGTGGCTCACAGTTTTATATCGTCCATGGCCAGCCCGCTGCCGACCCGCTGCTCGATAATGTCGAACACGAAAAAGGCTTTAAATACAACGAGACCCAGCGCGAGCTGTACCGTACCATTGGCGGTACGCCAAACCTTGATGGGGACTATACCGTTTTTGGGGAGATCGTCGAAGGCCTTGAAGTGATCGATAAGATTGCTGAGGCCGAAACAGGTCGTGCCGATCGTCCGGTTGAAGACATTCGCATGCGTATCATCGTCGAGTAGACGTTAATTCCTCCTATGAAATTTTCCTCCCATACCACGTGCGTTCTGCTGGTGGCGCTTCTTTTTTCCGCTTGCGCAAAACCTGTGGCTAAATTCACTGCCAATCCCGAAGATCGCACCGCACCGGCTACCGTCAAATTCGACAATGACAGTGAAAAAGCTGAAAGCTATACCTGGGATTTTGGCGACGGCAAAACCAGTACAGAGGTCAACCCGGAGCACCGCTACGTGACGAGCGGCAACTACCTCGTTACTTTGCGTGCGAGCAAAGACGGTAAAACTTCGCTCGACTCACAACGCGTTCAAATTATTGGACCAATTAATTGTATGGTAGAGATTACGACTCCTTACGGAAAAATGGTGGTGCAACTCAGCGATAAAACGCCCCAGCACCGCGATAACTTCATCAAACTCGCCGAGCAAGGCTACTACGACGGCTTGCTTTTTCACCGCGTTATCGACGGCTTTATGCTGCAAGGGGGCGACCCAGATTCTAAAGATGCTCCCGCAGGAACACCGCTCGGATCTGGCGGACCTGGCTATCAAATTCCCGCTGAGTTTAATGAAGAACTCGCTCACGTGAAGGGTGCCCTCGCCGCCGCCCGCACAGGAGATGCGATAAACCCAGAGCGCAAATCCAGCGGTTCACAGTTTTATATCGTAAGTGGGCGACCTGTCAGCGAGCGCGATCTCGAACAGATGGAGGCACGCAAAGGCATTTCCTACACGGCTGACACGCGCAAGCAGTACCTCGAACGTGGTGGCGTGCCTTTTCTCGATGCCGACTATACAGTGTTTGGGCAAGTTGTCGAAGGACTCGACGTGATTGATGCTATTGCCGCAGCTGCGACCGATAATCGCGACCGACCAGCAGAGGATGTCCCGATGCAGGTCCGTGTGATAAACTAGCAGTCCGCTTTCGGTGTAGACACTAGTATGAGCAAGTCAAACCATATCCTCGGCATCGATGTAGGTGCCTCGGGCATAAAAGGGGCCATTGTCAACGTCACATCTGGCAAACTGCTCACCGAAAGACTCCGCGTACCTACTCCCCAACCCGCCACGCCGGAGGCAATGACTGAAGCCTTTGTTGAGCTGCTCAGCATGTTCAGTTACAAAGGCGATCATATTGGCGTGGGCTTTCCGGCTATCATACGAAAAGGCAAGGCCATGTCGGCAGCCAATATTCATCCCGACTGGATCAATACATCAGTCTCTAAGCTCTGGGGCAAAGCCTCTGGCAAAAAAGTACATACGCTCAATGATGCCGACGCAGCAGGTCTTGCAAGCATCAAGTTTGGTTCGGCTAAAAAGACACCCGGACTCGTAGCCTTTCTAACCATCGGCACCGGCATAGGCTCAGCACTTTTTATTAATAAAGAGCTGATGCCCAATTCCGAACTCGGCCACATTTATATGCCCAATGGTATGAAGAGCGAGCACTACGCTAGCAATCAAACTCGCAAAAATCTAGAACTGTCGTGGGAAGATTGGGGTACGCGCCTCAACGAGGTCTTGCAACAAATCCTGAGAGTTCTCTCACCTGATCTCATCTTGCTCGGTGGAGGCGTATCGAAGTATTATGATGAGTACAAGCAGTACTTCAATATTGATTGTCCCGTGCAGCCAGCGGCATTTCTCAATCAGGCTGGCGCAGTAGGAGCTGCACTCTATGCCAAGCAGTGCATCAAGTGCAAGTAGAAAGCTTAGTGCGGCACGTAAAGGCCGAGCATCTCTTTGTAGCGCGCGGTATAGAGGCTATCTGCACCAGGACACTCGCTCACCCTCGTGTTGAAGGTGTTGAGCCAGTGGCGGTTGGCTGGCCGAGCAACAACGTAGCGTGAAGAATCACTCAGCTGGCCAACGGCCTGTGTCAAACCCCGCTCTTCGTAATCGCTGGGGCACACCAAACGCGCCGCAAGCGAATCTGCCTCAGCGAGTTCTGCTTCTGTATAATTTAGCAAAGGCAGTTGCTCGATGATGTGGTCGAGAGGCACTACGTTGCCCAGAATCATGTCGCCGAGCGTCACATTGTCCTCCACTTGCCGATCGAGTGCTGCCATCGCTGCACCTTGCTCGGCCAGTGCTACTTCGCGGGCGCAGATGCCGACAAATTCTGCTTCATTGCGTAGCTGGTGCAGCAGACCGGTGTGCATCACCAACTGCCCTCCAGGTAGCGTATAAGCGTGTGCTTGATCGTCGAGTACCAGGTGAATGTTCCAGTCAAAGCTATCGCGCCGCGTCACGCCTGGTTGGTCTACGAGTTGCTTTATCAGCGGGCGCAGGTACAGGTAGGCACCGTCGGTAAAGGCTCCACTTTCCGCTTCGATGACGTTGATGTTTTCATCGCGCCACCGCTCCATGATCAGGCGGGCGCCGATAGTGGCTTCATCTGCGGCAGAAAAGCTTTGCGGGTTGATTCGAATTAGCCCGCCATCATCTTGCCTACACGCACCTGTAGTCAGCAGCACTACAGCGCTTATGAGCAGGAGAAATAGTCGTGCGACGTAGTGTGAGGGCATAGCAGCGTAGGTCTAAGCCTTAGGCACGTGCAAATACCTAGCCACCACTTCGCGACTGAGCAGCTGCATTGTTACGCTTACGCAAAACAGCGAATCACTTGATTTACCAGGTCATTGTCTGCTAGTGCAGGAGAAATGCGAAACAGGACTTCATGCGCATCAAAATCCTCTTCTAGCAAGGAGGCGAGGTGGCGAAGGGCGTCTGCTTCACGGCCTAAGGCGAGCATCAGCACCACCCGACAATATTCGAGCTCGATGCCGTAGGTGTTTTCTTCGGCATTTTCGAGCACTACAAGTGCTTCTAGTGCTCTACCTGTCTCGTAGAGAAACACGGCGTGGTTGAGCCAGTGCGTGGGCAGTTCGGGCGCAGTATCGGCTGCCTTCTGGAAATAGTATTCTGCGCGGGCTAGATCGCCAGTTTGCAGAAGTGCTTCGGCGAGTGCAGCGTGGTAGAGCTCGTTGCGATCATTGAGTTGCAGGGCCCGCAAGTATGCGTTAACAGCACTTGTCCAATTTTGATCGGCCGCATAGCATAAGCCGTTGTAGTAGAGCGCTTCATCGTGTTTGGGGTTTCGCGTCAGCACCCGATTGATGCACAGCCTTGCCTGTACGTAAGCATGGTCGTGGAGGTAGCACTGTCCTAGGCGCAGCAGCACCTCGTTATCACAGCAGATGTACTCCATCATCGTCTCGTAGATTTCGATGGCCCGCACGTACTGCTGGGTTTCGTAGCAGATTTCGCCTGCCTCACGGTAGGCAAACTCGAATTTAGGATCGATGATGTAGGCGTATTCAAATGCAACGAGTGCGGTATCTACTTCGCCGAGGGCATAGCGTGCGTGGCCGAGGTTGTACCATGCTCTTGCGTTGTAAGCATCTTGGTTAAGTACCCATTCGCATAGTGCTTTGGTTTGGGCGTGGCGGGCGGTTACTTCGGTACAAATCCACAGCAGTTCGAAGGCTTCATCGTTGCCTGTCCATTCGCGTATAGCTTGTTCGAGGAAGAAGTACATATCGCCGTTGCGGCCCATTTGCTCGAAGATGGTAGCCTCAGCGAGCGAGCGCATGCTTTTGAGCACGACATCGCCGGTGTCATCGAATTCATCGAGTTCGGCGAAGGCTTCTTCTTGCATGCCAAGTCCGGCGTACACTTGCGCTCGCTGGATACGCACCTGAGGAGTTCCTGGTCCGTAGGTTTCGGCCATATCGAGCACCTCGAGCGCGTATTCGTACACATGGAGTTCGCAGAGCACTTTTGCTTTGGCGAGGTAGAGTCGGCTGGAGTAGGGAAATTTCACGAGTGCTCGGTCGGCGACTACGAGTGCTTCATCGAGCATGGCTTTGGCTCTGTAGTGTTGCACTACGTCGAGGAGTGCGGCCTCATCTAGGTCGAGTTCGGCGTCAGTTTTACTAAGTCGCTGAAAGCGTCGTGCGAGTTCGGCGGGGGAGATTTTGGCGATGCTTCGTTGTGGCTTCATGGTGTTGCGTAAGTGCTATGCTGCGACCAATGTAGGTGTGTGGCCTTTCGGCAAAACGCAAAAGCTAGGAAGCGGTGGGGGTGGGGGAGGGAACGGGGATTGGACCTGCCCACGAGGGTGCGCGAAAGAGCGCGTTTGGCCGACCCTGTCGGTGTGCGAGCTACATGTGGCGCCACTCGCAGAGCGAGCCAAACGCCCTCTAAGGGAAGTAGATGCCCAAGTTTAGTTTGTTTAGTTGAAAAGTTTATTTACATTTGTGCCATGAAAGAATTCATCTACTCTACCGCCACCGTTGAGGCGCTCAAACCTTATGCTCGGGTATTCGAAGACCCCAATGACACCGTCCTTCGAATTCTGCAAGACTATGAGCTTAGCGAGCAGGCGTCTCCGCAAGAGCCGAGAGAATCGTTAAAAGCTGATGTCCTCTCGGCAGCTGAGTCGCCCATGCGCGTCGAATTTGATGGCGATGTCAGCTTTACCAAGGTTCATATCGCCCTCATCGACGGTAAAAGTCTTGCGCGTCCGAAGTGGAACTCCATCATGGCTGCACTCTGCGTCAGAGCTATCGAGCGCCACGGTTTAGCCTGGATGTCCGAGCGTAAGGTGCCAAGAGTTATTTCGGGCTGTCATCAAACTGGAGGCTTCCACTACTTAAAGGAGTCGAAGGTTAGCGTTCAATATACAGATGCTACAAAGGCTTGGAAGTACGCTGCGGAAATGGCGAAGGCGCTCGGTATTGCGCTGGAGGTGCACTTTGAGTGGCGCGATAAGGAGAAAGCTGCTTATCCCGGCAGAAAGGGCATCGCGACCTACTCGCCTACTGCTGAGAAAGATTAGTAGCCATGGTTTGGCCGACTCTGTCGGTGCGCCGGCTACAATGTGGCGCCACTCGCAGAGCGAGCCAAACGGCGCCAGGTGCGCGTTTGGCCGCGTTTCTCCCAGCTGGCGCGATCTTTCGGCGCTGAGAGTGGCGACAAACACCGCTTAACTGCGCCCAGCAACGACTTCAGGGAGCAAGGGAGCGCAGCGGGACTACTGACGCGCGTTTAGCGCAACGGTTCGTTTCATCTATCATCATAGTGACCGTAGGCACTGACTATTAAGACCCTAACCACTTCGTCTTCGATCTCATAAACCAGTCTATGCTTTTTTGTTATCCGACGAGAGTATAGACCTGACAGCCCATATTTCAACTGTTCTGGTTGTCCAGTTCCTGTTCTCGGGTGATCAATCAATTCGTCTAACAACTGCTCAATCTTATGATTGATCGCTTTCTCTCCTGACCGCTTATGCTGCTTTAAGTCCCTGATCGCCTGCTTGGAGAACTCTAACGCATAAATCATAAAGAGCTAAGTAGAGCCTTGAGCTCCTTCTTACTATTGACCCGTATCGTATCTCCTTTCCGAGCCTGCTCCAAGCTCTTCTTGATCCGAGCTACCATCTCGGCATCGAAGTACAGATCATCTTCAGTAACTGGTGACAGGACGTAAGATTTATCTTTTCCGCGCTGAACCACAACCTGCTCACCTGCATCTACCTTATCAAAGTACAGACGCTGATTCTGCCTAAACTCTCTGCTGCTTATCACTAACATGACTCCTGTTTTTAGTGTACCGTATTGGTACAACGCTTCAGCTCTATTCATGGTTCCCTCATTGCAACGATTGGAACTCGCCCACCTGCCGCTCCAGATCATTCCAGCCACTACGCCGGTACTGCTCCACCGACTGCATGCTCCTGACCCCCAACAATTACTGTGCTCTGCCCAGCACGTAACGCTTGATCCACTCCGCTATCCGCGACTGCCGCAGCTGACCGACCGTTGCGATTCTTAGCTCAAGTTTCTCTACGGCCTGTTACTTTACATGAATATTTTATCGCGTGAGCTGGTGGTGCACTTGAGCACATGAATGACGGTGCCACAGCTTATCATCAATCTCTTACAGAAGCAGTAGATTTTGGTGCCAGCTAAGACTTAGTTCGTTGCCTCCTATTGAAAGCAAATCTGAACAGAGCTACCACCATTAAGACTTCTTTAGCGCTCATCTTTAGTGCCTGATTTGCTGGGCCTGCCGTCCGGCCCCCACAGCTCCGACTCTGATAGCGGCGATACCTCAGGGAGGATGTCGGCGAGTGCGCGTAGCACTTTCAGGAATGATATGTACTGAGCACCCTTGCGGGGGGTTGTATGAGGCGCAACTCATTCAATCCAATACGCAAGGAATACCTTCCAGTCCTCGGCATCAGCGAGCCGTTTAGATATTGTGATGTGCGGATGAAATGCAAGTCCTGTGCTCGGCATGAACTCGCGGAACGCTGTAAAATCGGTCGCCGTAACGCGCTCGTGTAGCGGCCCGAGGTAGCGGTGTCGCTCGAGGGCTGGCAGTACGTCCTCGTGGACCATCGCGTGTGCAGTATCGCGGTAGGGTTCGAAGTCAGCGGCCTCACAATAGTCTGCTATCTGCGCCGCAAGCGGAAGCTGCTCCGACCGCTTATGGAACGTCGGTGCGAATGTCTGCGACACAGCCGCCTCGATGATGGCACGCTTCAGAACCTGCTGGACAGGTAGATATGCTCGCGTCCCAGTAAATCCTGCACCGTAAGCGTCCAAGCAAGCACGTCTATGCTATTTGCCCAATTCTCGCTATTTCTCCCAGTTCGGTAGCCACGTGCTAGGCTCGTCGACCTTTTCTACAGCAAGTCTTTGTAGTGTCTTAGTGAGCCACTCCCTGGGGTTGATGCCGTAGACTTTACAACTGATCAGCAGGCTATACAGCACGGCGATGTTGCTCGCCGCTTCATGTGATCCTGCAAACAGGTAGTTGTTCCGCCCTAGCGCCTGAATGCGTACTTGGTTTTCGATGCCGTTATTGTCGAGTCTGATGCGGCCATCTTCTAGCATCGGCGCGGTTAGTGGCCATTGATTCAAGGCATACTTGATCGCTGTGCCCAGTCCTCCCTTGGGGATTGCCTGGTTGCGATACTGCTCAAGCCAGTCGCTAAACTTGGTGAACAGCGGTGCGAGGTGCTCCTGGCGATAGCTTAATCGCTGATCGGCAGTAAAGTCTTGTGTTTTGTCTTCGACAGCATATATCTCCTGGAACTGAAGTAGCGCCTCTTTGGCTTCAACAGGATGGGAGCCGAGGGCGTCAAAGAAGTAGCGTCGCACATGCGCTAGGCAGCACACCAGACGTATGGGCGCCTGTTCGTACTGGCCCACCTTGACGCCTTTGGGCACCACGGTAAGTTGGGACAGGGCTTTGCGATAGGATGTATATCCATCAACTTGTAGACTCCGAAGCGGGTCCCCTTGACCCCATTTCGTCGTGTATACTCAGCGAGCAACTCTTTGGGCAGCTCATATGATCTGCCTTGGTGGTATTCGAACAGTACGAGCCTGCTTACCGGATCCCTCGCCAACCACATGTACCCCTGATGCCTGCGCACATCATTATCGGGTGGTTTTTTATTGTACTTGTGTGATTTAGACTTCGGATGCTTGTACTTACCGCCTTCGGCATTAGGACCAGGTCGAGCTAGTACAATTAGCCCCGTTTCGTCCATCTGGATGTAGTCTCCACTGAGCACTTGGCAACGCAGCTCATCGTGGAGTGGTATGAGAGCTACGGCCACCTTGTCCACCCAGCTACCGAGCGTGGAGCGCGGCGCTGTCCAGTTGTAGTCACGCTTGAAGCCTTGGGCCTGCCGGTACAGTGGCATGTGCTCACTGCACCGAAGCGGGTCCCCTTGACCCCATTTCGATGCCTGCGAATGATCAACTCGACCACCAGCGTTTCATCGGCGATGCACTTGGACAGCAGTCGCTCAGGGAGCTGAGCGACTGTGATTGTTGGAGAAGGCTCATTGGCCTGCTCAACTTTGATGAGCTTGGGTCGCTGAGTCTCGATAACGGTGACGCTACCAGGTATGAACTCGATACGCTCAGAGACTTCAGTGCCGATGATGGTGTATCCTGGCACGTGATAGGTTCCGTCGGCTAGGGTAATAGCCTCCAAACCATCGGGCAGCAATATTTCAATGCGGCGAGGCAGGTGGTCTGCGATAGGATTGCGACCGGGGTGGCTTCCTTTACGAGACTTGCGCTCGTGCTCGGCAATGGTAGTTGAACTCTCCTCGCTCGGCGTAACGGTTCCGAACAACCCACCCTGGATGGGACCACCACCACCGTCGGCTTCCACTTCATCCGAGATGAAGCGTTCGGAAGACTGCCCGAGCAGCCAACGGGTAAGCTGATCTAGGCGCTGGGTGAGCTCCTCGATCTTGAAGCGCAGGGCTTGATTGTCTGCTACTACAGCATCATATGTTGCCTGATCGACCACTAGCCACAAGGTACGAAGAGCAGGATTGGGAAATGGCCTCAACCCCAGCAAATACAAGGGTTTTACCCCTTTTGTGGACTACTTTTTAGAGATGTGGATTATGCTGCTTTTTGGTAGCGTTTGCGCCTGCGCACGTGCTCAAGTTTGATGCCGCCGAGGATGAGTTGCAGCGTCTGGGCAGTGATGGTGGCGTGCGTGCCACCCGCCTCAGGCTTCGGTATCTCAAGTGTGCCCTGGGCCAGCACTTTATAGTATACCGCGTAGCCGTCAGGCTCGAAGCACAGCAGCTTGTCGAGTAAATGGGGTCGAGGGGACCCGCTTACGAGCTGATCTCGACGCTTATTGACAAAGCAGTAGATGGAGCCATCAGTAGGATCGCGCTCAAGCTCACCTCGCACCAGCCCACTGAGGCCGTTGTAACCTTTGCGCATATCGGCAATGCCCGTGTAGAAGTACAGCTTGGCCCCTGGAGGTAACGCTAGCACTGGTGTGTGTGGCTTAGGGGCAGGGGGATGCGCACATGCGTACCGTCGGGGTAGGTGATCTCGATGCAGCGCTCAGGCACGTCAGGCTTTTCGAGGCGAACCTCGGTGAAGGTGGTCAGTGGAGTGGGGTCGGTAGCTTTGCGCTGCGCGTCGAGTTCCTTAGCTCGCCAGTAGGTGAAGGTGGCGAGCTCACTCAGCAGCGGGGCCCTCGACCCATTGCTTCGTGCACGATCACAAAATGCTTGCTGCGATAGTCCGCTTTGTCGCCACTGCTCAGGTAGATGGGATAGATTAGCCATGGGCGCAAAGCTTGGGCTAGAATATTCAGACTCAGGAGACGTGGTTGCTTGGACGCTTACCAACGACTCGAGCAGGTTGCTCAGATGTCGGATAAGGACAAGGACTACGTCTACACCCTCTTAGACGCTTTCATCGCTCGGACACGAATTCAGGGACTAGTGTGATTATAATCGCTTTATTGTACTCCAATGGCAAGTACAGTAAAGGAAGCCACGAGTGTCATATGATATACCGTTAACGTTCCTCGCTACTTCTGCATTAAGAGCCTTGCCACCAGATACCTCGACCCTAACCTCATTAAAGTGAATGTCCCCACAGATCGAACTGCGGACAATAGCCCCATTTAACTTTAAATGCTCTACAATCTTTTGAATAGGATCGCAGACTATACATTTTCCTGCAGTTATGCTCATTGAAGGTCTATTACATTTCCTGTTGCACGAACTTGTGACTGGAACGTCTCAACGAAATACTGAAACGCACCGCCATTACCATGCTGTGGGTTAGCAGCCACTTTCGAAAAGGAAACTTCAACAGTACCCCCCAATTCATACTCTGCTACCTGAGACCGATACCCAAACTGGGGGTGTGGTTCCACCTGCAGGCTCTTCCAAACGTCCGGCTTCGAAAGGCTAGCATCTGAAAGAGTTTCGTAAGGAGTATAGAAGTTGGACTGACCAGGCACCCCTCCATACACTTTAGTTCCAGCTGGAATCTCAACTACTATCCAATTATCAATACCGGGATAAGCGCCACTCCCCTGCGACCCTCTAGCAACTTGTTGCAGGTTTGGATTAAATTTGACCTTTAACTTCTTACCTGTCTTAACAGAGAGTTCGGCCAAATCATCCAGCGCATTAACAAAGGCCTGTTGAGCGTTCGCAGGAACCTGATCAAATATCTGTTTCAGCGCCGACGGACTATCGCCAATCTCATCTAAATATTTGGAAATCTTTGTCAGCGCCAAAGGATCCTTCCTTAGTGCCGGGTTGGTAAACACTGTTTCCCACGCCCGGATCTTCTCTATCCCCGCATCACTTATTACGGTGACTTTTTCAGCCTCGCTTGCGCTAAAACTTGCCGCATCAACACCGCCTAAGCCCCCCAGAACAAGGACCACAACGAGCACTAAGCGGCTCAAGATTGGTATGAGTGATTTGATCAACACGGCCACAAGATAGCTGCACGTTTTTTCTTCCCCTGACCGCCGGAGGCAACACCATCTTCAGAGGAAGAAAAAAGTCAAGTAGAACATCCAGCTCAGGCTATCGAAGCACCAACCCCAGGCGCAGCGCACCCCCACGGTAGAGTCGGTCCCCACGGTAGCGTCCTAGGTTTTCTTTCCCGGACGGCATAAGGGGATCAGCCAGCTCAACCCGGCTCATTCTAGCTCATCAACGCTCTGGCTGATTCGCTTATGACGGCTGGGTTAAGCGGGTTTGGGCGGCTTTTGGGAGCCCAACTTAAACGGCGCGCTAGCGCACCGCTTGAGGGTACTGCACCCAGCGGGCTGGCTTAAGCGGCCAGAGGAGCCGGGCACTGGCTGCTGGTCCGTAGCTCCGCGGAGGCCAGCAGCCAGTGCCCGATCAGCGACGGCGGCCGCTGCGGGTCCGACCGAGGGCCGACGACGACGGCCACGAGCAAGGGGGCGATCAGCTGAGGGAAGCGTAGCGACGGAAGCAGTCCACGCAGACGAGTGGCAGGCGGCGGCCGCGCTAGGGAGCCTAAGCGAGTGCAGCGCCAAGGGCCACACCAACTACATCATCGGCGTAAGCCACCATTTTACCGGTGTGGCCCGCAGCCGAGGGCGGCGCGCAGCCCGCATACTAGGGCCACGTAGCAACTGGTGTGCACCGGAGGAAGCTTCAGCGACGACGCCGCACACCCGGGGCGAGAGCGGCCGCTGAGGAGCCCGACCAGCAAAGCCAGGAGCATGACAGGTGCGGCAAAAACACTACTCGTCCAGCCGTTTTGCGGCTGAACCGCCTGATTTAATTTTTGCCCACCTGGCGTGATTCCTTGGCGCTGGGAGTCGCGACAAACACCGCTTTAACTGCGCCCCGCAGCGACTTCAGGGAGCAAGGGAGCGCAGCGGGAACATCGTCGCGCGATAGCGCAGCAGATCATTCACTTGGCTTGAGAGCACAAACAGTAATATCAATATTAACCATCTTGCTTAAACCCGATTTGCCGCCGCTCTGGCTCAACCGTTGGCTCTTCGATCAGCTTTTTGATATACGCATATATTGTCTCGATGTCCTCACCTTGTGCATACAGCTCTCGCTCCATACGCTCCATCTTGAGCAGCAACTCCTTGCTGCTCATCAACAGCTCCCGCATCCGAATGGTTAAACGCATGATTTGGATGTTGACTGCTATGGCTCGATCGCTGTTCAACACGCCCGACAGCATCGCCACACCCTGTTCAGTAAATACCATCGGCGCATATCGCAAGCCCATGCGCTCCGCCTTGGAGGTGCCAAATTGGCTCCTCCAATCGGCAAGTTCTTCTTTCGTCATCTCAAACATAAAGTCATCGGGGAAGCGGTTTTTATTGCGCCGAACCTGGCGCTTGAGGTATTTCGTCTCAACTCAGTACAGTTCCGCTAAATCTCGATCAAGCATCACTTTCTGATCTCTGATAATATAGATTTTACTGGTTACCACACCATCATCCAGCATTTCGTCTGCCATTGCGTCAAGGTATTTTTTTTAACCGTGGTGCAACAGCCCTCAAAGCTTCCACATTAGGCACCAACAGGCATGCTTATAAGCATCTCAGAGCGCTTCCAACACACTCGCCAACAAATTAACTAACGCAAGTACTACTCGCACAATGCGAAAGCATTGAAGCGGTGGGGGCGGGGGAGAAGCGCCGTTCGACCGCCTCCGGGCGGTGGCGCTGGGGGAGCATTATATACTCGCTTTAAAGGGCACCGCTCGGAAACGGTCGAACCCCCCGCGTGCTAACCTGACCAGCTCATCATACTCAAAGTCTGACGGCTCATTCTGAAATTCCGCTATCAGTTCCTCTAGGCAGCCCTTTGGGCAGCCTTTGGTGCGGTCCCGGAGGACCGCGTTACTGGTACCTCCGCACCACCACCACCGCATTATGTCCCCCAAAGCCGAAGCCATTGCTCAGCACCACATCCACCTTGCGCTCTTGAGCCTCGTTGAAGGTGAGGTTGAGCTTGGGATCGATGGCCGGATCAGGATTGATATGATTAATGGTGGGGGGCACTACGCCATCTCGAATTGCGCCGATGCCAGCGATGAGTTCGACGGCACCAGCAGCACCAAGTAGGTGCCCAGTCATGGATTTGGTCGAACTGATGTTCATGGTGTAGCTGTGCTCCCCGAAGGTCTTCATCACCGCCTTCAGCTCGGCTACATCTCCAAGTGGGGTGGAGGTACCGTGGGTGTTGAGGTAATCCACATCTGCAGTAGACAACTTAGCCTCCGCAAGCGCCAGACTCATAGCTCTACTTGCGCCTTCTCCCTCTGGATGAGGAGCTGTAATATGGTGAGCATCAGCTGTAGCCGATGTTCCGACCACTTCTGCTAGAATTGTGGCGCCACGTGCTTTGGCGTGCTCGAGTTCTTCGAGGACGATCGTTCCTGCTCCCTCGCCGAGGACAAACCCATCGCGTTCGGCATCATAGGGACGACTTGCTGTAGCCGGATCACCGTTGCGTGTGGAGAGCGCCTTCATAGAAGAAAAGCCCCCTACTCCAGTTCTAGTAACGGCAGCTTCGGCACCTCCACAAACGACAATATCCGCTTTGCCCAATTTAATGGCATCGCAGGCGCACATAACAGCATGATTGGCAGTGGCACATGCGCTCACGGTAGCGAAGTTGATCCCCATGAAGTTGTACCGCATCGATATCAAACCGGCAGCTATGTCGGAGATCATTTTCGGAATCATGAAGGGACTGTGCCGCGGCGGATTCGGAGCGGCGTTTTCTTCGATTTCGGTTTGCAGCGAACCCAGACCGCCGATTCCCGACCCGTAGATGACGCCTATCCGACCGGGATCGATACCATGATCGCCAGCGGCCAAGCCCGCTTGCGTGAGCGCTTCGTGGGTAGCCCCCAAGCCGAGCTGAGCAAAGCGATCCATGCGGCGCGCCTCACGCTTGTCTACCCCCGCAGCCTCTGGATCAAAGTTTTTGACTTCGCAGGCGAAGGTGGTCTTGAACTCACTCGCATCGAAGTGTGTAATCGGTCCAGCTCCAGACACACCATTTTTTAGAGCTTCAATGTAGGCTGAGGCGGTGTTGCCAATGGGGGTGATGGCGCCAATGCCTGTGATAACCACACGTTTCATAGTCGCTGCGAGCTTTTAGTGTCAGGGGAGGGGGAAGGTAATCGAACCAACTGAGCCGACGCAAAAGCGGCCAGCCTCCCGCTGGGGGAAGACTGGCCGCTCAGAGGGATGAGGTGCGTTGAGGCAACACTCACCAGCAAAGCTTACTTCGCTGTCTCTTTTTCGAGGTAGTCAATAGCGAGGCCAACAGTTTGGATGGTCTCGGCTTTCTCGTCCGGAATCGAAATTTCGAACTCCTTCTCGAACTCCATGATGAGTTCTACGGTGTCTAGCGAATCAGCACCAAGGTCGTTGGTAAAGTTCGCGTCGCGAGTTACATCTGCCTCGTCGACTCCGAGTTTGTCGATGATGATCTTGTGTACGCGGGCGGCGACGTCTGCCATGTGAATTTCACGTTTAGTAAGGGCGCAAAGGAAACACGCTCAGTGCAGGCCACCAAATAGAAAAATTCCTCACCTGCCCACTCGTTTTTCTTGCCGTTTGCCTCGTCCTGGCTAATTTGCGCCCAAACAACAGCTCCAGCCATGTCAGATGAAGTACGCAACGCAGGAACGAAAGGCTGGATCTTCGCCGGCTTCTTCATTTTCTTGATCGCCTTCATCATGCTGTGCGTCTATATCTACAATGCCAACTTCAACGGCCTCGTAGAATAGCACCTGGCCTTACCCAATCCCGAGTAGTTTCCGCTGCTTAACAGGATGTTATACCCCATATTGGAAAGGTTTTAAGCGAACGCAATGCTGTGGATTTAGGTTTTTAGAGATGTAATCTCTTCACTAGCCTGAATCTCATGACACCTTTCAACCCGCAGGGCGAAGCCTTTGCCAGCGGCCTAGGCAACGCACTCAAAGCAGCCTTCCAGGGGCGTTCAGCTTTGCGCTATGCTGCAATCTCGCTGATCACCTTGTGCTGCCTAGCAGTCACTGGGGTGCTTGCTCTTACCTACGCCGTCAACCACGGTGCCCTCGGTCCTATGCCATCGCAGGCCGAACTCGCCAATATTACTACCTCCGAAGCTAGCCGCATCCTCAGCGCAGATGGCGAGCAGCTCGGAAAGTACTTCCTCCAGGAACGCGTCGACGTGGAGCGCCAGAACATTTCCGACAATGTCATCAATGCTCTCGTCGCCACCGAAGATGCGCGCTTCTATTCTCATGAGGGCATCGACTACCAGGCCTGGGCGCGCGTGCTCTACCGCACCCTCATCAAAGGCGATGAAAGCAGCGGCGGAGGTTCGACCCTCTCGCAGCAACTCGTCAAAAACCTCTACGGTCGCGAGCAACGTGCAGAAGATGAAACCGTGAGCTTAATTATCAATAAGATTCGCGAAATTTACGCTGCGCGCACTATTGAGCAACTTCACAGCAAAGATGACATTCTCACCCTCTACCTCAATACCGTAGCTTTCCCTGATAATACCTATGGCATTGGCGTGGCTTCGCAGCGTTATTTCTCGAAAGAACCTAGCGAGCTTAACGTTGAAGAAGCCGCTACATTGATTGGCAGCCTCAAGGCCACTTACACCTACGACCCGATTCGCAACGCCTCCAACGCGTATTACCGTCGTAATACCGTGCTCGACCTCATGGCTAAGCATGGCTATATCGACCTTCGTACTTGTGACAGCCTCCAAGCTTTGCCGATAACGGTCAACTATTTTCGTGATGAACACAACTTAGGCATAGCCACCCACTTTCGTGAAAACGCCAGACTCGAGCTCAAGGAGATTCTCACTGGAATCGAACATCCCGATGGCAGGCCGTATGACCTGTACCGGGATGGACTGACCATTGAAACCACACTCGATGCTGGGATGCAGCGCTACGCGGAACAAGCTGTAAAAGAGCATCTAATTGAGCTTCAGGCGCAATTTGATCAATCACTCGACGGTGAAACTGCCTGGGAAGTAGAAGGTATCTATGACCTTGCCTACAGAAATAGCAATCGCGTGTACCAGCTTCGTAAAGCGGGTTTTGGCGAAAGCTATATCGACTCAATTATGAGCATTCCGCTCGAAATGCGGATATATGATCCCGAAACTACCGGCGCGAAAACCGTAATGATTAGTCCTGCTGACTCCATTGCTTATTACCTCGGTATTCTCAATTCGGGATTCATGGTAACCGAGCCTACTACTGGTGCCATCCTTGCGTGGGTAGGCGGGTCGAATCATGAATTTTTTAAGTATGATAAGGTGCAAAGTCACCGCTCAGTAGGCTCGACGTTTAAGCCGATAGTTTATGCTACGGCACTTCAGCAAGGTGTAGACCCACAGAAGTACTGGGGCAACTACCGCAGGACCTACTGGAAGTACGAAGGCTGGAGGCCGCGCAATAGTGGCGACGAATACGGCGGGTGGTACAACATGCGTGGCGGCCTCACCAACTCAATCAACACCATATCGGTGCAGTTGATGATGAACACCGGCCCCAAAAATGTGGTGAAACTCGCGCACGATATGGGCATCACGAGCAACATTCCCGCAGTACCAGCGATTGCTCTTGGTGCCGGTGAGGTGAGCCTCGAGGAAATGCTGCAGGCCTATAGCGTGTTTGCCAATCGTGGCGAAAAGCAGCCGCTGCATTACATCAAGCAGATTCGCAACCGCGAAGGGAAGGTTATTTATGATGCCTTTCAGCAGGGTGAACTGGCGCAAGCACCTACTCGTGTGCTGGCCGAAGAGGATGCCGATCTCATCCGCGGAATGCTGGAGAGCGTAGTCGATGAAGGCACTGGCCGCAGACTTCGCTGGAAGTATAAGTTTGAAGGTGCCATTGCTGGCAAAACAGGTACTTCACAGAATCATTCTGACGGCTGGTTCATTGGCTTTACTCCACGCCTACTTGCTGGCGCATGGACGGGCGCAGAGAGTCCGGCAGTTCGCTTTCGGACAATTAAGTATGGTCAAGGAGCACATATGGCCTTACCGATCTGGGGCCGGTTTATGTCGAGTCTGCGCGAAGACGAGAAGTATGCCTACTACCTCGGCGGTAGCTTTCCTGAAGCAAGTGAACATGTCGCTGAAGTGCTTGCAGCTCCCATGCGCTACTACGCGCCTCACAAAGAACCTGCTGCGCAAAAACCTGATGAAGCAGTCGCTGACACCGCACCTGATGCTGCTGCAAAAGATGCTAAAGCTCGTGCGGCTACTGGCTCGGGTGTAGATGAGCAAGTAGTTGATGCCAGCCCGGCCACTATGGTAGGTCCGATGGAGCCACCCACAGACCGCCTCGTGGAATTGCAGTAGATACGCAAAGGGCGCGGCAGCCCGTTCTTTGCGGCCATGGCTCAACCCAAACCGAGTTCATCCGCAGCGGCTGGTAGCGCCACGCGGGTTAAGCGGTGGCTACTCCGGCAGCGCCAGCAGTCTCCACGCGTATTTTGGTCTGCTGTGGCACTACTTGGGCTGCTGCTGCTTGCATTCCTGCTCGTGGTGGGACTGATTTTAGCAGTTTGGCTAGGAGCATTTGGCAGCTTGCCGAATCGCGCGACCCTGGCTGCAATCGAAAATCCTGAAGCGAGTTATCTACTCGACCGCAACGGCGAGGTGCTGAGTCGCTATTACCTCCAAAATCGAGAAATCGCCGAACTCGATGAAATTCCTCCGGTCCTCATAGAAGCACTCGTTTCTACGGAAGATGAGCGATTCTTTCAGCACCACGGAATCGATTGGCAGGCGACGGCGCGCGCCATTATCTACTCAGTTGTTTTGCGAAAGCGCGAACAAGGCGGTGGCTCTACCCTCAGCCAACAGCTGGCCAAGCAGCATTTCCCCAGAGCCGAGGGCAAAGGCGGACTAGTCGTAGCCAAAATTAAAGAAGCCTTCGTTGCTAATCGACTCGAAGATGAATTCGATAAGGAGGAGCTATTAGCACTCTACTTAAATACCGTCGATTATGGTGAAAATATGTATGGTGTAAAAGTAGCGGCTCAACGATTTTTTGGAGCAGATTTGTATGACCTCACAACCGAACAAGCTGCTGTACTTGTGGGAATGCTTAAGGCTACGACAGCTTACAACCCGGTGCTGCACCCGCAAAAGGCACTCGGAAGGCGCAACCTCGTGCTACGGCGCATGCTCGGGCAAGACTTTATCACTAAAGAAGCCTACGATACGTTGACGCAGCTGCCGCTGGTGGTGCAGGAAGGTAAGTCGAGTATTCTTGCCCAGACCTCGCACTTGAGTCAGCGAGCCAAGACAGACGTTAATAATATTCTTGTCGGTTTGGCGGAGACTAGTAAAGGAAATTTAGACTTATACACCAGCGGCCTGCGCGTTTATACAACTATTGACCAGGCTACTCAGGAGATGGCGGAGGCTGCGGTAAAAGCCACATTAGCAGAGTTGCAGCCTAAGTTTTTTGAGCATTGGGCCGGGCGTAAACCTAGTGGTTTTGATGCTCTGCTCGCGGAGGCCATCCGTAGCAGCCACCGCTACCAACAGCTGTTGGAGCAGGGGAAAAGTGATGCGGTCGCGATGGCTAGTTTTGGCGAAAGCAGAACCATCACTTATAGCTCGCTGGCCGCACTACCTGCGGGCGAGCGGCAGGGCACTTGGAGCGATAGCGTGCGCGCAGAACTGTTGCGGCTACGTGCTGGATTTGTAGTGGCAGATGCGAAGGCGCAAGAATTGCGGGCCTACGTGGGAGGGAGTGATTACCAGGCTGTGCCTTTTGACGGTGCGGCGGCACGTAGGCAAGTGGGTTCTACCTTTAAGCCGCTGGTATATGCTGCTGCTATAGAGAAGGGCGTAGCTGCCTGCGATTATTGGCCGAATGAGTTGCGCACCTACACCGACTTTAAGGAGTGGACGCCGGAAAATGCCGATGGCGAGTATGGCGGAGAGTACAGCACTATTGGCGGCCTCGTGAACTCGGTAAATACGGTGGCGGTACAGCTCGCATTTCGTGCTGGACCGGAATATGTGCAGCAATTAGCTGAGCAGATAGGACTCGCGGGGGTGCCAGCCGAGCCGAGTATTGCGCTAGGCACACCGAGTCTGAGTGCGGAGGACATGGTGCGGCTTTATGGCATGTTTGTGCGACAAGGGACGGTGCCGCGCTATCAACTCGTGACGCGAATCGAGACGCGACTGGGAGAGGTGCTCTATGAGGCAGAGGCGCCGCGGCAGCGCAAGCAGGTAGTGAGCCGGCGGACAGCTGAGTTGCTTGACTATGCACTGCGCCA
Source organism: Saprospiraceae bacterium (assembly GCA_965213735.1). Taxonomy (GTDB): domain Bacteria; phylum Bacteroidota; class Bacteroidia; order Chitinophagales; family Saprospiraceae; genus CALDTK01. Next base: position 1,922,746 of record CBDCAB010000005.1, read on the forward strand.
GGTGGCGTTGCGGGGTACAGGTTCGAGTTTGTACAGCCGCTTTGGGGTGCAGAGTGAGGTAGCTGGCAAGACGGGTACCACACAGAATCAGGCGGATGGGTGGTTTTGTGGGTACACAGATAATGTGGTGGTGGGTGCTTGGGTGGGTGGTGCGTATCCTGCTATTCGCTGGCGCAGCCTGTCGCTAGGGCAGGGTGCGCGCACGGCGCTGCCTATTGTTGGAAGGTTTTTGCGTAGTTATGAGCGTAAGTACGGGGTGAGTCAGCTGCCTGAACTTCAGGAGGATATCCTGCTCGATACGGAGTGTGATGATTTCATCGATCTAGCAAGTGATAGTTTGCTTAATGATGAGCGGGTAAACTTTGCAGAAATTTTTGAAGATTTATTTCGGAAGCGTCGCAAGCGGGAGCAGGCTCGGGTGCCTGTTGATAAGGATGAGCGCGAGCGTCGCAATCAGGCATTAGCCGAGCGCCGGCGGCAGCGCGAAGAAGCACTTCGTGATGCTGAGCGTGATCGCCGTAGGGAAGAGCGCCGCGAGCGCAGGCGTGCTGCTCTGGAGAAAATATTTGGGGAGCCGGATTGAGATAACTTTCGCCACACGCCCTCTACCTACTCCTATCCTTGCCGAGCAGCGTAAAGCGTAGCTCAGGAAAATTGGCAGCAAGTGTGTTTCTGTCTCCATCGAGGCTGGTGTTGAATCGCATGCTACCAGACACATAAATCCTTGGCTGGATCGCATATCTAACAATTGGAGCAAAGCCAAAGTAAGAGCGCGACAATCGACGGTGGCCCGCATCATTGAAGTAGGTGTAGTTGCTATGCGAATAGCTCAGCTCAGCCAACAGGCGTATACGATTAGTATATACAGGTATATCGTACCTCGTAAAGACACCAGCGAAATAATATTGATCCCTTCGTTGAATGTCAACCTCGTCTGAAATTGAGCCGATTGCATCGAGGACACTTGCCGTCACACCCACCTCAAAATTGTGCGGAAGCAAAAGACCTCCGGCAATGGTATAATATACAGGGTGCTCATTAATAAACCCTTCACCATTGGGGTTTTCCTCTTCCTGAGGCGCATATCCAATACCCGCTTCGACAAACACCGCCTGCCGAGGCTTTAGGTAGCGTGGTGAGCCTTCAGCGACCGGCGCCCGCTTGTGAGCTCCCGCCAGGTGCTTTGTCTCGGGCCAATGCGTCAGCTTCGTGAAGGTGAAATGACTAGTCCAGGAGACTGCCACATTATTGGAGTAGAATGGACCAGTCTCGTGAATCTTTAATTCCGACGTAAAACCGATATTGCGAGTAAAGAATAGACTACTGCCAATACCAGCTGAAAATCCACTTTCCAATTCTTTAAATCGATTATTTTCAGGATTGCGGCTACTTAATTGCAAGGAATAGCGCAGAAAGGGGTATAGCGAAAAGCGTTTGCGCGCAATTGTTGCTAGTCTTTCCCGCTCTTTGGAGGGATTGCCAAAGATTAGGTAGTTCCGCACTCCCAAAGTGAGGCTGGTTGATTCATAAGATTCTATATCTCCATAGGTGCGGATATAGCGGCCCTGCGCCTCGAGGGCGAACGATTTGAAGACGGTTCGCGTATAGCCGAGTTCCGGCGCCAGCACGAAATAAGTTAGATCGTCATCGGGGTCGTCGCTAACACGCGTATTACCTCCCGCAAAGCCTGGGGTTAGCTCTAGTGTCCACTTGGGAGTTTGTTGCGCGACGAGAAGCAGGCTCGTCGTCAAGCACAGTAGCGTCAGCGTTAACATTTGAGTCTGCATCACCGTAGCCATGCACGTTAAGTGTAGTGCAAGATCTTGCAAACGATTCGCTAAGGAGTTTAGTCGACTTGCTGCAAACTTTTGCATTACCTGTGATTAGGATCAGCTAATTTCAAACGCTAGCTAAGCTCCCAAACTCGCTGTTACTTTGCCCCCTATGCCTACAGCTACGGCCACTCCCGCTGCACAGACCTTTTCGCGCGGCACACTTTCTGACAGTCAACTCCTCCACTTCTACGACCGGCTCCTCCTGCCGCGCCTCATCGAGGACAAAATGCTCGCCCTGCTCAGGCAAGGCAAAATCAGTAAGTGGTTTTCAGGAATAGGGCAAGAAGCCATTTCAGTTGGCTGCACACTCGCACTTCAACCCGAAGAATACATCTTCACCATGCACCGCAACCTCGGTGTGTTTACGACCAGAGATATACCCCTGGATAGACTTTTTGGGCAATGGCAGGGCAAGCTGTCGGGCTATACCAAAGGCCGCGACCGCAGCTTTCATTTCGGTACCAAGGAGCACCACATCGTCGGCATGATAAGCCACCTCGGTCCGCAGCTGAGCCTGGCAGCTGGCGTCGGCTTGGCCCATAAATTACAAGGCGAACAAAAGGTGTCGCTAGCCTTTACCGGAGAGGGTGGGACGAGTCAGGGTGAGTTTCATGAAGCGCTCAATCTCGCCGCCGTCTGGAAGCTACCCACCATTTTTGTCATCGAGAACAACGGCTACGGCCTATCCACCCCCACCGAGGAGCAGTATGCCTGCGAAGCCCTTGCCGATCGCGCCAAAGGCTATGGCATGCAAGGCATCTCGATCGATGGCAACAACCTGCTGGAGGTCTACCGCACCATCAGCGAGCTGGCTGCTGATATGCGCCAAAATCCGCGTCCTGTCCTCGTAGAATGTCGAACCTTCCGCATGCGCGGCCACGAGGAGGCAAGTGGGGTGAAGTACGTTCCTCAAGAAAAATTTGATGCCTGGAGTGGGCGCGACCCGCTCGATAATTTCCGCGAATATCTATTAGCAGAAGGCCTGCTTACTGAGGCTGCAGATGCCAAATTGCGCGAGCAGCACAAGGCCGCTATTCTCGCTGGACTTGCCGCCGCAGATGCAGCCCCGCTTCCTCCCCCCGAGCCCGCGCAGGAACTCGCTGATGTGTACGCACCATATGTCTCTACGGCTCAAGCGCCTCCTGTTGAAGGGAAGGAGTTGCGCCTCATCGATGCTATTTCGCAAGGTTTGGCCCAGGCCATGGAAGAGCATCCGGAGCTGGTGCTCATGGGTCAGGACATTGGCCAGTATGGAGGTGTTTTTAAGATTACCGATGGCTTCGTGGCTCGTTTTGGCGAAAGCCGCGTGCGCAATACCCCCTTGTGCGAGAGTGCAGTCATAGGTGCTGCGCTTGGCTATCACATCGCCTCGGGTGGTGCGGCCATGGTAGAGATGCAGTTCGCCGATTTCGTCACTTGTGGCTTCAATCAAATTGTGAATTACCTCGCGAAATTGCATTATCGCTGGGGTCAGAGTGCCAATGTGGTGATTCGCATGCCCACGGGTGGAGGCATGGCTGCGGGTCCCTTTCATTCGCAGAGCAATGAGGCTTGGTTTACGCATGTGCCGGGGCTGCGGGTGGTCTATCCGAGCACGCCGTATGATGCGAAAGGGTTGCTGCTGGAGGCTTTTGCCGATCCTAATCCAGTGATGTATTTCGAACATAAAGGTCTTTACCGTAGCGAGTCGGGGCCGGTGCCGCAGCAGGCCTATCGCATCCCATTTGGGCAGGCGCGCGTGGTTCGAGAGGGATCGGCGGCCACGGTGATTACGTATGGCTTAGGTGTGCGTTGGGCCGTTTCAGCTTCCGCCAAAACCGGTCATGACCTTGAAATAATCGATCTACGTACGCTGGCCCCACTCGATATGGAGACGGTCCTTGCGTCTGTCCGGAAAACCGGTCGAGCGCTGGTGCTTCATGAGGATACTCAATTTGGAGGTATAGGGGGAGAGATAGCTGCACAAGTAGCTGAGGCTGCTTTTGCTGTGCTGGATGCGCCGGTGATGCGGCTAGGAAGTGCTGAGACGCCGATTCCGTTTGCTGCGGATTTGGAGCAAGCTTTTATGGCTAATCATCGATTGGAGGAAGTCTTGCAACAACTGATGGATTACTAGCTGGCGGGGTAGGGATGAGTTGAGCAAGCGCGGCGATCTGTGCATACATTCGCGACCATGGATTTGCATGAAATTCTATCTGTGAGTGGTAAGCCTGGACTGTATCGCTTAGTGACCAATCGTCCGGGAGGTCTAGTTATTGAGCCGCTCGGCGGGGGCAAGCGCGAGTTTGCTGCCTCGCGCAATCACCAGTTTACGCCTTTAGAAACGATCGCCGTCTTTACCGACGATGGCGACAGCGTGCCACTTAAGGAGGTACTGGCTAGTATTACGGAGCAAAAGGAAGACACACCTCTTCCCGATCCCAAAGCGAGCAATGAAGAGCTGCGCGAATTCATGCTCGACATCCTGCCGACGCACGACCAGGACCGTGTATACCCAAGCGACATCAAAAAGCTCGTAAAGTGGTACACCCTCCTTGAAGCCCTGTAACGCGCGGACCTCCGGGTCCGCCGAAGTAAATCCTTCCTAAGGCGCGGACCTCTGGGTCCGCTGAAGTAAATCCTCCCTAAGGCGCGGACCTCTGGGACCGCCGCCCTAGAGCCTCCCAAAGGCGCGGACCGGGAGGTCCGGCGTTCCCTCACCGCCCTATATCCTTCAACCCCACCGGCAAGTCCGCCCCTACCCGCCAGCTCACCGCAGTTCCATCAACTACTACAACGTCCTCATTCCACCACGTCCCGGTATGATCAGCTGGGAACTGGACCAGGCCCGCCGCCACTGCATTGTTGATGGTATAGGTTGTTTTCTGTAATACTTTCGCTTGAGTTCTTGGCATGTGGTCGAAGCTTTCTTGGTGCCACAACGTGTTACCCGTACGACCCAGCACACGATTAATCATAGTAGCCGTAAAGGACTTGTGGCGTTTCATAAGGTCCTCCACCGGTAACTTGACTTGGTCGATAACAAGGTGCACATGATTGGACATCACGCACACAGCGATCAATCTGATATCACCTCTCTTAGCAAACCATAATAGTGAATCAATAATAATGCGCTGAACTTCTTCAGAGGTTAGCAAGTGTACGTCCTTTCCACTTGCTGCATGAAGATACTTTTCGATCTTCATGAATGAATTTGTGAAGATAAGATCGTGATTTATCTGTTTCTCGTAAGCTTTAGCGGCTTGTTCTAATAGCTTTCGTTTTTCTTCTTTATATATTTCTACGATTGCTTTTGGGAGTGCTCCTTGTACTATAAAGGTGATAAAATAGCTGGCGCCTTCCACTTGCCAATGAGGTAGGTTTCGGCGGTAGAAGGAGGTGAGGGATTTGGGCATGGGGGGTGGGTTTGGGGTAGGGTAGGGTTGGTAAGATAGGGCGGGGTGGCGAAGTAGGGCGCGTTGCGCCTGGGGCGCGTTGCGCCTGGGGCGTGTTGCGCCTGGGGCGCGTTGCGCCTGGGGCGGCGGACCGGGAGGTCCGCGCGTTACCTTAGCACCACACGCGGGAACACCACCAGACTTTCGTTGCCATTCTTGCCGACGGCAGCGACACCGAAGAAGTAGTTATCTACTACCAAGCCCTCCATTACCTGCATGTTTTGATTGCCCGGTACCCAGACATGTTCCGTCCACTGCGGCTCAGTGGTCAGACGGTAATAGACTTTGTATCCTAGCGGCTGCTCACCCTCCGCAGCAGGCCATTGTAGATAGGCAGCAGGAGCTACTGTTCCTCCAAGTTCGACGACCTCGGGAGCTGGTGGCGCCCAACCGAGTGAGGCGAGTACAGCTGCGTTGACGCCTGTGAGCCGCGCCGCGTAAGCAAAGTCAACTCCATCAATTATATCGCCATACTGCCGCCCGTTCTCTGTACGAATGTCCTGGTGCTGGCGATCATAGTGTTCGTGTGCCTCCATAATTCGTACGCCAGCAAAACCTGCATCGTTAAATGGCTTATGATGCCCCCCACGACCGAAACGATCCAAGCGATAGATCATCATCGGTTCTAGCTGCGGTAGATATTGCTCGGTAATGCGATGTACATAGCGTGCTAATTGCCTGCTCGCGCCATCAACTTCGCCACCATAATACCTGCGCCAGATACGTAATCGCTCATCCGCATCTTGAAAGTTGGGCTCAGAAAATATCCGGAACTCGCGTGAATCAACTACACCATCAATGCCAGAGTAATTGCCAATCATGTCATTATTTAGAACCCCAATTATATTCCAGCCTTCTTTTTTGGCCATGGCAGCCATTGCCTGCCCCCCAAACAATCCTTGCTCCTCACCACTCAAACCGGCCAAGACCACCGAGTTATCGAAGGAATAGTTGCTGAGAATGCGTGCTGCTTCGAGTACTCCAGCCATTCCTGAAGCATTGTCATTTGCGCCTGGTGCGTCGCTGGTGCTATCCATTGCATCACTCACACGACTGTCGATGTCGCCACTCATGATGATGTAGTCGTTAGGGCGCTTGCTGCCGCGCAGTATGGCATACACGTTGACAACAACTGTCGGAGTATCAATGCGCTGATTGCCCTCTGCCGGCACCAGCGTGCGCTGCGTGTGAACCTCCATACATCCGCCACACGCTGCACTGATTCTCCTGAATTCTGCTTCTATCCAGCGGCGCGCAGCTCCTATACCTCGCGTGGAAGAGGTCGTGTCGCTTAGGGTGTGTCTCGTACCAAAGCTTACCAGCTTGCGAATATCCGTCTCTATGCGTTGAGCTGAAGGACTAGCCGCGATTTCTTTGACTCTGGTATCAAATGCTGGCGGAGCTCCTGACTGAGCCCCAGCGATTTTTGGCGAAAGCCCACAAATGAGCAAACAGAAAGGCAGAAGAAGATACTTGGCAACCATAGGGCCCCAATTTCTTGCTATTTTTCTACTTGAAGCGAAATTTTGGTCTGCACATCATACTATGGTAACGTATAGATGTAAAATTTGCCCCCTATGGCAGTTGCTCCGCTACGTACCCGTCACCTGGAAGTTGCAGTAATTGGCGACGTGCACCTGGGCACCAAAAAGGCACGGGCTACAGAACTGCTGGAATATTTAGATAGTATTACACCCGACATCCTGATCATTGCGGGCGACTTAGTTGACCTGGATAACGTAAGCTCACGAAGCCTTTCGCCGGATCACCTGGATATCGTCCGCCTGATTTTGGACCTAGCGCATGCTGGCACTCGAGTTTATTATATAACTGGCAATCACGAATCTCGGCTACGCAAATTGGGTGACTTAGCTCTCGGCAATTTTTATGTACGCGAGCAAGCCATCTTACATATTGCAGGCCATCGTTACTATATATTTCATGGTGACCGACTCAATGCTGCCGTTAAGTACAAGTTGGCTGATGCGCGATTTGAAGGGCTCACACTCCGTGTGCTGCGAGCTACTGATAAGCTACTCGGCAACGCTCAGCGAGCGCTCGGTGCACGGCGGTGGTCGCTTGCTCGCGAACTTGCCGCCGATCACAAAGACGTGACCGCCTACCTCAATGCCTACGAACGTATAGCCATGCGCATGGCCTTGAGTAAGGGCTGTGATCGCGTGATTTGCGGACATGTGCACGCGCCGAAAGTAGATGGGCAGCTCGTTAACGATACATTCGTGCAGTATCTCAATTGCGGCGATTGGGTGACCAATCTTACAGCACTCGAGTTTCGGTTCGGTCGGTGGACCATCTACAAGCACGATACCGCAGATTTTCCTCAACCAAATAAGCGACTCCGAGTGAAACCCGATCGGCCATCTCCTCGTGGTAGCCAGACTCAGGAGGATGTCCTTCGTCGTATTTTAGAAGCCGGTCCTACAGAGCACAGCTAAACCGGGAATATGCATTTGCCGAAATTCTGCATCTTTGCTGCATGAGAGATCTGAGTATGCAGCTATTATTAGCTACGACTATACTATTCGTATCAACCAGCACTTTTGCCCAATGGGGCATAGATTTACCTCCAAACGCACAACCCGGTAAATGTTACGCCGAGGTCTTACAAGGTCCCAAACCTTACGTGCCGGCGGATACAAGCTACATCACTTACTATCGCTACACTGGTGACAAAAATGTCCGCATGCGCACCCGATACCACGACGTGCGCATTGATCCAAATAGGCAGGTCATTGAACGAATAGAAGTACAGGAGCCCAAGAAGCTCGGTAAGATTGCGGAAAACGATTTGGAGATAGTAACCCTTACTACTTACACCGCAGCTCGCCCTGCGGCGGAAGGTGGCGGCCGCGTTTGGAGTGAAATCGTGTGTGGAAGTGACGTGACGCCGCGGCTCCTTGGCGATATTGAGGCATTCTTACGGACAAAAGGACATTATCATGGTCCGTCTGTGGGCGAAAATGTCTCAAAGGAATTAAAAATGGCGCTCATCAATTACCAGCGGGCAGAAGGACTTCTAGTGGGACAAATTACAATGGAGACGCTTGAGTTTATGGATATTCGCGTGCGGTGAGCCGATATAGATCGTCAGTGTACATTATCGCTAATCCAGACTTTCGCTATGCTGCGCAAAACGCTGTATGGCCTTCTGATTTTCATGCTCCTTCTTGCAGGATTTATTGCTGCACTCATTTAGTCGCTCTATAGTGCAGACACGGCAGACAGGTATTCTCAACATGCAGTTTTAAGCTATGCTGATGCCGAGCCAATTTCGATAAATAATTTTCGCAGCGTGGTTGGGAAAATTGCTAGTCATGAGATGTGGAAACTCACCGTCGGGGCGTAGGAAGTCTGCGCACGTCTCGTTGCGGTAGCAAAGGTCTATACATAAAAAAGCGAGCAAAACATGGCCCTTACCCCCCAGCGGAACCAGTTTCACTCGCTTCGTAAGTCCCAGAAGGGACATACCTCTTTGTGGCCACTAATTGGCCAGCTTTTCTGTCGCGGCGACGTAGGCCTACGTGAGAAAAGTGATTGAGCTTCCAGACACAACCCTACCCCCCGATAGTCGGTCTTTCCACCCAATCTAGAGCCCGAAGGCCCGTTTCGTCCACACCCGAATGTTGGGGAGAGGTGTGTCGATTGGTTTAGCTTCTTGATTGGTTGAGAACAGGGCTAAAGGCTCCTTTTCACGAGTGGATTAGTTTCGAAAATCATGCCATTCGTGTCGGCCGCTTCAGTGCGCTCAACCACCGCTCGTTTGCGGTTACAGGTTCGAGTAAGGCAAAGGCTGGGCCAATTGCGCCTTTCGGCAAAACCTAAAGCAGCCCCGTGTGACATGGATACCCACCTGACAGGGCGTCACTGCACGAGACGTGGAGGGAGACAGAACTGTTGGGTTTTGGCGAAAGCTGACTGACGAACTGACAGCAAAACCGGGCTGGACTGGCCTTTGTGAAACAGAAAACGGGAATCCGACTCCCAGTCCTGCTCACAAAAAATCTACAACTTATGGCTGAAGCCACTGCTACCCCTGAAATGACCAAGGGCCACATCTCGGTTGAAACTGAGAACATCTTTCCTATCATCAAGCAATTCCTGTACAACGATCAGGAAATTTTTCTCCGCGAGCTCGTCTCTAATGCTGTCGATGCGACATCCAAACTCAAAGCCGCCGCACGTAAAGGTGATTTCTCCGGCGAAATGGGTGACCTGACCATCCAGGTGAAGGTGGACGAAGACGCCAAAACCATCACCATTTCCGACGCGGGCATAGGCATGACGCGCGAGGAGGTGGAGAAGTACCTGAACCAAGTTGCCTTTTCGAGTGCCGGCGACTTCCTCGAGAAATACAAGGACAACCTCAACGTGATTGGCAAATTCGGCCTCGGCTTCTACTCCGCCTTTATGGTGGCCGAAAAAGTGGAAGTGCTGACGCGTAGCTATGAAAGCGACACCATTGTGCGCTGGGAATGCGAAGGCAAGCCAGAGTATATGATCGGTACAGCCGCCGAGCGTGCAGGACTCATAGAAGGACGGGGCACCGATGTGATTTTGCACATCAATGAAGACGCCGAAGAATACCTCGACCAGGATAAGATCGAGAGCCTGCTCAAGAAGTACTGCCGCTTCCTACCTGTGCCTATACAGTTTGGGATGCGCACCGATGTCGACTACGAGACCGTGACCGAAACAGTCACTGAAAAAGACGACGACGGCAACGAGAAGGAGGTCGAAAAAGAGACAGAGAAGAAGATCGAAACCGAGGTGGCCAACGTCATCAATACGGTCGATCCGATCTGGAAGAAAAATCCTGCCGATCTCACTGACGAGGATTATAAGGCCTTCTATAAGGAGTTGCATCCTTACGGCCCAAATCCGCTGTTTTGGATTCACCTCAACATCGACTATCCCTTCAACCTCACGGGAGTGCTCTACTTCCCACCGCTACAGAATCAGTTCGAGGTTCAGAAGAATAACATCGCTCTTTACTCCAATCAAGTCTATGTGACTGATGAGGTTAAAGATATCGTACCTGAGTTCCTGATGTTTTTGCACGGCGTCATTGACTCGCCCGATATACCACTCAATGTGAGTCGCTCGGCGCTACAGTCTGATCGGCAGGTGAAGCAGATTACCGGTTACATCACCAAGAAGGTGGCCGAGAAGCTGCACGAGATCTTCAAGAACGACCGTGCTGATTACGAGAGCAAGTGGAAGGATTTGGGTCCGGTCATCAAGTATGGCATGCTGACTGATGACAAGTTTTTTGATCGGGCTACGAAGTTTTCTCTCGTAAAAGAGCTCGACGGCACCTTCTTCACGCTCGAGGAGTTGAAAGAGGCCATAAAAGACAACCAGACGGATAAGCACGATAAAGTCGTGGCGCTTTACACCAACTCAGCCGATGAGCACGCGAGTTATATAGATGCTGCTCGGGGACGAGATTATAAGGTGTTGGAGCTGGGCCACATCATCGACAACCACTGGGTACAGCAGGTGGAGATGAAGGGCGACTATGGCTTCACCTTTGTTCGCGTTGACTCCGACACCATTGATAAGCTGGTGCAAAAGGATGAGGAGCGCGAGAGCGTTCTTTCGGAAGACCAGCAAAAGGCAGTCAAAGAGCTCTTTGAGCAGGCTACTGCTGGAGGGAGCGGTCAGGTGCAACTGCAGCCGATGAGCCCGGACGACCTGCCGGTGGTGGTGACGCGCAATGAGTTTATGCGTCGCATGACGGAGATGCAGGCTATGCAAGGCGGCGGTGGCATGTCGATGCCGGAGTACTACAATGTGGTGGTGAATACTAATCACCCGCTCGTTGCTGACAAGCTAGCCAATGCTGAGGCAGAGTATGGAGCCGTGTTAGCCAAGCAACTCACCGACCTCGCCAAGCTGAATCAAGGCTTGCTGAAAGGCAAAGACCTCGCAGCCTTTGTGAAGCGGAGCGTGGAGGGCTTGAGTGCTTAGGCGCTACATCGCGCACAAACTCTACGAAATCATGTTGGCAGCCCCTTCTCGTCTTCGATGAGAAGGGGTGCTTGCATTTGTACGCCAAGTTGAAGTGCACTTGAGAATAAGGCTTGACGCGAATTCAACCTGACTTAGAAGTCATACCCACAGCTTCCTGCTACTCTCATTGGTAGAAAAGCGCAGCGGGGCTTTCTTAGCATAATAGTCTCGAGCTCGATCTAAAGCCTCAAACCTCGCCCTACCCACACCCCGCGAGCGCTCGACCAGGTCACCGTGTACACACCCGAAGGTATCTGGTGGGCTAAGAGCTCGATTTTGCGTATCGTATGATCGAGATTGAGTGTAGTGACTACTCTACCCGCCTGATCACTTACCGTCAGCGTTGCAGGTGCGCGGCTTGGTTCTATACCTTCAAGCAAAATGGTAACTTCTTTGCCGGGCTCACTCGGACTGGGATAGACTCGTAGTCGACCAACTAGGCTCTTGGTAGGAGAGGCTAGCGAAGAGACGCCCGTCACCACATAGCGCACGAGTCGCCCACACGGGCTGCTTGCGGGCATGTCGGCTACGCGGCGGTCGAAAGTTGTATCACGCGTGATAACCACACCGGCCAACGTATCGCCAGCATTTGCGTCGGTAACGTAGACGTATTCTGGCGGTACGGCCGTGGCGAGGAGCACTTGCGCGCGCCATAGCGAGTCGCAGCCTTCGGGGGTGCGCACGGTCGCATAGGCGATGGAGTCGGGCTGGCTGAGTTCGCGCCCGCGCCACATGGTGGGCTCAAGGGTGCCGTCGCTGTCGAGGTCGCAGACGTAAACCGTGTCAGTTTGGTCGCTCGACCACGACCGACATGCGGGGTTCCAACCGTGGATACCCAGGGTATCGCAGGCGGAGCCTTCATCGTCGTAAAGCTGATAGTAAGGCCTGACGAACTTGTTGGAGTTGTAGCAGGGCAGCATAAGCGCATCTACCGAGCCGGTGATGTTTGCCGGATCGGGGTCGTCGAGATTGCCGAGCGACATAATGGCTGCAGAGCTGCCACCCGCATGGTGGAGCAGAACGCCATCGGGGCCAGGAGTGACGTGGATCTTGACGAAGGCAGTAGGACCCGATAGGGGCGGAAGAGAGTAGAGACTCCACAGGCTATCCGGTGCGTAGGCAACCTCATGACTGGCGGCAAAGTCGCTTGCGTTGAGGTTGAAGCGGCCCACGTAGGAGCCTTCGGTAAAATAAAGGTAGCGCCCCGATGGGCTAAAAGCTACGCCGCCGCCTTGATACACCCGCCAGGGGTTGAAATCGGGCGCAAATGGGTAAGTCCCTTGGACTGCATAGTTGATCTGAATATCGTGTTCCAGCGCAAAAGTACCTGTGCATCGGTCAAAGGTCCAGACGAGTATTCCTTCATCAACACCAGTACCTGGGCCGTAATACGTTGTATCTGCGTCACCTATGTAAGAATTTGGTGCGTTATGGAAGGCGATGCGGTCTCCTTGTTGAGACACATGGAATTGCGCGGCACGACTTCGAGAGTATGAGGGTCTCGAAGGCGTGAATGTCAAAGCCGCCGTATCGAGCTGCGCAAGGCGCACTGTACCATTAGCTTCGAGTAGGAAGGACGCGAGGGCGTGTGGGCTCTGTTGTCCACCAAGTGCTATAACCCACCAGTCGCGTCCGTTGGCATGAGGGATGGCTGCGAGGCGTGATAGGGTTGCGAGTGGCATCATCTCCTCTCGGCCCACGTCGGGATCGTAAGCCTGGTCGTCGCCGCGCCACACGATAGCTCGTTCAACGTAGTCAGGTTCATCGGGATCCGGCGAGTAACGTAAGTGCGTACCTGCGCCCGCACCCCCGCCTGCCACTCGTGCATTGGCATCGGAGCGGGCATCTATTCGGTAAGACAGCAGCCTGTTAAACGATCCACTTCCAAGAATGAGGCGACGCCCTTCATAAGATCCCCACTCTAAAATGAGGTGGCGAAACACCCCCGGGGTGTCGCGTACTGGGAGAATGAGCTGACGGGAGATATCATCTATTCCATCTGCATCCCCGCTACCATGATGATCGGCGGCAAAAGGAGCCAAAGGTCGGGCTGTCACACGTCTAAGCGTGGAGTCCCAGGTGTGGGTACCGTTGCTTATAAACCATAAGCGAGGAGTAGGCTCGTGATCAGTGAATATGTCTACTGTTCCCGCGCTAAACGACCTTACCCGTTCGCCACTTAGCCCGCCGCGAGTCCCTGTAGCGAGCGGCTGCAGTGGGATAAAGTCTCCAAAGTCCGCGGAGGCCTCGTGCAGGCGATCAAGTGGAAGGTAGGACCCGCAAAAGTTACTGGTATCCTGCTCCGCCCAGTCGTACAAATGCTGTCCGCCAAAGATGGCGCGGTCGTAGGGTTGAGCCTGTGCGGCTACAGCCAGAATTACACACGTCCAAGTACACGCCCAGTAGCGACCAAAAAGGTTCTTCATAGGTTTCTTGGGCTCTGGTTAGCGGCGTATGAATTTAAGAGTGGTGTGTTTGGCGGGCGTATTCACTATTAGCTCGGGTTGCAGGTTGATTGGAAGTTGGAGCGCTGCTGTATTGCCAGTATGTGATTTAGTATCGAGTGCTTCATGTTGTGCCACTACGTTTGCTTCGTCGCGTCTAGCAGGATAGGCGTCCTAGTCCATCACTTCCGCGGCTGTTGCGCGATCTGCATTCAGTGCAGCCTCTATCGGTAGGGCAACCTGCACTCGCAGAGACTAGGGTGTTATTTAGCAGCCAAATTAGCACGACCTACTGGGATGTGGCTTCTCACTTCTGGAATGGCCTATCAAGACGACAAATTACTTCGAAAAAATGATAGGTTTCCTGCTCCAGGAGCTATCAAGCTTCCCACGAATTTTTGATCAAGTTGGCCTGCGTTCATGATTCCGTGGTGCTGGAGCTCAGTTGCGTTGGTGATAACATATGAAGGCAGCACGTTAAGCAGAAGGGCGCATAAGCGACATGGTCGTCCTGAGATTGGTAAGCTTAGCTAAGCTTAATCAAGGTCTCTAATGATAATCACCTCCATTCTTCGTAAAGCGGAGCGTCGAACGACAATGTGCGTGGGGCAGTAGCTCCTTAAAGGTATTTCTAGTAGCACCTTACCTACTCCATAGCGGGTGAGTAACTAGCTTCGTCCTATGCTAAGAATCTTTACCCTCGCCCTCTGGTGTGCCAGCACATCGCTTTATGCCCAGCCTGACTGTGATCACCCCGATGATGACCGCGTTAACTTTGACGTCAACGAACTGGCGGTAAGTTTTTACCAGCTCGACATGTACTGGAACGGTGCAAACTCACTGGTGACCTATCCAGCGGATTCACTGACGTCCCCAATCTATGCAGGTGCATTTTGGTTCCACGTGTTAGACACAGCAGGATTATTTCAAGGGGGTGCTCAGCTCCATGACCGAAGTGGAGGCAGGCATGACTATCGTGTGGGGGTGCTGGATCCGACCACAGGGCAACCTGCAGACTCCACGGCCTACTGCCAAATCCATACGGTGACGCGTCAGGAAATTGATGCTCACCTTGCCGATGTGGCTGATGGTAGCCTTGATAACCCGATTCAGTCCATTTTGCTCTGGCCTGGACAAGGAAATACCAGCGGCATTCCAGGAGGCTATTATGGCCACCAACTGGCTCCCTTTATTGATGTCAATTCCAACAGCATCTACGAACCTGAACTAGGAGATTATCCAGAGGTCGCTGGCGATATCGCTTCGTGGTGGGCATTTCATCTTGCTGGCGAACATGATGTTACACGTTCCCAAAGTGTACCCTTAGAAGTTCATGTCCTGGCACAAGCTTCATCGTGAGCTGATCCCACCGTAAATAGTTCGCACACACTCCGGGTTACTACTATCAATCAGGGAAATCAAACCTACACTGATTTAACAACTTCATTTTGGATGGACGCCGATATTGGTTGCTTCACTGACGATGCTGTTGGAACTCTGCCGGACAAGCGCACGATCTATACATATAACTCAGATACTATTGATGCAGGTCCTAGCTGTGGTGGTTTGCCCCTGTATGGAGACGCGCCACCAGTTGTAATGCTAAAGGCGCTAAGTACTACTGGTGCAAATCCGCAATTTGGTGCTGTTCTCATGCAAAACCCAGGCTTCAGTCCTTCTCCACCAGGCACCACTTTACCTCGATTGCCAGGAGAGTTTTATAATCTTTCGCAAAACCGGTGGAAAGACGGTACTCCAATTACAAGATTTGGCCTCGGCTATAATCAGGATACCACATTAGAAACTACCAATTGGATATACGACGGTGAAGATGGTGGATTCTCTGCCTCGTATGTTTGAATCAGGCTACAAAGAAAGTTGTTTAGCGACTGCTTGGACTGTAGCTTACTCCTGGGCGCGAGCACATGCCAATATGCCTAAGTCGCAAATTAACGCAGACACTGCCGCAGGTACATACTCGTGTCGAGGAGGCTTTTAGAGTCACAATAGCACTTAAGCCGCACTACAGCTTCACCGCTGTGGCGCAGGAACGATAAGCTACGAGGCAAGACGACGAAAGTTTCCGCACCTTTTCCTTCACCTTTCACTTTTCATTTGACTATGAATAAGGCACTCAAACTATGTGCTGGCATTGACATCAGCAAGGCTGATTTCCATGTCCGACTTCTAGAACGCGACCTGCTCACCGGGCAGATCAAACAGCGTGGTAAGCATAAATTCGACAACACACCAAGTGGTCATGAGGCACTGTGCGGTTGGCTAACTAAAAACAATGCTCAGCAATTGCCGATGAGCGTGGTCATGGAGGCTTCTGGAGTCTACCATGAACAGGTTGCTCACGCCCTCAAAAATGCAAACTTTCGAGTGTGCATCGTGCTGGCCAACAAGATCAAACACTTCGCTTTGAGCTTAAATGAGCCGTCGAAGACCGATGAGATTGATGCTTACATCATCGCCCGGTTTGGACTCGAACGCAAGCTTGCTCCATGGAAGCCATTCAGTAAATCAAGTCGGCGCTTTAAGCAACTAAACCGTGAGCGTCAGAGCATTAAGCACGAGTCGACAATGGTGAAAAACCGCTTCCACGCCGCGAAATTCGCCAAGGATACCTCCCCAGCAACGCTGAGACGGTTTGCTGATCGCATCGAATATCTAGCGCAACAGGTTGAGGAGATCGAGGCTGAGATGGCGCAGCTCGTCGAGCAGGACGAAGTGCTTGCCGCATCAGTGAGCAGACTGTGCACCATACCGGGCGTGGGTCAGATCACGGCGTGCAGTTTGCTGGCCGAAACCGATGGGTTCAAGCTGTTTAAATCACGAGGACAGGTGATTAAATACAGTGGCTATGATATAGTTAGTCACCAATCGGGCAGCTCGGTTAATGGCAAGTCTCACATCTCGAAAAAAGGCAATAGTCATGTGCGCGGTGCGCTGCACTTACCGTCTTGGAGTGCGAGACGCAAAGGTGTCTTCAAAAAGGTGTACGACCGACAATTGGAGCGCTCAGGCTCTAAGAGTAGCGCGCTGGTAGCTGTGCAGCGTAAACTGCTAATTATAGCCTATACACTCATCAAGAAAGGGGAGGATTTCGATCCAAACTATCACGCACAGATTCAAAAGCTGGAACCTGCGTTGGCCGCCTGATAAGGGTAGACCAGCACAAAGGCTGGTCTACAGTGGCTGCAGCTCATGACTGAGTGCGCCTTCAATCAAACCAAGCGAACAAAAGGAAAAAAAGTTCCTGAATCGCTTGGATATGAACATAGCACCTGCGGCGATGAAAGGGCAGCAGATGTCTCGCTCCTTCTTAATGCACGTTTTCCTGGCTCATTTGCTCCTGGTCAACGCGTGAGTGTTGATTACGCGGTACATGTCGTGGAAGGTCTAGCTGCCACTTGTCCAGACCGGGATTCGTTACGGCAAGTTGCTGACGCTCTCGATCAGGCATTTGCGTCCTATGTGTCGCAGTCCTCGACGCCTCAGCGTCCTCAGGTTCGGCAACTCACGCTTTCGCCAAATCCAAGTACAGGTCTTTTCGCTATCCGAGGCTCAACAAGTCCTCTCGTCAGCGTCCAGGTTTACTCCACCCTCGGGCAACTCGTCCTTACCACCCCCGTAACTGGCAATTTGATCGATCTAAGCCATCTTCGACCAGGGAGCTATTTCGTACTTGGTAGAGATGAGCAGCACCAGCTGTACCGCAGTCAGCTGATGATCGCGCGCTAACAGCTTTAACGCTGGCGTCATGACCGCGTATGGCTGAAGCAGAAGAGGTAGGTGCTTGAGATTATGGCGCTGTGAGAGTTGCTCTCAGCCAGTCATAACTGCAATGGCAATCAATGCACCAATAATCCCAACTATTCCTAGTATGAGTGCAGCAATAGCCATGCCTTTGCGACCGTGAAGTCCTTGCCTGTATTTGCTCAGCGAAATTGCGCCAAATACAGTTGCAAGGGTGCCCAAGATTAAGCCCGCGACAACTAAGCCAACAATACCACAAACCAGGCCAGCAACTGCCATGCCCGAGCCAGGTCCTTTTTTGTCGCTGGGCGGTTTAGGATCAGCTAGTCGATAGAGAAGAGTCTTGAACTTTCTACCAAGCTTGCTGCGGTAGGCTTGTCTTGCCGTGGCCTCCACCGCGGTGGGCTCAGCTGCGTAGGCAGGATCAGCTTTAGGAGCCTCAGGTTGTACGATGCGCAGCGTCGTAGCCTCCGCATCAGGACCATGAATCGCAAGAGCCGACTCTAAAGGGAGCAGTACAAGCAGTGCAACTGCAATCAGAAACAGGAAATTCTTCATCAGAAATGGCCAGTGAGTTTTGATTTGATAGTGCAACCTACACCAGATCATCAATTTAGGATAGAGGTCCTTGTTCTGGCTTTACATAAGGATCCGACCATCCCCGCCTACTACGCTCCTTCTGTAGATGGTGCCAGCGTTTGTGCAAGTTGTGCGACGTTAAATCTACAGACACATAGCCTCAACCTGCACAGTGGTGGTGGTCGAGACTCAGTATTGGAGCCAGTACCAGAAGCCACTTGGTTACTAACCACATGGTTACAAACCAATCGGTTGCAAACTTGCCAGTTGCACCTTATCTTTGCTCAATGCGCACCCCCTTCGGGTTTGGCGGCTCCATAGCTCAGGCTCACTTTGTGAACAGAACCGAGGAGTTAGAGATGCTGTCGCGAAATTTTGCTGCAAGCCAGAACACGGTTCTCATCTCGCCGCGGCGCTGGGGCAAATCATCACTTGTCAATCGAGCAGTCGCGCAGGCTTCAGAGAGCGACTTCAATTTGAGGTTTGTCCGTCTCGACTTACTTGCCGTCCGCACAGAAGCTCAATTTCTTGCAGCTTATCTCCAGGCCACCTTACAAGGTTTAGGCGGTACAGTCGAGAAATCACTCGCTTTACTTCGAGAAGCCGCGGCTACCTTACTTCCAAAGGTTACCTTCTCAGCTGGACCTGACGCTCAAATGCGCATCGGCTTCGATTGGCGCAGCGAGGCTCCTGATCGGGCAGAAGTGCTCGAACTGCCTCACAAGCTTGCGCGCAAGCACGGCTGGCGGGTTGTAGTTGCCATAGATGAGTTTCAAGCCATTGCGGAGCTAAGCGATGCCAATAAGTTTGATGCCGTTTTGCGTAGCCACTGGCAGCATCACCAACTGGTTTGCTACTGCCTGTACGGCAGCAAGCGCCACATGATGCTCAACTTATTTGGCTCCTATGGCTCTCCCTTTTATCATTTTGCTGATGCGCATGTGCTGGATAAAATTAGCCGTCACCATTGGGTAGCCTACATCGTCGATCGTTTCAGGCGCTTTCACAAGAGTATCAGTGAGCCTAATGCGGAACTGCTCGCACTGCTAGTAGTAGACCATAGCCACTACGTCCAACAACTCGCGCAAGTTGCCTTCGGCCTCACCACCCAAACATGCACTGAGGAGGTGGTGCGTAGTGCGTATGATCAACTGCTGTATCAGGTGGAGCCATTCTTTAGTCAGCAACTCATGCCCTTATCGAAAACACAATTGGGCTTTTTACGTGCTGTTATCGACGGGGAGCAGAGTTTTTCCTCGCAAGATGTCCTGCGCCGCTACGAGATTGGATCGAGTGCAAATGCTTACAAACAAAAGCGGGTACTCCAAGAAAAGGAACTCATTCACCAGACGCGCGATGGCACTTTCGAGCTAGTTGATCCGCTGATGCAGGAATGGTTGACGCGCCGGTGGGGCTTTGAGGTGCGTTAAGCATTCAACTGATCCTGCCGCGGGGATGCGACTAAACCTGCCGACACACCCCAAAATTATTTTTGGACTAAAGCAGCGAAATTCCATCTGCCTCCGTTGCGACCTCGAAACCCACACAACACCCCAAGCTTCAGCTTTATGAATCAATACGTACTTCTCGTCCTCTTAGCACTCCTCGCTCTGTCCAGCTGCAAAAATGATGATGACGACGGTGCCATGACTCGTGATGATGTCGTGGGCACCTGGACCTCCACAGGCTTCGATGTCACGCTGACCTCCACCCTCGTTGGATTAGACGCGGGTATGGCCACCGTGACGCAAATTGGTGGCAACCCACAAATTACTTTCCTAGACGATGGCACCTATACCTCATCAGGGACTCAGGAGATCATGGTCACCGTAGATGATAGCTCGTACACCGAAATTTTTACCGGTGGTGACAGTGGTGTATGGTCGCTCAACGGAGAAACATTTATTTTCACCAGTAGTGATACGTCTGGAGGATTCACGAATGCTCTTGATCTTACCCCAGCTTCCTATGTGGTAAGAAGCTTTAGCCGGGGAGAACGATTCGTGTTTGGCGCAGCAATCGACACTACTCAAATTGACCCCTTCTTCGGACTGACTGTCCGTACTATGGGCGATATGGAGGTTACTCTCGAGCAATAGAACTAGTGCTGGCGAACTCGGAGAGGCCTAAAATTTAGCAGTCGCTCTTAAAGACTTCTACGGCAAGGCCACCCTCACTCGTCTCTTTGTATTTGGCATTCATGTCTTTGGCGGTGGCCCACATCGTGTCCACCACCTTATCGAGCGGTACTTTCGCATTGAGCGGGTCGGAGCCGAGGGCAAGCTCTGCAGCGTTGATAGCCTTAACTGCGCCCATCGAATTGCGCTCAATGCACGGCACCTGCACCAGTCCAGCGATGGGGTCGCAGGTCATGCCTAGATGATGCTCCATCGCTATTTCGGCAGCCATGAGTACCTGCTCCGGGCTGCCACCGAGCAGCTCCGTCAGACCTCCAGCCGCCATGGCCGAACTCACACCTATTTCCGCCTGGCATCCACCCATTGCCGCAGAAATCGTAGCTCCCTTTTTGAAGATGCTGCCAATTTCAGACGCAATTAGCAGGAAGCGTCTAATCTCATCGAAAGTAGCCTGCTGATTCTCGATGGCGAGGTAATACATTAATACTGCAGGAATAACCCCTGCACTGCCGTTGGTAGGAGCCGTTACCACCCTGCCCATGCTGGCGTTTACCTCGTTTACGCTCAAGGCAAAACAACTCACCCATTTCAGAATCTGCCGAAACTTCACATCTACCCGCCGAATTGCAGCTAGCCATTCTTCTGCGTTGGTATAGGTGTGCAGCTCTGGCAAAAGCGAACGGTTTAGCTCGGCTGCCCGGCGATGCACATTTAGGCCGCCTGGAAGTTTCCCCTCCGTGTGGCAGCCTAAGTACATACACTCCAACATGGTGGACCAGATGCGCTGCAAACCGTAGTCTATTTCCGTTCGACTTGCCAGCGTGAGCTCGTTAGCCAGCACGATATCAGAAATCCGCAGGCCTGTCTCCGCACAAAACCTGAGCAACTCAGCGCCTTTTGTCACCTGGTAAGGGAACTCTGCAAATCGCTCGGCTACCACCGCGGCGCGGCGCCGCTCTTCTGCCACCACAAAGCCACCCCCAATCGAGTAGTAGGTGCCCATCACCACTTTAGCCCCTCGCAGCTGCGCCTCAAACGTAATTCCGTTGGCATGAAAGGGCAGAAAGTCGCGATGAAAGAGAATATCCCGCTCTGCATCAAACTCAATAAATCGTTCACCGCCAAAACGAAGCTGCTTGGTGACTGCTACCGCCTGTTGAATACCTGCAATATCTGGAATGGGGATATATTCCGGATCGGCACCTGAAAGTCCTAGTATCACCGCCGCATCAGTAGCGTGGCCTCTACCTGTAAGCGAAAGGGAGCCGAATAAATGCACCTTTACTCCGACTACCTGCTCAAACAGCGATTCCTCCCGCAGCTCCAGCATCCAACGCTCAGCTGCTCGCCAAGGACCTAACGTATGCGAACTGGAAGGTCCAATCCCTATTTTTAACATGTCGAATACTGAGATGCACTCCATGTGGGCGCGAATATTTGCAGCGAGGTAATGTATTGCTAGTTAGCCACCAAACTATCGTTGAGTACGCTGCACGCCCAGCTGATTTCTTTATCGCTAATCGTTAGCGGCGGAGCGATACGTATGCAACGTTCATTGAAGAGAAACCAATCGGTAATAAGTCCACCTGCAAGGCAATGTTTAATTACTTCACGCACCCGCTCACCAGATTCGAGTTCGACGGCAAGCCACAGCCCCACCTGCCGCACGTCGAGTACGCCGGCGCCGCTGCTGAGGTTTTGCCGAAAGGCTGAACCCTTTGCTTCTGCCTGCCCAGGCAAATCCTCTGCAAGCAGTACCTCGAGCGTAGCTAGCGCGGCGGCACAACTCACCGGGTGCCCCCCAAAAGTGGTGAGGTGACCGAGTACCGGATCGACGCCAAGTTGGACTGTCAGCGACTGATCTGCGATGAATGCGCCAATTGGCATCCCCCCGCCCATGCCTTTGGCTAGCAGCAGCACGTCGGGGACGATGCCGTAGCGATTAAAGGCAAATAGACTTCCCGTACGGCCGTAGCCTGCTTGAATTTCATCGAGCACCAGCAGGGCGCCTACCTCATCACAGCGTTGGCGAAGCGCTTGAAGCCATCCTTGCCGAGGCTTGCGGATGCCCCACTCGGCCTGCACCGTCTCGACAAACACTGCTGCAGTTTGCTCAGTGATACGCTCCAGGCACAGCTCACAATTAAAGTCGATATGCCGAATGCCAGGCAGCAATGGCCGGTAAGCTTGGGTGAAATAGCTACTAGAATTCAGACTTGCGGCGCCTTGGGTAGAGCCGTGGTAGGCATTATAACAACTGATAATTTCCGGTCTCCCCGTCACGCGTTTGGCGAGTTTCATTGCGCCTTCAGTCGCCTCGGCTCCAGAATTTGTGAAGTATACGCTGTTGAGTTTTGGCGGAAGCTGACTGGTGAGTAGCCGCGCCAGTGCCACCTGCGGAGCCAGCACGTACTCGCCGTACACCATGGTGTGCATGTAACGCGCCGCCTGCTGCTGTACGGCTGCCACTACTGCTGGATGACAGTGCCCAAGGCTGCTGACACCAATGCCCGCGATCAGGTCGAGGTAGCGCCTCCCCTCCACATCATAGAGCCATACCCCCTCGCCCCGCTCAATTTCGAGGGCAAGCGGTGCATCTGAAGTCTGAGCAAGATGCCGCAGGAAAAGCTCGCGCTGAGTCATGTCACCGGCGAAGATGCGTCAGATGATTTAAGCTGGATACTTGGCGAGCAGCGCTACCGAAATTTGGTATTTAGTCCTAAAGCTTGTGGTAAAGTCTGCCGAATTACAACTTACAATCTTTACGGTACGTATCTTGTACACGCATACTGCGCCCCTTTAACCGTGAAAAACCTCCTCTTCATAGCGCTGGCTCTGCTGGCTATGGCCTGCGGCAGCACGCATACCGAGCGGCGCACCGATGCGGCTGTGGAAGGCATTGATATTTCACGCTACCAGGCGCAGGTGGATTGGCAGGCAGTGCTGGCTGCCGATTTCGACTTTGCCTACATCAAGGCATCTGAAGGTGAAATGCACCTCGACCCGATGTTTTATGAAAATTGGGCTTCCGCCAAAACAGCAGGTGTCGTCCGGGGCGCCTACCACTTTTTTCGAGCCAATCTCGATCCAACACTCCAGGCTGACAACTTCACCAAGCACGCTGAACTGCTACCAGGAGATTTGCCGCCCGTGCTCGATGTCGAAACCCTCGACGGCGCCTCCCGAACCGAACTCATTACGCGGATGCGAACCTGGCTCTACCTCACCGAAATTCGCACCGGAGCGCGGCCAATCATCTATACCAACCTCAGTTTTTACTACCGCCACCTCGCCGGGCACTTCGACGACTATAAATTTTGGATTGCGCGCTACGGCGACCGCAAGCCTAGTCTGGCAGCCGGCACTGACATCCAATTCTGGCAATACGGCGATCGTGGTCGCGTCGATGGCATCAGCGGGCTGGTCGACCTAAATGTGTTCTTCGGCAATCGCAAAGAATTCGACGCGCTGAGAATTCAAGAGCCGCCCATCCTTATTTCCGGCGATGTACCTGTCTCCCAGCTTAGCAGTACACGCCTCTAGAAGTACAAGTGAACAGTCTTTTCCCACGCTCGAAACGTAGCGAAGTCTCGACCGTTGTCTTAGTACATGGATGACCCGTCTGTTGCAGCAACTCCTAAGCTGAGACAATTTAGTCCCGCCGAGATAGAGCGGCTGGTGGAGCTAGGCCGTAGCTACTTCACCTCCCGTGGTTATGCTCCCTTTCCTTTTCAGGAAAACACCTGGCGTGCCTACCTCAGCGGCAAAAGTGGACTCGTCAATGCTCCAACCGGCTCGGGCAAAACCTTCTCGCTGATCATTCCCATCCTGCTCGAGGCGCTTGGAGGCAGCCTGCCCACAAATCCGGAAGCCTCCACACCAGGCACAGCCACTCCCAACACTCGCCAACTGCGCGCGGTTTGGATTTCTCCTATCAGAGCCCTCACCAAAGAAATTGCTTCTGCCGCCGAAGAAGCTATCAACGGCCTGGGTCTCAACTGGGAAGTGGGGGTGCGATCGGGTGATACCTCTTCCGCCGAACGCGCCAAACAAAAACGTCGACCTCCGCAGATACTCATCACCACCCCAGAGAGCCTACACCTCATGATGAGCTCCAAAGGCTACGAGCAGACCTTTGCCAACCTGCGGGCGCTTATCGTCGACGAGTGGCACGAGCTGCTCGGCTCCAAACGTGGGGTGCAACTTCAGCTCGGCATGAGCCGACTGCGGGGCATCGTGTCCGACCTGCACATTTGGGGTATCTCCGCCACCATCGGCAATCTCGAGGAAGCGGGTGAAGTCCTACTAGCAGCTAGTGTGGCGCCCGAAGATCAGTTGCTCATCCGTGCGCACGTGACCAAGTACACGGCAATGGAGACGATCATGCCCGAGGAAATAGAGAAGTTTCCCTGGGCAGGACACATGGGCATCACCATGCTCGAACAAGTGGTGCCGATAATTCACAGCTCTGGCTCGACCATCATCTTTACGAATACCCGCAACCAATGCGAGGTTTGGTACCAAAAGTTGCTCGACGTCGATCCAGACTTGGCGGGGCAGCTGGCGATGCACCACGGATCTATCGATCGAGAATTGCGGGATTGGGTGGAAGATGCCATTCATACCGAGCGACTCAAAGCTGTGGTAGCTACGAGCTCCCTTGACTTAGGAGTAGACTTTCGACCTGTAGAGACGATCGTCCAGATTGGCAGCCCGAAAGGTGTTGCGCGCTTCTTGCAGCGAGCTGGCCGCTCGGGTCACCGCCCGGGTGCTGCATCCAAAATCTACTTTGTGCCAACGCACTCCCTCGAGCTGATCGAAGCCTCAGCTTTGCGCCAAGCAATCGACGAGCAGATCATCGAATCAGTAGAACCCATGCTCAACTGCTGGGATGTGCTGGTGCAGTACCTGGTAACGCTAGCCGTAGGTGGAGGCTTTCGGCCAGCTCAGATAAAGCAGGAAGTGCTCGCTACCCACTGCTACGCCAGCATGACCGACAGCGAGTGGCAGTGGTGTCTCGACTTCATCACGACCGGTGGCGAGAGCCTCGCTGCCTACGATGAGTACAAAAAAGTTAGCATTGACGAGACGGGGCTATACCTCGTCACCGAGCGCCGCATCGCCACGCAGCACCGCATGAACATGGGCACTATCGTTGGCGCCACCTCCCTCACCGTGAAGTATCAAAACGGTGGTCGCATCGGTACAGTCGAAGAGTATTTCGCTAGCCAACTCAAGCCTGGTGACGTCTTCTGGTTTGGGGGCCGTGCCCTGGAAGTGGTTCGCATCAAAGGCATGGAACTCCAGGTAAAGAAATCGAGCCAACGCCCAAGCCGAGTACCGAGCTGGGCTGGCGGTCGTATGAGCCTCTCGAGTCGACTATCGGCGCTGTTTAGAGATAAGATCGACCAGCTACGGCTGGGGCAGATCACGGATGTAGAACTCGCGAAGGTTCAGCCACTCACCGATCTGCAGGTAGAGCGCTCTGCACTACCTGCTCCCGATGAATTTCTCATCGAGTACTTCGAGGATAAAGAAGGCTGGCACCTGCTGTTTTACCCTTTTGAAGGACGTACGGTACACGAGGGCATGGGGGCGCTATTGGCCTTTCGCTTGAGTCAGTACCAGCCCATCACCTTCACCATCGCGATGAATGATTACGGCTTTGAGTTGCTGTCAGATACACAGGTAGACCTGCCCAGTGCTATAGCCGATGGCTTGTTCGAGACTTCCACTGTGCGAGTGGATATCACTGATGCCATAAATTCTTCGGAAATGGGGCGTCGCACCTTCCGCCAAATAGCTGGCATTGCAGGTCTGGTCTTTAGCGGATACCCTGGTCAGCGCAAGCGCGATCGTCAGTTGCAGTCGAGCAGCCAGCTGTTTTACGATGTATTTCAGCAGTATGAGCCAGAGAATCTCCTCTTTCAGCAAGCGCAGGAGGAGTTGTTACAATTTCAGCTACAGGAAGAGCGGCTCAAAAACACACTGCGGCGCATACAGCAACAAAAGGTGCTCATCAAGAGCCCGCACCGAGCCACGCCCTTTGCCTTTCCTATTATGGTCGATCGGCTGCGAGAAAAACTCACCAGCGAACGCCTCGAAGATCGTGTTGCACGCATGAAGTTGGCGCTCATCGCTGACTGATCAACCACCTTAGCAGTACGGCGTTACTTCCTCGCACGCTTTGAACGAAACACTACACGCTATTACCTGCGCCACTATCCTCGCCGGAGAACGTGTGCGCCTCCACCCACACGCAGCGCTCTACTGGGAGCGAGCAGATACCGTTATTGTGGCCGACCTGCACCTGGGTAAGGCCACCCATTTTCGCAGGCACGGAATGCCCGTTCCGCAGTATGTGCAAGATGAGACCCTCGACAAATTGGCTGGACTGCTGCTCGATTTTAAGCCGAGGCGCCTGCTGATGCTGGGCGACCTGTTCCACTCAGACTACAACGAAGAGTGGGAAGACTTCGCGGATCTCGTTATGGCTTTTGCTGCTACCGAATTTGCACTTGTGCCTGGCAACCACGACCGACTTACGCCGCATCAATTCGAGAAGTACGGCATCAAGGTTTACCACGAGCCCCACGTAGAAGGGCCGTTTGCTTTTTCGCACCATCCACACTCGCTCAAGCAGCTCAGCGAGAAATTAGGTGAGGCTGCCCAGCAGGGCTATTACAACCTTGCGGGCCATGTCCATCCTTCAGCACGGCTGCGGGGTAGGGTAGGAGCACTGCGATTGCCGTGCTTTTTCTTTGGTCGAGAAGCGGGGTTGATGCCTGCTTTTGGCTCCTTTACCGGCACGTATACGGTGCAGCCGCGGCGGGGCGATCGGGTGTTTGTGCTGGCAGGAAAAAAAGTGGTTGAAGCAGGGAAGTAGTGCACCCGCTTAGACACCAGGACCTTCTACTACTTCGGCGCGGGGAGCCTGGTGCTTGAGTACATTGATGTCGCCTTCCAAGTCGTCGAGTTCTAGGTGATTACGGCTCACGGCCAGGATGTTGCCGTTGCGTGCCCGCAGGGTGAAAAAATGCTTCCCTCGCGAATTGAGCTTGTAGTCAAAACGCCTTTGCTCCTGGAGGTTGCGCTTCACACTTTCTATGGCTTTAAGCGCGCTCGCTTTAGCATTATAGCCTTCACTTGCACGTAGTCGGTTGATGCCGATGGTGCACATGAAACGGAAGCGCCATTCGCCCATGCGATCATTATAGACTACGAACATAGCATCAGCATTAGGCATGGGCTCTAGTAATGCCTCCAGCATGCCGCAGCAGTAACACATTTGCGAAGGCTCCCGGCTAATGTATGTCGTTACAGCTAATAAGGTGCGATTCGGCTGGTGACAGATATCACTGCTGCCACTGAGTAGCGCTAATGCTGCGGCTCGATACCATCAAAGCCTTCTAAATACTCGTCTTCCTCTGCTGGAGGCTCATACTCTGCTGGTGCTTGTGACTTGAACAGCCCATCGAACACTCTTTCGCTGCGTGCAGGAGGAGCTTCGTTGGGGGCGCGGCGGTTGCGCGCGATAGCTGGAGTTGGTTGGCGCTCAGTGGCGACTTCAGCAGCATCTTCATCTTCGCCCCAACCTTCAATGTACGTTTCGGTATCCACCTGCACGGCTGCTTGCCGCTGGGGGGAGGCAGCACGTGTGGGCCTCTCAATAAGTTGAGGTGCCTCTGCAACTACAGTTGGTTGCGTGCCTCGCTGCGGACGCCCCGGAATACGCACTCCTTCCGCATCGTAATCATCGATGAGTCGCTCCTGGCCAAACAGCGCTGCTAATTTAGTACGAATAGCATTTTTTCGCTGCTGACTTGCGCGAAAGTGGCGCCGCACCTCAGCTCCAGCCATACGCACATCGTAGTCGTCACCCTCTAGTCTGCCGTCAATCTTAAAACCTGTCTTCACCCATCCGCCGCGGCGATCAGGTAAAAAGTCTATCCCTTGGCGCTTGCCAAACAGTTTATTCAGCACTACTTGAGCCCCATTTACCTGCACTGAGTAATCGATGTCGTGGACAAAGCTGTGTTGACCCGCTACCGTGAAGTTGCTAGCCGTACTTTGTATAAACATGGCTGGCAGATACACTGTGCTCTCCTCGACCTCTATCCAATTCTCTACATCAGTAAAGCGGACATCGCGCAACTCATCAGCGCGTACGAATTTGCTCAGCGCCTGCAGCATCTCAAAGTCCCAGAGGCCACCATCAGTAAGGCCCACGTTTGCCCACACGTGAAGTTGATCCGTCAGCAGGTCGCCCCGTTCGTTCCAGGCAGCTTCCACATAGGCACGCGTAGTCATTTGGCCTTCGAGATTGCGGGCTGCCACTACCTGCTGGCCTACGTTGTTGGTCTGCTCGAATAGCTCGGTTATGTTGACTTCGCTGCAGGAGAGTTTTGCCGCCAGGCTAGGACGGGTCTGAAGAGCTAAATCTCCTTCTATTTCCCAGTGACCTTCCATGGCTTGCCCTTCGCCGTGGAGGCTAAGCTTGCTGTTGCTGAGGCTACAGGTGCCGGTAAAGCGTCGACCCTTCACCGCTTTATAGGTCACTTTATCCGCTTTTATTTTCAGCCTTGCGGCAAAACCGGAAGCGAGTGGCTCATTGAGAGTTGTGGCTGCTCCGGATGATGTGCTGGTTTCAGCCGAAGCGAACAGTCCCACCCATTGATCGAGGTCAATTGCTGGCGTGGCGATTTCGCCATTGAAACTGAGTGTTTGGCTATTGTCGCCGAGCAGGTATGGCACGAAATTCTGCAGCGTCAGTTCGAGAGCTAGTTGATTGCCAAAGGCGGCGATGCTCCCGCCGTCGATATGTAGATCAGCGCCTTTGAGCTTAATATCGCCTGCACCGAAACGGATGGTTTGGCCATTGTAGTTGACCTGTGCGCCATGGGCAATGATTTCGCCGCTGGTGGTGATGTGTCGCGCCTGTTGAGCATTCACCAGGTGTCGTTGCCTGCCTTTAACGCGCAGATCACGAATGTCGAGTTTTCCCGTAAGGGTACCCTCCTGCCAAAGCTCATCGAGCCAAGCGAGCGGCAGTGTGCCCGTGACATCGAACTCATATAGCGGATCATCGAAGTTGAGCCACGTAAAGCCACCATTGAGGGGCTGACCATCGAGTTGGGCATTGATGCCACTCAATTCGAGGCGCGAATCGGCCATGCTGCGACCTTTGCCGTTGCTGTAATCGAGCGTAAAACTTACATTTTCAGCCTTGCGATCGAGGCTGGGCAGCAGCAAGGAACCTTCACGCAGACGCCCGGCAAAGTTGATGGCTGGTGCTTGATGAGCATCGTGCAGTCCCACCACCGAGCCTTCCAGGTGAAATGCACCTTTGCTCTCCAGCGAGCGCATAAAAGGCGTGATCCAATCCTTTGGCAGCGCACGTAGCAGCACACCGAGTTTACCAGCTTCGGTAGCCAAATCGAGGGTGTATGCAGTAGCACCATCAACGAAGCCGATATCGCCTCGCACCTCGATTGGCATTCCGTCGAGGCTTACCGTACTCGGGCCGAAGGTGTAGGTATTCGCCTGTGGATCGATCGAAAGCTCGATATCGGCGGTGAGCGCCATGTCTTCGATGTAGCGCAGCGAAGCGATGTCGAGCCGCTCGCTGCGGCCGGCGAGTTTGCCGTTAAGAACATACGCCTCACTACCAAAGGCACCCGCGAGTTCACCATCGGCAATGGCAAATACAGCGAGGGTAGATGTGGCTAAGTCATCGTAGACGAGGTGGACATTATCGAGCAGTATCCGCGAAATGGCAAAATTGATGCTCGCTGGCTGATCGCTTTGGGTAGGGGTGAAAATTTCCCAGTTGCCGTGTTTGTCGACATCTCGGTTGATGTGTAACTCCGCATTTGCGACGGTGATGGTATTGATCACCCAGCCATCTGCGAAGAGTAGATCGTAGTAGCTAAGTCTGCCGGAAAGGCGCTCAGCTTCTAGCAGCTTGCCGGAAGGGTAGCCATTGAGTTGCACATCGGTGAGGCTGACGCTGGCGTAGGGAAAATCGCTGAGCAGGGAGAGTGAGGTGCCGCCTACGTGGAGTTCAGAGCGCAGTTGTTGCCGTACAGCTGCGAGGGCACGCTCTCCGATGGCGTCTTCGAACAGCAGTGGCAGGGAAGCAGCCAGGATCACGATCACCCCAAAGCCAATCAGCAGATGTTTGACGAGGCGAGGAAATCGAGCCATGGAGCAAGGGGGTGAGCAGCGTGTGCGGACTCGACTTTAACGCCGCGCGCCGCAGGGGCTAGTGTTCGGCGACAATATATTGTGAATATTTCTCATGCGTCTTCCTTTGCCGATGCGGGTTGATGCGTGGGAAAATTTCGTTGATAGCTTGCGATAATACCAAAAGCGCTTACTTTTGCGCCCGCTTCGATATTGATTGGAGCAGATTGACCCGGGCGGTTAGCTCAGCTGGTTTAGAGCACCTCGTTTACACCGAGGGGGTCGGGGGTTCGAGTCCCTCACTGCCCACTAGGCCGCTTCACTTAAATGTGGAGCGGCTTTTTTTATAGGCGGGACTGCTCGGTAGGGCGTCATTCCTTGCTAAATTCACTTACTCCACTACAAAAGCCCTCGTCACCACACTCTGCGCTAAGTCTTCGGGCCACACCGTGAGGTAATACATACCGGCTGGAAGTCCATCTGTGCTTACGCTTAATTGTTCGACACCTGGTACTTGCTCTCCACTGCTCAAGCTACGCCCATTCGCATTAGTAAGGCTGTATCGTAAAGTGCCTGTGCTCGCACTCGGCAGATGTATCTGCACCTCCTGGCCCGCAGCCACTGGATTGGGTGCTAGCGTGATGCGATAAGGGGCTACTCTCTCCTC
The DNA here is from genome assembly GCA_965213735.1 of Saprospiraceae bacterium. Taxonomy (GTDB): domain Bacteria; phylum Bacteroidota; class Bacteroidia; order Chitinophagales; family Saprospiraceae; genus CALDTK01. The sequence goes on from CBDCAB010000005.1 coordinate 1,953,823, forward strand.
AGTAGCACTAGCATCTCGGCAACCAGGAGCTAAACAGCCGAGTGAGTCGAGGAAGAAAAGCGCTGTGTAGCTGTAGCGTAGGTCGCGCACCGGATCTAATTTAGTTTCTGCTACAGAAGCAACAACTATATAACCTTTACCCTTAGAACGGAAAGCGAGATCTCGAGAGGTTAAGTCATGACCTCTGGTGGTAGATGTGTCGAGTTGAAGCGACGTAATCCAAAGTGAATCCCCAGTTCGGGCATCAGCGGCGTGAACTTCAAGATGTCTGGCATTATCGTTACCGCCATTAGCAAAAGGTTGACTAGCAGGAAAGACATTTAGGGCTACTCTACCTGCACTGTCAATACGAGTAAGGTTCCAACTTGGCGAGGTATACCAATCCTCTTGTGCCTCATACTCCCGTTCCCATACTAAGCTCATGTCATGCATGGAGTATGCAGTCACTGCAACGACAGGTACATATACATTCGGTTCGGGAATCCTGAAGCGGATCTCCATCAGGTAGACGAGTTCAGCGGCTGGCGAAGCGATGGCGCGGGCAACGAAATCTACCCCATCATCAACCAGCTGATTGCTTAACAACTCGCCCGTGTGGACGTTCCAGTAATTAACCTCGAGCTGAGTGGCTCGGCCAGCCGAGGTCAGTTCAGCCCGACCAAGGGTGTCTCCCATTTCCCAGGTACAGATCTGAAATTCGTTGGGCTCCATGTCCTGCACCAGAGGCACGGTGCGTACCAGCCGCAGGCCCCGAACAGAATCAGCGACATAGGACCTTATCTCAACTATGGCGTCCCTGCTGGTCTGAAAACCTACATTGAACACATAGCGTATCGTATCCGAATCATTAGTACTACTTCGCCGAACACCTCTTGTGGTAAAGCCGCCTGAGACTTCTTCCGTCTCCTGGGCCGACAGCCAGAGCGTATCGATCAAGAATACTTCAGGGCTAGAGTCTGTGGTGCGAGTAAATTCTAGAATAGAGGCATAACCTGAGAAGGTGTGAACGGTGTCTACAGGATTATAATTGGCGGTGCGTATGCTGGCCACTCCATCCGCAAATACCATGGCTGATCCGCGTTCTGGATCATTTCCGCTTCGGATATTTATGGTATCAAAAAACAAGGTTTGTAAATGCTGCCCATCGTAGCTAGAGGTGAAGTAGCCACGCGTGTAGATGTGAGCTGTATCCCACCCAACACCTTGCAGAAGTATTTTGCCATCATGTTCAACAGCCTGTATAGCTGCAGCACCGAAGCTAAGTTCTGGAGCTGTTTGCAGTCGCACTACTCCATAGTTGGGTAGGTGCTGAGCATTGAGGCTCAGCACCTGTCCGAAGAGTAGCACCATTAGAAAAAGGTGCTTATTTCGCATGGGCGATGGCTATAGTCTGGACTTCACCTTCTCTGTCGATGCCGCGCAGGTAATAAACACCACTCGGTAAAGGCATCAAGGCAGCACGTAGCGCATCAGGATGAATCTGCCCCTGATCAAGCGATGTAACTAAGGTGCGTCCCAGAGCGTCTAGCAAATTGACGTCCACCAGCTCGTTAGGAGCGGTGATGATGAGTGACTGAGATTCGCCTCCCTCATCATTAGCAGCAGGGGATAGTACCGCAGTACTAAAAGCTAGCGGAGCACATAGTATCATCTGGCTTTCCATGACTAGAGGGTTTAAGCTGCCAACAATGACAAAAGGTAGCACTTTTTATAGACAATTGTTCATGATTTCTCAAAATGTGTTTTGTCGTCTCTGGTGCGAAGCATCATCGTCTGCCTGCCGGTTTTGGAGTAGAAGTAGTAAGAAACAGTAGCCAGCCGAGACCATCCAAATGCGCAGCAAGCGTCATAGTAGGCAAAGACTCTTCTATTGTGGAAAGTCCGGTTGAACGACGTCTACTCTTACCTCCAGAACAGCAGTCTAACCCCTAGCCTACCCACAACATTGTGGTCAGGCCAGCCCGTCTGCCTACTGCGTGGTCAAACAAACTGGCCGAGCACATGGTGGAACTAACCGGCACACTGAGCAAGGGGTGCACTTAAAGCCCAGCCCTCAGTGATGCACACGGTAGGCACAGGTACCCGACGGACCTGATCTTGAAGTTCTTTCTTCAGAAGGATAGATGTAATGATCAGGTCCGTCGGGTACCACCTTACACCCCAACACCCAACACCCGACACCCAGCCTGACCACATCATTGTGGTCAGGCTAGCCCCCCTTTTGCGACCCTTGCGTCCTCCCTTTGCGCCCTTTGCGATACCAACACCTCCAGCACTGCCCCCCAAACAGCAAAAACGGCGAAGCCAAAAAACAAGCGAAGCTTAAAAAACAGCGAAGCCAAAACCGGCGAAGCCCCCCCTTTGCTAGCCTTGCGTCCTCCCTTTGCGCCCTTTGCGATACCAACACCCCCAGCACTGCCCCCTAAACAGCAAAAAACAGCGAAGCCCCCCCACCCCGTAGCTTGCCCCTATGACTAGCAACACGCCAAATCAGGCAGGAGGCAAATTGATCAGCCAACGCGCGCTGCGCAAACTTACTTTCCTGCTGCTGCTCGGAGGCGTCACCTACTGGTTTTACGACCTCATCCAGCCCTTCCTGATGACGGTCTTTTGGGCTGTCGTGCTCGCCATCGTTTTCTGGCCAGTGCAAAATTGGCTGCTGCGCAAAGCTCCACAGCGCCAAGCACTAGCCGCATCACTCACCACCTTGCTCATTGTGCTGGTGGTCGTGGTTCCACTTACCCTCATCGTCTTCGCTGTTATTGCGCAAGTAACCGGGCTTATAGATAAAGTGAATTCTGAAGAAATCGATCCCAACATCGCTATTCAGTGGGTCGAAGATCAAGTGCCGTTTCTAAGAGAGCAAGCCGCTCAAATCGGTGTCGACTTCGACGAGATTAAAAACAACGTGCGAGGTGCTATCGCGGCAGTAGGCCAAACAGCTGCAAACTTTGCCCTCGAAGCCACCCAAAATTTGCTCGGCATCCTGGTCAACTTCTTCTTGATGCTCTACTTTCTCTGGTTCTTTCTCTACGATGGCACCAGAATAGTCGGCTTCATCATGCGGGCCTTACCTCTCGGCGACAACGATGAGCTTACACTCCTCAACCGCTTTGCTATCGTAAGTCGAGCTACCTTAAAAGGAACGATGATTGTCGCAATAGTTCAGGGTACGCTCGGAGGCTTATTGTTCTGGGGTGTAGGCATAGAGGGAGCGCTTTTTTGGGGTGTGCTCATGACCTTGTTGAGTCTGCTCCCGGTAGGAGGTTCAGCAGTAATTTGGGTTCCTGCTGCCATCATCATGGCCATACAAGGATCTTGGGGAAAGGCAATAATCATCGTAGCCTTTGGCGCTTTAGCCATCGGGCTGGTCGACAACCTCTTGCGACCCGTACTGGTAGGTCGGGATACGAAGATGCCCGACTACCTGGTGCTCATCGCCACGCTGGGAGGCATTGCCAGCTTTGGGCTTGCTGGCTTTGTGATAGGACCAGTCGTTGCAGCGATGTTCCTGACGGTATGGGCGATGGTGATGCGCGAGCTTGAGAAGCGGCCTCAAAACAGCGATATCGTCGAAGCTTCCTAATCTGGGACGCTACAGCCTGTCTCGCACCGTGCCACGCACAACCTCCGTTGTGAAGCCGTACACGAGGTGCGTGAGTAACTCGTTGCGCTCTTCTGTAGGATCCTTATCGCGGTGCGGCTCTTCTATGTCTGCGGCCGGAAGTACGCCTTCGTGCATCACTCCAAAAATGGCCGTACCGAAAGGCAGGCCCAGTCCGTCGCTGAGTTGAGGCACGACTTCAACTGCGGCTCCATACGCGCCACCGATGAGGGTGCCAAATAGCCAGTGGAGTCCCTGCTCGGCAATGTGCTTTTGCTGCTCGCTGAGCCGCTCGCCAGCTATGGCTTGTGCAGCACGGTTGGCAAGTGTAGCTGGTGGAGCTTCTTCATCTTCGCCACGGGGAGGGAAGTAGCTTTCAGCAACCGTCTTGAGCGCTGTGCCTATTAAGCCACCGATTGCACCCGCCAAAAAACCGCGAGCTACATCAGAGTGCTGGTCCCGCTCACCGTGAATGAGGTGATGCGCCAGCTGAGAATAATTGTATGCTGTACCTGGTATCATGCTGGCAAATCTAGTTTAAGCGCGCACGCACATTGGCGCGGACGAATTCAGTGACCAGGCCATACACCATGTCTGACAGCAACTCGTGCGATTCGTTCTCCTCACGCAAGGTCACCGAAACTTTATCATGTGAAGCTGCATCGCCCGCATTGTTGAGTCCGTACAATGCTGATCCGAGGCCTAAGCCTTGACCGATAGTGACTTCAGGCGCGAGTTCGGCAGCAGCCCCATAAGCACCGCCCACAATTACACCTGTTATCCACTCGCGCGTATCAAGATTTACATGCAGTTCCTGGTCGCCGATTGCGAGGGTGCGCTGCTTGTTGGGGTCGGGCGCAGTAATAGGAAATATCTGCTCGCAGATAGATTTTGCGATAGTTCCCGCAATACCTGCAGCCAAACCAGCAATTACTCCACGTGGCACATCGCCGGCGGGGTTGTGATTGCCTTTCAGCACTGAATTGATCATTTCTTGAATGCCGTTGGTCGGCGCCTGCTTCACGAGGCTGGAGACGAGCGTCTCTGCGATAGGTGACTTTGCCATACTCTACTCAACCGCGACTCCAGCCACCGGGTTCGCTCTCAATCCAAGGACATCTTCCAAAAAGCTTGTCGTCACCTCGCGCACCTTGTCGAGGCCCGTCGAGCGGCAATCAGTCGTGATTACGTGCCCATTAACTTCACTTAAGGGGTGCACTTCGAGGCGTGTAGGCGGCGTAGCGAGTTGCTCAATCATGCGTGCGATGGCCTCAGTCGACACAATGTGGTCCTTGTGCTCCTCATCCTTAAAGTAGTAGGCTACCATCGTCGGCTGCTCTACGGCGGCAAAGGTTTCCTGAGTCATGGTCAGTTCCAGCAGTTCCTCTAGCGCCACAATGCCTTCGACGCGGTATCGGTCTGTCCAGATGTAGGCGCAGTCCGGCGGCAGGTCGGTCAGCTCGCGGTATTTGCTTCCGGTGAGTTGGGTGGCGAGTTGTAGTCCCCAGGGCCCATTGAGCAGGCTTGCGGCCGGGTTGGCGAGGGCTACGTTGGGGCTGTAGAGTACCAGCGCTTTCACCCTTTCGGGAAAACGGGCGGCCAAATCAAGCGCTAGAGTAGCACCTGTCGAAGTGCCGATGAGAATGATCTGTTGGCCCAACAAGGCTGCTTCTTTCAAAAACCGCTCACCTTCTGCACGCCATTCGTGGGGATTAGCATTGGCAAATGATTCTTCATCGGCAAGACCGTGATCTGATAGCCTCGTCCAGTAGATGTTGGCCTTGTAGCGTTGCCCGATCTCGTCTACGAGAGGAGAGCCTTCATTGCGGCTTGCGCTAAAACCGTGCAAATACACGAATACGGTTTGCGTGCGGCTGCTGTCAGCTTTCGCAAAAACAACTTCTGCCCGCGCTTCGGGTTTGAGCTGCGCTACGTCTAGCTCGGCGTCGTGTAAGGTTTTGGCGAAAGCCTTTGCATCCAAACCAGCAGGCACTGCCTCCGCCTCAACTTCAGGATAATCTGGTCGAGGACCTAACACGTACACCAAACCTATCACTGCCAAGAGACTCAGCAGCACGTAGAGCAGCTTCTTCATGACTCACTGGCAAACAGGACTTGCTCTTCCACCACTTGCATGAGCGTACGGATAGCGATATAGCTGTTGTTGTAGCGATCGCGGTGCTTTTTCTGCAATTCTGGCGCGTATTTCTTCAGGTAGGTATCGAAACTTGCCCGACTCGAGCAGGTGTACTGCACAGCGTAAGTCATGCCATCCGGCTCCTCCTCTTCGACGATGCGCAGCAGGCGATAGCTGACAAACAATCCCGTCGCGATAACTTCGGGAATATGCTCGCGCCGCATCCAGGTAAGCCAGTCGTCGGCTACACTTAGATCAATCTTTACTGTAACGTTGTAGACTATCATAGGCGCTCTATCTGCACTCCGATGGCTTTGAGGCGCTGCTCGATAAATTGGTAGCCGCGGTCGATTTGGTGCACGTTGTCAATGATGCTTTCGCCTTGTGCACTGCACGCTGCAATGAGCAGGCTCACCCCAGCGCGAATGTCGGGACTACTCATGTTGGTGCCTCTCAGCGGGTACGACCTGTCGATGCCGATGACAGTGGCTCGGTGAGGGTCGCAGAGGATAATCTTAGCTCCCATATCGATGAGCTTATCAACGAAGAAGAGCCGACTCTCAAACATCTTTTGGTGTATCAGCACCGAGCCGCGCGCTTGGGTAGCCACCACGAGGAGGATACTCATCAGGTCGGGTGTAAATCCCGGCCAAGGCGAATCATACACCGTTAGCACTGAGCCATCGATGAAAGTCGATATTTCGTAGTGGTCTTGCGCAGGCACGTAAATGTCTTCTCCACGTTCTTCGACTTCGATGCCGAACTTGCGGAAGGTGGGCAAGATGACGCCGAGGTGCTCGGGCTTGGCGTCCTTGATTGTCAACTCCGACTGCGTCATAGCGGCCAGGCCGATCCACGATCCGATTTCGATCATGTCGGGCAGCAGGCGGTGGGTGCAGCCTGAAAGGCGATCCACGCCGTTGATGGTGAGCAAATTGGAGCCGAGGCCTTCAATTTGAGCACCCATCGAGATGAGCATCCTGCACAGCTGTTGCACGTAGGGTTCGCAGGCAGCATTGTAAATTTGGGTGGTGCCGGAGGTGAGCACGGCTGTCATCACCATGTTGGCTGTGCCGGTCACCGAAATCTCGTCCATGAGCATCCGTGTGCCTTGCAAGCCTTTCTCTGCAGACACAAAAAATTCGTCGTTGTCGGCATTATAGACGAATTCCGCTCCCAGCATTTCGAAGCCGTGGAAGTGCGTGTCGAGACGTCGGCGCCCAATCTTGTCGCCACCTGGTTTAGGTAAAAAGGCGCGGCCCACGCGGTGCAGCATAGGCCCGATGAGCATCACCGAACCTCGAATTTTAGAGGCCTTTGCTTGATACTCGCTGCTGCGGAAGTAGTCGAGGTTGACTTCGGGCGTATGAAATTGGAAGACATGCGTGCTCTGCTCGGTGATTGTGCAGCCGAGCCCGCGCATGAGGTCCATGAGGTTGTGCACATCGAGGATGCGTGGCACATTTTCGAGGGTTACAGGTTCTGCGGTGAGCATAGTTGCGCACAGCACCTGTAGTGCTTCATTTTTGGCGCCCTGGGGGATTATTTCTCCGCTGAGGGTATGTCCCCCCTCGACGCGAAAGGCATTGCGTTCCATAGGTGGGCAATATAGGGGGTGAGAAGTGGGATGTGGGAAGCGAGAAGTGGGAAGTGGGAAGTGGGAAGTGAGATGCTGGAGGCTGGATCGCTCCGCTGCTAGAACGCTCCGCTGCTGGAAGCTGGACTGCTGTGCTGGAAGGGAATGGTATCGCAAGGGTCGCAAAGGGGGTTGGGTGCTGGGAGCTGGGTGCTGGGTGCTGGGTGCTGGGAGCTGGGAGCTGGGTGCTGGGCGCTAGGTGCTGGGTGCTGGGCGCTAGGTGCTAGGTGTAAGGTGGTACCCGACGGACCTGATCAGTAGATCTATCCTGCTGAAGAAAGAACTTCAAGATCAGGTCCGTCGGGTACCTGTAGCTACCATGTGTATCACCGAGGGCTGGGCGTGGGTGCGCTCCTGACTCAGTGGGCCGGTTAGGTCCACCATGTGTCCGGCCAGTTTGTTTGACCACGCAGTGGGCAGACGGGCTGGGGGTGTAATAGGTGTTGGGTGTTGGGAGCTGGGAGCTGGGTGCTGGGTGCTAGGTGTAAGGTGGTACCCGACGGACCTGATCAGTTGATCTATCCTGCTGAAGAAAGAACTTCAAGATCAGGTCCTTCGGGTACCTGTAGCTACCATGTGCATCACCGAGGGCTGGGCGTGGGTGCGCTCCTGACTCAATGGGCCGGTTAGGTCCACCATGTGTCCGGCCAGTTTGTTTGACCACGCATTGGGCAGACGGGCTGGGGGTGTAATAGGTGTTGGGTGTTGGGTGCTGGGTGCTGGGAGCTGGGTGCTAGGTACTAGGTGCTGGGGCTGCGAAACAGCAATGCCCCACTGCCCCCCGAACAGCAAAACGGCGAAGCCACAAAACAGCGCAGCCAAAACGGCCGAAGGCCATCCAAACAGCCGCAGGCAAAAAACAGCCGCAGGCTCCCTACCGCTTCCTAAACCTCCGCCGATTGCGGCCACCACCGCCCTTATTGCGCTTGCGCCGGCGCGTAGTGGGTGCAGTCTGCTTGATGTGCGACTGCGAACCTTTGCCCATAAAGGCATCTAAATCAGCATCGTCGGGGAGCGTGAGGGCTCCCTCACTCATTTTCTCGAGATCAGCTTTGATGACGCGATCACTGATATTTTGGGCATCGTTGTACATCGAGTAAGCCAGCTTCATGTAGCAAGCTATCGTGTTTACCAAAGCTCGCTTGCGGTCGGCATCGCTTGTCGTAGTCGCCTTATTGATCAGCTTCTGGACGTACTCGCCGTAGTTGCGCTGCTTCATCACCGACTTCGGATAGGGCACCTCTTCTGGTGGAATGGCATCCTCTTCTGGCGTAGGCACGTGGCCATCGGGTGGGGTAGCAGTGAGCCGATAGCCCGACATACGGTAGGCATGCTTCCAGAGCTTTCGCTCGAGATCTTCTTCTGTCATCTGCTCGCCTTCGGTGTGCAGCTGAGCCATCATCTTGATGATTCGCTCCACGAGCGCCTGCTGCCGCTCACCTTCGAGCTCGACAGCCTGCTCGAGCATGCTCTGCACCAGCCGACCGTAGGCGGGAATGACCAAATTTTCTCGGGCAGTGTTGTAGGTAAGACCTTCTATCATAAACTCAACTTGTAGTAGCTATTCAACTGTAACCGACTTGGCTAGGTTGCGCGGCTGGTCAACATTGCATCCCCGCATCACCGCAATGTGATAGCTCAGCAGCTGTAGCGGTATCACCGACAGCAGGGGGGTAATTTCTTCTTCTGTCTTGGGAATCTCGATCACGTAATCAGCAAGATCAGCGATGGTGGAATCGCCCTCGTTGACAATGGCAATCACCATTCCGTGCCGCGCCTTCACCTGCTCGATATTGGAGATAATCTTGTCGTAAGCACTCGCATTAGTGGTGACTACAAAGACCGGCATGTCTTCGTCAATGAGCGCAATAGGCCCGTGTTTCATCTCTGCGGCTGGATAGCCCTCAGCGTGGATGTAGCTGATCTCCTTGAGTTTGAGTGCGCCTTCAAGGGCAACTGGAAAGCTATAACCCCGACCCAAATAGAGCGCATTGCGAGTCTCGAACAACTCACGAGCAATCAACTTGACCTTGCCGCTGCAGCCATCGATGGCCTTTTGCACGAGCTGCGGCACATTTTCGAGTGCCTTCAGCAAATCGAGTTTGCGCTTCTCCGAAATGGTGCCGCGGTGACTGGCCAGGTGAATAGCCATGAGCGTCAGTATTGTCACCTGGCCTGTAAACGCCTTGGTAGAGGCGACCCCGATTTCAGGTCCGGCGTGGATATAACTGCCTGCATCGGTTTCGCGCGCAATAGAAGAGCCGACTACATTAACGATGCCGTAGCAGAAAGCGCCTGCTGCCTTAGCGAGTTGGATGGCAGCTAGGGTGTCTGCTGTTTCACCCGATTGACTTACGGCAATCACGACATCGCGATCTGTAATCACCGGGTTGCGGTAGCGAAATTCACTCGCATACTCAACCTCGACCGGTATGCGGGCAAGGTCTTCAATGAGGTACTCACCGATCAGGCCAGAATGCCAACTCGTGCCGCAGGCTACAATTAAAATTCGATCAGCTGAAGCTACACGGTGGAGGTGGCGCTGTAATCCACCCAGACGTACCAAGCCACGGGCGGCATCGATACGTCCTCGCATGGCATCGGCAATGGTACTCGGCTGCTCGTGGATTTCTTTGAGCATGAAGTAGTCATAGCCACCTTTCTCAATCTGCTCAATCTCGAGTTCGAGCTGGTGGACGAAAGGCGTCTGCAACTCATTGTCGAGATTGACAATCGAGTAGGTACCGTCGAGTCGAGCCACGGCTACTTGATCGCTGCCGAGGTAGACGACATCTTTGGTGTGCTCGACTATAGGTGTGCCATCGGAGGCGAAAAAGAACTCATCATCGCCGATACCTAAGACGAGTGGACTTGCACGGCGTGCAGCTACGATTTTGGAAGGATCATCGCGATCAATGACCACAATTGCGTAGGCGCCGATAACGCGAGAAAGGGCTTGGCGTACGGCTTCTTCGAGGGAGAGACTGCCGCGGCGTTGAACTTCTTCAATGAGTTTGACGAGGACTTCGGTATCCGTCTCGCTGACGAAGGTGTGGCCCTCTTGTTGGAGCGCTATTTTGAGTGTGTCGTAATTCTCGATGATGCCATTGTGCACGAGGGCGAGGCGGCCATCGCTCGACACGTGGGGGTGGGCATTGATGTCGTTGACTTCGCCGTGCGTGGCCCAGCGCGTGTGGCCGATGCCAATATTGCCGTCGGTGCCGCTCGCTCTTGCGGCCTCAGCCATACGATCGACTTTTCCCTGGCGCTTGACGACGTGCAAATCGCCGTTGAGTAAGGCTATCCCTGCTGAATCATAACCACGGTACTCCAGCCGGCGCAGCCCGCTTTCGAGTATTGGAAAGGCTTCCTTCCGGCCGATATAGGCGACGATTCCACACATGAGTTGAGAAAATTAAGGTTTTGCCGAAAGGCGCACAAGAAGACGAACACAACGCATCAGTTAGGCAATCTTGTTGTTGCTAACAAAAGGCGGGCAGGCGTGTCAGGAAAATTCGCACCAGCCAAAATACTTCGACCTCCAAGTTGTACCTGACCGAAAGGCAACAAGTATACCTCCGGATCGCGCTCTCCATTGGCAATGCGTTGAATGTACGAGGTTAAATTGATTCTGTACACATCGATACTATCCACACTTGCCCCGAGAGGCGCAGCAGCACGCACGATGGTACCGCCCTCGCGCAGCTCGAATGTGCCATCACCAGTCGTCGAAGCAGCGCTAATACTCACAAAATCTCCCACACTGTTGCGGCGACGTGCCACCAGCCGAACCACAGGATCAGTAAAATCATCACGAATAACCGGTATCTCCAGCGTCGCAAAATTCACCGCCACATTACCGAGCGTAGTCACACTACTCAGATCGACACGCGTCGCCAAACCATCGAGACTTTGCACGAGCGCTATACTGTCGCCGCCGGTACCTGCTAGCACTTCCTCGGCTAGCGAACCTGCGTAATTGTGCGTGTACACCGGCCTGAATGGCACATTACTCGCACCGCTACGAAAGAAACTCAGCGTGTACTGAAACTGACGACTATCGCGGGTATAGAAGAAGGTGACGCCAAAGCGCCCGCCATTGCTGCCGAGCACCGAAACCGCCGGTAGGGTGGCGCTACAGCCAGTAGGCGCGAGGATAATGCCAGCAAAATTTTCAGCGAAGACACTGTCTTGAAAAGCATCGATAGTATCGCGGCTGGCACCAGCATTGAGGGCAGGTCGGATATCATCGATAAATTGCTGATTGAGCGCGATGCGAAGCTGCGGATTGACCGAATCTACTCGAATAGAATCAGGCGTAAAGAAGTTGACACTCGTTGGCGCACGTGGAGGCACACCGGTGAAGGTGCCATAGATCACTCCGGTATCATCGAGCGGATCGGCTGTTGACTTTTCATCAGTCTCTAGCGTACCGGGTGCAGCTTGGAGCACTTGCAGACTCACCTCGGCGGTAGTATCACCGAGTTGACGTGCAGGATGGAGCGGCAGCACCAGCACGACGCTATCAATGGTGGCGCCAAACAAATTTAATGTACTATCCCGCTCAATCAGCTCAAAACCTACCTTGGCTGTGGTGTTGCCAAATACAGGATCGTCGATACAGCCCACCGCAAACGCTCCTGCACCTACACTAAAGGAGGTAATCTGCGAGGGAGTGCTTTGCGTGGTAGATAGCGAGATGGGCAGAGTGTCTGTAAAGGCTATGGGCAGTTGATTGCTGTCGAGCAGATCGCCACCGATGACGGTAGGATCTGTGCAGCGCATCAATGCTAGCGCCATACAGGCTGTCAAAGAAACAAGAAGAAGTCGAGTCATATCGGTCGCTGCTAGCAGCTGTAAAGCGGGAGTCGCGAGACTAACGCACGAGTTTGCTTAGATGTGACCCTGGTGGCCAAAGCCTGACATCTTTGGCAAAGCTTACTCTACTTCCTCAACAGCGAGGAGATCGTTGTACAAGTTGATGTAGCCAGGCATGTAGTCTTCCTCCATGAAGTCAACTACCGGCTTGTCGTTCTCGATGGCTTTGATCGCCTCCTCCACATGCTCGGGCAGGTCTTCTTCGCCACGAATCACGGCATCAGAGTACTGAATGGCACCTCTGTCGAGACTCACGCCATCCTCGTAACGAAAGGCTGCGAGGTCATCCTTTTTAAGATTGTTGATACTCGCCTTAGCAAAGAAATCTTCACTAAACTCTTGATCGTAGTCCTGATCGTAGGCTGAATAAACAACCTTAGACATCTCGAACAGCGGCTCATTGGAGTAAGCGCTCTTGAGAAAGAATGGAATCAGCGAGGTCATCCAGCCGTGGCAGTGAATAATGTCGGGTGGCCAGCCAAATTTCTTGACGATTTCGAGGGCGCCTTTACAGAAGAACGCCATCCTATCGGCATTGTCGGCATAAACTTTCCCGGCTTTATCCTCAAAGATGAACTTACGCTTGAAGAAGTCATCATTATCGAGGAAATAAACCTGCATGCGAGTGCCAGGAAGGCTTGCCACCTTGATGATGAGCGGGTAGTCATCATCATCGACGATGATATTCATACCTGAGAGGCGCACAACCTCGTGCAGGCGGTGACGGCGCTCATTGATGGTGCCAAAGCGAGGCATGAGGATACGGATATCCATGCCATTTTCTTGTATACCCTGTGGTAGGGCGCGAGCGATGTCGCTCATGATCGACTCCGTGGTGTAGGGCCTAAGCTCCTGCGTGACGACCAGTACTTTTTTCTTCTCCATGTAGTAATGTAGCGGGGTCTAACGAGCGCTCCGATCCCCAGTGAAAGCGCTTGCAAATTTACTCAATCGCCTGCACATGCCTGTCGGATGGCTGTCTGCGTACATTTTAGCTCCGCCATGACGCTGGCGTGACGACTCCTGTACCTTATTCTCGCACCATGCAGACTGCTCAAACCCTTGCCCAACTCGATGCCGTACTTAATGAGTGGCGCCAGCAGGGCATGTCGTGGGCGTTTGTGCCGACCATGGGCGCCCTCCACGAAGGTCACCTCACGCTGGTGCGGGCTGCGCTGGCTGCCTATCCGCGGGTGGTGGTGAGCATTTTCGTAAATCCCACTCAATTTGATCGGGCAGCAGACTTGGAGCGCTATCCACGTCAGCCACAACAGGATGCTGAGATGCTGCGGGCGGTGGGCACGCACGCGCTGTTTTTGCCAACTGTCGAGGTGATGTATCCTAATGGCACGGAGCCGGAGCGGCTGCCAGATCTTGCTGGATTGGACCAAGTATACGAGGGTTTGGCGCGCCCAGGTCACTTCGATGGGGTGGTGCAAGTGGTGCGTAAGCTCGTGCAGGCGGTGCGGCCCGAAGCGATGTTTATGGGCCAAAAGGATGCTCAGCAGGTAGCGGTGCTACGGCGGGCGGCCTTGCAGGAGTTTTGGCCGGTTAAGATTCTGGCTGTGCCTATCGTGCGCGAGGCTTCCGGCTTGGCGATGAGTTCGCGCAATGGCCAGCTTTCTCCTGTAGGTTTTGCGAAAGCGGCCACCATTAACGCCTGTCTCAACGAAGCTCAGCAGCGTTGGCAGCAGGGGCATCCGGTACGTGCTATTGAAGCCTCCGCCAAAACCCAACTCAGCGAGGCAGGACTAGAAACTGAGTATTTTGATTTTGTCGATCCTGAAACCTTCGAGCAGCTGCCCGATGATGCTAACAACTCAAACGCGGCACTCATCGTTACTGTCGCCTGGATAGATGGGGTACGCCTCATCGATAATCGCCCGCTGCCACAGCGCTAGTAGCTCAGACAAGCCTCTGACGATACGAATACTTACCTTCGCGCGCCTTTCAACCCGCTAGCATGCTGCTGCAAATCTTTAAATCGAAAATTCACCGCGTCCGCGTCACGGAGGCCAACCTCAACTATGTGGGGTCGGTCACGATAGATGAAGACTTGATGGATGCTGCCGGGCTCATTGCTGGTGAGCGCGTACAGATTGTCAATAACAACAACGGTGAGCGCATCGAAACCTATGTGATTAAAGGTGCCCGCGGTTCGGGCGTGATCTGTCTAAACGGTGCCGCCGCACGCAGAGCAGAGATTGGGGATTATGTGATCATAATCGGCTACGGCTATATGACGCCCGAAGAGGCTAAAGACTTTGAGCCTAAGATGGTGTTTCCCGACGACGACAACCGCATTTCAGCGTGAAAAGCCGCCTAGGCAACATCTTAAAATTTGCTGGCTTTCTTTCCATTGGAGCCGCCATTTTAACGTATGTTTTCTATAAACAGGATGCTGCCTACCAAGCTCAGTGTGCTTATGAAGGTATTGCAGCACAAGATTGCTCGCTACTTGGCAAATTAGCGGGCGATTTAGCGACAGTTAATTATTGGTGGCTGGCGGCCCTACTCGTCATCTTTATGGTGAGCAATTGGTTTCGCGCTGTGCGGTGGCAGCAACTTATCGAGCCACTCGGCAAGCGGGTGAGTTTTGGCAATAGTTTTTGGAGTGTGATGATTGGTTATTTCGCCAATCTTGGCTTTCCGCGTGCCGGGGAAGTGGTGCGTGCAGGCGTGTTGAGTCGCTACGAAGGTGTGCCTGTTGAAAAGGTGATGGGCACTGTGGTCGTTGATCGGATTCTCGATGTAATCTGTCTGCTGGTAGTAGTGGGCATCGCCTTTCTCGTACAGTGGGAGCTGCTGTCGGGGATGATTTTTGATGCTCGTGCAGATGATGGTGCACCTGCAGATGGCTTTGGTTTGGTGAGCTACCTCGTGTTGGCTCTTGCAGTAGCTGCGCTCGTGCTGGGCTTGATGGTGTGGGGCTATCGCAAGTTCAAACACGTTACTATAGTGCAGCGCTTCGGCAAGTTAGCGCGTGGCTTTTTAGATGGCTTGCGCTCTCTGACGCAGGTAAAGAGCATGCCCAAACTAGTAGGTAATACTGTTGGTATTTGGGGCTGTTACTTCTTGATGGCTTATGTGCCATTTTTTGCTTATCCACCTACCGCACATTTAGGCTATGATGCGGCACTGATGGTATTCATATTTAGTGCTTTAGGAATTGTCATTCCTTCGCCGGGGGGACTGGGGAGTTATCATTTCATGGTTATTCAAGCGCTGGCGATTTACAACATCAATGGAGCGGACGCATTGAGCTTTGCTAATATCTTGTTTTTCACGATAAATATTGGCTGTAACATCTTGTTTGGCTTGATTGGGCTGTTGGTGCTGCCGATGCTCAATGGTGGCAAGCACGTCAATCTCGCCGAGACTACCGAGCTACAAGCGGAGCCGGAGGTTGAGGCGGCGTAGGTTTGGGCTATGTCAGCTTCCGCCAAAACCCTACATGACCCCCCATCTAGGCGTATAGCTGCCAATTGGGCTGTCGCCAAAACTCAGTGCACAGAGTGGCAGGAGATGCAGCAGCGCGTAGTGTTTACGAATGGAGTTTTTGATCTGCTCCACCCTGGCCACGTTATCTACTTGGCAGAGGCGAGGGCTTTAGGAGCTCGGCTAGTGGTAGGTCTCAACAGCGATACCAGCGTGCGTCGACTCAAGGGAGAAACGCGACCTATTCAACCCTTAGCAGACCGTGCACTCGTGCTCGCCAGTCTACGTGCCGTTGATTTGGTAGTCGGTTTTGAGGAGGACACCCCGCTAAACCTAATCAATACTCTTCGCCCAGATGTACTCGTGAAGGGGGGAGATTATACGCTCGAAACTATAGTAGGTGCCACAGAGGTACTGAGCTGGGGAGGCGAGGTGAAGGTATTGAGCTTTTTAGCGGGTAGGAGTAGTAGTGAGTTGATTAGGCGCATGGGGTAGAAGACGCGATGGAGAGCATACACTCTTCGGTTTTGCCGCGCTGACCACAAGCAGAGGTAATGGACTAGACGCGCCATTCCAGAACCCCTTCAAATCACGTACCTTTGAAACTCACCTAGCATGGCAAAAGCAAAGAAATCATCGGCACAGCGAACTTCGCCTGCACAGAAGAAGGCAGGCAGCGCGCGTGGGAGTAAAGAGACAGCGGCAAGTAAGCCTCCTAAGAATTCGGCGCCACTGAAACAGCAGAGCAAGACTGAAGCTAGCAAGCCAGTCGCTAAGCAGAAAACTAAAACTGTTACATTAAGGTCGCTTGAAGGGGCTACGTTTTATCATGTTATTAAACGTGGGTCGCAGTGGGCAGTCAAGCGCGAAGGGGCGGCGAAAGCCAGTGGATTGTATCACACACAAGCGCAGGCCATAGCGGCTGCGCGTGCCATCAAGACACTTAATAAGCACATTTTCGTGCATAAATCGGATGGGTCTATAGATCAATGGATACAGAGTCGGCGAGCCTAGCCTCGTATGAGAGGTCAGTTTTTATCAATTGCCCTTTCGATGATACCTATAAGCCACTGCTCAAAGTGATGCTATGGCTCCTTCATCGATGTGATTTACATCCCAGGCTTTCGTTGGAGAGAAGTAACGCTGCCGAAGGTCGTCTTGAGAAAATTTGCAACCTCATCGAGGCTTCCAAGTATGGAATACACGATTTGTCAAGAATTCAGGCTTCTAAGAAAAAGGAGCTGTTCCGTCTAAATATGCCTTTTGAGCTAGGAATCGACTACGCTTATAAACGTGTGAGTTCCGATATACGTCATCGTGGCAAAATTTTACTAGTGCTGGAAGGAGAGCGTTACTCCGCGCAGAAAGGGCTTTCCGACATTGCCTTTGCTGATCCACAAGCGCATAATAACGATACCGAAATTTTAGTGGAAGTACTCCGAGAATGGCTCGTGATCAACGATTTTGAGATACCCGAAGGACCAACGGCACTCTGGGATAAGTATAACGCTTTTTATAGACGCCTCACCATTAAACTCCAGCTAAATGGGTGGAAGCAGAAAGGGATAAATCAAATGCCAATTAAAGAGTTTATCAAGTGGTTAGCCATCCTGGACAAAGAGGAATAAGCTACCAATGAATATCTTATCGGCTACACAGCATGGATATATGATAACTATCTTCACAGGGAGCAAACCCATCTACCCTAAACAATATCAGTTTTTCTCATGACTGACAATAAACCAAATACTTCTCCCAAAAAAACTCATCTTTAAACCATTCCCGAATCGGAAATACCTCCCGATAGATACTCCGGTGAAGAGAGTTGAGTTCTGCTTTTAATTGCGCAGAAGAACCACCCTTCCACGCAACTAAACCGTTTGGGATTACGTGCTGGTCGGTTTTTGCCAGCATCGGGCGCGACCAGCTCCAGAGCTGCGGAAGTTTGGCCACGGCGCGAGTAACCACGAAATCAAAGCTCAACCGGCCCGCTTTGAATTCTTCCACCCGCGTATGCAGCCCTTTCACGTTTTTTAATCCTAAAGTCGACGCAACCTCATTAACAACAGTAATTTTTTTGCCTCGGCTATCGACCAGCACAAATTGCGTTTCTGGATAAGCAATAGCAAGTGGAATGCCCGGAAATCCACCTCCGCAACCTAAATCTAGTACCCGTGAGCCCGGTTTTAGCGAAAGCAAACGAGCAAGAGCCAAACTGTGCAGCACGTGATGCTTGTACAACTGATCAATGTCCTTGCGTGACACGACGTTGATCTTGCTGTTCCACTCTCGGTAAAGCGGGTCGAGCTGCGCAAACTGCGCTACTTGTGCGGGAGAAAAGTTGGTGAAGTAATCGAGCAGTAATTCCATCGGCAGGCGAAGGTAGAGCTAGACGGTCTCTACAGTATGTACAGGTGCTGGCTGACTCTTAGCTTTCTGCGCGCGACGAGCTAAGACTCCACGCAGCCAGTTGGGCAGGATAATGACGCCCGCAAAAAGATAGGCGTAGTAGGTGAAGAGGCGCCAGATGGTGGCTATGACGAGTGCACTGGTGGTGTTGCCCGCGACGAAATCTGTGAGGAAGCTTTTGAAAAGCGTCTCCACAAAACCTGCTCCGCCGGGTGTCGGAGAAAAAGCAATGATGACAAACATTGCCTCTAGGCGAGCGTATAGGGCCGTTTGGGTAAACCAGTCGCGACCGACATCCGTGAATCCAATAAAGAGGCAACTCAGCAGCAAGAAGCGAAAGCTCCACGCTACAGCCGTGGCTCCAAATGCAGCAAGGTGCCACTCGAGCGGTTTGCCGCGCATGTGTTTTGAGGCAAGCACGATGTCGCTACCGGTGCGAAGTAGGGTTTTGCGAAAGCGCTTAAACCAGCCCCACTGCGCCACCACGCCAAGCATTTTGCGAATGGTCTGCGGAGATACAAATAAGCCCCAGCAAATAAACATGCCGTAGATGGCCATCAGGGTGTAAGCGATGACAAAGGTGAGGCCCCAGCCGCCAAGATCGTCGATGCCGGTGGCGCCTGGACGAACCATCATCGGACCCAGCAGCATGTAAAATATGGGCAGCGTAAGCACGAAATAAGCTGAATCCAGCACGACGGTATAAAGCACTAGTGCGGCTGTGCGCCCGGCAGAAAGCTTCTCTTGGGAGAGCACAAATAAGGCTACCGCTGAGCCACCCACGCTGGTGGGACTTACCGCGCTCGAAAACTCCCAAATGAAGATGAGTTCGATACTTTTTTTGAACGTAAATGAGCCTTCGCTCAAGATGTAGAGCCTCGAGGCGTAGGCGAGGTGGCGCACCACCAGCAGGGTAAGCGAGATGCCGATCCAGAGCAGCGTATGGGCCGTCCAATTAATGTCTGCCCACTCCTGCGGGTCGAACTGGCGATAGAATAAGTAGCCAACTACCCCGACGCCGATGAGGATGGGGGGAATGATCCGAGTTGCTCGTAAAGATCGGAGCGTTCGTTGTTGCTCGGCAGAAAATTCAGAATTTGGGGCCGAGTTCAAGACGTAGTGTGGATAGTGAGAAAGTACTAAGGCCAACACCATCTGAGGCCGGCGGGTTGCCCGCTGAGGCAGGTAACTTGTCGCGTGCGCAACGTTGGCGTCTGTTGCTGGGTGAAAAAGCAAACCCGCCCTCTGGTGATGCTGGTCGGGTGGAGCTGGACGAGGAGTGGCAGGCGGCAGATGAGGTGGTGGAACAGCTTTACGAGGAGGATCGCCGTGGGGGCATGGCTCGCTCGTCGAAGCAGCTGACAGCGTGGCTCGGAAAGTTGCGCGACAATTATCCTGCGGAGGCGGTGACGCTGATGCAGCGCGATGCCATCGAGCGCTATGAGATCACGCGGCTGCTTGCCGAGCCCGAGATTTTAGAGACGCTGGAGCCCGATATTCACCTTGCGGCCACACTTTTACAATTGGGCGAATTGCTGCCCGAGACGGCGCGTGCAGCTGCCGAGCGTGTGGTGGCAGATATTGCTCGTCGCCTGGCTCAACAGTTGGAGGAGCCGCTCTTGCGGGCCATCAGGTCTGCCCTCGCTTCGGCTGAGTTGCGCAGCGAGGCTAAGCCCACTCGACACACCGATTGGGGTCGCACCGTCTTAAAAAATCTCAAGCACTACCAGCCGGAGTTGCGCACCATTATTCCGGAGCGTTTCGTCAATCGGCAGGCCAAGGGGCGGGGACTGCGCAATGTGCACCTGCTCGTCGATCAGAGTGCGTCGATGGCTACTAGTGCTATACATGCGGCTTTGTCGGCGGCGGTGATGGCTAGGGTGCCGGCGCTGCGCGTGCGGCTGGTGGTGTTCGATACCGAAGTTGCTGATCTCACAGATTTGCTTACCGATCCTGTGGCTACGCTTTTCGGGGTGCAGCTGGGTGGCGGTACAGACATTCATCGTGCACTGCGCTATGAGGAGCAATTTATTCGCTCGCCGCACGAGAGTTTGCTGATTCTGATCAGTGATTTGTTTGAGGGAGGCAGTCAAGCTGGTGTGGTGCGACGGCTCCAGGCCATGTTGGATGGAGGCGTGCGGGTCATCTGCCTGCTTGCTCTTAGCGATGAAGGTTGCCCGCATTATGATAAGGCTTTCGCCAAAACGCTAAGTGAGTTAGGCGCTACGGTGTTTAGTACTAGTCCAAAGGAGTTTCCGGATATGATGGGAGCTGCGCTGCGGGGGGAAGGCCTGCGGCGCTAAAAATGCCTGCGGCGCGAAATGCCTCCGGCGGTAAATGCCTCCGGCGGTGAATGCCTGCGGCGCTTTGCCTGCGGCGCAAGGGCACAGCGCGCTGTTTGGCCGACTCTGTCGGTGGCGCTGCTACTCTTCGGCCTAGCTGTGGCTAACGGGTATGTCTACGGCGCGAGGCACAGCGCGCCGTTTGGCCGACTCTGTCGGTGGCGCTATTAATCTTCCGCCTAGCTGCGGCGCGTGGCATGGAGAGTGGTTTGGCCGACTCTGTCGGTGGCGCTATTACTCTTCGGCCTAGCTGCGGCGCGTGGCACAGAGCGCTGTTTGGCCGACTCTGTCGGTGGCGCTGTCACTCATGGGTATGCCTACGACGTCTGGCACAGCGCGCTGTTTGGCTGACTCTGTCGGTGGCGCTGTTACTCTTCGGCCTAGCTGCGGCACTTGGCACAGCGCGCTGTTTGGCCGACTCTGTCGGCGGCGCTGCTACTATTCGGCCTTCCTGCGGCGCAAGGGCACAGCGCACTGTTTAGCCGACTCTGTCGGTGGCGCTGCTACTCAGGGATATGTCTGCGGCACTTGGCACAGAGCGCTGTTTGGCCGACTCTGTCGGTGGCGCTATTACTCTTCCGCCTAGCTGCGGCGCGTGGCACGGAGAGTGGTTTGGCCGACTCTGTCGGTGGCGCTGTGGATCACGGGTATCTCTGCGGCGCTTAGGTTGCGGCGGTGGGAAAAGTATGCGGCGCGGGGTGAGGCTTGAGCTAGGTGGCAGTCGACAAACCTGATCGTGTAAAGCACCATAACACCTAGTTCAGCTTATCTTGTGGATACTGTACTAATCTCACTGATGAACCCCATCCAAATCCATCCCCTGCAGCACTGGCTTCACTCGAGGCACATCTGGCTGTTGGTGCTGTTGGTGTTCGGGGGCACCACGCATGGCCAGCAAGGCCTAGTCATTGATTATGCTGATGAATCAACTGCTAGCTATGCAGATCACCTTGCAGCTATTAAACGGGCTGACTCAAAAAACCTATACAATGCAGTTTCATCAGAAGAAGTATATCGTGCTCTAAATGCACCCATGGGATTTACATTGGTCGTGCGAGGTGCACGTAGTTCTTTTCTTCCCAACCCGTTAGCTATCCCGGCAGAGTTGCAATACGAGGATGATGAAATTGAGTTCGTATCGAGTATGGGCAGTAATTTGGCTCTCAGAAATATTGCCAGTGGACAAACACTAGCCTACTTCTACAGCAAGCGCGACAAAAAATTTGTAACAGTAGATGCGCCAGATGCACCAATTGATTGGCACCTAGGTACCGAAACAAAACCTATAGCTGGCTATATCTGCACGAGTGCCGCAGGATATTTTTGTTCGGACACATTACAGGCCTATTTTACCACTGCTATACCCGTCAGCGCAGGACCTTTTCTATTCAGTGGCCTCCCAGGACTAATCTTGGAGCTCACCTATAGTCGGGGCAAACGCAGATTGCTAGCGCAAGGTGTACAGGTGCTCGACGATACGGCTATAGCCAAACTCCCCATCCAGTACATCCAATCTTCCTACGAAGAGCCACCAAAACACCTTTCCAAACCCACTGACGATCCTGCTGATTTCTGCTCCTACTTATTATCCAAAACTTCAGACGAGGAGCTTCATTGAGGATGAAGAAGACTAATCGCTTTGGACCTATTTATCAAGCAATAGTTTGTACATCTCTACTGTGCTCGTATAACATCGCCGCAGCACAAATAACAGGACAATTTTTCTCGATGATGTATCGACTGCCGCCGTGCGTGCTCAAGTCCTGTTGCAAGACAATACAGGCCGTGTTGCCGCTTTTGCTATTACTGATGGTGAGGGGAAGTTCAGAATAATTTGTCCAGATACAGGACCATACCTGCAAATTGTGCAATATATCGGCTATAAATCCGACTCTACCACAATTACTTGTGACATAACTTCAAGTAATGCTGCACCCATTATTCTGCAAACCATATCCACCACACTCAGCGAGGCCCTACTTACTGCAAAAAAGACGCTGTACGAGCAGCGTGGTGATACCTTAGTTTATGACACAAAAGGATTAGAAACCACCCACGGGCGTAGCGCAGGTGACCTGCTCGATCAATTGCCAGGTTTAGCATACGATGAAGATGAAGGATTAAAGTTTCAAGGTCGGAGTGTCTCTAAAGTTCTCGTGGATGGGGATGATGGGCTTTCTTCTTCTTCGGGCACAGTGTTGCGCTCCCTCAAAGGAATGGATATCGCTGAAGTAAAAGCTTATGAAGGGCGAGACACGTCATCGGCAGCATCCAATACAGAGCTTACGGTAGATTTAATTCTCACCGAAAAAGCTCGTGCACGCCTGCGCGGCGATGCCGATCTGGGGGCTAATTTGAACGACTATCTTCTAGAGGCCTCCACCTACCGAATTGGATCATCTAAATTCTTGGCCTATGCCTTCACCTCAAACGCGCAATCTATTCCATTTTCCATAGCCAGTTATGCAAGCAAGTCCATTCCTTCCCCGCGACAGAAAAATTATATTTCTACGCCAGCACTGTTTTTCAACCGTGGCGTTGCCGAAGTTAATAATTCTGCATTTGAACTTAGTGGCATTGCCAAAAAAGGTGCTGTCTCGATGAAGGGGTTTGGCGCACTCTATCTCGCAAATGATTCAGTGCTGAGCCAGCGTGTGACTCGATCTGATGATTTCTCAGTTCGATCAGATGCGGCAGTGGCCAATCAGGTGCAGGATCTGCGTGGTCATGTGGTTCTTAAAAGTCCTTTAGGCAAACATCTCAGACTTACAGCCACTGCCGGGGTCACCTCCACCACCGAGTCAAATACATCAAGATTTCTCACTTCCTCTACAGCTGGCGCGATTGGCTCGAGCAGCACGCAGGCTCAGCAATTCGCTGCGACTCGTCATACGCTCGTGGAGCAGTATACCGAAATTGACTACCGTAGGCAAGCGCGCCATCGCCTTAGCTTCATCGGCGCGCTCACCTACAGCGAGGGCACAGACAGTCTACGCTTGGTGGCTGATGAGCAGCTACCCGGATCAGCCTCGCGAGCAGCAGCCCGATACCTTAGCCACCGTCAACTTGGGTATGGCTTCGACCTCATCAATATGCTGCAAGCCGGCCCAAAGTGGCGCTATGAAACTTCTGTTAGGGCCGACGCCGAGCCGCTACGCATACAATTAAATGAGCAGCAAGTAGAGCATTACAAACAATATTATGCGCACCTCAGGCAGGAAATCACCTACAGCCTCGGGCGTCACGAACTTACAGGCCAGCTCGGCATAGCTCACGTGAATACGCAGCTCTCCCCTCAGCGTAGAAGTTGGCAACCTATCGGCAAACTTGCCGCCGTACTTCGCTTTGCAAATGCAAGCAAACTTAATTTGAGTCTCGAGCGCTCTATCACGCAGATACGAAGCACCAATCCTCAGCGAGATACGCTTCGCCTCGATGTCCAGCGTTTCATCACGCCTTACCTTCAAGCACCCCCCACGGCAGCGACTTATAACTTCGATGTAAGCCTGCAGCAACAACTGCCAAGCGGACGCGGCATGCGCTACCTCAGCGGCATGATGCGCTACGGCTCTCGCTATGGAGAGTTTACAGACTTTCAAGCTGATGCCCTGTATCTCCAGCCGATTCAGTTCGATAAGTATACGCAGGTAGGCGCCATGGCCTCCCAATTTCTAAGGTTTAACAAATTTAGACTGAGTACCACATTAAATTCGGTTTTTACCAGCTACGGAACAGCAGATGATTTTGCCCTTGCTCCTCTGGATAATTTGTTGCTTCAGTTACTTGCCAAGCTAGATTATAAATTTTCAGCAGATTTCAACATTTCGCTTTCGCTAAAACCTGATGTAGTGGCCATCAACCGCAGTAGCTGGACCTCAAATGAGACCTATACATTCGAAATAAGGCATAGCCACGAGCGGTGGCGTTTTGACGCAAGTCCACAGGTGCTAATTCAAACCAACAACTCCCACACCCAAGCTATTCCTAATCTCTCAGGCCAAGTACGCTATGCCTTCAACTCCAGTAATAGCTACTGGCTTGGCGCACAACTTGGCTATGGCCTGCGGGGCTCGCAATCTGTAGAGCGCCTCCTGCCAGTCACTACGATCAATGCCGTCACCGAACGGCAACAGCAAATCCTGCCGCAGTATGCTCTGGTAAAGGTCGGCTTCTCGTGGTAAAGTATTGGTGAGGTTATCACGTAAGAAACGTCGCTTTCCCAAAAAAAATCTATCAGCTCGAGAAATGCTTAGCCTCCGCAGATTCTGATAGGTGGCAGTTGAAGCGACGGTTCAGGTATCTTTTGATGCGTCAGTCCTGCCTCCCACACCACTATTCCCACTGCGCGCAAAAGTGCGCGCGCACTTTTGCGCGCACTACCTTTACCTCATGACATCCCCTTTTCAATTTGGGCGTGAGGTACTTGCTGGAGAGCTCGTTGATCGCGAGCAAGAGCTCGAGGAAGTTCTTGATGTAATTGCTGGAGCAACCCGGCTTTTCTTGATTGGACCACGCCGCTTTGGCAAGACCTCCATCCTAACGACCGCTGCAAACCTGGCCCGCGAGCGCGGAGACATCGTCATTCAAGTCAATGCAGAATTATTTGCATCTCATGAGGCTCTAGCTGCTGATATTATAAGGCAAGCAGGTGAGCAACTAAAATCGCCATTAGCTACCGCCGTAGCGCAGATCAAAACGCTTTTCGAGGCGCTCAATCCGCAAATCACCTACAACCCACTCACAGATGCATGGTCGGTAGGGATCACCGCTAAAAGCGCACCTGAACCTACCGCATATCTGACCGATGCCCTCAATAGCCTCGATCAACTAGCGCAGAAAGTAAATCGCCCAGTAGCGCTCATCATTGACGAATTTCAACAAGTGGTTGCTGAGGATGGCTTACTTGCAGAACGCCAGCTCAGAGCAGTCATCCAGACCCATCGACACGTAGGCTATGTACTGGCGGGTTCGGCAATGACGATGCTGATGGCTATGACCGGAGATCATAGTCGGCCATTCTATCGCTTGGGTTCACGCCGGTTTCTTGGCGCCATTCCCAGAGACGAATTCAGCGTGCATATCCTGGCGGGTTTTGCGAAAGCTGGACTGACAATCACTCAAGAGGCGGCCACAACAATTCTCGATCTTGCAGAGGATGTCCCATACAGCGTCCAACGACTAGCGGATGCGGTGTGGCGATCAGCGCTTGCAGATAAGCGATCCACAACCATTGATACACCTGCAATAAATGTGCAGCTCGAGTATTTGCTAGATTTAGAAGCACCACAATATGGCGCCATCGTTCAACAGCTGACTCCCATTCAAATTAAAGCCTTAGCCGCAGTGGCACATATCGGCCAGCGGGCATTAACCTCGAGCAAAACAGCCAGAAAGTTCGGCCTACCGCAGTCGAGTCTTCGTAGAGGTTTAGAGGCTTTAGTAGGACGAGCGATCATTCGCCAGGTCTTCGATGGAGAAGCCACCCAGAGGTTTGCTTTTGAAGACCCATTTTTTGGACAGTGGGTAAGACAACGTGTGAAATATTAAATATCACAGTAAGCTACCTCACCTCTCCAACAAACCCAACAAGTACTCGCCATACCCACTCTTGATAAACTTCTGCCCAAGCCGCTCGAGCTGCGCATCATCAATAAAGCCTTTCTCCCAGGCTACCTCTTCAATGCAGCCAATCTTGAGCCCCTGACGGTCCTCGATAGTCTCAATGAATGAACCGGCTTGTAAGAGACTGGTGTGAGTGCCAGTATCGAGCCAAGCAGTGCCTCGACCAAGTACGCCAACCTGCAGTTTGCCTGCCTCCAGATAGTGCCGGTTAACATCGGTGATTTCGTATTCACCACGTGCACTTGGTTTAAGGTCGCGCGCTATCTGAACAACATCATTATCATAAAAATAAAGACCAGGAACAGCATAATTACTCTTGGGCTTAGCGGGCTTTTCCTCGATAGAGATCGCTTGGAAATTATCGTCGAATTCTACGACGCCGTAGCGTTCTGGATCAGCGACACGATAAGCAAACACCACACCACCAGCTGGATCATGACTGCTCACGAGCAGCTTCTCCAAACCTGCTCCATAGAAAATATTATCCCCGAGGATTAGTGCAGCCGGATCCTTACCGATAAAGTCAGCACCTAGTACAAAAGCCTGCGCCAGGCCGTTCGGTTCGTGCTGCGCAACGTAGCTGAAAGAGCAGCCAATGTCCGAGCCGTCGCCGAGCAGCTTTTCAAAATTCGGTAGGTCTTGCGGCGTGCTGATCAGGAGGATATCACGAATCCCGGCCAACATCAAAGTCGACAGCGGGTAGTAGATCATCGGCTTGTCGTACACCGGCATGAGTTGCTTACTCACCGCGAGCGTCAGCGGGTAGAGTCGCGTGCCAAGGCCTCCGGCCAGAATTATTCCTTTCATCGGGTAGGGGGTATGTGGCGGTGAAGCTAAGAGAGTTCTACAGCTTCGCGCTCTCGGCACGCAGGAGCGGCATAACCACTTTCGCTGAAGCTTCTAATATCTCCAGATGTGGCACCGCTCGCTGTAGGTCTTCACCCCCAATGGCTATCTCCTCCAGTTCGGCATTCGCATGCGTCATCGGGTCATTGCCTACAAAAGCGAGGGTAGACTTCATCTTATGGGCTACCTGCCGCAGCTCGTTGGTGTCACGCGTTAAGTAGGCTTGCCGCAGCTTTTCCAGCTCAGGCGGCATCTCCTCGATCAGCATGTCGAGCATGGTCTTTTTCATCATGTCGTCGCCGTCGGCCATCATTTCGAGATACGACAGGTCTATGCTTTGCACGGTAGTAGTCATTGGGCGGGTTGTCCGTATTGAGCGATCTTAGAAAAGAGTTGACTCGGTTCGAAAGGCTTGAGTACGAAATCATTCATGCCGTATTCAAGGTATTGTTTGTCTTTTGAAATATGAGCGTGCGCAGTCATGGCCAAAATGGGTACATCGCGCATAGGACCACTTAATTTTGTGCGGATAAAAGTCGATGCTTCATAGCCATCCATTATCGGCATCTGAATATCCATCAGCACAATATCATACTCACTTTTCTCTAAGGCTTCCACTGCGAGCTGACCATTCTCGACAATCGTCAATTCAATGTTCGGGTATGCACGCTCAATAGTTTTGCGAGCCACGAGTTGATTCATCTTATGATCCTCAGCCAGTAGCAATCGTATTGCTCGATTGCTGTCTATGCTAAACGCTTCGCCTGAAGGAGGAGTAGCACCTTTATCGACTGTGCCAATGCCAAAGCGCATCGTAAAGCTAAAGGTGGAGCCTTGCCCCAAAACACTAGCAGCACCTATCTCACCCCCTAGCTGCTCGACAATATTCTTGGCAATGCTAAGCCCTAAGCCAGTACCTTCAAAAATTCGATCCTTAGTCCGAACGCGTGTAAAGCTGCCAAATACCGTGTCCACTTTATCTTCAGGAATACCTATACCTGTATCAGTGACATTAAAGCGTATACTCACTTCCTTTGCAGTCTGTCGCAAAATGTCGAGGTGCAGCCCAACCGCTCCTTCATCGGTAAACTTGATGGAGTTGCCTACGAGATTATACAGCACCTGATTGAGGCGCAGCTTATCGCCAACCAGTATCTCCGGTAGTTCTGCTGGAATAGTGCGCTCAAAAAGCAAATCTTTTTCCTGCAGCTTATACTGCATCACATTGAAAAGATTTTCAATCAGATCGCGTATATCAAAATTCTCCTCTTCAAATATGATCTTTCCATTCTGCAAAGTTGATATTTCGAGTATATCGTTAACTACGCCCAGCAATATCTCACTCGACTGCTTGATGGATTTTACCAGCCCGTGCTGCTCAGGCTCTAAGTCCATCCCAACGAGAATGTTACTCATGCCCAAAATAGCATTCATCGGCGTGCGCATTTCGTGTGATATGCTCGCTACAAATTGCTCTTTCATCTTAGCAGAGCGCTGTGCCAGCTCATGAGCCTTGCGGAGTTCATCACCCGCGCGTCGCTCAGTTACATCTTGCACGATGCCTTGGCAGCACAACTTGCTGTCCTTGCTGCCCACACATTTGCCCTCAATAGACACATAGCGCTTCTCGCCATTTAAGACGAATTGAACTTCCTCCTTCAGAGTTTTTTTCGCTTGTGTTGCGCTTTCGCAAAACTGATAAATCTTGTGCAGCGGGCTTTGCTCGTCTTGTAACAACTCAAGCAGATTAGCTCCCGGTTCTATGCCTAGTATGCGACGTACCTCCTGCGAGGCAAACATAAAATTGTTGTCCGGTCGATATTCCCAGTTGCCGGTCTGCGCCAGGCGTTGCATTTGCGCCAGTCGTTTAATAACTTTTTTGCGCTCAATTGAGAAGCGAAGACTTTTTGATAGCTGCTCCGCGTCGAATTCACCTTTTACGAGATAGTCCTGCGCGCCAGCTTCTACAGCTTTGAACCCTATTTCCTTATCGGAGAGTCCTGTGAGCAGGATCACGTTGTTGTCCGGAAAGGCCTGCAGCACCTTAGTCAATGTTTCAAATCCACGACTGTCAGGCAGATTCATATCGAGCAGCACGGCTGCATATTCGATATCACCCTTGAGTGCTTCTATGCCTGCGCTCAGCGTCATTTGATGATCGATCCTGCAGTTGATGCTATCACTCTCGTCGAGCAGGATTTCCACCATTGCTGCATCGGCCATGTTATCCTCGATCACCAGGATCGTTGGCGTGCCGCTTGCTTCGGCTGCAGGGTGTGGTATCGCGTCCGTCACAGGATGAGCCGGGTCGAGAGTAATGTGCATAGTGCTCGCTTAGACTAGTCGAGCCTATACCGAACAAATAAGGTGCCACTACCCGCGGGGCCTAAGGGCAAAGGTCGCACCTTGGTCGGACACTACAAACAAGCAATACTGTTGGCGCGCATTGTGAAACACCTTGCGAAATTCAGCAACGCGATCAGGCCGCAGTAGCTGCTTGGCTACCATCTCCTCCAGAGTAGTTACGCGGACTTCCCACGCTCCAGGATCGGCGCGTGCCAGCAGCAATACCCCAATTTCTACTTCGGCACCGCGTTGGCACACGAGGATAGGATAATCTGTAACTTGCTGGTCGAGCACCGTATCGATTGCGCCATCAATTGCAGGTGAATTGCGCGCCAGCGCCTCGTCGATTTCAGTGAGGTATTCTAAGGTAGTTGAGTTGGCCATGCCGCTAAGGTCGCAACCTGGCTGGCTTCACCCAGTTCATCAACTTAAGATTGCGTAATCTCGTGGTAGGCCTTACGCGCTATGACGGCAGTAGCAAGAATCAATGTATACGTAAGGGTAGCAAACATGGCGGGGGGCGTATCCTAAAGTGAATGTTCGCGAAAGCATCAACGGAACACCATCAAAACGTGCTTCATACCACCAGCGCTGCCTCTACGCAGCAAAAAAAGTCACTAAGGCTCTACCTAGACGAGCTTGTCACGCGCTTCGAAACGCCAGATTTCATCCACGACGACCCCATTTCGGTGCCTCACCGGTTTTCGCGAAAGCAGGATATTGAGATCGCAGCCCTCTTTGCTGCCACTTTCGCCTGGGGCCAGCGCCCCACTATCATCGCCAAGACTAATACCCTCCTCGAGCTCATGGATAATGATCCCTACGCTTTCGTAGTGGGTCACCAAGAGTCTGATCGTGCACGCTTTGAGCGCTTTGTGCACCGCACCTTTCAACCCATCGATGCTTTATACTTCGTGGACCGTTTGCAGCGCCACTACCAGCAACATGCAAGCCTCGAAACCCTCTTTAGCGAAGGAATTGTCGCTGCTGATGAAGATGTAGGCAATGCACTACGACACTTTCACGATAGCTTTTTTGATGTCGATTATGCTCCCCAGCGCACGCGCAAACACGTAGCCACACCCGCGCGTAAGTCGAGCTGCAAACGCCTGAATATGCTGCTGCGGTGGATGGTGCGGCCCGCTACACGAGGCGTAGATTTTGGGCTTTGGCAGAGCATCAAAACGCATCAGCTCGTGGTGCCACTCGACCTACACGTGCAGCGGGTAGCGCGCTCGCTAGGCCTGCTTTCGCAAAAACCTGCAGATTGGCGCGCTGCCCTCGAATTAACTGAAAATCTCCGCTTGCTGGACGTAGATGATCCAGGAAAATATGATTTCGCGCTCTTCGGACTAGGCATTCAGGAGCGCTACGATCCAGATAGTTTACTCAGGCTCGATGCGTAGTTCCTGCACAGTAGGAGAGCCTTCGCCTTTGCCGTACACATACACCCGCCACTTCCCCGTGCTCGTAGTGAGCGTACCAATCACATAGGCGCCCTGTTCGCCGGTGGAGGTGCCGCCGTGTACACGGGCAAAGCTCTTAGCGGGGTGGGCCTCAAAGAAATTTGCGAGTTGCGTCTGCGCCTTGGCTTTGGGTAGAATGTCTTCTACTCCAGGCAGCACCAATTCGACAGTAGCATCAAAATAGCTGCCCACCGCGGCCGCATCACCTTGGCTAATCGCCTGCACCACAGCGTCGAGTTGTGCTGTCGGTGCAGCGCCAGTCGGTACCATATATCCGATGAGAAAGGCAAGAAGCATCATCATTGTCGAGCTCGTTTAGCTGTTCGTCTGCACCTACACTAACGCCAAAAGCCTCCGAACAGATTAGAAAGGTAGGGGCTTTATTGCGGATATGCCAACTCCTGTTCACCGCGTCCTACTCGTTATCCTCGATGGCTGGGGCCTCGGCACCGATCCGAGTGTTGATGCCATCGCGCAAGCCTCCACGCCCTGTTTCGATCAACTTCTTGCCCAGCAGCCGCACGCCACGCTGGTTACTTTTGGAGAAGAGGTCGGGCTGCCTCCAGGTCAGATGGGCAATTCAGAAGTCGGTCACCTCAACATTGGGGCTGGTCGGGTGGTGTATCAGGATTTAGCCCGCATCAATAAGGCAATTCGCGACCAAACTTTAGCGCATGAGCAGGTGCTTGTCGATGCTTTTGCTTTCGCCAAAACCCCACACACCAACGGCTCCCCGCGCCAACTTCACTTCATGGGTTTGGTGAGTGACGGGGGTGTTCACGCACATATCGACCACCTCCTGGCTTTGCTCGATGCCGCCGCCGCTGCCGAAGTGCCGCAGGTCAAGGTGCATGCCTTTACCGACGGCCGCGACACTGATCCCCACGGAGGTCTTGAATACTTATCCAAACTCCAGCAACACCTCAACGGCACTGCTGCACAACTCGCCACCATTACCGGGCGCTACTTTGCGATGGACCGCGACCACCGCTGGGAGCGAATAAAAATCGCCTATGATGCGCTCGTTCACGCTCAAGGTGAGCACACGCAGCAGCCACTCGAGGTGTTGCAACAGCGATACCAACAGGGACAAAGCGATGAATTCATCGAGCCCATAATCTGCACCAACGCGCAGGGCCAGCCTGTCGCCCCCATTCGCGAAGGCGATGTCGTTATCTTCTTCAACTTTCGCACTGATCGACCCCGCCAAATCACTGAAGCCCTCACCCAGCGTGACTTTCCAGAACAAGGCATGCACAAGCTCGACCTCTATTATGTCACGATGACGCGCTATGATGAGGGTTTTGACGGACTTCGCGTAGTCTACACCAAAGACGATTTGGAGGCTACGCTAGGTGAGGTTTTGGCGAAAGCTGACAAGCAGCAACTCCGCATCGCCGAAACAGAAAAATACCCCCACGTCACCTTCTTCTTCAACGGTGGCAGAGAGCAAGCCTTCCCTGGCGAAAGCCGCATAATAGTACCCTCGCCCAAAGTTGCCACCTACGATTTGCAGCCGGAGATGAGCGCCCACGAAGTCCGCGACCAGTTGGTGGCACAGCTGCGGGCAGCACAGCCCGACTTCGCTTGCGTCAACTTCGCCAATACCGATATGGTGGGCCACACCGGAGTGTGGGAGGCGGCCATACGCGCAGCCGAAACTGTCGACAGCTGCCTCGCCGATGTGCTCGAGGTGGCAAAAGAACTCGGCTACGACAGCCTTATCATTGCCGACCACGGCAACTCCGACATCATGCGCAATCCCGATGGCACCCCCAATACTGCTCACACTACCAACCTCGTACCTGTCATCTATCTGCCTGCACCTAGTCGGAGGCCACGCAGCATCCACGACGGCAAGCTGGGCGATATAGCCCCGACTATCCTCGAGCTGCTCAACCTTGCCCAACCTGCGCAAATGGATGGCGTGTCGCTGCTCGACGCATGAGCTGGTCAGGTATGTTTCGGCCGCTTTGTCTGAGCCTGCTGCTGATTAGCCTCGGCTGCGCTGACAGCATTGAGCAGGTAGACCCGCTAGCGAGCTCGCGCCACTTCTTCGACCTGAGCAACTTCGTGGAACTGCAGGATAGCCTGCTGCGCGGTAAGCCTATGACCAAATCGGTGACAGTCAATGGAGCGCAGCAGACGCTCCAACTCGAGTCAGTCGATTGGGCCGAAGAACTTGCGCCCTTTGCGCAAAGCAACATCAACCGGCCGGCCCTCTGGGATGCCTACCGCATCGATAGCACTGAGTCGCGAGGGCAGAGGATATTTCGCTATGCCGCGCTCGACTCATCGTTGTTTACACGGCGTATAGAAGTAGTGGTCGAAGATGCGCGGCGGCCCTTGGATTCTGTAGTGACGATCAGAGTCGACAATCGCTTCGACAGCTTTATCGCCAGCACACGCCAGCGACTCCTCTGGACGCCCGGACACTATGAAATTTACAGCGAACAAGCAGCGCGGATGCTCGATCAGCGTGATCTAGAAATCGTGGGCGACTCGCAGCTATCGCGTTAGCACGATATAGTCGTGCAGTACCTGGCGCATAAACTCCAGCTTGTGCCGAGGCTGATAATCGAGCCCCAGCCTAACTGCGAGTCGGTCGGAGGCATCAGAAATGATTTTTCGCAGCTGCTCGCCAGGTCGTTCCTCCCAATTCACAATCAGCTCTTTAAGCAGCAGCGCCTGCTCCACTTCGAGTTCGGCAGCCATAGGGTAGAGCACTTCATGATCTTCGACGGTTTTGATGCCGAGAATGTCGTGCAGCTGGTAGAGCGAGCGGGGACTGCGCCTGATCACCACCGTTTGGGCAATGCGGTCGCCAATGCGTTGACGCAGCGGACTGCTGCCTGCGGCGAGGTAGCCAATGGAGCCGAGGCCTAACAAAAAATCCAAAAACAGCATCGAGGCACGGATCGCATAAGTCTCAAAGGTTGGAATGGCTCCATCTACCCTGATGGTGCGCAGCCCGAGCATGTGCTTGCCGAGAGTGCGACCGTCGTAGTAGTATTCAGTGAGTGCGAAATAGAGCAGGAAAATGCCGAGCTGTGAAAACACATAGATAAAGAGGTACAAGAAATGATCTGCTCCGATGAGTGCTATGAGCAGCTTGCCAATCGTCTGAATGAATAGCTGCCCCAGTGCGAGTGTCACCACCAGATCGACCAGGAAGGCCAGCGACCGCTCGGGCAGGGGCGCCAACTGATAGTTGACCGCCACATTGCTGGGTGAATAAATGGCTAGTTCTTTCACGGGGAGGCCAAGATGAAGCATATTCCCCGATAGCACAGGGTAGGGTATTAGATTGCGGCTCTATACTTACACCGTGCCCTTACGCGAGACCACTTTTATAGCCCGCAACGTTGAGAATTGGGAACGTCTCGAACTCGAGCTCGAGCGGCCCCATCCCGACCCCGATTTAGTGCGCGACCTTTACGCAGGTATATCTGACGACCTCAGCTATGCCCGCACGCACTACCCCAATCGCTCGGTGCGCTCTTACCTCAACCACAAAGCCGCTACCCTGTCGCTGTCGCTTTACCGCAACAAGCGTTCGGGTACAGGCATAGCAAAGTTCTGGATGCGGACGGTCCCGCTCGAAATGTATGCCCAACGCATACCCTTGCTGCTGGCGCTCATCATTTTTGCAATATGCTTCGTGATTGGCTGGGTGAGTGGTGTCGACGATCCCGACTTCTTCGGCCAGGTGGTGGGCATGGGCTACGTGGAGCAAACCCGCGAGAATATTGCCAACGGCGACCCGATGGCGGTCTACAAGAATGGCTCAGCCCTAGGCGGCGCTTTAGGTATTGCGGGCAACAACCTCCAAGTGTCGATGCTGTGTTTTGTCACGGGTATTCTCGCAGGCATCGGCACCCTCTTGGTGCTGGTGCACAATGCAATTATGGTTGGCGCCTTTCAGCAGTTTTTCTTCGGTGAAGGCGTCGGCTGGGAGAGCGTTATGGGCATCTGGACGCATGGCACTATCGAGATTAGCAGCATTGTCGTCGCAGCAGGAGCTGGTTTTACGCTTGCAAAAGGCATACTGTGGCCGGGCACCCTCTCACGTAGCCGTGCTTTTCAACTCACAGCACTTTCTGGTCTGCGCATACTCGCAGGCATAGTGCCTCTCATCATACTGGCCGCCATTATTGAAGGCTTCCTCACGCGGCTCACGCAGATTCCGACGCCGCTGCGCATCATGTTCCTCCTGGTCAACCTCGCCTTCGTGCTCTATTACTTCATCTTGCGGCCCTGGCAAGTCGGCAGTCAGGAAGCACGTGATACAGAAGATTTCGGCAAGTTGCCGCCCGACAGGCCACTTTCTTGGAAAGAGCACGAGGTGCTTGGCCCAGTGGAGGTGTTTTTCGATACGCTGCGCTACGTGTTCACCCAGGGTGGCTCAGCGGTGCTAACTCTTGCTACGGCTGCGCTCATATTATCGACAGCTTGGTTCGCTTTTCATGAGGCCGGAGCTATGTCGGCTTATTACATGGATTACAATCCACTAGGTATTGACATCTCCGTGCTCACTGAAGGCTTCACAAGCTGGAGCACGCATGTGTTGGTGGTGGTGGTGCTCGTAGTGATGCCTTACCTTACGTACAGGGTGCACCAGCGGCTGCCAGGCGGTGTGGCAGGTGAGGCGCTACCTGTAGGAATAGCGCTCGCAATTCCCTGGGCCTTACTCGCACTCGCCACCTGGGTACATCCTTTTGTAGGATACCTTATGCTTCCCTTGCTGGTGCTGTGGATGCGGGGCGTCAGTCATGCGGGCGGCAATGTCATGAAGGGGCTGGTAGAGTCTATTCGTTTTAGCGCTCGCAAGTTCGGTTATGTGTTTTTGCTCATCATCGAGCTGGCCGTCTGCGAGCGACTTCTTGCCCTCTTTTTCTCCACTGTCTGGTCTGGTCTTGTCTTACCATTCATTGCCACCAATATGCCACCAGCACTTTCGGCCATTTTTCCCGCAGCTTCCACGCTGAGTCTCGCCAGCGATTTGCTATACTTAGGACTGGCCCTGCTGTTGTGGATTGTTGGTTTTGGCTTAATGTACCACAGCATCCGCGAGTATTATTTAGCTGAAGGCTTGCGGCTGAAAGTCGACAAACTCTTACCTGTTTGATGGGCTGGCACACGTATATCACCAGCGTTGCAGTGGTGATCGTGCAGCTTGTGGTGGCTGGTTCCGCTTTCGCTCAAAACACCTTAGATAGTGCCGAGCTGGTGGTGGAGGATTATGTTGATGATTCACTTGATCTCGAGGACTACTACCCGCTCTACGAATCGAGGGCCGACAGCATGGCTAGCGTCCGCCAGCGAAAGTTGGCAGGCCCACTTGCACCACGCTTTGACGATGTACCCGCTGTGCCTAATTCTCAAATCACGCAGGCGCAGTGGGATAGTCTTGGCCAGGGTAGAGCGTATAAAAATAAAGTGCCACCGCAAGTAGCCGACGCAAAGGATGGCGTTTCGTGGTGGAGCATTGGTGAAGGGCTGAGCAGTGTTCTGTCGGCGATAGCTTGGGTGCTGGTGGTAGCGCTGCTGCTGGGAGGAATCGGATACCTGGTTTACAACCAACAGCAACGAGGACGCATCGAGCGGAGCAGAGAGACTTTTGGCGTCACCGACGAGTTGCTGGCAGCGACTAAGGAAGAGCTCGATGATGCGCTTTCGCAAAACTTAGCAGCTGGCAATTATCGGGAGGCTATCCGATACCGGTTTGGCAAACTGCTCCAGTTGCTGCGCACGCGTCGGTTGTTGCGCTGGGTGCCTGGCAAAACCAACGATAACTATGCCAGCGAACTCGACGATTCTCTACGCGCGGGCTTTGTGGTTTTGGCGAAAGCCTTCTCCTATGCCTACTACAGTGGCCGCCACGTAACTCGCGAAGCCTACGAAGAATTCGAGCAGCTAGGCGCAGGCTTTGAAAGCTCGATCCCCAGCCAAACACGCCGCGCATGAGTTGGAGGCGTCTACCCCTAGCGGTGCTCTTGCTGCTCGCGATCATGCTGCTCACGAGTTGCAACAAATGGCGTGAGACTTATGAGCACGACGAAGACATTCCCTATGGCCTCGACTTGCTGCCGGGGGTGCTGCAGACGCGTTTTGCAGGCAGTGAATACCAGGAGGTCGACGTGGACTGGCTGCTCGATGAAGCTCACCACACCGACGGCAACCAACTGCTCTACCTGGCCATAGCCCCTGGACTAGCCTATACCAAGGACGAAGCGCGTGAACTACTCGACATCGCTCAGCAGGGAGGCCATGTACTCCTCGCCGCACATGAACTGGCAAACGCTGTGCTCGACACCTTTGGCCTCGATAGCTGCCTGCATCATGCCGAGCTAACAGCATATTTCAGCACATCCGAGGCGGTGAAGCTACAATCGGCACGAGGAGACACCATGACCTTTCCGCTACGCACAGAATATTCCGAATCTTGGTTAGCAGGTCGGTATCCGCGGCGCACGGAGGCATGTCTGCCCACCGCTGTTGATTTGCTGGCTACCACAGTTGATGGCTACGCATCCGACTCCACGTATACGCCCTGGATGATCCGTTTCAAGCATGGCAGAGGCACCATTGATTTGCTGACGATGCCCATTGTGCTCACCAATATATATGTGGTGGATAGGCAAGGGCAACGCATCATTGAGGAGGTGCTGAGTTTCTATCCGCAATCGCCTAGTAAGGTGGTGTACGACCGCGAACGCTACAGTACAGCCGAGGCTGTAGAGCTTGCCAATCGACCGCCACGTCCTGACCCCCAGCACGGCCCTCGCTCTGGACCGGATGATACCTTACTCGCTTATGTGCTGACCCGACCAGCTCTGGCCACTGCCTGGTACACGAGTTTGCTAGGGATGCTGCTGTTCCTCATCGTGGGGGCAAAACGCCGCCAGCGTGTGGTGCCGCTGGTGCAGCCGCGTCGCAACACGACGCACGATCACTTGCAAAACATCAGCCTCCTCTACCTGAGTAGACCTGATAATTTGCTGATGGTGCGCAAGCAACTCGCACTCTTCGAAGCCTACTGCCAACGGCGCTTCGGGCTCAAACCGCTACGCGACGAAGCCGATCGCGCAAAATTCCTCCGCCTGCAGGGCGTAAAAGCCGCCGACCTAGACACAGCGCTGCGCTACCGCAACTCGTCAAAACGCCAGGAATACGTAACCGATGGTGGCCTCGTCAGACTTATTCGCACCTTGCAGAACATTTACCGCGGTGTAGGCCGCCGCCACGACTAGTATATCACGATGGACGACCATACTTCAGATTCTTTCCCTCAGCAGCCAGATGCCGGGGCAATGCGAGCGCCAGCCTCCCGCCTACAGGGCCAAGCCTCACTCGCCGTACAAGGTGTAAAAGCCCTGGCCGACCGCATCCGCGATGAATTACATAAAGCTGTGGTGGGGCAGACAGACACCATAGATTTTCTCGTGGCAGGGCTGCTTGCTGATGGACATGTACTGCTGGAAGGGGTGCCGGGAGTAGCTAAGACTATGGTGGCTCGGCTGCTGGCCAAAGTGGTGGAGCTCGATTATGCGCGGATACAGTTTACCCCTGACTTAATGCCTTCCGACCTGCTGGGCACCAACGTGTACAACATGCGTGAAAGCGAGTTTCGCTTTCAAGCCGGACCAATCTTTTCGCAGGTGATACTCATCGATGAAATCAATCGCGCCCCCGCAAAAACACAAGCTGCCCTCTTTGAAGTCATGGAAGAGGGACAAGTAACCACCGACGGCACCACCCGCGGCTTGCGAGAGCCCTATATCGTGATTGCTACCCAAAATCCAATCGATCAAGAAGGAACGTATCGACTCCCTGAGGCCCAACTCGACCGCTTTCTCTTTAAGCTGGAGGTAGGCTACCCTAATCTTCAGGAGGAGGGAGCGATTCTGCGCCGGTTTCGCAGTGATTTTAGGCATTTGGTAGAAGAGGAGTTGCAGCGTGTAGCTACTGCCGATCAGATACTCGAAGCGCGCCGAGCGGTAGAGTCTGTGCACATTGAGGATGCACTGATCGATTACATCGCGCAGCTCACAGTAGCTACGCGCGATGATCCAGGGATGTATCTCTCCGCCTCCCCGCGGGCAAGTCTGGCGCTGCTACAAGGGGCCAAGGCGCTGGCCGCTATGGCGGGCCGAGATTATGTCATTCCAGAGGACATCCGGCGGGTGAGTTTACCTGTTTTGCGCCACCGCCTGATGCTGACCCCTGAGCGCGAGATGGAAGGTGGCGACCTCGGCTCCACGATAGCTAATCTCATCGACAGCACCCACTTACCTCGCTAAGGACCCACTTTGCCCGCTGCACAACCCTCTATAGTCGAAACTCTGCATCCCGCGCGTGGTGGCGCCTGGGCTGGGTTTTTTCTACGTCCACGCTTTTACATTGCCTGGGCAGTAGCGATTGTTGTGACTGCGCTGGGTGTGCTAGAGTACGATCTGCTGCTAGTTGGGGTAGGCATGTTGCTACTTGTCGTAGTGGCTGCAGTGGTAGAGTTTATCGTCATCAGTCGCGTTGGCAGGAGACTTTATGCTGCCCGCAGTTTTGAAGATCGCCTCAGCCTCGGTGATGACAATCTCGTGCTGGTGGCCGTAGAGAATGCCTCATCGCTGCACCTCAAGCTCCAGTTGCTCGATGAATTGCCCATACAGCTCCAGGAGCGGGAATTTGGCACCCACTTCAGCCTTAGCGCCGGCAAATCACGTCAGCTGACTTACCACATTCACCCTGTGCAGCGGGGTGTGTACCGCTTTGGTGAGTTGCTGCTGTTTGTGAGCACGCGGCTGCAATTTGTGCAGCGTCGTTTCGCGTTTGGGCAGGCAGAAACTACCGCGGCAGTATATCCCTCCATTATCCAGATGAAACATCAGGCGCTGAGGGTGCGGCAACTCATGCGCCGCGATGGCTCCAACATGCGCCAACGCCGCTTTGGCCGCTCCTACGAGTTCGATCAGATCAAAAACTACGTGCCTGGCGATGACTACCGCCAGCTCAACTGGAAGGCAACTGCGCGCGCCAACGACCTCATGCTCAACACCTATGAGGAAGAGCGAAGTCAGCAAATCGTGGCTTTGCTCGACAGTAGCCGCACGATGTTGAGTCCTTTTGCGGGGTTGAGTTTGTTGGATTATGCTATCAATTCGACGCTCGCGCTGCTAAACGTCGCCTTGATTCGCGGCGATCGCGTGGGCCTCTTAGGTTTTGACCGGAAGGTGCATACACGTGTGCCAACAGCTGCTCGACCTGAGCATTTGCGTCGCATCATGGAGGTGCTTTACCACCAGGAGCCCACAGATTACGAGCCCGACTACGGAGCGCTCTATCAGTACGTGCGGCGGGAGGTGCGGGGCCGATCGCTGTTGATGCTGTACACCAATTTTGATACGCTCGTTTCGCTAGATCGCAACTTGCCGGTGCTGCGCCAGCTGGCTCGGATGCACGTGCTGGTGGTGGTGATGTTTGTCAATGAAAAAATCACCGAAGAGCTGTACCGCGATCCACAAACGCTCAACGACGCCTACCTCAATACCATAGCTGCTGAATTTGAGGCGACGCAGGCCCGTATTGCCTCTACACTTCGGCAAAACGGCATCTTAGTAATGCGCACTACTCCACAAGATCTTACTGCCAACGCTGTGACGCAGTATCTGGAGATTAAGAAGGGCGGAAGGCTATAACGCGTCCGGGCTGCATCCTACAGCACCACAAATTCTGTCCTTCTGTTGAGGGCTCGGCTCTGCTCGTCGCGATTTTCCAGCAGGGGTTTGCTTTCGCCAAAACCTGCGGATTCGAGGCGCGAGGCGTCTATACCTGCGGCCACGAGGTATTCGAGTACTGCTCGCGCACGGCGTTGGCTCAGCTCGAGATTATCGGCAGGCGAACCTACATCATCCGTGTGGC
Source organism: Saprospiraceae bacterium (assembly GCA_965213735.1). Lineage (GTDB taxonomy): Bacteria > Bacteroidota > Bacteroidia > Chitinophagales > Saprospiraceae > CALDTK01. Next base: position 1,994,465 of record CBDCAB010000005.1, read on the forward strand.
CCTGGATACGAATGCGCAAGCTGGGGTTGTCGCTGAGCAGCTTTTGCAGTCGGTCGAGTTCTTCACGGCTAGAGGGTAAAAGCTCTGCAGATGCCGTTTCGAACAGCACGTTGCGCAACACGATTGGCTCGGCTGAAGGTTTAGCCGGCGCTGTTGAGGCTGCCGCTGCGGGCACAGGCTGGAGTTCGATCAGCAGTTCGAATGGTTGAGTAGCACTCGCTGGTTCGGTGAGTTCGAAGCGATCAGAATAAAACAGGTAGCCTGGCTCTTCGACAGCGAGGGTATAGGTTTTGCCGGAAGGCAGCACGGCCAGAAACTCACCGTCTTCAGCAGCGGCCCTGCGCTTGAGGTAGGGCTTGTCTGTGCTGGCATCGGTAAAAAGAGCGGCGGCTGCCACAGGTCTGCGCGTCTCCGCATCCACGACGCGTGCACGCACGTATGTGACCACGCCTGCCCGTACATTTTGTGGAAGCGTAAAGGTGAACAGGTCGGTGGTGCCAGAGCGGCGGGAGCCGACATCGATAGAGTCTATGATGGCGTCGACATCGGTTGCGTAGTAGGCGGTGCGGCCGTCGATGGCCACGGCAATGGCACCTTCATTGCTCTCCGTGTTGATGGGGTAGCCGAGGTTTTGGGGAGTCGACCACACATTATCGCTGCCGAGTTTGGTCACAAACAGATCGAAGTTGCCCATGCCCGGATGGCCGGTGCTCATAAAGTAGAGGGTTTGGCCATCGGAGTGGAAGAATGGCGCTTGATCATCTTCGGGGGTGTTGATGATGGGGCCGAGGTTCATCGGCTCCGTCCAGCCTCCGTCGGCTGTGCGTCCGCTGGCGTAGAGGTCGGCTTTGCCCTGCCCGCCGGGTCGTCGACTGGCGAAGAAGAGTAGGTTGCCATTAGCGGCGAGGCTAGGCTGTGATTCCCAGGCTTTGGAGTTGACGGGTGCTCCGAGATTTTTCGGCTCAGACCATTCGCCGCGGGTGAAGGTTGAGTAGTAGAGGTCGCAGCTTCCGAGTCCGTCGGGGCGGTTGCAGCCGGTGAAAATGAGGTATTTGCCATCGGCGCTCATGGTCTGCGCGCCTTCATTTTCGAGGGTATTGACGTTGTGCAGCGCCACTGCTGGTTGCCACTCGCCGTTGATGCGTTGGCTCATGTAGAAGTCCTCCTGGCGATTGCCTACGCGCCGCGTAAACACGAGTGTATTGCCATCGGCTGTGAGCGCGGGCAAATATTCTGCATCGGCGGGTGAGTTGATGGCGGGAGGCAGCCGCTCGAGCTTAAAGTCGATGGGCTGGGCGAGGGCTTTGGCTTTAAAAATGGCCTCGTTGCGGTAGCGTTCTGCGGCGTCTTTGCGATCAGCGCGTGGCTTGGCGTGGGCGAGATAAGCATCGAGGTGTGTAGTTGCCTCGGTGAATTTTTCCTGCTTGAGTTCGGCCATGGCGAGGCCATAGAGGGCATTGCTGCCTGCGGCTCCTTCAAAAGCGGCGACGCGCTCGAGGTACATTTCGGCACGCGCAAAATTTCCGCTGTTGTAGTAAATCCCTGCGAGCTCCACGAGGGCATCTGCGAAATTCGGTTCGCGCTTGATAGCTGCTTCGAGGTACTTGATGGCGTAGTTATCGTCTCCTTTGAAGGCTGCTTGCATTGCGGCTTCAAAGTCTTTGACGGCCTTGCTGTGGGCTGTTTCGCGGGTTACGGCCGTTTGTGCTTTCGCCAAAACAGCAAAGCAACACACGAGTGCCAACATCAAATATTTGGAGCAGGTATACTTCATAGGCGAGTGGGGCCAGTGAAAGATTAACGTGTGGCTTAGGAGATTTAGGGTGAGGTTAGGTCAAGCGTGCTTTAGCGCGCATCGACTTGCAACCCAAAGGCTGCGAGCACATGCTCGGGCGGCGCGGTGTTGGAGGGCGGCCGACGTCGTCCAACCGCGCAGGCAGGGCCGCGGCAGGCAGATATTACATCTACTTGTATAGCTCGCTTGATCGACGTGTACCCTCGCTTCTCGCTTCTCGCTTCTCACTTCTCACTTCTCACTTCTCGTATCCCAGCCTGACCACAACCTTGTGGTCAGGCAAGCCCTTCAGACCTGCGGTCAAACAAACTGGCCGAACACATGGTGGACCTAACCGGCTCACTACCTGCGGCGTGAGGGGCGGCATCTAGCCACCAGCATCCAGCATCCAGCAGCGGAGCGGTCTAGCCTCCAGCAGCGGAGCGGTCCAGCCTCCAGCCCCCAGCCTCCAGCCTCCAGCCCCCAGCCCCCAGCACCCTTTGCGACCCTTGCGTCCTCCCTTTGCGCCCTTTGCGATACCAACACCCCAACACTGCCCCCTGAACAGCCAAAACCGGCGAAGCCGCCCCCCTACTCCCCATACCCAAATTCATCCACCGCAATAAGCGTCTCCCCATCGAGGTGGTACCACGCCTGTTTTGCCTTGAGCGTAAAAGGCCCGAAATCCGTAAGCTGAGGGTAGTGCAACATCTCGCCGCCGCCGCTAGGCGTGACAAACTTCGCAGCAACTAAATGATAGTCAGCTCGACTCACGTAGAGGTACCACGTGTTGCCATTGCGCTCGTTGGGGAAGTCGACGTGAACCTCGAAAGTTGGCTCACCGAACACGTCTGCTTCACCTACCTCTTCATCGAAAATCGGCTCACCTTCAAGAGCCACCATCGGCAGGCCCACGAGAAAATCGAAAAAGCGATGCCGAGAAGCGATATAGGTACAAGGCTCATCGAGCAAGCCTAAGCCCCGTTGCTCGGCTTCACTCGCAGTGGGATGAGGCCAGGTGGCACTACAACCTGTTGGTCCTACAACTTGCACCAGCTCATAACCGCCACGCAGCTGAGAGCGCCTGAACGTATCGCGCGCTCGATCGAAGTACAAATGGCTCGACCATCCACTCGAAGCCCCTGCGGGCAAAGTATGAACCGCCACTTCAGCCTGAAAAGCTGGCCACAAGGAAGCTGGATCGTGAAAGCGCGCGGAAGCCTGCACCAGCTCCAGACCAGTATGAGGAGCGCCCGGCTGAGGCAAGTCCTGCTGACATGCAGCCAGCACCTGAATGAGTAGGAGCAGTAGAATTAGGCGCATGTGGAAGTGACGGTAGATGTCAACGGGCTGCTAAGTCTAGGGCTTAGCGCACCAACCCGCCCCTTCAACGCGTAATGTTGCACCATGCGTACGTTTCTCGCGCTCTTGCTGCTATCGTGCTCGCTACTGCTGTCGGCCCAGGATTCGACGCTGTATGTGACCTTGCTCGATGTGCCGAGTTCGCAGGGAGAGGTGCTGGTAGCGCTGTACGATGAGCCGAGTTGCTGGAACAAGCCACTGCTGGCCAAATACATTCGTAAAGCACCCGCACGAGCAGGTCGCATGACGCTCGAGTTCGCTCACTTAGCACCAGGCACCTATGCTATCGCAGCCTTGCATGACGCCGACTGGAGTGGCGATATGACCACCAATGTGGTAGGCATTCCTAAAGAAGCATATGGTTTTGCCAATGATGCGCGGGGCATGTTTGGTCCACCGAGTTTTGGCGAAAGCACCATAGTCTTTGATGGGCGTGGCAAGACCAAGATTCAGCTCAAGTAGGTCAGCTAGAAGCCGTCGCCGTCGAGTAGATCGCCGATCGTGCCGAGGACGCTTCCTTCGCCTTTGCCGCCGCCAAACTGCTTAGCATTTTGCAAGACCCGGCTGGCCATACGCGCGAAGGGCAGACTCTGAATCCACACATGCCCAGGCCCACGCAGTTGGGCGAAGAAGAATCCCTCTCCACCAAAAAACTTATTGCGGATGCCAGGCACCATCTGTATGTCGTAGCTCACGCTCTTGCTGTAGGCAACTAAGCAGCCTGTGTCGACTCGGAGGGTTTCGCCATGGCGGAGTTGTTTTTCCACTACAGCTCCACCCGCGTGGGCAAAAGCCATACCGTCGCCTTCGAGTTTCTGCATGATAAAGCCTTCGCCACCGAAAAGGCCACGGCCCAGCTTACGCGAAAACTCTATGCCGACGCTCACGCCTTTGGCTGCGCAGAGAAATGCATCTTTTTGACAGACCACTTTGCCCCCGTAGGCGCTGAGGTCGAGCGGGATGATACTTCCCGGATAAGGGCTGGCGAAGCTGACACGGGCTTTGCCCTGGGTGGTATGGGTGAAGGCTGTCATGAATAGGCTCTCGCCGGTGAGCATCCGCTTGGCCCCACCCATGAGTTTGCCGAGAATCCCCGAGCCTCCGCTGGTAGAGCCGTCGCCGAAGATGGTGGCCATCTCGATGCCATCATCCATCATCATCATGGCGCCTGATTCCGCAACGACGGTTTCTTGTGGGTCGAGTTCGATCTCGACAAATTGCATTTCTTCTCCGAAAATCTGGAAATCGATTTCGTGTGCTACGCTCGGCATAAGGCAGGTTGATTTTCAGCTAAAGTCGTAGGCAACTTCGCTTTTGCGACAAGGATTCGATGAACGGTGGGCTTGGATTGACGAACGCAATACGACAGGCTACGCGGCAAGAAAAATTACTGATCCTTCAAGAAAACTATCAATAAATTCCCCAATTGAGCATCAGGTGTAGCCTCGGCATAGCCGCAAATGTTAAAGTTTATAGTCATTCTTCTCAGCCGAACTCCGTCGATTAGTGGCAATCAGCCGACGAATGACAGCTCGAGTCGGCTAAGCTGTGTTGCACACCTTCCGCCTCCACATAAAGCATACCCAAAGGCGGGTAGTTGGGAACAATCTTGGTGCATACACCGGCACACCAACACGTGCCGTTATGCTGAGAATGATTGCTGCGCTTCTTTGTCTCGTCTCACTCGCCTGTACCAAAGACAACATCCTACAAGCTGTAGAAGACAAGGATGTGCCCACCGGGGTGAGTACTACCGACACTCTACCCTCGACCTATGGTCCACAACTGGGAGTCAACTTTACCTGGGCTTCTGATCAACTCATTGATGGCGATCCGGCTGTAGCTGCCTCGCGCTATCAGCACGTGCGCTACTTCCAGATGATGGAAAAGGATTATAGTAACGGCACTCCTGCCAACACCCTCTTAGAACCGTGTACCGACCTCGACAATCCATGGTCTTGTGCGGAGACTTCGATGCGCCAGCACTTGGTGCGGGTAAAGAAGTTGCGCGCTATGTTTCCGCAAGGGATCGTATGGATTGCACCCGAAGTGCTCAACAACCGGTCCTGGCCCTGCAAAGGCTGGACGGTCGACGAGCTCGGCGGTGATCCGGAAGAAGCTGGTTATCAGTGGGCTAAAGTTGCCTTTGCCACCTATGCGCAGGTGCCCGGAGTGGTGGTGGCCATGACCAATGAAGAATGGTGTGCCGAAGCCGGTCGTGCCAATGCATACAACGAATGGCGGCGCGGCGTCATCAGGGCGCATCGCGAAAATCCCAGCTGTGCCTTGGCGATCGGTGCCCGCCACGTGCGCGAGCGGGAGTGGAACGGCAAGCGGATGCCAGACAATGTGCTCGACGTGAGCAGCGACATCTGGACCTACGTCAACAGCGTCGGCGGATGGGCTGATTTCCACGCCCATGGCATCGAGAATGGCCGCTTTCTGCCGCATGCGCAGGCCCATCAGGCGGAGGATTACCGGGACTTCTTTGCATGGTCAGCCTGGCTCGATACGAATTACCCGAACATCAAAAAGTCGGTTGGTGAGATTGCCTATACCACAAGTGAGCCAGGAGTGGTCGCCACCGCCGCCGAGAAGCGGGCAGATTGGCCTACCTACAGTCGACTCGTCAAGCAACTGGCTGGCGAGGCAGATGTGGTATTTCTCTACCAAATTCAAGATCACAGCCGACCGGAAGGGGCTTTCTCGGGCTCGGGTGTCTATCCAGAGCTGAATGCGGAGGTCGAGGCGCTGGCACGTGAAGTCAGGGCTGGAGAAAATTAAGCGATTCGCCAGAGAGTGGGGGAATGGGCCAACTTCGCGCCCATGACCCTGCTGCTCGGACTCATGTTGATCGTGCTGTGCTGCCTCGTGATATGGCGAGCTAGCGATGGGTTTGAGACAGCCTCTGCTTATTTGGGGCGCAACCTATCGAGCGGAGTACGTGGAGCGACAATTAATGCAATTGGCAGTTCGGTGCCAGAATTATTTACAACGTTCTTCTTTTTCTTCTATTATGCCTTTGTGCTCGATGATCCAACGCGGGCAAATGATGGCTTTTCCGGAGGCATCGGCACCACCGCCGGCTCCGCCATCTTTAATGGCATGATCATTCCTGCTATTGTAATCTTTGCTGTCATTGGCTATGGTTTAGCCAAACAAGTAGAGGTTTCTCGCAAAGTTGTGTTGCGAGATGGGCTGTCGCTAATTGCTGCCGAGATAATTCTCATCTTCCTTATTTCTGGCAATCAACTTCATTGGTGGCATGGCCTGGCGCTGATGAGCGTTTATGGGGTTTACCTCATCATAACCTTCGGGACTATGGGTCCTGCCCGCGCGGAGAGGGTAGGGGAGCATTATTTTCAACGTCCGCCAGAGGCAACAACGCTCCACAGCATATCAACACTCAATCTCGCACCGGTGGTGGTGAGAGATTCCATCTCGACTCCGAGCGCATGGCTGTTGCTGTTGCTCAGCATCGTTATTATCGGAGGAGCTTGTTTTGGCTTGGTATACGCATGCGAACTCAGCGCCCGTGCCTTAGGGCTGAACACATACTTTGTTGCTGTGGTCCTAGCTAGTGCAGCTACCAGTGTGCCCGACACAATTTTGAGCTACCGAGATGCACTCAAAGGAGAATACGATGATGCAGTGGCCAATGCGCTCGGGTCGAATATCTTCGACGTCTGCTTTGCCTTAGGATTTCCGCTGTTTGTTTTTGCCTTAGTCTTTGGCTCAGTAGAAATGAATCCTGCCGTAGTGGAAGATGTCACAGAACTGCGGGTCTTGTTGTTGGGACTAACACTGGTAGCTTTCTGCATATATTTGTTTGCTCAACGGTTGCGTCGCATACATGCACTGCTATTCTTATCGATCTATGTGTTGTTTCTGGTGTACATTCTCGGAAAAGCTTACCAAGCGCCGTGGGCATTAGAAGTAGGTGCTGCTCTCCGTAACATAATCCTGTAAAATGACTTCGCACAAGATTCGTTCCTACCTGCTGAAAGCACTATTCGTCGCAGTTGTTGTGGTGGTGTTGGCCCTGCTTTTTTTGCCCGCTTATATCGAGCACTCGCTCAATAAAGTCCTCGATCCCGGGCCTTATACCGTAGCGCCCGCAGATAGTGCATTTTACCACACGCTGCCCTTTATTGCTGACATGCATTCGGATGCTCTGCTGTGGGGCCGCGACCTCAACGAGCGTGTGGATCGGGGCCATGTGGACATCCCCCGCCTCATCGAGGCTAATGTGGCCTTGCAGATGTTTACCATCGTCTCCAAAACGCCGAAGAAACAGAATTATAAAACCAACTCTAGCGCCAGTGACAACATTACCGCCCTCATGGTGGTGCAGGCTCGCCATCCGCGCACTTGGACGAGCCTGCTGGAGCGTGGGCTGAATATGTGCCAGCAGTTAGCAGCTGCCGCCAAAACAAACCCCAACTTTCGCGTCATCACTTCTGGCGCTGAGTTGCGCGAGTACATAAGCTCACGTCAGCATGATCGCCAACAAACGGCAGGACTACTAGGAGTCGAAGGTCTTCACTTGCTGGAGGGTGACGGTGATGGTATCGATCAACTCTACGCTGCGGGAGTGCGGATGGTGGCCCCGGTGCACTTTTTTGACACCGAGCTCGGGGGCAGTGCACATGGTTTGGAAAAGGGAGGTCTTACGCCTTTCGGCAAAACAGTACTTCAACAAGCTGAACGTCGCAAGATGCTTATAGACTTGAGTCATGCGTCTGATCAACTGATTGATGATGTCTTAGCGCTCGCAACCCGACCGGTGGTAGTATCGCACACGGGCGTACGCGCCCTGTGTCCTGGCCAACGGAATCTGAGTGATGCCCAGCTCGAGAAAATAGCGGCGCAGGGAGGATTGGTAGGCATTGCGCTGTTTCCGCAAGCCATGTGTTCTGAAGAGGTAGCTGCCACCGCAGCAGCCATGCGCCATGCCGTAGATGTGATGGGTTTACGACATGTTGCCCTCGGGAGCGACTTCGATGGGGCTGTCACCACGCCTTTTGATGTTACTGGCCTGCCCTTGCTAGTGCCGGCACTTCGTGAAGAAGGTTTTAGCGAAAGCGAAATGGCTGCGCTACTCGGTGGCAACCTGCAAGAGTTTCTGCTTGCCAATCTCCCTGCTGAGTAGTGCGCCAAATCGAACATCACGAACATGTGCCCAGCCGCCACCACGGCAAGCATGTGGAAGTGGCACTAGCTGACTTGCGCGACCCGCTGAATGTGGGCCAGGCCTTTCGCATCTGCACCTCACTCGGCGTGCGGCACCTGCACCTCTGTGGTGCTACACCTACGCCTCCGCTAGCGAAAATCAATCGCACCGCTCGAGGTGCTCAACATGCTGTACCGTGGAGCAGCAAGCCAGCGCACGAAACGCTGGAGACATTCCGAGCAAGCGGCGGGAAAGTCATTGGCATTGAATACGCTACTGCCTCTGTCGATCTGCGCGAGCTGAGCTTTGTTGAGCAGCAGCCTCTACTGTTGGTGCTCGGCAATGAAGCGCATGGAATTGCTCGCGACTTACTCGACAGCTGCGATGTGGTGGCTCATCTGCCACTTTACGGACCAATTTCGAGCTTGAATGTGGCGACGGCACTCGCGCTGAGCGTGTGGGAAGTCGTGCGCTAGCACATAGGCGAGGAGTCAGCGAATGAGGTTCAACACCTGCTCTTTGCGGCTGCGCGCAACGGTGACTTCACTCTTGTCGCTCATGATGAGTGTGCCACCATCCTGACGGCTGAAGCGCTCGACGTGGGCGAGGTTGATGAGGTGCTGGTTGTGCACGCGATGAAAAATATCTGCAGGCAGGCTATCCTCGAGCTGTTTGAGGTTGCGGCTCACGGTGATGCACCTGCCGTCCTTGAGGTGGACATCGGTATAGCTGCCATCGCTAGCGCAGCGAATAATCGATTGTACCTCCACCAGATCCCAACCATCAGCGGAAGGCAGCGACAGTCGCATCGGCTGACCATTGTCGAGGGCATGAAGATTGTCGAACAGCAACTTTAGCGAACCTCCTTCAGAGGTGCTGTTGCGGTGGTGGGGAGTGGGCACTTTAGCAAGCGCGGCCTCGAGTTCTTCGCGATCTACTGGCTTGAGCAGATAATCGACAGCACTAAATTTAAATGCCTTGACAGCATAGTCGCTATAAGCCGTAGTAAAGATGATGTGACTATCGAGCGTCTTTAGCTCCTGAAGAGCGCTAACGAGCTCAAAGCCATTGAGTTGGGGCATCTCGATATCGAGAAAGATAACGTCGGGTGCCAAGCCTTCCATCTGCTGTAGGGCGGTAAGGCTATTGGTAAAACTCGCCACTACCTCGCACTTAGTGGTGCATCCATCGAGCTCCCAAGATAAGGTGCGAATGCAGTGTTCCTCATCATCGACGATAACTGCCTTGAGGGGTACGGGTTGTGACATATGTGATGGGTAAAGTACAGTAAAAGTAAGTCGCTACGCGGGCTTTTGTGCTGGCTGAGCTTTTGCGGGGGAGTGTGCACGCGTAGACATCTTGGCGGGGGTAAAAGCTATCGTGACGCGCGTGCCGCTGGCCTGCTCCTCTTGGTCGAAGAGATCGATAACCCGCACCTCTGCCTCAAAGCCATACATTTCAGAGAGCATGGCTATTCTATCGGCGGTGATTTGCATGCCCATGCTGCGGTGGCGTGTCGGTGCGAGGCGCTTGTGCTGTTCGGCGGCTTCGCGTCCAATGCCGTTATCTTCAATGGTGAGTTGTGTGCGATTATTATCGAGTTTCGTGATGCTGATGGTGAGCTTTCCACCTGTGCCTTCGCGATGCAGTAGTCCGTGCCAAATTGCATTTTCTACATATGGCTGCACGAGTGTCGGTGGCACATAGATAGCGCGGGTGTCGAGGTGTTCGGCAACAGTGATACTATAGTCGAATTTATCTGCAAATCTGAGGCTCTCCATCTTGAGGTATAATTCGAGTGTCTCCAGCTCTTGGCTCAGCGGGATCATACTTTCTTTAGAATTCTCGAGTATCAAGCGAATGAGTCGAGCAAATTTAGAGAGATAATCTCCGGCGGCACGCGGCTGGTTGGAGATGACGAATGACTTAATGGAGTTGAGCCCGTTAAAGAGAAAGTGCGGGTTCATTTGCGAGCGCAGGGCATTCATGCGCGCCTCCGCCAGCCGTTGGTTGAAGCTGCGCTCGAGACCAGCTTCGCGATCTTTGGTGAGAAGCGCAACGGCAAAGGCAAAACAAAGTGCCATACCGACAATACCTGCCTCGATTATGTAATCAAATGGCGGATCGATCATGCTTATCCACCACCTGATGGGTGGCCACTCGATGTAGGGTAATAAGTATACGCGCGTAGCTACCACTAGCACCCCTATCACCAAGGATAAATTACCAAACATAAATGCTCTGGTTGCTTTATCGCTGTTTTGACGAAAGTGGACAATAACCTGAAAAGAAAATATTAGTAAAGTGACCAGCAGAAGGATGCGAAACGTTTCAGGAATAAGGGCCGCAATCGGCTGCAGCCACGGCAAGTCATGTTCGGCAGCAGTTAAAATGCCGAGAAATAAGGGAGCTTCAATAGCTTTTTCTTTGACTAGAGCGCCAATTACTTTATCTCGTTTGGCTTGAAAATCAACTGTGCGGAGTGTGAGCTGGGCAAAGCGAAATAGCCCGAGCAGACCAATAGCTCCAGTGAAGTACTGCCACTTTTCGCCAACGACCTGATCGGCAAACAGCCCGTGCAGCAGAAAATCGTCGTACATGATGTAAGCCATCAGGCCGAGCAGCATCAGCACGTAGCTGGCATCGAGGGAAGTGCGGTAGACGGTCCACTGCGCCGCTGAGTAGAGGCACAGCAGCAACATGCCACCCATCATGAGGCCACTGAACAGCAAGTGTAGACGGCTATCTCGGTCGATTTCGCGCGCAGGTATGAGGGTAAGAGCCAACTCATCGTTGGTGCCATAAAGCGTCTGCCCCCGCGGATTGGCGTAGCGCAGGAGGAGGGTATAGGTCTGCCCTGCCCGCAGCTCGATTGGTGCTACGTTGAGGTAGGCTTTCGACCAGATATGCGGAAAGCTGCGTGCGTTGATCGGCAGATCGTTGCCCATCGTGAGCTGTTGCAGCAGGGCTTCACCTCGATAGATGTACAGCTGAGCAATGCCGTGGTGACCAACCTCCACAAACCAGCTTTGGTTGCTCCAGGCACTCGCTTGCTGTGGTGTGCGTAGGCGAGCCACCACCCAGTAGCAGTGCTCGCGGGTGACGGGGAAGCGGCTAGCATCCGCAGGCTGGTGCGGCAGATGGAGTAGCTCGTGAGGCAGCAATGTGCAGGAGCTGTCGACCAGCAGCGAGAGCTGTGGCGGCCGCACTAGATATTGCTCGCTTGCTGCTTGAGTAGCTGGAAGCGCAGTAGCCTTGGGGCTTAGCGCCTGCCCATGGAGTGCATAGCTGTCTACCAGCAGAACAAGCCAGCACGTGAGCAGCAACCGCACAGTGTAAGTATAGGCAACAGCCGCAAATAGGTAGAGCGTCAGCTAGGTGCATCGTTTTGCAGGGGCACCACGCCATTTTCGAATTCGAGCCGTTTATGCTTGACCATACATCCTGTAGTCTGTGCTGCTTGTCGTCCGTCTGTGTTTGCTGTTGCTGATAAGCTGCCTCTGCTGCCAGCCGGCCTTTGCGTGCAGCGACTTTACCGGTAAATCCGCCCTGCAAGTTGTGGCAGATTATACGGTGTCGGGCACACTCCGCGACGCAACAACTGGCGAGACGCTCATAGGAGCTTCGGTAGCGGTACCATCGCTCCAACTAGGCACGACCACCAATGAATATGGCTTTTACAGCCTCACCGTACCGGGTGGCGACAGCCTCACAATCAGATTTAGTTATGTGGGCTATGCACCAGTCTTTCGTCGTGTCTCGCTTACGCAAAACCTAACACTTAACCTCGAGTTGGGCAGTGGCTTATCGCTAGCTGAAGTTACCGTTGTCGCGGATGATCTCGCTAATCGTATGCGCTCCACACAAATGAGTCTCGAACAAGTCGATGCTCGTGACGCGAAACTCATACCTGCCTTACTGGGAGAAGCAGATATTCTCAAAACCATACAGCTAAAGCCTGGCATACCTTCTGGCGCAGAGGGTACAACAGGAATCTATGTTCGCGGTGGCGGCGCAGATCAAAACCTGATTATTTTAGATGATGCAGTGGTGTATAATGCGAACCACCTCTTTGGGTTTTTCTCAACATTTAATACAGATGCAGTCAAGGATTTAAAGCTGTACAAAGGTGGTTTTCCCGCGCAGTACGGCGGTCGGCTAAGTAGCGTCATAGATGTGCGCTTACGCGATGGGAACACGAAGAAATTTTCCGGCAAGGGAGGCTTGGGTGCTATATCCAGCAGGCTCACCTTAGAAGGTCCGCTTGCAGCAGATGACAAAGCTAGCTTTATCGTCAGTGGACGGCGCACCTATGTTGATTTAATTACCAATCAGGTAAATAAAATTAACGAGGATAAGGAGGATTTTAACAAGATACCCGCTTATAATTTTTACGACCTCAACGCGAAGGTGAATTATCAACTGAGTGCTAACGATCGGCTGTATGTCAGTGGTTACTTTGGGCGAGATAAGTTTGGTTTTGATGATGAGAATTTTGACTTTGGCTTTAACTGGGGAAATGAGACCGGGACAATCCGCTGGAATCATATCTATGGTCCTCGGCTGTTTGCGAACACTACAGCAACGTTTAGCAACTATGAGTACGTCGTGCGTAATGAGATTCCAGGCTTTACCTTCGAAGTGGGGTCGGCGATCAAAGACGTCAATCTTAAAACGGACTACTTCTTCAACTTTGCTGATCGCCAGACGCTTCGTTTTGGCGCAAGCATAACTCACCACAACTTCGAGGTAGGGAGGCTTCAGGCCGGCAGCACTGATGGCGAAGTTAGTTTTTCAGCTGGCAATGACTTTACGGGACTAGAATTCGGTGCCTACGTAGGAGATGAACTCTCACTTGGCCAACGGCTGCAGCTAAGCGCAGGGCTAAGGCTGAGTGGTTTTGCCAATGATGGAGTCACTTACCTGCGCCCAGAGCCGCGGGTTGCTGCCAATTACGCTGCGTCTGAGCGAATTGGAATTAAGGCTAGCTATGCCCGCATGAATCAATATGTGCACCTCGTGTCGAGTGCTGGAGTAGCCTTACCCACAGACGTATGGTATCCCTCGACTCGGCGAGTAAAACCACAACAGAGTGATCAACTAGCCCTTGGAGCGAGCTACTTGATTCGCGACGGGCTTCTTTTTACCACTGAGACGTATTACAAGTTCTTGCGCAACCAGGTAGATTTTATCGACGGAGCAGAATTATTCGTCAATGATGATCTAGAACAAGATTTCGATTTTGGCAAAGGCTATGCCTACGGCTTCGAAGCTCAACTCGAACGTACAAAAGGTAAACTTCGAGGTTGGATAGGCTACACTTGGCAGAAAACACGTCGTGGAAATTTTCCCAATATTATGCAAGGTCGATATTTCAGTCCTCGCTTCGATAGGCGCCATGATGTTTCTGTTGTTGGCATGTATGAGCTCAATCGGCGGTGGACCTTTACAGCGACTTGGGTGTATGGCTCGGGAGACTTGTACTGGCTGCCAATTGGTAGGAAATTAGAACAAGGCACTCCAGGAGGGGATATTCGCTCGGTGCTGCCGATTTATGGCGATCGCAATAACTATCGGCTAATTCCCTTTCATCGAGGAGATATTAGCGCCGTCATGAAATTCTTTCCGAAGTGGGGAGAGAGTGACCTCACCTTTAGCGTGTTCAATGTGTACGACAGGCGCAATGCCTTCTTTGTCTATATCGATATAAGCTACGAAGATTTGGAGGGAGCTTCAGGCGAGTTAATTCGAGTACCTGAGCGGCTTACACCTAAGCAGGTGAGCTTGTTCCCAATTTTGCCTTCTATCACCTGGAACTTTGAATTTTAAGCCAATGCTCAAGCTGATCCAAACTGGTACGATCATTTTCCTTGCCTGCATGAGTTGGTCATGTGGGCTGGAGCGCGCTATCGAGTTGGACCTGCCGCCTTACACTCCTCAGCCAGCCATAGAAGGATATCTAACGCCAGGTCAGCCATTTGCGGTGCTCATCACTCGGACAGCCGGATTCTTCGAGCCGCTGGAGCTTAATGACCAACAGTTTGTCGAGAACTTACTTTATGATTCTGCGCGTGTGTTGATTCGCTACGGCAATCAAGAAGTAGAACTTCGCAACCAGCTCTTCTTTAATCCATTCACCGCTCAACTGTATAATTATGCTAGCTCGATGCTAGTGCCGGAGAATTACGTCGATAGCTTTTATCTGGAGGTAGAATTTCCCGATGGCACTATGGCTACTGGTGCTACTAAAATACTGCCGCTGGTGCCGATAGATTCTTCCGTAATTGAGTATCCAGAGGTGCTTGACGGCGATACACTAGCTCGCATCTTCAGCTACATCACCGACCCTGATCCGATTGCAGTAAATCGCTTTCGCCGCATCCTCACCTACAATCCAGTCGATTCGGGTGCGCTGCAAGATTTCGTCTTCACAGATGAGCTTTCGGATCAAGCAGTTATTCCCGTAGGAACAACCTACTACTTTAGTCCAGGAGACACTGTCTATGCTTATAATGCACACGTTGATGAGCCGTATGATAAATACTTACTCAGCACGCAACTAGCTGAGCAAAGCAATGGCAATCCCTTTGCACAGCCGAGTTCGCTGCTGAGCAATCTCCGCGGATCATCTAACCCAGTTGGCATTTTTACGACCTATGCCTATGTAGTGGATACGATAATTGTACCTGCACCTTAGCTTCAGAGCGTTCCGAACTTGCCTCCACGATAGTCGCGCATAGCCTCTTCTAATTCTGCTTCTGTGTTCATTACAAATGGACCGTAGCTAGCGATTGGTTCGCCAATCGGCAAGCCGCTCATAAAGAGCAGGTGACATTTCGCTGTTGCCTCAATGCTAATGGAGGATTCATCGTGGGTATGGGCGATGTGGTGTTTGCCGACGCTATTGGAGTTTATAGTTGCCTCGCCTTCGAGCACATAGACACCGGTATTCCAGGTCGGGTCGATGGTGATTGTGGTTCTACAACCAGGATCGAGGTAGAGGTCGGCGAGTGTGAGGGGCGTATAGGTTTTGGCTGGACCGTGATACCCTCCCCAATTTCCTGCGATGAGGCGCACGAAATTGCTTTCTGTAGTGCTGAGGGTGATGATAGGAAAGACCTCGGCGCGGTAGTCGGTATAGTGCGGCAAGACGCTTTTGTTGCGAGCGGGCAGGTTGATCCAAAGTTGAATCATTTCGCTGACGCCGCCGTGCTTGGTCAACTCTGGTCCGTGCTTTTCTTCATGCACGATGCCGCTACCTGCCGTCATCCACTGCACATCGCCGGGCTGCAGGTGACCACGATTGCCGGCGCTGTCTTTATGGACAAGATCGCCTTGGTAGGCGAGGGTGACGGTTTGGAAGCCTTTGTGCGGGTGCACATCGACGCCGCGTGGTGTATCCGTAGGTCCAAAGGTTGTGGGCCCAGCATGATCGAGCATTAGGAACGGCTCCATTGAGGCTAGACCGCGCCCTGCTAATGGAATAGCCCGCTGGATGAAGAAGCCATCTCCTACCTGAGCAGGTTTGGCTGAGAAGATGTGGGTGCTAGGAATGATGGGTGCTTGGGTGTCCATGTTTAACAAACAGTGGTAAGCGGAGAGTTGGTTCTGGGGGTGCGGTGAAGGGTGGTGCTCTTGTACGCTTCAGGCTCGCTAGCGCTTGCTTTGCGCATATACCGTCGCCCAGCCCGGCTTAAGGCTCGCTAGCGCTTGCCTTGCGCCAGACCGGCCGTTTGTGCCGTCGCCCAGCCCGGCTTAAGGCTCGCTAGCGCTTGCCTTGCGCCAGACCGGCCGTTCACATGGCGGACTTTCCAGCCCGCTGGGGTTAGTGGGCCGGTTAGGTCCACCATGTGCTCGGCCGGTTTGTTTGACCGCAGGTCAGACGGGCTGGGCTGGTGAAAATTGTCCGAGAATTAGGTAATATAAAACATTTTGTGTTACTTAGCGCCATGGCTCGACGTTACACCCCCGCATATATGCAACTGCTTTGGTCGGTAAAGAATCGGCGCTGTCTCATTCATCCTGCTTGGCGAGGGGAAGTCGAGGCAATGATATCTTGGTGGTTAGACCACTATAAACATGAAGCTATCGCTGTTAGGTGCATGCCGGATCACGCTCACACCTTGTTCAAGTACCATCCAACTCAAGCCATTTCCACACTGTGCATGGTGGTAAAGGGGGAAATAACGAAGTTTATCAAGAGCCAGGGGTTTTGCTCCGAGATGGACTGGCAAGACGGCTATGGGCTTATCACCTATCACTACAAGATTATCCCGACGGTCAAACAATACATAGAAAATCAGGATGAGCACCATCGCAACCACTATCGCTTTCGGGATGAATACAAGCGGATGCTCAAAGAAGCAGGTCAGGAGTACGAGGACTGGATGCTTTTTGAAGACATGTATGACTGGGATGATATTGACTGAGCATAGTTCGCTGGGGGCGTGAGGTTGGGGTCAGTGGGCCGGTTAGGTCCACTATGTGCTCGGCCGGTTTGTTTGACCGCAGGTCAGACGGGCTGGGCTGACCACAACTTTGTGGTCAGGCTGGGCTTGTAAGATTTACCTCGCTTTAGGTTCTGCTGCTGTCTAGACTGGCCGCATATACCGTCGCCCAGCCCGGCTTAAGGCTCGCTAGCGCTTGCCTTGCGCCAGACCGGCCGTTCACATGGCGGACTTTCCAGCCCGCTGGGGATGTAATTGTGGAGTTAGTGGGCCGGTTAGGTCCACCATGTGCTTGGCCGGTTTGTTTGACCGCAGGTCAGACGGGCTGGGCTGACCACAACCTTGTGGTCAGGCTGGGCTTGTAAGATTTACCTCGCTTTAGGTTCTGCTGCTGTCTAGACTGGCCGCACATACCGTCGCCCAGCCCGGCTTAAGGCTTGCTAGCGCTTGCCTTGCGCCAGACCGGCCGTTCACATGGCGGACTTGCCAGCCCGCTGGGGTTAGTGGGCCGGTTAGGTCCACCATGTGCTCGGCCGGTTTGTTTGACCGCAGGTCAGACGGGCTGGGCTTGTAAAATACTTCGCGAGTACGATTATTCACCTTTTAGCTTGGCTGGTTGTACCGTCGCCCAGTTCGTATTTAAGCTCGCTAGCGCTTGCTTAGCTTCAGACCGGCCGTTTGTGCCGTCGCCCAGCCCGGCTTAAGGCTCGCTAGCGCTTGCCTTGCGCCAGACCGGCCGTTCACATGGCGGACTTTCCAGCCCGCTGGGGTAAGTGGGCCGGATAGGTCCACCATGTGCTCGGCCAGTTTGTTTGACCGCAGGTCAGACGGGCTGGGCTGACCACAATTCTGTGGTCAGACTAGACTTGTAAGAACAGCTGGGAAACATCGACATTCTACATCCTGGCAAGCCCCTACACATCAAAACTCACCGCCACCTCCTCACTCACCGGTCTGCTCTGACAACTCAGCACGAATCCTTCCGCTACCTCATCCGGCTCGAGGGCGTAGTTGACGTCCATGAGCACCTCTCCTTTAGTGACCCTGCACTTGCACGTCGAACACACTCCACCCTTGCACGCGAAGGGCAAGTCGAGACCATAGGAAATGCCCGCCTCAAGTAGGTGACTGCCATCGTCGAGCATGTTGATTAGCGTCGTCACACCATCAACCGTAATGGCCACCTTAGCCAAATCTGCACGACGAACTGCGGCCGGCCGTACCACCTGCGGCTCACTTAATTGCGCTTTTGGTGCACCGAAAAGTTCAAAATGAACCTGACTTTTCGCCACGTCCAGATCTGTCAAACCTGCACTCACCGAGCGGATCATCGGTTCAGGTCCGCACAAGTAATACGCGTCCACTGTCGCAGGATCAAAAAGGGTTTTGGCGAAAGCTGCACACTTCTCTTCATCGAGCCTGCCGAAAAACAACTCCGTACCAAGGTGCTCGCGACTCAGCACGTAGTATAGACCAAAGCGCGTCAGCTCCACATTTTTCAAACCTTCCAGCTCCTCCTGCAGGATTACATCCCGACCGCTGCGGTTGCCGTAAAAAAGCGTTACGCGAGCAGCCGGAAACTGGTGCAACACCGACTTGGCAATCCCTGCAATGGGCGTAATGCCGCTGCCCGCCGCAAAGCAAACAATGTGCGCTACAGCCTCTTGAGGAGCAGTAAAACTACCCGTCGGCGCCATCACCTCCAGCGTATCCCCCACCTGCAGCTGCTGGTTTGCATAAGTGCTAAACCTGCCTCCTTCTACCTGCTTGATCGCCACTCGCCACTCGCCTTCATGTGGAGCAGAACAGAGGCTGTAGCTGCGCCGGATATCCTCGCCATCGATGGTGGTGCGTAGCGTGAGGTACTGCCCGGCGGTGTAAGCAAAGGTATCGGTGAGCTCGGCTGGCACGGCAAAAGCCAAAGACACACAGCTCTCCGTCTCGCGGCGGATATCAGCGATTCGAAGGGTGTGAAAGCGGGCCATAGGGTGGAAAGGTATGCGGGAGGCAAAAAAAAGGAGATGTACCGTTGGCAGTACATCTCCTGTTTCGACACCAGCGCGGCTAGCGTCAGCTTAGCGCCTGGCTATGCTGCGGCCTTCAACTTGTTGATGTGCTTGGCGAGGCTCGACTTGAGGTTGGCTGCCTTGTTGTCGTGCCAAATGTTACGCTTGGCAAGATGATCGATGAGGCTGTAGACCTTGGGCAAAAACTTCTGTGCCTCAGTCGCATCCTCACTCGCCCGCAGGCGCGCAATAGCACTACGGGTCGTCTTCTTGTAGTAGCGGTTGCGCAGGCGCTTCTTCGCGTCCTGACGCATGCGCTTGAGGGAAGATTTGTGATTAGCCATGTGAGTCTTTTCGAATCGGGGCGCAAATATACTCCATAAATCATTTCTCAATCATAGAGCGGGTTCAGATTTTTACCGCTTCCGCAAAACCTAGCAAATCTGCATACGTGGCAACGGGTTGCCCGCAGGTAGTCAGCCGAGGTTTGTCGCCAGCCAGCCAAACGGCATCGAGTCCAGCAGCAACTGCACCCAATACGTCGCAGCGGTAAGAATCGCCAATGTACAGCACGCGTGCCCCTGGCGTAGCAGTGTGTATCGATTGCAGGGCGCGCTCAAAAAAGGCTGGGTGAGGCTTCATTTCTGGTCCATCGCTCGAGAAATGTAGGCAGGTAAAGTAGTCGGTGATTCCCCACTCATCAAAGCACTCGAGCCAGCGCTGTTTAGGCGCCCACAAATTGCTCAACACGCTGAGTGGACGTAGCGCTGATAGCTTTGCTAGCGCTTCTTTGTGCCCTTTCGGCAAAACCCCTAATTCATGAGCAGCAAAAGTGTCGACTAGCTCATGTACCACCGCTTCGGGCAGCACTCTTGGCGAGGTGGCTCGCACTGCCTGAGCTACACTGGGAAAAGCGTGATAATATGCCTCATCAATGTATCTAACCGCCAGATAATCATAAGCTGCCCGTACCCGCCGCTGCGCTTCCTCAGCCGCTAGTGACGTAAAGCCAGTTTTGACGTAAGTGCCACCAAAATCCTGCTCAGGACCGAAGCGATCAAAATCAAAGAGAAAGGTGCCATTCATGTCGAGCAGCAGATGATCGTAGGCGGAAAGATCGAAATTCATGTGCAGCTTAAGAGCCTCAGAACACCTCACGCGCAGAGGTGTTCGTGCATCCGAACCCCTGCCTAATACTTCGCGTAAACGCACTCCCCAGGCCGTTTACCTTTGCCTGCGCCCTTTTTACACTCTTCTGCCCCTCACTGCACGCTATGAGCGACTATAGCTTCATCGCCAACGCCCACCCCACCTACATCGACGGTTTGTACCGTAGCTACCTCGACGACCCCACCAGCGTGGAGGAAAGCTGGGCCACCTTCTTTAAAGGATTCGATTACGGATCGGCCAACGGCGCCGCCACCAACGGCAGCGCTTCAGCAAAAACTTCGGTCGACTTCCAAAAAGAGGTGGGCGTGCTCGGCCTCATCAAAGCCTACCGCAACCGCGGCCACCTCGAAGCACAAACCAATCCCCTCCGCCCCCGCCGCGATAGGCACCCGAACCTGCAACTCGCAGATTTCGACCTTTCCGAAGCCGACCTCGACGTGACCTTTCAAGCAGGTCAAGAAGTTGGACTCGGGCCTACCACCCTCCGCAACATCGTCGACCATATGCGTCAGGCCTATTGCGGACATATCGGATTTGAGTATCACCACATCGATCAGCGCGAAAAGCGGCGCTGGATACGCCAACGCATCGAACGTGGACTTAAAGAAGGCTACGGTCTGAGCGACCAAACCAAACAACGAATCCTCAGCAAGCTCACCGATGCAGTCGGTTTTGAAAGCTTCCTGCACAAAAAGTACGTCGGGCAAAAACGGTTTTCGCTAGAGGGAGGTGAGTCAACCATTGCCGCACTCGATGCCGCCATCCACTTGGGCGCCCAACAAGGTGTCGAGGAAGTAGTGATTGGCATGGCCCACCGCGGGCGACTCAATGTGCTGGCCAATATCATGGGCAAGACCTATGAGCAAATTTTCAAGGAGTTCGAAGCCATTGAAGATCCTGGCGAAATTTTTGGCGACGGCGACGTGAAGTACCACCTCGGCTTCTCGAGTCAGGTCAAAGCAGATTTAGACGGTTCGGACGAGAAGAAGGTGGTGCACCTCAAACTCGTTCCTAATCCGAGTCACCTCGAATCAGTCGATCCGGTGGTAGAGGGCTTTGCGCGCGCCAAAGCTGATGCACTATATGGCAGCGATTACGACAGAATTTTGCCGATACTTATCCACGGAGATGCGGCGGTGGCGGGTCAGGGCGTGGTGTACGAGGTGGTGCAAATGAGTCAACTTGATGGCTATTACACGGGCGGGACGCTGCACTTTGTCATCAACAACCAGATTGGATTTACCACCGATTACGATGATGCTCGCTCGAGCACCTATTGTACGGCGGCATCTCAACTCGTGCAGGCGCCGGTGTTACATGTCAACGGCGACGACCCTGAGGCGGTGGTGTTTGCGATGCAGTTTGCTGTGGATTACCGGCAAAAATTCAACAACGATGTCTTCATCGACATGGTCTGCTACCGCAAGCACGGTCATAATGAAGGTGACGATCCGAAGTTTACGCAGCCTTACATGTACGAGCTCATCGATCACCACGCCAACCCGCGCGAGCTGTACGTAGAGAAGCTCGTGCAACGTGGCGATCTCACTGCCGAGCGCGCGAGTGAACTCGAAAACGAGTTCAACGACTTCCTCCAGGCCCGCCTCGATGACGTGAAGCAAAACGAGCTGCCTTATACCTACCAGGATACGGAGGAGGCGTGGCGCAAGCTCACCAAACGCATTCCGCTGGAGGAGGCGGAGCTATATCCCGAGACTGGGGTTGCGGTGGAGCAGGTAGAGCATATACTGAAGTCGCTGCTGGAGCTGCCGGATGATTTTACGCCTATTCGCAAGATGAGTCGGCTGTTTAAGAGCGCCAACAAACTCATCGATGCGAAGCAGCTCGACTGGGCACTGGCTGAATTGACGGCTTATGGCAGCATTTTGCTCGAAAAGCGCGATGTGCGGATGAGCGGCCAGGATGTGAAGCGTGGCACCTTTAGTCACCGCCATGCCGTGCTGCACGACGAGCAGAATTATACGGAGTACAACAGGCTGAGTCGTTTGAGTGAAGACCAAGGTCGCTTCCGCATCTTCAACTCCTTGCTTAGTGAATTTGCCGTGCTGGGCTTTGAGTATGGCTATTCGCTTGCGAGTCCTGAAAACCTGGTGGTTTGGGAGGCTCAATTTGGCGACTTCTACAATGGTGCGCAGACGATCGTCGACCAGTACATCACTTCTGCTGAGAGTAAATGGGGTCGTATGTCGGGCCTGGTCATGTTGCTTCCGCACGGTATGGAAGGGCAGGGTCCGGAGCATTCTTCGGCACGTGTTGAGCGCTTTTTGCAGCAGTGTGCGGGCTTCAACATGATTGTAGCCAATGTGACGCAGCCAGCCAATTTCTTTCACTTGATCCGTCGGCAGTTGGCCTGGAATTTCCGCAAGCCCCTGGTCTTGATGAGTCCGAAGAGTTTGCTGCGTCATCCGGAGGTGGTCAGCGAGTTGGCGGAGTTTGGTCCGGGCACGAAGTTTATGCCTGTGTATGATGATTCAGCTTTCGCCAAAACCTCAAAAGCCAAGCTAGCCAAGGTGCGTCGGGTGCTGCTTTGCAGTGGTAAGGTCTATTTTGATTTGCTCAATCATCAGCGCGAAAACGCGGTAACTGATGTGGCCATCGTGCGCGTTGAGCAGCTGTATCCACTTCCGCAGCCGGAGCTACAGGCCATTTTCGACAAGTATAGCGAGGCGGAGATTTGCTGGGTTCAGGAGGAGTCTGAAAACATGGGTGCCTGGCGCTACATGAAGGCGAATTACTGTCCGGAGGTACCGCTGCGTTATATCGGTCGGCCGGCTACCTCGAGTCCTGCCACAGGCTTTAAGAAACGGCACGAGAAGCAGCAATTGGAGATGGTAGAGGAGGCGTTTGCTAACTAAGGATGCCCGAAATGCATATCTACTACGCTCGCCCCCTGCTGCGCTTGCCCCACTAACTCCTCAGAGGAAGTACCATGAGCGCAGCAAGGGTAATGTGTTGATAGCATGTTGCTTGCGAAGAACAACCGCAGTCTTTCACTCACTACATCGGCCGGTTGGGGAGCCAGTGGGGCAGCCGGAGTTGAGAGGGAAAGACGGTCAGCGCCCCAACTAACATGGCTCGGAATGACGCGCCCAGCACCCTGTCAGTGCGAGACGCGACCGTAGGGAGCTGGCGTGGAAATCTAGGGTGCGGCTGTACTAGTCTATCCTGCTTGCAGGCTCGCTAAGGGAGCAAGTGGGGCAGCCGAGGTGGGGATAGGAAGCCGATAGGTATAGCATAGAGCGATCGCAATCAGATGGCTATGGCTCAACGGAGCAAGAATGCAACAAAATTTTAGCCTTAAGGATGATAATTGAGTTGGTGAATTGGATATCTCGCGTATATTTGGTCAGCATATCATACATACCCCAATGAAAGTTCGTCATACTCTCCTTCTCGCATGCTGCTCTTTTCTCGGTATGAACACTGGATATGCTCAGCAATCCCCCCCCCCGAGCATTGCGTAATTGTTGCTGATTCGCTACCGCCGGACCCGTACGTACCTAACACACCGCCCTGTTTTGATGTCGCTCATGTAATGTCTACATGCGAGACTGTGCATCTGAAACTGACCGTGAATTTCATTCTACCTGATGATTGCAGTGACAGTGGAGGAATCGCTACCGGACACACCAATGCTGATGGTAGCAAAGTCTTATACTCTGCTGAGCAAGCCATCATCCTCGCTGAGCAGACTGTCAACGAACTTAATGCCTTTATTGATGAGATGAACGAGAATGAAGATAATGGCAATACCCAATGGAATTCGGATGATCATAGTCTTCCACCGGGTACGCACCAGTGTCTGCCTATACAGTTTGTGCTAACGGGCATTAATTTTCACTGCAGCAGTGACGTCGATACTGTGACCTCTGTATCTAACTTAAGTTCGTTACAACCACCGGGTCCTGCTTTTGATGTCTTCGTTTCTGATTTCACTCGCGGGGGAGGAGCTGCGTATATCGATGGAACGTTATCCGTTGTAGATCAATTCCGCCCAGGAAACTGGTTACACGAACTTTTACATAATTACGACCTACTCCATGTCTTTGAATTTAACTACTGTGAGAACATTGATACTTGGGGACGAATTGATTGGACCTGGGATAGCGATGGTGACGGAATCATAGACATGAGCGGTGAACAGTGCTGGGATAGTAGTCCTGGACCAAAGGATTCAAATGGTGATCCAATCTGGTGCGATAATGATATCTACCCTGTCGTACACCCGTGCTGTGACTGGAATAATCAAAACAATAATGTAATGGCTTACAGCGCATGGGGAGCTAATAGCGATTATGCTGCGTTAACTCCATGCCAGATTGAACGGACATTGAATTCGATAGCATCAAGGTGCGACTTAGTGGCAGATGTAGGTAGTTGCCCTCCGCCTAGTGCATTCATCATTAATGATCCCTCCAAGCAGTCAGATTGCGGCATGTGTTTCGATCTGCGCGGTTCATTTAATGAAACCTATTATCAAGTCACTATTCAGGACGACGCTGGTACAGTCTTGTACACTGGCGCCGAAATTAATCGGTCTGCTGATCGCTATTGTGTTCAGTCCCGACGCGATAAATATGGAAACTCCTACTGGCCTGCGCCATATGTGGAGGGCGATAGCTATACTGTGACGTTGACTGTCTGGAACGATTGTGGCGACGCCAGCACTTTTAGCCAGACTTTCATACTGCCACCACCATGCGGATTGGAACCTTCGCCAGCGCCAGTCAGTTTTCGGCTTGTAGATGAAGACCCAGCCAATCAGCCAAATCCCGCAACTGAGTTGACACTGAGTGTAACCGGAAGCATTGATGCCGACTTCGATCTTTACCTTACCTCTATGCAGACGGGCAATCAAGTACTTTATGCTCAGGAGCATTTTACTGCCTCAGGAGGAGATAAATCCTTTCTAATTGACATCAGCACCTGGGATTTGGGCTACTCAGCTTTATCTGTAGTGCACGAGGGTGGAGTGGAAAGTTTTCAATTTTACCGTTAATCGTTGCAATATGAAAAGCCAGTTTACACAAACAGCTTTGCGACTCTTCGGCGTATTTCTGACTATCGTAGCCCATACTTATGTGGCTTGTGCTCAGGACGCGGCTTACTTTGAAATGCCAGTTTATTTTGAAGACGCGAGAGGCAATCGCGATACCATCGTCTTTGGAGCCGATCCCCAAGCCGATTCGGAAAACCCTGATCGCTTTGATGGCCAAATCCTGACTACACCCTTTGATAGTGTTCTGGAAGTGCGAGTCATGTCGAATTTAGGCTATAAAGGCCCACATATAGAGGATTTGACCTTACGGAAGCGTGCCATAGGGATAGCTCGAAGTTTTGACTTTCAAAGAGAATGTCATTTAGGTAAGGATGGTGTGGCTATGGTCGTACACGCTCGATATCCTCCTGTTACCGTAAGTTGGGACTCAACCATCTTTTCTACCAGCTATTGCCACATTGCATCAAACATAGCTGCGCATTTTCAGTCGCGCTACCCTGCAGGTCCTAACCCGTGGTGGCGTGATTTTCCAGATATGGCCGATATCACCCAGTGCATGAGCGCGAGTTCCTCATGGGTCATTTATCGTCCACCGGGACCTTGGAGTCCACTCAATGAAATATTTCCTTCATCGATTCAGCCGATAGTGGGAGGCGGGATAGATACATTACCAGTAATACGTATAGAGATGTATCCACAAATTTCATTTAATTCTCCTTGTGGTGGAATGGTGAGCAATTTAGATTCTTCAGTTTCGAATGAGGAAACTGACTTGCTCGTTTATCCAAATCCTGCCAATGATCATATATATTTTAGCGCGAGTCCTGTCAGCTATCAGATTTTTGATATGATCGGTCGGATTAAAGGGAGTGGTTTCTCTATATCTGCGGACATATCGATGCTGCCTCGTGGGATGTATCAGCTGCATGTGCGTGGAGGCAGATCGCAGGTTTTTGTGGTTAAATAGTATGCGGCGAGCAACATAGCACTGAGAAAATTGGCAGTTTTGGGAATAGACCGATTTGACGAACAGTGTTGCGCTCACCACCCGGTCGGTCCTCTTCGCCGGGGCGTGAGTGGGTCAGTCGAAATGACGAGGGGAAAGTGGAACGCGCTGCTGCAGGAGATCATAGCGATTTATAGTTTCATAAGGGGTTACATTTGATGCCTTATCGAGGTGAAGTTTTTTCCTCATTCGCCCCGCCGCTGTAGGTTTGCGCCCTTAATGATCGACACCCATACCCACCTCTTCTCTTCCAAATTCGACAACGATCGCGATGAAGTCGTGCAGCGCGCCATTGCAGCTGGCGTAGAAGAGATGTACCTCCCTAACATCGATGCAGCTTCCGTAGATAAAATGCTGGTTTTGGCGAAAGCATACCCAAAACAATGCTTCGCCATGCTCGGCCTGCACCCAACGAGCGTAAAAGCCAACGTGGAAGAGGAGTTAGCACAACTCTATGCGAGACTCCACGAACACCCCTGGGCAGCGATCGGTGAAATAGGTACCGACCTCTACTGGAGCGATGAATTCTGGCCGCAACAGCAGCGCGCTTTCCAGGAGCAGTGCAACTGGGCACTCGAAATCGACCGGCCGATAGTGGTTCACTGCCGAGAATCGATAGACCAGACCCTGGAGCTGGTGAAGCCCTTCGCCGCACGTGGACTGCGAGGTGTCTTTCACTGCTTTACAGGTAGCGTTGAGCAGGCAAAGCAAGCGACAGACATGGGCTTTTACCTCGGCATCGGAGGCGTGCTGACCTATAAGAATAATGGCGAACTCCCGGAAGTCTGCAGAATTGTGGACCGATCCAAACTCGTGCTCGAAACCGATAGCCCTTACCTCGCCCCCGTGCCCAAACGCGGTCGCCGCAATGAATCTGCCTACCTGCCCCATGTGCTAGAGGCGCTGAGCGACATACTTGCACTCGAAGTAGCCGAGCTAGAGCAGTTAACTACCACCAACGCCCACCAACTCTTTGCCTGAGAGCATCTAAGTGTATGTCGATTTGAGCTTGTGTAGCGGAAATTCGCTGTCGCTTATGTATATCGCACTCTCAAGGTGTGCTGAACAATAGCGCCTAGCTGTCTTTTCTCCGCAATCGTGCAGAGGAGCCGTGGGTTTTTCCCCACACAATTTGCATAGCTAAGGGCTGGCCGTACTTTACGCCTGTATTTGAAGGAGAGGTGCCAGAGTGGTCGATCGGGCACGCTTGGAAAGCGTGTGAACCGCAAGGTTCCCAGGGTTCGAATCCCTGTCTCTCCGCTGTAACTTGTCATTAACCTGAACGCAAGAAAATTCTGTCGCAATGCGCAAACTCATTACCCCACTGCTTTGCATAGGCTTTACGCTAGGTGCTTCTATGCTCTACGCTCAAGCGGGTGACCCCAACGAGGGCGTCGAAGGATTCCAACTCCTCAAGCAGTACTTCATCCAGGGCGACTGGCGCTTTATGACTCTGGTGTTGGTGTGCCTAATCCTCGGTCTCGCTTTCTGCGTCGAACGTATCATCACGCTCAATATCGCCACCACCAATACGGACAAGCTCCTCGAGCGAATCGACGAAAATTTGCGCGCGGGCGACCTCGAAGGTGCCAAGGAAGTATGCAAATCCACCCAAGGTCCTACCGCTAGTATCCTCTACGAAGGTCTGCGCAACGCACACGATGGACCTGAAGCTGTCGAAAAAGCTATCGTTGGTTATGGCGCCGTACAAATGGGTCTGCTCGAAAAAGGCCTGGTGTGGATCTCGCTATTCATCGCCATTGCACCCATGCTCGGATTCATGGGTACGGTAATCGGTATGATTCAAGCCTTTGATAAGATCGCCGCGACTGGTGAACTTTCACCTGCAGTCGTTGCTGGCGGTATTAAGGTGGCACTCCTTACCACGGTATTTGGTCTTGTGGTAGCGATCATCCTGCAGATTTTCTACAACTATATCGTGTCGAAGATCGACTCGATCGTCAATAAGATGGAGGATGCGTCGATCACGTTGGTCGATATCATGTCCAACCATCAGACTTTTATCAAGCGATAGTGCTTCTCACTTCACAAACCACTAGCGCAGATGTATAAATTTCTCACCACCAACGGGCAGACTATCGGCTTCGGCCTTGGACTGCTCCTTGTGATCATCATGCTCGTCTCTATTTTCTCTGGCGTTGGGGACTTTACTGCCTACGCAGAAGATGACATGGCCCGCTACGACACCACGATCTTCAATGTGGGCATGGTCGCGGCCATAGGTTTGGCCATTCTTGCAGCTCTGGCTGCTCTTGTGTTTGGTGCGCTTCAATTTGCCACCGATCCGAAAGGAGCTATTAAAGGACTTCTCGGACTCGTGGCCGTCATCATCATCTTCTTTATCATCTACAGTGCTGCCGACCCAGATGCGGCTATGCTTTCGCGACTAAGCGACTTTGACGTCACCGACGGGCAGAGCAAAATGATAACAGGTGCAATTTGGACTGCCCTCATACTTGCTGGGGCCGCAGTGCTGGCCACAGTAGTCTCTGAGGTGCTAAATTTCTTTAGATAATGGCAAAAGGAAAGCGTAGACAAGCCCCGGAGATCAATGCGAGCTCGATGGCCGACATCGCCTTCCTGCTCCTCATCTTCTTCCTCGTCACCACCGAAATTGTGGAGGATAAGGGTATACTCGTGAAGCTTCCACCTTGGAGTGACACCCCACCTGATCCAACCAAGCTTAATGAGCGTAACGTGTTCGCGGTGCTCGTGAATAAGGACAACGACTTGCTGGTCCGTGGCGAACCCACCGAACTTGCAGATTTGCGCGAGCGTGCAAAGGAGTTCATCACCAATCCTACCAACCGCTCCGATCTGGCAGAGCGACCCACCAAAGCAATCATCTCCCTCAAGAACGACCGGGGCACTGAGTATCAGACCTACCTCGCTGTGTACAACGAACTGCAAGGGGCATACAACGAACTTTGGAACGAGTTGGCCAATCAGCGGTACGGGGTGGATTACAGTGAGGAAATGCCTTTCGAGCAGCGTAAAGACATTAAGGGAACAATACCATTCGTCCTTTCAGAAGCCGAGCCAACTGCGTTCGGAGAGGAAGCTCAATAATTAGCCATGTCCAAATTTTCAAAGGGAAAAACAAAGGCCATGCCCACGATATCGACAGCCTCGCTGCCGGATATTATCTTCATGTTGCTGTTTTTCTTCATGGTTGTGACCGTTCTCCGCCAGTCTGAACTCATGCTGAGAGTTGTCACTCCAGAGGCAACTGAGCTTACCAAACTGGAAGATAAATCGCTGGTCAATTATATCTACGTAGGTAAGCCTACACCTCAGTACCAGGCGCTGTACGGTACTGCCCCGCAGGTTCAGCTTAATGATAAGATCTCGCCGCTGCGCCAGATACCATTCTTTTTAGCGGAGTTCAAGCAGGGTGTCCCTGAGCAACTCCATGGTCGCATCACGTCTTCTTTGCGCGTTGACGGCGACGTAACGATGGGCATTGTGACTGATGTTAAAACTGAACTTCGCAAAGCTGGTCAGCTGCGGGTGAATTACTCTGCGAAGACGAGGTCGGGCAGCCTTTAGGCCTGCGGCGGGAATTGCCTGCGGCGCTTATTGCCTGCGGCGCATTGCCTCCGGCGGTAAGAAGCCTGCGGCGCTGCAGATGGGACGCCGATTGCCTGCGGCGCGTTGCCTCCGGCGGTAAGATGCCTGCGGCGCTTTTGCCTGCGGCGCGGAGTAGACTTGGATATATGCGGTACTAGACGGCTTGGTGATGAACGGCTAAGTCTGATTGTTGATCCAAATGAATAACTCACTGATGCGCATAAAAGGTTGAAGACGTGGCTTGGGCAGTTAAGCAAATTGTTGCAGCTCACGTACACTACCGAAGAAATAGAAGTAAGTCTAGCCGTTGTGATGTAGAAACTTAAAAGTTTTCGGTGCTCAACTTTACCTAAAGTAAATAAGATGCTGCGCTGGAGCGGGTACTATCTGACGTGGTGCTACCCCTAAGGAAAATACCTCAAAATCTGTGTCTGACACAAGAGCATCTGCATTGATACCAGAAAGCGGCTTTCTAATATAGTGGAAAGCTTCCACAATTCGGTTGTAGTTGTCACGGGTTTGGTGCACGAAGATGTCCATATCCCCCGTAGCCCGCTTGTACCCGCGCAATATGACAGCATAGCCTCCGATCAGCATGTACTCGACATGTGCGCGTTTTAGGGCATGAATGAAGTCCCAATAATCATCATTGAAGAGATTGCCCACTACAAGGGGTGTTTGCGCATTGAAAACACCGTTCGGTCCATGCAAATGTTCTCCTCAAGATTTTCTCCGTAAGCGCGTCGGGTAAGTATCCAGGCTTCACGTAGGCGCTGAGTGGGCGTCGCTGCATGCATGCGGCGACGCCAGGCTGACTTGGGTTGTGGAGTGGCTGCCCGCGATATGATTGCTCGTGCTAAAAGCCTGGACGAATCATTGGCAAGTGCCGAAGGTAGGGTTTGTGAGCGGGTGAGTAAGACCCGCAGCATGTAGAGGTACATGAAGCACTCGAGAGTTAGCCAAGCAGAGCTAAAATCACACGGCTAAAAACATAATGTAGGAATTCGTTCGCTGGCAGTACTATATAATCATCAAAAAGACCAATAATAATCAATGCTATCTACAACATATTCTGCAATGGTAATTCCCTGTTTTGTATCATATACCGTTAAATAACCACAAGTATCCCTATTAGCAAATAAGAATTGGAAGTTCTTTGCTAAATCCTTCCCTAAGCTATCACAAGTATTCGATCCGTATACGCACTTACGATTATCGGAGAATGTAACAGATAGGTAGCCAGCAACACTGATAGCCTTAGAAAATCCTATACTCTCGCACGAAAATCCATCACCCTCATCTATACAAACGCCACTGAACTTCAAGGTGTCTTTGGCAGGAATATAATATATTAGCATATCAGTTAAGTTATCACTCACCGAAAGTGTGATACCATCATTTAGACTGTTGATGATATGGCGTTCAACCTGACTCCTACTAGTGAATTCCTTACTACAAGCGACGCAGGCACCAAGCACGGTAGCACAAAGTAACAATCTGCAAGCTGGGTTCTTTAGCAACATCATCTTTTTTACAGACATTCTTTAGCGCTGGCAGCATGCCAAGGTCAGGATGGCTACGCTTGTGATGAGATGAGTAATCTTAACCATCTTCTTCACTCCCCTGTTCAGCAAAAACTGCATTTCCCATCAGCAATCCAGAACAGCCCCCCCCACAGCCCTTGCGATCCTTGCGCACTCACAAGCGGGGCCCCTGCACCCCATTTCTTCGTAGCGGTGAGCGCAGCGACCTTGCGATACCATCCCCCCAGAACAGCCCCCCAAACAGCAAAAACAGCGCAGCCAAAACCGGCGAAGCCGCCCCACCCCCGCCCAGCCCTTGCGATCCTTGCGCAACATTGCGGTGAGCGCAGCGACCTTGCGATACCATCCCCCCAGAACAGCCCCCCGCACAGCTCTTGCGATCCTTGCGTCCTCCCTTTGCGACCCTTGCGATACCATCACCCCCAGAACTGCGCACCCAGAACAGCCACTCAATGCGGTAGCCTCCGTGGATCTCCGTGGTTCTCCGTGTAGCGTAGCGCCTCCGTGTAAAGCCGATCCAGAACAGCAAAAACGGCGCAGCCAAAAACAGGCGCAGCCCCATAACAGCCACCGGGTAAACCCTGGGCTCTGAGTTAGACGCAGCTACGCAGCTACACAATATATAAAAGCGTGAATCAGGACAGCTACCCTATGCGGTAGCGTCCGTAGCGCAGCGCCTCCGTGTAAAGCCGATCCAGAACAGCAAAAACGGCGAGGCTAAACAACGGGCGCAGCCCGAAAAACAGGCGAAGCTTATCCCCACCTTGCGAACCTTGCACTCAGAAGCGGGTCTACTTAGAGTAGGTTTTCCTCCCTGCTCCTTCGTCGCGGGCCCCTCCTACTCACGTCCCATACCCCATTTCTTCGTAGCGGTGAGCGCAGCGAACTTGCGATACCATCCCCCCCAGAACCGCCCCCCCGAAAAGCCCTTGCGACCCTCGCCTCCTCCCTTTGCGACCCTTGCGATACAATCACCCCCAAAACAGCTCCCCCGAAAAGCCCTTGCGACCCTCGCCTCCTCCCTTTGCGACCTTTGCGATACAATCACCCCCAAAACAGCTCCCCCGAAAAGCCCTTGCGACCCTCGCGTCCTCCCTTTGCGAGCCTTGCGATACAATCACCCCCAGAACAGCCCCCCAAACAGCAAAAACAGCGAAGCCAAAAACAGCGCAGCCAAAAAAACAGCGCAGCCAAAAACCAGCCGCAGGCTCCCCCTACCTCAACCGATCAGCACTCCTCACCAACTTCTCATCCTTATTAATGTAGCGAATCGCCAACACATCAAAGACAATAGCAGCAAGCGGCAAAAAAGCCCCAGGCTCCTCATCAACAACAACTTCACCCATGGCCGCACCCTGCTGCATGAAGTAAAACACCCCGAAGCCCACAGCACCCAAAGTAAGGATGATGGAGCCCAGACTCAAATTCTTCTGCAACTGCCGATTGCTATACATAAAGATGGCCACCACAGCCGCTAAAGCCGCCAAGCCCATCAACACAGCTAAGCCCACACTATCTGCGTTGGAGAAAAACCCATCCGCAAAAACAGTTCCAGGAACAGCCGTGGCACTATCTGCATACGGCAACGCAAACGTGCCGCCCAAACAGCCGCCAGCTAGAAGAAGAAAAATACTCTGAAGACGCTGAATCATAACCTCAATTTATCGGGCGGCGAAGGTAGCCTAGCTCCACACATCGAATGCCCCCTCTTAGACGTTGACATAGCCCTTGTCTGCTCATAACTCACTACGACACGTGCCCCAACTGCTCAGCATCCTGCTCTTACTTGGGCTGGTTAGCACGCTCGCTGCACAAACAGCACCTAGCCCCCAGCCCCTAACACCCAACACCCAAGCAGATACCAGCAAGTCGAGCCCCGTCATCATCGACTACGCCGAACTCTACGAGCGCATCGTCGAAGGGCCCACCACCATCCAGCGCCTCCAAGGTGAGGTAGAACTGCGCCAAGACAGCATGTTTATCTACTGCGATGAAGCCGTCATCACCAACAACGACTTCGTAATGGCCCGCGGCAATGTGGTCATTCGTCAAAACGATACCATTTCCGTCTTTGCAGACTCGCTGGAGTACTTCGCTGATCAGCAAATCGCCTACCTCTACGACAACGTCGTGCTCGTCAACGGCAAGCAGCAACTCTTTACCGATTCGCTGCGCTACGACCTGGCCGCCAAGAGAGCTGCCTACACTTCCCGCGCAAAATTGACAGACGGCGAGGCGCAACTCTCCAGCTTGCGAGGCACCTATGATGTCAATGCACATTACGCCAACTTCGTCGACAGCGTCTTTGTGGTCAGACCTGATTTTAACCTCCTCTCCGATACACTCGGCTTCGATACAGAGAGTAGAATTGTGTACTTCGAAGGGCCCACCGTGATGGCCACGCCGCAAAGCCGGGTCTACTGCGAAGATGGATTCTACCGACTCAGCGATACGACCGGTCGCTTCAGTCAGCAGGCTCAAGTATCGCGCGGCACCCAGCGCGCAGCTGCCGACACCATTTGGTACTATGGCGCTGAAGATAGGTTTGTCCTCAGCGGCAACGCCCGCTTTCGCGACGGACAGCGCAGCGCGAGCGGCGACCGTATCATCTACTCCGAGCGTACTAACCGCACCGTGCTCACCGGCAATGCAAAATTTGCTGACGGTGAGCAACGCGTGGCTGGCGAACGCATCGACTACGATGGCACCACCCAAGTGTTTAATAGCTCGGGCAAAATTAAAATTAGCGAACCGCCATTCCTGCTCGATGCGGACAGCCTCTGGTTTGATGAGCAGACAGGAATCGCGCGCGTGCAAGGCAATGTCTTGTGGCAAGATACCCTCACCGGTCGCTCGATTGAAGCTGAACGCGTGGATTATCGCCGCGCCGATGATTATGTCAAAGCCTTCGGCGGTCGACCGCTGTTCGCGATGCTGGTCGAAGGCGACAGCATGTTTATGCGGGCCGATACGCTCCTCACTTTCCGCGAGCCTACGGCCATTGCTAGTGTGGAGGCCGATACGATAGTACAGGATTCGCTGCTGGCGAGCATTGACACCGCCGCGGCAGTCGACACCAGCGTCAACTACGCGCTCATACCTTTAGATACCGTCGCAGTCGATAGCAGTCACGCCAAGCCTTTGCCGCAACTACCGGATAGTCTTCGGCGGCTTTTTGCTTATCACGATGTACGCATTTATAAGTCCGACTTGCAAGCGGTGTGCGACTCGATGACGTTCAACGAACTCGACTCTGCTTTTACGCTCTATCAAGCGCCCATCTTGTGGTCGGATACCAGCCAATTCAATGCGGACACCGTGTCTATTGTGCTTCGCAATAACAGTGTCGATAAGATCTTCCTTCGCACCAAAGCCATGATCATCAACAGTCCCGATGAACTTTTTTACAACCAGGTAAAGGGACGGCAGGTGCAGGTTGACTTTTTCGAAGGGGAGGTGCATCGTATGGCAGTACGCGGCAATGCTGAGTCAGTGTATTACATTCAGGATGAGGCGAAAGCTTATATCGGCGTCAATCACGTCAAGTCTGCCCGGATGCGTCTCGATTTTGGCGAGGGTGAGCTGAGCGATATCTATTTTTACGACCAGCCCGAAGGTGATTTGCAACCGCTGCAAAGGGTAGGGCAGGAACCAAAACTCCTCGAGGATTTTAGATGGGAAAGAACACTCCGACCGGTATCCAAACAAGATTTGCTCTAGCTATTCTGCTAGCTAGCGGTATGTGGGTCGGGTTTGTTTCAGCTTTCGCCAAAACCCAAAACATCGATCCAGCACTAGAGGTGCAGGAGCTTCTGCTCGATAAACACTATGCGGCGGCTACTCCCTTGTTAGAAACATTGCTCGTTGCGGCACCTAGTGCAGCGAATTACTACAACCTGGCCTTCACCTATCATCGAGCTGGACGAACAGCTGATGCAAGTTGGGCCGCAGCGAGTAGTGCAGTTTTGGGAGGCGTCGAGCCCCTGCCAGCGCTTACTGCAGCTATTCGTTCAGATTTACCAGCTCAGCTTCGGCCGCTCGAAGTGTGGGGACCTGTGAAGTTTTGGCGAAAGCTGTCGACACTCCTGCCAGCGCCAGGCTATTTATATGCTGGACTCGCACTGTGGTGGTGTGGCTTTGCTGTACTCGCTGCTAGTACTCTAGGTTTACAGAAACTGTCTGGGTGGCGCGGCTGGGCTAGTGCTGCATGCCTACTGGGTGCCTGTTGCCTCGCGCTAGGCTATACCGCTCATCAGCTGCTCGATAGTCCAGTGGCTGTAGTTATGGAACGCACACCTCTGCAAGCTTCTCCTTCGGCTTCTGCGCCTAAAATACAAGCGCTTCCCGCTGGAGTAGAATTGATACTGGGCGAGCATCTGAGTGGCTACTACGCCACCACCTTGCCTACGGGCGCGTCGGGATGGGTGGATGAAGAGGCGGTAAAACGGGTTTTGTCGAAAGAGTAATGCCCCTGATCGAATAGCTGATAACCGCCAATGCGCCTCCTGGTTACTACTTTGAGCCAAACGCCCCGAACCTTAGTCGTAGGGGTACGCCGATTATGAATCAAACCAAACTCAATGGCTACCTCATCGTGGGAGCGGTAGCCCTTCTCGCCATCATCACCCTCGCCTCGAGCGCCTTTGAAACCATAGAAGCTGGTGAGCGCGGTGTGCTCTTCCGGCGCTTTAGTGGAGGCCTCGATAAAGAAAACATTTACCAGCCAGGCTTCCAGGTCATTGCTCCCTGGAACTCCCTCTACATCTACGAAGTGCGCGAGCAACAAATCTCCGAACCCATGGAGGTGCTATCTAGCAATGGCCTCACCATCGGCACAGATATCACCGTGCGGGTAGCCCCACAGATGGATAAAATCGGTCAGCTGCACGAGCAGTTTGGACGCGAATATGCGACCAGACTCATCATCCCCGAAATTCGCTCGGCTGTGCGTGAAGTCATCGGGCGCTACACACCTGAAGAACTCTACTCCACCAAGCGCGCGGAGGTAACCACCAGTATTCAAGAGAATCTCGAACGGGCGCTGCAAGACAATTACATCGACCTGAAGGCTACGCTGATTCGCGATATCGAGCTGCCAAAGCGGGTGCAAGCTGCCATCGAAGAAAAACTCGAAGCCGAACAAGAAGCTCAGCGCTATGAATTCTTGCTCGCTCAAGAACGCAAAGAGGCCGAGCGGAAAATCATCGAAGCAGAAGCCAAGGCGCGCTCCAACGAAATTCTGACCGCCTCGCTCAACGACAGAATTTTGCAGGACAAAGGCATCGAAGCGACACTCAAACTCGCGCAGAGTCCCAACTCTAAAGTCGTAGTGGTAGGAGGTGGAGACGGAGGGCTTCCCCTCATCTTGGGCAACTAAACCAGCGTGGGCTCTTTCTTCAGAATATCGGCCACAATGGCATCGCCGTGGTGACGGGTATTCTCGATGAATAGCTTGCTCGTTGCCAATCCTGCATTAATTACTCCTGCTAGGTACAGGCCTGGGACATCCAAGCTTTCGAGGCTATGATCGTCGAGTCGAGGGGTACGGTGCTCATCATCAGCAAAAGTGATCCCGCAGCGCTCGAGGAATTGGTAGTTGGGTGAGTAGCCCGTCATAGCAAGCACAAAGTCATTGTCTAGCCTCAGCTCGCCCTCGGGGGTGAGTAGTACTACGTGTTTGGGCTCAATAGCCTTAACTGTAGTATTAAAATAAGCTTGTATTGATCCTTCAGCTATGCGATTTTCAATATTGGGCTTGATCCAATATTTTACTCGCTCATAGATTTGGTCGGCGCGAATAGCCATGGTTACGTTGGCACCTTTCATCCACGTTTCCAGGGCAACATCACAGGCCGAGTTTGCTGCCCCTACCACCAGCACATTTTGGTTGATGTACAGGTGAGGGTCGTCGTAGTAGTGGCGCACTTTGGCTAGCTCTTCTCCAGGCACACCGAGCAGTCGTGGCTGACCGTAATAGCCTGTCGCCAGCACCACGTGCGCAGCTTTGTAACTTCGGCGGTCGGTGCAAATGCGAAAGCTCCCGTCTCGATTGCGCTCGAGCTGCGAGACAATGGTATAGGCATCGACCTCGAGTTGGTTGCTCTGTACCAAACGACGGTAATACTCTAAAGCCTCGGCTCGTGTCGGCTTGTCGCTGTGGCTGATGAAGGGCACTCCGCCGACTTCCAATTTTTCGGAAGTGGAGAAAAAGGTCATGTTGATCGGAAAATGAAACAGCGAGTTGGCAATTGGCCCCTGCTCGATGAGTACGTGTGATAGCCCAGCGCGTTTGGCTGCAATGGCCACACTTATACCTGCAGGACCGGCCCCGACAATTGCTACATCGCGCTCCTTCATATCGGCTACAACGAGTGTGGCGTCGCTGGGGTTGAACGGCAAAAGCCCTTCCCGCGGCTGCGAAAAGGGCTCCTGACCAAATTTATATTGTTGCACCAACTAGGCAATCATGGTAGGCAGGATTGCGGTGCTCAACCAGAAGTCTTCGATTTTCTGCACGATATCAAAAAAGTGATCGAAATCCACTGGCTTGTTGATATAGCAGTTGACGTGCAGGTTGTAGCTTTTCATGATGTCGGCCTCTGCATTGGAGGTTGTCAGCACCACTACAGGGATGCGCTTCAGCTCGGGGTCTTGCTTGATTTCGGCAAGCACTTCGCGGCCGTCGCGCTTCGGTAAGTTGAGATCGAGCAAGATTAGATCGGGTGTGATGGCATCGCAGAATGGAGCCTGCTGCCGCAAATAGGCAATGGCTTCGACGCCATCGCGTGCCACTTCTAGGTTGACGGTGATGTTTCCCTCCCGGAATGCTTCCTGGGTGAGGCGTACATCTCCAGGATTGTCTTCAACGAGAAGGATGTTGATAGGGCGGCGTGTTGTGACCATGCTGGATACTAGTCAAACCGCGTACCACATTCTGGGTAAAGGCCACCTTTGCTGATGCCTGAAGGTACACAAAGCTGCAGCGATACCTTGGCACCCATGTCTGCTCCTAATCCCACGGTGGCTCCACTGCTCGATGCTTACCAAACTTATGCCGCAGCCCAAACATTTTCGACCCGCAGGCCGAGCACGCTGTACGAGCCTATTCGCTACGCTATGGCTACGCGCGGCAAAGCAGTGAGACCAATGCTGTTGCTGCTGACGCACGCTATTGGTGCCTCTACTCCAGAGGCGGCACTGCCTGCAGCTTATGCAGTCGAGCTGTTTCACAACTTCACGCTGCTGCACGATGATATTATGGACCAGGCTCAGCTGCGTCGGGGGCAGCCAGCGGTTCATGCAGCCTTCGGTATACCCGCTGCCATCCTTGCTGGCGATACCATGCTCATCCACACCTATGGCTATCTCACCCGCCACTACGGAGGCCAGATGTCTCAGCGACTGCTCGAGCGCTTTCAAAGCATGGCTGAAAAACTCTGCGAAGGTCAGCAACGCGACATGGATCTCGAAGCTTCACAAGAAGCGACCTATGCCGAATACCTCTCCATGATCCACGGCAAAACTGGAGTCCTCATTACCACGGCTCTAGAATTGGGAGCCATCATCGCTAATCTACCAGCAGACACATGCGCGGGTATTCGTGAGGCGGGCGATCTGGCTGGTCGTGCATTTCAAATTCAGGATGATGTGCTCGATACGTTCAGCACCGCTGCAGCGACGGGCAAGTCTGATTACGGAGACATTGTGCGCGCTAAGCAATCGGCTCCCTATGTGCGCGCACTCGAATTGGCTGCTCCCGCGCAGCGCCAGCGGCTTCTCGAGATTTATGCAGCCGACACAGCTGAGCGCAGTAGCCTCATCGCCGAAGTGCTGGCGATATTCGCTGATCTGAATGTGGAGAACATGCTACGCCAAGAGGTGAGTGAGCTGTCACGGGAGGCTAACAAGCTGCTCAAATCCGCACTTCCGACATCCCCACAAGCCCAGGCGTTGATAGACTTCACCGAGCAGCTTGCACGCAGGGCTTTCTGATTTTGCAGATATGTAAGGTGCTGAGAGGCTGAGTTTATCCATGAAAAAAGGGATGACTGCTTGCGCAATCACCCCTCACACTATGAAACACTATGTCTTGATTTCGTTTTCTTGGTCTACCAAAGCTAAGCGGCTCTGCGGACTCCGGCAACTATCGCTTTATGGTATTCTGTGAGAAGTGTTAGTACCTGCATCCAGGGATGTGAATAACTTGTCACAAAGTTTTTATAGCCATAGCCGTCCATTTTCCCAGCCGCCTTCTATGTCAGCACCCACCTTTCGGTAAAACGCTTTGGCAGGCTCGTTCCAGTCGAGTACCTGCCACCTTAGGCCGGTGTAGTCTTGGCTGCGGGCCAGCTGCACGAGCGCCATCCACAGTTGGCGACCAACATCGCGCCGTCGCGCATGCTCAGCCACAACAAAATCTTCCAAATAGAGCATTTTGCCTTTCCACGTCGACCAGGCCGGGTAGTAGAGCATCATACCTATCACCCCGCTAACATCTTCTGCGACAAGAAGTTCGAAAAGTTTTCGCTGGAGTGCATCACGGTAGTCTTGGAGGCTCGTCACTACCGCTGCTGGCGCCCGTTCATACTCCGCTAGTTGCTGCACGAGGGCAAAGACTGCTGGTAGATCGGTGCTGACACCGCTGCGAACGGTAAGGCTAGGATACTGCATACGTCAATTTGGCGCTGGATTGGCCAAATTACTGTCAAGCAAGCGAGCAAAAGCTAGCTTGATCTGCCGCGGGTGCGGCGCAAGTGCAATCTTGCCAGCATGCGTACAACTCGTATGAATTTATTGAGCTGCTGTGCCGCTCTTGTTTTCACTGTGATCACCGCGCCGAACGCTTGGTCTCAGGCTCCCCTTCGCGATCTGCAGATGCGGGTTGATGTTGCATATTTAGCCAGCGACTTACTTGCGGGCAGGGCGGCAGGCTCGCCCTTTGCTGATGCGGCTGCGGATTTTATTGCCATGCGTATGCAGCAACTCGGGCTGCAAGCTGCTGGAGATTCATCCACTTACCTGCAGGAGTTTCCGATCGTCGTGGCTGGGCATGGTCACGGTAGCGATGCCCCCGCTTTGCGCACCAGCAATGTGCTGGGTTTGCTCGACAATGGAGCTCGCTACACAGTAGTTATTGGTGCTCATTACGACCATTTGGGTTTTGGCGGAAGCGGAAGTGGAAGCCTCTATACTGGCGAACCTGCTCCCCACAATGGGGCCGACGATAATGCGAGTGGAGTAGCGGTGATGCTCGACCTTGCCAAGCGGCTGCAGCAGCCTGAGGCCAACAAAAATTACAATTATCTATTCGCCGCTTTTAGTGCAGAGGAGCTAGGATTGATTGGCTCGAAATACCTCGTCGAACACCTGCCGCAGCACAAATCTGAGGTCGCCGCGATGATCAATTTTGATATGGTGGGCCGGCTGAGTAAAGAGGCTGTGCTCGCTGTTAATGGCACGGGTACTTCGCCAAGTTGGGAGCCACTTTTAAGCGAAGCAGCTGACGGTCGCGTCACGATTAAGCCGCATGCGAGTGGCCTTGGCCCCAGCGATCATGCCAGCTTCTACTTGCAGAATATCCCGGTGCTGCACTTCTTCACGGGGCAGCACGCGCAGTACCACAAACCCGATGATGATATCGTGCTCATCAATTGGGAAGGCATGGTCACGGTGTCGGATATCGTCTATGACATCTTGCAGCAGCTGCCGGCGCCTGGGCATTTAGCTTTCGCCAAAACCAAAGACGAATCACAGCGTGAGGTCACCAGTTTTAAAGTGACTATGGGGGTAATGCCCGACTATGTGTACGCGGGTACGGGTATGCGCATCGACGGAGTGATGGCTGATCGGCCTGCCGAACGTGCAGGCCTCGAAAAAGGCGATGTGCTGCTAAAAATTAACGATACTGACATTGGTGATATCTACGATTATATGGAAGTGCTGGGGCAGCATAAGGTGGGCGATCGGGTAGATATCGTGATTGAGAGAAAGGGAGAAAAGCTCCGCAAGCGGCTCAC
Source organism: Saprospiraceae bacterium (assembly GCA_965213735.1). Lineage (GTDB taxonomy): Bacteria > Bacteroidota > Bacteroidia > Chitinophagales > Saprospiraceae > CALDTK01. Next base: position 2,035,574 of record CBDCAB010000005.1, read on the forward strand.
TTTTTAGCCACAAAGCCTGCTATTCGAGCACGTCGACGCTCACAATTTTTAGCACGGCAATACTCGTATGCTCAGCACCGAATGCAGCGGGCAGCTCCTTGCCTAGTGCCTGCCAAATAGCCTGATAGTCGCCATAGAGTTGGGTGCTGAGGGGGTTGGTTTTGATTTCAAAGCCTTCGTAAGCGCGCAAAGCCTCAATAAAATTTAGTATCGGACTCTTGTAAGCTGGAGTGAGTGGATAGAGACTGATGTCGAGCGAAATGTTCATGTGCGTTTGGACTAGCTGTACATGCTGAGTAGGCTAAACGAGCCGAAAATGTTCGTTGGCGGCACCTCCCTGCATCTGGGGATTTTAAACAATAGAGGTTTTTTTCATATGTTAGGGCTCATTCGCGGGGGCTGTGGATGTTATGTTTGTCACGAGACCTATCGATTTCAGTGCCCCGGGAATCGCAGCTCAGCAACACGAAGAAACACTATGAAAAAATCAGCGCGCAAAAAGCGCGCGGCAGCTGTCGGCGACGACCGCTTCCGCAAGATTGCCGGTGCCATTACGCTCACCCTCGCTGCCTACCTCTTGCTCGCTTTTGTGAGCTACCTCTTCACGTGGAAAACCGATCAAGCCGCCGCCCTCAGCTATGGGTGGAAGCTGCTCTTTACAGATGATGTTGCGGTAGCTAATTGGCTCGGGCCGCTCGGTGCTACCGTGTCGCATACCGCATTTTATTATGGCTTCGGCGCCACCAGTTTTCTGTTCGTCTACCTGCTCAGCCTCACCGGTTTAGCCATTCTCAAGCGTAGACCGCTCAGCAAATTGCAACGCGAGTTGCGCTGGGGCCTCATCGGCCTGATGGGCCTGTCGATTATGCTGGCCTTTATGTTTAGGATGTTCGACTTTCCGATGGGCGGCGCCTATGGCTACATGGTGTCGAGTTGGCTCGAGCGCATCGTCGGCATTCCAGGCGTTGTCATGATTTTTTTGCTCGCGCTCACTATGCTCGTCATCTGGATTTTCGATCCGAGTTGGGCAGCAATTAGCTCAGGCAAATGGTTCGACAAAGTGGAGCTAAAGCCCGCTCTACCAGGAGGTTTAGGCAAATTTGTGGGTCGTGCTTCCAGTGCTGGTAATGATGATGGTTCTCCTTCCGGCAAAACAGCGAACACCTCCACAATCAATGCTACAGATAATGAAGCGCATGCTGTCGAAGGCTTAGATGCTGAAGACACGCCAGCTAGTGAAAACGATGACGACGAGCTGCAGGGGGTACTCGACCTCACTCTCGAGCAGCCAACAAAACCTCGCAACTCCTCTGCAGCAAGCGCAGATGATCTAGAGCTCGACATCAATTTCGGTGAAGCAGCCAACACCGCAGAAGATGCCGGAGCAGAGGCGGGAGAAGGCAACAGACCTGGCAATTTTGATCGCGCCGTGGGTGCTACACCTCGCGACATCCTCGCCGCCGAAACTGAGACCGATCCGCAGGAGCAAGGGCCATACGACCCCAAGCTCGAACTACGCAATTACCGTTATCCAGAGATCAGCCTGCTGAAGTCCTATCCCGACATAGGCAATCCAGTAACCCGCGAAGAACTCAACGAAAACAAGCGGCAGATCGTCGATGCCCTACTCAGCTTTGGTGTGCAGATCAACAGCATCTCAGCGACTGTTGGGCCCACCATCACGCTTTACGAGATCGTGCCAAGTCCAGGGGTGCGCATCAGCAAAATCTCGCGCCTCAGCAACGACATCGCGCTCAACCTATCCGCTCTTGGCATTCGCATCATCGCTCCAATACCTGGTCGTGGATCGATTGGTATCGAGGTGCCCAACAAAACTCGGCAGCTGGTGCCGCTGCGCGATGTGCTCAACTCGGATAAGTACCGTGAGGCCAAAATGGAGCTGCCGATTGCCCTCGGCAAATCTATTTCTAATGACGTCATCGTCGTAGATCTCGCCAAGATGCCTCACCTCTTGGTAGCTGGCGCAACCGGTCAAGGAAAGTCTGTAGGTATCAATACCATCATCATGAGCCTGCTTTACCGCAAGCACCCCGCAGAGGTGAAGCTGGTGATGGTCGATCCGAAAAAGGTGGAACTCTCGCTCTACAGCCGCTTGGAGCGACATTTCCTCACTTATATGCCAGGTCAGGAGGAGAGCATCATCACCGAGAACAAGAAAGTCATCCACACGCTCAATTCGCTGTGCATCGAGATGGACGAGCGCTACGAGCTGCTCAAGCGCGCTCAGGTTCGCCACATTACAGAGTACAACGCGAAGTTCTCCGAGCGCAAACTCAATCCTAAAGAAGGGCACAAGTTCTTGCCCTACATCGTGATGATTATCGACGAATTCGCCGATCTCATTATGACTGCGGGTAAGGATGTAGAACTGCCAATTGCTCGTATTGCACAACTTGCCCGTGCCGTAGGTATGCACCTCATCATTGCTACGCAGCGACCGACGGTAAAGATCATTACCGGCACTATCAAGGCTAATTTCCCGGCACGACTTGCCTTTAAGGTAACGAGCAGCGTCGACTCAAAAACTATTCTCGACGGTCCGGGCGCCGAGCAATTGGTCGGCATGGGTGATATGCTACTCAGTGAAGGGGCAGAGAAAGTCCGAATTCAATGTGCTTTTGTGGACACGCCTGAGGTAGAGGAGGTCATCAACTTCATCAATGAGCAAGATGCGCTCTACATGCCTTACCTCTTGCCGGAATATGTGGGCGATGATGAAGAGGTGGTGGGTACGGCTGTGCTAACTCCTCAAGATGCAGACGAGCTTTTGCGTGACGCAGCCCACATGGTGGTCGACAATAGCATCGGCTCTACTTCCATGCTTCAGCGCCGCATGAAGATCGGCTACAACCGCGCCGGTCGCATCATGGATGAGCTTTGCCAGCTTGGCATCGTTGGCGAGGCCAGAGGCTCTAAGCCGCGTGAGGTGCATGTGCGGGATATCCTTGAGTTGGAGAGTATGTTGGACTTGTTTTATGGTAGCTGATAATACCTTCAGGCACAGCTTTACGGAAGCTGAGCTACTTCACCGCATGCATCACTTCTCTTGCAGCCTTACCAATAGAGTAAAGATATGCCGGTCGGGAGACCGGCACGACCATCGCTATATTGAAGTTGACCGGCACGACCATCGCTATTTCAGCAGCGTCACCTCACCGGTAGCGAGCTGCTCCACCCCTTCAACATCCCTCCACTCAGCCTGCCAGACAAACACACCCGGATTTACAGCTTTCCCGCGGAAGGTGCCATCCCACACAGGCAGCAGCTCGCCGGGAGGGGCATTGAGCACACCGACAGTAGAGTTGAGGGAATTGCCCCACCTATCAAACACCGTGCAGCTGAGGAGACTAGCACCGGCAGGCAGTGCAATGCTGAAGTAGTCGTTGACGCCATCGCCGTTGGGAGAAAATGCAGTAGGTGCCCACAGCTCAAGGTTAGGCTCGGGCGCACGCAGCACCAGCATCGCGGCGAGGGTGCTACAGCCCTGATCATCGCTGACCTCTACGCTGAGTCGACCTTCAAAGCTCGGCACTACCTCCACTCGTGCGCAGTCGGCACAGTCTACTGCTGCTGCGGGTTGCCACGTGTAGGCGAGGTTGGGAGCGGTGGCTAAGGTGAGCTGGAGGGTCTCTGCTTGCTGGAGGAGTGTATCCTGAGGCAGTGGTGGTCGCGCAGGGGAGTCGAGAATGGTGACGGTGGTGGTATGGAGTGAGTCGCAGCCTTGCACGCTGCTGTATGCCTGCTCATGTTCCCCACTCACGTAGAGCCACTGCCCAGCTAGGCGTGCGGAGTCGCAGGCGATAACTTCTTCAGCGGTTTCTAGTACCGAGCTGATGCTAAGGCTGATGGTGCTGGTTGAGTCACAGCCACTAAAGGATTGGAAGGTCTGGCTGTAGTCGCCGCTTGTACTTTGCCAGATGCCATGGACTCGAGCGGAGTCGCAGGCAGTAATGCTCGCTGCGGTAGCCACGGAAGGCGAGATAGTGAGGCTGATGGTGCTAGTAGAGTCGCAGCCGCTAAAGGATTGGTAGGTTTGGCTGTAGTCGCCGCTTGTGCTTTGCCAGATGCCATGGACCAGTGCCGAGTCGCAGGTGGTGATGGTCTCTGCGGTAGCTAGGGATGATGAGATGCTAAGGCTGATGGTGCTCGTCGAGTCGCAGCCGCTAAAGGATTGGAAGGTTTGGCTGTAGTTGCCGCTTGTGCTTTGCCAGATGCCGTGTACGGAGGCGGAGTCGCAGGCGGTGAGTTGTGCTGCGGTAGTTACAGGTGCGCATGTCTGCTCGCAGCCATTTACATAGACCCAGAAGGTGTCGCGGTAGGTGCGGCAGGGGTGGTTGTTAATCAAGGCGACGTAGCGTACGGGATCGAGCGTATGAAGCGTATCGAAGGTCAGAGTGAGTTGTGGCTTACTATCATCAACCACAGTAATACCCGGACCCACCTCATACGATACCTGGGCGAGTTCTTGGTAGCAATTTTCGAGTACTGTATAGGCAAGTGTATCCCCACAGGCTACAAAGTTATCACCTCCTATACGCGGTAGCCGCAATAGTGGCAAGTCGATGGGGGCCTGTTGCGGGTTGAGTCCTTGAGAAACCCAAGGGTCTGGCGGGAGAGTCGTTGCTATAGCCCCGTCGGGGTAGGTGAGGGTGGTTGGATCGGTAAGTGCCTGCCAGCGGTCGGGGTGGTCAATGTAGCGCAGGCGAGAGTTTGGCCCCCCATATACGCGGCCGTCGGGGCCGAGGGCTACTCCTTTGTTGCGTTCGGTGTTGAAGATGTGCTCGGCAGTGCCATGATTGCCACCACCGCGGAGATCAATGCGGTAACGGTGAATGTCATTGTCGAAAATAAAGCCGGTAGAATCATCTTTTATACCGTAGAGGTACCCACCCTGCGGTGAGAAAACTACGCTCCCCCCCCCCCTACACGTAGATCGTCATCGACCTGAGTAAGATTTGTCACACGCCCATTCGCGCAGTCAAAGTTTGCTACCCAATGTTCCCCGGCGATGGAATCAAAATTAAAAGAGGAGGCTCTCACAGCCCAGCCAATATGCAAGCCTGATGGGGAGAATGAGATGCCCGCGGCCTCTTCACCTATTCGCCACCCGAATTCCGATCCTCCAAGCGAATGGACGGCAGGTAGTAGTCCTGTGGAGGTGAGTCGATATACACGCGTGGCCGACGGGCTGTGCACGCGGGTGGCTATCCACCAACTCTGCCCATCGGGGTGGCGCATGGCGGTCCAGCTCTCGGTGGCACGGCCATGGAGCACGCTATCGCGCAGGATGAAGCGGTCGAGCTGAGCATTGTATATCGACAGGAGAGCGGGCAGGTTGTTCTCCCATGAACTGTCAGCGGGGCGAGTAGGAGATCGATGTGCTTCGCAGTGAAACAAGTAGATGATATTAGTGTCGCCGGGCAGCGGCAGCATGGTGTGCTGGTACACGGATTCACCGAGCGACCTATAACCGCTTACGGAGTCAGCGCCGACGGCGACGCCATTTGCAAGTAGGCTATAGTCGGAGCCCCTACGAAGTTGGTGGCCATTAAAGCTATACTTCGGCTTGCCGTTCGCGTAAGAAATAACAGATAGATGTTCGGAGCCACCGCTACTTATTGCGGGCGAATCAGGAAATATGATTTCAGGAGGTGCAATGCTCCCGATGGCGGCGCGAAAATCCACGAAGCTATGGTCAAAAAAACTCGACTCCCATCTGGTAGCAACGGGAAGGGTGTCGCATTGAGCAAAAACAGGAGATGTAAATATACAAATCATTAGCCAACAAGTGTATATGTATATAGTTAATTTTAACATAAAGTAGTGGCAAGGTTTGTGGTGCGCTGTGGTGCGAGGGCTCATGTGGCGGCGGATACGCACAGAGATTTAGCTTGTGAATATACGCTGTTGCGGGTGGCTTTGCGAGGAGCTATCGTGACGTGTTTGACGGCCACGCGCTCTTAAATTTTACCACCTCACACCCGTCGGCCAGACCAGAGGCTCTAAGCCGCGTGAGGTGCATGTGCGGGATATTTTGGAATTGGAAAGTATGCAGGACTTACTCTACAAAGAGGCCTAAGCAGCCAATAAGTCAAGCTTAACACTTGCCCCTGTTACCTAGAGGCCTACTCGTGCGTTCTACCTGCAACTCAACGTTTCAGCATGCGCTACTTTCTTCTTGCCGTCCTCATCAGTTGCTTTGGTGTTTTGGCGAAAGCACAAAACGACGCCCGCGCCAAGCAAGACCTCCAGGAGCTACGCGCCAAATACGAAGCAGGTGGCTCATTGGAAGCCGTCGTGAGCCTAGAGATTCAATTTCCTGAGCAGCCCGCTGAAGTCCAGAAAGGCACCATCACCCAACAGGGCGAGCGCTTTCGAGTAGACTTCGACCAGCAGGTGGTAATCAGCGATGGCATCACCGTGTGGATGTACCTGCCCGACAATAAAGAGGTGCAAGTGTATGACGCTCAAGATGGTGCAAGCAGCGGCGGTATTATGCGGCCACAAGACCTGCTCACGATCTACGACAATGATGGCTTTGAATATACCCTGGCAGGCGAGGTGACGGAAGAGGGCAAAACCTATCGCCAAATCGAGTTTAAGCCTACCGACCGCGACAGCGAGTACGCCAAAGTGCGCCTCACCTATGATCCTATCAGCGACGAGGTGCGACGCGTCCGTGTGTTCAATAAGGATGGCAGCCGCTTCGCACTCAATCTAACTTCCGTCAAAACAGGCGCTACTATTCCAGCCGAACGCTTCACCTTTAATGCTGGAGACTATCCCGGCGTGATGGTGGAGGATATGAGGCTGTAATATTCAACTTCGGCCTAAGGGGTGCCGTTGTCAAGGTTATGGCAAAACCGCATGAGCACACACCCCGTGAAGGAGCCGCGGATGCTTCCCCTGCCGACGACGCTTCAGGGACTGCTGTCGTACTCGACCAAGCAGCTGCAAAGCTCTCCTGGCTGCAGCGATCCCTCGCTATCCAGGATCATGATCCATGGTATGTGGGTGGCGCCAAGATTATCGCAATGATTATTACAGGCCTGCTGCTGGTAGCCCTGTCGCCGCTCATTATCTTGGGCTTAATTGTCGGATTAGCCGCAGCAGTATGAAGCAATCTAGGAGAAGACTACTGCCGGCTTTTCGACCTTCTCCAGCCTGGCTATTTGCCTTTGGCTTGCTGGTGGCGCATCAGCTATGGGAGAAAGCTTTCGGTCTGCATATCGAATTTTTAGATGCTTATCTCGACCCGTTTTTGAGTATCCCCATATTCGTAGGTCTTGCTCAGGCTGAACGACGGTGGCTTTTTAAATCAACGCCACAGCACGCGCCACTGCATGCTTGGCAAGTTGTGGGAATGACGATTGCCATTGCCGTGATTGGGGAGGAGCTTCTGCCACGTTTATCGCCCGCCGCTCAGTTTCGCGATCCCTACGATTACTTCGCCTACGCAGCCGGCGGCGTTGCTACGCTGCTGTACATGTATGCGAGCACCCGTGGCGATAGGGCCGTACAGCAACTCGCCTAAGCACTAGTACTTTCGCGCAGCTATGGCCTGGAAGTCCGCTCTTGTATACCCCGCAGCTAAAGCGATACGTCGCCGCATGCTGAGTGCAGCTGCCAAGCCGCACGAAGCCCAAGCTCGCATTCTCAAGCAGCTTCGACTTAAAGGTCGCAACACCGATTTTGGTCGCAGTCACAACATTGATCAGGTCGTCTCTCAAGCCAGCTTAGCACAACGCGTCCCTGTGCGTGATTATGAGGAGCTCCGCCCTTGGATAGATCGCGTAGTTGCTGGTGAACGTGATGTGCTCTGGCCGGGCCGACCTGCGTATTTTGCCAAGACGAGCGGGACGACCAGCGGAGTAAAGTTTATACCAATCACTAAGGATAGCCTGCCCAATCATTTCGGTACTGCACGCAATGCCCTCTTCAATTATTTCGCGCGGACCGGACACGGCGACTGGCTCAACGGCAAGATGATCTTTTTATCTGGGAGTCCAGAGTTAACCTATAAAAATGGCATCCCAGTCGGGCGGCTTTCGGGAATTAGCAATCACCTTATTCCAGAATGGTTAAAGCGTAGTCAATTGCCGAGTTATGCAACTAATTGTATTGAGGATTGGGAAAAGAAGCTCGATGCTATTGTACAAGAGACAGTAGGTCAGGACCTGCGACTTATTTCTGGAATTCCACCCTGGGTGCAGATGTATTTCGAGCGCTTGCTGGCCTATACTGGTCGCGAGAGTATTCTCGACATATTTCCAAACTTTAGCGTCTTCGTTTATGGTGGAGTTAATTACGAGCCTTACCGTGCTCAATTAGAGCAGCTAATTGGTGGTGGTGTGGCAAGCGTTGAGACTTATCCGGCTTCTGAAGGCTTTATTGCCTTTCAGGATAGCGAGCCAGGAGAGGGCCTCTTACTCAATGTTAATTCGGGCGTTTATTTTGAGTTTATACCGATGCAGTATGCTGCTAGCCCTGATCCTATACGTTTGGGCTTGCGTGATGTCGAGCTAGGTAAGCAGTATGCGCTCGTGCTCACCAGCAATGCCGGGTTGTGGGGCTACGCGCTCGGGGATACGGTAGAATTTCTGTCGCTGGCGCCGTACCGGGTGCGGGTTTCTGGTCGCGTGAAGCACTACATCAGTGCCTTTGGTGAGCATGTGATTGGTCAGGAGGTCGAGCAAGCAATGCAGGAGGCGCTGGCTGCACATGGAGGCTTGGTCACTGAGTTTCACGTAGCACCGCAGGTCAATCCTGTTACAGGTGAGTTGCCTTACCACGAGTGGTTTGTGGAGTTTGCCAAGCTCCCCGGTAATGTTTCAGCTTTCGCCAAAACATTAGACGCCAGTCTTGCGCGGCAGAATATTTATTATGCCGATTTACGCGAAGGCAATATTTTAGCTTCCGCAAAACTGACGGTGGTATCGACTGGCGCTTTTCGCAGGTACATGGAGTCACAAGGCAAGTTGGGCGGACAGAATAAAGTGCCCAGATTGGCGAATGATCGGGGGGTGGGGGATAGGCTTTAGCTTGTGGATTAGTTGAGCTATGCAAACTTCTCAAAGCTAATCTTTCTTATCATGTTGATTGAAAGCTTCCAAGCGCTCGATCTTTTCAGGCAGCGTATTTATGAAAATTTTTTCACCTGGCCATTTTAAGAGCGGGTGGAGCTGCTGCGTGGGTGGGAAACGTGGATGATTCTGACGCCAAATCTTTTTCACCAGACATTGGCTACTAATTTGGCGGGCTTACTCGTTCCGCAAATTGAGCAACCCTGTCGGAGTTTTATAGCCCTCTTTGATGTTTTACTACAACGCACTACGGGAGGCGAGACAGTGGTTCATCCCAATATGTGCGTCGTCTTTGATGAAAGCATATTAATTAAGCGTGGCTGTAATGGTGCCCCGGATTGGGTTGTCGAAATCTTGAGCCCCGGGAATATAAAACGATAGATGCGAGACAAGTTCGAGCTCTACGAAGAGGCGGGCGTGCGCGAGTATTGGATAGTTGATCCGGAGCATGAGTCGGTGCAGGCCTTCGCACTTCAACAGGGGAGCTACCAGCGCCCGAGCATGCATTTTGGAAGCGATAAGCAATTCTCGTCGAGCGTTTTGCCTGAGGTGGTGCCGAGTGGAGAGAAGTTGTTTGGGCGGTGAGACATGTGAGCATAAATTAGAATAAACGCTAAGCTATAAAAACTGCGCCCCTATGCGGCTATGACCATACTCCACAAGACATGTGCGATAGCCGCATAGCGACGTGAGAGCGGCATTAGGAAAGGCCCCTTTGGGAGGATCTATGTCTAAAGGCTAGCATGGAGTCATATGTGTACTCGGCGACTAGGGAAAAAAGGTAGAATTTTGCCTATACGGAAGCAGCCAATCATATGATGATGAGCAAATTGGGTCACTCCGCTACCAGAGAAAATTTACGACATTGTGAACAAAGGCGGTGAACTCCAAGTTGGAGTGGTAACAGCCCTTCCCAATGAGGGGATGTTGAGGAACTTTTTCCAATCTAATCGTAGCTGGAAGGCTAAATCCAACATCGACTTAAGCAATTTGCCTTCCGCTCAATATTTTGTAATGATTGAGGGAGTTGAGCACAACCCACTGCGCATAATAGTGCAGTAGCACTCGCACTCCGAAAGCTTCTGGCAAAAGCTGGTTACATCTGTGTATGTAGCTGGCTTTTGCCATATCTTTAACAGGATTTATCGACCCTCAATACTCTCTCATGAAAATTTCCTTGACACAATTGGTTTCTTGTTTAGCACTGGTGTCCTTGCCCATTATTAACCTGGCTCAGCCACTTGACCTTGCACTTTTTAATGGTGCTAATGGTACTAGTGCCGAGCCTCCGGGTTGGGATACGGTCTACACCCATGGTTGTCTTTCTTACCTCCCGCTTGCTAAGCGTGGCCCAGAACTTGGTGAACATCTCGACCGTTGGATTAGGCTTCCTGACCAGCAGGTCGATACAACCAATCACTATGATCCACTCCGAAATGGTCAGCATACAAGAAAATTCTATGAGGGTACCCAGGCCATCTTTACGCCTCCCGACGCTAATGGGGATACGCGTTTTTGGTTCGCAACAAATGGTATCCATACCTGGGACTCTACTATGCGACGGGTTACGCGGTATCCTCCAGCCCCTCTTCATGCAATAGCTCCCCCTTCTCCTATGGATAGTGAAGGAACCCAAGGCCATCAACGTTCGCTCATGCTGCCCGTGCGGGATACACCAGGAGTATTTCGGCATATTATTGCCGGATATCGAGATAGAACTAATTTACGAAGCTCCGGAATCATTGGTTCTTCTGATCGGCTTTACAACTACCGTGTAGATGCAAATTATGATGCTTCGCTGCCTGAACCACAAAATGGTGATGCGGGCCCAGGGCCTCATCTGCGATACTCACCTGATCCCATTGATCCGCAAGCCTACATGCGCGCGGTTGCTTGGGAGGGTGATGAATTACCCTACGACACCTCTCGCGTAGCCGCTATTCATGGCGAATTGCCGACGCTGTCAAGGATGATTGCTATTGCCCATGGCAACGGGCGCGACTGGTGGATCTTTGCTCTTGGAGGCCAATCTGCTCCAAGAGCTGTGGCCCTCTTCTTATTGGCAAATGGAGAGCTTTCTCTTCAATCGACTAATCCTGAAGGCATACCATTTAATCCTGCGTGGCATCATTATTTTCATTCTGGAATGAACTTGGAAATCAGCCATAAGGCTGACAATATTGCATTACATGCAATTTCTGAAACAGAAGCTCAATCATCTGTATTTTCTGATTATACGCGAGGAGGTATAGCATTGTGGGATTTTGACCGCTGTACCGGAGACATTTCTGAGGCTACCTACGTCGATGTGCAATATAGACTTACTGGATTAGACACACTGCAGTTTGATAGAGATCCTGAGATTGATGGAGGGAACGGAATTGCTTTTAGTCCCTCTGATCGATATCTTTACTACTCTGAAAGGAGCTATTTGGCTCGTTATGATCTAGAAGCTGTCGATCTACTGGCAAGTGAAGAGTTGGTCTGGATGCCCGATAGTCTCGTCAGCATTTGCTATGGTCCTGGGTACTATGTCAGCTTTAGCAATCTGCTTCGGCTTACCACTACACATACACCAGATCCTATCATGCTTTCGTATGGCGGCGGCAGTTGCCGCTTGGTTCCTGCTTTTGACAACTTAGATGCTCCAAATGTTGAAGATATCAATGGCGGCTGGGATGCCTTTGGTACGCCTTGCCTCAACGGAAATGCCTTCGTCAGCACGCGCTACCAAATTTATGATCTATCCGACTCCCCATGTGATACTTTGGGTATAGATGGGCCTACTGAAGGATGGTACGATCCCGATTATGTTGTCAGCACAACTGAAGAGTCGTCAACTCCTCAATCAGCCGGTATCCTGAGGGTATATCCTTCTCCTACCGCTATAGGGGCCAACTATTTCGTGGACCTTCCCTCGCCCCACGCTTCTGGACACATCGCTGTATTCGACCAAGCCGGGCGGCGAATATTACATCAACCGGTCTCAGGCTCGCAGCGTACGGTGGCTTTAAGTGCAACTTCCTTGCGCAGTGGGCTCTATGTCATTTCGTTTACAAGCCGCAAAGGCCTCTGGACGGGGAGGCTGCTGGTAGTTGATTGAGCCGCTGAATAACGCGTGAGGGTAGTACATGGAAACATCAATCCCGTTGCCTAAACGACCGATTGATTCAGCTGGCCCTTTGGTGCCATTGCACTGGTAAGGAATATACTCGGCGGTCAACAGCGTTACGGTTCCAGCCCCACTTGAAACAAAACCGTACCCTTTGACAACGACGCCGCCCGTGGCTATGACAACACTCCGCAAGACTTGTGCGATAGCCGCATAGCATAGTGACTGCGGAATTGAAAGGGCCCTTTGGGAGGATCTAGGTCTAAGCGCAAGCATGGAGTCGTGTTAAAACAGTGGCTTCTAACTTGGCGCATGTGCGCGAAGTTCCTGCCGCAGGAGCTGTATTGCAGCATGCAAATCGCTAAATGCACCCGCCAGTGCTTCAGCTTCTACGCGGCGATAGCGCACAACCTGCAGTGCCCGCCCAATACAAGCGGCCACACTAGCAAGCGCTTCCAAATCGTCGAGACCATATCCCGAGCCATCAGGTCGTGCTCCAACGAGCAGCCAACCTTGCAAGGCCACCTCGCCATCGGGCTTCTCTGACTTGAGGGCTACCCGCACAGGAAAATACGGGTCTTTAGACATACGCCAAACACTCGATCGCCACGGCTTACGTCGCGTCGCCGTCAGCTCGGGTGGTGTGGCAAGGCCTACCTGATCGGCCCATGCTACAACACGGGAGTCGTCCACTTTTTTGCTGGCAAGAACTTGCCAACCATCAGCACTTGGCACAACAACGGCCAGAAAGGAAGCATGCACTGCCGGTCCGACGCGCTTAATGACAGCCGTGGCTAGATCAGTGGCTGAGGCGGTTTCGCGTAGATGATTAATAAGCACAGGCAGACCCGCCTTCAACTCATTCAGCTTATGCATAAATCGACGCTCAGACCAGGTAGTAAGGCGTTGCTGTAAAGGAATAAGCAATACCGCCGCTACAGTAGAAGCTATACCAAGCGCATACGGGCCACTCGCGCCAAAGAGCGAACGAAATACCGCAGTGCCGCCTGCAATTACCGCTGTTAAGAGCAATGTTAAGCCCGCTGTCACGGCAGAGCGAGACCAAGCAGCCTCGACATCCCAAAGCCGGTACTTCAGCAAAGAAATTACTATGGCTAGAGGAAAGGCCGTCCACGCTAAGTTTAGTAGTCCCGAAACAAATAGCTGTGTAATCGCTAACGTCGAACCCGCAGTATAAGGAACCGCAGTAACTAGTATTCGCTGCAGCACCATTGCCGATCCAGCAAATATTATTGCCCAAAGAATCCACCTCGTCTGCTGTTTCTGAATGGGTGTCGACACACTTTTGTATCTCCAACGGGTATACACGATAGCGGCTACGATGGTCAGTACATATAGGGGGACGAACAAGCTCGCAGATGCTCCCAATAAACTTGCTACCGACATGCCAACCGCCAAACCAATGATTGCATAACCCCACTTGGAGGCTGGCCGGCCGGTTGGGAAGAAGATAACAAATATCGTCATGCCGATATAGATAATCGGGTTGTACAGCTCGTACCCAAATGGCATTGTACCTAATCGCGCAACTAAACCCGTCATAAACAGGAGCAAAAAACCCTGGGCTAAAAGTGCAGCCGCCCCTATGAGTGCAAGGCGACTTCTAGGCTTACGCAACAACAGCATCAAAGCAGCTACTAAGAAACTAAATGACGTAATAAACAACACCACGTGATGGTACCATCCCGTAGCGCTGCGGCTTATAGGAACACTGAAAAAGTGCTGAACTCTATCAGAAGACCTCACGACAGTTGCAGCAACCGTATCTTGTTGCGCAGTGACCATAGTAATATCGACAGTTGCTCCATAAGGTCCGCGGAGTAGATCGACGATTTTAAAATAGGGCGTTTCATCATTAATATCCTCTCCATTAATTCTAACAATTTGCCCTTTCGGTAGCCCAGCACGATCACCAACCGAGCCCTCAAAAAATGATGTTGGATAGATGGGCAGATACGACTTTATCATCCCAAGTGCCTCAAAGGTTGGAGCAGCCACTGTTAGCAAGCGAAAGGTGGGTAAGACTCCACGCGCACTGTTGAAAATACCCACCGAAATAATCGCAGCAATTAGGCCCCACATGGCATAAAGACGCCAGCCAGATAGCAGTTTTTCTGTTGTCTCTTCTGAGGAATTCATAGCTCGAGTAAGCGGTAATGCACTGATCTTGACATTGGAAATATACACTTTCACGCGCAGAGACTGCTTCGCATCGGTCAACCTCTCGTATTAAGCAGCTGGTATGCCCTTAACTACTCTCTAGTTCTAGCAGGAGTTACCCGCCGGACCTGATACCGAGCTTATTCCTGCTACGCGAGTGATTTCCGGTCAGGTCCGTCGGGTACCTCATCGCGTCACCCCGCGCCGCAGCCAAAAAGCACCGTAGGCCAGGGCGCACTCGCCGGAGCGAGTCGAACGGGCCTCCACGACGCAGGCCCAGCGCCGCAGGCTAGGACCGCCGGAGGCTTTTCAGCGCCGCAGGCCTTCCTCCCCGCCGGAGGCTGTTTCAGCGCCGCAGGCCATCCCCACCACCGCCACCGTCCCATCCTCCTTCACAAGGCTAAAGTGTTGACCTTGCCGGCATACATCGGCGCGTTCGCCTTCCAGGAGCTCATGGAGGTAGGTGACTTGCAGTCTGAAATTACCAGCTTTTAGCTCAGGCAGCTGCGCATAGGCCGCATCGAGCATCCACCGCACGCTCACCACATTATTAAGGTGGCCATTAAAGTCGCAGTCGTTAAATCCCACGGTATGAGCATGTAGAACTTCTGCTTCAGCCTCAGCACTCAGCCGTGCCACCCGTTCCACCTCGGATTGGATGGGGCTCACAATTTTGCTCAGTTGCCGCTTCAGGTCATCCGGCATCGTGGCGCCCTTTCGCGTTTCCAAGTCAATGAGCACCCACATACTTTGGCCCACTACAGCTCGGCTTTCGCCAAAACTAGCCACATAGTCCCGGTAAACGAGCGGTCCGCCATAGCGAGCTACAGACGTATCGACCGCGAATTCGGCGCCACCAGGTATAGTTTTGCGGAAGCGTAAATCAAGCGCTACTAAGGCCCACGCTAAACCTCTCGACTGGAGATCTGCATAGCCGAACCCGTGGTAGCCTGCGTGCTCCTGAGCCACATCATGGAGGTAACGCAGCGCAGCAGGCACCGTCAACCCATCGCTTGGCCCAACGTCATAGGATCGAACCACACACGTGCGCGAGAAAGTCGCGTCGCCTGTAGGGGCTAGGGTAGAGCTAGAGGAGTGAGTCAACTGGTGTAACAGTATATAAGGTGTCGGTCAGCGCCAAAAGACGTTAATTGTCTTCACAAATCGAGAAGCAAATAAGTCTTTGCATATGCTGGGGAAAAGTCTACCTTTGCGTTCGCTTTCGAAAATCCGTCCGGGAGACGGGGCTAAAGAAGCGAATAAACTGGACAACGAACGTTTTTATGCCAACGATCAATCAGCTGGTGCGCAAGGGGCGCAAAAAGATCGTCGAGAAAAGTAAATCTCGCGCTCTGGAGAGTTGCCCCCAGCGTCGTGGTGTCTGCACCCGTGTGTATACCACTACGCCTAAGAAGCCGAACTCGGCGCTGCGCAAGGTTGCTAAGGTGCGCCTCACCAACCAGAAGGAGATCATCGCCTATATCCCAGGCGAAGGTCACAACCTTCAGGAACACTCCATCGTGCTGGTGCGCGGAGGTCGTATCAAAGACCTGCCCGGTGTGCGCTACACCATCGTGCGTGGTGCCCTCGATACCGCTGGTGTATCCGATCGCCGCAACTCTCGTTCGCGCTACGGTGCCAAAAAACCTAAGTCCTAAGCTCGAGTTCCGCTAGCTCAACGCCACACGCTAAGAACAAGCCATGAGAAAAAGAAAGCCCAAAATCCGGATTCTGCAGCCCGACGCACGCTACGCCGACCCCACGGTGACGCAGTTCGTCAATATGCTGATGTACAGCGGTAAAAAATCAACCGCTTTCCGCATCTTCTACGAAGCGATGGACATCGTCAAAGAGAAGTACGACGGCGAAGAGTCCGAGCACGAGGTTTGGGAAAGAGCCCTTAAAAACGTCATGCCTGGTGTCGAGGTGCGCAGCCGCCGCGTTGGTGGATCAACCTTTCAAATTCCAACTGAAATTCGCGCCAAGCGCAAGGTTTCGATCGGTATGAAGTGGCTCATCACCTTCGCACGTAAGCGTGCTGGCAAAGGCATGCCCGACAAGCTCGCCAACGAAATCCTCGCCGCAGCAAAAGGTGAAGGTGCAGCCGTAAAGCGTCGTGAAGAAACTCACCGCATGGCTGAATCCAACCGCGCATTCTCCCACTTCCGCATCTGATTTAATCCCCCTAAAACCGGCATCCCAAGAACAGTATCATGGCCAAGGATCTAACCTACACCCGCAACATCGGGATCGCAGCACACGTCGACGCAGGTAAAACAACCACCACCGAGCGCGTGCTGTATTATACCGGCATTAGCCACAAGATCGGAGAGGTGCACGATGGTGCGGCCACGATGGATTGGATGAAGCAGGAGCAAGAGCGCGGTATTACCATCACCTCCGCCGCCACCAAAACCAAGTGGAAGTGGAAAGAAGAAGAGTATGCCGTCAACATCATCGATACCCCAGGTCACGTTGACTTTACTGTTGAAGTCAACCGCTCGCTGCGTGTACTCGATGGCCTCGTGTTCCTTTTCTGCGCTTCCTCAGGTGTAGAACCCCAATCTGAAACCAACTGGCGCCTCGCCGACGGCTACAAAGTGCCACGCATCGGCTTCGTCAATAAGATGGACCGACAGGGAGCAGACTTCTTTTCTGTAGTCAAGCAAGTCAAAGATCGCCTCGGTTCAGAAGCTATCCCGCTGCAGGTTCCTATCGGAGTTGAAGAAACTTTTATCGGTGTAGTCGATCTCATCACGGGTAAAGCTATCCAGTGGAATGAGGACGATATGGGCATGACCTTTAAGGAGATCGACATGCCAGCTGATCTTGCAGGAACAGTCGCTGAATGGCGCGAAAAGCTGCTCGAAGCTGTCGCCGAGTACGACGACAGCCTCATGGAGAAGTACTTCGAAGACCCCAACTCTATCTCGCCAGACGAGATGCGCAAGGCGGTTCGAGGTGCGGTGATGGACATGAAGTTCGTCCCCATGATGTGCGGCTCAGCCTTCAAGAATAAAGGTGTGCAAGCGGTACTCGATGCCGTGTGTGCTTACCTGCCGAGTCCACTTGATCGTGAAAAGGTTACCGGCATCAACCCTGATACCGAAGAAGAAACTTCCCGCAAGCCGAGCAACGACGAACCGTTTGCTGCCCTTGCGTTTAAAATTGCGACCGACCCATACGTGGGTCGCCTGGCCTTCATGCGCGTCTACTCCGGCGTACTCGATGCAGGTAGCTACGTGCTCAACAACCGTTCGGGTAATAAGGAGCGCATCAGCCGCATCTACCAGATGCACGCCAATAAGCAGAATGCTATCGACAAAGTCGAGGCTGGCGATATCGCTGCTGCTGTAGGCTTTAAGGATATTCGTACCGGCGATACGCTGAGTGCACTCGATGCACCGATCGTGCTCGAATCAATGGTGTTCCCCGATCCCGTGATCGGTGTGGCCATTGAGCCGAAGTCGCAAAAAGACCTCGATAAATTGGGTATGGCTCTGGCCAAACTCGCTGAGGAAGATCCGACTTTCCGCGTCAAGTATGACGAGGATACTAACCAGACCGTGGTAAGCGGAATGGGTGAGCTCCACCTGGAGATCATCGTTGATCGTCTCAAGGAAGAATTCAAGCTCGAGGTCAATCAAGGTGCTCCACAAGTCAACTATAAGGAGGCACTCCAAACGGAGGTAGAGCACCGCGAGCGGCTCAAGAAGCAGTCCGGTGGTTCTGGTCTGTTCGCCGATATGCAGTTCCGCCTCGGACCTGCAGATGAGGAGTTCCTCGAGTCTGAGGATTACAAGTCAGGCAAAACTCGCCTCCAGTTTATCTGGAAGGTAGTGGGTGGTGCCATCGACAAGAACTACATCAAGCCAATCACCGACGGCTTCAAGGCGATGATGGACAACGGCGTACTTGCCGGCTACTCCATCGACTCCATGAAAGTTGAAGTGTTTGACGGATCGATGCACTCGGTTGACTCTAAGCCGATTGCTTTCGAGCTCTGCGCTAAGGAAGGTTTTAAAGCTGCTGCGCATAAGGCCAATCCTGTTTTGCTCGAGCCGATTATGGCCCTCGAAGTCATCACACCAGAAGACTACGTTGGTGCTGTTATTGGCGACCTTAACCGTCGTCGCGGTTTGCCGAAAGGCCAAGAGCCACGCCCCGGTGGAGCAGTCAAGATTGATGCTGAAGTACCTCTTTCAGAGATGTTCGGCTACGTCACCGACTTGCGCACCAACACATCGGGTCGCGCAACCTCAACCATGACATTCTCACACTACGCTCCAGCCCCATCGGGTGTAGCGAAAGATGTAATTGCCGCTGCAACCGGCACAGTAAACGCATAACTCAACCCTCAATCCGAGAGGCATGAATCAGAAGATTCGCATCAAACTCCGTTCATACGACCACAGCCTGGTCGATAAATCAACGGAGAAGATCGTCAAGACGGTCCGCAATTCTGGCGCCGTAGTGACTGGTCCGATTCCGCTGCCCACGGAGAAGAACATCTTCACCGTGTTGCGGTCTCCCCACGTCTACAAAAAAGGTCGTGAGCAGTTTCAGCTGCGCACCCACAAGCGTCTTATCGAAATTTACACCCCGACGCCCAAGACTGTCGACGCCCTGTCGAAGCTCGAGCTGCCTAGTGGTGTAGATATTCAAGTGAAGCTGACATAAATCCCTGATGGCCTACACCTGTAGGCTTTCGCCAAAACCAGTGACTCGTTCCTCACCACAGGGACTCACCGAGCGTCCCGCTCCGAATCTTTCGAGATGGGCGTAAAATCTAGCAATCGTGAACGGAATTATAGGTCGTAAGCTTGGCATGACCAGCATCTACGATGATACTGGCAAAAACGTCGCCTGCACCATTGTGGAAGCAGGCCCGTGTACTGTCACACAAGTCAAAACCGAAGACACAGATGGGTACATCGCGACTCAACTTGCTTTCGGCAGCCGCAACGTGAAGAATATTTCTAAGCCAATGCAAGGTCACTTTGCAAAGGCGGGAATAGAGTCGGCTACTGATATCGCTGAGTTTCGTGCCTACGCACTGGCCGATAAAGCACTCGGTGATCAAGTAACTGTCGACGAAGTTTTCGCTGCCGGCGATACTGTCGCTGCTATCGGCACCTCCAAGGGCAAGGGCTTTCAGGGTGTTGTCAAGCGTCACAATTTCCGTGGCGTCAATGATGCTACCCACGGACAACACAACCGTCAGCGTGCTCCAGGTTCTATCGGTGCAGCTAGCTATCCCGCCAAAGTTTTCAAAGGGATGCGCATGGCTGGACAAGATGGCAACCGCACTGTCAAGACGCGCAACCTGAAGATTGTGCGCGTATTTCCAGACAAAAATCTCGTCCTCGTCAAGGGAGCAATTCCAGGCGCAAAGGGCTCGACCGTAATCCTGCAAAAGTAGACTAGTGAAAATTCAAGTCCACAACACTAAAGGCGAAGCGGTCGGTCGTGATATCGAACTCGCTGACGACATCTTCGGCATCGAGCCCAACGAGCACGTCCTCTACCTCGCTGTCAAGCAGTACCTCGCCGCTCAGCGCATGGGTACGCACGCCACTAAAGAAAAGTCACAACTCAGTGGCTCCACTCGTAAGATCAAGAAGCAAAAGGGTACCGGTACTGCACGTGCAGGCTCAATCAAGAGTCCACTTTTCCGCGGCGGTGCTCGCATCTTCGGACCGCGTCCGCGCAAATACGACATCAAGCTCAACAAGAAGGTCAAGCGCCTCGCTCGTTTGAGCGCCCTGAGTGCAAAAGCAAACGCAGGCCAGCTCAAGATCGTCGAGAACTTCGATTTTGATGCACCTCGCACCAAGGATGCACGCGCCATGGTAGAAGCCATCCACGGCAAAGAGCGCGGCAATGTGCTGGTGGTCGTTGCCAACGGCCAGATCAACGTGCACAAGAGCTTTAGCAACTTACCCAACGCCAAGCTAGTCACCGCTAGCTCGGTCAACGTGTACGACGTCCTTCGTGCTAAAACACTCGTGCTCACTGAGGCAAGTGTCGATTCACTCCAAACCGCCCTCAAGGCTTAACGCAGAACAATGGCCAACGCAGTTATTCTCAAGCCTGTGATCTCTGAGAAGAGTCAGGGGCTGTCGACCAACAGAAACCAGTTCACCTTTGTAGTTGCCAAAACTGCATCGAAGTACCAGATCCGCGCTGCGGTCCAGGATATGTTCGATGTGAAGGTGGTCTCCATCAATACCCTTCGCATGCCAGCCAAGCTCAAGAAGCGCTTTACCAAGCGTGGCTTGCAGTACGGGCGACGCGATGCCTATAAAAAGGCAGTCATCACGCTGCCGGAGGGTGAATCAATCGATTTCTACGGCGAGCTTTAAACGGCTCCTTAACCAGTTAAACTAGGCACCATGCCCATCAGGAAGTTTAAACCAGTCACGCCGGGAACCCGCTTTCGTGTAGGAAACAAGTTTGCGGAAATAACCACCGACACGCCCGAGAAGAGCCTACTCGCTCCAATCAAGCAGAGTGGTGGCCGCAACCATAAAGGCAAGATGACGCAGCGCCACCGCGGAGGTGGTCATAAGCGTCGTTACCGCATCATCGACTTCAAGCGCGACAAGGAGAATATTCCAGCTCGCGTCAAGAGCATCGAGTATGATCCCAATCGCACGGCTTGGATCGCTCTGCTCGTGTATGCCGATGGCGAAAAGCGCTACATCATCGCCCCTCGTGGACTCAGTGTAGGCGACACCATTCAGTCGGGTAAAGGCGTCGATGTCAGCGTTGGCAATACCCTCTACCTCGAAGAAATTCCGCTAGGTACAGTCATTCACGCCATTGAAATGAATCCTGGCAAAGGTGCCGCCCTGGCCCGCGCCGCAGGTACCAATGCCACCCTTACCTCACGGGAGGGACGCTACGCTGTAGTGAAGCTTCCATCAGGTGAGGTCCGCCGGATTCTCATTACCTGTAAGGCAACTATAGGAACCACTTCCAACCCCGACCACTCGCTGCAAGTACTCGGTAAAGCTGGACGCAAGCGTTGGCTCGGACGCCGCCCCCACACTCGTGGTGTTGCGATGAACCCAGTCGATCACCCCATGGGTGGTGGTGAAGGCCGCGCATCTGGAGGTCACCCACAATCACGGACGGGTATTCGTGCCAAAGGTCAGAAGACCCGCAACACGAAGAAGCATTCTTCTAACTTGATCATCACTCGCCGCAAGAAGCGCGGCAAGAAATCCTAAACCTCATGCCACGCTCACTCAAAAAGGGACCGTACGTGTTCCACAAGCTGCTCGATAAGATCGAAGTTGCTCAGTCGGGAAGCAAGAAGGGTGTCATCAAGACCTGGTCGCGCGCTTCGATGGTGATTCCACAAATGGTAGGACTCACAATAGCTGTCCATAATGGACGCTCCTTCGTGCCCGTGTACGTGACTGAAAACATGGTTGGGCACAAGCTCGGCGAATTTGCCCTCACCCGCACCTTTAAAGGTCACGGCGGAAATCGTAAGAAGTAAGCCGCGCATTTAACTCACAAACTCATGGAAGCTGTAGCCAAACTGCGCAATTGCCCGATGTCGGCACGTAAGATGCGCCTTGCCGCGGATCTCGTTCGTAACAAACCAGTAGGAGAGGCCTTGTCCATCCTACAGTATTCCGGTCGTGAGGCTGGTATCTGGCTGGAGAAGCTGCTGCTCAGCGCCATTGCCAACTGGGAGAACAAGCTCGATGGTGCTGAAAGTGCTGCCGACTACGATCTGCGACTCACGACTATCATGGTCGATCAAGGTCCAATGATCAAGCGATTTAGACCAGCACCTCAAGGTCGTGCCCACCGCATCCGCAAACATTCCAATCATGTTACCATCGCGGTAACCAACACTAAGCCACTCGACAGCGAGGCAGCTGAGCTACCAGTAGCGACTGAGGCGATCAATTCCCCTAACCCAGCATAATCATGGGACAAAAGACAAACCCGATCGGCAATCGCCTAGGTATCATCCGCGGATGGGACAGCAACTGGTTCGGAGGTAACAACTTCGCAGACAAGGTCATTGAGGACGAGAAAATCCGCAAGTACCTCAATGCGCGTATCCAGCGCGGAGGAATTGCCCGCATCATCATCGAGCGCACGCTGCGTCGCATCACCGTGACAATCCACACCAGCCGCCCCGGTGTCATCATCGGTCGCGGTGGCCAGGAGGTCGACGCCATTCGTGAAGAACTCGGTCGCCTTACCAAGCAAGACACCCAGATCAACATCGTCGAGATTCGGCGCCCGGAATTGAATGCTGCTATCGTAGGTGAGTCCATCGCCAAGCAGCTCGAGGCTCGCATTAATCACCGCCGTGCCATTAAAATGGCTATTCAGTCCACTATGCGCGCTGGAGCGGAGGGTATTAAGATCCGCGTTGCTGGTCGTCTTAATGGTGCTGAAATGGCACGTCGCGAGGAGTACAAGCAAGGCCGTACGCCACTGCACACCTTCCGCGCCGACATCGACTACGCACTCACTGAGGCCAACACCGTTCAGGGAAAGATCGGCGTCAAGGTCTGGATCTGTAAAGGCGAGGTACTCGGCAAGCGCGATCTCAATCCCAACATTGCAGAAGGCAACTCTCGACCAGCAGGCAACGATCGCCGCGGCAACGACCGCAGAGGAAATGATCGTCGTGGTGGTGGAAGAAGAGATCGTCGCAACTAGAATCACAGAAAATAGTATCTTCGCCCGCCCTTACGGAAAACGGGCCGAGAAAAACACCTTTGGCCCCGCCAATTCATCGTCATGCTACAGCCGAAACGTACCAAGTACCGCAAGCAGCAAAAGGGTCGCATCCGCGGCCTTGCCACTAAAGGTAGCACCATTGCTTTCGGTAGCTATGGCCTAAAAACCATGGACGCTGGTCGCATCACCAACCGTCAAATTGAGTCGGCCCGTATCGCTATGACGCGCTACATGAAGCGTGAGGGTAAGGTGTGGATTCGCATTTTTCCAGATAAGCCCATCACCAGCAAGCCACTCGAGGTGCGTATGGGTAAGGGTAAAGGAGCTGTAGATCACTACGTAGCCGCCGTACGTCCAGGTCGGATTCTTTTCGAACTGGATGGCGTACCTGAAGATGTGGCCGTTGAGGCACTACGTCTTGCTGCTCAAAAGCTTCCCGTTCAAACCAAAACCATTCTTCGCCCCGACCTCCGTCGTTAGGCAGATCAACCAATCACCCATGGCATCAGCAAAGTATCTCGAATTGCAGGGACACAGTGATGAGGATCTCTCCGTTGAGTTGGCATCCGCACGCCGGGAGTACCAGCAAATGCGCTTCGATAACTATACCAAAGGAATCGAGAGCGTGTCTGCTATTCGGACGCTTCGCCGCGATATCGCACGCATCAACACAGAAATCCGTCGCCGCGAGATTGCAAATTCACCAGAACTAGCAGCCCGCGCTGGAAGGCGCTCACGTCGTGCTCGTCTACTAGCAAAACAAGCCTAAGTCATGGCCGAGGAAATCCAACAAGAGTCTGTCGCAGAGGTACGCAATCAGCGCAAGCAACGCGTCGGTGTAGTCACGTCAGACAAGATGGAAAAGACCATCACTGTTTCCGTCGAGCGTCGTCTTCAGCACCCGCTTTACGGCAAGTACATCAAGCGCCATAAGAAGCTTACGGCTCATGATGAGAACAACGAGTGTGGAATAGGAGACGTGGTACGCATCATGGAGACGCGGCCACTGAGTAAGAAAAAACGCTGGCGACTCGTAGAGATCGTCGAAAAAGCTAAGTAAAAATTGCTGCAGGCTCAGCCCTGTAAAAGACAACGACCATGATACAGCAGGAGTCCCGCTTACGTGTAGCGGATAATAGTGGAGCTAAGGAGGTTCTGTGCATTCGCGTGCTCGGAGGCTCCAAGCGACGTTATGCAGGCATCGGCGATACCATCGTCGTTAGTGTCAAGGACACCAGCCCCGGTGGAGTCAAGAAAGGAACTGTGAGTAAAGCAGTGATCGTTCGCACCAAAAAGGAGATCCGCCGCCGCGATGGCTCGTATATCCGCTTTGATGATAACGCTGTTGTCTTGTTAAACGCATCAGACGAGCCCCGCGGAACCCGCATCTTTGGGCCTGTTGCTCGCGAACTCCGCGATCGCGACTACATGCGTATTGTTTCACTAGCCCCTGAGGTACTCTAATCACCCATCACCATGTCACGTCCAAAGCCTGCCTTCACGGGCAAGATCAAGATCAAAAAAGGGGATACCGTAGAGGTCATCGCAGGTGCATCACGAGGCACACGAGGTGAAGTGCTCGAGGTGCTCCGCACAGAGAATCGTGCTATTGTAGATGGTGCCAACGTACGCATCAAGCACCAAAAAGCATCGGAGTCAGAGGCTGGCGGGCGCGTTGATAAAACGATGCCTATCCACATCTCAAACCTTTCACTAGTCGATCCTCGCACCGATTCCCTCACCCGCGTTGGCCGCCGTATCGAAGATGGCAAGTTGGTGCGCTACGCTAAAAAATCCGGTCAAACGCTTTCCTAATGAGCTACCAACCACGACTCAAGACTAAGTATCGGGAGGAAGTAGCTCCAGCTCTTAAAGAAGAGTTTGGCTACTCATCTCCCATGGAGATACCTCGCCTGCTGAAGATTTGCATCAACCAAGGAGTGGGCGATGCAACCCAAGATAAGAAGCTGGTCGATATAGCTGTCGACCAGATGAGCCAAATCGCAGGTCAGAAAGCCGTGCCTACTAAAGCACGCACCTCTATCTCTAACTTTAAGCTCCGAGAAGGAATGCCTATCGGAGCACGCGTTACCCTTCGTGGCGAACGCATGTACGAATTTCTCGATCGCCTCGTGGCAGTTGCCCTTCCACGTGTGCGTGACTTCCGTGGTGTAAGTGACAAAGCCTTTGATGGCCGCGGCAACTACACCCTTGGTGTTTCGGAGCAAATCATCTTTCCTGAGATCGATCTCGATAAGATCAACAAGATCACAGGTATGGATATCAACTTCGTAACCTCCGCCCAAACCGACGCTGAAGCACTCTCGTTACTTCGCCGTTTGGGTATGCCTTTCCGTAACCGCAACAACGAGCAAAACTAATGGCAAGAACGTCACTCATGGCTCGCGAAAAGAAGCGGGCTAAGCTGGTAGCTAAATACGCCGCCAAGCGCAAGCAACTCAAAGAGGAAGGTCGCTGGGAAGAACTCGATGCTCTTCCACGCAACTCTAATAAAATCCGTCTGCACAACCGCTGCCGCCTTACCGGACGTCCGAAGGGCTACATGCGCAAGTTCGGATTGTGCCGCGTGAAGTTTCGCGAGTTGGCACTCAACGGCAAAATTCCTGGAATCACAAAAGCGAGCTGGTAGGTCCATACACGTGGAAACCCCTTGTCTCAAACTCAAGTCATGATCACTACAGATCCAATTGGCGATTACCTCACGCGCATTCGGAATGCCCAAATGGCAGGACACCGCGTGGTCGAAATACCGAGTTCCGGTATTAAGCGTAGCATCACGGAGATTCTCTACCGCAATGGCTACATCTATCGCTACCAGTTCGACGATTCAATTCAGCCACAATCGCTGATCCGTATCGCGCTGAAGTACGATGCCGCCACACGTAAGCCTATCATCCGCAAGATGGAGCGTATCTCTCGCCCCGGATTGCGCAAATATGCTGGTGCATCTGATCTACCCCGCGTGATCAACGGACTCGGTATTGCCATTATCTCCACTTCACAGGGAGTAATGACAGACAAGGAAGCTCGTCGCAAAAACGTAGGTGGAGAAGTTCTCTGCCGCATCTACTAATCCACTACAAGCACACGATATGTCACGTATTGGAAACGCACCAATTACTCTTCCCAAAGGCGTTAGCGTCGATGTCAGCAAAGACAACGTCGTTAAAGTCAAAGGTCCCAAAGGCGAACTGACTGAGCGCGTAGCTCCAGCACTTACTGTATCTGTTGAAGACGGTGAGCTATCTTTGAGTCGTCCAGACGATACCAAAATCAATAGATCGATGCACGGCCTGTACCGCGCCTTGATCAACAACATGGTCGTAGGCGTCACCGAAGGCTACACACGTGTGCTGGAGGCGGTAGGAGTGGGTTATCGTGCTTCAAACACTGGTCAGCTACTCGAACTAAGCCTCGGCTACTCTCACCCGATCCACTTTTACGTGCCGGATGAGATAAAGCTCGAAACCGCTACCGATAAAGGCAAGGCTCCTCGCATTACCCTGACCGGTATCGACAAGCAGATGATCGGACAGATAGCGGCCAAGATCAGGTCGTTCCGCAAGCCAGAGCCTTACAAAGGCAAAGGCGTTCGTTTTCTCGGCGAAGACATCCGTCGTAAGGCTGGTAAAACGGCTGCTAAATAATCTCATGACTCTCCAGGCAGGACTCCTTGCCTTCTTAAGTAAGCTTTCACCATGTCACTCAGCAAGCGCGATAGTCGGCGAAGAATCCACAACCGGGTTCGTCAGAAAATAGCAGGCACGCCCGCACGTCCACGCCTCGCCGTGTACCGCTCCAACAAAGCAGTATACTGCCAACTCATTGATGATTCTCAGGGCGTAACGCTAGCGGCTGCATCCTCACTCGAGGATGGCATCCCCACAGAAGGCAACAAATCTGATATCGCCAAGCAAGTAGGCAAGCGACTGGCAGAGAAAGCATCTTCAGCCAACATTTCTTCAGTCGTTTTTGATCGTGGCGGCTATCTCTATCACGGTCGCGTCAAGGCCCTCGCAGAAGGTGCCCGCGAAGGCGGACTAAAATTCTAACCCATGGCTCGTCGTAACGATCGTAACAACAGAAACAATCGCGACCGTCAGGTTGATAGTGAGTTTACCGACAAACTCGTCAACCTAAATCGCGTCAGTAAAGCAACTAAAGGTGGACGTACGTTCAGCTTTGCAGCTCTCGTAGTGGTAGGTGACGGCAAAGGCCGCGTTGGCTTCGGCATGGGCAAGGCCCGCGACGTAGCTGAGTGTATCCAAAAAGCCACAGAGGCAGCTAAGAAGTCGCTGATCAACATTCCGCTGCACAACGGCACCATTCCACACGAGCAGATCGGCAAGTTTGGCGCAGGTAAAGTGCTCATCAAGCCCGCATCAGCAGGTACTGGTGTGATTGCCGGTGGTGCCATGCGACCTATCTTTGAACTTGGAGGCGTCCACGACGTGCTCGCTAAATCACAAGGATCATCCAATCCTCAAAATGTGATTAAGGCGACACTCGACGCACTCCAGAAGCTCCGCAGTCCTCTCACCGTTGCGAAGCAGCGGGGCCTTTCTCTTCAACAGGTTTTTGAAGGCTAATTACCTTTAGAAGCTGCGAGTCGTACGGCTCACATCTGTATACGATAATGGCACGTGTCAAAATCACTCAAGTCAAAAGCGCTATCGACCGCCCCCTCCGCCAGAAGCGGACGCTGGAGGCTCTCGGCCTGCGTAAGATCAACCAAACCGTCGTGCACGACGACACAGATGCCATTAAAGGCATGATTGCGAGGGTGAGTCACCTCATCCGCGTCGAATCGTAACCGACTCTACCGAATACTACCATGGAACTCAATAACCTCAGGCCAGCTAAGGGTTCGGTTCGCTCTCGCAAGCGCATCGGACGTGGTATTGGCAGCGGAAGTGGTCGTACCTCCGGCCGTGGCCACAAAGGCGCTAAGAGCCGCTCAGGCTACAAAAGCAAGCGTGGATTTGAAGGTGGCCAAATGCCGCTACAGATGCGCCTGCCTAAGCGTGGCTTCAATAGCCCCAACCGTGTGGAGTACGTTGGCCTGAATGTTGGTCAGCTACAACAACTTGCAGACAAGCACGGATTGACCGAAATTACACTCGACAATCTGCGCGACAACGGTATCATTCGCAAGACTGATCTCGTTAAAGTCCTCGGAACCGGTGAGCTCACTTCTGCCCTTAAGGTGTCGGTCAATAAGTCCAGCGCCAAAGCAAAAGAACTCATTGAGGCCGCCGGTGGCTCGCTAGAACTCGTCTAGCTCGCCCTTCCCGCCGATGATGCGTCGATTCGGTGGGTCGCTTTACCTTGACGTAGCCCACGCACTTCGACATACATGAAACAGTTCTTCAACACGCTGCAGAACATCTGGAAGATTGACGAGCTCAAGAACCGGATCATCTTTACGCTGGGACTCCTGTTCGTCTACCGCATCGGCAGCTTTATCGTCCTGCCAGGCGTGATGCCCAATGTTTTGGAGGCATCTGTAGCCTCAGGCGGAGGACAAGGACTGCTCGGGCTAATCAACGTCTTTACCGGTGGTGCCTTCAACCAAGGAGCCATCTTCGCACTAGGTATCATGCCGTACATCACGGCATCGATCATCATCCAGCTGCTCGGATTCGCCGTACCCTACTTCCAAAAACTGCAAAAAACAGAGGGAGAATCCGGACGGAAGCGTCTCAACCAAATTACACGCGTCCTTACCATCGCAATCACCCTCGTGCAGGGTGGCGCTTACCTTACCTACCTCAGCCAGCAAGCTCAAGCTGTAGACCCAACCGTAAGCTCAGGCCTTTTCTACTTCGCTGGTCTCATCATCCTTTCGGCAGGTACCATCTTCGCCATGTGGCTCGGTGAGAAAATCACAGATCGCGGAATTGGTAATGGTGTGTCTTTGCTGATCACCGTCGGCATCATCGCCACGCTACCTCAAGCACTCGTTGCAGAATTCACCAATCGCGCCAACGATGGCGGCCTCTTCCTCTTCGTACTCGAAATGGTTGCTCTGTTCGGTGTAGTCATGATCACCGTACTCGTAGTGCAGGGTATTCGCAAGATCCCCGTCAACTACGTCAAGCGAATGGTGGGTCGAGGTACCTCAGATATCAGTGCAGGCGCAACCACCGATGATATCCCCATCAAAGTCATTGCTGCCGGTGTAATGCCAATCATTTTCGCGCAAGCCCTCATGTTCATCCCATCCACAATCGCACAGGGATTGGGTGGAGCAGGATCAGACCTTGAGACGAACCCAGTGCTGCAATCGCTGAATGACTTTACCTCGCTGCCGTACAACATCGTGTACTTCGTGCTCGTGGTCGTCTTTACCTATGTTTACACGGCTCTCATCGTCAATCCACAGCAATACTCTGAGTACCTCAAGTCGCGCAATGGCTTCATCCCTGGTGTTAAGCCAGGTAAGCCCACGGCCGACTTTATCGATACCGTCACCACGCGCATCACGCTGCCTGGCTCTATCGCCTTGGGACTAATCGCCGTTCTGCCAGCCGTGGCAGCCAACCTGCTCGGTGTAGATTTTGGCTTTGCTCTCTTCTTTGGCGGTACTAGCCTGCTCATCATGGTTGCAGTAGTCTTAGACACGCTGCAGCAGATTCAGAGCTACCTGCTCATGCGTCGCTACGATGGCTTGGTAAAATCAGGTCGCGTACAAGGCAAGCAAGGACAGCTTCAGCAAATAGGCTCTCCCGTCTAATCAACTGATCGCACCATCAACGGTTAGTCTTGTTCAACAGCCTCTATTCCACGCTGCCGTCATCTGCTTCTATGAAGCAAACTGCGCTTGCCTGTGCGACAGGCTTAGCCAGTTGCGAAGCGTTAAAGTCTCCTCAGATGAGGCTGATGCTATCTGCAAGTAAGATGCAATTCTGTGGTAGCCGAGCCACGCTCATGAGCGGTCAAGCTTGAGGTCGTAGACAGTGCCCCATGGCGAGAAACAAAACCATTTTTCATAAAACTCAGGCCGAGCTGGAGGTGATGCGTGAAAGCAACATCCTCGTCAGTAAAGCGCTCGCTTACCTAGGCACTATCCTCGTCCCGGGAATCACCGGTACGGAATTAGACAAAAAAGCAGAGGAATTCATCCGCGATCACGGAGCGAGTCCATCCTTCAAAGGCCTGTACGGCTGCCCGAGTTCCATCTTGACTAGTGTCAATGAATGCGTGGTACACGGATTACCTACATCCCGACCATACGTCGAGACGGATATCGTGTCGATCGATTGTGGCGCCTACCTCAATGGCTTTCACGGAGATAGCGCCTATACCTACGCCTTTGCTGGAGTTGATGAAGACTCCATGGATGTGTTAGAGGCCACAAACCAGTCGCTATACATCGGTATTCAGAAAGCGCAGGTCGGCAATAGAGTAGGGGAGGTCAGTTTTGCTATCCAGCACTTCATCGAGCGAGAGTGTGGCTATGCTATCGTGCGTGAACTCACTGGGCACGGGATAGGCAGGGAGTTTCACGAAGCGCCGGAGGTGCCGAATTTTGGACGTCGCAATTCTGGCCCCATCATGAAGCCCGGACTCGTCATCGCGATTGAGCCCATGGTCAACTCGCGCACCCGCCACATCAATACACTTCCTGACGGTTGGACGATCGTGGCCCGTGACGGTATGGCTACTGCTCACTTCGAGCACTCGGTGGCCATTACGCGCAACGGCCCGGATATCCTCAGCGACCACAGCTTTGTTGAAGCCACCGTGCGCGCCAACCCTTACCTGCACGATCCTGTTGCCTCTACCATTGAGGAGGAGGTCTAGCAGTTCTGTTAAGGTTTTCTGATTGACTCACTTGGAAGTCTACAGAAAATGCTATCTTTGCACCCCGAAACTCGAAAAATGGCGAAGCAAGGCTTGATCAAGCAGGATGGTGTTATCGAAGAAGCGCTGTCTAATGCTATGTTCAGGGTTCGCCTCGAGAACGACCACCAGCTCGTAGCGACAATCTCTGGTAAGATGCGTATGCACTACATCCGCATCCTTCCTGGCGATCGTGTAGCAGTTGAAATGTCTCCGTACGACTTGTCGCGTGGACGCATCACCTACCGCTACAAATAACCTCAAATTGTAGTCCGACATGAAAGTTCGTGCCTCAGTCAAGAAGCGGTCCGTCGACTGCAAAATCGTGCGCCGCAAGGGCAGGATTTACATCATCAACAAGAAGAATCCCAAGTTCAAGCAGCGCCAAGGCTAGTTAGAACCCGAACACCTATTTGCTATGGCTAGAATTGCTGGAGTTGATTTGCCTCGCCGCAAGCGCGGTGTGATCGCACTCACCTACATCTTCGGAGTAGGCAACACGCGCGCGCAAGAAA
The DNA here is from genome assembly GCA_965213735.1 of Saprospiraceae bacterium. GTDB lineage: Bacteria > Bacteroidota > Bacteroidia > Chitinophagales > Saprospiraceae > CALDTK01. Next base: position 2,067,070 of record CBDCAB010000005.1, read on the forward strand.
TTCTCGATAAAGCGGGAGTCGAAAGCGACACCAAAGTCGAGGATTGGTCTGAAGAAAACGTGCGCGCCATTTCGAAGATCATTCAGGACGAGTATACCGTTGAGGGTGAGCTTCGTTCGGAGGTGCAGATGAGCATCAAGCGCCTCATGGACATCGTTTCCAACCGAGGGCTGCGTCACCGTCGTGGATTGCCCCTGCGTGGGCAGCGTACCCGCACCAATGCCCGTACCCGTAAGGGTCGTCGCAAGACAGTGGCTAACAAGAAGAAAGCAACCAAGTAATCCGCGGCCGAGATCGCCTGCTAAGATTCGTCTCCTATGGCTAAAGTCAAAAAAGTCGCCAAGAAGCGCAAGGTCGTCGTAGAGCCAGAAGGCTTTCTCTACGTCAAAGCCTCGTTCAACAACATCATCATCTCCCTTACCAACAAGAAAGGAGATGTCGTTAGTTGGGCAACTGCCGGCAAGGCAGGCTTTCGTGGGTCTAAGAAAAATACGCCTTACGCTGCCCAAGTCGCCGCGTCTGAAGCAGCCAAGACTGCCTACGACCTCGGCATGCGCACCGCACAGGTGTTCGTCAAAGGCCCTGGTGGCGGTCGTGAAGCTGCCATCCGCGCAGTAGATCAGGCAGGTATCAAAATTACCCGCATCCAGGACATCACCCCTATTCCTCACAACGGCTGCCGCCCACCTAAGCGCCGCCGCGTCTAAACGACGTAGCGTCCAACCCACAATTACCTATGGCTCGTTATACCGGACCAACTACTAAAAAGGCACGCGCTCTCGGTGAGGCGATCTACGGATATGATCGCGCCTTCGAAAAGCGTAAGTACAAGCCTGGTCAGCACGGCAATACCCGCCGTCGCCGCCGTCAGAATTCTGACTACTCAGCGCAGCTGATGGAAAAGCAAAAGGCGAAGTTCACCTACGGAGTGCTCGAGCGCCAGTTTCGCAACACCTTCGCTACAGCAGTCGCTGCACGTGGGGTGACCGGCGAAAACTTGCTGCAACTCCTCGAGTCTCGCCTCGACAACCTCGTGTTCCGCATGGGCATTGCGCCAACACGACGTGCAGCTCGTCAACTCGTATCGCACAAGCACATCCTCGTCAATGGCGACCTCAGCTACACGCCTTCTATGAAGGTCAAGCCTGGCGACGTGATTAAAGTGCGTCCTAAGAGCCAAGCCCTCGATGTAGTGCGCAACTCCGTTTCGAGTACTTCCGAAGCCCGCAAGCATGGCTTCATCGAATTCAATGCCGATCGCATGGAAGGCACCTTCCTCGCTTACCCAACCCGCGATCAGATTCCAGAAAAGATCAACGAACAATTGATCGTCGAGCTTTACTCCAAGTAAGCCCGCAAGTCTCCCCCACGCTCTAGCCGAAATCCCTTCGCGGGTTTCGGCTATCTGCGTAAATAAAACCTCCCTCCTGGCTCCACGGCCTAAAAAACACCAAGAAAGCACCAGTCTATGAATATCATGAACTTCCAGATGCCAGAGAAAATTCTTCTGCAAAAAGCAGACGAGTTCCAAGGTGTGTTCGAGTTCAAGCCCCTCGAGCCAGGCTTCGGCCAAACGGTGGGCAACTCACTGCGTCGCGTGCTTCTCAGCTCCCTCGAAGGCTACGCCATTAGCGCCGTACGTATCGGTGGCGTCGATCACGAATTCTCTACCATCGAAGGTGTAACCCAAGATGTAGTCGATATTATTCTCAACCTCAAGCAGGTTCGTATTCGCCCCACCGATCCAGATGCTGATATCCAGGAGGAGCAAATCTACCTCACCGTCAGTGGCAAAGAAGAGTTCAAGGCCGGCGACATCACTGCCAACAGCAATGTCTTCGAAATCATGAATTCTGACCTGGTCATTTGCCGCATGGAACCATCTGTCAACCTCGAAATCGAGTTGACCGTGAGCCGCGGCCGTGGCTACGAGCCCGCAGATGAGGCACTTCCCAAAGATGCTCCCATTGGCGTAATCCCAATGGATGCTATTTATACTCCTATTAAAAAAGTAGCTTACCGCGTAGAGAATACGCGTGTAGAGCAGCGCACCGACTACGAGCAGCTCACCATCGAGGTGACAACCGACGGCACAATCCATCCCGAAGAAGCTGTTAAAGAAGCTGCCCGCATCATGATCCGTCACATGACGCTGATCACTAATGAGGATATTACCCTCAACGACAGCTCGCAGAAGGAGAATCAAATAGTCGACGAGGAGGTCCTGCAGATGCGTAAGCTGCTCAAGACTTCGCTCGAAGATCTCGATCTTAGCGTTCGCGCCTACAACTGCCTCAAAGCAGCCAAAATCAACAGCCTCGCCAACCTCGTCTCTTACGATACGCACGAGCTACTCAAGTTCCGCAACTTCGGCAAGAAGTCGCTCGTCGAGATCGATGAGCTGCTCGCTGAAAAAGGCCTCTCCTTCGGAATGGACGTGTCGAAGTACGATATCGACGAAGACTAAATTTTTTCGCGCAGGTTGATCAGCTGGGTGGTACCAGCAGGTCAGACTTCTTCATATTGGAATTACAGCGCTCTTACCACGCGAGCCTGCCGCCGCAGATTGCAGCTGTGTCCATAACAACTCCCGACCATGCGTCACAACAAGAGTTTTAACCACCTCGGTCGCCAGCGCGGCCACCGCCGTTCGATGCTGAAGAACCTGGCGATTTCGCTCATCGAGCACAAGCGCATCAGCACCACACTCGCTAAGGCCAAAGCCCTGCGCGTTTATGTAGAGCCCATTCTCACCAAGTCGAAAGACAACAGTACCCACGGGCGACGGATGGCCTTTCGCTACCTGCAAAACAAAGAGGCTGTCAAAGAGCTTTTCGCTGAAGTTGCTCCTAAGATTGCCGATCGTCCAGGCGGCTATGTTCGCGTGATTCGTACCGGCACCCGCCTCGGTGATAATGCCGAGACAGCCATCATCGAGCTGGTCGACTTCAACCCGGATTATAATCCGAAAGCTGAAGCTAAGTCTGGCCGTACCCGCCGCAGCCGCCGTCGTCGTGGTAGTTCAGCTTCCGCCAAAACCTCACCAGACACCACTGCTGCCACGGAGCCAACAGAAGCAGATGCTGCTACAGCTGAGCCAGATGTCACCACTGTCCCCGCAGTCGACGAGGTGGCTTCGCAGCAAGTCACTGAAACCGATCAGCTCGCGCAAGTGCAGGAAACAACTCCCGAAGGTGATGCCGAAGCCTCCGGAACAGGTGAAGGAACCGAACCCATCACCGATACGGACACTGATCCTGAGGTAAAAGCTTAAAGTTTTATCGCCTTACCTCGAAGGGGAGCACTCGTAAGGGTGTTCCCCTTCGCTGTTTTTAGCCTCGCCCTTGCGCAGGTTGACTGCTAGAAAAATGTGTTTATTCTGGCAACCACCTTATAGAAGATTTTATCGCAAACAGGATTTAGACTTCACTTTGGCGACTACCAGCGTTAGGAGTTTTGGCGAAAGCTGACGGATAGTGAAGGCGCGGCTGGCTAACTTTGCGCCCCGGCAACTTTAACTTTACATGAGTACCTCTTCCCTCCAGCCGGCTACGCTTCTCCTTGCCGATGGCACCCAATTCGATGGCTACGCTGCCGGTGCTGTTGGCACTACCACGGGTGAAATCTGCTTCAATACCGGCATGACGGGCTATCAGGAGGTGTTTACCGATCCGAGTTATGCTGGCCAAATCCTCATCGCCACCAATACACATATCGGCAATTACGGGGCTGCTGCCTCTGATGATGAATCTGATAAAGTCCAGATTGCGGGGCTGGTTGTTCGAGAATTCGCCCTGCAGTTTTCGCGAAAGCTGGCCGACAGTAGCCTGCAGGATTACCTCGTGCACAACAAGCTAGTCGGCATATGTGGCGTCGATACCCGTGCACTCGTGCGGCATATCAGGCAGCAAGGAGCGATGAACGCCATCATTTCGAGCGAAGGATTATCAAGTAGTGCGCTCAAGGCAAAACTAGAGGCGGCACCATCTATGGCAGGACTAGAACTGGCCAGTCAGGTGAGTACGCAGGAAGCTTACGACCTCCACGCTCACCCACAAAACCACCGTGTGGCGGTGCTGGACTACGGCACGAAGCGAAACATCCTCAACAACTTCACCCAGCGAGGCATCAGTGTGCGTGTATTTCCTGCAAAAACTCCTTTTGCAGAAGTGCAGCAATACAAACCTGATGGCGTGTTTCTTTCCAATGGCCCCGGCGATCCTGCCGCGATGCCTTATGCTGTAGAATTAGCTAAAGAGGTTCTTGCTGCCGGGCTCCCGCTGTTTGGCATCTGTCTAGGCCATCAAATCATAGCGCTCGCCAATGGCATCCCCACCTACAAGATGCACCATGGCCACCGCGGTATCAATCATCCGGTAAAAAATCTGGCTACCGGCAAATGTGAAATTACGAGTCAAAATCATGGTTTTGGCGTAAGCCCTGAAGCCATCGAAGCTAATCTCGACAAGGTCATCATTACCCACGTCAACCTCAACGACGACACCATTGAGGGGCTAGCTATAAAAGGCAAACCCGCTTTTTCTGTACAATATCACCCCGAGGCCTCGCCAGGACCCCATGACGCAGCCTACCTGTTCGATGAATTTGCGAAGCTGCTCGAAGAAGGCGCAGCGGTAGCTTAACCGTCCACTTGGTTGTGTACCTTCGGCGCCCGTAACCCCCCTGTATGAGCGAGATCATTGACGTACGTGCGAGAGAAATTCTCGACAGTCGCGGCAATCCTACTGTTGAAGTGGAAGTATTTACCGAAGCTGGCGCCTTTGGACGCGCCGCGGTGCCCTCTGGTGCAAGTACCGGCAAGTATGAAGCTGTGGAGCTGCGTGATTCAGAGGTGCAGGACCGCTACCTAGGCAAAGGTGTGCTGCGTGCTGTCACCAACGTGGAGGAGGAAATTGCTAGCTCGCTCATAGGACTCGACGTGACCGACCAGCTGCACATCGACTCTACGATGCTCGAGCTCGATGGCACTGACAACAAGAGCAAGCTCGGCGCTAATGCCATTCTGGGCGTTTCGCTAGCCTGCGCAAAGGCTGCAGCTGAAGAGTACGGCATGCCACTGTATCGCTACGTAGGTGGAGTGCATGCCAACACGATGCCCGTGCCGATGATGAATATTCTCAACGGCGGCTCACATGCGGATAATCGCATCGACTTCCAGGAATTTATGATTGTGCCAGTTGGGGCCGAGCGCTTTTCGGAAGCTCTACGCATGGGCGTGGAGACCTTTCATCACCTCAAAAGCGTGCTGAAAAAGAAAGGCTACTCCACCAATGTGGGTGACGAAGGCGGATTTGCACCCAACATGCAGAGCAACGAGGAGGCCATCGAAACCGTGCTGCAAGCCATCGAAGCAGCAGGATTTACCGCAGGCGAAGACATGATGATTGCCATGGATGCCGCGGCCTCCGAATTCTACGACGCCAAGAAAAAAGCTTACGTGCTGCACAAGTCGAGTGGGAAAGAACTCTCCACGGAAGACATGGTAGCCTACTGGACCGACTGGCGCAACAAGTATCCAATTTTCTCTATAGAGGACGGCCTCGACGAGGATGATTGGTCGGGATGGGCGCAGCTCGTCAAGAACATTGGCGATACAACGCAACTCGTTGGCGATGATTTGTTTGTGACCAATGTGTCGCGGCTACAAAGAGGTATAGACGAAGGCTCAGCCAATTCGATCCTGATCAAAGTCAATCAAATCGGCTCGCTCAGCGAAACGATTAAAGCTGTAAACCTGGCTACCCGCCACGGCTACACCAGCGTGATGAGCCATCGCTCAGGTGAAACCGAAGACACCACCATCGCCGATCTGTCGGTGGCTCTTAACACGGGTCAGATTAAAACGGGTTCGGCTAGTCGCTCGGACAGAATTGCCAAATACAATCAATTGCTGCGGATTGAGGAGGAATTGGGCGATGATGCGTATTATCCCGGACGCGATCTACTCGGCTAAGCCTTTCACCGCGCAACTCGAAACACTATGGCTAAGAAAAAATCTGAGCGCACGTTTGCTAATGTGCCTCGCTACTTGCGCAACAAGTACGCGCTCGTATTCATCGTCTTCGCGGTGTACATCACCTTCTTCGACCACTACAGTCTGCTCAAGCAACACGATCTCAATCAAACTTTGTCAAACCTCGAGCGGGAGAAAGTGCAATACATGCGCACCATCGAAGAGTCAACAGCGCTGCAGGCGACTATCGATGCCGACGAAGAGCGTTTTGCCCGCGAGCGCTACTTCATGAAACGCGCCGATGAGGACGTGTACATCGTCGAGTAGCGGCCCCAACCAATCAAGACCAAGCAACACCTATGTCTGTTTTAGTTAACAAAGATTCCAAAGTCATCGTCCAGGGATTCACTGGAAAAGAAGGCACCTTCCACGCCGGTCAGATGATCGAGTATGGTACCAACGTCGTTGGCGGAGTCACTCCAGGAAAGGGTGGCCAAACACACCTAGACCGCCCGGTATTCAATACCGTCGACAATGCCGTCAAAGAAGTGGGCGCTGATACCTCAATCATCTTCGTGCCGCCACCCTTTGCTGCTGACGCCATCATGGAAGCTGCCGATGCGGGCATCAAGGTCATCATCTGCATCACCGAAGGCATCCCCGTGCAGGACATGGTAAAGGTGCGGGCCTACATCGATACCAAAGACACTCGACTTATCGGGCCAAATTGTCCAGGTGTGATGACACCAGGAGAAGCTAAGTGCGGGATTATGCCTGGCTTCATCCACCGACCAGGCAAAATTGGTATCGTTTCTCGCTCAGGCACGCTCACCTATGAAGCTGTCGACCAAGTGACTAAGGCTGGTATGGGTCAGAGCACCTGCATTGGCATTGGCGGCGATCCCATTATAGGCACTACCACTAAAGATGCCGTCGAGCTACTTATGAATGACCCGGAAACGGAAGGCATCATTATGATTGGCGAGATTGGCGGCACTATGGAAGCCGATGCCGCCCACTGGATTAAGAAGCACGGCACCAAACCCGTTGTTGGCTTCATCGCTGGACAGACTGCACCGAAAGGCCGCACAATGGGTCACGCTGGCGCTATCGTAGGAGGCGCCGAAGACACTGCCGAAGCCAAGATGCGCATCATGGAAGAGTGCGGGCTACACGTAGTCAAGAGCCCAGCTGATATTGGGGAGACAATGGCTCGCGCGCTGAAGCGGGCTCAAGCTCCTGCTTGATCGTGCCGCTGAGCAGCTCGACGCTCAGCAAAGAATTTAGGCTTCACCAGCAGCAATCCGAAACTCTCGCCGCTCTCCTTGCCCGTAATGGCATGGTGAGCGCCGTGGGCTCGGGTAATGCCACGTGTATACCAGCCATCTAGTGAAGCAAACCAGGAGAAGCGGCGGTGGATGTACACATCGTGGACAATGAAGTAGATGAGCCCGTACACACTGATGCCAATACCGATACAAAACAGCCAAGGGATCTCATACATCGACCCGAGCATGTAACTCAGCGCACTCGGTACTGCAAAGACGAGGAAAAATAAGTCGTTTCGCTCGAAGAAGCCCTCCTTCTCAAAGTGTGGCTTGTGGTGATCGGCATGCCACGACCACAGGAAGCCGTGCATCACATACTTGTGCGTAAACCAAGCTACGAATTCCATGGCTGCCGCAGTAGCCAGGACAATACCCACGTAACCGGCAATTGTCAGGTAGCTCATAAGAGTAGGCAAAGGTAGCTGAAGAAGACTAGCTGTAGAATTAACAGCAAGGGAGCAAGCCTGTTTTCGGTGTAGGGAATGATGAGGTAAAAAAGGCAGGTCTGGAGCAGGCCTGCGCCAAACCAGCCGATGAAGTTTTGCAGTGGGGGCTGCCCGAGTTCCCAGGTCCAAAATCCTAGCGCAATCGCTACGGGTTCGATAAGTACATCGAGTGCTACCAGCAATAGAGCTCCTGTTGCTGCTTTTAACCAGCGCGACCAGCTGCGGGCCAACATGTTGAGCGAGGCGCAGACAGCATAGACTACTAATACCCAGTTGATGCCGATGACCAGCGGAATATCCCAAAGTTGCGGCCCGAGAACATCGCCATAGCTGTAGCTGCCAAACAACCACCCGTAGTGCACGCCGAGGTATTCGACCCAATAGCCGAGGATAGCGCAGGCAGCTGCCCAGATCCACCAATTGCCCATCGGCTTGGGCCGGTGTGTGAATGCTATGAGTGTGGCAGAAAACAGCAAGTGAAGCGACGTGAGAAATACAAATCCCTCAATCACCTGATGTCCGAGCATGAAGGTGCCAAACAGGTAGCTACTGGCCAAAAGAGCTGCCGGTAAGCGCTCGCGGGAGGTGAAGTATCCACTGCTCATGGCACGGCAGGCATAAGACCAGCAGCGATTTTGGCACTCAGCAGCGCCAGCGGCACCCCTCCTCCTGGATGGACGCTGCCACCTACAAAATACAAGTTGCTGAATTGGCGACTTTGGTTGCGGTGCCTCATAAAGGCCGACCAGCGTGAGTTACTGCTCGAGCCGTAAAGCGCTCCGAGGTGGCTGCCAGTATCGGCGGCAATACCTGGTGGCGACCAAGTGCGCTCAAATTCAATGGCAGCAGCTATATCGCTGTGCAGGAGCCGACTGAGCTTCTCAATGACGAGCGTGCGGATGCGCTGCTGAATGGCTGGCCAATCTTGCCCACGATCGTGAGGCGCATTAACCATCACAAACCAATTTTCTCGACCTGCGGGACTCTCACCAGCAATGTATTTTGATGTAGAGTTGATGTAGATGGTCACATCCTCAGCAAGCTGGCCGCGCTGTAGGGCGTCGAATTCTGCTCGGTAGTCTTGGCTAAAGAAGATGTTGTGTAGGCCGAGCTGCGAGAAATTTCCGCGTACTCCCCAGTAGAAAATGAGGGCCGAGGTAGACAGTTCTTGCTTTAGTGTACGCGTAGGTTGGTGTGCCTCTGGTAATAATTGTTTATAACAAGTATATATGTCAGCATTAGATATGACAACGTCGCTCAGCTGTTTATGTCCATCAAATAATTGAACACCAATTATGCGATTCTTTTCTGATAATATACGTTCTATTGGACAATAATAATTGAAGTTTACCCCTTGCCGCTCCGCGAGTGCTACGAGTGCTTTGGTGATATCGTACATGCCGCCTTTCGGCAAAAACGTACCGTGCAAGTGTTCAAATGTTGGGATGACGGTAAGTATGCCTGGTGCACGATAGGGGTCGGAACCGTTGTAGGTAGCGAACCGATCGAAGAGTTGGACGAGTTTGGGATGTTGCAGCTGCCGCTCGTTGACTTCATGCATCGTGGAGGTGAGGTCCATATCCCGGAGGTGAAGTAGGGTTTTGGCGACAGCTGAATTAATCCAGGTACTCGCCTTGTGCAGTGGCTTCTCGAGAAAGGTCCGCCCCGAAACTTCATACTTGCGGGCTGCCGCAGCGAGGGCATCCTGCACTATTGTCTCGCTTACACCAAACACGCGATGAGCTTCGGCCGCAAATGCTTGTGGATCAGCATAAGCCACCAGCCGCTCGCCCTCCTCCCAGAAGTAGGTACACACCACATCCTGCCGGGCATACTCGAAATGGTCGCGGGGATTTTCGCCGCACAACTCGAAGAGCTCGTCCACGTAATGAGGCATCGTAAACAGACTCGGACCACGATCAAAGCGGTATCCATTGCACTCGAAGCTCGATAGCTTGCCTCCCGGCCCACTAGCGCCCTCATATACCTGTACTTGATAGCCCAACTTGGCGGCACGAATGGCGGCTGCTATGCCTCCTATGCCGGCTCCAATGACTATCGCTCTCACTTTCGTAAAACTAGCCGCGGCGCCCTAGGGTTGCGACTCACTCACCGCTGCTGCTTCTTCTCGCTTATGTGCAGCCTGAGCTGCGGCCTCGACAGCGGCAGGAGTACCGGCCAGGGGGAGATGGACGTAAAAAACCGAACCTGCACCTTGTTGAGTCGTGAAGAATATCCGACCTCCCGCAGCCTTGACAATATCTCTGCAGATGGCAAGGCCTAAACCTGTACCACTGCTTTTAGTGGTAAACTTGGGAAAGAACACCTTCTCCTGCATCTCCTCAGGTATGCCCGAACCGTTGTCGCCCACGGCAATCACCGCCTCGTCGCCAGCCTGACTCAAATGAACGGTAATGCTGCCACGCCGACCTTCCGGAATGGCTTGTATGGCATTCTTAATGAGGTTGTTGAGCACGCGCATCAACAGCTTCTTGTCGGCAAATACGACGTATTCACCAGGGCTATCTACCTCCAGCTGGGTCTCTACATCTTCTTCGCGGAACAAGTCATACACTGACTCTACCAGATCATCGAGTGCAAATTCACTGTTCTCTGGCTCTGGCATTCGTGCAAAGGTGGAGAAGGTGCTGGCAATTGTGGCAAGATTATCTATCTGCTCAATCAAAGTGCTACTTACACGGTTGATTAGCGGCTCAATCATGTCTGGATCGGGGTTGCGATCAAAGGCGTGTCGCAGGTACTGAATGCTCAACTTCATGGGCGTGAGCGGATTTTTAATTTCGTGCGCTACCTGCTGTGCCATCTCGCGCCAAGCCTTTTCGCGCCTGGCATTGTCCAATTCTTTGGCGCTTTCTTCAACAGTCGATAGCATAGAATTAAACTCACCAATCAGTGCTCCTAATTCGTCACGTGCCTTCCACTCGAGTGGCTCGTTTTTCTTATCAATCTTAAAGCGCCGAATCTTTGCCCCCAATTCAGATAATGGGCGCGTAATAGAATTGGCCACCGTAATGGCAATTACACCCGCAATGAGCAGTAAAAATACGTACACGTTGAGCAGTGTACCCATAAAACTCGTCACATCATCGCGCAAATCCCGCTGCTTGGAATAGTATGGCAAGCCCATGTAAGCTATCGTTTCACCTTCGGGCATGCGAATCGGAACGTAGGCTGCGCGGTAGGAGAGACTGCCAACAGCCTCCGCCTGGACCACCATCGTGCGCCCGCGCTTTTCCATCATCTGATATGCATAAGCACCCATTTTAGGAGCGATAACTCCGCGCTTGAAAATATCAGTCTCCGAACTCGAAATTAGGTCTCCATTACGATCATAGAGATTCACGTCCATGTGGTGGATCTCAGATATTGGCTTAATTATACGTTCTAGCGAAGTTTGATCAATCTCCGTCAGCTCTGCCAGCAAGTGCAGCTCATGCTCAGTGTTACGGAGAATACTAGCAACTTTTCTATTGAGGCGATTGTCATGGTAGGCATCTGTAGAATTATGAAAGTATAGTACTGTCACATAGCCAATCATCGCAAAACTGAGCAGTACCAGCGCGATTATACCTACCTGTATTTTAGTTTTAAGGTCGGGCTTACCAACCCACGTAATATCAATAGCACTTGGGAGGAAGTCTACGTAGGTATTGGCCAGACTCATCACCAGCGTGAGCATGATACACCACACAAACAGGTAACTAAACAAGGACATAGGTCGCCAGTAGCCTCCCATATCTTTGCCGATCAACACCACCGTATCACCTTCGCCAGCATAAAGCACACTCGAGTGTTGAGAGCTGGTGGCGCTGAGGTAATTGCCTGGCTGAGGCAAATTCGGCAAGCGCAACTCCAGGGCGTGACTTTGCCCCTGCTCTTCGATGAGCAAGCCGTGGCGATAAATCGCATAGTCGTACTCGGGCAGCGCGTGCAGGTGCTTGTAGCGTTCGTCTACTAGCAATTCTGTGAATACACGCGAGGGCGAGCGAGACTCGTGTTGAAGTTCGATGAGCAAGCTCCGCGTCGGGTCGCGCTGCAAATCGGATTGCAGACGAATGATGTAATTGAGCGGCTTCTCCTTGCCGATGCGATAGCGGATAAACTCATCGATAGGATTGGCTGAGTTGTACCGCTCCATCGCAGCAACAGCTTCCACCCCTAGCCTGCCTTGCAAAAAAGTGCTATCGGTCTCGGCGTCATAGCCCCACACGCGGTAGCTGTAGTTGTTGTAGAGATATCCTGCATCGATGAGCAGGCGCTCAAACAGCGGCGTGATGGTGCGGATATTCACCATGCCTTCCTGCTCAGAAATGGCCTCCTGAAAATAGATATCGCTGCGTAGTGCACTCACGAAATCCTGCAAACCAGCTTCGGCTATTGTATCCCTTGGCTCACTCAGCACCTTCGCGTACTCGACGCGCCTGTGTAGATCCTTCTGTTCGTTGAAGGTGAACAGCAGCGCAGCAGAGTACATCGCAATCACTACCAGCCAGAAAAATAGCCACAGCACATTGCTCTCGCCTGAGTCTACAAACATGTCGTAGACCATCACGAAAATCAAGCACCCTATGTAAAAGTGAGGCACTGGCAAGGGGCAGCCTACGCCATACAACACCGGCACACTCACGGCCATCGCAGCGAGCAAAGCGGTGAAGCGACCTTTTTTATCGAGCCCTATCTCACCAATGCCCATCATCAGACGGTGTGAAAACAAGAACAGCCCAAACATGAGCAGCAGCATCGACAGCACTGCCAACATGCTGTAGGTCTTCAACTCGAGGACATTGGTGAAGTCAAACACCAGCGCACTGTCCATCACCACCGCATACACGGTATGAGTCAGACCAAATGCGCCAAGCACTATTGCAGCATAATGTGCACTCGTGCTCAACCATTGGTGAAGATTCGAATGCTGAGTACGGTTGTAGAGGCGGTAATGCCGGTGAAAGAATGTTACAAGCCACAGTGCTATCAGCACATTAACGATCAATCCACCTAAAGACCCGCTGAGGACAGGGATCTGAAAAATTTCAGAAATAAAGCCTAAATCATCAAAATGCGTCGCCCAGTCTTCACTACTGATAAGGGCGCGCACCAGCATAACTGCGGTTAATATTACTCCACCTCCTGCCACGGGGCCGTAGCGCAGCTCCACCACGTCGGCAAGTCGCGTCAGCCAGAAGGCCAGAAATAACAAGGCCAGGAAGTGCAGGCCGAGCGAGATCGCCTGGTGCTTGCGGTCCTGAAAACTTTTCGAGCTCGTGAGGTAGGTGATCACCTTTCCCTTGTCGGTCCTAATCGGAAATCCTGTCGGCACCTGACTCAGGTCTACGGCGGCAGGGATATCGGCATGCCCAACAAAAGAGTTCTTCAGGTATTCAGATGGCAGCGTGTACGCATACTTCACCGGCACCAGCGACACCACGCTGTGCTTCCTGCCGGGAAAGAGGTCCACCTCCTCTCGCTTCACCACGTAAAAGCCGTTTTTCAGCTTACGTAGCTGTACATCGGCCACTCGAGAAGGTAAGGTAGTGGCGGAAAGGAAAACTCGGTTGTTGGTCCAAAACACGAGGGAGTCACCCTCGTAGAGGCAGACGTTGAATTCGCGCTGGCTGAGGTCGAGGATACGCAGCGCATCCTGGTGTTGGTCTTCGCTGGGCAGCTTGTCGAGTCCATATACCTGCCGCCGCAAAAAGGCAGTATCGCTCGTGACTGATTCTATTTCACGTTCCTGCTGGTGAAGGGTCGCTTCTATCTCAGCGGCGTAGGTGCGCAGATTAGTGCTCTCGCTGAAGATATAATCGAGGCCAAACGTGATGAACAGCAGGCAGAGCGCTATTCCTACGATAGCCAATTTCGGTCCACGGCGTACAATTGCCGTTGCCGTCTCACTGCTTGGGGTTACGCTTTGGGTCGCATGTTTCGCTTTCGCTAAAACACGTAAGGCGCTGCGTTTACTTGGACGTTTCCCCATTCCCCCACATGTACGGGAGATCAGAAGCAAAAGTGACAGCCGTTTCCTCGTTAAGATGCACCTTTGCAGTGTACAGGTGTCAGGGTGATCCGTCGCACTTCGGCTAGGCCGGAGTGAGGAAAGTCCGGACAATACAGGACAGCGTGCCGGGTGAAAGCTCGGGGGCGTGTAGGAAAGCCTGCACGTTACGGAAAGTGCAACAGAAAGCAAACCGCCCAGTCATCTTTGATGGCCGGGTAAGGGTGAAACCGTGTGGTAAGAGCACACGACTCCATGGAGCAATTCATGGTTTAGGTAAACCCCACGCATTGCAATGCCATGCAGCACGAGTCTCGCTTTGGCGAGGCCGCGGCGGTCCGTCGCGGAGTTGCTCACCAGAGCAACTCGACGTGCGGGTAGGCAGCTTAGATAAATGACGGGTCTCGACAGAATCCGGCTTATAGCCCTGACCCTGTACGCTTTTATGGGTGCTGGCCTGACCACAATGTTGTGGTCAGGTGGGTGCTAGTTGGGCACGCCCTCAGGAGTACTCGGCGCAAAGGCGTAGTTGAGCCCAAAGCGTAAAGTATTATCGAGCGGGTTGCGCGTCGAAGAGGTCGGTACGAGATAGCTGAAGTCCAGCCCGAGAACATTGTATTTAATGCCAATGCCTAGCGTGAGGTACTGCCGAGCTCCCTTAATCGCACTTTCGTGAAAATAGCCAACACGTGCAGCAAACTGATTGGCGTACCAGTACTCAGCACCAAGACTTACGTTGATCTCTTGAAGCTCCTCGTTAAATCCACCCGGTGCATCACTGAAGCTAGAGAAGATGCCCTCGATAGGACTCTTATCTAAATGATCTGATCTGCCGTTACTGGGATCCACATCGACCATCACCGAATCAAGTGGAGGGCTTGGTACCAGCAGCTTGTTGAAATCGACCGTAAAGGTGAGCGAATTGTAGTCGTCGAAGAAGGTTTCGAGTGAAGTACCGAGTGCCAAGTTGGTTGGCAGGTAATCACGATCGTCAGCCCGCGTGTAGGTGATCTTCGAACCAATATTGCGGATGGAAGCACCAATGCGCAGGATTGATCCATTCGCGCCTATTGCTACATCATCAACGTAGCTAAAGCCGAGATCGGCTGCTCCGGCTAAACCATTGCCGATTTCAGCTCCAGTATCTGGCACAATTAGTCCACTGGCCAGCGCGGAGAGAATAAAGCGACCAGTTAAGTTCGCACTGATCTTCTCGCTCAATTTACGGGCGTAGCCAAATGAGAACGCCATTTCATAGGGCTTACCAGTGGCAATAGCTTGGCCATTGACGTCGGTAAATTCTATCGAGCCGAGTGAGAAATAGCGCAAGTCGCCGTACAGCGTCTCTGAGTCGCTGATCTTGCCGTAGGCTGAAAGATTGGCGAGATAGACGTCGTCCAACTTGAGCGCCTGCAGCCACGGAGTGAAGGTGGCCTGTATCTCAAAGCGCTCTTGCGAGAAAGCAAGTGCACTACCGTTCCAGTAGCTGGAAGCCGCCGTGGGGCTGAGCGCTACACCAGCATCGCCGAGGGCAGCAGAGCGAGCATCAGGTGAGATAGTGAGAAATGGCACCGCGGTTTGAATTGTGTTGACACACCTACCACCGTTGAGGCTCTCGAATTTGCCGGGAGAAACTTCAATGCAACGCCGCTGAGCTTCAGCGGTTTGTACGAGCGACACAGCGCACACCAAAAATAGCGGCCACGCGGCCTGGACAACTTTCATACAATTCGGTTTGGGTCGGATCATGCGGCGCGAATGTTAACGCGAAGCGAGCGCAGCTTCCTGCCTCACTTAATCGATTTAAGGTGCTGTTAAATTGCCATCAGCGCGAGCTTTACCAACGATTATCCTATACGTGGTAGTACCTGCTTATTTCAACACCACGAGGCGCTCGAAGTCGCTTTGACCAGAGCGCTCTCCATCTTCGGTTCGTAGCCTCACCTTGTACAGATATACACCTCTGGCAAGCTCCTGACCAAAGTCATCAGTGCCATCCCACGAAATGCAGTCATCGTTGCCAAAACGGTTACCGCGTGCTACACCCTCGTGGCGAATGCTCGTGACTCTGCGACCGCTCGATGTGTAGATATCTATCTGCACCTCCACCAACTGTCCTGCCGCTGTGTGCTCAAACTGGAAGCAGGTCGCATCCACAAAGGGATTGGGATAATTAAGCACCCGCTTGAGTGCAACACCAGGATCAGCACTCACTACGAAGCTCGTGGTACCCACGCCAGTATTATTAGCTAGGTCCCAAGCGCGCACACTCAAATCATACTCGCCCTCGGGCAAGTCGAAGATGGGGTACCGCACTTCTCCGCGACGGTAATCATCGGTTGCAGCCTCATAGAAGTCGTTGAGCACGTAGTTGTCTTCTGTCCTGCCCCGAAGGCTAGCCGTGAGGTCGTGTCCTATACTCGCTCCACTCACATTGATGCCGTAGTCATCCGAAAGCTTCGCCAGCACCACCGGATCATCACCTGTTATGCCGCCACTGATGAAGGCATCGTCGCCGATGAAGACTTCGACCACAGGCGGGGTGTCATCTGCTACCGTAGGAGCAGCTAGACCATCAATAATAAATCTATTGAAGAGGCCACTGCCATCGCGCCCATCTGGTGAAAGCGCGTACATGCTGAGCCTGCCCGCACCCTTACCAAGAGCCAAATCTTTTGGCAAGCGAAACTTGGCTTCCCAACGACCATCGACAACTGATGCGCGGCCTGAGAATAAGGTGTTGCCTTGCTGCACGAACTCCTCCACCTCACTCCTCGGATCTTGCCCCAGCGTGCGGGCTACGCGCTCCTGGTCAAAAATGGTGAGTAACACCTCGCCACTAAAGTTGCTCTGGAAATTGTCGCTGCGGTCGGTAATGATGCCCTTCACAGTCACTTCCCGCATTGCTTCTACCGCCACTGTATCTGGCTGTGTAGCCACCACTACACTGTCGAATTCAGTAACCACCACATTGAGTGTTGGCACGGCTAATCGCATTGCCGGATCACCAAAGAGGCTGTACTTCCTGTCATTCTCCGAGTCGGATGTGCTATTCTTGGCCAGCGCCAGCAGCTTGCCCACACCAAACTGCACCGCGAGGGAGTCATTGAGTAGCACTTTATGCGTAGCCTTGGCTAAGGTCTTGTTGACGCTAATGAGGACCGGCCGTACCGTACTCAAAGAAGCTACTGCGCCTCCGCCACGCTTGAAAAGCACCTGCTCGCCGGCTACTGTCCGCTCCGGATCATCGAAGCCTGTAAAGGTGCAGGTAGCTGTCACGAGCACGGTGTACGCATCGCGGCTATCCCACTTTTCAATGTCTGGTGCATTCAGAAACCGCTCCTGTCCCCAGCCATTGGGGCCACCGTGTCCGAGATAAGTCGTGAGCAGATTGCCCCTAAACATGTTGAGGTTAATGGCTTCAGCGGCCCTGGGAAAGCGTACTCCCCCAGTAGTAGGCACCTGCTCGTAGGCATCAGCGTAAATTTTCACCTGATTGAAGTCCGGGAACAACTCAGCATTACGGCGCGCTATCTCGTCCATGTCTCTGAGGTGGACGTTGAAGTCTTCATCATCGGCGACAAACACATTGCGCAGGCGCCAGTTGCCAAGCAGCTCAGGGTCAGATTCGTAGCGGACAATTTTGTTGACCAGCGTGTTGGCTTGCGTCGCAGTGCTTGCAGGAATTCTGCCGACGCCTACGTCTAGCCCACCTCGTGGCGCATTGATGCCCGGGATTTTTCCCTCCCCGTCATCGAGCAGCGCGAAGTAGTCATCCGCAGGATAAGCGGTCACTTCGTGATTGCTCGCGTAGGTTTGGTAGGTGGGTACGAGGTTTCCTTCTGGACGTTTAATGCCCCGCGGGTCGAAAGTGCCATCACCCAGCAGCAGCAGGTACTCAAAGTTCGGGTCGCGTTCGTAGAGGGTTTTGGCGAAAGCACGAATAGCCGTCGGATCAGGCCTACCCCCACCGAACTCCTCGGCAATGGTTGCAAATTCCGCCGTCACTACAGTATAATCGTTGTGCTCGCGTCTATGCTCAGCAAGTTGATTAGCAGCCTGCTCTAGCCCCTCACCGTACACAATCAGCATATTGGCGCGCCTGATAGCGTGAAGATTCGTGTTGGTGACACCCCCTATTACCTCAGGTTTTGCGTAGCTGGCACTTTCGTCAAAACCAATGAACTCGCGCGGCGGACCGAGCGCCTCCTGGCTATAGGCAAAGCGGCCATTAGTATGACGTACCTGTGCAGGCCGCAGCGGATCTGAAATATCGTAAACCACAAAATCAGCTGGTGTATTTGCTACCTCAAAACCGTAGCTACCCCCATTGGTGTGCTCGAGCGAGCGGAAGGGTAGGGGCTGCCCCGCATAGCGCAGCAGGCAAGGGTAAGTAAGTTGAACGTAGTCAATCCAGCCTACCGACGTCTCGAAAGAGCCAGGGTAGCTAATTTCAACATCCACCACCGGCTCGTTTAGCCGTATCGGGCTGCCGATGTTTTCGAAGTGAGCGAAGGCCGAGTTAGCATCCCCTCTGACCCCTCTGCTAAAAGACTCGCTGGTGAAGGTTTGGCCATTAACTGATACAGAGTACTTCGTGCCGCTCCTCAGAGTCGAGGCAGCAAAACGGGAGGTCAACCTTCCTGTTGCCCCTGGCACTAATGTTCCCAAATTGAAGAGCGCGGGGCGGTTGATTTGGCGATTGGTGCCGAATTGAGGTCCAAACCACTGCTGTCCACTCCCTTGCCCACTGTAGCGTTGCTTGCTGAAGTAGAGCAGGTTTTCTTGTTCTTCCTCCCACCGCACGCGGTTGGTGTACTGCTGGTCGTAGGTTGCTGCAGTTGCTTGTGGTAAAGTATTGATGCGGGCACCCTGGCCTTCTACTTTGAGGTAGTAATAGGTTTTTTCTGCATAGAGATTCTCGCGACGGGCAAAGTCTTGCCTCGCCGTATCGTACAGCCAAACATCTTCTCCCTGCCCGTAAAAGAGCAGCCGCTCACCAGAATCCCATTTATTGTCGCCATTGCCCACCTCCTGCAGAGCAACTTCCTGTAGGTCCACGGGATAAGAATCACCTACGCGCTCAGGTAGCATGGCGCCACCTTTGCTGTACAGGCGCACATTGGCAGGCGAGCTAGAAGTAGATAAGCCTAGCTCCTCTAGTAGCCCAGCGTCGATTTGGTAAATGCCATCCTCATCGACGGCGAGCTTCGCAATCTTTCCAGTAGCCAACACCGAGTTAAAGGGTTCTTGGGGACCATTCCTTGGGCTGAGGCTAGAGGCGGAGGTGGTGACATACGTAGCTGTCCCAAGCAGTTGGAGTTCATCGTCGCCCCCACTACGACTCACTTCAAAATATATGTTGAGCAAGGGCTGGCGAAAACTGTTAAATGTTGCGGCCTCAGGTATGCTGTAGCGCAGCTCGGCGGGAAGGGCTGTTCCAGCTTTGGTGGTCAGCGTAAAATCACTCAGCGTGGCGCTCCTACCTGGTGGCAGGGGTATAGACCAGCTGTAGGTGGTAGAGGATAGGCCTTGCGGCAAAACGAAAAGCTCAGTAGCTACAGCACTTTGCGCCGAACTCCAACCTGCTGCCAGGACGAGAACGGCACTCAAAACTGCGGAGCAGAAACTAGAAATGCGTTGGGGTGCTGACATTAATGGAGTCGGAGGGTAATGGATAGGTCGATGCAACGTTAGCTCCAGGTGCAAATTGCACTTCATAACACCTGAGCGCTACCTTCGTCACGAATGGCAAGACGTACGACATCAACCCTACTGTCAATTCTGCTCCTGGGCTGCGCGGCAGTTGGTTTTGCACAAGATGCAGTCTTCTCCCAGTTCTATGCGGCTCCGCTCTTGCTCAACCCCGCTTTTGCCGGCACCTCCCGCGCTCCACTCATCACGCTCAACCACCGTTCGCAGTACGTCGGCTTCGGGAGTGCTAATCCCGCTACTGCCTACCAAACCTACGCCATTACCTACGGCCAGTACCTCACGCCCATCCGCTCAGGCATAGGCTTGAGCCTCACGGCCGACAACGCAGGCAACGGCATCTATAACTCCTACGGCGCGAGTGCTTACTACTCCTATCAGGTGCAAATCGATAAGAAAAATAGCGTACGCATAGGTCTTAGCGCCGGCGCCAAACAGCGGCGACTCGATTGGGATCAACTCATATTTTTCGACCAGCTCGATAGCGAAACCGGTGCCGTAGGGCCCAACGGCCAGCCCAATCCCACCAACGAGGTGCGGCCAGCCGATCTCACCAAAACGTGGGCAGATTTCGGTACGGGAGTGCTCTATGCCGGAGAAGTAGCTTATGTAGGTGTGACGCTCGACCACGTGACTACGCCAGATGATCGCTTCGCCAGCATTGGGCCGGGAGGCTTTTATAAAGGTGTGCCGCTGCGAATAAGTGCACATGCTGGCGCCCAAATCGACCTGCAGCCGAACGCGCGCGAGTCAGCTGCTTATATCGTGCCCAATCTACTGTACGCCAAGCAAGGCC
The DNA here is from genome assembly GCA_965213735.1 of Saprospiraceae bacterium. Lineage (GTDB taxonomy): Bacteria > Bacteroidota > Bacteroidia > Chitinophagales > Saprospiraceae > CALDTK01. The sequence continues at coordinate 2,087,339 of CBDCAB010000005.1, forward strand.
CCTTCGAGCAACTCAATATGGGCGCCTACCTCTCATTTGGTAAAATTTTCGGCGGCGGCTGGTTCCGTTATGCTTTTGGCAATGCCGATGCAGCCATTGTCGTCATTGGCGTGTCGTGGGATATGTATAAGTTTGGCTACAGCTACGACGCCACCGTCAGCGGCTTATCATCGGCAACCACCGGCACACACGAGGTCAGCCTGCAGTTTGATTTCGACAAAGCCTGGTGGATCAAAAGCAAGCGCCAGGCCGAACGCTACAACGATTGCTTGAACCTATTTCGCTAGTTTGACACTATATCTGGTACAGGTACGTTAGTAAACAACCGATATTGGCGTACTCCTTGCACCGAAATAGTTCGGTACTTTTGGTCCTCGAGAGAAGAAAAAACTGAGATGAAGCAAATCCTCCAGCTATGCGCGTTGTGTTGCGCAGCAGTACTGATCCTGCCAGCCTGCAACAAAGGCGAACGATCAGCAACCACCGGTTGGAAGTACAATGACCAGAAATGGGGCGGCTTTGAAAAGCATGACTATGAAGGCCAAGTTACAGGCCCCAACCTCGTGCTGATCGAAGGTGGTACCTTTAGTATGGGCCTCACCGAACAAGACGTGATCAGTGAGTGGAACAACGTACCTCGCCGTGTAACTGTCTCCTCCTTCTATATGGACGAGACAGAAGTCGCCAACATCGACTACAAAGAGTACCTCTACTGGAACAAGCGCGTGTTTGGCGAAAGCTATCCAGAAGTATACGTCAACGCTTTACCTGATACACTCGTGTGGCGCGAAGAACTCGCCTACAACGAGCCTTACGTCGAGACCTACCTCCGTCACCCTAGCTATGATGAATATCCCGTAGTCGGCGTGAGCTGGAACCAGGCCAACGACTTCTGCAAGTGGCGCACCGACCGCGTCAACGAGATGGTGCTCATCGAGCGCGGCATCCTCAACAACAATCCCGAGCAGAAAGACGAGGATAACTTTAATACTGAGTCTTACCTCGTCGGCCAGTACCAAGGCGATGTCCGTAAGAACCTCAAAGACCTCCGCACCGGTGGCGAGCGTCCTGTGCGCTTCGAAGATGGTATTCTGCTGCCGAGCTACCGCTTGCCAACAGAAGCAGAGTGGGAGTATGCAGCACTCGGTCTGCAAGGCAACATGGCCAACGAGAAAGACGAGCTCATCACCGACCGACGCATCTACCCCTGGAACGGCAATAGCCTCCGCTACCAGAAGCGCGATAAGTACCAAGGTCGCATCCTCGCTAACTTCAAGCGCGGCGATGGTGACTATATGGGTATGGCCGGCAACCTCAACGACCACGCATCTATTACCGCACCAGTTCGCACCTTCCAGCCCAATGACTTCGGGCTCTACAACATGGCAGGCAACGTGAGCGAGTGGACCATGGACCTCTACCGCCCTATGACTTCACTTACCCTGCGTGATGTCGACAATCACGACCTCAACCCTTACCGTGGTGGCAACTTCACTGCCCTCGAAATGGACGAGGACGGTAAGCCTGTTGAAAAAGATTCCCTCGGTCGCCTCCGCTATCGCTACATCGAAGATGATGAGGTGGCAGGCCGCGAAAACTACAAGACAGCCCGCGTCTACAACTACCTCGATGGCGATGAGCAGTCTGAAGCAAGCTATGCTTACGGTGAGACTTCACTTATCAGCGATAAGAGCCGTGTCATCAAAGGTGGCAGCTGGGCAGATCGCGCATGGTGGCTTGCCCCAGGCACACGCCGCTTCAAAGAAGAGGATAAAGCTGATCGTACCCTCGGTTTCCGTTGCGCGATGACGCGTACAGGTGGTCCCGCAGGCAACGAAGACACTGGCGGCAACGTCTTCAAAAACTCTGGAAAGTCTCAGAAGCGTCGCTACAAGTAAGCCTCGTATTCCGCTTGATTTTTTCAACTTTACAAAAGCCTCTTCGCAAACCTGCGGAGAGGCTTTTGTCCTTGATGTGCTCAGCCTACCCCCATGTCGCCACGCTTACTAGAGGTCTTTCTTGCTGCTCGTGGAGTATCGATCGATACCCGCACACTCCAGGCAGGAGAGTTGTTTTTCGCGCTTCGCGGGCCCAACTTCAACGGGAATACCTATGCGGCCAAAGCCCTCGAACTGGGGGCTAAAGCAGTAGTGGTCGACACGCACATGCCTGAGCTGCGTGAGGAGGACACTTTTCTTGTCGACGACACGCTCGATACCTTACAAGCACTCGCCCGCGCCTACCGCAGAACCTGGACCTGCCCGGTCGTCGCGCTCACCGGCAGCAACGGCAAGACCACCACTAAGGAACTACTCACCTGCGCCCTTGCCAAAGCTTACGAAGTGGCGAGTACTGCTGGCAACCTCAACAATCACATTGGCGTGCCCCTCACGCTGCTGCGCACTCCTCCCACTGCCGAGGTGGTGGTGGTCGAAATGGGTGCCAATCATCAAGGAGAAATTGCAGCACTATGCAGCATTGCCGAGCCTACACATGGGTTTATAACCAACATCGGCAGCGCACACTTGGAGGGATTTGGCGGACCTGAAGGTGTGAAGGCTGGTAAAGGGGAGTTGTTCGATTACCTAATTGCTAGCTATGGCTGCGTGTTTAGCGATGCGGCCGACGAGGTGGTGAGTGCCATGGCTAGTCGCGCCCCGAAGCAGTTGCTCTTTACTTCTGATGCTGAGCAGCACCCCCTGCCTGATGCGCTCGTGACAGGTCAGCTACTGGCTGAGTGGCCGACTGTGCAACTTGCTTTTCAGAGGAGAGGAATGATTACCAAGGTGCTGACGCACTTGCCAGGGAAGCACAACTATCGCAATGTGATGAAAGCCATAGCGGTGGCCAGCTATTTCAAAGTGCCGAATGAGCAAATTGCTAGTGCCATCGCTGGCTATGTGCCTGCTAATCAACGTAGCGAAGTGCGAACTTGGCAGGGCGCGACAGTGCTTTTAGATGCTTATAATGCGAATCCGGATAGCATGTCTGCGGCTCTTGCGTGGTTGGCGAGCCGGCCCGAGCAACATAAGATTGCGGTGCTTGGTGAGATGGCTGAGTTGGGTGCTTTCGCCAAAACCGCACACGCAGCTCTCGTCACTGACGCCACCAGTATAGGCAACTTACAACTGGCGCTGTTTGGCGCTGCGTACGACACGTTCAGCAGTCAAGGCCAGGTTTTTGCGAAAGCTGAAGACTTGCGCGAATGGCTAATCAAAACAGTAGTACCCGAGCAAACCGTGATCTTGCTAAAAGGCAGCAGATCAAATAAGTTGGAACGCCTCCTAGCCCCCACCTGACCACAACATTGTGGTCAGGCAAGCCACCCTTTGCGACCCTTGCGCCACCCTTTGCGAACTTTGCGATACAATCCCTCCAGCACTGCCCCCCCAACAGCCAAAACCGGCGAAGCCGCCCCTCCAGCATCTAAACAAACCTCTTATATGCCTCGATCAGCCGGTTGGGAAGCTGCTGATCGCAGGCCCTTTCGTAATCTGCATACGTACACGCGATGTACTGATGCCGACGCGTGTTCTCGAGCTTATAGGGGATTTCGAGCCACCACCGGCCCGTGCGCTCACTTTTCCAGAACTTCAGCTCTGGAGAAAGGCCATCGAGCCGCACGATAAACTCCGTAAGGCCTTCGGTAGTGACAGGGAAATCATACTTACGGTGCGCAAAGCCCTCGATAAAATACCACGCTAGCTGTGCCACCGTATCTGCGCATTGAGCACTCGGATCGCGCTCGGCGTAGTAGCCATACAGGCCATAGGAGCTGACTTTATCTGCCATACCTGCAAACCTCGCCAGTTGGCACGCCTCTTCACTGCTAAGTCCACTCGAGCCTAGCGGTTCTTGTGCATGCGCATCGGATGCTTTCAACGCTGAAAGGTGGAAGGTCACCGCATCGGCATCGCGCAGCACAGGTTCGCACTCATCAATATCATATTTAATCATGCCCAATTTGTAGAACTCGAAATGATGTTGGTGCAAATATTCGAGCGCTGCAGGATCGTTGTAGTGGGTTTGATAGCCGAGCACGGCGAGGTGAAACAGACGTACTGGATTAAGGTCGAAGATGTAGTCGAGATATTGTTTAGGACCTCCCACATCACGCGCCTGAAAGCGGAGGCGGTCATCGATGCACACGAGATTAGTGAGGTATTCGGCGTGGTGGTAGCCATAATACTGCGCCAGGCAGCGCTCAGATTCACGTCCGATAAAGAGAGGAGTGACGCCAGCTACGAGGAGTTCCTGCATCAGCGGAGCATTGAAGACGCCATCTGATCGACGCGCATTGCCAAGATCAAACAGTTGAATTTCTTCACTAGGCCTAGCCATTTTGTACAGCTGCGAGCGAACGCGATCGGCTTCGGCAGCATCAAGGCCGATGAGTGCTACGGCACCAGTACTGACTTCAGGAAAATCATCGGCTGAGGTATATAGCTGCATGACATGGCCAAGCTGCCATACCTCGAATTCATCTTCTTCCCAGTGCAGTACATGTTCGGAAGGAACGAGCCAATTTTCGAGCATTTGCTTTGTGTTTCGGTGGGGAAGGTATCTGGCTGGAGCTTAGGGCAAAGCCTAGATCAGCCTAATTTCTGATAAGACTTTGCAATACGCCGGCTTTGCGTACGTTTGCCGCGCGCAAAAGGCACTTGTGTGGAAGGGTTCAGGTGAACTATTCCCGAGAAGTGCTAGTTGCCTGCAAGTGAAATCCCTTTACGATCTGTGACTGGATGTCTCAGTAACCAGCAATATGGACTTTGTGGAAAATCCAAGGGTCCCACATTACAGGTATCTGATATGTTTGTAGTCACAGTTCATCTACGACCTGACTCTGAACTAGCAAAGCTTACACATGAAGACCCGCTTGACCCTGTACACGCTTGCCGCCGCTTTCGCGCTTGGCATCGGTACGACCGCTTCCGCCCAGGAAGACGCCGCCCAACTAAGTTACACTCCCAAAGACATGTGGGAGTTTGGTATCCACGGAGGCTACGGCTTCCTAGAAGGCGACTACGATAGGAAGCTTGGTTATGGTGGTGGACTTCACCTCCGCCGTGCACTCGATCATATCTTTTCTTTGCGTCTCGACGGTCAGTACCTGCGTACAGATTCAGAAGCGCCACTCAACCGTGCTCCCTACGTCTACAGTGAAGTACGTAGCACCCTTGCTGGAGGTAGCCTGCAAGGTGTTGTTACCCTCAACAACTTTCGCTTTGATAAGCCGAACCGCAAGGTCAACTTCTATATTTTTGGTGGACCTGGTGTTAGCTACCTCAACATCAAGGGCGATTTGATCACCTCTGGAGATGAGCGAGACATCATCGAAGATCGTGATTTCGACAACCTCGGCTTTAATGCCGTGACCGGTGGTGGCATCGCTTTCCGTGTCGGACCGCGCTTCAACATTGGCCTGGAGCATAAAATCATGGTGCCTTTCGGCAAAACCGCAGACTGGTTTGATGGGTACAACAACTCACAAACAGCCGGTACCACTTACCGGGACATCCTCAACTACAGCAACCTACGGCTCAATTTCAACATCGGCAACAGTGCTGAGCGGACAGAGCCACTCTACTGGGTAAACCCGCTGAATCAAGTAATTGACGAGCTCACTGAACTCAAAGCTCGCCCTCAACTCGACCTCACTGATACAGACGGTGACGGTATCATCGACATGCTCGACCAAGAGGTAGATACTCCTGAAGGTGCAGCTGTTGACACACGTGGTGTCGCACTAGATAGCGATGGCGACGGCGTACCTGACTACGAAGATGCCGAGCCCTACAGCCCACCCGGTATGACAGTCGACGCCCGTGGTGTTGCGCAAGTGCCGAAGTACATGACTGAGCCTGAAGTAGAAGACCTCATCGCCCGCAGAATGCGCGACTTCGACAACTCACAGGCTGCTGGTGCTATGGAAGATTGGTTCTTGCCAATGATCCACTTCGAACTCAACGGCTACACCATCCGTCAAGCTGACTATGGTCACATGAAGAACATCGCTACGGTAATGCGTGCAAATCCCTCACTGCGTGTAGTAGTGGAAGGCTTTACCGACAAGCTTGCCAGCGATGAGTACAACCGAGTATTGAGCTACAACCGCGCTCGCTCGGCTAAGGAGTACCTTGTTAATCGCTACGGCATCAGCCCAGATCGCCTCATCATTCAGTACGAAGGCGAAGACGATGTACTTGTACCCACACAGAGTGGCAGCTTCATGAACCGTCGCGTTGAGTTTAAAGTAGCTCAAGCAGGCGACGTAGACATGGGTCAACCTGAAGGTCCTCGTGCAGGTCGAGGAACATTCTTCTCCGGTGCCCGCGACGCTGGCTACTAGTACAAGCAGCTAAATCAATGACAAAGCGCCGCTACAGGAAACTGTAGCGGCGCTTTGCATTTGGGTACATTACTCCTGCTCCTGACAGATGATATGTAGCTGTCACTAATGCACTTGCTCAATACGTGCTCGAAGCGAGCATCACGAGGGTGCAAGCCTGCTCACAGGCTATACCTGCCGCTCTGGCACGCCGTACCAGTTCCGGATTTTCAGTGCCTGGATTGAAAATGATGCGTCGTGGCGTCAGTTTGTCGATCAGCTGGTCGTAGTACTCAGGCTGGTGCTTCGGACCTATGTACAAGGTCACGGTATCGATATCACCAGCGCAATCATCTACGCTGGTGTGTATAGGCTCACCATCCAATTCGCCTGCACGACGTCCCACTAAACAGACTTCATGGCCAGCAGCCAGCAGGCGCCGTGCGGCGATATAGCTGTAGCGCTGAGGATTGGTCGAAGCTCCCAAAACGAGTGTACGCATAGGTCAAGACGAACAGCGTCGGCCTATGGGAGGTTGACTGGCTTTAACTACGTGAGCTGCTAGTGGTCTAAATGAGTATGCTCAATGGATTCTCGAGCATGCCCTTTAAAGTTGCGAGAAACTTAGCTCCCGTAGCCCCGTCAACGACGCGGTGGTCGCAACTGAGCGTGAGCTTCATCACATTTCCAATTGCCAACTGTCCATCTTTTACCACAGGCTGCTGCTTGATGCTACCCACAGCAAGTATGCACGCATCAGGTGGATTAATAATAGCCGTGAACTCGGTGATGTCGAACATTCCCAAATTCGAGATTGTGAAGGTGTTTCCTTGCATCTGCTGGGGCTGCAGCTTGCGTTCTTTGGCTAGTCCAGCCATGTGTTTGACCTCCTGATTGATCTCGCTCATGCCTTTGCGATCGGCATGATGCACCACGGGCACGAGCAAACCATCATCGACAGCGACGGCTACGCCAATATTTACGTCTCGATTGTAGCGAATCCGGTCTCCGAGCCAGGAGCTGTTGATAGCAGGGTGCTTGCGCAGCGCGTGGGCGCAAGACTTCACAATTAGATCATTGAATGATAGCTTTACCTCACTGATTTCGTTGAGCTTCTTGCGGTAGCTGATCGCGTTGCTCATCTCGACTTCAATACCGAGGTAGAAGTGGGGCGCAGAAAACTTAGACTCTGCTAGCCGTCGTGCAATGACTTTGCGCATTTGGCTGGTGGCAACATCTTCAAAATTAGCCTCGCCCGGGGTGGCTGCGATAGGCTGCGGGTAGTTAGGTGAGCCTGCTGATGGAGATGTTGCTTCTGCTTGAGCAGGTTTGGCGGTCATCGCTGCTTCGACATCGCGCTTGATGATGCGGCCATTGTCGCCTGAGCCTTTTACCTGCGCCAGGTCAACACCTGCCTCAGAGGCCATACTGCGGGCCAGAGGACTTGCCTTGAGGCGACCTTCTGCCTGGGGAGCAGGAGCATTTGTTGGTGAGGCAGCAGGCGCTGAAGGTTGTTCAGCGGCTTGTTCATCTTGCTGTGGAGAAGAAGCTTCTGCTGGAGCTGCGGCGCCTTCATCTGCAGCTGCTAGAGCCGCTTTGTAATCTTCACCTTGCTCACCAATTACGGCAAGTACTGCATTGACAGGCACTGCCCCTTCTGCTACACCAATGTGCAGCAAAACTCCTTCATGAAAGCTCTCGAGCTCCATGGTGGCTTTATCGGTCTCTACCTCAGCGAGAACATCTCCAGGTTCGACTTCATCGCCAACTTTCTTGAGCCAGCCGACGATATTGCCTTCCTCCATTGTGTCGCTCATGCGGGGCATGCGAATGACCTCTGCCATAGTTTTGTGCTTGTGTGGAGCAAAAATGCAAATTCTGCAACCACCGGGGAAGTTAGTTTGCCAGCGCCGTTGACAAGCCAAACGCAGGATGACACCTTAGGTTTTTCAGCATCGCCGCTAGTCGCCCAACTTGCTCTGGCTCCTGACGTTTAGTAGCGAGCTTTACTGAGCCGCATCGTGCTCACCCCTATCTTTGCAGTGATGACACTCTCTTCTAAGCATCTTCAGGACGCCGTCGACGCTTTTGCGAGTCTCCCAGGTATCGGGCGCAAGTCGGCCCTTCGCCTGGCCCTGCACTTGCTCTATCAGCCCGAAGATGTTAGCGAAAGTTTTACCCACGCCATCACCCGGATGCGCCAGGAAGTCAAAGAGTGCGACCAGTGCTTCAATCTGAGCGACGACAACATCTGCTCCATCTGCGCAGACCCACGTCGATCAAGAGCAACTATTTGCGTAGTCGAGCACGTGCGTCAGGTAATGGCCATCGAAGAAACCGGCAACTACCGCGGACTCTACCATGTCCTCGGCGGCGTGATTTCACCTATTGATGGCATAGGTCCCGACGACCTAAATATTGAGCAGCTTATTGATCGAGTTGCCGAGGCGGAAGACAAGCCAGAAATCATCCTCGCCATCAGTCCAACAATTGAGGGAGAGACCACCACTTTCTTCATCGGCCGACAATTAGCCAGCTACGAGGTAGCCATTTCTACCATCGCGCGCGGCGTCAGCTTTGGTAATGATCTCGAGTATGCAGACGAACTCACCCTCAGCAGGTCGATAAGTGCGCGACGCCCATATGTAATGCACACCGAGTGATTGCCCGTGAACATGCTGATAAAGCTCCAGTAGCAGCGGCGGTCGACGTCTCCGTCGTTATCGTTAACTACAACGTCCGCTATTTTCTCGAACAATGCCTCCAATCGGTTCGTGCAGCGAGTAAGGAGCTGAACGTGGAGGTTTTTGTAGTTGATAACGCCTCAGTTGATGACAGCTTGGAGATGCTCAAGCGGTTTCCGGAGGTGACGGTGATTGCCAATACCGAGAATGTGGGTTTTGCGAAAGCGAACAACCAAGCCATACAAAGCGCCAGCGGTCGCTACGTGCTGCTACTCAACCCCGATACACTCGTAGCTGAAGACACCTTTACCACCTGCCTTGCCTATGCAGACATGCATGCAGAGGTAGGATGTATCGGCGCCCGTATGATCGACGGGCGCGGGACATTTCTGCCAGAGAGCAAACGGGGCTTTCCCACAGCCTGGGTCAGCTTTACGAAGATGAGCGGCCTTGGCCGGCTGGCTCCGACTTCCAACCGACTCAATGGCTACTACATGGGGCACTTGGCCGAGCATGCCACTCACAGCGTGGATGTGCTGCCGGGAGCTTTTATGTGGCTGAGGGCTGCAATGCTGCCGCAAGTAGGAGGTGGCCTCGACGAGGATTACTTTATGTACGGCGAAGACATCGATCTTTCCTACCTCGTGCAGCAGGCAGGCTACCAGAACGTGTACCTACCGCAGGCGAGCATCATTCATTACAAAGGTGAAAGTACCCGCAAGCGCTCGTTTAGCTACGTCCACACCTTCTACAAGGCAATGGTAATCTTCTCAGACAAACACGTGATTGGCCCGAGCTCGTGGCTGCACAAATTAGCCTTACAGTTTGCCATTTATGCGCGCGCAGCCTTCGCAGTGCTTGTCAATGTGGTGGTTCAGCTAGCTTTTGTACTGCTAGATATTGCCCTGCTCGCTCTCCTCCTGCTAGCGGTTAAGTGGGGCTGGGCAGCCTATTACTTTAGCAATCCAGGCTACTTCACCGACACGTTCATGCAGGTGAGTGTGCCGCTCTATGTCGCCACCTGGATTATTGGTCTGCTTGCCTTTGGCGCTTATGATCGACCGGCGCGCCTGCCTGCGGTGGCCAAAGGCGTGCTAGCTGGTGGGCTGCTCGTGCTCGTGGCTTACGCCCTGCTTCCCACGGAGTTTAGGACGAGTCGCGCCATCATTCTGCTCACCACGGTGCTTGCCGTCATCGTTTTACCCTTGGCGCGATGGCTATGGTCTTTGCTGCGGCCGGCGGATGTGAGCTATAATGTGCAGGCCACCAAGCGGGATCGGCGACTTGCCATTGTGGGCAGCAAAAACGAGAGTGTTCGCGTATTGGCTCTGCTGGCACAGGCCGGTATTGCCCGCGAATACACCGGCAGGATCGCGCCCAACAGTACTGAGGCAGAGCCAGATGCACTCGCCGATATTAGCCACCTCGACAGCATACTGCAGGCTTACCAACTCGATGAAGTCATACTCTGCAACGCCGATGTATCCTATGCTGACACCATTGCGCTCATAGATGAGCTAGGTCATAAAGCTGAATTTCGGACGGTTGCCGAAGGCGCCACCGCCATTGTTGGTTCACCTTCTCCCAACGCCCCTGGCCAACTTTATACAGTAGGCATTCGCTACGCCCTTGCCCTCGCACCTGCACGCCGCACCAAGCGGACGTTTGATATTTTGCTGTCGCTCACGATCCTGTTGCTCTGGCCGCTAGCGTTGCTGGTCACTAGTTCAACCCAACTTCTGGTGAATGCGTGGCGGGTGTTGACGGGTGCAGCAACCTGGGTAGGCTATGCCAACGGTGGCAACCGTGAAGGGGGGTTGCCGAAATTGCGACCTTGTGTTTTGCCGCAAGGCCACTGGCTAAAGCAAGCTGCTGTTGTTGATGTGCAGCGACTCAACGAACTCTACGCCCGCTACTACCGCACCAGCGACGACTGGCGCATGGTCTGTAAAAGTTGGAGACAGTTGTCGCGCGAGCCTCTGGCTATCCACCGGATTGCTCCGCCGCGTTGGCCCGCTCGCCATGTGCGCACCGTTCACTATACCGATCCGCATGTCCAGTAAGGCTCTGATAGCGGGATTTCAAGCTCATGCAGCTCAGCTTTCGCCAAAACTACGCACGTGGAGGCGGCATCTCCACGCTCATCCTGAGCTATCATTTGCAGAGCAAAACACCCAAGGCTATTTATTGGAGTTGCTCAGCAAAGAAGGAATATCCAACGTGGTACCCATTGCTGAAACTGGTGTGCTCGTAACGCTGAGCGGGGAGGGGAGTGGCGCCATTACTGCTTGTGTGGCCTTGCGAGCCGATATCGATGCGCTGCCCATACAAGAGGTGGCCGGCCGCAGCTACGGAAGTCAGGTGCCGAATGTCATGCATGCCTGTGGCCATGATGTACACACCACCTGTGCGTTGGGCGCAGTACTGCTGTTGCATCAAGCCCGTGCGAACTGGGCGGGTACGGTCAAAGTGATTTTTCAGCCAGGGGAGGAGGTACTGCCTGGCGGAGCTACGAAGGTGATAGCCGCTGGTGGGCTACTCAACCCGGATGTGCAGTCAATTACCGCACTACATGTCGCACCTGAACTCGAAGTTGGCTGTTTTGGCTACCGTTTGGGGCCCTATATGGCAAGTTCAGACGAGCTACACCTCCGCTTGAGCGGTAGTGGTGGCCATGCAGCTCTGGCGCATCGACATACAGATCTCATAGCTACAGCAGCCCACCTCATCACGGGCTTGCAACAGGTCGTCAGCCGCAAAGCGCCACCTGCAGTGCCAACAGTCCTATCTTTTGGTAGCGTCAGCTCAGCCGGCGGAGCTACCAATGTGCTGGCTACTTCCCTCACCCTCAAAGGAACCTTCCGCACTTACGATCAGGCTTGGCGCGAGCAAGCTCACACGCATATTGAGCGCATTGCTGCGAAAACTGCTGAAATGTTTGGCGCCCACCTCGAGCTGGAAATTCGCCAGGGCTATCCCGCCCTAGCCAATGACACTCGTCTGGGCCCCCCGCTAGTCCAGACCCTGCAGCAGCTCGTGGGTGAAGAGCAAGTCCAGGAACTCGAGCTAAGACCTACCGCTGAGGATTTTGCTTGGTACCTGCAGGAAGTGCCTGGCTTCTTCTTTCGACTTGGTGTGGGAAATGCTGCGAAAGGCATTAGCGCCAGTGTGCACCAGCCGGATTTCGATGTGGATGAAGCCTGCTTGACCATTGGGGCAACAGCACTCGCAGCCTGTGCGCTCAAGATGCTCACCGAGGCTGAGGCGACAACATCGGCGTTGAGCGAACGGTAGTCTACACGCAGGAACTGGTACAACGTATTGCGCGGCATCCCCGTATAAGCACCTGTGCCCTCCGGGGACACCGCAGCTTGGCGTAAGTTTTGCATATGTAAAATGCGCCTCATGCGTAATCCCCAGTCCACCAATACACCACCTATGTCAGCCAAAATCCTCGTTGTCGACGACGAACAGAGTATCCGCCGCACACTTCGCGAAATACTCGAGTTTGAGAAATACAAAGTCGACGAGGCTGCAGATGGCTTAGACTGTCTTGCCAAACTCAAGACGAGTAAGTACGACGTCGTTATCTGCGATATCAAGATGCCGAAAATGGACGGCATGGACGCCCTCGAGCGCATCCAAATCCTCAGTCCCGATACACCCGTGGTCATGATTTCAGGTCATGCCAATATCGACACGGCTGTCGATGCCGTCAAGAAGGGAGCCTTCGACTTCATCTCCAAGCCCCCAGATCTTAATCGCATGCTGATTACCATCCGCAACGCGATGGATAAGTCGAGCCTCATCAAGGACACTAAGGCGCTCTCGGTTAAGGTCAACAAGTACAAGACCCAGGAAATCATCGGCGAAAGTGCCACGATCAGCAAGATCAAGCAGACCATTGATGTGGTAGCCCCCATTGATGCTCGAGTGATGATTACCGGCGAAAATGGTACGGGTAAAGAACTCGTGGCTCGCTGGATTCACGAAAAAAGTCCGCGCAACAAGCACGCTATCGTGGAAGTAAACTGCGCCGCGATTCCCAGCGAACTCATCGAATCCGAGTTATTCGGTCACGAAAAAGGCGCATTTACCAGTGCCCACAAACAACGCATCGGCAAATTCGAGCAAGCCAACGGCGGCACGCTCTTCCTTGATGAAATTGGTGACATGAGCCTCAGCGCTCAGGCCAAAGTGCTGCGCGCACTCCAGGAAAACCGCATCACCCGCGTCGGTGGTGAAAAAGAAATACGAGTCGATGTGCGCATAGTGGCGGCAACGAATAAAGACCTGCGAAAAGAAATCAACGAGCGTAGATTTCGAGAAGACCTCTACCACCGTTTGGCAGTAATTCCAGTGCACGTGCCCCCGCTACGTGAACGTTCTGACGACATTCCGCTGCTGGTCGATCACTTCGTGCGGCAAATTTGTGGCGATTACGGCACCAAGCCTAAGAAAGTCGCTCCCGATGCGATGGAGACGCTGCAGGCCCTGCCTTGGACGGGAAACATCCGCGAATTGCGCAATGTGGTCGAGCGCCTCATCATCCTGAGCGGCGATCAAATCATCGTCGAAGATGTCAACACCTTCGTGGTGCCGAGCCAAGGCAAGCAGCAGGGAAAGATTAAGGAGATGTTCGAGCAGTTCAACAATGTCAAAGACCTCCACAAGTTTATCGACGAGGAGTACACCAACTACAAGAGCAACTAGTCTTGCCTAAATAGCCGGTGAGTTGAGCCCCACGATGCATCTAGCGCGTGGGGCTCCATGTTTACTCCCTATCATTGCCCCCATGCAAGAGAAGCCAACTCCCACCCCTGCTCGCCAGCCAATGAAGCAGTGGGCAAAGATCAAGGGGGAGAATTCATGGACGATGTTCAAGGTCATCGCCGAATTTGTCGATGGTTTTGAAACCATGAATCGCATGGGGCCCTGTGTGTCCATCTTCGGTTCGGCCCGTACAAAGCCCAACGATAAGTACTACAAGCTCGCCGTTGAGGCCGCTCGCCACCTTACTGAGAAAGGCTTCGGCGTCATTACTGGTGGAGGTCCTGGCATCATGGAGGCCGGCAATAAAGGCGCCTCCCTCTACGGTGGTCTGTCGGTTGGACTCAATATCGATCTCCCATTCGAGCAGAGCCACAACGAATACATCGACCCCGACAAAAACCTCAACCACCGCTACTTCTTCGTTCGCAAAGTGATGTTTGTCAAATATGCGCAGGCTTTTATCGTCATGCCAGGCGGATTCGGGACTCTCGATGAATTATTCGAAGTCCTTACCCTCATCCAAACCGGAAAAATCACGAAGGTCCCCGTCATTCTCATGGGTACAGAATTCTGGCAAGGACTACTCGATTGGGTGAGCGGCACTATGCTCACCTTCGGCAATATCAGCGCTGGCGACATCGACTTACTGCCCATCACCGACGATCCAGAGCTGGCCGTGCAGATGATCGAGGATTTCTACGCAGAGCAAGGCAACCACAAGATCGAGCCTAACTACGAGCTTTAGCCTGCAATCAGTTAAACAGGAAGAAAGCTACACCAAAGCGAAGCAGCGGGCGCGCACCAAAGATTGAGCTACCCTGCACGATAGGATAGCCTTCAACAGTGGCAGGAAGTGGCTGTCTGCTGCTCACGAGCACATTATCCAACTTGACAAATGCTTTGAAGCTCTGCACTTTAAAAGCAACAAATCCATCAAGAGCGTAGGTCCAGGGAGCTAGTTCACTAGGCGCATCGGTGGTGAATACGCTCGTGAGCGGGAAGTACCCATAACGCCCAGTAGGCGATCTGACGATACCGTCGATGCCAACGATGAGATTCATTGCCCGCTCGAAGAGCCAGAAATTTCCATAGAGCGAATGCTGACCTGCATATGCTGGCAACTTCACGCTTTGGGTCTGTATCTGGCTGCGGAGCACTCCCCGATGCTCCATGCGTAACGCCCCAAAATTGAGGGGTAAGTTGAAGCTTAGTGATGGAATGGCAGTTTCATTTGCAGCTTCACGCGCTTCGCCGAAGCGGCCGTACACAGTGGCATTGGTGTATACATCGAGACTTGCTCCCACCTGTGCTCCTATACCCAGCAGCGTAGCCGATGCACCGAGTTTGGTGTGTGTGCCAACGGGTAAGTCCGTTTCGTAGATGAGGCGGTTGTTGACACCGATTGCTCCAGCCGACCATGGTGCAGCACTACGCTCAATGGTGGCTATTGCCTCGAGTCGAAAAGCCGTCCGGTAGTTCCAGCCGAGCACCCCACTTAGCAGTCCTTCGCCTGCACGCTCGCCAAAAGGTATATCTGCTTCTGCTTGCAGGCTAAAGCTGCCAAAGACGGTACCAGCAAGTTTTCCCTTGAGGCCAAGAAGGAGCAGACTAGGCTCTGTAGACAGGTAGTCTGCGCGAAATTGTTGGGATCCTGCGTAAGCGCCTAGCTGCAGATTGAAGCTGTAGCCAGCCTTTTGAGCTGCATTCGTGAAGTATTCTACAGCTGCTTCTCCCAGCAAGCTTCTTTCCGAAATAGCAAAGCGGAGGCCGCGGTTATCCACGAGGTAGGGAGCAAATTCGGCTTCATAAAGTAGAGGTTGGGTGACGCTGGTGAGGTGTCGACCTTGGCGGTAGGTGGCTTGCCCTGACGCTGCCCATCCTTTTGCCAGCGAATCTCGCTGCTGCTGGAGGAAGTAGCGATGGAGATAAGAATAGGTGGAGTTGCGGCCTTCTGTGCGCACTCCCGTGAGTTGGGGTGAGGCGGTAAAAGCTTGTTCTATGGGGCCGATGCTATCGATTAGGGCGAAGTCATAGCCTCCTGAGTTGTTCCAGCTTCGGTTGTTGAGGTCGATATAGGCATAGCTGCGGTGGTGCGAGCTGTCTGGGACGTGCGCGAGGGTGATGCCAAACTGTATGCGCTGCGCCCTCGACTCTGGGTAGCGGTTGCGTTCGCCGCCCTGATAGGTGCGGTAGTAGCTTGCTCCGAGGCGCCAGCCATCGCTAAAGCTGCGGCCGAATATGGCGGTCACTTGTCCATCGTCAATTTCACCACCCTGGTTGTAGGCGGTATAGGAGAAGGGGATATTCTGGGAAAAGAAGGGCAGCGGCTGGTCGCGGTAGGCGGGGTGTTCTACTTGCCGCAGCGGGCGGTAGCGTTGGTAGGGCGTGGTGAGCAGGGGGTTGAGTGCCGCAGGCAGACCGATACTGTTGAGGTAAACATGATCAGGTCCGTAGGCTTCTACAGGATCAACGCGGATGTAGTCGAGCGAAAGGCTACTGTCGGGCAGTAATCGATACCGCACTGGAAAGCGTGGGTCGTAGCGATGAATTTTAATGGTATCGGGCAGGGCTGCTAGGTCTTCAGCGGCTTCAAGGCTGGTGTCGCGTTGTGGACGTTGTTGCGCGCTGGGTCGGCGGTCGAGAATTTGTGCAGACACAGCTTTCGCCAAAACCAGCCCCACCACGACCAGCAGCATCCGCAGGTGCAGGGGTGCGCCGCAGGGGAAAGAGAAGGGCTGGAATAACTGCTGCATGCGTTGGGGCCGCGAAACTAGCCGGCTAGGGCACAAACGTTTGATCCACCTGGATGTGATCGGCTGATATTACGCACCTTGTGCCTGTATGGGTCAGAACGCGAAAATTTACGGCCGCCGTCCGGTGGAGGAGGCATTTCAGGCGAATCAACGCTTCGAGCAGGTATGGCTAGATCACCGTTTGTCTGGTCCTTTTGCAGAAGACATCCGACGTCTTTGTGGCGAGCGCAACGTGCCACTCAAGTACGTACCTCGGCACTTGCTCGACAAGCTCATCGATGCCAATCATCAGGGGGTAATTGCGCAGGTAGCCTTGGTTGATTATGCTAAGCCGGAAGCACTCATTGAAGCAATCGCAGAGCAAGCTGGATTTCTTCTGCTACTCGATGGCGTGACGGACGTCCGCAATTTCGGAGCCATTGCCCGCTCGGCCTATGCTGCTGGTTGCCGGGGCATCGTCATTCCACAAAAGCAACGCGCTCCTGTCAATGCCGCAGCGGTGAAAGCATCGGCGGGTGCGCTATCGCATTTACCCATTGCTCGGGTTGGTAGTCTTGCCAGCTTCACGAAGGTTCTTCGCGAACAGGGTTATAAGGTGGTGTGCATCGAAGGCAGGGGCAAACGCGAACTAGAATCTGTCGACCTACTCGGTGAGCCGGTTGCGTTTGTGATGGGTTCGGAAAGTGAAGGCATCAGTTCGTCCGTACGTCGTGCGGCTAGTGCGACGGTACGTCTTCCGCAGGCCATGGCCTTCGACAGCTACAATGTTGCCGTGGCTGCAGGGATGGTGAGTTATGAATTTTTGCGCCAGAACAGCAATTTGCGCTGGACGCCCGACCCGGAGGAGGATTAGCGCTGAGCGGAGCAGATGGATGGTGCGGGAGGGACGTGAGCTTTAATTTTCTTACAAGTTAAACTTCTGATGAGGTGGGTAGGGCCAGCCCAGCCCGTCTACCCACTGCGTGGTCCGACAAACTGGCCGAACACATGATGGACCAAGCACCCAGTGGTCTGGTTACGCGTGCTTTAGCGCGCATAGTCATTGCACTCCGAAGGCGGCGAACACATGGTGGGCTGCTTAGTATGCCCGTCTGGTTACACGCCCAGCCCGTCTGCCCACTGCGTGGTCAAACAAACCGGCCGAACACATGGTGGACCTAACCGGCCCACGTAAGGCGACCCAGCACCCAGCACCTAGCGCCCAGCACCCAAAAATCCGGTTACGTGTGCTTTAGCGCGCATAGACTTTGCACTCCGAAGGCGGCGAACACATGGTGGGCTGCTTAGTATGGCAGTCCGTTTTCACGCCCAGCCCGTCTGCCCACTGCGTGGTCAAATAAACTGGCCGAACATTTAACGGACTTTCCAGCGCGTTAACCCCAGCCTCACGCCCCCAGCGGGCTGGCAAGTCCGCCATGTGAACGGCCGGTCTGGCGCAAGGCAAGCGGTAGCAAGCCTGAAGCCGGGCTGGGCGACCTAAAGCCGGGCTGGGCGACGGCAGAAATGAATAGGTTGAGATAGGACTTGATCCTACTCGCGAAGCCTGTTCAAAGCCCAGCCCGTCTGCCCACTGCGTGGTCAAACAAACTGGCCGAACACATGGTGGACCTAACCGGCCCACGTAGGCACCGGTACCCGCCGCACCTGATCCTAAAACCCTAGAGCGCTTCGCAGGTAGATTGGGGCGATCAGGTCTGTCCGGCACCACACTACGCCCAGCCCCTACGAGCACTCCCTTGCGTCCTTTGCGACCTTTGCGGCTTGCGTAGCAAGCTTGCGATACTATTTATCCCCTTCACGGCCGATCCAATAAGCTTGCGATACTTCGTCGAACTTCAAGCTTGCTCAAAAGGACCGAACGACCTTAATCGTCCGGCCCTGCAGAGAATCGAAATGCTTTTGCTAGAGCGAACGCTGAACCTCGCTCGGAAATAGGTTTTAGCTAGACTGCACTGATGCGGCGCACCACCTGGAAG
The DNA here is from genome assembly GCA_965213735.1 of Saprospiraceae bacterium. Classification (GTDB taxonomy): domain Bacteria; phylum Bacteroidota; class Bacteroidia; order Chitinophagales; family Saprospiraceae; genus CALDTK01. The sequence continues at coordinate 2,105,853 of CBDCAB010000005.1, forward strand.
AGCTGGGTACGCTCGTTGATGTCTTCCTCAAAAGGATCGTGCTCGAGGTGGTTGGCACTGATGAGGCGCAGCTGCGTGATGCGTCCACGGCTGTCGGTGACCGGGCGGACGTACTTAATCCACACCGAACCATTGCTTTTGACCGCGTAGATCTTGTTCTCGCGGATATTGCTGAGGCTGTCAATCTCTTTGCAAATCACGACATCTCCATCGAGAATGATGGGATCCATAGAGTTACCATTAATGGGAAAGGCAACTAGCCCCTCATCATCGAGCCCCGGTAGATTAAAAAACTCAGTATCCTCTTCGAGTGCAACGGCACCAGAGTCGTTGGCATAGCCTGCAAAGGCATCAAAGGAGGTATAGCGAATGCGACCAGGTGCATATATAGCTTCCTTGATAGCTTCAGGTAATGCAGGCTCGGTATCAAAAGGCGAACCCTGACCATCGAGCATGTAGGCCTCAGAAATACCAAACTCACGACACAGTGTGCGCGCTTGGGAATAGCTAATTACCCGCTTGTCGTCAGGGTTGAGGTAGGCCCGAATGATGTGGCCGTACGCGCGGTTGTTGAGCAGCTTCTCAGCGAAATCGCCCATGCCGCGACCGCTACGGTCGTTCTTGACGATTACGCCACGTTCTTCAAGGAGTGCAAACACCACTCGAAAGCGATCATTGAGTTCTATGCGGTCTTGGGTAATCATGTTTTTGTGTTGAGCTGCTGCAAATTAAAACAAATTGTGCGGGATTACACAAGTCTCAGCTCACTTTTTTCAACTTTTTCTTTTACCCATCACTTCCCGCCGCCACTTTTTGCGCAGTTTGTGTTGGATTCGCAGGCCTGGAGAGCCCCCATTTAGCAGTGGCTGTGGAAAACTTATCGGCGCGCCGAGTCACCACTCCACCAGCATTATTAATGGATAAAATCAAACTTTCCACGACGCATGGTTAATAATATAGATATATTCTCGCTACTTTGGCGCCACTGAAACACTCTGAGAAACACTGACAAACACTATGGCACACGTGATTTCGCTGCTCAACCACAAGGGCGGCGTGGGAAAAACTACCAGCGCAATCAACATTGGCGCAGGTCTAGTCGAGCTAGGAAAGAAAGTCTTACTCCTCGATCTCGACCCACAGGCAAACCTCACTGTCTCGCTCGGCATCAACCGGCAAGCAATCACCATCTACGAGTCCCTTCGCGGCGAATCGGAGTTGGTCCCTTACACCTATAAGCCCAACCTCGACGTCATTACTTCCTCGCTCGATCTGTCGGGCGCAGAGATGGAACTCGTTAATGAACCTGGTCGTGAATTCCTGCTGCGAGCCTTGTTCGAGCCGGTGCAAGACGAGTACGATTACATTATTATCGACTGCCCCCCGAGTCTGGGCTTACTTACCCTCAACGCCCTCACGAGCTCCAACTACGTCTACATTCCACTGCAGACGGAGTTTCTAGCACTTCAGGGTGTAGCCAAGATCAAGCAGGTCATCGATAAGGTGCGCTTCCGACTCAATAAGAAGCTGAGCATCGGAGGTGTAGTTGCCACCATGTACGATGCGCGCAAAGTGCTCAATCGGGATGTCGTCTCCACCATTCAGAAGTACTTCGGCGACCGCGTGTTTAAGACCATGATTCGCAACAACGTCGCGCTGGCCGAAGCACCAGCCCAACGTATGGACATCTTCTCTTACCAGCCGAAGTCCAACGGTGCGTGTGATTACCTCGAGCTTTGCGGCGAAATCATCGAGCGTTGTGAGACAGTAGAAGAGCCACTTGCCAAACCAGCTGCTGCCCAAAGACTCAACACGCAGTCTTCGCGCCAGCCGCTCGGCGAGCGTGCTCCTGCTCCGCAACAGGCTCCCGCAGTTGCCTATGCTCCGCAACGCGCGCAGGCACAGCAAGAGCCACAAATGCCTCCACGCGAAGTCGTCGACCTTCACGGGTAAGCTGCGGCACACTCAAGCTACATCTTACCCTGAAATGCGCATCCGTTGAGCAAGAAACGATTCACTAGTGGCCTCGACAGCGTCTTCTCTCCCGAAGCGCAGTACGAGCCAAATATCGATGAGAGTCCCTGGCTGCTCGAAACCTCGGTTAAACCCGAGGCGCGGCGCAGTAGCCCAGAACCCAAACGCGCCCCCAGAAGGCCCACCAAGAGCTTCACCTCAGACCTCGAAACACTCTTTGCGGCAGCCTCAGTCGAGCGCCCACGCGAGCAAACTCCTGCCGTAGAAGAACAAAATGCCCGCGCCCGCAACCGACCCCGCCGGCGCGTGGGTATGTTCACCGGCCTCGACAACCTTATCCGCGATACCACCAACGGCAAAGCCATAGAGCAACAAGCCGTTGCCGCTGCGGAAGAAGTCACACAACGCAAACGCGTCACCTTCACCTACGACCGCGAGCGCTTTGCCCGCCTCAAGCATATCGCCCGCCTCGAAAACTCCTACCTCAAAGACATTATCAGTGGTCTTTTAAACGACTACATTAGCGCTTACGAAGTGGAGCAAGGTCCGCTCTCAGTACCATAGCTGACGCACCTGCCGCCCCCACTTCTGATCCCTTGAGCACAAGCCCCCTTTCCGCCACCAGAAGCGCGGAGGGGGCTTCTTTTCGTAGAGCAACTACCTTGGGCGCGCAAGCTGTACCATGAGTTCGACGCCTTTTATCCCATATCATAGCCCGAGCTACGACGAAGCTACTTCACTCGCCCGCAGCCTCGAATACGAAGCATTTATGAACACGCGGCGCTCGCTGCGTCACTTTTCCGACCGCCCCGTTGCTCCTCAAGTCATTGCATCTATTGTGCGCACAGCCAGTACTGCACCGAGCGGCGCACATAAACAACCCTGGATGTTCTGCCTCGTCAACAGCCCTGAGGTGAAGCGCCAAATTCGCGAGGCGGCAGAGCAAGAAGAGTACGAAAACTACCATGGACGTATGAGCGAGGAATGGCTAGCCGATCTCGAAGTCTTTAATACCGACTGGCATAAACCTTTCCTCGAAATCGCTCCCTGGCTGATCGTGGTCTTCAAGAAGGCTTTCGACTACGCCCCAGATGGTGCCCGCTCCAAAAACTACTACGTCAACGAAAGCGTCGGCATTGCCACAGGATTTTTGCTGGCAGCAATTCACCAGGCAGGCTTGGTAGCGCTGACTCACACCCCGAGTCCGATGAACTTTCTCCAGAAGGTGTTGGAGCGGCCCGACAACGAGAGGCCATTTCTGTTAATTCCCGTCGGCTATCCAGCAGAGGATGCGCAGGTGCCCCAGCTTTCGCGAAAACCGCTTGAAGATATAGCGCAGTACTACTAGCTATCGGAATCAGCTGGCGTGGGTAGCGCTGGCAGTGCAGCGTGGGTGGCATTTTCAATGCTTGCTCCAGGGCGGTACTGAAGCTTGCCCCGTTGCTTCCTGTTGCTCAGTAAATAGATGCCTTCCCAGGTCAAGCCACAGCTGTTGTGTAGCTGACCGTTGAGGCGTAGCGTAGCTCCAGGATGAACAGTAATGCGGTGCTGCGCAGGCATACTTAAGCGGCAGTTCACCTCGAGATACGCTCCCGGTAGCAAGGTAAGGTTGCCCTCCAAATCGACTTCGTGGTTGAGCACCAGCGAATCGCTCAGCATCACATCGCCACCCGCTGAGCCTTTACACCAATGGCTTTCGACGAAGTTGCGCGTCTTGCTGTCGAGCCTGGTGATTGCTGCATACACTCGACCGATTTGACAAGGCGTGAGGGCCGAAGAGTGAGCCGTGTAGTCCATGATGTTGTTGCTCACTTGGTTGCAACCAGCAGGTTCGTTAAAGTTCCAGCAGTTGCGATGAGTTGGCGTGTCATCGCAGCCATCGTTTTGCGCCCATGTATGCCTGAGCGTATACATATGCCCCACCTCGTGAATGAGGTTGGCGTGCTGAGGGTAAGGCTTGTCAAAGGCCGTCCAGCGATCCACGAGCTTGAGGTAACGATCGCCGATTGCTACGCCTGCCCCGCCACCTTTATAGCGCGTACTGGCAAGGCTATCGGGGTGGTGCGAGAGCAGGAAGACGTTAATCACGGAGTCGCTGCTGCGCCCGTACCGGCGAAAAGCTTCATCGTTGCCAATATTTTGATTGCGACCCTTATGCACATGCCAGGGCACTTCTTCATCATAATGGAATTCTACAGATTCTTCGGCTGATTTGCCGGGCATACTTACAGCTACGAATCTAAATCGAGGATCGATGGCGGGTGGAGGATTGTCCTGTGGTAGCCAAGGCCTCACGGGATTGGACAGCCGGTGGTTGGCAGTGTGCATAATGGAGAGCGCCTGGGCTCCTCCGCGCACGCTGTCGAGGTTGCTGGGCAAACTCCGCTTGTCCATCACGTGAAAGTTGAGCCGGATGTGGCGGACTGGCCAAAAGCCGAGGTGGTTGGTGTCCGGGATGTAATGCTCGCTTTCCCGGCAGCTCGTTTGCACCTCACGCTCCGGCAGTAGCTGCCAATCGGTGTGAGTGGTCAAGCGCGTTTGCAGGCGAGGGTTGCACTGCATTGTCAAGGCTAGCAATCCGAGCAGAAGCAGCCCTTTCCCCCAATGCAGTTGCCCAAGCGTTGAAGCTACCACGTGGCCCCTGGATATGCGCGTTGCAGGTGTTGCATCTCTGCGAGTAAGTAGCCTAGTTTTTCGGTGTGTAGTCCCGACTTGCCGCCGTGGCGCATGGCTTCTGCGGGTGTTTCAGGCGCGGTCAGTCCAGCTTTCGCCAAAACCCCCTGCACCTCATTCGTGTACTGCTGGCTCAGCGTTTCTGGTTTTGGCGCCAGCTGAAACTCTACAGCAGCTACATCAACAGGAGCTGACGTGACTAGCTCGGCTGTGTATCTCCAAAGCGTGTTGAGTGCGTTTTGCATGCGGCGATGTGACTCTGATGTGCCGTCGCCTAGGCGGACCACCCATTCACTCGACCAGCGGCGGTGATAAGTAACTTCCTTAATGCTTTTGGTGGCTATGGCTGCGAGATGCGCATCGCTCGAACTCGCAAGGTGGCGTAGCAGCAGGTAGTGGTGAGCATCGTGGAGGTACTGCCGCATCACTGTCTGCCCCCAATCACCATTTTCCACCTCGCAGAGCAGCGGATTCATATACTCGCGCTCGTGCCGCAGGTAGGCCAGATCGTCTTCTGTTGTGTCGTTGCCTTGCATCTCTGCGGCGTACTGGTAGTAGCTGCGCGCTTGCCCTACGAGGTCGAGCGCTATATTGGTAAGGGCGATGTCTTGCTCGAGGACGGGCCCGTGTCCGCACCATTCGCCCAGCCTTTGACCGAGTATAAGGTTGCTGTCTGCACGGTGCAGGCAAAAGTTGTAAAGCGCTTCATCGCGCTGGGTCAGCTTATTCAAAAAGTCAGGTATTTAGCGGCTAGGCTACATGTTTTTCACCTCTTGTGGCACCTCGTAAAAAGTGGGGTGCCGATAGACTTTATCATCGGTTGGATAAAAGAGGGTTTCGCTGTCGGCGGGATCGCTGGCGGCAATGAATTTTGAGGGCACAACCCAGATACTGATCCCTTCACCTCTGCGGGTATAAACATCGCGGGCGTTTTGGAGGGCGGTAGCGTCGTCGGATGCGTGTAGGCTGCCGGCATGCTTGTGGTGAAGACCGCTGCGGGCGCGGAGGAATACTTCGTAGAGTTGTCCTTGCATGGGGGAGGCTTCGCTGTTTGTTTCGGCTGCGCCGGTTTCGGCTTCGCTGTTTTTGTCGGCTTCGCCGGTTTTTTGGCTGCGCCGTTTTTGCTGTTCGGGGGGCTGCTGGGGGGTGATGGTATCGCAAGGTACGCAAAGGGAGGACGCAAGGGACGCAAAGGGTGGCTTCGCTGTTTGGTTCGGCTTCGCCGGTTTTTTGGCTGCGCCGTTTTTGCTGTTCGGGGGGCTGCTGGGGGGTGATGGTATCGCAAGGTACGCAAAGGGAGGACGCAAGGGACGCAAAGGGTGGCTTCGCTGTTTTTGTCGGCTTCGCCGGTTTTTTGGCTTCGCCGTTTTTGCTGTTCGGGGGGCTGCTGGGGGGTGATGGTATCGCAAGGTACGCAAAGGGAGGACGCAAGGGACGCAAAGGATGGCTTCGCTGTTTGGTTCGGCTTCGCCGGTTTTTTTGGCTTCGCCGTTTTTGCTGTTTGGGGGGCTGTGCGGGGGAATGATTATGCAAGGTGCACTAAGGGAGGGTGCAGGGCGGGGGATTGCTGAAGGGAGAGAGGGAGCGAGGGCTGGAGAAAGATTAGGCAGCTGCGGCTACATCTTCGTTGGCGCGACGGGCTTGCTTTTCAGCGTAGGCCACGGCGGCTTCTCGGACCCAAGCACCTTGCTCGTGGGCGATGCGGCGGGCATCGAGACGCTCCTGGTTGCACGGGCCATTGCCTTTGATGACAGCGTAAAACTCGTCCCAGTTGATGGCACCGAAATCGTAGTGGCCGCGCTCCTCATTCCAGCGCAAATCCGGATCAGGTAAAGTCATGCCTAGTGCCTTCACCTGCTCGGCGCAGACATCGACCATTTTTTGCCGCAATTCGTCATTGGTAAAACGCTTGATTTTCCAGCGCATCGAGCGTGCAGTATTGGGCGAGTTGTCGTCGGTTGGGCCGAACATCATCAGCGAAGGCCACCACCAGCGGTTGATAGCATCTTGTGCCATCGCCTTTTGCTCGTCGGTGCCACGACTCAGCGTGAGCAGTATCTCAAAGCCCTGGCGTTGGTGAAAACTCTCCTCTTTACACACGCGCACCATAGCACGCGCATATGGGCCATAGCTGCAGCGGCACAGCGGCACCTGGTTCATAATGGCAGCACCATCAACGAGCCAGCCGATGGCACCCATGTCGGCCCAGGTGAGGGTAGGGTAGTTGAATATGCTGGAGTATTTCGCTTTGCCTGTATGAAGCTGGTCGAGCAACTCTTCGCGATCTATACCCAAAGTCTCGCAGGCACTGTAGAGGTAGAGCCCATGACCAGCCTCATCTTGCACTTTGGCAAGCAGGGCCACTTTACGTCGCAAGCTCGGTGCGCGCGAAATCCAGTTGCCCTCCGGCAGCATCCCCACAATTTCGGAATGCGCGTGCTGGCTTATCTGGCGAATAAGCGTTTTGCGGTAAGCAGCAGGCATCCAGTCGCGCGGCTCAATGCGCTCATCCGCTGCAATGCGGGCTTCAAATACTTCTTCGCGGGGATCGGTGGTAGTCATGATTTGGGCTAGTATGGGTCTAAAATACGAACAAGCGTTCGGATATGATAGTTTCACGGCGCTATCTGCTGCCGTCATGTTAATGTTTGAGTGTCAGCGGGGTGTTTGCGCTAAAGCTGGGTTAAAACTCCTAGTGAAGATATAGTGCGAAAGGGCAAAAGCTGTTTGATCAACAGCACCTATCACCTCCAAACCCTCTCTTGATGAAAATCCTGTTCACCACCGCCTTCACCTTGTGCTTTGTTGTTTTGGCGCAAGCACAACTCATCCCTAGCATCGGCCTCCACGGCTACCTCAACGAGCGGGTAGATGCCATTAACGGCGAAGTGGCCGATATCAGCCTGCAAGGGCGCCACGGCTGGCACGCTGGAGCTGACTTTCGTATATCAAAGAAGGTGCTCTACATACAACCCGGACTGCACTACTACAACACCAGCAGCGAAGTGGTGGACCTGCGGGAAATCAACCTGCCGCAAAAGCTCGGTAAGCAGCAACACGTGTCGCTCAAAGTTCCCCTTCAAGCCGGTCTGCGCATTGGCCTCAACGGCACCGCTGCGCTGCACCTGCAAGGCGGACCGGTAGCTACGGCCAGCATCAGAGAAAAGCTGGTGGATGACCTCGGCGGTCAACGCGACTTGAGTTTTGGCCTCGTTAGTGGTCTCAGCCTCGACCTGTTGCGCTTCAATGTCCACGCCCGCTACGAATGGGGGCTCACGCAGGCTTGGGAGAATTCGGCAGGCACTGCAGATGTATTGAGCGTCGGCTTAGGCATTGTCTTTTAGCTCCTTACCGGCCAATGCCGTGCGACGCACAAACCACCACATGAACACGACGCTGAGAAAGCTAATCGCGGCGAATACACAATACGTCAGCGGGAGGCGCAGCGGGTCGTTGGCGTAGAGGGCGGCACTAAAGAAAGCGCCGATACCAATAGAAGCTTCGAGGGCAATGTAAAGGGTTCCGAAGGCACGGCCGCGTGCATCATCGGCTGCACGATCAATCACCCAAGCCATCAGTGCAGGTCCGCCTACTCCCGTGGTGAAACCAAATACCGCGGCACCTCCGAGCAGCGCAAGTTGGTCTTGACCTAGCCCCATCCACAACAAGCCAAAGCCGGTGAGCGCACAGGCAACGCGGATAACTGGAATTCTGCCGTAGTAGTCGCTCAGTTTGCCTGCGACCAGGCGGCTCAGTAGGCTGGCGCCCGTGAAAAATAGAAAGAACAGGCCCTTGTTGCTGATACCGAGGTACTCTGAATGGTCGGGTGTGACGGTAAGCAAGAGGCCATAGCCGGTGTAGAGCAAAAATAGCACAACAGCTGGTGCTAGTGATGGAGGATACCATACGTCGCGCCAGTTGACTTTGAGCAGTTTGCCGCTAAAGCCTTGTCTGAGGTTTTGCGGAAGCGTCTCCTTAAGTTGAAACAAAATGAGGATGCTAATAGCGGCCACTCCGCTGCTGATGAAGAACATGGTGTCGAGTCCGTACACGCCTGCCACCCAACTGCCGAATGGAGGCGCCGAACTTGCTCCCAGATTGAAGGCGACGCCCATAATGCCCACAGCCTCACCGCGGCGGTGGCTAGGCACAATGTCCGCGAGGTAAGCTGTAGACGCTGTCGGCTTGAAGCCAGTAGAAAAGCCGTGTACGAGTCGTAGCAGTAGAAATGCCGCAACGCTACCGACGAGGGGATAAAGCGCTGAACAGATCACACAAACCAGTGTGCCGATGACCATGACTGGCATGCGCCCGATGGTATCGGCGAGTTTGCCCGACCACGGTCGCGAGAGGCCTGCCGTAAGTGCAAAGAGCGCAATGATAAGGCCCTTGTAGTCCGCCCCACCCAGCGAGGTGAGGTAGTTGGGCAGCTCCGGGATAATCATCGTAAAGCTGGCACCAAAAAGCGTATGACTGATGGCGAGCAGCCAAAACTGTGAGGTGTACAGCGGCTGGTTGAGCTTCGTTCCAGCGTCGAGAAGTATCGTTTCTGTCGCTGCAGCCATCCGCTTGCCCAGAGGGCGAAAATCTATCTAAATCCGCAAAGTCACCCGTGGTGATGCTGCAACAACTCACCAGTTGCACTTGCGGTTTGGAGGAGGCGGGTGAGTTTTGGTTTCTAGCCGTTCCGCTTTCGCTAAAACTCCTCTAGCGCTGTAGTTGATGGGGTAGCGTGTCGGCTAATACCCACGAGTTGTGAAAATTTTATTAAAGGTTTGAGTATTGACACATATCCGCCCTCTAGAGCCCGTGTGAGCCGCTGCTACCACTACCTTACACCTCTGAGTTGATCTGTCCCCGCGGCTGCTCAGGCCGCACAAGCTTAATCTGCATGTCTAGAATCCTACTTTTCCTTTTGGCGTTGACGCTCTCCATGTCTGGAGTTTTGGCGCAAGCTGATGATGCCACAGGCGTAGCCCTCCAACATGCGCGTCAACTGGCAGCGCACAACATATACACTGCCGCTGATGTAGCCGACCTTACCGTCGATCACAGCTACACGGACACACGCCTCGGTATCACCTACGTGTATTTGCAACAGCAAGTAGGAGCAGTCGATATAAAAGGTGCAGTAGCTACTATAGGTATGCGTGGAGAGCGCGTTTACAGCTTCACCCACCGCCTGGTGGATGGGGTGCAAGAGCGCCTGACTTCAGTGGTGCCTCGCCTTGATGATGGAGAGGCTATTAGCGTGGCAGCGACCTCCTTGGGAGAAAAAGGTGGCTACACCGCCCGCAGACCCTTAGACCAAACCGCAGCGCAAGGTCAGCGACTCTATGCGCAACCTGACTACGCCACGCGACCCCTGGCCGTAGAGGATTACTTCCTGCTCTGCAAAGATGGCAAGCTGCGCCGCACGCTAGCCGTCCACATATTTCAACGCTCCTCTGGGACCTACTATGAAGTAGCCGTAGATGCTGCGACGGGTGAAGTGCTACAGACAGAAAACCACACGATTCGCTGCAGCTTCGGGCATGACTACCTTGGTGCCCACGCTTCTGGCGACTGTGATGTAGCCCCAGACATGAGTTACGGTACACCTGCATATCTCTCCACTGCTACTTCCAACTCAGGTGTAGGCGATGGCTCGAGCTACCGCGTGTTTCCGTGGCCTGCTGAAAGTCCTAGTCATGGCCCGCAAGTATTAGTGACTGAGCCTGCGGACTCAGTAGCGAGTCCCTTCGGCTGGCACGATACGGATGGAGCTGTCGGACCCGAATTTACCATAACACGGGGTAACAACACACACGCTTACCTCGACCAGTTTGATAATGATGAGCCGAGTGCTGATGAACCAGACGGGGGACCGAGCTTGACCTTTAATTTTCCTTATGATCCAGATTTAGAGCCGGTTGAAATGACTGATGTCACAGTGACCAACCTATTTTATGCTGTAAATCAAATGCACGATTTCAGCTACCAGTACGGATTTGATGAAGCTGCTGGTAATTTTCAAGAAAATAACTACGGCAGAGGCAGGACCACGAGTGGAGGAAGCCCAGTTGGCGACGGTGATTATGTGTTTGCTCAGAGCCAAGATGGAGGCACAATTCTTACAGGGACAGGCACTCCTGATGTTGATCACACTAATAACGCCCAATTTACAACACCTGGTGATGGTTCCAATGGCAAGATGGAGATGTTTTTGTGGAATCGGAATAACATTGGAAATCCCTTGACCATAGTTAGTCCGCAGAGCCTTATAGGTACTAACGTTGGAGAGCCAGCAACAGTAGACTGGACGCCAGGGGCTAGGATTACAGCGAGTACTGATGTAATCGCAGGTGTTGTTGACGCTCGTGATGCTGTTCCCAATGTATCCTTTACCGACGCCTGTGAACCCCTTTTAAATGCTGCAGAGATAGCGGGTAAAATTGCCTTAATCGATCGTGGAACTTGTGAATTTGGCTCAAAAGCTCTCCGAGCGCAAAACGCTGGAGCTGCTGCCGTTATAATTTGTAATTTCGAAAGCACCACAATAGCTATGGCTCCGGGCGATGATGGGGGGGATGTTACAATTCCTACTTTGATGCTACCATTAGACGGCTGTCAGCGCATTCGTGCATTTGCTGCAAGTAATCCAGATTTCCAAATGCGGGTAGCCTTACCATTAACTAGTTCCACAACTTATGTCTCAGGCTCCCTTGACAACGGAATCGTTGCGCATGAGTATGGCCACGGCATCAGTTTACGACTTACGGGAGGTCCTAATACAATCTGCTTAAATAACGTCGAGCAAATGGGTGAAGGCTGGAGTGACTTCTTCACCCTAGTCACTTCTGCCAAATCCACAGACGCGCCAGAGATGGTGCGCGGCATTGGCACATACGCCATTCGTGAAGCTGTAAATGGGAGAGGCATTCGACCCTTTCCATATTCCACCGACATAAATGTCAATCCTGTAACCTATGCAGATGTGGCAAACGCAGGTGAATTTGAAGGTCCTCATGAAATCGGCAGTATCTGGGCAAGTATGCTTTGGGACCTGCACTGGAATCTCGTGGATGAGTACGGCTTTAGTACTGATCTCCGTCACGGACAACTTGGCAACAACAAGGCAATCCTGCTCGTGATGACGGGCCTCAAGCTGCAGCCATGCAATCCTGGATTTGTGGATGGTCGTAATGCTATTCTCGCGGCAGATTCTTTATTGTCGGCAGACCCAACTTCTTGGTACGGCCCCAGCAATGAAAAACTCATTTGGGAGACTTTTGCGCGTCGTGGACTCGGCTTTGATGCAGACCAGGGAGATCAAGACGATCGCTCGGATGGAGTGACCAACTTCTCTATTCCTCCGGTGCTGGCCAATACGGCGTTTTTCACCAAAATTGTTTCTCCAACCGTCGCACCAGGAGGAGATGTCGATGTGCGGCTAGTATATGCGAACTGGTTCGACGATCCACTTCCTGCTGCCACCATTACCGATGAATTGCCTGCTGGAGCAAGCCTAATTACATCTAGTGTCAGTCACCCTTTCACCCAAAACGGCGATGTCCTCTCCTTCGAGTTTACCAATCTCGTAGAAGGTGATTCAATTATCGTCGAGTACGTGTACACTGCACCCGACGATGCGCCAAGTGTGTACTGGTATGAGCCTATTGCAGACGACAATGGCTTAGTTAACTGGGAATCAGAAAATGTCATCCCTACAGGCAATGTGTTTTGGGTGATTACCGAACAAGAAGGTTACCTCGACAATGCCAGTTGGTATGTGGAAGGTACCCTCGATGAGAATCAACCCTACTTCGGACTTACACCCGAGCAAGCCATATCGGTGAGGGGAGATAATCCGGTGCTGAGCTTCTATACGAAGTACGACCTCGACCTCGAGCACGAAGGCGGAATCGTCGAGTACTTCAACGAAGACGAATCCCGCTGGATAGCCTTTAAAGCAGACAAATTTTTGCGCAATGGCTACGATGCCGTTCTGACCTACCAAACCTTTGTTATTCCCTTTCTCGATGGCTTTGGGGGTACCCAAATTCCTTGGCAGCAAACCCTATTAGACCTCAGCGACTTCGTGGGGCAAGATTTGCGTTTGCGCTGGAGGTATGGACGTGAAGGCGAAGGCAATGACCTGCACGAAGGCTGGTGGGTCGATGAAATTTCCGCCATCGATGCCATTACCTACAATACTTCGGCTACGCTCACAACTAATGTCATCGAACCGATTACAGTGAATGCAGCGAATATTGGCACATTCGTGGAGGCCTCACGTTTTGTCGACGTTGAAGATGTCGCTGATGCAGCTAGCCAATTCCGCGCCTTTCCCAATCCCACCAGCGATGAGGTTACGCTCTTCTGGGATCAGCAACTCGCTGCAGGAACTGTGAGTGTCTACACAGCTACAGGCCAGCTAGCTGAGGTGTGGCCAGTGTCAGCAGGAGCTCGCCGTCTTAGCCTTAGCCTTGCCAACTCTGCCGCAGGCCTATACACTATACGCATTCAGCGTGGAGATGTAGAGCAGACGGTGCGGGTTGTAAAACGTTAGCAGCAATTATGCTTCTTCCATCGTCTGCGTCATTGCGGTAACCGTTGCGGCTACTTTGATGACCTGGGGGTGGAAGACGCTGCGGCCCTTGCGCTTGCCCTTCGCCTTTGGCTTGCCTGTTGAGGAGGCTATTGGTGTGATACTGGCCTTCTCGGCCTCTGCAGCTTCACGTTTGGCTTGAGCTTTCTGCTCGCGCTGGGCCAGCTTGTCGAGCTTTTTGCGAAGGTCGGCTTCGGTGGCGAGCATGTCATCGAGCTTGGCTTGCTTAGAATCAGCCCGCTCTTGCAGCATCTGCATTTTAGCCGCACCGAGTTGTTCTGCGAGTTGATTGCCAGCACGCTCGATGCGCCGATTTTCGTAGAACATGTCCTGGTTGTCGCGGTGCACGGAGTGCTTCATTCGCTTGATGGCATGCTCGAGGCCGGCAAGTCGCTTTTCGAGTCGACTGCGCTGCTGCGTCAGAAAACTCGCGTCAGCCTCAGTGGCTGTAATTTCTGACTTGGTGGCCTTGAAGAGCTCATCGAGGTTACGGCGCAGAGCATTGCGATCTTCGCGAGCAAGTGGTGCTTTATTTACCCTCTCCTGGATACGTTGCAGCTCCTTAAAGAGGGCACGTAGATCCTTTTGCTCCTCGAGCTTGGTTTGTGCCTTTTTAAGATCGGCACGAATGTCTTTTTTGAGCTCTTTACTCTTGCTGCGCACTTCTTTTTCCTTGCCGCGGCGCAGGATCTTTATCTTCTCGAACAGCTCGTCGCTCAGCTTGCGCAAATCGTGCGAGTGCTCGTAGCGCAGCACCTTATTGTTGAGCTCGGTCTGCACCTTATTCCAAGCACCTTTGAGGCGTTCGAAAACGGCATCTTCAAACTTTTCCAGACCGTGAATGACGTCGGCCAGCTCTTCGAGTTCCCCTCTGAATTGCTTGCGCAGTCGAGCACTTACGACATCGAAGGGCCATTCGCGTTCGGCGCTGGCAACACGAACCTTATCGTCAACGTCGCCACCCGGTGGCACGATGGTCCCAGATGCAGTCAATTCAACTAGTTCGCGCTCTGTCCCGGCTGGATAGGTGACGGTGGTGTGGTTGTTCCAGGCATTGAGAATGGTCTGCAGCAACTCCTCCGTGCTGTCTGCGGGAGGCACTACCCGTCGAATGATCTGCGCTTCTTCAGCGTCGAGTTCAAAGGTGAAGAGGCTCCGCTCGCCGTTGCGAGTACCCCAAGTGACAAATCGATCGCGCATGGTAGCTAGCTAAAGTAGATTATTAAAGGACTACACCTCGACAGCCTGCTTAACAAGACCTTGCTTGATTAAGTGCTGTGCAATCTGAACAGTATTGGTGGCGGCACCCTTGCGCAGGTTGTCTGCGACAATCCACATGTTAAGGGTTTTGGGCTGAGATTCATCTCTGCGGATGCGACCGACGAAGACTTCGTTGCGGCCTTTGCTAAAGCGTGGCATGGGATACACCAGCTTAGCAGGATCGTCTTGCACAATCAAGCCTGGAGTGTTAGTCAGTAGCTGGCGCACTTCCCCAATTTCAAACTCACGCGCAAATTCTGCATTCACGGCTTCGGAGTGGCCTCCATGCACGGGTACACGCACAGCGGTAGCGGTGACGCCCAAGTTGGGAATGCCCATGATTTTGCGCGTCTCGTGCACCAATTTCATTTCCTCGCGGGTGTAGTCGTTGTCGAGAAACACGTCGCAGTGCGGGAGGCAATTTTCAAAGATAGGGTAGGGATAAGCCGCCTCATCCTTGTTGTAGGCCTCACCTGCGCGTTCTTGCTCGTACTGCCGCACAGCCTGCATACCGGTGCCGGTAAAGGATTGGTAGGTGCTAATTACTAGCCGCTTCAGCTCATAAGCGCGATGCAATGCACCGAGGGCTACGACCATTTGAATGGTAGAGCAATTGGGGTTGGCAATGATGCGGTCTTGCTCGGTGAGCGTGTCGCCATTGACTTCTGGTACGATGAGCTTCTTATCGGCATCCATGCGAAATGCACTGGAGTTGTCCACGACTATTGTTCCCGCTTCCGCAAAACGAGGGGCCCATTCGAGGCTCACAGCGCCGCCAGCCGAAAACAGCGCGATGTCGGGCTGGGCGGCAACGCCATCGGCCATACTGACCACGCGGTATTTCTGTCCCCCAAACACAGCAAATTTTCCAACTGATCGCTCTGAGGCGACGGGAATAAAATCGGTAACAGGAAAGTTGGTTTCCTCCAGAACGCGACACAGTTCGTGTCCGACTAGTCCAGTTACTCCTACAACAGCTACTCTCATTTTGGCAGGTTTTCGCGGCTCAAAGCTATACGTACACAATACTCACGCCACATCAACAGGTCGTGTGGCCGTCAAGCAACGCCTCTGGAGGCAAGCTTAATGCCAGCGACGGTAGTGCTACGGTTACTTTCACGGCTCATGCCTCACAAATTTGTTTCTCGACTAGCATGCATGCTCCTTCTATGCCTCGGCGGCAGTGCACTGGCGCAGGACTTTAGGGAGACGTTTACTGATGGTTTTACGCCTGCACTCGATTGGCGCGGCGATCTCGACGCTTTTGTGGCTGAGGCAGGTAGGCTGCGACTGCAGGATGTGCGACCCACCGCGCCTGGGGTGGCAAAAGTATGGGCGCCCGCTCCAACGAGAGATTCAGCCTGCTGGTCGCTGAGCGTAGAACTTCAATTTGCACCTTCTGCTAGCAACCGCGCACGCTGGTGGCTCGACGCTGATCGCGCACTCGACCAGCCGAGCGTGCAGGGCCATTACATCCAATTCGGCGGTATTTCAGGTAGCGACGATGCCTTTGAGCTGATTTATACTGATGGAAACGAAACAACTGTTTTGGCCGCCACCAGTCCCGGAAGCGCAGCAAATGATCCCGTTTCGGCTCAAGTCGATGCCTGTTTTGGCGCAAGCGGATGGGTGCTCAACGTGCAAGCTGTAGCAGGACCCACAGAAACAGTTTCTGCCGCTAGCGTTGCTCCTCTCGCAGGGGTTTTTACTGGTTTCGACCTAGTTTATACCGCAACCCGCAGCGACTTATTCTTCTTCGACAACCTCACAGTTGATCCACTTTTTGTGGACGTAGTGGCACCAGAACTGGTTTTGGCGGAAGCTGAAAATGTACGCACCATCAGACTCGTAGCCTCCGAAACACTTGCGCCTTCAGCCTCCAGCCTCGCCAACTACACGGTGGCTGGCAATACCGTGAGCAACGTGAGCCACAACGGCAATGAAATCATCCTGCAGCTTGCCAGTGACCTCGCGAGCGGCGTCGCAACAGCCATCACCATCAGCACCTGGAGCGATTTGGCCGGCAATGCCAGCAGCCCCATCAGCACCCAAGTCACCTACACAGCACCTCGACAATTCACTCGATTCGATGTGCTAATTACCGAGATAATGGCCGACCCGACACCAGCACTCGGGCTGCCAGAAGTCGAATACCTCGAGCTTTACAACGCAACGAGCGAGATCCTCAACCTCTCATCGCTCAGCCTGATTGTTGGCGGCCGCAGCACCATGCTTCCCGACGTTTTGCTCGATGCGAACAGCTACCTAGCCTTCAGTGCAGATGCGGGAAGTGATGCGCGCTTTGTGCAGTTTGATGCTGCGCCAACGCTCACCAACAGTGGCACAACGCTAAGTCTGACAGATGCCGATGGCAATCTCATCGACCAAGTGAGCTACACCCCCGCGTGGCACGTACCGGCCAAGGATGAAGGCGGCTATAGCCTCGAACGCATCGACCTGGCTGTGCCCTGCGCGATCGGTAGGAGCAACTGGACGAGCAGTACCGCCCTCAGCGGAGGCACCCCAAGTGCGCCAAACGCTGCTATGGGTACGATAGAGATTGATTCTTTGGCTATCGTAGGAGTAGAACTCATAGGAGACACTACACTACTCGTTCGTACAAACCGCGCACTGCGCACCAGCGCCCTCAGCGATGCCTTCAACCTGAGTGGCAACGACCTGGTAAGCATTGTTGAGCAAGACCTGCTGGGCAGCTACCTACTCCAACTCGCTAGCCCACTGCAAGCGGGGGAGCTTATCAGCATCACGCTGAGTAGCAACGCACAATCATGTTTGGGCAGCGAGCTGGTAAGTCGTGTTGGCGTAGTGCTAGGCGTGGCTGAAGAAGCGGAGCCAGGCGACTGGAAACTCAACGAAATCATGTTCGATCCGCTTAGCGGTCAAGGGCGCTGGCTCGAATTGGCCAACGTTAGCGATAAGGTGCTCTCCAGCAGTCAGTTGCTACTCGCGCGCCTCGATGACGAAGGTAACGTATCAGACTTTGTCGAGCCTGAACATGAGCTGCTCGTAGCTCCAGGCGCTTTGATGGTGTACGCCGCAGATGTCGAACGCTTGCAAGAGGAATTTCCCGCTGCCGACCCAACGCTGCTGGTAGCCAGCGACCTACCCAGCCTCTCAGATGCTGAATGCCTGCAGCTCTTCGATGCGACGACGGAGGAAATCTATTGGACGGTGTGCTACGACGAAGACTGGCACAACCGCGCCTATGCCAATACCGATGGAGTAAGTCTCGAACGCATCGATCTCGACGGTGCAGCTAACGAACCTTCCAACTGGACGAGCGCTGCGTCGAGCAGCAATTTTGGCACTCCGACCCGTCGCAATTCGCAGGCACGTGCGGGTGAGCAAGTTCCGGAGGGGAGTTTTTCGCTCGCATCACAACGCATCAGTCCTGATGGCGATGGCTTTGAGGACTTGTTAGCGCTCGATTATGCTTTCGAGCAGGCGGGCGTGCTGGCTCGCTTTGAGGTTTTTGATGCGGTGGGTAGACCTGTGTTGACAAGCGAGACCGACAGCAGTCCTGGAATGAGTGGCACCTGGACCTGGGATGGCGTGGATGACGATGGACGAGTGGCAGCTGTCGGTACCTATATTTTGCGCGTGAGTTATTTCACGCCGAGTTCGCCACGCGAACAAGAATTCCTAGCTTTTTCGCTACTGCTACCGCGTTAAAAAGCGGAAGTATTCACTCACGAGCAAAGCGGCGGGTTTGGTGTAGTCAGCTTTAAGCAGGCGCTTTTGGTGGGCCCCAGCCAGACCTTCGGTTTGTGCCGCAAAGTTGAGCACTACTTTAGTTGTCTTAGCAAATCGCGAAGGATCTGCTACGCCGGTAATGTCGCGAGCTCGCAGCTTGGCGAGTGCAGCATTATAGGTGTCGCTCTCGAAGTAGGCGTGCGTATCGGGAAATCGTAGCGTGCAGTACAGGCTCGGCATGCGGTAATCATCGTGGTAATGCGAAGCAATGGTTTGTGTTGATTTAGCTCGCCGTAGCTCCTGCAGCACTTCATCGAGGTAGTACACAAACTGACTGTAGCGGTCGGCCAGATCGAGCTCGAGGTTGAAGAGTCTCCCAAAAGCGAGGTTGATCATTTCGGGTGAAAATTCGGCTAGCTGGAGGATTACTTCTTTGGGGTAATAAGCATGGTCTTGCCAGTAGCCGCGCGTGCGGGTATTGGCGAGTGCGGCATCAAGTGTAGGAGCCAATTGATGTGCATCCGCTGGTGGCCAGTGTTGCTGCCAATGCGGAATGGTTTCATACAGCGCTTCGAGGCCAGAGCTCCAGCCCTGCGCAAGTGCTGTGGCGAAGTCAGCGAGAGATTCGCGGAGGAGAGCTAGCTGCATGGCGGCGAAAGTATCGCAGCGTTAGCCAAAGCAGCAGTGCCAGCACGAGTATGCCAAGGCTTAGTAGCAACAGGTGCTGCTGCCACCAGGGTGCGGCTAGTGGTGCAACTGAGCCAGAGACGCTAAAGCCTGCCCAGTAGTAAGGGTGTACATATTGGCTGCCGGCCTGCTGTAGGTACTGCCGTTGCGCTTGGGCCAAGGCTACGTCGAGAGGCTCATCCTCGAGCAGTTGCTGATAGAAATTAAAGACCACGAGTTGCGACTGGCGGTCGTCGATGCGCCACAGGGAGTTGATAACGCTACCTGCCCCGGCCTCTAAAAAAGTGTTGGCCAGACTCAGGGTGCCGAAGCCAGCAACAGGCTGTCCTTGTCCGCTTTCGCAGGCACTGAGCACTACGAGTTCGGCGCTCGATTCTAGCTCGCCAATGGTGCGGGCGTAGACGCGTTCGGAGGCATCTCCACTGGTGTCGGAAAGCATCACGTAACCAAATTCAGGTGAGGATGCATTGCTCTTGGCATGCGAAGCGAGGTGTACAACAGATCGGCTGGCCAGCTGGCGAAAAAAAGCACCGGCAGTAGCAGCTTTGCCAATAAGCGTCTGCCCGTGCGTGAGGCGAGCTACTTCGGTCACTTCCTCGGTGGCAAAGGGAAGGAGCAGGCTGGCTTGTTCTGTGCTAGCAGCCAGCGAATCAGAGGAGAGTGGAGCAAGACCGCAGACATCGAGCGATTGGTCTTGCCGCTCGCGCTGAAGTGCTGAGTTGAGCCCTCGCAATCCGTTGTGGTAGGAGAAGGCATGTCGCATCACAGCGAATTCCACTTGCCGATAATTCTGCAAACTCGTCACTTCTGCGACAGGCAGTGCGGCCATAGGCAATCCCGCGAGTGGCAGTGCTTCCAAGATAGCAATGCGACTTGGCAGCAGCTCGGCATCGTCACTCCATAGCCAGGCGAGTAGTTCGGTATAGAGCTGACTTCCCAGCTGCAGTATTTCTCTGCTTTCGCCAAAACCCATGCTTGGAGACTGCACAAAAGATTGAAACTGCGCGAGCTGACCTCGAAGTCGAGCTTGATCGCTGATGCGCTTCACCTTTAGCAGGCCCTGAGCACCGGCCAAAATGAAGGTTGCGGTGAATCCTTCGAGGCAGGTATAAAACACGAAGCTGGTGGGCAGCTCGTCGATGTTGAGTTTGGCCTGAAAGAGGCTATCAATCGACGGCTGGGGGAGGAGTCGGAGCATTTCTGCTTCGAGGGCAATGATGGAGTCTTGGTAGAGCGAACGCTGCACGAGAGCTTCATCGTGGTCGCCCTGCTGTTCGTGGCGCAGCTTTTCGTATGCGGCTGCGCGTTGGGCGAGTTCGCGTAGGCGTGCACGTGTGGCGGGCTTGAGGTGATGTGCGCGGGAGGCCAGCGAACCGGTGCGGAGGTAGGTCTGCTCGAGCTCCATGAAGTGCAGCGCCTGCAGGATTTCTGTCTCAGCTGCGCTGGCGTCGAAGAGGGAGGCTCTGTGCAAGTGGATTTCGGCCAGCTGCTTGAGGAAAAAACTCGGGTTGTAATTCCGTCTGGCGAGGTAGCGCTGATTGGCTCGGCCGGCCCTTGACATATGATGCTTCAGCAGCTGTATGGTGGCTGTTTCGAGCTGCAGCACTTTAGATTCGGGTACGGCTTGTTGAGGTAGCTGATGCAGGGCGAGTCTCACCTCCATCAAAGCGAGATTAGCGGCAACAGTTAGTTGCGTCGGCTCATCGATCGTGTTGCCGCGGCGGCTGAGGTCGCTGCGCAGAGATGCAATTGTTGCCTTTGCTGTATAGTACTGCTGGGCTAGGATGAGCGCATTGATGTAGTGCGCCTGCACTTCGGCAACGTCAAGCACAAATCCACCTTCTGTCTGGCGCGTCACTTCGAAGGCCTCTTTGAGCGTCGCAACGGCTGCTTCGACATCACCAGTCTCCGTGTAGTAGGTACCTAACAACAGCAACAAAGCGCCATACTCTTTGCTGTCCTGGGTCTCGAGTTGGCTATTGACGAATTGTGCACGGTCGAGACTATTCTTTGCACTCGGATAGTCTTTGAGTTGAAGCTGGATGGAGGCTAAAAGCCTAAGGATATTCAGCTCGCGGACATGGGGCTCACTGGTCACTTTACGCCAGGTGGCGAGGGCTCTCACGGTGGCGCGAATCGCCAGATCAAACTCTCCCAGCCTGCGGTAGGCGGTGCCGAGGCTGTAGTAGGTATTGGTGAGGGTGGTTTTATCCGATTCGGGGTCTTGCTGCAGCACGGTTAGTTTGCGCACGAGTGGTGCGATTGCTTCATCAAAATTTCCGATTACTTCGGCATTGGTGGCAGCATTGCTCAAGGCACTGAGGGTCCACAAGCTATTTTCTCCAAAGACTTCTGCGAGTATGTCTGCGGCCCGCAGGTATTCCTCGCTCGACTGGCGGTTTCTGCCTAGGCGTTGGTAGATCGTTCCGAGTGTGTTGTGGGCAATTCCAGCTGTGCGCGAGGTCTGCTGACCGGCCTCGGCGAGTACGGCTAAGGCCTTATAACTTGCCTCAGCAGCTGGGTAGTAGTTGCCCGAGCGCTCTAGCACGTTGGCTTCATTGGTGTAGATGGAGGGAAGCGTGTTGAGCGCGAGACTATCGTGGGCAACAGCCAGTTGCTTAGCCAGTAGCAGGGTGTCTAGTGCACTAGCATACCTCCCTTGTCGGAAGTCGATCATGCTCGTGTAGACGAAGGTGTTGACGTACTCAATTTCAGCAGCTAGGCCATCTACCCTTTGAAAAGTAGAGCGTGCGCGATAGGCTTCACGAGCCGCCTGCGGGTAGTTGCCATCGATGAGGAACTTGACGCTGCGCAGCTTGTAAAACCAGCCTGCTTGCGCTGGAGTCATGGCTGCTTCTCGGGTTTCGAGTGCAGCGAGTTTTTCCCAGGCAGCACTGTAAGCTTGTTGCTGGCGGAGGGTATCTACCGCGGCGAGTTCGGAGGCTATACTCATCGTCTCCGGCTGTGCCCGAAGCACTCCGCTGCTCAGTAGGAGGAAGTATGCGAGCAGTGCACATATCTCCAAGCGCGAAATTGACAGACGGCATAACATCGACCCAAATTAGTACGATGCTCCGACAGAGGCAGAGGGAATATGCACCCGCTCGAACCTGCACCGAATAAACACTGACTCCAAAGACCTGGTTATGACTAGTACAACTTTCTATTTATGCCACTCGATAAGAAATCTTGGAATACGTTGACCGCGGAAGAAGAACGCATTATCGTTCACAAAGGCACCGAAAGGCCTTATACGGGTGAGTATAATCGCGAAAAGGCGAGCGGCATGTTTGTGTGTCGACGTTGTGAAAATCCGCTCTACCCGAGTTCGGCTAAATTCGATAGCGGATGTGGCTGGCCTAGCTTTGATGACGAAATTGAGGGTGCAGTCACGCGCCATACCGACGCTGACGGTCGACGAACTGAAATTTTATGCGGCAACTGTGGCGGCCACCTCGGACATGTTTTTCGCGGTGAGCGCTTTACCGAAAAAAACACCCGGCACTGCGTCAATAGTCTTTCAATAAAATTCGTTCCAGCTGCTAAATGGAATTCCCAGCATCCTGAATTGCAGGTGTCATGAGCAAAATCGCCACCGCGATCTTCGGCTGCGGCCACTTTTGGTCGAAAGAGCCTCTGTTTCAACAGCTCCACGGCGTGCTGTCGACGCGAGTCGGATTCATGGGTGGGTGGACGTTAGATCCTACCTACGCAGAAGTGAATCAGAAAATGAGTGGACATGCTGAGGTAGTGGAGGTTACTTACGATACCACCCAAACGCGGTTTCCTCAGCTGCTCAAAGCCTTCTTTAGTTTTCACGACGCTACCCGCGATCGAAGTACTAAGGGTGGACAGTATCGCAGCGTCGTGTTTTACCGTAAGGCAAAAGAACGCATCATCACCGAGCGCGCGATAGAACTACTGCGCAAGAATGGCGTAGCAGCCACCACTGAAATTAAACCTGCACAAATATTTTGGGAAGCAGAGAAGCCGCTCACAACGCGACCGTCAAAACCAGTGGCGACTGTCGCAGCTGCACCTCGCCCAAATCTTAAGCAGATGTCGCTCCAAGACGCTGCACGATGTTTTGTGGGGAGTTAGGGGCTGGGTGCTAGGTGCTGGGGGCTAGGTGCTGGGGGCAGTTGCCAATCCAGAAGCGGAGAGAATCATTTCATCTATTTCAGCTTTGACTGCCACCATTTCTGCACCGGCATCCAGGACTCGACGTGGCTCACCGATAAATAGCCGCACCTGCGTACGCCGCTCGCCTGCTACCTGCACAAAATTTTTCCAAAGGCTTTCTCCATCGCCCCAGTGGTAGGAGGGATCAGGATAAACGATGGCCATTGGCACTACTGGCACGTCTGCATCCTGCGCCACCGTGAAGCCACCGCGCTTAAAGGATCTGGTGGCGGGCTGCGTGCTCGTGGTGCCTTCCGGATAAATGAGAATAGAAAATCCTTGTTTGAGCGCATTTTTCATCTCATCGACGATGGCTTGTCTGCTGCTGCGGCTGGATCGGTCTACGAATAATATTCCCGTGGCACGAGCTCCCTGCGCGACGATGGGCAGCTTGCCAACTTCGGCTTTGGCCACTGGAAATGCCCACACAACGGAAAGATCAACGAAAGGGTCGAGCCAGCTGCGGTGGTTGGAGGCATACACTGCGGGTCCTGCTGTATAGGGCTTGCCGACCACGCGCACATCCATGCCCAGCACCGACATTGCGTTTTTGGCGAAGCGCTCCCGTACAGCCTGATGGTGTTGCCAATCAATCGGTCCGAGCGCTGCGCGTACCCACAGCGGAAATGCTCGCCATGCCAGCACGAAGAGAAAGGCGAGGAGTCGCAGGCTTGCGCGCAGGGTCTTCATTGGGCGAATCGTTGAGTGAGCAACATACTCAGCTCGGCAATAGCTGCTTCAGCCGTTTGAGTGCCAGCGCTGATGTTTTGGCGAAAGCTGTCGACTGCGGCGCTGAGCTGAGGATTCGCTTGTAAGCTGTCAATCACTGCGCCACCCCAGGCACGATTGAAGTATCGAAGATTTTGCTGCGTGCGGAGTTGCTGTATACCTGCTGGAGCAAGCGTTGAGAAGTAGGTTTTCACGCTTTCGCGAAAACGCTGCATGCCCTGCTGTGCCAGAGCGGACACGGGTAGAGCGAGGGGTATCCAAGCATCGGAGCGAGCGGCTTGAACGTGCAGCGCCTGACGGTAATCGCGCGCTGTTTGTTGAGCCATGGCTTCACGTTCGCCATCGGCTTTATTGACCAGGATCAGGTCGGCCAACTCAACGATGCCGCGTTTGATGCCTTGCAAATCGTCACCACCGCCAGGCATGACCAGCAAGACCATGAGGTCGCACAAATCGCGCACAGCGTGTTCGCTTTGACCAACGCCTACTGTCTCAATGAGGATATGGGTGTAGCCAGCCGCCTCGCAGAGCAATATGGCCTCACGAGTGGCGCGGGCGACGCCTCCCAGAGTAGTGCCTGCAGGGCTGGGGCGAACGTAGGCCGAGGGGTGACGGGAGAGCTTTTCCATGCGGGTTTTGTCGCCAAGGATGCTTCCTCCCGTCCGGTTGGAACTTGGATCAACAGCCAGCACGGCCACGTGCTTGCCCTCCTCTACGAGTTGTGTGCCGTAGACTTCAATCAAGGTACTTTTGCCTGCTCCTGGGCTGCCGGTGAAGGCGATGCGTTGGGTGCTGACGGAGTGGGTGTGCACCTCGAGGGTACGCATGAGTTGCTGCGCCGCGCGTCTGTGCTGCGGGTGTGAACTTTCTACGAGTGTGATGGCTCGACTTAGCGCTCCACGTTCACCGCTTCGGAGCTGAAGAAGTAAGTTTTCAATATCGAGGGGTGTGCGCACTACTTACCGGTGAAGTTGGCTTGGCGCTTTTCGAGAAAGGCAGCTACTCCTTCTGCGTAGTCGCTGGTTTCGCTGGCTGCAAATTGCAATTGGTCTTCAAGGGTGAGTTGTTGAGTGAAGGTGTTGGTGGCGCTTGCGTTGAGGGCTTGTTTCGTGAGGGTGAAGGCTTGGGTGGGCATGTTGGCGAGCTTGTGTGCGAGGGCTGCGACTTCGGCTTGAAAATCAGCTGCGGGGATAACGCGGTAGACCAGCCCAAGGCGTTCGGCCTCGTCGGCTGAAAGTTTATCTCCGGTCATCATGAGTGCACTTGCTTTTTGCCAGCCGATGATGCGGGGGAGTGTCCAGGTGCCGCCGCTGTCGGGGATGAGTCCTATTTTGGAGAAGGCTTGAATGAAGCTAGCGTTGTCGCTTGCAAGCACGATATCGCAAGCGATGGCGATGTTGGCTCCGGCGCCTGCGGCTACGCCATTTACTGCGGCAATGACGGGTTTGGCGCAGTTGCGAATTTTGGTGACGATGGGGTTGAAGTGCTCTTTGAGAATTTGGCCCATGGCAGGTGCGTCGGGCCCTACGAGTTCTTGGAGGTCTTGTCCGGCGCAGAAGGCTTTGCCCTCGCCAGTAAGGACCACGCATCGCACGGTGGAATCGGTGTGAGCCTTCTCGAGTGCTTGTTGAAGTTGGAGGGCTAGTGGGCGGGTGAAGGCGTTGTAGGAGTTGGGTCGGTTGAGGGTGAGGGTAAGTATACCTTCGGTGTGGTTTTGTAGGAGTATTTGTTCCATAGGGGGAAGGTAAGCAGGGGGAGAGGCAAAGCGCCTGCGGCGCGGATGCCTGCGGCGCGTTGCCTGCGGCGCAGGAGCCTCCGGCGGTTGGGAACCTTCGGAAGGAAGGATCTTAAATAGGAATATTTGCCTACGCATCGTTGTAAATTCAAGCACAGTGAGCTTGCGGCGCGGATGCCTGCGGCGCGTTGCCTGCGGCGCAGGAGCCTCCGGCGGTGGGGAAGCCTTCGGAAGGAAGGATCTTGGATAGGAATGTTTGCCTATGCACCGTTGCAGATTCAAACAAGGGTAGACATAGCTTCAACGGATGATTTGGAAATAATTATTAATGCAATAAGAACTTATCTATACATCTATAGAAGTGTTTTTCATTCTTCCTTTTGCAGCTTCAAGTAAACAGGCTTAGCTCTACAAATGCGACTGGCTACCACCTCTGTTCCCCGCTCTGCGGATGTCGTTCACCCAGGCAGCAAGAGTCGCGGCATAAACAGATGTTTTGGCCTTAATGACTGCGCTTAAACGACGTCTACTCTTACCAGTTCTAACTCAACGCCGCGGGCTTTTACCGCCGGAGGCTAAAGCGTGCTATCTGCAGCGCCGCAGGCAAAGCGCCGCAGGCATTCACCGCCGGAGGCATTTCGCGCCGCAGGCTCACCTAATGACATTTAAAATAATCAAATGGTTCTCTACAATCAATACAGCGATACAAGGCCTTGCAACTCGTAGAACCGAATTGACTCAGCAATTCCGTATTTGTGCTCGTGCAATGTGGACATGCACGCGGACGATCATTTCCCGTTAAGCTTGCTTTGCTGGCCGATCCATTCGGTGGGGCAATGCCATACTCCAATAACTTCGCCCGACCTGCATCGGTGATATCATCTGTGGTCCAAGGTGGATCTATAGTCGACCGGATGCGCACCGGACCGAGGCCAGCCTCTTGCAAGGCAGCAATGATGTTGATGTTAATGGCTTCTATAGCAGGACAACCACTATAAGTCGGCGTGACAGCTACAGTGACAGTACCGGTATCATCAATATTAACTCCACGAATAATCCCCAGCTCAACGACAGAGATAACCGGCACCTCTGGATCAGGCACCTCCTGGAGAACTTCCCAGACGCGTTGGGTACGAGTAGACGTGTCGACTGCCGGCATTACTAGACTGAACGCCAAGCAGGCCGCGAGGTTGAATTACTCGCCCGACTTGCGATAGCCTTTTACCCCCAACATCGGGTTGTGGTACTCAAAGAATTCATCTGTTTCCGAGCTGAGATCGGCATAAATTTGAGTAGCTCGATTGCCAAACCTTCGCAGTACACGTGCAAAAAAGCTTCCTGGTGCGTGTGTAGAGCCAGTCGTGGTGCTGGCAGGCTGTGGCGTAGATGGTGTCTCCTTGTGGGTCATGGGTTGCGCTTAAGCGGGGGCGCTAGTGGTGTCTGTGTAGGTGCTAATCAAAAAGTCGGCCAAGCTTAGCGTGAATAGCAAATTTGTCGACTTTAGCCAAATTTATAGCTGAAATTCAAGCGATGCATACCTATAAACAGTAGGTTTTGCGAAAGCGCACCAAATCGTACACCAGCCGACCGATAAGACATTATACAAAGCAAAAAGGCCTGCACCGACAGCGTCAGTACAAGCCTTTCAGAAGTGCCCGGAACTGGATTCGAACCAGCACGCCGGTTAAAGCACACGCCCCTCAAGCGTGCGTGTCTACCAATTTCACCACCCGGGCAAGGTGTATAGCCTCCCACATCATATGTGAAGCGGGCGCAAATGTAGAAGATTCTGAGAAAATGCGCCGAAAAAAGCAAGGAATTTTGCAAGGCCCTAGCCGCGACCCAAAGCTGCATTACGCAGACGCTGCAAGAAGGGACTCGCAAAGATGAAGTTGTCGAGAAACTCATTGTCGCTAGTCAGTACCTCCGACTTGTTGCCGCGCCACACCAGCTTGCCGTGGTGCAGCAAGTTGATGTTATCACCAATCTCCATCACCGAATTCATGTCGTGTGTATTGATGACAGTAGTAATGTTGTTGTCGTAAGTAATTCCTTGAATCAACTCGTCAATTACCATCGACGTTTTTGGGTCGAGACCTGAATTTGGCTCATCACAAAAGAGGTACTTCGGCTCTAAAACGATAGCGCGCGCTATACCAACCCGCTTCTGCATACCGCCAGATATCTCACTCGGAAATTTATCATTGGCACCAGGTAAATTGACGCGCTCAAGGACATAATCGACGCGATCAACCATCTCTGATCGACTCATACTCGAAAACATCTCTAGCGGAAAAATAACATTCTCCTGCACCGTCATCGAATCAAACAGCGCAGAGTATTGAAAGAGCATCCCCACCTCCATGCGGAGTTTGCGCAATTCATCATCAGTGAGCTCGCCAAACTTACGCTCATCATAATAGATTTCTCCACTGGAAGGCTCCATAAGTCCCACTAAGAGCTTGAGCATCACCGTTTTGCCAGCACCAGAGAGGCCAATGATCAAGTTGCATTTCCCAGCTCTAAACTCCGTGCTGATGCCTTTGAGCACCTCGTTGTCATCAAAGGATTTCTTGACGTTGATGCACTTGATCATGGCGGCAGCTTAATGTGAAGTTTGGGAAAAAGAGATATTAGTAGTGAGGTGAAAATTTCATCAGCCAGTGAGTACTACGGCAATAACAAAATCTGCTAGTAAGATGAGGATATCACTCACCACTACCGCCTGAGTACTTGCCGCACCGAGTTCTACCGAACCGCCTTCCACATAGTAGCCCATGTAGCAACTAATGGTCGTAAGCAGGAATGCAAAGATGAAGGCCTTCACGAACATGATAAATACATTGTATGGCACAAAGAAGCTCTGCAGGCCTTTAATGTAAGCGCTGCTGGAAATAGTATCCGGCACCACCACCGCGAGGTAACCTCCCACTATGGCTACACCAGCAGCAATCGCCACCAGCATTGGAATCATCACCATCGCCGCTACCACCTTCGGAAGAATGAGAAAAGCAGGCGTATTGACTCCCATAATTTCCATGGCGTCGATGTGCTCCTTTTGCCGCATACCGCCAATTTCTGAGGCCATGTTCGAGCCGATCTTGCCCGCGAGCACCAGACAAGTAATGGTTGGGGCAGATTCAATAATGGCGAGGTCGCGCACGATATAGCCGATGTAGTAGCTCGGCACGAGTTGTCCATCGAGTTGATAGGCAAATTGCACCGCGGCCACGGCTCCCATAAACACGGCAATGATTGCAACGATGATGAGCGATCCGATGCCGATATCATCCATCTGCCTGAGCGTTTCGCGCCAGTACACGTTCATGCGCTCGGGCTTGCTAAAAGCATCGGAAAGCAGCGAGATGTAGCGACCGAAATGGTACGGGATATTCTTAAACATTCAGGCCAGGTCTAGCGGGCAAGGTAGCCCTCGCTGGGGAACGCTACTTTGGGCGCCTAGTTTCAAAACGCAGGGAGTTATGATGTTGCAAAGGGCAGTTATCACAGGCGCTACCAAGGGCATCGGTCGCGCTATCACCGCTCACCTGTGGCAACAAGGCTATGCGCTTGCCGTCTGTGCTCGCACGGCTGCCGACCTCGCCGAACTGCAGGAGGAGTTGCTAGCTTCTCGACCAGCTGGTGACTTACTCACGCAGGTGTGCGATGTGAGTGAGCAGGCCTCCCTTTCAGCTTTCGCCAAAACCATACACGACACCTGGGGTAGCATCAGCGCTCTCATCAACAATGCGGGCAAGTTTATTCCCGGCAAACTAGTGGAGGAAGAGAGCGAGGTGCTGCAAGAGCTGCTAAACACCAACGTGCTGAGTGTCTACTACCTTACCAAGGCCTTGCTGCCGACGCTGCGCAACTCACCAAGTGCGGCAAGAATTATCAACATCAGTAGTGTAGCAGGTCTGGCTGCTTATCCAGCTGGGGGCAGCTACTCCGTCAGCAAATTTGCGCTGCGTGGCTTAAGTGCGGTGCTGCGTGAAGAACTTAAGGCTGAAGGCATTGGCGTCACTACCATTTATCCCGGTCCCACCTGGTCTGACAGTTGGAAAGGTGTTGATTTGCCTGCGACGCGGCTCATGCGTGCTGCGGATGTTGCGCAGATGGTTGCCGGCGTCCTGAGCGTAAGTCCCCAGGCTGTTGTGGAAGAAATCGTGATGCGCCCGCAACTAGGTGACTTATAAATTGTCTGAGCGTATAACTATATTCGGGTGTTATGTTCACCACTCCCTCACATTTCAGTCCAAAATCTGGCATTTACCAACTTCTAACAATGACTTCGTATAGTTTCGCAAGTAACTCATGAGACTTGACCAACCGTACACCGTACTGCTGCTGGAGGACAGTGAGCCCGATGCATTCCTGCTCCAGCGTCAACTCGAGCGCATCCTGCCTCAGGTAAAACTTCACGTAGCTCCCAATCAAGTAGCGTACGAGCGTATGCTCAAAACACTTTCTCCCGATCTTATTTTATCTGATTATCGATTGCCGCAATACTCTGGCATCGAGGCACTTATGTATGCCCGCGCCCACGCACCTGTAGTGCCCTTTGTTTTTGTAACCGGAGCCTTACATAACGAAGAACTCGCCGCCGATACCATTCTCAAGGGTGCAAGTGGTTTCGTCCTCAAAAATAACCTCGCCAAGCTCGAAACTCTCCTGCCCGAGCTATTTGCTGGTCAGCCTGCGCAGGTGACCCCACCCGCCAAACCAGCAGAACCCGACGGCCATGAGCCAGACGGAGCAGCTGTCGCCCACGTCGATGAACTCTCCGCCGATCTAGCTCAAGCCGATGCTGAGACACTCGCGCAGATCCGTCAAATTCTGGCAGCCCAAAAGTCTAACTAGTCGATCAGACGCTGCTGCAGGCCCTGACTGGCCGAATCTGCTGATTTCTTCGCTGTCTTGAAGGGCAGTACTGCTCCCATACGAAAGCAGCGTCGACAACGCGCTTCGTATGCATTCTGAGCACCGAGCAAAAGTTGATCCCCTTCTCCCGCGATGCGAAAGCTGTGGGTAGCCAAATTGCCACACTGCGCACAGATGGCGTGCACCTTGGTGATGTACTCAGCTACGGCGAGCACATTTGGCATCGGGCCAAACGGCCTCCCCCGAAAGTCCATATCCAGCCCGGCAACGATGATGCGTTTGCCCTGCTCGGCAAGGTCCTCACACACTTGGGGTAGGTCTGCTGAGAAAAACTGGGCTTCGTCGATGCCCACCACATCGAGTTGCTCTGCCATGTTAATTATGGAGTGGGCCTTTGAAACCGGCGTACCCGGGTAGGCTCGCTGATCGTGAGAAACCACATCTTCGCGGTGGTAGCGAGAATCGGCATCAGGCTTAAATACACCTACACGCTGACCTGCAATTTCTGCTCTGCGTAGCCGCCGAATCAACTCCTCGGTCTTGCCTGAAAACATGGATCCGCAGATCGCTTCAATCCAGCCGCTGCGCTGGCCACGGTAGTGAGGCTCCAAAAACATCGTGGCGAAGGTAGACCAAACAGCACCCCAACAGCGTAAGAGTGCTCACTCGTTCTATTTTCGCCCGTCTATGAAGCTCGATCAGGCACAGGTATTTCTCGACCGCATCAACCGACTATTCTCAGACATCAGCAGCAGCGGCGTGGAGGCCTCCGCCCTCGAACGTGATCTGCTGAAGGAGTACGTTCGCCGACTCTACGAATCGCTCACAGACGAAGCCTCCAACACCTTCCCCAAAGCCCCACCGAAAGCCTCCGCTCAACCTGCACCCGCGTTCACCTTCGAACCGGAGCCCCCAGCACCCAGCACCCAGCCCCAAGCACCCAGCCCCCAACCTCAAGCCCCCAGCCCCCAACCTCATGCCCCTAGCCCCCAGCCCCCACCTGACCAAAACACTGTGGTCAGGCCAGCCCCAAAAGTCATAGAAATCCCAGAGGAGGTAATGGCCGATGTGCGTCGCACCGAAGCGCACAGGCAAGTAGCCACTCCCGTTGCACAGGTGGAGGTGCAAGAGTCTCCATTCGCGCCGGAAATATCGGAGTTGTCGCCCAAAATGAAGGCGCTCTTCGAGGTCGAGCGCAGCTCAGATCTATCCGACAAACTCGCTGGTGCACCTATTAAGGACATGACCCGCAGTATGGCTATCAACGAGCGGCTGCTTACCCAAAACGAGCTGTTTGGTGGCAGCAAGCACGAACTCGATCAAGCACTTCAGCACCTCAATGAATTGCATGACTACGAAGCTGCCGTAAGCTATCTGGCCGGAGGTGCAGCTTTGGATCACGATTGGCTCGACGAGGAGCGCAAAGCCACAGCCCGAGCTTTCATCAAGCTGGTGCGTCGACGCTACGCGTAGCTAGGCGAGTGTCTCAATCTGTTGCCTCAGTTCAGCAAGCGGGCGTGCGCCGGACTCGCGGTATTTCAACTCGCCGCCTTTGTAGATCATGATGGTGGGGACTGACTGCACGCCGAGTTTTCCCGCAAGGGCTTGATTGCGGTCGATGTCTATTTTCACGACCCTCACTTTATCGCCCATTTCATTCTTGAATTGCGCGAGTTGCGGCGCAAACGCTTTGCACGGTCCGCACCAGTCGGCGTGAAAGTCTATCAGCACCGGCTTATCGCCACTAATAAGGTCGCTAAACGAGGTTTGCTTTTTCTCGGAAGCCATGTCGCCTGTTTGGGAGCTGTAACGCTCGTGCAAGCTGCTGGTTTGCTTTCTCGCCTTAGGTCGCAGGCCGCGTAATGGCAGCGAGTGCCTCCCAGAAGCTAGGAAAGCTTTTAGTTACGACTTCAGCTTGCCCAATTTCAACGGCTCCTCGGGCGGCCAGCAAACTAAAAGCCATAGCCATGCGGTGATCATTGTAAGTAGCCACAGAGACGGTGCCTTCCCACTGCGCCTCGCCCTCCTGCATGTAGTATGTCATGTCGTCTGATCCTGCAAACCGTGGGGGCAGTTTTGTCAGAAAGACGCCGACTTTTTGCAGTTCCTGCTGTAGCGCAGCGATGCGATCAGTTTCCTTGATTTTGAGAGTTTCCAGTCCGCTGAATAGACCTGTTGTTCCGGTTACAGCACAGAGTATGGCGAAGGTTTGCGCCAGATCGGGATTTTCATTAAAATCCGCTTCAAAAGTGCTAGGTGTGATGTTTTGGGTTTTGCGAAAGCGCACTCCACTTTCGTCAAAACTGCACACGACTCCCCACTCCGCAATCCAGTCGCAAACGCGGCGATCGCCCTGCAGGCTGTCCCCGTGTAGATCCGGACAAACCAGTTCTTGTTCAAGTGGTAGAAGTGCCGCCCAGGCTGCTGCGTAAGATGCTGCCGACCAGTCTGCCTCCACCGTGTAGCTGCCGCCGGCATAGCCTTCTGGCTCCACTTTTACCTGCTGCTCGTTGACGGTAAGGCTTGCGCCAAAACGCTGCATGAGTGCACAGGTCATGTCGAGGTAAGGGCGACTGACGAGCTTGCCTGTCCAGTTGAGGGTAAGTCCGTCGGGCAAAGCGGGCGCGATGAGCAGCAGTGCGCTGAGGAATTGACTCGAGATATCACCGGCCAGGGTGACTGCGCTGTTGAGGGTAAGTGGTGAGGGGCCGATGCGGAGTGGTGGGTAGCCGGGCTTGCCGAGGTACTCGACGTAAGCGCCGATCACCTCGAGCGCCCCGATAAGTGGACCTATTGGCCGCTCCAGCATGCGTGCGCTTCCGGTAAGGGTTTGGTGGCCAGGCTGTGTAGCCAAATAGGCGGTGAGAAAGCGGAAGGTGGTGCCAGCAGCGCCGCAGTCGAGTATGGCTCCATCGGCTACTTGGCTTAGCAGGCGCTGCATGGTTTGTACATCTTCGGCGTCGCCAAACTTATTGATGTGGAGGGTATGTGGCTCTGCGGCAAGCGCTTGGATGATGAGCACGCGATTGGCCAGCGATTTAGAGCTTGGCAGCGTGAAGGTGCCGGAGTGGGGTAGGAGGGGGCCGAGGAGCATGTGGGGTAAAAGTATTTGATTTTACAGGCGGGGAAAATGCCTCCGGCGGTGAAATGCCTCCGGCGGTTTTGGCCTGCGGCGCGTTGCCTCCAGCGGTAAGAGCCTCCGGCGGTGGGGGAGCCTGCGGCGCTGCAGATGGGAACATAGCACCTGGGGCGGAGTGAGCCTTAGGAGAGGTGGTACCCGATGGACCTGATGGAGTATCACTCGCGTAGCAGGAGGACGCTCAGGACCGTAATGGAATAGCGATAGGCTGCTTCTTGAGAGCGCGCGTAGCACTAGGTGGCCGATAAGGGCGAACTCATAGACGTAGTTCACGCAGTACTTAGGCTAGACCTCAGCTACATATGCCTGTCACCCCCATGCCCGGTATGTAGTCCAGATCATGTAGCTTACAAATGCAAATTTGCTCATCATGCTACGTATACATCATACGCTGACCTTATTCGCCTGGCTGCTACTCCTGCTCGGCGGCTGCACGTGCAACGATGATGATGAAGTATTTGTACCAGTTGTAGAACAAGAGGAAGCCACTACCGATGTAACCGAAGTGGTGGATGTAACCACCGAGTGGGTTTATGTAAATGCATTCCAAGAGCTTATCGCCGTAGACGAAACAGGTTTCTCTTTTCGGTCTACAGGTAGCTCAAGAGATAACATTATAAACTTAACGGATGGCCATGCCAGCTGGTCGAGTGAAACTATCGCGGAATCTGCAAGGTTGATTGATCACACGAGGACAGCTAACGATAGCTTTTTATATAACCTCAGTGCCACCCGGAATAGTACTCAACACGCTGCGCTTTGGCTGTCTTCACCGTCTGACTCTATCCACTTGGATAATTTAGGCTTGCCAGCAAATACTGAAATTCTCATACGCAACTTCGACAAAGGGATAATGCTTACAGCGCGAGAGCAGTCACCAAGTAGGACTATACATTTTTATTGGCTCGATGAAGGATTCACAAATCTGCGCTCCTACGGTTCCTACACGCGGGATGATCATCAGTATGAGGTGTACGCTGCAGCCATTCACGATGGGGCATTAGTAGCTGTGCTGCACCTCGACGACCAAGATCGCTTTTTCTCTTACCTACGCTGCGTGGGAGGAGACACCTGTACCACAACCCGCCTACTAACTTCAAATAGGAATCTTGAAATAAGACAATCTGCATCTGCTACACTTCCAGGATTTTCTAGAGGGAATAAGCTATACTTTCACTATAAAAGTCCCACATCTAAATTTATTGCATATGAAATCGACATGGCTGCTCAAGAGCCTGAGATGACCCGTATGTATGTGGCGCCCAATGTTGTCCCAGGTGAAATACTTCAACCGAATCCCACATATTTCATAAGAGACAATCCTGTAGGGATGTTCTTTCCTATAGACAATCCATCTTATCTGCAGACGGTTGTATTCACCCCATTTGGGATTTTCGCTACCAACGGCACCTTCACCGCTCCCTGTGCATCTGCAATCTGCACCTATGGCTCACTAAACTACTTCCATCAGCAGGAGGGATTTCTTCTCGGATATACCGACGACATTGTTGCTGTAGTAGATGAAGATACTTATGAGCCTGTGAAAGTTATTCGATTTCGTTCACCTGGTACCGTGTCTCCTTTCACCATATCCTTAGCAAAGTACGCCAATGGCCAGCTATCGATTGCAGGTCTTAGCACAACAGTACGTGACGATTTACACGTGTTCTATGGCTCTACCCCACTCAATCTCTAGTGAAGTATCTAGAGCCGAGCCCGCGCGCTCACCTCTAGCATCCGATCAATACATGCTCTCCCTTCGCGAATGATCCAGTCAGGAAGAATGATCTCCGGTAGTTCATACTGCATGCAGGTATACAGCTTCTCCATCGTGTTGCGTTTCATGTGCGGACATTCATTGCACGCACACGTGTTGTTGGGTGGAGCTGGAATAAATTCAGCATCAGGTCGACTTTTTATCATCTGATGAATTATTCCAGCCTCTGTCGCCACAACAAAAGTAGGTACCTCCACTTGCTCCTTCACAAAGCGTAAGAGTCCGCTCGTGGATCCTATATAATCCGCTTGTTCGAGCAGCTTGGGCTCGCACTCGGGGTGAGCGATAAGTTTGGCTTCAGGATGTGCAGCTAGTAGCTTGGTGATTTTTTCATCGCTGAAGATTTCGTGCACCATGCATGAGCCGTTCCAGAGGCGCATCTCACGACCTGTCTTCTTCACCAGATATTTCCCGAGATTTATGTCTGGAGCAAAGATGATAGGCTGATCCTGCGGAATGGATTCTATAATATGAACAGCATTGGTGCTCGTGCAACAGATATCCGTGAGCGTCTTAAGTTCTGCGGTGCAATTGATATAGCTCACCACGATATGATCGGGATATTTCTCTTTGTACTTACGGAACAGGTGTGGAGGGCATGAGTCGGCAAGCGAGCATCCAGCTTTCAGGTCGGGCAGGAGTACCTTCTTTGTCGGGTTTAGCATTTTGGCTGTCTCCGCCATAAAGTGCACACCTGCAAACACAATAATCTCGGCATCTGTGGCCTCTGCTTGTTGGCTAAGGCCGAGTGAGTCGCCTACATAGTCAGCTACATCTTGGATCGGTCCTTCTTGATAATAGTGGGCGAGGACCACCGCATTTTTCTCTCGTTTTAGACGCTCTATTTCAGCTGCAAAATCTAAGGTGGGATCGGTGTCGACGTCGAGGTAGCCGTTACGAGTAAGGCTAGCCGTGGCTTGGGATAGGTCCATGAGCAAAGGGTACGCAGGTATGTTGCGTCTACAGTAAACGATGGAGCTTAGGGGCCGGTTGAGTTGCGGCTGACGTCGTCCAATCGAACAGGGAGCTTTTTGGCGTGCAGAGATAACAATATGCTAAGTCCCTGCGGTTGAACGACGTCTAGGATTTTTGCCCTTGGTTTCGGGTGTTCATCCAGTCATTCTTGCCGCTTACTTTGGCCGCGACCTCCTCTTGCCAATTGGCACCAGTAGCCGCGAGATATTCAGAATGATTCCAGGCGTTGTTTTGCCGCAAGGTGACATCAGGTGCGCAGAGGTAAATTTCATGTCCAGGTCGCTCCACCACGGCTAGTCCACAGCTGCGCAACATAGCTTCTATGCCAGCGTGATTGGCTATCCACCAGTTGGTGAGATCGCCAGCCATACGCTTCTCGATAAAAGCCATCTTGGGCCAGCCTGCCTCCTGAAGCGGGGCACGATCATTAAAATCTAAATCTTCAACAACATCCTTCACCTGCTCACCCGGCATTGTAAGCGTCTGAAACAAGAGTAGGCGCTTGGTTTTTTGAGCAAGTATGTCGAGGGAAAGCAAAGGATACCGGAGGTGATAAAATACCCCCATGTACCAGATCAAATCAAATTCCTCCTCTAGCCTCGCCACATCATAAACCTGCATATGCCGCAGCTCAATCTTGCTATTGAGGCCAAATTGCTCGGCGGCCCAGGCTGCCTGACGGAGGTAGTGCGGGTCGACGTCAATCCCCAGCACATCCGCCCCGCGGCTAGCAAGTTGTAGAGAATAATAGCCGGCATTACAGCCAACATCTAGCACCCGCCATCCACTCAAATCGTGAGGGATTACATCCTGCACTTCCTGCCACTTAAAACCTGGAAAATCACCTAATGCATGCCGAGGCGCAGTTTGCTCACCAGTGGGTAAGTGCAGGTTGTGAAACCAAGGCCCTAGCTCATCGATTTGTGCTTGAATAGTCGTAGTGGTGGTCATGCTACAGAAAGTTCGCCAACGTAACTAATCAATTCTTGCGCGCGGTGAGCGGCCGTGTGTTCGGCAAGGACGCGTGCGCGTGCACGACGAGCAATATCGAGCCGCTCCTCCTCAGTAATGTCGTGTAAATAAGTTAGTGTATCCGCTGCTGTGCGCGCTATTAAAATCTCTTGATCAAACTCGAAGAAGCTGTCTAATCCTTCCCAATAGTCAGAGATTATTGGTGTTCCACACGCTGCTGCCTCAAATAAGCGTACACTTGGTGAATAGCCTGCAGCTATCATATCTCGGCGCGTAATATTTTGCGTAAAGCGCTGCTGATTATAAAACGCGCAGTGATTAGCTGGAGCTAAGTGCTCAATACGCTCCACATTATTGGGCCAATTAGTATCGGCTGGGTAAAGTGGACCTGCAACGACAAATTTTCCTGCGGGCCACTTCCGTGCGGCATCCAGCATGAGGCACTCCAGCGGCGGCTGGCGGTCGGTGCTGTAGGTGCCTAAGTAGCCTAAATCCCATTTAGGTTCTTGTGGCTCAGGATAGTAAAGCGATACATCAACAGAGCAATACAGAGGCCGCGCCATCGGCGACCCATAGGTTTGCTCTAGCACGGTAAGTGTAGGTCCGCCACTAAACGATAAATACATGTCGTAGCGAGGGATGAGCCTTGGGTGCAGGTACTCGTAATCCTTCTCCCGCAGTTTGGCCATCGTGACCGGAGTATCAATGTCGTAAAATGCAGTTACTCCCTCAGCAACAGAAACCACCCACTCGCCAACCTCAACTCCTTCAGGCACATAAGAGCCTAGGATCACCAAATCAGCCTCTCGCACCTCCCGTGCAAATCGCGTTTGTAGGTCGGTAAGGGACTTGTACAATTTTGATGAGCAAAAGGGAGGATTAGCCAAATCACGGTGCTTCGCGTACCAGGCCACGTCGCGCTCTAGAAAAAGCACTTCATGCCCTGCGGCTGCAAGTTCGCGCACGAGCGCGCGGTAGGTGGTAGCATGGCCGTTGCCCCAGCTCGAAGTTATTGACAGGCCTAAGATCACAATCTTCATACCTGAGTAGAGACGCTAGGTGAAAGGTGGGGCACGCCGAGCAGTAGCTCTTCGAGTTTGGCTGCGCGATGTGCATAGGTGTGCGCCGCGAGCACTTTTTGGTGCGCAGCTCTGCCGATTACCTTGGCACGTTTTGGCGAAAGCTGACGAAGAATAGCTGTTACTTCTTCACCACTTCTTGCCACAAGTATTTCCTGATCCGGCTCAAAAAAGGTCTCAATTCCTTCCCAATAATCTGTGATGATACAAGCTGCTGCTCCCGCTGCCTCAAAGACGCGTGTAGCTGGTGAAAAGCCATAGCGGGCCATCGACTCACGACTCACGTTGAGCACCGCCATGGGGGTAGAATTAAAAGCGTTGTGGTCGGGCGTGTAGACGTGGCCGAGATACTTTACATTAGATGGCATTGCCTTATCGGCCCAGCCACTGCCCCCGAGCAAAAAGCGCTTGCTTGGCAAATTTTGTGCTGCTTGCAGAAAAAACTCCTCTACACGCGCCTCGCGATCTGGGAGTCGATTGCCGAGAAATGCCAAGTCGCAATCGAATCGCTCATCTGGCTCCACAGGGTGATGGGTCGAGCTGTCGAGCGCATTGTAAATCGGAATACACGCCCGTGCACCGAGTGCCTCATACGCTTGCACCACCGGCTGCCCACCGCCATAAGTAAGCACCATGTTGTACTGCGGAATCAATGCACGAAATGCATCCCGAGCATCATTATTTACTCGATCAAGCGTCGCCGGCGCGTCTACATCCCAAAATATAATCTTGCGCTCTGGCAGCTGGAGCTTCAGAACTTCAGCCTCGAGAAATGCATCGAGGACGCCCACGCCGCTAGTTTTTACGATAAGGTCGGCTTGAGCATCTGCCTCGGCCAGACAGACCTTTGCCGCAGCTTCAGTAGCCTCGTAAATCACAGACCGTGCGTAAGGAGGATCATCAATATCGCGGTGCTCCTGCCGCTGATAAGCACGCGGTTCGTAAAATGTGATGTGGTGTCCCCGCTCGTGCAGCGCCCTGATAATACCTCGGTAATACGTGGCCGCGCCATTCCAGTAGGCACTCACGAGGCTCGAGCCGAAAAATGCGATGTTCAGAGTTTGATTCACGCGGTGGCTATTTGAGTTGTAGAAGGAGTAGGTTCGAGTCCTAATTCTGCGGCGATCTCGAGCAGTTCATCTACCCGATGCGCACAGGTATGGCGGGCTCTGATGGTAGCAAGACCATGTGCGGCCAACTCGCGCGCCTGCTCAGGATTGGCT
Source organism: Saprospiraceae bacterium (assembly GCA_965213735.1). Taxonomy (GTDB): domain Bacteria; phylum Bacteroidota; class Bacteroidia; order Chitinophagales; family Saprospiraceae; genus CALDTK01. Next base: position 2,145,443 of record CBDCAB010000005.1, read on the forward strand.
AGCAATTCCTGTAGCTGACGCCGCATATCAGCACCATCTTTAGCCACCAAATAATCTTTGCCAGGCGTAAACAATTTCTCGCGATCATCCCAGGGCGAACAGATGAGCGGAATGCCACAAGCGAGAGCCTCGAAGGGACGAATAGTAGGTATACCCGGCAGCGCCTCCACGTAAGGGCGCCGAGGCACATGCACCGTTACCCGATAGCGCGCAAATTCTTCCGGAGCTCGATAATTAGGCAACCACCCGCCGTACTCAATGCCCGCCGCGTCTAGTGCCTCGCGTGCATGTTGCGGGTAGCGCACTCCATGCACTTTGGCCCGGAGTCCGAGTGCATCAATAGGATCGAGCAGAAACTCCTGTAGCTCGGCTGTGCGCTCCTCATCCCCCCAATTGCCAATCCAGAGCACATCGCCCGCTGGAGTGTCGGCACGTGTATGCGGATAAAACACACGTGTATCTGCGGCTTCATGCCAGGTCCAGGCGCGCTGTGTCCAGCCTTTGCGCACATACATGTCGCTGATTACCTGCCCAAAAGCAAGCACGCCATCGTAGTGCTGCAGCGCATAATTGGCCATACTTGCCGTATCGGTGACGGCACGGTGGTGGGTATCGTGAAACAGCAGGCGGTAACTGTTGTGGCTGCGGTGCTCCCCGATCCTCTGCACCAACTCGTGTTCGTTCCACTCGTGCACAATCACCAGATCGGCCTCCTGCAGTGCCTCGTCGAGATCGAGGGTAGCAGGGTCATAGAGCTTGCTCCTCAGCGAAGGGTAATAGTGCTCGAGTTCTTCCAACTTCTCCTCACCGTAGCCCGCAATAAGATTTTGCCGACTCCACCCATCTTGCGGTTCGTACACCTTCACCTCGTGCTCGCGCGACTGCAGTTCCGTGACCACTCCCCGCAGAAAATGCGCATTTCCGTGGTTCCAGTCTGAAAGCAGCGAGTGGTAAAAGAGAACGATTTTCATGTTGTCGTTGAAGGTGTGAGCGGTGAAGAGATGAGGTGTTGGTACAGCATTTTGTACTGCTGGGCCTGTCGAGAAGTGGTGAAGTAGCCTGCGAGATGTGCGGCTTTGGCGGCTAGTTCTCGGCGTCCGTGCTCATCCTGTATCAGCGCGTGTAATTGTGCTCGGAGAGCGGCTGCGGAGTCGACTGCTACATAGCTGGCTGCTTCTCCCCAAATTTCGCGGAGGGTGGCAATGTCTCCCACTAAGAGTGCGCAGTTGGCGAGTGCAGCTTCTAATACGCTCAGCCCAAACGGTTCGTAGCGCGCAGGGTGGACGTAGATGCTGGCGGCGTTTAGCCATTGCGCTATTTCACCTTTCGGCAAAACCCCTAACAGCTGCACGCCTTCTAGCTGGAGTTGTTGCCCCGAAACCGGATGAGTCGTGTCGCCTGCAATAAACACTGGCCACGGCAGCTGCGGCGCGACCTCGGCGAGCAAACGGAGGTTTTTGGCCTCATCCCAAACCCGACCGACAGCAAAAATAAAGGGCTCTTGCGGCACCTCCACCTGGGCTTGTTTACCTGCAGGAGCAGCACCGTTGTAAATCACTTGTCCCCGGGGCAATGGACCGTAATGCTTCGCTGCCGCAGCCAACATACCTGCTGTTGGAGCCACTACCACATCCGCGGCTCGCACTCCCGCAGTTACACGCTGGCGGTACTCGTCATAGCGTGCTGGGGCAGCCTCACCATGCACCGCCTCCCACCACGACAGCACACAAGAATGAAGCACCACAACTACCGGCTGCTGCCAAGGAAGTGCAGCGTGCGTCATACCATTGAGGTGGATGACTGTTGGACGGAATTCCTTGGCTAGCGCCTGCAGCCACTCCCCGGCAGCGTCGACGCCAGTCCAGGGCTCGTCCATCCATTCAAGTGGATATTCACTGGTGCGCAAAGTCAGGTTGGCTAGTGCGGCCGCCTCTTCGCGTTGCTGTTGTGTGGGTAAGTTGCCCATCGTTGCGAGCACCACGTTTAGCTCTGGCATGCTGGCGATGAGGTCGAGCGCGTAGGTCCAAATCCCGCCCATGGCATCGGCCGTCATTAACACCGTCGGTCGATCTGGTGATGTAGCGGCACTGCGCTTGTAAATGCGATCTATGACTTCAGCTACAGCGACAAATTGTTCGGCTTTCGCTAAAAACCCATTATCCTGGCTAAGCTGCTCGGCCCAGGCGGTGGCAGCTCGACCAGACCACTCATCTGGCGGAGCAACTAAGGTCTCGGTGCGGGTGCCATTGTAGCGCTCGGCTCGAAATTCATAAAACGAGCCGCCGACATTGCGCATGGCAGCACCTCCAGCCGTTCCATAAAAGCGAGCTGCGATCACAGCTTCCTCACCGGCAGGGAGATTCCACGAGCAACTCAACTGGAGGTGGACGCCCGATGCAGTCGTAATGCTGGCCGTAGCAAAATCCTCAACCTGACCCTCTACGTTTGGCAGCAACTTACCTTTGCTAAACAGCGCGCTGGTGACTTCGCTCACCTCCGGAAAATCCAGCACCCACAGCGCCAGATCGATGAGGTGAATGCCTAAATCGATGACGCAACCTCCACCAGCTAGTTGTGGATCATAAAACCAGTCTTTGTCGGGTCCGTAAGCATTGTGAAAGGTCAACTCGACCGCATAAATGTCGCCCAGTTCTCCCTGCTGCACGAGTTGCCGCACGGCTTGCATGGCGGCTGTGTGGCGGTAGGAGAGGTCGAGCCCCAGCAGGCGATTGTTGCTGCGGGCGGCTGCTACTACTTCACGAACCTCGGCTGCAGTTCGTCCGAGTGGCTTTTGGCAAAACACTGCCTTACCTGCTTGCAATGCTGCTGTGGCTTGTGCAGCGTGCAGAGCGCTCGGGGTAGCGATGACGATGCCATCGAGTGAGGCATCGGAGAGCAGTGCGTCGAGGTTTGTCACCACAGTTGCCTGCTCATTCAGCTTGGCAGCTCTTTCAGCGTTTTCCGTAGAGGGGTCAGCCACACTAGTGAGTTCGGCAACGCCGCTCTTGACAATAGCTTCAGCGCGATTGAGACCTATCCAGCCGACGCCAAGAAAACCTAGCTTGGGACGCCGGGCGGCTGCACTAGCTGTATCTGCTTTACTATGTGTAGGCATAGCTAGCAAGAGATGTAAGCTTTGACAAAACCATCAGGTCGCCGATCGAGGCATTCAAAGGCACTGCCGATGTCGCCGAGCGGAAAGTTGTGGGTATAGAGCTGTTGTGGCTGGAGGCGACCTTCCGTGACAGCCGCTACAGCATCGCGCATGCCTTGCACATACATTTCCGGCTCCCTCTCGTGGGCATTGATGACGTCGAGGCCACGCCAATTCCAGAGCTGCACATTGACCTGGCGCATACCATCCTGGTGGAAGCCCGCAATGATGAGTCGGCCGCGGTTGGCACACAGTTCGCCGGCCAAGTTGAGTGGCCACTCATAGCCTGTGCACTCAATCACGTGACTGCACCACTTGCCACCGGTTAGCTTTTCTACGCTGGCAATTATGCGCTCGTGATCATCCATTTCGATGCGTTCGTCGGCACCACATGCCTCAGCTACGTCGAGCGAAAAGGGGCGGCGAGAGATAGCGATTACTCGAGCTCCGGCGTGTTTGACCAGCTGGGTGAGTAGCGCCCCCATAAACCCTATGCCGAGGATGGCCACCGTGTCACCTGCTTTGATTTCGCTGCGGCGAAAAATATTAAGCGCACAGCCTAAAGCCTCACCTGGAAAAGCCTGTCCGTCAAGCTGAGCCGGCAATTTCACCACTTTGTCTGCATCGGCCACATCAAGTTCTGCATAGCCGTTGTAGCTGAGCGCCGTTACGCGATCGCCGACGTTTAGGTTTCTTACCTGCGCTCCAAGCTCCTCGATGGTTCCCCAAGTTTCGTGACCGGGATTACCAGCTGCGACGGGATACTTAAACCACTCCCGCCCTTGATAGATCGGCAAGCTGGAGGCACACACACCGCAGCCTTCCACCCGCAGCCGCACCTGATGATCGGCGAGTTGGGGCAGTGATGCTGATTCAATAGCAAAGGTCTGGGGGGCTACCAACACCGCAGCTTTCATTGCAGCACCAGCAGATGTACCTGCACCACTCATGAAACGGCATTAGAAGCTTCGGTAGACACAGAAGTCCCCACTCCATGCTCTCGCTGCTCACTCAGCCAGTTGTATAGTTTGGCCAGACCTTCCTCTACAGCATGTTCAGCTCGCCAGCCCGCTGCTTGGCTAAACCGCTGTGTATCCGACACATAATAGTGTTGATCACCTGGTCGCCAATCTCCAAAGTTGAGCTGAATGGGGCTGCCTTTATAGTCGGAGAGCACTTCAATGAGTTCGAGTAGGCTGACTGCGTTTGTAGGACCTCCACCAATATTGAAAGCCTTCCCGCTTAGTCGCTTGGCCTGTTTTCGCGCAAGCATGAAGGCGCTAACTAAATCCTCGACAAAAAGAACATCCCGCACCTGACGACCATCCCCAAAAATGTTGATTGGCTCGTCTTCAATAGCTCGAATAGCGAAATGAGCGACCCAGCCTTGATCTTCGGTGCCGCACTGGTGGGGGCCGTAAATGCAACTCATCCGAAACACCACCGCCGGGATGCCGAAGGTGCGGGCGTAATCGAGCACGTACTGATCGGCCGTACCTTTCGAGCATCCATAAGGACTGTGAAAATCAAGTGCCCGCTGCTCATCGATGCCGTGCTTGCGCAGGTGTTGATCAGCAGGCTCGTAGCGTGAATCAGTCGGAACAAAGTTCAGATCCTCTAGGCCGCCATACACCTTGTTGGTCGAGGTAAACACGAGGGTCGGCGGCTTTGGCTGCTTGCGAATGGCTTCAAGTAAATTGAGCGTCCCAAAGGCATTGATCTGGAAGTCTTCGGCGGGCGCATGGAGTGACGTGGTGACGGCTACTTGCGCTGCCAAATGGAACACGTGCTTAGCATTCTCAACGAGCACATTGACGGTGGTGACATCGCGAATGTCGCCGATATAGATGAGCAGCTGCTTGCTGTAGGTATCATCGAGCCAAGCCAGGTTGCGCTCCACACCTGGTCGAGACAGGTTGTCGAGCACGAGAATGCGCTCGCCTTGCTCCAGTAGGCGGCTCGCCAGGTTGGTGCCGATAAATCCCGCCCCGCCCGTAACGAGCGTGTATGGCTGATCGCCGGCTCGAGGCACATCACGCCTCACGTGGGGCAGGTCGTGCAAACCTTCGATGCCGTGCCGCGCCCACATGCGGTATAGCAGTTTGCTACTGCCGTCGGTGCGCTTGAGGCCGAAGTAATATTCCCGCTCATCAATATGAAATCCGCCAACGGTAGAGCGAGTTAAATCCAGGTCGTGCAAAGCATACCAATAGACGCGATCCACATCGGTGGAAAGCACATTTTTAAACTCTTGGAGCTGCTTGTACTCGTCGAATTGCCAGGTTGAAAATCCTGCTTCGGTAATCCACAGTTGTGCCTTGCTGCTGTGGCGTTGCAGGACTTCCCGCACGGCTGCGATGTTGGATTCCCAGCCATCCCAAAGCTGATCAAAAACATCGGGGAAGCCGTGAATTCCGACGGCATCGATGTATTTCATCACCCCGTGCTCAAACATGGCTTCCAGCCAATTCGGATCGATGGGAGCCATACCTCCGAGCACAGTTTTTTTACCCCGCTGCTGAGCCCAATGAGCAGCTCCGCCCACCATCTCGCCAAACTTGTTCCAGTTGTAGTCGAGGGTGAAGTCGTACTCAGTACGGTTGTTAGGCTCGTTCCAGAGTTCTACCCACTCGAAATGCTCCCCGTGGCGCGTGATGAACACGTCGATGAAGTCTGCATAGTCTTTAGCTACACGCGGAGGAGAGGAGGTTTTGGGGCGAATGCCGAGTGAAGGTGGCGTGTATAAAAAGCAAGGCAGCACTTCCACTTCGCGGGCGAGGGTGGGCATGAGCCAGGCGTACCATTCAGCTCCTTCGGGTGTGTAGTAATCGGCCCAAGAAATTCCTGTGCGCAAGTGGTCTACCCCCAGTTCCTTGAGATCAGCTAAAGCTTGTAAGACGCGATCGTGCTCGCCGACCTGAAACCATTCCAATATTCCGATGGATGGTTGGGCGGGAGTGGAGGTGGTAGAGGGAGTTTGAGTCATTCTTTGGTGTAGAGTCGGGGGGGATAAGGGTGCAATAGGTTCAGACGGTAAGACCGCGGGCGGCGAGTTCGGCCGTGGCTTGATCTATGCGATCATCGGCGATTTGCCCTTCGAGCCAGTTGGCGAGTTCTTGCAAGCCTTCATCGAAAGGTACTTGCGGTTCGAAGCCCAGTAGCTCGCGGGCGAGACTTATGTCTGCGTAGCAATGACGAATATCACCTAAACGGTACTTGCCGCTGAGGTCGGGGGCGAGTTCGGGTTTGCCCATGACTTCGGCGAGTCGTATGGCGATTTCATTGACGGTGTAGCTGTTGCCGCTGCCTACGTTGAGGGCATGGCCATTGGCGGCAGGTTTTTCGAGTGCTAGTCGGCAGGCGAGGGCAATGTCGCGCACGTGCACAAAATCGCGCTGCTGCTGGCCATCTTCGAAGATCATCGGCGGCCTATTGTTGAGCAGGCGCGAAGCAAAAATTGCGAGCACCCCGGTATAGGGATTGGACAGCGACTGCCGGGTGCCGTAGACGTTGAAAAATCTTAGTGCTACAGTCGGAATTTTGTAGGCGCGGCCGGTGATGAGGCAGAGGCGTTCTTGGTCGAATTTGGAGAGCGCATACACTGAGCTGAGCGTTGGCAGCTTGTGCTCGGGGGTAGGGGAGGGGCTAATAGCTTCGCCTGCGTCGTTGCGAGGCTCCCAATCGCCGGCTTTGAGTTGTGCGAGTGGCCGCTCGCCTACGCTAACGACTTTGCCGGCGGCGTCGCGATAAAGCCCGTCGCCGTAGATGCTCATGCTACTGGCTACGATGAGCTTGTCAACGGGATTGGCAGCGAGTGCTTCGAGTAAAACGGCCGTGCCGAGGTTGTTGACGGCCGTGTATTCAGCTATCTCGTACATGCTTTGGCCAACGCCTACCATCGCAGCGAAATGAAATACGGCGTCTACACCCTGCAGGGCTCGCGCTACAGCATGTTTGTCCCGCACATCACCGACATGCAAGTCTACCCGCTCGTCGAGGTACTGTGGGCGCTTTTGCCCGGGGCCATGTACCTGCTCGCTGAGGTTGTCGAGTGCACGCACCGTGTAGCCGTGAGCCAGAAGTTCGTCAGCTAAATGCGAGCCTACAAAGCCAGCACCGCCGGTTATCAAGATGGTAGATTTGTTAGGAGTCAAAGAGAAGAGTTAGAGGTTAAAATTCTTGAGAAGTAGGTCGGACAGTTATGTTATTAATGGCCACTCCCGCTGGTTGATTCATCGCGTAGAGGACGGCGCGAGCAACATCATCGGGTGCGAGAGCATCAATAACTTCTTCTAGTGAAAGCGTTGTTGCCCCTCGATGTTCAAGAAACGCACTGTTTGTCCAGCCTGGCGCAACAACAGTTACCCGTATTGTTGGTAAAACTTCGAGTCTCAAGGTCTCGGCGATAATGTCGAGTGCTGCTTTACTGGCAGCATAAATTCCGCCGTAGGTATAGGGTTTGTGGGCGGCAACAGAAGATACAATCACGATGTGACCTTCTTGTTGGGCGAGCATGTTTGGCAGGAATGCACGGATAAGCCGCAGGGTGCCCATCACATTGACGTTGATAACCCTTTGCCACTTTTCGGGGTCTCCTTCTGCTAGTCTTTCGTGCATGTCGATGCCTGCACAACACACTAAAATTGCTGGAGCCCCAAGGCGCTCAGTGAGATCTTCATAAAGCTGAGCGACATCTTCCCGAGAAGCAACATCGCAAGTGTATTGTTGGACTTTAGCAGGTAATTCTGCGCATTGATTGACATCCGCAATGGCTACGGCAACGTCATGTTGGATCAGTTGCTTAGCGATGGCTAGTCCAATACCTGAAGCCCCTCCACTTACGAGGGCGATGCTGCTTGATAAGTCCATATGCGAGCTACAAACATGATAAACCCGTCGCAATTCCCAACATGGCGTCTACGGGTGCAGAAGGAGCTTCATGCGGCTCAACACACTACTTCTATAAACGTTGTAAATTTTTCAAGGTGGCTCAGCTCATCAGTACTGTACTCAGCCTCAGCGTTTTATTTAGTGGAGTAGGGGTCGGCCTCAGCCAGCGTTTCTGCACGAGTCCTTTGTCGACACGAGAATTGTCGGTCTTGCACTGACATGTAGTATGGCGGCAAAAGATGTAGCTTTTTCGCGCGTTGCTCAACACTGTTACCGCTTTTGGTGTCGCTACAGATGTGCTGTATGTACAACACCGTTCGATGGCGCTCGATAATGCTGCTGCCAACTGGCTACTCTGTGCGAGTGCGCTGGATAGGCGTAGTTCTTACACTTCTCATCTCAAAATTTGAACATGAAGACTTTTCTTTTAATCGCGCTGACTGCGCTGACCTTTGCTTGCGGCGAGCGTAATCCAGCCGATGTTGATGGCATTAACGGTGATGCACCTGTTGTGCCCATGACGAGTGATCCTGAGCTGGTCAATGGCGTTGCTGGGGATCAATTGGTGGAGACTACCTGGTCGGCTGCTGTGCTCGATTACATAGCACTCAAGAATGCGTTTGTCGCAAGCGATTTGACTACTGCAAAAGTGAAAGCTCGGGATCTGGCCGTTCGTCTTGGCGGTGCCGACATGAATGCGATGGGTGCAGCTCACGATGCGTGGATGCAACAGGCGATACCTGTGCAGCGCATCGCCGAGCGAATAGCAAATGCAGCTGATTTAGAAGCCGCTCGCGAAGGGTTTAGCGAGTTGACTACTCCGATGGTCAACGCGGTGAAGGTGCTTGGCGACGGCGGTCGAGAGCTGTACGTGCAGCACTGTCCGATGGCCTTTGATCATGCAGGCGCCAATTGGGTGAGTCTGGAGCGGGAAATACGCAATCCCTACTTTGGGGACAAGATGCTGACGTGCGGGAAAGTTATGGAAGAGCTGTAGGGGGTGAGTTATAGTGGGTAGGTGTTTTGAAGTGCCGAGGGGTAAAATTTTTGTGCTTCTCCGGGGCCTGACCACAGTGTTTAGGTCAGGCGAGGCCTGGAAATACCGTGTGGGGGCATCATGGAGTGCCTAGGGGAAGAATTTTTCGCTTCTCCGGGGCCTGCAATTACCGTGTGGGGGCATCTTGGAGTGCCTAGGGGAAGAATTTTTCGCTTCGCCGGGGCCTGGAATTACCGTGTGGGGGCATCTCGAAGTGCCTACGGGCAAAGGTCTTAATTGTTGATTACGTGATGCTTTTGTGGGACCCGGAGGATTCAAGAAGTGCGACCCGCGCTGCGGGGCGGAGGACAGGCGGGATATATATGTTGTACTTTTCGGGGCTGGGATTGGCCTGTTTTTGAAGTTATGAAGTGCCGAGGGGTAAACTTTTAGCGCTTCTCCGGGGCCTGACCACAATATTATGGTCAAGCGAGACCTGCAATTACCGTGTGTGGGCATCTCGAAGTGCCTTGGAGAAGAATTTTTCGCTTCTCCGGGGCCTGCAATTACCGTGTGGGGGCATCTTGGAGTGCCTACGGGCAAAGGCCTTTCTCGTTGATTACGTAATGCTTTTGTGGGACCCGGAGGATTCAAGAAGTGCGACCCGCGCTGCGGGGCGGGTGACGGGTGGGAGGTATGTTGTACTTTTTCGGGGCCTAGAATTGGCCCGTTTTTGAAGTTGTGAAGTGCCGAGGGGTAAAATTTTAGCGCTTCTCCGGGGCCTGCAATTACCGTGTGTGGGCATCTCGAAGTGCCTACAGGCAAAGGCCTTTCTCGTTGATTGCGTGATGCTTTTGTGGGACCCGGAGGATTCAAGAAGTGCGACCCGCGCTGCGGGGCGGGGGACGGGCGGGATAGATATGTTACGCTTCTCCGGGGCCTGCAATTACCGTTTGGGGGCATCTCGAAGTGCCTGCGGGCAAAGGCCTTTCTCGTTGATTACGTAATGCTTTTGTGGGACCCGGAGGATTCAAGAAGTGCGACCCGCGCTGCGGGGCGGGGGACGGGTGGGATAGATATGTTGTGCTTCTCCGGGGCCTGCAATTACCGTGTGTGGGCATCTCGAAGTGCCTACAGGCAAAGGCCTTTCTCGTTGATTGCGTGATGCTTTTGTGGGACCCGGAGGATTCAAGAAGTGCGACCCGCGCTGCGGGGCGGGGGACGGGTGGGATAGATATGTTGTGCTTCTCCGGGGCCTGCAATTACCGTGTGTGGGCATCTCGAAGTGCCTACAGGCAAAGGCCTTTCTCGTTGATTGCGTGATGCTTTTGTGGGACCCGGAGGATTCAAGAAGTGCGACCCGCGCTGCGGGGCGGGGGACGGGTGGGATAGATATGTTGTGCTTTTCGGGGCTGGAATTGGCCTGTTTTTGAAGTTATGAAGTGCCGAGGGGTAAAATTTTTTCGCTTTTCCGGGGCCTGCAATTACCGTGTGGGGGCATCTTGGAGTGCCTACGGGCAAAGGCCTTTCTCGTTGATTGCGTGATGCTTTTGTGGGACCCGGAGGATTCAAGAAGTGCGACCCGCGCTGCGGGGCGGAGGACGGGCGGGATAGATATGTTACGCTTCTCCGGGGCCTGCAATTACCGTTTGGGGGCATCTCGAAGTGCCTACAGGCAAAGGCCTTTCTCGTTGATTGCGTGATGCTTTTGTGGGACCCGGAGGATTCAAGAAGTGCGACCCGCGCTGCGGGGCGGGGGACGGGCGAGGATACTGAAATTTAAGAGAGGATTTATCCGTATGAAGCCTTTAATGTTGTATACCTGAAGAACCTAAACCGCACCGCTCGGAGAGGTGATGTGGAAAATATTTTGTAGATTCCAGGAAATCTAAACTTACACCCTCATGAATTCATACGTACAGAACACGCACCAGCTCATCTTTACTCCAAAGCATCGACAACCGGTTTTAGAGGCTAATAATCGCAAGCGGCTATTTGCGTATGCTCGTGGATTCTTCAAAAACAAGGACTGTCCATCATTTGCGATAGATGGTGTTGAAGATCATCTTCATTTCGTGTATTTTCAACATCCATCAATTGCTTTAGCCGACCTCGTCCGTGACCTCAAGCGTGCCCTCCACACGTTTATTGACGACAATCACCTTTTTCCGATGTTCACGAAGTGGCAGCTAAAGTATAGCGACTTCAGCTACTCGTACAGAGATCGAGATAATGTCATTGCGTACGTCAATAATCAGGTCAATCATCATGCCCACCAGCACGAATCTTATATCGATGAACTTCGGAGACTCTACGAAGAGCACGGTCTGAAATTTCACGAGAAATTTCTAAAATAACACAGCTTCCAGCCCCATAAAATGGGTCTCACTCTCCGAGTCCTCCGGGTCCCACAAAAGCATCAGCTGTCCAATAGAAAACCGTCCTGCCCGTAGGCACATCATTCAATCGAACTGAATGAATTACCAGGCCCCGGAGTGGGACAAATCCTACCCCTAGGCACAGGCAAAATTCAATCTGAATGAATTACCAGGCCCCGGAGTGAGATAAATCCTGCCCCTAGGCACACGAAAATTCAATCTGCAGGAATGACCAGGCCCCGGAGAGAACTAGGCCAGCCCCATAAAATGGGTCTCACTCCCCGAGTCCTCCGGGTCCCACAAAAGCATCAGCTGTCCAATAAAGCCGTGCTGCCCGTAGGCACATCATTCAATCAATCTGAATGAATTACCAGGCCCCGGAGTGAGATTAATCTTACCCCTAGGCACCCCAAAAAGTTAATCTGAATGAATTACCAGGCCCCGGAGTGGGACAAATCCTACCCCTAGGCAAACCAACAAGCCTACCTGCCTAATGTACCAGGCCCCGGAGTGGGATATATCCTACCCCTAGGCATACGAAAACTCTCCCTGAATTACCAGGCCCCGGAGTGGGATAAATCCTGCCCAAATACCTAGGACTATGAACCCGTGAGCCCTACGCCGCCATAGCCCGACATACCTCCATGCACTTCTTGCAGGCCTCAGCGCACTGCTGGCAATAAGGGTTGTCGTGATCTTTGCACTCCTCATAACAGCGCTCGCAGGCATCGGCGCACAGGGCGCAGGCTTGCTGGTGCAAAGGACTCGTCGCACTCATGAGCTGCAAACAAACTTGAGTAGTAGCGATGCAGTCGAGGCAGGTCTTGATGCACTCAGCCATCATCTCCTTGCCGGGATGTTGACTGATGCAAATGGTACAAGTGACCTGGCAGGCCATGCAAGCCTCTATGCATTCGATAGTCTGATCGTAAAGTGGTTTGAACTGTTTCATACCCAGAGAATGTCGCGCGTGCAATGAATGTTAAGCCACGTCACTACATCATAAATTTCGAGCTAGGTGGCAAAACTGCTCGATTTGAACTGTTGTTGAAAGCGTACTAACCTCAGCTACATGCCACCGCTCGACCTGTTCCTGACCACCTACTATCTCTAGAAGACGCACCTCCACGCCAATCCTAACAAGGCACCACCCATGGCAACCGACACAGCACATCCCATCACTGAAACCCTTTATCCCGTTACCGGTATGACTTGCGGTGGCTGTGCTGCAGGCATTAAAGGCAAATTGGAAGCACTACCTGAAGTTGCCTATGCCGAAGTCGATCATGCCGCTGGTGCGGCTCGCGTTGGTACGCATGTCCCAACTAGCGCTAAGTACCTCAACAAGGCTATAGGCGAGAAGTACAGTTTACAAGAACCTATGCAAGCTAGTGCTACTGCAGCATCAGCCCCAACAATTCCTGCCTCGGACCATGAGCAACGTGATGAGCGCTCGTGGCTCGAAACTTACCGTCCACTGCTCATCATCGTAGGTCTCATTGCGCTCGTGTCAGGTCTGGCAGCTGGTTTCGATGGAAGTGTGTGGATGCGCTACTTTATGGCAGGCTTTTTTATAGTTTTTGCAGGATTTAAGCTGCTCGATGTCGAGGGGTTTAGCGAAAGCTATGCAATGTATGATATTATCGCCAAGCGCTGGCACGCTTGGGGCTATATTTATCCTTTCGTCGAGCTTGGACTTGGGCTGGCCTACCTTACTAATATTGCTCCTTTTTGGACTAATGTAATTACGATTATTGTCCTCGGGATTAGCGCGATTGGGGTGGTGCAAAGTGTGCTAAGTCAACGAACGATAAAGTGTGCCTGCCTCGGAACAGGGTTCAACCTACCAATGAGCACTGTCACTATTATTGAAGATGTAGGTATGGTACTCATGGCTGCGCTGATGTTGGCGCTGCACTAGCGCAACCCACGTGGCTGCACCGCGTTGCTAGCTCGTGCCCATCAAAATGCTAGACCGCGAGCGCCGACAGCTGGCAGCTGCCCTCCGAACAGGAGGCACGGCAGTGTTTTTCTTGTGGCTACTCCACGCGCTGCGACTACTCGTGGGCAGCCGCGCAGGCAAGTGGGGCATCGTACCGCGCGAATGGGAAGGACTTACCGGCATTCTCACCGGACCACTAACGCACGGAGACTGGGGACACTTAGCTAATAATTCCGTACCCTTATTTGCGACTATAGTTTTACTGGTTTATTTCTTTCCCCGCATTGCCGCACGAGCCATGTTGCAGCTCTATCTACTCACCGGAATAGCAGTCTGGTTGCTCGCCCGTGGAGCAGGTTGGGGAGCTGGTGTTTCAATAAGTCATATTGGTGCTAGCGGAGTAGCTTACGCACTAGTGAGTTTCCTGTTTTGGTTGGGGGTATTCAAGCGCTCGCTGCAAAGCGTTATCGTGGCCCTAGTTATCCTTCTTTATTTCTCTGGCATGATTGCAGGTGTCTTACCCGATCAACTTAACGTCAGCTGGGAATCTCACCTGCTGGGAGGGCTGGTCGGAATGGTTGTAGCCTGGGGTTTTCGCAAATCCGTTGTACGCGACCTCAATAGCGAAACCCCTCCACCGCCAGTCTACACGTCGCAGCCTTACTTCCCGCCTGACGTATTTGACCACACACGAGCCGAGCGCGAAATGATGCGCCGCCAGGCTATCGAGCAAGAGCGTTTGCGGCGTTTAGGCGAAGCTGGAGAACGATTTCTCGAATAATCACCTTCAGTCTAAGACATGAAGTCACTGATTTACCTCGCTTTGCCGCTGCTCGTTTTGGCGCAAGCCTGCTCCTTTACCAAAGACTTAGAGGCTCATCACCAACAGTTGCTCGCCGCGGTAGGTCCCGACGTGCCCTTGTCCGCAAAGCGCGATGCACTCGGCGAATCAACCGTGCGCATGATGCACCAGGCCGTCAACAAACTCAACCCGAAGAAGGGTGCCAAATATGTTGAGGCTTACGCCAAAACCAATGGCTCCCTGCTCGATACACTCGCTGCTCAAATAGTGCAGGGCCAGCGGAAAATGAATAAAGCTGAACGCGTCGCTTTCGTACTCGGTGGAGTGAGCGAATTTTACGTAATTGACGCCGTAGAACTTATCCCTAAATTCGTGAAAAAGTACAAACAGATTCGAGCAGTCAGTCGCATAACTGGCAACTTAAAAGAAGCTGTACTAGGCAAAGCTGCCGAACAATTAGGCGGCCTGCTCGGTGACAGTACTCGGCCCCGGCAATTGCCGCTCGACGCTCATCGGCAGTGTGATGTAGAAAGTAGTTCCAGGTAGCGCGTGCTGATTGGGCTCAAACCAAATCCTGCCCCCCAGTCGCTGGATGGTCTTCTGCGCAATGGCTAAGCCAACGCCGGTGCCGACATAAGCGGATTTTGCGTGTAGCATCTGAAACAACACGAATACTTTATCTTGGTAACTCGGATCAATGCCGATACCATTATCCTGCACCCCAATACGATACATCCCGTCGATGACATCAACCCAAATATGTACCTCTGGAGCCCGCTGCGGTGAATGAAACTTTAAAGCATTGTCAATAAGTGAATATACCACGTGGCGGAGTAGCTTCCCTCCAGTTTGAATTTTTGGAAGTTGGTTGTACTTAACCTTTGCACCCGATTGCTCTATAGTCGTTGATAGTTCATTTTCTATAGATTTAATTAAGTGGTTGAGATCTACATCGCTTACTTCATTATCAATACGGGCCACCGATGTGTAATGCATCAGTGAGTCGAGCAGCCGATTGAGTCGTCCTACCCCCTCGGTCACAAAGCCAAAGAAGGTCTCCCCACGCTCATCGAGCAGGTCGTAATAGTTGCGTTTGATGAGACTCACATAGCTACCTATTTGCCGCAACGGTTCCTTGAGGTCGTGGCTAGCTACGTAGGCAAATTGCCTGAGTTCTTCGTTGGCCTGCACGAGATCTTGGTTGGCCCGCTCTATCTCCTCGTTCTTTGCGACGATGGCATTTTTGAGGTCGTTTTGTTGCGTGAGCTTTTCAATTTCCCTTTCCTTTTGCCGCAGTGCCGCCCGCATGTCGAGGTCGGGCAGGTGTCGCTCCCGTTGCCGTTGCAGCATGCGCACCGCCAGCGTTGATGCCTGCTGTTCGGATTCTAGCGCAGCTGCCAAATCACCTGCAAGTTGATGAGCCTGAGCCTGCAAACGAAGCGCTTCCACTACCAGCGCACCCTTACGCTCTTCACGCGCCCTAGCGAGTGCACTTGCCGCAGTGGTAAGAATAGCTGGCGCGTCAGCTGTGGCTGCGTCAGCAAGCTGTAGCCGCAGCTGTATGAGTTGGGTTTTGGCGGAAGCTGCAACATCAATCTCTGCAAACTGACGACAGGCCTCATTACTTAGGTGAGCGGCCAAATCTGAGAACCCTTCATCGAGTTTGAGGGCCGCTAATTCCCCCAGCACCAGCGCTTGCCGACTGGTATTGCCCTGATCTTTAGCAGCTTGAAGCGCGCGGCCAAAACTGGCATTAGCGTCAGCGAAATCACCGCGGCGGTGCGCGTGGCAGCCCAAAGCCAGACAGGCTTCGTAAAGCTTGAGGCTATCATCGGCCCGCAGCGTCTCCTCCGCCACGTAGCGAAAGTATTTGTCGGCCTCTAAGTCATTGCTGAGGCTCACAAACACATGCCCAATCTCTAGGTGAGCATCGACGAGCAAGGGCTTGCAATCAATTTGTTCGCCAGCATCTAGCGCCTCATACAAGAAGCGGAGCGCGATCTGGTGGTTGCCGCGAAGCCGGGACAATTTGCCGAGAAAAATATTAGCCTGCGCCTCGGTTTCAGGCTGTTGTGCCCGCTGCGCATACTGTTTGGCCTGATGCGCCTCGTCGATGGCTCGAGAGAGGTCAGCTGCATCACTCGCCGCGTGAGCTTTAGCCAGCGCGAGTTCTGCGGCCAACGCTAGCGAGCTGAGGTCGTCGAGGTTAGCGAGGGCGGTTTCAGCTTTCGCCAAAACAGCTGTTGAAGACACATCGCCACGCTGCGCGAGCGTGCTGGCATACGCTACGAGGCTGCGGGCATACAACCGATCATTTTCATCTACCTCCTCTAATAGTTGCTCTAGGTGCAGTTGCGCCGAGTCCAACTCCCCGAGTCGGAGCAGGGCCACAGCTTTGACATAGGTAATTTTAGCAGGAGCGATTGCGTCGACACCACGCACCTTATTCGCTTCGAGTTGCTCGAGTAGTTGCCACCCTTGCGAACGCAGACCAGCATCGTAGGTGTAGGCTGCGTTGAGCAGGTAAATCTCTGCCATCAGCAGTTGTGCTGCGGCGGCAATGCCCGGTGCTTCACCACTGCGAATAGCGAAATCCTGGGCTATCTGGGCGTTGTTGAGCGCCTTTTTGAGCTGGCGTCGGCGCAGTAGCTCCCGGCTGGTCTGTAGGAGTCCACGTAGTTTGAGATTGCCGCTCTGGGCAGCGTTGGGTTTAGGCACGGTGTCAGTGTTTGTTCCACCGGCTACTCAGCTAGATTTACATCTAGAAAGCACCGGAACTTGCCCCATGTAAGGCAAGCAGTGTGCCAGCGCTGCGGTAATGGGGTGTTAAGGCAGCATTCTCAGCCAGTCTATCAGCGCTGGTCCCCAGGTCTGCTGGTTGTGTTGACCACCCTCCACTGGCATATAACATATATCATCGCTCGGTACGCCACGTGCTACTAGCGCGGCAATCATGTCGAGCGTATCGTCTATGACATCAATGATGCCGTTGTTGTTGCGATCAGATTCTTCTTCGTCAGTACCCGCCATAAAGAAGTAGTGCAATTCTGCGGGCCGGACGGCATTGCGCACTCGCTCTATGGCTATGCGATTTTCATCGGGAGCATCTGGATTGAAGGGGGTTGCTCTCCACCAAAAGCTTGCGCTAAAACAAGCCACCTGACCGAAGTGCAACTCCTGGTGATAAGCGATATCAAAGGCCGACAATCCGCCGAGGCTAAAACCACCTATCGCCGTGAATTCTCTGTTTCGCCTCACGCGCAGCCTGCGGTGGAGGTAGGGGATTAGTTCTTTGACCACAAAGAGGCGGTGAGCATCTGCCAAATCACCTAATCCTTCAGCACTGCTGACGCGCGAGGTGCCGTATTCCCGCATCCGCCGCTCGTTGGCGTGAATTCCTACCACCACTCGCGGCCTCACTCGGCGTGTATCGTAGGCATGCTGGAGGCGGTCGTGTAGCTCGAGTGCATCGAAGTCCTGTCCGTCGTTGAGCAGCACGAGGGGGTAGCGAGAGAGTATGTTGATGCGGTAGCTCGGTGGCAGCAGCACCGTCAGCGTCACCTCACGTTGGAGGTAATGGGAAGGCAAGTACAGCGAAAGCTTGCGGATACGACCGCCAGCAGAGGTAAATGTGGGCACAGGCGCGAAGGTAGCCGAGCATTCCTCCGCCTTGCTAGCTTTGCTGCATGCAGGAGCATCACGAACGCATACATTCTCAGGCGACCGGCCGTGAATTTCAGCTGCTACGGTTTGGTTACAGCGGCGTACCCATTATTGTCTTTCCCACTACCCTCGGGCGCTACCATGAAGCTAAAGACATGGGTCTCATCGGTTCGGTAGCCCATCTCATCAAGGACGGGCGGGTCATCATTTACTGCCCTGATACCCTCAACCACGAGAGCTGGTACAACAAGCGCCTGCACCCAGCAGATAAGGTGCGCACCCACGCAGCTTTTGATCGTATGGTGCGCAACGAATTGGTGCCGCTCATACAGCGTCGCCACCACACGCACAGTGTTGTAGTAGCTGGCTGCTCCTTTGGTGGCTACACGGCGGCCAACTTTGCTTTCAAGCATCCCGATGTGGTTAGTACCCTTATCAGCATGTCGGGCAGCTTTGACATCAAGTCCTTTTTAGACGGGTACTACGACAACGAAGTATACTTTAATAATCCTGTAGATTACCTCCCGCAGGCCAACAATCCCGCGCTCTGGAACCTTGGGATCATTCTCGGCACGAGTGAGTGGGATATCTGTCGCCCTGCCACCGAGCAGCTTGCGCAGATTCTAACCAAGAAAAAGATTCCGTACTGGCTCGACATGCGCGGCTGGGTCGAACATGACTGGCCGCTGTGGCGCGAGATGTTTCCGGCGTATTTGGGGAGGGTGGTGTAGGGGAGGCTGCACTTGAGCTAAGTTCGGTCGAGGAGTTTGAAGTCAAATTTTACATCACTTTCTCATGAGGGCAAGAAATTTTTCTTCGGCATCAGTGAACAATCGCGTTATTGCTACTCTTACCCACAAAGACAGTCATTCTTCACGCTCAAATTTACTTTGATCATGTTCCGCATCCCGCATCCCGCATCCCGCAAACTGCATGTCGCATGCGGATGCAATTTCTGAACACCTCCAGACGCTGGTTTAACCTAGGACTTCTTACTTGCTTGACGCTGATTATGGGTCTGCTGCCAGGAAAGGTCCAGGCGCAGGACTGCAACTACTTTGATTATTTTCCAGATGCCGAAGGATTTTTGTGTGGTGACAATGATGGAGAGTTTTGCCTGACCTACTCACAGGATTATGCGGCTATAGGGTGTAGTGAGGGTTACCACTTTGAAATCAGCATCTTCGATCCTGGGGCCACAGTAACCGATTTATACCCATACTACTTGATTGATGCAGGCTCACTGACCGAACCAGTCATTGTGGGTTTGCAGCCTGAGTTGCTGTATGACGCCGACAGCCGCCTGTGCTTTGATTTAAGTTTGTATAACAATACGTCTCAGATACTGGTGGAGGTCGTTAATAATAATGATCCTACTGACAGGTTATTCCCTCAGACATTAGGAGTAGCAGAGCAGCAGATTGGTAGCCCTGGGACAACAACCTACCTCAGTAATTTAATTGCTACAGGACAATTACCAGCCGCCGCTGCGGAAGGCCGCTTTCATATAGATGGCGATCTAGTGATAGATCAAAATTACCAATTTGGTAGTTTTGGTGGGTCTCCAACTAATGTCTTTACTATGGGTCCGGATGCTGGCATTAATGTTGTCAGTGGCCGACAGCTTTCGATGCTAAATTCTCGCCTGGAATCTTGTACATCTCGCTGGCGCAGCGTTGAAGTAGCTCCTTCTGCTACTTTATTTTCTTGGAGAACTACGATCAGAGGGGCATATCAGGCAATTGATCTAGCTGACGCGGCGCAGCTTTACATGACCCGATCTCTAATAGAAGATTGTGAAACAGGTATTCGCGCCATAGAGGTGGCCCCAGGTGGCCCAAATATATTTTTCTCGCGTGGACGAGCTGGAGTAGTAGGCATACGTGACTGCACTAATGGTATACAACTACATAACGCTGGTGATGTGGTGCTAAATGGAGATCTGACAGTATTTGAGATGGAAAATGATGGAATTCAGCTGACGGGATCTACCTCATTTCTAACACTAGGTGGTAGGTTCTTACTCAAGCGATGTGGTGGAGCAGGAATCAGTGCTACACACGGTGTTCCAGCACTCGATGTGTCGCAGGTAGGACTAGAGGAATGTACTTGGGGAATTCGTTCTAGTGGTACCAGCATCGTCAGTGTATCCGAAAGTCAGCTATTTTCCAATGGTACTGGAATTGCTTCAAGTCAATTTGCCTTTGGTTTCCTCTCGATTTTTCGTCCTACCGAACTTCGCATTCAAGATAACGAATTCTTGTCCAATGGATACGACATTGTAGGCTTTGAGCGCGAAAGCAAAGCATTAATCTCTAGCAACTCGTTCATTTTGACCAAGAGTTTGAATGTTGCATTATATGGCGATTCTGGCTTTGAGCAACGTTGGGTAGTGCAAAACAACGCGGACATGGAGTCTGACCTGACGAACTTCTACTTTAATCAGGTAGTAAGTGCCAGGGTCAGAGATAATCTATATTTTGACGCTGGGCAACGATCAGTAGAGATTTACGGAGGTGAAGACATTAGATTCACTCGAAATGATGCTAAGGCAGATGGAGATATAGCATTTATAGCTAACGGCTCTCCTATGAATCAAAATGACTGTAATATCTGGGATGGGGATCTCGCAGTCCAATATCTGGGAATGTGTGGTAACACCAAGCTATTAGGAAACACTATGAATTCCTCTGGGTATAATTTTGCCCTTGGCTCCCCCTCACAGAGTAATACCCTTATTGGAAATCAACCATTCACTGGAAATCTCTTTGATCCGAGCTCACCGTCTAATCCGAAGGCCATCGCGTCCAGCACTTTCTCTGCTCAATCCAGTAAGTTTCTTGTCGGTAACCCCACTCAAGGAACATCCTTGTACCCATATTTTGTACCGGCCAGCTCCCCATGGTTCACAGGGTTTAATGCGAACAACTTTTCTTGCTCGGGTCCCTACTCGCCCCCTGGCAAAATTCCAAATTTGCAGGAGACGATCGATGATGAGATTGATGCTCGGGATAGTTTACTTGCAGGGCCTAGCAAAGACGATGTCGAGCTTAAGCTGTATCGTCATATTTTAGAGCTAGAATCGCTGCAGACTTTATCAACCTCCCACGCAGGGGTTAAGGCTCAGTTGGAACAAAAGCTGTGGGCGCCGGCCATCGAGGCAGAGTTTGAATTGAAACTAACTAGACAGCAACTCAGCGCAGATTCTACTGAACGCGAAAGGCTTTTGCAAAATCTCACTATTATCGCTTCACAGCGAAAAGCACTCGAAATATTTGTTGAGGATTCGAGTACGCAACAAACCTCGGTTGATTCGGTATCCCTTGCACAGGATGATGTGCTGGAAAGTCAGTATGCTGACACGCTAGCGGCCTATTTAGCGACATTTGAGACCTACGAACTGGCTGTTGACAGTGCTTTGGTTACAAGTAAATCCTTGCTAGCTCAAGCAACAGGTGAAGGTGTGGTATCAAGCGAATACATCTTTGCACTCGGACAAAGTTTGGACATTTCAGCTGGTACTTTGCCAACTGAAGCAGATCAACAAGCAATACGAAATCTCGCAGCAGATTGCCCCTCACAAAAAGGCGAAGGTGTATTCGTAGCTAGATCATTGGTGGCAGCACTCGATAATGCTATCCCAGCGATTTACACCTGGTGCGATGATTCCGGCGTGAGTAGTGGATTGGTCGTTGGGAACAAGAATCTCCAGCAGGATGCTTTTACGGTATATCCTAACCCGAGTCCGTCGGCTTCACAACTTACCCTGAGTGGTCGAGGTGTGCAAGTTGGTGCACACGTGGAGCTACTCGACCTTACAGGCCGAATTGTGATGTCTGGATCATTGGCAACTGACGGGACCTACCAGTTACCTGAACTGGCGGCTGGACTATATCTGTTAAAGCTCAACGGCGCTTCTTCTACGCGCATACTGATTAAGAATGAGTAGAGGCCAGATTTTCTTATTGGCCTTCTTCTTAGCTGGAATCACGCTGGCCTTTGGTCAGCGTGACGCCGTTAGCGTCTTTGGTTACGGTAATACACCTTCCGATGGTTATGGCTTAAGCATGTTAAGCTTCACCAGAGGACAAGCAGCCTTTAAACCATTTACTCAAAACCCATATCCAAATGGGCTATACTTCATTGGAACTGGATCGGCACTCAGCAGCCCCAATGGCCAATTACTACTTTATTCTGGAGGTTGCGATGTTCGCGAAGCGTTAAGCAATCGTGAAGTGCCAGGGTCTGTACCCTTCGTCGATGACTATTTAAATGAGGCTCAGTGCACTGAGTCTGGTTATTTAGATGGATGGAAAAGCGAACTGTTGTTACCTGCTCCAGATTCTTGGGGTGATTCTGTGGCCTATGTAATTGCTCACCAAACTATGTGGCCAGCAGCAGACAGTACATTTTCTAGCCGAGGCCTGGAGATCAAACGTATGGCCCGGAGACAAGGGCAGTATGAAGTAACAAATACCTATGTAATAGACGACAAGCGCTTAGTCAGTTCACAGCTTACTGGTTACCCTGTTCCGCCAAATCTGGGTGGTGGGTGGTGGGTGCCTCTAATCGAGCACAATTCAAATCGCTGGCGCGTATATCAAATCGGTGGCCATAATCCCTCTCTAACAAGCTATGCCTTATCCACAACGGGTCCTATCCGTAGGTCTGAGCACATATACGAAGCGCAGCTCGTATTTTCTCCTGACGGAAAATACTTGGCCGTAAATGGTGTTGATCCCGGCTTGACCGTCTACAGCTTTAATAAAAGTAATGGTAAATTAAACTTTAACTTTCATGTCGCACATACTAACATGGATAATGGGAACAGTTTGGGTGTCTCATTCTCCTCGAATTCGAAACATCTCTATTTCGGTGGAACTAATGCATATGATCCTCAGCTCTATACGCTCGATGTGGAACGCGCGTCGGCTAGCACAAACCCAATCACCCACATAGTTAAACTTGGATCTATTGGTGTTCGAGATCTTCATCGTAACTGGCCATATGCTTTTGGCAATATGTGGCTTGCTCCAGATTGCCGCATCTATATAGATCCTGAGGCAAGTAACTTTAACGTACACATCATCGAGCACCCCAATAGAGGCGGCGAGGAGGCGGGACTCATTATAAACGCTGTAGACGCCCCGACTCGTTTTGATGTGGATGGTTTTATTGCATTTCCTAACTATCGCGCAAAATATGGCTGTGATTCTACTATTCTACCAATAGTGGGAAGTGTTTCATCGGCAGTATCCTCACAAACGGAGCAGTCACCGATTATCATATTTCCTAATCCGGCTAGCGATGCGACAGTGATCAGTGGGCTGAGGAGAGGTAGCCAACTCAGCATTTATACGGCTCAGGGTGCCCTGGTCGAAGAGCTGACTACACCGACTGATAATGCGGCATTGCCGCTCTCACTCAAACTTTACCCACCTGGAGTATATACTGTTCACGAACTACACTCATCGACTGGATATCAACGGTCGGCTAAATTTGTGGTCCAGAACTAAAAGTGTGCTATTTACACCCCATACACCTTTGCCCTGCTAGTGAAGCCTAGACAATTTCAAGGGTCTATAAGGACTGTTGAGTACATTCCCCCCATGAAGAAAATCGGCATCCTCTTCGGCCAGGAGCGCAGTTTCCCAGCCGCTTTCGTCGCGCACGGCAATGCCGTCGCACCCAAAGACATCACCTTTGAGTTCGTCCGTATGGGTGAAGTGCGCCAGGGTCGCGCTTCAGATTATGCTGTCATCCTCGATCGCATCTCGCAAGACGTACCCTTCTACCGCGCCGCCCTCAAGCACGCCGCCCTCAAAGGCACGGCTATTATCAACAACCCTTTCTGGTGGAGCGCAGAAGACAAACTCACCGCCAACGCCATGGCCGAGGAGGTAGGAGTACCTGTACCTAAGACCGTCCTGCTGCCAAGCAAAGACCACCCCGATGATACCAGCGCCGATTCATTTACTAACTTAGAATATCCGCTCCAGTGGGAGGGAATCTTCGAGTACATAGGCTTCCCAGCATTTATGAAGCCTAATACCGGTGGCGGTTGGAAGCATGTCTACAAAGTGCACACGCCGGAAGAACTCTTTCGCGCCTACAACCAAACCGGTCAGCTCAACATGCTGCTCCAAGAGGCTATCAACTTCACCGCCTACTTTAGGTGCTATTGCATCGGCGGCAAGTATGTGCGAGTCATGCCCTACGAGCCTCGCAATGCCTTCCACGAACGCTATGTCCGCGATGGTCGCGCAATAGAAGTCCAGCTGCTCAAGACACTCGAAGATTACGTGCTGCGACTTTGCAATGTGCTCGGCTACGAATTCAACACCGTCGAGCTAGCTGTGCGCGATGGAGTACCGTACGCCATCGATTTTACCAATCCCGCACCCGATGCAGATGTCAACTCTGTGGGTCAAGACAACTTCGAGTGGGTAGTGGAGCACAGCGTGAAGTACGCCATCGAGCGCGCCCAAAGTCACCAAGACGGCAAAGACAGCCTCATGTGGGGCAGCTACATCAGTCGCTCGGTCGATGCTTACGCCCAGCAGCAAAACGGTACTGCCTCGCCCAAAGCAAAAGCGAAACCGACAGCTAATTCGTCCACGAAAAAAGCCGCGCCCAAGGAAAAATCTACCGCCGTGGTCCGCAAGCCTGCGAAAGGTACGCGGGGCGCCGCCGGCAAGAAGGCATAATCTTCTATGCGTCCACGACTCGCCATTCTCGACATGAATGCAGGCGTGCCCAATCAAGGGCTACGCTGTATCACTGCTATCGCCGAAAGCTTTGCCGACGACCTCACCTACGAAGTCTTCGACGTGCGCGCTAATGGTGAGCTGCCTGACACTTCTCACGATATCTACATCAGTAGCGGTGGTCCGGGTTCTCCCCTTGCCTCCGGCGAGCTGTGGGAGCGTCAGTACTTCCGCCTCATCGATCAACTGTGGGCACACAATCAAGCTACAGATGAGCCTTCCGAGAAGAAGTACTGCTTCTTTATTTGCTTCAGCTTTCAGTTGATTGCGAGGCGCTTTTCGTCAGGCCATATTTCGCGCCGTCGGTCGATGAGCTTCGGCACCTTTCCCGTCCACTCCAGCAACGCGGGCGATGTCGATGTGCTCTTCGAGGGGCTCGATGACACCTTTTATGTAGCAGATTTTCGCGACTACCAGGTGGTGCAGCCTAATTTCCACTCCCTCAGTGCGGTGGGATCTACAGTCCTTGCCTATGAAAAAATTCGTGAGCATGTGCCCTACGAGCGCGCCATGATGGCCATCCGCTGGAGTCCGGAGTGGGTTGGGACGCAGTTTCATCCAGAGGCTGATTCTGCAGGTATGATTATTCATTTTAACGATCCCCAGCGCAAGGAAGTCGTGCTCGATGAGCATGGCGAGGAGAAATACAATGAGATGATGGCCCACCTGGCTGATCCTTCCAAAGTTCAGCGCACCAGCGAAGTTATTGTTCCAGGTTTTATCCGCCGTAGCCTTGCCAAACTCAATGCAATTGAAGTATGATTCCTGAAGTTCGCGCAGCTTACAACAAAGCATTCACAGACGAGGCGTATTCCCGTTTTCGCGAAAGCGTAGCCACTACCATAGGTGACCCGCCCACGTTTAGACTTGCTGAAACACCTATTTTTTTACCAGAATACCTGGTTGAAAGTCTGCTTTCGAGTTGCGATCGCATCAGTGAAATTATTGCCGATCCCGATGTGCTGGCCAATACCGCTTCGGCAATTCGAGAACCCTATTGGAGTGTGCCTGGCGATGTCGAAAAGCCGCTTTTTTTGCAGTACGACTACGCGCTGTGTAAGGCTGGAGATCGCATCGAGCCTTGGCTCATCGAGCTGCAAGGATTCCCTTCACTGTACTGCTTTCAAGGCTATTTAGGGCGCGGCTTTCGCCAAAACCTGCCGGTCCCCGATGGCTTTAATAGCTACTTTAAAGCTACCACAGCCGAAAAGTACCGCCACGAATTGCGCACCGCAATCCTCAACGGACATCCACCAGAAAACGTCATCCTACTCGAAATTGAACCCGAGAAACAAAACACCCGCATTGATTTCTATGCTACCGAAAAGGCGCTGGGTGTGCCTACAGTTGGACTAGAAACCGTAGAACGAGAAGGGAAACAGCTTTTTTATCGACGAGAGGGGCGCCGCATTCCTATCAACCGCATCTACAATCGCGTAATTCTCGATGAGCTGCTCACACGCCAAGAAACCCCCTACGCCTACACCTTCCGCGAAGATCTCGATGTAGAGTGGGCAGGACATCCAGACTGGTTTTTGCGCATCAGCAAGCACACGCTGCCCGTGCTCGGACACCTGCCCAATGTGCCTGCAACCATCTTCGCCTCCGACTATGTAGCAGGTTCGTACGACTTGAGCGACTACATCCTCAAACCACTTTACTCCTTCAGCGGGGCAGGAGTCAATCTGCACCCAACCGAGGATGATATTGCCCAGCTGGAGAGGCCTGCCAATTGGATAGTACAGCGGAGAGTGGCTTACGAACCCGTTTTGCACACGCCGACGGGCCTCGCCAAATGTGAAGTGCGTATGATGCTGATGTGGCTACCCGATGAAGACAAACCCCGCGTGGTCAACAACCTCGTACGCATCACCAAAGGCGAGATGACAGGTGTAAAGTACAACAAGGATAAGGATTGGGTGGGCGCCAGTGTGGCCATGCATCGCGTCCGCGATCAGCCAAGCTGACTCACCTGATAGTAGATGAGGTTCCACTCGCCGCCGAGTTTTGCGAAGCGGCGGATAATGCTGTAGTTGCCTGCCTTGGCGCGAATCGTTTCTACCACCACAGCATTGCCAATCACTTCAATTTCTCGCGTAAAGTCTTGACCTAGAGCGATGGGATGGTGCATCGACCAATCCTGCTGCGTCCAGCGCTCCTCACGCACCGCCCCAGTCAAGTCGTCTTTGCTGTATTTGCCCTGCAGCGGCCAACTAATGTGTGCTACCTGAAATAGCGAGTCTGCATGGAAGCGCTGGTAAAAGTCTGCAAAATCATGCAGCTCCGCCGGCAGATCATCGGTGGCTATAGCTGCTGCTTCATCAGACGAATCGCCAGCACACGCTAAGAGCACCAGCAGCAGGAAGCTGAAAAATAATCGACTGAAAGTCAGGTTCATTCGCATGAGAAAGATTGGTATACGTTTCGCTGGATGAGCCGAGAGAAAGCCTACGGTGCATGTACCGTTTGCTCCTCAATCCCCGTATGCAACGTACTAAAGCCCCCGCCATGTCCTTGTTCAGGTTAATACTCGTGCTATTCGGCCTGTTGCTAGCCTCACCATACACCTGGGCCCAATGTAGCCAAGGCAACATAGCCACCAACGCTCCACTGGTGCACAATGAGCTGCGCATCTGCACCAACGATGGCAACAGCGACGTCATTGGCTTCCGCTTCGATTACTTCCTGCCCGGCCCGAGTGCCCTCGTCATTACAGACCAGAATTTCAAGATCCTGGCCACTACGCCCAATCACCACTTCGACTTTGCCACCCTCTCTCCCGACAACTACTACGTCTTCGGACTCAGCTATGCCGGCACATTCAACCCTTCTATAGGCGACAACATATATGGCGCTGACTTTGCATCAGTGTGCGCACGCCGATCATCCAACCGTATAAAAGTGGAAGTCTCAGCCCCTGAAGCTGGCACTATCTCCACCAAGCAAGGCGAAACCAACATCGATGTGTGCGTGGGCAACAGCTTTCCCGACTATATCGGCTTTGAGCTCACGGGCGATGGCGGCGCCGATCACCGCGTTTATCTCGAAGCTGATGCGCAAGGCAATATCGAGCGCATCAGCTACCGGGGCTACCAAAACTTTCAGTTCCACGCGCCGGGGACGAGCTATATCTACGGTCTCACCTACAACGGCCAGCTGCAGGCGCAAGTTGGCGATAACATTGCCGATAACGATCTGGCCTCAGGATGTTACGACCTCACCGCCAATGCGCTGGTGGTGCAACGAATCGTCATCGATGGTGGAAGCCTCGAGGTAGCTGGCCAGACCCACATCACCATCGACAGTAGCACTTCACAGTCGATTACCATCACCCGAAACGCTACTTCTAATGCATCGACCATCTATGTAATCATCGAGCTACCCAGCTCGAAGATTCATCAGTTCAGCACCAGCGAAACCATCGATTTAAGTTGCTTAGTGCCAGGCAAATATCTCGTGTATGCCTACAGCTACACCGGCGATGTCCTTGCACAAGTTGGCGACTTGCTCTGGCAGGGGGGCGGCCGCTTTGCCTCATCGTGCTTTATCAACAGCGGCAACGCCATCACCGTCGTCAAAGAAAATCCCGCTAATTGTCCCCAAGCTTGTAGCGTAGACGCAGGGACGCTCACCCCCGACCAGCTCAACCCTGAACTTAGCAACGGCACAGTGATACTCAGCGCCTCATTCGCTGATACAGCCTCGCTCCCCAGCGACTATGAGCTGGTTTACTTGCTCACACAAGGTCCTGAGCGTATCATTTCAGCTATCTCTGCCGACGCTCCCAGCTTTACCGTCACTTCAGCTGGAGACTTCGGCATTTACGCCTTCGCAGCCGAGCTATCTGACGCTACGTCACCCAACTACTACAACCTGCAAGGCATCGATTTTGGCGCCACACCGCTCGATACGCTAATCTTAGGATTCGGGTTTGGCTTGCGCTGCGGAGCAGTAAGTGATCCCGGAGCAAGCTTTTTCGTGACCAATCCGAACCCAGTAGTCTGCACTGCTTTTGCTGGCGGACTTCTGCCCCAAAATCCGAGTGCTGAATTAGAAAATGGTTCTGTTGTACTCGATGCTGATCCCGACGGCTCTGCATCTGTGCCGACCAATTTCGAGGTGCGCTACCTGCTCACTACAGGCTTCGACTTTATCATTGAGGCCATCGCGGCTACACCAGAAATCGCGGTGTCGGAGGCAGGTAGTTATATCATGCACACCCTCATCGGCGAATTCTCTGATGCTACTAGTCCAGATTATATCGACCTCAACCTAATCGAACTCGGCACTACCTCTGCCTTCGATTTCATCGCGCCTGCTTTTAATGCTGGAAAGTGCGTCGACCTCGACTTTTTTGGTGCACAGTTTAGCGTCACCGATCCAGGTGCAGGATGTACAGCGTTTGCAGGTACGGCTAGCCCCGCAGCGGATACACTCGAGCTGCCAGCGTCGGGCACCCTTAGCCTAAGTGCAACTCCAAATGGCGATGCAGTCATTCCCGCAGGTTTTGAGCGGACCTATATCCTCACCCAAGGTGCTAATCGCACTATCGTTGCTATTGGCGCTCGTCCACGCTTTACCATCAGTGACTCTGGCGTCTTCACGATCCACAGCTGGGTTGGCGAATTCAATGATCCTACTGCGGTAGACTATATCGACATCAACGCCATACAACTCAACCAGACGCCCTTAGCCGATCTGTTGTTGCTAATCGATGCCTCCGGTATTTGTAGCGACATCGACGAGCCAGGGGCTGTTACGGTGGTCAATGCCTCAAGCCAGACTCTACAGTTTAGGCTCATCACAGCACGCGTCGCACCAGGTGTTGTGGCTGTGGAGGGCATTAGTACATCGCCTGCGACTAGCCTTACTCTGCTGTTAACCACGGCGACCGGCCAGCTTGTGCAGCGCGTGCAGGCTCCCGCTGGGCAAACAAACTGGCAGCACATACTCGACCGCAGCTTACTACCTACGGGCCTCTACTTTCTTAGCTGTACAGATGGAAAAGAGGTGATTACGCAGCGGGTATTACTTCCCTGAGCTGAGCTTGCGAATAGCCAAACTCGTCGCTACAGTCAAGGAGTAGGCACTAAAATCCAGGCTTCGCGTATAGTAGGCGCCCCGAAAGCTCACCTGCCGCCATTCTATGCCTCGTTGCCACAGGCGAGTACGTGCCAAACCAAATATTGGCGCGTAGCGGAACCCCAACCCAAGCTTAGTGGTGGTAAAGTCTGCGAGGTCGACATCGGAGGTATAAAACCGCTCTGTAGCAAGGTGCTCGCCAAAGCCTGCATAGTATTCTGATGCTTGCTGCACGTAGTAGCGGGCATAAGGCAGCACCGTCCACGCATCTCCCATTTGGTAGGCTGCTTCTAGTTCGAAGGAAGTACCGCTTACTTCCCAGCTGTCGGTATAGTAGCGCCCAAACGTGCGGAGGGTTAGCACATCATTTACCTTGTAATTTAAGCGCAGTGATAGCGGGAATTTATAGCGGGTATTTGGGAGTCGTTCAATATCATCGGCGGGAAAGTCGCGTCTATTGCCAGCCAGAAATGCCGCCTCGTCAACGCCCTCAAAGTAGATGCGATGGAATGGTGTACTCAGCAGCCCTCGCATTGCTGTCACTTCGGCAGTGATTGCCATTTGCATCCGCGGCGAGAGTATGCCTGCGTAGGCTGCGCTGAAGTTATACGACTGCCTCTCCGAGCCATCGAGAGGTGCAGGGCGTGTGCTTGGTCGGCGCAGCTCGTCGGGTAATATGATGAGCCATTCATCGGCAAAAGCCTGGAGTCCGAGGCTAATTTGGTGTTGCCCTCGCGCCCATTCCTGCGCAAAGCTTAGTCCGCCGTTGAGGCTGAAGTAATCGTATTCTTTGCTTATGCCTACGCGTGCGCCATAGGTTCTGCCGCCGCCGAGGTCGCGCTGAGTCACGCTGATGTTGCCGTACTTGCGCAGGTCGCTAGCGGAGGCGGTAGACAGCTGGTAGTCGATGCGGTCGGTCGAGGCGCTTGAGTAGTAGTCAACTCCTGCGGTGGCGGCAATTGCTGTGTTGGAGTCTAGTGGCACGCGCACCACCACGATTCCGCCGAGGTTGTCGAGTTGCTCAGTGCCGAGGCCTCCTTGTGGCGCTCCAAAGTTGCCATCTTGTTCGTAGTAGTTGCCAAGGATATCGATCTCGACTAAATTTTTATTCGGTGTCATGCGGTATGTTCCTGTTTCAGCTTGCGCCAAAACCCCACACGTCATCCCCAATCCGAGCAGTCCCAGCAGCAGCTTAATTACACCCACAACCACCGCCTATTTTACCTCCATTTGCACCGGAAGCTCCCTCGCGGTAGGCCTCGACATTTGATTCAAAGGTGCTTGCATCATCTGCACTCAGCTTCATATCCTGGCCATTGAGCAGCGCGCGCTGGTAAGGTGCGACGGGTGTACACGCCGAGAGTGCAACTATGCAACAGCTCACAAGCACACTAAGCCGAAGGAAATTATTCATAAGATTGGGCATAGGGCTCGAGAATCAGATTTTGCGAGGTTAACACTCTCCCCGCTGAATCGACTATTAAACCTTCGATATTTTTAAGTCGGTCGAGTAGTGCAATACCCGCCTCAGGTCCAAGCACAAACAGCGCAGTAGCTAGTGCATCCGCGAGCTCTGCGTCGGGGCAAACCACTGTTGCCGACCTTACCTGCGTGGTGGGTATGGCTGTGCGCGGATCGATAATGTGGGCATAGCGCGTGCTTCCTACGGCAAAAAACTTTTCGTAGTCGCCACTGGTCACAACAGCCGCGTCGCCCACTTCGAGTTGTCCGAGCCATCGGTCGGGTGCACGTGGATCGCGAATACCTACTGCCCAGCGCGTGCCCTTCGCGTTGCTGCCAAAGGTGGCCAAGTCACCAGCTGCGTTGACTACTCCACCCACTACACCTGCTTGGCTGCGCATCACTTCACGTGCTCGATTTGCCGCATATCCTTTTCCGATAGCGCCAAAACCTATGCGCATGCCAAATAGGGGCAACCGTACCGAACCATATTCTGCATCAATTTCAATTGCGCGATAATTTACCAGCGCGCGTGCCTGTGCGAGCTGCTCGGCGCTAGGTAGTACAGTATCTTGTTTGCCAAACCGGTACAGCTCGTGCAGTCCACCTGCAGTGATATCGAAAGCCCCAGCGGTGAGTTCGCTCACTTTGTGGCAGCGCCTGATGAGTTGCAGCAGTTCTGGATCTACGCGTACGGCCTCTCCACCGGCGGCGGCGTTAATTGCGGAGGTTTGGCTGCTGGGCTTCCAACTCGAGATGAGTGCTTCGATACGTTGGACCTCGGCAATTCCAGCGGCTACAGCAGCCTCTGCTTGCGGTTGGGTTTTGGCGTAAGCCCCAAATTCAAAACGCGTACCCATTAAGAGCAGCACGCGTTTGGCAGTGAAGCCGGAAGGAGACTGCCCGCTCGACCAGCTGCTGCTCAGCAAGCATAGCGTCAGCAGCATGAGGAGGCCCTTCACTATTTGGCAGCGCGAGAAGCCCGCAGCAGGTCGCGAAATTCTTCAGCTGTTTGGCCTCGGTATTCCAAGTCGCCTACCAGCTTTTCGTTTGCATCCAGCACCAACACCTTGGGGAAGATGCCGCTTGGGTTGTAGCGTTCAGCAAGGGCAGCATTATGTGCAGTTTGCGCCTCGGGCAGCTGGTTGCGACGCTTAGACGGGAAGTCGAGGTAGAGCACGACGACATCGCCTTTCACGCTTTCGCGAAAACCCACATCATCGAGCACCGACTGGCGGAATTGTTTGCAGGGTCTGCACCAGTCAGAGCCGGCAAATACCATAAGAATGTCGGCCTCCTGAACTTCGGCTGCGGCTTTTGCCTGCTCGAAATCGCTGAAAAACAGCAGCGTATCGAGTTGCGCAGGCGTCGCTACTGCGAGTTGTGGAGTGGCTGCAACTTGAGCTTTTGCGCAGCTGGTGCACAGGCTTGCGGTGAGGATGAGGCAACAAAGAAGGCTTCGCATACTCCAAATAACGTGAATGTGCTCGAAATCGTGAGTCTCGTTTGAGGGTTTTATGTGAAAGGGTGCTGAGGTGGAGAGCTAGATCGCTGCGCTGCTGGATCGCTCTGCTGCTGGAGGCTGGAGGCTGGCCTGACCACAATGATGTGGTCAGGTGGGTGCTGGGCGGTAAGAGTAGACGTCGTTCTACCGAGCTACACCAGTAGAAAAGTATTTTCCTGCAGCAAATCTTCATGGGTGGTAGGACGACGTCGGCAGGGCTAGCCTCTCCACGATGCGCGCTAAAGCACGCGCAACCTGACCGTGCTACATATTCCAAAATACTAAACAACCAACCCTACTTCCCCTGAAGATTCGCCAAAACCTCACGATAGACAGCCAGTTGCTGCGGATCTTTAGCCCGGCGAATAGCCTCTTCTACATCGGCTATACCTTCTTGGTGCCGACCGACGGCACTACGAATCGACCCTCGCTCCTGCCACAGATCATCGCGTTCGGGGCGTAGCCGTAGCAACTCATCGTAGTCGCGCAACGCTTCCTCGTAGCGTTGCTGCGTATAGTAAAGCAGCGAGCGATTAAGCAAGCCGTTGAACTTATCATCAGCGATTTCGAGCCCATAATTCAAGTCTTCTTCAGCCTTGGGGTACTGCCCTGTTTTGGCGAAAGCTGCACCACGATTAATGTACAACTCAGCAAGGTCTGGCTCGCGCTCGATACCTGTCGTATAATCAGCTATTGCCTCCTGCGTACGCCCTTGATCGAAGTGCAACTTGCCCCGCGAATTGAGGTAAGCACCACTCTTAGGATTGGCCTCGATAGCCTTACCAAACAGCACTAGCGCCTCCTCAAATTCACCTTGCTCGCGCAGGTACTGAGCTCGATTGCCGTGCGCCGTGGAGGCTTGCGGATACAACTCTGTCACATGAGCCCAGAGAGTGCCGCCATTCGCCCAGATCTTGGTCTGCCGAAACGCCATCACCGTCAGCACCAGCACATACACCCCCGCTGCAGCAAGGATAGCAGTTCGCAGCTTGGGCTTTCCTGTCAGCAGATGCTGCAATCCGTACGCAAACAGCCAAAACAGGCCGAAATAGCCGACATACGTGAAGCGATCGGCCAGATAGCCCTGACCTGCACCCAATACCTGGAGCATAAACACCACATTGACCGTAAATAAGGCAAGGCCAAACACCAAGCCTAGCCACTGCTTTTTGTAGCCCACCAGCACCGCCGCCGCAGCAGCAAGCACAACTCCAAAAGCAGCGTAAGCACGGGCAGGCAACTCGGAAGGGTAGGGATAGAGCGGCGACATCTCATAGGGTAGGACGCTCTTGATGAGGTAGACGGTGTAGGCGTAGGCACCCACAGCAAGGCGGTCGATAAAGGTATAGTCAGTTGCATCGGTGAGGCTGCCATCTCTACCTAAAAAATAGATGCCTGCGAGACCGACTGCAAGGCTCATTGCGAAGTATGGAGCTTTCGCTAAAACCTCCTGCCACCGAAGCTCGCGCTGGCGTAAGTAGTCAAAGCACAACATGCTGAGCGGCAGACTTACCGCCTGAATTTTGGACAGCAAGGCAAGCGCAAACAGACCGCCAATGCTCCACGACCAACTCGACTTGTGGCCTGCGTCGCGCCGCCGCTCATAAAGAAACAAAGCACCGAAGTAGAAGGCAGCAAAGAGTACATCCTTACGCTCTGTAATCCAGGCCACACTCTCCACTCGGAGAGGGTGAATGGCAAAAAGGCAGGCGAGCAGTGCGGCAGGCAGCGGCTCAAGGCGCAGGCGCCGCCCTAAATAGAATACCAGCGCTACACATATGAGGTGCAGCACCAGGTTGGTAGCATGGTACAGTCCTGCATCAAGACCTACCAGCGCGTGTTCCATGGCGAAAGTGGTGATGGGCAGCGGGTTGTAGTTGCCTATCACCGTTTCCGTCCAGATGGCCTGCAAATCGAAGGTGAGCACGCCTCTATTTTCGAGCACATTTAGATCGTCGTCCCAATTCACAAAGTCAAATCCCATGGTTTGACCAAAGACGATGAGGGCGAGCAGGAGAGCAGGCAATAGGTATGGCCACTGGCGCGGGGAGGCTACGGCCTTGGCACGAGGTGGGGCGGAAGGAGTGGAAGTTTTGGCGGCAGCGCGCTGTTGAGCACGACGTTCTTTTCGACTGGCTTTGGCCATAGCAGAGGACATAAAGCTGGTGTACGGTGAATGTAGCCCGAAGGTGCGGGGTACATCTAGTCGAGCGCGGTGAGCGACTCCCCAAAGCCGAGTTGATAGACGGCCTCAGCCGTAGTAGGTCCTATGCAGGCTAGCTTGTAATGCTGCTGCCGGTTTTGGAGTTGCGCCAGCACGAGTTGCGCGTTCATGGGGCTAGTGAGGAAGTACAAATCTGCTGGAGGCACATCTATGCCCGCTGCAGCTTGATTGGTATAAGTAATGAGCTTGTGCTGCTCGAATTGTTCGCCTAGCAAGTGTTGGATACTCTGTCGACTGTGTTGGGCCTGGAGGTAGGTTATAGTCGCTTCTTGCGGAGAGGCGTGTAGGGTTTTGGCGAAAGCTGAAGCAGTGGCTAGAGGATTGCTGCTACCCACAAAATCAACAGGAACTCCTCGCTGCTGCCAGGCTTCAGCCGTTGCAGGCCCGATGGCGCCCACACGAATATTCTGAGCGAGAATTTGCTGCACCAGAGGCTCAATGAGGTAGCGCACACCATTGCGACTGTAAGCAAATACCCAGCTGGTAGCAATAGGCTGCTGCGGCAGCACCTCGGTAAACGTGAGCATGCTGTGGCCGGTGGCACGGTAGCCATGACTCTCTAGGAGTAGCCTCACGGGATCGTTGGCTGGAAGCGACCGGGTGGCGAAGGCAAGCGGCTTCATCACGTGGTTTGGCGCACCGCTACCAAAGCTTCACGCATAGCCTCAGCCAAGCCGCTATGGGTGCTGTAGCTAAGGTGATGACGCACCAGCGGGACCTCTACAGTCGGTGCGTAGGCTGCACTAAAATGGTAGGCACCTCGCACGTAATGACAATGTGCACCGAGGGGCAAGTGGCAGCCACCATTAAAGCTTTTGAGCAAAGTGCGCTCGACATTCGTACAGGCTGCGGTGGCCTCATCGTGTACACGTGCAAGCAGGCGGCGGACCTCCAGATCAGCTTCGCAGCACTGATAAGCGAGCACACCCTGCGCCGGGGCGGGAACAAACTCGCGTGGATGCAACTCAATGAGGTGAAGGTCGCTGATATCGAGTTCGAGCCGTGTGATACCGGCAGCCGCAAGCACGATGGCATCGAATGCTCCATCGCGAAGTTTCTGAATGCGCGTAGGCACATTGCCCCGAATTTCGAGCACCTCAACATCGGGCCGCAGGTCGAGCAACTGCGCTTTGCGCCGAGCGCTGGAGGTACCGATAGTAGCATGAATAGGTAAGTAGTACAGCTGCTCAGGATCGTGCTTGTCGGTGCGAATGAGCAACCAATCAGCTGGATTGGCCCGCTTGCTGACTCCGGCAATCACCAAACCTGTGGGCATGGCAGTTGGCAAATCCTTCATAGAGTGCACCGCAACGTGCACCTCACCAGCGAGTAAAGCATCCTCGAGTTCTTTCGTAAAGAAACCTTTGCCCTCGAGTTTGTCGAGAGAGAGGTGCTGAATGCGGTCGCCCTGGGTTTTGATGATATGGAGTTCGCTGCCCACGCCAATTTCTGCCAATTGCGCTTGGAGGTAATTGGCCTGCCAAAGCGCAAGATCGCTGCCGCGGGTGCCGATACGAATAACAGGAGATGTCGCCATGCGGTATTTGCGATAGGGGAATGGCGAAGGTAGACGGCTGGCCGACCCACCGACGAATGCGCGCGTGTACCTTTACCGGGGTATGGAGTTTACGGTGCAGCAGGTAGCCGACCTACTCGGTGGATCGATCGAAGGCGATGGCAATGCTAAACTGCGCGGCATTGGTCGCATAGAAGATGCTCAAGCGGGCGAACTTGCATTTTTGTCCAATCCTGCCAAGTACGCCTCCTACGCCTACGACTCACAAGCTACAGCGCTGTTGGTGCCTTATGAATGGTCGCCCGAGCGCCCGCTGAAGCCAGCTGCCATACAGGTAAAGGACGTGACGCAGGCTTTTGGGGCATTGATGCGCATGGTAGCCGAAGCGCTGCCCAAGCCTCCCCCGGGCATACATGACCAGGCCTATGTGCACCCGGAGGCGCAAGTGGATGAAACGGCCCATGTAGGTCCGTTTGCGTATGTAGGTCGTGGTGCTCAAGTAGGTGCCGGAACGATTCTCGAGCCGCACAGTTTTGTGGGGGAAGGGGTAAGGCTAGGGGAGCGTTGCCTACTTCAGTCGGGTGCGCGTTTGCTTCACGGCTGTGTGGTGGGCAATCGTGTGCGACTGCTTGCTAATGCAGTAGTGGGAGCCGATGGTTTCGGGCATACGCAAGAAGATGATGGCGCCTGGATTCGCATTCCTCACCTCGGCAATGTGGTGCTCGAAGATGACGTGGAGATTGGTGCCTGCGCGACAGTAGATAGAGCGACCACGGGCAGCACCATCCTGCGCAAAGGAGTGAAATTGGACAACCTGGTGATGGTGGCCCACAACGTGACTATAGATGAGCATACCGCCGCCGCAGCTCAGGTGGGCATTGCGGGTTCGGCAAGAGTTGGCAAGCGGATTCAACTCGGTGGCCAGGTGGGTATGGCCGGTCATATTACGATTGCAGATGATGTCAACATAGGTGCACAATCGGGCATCAAGAATGACATCAACGAGGTAGGCGCTACCTACTTCGGCAGTCCGGCCAAGCCTATACGTGCCTGGATGCGCGATGCAAAAGGGGTGGAACAGATTGCCGAGATGCGTCGCGAGCTAAAGGCGCTTCGCCGCGAAATTGAGGCATTGAAAAAGCCTTGAGCGCGCGTTGGGTTGCTAAGGCCTCGCCTGCTTAGTTTCGCCGGCCCTATGCGACAGCACACCCTTGCAGGCGAAGTCTCTCTCGAAGGCGTTGGTTTGCACACCGGCAAGCACGTCCGCGTGACCTTCAAACCTGCGGATCCCAACCACGGCATCAAGTTTCAGCGCATCGACCTGCCAGGTGAGCCGGTGGTGCCCGCAGATGTAGCCTACGTTATCGCCACCAACCGCGGCACGACGCTCGCTAAGGGCGATGCCAACGTAGCCACTGTCGAGCACGCGCTCAGCGCTCTGGCAGGTCATGAAGTCGATAATGCCATCATCACCCTCGATGGTCCTGAAGTTCCGATACTCGATGGTAGCGCCGGTCCATTTTATGATGCGATTGAGAAAATTGGCCTCGTCGAGCAGGACGCAGATCGTGATTACTTCGAGATCGAGCAGCCTTTGGAGTTCCGCGATGAGCTAACGGGGGCAGAAATTGTGGCGATGCCAGCTGATCATTTCGAAGTGACGACGATGATCGACTTTTCGAGCGAAGTGCTCGGTCCGCAGTACGCCACGATGAGCGACATCGGCGATTACGGTGGCGAGATAGCCCATTCGCGCACCTTTGTGTTTTTGCACGAGATCGAAAAGCTGCTGAGTCAAGATCTCATCAAGGGGGGCAGTTTGGATAATGCCATTGTGATTGCCGAACGCAAAATTGGGGATGCCGAGCTGCAGGAGCTCGCGCGCCGTCTCGGTCGGGAGAGTGTAGCTATTGATCGGTCTGGAGTGCTCAACACTACCAAGCTCAAGTTTCAGAACGAGCCAGCGCGGCACAAGCTGCTCGATGTCATCGGGGATTTGATGCTCATCGGTGCTCCGATTAAGGGTAAGATTGTAGCGCGTAAGCCGGGGCATGCTGTCAATACCGCTTTCGCAAAACGACTCAAGGCTCAGCTAAAGGAGCAGCGCAAACTTCGTGGCGTACCGAAGTACGATCCCTGTCAGCCGCCCCTCATGGATACGGCCAAGATCATGACTTATCTGCCGCACCGCTACCCGATGTTGCTGGTCGATAAAGTTATCGAACTGAGTGAGACG
Source organism: Saprospiraceae bacterium (assembly GCA_965213735.1). GTDB lineage: Bacteria > Bacteroidota > Bacteroidia > Chitinophagales > Saprospiraceae > CALDTK01. Next base: position 2,184,038 of record CBDCAB010000005.1, read on the forward strand.
CATGTGGTCGGAGTAAAAAACATCACCTTCAACGAGGCGCTCTTCCAGGGGCATTTTCCTAATAATCCTATCTTTCCCGGCGTGCTGCAGATTGAGGCGCTTGCCCAAACAGGTGGTATGCTGGCCCTCTCCATCACTGGCGACCCTGGAGAATGGGACATGTACTTTGTGAAGATCGACAACTGCAAATTTAGAGGCATGGTGAAGCCGGGGGACTCACTGATTCTCAAGATGGAATTGTTGTCGCCGATTCGACGTGGAATTGTACATATGCAGGGCACGGCATATGTAGGCAATACCGTCGTAAGCGAAGGCGAACTAATAGCCCAAATAATAAAGCGTTGACTGTCGTGAGTTCTTTCCCCAAAGCAAATGTTCATCCTGGAGCTCAGCTAGGTCAAGGCGTCGAGGTGAATCCTTATGTCACTATCGAGGATGATGTTATTATCGGTGATGGTTGTCGCATAGGTGCCAATGCGGTTATTATGGCCGGTACTCGTTTGGGTGCTAATTGTCGTGTATTTCCTGGCGCTGTTGTCGGTGGCGAGCCGCAGGATTTAAAGTTTAAAGGGGAATATTCAACGTTAGAAGTAGGCGCTGATACAACGATTCGCGAATTCTGTACCCTAAATCGTGGAACAGCGGCTGCTGGCACTACGCGCATCGGCAGCGGCTGTTTGCTCATGGCTTACGTGCATGTAGCTCACGATTGCGTAGTGGGCGATCATGTAGTGCTGGCTAATAATGTCAATCTTGCTGGCCATGTGGAGGTGGGCGATCATGCAGTGTTGGGCGGCATCGCGGCGGTGCATCAATTTGTGAAAATCGGGGCTCACGTGATGGTAGGCGGCGGCTCCTTATTGCGAAAAGACGTGCCACCTTATATCACTGCTGCCCGCGAACCGGTGCGCTTTGTTGGAGTAAATAAGACTGGTCTCGAAAGAAGAAATTTTACTACTCAGCAAATTGAGACGATTGGCCGTGCATATCGTATTTTATTTGCGCCCGGATTTAGCAGGCAGGAGGCACTCGATCTTATTGCGCGGGATTTGCCGGATTGTGCGGAGCGCAAAGAAATCCTCAATTTTGTGGTTAAGTCTAATCGGGGCATTATTCGTGGCCCTAAGCACTACGCTAACGGTGAGGATTGATGCTGATAACTTGGCCAAACGTTTTGCTGGTCCATGGGTGGTTAAAGATTTCTCGCACACGTTTGCATCCGGTTCGGCTACCGCCATTGCGGGTCCGAACGGATCTGGTAAAAGCACATTGATGAAGATGCTTGCTGGGCAGCTTATGCCTTCAGCAGGTAATTTGAAATTTTCCTTTGAGGATAAAGTAAAAGGTGGTAAATCTTTAAGTATAGCCAGTGATGAGCTATATCAGCATGTATCATTTGCGGCACCTTATGTGGAATTAATAGAGGAATTAAGTGGCAAGGAGGCGGTGGCTTTTCATGCACAGATGCGCAGCTTTCGCCAAAACCTCACCCAAGCTACTATTTGGGAGCGTTTAGACTTCAAGAAGCGTACGCAGCGTCAAACGGTGGCTAGTTATAGTTCGGGAATGAAACAGCGATTAAAGCTCGTCTTAGCCCTTGCCACGGAAAGTGATCTCGTGCTACTCGATGAGCCGACGACTAATTTAGACCTAGCAGGTGTGAATTGGTATGAGCAACTCGTGAGCGACTGGTTAGGCGAGCGCACCCTCATAATCGCGAGCAACGAAGAACGAGACTTTGTGCAATGCCAAGCTCGTGTCGAGGCAGGCTCGTGGGAAGCTTCCATTTAGCAGGACCGAAATTGCTTACAAAAGAATGAAAGCTACCAATAGCCATAGAAAGAAGGCAATTGGCAGCATAAGCATCGCGAATACTAGTACGACGAGGTTCTTGAGAATTGTCTTCCACAGCTTGTAATCATACGCTTTACTTTCTGTAAGCACGAGGAAGCCGTAGGAAGTAAGTATTCCCAAGGGAAGTACAAATGCTGAGGGAAGTATCAAGTTGAGAAGAAGAAACACGCTGGCTGCTAGGAGCAGGGCACTTGCTGAAATGGCAGTGAAGCTTAAGTTTTGCGCGTAGTATGGCATCCGCCTGTGGTAAATAGCCCAGTAGCCAAACGCCATGAGTGGGATAAACAGCAAAAGTACCCAGGATAAATTTTTAAATAGGTACTCGTTGACAGTTTCAACTCCGCTTTGATACATAGAGAGAATTTTGCGGAGCATAAAGAGGATGATAGGTTTTTCTGCTCCTGATTGGGCGGCAATAACTTCTGGTGACTCCGACACTAGCAGGCGACTATCGATGTTAATGGAGTCGCCAAACAGGCTTATGTCGAAATCATTCGAGGGTTCTGGAAAAAGCGCTAAAAGTGTATCCGCTAAGAACTTCCCTTCGCTCGTCTTGATAAATCCTTTCGCATTTAGTGAATCTCTGAGTTGATGCAATTGATCGTGCGCGATATAATGCGCCCGCAATTGATCTATCTGCGACATGCGATTTTCGAGCGGGTGTTTGTCACCATAATCACTTGCGCTTAATCCATCCTTAAGACCTTGAGAAAATGAGCCACTCCCTACGTTGTTTTTCTCGAGCTTTTCTACATCTTCAGCTGAGGATCCGGTTTGGATTACGCTTGTATCATCACCCACTATGGATATAATGCCAAAAAATATAATCGAGCTGAGCAGCACCAAACGGAGGGGGTGCAGGTAGCGCTGCCGTTTCCCGTTGAGGTAGTTGACGGTGATACGTCCGGGAATGTAGAGGTCTTTAAGTGTATTCCATGTTTTGCCTTCGAGCTGCAAAAAATTACTAAACCCTTCGCGGAGATAGTCAAGTGCTGCGCGCTTGAACTTGCGATTTTCCTGTCCGCAGCAGTAGCAGTAGCGGTCTGTAGCTTCTAGTTGAGCTTCACAATTGAGGCAGCGTGTAGCTTGGTAGGTCCGAAACCGATCAGTCATAGCGGATACGTAAGGCGCCTTCATCGGTAATTAGCAGCGGACTTTCGGGAAAATCTTCTCTTGACAATTGCTGAAGTATAGCCGTAGCACGTGCTTCTTGATCGATCAGCGGGCCGGTGGGCTTGGTCTGGTAGATTGGTACGATCTGCCCATCGAGGAAGCGGCCTGTTTCATCCACACGAAATTTCAGCAGTGGCGCTACACCTGCTGGTCCACGCAGATTAAATCTCCCGTAGGTGGCGAAGTTGCCGAGGGAATAGGCGATGAGGCGATCCTTGTAGAGTTCCATCCCGCGGGTGACGTGTGGGCCATGCCCGAGCACCATATCTGCTCCGGCATCGACGACGGCATGTGCAAAGGCATAGACGTCGCCACGATTCTCTTTGTAGTATTCTTCAGTTGCACGCGGCACGTGTTGTGCATCTGGCCCTTCGGCACCGCCGTGAAAGCTAATGATGACGAAATCGGCTTGGGCACTTGCATCTTCGACCAGGCGACGTGCACGGGCAAGGTCACGAACATCGACTGTTCCGCTGTTGGGAGCGAAGGCGATGAATGCTACTTGCCTGCCGTCAAAGTCTCTGTAGGCAATTTCATCCGTTCCCATTAGACCGGCGTATGCGATACCCACCTCATCGAGGCGCTGTTTGGTGGTGCTGCGGCCTATGGGTCCGAAGTCACCGGAATGATTATTAGCCAAGCTAAGAAAGTCGAAGCCTGCGTCTGCGAAGTGCTGGGCGAAGCTTTCAGGTGAGCGGAAGGCGTAGCATGCGTCGGGATTGTCGCAGCGTTTGGGGGTGCCGCCTTCGTTGAGCAGGGTTCCTTCGAGGTTGCCGACGGTTATATCTGCACTTCGGAGTTCGTGGAGTAGTGGCGCGAGCAGTTGAGATCCGTCGCCTGGTGGTAGGTATTTCGGGTCTGGATAGTTGGTGCCGAGCATCATATCGCCTACTGCGACTATTGAAAAGGTACGCACTGGCCGAGGTGCGATGGCGGGCATGGGTTGGAGGGCTGGGCGTGTGGCTGGTGTTTGGAGTTTAATTTGACGTTTAGCCTGGACGAGTCCGGAGGGCAGCTCGATGGGTTTGATAATGGCTTGGTCGCTTAGGGTTTGTTGGCCCGTGCGACTGCATGCTGCGAGCAGTAGGGTCAAGCTGATGAGCCAGGTGAGTTGAGGCAGCTTCATAGGTATGGCGTGGGGATGTGCGAATATGGGCAAGGAAATTTGTGTGGGGAGGTGGGGTGAATGGAATCGCAAGCTTGCTGTGCAAGCCGCCAGGGGGCGCAAGGGTCGCAAGGAGCTGGGGGTAATGGTATCGCAAGCTTGCTGTGCAAGCCGCCAGGGGGCGCAAGGGTCGCAAGGAGCTGGGGGTGAATGGTATCGCGAGCTTGCTGTGCAAGCCGCAAGGGGGCGCAAGGGTCGCAAAGAGCTGGGGGTAATGGTATCGCAAGCTTGCTGTGCAAGCCGCCAGGGGGCGCAAGGAGCTGGGGTGAATGGTATCGCAAGCTTGCTGTGCAAGCCGCCAGGGGGCGCAAGGGTCGCAAAGGGCTGGGGTGAATGATATCGCAAGCTTGCTGTGCAAGCCGCCAGGGGGCGCAAGGGTCGCAAGGAGCTGGGGTGAATGGTATCGCAAGCTTGCTGTGCAAGCCGCCAGGGGGCGCAAGGGTCGCAAGGAGCTGGGGGTGAATGGTATCGCAAGCTTGCTGTGCAAGCCGCCAGGGGGCGCAAGGGTCGCAAAGGGCTGGGGTGAATGGTATCGCAAGCTTGCTGTGCAAGCCGCCAGGGGGCGCAAGGGTCGCAAGGAGCTGGGGTGAATGGTATCGCAAGCTTGCTGTGCAAGCCGCAAGGGGGCGCAAGGGTCGCAAGGAGCTGGGGGTGAATGGTATCGCAAGCTTGCTGTGCAAGCCGCAAGGGGGCGCAAGGGTCGCAAGGAGCTGGGGGTGAATGGTATCGCAAGCTTGCTGTGCAAGCCGCCAGGGGGCGCAAGGGTCGCAAGGAGCTGGGGGTGAATGGTATCGCAAGCTTGCTGTGCAAGCCGCCAGGGGGCGCAAGGGTTGCAAGGAGCTGGGGTGGATGGTATCGCAAGCTTGCTGTGCGAGCCGCCAGGGGGCGCAAGGGTCGCAAAGGGCTGGGGTGCGTGGGATTTCGTGGTACCGGGGGACCTGATCAGCTGCAGCGGCCTGCGTAGCTTGGGAGTTATTGGGGATCAGGTGCCTCGGGTGCAATTAGGATGGTAATAGCTCGGCGAGAGGGGGGTGTATAGACGGAGGGAGGTGGATGTTGATATAATTGAAATATATCGATGTGATCTTGGTCTGCGGTTATGTATGGTCGTTATGGTTGCTGATATTTAATGGTCGCCGTGTAATCCAAGGGCATCTTTTTAGGCTGAGGCATAGATCCTCCCTCTTCATGAGGTCAGGGGCTCAGCATACATTAGGCATTTCTTTTAAAGGGTCTATAAAATGGGGCTGTTATGCTGCTATGCAGCTAGCATAAACTCCTCCCGTAGCGTGGCCATAGCCGCATAGCGGCGTCGTTGTCAGAGGGTAGGGTTTACCCGGAACGGTAGCAGGTGGCTGGCCTGACCCGCACATTGTGGTTAAGTGTGTGCTGGGTACAGCGTTGCGGATGGTTGCCGGGTTAAACTTAGGGCTCCTAATGAAGCTTAGGCCTGGATCCTCCCACTTCATGAGGTCAGGGGCTCAGCATACATTAGGCCTTTCTTTTAAAGGGCCTATGAAATGAGGCTGATATGCTGCTAAGCAGCTAGCATAAACTCCTCCCGTAGCGTGGCCATAGCCGCATAGCGGCGTCGTTGTCAGAGGGTAGGGTTTACCCGGAAAGGTAGCAGGTGGCTGGCCTGACCCGCACATTGTGGTTAAGTGTGTGCTGGGTACGATGTTGCGGATGGTCGCCGTGTAATCCAAGGGCATCTTTTTAGGCTTAGGCATAGATCCTCCCTCTTCATGAGGTCAGGGGCTCAGCATACATTAGGCATTTCTTTTAAAGGGCCTATGAAATGAGGCTGATATGCTGCTAAGCAGCTAGCATAAACTCCTCCCGTAGCGTGGCCATAGCCGCATAGCGGCGTCGTTGTCAGAGGGTAGAGTTTACCCGGAACGGTAGCAGGTGGCTGGCCTGACCCGCACATTGTGGTTAAGTGTGTGCTGGGTACGATGTTGCGGATGGTTGCCGTGTACAGCCAGGGCTCCTAATGAAGCTTAGGCATGGATCCTCCCACTTCGTGAGGACAGGGGCTCAGCATACATTAGGTGTCCGTCCCAAAGGGCCTCTACCTAATCACGCCGTTACGCTGCCATGCGGCTAGCAGAGGGGGATGTGCAACGTGTGGCAGAGGGATATTTAAATGCTTCGGAAATCATTTCTTCGCACAATGTTGTTGAGGCTCTTATGTTTCTGCTTGGCGGACCCGCAGGCGGGGCGAAGACTGGGGGCCTTTTAGCCCGCGAAACCACGGGTGTAGCTGATACTGGTCCCCAATCTTGCGTAAGAAAAGTTGCGAGATCAAAATATATTTAAGTTTAGTAGTGATATGGATGCGTAAAAGGGGATGCTCCAGATATATTTTCTTGTTTCACCAAGGTGGAATAATGATACGACAAAGCAGGCAATGGGTGTGGTAATGATTGCTTGGATGAGAAATAAATTGGGCAATGCTAAAACATCCGATAGAAAGCTTAAAATTATACAAGGAGCTACGAGATATGCTAATATGCGTAGCATCCAGTTTGGCTGTTCCCGGCTGACCAGGAACAAGTAGGGTAGCAAAGAGGCAGCAGTAACTAATATGCCCAAGTCTGGAGAACCCAGAACAGATACTAATACGGAAAACAGCTGGAAGAATACGATCCAGCTGAGGAGCTTGCCCCCGATTCTCAATGACATATATAAACAGCCACTAGTTAATACTAAACATGCGAGTTTTACAGCCATCTCTACTAGACTAGTTCATCTTGAGTGTGGTATGGCGCCTTCATAATCCGACCATTGTCTAGCTGAGGTTGTGAAATTGGTTTTAGTCACTTTAGATTTGAGTCAAAAACAAGTGGCCTCTGGTTCCTATTACGTGATGGCCCCAGCCTCGGAGCCAAGGTATAGCGAGCCACATTATGTCGACGAATTTCTTTTCCGGTGGCAACAGTGTGCCCGCTGATGTTTAAGCCTCCCACTGCTGCTTAAACCACATTGAAGCGAAGCCTCCTGTAGATTCGTGCATGCGCCGGTGAATGCATTACCTTTGGCACCTTAGCGTGTGCACCGAAGGCTAACGGCCAGGCCGCTAGCGCTTGGTACTAAGTCGTAATAGTACGCGTGACGTGGCAGCTTGGAGATGATGAGGGTTTGAGCCAACGGCAGACCACGATGGTTATTCCGGCTCACGAGTTGTTTGAGTAGCGGTCGGTGTACTTTTTTTTAAGTAACTCATATTACATCTTGCCTACGAGTTCAAGCAGTTCCATGAGCTTATGGTAATGCGTTTCGAGTTCGCGAAAGCGCTTGAGTTGGGGCTTTGGGATGCTGTGCTGCAGGCCCTGCTCGCGAAACTCAGCGATTTTACGTCGCCAGGAATTAAGGGTACCGGGGTAGAGGATATGATTTTTCAATGTGACGGTAACGCTATGCTCGGCTGCGTCTCCCTGGATAGTGAGCTTTTGCTCGGTAGTGAAGGTGCGCTTGTGAGTCATGTAGTTGCAAATTAGCAACTAGAATTACGTCCGATCTTTTGAGGGGCCGTTACAGAGGGGCCAGACCACTCAGCATATCCTACACTTCATGTAGCTCAATGCCCCCCCGGGGTATTTGTTTGGGGCTAAGAGTCGCGACGAACGCCGCTCAGGCTGCGCCCCAAAGTGAGCAGCACGAACGAGGCAGCGCAGCGGGAAATTCAAGACGCGGTAAGCAAATTAACCATTTGACTTCGGTCGCTTCGGACCTCGATTGCCTTTGATGATTCCAGCCACTGAAATGTGCTCATCGATAGCTTCCCATTCGATGCCTTTGCGATCAGCGATAAAGTTCCAGTTTCTTCGCTGCTCATCGGTGGCATCGGCGAGTCGATAGTACCACTCGTAGGGTACACCAACCTCGCGCCCGTCCTCAAGTAGAACATAAAATTTGTTGGCCTCGATGCGGATGTCAACACCGCGGGCAGCCTCAATTATTTCAGCTAAAGAACTCATTCCAACTTTTGTTTAACACCTCTAAATTATCAGCAATAGCTCGCTCCACGCGGCGCTCGTCCTGCTTCGTAAAGCCCTTTGCAAAAACCTTTTCCATGGGTAAGATCCAGTACTTCGCTTCAGCTCCCTTGCCTAAAACGTGGATATGAGGCGGCTCAGTTCCTTCGTCGCTTTAGAAAAGGAACTTAAAGCCATGGAGATTGAGTACGACGGGCATTTTGTAAAGGTATTTTTTTGCCTCGCTCAACTTGAGGTTGCAGATTGCAACCTCAGGATTTTGTCTGCTTTGCCTCATCCCCTCGGATGCATCTCCCGCACCGCATCAGGTAGTTCTACAAGTAAATGCCTGCGGTACTGCTCGGTGGCAGGGGTCGGCTGGTGGCCAGCAAAGGCCTGAACGATGCGCACGTCAGGGCCAGCCTCTAGTAATTCAGCCAGTACGGACTGCCAGATGCGTAAGGGGGTGAGCTTTTCAGAGGCTTTGATGCCGGTATTTACCAACTTATTCAAGCTCGCAGCACCTACAGCCAGACCGGTAGCCGTGATGGGTAGCGCCTTGGGCTGAGCGTCTTTGCGACTGGTCCTGATGTAGTCGAGTAGCTCAAGGAGTTGGCTTGCTTTTAAGCACAGGTTGCGATGGACGGTTTTGCCGACGCAGGTGACGGCAAGAGTCTTAGCTAACATGTCTACTGCCGCTACGAGCGCGGCGATGCCACTCCTACCATAGAGACGGCTACCAGAATTGTCCGGGCGCTAGGCGTAAGTCTGGACTACCTCACCGCACTGACTGATCACCTAACTGATCCAGAAACTCGTCGACGTCTTGAGGCTATAACTGCTCTCCCGGCAGAAGACCGTGCTTTCGTGCTCCGGGCACTTGACTCCCTCGTCAGGGATACACGCGTGCAGAAGGCGTACGCGGCATGAGCTCGCACAACAGATCAAAAAATGTTGCAATTAAGATATTGCATTCCCATTGACTGCGAGTAGGATTGGCTCAGGGTCTAACATACCCACTTTAAGCCTGCTTTTGACTCGATTAATATCAATTGATTTGTCTTTACTCGTGAATACGATATCTAACAACACAATGTAGTCCGGATACCTAAAGTCAATTACCTCATTCGGCTCAACAGGGTCTATGTTTTCATAAAGCTTCATTTTTAGATTATCTTTACCACCCGTCCACGTCGTGTACTCGCCAAAGTATGAAGATTCTCGATCTTCTCTAGTTAAGTCAAGATGTAGATTGCTTATCTGGTCAGATATTTTTAAGACGGTTGGCGACTTCCATCCAAGTATTATAAAATGTTTGTGATTCATTAGTATCCTTTATCAGTTGGTATCGCGACAGCTTTACCTGTCTCTCTTACTTCTCCTTCATTCTTAAACAGCTTCACATTTACTTCTCGCTTTAGCGCCCCTCCGAGTTGTTTTAAAACATTAGAAAGACCTAATTGTTCTGCGGCCTTACTGTCAGCTGCAATTGGAAGAGAACGTAACGCACCACATTTGACTAAGCCTAATGATTTAGCTTTATCAGATAAACCCTCGTGAGCAATTATAATGAGGGCTACTTATTTAAAAGATTCGCGACAAGGCAAATAAGATCAAAGGCAAACTTACGATGCCGATAGTTATTTTCTGATACAATGCATAGGTGCGATAATGTTTGGCCTTAATGTACTCTTCGTCAGTACCCATGCTTTTCACCTTAGCACTTGTAGCACGCAGGCTAAAGTAAGCTAGCGCACCACCCCATAGTATGACTACTACTGCAATCATTGCGGCTCAGCGCTTTCAGCGGGAAGGTTCCCAGTGACGGGCATGACGGTTGGTCGCTGAGTTATTTCACGAGCATCTTCGTATATTTCCTGAGCATTTTCAGCCATTACGGTAACAGCATTAATTAATTGGTCTATATTCTCATCGCTTACTCCATTATTGTGAGCGAATGTGCGGGCTTCATTCTCAAGGAAATCTAATAGATCGTCAGAAGTTCGAAAGACTTGATCAACGGTGGTATTGCTTATTTCACCGTATGCGAAGGCTCCAAAGCCTCCCCCCACACCAGGTATTTCGACAGTTGCACCACCTGATAAACCCATTGTAGGTTCTTCGACGCCCCGCCAATCTGTGGCAGTGCGCCCAGAAATCAGGCCAAAATTAATTTCGGCCCCGCCGATCTGCCCGCCTAGATCGGCGCTCGCTCCAAAACTGATTGAAGGGCCGTTTAACTCGTCTATTGTCCTAATGCCTAAACTAACTCCAGCTTCTAAGCCACCGGACCCCTGGAAACCGAGGCCAAGACCCCCGCCAACCGAGTGATATACTGCAAATACAGGTTCGTCGTAGGAGCTATCCTCCTCCCAGACCATTGCTATTCCAGTCGACATAGACCCAGTAGCAACAAATAAACCAATCCGACCGGTGGCCTGCACGAAAGCGGCTTCCAACTCATCCAAATCGATGGCCTGGATTGGAGTATTACTAGCAAATTGGTAAGGCGTCAGCATCGGATAGCTACTCGTCAAAGGGTCGGTTGACAAAAATCTACCTGCTGCTTTATTATACAATCTAAATCCATAATCTTGGACCTCTGTACCCCTTTTTTGCTCAGGCGTGACGCGCGATACCCCCAGCACCAGTGCCTCATTGCCAAGCTCGTATGTGTATGTGTGCGCCCGTGTCACCGTCCACAAAGCTAGTTCCCCATCCCTTTTTTTCTTCAACTGACCGCCGGAGGCACATCTGTTCAGATCGCTAGCGCGGCTTTCAATTCTTGGCAGGTTTTCAATTGAAGAAAAAAAGGAGAGAGATCTTCGCGCATTCATTTATCGCGCAGAACCGCGCACGTGCACGACCACACACGCGCGTGGAACACCCACTACCAGGCTATTGGAACACCGAGACCAGGCGCAGCGCGTTCCCCGGTAGAGTCGGCAACATCTGTAGAGTCGGCACCACCGCTAGCATCTTGTGGCTTCATTCCCAGTCAGCACAAGGGGATCAGCCACTTACTATATGCTGCCTTCACCGACCAAGCTTCAGGTGGCTGATTCGCTTGTGGTGACTGGGTTAAGCGGGGTTTGGGGCGGCTTTTGAGAGCCCCAACAACAAACGCCCGTGCGGCTGAGCACGCCTTATACATAAGCGCTCCGCTTCACCATAGCTACATGCGCCGGAGCGCTCAGGATTTCGCGGGCTGATAAAGCGGCCATAGGAGCCCCTGCCTACTTGCCCCGAGGTACAAGGGATTAGCAAGTGGTCAGGGATCAGCGACGGCGGCCGCTGCGGGCCCAACCGAGGGCCGCCGCCGCTCGTCTGTGAGCGAGGGCGTGATCAGGCGACAGGTAGCTTAGCGGACTGAAGCCAGCGACCGAAGATGAGCAGCAGGCGGGGGCCGCGTGCAACGCCAAGGACTGTAGGCAAAACTGCTACATCGGCGTCAGCCAACCGCTAATTAATTGCCTACAGGCCGCAGCCGAGGGCGGCGCGCAGCCCGCATACTAGGGCAGCGTAGCAACTGGTGTAAACGTGAGGCACGAACCTTACACCCGGGGCGAGAGCTGCCGATGAGGAGCCCGAGCCACAAGGCCCCCGGCGTGACACCTGCACCACTAAAGCACTATTCGTCCAGCCGCCTTAGCGGATGTGCCTTACTCTATCTTTAGTGGACAGGTGGCGCGATCTGTTGGCGTGGCGAGTCGCGACGAACGCCGCTTTAACTGCGCCCCGCAACGACCACCAGGGAGTAAGGGAGCGCAGCGGGACTAACGTCAGCGCGATTAGCGCGTGCAGCTTGTTTTGCTCATCCCCTCGGATGCAATCTCCTCACCACCGCCGCCAACTCCCGCAAGCCCACCGCACTGTATCGCGCCGTCGTTGATGGATAGCGATGACCAGCAAACGCCTGCACCACCGACACATCATAGCCAGCCGCTAACAGATGAGCGATCACCGAGCCACGTATGCGCTGCGGCAGCAACCACAACTCACGCGCCCGCGAGCCATTCAAGATTGTCGAGAGCTTCTGACGCAACAACGGCCGCCCCCACCTAGACACCAGCAAGGTATTCGGCACACCTTCACCTCTACTAGTACTAGCCTCTGCCCAAGCTCCACGCACACCAGAGCCTACCAAGCCAGGCCGCACGTCCTCGAGGTAGCCAGCCAGCATCATCACCTGCCCGGCACGCAAAGGCAACACCCGCGCATCAACGGTACGTGTGCCGGGTGCCCGCAAGCTTCCACCGCCCAGATCGATAGCCTCCAGCGTCAAAGCACACACCTCCGCCGGTGCCAGCGCCTGGTGACACAGTAGCCCCGCCAACACCGCCCGCAGCATACCCGCCTCATCGCTCGGATCACCTAGCTCATGGAGCAAACCTACCAGCTGTTCACGCGTGTAAAGCCGTGAGGCGTCGATGTGCTCTGAGGTGGCTTCAGTTCGCAAGGTCAACTTCGCACACGGATGATCCTGGCGCACCCCACTCACCACCAAATAATCGTAGTACGACTTGATGGCGGCCAGTCGCGTCGCACGCGTCGCTGATGCCAGTCCCCGCTCTCGCAACACACCTAGATAGCTCACCACATCAGCCCGCCCAGCCGCCTCAGCATCGCCAAGCTCACCGCAGTAATCACTCACAAAGCGCCCATAAGCGGCCACCGTTGATGGAGCCCGCCCCGAGCTGGCTAAATAGTTTTCGAAGGCGTCAACGTTCATGTTTAGCTGCTTTATCCGCACCCACCTCGAGGGCCAAAGCCGCCGGTGTGAGGCCATCATCATAGCTCGCATTTACCTGCCCGAGCTGACGTGTGTCCACGTGCAGATACACCCGCGTGGTGTCCAGATGCGCATGCCCCAAAAACCGCCTCAGATGCTCAGTAGTCGCCCCACGCTCCAGCAAGTGAGTAGCGATCGCATGGCGCAGCACATGACACGTCACCGGCACCGCTACACCCGCCAGCTTGGCCAGTCTACCGAGGATGCGATTGGCTACAGCGCCGCGCATCACAGCACCACGATCATTGATCAGCACTGCCGCCTGGGACATTCCAGCTCCACCCTCCACCAAAAGCCCGCGGCGCTCTGCACCAAACATGTAGGCCTCCAGATCTGCGGCCACACCGCCACCCATCGGCACCACCCGACGCTTGCCTCCCTTGCCCGACGGCACCACCACGAGGCTTTCGCCAAAACGCACGTCCCCGACAACACAGGCCGACAACTCTTTAGCCCTCAGGCCACACCCGTACACCAGCGACAACAGCGCCCGCGCCCGTGCAGGATAGTTGCCCTCACCTAAGAGCTCGGCAGCTTCATACAAGCAAGCCACCTCAGCCTCTGTAGGCACCACCCGCTCGGAGTCCACCGCCACCGGCAGGTAGTCGGCGATGGCCACCGCACTAGCTGGGTCGCGTATCAGCTCGCCATCCACGAGCAGCAACTCGAACAAGGCGGCCGTACGCCGCAGCTGCTTGCGCAGACTCTCCCGCATCAGCGGGCCGTAGTCGCGGCCAGCCCTACGACCCACTCGCTCGGCCTGCGCGGTGTAGTAGGCACGGATATCATCAACTGTCACCTCGTCGAGGCGAACTCGCCCGCGCACAGCGTGCAAGAAACCCAGCACCTCGAGCGCGGCTGCACCGTGGCCACGCGAAGGCTCAACAGCATACCCCAGGCCCAGGCGGTGGTGCTCCAAACGATCAGCAATCACTTGCCGCTCGGCCTCGGTAGCCAGACCCAAGCTCATCGCATCATCCTTTCACCAATGCGCCTACTACTACTACTACTACTGCTACGACGTGCTAGGCTGCTTTTTGGATTTAGGGGACACACCCTTTTTTTGGAACAGTGGAACAATCGCCCTTTTTGGCACTTAACGCACTGATTATCAGCGAGAACAATTGTTCCAGGATTGTTCCATATTGTTCCCATTGTTCCAGGATTTAGGCGCATATCGCATCAATTTGTGCCTCTAAGTCCTGTTTTATGCTCCGCCTCAGCTTGTCGTAGTCGTCGCGGTAGTCGATGCGGTAGCACACTTTTCGCAAGTTGCCGGAGTACTTGCTCGTGATGTACTCGGCCGTCTGGAGCTTGGCAAAAAACCGCGAGCACTGCGCCTTCGATAGGTGCATCGCCTGGCGCACATCGCGCTGGGTAAACTCCGGTTGGTCGTGCTGCTCAGCATACACTTTGAGCCGCTCATAAAATTGGCGTAAGCTGCCGTCGAGCTCGTCGACTTTTAGCACGATGGCCTCAAAAAGTATTTCACACGCCGCACGTAAATCTTCTGGTTGAGCCACGATTCTTCCCCGCTTATCCTTTTTTCGCTGATACTGATTGAGCAGGCACACCTGCCGCACAAAGCATAAATACAGCTCGTTGAGCCGCCTGATTTTGTGCGCTGATTCGGGCAACTTCACCCGGTCGGCATACGGGTTGACTACCTTGTAGGGCCGCAACATCCGCACGCAATTGGCCAGCAGCTGGCGGTTATTTTCTTGTTCTTCAGCGCCTGCAAAAATATCGGTTGATTTGCCTGCAGCACGTGCATTTTGATAGCCGATCACGCGCTGAGTTTGGGCCGAACTTTCATCGACGGCCACGACTAATGATCGACTCACATTATCCTCGTAAACCTCGCCACGTGTCGTGCAGGCAAGACTCGCAATCGGCCCGCGCACCGTCCGCTCGCCGCCGTGGATAGCGCCGCGCTCGTCTTTGACGCTCGTCGACGAGGTGAGCACACCGCGACTTTGCAGCTCACGAACGGCCAACTGCGCATCTTCTTTGAGTCCGTCCAGATCTTCGAGACAGACCAGCTTATGCGTAAAATAATCCTCGGCCTGGTTGTAAAATGCGTTGTCTGTCACGCGCGTAAATCGCTTCACATCTTCGGTTGGCATGCAACGCGCAATCACGTCGAGCAGGCGCGTTTTGCCCGATCCACTCGAGCCCTGGATCAAGGCGTGCAGCGGCTCGGGCATCTTGTAACTCGAGGCCACCACGAACAGCAGCAGCCGGTTTTGCTGCTCGCCCACGATGCCGCAGCGTCCGATCAACTCGCCGATCCGGTCCATCAACTTTGGCGCCTTCAGGAACTCGAGGAACGCGGTGGTTTGGGCGTTGGTGAGTGTGGGGGCTTTCGCCAAAACAGGTGATGCTTTTTTTGCCCGCGCCTCGTGCATGTAGCGCTCTAACTCAAGGGTCAATCTGTCTAAGTCTGCGTGCAGATCACCCGCATCGATGCCCAGTTTCTCGGCCGCCAGCTTGCAGGTCTTTTCGACTTGGGCGTAGTCGTACAGATCGACTTTGAGCGTGATCGACTTCACGCCAGACGTATTTGTAGCGTCACCTTGAGCGTGTCGAGCTGCTCGACGCGCAAGCCCTTCACGCGCAGCTCGGAGGCACGAGCTCGGTAGCCGATGTCGTAGGCGTTGGCTACGTCGAGGCCTATTTTTGCTGGTGTTCTTACAGGTTCCGGACGCTGCGCGGCGGGTACTATTGGTACTGCTTCTACTATCTGTTCCGATCCTGGCGGGTGGTCAGTTGAAGAATAAAGCCTAGCCCGTTCGCGGATAAAATGCCCGAGCACATCAACTCCATCCTTGACCAGCAAACTGTTGCAGTCTTCGCCTTCGGGTACTTGCACAATCGTTGTCGCTACCTGGTCTCCTCGCAGCTCCCGCACTTTGGTGGCCACGCGCTCGGTAGCCTCGCGCCCGGCCTTGTCTCCGTTGAGGAAGAAGCACACTTCTTCGAGTTCGTCGAGTGCTGCTACTGCCGTTTCGTGTTCTTTGGTAAATCCGTTGGTGCCATACATCGCCAGCACCTCCCAACCATCAGCCGTAGCCTCATTCTGTAGCAAACTCACCGCATCGATGATGCTCTCGGTGAGGAGCAGCTTTTTGGTGGTCGTGGGTGGGTACTTCGGGTAGAGGCCTTGGCGATCACGCAGGTAATAATGTCTGCCAGTTTTGATCGCTGCAGGGTTTCGCGAGTCTCCTTCCACTCGCCGGAAGTACAGCCCTTCGATCTTACCCGTTTTGCCCTTGAGCGCAAACACCAAACATTCCCGCCCGAACACGTGGTACTGCTTACCTCCCGTCCTCGACTTGCGTCCACTGACGGATGCGCTCATCAGCCCGATCTCGATGCAGCTTTTGATCAAATACTCGTCGCGCCGCTCGCCGTGGTGCATCTGGCCTGAGTTGTAGCCTACCGCTAAGCCTCTAGTTGCCAATAATTTGTAGTCTAAGCCTCGCGCCTTCAGGTAGGTCTGCGCTAAGCGCGTCATGCTGACGGCATTCGCGAAGTACGTATACACCTTCTGCAGCACAGCCGAGCGTGGTAGCTCCGTCATCGGTTTAGGCTTTACCGCCGCAGCCACCGCAGCTGATACTTCTCCGCCTGCCATCGCCTTGCAGCGCTCGATAGCCTCGTGCTTAGTGCAGCCCTCCTTATGCATCACGAAGTCAATCACGTCGAGTGATTTGCCGTGCGTCGGGCAGTTGCCACTAAAACAGTAGGCGGTGTGGGTTTTGTAGTAGACCTGCATGGAGGGAGTGCGGTCTTCGTGGAAGGGGCAGCTCAGCCTGAGCTTCTTGTCTGGCTTGAGGTGATAGTGCTGGAGCACGGCGGCCATAGAGAGGCGGGACTTGATCTGGGGGAGGGTCATGACAGAAAAAGTAAAAAACCACTGATGTGCGGCAAACGTACCTATTACGCGGCGCTTATACAAATGTTCTGCGGCGAACACCTCAGATAAAAGGCGTATTTTGTGCAACCAACCCACAATCCCTAGGCATCTACCACCAATATGGCGTCGTCTAACAGCAAAACTGATTCCGCCGCAGTCTTCGCTCAGCGACTAGGCGAAGTACGGCGTGCCCGTAAACTCTCCCAGGATGAGCTTGGTGCTCGCATCGGCATTCTTGGTAAAGTACTTGGCCGGTATGAGCGCGCAGAGGCACGTCCTTCAGTTGAAGTTGCAGCCGCTCTAGCTCGCGCCCTTGATGTATCCCTTGACTATCTATCTGGTGTTACCAATGAAGAACTTGATCGCTCGACGGCCGAGCGTATACTCGCAGCTCAAAAGCTCAACTCTGAAGATCGGGCCCATGTGTTCGCCTTGTTCGATGCGTTCATAACTCGGCGCAGGCTTGAGGCTATTATTTAGACTGCTAAAGCTTCAATTAGAGGAGCTATATGGAACTCGCAGAGCTAAGGTCAAGCGCTTCCAAAGTGGATAGACTTACTTGCTTTGGACCAAGTAAATAAGCTCGATGCACGGCACCAGACTCAATGTCGGCAACTAGCGCTATCACTTGCTTTAATGGCCCATTAAACAAAATTACCTGAGAACCGAGTTCGCCTGCGGATTTAAAGATGAACGCGCTATATGGCGCACCAATAGATAGCGCTGACGCACTGCCTCCTTCACAACTATTAGAAGTAGTTAAATCATCGTCCAATGGGTTGCCATATACTTCCCCTCTTGCAACGTCGCATAAGGATCGTCCAGACAGAAGATTCATTGTCTGTAAGTCCGACGCTATCGCAGCATAACTGGATTACAACAGCCTCCTTACAACCTCTTGCTAATTATCATTTAGATAGTCAAGAATGTCAGCGGCTCGGTTTGTTAGATTCGAACTTGCCTGAATACTATCTTCATAACAACCCGCAGAGGCTACAACAGCTTCCGCTTCGCATATACTTAGTTTTCGATACCGGACTAAATATCGCATGCATAATCCAAGTCGAATATTTTTCTTCTTTAGTATCCTCACAAGGTCAACATCTGACAGGTCGTATTTAGTTAGCCAAAGGCTTATTTCTTTATGAACTTGCTCTAAATCCATCATTATTTTTTAAGGTCAATTATAAATTCAGTATTTTTGCCAGGATTAGCACTAGAGCTGTTCGGTGCTCGTCTGAATTGCAATCTAAGCTCCGAGTGCCCTTCAGCCTTAGCAAATTTTACGATTTCGTTCTTCGTTTGCAGTATAGCTCGTGGACCGATCTCGTTTTTAAGTGCATTTCCGACTATGTTGTTCGGGTACAGAATACCTTCAGTAATTTCGAGAGTTGTGCCAGTAGAGTTTCGTGTGACTAGCGCTTGTCCCATAAAATCCAAAGTTTCGCCTGACGTAGTATTAAAAGCTCCTTCAATTATGTCGTCTGACATCCTTAACGCAGAAGACTGAAGCTCTACGCTAGCTTTAACTGGAGCTGATATGGGAGTGGAACCCAGGCGCAAAGTTTTGCCAACTCCCCATCCAACCGCAGATCCAACAGCAGCTTCGATATACTGCTCGTTTGAAAGTGTAGTCAACTCATTAGCTCGAGCTTCGTTGCCTAATCTCCTAGCATTTCCAGCAGCGTGATCATTCGAAATTGCGTTTAACGGTGCCGTCACTGCTGCTAGCAATCCTGAAAATATCTTGTGTAGTGCGGGCTCAGGCATGTAAGTCGATTGCTCAATAGCCGCTAAGTCTACTGTTGGATTTTCAGCACTGTAGATCGAGTGGACAACCGTGTTGTCAGAGGCAGATAGTATCCTAGGCCTACCATCTGCACCAGGTCCAAAGATGGATGGATGACTTTCAAGCCCATCCAAATCAATGTTAACTATCGGACTATTACTCGCAAACTGATAAGGCGTCAACATAGGATAGCTACTCGTCAAAGGATCAATTGACAGGAACCTCCCTGCTGCTTTATTATACAGTCTAAAGCCATAATCTTGGACCTCTGTACCCCTTTTTTGCTCAGGCGTGACGCGCGATACCCCCAGCACCAGTGCCTCATTGCCAAGCTCGTATGTGTATGTGTGCGCCCGTGTCACCGTCCACAAAGCTAGTTCCCCATCCCTTTTTTTCTTCAACTGACCGCCGGAGGCACATCTGTTCAGATCGCTAGCGCGGCTTTCAATTCTTGGCAGGTTTTCAATTGAAGAAAAAAAGGAGAGAGATCTTCGCGCATTCATTTATCGCGCAGAACCGCGCACGTGCACGACCACACACGCGCGTGGAACACCCACTACCAGGCTATTGGAACACCGAGACCAGGCGCAGCGCGTTCCCCGGTAGAGTCGGCAACATCTGTAGAGTCGGCACCACCGCTAGCATCTTGTGGCTTCATTCCCAGTCAGCACAAGGGGATCAGCCACTTACTATATGCTGCCTTCACCGACCAAGCTTCAGGTGGCTGATTCGCTTGTGGTGACTGGGTTAAGCGGGGTTTGGGGCGGCTTTTGAGAGCCCCAACAACAAACGCCCGTGCGGCTGAGCACGCCTTATACATAAGCGCTCCGCTTCACCATAGCTACATGCGCCGGAGCGCTCAGGATTTCGCGGGCTGATAAAGCGGCCATAGGAGCCCCTGCCTACTTGCCCCGAGGTACAAGGGATTAGCAAGTGGTCAGGGATCAGCGACGGCGGCCGCTGCGGGCCCAACCGAGGGCCGCCGCCGCTCGTCTGTGAGCGAGGGCGTGATCAGGCGACAGGTAGCTTAGCGGACTGAAGCCAGCGACCGAAGATGAGCAGCAGGCGGGGGCCGCGTGCAACGCCAAGGACTGTAGGCAAAACTGCTACATCGGCGTCAGCCAACCGCTAATTAATTGCCTACAGGCCGCAGCCGAGGGCGGCGCGCAGCCCGCATACTAGGGCAGCGTAGCAACTGGTGTAAACGTGAGGCACGAACCTTACACCCGGGGCGAGAGCTGCCGATGAGGAGCCCGAGCCACAAGGCCCCCGGCGTGACACCTGCACCACTAAAGCACTATTCGTCCAGCCGCCTTAGCGGATGTGCCTTACTCTATCTTTAGTGGACAGGTGGCGCGATCTGTTGGCGTGGCGAGTCGCGACGAACGCCGCTTTAACTGCGCCCCGCAACGACCACCAGGGAGTAAGGGAGCGCAGCGGGACTAACGTCAGCGCGATTAGCGCGTGCAGCTTGTTTTGCTCATCCCCTCGGATGCAATCTCCTCACCACCGCCGCCAACTCCCGCAAGCCCACCGCACTGTATCGCGCCGTCGTTGATGGATAGCGATGACCAGCAAACGCCTGCACCACCGACACATCATAGCCAGCCGCTAACAGATGAGCGATCACCGAGCCACGTATGCGCTGCGGCAGCAACCACAACTCACGCGCCCGCGAGCCATTCAAGATTGTCGAGAGCTTCTGACGCAACAACGGCCGCCCCCACCTAGACACCAGCAAGGTATTCGGCACACCTTCACCTCTACTAGTACTAGCCTCTGCCCAAGCTCCACGCACACCAGAGCCTACCAAGCCAGGCCGCACGTCCTCGAGGTAGCCAGCCAGCATCATCACCTGCCCGGCACGCAAAGGCAACACCCGCGCATCAACGGTACGTGTGCCGGGTGCCCGCAAGCTTCCACCGCCCAGATCGATAGCCTCCAGCGTCAAAGCACACACCTCCGCCGGTGCCAGCGCCTGGTGACACAGTAGCCCCGCCAACACCGCCCGCAGCATACCCGCCTCATCGCTCGGATCACCTAGCTCATGGAGCAAACCTACCAGCTGTTCACGCGTGTAAAGCCGTGAGGCGTCGATGTGCTCTGAGGTGGCTTCAGTTCGCAAGGTCAACTTCGCACACGGATGATCCTGGCGCACCCCACTCACCACCAAATAATCGTAGTACGACTTGATGGCGGCCAGTCGCGTCGCACGCGTCGCTGATGCCAGTCCCCGCTCTCGCAACACACCTAGATAGCTCACCACATCAGCCCGCCCAGCCGCCTCAGCATCGCCAAGCTCACCGCAGTAATCACTCACAAAGCGCCCATAAGCGGCCACCGTTGATGGAGCCCGCCCCGAGCTGGCTAAATAGTTTTCGAAGGCGTCAACGTTCATGTTTAGCTGCTTTATCCGCACCCACCTCGAGGGCCAAAGCCGCCGGTGTGAGGCCATCATCATAGCTCGCATTTACCTGCCCGAGCTGACGTGTGTCCACGTGCAGATACACCCGCGTGGTGTCCAGATGCGCATGCCCCAAAAACCGCCTCAGATGCTCAGTAGTCGCCCCACGCTCCAGCAAGTGAGTAGCGATCGCATGGCGCAGCACATGACACGTCACCGGCACCGCTACACCCGCCAGCTTGGCCAGTCTACCGAGGATGCGATTGGCTACAGCGCCGCGCATCACAGCACCACGATCATTGATCAGCACTGCCGCCTGGGACATTCCAGCTCCACCCTCCACCAAAAGCCCGCGGCGCTCTGCACCAAACATGTAGGCCTCCAGATCTGCGGCCACACCGCCACCCATCGGCACCACCCGACGCTTGCCTCCCTTGCCCGACGGCACCACCACGAGGCTTTCGCCAAAACGCACGTCCCCGACAACACAGGCCGACAACTCTTTAGCCCTCAGGCCACACCCGTACACCAGCGACAACAGCGCCCGCGCCCGTGCAGGATAGTTGCCCTCACCTAAGAGCTCGGCAGCTTCATACAAGCAAGCCACCTCAGCCTCTGTAGGCACCACCCGCTCGGAGTCCACCGCCACCGGCAGGTAGTCGGCGATGGCCACCGCACTAGCTGGGTCGCGTATCAGCTCGCCATCCACGAGCAGCAACTCGAACAAGGCGGCCGTACGCCGCAGCTGCTTGCGCAGACTCTCCCGCATCAGCGGGCCGTAGTCGCGGCCAGCCCTACGACCCACTCGCTCGGCCTGCGCGGTGTAGTAGGCACGGATATCATCAACTGTCACCTCGTCGAGGCGAACTCGCCCGCGCACAGCGTGCAAGAAACCCAGCACCTCGAGCGCGGCTGCACCGTGGCCACGCGAAGGCTCAACAGCATACCCCAGGCCCAGGCGGTGGTGCTCCAAACGATCAGCAATCACTTGCCGCTCGGCCTCGGTAGCCAGACCCAAGCTCATCGCATCATCCTTTCACCAATGCGCCTACTACTACTACTACTACTGCTACGACGTGCTAGGCTGCTTTTTGGATTTAGGGGACACACCCTTTTTTTGGAACAGTGGAACAATCGCCCTTTTTGGCACTTAACGCACTGATTATCAGCGAGAACAATTGTTCCAGGATTGTTCCATATTGTTCCCATTGTTCCAGGATTTAGGCGCATATCGCATCAATTTGTGCCTCTAAGTCCTGTTTTATGCTCCGCCTCAGCTTGTCGTAGTCGTCGCGGTAGTCGATGCGGTAGCACACTTTTCGCAAGTTGCCGGAGTACTTGCTCGTGATGTACTCGGCCGTCTGGAGCTTGGCAAAAAACCGCGAGCACTGCGCCTTCGATAGGTGCATCGCCTGGCGCACATCGCGCTGGGTAAACTCCGGTTGGTCGTGCTGCTCAGCATACACTTTGAGCCGCTCATAAAATTGGCGTAAGCTGCCGTCGAGCTCGTCGACTTTTAGCACGATGGCCTCAAAAAGTATTTCACACGCCGCACGTAAATCTTCTGGTTGAGCCACGATTCTTCCCCGCTTATCCTTTTTTCGCTGATACTGATTGAGCAGGCACACCTGCCGCACAAAGCATAAATACAGCTCGTTGAGCCGCCTGATTTTGTGCGCTGATTCGGGCAACTTCACCCGGTCGGCATACGGGTTGACTACCTTGTAGGGCCGCAACATCCGCACGCAATTGGCCAGCAGCTGGCGGTTATTTTCTTGTTCTTCAGCGCCTGCAAAAATATCGGTTGATTTGCCTGCAGCACGTGCATTTTGATAGCCGATCACGCGCTGAGTTTGGGCCGAACTTTCATCGACGGCCACGACTAATGATCGACTCACATTATCCTCGTAAACCTCGCCACGTGTCGTGCAGGCAAGACTCGCAATCGGCCCGCGCACCGTCCGCTCGCCGCCGTGGATAGCGCCGCGCTCGTCTTTGACGCTCGTCGACGAGGTGAGCACACCGCGACTTTGCAGCTCACGAACGGCCAACTGCGCATCTTCTTTGAGTCCGTCCAGATCTTCGAGACAGACCAGCTTATGCGTAAAATAATCCTCGGCCTGGTTGTAAAATGCGTTGTCTGTCACGCGCGTAAATCGCTTCACATCTTCGGTTGGCATGCAACGCGCAATCACGTCGAGCAGGCGCGTTTTGCCCGATCCACTCGAGCCCTGGATCAAGGCGTGCAGCGGCTCGGGCATCTTGTAACTCGAGGCCACCACGAACAGCAGCAGCCGGTTTTGCTGCTCGCCCACGATGCCGCAGCGTCCGATCAACTCGCCGATCCGGTCCATCAACTTTGGCGCCTTCAGGAACTCGAGGAACGCGGTGGTTTGGGCGTTGGTGAGTGTGGGGGCTTTCGCCAAAACAGGTGATGCTTTTTTTGCCCGCGCCTCGTGCATGTAGCGCTCTAACTCAAGGGTCAATCTGTCTAAGTCTGCGTGCAGATCACCCGCATCGATGCCCAGTTTCTCGGCCGCCAGCTTGCAGGTCTTTTCGACTTGGGCGTAGTCGTACAGATCGACTTTGAGCGTGATCGACTTCACGCCAGACGTATTTGTAGCGTCACCTTGAGCGTGTCGAGCTGCTCGACGCGCAAGCCCTTCACGCGCAGCTCGGAGGCACGAGCTCGGTAGCCGATGTCGTAGGCGTTGGCTACGTCGAGGCCTATTTTTGCTGGTGTTCTTACAGGTTCCGGACGCTGCGCGGCGGGTACTATTGGTACTGCTTCTACTATCTGTTCCGATCCTGGCGGGTGGTCAGTTGAAGAATAAAGCCTAGCCCGTTCGCGGATAAAATGCCCGAGCACATCAACTCCATCCTTGACCAGCAAACTGTTGCAGTCTTCGCCTTCGGGTACTTGCACAATCGTTGTCGCTACCTGGTCTCCTCGCAGCTCCCGCACTTTGGTGGCCACGCGCTCGGTAGCCTCGCGCCCGGCCTTGTCTCCGTTGAGGAAGAAGCACACTTCTTCGAGTTCGTCGAGTGCTGCTACTGCCGTTTCGTGTTCTTTGGTAAATCCGTTGGTGCCATACATCGCCAGCACCTCCCAACCATCAGCCGTAGCCTCATTCTGTAGCAAACTCACCGCATCGATGATGCTCTCGGTGAGGAGCAGCTTTTTGGTGGTCGTGGGTGGGTACTTCGGGTAGAGGCCTTGGCGATCACGCAGGTAATAATGTCTGCCAGTTTTGATCGCTGCAGGGTTTCGCGAGTCTCCTTCCACTCGCCGGAAGTACAGCCCTTCGATCTTACCCGTTTTGCCCTTGAGCGCAAACACCAAACATTCCCGCCCGAACACGTGGTACTGCTTACCTCCCGTCCTCGACTTGCGTCCACTGACGGATGCGCTCATCAGCCCGATCTCGATGCAGCTTTTGATCAAATACTCGTCGCGCCGCTCGCCGTGGTGCATCTGGCCTGAGTTGTAGCCTACCGCTAAGCCTCTAGTTGCCAATAATTTGTAGTCTAAGCCTCGCGCCTTCAGGTAGGTCTGCGCTAAGCGCGTCATGCTGACGGCATTCGCGAAGTACGTATACACCTTCTGCAGCACAGCCGAGCGTGGTAGCTCCGTCATCGGTTTAGGCTTTACCGCCGCAGCCACCGCAGCTGATACTTCTCCGCCTGCCATCGCCTTGCAGCGCTCGATAGCCTCGTGCTTAGTGCAGCCCTCCTTATGCATCACGAAGTCAATCACGTCGAGTGATTTGCCGTGCGTCGGGCAGTTGCCACTAAAACAGTAGGCGGTGTGGGTTTTGTAGTAGACCTGCATGGAGGGAGTGCGGTCTTCGTGGAAGGGGCAGCTCAGCCTGAGCTTCTTGTCTGGCTTGAGGTGATAGTGCTGGAGCACGGCGGCCATAGAGAGGCGGGACTTGATCTGGGGGAGGGTCATGACAGAAAAAGTAAAAAACCACTGATGTGCGGCAAACGTACCTATTACGCGGCGCTTATACAAATGTTCTGCGGCGAACACCTCAGATAAAAGGCGTATTTTGTGCAACCAACCCACAATCCCTAGGCATCTACCACCAATATGGCGTCGTCTAACAGCAAAACTGATTCCGCCGCAGTCTTCGCTCAGCGACTAGGCGAAGTACGGCGTGCCCGTAAACTCTCCCAGGATGAGCTTGGTGCTCGCATCGGCATTCTTGGTAAAGTACTTGGCCGGTATGAGCGCGCAGAGGCACGTCCTTCAGTTGAAGTTGCAGCCGCTCTAGCTCGCGCCCTTGATGTATCCCTTGACTATCTATCTGGTGTTACCAATGAAGAACTTGATCGCTCGACGGCCGAGCGTATACTCGCAGCTCAAAAGCTCAACTCTGAAGATCGGGCCCATGTGTTCGCCTTGTTCGATGCGTTCATAACTCGGCGCAGGCTTGAGGCTATTATTTAGACTGCTAAAGCTTCAATTAGAGGAGCTATATGGAACTCGCAGAGCTAAGGTCAAGCGCTTCCAAAGTGGATAGACTTACTTGCTTTGGACCAAGTAAATAAGCTCGATGCACGGCACCAGACTCAATGTCGGCAACTAGCGCTATCACTTGCTTTAATGGCCCATTAAACAAAATTACCTGAGAACCGAGTTCGCCTGCGGATTTAAAGATGAACGCGCTATATGGCGCACCAATAGATAGCGCTGACGCACTGCCTCCTTCACAACTATTAGAAGTAGTTAAATCATCGTCCAATGGGTTGCCATATACTTCCCCTCTTGCAACGTCGCATAAGGATCGTCCAGACAGAAGATTCATTGTCTGTAAGTCCGACGCTATCGCAGCATAACTGGATTACAACAGCCTCCTTACAACCTCTTGCTAATTATCATTTAGATAGTCAAGAATGTCAGCGGCTCGGTTTGTTAGATTCGAACTTGCCTGAATACTATCTTCATAACAACCCGCAGAGGCTACAACAGCTTCCGCTTCGCATATACTTAGTTTTCGATACCGGACTAAATATCGCATGCATAATCCAAGTCGAATATTTTTCTTCTTTAGTATCCTCACAAGGTCAACATCTGACAGGTCGTATTTAGTTAGCCAAAGGCTTATTTCTTTATGAACTTGCTCTAAATCCATCATTATTTTTTAAGGTCAATTATAAATTCAGTATTTTTGCCAGGATTAGCACTAGAGCTGTTCGGTGCTCGTCTGAATTGCAATCTAAGCTCCGAGTGCCCTTCAGCCTTAGCAAATTTTACGATTTCGTTCTTCGTTTGCAGTATAGCTCGTGGACCGATCTCGTTTTTAAGTGCATTTCCGACTATGTTGTTCGGGTACAGAATACCTTCAGTAATTTCGAGAGTTGTGCCAGTAGAGTTTCGTGTGACTAGCGCTTGTCCCATAAAATCCAAAGTTTCGCCTGACGTAGTATTAAAAGCTCCTTCAATTATGTCGTCTGACATCCTTAACGCAGAAGACTGAAGCTCTACGCTAGCTTTAACTGGAGCTGATATGGGAGTGGAACCCAGGCGCAAAGTTTTGCCAACTCCCCATCCAACCGCAGATCCAACAGCAGCTTCGATATACTGCTCGTTTGAAAGTGTAGTCAACTCATTAGCTCGAGCTTCGTTGCCTAATCTCCTAGCATTTCCAGCAGCGTGATCATTCGAAATTGCGTTTAACGGTGCCGTCACTGCTGCTAGCAATCCTGAAAATATCTTGTGTAGTGCGGGCTCAGGCATGTAAGTCGATTGCTCAATAGCCGCTAAGTCTACTGTTGGATTTTCAGCACTGTAGATCGAGTGGACAACCGTGTTGTCAGAGGCAGATAGTATCCTAGGCCTACCATCTGCACCAGGTCCAAAGATGGATGGATGACTTTCAAGCCCATCCAAATCAATGTT
>CBDCAB010000006.1:0-2573439 GCA_965213735.1 Saprospiraceae bacterium
AGACCAGGCGCAGCGCGTTCCCCGGTAGAGTCGGCAACATCTGTAGAGTCGGCACCACCGCTAGCATCTTGTGGCTTCATTCCCAGTCAGCACAAGGGGATCAGCCACTTACTATATGCTGCCTTCACCGACCAAGCTTCAGGTGGCTGATTCGCTTGTGGTGACTGGGTTAAGCGGGGTTTGGGGCGGCTTTTGAGAGCCCCAACAACAAACGCCCGTGCGGCTGAGCACGCCTTATACATAAGCGCTCCGCTTCACCATAGCTACATGCGCCGGAGCGCTCAGGATTTCGCGGGCTGATAAAGCGGCCATAGGAGCCCCTGCCTACTTGCCCCGAGGTACAAGGGATTAGCAAGTGGTCAGGGATCAGCGACGGCGGCCGCTGCGGGCCCAACCGAGGGCCGCCGCCGCTCGTCTGTGAGCGAGGGCGTGATCAGGCGACAGGTAGCTTAGCGGACTGAAGCCAGCGACCGAAGATGAGCAGCAGGCGGGGGCCGCGTGCAACGCCAAGGACTGTAGGCAAAACTGCTACATCGGCGTCAGCCAACCGCTAATTAATTGCCTACAGGCCGCAGCCGAGGGCGGCGCGCAGCCCGCATACTAGGGCAGCGTAGCAACTGGTGTAAACGTGAGGCACGAACCTTACACCCGGGGCGAGAGCTGCCGATGAGGAGCCCGAGCCACAAGGCCCCCGGCGTGACACCTGCACCACTAAAGCACTATTCGTCCAGCCGCCTTAGCGGATGTGCCTTACTCTATCTTTAGTGGACAGGTGGCGCGATCTGTTGGCGTGGCGAGTCGCGACGAACGCCGCTTTAACTGCGCCCCGCAACGACCACCAGGGAGTAAGGGAGCGCAGCGGGACTAACGTCAGCGCGATTAGCGCGTGCAGCTTGTTTTGCTCATCCCCTCGGATGCAATCTCCTCACCACCGCCGCCAACTCCCGCAAGCCCACCGCACTGTATCGCGCCGTCGTTGATGGATAGCGATGACCAGCAAACGCCTGCACCACCGACACATCATAGCCAGCCGCTAACAGATGAGCGATCACCGAGCCACGTATGCGCTGCGGCAGCAACCACAACTCACGCGCCCGCGAGCCATTCAAGATTGTCGAGAGCTTCTGACGCAACAACGGCCGCCCCCACCTAGACACCAGCAAGGTATTCGGCACACCTTCACCTCTACTAGTACTAGCCTCTGCCCAAGCTCCACGCACACCAGAGCCTACCAAGCCAGGCCGCACGTCCTCGAGGTAGCCAGCCAGCATCATCACCTGCCCGGCACGCAAAGGCAACACCCGCGCATCAACGGTACGTGTGCCGGGTGCCCGCAAGCTTCCACCGCCCAGATCGATAGCCTCCAGCGTCAAAGCACACACCTCCGCCGGTGCCAGCGCCTGGTGACACAGTAGCCCCGCCAACACCGCCCGCAGCATACCCGCCTCATCGCTCGGATCACCTAGCTCATGGAGCAAACCTACCAGCTGTTCACGCGTGTAAAGCCGTGAGGCGTCGATGTGCTCTGAGGTGGCTTCAGTTCGCAAGGTCAACTTCGCACACGGATGATCCTGGCGCACCCCACTCACCACCAAATAATCGTAGTACGACTTGATGGCGGCCAGTCGCGTCGCACGCGTCGCTGATGCCAGTCCCCGCTCTCGCAACACACCTAGATAGCTCACCACATCAGCCCGCCCAGCCGCCTCAGCATCGCCAAGCTCACCGCAGTAATCACTCACAAAGCGCCCATAAGCGGCCACCGTTGATGGAGCCCGCCCCGAGCTGGCTAAATAGTTTTCGAAGGCGTCAACGTTCATGTTTAGCTGCTTTATCCGCACCCACCTCGAGGGCCAAAGCCGCCGGTGTGAGGCCATCATCATAGCTCGCATTTACCTGCCCGAGCTGACGTGTGTCCACGTGCAGATACACCCGCGTGGTGTCCAGATGCGCATGCCCCAAAAACCGCCTCAGATGCTCAGTAGTCGCCCCACGCTCCAGCAAGTGAGTAGCGATCGCATGGCGCAGCACATGACACGTCACCGGCACCGCTACACCCGCCAGCTTGGCCAGTCTACCGAGGATGCGATTGGCTACAGCGCCGCGCATCACAGCACCACGATCATTGATCAGCACTGCCGCCTGGGACATTCCAGCTCCACCCTCCACCAAAAGCCCGCGGCGCTCTGCACCAAACATGTAGGCCTCCAGATCTGCGGCCACACCGCCACCCATCGGCACCACCCGACGCTTGCCTCCCTTGCCCGACGGCACCACCACGAGGCTTTCGCCAAAACGCACGTCCCCGACAACACAGGCCGACAACTCTTTAGCCCTCAGGCCACACCCGTACACCAGCGACAACAGCGCCCGCGCCCGTGCAGGATAGTTGCCCTCACCTAAGAGCTCGGCAGCTTCATACAAGCAAGCCACCTCAGCCTCTGTAGGCACCACCCGCTCGGAGTCCACCGCCACCGGCAGGTAGTCGGCGATGGCCACCGCACTAGCTGGGTCGCGTATCAGCTCGCCATCCACGAGCAGCAACTCGAACAAGGCGGCCGTACGCCGCAGCTGCTTGCGCAGACTCTCCCGCATCAGCGGGCCGTAGTCGCGGCCAGCCCTACGACCCACTCGCTCGGCCTGCGCGGTGTAGTAGGCACGGATATCATCAACTGTCACCTCGTCGAGGCGAACTCGCCCGCGCACAGCGTGCAA
Organism: Saprospiraceae bacterium; assembly: GCA_965213735.1. Lineage (GTDB taxonomy): Bacteria > Bacteroidota > Bacteroidia > Chitinophagales > Saprospiraceae > CALDTK01. The sequence continues at coordinate 2,716 of CBDCAB010000006.1, forward strand.
GAAACCCAGCACCTCGAGCGCGGCTGCACCGTGGCCACGCGAAGGCTCAACAGCATACCCCAGGCCCAGGCGGTGGTGCTCCAAACGATCAGCAATCACTTGCCGCTCGGCCTCGGTAGCCAGACCCAAGCTCATCGCATCATCCTTTCACCAATGCGCCTACTACTACTACTACTACTGCTACGACGTGCTAGGCTGCTTTTTGGATTTAGGGGACACACCCTTTTTTTGGAACAGTGGAACAATCGCCCTTTTTGGCACTTAACGCACTGATTATCAGCGAGAACAATTGTTCCAGGATTGTTCCATATTGTTCCCATTGTTCCAGGATTTAGGCGCATATCGCATCAATTTGTGCCTCTAAGTCCTGTTTTATGCTCCGCCTCAGCTTGTCGTAGTCGTCGCGGTAGTCGATGCGGTAGCACACTTTTCGCAAGTTGCCGGAGTACTTGCTCGTGATGTACTCGGCCGTCTGGAGCTTGGCAAAAAACCGCGAGCACTGCGCCTTCGATAGGTGCATCGCCTGGCGCACATCGCGCTGGGTAAACTCCGGTTGGTCGTGCTGCTCAGCATACACTTTGAGCCGCTCATAAAATTGGCGTAAGCTGCCGTCGAGCTCGTCGACTTTTAGCACGATGGCCTCAAAAAGTATTTCACACGCCGCACGTAAATCTTCTGGTTGAGCCACGATTCTTCCCCGCTTATCCTTTTTTCGCTGATACTGATTGAGCAGGCACACCTGCCGCACAAAGCATAAATACAGCTCGTTGAGCCGCCTGATTTTGTGCGCTGATTCGGGCAACTTCACCCGGTCGGCATACGGGTTGACTACCTTGTAGGGCCGCAACATCCGCACGCAATTGGCCAGCAGCTGGCGGTTATTTTCTTGTTCTTCAGCGCCTGCAAAAATATCGGTTGATTTGCCTGCAGCACGTGCATTTTGATAGCCGATCACGCGCTGAGTTTGGGCCGAACTTTCATCGACGGCCACGACTAATGATCGACTCACATTATCCTCGTAAACCTCGCCACGTGTCGTGCAGGCAAGACTCGCAATCGGCCCGCGCACCGTCCGCTCGCCGCCGTGGATAGCGCCGCGCTCGTCTTTGACGCTCGTCGACGAGGTGAGCACACCGCGACTTTGCAGCTCACGAACGGCCAACTGCGCATCTTCTTTGAGTCCGTCCAGATCTTCGAGACAGACCAGCTTATGCGTAAAATAATCCTCGGCCTGGTTGTAAAATGCGTTGTCTGTCACGCGCGTAAATCGCTTCACATCTTCGGTTGGCATGCAACGCGCAATCACGTCGAGCAGGCGCGTTTTGCCCGATCCACTCGAGCCCTGGATCAAGGCGTGCAGCGGCTCGGGCATCTTGTAACTCGAGGCCACCACGAACAGCAGCAGCCGGTTTTGCTGCTCGCCCACGATGCCGCAGCGTCCGATCAACTCGCCGATCCGGTCCATCAACTTTGGCGCCTTCAGGAACTCGAGGAACGCGGTGGTTTGGGCGTTGGTGAGTGTGGGGGCTTTCGCCAAAACAGGTGATGCTTTTTTTGCCCGCGCCTCGTGCATGTAGCGCTCTAACTCAAGGGTCAATCTGTCTAAGTCTGCGTGCAGATCACCCGCATCGATGCCCAGTTTCTCGGCCGCCAGCTTGCAGGTCTTTTCGACTTGGGCGTAGTCGTACAGATCGACTTTGAGCGTGATCGACTTCACGCCAGACGTATTTGTAGCGTCACCTTGAGCGTGTCGAGCTGCTCGACGCGCAAGCCCTTCACGCGCAGCTCGGAGGCACGAGCTCGGTAGCCGATGTCGTAGGCGTTGGCTACGTCGAGGCCTATTTTTGCTGGTGTTCTTACAGGTTCCGGACGCTGCGCGGCGGGTACTATTGGTACTGCTTCTACTATCTGTTCCGATCCTGGCGGGTGGTCAGTTGAAGAATAAAGCCTAGCCCGTTCGCGGATAAAATGCCCGAGCACATCAACTCCATCCTTGACCAGCAAACTGTTGCAGTCTTCGCCTTCGGGTACTTGCACAATCGTTGTCGCTACCTGGTCTCCTCGCAGCTCCCGCACTTTGGTGGCCACGCGCTCGGTAGCCTCGCGCCCGGCCTTGTCTCCGTTGAGGAAGAAGCACACTTCTTCGAGTTCGTCGAGTGCTGCTACTGCCGTTTCGTGTTCTTTGGTAAATCCGTTGGTGCCATACATCGCCAGCACCTCCCAACCATCAGCCGTAGCCTCATTCTGTAGCAAACTCACCGCATCGATGATGCTCTCGGTGAGGAGCAGCTTTTTGGTGGTCGTGGGTGGGTACTTCGGGTAGAGGCCTTGGCGATCACGCAGGTAATAATGTCTGCCAGTTTTGATCGCTGCAGGGTTTCGCGAGTCTCCTTCCACTCGCCGGAAGTACAGCCCTTCGATCTTACCCGTTTTGCCCTTGAGCGCAAACACCAAACATTCCCGCCCGAACACGTGGTACTGCTTACCTCCCGTCCTCGACTTGCGTCCACTGACGGATGCGCTCATCAGCCCGATCTCGATGCAGCTTTTGATCAAATACTCGTCGCGCCGCTCGCCGTGGTGCATCTGGCCTGAGTTGTAGCCTACCGCTAAGCCTCTAGTTGCCAATAATTTGTAGTCTAAGCCTCGCGCCTTCAGGTAGGTCTGCGCTAAGCGCGTCATGCTGACGGCATTCGCGAAGTACGTATACACCTTCTGCAGCACAGCCGAGCGTGGTAGCTCCGTCATCGGTTTAGGCTTTACCGCCGCAGCCACCGCAGCTGATACTTCTCCGCCTGCCATCGCCTTGCAGCGCTCGATAGCCTCGTGCTTAGTGCAGCCCTCCTTATGCATCACGAAGTCAATCACGTCGAGTGATTTGCCGTGCGTCGGGCAGTTGCCACTAAAACAGTAGGCGGTGTGGGTTTTGTAGTAGACCTGCATGGAGGGAGTGCGGTCTTCGTGGAAGGGGCAGCTCAGCCTGAGCTTCTTGTCTGGCTTGAGGTGATAGTGCTGGAGCACGGCGGCCATAGAGAGGCGGGACTTGATCTGGGGGAGGGTCATGACAGAAAAAGTAAAAAACCACTGATGTGCGGCAAACGTACCTATTACGCGGCGCTTATACAAATGTTCTGCGGCGAACACCTCAGATAAAAGGCGTATTTTGTGCAACCAACCCACAATCCCTAGGCATCTACCACCAATATGGCGTCGTCTAACAGCAAAACTGATTCCGCCGCAGTCTTCGCTCAGCGACTAGGCGAAGTACGGCGTGCCCGTAAACTCTCCCAGGATGAGCTTGGTGCTCGCATCGGCATTCTTGGTAAAGTACTTGGCCGGTATGAGCGCGCAGAGGCACGTCCTTCAGTTGAAGTTGCAGCCGCTCTAGCTCGCGCCCTTGATGTATCCCTTGACTATCTATCTGGTGTTACCAATGAAGAACTTGATCGCTCGACGGCCGAGCGTATACTCGCAGCTCAAAAGCTCAACTCTGAAGATCGGGCCCATGTGTTCGCCTTGTTCGATGCGTTCATAACTCGGCGCAGGCTTGAGGCTATTATTTAGACTGCTAAAGCTTCAATTAGAGGAGCTATATGGAACTCGCAGAGCTAAGGTCAAGCGCTTCCAAAGTGGATAGACTTACTTGCTTTGGACCAAGTAAATAAGCTCGATGCACGGCACCAGACTCAATGTCGGCAACTAGCGCTATCACTTGCTTTAATGGCCCATTAAACAAAATTACCTGAGAACCGAGTTCGCCTGCGGATTTAAAGATGAACGCGCTATATGGCGCACCAATAGATAGCGCTGACGCACTGCCTCCTTCACAACTATTAGAAGTAGTTAAATCATCGTCCAATGGGTTGCCATATACTTCCCCTCTTGCAACGTCGCATAAGGATCGTCCAGACAGAAGATTCATTGTCTGTAAGTCCGACGCTATCGCAGCATAACTGGATTACAACAGCCTCCTTACAACCTCTTGCTAATTATCATTTAGATAGTCAAGAATGTCAGCGGCTCGGTTTGTTAGATTCGAACTTGCCTGAATACTATCTTCATAACAACCCGCAGAGGCTACAACAGCTTCCGCTTCGCATATACTTAGTTTTCGATACCGGACTAAATATCGCATGCATAATCCAAGTCGAATATTTTTCTTCTTTAGTATCCTCACAAGGTCAACATCTGACAGGTCGTATTTAGTTAGCCAAAGGCTTATTTCTTTATGAACTTGCTCTAAATCCATCATTATTTTTTAAGGTCAATTATAAATTCAGTATTTTTGCCAGGATTAGCACTAGAGCTGTTCGGTGCTCGTCTGAATTGCAATCTAAGCTCCGAGTGCCCTTCAGCCTTAGCAAATTTTACGATTTCGTTCTTCGTTTGCAGTATAGCTCGTGGACCGATCTCGTTTTTAAGTGCATTTCCGACTATGTTGTTCGGGTACAGAATACCTTCAGTAATTTCGAGAGTTGTGCCAGTAGAGTTTCGTGTGACTAGCGCTTGTCCCATAAAATCCAAAGTTTCGCCTGACGTAGTATTAAAAGCTCCTTCAATTATGTCGTCTGACATCCTTAACGCAGAAGACTGAAGCTCTACGCTAGCTTTAACTGGAGCTGATATGGGAGTGGAACCCAGGCGCAAAGTTTTGCCAACTCCCCATCCAACCGCAGATCCAACAGCAGCTTCGATATACTGCTCGTTTGAAAGTGTAGTCAACTCATTAGCTCGAGCTTCGTTGCCTAATCTCCTAGCATTTCCAGCAGCGTGATCATTCGAAATTGCGTTTAACGGTGCCGTCACTGCTGCTAGCAATCCTGAAAATATCTTGTGTAGTGCGGGCTCAGGCATGTAAGTCGATTGCTCAATAGCCGCTAAGTCTACTGTTGGATTTTCAGCACTGTAGATCGAGTGGACAACCGTGTTGTCAGAGGCAGATAGTATCCTAGGCCTACCATCTGCACCAGGTCCAAAGATGGATGGATGACTTTCAAGCCCATCCAAATCAATGTTAACTATCGGACTATTACTCGCAAACTGATAAGGCGTCAACATAGGATAGCTACTCGTCAAAGGATCAATTGACAGGAACCTCCCTGCTGCTTTATTATACAGTCTAAAGCCATAATCTTGGACCCCTGTACCTCCCGTCATCCCCTCGCTATCATCCTGAATATTGAAGTCATATTCGTAGCTGGTAGCTACTGGCTCTACACTGACATCCCCCCCTTCAATCAAAACTCTGATTCGCAGCACCAGCATCATTTACCAACTCCTGGTACTCCTGCGGACTTAACCCATCCATACAGTAATGAATAGGATCAACCTTATGACCACGACTTATCACCTCATAGTGCAAGTGCGGAGCTGTAGACGTGCCCGTGCTGCCAACCAAACCCAACACCTCGCCACGCTTTACCCGCTGACCTACCTGCACATCAATACGACTCATGTGACCGTAGAGCGTCGCGAAACCAAAGCCATGATCAAGAATGACATGCCAACCGTAGCCACTCGCATCCTTAGCAACAGACTTTACTTGCGCATCGCCAGTCGCTTGTATCGGTGTACCCTTCGGCGCAGTAAAATCCAAACCGGTATGCATCTTGCGCCGCTTGTAAATCGGGTGTATCCGCATCCCAAAGCCCGACAATAAGCGAATATCGCGCGCCAACTTATCCGAACGGATCGGCTTGATCGAAGGCATACTCGCCAGCATCGTCTCCCGATCCTTGGCCAGCGTAATAATCGTATCCAAACTCTGACTCTGCAGCACCAACTGACGCTTCAATCGATCAGCTCGCTGCTCAGCCTGCGCCAACAACTGCTGTGTGCTCCCGTGAAAATGCTCTCGATCGTGACCTCCAGTACCACCGGCCCAAACATCCTCATCAATCGGATCCATGCCAAATACCATCCGGTGAGCACTCGCATCACGCTCCTGTACATTGTCTAGCACCTTGCCCATCGTGGCGATCTCCTCATTGAGACTCGCAAAACGACTTTCCATAAAAGCCAAATCAGCCGCCAAGGCCTCCTCCCGGTGAGAAGGAAACACATTATACGCGAGCGCGGTGAGGCCCGCAGCACAGAGTAAGATGCCGAAAAACAAGGCTACACTGCGTAGCGCTTTGACTTTAGTGGCCTCACGGTGGACCTCATACTGGAGTGTTTGCTGGTTGTAGACAAACTTTTCCTTGCGCATGTGGTGGAGCTTTAGCTGACGATTAGCGGGTTTGCTTCTGGTCGGCTGGGGTGCTTGAGGTGTGCGAATTTACCCGGATCATGTAGTTGCGCAACATCTCTGACGAAATCATCTATGTTTTCGTGGAAAATCTGCGAACTCCAGCCCCCCAAATGGTGTTCGCCGCGATCAGCCACGAGAAATTTTATGCCTTGCCAGCCGATCCCCAGAATCGGCGACATTTGCGGCTGCCCTGCATCTACTCGCCGGGAGCAGCCTAAACCTCCACGTGCAATGACCGCACCAGAAATCCGCCAGCAATTCCTCGATTTCTTCGCCGCAAAAGGCCACCAGATCGTCGATTCAGCACCACTCGTCAACAAAGACGATCCAACCCTGCTGTTCATCAACGCCGGCATGAACCAGTTCAAGGATTTCTTCCTCGGCACCCAACAACCCACCGCACCACGCATCGCCGATACCCAGCGCTGCCTCCGCGTTTCAGGCAAACACAACGACCTCGAGGAAGTAGGCCGCGACTCCTACCACCACACGCTCTTCGAAATGCTCGGCAACTGGAGCTTCGGCGACTACTTCAAACAAGAAGCCATCGACTGGGCATGGGAATTACTGACCGAAGTCTACCAACTCGACAAAGACCGCATTTATGTATCGGTATTCGCCGGTGAGGAAGCGGACGGTCTGCCTGCCGACGACGAAGCCGCTGACATCTGGAAAAAACACGTCGACCCCAACCGCATCCTCTACTTCGACCGCAGCGACAACTTCTGGGAAATGGGCGACACCGGCCCCTGCGGACCGTGTTCTGAAATTCACGTCGACCTTCGTTCTGATGCCGAGCGCCAACAAGTCGACGGCAAAAGCCTCGTCAACGCCGACCATCCTCAGGTGGTAGAAATCTGGAACCTCGTCTTCATCCAGTACAACCGCAAAGCCGATCAAACCCTCGAAATCCTGCCTGCCCAACACATCGATACCGGCATGGGCTTCGAGCGACTCTGCATGGCACTCGAAGCCAAGCGCAGCAACTACGAGACCAGCGTTTTCACCGGCCTCATCCAGTATATCGAGCAGCTCACCGGCCAAACCTACACCAACAGCTACGCCAGCGATGCCATGGCCGATATCGCCATGCGCGTAGTGGCCGATCATATTCGGGCCGTAAGTTTTGCCATCGCCGATGGTGCGCTGCCCAGCAATACCGGCGCAGGCTACGTCATCAGAAGAATTTTGCGCCGCGCCGTGCGCTATTACTACAGTTTTCTCGACCGCAAAGAGCCGCTCCTGCATGAGCTCGTCGGCAAGCTCGCCCAACAGTTTCGCGACGTGTTTCCAGTGCTGGAGCAGCAGCAAGACTTCGTTACCAAAGTCATTCTCGAAGAGGAGCGGAGTTTCTTGCGCACCCTCAGCTCAGGTTTAGAGCGCCTCGCACTCCTTGCAGATCAAGGCGATATCAGCGGCGACAACGCCTTCGAACTCTACGATACCTTTGGTTTCCCCATCGACCTCACCCAGCTCGTCGCCGCAGAACGTGGTGTCGACGTCGATATGGCAGGTTTTGCGCAAGCGCTACAGCAACAAAAGAAGCGCAGTCGGGCAGCTGGCGAACGCACAGTGGGCGATTGGCAAATTCTGCGCGAAGGTCAGCCGAAGTTCATCGGCTACGATACCATGGAGGCACATGATGTGTCCATTCTCCGCCAACGCACGGTGAAAACTCCCAAGGGCAAGCAACTCCAGCTCGTTATTTCCAGCTCGCCTTTCTATGCAGAAGGTGGTGGCCAGGTGGGCGATACGGGCACCTTAGTCGTTGGCAATCAGACGATTCGCGTGCTCGATACTACTAAAGAAAATGAGCTCATCGTGCTCAACGTGGATGCTCTTCCCGCTGATGCTGAGGCCTTGGCACATGCACACGTTGATGTCAGCTTGCGCCAAAACACCGAACGCAATCACTCCGCCACGCATCTTCTACACGCTGCGCTGCGTCAGGTGCTCGGCGACCACGTGCAGCAGCGAGGTAGCCTCGTCAACGGTGACCATTTGCGCTTTGACTTTAGTCACTTCGGCAAAGTCACCGATGCAGAAATTGCTCAAGTTGAGGCCATCGTCAACCAGCGTATTCGACAGAATATTACACTGCAGGAAAATCGCAACATTCCGCTTGCAGAGGCTGAGGCCGCTGGGGCCATGATGCTGTTCGGTGAGAAATACGGCAACACGGTGCGCATGATCACTTTCGACGGCGACTTTTCAAGGGAGTTGTGCGGGGGTACTCATGTGCGGCACACTGGCAGCATCGGGCAGTTTCGGATTATCAGCGAGAGTTCCGTTGCGGCAGGCATTCGGCGCGTTGAGGCCGTGACAGGTGAGGGCGCTGAGACTTACGTCAAAACCCAACTCGAAGCTTTAGCCAACATCAAATCCCTGCTCAAAAATCCTACTGATGTGGCGGAGCAGGTGGAGACCCTACAGGAAGAAGCCCGTACCCTCCGCAAAGAACTCGAACGACTCAAACAAACTGAAGCCGCCAATCTCGGCGAGCAACTCGCCACCACCGCCGAATCAAGAGACGATTACCAACTAGTCGTAGCCAAACTTCCGCTCGATGATAGTAAAGCCGCCAAGGGGCTTGCCTTTCAACTTGAAGAAAAACTGAGCCCTGCGGTCATTGTCTTCGGCCTCGAGGCCAACGGCAAGCCGCAACTCATGATCGCCATCAGCAAATCGCTCGTGAGCAGCAAAAATCTTCACGCAGGCAAACTAGTCAAAGAGTTAGCGGCCATTATCGGTGGCGGCGGCGGCGGGCAGCCCTTCTTTGCCAGTGCCGGCGGCAGCAAACTCGAGAAACTGGACGCTGCACTCGCACGAGCGCGACAACTCGTTTAGTTGCCCAAAACTCACGCAGCTAAATTAAGCATAGGCCACGTCTAGTGCCTCACACATCAGTCCAGCCGCCTCATCGAGCTGCGCCTCTGTATGTGCGGCACTGACAAAGCCGACTTCATAGCCGCTCGGCCCTAAGTACACTCTACGCTGGAGCAATTCATGGTGGAGGCGCTTGAATATCTCCATGCCAGCCGGATTTATTTGGTCGGCCCGGTACACGCGCTCGCGGCTAAAATACAGCCAGAATATGCTGCCAATGCTCGGAATCGTAAGCGCATACCCACGCTCATCCGCATGAGCCTGTACCTGCTCAGTAAGGCGAAGTGTACGACTGCGTAGGGTTGGGTAGAAGCTCGCATCCAGTAGTTGCTCGCATGTCGCCCTGCCTGCAGCCATCGCCACTGGATTGGCACTTAGTGTGCCCGCCTGATATACCGGACCTTCAGGCGCGACGCTAGCCATAATGTCGCCGCGCGCACCATAAGCACCGACCGGCATGCCTCCGCCGATAATCTTCCCGTAGGTAATCACGTCAGGCTCGATGCCGTAGTGCCCAGCCGCCCCCGTAAAGCCTACGCGAAAGCCTGAAATGACCTCATCAAATAGGAGCAGCGAACCCGTTCGGTCACACTCACTACGGAGACACTCGAGAAACTCGCGCGACTGCAACAGCAAGCCATTATTAGCAGGAATGGGCTCTATAATGACAGCAGCTATGCGCTCACCATACTCTTGCATCAACGCTCGAAACTTGTCTTCATCGCCCAGCGGCAATACCAGCGTGCGATCTATAAAACCAGTTGGCACGCCCGCCGAACTCGACCCTCCGAACGTAGCCAGTCCGCTGCCCGCCTTCACGAGCAGGCTATCCACGTGTCCGTGGTAGCAGCCCTCAAACTTCACGATGTATTCCCGATTGGTGTAGCCCCGCGCAAGGCGAATGGCGCTCATGACTGCCTCTGTACCCGAACTCACGAAGCGCATCCGCTCGATGTAGGGGTTGTTGTGCAGTATCAGCTTGCCCAACGCATTACCTGAAGCTGTCGGAGTGCCGAAACTCGTGCCTTTGCACACAGCTTCAAGTACAGCCTCTCGCACCTGCGCATTGTTGTGCCCAAGCAGCATGGGGCCCCAACTACCACAAAAGTCGAGAAACCGATTGCCATCTACATCGTAGAGGTAGGCACCATCCGCACGGTCGACGAAGACTGGCGGCCCGCTAACACTCTTAAAGGCACGCACCGGAGAGTTTACACCACCGGGAAACAGGTGTTTGGCTTCTTCAAAAAGTTCTGCTGAGCGTTGTCGAGTAAGAGCTTGTGTAGTTGCGGGCATTACGCAAAGAAACTGCCAGGCGTCAGGATCCCTTATCGGCCAGCTGTCACGTCGTGTTGCTCCGCCAGAATTAAACGATCTTTGGGCAGCAGCACCAGCCTATGGCAACACGTTGTGCAAAGCGCGCGTATCCCTGAATACTGGTATTCATTAAGTTTGTACGGACATGGACGAATTTTCGCAACGACTGGCTGCGTCTGCTCTCGTAGATGGACAGCATTTTACGCTGCCGGGTCACGGCACGCTCGAAGGAGTTTACGTAGCTGCACGCATTGACCATGCCGCCAAACTCGTGGAGCCACCACACCTCGAGATTCGCTGGACCACCATCGTTGATGAGCGTGTGCAGTCTTTTGCGGAAATGCTGCAGCGATCCGGAGCAACTACAGCCGAAGCCGAGACCATGCAGCGCTCTTGGCTCAATGCACTCGATGCAGGTGAGACTATCCACATTGGAGATCTAGGACAGCTTTTCTTCGATCCAACCACAGCCCTGGTAGGCTTTCTACCAAATGGGTCAGCTCTGCAAAAAGCCTATTGGGGTGGGGGAGCAGTCGAGCTCGAGCCGCTAGCCAAACGCGCTGCTCCAGTAGTGCCAGCTGCCCCAGCTCTAGAGCCAGTACCTTCCCCTCCGCCTGCTCGCACGCGTAGTAAAGTGCAGCGCTTGGTCCCTTATCTCGCCGCTGCAGCTGTAATACTTGTCGGCATACTCATCTATTCGCTTGCCGATCGACAAGTTGAAGAACAAAACCAGAATCGAGGGCAAGTCATCCCTGTCAATCAAGATAGATTGAATCGCAGCCCACGCGAGGCAATCTTGCCTGCACACGCAGCACCACACGAGGAGATCGGACCCGTTGAAGAGCGCTCTATCGTCCCAGGTCAGCCGAGCGATGTAAACACCTACAGTGACGAATTGCCCGCCCCAGGAGCATTAACTTTTGAAGATGAATCAGCTGCTTTCGATCCTGCTGCTCTAGCGGGTGAGGGCGGTAATGACGACAGCTACCAGACTGTAGAAATCGAGGCCGTGGTGGTGCTCGGCAGCTTCGGCAACCCGCAGAATGCATCAAAGCTTACGCAAAAAATTGTCGAAGCAGGGCTTATCCCTTACGTAGACCAACCGGGCCAACTCACCCGTGTGGGAGTCACTTTTTCGGCACGTAATGAAGAGGACATCGCACGTATGTTGCAACGTATGCGCAGCGACTTCAACCCGAAGGCTTGGCTGCTCGAATAGCGCCGCTATAGCCTTGGCCTAGCATTTGCCTGTGGGTGTAGTGTACTGCCAATTGCAGTGCCCGATCCACTATGAGCACCCTACGTTTAAGTCTTGGCCTCACTATTTTTCTGAGTGTGCACTGCTTTGTTTTGGCGCAAGCACAACAGCGCACCATCGAAGAATTACCCGCCGAACGCGTCATACCGCGCAATGAAAGATTCGTCGTCTCAGGCGGCATGGGTTTGATGCCCACCTTCCTCATGGGGGGCACGCAAGACAAGCCAGTGCTCAACTTTGCAGCGCAATACTACCTCACTACCCGCCTCGCCGTGGGCCTAGCCTTTTCGCAAAGTCAGAGCACCAGCGAACCTTACATCGACCCTCTTGGCGTGAGCACATGGGCCACCTCGCGCGTCAGCCACATCGGAGGTCGACTCACGGGCACTATTGTGCGCAAGGGACCGGTAGAATTGTACGGCGGATTGCAGCTGGGCGTCAATACTACCCGGCAGACGCAGCGCCACGAATTCGCGCCCGGTATGCCCGTCGAAAACCACGAAAGCTACATCGCTGAGCGACCTGATCCTTTTGGCGAACCAAGCGTGCAGGTGAGTGCAATTGGCCTGTTCGGGATGTCTGTCGAAGTGCTGCCACATGCCCACTTCTACACAGAAATCGGCAACAACCTCTCCCTGGTAAGTGCGGGTGTGGAGGCTAGATTTTGAGCGACTACCTTAGCCGCCGACGCTAATTTACCGTCGCTTGCTATGCCGCTTTTCAATCTTCCCGCCGACCGTTTTTTTCTGATTGCCGGCCCCTGCGTCGTCGAAAACGCGGCGGTGCTCACGGCCACTGCTGAGAAGCTGGTCGAGCTGTGTGAGCGACTGCGTATTCCGCTGGTTTTTAAGTCGAGTTACCGCAAGGCCAACCGTACAGCATTAAGCAGTTTTACAGGTATTGGTGATGAGGCCGGTCTCGCGCTGCTCGCCAAAACGGGTCAACGCTTCGGCGTGCCGACGATCACTGACGTACATGCCGACGAAGATTGTGCGCTGGCCGCCAATTATGTGGATGCGCTGCAAATCCCGGCATTTTTGTGTCGACAAACCTCACTCTTACTGGCCGCAGGAGAAACCGGGCTACCGATCAACATTAAGAAAGGTCAATTTCTAAGTCCTGAAGCTATGGCTTTTGCTGCCGAGAAGGTCAAGAGCGTCGGCGGCAGCGAGGTCTGGCTCACTGAGCGGGGCACCACCTTTGGCTATCAAGATTTAGTGGTGGATTACCGCGGCATTCCGACTATGCGCGCCACGGGCAATCACGTGGTGATGGATTGTACCCACAGCCTCCAGCAGCCCAACCAAAGCTCTGGCGTCACCGGCGGGCGGCCTGAACTTATCGAAACCATTGCACGGGCAGCTATTGCCACTGGCGCAACCGGCCTTTTTATTGAAACACATCCCGAACCTGCAAAGGCCCTTAGCGATGGTGCCAACATGCTCGCCCTCGAGCGCATGGAGGCTTTGCTGACTAATTTGGTGCGCCTCCGTGAGACGGTTGCCTCATTAGATGCTGTCGCTATTAACGCATGATTGTCAATATGAGCCGAGCTGTCTCCGTTAGCTTTACAATGATAATTCGCGCTTTTCTCCTCGCTGCTGCACTTTGCCTTACGGCTGTGGCATTTTCTCAGTTTTCAAAGACTGTTCATAACTCTTTTGAAGCTGATGAGGCAAGCACGATTACGCTCGATCTAGCTGGAGAAGTGGCCGCCGAACCATGGGCAGGTAATACTGTGCTCGTGGAGACTCAGATCAGGCTCTACAACGCTTCGAAAGGCATCTTCGAACACTTCGTGGAGCGTGATGGGCGCTATGAGGTGCTCTTCGATGCAAGCGGCGATCAATTGCGGATATACAGCAAGGATATGGTACGCAAGCCAATCCAATCCAAGAATGGCCTGTGTGCTGAAGAAGTCTATGTACGAGTATATATTCCGAAGGATTTTACCGGATCCGAGCTGGGTCCCTTTACGCGAAGCCAACCTGATAGCGGCCGCTAGTCGGGTACCTTCGCCGGATGTACAAGGAAGTTGAGGTCAAACTCGATCCAGCCCACATCGAGGATGAGCAAGCAATCAGGCGTGCAACTGCAAAAGCTGCTCGACTCCAGGGAGATTTTGATTACCGCGTGCTACGCCGTTCCATAGACGCGCGAGGAAGCAAGCCCCTTTTCCGTCTGCGCGTGGGCGCTGCTGCCAATGAACCTCTGCCCGCAGAACCAGCACATCGCGCTCCTTATCTAGCTGGCGGTGATCGACCTGTTGTGCATATTATTGGCGCCGGACCAGCTGGCTATTTCGCAGCACTCGAGTGCCTGGAGCTAGGACTTAAACCTGTAGTGCTCGATCGTGGTAAAGACGTCCAGGCGCGTCGCAGAGACTTGCGAGCTATTCAGCAATTCGGACAAGTCAATCCGCACAGCAATTACTGTTTTGGAGAGGGTGGGGCAGGCACTTACTCAGATGGTAAGCTGTATACGCGTGCACACAAGAGAGGCAACATTCGCAAAGTTTTGCATCAACTGGTGGAGCATGGCGCCTCGTCGGATATTCTCGTTGATGCCCATCCGCATATCGGTTCCAACAAACTGCCGCAGATCATCGCGGCCATGCGCAGCACCATTGAGGAGCATGGTGGGGAGGTTTTGTTCGAGCAGCATGTCACGGATATAGTTAGCAAGGAACAGCAGGTTGAGCGGCTGCTACTTGCTGATGGTTCCGAGCTGACTGCGCAGCATGTAATTCTCGCAACGGGCCACAGCGCTCGCGACATTTATGAGTTGTTTTGGCGAAAGCAGTGGACCTTAGAAGCCAAGCCCTTTGCCCTCGGCGTGCGCATCGAGCATCCGCAAGCTCTCATCGATGAGCAGCAGTACGGGCAGTCGCCTCGTCATGAAAATTTACCTGCGGCGAGTTATCGGCTTGCAACGCAGGTTGCCGAAAAAGGAGTCTTTAGCTTTTGCATGTGTCCAGGAGGATTAATTGTGCCCGCCGCTACTGCACCAGGCGAATTGGTGGTGAATGGCATGTCGCTTTCGCGCCGGGACAGCCCCTATGCGAATAGCGGGTTTGTGACAGCGATCGACGAGCACGACTGGCGTGCTCATGCCGATCGCGGAGTGTTGGCCGGAATGGACTACCAAGCAGCTGCCGAGCAGAGAATTTTTGCAGCCGGAGATGGTGGACAGTCAGCGCCAGCCCAGCGGGTGGGAGATTTTCTGCTCGGGCGAATCTCCGCTTCACTCAATGACACGAGCTATATCCCAGGGGTCTATGCAGCGCCCCTACACGAGTTGCTGCCAGCACCAGTGGTGGAGCGCCTGCGTTTGGGCCTGCGCCAACTCGGCAAAAAGATGAAAGGCTATACCTCAGCTGCCGGTCAATTGGTAGGCATCGAAAGCCGCACGAGTAGCCCCGTACGCATACCCCGCGATGATCGCACACTGATGCACCCTGATGTGAAGGGCCTGTATCCCTGTAGCGAAGGGGCAGGCTATGCAGGAGGCATTCTCAGCGCTGCTATGGATGGGCAGCGGGTGGCTAAAGTCGTGGCGCTTCACTGCGGGCACACTAACTAGCCGCACAGATGCGAGATGCAATCGATTTTGTGGGGAGGCTGGCACTCGGCGTTCTTTTTTCTCTAGAGGCCTATGATACCATTGCTCACCCGAAGAGCACCAAAGCTTTGATGACCACCTTTCACCTTACCTGGTCGCAAGACTTGCTGCTGTGGTTGGCGGTTGTATTTCTGGTGTTAGGCAGCGTGATGCTCATCATTGGCTACCGCTCTCGGCTAGCTGCGTTTTTGCTGTTGTGCTACTGGATACCTGTGACTTTTATTGCCTATGCCTTTTGGAACGAAACGGGTGTAGAGTTTCGCAATGAGTCGATGCAGTTTGTGCAGCGTATGGCCATAGCCGGCGGCCTCATGCTCATCGTTGCGCACGGTACAGGGCGTATTGCGGTGCGCAAACTCTTGGCCACAGCTCGGACACCCCGTTAAGCTTGTGCGGAGACTGGCAGTGGCTGGTCGGGTACATCCGGATTGAGGGCATGTCCACATCGCCTGCAGTACACGGCATCTTTGACATGGTCGTCTTCCCCGCAGTACCTGCACGTCTGGGTATTCATCTCTTTGCTTTGCCTGCCTTGCGACACCATTTCTGCGGAGACAATTCCGGTAGGCACAGCAATGACCGCATAGCCAATAATCATCACTACTGCACTGAGAAATTGCCCGAAGGAGGTTTGGGGGGTGATGTCTCCAAAACCCACTGTCGTAAGTGTGACGATGGCCCAGTAAATAGAGAGGGGAATACTCGAAAAACCTGGATTGGTAGCGCCTTCGATAAGGTACATCACCGCCCCAATGATGGTAACTAAGATGCTGACGGCAAAGAGAAACACCGAAATTTTCCTGCGGCTGGCCGAGAGGCTTTTGACGATGACTTCGCTTTCTGAATAATAATTGCCAAGCTTGAGCACCCGAAAGACACGCAACAAACGCAGCGCTCGAATTACGAGCAGGCCCTGGGCGCCCGTGACGAATAAACCCACGAAGGCTGGGAGGATAGAGAGCAAATCGACAATCCCAAAAAAGCTGAAAGCATAAGCTGCGGGGCGGAGCACGCTGATGAGGCGGAGTATGTATTCGAGCGTGAAAACGATTGTGAATACCCACTCCGCGACGAGGATGAAGGTGCCGTAATTTTCCTGGTAGTAAGGCACAGTCTCGAGCATCACCATGAGCACGCTCAGCAGGATAAACACCAGCAGCACCACGTCGAATAGCTTGCCGGCGTAGGTATCGGATTCGAAGATGACTTCGTGCACCTTGTGCCGCCAATTATCCTGGAGGGGGTCCTGTGGCTTTCGCATGTGCGGCTAACTTAGGTATCCTTACTTTGGTCGCCAATCTTTCGTTGCCCAAACCAAAGCTGTTAGCTATGATTCGATCGCTTATCGTTGAAGATGAAGTTCGCGGACTCACCAATCTGAAGCGCATGCTGCGGCAACACTGTCCGCAAGTTAGTGTAGATGGCGAGGCTGGTACGCTCGAAGATGCAGAGGCGCTTTTCAGCGAAAACAAAGGCAAGATTGATCTCGCTTTTCTGGATATTAACTTACCCGACGGGCAGATTTTCGAGTTGCTCGACAAGTTGAAGCCGCTCCCCTTCAACGTGATCTTCGTGACAGCCTTTGACCAGTTTGCGGTGAAGGCATTCGAGTACGCGAGCATAGGCTATATCCTCAAACCCATTGATCCGCATGCGCTAGCTGCTGCGGTAGAGCGCATCCGCCCGCAGGATAAGGAGCGAATTGAAGAGCGCCTCGACATGGTGAAGCAAAACCTGAGCGCAAACAAGTTCGATAAAATCACGATTTCGGCTCTCGATGGGCTGTATTTCTTGGCGCTAGTCGACATCCTCCGCATTGAAGCCGACGACAACTATTCCCACATCTACACCACTGAAGGTCAGCGCTTCACCGTCTCCAAGACTATCAAGTACTATGAGGATCTACTACGTGGCGACAATTTTTTCCGCGTGCATAAAAGTCACATCATCAACTTGAATTACATGACCAAGTTTGTCAAGGGTGATGGGGGCTATGTGGTGATGAATGACGACAAGGAAATTGTGGTGAGCCGCCGCCGCCGCCCGGCCTTTATGGATCGGATGCGGAAGTTGGGGGCGCAGGCGTTTGGGTAGAGGGTGCTGGGTGCTGGGTTGGGGGATTTGGTATCGCAAGGTTCGCAAAGGGAGGACGCAAAGGACGCAAAGGGAGCTGGGCGCTGGGAGCTGGGTGTTGGGTGCTGGGTTGGGGGATTTGGTATCGCAAGGTTCGCAAAGGGAGGACGCAAAGGACGCAAAGGGAGCTGGGTGCTGGGAGCTGGGTGTTGGGTGCTGGGAGCTGGGTGCTGGGAGCTGGGTGTTGGGAGCTGGGTGCTGGGTGCTGGGGGCTAGGTGCTGGGTGCTGGGTGCTGGGGGCTAGGTGCTGGGTGCTGGGTGCTGGGGGTTAGGTGCTAGGTGCTAGGTGCTGGGTGTCGGGCGGTGGGTGTCAAGTGCTGCCTAGCCCCCAGCACCCAGCCCCCAACACCCAAAAGGACTTTTCCACAATCTTTGTTCTACCGGTTTTCTTGTATACATTAGCGCTCGTTGACATATGTCGGCGAGGTTTTTGAGAACACTACACCATGTTTAACTGGAGAATCAAGCAGAAGCCGAAGGCTCAAGAGCGATCACTCGAGGATCTTCGGAAACAACTCAAGACCCTAGATGGGCACCGACTTGCCACTCTCAAAGGCGGTCAGGGGATACGTAAAGTACCACCAGCGCTCAAAGCTTGTGGTGGCTGGCTGCCCCAGTAGCAAAGGAAGTTTAGTGATTGGATGACTGGCCGGAGGCTGTTCGACAATGTGTCGGGCGGCCTCCTGCTGGTTTGTAGTTTGTCGGCCAGTCCATGCTGCGTAATCCTTACTCCACCACCCGCAAGCCCAGCCCCGTTGATACGGCAGGTATTCAGGCTCAATTTGCCGAACAGATTGGTCTGCAGGTATATACCGATCTCGCAGGTGCCAAACGCCTCCTCCTCCAACTGCGCAGCCTCATCGCCGAGCAGCCAGAGCACGAGCTAACCGCACAGCAGCACCTCATCGCCGGCAATATCGCCAACCTCGAATACGCCTTTGATACAGCACTCACCGAACTCAGCACAGCTACTAAACTCGCTCGGGACACAGGTGATAAAACCACCCAACTCGAAGCAGGCATTGATCGGGTAGGTCCGCTGCTCAACCTCAACCTCGTAAGTGAGGCAGCCCAACTCATCGATGAGCTTCATGGATTTAGCGGAGAGGTTTCCAGCAGCTACCACTGGCGCATTCACACGCGCGAAGGTTTCGTGCACCTCAGACTCGGTGCTCTCGACGATGCGCTGACCAGTTTTGCGAAAGCGAAAAAAACGGCACCAACCTTTCTACCTGAAAGCACACCCGTCAAGGACGCGTATTACGGAGCACTGCTTTACGCCGGCTTAGGGAGAGTCTACAGCACCGGCGGCGACCTGCCAAGAGCGATAGACGCCTACGAGCACGTGGTGCAACTTTGCTCGGCGTTTCACATGCGGGCGCGACTGCCTTACCACTACCTCGACTTGGGCCGGGCGCACATGACCAACGACAACCGCACCGCAGCCGTCGCCAACTTTCGAGAGGCCATCGAAAGCGCAGGCACACACGACAAACCAGCACTCGCCGCAGCATTAGCCAATCTAGGCTACTATGCCTTCCAGGATGAAGATTGGGTGACAGCAACCCGCCACTTCGACGAAGCAGAGCACCACTACCGGACGGCTAACACGCCCGCCAGCACAGACCTCAGCATGATACACGTGTGGAAGGCCCGCATGGCACGCAAGCAGCAGCGTGATGCCGCAGCCGAACAAGCACTCATCACGAGCCTCCAACACGCCCAAGCAGGGGGCGCAAGCAGCCAACTCGCCGAGGTGTATGCCGAAATAGCAGATTACTATGCCTCTCGTGGAGGCTTTGAAGATGCCTATGCCTACCGCCTGCGCTACGAGGAGGTGCAGCGGGAAGTAGACGAGGCAGCGCGGCAGCAAGTGCTCAGCGAACTCGAACTCCGCAGCGAAGTGGAGCAGCGGCGCCGTGAAACTGAACTCCTCCACCTGCGAGCAGCGCGCTTACAACTTAAAGCTCTGCGGGCGCAGATGAATCCGCACTTCATCTTCAACGCGCTCAACGCCATTCAGGAATTTATCGTCGCCGAACGTGCAACAGAAGCCGCAGCTCATCTGGCTCACTTTGCGCGCTTGATGCGACAAAGCCTCGACTACTCCGAGCGGGAGGTAATCACGCTCGAGGAGGAGGTGGAATTTTTAGACAATTACCTCAAGCTCAACCAGAAGCTGCGGTTTCGAGATGAATTCACGTACGCAGTGAGCATTGATGAGGCACTAGAAGAAGACATCATTGGCCTTCCTGCCATGTTAGTACAACCGTATGTAGAAAATGCCTTAGAGCATGGCATCCGTTTGGTGCCGCGTGGACACGTGCAGATAGAGTTCGCTGCGCATCCTGAGAATGAGGATATGCTCATCATCCACGTGCAAGACAATGGTATTGGTCGCGAGCGTGCCGCGGCGCAAATCTCCCAGCGACGCACCGGCCATAAATCTATGGGTACCGCTATCACGAAGCACCGGCTAGAGCTACTCAATACGAGCAGCGAAGGGAATGCGGCGATCACGTATACCGACCTGCTCGATAGTGATGGTTCGGCCGCTGGAACCCTTGTCACTTTGCAAGTCCCGATTAGCTGGCAAGTTGGCTGACCGTTGCCTCGACGGCCCCTACCGTATCCTTACTGAGAGCCTACCGACGCGCAGTTTGGCCTGCGCAGTGATGGCGGGCCGCTTACGTTTACATCGTAGTTTTCTCAATCTGTTTAGTGCTCCTGCTTCCAAAGTTTGTCGACAACTCCCCCCACGAGTCGATGAGCACGGATCGCAGGGGCTTTTTTTTGTGAGAGGCTGGAGGCTGGATCGCTACGCTGCTGGAGGGAAAGTATCGCAAGGTTCGCAAAGGGAGGACGCAAGGGACGCAAAGGGAGTTGGGGCAGGCATGACCACAATGTTGTAGTCAGGCTAGGTGCTAATTGCTAGGTGCTAGGTGCTAGGTGCTAGGTACTAGGTGCTAGGTACTAGGTGCTAGGTACCTGCGCCTGACTGCACCCCAACAACTGCAATGCTGCACAGCCCAAGCATGTGCTCGCAGCCTTCGGACTGCAAGGCAATGCGCGCTAAAGCACGCGTAACCTAACCACTGGGTGCTGGGGGTGCGAGAACTGCAATGCCGCACCGCCCCCCGAACAGCAAAACGGCTCTAGCCAAAAAACCGGCGAAGCCGCAAAAACAGCGAAGCCAAAACAGCGCAGCGAGAAAACCCCGCAGCCCTAAAGCTTAGCAATCACAGTCACATTACCCTTTACCTTATCTCCAATCTCCACATCGAGGGTGCTGCCGAGGGGTAAGAATAAATCTACTCGGCTGCCAAATTTAATAAATCCAATATCTACCCCTTGCTCCACACGATCACCTTCGTCGAGGTAGCTGACGATGCGTTTGGCCATAGCGCCAGCAATTTGCCGAAGGAGCACCTCCGCTTTGCCGTTGTCGATGACTACGGTAGTCCGCTCGTTTTGCTCAGAGGATTTGGGGTGCCAGGCAACGAGGTACTTACCTGGGTGATACCGAAAATAGTTGATGCTGCCTCCAAGTGGCGCGCGATTGACGTGCACATTGGTAGGCGACATAAAGATGCTTACCTGCAGACGCTTGTCTTTAAAGTATTCGCGTTCTTCTGCTTCCTCAATCACCACCACTCGTCCGTCGGCAGGAGCGAGTACGATGTTGTTGTTGGTCAGCAGCACGTCTCGACTCGGATTGCGAAAAAAGTGAGCTAAAAATCCAAAGATGAAGACAGCTAAGGCGGCGTAGGGAAGGACAAGTTTTGGCGCAAGCAGATAAATGACTCCTCCTAAAATCCCGAAAAAAACGAATGCGACCAGCAACATACGCTGGCCTTCAGGATGGATCTTCCACATAGATTGAGGGTACGCTGGGAGTAACCACAGCCAAGGCGCTGCGGTTTTAACGGATGAGAATCAAATAGGCCGCCACGAAGGGCAGCAGGAAAATAAAGGCATCAAAACGATCGAGTAGTCCTCCGTGCCCAGGCAGCACATTGCCGCTGTCTTTGACACCTAGTGAACGCTTGAGCATCGACTCCACCAAATCGCCAAGACTGCCAAAGATGATGACAATTACCGCCAAAGCCAGCCAATCACGGTGCCTCAACATAGGCAGGTAAAACGCCATGATTTGCGAACTTATCAACACTAAAATAGCACCACCGATAAATCCTTCCCAGGTCTTGTTAGGACTTATGCGCGGAAACAGGGGCCGTTTGCCAAAGTTGCTACCTGCTAGATAAGCACCCGTGTCTGATAGCCAAGTGAGCAGCAGTACGCCAAGAACGACCTGCCAATCAAACGTTCCCGAGTGGTAGGCGATGAAGTCGAGCATCGCAAACGGTGCCCCGATGTAAACCAAGCCCGTCACCATCATGGCCACATTTTCAAATGGACCACGCGAGGCGGCAAAGAGCTCGTACACGAACATCAAAAACAAAATGGGAAAAAACACCAGCACAATTACCAGCAGCAAATCCTCGCGATTCGGTATCCAATCGAGCAGTACCGCCGAGGCAATCAGGTGAGGCACCAAACCCAAGGCTACACCCAGTCCGATGCGCATGCGGTCGCGCCGCTTGTACCGGTCGAGCACCATCTTATAGAACTCGATCAAGCAGACCGCAGTGACCAGGGTGAAGATGGTCAGGAAACTATAGCGCCCACCGAGCAGCCCGCCTACGATCAACGCCACGAATATAACCGCGCTCGTGGCGCGTGTGCGAAGTCCGCTCATGCGCCGCCAAAATAGCCGCACCACGCACTTCCACAAGACCAATCACTCCGCTTCTCCCTCAGAGTCGGCATCGACAACTGCATCTTGAAGCTGGGCAGACTCGCTGAGGTAGGGGAGAAGCAAGCCACCAGCCCCAGCAACGAGTAGCGCAGCGAGTAAAGCCAAGGTGCTGGGAGCGCTCACATCGCTAGCCACGGGATTGGCCGAATCCAAGTAGCCCAGCCGCAGCGCCACTACCTGACTGCCGTTGAAGAGCATGTGCGCCACGATTGGTACCCACAAGCGCCCGCTGTAGAAAGCTAAAAAACCAAGCACCGCCCCCAAGAATATCCGCGGCAGTATTCCTGCAAACTGAAAGTGCACCAGCCCAAAGACAAAGGCCGTCAGCCACACACCTACTTGCGCAGAGCCAAGCGCTCGGATGATGGCGGGCTGTAGCAGTCCACGAAATACCAATTCTTCCCCCAGGGCAGGCAGCACCGCGATGAGCAGAAAAGCCACGATAAATCCACTTGCCCCCTCAGTGGTGATAATGCTGGTGAGGGTCTGTGCTACCCCTTGCTCCAGTTCGACTTGCCAATCTGCGAGGTCGAAGGAGGCATTCATTTGTGCCAACGCCCCAACTAAAGGCAAGGCACTAATCATAATCAGCATCCCCAGGCCCAGCTTCAGCAGCCTTGGCGCAGGTATCAAGTTTACAGCGCGCAGCCAGTCACCCATATATAAGGTGTAGGCGGCGATCAAACCTGGGATGAGGTAACCGAGCAGTTGCGACAGCGCAATCATTAGCGTCAGCGTACTCGGCTCCACACTGCCGAGGTCTACGGGGCCGCCATCCACCTCTACGCCCGCGAGCTTCAGCACCAGCGCCGCCGCAAGTTGCCCGATGATAAATCCAGCAATCAACCAGGTGATGGTGACCCAGATAATCCTTCTATGCTCCTGATGTTCCTCCGTCACGCGGCTAAGTTTGCAATTCAGCAAAGCTGCCTGATTGCCATGACTCGACTGAGCGTAAACATCAACAAAGTGGCGCTTCTGCGCAATTCGCGCAATGGCAAGGTGCCTGATTTACTCCAGGTGGCCCGCGATTGTGAGACTTTTGGCGCTGAGGGAATTACTGTTCATCCACGGCCTGATGAGCGCCATGTTCGTCGCTCGGATATCCTGCCGCTCGCTCAGTTGGTGCGTACTGAGTTTAATATTGAAGGCTACCCGTCTGAAGATTTCGTGGCTTTGGTGCTCGAGGCTCGACCTGCTCAAGTGACGCTGGTGCCTGATGCGCCCGGGCAACTTACTTCGGATCATGGCTGGGATGCTAAGGTGCACCGAGCTTGGCTCATCGAGCTCGCTACGACTTTTCGTGAAGCTGGCATTCGGCTGTCCTTATTTCTCGATCCTGATTTAGAGCAGGTTTCAGCTGTCGCCAAAACAGGAGCTGACCGCATTGAGTTTTATACAGGTCCCTATGCGTCCAGCTTTCGCCAAAACCCCAGTCAGGCCGTTGCGCCTTATCGTGCAGCCGCTCGACTTGCTACTGAGCTAGGGCTAGGGATCAATGCTGGGCACGATCTCGATCTGGAAAACCTGCAGTACTTCTGTCGCGAGGTTCCAGACGTGCTGGAGGTGAGCATTGGCCACGCTCTCATTGCGGATTCGCTGTACTACGGTCTGCACAATACCATTCAGTTGTACCGGCGTCAGCTGAGTTTGGCTGCGATGAAATAATAGTGTTGCACAGGTGCAGACCTTTATGTACATTTGCGGGCTCAAATTTAACGACCAACGGGAACTGTATGCTGATAATTGATGTCAAGGAGGGCGAGAGCATCGACCGCGCGCTGAAAAAGTACAAGCGCAAGTTCGAGCGTGCGGGCCTCATGCGTGCCGTACGTGGCCGTAAGTATTTCACGAAGCCGAGCGTAAAGCGCCGCCACGAAATACTGAAGGCTATCTACAAGAAGCAGACCTACGGGACCTAATTCCGTCTGTTTCAGAATGTAGCTTGCTGCATTCAGTCGGCTGTACTACCTTTCGGGGGTAGATTATATGCAGCCCTCCATCGAGTCATACCGCGATTTTTTGACCTACGAGCGGAGGCTCGCTCCCTTGAGCGTGACAGCATACACTGGCGATCTTAGCCAGTTTCGCTGCTTTCTAAGCCATCAATATGGCCTGAGTGCACCTGCTGCAGTCAGGCCATTGCATTTACGGGCCTACCTCATGCACCTGGCCACTGAGGGTGCAAACAACGCTACACTAGCCCGCAAACTGGCCACTTTGCGCGGATTCTTCCAGTTTGCACAAGTCCATCTCGGCTGTCCCTCCGATCCTGCGGCCTTACTGCAAAGCCCAAAAATTGCGTCGCGTCTGCCACCAGCCGTAGCGAGCGACAAGCTCACGGCGCTGCTGCGTACAGGAGCATTTGCTGAGGATTATGCTGGTCAACTTGAGCTGACGGTGCTCATGACCTTGTACTGCTTGGGCTTGCGTAGAGCAGAATTGCTAAGCCTTCAGCTCGAGGATGTACGCAAGGGAGGCCTGATTCAGGAGCAGGTTCGTATCACCGGCAAGCGTGCCAAGACGAGGATAGTACCTGTAGCATCCGCTTTGCAGAGTCAGCTCGCCCATTATTGCGAACTGCGGGAGGAGACATTTCCCGATTGCTCCTCACGAGCACTATTTCTGACTAGTCGTGGCTTACCGCTTTACCCAAAGGCAGTTTACAACATCTGCCGCAAGCATCTCGGTACGGCGAGCTGGTCTGATGCCAGCTCACCGCATACCCTCCGACATGCCTTTGCCACCCACCTCGTAGATGGCGGCGCAGATTTGCGCAGTGTGCAAGAGTTGCTGGGTCATTCCTCGCTGGCCTCAACGCAGGTGTACCTCCACGCCTCTGCCCAACGTATCATCGACGTTTATCGCCGTGCTCATCCTAAAGCCGACGAACAAGTTTAATTCTTTTCACCTCCAACTCAATCCACTGCAATGACAGTCAACACAGTAGCCCCTCAATTTAAAGCAGATCAAAAACTGCTCGACTATATCGAGACCAAGCTGGCGAAGCTTTCAAAAGTTTTCGACCGCATCATCGACTGCAACGTCACGCTCAAGCTCGAAAATTCGGGGCAGGTAAAGGACAAAGTGGCTGAGGTGATGCTCCACGTGCCTGGCGGTACGATTGTGGCCAGTGAGTCTCAGCGCACTTTCGAGGCTGCCGTGGATTTACTGTCCGACAAGTTGGTGCGACAACTCAAGCGCTACAAGGCCCGTCGCCGCGGTCGAGACTAGCACGCACTGAGAAGGAGCAATGATTTCGCTGCTGTGCTGAACCGGAGGCCTGCAAAGGTCCTTTAGGTGAGTACAATACCAAGCAATGCAAATCAACCTTGAAACGCTTCCCGATAATGCCACTGATCAGCTCAAAGAGCTCGTGATCAATAAGGTGCAGCGACTCGGCAAGTTTTATGATCGTATCGTCGATGCCAATGTGTATCTCAAGCACAACGGTGATCCCAAAAATGGCTGTACGGCTGAGATAAGCCTGAATGTTCCATCGGATCGCCTCTTTTGCGAGGAGCACGCCCATAGCTACGAGGAGGCGATTGATAAAGCTAGCAAAGCGATGGAGCGCCAGGTGAAGCGGTTTAAGGACAAGCTTGCTGGCTCTCCGCACTAATCAGCTTGGCGGTACGCATAGATTAGCGCGTTTTTTTTACGCGATGGCTAGCTAGGCCGCTAGAAAACCTTATCTTTGCCCCGCCTTAGCGAAAACTGAGGCGGGGTTTCGTCTACGTAGCCTTGCTTTTTTGCTTAGGTAATTCTTTGACATACAGTGTTTTGTGCTGCTTGCACGAATGTTTTGGCCCTGGTTTCGGGGTTATTTCGAATCATTTTTGATGATTCGCGTCAAGCCGATGTAGCTCAGTTGGTAGAGCAGCTGATTTGTAATCAGCTGGTCGGCGGTTCGAGTCCGTCCATCGGCTCTTTGATGCATCAGCGCAAAGTACACAGGGGGGTGCGCCGCAGTTGGAGAGGCGGGCTGGACTGTAAATCCAGTGCTTCGGCTGAGTTGGTTCGAATCCAACCACCCCCACACATTGCGGGAGTAGCTCAGTTGGTAGAGCATCAGCCTTCCAAGCTGAGGGTCGCGGGTTCGAGTCTCGTCTCCCGCTCAATGTGTCGCTGAATGTTGGTCTGCTCAAACGTGAGCGTGACCTGGATGATGATCTTGGCTACAAATTTCTGTATGCCTACAGGAAGTACGAGATCATTTGTTTTACAAGGCCGGGCAGCAATCCGGTATCACCGCCGACGTAGCTCAGGGGTAGAGCACTTCCATGGTAAGGAAGGGGTCGTGAGTTCAAATCTCACCGTTGGCTCTATACTTGCTGCCTCGGCCGCAATTTCACACAACACAGGTTCCCAACGTGAGCGGGGCGACCGAAGGGCGGCAACGTCTTCATTTCATACGCTCCATTTTAACAGCTAACAAACCACGACCAATGGCTAAGGAAACTTTCGAAAGAAATAAGCCGCACCTCAACATCGGTACCATTGGGCACGTCGACCACGGTAAGACGACCCTGACCGCAGCTATCACCAGCGTTTTGGCTGGTCAGGGCCTCGCGAAGGCGCAGGGCTACGATACCATCGACGCTGCCCCCGAAGAAAAGGAGCGCGGTATCACTATTAACACCGCGCACGTCGAGTACGAGACCAGAAATCGTCACTACGCTCACGTAGACTGCCCAGGACACGCCGACTATGTCAAAAACATGGTGACAGGTGCTGCCCAAATGGACGGTGCTATTCTCGTGGTTGCCGCCACCGACGGCCCAATGCCTCAAACGCGCGAGCACATCCTGCTCTGCCGTCAGGTAGGGGTACCTAAAATTGTAGTTTTCATGAACAAGGTAGACCTCGTCGACGACGAGGAGATGCTCGAGCTCGTGGAAATGGAAGTGCGCGAACTGCTCGACCAGTATGAGTTCGATGGCGACAATGCTACCATCATCCAAGGTTCTGCACTCAAAGCACTCGAAGGTGACGCCGACGCCGTTGAAAAAATCAACGACCTCATGGCTGCCTGTGACTCAGATATTCCTGAGCCAGATCGCCTCATCGACCTGCCTTTCCTCATGCCTATCGAGGACGTGTTCTCGATCACAGGTCGTGGAACGGTTGCTACCGGCCGTATCGAGCGTGGTGTCATCAACGTAGGTGATCCAGTCGAAATCGTCGGTATGTCCCCAGCTGGTGAGAAGCCGCTGACCTCTACTGTTACAGGAGTGGAAATGTTCCGCAAACTGCTCCAGCGCGGTGAGGCTGGCGACAATGCCGGTATCCTACTGCGTGGTATTGAAAAAACTGCTATTCGCCGTGGACAGGTAATCTGCAAGCCAGGTTCTGTAAAGCCACACACCCGCTTTAAGTGTGAGGTGTATGTGCTGTCTAAAGACGAAGGTGGCCGTCACACACCATTCTTCAATGGCTACCGTCCTCAGTTCTACTTCCGTACTACGGACGTAACTGGAGATTGCAAGCTTCCAGAGAATGTCGAGATGGTAATGCCTGGCGATAACGTCGCTATGGAGGTCAACCTTCTCGCCGCGATCGCGATGGAGAAAGGTCTCCGCTTCGCTATTCGCGAAGGTGGCCGCACCGTTGGTGCAGGTCAGGTAACTGAGATTCTCGAGTAGGATTTCAGTTTTATTCCGGGATATTCATATCCCAGCACGGTGATTTAGCCCCCAAACGTGGGGGCTAAATTTTCGTGTTTTTTGCTCCAGCATTCACACACGGGTATAGCTCAATTGGTAGAGCATCGGTCTCCAAAACCGAGGGCTGGGAGTTCGAGTCTCTCTACCCGTGCACACGCAGGATCTCCCCGGCTCTTAAGGTTTGCTAGCCTGAAACATCAGCTAGCAAAACGCGGTAAAAGATGCTGATGCCTATGCATCTCTTCCTCACTCCGCAAAATCAACCGCAATGGAAAGTCTGAAGACCTATATCGTCGAGAGCTACAATGAGCTGATCAACAAGGTGACCTGGCCCACGTTCAGCAACCTTCAGTCTGATACGATCGTCGTCATCGTTGCTACCTTACTGCTGTCCCTGCTCATCTTTGGCATGGACGCAGTTTCTAACTTTGTGCTCGGCCAGATTTACGACCTCAACGTCTGATAGATTATTCCCCCCAACATGGACAGCGCTGAAGAACAAGACGTCTCCGCTCAAGTGAGCTCTCCCGAACAACGCGATGACACGCGCTGGTATAGCCTGCGCGTGATTTCAGGCAAAGAACGCCAGATTCAGGACCGCATCAACAAGGAGATCGAGCGCAACAAGTGGGAAAAGCAGCTCCCGAGCATCGTTGTGCCTCAGGAGAAAGTCTTTAAATTCCGAAACGGTAAAAAAGTTATCGTTGACCGAAACATTCTGCCAGGTTACATCTTGGTTGAGGCGGAAGATGATTTTTTGAATGGTGAGACAGTCAGCACAATCACGAGTCTACCAAACGTGATGCACTTCCTTGGCAAGAACAATCCGATTCCAATGCGGAAAGCGGAGGCTGATCGTCTTTTAGGAAATGTAGACGATTCGCAGAATGCCGAGGAGACTATGATCGAACCTTTCCTGGTTGGGGAGACGGTCAAAGTGGTCGATGGACCGTTCAACGGATTTGTCGGCGACGTACAGGAAGTGAACGAAGAGAAAAAGAAATTGAAAGTGATCGTCAAGATCTTCGGTCGCGGTACCGAGGTCGAGCTCAACTACGGGCAGGTCGAGAAACAAATGTAATTTTAGTTGTCGCTCACCAGCGACAACTTAACCGTGGGAGGGAGGCTGCTCAGCCACCTGCTTGACCACACTGAACATGCACGATGGCAAAGGAAGTCGAAACGTTTATCAAACTTCAGGTGAAGGGCGGCGCAGCTAATCCAGCCCCACCAGTTGGTCCGGCACTAGGTGCAAAGGGTGTCAACATCATGGAGTTCTGCAAGCGCTTTAACGCTGCAACTGAAGACTCGCGCGGCAAGGTGCTGCCAGTAGTCATTACTGTATTCAAGGACAAGTCCTTCGACTTTGTCATCAAAACTTCTCCAGCAGCCGTCCAACTCTTGGAAGCCTCCAAGCTCAAGGGTGGAAGTGGTGAGCCCAATCGTATCAAGGTCGGCAGTGTCACATGGGATCAGATCAAAACGATCGCCGAAGACAAAATGGCTGACCTCAACGCCTTCAAGATCGAGTCTGCTATGAAAATGGTAGCCGGTACTGCGCGCTCTATGGGTATCACCATCAAAGGCAAAGCTCCTTGGGAGCAAGCCGGCGCTGAAGCATAACACAATCATTCACCAGGGAGCTGTGCTGAGTTAACCACTCCAGGCAGCGCTTGTACCTAAACTCTTTTTATGGCAAAGCTCAGTAAAAAGCGTAAAGCTGCGCAGGAAAAGGTAGACTCCGAAAGACTCTACCCTCTGCAGGAAGCAATGGCGCTTATTAAAGAAGTCAACACTGCCAAATTCAACGCGAGCGTCGACGTGCACATTCGCCTTGGCATTGATCCCCGCAAAGCCGATCAGGCTCTACGTGGCACCGTTACCCTCCCTCACGGTACCGGTAAGGTCAAGCGCGTTCTGGTATTCTGTACAGACGATAAAGTCGACGAATGCTTAGCTGCAGGTGCAGATTATGCAGGTCTCGATGATCTGATCACAAAGATCTCCGGTGGCTGGCTCGAATTTGATGTCGCAATTGCACAGCCCAACGTGATGGCTAAGGTCGGTCGAATTGGACGGACCCTCGGACCCCGCGGTCTGATGCCAAACCCGAAAACGGGCACGGTAACCCCCAATCTTACAGCGGCAATTGAAGATGTCAAGGGAGGCAAGATTGCTTTCCGAGTCGATAAGACGGGCATCATTCACTCCAGCATTGGTCGCGTTGAATTCACTGCAGATCAGCTCAACGACAATGCTAATGAGCTACTGTCGATGATCTCGCGCATGAAGCCAGCGAGTGCCAAGGGCATCTATTTCAAGAGCATCACTGCTGCCTCGACGATGAGTCCAGGCGTCAAAATCGATCCACGCGTCTACCGCTAAGTCGGGACATAACAGTATAGGTCATGACCAGAACACAGAAAACTGAGGTACTCGAGGCGCTGAAGGAGAAGTTTGCTAACGCAGATTATTTCTACATCGCCGATGCCAGCACACTAAGTGTCGCTGAAACAAACGAACTCCGTGCAGCAGCTTACAAAGCTGGTGTAGAGATACAGGTGGTTAAAAATACGCTTGCGCGCAAAGCGCTCGAAGCCGTAGCTGCCGAGAAAAATACTGAGGGATTGTACGAAGTCTTAAAAGGACCAACTGCAATCATGTTTACCGAAAGCGCGAAGGCACCAGCAACGGTGATTAAGGCTTTCCGCAAAACCCATGAGCGGCCAATCCTCAAGGCAGCTTATATCGATACTGCGATTTACCTAGGTGATGATCAGATCGAGGCGCTCACTAAAATTAAGTCGAAGGAAGAACTCGTTGGAGACGTCATCCTTTTGCTGCAGAGCCCCATCAAGAACGTCATTGGCGCACTTCAGTCTGGAGGTCAGACCATTTCTGGTCTACTCAAGACACTCGAACAACGCGCCGCCGCATAATCGCAAACACCCCCAATTCACAAAGGCTTCCAAGCTAACCGTACTTTTTAGTCACGTGTAGCATCAAAACTTGTCATCATGGCAGAACTTAAAGAACTCGCTGAGCAACTCGTCAACTTGACCGTCAAGGACGTCAGCGAACTAGCAAACATCCTCAAGGATGAGTATGGAATTGAGCCAGCTGCTGCAGCTGTTGCTGTTGCCGGCCCTGCCGGAGACGGTGGCGGCGGAGAAGCTGCTGCTGAGCAAACTGAATTCAGCGTTGTGCTGACCTCAGCGGGCTCGGCTAAGCTCGCAGTCGTTAAGGAGGTGAAGAGCCTCCTCGGTCTTGGCCTCAAAGAGGCAAAAGAACTCGTCGACAGCGCTCCTGCTCCTATCAAAGAGGGTGCGAGCAAAGACGAAGCCGAAAGCATGAAAGCCGCCCTCGAGGCTGCTGGCGCTTCGGTCGAGTTGAAGTAAGCCTCGGCTTACCCCTTTCCATTTGCGCAACATTCCGCCGGCCAGTCTGTTACCTGGTCGGCGGATTAGCGCAACTCAACACAAACCCCGGACCCCCACTTCTCTATGCCTGCTGTAGGCACTACCTTCCTCTGACATAGAATTTACGGTTTGGCTGACTCCAGAATGCAATCTGGGCTCGGCCTCTCGTTGTATACGGCTAGATGTTCCTCTTGTGACAACCATACAGGCCCCTCAGGGTACTTGATTGTTCGCTATTCCTCCAGCCCGCCCTTCTCTCGCACCTACAAGACTGTACGCATGGTTAACAATGGCCAGCTAGAACCAACCGAAGAACGCTTCAACTTCGGTAAGATCAAACTAGCACCCGCCTACCCAGACCTTCTCGGTATTCAACTGCAAAGCTTTCAAGAGTTTTTCCAGCTGGAAACTACACCAGAGAATCGTCACACGGAAGGCCTCTCCCGAGTATTTAAGGAAAATTTTCCTATCTCCGATACTCGCAACATCTTCAACCTGGAGTTCCTCGATTATTACATCGATCCTCCACGCTACTCGCTAGAAGAGTGTATCCATCGTGGCCTGAGCTATTCAGTTCCGCTCAAGGCAAAACTGCGCCTGTCTTGTAACGACCCCGAGCACATCGACTTCCAAACGATCGTGCAGGATGTTTTTCTCGGAAACATCCCCTACATGACTCCCAAAGGCACCTTCATCATTAATGGTGCCGAACGTGTCATCGTCAGCCAACTTCACCGCTCACCAGGTGTATTCTTCGGCCTCAACTTCCACCCCAACGGCACCAAGCTGTACTCAGCTCGTGTCATTCCCTTCAAGGGAGCCTGGATGGAATTTGCCACCGATATTAATACGGTCATGTATGCCTACATCGACCGCAAGAAGAAATTCCCCGTCACCACGCTCCTGCGCTCGATTGGCTACGCCTCCGACCAGGACATCCTCTCGCTGTTCGATCTGTCCGATGAGGTCAAGTCGACCCGCAAGGAACTCGAGAAGTCTCATGGCCGTAAGCTAGCCGCCCGCGTGCTCCGCTCTTGGACAGAAGACTTCGTGGATGAAGACACAGGTGAGGTTGTTACCATTGAGCGTAATGAAATCATCCTCGAGCGCGACTCTATCCTCGATGATGAGGCTATTGACAAAGTGCTCGAAAGTGGAGTAGAGACTATCGTTCTGCAGAAGTCTGACGTCGAGCAGGACTTTACGATCATCTACAACACCCTGCAAAAAGATCCGACGAGTTCGGAGATTGAAGCAGTAAACTACATCTACAAGCAACTGCGTGGCACCGAGCCACCAGATGATGACACTGCCCGCGGTATCATTGACAAGCTCTTCTTTAGCGATAAGCGCTACAACCTCGGTGAAGTAGGCCGCTACAAGATCAACCGTAAGCTCGGCTCCGATGCAGCTGGCGATACGCTCGTGCTTACCAAGGAAGATATCATCTCAATCGTCAAGTACCTGGTCAGTCTGATGAATCAGAAAGCTGAGATCGATGATATCGACCACCTTTCCAACCGCCGCGTACGCACCGTAGGCGAGCAGCTCTACGCCCAGTTTGGCGTGGGTCTGGCCCGGATGGCGCGTACCATCCGCGAGCGCATGAACGTGCGTGATAACGAGGTCTTCACTCCAGTCGACCTTATCAACGCGCGCACGCTATCGAGCGTCATTAACTCCTTCTTCGGCACGAGCCAGCTCTCGCAGTTTCTCGATCAGACCAACCCGCTCTCAGAGATCACGCACAAGCGACGGATTTCTGCACTCGGACCTGGAGGTCTCTCACGTGAGCGCGCAGGCTTTGAGGTGCGCGACGTACACTACAGCCACTACGGCCGCCTCTGTACGATTGAGACGCCAGAAGGTCCTAACATTGGTCTCATCTCTACCCTGTGTGTCCACGCCAAGGTGAATAAGATGGGCTTCCTCGAAACGCCTTACCGCGAGGTGAACGATGGCAAAGTCGATGTCGAAGGCGACGTGCAGTACCTCTCCGCAGAAGGAGAGAACTTCAAGAAAATCGCTCAGGCCAATGCCTCGATTGATGGCGATACTGGAGACTTTAAGACTCCTCGTGTAGCCTGCCGCGAACACGGAGAATTCCCTGTGCTCGAGCCAGCAGAGATTGAGTACATGGACGTAGCACCCAACCAAATTGTGGGTGTATCGGCTTCGCTTATTCCATTTCTGGAAAACGACGATGCCAACCGTGCGCTCATGGGCTCTAACATGCAGCGCCAGGCCGTGCCACTGTTGCGCCCATCAGCACCAATTGTCGGTACAGGTCTCGAAGCAAAAGTTGCGCAAGACTCGCGGATGCTTATCAATGCCGAGGGTGATGGTGTGGTCGAATACGTCGACGCGCGCAAAATCACCATCCGCTACGAGCGCACCGAAGAGGACCAGCTCGTCAGCTTTGAAGGTGATTCTAAAACTTACCACCTCACGAAGTTCCTGCGGACCAACCAAGGTACCTGCATCAACCTCAAGCCCATCGTGCGCAAGGGCGATAAGGTGACCAAAGGAACCCTGCTTTGTGATGGCTATGCCACCGACAAGGGAGAACTTGCCCTTGGTCAGAACCTTAAAGTGGCCTTCATGCCGTGGAAAGGCTACAACTTCGAGGATGCCATCGTGCTCTCGGAGCGTGTAGTGCGCGAAGACATCTTCACTTCGATCCACATCGAGCACTTCGAGATGGATGTGCGCGATACTAAACTCGGTGAAGAAGAACTGACCAACGATATTCCCAATGTTTCTGAAGAGGCCACCAAAGACCTCGATGAAAACGGAATTATTCGCGTAGGTGCCTGGGTATCTGAAGGTGATATTATCATCGGCAAGATCACACCTAAGGGAGAATCTGATCCGACACCGGAGGAGAAGCTACTGCGTGCCATCTTCGGTGACAAGGCAGGTGATGTCAAAGATGCTTCACTCAAAGCCGCTCCGAGCGTCAAGGGTGTAATCATTAATAAGCAGCTCTTTGCCCGCGCCAAGAAGGATAAGGATCAGAAAGAGCAGGAAAAAGAACTCCTTTCCAAGCTCGACGATGAGCATGCTGTACGGGTCAACGAGATTCGGACCATTCTCGTCGATAAGCTTTCCTCCATCGTGCGCAACCGCGTGAGCCAGGGCGTCAAAGACATCTACGGCGAAGAAATCGTTCCTAAGGGTGCTAAGTACACGCTTGAGGTTCTTCGCAACATTGATGTACTCAAAGCTGACTACTCAGGCTGGACGACTAAGGATGAGGATAATCAGCTCATTAGCCGCTTGCTCCACAACTTTAATATTAAGTACAACGAGGAAGTCGGTCGCTACAAGCGTGAGAAGTTCAACATCTCCATTGGTGACGAACTCCCCGCTGGCGTACTCAAGTTGGCTAAGGTTTATCTCGCTAAGAAGCGTAAGCTCAAGGTTGGTGATAAGCTCGCTGGCCGCCACGGTAACAAAGGTATCGTGAGCCGGATCGTGCGTCAGGAGGACATGCCGTTCCTCGATGACGGAACGCCAGTCGATATTGTGCTCAATCCGCTCGGTGTACCATCCCGGATGAACCTCGGTCAGATTTTCGAGACGGTACTCGGCTGGGCTGGGGAGAAGCTCGGCATGACCTTCGGCACCCCGATTTTCGACGGTGCCCGTCAGGATGAGATCGAGACGTACATCCAGCGCGCCAATCTGCCAAGCTTAGGCCAAGCTTACCTGCACGATGGCGAGACGGGCGACCGCTTTCACCAGCGCGCAACAGTAGGCGTCATCTACATGCTGAAGCTCAGCCACATGGTCGACGATAAGATGCACGCGCGTTCTATCGGACCATACTCGCTCATCACGCAGCAGCCACTCGGTGGTAAGGCCCAATTTGGTGGTCAGCGTTTTGGTGAGATGGAAGTTTGGGCTCTCGAAGCATTCGGTGCATCGAGTATTCTCCAAGAACTCCTCACGATTAAGTCGGACGATATCAACGGTCGCGCGAAGGCTTACGAGGCCATTGTGAAAGGTGATAACCTGCCCGAACCTGGTATTCCTGAGTCCTTTAATGTACTCGTGCACGAACTGCGCGGTTTGGCTTTGGATGTGAAGTTTGATTGAGAATGAGAAGTGAGATGTGAGAAGTGAGAGGAGAGAGGTGACCTGATTACAATGTGATGGTCAGGCCACCTCTTGAATCTTGGACACGCGCAAATTCGTTTTGCCGAAAGGCGAGTCACCAGCCTAACCTCCTAGCTGGTTTTCACGAAAGTGGACATCGCCAAACCCCAACGGTTGTGCATCTGCGCAGCCACCACCCCTCGGCCTAGGCTGGGGCAACTAACAACAACATGGCGTTATCAAAGAAAACCCCGGTACTCGATCAGAACTTCAGTGCAATTACACTGACGCTATCGAGCCCGGATGAAATACTGGAGCGCAGCTACGGCGAAGTGCTCAAGCCCGAAACCATTAACTACCGGAGCTATAAGCCGGAGCGGGACGGACTTTTCTGTGAGCGAATCTTTGGACCTGTCAAGGATTTTGAGTGCTACTGCGGTAAGTACAAGCGGATCCGCTACAAGGGTATCGTGTGCGACCGGTGCGGCGTGGAGGTGACGGAGAAGAAGGTGCGGCGCGAGCGCATGGGCCACATCAAACTGGTGGTGCCGGTGGTGCATATCTGGTTCTTTAAGAGCCTGCCAAACAAGATTGGCTATATGCTCGGCCTCAACACCAAGAAGCTCGAGTCGATCATCTACTACGAGCGCTATGTGGTGGTGCAGCCTGGCGTCAAGGAAGAGGATGGCGTCAATAAGATGGACCTTTATACCGAGGAAGAGTACCTCGATATGCTGGACATGCTGCCCGAGGGCAATCAGCAGCTGGAGGACTCTGATCCGACGAAGTTTATTGCCAAAATGGGTGCCGCAGCAATCTATGATTTGCTGGAGCGACTCGACCTCGACCAGCTAAGTTATGATCTGCGCAACCAGGCGGCTACTGAAACTAGCCAGCAGCGTAAGTCAGAAGCGCTGAAGCGTCTGCGCGTGGTGGAGTCCTTCCGCGAAGGCCAGACTCGCGTGGAAAACCGTCCGGAGTGGGCCATCATTCAGTACCTACCTGTGGTGCCGCCGGAGTTGCGACCCCTCGTGCCACTCGACGGCGGTCGCTTTGCCTCGTCTGACCTCAACGATTTGTACCGTCGGGTCATTATTCGCAACAATCGCCTCAAGCGCTTGCTCGAGATCAAGGCTCCAGAAGTCATCTTGCGCAATGAGAAGCGGATGCTGCAAGAGGCAGTTGATAGTCTCTTCGATAATTCGCGTAAATCGAATGCTGTTAAGGCAGAAGGTGGCCGCCCGTTGAAGTCGCTTTCTGATATTCTTAAAGGCAAGCAAGGCCGCTTTCGCCAAAACCTGTTAGGTAAGCGTGTCGACTACTCAGGCCGATCGGTCATTGTTGTAGGTCCGACGCTGAAACTGCATGAATGCGGTATTCCAAAGGGAATGGCTGCCGAGCTCTTCAAGCCTTTCGTGATCCGCAAGCTCATTGAGCGCGGTATCGTAAAAACTGTAAAGAGCGCCAAGAAACTCGTTGAGCGCAAGGATCCTGTAATCTGGGATATCCTGGAGAACATCCTCAAGGGTCACCCCGTGATGCTCAACAGGGCACCGACGCTACACCGTTTGTCGATTCAGGCATTCCAGCCGCGCCTCATCGAAGGTAAAGCAATCCAGTTGCACCCACTCGTATGTGGCGCATTCAACGCTGACTTTGATGGTGACCAAATGGCGGTACACGTACCGCTGTCGCAGGCTGCCATTCTCGAAGCGCAGGTGCTGATGCTGTCGGCGCACAACATGCTCAACCCACAAGACGGATCGCCTATCTCGCTGCCATCGCAGGATATGGTGCTCGGTCTGTACTACATTACCAAAGAGCGGCGCTCGGAGGGCGATCACAAAGTGAAAGGTGAAGGCCGTCGCTTCTACTCGCCGGAAGAAGTGATGATCGCTCTCGATGAAGGTCAGGTTGACTTGCACGCAATGATCGAGTGTCGCGTGCGCACCGAAGATGAGCATGGCAAACTCGTGCAAACGCGCGTGGAGACCACTGTCGGTCGGGTCATGTTCAACCAAGCTGTACCCGAGCAGGTGCCGTTTGTCAACGAGCTGCTCACCAAGCGCAACCTCAAGCGCATCATCCAGGATATCATCACGCGGACAGACTTCCGCACGACGGCGATTTTCCTCGATAAGGTGAAGGAAATCGGCTTCGGCTGGGCCTTCAAGGGTGGACTATCCTTCAACCTTGGTGACCTCATTACGCCTTCGCAAAAGCAGAAGACGCTTGATCGCGCAACTGAAGAAGTTGAAGAGATCATCGAGTCCTACAACATGGGACAGATCACCGCTACCGAGCGCTACAATCAGGTGATCGACAAGTGGAATGCCGCTGACAATCGCATCACGACCAACTTGATGTCGGAGCTGCGTACACACAAGCAAGGCTTCAACTCAGTGTTCATGATGCTCGATTCGGGCGCACGTGGTTCGCAGGCGCAAATCAAGCAGCTGTGTGGATTGCGTGGACTGATGGCCAAGCCACGTAAGTCTGGTGATACAGGTGGAGCGGTAATTGAGAACCCGATCCTGTCCAACTTCGTGGATGGACTGTCGGTACTCGAATACTTCATCTCGACCCACGGTGCACGTAAAGGTCTTGCCGACACAGCACTTAAAACTGCGGACGCTGGCTACCTCACCCGTCGACTCGTGGACGTGGCGCAGGACGTGGTGATTATGGAAGAGGATTGCGATACGCTTCGTGGTATCGAAACTTCTTCTTTGCGCGAAGGCGATAAGGTAGTAGAGAGCCTGATGCACCGCATCGAAGGCCGATACACGTTGCACGATATCGAGCATCCAGAAACTGAAGAAACCATTCTACCAGCTGGCGTGTACATCGATACGCGCATGGCGCAGCACATCTCCGATATCGGAGTGGAGACTGTTACGATTCGGTCGGTACTCACTTGTGAGACTAAGCGTGGTGTGTGCCGTAAGTGCTACGGCAAGAACCTTGCTACCGGTCGCATTGCTGAGCGTGGAGATGCCGTTGGTATCATCGCTGCCCAATCGATTGGTGAGCCTGGTACACAGCTGACGCTACGGACATTCCACGTGGGTGGTATTGCTGCCATCAACCGCACTGAGTCTAGCATCGTGTCGAAGTACAAAGGCAAGATCGAGTTTGACGATGTGCGTGTGGTCAGCTCGAAAAATGAGCAAGGCAAGAAGGCCGACATCGTGCTTTCACGTACAGGCGAGATTCGCGTTGTCGATGCTGACACAGGTAAGGTGTTTATCACCCACCACGTACCCTACGGTTCTTCGCTCTACGTCAAGGAGGGTCAGAAGATTGATAAAGGGATTACGATGTGTGAGTGGGATCCGTACAACTCCGTCATTGTCTCTGAATTTGCTGGAGTGGCATCGTTTGATAATATCGAACCTGGCGTCTCCTACCGCACGGAGCGTGACGAGCAAACTAACCGTGAGACGATGGTCATCATCGAATCGAAGGGTAGCAAGCGCGTGTTGCCTACGATTCGCATCTCAACACCAGATGGTACTGAGGAGCGTAACTACAACATGCCAGTAGGTTCGCGCTTGTCGGTGAGTGATGGTGAGGCTGTAGAAGTTGGCCAGATCGTAGCGAAGATGCCGCGTGCAGCCGGAGGTATTCAGGATATCACTGGTGGTCTGCCACGTGTAACTGAGCTCTTTGAGGCTCGTAATCCAAGTAATCCAGCTGTTGTTACCGAGATTGATGGTGTGGTGAGCTTTGGCTCAAAGATCAAGCGTGGAAACCGCGAGATCATCATTGAAGCTAAAGATGGTCAGAAGCGCAAGTACCTGGTAGGGCTTAGCCGCCACGTGCTCGTCCAAGACGGCGACTTCATCCGTGCCGGAACGCCACTTTGTGATGGCGCTATTGCACCTAAGGATATCCTGCAAATCAAGGGACCATTTGCGGTACAATCCTACTTGGTGAATGGCGTGCAGGAAGTATACCGTTCGCAGGGCATCACGCTCAACAACAAGCACATCGAGGTGATCGTGCGTCAGATGATGCGTCGAATCTTGATTGCGGATTCTGGGGATACGACTTTTCTTGAGAACGAGGCCGTAGAGAAGTGGGAATTCTTCGAGCAGAACGACTGGATCTTTGACAAGAAGTTTGTCACTGACGCAGGCGAATCTGAAACGCTTCGGGCAGGGCAGCTGGTAAGTGTGCGTCAACTTCGCGAGGAGAACTCCATGTTGAAGCGCGAGGATAAGAAGGTGGTTGAGTACCGTGATGCGGTGCCGGCAACTTCAACTTCGATGCTGCAGGGAATTACCCGTTCATCGCTCGGTACGACCAGTTGGATTTCGGCTGCCTCTTTCCAGGAGACGACCAAGGTGCTTTCGACTGCTGCCATTGGCGCAAAGCAAGATTTTCTCAATGGCCTGAAGGAGAACGTTATCGTCGGTAAGCGTATTCCTGCGGGTACTGGCCAACGTGCCTTCAACGACTTGTACGTAATGACCAAAGATGCTGCTGCGGCGCGCGATGCGCGTGAGAGTGAGCGTCAAGCGAATTACGAGGGGGAGTTGATGGACTGATCGCGGAGCGATCGGATCGCTATGCTGCTAGAGCGCTCGTTCCTCGCTGCTAGAGCGCTGCGCTGCTGGATCGCTCTTTCCGCGCTGCTGGATCGCGATGCTGCTGGATCGCTCGTTCCTCGCTGTTGGATGCAGTTCTAGCGTTCACGGTGGGATGGCAGTTCTGAACTGCACTTCCAACTAAAGATTAAGCCCTGCTGCAGAGATGTAGTGGGGCTTATCATGGCTGTGAGGATGCTATCTCTTCTGGGCCTGTACCGTACAAAGCCACGACACGAAGAGTCGCGAATGGCAGAAATAACAGGACGACACCCCAGTATTTACAAATCAATGACATTGCGCCTTCACATACGTCCATCTCTAGATTAGATTGCAGCCTTTACAGAAACAAATTGCAGTATGCCTGTCCGCCACCACATTTTAGTCAGCATTTCTCTTTTCTCAACTATTTGTTTATTCTCTTAAAGTGAGAGTCTGCATGATAAGGGCTCTATAGCACGAACTGAGAAAAGTTATGAGGAACTCATTTTGATTTAAACAGATTTTGAATCGGCAGAAAACGATTGTAGTATTCCTTTTCTTCATGACTCAGATTCATTGATATACCGACTAGCGCGACTTTCCCTAACTGACAATAAGGTTGTCAGCGGGTGGATGGACCAAAGACTAGACTCA
Organism: Saprospiraceae bacterium; assembly: GCA_965213735.1. Classification (GTDB taxonomy): domain Bacteria; phylum Bacteroidota; class Bacteroidia; order Chitinophagales; family Saprospiraceae; genus CALDTK01. The sequence goes on from CBDCAB010000006.1 coordinate 43,414, forward strand.
TCTGACATCTATGACCTATACGATATTCTTCATAAACCTGCAAGTGGCTGGATTCCTAATTATCATGAACAACTACCATCTAATACAGATGTGGTGCTCCAGATACGAGCACGATTTGGGGAGTCAGACATCACGACATACTTTGAAGAGTTGGATTCCGTGGGTACAAGGCTCCATGAAATTGTTCAGGAGTACCATCAGAATGGTTGTAGCGAATCCCAATTAATCGCATGGATCGAGAATGCAATGAATGAGGTGGCCACCCAACATATTGGTGATCGTAATCAACTGTCGGCTCGATCAAGTTCTTGTGAGAATTGTTGGAGGGAACTAGAGCTTTGCCAGGATGCAGCTGCCACTTCAGGATTGGCAGTCGCTACATCTAGAATGTTAGTAGCAATGGGAATTGTTACCTGGACTGGCTACACAGGTCCTCCCAGTTGGGGTGCGGCTGGGATTTCTTTATTCGGAGGTATTGTGGGCGGAGGAATTACGTACCTCTTTAATAGCGGAAGTTGTGCCAATGCCTTTATAAGTTGTATGCGGTTCTATGAGTGCCCGTTGGGTGGTCCAGGTGAAGGACCAGATTGTGGACTACCTTGCATAATTCCAAGATGATCTCAAAATAATCGTATGACGAACTTCTTAGAAATTAAGACTGACCGGGATGGTGTTATAAAGGCATGGCTCATGATGGGTCTTCCGGCGGTGCTATTCACCGCGGAAATGATCTACAGAGGCCATTTCTCGAGCACGGTAGAAGACTTTAAGCCTACGGTGCTCACTTTGATACTGTGGCTAGGCATGGGTTTTGGGGCAGGTGCTTTCTGGCTCATACTTTCGCTAAGTGATAAATACCTGCATGAAAGATATCCCAACAATTTTAATAAGATGAAACATCTTTTTCGCTTCACAGTAGCCGTTGCAGTTGTAGGGAGTCTACTAATGGCTCCTTTTTAGGGTCAAAGTTATTGCTTCAACTGTTTAAGAACTTCGGTATAACTCTTACCTATGTTGGGCTTTGTAGCTCTAACTCATCTAGTATAATTTTAGTAGGTTCTTAATATGGTACCACTGAGTTTATTCCCGCCCATACAACAGCGCATACCTCACCACATACTTCCCAATAATATCAAACTCCAAATTAACCTTACTGCCTACGCTCAGGTTCTTGAACGTCGTGTTCTCATAGGTGTACGGGATGATAGACACCCCAAAAGAATCTATACTCGGATGGACTACGGTGAGACTTACACCGTTAATACAGATACTGCCCTTATCGACTAAAATGCGCTCGGGATGCGGCTCATACGAAAAGCGAAAATTCCAGCTGCCATTAGCGTCCTTGATCTCCGTACACGTGCCCGTTGTGTCGATATGGCCTTGCACCATGTGGCCATCCAAGCGCGCACCTGCCTGCATAGCTAATTCGAGATTGACCTCGCGACCTATTTCCCAATCGCCCAAAGCAGTCCTATCTAGAGTTTCTTGAATGGCGGTAACGGTATGGGTTTTGGCGGAAGCTGAAACAGCGGTAACTGTAAGACATATTCCATCATGCGCGACACTCTGATCAATGGCTAATTGCGGAGCTAGTATGGAATTAAGCGTAATATGGATGTTGCTGCCCTCGCGGCTCAGCTTAGTAACGGTGCCGAGATCTTTGATTATGCCTGTGAACAAGGGATGGGAGGTGGGAGGTGAGAAGTGGGAAGTGGGAGGTGAGAAGTGAGATTTGAGAAGTGAGAGGCGAGAAGCGAGCCTACGCCTTACCGGAGCACCTCAACAAAACCCTCTAATGGCTCGGTGCCTACGCGCACGACTTCACCATTTACAAGACGCTCAAAGATATCGCAGGTGTAGAAGTAGGTGCCTTGACTTACCTCCTTCCCACCAAGTGTTGTTGCATCCCAATTCAGCATCGGATCGGCTGTTTCAAAGACTAAATTGCCCCAGCGGTTGTACAAGCGAAAAGCAACGCTCTCGACAAAACGACTTCGCCGAGGCTGTAAAACATCGTGTGTGCCATCCCCGTTTGGCGTAATTACGTTGGGGATGATGTAAAGCGGACAGTTTGTTACACATACAGAAGGACTCAACCTGCTCTCGTTGCCAACACTGTCGACAGCCGTGACAGCGTAACAATTAGCAACTTCGAATTCATTTTCTATATCTAGCTCGCTGGGACCAGGATAGGGCAGCTCGCCAAGAAGATTGCGCGCTGTGCCAGCAGAATCAACCAATTCATAGACCCGAATTGCTACTAAATCATCTGCCGGCTGGCAATCGAGAAATTCCCAGCTGATTGTTGTGGGATAAGGTGGGTCAAAACTGCTGTTTTCTAAGTCATCACAAATTGTACGAACACTCACCGACGGAGTGCACGGCGGAATGGTATCAAGAGGAGTGCCACAAGCCAACTGAGAATTATTTATAATCTCAGAATTAATCGTCGAGACACCGTAGCTACCCAGACCAGTAATTCTGTAGCAGCTTTCTACGCCATTGACGACATCGGTGTCGCTATACGTACGTGCATCTGTGCGGGCAAGGGTATCAAAGCCTGCTGCGGTTTCCCGCAAAACATAAAATAGCGTATCCTCCCAACTCGACTCAACATCCCAACTCAGCACATTAATCTCATCGCTCGATGCGATATTGAGGTAAACACTAGATGAAGGCAATGGGGCAATGCCATTATCGCTACCATTACTCATAAATTCTATGGCGTAGGTATAACCTTGATCAACCGTATTAAGTCCAGTATCAATATACTGCGTATCCTGTTGGAGAGCAGCAAAGGAATTGTAAGTCTGCTGGGTACCCGCCACGGGAGCAAAATTCGATGTGCCCACTCCAGGACTGCGCAGCACAGTATATACATACGGAGGCGGATTGGCCAGCGTGTCGAGGTCTTCAGCCAGAGGTGGAGTCCAGCGCACATCGATTTGCCCGCTCGTCGTGCTCGTCTCTAGTACATCAACACGTGTAAGCAGGGGCAAATCACGCGAGCTTTGGATACAAACCTCCATACTTGGAATACTCTCGACAAGGTTAAAAGGCCGACCAGCTTGCGTATAGCGTACAAACTGGGCTAAAATCCGGTAACAATACGTACGTCCGCGTTCTATATCATCATCTGCAAAGACGTATCGCCCATTCTCTACGGTTCTTGTGCGGCGGGTGATACGGGTATAACCTTGCCCATCTAAACCCTGCCGACAGCTGTCGAAAGGAATAGGTTGAGTGCCTTCGCGCCGCCAAACACTAAAGCCGTAGAAGAAAGAATCTCTAGCATTTTCACAAGCATAAGGCGCCTCCCAAGTTAGATCGATGAGGTCATCGCCAGCGTCAATTTGTAGGTCGAGTGGAGGAGGTGCGCTGACTTTTACCTGGACCACCTCGAGCCAGCTCAGATTGGTCTCGCCGCCGCGCTCGCCGAAGTCGTCAGTAGCTTTGAAGATCACCTTGTAAGGATACTTGTCTACATGTTCGCAGGCGGTCTGCCAATTGTACGTGGCCTGATATGGTTGATCATTATAGATGCCGTTGCCTGTCCAAGTAGCTGGAGAGACGTCGAGATCGAATGTTGCACTAGTTACTTCCAGCAAAACTTGCTGGTCGGGCTCGCTGATGGGAGCTGTGGCAACAGGGTTAAGCGTTATTTCATCTCCTGCAATGAGGCAGAAATCGTTATTGACTTGAATGGCTGGTGGTAAATTGAGGCAGTCGGTAATAAAGATTTGCATATCCCGAAGCGTGGTATCAATTGCGATACCCTCCCGGTAACTAATAATGAGAATTACCGCATTATAATTTCCTGTTTGGCGAGGGGCATCCCAGATAAGCGTGCCAGTAATTTCGTTGATGCGAAAAGAACTTGGCCCTACAGCAGAACCGAATTCACTCGGGAAGCGATAGCTCGCCAAGGGTACACCCAAGGTGCCAAGGGGAACACCCAGCCGATAAGCCAATGAATCTCCATCCGGATCGAAAGCATTGGGATTGTGAATAAAACGCTTGCCAATACAGCCATTGTCGATTGGTGGCTGGAGCAATAGTGGCGTAGAGTTTGGCCCCTGAAACGTTGGGTCTAAAAATGTAAATGTGGTCTCTATAAAAAATTCTTGATTGACAGAATCATCAATATTTCTGATATCTGCAATTCGATTTATATCTCCCATCTGTACGGTATATGTACCACGATTATTGGAGTAGGTATGAAGTGCCACGTACACGTTACGCTGGATATTATTATCTATCGGTTCACCAGACGGTATTCCCCCGCTCAAAGGGCCGTTTTGTCGCACTACAATGGTGGAACTACCATCACCCCAAAACACTACCAGTGAGTCGCGGTCGGCCATCTGTGAATTACCGAGTACTGCGGTATAGGTGACTACAGTGGCTCGAACTTGCCCTGGATTTGAAGTTTGTTCGATACGAATCTCTCCCGCGCGATTGTGGGTGGCAAGTGCCGACAATGCTCCTAAGACAAGCAGTAGGAGACTGAACGTGAAGCGAAGGAAGGTAGATTGGATCACCGCGGGTAAGGTAGTAAGCTGGACAACGGCAGGAGCTAGGCCGTCGTTGCATCGCGGGAGTAGAAGTCGGCCAACGCGTCGCGCCAATGACGTAAAGCAAACCCAGCTTGCTTGCCCTTTTCCAGATCGAGCACGCTGTACAGCGGCCGTTCGGCAGGAGTAGGGTAGTCTTCCGTCGGAATTGGCGACACCTTACAATTTAGCTCGGAAGCTTGCATGATTGCGTGTGCAAAGTCGTACCAACTGGCCACACCGAGTCCGGAGAAGTTGTAAATCCCGTACGGAAGCTTTGGCGAATCAACGAGGTGCATCACCGCCTCGGCGAGGTCATCGGCAAATGTCGGTGCACCTATCTGGTCACTGACTACGGTGAGTGATTCGCGCGTGGCACCCAGCCGCTGCATCGTGCGCACGAAATTGTTTCCTTCCAAACCATACACCCAGCTGGTACGGATAATATAGGTTTTGGCGCAAGCTGAAATGGCCTCCCGCTCACCTGCCAGCTTGGTGCGCGCGTACACGCTTTTAGGCGTCGTCGTATCCGTCTCGCGGAGGGGGCGATTGAGCCCATTGTGGTAGACGTAATCGGTAGAAATGTGAATGAGCGTAGCATTTATGGCTGTTGCTGCTTTCGCCAAAACCCGCACTGCATCCTGGTTAATTTCGACCGCAGCTTGAATTTCATTTTCAGCTTTGTCGACGGCAGTAAACGCTGCACAATTGATAATTAGCTCCGGCTTCTTATCCAGAGTATAAGCTTTAATCGCTTTTTCGTTACGCATGTCGAGGCTGCGGCGGTCGGTGAGCAACACCTCATGAGTGCTGGAGGAGAGGTTTCGCTGGAGGGCCTGGCCGAGCTGCCCCTGGGCGCCAGTAATCAGAATACGCATAGTGTACGGCGATTAACACCTTTGTGGCTGTAAATGCTCATTATGCGTCAGGTTCATCGATTTCTCCGTCTTCGCCGCACAGAAAGTGTGCTCTCACTGCTGATCGTAGCAAGCTGCGTTGCCATTGTGCTCGAAAGCTTTGCGGACCTTAAGTCGAGTCATGAATTAGCGTTTCGGCACTTTGAGCAATTTGTCGTGCTTGTATTCACGCTCGAATATGTGCTGAGGATTTGGTCGGCCCCGCTGGCTTATCCCAAGCTTTCACCCTGGCGGGCCCGCATGCAGTTCGTTACGAGCTTCGGTGGCTTTGTTGATCTGCTTGCAATCCTGCCGTTCTACTTGCCGCTCGTGATTGGCTTCGATTTGCGCTTTTTGAGGGTACTGCGCCTGAGCAGACTGCTGAGGATTTTGAAGCTGTACCGCTACAGTGAGGCGCTGCGCATTATCGGCCGCTCCTTCTACGATCGGCGCAGCGAATTATCCATGGCTATCGTCGTGACAATGGTGCTGCTGCTGTTTTCCTCAACTCTGATGTGGTACTTGGAGCGCGAAGCCCAGCCTGAAGCATTTCCGAACATCCTCGCCAGCTTTTGGTGGGCCATCGCTACACTCACCACTGTTGGCTATGGCGATGTGTATCCCATTACCTCGGCGGGTAAATTTATGGGTGGCATTATTGCGCTACTCGGAGTAGGGCTGGTAGCGCTCCCTGCGGGTATTCTCAGCGCTAGTTTCGTCGAGCATTTCGAGCAGGAACAGCGCCTTCGGACAAGTCCGCAGGAAGACCTACTCGAGCAGAATGCCGAGGCAGCTGTGCAACGGTTTGCGTGCAGTTGCCCAAATTGCGGGACGCAGATGCGGGTAGAAGCAGTGCCAGGCTGAGGGTACGCCGAAGCGTGTGCTACCGGCTGCCGCAGCTCAAAGCAAATGCTCGCCGAAAGGTGGCAATTGCTCATCCTTTTCGCTGAGCTGAATGAGCGAAGGATCGATTTGCCAATCTATCGCCAACGTGGGGTCATCGTAGCGGATGCCGCCCTCACTTCCGGGGGCATAAAAGTTGTCGCATTTGTAAGCGAATAGTGCCGACGGCGACAGCACGACATAGCCGTGTGCAAAGCCGCGAGGAATGTAAAACTGCAGCTTGTTTTCGCCACTCAGCACCACGGTGTGCGACTGCCCGTAAGTCGGTGAATCAGGTCGACAATCCACGGCGACATCGAGCACTTCCCCTTCAATTACCCGCACCAGTTTTGATTGCGCGTGCTCACCACGTTGATAGTGAAGCCCGCGGAGTACGCCTTGACTCGAGAAGGCCTGATTGTCCTGTACAAAGTAGTCGGATATGCCAGCGTCAGCCCACATCTTGGAGTTGTATACCTCATAAAAGTAGCCGCGCTCATCGCCAAATACGCGCGGGGTGTGCAGCTTGAGTCCGGGAAGGGGTCCGTTAGTAATCATGATCTCTAACAAAGAAGCTAATTGCACGCCAAAGGTGCTCGACTGGCCATCTTCTCCACTTACTTCTGCCTAAAAAATACGCCAATCGGCGTCCCGGTAAAGTTGTAGTGCTCGCGCAGCTGATTTTCGAGGTAGCCTTTGTAGCTCTCCTTCACCTGCTTTGGGTTGTTGCAAAAGAAGGCGAAAGCAGGAAAGTAGGTCGGCAATTGCGTCACGTATTTAATTTTCACGTAGCGACCTCTATACGTGGGTGGTGGCACTTTTTCAATGGCCTCCAACATGACCCGGTTGAGCTCGGCTGTGCTCACCTTGCGGTTGCGATTCTCGTGCACTTCGAGGGCAGCATCGACGAGATTGAGCAGGCGGACTTTTTCTGTAGCACTCGTAAATACGATAGGCACGTCATTAAAAGGTGCTAAGCGTTCGCGTACACCCGCCTCAAAATCCCGCATCGTGTTGGTCTCCTTCTCTACCAGATCCCACTTATTAATGCCTATTACGACGCCTTTATTTCGCTTCTGCAAAACCCGAAGTATACTCAAATCCTGCGCCTGCACTCCCTCGGTAGCATCGATAAGAATTATACTTACATCAGCTTCTTCTATAGCATTGATAGCACGCATTACGGAGTAAAACTCCAGGTTTTCGTGCACCTTGGCTTTTTTGCGAAGACCAGCAGTGTCGATGAGATAGAAGTCTTTCTCAAACTTCGTGAAGCGAGTATGAATGGAGTCGCGCGTGGTGCCAGCAATTTCTGTGACAATGTTGCGATCCTCGCCCAGCAGAGCATTGACGATGCTAGATTTACCTGCATTCGGCTGACCGACAATGGCAATTTTAGGTATATCTGATTCAAGAGTACTCTCAGGAGCCTCGCCGAGTCGAGAAGTGATAGCGTCGAGCATATCTCCCGAACCGCTACCCGTCATAGAACTCAAGAAGAAGGTTTCCTCCAATCCTAAGCTCCAAAACTCATTAGCATCGAGTAGCGTCTGGTGATTATCAACCTTATTGACGGCGAGGATGACAGGCTTGTTGGTTTTGCGCAGCATACGAGTCAGCTGCTCATCGAGATCGGTGATACCCGTTTGCACATCGCAGACAAAGACGATGACGGCAGCTTCCTCAATCGCGATTTCTACTTGCGAGCGTATGGCTGCCTCGAATACATCATCCGAGCCTTTGACGAAGCCTCCAGTATCGACGACTGTGAAGGTTTTGCCGTTCCAGGTGCAGATGCCATACTGGCGATCGCGGGTTACGCCGGACTCATCGTCGATAATGGCCTGACGCTCGCCGACGAGTCGATTGTATAGGGTGGATTTGCCGACATTTGGGCGCCCGACAATTGCTACAACATTAGCCATGCGGCGAAGGTACTTGAACAGATGGTGGCGAGTTTACTCATAGCCAAATCGCTCGAGTTGCTTATCGTCATTGCGCCAGCCTGCACGCACTTTGACGCGCGTTTCGAGAAATACTTTTTTGCCCAGAAAGGCCTCGAGTCTCAGCCGCGCCCCTTGACCAACCGCTTTAATGTCTTGACCTCCCTTGCCGATCAGGATGTTTTTTTGGCTATCGCGCTCCACGTAGATGACCGCTGATATCCGCACCAGTGGTGCACCTTGTTTGGTTGTGGTCTCCTCAAACTTCTCGACTACAGGCTCAACTGCATAGGGAATTTCTTGGTAATACTGCTCCAGGATTTGCTCGCGAATTATCTCGGTGACGAAGAAGCGCTCAGGCCGGTCGGTGAGGATATCCTTGGGGTAATAGGCCGGACCTGGGGGTAAATTATTCAGCACCCACTCCAGTAAGTCTTGAGTACCTGATTGGTGGAGCGCGCTGATAGCCACGGCTTTTTCAGCGTCTATTCGCTCCTTATAGGAGGCGCCGATTTGCTCAGCTTCTTCCTGGGTGACGGTATCTGTTTTGTTGACGACCACGACTACGGGCGCATCTATTTGTCTAAGTCGATCGATGAGGTGGTGACCTTCTTCATATTCCTCCTGAGGTACTACCACAAAGAGTACCACATCGGCATCTTCGAAAGCGCTCGCCACAAAAGCGTTCATCTTCTCCTGCATCTTGTAGCCGGGCTCTTCGATGAGGCCGGGGGTATCGGAAAAGACGGCTTGAAAATCCTCACCACTCATCAGGGCGAGGATGCGGTGGCGGGTGGTTTGCGGCTTGGCTGTGATGATGCTCATGCGCTCGCCCACCAGGGCATTGAGTAGTGTAGACTTCCCGACATTCGGTCTACCCACGATATTCACGAAGCCTGAGCGGTGATTGTCTGACACTTCCTCTATCCCCTCAAATCCTTCGAGTGCGCGGTCGAGATCGAAGTGTTCGCCTTCCTTTTCTGCTCCGGGGGCATTCGGGTCGGTTTCGAACGGTTGCTCGGGCTTTTGGTAGTAGGGATGGTCGGGAGGTAGTGGCATACTCACAAAGGTAATTCGGACGGTTAGGCGCTCGCATCACCTGCTCAATTTTCTCATTTCAGTGGAAGTAATCACAAATGTCAAATAACACAGCAAAAAGCTGTTACTCTTGACACCGGCGGATAAATCCCCTGAATTGCCTCCCAAGGTGCCGATATGTACCGCCCCTGCGCGAGCGGGTATTTACGTGCCACTCGCTATGTAGGAGTCGGTATTTCAATGCCCCTCGCCTGACACAGGGAGATAAATTCACTGAATTGCATCTCCAGGTGCCGATAGGTACCGCCCCTGTGCGAGCGCGTATTTTGATGCCCCTCGCAATGTGGAACGGGTACTCCAATGCCCCTCGCCTGACACCGGCGGATGAATTCCCTGAATTGCATCTCCAGGTGCCGATAGGTACCGCCCCTGCGCGAGCGAGTATTTTAATGCTCCTCGCTATGTAGAGCGGAAATGTCCATGCCCCTCGCTATCCGGAGCGGGCGATTCCTGCCTCAAATGTCCCATTTCATTGGAAGTAATCGCAAATGTCAAATAACACAGCAAAAAACCGTTACTCTTGACACGGACGGATATATCCCCTGAATTGCCTCCCAAGGTGCCGATAGGTACCGCCCCTGCGCGAGCGGGTATTTCAATGCCCCTCGCTATGTAGAGCGGAAATGTCCAATGCCCCTCGCTGGACACCTTCTTATCCCCATTATGCAAATGCGCTCACTGCTGCATCCCTAGGTGAAAGCTTTCACCATGACCTATCTCTACCGCATGCTTAGCCTTGTCGCTTTAGTCTGCCTGAGCACAGCCTCTACAGCGCAAACAACCAGCACTCCTGAAATTCGAGCAGTAGCCGTCTACGCGCAAGGAGCCTACATCGTCCGCGCCGATACGCTACAACTTAGCGCCGGACCGCACTCTATCACCATTGAAGGACTCGAAACCTCGCTCTACGTCGAGACGCTCCAGCCAAGTCTAGGGAGTGAAGTTGTGCTAGAAGGATTCAACATCGAAATAGAAAAGGTGGCGAGCCCTGAGGTTTTGGCGGAAGCTGATAGCATGGGCTTGAGAATAGATTCATTAACTGAATATGTCAGGATATTGGAAGCAGAACGAATGGGAGTCGTCGCGGCACTTGATGTATTAGCTGCCAACCGTACAGTTACAGCATCCGTGGGTGTAGACGTCAACGAGCTAATCGTGGAGCGCTCCATAACTTACGCTCAACAGGTGCAAAGGCTCGAAGCCGAAAAGTTACTCCTCAATTATAAAATAGATAGAAACGGGGAGAAACTCTTTTACCTGGAGGCTAAGAAGCAAGTTTTGCTTCAGAATATTCCATCAACTGGCAAAATAACCCTAGATGTGACAGTGCCTAACGACGGAGAATATCACCTTACCCTGTCTTACCTAAATCCTGACGCACGTTGGCAACAGACCTTTGATGCTTACTTCACGAGTGCAGATAGTGCTTACGCACGTGCGGTGATGTCGGCTGAAATTCAGCAATCTACCGGTGTACAGTGGAAAGAGGTCGCAATAGAATTACATACTGGAAATCCACTAACTTTTCGCACTCTTGAAGAGCTGCAGAATCATCGTAAGGGTGGCTTAACTAGACTTCGTGATCTACGTAATAAAGTAGCAAATTCTGTACAAAGCTCAGCGGATGGATTTGAAGGTGTTAGTATCAGAGGCGGGCGAACGGATGCTACGCAATATGTAATAGATGGAATTAGAGTTACAGGTGGAGGCTTACCTCCAGAAACCACAGTTCATGAATGGGTGGGTAATTGGTGGACTGCTGAAGATGCTAAGCCGAAAGCAGTCCCTAAAGTTCCGGAAGTTGCAGAGCATCTTCAACTCACGAGTTCGAAGTTTAGTTTGCCAGGAGAATATTCGCTTTCTTCTGGTGCCAAACAGCTTACGCTAAAACTCAACCAGCGCCGCTTGCCGCTCCATTACCAGTACCGTGCTCAGCCCTTGCTGACGCCGATCGCCTATCTAGAGGCCGTGCTAGAGGATTCAACGCTGAAGCAACTTAATCTTGTGAACCAGGAAGTGCGTCTGTACCATGAGGATCGCTTTTTAGGCTCAACTAAACTTGTACGGCCCGAGCCAAACGAGCCTGTCATTGTAGGCTTAGGCCCAGATGAGCGGGTCGTTGCGCAGAGTGAGCAGGCGCCAGGCTATCCTCACAAAGGCTGGTTTGGAGGGCAGCGTAGAGGGATAGACGTCTACCTCACCAATGCCACCGACCGCGCAATCGATCAAGTTTTGGAGGGCAGTGGGATAAAATCTGCGCGTTTTAAGCCGCGTGCTGCACGCATTGAGGTAGACGGCAAGTCGTATGATCACGTGCCATCGCCGGTTTATAAGCTTGGGGCTGGTGAAAAGCGACTCGTAGAGGTGAGGTGGCGGCAGGCGAAGTGGGTGGATTGAGCGCTTAGGTGTCTGTGCGCTGGCGGCGGCAATTTGTAGACGTGTCTATTCGACCCTTTGCAAGACTGCGGGACAGCCCCGCTACAGCGCTGCGAGAAGTGTTCAGGAGGTCTGAGAATTAAAGGGTGTGAGCAGGTTCTGCAGCGCCTACGCTTCTGTAAACATGCTATCGTGCATATTTTTCAGGGTGGCGTGAACTTTGCACCTACCTTTTGTGTATATTTGACCCAACAGTACCTGCCGCGCATCCCACCAGAACTGCGGAATACCGGTGCAGGTCTTTCTTTTTTCCTTTATTTGGAGGGGCCCGGCAGATGCAAATCTACCGGGCCTTTTTCTTATGCCATATAGCAAGCCAGCAATAGCTATAGACGACCAACTCGCTCGTCTTCGTCGCAAAGGCATGATCATTCAGGATGAAGCGTTAGCCCGTCATTATCTTTGCTACATCAGCTATTTCCGACTTCGTGGCTACTTTAAGTCCTTGGCCGAAGATGCCGACAATTGGAAGAATGGATTTAAGCCTGGTATTACATTCGAGCAGCTCATAAATCTGTATAATGTAGACAGGGAGATACGACTACTGCTAAGTCATATGCTCGAGCGTTTCGAAGTTGCGCTGCGAACCTTACTAGTAGAGCAATTTTGTGATCGATTGGGGCCAGTATGGTATGATGAAGCAAAAAACTTCTATCGGCTTGACTGGTTCGAGCACACTCAGCGCTATATCATCGGCGATCTCAACCGTAGTCAAGAGCATTTTATCCTGAGACATAGTGAAAAATACGGCGTTTCAGAAGGGCTGCCACCAGCATGGAAGACATTTGAAGTTGTTAGTTTGGGAACGCTTTCGCATATTTATTCGAACATTGAATATAGCCACAATAAGGCGAACAAAAAGGCGCTTTCGCGAGTAGCTGAAGCAATCAACGCGAATAGTAGAGATACAGCCAAAAACTGGATGCATGCGCTTACGCTTGTGCGTAATATTTGCGCACATCATGGCAGGCTATATGATCGACGGTTAAATATTGCCTTCAAACTACCTACTATAACAGGGCCTGCGGTGCATCGACTCAAGTGGCAATTCGCAAAGATTGATCCCCATACTCCCTACGCGGCAGTTGCGGTTCTGGCATTTGCTATGCATCGTATAAGCCCGGGAAATCACTTTTCGGAAAAACTTAAATCTATCATAGCCCGCTATCCCTCGCTCGATTATAATCAGCTTGGATTTACCGAAAATTGGGAAACCGAGCCACTTTGGATTCAATAACAGACATATGGTCAGCAGATGAATAACCCTTAAGGCGGAGGAGCAAATCTAGTGCAAGATTTGTGAGCGACTTTAACTATAGCTTAGAGCTATAGCTCCCTCATCAAGCTTACTCAGTGCGCACTAATGCACCAACGGTCGCAACTAAATACTCGTTGAAATATTCACACCAACACCTTCCCAATCCCCAACAACCGCTCCTTTACCTGCACATAGACACCCTTCGGCTTCTTCGGGCGCCAGTGCAAACCATTGAGCGCCGCACCATAAAAAACGTAGTGGTCGATCATAGCTTCATCCAGCTCCTCCTCCACGTGTTGAAGCGTATTCACAAACGCTATCCAGCCACCCTCATCCCGAATTTCTCCAGCCCACTCTTCGTAGTAGCAGTTATCGTCGCTGTGAAAATTGAGCACATTTTCGCAGATCACGACAAACTTCGTAATGCCCGCCTCAATGAGCACATCGGCTACCTCCTCCTTCAAATACTTGATGTCGTTGTACAAGGCGTCATTCCACTCCCCAATCAGTTCGATAATAGCGTAGCCCTCCTCATAGTCACTCCACAGGTGTTTGGCGTAGAGGGTTTGCGAACCGAAGTCGTCCCACTGCGGGTGGATAAAGTAATTGTACACCTTGTTGGTGTAAGTAAACTCGGAGTAGGCCCGCCCGTGGAAGGGACTCAAGCGATCGCGGTCACTGGTGTAGTACTCGCGCCACTGGAAATGCGGTTCGATGTCATGCATAGTGTTGCGCGAATTAACGACAGACCCGCCGCCAGGTTGGGAGCAGCCGCAAATACCTTACCCGCAACGTATGAAACGCCGTCACATCATCGTCACTGGTCCAGAATGCGCGGGCAAAACCACCCTCTCCCGTCAGCTTGCCGCCTCACTCGATGCCGTTTGGGTGCCCGAATACCCGCGCGGCTACCTCGAAGCCGCAGGCCGAAAAGCCCTGGCCAGCGACTTCGAGCATTTTGCTCGCGTAAATAATCAACTCCTAGAGGCCGCTTTTCAGCAGCAAGTCTTCCGCCACAGCCCCAAAGCCTATGTCGTCCAAGACACCGGTGCTGAAATCCTCCAGCTGTGGATGCAAGACAAATTTGCCACCGTTTGCCCAGCCGTCCAAGCCGCATTCAGCGCGCAGCAGCCTCACCTCTACCTGCTCTGCAAGCCTGATCTGCCCTGGGAGTACGACCCGCTGAGAGAAGATCCCCATCGCCGCGCCGAACTGTTTGGTCAACTGCGCGACCTCCTTCACCGACACTCCACCCATGTGGTTGAAGTCTCAGGTTTTGACGAAAGTCGACTTGCCCTCGCCAAACTCGCAGCACGCCAACTCTGAATCAACTGGCAGATGTACCTTCGCCCTACACCGGGGTGCCCAACCAGGCTGAGAATATACCCGCAGAACCTGTCCGGATAATCCCGGAAAGGAAGTGACGCGACGCCTTCGTGCGCCTGCAGCTGCGGTTGTGCCCCCACGAGCAAGCACCATCGCATGAAAAGCCTTCTTCTCACCCTCCTGCTCACCGCGAGCCAGCTGGTTTTGGCGCAAGCTGACCATCTCCAACTCACCATAACCGACCGTGCCGGCAATGCCCTCACAGGGGCAACTGCCGAAGTCCTCAGCCTGAGCACTAACGAGCCGGAAGACGTAGCAGTGGCCGATGCAGCAGGTCAGCTTACGCTAAAACCACGCAGCCCCAGATTTGTCCTTCGCCTGCGCTACCTCGGCTACCAAACCCTTACCGACACCCTCACCCGCGCCCAAACCAGCTCAAGCAAAGCACTTGTCTATGTGCTCCAAACTGACGAGCAACTGCTGGATGAAGTACGTGTAGTCGCCGTGCGCGCCAAAAGCAACGAGCCCTTCGCCTTCGATAATATCGATGCCGATCGACTCGCTGAGGCCAATGTCGGACAAGACATCCCCATGTTGCTGCGCCGCACTCCCGGAGCTGTATTTACCTCCGATGCCGGCACGGGCGTCGGTTATACAGGCATTCGTATCCGTGGAGCCGATGCCACGCGCATCAACGTCACCATCAACGGCGTGCCGCTCAATGATGCCGAAAGTCAGGGCGTGTACTGGGTCAATATGCCCGACTTCATCAGCTCTACCGCTAGCCTGCAAGTGCAGCGTGGGGTGGGGGAGAGCACCTACGGCACAGGCGCGTTTGGGGCCAACATCAACCTCACCACCGATGTGCCCGCAGCTAGTCCGCAAATTGTCGGCGAACTCGGAGGCGGCAGCTTTGCCACCGGACGGGCCATGCTCAAAGCCAGCACCGGCACACTGCGCGGTGGCTTTTCAGCCGAAGCTCGGGCTAGCTATATCACCTCCGATGGCTGGGTGGACAGAGCATCTTCCCAACTCGGCTCAGCCTACCTCGGCACTGCCTGGGCTATCAACGACCAGCAGCGACTGCAACTCATCGGCTGGACGGGCAAAGAGCGCACCTACCAAAGCTGGTTTGGGGTGCCACGTAGCTACCTCGACAACGACGAGCTCCAACAATACAATCCGGCTGGCTATATCTCAGAAGGCAACTTCTACGACGATCAAACTGATAATTACCGTCAGTCACACGCCCAAGCACTGTACAGTCACCAACTCTCTCGCCAACTCCTGTTCCAGCTCACCGGCCATTACACGCGCGGCCGCGGCTACTATGAAGAGTACAAATTAGCTCAAGACCCAGCAGCATATCAACTCGTGCCACTGTTCGAACCAGGGGGCGCAATCGACTTAGTCCGTAGACTCTGGCTCGACAACCATTTCTACGGTGCTATTGCCACAATTTCAGGTCAGCTTTCGCCAAAACTCAACCTCACCGCAAGTGCAGGCATTAACGAGTATCAGGGCGATCACTTTGGGAATGTGATACGCGCCACACTACCCACCCAGGAGGAAGTAGCCGTGGAGGCTAGCAATTTCTATGAAAACGACGCCATCAAAACGAGTATCAATGCCTTTAGCAAACTCGGCTACAGCGCCAGCGAGCGCCTCGATCTGTATGCCGACCTACAGCTGCGCCACCTTACCTATACCTTCGACGGGCTCGACCGCTCGGGCGTAAGACTAGAAAAAACCGAGCAACTCACGTTCTTTAATCCGAAAGCGGGCGCCACCTTTGATCTCGGCCCAGCAGCTAGTATGTACGCCAGCGCCGCCGTTGGCCAGCGCGAGCCTAACCGCAATGATTACGTAGCTGCACAAGCGGGTGAGGAGCCCCGCGCAGAACTGCTCATCGACTACGAACTGGGGCTGCGAATCCCTCAAACACCGCAGCGACCGTACCTGCTGGAGGCTAATGCCTACTTTATGGACTACCGCCACCAGCTCGTACCTACGGGGCGGCTCAACGATGTCGGCGAATACGTACGCTCTAACGTAAACGACAGCTACCGACTCGGCCTCGAACTTTCTGCTGGCTATCAACTCCGCAAATCTTGGCAACTTCAAGGCAACCTCGCCCTTAGCCGCGCGCGCATCGCCTCGTATACCGAATTCGTCGACAATTACAGCACCGGCCAGCAGGAAATGCTCGTACGCGAAGACGTGCCGATCGGTTTTTCACCCAACATCATTAGCAACTTCGGCGTCCTGTACGCCCACCAGCTACGGCAGGGAACACTGGAGCTCGACCTGTGGGCCAATACCGTTAGCGAGCAGTATCTCGACAATGCCGGCTCGGAGGCAGCTCGACTCGATGGCTACGGCCGCCTCGACTTCGAAGCCCGCTATCGCCTCACGCGCGATAAGGGCCCGCAGGCTGTCTTCATGCTCCAGTTGCAAAACTTGCTCAATAACAATCCCGCTACCAACGGCTATAGCTACCGCTACTTTAGCCCTGGATTCGATCCGCTGCCTGGCGATCCCTACAGCGCAGTCGAAGATCCAAGCCGAGACTTATATGTCGGCACAGGCTATTATCCACAGGCTGGCTTTCAAGTGCTGGCGGGCATCAGACTCGAACTCACCCGCTAATAGTTGTACGTCAAAATTATTCTAAACTGAAACGGCGAGCGATTGCTGTTGACATCATCAAAGATGTTGTAAAATACACCAATGTCGGAGCTCAAGCCTCTCCCTAAGCCAGGGTTATACCCTACACCCGTAAGCATCTGTACGTCACCATCGCGTTGGGTTAGTGGCCTTTGATCACTCCCCGTGACTAATGCTCCGCCAGGACCGACAGTATAGTACGCGTCGTTGAGGTAGAGTCCTTCGGCTTGGGCGTAAAAAACACTGACTTTCGCCCGAGCAAAGAGGCCAGCATTATAGCTCCACGAATTCGCGCGCTGGTTGATGCCCCTATCGGTAGGTCCTTTAATCGAGTTCCACGTCAGGCCAACTCGTGGTCCAGCCGAAAACCATTCATTAAATTTAAATCCAACCTGAGGAATGAGCCCAATCGAAGTGAAGCTAGTCACACCGTTGTTGCTGAAGCCGAATATTCCACCCGCTCCGTACCAGAGCCGGTCTTGAAACGAGCCCATATCATTAGCGGGCTTACGGCTCGTCGGTGTACGCTTGCTATCACCCCTACCGCCGCGCTGCGCTTCAGCCTCTGGAAGTGCTATGAGTAAGACAGCTAGCGGAAGGAGAAAACGTAGAATCTTCATGTACAGGGTGTTTGATCAGTGTCAGCTCGCCTAAAGACGAAGGTAGAGGCAGTCGTGTTTCACCACGCACTGTCAATGAACGCCCAAATAATGCTCCTGGCTCACGCGTCTAGTTTGAGGAGGAAATATTGAAGCTCGGCTGCAAAGCTGCTGCCCCTAGTGATAGCCTGCCTTCCTCCTGCAGATAGCTTAGCCAGGCCGCAGCGCGGCGACTTGCGGTAAACGAGTAGAACAACTGATTTTCGTTGAGCTTCTCGTGGAAGCCAAGCCGGGTCTCCTCCGTCAATTCGAGCAGTTTTATCACCCCGTAGGTATACAAGTCCCGTCGGTTACCTCCTCCACCGATAAATGGCAGCACAATATCGTAGCGCAAAATTTGGGCGATCATCTCGTAGTCGAGTGCGCCACTCGGCAAGTAAAGTTGGAGTCCGAATTCGCTGAGGTAAGTAGCGTATAAATCAACAGGGCTAAGTCGCTCGTGTCGAGCCGCAAAGGTGTCAATCACTGCGGCACTTTCTAAGTTGAAGATCGGTAAGCCAAAATCTTGGTTGAGGAAATTATACGGTCGCGTGCCATTGACATCAGCAAACTGCGGGGCCAGCGCCAGCACCTGTGGCAGCTGCTGGTAAGGCACGCGCGAGAGGATGCTTTCCTGTATGCGCAGCTTGGCCGCTTCATCTACATCGAGGTCAACGCTCATGCGCAGCCGCTCTGCGGGTTGCTTGTGCATAAAGTCGAGGCGCGCCAGATTGAGCGCAGTATTCTGCTCTTCATACTCTGACAGCAATTCACTTTCCTCCAAGTACCATGCAAGACCCTTGCGCACTTCTTCGGCGCGTGTCGCAAAACGCTCATCGTCGAGAAGCTCCTCAATCCAAGGCTTACGCATCAGCGCGTTGAAGAGCTGACCTCGATCTCCCGGCGCAAAGTCAGCGGCTTCGGTAAGTATGTACTCAACGAGTTCGGCTGGAGGAACAGCGGGAAACAACTTGTCGAGATCTTGCAAGTCTTTGTAGCCCAACTGAAGGCCACTCAGCACCACCCGCTCCTGCCAGGCTAGCTCCGGCTCGAAGCGCAGCATAAACAGGTGCCGATTGCTGACCAATTTAGCCAGCGACTCTAGCACCAGCTGCCTGTCCGACTCCCGGTAGTATGGCGAGCGGAGCACCGCATTCAAGTGCCTGCCCGTTAGCTTGGGCAGTTGCCTGAGCTGTTGGAGGTGCCGGTCGTAGAAAGTTTTGCCCCACTCCTTGTAGCTCGTATTGTGCTTGCGCCAGTAGTCGAGCCACTGCTCTGAGGGCTCTCCGTCGGCTTCTTCAAACTGGTAGGCATAAATCTGAAACAGCATTTCTGCCACTGCTTGCGGACTTTCTTCTCTCATCAGCAAACTCATCAGATCGGGCACCAGGTCTACGTTCAGGATTGCCTCTAAGTAGTGGCTGTAGAGGTATTTTGCTTTGGGTGAAGGATCTTTTAGTCGCCACAGCAGCTCGTCCATTTGCTCTAGCGTCGGTCGGGGCAGCAGGTTGATTTCGTCCTTAGCAAATTGGACGGGTGTTTCGAGGAAGTTGTCGAGTTCTTCGCCGCCATTTGCCTGGGCTTCGTTGTCATTGAGCAAACGTTTGATAGCGCGGCTGATGTGCTTGTCGCCTTCACTCACCAGCAAGTCTGCAAGTCTAGCACGCAGCGCGCCGTCGAGCTCTGCAAATTTGTGCAGGTAGCCATCGCTAACTCCGATGCCATCCATGCGCGCAAACAGCATTGCTTTTTTCAGGTACAGCCGCAGGTCGCTGTCACTTTCGAGCATTTGCTGCCAGTGCTTCGAGTAGGCATAGTCGAGAATGCGCCCGATGCTAAAGCCAGCTTCTTGATCGTACTGGTGCATCAAGGCCCAGTATTCTACAGCTGTCAGTTCGGTCAGTTTGAGAGAGGCAATCAGACGATTTTCCAGGGCCACTCTACGCGAAGGGTCTAGCATCAGTAGCAGGCTGTCGAGGCGTACGCTCAGGGCGGGTTCGGCATTGAAAGAGAGGCGATTGCGCACGCAGAAGGCCGTCAGTTGAGCGGTTTGCTCGAGGTGCCCATTCTTGAGCGCTGGCACTTTCGCATTCGTGCTCCGCAGCAAGTCTTTGTACTTATTCACGAGTTGCTGCACCTCCAGCGGGTCGGCCCGAGCTATGCGCTCATAGGCTTGCAGCGCCACCTCATCGTTTTCGGAATTCAAGAGGCGAAAAAGCCGCTCGAGGTTCTCGGTTTCGAGAGAATGGTCGTAGCGGTTCACGAAGCTGAGTCGGTGCTCATCATAGTCGTAGTCTTCGTAGTGTCCGGCGTAGTAGCGCACATAATTTAGCCAGGCGATTGCATCACCAGCGACATCGAGTTGATACACAAATTGTCCGGAATTATCCGGCACCAGAACACCCAACTTAGTGAGTTTGCGCAGCAGGTACAGGTAGTGCACAGCGTGATGAGCGGTGGGCTGCGCTCTGCGTGCGGCAAGCAACTGCGTGCTGATGTAGAATAATGCGCGCGGGTGGTGCGTGTTGATGAGGTCGAGGAGTGCATTGTGTTTCACATAGTCAGGCACATCAGCTTTCGCCAAAACCCGCCCGTAATAGTCTACCGGCTCGCGGAAGTGGTTGCGCGTAAAAGAAACCGAACTCGCATAGCCTGCTTCACGCACCCGCGCCAGCCCGCCGAGGGAATCGACTAGGGTTTGATAGCGACTGGCCTGCTCGTCGACAGACCAACTCGCCCGAAATGGCATGTTGCACAAGCGACTCAAGTAGTACGATAAGGTTCCGTTTTGTAGAAACCCATGTTTTGCGGAAGCGAAAAGGGCCTCTGCTACCTCCACACTCGGACGCGTCATCAGCTGATCGAGGTAATGCAAAAACGCATCAGGATTGGCCGCTAAGAGTGCACCGGCATCCGTCTGCAACAGCGCCAACAGGTAAGCCTGACCTTCAAGCAGCTGCAAGTCGGCAATCTTTTCGACCAGATCGCGCAGGTCAGTCACTGACTCGAATTCTACAGCCTGTTCGATGTACTCGATGTACTTGCGCAGGTGCATGGAGCGGTCGCTGAGTTGATAGGCATCTAGACTCACCAACTCGTAGCGCGTCGATTGCTGCTCGATTGGCCTGCGGTAGTAAGCGCGTAGCAAAGTGCTGTAGCGGAGGCTATCGGAGTACCTATAATAGTAGTCGAGCAATTGCTGGCGACTGGCAGTGGAGACATCGATGTCGTCGTGCAATAGCGTGAGCCGTACGAGCAAATCCCGCACCTGCTGGCGCTGCTCGGGATGATCGGCGAGCGTGGCAAGGTCGCGAAGTGCCCGCTGCTGGCCTTGTTCTGCTGCCACCTGGATCCTACCAATCAGGGTCGTAGTGTCAGCTTCGAGTTGGGCATAACCCGCCTGAGGCGATGCGCACCAGGCGATCACGAGCAGCACAGATAGCCTTGTCAAGATTCGCGACAAGTCAGGGGGATTAGACCTGCTATATCTTCAAAGTCTGTGCCGGGTAGCATCAGCATAGTCTACTCCGCTGGCTGCAACTCCTCAGCTCGCCAAACCTGTCGATCTACTCCGAGATAAAAATTATTATCGAGGCGATCGAGACCGAAATAAATGTCGTTTTGTAGCGGAAAATCATCATTGAGCTTCAGGGGGCGAGTTTGCACTTCCAGACTCGGAGTAATTTCATATTGATATCCCTCAAAATCTTGCGACACAAGGTGATCGCCCAGCACCTGCACCAGCGCAATCTCGAGCACATTACCTCGCTCAAAATTGCGCCCGTCGCTACTCTGAAGCACAGCTCCAACGCCAATCTGCGTTGCATAATAATCGCCATCATACTTAAAGAAGTCGCGTACCCAAGTTGAATTATTAATTACCAGTTCAACCACTCCGCTTTCGCTCACCCGGTAGCCTCCGCGCTTGGTGGCGAGGTAGAAGTTGCCATCGAGATACTTGATATTCGACACCACCTGATCGTCTTCTAAAACACCAGGTATAGCCACCATACCTGCAAAAGTTACGGAGTCAAAGCGGGTAAAACTTGAATTATAGTCCAATTCAAAAAACATCAAGGACAAGCTTCTGGTGTCTCTCAAGATTACGGGTTGAACATATACGCGGCCATTGCTGCTGAACGCACCGATAGCGGCAGCTTTTTGCTCCACGGCCACGAGTTCGGGCGTGAGGCTGTCAATAGCAAATTCTACCGAGCCCGCACCCGTTTGTGTGAGCTGAAACTCGAGTAATTCTGCGTTGGTAGTGGTGTTGAGCGAGGCGCGGGCAAACACTAAATCATTAACTGCGGGCCTCCCGAGCGTGCGAAATAAAGGCAAAAACTGCCGCTTCTCAATTACATCTATTGTGCTGCCTGTGGGACTGGTGCGCAAGTATTCTGTCGGCGTAAACACCAGCAATTCTGTCGCCGTAGCGTGAAGCGCAATGATGCGGTTGTCGGTGGTCAGATCTGTAGCTTCCCACGCTTGCTCCTCCACGAGCACCACATCATCATCACAGGATACGCAGCGGCAGGCAGCGAGCCAACTGATCAAGACAATCAATGTCAATAGGCTGAGGCCTCTGATAAGTTCTTGCATGAGTAACTGTGTACGGGCCGGAAAAGGCAAAGTTAGCGGGATTCGCTGCGGCGCGCTAGTTGTTCACTCTCAATTTCTGACCATACGCCCCTGTGGCAGCATCGCCTCCAGGTCCCACGCTGGAATGGCTGCTCGCAATGCATCCTGAGCCCTTGCCGCCATGGAGTCGCCAGCCGGAGCCGGTGACACGCGCTTGTTGAGGTAGTTGATGCTCTGGCCTTTGAGAGCTTTGGAATCACCACTCACTTCGGTGCCACAGTCTTCGTAGACATACCGACCACAGGCCTCTTGCTGCCGCAGCACCCTGCCCGACTGGATATCGATTAAAGCCAAAGTTGCGCGTGCTTCGGCTCGTCGCTCCACGCAGATGGTCA
Organism: Saprospiraceae bacterium; assembly: GCA_965213735.1. GTDB lineage: Bacteria > Bacteroidota > Bacteroidia > Chitinophagales > Saprospiraceae > CALDTK01. The sequence goes on from CBDCAB010000006.1 coordinate 66,087, forward strand.
CAACTCTCGCTTGCACCTTCTCCACCCGATCCTCGAAGATCGCTTTGCCGGTGCTGTCAACTCCCACCTTCACTTGCGTCACAATATCGCGCTTGTAGATATCGACAACGCGGGAGACGTTCTTAAGACCCACATCAGGACTAGCTGCGTCGAGTTCGATGAGGAGGTCAGGCTCGCGAGGGCGGTACGCATCGACTGGCGCTATGTTCACCCAGTCCTGACTCATTACACGATCAACGGCTAATCCAAGCGCATGAAGCTCATCGTGACTGGTTTGGCCGTAGGTGCGCAAGGCTACGTATACAGTTCCTCTTTGCTTAGCCTCATACCGCAACTCCACCACCTCTTTAGTATCGTCAGCGTAAAGCGTTCGCCGCTGTAGCTTCTCGTAAGCCTCACGCGCTGAGTAGCGATCACCGAGTTTTGCGGAAGCGTACAAGTTCTTAGCCTCCCGCAACAGCTGAGCCGCTGCCTCCGACTTAGCGTGCACGAGTTGCGTCTCGTAATCAGCCTCATTGAAATCTTCGAGTCGAATCACACGTGTGGAGCTGCTGCGAATGGCATTCACGCGTTGGCGACGCTGCTGCAACTCTTCCAACACAGTCACTGCATGCTCCCAGCGCTGCGGTGCGGTAGAGTTGTAAATCATGCTGAGCTCGCTTGCCCCCTGCCTTTGCAGCTGCTTGTAGGTGCTGGCTAGGGTTGCTCCGACGGAAGCTTTGCGGGTCGGATTGCGCTCGAGTTGATTGGCGGCGCGCTCAAATGCTTTTGCAGTTTTGCCCTGTTCAGCTAGTCGTGCAGGCGAGCAGGCTTGCGCCAAAACGAGCGCTATAACAGTGAGTATATAGTAAATTGAGCGGCGCATGAGGCAAGAGAATTTGGTGCAAGTCGAAGATATTTCCTGACCGTTTGCTTACACTTAAGGGGGCGCTAAAACCCTCTTATCGGTCCGTTAAATGTCTTTGCTCCACGATTCGTCGTTTTAGCGACCTAAGCTGCTGCACTTTCCCTTAAATCAGGGAGTTGGAATTGGCGCTGGAAAGCTTAGCTTGCCTAACCAAGGACATCTTACTCTATGAGGTCAATTGTACTGTTTGTATTTCTCGCGCTCGCCACATCTCTTGCCGCCCAGCTTCCTAGCTTTCAATCAAGCGCATCTCGGGCAGCTCTTTCGCCCGCTTCTCTCGCCGCCGTAGGTGCTGAATTTTCCGATTTCGAGCGTGTTGACTTTGATGAGGCGCCTCTAGCTAGCTACTTACGTCAAAACCCGGGGCAAACTACCTTCGAGCTTGCACTGGGCAGTCGCGCGTGGACTATTGACTTAGAGCCAAACGATGTTCGGACTGCCGACTATGTGCTCCGGGTAGCTGACGCCAACGGTATCCATAGCCTGCCACGCAGCGCCAATGTGACCTATAAAGGCTTTACTCGTGGACCTAAACCAGCCGAAGTCCGACTCACGGTAGCCAAAGACTTCATCTACGGAATGGTCGCCTCACAAGGCGATGCCGTCTTTTTCCAAAGTCAGTGGCTCACCGACTCGACAGCTAGGCCTGAGGCGGTACTCATCTTCACAGGCAAAGACGGCATCCTTCCCGCCGAACACGCTTGTGGCACTGATGGCGACGTGCACTCCACCCCTAGCAGCGCGGCATCTCAGCAGCGTAGCGCCGGTCACGCCCACCGTTCAGTGGGAGATTGCAAAGAAGTGCAGCTCGCTATTGCCAGCGATTTCCTCATGTACCAAGCTCACGGCAACAACGTAGCCACCCTTGAGGCGCGCAACGTCGCGGTGATGAACAACGTCAACTCCGACTACTCGGGCAGCTTCGCAGATGACTACATCTTCACCGTCACCGAGCAGTTTGTATCCACTTGCAGCTCCTGCGATCCATGGACCAGCAGTACCAACTCCGGCACACTCCTCGATGCCTTCACCAGTTGGGGCCCTGGAGGATTTTCGGGTACACACGATCTTGGTCAGCTGTGGACCAATCGCGACTTCAACGGAAGCACTATCGGCGTTGCCTGGCTAGGAGCCGTCTGTACCAGCTCGCGCTATCATATCCTGCAAGACTTCTCTAGCAACCCTGACCTAACTCGCGTGCTGGTGAGTCACGAAATTGGCCACAACTTCGACTGCGACCACGACGCGAGTGGTTCGCCATTTATCATGGCGCCGTCGGTGCAGTTCACGAGCACCTGGAGTAGCGCATCAATTACACGCGTCAATACTTATGGTCCCACGCGTAGCTGCCTGAGCACTATCTCTTGCAGCGGTGGCGGTAATACTCCACCAATTGCTGGTTTTGGTGGTGGGCCATTCACCATTTGCGAAACCCAATCGGTCACGTTCGTCGATCAAAGTACTTCGGCCACCAGCTACTCCTGGTCCTTTCCAGGCGGAACTCCCTCCACCTCCAGCGATCCCACTCCTACGGTGACCTACAGCACTGCTGGATTGTACGATGTCACGCTGACTGTCACCAATGCCCTTGGCACCGACACCAAGACAGAGACGAATTATGTATCTGTTAGTCCACTTCCGACAGTCGGATTCACGTCTGCAATTACAGGTCCGCTCCAGGTATCATTTACCAATGTTACCACCAATGCCACCAACTTTCAGTGGAGTTTTGGTGATGGCGCCACTTCTACCAGCGCCAATCCCGTACATACCTATTCCACGGGCGGAAGCTACAACGTCATCTTGACCGCCTTTAACAGCTGCGGGAGTGCTACGACTACGCAAATCATTACGGTGCTGGTGCCGCCAGTAGCGGACTTTACGGCCAATGTGACGAGTGGTTGTGCTCCGCTGTCGGTACAGTTTACCAACCAGAGTACCGGACCAATCAGTGGCTATACCTGGAGCTTTCCTGGTGGTTCACCATCTTCGAGTACGACTTTACATCCAAGTGTTATTTACACGCAGCCCGGTGTATACGACGTCACCCTCACTGTAGGAAACCAATCTGGCTCTGACAGTAAGGTGGAGACCGGCTTCATCATTGTTGATCCGGATCCGGTGGCAGGTTTTAGCGAAAGCGTAACAGGCAGTACCGTCAGCGTAACCAGCACTGCGACCAACGCTACCACCGTTATGTACGATTTTGGCGATGGCACTACCAGCAACCTGCCAAATGATACGCATACGTATAGCTCAGGCGGTACTTACCAGATTACACAGACCGTGACTGGCATCTGCGGCACGGCGACCACCTCCACGACCATTACCATTAATTCTGCACCTGTACCATCATTTACTGTCACTGGCGGTGAGTGCTTGGGCGATGCGATTACGATTACTTCGACCTCGAGCGGCAACCCTAGCAGCTTCAACTATACGGTGACCCAACCGAATGGCTCGCTGCTCACCTCGACCAACAACCCGTACACCTTTACAGCTACGCAGCGCGGGAGCTATGATGTGGCACTCACGGTAGCCAACTCTACGGGGCAGGCGAGTACGAATGTAGTCGATGCGTTTAGCATTCTCGAAGCACCGACTGTCAATTTCTCTACCACAATCTCCGGGCAGACGGTTGCCTTCAGCGGCTTCGTATCCACAGTAGCAGCCTCAGGTGCTAGCTATGTTTGGGACTTCGGTGACGGTAATACGGGCACTGGCATGAGCCCAACACACACCTATGCGAGCAGTGGAAGTTTTCAGGTAACGCTAGATGTATTCAATGGCTGTGAATCTGCCTCGAGCACACAGACAGTGACGGTGGGTAGTGCTCCGACTGCGACGATTACGGCCAGCAGCAGCGCTACAAGCTTGTGTCCTGGTGATGCCATTACCTATACCGCGAATGTCTCGGGCAATGCGACTTCCATTACCTGGAGCTTACCTGGTTCTAACCAACCTACACCCACCGGGATGCAGGTGACGGCGGTATATCCAGCGGCAGGCAGTTTTGGCGTAAGCGTACAGGTTTGCAACAGCATTGGCTGCAATACGCAGGTGCTGGCAGGTGGTGTGACAGTCAATGTAGAGGCGGATGCAGATTTCAGCTTCTCCAGCAGCGGAGCGCTTGGCGTCAACTTCAGTGATCAATCGAGCGGGGCCACCAGCGTGAGCTACACCTTCGGCGATGGCAACAGCAGCAGTCAAGCTAATCCTACCCATACCTACTCCGCCGCCGGCACTTACACCGTGACCCAAACAGTGACTGGACCCTGCGGTACCGATATGACAAGCCGCGTGGTGACGGTTGGGCAAGCCCCTGTTGCCGACTTCGATGTGGTACTACCGGGCGGCACACTCTGCCCCGGAGTCACTGTTAGCTATGTGGATATGAGCACTGGTGCGGCGAGCTACGACTGGAGTTTCCCAGGAGGCAGTCCTGCGCAAAGCAGCTCCGCCAATCCATCGATAACATACAATCAACCTGGTAGCTACGACGCCACCCTAACAGTGACCAACGCGCTGGGTACCAACTCCATCACGATGACATCGGTGGTGGTAGTGGCAGCCGCACCGACAGCAAGCTTTACCTCGAGCGTAAATGGCCTGATGGTATCCTTTACCTCCCTCACCAGCGGAGTAACATCTGTGGATTGGGACTTTGGCAACGGTACCAGCAGCTCAGCTTCCAATCCGAGCGTGACGTACGCAGCCCCAGGTACCTACACCGTTACCCTCACCGCCACTGGCCCTTGTGGTAGCGAAACGGTTATGCAGACGGTGACGGTGCAGCAGGCTCCAGTAGCTGATTTTGGCGTAAGCGTACCTGCGGGCACACTCTGCCCCGGCGTAACTGTCCAGTATATCGACCAGAGCACGGCCGCTGCTAGCTATGCGTGGAGCTTTCCTGGTGGTACACCAGCGCAAAGCACGCAAGCCAGTCCGACTGTGACCTACACCCAGGCCGGCACTTACGATGCAACACTAACGGTAACAAATTCTCTCGGCTCGAATACGATGACGCTGCCAAACGCAGTCACAGTCGCGGCTCTACCTAGCGCCGACTTTACCTCTTTGGTCACCGGTCTTATGGTCGACTTTGCGAGTCAATCCACGGGAGCAACTAGTCTAAGCTGGGACTTTGGTGACGGCACTAGCGCAGCGAGCAATACGCCATCGCATACGTATCAGCAGACAGGAGCTTATACCGTGACCTTAACGGCCACTAATGCTTGTGGAACTGCCACAGAAACACAAGTCGTGACTGTCTTGGCTGCTCCAACCGCTAGTTTCAATGCTTCGAGCAATGCTGGTTGTGAAGGCACTATGATTACTTATGATGCTACAGCGAGTACAGCTGTCAGCACCTACATGTGGTCTTTTCCTGGTGGTATACCCACTACGAGTACGGAAGCAGAGCCAGTGGTGACATATCCAGTGGCTGGCACCTACGATGTGCAGCTGACGGTAAGCAATGCGACGGGGCAAGATGTTGAGCTTGCGCAAAACGCGATAACGATTCTGCCTAATCCTGTCGCAGGGTTTAGCAGCGATGAGAACATGTTGACGGTAGCCTTCGAGAGTAGCTCGAGCAATGCCCTCAGCCACATGTGGACCTTTGGCGACGGCACCCAGAGTACCGAAATCGACCCGGTTCATACCTACGCAGCTGCGGGCACCTACACCGTCACCCTCGTCGTCACAAACACCTGTGGAACAGCTGAGGAGGTACAGACGGTAACGGTCATTCCTGGAGCACCTAATGCCGCGCTGTCTGTGGTTGCGACTTCGGGATGTGCTCCCTTTGTTGCTTCTTTTTCAGCTGCAAACTCTACTAATGCCGACACGTATGAGTGGTTTTTCCCAGGGGCGATTACGAGCACTGCAACTGGTGTTACCGCCTCTACCACCTACGACACCTCAGGCACTTATGATGTGATTCTCGTGGTGACCAACGCTGCTGGTTCAGATACTATGCGCAGCACTGGCTTGATTACAGTACTGGATGAGCCGACAGCGATACTGCGCTCCCCAATAGTCAATGGTCTCACGGCCAATCTTCAGGTAGATATCGAAGATGCTAGCACCGTTGATTGGGATTTTGGTGATGGCACGATGCTCAATGATGCATCCACCATGCAAACACATCAATATCCAACCATTGGAACGTATGATGTTATCGTAACCGTCACCAATTCCTGTGGCACAGCTCGCGATACAGTTGAAGTCCTTGTCGGTGGAGTACCTGATGCCGAGTTTGACGCAAGCAGCACCCGCGGATGCGCTCCCTTTGAAGTAGAGCTTATGGATCAAACTACAGGTATGCCTATAGCTTGGGAATGGAGGCTGACAAGCCAGAGCGGAACAGTCTTGACCAGCAGCGAGCAAAATCCATCCTTTACGCTCACAGAGGTAGGCGTCTACACTGTGAGCTTACGTGCTACCAATGCGGTAGGTTCTTCGACTGAGATCAGCACCAACTTCATTCGAGTCATAGGAGCTCCGACACTTAGTGTGGATGCCACTGTGTCAATGACAGATGGATTGGAGGTGAGCTTTACGAGTGCCGCTACCAACAACGATGACATCGTGTGGAACTTCGGTGACGGCACCAGCAGCATGGAAGACAATCCAATGCATCTCTATGCGGCTGCTGGCAGCTATCGAGTCATTGCAACTGTAAACGGGGAGTGCGGCATGCGCAGCGACACCATTGACCTCGTCTTGCAGTCAAGCAGCACGACGAGTTTGCCTGCGGGCATGGAGGTGCTCGTATATCCAAACCCGCTGAGTGAAGTAGCCACTGTTGCCATAAGCGGCTCGCCAGCTGAGACGATGACGCTACGCATTGTGGACGCTCTGGGTCGAGAAGTGTACTCCCAACGCATGGAGGGTAGCCTCCGTTTTCGTGAACAAGTACCTGTGGCCGACTGGACTCCTGGTGTTTACGTGGTGGAGCTAACTGGGCAGGGCGTCCAGTACCGCTCGCAACTGGTGAAGCTGTAGCGATTTAATCAGAAACCACCCATGATTTTGGTGAGGTCTTGCACCTCTGCATCGCTTGGGATTTCTAGCACGTCCAAATTGACCTCTGCGCCGGTATGAATGGCAGTGACCGTCATAGTGGTGACTTTCTTGCCTTTGCTGCTAGTGGTGGTACCTGCGAGCGCAAGCGCATCAGGTAGCTCCTCTATTTCAGGCATCAGGCGTGACATGGTAGCGGCACTTGCTCCTGTCATGCCAGACATCATTTTCTGCCAGCTGACTTCGGGTACGTTAGCGAGCCAAGCTTCGGTGATGCCTTGCTTGCTCGTGATGATGTACTTGCGGGTATCGTAGCCGAGCAGCTGTTTGGTCTCATCGGTACGCTCCACGTTGGTTATACCACTTTCAATGGCTTTATCCATAATTTTCATGCGAGGCATGATGGCTGCTACGCGTCTGCCTTTTTTATCAGTAGTGACATTGGTGATGGTGCGGGCAGCGTTATCGAAGATGACGCTCACTTCCTGGCCATCTAATAAAATCTGATTGCCGAGCTTATTGCCAGCCACCGTTACGGTCATTGTGCCGGACTCGTCGTCAAGGCGTTTGCCCTTTTTATCGGTCGTAAAATCCATGACAATTGCAACGGGCTGTTGGTCTTGCGCGGGTATGGTATATCCACTGGAGGATATGGCGCCGGGCGTTGGTACAGCTGTTTGGAGTAGGCAGGCGAGGAGGAAGTGCAAAATCATTGACTGACGGTTTATTGGTATTTTGTTGTGCGTGTGTAGGCTAAATGTAGAATGCTTCTAACCAACGGGCTAACAAAATTCACAAATTGCCCAACCGACTATGTGTTTGGTACTTTGTGATGCTTCACGCGAAACCTGTGGCTCTAAGTAGCTGCAGCGGTCATCAAATTGGCTGTTTCGCTGTCTCCTACTAATTTGAGCAGATGTTAAGGTTGCTTTCAGTTGCTGTCTGCGTGTGGGTCGTTTTGATCTTAACTGCAATGACCGCCCATGCACAGGCTCCGGTATGTGGAGCGGCTACGGAATTCTGTGCTGAGAACGGCCTATCCTTTCCAGCCGGAACGAACACCGGCGACGCTGAGCCTGGCAACGACTATGGGTGCTTATCGACAACACCTAATCCCGCCTGGTTTTATATGTCGACTACTGCCGCAGGCTCGGCCACCATTGCACTTAGTAGCTCAGCGGGAGTAGACATTGATTTTGCCTTGTGGGGGCCATTCACCTCACTTGGCGACGCACTCTCCAATTGTGGGGCTTTAGGCAGCCCCGTTAGTTGCAGTTACTCTCCTGCAGCAAATGAAACGGTGGTGCTTAATTCTGGTGGACCAGGAGAATTCTACCTGATGCTGATTACGAATTTCAGCAACATGCCGACCAATATCTCGGGTGTGTCGTCTAGTCCCATCCTTGGTTGTAACGTGTGCGTTGCAGAAGGCGGCACGTTGAGCCCGCCAAACCAAGTAGGCTGCATCTCTGGACTCGATCCGATAGAAGTTGATTTCCCTGGAAATCCGCCCAATCCTTCCCAGTATGGCTACACGATGGTGGTTACCAACGCCAGTGGCCTCATCACCGGAGAATACCCCTTTTCAACCTCACTTTCTCCGGTGCTGCTCGGGCCCGGCACCTTTCGCATTTGCGGCATAGCCTACGAACTGGGTTCAGGTGAGCCCGCCACTTTCGTGGGCTTGAATTTCAACACCTTGAGTGCCGACCTTTCAATGGGAGCAAATGCACCCTTTTGTGGGGATCCCTCCGCCAATTGCGCTGACATCACCATTGCCCTCGATCCTGTTCCAGGCTTTGTTCTGGACTCTGTATGTGTTGGTGCGGAGGCTCCGGATTGTCCGTTTATAAATAATGAGTACATCTGCGACCCAGGTGGCGGCAGCTTCATCACTCAAACTGCGGCGGGATGTGACTCTACCACTAGCTATACCATATTTCCTCGAACTACAGTATTCGCAGTCGACTCGGTACAAATTTGTCCGGGTAGTGTGTATACGTTTAATGGCGTTGACTATCCTGCACCGAGTATAGCCAACATTACGGTGCCAGCCGGGGCAGGAGGAGGCTGTGATACCTCTTTACTGCTGCTTGTTCAAGAGGTCGACCTGCAAGCTGTGATTGATCCACCCGTGCTCGTACTCGACTGCACCACTACCTCGGGCGTGCTCTCGAGTACAGGGTCGAGCAGCGGACCGAATATCACCTACCAGTGGATAGGACCAAATGGCAATTCCTTGGGTAGCGGCTCCACTATCACGGTCACGCAAGCAGGTACCTATACTTTAGAAGTCACTCGCATTGACCCTCGCCTACAGCAATCTTGTACGGTAACTGCCACGGCTAGCGTCACTTCTGTAGGTGGCGAAGCTGCTGTCCCTACCATTGCTGGTCCCGCAATGCTGTGTGCAGACGGAAGCGGGACCTTCACAGCAAGCATAAATGGACAAAATCCGCCCTACACTTACGCATGGAGCGTTGGCGGCTCTGGCTCTAATGTTAATTCTAGTGTAGGCAACGTGATTAACGTTTCGTGGAGCCAAGCTGGTTCTGCTTCAGTTTGTGTTACGGCTACAGGAGTTTGTGGCCCTACGATAGAGACCTGTCAGACTGTAACCATTAACCCGGCGCAACAGGCTTCAATAACTGGTAGCACTCAAGTATGCGGACTCTCCAGTAGCTATTCCAGCAGCCCTGGAGGTGGCTCTTGGCAGGCTATCGGTGCAAACGCTGGGCAAGTAACCATCAGCAACCCGACCAGTACCAATACAACTGTATCTGTTGCTACGGCAGGGAGTTATTCTATCCGCTACGGCACGAACTTGCCTTGTAGCCTTGCCGATACCATCACCATCACCTTTGGGCCTGCTCTCACGGCGACGGTACTCAGTTCTAACTGCAACGCCACCACACAGCAGTATACTTCCCAAATTGTAGTCACGGGTACTCCTCCCTATACATTCACGGGAGCCACTGTCAATCCTGCGGGCGCCAATTACGTTGTTGGGCCGTTGCCGAGTGGGGTGCCGTTTACCGTTAATATCGTCGACGCACTAGGCTGCACAACTCAAGTATCGGGCGCAAGGAGTTGTAATTGTACCACTAATGCTGGACAGCTTCCTGCCTCTCAAGTCACAGCCTGTATTAGCGAACCTATTCAGGCAGGACCGGTCACAGGTCAAGTTCTCGACGGGAATGATGTGGGGCTCTATGTACTCTACACAGATCCATCCGACATCGCTGGTTCGATAGTGCAGTCCAACACAACAGGTCTGTTTAATTTCTCTCCGCCGCTGACTCCAAACACCATTTATTATGTCGTCTATATCGTCGGCAACAACAATGGTAGCGGCATACCCAACAGCAGCGATCCCTGCTACGACGTCAGCAACGCGAGAAACGTGCTGTGGACGCAGCCCGCAACAGCCAATGCGGGTCCGGACCAACGTGCCTGCGGAACCACCTTTCAACTAGCAGCAACGGGAACTCCGGGACAGTGGACGGTGCCGCCAGGGGCCACTGTTAGTGATGCTACAAATCCCGCCGCCACACTCACAACTTCCGGAGCCGGCTCCTATACCCTCACCTGGACCACCGGCACAGCGAATTGCACGGATGCTGACCAGGTAGTAATCACACAAGATCCCACACCTCGCGCCACCCACACTTCCGTCTGCAACGCAACAGCTACCATGTATACGCTGACCATTGTGGCGTCAGGCGGTACTGCACCGTACACCATCAATGGAGGGCTAGGCGCAACAGGCAATGGAACCACTTTTACGGCTACACTTCCTGCTGGTGTTCGCTATTCTTTTAGTGTAACAGATGTAAATGGATGTACCTCCACCACCTATGCCCGTACACCGAATTGTGCCTGCATCACCAGCGCAGGTAACATGGCTAACATTCAAGCTACGGCCTGTATTACTGATTTACTACAGGTCGACGCCGTAACTGATGAGGTTCTTGATCCTAACGATGTTGGGACTTATGTGCTCCACGATCAGTCTGGCAGCGCGCTAGGAAATGTATTCGCTACAAGCGCAACAGGAAGCTTTTCTTTTGCTCCTCCACTGCTCGCAAGCACGACCTACTATGTAAGCTTCGTGGTGGGAGATAATGATGGTGCAGGTAATCCTGACCCGAGTGATCCCTGCTATGACGTTAGCAACGGTCAGCCAGTGCGCTGGAATCAGCCTCCCACCGCCAATGCTGGTGCTGATGTGAGCGTGTGTGGCTTGTCTGCATCACTTGCCGCGACTGGTGCTGCCGGCAGCTGGACGGTGCCCGCTGGCGTGACGGTGAGTTCTGCGACTTCTCCCACGGCCACGGCTACGGCGACTGCATTCGGCACCTACACCCTCACCTGGACTACCGGCACTGCTGGCTGCACGGATGAGGATGATGTTGAAGTAACGTTTAACTCCTCGCCCACAGCCACCGCACAAACCGCCTGCGACAATGGCGACACCTTCTATATCCTCACAGTCAGTGTGGCTGGAGGTAGTGGCCCCTACACGGTCAATTCAGCAGCAAGCTTTTCTGGAACAGGCAATGTCTTCACGACCACCTTACCTGTTGGCACCAGCTATGCCTACAGCGTCACCGACGCAAATGGCTGTAGCTCCGTCAATTACACCGGCTCAGCCAACTGCGATTGTGAAACTGAGGCGGGCACGATGTCCTCGACCCTGCTCACAGCTTGCATCACAGAAGGAATTCAGGCCACTGCCGTCACAGGACAATTTCTCGACGGCGATGATGTCGGCACCTATGTGCTGCACGATGCAGCGGGCAATGCGCTCGGCAACGTCTTCCAAACCAGCGCCACGGGCTCATTCACCTTTACGGGTGCGCTGGTGGCTGGCACCACCTATTACGTGAGCTTTGTTGCTGGCAATGACCTCAATGGCGATCCTGATCCATCCGATCCCTGCTACCAGGTAAGCAACGGTCAGCCAGTGCGCTGGAATCAGCCTCCCGCCGCCAATGCTGGTGCTGATGTGAGCGTGTGTGGCTTGTCTGCACCACTTGCCGCGACTGGTGCTGCCGGCAGCTGGACGGTGCCCGCTGGTGTGACGGTGAGTTCTGCGACTTCACCAACGGCCACGGTTACAGCGACTGCATTCGGCACCTACACCCTCACCTGGACTACCGGCACTGCTGGTTGCACGGATGAGGATCAAGTTGATGTGACGTTAAAATCCTCGCCCACTGCCACTGCGCAGACTGCTTGCGACAATGGCGACACTTTCTATACCCTCACAGTCAGTGTGGCTGGAGGTAGTGGCCCCTACATGGTCAATTCAGCAGCGAGCTTTGCTGGAACAGGCAATGTCTTCACGACCAGCTTACCTGTTGGCACCAGCTATGCCTACAGCGTCACCGATGCAAATGGCTGTAGCTCCGTCAATTATACCGGCTCAGCCAACTGTGACTGCGAAACCGAGGCGGGCACGATGTCTTCTACTTTGCTCACAGCTTGCATCACAGAAGGAATTCTGGCCACTGCCGTCACAGGACCATTTCTCGACGGCGATGATGTCGGCACCTATGTGCTGCACGATGCAGCGGGCAATGCGCTCGGCAACGTCTTCCAAACCAGCGCCACGGGCTCATTCACCTTTACGGGTGCGCTGGTGGCTGGCACCACCTATTATGTGAGCTTTGTTGCTGGCAATGACCTCAATGGCGATCCTGATCCATCCGATCCTTGCTACCAGGTGAGCAACGGTCAGCCAGTGCGCTGGAATCAGCCTCCCACCGCCAATGCTGGTGCTGATGTGAGCGTGTGTGGCTTGTCTGCATCACTTGCCGCGACTGGTGCTGCCGGCAGCTGGACGGTGCCCGCTGGCGTGACAGTGAGTTCTGCGACTTCACCAACGGCCACGGTTACAGCGACTGCATTCGGCACCTACACCCTCACCTGGACCACCGGCACTGCTGGTTGCACGGATGAGGATCAAGTTGATGTGACCTTTAACTCCTCGCCCACAGCCACCGCGCAGACTGCCTGCGACAATGGCGATAGCTTTTATACGCTTACAATTGATGTTGTTGGTGGGCAGGCGCCATATGTGGTCAATGGCCTCAGTGCCACCGGCTCGGGCAATCAATTTACTGCTTCACAAGCCAGTGCCAGTACCTACAGTTTTACTATTACCGATGCGAATGGCTGCGAGTCCGCCGCTGTGACGGGTAGTCGAGATTGTGCATGCGAGACCGAGGCTCCATTGCTTGCGGCAGGTGCAGATCTATGCGCCGGAGAAGATGTCATGCTAGCTATGGCAACGGGAGGAGTCGATGATGGCGACGATGTCGTCGAGTACATCCTCTATACTGGTACGCCCACGGCGGTGACGCAGGTGCTTGCGCGCAATGCTGCCCCGTCTTTTGTCTATGATCCTGCCTATACCACTGGTCAAACCTTTTATATCGCAGCGTTGCGAGGGAATGCCCTCACTGGGGGAGGGGTGGATGAGGCCCATCCCTGCACCGATCGTTCTGCGGGCGTGCCTGTGGTCTGGCGAGCTCTACCTACCATTACGTTCACCGATGCCAGCGCTTGTGAGGGCGATGACGCGCTGATCAGTTACACCTACAGCGGCCAATTGCCAGCCAGTCTAGAGTTTTCTTTCGCAGGCAATGTGGGCACGCTTCCTCTGACACAGTCTAGTGGGAGCATTCCGCTCTCTGTAGCAGGCACTTTAGCAGTGGTCAGCTTACGCGAAAACATGGGGTGTACAAATGATGCCGTTGCTGCTGAAGCGCGCGTCACGATTCAAACTCCCACTCCACCTGAATTAGTAGCGAGTGCAACCGTGTGCAACAGCCCAGCCAGTGGAGAAACCACGCATCTTAGCTTGGCAGACCTACTAGTAACTGGGTCGGGAGGCATGTGGTCGAGTCCTGATGCACCTGCTGCCCTTGATGCAACTCACTTTCAGGCTGATGGCTTGAGTGCTGGTCAGTATCAATTGGTGTATACCACCCCTGCTGTGGGCCCATGTCCTGCTGCGAGTGCTTCGCTGATGGTGACTGTTCGGAACTGCGCCTGCCCAAACCTCTCGCTTGTTGATCCTGGAGTTCAATGCAACAGTGATGCACGTATCGCTTTGGCAAGTTTGCTGCAAGAACCCCAGACGGGCAATTGGGCACTAGTTGGTACTCCGGCTGGTAGCCAACCTGCCCGCATAGACGGAGCATTTTTCGATGCTACCGCAGCTGATGCAGGTAATTATCGCCTGCTGTTTACGCTGACTGCGGGCAATGTGAGCGGATGCCCTGACACCGCTTCCTTGGTGGTACAGGTAGCTCGCCAGCCACAAGCAGGGTCTTCAACGGGCACTCTTTCGTTTTGCGAAAGCGAAACAGGAATAGTCGACCTCTCGACGCAGCTCACAAGTCAGGATAGTGGAGGTAGCTGGACGAGTGTTACGGCAGTTGGCCAGCCAGTTGTCGGTAGCAACGTGGATCTCAGTGGTTTTGCGCCAGGTGTCTACGATTTTGAGTATAAAGTAGCTGCTCCTCCACCTTGTCTGTCTGCTCGCGCCACAGTAAGCATCGAAGTGTTGCCACTACCTGTTGCAGAGGCCGGCATGGACGTGGTACTCACTTGCACACAACGGGAGGTGACGCTTGGCACTCCGGCTATAGCTGGCCATACCTACGCCTGGACGGTTGCGGGCCGTACCGATACACTTGCTGAAGAAGCCCTTCTGCGCGCTGATGTTAGTGGAGTCTACATGCTTACCGTCACGAATGCTGCAACAGGCTGCACCGCTAGTGATATTGTGGAGATAGTAGCGAGCGACGAAGTGCCCATTGTCGATCTCGAATTACAACCGATTAGCTGCTTTGGCGAGCGAGATGCGGCAATTATTATTACGAGCATAGTGGGTGGCCAAGCACCTTATACCATCCTCATCAACGGCAGCGACATTGGCGTCGAGCGCAGCTTTACCAACCTGGGAGCAGGTGCTTATCAAGTTGAAGTGACTGATGCAAACGGCTGCACGGCTGATCCGCTGAACTTTGATATTATCGAACCTGATCCGATTGATGTCCTAATTTTTTCGAGCCTCGGTGGTGCAAGTGGTAGTGGAAAGATTGAGTTTCAGGATACGGTTTGGTTGGAGGCCGCTATTACTGCTGATGATTCTACGAGGGTGGTGTGGCAACCAGCAGAATACGTGGCTTGCGATACATGCCCCATCACATATGGAGTACCTCCTGCTAGCCTCACTTATTCAGTGACTGTTACCAATTCTGATGGCTGTAATGCTGAGGATGTTTTACAGGTGATTGTGCGGAAGGATAGGCCAGTTTTCTTTGCTACAGGGTTTTCGCCAAACGGCGACAACGTAAACGACAGATTCTTTCCCCAAGCAGCTGAAGGAGTAGTAAGCAGAGTGAATTCCTTGCTTGTGCTCGACCGCTGGGGGGAGGTGCTTTTTGAGCACACTGACTTCGCTCCAAATGATCCGAGTTTGGGTTGGGATGGTAGGTTTCGCGGAGAAATGCTCAATCCTCAAGTATGTGTGTTCATTTGCGAGCTCGAGTTTGCCGACGGGACAACTGAGCTATTTAAAGGGGATATCTCACTGATTAGGTAGCATTTATTGTCAAACGTCGACACCACGACTCAAGCTAACCTAGATAGGAGATGCCGTACCTGTGTGTACTGCCTAGGTTGGTACTTTAAACCTCGCTCTCTGACTGCATGCTGTTTCGCCCTGGATTAGTTCTTCGTGTTCTATTGATTTGTGCTGTGTTAGGCTGTAGCTTGAGTCTGTGGGCGCAGTGCGATGAAGTACAGCAAGGTACCGAGCCTGCACTGAGCGGCTGCCTGCAATGTCCCTTCCCAGCGGCGATCAGTGGCAACAACGGATTTGCAACTGCCACGGCAGGAGGAGACTGGTGTACCACGATCGAAAACGATGAATTCATCGGCTTCACGGCAGTGTGCGCAACTGTAGCGTTTGAAATTAATGCGACCAATTGTACCGCAGGAAATAATGGAATCGGCTTACAAGTAGCAGTCGTCGATGCCGATTTTAATCTCTACGGCTGCACCACTAATCTATTAGGAAGCAGCCAGTTCTCAGCCACACTGCCTTCCTGCGGAGACTACTACATCAGGGTTGATGGCGTTGCAGGATCAGCTTGCGATTATACAATTACGCCGGTACAAGGCATACTAGACGTAAACTTTCAAGCACCTACTGCGCCCGGTGTAATTGCCGGTCCCGCGAGATTGTGTGAAGGCGATGCGGGCAGCTACACCTATACTCCACCGCCCAGTAGCTCGTGTGGAGCTGCACCGCTTTGTGCAGACCTTTGCTGGGATATACGATATTCAAATCCTTTGCTGAGTACAGCAGTAATAGTTGATCCTAGTGGAGCTTTTGGCTTCGTGTGTAGCGAAACTGGTGTAATGACTGTGCAGGTAGAGATTGATGATCTCTCAGCCCTGCCTCCCGGCTCAATTGAATATATTTATTTGACTGCCACGCCTTCGTATAGCTGCCTCGGGCCTGGAGTCTCCAGTGAAGAATTTGAAATTGTTGTATCGCGACCTGCGGATGAATTCGAGCTGGTGTTTGCCTGCCCAGGAGAAGATTATGTATTAGATGGATCACCTTATGGTATAGGTACGCATTATGTAAATCAAGCTGATGCGAATGGTTGCCCCTATGAATTGACGCTAGTTGTGCAAAGTTATGCGCCTAGTTTTGGGCCCACTATTCCCGTAGCTATATGTGCGGGCGAGGCTGTGACCTTATGTCCAGATAATCCCATACTTAATCCTTCGGCAGGCACATATTCCTGTGCTCTAACTGGACAAGCAGCGACTGGTTGTGATTCTATTCTATTATACGACGTCTATCTCCTAGATCCACGAGCTGATATTGAGTCCGTAGCGACTCATTTAAATTGTAATCAAACTTCGATTACTGCGAGTGTAGGTGCATTGAGTTCGCAAGGTGACACCACCTCCTACCAATGGACTACAGACGGTGGAGCTTTTACCGCCACAGCAGACCAGTTTCAAATCGAAATAACCGCAGCCGGTACTTACTATCTCTCAGTCACGGTGTGGAGCGACCGAAATACTAGCCAAAGATGCACAGCTATGGACACCTTAGTTATTACTGAGGATACAGCGACCGGTCTAGCTGCGCCTCAAATCAGCGGCCCCTTAACTGTGTGCATGGGTGCTAGTGCCAGCTATGCGGCAGGCTCGGCAGCAGGAGTAACTTCATACAGCTGGACTTCCACTGGCAGTACTCCCGCAGCTGGAAATGCAGCGGATTTTGCTGTGCAGTGGCCTAGCGCAGGAACTTACCAAGTTTGCTTAAGCGTAGCAAATACCTGTAGCAGCTCACCTGAGACATGTATTGATGTTCTCGTCAGTGACGATCAGCCAGTATTTAATTTAATTGGACCAAGTTCCGCATGCCCATCCAGTAGCATAGCTTTTGGGATAAATCCTTACGCAGCATCTGCCCAGTACAGCATTAGTCGACAACCTCCAGGAGCTGTGGCGACCATAGTTGCCGATTCTGTACAGCTTATACTTGGTGATGTTGGTGGCCAACTCTGCATACAAGGACGCGGAGACTGTGGAGCAGCCACTGAGGTGTGCACCACCATTACTGTCGCCGCGCGAGCTAATGCTCCTGTTGTCAGCGGACCGGCAATGGCTTGCCAAGGTTCTACAGCAACGTATACCCTCGCCGCAGATCCACTTATTACTGCTGTTGATTGGACTGCTACAGGAGCGATAGTTCTCTCCCAAAGTAGCACCCAGGCGGAGCTGAGGTGGACTTCTGATTTGGGGCAGGAAGTATGTGTCGAAATCACAGACGCATGCGGAATCGTGCAGTCAACCTGTATCAACGTTACGGTAAAAGCTCCACCTAGTGCTTCCATTTCAGGTGGAGGCACATACTGCCCTAGCGAAACTCCTCCTGATGTGGTACTTAGTTATTCAGGAGCTAGTACAGTCACCCTCCATTACACCGGTGCAGGAGTAGCCCAACAGGTCACTACGAGCTCGAGTCCCTATACGATTAATAGTCCTGCTGCAGGAGTTTATCGTTTAGACTCTATCCGCTCAGCAGGAGGTTGCTTTGCTCTTGCCGCTGGCGAAGTGACAGTCGTCGAATCAGAGGTTCCTACTGGAACATTGAGCGGCAACTATGAACGGTGTGCTGGTGAGACTACACCGGTTGATATTACGCTCACGCTGACAGGCACAGCCCCTTGGTCGCTTGTGCTTGCACGTGATGGAGTCCCTCTTCCTAATATTACCACCAGCGATCCAAATTATGTGTACAGTGCGGCTCTAGATGGACGCTATACCATCGAGCAATTGAGTGATGCGACAGCTTGTGGTGGCCAGACAAGTGGTGCAGCTACAGTTTCTGTGATGGAACAAGTAGAGCTTGTTTCTTATGTGGAAACATGCCAGCCCGATAATGCCACCTATACAGTTACAGTGACGCTAAGTGGCGGAGATGTAGCCTCCTATCAAAATCTCGGAGCTACACCTGGTACTTTTTCTGGCAGCACCTTCACCTCGACGCTGATCCCGAGCGGAAGTGGCTATGATTTAGAATTTGCTGATAACTCGGGTTGTGGTGGACCAGCACTTGTTGTCCCTTCAGTTGCGTGTAATTGCAACAATAGCGCAGGCACCATGGCCACCGACTTGGTGGAGCAGTGTGGTCCAGAGACAATAATATTAAATTTAGCGACTAGTGGCGCAGGATCAGCTGCTGAGGCTGATGATTTGTTGAGTTTCTACCTGCACGAAGGTTCTTTTGGTGCACTCGTAAATGTGCTCGATTCCAGTCAAGTGCCGAGCTTCTCCTTTGATACCGCTCGCATGCTCTACGGTCGGGTGTATTATGTGAGTGCAGTGAGTGCTAACGCTGGGGCCGATGGATTTCCCGATCGTGCAGATCCTTGCTTGAATGTCGCTGTGGGTCAAGGTGTCGTATGGCACTCACTCCCTGCCGCGGAAATTACTTCTGTCAGTGCCGCGTGCATTGGCGAGGAAGCGGAGTTGAGTTTGCAGCTCACAGGTGTGGGTCCATTTAGGATTGAGTATTCAGTAGCAGGAGTGGCTACTTCTGCAAGTTTTCCTACGAGTTCTGCATCGATTCGGGTTTTGGCGAAAGCTGCACCTCAACAGATACAGCTGACAAGCATTGTCGATGCCAACGGGTGCGTGACCAACCTCGCCGAAACAGCAGCCATCGTTGCATTTCCCGCCCTCGATGTGAAAGATGAGCAGCGTACGTGCAATGCCACCGGCACAGCCTACACGGTGGTTTTCGATATGCTCGGAGGGGATGCTGCATCGCTAAGTGTCGCGCCAGCGGGTAGTGGGAGCCTCGACGGGCGCACCTTCACCAGCAATCCCATTTCATCTGGGTCGGGCTACAGTTTCACCGTCACTGATACGAATGGCTGCGCTTCAATCATGATCAGCTCTGCCGCCTACTCCTGTACCTGCACGAGTGAAGCTGCTGCTATAACGAGCGACCTTATTACCGGCTGCGGCCCCACAGTTATCTCCTTGAGCCATAGTCACGCTAGCTCCACGCTCGACGCTGATGACGCAACAGGATATGTGCTCCATACGGCCGCTGGTAGTGTGCTGGGGAGCATTGTGATGCAAAACGCTACACCCGAATTTAGCTTTGACGCAGGCCTGGGGATGAATTACGGCACCACCTACTACGTCTCTCCAGTGGTGGGTAATGGACTTGCTAACGGGCAGGTAGACCTCAGCGATCCCTGCTTGGCGGTGGCTGCTGGCCAAGCCGTGGTGTGGCAGGAGGAGCCATCCGCGACCTTGGTAGGTGAGGCCCAAATTTGTGCGGGGAGTAGTACTCAGTTGAGCTTACAGATGCAGGGCGATGGACCGTTTGATGTGAATTTTAGTATCGAGGATGATGCCGGCCTACGTGACACCACTTTGCGAGCTATTCCATCGACCTTTGATCTTACCGTAGCTCCAACAGCTACGAGCACCTACACCTTAACCAGCGTGAGCACAAGTGCTTGCACAGCGCCAGTGAACAGTGCTGTTGTTGTTGATGTGCAAGCACCACTGTCTGCGGGCGAGGCTGCCACGCCGCTCCACTTATGTGTAGACGATGGTGCCGCGGTAGCTCTGCAAAGTCTGCTTAGTGGTGCTGATGCTGGTGGTCGATTTGCGCAACTCACCGGCGGCAGTCAGGTTGCCCTCAATTCTGCTACAGGATCATTTGTCAACAGTGGGCTCGGCGCAGGCAGCTATGAGTTTGGCTACACGGTAGGAGAGGGGAGTGTCTGTCCAGTGGATGAAGCGCGCATTATCTTCGAAGTAGAAGCTGCTCCTACTGCGGATGCTGGCGCAGATAGCGAATTGGATTGCACAGCCTCTGCTGTTGCCTTGGGGGGTGACAGCACGAGCTTCGACGAAAATTTTATCTACAGGTGGCAAGGCGGAGCCGTTGAAGATGCTAACGCTGCACACACGACTACTACTCAAGCGGGAACTTATACGCTAACTGTGCTCAATGCCGCGGGAAGATGTGCTGATACGGATGCAGTCGTGGTGAGTCCTAGTGCGGGCGACTCAATGGCGACTGACGTCCTGGTGCAGGAAGTAGCCTGTGAAACTGAGGCAACAGGGGCAATCTTCGTCGCAGCCCCAACAGGTGGTGAGTCACCCTATATGTTTAATCTCAACGGCAGCGAGCCGCAGCAATCAACTGCTTTTGCTGGTTTATCAGCGGGAGAGTACCTGCTCACTACACATGATGCCAACGGCTGCCAGCTGGAGCAAACGGTGGTGATAAATCCGCCCGCTGCGGTAGCCGTTGATGTTGGCCCTGACCTGGAAGTGAGTTTTGGCGAAAGCAGGATAGTAGAACTACATATCAGTGGTGATGTAGATGAGATTATCTGGAGTGGAGGACCTGTACTCTGCCTCGACGAAACGTGCTCGCGTGTTGAATTGAGTCCGCAGCAGAGCAGCGTGTATCAGGTGCAGGTGAGCAATGCTGCCGGTTGCGAGAGCAGTGCGATGCTGCAAGTGCTCGTGCGGCGGGCGCGCCCCGTGTTTGTGCCTTCGGCATTTAGCCCTAATGGAGATGGCGTCAATGACTACTTCTTCGTGCAAGCACCTCCAGGAGTGGTTGCCAGCATCAAGAACATGAACATTTTCAACCGCTGGGGAGAAGTTTTATACAGCCGAACTGAGGTGCAGCCAAACGCAGCCGCCGAAGGTTGGGACGGTCGCATCAGAGGCCAGCCAGCAAGTGTCGGTGTGTATGTGTACACGATGGAAGTAGTATTTGCTGATGGAGTGGTTGAGACGCTGAAAGGAGAAGTAGCAATACTCCGATAAAATAGCGTTCGCACCGAGTGTTGTACATTTGGTGAGGCCATGAACGTCCACATTTCTAAAATCGGCGCCCGCCTTATTGGCGTGCTGGTCACCGCGTGTTTGGCGTGTGGCATTGCGTGGGCGCAGCCGTGTGGATGTACGACTTGTCCTCAACCTATTGCTCAGGTATCTGACTTTACGATCTGTTATGATGTTGTAGGTTTGGTCAACCCCAATCTGAGTACGCCCAGCCAAGGCGTGTGCGGAGTGAGCGTGTTTTTTACCCACGACTATATTGAAAATCTAAGTCTAACCCTGCGCTCGCCAGCAGGAGAGGAGGTCCAGCTACTCGGACCCGGCATTTCTGGCACAAGCACAATTGCAACTTCGGGCGCTCGATGGAATGTAGGCTTTACCGACTGCGCCACCACGCCCACACCTTACCCTGGCACCGGACCTAGGTTTGATGGGAGCAGTACGGTGTGGCAGCTGCTCGGCAACTATACCGGCACCTACCACCCCTTCAGTGGTTGTCTTGAAGACTTTGATCAAGGTTCTGCAAATGGCGAGTGGTGTCTACGCGTGCAGAGTAATGCTTTGCTGACGCGCAACGATAGGTTAATCGACTTTGCAGTGGAATTCTGTGACGACACAGGTTCTGCCTGCTGTGAGGCTGAAGTACCCCAGTTTGCGAGTAGCCTGGCTGACACCACGCTATGTGCGGGTGATAGCTCTTTAAATTTGAGTTTTACCTATGCGAGTACACCAGCAGCTCGGTACCAACAGCGGGTAATAATTGCAAGAGATAGTTTAGTAGTTGATTATGCTCAGACTGGCTATGACTTACGTGCAAGTCCTGCGGGCGATTATACGCTCTGCGCAATCCAGTACTATACCGGCGATGCCAACTTGTTGCCAGGTGTTGGAGATTCATTAAATGACTTGTCTTCTGCTGGGATTTGTTATCAGCAATCCTTAGCGTGCACCAATATAGTCGTTGTTCCTGCTCCAGACACGTTAAAGATTATTGATGAAATTTGTGAAGGGTCTGGATATAATTTTGCTGGATCGACGCTTACTGATCCTGGTACATACTATGAGACCTTTACTTCTGTTGGTGGCTGCGATAGTATCGTCGAATTGCGGCTGGCGGTGCATCCCCTAGATACTATCAGCTTTCGCCAAAACTTATGTCAGGGAGATTCTCTCGTATTTGGGCAGCAGGTAATAAGTGCAGCTGGTAATTACAGCATTGGGCTTACAAATCGCTTTGGCTGCGACTCCACACTGCTCCTAAACGTGACAGAATTGCCGAGCTATAGTGTTGTTATTGACACAGGTTTTTGTACTGGGGGCAGCCTCCAGCTAGGAAATTTGACTATAGATACTTCGGGGACATTTACCCAAAGCTTCACCACCGCTGCGGGTTGCGACTCTATTATCACATATAGGGTGCAAGAACTCAACCCTGACGCTGTTATAAGCGCGCTTGTGCGAACTTTCCTGTGTGGAACAGATTCTGTGCGCCTAGGAGCCAATACTCCCGCCATACCCAATGGAGCCACTTTTACTCGTACGTGGAGAAGCGAAACTAGTACATTAGGAGATTCTATTATTGCAGTAGCATACCAACCAGGATGGTATTATCTTGATCACCAGCTCACGTTTGGAAACTACACTTGCTCCAGTACCGATAGCGTGCTGCTTGATGAGAATCTTGCATCTCCTGGCATTCTACTGCCAGATAGTGTCTTGCTTAATTGTGCTAACAGGCCCTTGCAGTTAGTAGCGCATACCACGACCGTAGGACATCACCTTTATGAATGGAGAAATGGTCCAATTTTCCTCACAATAGACAGTAGCGTGAACATCACCATGCCAGGGATGTATACGGTAATTGTTTTCTATAGTCCTAGTGGTTGTGGTGAACAGAAAACTGTTCATGTCATTGATGATAGTTCTCCGCCGCCGGTTACTTTTGAGCCGCCAGATACTATTACCTGTAGTGTTGATTCAGTGCTCCTTGATGCTTCTGCAAGTCTTTCGGCAAATGTTAGACTATCATGGTCTGACCCAATAGGAAATGCCCTTCTCCACAGCGGAGGTCTTGCTTATGCGACTAGACCTGGGGATTACGAGCTTTATGTAATTGATACCATCCGCGGCTGCAGTGCAAGCCAAACAGTCACAGTTTATGCCGATACCGCTGCCTTAACTCTCACTGTGCAAGGCGACTCGACTATCACCTGCACAGCTGACACTTTATTACTCACCGCGACTACTAATAGAGCAGCATCTCTCGCATGGCTTTCCGCAGCGGGAGATACAATCAGCAGGCAAGCCGAGCTACTCGTGAGTCAACCGGGCACCTACACTGCCTTCTCCACAGCCCTCGGCGATGGCTGCACCGCGCAACAGACAGTATCTATACGCATTGATACGCTTGCTCCTCGCGCACATATCATGAGTGCTACAGACACGCTCCGCTGCTTCCCTCCATATGTCGAACTGACAGCCACGGACACAGCGGGCTTAGCCAACGTGCAGTACGCCTGGCAACAGCCTGTATCGAATCCTGATTCTAGCACTGTTCGAGCCACTGAAGGTGGAGTCTACGAGGTTGTTTTAATGAATCCTGCCAATGGCTGCAGCGATTCGTCAAGCTATGCACTCGTAGCAGATAATGTCGTGCCCATAGCCGATGCGGGAGCTGATAGGACGATTGCCTGCGACAGTACCTCAGTGCAAGTAGGTGGAGCAAGTTCTGTGGGTGCGGAATTCACCTACTTTTGGGGGAGAGTACCTGTGTCAGGAGTTGGTGCCGCAGCGCAGCAACTCCTGACCGTAAGAGATTCAGGGGAGTATGTGCTCTCCGTACGAAATACCCGCAACGGCTGCTTTGCGAGAGATACGGTTCGAGTCGGCTTAGCTCCGGGCAGTCCGCTGGTAGTGCTGCCGGATAGTGTAGCGCTCGATTGTAACACGAGCGATATTATCATCTCGAGTAGTGGTTCGAGTGCAGGACCAAGCTTTAGCTACAGCTGGTCTACTTCTGATGGACAGTTGCTCTCGCCACTCGACTCGCTTGCAGCACGCGTGTCTGCCGCAGGGACGTACCGCCTCGCAATCGCCAGCACCGCCAGCACTTGTATTGGGGAAGCTGAAACGACAGTCTACAACCCATGCGCACCTGGCCTTTTGCTGGCAGGGGCTGATACAATTAACTGCGCTACCGGTCCAAGCATCACGCTGGCTGCTAATCTCACAACGAGTGACGCAGTAGCAGTGCAGTGGTCGACTACCACAGGCACAATCATTCGCGGAGACACGAGCTTAAATCCCACTGTCGCTGCTGGAGGAATTTACCGCATTCGACTGCTGCGGTTGAATGACGGCTTCATCTTAGAAGATAGTGTGCGCGTAGTGGTGGATACAGTCGCTCCACGAGCACGCATAGCTGGAGATTTGCTGCTGAGTTGTGCAGATGTCAGTAGTTGTGTAGCGCTCGATGCCAGCGGCAGCACTAGCAGCTCGAGCGTTACGGCAGCATGGTCTACGATTTCAGGCCGCTTCTGCAGTGATACTGTAGGTCAATCAGTCTTGATTAATGCTCCTGGCTTGTATGAACTCTCACTGCTCGACACGCTCAATGGGTGCAGCGACCTCGCGCAGGTTAGTGTAGCCGTAGAATCAGGTGTACCCGTGCCTGATGCTGGCGGTGATCGCGTGCTGGCATGTGACCAAGATTCGCTGCGACTGGTGGGGGGGCTGCCAGCGGATACACTGCACCGAAGCTGGTGGTGGACGGATGCGCAGGGAGACACCATCTCTGGAACCAGCCCGCAGGAAACTAGCATCTACGGGGCCGGCGTATATGCCTTTGTAGTAAGTGACTCTGTAAGTGGCTGCACCGTTGCCGACAGCACCTATGTCATTGCTCAACTATGTGCTCCTGATGCGCGTCCAGTCGCTTCCAACCCCATTTCCTGCCGCCTCACCAGTGCGCAGTTGTCATCGCCGCCACAGTCGGGCATGCTGGCTTCTTGGAGCGGCGTCACTACATCATTGACAGCGACATCCGGCTTTGCCATCACAGTTACAGCGCCTGGAACGTATCAGTTGATCGTGACTGATCCAGCAACAGGGAGCGCAGACACAGCCCAGGTGGTGGTGCGCGATCTGCGTGTGAAGCCGACGGCTCGATTGACTGCGCCTGCCACCATAACCTGTGCAGACACTACCGCGCTGCTCAATGCTGCCGCAAGTGACATTGCCGCTGGTGGTGGACTCACCTTTAGCTGGAGTGGGCCAGCAGCCTCGCCTTCCGACAGCCTGAGTAGCATCGAAATTGATGAGCCGGGGCGCTATGCGGTGGTGGTAGAAAGTGGCCTAACCGGCTGCCGCGATACAGCCAGCCTCACTATTGCTGTCGATACAGTTGCACCTACGGCAGTGGCCATAGCTTTATCACCATTAGATTGTACAGGTGATGCTGTGGGATTGGATGCGACTTCCTCCGGCGGTCGTGGCGGCCTTGGCTACCGCTGGCGGGGACTCGCTGGCCAGGCCGTGCAAACACCAGGAGCTTCCATTACTTTAGTGACCGCAGCTGGTGAGTATGAGCTGCAAGTGACTGATCGCGCAAACGGTTGCTCAGCACTCGACACTGTGACTGTGATCGATGTGGCCGACATAGCGGTAAGTGCGGGGCCAGATCGGGTGCTTGCTTGCGATCAAACATCGCTGCAGCTCGACGGATCAGCCGGGACAGGTTTTGGCGCAAGCGTCAGGTGGATAGGACCAACAGCGACCTGTTTCGATGATGCGGCGGCTATTCAGCCTACAATTAGCTGTCCCGGCTCGTACATGATCTTGGTCACGGATGACCTGACTGGCTGTACCTACTTCGACGTCGCAGAAGTGACTCAGGAAGTGGTCGATTTGCAGGTTGCCATCGTTGGCGATAGCATCTTAAACTGTCGGGATGTACAGCTCGATTTGCAGGCCCAGGTTTCGAGTGAGGCGGTGGCTTTCGCTTGGAGTGGGGTAGGTGCTGGCACGAGTGCAACAACGCAGGTCACTACGCCGGGCGAGGTGGTTTTGGTCGCGCAGAATAATAGAGCTTGTACTGACTCGACGGTGATGCAGATTGTGCAGGATACGGTGGCGCCCTTTCCTGTTTTGGCGGAAGCTGACACCTTAACCTGTAGCCGCCGCCAGGTGCTGCTAGCTGCTAGCTTGAGTGGTGGGAGAAATTATAGGTTACAATGGACGGGTCCGGCAGCTAATCTCTCCGACACCCTTACAACCGTGCGGGTAGGGGAGCCGGGACAGTACCAATTCACAGCTGTTGATTCGGACAACTTTTGTAGCGGGGTCGCAAGCATGCAAGTGGTCAGAGACACGAGCACGGTTCAAGTGGACCTGGTAGCTCCTGGCGGTACACAATTCGATTGCAACATCGATTTGCTCACGCTGTCAGCAACGGTGAGTCCAGCTACCACGCTGCTAGAATGGTCGGGTCCGCGGGCGCAGGCATTAGATGATGACGCCTTGCGGCAAAACATCAGTGTGCCGGGTCTTTACCAACTGACGGCCTACCATTTTCGAACAGGCTGCAGCAGCAGCGACGGTTTACTCTTTACCGATGTAGGCATGCCCGTGAGCAACTACACTTTAGCTGAGCCGGCCTTACTGGGCTGTACTCCAGGCGGGGTAGCATTAATAAGTACGCTTCCGCAAAACACAAGCATTACTTGGACAGATGCTGCTGGTGGAGCAGTAGACCCTACCGCTGTACACGTAGCTGGTGTGTATACCGCGCGGCTGCGAGATGCAGTGACGGGGTGCAGAACGATAGATTCAGTCGAGGTAGAGGTGTATCAACCTGGCTACACGATTTCGATAGCAGAACCGGATTCGTTGACTTGTGCGCAGGCGGAGGTAACGCTGCGTGGAGCAACAGCTGGTGCAGTGCCTAATAATATTAGCTATAGGTGGATTGATCCGACTGGCGACACGCTTGCCCCTGCTGGAGCTCTCGCTTTGGTGGTGCGGGTGGGCGGACTCTGGCAGTTGCTTGGCAGAGAGGCAGCCTCGGGTTGTATAGTCGCGGATAGTGTGCTCGTGCCGGTTTCTGCCGAAGCTATTGAAGCTATAGTGCTCGATGTTGTCGACGCTACTTGTCCAGGTGAGCGGGATGGTCATGTGGAAGTAGTGGCTATAGAAGGAGGTACAGCTCCCTTTGCGTATGTTCTCGATGGTGGACGTCCGCAGGCGGTTGGCCAGTTCGGCTTGCTCAGCGGTGGTGTGTATGAATTACAAGTAATCGATGGCAATGGCTGTAGCTATCAGCAGGACGTGACAGTCAGTCAAGCTGAGGTAAAACAGGTGGTGCTGCCGGCTGAGTTTGAAGTGCAACTCGGGGACACCCTATGCTTTGCTCCTCAAGTTGAAGGAGTGACTCGGCTTGATAGTGTCCGGTGGTATCCTCGTTCAGTCTTTGCATGTGATACCTGTTCGGCAGGTTGTGTTTTAGCGCAAGCTGAAGTTGCGGTGCGTGCAGATGTGTGGGTAGATGGATGCATGCTGCAGGCGGAAAGTCTGATTAAGGTCATTGATGGAGGCGATGTGGTGTGGCCTACAGCCTTTTCTCCTAATGGCGATGGGGTAAATGATGAGTGGAGGGCGTACCCATTAGATGGTGCTCAAGGATTAATTCGGGTTTACGACCGCTGGGGAAGCATCATATTTTCCACTGATTTTCGTGAAGGAGATGTTATAGATTCTTGGGATGGAAGCTTTGGTGGCAAGCGCTTGAACCCAGGAGTGTTCCTCGTAGAAGCTGTCGGAAGGCACAGGAGTGGCCGAGAATTCAGGGTTCACGGGGAGGTGGTGCTCCTAAAATGACCGTCACTGCCACTAAAAGGGCAGGCATGTGCTTTCCACAGGCGAATGCCACAGGTGTGTATTCCCTTTTCCGATTAGCCGCTACAGCATGCGGGGCATACCGAATAAAAGCTACCTTACACGCTGGAAGGCACAGAAAATTTAACGTCCTGCATCACACAGGCAGCGTTCTGCTTTCGTGCCGTATCTCATGTATGTGAGCTGAACTAATTCGCCACGATTTGAAGCCTATGCGCCACTTTCTACCTCTTGCAGTCCTCCTACTTTGTTTGTTCAACAACCATGCCGGTTACGGCCAAAACGTACAGTTGTTCGGTTGTGACGAAATTCCTCCTAATGCTCAAGCTGCGCTACCCTGTACAATTTGCAGCTTCGAGACAGGTCAGGGAACGACAATAGGCTATACCCCTGGCGACCCTGCAGGCTGGTGTGGCACGATCGAGAATGACCAGTACATTGGCTTCATTGCTGGGCCTACAGGCGGAGTATCCTTCGAGCTGTCTGTTTTCAATTGTGACGGCCCTAATGGACTTCAGGTTGGCATCTACGACCTGAGCAACAGCCTTGTAGGTGACTGCTTCAACCAAGTAGTCAATGGCGCTAGCCAAATTTTTAGCGCTGGCGGTCTTACACCCGGTGAGGTTTACTTCATGCGCGTTGATGGATTTGGCGGCACACAGTGCGACTTTACCATCACTGTTATCAGCGGTCTCACCTCCGCACCACCTGATCCTCCAGGGCCAATAATGGGTCCACGTCGCGTGTGTTTTGACGACGACTATACCTGGTTTATCAACCCAGTCACTAATGCTACAGGCTACTACTGGCGTGTAATTCCTGGAGTTTTCACAGCTGGTCTCACCGTTGATCCAGTAGAAGCTACTAATCCAATCGAAGGCAGTCCGTCTCCTTCAATTAATATTACGCTTCCAGAACGCAGCATCGCGATGCCTCGGGGCACCTGTGATACCGTGCGGCTAGAAGTATTCCCGCTCAATCCTTGCTTTTCTACCAGTGATTCGTCAGTATTCGAATTTATTGCTTGTAATCCAAGCGCAGATACCGTACGTCGCCCCGTCTGTATTGGTGGAGAGGTTGAGTATCCCCCTGGATCAGGCGAGTTTTTCTCCTACAGTCCCTTACCACAGGAAGTACCCTTAGGGACCGACCGTTTTGGCTGTGATACGTTCGCGTTGCTGGTCACAGAGCTGGAAACTGGAGTTTTTCTCTCGGACACCGCTGTACTCTGCGAAGGTGAAGTCTTTACAGGCTGCGGCTTTCCAGACCCACAAGTAGGCGCTGGCATTACAACTTGTACGGTACCCTCTAATACTCAAGGTGGCTGTGACACGATATATGTATGGACCGTAAGTGTCCTCGATCCGCAAGCACATATCGAGGCAGAAAACGGTGAAATAACATGTGCAAATCCTTCCGACGTCCTGCATGCTGTAGTCAGGTCTGGCTCCACACCACCTAGCAGTCAAGGAGATAGTGTCACCTACCGCTGGACCAACTCCGGTGGCACAGTCCTCGGAACCAGTGAGAACATTACCGTCACTACACCAGGTGATTACACCCTTTTGGTGACGATGACCTCCTCGCTGCGGCCTAATAAGTCGTGTACGGATATGGTAACCATCAATATCCCCGACAACAGCGTCGCACCGACTCCGCCGAACATTTCAGGTCCCTCAGATTTCTGCCTAAACGAGCTGCCGCAGAGCTACACTGCCTCGGGCGCAAGTGGAAATGATACCTACGTTTGGACTACCATTCCTGCTACTGGCGTGACTGGCAGCGCTTCGGGTGGAACCTACACCGTCACCAATGTGGGCTCGTTAACTTCTTTCGAAGTATGCGTTGCGACCATGAATTCATGTGGGACCTCGGCAACAGCTTGCCAGCAGACCACAATCAACCCTGCACCGCAGCAAGCAACATTTACAGGGCCTACAGAGCTTTGTGAAGGAGCAAGTGGTACCTATACTATTGGTAACTACAATGCCGCAAATACCTACACGGTCAGTAGCACACCTTCAGGTTCGGCAACAGTGTCTGGCTCAACGGTGAACTTTACCATGGGTGCTACTGGCGGGCAGCTGTGTATTACCACCTCTAACGCTTGTGAGACCTTAGCACCAGTTTGTGTCAATGTCAACCTCCTTCCCGATCCTGTAGCCGTAGCTCCGACGGGACCAACGAATGTTTGCGTCGGTGCAGAAGAAACTTACACCATCTATTCGTCGCTGCCAGCAGGCACTACCGCAGATGTAACCGTCACCGGCGGAACCATCATTAATGACCAAGGTAGCACTGTAGATATTGAGTGGACTACAGTAGGAACAGGCACTGTCTGTGTGACTTACACCAACAGCTGTGGTACCTCCAGCCCAGCGTGCCTCAACGTAACTGTCGAAAGTGCTGGTTCAGCTATTCTAGCTGGTGGTGGAGCTTATTGCCAAGGCAACAACGATGTTCAGGTCACGATCACCTTTGTCGGTGCCGGACCTTACAACTACACCTATACCCTAAATGGCACGCCGCAGACAGGTACAGCTACTAGCAGTCCTGTTGTCCTAACCAACCCTGCGGTCGGTACGTACGAGTTGACTGCCTTCACAGTAGGCTCCTGCCAAGGTACAGTAAGCGGTACTGCACAGGTTGTAGAAGATCCGACTCCGACTGCCGCCATTGCTGGTGGAGCTCAACTCTGTCAGGGTGGATCTACAGACCTCACGCTCACCTTTACTGGTGATGCACCGTGGACGTACGAGATTGCGCTCGACGGTACGGGACAAGGTTCGCAAACGACCAGCAACAACCCCCACACCGTTTCTGTCAGTGCAGCTGGTACCTATACAATTGCCTCTGTCGAGAGTGACGCGGGCTGTGTAGGCACTACCTCCGGCTCAGCCGTGGTGACAATCTTGACCCCTATCACCTTTACTCCTCCGGCCCCTGTTTGCTCGGGAACAGGCGACACTTACACTGTGTCGTTCACCATTAGCGGAGGCACTGGCGGACCTTATACTGTTGGTCCTTCCGGCGCGGGTTCTGTCAGTAGTGGAGTCTTTACCAGCAATCCAATTGCGAGTGGTGACAGCTACCTGTTCTTGATCGACGATGGTGCCGGATGTAATCCAGTACCAGTGGGAGGTGACCATACCTGCCCTTGTACTACAGACATCGGTACCCTTAGCACGACTCCAATCGAGTTTTGTGATGATGGCACAGGCGTGGACTTTAGTGCTGGATACAACCCAAGCAATGAATTCCTCGATCCAAACGATGTGCGCATTTATGTGCTGCACACCGGCTCGGGTACAACCATTACGGGTGCCATTGCCCAAAACTCAACGGGCATTTTCCCCTTCCAAACTGGTTTGACTTATGGTACTACCTACTACGTGAGCGTGGTGGTTGGTAACGATTACGGCTCGGGTGGAGTAGACTTGGCAGATGCCTGTACCCTCGTAGCACCAGGCACACCGATCGTATTCCGTGAGGTTCCTTCTGCCACCCTCGCTGGAGGTGGAAGTGTATGTGTGGGTGCAGACAGCACTGTCACCGTGACCTTTACGGGCACAGGTCCTTATACAGTCGAGTATAGCGTTGGCAGCAACGTTATTACTGAAACTACTCCTAGCTCACCACTCACCATCAACCTGCCCAACCTGCAGACTAATACCACCGTCACACTCAATAGTGTGAGTGCAGGTTCCTGCTCTGGTACTGCTACTGGTAGTGCAGCCTTTGTAGTAAATCAAGAAATTGCTACCACTGCATCGGAGACTTGTAACGCTACTTCAACAGCGTATACTGTCGAGGTCATTGTAACAGGTGGCGACCCATCGAGCTACAGCGTTACCCCGCCAAACGGCTCCTTTAGTGGCAACGTGTTTACGAGTAACCCAATCCCTGCGGGTGATGGTTACTTGTTCACCTTCCGCGATCAGTTCGGTTGCAACATCGAAGTTGTTAGCAATCAAGCTGTGCAGTGTCCTTGCCTCAGTGATGCAGGTACAATGAGCACCACAGCGCTTCAAGTTTGCGGTACTGGTGTGATCACAGTGCCAGCAACTACAGGTCAGTTTGCTGACGGTGATGATGTACTCAATTACATCCTTCACGATGGCTCAGGTACGGCTGTAGGAGGAACAGTTTATGCTCAGCAGGCTGGACCTGACTTTAGCTTCATTATGGGCACGCTTGCTTACGGCACTACCTACTATGTAAGTGCTGTGATGGGCAACAGCCTCAGTGGCGTCACTGACCTTACTGATCCTTGCCTTGATGTCGCTGCAGGAACTCCTGTTATGTGGCTGCGCGAGCCAAGCGTTGTGCTGTCGGGCGATCAAGATGTCTGCGTTGGCGATCCAGTCACCCTCACCTTCGAAGTCGACTCGGACGGTCCAGTAACTGTGACTTATACCATTGGTTCTAGCACACAAACAGCCAACCTCACTCCCGGCACCAACACCGTGCCCGGCACAATTGACGTAGCCGGCACTTACATGGTGACAGGTATCACTGCCGGACCATGTTCTGGTACCTTCTCCGGATCAGCAACAGTTGCTGTGCACCAGGAGATTTCAGCAGCGGCTACCACGGCGTGTAACTCGACTGCTACTGCCTACACTGTAGAGATAGTTATCTCTGGTGGTGAGGCTCCATACACAGTGACGCCTGCTACTGGAACCCTCACGGGAAATGTGTTCGTGAGCGATCCCATTCCCGCAAGTACTGGCTATAGCTTTGCTGTTGTAGATCAGTGGGGCTGTAACACCGTGACACTTGCTCGTGCAATTGTCGACTGTGACTGCCTCACCCGCGTTGGCACCCTCAGCGGTCCATTTGCTTCTTGTGACCCAACAGAGGTCGCTACGGTTACCTACGATGCCACCGGCGAATTTCTAGATGCTGATGATGCAGTTGAGTACATCCTGCATACCGGCGACTTTACCATGCCGCTTCAGCGCTCAACGACTCCTAGCTTCTCCTTCGATCCAGCTACAATGATGCTGGGCACGCAGTACTTCATTACTGCTGTCGCTGGTAATGCAACGGCAGGCCAAGTTGATTTTGCTGATAACTGCACGGTGACCAGCAATCAAGTTACCGTCATCTGGAATCCTTCGCCGAGTGTTGTGCTCTCCGGAGACCAGGATGTCTGTACAGGTGATCCAATCAACCTCGTCTTTGATGTCACCGCAACTGGTCCAGTAGATGTCACCTACACCAACGGCACCACCACTGCTACAGTGACTATGAGCCCTGGCACCAACAACATTGTTGGCACACTCAATGAAGCGGGCACCTACACTGTCACTAACATTGTGCAAGGACCATGTACAGGTACTGCTACCGGGTCTGCAACTGTTGCGGTCCACGAAGAGATCACCGCAACAGCAGTGCCTACTTGTGATGCTACCGCTACTGCCTACACTGTAGAGATCGTTATCTCTGGTGGTGAGGCTCCATACACAGTGACGCCTGCTACTGGAACCCTCACGGGCAATATCTTCGTGAGTGATCCAATCCCTGCAAGTAATGGCTACAGCTTTGATGTTGTAGATCAGTGGGGCTGTAACACCGTGACACTTGCTCGTGCAATTGTCGACTGTGACTGCCTCACCCGCATTGGCACCCTCAGCGGTCCATTTGCTTCTTGTGACCCAACAGAGGTCGCTACGGTTACCTACGACGCCACCGGCGAATTTCTAGATGCTGATGATGCAGTTGAGTACATCCTGCATACTGGCGACTTTACCATGCCGCTTCAGCGCTCAGCGACTCCTAGCTTCTCCTTCGATCCAGCTACCATGATGCTGGGCACGCAGTACTTCATTACTGCTGTCGCTGGTAATGCAACGGCAGGCCAAGTTGATTTTGCTGATGCCTGCACCGTGGCCAGCAACCAAGTTACCGTCATCTGGAATCCTTCGCCGAGTGTTGTGCTCTCCGGAGACCAGGATGTCTGTACAGGTGATCCAATCAACCTCGTCTTTGATGTCACCGCAACTGGTCCAGTAGATGTCACCTACACCAACGGCACCACCACTGCTACAGTGACTATGAGCCCTGGCACCAACAACATTGTTGGCACACTCAATGAAGCTGGCACTTACACTGTCACCAACATTGTGCAGGGACCATGTACCGGTACTGCTACCGGGTCTGCAACTGTTGCGGTCCACGAAGAGATTACCGCAACAGCGGTGCCTACTTGTGATGCTACCGCTACTTCCTACACAGTCGAGATCAACATTTTAGGTGGTGAGGCTCCATACACCGTGACGCCTGCCACCGGTACCCTGACCGGCAACACATTTGTGAGTGATCCTATTCCAGCCAGCGACGGCTACAGCTTTGATGTTGTAGATCAGTGGGGTTGCAACACAGTTACGCTTGCGCAAAACACCGTAGACTGTGATTGTCTAACACGAATAGGAACTATCAGTGGCAGTTTTGCCTCCTGTGACGAAACAGAGGTAGCCACTATCGCTTATGATGCGACAGGTGAATTCCTCGATGCTGATGATGCCATTGAGTTCATCCTGCACACCGGCGACTTCACCATGCCGATTCAGCGTTCAGCGACGCCAAGCTTCTCCTTTGATCCAGCTACGATGACCTTCGGGACACAGTACTTCGTGACTGCCGTAGCTGGCAACGCGACTGCTGGTCAAGTAGACTTCACTGATAATTGTACCGTAGCCACTTCGCAAGTTCCTGTCATTTGGAGTGCTCCACCGACTGTAGTACTCTCTGGCGACTATACCGTCTGCCCAGGTGTACCACTCGACTTAATGTTCGATGTGACTGGTCCAGGCACCATTACGGTGGTCTACACGGATGGAACGACTGACTACACCGAGACATTCACGGCCGGCAACAATGTTGTTTCTGCGCCACTCAGTACCGACGCCAACTA
The DNA here is from genome assembly GCA_965213735.1 of Saprospiraceae bacterium. Taxonomy (GTDB): domain Bacteria; phylum Bacteroidota; class Bacteroidia; order Chitinophagales; family Saprospiraceae; genus CALDTK01. The sequence goes on from CBDCAB010000006.1 coordinate 101,261, forward strand.
CTCAATAGTCTCGGTCAATTCAGCTGCTTGCCCTGGTACCTTCAGTGGGTCGGCATCAGTGACAATCCTAGATGGTCCAGCTGTCGGCACGCCGATGGTCATGATCAACTCGACGAGTACTGAGTACACCATCACGTTCAACATTACTGGTGGCGACCCGGCAACGTATACAGTCAATGGCAATAGCCTCGGCGGCGCCACCTCATTTACGAGTCAACCAATTGCCTGCGGTACAGCTTACAATTTCACCATTGATGATGATGGTGGATGCGATCCGGTGGTCATCACAGGCAATCCTAATTGCAACTGCCTCACTGGTATTGGTAGCCTCTCCGGCAACTTTGAAAGCTGTGACCTTACAGCATCTACCTCCGGAGTGTATGACAGCAGCGGAGAAAATCTCGACGGTGACGATGCCATCGAGTTCCTCCTCTACGTCAGCGATCCTGCATCGCCAATTGCACGAGGTAACGGTCCGGTCTTCACCTTCGACCCCGCTACGATGAGTACTGGTGTCACCTACACCATCATTGGTGTTGCGGGTAACTCACCAGACGCCAGCACTGTCGATCTGAGCGATCCATGTCTCCAACAGACACAGCCGATCACCGCAACGTGGTACGGCGAGCCAGGCGCAACAATGACTGCACCATCAGCACTTTGCGCTGGCGATGATCTTGTCCTTACTTTCAACGTCACCGGAACGAGTGAGCCGAAGACGGTAACCTTCACCATCGACGGTGTGGCCGATCAGGTCTCCAACGTGGTTCCAGGTACGCCAAGCACAGTTACGCGACCCGTCTCGGGCAACACAACTGTTGAACTCACCGGCGTGTCCGACAGCAACTGTAGCGCAACGCTCAGTGAAGTCATCACCATCGACGTGGCGAGTGAAATCTTCATCAATAACATCGAAGAAACCTGCAACGCAACAGGAACTGAGTATGTCGTCACCTTCACCCTCTCCGGTGGAGACGCTACGACCTATCAAGTTACTCCAGCTGGGGCAGGCACACTCTCCGGTACTGGACCAGTCGTATTCACTTCTGATCCGATCGCAAGCGGCACTCCCTACACCTTTACAGTGACGGATGCCAGTACATGCTTCTCACCAGAGGCTAGTGGTAACCCACGCTGTAATTGCCTTACCGACGCAGGTGACCTCGATGAGCAGTCGCAAATCAGCGTCTGTGAAGGAGACGATATCCAAGTCACCTTTACTGCTGGTTCTGGCTTCCTCGATCCAGATGATGTGCGCCTCTTTGCCCTACGTACCGCAGGAGACCGCATCGACTACACTGATGACATCCTGGCCACTAATACAGTGCCCACCTTCAGCTCAAATGGCTTGACCCCCGGCAATACCTACTTCGTCAGCGTGATAGCTGGCAACGATGACGGTTCGGGTGGAATCGACGATGCTGACGGCTGCCTCGATATTGGTGAGACTGTTCCAGTCTTTATCCAGCCACTGCCAACCGGAAACCTGATGGGCGACACGCTCATCTGTGAGACCGGATCTGCCACGATTACCCTCGTGCTCGTCGGTAACGGACCTTTCGATGTAACTGTCGGCCAGGGCGGTGATGGTAGCGATACCTTGCTCACCAACGTCAACAATGGCTATACTTATCAGGTCTCACCTGATGGGTCAACCATCTACTTGATCACCGATATTACCGACTCTTCTATCCCACAGTGTAGCAATACTTCAACTGGCAACATCACAGTCGGCGTGGAAGATTTGCTGAATGCGGGTACCGCTTCGGCAGAGGAAACGCTCTGTGAAGAGACAGGCGAAGTCATTCAGCTAAGCAACCAACTCACTGGTGCAGACTCGGGAGGTGCATGGACTCAAGTTTCTGGACCTACCATCGGCGCGAGTTTCAATCCTGGCGCGGCGACCGTGACGAATGCTGGTCTCGACCCTGGTACTTACTCCTTTGCCTACACAGTAGGTAGCGGTGTACCATGTCCAACAGACACTGAGACTTGGGATGTCATTATCGAAGCCGGACCAGAAGCTGATGCTGGAGAAGATCAAGTCATTACTTGTGATGAGCCAGTAGTTGCTCTCGGTGGTGGCTCGCAGCTGCCAGGTGCCAGCTATGTCTGGACAGGTGGTGTAGTTGCCGATTCCACTTCGGCTACCACGACTACCAACCGGGCTGGGGTTTATACCCTAACTGTAACCAGCGGCGCTGCTGAGTGCCAAGGCATTGATCAAGTCGTCGTTGATAGTGATGGTGACATACCAGCCTTTGACAATCTGCGCGTTAGCGGCGAAACCTGCATCGGCGACTTCGACGGCAGCATCATTACCGGAGTAACCGGCGGCTCAGGACCTTACAGCTACTCGCTCGACGGCTCCACGCCAACTTCGACTGCTCGGTTTGATGACGTAGAGCCTGGCGAGCACGAGCTCATGGTGGTAGATGCCAACGGCTGTGTCTACATCGAGACTGTAGTTGTAGAAGCAGCTAAAGAAGTGATCGTAGATGCTGGCCCCGACGTCGAAATTGAGCCAGGAACTGGTCATGAAGTGCAGCTTTACCTCGAAGGCAATGTCGAAACTGTCAATTGGACTGGCGACAGCCTCGTATGTACTTCTACGGGTCCACTCTGTGATGAAGCCATCCTCTACCCAAGCTTTAGCACTGTCTATCGCGTAGAGGTGCGCGACAGCAATGGTTGCGTTGATACCGATGTCATCCAGCTGATCGTACGCTCGAGCACCGAAGTTTTCGTGCCAAGTGGCTTCAGCCCGAACGGCGATGGTGTCAACGACATCGTCTACATTCGAGCTAGCGAAGGCGTAGAATCCGTCACCAACTTCCGCATCTTTGACCGCTGGGGTGAGGTAATGTTTGCAGATGCCGAATTCTTCCCGAATGATCCAGACCACGGCTGGGATGGTCGCTTCCGTGGTGAGGAACTCAATCCAGGGGTATTTGCCTACTGGTGTGAGGTGGTTTACCGAGATGGATCAACCGAAATCTTCCGCGGCGATATCACGCTGGTCTCCAACAACTAGCCGCTCAAGGGTACGCTAATTCGCAAGGGAGTCTCGCATAATGGATGCGGGGCTCCCTTGCTCGTTTTCTGCCTACGGCGATTTTGCCTACGGCGGGAGGGGCCTGCGGCGCGTTTGCCTGCGGCGCTGCATTTTTGGGGGCTGTGCGGTAGGGCGGGCCTGCGGCGCTTCCCGAGCAATGGCAATAGAGCGCCGTTTGGCCGACTCTGTCGGTGGCGCGGTGAGCTGATCGTGGTGCCTGCGGCGCTTTGCCTACGGCGGGAGGGGCCTGCGGCGCTTTGCCTGCGGCGCCGCAGTTCTGGCAGCTGTGCGGTAGGGCGGACCTGCGGCGCTTCCCGAGCAATGGCGATAGAGCGCGGTTTGGCCGACTCTGTCGGTGGCGCAGTGGCTGATGGTGCTGTATGTGGCGCTTTGCCTCCGGCGAGCCGGCCGCGCGGGGTGCGGCTTCGGCCATGCGGTACCCGACGGACCTGATCGTGAACCACTCGTGCAAAAGGAATAAGCCCAGGATATGGTCCGTCGGGTACCTCAGTCTCGACGCACACAGCCAATCCTAGCCGATAGCTGCACGCATATGTGCTGTCTCAGAGACCAGTTGTACAGCGCCCATGATGATGTACTGTACACCAATTGCCATCACGATAAAGCCCATGATTCTGGTCATAGCCTGTAGGCCTGCAAATCCCAGGATACGAAATAGTGCCGGTGAGGAGATCAAGATAAAATAGATGAGCAAGGCAAGTGCAGCGATGACGAGAATGATTGTGACCCGCTGGTCGAGCGCAGGGTACTCATCGTAGTAGCCGATCAGCAAACTGATCGATCCCGGACCGCTGAGCATCGGCATAGCCATCGGACTAAAGCTGATGTCGTCTTTCTCTAGTGCCTCCGCTTTCACCTTTTTATTGACTGCGCGCGAGTCTGCCATTTTGCCGTAAAGCAAACCGTACCCACTCGCGAGGATCACCAGGCCTCCGGCTATCCGCATCGCACTGAGGCTAATACCAAAGAAGGTAAGAATAACAGTACCCGCTAAAAAGAATGCGATGAGCAGGAGCGCAAAGTAAATGGAGGTGCGCATCGCCGTGCCCTGTCGCTCACTTCGGGTGTAGCCGGGTGTGAGCGCGAGAAACACAGGAATGGCTCCAAGTGGATTGACCACAGAAAACAGTGAGGCAAGAATTGCGAGAAAAAATTCAGGAGCCATGCGGCAGGTTTAATTTTGGGCGCGCAAAGCTAGTTGCTCCCTTGAGTCAGCAAACCTTGCTTAAAATTCCTCAGCTGGTGGTGCTCCAGCTAGTGATTACTCACCAGCAAGTGTCTCATGAACGTCGAGATAGCACCTTCGGCCTGTTGAGCAAATTGTGATGCCTGGTAGGGGGCGCGACACGAGAGGAGAATAGGAGAGCTTTACCTCGGCAGCACCTAGCTGCGTGTATTGAGCGCCTGTGCGAGCGAGTTGACAGCTGCTTCATCATCTGCTGCCAAGGGTAGGTTGTGCTGCCGAAAGATGTACTCCGCCTGTCGAAGGTGAGCGCGCGCCATCAAGATTTCCTCGGTCTGGACATAAGTGGCTCCCAGCGCCAAATGTGCTCGCGCTGTCTGGGGAGCATGCTTGCCGTAGCGCTGGTAGCTGTTATCTAATTCCTCTCGCTGTTCTATGAGCGTCTGGGCTAGACCTTGCGCATCAATAGCAGCTAAGCCACTACTGCTGAAGCCTGAGCTGTCGTTCTGCTGGTAGTCATTGTGAAGACTAGCTGGCGGTGGAGCTGCAGAACCATCAAACTCGCTAGGGGCGGTAGGTTGCTTCGCCCCGTGCTGGCGCGTTGCTCCTTGTGCAGGATCGGGCGAGGCTAGCAATTGCCGCACGATAATGACACCCGTCGCCAGGAGAAGTAATGCCGCCACACCAAATAGCCAAGGCTTCAGCTTTCCAGTGGCTGCTGGCTGCTCCGCAACAGGTGCGACAGGTTCAGCTGGTGGCGCAGGTGGAACTTCTTCGGGTGCAGCAGGCTCGTCGTAAATGGTTGGTATAGTGATCAGAGGCACGCTGACTTCGCTGAGTAAGGCGCCGATCTCAGCTTCCAGCGCTGGATCTTCTGCGAATTGCTCGAGCACTCCCTCGATGACGAAGTTGAGATCGTCCTGCTGCTGCGGACTCCACCTTACTTCATCGGCGATGACGCGATGTGCAGGAGAAAGTTCGGCACGCAGCATCGTCCATGCCGTCACTAAAGCTGGAGTCAGCGCCACGTCTTCATCACGAGCGCACACCACAGTCTTAAGCAAATGAAAGGCGAGCGACTGTTGCATAGCGGTGTAGTCAGCGGCAATTTACGAGCTAGCTTAGCTTGAGCCATACTAGTTCGTGCATGAGCTTATTTACGCAGCCTGTGCGCAAATTGATACCTTCCCGCCATGGCTGTTCATAGTGCTGGCATACCGAACGCACGAGTGTGGCGAAAGCCGTTTGGTAAGTATACGCTCGTCTCTATAGGCGATGCTGACAATTATGTAAGTGTTGTAGCTGAGCGTAGTGCATATGTGCATGAGATAAGCCTTGCAGGTAAGCAACTTCTTTGGAATTACGATTCTGGGGAGGCGCTTACGCAAAACTCCAAACACAGAAACCTGGCACTGCTGCCATTTCCAAACCGCCTCCTCGAAGGCCGGTACACCTGGGCAGGAAAGGAGCATGCCTTTGCTGTCAACAAGCCTGAGACGCGAAGCGCTCTGCATGGTTTTGGCCCGCATGCGCCGTTCAGTTTAGATCGAGTTGATCTGGCTCAGCACACTGCCACCCTCAAGCTGAGCTACCTGCATCGACCAGAATCTCACAGCCAGCAGTATCCATTTCTCGTGCGCTTTGAGGTAGCCATCACCATCGATACTCAACACAGTAGCTGTACGTGGAGCCTCAGCGCGACGAATCTGGGCGAGCAGGATGTACCTGTAGGTTTAGGCTGGCATCCGTACTACCTCCTGCCCGGTGGTTTAAATGCGTGGAAGGTTATGATGCCTCCCAACGAACAGGTTGTTTTGGCGAAAGCTATACCTACAGGAGAGCGCAGCAAAGGACTCCCCGCTGATACAGCTTTAGCTATCAACACGGAATGGGATGATTGCTTCTCCCTGCTAGATTCAAGTCGGCGTACAGTGATGCTGACCGGAGCGGCTTATCAGCTTACGCTAAAACAACTCGGTGATACCCGCTACACCCAACTCTTCGTGCCGCCAACCCAAACAAGTTTGGCTATCGAACCAATGAGCTGCAATGTCAATGCCTTTCAGGATGCCCAACACGAAGTAAGGCTGGCTGCTGGCCAAACCACAATGATTGGTGTTGAGCACACGCTAAAGTTATCCTAGCAGGCGCAGCAGTGACTAGTCTGGTGGAGCGGATAGGTAAAGCGCGCCATCTTCGGGTAGGATATGGAGCCGATCTGCTAGGATTGTCCACTCCTCCTTGCGCCAAGCGGGGATGTAATCGGTAGCAACAATGAGCGCATCAGGAAAGGCTGCATCGAGCTGGGCTGGTTCGGTGTAGCGCATTTCCCGCACAAAAACGACATCTACTTCAGGTCCAACCGGAGCAAGCGGAATTTTTCCCTCAGGTAGCACCAGCACGCGCGCATGTGGGAGCACGTAGACTTGGACTGTCCTTGTAGCATCCCACAGCTGCTGCACGCTTTTAAGTTCAGCACGAGGTTGAGCAGCTAGAGCGGCGCGGTGCAGTGTTCGTGCCTCAGCAGTTTTGGCGGAAGCCTGCGGTTTTGGCGAAAGCCGCACCACCTGCCCACCAGCAAATACATCAATTTCCACCTCTGATCGACCTGCGTAGGCGATCCTCTCCTGATGCTGTACACGCTGCCAATTGGTGTAGGTAATCGAGCAGCCTACCGCCAGCAAGGCCACGGCTGCATAGCTTAGCATGCGGCCACTTCTGCGCAGCAAGGCGATGCCCAGCAGTAGACTCACCGCATACCACAAGCCAACTGTAAGGCGAGATGGCCACAGCGCCTCCACCAGCGTACCCGGCAGATCGGCCACCACCTGGAGAGCTGCATTGCAGAGCCACACGAACAAATAAGCCGGGATGTAGGCCCAGTAGGCGGAGGCGTCGAAAAGTGCAGTCACCGCATCTATAGCAACAGCAGCTATGGCCAGTGGCAGCGCAACACTTACCAGCGGGACGGCAAGTATGCCAGACAGCATAAAGTACACTGGGAACTGATGGAAATAATAGGCAGTGAGGGGGGCAGTAGCAATGGTCGCGGCAATAGAAACGGCAGTGAGTTGACTGAAGAAGTTGATGATCCCGTTGCTCGAAGCGAGGTAGCGACGTAGGGTGGGGTAGAAGGCGAGAATGCCAGCTACGGCGGCGTAGCTCAATTGAAAGCCAAGGCTAAACAGCAGTTGCGGGTTGATAGCGAGTAGCAGCAATGCACTCAGGCCCAGACTGTTGAAGGCATTGGTGTCGAGCCGCAGAATACGTGAAGTGAAGAGCACCCCAAACATCACAGCCGAACGCTGCACGCTGGGAGAAAATCCAGTAAGCGCAACGTAGGCCAACAAACCGCAGAGAAAAAGCAGCAACTGGAGTGCTTTCCAGCGTCGCCCCATCACTGCGCTGAGCAGCCAAATAAGGATGCTGGCGATGATGCCAGTGTGCAGTCCAGACACGGCGAGTACATGGATGGCGCCCGTGCGGGTGTACACCTCGCGCGTTTGATCATCCAGGTCGGCCCTGTCGCCGAGCACGAGCGCCTTGGTCACTGCAAGTTCGGCGGGTGTGGGAAGCGCACTTTCGAGGCGCTGACTCACCCAGTGGCGCACGGCGGCTAGCACATGCTCCTCTGCTGGTGGGCGCAGCAACTGGTAATCTCCTGCTTTTAAAAAAGCTTGGTAGCCGATGCCACGCGCGCGCAGGAAACTGCCGTAGTCAAAGATGTGCGGATTGAGCGGAGGGGGAGGAGGTGCGAGCCTGGATTTAGCTACTATGAGCGAGCCGTGACCCACTGGAGCTTCGAGTGCTGAACGCTCGATCAAGAGCTTTGCGCGGCCAGAGGTGTCGAGCCAACGATCACCAACATAGATCTGCTGGATGTCAGCATCAACATTAACCCAGCGCTCGCTCATCGCTGCATCGCCTGTTACATGGGCAATGAAATGTTCTGGTGGAGCGAAGGGAGCAATGGGCGTTTCGCTGCTGGTACTTGCGTAAAACAAGCCGAAACCTCCTAGCGCCAGCATGGCCGCAAAACCTCGCAGCCGGCCGCGCTGGTAGAGGTGTGTAGGCAGCACCACCAACAAGCCTGCACAGGCAAGCAGTGCCGCTGCAAGTGTAAATGCATAAGAAGCACTGACGAGGCTAGAGCAAAAAATTCCGCAGGCGAACGCTATCGCCAGCCGTAACGCCGGAACCATGGCCCAGGAGAGCACGCTTGAAGGTAATTGCCCGCTGGCAAAATATTGTGCGCGCCAAGCCTTTGCTTTGTGGAATGGATCTAACGCCAAAGCGCCTAGTACTCGGCATCGGCGGCTCGTCTGGAAGCATTTACGCCAAAGTGCTTATGGACGACCTTGCTGGGCCTCTAAGCGACCAGTGGGAATCGGTCGGGGTGGTGATGAGCGATAATGCGAAATTCAACTGGAGCTACGAATTGGGCAATGAATCTTATTCCGAATACCCCTTTGACTTCTACAGCAAGCGCGATTTTATGGCTCCCTTTGCTAGTGGCTCGGCCCGCTACGACACAGTAATCATTTGCCCTTGCTCAATGGGCTTGATGGGGAGAGTGGCCAACGGCGTGAGCGACGACCTGCTCTCGCGCGCCTGCGATGTGGCGCTCAAAGAAAGGCGCAGGCTCATTGTGTGTCCGCGCGACAAGCCCTACAGCCTTATCCACCTTCGCAACATGACCTTGCTGGCGGAGGCAGGTGCCATTATTTGTCCTTGCAATCCTAGCTTTTACGCACGACCTGCCGATATGGAGGCACTTGCGCGGACAGTTACCAATCGGGTACTCGACCTAGCAGGTTTTGAGCTGAAGGATGCGTACAGGTGGGGTGAGCAGCAGGATTAGTCGCTGATACGCGCCCAAGGAAGGGCATAGACCACCTGTTGATTGGTAACTAATTCGATGTAGTAAAACCCTGAGCTACTAGGCCAGCTGATGTCCTGCGCACCCTCAACTCGCTGCAGAGGCTGTTGCCGCCCAGTAAGGTCTACAAATCGAACTGTCAGCGGAAAATCTGCCGCTACGAGACCTTGTAAAATCGGATCGGCAGAACTGGGATTTGGCGCGACTACGAGAGGAGCAGTCGCTGCAGCGGAGGGAGATGTGGAGTTACTTACGAGCGTAGGCAGGTTATTGTCGAGCCACTCCATCCGATCGTGCACCCAATTCTTGAGGTAGGCAACTTCGCTGCTGTAGGTGGGACCTACTTGGGGATTGGGCCAGACGTAGTTACCGAGTATACTCCAGCGTGCAAAATTGCGCTGTATGGCGTCGTGGCCTATTGCTTGGCTGAGGCTATCGATGCGCTGGTGAAGTGCGGGAGTAGTAAGTATGCCGCCGTTGCGCAAGCTGGAGTAACGCTGTTCGAGCGCATGCTTAAAATGTACCGACTCCATGAGGCGCGGCCACCAGAATGGGGCGTAGTAAAAATCACCAGGACAGACTTCATTGAAATTCGCACTGTAGCCACTTACATAAAAAGCGTTACAGTAATTCGCGTTGCCAAAAGCGAGATTAAAGTCCCACACTGGCCCCATTTTAAGCCGCCCATCTTCCTCAACCCGATCTTTGTACAGGTAAGTACTCAATCGATACCCGTCAACATTGCGGCTAATCTCGTTGATGATAAAAAAGTCTACGAAAGATTCAATATCAACGAGTGGGAGGTAGCCCGCTTGCGGATCGTCGAAATCTGATGCTGCTAGTCTACGCTCGAATTCGCGCATAAACCCAATAATGTAGGTCGCTTGTTCGGGCTGTATATCGCGCGGCTTCGGGTAGTGAAACAAGAGCTTCGATGGGCGAGCGTGCAACAGGTTTACCTGCGGCAGTTGAAAGTCTTCATTGCTAACTCCATCCGTTTTATCGAACTTCAGTATATATCCTCCTGTCAGCGCATCCCCACTGGTGTCATCTTCAGTCAATCTGCTAATGTCGACGCGGTCATTGTCTCGTTTGATTTTCTCAGTGAGTAAGTAAACTCCGCGATAATCATCTCCTAGCACTAATTCGACAAACCGTGTTCGCGGCGCGTACGCCATCATTTCACCAGCTAAGGTGTAGGCGAGGGCATTGCGGATTAAAGACTTATCGCTGTATGGCCCGTGCAGCACCCAATCTTCTTCGCGCGGCATGTTGAGGATGCTGGCGCTCGTATCTGCATCGTTTGCTGTACGAAGTTCGATTCCGTAACCCACCTTGGGGAATAGATGCAGGGAGCTTTTGCCTCGCTTTTCGATGGCGGCAAGTCCTGAGTAGTCCTGGGTCGGTCCACCCAATCTGTTGACCACGCCCTCACCGTTATAAATAATTTCGAAGCTGGTAGTGGTTTTGGGTTCGTCAGGGATTTCGCTGTCCGCGAGCCCTACTACCACGATGGGCAGGGCACTTTCAGTAAAGCTCTGGCTGAGTGCGGTGGTAGCTATACAGCTTACGCTAAAACTCAGCAAGATCAGGCGTGCCATTATAATCACGTGCTCAAGGTAAGGGCTAGGACTCGACAACTCGACAACCGCCGGCCTGAGTTACTGTTAATTGACCTCGCATGGCTTGCTGCCTAAACTTTGCTGCTTGAACAACCTCGCTTACCTCAACCGCTACTTTCTGCGCTACAAATGGCGTGTGTTGGCAGGTATAGCTTTTGTGAGCTTGTCGAATTACTTCCAGGTGCTCCAGCCGCAGGTGATTCGTGAAGCGCTCGACCTCGTGGTGGAAAACCTCGGCTTCTACAGAAGTATTAGCGACTTCCCCGAAGCACGAGAGCGACTGTTTGATTCCCTCGGCCAAACGCTATTGCTTTTCGGTGGCTTGGTCGTGCTGCTGGCACTGCTGATGGGCGTGTTTATGTACTTCATGCGGCAGACCATTATCGTGGTGAGTCGTCTAATCGAGTATGACTTACGTAAAGATATCTACGATCAATACCAGCGGCTGAGCCGGGGCTTTTATAAGCGCAATAAGACAGGCGACTTAATGAGTAGAATTACCGAAGATGTCAACAAGGTGCGGATGTATTTAGGTCCGGCAATACTCTATGGCGTCAATTTGATAACGACATTTATATTCGTAATCTATGCCATGCTGCAAGTTAATGTAGAGTTGACGCTCTACGCGCTGGCTCCGCTGCCGATACTGAGTATTACCATATATTATGTTAGTGACTTGATCAATCGTAGATCAACCGTTATAGCTCAGCAAATTGCGAAGTTAAATTCTACTGCGCAAGAAGTTTATTCGGGCATCCGCGTCGTCAAAAGCTACACGCAAGAAGCCTCCTTGGGCAAAGTTTTCGGTGCTCAAACAGAGGATTATCGGCTCAAGTCGATGGAACTCGCGAAAGTCGATGCGGCTTTTTTTCCAATCATGATTGTGCTCATAGGAGCTTCGACAATTATCACCGTTTACGTCGGCGGGCTGAAGGTGATCAGCGGTGCAATTTCTCCTGGTAATGTTGCTGAATTTGTCATTTACATCAACATGCTCACCTGGCCAGTTACAGCCATAGGTTGGATTGCGTCTATTGTGCAGCAAGCAGAAGCCTCACAGAAGCGCATCAACGAGTTCTTATCAGAGCAACCGGAAATTGAGAACACAGCTCCCGCCGAGCCTCATCAATTGGCGGGTGCAGTCGAGTTTCGCAACGTGAGCTTTACGTATCCGCACGGTGGCGCCCAAGCCATCATCGACATGAGCTTCCAACTCGCTGCAGGTCAGAAGCTAGCGGTAATAGGTCGCACGGGTTCAGGTAAATCGACACTCGTTGAGCTACTACTGCGCAACTTTGATCCACAGCAAGGTCAAGTACTCATCGATGGGAAGCCTCTCCCACAGCACGATCTCGCTAATGTGCGGCGGCGCATTGGCTACGTGCCTCAGGAAGTATTTCTATTTTCTGATACGGTGGCGCAGAATATTGCCTTCGGCTGCGCAGAACCGCCCGCCCGGCAAGAGATTGAGCGCTATGCAGAATACGCAGCTGTCCATGAAGACATTCTCGAACTCCCTGAGAAGTATGAGACATTAGTTGGTGAGCGAGGCGTCACCCTCAGCGGTGGTCAGAAGCAGCGCGTGAGTCTTGCGCGGGCACTGATCAAACAGCCCGATATTGTAGTGCTCGATGATAGCCTCAGCGCTGTCGACACGACTACCGAGCAAAAAATCCTCGGCTACCTCAATGGCGAGCTTGCCAATAAGACAGCCATCATCATTACGCACCGCATCTACGCTCTCCTCACGTTCGATAAAATCATCGTCCTCGATCACGGACGCATTGTAGAGCAAGGCACGCACGAACAATTACTCGCCAACGGAGGCTACTACGCCGAGCAGTTTGAGCGACAAAGCCTCGAATTAGCTGAAAGTCGAGCCTAGTATTCTCCCATCAGCCCTCCCAGAACAGCATCGCAGAACAGCCCCCCGAACAGCAACCCCAGAACAGCAACCCCAGAACAGCAACGCCGTAGGCAAAAAACGCCGTAGGCAATCAGACCGCCGGAGGCCAAACGCCGTAGGCATAAAAAACGCCGTAGGCACAAAAACGCCGTAGGCAAGTTCAATATGTCCCCAACCTCCGCCGCACAAACCACTCAATAGCCAACAAACCCAATACAATAGCCAGCAGCCACGGCCAGTCAATTAGCGGACGCGTACGCACACGCTGATATAGTACCGGACGAGCAACTTCATCGGCAAGTAAATCAGCTGCCAAGGCATCAACCTGCGCAGCAGTAATGGCGCGACCCCCCTGCTGGCCAGCTAGTCGCCGCAGCAAATTCCAGTCAGCCGTACTCGCCGTAGATTCAAGTTGAACTTCCCGCACCGTAAAAGCACCGCTGGCGCTGTACGTCTCACCGTTGTAGTTGGTCGAAGCATTGTAGGAGTACGAGCCCGCTGGCAGCCTGCCTGCCCGCAGCTCATAACTTGCGCCCACCTTATCCATAGTGAAATCATAGGCTGTACCGTCGGCAGCGGTGACCCGGAGGCCCACGTCAGGGTCGTTGACCAACTGAAAACTCGCATTGTACAGTTCGCCCTGCAGCCGCACATCCTCACTGGTGGTATAGACTTTTTCAAAAGTGGTGACCCGAAAAGGTCGCTTGTCCTCCCGCAGTGCCAGGTATTGCACTGTTAAGAGCAGCATGCCATCAAATACGTTGTGACTTTCGGTCTGCTGATACTCGTTGAGGCGCCACCGCCAGATGTCTTGTGCGGCAAGCACACCTACTTTTCGCCCAGAAACTTCACCCATAGCAAGCAGCGGAAAGTTGGTGTTGACCCGCCCAATACGCTGTGTTAGCAGCACATCTCCAGCGCTCAACTCGCCATAGTCTGCAAAGGGAGCAAGTGCGGGTGGAAATGTTCCAACAGCTTGCGACCAGTCTTGCGGTATGGTAAAGAGTCGAAAACTACCATTCAACGTTGGCGTCACCGCATTGCCCGCACCTCCCTTAGGATTGATGGCGAGCAGGCTCTGCAGGTTGTTGAGTTGAGTGATGTCAGTGCGCGGACCAGCAACGAAGAGTCTGCCGACGCCCCGCACATCAAGCTTGTCGAGCAGTGGCTTGATGCTGGCCGTCCCCGCTGGTAAATTGTGAAATATCACCAGATCGAACTCGCTCACATCACCATCAAAGCGTGCAGCAAGCTCGAAGGTCGTTTCGTAATTCTTGTTGGCATCGAGCGCCTGCCGAATGGCACTAACATCTGGATGCGGCGCTGCGGCTAGCAGCAGAATTCGTTGCCGGGCGTCGAGCACATCGATGTACACATCGCGCGAGTTGTTCGCTTTATTTCGCTCATCAGTAGGTCCGGAGGCACTCACCCGGTAGCGCTGCACTCCAGCCAAGCTAGGCTCTACAGTAAAGGCTAGCGTTGCAAAGTCGCGCTCCTCATCAAAAGTCACTGTTTCGCTCGCCAGCTGACGCGTTGCGCCACGTGCATCCACTGCGCTCACGGTCACATTAGAGGCCCCACCGCTCATGTTCTGCGCCTGAAGGTCAACTTGCAGTTCTACCTGATCGCCGAGGTAAGCGATCTGATTGTAGAGCACATCGCGTATACCCACATCACGGGTTGGGGTAGTATCGCCCAGCATAACTGCATAAACGGGACTCGTGATTTTGGCCGAAGCATAGGTGGGGTCGCTGCCTTGATTAAAATTTCCGTCCGTGGCAACTACGACACCACGCAGCAGTTCGGCCGGATATTGGTCGGCGGCATAGTCAAATAGAGCGGAGATATTAGTCGCTGCATCTAAGGTGGTGTCGCTGGTAGTGGGTCGTATGCTTTCGCCAAAACTCACCCTTTGCACATCGTAGCGTTCGTTGAGTTTGCTGCTGAGTTGCTCGAATGCGCTGCTCACCTGCGGAAGTTCGTTGGCCACCGAACCAGAATGATCTTCTGCAATGAGAATCACTGGTTTCTGAGTTTCTGTATCGATACTCCGCAGCAGGGGGCCGAGCAACAGGAATGCAAGAATGCTGGCAGCGAGTCCTCGCAGCAGGGCCAGCGGGAGGCGGTAGGGCGCAGATGCGTCACGGTCTGCCCAGTAGAGAATGCCGGCTACCACTACGCCAGCCAGTACACAGAGTGCGATGTATGCACTCGGCTGGGTGAGGAGGATTTCAGTGTTCATTCGCGGCTATATACGTGAGGCTGCGGGCTTTGTTGTCGCTCGGGCAGAAGCGTTTGGGTTTTGGCGAAAGCCTTACACGCTGCTATATCCTTGGCCGCAGCTTTGCCGTTAATCAGGGTATGCGCCTACTCTTAACTTCAATAATCCTGCTGCTGTGCGGACTTTCAGCACGTGCAGCCTACATGCTGGTGCCTATGGACGAGTCGCAGTCCGACCATCTCAAGGCCTACGGCGTCACCTACTGGGTGCTCGATAAAGAAGTTTCATGTTATTGGTTGCTTAATTATCGGGGAGGTTCTTTCGCCTTTCGGCAAAACGAAGCCTTTGAGCGCGAATGCAAAACGCGCAACGTCAAGTACGAAGTCATTTCAGATGCGCAGCTCAATGGCATACTCGCTGAAATAGCGCATCCCGAGAAAAACATGGATGCCATCAAACTCGATGTCGCTCCTAAAGTAGCAGTCTACACACCGGCTTTTAACGCCAAAGGGGAGCGCATCCAGCCTTGGGATGATGCTGTGACGCTAGTGCTGACCTACGCTGAAATACCCTACGAAACCGTATACGACTCCCAAGTGCTGGCCGGCGAACTGGCGCAATACGATTGGCTGCACCTGCACCACGAAGACTTCACCGGACAGTACGGTCGATTCTACGCCAGCTTTCACACCCAGCCTTGGTACCGCGAAAACGTGAAGCAAATGGAGGCACTCGCGGCCCAGGAAGGCTTCGAGAAGGTGAGTCAGCTTAAGCTTGCAGTGGTCAAAGAGCTGCGGGAGTTTGTGGCTGGCGGCGGCTTTATGTTCGCGATGTGTTCGGCTACCGACACCTACGACATTGCACTTGCCGCGGAAGGAGTAGACATATGCGCAGAGATGTATGACGGCGATCCAGTTGATGCCAATGCGCAGGCCAAGCTCAACTTCAACAACACCTTCGCTTTTCAGGATTTCGAGTTGATGAAGAATCCTACCCAGTACGAGTTCTCAACCATCGACCCAACCCTCACCCGCCGCCTCGACGCGAAACAAGACTATTTCACCCTCTTTGATTTTTCCGCCAAGTGGGACCCGGTGCCGACGATGCTCACGCAAAACCACACCCGGACCGTCAAAGGATTTATGGGGCAAACGACCGCCTTTCGCAACAAGCATATCAAGAGTTCGGTACTGGTGCTCGGCGAGACCAAGCCTGCCGACGAAGCCCGCTACATCCACGGTAGCTACGGTGAAGGAACGTGGACCTTCTACGGCGGACATGATCCCGAGGATTACCGTCACCACGTCGGTGATCCAGAAACCGACCTGAGCCTGCACCCGCATAGCCCTGGATACCGTTTGATTCTCAACAACGTGCTCTTCCCAGCCGCTGAGAAAAAGAAGCGCAAGACCTAGTAGTTCTCGTAGCTATGATCAGTATCGCTTGCGGAGCCAATCAGCTCTCGTTTAAGCTGCTGGGTGTGCTGTGAGGTTTTGGCGAAAGCTGAAAGGCCCTGCCGAGACATAGCTTCTATTACTTTCGCCGCCATGCCTGATTACACGACATTACTTACTGAGCGCACGGGTAATACCTTGCTGGTGACAATCAATCGGCCAGAGGCGCTGAATGCACTCAACAGCACCGTGATGGCAGAGCTCGGGCTGCTATTTCAAGAGGAAGTAGCCGAGCGCGAAGGCTTGCGCGGCATCATCATTACGGGAGCAGGCGATAAGAGCTTTGTTGCTGGTGCAGATATTAAGGAGTTTCTCGAACTTACAGGTACGCAAGGTCGAGAAATGAGCGAAAAAGGTCAGCGAATTTTCGATAGCATCGAGCGTTGCCATGTACCCGTTATCGCAGCGATACAAGGCTATGCACTGGGAGCAGGCTGTGAGCTGGCAATGGCGTGTCATATGCGCGTGGCGGGCGAGAAAGCTCGCTTTGGGCAGCCGGAAGTTAACCTTGGACTCATTCCTGGTTATGGAGGTACGCAGCGCCTGGTAGAACTCATCGGGCGGACTAAAGCCACTGAACTGCTGCTGACTGCCGACATGATCGACGCTGAGCATGCACTCCGCCTGGGGCTGGTCAATCACGTGGTGCCACAGGGGCAGGAAGTTGAGAAAGCCCAGGAAATTATAGCTAAAATTGAAACTAAGGCGCCTTTAGCAATTGCGGGTATCATTGAGAGTGTAGTTGCCTTTGAGGATGTGAACCTCGATGGCTACGCTGCGGAAGTACACAATTTCGGCAGGTGCTGCAACACGCAAGATTTTAAGGAAGGGGCGGCTGCATTTGTAGAAAAGCGCCAAGCCAACTTCAAAGGCGTTTAAGCGAGCAAGCGTTGGGTATGGGCGATATATGTGTTACAGTAGTCGACCGTGAGGGGGTGGAGCATCAGCTCGAGGCGCCCACCGACATGGCACTCAACATGATGGAGCTCTGCAAGGCGAGTGAGCTGCCAGTAGAGGGTACCTGTGGGGGCATGGCGCTGTGTGCGAGTTGTCACATGTACATTGAGTCTTCACACCCGCTGCCGTCGATGAGCGGTGATGAAGAAGACATGCTCGATCAGGCATTTTATGTGGAAGACAACAGTCGCCTAGGCTGTCAATTGCCGCTCACACAGGATTTGGCTGGCTTGCGGGTGCGTTTGGCTCCCGTATAGATTCTGCTAGCCGCCAATTTCCTGACGGAGTCGCGTCAATTGACTCACCCACAGCTTACGTGAATCCTGCACCTCGTCATCATCGCAAAAGTCGTGCGCTTCAAGGACGGTTTGGTCGGTGACGCCCGCCTTAAACATTCTAAACTCGAGAAATTCTTCAGGATCATCGGCGTCTTCCCACTTGAATCGGATACGCTCATCCTCCTCGCTTTCTACCAGGTAGGCCACTTCGGTGGCGCCGTTCCAGGTGAACTCGTAGCGGTCGGCCTCCACGTCGGCTTCATCGCAAAACCACCGCACCAGGCAGGCTGGGTCGGTAATGAATTGATAGAGCATCGCCGGTGATGACTTGTAGAGCTCTTCGATTTTGATCTGGACTCGGTCCATGCAGTGGAGTTATAAGTGCAGGCGAGGTGGGAGATATTCTGTGTCGACTACAAATTGGGCTGGGCCAATTAAGTACGCCGCCACCATTTTTCCAAGAGTCGGGGAACTTTTTGCACCAACTACGAATTATTGATTTGGCACATGCAAGGACCCTCCTCCCACAACAGCGCATATATACCCCATGCTGAGCAATCTTGCCCAGGTGGCTTGATTGGCGTTGCTGAGGCCGGTAACTTTGCACCTAGAAGTAGCGCCCGCAAGATATATGTTACACTAAGCCTTAGGGCTTCCACACCTCGGACGCTTCCCAGACCATGAAACGCTGTACCTCCAACTCGGCCTTCGCCACCGCGTAGGCTGCTCCATGTGTGCGCCGCAGCACTAGCCTCGGCCACAGTTCACCCCTACTCAACCAATCTTTACATGAGACAACTAAAAATTACCAAGTCGATTACTAATCGAGAGAGCCAGTCGCTCGAGAAGTATCTCCAAGAAATTGGAAAGGTCGACTTGCTTACGCCTGAAGAAGAGGTGAGCCTCGCCCAGGCCATCAAACGAGGAGATCAGAGTGCGCTCGAGCAGCTCACGAAAGCCAACTTGCGCTTCGTGGTTTCGGTGGCCAAACAATACCAAAATCAAGGCCTGAGTCTCTCCGACCTCATCAACGAAGGAAATCTCGGCCTCATCAAAGCTGCACAACGCTTCGACGAGACGCGCGGCTTCAAGTTTATCTCCTACGCCGTTTGGTGGATTCGTCAGTCTATCCTGCAGGCGCTCGCCGAGCAGAGCCGCATCGTGCGCCTACCACTCAACAAGGTGGGGTCGCTCAATAAAATCAACAAAGCCTTTTCAGAACTCGAGCAGGAGTACGAGCGCGAGCCATCGAGTGATGAACTTGCTGAGATGCTCAACATCCCTACGGCCGAGGTAGAAACTACCCTCAGCGTAGCCGCGCGCCACGTGTCTATGGACGCTCCCTTCGTGGAGGGCGAAGACAACTCCCTGCTCGATGTCCTTGACGACAAAAAAGCCGTGAGTACCGACCGCCACCTCGAGTACGGCGAAAGCCTCAGTCGCGAGATCGAGCGCTCGCTCGGCACGCTGACTGATCGCCAGGCTGATGTGGTAAAGCTTTACTACGGTATTGGTGTTCCGCACCCGATGTCGCTAGAAGACATTGGCGAAAAGTTCGGTCTTACCCGCGAACGTGTGCGCCAAATCAAGGATAAAGCAATCAACAAGTTGCGCACCCAAAACAAGAGTAAGCTGCTGAAGAATTACCTCGGCGCCTAGTTCTAATTTTGATGTAATCCACTCCAGCGCCCGTCGATCCATTCCCGATCGGCGGGCGTTGCAGTTTATAGCTTTGCCTTAGCCACCTATGTTTGATGCCCAGCCTCCACTCATCGATACCCGCGACGCTGAACTCGCACGTTGGAGAGAACAGGAAAAAACCGCCCTCGATCTGCTGCAAGTGACAGGCGAATTGCGCTTCGACAAAGGCGTTGACCTCACGCTGTTTCGGCAGCAGATATACGATACGCGGCCCAGCGAAGTGATACGGGCTCACCAGCGCAGCACCGACTACAGTAAGCGCCCCATCAATGTCGACCTCAGCCTCTCGCTTGCTTATTCAGTAGCGCAACTCGAAGAACTCGAAGCGTGTAAAGTCGACTTAGGTCGCTTAGCTACCGAGTGGCTCGACCGCTCGACCGGTTATGCCAACATGGATGATTTCGTGCGTGAGCAACTCAGTACGCTGCGCAGCCATGCCACCGCGTCAACAGAGAAGTTTTCAGGGCAAGGTCGAGATGTGGTGCTGTATGGTTTCGGGCGCATTGGCCGCAAGCTCGCGCGGCTGCTGGCTGAACACACTGGTCGCGGATCACAACTGCGCCTCAAAGCGATCGTGATTCGTGCCCAACTCGATGATCCACACCTCGAGCTGAGCAAACGAGCGGCCTTACTGCGCTCGGATTCTATTCACGGCAATTTCTCCGGGATGGTGGAAGTCAGCGCCGATGCGGAGTGGCTTATTATCAATGGCAATCGCGTAAAAGTGCTCTTCGCGGAGCAGCCGCAAGAGCTCGATTACAGCGCGCACGGCATCCAAGATGCGCTGCTCATCGACAACACTGGCGTGTGGCGCACCCGTGAAGGCCTCGAGCGCCATTTGCGCCCTGGCATCAAGAGCGTTCTGCTGACAGCACCCGGTGAGGAAGTGCCCAATGTGGTAGTCGGAATCAACCATGACAACTACGATTGGGAGAATGTAAGACTTGCATCAGCGGCGAGTTGCACCACCAATGCAGTGGCGCCCATCATCAAGACGCTCCACGATAGCCTCGGCATCACCCGCGCCCACATCGAAACCATCCACGCCTACACCAGCGACCAAAACTTGCTCGATAATTTTCACCGCAAGCCGCGGCGGGGGCGTGCAGCTCCACTCAATATGGTGGTGACTACTACAGGCGCTGCGCAGGCCGTGGCCAAAGTCATTCCATCGCTCGAAGGTTTGCTTACAGGCAACGCCGTGCGGGTGCCAGTGCCTAATGGCAGTCTTGCTATCGTCAACCTTACGGTAAAACGGCAGGTGAATAAAGATGAGGTCAACGAAATTGTACGCACTGCTACCCTCAGCGGGCCACTCTGCGAACAAATCATGTTTAGCGGCTCGCAGGAATATGTGAGTACAAACGCAATTGGTATCTCAGCGACGAGTGTGTTTGATGCGCCGAGCACGCGTGTGAGCATCGATGGCTACGGCGTAAATTG
Source organism: Saprospiraceae bacterium (assembly GCA_965213735.1). GTDB lineage: Bacteria > Bacteroidota > Bacteroidia > Chitinophagales > Saprospiraceae > CALDTK01. Next base: position 121,981 of record CBDCAB010000006.1, read on the forward strand.
CTACACCTGGTACGACAACGAGTCGGGTTATGCCTATCAAGTACTGCGACTAGCCAAACTCATGGCCGGCGTACACCGCGAGCGCTACATCTAGATTTGCTTCAGTCTAGTACTAGGTGCCGCTCGTTATTGGTCTCGTTGCATTCCAAGAGCAGTTGCCCGCCATCGAGTTGAGCAACAACGACACTCGTGTAGCGCGTCACAGCCTCCGTGCTTATTTGGTGCACCACCACGGTGGTTTCGCCAACGGCTAGGGCAGCGTCGGTGCGTTTTGCCAACTGGCTATGCAAATCTAGACTCCCCACGCGACGTGCCGACGCAGTAAGTTGAGGTGAGCCGCTGAGAAAGAATGCGAGCTCGAGTCCTTGGGGCATTTCACTGTAGGCTAGGGTAGAGGAGCCACTGTTGGTGAGCTCAATTTGGAGAGTAGCCGTGGATTTGCTGCGAAATACTGTGCGCACCGCACTTAGCTCCAAGTCAACACAATCTTCTTCACTATCAGCATCCGCAGAAGTTGGAGCAGTCCGCTCGGTGATGGTATTGTCGACCCTTTCAAATTCATCAATTTTGAGTACCAGCCGTTCGTCTTCGCCGGGCGTGACCCACAATTCGAGGTCGCGCTGCCACTCCCCGACTTCAAATGATAGGTTCGACTTGCTGAGTTTTGCCCGTAAGGGGGCGCCGAGAGGTAAGAGGCCGCCACTGCCCAGGCTAGCATCGAAAACGGTTTGGAGGTAATGACTCGGAAATCCTGGCCCGAAGCTTATCGGTCGGCGGCCAGTATTCACCGCCTCAAAGCGCAGCAGATAAGCCTCTTTTCGCTGCTTGACAACGCTGATTTTGCGCACGTGAAGGCGGTAACCACGATAAGCGACATCTGCAGGTAGGAGAGTGTCACCGAGCGTAGAGGTGCTGCCCGCAGTCGCGATGGAGGTGCAAAGCACAGCCCCAGCGATAAATATCCAGCGCACGCAGATCATGTGCGAGGTGATACGCAAACCTCAGTCCAATTGTTAGGGAGGTGTGACGTGCTTAATCGCGTGAAAGGCCAACTTCGCGCTGGCATGAGCTTTAGCTATATCAAACGTGAGGATCCTTACCAGCAGCCGCGTTGGTTCGTGTGGATTCCACTGCTAGGAGCAGGATTGGTTATTGTCGGGATACTGTTTGGCTTGAGCATGAAAGGCGGCAGCGGACCGCTCATTGCGTTTGGCGAGCCGAATGAACTTGCAGGTAATGCCCACGGCGTCGGTACGGTCGAAGAAATTTTGCGCTACATCGAAGCCAAGTACGTCGATGAAGTAGACCGGGAGCGTCTTGTCGATGGTGCCATCAATAATCTTCTCGCAGAACTAGATCCTCACTCCAGTTATGTAAGCCCTCAGCAAGTAGTGAAGCATCGTGCTCAACTGGAGGGTAGCACGACTGGCATCGGAGTAGATGTGTTGATGATTCGCGACTCCGTGACGGTGGTCAGTGCCTTGCCTGGAGGTCCTGCTGCGCTTGCTGGCCTGCAACCCTACGATAGGCTGCTAAGCATTGCAGACTCGGTGGTGAGTGGTGCCGGCCTCACCGCCAGCGCCATCGAGGCCTATATGAGGGAGCTGCCAGAGGGTCCACTGGAAATCCAAGTCTACCGTCCTGGCCAAGGGCTGCTGCAAGCCATATCGCTGACGCCGAAGAAAGTCGTAGTACCAAGTGTTGCTGAGGGCTTGCTGCTCGATGGAGATGTGGCCTATTTGCGGGTGCGACAATTCGGCACCAATACCTATGAGGAATTCATGCAGCAACTAGAGCGGCTGCATCTCGCAGGTGCTCGACACCTCATCATCGACCTGCGTGGCAATAGTGGTGGCTACCTCCAGGAGGCGGTGAGTATGCTCAGCCAATTATTTCCAGATGATGGGCGACTACTTGTGTACACGCAGGGCGCTCATAATCCGCGCAAGGAGTATCTATCCACAGGTCGCGTGTTTTTTCCGGTTGAGCAGGTGGCAATCATCATCGATCAAGGATCGGCATCAGCGTCCGAAATTATCGCAGGCGCGGTGCAGGACTGGGATCGGGGGACGATCGTTGGTCAGCGCTCGTTTGGCAAAGGGCTCGTTCAGGAGCTGTATACTTTGCAAGATGGTGGGGCGCTGCACATCACCGTGTCACGCTACTTCACGCCTTCGGGGAGGTCTATTCAGCGAGATTACGAGGATTTAGGTTCGTATCGCGAAGGCTACCTCGACAGCCTGGAGGATGCTCGCCCCAACCTGTACGTTACGGCAGGTGGACGAGAAGTGTATGGCAGTGGTGGGATTGCTCCCGATGTCGTAGTGAGCAGCAGCAAGCGGATAGAGTCGCCGGCCTTTGCTCAGGCCATTACGACGGTGAAGAACTTCACGTTTGCTGAGTTGGAGCGCTACCGAGATACTGGCAAAGTCGAGGTACTTCTGGAAAGCTTCCACGACCAGCTCAGGCAAAGCGGTATCACATTAAGTGAGGCTGATTGGGCTTATTATCGCCCTGAGTTAGCGGAAGAATTGCAGTATAGCCTTACGGCAAAACTCGAATCGCCCGAGGCAGCAGCACGTGCTCGCCTATTGGATGATAACTATGTACGCGCGGCCCTTAGCGCAGTACGCGACCCGCAGCCGATTGCCAAGCGCTGAATAGTCTTGCCTCGAGTTGTGCCCAGTCAAGGCTGGTGGCGGGGAGTGAACCAAGCTCAGGCACCACCGGCCCAGCGGCTGGAGATGAAAATTCCGGAGAAAGTGAGGCATACCAAGGCCATTGCGCTTGCCGCAGTTGTCTACCTGCCTGCAGTTGTGTAGCTGCAGGAGCGAGCTCTAGAGGGAGGTCGCTCAGGTGAAGCATCACGTTGCTAGGCAGCACGCCGATGATTGTTTCAAGTAAGGTTTGGTAGCTCTGGCCGGAAGTGCGACCGATCGCGCCGCTATGTAGGCCCACCGCCGCAAGCTCTGATAGGTAAATGCTGCCAAACTCCAATCGCACCGCCCACAGCACGAGCTGCTGAATGGCCTGCAGGGTTTGGTCGCGGCCAACATCGATAGGATAAACAAATTCATTGAGCTCCGGCGACCAAACACGTAAGAGGTTGCCGCCACTCGTTTGCAGCGCGTGAGCCTCGTGGAATGCTGCGGGTGAAGTAGCGGGTAGGGTGCCGAGCCGCAGCGAAATAGCTGGTATTACCCCGGAGTCGTGGCAAGTTTTGGCGAAAGCTGCAAGGGCCTGCGCGCGTGCCTGCCAATGATGATGGGCAGCAATGTCGACCTGTATATCGAGCACAAACTCACGCACTGGCTGCAAGTCACAGAGCGCACTGTTGAGGAAGCGGTGGAGGAGAGCTTGCTGATCGAGCACCTCGTGGGTACAGCTGAGCACGTGCTGAGATGGCCGCGGCTGGCGTGGAATGCGATGACTGGTGGTTTGTACCTCGAGGTGATACAACTCGACCGAGTGCTGGGGTGAAAAGCCCTTAAGAGCCTTGTGTATGCTGAGTTGAGCCGACTGGTGCGTAAAGCTGGTAAGGGCGGTACTCTCGCTGAGCGATGTGATGAAAAGCGACTCCCGCTCATCGCGCAGGTGTAGCTGCAAGTAACCTTGAGCGGGCGCACGGAGAGGGTGCTGCGCCAAGCCGAGATGCTTGAGGCACCAGCGCTCGTACAGGCTAAGCTTCTGCGGCTGCGGAGCTAACTCCACCCAAATTGCGGAGGCAGCAAATCGGCGAGCATGTAACACTGCACCCGCTGCTATAGGCACAAGCAACTGACAAGCGAGCAGAGGGGCCAGCGGTTGCTTGGGGTGTAACTCCAGCTGCAAGCGATTGTGGGCTATGTGTATGTCGACATAGTAGGCCTCCTCGCTGTGATAGCCTTTGCTCAGTTGGTAGGTACGCGGAGCTTGGCCCTCGAAGAGCAGCGTGAGGACGGCAGAGCTGAAGTCGAAGCGCACGCTACTCCCGAATCGGCTCAATCTCGTTGGAGGAATTCCAACGGGCCAGCATACTCGGTTCGGCAGGTGTAGTATCGCGCTGCCGGTACTTAACTACATGGTCGACAGCACGTAGCACCTCGGAGGAGATGCTACCGAAGTGCCCCGGAAACGGCTCGCCATGCAAATTAGCAGAGGTAGAGACAATAGGTCGACCGTACGAGCCAATGAGGGCTTTGCAGTAAGCATCCTCACAAATGCGAATCGCAGCACTTCCATCGCTAGCTAGCACATGGGGCGCCAGCCCCACAGGATCGGCATAAACCATGGTAAGCGGGCGCGTGTGGTGTGCCAGCAAAGTCTGCAGGCGCGGATGCACCTCGTGCACGTGATTTTTGAGCATCTCCATCGAATCAACCAGCACGATGAGACCTTGCGCTGCGGGTCGACCTTTGAGTGCTATAACTTTCGCTACTGCATCAGTGTTAGTAGCATCGCAGCCTATGCCCCAAATCGTGTCAGTAGGATAGAGGATGAGCTTGCCATCTTCGAGTGCGGTGAGCGTCTCACCAAGTTGGAACATGTCGTTCAATTCGTAGAAATTTTGAGTGCACAGTAAGGGACTGTGCTTTAGTCAATGTGATGACACGTTAAACGGCTGCAAAGCTGCGTTGGTACGATTAACTTACACCCAGACATGTCGAGAAAATTATACATTAACCTCCTCCTGTGGTTCGGGGCACTTGCTGTAGCCTTGCCAGCTGAGGCGCGACATATTGTGGGTGGAGAGGTCACGTATGCGTGTATCGGCCAGCCCGATGCTAATAACCGGACCTACCGCATCCAAGTTTCGCTGTATCGAGATGCCACAACAGGAGGTGCAGAATTCGATTCCAACTCAGGCAACGGCCCCACCTTCGAAATGACCATCTTTCGTGGGAATCAAGTTTACCGCACGATCAGCATTTTAGGGAGCGGGCTCGACATTACCGACTTCGAAATCGTGGACCCCGACGCTTGTGTAGTCTATCCTACAACCGTGCGCAACGAGCGCGGCGTGTATACCACCGAGCTGACGCTGCCCATCATCAACGATACCTATACCGTTAGCTACCAACGCTGTTGTAGAACCGATGAGATCGATAATCTCGTGAATCCGGGAGAAGCAGGTGCCACCTATCTCGTTGAAATTCCACCAGTTGCGCAACAGACCTGCAATTCATCCCCGGTGTTCAACAACTTTGCACCAGTCGTTATTTGCGCTAACACGCAGCTCAACTTCGACCACTCAGCTACTGATGCCGACGGCGATCAACTCGTCTATAGCCTCTGCGAGCCCTACTATGGCGGGGGCAACATGACGAGCTCTCAAGGAGGCGCCAACGAAAGTTTTGACGGTGTAACTCCTAATCCAGAATCGCCACCACCCTACGATCCAGTGGTGTTTCGGCCACCATTTAGCTCGACTAGTCCGCTACTGAGTTCGCCCACGTTTAGCATAGATGCCAATACGGGTTTGCTGCGGGTAAATCCGACTGTACTGGGTGTATTTGTGGTCTGTTTGAGCGTACAGGAATACCGCAACGGTCAGCTGATTGGCGAGGTGCGTCGAGACTTCCAATTCAATGTCGTCAATTGTGAGCGCGTGATTGAGGCGAAGGTGACGAGTGAAGCCGCAATAGACAGTCTTACACTTGGCTACATCTTATTCTGCGGCACCAAAGATATTGAGGTCGTGAATACCTCTACCGACCCACGCCGTGTTGAGAGCATTGAGTGGTTGCTGCGCGGCACCACCGAGGGGACTGTATCAAGTGTAAAAGATACGGTGACGGCTACTTATCCTGACTATGGGCTGTATCCGGTATCACTCGTTGCTAATCCTGGCCTCAACTGTAGCGATACGCTCGACTTTCTGGTGAGACTTACTCCACCTACCACTTCTGAATTTGACTTCACCTACGATACCTGCACCTACGCCCCTGTCGAATTTGAAAATAACTCTTTTACGCAAGCCGATAGCATTGTACACTATTCCTGGGCTTTTGGCGAAGGAGAAACAAGTACAGAGTTTGAGCCTTTACACAGCTACATCAGCGCGGGTAGGAGATTTATTGATTTAACGGTTCGTGACAACTTTGGCTGCGAAAAGACGAGCTCTAAAGAGATTGAGTATTACCCTGTGCCGGCCAATCTGCCAGCATTCGTCGACGGCGATCGGGGTTGCGCCCCGGAGGTGGCAGCGTTTAGACATGGCACGGCTCTGATCACCGAGGAGTACGCTGTCTTCTGGGACTTCGGCAACGGCGCTACTTCCACTGAACTCAATCCGGATTATCAGTACACTGTGCCTGGGGAGTACAATATCTACCTGAGTGCGACTTCGCCCATCGGCTGTTTTGTGGATACTCAATTCGTGCAGCCGCTGCGAATCTTCGAAAGCCCTATCTCCGCCTTTGAAATAGACTCAGTAATCTCCGACGTGAGAGAACCCACCTTCGAGTTCTTTGATCAAAGTATAGAGGCAGTTTCCTGGCAGTGGTTCTTTGATTCCATTGGTACGAGCCGGGAGGAAAATCCTATCTTCAGTTTCCCCGACACGGGCCGCTATAAAGTCGATCTCGTCGTGAGTCACCTCAACGGATGCTTGGATACCTCAACACAGTTTCTCCGCGTCGTACCCTACCAAAGCTACTTCTTGCCCAATGCCTTTACACCCAATGGCGATGGCAGCAATGAGTTCTTTAAAGGCGTGGGCTTCGTCGAGTTGATCTCGAATTTTGAGATGCAGATTTACAACCGTTGGGGGGAGAAGATTTTTGAAACCAACGATATCAACGAAGGCTGGGACGGTCGCAACATGCGCAATGGAGGCGATGCACTTCCTGCGGTGTACCTGTATTTGGTAACCTATGATGACCCGGATGGAGCGCAGCAGCTGAGTGGCTTCGTGACACTGGTGAGGTAATTAATCCGCTTTGCACGATGCGATAATAGTCTTACCTTCGCGGCGCTTAAAAACACCCTTGTCATGGACGCAGTCAATTACGTACACGAGCAACTCGCGCGCGAGACCAATTTTCCAAAATTTCGCGCTGGCGATAATGTCGTGGTTGCTTACCGAATCGTCGAGGGTGACAAGTTTCGGATTCAGGAATATCGAGGAGACGTACTCCAGATAAAAGGCCACGGCGCCACAAAGACCTTTACCGTTCGTAAAATCAGCAACGGCATCGGCGTAGAGCGGATCTTCCCGTTTAATAGCCCGAACATAGATTCTATCACTGTCCTGCGCCGCGGCAAAGTGCGCCAGGCACGCCTGTTTTACTTGCGCGACCGCGTAGGTAAGAAGGCTCGAATCCGCGAGAAGACCAACTACTAGGTCGGCGCGGCTTCATCACCAGTTGATCAAATAGGCAGACATATCAAACTGCTGCCAGTCTGCGGCCACCACGTCAAAAGCTTGGGGTTGGTCGGTGACTGTTATTTGCTTGTCCCCCACTTGGAGCTTCATTTTGAAGCCGGGGATGACGTCGAGGAAATACGCCACAGTAAAATCATCTCGTACCTGCACCTGTAGTCGTGGGGAAGTGGCTTTCTCGAGGTACTGTCGCCAAAAAGGAATGTAGTCGGTGCCAAAGCGCTCGACTACTGCCGCCAGCCAATCATTGGTTGTGACGCTGCCAAGGGCATGATCCTGGTAGAAGTCGCGCAGAAACTCCAGGAATGCTTCATCCCCTACCAGCGTGCGAAAGGTATGCAGCGCCCACGAGCCTTTGAAGTAATGGTCTGAGCTCCCGAAGCCATCGAAATTTACACCTGTAGGCCCCAGAATTGGAGCTTGATCAGCAATAAAGCCGCGTTGGCTATTGAGGTAGTTGCGGTACTCGTCATAGCCATAGATGCATTCCACGTAGAGCGCCTCGAGGTAAGTGGTAAAGGATTCGTGGAGCCACATCTCCGCGTGATCAGCCACGCTGATGGCGTTGCCGAAGTATTCGTGCCCAGACTCGTGAATTATCAGGTAGTCCCAATTCATATGATCCGGAATCATCCCGCCTCTATAGCCGCGCATGTAGTTGTTGCCGTACGCGATGGCACTTTGGTGTTCCATGCCTAAGTAAGGTGCTTCGATCAGGGCGTATCCATCGCGCCAAAATGGGTAGGGGCCGAGCAAGTCTTCGTAGCAGCGGAGCATCGGCTTCACCTGTTGAAAATGCTGTTTCGCTGTGGCCAGATGATAATCTAAGACGGCATAGTTGAGAAGCAAGGGCTCGGCACGTGCTGGGCTGCGTAGGGTATCCGAGAAGGTGAGGTAGTGGCCTACATAGAAGGTGATGTTGTAGTTGTTGATCGGATAGGTGGTGGCATAGCTGTAGGTGCTAGCATTGCGTCCTTGCACGATACTGCGCAACTGGCCATTGCTGACGGCGCGCAGCGGGTTGGGCACCCTCATAGTAAAGCTCACACTATCGGTCTCATCACTCAAGTGATCTTTGGTGGGCCACCATTTAGAGGCACCGATGCCTTCACAGCTCACCCCAATCCAGGGGCGACCGAGGCTATCCCGGGCCCAGGTGACGCCTCCATCCCAGGGGGGATTAATAGCCTTGAGCGGCTGACCGCTGTAGTACACGGTGAGGGTGTCGAGGACTCCGATTTTGGTCGGTCGCGCGAGTTCTACAAACACTGCATCAGCTACTCTGCTAAAGTTGAGTTGAGCCTTTGCCTGCTCTACGCGAATGAGTTGGAGCCGCTCGTCTAGGTCGAGTTGTAATATGTTTTGCGCAAGCGTGCCTCTATAAATGATGCGCACTGAGCCACTGATACTGCTGTCGGCGAGGTGAAGCTCGAGGTCGAGTGCGTAGTGCACCACATCGTAGGCGGTGCGCTCTGGCCTCAGCGAGCCTCGTAAGGTGTCGGCGCGGGTAAAGGGCGACTGCGCCAGGAGCGTAGCTGTTGCTAAGCTTCCAGCCAGCAGCAGTATAAATCGGTACAAACTAATCGGCATAGTTGCTCAATGGTAACGAACATCTACGCGTTGTTGTGGCGTTCGCCTGCCCATGCTTTTACGCTTTCTACCGCTGCTGCTCGTCATGCTCGTACTCGACGTGTATGGCTACCTCGCTATTCGCACGCTTTTCGAGGAGGCAGAAGCAGGCTCGCGCAGACGGATGGCGCAGTACCTGTTCACCATTATCTGGTGGAGCATCCCTACGCTTGCGCTGCTGTACATCCTCGCCGTGAGTGCAGGTGTCGACCTTCGCCTACCGAAGGCGCTCATGATACCGCTGCGGGCGGTGCTGTTCATCACCTACTTTGGAAAGTTTATAGCTGCAAGCATATTCCTGATCGACGATGTGCGGCGCCTTCTTTATGGGGCTTACCGCCGGCTGTCTGCATTGGGGACGGCCCCTTTCATGCCCGATCGTTCGCGCTTTCTCACTCAACTCGCCATAGGGCTAGGCGCCTTACCGGCTACTGTACTCACCTACGGCATCATTCGCAATCCTTATCGGTATACGATTCATGAGGTGGAGGTACCGATTGTCGGGCTTTCGCCAAAACACGTGGGCTTACGCATTGCCCAAATATCTGACATCCATTCCGGGAGCTTTTTTCGCAAAGACCCCATAGCTGATGGCATACGAGCCCTCAACGATCTGAAACCTGATATTGCCTGCTTTACCGGGGATTTAGTAAATAGTCGTGCCGAAGAAATCGAGCCTTACATCGACATCTTCAGCCGCGTAAGTGCCACCCACGGCACCTACAGCATCATCGGCAATCACGACTACGGCGACTATGTGGCCGGATGGGGTCCTGCCGATAAAGAGGCAAACTGGGAGCGCCTTTACGCCTATCATCGCGCCCTGGGTTGGCAACTCATGCTCAACGAACATCGCATCCTCGACATCAATGGCGAGCCGCTCGCGCTGATCGGCGTCGAAAATTGGAGCACCATCGACCGCTTTCCACGTACAGGCGATCTAGTAGCAGCTGCTCGCGGCACAGAGCACGTTTTGACGAAAGTCCTCCTCAGCCACGACCCAACACACTGGGATGCACAGGTGGTAGACCAGCGACCAGACATTCAACTTCAGCTAAGTGGTCATACCCATGGCTTTCAGTTCGGGATTGAAATACCGGGCTTTCGCTGGAGTCCGAGTCAGTACGTATACGAGCAGTGGGCTGGATTGTACACCAAAGGCAATCAGCACCTCTACGTCAATCGTGGCTATGGCTTTCTCGGCTACCCTGGTCGCGTTGGTATTTTGCCGGAGGTGACACTGCTGCGCCTAGTTGCTGCGTGATGATGCTGCATATCTGTTGTGAGAGCCGCTGCGCATACCTGCCTTAGATGTATACCTTGCAGCTTTGTACCGATGCGGATACCAGTTTACCTCTCCTTAGGCTTTGCCACTTTAGCTACTGCATGCGTCACAGATTCAGTTGACGTAATGCCTAGCGAACACGGTCGATGGGTGGTGGTTTCGGCTACACGCGCCAATCAGCCCACCAACACACTCGACGCCGCTTACTTCGTTTTCGATACCAACCAGCACACGCTCCAGACCAATTTTATAGGTGAAGAGGTGACGCTCGATTATCAGCAACAGGCGGAGGTATTCGTGACGCGCGGCTCAGACATGCTGACGGGTTTTAAGGTCACCAAGCTCACCGACTCTTCGATGGCTTTGCAGACGGTGATTCGCGGCACGCAGTTCGGCTTTGACTTGGCTCCCGAGCGCCTGAGCGAAGAATTACACTAAAAAAGCCTGAACGATCTGGTGATCGTTCAGGCTTTAAGTGATGGATTAGTGTTATTGGACTTGGCTTTGCCTTAGCGGCCGCCTCCGTTCATGAGGCCTGGGGTGGTTTCGGGAAGTGCATCTTCAGTAGCTGATTCTGGCTCTACTTTACCCTTGATGCGAAGGGTGTGCTTCTCATCTACCTCATTGGTAGTGAGGGTTACGGTCTTTTGGAATGGCCCAACGCGCTTGGTGTCGTAGCGAACTTCGATGGTAGCAGACTCACCTGGCAGGATTGGTTGCTTAGGGTAGCTAGGTACGGTGCATCCACATGATCCCTTAGCAGCTTTGATGACGAGCGGCTCAGTGCCTTCGTTGGCAAATTTGAACACCCGGAGCGGGTCGCTGTTTTGAGCAATGGTGCCGTAGTCAATTTCGGTGGTCTCAAATTTCATTGCAGGACCAGGTGCTGCATCGTCTTGTGCTTGGGCACTGAAAATGCCGAGGCAAAGGACGAGTAGGGTGAGTAGACTTTTCATGTATTGTTGCTTTGTAAGTGCAGTACAAAGTTAACGCCCAACTGCCCTAGCTGCTTTCAACGACTCAATAATATGGCGTTAAGTCCGCGTTAATAACACCTCCATCACGCTATTCCCAATGCCGCGCCAACGCTTTACCTTTGTAGCACCGCCCAACTAGCCATCCATTTTGCCCATCCTCGGCCTCACGCAAGTCCCAGGATTTAACGAGAACTTTTCGACTTGATCAGCTCAGACACAGCAACCCTCGAGCGTGTAGCAACCAATTCTAACGGTCAAAGCTCACGCCTGCTCGACCACTACTACCTGTGCTGCCTCAGTAGAGCGTGTAGTGTGCTTGCGCGAAAAGAGGTGCTCACCGGAAAAGCCAAATTCGGCATCATCGGCGACGGCAAAGAGTTGCCTCAAGTCGCACTTGCCGAACAGTTTAAGCCGGGCGACTGGCGTAGTGGCTACTACCGCGACCAAACCCTCATGCTAGCCCTCGGCATCGCGACCGCCCAAAACCTCTTCGCTCAGCTATACGCCGACCCGAAGGGCGATCCGTTTAGCGGCGGGCGCCAAATGAATAGCCACTTCGCTACACCCACCGTCGATGCTCGCGGCCAGCTGCTGCCACTAGCTCAAACCCTCAACAGCTCGAGCGACATCAGCTCAACTGCCGGTCAAATGGCCCGCGGTCTTGGACTAGCCTTGGCCTCTAAAAAATTTCGCCAACTACCGGCCTTCGCTGAGTCGCCCCTTTCGCGCCAAGGCCACGAAATCTGCTGGGTCACCATTGGCGACGCGTCTACCTCGGAAGGCGTCTTCTGGGAATCTGTCAATGCCGCAGGTGTGCTGCAGGTGCCTATGGTGGTGAGCGTTTGGGACGATGGCTACGGCATCAGCGTACCTATCGAATATCAAACAACAAAGGCTTCTATCAGCGCAGCTCTTGCCGGCTTGCAGCGTACGGAGCAAGAAGCAGGCATCGAAATCCTCAAAGCACGAGCCTGGGACTATACCGAACTCGCTAAAGCCTACGCCACCGCAGCCGAACTTGCGCGTCGCGATCACGTGCCGGTATTGGTGCATGTCACTGAAGTCACACAGCAACTCGGTCACAGTACCTCCGGCTCGCACGAGCGCTACAAGCCGAAAGAGCGCTTGAAGTTCGAAAAAGAGTACGACTGCAATGTCCGCTTCGCCAAGTGGCTAGAGACGGAGAAGGGTGTTGCTCCAGCCGCACTCGAAGCCACCAAGGAGCGGGCCGAGAAAGATGCCAAGGCTGCTCAACGAGAAGCCTGGCGCAGCATGCAGCAGCAGGTCGAAGTGGTAAAGGAGAAGGCACTCGAGTTGCTGCCCGCGACCAGCACTGCAGCCGAGGAATTAGCTAATCTGCGCCAGCCGATGTTTGCAGATGTATACGTTCCTGTGCGGAGGTACCTGCACCAGCTGCGGCGTGAGGGTAAGCAGCCGAGTGCGGAGTTGTCAGCTTTCGCCAAAACATTCCAAGACAGAGCAGACGAAGACTACCACTCAAAGCTCTACCTAGCCGGAGATCAAAGCGTGCTCAACGTTGCCGCAGAACCGGCCGTGTATGCAGATGATGCCGAGGAGAAACCTGGCTTTCAGCTACTCAACCGCTTCTTCGACTACCTCTTTGAGCACAACGATAAAGTGCTCGCCTTTGGAGAGGACGTTGGTCATATTGGCGATGTGAATCAAGGCTTTGCCGACCTACAAAAAAAGTACGGGGAGGAGCGCATATTCGATACCGGCATCCGGGAATGGACCATTGTCGGGCAAGCCATTGGACTTGCGCTGCGAGGTTTTCGACCCATTGCGGAGATACAATACCTCGACTACCTCATCTATGCGATGTCGCCGCTGTCTGATGATTTAGCCACCACGCTTTACCGCACCGATGGCATCCAGCAAGCACCTGCTATTATTCGGACACGTGGGCACCGCCTCGAGGGCATCTGGCACTCGGGTTCACCCCTCGGCATGATGATCAGCGCCCTCCAAGGCATGATCATCTGCGTACCGCGCAACATGCTGCAGGCTGTTGGCATGTACAACGCCCTGCTCAAGGCAAAAGAGCCCGCCGTTGTCGTCGAAACCCTCAACGCCTACCGCCTCCGCGAACGAGCGCCAAGTAACCTGGAAACCTACACGGTTGCTATCGGGCGAGTTGAAATCATGCGTGCAGGCACAGCTGTTACCGTGGTGACCTACGGCGCATGTGTCCTCATCTGTGAGGAAGCCGCAGCCACGCTAGCTGAAGAAGGCATTGATGTAGAGCTGATCGACGTGCAGACCTTGCTCCCGCTCGATGTTGAAGGCGCCATTGGTGCATCTCTGGCAAAGACTGGTAGGCTCCTCGTGGTAGATGAAGACATTCCTGGAGGTGCAAATGCCTACATCTTGCGGCATGTGCTCGAGGAACAGCAAGGCTACCACCTACTCGATGCCAAACCTCGCACCCTCACTGCCAAAGCTCACCGCCCGCCCTTCGGCTCGGATGGTGATTACTTCACTAAGCCCAATGCAGAAGATGTCATTGAGGCGATTGTGGACATGGTCGCCGAATAAGCAGACACTCCACCACTAAAAGTCGCTGAAGTAGGCGTCTGCATAGCGACCCACATTGTCTTGAATGTCTGTGCCCTGCGCGCTGTCTTCATCAATAAATTCACTTGCGGAGCGCGAATAGAGGTAGCGCCTCCACTGGGGTTCGAACACCTCCCCACGTACGGTGGAGTGGAGGAGGGTGTAGCTGGCGTTGTCGAGCGTGTTGTTGTAAAACAAGAATTTACCCGGACTCTGCCCCGTGCGCTCCACAAAATTGTAGACCCATATCTCGTAGGGTGGGGCGCTTGGATCGTTATTCACCTGCACCCGATCATCGGGTAGACCGTACTTGAGGAAGATGTGCCCGCGGTCAGTTTGAAATCCTCGCCCAAAACCTGACTGGAAGTGATAATCTACTTCCCGCGCCACCTTCATGTAGGCGTTATACGCTACAGCTGGGTGATCAGCGGACTCCCCGTAGAAGTGATTGAAGATCGCGAGCCGCATCGCGTCCGGATTGGCATTTGCTATGACCTCATTGACGTATTCAGTTTCGGGCCCACTAAGCACCGGAATGATTGCGCGCAGTACATACTCCAGCGAATCCTCGGTGATGCTATGGGCGAAACTCTGCTCGTACTCTTGCCGAGGCGTAGACAGTAGGTCGGCGTCGCGCCCTGGGTTGGCTACCGTAAAGATGCTTGCCCTGCCGCCAAACTCCTGCAGTGAGCGGTCGCGGATCACCATGCGCAGCGCATAGTTGCCGCTCGCCAATTCATTTGTATTGAAGCGTATTAAGAATGGTGTGACCAACTCCTCGGCTGCAAAGCGCTTGGTTTTACGCATCAAGTCTTCGTGCTCTTCGGTGCTTTGGCCCAGCCGCACGAGCGTGTACTCCAACAGCAAGGGCTGACCCTGCATGTCTGGTGGGACATAGGCTTCTACATAAGAGGAGAATCCTGTCATACTCCGCCGGATGAAGTTATCCCGCAGCGGCTCCAGCACAGCACCCCCACGCGCGAGTGGGTTGTTGAGCGTGTCACCTTTTACTTGCGTCGACAGCTGAATATCAGACAGGCTGAGTTCATCAGCATCGTAGGCTATGTCGATAGTTGTCGCTAGTTTTAGCGTAAGCTGCTGCTCATCAGCTACATCTGTACCTTCTAACTCGAGCGTGTATGTGCCATTAGCAAGTGGGTAGCGCAGCGCCTGGACGAAATTGCTCATTGTATCACTCGCCGGGGCTATGAGTCTCACCTTATCGGCTGCCACAATGTCTTCACCCCGCTTAAAGAGCAGCGTGAAATTCGCAGAAGGTTGAGCACCGACTACCGGCCTCAAGCTTGAGCGCTCGGTGATGATATACACTTCGACATAAGGGCCGCTTTCACCAAAGAAGGTGGCGTAACTCACCGAAGCTTTGGGTTGCGCGAGCGCCGAAGCCATGCACCCAAACATTGCAATCAACAAAAGACATAATCGCATGCCACGAAGGTAGGGTCGCCGTGTGGCATGTGAGCGCAAGCAGCCCGACCTAGCGGTGATGACTTAAATGCGTTCCGTCAGCCGGTAGTAATCCTGCACCGTGGCGAGGTATGCTGCTCGCTCGCCTCGATCTTGAAATATGGGTGCGAAACTGCTGTCGGCCAGCATCACTTCGAGTTCGTGGCCTTCGACGATAGAGCTATACAGTTGAGTTGCGAAGGCATACTGCTCAGGTCGAGTTGCGGTGTTGAGTGAGTAAATTCCGCTGGTGCTATCACCTGTATACCTCACCCTGAGCGTGGGCGCAAGCGAGGGAAATTTATTCGGCCTGACAAACAGGTAGGCTTCGTGTTTCACCCAAGCGTTGATGATAATAGGAATCAGCAGCGGCCTGGTCGCAGTTTGCGAAAATTTCCTGTTGCGATAGAGGTCCATGTGCTGCCCTTTAACAGCCTCTTGGTAGTAGCTACTGGCCCGCACGTTGAGAAAGAAGAGGCGCGAAGGGTCAGTGGTCTGGAAAGCTTCTTCTCCGCTGAAGTCGTGCTGCGGCTCAGGAGGCGTGCATGCCGCTAGTAGTAGTACGAGGATACTTATGCTGCTTCGCCACAGGCTCGCCAAAACCGCGCTCAAAGCGATACATTTCCGCCGGGCCGTGCCGGCTACACCAAACATCATGGAAATGCCCAACAACAGGCCTTGGCCAAAGTTGCTCATCACGGCCGTACTAGCTACCGGCTGGTGGGCCCTGCTGCACTATGGCGTACATCTTGGCGACGTCAACACTCCGCCACTTGGCACTTTCCTCAATCCCTACGAAGGCTTTTACAGAAGTACCCAAACAAATTACTGGAAGTCGCTCAAAGGGGCTACTGCGGTGCGCGCTCCTGTAAAAGTTGTCTATGACGAGCGTCTGGTGCCCCACATCTATGCTACCAGCGCCGCAGACCTTTACTATGTACAAGGCTATGTGCAGGCCCAGCATCGACTGTTTCAGTTCGATGTCACTGCTCGCAGCGCGGAAGGTCGGCTGAGTGAAGTGCTGGGCGAGCAAACCCTCGAGCTCGACATCACACGCCGGCGCATTGGTGGCGCTCAGCTGGCAGATCAGATCGACTCCCTGTGGCGCCTCGACGCCCGCGCCTACGAGGCCGTATCGCGCTATGCCGATGGTGTAAATGCCTACATCGCCACTCTCCAGCCTCACGATTATCCTATCGAGTACAAACTGCTCGATTTTGCTCCCGAACCTTGGTCGCCGCGCAAAACTGCTCTCGTAGCCCTCAGCATGGCCTATACACTCAATTATAAAAATGAAGATGTGCTTGCCACCAATACGCGGGCACTACTAGGGGAGCAGACCTACAACGTACTCTTCCCGGAGCGCAATCCACTTACACCGCCCGTCATTCCAGCTGGCACAGGCTACCGTAGTGAGGACACCTTATTGATTCGCCAAAGTGAAAGTCTAGACTTTTCTGCCCGTTCTGATACGAGGCAAAAGCTTTTGCCAGAGGTTAGAGCTGTGGGTGGAGAGGCCGCACCTAGTGGTATTGGCTCCAACAACTGGGCAGTGGCAGGATCACGCACGGCCACTGGCAGGCCCTTGCTGGCCAACGATCCCCACCTCGGACTGTCGCTGCCGAGCATCTGGTTTGAGTGCGAGCTCCACGCTGGCGGCCTTCACGTCCATGGAGTCAGCCTGCCAGGAGCACCAGGCATTATCATTGGCTTTAACGAGCAGGCGGCTTGGGGCGTCACCAACGTAGGCATGGATGTGCTCGATTGGCACGAGTTGAAGTATACCGATGCTGATCGGACGGTGTACCTCGACCGCAACAACCAGCCGCGCGTCGTGCAGCAGCGCGTTGATCGCATCAAGGTTCGTGGCCAAGCCGATGTGCTGGATACGGTGCAACTCACCAGCTACGGGCCTATAGTTTATCCTGCTGGACATGAGGATTCCCATGCCGGCTATGCGATGGAATGGCTCACGCTGGAGAAGCCGTCTGCTGAAACTATAAATGCTTTTCTCCGCCTCAATCAGGCTCACGAGGTTGATGATTTTCGCGAAGCCAGTAAGGTATTTGAATGGCCTGCCCAGAATATCGTCTTCGCCAATCATGGAGGTGATATCGCCCTGCGGGTAAGTGGTCTGCGCCCGCGCAAGCTTCCCCAGCAAGGAAGATTTGTGATCGCGCATGGCTCTCCACAAGCAGTAGGTTTTTTAGGTGCCGATGCCAATCCTATGGCAATTAATCCCGCTCAAGGTTTTGTGGCGAGTACCAATCAAATAAGTACGGCAGCTGATTATCCCTACTACTACACTGGCACATTCGATGCCTACCGCTCGCGCAGAATCAATGAGCAACTAGCAAGCATAGAGTCAGCATCGATGACCGATATGGCTGCACTGCAGCTCGATGACTACAGTGTACTTGCTGCAGATCTTGCGCCTGTTTTGCTCGACAAAGTCGACAGGAGCGAGCTTTCTCTGGAGGCTCGCGGCTTGCTCGAGGTGCTCGAGGCCTGGGATTATCGTTATCGTGCCGATGCTGTAGCTCCTGTAATTTTAGAGCGTTGGTTGCGTGAGGTCGATTCTCTTACGTGGGATGAAATTACGACTCGAGCCGAGGTGGTGATGACCCCCAATACTTGGGTGCTGGTCGATTTGCTCAAGGACGATCCGCTGAGCCCTTGGTTTGATCATCAATCGACTCCGGCTCGTGAGCATGCAGGTGATTTGATCACGTTGGCTTTTCACAACATTGCGGAGCCGCTCGCTGAAGCTGTCGCGGAAGAGCAACTCGACTGGGCTCACGAAAATAATCCCTCGGTGATGCATTTGGCAAAGATTCCTGCATTTAGCAGGGAGCATTTACGCATCGGCGGCACGAGTTCGGCACTCAACGCGCAGCGGGGCAACATCGGGCCTTCGTGGCGTATGGTAGTGAGCCTCGAGGAGCCAGTGCGGGCACAGGTGGTGTATCCCGGTGGGCAGAGTGGCAGACCAGGTCATCCGCATTATGCAGACATGCTCGATGCATGGGCTGCAGGCGAGTATTACCAGGTGAGGCTCGAGCTTTCCCATGATGCACTAGCCGAGCGACCTGGAGCTGTTCACCTTACGGCAAAACCTTAGCAAGATGACTCCAATAACAAAGCTGAAGACTCCCGTGCTGGCCTTTTTAATTCTGCTGGTAATGGGTTTGGTCGTCCACCTCACGGTCAGCTGGATTTGGTTTCTGCCGCTGAGTCTGCTTGTTGGTCTGGCGCTACGTCCTTCCATTCCGGGAGCGCTATTTTGGTCTGGCTTACTTGCGGGAGCGCTCGTTTGGGGGCTTGGAGCTTTATTTTACGGAAGTGGAGCAAGTACGCTTCCGCAAAACATCGCAGCGCTCTTCGGGCTGGGGTCTGCCGCTGTCTTAGCACTGGTGATATGTCTAGTCGGTGGATTGTCAGGTGGGCTGTTTATGCTGCTGGGAGCTTATTTGCGCGCAACGATTCAGGGTAATGCTGCGTCTTAGTAAGGAACCCTTAACGCTGGCCGTAGCGTAGAACTGTTACTTTTATGCGTCTTCCAGGAATTGGAAGAAGCTTTTGCCCTTATGCCCGACCATCGTAGCCTCGTTGTGATCCCCACCTACAATGAGATTGAGAACATCAATCGCATGGTACCGGCGGTGTTGTCGCAAGGTGAGTCGTTCGAGTTATTGATTGTCGACGATGGCAGTCCTGACGGTACGGGGCAGCGCGTGCAAGAACTGCAGGCAGCGCATCCCAACCGCCTGCACTTGCTGTCGCGCCCTGGCAAATTAGGTTTAGGAACAGCCTATCTCGATGGCTTCAAATGGGGGCTGGCGCGCAATTATGACTACATCTTCGAGATGGACGCCGACTTCAGTCATAGTCCAAAAGATCTGCCTCGCCTCCTGGCACCAGCACTTGCGGGCGAAGCTGATGTGGTGATTGGCTCGCGCTATACGCGTGGAGGCAAAGTCGCGAATTGGCCTTTCGACCGCATTTTTCTCAGCTATGGCGCCAGCATGTATGTGCGTGCCATCACGTGGATGCCCGTCAAGGATCCGACGGCTGGTTTTAAGTGCTACCGGCGGGAGGTTTTAGAGGCCCTCGATCTGAATGCGGTGCGCTTCATTGGCTATGCCTTTCAAATTGAGATGAAATTTCGGGCTTGGCAGCGGGGTTTTCGCTTGCAGGAAGTACCGATCACCTTTACGGATCGGGTGCAGGGTGTCAGCAAGATGAGCACGAGTATCGTCAAGGAGGCCATACTCGGCGTGTTGCAGATGCGGCTTTCTACCATGCCAGATCCGAGACCAGCGGCAGACGCTAAGGCGAGCTCGACGGAGCAGGCGGGCTAAAGTTGCCCCTGCTGCCCACTTCCTGCCCACTTCCTCCCCCCAGGCAACCCATTTCACCCCCGGCAGATAAATCACTGTAAATCAGGCTGTTGCTGTGTCATGAGGCCTTACGCCCCTGCCCACAGCGAACTGATTAAAATCCAGGACAATCTGTTAGTAACTTAATGTGGATGAATGTGTATATCTATAGAATGCTGTTAATCAATGGGTTGTATGCGTACTCGCCATTGGCTTGGCTGCTCCTGACCGTCAGTCAGTCGGGGTAGGATGGGGCAGAAGTGGGCGAACGTGGGAGAAGTGGTTTACATTTGGTCGGCAATACAACCTGTGTGCTTGATCTTTTTCTTGGCGAATACGACTGTCGGCGCGATGATCGCGGGCGGCTTCGGCTACCAGCCGAGATTGTCAATCGACACGAAGAGGATGGTGGACAGTTTGTGTTGCGCAAAGGCATGGACCCCTGCTTAGTGTTGTACCCGATTTCGACCTGGACACAGGAATCGACGCGGGTCAACAGCCTTGACGACATGGTTGCCAAGGAGCGGAAGTTCAAGCGAATGTTCTTTACCACTTCGAAAGCCGTCAAACTCGACGGCAATAGCCGAATCCAAATGCCCAACTTCCTCGTGGAGCGGGCAGGCATAGATCGCGATGTTGTCATTATTGGTGTCGGCGACCGCTATGAGATTTGGGATAAAGCTGCCCATGATGCTGAAGCGAGTGACTTCGATCAGCTCAATGCGCTGGCTGGCGACATCTTCGGCAAGCGAAACGAGCAGGCGTGAGTTATCACGTGCCCGTTTTGGCGAAAGCCTCCGTCGATGCCCTCGTCGATAATCCCAATGGCGCATACGTCGACGCTACCTTCGGGGGCGGTGGCCACGCGCGTCTCATTCTCGCACGCCTCGGTCCGCAAGGAAAGCTCCTCGCTTTTGATCAAGACCCAGACGCCAGAGCAGAGCTGGCCGCCATTGCTGATGATCGACTGCTGTTTGCTCCGGCCAACTTCCGCCACCTCGAACGCTACGTAAAGCTGCACCGCTTAGGTAAGCTCGACGGGCTACTGGCAGATCTTGGCGTGAGTTCGCATCAATTTGATGTGCCCGAGCGAGGATTTTCCTACCGCTTCGATGCACCGCTCGACATGCGTATGTCGCAAGCGCAAGGAGATGCAACCGCTGCAGATCTATTGGCTGCTATCGACGCTGAGGAGCTGCAGTACGTGCTGGGCCACTACGGCGAGGTACGCAATGCTAAAACCCTTGCCCGTGCACTGGTAGAGCGTCGCCAAGTGACTCCTCTACGCACCACTGGAGATTTGGTGGCAGTAGTCGACAACTACGTCAGAGGGCTGCGACCACGCTACCTCTCGCAAGTCTTTCAGGCCTTGCGCATGGCGGTCAACGATGAAATCGGCGCCCTCGAAGACTTGCTCATGCAGGCACAGCAGCTGATGGCTCCCGGTGGTAAGCTGGTCGTGATCAGCTACCACAGCGGAGAGGATAGGCTTGCCAAAAATGTAATGCGAAGCGGGCGCCTCGACGGCAAACACGATGCAGATGAATACGGAAGGATTCGACGACCGTGGACAGTACTGACGAAGAAGCCACTTGAGGCTTCGGAAGAAGAAACCAAAAACAACTCACGAGCGCGAAGTGCGCGAATGAGAGTAGCAGTGAGAAACAATGAAACAGAAGAAGAAAAATAGAGCCACCTGGCTCAAGCGCTTCTCGCCCCGCGTAGGCATGGGCGAGCGCATGTTCGGTCAGCTCCCCTTCCTGTTCTTCTGTTCGGCCCTCGCACTGTTTACCGTGTGGAACGTCCACCGTGCGCAAAAAACCCTGCGAAGTATAGAAACCGCTCGCGTCGAGCTGCAGGAACTTCGCTGGCATGCTTCGGCTGTGCAGAGCCGCATCATGTACGACAACAAACAATCCGAAGTACTGCGGCGCATGCGCTCCAAAGACTTAGGACTGGCGGGCACAAGTCCGCGGCGACTGATACAACGCCAAGAATGAAACCCACTACTTACTGATACACACTTTGAAACACTATTTTTAAGCACACTGAAGCACTGAAACTCCGCATGAAGAACGAATTGCTCACGCGGGCCTACATCGTGGCTGGCGCCTTGGCGCTGGCCGCGTTTTTGGTTTTTGGACAAACCTTCAGGATTGCAATTCAAGAAGGAGATAGCTGGCGCGCCAAAGGTGATAGCCTCCTCATTCGCTACGTACCCATTGAGGCTCCGCGGGGCAATATCCTCGCCGCCGATGGCTCACTGCTCGCTACCTCACAGCCCTATTACGAAATCCGTATGGACACCCGTGCGGCAGGGCTCACGAAGGAAGTCTTCGATGCTAATGTCGATACACTCGGCCTGCTGATCGCTAAATACGTCAACCCCGCCCGCACAGCCGACTCTACTGCAGCTTGGCTAAAAACAGCCCGCGCCACGGGCGACCGCTATTTGCTCATCCACAAATCAGCGGACTATCCAACCTACGAACGCATGCGGGGCTGGCCCATCTTTGAGCGCGGCGCCAACCGTGGAGGCTTCATCGCCCTCCGCTCAGAAGCCCGCCGCCGACCCTTCGGTATGATGGCCCAACGAACCATCGGCTATCGGCGCCAAGATGGCAGCAGCGTAGGACTCGAAGGGCGCTTCCATGATGTGCTCGGAGGCGAGGCCGGCCGCAAGCCTATGATGCGCCTGCCAGGCAACCACATGCTCCCCCTCGAAGACCTCCAGCACGCGAGTCCGAAGAGTGGCAGCGATATCCAGACGACGCTCGACGTCACCGTCCAAGATGTGGTGCAACAAGAACTTGAAGCCGCCATTAAAGAACATCGCGCGGAATACGGCGTGGCTGTGGTACTTGAAACAAGGACGGGAGCCATCCGAGCCATGACCAGCCTCACTCGCCACGGCGACCACCGCGTGTCGGAAACCTTCAATCATGCTGTCGGTACAGCCGTAGAGCCCGGATCGACCTTTAAGTTGGCCTCTATGCTGGCCCTACTCGATGATGGCAAGGCTCAGCTCGAAGACACGGTACGTATTTTCAATGGTCGGCATAAATTTTATGATCGCGAGATGCTCGATGCGAGTGCACATGGGCTTGACTCCACCACCCTGCGTCGCGCCTTCGAAATCAGCTCGAATGTTGGTGTGGCTCGGCTGATTGAGCAGCATTACGGCCAGCAGCTCGAAGGGCGCAAAGCTTTCGTGGATAAGCTGCGCCAGTTTCGGCTCGACAAGACCACTGGAATAGAAGTAGCTGGCGAGAAATTCCCGTGGATCAAAGACCCAATCAACGACACGCTCAACAACTGGAGTGGCATCACCCTACCGTGGATGAGCATGGGCTACGAACTAGAGCTAACGCCGCTCCAACTGGTGGCATTCTATAATGCAGTGGCCAACGATGGTCGCTACATGAAGCCACACTTGGTGAGCAATATTCAGCGCGAAGGTCGCCGCCTCGAAGAGTTTGGGCCTGTGACGCTCGACAATCAGATAGCTCGACCTAAAGCGGTGAGAGCGGCTAAGGAGCTTCTACTTGGTGTAGTAGAGCGAGGTACTGCTCAACGCCACCAAAGCGACCTCTACAGCTTCGCGGGGAAGACGGGCACTGTGCAGTACAACTACTCTCCTGAGGCTAAGCGTCGGGGCGAAAGTGGGCACCAAGCGAGCTTTATCGGCTATTTCCCAGCTGAAAATCCGCGCTACACGATGTTGGTGCTTATATCCAAGCCACAAACTGGC
This sequence comes from Saprospiraceae bacterium, assembly GCA_965213735.1. GTDB lineage: Bacteria > Bacteroidota > Bacteroidia > Chitinophagales > Saprospiraceae > CALDTK01. The sequence continues at coordinate 145,403 of CBDCAB010000006.1, forward strand.
GGCTATTACGGCTCCGATGTAGCGCTGCCAGTGTGGCGCCGCATCGCTGATAAGCTTTACGCTGCCGACCCCAATCTGCGCCCGCCGATGTACGCTCAACAAACTGTCCACTGGCAAGACAGCGCATTGCCGCGAAGTGCGCGAGGTGCCCACAGCGACATCTCCGCAATTTTCGCTTCACTCGATGTGCATGCGTTTGATCGGGCTCGCCGGGGCATGGTTCACCTCGCCAGCCCTGGTGACACACTAAGTGTACTTCCCTTAGATGTGCCTGCGGGCAGAATTCCCGATGTACGTGGTATGGGCGCTCGCGACGCGCTCTACCTGCTCGAAAATCTCGGCTGCCGCGTCGACCTGCGTGGACGTGGTAGCGTAACAACTCAATCCATACGGCCAGGAACGAAAGCGAATGGTCAATTCGTGAAACTCACACTCGGATAGCCGTCTGCCAGGACACCCCTCACACTGAACACTATACCACTCGATGGCTCCCTCCCTAGAAGTGCTCCTGGCGGACGCGGGTCTTCGGCTTCTGGCCGGAGACCCGCAAACTCCGATTGAACACATAACCGCTGATTCGCGCCAGGTAAAGCCCGGCAGTTTATTCGTTGCTGTACAAGGCTTGCAAGTCGACGGCCACAGGTTTATTCCGCAAGCTATTGCCAAGGGGGCATCTGCTGTTTTGGCGGCAGCTGAACACAGTAACCCGCAAGCGGAGGTAGCCTGGATCACCAGCGATGACACGGCCGCAGCTTTAGGCAAATTGGCTGCCAGCTTTTACAATCATCCGAGTCGTGAGCTCGAGCTGGTTGGCATCACCGGCACCAACGGCAAAACCACCGTTGCCACCCTCTGCTACGATTTGTTTACTGCACTCGGCTTTAAGTGTGGACTTATCGGCACGGTGGAGACGCGCATCGCTGGAAAGGTGCTGGCGAGTAGTCACACCACGCCCGATGCTGTAGCGGTGCAGCGACTCTTGCACGATATGACGAGTGCGGGCTGTGGCTATGTGTTTATGGAAGTGAGTTCGCATGCGCTGGTGCAGCACCGAGTAGCTGGCTGCCACTTTGCCGGTGGTGTCTTTACCAATATCTCACATGATCACCTAGATTATCACGGTGACATGAAGAGCTATATCTCAGCGAAAAAATTGCTGTTTGATGGCTTGCCGAAGACAGCCTTTGCGCTCGTCAATGCTGATGATAAGCGAGGAGCAGTGATGTTGCAAAACACCCGCGCCAAGCGCCGCATGTTTGCCCTCAAGCAGCTTGCTGATTACAAAGGTCGAATACTAGATGATGACTTGCGAGGGCTGCACCTACTCATCAATGATCAGGAGGTGTTTACGCGACTTGCAGGCGCCTTTAATGCGTATAATTTTCTTGCGGCATTTGGTGTCGCTTCTGAATTAGGACAGGCGGCTGAGGAGGTCTTGCCTCTGCTCAGCAGTCTACCTGGAGCCGCCGGTCGGTTGGAAGTCGTAACGGCTCCGGCCACTAAAGTCATCGGCATTGTCGACTACGCGCACACACCAGATGCGCTGCTCAATGTGCTCGAGACGCTCCAAGCCCCCCGTCGGCTAGGAAAAAAATTGATTACCGTGTTTGGCTGCGGAGGCGACCGCGACAAGACCAAGCGGCCGCTCATGGGAGAGATCGCAGCCAGACTAAGTGATACCGTAATCATTACCGATGACAATCCCCGCACCGAATCTGCGGCGGCAATTCGTGCAGACATAGAAGCTGGCATCAATGCACACGCGCGTGAGCGTACTCTCGAAGTAGCCGATAGACGCAATGCCATTAAGACAGCCGTGCGCCTAGCCAGGGATGAAGATGTAATACTCATTGCTGGCAAGGGCCACGAAACTTATCAAGAAATCGACGGCGTGCGTACTGCTTTTGATGATCGTGCCATCTTGCGCGAATTCTTGCAACCCACTCCTGCCGCCTAGCCACAGCGCATGCTCTACGACCTATTCGACTATTTTGATCGCGTATACGGGTTGCCTGGTGCTGGTCTATTTCGCTTCTTAACCTTTAGAGCGGCAATGGCCATTATTGTCTCGCTCATCGTGTCGGTCGCATTTGGCCAACGCATTATCAACAAATTGCGCTCGCTGCAAATCGGTGAGACTGTGCGTGATTTGGGTCTCGCCGGCCAAAAGCAAAAAGATGGTACTCCCACAATGGGCGGCATCATCATCATCCTCGCTATACTCATCCCCGCGCTACTGTTTGCGCGACTCGATAATGTCTATGTCTGGCTCATGATCCTGTCCACTATCTGGATGGGTGTAATTGGCTTTACTGATGATTACATTAAGGTATTCAAGAAGAATAAGGAAGGCCTTAGTGCTAAAGCAAAAGTGCTCGGACAGATTGGACTGGGGGCTCTAGTAGGTATTACTATGCTTGTCAGTAATGATGTGGTGGTGCGCTATGAGCTGGAGGAGGCCCAAGCGACGGGTTATGAAATAACTAAAGTCGTAAAACTGCCTACGGGCGATCCTGGTCAATTTACAGAGTATGCCTATATCAAGCAAGCACTAACTACGGTGCCATTTGTCGCCGGCAATGAATTTAATTATAAGCAAATACTGTGGTTTCTTGGCGATAATGCTGATGCTTGGCTATGGATAATATTCGTGCCTTTTGTTGTTGTGGTGGTAACTGCCGTTAGTAATGCAGCTAACTTGACGGATGGCATTGATGGTTTGGCGGCTGGCGTGAGTGCAATCATTGGAGTTACGCTTCTGGTGTTTGCTTATGTAAGTGGTAATGCCCTCGCCTCCGACTACCTCAACATTATGTATTTGCCCGGAGTGGGTGAGCTGGTAGTGTATAGCGCCTGTTTGGTGGGAGCATGCCTGGGATTTCTGTGGTACAACGGTCATCCAGCACAAGTATTTATGGGCGACACAGGTTCGCTTACCCTCGGCGGCATTATTGCTGCACTTGCCATTGCTTTGCGCAAAGAGCTGCTGATACCGCTGATGTGTGGCATTTTCTTAATAGAGAATCTATCGGTGATGATTCAGGTAGGTTATTTTAAGTACACGCGTAAGAAGTTTGGGGAAGGACGGCGGGTATTTCTCATGGCTCCGCTTCATCACCACTTTCAGCGGCAGGGGATACACGAGTCTAAAATTGTAATTCGCTTTTGGCTGGTAGCTATTTTCTTGGCTGTTCTATCCATTGTCACGCTCAAAATCCGCTAGCTGGTGCCGAAAGTTTTGGTCGTTGGTGGGGGAGAAAGTGGGCGAGGAGTAGCGCTTTTAGCCCAGGCGCGTGGCTATGAGGTCTTTGTCACAGACGCAGGTTCGCTTTCGCAAAACGCGAGGAGGGAGCTCGAGGATGCTAAGATTCCTTACGAGCATGGGGGGCATAGAGCGGAGGTATTGGCTGGGGTGGATGTCGTGGTGAAAAGTCCTGGCATTCCTTGGCATGCAGCTCTTATCGCTTCCGCTAAAACCCGACATATCCCTGTGCAGGGAGAAATGGAGTTTTGTGCGCCTTTTGCCGAGGGAAAATTAATCGGTATTACTGGCAGTAATGGAAAAACTACAACCACGCTACTCACCGGACATCTTTTGCAAGCGGCGGGGATAAATGCAGCTGTGGGTGGCAACGTTGGCACTAGCTACGCCCGCTTGCGCCTCGAAGGTGGCTACGATTGGTATGTGCTGGAATTAAGCTCCTTTCAATTAGAGGATATTGAGGCGTTTCATGTCGATATCGGCATGTTGCTCAACCTTTCGCCCGATCACCTCGATCGCTATGTAGATGGTATGGCGGGCTATGCAGCGGCCAAGTTTCGCCTCAAGGATACCCTGCGCCCAGGCGGATACTGGCTCGAATCGACAGATGTACTCTCATCGCGCTACAGCACAGCTTTACCACCAGGAGTGAAGAAGATTCTGTTCGACTTTTCTATGAGAACGGGTGAAGCACGTACTCCAACTAATAATTACGATTTAAGCGAAACAGCTCTTGCAGGACCACACAATGCTGCCAATGCGAGTTTTGCCCTCACAGCCGCAGAACTGGCTGGTGCCTCACCTGATGTTTTGGCGAAAGCACTAAAAACCTTCCGCAACGCGCCTCACCGGCTCGAAACCATCGGCTACGCTGGAGGTGTGCAGTACGTCAATGATTCTAAGGCCACCAATCTCGACGCTGTAGTGCAAGCGCTCTCCTCCTTTACCCGCGGAATTATCTGGATCGTCGGCGGGCAAGACAAAGGCAATGACTACGCCGAAGTCGCCCGACTAATGAATCGGGTGCGGCACGTCGTGGCCATGGGGTTGGACAACAGCAAGATAATCGACTACTTCGGAGAGCAGCTCAATATGACGGTGAGCAACACACATTCGATGAAAGATGCACTTATAACTGCCACATCAGCAGCGAAAAGCGGAGATGTTGTGCTACTTTCGCCTGCCTGCGCGAGCTTTGACTTGTTCGACAATTACATCGACCGCGGAGAACAGTTCAGAATGGGCGTACGCGCCTTGCCTGATTTTCGAGAAACACTATAGCAAACACACATGAATGACTCCAGCCTGCGCTACCTGCGTGGAGACACCACCATCTGGTTCATCTTCTTTGGACTCATCATCGCTTCTGTACTTGCGGTATATTCTTCCACGGGACTCCTCGCGTATCGACTGCACGGCGGCAATACCGAGTACCTCTTGCTCAAACACGTGGGGCTGCTCGTGGTGGGCGTAGGAGTAGCCTACTTTGCCTACCGCACACCCTACCAGCGCTTTAGCGGACTTGCGCCGTGGATGCTGATGGCCAGCATCGTGCTGTTGGTGCTCACCCTCATGTTCGGTATTGAGATCAATGATGCGCGGCGCTGGCTACAACTGCCCATTATTGGCGTGCGCTTTCAGCCGTCGGACTTTGCTAAGATTGCCCTGATCGTCTACCTCGCGCGTGCCATTTCCTCAGCGCAAGATCGTATCAAGGAAGCCAAAAACATTTCACATACGGTAGTTTGGCCAGTAGTAATCGTGTGCGCACTCATTGCTCCATCCGATCTCTCTACTTCGTTGATGCTGTTTGCCACGTGCTGGGTCATGATGTTTATTGGGCGACTGCCAATGAAGTACTTGCTCGGCTTCATATTGGCCGGCATTTTTATGTTTCTAATCCTGTTTGTACTAGGCACCATTGCACCCGACTTGGTGCGGGTAGAAACGTGGACCTCGCGCATGCAAGAATTCTTGAGCGGCGAAGGAGGCTACCAGGTGCAACAGGCCAAAATTGCGATTGCCAACGGCGAGATTTTTGGGCAAGGGATGGGCCACAGCACCCAGCGCAACTGGTTGCCGACGCCCTATGCTGACTTCATCTATGCTATCGTGTGTGAAGAGTACGGCTTGCTTGGCGCAGCAGCCATTATTGCACTGTTTTTGTGGCTATTTATTCGCACCTGCCGCTTACTCACCAAGTCGACCAAACTTTTTGGAGCGATGATGGCCTGTGGGCTGAGTTTGCTGTTGGTGATGCAGGCTCTGGCCAATATCGCGGTGGCAGTCAACCTGTTTCCGGTCACAGGTCTGCCCCTGCCGCTGGTTTCGCTAGGGGGTACTTCGCTCGTGTTTTCCTGCCTTGCCTTTGGTATCATCTTGAGTGTGAGTCGCTACATAGAAGACAGGGGGCGAAGCAAGCCGAGTAAGGTGTCAACACAAGCGGCGTAGTGGCTCCTCCGCTGCGCATACTCATGTCGGGTGGAGGCACGGGTGGGCATATCTATCCTGCGCTCGCCATCGCGGATGCGCTGAAGGTGCAGCGACCCGATGCGGAGTTTCTGTTCATTGGGGCACGCGGCAAAATGGAGATGCAGCGCATTCCTGCGGCAGGCTACTCGATTGTGGGGGTACCCATCAGCGGCTTTCACCGCAAGCTAGATATGCGCAACCTGTTGTTTCCATTTAAGTTGATCGGTGGTTTGACGACTGCCTTCAGCGCCGTGCGAAGCTTTAAGCCTGATGCTGCGGTGGGTACCGGAGGCTTTGCTAGTGGACCTGCTCTTGCTGCAGCTGCCGCACTCGGGGTGCCCGTGTTTTTGCAGGAGCAAAATGCTTATCCCGGTATAACTAATCGCCTGCTCGGACGGGTGGCGAAGCACGTCTTTACAGCCTACGAAGAGGCACATCACTACTTTGGCTCAGCAAGGGCAGGCGAATCAGCTTCAGCTCCAGCGCATGAGCTTCAGGCAGATGGTCATAAGGTATTGTTGACAGGCAATCCTCTCCGTAGTTCGCTTTCGCAAAACAAGTTGCACCCTGCCGCGACGGCCAAAGCGCATTACGGGCTCGATCCGAAGGTGCCTACGCTGCTGAGTTTTGGCGGAAGCCTAGGCTCGCTCAGTATAAATCTTGCCCACGAAGCGCTCCACGACTTCTGGAACAACTGCGGTATGCAGCTTATTTGGCAAACAGGCGAGGGATATTTCTCTCGTTTTAGCGAAAGCGAAACCGCCAAGCTGCCTAACGTCCACTGCACACCTTACCTCAACGAGATGGACTTTGCCTACTCGGCGGCCGACCTCGTGTACTGTCGTGCTGGTGCCCTGTCTATCGCTGAACTGCAACTTCTAGGCAAGCCCGCTGTGCTGGTGCCGAGTCCGAATGTGGCTGGCGATCATCAGACGGCGAACGCGCGTGCTGTAGAATTTGCAGGTGGGGCGCTCGTAGTAAAAGACACGGAGCAGGTGGAGCATATGCGTGCCGAGGTAAAGACTCTGCTGTCTAATCCGCTTCGGCTCGCAGAAATGGCTGCTCACATGGTAAAGCAGGGTAAGCCGCATGCCGCTACTTCGATCGCAAAAGCTATTCTTGCACATGTCGAGCGCTAGACAACATCATGTATACTTGATCGGCATCGGCGGCATCGGGATGAGTGCGCTGGCGAGGTATTACAAAGCCGCTGGCTCGGTGGTGGCAGGATACGACAGAGCAGAATCTGACCTGACGCGTCAACTCATCGCTGAAGGGATCGCTGTCCACTACCAAGACGATCCTGAGGCCATACCTCCAGAGCTTGACTTGGCCATTTACACGCCAGCAGTGCCCGCAACGCTCGAAGAACTTCAGGTGTTGAAGCGGCGACAGGTGAAGCTGGTAAAGCGGGCAGAAGCGCTCGGCCTTATCGGCAAGCGTCACAAAACGCTCGCTGTTGCCGGTACCCATGGCAAGACTACAACTAGTGCGCTGGCGGCCTACCTCATGCATGAAGCCAAGACTGATGCGGTCGCATTTTTGGGTGGCATTACAGCCAATTACAACACGAACTACTTGCCCGGACAAGGCGAGTGGCTGGTGGTGGAGGCAGATGAGTACGACCGCAGTTTTCTGCACCTGTATCCGCAGGTGAGTGTGGTGACATACATCGAGCCCGATCACCTGGACATCTATACGGAACTAGGTGCTTTTGAGCAGAGTTTTCGCAGCTACGTGAGCCAGGTAGGTGTGGAGGGTGGGGGAGTAGTAATTACCAAAGCTGCTATTGCAGATACACTAGCCGCAAGTCTTCAGCACGTGGAGGTGCAGACCTATGGGCTCGAGGATGAGCAGCTTGATTGGAGCGGTCGTAACATCCGGGTGGAAGAGGGGCAGTTTCGGTTTGACCTGCACTGTCCGCAGGGAGTATTTGCTGATTTGCAGCTGGCGGTGCCGGGGCGGCATAATGTAGAGAATGCAGTTGGTGCGCTAGCGGCGGTGGCTGCGGCGGGTGTGTCGGTAGAGCTGTCGACGAGTTTGCTGCGCGGCTTTAGGGGAGTGCGGCGGCGATTTGAGTATTTGGGTGATTGGCGGGGGGCGAAGATTATTAGCGACTATGCCCACCATCCAACAGAAGTAGCAGCTGCCATTAATGCTGCCCATCAGTTATTCTGTTCATACCGCGTAATCGGTATTTTTCAGCCGCACCTGTTTTCGCGGACGCGTGACTTTGCCGCTGAATTTGCCGCGGCGCTCAGTGATTTACAGGAAGTTGTGATGCTGGAGCTGTATCCTGCGAGAGAATTGCCAATTGCCGGAATTTCTTCCATGACAATTTTTTCTAATATAACCGCTGAGAAGAAGTACCTTGTGGCTAGTTCGGAAGCACCCGCACTGCTAGAGGTACTGAACGGCGACGTTCTTCTCTTCATGGGGGCTGGCGACATCGATGATCTCGCGCGTAGACTGGCTTCGGCCAGCTCAGAGTGAGGGTAGACGAGAAACACTATGAATTTGCAAACGCGGCTGGCAAAGCCGTTGCGTTACCTATGGGTAGCGTGCGCCTTTGTCGCTCTTACATACCTGGCCTACGCCGCACTTACCCATCAGGCAGGTAATGTCACCGAGGTGGTGGTAGAGATACAGCCCACACCTGATGGCCTCTTCCTCATACAAGGTCTCGATGTCGAAAAACGTCTCGATGCAGGTCCGCAGGGCGCACTCATTGGCCAGACGGTTGAGAACATCGCCTACGAGCCGCTCGAACGCTTTTTAGAGCAGGATCCCTTCATTGATAAAGCCGACCTATACACGGGTTTTGACGGCAAATTGCATGTCACCATCGAGCAGAAGCGTCCACTGCTGCGCATTCATCACCGCACTGGCGCGGATTACTACTTGGGTCCGCAGGGTGAGGTGCTGCCTCTCAGCAAACACGACGTGGCCCGCGTACCAGTACTGACTGGAGAGGTACCTTCTTTTGTGGAAGCAGCCAGCGACACGCTCGCTATCGAGGCCTTTGTACTTGCCCAGCGTTTGGCGGAAGACAAGTTGCTCTCGGCGCTCATCGAGCAGATTGAGCTGCGCAACGGCTCCTACATCCTGGTGCCGAAGCTTGGCAGTGCGGTGGTAACACTGGGCACGCTAGAGAATTTAGACGAGAAACTGGATCGCTACATCACCTTTCTCAGGGGTGCAGTGCCACAGGTAGGGTGGGAAGCCTACACGAACATTGACTTGAGCTTTGCAGGCCAGGTTGTTTGTCGCAAGCACAGGCCTGGTGCTTGAGATGAATTGACAGGGGCTGTTTCACTATTAAACACTACAGGATGAAATGGGAACAACAAGACGACACTGACTTCACCGTTGCACTCGATATCGGCACTACCAAAGTATGTGCGATCGTGGGGCGCCGCAACGACTTGGGGCAGATCGAAATTCTCGGCTACGGTCGGGTAGCAGGCGATGGCGTACAACGCGGCGTAGTCACCAACATTGACAAGACCGTCAAGGCGATCAAGGAGGCCGTTGAACGCGCGGAGCGGCAAATTGCTCAGCAAATCACGGAGGTCAACGTGGGCATCGCCGGACAACACATCGCTAGTCGGCAGAATCACGGCATGATTACCCGCGACGACGACATGGTGGAGATCACACAAGTCGATATCGACGAGCTGATTACCTCGATGCGTAAGCTTCCGCTAAAACCTGGTGAGGAGATCCTGCACATTATCCCGCAGGATTACTGCGTCGATGATGAGTGGGGAATCGATGAGCCGATTGGAATGTGTGGCACTCGCCTCGGCGCGAACTTTCACATCATCACCTGTCAAAACTCTGCATCGCGCAACATTATGCGTTGCGTGCAAAAAGCTGAACTCGCCGTCAGCGACCTCACTCTCGAGCCCATAGCCTCAGCAGCTTCGGTGCTTACTGAGGCCGATAAGCGCGACGGTGTAGTGCTGGTGGATATCGGCGGTGGCACAACAGATATTACGATTTTTGCCGACGGCAAGATTAACCATACCTGCGTGCTGCCTTTTGGCGGAGATGTCATCACGAGCGACATCCGCAAAGTTTTCAGAATCACGCTCACGGATGCTGAAGACCTTAAGACGAAGTTTGGTAATGCTCTGTCTACAGAAGCGGCCTTGAATCGCTTTATCCGCATCGCCAACCGCCGCGGCCAGGAGCATACTGAAATCAGCGAGAGCGACTTAGCTGAAGTCATCCAAGCGCGGATGGAAGAGATACTCCGCTACGTTGACTTTCAGATCAGCGCCAGCGATGCCCGCGACCGCCTGCAGGGAGGTATCGTGCTCACGGGAGGAGGCAGCTTGCTCAAGAATATTGAGAAGCTGACTGAATTTTATACGGGCATTCCGACACGGGTAGGTCTCCCTGTAGAGCACCTGGCTCAAGGCTATGATGCAGAATTGGGAAGTCCAATCTTCGCCACATCGATCGGTTTGCTCATTGGCGGCATCGATCACGCCAAACGCACTACTGCCCGCGTAGCACTCCAAGCATCGAGCACCATCGCCCATGCAGGAGACACTACTCCTCTACCTCAGGGAGGCGGTGCTATCTCAGATAAGCCCGCAACTGGGCAAGTCCTCGATCCACCGGCACGGGTGGAGCAATCAAGTGAGCCAGCGCAAAACAATTGGTTTACCAAAAAGAGCAGCCAACTGCTCGACAGCATCAAGGTCTGGTTTCATGAAGATGAAGACCCCGACATGCTGTAGTGTCACGCCCTTTTTCACTTGTCTATAATCCACTCACCTCTCTGTCGCATTGCGCGGCGACCTAACACAGAACACTATGATCTTCGATCTCGAAAGACGCCGTAACAATGGAACCATCATCAAAGTCCTCGGCGTAGGCGGCGGTGGCTCCAATGCCGTAACTCACATGTTTAAGCAAAACATCGTGGGCGTCGACTTCGCCATTTGCAATACTGATGCTCAAGCGCTGGAGCTCAGTCCCGTTCCTACCAAAATCCACCTCGGACCCGAGCTGACTGCAGGCCGTGGAGCTGGCTCCAAACCGGAAATCGGTCGCCACGCTTGTGAAGAATCCGTCTCGGAAATTCAGAAGTTCCTCTCCAATGACTGCCAGATGCTGTTCGTCACAGCTGGCATGGGCGGTGGCACAGGTACTGGAGCCGCTCCGATTGTGGCCAAAGTGGCCAAAGAACTCAACATCCTCACCGTAGGCATTGTCACCCTTCCCTTCACCTTCGAGGGTCGCACCCGCATTCGCAATGGCATTGAAGGTTTGATGGAGCTCAAAAAGCATGTTGACGCTCTGGTTGTGGTTAGCAATGACAAGCTGCGTCTCATCCACGCGGACATGCCGATGCGCAATGCTTTTGCGCAGGCTGACAATGTGCTCTCTACCGCAGCACGTGGTATCGCCGAGATCATCACGCGTCCGGGCTACGTAAATGTGGACTTTGAAGACGTGAATACGGTGCTGCGCGAATCAGGTGTGGCCATTATGGGTATTGGCTACGCGGAAGGCGAAGGAAGGGCACAGTCGGCTGTCGATCAGGCGCTGAGTTCGCCGCTGCTGGAAGACAACAACATCAATGGTGCGCAGAATATCCTGCTCAACATCTGCTCGGGAAGCACTGATGTGACCATGGATGAGATCGACCAGATTACGCAATTCGTCCAGGAGGAAGCAGGCATGGAAGCTAACCTCATTTGGGGTACCTGTTTTGATGATGCGCTCGAAGATGGCATAAGCGTCACTGTTATTGCTACCGGCTTCCAAGACTCTGCAATCCAGGCGATCAGTGGCAACAGCCGTCCGACTAAGCAGGTGGTTGACCTGAAGCCTCAGGCGCCGAGTGTACCGCAGCGGCCTGTTGCGCGTCCTCAGCAGCCACAGGACAATAACCACGTGGAGTTTGAGCACTTGCACCCCCGCGTCGATCAGTACAATCGCTCGTTGCAGTACCGTCAGGAGGTAGCGCGTGATATGCAAAACAGTGCGAATCAGCAGCTCCCGCCAGATCAGCCTTACACGCCGCGGAGTGGTGGCTACAATGAGCCGGTGCCACCGAGTGATGCTGATGATTTGGCCAATCTCGAGCGTGAGCCGGCGTACCTACGTTACCGTCGGATGCGCAATCAGCGTACACCGCAGCAGCTGCCGAATCAGCAGCCGTCGCGTACGGTGGTTGATCAGCACGGGGAGCCTCGATTAGGGGGTGAGAATCCTTGGCTTTACGACAAGGCGGATTGAGTTGTAGGTAGCTGGCAGCAACAAAAAAAGTTTCTCATTTTATCGATTGAATGGCCGGCCTCCACGGGGGGTGCGGTCATTTTTTTGCTGGGCTGTTTTTTGCTTCGCGTTTTTTGCTGCGCTGTTTTTTTGCTTCGCCGTTTAAATGGCTTCGCCGTTTTGCTGTTCGTGGGGCTGGTATTGCCTGCGGCGGTTTTGCCTGCGGCGCGTGGCCTCCGGCGGCAGGAGCCTCCGGCGGTAGGTCAGTTGGGTACTTTATTGAAGGCACTGGGTAGACTCGGGGCTCTTTGTACGGAGGCTGCTATTTAGCTAGCATCCAATCCTACCGTAGTGTGGCCATAGCCGCATAGCGGCGTCGTTGTCAGAGGGTAGGGTTTACCCGGAACGGTTTCAGGTGCTAGGTTCTACATTCTGGGGGCTCTTTCTCTGTGTCCTTTTTGGTCGCCGGGTAAACCCAGGGCTCCCTATAACAACGCCGCTATGCGGCTATCACAACCCCCCCGCAGCGTGGCCATAGCCGCATCGCGGCGTCTGCGCGACAGCGTCATGAGGGAGGGACCCTTTGAGAGGGACGCCTAATGTATGCAAGGCCCCTGAGCTTGCGAAGAGGGAGGATCTATGGCTTAGCAAAGGGTAGGGTTTATCCGGAATCGGAAGGCGAGTGGTTTAAAGAAATTGACGCCAGCCACCGAGCAAACCCATGACTTCATTTAACACCCCCGACCAGCTAGCACCTAGCCCCCACCTGATCAACTTGTACCATCAGGCGAGCCTCCCATTGCGCCCCTTGCGTCTCGCCATTTCGAACCTTGCAGTACATTCTCTCCAGCACGGCCCCCCCAAACAGCAAAACTGGCGAAGCCACAAAAACGAGCGAAGCTCAAAAAAAACAGCGAAGCCAAAGCCAGCGAAGCCCCCCTTGCAACCCTTGCGATACCATCCTCTAATAACCCCCAGCACCTAGCCCCCATACCCTAAAACCAATTACCTTTGCGCGCCTTTTCTAAAACCGCCGGACCTATCCCACCGCATCCGCTGTTTTGGCGAAAGCTGAACGCCCGTAAAATCTCGCCCCATGACCGCTATTCGTAACGTCGCGATAATCGCCCACGTCGACCACGGCAAGACGACGCTCGTCGATAAGCTGCTGCATGCCGGCAACCTCTTCCACGAGCGCGAAAAACCCGCAGAACTTATCCTCGATAACAATGACCTCGAACGCGAACGTGGCATAACTATCCTGTCGAAAAATGTCTCTATTCGCTATAAAGACTACAAAATTAACCTCATCGACACCCCCGGTCACTCCGACTTCGGCGGGGAAGTAGAGCGCGTGCTCAACATGGCCGATGGCGTGCTGCTGCTGGTAGATGCTTTCGAAGGACCTATGCCGCAAACGCGCTTCGTGCTGTCAAAAAGCCTCGAACTCGGACTCAAGCCTATCGTCGTGGTCAATAAAGTCGATAAGCCCAACTGCAAGCCAGAAGAAGCTTACGAGGCCGTATTCGACCTCATGTTCGCACTCAACGCCACAGAAGATCAACTCGATTTTCCCGTCGTTTATGGCTCTGCTAAAAACGGCTGGATGGGACCCGACTGGCAAACCCCAACCGACGATGTTACCTACGCGCTCGACATGATCATCGAACACGTGCCACCACCCAAAGTAAGCGAGGGCGACGTGCAAATGATGATCACTTCTCTTGCCTACTCCAACTTTACCGGGCGTATGGCCTCAGGACGCCTCAATCGCGGCGTGCTCAAACCAAATATGCCAATCTCACTTGTTTCCAGAGATGGATCGGTGACCAAACAGCGCACCAAAAAAGTGTTCCTTTTTGAAGGCCTGGCCCGTGTAGAAGTCGACGAAGTGCAGGCCGGCGATATCTGCGCAGTGTCGGGAGTCGAAAACTTCGAAATTGGCGACACGATCAGCGATCCCGACAATCCCGATGGGCTCAAGCCAATCGCCGTCGATGAGCCGACCATGTCGATGACCTTCGCCATTAATGATTCGCCTTTTTTCGGGCAATCCGGCAAGTACGTCACCTCCCGCCACCTCAAAGAGCGCCTCGAAAAAGAAATCGAGCAAAACCTCGCGCTCAAGGTAGAGCCCACCGACCGCGCCGAAGCTTTTCAAGTCTATGGCCGCGGCGTGTTGCACCTCAGCGTGCTCATCGAAACCATGCGGCGAGAAGGCTACGAAGTCCAAATTGGACAGCCACAGGTCATCATTAAAGAGACCGAAGATGGCAAGCGGCTAGAGCCCATGGAAGAACTCTACATCAATGTGCCCGATGAGTATTCCGGTACCGTCATCAACGCCGTAACGCAGCGCAAAGGCACGATGACCAACATGGAAGCCAAACCTGAGCGCACCTTCCTCACCTTCGAAATTCCCTCGCGAGGCATCATCGGCTTGCGAACTCAACTGATCACTGCCACCGCAGGCGAACTCATCATGACCCATCGCTTCAAGGAATTCGCGCCCTGGGTAGGTGATATTCCCAAGCGTATCAACGGCTCGATGATTTCCAACGAGAAGGGTAAAGCCATTCCTTATTCGCTCAATAACTTGCAAGAGCGCGGAACCTTGATCGTGCAGCCTAACGAGGAAATCTACGAAGGTCAGGTGGTAGGTGAGAATGCTCGACCTGGGGATATGGTGGTCAATCTCACCAAGGCTAAGAAGCAATCCAATGTCCGCTCCTCAGGTGCCGACGACAAGATGAAGATTACCCCGCCGCGGCAGTTTAGCCTCGAAGAAGCATTGGAGTACATTCAGAGTGATGAGTATGTAGAAGTCACGCCTGACGCTATGCGTATCCGCAAGATCGTTCTCAGCGAGAGTGACCGCAAACGCGCGAAGAATCCGGCCTTGGTGGGGATGAAATAACTCCTTGCTGCGCAGAAAAACCCCGCCTCCAAACGTTGTTGAGGCGGGGCCGAAGACAATGCTAAAAATAAGTTCTTGTGCTGTTATCAGCGTCTAATCTGTACGTAGCCGCTCTCGGGTTCCCGCCCCTGCACCGTCAGCACGTAGAAGTAGGTGCCATCGAGTAGGGGAGTGCCGCGGTAGCTGCCGTCCCAATCATTGATATAGCTAGCTGCTGAGTAGACTTCATGCCCGTGCGCATTGAAGATGAGCAGCGAGTTGTTCGGGTACTTCTCGATGCCCAGCACGGTGAAGTAGTCGTTTTGACCATCAGCGTTCGGGCTAAACCCATTGAAAACGAGCAGATCTTCGCACGTCACTTGTATGCGAACACTGGTGGTGTCGCAGCCGCCAGCATTGCATACTTCATACGCAATGCGATCATAGCCACACCAATCGGCAGGCGCGCGGTAATGGAGACGATTGCTGGCATCCACCCGAACATCGCCACGAGTCACGAGGGGGTCGACATGCAGCATGGTGACGCCACCCACAATTTCATCATTGGCCAACGCTTCGAGCATACGCTGCCCGTTGTAGGCAACAGCATACAGATCGGCCACTGCGCGCGGAGGCTTCACGTCCTCCCGGCTAAACACGCGAATGTTGACGCGAATGCGCTCACAGCTTCCCGTAGCCCGGTGACACACCTCAACGAGCAATGACGCATCTCCTGGCTCCAGCGCCGAGAAGTTGATGCAGCCGTTGTGCACCGGACCTACAGCGACCCGATCATGGAGCTGCTGCTCGAGGTAACTGTAGGTATAGTCTTGCACTCCACCAGCTACATCGAGGCAGTGTTTGCCCTGCAAACCCTGCACCGCCGTCACATAAACCTCCTCCACTTCTACGCAGCTTACCTCCACCACTACCGTATCTGCACAGGTTTGGGCGTTGCGCGCTACGATGTTGTGGCGGCCTGGCAGCAGGGCGATGGCAGTACCCGTGTTGCGCAAGCCACGAATTGGCTCAGCGACACGTGTCTCGCGACTACTCGCACTCGTTGCTGTCAACGCATGAAAGCGCGCATTGAAAAGTCCACTCACCGCTTCACCGCTGGCGTCGAGCTGCCAATCAGCCTGTGGACTGGTAGTGTTGAAGAAGTCAAGCATAGCTGCCCTATTCGCCAGCCGCTCTCGGTAGGCCCCTTCACCGACATGCCACGTCACTTCAAACGGTCCGACATCGTTGCTGCCAAACAAGGTAATGAGGTTGTATTTCACCACTTCAACGCTTTCGCAAAACTCGCTTCCAGCAGTTGGTAGACTGTTAAGCTTCAAGGAGGTACCGGGCTCGAGTTGCTCACCCAAACACACCACCGTCAGCTGCTCGCAGCCCGTGCTTTCTACCTGCAGCAACTGCTCGCTAAATGGATCGAAGTCAGCACATGGTTCGCTTGTAAGTCGTCGAGTAATAGTTTGTGTCGCTGCGGCAGTATTGCCAGCATTGTCGCGTGTACTCCAGGTTCGGTGCACCAGCTGCTCGCTCACAATCATCTCGATGAAGTCGACTGCCAGATCGCGCGTGCAATCATCAATGGCATAGACCGCCGGCACAGCAGGAAGGGCTTCTTCAGGGGCAAGTTCTAGATCGTCCGGTACGTCTTGGAGCAATGGTGGCGTAGTGTCCACAATTTCCACATAGACCGTTAGCAGCCCCTCATGTGCACAGGCGTCAACAGCTGTGAAGGTGCAAGCCATCAGCGAAAGTGCCCCCTCTAAAGGCTGTGGGTATACGTTCACGCTTTCGCTAAAACTGATGCTTACCGAGTCGTTGCAATCGCCAGTGGCTACTACATCCTCTAGCGTTATCAACACCAGGCCATTGCACTCCAGGCGCAGCGTGTCCCCGTGGTCAAGGTCGCGGTAAAGCGGATGGGTGAGGCTGAGTAAAATTGTGTCTGACTGCGCAGCGAGTGGCGCAGAGGCGACCATCAACAGCACGAGGAGGCTGCAGGCGGTGCGCCCAATGCAGGTGAGCGACATGGAAGTGTTCTTAGCGATTGTTGTAGCGACGCACCCCTCACGAGGTAGGCCATCCGTTTTTCAGGACAGCACAAAGAGAAGGGTAAGAAGCAATGGCGCGCTCAACTCCACATCAGCTAGCAGTTTAGCGGCAACTAATATATTAAAGCATAGCTAAATGTTTATCTATCTTATAGCTAAACGCTTACCTCTGTCTGTCGCTCATTTTCTCCTTCTCACCTCCCTTTTTCAGCTTTCGCCAAAACCCCACCTATCTGCACCCGTTAAGTTGCGCATTGTGCAGCTCGCAGAGGTCTTGTTGCCACCCATCGAATAGCCCATTTACTCCTGCTTATCCTCTACGATGAGTGTGCTCGTGGCCGTCTCACCTGCACCACCTCGAGCTGAAGTGCTAGCTACTTCAACGATGTAGCGCCCTGGCTGGAGGTAATACACTTCGTTCTGCGCCTTCTCTAGCTCGTGCTCCTCTGCATACGCGGCCGAAGCGGTGAGATTATAATCAACATAGTTCAAGCCGCGGCGCAGCGTCAAGACTTTAGTCTGCAGCTCCCGCCCGAGGCTGTCCGATACCGTCAACAGCGCCTCGGTCGGCTCAACCGCGAAAATCGGCAGCTCTACCCGTGGCGTATCCGGCTCGAACCAGCGGCTCCAACTCTTGCCCCAACGCTCGTTGTACTTCACCACAGCGGGTGTGTAGACGTATAAGCTAGCCGAGCCAACGCTATCCTCGAGTGTTCTGAGTAGCGCAACATCGCCGATGTACAGACTCTTCCCGTGTGTGCCCACCAGCAACTCCTCTTCGCGCTCTTGTATCACGAGGTCATGAACGGGCACAGGAGCTAGGTCGCCCAACGTGTGCCAGCTCCCGCCACGGCTATCGCTGTAGTACAGCCCACCATCTGTAGCCAGGTAGAGCAAGTCAGGATTTTGACTATCCTCCAAGATGTCATTAACAGGCTCCATTGGTAGACCTGCTGCGATCGAGCGCCAAGACTTGCCGCCATTCTCACTCAAATACACATAGGCTTTAAAATCATCGTCGCGATAGCCATTGAGGGTCAGATAAACTCGATCCAGCTCGTGATGACTTGCCTGCACCCGACTCACCCACTTATCGACGGGTAGTCCTCGGCTGATGTTGGTCCATGTGTATCCTCCGTCGTTGCTGCGGTGCACCATACCATCGTCGGTGCCAACGTACAGGAGTCCAAAGCGAAGCGGACTCTCGTGAATCGTGGTGAGGGTGCCATAGGGTACATCTCCAGGTCGACCGCCTTTGGTGAGATCCTCACTAGTGATGTCGTACGAGTTGCCCTGATCGAGCGAGCGGTGAAACTTGTTGGAGCCGATATAAAACACATCTGCATTATGGCGCGAGAGGTGTATCGGCGTCTGCCAGTTAAAGCGCAGCGGGCGCTCACCGAGTTTGTGCTTGGGCTGCACATCGGTATGCTTACCATCTGGGTCTATGCGGCTGTAATTGCCGAACTGAAATCCTGTGTACACAGTCTCATTATCGCGCGGGTCTACCTGCACCTGCATGCCATCTCCTCCGAGTATGTGCTCATAAGGTGTGTTGCCGTAAAGTTCCCAGGATGTCGACGGGTCAAACCGTGAAGGACCGCGCCAAACGCCATTGTCTTGCGTTCCGCCATACACGCGATAGGGCTGAGCGTTATCTACAGCTACGGCATAAAACTGTCCAGCTGGAGGACTAGCGGCCCGGGTGTAGGTGTCGCCATAGTCGTAGCTGATGTTTACTCCACCGTCGTTGCCGATGATGAGGTGCCCGTCTAGTTGCGGGTCAATGTAGAGGGCATGGTGATCAGCGTGTACGTTGCCATCATTGATGCCTTTCCAGGTAGCGCCGCCATCGAGACTGCGTAGTGCAGGCACGCCAAAGATGTACACTTCCTCAGGCCGCGTGGGGTGCGACCTCACCTGACCGAAATAGTAGCCGTAGCTGTAGTACACGTCGTCGAGGTAGTCCTCGTGGGTTTTGCTCCAGGTTTGGCCGCCATCAGTGCTGGCATAAAGTTCGGCGCCAACTACAGGCGTATCGAAAAGCTGGGCGTTAGCATCGGTGAGGTAATCTGCGAGGAGTTTTGGCGAAAGCCGACCTGCCTTGACTTCTCTCTTCAAACTATCGACTGGATACTTCTTGGTGGGAAAGCCTAAATCCTTCAGCTCCTTTTCGAGTAGCTCATCGTCGAGCGTGGCAAACACATCTCCCGTCATATCGCCCAGCGTGAGGCGCGTGAGCTTGCCTTCATCCGCTGGATCAACTGGTCGCCGCTGCTGGTTGTCGAGCACCGCATACAAGGTCACTGCACCCGCTGCTGATGAAGCACTAAGGCCGATACGCCCCACATGCTCTCCTTGCGGAAAACCTGTAGCCGCACGCTGCCACGTCTCGCCAGCATCAGTGCTCTTATAAATCGTGGAGCCAGGGCCGCTCTCGGTGAAGTTCCAAGCTTTGCGCTCGCGCTCCCAAGTAGCCGCATAAACAGTAGCCGGATCGAGTGGATCGGCAAGCAAATCAATGGCTCCCACCGCTCCCTCTGTAGCTAGGCTTGCAGACCATGTCGCGCCGTAATCACTCGATCGGTACACCCCACGCTGACCACCCTCGGCGTACAGCGGACCGAGTGCGGCCGCCAGCACGGTGCGCTCATCGAGCAGGAGGATGCGGCCAATGTGATGACTTGCGTCCAGTCCCACATGATCCCACGACTGGCCCCAGTCTTTGCTGAGATAGATGCCATTGCCCGCATAGCTCGAACGACTCGAGTTGTTTTCACCCGTGCCTACCCAGATGTGGCGCCGCGTCCAATCAACAGCAATATCGCCGAGGATATAGGTGCTGGCCTCCTCGAAGAGCTCGGTAAAGCTGCGCCCGTTGTTGGTAGTTTCCCAGAGCCCACCCGTAGCAAAAGCGACCAAAAAATGGGTGCTGTTGGCAGGGTTGACCTCCAAATCCACCACCCTGCCACTGAAGATGTCTGGTCCAATATTGTCGAACGCTATACCTGTAGCCTGACTAGACTCAGCGAGCAATCTTTTGGCTGTCAGCCTTGGCGCACGCTCAATTCGCTGGTCAGGCTGCGCCCACAAATCAATGGCCGAATAGGTGAAGAAAACGGTCGCCACCAGCGCCAGCACACGAGTCATCGAAATCATTCGGGTAATATCCACGATTGGGCAGGAATGGCCCAAGGTTTGTGCGAAATTTTGTCTATGAATAGCTCAATCCACACCCAAGCTTTGTTGCAAAACTTACTCATCCTCCTTGTCCTGGCGGCATTGGTCGGTTGTAGTGAAGATGATACAGGTGCTGTAGTGGTAGAAAGTTCTGGCCGCCTGCGCATCGACATCACAGATGCACCCATCGATGATGATGGCATCCAGGGCGTATTTGTGACGGTAGCTGAGATTCGCGTCAACGGCGAAGTGCAGCCTCGCCTCAGTCAGCGTACAACCCTGGATATTGCTGCTTTACGTGATGGCAATACTGCACAACTTGGCCTCGAACAAGAACTATCCGCTGGCGCTCACGCCAATGTGGAAGTCAAACTCGACTTGCAGACCGATGCCAATGGCAATAGCCCCGGTTGCTACGTTCTGCGCGCTGATGGCAGCAAAGACGACTTGAGCTTCGGATCTCAAACCGAGCTGCTCATCTCTACCAACAAAGCTTTTAGCATCGAGGAAAATGAAACCTCTCGTCTGGTACTCGACTTCGACCTGCGCAAGAGTCTAGAATATGAGTCGAGCAACACGCGCATGCTCACCTTTGGAAGTGCAGCAAATGTGAATGCGGCCGTTCGCACCGTTGATGTGCGCACCACTGGCACGATTGAAGGAGAGGTGAGTGCGGGTGCGCAGACCTCAACCACCGACAAGCTGGTCGTGTACGCATACACGCAAGGCAGTTATAATCGGTCTACTGCTACGGCCTCGGCATTCGCGGATGCAACAACGAGTACGCGTGTAGCCGCTGACGGCACCTTCACCCTTGCATTTCTAGAAGAAGGCGATTACGAGTTAGTGGTTGCGGATTACAGCGACACAGATGGCGACGGCAAAGTAGATTTTCGCGGCACCATCATGGCTGATGCGGGCTTAGGCTTGACTACCCGTGCAGTCAGTGTGTCTGCAGATGCCAAAGTCATCATCGGTTTACAGCTTGGAGCTCTGCTGCCCTAGGCGCGTCATGTAAAATCCATCAAAGCCATCTTGCGGCCATAGGCGGCGCTCAGCGAGTTGCGTCCAACTGGAGTCTCGTCCTAAAAAGTGTTCGATTTGCCCTTCGCTCTCGCTCGGCAAAACACTACACGTAGCATACACGACTGCTCCATCGGCTTTGGCCATGCGGCTGTAGCGCTCCAAAATGTCGGCCTGCCAAACTTTGACCTGCTCCACAAACTCGGGTTGAAGCTTCCACTTAGCGTCCGGATTGCGCCGCAGCACTCCCAAACCTGAACAGGGCACATCGAGCAGCACTCGATCGGCTTTACCGTACAAACGCTTTATGATTTTACTGCTGGTGATATGGCGAATATCCAAGTTAGACACGCCTGCACGTTTAGCGCGTTTCTTCAGTTGGGCAAGCTTGCGCTCATCAGTATCGAGCGCGATGAGCCGACCTTTGTTTTGCATCAGCGCAGCAAGATGCAAAGACTTGCCTCCTGCGCCAGCACATGCATCCACTACGGTCATCCCCGGCTCCACCTCCAGCATCGGAGCTACTTGTTGACTTGCGATGTCTTGAACCTCAAAATGGCCCGCGCGAAAGCTTTGCGTTGCCCACAGGTTGCGACGCTTGATGACGCGGATAGCATCCGGTCCATCAGCGGCTGCTTCCAACTCGAAGCCATAACTCGTCAAATCTTTGAGCAATTGCTCGCGCTCAACCTTAAGTGTATTGGTGCGCAAGTACACATCTGCTGCTCGATTGAGTGCAGCGAGTGTCGAAGGCCAGTGCTGCCGTAGCTCCACTTCACCAAGCTGGTCTAGCCAATCCGGAATGCTCTCCAACACCGCCCGCTCACCGTCGAGCAAGCGCAGGCTTCTTTCTACTTCCACCGGATGGATGTAAGGGTAGCCACCCACCTCTAGCGGTAGCTCGTGTCGCCAGGCCCAGTAGGCTGCTATTACCGCTTCAGGTCTGTCACTATCTGCTATCTCACTCAGGAGTCGCCACCACCTCACACAGTCGTACAGTGTTTCTGCTATAAAGGCACGATCTCGCGAGCCCCAGCGACTATCTCGCTTTAGTAGCTGAGCGACAACTTTATCTGCATAGTAGCCCCGGTTGAAGACCTCATCGAGTCCATCAGCCACGGCGTGTATGAGGTTGGGATATGCTCGGGGCGCTGAATCAGGCATTAGGCTTGCCTAACAGGCGGAACATATTAGACTTGTAAGCCTCCACTCCCGGCTGATCAAATGGATTGACGCCCAACATGTACGCACTCACCCCACAGGCCCGCTCGAAGAAATAGAAGAGGTAGCCAAGGCCCGCTGCGTCTAATTCAGGCATCCGCAACACCACACTCGGCACGCCTCCATCGCGGTGAGCTTCGAGGGTGCCTTCCGCCGCTTTTTCATTCACAAACTGCATGTCTTTGCCGGCCAGATAATTCAATCCGTCGGGATTGCCTTCTACCTCAGAGATCATTAGTTCGTGCGAGCTTGAATTTTCCAGTAAGACTGTTTCGAAGAGGTGGCGCCGCCCGTCCTGGATGTACTGTCCCAGGCTGTGCAGGTCTGTTGTAAACTGAGCCGAGGCTGGATAGAGCGCTTTGTTGTCTTTGCCTTCACTTTCTCCAAAGAGCTGCTTCCACCACTCGGCCACGTACTGAAAGCGAGGATCGTACGCAACGAGAAGTTCTATCGCTTTGCCGCGTTGATAGAGTGCAAACCGTGTAGCAGCGTAGCGCAGACAAGCATTATTTTGGTAGCTCGCCGAGTCGCAATCATCCATGGCCTCACGTGCTCCTTTGAGTAGGGCGTCGGTGTCTATTCCGGCCACAGCAAGTGGAAATAGTCCCACTGCAGTAAGTACCGAATAGCGACCACCTACATCATCAGGCACGACAAATTTTGTGTACTCCTTTTCGCTCGCTAGCTCGAACAACTTGCCGCGCTGGCGGTCGGTAGTAGCGATAATGAGCTTACGTGCAGCATCGGCTCCATGGCGCTGCTCGAGTTCTTTGCGCAGCAGTCGAAAGGCTAGAGCTGGCTCGGTGGTGGTACCCGACTTCGAGATGATGTTGATCGCAAACCGCTTGTCTTGCAAATACTCCAGAAGCTGCTGGTGGTAGCGCGGACTCAGTTGTGTGCCTGCAAATATCACCTGAGGAGCACCTCGTTCTTCTCTACTTAGGCTTTCGCTAAAACTGTTGGTAAGTGCGTAAATAGCTGCCTTTGCGCCGAGGTAGCTACCCCCGATGCCGATGACAACGAGCACATCGATCTGTGCCGCAAGCTCACGAGCAACTTCTTTGATCTGCGTGTATTCTTCCTTGTCGTAGTCGCGCGGCAAGGTGAGCCAACCATGATAATCTGAACCCGCACCCTTATGGTCGCCGAGCAGCACTTCATCAGCTAAGTGCACGTGCTCTTCTAGCTGGGCGAGCTCGTCGGGCGAAAGAAAAGGATCGAGGTAGGTAGTGTCGAGTGTGATCTGTGGCACAGCGTGGGGTTTGGATGCTTTCGTGCTAGGTTACGCACTAAACAATGAAGAGCATGGCTGCCGAGCACATAGCTTTTGGTGAGCGGGGCGAGCAGTTGGCAGCCGACTTTCTTGAGGAGGTCGGCTGCCGCGTCCTGGTTCGCAACTACCGCTGGAGCCGTGCTGAAATAGATATCGTTGCAGCCGATGAAGACGGTCTCCACTTCATCGAGGTTAAGACGCGACACTGGCAGGATGTCGAAGCAGCATCTGACTCAGTGGGTTACCACAAACAGCGCAACGTGATGAATGCAGCTGGGCGCTACATGGATGACCACAGCTACAGCGGAGACTTTCAATTTGATATCGTGTTGGTGCTCATCGACTTAGGTGAACGCATCACCATCACCTGGCGCAAGGACGCCTTTGGCTTTTTCAATTAGTCCACGCTAGCTACACCTTCGCGCAGTGGCGCTCTACCTTGCGGCCATGGCCGACGAGAAGATTATATTTTCCATGTCCCGCGTCAACAAATTCGTTGACGGCGGGCGCAAACAGATCCTCAAAAACATCAACCTCAGCTTCTTCTACGGAGCAAAAATTGGCATTCTCGGACTCAACGGCTCCGGAAAATCAACGGTACTTAACATCATTTCTGGTGAGGACACGAACTTTCAGGGCGACCTCCGCTTCGACGCCGACTATAAAATTGGCTACCTCCATCAGGAGCCACGTCTCGATGAGGATAAAACCGTCAAGCAGACCGTCGAGGAAGGCCTAGGCGAATTATACACACTCCTCCAGCAGTACGAAGAAATCAACAACAAATTCTCAGAACCGATGGGCGATGAGGAGATGACCAAGTTGATTGAGAAGCAAGGAGAGCTCACCGATGAGCTCGATCGCCTCAATGCTTGGGAAGTTGAAAATCGGGTGGAAACCGCCATGGAAGCCTTACGCTGCCCCGACCCGGAGAAGAAGATTGCAGTTCTTTCGGGGGGCGAGCGCCGGCGAGTTGCTCTGGCACGTCTACTGCTTGGCAATCCAGATATCCTCCTGCTCGATGAGCCAACTAACCACCTCGATGCCGAAAGCGTCCACTGGCTTGAGCAATATCTGCAGCAATTCAAAGGGACAGTCATTGCCGTAACCCACGATCGCTACTTCTTGGATAATGTGGCCGGATGGATTCTGGAGCTCGATCGCGGCGAAGGCATCCCTTGGAAAGGCAACTATTCCAGCTGGCTCGAGCAAAAGGCCAACCGCCTGGAGCAGGAAGAAAAGACGGAGTCCAAGCGTCGCAAAACGCTCGAACGCGAACTCGAATGGGTACGCATGTCGCCCAAAGCTCGTCAGGCTAAGAGTAAAGCCCGCTTGAGTGCCTACGAAAAAATGGCTGGTGAAGAAGGTCGCTCCCGCGAAGCCAAGCTCGAGCTGTACATACCACCAGGTCCACGCCTTGGCGACAGCGTCATAGAAGTCAAACAACTCACCAAAGCTTACGGTGACCAGCTCTTGTTTGAAGACCTGACCTTTAGCGTACCTCGCGCTGCTATAGTTGGGATTGTTGGACCCAACGGCGTTGGCAAGTCAACCCTTTTTCGCATCATCACCCAGGAGGCGGAGGCAGACAGCGGCGAAATCGAGGTTGGTAATACGGTTGAACTCAGCTACGTCGATCAGACGCATGAAGCGCTCACACCAGACAAATCAATATTCGAAGCGGTATCTGGCGGCAACGAATTCGTGATGCTTGGCGACCGCGAACTCAATGCGCGTGCCTACCTCAGCCGCTTCAATTTTGCAGGAGCCGACCAACAGAAAAAAATTGGGGTTCTCTCTGGTGGAGAGCGCAACCGTGTGCACCTCGCCATGACGCTAAAGGAAGGCGGTAATGTGCTTTTGCTGGATGAGCCGACTAACGATCTCGATGTCAATACCCTGCGCGCCCTCGAGGATGCGCTGGATAATTTTGCCGGCACCATCCTGCTCATTAGTCACGACCGCTGGTTTATGGATAGGTTGGCTACCCACATCCTTGCCTTTGAGGGGGATTCAGAAGTCGTGTTCTTCGAAGGCAACTACTCAGACTACGAAGCCGCTAAGCGCGAACGGCTTGGTGATGTTGCTCCACGCAGACCGCGATTTAAGAATGTCATCAACCGCTAACCTCCGGCTGACTGCTAACTTCGGATTGAGGGTTACAACATCGCTCGCAGACCTGGCAAACTCGCAGAATTGGCAAAAAGAAAGCCGGAGCTTCCACTCCAGCTTCCGAGAAATGAGAAACAACTATATTTTTTTATAAGGCGTACCGCTCGAGGACGTAGCGCAATTGCTCTTGCCTAGATTCAGCGTCTGGATACTGTGCGGCGACGAGGGTGATCCATCCAGCTCGTGTAGAGGGCTTAGCTTGAGGTGCAGCAGCGACAAGGGTCAAGGACATGGCCCGCCAACTTTCCCAGGCGGAGGCAAAACGACCATCAAGAGCTGCCCCAAAGGCATTATGCTCCTTAGCGGAAAGCTGCCCTTGAGCATGTTGTGGTCCGGCTGCAACAATAGCTGCTGCTAGTAGCACGCCTGCATCTATGCCAAAGCGTTCTTGTTCGGCTTCGGCGACGTGACCGAAGCGATCAATACAGCGCAAGGCAGCCTCGTCCTCGAGCGTGCGGGTGTGGCTTGAAAAGAGGCCACTGAAAAAGCTAGCCTCCGCTATGGCTGTTGGCTGGCTAACTTCTGAGGCAGTCTCACCGCCTAGTTCTATCGACAGCGAAATCTCTTCCTGCATGAGCACCACGACCATGCTCGCGGCTAGGCAGAATTTCACCACGTGCACGCTCGACACCACCTTGTGCTCTCCAAGCAGGAAGTGCAAGCTTCGCATCAGAGTAGTCCCAATAAATTGGATGACAAGGAGGAGCTGCCGGAGAAAAGGGGTGGGTGTTTTCATGCTTCGAGTGTTTCGGAACGCTAACATAGACACAAAATGTTGAACCAAACAAATCGTATCAAACATTTTTGAACGAATACCATTTCGGTGGTGGGACGAACAATTGGGTTCGAATGCCGTATTTGCCTCTTGCGGCACCACGTTTTGCTAAGGCCCCGCTCAGCATGTTCGACTTTCATACAGATAAGGTCCGCTACTTCGAGATGCAGCGTCGCATAGCTGCGGAATACATTTTGCCCATGCTCGCCGCTCATGTTAAGGTTGCGGCTCCTTGGCGGGTGCTCGAGGTAGGTTGTGCCGAGGCAGGAGTGCTCAAAGCGTTTGTAGATGCAGGTCACCACGGTACAGGCATCGAGCTCGAGGAAAGTCGTGCACAGCTAGCGCGGGAATTTCTTGCCGACACTGATGCGCGCATCGTCACGCAGGATATTTATGAGGTAGAGCCCAAGGAACTCGAGCCACGTGGCTTTGATGCAATTATTCTCAAGGATGTCATCGAGCACATTCCGGCACAGGAGCGGATGATTCCTCGACTCGCGGAGTTTTTGGCGCCTGGTGGAAAAATCTTTTTCGGGTTTCCTCCGTGGATGATGCCATTTGGTGGGCATCAGCAGATAGGTCGATCAGCCCTTGTGAGTAAGGTGCCGTGGATTCACTTGCTGCCGCGGCGGCTCTATCAAAGCTATGTTCAGCTGGCGGGCGAGCGTGCGCGTATACAAGACGAGCTAGCTGATATTCGCTCCACCCGCATCACCATTGAGCGCTTTGAGCGTATTGTCGCCGAGCATTGTTTGAAGATCAGCGAGCGCAAGCTGTGGCTGACAAATCCCATATATGCGTTAAAATTCGGGATTAGAGCGCGAGAGCAGAACAAACTGTTTGCACAGATTCCATTCTTCCGCAATTTTGTGAGCACAGCTGCGTACTACATTATTAGTCGCGCTTCCGCAAAACAAGACACTTCCGTTGCTGAAACTTCTAGCCATACCCGCCCGCAGGCGGGACATCTGTTGGCAGATACATCAAACTCATCGCATGCTTCCTCTGCTTAGGGTTGCTGCGCTGGTGCTGTGTGTTGTTTTGGCGAAAGCTGTAATGGCCCAAAGCTGGCCTCAGCACACGTACTGGAACCAATCTCCGCTGCGGCTAAACCCGGCAAGTGCGGCCAATTTGTACTCGCTAGACATGAGTGCCACCTACCGTCGACAATGGACAGGTTTGGAGGGGGCTCCCACCACCACACAGGCCGCGATTGGTGCACCGGTATACTTCACCAATAGCGGCATCGGCTTCGGCTTTGAGCGCGACGAAGTCGGAGTGCATTCCATCTCCCTGTTTCGCCTCCAGCTTTCCCAACAGCTCATCGAGCGAGACAACTTCTCGCTCGCAGTAGGAGCTGCAGGCAGCTATCGCAGCACCCAACTCGACGGTCGCGCCTTGCGCACGCAAACTGGGAGCTACGGCGCTGGCTTCGAAGCTCACCTGGATGACCTACTTCCTGCCACCACACAGTCAGGATCTAGCATGGGCTTTGATGTAGGATTAGAAGCAACATTTGGTGAAACGCGCGTAGGGCTGAGCGTGCTCGATGTCAACGAGCCGACAAGCGAATTAAATCAGGTCAATCGTGTGTGGCATCGAACAATACTCGTGCAGATGGCGTCCTTACTACCGGTGGCCGAGTACATAGATCTTGAAGCTAGTGTAATTGCTCAGACAGATTTGGCTGTGACACAAACCCAAGCCGCGGTTACCGCATGGTACAGCGGCAATATTGGTGCAGGTGCAGCGTTTAGAGGTTTCGACGCCTCTTCACTCGATGCAGTCTCCCTCTTAATAGGGTGGCGTCCAAATCCTACTGTGACACTTGCATACAGTTACGACTACGGACTTTCAGACTTACAGCGAGCCCACGATGGATCGCACGAGGTGATTTTCCGCTATGTTATGAGTTCACCTATCGGTAAGGGGCAACTCCCTCCGATAATTTTTAACCCTCGACAATGATGCCCTAGCTTGGGTACGTTTCTTGTCGTGGATAAATGTGGTAGCTACCAATTAGGGTGTAGGCCTTTTGGTTGGTAGTTATTGTTAGTTTTGCGGGTGTGGAAGAGCTTTCCACTGCCGCTTGCTAAGACAAAAGCGAAAATTCGGGCTTGACGATGAAGCAAAGAATAACTGAAATAACCGCGCTGGCGGCCATTATCCTGCTATCCGCTTGCGGTGGCGGCCAGAATGGTCAATTGACTGGCGTAACAGATCGACCCACGTGGAAAGGCATCAACCCTTACGGTATGGTGTACATCCCATCTGGTACCCTCCACATCGGAGCAAGCGATCAGGACATTAGTGGAACCTTCCTTAATGCGCCAAAATCTATCTCTATCTCCGGTTTCTACATGGATGATACCGAGATTACTAACAATGAGTACCGCCAGTTCGTCAATTGGGTCAAAGACTCCATCGCGCACACCTACCTCGACCACTTTTATGAGGATGAGGTAACTGGCGAGCAGTATATCGATTGGGAGTACGAGATCGACTGGAGCGATGAGACGCTCGAGGACCTCTACTACCAAGGCGACGATCGCTTTGCAGGCCGCCGTGAATTCGATACCCGCAAGCTCCAGTACACCTACGAATGGTATGATTGGAAGCGCGCCGCCCACGACAAATCAGGTGCCCCACGCAATAGCTTCATCGAGCGTAAAACCGTCAACGTCTACCCCGATACCCTCGTCTGGATTCGCGACTTCGCCTACTCCTACAACGAGCCAATGACGCGCAACTACTTCTGGCACCCCGCTTTCGACGACTATCCTACTGTCGGCGTCAACTGGCACGGAGCTAAAGCTTTCTGCTACTGGCGTACCAACCTCTGGAACACCTACCAAGATGAGAATGGTGTCAACACAGAGGACTTCCGTCTGCCATACGAGCACGAATGGGAATACGCTGCACGCGGCGGTAAAGATCTCGCTCCCTATCCATGGGGTGGCTACTATGTCCGCAACGGCAAAGGCTGCCTCCTCGCTAACTTCAAGCCTGGACGTGGAAATTATCCTGAAGATGGCGGACTTTATACTGTGAAGGCCGACGCCTATTATCCCAACGACTACGGCCTGTACAATATGGCCGGCAATGTCGCCGAGTGGACTAGCACTGCATTCTACGAGAACGCGTATAGCTTCTTGCACGACCTCAACCCGGACGTCTACTACGATGCCGACGATGATGATCCAGAGAGCTACAAGCGTAAAGTAATTCGTGGAGGTAGCTGGAAGGATATCAGCTTCTTCCTACAGACTGGTACACGCAACTGGGAGTATCAAGATACCACGAAGAGTTACGTTGGCTTCCGCTGCGCACTCTCCTTCCTCGGACGGTCGATTAACGACTTTTAATCGCCCTGCGATCTCACTAGCCTTACAAGTAAACCCTAACCTCCGCGTGTTCATCGCACGCACTGGGCTGGTGAGCTAATGCTTGTCAGTTCAACATTCACCTGTCTTACCGAAAACACACTGCAATATGAGCTTTGTCAAGTCGAAAGGTTTTAAGTACTTCAAGAACCTCATCATCGGCGTTGGTGCCTCGATCGTACTCGTAGGTGCCCTCTTCAAAATCCAATCATGGCCCTATGCGAGTGAGATGCTCACTATCGGCCTGCTTACCGAAGCCTTTCTCTTTCTCATGCTTGGTCTCCTCGGTCCAGAAAAGGACTACTACTGGGAGAAGCTCTATCCAGGCCTCGACAATTACAGTAGCAACATCGCCCCACTCGCTGCGTCTAGTGGAGCAGGCGCTGAAGTCCAAGCCCTCGACGGCCAGGTAGTCGAGCAACAACTCGGCGGTATGCTCGGGGAATTGCGCGTCATGTCCAAGAGCTTGTCGAGCCTCAAAGCACTGCAAGAGGTTGACTTTAGCAGCACCAAAGATCAGATCGCCTCGATGAATAATTTCTACGGCAAGCTCAATGAAGCCGTAGCCAACCTCGGCGACTCACTTGAAGATACCAAGCGTTACAAGGACCAAATGGTGGCACTCAACACCAACCTTGGCTCGCTCAACCGTGTCTACGGTAACATGTTGACCGCTATGGGCACTGCCCCAACCGGTACAACAGTTAAGTAAGCACCCCCTTTCCGCCAACTTTACCGTTGGCATACCTCCTTTGAGAGCCCGCTACTTGTGTGGCCTCCGTGCATCCAAGCTGCGGGCTCTCTATTTCCCCACCTCCGCAATACTTCACCCGTATGTCAATTCCGAAGGAGCCACGCCAACTCATGATCAACCTCATGTACTTGGTGCTCACGGCCATGCTCGCGCTCAATGTTTCAGCCGAGGTCATGAACGCCTTCTTTACCCTCGACCAGGGTAATACCGAAACTATGAAAGTTGTGAACGGACAGCTCGATGCTACCCAATCCAGCCTTTCTAAACTGCTCGCCGATGACTCCAAGGCCGATTTCCGTCCCATCGAGCCAGCCATTAAAGAGGTCCGCGCGACAGCCGCTGATTTTAATACCTACATCAACTCCATCCGCGACCGCCTCATCGATGAGTCCAACTCAACTATTGATGGTATCGTCAATGAGGAAGACTTCAAAGAAGGCCACAACGGCGAGTTGAAGTACATTATCGGCAAAAAGAATAAAGACGTCACTACTCGCCTCCTCGTCGAAGGCTATGATGGCGAGGAGCCTCTCGGACCTGGTATCCGCGAAGAAGTGCTCAAAGTGCGTCAGCAACTCATCGACACCTACACCCAGCTCGTAACCGAAAATGCTGAAGTGTTCGGTCTTAACGAGCAACAAGTTCAAGAGCAGATTGCCAGTGTCGCCAACGATATGCCGTTTAATATCGACGATGATACTTGGAAAATGGCCGTCGAAAACAATGAGAGCGAAGCTAAAAGCTGGGAAGAATTTAAATTCCGTCAAATGCCTGTAGCAGCAGTATTGCCATTGCTCTCGCAGATGCAAGCTGACCTGAAAGCTTCCGAAGCCAACATGGTTAACGACATGGCAAAGCTCGCAGGTGGTAAGACGATCACTTTCGACCAGTTCTTCCCTGTCGTTAATGCCGACCGCAGCTATGTGATTGGCGGTGAAAGCATTAATGCTACAGTCTCTGTAGGTACATACTCTAGCTCACTCGATCCGAGCAACGTTTCGATCACTGCCAATGGTCGCTCACTTCCGATCAAGAGCGACGGTACGGCTAGCCTCGTGATTCCTGCGAGCGGATCAGGACAAAAAACGATTCCTCTTTCTGTATCCGTCAAGAACCCGCTTACAGGCAAGGTCGCTACAGGCCAGTCGAAATTTACCTATGAAGTTGGTTCGCGTTCTGTAGCAGTTTCTGCGGATAAGATGAACGTGTTCTACATGGGCGTCAACAATCCGATCAGCGTATCTGCATCTGGTGTTAGCTCCAATAAAGTGAGCGTCAATGGCTCGGGCCCGATCTCAGTTAGCGGTAGCTACCCTAACTATATCGTGAAGGCCAACTCGCCTGGCGACGCTAAGATTTCAGTATCGGGAGAAGGCTCTCCACTCGGCACCTTCGACTTCCGTGTCAAGCGTATTCCTGATCCAGTGGCTCGTCTCGGCAACAAAGAAGACGGCTCAATGGGTAATGGTGAATTCAAAGCACAGCAAGGTCTGATCGCCTGGCTCGATAACTTCGACTTTGATGCCAAGTGCGACATCCAAGGTTTCAAGCTGGTACGTGTACCGAAGCGACAAGACCCAATTACGGTAGTCAATCCAGGTGGATCGTTTAACTCTGAGTCGCAGCGTATCGTACGTGCCGCAACTCCGGGCGATACCTACTACTTCCAGGACGTCAAGGGCCGCTGCCCAGGTGACAACGCTGGTCGTAAACTCAACTCGCTGGTCTTCGCCATCCGCTAGACAAGCCAATTTTGTTCGCTTCGCTGCGTTATTAACAGCACAAACTCCTCTACATGAAAAGCTTCCGTATATGTCTCGGTCTCGCCGCCTTCTTCAGCCTCACGGTTGTTGCTGAGGCACAAATTCCTGAGACGGTGATCACTGAATCCAGTGCTCCCAGCAATGACGGTCCGCTCGATGATATCGTGCAGAAGACCCTCACCGACGAGAAGCCTGTCCTTCCTTACGATCCTGTACGTGAGGCAGACATTTTCTGGGAGAAGCGCATCTGGCGCGTGATCGATACGCGGGAGAAAATGAACCAGCCGTTCATGTACCCCGAGCGTCCTTTTGCGACCATTCTGCTCGATGCCGCTATGGATGGTGACATCACCGTCTACAGCACCGAAGACGATAAGTTTTCCTACGCGCTTTCAGCTGAGGAAGTAGCTGCTAAAACCAGCAACATCGACACGGTAGTCGTCTACGACCCGGACACCTACGAGGAGAAAATTGAAGTAGTGCGCAACGACCTCAACCCAGAGGACATCAAGCGCTACCGCATGAAGGAAATTTGGTTCTTCGACGAGGAGACTTCCACCATGCAAGTTCGTATCCTCGGTATTGCTCCACTGCGTGATGTGCTCGATGACAACGGCGACTTTCTGTACGAAGACCCTATGTTCTGGGTGTACTATCCAGAGGCTCGTGAAGTTCTCGCTCGCGAGCGGGTTTTCAACATCAACAACGATGCTAGTCCTACCACTTGGGAAGACATCATGGAGATGCGCTACTTCAGCTCCTACATCTGGAAGCAGAGCAACGTGCATGATCGCCGGCTCCAGGATTATCTTTCAGGTGTAGATCGCCTGTTGGAGGGTCAAAAGATCAAGCAAGAGATTTTCAACTTCGAGCAAGATCTTTGGAGCTACTAAGCTGCTAATACGCCTTTCGGCAAAACATCAAACGGCGCTTTTCCT
Source organism: Saprospiraceae bacterium (assembly GCA_965213735.1). GTDB lineage: Bacteria > Bacteroidota > Bacteroidia > Chitinophagales > Saprospiraceae > CALDTK01. The sequence goes on from CBDCAB010000006.1 coordinate 178,818, forward strand.
AGGGGAGAGCGCCGTTTTCTGTTTAAGACCCATCGACGCTCCAGTGGGTTATTAAACCTGTGGCAGTACCGAGCAAAAAACCGGGTGAACCCGAGAGCCTCAGCCTCGCCGAACAGTTTGGCGCGCTGCGCTATTTAGGCCCCTTCTTCAGGATGATATACGAGGTGTCGCCGCGCCTGACGATCCTTAACGCCCTGCTGCGCCTCGTCAAAGCGGGCATCCCGCTAGCCATGCTCTACGTCGGCAAGCTCATCATCGATGAGGTGGTGCGACTCGTAGAAACTGGAGGCGGGGATTTCACGCAGCTGTGGATTTTCGTCGCTATAGAAGCAGGGCTTGCATTGCTAAGCGAGGCCATTAATCGTGCAATGACCCTTGGAGAAAACCTCCTCGGCGATCTGTTCGCAAACGAGACCTCCGTCCGCCTCATTCGCAAGGCTGCTGAGCTGGATCTCTACCAGTTTGAAGACTCAGGGTTTTACGATAAACTCGAACGGGCGCGGCGCCAGACCACCTCGCGCTCAGTGCTTATGGGGCAGGTTTTGACGCAAGTGCAAGACCTACTAACCCTCATCTTTTTAGCTGCTGGCATCATCTACTTCAGCCCCTGGTTAATTGCCATCTTAGCGGTATCAGTCATTCCTGCATTTTTGGGTGAAAGCCACTTCAACAGAAACAGCTACAGCCTTACCCAGTCATGGACGCCTCAACGCCGGGAGCTAGATTACCTGCGCTACATCGGCGCAAGTGATGAGACAGCCAAAGAGGTCAAAATATTCGGACTCTCCGACTTCCTTGCCGGCCGGTTCAAGCAACTAAGCGACGACTACTACAATGCCAATCGCAAGCTTGCCGTGCAGCGGGCAACAGTGGGAGGTTTGTTGAGTCTCGTCGGCACCTTAGCCTACTACGGCGCCTACGTCTATATCCTTTGGCAAACTGCCATCGGCCTTATCACCATCGGTACCCTCACCTTTCTAGGAGGTAGCTTCCGTCGCTTGCAAGAGCTGCTGCAGGGAGTCGTCAATCGCCTCTCAAAAATTGCAGAGAGTTCTTTGTACTTACAAGACCTCTTCGACTTTTTCGACCTGCAACCGGCCATCAAGTCAGACAGTGGGGGATTGAAAGTGCCGAGGCCGATCACTGAGGGAATCGTTTTTGATGATGTTGGCTTTGCCTATCCGGGAAGCGAGAAGTTCGCTGTCCGACACGTAAGCTTTCACCTGCAGCCCGGTGAAAAGCTCGCCCTCGTAGGGGAAAACGGCGCGGGAAAGACTACCCTCGTCAAATTACTCGCTAGACTGTACGAGCCCGTCGAAGGCCGCATCTTACTCGATGGCAAAGATCTGCGTGAGTATGATCTTGCCGACCTCCGGCGCGCGATAGGCGTAATCTTTCAAGACTATATCCGCTTTCAATTTTCTGCTAGCGACAATATTGGGGTGGGAGAAGTCGACGAGCTGTACACCTTACCTCGTATTGAGGATGCAGCTGCCAAATCGCTGGCCGATACTGTCATTAGTCAGCTGCCGGGGGGCTACAATCAGGTGCTAGGAAAGCGGTTCCAAGGAGGAGTAGACCTCAGCGGCGGCCAGTGGCAAAAGATTGCTCTCGGGCGTGCCTACATGAAGGAGGCTGAAATTCTCATCCTCGACGAGCCTACCAGTGCACTCGATGCGCGTGCCGAACATGAAGTCTTTGAGCGCTTCGCGAAACTGCTCGAGGGTAAAAGTGCAGTCCTCATCTCTCACCGCTTCAGCACGGTGCGCATGGCCGACCGTATTCTCGTCTTACAAGGCGGTCGAGTACTAGAGCTTGGTACGCACGAAGAGCTGCTCGAAGCCAATGGTAAGTATGCCGAACTATTCGAGTTGCAGGCTGCTGGATACCGCTGAATGTTCCTATATTTGCCGCCGCTTAAAAGCAAGACCTGGTAGCTCAGCTGGTTAGAGCATCTGACTTTTAATCAGAGGGTCGTGGGTTCGAGCCCCACCCGGGTCACACCTCCACCAAGCCGCTCAACTTTAACGAGTTGTGGCGGCTTTTTTCATTCCAGTCGCTAGCTTCCTCACTAGAAGTAACGAGGCGTCACGATTCTATCGACGTTGAAGTTCAAGTCGTAGCCAATCATGAGCTCCGCCGAGCCATTGCCAAAACCTTGCAGCTCGGTAAGACTGTAGTCGTAGGCAAGGCCAATCCGAAGGCCGTTGTCTAAATAAAATGCCGCCCACAGATCGGCACTGTCGTGGGAGCTTTCCTTTTGAAAGATATAGTCAAAGGTTGAGCGAAAGCTGCCACCCAACCACAAAGTCTGTCGGATGAGCACGCTCAGGTCCAGATCAAATTCGGTAGGTGTACGAACTACCTTTACCGATTGGCTGCTCGTGGCAAAATCACCCAGCCAGCCCACACCTTTCACCAGCAGACTTGGCTTAAACACTAAGTCATTCGAGCCTAGAGGTATGGCAGCGCCAGTCATCACGTACATGTGACGGTAATTTCGCGCCACATTCTGCACTGATCCATTGCTGTTGTATTCGCGCAACCGCGTTTCGAACAGTCGAGGCACGCTCGCACCTGCATAAAACTTTTCAGTGTAGAAATAAGCTCCCGCCCCAGCATTGGGCATCCATGATTGCCCCGCCTGACCAACAAAGGCATCATCGACCGAGATATCATCCCGAAATCGCAAGCCTGAAAAGTCGAAACTGTGGTGGGTGATGCCGCCCTGCAGACCCAGCGAGAGGGTCATCTCACTATTTAGTGGCAGCTTATAGGCATAAGCAGCGGTCAGCTGTGTAAAAGCGCTCGAGCCGATGCGATCCTGACTCAGGTAGCCTCCCAAACCTACCCGCTGTTGAAAGGGCGAGTGCACATTGGCAGCATACGTAACAGGAGCCCCGCCCCCGTAAGAATCGTTGCCTTTGTTCCACGCAATCCATTGGTCACGCACAATAGCAGTAGCGCTCAAATAATCCTTGGAGCCTGCATAGGCTGGATTAAAAGCCATGCTGTTAAACATGTACTTCGTAAACATTGGATCTTGCTGCGCCTGGGCCGCTCGTGGAGTGGCTAGCAGGCACAGCAGGATTGCAACTGCGGGCAGCAGGTAAGTGGCGGTTCTCATAATCTGTGACTGCACCTATCCAAAAAGCGGTCCAAGCCAGCGTGAATCATCAGCGGGCAATTTGTACGTAGCCACTCAAGCAACCTGCATCACCCCCCAAGTCTATGACATAGAAGTAGGTGCCATTGGTGAGTGTCTTGCCTTCCCAGCGCCCGTCAAAGGCAATATCTGGGTCGTTGGTGTAGCCCCTGCGGTTGTACACTTCGTTGCCCCACCGGTTGAAGATCATGACGGTATTGGCAGGAAATGCTTCAATGCCGAGAATGCGAAACTGATCGTTGATGCCGTCGCCGTTTGGCGATAAGCCCGAGAAAACAACCAGCTCATCACAGGCTACCTCAATCCTTACCGAGGCAGTATCAAAGGCCAGGCCGTTGCTGATGATGTACCTAAAGCTATCCACCCCTCCACAGAATTCTGCATCGGGCGTGTAGCGGATGATGCTGTCGCTCACGATGAAGAGATTTCCATTGTTCGGAAGTGATACCGGACTGATCTGCTCGAGTGCCCCATTGAGGGTATCGTTGCGCAGCACATTGATATCAATTGGCATCCCCTTAGTAGTCGACTCTGCATCGTCTACTGCAACAGGTGGCTCATTGCTTACCAGCGGCTGCACGGTTACAGTGATAAACGTGGTGTCGCAGGCGATTGCATTGCAGATCACGAAGCAGCCTTGCTCTGTCCCAACAGTGGCACCGGAGTAGGTGATGCAATACGTGTCTTCATCAATATCAAAGCCTACTGCTGTTCCGCTTGCATCAGGACAGAAGTTGAACACCTCTGTAATGGGAGCTGCGAGTTCGGTGGTGTCGAGGCAAATACTTGCTGTCGTACCTATGGGAATCACAATGTTCTGATCCCTCACCGAGGTTGGCAGCACCGTCACTGTAAAGCTGATTGTGTCGCATCCTGTAGCTGTACACACCTGCAGGCATAGCGAGTCGATCCCAGGCAAGAGGCCGGTGTAGGTAAGGCATTGCGTCGCAAGGTCAAATTCGATGGCTGCCTCACCACCGTCCAGTGTGCCCGGACAGACATCCGCAACACTCGTTACTGCATCACTTGAGCTGAGTCCAAAGTCAGCTACACATACCGTGTCGCTAAAGCTCACGCGTATGGTACGCTCAAGATCGGCAACGCTTCCTGTGCTGCTGCACGTTACGTTTACCTCGATTAGCTCAAGGCAACTGTTGTCCAAGCTGCGGACGATGAGCGTATGACGCCCTGTATCCACGGCAATGCTCGTGCGTGTGCCGGCACTACGGAGCAGGTCGGCAGCATCATCTCCATTCAACGTGAAAGAATATCGGCTCCAGTTGCCTTGCAGCAGATTGAGCAGAAGGTCTGCTGTCTGATCACATTCATTCACCTCCAGGGTCGCAGGTGTTGCAGATAAGCCACAGTCGGCACAGCCAACTACGAGCGCTACAGTGTCGGAACAGCTTGTTGCCAGCTCCTCGATGATGAGCTGATGACTACCTGTGTCTGCTAAGATTGATGTACCCGCACCTCCCGCGCATGCTGTTGATGTGCTTCGGTAGGGCTGTCCGTCGAGACTCAAGGCGTAGTTGCCAATTATCGCGTTGGCGAGTGGGAGGCAGTAGCTGCCGAAATCATCGCAGTCACTCACGACTACACCCGCAGCGCTGTCGCTGATGATATTGCCGCAGGGTGGTAAGACATCAATGCTGACATTGCGCTGCACGCAAATGCCTTGGTCGTCACATACCTCGATGCATACACTCACAGCTCCCACAAAATTCGTCGGTGCTGTGTAGACGAAGCACTGGGTAGTGGCCTCGTAGGTCAGCGTGCCTACAGTAGGTTGCTCGCAGATGGTGGGGATTTGTGCCGCTCCGAACAAAAGTGATGCTGGAGCGCAAAGCACGAGCGTGTCTCCTTGTGGTACTGAGCGACTGATGCTGTCGCCTTTCGGCAAAACACTAATCACGTAGCTCACAATGTGGCAAGCTTGAAGATCTATGTCACACACTTGCACCTCCACGGTATCGACACCTAAGCCACTTGTTCCTAAGGCGGTGAAGGAGAGGCAGCCGTTTTGTGTAGCTAAGGAGTACGTGCCGAAACGAGAGGCGCCACTACTGTTTCCAAGTATTAAGGCGGCCGAAACATTGCTGTATGCTGCAGGAATTGCCGCAGGACACGCATTTTCTGTTTCAAAAACAGGAACTCGTATCTCCACCTGCTCGCGTGTCGGGTTTTGCGAAAGCACACTAACGATGTACACATTCGTATCAACCACCACGCCATCAGTAGCCACAACAGTGATTACTTCCACATCAATGCCTGGAGTGGTCGAGGCCGTGTAGACGAGGCACCCGCTAGCATCTATTGCCCAACTGCCAAACGAACTCTGACCTGTAGCACCACCAGCCCCTGCTAGTGTGAAGGTGGTTGACTGCAAGTCCAAACCGGCATCCAGCATTGCACAAGCCTGCTCAGTTTGTGAGACGGGTACACCAAAACGTACGGTGTCCCATGTCGGCTGCTGACCGCAAGCTGATCCGCCGGCTATGGTAATAGTGGTTGGTGTGCTCAAGGCAAAACATCCGTCGAGGTTGCCCAGGCTGCCGCCGATCCTTAGTCCTTGAACGGGCTGCTCGTAGGCTAAGAGATAAACCCTAAAAGTGCCCACTGTACTGCTGCTGCTGAGCTCTAGCGTACCATCTAGCGCTTGTATTGAGGTGATAGTGCCACTCATGGAAGTGATGAGGTAGCGCTGCTCCGAGCCGGTGATGCCACTAGCCGTCACGGCGAGCGTTGTTGGCAGAACATCAACGCAAACCACACGTGGGGCTATATCTGTAACAGTCCCAGCAGCGACCTGGCAGGCACTGTTGCAGTCGCTGCCCGTTAGTGCAGTAACCACAATAGCCTGACTAATGTCTGCGCATCCTGTAAGCGGCAAAAAGTCTTGACCGAGCACGGGCGAAGTAGCGGCACTAGCTGTGGCGACAGCATACACGCTGTAGCTGCCACCACTCAGGCCTGCAATATCTACAGCAGGATTGGCTGACACTTTCACCACTTGCCCCGCCTCATCAACGACTACATAGACCAGCACTCCAGTACTGTTATCGACGCGCAGATTGAGTACGCTTGCTAGGCCGTTATCTGTGCACCAGATAGTAGGACCATCAATAGAAAGAGCTCCTACACTCGCTGTACAATCACTACACGCTTCTACTTCCACGCGCACACCAACTAAGTCGAGACCTGCGCAGATGAAGCCTCCGCCCTGCACGAATTGCGCGTTGAGGTCGGCAAGTCTTGTTTGGCCAAGCGTTATGGTGTTGGTGCTGTACGCCTGTGGGTTGTAAACCATGCCGTGAATAGTATAGCTACCTTGACTACTGATCAAGAATTCGGGCTGGCTGGCGAGCTGTACGATGACGCCGTTGCTGTTGGTGAGCAAATAGATCGAGCTCATGCCTGGATCGCTAGTTGTGCTCTCTACCCGTGTGCCGATGAGCGTGCTAGGTGCCACAAAGCAGCGAGGCTCGTTTACCTCCACCAACTCCGGCAAAGTTGGTGAGCAGCCACAGTTGCGCGCAATGTTGATGTTGTTGACGGCGGAAGCGCAGCCATTAGCATCGGTGATAAAGACGGTGTACTGTCCATGAGCCAAATCCGTCCGATTTTGTGGATCAGAAGCGGCGGGCAAGTCTGCCCAATCAAAGCGATAGGGTGGTGTGCCCCCCAGAATAGCAAGCCTAATTGATCCTGTATCCTCGCAATCTGCCGGGAGAGCAGTCACGTTCACATTGAGGGCGCGAGGCTCTGTTACTTGGAAGCAGTTTGACCCTGCAAGACAATCCTCTGCATCGCGAATAGTGAGGCAGTACTCCCCAGGTCCGAGTTCGCCGAATGTAGCGGGCTCACCGCGACTGTCGACAAAGCTCATTGTCGGAGGAAATTTGAAGCCGTCGTCGTAATCCAGCTCGAATTGTGGTGTGCCGTTGGCGGCGCCATTGCATAGCAACTCCACGTCGGTCACGTCTATAGTTACGCCTGCTTGCACCTGCTCATTGAGCGTAAAGGTGATGCTGTCGGTGCAGCCGCTTGCTACATCTGTGACGCCAACGGTGTAAGTGCCTCCGGCAAGGTCATTGCGCGTTGCATCACCTGCCCAGCTGTAGCTGTAGGTTCTCGAGCCATTAGCGGTCAAAATCATAGCCGCACCATTGGCAGTCCCACAGTCGGGATTAGCAATGACTTGGACAGCGAGACCTAAGTCTGCTTCAGACCCGACGGTGAACTGGAATGTTTCGCGACAGTCCGCATCGCCGTCGGTTACTTCTACTGTGTAATCGCCTGCCGCTAGGTTGTTTCTAAACAGACCTGATCCACCATCGCTCCACGAGTACGTAAGTGCCGGGCTGCCGCCGTTGAAGACTACTCTTCCATCACTCTCCCCGCAGGTGGCGGCATTGACTAAGGGTAGGCCAGCGGCGAGTTCATTAACACCAACGTAGGCGGTGACGCTGACGGAGCAACTAGCATCTACACGATTTGTGATTGTCACATCATACGTGCCCGATGCTAGGCTGCCGCGGGTATTATCGAATTGTCCCAGTTGAGCTCCTGCATCAGGCATCCAGCTGTAGATGTAATCTTCGGCACTGCCAGCGAGTTGAATGTCAACAACTCCATTGTGAGCTGTACAGCCTGCATCTTGAGTAGTAACGCTGACCACTTCTGGCGTTACACAGCACTGGTCGGTTTTGATGCGGGCTCCGAAAGTGGTGAGGGCGCCGCAGATGTTGCCCCCGCCTTGCACGAGCTGTTGTTCGAGTGCAGGAATGGATTTGCCTGGCGCAAACGAGTTTTGCGAAAGCGTACGCTCCTCATAAATCAACTGGTGAATCGAGAAGGTCCCGGCATCGCTGACGGTGAAGGTGCCGTTGTTATTGCTACGAAGCACCGCGGCATCTGCTACATCAACCAACAGGTAAGCAAGCTTAAAATCAGCGGGCACACGAGGTTCAGTCACGGTGACAACACCGATTTCAGCACCAGCCTGCGCAAGGCACACGTCGAGTTCAGCAGCACGAATAATTGAGTTAAGCGCACTGCACGCACAACCAGGCGCGCTCTCTAGAGTGAAGATGTAGGTGGTGTCGCAAGCAGGGCTGTTTTGCTGACTCACCGTGAGCGAGTAGGAGCCTGCGGCAAGTCCTGTAGCTTCAGGGCCTGTGCTTACTGCAGGCTGCCAGGTGTAGCTGTAGCCGCTAGTTGCCGCGGGATATGCAATCCTTCCGTCGGCCGCACCACAACTCGGATTCTCCACGAGCACCTCATCCTGATCGAGGAATGTGCAAGCAGTAGGGTTGCAACCATTTGCTACCGTGTACGAATAGAGGCGCGTGCAGCCAAATGCTGTAACTGACACTGTATAGCTGCCCTCCACCAGCTCGAGCCGGTCGGCAGGATCAGATGAGGCTGGAAGATCGCTCCAGTCGATGATATAGTCTGAAGCTGAGCCAGGTAGATTGAGTAGAATGGCTCCTTTCGCATCGCAAGTGGTATTTCGTACCGTGGCATCTGTCACCAATTCCTCGACCACATCAAGTATGAATGACTCACGTGCTTGGCACCCGTTGTTAAATTCTGCAACGACCGTATAGGTGCCACTTGCTGCCGCGGTGGCCGTGGCTAATTGAGGCGTCGACTCAAGGCTGGAGAAATTATCGGGTCCACTCCAGACGTAGCTATCTGCTCCGGTGGCAGAGAATTGAATCGCCTCGCCGGTGCATACTGTGCTTGGCGCGTTCAGCACGAGCTGGCCACCAGCACTCACGACTACCTCAGTTGTGGCAGTATCGAGGCAGCCTGCCACGTTATCGCCAACGACGGTAAAGGTGTAGGTGCCGGTGGGGTAGTTGCTGAGGTCACTTATTCGTGGTGCGGCTTGCGTGGAACTAAATCCAGCAGGACCGCTCCAGGTGTAGGCCGTGCCCCCAGTAGCTTGAAGTTGTAGCTCGCCTCCAGCACACACAGGTGTATTGGAGCTCGCAGACACCACCGGCTGCCGGACCACCTTGATAGAAAATGTTTCGGTGGCGGTGCATCCGCTCGCACTTGAGGCAGTAACTGTCCACTGCCCATTATGAGCGGCGAAACTTACAGGAGCGGTAGTTACAGTTGCTCCGCTAAGGGTGAGTCCACTCGGCGAAGTCCAAGTTGCATTGGCCACGCCACCTGCTGACAGCTTTAATTCGCTGTTCGCGCAGACAAGGCTAGGCATGTCGAGCTGGAGACTGAGGTTCTTGCCAACATCGACCGTCACGTTTGCCTCTTGGGTACAATCGCCGAAATCTGCTGTCAGCGTATACACACCTGCGGCTGCCGTACCCGCATCGGCAATGGTAGGTGATTGTGCAGTCGAGCTAAAACCATTGGGCCCACTCCATGCGTACTGTTGCGCACCTGCCGAAGCGGTTAGCTGTATCGTTTCTCCTGTACACAGAGGTGAATTACTCGAAACGCTAAGGGTCGTTCCATTTACCGTCACTTCCTCGGAGGCCGTACCTGAACAGCCGGTGCCTTGCGCAGTGAGGTTGATGGTATAGGTGCCAGCTCCCGCAGGTATAAAGACGGGATCTTTGGCTTGCGGATTATCGAACGAGCCAGCACTAGCCGTCCAACTGTAGCTGGTACCGGCACTGGCAGGAACAGCGTGCAGTTGTATTCCGCTTGGAGCACAACCCGCTGCGGGATCAACCCGGATGCCAACACCCAAGTCTTCAATTACGCTAATCCTTTGTGTAGCACGTGCGGTATTCCCACACTGGTCGGTAGCCGTCCAGGTGCGAATTAACGTGTAGCCACAACCAGAACTTGGCTGACTGTCTTCGACGAGTTGCACGTTCGGACTGATGTCGCAGTTGTCATTTGCCCGGACGTTTGCTGGAGCAGGCACAGTTCCACCTGTTGTCAGGTCTATTGTCGTGTTCTGCGGCACGTTGATCAGCTCAGGATTTTCAGTATCCTCCAGCAGTATTTGCTGCACCGCCGTAGCAGTGTTGCCGCAATCATCAGTCGCTGTCCAAATGCGCTGCAGGCGCTGCGAGCAATCTGCGCTTGCACTTGCGTCGACGAAAGTGATGCGGACGTTGCTGGTGCAATTATCAGTTGCCTTGGCCTGTTCGCGGGGTTGACTGATACTGCATTGGTACTCTTCTGAGTTCGGCACAAAGCTGAACACCGGAGCTTGCGTATCGGTAAAGGTGACGACTTGCTCGGCAGTTACTGCGTTGCCACATGCATCTCTTGCCGTGAAGGTGCGCACGATTTGCGATTCACTTGCACAGGCCCCCGAACGAGGAGCTTCATCGACAGTGACGACTACGTTTGGATCACACGCATCAATGGCAAGAGCCATATTAGTTGGTGCAGCATCACCACAAGCAAGGGTAACATCAGCTGGGACTTCCGTAAAGGCTGGAGCTACGCGATCTTCAACGGTGATCGTTTGCTGTGCACTTACCACATTTCCGTCGACATCTTCTGCTGTCCAGGTGCGTACGATTTGGTAATTGGTAGCGCAACTGCCGTCGATGCGAGTTTGCGTAAGGCTAACGGCTATGTCTCCGTCGCAATCATCGATTGCGCGAGCATCTGCATTAGGTAATGCATCTCCGCAGCCAAGCGAAATATTTTCAGGAACAAATGTGAAGCTTGGGATGCCGTCTGCGGCTACTGCAATCGTCTGGCTAGCAGTGGCTGTATTGCCGCAATTATCGACAGCTGTCCAGGTGCGCACCAGCGTGTATTCATTTGCTGAGGCACCGGGGATTTGCTCCTCCACCATGCTTATGGTCACATCATCATCGCAGCCATCGCTTGCTTCAGCCGCTCCTGTTGGTATAGGCTCATTGCAACTCAGGGTCACATCTTGAGACACCGTTGTAAAGGAAGGAGGTTCTTCATCCACGACAGTAATAGTTTGACTCGCGGTGGCGGTGTTGCCACAGTTGTCCGTGGCAGTCCAGAGCCGGAGGAGGTCGTACTCGTCGTCGCAGCTTCCCGCGATGCGGCGCTCCTGCAGACTTACATCCACCTGCTGGTCGCAATCATCGCTTGCGAGTGCATCGGCTTCAGGGATCTGCTCCCCGCAGGTAATAGTTACACTGGCTGGGGTACTGGTAAAGGTCGGAGCAGAATTATCCACCACGTTCACCACCTGACTAGCAGTAGAGGTATTGCCACATGCATCACTAGCCGTGAATACACGCACTATCCGATAGCTGTCGGGGCAATTGCCAGGCTCAGTACGTTGGATTTCCTCGAGCGTGACGCTGTTGGTTCCACTACACGCATCACTAGCAGTAGGTAGGGCAGTTGGGAGAGGATCCTGGCAGCCTATGGTTACCTGCGCAGGCACATCGACTAGCGTAGGTAGACCTCCGTCGCTGATGGTTATGACTTGACTGCCGGTAGCTGCATTGCCGCAATCATCAGTCGCCGTCCAGATGCGGGTCAGCGTCTGCTCGCCTGGGCACCTACCCGGCACCTCGAATTCCTCGAGCTCTACCACAAGGTTTGTAGCACAATTATCGGCGGCTGTCACATTGGCCGCGGGTACCAAATCGGTACAGCTGAGCTGCGTACTTGCTGGAATTCCGGTAAGCACCGGTTGTTGGCTATCCCTTATCACCACGAGTTGAGTGGCAGATGTGGTATTGCCGCAATCATCACTAGCCACCCAGGTGCGTGTGATGGTTGCTCCACAAGGCAGCTCTTCGCGATTATCAAAGTGCATCACATCCACCTCCCGATCACATAGATCTGTAGCGGTAGGAATGATCAATGGCACCGGCTGGTCGCACTCTACGGTTAGGGTGCGGTCGAGTGGGCCGAATACAGGGGGCTCTCTGTCCTCAAAGGTGATGGTTTGGCTCGCTGTGGCAGTATTACCGCAGTTGTCGGTAGCCGTCCAAATGCGCACCAATTGAATGCCTCTCGAGCAATCATCGCCGCTCGTCGTTTCGGTGAGTGTAATCGCTACGTCTGTGTCACAGTCGTCGCTAGCAACAGGCTCATCATCACCTGGATCTTCGTCGCAGCTTACTGTGCGGCTTGCAGGTACGCGCGTGAAAATCGGCTTGCCGCTGTCCAAGATGGTCACCAGCTGAGTAGCTCTTGCTGTGTTGCCACAGTTATCGCTAATGGTCCAAGTTCTGATGACTTCGTAGCTGTCTGGGCAGGGCCCAGGGAGCGTCTCCTGCGTCTCCGCGATGCTGACATCGGTGTCGCAATTGTCGTTAGCGACAGGCAGGCTGGTGGGCATAGCTTGGTCGCAGGTGATCGTAACTGGAGGCGGCACCTGCGCAAATACTGGAGCGGTAGGATCTATGACCGTAATGACTTGGGTGATTGTAGCTGTGTTGCCGCAATCATCTTCCGCAGTCCAAGTTCGTAGCAGCTGGTAGCTATCGCTGCAAGCGCCGTCAATGCGCCTCTCGTCGGCGCGTATGCGCACCTGATCATCACAATTGTCACTTGCAGTAGGCTCGGCATCTGGTGTGGCTGCATCACAGTCTATCGTGACACTCGGCGGCACATTCGCAAATTCCGGAGCTGTGGAGTCTTGTATGGTGACTACTTGGCTGGCGGTGCTGCTATTGCCGCAATTGTCAGTCGCTGTCCAAATGCGCGTAATGCTATAGCTGTCGGGGCAAGCACCTCGATCACGATCAGTTCGCTCTGTCAGCGTTACATCCGTAGCGCAGTTGTCATTTGCGCGAGGCTGAGTGGTGGGTAAGTCTTGCTCGCAGCTTATAGTAACAGCTGGAGGCACACTTACAAAGGTGGGAGCCACCTTATCCTCTACCCGCACGCGTTGAGTTGCAGTGGCCACATTGCCGCAGTCGTCACTAGCCGTCCAAGTGCGAATTATTGAATAGCTGTCTGCGCAAGCACCGGTAAGGCGCTCACTCGTCTCCGTAATCGCAATGTTGTTATCACAGTTGTCAATTGCGACAGGTTGATCAGTAGGTAAGTCTTCATCACAGCTCACCGTAACTTCAGCGGGAACATTCGTAAAGGTTGGCTCTGAGCGATCGCCCACCTGAATTTGCTGACTCACCTGCGCGGTATTGCCACAATTGTCGGTGGCCGTCCAGGTGCGAATGATGGTATACGCTCCAGCACAGGGTCCTGCTATTGTTTCACGAGCTTCGCTTACAGTCACCTGCGCATCGCAGGCATCTGTAGCACTTGGTTGATCGTCAGGTAGCTGTTCATCACAACTCAGCTCCAAATCTTCCGGCACATTTTCAAATGCTGGAATGCTTGCATCTTCTATGGTTACAGCTTGAGTCGCAGTCGCCGTGTTGCCGCAGTGGTCGGTTGCAGTGAAGGTGCGAATGAGCGTATAGCTGTCGGCACATCCACCAGGCAGGCGTTGCTGCGTCTCGGCGATATGTACGTCGTCATCGCAAGCATCAGTGGCCGCAGGTAAGTCGCTTGGCAATTCCTCATCGCAGCCGAGGCTGATATTTTCCGGCACTGACACAAATACAGGTGCTACATCATCGACCACATTGATGAGTTGAGTAGCTGTGGCCGTGTTGCCACAATCATCTGTTGCTGTCCAAATGCGGATCACCCGATATGAGCCTGCGCAAGCACCTGCTAAATAGTCCTGGGTCTCCACGACATCGACAGCATCGTCGCAGCTATCGCTCGTTGCTGGCGCGTCAGTCGGTAAGCTCGCATCGCAAGCTACAGTTGTCGCAACAGGCACAGCTATAAAGCTTGGTGGAGTAAGGTCTTGCACCTCCACCACCTGACTGGCCGTTGCGGTATTTCCACATCCATCTGTCGCAGTAAATGTGCGTACGATGGAATACGCGTTGGCACAGGCACCGGGCTGCGTCGCCTGCACCTCAGTGATAGTCACATCATCAGCGCAGTTATCCCGTGCTACGGGAAGATCAGTTGGAAGCGCAGCATCGCAGGCAATGACAACGCCGACAGGTACACTCACGAATTGTGGAGCAACGTCATCAGTACGCGTCACCCTTTGAACTGCTGTAGCCGAGTTGCCACAAGCATCTGTAGCCACCCATGTCCGCAGCACTACATAGCTGTCAGCACAGTCACCAGGCTCGTTCGTTTGAGTTTCTACAACAGTTACTTGTGTGTCACAGTCGTCAGTCGCTACTGGTGCACTCGTAGGCAGCGGCTCATCGCATGCAATGGTCAGGTCGCGCGGCACGCCGCTCAACTCCGGAGCATCAATGTCTTGCACTGTCACCTCTTGACTCGCCCGTGCACTGTTGCCACAGTTGTCTGTAGCAGTAAACGTGCGTATCAGTGTGTAGGCATTGGTGCAAGCTCCTGGTCGACGTTCTTGCGTTTCAGTTACTGTGACCTGCGTATTGCAGTTATCTGTGGCCGTAGCGAGCTCGGTGGGCAGTGACTCATCGCAGCCAATCGTGATAGCAGTTGGTACATCTGTGAATACTGGGACGGTGCTGTCGATTACCTCTACACGTTGTTCAGCCGAACTCGTATTGCCACAATTATCAGTTGCCGTGAATACCCGTACTACCACATAGCTATCGGTGCATCCTCCTGCTTCTCGACGCTCGCTGACAACTACTGCTACATCAGTATCGCAGTTGTCCGTAGCGCTTGCTAGATCAGTCGGTAAGGCATCGCTACACTCAATGGTGACAGTCGCAGGTACCTGCACAAAGCTTGGTGCCTGCACATCCTCAACTTGTACTACTTGCGAAGCCGTGGCTACATTGCCACACGCGTCGGTAGCCGTCCAAGTTCTGATGAGTCTGTACGCATCCGCACATGCTCCGGGCACTATGGCCGAAGTTTCTTCGATCGCTACAGCAGCGTCGCAGTTGTCGCTCGCCGTGGGTGCCGTTGTGGGAAAAGCATCGTTACAAGCTATTGTTACTGCTCCTGGTACGGCAGCGAACGTTGGCGGCACATTATCTTGAAAAGTAACTACCTGGCTTGCAGTAGCTGCGTTGCCACAGTGATCGGTTGCTAAAAATGTACGTACTACCACAAAGCTTCCGGCACAGCTGCCGTCGGTTCGAACCTCAGTAGTGGAGAGTTGCACATCAGAGTCGCAATTGTCTGTTGCCGATGCCTCGGTAGTGGGTATTGCTTCATCACAGCTCAGGGTGATGGCCTCTGGCACTTGCGTGAAAACCGGACCTTCCGTGTCTTGAACATCGACTACTTGCTCAGCAGTAGCGACATTACCGCAGCCATCTGTGGCCGTCCAGGTGCGAATGAGTTGATAGTTTCCAGCACATGATCCAGCGACTGTACGCTGGGTTTCTGAGACGGTGACATTGTCGTCGCAGTTATCACTCACTGTAGGTTGTGATACTGGGACGTCATCATCACATTCGATTACTGTTGCTGCGGGTACGCTAGCGAAAACAGGGGCAGATATATCCTGCACATTCACCAGTTGGCTTGCTGTTGCTGTGTTGCCGCAGTTGTCGGTTGCTGTCCACGTTCTAATGACAGCATGGGCTCCGCCGCAGCTTCCTGCTTGCGTTAGCTGAGTCTCCGCCACAGTCACACTCGCATCGCAGTTGTCCTCTACCTCTGGTTGATCAGCTGGCAGTGAGGCATCACAATCGATGGTGACAGTCGCTGGTACAAAGCTGAAGATGGGCGAGTTGCTGTCCTCTACATTTACTACTTGACTGGCAGTGGCCACGTTGCCACAATTGTCTGTGGCCGTCCATGTGCGGACAACTGTATAGCTATCTGCGCAAGCTCCTGGCTGGGTGCTTTGTGTCTCATTGATGGCGACATCATCATCGCAGTTGTCGCTCACATTTGGCCCGATACTGGGCAGCGGCGCATCGCAAGCTATAGTTATAGAGCTGGGTACGTCAGCAAAGACAGGGGCTCCCATATCCTCAACAGTAACCACCTGGCTGGCAGTAGCCACATTGCCGCAGTTGTCTGTAGCCGACCACTCCCGTATCACGCGGTAGCCGTTGACGCATGCACCGGGCTCAGTACGTTGGCGTTCTGTGAGCGTCACATCTGCATCGCAGTTGTCGCTTGCCACAGCCTGCTCAGTAGGCAAATTTTGGCTGCATGAAATCGTCATCGCTGGCGGTACCGAGGTGAATATCGGAGTAGTGAGATCTTGCACGCTCACCACCTGGCTGGTGGTAGCTTTGTTGCCACAGTGGTCGGTGGCTGTCCAACGGCGAATAACCTTGTAGCTATCGGCACAAGGTCCATCGAGCCGCTCCTCATCGAGCACTACATCTACATCCGTATCGCAGTTGTCTTGCGCCGTAGGGGTATCGGAGGGTAGCGCATCATCGCAAGCTAGCGTGATGGCCGCAGGCACGCCTACAAAGCTTGGCTTTTCGTCATCAAAGAAAGAAATTACTTGGCTCGCTGTAGCCACATTGCCACAGTCATCGGTAGCAGTAAAAATGCGCACGATGTCATAGGTGCCTGCACATGTTCCTGGGCGAGTTTCCTGTCGCTCCGACACATTTACGTCGGTATCGCAGTTGTCGCTTACCTGCGGCTGCTCGGAAGGAATGCTCTCATCGCATGAGCTTGCAAAATTTGCGGGGACGTAGCTGAACGTTGGCTCAATCAAATCCTGCACCGTCACGACTTGACTAGCTGTGGCGCTGTTGCCACACTTATCTGTAGCCGTAAACGTGCGAATGAGATCGTAGGCGCCGGGGCAATTTCCGGGGCTAGTACCTTGTGATTCGATGACAGCAACTTGCCCGTCGCAGTTGTCAGCCGCGGTCGGCAAATCAGCAGGCACTTGTCCATCACAGGCAATGGTGGCATTGGCCGGTACGCCGGTAAAGTAAGGCGCTACATCATCAGTCACCGTTACCACTTGCGAGCCTGTAGCGGTATTGCCACAGTTGTCGCTAGCTGTAAACAAGCGCACCACTTCATAGCTGTTTGCACAGGCGCCTGCGCGAGTTTCTTGTGTTTCGGCCACCGTCACATCCGCATCGCAGTTGTCGGTAGCACTCGGACGATTAGTAGGCAAACTCTGGTCGCAGCGAATGGTGAGGTTTTGCGGAAGCGCACTTAGCACTGGCGCCACCTCATCTCTAATCGTCACTACCTGGCTAGCCGTGGCCTTATTGCCGCAGTTGTCGGTGGCCGTCCATTGCCTGATGACTTCATAGCTATCGGGGCAATTGCCTGGCCGCTGCTGAGAACTTTCGACTATAGCAACATCGGTGTCGCAGTTGTCGCTGGCTATGGGTTGTGAAGTTGGGAGATCGCCATCGCAGGCTACTGTAGTTGCTGTTGGCACTTGCGTCAAAACAGGTGCTGTCAAGTCACGCACCGTCACTACCTGTGAGGCCGTGGCTGTGTTGCCACAGTTATCGGAAGCCGTAAACGTGCGAATTACACTGAAACTGCCGGGGCAGCCATTCGGACTGTTTTGATCTGTAACCGTGACCTGCACGTCGACGTCACAATTGTCTGTAGCTGTTGGTAGCGTGCTCGGCAAATCCTCCTCACAGGAAATGGTTACGCTCTCAGGTATTTGAGCTAAAACTGGTCTGATGGCATCACCAACCGTGATTACTTGGCTTGCTGTAGCTGCGTTGCCACAACGATCAGTCGCAGTCCAAAGCCTGATGACGCGGTAGCTGTCAGCACAAGCTCCATCTTCTCGGGTGGAGGTTTCAGTTACGAGCAGCGCACTATCGTCGGTGCAATTATCGCTGATGGTCGGCTGCGAAGTTGGAAGACCCTGGTCGCAACTAATGGAGATGTCTCCGGGCACACTCGTCAGTGTTGGCGCTTGCACATCCCGCACCTTCATATGGATGCTGATGGAAGTTGTGTTGCCGCAGTTGTCGGTAGCTGTCCATGTGCAGTAGAAGTGGCGCACAAATCCTGCATTTTCGCAGTCGCCTTCTGCCACCAGATCATCGATAAAGTCTATGCTGACATCGGTGTCGCAATTATCGCTCACTGCTACATCACCCAATCCGAAGGTGGGTACATCATCACAATCAACGATTAGCTCCTGTCCATCAGTAAAGCCGGTGAGCAACTGGTTGCTAAAGGTGATAGTGGGCGCAGACTTGTCCTCCACAGTCACCACCTGACTTGCAGTAGCAACGTTGCCGCAATTGTCGGTGGCTGTCCAGAGGCGCACCAGTGTGTAGCTATAGGCGCAGGCTCCTGCACGCGTAGTCGAGCTTTCGACTAGGCGGACGTTATTGTCGCAGCCATCGCTAGCGATCGGTTGCTCTGTAGGCAGACTTTCGTCGCAAGCGAGCGTGATGGCTTCCGGTACATTTTCGAGTACAGGTGGGCTGTTATCAGTTATCGTTATTACTTGACTTGCAGTGGCGGTATTGCCGCAATCGTCACTTGCCGTCCAAAGCCGAACGACTTCGTATGCATCCGTACACGACCCCGTGACGGTCCGGGTAGTCTCTTCTAGCTGCGGGTTACTGGAGCAATTGTCTGTAACCCGAGGTTGAGTAGTAGGAAGACTCGTACCGCAGCTTTGGCTAAACGCTTCGGGCACTTGTGTAAAGACAGGAGGCTGATCATCGTGCAATTCGACGATGAGAAAAAACACCGTCTGGTTGCCACACCGATCAGTTGCTGTCCAGGTGCAACGGTAGCGCTCGCGGAAGCCGTCGCTGCGGCAATCTCCTACACCAAGCGGTTCATCGGTAAACTTGACTGTAGGTGCTGGATCACAGTCATCTGTGAGGCGCGCGATGGATTCATCAATAGTGGGAATATCACTACAGCTCACCACGAGCAGATCGCCCGAATTCAAGTCATTGATCGTCGGATTAGAAAATGTAATCTCCGGTCCGGTTTGATCGCGAATCGTGATGACTTGCCGCGCAGTTTTTGAGTTGCCACAGTCATCGGTGGCGGTCCAAGTGCGCGTGAGTGTTTTGGCGCAAGCATCACCTGCCTCTTGCTCAGTAAGGGTAACCTCTACATCATCATCGCCCTCATCGCTGGCAGTCACGGTAGCAGTAGGCAGCGGCTCGCTGCAGTTGATACTCGTATTGCTCGGAACGTTGTCGAAAGTTGGCTCCTCAGTGTCTGTGATGCGAATCACTTGTCGCTCAATGGCGCTGTTGCCACAATCATCAGTTGCTGTCCAAATTCTAATCAGGGTATAGGATGCCTCGCAGGCTTCAGTCTCGGTGAAGTGCACTGAGCTGACTGCACCACGCCAAGTACCTGTCGAACCGGGGAAGCTGCCCGCAGTTGCGCGGTAGCTAAACCCACTCAAAAGGCCAACCTTACAGTTGTTGCTATTGGCTCCTGCACCTAGTTGCAGCCACTCCTCGCCTTGAAGGGGAGATATAGCCAGCGTGATGCCGCTGTTGCTGCCACGACCGATGAGCTGACTTCCGGCAGGGTCTATTTTGTAAAAGCGCCAGGTGTTTTTATCAGCCTGGCTACAGGATGTGGGTGCATCACCTCCAGCCGCAGTGTGCGCTGAAAAAGTGCGCCGATCTTTGAGGCTAATGCGCACTTCAAAACTCGCTCGGGGATCATTGGCATCTACAACAGTACCTGAAATCGTTGCAAAGCCACCACAGCTCTCCTGTACGGCAAGGGGTGTTTGCCCGATGCGAAAGTTGCGACCGTTGATGGTGAGCACTGGTAAGTTGACGCTGCGCCAGCCGTAGAGGTAGTGTACAGCCGCTTCATCGCAGCCATAGGCAGCACTCGGAATGCTAACTTCCGTCATCTGCACACTCGCCGCGGTGCATTCATCCGTCGCTGTGACATTGCCAGCTGCAGGAATAGCAGTACCGGCCGCATAGGTGCGGTCAGCTGGGATGTTGCGCAGCGTCGGCGCCTTCGTATCGCGCTGCCATACCTTTTGTTGGTACACAGAAGTATTGCCACAAGCATCTTCTGCCGTCCACGTACGGGTATACACGCATGTGCACGTCTCGGCAGCACTTAGGTCGCATTGTGCTGAACTAGCCTGCTGCGATGCCTGCTGCTCAATACCAGCAGCATCTGTCCAGCTAATACTTGCAGCTTGGCCCGCTTGCGCAGCGACGAAAAACATGACCTGCGCATCGGCAGGAATGAGAAGGCCTTCGTAGACAGACGTCGCTCCCGCTACAATCCGAGTGACATACACATCAAAGTTGTTCGGATTGCTGATCTGGTAGCGCCGACGCTGGGACGGAGCATCAGAGCAAGTTGCACTAAGGACGAGCGCCTGCATGCCAGCCGGATAAGTTGCTGTGGGCTGTGCAGATTCGGTGAGGTATTCGAGCTCACCATTGCGCCAGGTATAGATAGGCGTGGCAGCTTCGCAACTGGTAATTGCATAATCGATGGTGACAGGTTCGCTACACGCATCGAGCGCATTCGGCCTATCGGTAGGCAAATCAGCTTTGCATTCAATAATGACATCTTGCGGCGCTGCCATAAAGTCTGGGCCCTGCTCGTCGACGATGTGCACGATGAGTTCAGCAGTAGAAGCGTTGCCACTCTCGTCGGTGGCTGTCCACACGCGCCGCAAATCATAGGTACCTGGGCAGCTCTCGTTAAACTTGGTCTCCCGAAATGTCACCGTCGCAGTACCACAGTCGTCTGTTGCTTCTGCTGTTTGGGTACGTATGTCGCCGCACAGCATGCGGTCTTCTGTAGGCACTTTCGTGAAAACTGGCGGTGTGTTATCGCCGAACGTGATGAGTTGGCGGCAAGTAGCCGGACCTCCAGGGCCAGTTGCTGTCCATGTCCGCTCGATCTTGCGTGGGTTGGTGCTGATTTCACGATCCTCGTACGTGAGGGTGTAGTCATCTGGGTCGCCACAGTTGATGGTAGGTGGCGGCGCATCATCTGGGGAACCGCCACAGGCTACGGCAAAGTCTGCTCCACAGGATAAAATGGGAGTGGCGTTGCGTCGCAGATCAGTGAGTCGACAGGTACCCTCGTCATTAATGTCCCCTTCGCCTGCATAGGATGTGCCGTTGAGTTTGCCGGCGTAGCCAAACCACGCACTAAGCCCTGGGCTGAGGTTTTGGTCATTGGCTCCTTCGCCCACCTGCACACCATACCGATAGTCTGCTGGGCGCGGCGTGAGCGCAAGAGTTCCTGTCCAGCACCCGAAGCCTTGCAGTTGACTTTGATTGGCTACCAATTCGTAGTAGTCCCAAGTCGTATGCTGATTGTTGTTGATGTTGCTGCGATTGCCCTTCCAGTCGCGGCCCAGAGCCGACCAGTCGTTCCAGTTCTTGCGGTTGCGCAAGACGAGCGTGACGTCAAATCCGCAGCTCGGATCTTCTATGCTGACCACTTTGCCGGTGATGAGGGCACTGCTCGCGTCTGTGACGGTAAAGGTGCCAGCGCCATCTTGCCAGCGAAAGCGTGGGTTGTCAAATCCCAGACTTGGCAACCAAAGCGTTCGCTTAATTCCTCTGTCGACAAAACCAGTGAGGGTACAGGTCGCATCTGGACAGGTTGGAACCTGCCCGCAACCTCCTTTGCAAAGCGTTACCGGACCAGTCACGTTAGTGCGGCAGCCCCGTGCATCGATGACATACATCATGGAGTAGGTGCCTGCGGTAAGACCGGTGAGTTTTGGCTTGACAGCATCGAAAGGGCCTCGCTCTACTACTTGCCCTTGATAGGTATAAAACACGCGGTAGGGTGGGGTAGAGCCACAGCTCACGCACATGTCGAGCTCGATGACGCCATCGTCGTTGCCGTGGGCAGGATGCTGAATGACATTGGCTGCTTCGAGGGCACAGGTAGAGGTGTTGCAAGTCTCGACATCGACAAAATGTGTTTCTGAAGAGGTGCAGTCAGGGCCAGTCACCTCGACAGAAATATCTTGTCGGCCAGCTGTGCTGAACATGACATAGACTTTGCCGAAACCCTGGTGAGTACGTGGCATAGCGCCAGGTCCGAAGTCCCAAGTGGCGGTGTAGCCGCTGCCTGGCCTTGCTGATTCGATAACGACGGTATTGTCGGTACAGACTTCCTGCGGGAGTGTAATCGTGAGAGGTGCACAGGTGGGGCGTACCTCAGCCTGGACTAGACCTGAGACGACAAAGCTCTGGCCCACGGAAGGCGGGCTAATGATTTTAACGAGCACCTCTGCAGCACTGCCTGTGACCCCATGCAGGACTGTCTGCACAGAGTCGATACAGCACTCATTATCAAAACTGAAGCCTGAGGGCCAAGCACGACGGAACTGCTTGGATACACCTCCGGCACTAATTTCAAAATCGAGCACCCGATTGTCTGTAGTAATTTCAGTGACGGGTATGGTGACCGTAATGTCGCGGTTGCGTGTGTCGGGGGGCAGCGGGATGCTAAAGTCGACGGTGGTGTTGTAGCCGTAAAAGCTGGCGTAAGTACCGGCTTGGTACACGCCCGGCAGTGCATCGTTGCGCAGCACATAGAGCAGCACACTTTGTGCGGAGGCTTCTTCGACTTCAAAATTGAGCGAAACGCGGTCGGTCTTCCCTACCTCCGCGAAAAACACTCCGACGCCACTGTTTTGGCCCCACTGACCTTTGATCAGTTTTGGCGTAAGCTTGACGTTGCTGCCATCTTGCAATGTGGCCTCGACGGCACTGTGGAGGGAAGTAGCTGGCAATTTGCCTTTGTACACCACTTCGATGTAGACCTTCTCGACATTGCTAGAGTTGGGGATATTTACCCGTGCAGGCAGCACGTTGCGCAGGCCGCGATAGATGAATTCTACGCGTTTGCCCGAACCTGGATTTAGCATATACTCAGGAGGCTGGACGAAAGAGCTGAAGCGCTCGCCAGCAGGGACATCTGCTGCGGCGGTGTTTGCGGATGCAGCACCTAGGTAGGCAAAGCAAAAAATAGCAGCGAAAAGCCACCAACGGGTAGTCAAACCAGTGAGGGAGCACGGTTGAGTAGGGAGTAAACCAGCAGTCATGCGCTAAGGCGATTTGTAGGAAGCCTTAGCCTGGTATGGCATATAGTGCTGATGCTTAGTTGGTTAAGCGACAGGCACGGACATGTTAGTCCCCAGGCTAATGTCTTCCCGCTGGTCTAGTGGCAAATTCTGTACCTGAAAAGCCGCTGCTGAGCCGACGGCATCCATGTGTATCGCGCTCTACACGTTCATGCAGCAGACCTTACACATATATGTTTCTGCTAATGCACTGGATGCTAGACGGTATAACGCATTCCTTGCCGGGCCCACTCTACTGTCAAAGCTGGGCTTGTGGGGGAGTCGAGTTCGAGTTGTCTCACTTCCTCGAGCAAAATCTCCGGATCAGCGTAGCGCGGCGAAAGGTGGGTAAGCAGCAGACGTTTGGCGCCTGTTGTTTTGGCGAAAGCTGTAGCCTGCACCACAGTAGAATGGCCGGTTTTCTCCGCAAGGTGAGCATCTGCATGCCCAAAAGTTGCGTCGTGAATTATGGTATGAGGCGGCGCAAGATTGGCGGGATACGCATTGAGCGGAGCGGTATCGGTGAGGTAAGCAACGGTGCGCGGCGCATCCGGCTCTAGGGTCAATAAAGTATTGGGGTGAGTCACGCCTTGCGCATCAACAAAGTCGCGGCCTTCTCTCAGGCCAGGAATTTTCTGATACGGAATTTGGTACTGCTCCACCACGCCGGGGCGAAGTTTGCGGCCTTTGTCTTTAGTGCTTACGCCAAAACCCCAGGCAGCGATACGGTGCCGCAGCGGCAGGACGTCAATACTGAGGTCGCGCAGCTGGAGGAACTGAGGAGTCGCTGCGCCGGCGGGGGGAAGATGATAGCTGAGGGGGTATGTGAGGGTGGCTTCTGCGATGTGCAAGTTGGCCTCCACATAGGCCTCCAGCATGGGAGGGCCTAGCAGGTGTAGCGCTCTTGTGCGACCGCTGAGGGCAAGTGAGGTAAGCAGACCGGGGAGGCCAAACACATGGTCGCCATGCAGGTGAGTGATGCAGACTGCATCGAGTTTCATACTAGACAGTCCGAGCTGATCGAGCTGCACTTGCATCCCCTCACCGCAGTCGAGCAGCACACGCGAGCCACCGCACTGGATGTAGGCGGCGGAGGTATAACGACCTGAATACGGCCTGGCGGCGCTGGTGCCGAGGACGGTTAGCTCGAGGGCAATCACAGGGGGAGCCTACTCCTCGTTGTCCTCCTCGCTGAGTTGGCGCTCGACATCCTCCATGTACACGTAATCCACACTTTCGGCCACTGAGGGGACGAGGCTGAGGATGGTATCGAGGCGGCTGATTTCGATGAGCTTCTTCACGTTGGCATGGTGGTAGCCAGTGAGCACGAAGCTGCCATCGCTCGACTTCCAGAGACGGTTGGCGGTAAGAATGGCGCTAAGGCCTGAGGAGTCGATGTACTCGACTTCAGAGAGGTCGAGAATGAGGCTTTGGACGCCTTCATTAGACAGTACGACGAACTCGCTCTTGAGTTCAGGAGCGATGACCGAGTTGACATTCTTTTCTTGAATGGTCATTACGCAGTAGCGCTCCTGCTTGTCGACGGAGTATTTCATGCCAGGTTAAAGGTTGGGGCCGCCAAGTTAGTTGTAGACTTGGTGCTGCCATTAAAGAAAGTCTAACAGTTGGCATGGCAACCTGAGCTTCGCATCAACGTTGGTAGAAAAGTAGCGCGTGGTTAAGTTGCGGCGCTGCTCAGTTAGCATTTACGCAGGTAAGTGACTAATTGGCCGAATGGCGAAGAAGCTTTGTTGATGTGTCAGGCACGAATCTGGAATCACTGCCAGAAGTTGACAAACCGAACAAATATTTGCCTACTCACCGGAGTGGCACACTTTTTCCCCATAGTTTGGTCCGTGCCGGCCAAACGGTACTCTAATCCCACGGCTGAGCTTTTCTGTAGAGGGTAGCTTAGTCGGTAGCAATCACGCATATGAACAGCAGACGGTTTTCCTCCGAAGTCAAAAAGTCGATCGCACGATCTCGTAACGAAGCAATACGACTCGGCCACGACTACATCGGAACAGAACACCTCTTGCTCGGTCTCGTTCAGGAGCGCAACAGCTTAGCTGTGAAGGTTTTGACGAGTATGGTGCCCGACCTTGGCGAACTACGCAAGTCCGTCGAAAACAGCATCTCCCGCTCGCCGAGCTCGGGTGAAGCACTAAAAATGGGCGAATTGCCCCTCAATCGACTCGCCGAGCGCGTGTTGAAACTCACTTTTCTCGAGGCTCAGAGCTCCGGCTCGGATGAAATCAACCTCGAGCACTTGCTTTTGAGCCTGCTCAAGTTGGAAGACAATCCAGCGCGCCGAATCCTGCACCGCTACGATATCGACTACGATTCCTACCGCAAGGAGGTGGAGTACGCCGGCATGGAAGCAGAAGGGTATTCAGAGCCTTTTGCCCAAGCGAGTGGTGAGAGTGAAGAGTACGAAGAAGATGAAGGTGGCGGAGGCGGAAGTCGAGGCTACCAGCGCGGCAAAGGCACCACCAAGAGCAAAACACCTGTGCTCGATAACTTCGGGCGCGATGTAACTAAGCTCGCCGAAGATGGTAAGCTCGATCCGATCATCGGACGTGAGCGCGAAATCGAGCGCGTGTCGCAAATCCTATCGCGGCGCAAGAAGAACAACCCCATTCTCATTGGAGAGCCCGGTGTCGGTAAGACTGCCATCGTGGAGGGTTTGAGCCTGCGCATCATTCAGAAGAAAGTCTCGCGCACGCTGTTCAACAAGCGCGTCGTAATGCTTGATTTGGCTGCACTCGTGGCTGGTACTAAGTACAGAGGCCAGTTTGAGGAGCGCATGAAGGCCATCATGAACGAGCTCGAGAAAACGCGCGATGTGATCTTGTTTATAGATGAGATTCACACCATTGTTGGTGCCGGTGGCGCCACAGGCTCGCTCGATGCTTCGAACATCTTTAAACCTGCCCTTGCTCGGGGCGAGCTGCAGTGCATCGGTGCGTCGACACTCGATGAGTACCGCCAGCACATAGAGAAAGATGGCGCTCTCGATCGTCGCTTCCAAAAAGTAATCGTGGAGCCACCGAGCCCTGATGAGGCGGTGCATATCCTCAATAACATCCGTCCGAAGTACGAAGAATTCCACAACGTGGAGTACGATGATGCTTCGGTAAAGGCTTGTGTCAAACTTTCTGATCGCTACATCTCCGACCGCTTTTTGCCTGATAAGGCCATTGATGTGCTCGATGAAGTGGGTGCGCGCGTGCACTTGAAGAACATCCATGTGCCCAAGCACATCGAGGAGCTCGAGCAGAAAATCGAGGATGTTAAAGATCGCAAGAACACTGCCGTCAAGGAGCAACAGTACGAGCAAGCTGCCGACCTGCGTGATGATGAGTCCAAGCTTTCACGCCAACTCGAATTTGCTAAGGTGGAGTGGGAAGAGGAGGTAAAGACCAAGCGCTATCCCGTCACTGAAGACGATATCGCCGAGGTGGTAGCTATGATGACTGGCATCCCTGTGCAGCGCGTGGCCCAGAGTGAATCGAACAAGCTCGTGGGCATGGGCGAAGATCTCAAAGGTGCTGTCATTGGCCAGGATGAGGCTATTGGCAAGATTACCAAGGCGATACAGCGCAACCGGGTCGGATTAAAAGATCCTACCAAACCGATTGGCTCCTTCATTTTCTTGGGACCTACAGGAGTTGGTAAAACGGAGCTTGCCAAGAGCCTCGCTCGCTACATTTTTGATTCGGATGATGCACTCATTCGTATCGATATGTCGGAGTACATGGAGAAATTCACCGTCAGTCGCTTGATTGGTGCGCCTCCTGGCTATGTAGGCTACGAGGAGGGTGGACAGCTGACGGAGAAGGTCCGTAGAAAGCCTTACAGCGTGGTACTTCTCGATGAGATTGAGAAGGCACACCCGGATGTGTTCAACATCTTGCTGCAGGTGCTCGATGATGGTCAGCTCACAGATGGTCTTGGTCGCAAAGTCGACTTCAAGAACACGCTCATCATCATGACCTCCAACATTGGGGTGCGTCAACTCAAGGATTTCGGTCAGGGAGTTGGCTTTGCAACCAAAGCGCGGGTGGACAGTGCGAATGACAACAGTCGCTCGGTCATTTCTGCCGCCTTGAAGCGCACCTTCTCTCCAGAGTTCCTCAATAGGATTGACGATGTCGTCATTTTCAACTCGCTGTCGAAGGAGGAAATTTTCAAGATCATCGACATTACGCTCAAAGACCTGTACAAGCGTCTGGAGGGTATGGGCTACGTGCTGAAGTTGAGTGAGGAGGCGAAAGATTTCGTTGCTGGCAAGGGTTACGATCCGCAGTACGGTGCACGACCCTTACACCGCGCGATTCAGAAGTACATTGAGGATCCACTTGCCGAACACATACTCCAGACCAATCCTGGCGAAGGAGCTGTCTTTGAAGCAGTGATGAATGAGGAAAAAGACGGCCTAATAGTTCGTGCTGTAGAAGCAGTCGAGACTAAGTCCTAAGGCAGCGAACACGTGTGTTAGCTGCATCCTAACAGTGCACGCGCATTCGAACATTCGTTCGGATGCGCGTCTTTCTATAAGTACCAACTACATTTACCGCGCTGGCTAGTCGCTCATGAAGGTCTAGTTCAGCGTTAACCAAACCCCCACACGCCTTTGGCAAGAAGAAGATCAGGTGGCCGTCGCAGGAAGCCAACCCCACGCAGGGAAGAGCCTAAGCACCGTATAAACGATTTCATCCGAGTACCCGAAGTACGGCTCGTAGGTGACAACCTTGAAGAAATAGCAGAAGTCGCTGGGCGCGATATAGAATCCTCGGTGTACGATACGCGAGATGTTAAGCGCTGGGCCCGCGAGCTCGAACAGGATTTAGTCGAGATTAGCGGCAAGGCTACCCCTCCGGTGGTGCGCATCATGGATTACTCCAAATTCCTCTACGATCAGAAGAAGAAGGAGAAGGAGATGAAGGCCAAGCAGGTCAAGACGGTTATTAAGGAGATTCGGTTTGGGCCAAATACCGATGATCACGACTTTGATTTCAAGCTTCGCCATGCGCGTGGATTTTTGGAGGAGGGTTCTAAAATTAAGGCTTACGTTCACTTCCGCGGTCGCTCGATCGTGTTTAAAGATCGTGGTGAGTTGCTCTTGTTGCGCTTCATCAAGGAGTTGGCTGACTTAGGTGCGGCTGAAGAGTTGCCGAAGATGGAGGGTCGCCGAATGAATGTGATCATTGCTCCGCTCAAGAAGAAGCCTGGTGGCTCGTCTAAGTCGAAGCAGGAGAACTCGGACGACGAAGATTAAGGTTTTATAGAGAGATTAGCTCGGGGTTTGTCTGAGGAAAAGCGTAACTTTGCGCTCCCTAAAGGGTACCGTTATGCCAAAAATGAAAACTCACTCGAGCGCGAAGAAGCGTTTCAAGCTTACCGGCTCGGGAAAAGTCAAGCGTTTCCAGGCTTATACGTCGCACATGATGCGGAATAAGACGAAGAAGCAAAAGGACCGTCTTCAGGGTTCGACTATTGCTTCAGACGCAGACACTCCACGACTCAAGCGCCTGCTCTGCAAGTAGAGCACGTTCAACTTTAACGAGGGTGTAGGAGCTTCAAGCTTTCGCTCACGCTGCGGATGCTGTTCTAGTTTCCGCAGTTGCGAAACCCTACACCGCACTAAACTTTTTTATGCCAAGAGCAACAAACCGCGTAGCCTCCAGGGCTCGCCGCAAGAAGATTCTCAAGATGGCCCGCGGCTACTTCGGTGCCCGGTCTAAGGTTTATACGGTCGCCAAGAATGCGGTCGAGAAAGGCCTGCAGTATGCATACCGCGATCGTCGCAACAAGAAGCGGGCGTTTCGTCGTCTATGGATTGCTCGTATCAATGCTGGTGCTCGTCTACACGGCACTACCTACAGCAAGCTGATGCACGGCCTCAACCAGCAGGGCAGTACCCTCAACCGTAAGGTGCTTGCCGATATGGCGATGAACCATCCAGCTGTATTTGAGAGCATTGTGAAGGGCGCGAGCAAGTAAGGCCGCACTCTTTATTAATGTAGAAGTTAAACCCCTATTGAGCTGAGGCTTGGTAGGGGTTTTTTTGGTGGGAGGAGGATGGGTGAGCACCTCCATAGCCCCCCAGCCTGACCACAACATTGTGGTCAGGCCAGCCCGTCTGCCCACTACGTGGTCAAACGAACTGGCCGAACACGTGGTGGACCTAACTGGCCTATTTAGGGCTTTGTCAGGTTGCGCGTGCTTTAGCGCGGATTGATTTGCAGTGCGCACGCTCGGAGCAGGTCTCATGCGGCGAAGTATTGCAGTGCTTGAGGCCAAGTTCCTCGCAGGTACTTCCGCACAGGTACCCGACGGACCTGATCTTGAACTATATTCTTTAGAAGGATAGAGCTATTGATCAGGTCCATCGGGTACTACCCAGCACCCAGCACCCAGCACCCACCTAACCACAAGATTGTGGTCAGGCCAGCCCCTAATCCCTAGCTTTCATACCCACACCGACAGACGTTTATTCACCCCCGATTAGCGTACAAAGAAAGCCCCACCAACCGCTAGGTTGATGGGGCTTTGCTAGGAGGGTAGCGAGGCTACCTCCCTCAGCACCAAGTGCTTAGCGATTAATCATCACGGGTTTGCTGCCCTGACGGGCATCAGCAGTAGTTGCTTGGATGTAGTAGAGTCCGTTAGCTAAGCCTTGAGTAGGAATCTCAAGCATGCCTTGCTGAACGTTATCGCGTACATAGGAGCGAATTTGCTGACCAGTAGCATTGATCACCTTAAATACAACGCGCTCGTTCTGCTCAAAATCGAAGGCTACACGAATCATATCGGAAGCTGGATTGGGAGAGACACTGAATGCGCTGGCGTCGAGTGGTGTCTTGTTGGAAATGAGCAACTGGCTAATCCACGCAGGATTATAGGGTGCCGCGGATGTGAAGAAGCTGTAGTTGTAGCCGTTCGTCTCTGTCGCGATGACGGTAGCGTACCGAGAAACACCTAAGCTGTCATTTGCAAGCGAGTAACCTCCATAGCTTGGGCCGTTGCCAATACCAAGGAAGATATCGTCATCGTCAATGTTCGCACCTGTGGCTTTGAAAATTTTGGCTTGTACAATGAAGCCAATGTAATCAGAGCTCAGTTGAACAGACTCCTGATCATTGACTGGACGCACGATGTAGGAGCCATCATCATTTGGAAAAGTGGCTGCGTCAACATCGTACTCGAGCAGCGATAATTCGTCGAACTCATCAGGAGTAACAGCGCCGTCACCGTCAAGATCGCCGAACCATCCTAGCACGCTTACCTCGAGGACTGGTGATGAGTTGTTGTTAGCCAACCCTTCATAACCGACGCCAAAACCGATCGAATCTACAAGTACGCTGTCGGTGTTGTTAGGGACGTAGTAAATCGCTCCTAGTGTGAGATCCTGGTTAGGTCCTGCTCCTGAGCGAGTATTGCGACTGAATCCCGGGCTTTTACCGAAGCGGTTCTCGGTGATTTCGAAGTTGAAACCAAACGAATTATCTGCCGGGTCGAAGTCATCGTCAATGTTAGGACCAGTTAAGATGTAAGACACCCGATATAAACCAACTTCATCCGGCATTGGGATCTTCCGTAGCAAAACGTTGTTCTCAACGAACGCACCAGCTGGTACTACGCCATAATTGAGAGAATCTTCCGCTACAGTTGCACCGAAGACGCTTCCGTCGTATTCCCGCACTAATACTTGTAGTGTTAGTTCTTGATCCTCTCCTCCTTCATTGTAAAGGTCGGTGACGAATACAAGGCTGTCCAATTGTGTGACTGGAGTATAGTAGTTTGGAGCTGCAGCAAAGAATTGGTTGTCAATGCGAACAGAAACACTGGGTAAGCTACTGACCAGTATGTCATCAATGGCCCAGCCATAGAAGCCACCGTCGTAGGTAAAGCGAATTTGGACACTGTCGCTGCCTAAAAATTGGTCTGGAACTCGAAAAAGCTCTAATCCACGAGTTGACGTATTATTCGTCAGCATGTTCTCGTAGGGAATGGTCACGTCGTTAGCAACGTCAGGAGATCTAAAGCTGATTGACAGTGATCTATCGTTTAGAGCTCGGTAGTAGGAGTAAAACTGTAACGATAAAGCACCAGTCGCGGAAGAGAAGTCATAGTAAGGACTTGCTAATGTCTGGTTCAAGACCGGATATGGTGGAGCACCAGGACTAAAAGCACCAAACTGGGTTACGTGATTGAGGTATGCGAAGAAGGCATAGCCGTTCTCACGTGTAGGTGAGTCAAAGTCTGGTAGGAAGCGCAGAGCGCTTTGGAAGGCACTCAAGGATAGCGAATCCCTCCACTCCCATAGGATTGTGTCAATGGGTGTCACGGCCTCCACGGTCCAACCACGAAGGGTGTCCGAAAAGTCGTAGTCCACAACCGTATCAGCAAGGGGAGCATTCACTGGATGTGCGAATATGGTGTGGCTCTCAGTTTGGCCGAGGTTGTCCTCTGCTGGGGAGTAGGAGGTGATGGTAGCAGGCCTTTCCACTGCTTGTTCCGGCAGGGTGCCCTGAGCATTAATTAAAGTGGTTGTGCTCGCAGCAGAGGCTGTAAGCAACAAAATTTTGGAAAAGTTCATCATGCAGGTTGTGTGAGTTAGACCGGCAAGGTAAATAATCCTATCAGACTCACCGCATATGACTGTAAATATGTCGGATAAAAAACACTCATGTTCAAAAGTGTAGAAACGCTCTTCTCCGCACGACCTACCGCATAAAAAAAGCCGCTCCAACCTGGTGGCTGGAGCGGCTAGCTGGGGCGTGTAGAAGCTACCTAGTGATTCACTACCACAGTCTTGTGACCCTGACGCATGTCTGATGTTGTTGCCTGGATATGGTACAAGCCATTTGGCAAGCCAGCAGTGGGTATTTCAAAGAAACCTTGATCAATACTTTCCTGAACGTAAGAGCGTATCTGCTGCCCAGTAGAGGTAATCACCTTGAAGATTACCCGCTCATCCGTACCAAAGTCATACGCTATACGTATGTGATCAGACGCTGGGTTAGGAGAAACTCGAAAAGCTTCTTCATCTAAGGCTTCGAACTCGCGGGTTCCAATAGGATCCATGCTGATCCATGAGGGAGCATAGGGCGCTAAGCCTCCAAAAAAGCTGTAGTCAAACCCGCTATCAGTTTCGATGACATGAGCAAACTTTTCACGTCCGAGCGAGTCGGTAGCAAGCGAATAAGCAAAATACGACCTATCGTTGCCTACTACAATGCGAACATCATCATCTGTAGCTGGAGCTGCAGGCGACGGCACGTACCGTACCAAGGTGATGAAACCGATGTAATCATCCGATAGCTCAACGGAACCATCTTCTTGATCAGCGGGAATGACATAGGTTGTTCCGGCGTTCGAGAAGGTTAGGGTGTCAATAGTATACTCGGTGAGGCCAAGCTCAACAATCTCGTCGTCATCAACTGATCCGTCGCCGTTGAGATCGCCTTTCCAGCCTTGAATAGAGACTTCCAAGACAGCTTCCGCGCCGCCGTTGTTGCTGACATTTACGGATGATGCTCCAAAACCAACTGAGTCAACTTGTACAAGGCCGATGTTATTGGGCACGTAATACACAGCTCCAAGGCTGATCTGAGGATTGTCGCCAGCAACTGTCGCCGTGCGAGCAGGACTTTCCGATTTAGCGAAGAGATCTTCTGTGATTAAAAATGTATATTCCAGGGTGTCACCAGTTGTCGCAACATTTTCATCAATTCGATCGCCGAGCAGGACATACTGAACTATGTATTCACCAACCTCATCCGGCATTGGATAGGTTTGGGTGAAGGTCTTGTTTTCTAAAGTAGTCGCGGCTGGCACCGTACCATAGTCATTAGTTGCTGTAAAGAGCTGAGTGCCAGGTACGCCAGCTGTTACTTCAAAGACAGTAACTTTAACTTGAAGATCCAAATCTGCACCACCACGATTTCGCACATCAGTTACAAAGACAAGTGTATCAAGTTGTGATACTGGCGTAGCGTAGTTAGGAGCTACAGCAAAAAAGTCTGTTGCTAAGCTAACATCCACCTGTGTAAGCTGGCTGGAAATGGCAACATCATCAATCTGCCAAGCATAATCGCAGCCTCCCTGGAAGCGGAAGCCGATGACCACACTGTCCTGACCTGCAGCAATTGTTGAAATGTCGAGCCGCTGAAAGGTAGGATTTGGCCCAGAGAAGTTGTTCGCACCTACTCCAGCATTGACTTCTATTGAAACGAAGCTCATACCACCATCAGTAGAAACGTCAACGAATACGTCGTCTTGGAATTTGCGGTACAATTCCTGCCAGCGAAGCTCGACTTCTGTTTCACCAGTAAAATTGAGCATTGGACTGGCTAGTCTGGCATTCTGCCCGCTAAGAGTGCAGAGCAGGTCGCTGTCGAAAAGGGCGAAGCCATTGGCTGCTGTAGTTGACGCTATGGTATCAGTAGCGAATGATCCCGTTGGACCTACTGTAGAAAAGACCCAGTTGTCTGAGCCCAAAAGCGCGGTCGGTGTCCAGCCATCGAGGTTACCATCGAAATCGTAGTAAACAAGGGTGTCAGATTGTGCTGTCGCCGAGCCTAAGGCTGAGACAAAAAGGCACATTGTGAAGAATCTAGTAAACATCTGCATGCAAGTGAATTTGGTTAAGTCGCAAACTACACGAAAAAGGCTAGGCATAATCAGCCATAACCGCTATTTGACACGCTCGTCAAAGTGTAGCTGCCTGCAAAGCCCTTATCTTGCTGCTCTGTCAGCCCACCGACACCCCCCCCAGCTCCCCCAACACCTCCGCCACCCCCAAAGGCCTTACCCCCACGTGCCGACACGCCAAGGCACCCGCTACATTGGCGAGCTCGAGTAGCTGACTAGGCGTGGCACCAGCAAGCAGCCCAAGTGCCACCACAGCCGCCACGCTATCGCCCGCCCCGCAAACATCAACCACCTCCTGCTGATGAGCCGCCTGCCACTCCAATTGCTCAGCACCACTACTCACCACAGCGCCATGCTTGCCGAGGGTGATGAGCGAAATCCCGTGCTCGAGCCGCTCACGTATAGCAGCATCAGCGGCCGCTAACCTTTCCGGATCGCTTGGGTCGAGCTGCAAGCCCGGTAAGGCATCCGCAGTTTCTTTGAAGTTTGGTTTGAGAAGACTTACCCCCCGGTAGTGCCAGAAATTGCGAAGTTTTGGATCCACTACCGTCGGCACTCCTGTTTTGGCGCAAGCCTGCAAGACCGCCCCGATAAGTTTTGGCGAAAGCACACCCTTATCATAATCCTCAATAAGCACCACCTCCGGCCAGCCTGCTGCCAGCTCCTTGTTGATAACGCGCTGTAAATCAGCGAATTCGACTTCGTTGCACAAGTGCACATCTTCGGTATCGACCCGCAAAAGTTGCTGACCCTGCGACATCACCCTCGCCTTGCGCGTGGTACGGCGCGTCGCACTCACCAGCAGCCCATTCGTATCTACTGCAGCTTCTGCACATGCTTGCACCAGCCGCTGACCCGGCTCATCATTCCCAATCAGTCCGACGAGCTTCACCTTGGCACCCAAACCCAAGGCATTGAGCGCCACATTGGCCGCACCACCCGGCCGCACCACCCGCCTATCCAAACTCACCACCGGCACCGGCGCCTCCGGACTCACCCGCTCCACATGGCCATACAGATACTCATCGAGCATCACATCGCCAATCACGAGCACGCGTTTGCCGGCAAAGCGATAGATCAATTCTGGCAGCGTCATTCAGGCAAGGTTGTGGCGCCGCAAGTAAGTGTAGATCAAATCAGTAGCCCCCGTGTGCCGCTGGACATAGCGTTCAGCTTCCGCCAAAACCTGCCCACGCACCGCCTCCTCATCGTGCTGTTGCAGCCACTCCACCAGCTGCTCGGCATCCTCCACGGCTGTGGCTACACCAGCTTTCAGCAGATCGTGCGCCTCTTGAAATTTCTGAAACTTAGGGCCAAACGCGACAGGCAAGCCATAGGTCACCGGCTCCACAATGTTGTGAATGCCAGCACCAAAGCCCCCGCCCACATACGCTAGCTCCCCGAGGCGATAAAGCTTGGCCAGTAAGCCTAGGCTATCCACTATAATGACACGACCCGACTCGCTCAAATCATCTAATTCAGATAGAAATTGGGGTGCAAAAGCATCAAACCGCTGCTTGATTTTTGCTAACGCTGCTGCGCCTACTTCGTGTGGAGCAAGGAGCAGACTCAACTGCCCCAGCTGAGTCAGCGCCTCAGCCAGCAGCGCTTCATCGGCGGGCCATGTACTGCCTGCTACCAGCAAACGCTTTTGTTGCTGCGCCCACACCTCGAGCCGAGGAGCATCCAGCGGCTGCGAACGGATAGCTACCGTGCGGTCGTGACGCGTGTCTCCAGCAAGGGTCACGCAATCAAAATTTCCAGCAGTCTGAAGGAGGTGCACTGTACGCTCGTTTTGCGCAAATACCTGATCGACATGTTGCAATGCTGCACGCCACGCACGCCTGCCGCCGCTATCGCTGATAAACCACTGCTTATCAAGGATTACGGATATCATCACCAGCGGCACCTGAGCCTCTCCAAGTGCGGAAAAATACCCAAACCACCATTCGTACTTCACGAAAATGGCTA
The DNA here is from genome assembly GCA_965213735.1 of Saprospiraceae bacterium. GTDB lineage: Bacteria > Bacteroidota > Bacteroidia > Chitinophagales > Saprospiraceae > CALDTK01. Next base: position 214,547 of record CBDCAB010000006.1, read on the forward strand.
GTCGCAAGTGCTCAGCCTGTGCCGTGCTCCCAAAGAGTTTAGCCACAAAATCATGGGCGGCACTCTTGCTTTGCCTCCGCACAGGCGCTGTAGTATCGAAGGGCAAATACACTACCTCGCCCACCTCGGCCTGCTGCCGATACTGCTCGTAGCCGCTAGGTGAAAAAAAGCTCAGCACAAAGCGCGCCTCCGGATGATCGCGCATCAAGCGTTGCCACAGCGGCCGCCCTTGCTCAAACTCCCCAACACTCGCGCAGTGCATCCAAAAGCAGGATTGATCGCCTGTGGGCTCGAGGCTAGCTAGCGCAGCTCGAGCTCCCTCATGTCGCAGCTTTGCCTTAGCGCTAAAAGGGGACGCAAGCGCCACCGCCAACTGGTACAAGCGTACACTCAGCGCATACCTCCACGACATGCCTCAGTAGTATATATCGTCGGCCTTGCCCTTGGCTCCACGCACGAGACCAAGCACGAAGCCAATTCGCAGACCTAATGCCGTATCAGTGCCTGCACCAGGAGCCTGCGCCTGTAGGTCAAACTGCGTAGAATTAAGTGGTTCAGTCCGCGCTACATCAGCCGTAGCAACAGCAAAGACAATGAGCGAACCTGTCGTATTGGTATACTGTCCACCTATTTCTATGCTTCCGCCAAAACCCGCTGCACGTCGGTCGTAACCTCTTTTGTAAGCAGACCTCAAATTGGAGGCATTTAAATTTGCATCGTCCTGAATACGAATGAAATGGAGCAGATAAGATGGACCCGCAGCCCCCCGCACACCCCAGCCTGACTCTGCAAATTCGTGCTGATAACCCACCAGCAGCCCGTAGCGAAAGCCTCTCGATTTTAGCGATATCTCTGCCAAACCTCCCTCGAGGCCAGCATCTCCAAAGACTTGCCCGAAATCGGAACGTAACTCGGTGATCGGATCCACTTTGACATCGTTGCCAAACATGACATCTACGCGGGCCGCTGCGTACCAACCACTGTTGAGCCCCCCTTCAACGCGTGTTTCGGCGAGGAGTGAATTACCATAAGTGTCTGCCCAATTACCTGAGCGCGCAAAGCCGCCCAAGCCAGCACCAATGCCAATATACGACTGCGCACACAGCGGCAGCGAAACCATCAATAGCAGTAAAGTGTAGAACGCTTTCAAGCTGCAAACCTACAACAAGCAGCACTGCGCAGCCTAGCTTGTTATCTTCGGCGCGCTTTTCGAGTGTGCTCTAGTCTCACTTGTAGCAATCGACTCGACATATGGCACAAAAGCGCGTTCTCATTACTGGTGCAGCTGGTTTTCTTGGCTCCCACCTCTGCGATCGATTCATGGCCGAAGATTTCCACGTCATCGGCATGGACAATCTAATCACGGGCGATCTCGCCAATATCGAGCACCTGTTCAGCTCTAAGCAATTCGAGTTTTACAACCACGACGTGTCGAAGTTTGTGCACGTGCCTGGACAGCTCGATTACATCCTGCACTTCGCGAGTCCGGCAAGCCCTATTGATTACTTGAAGTTGCCGATTCAGACGCTGAAGGTTGGCTCGCTCGGCACGCACAACTTGCTCGGATTGGCGAAGGTGAAGAAGGCACGCTTTCTCATCGCCTCTACTTCAGAGGTGTATGGCGATCCACTCATCCACCCGCAGACGGAAGATTATTGGGGCAATGTCAATCCTATTGGTCCGCGTGGCGTGTACGATGAGGCTAAGCGCTTTCAGGAGGCGATAACGATGGCCTACCATACCTACCACGGTTTGGAAACGCGCATTGTCCGCATCTTCAACACCTATGGGCCACGGATGAGGGTCAATGATGGCCGCGTGCTGCCTGCATTTTTCTCGCAAGCAATTCGTGGAGAGGGGCTCACGGTGTTCGGTGACGGATCGCAGACGCGTTCTTTTTGCTACGTTGACGATTTGGTAGAAGGGATTTTTCGCTTGCTGCACAGCGAATACGCCAAGCCAGTCAATATCGGTAACCCGAGCGAGATTACTATTGGTGAGTTTGCACGTGAGGTGCTCGAGCTGGTGGGCAATCCTGAGGCGTCTATTGTGCAGCGGCCTTTGCCTAAGGATGATCCGAAGGTGCGGCAGCCTGATATTTCGCTTGCGCAAAAACTGCTGGATTGGGAGCCGAAGGTGGATCGGGCTGATGGCTTGCGCCGTACGTTCGAATACTTTAAGTGGGCAGTCCCTCGGGCCGAAGAGCGCGGGGAGTTAGAGCCGAGAGCTTTCGCCAAAACAGCTTAATTCGCACAAGTCCAAAATTCACCACCCCCCCAATTATGCAACAAACCATCATTGTCACTGGCGGTGCCGGATTTATCGGCTCGCATGTGGTTCGCCTACTGGTAGAGCGCTACCCACAATCGAAAATCGTCAATGTAGATGCCCTTACTTATGCGGGTAATTTGCAGAACCTCAGCGATGTAGAAGATGCGGATAATTATAGCTTCAGACGCGTAGACATACGTGATGCAGAGGCTGTGAATGAGCTCTTTGCAGAAGTGAAACCGGATGGAATTATTCATCTCGCTGCCGAAAGCCACGTCGATCGCTCCATCAGTGATCCGATGGCCTTCATCATGACCAACATCGTTGGCACCGTCAATCTTCTCAATGCTGCTCGAACGAGCTGGGAAGATGATTTTGAAGGCAAGCGCTTTTACCACGTCAGCACTGACGAGGTCTATGGTTCTTTGGGAGAAGAGGGACTCTTTACGGAGGAGACGCCTTATGATCCGCGCTCACCGTACAGTGCATCCAAAGCTTCAAGTGATCATCTAGTTAGGGCCTATTTCCATACGTACGGTCTGCCGATAGTGATTAGCAATTGCTCCAACAATTATGGTCCGAATCACTTTCCTGAGAAGTTGATTCCTCTGGTGATCAACAACATCAAGCACAACAAGCCGCTCCCGATTTACGGCGATGGCAAGTACACGCGGGATTGGCTGTGGGTGAAGGATCACGCTGAGGCCATCGATACGATTTATCAGCAGGGCGTACTCGGCGAGACCTACAACATTGGCGGCAACAACGAGATGAAAAATATCGATCTGGTGGAGCAGCTCTGTGATGTCATGGACGAGTTGCTCGATCGCGAAGTAGGGGAGAGCCGCAAGCTCATCACCTTCGTCAAGGATCGACCTGGACACGATCGGCGCTACGCCATCGACTCTTCTAAGCTGCAGCGCGAATTAGGCTGGAGTCCGCAAGTCTATCCCAAAGACGGCCTCCGCATGACGGCTGAGTGGTATCTCGATAATGAGGATTGGCTTCAGGCGGTGACGAGCGGCTCGTACCAGATGTATTATGAGGAGCAGTATGAGTGAGAGGAGGGAGGCTAGAAGCTAGACCGCTACGCTGCTGGAGGCTGGAATACTGTTCTGGAGTAAGAGTAGACGTCGCTCAACCCTGCTACGCTGCGGGGTGCATGCAAACTTGCCTAGTGCAAAATTCGCCGCTTTGCAACTAGGTAATCCTCTTCTGAGATGGCACCGCGCTCCTTGAGGCTGTGGAGCTTTTCGAGCTCTTCAGCCCTGCCGCTGGTGCTTAGATGGGGTGCAGAGGCTACACCATCGTTGTATTTGCGATCGAAATCTTCCTGACTCATCGTGAGGTAGATGATGCCTTCCACGAATCCCACGAGACTCGGAATAAAGGTCCAGCAAAAAAGCACGTAAATAATGCCTGCCCCAATGCGGCCGAGGTAGAACTTGTGAATGCCAACTCCTCCGAGGAGGATGCCTAGAATGCCAGCAGTATTTTTGTTTTTCATGAGTAGATATATTTAGCTAAAGGGCCCCTTGCTGCTGCAAGTTACAGAAAATTATGCGGTGGGAGGTGCTGCTAATACAAGCGAATGCATGGCTGCTACACCTAGCTACCTGACACTGCCGCCACACCTGGCAGTTCCTTTCCCTCCAGCAGCTCTAGCATCGCACCACCACCCGTACTCACAAACGATACCCGCTCGTCGAGTCCAGCTTGGACAATTGCTGCAACCGAATCGCCTCCCCCAATCAATGAATACGCCCCCGCGTCAGTAGCCTCCGCTACCGCCTCAGCCACAGCTAAGGTTCCAGCCGCAAACTGCTCGAACTCGAACACACCCATCGGCCCGTTCCAAAGAATTGTCTTGGCTGTACGAATGGTTTTGGCGAAAGCTTGACGTGCCTGCGGACCGATATCCAGACCGCCCCATCCATCAGGAATGGCATCTGTAGGAAAAGTCTTCGCCTCAGCGTCTGCTGCAAACTTTTGGGTACAAACTGTATCTGTTGGCAGGTGAATCCCCACCCCTTTTTGCTTTGCCAGCTCGAGGATTTCACGGGCTTTATCCAACAAATCATTCTCAACCAAGCTGGTGCCGATACGGCCGCCTTGCGCCTTGACGAACGTATAGGCCATACCTCCACCAACGATAATCTCATCTGCCACATCGAGCAGTTTCTCGAGCAGCAAAACTTTGTCACTCACTTTGGCCCCACCCGTAATCGCGATAAAAGGATGCTCTGGCTTGTCGAGTAGCTTCTGACCACTTTCAAGTTCTTGACCCATGAGAATGCCTGGCGCTTTATTCTTCTCCTCGAAAAATTCCGCAACCGTGGTAGTCGATGCGTGCGCGCGGTGGGCGGCGCCAAAAGCATCATTAATGTAGACATCAGCCAATTTCGCCATACGCTCGGCCAGTGCTTTGTCTCCGCGTTCTTCTCCGGCCTCAAAGCGAGTGTTTTCGAGCATCAGAATTTCTCCCGGACGCAGCTGCTCTGCTTTAGCCTGACTATCTGGTCCAGCAACATCCTCAGCAAGCACCACCTTCACGCCGAGCACTTCTCCCAGGCGCTTGGCAGCTGGAGCTAAGCTGAACTTCTCCCGATCAAGGCTCCCGTCGGCGCGTTTGGACTTGAGGGGTCGGCCTAAATGGCTCATCAAGATTACCGCAGCACCATTGTCGAGCAAATGCTTAATCGTTGGTAAGGCACCCTGAATGCGGGTGTCGTCGGTAATGTTGCCCGCATCGTCGAGGGGCACATTGAAGTCGACACGAACGAGTACGGTTTTGCCGGAAACGGCAATGTCTTGAAGCTTAGCCATAAGGATGCGGTATCTTGAGCAAGAAGCTGGAGCAGACTAAACCATCGTTGCTAGCTGGGCGAGCCGAGCGCTATAGCCCGCTTCGTTGTCGTACCAGCCAACGACTTTTACCATACGGCCATCCACCTTCGTCAGCTCAGAATCGAAGATGCAGCTGTGGGGATTGCCGACTATGTCAGAACTCACCAAGGGCTCTTCGCTATACTCCACAATACCTTTCAAACCTGCACCTGCGGCTTCTTTAAAGGCAGCGCGTACAGAAGCTTCGCTGACATCAGATTTGACCATCGCCGTAAAGTCTGTAACCGATCCCGTAGGTACAGGCACACGCATGGCGATACCATCGAGCTTGCCGGCGAGGTGAGGCAACACCAGTCCAACAGCAGCAGCAGCCCCTGTTGTCGTGGGCACGATATTCAATGCAGCAGCCCGAGCACGACGTAGGTCGCGGTGAGGCGCATCTTGCAAGCGTTGATCTGATGTATAGGCGTGCACGGTGGTCATAAAGCCTTGCTCCACACCAAAAGCATCATCGAGCACTTTTACCATCGGCGCGAGACAGTTGGTGGTGCAGCTGGCGTTAGAGTACACCTTTGCATCAGGATTTATCTCGCCATCGTTGACGCCGATCACAATTGTCGGCACACCACCTCCTTTAGCCGGTGCAGAAATAATGACTTGTTTGGCGCCAGCATCTAGGTGAGCGCTTGCCTTGTCTTTAGTCACAAACAGACCGGTGCACTCAAGCACCACATCGACGTTCATTTCACTCCACTTGAGCTTGCTTGGATCACGCTCGGCAGAGGCATCAATGGTTTTGCCGTTGACGATGAGGCTGTCTTCGGTGTGCTCGATGCTGCCTTTGAATTGGCCGTGCACGCTGTCTCGCTTGAGTAGGTGTGCCAGTGTGGCGTTGTCGGTGAGGTCGTTGATTGCGACAACTTCTACATCGGAGTTGTCGAATAGGTTGCGAAAGGTGAGGCGTCCGATACGTCCGAAGCCGTTGATGGCGATGCGTACTGCCATAAGGAGGGGGAGTTTTAGGTGGTTTGAACGCGCGAATGTAGCCAAAGCGCGATACGCCTCGACCAACCCGAAATCACCTCACTTTGTTTCTGCTGGCATTTCGCTAACAATTATTTAGGGCGTGAAGTAGGATTTCATAGCCTATGGGCGTATCATTGCACCGCTTTTGCAAGAAAGCCCGACACTCGGCCCCTTCGTCTAGTGGTTAGGACATCAGATTTTCATTCTGGGAACAGGGGTTCAATTCCCCTAGGGGCTACTCGAAAAGCCGCTTGGTCGCACGACTGGGCGGCTTTTTTATCGCCTAAATCCAACGTAGCTGAGCATTCTTCCCGTCGCTGCGCCATCACGCCGGTAGCTGAAGTATCTGTCCTCCTGCGCAAAGGTGTCGTCGCTACTCCGCTCGATTTGTGAGGCAGGTACTCCAGCAGCTAATAATTCGGCTTGAAGGCTTCCAGCTACGTCGAGCAGGCGTTTGCGGCTATCGTTTGGGTGCTCCAGCAAATGCTTGTCGGCAAATTGAGTGGCCACTTCTTGCCCCACCTCATAATTGCGCTGCCCAATGCTGGCCCCCATGTAGGCGTGTATTTTGAGAGGCATGCTTTCGCAAAACTTCTCCATATAGTATATCGTCTTCGAGAGCAGCCGCGCCTGTGCACCACGCCAACCGCAGTGTACAGCCGCAACAACACCCGAATACCCATCCGCAAGCAGTACCGGCACACAATCGGCAGTAAAAACCCCAACCGCTACACCAGCATCTCGACTGATCAGCGCGTCTGCCTCGCAGTTTAGTTCACCACCAATCTTGGCCAGCACCACTTTATCGCCATGCACTTGGCTGCAGGTGGCTAGTGTGTTGCGGCTCCACGTTGAATAAGAAGCAAACCTGCGCCAGTTTTCAGCCACTGCCAGCGGATAATCGCCCGTGTGCGAGGCCAAGTTCAAGCTGCTAAACCCACCATGCGATACGCCGCCCACCCGTGTGGTTTGGCCCCAGTCGAGCTGCCTCACGCAGGTTTTCGGATACACGATCATCTGATGCTAATTTAAGCTTGGATCATGCATTCGCCTGAGCACATGCGTAAGGTCGGAATCTTTATAAGTAAGGACTCACACCGCACCGCAGGCCTACCTTCCCGCCGGAGGCACAGCGCCGCAGGCTTTCCCGCCGGAGGCTTTGAGAATAGCCCATTTGTCACAGCGCCACCGACAGAGTCGGCCAAACGGCGCTGTGTGGCCCTTCCCACACAAGACTCTTCCTTCACCGCAGGAAAGACTCACCACCGGAGGCAATGCGCCGCAGGCATTCCCGCCGGAGGCATTCCCACCGCAGGTTTTCCTACCGAACTATCGCCACCGGAATACTTCCCTGCGACACATTGTCTGAGCCCAAAAAGTAGGTCCCACTAGCGAGATGAGCAACATTCCAGTGCCCAGAGCTGCCTGCGGCAAGTTTTTGCGAAAGCACAACCTGACCCACCGCATTGCGAAGTACGAGATTGACATCTTCAGAACCCTGTGACTGCACATGCAACACCGAGCTGATTGGATTTTGAACCACCTGAATACCCGCAACACGCTCTAAGTCAGAGACGGAAGAATTCTGAGGCACTGTGACATCTTCACTCACCGACTGCGAGCCACAGGGGCCTGAGGCGGTAAGCGTAACAGTGTAGGTACCTGCCTGGCTATAGATGTGCTGGACAAACTCTTCGGTGCTGCTAGCGCCGTCGCCGAAATCCCATAGGACATCAGGAGCGCCGATGCTCAAATTGAAAAAATCAACAGATAGACCCAGCACGTCTGCTCTGAAATCTGCTTCTACAGCTGGAAGCACAGTAATCGCGTCAACGAACTGAAAAGAAGCAGTACCATTCTGGTCATCACTGAGGGTGACAGTCACTGTATAAGTGCCTGCTTCTGAATAGGTAACAGTTGGCGAAGCGCCGCTGGCATTTTCACTATCTGCGCCCTCAAAAAACCACTCCGTATCTGCATCTGTATCGGCCGAAGTCGCTGTGACTATCAGTGGTTCGCAGCCTTGATCTGGCGAAAATGTCACCGTTGGGCGTGGAAGCGAAGTGATAGTAAAGGCATCAATCATTGCCTCTACCAGGTGGCCCGAGCCAGGTAAGTCACTAGCTGTAAAACTCACCGTCATGGTCTCCGTGAGACTGATCAAGCTGCTTAAGGGAGCGGAGGAATACTTGGTCCAATCATCCACAGGCTCATCAATGATATCGACGAGCACATCATCGGTGCCGTTGTTGATGCGAACTTCAATGAAGTCATCGAGTGGGAGATTGCCGCCCGCATTATAGAAGTAATACCAAAACTCCATGAGCGCGTTTGGCGAGGTGCTCAAGTCGAATTCCGGGGAGGTGATGGTGGTGATGCCATTATCTACGTCGTGATCAGAGAACACGCCTGCGCTGTTGCCGGTCACGTAGGCCTCGCCACCATAGTCGAAGTCTACATCTTCACCGAGCTGCACGGTTTCTCCGCTGTTGTTCTGCGTGCCAATAGGTAGGTCACGCACAAATTCACCCGTACTTGCCGTAGACAATACGCTCCAGTCGAAATCGAACACGAAGTCGTCGTATATGCCTCTTTCTAGTACAACCGTGACTGTTTCCGGCTGACCCTGAGAGATTTGTATTCCACGCACTTTCTCAGTTACAAAACCCCAAGCTCCAGCAAGAACGGCGTATTCTGTTTGACTACCAAAACTGCCTGTAAGCTCTACCAAGTGCTGTGCACCATTGATAGCATTTCCGTCTTCATCAACGACATTTATAGTTAGCAATCCTGCTCCGAGAGGAACGAGTTCTATTTCTTGAAAATTAATGTCGCCTCGATTCATATCCACCATCAATGTTTTGGTGATGTAGCCCTGGCGACTGAAGGTGACGGCATAGGTTCCTTCCTCGTAAATGCCTGTGGCGAAGTTGCCATCGAGGTCGCTCGTGGTGCTCTGTGCACTGAGCCGCGCGAAGTCGATATTGACACCGCTCAGAGGCTGAAGCGACACAGAGTCTATGACTTTGCCTTCGAAGTAGCAGCCGCGCTGGTAGTCGACATCCAGCACGAACAGTCCGAGCTGAATATCACTGATCAGCAGGCGACCAGAGGGCAGGTAAGGGTATGCCCCCCAGTTGCCGACGAAGCGGCGAGAGCTCCCCGGTGGGATGCCAGCATAGGTATCGTAGCGGCCAACCTCCACCATGTTGTGGGGGCGACTTGCATCTGTAATGACTACGCCGTCTTCATACCAGCTGGTGGCGAGGTAGTCGCCGAGCACGTGTGTGTTGTGAGGAATGCTGAGGCTGTCGTACGTATCGTCTGGACGAAATTTGTCCATGAAGCGTACATCAGAAGGATCAGTAACGTCGTATGAATCCACGAACGCAGCCTGCTTTTCGTCGGTAGTAAAAACGCTCACATCGTCGGCAGTAGGCCAAGCGTTGTGGGTAAAAGTAGTAGTGGTCGTTGCCGCGCCTAAAGCTGTGATGTTATTTACGTTAGAATAATCATGAACTACTACTTGACCAGCATAGATATCTGAGCTGTAGAGGAGATTGTTTTCGGCATATACATCATGCGCATAGCTGCGACGTGAGGCTCCGACAAATGGTGGTTCTTCTGCATCGACACTTAAGTCGAAGAATAGGGGTGTTCCCCCAAATATGTTCGATCCTGCCAGCACGAGCAGCCCTTCGTCGGAGATATAGAGATTGTGCGCACGTTCGAGGCGCGTGGTAGCACCGCCGACTGTGACGTCAGGCTTATAAAAACTGTGGGTAATGTTGGTAGGCGCCCCAGACATATCGATCACGAGCAGTCCATCGCCCACTCCACCTGGTGCTGTGTCTTCTACCACGTACAGGTACTGGTTGTGGTCTTTGATGTCGCGCCAAGTCGATAATGTTCCAGGTATACGTGCACGTAGTACTGGACTTGCCGAATTTTCGAGGGAGTAGATGTAGGTGGCCTGAGTGGAGCCGATAATGGCGTATTCTAGGCCGCTGTCGTCGACGTAGCCCCAGACATCATTGCCTTCTTCGGTGTTGCCAGCTGTAAAGTCGACATTGGCGAGTTCGGTGATATTGTACCGTTCCTGCGCGAAGCCGAAGCTCGCGATTATGGAAAGGAAAAATACAAGCGTAAAATTCTTCATGTAGTGGTGTTGTGGCATCAGCTGACGCTACCAGAGATACGTAGCGGGCGCAGTGTCGGTTCGCAACATAGCGGACCATACCATGCTCAACGCGTTTTTTCGACAATAGTCACAGTAAGGCGGCTGACACACACGAGCTTTTCCTGCTCATTATGGATTTGCACATCCCAAACGTGCATGCTTCGGCCAATGCGGAGCGCTCGGCAAGTAGCCGTCACAACGCCACTGCTTTCTCCACGGAGGTGACTACAATTCAGTTCGAGTCCTACTGCTGCTTGCGTTGCAGCGTCAATGATGAGGTAGCTCGCCACCGAGCCTATGGTTTCAGCCAGAGCTGCACTTGCTCCTCCATGCAGCAGCCCCATCGGTTGCTTGGTTCGTGCATCGACCGGCATCGTCATGCGCAAGTAGTCCCTTCCCACTTCCGTAAAAAGCATTCCCAGGCCTTCGGCGAGTGTTTGCCGGTGCAGAGCATTGAGTTGGTCGAGCTTCGGTGGGTGGGGCCAGAGTGGAGTAGCAGTCGTGTCGTTCATGAGGAGCTGCGAATGTAGGCGAGTACAGCATCGACATCGGGTGCTGCTAATGTTAGGCCTGGGAGCCGGCGGTTCCATGTGCGCTGGCGCCTGGCGTAGTGGCGGGTATTGCGTTTTATGAGTTCTTGCGCTTCCGCAAAACTGATGGTGCCGTCAAAGAACTCAAACAGCTCGCGGTAACCTATGGTCTGCAAGGCTTCTAAGTGGCGAAACGAATAAAGTTGACGTGCCTCCTGTTCGAGTCCTGCAGCTATCATGGTGTCTACCCGTGCATTGATTCGCGGGTAAAGCACCTCTGTATCCGGATCGAGTTTGATCCAGACGGTGCGGTAGGGGAGAGGATGAGCGGGTTGGGCCCGCAATTCACTGAAGCGTCGCCCGCTCGCAGCTATTACACTTAGCGCCCGCACCAGTCTGCGAGGGTTGTCGAGCGCCACTTCCTGGTAGTAGGCAGGATCATCTTGGAGGAGTAGCTGCTGCAAGTGTTCGATGCCATGCTTTGCCAGTAGCTGCTCGTACTGCTCGCGAACATGATTAGGCACGGCTGGCATCGGTGGCACCCCATCAACGAGAAGCTTAATGTGTAGGCCCGATCCGCCACTCACTATCGCAAAGCCACCGGGATGGGATTGAAAATGTGCAGCAAGGGCAGCTGCTGCTTCACGGCTCCAGCGGCCGGCACTGTACGGCGCATGGATGCTGCGATGGCCGACCAGCTGGTGTGGGGCTGCGGCGAGTTGAGCGGGAGTCGGTTTTGCAACGCCGACATTCAACTCCGCATACACCTGCCGGCTATCAGCATTGATGATGGGTGCAGCTAGTTTTTGCGAAAGCTCAACAGCCAAACCCGACTTGCCACTTGCCGTAGGCCCCACCACTATTACCACGCAGCCTCGCACGCTGGCAAAGCTACACCTTCGGGTGCCGCTGCTTTCTTTGCGCCCCGCAATGATTTACTACGTCCTTCGCGTCTGGTCTCGTCTCAGCTTGTGGATCAACTTCCGCAAGATTTACCTCGAATACACCGACCGACTTCCAGCAGAGCGCACCGTCATTTATGGCCTCAATCATCCTACGGCCTTTATCGACCCCATTGTGCTCGGTACGCATATCAGCGAGCGCGCCTGGTTTATGCTGCGGGGCGACAAATTCATCAACAAGCCGGTGCGGTGGTTTCTGCATAAAATTCAAAACCTTCCCATTTATCGAGAGCGGGATGTAGGTCGTGCTGCTGTACGCAACAACATCCGCACGATGGATATCGCCACATCGATGCTGCTCAAAGGCGAGCCGACCATCATCTTGAGCGAAGGGGTATGCAAGCACGAGCGGCGACTACGCAAGGTGCAGCGAGGTACAGCCCGCATGATGTTTCAGGCTTGGGAGAAAGACAGGTCCAAACCTGTGGCTATCATACCTGTTGGCGTCAATTACACCGACCCGAATCAGTTTCGCTCCTCCATGTCGCTCAGCTTTGGCGAGCCGATTCATGCTGCTGATTACGCTGAAGCTCACCGGGCGGATGCGCGCGCCACCATTGATGTCGTCACTGCGGAACTTCAACGAAGGCTGCGCCAGCTGGTGATTCATGTCGCCAATCCACAGCACGATCGGCTAGTAGATAAGTTATTGCCGCTCATCGAGCACAATCATCCTACACCAGGCTACCCTCCCGTGAAGCGCGGCCCAGGCTTTCGCCGCCAGCAGTGGCTCGCGGTAGAAGCCATCAACCACATGGAGCCCTACGAGGTCGCAGCCTTAGAAGCCGACCTCGACCATTACCTGCACCGCCTGCAGCAATGGGGCGTCACCGACAGTGGTTTAGCTGCCCCTGAATACGGCTCGCTCGGGCGCGCAGTGCTCCTGATCACCTTAGGTCCGCTGGCCATACTCGGTATCATGCTCAATTATCCGCTGGCTGGGCTCGTCCAGCGACTGACTGATAAGCAGGTTAAGGTGGGGCAATTCTATGGCTCCGTGCGCTTGGTGCTAGGACTCGTTATTTATGGTCTGTTCTGCATTATCCTGACTGTCGTTGCTGCCATTTTTATCGGCTGGTTCGCGCTGCTGCTGCCTCCACTATTTATTCTCACCGGCTACTTCAGTCTCTTGTGGTACGAGAGCTTTGACCTGTGGAGGAAGTCGGCGCGCATCAAATCCCTTTCGCACGAGCAAGTACAACAGCTACGTGAGCTGCGGGAGGGGGTGCTCGCACAGGTGAAGGCTCAGGAGTAGGTTGGCGCTACAATTTGGTCGCTATTTTTTTGTCTGAAGCCACCCCGAGAGCAGTCAGCTCTTGTGCACGGGCGAGGAGGGTAGTGCTTTGTTTGGGGCTGCGGCTGAGTTTGTTCATCGCTGCATCGTAGCTGTCCTTGGCACGGTCGAGTTGTTGACCAACAGCATTCATGTCATCGACAAAGCCGACAAACTTTTCGTAGAGTTTCTTACCCACTTCGGCGATTTTGAGTGCATTTTCTCGCTGGTCTTCCTGTTGCCAAATCACCGCGACGGTGCGCATGGTGGCAAGTAGCGTGGATGGACAGACCAGTACCACATTTGCTGCAAGTGCCTCAGTAAACAAGCTAGGGCGCTCGCGCACGGCAGCAATAAAGGCAGGCTCCAGCGGCACGAACAGTAGCACGTAGTCAGGGGAATTCACTTGGTAGAGGTCTTGGTAGCGCTTTGCCGAAAGGCTCTTAATATGTGTCCGAAGACTTTTGACGTGTTCTGCGAGGTGCATAGGGTCGTTATCGCTTCCGCAAAACCGCTCATATGCCGTCAGGCTCACTTTGCTGTCGACCACGATGCACCGCTGCTGCGGGAGGTGCACAATGCAATCGGGACGTTGCTGCTGCCCCTGCGCATTGCGAAACGAAGTTTGGGTGTCGAAGTGGGTGCTCGATTGGAGGCCCGCAGCTTCTAAGAGTCGCTCGAGTTGAAGTTCGCCCCAGTCCCCCTGCACCTTGCTGTCGCCTTTGAGTGCTTGAGTGAGTTGGCGAGCTTCTTTGGAAAGGTCTTGATTCAGCTCGGTGAGATGGGCAATTTGCGTCTTGAGCGAGGCTTTGTCTTTGGATTCGTCGCTGAATTTGCGATCAACCTGCTCCTGAAACTCATGCAGTTTCACGCGCAGCGGCTCTAGCATCGTTTGCAATGAGCGACTATGTGCTGCTCGGAGTTGCTCGCTGTTCTGGGTGAGCAATTTGCTGGAGATATTGGCGAACTCTTCGCGGGTTTGCTCCCGAAGCAGGTTGAAAGTATCGACCTGTTGATTGAGTTGGTGACGCAGGTGTTTGAGCTCGGAAGTCAGTTCGAGCGCCTGATTACTTGCAGCCTCACGCTGCTGCCTAGCCTGGACGAGCTGTTGCTCCAGCTTGTGCTGCGCCTGTTTGCTTTCATCGAGATTTGCTGAAAGCTGATCGGCCTGCACGTTAGCGCCGGCAAGGTCTGCCTGAAGCATAGCTATACTTGCTGGGCTGGCGTGGCCTCGCTTCCAAATCCACACCAACAGAGCACCAAGGACTGCACTGGCCAGACAAGTACCGAAAAGCACAAGGGGAGAAAACATACATATAGCGATTTCCACTAATGTATCAACCGATGCAGTTTAGCAACCAAAAGCTTCTCCACACTGTGGAAAACTTCTGAAACGTGGCCCTTAGCTCAGGATTTGGTAGGCAGCCAGAGCAACTATATAGGCCAGGCCGGTCATGTAAACCGTCTGCACAATGGGCCATTTCCAGGTTCCAGTTTCACGTTTGGTAACGGCCAGGGTGCTCATGCACTGCATAGCAAAGAGGTAAAACAGGATCAGCGATATCGCAGTGGCCGTATCGTACACCCGCGAACCATCAGGTCGCCGCGCTTCACTAAGTCGCTCCGTAATTAGATTTTCGTCATCATCGGCAGAGCCTATCGCGTAGAGGGTGGCGATGGTGCCGACGAAAACTTCCCGCGCTGCAAAACTCGTGACCAGCGCGATGCCGATGCGCCAATCGTAGCCAAGAGGTGCAATGACTGGTTCGATGGTTTTGCCAATCCGGCCAGCATAACTTGCCTCCAGCTTCGCGTTGGCTACCGCATCGGCCACGTCTTCAGCCGGCAGGTTTTGAGCGGAAGCGGAAGCCGTACGCTCTGCCTCAGCAATAGCATCACCTGGCCCGAAGCTCGCCAAAAACCAGAGTACCATCGAAATACCCAAAATGATTTTGCCTGCTCCG
The DNA here is from genome assembly GCA_965213735.1 of Saprospiraceae bacterium. Taxonomy (GTDB): domain Bacteria; phylum Bacteroidota; class Bacteroidia; order Chitinophagales; family Saprospiraceae; genus CALDTK01. The sequence goes on from CBDCAB010000006.1 coordinate 229,600, forward strand.
ATGAGAAATGCGCGTGTTTTCACCCAAACCGTCACAAATACATTTCGCCAAACCGGTACACGGTAGGCAGGTAATTCAATCATGAGGTAGCTACGCTCGTGACTTTTCAGCACATACTTAAACACCAGCGCACTCAGCAGTGCAGCGGCTATACTGATCAGGTAGATGCCCATAAATGCCAGCGCCTGAGCATTAAAAATTCCCCATACCGTGACGGCCGGAATCGCAAAACCTATGAGTATCGCATACACTGGAATTCGCGCCGAACAAGATATGAGCGGGCTAACCAAGATAGTAATGAGTCGCTCCTTCGGGTTGGAAATAGTGCGGGCACTCATAATCGCAGGAATTGCGCAGGCCCCGCTGGAGGTGAGGGCGACAAGAGAGCGCCCATTGAGTCCGAAGCGCTGCATCAGGCGATCAAAAAGGAATACTGCGCGCGACATATAGCCGACTTCCTCGAGCAGGCTCAACAGAAAGAACAGTATTGCGATCTGCGGAATAAACACTGCCACCCCGCCCAAGCCTGCGAGTACGCCATCCACAAGGAAATCGGCGAGTCGGCCTTGCGGCAAAACAGCCCGTATTCCGTCGCCCACACTAACAAACAGCGCCTCAATCATTTCCTGTGGCACCGACGCCCACGAAAATATCGCGGTGAATACAGCAAAGAGGATGATGAAAAAGAGTAGTGGACCTACAATAGGATGAGTGACGACATCATCAATTTTATCAGAGACAGTTTCGGCGGCATCGCCAGCGCGTTTAGCGGCATTGAGTGCTGGTAAAAAGCGATCATAACGTTGCATCGTTTCGCGCACCTGCAAGCGCAGCGAATCAAATCCATCGACATCTGTCACCACAGAACGCGCAATACGCAAGGCCGCAGGTACACGCGGATGATCGCCGTGGTGAGCCACCAGCAGGCGACCGTAGGCCGACATATTTGGTAGATCGGCCGCTAAATTTTCAGCAATGCGACGCTCGAGCTCGGAAGGATCGAAAAAATCAGCGGTCGGCAGCGGCTGTTGGGTGAGCAAGCGCGTGAGTTCAGTCTTGAGCCACTCGATACCTTGACCGGTCCTTGCGCTAAGGGTTACGACCTCCACGCCCAATTCAGCGCTCAGCCGCTGGATGTCGAGGTGTTCGCCGCGGGCTTCCATTTCGTCGGCAAAATTAAGGGCGAGTAGCACAGGCACCTCTAGATCGAGCACCTGAGTCAGCAGCAGCAAGTGCTTGTCGAGTTTGCCGGCGTCGGCTACGTAGACAATGGCGTCAGGTCGGGCCTCACCGGTGATGCCAAGTAGCACATCTAGCACCACTTGCTCATCGAGTGAGGTAGGGTGGAGCGAGTAGGTACCCGGCAGATCGAGCAGCTCTATGGTCTGATCCTCAATCGGGGTGAGACCGCTGAGGCGTTCGACCGTTACGCCGGGGAAGTTGCCTGTGCGCTGGCGTAGACCTGTGAGACGATTGAATAGTGTCGACTTCCCGCAATTGGGGTTGCCGACTAAAGCTACGCGCGGAGTAGTGGAGGAAGTGCTGACGGAACGCTGGTTCAGAGCGTCTCGGCCAGGCGTTTGAGTAGCAGGCAAGCGGCTTCCTCTTTACGGACGGCGAGGGTGCGACCGTCGATTTTGAAATAGCAAGTCTGACCAGCGGCTTTGCGAATTAGCTCGACCTTGCTGCCGGGCAGTACACCCATACACAAATACTTGTGGGCAAAGCACTCATCGGCAAAGCCACACACTACGCCTCGCTCGCGCCTTGCTAAGCTAAGTGCAGAGACTGCTGCGACGTCGACAGTAGCTGTAGAACTCGATGGAGTGGCAACCGGCATGGCGAGCAAAGTTATCTAGAAATAGTCTAGCTAAAAGAAATATCCCGTCACGATATGTTCACACACCACGTTTTGTCTGAAAACAGCGCCATCCTTAGCCGATGTCAGCGAATTTTCGCTAGACAGTCACCCTGGGGGAAGCTCGACGGCTATATTTGGCCGCGCTCAACCAAACAGCCTTTACATGAAGATTCTGGTTTGCATCGCTAAGGTGCCCGATACCACAGCAAAAATCAGCTTTACCGACAACGACACAGCCTTCGATGCAAGCGGAGTGCAGTTTATCATGAACCCCTACGACGAGTGGTATGCCCTGGTGCGCGCACTCGAATTGACCGAAGGCGGCAAGGGAGAAACGACAGTTATTAATGTAGGTCCGGCGAGCAACGACGCCATCATTCGCAAAGCTCTCGCCATTGGTGCCGATAAGGCCGTGCGCATCAACACCGATCCGCAAAGTGCGCGCGAGGCTGCGAGTGCCATCGCAGACTATGCCAAGGATAAAGGCTTTGACTTGATTCTCACAGGCAAAGAAACCATCGATTACAACGGTTCAGAACTCGGCGCTATGCTGGCCGAACTGCTCGACCAGCCGTTCATCTCCTACGCCAGCCACCTCGACGCCACGGAAGCTACGGCTACAGTGAAGCGTGATATAGAGGGTGGGGTAGAGCAACTCGAGGTAGACTTACCAGCAGTCATTAGCGCTGCCAAAGGCTTGGCCGAGCAGCGAATCCCGAACATGCGTGGCATCATGATGGCAAAGCGCAAGCCCCTCGAAGTTGTCGAGGCCGCCAACACCTCAGCAAAAGTCAAGGCGGTAAAATATTCGCTGCCCGCTGATAAAGGTTCGGTCAAGCTCATCGACGCCGACGATATGGACGAACTCGTGCGACTTCTCCACGAAGAGGCCAAAGTCATTTAATTCGACTGCTGCAGCTCGTAACCTCCTCCACAACCTTCAGAAATTAATGCCATATGGCAGTTTTAGCCTACGCCGAAGCAACGAACGGCAAATTCAAAAAAGCAGCTTTTGAGGCTGTCTCCTACGCAAGTAAAGCAGCAGCCTCCCTTGGCAGCTCATGCATCGCTCTCGTGATTGGTGAGGCCGATGATCCAGCTCAACTGGGTACTTACGGCGCCGAGAAAGTGCTGCACGTGTCGAATGATGCGACGAAAGCTTTTGATTCTCAAGTATATGCTACCGCTATTGCTGAAGTAGCTAAGCAGGTAAACGCTCAACTCGTGGTGGTGAGCCATACGAGTACTGGCAAGTCGCTGCTTGGGCGGGTGGGCATCAAGCTCGATGCAGGCACCGTACCTGGAGTCAATGCTCTTCCTGAGGGGACAGCAGGCGCGTTTAGCTTCCAAAAGCCTGTGTTTTCAGGTAAAGCTTACGCTGATTTTGAGGTGTCTTCTGCGGTAGCCGTCATTTCGCTGATGGGCAATGCGGTGCCGCTCGAAGCTAGCGGATCGCCAGTGGAGGTAGAAAGCGTATCGATCGACTTACCTGCTCCGAAGGTGCGCGTAAAGTCTGTCGAGCGTGTGGAAGGAGTCACTCCTCTACCCGAAGCCGAACTCGTTGTGAGCGCAGGCCGTGGCGTCAAAGATCCGAGCAACTGGGGCATTATTGAAGCGCTGGCCGATGAGCTGCAGGCCACCACTGCTTGTAGTCGCCCTGTAGCAGATGCAGGTTGGCGACCTCATCATGAGCACGTTGGCCAAACAGGTATTGCCGTGCGACCGAATTTGTACATCGCGATAGGTATATCGGGAGCCATCCAGCACCTTGCTGGTGTCAACAACTCCAAGACTATTGTGGTGATCAATAAAGACCCAGAAGCGCCCTTTTTTAAGGCTGCTGATTATGGCGTTGTTGGCGACTTATTCGATGTAGTGCCTAAGCTAACAGAGGCTTTGAAGCGCTACCACTCGCATAGTTAGGTGGTGGGGGCTAGGTGCTGGGTGCTTGGAGCTGGGTGGGCTATACATCATCTAGCTTACGCTTCATCTCATCACTCCGCAGGCCTTCCTGGCCGAGCTCATCGTTGAGGTGATTGAACTCCTCTTCAGTAGGCGGGTAAGGGCCGTGCTGCTTGTTGACATCGATGATGTGGGCTGCTTCTGCTGGAGTAGCACCTTCTATGGCTTGCTCTTCAGCTTCTGAAGTGGCGATGTTGTAATTGGTGTCATTGACCCAATTGCGCTGATCGGTACCACCGGTATCACGCTCGCGGTAAAAGAAGTGGTAGAGAATAGCCACGAGGATGAGGGCGATGACTACTCCAAGGAGCGTGTACAGAGACATGAGCTTAGCTTTTATAGCTCAACAGCGAAATGCTGCGGTCGTTCAAGCTGGCATGCCTCAAGCTGCCTATGCTCCCAGTGCTTCTGCGAGTTCTTGCCTGCTCATGCCAGCTCGGCCAGCCACGTTTTGTGCTTTCGCCCGTTCGTAAAGGTCTTGGTAGCTCAGCGAGAGCAGCCCCTGACTGTTTTGCTGCTCGTACTCCTCAAACTTGGAAAGCTCTTCACCGAGCGTTTTCAATACCCAGCCGATGAGGGTGATATCGTCGAGGAAACCGATGACTGGAATGACGTCAGGAATGACGTCCAGTGGCGAGATGAAGTACAGGATCGCCGCCACCACCAGGATGAGGTTTTTGCGCGAGATGCCATCGTACGAACCTGAGGCGTAGGCCGTAACCATACGTACTAACTGCTTCAGGCTATCGAGTGCATTTTGGGCTACTCCCTTAAAGCTGGAGTCTTTATCCGCTTTGTGTAGTGCTTTTTGAGCCACTTTGAACAGTAGCAAGGGCTTGCCGAGAAATCCGGCAGCGCGGTAGGTGAGTGTGCGGAAGAGGAGGGTCTTGCTTATGGCCAGTCCTGACCATTTCTTTGTTGTGTTTGCCATAGGATAGCTGTTGCTAGTATAACGGCTAGAGGGTAGCGATTTGTTTTTTCGACCTTTGCAGCTGATGTTATTTAGAACAACTTCTTTTTCCCTGCTCGCTCTACTTGCCGCCTTAGCGGTTGGCTGCGTTGGCAAGGGCAAGTACAGGGCACTCCTGCTCGAATCTGCTGCTGCCAATTCTGCGCTGCGTGTTACGGAGCGCGACCTAGCTGATTCCTATGCCATTCGTGACCAACAAGCTAAGCGCCTGCTCGAGCTCAATCGTGAGGTAGAGGCACTCCTCCTTGCTAAGCAGCGGGTAGCTTCCAACTCCATTAATTCCAACCAGCGACTTACGAACCAACTTCGTGCAGGCGATTCAACAATCAGCCAGCTCAACGCCCGCCTCGAAATGCTTGAAGTTGAGTTGGCGAGTTACACCGTGCCTTTGCGGAACTACAATGAGCGTTTGGTGGAGGTGCATCGACGCGTGGCACAAGCGCTAGAGGGAGTGCCTCAGCAGCAAGTTGCATTAGAGCGCAACCCGGAGGCCATCACCCTCGTGCTAAACAATAGCCTCCTCTTTAAATCCAATAAACCTGACATCAGTGAATTTGGAGATGCTCTACTCTCGCGCTTGGCCGCTGCACTGGGCGGGCAATTCGACCTCGACATAGCCATTCGTGCGCGTGGAGCAGTGTCTGAGCAAAAAGCATTTGTTCGGGCGCAGGCGGTAAGCAGCAATCTAACGGAGGCGCACGCCCTATTACCCTCCTTAGTACGTGTGGAGGCACAGCCTGCTGCTGAAGAGCTTACTTCTGCTCCCGCTGAGCGTGAACCTCTTGCTCAGGCTGTGCACCTTACGGTAAAACTGGTGCCGTCACTACATCAGCGCTTGCCGCAGCCTGTGACGGGTTCTTAGACGCGCTACTTACCGACAGCTTTGGCTTCGAATACATAGCCGATGCCAAAGCGCACGGCTGAGTCGACGTAGTTGGGAAAATAAACCTGGTCTGAGGAATCGGTTATTTGGATGGCGCCCCGGCGGTCGATAAAGCCTCTCTCAACGGTCATCGTTACCGATACTCTACCGAGTTGACCGCGCAGTCCGAGTAGCCCGCGTACATCCCAAGGTGTGTAGGTCCTGCCCAGGCTCCCGTGGGCGCGGTAACCAGCTTCTATGTTTTGGCGAAAGCTGTAGGTGCCTTCCAGACCACTTACCGCAAAAATGATGGGGGTAAAGCGATAGGTGAGGCGTGGACCGAGGGCGAGCCGATGTTGCGAAGTGGAGGGCCAGGTATCACTGCCTGCCACTCGACTATAATCGTAGCGTAGCGCCGCGCCTGGTAGAAACCGACCTCTGGTGGGGTAACTTACTACTGCCTCGGCGAACAAGCCTGCTCCTAGACGCGCGGCCTCAAACGTGTTGCGGAGATGGCGTGGCAGCACAGGCACCGATTGTTGATTGCTGGTGATGCCAGTGGCTACTTCAAGACTGGTTTGAGCATGCCCTGCGTGAAGCAAAAATACGAACACGCAGATAAAGGCTAGAAGTCGCAGCACCAATACACAACGTAGCAGGAGCAGATGTATTGACTGGCCACGGCAAATCCCTACATGTGCAGCTACTTGCCAATGAGCTGGCCACCGAAGAGGCTCTCGACAAAGGCTTGCTTATTAAAGACCTGAAGCTGCTCGACGCCTTCACCCACTCCGATGTACTTAATCGGAGTTTTGAACTGGTCGCTGATGCCAATCACGACGCCGCCTTTGGCCGTACCATCGAGCTTGGTGAGTGCGATGGCAGAGACTTCAGTTGCATCCGTAAAAGCCTTGGCTTGCTCAAAGGCATTTTGGCCCGTTGATGCATCGAGAACCAGCAAGACCTCATGTGGTGCGTCAGGCATATTCTTCTTGATCGAGCGATGAATTTTGGCCAGCTCGTTCATCAGCCCCACCTTGTTGTGCAGGCGCCCGGCGGTATCAATGATTACGACATCATAGCCTTCTCGAACAGCCTTATCCGTTGCTTCGTAAGCGACTGCTGCAGGATCGACGTTCATGCCTTTACCAAAGAAATCTACGTTTGATCGGTCGGCCCAAATCTTGAGTTGATCGACTGCTGCGGCGCGGAAAGTATCTCCAGCTCCGAGCAGCACCCGCTTGCCCTGCTGATGAAATTGGTGGGCGAGCTTTCCGATGGTGGTGGTTTTTCCGACACCGTTGACGCCTACCACTAGTATCACCGCTGGCTTGGCGGAGCTAGGGAGGTCGTAGCCATCCTGATCCACAGTGTTGGCTTCAGCCATTAGCCTCACCACTTCGTCGTGGAGGAGGCTGTTGAGTTCGTCGGCCCCCAGGTATTTATCTTCGGCAACGCGTGCTTCGAGGCGGTCGATGATTTTTATGGTGGTCTCGAGGCCGACGTCACTTGCGATGAGGATCGATTCGAGTTCGTCCAAGACCTCTTCATCGACTTTAGACTTACCGGCAACGGCTTTGCCCAATTGCCCAAATAGACTTGTTTTGGTCTTCTCGAGGCCCTGGTCGAGGTCTTCCTTTTTCTCTTGGTTGAAGAAGCGTTTGAAAAAGCTCATGTGTGGCGGGTTGGCGGCTTAGCGAAAAAACAAAGGGCTCCTCCGGATTGCGGAAGAGCCCTTTGGGTTTGTTCGTGGGATATACGCGGGCTACTTGCTCGCGAAGAACTCCTTGACTTTATCCTTGTGGACGATCTGCTCCTTAAAGGTGATCTTGCCAGTCTTGGGGTCTTTGATTGATTTTACGACCTTTACATGATCGCGGCCCGAGCCGGCGTTGGCGGCACGTTGTGCGACACGGGCGTTTTTGGAAACTTTAGCCATTGCTTGGGATTTTTAGTGTTATTTGATTTCGCGGTGCACAGTCATTTTGCGCATCACGGGGTTGTACTTCTTCAGCTCGAGGCGGTCGGGCGTGTTTTTGCGGTTTTTCTGCGTCACGTAGCGGCTAACTCCGGGGAGTCCGCTTGCTTTGTGCTCGGTGCACTCGAGGATGATCTGGAGGCGGTTGCCTTTGCTCTTTTTGGCCATGGTCGCGGGAGATTGTCAGGTGGTACCTAACGGATTAGAGCTTGATGCCGTGCTTGACACCTTTGCGCTCGAGCTTTTTGAGGTAGGCGAATATACCGAGCTTATTGATCGTTTTGATCGCGTTGGTGCTCAGCTTCAGGCGGATAGTTTCGCCTGTTTCTGGAATGAAGAAGCGCTTGGTCTGCAGGTTGGGCAGAAACCGACGGCGCGTCTTTCTGTTGGAGTGAGAAACATTATTGCCGGTCGTTGGCCGCTTCCCAGTAAGTTCGCAAATCTTGGCCATGATAATCGGCTTTAACGGGTGGTGACCCTGTCAGGATTCGAACCTGAAACCTCCGCATCCGTAGTGCGGTGCTCTATCCAGTTGAGCTACAGAGCCGTTTGGCAACTTAGGATTTTCCCAAGCGGCTGCAAAGATAGGGGCTTTACTGAAAATGAAAAGCACCACGATCAAATTTTCTTCACCACAATGCCACGGCTCAACTTAATAAGCTCTTAATCACGCTCAATCTATGAGCAAGACGGGGTAGCTCACCACGCTTTTGCCCGAGCTGAGTGTGAAGTAGTAAATCCCGTTGCCTAGATCTTCTAAAGGGAAGTCTACGAGTTGTTCCCCTTGCGGCAAAACCACTGGTGCAGCTACCTCTCGACCAAGGACATCCACTAGGCTAATGCTACACGCTGGGGCTTCGTTGCCGATGCTGACAGCGGCAGCAGCAGCCCGGTTGCCACGTTTGACAAAGGAGGGCGGAGGGGCCAGCACGCGACATGCTGCAAGCTCAGTACAGTCGAGCTTGGCTATTTCTGCGGCCAAATCGGCCTGCAGTCGCCCAGCACCAACCGCGGCCAGCTGCATATCCTCCACCACCATATCTGCGTACATTCTCGGAGCATCCGCAGCTGCCGATAGCTCACTGCACTGCGCCTGGTAAGTAAGACTTAATACCCCGGCAAGCAGTGCCGCTGAGCCCGAGCTCCCTGGCAACATCAGTGTATCAGTGCCCACTAACTCATAAGCCAAGCCCCCCGCCTGAGTGTAAAAGATGCGCTCATCTAGTAGTGGCTGCAACAGATCTTTCTGCTCATTATCGAGCGGAGCAGCCACCAGCACCATCTCACCCTGTACACCCGCAGGAAAATCCGCCGGCAGTGCAGTAGGTTGATTCGGAGCAGCTGCAACTAAGGCTATACCTTCATCGGCGAGTTGTGCGGCTACGTACTCCGCCACCTGCGCAGCATTGGCATCATGTACTAGCCGCTCAGCACCTTGCACCACGAGCATACTCACCACTAGGCCACCACGGGTGCCATTGCTCTGGTTGTAGTTTTGGCGTAAGCTGTACAAATAGCTGGCACCCTCCACCCAATCCGCCAGCGAACTCCCCTGGAGAGGAAGAATCCGACCTGCCCAGTCAACCCCGGCAATACCCTCTCCATTATCCGGATTGGCTGCCACAATGTGACTTACCGCCGCTCCATGCGAGCCACTGCTAAAGTCAGCTTGGCGGCCGCCTAGTACCACACCAATACGATCATCCACGAAACCATTATTATCATCGTCGATGCCATTACCTGCGATTTCTGCTAGGTTTTCGTAGCGCCTCCCGCTCAAATCGGTGCTGGTGAGCTTGAAATTTTGGTCGAAAATTCCCGTGATGACAGGGCTCGGCTGCACTGGCTCCGTAGCCCCATAGACAATTTCCCAGGCCTCGGGAAGTCCATGCCGCGGCGCGTATGACTGTATCGCATAGTCGGGATCACTCGGGGTACGTGAGCGCAGGAGAAGTTGCACATTGGGTTCGACAGCGATTATTCCCGATTGCTCACGCAGCCCTTGAGTAGTGGCTGTTAGCTCACCATCATCGAGGGCGTAGAGGTGGGTGTTCCACACATTGCTGAGGGTACGCTGGCGAGAGAGATTTTCCCCACTAGGCAGGGTCAGGGCTGAGGGCGCTGCTTCTCCCGCTGCAAATGTCACGATGAGTTGATCGCTCAGGCAAGCCTCTCGCAGCACCGTCTCTAGCGCCAAACGCACATTGAGCCTCCCTCCACTGGCTACCACATTCTGTAAACTTGCCACCTCATCAACCGATGACAGTAGCAAATCGCGGACGAGCAGTGCGGTAGCTCCCGGTTGACTCAGCGCCAGCTTTTCGAGCGAGCCACAATCTAAAGCATACATTAACGCAACCGTACCCGCAACATGAGGGGTGGCTCCGGAAGTACCCTCAAACGTATTATCACTCGAAGTATAACTGATGGAGCGAAATTCTGCGCCTGGGGCGGCAAGGTCGACGTAGACGGGACTAAAGCTCGATTCTTGCCAGATTTCGTCTAGCCTATCGCTAGCAGTTACAGCAATGAGGTATTCACTCGCGCAGGTAGCGGGTATATCATTCGGGTTGGTGGTAGAAATGAAGCCAAGCATATTCGAGCTAGCACCTACACTTAATATTCCTACTTCGCCAGCGCGATTAATGGCGTCATTTAGATCGGGAAATTCCGTACAGTTTCTTCCGTCGATACCAAATGACATATTAGCTACCACTACAAAAGCACCAAAGATCCCGTTGCTGAGGTTGAATCGCTCTCGTTGCAGAGTGAGGTAGTCGAGCGCCAAAATCCAGTCATCAACATCATCAATTTGTAGAGGTATGATTTCCGCACCCCAGTTAAGCCCCGCCGTCTGACGATGATTATTGGTTTCGGCGGCAAGCGTAGCCACCACGTGTGCGCCATGCCGATCATCTTCGAAAGTATTTATCCCTTCTAAAAAATTCCAGCCAGTAATATCATCGATATAGCCATTGTTATCATCGTCAATTCCATTATTAGGTATTTCATCGCGATTAGTGAAATATTTCCTTCTTAGTTCGCTGTGGTCGAGATCGAAGCCATTGGGCTCGATAACGCCAATAGCAATATCTTGACCCGAAGCCGTTCTGCCACCGACGGTGTATTCCCAAGCTCCGGGAGCATCAATTTGCTGCAAGTTCCATTGTTGCGCAAAGCCTGGATCATTGGGAGTTATATCACGCGGCTTCACCTCGCGATCATTGCGCGTAGCCCGCACCACACTCGGCATGGCCTGCCATTCGGCTACTGTGTTATTGCTGATGACATAGGCAATGTGGCGGGCTGCACTCGACTGCAAGCGCTGAATGTGCACTTCACCTCCTCCAGCTTTCGCCAAAACCTCTAAGGCCTCAGTCGCAATAGCTTCATTCTGAAAAGTAACCATAACTCCCTGCTGAGCGGAAGCCGTTTGGAGCAGAGACAAAGCACATAGCCCTACCAGCAGTAAGCGTAATGAATCAGGTGTAGCAAATTTCATACGTACGCTCTAGGGATGAAAAGGAGCACAACGAGTATAGGGCTTCCGTAGCTACAACATGAATAGAATGCGCTGAAGTGTCAGCTACACAGAATTTCTGCCTCTTGAGCATCTTGATGTGGTCCGCCCCGCTGCTAGAACGGGCTCTAAGGATGAGGCGGCTTCACGAATGCTGCTTCACCAGCGTTTACGAGTATATCAAGTCGATTGTTGGGTGGAGGTATTGGGCAGCTAAATCCCTCTCCGTATGCACACCATGGGTTGTAAGCCTTATTGAAGTCGAGTTCGAGGTTGCGCGCATCGACTGCCTGTTTAGACACCGAGAGGTAGCGCCCGCCACCGTAGCTTTCAAACCCATTCGTTTCATCCCAAAAAGGCACAAACAATTGATCGCGATAAAGTGGGTTTTGCCGTAAGGCTACAGACTCATAAACCGTCAACTGCTGCATTGCACCTGCGTGAACAAAGTAGACTTTGGCGTAGGGCAAGTACTGCTTGGCGTTGCCATCTGAAGTAGCAAACGACACCTCAGCACTATCCACCAGTGGTAGAATCACGGTGCTAAACCGAAAGCTATCGTTGGGGCTGAAGTAGCGCAAGCCGAAAATGCTAGCCGAATCGAGTGGAGCACGTGGATTGCTCAGCAGCTGCGCCACCAGTAGCTTGCGGTGCTCAGTCAACTCCTCAGCAGAAGTCGCTTGAGCCTGTGCCAGTAGCGGACACCACAACAGCAAAAACAGCATTCTCAGCACCTAGCAAAGGTAGTAGGTGAAGCTATGGGCTGCTGCGTGGCTGTGGTGCCCGCTATCCGGTAAGCCGTGGCTAGCTACAGATCGTCGTCGTAATGCTCGTCATCGAGATCGTCTAGCTCATCCATCTCATCATCAGGATCGACGGCAGCAAGACTCACCCGCTTGGCGATATTTTCATCGCGATCATTTTTGGCGAGCACGAAATTTACGGCATCGCCTACGCGCAAGCTCTTGAAGTCGACACCTTCCACATCTCCGTGGTAGAAGAATAGGTTGTTGTCGGGCCAGGAAATAAAGCCGAAGCCATTCTTGAGGCTCATCACCTCAGAGGTCTGCATGTCTTCATCCTCCTCGTAAACGACTTCTTCAATTTCGCGCTCCTCGTCGTAGTCGCGGTTGCTCTCGTGGCGACTGTCGTGGCTCACAAAAAGATCATCCACGAGTTGCTCTTCGTGCTCGAGCGGCTCATCGATGATCGAGGTCATGTCTACAGGGTAAGTACACCACTGCAGCAGGTCTTGGGCCGTGCGAGTGACAGCCATACGCCCGCCATCCTCTTCGAATTCGAAGTTCCAGCTCATCACCATGGTACGCACGCCGAGTTGTGGCAGCTTGCGCACCAGTGGCACGTAGTCGCCATCGGAGGCAATGAGTACGAGCACATCGATTTGATCGAGGGCAGCCAAGCTCATAGCCTCTACAGCCAGCAGCACATCTATGCCTTTCTCTTCGAGCCTGCCGTGGTTGTTACGTAGCGGCAGGTGTGCGCTTTGCACGTATTCCGACATCAGGATGTCGCTAAACACGCGATCATAGTAGAGCCTATTGCTCTTTTGCGAAGCCGACTTAGCGGATAATCTTCCGCGGAAGTACTTGGATTCGACGAGTGCACATAAGTGCGCTTCCGTGCCTTCCTCTTCGGCAATTTTGGCTTTTATGAACTCATGCAGGCCAGAAATGCTGAGCCTGCGTTTGCGTTCGTGGTTATAGTTGTAGTAGTTGGAGACGTGGAGAAAATAGTTCCCGTCGTAGAAGATCCCTACGCGGGTAAGCTTCTTGTGGGCCTTAGCCATGGTGTGTTTGTTTAAGCTCTTAGCTCGTAAAATGAGTCGGTAAGACTCCTATGTTCAATAAATCTGCTCAGCATGCAGTGCAGCGCTAAGCGGGTCGCAATATGCAAAAGCTGAGGCTATTTCGAGCAATTCAGCGAAAGTAGTTTTAGACGTTGGGACGGCCTGGCTTTGCGCTTCTGGAAAATATCCGGGATTAGTCCATCTGCGTCGCTCCTTTGAAGATGCGATTCCAGCGTATACCATTCGACATGTTGCCGTCTCTGGTCGAGAACCAAATGAACAGCGGCTTGCCTACTATATGATCAGCTGGCACGAAGCCCCAAAAGCGAGAATCTTCAGAGCCATGCCGATTGTCGCCCATCGCCCAGTAATAATCCTGCTCGAAGGTATAGGAAGTGGCAGGTTGACCATCAATGAGGATGCCCTCCCGAGTCACCTCCAGCTCGTGACCTTCATAAACCGAAATTATTCTACGGTAGAGGGCGATATTCTTTGGTCCGATAGCTACGGTTTCTCCCGCTTTCGGCACGTAAATCGGCCCGTAGTTATCGATGGTCCAGTTGGGAAAGTTAGCAGGATCGTGCGGAAAAAGGCGGTAAGCCATGCGAACGTTGCCATTCGGCTCCGCAACGTTGGGGACCACCTCGATACGCTCGTCGACAGCCTTGAGCTTATTGATTTGCTCTTGGTTGAGTACGGCATCAAAGCTCGGCTGTGCCAGTACTGCCTGCGCACCTCGATCACCGCGGGCGCGTAAGTCTTCGTTCGAGATACCCCATTCATGAAGTTGCGCCACGTCAAGACGTACATCGCCAGGCTTAGTCACTGTGTAGCTGTACTGGATGTTGGGTGCATCCTGAGCGCGCTCGCCGTTGAGATACAGTTCGCGGTTGCGTATTTCTACAGTGTCACCCGGCACGGCCACGGCTCGCTTCACATAATGATCCTTTTTATCGAGCGGGCGAGTGATGAGTTCGGATGTAGGTCGCAACACTGCATTCCCTGAGCGGTCGGCGACACTCCCAACGCGATAGTCCTCTGCGCTCCAGGTGCGACCTGGGGTCACGTAGACACTATCGCCTAGTGGGAAGTTGAAAACTATTGGATCATTGCGGTCGATATTTTCAATGGCAGGCAGCCGCCGCATGCGTAGGCTAGGGGTTTTGAGGTAACTCTCACCGATGTCAAAGGGGAGGCGGTTGTGCAAGAGCGGCACCATCGCGATGGTTTGGGGGGTGCGGATGCCGTAATGCGCTTTGGATACCACCAGGTAATCGCCCACCAGCATCGACCCTTCCATGGAAGAAGTCGGGATGGTAAACATTTCGAAGACGAAAAGCCTGATTAATGCTGCTGCCGAAACAGCGAAGATGATGGCTTCGGCCCATTCGCGACCGCTTGATCGCTTGTAGGGGCTTTCCTGCTGGAGGCGCTGGGCCTTGCGCTCTTCTCCACGAGCTTTGGCCTCGGTGATGGCAGCTGCGTAGGCTACTTCCTGCTTCAGTACTGGACCGAGGTAGTGTGCATCAGCTTGCCTGCCGAGCCAGATGAAATAAAGTGGAGCTACCACTACTGAGAGGAAGGCATCAGTAAAGCTGAAGCGCCCGAAGGAGCGCGCCAGGTCGACACACATGCCAGCGTAGATAAACACATTGACTAAGGGCACCAGCAGCCATAGGGCATAGATTGGCTTTCTGCCGATGAGCATGCACCATTTGCCGAAGTTGACACCCGGTACCCAGGCATCACTTGCCTTGAGCTCGAGGCTGGGCTGGTCTAGTTTAGCTTGCGCAAAAACTAGCGAAAGCCCGTAGCACAACACGAGGTACGAAACCAGCAGGAAGACCAATAAGCCCATAAGTACATGCGTAAATTGACTGGCGAAAGTAGAACCTTCTCGTCAACCCGGGTCGTGCATCGGAATGCGTAGCGAAAGCCTGACAACACAAAAAAGGCTGGCGCTCGCGCAAGGAAAACGGCTGGAGCCCTAGTAAGCTCTAAGGTGACAACGGCTTTTCGAGCAAGTGCCAGGATTTGAAGTGCTTGGCGGCTTGCAGTAGCAATTCTGATGCACGATCCGGGTTTAGCGCTCCGGGCAGTCGGCCAGCACGAAAATTCGTTCTCTATCCCGCAGGTGGCTGAGGTATACATCCAGGTGACGCTCCACGAAGCCGCCTTTGGTGCAGCGAAAGGCCACAGGTATCGGCACGCTCATCCCAGGTTCGACGGGCGTGTTGGGCCAATCGACAGCGGTGCATCCGCAGCTGGGGCGAATATTTTCAATGACGAAAGGTTCGCTCGTCGGGTTGTACAGCCTTAGCGAGTCGTAATGCTCTACACCGCGTTCGTCGATAATGCCGAAGTCTAGCTCGAAGCCATCTGGCCAGTAGGCCGACGTGTCAGCTTGCGCCAAAACCGCACCTACGCCGGCATAGCAGACGAAGCTCAGTATCAAAAATGTTTTATAAGTCTGCGTCACTAGCCATTTGTTCTACGACCCAGGTATGGTCTGAGCCGAGGCGTACAGTAGCAACGTATGCAAAGGGCGCTTCCTTGCGCCACTCCTGCGGCCCTATCATACTCATGACACGACTGCCATCGCTGCGTTGGTAGAGGTAGCAGGTTTGGCCGATGTTGGGCCGAAACCCCATATCAGCCGTGTAGATGCTTTCGCTCACGCTGATGCGATCATGAATGCCTTGAGCCTGTGTTAGGAGCAGCTCGATCTGATGCTTGAGTTGCTCGAGCTGAGTCTCCGTCTGCTCGTACATAGCCGACATCGCCAAGCCCTTTGCACGACCTTTATCTATGGGCGCGATGATAGCCGAGCCCACGTGGTGCGCATACCGCAGCAAGCTTGGCGCGTCAGTCACCTGATCAGGATCGATCGTGTTGATCGACTCTTTGGGAGTATAAGCAGACATACCAAGCAAAACCCGCAGCAGACCTGCAAGTTGTAGACACGAGTTATGGGCTAGGTGCTACTTGAGGGTGAAGCTGCCTTCGCCGCTGAGGTAGCCTTTGTTGAAGATCTGCACCCCGTAGTCGCCCTTCGAGAGCTGATTAGGCGCATCCCACTTCACACATACCTCCTCCACATTGTTGGCGTAAGCATGCTCGGCTCTCTTGGTGTAGCGCACCTGCTCCTTAGTCAACACATTTTGAATGACACCCGATCCCATCTCCTCCACAGCGAGGGTTTCGCCGAGGGGATTGATGATGCGGACGTAAAACTCTTCATTGCCAGGAGTGGTCACGTCATTTTCGAGTGTCTCAAAGCATACCGTCAGCAAGTCAACGTTCTTGGCATACTTCTTCTTGACAGTACGACCGTTGTCTTTCATGCGGAGCCCAGTCACGTCGACATTATCGACTTTGACTACTGAAGCCATATTGACGGTAGTAGCGAGAGCTTTGCGCTCCTCCATGAGCACCTCTTTTTCGCTCATCAGTTCGGCTCGTGCCACGGTGAGTTCTTCATTGGCAGCAGTAGCGTCGGCAACAGTTCGCTGCAGACCTTCATTTTCGCTGGAGAGGTTGAGGTTCTGCTCGGCGAGGAGACCGTTTTCTTCGCGAAGCTTGGTGATTTCAGCAACGTACTCAGCTGTTTGCTCCTTGAGGTTGGCCAGCTCGGTACGCACCTTGGCGAGGTTGCGCTTGTCGCGCATGAGGACATCGATGCGCTTCTTCTGATCCATCAGATCAGCTTTGGCAGCGTCGAGTTCAGCATTGATGGATTCATTGGTGCCGCGCATCTCTTCGAGCTCGGCGAGCGACTCGTAGTACTGTGCGTTGATTTCTGATTTGAGTTGCTCAGTCTCGTCGAGCTTAGAGAGCGCTTCCTCGTGGCGGGTGGTAAGTGCGCTGTGTTGCGAGTACTGGTAAGCTGCTACACCGAGAAGTGCAATGATGGCCACGAGGGCAATTGGAAGAAGTCTTGAAGTGCCAGAAGTACTAGACATAGGTCTTGTGGTTTGGTCAGTGGTCGAACAACCGTTAGAGAGAACAAGTGATTTTAGAGGTCGGCTTCTGAGACGGTCTCTCAAACGGAATTCGGTGCAAATCTGTATCAAAAGTATCGCATCCACGACAAATTTTCAGCATCCACAGCGCAGATTAGCACTACCCGCTACACAACAAACCTCTGGCTATCAAGCGCTTGCTAGCCAACTGCGCACCTTGCGCAGGTTTGGTCGAAAAAACTTTGATTTTAACGTTTTTACGGGATTGACACCTTTCTTAGCAGCAACATGTACAACCAACTCGACCTATCGACCATCCTTTTTCTCGACGTCGAATGCGTCAGTGGTGAGGCGAGCTATGATGATGTGCCGCAGACACTGGCTGACCTGTGGGCTGCCAAAGCTCCCCGCATTATGCGCGTCGACGAGCTCGATGAGGCCGAACTGCACCGTAGCTATACCGAAAAGGCCGCCATCTATTCAGAATTTGGCAAAATCGTCTGCATCAGTGTCGGCATCGTTACCGGTCCTGCTGGCAGCGAGTCTATTCGCGTAAAAAGCTTTGCTGATCCCGAAGAGCGCAAGCTTCTTGCAGACTTCGCTGAGTTGTTGAGCAGCAACCCCGGCATCCGCAACTTCTGCGGACACAACATCCGCGAGTTCGATATGCCTTACATCGGGCGCCGCATGCTCATCAACCGCATGGAGCTGCCCAAGCTGATCGATCTACGTGGCAAAAAACCCTGGGAGTGCCATCACGTCGTCGACACCATGGAGATGTGGTGCTTCGGCGATCGCAAAAATTACACGAGCCTCAAACTTCTTGCAGCGCTCTTTGATGTGCCTAGTCCCAAAGATGATATTGATGGCTCGCAGGTAGGTCGCGTCTACTGGGAAGATCATGACCTCGACCGCATAGCGATCTACTGCGAAAAAGACGTGGTCGCCACTGCCAATGTCTTCTTCGCCCTCACCGGCCGCGAGCTCATCGCTGAGGATAGGGTAGTGTTGGTGGGGCGGGAGTAGCAAATCAGCGCGGGTCCTACCTTTGCTGCCATGCCCTCTCACCTAGTCGCGCCCTCTTTACTCGCAGCAGATTTTACCCGCTTACGCGAAGAAATTGAGCTCATAAATTCATCTACGGCCGACTGGCTCCATTATGATACCATGGATGGGAGCTTCGTGCCCAACCTCTCCTTAGGTCTCGGCATGTTAAGGGCTACGCGCAAATTGTCGACTAAACCTATCGACGTCCACCTAATGATCGAGGCTCCGGAGCGCCACATTGAGGCTTTTCGAGAAGCTGGTGCAGATCATATTACGGTGCATCAAGAGGTCTGCCCCAATTTGCACCGCACTATCCAGCAGATAAAAGCCACTGGGGCGAAGGCTGGTGTGGCCATCAATCCTGCCACCAGCACCCACACGCTCGAGGATGTGCTCGAAGACCTGTTTAGTGTACTAGTGATGAGCGTCAATCCAGGCTTTGGCGGTCAGAAATTTATCTACCGCTCCATCAATAAGATTGCGGCCTTACGCGAGCAGTGCGTGGTGCGCAATCTTTCGCCGCACATCATTGTAGACGGGGGAGTTGGTCCGCAGAATGCGCAGAAGATTCTCGAGGCTGGAGCCACCGTGCTCGTGGCGGGCAGCTCCGTGTTTAAAGCTCCTGATCCGAAGGCTGCAATTGAGGAATTGAAAAATATTGGTCACGAGATTGCGCATTGGACATAATCGAGCGAACTTATTCGTGGCGCCTTGCGTCATGTATATACAGTGCTAGACGATCTTGTCATACCAGCTCTGCCCGTACGTCGGGCACTCGAATGGGCAAAGCATGTACGCATTGTCCTCGGCTTTGCGGTATTCGGGCTGATTGCTTGCAATATTGCACTGCTACTAGGGGTTAGCGCTCCTGATGTGCATCTGCTTCAGGGGCTGCGCATTGGGCTCGGTTTCTGCCTGGCCACAGCATTTAGCGGCACACTCCTCGGATTTTTTATTGCGTGCATTCCACTCGGTCCACTTCCTTACCTCTACAAGCTGCCGCTCGCTTCGATGGCAGGTATTGTCATCGTCAATGGCGTACTCGCTGTAGTGCAAGGCATGCCGCTAGTGGCCGCTGTAGTCGCTCCCTAATTTGTCGGCTCACGCTGCTGTTGCTCGTCTTTAGTCTGCTTTCGCCAAAACTCATCGCACAGCTCCCTGCCACACTTACAGGTGTCGTAGTCGAGGAGGCTTCACAAAAAGCAGTCGATCTAGCTAATGTTTACCTCTCCGACCTCAGTGCGAATACGCAAACAGATCAGGCGGGTAGGTTTAGCCTCGAAGTTCCTGCCGAAACACCGCTAACCCTGGTTATATCGCGGATTGGTTTTGCCGAAAGGCGGATAAAAATAAACCCCCTACCAGCAGGGACAACACGCGAGCTACGTGCTACCCTCACCAGCGCCGAACTCGACCTCGATATCGTGGTGCGCGAGGACAAACTCGATGAAGGGGTGATGATTCGCGAAAGCGCAGAAAACCTCAAGCTGCTGCCCAGTACCACGGGCAATCTAGAACAAGTTTTGCCTGCCATTGCCCTCGGCGTCAGCAGCGGCACCGGCGGCGAACTCAGCAGCCAGTACAATGTGCGGGGAGGCAACTACGACGAAAACCTCGTGTACGTCAACGACTTCGAAATTTACCGGCCGCAACTCATCCGCACCGGCCAGCAGGAGGGCCTGACTTTTGCCAACCTCGACCTCGCCAACAGCCTCAGCTTTTCGAGTGGCGGCTTTGAGGCGCGCTATGGCGACAAACTCTCCAGCGTGCTCGACGTGCGGTATAAACGGCCTGACTCACTGGCTGGCTCTGCAAGCGCAAGTCTGCTCGGAGCAACGGCACATCTAGAAGGATCGAGCAAGCTCGGCGGCAGTAGCTACCGGCGTCTGCGCTACCTCGCAGGTGCTCGTTACAAAACTACCCGACTGCTACTCGGCAGCCTCGACGTGAGCGGCGAATACGTCCCAGACTTCGTGGACCTGCAAGCCTACCTCACCTACGACCTCAACCGCGACTGGCAACTGGCTGGAATACTGAATTATAATACCTCTATCTATACGTTCCGACCCGAAGAACGAAATACCGGCTTCGGGCTCATCAACCTGGCGCTGCAGCTGACCAGTACCCTCGAGGGGCAGGAGGCCGACCGATTCACTACCGGCATGGGCGGCCTCTCGCTTACCTACGTTCCCGACCGTGAGCGCAACCCACTTTACCTCAAATTTTTGGCTTCAAGCTTTAATATTCAAGAACTGGAGCGCTTCGATATCATCGGTGCCTATGCACTCCGCGAGGTGGAGGCTTCGCTGGGCAGCGACGACTTTGGTACACCTGTTCGCGAACTGAGTAATGGGGTACAGCAGCGCTACATCCGCAATTATCTGTACTCCAACGTCTACAATTTTACCCATCTCGGCGGCATCGAGCTGCAGAATCAGCGACCAGAATCCAATTCTATTTCACATTTCGTGCAGTGGGGCCTTACTGCAAAACACGAAGACATTGCCGATCGCATTAACGAGTGGGAACGATTGGATTCGGCTGGCTTTACGCTGCCGTACGACCCAAATGAGGTGCTGGTAAACGAGGTGTTTAAGTCGCGCAACCGGCTCGACGGGATTCGTGCAAGTGCTTTTGTGCAGGATACGTGGACGTGGCGCGAAGATGAGCGTGCGGAGGTGAGACTCAACCTGGGTCTGCGCGGCGGGTACTGGACCGTTAATGAGGAGGCCTATGTCACTCCACGGGGTCAGTTGCTCGTGAAGCCGCTCGGAGGCAAGCGCGACATCAGCTACCGCTTGGCTGGCGGCCTTTACTACCAGCCGCCGTTTTACCGGGAATTGCGGCGCCCCAATGGCACACTAAACCTTGGCGTACAAGCCCAAAAGAGTTTGCATGCGGTGGCGGGCATGACCTGGGATTACAACTCCAAGAAGTCTGGTCGACCTTTTCGATTTATAGCCGAGGCATACTATAAGCGCCTCAACGATCTGGTGAGTTACGAGGTGGATAATGTCCGCATTCGCTACTCGGGCGATAATGATGCGAGCGGTTATGTGGCGGGCTTAGACATGCGGCTCAACGGTGAGTTCGTCAAAGGCACCGAGAGCTGGTTCAACCTGTCGCTGCTGCGGGCTCGCGAAAAACTCGACGGAATTCAGCACCTCCAGCGTGAGCTCAATGATACGACAGCGACTGCGGTCGATAACGTGCCTCGCCCCACCGATCAGGTGGCTACGGTGAGTATCTTCTTTCAAGACTACCTGCCGCGCAACGATAATTTTCAAGTCAACCTCACTACTACGGTGGGTACAGGCTTGCCCTTTGGCTTGCCTAGCAACAACACCGTTTACCGCAACACCTATCGTTTTGCTGCTTACCGTCGCGTTGATGTAGGCTTTGCGGCGCAGCTGTGGAAGGAAGATTGGCGTAGTCGCAAGCCTCGACATTTTTTGCGCAAGACGCAAGCTGCGTGGTTGAGCTTCGAGGTTTACAATGTGCTCGGCATTCGCAATGAAGCTTCGAAGACCTGGATCAAGACGGTTTTCCAGCAGCAATATGCCATTCCCAACTACCTCACGGGGCGTCGACTCAATCTGCGAGCACGGGTAGAATTTTAGACTTTCGCCAAAACAGAAAGCCGCGTACCTTTGCGCCTTCGTTTTTGTAAGCCTGGTTCGGGATGTTCCCTATGGCCAGGTATGGTTCATCCATAAAATTTACCGACCTCATGGTCCGAATTAGACTGCAGCGTCGCGGGCGACGCAAAAAGCCCTTCTACCACATCGTGATAGCCGACTCGAGAAGTCCGCGCGATGGTCGCTTCATTGAGAAGATTGGTACCTACAACCCCATGACCAAGCCCGCCATTATCGAGCTGGATAATGAGTTGGCTTTTGATTGGCTACTCAAAGGAGCTCAGCCTACCGATACAGTGCGTGCCATCCTGCGGGTGAAGGGCGTGATGTACCGCAAGCACCTTCACCGCGGAGTGCTCAAAGGGGCGCTTACCCAAGAGCAGGCCGACGAAAAGCTTGCTGCGTGGATCGAGAAGAAGGAGTCCACCTTTGCCGAGCGCGCTTCGCAAACCAAGCGTGAGCAGGAAGAGTTGCGCCGACAGGTAGCGGGTACTAAGCCTAAGATTGAAGTGCCAGAGCCTGAGCCAGAAGAGGAAGCTCCTGCCCCGACTGATGTCATTACCGAAGCTGCCGAGGTGGAGGCTACTAAAACAGCCGACCAGTCTGTAACACAGGATCCACCAGCTGAGGAAGCGCCAGCACCTGCTCCTTCCGAGGAAAAGGTCGAGCAGATCGTTGAGGAAGCAGTAGCGCCTGCGGCCGTCAATGCTGAAGCCGAAGCTGATGCTGCCGAAGCCGATGTGCAAAGCGCGGTTGATCAAGCCGTAGATGCTGCTGAGCAAAAAGCAGAGGATCAAGCTCCTGCTGACTCCGAAGCAACAGCTGAAGAGCCCGCTGCTGCTGGCGAAGATGATAAGTCTGCCAAAGCCTAGCAGGCAGGTAGTTTACAACTCGATGTAGCCAATGCGCTGCTCGCGTTGTACGTTTGCCCCTGAAGGACGTAGCTGCATTTGTGCTAGCTAGTCCTTCAGACCGGGACATCAGACCTGGTAATTCCTTTGCGGGGATTACCAGGTTTTTTGTATCCAAACTACCTTAACGACTCAAGCATTCTCTACCATGCAAGCACTTAGCGACGAATACGCCCAACGCCTCGAAGACATTAAATCTGCCATACAGGAAAGCGAGGAGCTGTCGACTTACCTCGACACTGAAGAAGCCGATGATTACGCAGCGTTCAAAGAGGCTTACGAGCCTGAGCTTGCCCAACTGTATGAGGAAGTAGCCAATGCGGCGCCCTTGCAATTGTTAGCCCTGGAGCTGGCGATGTTGGATGATTCGCTCGAAGGTTTGTTGCTCCCCAAGCTGCTGGGCTATGCAGTGCTGCGGCCACGAGTCAACGAGCGCGGCCAGTACTACCGCCCGCAGGAGCACCTGCGTACGGTGATGCTTGCCATCGCTAACAGTGGTGCGTTTCCAGAGCTAGAGCGCAGAATTGGTCAAGGTGTGACTTGCGCTTTCGCCCTCAGCACCAATGTCTGGATTACAAATTTGCTTGCAGAGATTCCGAACAAGATTCCACGCAACTTCTTCCAGAACCACAACGACGATGGAATTCGTATCGCCGAGCAGCGGCTGGCTGTGTACCAGCGCTACAAGCGACAGTTTGCGAAGGACAATTTTTCGACAGCTACCTTTCCTGAATCTGTAGCCGAGGCTTCAACGTCATACCAAGATTTAGAAGATTTCTTGCGGTACCGCTTCGGCACGGAAGGGCTCGACAACAGTTCGCTCGCCGATCCAATTAAGAAGATGCTGGACGATAAGGAGCTAGCTAAGCTTCCGAAGTTCGAGCGTTTTGTGAGCTTGGTGGGGATGTTTATGGATGTGCCCCAAGCGATGGAAAATAGCCTGCGCGAGCAGATCAGGCGCTACGCGGCCAAGGGTGGATTTACTGAGCAATATTTCGAGTTGCTTGCTGAGTTGCACCACGATCCAGCTGTTGAAGTTACACCAGCCGTAGATCGCCGCATGGCAATGCGTGTAGGAGTGACTGGCAACACAACGCTCTCGCAGTACTACGCACTCGTCGTTAAGATTCACGACCACGGCATCAATCACCTTGAGACTCAGGATGCTATTCGCCTCTTCACCCGCGAGCAGGATGGGCTTAGCGATGTCAACGAATGTGTTCGCCAGACGGTGCTACGATACTTCACCACCTTGATGAATGGCCTCGACACCGAGAACTACACGGAGTTCTTTGAAGTGACTAAGCTTTTCGCAGTCTATTTTGACATATTCCGCAACGAAAGCTTCAAGCAGGAGCTACGTGAACAGAGCGTCCGCTACATCAAATCTCTCATCAAGCGCTACACCGACAAGCGCGGTCGCGACTACCAGGACATCAAGAAGTTTGTCCGCACCGCATTTGAAGATCTCGGTTTCATGTCTGAAAAGGAGATTGTCAATTTCTTCAAAACCAAGCGCAAACGAGCCCCCGCCACAAGAACTTAAGCCCCAACAGCAACAACGGCGAAGCCTCCCTCCCACCAACCTTCGCACTCAATCAGGCGCTCCTGAACCCATTCCTTCGTAGCCCGTCGCGTTAGCAACCTTGCACCCTCACCCCCAAACAGCTAAAACCGCGCAGCGAAAAAACGGCGAAGCCAAACAAACGGCGAAGCCAAGAAAACCGCGAAGCGTTGAAAACCGCGCAGCGAAAAACCTGCGAAGCAAACCCCTCAACCCCTCCCCATGGGAAAGCTGATTATCGTCTCCAATAGGCTCCCCGTCACCATTGATCGGGCTGACGGTGAATTAATTTATTTCCCCAGCGCCGGAGGACTGGCAACTGGGCTCAACTCCCTCGACGAGTCACTCAACCGCAAATGGGTAGGCTGGCCAGGCAAGGCGATTAAAGATGATTGGGAGCAGGAAGCTGTCCGCTCAGATCTGGCAGGCGATGGGCTCGTGCCAGTATTCTTGAGTAGCAAGGACATACGCGATTTCTACGGCGGCTTTTCTAATAAAGTTATTTGGCCTCACTTCCACTATTTTACGCAGTATACCGATTACATCCACGATGAGTATTGGGAGGCTTATCAACGCGTCAATAAGAAGTTCTGCAAAGAAGTGCTCAGTATACTCGACCCTGGAGATACAGTGTGGGTGCATGATTACCAGTTGATGTTGCTGCCCGGAATGATACGGGCCAAAGCACCAGATGTATCGATAGGTTTCTTTTTACATATACCTTTTCCAAGCTACGAGATATTCCGCATCCTGCCATGGCGGGAAGAGATACTAAATGGCGTGCTCGGCAGTGACTTAATTGGTTTTCACACCTTCGGCTACATGCGACACTTTTTAAGTGCTGCATATCGTATTGCGGGCTACGAACACAGTTTTGGTAGGATGGACATCGACGGTCGCAACGTCAATGTAGATGTCTATCCCATGGGCATCGACTACGAGAAGTATGCGTTTTTTGATCCTGCAGAAAACGATGAGGGCGTACGGGCAATCAAGCAACTGGCCGATGGACGCAGGTTGGTGCTGAGCGTTGATCGGCTCGATTATACCAAAGGGATTCCGCAGCGTATCCGAGCGATCGGGCGCTTTTTGGCAGAGCATCCTGAATATGCCCGCGAGGTAAGTTTTGTGATGCTCGTTGTGCCTTCGCGTGATAGTGTCGATCAATACCAAGAGCTGAAGCACGAGGTAGAGACACTGGTCGGCGAAATCAACGGACTCTACGGAACGTTTGATTGGACGCCGATCAAGTACTTCTACCGCAGCCTCAGCTTTACCGCCTTAAATGCACTATACCAGCGATCAGATGTGGCTCTGATTACTCCGCTGCGGGATGGAATGAATCTCGTAGCGAAGGAGTATATCGCGAGCAAAGAACGCGACCGCTGTGGCGTGCTAGTGCTCTCAGAAATGGCAGGCGCAGCCAACGAACTCACTGACGCAATCACCGTCAATCCACAGGATAGTGAGGAGGTAGTAAGAGCTCTCGATCAAGCCCTCAGCATGCCCAAGGAGGAGCAGCGTGCCCGTCTAGAAAAAATGCAGGATCGCCTCCGCAAGTACACGGTGAGCAATTGGGCTGAAGCCTTTATGAAAGACTTGAAACGACATACTGTGAAATCAGAAACAACTCGAGCCAATCACGTCAACGAGCAGGTGCTCCACGAGCTCACCACGGCCTACCATGCAGCAAGCAATCGTCTGCTCATGCTCGACTACGACGGCACGTTGATGGGCTTCAATACCGATCCCCAGGCTGTTAAGCCCGATGAGGAGTTGCTGGAACTGTTAGAGGTTTTGGCGAAAGCTGAAGGAAACAGCCTCATCGTCAACTCAGGCCGCGACCATACCACCCTGGAGAAATGGGTGGGGCACCTCGGTATCGAAATGGCCGCCGAACACGGAGTTTGGACGCGACGCGGCGGAAAATGGAGCCAAGCACCGGGCATGACTAACGCCTGGAAGGAACGCGTGATGGAAGTGCTCGACGATATGGTGGAGCGCACCCCAGGCAGCTTCGTGGAAGAAAAAGAATACAGTCTCGCCTGGCACTACCGCAAAGCTGATAAAGACCTCGGCGCCAAACGCGTCAGGGAATTTCGCGAAGTACTCAGCTACCTCACCTCCAACCTCGACCTGCAGGTGCTGGAAGGACATAAAGTCGTTGAAATCAAGAACGCTGGCGTGAATAAGGGTAAAGCCGCCGCATCCTGGGTGGAAGCTGGCGACTATGACTTTGCCCTCACGATCGGCGATGACCATACCGATGAAGATACCTTCAAGGCGATGCCTAAAGGCGCCTACACCATCAAAGTCGGTGAGGGTAAAACGGCAGCCCGCTTTCAGGTAGACACCGTCGCCGAGGTGCGGAACTTGCTGGGCAGGCTGGCTGCGACACACGCCGTGGAGCGGGTTTAGCTTATGCGGCTGGTCAAAGAAACTTTTCGTGGACTGAGCGCCTACATAGCGGTGCTGCCCTTGTTTAGCAAGCTGGGCCTTTGGCGCTACGTGCTACTCACTGGCGCGATAGCAATTGCTTTGCTCTTGCTTGCAATTCCAGCGGCCATTTTAGGTGCGCACTTGATCACTCGGCTGCTCGTGTTTCTGCCAGACGATCTGCATGCCATTTGGCTATCGCTCATAACTATAGGAGTAGCCATAGGTTTGCTGGCACTCTTCATTCTTATTTTCAAGCACCTGCTAATAGTGGCCACCAGCCCGTGGATGGGCGTTGTGGCCGAGAAGGTAGAGCAGCACATGGGCATGTATGTTCCGTCGACACAAAGCGATGGGCAACTACTCCGCCGCAGCGT
Organism: Saprospiraceae bacterium; assembly: GCA_965213735.1. Taxonomy (GTDB): domain Bacteria; phylum Bacteroidota; class Bacteroidia; order Chitinophagales; family Saprospiraceae; genus CALDTK01. Next base: position 256,495 of record CBDCAB010000006.1, read on the forward strand.
ACAGCTGAATATGCGGCTCCTGATCAAGGAATTATTCTACTCCATCCCTTTGCTGCTGCTGGGGCTCATTCCAGTCATCAATTTGCTGAGCAGCGTGTGTTTGGTGCTGGTGCAAAGCTTTTATGTGGGAGCAGGCACGCTCGACTACGCAGTAGAACGCCGCAACGACTACAGGTCGAGTATTGCCTACTACAATCGACACAAAGGCTTGTGCACCGGAGTAGGTGCAGGCTTTGTCCTGTTGTTGCTAACTGTGGTTGGGGTGGTGCTAGCCCCTGCGTGGAGTGCTGCCGCAGGGGCTTATGCATATTGCACCACCAAAACAACGGCTACTTAAGCCCCGATTGCAGCGAAGCGATCTGGACGGTGGCGTGGATAAGCCTGGTAGTAGTTGTACTTGAGGACATCGTGGGTAGTGATAATACCTACGAGGTTGCGCTCATCATCGACGATGGGCAGCCCGTGAAAGAGGTGCTCCATAAACACCTCAGCAGCCGCACCGATAGAATCGTAAGGGTTGAGAAAAGCCACTTTGGTGGTCATGACGTCGCCGACCTTGTGCTGGACGTAATCATCCGAGCAGATTTCGAGCTTCATCAGGTCGTAGCTGGTGATGATACCTACCAACTTGGTTCCTTCCACCACGGGCACGTGATGATACCTTTTCGTTTTAATGATGTGGTAGACGTCTGCAACACTTTGGTCGGCAGTGACAGTTACCACATTTTTAGTCATTACAGCGTGTACACGTTCGTTCATCATACGGCAGAGGGTTTGATTCGCGGGATAATATAGCAAGATCGTTGCACACGCTCACCTTATAGGTGGAAAATAATCCAGTATTACCATGTTTTAGTGTTAGGTCTGCAAGACGCCGACACTGAAAGGCTCGATGGTGCCGTGATCTGCTGCGTCGAGGGCACGGCTGATAAATTGGCGGGTGCTGGCGGGATCGATGATTTCATCAACCCACAGGCGTGAGGCAGCGTAAGTTGCTTCAGTTTGCGCCTCATAGCGCTCGGTAATACGTGTAAGCAGCTCCTCTTGTGCAGCTTCATCTAGTGGTTCGCGCGAACTAGCCATTTCAATTTGCAGCAGCACTTTAGCGGCTTGAGCGCCACCCATAACTGCAATTTTGGCTGTGGGCCACGCTGCAATGAACCGCGGGTCGTAAGCCTTTCCACACATAGCATAATTGCCTGCGCCATAGCTATTGCCCATTACGATCGTGACCTTGGGTACTGTCGAATTGGATACCGCATTCACCAACTTTGCGCCGTCTTTAATGATACCACCATGCTCTGAGCGCGAGCCAACCATGAAGCCCGTGACGTCGTGCAAAAACACGAGCGGGATACGTTTTTGGTTGCAATTCATGACGAAGCGCGCCGCTTTATCGGCACTATCTGAATAGATGACGCCGCCGAACTGCATTTCTCCTTGGGCAGAACGCACGACTTCACGGTTGTTGGCGACAATACCGACTGCCCAGCCATCGATGCGCGCATAGCCGGTAAGAATCGTCTGCCCGTAATCTGGCTTATACTCGCGCCAAGTCTCGGCATCGATAATACACTCCAGCAGCTCTCGTGTGGCGTAGGGCTTGGTGCGCGTGTCGGGAAAGCGCTTATAAATTTCTGTGGTAGGCACCGCGGGCTTTGCTGGTGCTTCTCTGTTAATGCCCGAACGCGGACGATCACCGAGCTTATCGACAAGATCGCGGATCATGTCTATGCACGATGCGTCGTCCGCACACTTATAGTCGACTACTCCACTTATAGCTGTTTGAGTGGTCGCTCCACCGAGTGTTTCTTGATCGACGCTTTCTCCAATAGCGGCCCGTACCAGGTAAGGACCGGCGAGAAAAATGCTTCCTGTGCCTTCGACGATGAGACTCTCGTCGCTCATTATAGGCAGGTAAGCGCCTCCGGCCACACAGCTACCCATAATGGCTGCTATCTGGGGAATGCCTTTACTCGATAACTGCGCATTGTTGCGGAAAATCCTACCGAAGTGCTCTTTATCGGGAAAGATTTCATCCTGCATCGGCAGGAATACGCCGGCTGAATCGACGAGGTAAATGATGGGCAGGCGATTTTCTAAGGCTATCTCCTGAGCGCGCAAATTCTTCTTGCCGGTAATAGGAAACCATGCTCCTGCTTTGACTGTGGCGTCATTGGCAACGATCACACAAAGTCGACCGCGCACCTTGCCGAGGCCCACCACCACGCCTCCCGCCGGGCAGCCGCCATACTGCGGATACATGCCATATCCAGCGAAAGCGCCGAGTTCTAGAAAGTCATCTCCTGGATCGACGAGTGCGGCGATACGCTCGCGCGCCACCATCTTACCCTTGGCATGCTGCTTCTCAATTTTCTTAGTGCCTCCACCGAGGCGAATTTTCACGAGTAAATGCTGCAGACGTCCGAGAGCGAGTTTGTTGACGTCCTCGTTGATGTTAGCTTGTAAAACGGCCATAGGGGGGGAAGGTAATGTGCCGCGCTAAGTGTCTGCTAGCGTTTGAAAGCGTAGTAGTATTCGCCATTGAAACTCTCGTAATAGCCCTCCAGCAGCACGTCTTCGCCCTTGCGTGTGTTGCTAATGATCCGCACCAGTTCATCGATGCTGCGCACGCGCTCGCGATTGACTTTGGTGATGATATAGTCGGGATCCATGCGCGTCCTGTCGACCTTAGAGCTGAGGTAGATTGATACCACTTTTACCCCTGCAGAAGGAAGTTTGGCGAGTTCGTCAGCGCTGAGTTCACGTAATTCAAAGCCGATATCGCGCATAAATGTCTCGTGCTCATTACTCACGAGGCGAATGTCATTAACTGCATTTTTTAGCACAACGCGCACCGTACTAATCTGGCCTTGCCGGAAATAGGTAAGTCGCACGGTTTCACCTGGTCGAAACCTCCCGATGCTCTCCTTTAGCGCTGGCACGTCGCGAATGGGGCTGTCTTCTATGCGAATGATGACATCACCATCGAGCAGACCGGCATCTGCAGCGGCCGAATTGGGCGTGATGTTGCGCACCACGACGCCATCAGCAGAGGGGAGTCCGTGATCATCAGCGTGTGTAATGGTGACGTTCTCCAGCTCGACGCCGAGCAGCGCACGTTGCACCGTCCCGAATTCGCGCAGATCATCTACAATTTTGGCGGCCAAGCTCGACGGTACGGCAAAACTGTAGCCTTCATAGCGGCCGCTGCGGGTAATAATTGCTGTGTTGATTCCCACCAATTCGCCGCGGGTACTCACTAAAGCCCCCCCTGAATTACCAGGATTGACAGCGGCATCGGTTTGAATAAAGCTTTCGATGGAGTAGCGGTCGTCGAGAATATCGATGCTGCGGCCCTTAGCAGACACGATGCCAGCAGTGACTGTACTGCGCAAATCAAAAGGATTGCCTACTGCAAGCACCCATTCGCCGACGTACAAGCTATCGCTGTCGCCAAAACTGACGAAGGGTAGGTGCTCCGCTTCAATTTTAACAAGGGCTAAGTCTGTACTCGGATCGCGACCAATGAGTTCGGCTTCGAATTCGCGTCGATCATCGAGGGTGACTTCAATGTCGGTGCCGCCATCCACGACGTGATTGTTGGTGACGATGTAGCCATCTGGGCTGATGATGACGCCCGAGCCACTGCTTGCATCAACGCTGCGTTGGCGCGACCAAATGTCGTTGAGGGCTCCACCAGTGAGGCTTTTAATATTGACTACGGCTGGTGTGACGCGTGCGGCTGCGTTCACGAAGTTGGGGTAGAGTAGAGCAGGATCGAAGGCTGTACCCTCTGGCAGGTCGAGCGTTGGGTTTACGTAGGCGGCGAGTCTAGCGTTGGTTTGCTCGTTGTTGGATGAGCTTTGGCCATCGAAGTAGCGCATGCCCACTACGGCCAGTGCAGCGCTCACCACACACAAAACAGCTGGTCGCACAATGCCTTTCATAGAGGTAAATACAGGTAGCCCACTCGGGCTTCAAGGTAGCTGCATCCACGCTGCGTGAGCAACCTGATTTGCCAATTATGCAGCTTCATTTTCAACGGGATCAAGAGGGGAGAAGTTGTAGCCGGTGGCGAGACTTACCTTCACCACATGTGGCGCTACCAACCTGATTCGGATACGGAATACGTCGGCAACATTTGGGGCTGGAAATTCAGCATTTTTGGTGCCATCCTGATAGTGGTCATGCTGGCGCTCGCGGCCATTATTGCCTCCTCTCGGGGCAAGTCCATTATTGATGGCGGCCGCCTCAGTGCTCCCGTAGAGCAAAGTAGCGAGCAGTGAAGTTTAGCAAATATCACGGTGCGGGCAATGATTTTATCCTCATAAAGTTGGCGTCTGCATATGAGCTGCCTGGGTTGGTTCAGCAACTCGTAACGGAGATGTGTGCGCGCCACACGGGCATCGGTGCTGATGGAGTCATTTTCTGGTATGTGGAGATGAATGCCCCTCCGCGCATGATTTATTATAATTCCGACGGTGCTCCTTCTAGTTTTTGCGGCAATGGTTCGCGCTGTTTTATCAAGTGCTTGCATGAGGAACTTATGTTGCAGGAGTCGACGCTCAGTTTCCGCGCGAATGATGGCTTGCACACCGGCGAGCTATTGCCCGATGGCCGGGTGCGGGTTTCGATGCAGGTGGTCGGCGAGTTGTCGCGCCACGCCGAGCAAGTTGATATTATAGATACTGGGTCGCCTCATTATGTGGAGTGGTGTTCTGTTTTGCCGAAAGGGGAAATAGTGGAGCAAGCACGGCAGGTACGGTACAGTTCAGCTTTCGCCAAAACCGGTATTAACGTCAATTACGTGGCCACTGCAGGCAGCGGCCTCGCCATCCGCACGTACGAGCGCGGGGTAGAAGCAGAAACTTTAGCCTGTGGAACGGGTGTAACGGCGGCGGCATTGAGTTTTGCCGAAAGGCAGCAACTCACGGGCAACATCAGCGTCTCCGTGCAAGCGAGGGGGGGATTGCTGCACGTCGATTTTAGCCGCACTGCCTCCGGACTCATCAGCGAGGTGTATTTGACTGGGCCTGCGGTACGCGTATTTGAAGGAGTATGGCTCGGTTAGGTGGCTTGCTCGAGCTGCCAATTCACGTAGGCATTGCGCAATTCGGCAAGGGCATGCTGGTCATTGAGCTCGAGCGCCACTTCGATGCCATCGCGGTAGGTCTGCTCGGCCTGGCCATGCTCCCCGTGCTGCTCGTACACATCCGCGAGGTGGTAGTAGAGGCCTACATACTTAGGGTCGAGAGCGCGCAACTCCTCGAAGCTGGCGATGGCTTGGCTCAACTGGCCGAGCTTGCGGTATTCTTGCGCTTCCGCAAAACATAAGAAGCCATCTCTGGGCTGCTCGCGCCGCATACCTTGAATCTTCACCAGACGTTCGCTCACGGTGGCAAGGTAGGCCACGGCGGCAACGCTACATTCGCACCTGGTGGAAGTATTCGACGTAACCTGGCAACGCGTGCTCGAGGCACTCAACTACGAGCTGATCACGCTCGGAGACTACGCTTTGACGCCCAAGGCGATACTTATCGCAGTGCTCGTAATTGTCGTGACGCGACTGATTGTAGCAGGACTGAGCAGGTTTATACTAAAGCCATTCTTTACCCGCAACGGCGTAGATGTAGGTCGAAGTTATGCTATTCAACAAATAGCTAATTACATCATTTATATTGTAGGATTAGCCACTGCTTTTACAGTACTGGGGATAGAATTTTCAGTACTGTGGGCTGGTGCAGCTGCACTTCTAGTTGGTGTAGGTTTGGGCTTGCAGCAGACCTTTAATGACTTCTTTGGCGGCTTACTGCTACTGATTGAAGGTCCGGTAGAAGTGGGCAATGTTGTTGAGGTCGACGGCTTTATCGGTCGTGTAGTAGAAATTGGATTGCGCACCTGCAAGATTCGTACGCGAGATGATATTATGATCATTGTTCCGAACTCGCACCTGGTCAATGAAAATATAATTAATTGGAGTCATATCCGTTCGCCTTTACGCTTTCACATTGATGTAGGTGTGGCTTATGGGAGTGATCTTGATTTGGTGAGTTCGACACTCGAAAAGGCGGCGAGCGATCATCCAGATGTGCTCAAGCGCCCGGTACCGAGAATAATGTTTACTAATTTTGGCAATTCTTCCCTTGACTTTAAGTTGTACTTTTATTCGCAAGAGCCTTGGCGGATAGAATTTGTGAAGTCGGATTTGCGCTTCACCGTCAATCGGCTCTTTTCTGAGCAGGGCATCAAGATTCCTTTCCCGCAACGCGACCTGTGGCTCAAGAATGCGGAGGTGTTGGAGCCAGCTGTTTTTGGCAGAAATTCTAGTTCCGCGTCAGGAAATGGCTCTCCTGCGAGCGAATCGCCACCTCCCGCCTAGCTATGCGTTAGACCTACTAAGTGAAACAGCTCGATCGTCTCATTCTCAAAAGCTTTGTCGGCCCTTTTCTGGTGTCGTTTGCGGTAGCACTGTTCGTGCTGTTGATGCAGTACCTGTGGGTGTATATCGATGATATCATTGGCAAGGGAGCGGGAATTTTGCTGATCGCCGAGTTGATTGGCTACTTGAGCATTTCGTTGATGCCGATGGCTTTATCGATTGCGGTACTGATTGCGAGCGTGATGACGATGGGCAATCTTGCTGAGCATTACGAATTGTCGAGCATGAAGAGTGCAGGGGTGCCGCTGATGCGCATCATGGCTCCACTGATGATTGCCTGTTTAGGAATATCTGCATTTAGCTTTACGTGTAGCAATTATTTGATGCCTGTTGCCAATTTAAAAGCGCGCACGCGTATGTATGATATTCGTACGCAAAAGCCGAGTTTGAGTCTTGAGGAAGGCGCATTCAATGATGATTTTCAGGGCTTTGCGATTCGTATCGGCAAGAAAATGGCGGACGAAAAGTCGCTAGAAGATGTCATGCTTTTTCGCCATGGTGGCACCTTGCGCGGACGCATCGAATCCGTCAACGCCGAGCGCGGCACGATGTCGGTTACACCAGATGATCGCTATTTCGTTCTCGAGCTCGAAGAGGGCTATCAGTATCAAGAGCCTGAGTCGTCGATGCAAAAAGCTCGTCGGACACATCCTTTTGTGAGGACTAAGTTTGAGACTTATCGCAAGACCTTTGATCTGAGTGAGTTTGAGATTGATCGCACGGATGAAAGCTCCTTTTCTTCACACCAAGGAATGTTGAGTGTTGGGCAGCTCGATGGTGCTATTGATAGCATTCGCAATGCGATGATGGATCGGCGCAACAGGCTCGGGATAGAGGTTGGTCGATTTATTACACCAATCAAGCAGCTCGACCGAGCGAAGCTTGATTCTATTGAGCAGTTGCGGCGGGATTCGATCAAATTGGCGGCTGACATGGCGCTTGCAGCAGATGATGATGCTGAGCGCAGACAAGATACTGCTGTACTCGAGCAGGTGGAGCCAGAAGTCCCGCTTCGGCGCAGGCTCAACATAGCTGATCGTCTCACCCACGAGCTGCCGCCAAGAGACACTACGACGGATAGTTATGTGACCTATATCCGCACAAGGCCTGCTTACAAGCAGGTAACGTACCTCGACAGGTCGATACAGTTTGCGAGAACAATTAAGAGTTATGCCGATGGTGCAACGCGACGGCTGGATTCGCAGCGCGATTCATTAATCGACCATATCTACGAGTTACACCTCAAGTTTAGTTTTGCGCTTGCTTGTTTTGTCTTCCTTTTTATTGGAGCGCCAATGGGTGCTATTATTCGCAAAGGTGGATTTGGCTATCCGATATTGGTATCGATTATCTTTTTCATGATCTTTATTGTGTTGCTGATCATGTGCAAGAAGCTGATGGGCAGCTATACGTTGGCTCCAGGACTTGCGGCGTGGATGCCGACGCTGGTGGTTTTTCCGATTGGGGTTGTTATCACGTTATTGGCGATGAATGATCGCAAGGTTTCCTTACCTGATCGGGCGAGCTTTCAGGCATTGTTTCGGAGGATTGGGGGGTTGTTTCGGGGGTGATGGTATCGCAAAGTTCGCAAAGGGAAAACGCAAGGGGCGCAAAGGTGGGAGGGCGGCTTCGCCGGTTTTGGCTTCGCTGTTTTTTGAGCTTCGCTCGTTTTTTGGCTTCGCCGTTTGGTTGGCTTCGCCGTTTTTTCGCTTCGCGGTTTTTGCTGTTGGGGTTTGATGGTATCGCAAGGTCGCTGCGCGATTCGCAAGGGGGACGCAAAGGTCGCAAGGAGGTGTAACGCTAGTTCGCTGCGCTCAATGCTAGGATGAGTTGGGGTGCAGGGGCCACGCTTCTGAGTGCAAGGGCTCGCAAGGGCTGGGGTGGGGTTCGCCGTTTCTTTCGCTTCGCGGTTTTATTGGCTTCGCCGTTTTTGCTGTTGGGGTGTGATGGTATCGCAAGATCACTGGCGCGATTCGCAAGGGGGACGCAAAGGTCGCAAGGGGGTGTAACGCTAGTTCGCTGCGCTCAATGCTAGGATGAGTTGGGGTGCAGGGGCCACGCTTCTGAGTGCAAGGGCTCGATCGAAGTTCCGGGTGGATCTTACCTTTTGAAGAAGAGGCCGCGATGCGGCTATAACCATACGTTCATAGGCGGGCTTGGTAGCCGCATAGCAGCGTCGTGATATGGTGCCTTAGGATTCTCCGGCCCCATTGAATGAACGCAGAATGGCAGAGGGATTATTCGATTTCCTCCGGCGCTGTCCATCCGCGATACAGACCATTTATTGGTAAGGTCACATCAAGGGAAGGCAGATGAACAGCATCTTCTTGGCCAGCTACTACTGTGTAGCTCCAATCGCTACTCGTATTTGGCCGATGCCGCACTTCAACTCGCTGGCTTTCTTGCTCGATAAGTAGATACTCGCGTAGGCTGGGTAGTAGGCTATAGAAGTTGAATTTGAGGCTGCGGTCGTATTTCTCACTTGAGGGCGAAATCACTTCCACAACTAGAATAGGATTGACTACAGCGGAGGGAATGACATCATCAAATCTGGGCTTGCCACACACCACCACAGCATCGGCGTATAAGTAGCGTTTACCGCCATCGACTGCGATGCGAAGGTCGCTGGTGGTGGCATTGCAGCCAGCTAGATGGTGACTCAACATCTCCTTGCTTATGATGGCAGACCTGACTTCTCCGATGAAGTTCCCTGCAAGCACGGCATGCACAAAGCTACCCCCTGCCATTGATTCAACGCTGAGTAACTGACCTTCGTGAAACTCGTAGCGCTTACCCGTACTCTCTTCAATGGCGAGGTACTGTTCAATGGTGTAGCGATCATCTGGTACGAAGAGAGGTAGTTTTGGCGGAAGCTTGCTCATGGCTTGTCAAATATAGAGCCCTCGCCTTCAACGCACTTGGGTCGGGCCGAGGCTATTTCATTGCTCGTGAGTTCAAGTGGTGAAATATAAGTTGTTAAAGAGGTACTTTCTGTAGAAATGGTCGGTTCTTCCAGCTATCGGCCGTGTGGCTGGTGTAAGCTCCCACAATTTTGACTCCTAGAAATGCGGTACTTAGTTACAGCAACCAACTTGGGCAGAATGGACGTGACTACAAGTGGTACTGCTCTCGGTATTACTATGCTGACGCTTTGACTTCGAGTTGCGGGTTGCGCCTCGGTTCCTTTTTCGATGTCATGTACGTCGTTCGATGAGAACCATTCATCTCCCATTCGCTGCACTTCTGTACCAGGCTATAGTTGCCTTGTGCGGAAGTGCAGCATTTTCGCAGGTAGTGCTAATAGACACTATAGTCATAAGTCCATTGGATGCGGACTCAATCGAAATCCACGGACAGGTATCTCTTGAAAAGTGGAACCCTTCTTCGGGGGCACATGCAGTTATTACTCTGAATTCTTCCTCTCAACTTGCTGTAACATTTCTGAACGATACAACCCACCTTTCTTCTCTGAAAATTGTTGGAGACAGTGAAAATACGGCTAGTACTCTCTCATTTACATCCAGCGACTCGCAAAGTTTATTGATTGATCGGTTTGAGCTTTCAGAATTCAGGTTTATTGACTCCACAGTCACGGAGCCTGATGGCTTAGCCTTAGTCAATTTCCTCTATTTCAGAAGAGTGGAGTTGCGCTCTGGATACATTAGTAACAACATTAATAGATTACCTAATTTGGACAATAGGTCGTTTGGCCTTTTAAAATTTGACACCGTGCAAGTTATTACCATTGATTCCATGGTAGTGGACTCGATCATCACCAATGGGAAAGGGGGTTTTGCAACATTATATGGCTGTGATAGTTTCAGGCTAGCTGACTCGCGCTTTAATTCCATTGTTGCAGTGGACACTACAATCTTCTCAGGTGGTGCAGGTAGAGGAGGAAACGGAAGTGTCTTGTACACGCAGAATTTACTTGATCTAATAATTAATCGCTGCGTTTTCACTCGCAATGTCGGAACTACTGGCGTTATCTATGCTAAGAGTGCAGACACCTTTATCAGTAATTCATTATTTATTGGCAACAGCGATATCGGTGTAGTCACCATTCGTCATGATTCTATACCTGGCCTCAAGCTCATAAGTCACTGTAGCTTTTTTAATGGCTCAAAGGATCCTGTTCTTGTTGTTATCCCAACATCAATAGAAAATTGTGTGATGATGAATAATAGACGACCTACATTTTCACAACAGGGTCCAGATTTAGGTGTTGATGGCGTTGGACCAGGTGGAATATTTAACTTAACAGCTACAATTGTCGCTGGTGATTGTTTCAATTGTACGTCCGTTTCCACAGTTCCGTATCATGGACTTGTTGCGGACAGTTTAAATAGAACCGGCCAGTTAGCCAGTATCGAAGTCACAGATTACATACCGCTAAAAGATTCTCCCTTAGTCGACCTTTGCGCGCCTACCAATTTAGATACTGATTTGCTTGGTATGCCTAGAACCTCCGGCGCATTTCCTGATATAGGTGCACTGGAATACCAGCAAACAGTGAAGGTGGTAGAAGCTGATGAACCAAGTGCGCTCAAGGTGTACCCTAATCCAAGCTCAACTCATCTTTTCATTGAACATCCAGCGGGAGCAGTGCTCACAGACGTTAGGCTGGTTTCTACGGGAGGTCAATCACACCCACTCCATAGTCTTGATGTGTCTTCAAGTAAGGCGTTGATACAGTTTCCACACCTTGTGCCTGGTCATTATATTCTGCAAGTGTTTCTTGATGGTCAAGCACCTATCTCACAACAGGTTGTAATTATGCACTAAAGCTTCTTCCTCCTAAAACTCCACGTCACCCAAAATTCGCTGGCCAACACTCCATCAGGTAAATACGCCGCACTTTTCGCTACTACCGTACGACCTTCAGCATCTGCCATTGTTGCAGCAACAGCAGCGGCAATAGCTTGTCCATCTTCGCAGACGAAGCGTAGTTGGGCAGCGGCTTTTTTGTAGTACTTGCTGTCAAACTGCGTCACCAACATACTCGCTCGTGGCTTGCCCTCCAGATGCAGCAGCGCCAGAGCACCAGTCGATAACTCAGCCGCACCACACTGCGCAGCAAAATAGATGCTGCGAAAGGGATTCTGCGTCCGCCACCCATAGGGAAGAGTTACTACACAGCGCTCAGCTGTGAGTTGCGGGACCTTCACACCCCACCATGCTGTACTTGGTAGCTTGCGCCAGGCAAAGAGCCGGTACAGCCAAGGCCGCATCATGCGCGAGGCGAGCCGCCTTTGGGCGGCGTTTAAATGTAAAGGTGAGTCAGCTAGCATGGCTTCAAGGTAGCAGCCTACGCAAACCTATTGACGGTAAACTCCCTCAGCGCAGGTTGTCCACGAGAGGCCAGCTTTCCCCAGGTCGACTCAATGGTACTATAATATAGACATTTAGCTCTATCGGTGAAGGGGTCTCAACAGTAACTGTACTGATAGCCATAGTTACCATATATTGGTGCTCCTGGATGATACTTCTAGGATTGGAGGCAGTAGCATGATATCAACCTAGATAAGAGCTCCACGAGTCAACAACAGTATCATACCTTTAGCAACTGCGTGAGATGTACTTGAAGTTCGGCATAAATCTGCAACGAGAGCTTCCGTGGAGCAAGTTGAAATAAACGGCAGGTATAAGTAGATACTCTGATACAATTGTGTCTGAGGCAAAACAATAGCTTCTACTCAAGCAATACAGTGTTCATTGAATCAGGTGTTTGGAACTCAATAATTGCAATTTTATCTTGCCTGCCAACAACAATTGGAGTAACGAAAGTCCTATTGTTTAGGAAGATGCTATGAGCGACCAAATCTGCAGCCTTAGGGTAACGTTCGGTATTGACAACAAAACCATAGTTATTGATAAAATGCGAAAATGTATCAAACTTGTCTTTATTTAGAGGACTATGGGTAAGCCACCCGCCTATATAGTTTTGCTGAGCCAAGAAATTATCTGATATTTGGAAGGGATTGCCATACTCGAGGCGGTAGGATATGCCATAAGGCACTAAGGTATTACCCGTTTGAAGGTAATCGTTGATTAGCTCCATTCGCTGTGTATAACGAACAGTGTGTCTTGCGCTTCGACTTTGAGTTCTGTAAGTGATGTACAGGATAGGAACAGCCAAAGTAGCTAAACACAGCATTAGACTGTAACCAGCAGTGCGTCGCCAGTTAACAACAAGATAGGCTATGGAAATTACGGCTGCAAAAAGTCCTGAGAAAAATACTCTGTCTTTTGGAGTAGAGTCGAGAGAAATATAAATCATGAGCAGTAAAAATATCCCGGCCACAGCCAAAATTCGATATCGGTTTGCTTTGCTAAGCAACATCGCGATACCAGTCAAAAGGAGAAGCAATGCTAAGTACCCGCCAAAAGTAGAGAGATTTTGAACGTTCTGGAGCTTAGTCGTATACGAGATATCGGCTAATAACTGTTGGAGGATTTGGAGATCTTTAATGTCCACTGCTTCTGGATTAGCTAATCCGTATAGCAACAGCTCATAATCTGTCGGAGTGATGTCGGAAGGTAGAGTTGAAAGAATCCGTGAGGAATTCGGGTTGTCATTGATTTGCCCTCTGATCTGGTTAAAGCTATGAAAGTAATGCCATTCAGAATCGAAATGGTAGTAGCTCCAATCTGCTACTTTGCACACACCCGCAATTAAAAAAGCAACAGAAAGCGCAACTACTCGCTTATCTCGATGATAGGCAAACACACTCCAAGAGTTGCGAATAAAGAGCGGCAAGGATATTATCAGAATTAAAATAATCGCATCAAATCTCACAAGTGATCCTACAACAAAGGCTGCCATACCAAGAGCTTTTCGCTCTGACGCATAGATTTGGCTGAGCCCCGCAATAGCCAGCACAGCAGCAGTATAGGTAAATTGTAAGCTGACTGAGATGTAAATAAACATCGTTGCTATAAATGCAATTAGTGTTACCTTTGCACGTTTACTCTTGGCTACTTTTAAGGAAGAATCAATAAGTAGCGATGTTGCTGCTATATTTAACATTACGAAGATCACCGTATACCACTCAACCTGTGGTGCCAATCGATACAGCCAATTCAAGACTGATCCATACAAGAAGTTAATAAATATGAGATGGTTGTCTGGTGACCCCGAATATTCCCCAGATGCAATCAGCAACATTAATACATCATCATTTTCTTCATAGCGCACCGTAAACAGATAATTAATCAGCAAGAAGGCACAGCCTAGCAGGAGTGGGCTTGCAGTCCTGAGCCAAGAAAAAGAGCTAGATGTCCAGCTGAAGTTGCGCATGGTGTCTGTCTGATTTCTTCAATAAATGAGTTTCTTGAGGCTCAGTTGGCTACAGGGCAACATAATCAAACTTGTTGTAGTAAATCGAATTGCTGAATCTTGGCACTCACCTTCTTGCATCCACACGTTTACAAATTCATGTTTGAGGACGCAGCGTGTGCATCACACGGTGAAAGTAAGGTAGGTTCAATGCCCTCTTGCTCAACTTTAACCACAAACCAGTACAATATTTCTATGATGCTACCATTGAAGAGCATATTCAACGTTAGTGGCTGTCATGAGTCAATCGCCCCCACAGTTTCTGCAAGCAAGCTCGTACAGTAGAGCAAACCGACCGCTTTCGTGTTTCAGGATGAGCAATACGATCAACATGCAACTAGCCCATGATATTCGCGTGTACATCAACTTAGCTCATCTTCGTGAGCGTCCTTTATTCTTCCGATAATCCATAAACAAATTGGCTCCTAAGCCATCCAAGCTCGAGTAAAATGCCTTACCATTATTAGCTTCCGTAAAACTTTCTACGAACTGCATCAGGTACGGATCGCGCGCAATCATAAATGTGGTAATAGGTATCCCTAACTTGCGGCACTTCACAGCTAAGGCAAGCGTGCGATTGACAACCATTCTATCGAGCCCGAAAGAATTCTTGTAATAGCTTTTGCCTCGCTTGATACACGTCGGCTTGCCATCAGTGATCATAAAGATCTGCTTGTTGGGGTTGCGTCGCCGCTTCAGTAAATCCATCGACAACTCCAAGCCGGCCACTGTATTGGTGTGAAACGGACCAACCTTGAGGTAAGGCAGGTCCTTAATTTCCACTTGCCAAGCGTCATTGCCGAACACCACAATATCCAGGGTATCCTTTGGATAGCGGGTGGTGATAAGCTCGCTCAAGGCCAAGGCCACACGCTTGGCGGGTGTAATGCGATCTTCCCCGTACAAGATCATCGAGTGGGAGATATCGATCATGAGCACCGTCGACGTTTGCGCCTGATAAAATGTCTCGCGTACTTCTAGATCATCGTGCGTGAGCTGGAAGTTGTCGATGCCATGATTGATATAAGAATTCTTCAGCGTATCAGTCATTGACAACTGATCTAGCGGATCGCCAAACTCATATTTTCTCGTCTCACTGGTGAATTCGTCACCCTGTCCGGTGCCGCGGGTTGAGTGATTGCCACGCTTGGACTTCTTAATCTGCCCAAAAACATCATCGAGGGCTTTGCGACGAAGCTGTAGCTCGAGTTTGCTGGCTGGAGAAAATCCAGGAGTATTTGGATCTTTTTGGTTGATGAATCCCTTGTCGATGAGGTCTTGGATGAAGTCACTCATCCCGTACTCATCATCTGTCAGTCCGTACTTCTGATCCAGCTGAGTGAGCCAACTGAGCGCCTCGCTCACATCGCCACTGGTGTGCATGAGCAGCTCCTTGAGAATTTCGAGCAGTCGCTCAAATGGAGGCTGTTCATTTTTGCGCGCTACGTAGTCGCTAAATTGGTACCCAATCATGTCTGCTAAACGCTGAGGCTAGGGGAGGGGTTGTTGCAGGGTTTTGGCGAAAGCCTACTCAACAACAAGCTGCCAACTAGCCATTTCCCCACCTTGAGTACGGAGGGTAAGCGTATAGTTTCCGCCTGGAAGTGTTGAGACATCAAAGCTGCCCGAAGTCATCAGCACATCGCGCATAAGCTCCCTACCTGCTGCATCGCGCAGAACAACATCTACCTCCCGCGGCTGCGTCATAGTAACAAACAGCTGATCGGAGACGGGATTTGGATATACATCAACAACAGCTCCTTGAAGTTGGCGCACACTAGAATTGTTGAGGTCGAGACTAAATACCGCATTGCTACGGAAAGAACTTAGCGAGTTACCAATGCTATCCTTGGCCAACAATCCAAATTGTACATCCTGGTAATTGACTGCTCGATAGGCCACATCAAAGGTGACTTCGTAGCTCATAGTCGAGGTCCAACCTTGTTGCGCAACGCTAAGTACATTGGCCGGAAAGTCTGTCGGTAAAGTCCACACAAACGCAGCAGCGGTATCCATCCGCTCATCAAAATCGAATGTCACCACCAGTGCAGCCGCTCCTGTATCAGCTGGGGTTAGCACGAGGTCGTTACCGCTTACGAGTGCAGTCGGACGCTTGGTATCACCGCTTATCGTCCACGCCGGATCAGCGGTAAAGGTGTTGCCATACAGGTCGACCAATTGAAAAGCGGCAGCTTCAAATGAGGCTTGATTAATTTCCTCGTCGCCAAGCTGAATCACCACATCTACTTCTGTATTGCTGACCCATTCAAAGCGTAACACTGAGGCCGACAGGGTGCCACCGATGATACTTGCTTGATAAACGGCAGTGGTATCTAAAGCCTCTGAAAAGCGTAGCCGCGTCGTGATCTGCTCGCCAAGATTGTCGTAGAGAATAGGCGATGCACTTGTGGTGGCAGCAAGTAGAACAGGAGCTACAGTGTCGAAGCGTTGATTGGCCAACCTGAATGCATCTTCGGCAACGACAATACCAATGCGGCGACCAGGAATATCATCGGTGGGCGGGTGAATGCCACCAAAGATGCGCGAGAGACTCACCTCATCACTAGCATCGCGGTAAGTCCCCCATTGAAGTTCAATTGTCTCACTCGGTCCTTCTTCAAAGACGAGAAATTCGTTTTTTGGAGCAGTGAAAGTGCCGATGCCTCCGGGAAAGTAAGCCGAACCCGTCATGGCAGTAAGCAGCTCTGCAGCCGCGCGACTGTAGGTGGAGTGGCCGCTGACGTAGCCCGCGAATGGCGGACTCACGAAGGTGGGCCGTTGGTAAGGCCACCACTCTTTAGCCAAGATCCAGCCAACGCCAGCCACATCCGTGTCGGGATCGGCAATGGCCTCTGGTCCGAGCCATGCCCAGAGCTTTATTTCTCCAACATTTTCACCCGTTGGACCTGCAAGCGGGTCGGATATGTTGTCGATTTGCTCGATAAAACCTGGCTCTAGCCGCAGTCCATGCTCGTGGTAGCGCGGCAGGTTGGGGTCGCTCCGCTGACCTTTCTCCGCCATGTAGCGAATCGCACTCACTGGCCGCAAATAGTCGTACCAGCCTTTAATGCCCCAGGTAGCTATAGCAGCATCGTGCATCGCACCACCAAGGGTGAGGTAAGCTTTGACTTGATACTCGAGCGTATCGAGCAGCGGACCTTGCCCTCGCCACTGGCGCGTGAACTGCGGCTGGTCCATGACGTAATTGAGTAACGCAAACCAGTGGCCTGGCGGGGTTTCTGAATCAGGACCGTCGGCCCAAAACTCAGCTAGTACACGCGCATAATCACCGCGTTTCACCACGTTAGGTGCGTAAGGCTCGCCAGTTATTGGGTTTTGGCGCAAGCCGCCAGTAGAATCACCACCGCCATATTCGTTATAATAATCGAAGTAGCCATCTGGCATTGGTAGTGGATCGGCATGTCGCCCTATTGCCCCAGGACTAATGTCGATGAATTGGTTGTCTGCAGGATCGAGCAAGCCGCTCCAGATGGCGACCATTTCGAAGTTGCGCTGATAATCCTCACGTGTAGCAGGATCGGTTATATAGAACGGCGGACCTGGATCATGATAAACGATATAATTTGAGGTGTCGCGCGTATAAACTGTTGCGTCGTCGGAGCTAAGTGCAAACGGAACAACATTTCCCCATTCAGGTCCGAGAAAATCCTGCATGCCTCCTGGAATAGGATTGCCGCTCTGGTCGATAAAGTTGGACAGACTCAGTGGCTGCCAGCGATTGGGGTCGATGATATTAGGGTTGCCCGACTCATCAATAATGAGGGGCGGATTGAATGGCTGATAATATTGATTAGCATAATCGGCAGCATCATTAGCATTATCGGTGTTGCCGTAAATGATGAGTTGCGAGCCAAGGTAATTGCCAAGATCGGCAGGTTGGCCTGACTGGTAATTGCTGCCTGTATAGCGGGAATTGTAGCCTAATTCGTTCATTATACTGTCGAGTCTAAACCACGTAATGGCGCGACTCGGGGACTGCCGAAAGCGGTAACGCAGCACCCGATAGGCAGCATAACTCATGACTTCTTTACGCGCTTCTTCGATGTTGCTGGGCATCGGAAAAGGCTCGAGCGGGCAGGTAAAGCCGCCGAGGGTTTTGCCGAGAAAGTGGGTGTCGGCCTCATCATCATAAACAGCCCATCCGTCATAGAGCGCGATGCTCGTGTGGTACAGGTTGCGTGCATGAACCGTGGGCCGGGCAAAATCGCCGCGTATAGCTTCGAGCAGCTCTTCATTCCAGGTACGCGCGACAGACTGCGCAGAACTGGTTTTGGCGAAAGCAAAAAGAAGAACCGTGCTAAAAAGTAGGAGTCGTAGCATGGGTGCAGTGTTCGGTGGGATATACGCGAATTTAGGCCGCGGGATGCATCCAGTCCGTCTGCTGTAAGCTATGTGATGTCAATAAGACGTTTACAACGCATGTTGCGAGTGCACTGAATTGGCGTAACTTATGCCGGCAAAAGTGATTTGCCTCATGAGTAAATTTTGGAAAATCGTCCTTTTACTAGGTGGCTTCGACATTCTACTGTTCATCCTGGTGTCGCTCTAGGTCAGCTGTCCAGGCTCGCTTTGCTACAGCGGAACAGTCACTGCTTGCAGTGCATCAATGGCGCCCCAGCCAAAGTTGCCGTTGCGCCCGGGATAGTAATTGGCGCTGCGCTTGAGGCGGTCGAGTACTTGTGCACGCGACCAATGCGGGTACTTGCTCCAGACCAGCGCAGCGATTCCTGAAGTAGTCGCCGTCGCACAACTGGAGCCTCCCGAGTACGCAGGTGAGTTACCGTAATTGGCGAGCGAAAGGGTGATGCGATCGTAGTCGTTGCGGCGCTGCATATGCACCACAAAATCAACTGCGCTACCGTCGTGGCAGGTATTGCACCGCTCGAAGGGCAGACCTTCCTTAATGCCAGTTACAGCCACAGTCTGGCTCATCGTTGCCGGAAATATTACGCCGTACCAACTCGTCCACGACAGGCTTGTGCCAGCTGCGGCAAAGAGCATTTTGCCTCGGTTGTAGGCATAGTAGATACCATCGCGCACGGTGCCATTGCTAAACGGCGTGCCGATGCTCATACTCACAATTTTTGTAGAAGAACTATTGCCGGCAATGATGAGGGCATCACGCACGCCTTTAGATTCATTGCTGCTCGTAATCACCACGTCGTTGACAGCACGGACGGTAGTCAGGTCGGCTTTGTACGCCACGCCCACGGCATTGCCATCGCTTCCCCGCGGGGCAGTTGCCAGGCCGGCCATGCGCGTGCCGTGGCCACAGGGGTCGTGCGGTGAGTCGAGCCGGCGCCACCACCAGCTGCCGGAATAGTGTGTGGAGAGGCGTTGGACGCTTCGATTGGTCGATAAGCCAGAAGCAAATTGACTGTTTAGATTTTCCTGATCATCTGAGCTTCCGGTGTCAATTATTTGAATACGAACATTATCACCTTGACTGTGGGCCCAAGCTTGTGGAATATTATGCAGGTGATGGTTCCAAGGTTGTTTCACAAGTGGCGATATGGTAATATAATCGGCGTAGTTAACATTGCTGGGACCTGTATTGCCACAACCAGAATTTCGAGCACTTAGTGCGCCTGCTTCAGGATCAAAGCCCATGGGTTCGAAATAGCGCGTGTCTTTATGCTTTCGCAAAAACTTCACCGCTGCCACCGAAGTAAGTCTGAGGGTAGCCTGCGGCACAAACTCAGGTTCGCCGTACACCAGCACCTCCTCGCGTGTGACCTCGCGTCCGCGTGCAATGGACTCATGGTGGAGCACCTCCTCGAGCAGCTGCGTGAAATGCTGCCGCCAGCGGGAATTGTCGATATCGATACGACCGAGTTGTGTCGGAGCTTCTGCTTTGTCGCCGAGCCAATAACCGTAGCTAAACAAGGAATCTCCACTCACGCCTGCGCTGTACAGTTGGTGATCGGTGAGAGTATTCCATTCAAATAGCCGTCCATCGCTCATGTGCGACTTTACTAGCTGCACGACTTCTGCGTGTGTAAGGGCTTCGACTTGCTCAGCGGGCTGGTGCTCGATTGCTTCCCGTTCGCATGAGATGAGGCCGAGGCCTAATGTTGCTAGTACTCCTAAAATTCGCCACATAGCTTACCTGATTTCGGGTAAGCTACACAATATGTGCAGGGGAACCAAAAATGGATGCTTAATCGGTAGGATCCAGTTCAAATTCGCGCACTACTTCGGCTATAATGGCACAACATTCATCGAGTTCGGCTTCAGTGATAACGAGTGGAGGCGCAAAGCGGATGATGTTGCCGTGCGTTGGTTTGGCGAGCAGTCCTTTGGCTGCTAGAGCCAGACAGAGTCGCCAGGCGGTATCGCTATCTTCAGAATCATTAACGACGACTGCATTGAGCAGTCCTTTGCCGCGGACGAGTTTTAGCAGTGGTTGCTCATCTACCAGTTTTTGCATGCTTTCGCGAAAACGAGCTCCGAGTTGGCGAGCGCGTACCATAAGTTGTTCATCTTCAACGATTGCGAGCGCCTCAGAAGCTACGGCACAGGCGAGGGGATTGCCGCCATAGGTAGAACCGTGCTGGCCGGGTTGAATGACATCCATAATTTCGTTATCGGCCAAAACTGCACTAACAGGATACATGCCGCCAGAAAGTGCTTTGCCTAAAATGAGGATATCTGGTCGGGTATAGGTAGCTGGCTGACGTTCGCACGTATGCTCGCATGTACAATCACCGCAAACGGCGAGCAGGCTACCTGTGCGTGCAATACCTGTTTGAATTTCATCAGCAATAATGAGCGCGTTGTGCTCACGGCAAAGCGCTGCGGCGCCTGGAATAAAATCATCATCGGGCACATAAACTCCTGCTTCACCTTGGATAGGTTCGACGAGCAGTCCGGCTACGTTTGGGGTTTTGGCGAAAGCATCACGAAGTGCATTAAGGTTATTATAAGGCACCGTCACAAATCCGGGAGTATACGGTCCGAAGTGTCCTTTAGCGTTCGGGTCGCTCGAGAAGCTAATGATGGTGATGGTGCGCCCGTGGAAATTCTGTCCGCAGACGATAATGTTGGCTTGATCGGTGGGAATGCCTTTGACTTCATAGCCCCACTTGCGACAGATTTTGATGGCGGTCTCTACGGCTTCTGCGCCCGAGTTCATGGGCAGCACTTTATCGAAGCCGAAGGTGGCGGTAATCGACTTTTGGTACGGTCCGAGTTGATCGTTATGAAAGGCGCGTGAGGTGAGGGCGAGCGTTGCAGCCTGTTGGGTGAGGGCGCTGACGAGTCGCGGGTGCGCGTGCCCTTGATTGACGGCGGAGTATGCGGACAAGAAATCGTAGTATTCCTTGCCGTCTACATCCCACACTTTTGCCCCTTCTCCTCGGCTGAGTACGACAGGCAGCGGGTGGTAGTTATGCGCGCCGTGGGTGTTTTCGAGGTTGATAAATTGAGTGGCGCGGCTTTGGGTTTGAGTTGGCATCGGGTGAAGGTAAGGGGAGATGGGGTAGGGGGAAGGTGAGGGGGGTGGCGCGGATTGAAGGTGTGGGTGAAGGGTGTGTATGGCGTGGATGCCGCATGGATAGCGTACGGGTAAATCCAGCACGGATGCCGCACGGATAAATCCAGTGCTCCTATATAGACGCTGCCATGCGGCTACCGTTGGGAATAGCCGCATGGCGGCGTCTAACCCTAGCCCAGGGTTTACCCGGGGCGGCTTAGACATGGATCCTCCCTCTTCGTGTCCTCAGGGGCCTAGCTTATATTAGGTGTCCGTCCCAGAGGGCCCCTAGCAAATAACGCCGTCACGCCGCCATGCGGCTACCATTCAGGCCAGCCGCATGGCGGCGTCTAACCCTAGCCCAGGGTTTACCCGGGGCGACCTTCCCTAGCCGCGTGGCTACCATTCGGGCCAGCCGCATGGCGGCGTCTAATCTAGCCCAGGGTTTACCCGGGGCGACTTTCCGACATTCCGATGCACATCCGTACATTGGCTGTATGGCGAACACATACACCCAGTTAGGAATTCATATTGTAACAGCCGTCAAACATCGCGCTGCTATTATTGATCGTGAGTGGCTTCCGGAAATTTATGCCGTTTCAGCTAGTATAGTTCAAGATCGCAAGCATCAGGTATTAGCCATTGGTGGAGAACCTGATCACCTCCATATTTTTCTGGACATTCACCCAACTGATTCAATTTCGCATTTAGTGGGTGCCTGGAAGTCACAGGTGTCAGGCTTTATTTCTGGTCGATACGGGACTGAGTTTGAATTCCAACGCGGTTATGGAGCCTTTGCAGTCAGCAAAAGAGACTGGCCTAGGATTAAAAACTACGTCAACAACCAATACGAACATCATAATGGATTACCCTTCCGGGAGGAGTACATCGATCTGCTAAAAGAAAACGAAATTGAATACGATGATAGGTACTTGTTTATGTGGATCGATGAGGATTGATGGCTACATCGCTTATGCTAAACTCCCCTTTTGCATTAGTATACGTAAATCGGACGGGGCTTATCTCGTTCATATCAAGTAGGAGGACTGTAGCTCCATCTAGGAACTGTCCAGACTCTGAGTCAATTATTGTGCCACTGATATGATTAATTGTTTGTGACCACGCCGAGCTAACTGTCACAAACAATAAGGCGAGTAGTGAGGCGAATCTCATCAATGTGCTGCCTAGTTACGAGCCCTTCGCTTGGCTGCAAGCTGTCCACTATAGATATCATATTCATCCTTAGTGTAAATAGTCGTGAACTTTGGTAAGTTTGGAATTTTTGTGCTGCAAGGCGGTATTGATAAATCAATACTGCTTGCGTAAAATTGATATCGACCGCCCACTTCTCCAACCAGCAGCACCAGTCCTGGCAGCCCAAAGAAATGTTGTGGACCTGCTGGTACAGGTATGTCTGGTGTAAACCATGCCTCGTATGTGCGAACTACACGCTGATTGTATGAGTTAATAGTACTATCTTGCCCAATCGCAAGCAAACACATTTTACCTCCGAGATTCCGTACCGTATCAGATTGGATCTCCCAAGAAATGTCATGCGGGTCGATAGTAATCCCGACGAATCCCGTTCCCTGAGGTACGCTATGGGTTGTTGTTCCATTTATTCTGTTATAATAAAATTCATCATTGGCGCGTAAAATTGCAGATATGCCCATAGCGGCTATTTGCTCTTGCATTGACCCCCCTTCAACCTTTGGCTGGAATATATTGTGAAAATACGTTTCAGCACCTGATATGCGAAGTTCAAACTTATGTTCATCGTACAGTTTCATTGACTTGTTAACACGCTCTATAACCTCAAAGTTACCTTCTCTTTCGAGCCTCTCAGTATTTTGTCTAACATAGGTATCATTCACACGCACCCCGTATTGAATGCTTCCACAAACATCCTGCGCCAGAGCGTAACTCTGAACAAGTAACCAGAAATACAGTGAAAGTATTAGCCTTGCTGTAGTGTCCATTCCCGCTAAGATAGTAAGAGTTTACGTAAAAATTCCCACGGCAACTATTAATTGCCGTGGGATAGGGTGGAGGAAGCTTAGCTGCACCAGTTGTCTCGAATGTTTTTGCAGATCTTGTTGTATGTATCGGTGTCTAAACAGCCGTTCACAGCTTCAATATTCGCCAGCTGTTCGGCGGCAAACTCATCGCAGTCTTGCCTAAAGGCAGCTGGCGCAGACATTGCGAGTGTGAGGCTATTGGCGACGTAGGGCTGGCGAGTAGCAATTTCTGTCGCCTCACAGTGGAAATCCATAATTAGTTACTCCGCCGTCGCCCCCAGGCTGCTGTATGTGCCCGCTACCGAGAGAAGATCGGAGATTTTAGGCATTTACATAAAACAAGTGGCTGAAAGGTGAAAGAAGCGTCCACTGAGGTGAGGCCGCGTGATGAAGGTCAGACTAAACGAAGGTTCAGCTAAAGCGATAGTGCAGCATCAAGAGCCATCGCTCTCGGTATCGGAAAACCCATACATACCGCCTTTGTTAACCCCTAACACATTGCGTAAGATACACTGATTGGATTAACAGAGAAGCTATTAACCTGGATCGTGCAGATCAGCCAATGCGCGATCCTGTTTTAAGGTCAGGATTAAAAAGTCGGCTAGACTATTATTCCTGCCAGGATGAGTCCGAGTGCCGCCGCCGTCGCAGTGATGTACCCTGTCGCTCGGCTACGCATCCACCCACTCAGACCTATTCCGACGAACAGCACCGCGATTCCGAGGAAAAACGTGCCCTCTGCGATCAACTTCGCACGATACATCGCGGATGGCCACACGGAGAAATCATAGGTCAGGCCGAACTGTGGCACCGCAAGTAGGAGTAGCGTCGATGCTATAGTAGCTACAATCAGAGAGACAGCAGCCGTGGTGGTTGCTCCAATAGCCCACGTACCGATGCGACGCTCCGGCGCGTATCCTATTAGCAGCGCACTTAAAAATGTGACGGCGAAGCCCCCAAGAATGGCGGCTCCGAATGCCATTTGGCGGCATTGCTCAACAACGAATGCTACTTGGTCCATCTAATTTTATGAGGAGGGGCAAATTAGACATTACGGTTTTTCAATTCAACTTAAGCTACGGGTCTTGCGACCCTTTAGCTCCTGTACCAGCTAACTTAGGGCCGGCGCTCCCTAGTGGCCGTGGTAGCTAGAGCCTTGCCTTTGATGAAATGCCCCACAAATTTCCTGTTTAGTAGTTGTCATCAGCGTGATGGAAGCTGGCTCAAGGGTCTTTGATAATATTCTTATGTGCAAGATTTTATGTTGGAACCAAGAGAGGTATCCACTTCGCCGTCGTGATGCTTTAACAATAACACTCAAGACGAATACCTTTCAAAGCGCCCCTCCACGAGGTCATAGAATAAGGGCTTGGAGTTAAGAATATTGAGCGTATAAACCGCAAAAGCTCTGTAAGGGTATCGACCCGCGACCTCCAGCAGCTCATCCGCTACGTAGGCGTGGACAAGCTGGTGCTCTACATCACCTCGACATGACCAAAATCCCCTAGCTTCACCCCCAACACCTATCCATCCTTCTATCCCATATGCCCAAAGCCAAAAAGACTTCCAAAGCAAAAAAAGTAGCGCGCTCTATGGAGCAGGCGCTGTGGGATTCGGCCAATAAACTGCGTGGTAAGGTCGAGTCGAGTGAGTACAAGCATGTGGTGCTCGCGCTCATCTTCCTCAAGTTTGCAAGCGACAAGTTTGAGGCGCGGCGTCGTGAGCTGATTGCCGACGGTAAGGAAAAGTACCTCGACCGACCTGAGTTTTACAACGCCAAAGGCGTCTTCTTTTTGCCTGAAGAAGCGCGCTGGAGCTACGTGATGCAGCACGCCAAGCAAGAAGACATTGCCATAAAGATCGACACAGCGCTGCACACCGTCGAGAAGAACAACCCGGCTCTCAAGGACGCGCTGCCCGACAACTACTTCAGTCGGCTCGACCTCGACACGGCCAAGGTTGGTGCCTTGCTCGACACCATCAACAACATCGACACGGCCGCCGAGGGCAGCGACGCAATGGGGTCGAGGGGCTCCGACACTGAGCAGGATATCATCGGGCGTGTCTACGAATACTTCCTCGGACGTTTTGCGGCAGCGGAAGGAAAAGGCGGGGGAGAATTCTACACGCCGAAGAGCATCGTCAATCTACTCGCGGAGATGCTCGAGCCCTTCGAAGGAAAGATCTATGATCCGTGCTGCGGGTCGGGCGGCATGTTTGTGCAGTCGCTGAAATTCGTGGAGAGCCACAAGGGCAATCGCGCCAACGTGAGCATCTACGGGCAGGAGTACACCACTACTACCCGCAAGCTGGCCAAGATGAACCTCGCCGTACGGGGCATCACCGCCAATCTCGGGGAAAGTGCCGCCAATACATTTCTTGACGACCAGCACCCCGACCTCAAGGCCGACTACATCCTCGCCAATCCTCCCTTTAACCAGAAGCAGTGGCGCGGCGAAAACGAGCTGACCAAAGATCCACGCTGGGGCAAGTACGGTGCGCCCACTACGAGCAATGCTAATTACGCTTGGATACTGCACATGCTTTCTAAGCTTAGTGATCGCGGTACGGCAGGCTTTGTTTTGGCTAATGGGAGTATGAGCAGTCAACAGAATGGGGAAGGCAGCTTACGCCAAAACCTGCTCGAAGACGATCTCATCGATTGCATGGTGGCCTTGCCGGGGCAGCTGTTTTATACGACGCAGATACCGGTGTGTCTATGGTTCATGAGTCGGAATCGTCATCCTGAGACGCGAGGCACGAACCAGTCCCGTCATCCTGAGACGCGAGGCACGAACCAGTCCCGTCATCCTGAGACGCGAGGCACGAGCCAGTCCCGTCATCCTGAGACGCGAGGCACGAGCTGGCGTGAGGATCCCGGGACTGGCACACCAACAAGTAGCCCCCACTCCCGCACTGGCAACGTTCTTTTCATCGACGCCCGCCAGCTGGGCAGCATGATCAGTCGCACGCACAAGGAGCTAACGCAAGAGGACATCACCCGCATCGCCAGCACCTACCACAACTGGAAGCGCGGTGAGGATTACGAGGATGTAGCCGGCTTCTGCAAGAGCGCAAGTTTGGAAGAGATTGCTAAGAATGATTATGTGCTAACGCCTGGTCGTTACGTAGGCATTCCGGAGGAACCGGAGGATTCAGTGCCCTTCGAGGAGAAGATGGCTAGCCTTTCGGCAAAACTGCGGGAGCAGTTGGCGGAGGGCAGAAGGCTTGGGGAGGAGATTGAAGGGGTGCTTGAAGGATTTGGGGTATGAACGAGATAAACCTGCATAAGCTTAAATCTCTTTGTTCAAAAATTGGGAGTGGAGCAACTCCACGTGGGGGTAGCTCAGTATATATGGATTCGGGTAGAGTCAGACTAATCAGAAGTCAAAATGTTCGCGAAAATGAGTTTGACTATCAAGGAATTGTTTACATCAGTGAAGAGGCTGCCGACCAGCTATCCAATGTTGAGGTTGAGAAGGAAGACATTCTCCTCAATATCACCGGTGACTCTGTTGCAAGAGTTTGCGTCGTGGATCCCAATGTTCTCCCCGCACGAGTAAATCAACACGTTGCCATAGTCAGAGCCAAACGCTCTAACCTATTGCCGCTATATCTAAATTATACTCTCAACACCCGACAGTTTCAGCACCAATTACTTGGGTTAGCGGCGGCTGGTGCCACGAGGAAGGCCCTCACTAAGTCAATGATTGAAGACTTAGTTATGAAGCTTCCGGATTTAGATCATCAAAGGTTTGTAGTACATCAACTCAAAATCCTCGACGACAAAATCGCCCTCAACCGTCGCACCAACGAAACCTTGGAGGCGATGGCACAGGCGCTGTTTAAGAGTTGGTTTGTCAATTTCGATCCAGTAATTGACAATGCCTTGGATGCGGGTCGAGAGTTGCCAGATGCCTTGGCTAAGCGGGTGGAGGTACGTAAGGCTGTGCGGGCGAGTGGGAAGTATACGCCTTTGGGGGCTGAGGTGAGGGCGTTGTTTCCGGATGGTTTTGTTTGGAGTGAGGAGTTGGGGAAGTGGGTGCCTGAGGGGTGGGGGGTGAAGAGGTTGAGTGATTTCGGCAGAATCGTAACAGGGAACACGCCATCTAAAAATCATCCAGAGCACTGGGGTGACGAGGTGGAGTTTCTAACTCCTACTGATATGAAAGGTAATACAGTATATGCTCCTGGAACGAGCCGTCAGCTCTCATCTGACGGTGCTAATAAGCAAAGAAAGCGTCTGTTGCCACCTGAATCCATTGCCGTATCTTGCATTGGATCAGATATGGGGAAAGTCTGTTTAATCTCAAAACTTACCGTAACAAATCAACAGATAAACTCAATTATTTCAAAGCACCCGGAATACGTAGCTTTCATCTACTGCTATATCTGTCAAGAGTATGAACAGTTAAGAACATTAGGATTTGGGGGATCCACAATGCCAATACTAAACAAAACAGACTTCTCCAAACTAATAAGTATATCCCCAAGCAACGACTTGGCAGTAGCATTTGATGAATTGGTGGGGTCATCTTTCAAGCTATTAAAGTTTAATAGCTTGGAATCGTCTACCCTTTCTTCACTGCGGGATGTGTTGTTGAGGAAGTTGATTGGGTGACAGCTTAACATCCGTTGTCGTTAAGATCACTATTCATATCACTATCAACGATGGTGCCATGGTAGCATTCTCGTGCATAGTTGTATTGAAACAGATTCTTATCTTTATCTAAGTCTAAGTTATTATAGAATGCCGAACTGGCCATCATTTGCCAATCTGTACTACTTTTGTGACCGTAGCTACACAGTTTAGATCCTTGATTGACGACATCACCCATCCAAACTACCTCATTGATTCCGCTCCCGCTGTACCCAGCTTGGACCATGAGTAATCTACCCCAATCCATGCCGAGCCCGACTGAAATTGGGTCTATGCCCTTTTTATGCAGTTTGCAGTTTAGATAGTTGACCATTGAGGCGAGCTGAGCTGCGGTTGATAATACCGCCCTCACTTGAGATTTGTACTGAGCGTTGGCCACTCCCCATACTGCGTCGCCATGAATGTTAATCTCTGCAAAGTCTGCATTTGCGTTGATAATTGCCACGGCTTCTGAAATATAGGCTCTGTATATTCGAGCTAAAGTCTTCTTCTGATATTTTTGTGGAAGCGAACTACTGCCTCGAATATCCATAAATAGCGAGCAAGTTTTTTTTACATAAAACCCATTGGAGTATGTCAGTTTATCTCTAGAAGGTATCTCATCGACCTCTTCATACGAAAACGACCCATTAGTGTACCCATCTATTCGATCTTTTGACTTTTCATAGTCGTAATTCTTGTGGTTTGTCTTCATGAGAAAATTACACTGAGTGATGAAATGAGCGCTAGGGCTATAGAGGCAACCAAGCAGCGAAGAGAGTATGCTGAGAATTTAAATTTGCGCCATGCTATTGAACTTGTAACGAAGACTTGATCGCTGACTTGAATATTGTGAGCCTCCTGAGACTTCAGCATTTGCTGGGATTTCTTGAAGTAATCATTCGGATCTCTGCAGCCTTGCTTAATATGTCCAAAGTATAACAAAGACTGACCATTTGAGTTATTCAGAGACGGATCTAGACCAACGAATGAAAACACGCCAGACGCAACAATACACGCTAACGAAAAGCACCCGATCCAGAAAGCAAAAGGGTAGTTTTCTAGTAAACGTCCAATTCCTTCGTGCTTTACACCCACAATACCAATGATTGTACCTGCTAGCGTCAATGTAAATATAAGCTTAGACTCGCTGTGCTGTATCCAACCAATGTTTTTCTGAAGCGCGTTCCAGTAAAATGTGGTACCACTAGTACCGTGATCATATGAGTCCATATCAAGAATTTACTGCGAGTTTAGATTCTAGACAGGTGCTCCCAATTGGATAAACTAACCAATTCCTGAATCTTACGTGAAATACTTGTCATATTCTCTGTCGAGGTCTCTAGTCCGCTCCTTGAGCCAAGTAGCGGACTAACGACGCGAAGGTCTTCAAATGTGGTGTTGTGTAAGATCGGAATGAGCAGATCGCGAGCAAGTAGCGTTGACAATTCTTTATCAGCAATTCCCTCTGCTGTGATGCGTTTTAGAAAATTTGGCGTTACTAGAACCAGTCCGATCTTTGATTTTGCTAAACCTCTATCGATCTCTCTCATTAGTAGGCTACCTAATTGCACATCTTTCTCGCTAAACCATACCGAGACACCAGACGTCTCAAGTGCATCATGAAGTTCCTTCGCCCCATCACGTCTATCGTCCCAAGCATGACATAGGAAAACATCGCGCAGGTCAGGCAGAATTGTCCGCGCTATTACTTGGTTTCGGACAGGAGTTAAAGTCCTTACTTGCGCCGGTGTATACCATACGGAAGAACTTCCGCTTGACCATGAGGGTTTCGTTCTTTGTGAACTCGATGACCTTTGAGGGGTATTTGTTTCATACGAAGGCCTAGATATTGGATTGTAGTTGTATCCACTGTACCGTAGTCCTCCTCGACATGCTGGGCAGTTTTCTCGTCCGCTAGCAGTTCGGTGTCCATTAACAGGAGCAGTACATCGTGCCATGCCGCAAATCTACACCAAATAGGCTATATCAAACAAACCGTATCGATACCAATTATTTTGTATACAAAATGTGGTTTATCCACACTATTCGTTAATTATGTGTTGATGGCGAATTAGAAAATTCGAGTATACATACCGCTGTAGCTCGTTGTGCTTCGTGTGACGCATATGGGCAGTTCCCTATAACTTACTGATTGTAAGTAGATTAGCTAATACTGCTGCTTCGGGTTGTCTAGCCATATTTATTCATAGAGCTTGCGAATGGCAGAGTTCTACAATCTATCGCTAGCGTGATCCGGCACATTGTTGTAATTTCCTCGACTATACCTCGACTCCTGCCTATGCCATCTCTAGAGAAAATACTCACCACCCGCCGCGCCGACCTCCTCGCACCGTACAACAGCCTCCACTTCTCCCGCCGCCAACTCATCCTCCACAGCGTCGACAAATCTACTTTGCGGGCTTTTCGCCACAGAGATCGCGATGGCAAAATCCAAGATTACAAAATCAACACACCCAGTTCTCTGTTCAGGACATGGGCACAGGATTTCCTTGAAGGTTTGCAAAAGCACATAGCAGACGCAGAGGATTTTGATCAGCTACATAATATGGCGTTCTATTCCCTTCGAGCCCACTGGTCCAAGCACGAGGAAGGCTCTACACCACCCGACTACAAACTCTACAAGCTCATCGACCTCTTCTTCAAGTTTGTCCCACGTTGGATAGAACTTACGGCAGCGCAATCCAAGTGGGTCTACCAACGAAGCCACGCCCCCGTCGATAAGTTCTCGCTGCTGTGCTATAAGAGATATTCCAACAACGAGCTACGCGTGCGTTCCAATTCCTCTATGCGCTTTGCTCAAGAAGTTGGATACCACACGATTCAGAATGCTTTTGCAGCACTAGCAAGTCCTCATCCGCTTATTCTGTTTGATCTGTTGGCCTGGGAGGAAGGGCATCCTGTTGTGGAAGGCGATGAGGAGCAGCCTTTTGAGTTGGTGAGGCATGGGAAGGGGTAATGGCTGTAATTATTCTCTTTGTTGATTGGTAACAGAATGTACAAAGGACGGAAATAGTTCTTCCTGAGCCATGTGCCTGCTCCAATTTGGCTTTGTTTTCAGTTCCTGGGTTTAA
Source organism: Saprospiraceae bacterium (assembly GCA_965213735.1). Lineage (GTDB taxonomy): Bacteria > Bacteroidota > Bacteroidia > Chitinophagales > Saprospiraceae > CALDTK01. The sequence continues at coordinate 287,523 of CBDCAB010000006.1, forward strand.
GAATTAGTAATACGGGGATTTGTCAACTATGCGGAGCACTCTCGCGATTTCTTCTACATAATCGTCGCATGCGTTATAACTGCGGAGCAGGTCATGGAAGTAGGGCGCTGCTCCATCGGGTTTACCGAGGCCGCTGTCCGATCCATCTTCAGGTGTCCAATCTTCCTGAAGTCGCTCTAGTTCTCTTCGCAGCTCAATAGAGCCCAGCCGTACGCTTTCTGCATCGCTAATACGAGATGCCGAACGTACTTGCATCACCCCCTGTGTCGTAGGGCGTCTTGATAGGGTCACCCAGATTCGTTCGAAAGCTCTTAGCAAGGGAGAGCGATTATGGTTTTCGTGCACCATGATAGCGTAAGCAATATCGCGCAACTCTGGCATCTCGATTTCCGATTCAACTATAGCACTGTAGCGATCTTCGAATTTTTCGTACGCGCGACGTACGTAATTTGTACGTCGTTGAATTCGAGAAGTAGTAGGTACCTCTATCCTGTTGATCAATTCGTAGCAGAACAGAATGATAAGAATCCACAGTTCTTCACTCAGAGATTCGATTGATGGTAGCATCAAGGTCTTTGATACAACAAGCTTCGTGTGAGCGAAGTAGGCTACAACAAGCGAGGCCAACCAATAGAACAGCTGCTTTCGCCAATCGACCAGCCCTACTCGTCCAATCGCTAGGATTACTACAGCGCGAATTCCTATGTAAAAGGCCACAATTTGCCAGCTCCATTCCGTATATGTATCCAAGTCAGCTTCGAAGCATATAGCAGCAAAGAGCACTACCGCAAGTGTTGGACCTAGCACTTTGTAAACTAGGTCAAATGCAGGACGTTCGCTGCCACCCATATTCATGGACGCGCTGACGTATCCCAAGCTGAAAGAATGCTTTCCGATCCAATTGGACGCTAGGAAAAGGAGGAAGGCGTAAAGAAAGTGAACGAGGTAGAGCATATTGAGCCAGTACTATTTTAACGCTCAATTTAATAGCTAGCGCCGCAACTCCACCATCGCCATTGCATACACACCTAGCCCCGTACGTATCCGCTCAACCACACTGTCAATCGTTAAGCCCGCTTTCAACTTAATATCGCGCTTCAATCCAACATCCACTGTAGCAACCGTCCTGTGGTTCGCGTCAACATATGCAGACCGATTGCATAGATGAAGATCAGCGATTGACAACTTAATGAGCTGCTCTTGAATCTTTTGATAGATCCTTTGCCGCACTTCAGAACCTTTCTTACCCAATTGTATTGCCGCCAATTTGAAACTCAGCTTCCCATTTGAGTTGAGTTCGACGAATAGAGGCATGTATCCACTAGACTGTTCATACATGATGTAGTTGAACTGTAGTATTGGATCACCTGCACCTTCCGATTTGACACCAGGCAAGTAGGTCAAGTCTGGCGGCCAGCCGTTAGGTCGCTTCTCAAGCCTTTCAGCGAGTATGCCCAAGCGAAGCAAGGCCGGGTGTTTTGTGCTACGGCGATGTGTGTACCAAGTTACCGCTTCGACAGTTTCTCTAAGCCAAGCTTCCGGACTGGTCGCTAGTTTTCTAAACTCCTGTTCTGCCCCTAGTGCCTTCGAGTAACATTTGCATAGTAGCTCGTCAGTTTTGGCGAAAGCCGCTGTCCACCGATTTAAACCTATGTGCTTTGCTTCGGCATCCTCAAAATCGAGAAGACCGTACTCCCCAACACCTAAGCTGACGAAGAGTACTTCCGGTGCTGATCCAGGCTCGAATATGCCTCTGTAAGGCTGCTTTTGAGTCTTGTTATCTGTAGCGAACTGCGCCCAACGATTGTGTCGGTGGGCGCGATGTCGATACAAAGTAGCTTGACGGTGCATAGTACCCATGGCGAACTCGCTTAGACCTTTGTACCAGTCATGCGAAAGGTTGATCGCGTCACGCTTGATCGCCATTTTCAAGCCTTCCCGGTCATCAACTTTCATCTCTAACAGCAAAAAGCAATGATGACCGTCGAAGAGGCCGAGGTCAGCCTGTTTGAATTCGAACTGGATGCCAATGACGTCCGGCAGTTTAAGATCAGCATAGCCCAGCTCATCTAGGAGAGTGCGCAGGGGTTTGGTGTTACCTGCGTTGTGCAGATCGCACAGATAGGCCAGCATACCGGTATGCGTACGGCCTATGGCGTAGTTGCGGTAGAAGTAGTTGGGGGCAGGCATGTCGCTGATATATTCAAACTTTATTGAAGCTATGAGCTACTTACAGGTCATCACCGCTTCCGTAATAGCAGCAGGAAGCTGGCAGCAGCTAATGTATATTTACGCCAAATTATTGGAACACCTTCACCTTAGGACTCATAATCATTCATTTGATACTACAATCTCATCGCCTTCGTCAAGTAGTTAGATCCATTGACAGGCGTCTTCGTCAATTTTACGGCCGACATCCACTACTCGTATCGTTTGCTGTACCTCTCGTTCCTGTGGTGCTTACGCTCGTCGTTGCCATTTTCGACCCGCCTACCTTCGCCGAAGGCTTTCGCCGTGGCATCGGATGGCCCGTGGACTTGGACGCCACATGGCGCGTAGCTTTTATTATCGTCATGGCAGCCCTGTTTATACTAACTCAGTACATGCGTCTCCGCGGTCAAGTTGACGAACGAGTAGAAGAACGTGACCAACAGGATAAACTAATCCGAGCACTCGCGGTGCTCCCGCGGGTCGAGTTTATGTTTGAGCTCTCTCCAGAGACTTACGATTCTATTGATGATCTACTCTGTGTTTATAATGATCGACTCTACGCGCGTGACTTTGCTAACTGGTCCGCGGACCATGCAAGCGAGAAACTAAATATCGTCGCACGAGAGCTGCGTTCCGTACTATGGAGTCTCGCCTCGCTCGCCGAGAATTATGGCATCACGCGATCATATGGGCAAACTGATCCGCGTTATGGTACCAGTTTGATGCTTTATGTGCAGAAAAACGACTTTACAACGCTTGACTCAGCTTACACCACCCCTGTAGGCGAGGATGGTGGAGGTTGCCTCCGCTTTGTAGAAGATGACTTTAGTCTTCAGCAGCTCCGAGGCTTACTCGTGCTCGACGATCAATTGCTGCTCACCGATTCTGATGATCCGAAAGCGAAGCCGAATGCTTCTACGCAGAGCAAATATCCACGCTTGTCACTCCCTGTCCGGGACGTAGCCAACGAGTACCAACTGTTTGGGGGGCCGCAAGCAATAGATCGCGTGAGCGCAGAGTGGATTTTGGACGTTCGCAACCGCCTGAAAGGAAGGTCACCTTTTGGCGCGCACGTGCATCAGCAGCTTGAAATTTACTTCGCCGAGGGTGGAGATGGCGAGGCTATTCGAGGCTTACTTTCCATGGCTGTCGGCACTAAAGAAGACCCTCTGGCTGTAGTCAATTTCGATGCGGACATCGTCAATTTCCTGGGCGATCGCGATGATCACTACGCGGTTTTCGTTTCGCTGATTCGGCCTGCTCTGGTACTTATGCGGCCCGCTGTTAAATACTACCGTGCACTGAAGGGCCATGTAGCGAACGCGCACGAGCAACCCTAGCTTCAAGGCACAGTTCTAGGTTGACCCTTGTGATACTCGATTGTGTGTAGAACTGAAATCTTAACCTAACCTGTTGTTACTTCCAGCCGTGCGCCGAACTAAGGTTAGTGAATCCAACGTTGTATATTTGCACGTCATTTGCAACAACCCCCCTTGAATCACAATCACTTAGCATGAGCAAGCCATCAGACAACGACCGGTTGTCCACATTCGTGAAGCGTGTAGATGCGCTGCGTGAATCTGGCTATCGCCGTACTTCCGCTGCTGATACGAAACCTAAGCAGGTCCCTGTTAGCAGCCCGGCTCGCACCGCTTCGAGGCAGCAGCCCCCAGCGCGGTAGGCTTTATTTACCACCCACTCGCGGACTGAACTTTTCGTTGCCCTCGAGTATCAAACGCCCTTTCTAGCCTAGCTGGAGAGGGCTTTTCTGCTTTTGGTTGCTGTTCTCTGAACTCCCCCCGCATCAAACCCCCACCAGCTCCCTAAGCCTCTGCACATACTGCCGCTGCGCTTCTGGCGGAATGTAAGCGTCCAAGCAACCACGTCTCCTGAGTCTGTATATTCTAGCCCAAGCTTTGCGCCCATGGCTAATCTATCCCATCTACCTGAGCAGTGGCGACAAAGCGGACTATCGCAGCAAGCATTTTGCGATCGTGAGGGCGTCAAGCTCGCCACCTTCACCTACTGGCGAGCTAAAGAACTCGACGCGCAGCGCAAAGCTACCGACCCCACTCCACTGACCACCTTCACCGAGGTTCGCCTCGAAAAGCCTGACGCGCCTGAGCGCTGCATCGAGATCACCTACCCCGACGGTACGCATGTACGCATCCCCCTGCCCCTAAGCCACACACACCAGTGCTAGCGTTACCTCCAGGGGCCAAGCTGTACTTCTACACGGGCATCGCCGACATGCGCAAAGGTTACAACGGCCTCAGTGGGCTGGTGCGAGGTGAGCTTGAGCGCGATCCTACCGACGGCTCCATTTACTGCTTTGTCAATAAGCGTCGAGATCGCATCAAGCTGCTGTGCTTCGAGCCTGACGGCTACGCGGTATACTATAAAGTGCTGGCCCAGGGCACACTTGAGATACCGAAGCCTGAGGCTGGTGGCACGCACGCCACCATCACTGCCCAGACGCTGCAACTCATCCTCGGCGGCATCAAACTTGAGCACGTGCGCAGGCGCAAACGCTACCAAAAAGCAGCATAATCCACATCCCTAAAAAGTAGTCCACAAAAGGGGTAAAACCCTTGTATTTGCTGGGGTTGAGGCCATTTCCCAATCCTGCTCTTCGTACCTTGTGGCTAGTGGTCGATCAGGCAACATATGATGCTGTAGTAGCAGACAATCAAGCCCTGCGCTTCAAGATCGAGGAGCTCACCCAGCGCCTCGATCAGCTTACCCGTTGGCTGCTCGGGCAGTCTTCCGAACGCTTCATCTCGGATGAAGTGGAAGCCGACGGTGGTGGTGGTCCCATCCAGGGTGGGTTGTTCGGAACCGTTACGCCGAGCGAGGAGAGTTCAACTACCATTGCCGAGCACGAGCGCAAGTCTCGTAAAGGAAGCCACCCCGGTCGCAATCCTATCGCAGACCACCTGCCTCGCCGCATTGAAATATTGCTGCCCGATGGTTTGGAGGCTATTACCCTAGCCGACGGAACCTATCACGTGCCAGGATACACCATCATCGGAACTGAAGTCTCTGAGCGTATCGAGTTCATACCTGGTAGCGTCACCGTTATCGAGACTCAGCGACCCAAGCTCATCAAAGTTGAGCAGGCCAATGAGCCTTCTCCAACAATCACAGTCGCTCAGCTCCCTGAGCGACTGCTGTCCAAGTGCATCGCCGATGAAACGCTAGTGGTCGAGTTGATCATTCGCAAGTTCTGTGAGCACATGCCACTGTACCGGCAGGCCCAAGGCTTCAAGCGTGACTACAACTGGACAGTGCCGCGCTCCACGCTCGGTAGCTGGGTGGACAAGGTGGCCGTAGCTCTCATACCACTCCATGATGAGCTGCGTCGCCAAGTGCTCAGTGGCGACTACATCCAGATGGACGAAACTGGGCTAATTGTACTAGCTCGACCTGGTCCTAATGCCGAAGGCGGTAAGTACAAGCATCCGAAGTCCAAATCACACAAGTACAAGAAAAAACCACCCGATAAAGATGTGCGCAGGCACCAGGGGTACATGTGGTTGGCGAGGGATCCGGTGAGCAGGCTCGTACTATTCGAATACCACCAAGGCAGATCATATGAGCTGCCCAAAGAGTTGCTCGCTGAGTATAAAGGCTATCTGCAAGTTGATGGATATACATCCTATCGCAAAGCCCTGTCCCAACTTACCGTGGTGCCCAAAGGCGTCAAGGTGGGCCAGTACGAACAGGCGCCCATACGTCTGGTGTGCTGCCTAGCGCATGTGCGACGCTACTTCTTTGACGCCCTCGGCTCCCATCCTGTTGAAGCCAAAGAGGCGCTACTTCAGTTCCAGGAGATATATGCTGTCGAAGACAAAACACAAGACTTTACTGCCGATCAGCGATTAAGCTATCGCCAGGAGCACCTCGCACCGCTGTTCACCAAGTTTAGCGACTGGCTTGAACAGTATCGCAACCAGGCAATCCCCAAGGGAGGACTGGGCACAGCGATCAAGTATGCCTTGAATCAATGGCCACTAACCGCGCCGATGCTAGAAGATGGCCGCATCAGACTCGACAATAACGGCATCGAAAACCAAGTACGCATTCAGGCGCTAGGGCGGAACAACTACCTGTTTGCAGGATCACATGAAGCGGCGAGCAACATAGCCGTGCTGTATAGCCTGCTGATCAGTTGTAAAGTCTACGGCATCAACCCCAGGGAGTGGCTCACCAAGACACTACAAAGACTTGCTGTAGAAAAGGTCGACGAGCCTAGCACGTGGCTACCGAACTGGGAGAAATAGCGAGAATTGGGCAAATAGCATAGACGTGCTTGCTTGGACGCTTACGGCGGAATAAAGGAGCGCGCTACGAGTCGCCCGACCAGCCCGACTCGTTTAGGAAGTCGCAAGAGCTGGCGTTCCATCAGTTTTGGCGGAAGCCCAGTCGACTAAGCAACCCCACGCTCTAGCTGTGCCCGTCTGCCCTGGTACAATTGCAGCCACTGCCGTTTCACTCTCTCCGGCAGAAAACTTGCAGCGACGAGCTCTTCTATCTGCGACTCCACAGATCCAAGGTTAGCTATAAACTCCTCTACGATTGCAGTCGGCAGCTCAGCAAGTGTAGCGAGACGCGTAAACTCTTCGTGAACCTTACCACCCGCATGCTCAGGAGGAAGCAAGCCTTCATCGAGCGCAAAAGGAGTATCGACGATGTGGACCTCTGTATTCAGTAGATCGTAGGCTGGCGCCAGCCTAAAGTCGCCAAACGTCGTCTCTAGCAGACTGAAGTCTTTTAGGTGCGCATCCCCGTTCGAAATCAAATAATTGAATAGTAATACCGTCAGCAGCTTCTCCGCTTCGATTTGGTACGCAGGTACGTACTTGCGTAACAGCTGAAATGCATCGAGGTAGCTGCCCTTATACTTGAAGTCCTTGCCTTCGGTTTGCGGGGAATAACCTGCGAGGCTGGCAAAGTCCTCCATCCGAAATTTGATGTCCGCCGTACGGTAGTCAAACCTACGTGTAAGGTAGGCGAGCGACCCATCTTCGAGCATGACCAGTCCATTGGCAGCCGTCTCAATACCAAAGATCTGCTCGGCCATCTGCATGCTCAAATGCTCGTTAGCGGGCATATGGGCGGTGCGCTTCAATCGGTCGTTGCTGACAACTGGTTTAAGAATGTGCGTGCCGCGCTCACCCTTAACGGTTAGCCGTAGCGTTCGGCCATCCTGAATGATTGCATACTTCTCCTGCATGCCCGATAGTGACAGTCGCCCTTGTTGTTCGGCAAGAAGAGCCTCGCTGGTCATATCACTTCGCGGCGGTACCAGTTGGAGCATGGGCGAAACAGTTCGCTTATTGAACAGACTACTAAGACCCTTTCGAGAATACGTTCCGGGCGCAGACTGGCCGAGCTTAGCTGGGCATATCGCTCGTGAAAATTCAACTGGGGTTGATCTACTCATCGCCTACCGCTTGATTTGGAAATGGTACCACACGGACTGCCCCGATGGTATCAGTACCAGCAACCTCCAGCAGCATGCTGAAATAATCATCGGGTTCGATGCGGTGAAGCTGGCAGAGTGCTCGCCTGTTGGTTCCTTCTGGTAGGAGGTTAAAAAAGAAAGGGAACAGGTGCTCTGATCTGTAAGGCTGCGCTTGCAGCGGAAGCGTTAGGCTAATCGCGCTAGCCCCTGTTCGCTGGCTGTACGCTTCAAGGTAGTCAAGCTCAAAACTACCATCGTCGTGCTGATGAAGCATAGCGGCGGGTTGCTCGCCCACATATATCATCGCACTACGCATCACCTAATCGCTTTGGTACCAAGTCAATTTGGAGGCCAAGCATATCGAGTACCCCTAGCAGCGTATCAAGACGAGCATTGCCGGTACCGCGCTCCAGTTGGATAATCGTATTCGGCGCTAGCTTACACATCGCGGCCAGTTTGAGTTGGGTCACGCCGAGTGCTTTGCGACGCCCCCTAATCAGCGAGCCCAACTGCTTAGATGCACTGTCTGAATAATTTCTTTTTACGGACACACCGCAATATACGCATTATAGTGCGTAAAGAAGTGTAACCTTACGAATTTTAGCCCTTTTTCATGCTGATCGCTCACTATAACAAGTATTCTGCTATAATCTAGTGCGAACGATCTTCTCGATTCGTAAAATACTCACCATAATGCATATTCAGAGGTAAACTTCTATCTGTAAGGATTTAACGCATCCAAATACTCACCATACTACGTATTAGAATGTTAATCCCCCTTTCCTATCTTCACGCACAGATTCTCGTATATATATCCTCATGCCCCCCTTCTCCGAAGCCCGACTCGAACAGCTCTTCACTGAGCGCCTCGCCGCGCAGGGCTTCGTGCATAGTTTTGGCGGCAGCCTAAAAAGGAGTAACTACGAACAAGTCCTCCTCACCAACGACCTCGCACGCTACCTCAAGCAGCGCTACCGCAATGATGGACTTACCGATACGGAAATTGGCCGCATCATTACCGACCTCGAACGGCTGCCTGCCTCTGACCTGTACACCTCCAATCGCGAGGTGATGGATAAGGTGAGCAATGGCTTCGTCTTCAAACGCGATCAGGCCAAGGATAAGGATTTATATATCGAACTCTTGTCTAGTCCTCAATCTCTTTACCCCTTACGGGAAAACTCATTACGTGGCGGCGAGCAGGCCAGCGTGCTCAACGAGGCACCATTACCACACTATCTAACTAAAGACCAGCAAGACTTTAATATCTACCGCTTTGTCACGCAGCTTAAACTAGTTGGTGTCGAGGATCAGGAACGTATACCCGATGGCATCCTTTATATTAATGGCCTACCGCTCGTGCTCTTTGAGTTTAAGAGTACAGTGCGCGAAGAGCCGACAATTCACGCGGCGTACGTTCAGATCACAGCGCGCTATCAACGAGACATCCCAGAACTACTAAAGTACAATGCATTTTGCGTCATCTCTGACGGGATAAACAACCGCATCGGTTCGAGCTTTGCGAAATATGAATTCTTCTACACTTGGCGCAGAATTGATGAGCCTATTCTGAGAGAAACTAAAGTGGATAGCATGGACACGTTGATTCGTGGCTTGTTCGATAAGCGCCGCCTGCTCGATGTGCTCCGCAACTTCGTCTTCTTCCCAGACACATCCCCGCCGAAGGTGAAGATCGTTTGTCGCTACCCACAGTACTACGCCGCACGTAAGCTGTACGCCAATGTGCTCGAACACATGCGTCCGCATGGCGACGGGCGTGGCGGTACCTACTTCGGCGCGACAGGCTGCGGTAAGAGCTACACCATGCTTTTTCTGGCGCGGCTGCTCATGAAAAGTGTAGAGCTGGGCAGTCCGACCTTGGTGCTCATTACCGACCGCACCGACCTCGATACCCAACTCAGCAAGCTGTTTGAGGGCGCGCGCAACTACCTCGGCGATAAGGTGGTACAGAGTGTCGAAAGCCGGGCGCAGCTGCGAGAGTTGCTCGAAGGGCGGCAGAGTGGCGGCGTGTTCTTGACGACGATCCACAAGTTTACCGAGGACGCAGGTCTGCTAACGAAGCGCGCCAACGTGATCTGCATCAGCGACGAGGCGCACCGCTCGCAAGTCAACCTCGATCAAAAGGTGCGTATTACTGAAATGCGAGCCAATGGGGCTAAGGGCCCCCGCTGGCGAGTTGAGAAGCGCTATGGCTTTGCGAAGTACTTGCACGACAGCCTGCCCAACGCGACTTACGTAGGCTTTACAGGTACGCCCATCGATGCGACGCTGGAGGTATTCGGGCCTGTAGAGGATAGCTACACCATGACCGAATCTGTCGCCGATGGCATTACCGTCCGCATCGTGCGTGAAGGCCGCGCGGCGAAGGTGACACTAGAGAGTAGCGCCCTCAAGCGTATCGAAGACTACTACGCAGAGGCTGCGGCTCAAGGTGCTAACGAGTATCAAGTTGAGGCAAGCAAGAAGGACTCGGCCAACATGAACGCAATTCTCGGCGATCCGAAACGTCTGCGGGCGTTGGCCGAAGATTTTGTGGGCCATTACGAGAAGCGTGTAGCTGAAGGCAGCACTGTAGCGGGCAAGGCAATGTTTGTCAGTAGCAATCGCACAGTTGCCTACGACTTCTATCGCGCAGTAACGCAGCTACGGCCCGAGTGGATAGTGCCGCAGCAAGGCGAGGATGCCGACGCTATGCCGCTCGAGCGTATCAAACTGGTTATGTCACGCGGCAAGGACGATGAGGAGTCGATGTACGAGGCGCTTGGAACCAAGGACTACCGCAAGACCTTGGACGAGGAGTTTAAAAAACCCGGCAGCAACTTCAAAATTGCGGTAGTGGTGGACATGTGGCTCACCGGTTTTGATGTGCCCGAGTTGGACACGATTTACATCGACAAGCCTATTCAACGGCATAATTTGATTCAGACGATTAGCCGGGTCAATCGCAAGTTTACGGGCAAGTCGAAGGGTTTAGTTGTCGATTACATCGGCATTAAAAAGCAGATGAATTTGGCCATGGCGATGTACAACGCCGTCGAGGCGCAGAACATCGAGGACATTGCGCAAAGCGTCTCGGCGGTGCGCGATCAGTTAGACTTGCTCGAGCAGGTATTCCATAATTTCGACACGTCTGGCTACTTCAGCGAGGATGGGCAGGCACAGTTGGATACGTTACGGCTGGCTGCAGAGCATGTTCAGCTTACGCAAAAACAAGAAACCCGCTTCATGGGCTTGGTGCGCAGGTTGAAGGCTGCGTACGATATCTGCGTGGGTGGCGACCAGCTATTGCAGTCCGAACGCGACTGGGTGCACTTTTACCTGGCGGTTCGCAGCATCGTGTACAAGCTGAGCAGAGATGATACACCCGACACAGCTCAAATGAATGCTAGGGTACAAGAAATGATTGCGGCGGCTATTGCCAGTGATGGTGTCGAGGAACTGTTTACCATTGATGGTACATCGGGTGGCGAGGATATTTTCTCAGATGAATACCTCGAAAAGATTGAAAAGATAAAGCTGCCACATACCAAAATCAAGCTTCTGCAAAAACTGCTGAGCAAAGCGATCAAGGAGTTTAAGCAGATCAATCTGGCGAAGGGAACGGACTTCAGTGAGCAGATGAAAGCACTCGTAGACAGGTACAACGACCGCACAGAAAATGACACCTACCGCGGTGAGGTCGCCGAGGACATGGTCGACCAGATCATCGACATGCTCCGGCATGTCCGCGATGAGATGAACAGCAACGACGAGCTCAATATCACGATCCAAGAAAAGGCCTTTTACGATATTCTCTTCAGGCTGTGTGTGAAGTATGACTTCACCTATCCGGAGGATAAGTTGCTGGTGTTGGCGAAAGCCGTCAAAACGCTGGTGGATGATAAGTCGCGCTTCACAGATTGGAATGAGAAAGCAGACATAAAAGCCGAGCTCAAGATGGAGCTCATCATCCTGCTAGACGTACACAATTATCCACCCGTGACACGCGACGAGGTGTACCAAGAGATTTTTGCTCAGGCGGAAAATTATAAGCGGTATCGGGGCTAGTGCTCATTGACTCGAAGTTCCGAGAATTAAGAATTCGCGCAATTGCTCTTGTAAGTTATAAATAGGGTAGAATTGCTGCCAGCAGACAGAATGGTGCCGTAGCCCATAAAAGGATCACCATGAAAGTCGGAGCCGAGTGTAGCTAATGCGAGGCGCCTGGCGATGTCTCCGGCTAGAAGAATAATGGTCCGCTCACCATCTGAAAGTTGCGAATTAGATAATTCGCCTCCCTCCTTGTCGATAATAAATTCGTTCATTTTCCGCTGCACCCTCAGTCTGCCATAACCTTTACCCACAACACAAATAACTGCTTGCCGAACTGACTCTAGTTCACGGTCTGCATGGAAGTTGCTTACTCGCTGCATCATCTCTAACTCCTCGTCTTCCCTTTCCTTAAACCAGTCATAAAAGCGGCGGAAATCATCTTTATCATCCTTCAGCGCCCCAGCGTATGCGCTTAAATGCGAGTTGCGTAAGTCCAGCGGCTCGACGACGCTCGCGTACAAACGTCGCGACCGGGCTTGAGCGGTTGTAGTGCACGCAGCTAAATATACTCTAATTCGTATAATCTCGCTCTTTCTAATCAATGTTTACACATTCTTGTATAAGGAGGTGCATGTATCAACGAGATATACGCGAACGAGTATACCTTTAGTCTGTACTTCAAACCGCTAGCGCAAAGCAGCAACCGACGGCATTCAGTAGACTATGGTCGTTGCCCCGCCTCCTACGACGCCCTCCGCCCCTTGTTACCTAGCCCCAAACTCGCTCCACCCCCCACAACAGTATGTACGAGCATGATTCTGTACTGAAGGCAAAAGACCACACTATTCGCCTGCCGTCTTAACATACTCCTGCCGCGAATTGCGCACGCATTTCCAAGGTAGACCTGCTCACCCCGCAGGAAAGTGACTCAGAGCGCCCCGACAACGTACTACAACAGCCTCACAGCTTCGATGAATTTGATTCCCGCAGCACGAGATAAACGATCAGCGTTACCACAGAAAAGAAGAACCCGAGTATTCCCCACATTACTTCGTTTCCTCCGCGCTTCTTAGCATCAGTGTAAAGGAAGTATGCCACTGCAACACTACCGAGCAAGTAGAACACACTGTAATAGCTACCGTAGAACATGAGCTCTGAGTTTTAGTTTTGGAAAGGTGTGGTGTATGGCGTTATTAAGGCCATCAGCGTTACTGCCCATCTGGGGTTAATGTTTTCTCAAATTCTTCTTTATTCGCACGTGAGGCTTCATTTGCGTCATCACGTGCGCCACGAACGCGCGCCACATAGCTTTCGCGAAAAGCACGGATGCGCTCGTGACGAAGATCGAGTAATTCTTTAGCTTCTTCGATTTCCTCAACCTCAGCTTCCGAGGCGGTGGCGCGCCCAGCGAGGAGCTTATTCAGCTGACTGCGCTCGTTGGTGATCATCATGTTGACGCAGTTTTGGGCCTCTCCAATGCCAGAAATCGCGTTGGCGTTGTTGCTGAGCGTAGTGTTGAGGCGTTCTTGCATCGCATCAATTCGATTTTGCAGGCGCCACATACTCTCGGCCAGCCGTTCGCCACCATTAGGATCATAATCCAGAAATTTGCCCCCGCCCGCTTCAGCAACCGCTTGAAGCTGCGCACGATCATCTCCAGTGAGGTCAAACCCGACGATATTGACCACGAGCTTCAGATTGCCTTGATTGACGCGTCGCGCCACGGCCACAGGGTCGCCCCCACAGGTTTCCTTGCCATCACTCACTACCCAGAGCACCTGCTCCCCCTCGTTTTGCGCAGCTGAGAGATTGCCTGCAGCCTCCTCAATGGCGGCGGCAAGAGGAGTCCAACCCGTCGGCGAAATCTTCTCGAGTGCCGCTCGTATGTCGCCCCGATTCGGCGTGGCCAGCGAGTAAGCAGTTTCTACTCCAGCACAAGAAGTCTCTTTTCCAGAGGCAGAATTATCACCGCGATGCCCAAACGCGACTAGCCCTACACGCACATCTTTCGGTAGGCGATCTAGTAATTCCAGCGTCGCCTCCCGCGCAGAAGCCATCTTGGTGGAGTTGCCCAGTTTGGCACCCATCGAACCACTAGCATCCACGGCAATGATGAGCTGACGGAGCTTCGGTGCACCCTCATCACGTGGAGTAGCGTTGGGGTCGGCTACATCCAAATTCACATCCTGAAAGCAGCTCCGTGGATCATTGTCCCCGACAGCCTTGCGAAAAGACGCATTGCTGATGTCAGTTTGCTGGTCGGGCAAGCCAGTCTCATCCAGCGCATCATCGCCAACTTGCGTCTCACTGCCAGCTTCTCCATTAGCGTTGCAGCCTATCCACAGCAGCAAACTTAGGATTAGCGCTACTTGAAGAGGAAGATGTAGGATGTTGTTTCGTTTGTATTTCATCGTTGAGGATTAGTGGTTGGGGTTTAAATGCACAACCCATTGCTGGTGCAAGTGTAGCATCCTCCTCGGCCACGACCTACCCTACAAAAGCTCTACATTTCACCTAATCGATTGAGTATCAAATTATAATGCCATTTCATCTTTTCGCGGAAGCACCGGTTTTGCCGAAAGGCGAAGCCCAGGAATTCCACAGTGGCGACTGTAGCCATTACCTTGTCGCGCGTTGATATGTACTTCAGTGCCAAGGTCACTCCGCCTGTTGCTGTCCGTCTTGAGCCACCTCATCATCTTTGGATTGACGGCGCAGGAATCGGATTACGCACACGTCCATCTCCAATTGGCTCGTGCAGCGTCTGAGCCCGATGTGCAAGTTGAGCATTGGTGCAAAACAGCGCATGTGCTCGGCTGCCGGATTGGTCGCTTGAGTCTCGCTCGCAAGCACGGCCAGTGGCAGAGGTTCGACTCCTTGTTGGCCGAAGCTCCTGTGGATGTTACCCACCCGCAGCTCGGGCCGTACATCACCATCGAACGACTTACCGGTCTGCTCGAGCGAGGACAATTCGACCGGCACTTCGCACTCAGCGACAGTCTTTTACAGCTTTCGCCAAAACCGCACCTAAGTCTGCTGGCAACCGTGCACGGACAACGCGGCCTCATCCATCTTTACCAAGGCGATTATCCCTCGGCATTGTCGGCACTATTCGAGGCGCGCCGCATCTATACCCAGTTGAATGATGCTTACGGGCTTGCGCAAACCGACCATAACCTGGCATTGGTACACGGGGCAACGAAAGGATATGCGGAGGCCCTCCGTTCAGCTAAGCGTGCAATGGCTGAGTTTCAGCGACTTGGCGTAGCGGAGCAACTGACCATGAGTTTCAATGTGGGCAACATCTACGCGCTGCAAAAACGTGGTGACTCTGCACGACATTTCTACCACCGCGCACTCAAGCTGGCCGAAGCAGATCGTAGCCGCGGCGCCATCTACAATGCCATCGGAGCTGTCTTTGTCGACGATCTTGAGGCAGCTTCCACAAGCAGTCTTATTGCACACACAGACAGTGCAGCATTTTACCTGCGGGAGGCGCTTGGCTACAGGCGAAATGCCTCAGATGTGCGTGGTCAGGCTTACACGCAGCTAAACATGGCGAGGTACTTCATGGCTCGCGAGCATTTTGACTCAGCGCGCCACCACGCTAGCGCAAGCCTCGTCGTTGCAGATAGCTTACAATTGCTCGACGTCAAAAGAGAACTGTTTGCACTCATCGCCAAACTCGAGGCTGAGGCAGATCGCGCAGTTTCGGCCGTGAACTATGCACGGCGTGAGGCGCAGCTAAAGGATTCGCTGCTGGGCGCCGAACAGATGCGGAGCTTCCTGGCCATTGTCAATGGCGGCGACTCTTCTCTAGAGCCAATGCGCTGGAATTACAAGCTCCTGCTCGCTAGTGGGATTGGAGTTATATTCATAGTTTTCTTATTTATCTGGCGGCACCGAACGCGCATTTCGCGTCAACAATCCACAGAGTTGGCAGCTTCGACAGACGCAGCTTTGGCAGGAGTTACCCAAGCGCAGGCTGAAGACGGAGAGCAGCACGAGGCAGTGGAAGCAGAACTCACCTCGCCACCTACGCAAAACATGAGTGCTGACATTGCTGAAGCGGAAATTCCCGGTGTAGACCCTGATATACCCAACGTGGTAGCCGTTGAGCGCGAGCTAGCCGAAGTGCGTCGTGAGCTAGTTGCTGCGCGCATGGAACTGGCCAGCGATGAGGCCTTTTATCGCGACTTGATGAGCTACCTCAATCAATTGCAACCCGATCCCACTCAGGAGACGCTGCGCCGCTTGCGGAGTACGATCAATCAGCACCAGCAATTTCACAGCAACTGGCGCGATACCATGGAGCATTTCCGTAGTGTGCAGCCGACGTTCTTTGAAGAGTTGCGCGGACGCTCCGATAGCCTCACTCCGGGCGATGTGCGTCATGCAGCATTCGTACGGCTAGGGCTTTCGGCTAAGGAGGTGGCGGGGATGCTGCACGTTAAGTACACAACTGTAGAAATGTCCCGCTACCGGCTCAAGAAAAAGCTAGAACTCGGCAAGGATGAAGATTTATATGGCTTCCTCCTTAGCCTGTAGCAGCTCTTGCCCCCGAATCAGCCATTGGCTCTTCTGAGAAAAGGCGCTCTAAAAGTTCCTCGTGTGGGCCTCTAGCGAATGCTTGAGGACCTACATGTAATTAAGTGAATCTCCCACGTTTAGCAAATTAATAGACGATCCGGATTTAAGCAAGCGCTAAACTTCAGTTATCAATTTCGCTGTCCATAATAGCGCCCGCAGCAAAGCAATTATATCTACATAATCCGAAGAAATTATCCTCTCATCTATACGCTTTAGATAACGCGCTTTATCCGGCAGCAGGCCAATCCGATCCCACCTGCAGCGCCGCAGGCACAGGCGTCCCACCTGCAGCGCCGCAGGCTCTTCACGCCGTAGGCTAATTGCGTCCCACCTGCAGCGCCGCAGGCTTCCTTAGCGCCGCGGGCTTGTTACCGCCGGAGGCTCTTGCGCCGCAGGCTCTTCACGCCGTAGGCTAATTGCGTCCCACCTGCAGCGCCGCAGGCTTCCTTAGCGCCGCGGGCTTCTTACCGCCGGAGGCTCTTGCGCCGCAGGCTTCCCCTCCACCCAATCTATCACCTCTCTCATCTCAACATCAAAAGAGATTTCTAGCTCAACCACCTCTCGCTCGTCATCTGTGTAGGCTTGGCTGTTGCCGCGCGATCGAATTTGCGCCAAAGCCTCAGCGGCCGTGCCACCGAGCTTGAGCTCCAGGATGTACACGTAGTCGGGCACCTCCACCACGATATCAGCCCGACCGCGAGCCGTAGACACTTCAGAGCGGGTGTAAAGACCAAGCACCGTGAAGGTGGTGTGGATGATCGCATGCACCATCGCCTCGCTTTGCCGCTGCCACAGTTGGTGCGGTACGGAGGCTAAGCTCACGTTAATGATCTCGATGATGGTGTCGAGGTCGCGGGCGCAGAAAGCTTTGTACAAGCGATCAATGCGTGTGCTGGCGGGCTCGTAATCGCCAAAACCATACTCGTCCAGGAGGGCATAGAGAAATGTCTGGCGCACTTCTTCATTGGGATAGTCGAGCAGTAACTGGCCCGTGGTAGGCATAACTTCTTTTACGGTGAGGTAGCCTGCCTGAAACAGTATCGCTACAGGATTTAGCTGTGCAAGATTGAAGCTAGTGAGGTCAAGCTTGCGGACAGTGGTCGGGGCAACATCATAGTCTGACTTGTGCGTGAGGAGCTTGGTGACGAAGGTGGGCGTTCCGGATTCTGCCCAGTAGTTGTCGAGCTCGCCTGTCTCGAGAAATTGAAGGAGCGACCAAGGATTGTAAACCCGCTCGTGCCTCCCCTAAGCGTAGCCATTGTACCACTCCCGAATAGCCTCACGTGTGAAGCCGGTGTCGCTTAATTGTTCTCCAAAGTTTGCCTCTAGCTCTTCCTGTGTTATTCCAACCACCGTATATGCCGCTGGGTGGAGCGTGAGGTTGCGGAGGTTGTTCAATTCAGAGAACAGCGACACTTTAGAAAACGCAGATACTCCGGTAATAAACACCAACTCTAAATATGGGTCAGCATCTTTGAGTACAGCATAAAAGTTTCGCAAGGCATCACGATTTGTCTCGGCCTGCGGAATGTCGTGGATGTAATCAATAATAGGCTTGTCGTATTCGTCTATGAGAAGAACGACTTTACCGGAAGGCGAACTTTGAGCGAGGTGGAAGATAAATTCCCGGAACATCAGCTTGAGAGTGAGCCCCTGCGGCATCTCAATGCCTCGTCTGTCAATAATGCTGTGCAATTCATGCAGTAAGGCAGCTGTAACGCCTAGGTTCTCGTAGTCCATGCTCGAGAATTTGAGCCAGATCACCGGCCTCTGCTTTTCAGCAAAATCCCAATGCTCCCCCGCCCAAAGCCCATCGAATAGCTCCTCGCTGCCTGAGTACAGCTCGTTGATAGTCGACACCGTCACCGATTTGCCGAACCTCCTTGGCCGAGACAGAAACAGATATCCCCCATTCTCGATAAGCCGGCAGATATGCTCGGTCTTGTCGACATACTGAAAGCCTTCTTCCCGAATTTTGCGAAAGTCTTGAAGGCCGATGGCATACTTCACGGCAACGAAGATAGGATAGCTAGCTGGTGCGGATGATGCTCACGCCAGTGTAGTCGCCCCGCCCGCCTCAGCCCGCTGCTAGCCGACCAGATGATGTGGATATACACACGTGAATGACGCTTTTAAGGCACACCGCTCGGAAGCGGTCGAACGTGCCAAGCCCTAACACCCTTTGCGAACCTTGCGTCCCCCTTTGCGCCCTTTGCGATACCCTCACCCCCAGCACAGCCCCCAGAACAGCAAAAACGCCGTAGGCCAAAAAACGCCGTAGGTTCAAACCGCCGGAGGCTTCCCCGCCGGAGGCCCCCCCGCCGCAGGCCTCCCCCCGCCAAAGGCTCCCCAAATGCCCCCGCTCCCCTAAATTCCCGCTTCGCTAATCCTCCCACCATGAAATACGCACATATCGCAGGTATGGGACACTACGTCCCCGAAACTATCGTCTCCAACCACGACCTCACCAAAGTCATGGACACCACCGACGAGTGGATTCGCGAACGAACGGGGATCGAGCAGCGGCGCTACGGCACAAAAAGCCGTGACACCACCTCCACCATGGGAGCCGAAGCCGCCCGTAGAGCCTGCAGCAACGCAGGTATCGAGGTCACCGACATCGACTTCATCATTTTCGCTACCCTCTCACCTGATTATTACTTTCCAGGCTGCGGCGTACTCGTGCAACGCGAACTCGGCATCACCGACAGCGCCTGTGGAGCACTCGATGTGCGCAACCAATGCACTGGATTTATCTACGCCCTCAGCGTGGCCGACAAATTCATCCGCTCAGGTGTCTACAACAACATTCTCGTAATCGGGGCTGAAATGCACTCCATGGGGCTCGACTTCTCCACCGCCGGCAGAGGCGTCACCGTAATTTTTGGTGACGGAGCCGGCGCCGCTATCGTGCAGCCGAGTGATAAGCCAGGCATCCTCGCCGATGCCCTCCACTCCGACGGTACCTATGCCGAAAAACTCGCCATGCTCAGCCCCGGCAGCCACGGGGGCAAACACCTGCGCGAGCAAGGTGACGAGCGCGATTGGGGATTCGCCCCACAAGAAGACTACGGCGGCATCTTCGCCACCCAAACCATGCTCGACAATGGCGAATTCTATCCCGTCATGGAAGGACAGTTCGTCTTCAAACTGGCAGTACAAAAATTTCCCGAAGTGATAGGTGAGGTTTTGGCGAAAGCTGAACTAGCAATCTCCGATATAGATATGCTCATCCCGCACCAGGCCAACCTCAGAATCGCCCAATTCGTACAGCGCAGCCTCAAGCTAGACGACGACCAGGTGTACAACAACATCCAGCGCTATGGCAATACCACCGCCGCTAGCGTACCCATTGCCCTCAGCGAAGCCGTAGCAGAAGGTAAAGTCAACCGCGGAGACGTAGTGGTATTAGCAGCCTTCGGCAGTGGATTTACCTGGGGCGCCAGTGTGCTACGCTACTAAATTTAGTCGAGCAGATAGGCTTCCAAGGGAGCGTTATTTAGCGCCACCACCAGCAGACGTTTGCCCGTAGCTAAGTCTACCACCGCCATATCACGCACAGCGCCATCGAGGGCAAAAGGCGCGCGTTTGGCTCCACCCCGTGCATCGACAGCTGCACCACTAGAAGCATCTAAACTGCCCGTTTCGGCGGCCGCGTCAAAATCATTACCAGCCACCAGCAGCTGCTCATCAGTGGCCACCGCAGCATATATTGGCGCCAACTGAGCCTCAGCGTCAAGCGGTTTGACATTGCCCGTGCTACTCAACCACAAGCCCGAAGCCAGCTCGTCGATCGTCAAGTGCTGCGCTTGCCCGAGCGCCTCAGCACCAAACACTTCTTCCATCGTAGCAGTAGCATAGGTGCTGTAGCGCCCAAACTTCTTCTTCAACATCGGCAGCTGCTTAATCAAAGGATCACGCTTTTCGAGCGGGTAAATTCCCGACCCATCCTGCGCAGCAAGAATGGGATCAATCTGCCCGTTGCGATCAAAATCGGCCGCATACAGATGCAGCGGCGTCGTAAAGCGGGTGTTGAGGCCGATATTCCCCAGGAGGAGGTCGTCCTTGCCATCTCCATCAATATCATCTGCAAATACCGAGAAGTACCAGCCGGATTTGCCAATATCGTAGCGCGCACTCACATCTTCTAAACCTCCCTCTCGCGGCGCAAACACACGTACGGGCATCCACGCGCCTACTACCACGAGCTCGTCTATCTGGTCGCCATCGAGGTCGGCTAGTGTTGCATCTGTCACCATGCCGAGGCTGCTGGCGCCCGGGAGCAGCCGGTTTGTGGCGTCTGAAAACGCGCCATTTTCATTGATCAACAGCACCGATGCCGCGCGGGTAGGGTAGCGTCCGGGCTCAGAGCGGCTGCCCACAAACACGTCGAGGTCGCCATCGCCATCTGCATCCACGGGCACCACTACACTGCCCGGTTGTCCGGTGCTGCGGCCTGGTACAGCTTTCGCCAAAACCCCACCCTCGTTAATGTATATCCAGTCATTGTACACACTAGAACCACCCCCCGCAGCATAGCCACCCGACACTGTATACAAGTCTAAATCACCGTCGCCATCTATGTCAAACAGTGCGGCATCGACCACCTCGCTAGCTGCGTGGGCGCTAAATGCAGGGCTTGTGCTAGCACTAAAACGTCCACGTTGATCCTGTACGTAAAGTTGATTGGCCTGACCAGCAGCGCCACCTAGCACCATGTCCGCCAGTCCATCGCCATTCACATCGCCAGTGGCTAGCGCCGGACCTTGTCGACTCAATCGCATCGGCAACAGAGGCTCACGCGAGAAGTCTTCAAACTCGTCTTCTACATGCTGATAGTCAAGTCCTAGTGTCGCCGCTACCGAACTTGCCGGGGCAGGTAGAGTCGCCACCCGTCGCCTCGCCTCATCATTTGCCGCTGTAGCATCGATACGTAACGTGGTATTCGCCGCGATACCTGTTTGAACTGCACGCCGCCCGTTCGGAAAATCAACAATGAGGCTGTCTATGGCTGTCGCCGCGGGAAGTCCAAAGACCAGTTTTGAGCTCACGGCACCAAAAAAACCGCGCGTCCGCCGCAGCTCTCGCACTTCGCTATGATTGCCTTGCACCACCACCACGCGAGCGCCGATCGCTTCTGGATTTGTAGCAGGACCCACCAACTCGAGCTGCACAAAGTTGCCTTCCCCCCGCTCGCGCGTCATATTGCGATACAAGGCAGCTGGCCCATCCACATCATTGACCACTAGATCAAGGTCGCCGTCTCCATCCAAGTCACCATAAGCCGCGCCCGTGCTGTAGGAAGGTGTGGCCAATCCCCAGGCTTGCGACACGTCTGCAAAACTGCCATCCGGCTGCTGTGCAAAAGCATAATTAGGGAGTTTGGAGGTCGGAATCAGTTTTGCGTATTCATCGAATGTGGCAAATCGCTCAGAAGACAAGCCTCCCGTGCGCTTTACACTATCGACCGTTTGGGTGAGGTAGTCGAGGTTGCTCACGTCGCGGCGGTAGCCATTGGTCACAAACAGGTCTTGTCGGCCATCGAGGTTGAAGTCAGCAATGAGCGGTGCCCAGCTCCAGTCGGTGGCCCCGAGGCCGAGCAACTCTGCACGGTCGCTAAAGCGGTTGCCAACATTGATCTGCACTGCATTACGCATCTGCTGGTCTTTGTAGCCGTAGCGCTTGAGAGAGTTTGTGCGCTCCTGAATCATCGTCGTCATTAGGCTCTTCGTACGTGCGAGCTCGGGCGCCAGCATATCGAGGCTCACCACATCGGGTAGTGCATCGCCGTTGAGGTCAGCTATATCGACGCCCATCGTATGGTTGCTCATATGGGCCAGCCAGGTGTCGGTGGCGTCGGTAAAGGTGCCAGTAGCCGATCCGAGCAGCACTTGATCTGGCTCGATATAGTCATTGGCAATGTAGAGATCAGTGTATCCATCGCCGTTGATATCAGCGGCGGTGACGCTCAGTCCCCAGGCATTGTTCAGCAGCCCTTTGGCTTCGGTGACGTCGACGAATGTGCCATTGCGATTCTCGTACAGCCTGTCGCTGTCGTACGGTGTTTTCGGCGAAGTGCTACGGGCATAGCCAGTTTCGGTGGGCACGGCTTGCACGCTGTTGACTCTGCCAAACTCTACGGGGTGATTGAGCACGTATACGTCGAGGTCGCCGTCATTGTCAAAGTCGAAAAAGTTGGCGTGATTGCTCGCACTTGGATCGGCCAGCCCGTACTGCTTGGCTTGTTCGGTAAAGTTGCCTTTGCCGTCGTTGATGTAGAGCAGGTTGCGTCGCGCCTCTGTAGCTTGGAGGCCGGTGCGCGTCACGTAGATATCGGGGGCTCCGTCGGCATTGACATCGGCTATGCTGACCCCAGTTTTTACACCTTCGGCTGCGGCCACGCCGGCTTGACTGGTTACGTCGAGGAAGGTGAAGTCGCCTTGGTTGAGAAAGAGCCGGTTTGGCTGCATGGTGGCAGTGAGGTAGACGTCCTCGCGCCCGTCGCCGTTGGCATCGAAAATGGCTACACCTCCGCCGTTGTAGAGGTAGCTGTTGGTGAGGATATTGTTCTGCCAATCCTCGGTGATCATGTTGCTAAAGATCAGTCCCGAGGTTTCGGGAGCTATGCGCTCGAAGCGGGAATTTTCGGGTGCGGAGGCGGGGTTGGCAGCTGAGGCTTCTTCGTCGCTCGTTGTGCAGGCTTGCGCCAAAACCAAACAAAACGCCACAGTAGCGAGTCCCCATCGCAGATTAAACTCAAGCATAGGTGCAATTAGAAGCAGAAAAGTAGGTGTACGTTAACCCGTCGTTCAAGTTTAGGCTGTATCCTGACGGAGTGCTAGCGCGTTTATTGCGGTGGGCAAACGTCTGCTCCTGATGAGCTACGCTTAACAGAAATTTCTAAACAGACACTGAGTGAGAAGCATTTGCAGCGGGTTAAGTATCGTGGTTCTGACGTTCATGTCGTCTGTGGTTTTGGCGCAAGCTGACAGCCCTGAAGAGGCAGCCCGTAAAGACTTCGAGCGCCGTGTACGCCAGGAACAAATCGGCGGGCGCTACATCCCGGGCGACCTCAACGATGCCATGCAAGCCCTCGACGGCGTGGTCAGTTTGGAAAGCCGCGAATCCTATGCAGCTCAACCCGAAGATTTCGTGGTACAGCAGCTGTTCTTCAGCTTCGGACGCTGGATAGCCATCAATTGGGGACTCTACGACGGGTCCAGATTTTCGCTGTACCTCCAGAAGCTAGGCGTCGACCAGCCCGATGGACAGAAAGAATTCGTGATGCGGGCTTACCACCGCTACCTCAACGGGCAAGACATTAACGTTGCCGAATTAGCCACCCGCTACAAGACGCAAAAAGCCCGCCAGGACAGCATTCGCAGAGCTAAGGCAACGGTGATTGAGTCGTATACCCGACCCGCAAAAGGCGACGACGAGCGCGGCTAAGCGATTGGGGCTGTTACATTCGCGCTCCCGAAACACCGCGGATGTACCTGCGTTAGCCGTCAAACGCATCCGCGACCCTTATCCCCCACCCATGGCCAAAAATCTACTTATCGTCGAGTCGCCCGCCAAGGCGAAGACTATTGAAAAGTACCTCGGTAGCGACTTTATCGTCCGCTCAAGCAGAGGGCATATCCGTGATCTGCCTAAGCGCGAAGACTCTATCGATGTAGCCAATGGCTTCAAGGCCAGCTACGAAGTCAGTCCCGATTCTAAGCGCACTGTAGCCGAACTCAAAACTGCCATGAAAGGCGCTGATGAGGTGTGGCTAGCGACGGATGAGGACCGCGAAGGGGAGGCCATATCCTGGCACTTGTGTCAAGTTCTTGGCCTCGACCCCGCCAACACCAAGCGCATCGTGTTTCGGGAAATTACCAAAAGCGCTATCCAGCGGGCGGTGACGCAGCCCCGCACAGTCGATATTGATTTGGTGAATGCGCAGCAGGCGCGCCGCATCCTCGACAGGCTGGTGGGTTATGACCTCTCAGGGGTGCTCTGGAAGAAGGTAAAAGGCGGGCTAAGTGCAGGTAGAGTCCAATCCGTAGCAGTCAAATTGGTGGTAGAGCGTGAGCGGATGATTCGGGAATTCACGCCCGAAGCGTACTTCCGCCTGTTTGCCGACTTTAAGATGGCTACCGAGCGCGGCGGCAGCACGGTGATGCGCGCCAACCGCAAAGACAACTTAGCCACTGAAGGCGAAGCTCAAAAGTTCCTGGAGGAATGCCGCGGAGCCATCTACTCCATCAAAGACATCGTCAAAAAGCCAGGCAAGAAAAAGCCTGCTGCTCCCTTTACGACCTCCACACTCCAACAAGAAGCCAGCCGCAAACTCAGCATGACGCCTAAGCGTACCATGCAGAATGCGCAGCGGCTCTACGAAGCTGGACTCATCACCTATATGCGTACCGACTCCGTCAACTTGAGCGGGGATGCACTCAAGGCGGCCGAGCAGCAAATCAAGTCGGCCTACGGAGACAACTACTACGAGCGTCGCACCTACAAATCAAAAGCTAAAGACGCCCAGGAAGCGCACGAGGCCATCCGCCCTACCGACTTTGCCCAAATGGAGGCCAAAGGCGCCGATCGCGATCAAAAGCGACTGTACGAACTCATCTGGAAGCGGGCAATCGCGAGTCAAATGGCTGAGGCCATTACTGAACGTACCACCGCCACCATCGGCATCTCCACCAAGCCCGCAGAAGAACTCACCGCTACGGGTGAAGTCATCGTGTTTGACGGCTTTCTGCGCGTGTACCAAGAGAGCAACGACGACGATGAGCAGGAAGATGAAACTACCAAAGGCTTGTTGCCGCCAATGAAGGTGGGCCAACAGCTTAAACTCAAAGAACTCACAGCCGAAGAAAACTTGACGCGACCCAGCAAAGGGCGATTCACAGAGGCCTCGCTCGTCAAGGAACTCGAAAGTCGCGGCATCGGTCGACCTTCAACTTACGCACCAACTATTTCACGCATCATGGACCCAGCCCGGGGTTATGTGATAAAAGATAAGCAGGAGGGGACGCCGCGAGACTTTAGTAAGTTTATTCTGCTCCCCAACGGTGATATCAAGACCGACCCATTCTCCAGAAATGTCGGGGGCATCAGTAACCAACTCGTGCCAACAGATTTAGGAATGCTAGTCGTTGATTTTCTCGATGAGCACTTCGACCAGATCATGAACTACGGCTTTACCGCAGATATCGAGACGCAATTCGATGATATCGCGCAGGGTAGGGTAGGGCTAGAGACGGTGCTCGCAGACTTTTACGGTCCGTTTAAGTCGCGCGTCACGGATACCATTGAGACAGCCGAACGTGCTTCAGGTGAGCGCGTGCTGGGTACTGATCCAGAAAGTGGCCGAACCTTGCTGGTTCGCATGGGGCGCTACGGGCCAGTTGCACAAATTGGCAAGCCGGAAGAGCTCGACGCAGGTGAGAAGCCTCGCTACGGCAACCTCCGCAGTGGCCAGAGCATGGAAGACCTCACCTTTGAGGAGGCACTCGAGCTGTTCAAGCTGCCGCTCGACCTCGGCGACTACGAAGACAAGCCTGTGGTGGTGAACATCGGCAGGTACGGACCTTATGTCAAGTGGGGCGACACGTTTGTGAACTTGCCGAAGGGTGAAGACCCGCTAGAGGTAACTGAACAGCGTGCCATCGAACTCATCGAGGAGAAGAAAAAAGCGGATGCTCCTGTCGGGACGTACAAAGGTCATGGCATTCAAAAGGGCAAAGGCCGCTTTGGTCCTTTCTTGAAGTGGAATGGCCTCTTCGTCAATGTGCCTGCACGCATGGACATCAACACCCTCACCCAGGATGAGATGTTTGAGCTAATAGAAGCCAAAGCTCAAAAGGAGGCCAATCGCTATATTCACAATTGGATAGAAGCAGAAGGCATTTCTGTTGAGAATGGTCGCTGGGGCCCGACGATTAAGTTTAAGAAGAAGTTCGTCAAGATGGGCGTGCAGCCTAATGGCGAAAAGTGGACTCCCGAAGCTGCCAAAGAACTCACCCTCGAACAAGTCAAGGCGATGATCGAGGAACAGATTCCGAATGCATTCAAAAAGAAAGCTCCCGCTAAACGCAAGGCAACCGCCAAGAAAAAACCCGCAGTTAAAAAGAAGAAGCCCGCTGCTAAAAAATAGGCATCTCACCTCCCACGCCAGAACAGCAGTCCAGCCTCCAGCAGCGTAGCGGTCTAGCTTCTCACCTCCCATTTCTCACCTCCCACCTCCCACCTCTCATTCCCCACCCCATGTCCGACTCAGATAAAAAGCAAGACCTTCAGAACAACCAGCTAAGCATTGAGCTGCCCGAACAACTCGCCGAAGGCCTCTACAGCAATTTGGCGGTGATAACGCACAGTCCCACTGAATTTGTCGTAGACTTTATTCAAGTGGTACCTAATGTACCTAAAGCGAAGGTGAAAAGCCGAATCTTATTAGGTCCTCAGCACGCTAAACGGCTCCTACGAGCACTCGCAGATAATGTGCAGAAGTATGAAACGCAATTCGGAACGATTACCGAGCCGGAAGCTATGAAAACTGGCTTCCCAAAGATGACCTTTAACACGCCGCCAGCACAGGCTTAAGGGGAAGATAAAAAGCGGCTACCCGCCGGGTGACGGGCAGCCACTGTAACACCCCGTATCATCCCGACAGGGTCGGGACTCTACACGTACTGGGAATCCCAGTACAGTAGTTGTGTAATACAACTGATGCAAATATATTAGCTAACAATGTGTCCGCATAACCCGAAGACGTTACAGGTGGCCCCAAAGAGAACTAAACCTTAGCTGGACGATTTCACACGCTCATTTCGAGCCAGAAAAGTGTCACGAGTAATTACTCGAATAGAGAGCCTGGTTCTGCTGCGGGAGTGGCTCCAATGTGCGTGTAGGCTTTGGCCGTTACCTCACGTCCGCGGGCCGTACGCTGGATGTAGCCTTCCATTATTAAAAATGGTTCGTGGACTTCCTCGATGGTACCAGCCTCTTCGCCAACAGCAGTGGCAATGGTGGATATACCGACGGGACCACCTTTGAATTTATGAATGATTGCGGATAGTATGCGATTATCCATTTCGTCTAATCCTCCCTCATCTACATTAAGCGCGGCGAGTCCATATTCTGCTATGCTTTTATCTATACTGCCATTGCCCTTAATCTGTGCAAAGTCTCGTATCCGTCGCAACAAGGCATTCGCTACACGTGGAGTACCACGTGAGCGACGAGCGATTTCTACAGCTCCCTCCTCGTCGATGGGCACACCGAGAATATCTGCTGAACGTACCACAATTTTGGTGAGCGTGTCAACATCATAGTAATCGAGCAGGCAGGTAATACCGAAGCGGGCCCGCATCGGTGAAGTGAGCAAGCCCATCCGCGTAGTAGCTCCTACTAAAGTGAAATGATTAAGCTGCAGCTGGACGCTACGGGCATTGGGCCCACTATCGATCATTATATCGATGCGGTAATCTTCCATAGCAGAGTACAAGTATTCTTCTACGACGGTATTGAGCCGATGAATTTCGTCAATGAAGAGCACATCCCCTGGCTCGAGATTCGTGAGGACGCCGGCTAAATCTCCAGGTTTTTCGAGTACAGGTCCAGAGCTCATTTTTAGTCCGGCGCCGAGCTCGTGGCTGATGATGTGGGAGAGGGTAGTTTTCCCAAGTCCAGGCGGGCCGTGCAGCAAGACGTGGTCGAGTGCTTCGCCCCGCTGTTTTGCGGCAGCGATAAAAATGGCGAGATTCTCTACCAGTTTAGGCTGCCCACTAAAGTCATCTAGCAACTGAGGCCGCAGCGCTTTTTCTACCGTCAGCTCGGCCGCGTCCTGAGCATCATGTGTGGGGTCGAGAACTTCGTTCATGAGGTTAGCGGTGGGCTAATATAGGATAAGCAGCGGCGGCTGAAAACATTTTGTGTTGTTTTGCGAAAGCGCTGACATGCCTTTTACAAGCATGCGGCTGACTAAGGCCATTCGTTTACATTTGCCGCCCAAACCAACTATCGCCATGAGCCAAGGCCAAAAGATCACCATTTCGAGCGGAAAGCTAAACGTACCAGACCAACCGATTATCCCATTCATCGAAGGCGACGGTATCGGCCCCGACATATGGGCAGCCGCGAGTCGAGTGCTCGATGCAGCAGTCGAAAAAGCCTATGGCGGCAAGCGCAAAATTGAGTGGAAAGAAGTCCTTGCAGGCCAAAAAGCTTACGATCAGACGCAGGAGTGGTTGCCCCAAGCTACCCTGGATGCGATTGAGGAGTACCTGGTAAGCATCAAAGGCCCACTGACTACACCTGTGGGTGGCGGTATCCGCTCGCTCAATGTCGCCTTACGGCAAAAACTAGATCTCTACGCCTGCGTACGACCTGTTCAATATTTTGAAGGGGTGCCTAGCCCGGTGAAGGAGCCAGAGCTGGTGGACATGATCATCTTTCGAGAAAACACCGAGGATATTTATGCAGGAATAGAATTTCAAGCAGGTACAGATGATGTTGAGAAGTTTAAGAAACTCCTAAAAGATAATTTTAGCGATCGCTACAAAAAAATTCGCTTTCCTGACACTGCTGGTCTCGGCATCAAACCAGTTTCTAAGGAAGGCACGGCGCGATTGGTGCGGGCGGCGATCAAGTATGCCATTGCCAACGACAAGGATACGGTGACGCTCGTGCACAAGGGCAACATCATGAAATTTACCGAAGGCTCCTTCCGCGACTGGGGCTACGAAACAGCCGCAGAAGAGTTTGGTGCTAAGCCGCTCGATGGCGGTCCGTGGCACGTGATCGAGCAGAGCGGCAAGCGCATCATCATTAAAGATGTGATTGCCGACGCAATGCTGCAGCAAATCATTTTGCGTCCAGCAGAGTACTCAGTTATTGCAACGCTCAACCTCAACGGCGACTATATCTCTGATGCCCTCGCCGCTCAGGTGGGTGGTATTGGCATCGCACCTGGCGCAAACATTAATTACGATACAGGTGCTTCGATATTTGAGGCGACTCACGGTACGGCACCAAAGTATGCAGGCCAAGACAAGGTCAATCCGAGTTCGGTGATTCTGTCGGGGGAAATGATGTTCCGCTACATGGGCTGGAATGAAGCTGCCGACCTCATCATTAAAGGCGTCAACGGAGCCATCAGCGCCAAGCGCGTTACCTACGATTTCGAGCGCCTCATGGACAATGCCACACTACTGAAGTGCAGCGCCTTCGGAGATGAAATCATCAGTAATATGTAGGTAGGGGGAGCC
Source organism: Saprospiraceae bacterium (assembly GCA_965213735.1). Lineage (GTDB taxonomy): Bacteria > Bacteroidota > Bacteroidia > Chitinophagales > Saprospiraceae > CALDTK01. Next base: position 317,106 of record CBDCAB010000006.1, read on the forward strand.
TGCGGCGCATTGCCTCCGGCGGGGGGGGGAGCCTGCGGCGCTTTGCCTCCGGCGGTGGGGGAGCCTGCGGCGCATTGCCTCCGGCGGTGGGGGAGGGTAAGGCTACGGCAAGTAGTCTCAGCTCCGTGGCCCTGGAGGTAAAACTAGACGTCGTTCAACCGGGCTATCTATAATAGAAAGGTCTTTGTATGCCGCGGCTCTTGCTGTGCGGTGGGACGACGTCGGCCGGAAAAGAAGGGGAAATGGGAAGTGGGAAGTGGGAAGTGAGAAGTGGGATACGAGATATCACAAGCCCACTAAAAAATCCACCTTCTATTTCCAATGAAGGAGCATTTCCCTAACCACGGGCCGAGACTTAGGCACTAAAGCTCGTGCCACAGCCACAGGAGTCTGTAGCATTAGGATTGTTGAAGGAGAAGCCGCGATTGTTGAGGCCTTCTACCCAATCGATCTCCATGCCCAGCAGGTAGAGTCCGTGCGCTTTGTTCATGAGCACTTTAAGCTCGCCGATGGCAAAGGTTTGATCATCTTCCTTTTGCTCGTCGAAACCTAGAATATAGGTAAAGCCGCTACAGCCGCCGCCTTTGACGCCAACGCGCAGACCGTACTGCGCAGGAATGCTCTGCTCTTGGCGGATACGCAGCAGTTGTGTGAGGGCTGTAGGCGTGAGTGTAATAGGTGCAACAGCAGTGGAAGTCATAGGCTGGATTTTCGCCAGGAGGGCGCTCAGAAGTACATCAATAACGTTGTCGGAAGGTAGGGGTTGCTACTTTGCGCCAACAAACGACTAACTCATCCTTATGCCAGAGTGGCTTGCCGTGGTGCTCGAGATCATCAAGATAACGATTCCAGCGCTCATTGTTTACTTCACAGCTTCGCGGCTCATCGGGCGCCAGCTGACGGCTTTCGAGCGGCAGCAACTCGCGCGGCACCAAGCAGAACATCGCACCGAGACTTTGCCATTAAGGCTGCAAGCTTTTGAGCGGCTGAGTCTATTTTGTGAGCGTATTTCTTTGCCTAATTTGCTTTTGCGCTTACGCGAAAACGACCAGACAGCCGGTGAACTCAAGCTGTCGCTGTACCTCGCCATTCAGCATGAGTACGAGCACAACATCTCTCAGCAGGTGTATATGTCGCAGCAGCTGTGGGACATTATCCGTCAGGCGCGGGACAATACCTTGCAAGCAATCGAGTCGGTGAGTGATATTGTGGAGCCTCAGCTGCCGAGTCGCGAATTAGCGCGCGCACTCTTGGCTCAAGCCACAGATGGTTCTAACCAGAGTTTGGCCGTGGCGCTTGCTGCCATTAAGAAGGAAGCGAGCTTGCTGTTTGACTAGGTGGAGGCGAAAGGAACGCTCAGCAGCAGGTGGAGCGGCCTTGTGTATGGCTTCAGCAGCACTTGTTGGGCACGGAAATTTTCGTCGAAACCGTCAGCTGAATGTACCTGGATTCAGGGAGGTAAATGTGGTGGTTTGCTAATCGCCTGAAGGTGTGGAAGTTGGCCTTCGATTACGATTTAGCGAAAAGAATATATGAGAAATTGGCCATTTGAGTAGGCTATTGCCCGCTGATTTCCGCACCTTAGCCCTGCGCCAAAAAGCCAACCCGCGCTAGCGAGGTGGCTCTAAAGTGGTCCATTTGGCAGGATCCGCGCTTACTGATACAGTCAACAAAAACTCTTCATCGGAAACTCTTGACCAACGAGAGCATGGGAAAAGACTGTACACATGTGTGGGACCAGTGTCTGCACACAATTCGAGAAAATGTCAGCGAGCAAACGTTTCGTACGTGGTTCCAACCTATACGAGCGGTTGGGCTTCGCGAGCAGGCACTTACCGTACAGATTCCCAACCGATTCTTCTACGAGATGCTCGAGGAGCACTATGTGGCCGTACTACGAACCGCGATTCGTCGCGAACTCGGACCTAGCGGTCGGTTGGAGTATCAAATTGTCGTGAAAAAACCTGAAGTCGTGGATGCACTCACAGCAGCCGGAGCGAATAACGCCGGCACAACCCAAGACAACGCTATTGTCAACCCTTTCGTGATCCCTGGGATCCGCAAGCAGCGACTCAACCCCCACCTCAATCCGGAGCATACGTTCGATACCTACGTGGAGGGCGACTGCAACCGTCTGGCTCGTACCGCCGGTCAGAGTGTAGCCAAACGTCCTGGCACTACTGCCTTCAACCCCCTCGTGATCTATGGGGAGGTAGGCCTTGGCAAAACCCACCTCGCGGGTGCAATCGGCAACGAGATACTCGCCAACTTCCCCGACAAGCGCGTGCTCTACTGCCAGGCAGAGGAATTTACCAACCAGATGATTCACGCTATCCGCGAGAACACCATCGGCGAACTCACCGCTTTCTACCAATCGATGGATGTGCTCATTATGGATGACATCCAGTTTTTTGCCGGGAAGGAGAAGACGCAGAAAATCTTCTTTCACATGTTCAACCAGCTGCACCAAAACCGCAAGCAAATCGTGTTGACCAGTGACAAGGCGCCCAAAGATCTCGATGGTATGGAGCGTCGCCTCATCAGCCGCTTTAAGTGGGGCTTAACCGCCGACCTACAGAAGCCGGACATCGAAACTCGCATGGCAATTCTTACCAACCGTGCCGCAGCTGATGGTGTCTCTGTGCCCAACGAGGTAGCTGAGTACGTCTGCCACAACGTTGATGAAAGCATACGCGAACTCGAAGGTGCGATTGTGAGCCTTGTAGGCAGAGCTGAATTGCTTGATCGCAACATCGATCTCGATCTTGCCAAGCAGGTGGTAGGCTCTACTATTCAGCGGGGTGCGCGGGAGATATCTGTCGAGAGTATACTCGAATTGGTCTGTGAGTACTTTAATGTTTCAGCCGACCTGGTGCGGGGACAGACGCGTAAGCGCCACATTGTGGTTGCTCGTCAAATTAGCATGTACCTCGCCAAGGAGCACACGGACTGCTCGCTCAAAAAGATTGGTTCCCACTTCGGCAACCGCGACCACTCGACCGTTATTTATTCCTGTCGTACGGTGCGTGATTTGATGGATACGGATGAGGCATTTTTAGCGTCCGTCAATGAAGTGGAGAAGCGCGTGAAGATGAACCTTGGCTAATCCTGCTCGGTGGCGCACATTTAGTTTGCACAGTGATTAGGAGGTGACTACTTTTGCGTCGCTTTAGAAAAATGTTTCTGAAGGATCGCCTGGAGACGTGGGTGAGTGGCTGAAACCAGTAGTTTGCTAAACTGCCGTACCTCCGGGTACCGCGGGTTCGAATCCCGCCGTCTCCGCAGCGCCTTTGCTTTTTGGCAAGGCTTGTTGAATATTTGCTTTCGAGCACCTCGGGGTGTGGCGCAGCTGGTAGCGCGCGCGGTTTGGGACCGCGAGGTCGCTGGTTCGAACCCAGTCACCCCGACATCAATTGCCCTCGTCTGGTTTATGATCAGGCGAGGGTTTTTTTTGCCCAGCCCCCACCTGACAACAATATTGTGGTCAGGCCAGCCCGTGTGCCCACTGCGAGGCCAAACAAAGTGGCTGAACACAGGTTGGACCTAACCGGCCCACTGAGGGCAACATAGCACAAAGTTATTTCCGATTACACGTGCTTTAGCGTGCATAGCTGTGCATTACGAAAGCTGCAAACACATGCTAGGGTAGGGCGGCATGGCAGGTCTTAGAGTACCATCTAGATAAGCGCTTACCTTGCGCCGCAGGCTCACCCGACCGCCGGAGGCAGAGCGCCGCAGGCTATTCCCGCCGGAGGCTCTTGCGCCGCAGGCTACTCCACCGCCGGAGGCTCTTCAGCGCCGGAGGCAACGCGCCGCAGGCAATTCAGCGCCGCAGGCTCCTCCCTACCCCCTCTCCAACGCAGCCCGCAAATGCCGCCGAGCCAGGAAAATTCGCGTGCGCACAGTGGCAGGAGGAATACCTAAATAATTCGCAATGTCTAAATAGCTCATGCCCTGATAGAACATCGCAAAAGGAATACGTAAACTCGGATCCATATCAGCGACGAGTTGCTGCAGCGCGCGAAGGGTATAGGTAGCTGTTCTTTGCTGCTCATGACTTCTATTAGTTGGCGGCTCAGAAGCAAAGCTTTCTGTGGGTTGGCCCGACAGCTGCACGTTGGCTGAGGTTTTGGCGTAAGCTGACTCGTACATGCTCTTCATAATGCTAAAGGTCCAGGCCTTGAAGTTCTGTCCCCTAGCAAATCGCTCCCGCCAGGCAAAAGCTTGCGAAGCAGTATCATGAAGCAGGCTGTCCGCTTGCACAGGATTGCGCGTTAAGTTTTGCGCCAGCTGTAACAGCACTTTCTCTACCCTCTCAAATTCTGAGCTAAACTCGAGACTCGTCATTTTTGTGAGTTTGCATGTGATGGATGTATTGGGACAGACCATGGCCGAAGAATCACCTGAAGCATTCCAGTACCAGCTCGCTGCGAATATGCAAAAGGAGTGTTATAAAGAGAAACCAACCTTGCACTTGCTTCGCCAAAGCAAGCTACTGTAAATTATTGAGCTACAAGGATTTGTTGTGAACTTTTCTGCACGGATTTAAAGCCATAAGCCAGGTCGTGAGCCAAAATTATTCTGTTTTGAGCAAGAGCAGACTGCCTAACTGTACTTCTATTGAACCTAAGCTTAGGTGTAACACCACCCAGGTAACGCTCCCTAGCTGTCTTTGAACCCTGGCTTGGAACAACTGTGTTACTTGCACCGAAACTTCGCATCCGATGCTCGATACGATCAACAATGCCTTCCGGGAACTTCAAGAGAAGTTTGTCGTGTGGTTTAAGGACATCATCCTGCTGCTGCCCAACCTGGTCATCGCCCTACTGATCGTCACTGCCGGCTGGTACATCGCCAAGTATGTGTACAATCTGGTGCACCGCCTGCTGATGCGCGCGAGTGGCTCACACAATGTCGCCCAGCTGGTGGGCAGCATCTCCCGTGTGCTCGTGATCGGCATAGGTCTTTTCATCGCCTTGAGTGTACTCGGACTGAGTGGGGTAGTAGCCTCAGGTTTGGCTGGTGCCGGTATCGTGGGCCTCGCGATTGGCTTTGCCTTGCAAGACCCGCTCGCCAACCTCTTTAGCGGCATCATGATGTCGGTTAAAGAACTCTATCGGACAGGCGACCTCGTAGAGACCAACGGTCACTTCGGCATTATCCAGGGAATCACCCTTCGCACCACACTCATCAAAACCCTGCAAGGACAGGAAGTAGCTATTCCCAATAAAGATGTGCTGCAAAGTCCGCTGATCAACTATACGACCAATGGCGTGCGCAGGGTCGACATCGATTTTGGCGTGAGCTACGGCGACGACCTCGTGAAGGTGAAGCGAGTTGCGATGGCTGCCATCACGGAGAGAGTGAAGTACGATGACTCCAAACAAGTGGAGGTATTTTTCAAAGAATTCGGAGACTCCTCTATTAATGGTGTCTTACGCTTTTGGCAGAACATCACGGCCCAGAAAGACTACCTCAGCGCCAAGAGTGAAGCCATCATTGCAATTAAGCAGGCCTTTGATGAGGCTGATATCATGATTCCATTCCCGATCCGCACGCTCGACTTTGGCATCCGTGGCGGCGAGAAGCTGTCGGAGATGCAACTCAACACGAAATCCTTCAACGGGCAAAAGGATTCTGAACGGGCCTGAACGGATTAGCCGAAGGTGACATACTTCTGGTAGATGGCAGACAAATCTCAATCTGCCTACACCTCACAACCCACTAAAGTTAACCATCATGAATAATCGCAACAGCAATAACAACAGCGGCGGCGGACTCTTCACTTTCCTCGTAGGTATTGCTGCCGGCGCGGCAGCAGGCTACTACCTCTCCACCGAAGAAGGTCGGCGTATGCGCACCCGTTTGGCTGAGCGTACACAAGAATTGCGATCTGAAGCAACCCAATACGCTCGTACTACCTCAGAGCGGGTCAACGAAAATCTAGGCAAGGCAGTCAACCAAGGAAAATCCTACGTTAATGATCTCACCGAAACGGTGAAGACACGCGTGGATGACCTCAACACCAGCGCCCGCCAAACAATGGATAAAACAAGCGGCTCCTTCCAAGAAGGTATCGCTCGTGGCAAAGCCAAGCTCGACCAGCAGAAGTCAGACATCGATCACCTCGTTCAGGACCCTGCGAAAAAGGAGAAGTAAACCACGCAAGCAGCCCTGCCTATCGCCACTGCGCACACGCAGGGCTGCTCATCCTTTTGTATTCTGTCTTCGCGCCCCACCGAAATGAAGCATCAAGAACTATTAGCCACTGCCGGTGAGACATTAGCTTATGCCGAGGATTACCTCGATACCCGCATCGAGCTGCTCAAGCTCACCGCAGCAGAAAAAGGCTCACTCACCGCAGCAAATGTGCTAGCTGGTGTAGTGGTAGCCTTTCTTGGCACATTCGCCCTAATGTGTTTTACCGTCACCCTCGCCATCCTCATCGGAGATGCCTTAGGTAGTATAGCCCTAGGCTACGCTATCATGGGGCTCATCTACGCCATCATTGCGGTGGTGCTGTTCGTGATGCGTAAAAAAATCTTGGTGCAGCCTATCCTGAAATCTCTCATCAACTCACTCTTCAAAGACCAGCAACAAGCAGATGGAAAGCGACCCCAGACTACTGCGTGATCCGCAGAGAATCGACACACTCAATCAATTGGAAATAGCCAAGCGGCGTGCAGAAATAAACGCTTCGCAAGACCGCTTGCTGCTGCAAAACAACCTATCTGAGATAAAAGAAAAAGGTCCGCAGGTTATACTAAAAACTATAGTATTGCCCATTGCCGCAGTCGGAGTAGGCCTCTATGCCGTCTCAAAAGTCGTCGGGAGCCTTACGCGTGATGATTCGCGTGCTTACTACTACGAGCCGGACTACGATTACGAGTCAGAGCACCAACCCACCTATCCTGATAATGCGCCTGCACCGCGTGCCATACCAGTAGCCGCGAAGCCGAAGCGCTCACTCACCACCAAACTCATCACCATTCTACCTCTGGCTATTAAAGCCACTAAAATGGGTGTGAGCTATCTGGAGAAAAACGGGACGCGCGTGCCTACTGTCTTGCATGATCTACTCTCAGGACCTGGCGTTAGCGCTCAACAGAAAGCCTAGCAGCAAGCTCAACTTGGCTGCTAATATGTAATGTTGCCGGGAAAGTAGCGTTACAAAAATATTCTAGTGCATCTTGCGCCTCTAGCTGGGCAACAAACCAGCCCAGCAACAGATGCCAACTTATGAAATTGCCGGTCAGCCATTCGAGCTTGACCAAAGGCTCCCCTCGCTGCTCAAGGCTGATGGGGATATGTTCTGCGGGTTTACAAAATACGATGTTCTAGCTTCAGTCGGATCAGGAAGCGTTTATTTACAGAAGTTCGCATCCGGGTGTTATCATATCTACTTCAATGTGCGCTTGGATGAGGTTAGCACATTTCAGTTTACCGAAGCTGAAGCCCAAACTACTCACAGTCTATCTTCCATACGAGGATCAACTAATTTGATTATTGGAAAGAACTCTTACGAAGAGGATGTTAGGGAGCACTGTAATGTGGTTTTCAGAGGCTACGATGGAGGTGGATTCCAGATAAAACTTACACCTCACACAAAATATCGGGTGAGTCTCATCCATCTTGGACGCTTTTTAATTGAGGACCTAGTGCAGCCTTACTGTGAAACGCAGTTGTCGTTTCTCTTGCCTGAGCAAGGGGATAAAGCTCAAAAGGTATGTTGCCTCGGACCGGTGGCCAGCTTTAATACCTCCTTCATTGTCAACGCCACCTTCACTTCTAAACTCCTGGGCGTTGCCCGTACCGCCTACATCCACGGCAAAACAATGGAGGTTGTAGCCTTGCAATTAGACTTAGCAGAGCGTATCTTCAATGGCGAGGCATATACCGGTCCACTTTCTGAACAAGAAGTGCAACTTGCACTACGTGCGCGAGATATTATTATGATTCAATATGCTGATGACCTAACCATTCGCTCGCTCAGTAAGCAACTAGCAACGAATCAGCAAAAATTGAAGACAGTTTTTAAATCATTTTTTGATATCACTATCAATCGCTACATAAAAAAGGTTCGCATAGAAGTTGCCAAATCTCTGCTGCTATCGGGTCAATATACAGTCGGTGAAGCCTCGACTGCGGTAGGATATGCCAATCAAAGCCATTTCGCCGCACGGTTTAAGGAGATCGTTGGCGTTAATCCAAGCGAACTGCTTAATCGCTCTTCCTTCGAGCTACCCGACCAAGACTGATGTGCGCTATGTGCAGAACTTACTAGCTAATCATGAACGTGGGTCGTGAACAGAATCGACTCAGGTGCAGTTGTGCCTAGCAACAACAAGCAAACTCATGTTTTTTCTCAAGAAATCCCTCCTTTTCAGCGCCGTAGCCACGGCTATGCTTTTCGTCGCCTGCAACGATGGCCGCGATACAAGCGAAGCAATTGAAAACGATGTAGAGGCCGCAGCCAATCGTACATCCGACGCCCTCGACCGGGCCGGCGATGATATTCGCGATGGTGCCAACGCACTTGGCAACCGCATCGAATATCGCTACGATCGCACTAAAGTCAACGTCGAGAACACTACCCGCGATCTCCACGAAGACCTTCGTGAAGCAGGTGGCTACGTCAACTACCGCCTCGAGGAGCTCGAGCGCGACATGGAGAATGCCACTGGCAACGCTCGTGCAGAAATGCAAGAGGAGTACAACGAACTCCGTATGGCTGGCCGTGATATTGATCGCGACCTTAACCAATTCGGTAACGAAGTGGAGCGCGATTGGGATAACTTCGAGCGCCGCACCCGCGCTTACCTTGGCGACCTCGACCTGGATATCGATCTCGACGATGACCGCCGCGACTATGATCTAGACTAAGAGGTATTTCCCCTCTTAATATGGAAGGGCTTTCGACTAGTGTCGGGAGCCCTTTCCTTATTTGCATACCTTAGTTTGCCTATCACCAATGAAGTACCAGAGCCAAAATCCCCGTACCGAGGAAGTCTTTGCACGCTTCGAGGTGCATTCAATTGCCGAAGCAACTTCACTAGTCACAGCCTTACACGCACAATCCTCCACATGGTCTTTAGAGTCCGTAGCGAGGCGTGTGGAGTTTTGCCGAAAGGCGCAACAACTGCTGGACCAGAATGCCGAGCAGCTTGCACAGCTGGCAAGTCGTGAAATGGGTAAAAACCTGCTCGAATCGCGTGCCGAGGTGCAGAAATGTGCTGCCCTCTGCGCTTATGTAGCAAGTACCCTTCACACTGCCTTGCAGCCGCGGCGGGTCGATCTTGCAGGTGCTCACGCTACGGTGCGCTACCTCCCCTTGGGTTGCATCCTCGGCATCATGCCCTGGAACTTTCCTTATTGGCAGGCTATCCGTTTTCTAATTCCTGCACTTGCGGCTGGCAATATATGTGTACTCAAACATGCTCCTAATGTGCAGCAATGCGCAGAAGCTATTGTTGATTTACTTAACGAAGCTGCCGGGGAAAACTTGGTGTGCAACCTCCGCCTCAGCAACGCCGGCGTAGCCAATCTTATCTCTGCTTCGACCATACAAGCTGTCAGCCTCACTGGTAGCACACGTGCCGGTAAGGCAGTAGCCGAGGCAGCTGGCAAAGCCCTCAAGCCCAGCCTCCTCGAGCTGGGGGGCAGCGATGGCTACCTTATCCTTGAACATGCCGATTTAGATCTTGCTATTGAGGCCTGCACCACTGCCCGTGTAGCGAATAGCGGCCAAAGTTGCATCAGCCCTAAGCGGTTAATCATTCACCACAAGCATTACCAGTATGTGCTTGAGCAGATTATAGCTTTCGCCAAAACCCAAAATTTCGTCAGCAAAGACATTCAAGCTGATCGTGCAGGTCAACTCGCGCCTTTAGCACGTGCCGATCTGCGCGATGCCCTCCACCAGCAAATCACTTCGAGCCTTGCTGAGGGTGCTCGTCTCACGGTCGGCGGCACAGTGCCCAGCGGCAAAGGCTATTATTATCCTGCGACTGTTCTCGCTGAGGTTGCACCCGGCATGCCTGCATTTGATGAAGAGCTGTTCGGTCCCGTATTTTGCCTCACCAGTGCGAAGGATGAAGAGGATGCTATTCGCCTTGCAAACCAAAGCTTGTATGGCTTAGGTGCTGCCGTTTTTTCTCGCGATGTGGTGCGTGCCGAGCAGCTGGCGGCGCAACGGCTCCAGGCTGGAAGCTGCTTCGTCAATGCTTTTGTGCGCTCCGATCCCAAGCTCCCTTTTGGCGGCATCAAGCAAAGCGGCTATGGACGGGAATTGAGTCTGGAGGGAGTTCGCGCCTTCACAAATGTCAAAACTGTTTATGTTGCTACCTAAAGTGGTAATCCCTTCGTTGCTAAAACCACGTATTTATCTGCACCTTATGAAGCTACTCGTCATCGTGCTCGCTGTCTTTCTCTACGTGACGTGTACGGCCCAACCGAGTTTGCGCATCTCCTCCCTCTACACCAGCGGCTCGGTGTGGCAACGCGGTCAGCCAATCACAATTCATGGCCGCGCAGCTGTTGGCACCACCGTCACTTTGCTCAGCAACGACGTCTACGGCACACGCTCCACCACTACAGATGCGGCTGGTGTTTGGACATTACAGCTTCCGCCAAAACCTGCTGGCGGGCCTTATGCATTCACTTTTAGTGATGAAATTAACGAGCTACTTATTAGTGACGTTTATCTCGGCGACGTATACCTGCTTTCTGGCCAGAGCAACATGGAATGGCGGCTCATCCAAAGTGTAGGAGGGGAGGCAGCTTCCGCTAAAACCAATCCCTACATCCGCCACCTTAACCTTCCTCATCGAGCAGCAGAGCGTGCACAGAATCAACTTCCTTCGCTGCGGTGGGAAAGTGCAAAACCTGGTAAGTCACAAGAATTCAGCGCCGTCGGCTACTACTTTGCGGAGGCGCTCCTCGAGCGTGATCCAACCGTGGCCATTGGTCTTATCAATGCGAGTTGGGGAGGTAGTCGTATAGAGGCCTGGCTGCCACGCAGTTCGAGCAATTTCCCCGCAGCAAAAGTTATAGATGCCGACGTTCAGCAGCGGTGGCAACAGCTGCGCGAAAGTTATCCTGCGGCTTTTGCAGAGAGGCCTTCAGCATTGCAGCCGCACCAAGGTGGAGGACTTGCGACTCAAGTTGGTACACCCTGGGAATACGCAGGCTATCCCGAGCTAAACGGAAGGATTTGGTTTGACCGTAGCTTCAGTCTCTCAGCGGCACAAGCGCAACAGTCGGCCACCCTCGCGCTCGGGGCCATCGACGATAGTGACCGGACCTACCTCAACGGTCGCCTCATCGGCGCCCGCGAGCAAGCCTACGATCAGATGCGTCGCTACGCTGTGCCAGCTGAGGTCCTCCGGCCAGGCATCAACCAGCTCAGTGTTTGGATAGAGGATACTGGCGGTGGCGGAGGGATGATGTCCTCCCCTGATAGCATCTACTTGCAGGTGGGGGATGAGCGGCTTGCACTTGGAGGCGGCGCTTGGACATCGCGCCCCGAGCAACTGGTAGTTGATACTAGTCAGACGCCGCATCATGTGCCTACTTTGTTGTACAACGGAATGCTTGCTCCGCTCCAAGGAATTGCGGCGAGTGCGGTGTTGTGGTACCAGGGAGAGAGCAACGCCAACAGCAAGGAGGAGGCGCTGCGCTACGGCGGCCAATTACGCACGCTGCGTGCAGCCTTTCGAGCACTCGCAGACGACGAAGACCTTCCTTTTCTCGTAGTTGAATTACCGGAGTGGCTTGCTCCCGTTGAAGCAGCTTATCAGCCAGATGCACACTGGGCGTGGCTGCGGCAGGCACAGCGCAGCATCCTCGATGACGCGAGGTCGAGTACGGTCGTCACGCTCGGCTTAGGAGATGCCAGCGACATCCATCCTCGCAACAAGCGACCTGTAGGGCAGCGGCTAGCCAATGAAGCCCGGCGCATCCTTTTCAACGAGCAGCATCTTCCCACCTTTGCACGCGCGCTTCAGCTGGAGTTTGTGGGGCAGACGCCGGTGGTACGATTCAGTGGGGTAGGAGAGGGATTGCGAGCGCGCAGTGGTGTGCTCGCGGGATTTGCCGTCAAAGGTGCTGATGGCATCTGGTACGATGCCGACGCGGTAGTACAAACCGATGATCGAATACGCATCGTCCCTCCTGTGGGGGTGCAGCCGGTAGCGGTTTCCTACGCCTGGGCCAATAATCCAGCGGCGGCTAATTTGGTAAATGGCTATGAGCTCCCCGTCTCGAGCTTCATGTTGACTGTAGATGAATGAGTCTATTCATTGGCTGCTGGAGTGAGGTGCACTCCTGAGGCAGGATATTCTTGAGGAGAAAGAGCTCCTGCTCTCCTCAGAGAAAAAATTTTGCTGGCCCCGCCTGACCACATCATTGTGGTCAGGTCTCACTGCCTGAGTCCTCCGGGTCCCACAAAAGCATCAGCTACTCAAGGATAAAGGCTTTGCCCCTAGGCACTTCGAGATGCTCACACACGGTAATTGCAGGCCCCTGACATGTGTATACGCCCCCTCAGCGCAAAGCCCCATAAAATGGGTCTCACCCCTTGAGTCCTCCGGGTCCCACAAAAGAATCAGCTGTCTCACACAATTATTCTGCCCGTAGGCAAACCAGAGACTTTAACTGAATGAATTACCAGGCCCCGGAGATGCGAAAAATCCCTTCCCTAGGCACTTCAAGATGCATACATACGGTAATTGCAGGCCCCAGAGAAGAGAAACGCCCCCCTCAGCGAAAAGCCCCATAAAATGGGTCTCACGCCTTGAGTCCTCCGGGTCCCACAAAAGCATCAGCTGTCTCAGGCAATTATTCTGCCCGTAGGCAAACCAGAGACTTTAACTGAATGAATTACCAGGCCCCGGAGATGCGAAAAATCCTTTCCCTAGGCACTTCAAAATCCCATACACGGTAATTGCAGGCCCCAGAGAAGAGAAACGCCCCCCTCAGCGAAAAGCCCCATAAAATGGGTCTCACGCCTTGAGTCCTCCGGGTCCCACAAAAGCATCAGCTGTCTCAGGCAATTATTCTGCCCGTAGGCAAACCAGAGACTTTAACTGAATGAATTACCAGGCCCCGGAGAGGGAAAAATCCTATCCTAGGCACTTCAAAATCCCACACACGGTAATTGCAGGCTCCAGAGAAGAGAAACGCCCTCCTCAGCGCAAAGCCCCATCAAATGGGTCTCACCCCTTGAGTCCTCCGGGTCCCACAAAAGGATCAGCTGTCTTACACAATTATTTTGCCCGTAGGCAAACCAGAGACTTTATCTGAATGAATTACCAGGCCCCGGAGAGGGAAGAATCCTTATCCCAGGCACTTCAAAATCCCACACACGGTAATTGCAGGCCCCTGACATGGGTATACGCCCCCCTCAGCGCAAAGCCCCATAAAATGGGTCTCACCCCTTGAGTCCTCCGGGTCCCACAAAAGCATCAGCTGTCTCACACAATTATTCTGCCCGTAGGCAAACCAGAGACTTTAACTGAATGAATTACCAGGCCCCGGAGATGCGAAAATTCTTTCCTCAAGGCCCTTCAAAATCCCACACACGGTAATTGCAGGCCCCGGACATGTGTATACGCTCCCTCAGCGCAAAGCCCCATAAAATGGGTCTCACCCCCTGAGTCCTCCGGGTCCCACAAAAGCATCAGCTGTCTCAGGCAATTATTCTGCCCGTAGGCAAACCAGAGACTTTAACTGAATGAATTTCCAGGCCCCGGAGATGGGAAAAATCCTTTCCCTAGGCACTTCAAAATCCCACACACGGTAATCGCAGGCCCCTGAAAAGGGTGTACGCTCCCTCAGCGCAAAGCCCCATAAAATGGGTCTCACCCCTTGAGTCCTCCGGGTCCCACAAAAGCATCAGCTGTCTCACACAGTTATTCTGCCCTTAGGCAAACCAGAGACTTTAACTGAATCAATTACCAGGCCCCGGAGAAGGGAAAAAATCCTTATCCTAGGCCCTTCAAAATCCCACACACGGTAATTGCAGGCCCCGGAGAGGGAAGAAATCCTTCCCCTAGGCACTTCAAAAATCCCTTCACACATTTTTCGCAGGCCCCGGAGAAAAGTCACCCCACCCGCCCCAATTCTACCGCCCGCTCAAAAGCAGCCTGCAGACCTTGCTCAATGACAGCTGATAATTCCCGTTGAGTGAAGCACTTCAATGCAGCCTCCGTGGTGCCACCCCGGCTCGCTACTCGCTCAATCCAGGTCTCACAATTCAAGTCATTGGCCTGATAGAGACTCACACCACCAGCAAAAGTCTGCAACACCAGCAATTCTGCCTCGCTCGCGCTAAAGCCTAAGCCGCGTGCGCGTTGCATCATCGCGTGCATGAAGTAAAAAACGTAAGCAGGTCCAGAGCCTGAAATGGCCGTTGCCGCATCGAGCATCTCCTCACGCTCCACGTAAATGTTTTTACCTGTCGTCGCCAGGAGGTTCTGCACCATCACCAATTCGAGTCGCGTCACCTCCGCGCTGCTGGTATACACCGTCATGCCTTCGCCTACCTGCGCGGGCAGGTTGGGCATGGCCCGCACCACCTTCGCTACACCGAGTTGCGACTGAATCCGCTCGATGGTGACGCCGGCCATAATGCTCACAAATACCTGTTGATCATTGACGTGCTGCTTCAGCTCAGCAAACAACACCTGCGTATCCTGCGGCTTCACCGCTAGCACAATTAGATCGCTGTGCGGCACCATGTCGGCAGCACTCGATCCGACGGTACCGATATTGCGCTTCGCGAGAAGTTCGGCCTTCTCACGACTCCGCTCCAGAATTCGCATACCCGCCAGCGTGGTGACATGAGAGCGGAGGAAGCTTTGGGCATAGGTCGCACCCATGTTGCCGCCACCAATAATCAGGATGTTCATGCAGCAAATATGCTTTGCCTAGACCCGGCTCGAAGGCTCATCTAATCGTGATGCGTGCTTATGACGGCGACCAGTACCGAGCGCGCCTCGATTATTGCGATATTTCGCCGATGCTGAAAAAATGCCTGTGGATGCTCCTGCTGCTCGCTTTAGTAGCGTGTTCATCCGCCCCAGCCACCCCACCTGAATCCCCCATGTCAGATGCCGCACCTGCTTATGCCCTCGCCATCCACGGAGGTGCCGGCGTGATTGAGCGCGCTAACATGAGTGCAGCGTACGAAGCTGAAGTAAGAGATGTTTTGGCGAAAGCTGTAAGTATCGGAGAAGACCTGCTCAAAGCCAATGCCCCTGCCGAAGAAGTAGTCGTTGCAGTCATCTCCTACCTCGAGGACATGCCACAATTTAATGCTGGTAAAGGAGCTGTGTTTACCTACGAAGGCACCAACGAACTCGATGCCAGTCTCATGCGCGGACAAGACCTTGAAGCCGGGGCTGTCAGCGGCGTCAGCGGCGTAAAACACCCCATCCAACTCGCCCAACGCGTGCTGAATGAGTCGGTCCACGTGATGCTCAGCGGTAAAGGCGCCGAAGCATTTGCGCGCGAGCAAAAACTCGAGCTCGTTGACTCGAGCTACTTCCACACCGACGCACGCTACCAAAGCTGGAAACGTGCCCGGGCAAAATCTGACGCCAAGCCCGAACTCAGCGAAAATGGCAAGTTTGGAACCGTCGGCTGCGTAGCCCTCGACATGAGCGGCAACCTCGCAGCAGGCACATCAACAGGAGGCATGACGCTCAAACGCTACGGGAGAATTGGCGATAGCCCCGTGATCGGCGCCGGCACCTACGCCGACAACCGCAGCTGCGCCGTGAGTGCAACCGGCCACGGCGAGTATTTCATCCGCTATGCTGTGGCTCACGACATCGCAGCACGCATGTTGCACGGCGGCAAGAGCCTCGACCAAGCAAGTCGTGAAGTCATCATGGACGAACTCAAACCAGTAGGCGGCGAAGGTGGTGTGATAGCCGTCGACCACCAGGGCAACATCGCTATGCCCTTTAACTCCGCAGGTATGTACAGAGGCTACGCAACACCAGCCGGTAAAGGAGTAGCCATTTTTGGAGATGAGACTCTGGATTAGTGGGAGAACGTGCACCAACAATTAGCATAATTGTGCCCTGTCTCAACGAGGCACAGCACATTGAGGCTTTGCTGCGCGTACTCGTGGTGGCGCAGCAGGGCTACTCAGGAGAAAGTGAAGTAATTATCGTCGACGGAGGCTCTAGCGACCAAACAGTGGACTTGGCTAAAGCCGCTGGCGTGACCACCGTCGTGGAGGCCGCAGCGGGAAGGGCGCAACAAATGAATGCTGGTGCTGCTGCAAGTAGTGGCGATGTGCTCTACTTTGTACACGCCGATACGCGGCCGCCACTCGATTGCCTGCTGCGCGTAGCAAGGGCCGTGGGTCGAGGAGCGAAGATTGGTGGATTTGCCTTTGAATTCGATAGCACCAAGCCCATCCTGCGCTTCAATTCCTGGC
This sequence comes from Saprospiraceae bacterium, assembly GCA_965213735.1. Lineage (GTDB taxonomy): Bacteria > Bacteroidota > Bacteroidia > Chitinophagales > Saprospiraceae > CALDTK01. Next base: position 333,556 of record CBDCAB010000006.1, read on the forward strand.
TCACCACATTTAATTTTATTGCGTTTCGGGGTGGCGACCAGACCATCTTTGTGGAGCGGGGGCTGTTTTTTGAGCTCGAGGGTTTTAGCGAAAGCTGGTGCATCATGGAAGAGTACGACCTCCTCAAGCGAGCAGCTAAACGCAAGGTGCGCTACCATCTGCTCAAAGGCCGCACCTTGGTGAGCGACCGCAAGTATCACCACCGCAGTTGGACGCAGGTGCAAGTAGCCAATGTCAACGCCATGGCCATGTGGCGCCTCGGCTTTGCGCCCGAGAAAATTCGCGACCGCTACACGAAGCTGCTGCAGTCGAAGCGGTCAAGTCAGCTTTCGTGAAAATGCTAACGGTGGCAACGCTCGCAGCCGAAGGTTATGTGGAGCAAGAACGATGGCACATCTCTGAAATTCTCAACTTTGTTTGGCGAGAAATAGACTCGGGATATTGGATTGCCCGCCTCACAATTTACGGGCTCATCTTCTTGATCATTATCACGTTGGCCTACGCGCTCTACGCCATCGATCAAGGTGCACTTTGGTTTTTGGAAGTCACGCTGCCCTTTGTCGGCGGCTGCTTGGCGACGGTGCTGCTCATCGTTCCGCATGAGTTGATGCACGGATTGGGCTTTCGGCTGGTGGGTGCCAAAACAATCGTGTACGGAGCCGATTTTACTAAGCTGATCTTTCATGCTTCGGCACCCAATCACGTACTGGGTAGGCGAGAAATGTGGTTCGTGGCCTTGCTGCCGCTGGTCATCATCACCACTGTACTTGCGCTGGTGCTGCTGATGGTGAGTGGCGTCTGGTGGTGGGTTGTGTGCGGGATGTTTTTGATGCACACGCAAGGCTGCATTGGTGATTTGGCGATCATCAATTTCTGGGAGCGCCAGGATCGACCGCAGGATTGGGTGACCTATGACGAGGCCGAAACGGGCGATTTTGTGCTGCTGCGCAAGGTCACCAACAACAAAGGCGCAACCTTACCGGAGTAAGACTGCGCCATGTATGTGTGGAGACGGCGGGAGTCGAACCCGCGTCCAGCTGAAGCACCGAGAAGCTTTCTACATGTGTAGATCAACATTATGTTTTCGAGCGCGGGCGAGGTTGTCGATCAGACCTATACCCGTGCCTTAGACCCTTTGATTCACAAGCTGGACGGATCAGTCCCGGCTTGCTAACCTGATTGTTGGTGAAGGATGATGCGATTTGTATCAGGTGTCAACCACACGATCCTACGGCTAGGCTAGTCCTAGACTAGGCTGCCATTGCATAGCTGGTGTTGCCATGTAAAAAAGGTTCATAGCCAGTTGATAACGGAGGTGAGCTACATTCTCCGACATGCTTACTAAACGATCGACTCCCCTGTCGATTCCGTTACGTCCCCAGATGTGAAAGAGCTTGCTACCCAGTGGCAGCGCCCTAATAACTCACTTGTGGTTGAGAAAGTTCCCAGCCGTCTACTTTTGTCGGCTTCAACAGCAAATCATGGCAGCCACTCCCCTCAAACTCGGCATTATTCGCGAAGGCAAGCTTCCACCTGATAGTCGTGTGGTGCTTGCGCCAAAACTCGCTGCAGAAGTCGCGGCCATGCCCAGCATCGATCTGGTGATTCAACCTTCTGCGGGTCGGTGTTTTCCCGATGCTGCCTACACCGCGCTCGGGCTCAAACTGCAGGAAGACCTGAGTGATCGCGATGTGCTAATTGGGGTGAAAGAGGTGCCTATCGAGCAATTGATTGCTGGCAAAACCTATTTCTTCTTCAGTCACACGCATAAGGAGCAAGCTTACAACCGGGAGCTTCTGCGGGCCATTTTAGCCAAGAAAATTACGCTTATTGACTATGAGCGCCTTACGACAGATGAAGGTGTGAGGCTGATTGCATTCGGGCGATTTGCTGGTATGGTGGGTGCTCACCACGCTTTGCGTGCATGGGGCCTCCGCTCAGGCAATTATGATTTGCCGCAGATGAACTCCTTTGAAGATTATGAGGCGGCCAAGGCAGCTTACGCCAAAACTGATTTTGGCGAAGTGCGCATCGTCAGCACCGGCACAGGCAGGGTGGGTAAAGGCGCAGTAGAAGTGCTGCGGGACGCAGGTTTAACCGAACTCACCAATGTTGGATTTCTAGCCGGAAAAGGGAAAGGTGCTGTTTTCACGAAAGTGGGTGTAAAACACTACGTGCAGCGCAAAGACGGACGTGAATTTCACAAACGAGACTTTTTTGCAGACCCCAGTGAGGATTACGAAACTGCTTTTGTGCCTTTCGTCAAAGCGGCCGATGTGATGGTCCATGGTATTTTTTGGGATAATCGTGCTCCTGCCATGTTTAGCCTTGAGGATATGCAGCAGGAGGACTTTCGCATCAAAGTCATTGCGGATGTGACCTGTGACATCTATCCTGTAACGAGTATTCCTGCTACGCGTCGAGCATCAACGATAGAAGACCCCTACTTCGGCTTTGATGTGCGCACCGAGATGCTCACCGAGCCGTTTGCAGATGGCGCGATAACGATGATGACGGTCGACAACCTCCCGAACGAAATGCCGCGGGATGCATCGAATTCCTTTGGAATGATGTTTACCCAGGAGATACTACCCGAACTGCTCAAGGATGAGTCGTCGATTCTCGAGCGCGCAACGATTGCTCGCGATGGTGAATTGACGGCAGATTACTCCTATCTCGAAAATTTTGTGGCAGGACATTAAGCAGCACACCTATGAATAACACTGGCGCTCACAACGGCTACCTCGACGTAGGTGAATACCTCGCCGAGAATGCCAATGATCGCCAACCTTACGACTCCTACTGGTCGCTGGCGCCACTGCTCGAATACAGCAATCAACTTACGCCTGAAGATCGCCAATGGCTCCAGAGTCTTGAGGATAAAATGTCTACCTACCGCAGCGACGCCGCCGATGCCGAATCACCACTCGATGAGCGGGATGTACACGCGCTCGTGCGGTTTTTCTTCCCCCCCTTTAAGCACTCTATGCGGTTGGGAGCGCTGTTGCAGCCGCTCTCTCCGCGACAAGCCTTGGCCACTAGCGCCTGGCTCGAACTGCTGCAGAGCGGCAACCTAAGTCTTGGCCGTGAAATACGCTCGCAATCGGCTGCTGTGCGAGCCGGCATGATCATTCTCAACCAGCATTACGGCCAGGCCTTGGAGGAGGCACACGAGACTATCCTCGATTACTACGATGAGCATTCTGGCCTCACGTCGCACCTGCGCGTCATGTCTGGCTACGATTATGTGGAGGTGATGCTCAATGGTGAAAAGCCTAATCTCGAGCAGCGAGATATCCGCAACCTGCTCGGCAATCCGAACGACACAGACCTTTGGGAGCAGCTGCTGCCACCTTCCGTCTTTAGTTTTCGTGGCTTGGAGATCAACCACATCCTCGACGCGACGCAAGAAGTCTCGCACGCGCGCTTGCAACGTCTGCTCCTCAAGCGAGAAGCGGTTTTGAGCGAAAGCCGCATTGCCCAACTGGAAGAAGTGCTCAAGGGCTACCTCCGCGTGAGTGACTTGCGCATGGGGATTATGGCGCTTGATTATCCACTGTCGCAGGCTGTCGCACACCGCTACCTCATTCGTCAAGATCTACTCGGAGCCAAAATTGAACGGGTGCTAGATCCTAGCTACGGTGACTCTATCTACAGAGAAACCTGCGCTCACGGCAATGTGCGTATCTACGACGACCTGCACGATTGCCTTGCCGAGACAGGCGAGCTCGAGGAACGACTCATGGAAAAAGGTATTCGCAGTCTCGTGCTGGTGCCGCTGTTTGGTAAAGGCGACCATATCATTGGTATGCTCGAACTGGCCAGCAAACGACCTTTTGCGTTTAGCAATCTGGTGCTATATCAACTCGATGCTATCGCCCCACTTTTTCGCCAGGCTATCCGCAGGAGCCGCGATGACATGGAGGCGCGTATCCAGTCGGTGATGCGCAAAAATTTTACAGCGCTCGATCCGAGTATTGAGTGGCGCTTCGTGCAAGCTGCAGCCGAACTCATTGAGCACGAACAAAATGCCGACGAGGAAGAAGAACAAGAACAGTCGACGATCGAAGAAATACGCTTCGAAAAAGTGTGGGCGCTGTACGCTCAGGCAGACATCGTGAGTAGCTCCTACATGCGCAATGAAGCCATTCGCAAAGACCTTCTACTCGAACTCAGAGCCGCACGAAAACTACTCAAGGATCCTGCAATTGCCCTGCGCTTTCCGCTAGCTGGCAAGCTCGTCTTTGACGTCGACGAACTCATCGCTGCCCTCGAAGAAGAAATGAGTCCCAATGAGGAGCAGCGAGTTATCGACTTTTTGCGCCACAGCTTCAAGCCGACGGTAAAGCAGCTCAGTCATATGAGCGAGCTGAAGGAGCGCGTGAAATCATACTCGAACAATCTCGAAGCCTCACGCAAAAATGGACTCACCCACCGCGAAGCCTACGAGCAGAGTGTTCGTAAGGTGACCAACGTGGTCAACAATGTCATCTCGAAGCAGCAAGCAGAGGCTCAACGCATCGTGCCGCACTACTTCAATAAATACCGCACCGACGGCATCGAATTTAATATGTACGCTGGGCAGAGTTTGCTCCGCGATGGAACTTTTTCGAAGGTGCATTTGCAAAACTTGCGCCTTTGGCAACTGCAGACGATGGTGTATGTCACCAAAGCAATTGCTGGGCTTCAGGATAGCCTAGCTATGCCGATGAGCACTGCTCAGCTAATTTTTGTATTCGGTACTACTATTACCATTCAGTTTAGAATGGATGAAAAGCGCTTTGATGTTGAGGGAGCTTATAATGTGCGCTATGAAGTCATCAAGAAGCGAATTGATAAAGCATTGATAAGAGGTTCAGAAGAACGACTTACACTTGCCGATCATGTTGCGATTGTCTATACCCACCATTCCGACAGGCGCATGTACCATGAATTTATCGAATACCTACACGGCATCGGTGAAGTGAAGCATGAAGCCGAAGATTTAGAACTCGAGCCGATGCAAGGTGTTGATGGACTTTATGCTATTCGGGTCAAAGTTGTCTAGTCTAGCGGCGAATGCTATCAATCCCGGTGGGCATGATGACGCTTTCGGGTAGTTCGACAGCGTTGCCAAGTGGGCCTGACCAGTAGAAAGCCACCACAAAACTCACCGCGCTAAGTACCATTCCGACGAGGAAAATGCCGTAGCAGATGCGCAGCCGGTTAAACTTTTCTCCGAGTGCGACGCCCAGCCAATAGAGGTCGTTCATCACCGACTCGTCGAGCACTTCTTGGCTCGCCAGCACCTCCCGCAGACCTTCTTTATACTTTTTCAACTCCATATTGTAGTAGTTGCCGAAAAAGAACAGGTTGGTCTTGCCCGTATCTAAGGTAGCCATGTCGGTGGTGCCACTCGTCTTCACCGGTCGCGTGGCGAGGGTAGCGTAGGTAATAGCTAGTATACAGGTCACCAAAAGAAAAGCACCTGGTACTACCAGATAATGAAATTGCGGAATGTATGCAGCGAGAATAGGCATACCGAGAGTGAGAATAGCAGCATTAATGGAAAGCATAATATTTGCTTTGCCATCTGCAATAGAGGTAAGATCTATGTTATTGCGCAGCGTCGTTTTGAGCATCATCTGCGCCGACTTTTCGGATTGAATTGCTGTTTTAGAGCTCTTCTTCTTTTTCTTTTTTTCTTTCTTCTTCTTTTTCTTGATACGCTTAGCGAGGCGCTCTTCGAGAATGTCTTTGTTGCGCAGTTTTTGATTGCCGTAAAGTCGCTCAGCGGCAGGGGTGAGGTAGGTGTGGGAGTCGAAGAAAGCGATATTCTCTTCGAGCCACTGGATACGATCGGCTACATGTAGGCGACCTTGATTGTCCCACTCTTTGCGCAACTTCTTCAGACGCGAACGGTAGTCAGGCCTGCCGAGACCGCTCAAATCGGCATCGCGCATCGCCTTCTCGAGCTCTGTTTGTGGTTTGTAGCGAATGTCGGTGGCCATGATCAGCGAGCGCACCAATTCCATGCGGTGCTCAGGATAGCCTTGCTGCTGCAAAAAGTCCATAGCAGCCTCGGCGCTCACTTCCTCGTGGCCGATTGGATTGTCATCGCAGGAGAGCATGCCGATGTCGTGCCACCAGGCGGCGAGCAGCAAAGTTTCGTGATCTTCAGCAGTAAAGTTGGAAAAGAGCGCGATGCGATCTGCGGCTTCTACTACATCTTTGGTGTGATCGTAGGAGTGGTAGAGAAGATTTGATCCATCGAGTTCACGAAAGCGTTTTTCGACTTCGGCTTGTGAAGCAACTACGATTGGACTTAACCTGACATCAGGTTTGAGAGTTTCGGCCATTGTTGAAAGCAACAACAAACTTAATGATTTCGGTTCGCTTCCGCCAGTGTGAGTAGCCAAGCATATTCCATCGCCGTTTCTTTGTAGCGGGCAAACCTTCCCGAAGCGCCACTGTGGCCGGTCTCCATGTTGGTGTGCAGCAAGAGCTGGTTGTCGTCGGTCTTCACGTCTCGCAGCTTAGCCACCCACTTCGCTGGCTCCCAGTACTGCACCTGGCTATCGTGCAAGCCTGTGGTGACGAGTAGGTTGGGGTAGGCCTTCGCTTCTACTTGATCGTAGGGTGAATAACTTAGCATGTAGTCGTAGTAGACCTTATCGTTGGGATTGCCCCACTCATCAAATTCTCCCGTCGTGAGCGGAATTGACTCATCGAGCATGGTGGTTACCACATCTACGAAGGGTACAGACGCTATTATACCTGCCCAAAGTGCTGGTGCTTGATTAATGACGGCGCCCATGAGCAAGCCACCAGCCGAGCCACCCATTGCATAAAGTTGATCTGGAGCGGCATATTCCTGCTCGATAAGCCACCTACCAGCATCGACAAAGTCGTTGAAGGTGTTCTCCTTCTTGAGGAGCTTGCCATCCTCGTACCACTGCCTACCCAGTTCTTCACCACCGCGGATATGTGCGATGACATAGATAAATCCGCGATCGAGCAGACTAAGTCGCACACTCGAAAAGTAGGGGTCCATCGAATTGCCATAGCTGCCGTAGCCGTATAGCAGCAGTGGTGCTGAGCCATCGATGGGTGTGTCTTTGTGTCTCACGATGCTCAGCGGCACCCGCACGCCATCGCGCGCTGCAAATTCAACCCGATCACTGAGGTAGTCGCCGGGATCAAACTCACCTAACACTTCCTGTCGCTTCAGCAGCTCGAGCTCGCCGGTGAGCACATTGTAATCGTAGACGCTGTTGGGCGTAGTCATGCTCGTGAAGCCAACACGCACCACGGGCGTATCGTACTCCTTGTTGGTAGAGGTATAGCTGAGGTAGGCTTCCTCGCCAAAATCGATATGGTGATCTGCTAAGGTCTTGCTAGCTTTTGCATCACCTGCACCGCTAGGCGACAAAGGCAAGACGCGCTGTTTGACGATGCCGCGGATGCGTTCGCTCACGAGCAGGTAATCCTTGAACACCTCGAGGTTTTCGATGAGCACCGTATCGCGCGCTGGCACTACGTCCTCCCAGTGCTCCTGGCTAGTTTTGCCGACAGGCGCCTTAGCAATCTTAAAGTTTACAGCATCTTTATTGGTGCGGATATACCAGGTGTCACCCGCATGGTTGATGCCGTATTCGAGCTTTGCAGCGCGGTTGCGTGGCTCAAAGACTTTCCACTCGCCATCAGGCTGATCAGCAGGTATATAGCGCGCCTCACTCGTGAGTGTCGCCTCAGAATGAATGACGATGAAATCTTTGCTTTTAGTTTTATAGATGTAGGTATAAAAGGTTGGGTCAGCTTCGTGATAAACTTCTACATCTTCCTCTGCAGGAGTACCGAGCACATGCTTGTAGACGCGGTCGGGCCGTAAGGTTTCGTCTTTGCGCGTATAGAAGATCGTCTTGTTGTCGGCAGCCCAGACCACATTGCCCGCAGTGTTCTCCAGCCTATCGTCCAGCATTTCGCCTGTCGTCAAATTCTTGAAGCGCAGGGTATAGATGCGGCGACTCAGGGTATCCTCGGCATAGACGAGTAGCTCGTTGTTGGGGCTGACTTCTCGCGTGCTTACATCGTAATAGCTAAAGGGTTTAGCCAATTCATTGACATCGAGCAGCACTTCTTCCTGACCGGATTCACCACCACGTTTGCGGATGTGTACAGGATGCTCGTTGCCCTCTGTATAGCGCGTGCTGTAGAGGTAGCCATTGTCCATGTAAGGCACCGACTCATCGTCTGGCTTGATACGAGCTACGATTTCCTTAAAAAGCTTCTCTTGCAACTCTTGGTAGGAAGCCATCATGGCATCCTTGTAAGCGTTTTCCGCATTGAGGTAAGCAATCACCGCTGGATCTTCGCGCTGGTTGAGCCAATAATAATTGTCCACCCTGTCGTGGCCGTGCGCGCTGAGGGTTTTCGGCTGCTTCTCGGCAACAGGAGGGGTGGGCTGGGCAGTGGCTGGCATAGTCATACCGGCAACTAACGCAAACAGCAGAAAAAGGGTGAGCGACGCGTGGTTCATGCTCGAAAGGTACACGAGTGGCTACCGACTGGCATCGCGAAAGATGATCGGACCTTCTTCCTCCTTACGCTTGGCTTTATCAACAGCCCCAAATAGCTCGGCAAAGCTGTTGAACTGGCGCCGCCACGTTAATCCTACTCCGGCTCTGTTTCTATTGAAGTCTTGAAAGTCAACGTTGCGACTGGCAAAAGTTTTGAGCCGCAAACGCCTATCTTCTGTGAGTGCATAACTCACTTCGAATCTACCCGCAGTTAATTGACCTTGACCTGCGGAAGCTACCGTCTGTCCAAAATTAGCGCCTATACCTACTTCCAGGCGATCATCGAAGAAGTAGGTGCGCAGTTGCGTGCGTAAGTCACTACCCACTGTGTTTGCTCCCGCCAGTGATGTATTATTTTGCAGTGTAATATCAATATCTATTCCGCTTAACGCACCTTCCGACCCAGCGAGGGAGGTAAACAATTCCGTTAAGAGATAACTCAGTTGATTGCTGAATAATTCGGATATCGTGTTGAAGCCGACGGAGCTAGCTTGCAGTTGATTTATCTCCGGCAGGAACTGTCCTATGACGATGAGGCCAAATACCTGTCTATTCAGTAAATTTTCATCCGCCTTAATCAAAGTTAATTTTGCATTGACATAATTTCGTAGTTGCCCCTGAAGATCAGGGAGTTCAATATCGAAGCTCAAATCGGGTCGCTGTAGATCGCCTCTCAGGTTGAGAAACAAATCCACGGGTGTACGCTGCCGCGCCAGCTCGAGCAGTGCTCCATTGTTGGCGCTAAGCACTTCTGTATATTCTGGGATAAGTGTAATAGGCGCTACTGCCAATCCCTTATAGGCTGCGGTAATATCGAGTTGTGCGGTAAAAGGATCGCCATCCCAGCTAATGGTGCCACCGGGCTGAATGTTAAATGGTTTATTTACGACATTAAGCAGCGTAAACAAGTAATCCCCTTCAGTTACTGTATATTCTCCATACATAGAGTAGCTACCCGAGCGGCGCACGTTGATCTGAATGCTACCTGTGCCCTGCCCTCGAAGGATATCTCCTGCTGCCTCGTCGAACACAATCAAGAGTTCGGCTGCGGGGCGTACATCAATATCCATATCTAAGTTGATGCCTCGCAAAAAGCTAGCGACTTCCCGTCGGGTGCTGTCTTCTGGCTGGCGGAAGTTGATGAAGCGCAAATCGCCCTCTGTCGTGCTACCATTAACAGGAAAGACGATGCGGGAGCCTCTCAACGCTGCAGCATCGATGTCGATATTGGTTTGATTAAAAGGGCCTGAGAATGCCACTCGCCCAGCCGTAAAGGCGGATCCATAATAGAGCGGGTTGTCATTCTTATCTGTATTGAGTACGCTCAGTCGATTGGTATTAATCGCTACGTCTAGTGTCCACTTGAGTAGTTTTTCGTGCACCAAACCACCGGTGATGGTAGCAGTGTTACCAAAGCGATCCCGTATTTCACGCCCGGAAGCATCGAGCAGCCGATCATTGATTGTGACATACTGACTGTCGATGAAATAGCGTGTCTTTAAGTAATCTATAGTAAGTGCACAGTCGTCAACGAGTATTCCACCTTCAGGAGTCATGTTCTTGGGAGTGCCGAACACATGTAAGTTTGCGCCTAATTTGCCTCGCAGATCTGTGATGCCTGGAATGAAATAGCTGAGAAAAGACATGTCGAAGTCTTCACTCTGGAGCTTGGCATCAAAATATTGGGCAGGTCGTGGTTCTCCATCAATGATCACCCCATCTTTAGGAGCTAGAGTGGCATCGAGTATGGCTTGTTGCCCCAATCGGCTAAAGGTTGTGTAGGTAACGAGCGGAGATTGTTCATCTGCAAGATCGATGAGGGTCTGTAAGGCTCCCCAGTCGACGCCGTTTACTGTAAAGGTGTCTATGCTTGCGCTAAAACTTATTCCTTCTCGTGCATAAATATCATCGGCTGTAAAGAATGCATCCACTTCGCCGGCTATTTGGATTTTTTCAGGATTTAGATAGGCATTAAGTAAATCAATATTAAACTGTCGTAAAAACACATTTAGGCCACGAGAGCCGACTGTTTCTAATTCGATAAATCTACCACCAGCTGTAAGTTGTACATCACGTGCAATGAGTCTTCGCTTGCCCACCACGAGTTCGTTGCCTGGCTCTACTGTCCAACGCTCGCCGCCGATGTCGATGTGACTACTCGGATCGAGGGTGAAGGTTACCGCCGTGTCTTCGAGCACTATGGCACCTGCGAAGTTGATCTCGCCGAGCACACTCGTAGCAGTATCGGCAGCAACGCTAAACCTGATATCACCATCGGCATACTCGCTATACACCTGCAAATCCTTAAAGCCATAGGCCCCAAAATCGAGTTGCTGCGCCCGAGCACTCAAATCCAACTCGCCCGACTGCCCGCGCAAATCAAAGCCTAAATTGAGTAGCGTAATCCCGGTCACCACTGGGTGTGCACTCGAAAAGCTCAAGTCGAGGTTGTCAGTCTCCGTATCGTACGTCATGGCTAGCTGACTGCCTGACAGTTGACTTGCCGGCACGTTAAAAGCCTCGAGCAGACTGTCTACAGCGAGCAGTTTAGCTTCAAAGCTGATGCTCATATTGGTGCTGTCGCGTGCGGGCGCAGGAGGGAGCTTGAGCTGGGCGTAGAGTTCAGGATAGGTTTTGGCGAAAGCTGCCTGCAACACTTTCGGCAAGGTGCGCAACTGATACTTACCCGATAAATCAGCAAGCGCAAAAGGGCTATTCACCGACAGGCGCTTACCCCCATCAGGCGCTATCACCTGCTGAGCACTCAACTCATCGATGGTATAACTCTTACCCGCAGGATTGTTGACCACAAACGAGCGCACCGTCGCCTGCCCACGCAGATTGTCGAGGTCGAGCGTATTAGACTGTATCTCCAGCTCGCCTGCAAAACTCCAATCCTCCTTGCTGAGCTTGAGGGGCAGCAAATCGAGTTTGCGGACAGTGGCCGTAAAATCAAAGCGCTCATCCGACGCGGCGAGAGAAATTTTACCATTAAAATCTAGATCAGCATGCTCATCTGCGAAGCTTACTGCGCCCACATAGCCATTGGGATCGAGGGTGCCATTGAGGTCGATGCCGCGGTAATTGTAGCCTTTAAAGTCGATACTCGACACCGAGCCGATCAAGTCGAGGCGCAAGTCCTGCGGGCGAAGTCCAATGCCTTGGCGAATATCAAAGGCAGCCGTGACCTTGCCTAGCTCTTCGATGCCGGTATAGGCGCCAACATCGAAAGCAAATAAAGCTGCCTCACCGGTGTAGCGCGGCAGCTGGCCGGGTTTAGCCACGAAGCGCGTGTCGAGTGTTGCCCTGCCTAAATCTGTGCGTAAGTCGCCATAAGCCACGAAGTCATTGATGAAGCCATCGAAGCGACCGTTGAACTCGATCTCCCCAAACTTGTCGAAGTCAGTCGGAATATTGGCTTTCGGCACCAGCTTGCGAATTTTAGCGATGCTGGTTCGCAGCTCACGCACCTCCACATTGAGCAGCGCTTCCTCAGGCGAGCGGATATTGCGGGTACTTATGTCTGCGCTGAGGTAGCTGCCGTCGGGTAAACGCAATTCGAGGTCGCTCGCCCGCAAATTGCTTAGGCTGCCACGTAGCTCGCCACGCACCTGAATTTTCTGCGCATCTCTCCCACTAAAAAACGGCACCTTGTTCAGCGCTGGCGCGAAGGCGAGCAACTCGCCAATCTGAATTGATGAAGGTTTGAGGTCGACTTCGATGCGACCATCATCTAGCGCTTGCTTCCAGCTCGTCGCTGTGGGAAGTTGCACGCGTATGCGATCGCCGATGCGGGAGTTGCCAGTCTGAAGGTTTAATTCGTCGAGCAGCAACTCCTCTGCGGTAAATGACACGGTAGCTGCACTCAGGTCGTAGAGCGTCAGCCCAGAGCGCTCCGAAAAGCTGAAACGGTCGAGCGCGAAACCGAGACTGTCCGAATTAAGATCGAAGTTGCTGATGCCTATTTCTAAATCTGTAATTGCGACATGTTGGGGGTCAAAGGCAGCGCTTTGCACCGTCTCCGCCCGCTCGTCTACGTATCTAATGCGACCTCCCGCTAGCACAAGTTCTTCAAAATCGATGGCAAATGGCCCTAGCAGCGGCCGCATGGTATCGGCCCTTGTACCGACGACTCCAGTAGCCTCCACCTGTGCCTGTGCTGTGGGTGCAAAGCGTTGGACAGCTATATCTAAACCCTCTAATATTAAGCTGTTACCGTCGATGCGTTTGCCAGGCAAGTCGAGCAAATCTAAATTTATGGCTAAGTAATCGAGTTGGCCCTTGCCTCGCATGCCCGCAAATGCATCGCGGTAGCTGATACCGGCATTGGCAATCGTGATTTCGCTCAGGTTGAGTTGGAATGGATCGCGCTCCACGTACGTCGTTCCTGGCTCTGGCGAGAAGTAGGCGGACAGAAAACTCGCATTGCCGGCCGGTGCGAGACTATCGCGGTAAATATTGATGCGCGCACCGTCGAGTTCAACTGCTTCTATATAAAGTGTGCGATCAATGAGCGATCGTATAGGTTGAAAAAATTGAGCACGCAAGCTGGAGGTAAGCAGCAAAGTATCCCCTTGTCGATCACCTATAAAGACATCGGTAAGCCTGATGCTCGTGAACGGTTCGATATCAATACGTTCTACTGAGACATCGACGCCTAGGGTTTTAGCGACAGCCTTAGATGCCTGTTGGGCCGCATAACGCTGAACGGCGGGAACTTGAATCAGAAAGTAGGCGAATAAGACGAGCAGGAGAAAAAGCAGAGCAAGTCGCAGTGTCCACCTTACGGCAAAACCGACCACATACCCAAGCCAGTAGCCCAAACCTCGGGGGTGAGGAGGCGTCTGTTGAGTTGGATGTTGTTCGGAATCAGTCACGTAGAGGCTTAGCTGAAATCTGTAACGCGCGAAGGTATTCGCTTGCTACACTGACGCAGAGTTTTGGCGCGACGCTAACTAATCCAGTGCCTGAAGGATGCCTTCTGTCCACCAATTCGCTAAAGCTTGGCGATTGGTAGGCTTCAGTACGCGCTTTTGATCGAAGTGATGCTGGATGTTTCCAAGCTCGATATAAACTGTTGGCACCTCCACTTCACGCAACATGTGTAGGTCGCGCGTCAACACCAAACCTTGATACTCCTTGGTGCGACCATTGCGGCGATAATTGCGCTCCATGGCATCACGTAGGCTGCTGGTGAGTTCCGTAGATTTTGTAGAATTTCTTTGGTGATAAAAGAATAAATCGGTTTGTGTTTCGACATGCCGACTATCGACGTGCACCACGATACAGTATTGGTCGGCGGGCTTGTTGTTTTTCGCGAGCTCATTAATAGCATCTGAGCGTTGTATGAGTCGGAGCCGCTGATCACGTGGAATAGCTTGATCTCCCCAAACGGTTTCGTCGTAGTCGCATTCGAGGTATTCCTCATCGCGGATGCCATCATTGTCGTCGCGAATGATAACGTAGGGTACTCCACCGTGCTCGATAATATTGCGAGCCAGGCGCAGCACCACGTCGTAGGCGTATTCGTCTTCACAGAGGGCATGATCGCGTTTGGAGCCGATGGCGCCTGGGTCTGGCCCTCCATGGCCGCTAACGAGGTAGAAGACTTTGCCGTTGAGGCGGTTGTCTTTGCGGGCCACCTCGGAGTAGCGTGGGCCAAAAATGGCGTATCCGCTGCTCGAGTTGACATCATCAATTGCTTGGCTAACGCTAACAGCTTCGGCGGGTGCGAGGGGTGGTGACTCGTTGCAAAACATCAGCCCGTATGGTACCCAGAGTTCTTTGCTTTGCTCGTAGGCGGTGGTTTGGTGGCCTGATTTTTCGCGAGCTCGGTTGTAGGCTTGGATGTGTTTAGCCAGCTGCATATCGGGTATGCCGATGGTGCTGCGGATAGATTTTCCATCGTAGGTATACACCAACAGCGGCAGCTTGTACTCACGTCCGGCGTGCAGGGCGTGTTTTGGCGAAAGCTCGTTGAGAAAAAGGAATTTCTCCTGGTAGCAGCTGTTGGTGGGCAGGTCGAATCTGCGGAGCAGCGCGTACATGCCATCGCCTGGCAGGGCAGTGGTGGAGAAGTAGTGGTAAGGCTCGGCGTAGAGCGTGGTTGCCGCCAGCAGGCAGGTCAAACCGATGAGGAGCGGTTTCAAAGGTAGGGAGTGTTTCGTAGCGTGCGGCGGGTAAGATAACGCGACAAGTACCTTCGGCCATATGTGGCAGCGAGCCTTCCTCCTGATGCGCCTGCAGTGGCAACTCGAATTTAGGCAGCGCGCCTCACTGGCTGGCGTGCTGTTGTTTGCCGTCGGCACCGTATACCTTTTCTCGCTGGCCTTTGGCAATGTAGAGCCACGCCTGTGGAATGCCCTTTACTGGATTGTGTTACTATTTGGAGCGACTAATGGGCTCGGTAATTCTTTCCAGCGCGAGTTGACCTATCGCTACGCTTACTACAGCCAACTTGCTTCGCCACTCGAGCTCTATGCAGGCAAGGTGGCTTTTAATACACTCTTTCTGGTGCTGATTGGCCTGCTGGTGTGGGCAATGCTAGCCTTGCTGTTCGGAAGTGTGGTGGTAGACCAGCTGCTGTTTGTGCTTACTCTCGGGATGGGGAGTTTTGGGTTGGCGCTGGTGCTTACGTTTTTGGCGATGCTTGCGGGCAGGATAAGTAATGGTGGTGGTGTGGTGGCGGTACTGGCCTTTCCGGTGCTGATTCCGCTGCTTCTCACTGTCGTAAAACTCGGTGCAGTGGCCACACGGGTGGTCAGTCAAACGAGTACGTCTACTGATGTAGCTATGCTTGCGGGCCTCGATCTGCTGGCTATTGGGCTGGCGATTTTTTTGGTACCGTTGCTGTGGCGGGAAGCCTAGTGGAGGTACATCGGGTCACAGAATTAGCGTGTCGCTTAGGTTTGCGCGATGAAGGGACTGTGGTGGAAGTTGCTGGCGCTGGTGTTGATGCTGTATGTGTTTGTGGCTGGTATGCTGGTGCCCTTACAGCCGGGTGTACGGGCGCTGAATATTCGCAGTGTTGAGGCTGGCAAGACGGTCAAACTCCAGGTTGAGGGCTACAACACGCATTTTGTCGAGGCTGGTGATACACGCGCTTGGTTGAGGCTGAGTCCGCCAAGCACTGCTGATGTACCCGATACGGCGGTGTTGGCGAGAGTGGTCCAGCCCCAGTCCGACCAACTGCTCGCTTTATCTTTTGACTTGCCTGCTTACCTCCCGAACAGTCGCGGGCAGGCTGCGGCTACGCTGGTGCTCGACAATAGCATTGACGGAGCCTTCGTATTGCCAGGGGCGCTGCAAATTTCTCAGGCCGCTGGTGTTAGTGGACCTCCAAATCTTGCTGATTGGATGGATCAGGTGCAGGATCTACACACGGCTACGGGGATGACATATCCGTATCGAGGGCTGCTGGGGGAGACAATTCGCAACCAGTATTTTCACGTATCGCTATGGTTTGCGCTGATGATCCTGATGTTGGCTGCGGCGGTTTATGCAGGTCGCTATTTATACACTGGCAATGCCGAGTTTGATCGCAGAAGCGAGGCTTTGACGCGCGTGGGCCTGGGCTTTGGCATACTTGGTTTGTTGACGGGAATGGTTTGGGCCAATTACACATGGGGCAAGCCTTGGAGTGGTGACGTGAAGCAAAACATGACTGCTATAGCTTTACTTATTTATGCTGCTTATTTCGTGTTGCGTGGGAGTATGCAATCTCCCGAGCAGGCGGCTCGTGTGGGGGCTGCATATAATATTTTCAGCTTTGCAATGCTAATTCCGCTGCTCTACATCATTCCTCGGATGCGCGACAGTTTGCATCCTGGTGCTGGTGGCAATCCTGGTTTTGGGGGTGAGGATTTGGATAATACGATGCGCATGGTTTTTTATCCAGGGATAATTGGATTTACGCTCCTGGGCTTATGGATTGCAGAATTGTGGTGGCGGCTGAGGCGGGTGGGGGTAAGGGGATAGCACGTCTTTGCCGGCGGGCCAGCCCCCAGCGCCCAGCCCCCGGCACCCAGCCCCCAGCCCCCAGCCCCCAGCTCCCAGCACCTAGCACCCAACCCCCGAATCTCCCCTCCCACTTGTCAAATCTTTTGCTGACTTTAGCGCGGTAGGGTGAGCGGCCTAAGCTCATCCTTCGCCACCGGCTTTCCTCACATATGAGTTCACCCACCTTCGCACTGTTCCTTCAGGCTCAACCCGACTTTATCCGTAGCATCGGAAAGATCTATGTCGTGGTCGCCGTGATCGTCATTGTGCTGCTCGGGCTGTTCGCATTTATCTGGATGGTCGATAGGCGCCTCTCCAAGCTAGAAGACCAAATTCAAGAAGATGAGTGAGCTAAAAATTAGCTTCTTCCAATCCGTCAACGACTACTTTGACGCCGCAGCACCCTACACCGGCTTGCCGAGCGGACTGCTCGACCAGATAAAAGCCTGCAACTCCGTGTACAGGATGAACTACCCCGTCCACATCAACGGAGAGTACAAGGTGATCGAAGCATACCGCGTCCAGCACTCCCACCACCGCCTGCCCACCAAAGGCGGTATCCGCTACTCCAACCACGTCAATCAAGATGAGGTGATGGCGCTCGCAGCACTCATGAGCTACAAGTGCGCTATTGTAGACGTGCCCTTCGGCGGTGCTAAAGGTGGAGTCAAAATCAACCCCTGGGATTACGAAGCGCGCGACCTCGAAAAAATTACCCGCCGCTACACCATGGAGCTCATCCGGCGCAATTGCATCGGACCGAGTATTGATGTACCAGCACCCGACTACGGCACCGGCGCCCGCGAAATGGCGTGGATCTACGATACCTACCGCACCTTCTCAGGGACCGATATCGACGCCGCAGGCTGCGTCACCGGCAAACCCGAAGCACAAAGTGGCGTCAAAGGCCGCACAGAAGCTACCGGCCGCGGCGTCTTCTACGGCATCCGCGAATGCTGCTCCTTTGAAGAAGACATGAAGCGCGTAGGACTTAGCTCAGGAATCGCTGGTAAGTCAATGGTCGTTCAAGGCCTCGGCAACGTCGGCAGCTTCGCGGCGAAAATTTCGCAAGACGAAGGCGATGTAAAAATTATCGGCGTCGGTGAAGTAGAAGGCTACCTGCACAATCCTGATGGCTTCAACATCCATGATGTCATTTCCTACCGCACCGAGCATGGCTCCTTTGAGGGATTTCCGGGAGCAACGTTTTACGGCAAAGACAAACGCGAGGAATGCCTCGAACTGGAATGCGATATCCTCGTACCAGCAGCGCTCGAAAACGTCATCAACGTTGAGAACGCCGGTCGCATCAAAGCCAAAGTGATTGCCGAGGCTGCTAACGGACCCGTTACCTCAGGCGCCCAACGCATCCTCAAAAAACGCGACGTGATTATCATTCCCGACATGTATATCAATGCGGGAGGTGTGACAGTGAGCTATTTCGAATGGCTCAAAAACCTTTCTCACATGCGCTTTGGTCGCATGGAAAAGCGCTTTAACGAGAACATCAACAAGAGTTTACTCGACGTGGTAGAGGAATCTACCGGCAAGCGCGTCAGCGAGCGCGATCGCACCATCATCGCCCGTGGCGCAGATGAAATCGATCTCGTACGCTCAGGCTTGGAAGAAACCATGGTGAGCGCCTATCAGCAAATTCGAGAAGTCTTTAAGCAACATCCCGACATTCCTGATTTGCGCACAGCAGCCTTCGTGGTCGCAATCAATAAGATCGCCAATGACTATATGGCACTCGGCATCTTCCCATAGGCAGAAGCGCAGTTAAACAAAAAGCCCCCGACCTGTCACTACAAGTCGGGGGCTTTTACGTTAAGGGAGCTGAGACTCAGCTGCAGAAGACTCTCCTGTTAGGCTCTCGAATCACCTGCTGCACGACCACCAGTTTTGCCCGTTTTGCGCTGAGCTAGACGCACCGCGTTGTAAGCGTTAACGACATTGCCCGTGGCACTGAGGCTGTCAAAAGGAACCAGCTCGCCACTACCTGGAAGCTTGACCAGGCGCGAACCTTGCGGCGTACCACTCTCCAAAATGATTTCCTTCACTTCCGAAGCTTTCAGTTCGGGAAAATAACTCCGAAGCAGTGCCGCCACACCAGCAGTCACTGGACTAGCCATAGAGGTTCCGCTGAAGCTAGCATACTCCTGCTCAGGGGTGGTTGAGTAGATATCGACTCCTGGACTAAAGATGTCGACGTTGGCCTTGCCGTAGTTGGAGAACGTTGCTATCGCATCCTCACCTGGTTTCCAGCTCAAGGCGCCAATCTCCAACCAGTTGTTTGGATACTTCTTCTGCAAGAACTTGAAGAAGCCACTGCGCTCGTAGGCATCCACGGGATAGTTGTCGGTGAGGTCCGTATTCTCTGCAGAGTTACCCGCTGCATGCACCAGCAGTACATCTTTTTTGGCAGCGTACTTCACGGCTTTATCTACCGCTTTCTTATCCCAGGAGTAGCCTTTGCCGAAGCTCATATTTACGACCTTGGCACCATTGTCCACTGCATAGCGAATGGCATTGGCAACGTCTTTATCGCGCTCATCGCCATCAGGGACGGCGCGCACACTCATGATGCGCACATTGTTGGCGACACCATCCATACCGATGTCGTTGTTGCGCACTGCGCCCACTATACCGGCCACATGCGTACCGTGGGAAGCATCCGGCCCTTTAACATCATTGTTGCCGTAGCCAATCTCATAGCTGTCGGCGTAGTTGTCGCCTACGATATCTGCGCGAGGATCGAAGTCTGGATTCCAACCGTGGTTGGCAGCATTGTTAAAATACTTGACAGCTCCTTCTAGCTCTTCGGCCACGTCTGCGGCAGTTTTGTCGTCTGTCAATACACGACCTAAGATGCCGAGCATCATCGTCTCGCCTTCGTCTTGTGGCGTATAGTCTTCAAGATCATCGGCAGTAAAATCTTCGCCGAGCGTATTTTGAAGTTTGGCGAGACCTTGAAGTAAGCCTTCGTATTGCTGGAGCTGGCGCGTCATGGTAGCGCGCTTGCCCTCCACGAGATCGCGCACGATTTTGTAGCGCTCGAATTCGCGCCGCTCTTTGCGGTTGAGCTTGAGGGTATCACCACCTCCGTAGCGCTGACGCAACTGTGCATACACACGAGTAGCCTCATAAGAATCTGGACCAATGTTGCGTCCATCCTTGCCACCAATGAAGTTCCAGCCATGGATGTCATCGACGTAGCCATTGCGATCATCGTCAATGTTATTGCCAGCAATCTCATCTTCATTTACCCACATCACGTCTTTCAGGTCTTCGTGCTCGGCATCGACTCCTGAATCTATGATTGCGACGACGACAGGCTCGCCGACGCGATCCTTGAGGAGATCGCTGTAAACCCGCTCGGTGCTGACACCAGCTACGCCATCGGTAGAGGGGTCGAGGTTGAACCAATTGGTGGGAGCTGCGTCCTGCGCAAAAGCGGCGGAGGAGATAAGTAATCCGGCGACTACCGGTGTGAGGAGTTGCTTGAACATAGTTGTTGATGTGAGCCGGCCAAACTACACGCAAGGCGGCTGAGTGGTACTAACGTTTCGGCAGGCGACAAGATTGAGCCGATGAAGGTCACGTTTGGTACGAATTATGTCCTATCCCATGTGCTGGCGACGGATATCTGCCCCCCGGATGCCATGTATTCCCCCCGTACTAGCCTGTCAATGAACACCACGTGTGCTGCCGCTGCGGCGCACAAACCTTCAGGTTATGATGCGACACTTAACAAAAACTGTCATCCTCTTACTGGCCATCTTGGTCACACTCTCAGCTCGTGCGCAAGTAGAACTCGGTCTTAATATGGGCTTGAGTCTATACGAAGGAGATTTGTCTGCTGCTTCGCTAGTAGAGAAACTCGCAGAAGGCCAAGCCTCAATCGGAGCTTACGGTCGGGTAGATGTGGGTGAGCGCTTAGCTTTTCGAGGCTATGTGCAGTCAAGCAAAATTCGCGGTACTGATGCCAATCGACCGAGCACCAACTCCCGCAATCTGAACTTCCGCAACAAGATTTTCGAGATAGGTGTCATGGCTGAAATTTACCCACTCGGCACCCGACTCATCGCTGCACCTTACCTCCAAGCCGGTGCGAGCGTGTACCACCACAATCCTGAGACTGAGTACAATGGTCGCTGGGTGGAAGTACAACCGCTAGGCACCGAAGGCCAGGGCATGCCAGGTTTTGCTCCCAAATATGCTTTGACTCGCTTTGCTATACCGATCGGTATTGGTGTGCGTCATAATCTGGGCGAGCATTTCGTAGTAGGAGCACAAGCCAACGCACGGCTGCTCTTTTTCGACCACCTCGATGATGTGAGCGGCAACTACGTCAATTACTACAGCCTCCTTGATGGACGCGGTATCGATGGCGGCACTGGCAACGGCAGCCTCGCCGCAGCTCTTGGCGATCGAACGGGTGAGTTTGCCGGTACCGAACCTCGCGACATGCCCTCTGGCACGCGTAGAGGCGATCCTACCAATAACGACTGGTTTTACACCGCCACCATCACCATCGGCTACCGCATCGGCTCTGGACTTTTTGGCTCAGGAAACAAACGCGGTGGCTCCTCTCGCTACAACAAGTGCTACCAGTTTTAGCGAAAGCTGAACGAGCACACACCGCCGAACAAAAGCCAACTGATGGCTTTGGCCCCCAATTTGCCGTAACATCTGCTGATATGCGTAATTACCTCATCCTCATCACAATCATGCTGTCTTGCGCAGCTGTAGAGGCACAGTACTACGAAGTCGGTATGTCGGTTGGCACCTCCAATTACGCCGGTGAACTAACCACCAACGGCTTTCGACCATCTGAGTATCATCCGGCTTTCGGCATCTTTGGGCGATACAACCACTCTCCTCGACTCGCCGCAAAAGCAAGCGTGACATTCGGTCAAATCTCAGGCTCGGATGCGAACTCCGGCAATGCCAGGACACTCTCGCGCAACCTCGATTTTCGAAGTCCCCTCGCTGAGGTGGCAGCAATGGGAGAATTTAACCTCACACCCTTTGCAATTCGCAACAACCAAGGTGCTGCACTTTACATCACAGCAGGTGTAGCTGGATTTCATTTCAATCCCAAGGCACAGCTCAACGGCAACTGGGTTGATCTGCAGCCACTCGGCACCGAAGGACAAGGAACACACCTCAATCCAGGCAGCAAACCCTACAGCAGGTATGCCATTGCCATTCCCTTTGGCGGTGGGGTAAAGCTGAGCGTCACCAACCGCTTTAGCCTCGGCCTTGAAGTCATCATTCGCCGCACCTTTACGGATTATCTCGATGATATCAGTGGCAGCTATGTGGATGTAGACGCACTCTATGAGGTCGATCCGCGCGCAGCAATCTTGAGCTTCCGAACTCCGCAGTACTACCAGACGGCTCAGCCGAATCCCATGGGCAATGCGCGTGGCAACAGTGCCATCAAGGATTACTACATGACGGCTTTGCTCAACATGAGCTTCAACCTCACCACCAAGCACGGCTTGGATTTCGATCCGAAGTACCACATCTTCAAAGATCCTCCGCCTGCTCTGGGCGCAGTGGATACGTGGTGGCTGCAACCGCGTGCATAACAAAAGTTTACATGCGACTCGGCATGCGATTCGCATAGCAGATAGACAGGTAGCGACCTTAACACTAGTCGCCTCGACCTAAGTTTTTGCCCCCCACCAGGAACCCCGTAAGGGAGCCCGCCCGCCAAGGCCTCAGCGCCGCGGCTCACGAACAAACACCGGCAAAAACACAACTATGAACAAGCCACTCCTTGCGGTGGCGTGCGTGTTATTGGGGAGCACAGCTTCTCTGAGCGCACAAAACACCCTCTTCGTCTCGCCCACAGGCCTAGGCGATGGCTCCTCCTGGAACAGCTCCGCAACCCTTACTACCGCACTTAGCCGTGCCACTGCTGGCGATCAAATTTGGCTCGCCACCGGCACCTACTTCACTTCAGCTACCGGCGATCGCGCAGCAGCGTTTACTGTGCCTTCCGGTGTAAGCCTCTTAGCAGGTTTTAGCGGAAGCGAAAAGACGGCAGCTAAGCGCAATCCAGCAGCCAATCCGGCTATACTTTCCGGCGAAATTGGTAGCTCCGCCCGCCACGATAATGCCTATACCATCCTGATACTTTCGGGGAGTACGAGCGAGACGCACCTTGACGGCCTCACACTACGTGGAGCCTACGCCAATGGAGCCGGTGCACCCGGTGACGCCAAACGAGCAGGCGGGGCAGCACTAGTCAATACCGAAGGTCCCGGCGGCACCTCCTCCCCTGTGTTCTCCAACTGTACCTTCGAAGCCAATTACGCCCGCGATGGTGGCGGAGTGTACATCGACGCGCGCGCTGGCACAGCTGCTCCTACCTTTGTCGCCTGCACCTTTCGGCAAAACGAAGCCGATCTGGATGGAGGCGCTATCTACAACGACGGTCGGCGCCACGGAAAGGCTACACCCAGCTTCGTGGACTGCATCTTTGAAGGCAACGTCGCCAACTATGGGGGCGCCATCTTCAACCAAGCCACCAAAGGCACCAGCAGCCCTAAACTCGCTGGCTGCAACTTCCGCGGCAACCATGCCTACGTGCGTGGAGCGTCGCTGTACAACATCGACCACCAAGGTCTCAGTCGGCCCACGCTGGTGAACTGCAACTTTGAAGATTTGCTGCAGGGCGATGAAGCCAGCGATGGCCTCGCCCGCAGCTCACCCAATTGATTTGTATTTTCTCTCTCACTTTCCCAGGGCGCTGCCGCACAGGTAGCGCCCTTTTTTCATTCCGCCGAGGGCACCGTGTATTTTGCCCATGAATGCCCACTCCTACACCTGGTCAAGAGTTTGCCTCACCCGAACATGCGCTGCAGGCATACTGGGGCTACGATAGCTTTCGGGGCATTCAACGTGAAGTAATTCAGACGGTGCTCGATGGCCACGATGCACTCGCGCTCATGCCAACCGGGGGCGGCAAATCCCTGTGCTACCAGGTGCCTGCAGTACTCCTCGATGGCGTCTGCGTGGTGATTAGCCCCTTGATTGCCCTGATGAAAGATCAGGTGGCCAACTTGCGCAAGCGTGGTATTCGTGCAGCCGCACTTTATGCGGGACTGAGTCGCCGCGAGCAGGATGCAATTTATGATCGTGCTCAGTTTGGCGGGCTCGACCTCCTCTACCTGTCGCCAGAGCGGCTACTTACCGACTGGACCCGCATCCGGCTCGAGCAAACCGATGTGAGCCTGCTGGCGGTGGATGAGGCGCACTGTATTTCGCAATGGGGCCACGACTTTCGACCAGCCTACCGCGAGATTGCGAAGGTGCGTGAATTGCTGCCGCATACGCCCGTGCTTGCGCTGACGGCTACGGCTACACCTGAAGTAGCTGATGACATCTGCAGCCAGCTGGGCTTTTTGCTCGGATCGCAGCGCCACCAAATGAGCTTTGTGCGCAGCAACTTGACCTATGCCATGCGTAGCGTCGATGATAAGGCAAGTAAGCTGGTGCAGGCGCTGCAGGCCATTCCTGGCTCGGCGGTGGTGTATGCCCGGAGCCGCAACCGTACCCGCGAACTTGCTGGTGAGCTAGCGCGTAGAGGCATTTCGGCCACCTATTATCACGCTGGCCTCAGCCTCACCGAACGCGACGCTGCACAGCGGGCATGGCTGCACGATGAGGTGAGGGTAGTGGTGGCTACCAACGCGTTTGGGATGGGCATCGACAAGCCAGATGTGCGGCTGGTGGTGCATGTTGATTTGCCCGACACGCTCGAAGCATATTTTCAGGAAGCAGGTCGTGCCGGCCGCGATGGTGAGCGCAGCTATGCGCTGTTGCTGCATCAGGAGAGTGATTCTCAGCGCCTTATTCGCCAGTTTGAGCAGAGTTCGCCCGATCCGGATACGCTGCGGCGCATCTACCACAAGCTCGGGAATTACTGCAATTTGGCTTTGGGGGCCGGCGAGGGTGCCGCTTACGATTTCGACCTTACAGCTTTCGCCAAAACCTATGACCTCCCGGCTATTGAAGCAATGCATGCGCTGCAGGTACTGCAATCAGAAGGAATTATTTATCTCACCGATGCAGTCTACCGTCCGGCGATGCTAGCCATGCTTGCTACTAAAGAAGAGTTGTATGACTACTGCCTGCGCAATCCAAAGCTCGAAAAGCTGGTGCAAACGATCCTGCGTACGCACCACAATACTTACCAAAACTTCGTCTATATCCGCGAAAGCGAACTATCGAAGTATCTCGGAATGACGGTCTATGATATTCGCAAACAGTTTGGCTTGCTCCAGCGCCAGAAGATCATTGATTATCGGCCACAGGGTGAGTTGCCCCAGCTCATTTGGACGGTAGCGAGAATGAGTCACGAGCACCTGAGCGTGGATTGGAAAGCGCTGCGTATCCGGCAGGAACTCAAGCGCAAGCGACTCGTGGCGGCAGTAGCTTATGCCGCTAAAGCCGAATGCCGCTCAGTGCAGCTGCTGCGCTACTTCGGTGAAGAAGTGGAGCCGTGCAAACGCTGCGATGTCTGCCAAGCCCGTCAGCATCAAGCACCCCAAGCCAGCCAGCGCTATGTTGACAAGGTGCTTGCCGTTCTCAAACGTCAACCGCTGACACCGACAGAGCTACTCAATGCTTTTAGCAAACGCCACCACACAGCTGTACTCTCCGCTGCCGAACGAATTGTAGCAGAGGGTAAAGTCACTGAGGAGGCTGGTAAGTTGCACTTTCGTGAAAACCACTGAGGTGCCCCCGCAAAAACGCTATGATATTGTTGCACTCGTCTCTAATGACCTTGTGACGGATCAGCGGATGCAGCGCTGTCTGACGTCCCTCCAATACGCAGGCTTTGACTGCTTGCTGCTCGGTAGGAAACTGCCGACGAGCAAAGCTCTCAACCTCACCCTGCCTTACGACCAAGAGCGTCACCAGCTGCAAGCGAACTCAGGCAAACTGTTTTACTGGCAACTCAATCGCGCGCACTACCGGCGGCTGCGCGAATTGGAGCCGCGCGCCATTCTCGTGGTCGACCTCGATACGATGGGGGCTGGTGCCTCAGCAGCGCGTGCGCTCGATGTGCCTTGGATATACGATGCGCACGAGTTATTTACAGAAGTCCCGGAAGTGGCTCGCCGCCCTTGGATTCGGACTGCATGGCAGTGGCTAGCGAGGCGCTACATTCCGCAGGCTGCAGCATGCTACACCGTAGGTGAAGCTATCGCAGAGGAATTTGCTCGGCGCTACGGGAGGGCTTTTGCTGTGGTGCGAAATTATACAGCTACGCCTGCGGCAAACCCATTGATTGCTAGCGGCGAATCCAAAACTGGCTTCATCGTGCTGTATCAAGGTGCACTTAATGAAGGTCGTGGTCTGGAGGAGCTGATAGAG
The DNA here is from genome assembly GCA_965213735.1 of Saprospiraceae bacterium. GTDB lineage: Bacteria > Bacteroidota > Bacteroidia > Chitinophagales > Saprospiraceae > CALDTK01. The sequence continues at coordinate 359,508 of CBDCAB010000006.1, forward strand.
GCTGCCGCGAGCTTACCTGATATCACGTTTTGGTTGGTCGGCACAGGCGATCTGGAGGCAGAGTTGCAGCGCCGAGCGAGGGAGCTTCGACTTAACAATGTGGTTTTTCACGGGCAGGTGTCGCCAGAGCAGTTACGCTTACTCACGCCCCGCGCACATCTAGGCTATGGACTCATGCGCAATGTTAGTCTTAATTACTACCTCAGCCTCTCGAATAAGTCTATTGATTATGTGCATGCGGGTCTACCAAGTTTGCAGATGGCCTGGCCGGAATATGAGGCTATTCAACAACGCTTTAAGTGCTACTATTTAGTTGACCATCTCACTACAGCAAGCATTATTGAAGCTATAGCAGCTGTTCGTGAGCCGAGACGGTACGCGAACCTTGTAGCTGCTTGTGGTGATGCTGCGCAACATCTCACGTGGGCATCGCAGGAGGCGACGCTGCTAGCGGTCTGGACTAAAATCTGCCCACCACGCCGATAAGCACGTTGGTGCCAAGATTGGGATAGAATGGGAATTTGCGGCGACGGTTGTTGAACACGTTGTTGAGCTGCGCAAATCCGCCGATGTATTGGGAAAAGAAGTAGGTGCCGTGTACGCTTAAGTCTACCTGCGCATTGGTGGCTTCAAGAGAATTGCCTTCCGTGTCGGTGTAATCGATAGTGGGCAGGCGATTTTGAGCGTGAAGAATGGCTTTGGCCGTAAAGCGATAGGGAATGACAGCATAGCCCGCTGTAAGCTGGACGTCGAAGCTCGGCAGCAAGTGAGGCTCGTCATACCTGTCCAGTGAGAAGATGCGATTTTCAACTTGTAGTCGCCCGCTCAGGCGTTCATTGATTGGCATGCTCGCCTCGAGACGCACACCAATGATATTTGCTGTATCGTAGCTGGGGCGAAAACGGTAGACCAGATCGTTGTCGGGGAGAAATACTGCAAGCTTATTGATGCGGCTGTAGCTCGCCGTGGCTTTATAGTTAACGCCACGTGTCTGCCCTTGAAGTCCAGCATAAATTCTCCATTCCTCAGCATTGCGAATAATGGGATCTGATACGAGGTAGGGGAGGTAATTTGTGAGGTTATTGTAGTTGTTTTTGCGCAAGCCACCATCGGCACCAGCCACCACCACAAAGCCGCCACCAAGGCCATAGCTAACGTCAAGATCGGGAAAGACGCGAAAGGTGTCGCTCGAATTAGTCACCGACGCGCCCAGACGAAAGCCTAATTGCTCGAAATGCGCCCCGACGGCAGGAGCAAAGATGTAGTTGTGGAGAGACTGGTCAGAAATCGCTTCGAAGCTGGTGAGATCGACATTAACTGCAGCCTCTGCATACCAATTGTAGCCGAAGCCGCGCCGAGCACCTAATTCGAACAGCGTTGAATTTTCTTTCGTAGCAAAATTATCGCGCAAGAGCCTGGTGCCAATGCGGGCATAGTAATCGATGTCGCCAACTGTCGGAGTAGCGTTGCGCACGCCAACCTGGAAGCCGAAGATGCCAAAGTGCTGTTTAAGGGCATCATCTGGAAGCTCAACATCGGGAACGCTGGGAGTTTCCTCATATCCGAAATATCGGAATTGGCGCCGATCATAGCTGAGGTCGAGGTCTACTGCTAGTCCCTTGGAAGTGTAGTAGGTGCCACCGAGACGAGTATCAACCTCAGCGTACTGCTGGTCCTCGTTGAAGTTGCCTTTGAAGCCGTAGGTATGAATGTCAGCTCGCAGGGCAAGCTGATCGTTGCGCGTGAGGTAAGCTGCATCGCCTATCCAACCTAGGGGAAGCCCAATGCCCGCGCGCACAAAACCTTTGTAAGGGCGGGGAGGCTCTTCGGTTTTTACCGCCAGTGGCCGAATCTTGGGCGGATCGTAGGCTATGTCGGGATCTATGGCAATTACTTCATAGCGCTGCGCCAAAATGCTCGTATCGAGTTGAGGTAGGCTAGGACTCAGCTCCACCCGTTTGGCATCAGCGAGTCGAGCATCGAATAACTTTTCGACGCGTACCTGCGCACCCGGTAAGTCACCTTGAGCATGTGTGGTTTTGGCGAAAGCTGCACAAACTAGCAGCATAATACCCACGCGAATAAGCTTTGTGAATTTGCTCATGGCTTAGTTGTTATCAGGTTCAAGCAAATCAATAGTAGTGCTATCCACGGGCGCTACACGGCTGGCGGCATCGGCGGCTCGTTGCACCTCCTTAAGCTTGCGCTCGGCCTCGCGTTCTAAATCTTTATCGCCGCGGTAATTCGTGACCAAACCTTCGGCTACCGCGCGCGCAGAGAGAAAGTCTTCCTTTTCAAGAAATAAATCTATGAGTAAGAGCGTCGACTTAGCCACCCAGTAGGGATGACCCGCGCTTTGCCGCTGCGCCTGAATCGCTATAGCCTCTGCTAAATCTAATTCTCGACGCAAGTAGTATATCCGTGCCACCAGATAACGTGCCTCGGCTGCGGCCTCTCCTTCATTGTTACGTATTACTGCATTGAAGCTCGCCAGCGCCCGATCATAATCTTTCTGATCGTATGCCACCTTGCCCAGGTAAAAGCCAGCAATAGCTTTATCTTTTTCGGGTAAATTCGGTGCTTGAATGATTGGTTGAGCCAGCGCGTAGACTGCCTCCGTATTCTTGCTGCGATAGGCCGCACGAATGGCATTTAATCGTGTCGCAGGATCGCGCGCTTGCTCACTGTTGGTCTCCAGGAGGCGCGAGAAATAGCGATACGCTTTCGCAAAATCCTGTTCGGCATCATACGCTAGCAATGCTGCCTTCTCTAGCGCCTCCGCGTAGTACGGCCCCTCACCGCGCTGGATAAGTTGCTCGAAATCACTCAGAGCTTCGGGAAATTGCTGAAGAATCAAGTAGGCATCAGCCCGACGATAAAAAGCCTCGCTCGCGTAGGCACCTTTTGGAAATTCAGCTAGATAGCTCGAATACTGCTCAATTGCTCGATCATAATTAGCAGACTGATACTGACCTTGCGCCGAGGCAAAATTAATGGAGTCTCGTACTGAAGCATCTAATTTAAATCCAGGTACAGTCTCGAGAAAAGAGAAATAATCGTCCGGCCGACCGAGATCATCAACATATATCTCTTGCAAAGCAGCTTGGGCACGCCGAACTTCATTTGCTTTGGGCTGATTAGCAAACACCTGCTTATAGTAGTCGATTGAAGTTTGGGTATTGCCTTGGTTGATGCTCACCAAGCCAAGCTGCAACAAAGCCTCATTGCGCAAGGTAGACTTAGGCTTTTCATTCACCAGGCGTTCGAGCGCTTGCTTGGCTCGATTTAATTGGTTGATGCTTTGGTAGGTAATTCCCAACTCGAGCATAGCTTCATCTGCAAATTCAGACTGAGGGTAATCATCTGCTATAGTTTCCATGGCAATGATCTTTTCTGTATTATCGCCTTGTAATCCTTCTATAATAGCGAGCTGGTAGAGTGCATAGACTGAGCCTGGATAGTTGTTATCTATTGCCTCTTCATAAAATCGTGCAGCGGATGCATATTCGTTGCGCTTGAAGTTGGCATCACCCGCGCGGACCACAGCATCTGCTAGCATAGCCTGCAGCACCTGCGCGTCGCCCATCAAACGCTGGCGTTGTTTGATGGCCGCCACCGCTTCTTGAAAGTGGCCAAGTGCGAGGCCATACTCTTCATCCTTGAGGTGCGCATAGCCTAGGAGGTAGGAGGCCGTGCCTGGATTGGCCTCCGTAGGTAGTGTTGTCGAAGTAGCCCGCGCCGTAGTCATAAAGCTGTTGAGCCGCTGAATGGCCGTCTTCATCTCTCCTCGGCGATAGGCAAGGTCTCCGAGCCAGTAATAAGCGATGGCTTTGTAGTAGGCATCGCTGGCATCGGTGAGGCTCTGCGCAAGCAGCGTTTCTGCCCCAGTCGCATCGCCTTGACTGAGCAGTTGCAGTCCTCGTAGCACTTGCACGCGCTGCTTAGTTTCGCGAAGCGCTGGGGTGAGTGTGGTTAAGCTATCGAGCACCTTTAGCGCCCCTGCATAATCTCGCGACTGCAGAATGACTCGGCTCAGCAACACTTGCGCCTCCTGGTAGTGCCGCGAATCTGGCGGTATACTTTGCAAGGCTTCGAGTGCATCCTGGTCGTAGCCGAGTTCGTAGTTGAGCTTCGCCACATTCCAAGCTGCTTCCTGCTTGAGCGTGGGGTCGAAGTCGAGCCGGATCACTTGCGTAAAAGCGGATCGAGCTTTGGCCCTGTCATCGAGTTTGAGGTAGGAGTTGCCGAGGTAGTAAAGGCCCGCCTGCCCGAGTGCTGTTTTCTCGCCATCTAGATTTGCGAGGTTTTGAGCGGCAGCTGAAAAATTATTGGTTTTATACTGCGTATAGCCAAGCTGATAAAAGTCAGCAGCACTCATCTTGCGTGCGCCTTGTGCATAAAATTCGAGGTGGGGGAGGGCTTCGGCATAGCGCTCGAGCTCGAAGTAGCTGCGCCCGATGAGCAGGTGAATTTGATCTCGCTGCCGTACCCCTTGCTGATCGACGAGCGGCTCGGCATAAGCGATGACCCGCTCGTATTCGCCATCTGCAAAATAGATTTGCGCGAGGTTGCCGGGAAGTACTGCTGCATATCGCTGCGAGCCGCTCAGCGACTCAAAGGCCTCTTTAGCACCCTGATTGTCGCCAGAATAAAATTTGGTGAGCGCGTAGTAGTAGGTAGCCGGCTCGCGGTAGAGACCATCCTGGCCGCGCAACTCGCCGAGATAACGCGTAGCGAGCGCAAAGTCTTTACTGGCGAAAGCCGTATAGCCGAGCCGAAAGCGCACTTCATCACGCTGTTCGCGGGTGAGCCCGTTGAGCGGCAAGCGCTCGTAAAATTTAGCGGCACGAGCGTAGTCGCGTTCGGCAAAAGCCATATCTGCTACTTGCTTAATGGCCGCGATAGCAATAGGCTGTGGGCTGTACCGATCAATAAATCGCTCCAGCAGCGGCTCTGCTTCAGGAAGCTCAGCGCGCTGTGCGGCAAGTGCACGCAGCAGCTCGGCCTGGAGACGTTCGTCGTATTGCTGCGCAGTACCCGGCAATTTCGACTGACTCAGGTAGTCCTCAAAACGCAGCGTGGCTGGCCCGTACGCATCACTCTCAAACATGAGCCGCGCTTCCTCGAATGTGGCAAGCGGATCGCTTAGCGCAGCGGATGTTTGAGCATCAGCAAAGGCCGATCCCATGGCTAGCGCCAGGAGGATGAAAAGGGTTTCACGCATGTATTTCACGTGTAGGTGGGCGGGAAGGTAACACCCGCGCCCACCATCAGTCCCTGATGTAGGGATAATCCTTCTGCTGGTAGTTGTCAGCATAAAGTTCGCTTCCAGCTGGATAGTCAGACTCTTCGGCAAAAGTGGTGGCCTGCTCAATTTCCTCTTTAACTCGATCTTTAATGGCCTTGATTTCTGCCTCGCTAGCCAACTCTTTGTCGAGAATGGTAGCCTCAGTCATCTTCACCGGATCTTTGCCTTTGTAGTCGTTGAGCTCATCCTTGCTGCGATAGGTGGCCGGATCGCTCACGGAGTGACCTTTATAGCGGTAGGTTTTGATCTCGAGAAAGTAAGGGCCTTTGCCGCTGCGAATATGTTCGGCTGCTTTGGCTACAGCTTCGTGCACCGCCTCCGGGCGCATGCCATCCACTTGTTCGGAAGGCATTTCGAAGGCTGAACCTATTTTGTAGAGATCGTGCACATTGGAGGTCCGCTTCACGCTGGTACCCATGGCGTACATGTTGTTTTCGACGATGTAGAGCACGGGCAGCTTCCAGGTCATGGCCATATTGAAGGACTCGTAGAGCGCTCCTTGTCGCGCAGCTCCATCGCCAAACATGGTGACGCAGAGGTTGTTGGTGCCTCGGTACTGTTCGGCAAAAGCGATACCGGTGCCAATGGGTATTTGAGCCCCGACGATGCCGTTGCCACCAAAGTAATTATGCTCTTTGGAGAAAAAGTGCATTGAGCCGCCCTTGCCTTTGACCACTCCTGTTTCTTTACCGAACAGCTCTGCCATGGCAGCTTTGGTGGACACTCCGCGCCCGATAGCGGTGCCGTGTTGGCGGTAGGCGGTTACGATTTTATCTCCATCAATAAGGGCAGATTCAATACCTGCAGCTACGGCTTCTTGACCAATGTAGACATGGCAGAATCCGCGAATTTTTTGTTGACCGTAAGCCATGAGCGCCCGCTCTTCGAAGCGCCGTATCCGCAACATCAACTCGTACCACTGGAGGTAGGTCTGCTTGGAGTAGCTACTGCTGGCTTGTTTGGCAGCGCTTGATTTGTTAGATGAAGTGGCCGCACCGTTGGCTGTAGCAGGGCTAGGCTTGCGACTCGTGCGCTTCTTTTCGGTGGATGCTGAAGAGTTTGGAGAGGCCATGGGTAAGTTTTGGGCAAGCGCTAAAGTAGCTAAGCTCGCCATCTTCGCCGCAGATGCACGCCGACAACATCCTTAGCTCTCTGACACTGGTCCACTTCCGCAATCTCGCCGAGCAGAAGTTGCAGTTTGGGCCAGGCATCCACTTCGTCAGTGGAGCAAATGGAGCGGGCAAAACCAATTTACTCGATGCCATCTACTACCTCTGCTCCACGCGCAGTCACTTTAGCTACGGTGATGCAGCGGCGGTAGCACACCAGCATAAATGGTTGAGGCTGGCCGGTGTTTTCATGCTCGGAGGCAAAACAGAGCACATCACCCTGAAGATGCAGCCGCGAAAGGGCAAAACTATTGAGCGAAACAAAGTAGCCTACACCAGCCTCATCGAACACATTGGTCTGCTGCCGGTGGTGATGATTTCTCCAGCAGATATTGAGTTGGCTATCGGTGGACCTGAAGAGCGCAGGCGTTTTATTGATCAAACCATTGCCCAGTACGACCAGCAGTACCTGCGCGCGCTGGTGACCTACAACAAGCTACTCAAACTCCGGAACGCGCTTCTCAAAGCCGCCGCTCACCCGCTCGAGATAGACCTGACTCTGCTCGCTACTTACGATGCTCAACTTGCGGCACCTGCACGACTCATACATGCTGCTCGCATATCCTTTGTAGAGGAACTCGAGCCGCTCTTTGCCGAACTCTACCAAGCTATTTCGGGTGGTGCAGAGCGACCTGGGGTGAGCTATGAAAGTCGGCTGCACGAGCGCCCGTACCAGGAGCTGCTCATGCAGAGTCGCGATCAGGACACCTACCTCAAGCGCACCAATGTAGGTCCACATCGCGACGAGCTCGCGCTATTGCTCAATGGCGAAAGTCTGCGTAGGTACGCCAGTCAGGGGCAACTCAAGTCAGTGCTGCTGGCGCTGAGGTTGGCACAAAGCCGTATGCTGCGAGCCCATCAAGAGAAGACACCGCTCTTACTGCTCGATGATCTCTTTGATCGTCTTGATCCGCAGCGCGTGCAGGCGCTTATCAACCTCGTCCAGGCTGAGCAGTATGCACAAATCATCGTCACCGATACCCACGCTGAGCGGCTACGACAGATTGATGTTGAAGCTACAGCGGTGCATTATTATCATGTTGAGGAGGGGGTGGTGGGGCAAGACTGACCACGATGTTGTGGTCAGGCGGGGCCTGGTAAATTATTCAAGTTGATTTTTAGGTTGCTTAGGGCAGGATTTACCCCACTCCGGGGCCTGGTAATTCATTTAATCCACTTTCTTGATTTGCCTACGGGCAGGGCCTTTGCTGAGAGGCAGCTGATGCTTTTGTGGGACCCGGAGGACTCAGGCGGTGAGACCCATGCTATGGGGCTTTGCTCTGAGGAAGCTTATTTCCTTTCCAAGACCTGGTAATTCGAGTAAATTGATTTTGTGGGTTGCCTTGGGGTTGGATTAAATCCTCTCCGGGGCCTGGTAAATTATTCAATCCACGTTCTTGATTTGCCTACGGGCAGGGCCTTTGCTGAGAGGCAGCTAATGCTTTTGTGGGACCCGGAGGACTCAGGCGGTGAGACCCATGCTATGGGGCTTTGCTCTGAGGAAGCTTATTTCCTTTCTAAGACCTGGTAATTTGATTAAGTTGATTTTGTGAGTTGCTTAGGGGTTGGATTAAATCCTCTCCGGGGCCTGGTAATTCATTCAATCCGCTTTCTTGATTTGCCTACGGGCAGGGCCTTTGCTGAGAGGCAGCTGATGCTTTTGTGGGACCCGGAGGACTCAGGCGGTGAGACCCATGCTATGGGGCTTTGCTCTGATGAAGCTTATCTCCTTTCCAAGACCTGGTAATTTGATTAAGTTGATTTTGTGGGTGCCTAGGGGTAAGATTTTTTACTTCTCCGGGCCTGGTAAATCATTCAATCCACTTTCTTGATTTGCCTACGGGCAGGGCCTTTGCTGAGAGGCAGCTAATGCTTTTGTGGGACCCGGAGGACTCAAGGGGTGAGACCCATGCTATGGGGCTTTGCTCTGAGGAAGCTTATTTCCTTTCCAAGACCTGGTAATTCGATTAAGTTGATTTTGTGGGTTGCCTTGGGGTTGGATTAAATCCTCTCCGGGGCCTGGTAATTCAATGAGTTAAAGTCTCTGGTTTGCCTACGGGCAGAAGATTTTCTTCGGCGCAGCTGATGCTTTTGTGGGACCCGGAGGACTCAAGGGGTGAGACCCATGCTATGGGGCTTTGCTCTGAGGAAGCTAATTTCCTTTCCAAGACCTGGTAATTTGATTAAGTTGATTTTGTGGGTTGCTTAGGGTCAGGATTTACCCTGCTCCGGGGCCTGGTAAATTATTCAATCCACTTTCTTGATTTGCCTACGGGCAGGGCCTTTGCTGAGAGGCAGCTAATGCTTTTGTGGGACCCGGAGGACTCAGGCGGTGAGACCCATGCTATGGGGCTTTGCTCTGAGGAAGCTTATTTCCTTTCTAAGACCTGGTAATTTGATTAAGTTGATTTTGTGAGTTGCTTAGGGGTTGTATTAAATCCTCTCCGGGGCCTGGTAATTCATTCAATCCACTTTCTTGATTTGCCTACGGGCAGGTCCTTTGCTGAGAGGCAGCTGATGCTTTTGTGGGACCCGGAGGACTCAGGCGGTGAGACCCATGCTATGGGGCTTTGCTCTGAGGAAGCTTATTTCCTTTCCAAGACCTGGTAATTCGATTAAGTTGATTTTGTGGGTGCCTAGGGGCAGAAGATGATATACAACGCATATAAATATTCGACCTGAAGGGCCTCTACCTACTGACGCCATCCCGCCGCTATGGGGCTATTGCACATCCCTCACGCAGCGTGGCCATAGCCGCACGGCGGCGTCGTTGTCAGAGGGTAGCGAGATGTGACTGGCCGAACCGTAGCTTCACCGCACTTCCCATGGCTGGGAGCTACCGCTATATGCAGCCGCTTTGGCTAGAAATAGAAGCGACGGTTCAGTAGGATACGTCGGCCGCACCACAACTCACAGCCACTTGTGCACAACCTCTCCATCCATCCCATCTCCATAAACCCGATATTGCAGACTCACCCCCCCAGCTCATGCGCAACAACGACCAACCCGTCTCAGCAGTCATCCGACAGGTGGTCAAAGAATTGCGGATGGGACCCAAACTCGCCCAAAGCGAATTACGTGCCTTGTGGAGCAGCGAACTCGGCCCGATGATCAACAAACACACCACCGAAATCAGCTTCCGCTCGGGCACGCTTTACATTAACGTCAACTCCGCACCCCTGCGCCAAGAACTCCTCTACAGCAGGGCACACCTCATCAAGCAGCTCAACGAGAAGCTCACCGACCCGGTAGTGCAGGAAATTGTGGTACGCTAATGAGCCATCGCGCGCTTGGAAGACCGTACCAACACCTGCTCAGGCAAATGAATCTGAAAAGTTGATCCCTCACCAAGGACACTTGTCACGACAATCTTCCCGCCGAGGCGCTCAATAATTCGCTGCACAGTAGCCAGACCTATACCCGATCCCTCAAATTTGTCGGAGCGGTGGAGCCGTTGAAACACTCCAAATATTGAATCAAGGTCTTGCTCACGCATTCCAATACCATTGTCTTCTACGGCGATAATATAGGTTTCGGCTTTTTTGTCGTGGCGGGTAGTCAAGCGGACGCGTGGTGGTACCCCCTCCCGGTGGAATTTGAGCGAGTTGGCGATCAGGTTTTGAAACACCTGGAGGTAGTGCGTGCTCTTGCCGCGAAGCGTGGGCAGCTCCTCCCAGAGGATTTCACCGCCGGATTCTTCAAGGCGAACCTTCAGATTTTCGTTAACCATAGTCAGCGTCCGGTTGAGGTCGACAGCTGATTCTTCTCCACGTTCTTTGCCTAGTTTAGAATAGGCGAGTAGATCATCGAGCATCACTTGCATGCGCTGTGCACCTTCGCGCACGTAGCCCATGTATTCTTGATCTTTGAGCGACAGGGTAGGACCGAGCTTTCGTTGCAGCACCTCGGTGTAGGCGTTCACCATGCGCAGCGGCTCCTTGAGGTCGTGACTAGCTACGTATGCAAACAGTTCGAGGTCCCGGTTGCTTTGGGTCAGCTCCCGCTCCTGCGTGCGCAGTTTTTCATTCTGTGACTCCGCATGGCGTTTTTGCGCACGTAGCGCTGCACTCTTTTGCCGTAAGGACATCAAGATATCATCATTGCCGCGCACAAAGAGCAGGATGATACCGAATAGACCCGCAAATAAGCCGAGATAGCTGACGAAATAATAATCAGGACCTAAATTGAAGCTTCTGTAGCGGTAGCTCACATCAGCATCGAGTTCGAGAACAAATAATGCCGTAAGCAAACTCAGCACCGTTACTGACCAAATCATGCCCCAACGACGCGACGTAAATAGAAAGGCCACGATCGGCACGAGCACCATCCACAGCAGGTTGTCCGAGTAGAGCCCGCCCGTTTCGAGCATGCCCGAGAGCAGGACAATACTCACCAGCCCTACCAGCAAATTGCCCGACAGCACCATGTCGCCGCGGCGGACAAAAATCCATACCAAGCCAACGGTGATCAGCAAAAAGCTGACCATCGGCAAGATCATTTCAGGTCTTACCCAAAAACTGGGGATGAGCATGAATAAGCCCGAAGCCAGCGCAATGACATGGATCCAGGCCAACAGACGAGCCTTCTTGACGACGTAGGGATCGCGTTTCAACCGCTCAGCAAGCAGGTATTGGTCCACCTTGTCTCTAATCAAGCTCAGCATCGAGAGGCTTACATTTGTAGACTATTGACCAAAGTGTGCGCCAGATAAAGGCGGATGGTCAATAACACCGGTCTAGCGCCCCAATTTGGGGCAAAAGCAGGGAAAATTTACCAATTTAGGGTATTGGCCGAAGAGTGCGAAACATCCAACATTGAATTTGCAAGAAATGGCTATTCATCACGAAATGATTCACAACTGGTGTCTAGCTCTGCCCGGGGCTGAAGCAACCACCCCTTTCGGCCCCGACCCCATCGCGTACAAAGTGGGAGGGAAAATGTTTGCGGCGATATCCTTGGCTACATCACGGCTCAACCTCAAGTGCCAGCCTGCACATGCCATAGCACTTCGCCAGCAGCATAGCGCAGTGCAGCCCGGCTACCACATGAATAAACAGCATTGGAATTCGATCTATTGGGAACAGGAGGCGCTGTCAACGGAACTAGTTAGGATTTGGATCGATGAGAGCTATCAGCTCGTGGTCGACAGTCTGCCGCAGCGCATCCGCCAGCAGCTAGTCACCCAAACACGCTGATGCACGTAGCCATTTTAGGTCAGGGCCTGGCAGGTAGCTTGCTTAGCTTCCGGCTGCTGCAGGCGGGGGTGGCACATACCGTCATTGATCGGGGGCATGAGCGGGCTAGTAGTTATGCAGCCGCTGGCATAATCAATCCCATTACCGGTCGTCGTTTCGTGCGCAGCTGGCGCATAGTCGAGCTTGCTCAGCACTTTGAGCTGTATCAGCAGCTTGATGCGCATCTTCAGCTACAGCAACCTTTGCTGCGACCGATGTTGGTGTTGCGCGACTTGTCTGCGCCGCGCTCACTCAATGACTGGGATGTACGGCGGCTCACAGCTGACAATGCCTCCTTCATGGCCCCTCCCGTTGCGGCCGATGCTGGATATTATGCCCTTCCTGCCCACCACGATTGGGCTCAGGTGGGCCTCGCGCTGCCTGAACAGGAGCTTCGAGCAGCTTATCTCCCTGCGCGTGTCGGCCCCGGTTTCGGCTATCGGCTCGACCTTCAGCGGCTGCTCCAGACTTATCGGGAGTGGCTGCATAAGGCGGGCCTGCTGCTTGAGATGGCTTTGAGCCACGAGCAGACAAATTCTCGTCTATCTATTTCTCAGCTCATCGGGCAGGAGGCCACGCATGTGGTGCACTGTACAGGAGCCGAGGCTATGGCATGCAAGCTGTGGCGTGATTTGCCGTGGCGGGGCACGAAGGGCGAGGCGCTGCGCATTTCTGATGCTTCTTTTTCTCGTAGCCTTTCGGCAAAACGAAACCATTATATCTGTCCTGTCGGAGAGGAGCACGAGTTATGGATAGGTGCCACCAACGAGGATATGTATGCGGATGATTTGCCCAGTAAAAATGCTTATACCCAGCTGCACGAGCAGGCAAATTTATTCGGACTCGATTTGTCGGAATCAGCTGAAACTGTCGAGCACCTCGCTGCTATCCGCCCAACAGTTCGGGATCGCCGTCCGTTGGTGGGGCAGCATCCGCAGCATGCAGCGCACTGGCTCTGTAATGGACTAGGCACCAAAGGGTCGAGTCTTGCACCTTATGTCACTGAGCAGTTGCTAAACGCTCTGCTAATCGGCACTGCCATTGATGCAGAACTGTCGCTGGCGGGCCGGTTTGTCTGAGTGTTGCGCTCCTCTGTCGAAACAACTTGCACACGTGTAGCTTAGCGGAATATCCTGCACTCATGGCATCTGCTGAAAAAGACAAACACGCCGAGACGATCATCCGCAACCACGTGTTGTGGTCGATGGCTAGTGGCGCCATTCCGGTAGCTTTCGCTGATCTGGCTGCTGTGTCGGCAGTTCAGCTCGACATGATTCGTCAACTCTGCGAAGTGTACGACGTAGACTTCTCGGTCACGAAGGGAAAGGCTATGGTGACAGCTATCACGAGTGCGGCAATTGCTCGTGTAGGTGCTGCCTCCCTTGTAAAGCTGGTCCCAATAGCGGGCACCCTCGTCGGCAGCGTCACCGGTGGAGTCTTTGCCGGAGCGAGCAGCTATGGTCTCGGTCAAGCGTTCAAGACGCACCTATCCTCCGGCGGCACCTTCCTCGATGTCGACGTTGATCGACTCAAGCGTATGTACCGCGAGCAGTTCGAAAAAGGCAAAGAGGTGGTGAAGAATTGGCAGGAAGAAGCCAGCGAATTTGCCGAAGAGCAGACTAGCAAATCACGCTTTAAATTTGATGAGCTGATACGTAGGGAGCGTCCTGATGGTCCGACAGCGAAAACACCCTCCGCCGAACCAGCCCCCGCTGACCCAGCCCCCGCGGACACCTCACATGAGCTCGTCGAAGATCCCGCGGCTCCTAGTCCGGATGCACCAGCTGCAGCTTCACCCAATTCGCTCTCCGACAAACTCAAGGAGCTCTCCAAGCTCCACGAGCGAGGCTTGATAAGTGATGCAGATTATGAGTCGACGAAGGCGAGGCTATTGGCGGCGATGTAGGAAATTTGGAGTAGTAGTTTGGCCGACGTCGTTTTACAAGGCTGTAGGATTTGCGGTGGGCACAGACCATTCTTCCAAGGATAGCTCGGTAGAACGACGTCTACGCTTACCTCCAGGACAAGCAAACCAAAATTCATATTGAATGAGTTATCGAGCCCCGCGGAGGATATACGCGTTCTCCGAGAAAAGCCCCATAGAATGGGTCTCACCGCCTGAGTCCTCCGGGTCCCACAAAAGCATCAGCTGCGCCGAAGAAAATCTTCTGCCCGTAGGCAAACCAGAGACTTTAACTGAATGAATTACCAGGCCCCGGAGAAGCTAAATCATAATTAAAGACTCGCAGAGAAGCCCCCCCTCACATCCCCATCCTCGCCGCGGGCGCCAATTCATCATCCGCAAACTTGCCCTCCGCATAAGCAAAGCTTGCCGCGGCTGCAATCATACCCGCATTGTCGGTGCTGAGGCGAATGGGGGTGACAAACAACTCGGCACCAAGCTGATCAGCTAAGCGTGCAGCTGCCTGCCGCAATCCACTGTTGGCACTTACGCCTCCAGCTAAGGCAATACGCCGCAGACCGGTAGCCTCGACTGCTTCACGGAGTTTGTCAATCAACGTTTCGACGATGGCCGCTTGCACTGATGCACATAAATCAGCTAAATTATTGGGAATAAAATCAGCATCGCGCCGCTGCTCCGCTTGCAGAAAGTATAAGATGCTCGTTTTCAGACCGCTATAGCTGAAGTCGTGGCCTGGTATGCGTGGTTTTGCAAAAGCGTAAACAGCACTCCCCTCAGCAGCCAAACGATCGATGTGCGGACCGGCAGGGTAGGGCAGACCAAGCAATTTGCCGCTCTTATCAAATGCTTCACCGGCAGCATCATCAAGGGTTTGACCGAGAAGCTCGTAGTCAAAGGGAGACTTGACGACAAGCAATTGCGTATGCCCGCCACTTACCGTCAAGCATAAGAATGGAAATGCAGGCTGGTGATCGGTGGCAAAATGACTCAGTACATGCGCCTCCATGTGGTGCACCTCGATGAGCGGGATGTCGAGCGCGGCAGCATAGGTTTTGGCGAAAGCTATACCGACCACCAAACTTCCCATCAAGCCAGGACCTTTAGTGACAGCCACGGCATCTAACTGCGACTGATCCACCCCAGCCACCCTAAGCGCCTCGCGCACCACAACACTTATCGCCTGCTGGTGAATGCGACTAGCTACCTCAGGCACAATGCCGCCCGTAATCTCGTGCTGCACCTGGCTTGCTACAATGTTGCTCAACAGCCTGCCAGCACCCCAAACCGCAGCCCCTGTATCGTCGCAGCTGCTCTCAATGGCTAGCAGCTTGGGCTGAGCCACCAAAAGCCTATCACGTTGCATCATGTAATGGGTTGTAGCTGCACAGTGTGTAAATTGCAATTCGACTCAAACTGCGGCCCGCGCTCAGAGTTGCGTATAATTGCCCAAACAAGCGGTTCATTATGAAATTGATCATTAACCTCGTCTTACTTGCTGTGGCAGTGGCCCTCGTGTGGGCACTAGCTCGTTCGATCAAAGAGCCTATCGCCTTTGGCGCTGAGCGCGTGAAGCGGGAAGACGCTGTGGTGAATCGGCTCAAAGATATACGGTCGGCCCAGCAACTCTACCGCGATGTGACGGGCGCCGGCTTCGCCCGTTCGTTTGATGAGCTGATCCGAGTGCTCAAGAACGATAACATCCCCATCGTGTCGATATATGGCGACATGGATGATCCAGATTTTGATGGTGAAATTCGCTACGACACCACCTTCGTACCTGCAATAGATTCTGTCAGACAGCTCGGCATCGAGCTTGATTCGCTGCCTTTCGTGCCCTACTCAGGAGGCAAGCGATTCGAGTTAAAAGCCGATACCACCACCTATCAATCTACCCTGGTAGACGTGGTGCAGGTAAAAACCAAGTACCGAGAATTCATGGGTGCCTACGCAGATGCAAGGTTCAAGCGCTACGACCAGAGCTACGACCCCGACAAGGACCTGAAGTTTGGCAATCTGTCGACTCCTTCACTCTCTGGAAGTTGGGACTAAAGGCGTGCAGGCGCTAGCAACACCGATAGTCTCCATCCTCGATGCTGATGGAGCGTTTACCTTCTCGCGCCGCGCAGACGACCTGGGCGAGGCAGGCTATGAAGGCCAGCGACAAACATTCGACGAGCTCAAGCAGTCGCGACCCGGGACAGTTTTTGAATCGGGCGCGCGCTGGCAGATGATCCCCAGCAAGTTGTACCGCCACGAAGATCGGGAGGTGTACGTGCAAGAGCTGCATCCTACCTTGGGCAGTGCTCAGATTGGTGTGATTGCACTGCACGAACTGGAGGCAATGGGCATCTTTGATCGGGAGCCTCAACTCGATGAGTCGCTGTACTCGGGCAATCACCTCGCCGAGTTGCACCTCGACGCCGCCACTAGCCTCAGTGCAGCGATGAACGAAGTGTGCCTGGTATTTTTCCAACCGCAAGCTTTTTGGGTTACACTCCTACGCGGTGGGCGGGTGATTCTCTACCAAAGTTTTCGGTACAGCGGGGAGGCAGACGCCGTCTTTTATATCGCTGCCCTACTCCAACATTACGGTCTGGAGCGCGATCAGTGTCCGGTGGTAGTAGGAGGTGCGGTAGTAGAGGGAAGTCTTCTGCAACGTCAGCTGACCATATATTTCGATCTCTTTCCACTCGCCGAAATAGCTGGGGGCATAGCAGCTTCGCCTGCACTGCGCTTGCTGCTGGCTTATGAAGCAATTATGTGTCGAGAGCCAGTTGTAGCAGCCTAGATAATGAGAATAATTGCAGGAGAATTTCGCGGACGAAGATTTACTCCTCCAGCTAATAATTGGCCTACTCGACCAACAACAGATATAGCTAAAGAAGGATTGTTTAATATCCTAAGCAATGAAGTAGATTTTAGTGAAATGGTGATGCTCGATTTGTTTGGAGGTACAGGCAATCATTGCTACGAGTGTATCAGCCGCGGCTGTAAGGATGCCACCTATGTCGATAAGCACGTACCAGCAGTTAAGTATGTATGCAAACTTGCGCAAGAACTCAACATTGATGCTCGGCTGAGGGTGGTGCGCCAGGATGTGTTCAAATTTTTGGCTACAGATAAGGGCAGCTACAGCTACTGTTTTGCTGGTCCGCCATATCCGCTACCGACACTCGATACTATTCCAGATAAGTTTTTTGAAACCTCCTTACTTGCCGAAGATGGTTTATTTGTTTTAGAGCACAATCCCAATCATGATTTCAGCGAACACCCCCGGTTTGAGCGCATGCGCAGCTATGGCAAAACGTACTTTAGTTTCTTTCGTTAGGCTGCTGCTATGGAGTGTGGCATTTGGGTTGGCACCTGCTGTTTTGGCGCAAGCTGAAGATGCCTTTCAAAAATTTCCAGTAGGAGTCGAGGAACCCGTCTATCGCGTCCACCTGCCAGGCGAGGGAAACTTTCAGGAGGCGCGGGTGCAGCCACCGAGTTGGTTTGTCGACATCAGCCGCAAGCGTGTGGAGGTAATGCTCTACGACAACAACATTGCTGCTCATACTCTCAGTCTTGAAGGGGCCGGCGCTACGATGCAAGGGGTATCGCGGGTGCCAAACAACAATTACCTCTTTGCCGAAGTGCTCATTGACGCTTCCGCAAAACCAAACACGCTCCGCTTTGAGCTGAGTGATGGGCGCAGCTACCCTTGGGCACTGGAGTCGGCGAAGCGGCCGCGCAAACTCTCGCCTGAAGACCTGATTTACCTCATCATGCCCGATCGCTTTGCCAATGGCGATACCAGCAACGACAGCATAGCTGGAATGCTACAGCAAGGCACCGACCGCTCGAAGTTCCTCTTTCGGCACGGTGGTGACCTAGCGGGTATTACCGAGCGTCTCGACTACCTGCAAGAGCTCGGCGTGACGGCGCTTTGGCTCAATCCTGTGCTCGAAAACGATCAGCCGTACGAGAGCTACCACGGCTACGCTGTCACCGACCATTACCGCATCGACAGGCGACTCGGCTCCCTGGCCGACTACCAGCTACTCATCGATCAGGCACACCAGCGCGACATGAAAGTGCTCATGGACATCGTGCCCAATCACGCCGGCGATAAGCACTTTCTCTATGCAGATATTCCTGCGCGAGATTGGTTTCACCAGCCCGATAGTTTCGTACGCAGCAACTTCCGGATACCAAGCGCGCTTGATCCACACGCTGCTCGAGGAGATGTGCAGCAATTGCTCCATGGCTGGTTCGATCACCACATGCCTGATTTTAATCAAAGCAATGCTCGCGTGCGCACCTACTTCGAACAGGTGGCGCTGTGGTGGCTAGGCCGTACCGGGCAGGATGGCTACCGCGTCGACACCTATCCATACAGTGACCTGTCTTTTATGGCCGCGTGGTCGGAAGCCATTAGACAGAATTTCCCCTCAGTCAGCTTTTTTGGTGAGGTGTGGGTGGATGGCTTAGCCAATCAGGCAGCTTTTGTACCGGGACATGGCTCACCCGTGCCTATCGGGGCCAACTCCTCCGTCACAGACTTTCAGCTCTACAGTGCGCTACACGAGGCGCTTCAGCAAGAGCAGACTTGGGCTGGAGGGGTAGCCAAGCTATGGCTCACGCTCACGCAGGATTATGTGTATCAGGATGCGAATAGCCTCATTACTTTCCTGGATAATCACGACCTCACGCGTTTAGCGACAGCGATGGGCGGTGACACGACCAAAATTAAATCTGCCATCACCCTGCTGCTCACCCTGCGCGGCACGCCGATGCTTTACTACGGCACCGAGCTCGGTTTGGAGGGCAGTGGGGGAGGCTTCGGTGAAGGCGGTCGTAAGGATATGCCGGGTGGTTGGCCAGGCGACACGGTGAAGCTTACAGGTGCTAACATACAAGGCCTTAGCCCCGCACAACAGGCGCTTCATAGGCACGTAAAGGCATTGGCCAACTACCGCAAGGCACACCCTGCACTCGCCACCGGAACAATGACTCACTACGTACCCGAAGAAAATTTGTATGTCTACTTCCGCACTGCCTCCGATAGTGCTGAACGGTGGATGGTCACCTACAATGCGAGTGATGCAGCTGTCGACTTAGACCTTCGCCGCTATGCAGATATGATTGGCGGGAGGCAGCCAGTCCGCGTCATCGGAAGCCACTCATCATCCTGGCAACTCGCACCTAAGGAAGCAGTACTTTGGGAATTACGCTAAGCTTAGCGCCGGATGCCCCGCTCGCGAAGGTTCTGCTGAAAATCGGCAATGTTGCGCGCGTGGCCACTCATGTTTGTAGCGAAAGCGTGCGTACCTGAGCCATCCCCCTTCGTGACGAAAAAGAGGTAGTCGTGCTGCTCTGGATTGAGCACCGCATCAATGCTGGCAATACTTGCCATTGCTATAGGGCCGGGCGGCAGACCTCCGTACATGTAGGTATTGTAGGGAGAATCTATTTCAAGGTGCTCGTACAGTACCCTGCGAAGTCCAAAATCTCCTGTGGCGAAAACCACGGTTGGGTCGGCATCGAGCTTCATCCCCAGGCGCAGGCGATTGAGGTAGACACCTGCTATGCGAGGCTTTTCTGCATTGTTGTTGGTCTCCGACTCCACGATGCTGGCGAGGGTGTAGACCTCAGTTGGGCTCAGGCCGAGACTATCTGCCTGCGCGAGCCGCTCCTCGCGCTCCCAGAAGCGAAGACATTCCTTGTAAAGTCGGTCGCGTAGCTCTTCCCCTGAGCTATTCCAATACACGTTATAAGTGTTCGGAATCGCCACACTAATGGCTGAATGAGGCGCAAGACCAATAGAATCGAGCCAAACGCTGTCGAGCCAAGCCCGGTGCAGCTCTGCGCTATCTGTCTCTACAAATCTCACGGCCTTGCGGGCTACATCCCCGAGCAGGCGGCCGTGGGTAAGGACGACGCGGGCTTCTTTTTGTGGGCCAGCTTGAAGCATGTCAACCAATTGCTTGGCACTCATACCCTCGCGCAACTCGAATTGTCCAGGTCTGTAACTAAAGTCGAGCCGCTCGAGCGCACGGAGCAGTTTCGCAGTATCTGAAACCGCCTTGGCTGCGGTGATGCTATCGATGAGGTGGCGCTGCGTGCCCTGTGTCGGCAAGCGCACAACAGAAGTCTGTTCGACTAGCGGTGCCATGTACAGGTCGTACAACCTGTAGCCAATCCACGCCATAGTGAGAAATGCTACCACCGCAAGTCCAATGGCGTAGCGTTTGGTTGCTGTGGACATAATTACTTGTAAGACTCCTTCACATTGGGGAAACGTCGGGCGCGCACATCATCAATATACTCGCGGGTAGCTCCTTCAACCACAGATGACAAATCGAGGTAGCGACGAATGAAGCGCGGATTAAAATCCTTGTTGAGTCCGAGAAAATCGGGTGTAACGAGTACTTGCCCGTCGGTATCAGCGCCGGCTCCGATGCCGATGGTAGGAATGCTGAGGGATTGGCTAATTTCTCCGGCCAGACCTCGTGGTATTTTTTCGAGTACTACGCCAAAGCAGCCTAAATCCTCCAGCAGCTGGGCGTCTTTGCGCAGCCTGGCTGCTTCAGCCTCTTCGCGAGCGCGCACGGTGTAAGTGCCGAACTTATAAATCGACTGTGGTGTGAGGCCGAGGTGGCCCATGACTGGCACGCCAGCAGAGAGGATACGACGGACGCTTTCTGCAATCTCCTGGCCGCCTTCGAGTTTGACGGCATGTGCGCCGCTTTCCTTCATGATGCGAATTGCCGAGTCGAGTGCACGCTCTGAATTGCCTTGATAGCTGCCAAAGGGCAGGTCGACTACTACGAGTGCACGACTTACCCCGCGCACCACTGCGCTGGCCATAAAGATCATCTCATCGAGGGTGATGGGCAGGGTGGTTTCATGTCCTGCCACCACATTGCTTGCACTGTCGCCTACCAGCAGCACATCTATACCGGCGGCGTCCAAGATGCGGGCCATGGTAAAATCATAAGCTGTGAGCATGGCGATGGGTTCGCCCTGATGCTTCATGGCCTGGAGCACGTGGGTAGTAACGCGTTTGACTTCTGCGTGAACTGACATATGGGCGGTAAATGCTTCGGGGGCAAAGTAGTAAGCTTACCTTGTGCGCTTATGTCGAAATTCACGCTTGCTCTTGCCGCTGCCGTTGTACTGGCTTTTTCCGCCTGCGACAATGAGGTAGAGTTGCTCGAGGATGCTCCGGCTGTACCGATTGTATATGGTGTGTACAATGCTGATGAGGCTGTACAGACGCTGAGCATTACCAAAACTTTCCGCTTTGCTGAAGGGGGTGGCGCGCTCGAATCTGCCAGCAATCCCGACTCGCTCTACTACCCTGCGGAAGAGCTGAATGTGGAGGTGGTAAATTTGCGCAACAACAATGTCGTTACCGCCGAGCGCGTTAATGCGGCCGATGATGGTGTGGTGCGTGAGCCAGGGGTATTCCCAGTCGACCAGAACATTGCCTACAGGTACGAATCCGCAGGTTTGGAAGCTGAAGCAGGCGACTCGCTACAGCTCAACATCTTTCGCAATGCCAGCTTACTTGCCACCACCACCATTGTGCGCTTGCCGAAGATGCGATTTGTGAGTCAGACTCAGCTTCCCCCGCCCATGTACCAGCTGACTTCTCAAACTCCGTTTCGCCAGAGCTGGCGCTATGAGGACAACAACCTCGCAAGCCTGGTGGAAGTCTACGAGCTGGGCTTTTTGTTTGCATACACAGAGACGGGTCCGGATGGTCGGGTAGATAAGCTCATCTATTGGCCAGGCACTGGTGTGACTACCGAGCGCAGCGTTTCGGTGAAGCTAGATGGCCTTTTCACCTTCCTCAGCAACAACCTCGAAGCTGATCCTGCGATTACACGAGAGTTTCGCTACATGCAGCTCCTCATTACTTCTGGCGATGACTCTTTTCGTCAGTTGCGCGCGCTGGTGGATGCCAATCGCGGCATTACCTCAACTCAGGAGTTGCCCCCATTCACCAATGTTGAGGGCGCAATTGGCTTGTTCGGCAGTATTTCGCAGCTGCGCCAGATGGATCAGTCTACGTTGGGCCCGGCAGCTTTCGATGCACTCTTTGGCCTCGATGGTGATGAATATGGTGTGCGCGACTTGAACTTTCGGCCCTAGTATCTGACCGTTTGTCAGGCTAAGTTTGTGGAGACCTGACGCTTTTTGTAGCAGTGTTATACGCCTTACGGCAAAACGGCAGGTTTTGCCGTAAGGCGCAAAAATTGATGTTGAAAGGGTACAAAAAACCCAATCAACATGAGCAAGATCATAGGCATCGACCTCGGTACAACCAACTCCTGCGTAGCAGTGATGGAGGGTAATCAACCGGAGGTCATCCTCAACGACGAAGGCAAACGAACGACTCCATCTGTCGTCGCATTTTTAGATAACGGCGAACGTAAAATCGGTGCACCCGCTAAGCGTCAGGCTATTACCAACCCGAAGCGCACCATCTCATCGGTGAAGCGCTTTATGGGTCGCCGCTTTTCGGAAGTTCAGAAAGAACTCGACCACACCAACTACGACGTCAAGAAAGGTGCTAACGACACGCCTCGCATCAACATCGATGATCGCGAGTATACGCCGCAGGAGATTTCGGCAATGATTCTTCAGAAGATGAAGAAAGTCGCGGAAGATTACCTTGGACAGGACGTAACTGAAGCGGTGGTGACAGTGCCTGCCTACTTCAACGACTCGCAGCGCCAGGCTACTAAAGAGGCGGGTGAGATTGCCGGCCTCAACGTGAAGCGCATCATCAATGAGCCAACCGCAGCCGCTCTCGCTTACGGACTCAACAAATCGAACAAAGACCTCACTATCGCGGTGTACGACCTCGGTGGTGGTACCTTTGATATCTCGGTGCTCGAACTCGGTGATGGCATCTTCGAGGTGAAGTCAACCAATGGCGACACCCAGCTGGGAGGTGACGACTTCGACCGCGTCATTATCGACTGGCTCGCCGACACTTTCAAAGATCAGGAGAACATTGATCTGCGCAAAGACCCGATGGCTCTGCAGCGCCTCAAGGAAGAAGCTGAGAAGGCGAAAATCGACCTGTCGAGCACGACCGAGTACGATTTCAACATGCCGTACATCACGGCCGTCGATGGTGTGCCTAAGCACCTTACGGTAAAACTCACCCGCGCTAAATTTGAGGCACTCGCCCACGATCTGGTGGAGCGCACACTCGGCCCAACCAAGGAAGCGCTTAAAGATGCTGGTATCTCTAAGAGCGATATTGACGAAATTATTCTCGTTGGTGGATCGACACGGATTCCCGCAGTGCAAGAGGCTGTCGAGAAGTTTTTCGGCAAAAAGCCAAATCGCGAAGTCAACCCCGACGAGGTAGTTGCTATTGGTGCAGCAATCCAAGGTGGTGTGCTCGCTGGTGATGTACAGGATGTGCTTCTGCTCGATGTAACACCTCTCAGTCTCGGTATTGAGACTATGGGTGGTGTCTACGACGTGGTCATCGAATCTAATTCGACCATACCAACGAAGAAGACCAAGATCTACTCTACGGCCAGCGACAACCAGCCAAGTGTAGAGATTCACATTCTGCAGGGCGAGCGGCCGATGGCTTCGCAGAACCGCTCAGTTGGTAAGTTCGTTTTGGAGGGCATTCCACCTGCACCACGCGGAGTACCGCAAGTGGAGGTAACCTTCGACATGGACGCCAACGGTATTCTCAACGTTAGCGCCAAAGACAAAGGCACTGGCAAAGAGCAGAACGTGCGTATCGAGGCTTCGACTGGCTTGAGTCAGGAAGAGATCGACCGCATGCGCAATGAAGCTGAAGCCAACGCTGATGCTGATAAAGCTGCTCGTGAGAAGATCGATAAGCTCAATGCTGCTGATGGACTGGTGTTCCAGACGGAGAAGCAGCTCAAAGAGTACGGCGACAAGATTGAGGATGGCGATCGCGAGCAGATTCAAGCTGCTGTCGACAAGCTCAAGGAGGCGCACAAGGTGCAAGACCTAGACGCTGTCGAGAAAGCTACTGCCGATCTCAATTCTTCCTGGCAAGCGGCTACACAAAAGATGTACGCCAACGGCAATGGCCCTGATGCACAAGGTGCCCCTGATGGAGCTCCACATGATGGCGGCGGCGCATCCAACGGCGCTGCAGAAGATGTCACCGATGTAGAATTCGAAGAAGTAGACGAGAAGGCCTAAGCAGGCTGCTTCTTGCATGTGAAAGGAAAGCCCTCACTCTGCTGTTGTGGAGTGGGGGTTTTATTTTTTGGAGGCTGGAGGCTAGACCGCTGCGCTGCTGGAGGCTGGACTGCTGGGGGGTGGGTGCTGGACTGCTGGGGGGTGGGTGCTAGGTGCTGGGTGTTAGGCGGTGAGAGTAGACGTCGTTCTACCGAGCTATACCAGTAGAAAAGTATTTGCCTGCCGCAAATCTATATGGGCGGTAGGACGACGTCGGCAGAGCTAACCACTGCGAGCTGGCCAGACACGAGGCGCGCTAAAGCACGCGCAACCGAACCTCTGGGTGCTGGGTGCTAGGTGCTGGGTGCTAGGTGCTAGGTGCTGGGTGCTGGGTGCTAGGCGGTGAGAGTAGACGTCGTTCTACCGAGCTATACCAGTAGAAAAGTATTTGCCTGCCGCAAATCTATATGGGCGGTAGGACGACGTCGGCAGAGATGACCACTATGAGCGGGCCTGACACGATGCGGGCTAAAGCCCGCGCAACCGAACCTCTGGGTGCTGGGTGCTAGGTGTTAAGTGGTATGAGCAGACGATGCGGCCGAGTATCTTTACCCGGCCTCATTGCATACTCGATCGCGCAACATGAAACTATATCTACTTTGTGTTCTGGTCGTTCTCAGCAATTTTGGAGTCTTAGCTCAAGGAATTGCCTTACAGGTAGGCCCCAGCTTTGATGACATCAGCAATCCGGGATGGTCTGATCGAGATTATAACGCGCGTAAAATCGGTGCGGTACTTCGCCTCTCCTATGACCATCCTGTTTGGAAAGGATTTGGTCTCTCCCACGCTCTGCGCTTCAATAGACGAGAAAACATCGAATATTGGGAGTTTATGGATGACCCAAACTTGAGGCCGGATTTACCAGGCGTAGGTATAGCGACAGTTGGTAGGGTTCCTACCAATCCCCAATCACACAATTGGGATGCAGCGCGTTATAACCATCTCAAACCAATTATCTCTGCCAGCTACGATCTGCTAATAACGTACACTTTCAAGGTCTCCAAGCAAATTGAGTTGCAACTCGGTGCGGGCGGATTTGGCAGCTATGTGCTAAACCACAAACAACTACTCTTTAAGCCTTCTGATCTAGGAATAGGTAATCTTGAGGAGCTGGCATACTTTACTCAATTACCCCCCAACGAGCCCCTCAGCCAACTCGACGTGCAAATTATACCAGTGCAATTTAGAAAATACGATCTTGGTCTTACAGGGAGAGTTAGCGTAACCTATCACCTAAACGACAAGCTCAATCTCGCACTCTCATCGGGCTACCAACTCAGCGATCAGCGGATAGTGCAAAATTCTTTGTTCCAAGCCCACAGCTCTGAATCAAAATGGCAGAGCTTCGACGCCCTGGCCGGGGTAACCTATGTATTAGGCAAGAGGAAGGCGCGGTAGTCAGCCGAGAAATAGGGAGATTGCATTAGAGGTATGGACTGAGGGAGCTTGTAAAGGGTCAGCTGCTAGAGAATCAATGCGCGTATGTCGATGATATGCACGGCCGCACTGCATTGCTCTACGCGATGCGCGCTAGAGCACGCGTAGCATGGGGTTGGGTGCTGGCCTGACCACAATATTGTGGTCAGGTGGGTGCTGGGTGCTAGGCGGTGAGAGTAGACGTCGTTCTACCGAGCTATACCAGTAGAAAAGTATTTGCCTGCCGCAAATCTCCATGGGCGGTAGGACGACGTTGGCCGAGCTAACCACTGTGAACTGGCCTGACACGAGGCGCGCTAAAGCCCGCGCAACCAGACCTCTGGGTGCTAGGCGCTAGGTGCTGGGTGCTGGGTGCTGGGTGCTGGGTGCTAGGTGCTAGGTGCTGGGTGCTGGGTGCTAGGTGCTGGGTGCTAAGCGATGAGAGTAGACGTCGTTCTACCGAGCTATACCAATAAAAAAGTCTATGCCTGCCGCAAATCTATATGGGCGGTAGGACGACGTCGGCCGAGCTAACCACTGCGAGCTGGCCAGACACGAGGCGCGCTAAAGCACGCGCAACCAGACCTCTGGGTGCTAGGTGCTAGGTGCTAGGTGCTGGGGGATGCTAAGCCTCCCACCACCCCCCACACATTACAATTTCCTCTACGTGGTCAACTCTTTGTACAGGTAGCTGCACAGCACTGTCTATGAACACACCACACACTTGGATCTGCGCGAGCATGCGCGTGGATAAAGACTGGCGGCATACGCTGCTCCATCAAGTTGCACCCTTTATCTCCTCGGCTGAAAACATGGGTGCCATCGCCTCGAGCTACTTCACGCTCACCTACCAGGGCCATCTCTACCTCGAGCTGTACCTCCAAGCCGAAGCAGCCGCCGTGCATACCGTCTTGCGACCAGCCTTGCAGGAAAGATTCGGGCGACCTGGCCTCCCTTCAGACATAACTCCTTCGCAGGCGACCCGCATACTACATCGCGACGGCCAAC
This sequence comes from Saprospiraceae bacterium, assembly GCA_965213735.1. Classification (GTDB taxonomy): domain Bacteria; phylum Bacteroidota; class Bacteroidia; order Chitinophagales; family Saprospiraceae; genus CALDTK01. Next base: position 385,803 of record CBDCAB010000006.1, read on the forward strand.
ACCTCACCGTCTCGCGGGCCTGCCAGCTTCATGCGCTTCCAGACGCACTGCTCCAGCACCACGCGGCAAGCTCGAAGCTCTACCTAAGCCATACGCAGCTGGTGCAGCCTAGCGTGAGTACCTGCCTCGAAGAAGTTGATTTAGCACTCGCAAACGTGGAACTTCCAGCAGCTACCACGGATACTTCTGCTCTAGTGCAATTTGCGAAAGCTCGTTACCAAACCTGGATCACCAACTACCTCAGCAACCGCTACACTCATCGACAGTACGAGGAGCGTCTCAGCCAAGAAGTTGAAGTCACTGCCTTTCTCGCAACACGCAGGATGAATCCTACAATCGGTTTTGCGACAGCGCAAAGAAAAAAATGGATAGCCGCCACGCGAGAATTAGCCGCGCAAGCACCCGAGCATCTGCCCTTCGCGCTGCAACAACACGTAGCCCGCTACGCTCTCGAACCCTTCGAAGTAGGTATGCTTTGGTACAATCTCTTCCAACAAACTCTGGCCTCAGATCAACAGCGCAAGCAGCAACATATCAAGTCAGCGCTTGCATAATAAAGACGAGTGCAACCGAGATGCCAAGGCCTAAAAACACCTTCGCCAAATCTTTGCCCACCATCATCCACGTGTCTTTGCCGAGCGACATGGGGTGCACCCGACCATCAGCGTCGAGCGCAAAACCCGGCTCATCCTCGTCGAGATAATCATTCGTATCGTCACGATCACCGAGCCTCCAGCGTATGGCAATCTCCCGCCCAGCCAGAAGCCCTAAGAATACCCAGGTTGTAGACATTGGTAAATCATTCAGCTCTTTAAAGAAGAGTAAAATGAGTCCAAAGGTGAAGTCGATAATGGTAGCCGAACGGACATCTTGCGTGTTGGTTTTCTCGCGCACAATCTGCTGAATGGCTCCTCCTTTAGTAGAGAAAATATAAGCCAGCATGGCGAGCAAAATGATCAAACTCGCGATGAGGGCCGACAGTGATATGGATCGGTTGAGGTAGACGTAGATATTGGCAAAATCTTGTATCAACCACTGACTCCACAAAAAGCCCGTACTCGCCCACTGTAGCCCCATCCACAGTCGCTCCTTATCTTTCGGCAGCTTACTAGTAATGAAGTGTTTGCTGAGGGTTCTGGAAATGATCGAGTACAGCAAAATTGCTGCTCCGAAAGCCACGACATAACCCAACAAGGACTTGTTGATCATATCCCACAAGCCCTTGGGCGCGAAAAAAGTCAGAATTAGAAAGCTGGTACTTACCGGGATGCCTGTCCTCGTAAGAATCATCAGTACCAGCGGCGGCAGCAAGTAAGCCCAGCCAAACTGCGGGATATCGGGTGGGGCAGGGTAGCGCAGTGCGTCAGGATTGTTGGTCGCTCCCACCAACAGACGGCCATAACTCACATCGCCACCAGTTGTGATCCAGCCGTACACCAGCGTGAGCGTCAAAATCGAGCCCGCAAACAGCCAAAGTATCCACCAGGGACGCTCTTCGTTGGAAGTAAGGAAGGTTCCTAGTGTCTGAATAGAGTCATTACCTACCACGGCGTAAGCAGACAGAAAGAACCCTCCCCACATGATTACCTGCGTCAAATCCATAGCTGTGCGCTTAGCGGACGGGAAGGTAACCGCATAGCAGTACTTCATTGGGCGCAGCAGAAAAGTTAACGTGGTGCACTTGTTGCACAGTGGAAAAGAACTTCCTATGTTAAGTCTGGGTTAACTTAGCGTTACTCCGAGCTCAAGCATCGTGCGATTACTCCTGCTCATAGCCGCCTTCGGGCTTCAGGTCTGCCTCTACGGCCAAGGCCTTAGCTATGCCCTTCCCGCACACGAACTCGGGGTGGAGAGCACCTCCATTGAATCAACACCCACCCATTTACTCCGGCGCGAAGGCTTACTCCTAGCCGAGGCTACTGTTGATGGCAATACAGGTTACTTCATTATCGACACTGGCTCTCCAGGTCTGCTGCTCAATGGCGCAGTCGCTAAGCGTCAGCGCGAGGGCGAATTAGCTGGTACAGGTGGCGAAACACCTTTCGCTCGTGTATTGGTGGAGCGCCTCCAGCTAGGTGGCCTGGTGCAAACGGGCGTGGTCGGGCTGCAAATCGACATGTCCTATACAGAGGCCGTACTCGGACTCAAGCTGCTCGGCATCATTGGCTACCAGCAGTTAAGTAGCGGCGTCGCCAATTTTTCGCTTTCGCAAAACAAGCTCTGGTTTGGTGAGCGAGCAGAAGATTCAGCTGAAAGCACTTACTACCCATTCAGTCTCTTGGGCCACCTCCCCATCCTCCAAGCAAGTGTTGGCGAAACCACCTTAAACTTTGCCTTCGACAGCGGGAGTAGCGTCAACCTCATCGACCTTGCCCACCTGCCTGCTATGGAGACGTCGCTACGTGGGCGGCCTGCCACCAGAACCCTAGCAGGTGTAGACAACCAGCCGCAGGATGTGAAATGTGCACTGGTGCGACTAACCTTTGTAGCGCAAGATTTCTTTCGTGATCGACCCTTCCTGTTCGTTGACCTGGCTCACCTGCGCGATGAAGCCCCTACACTCGCAGGTCTGCTTAGCCCAAACTTCTGGGATGCTGTAGACTTCTCGATCGACTACAGTAACCAGCGCCTGGACATCCACTAAAACGTGAGCCGCCTCCTCGCGAGAGAAGACGGCTCATCGACAAATAGACATTAAAACTTGGCGAGGCTGATCAAATCAGCCCTTGCTTATTGCAGGCTCCAAACCGCTCCTACAGAAAAAGTGCGGCCTGGGTTGAAGCTCTGAAACACATAATCCACACCCTTGTAGTCATGTGTGAAGCGGCGCGTTGAGCCGAGGATGTTCGACACCTTTGCGTTGACGCTCAGGCGTGTAGCCAGCGGTACACTCACTTTCGCATTTAGACTGTGAAATGGTCGCTCAAACACATTGGGCGTTCCTCCACGACTCACGAGTGAAAGACGCTCGCCTTGCACATTATAGGTGATGTTAGCGGCAAGACCATTGTCAGCACCATAGTTGAGGAAGGCATTCACGATGTAAGGCGACTGACCGAACATAGGTCGGGTATCCTCAGCTCCAGGATCGAGCGCACGGATAGTGACTAACTCCACCTCGGGGATATCCACCTGACTCAGCACGTAGGTGAAGTTGGCACCCGTGCTCAAGCCTGGCACCAGCTTCTCGAGTTGCTTGTTGAACTCGATTTCAGCACCATAGAGATTGGCTAAATCGACGTTGCGGTATTGCAACTCGAGGTTACTTGCCTCTGGGTTGATGGTCAACTCGATTGGATTGGTGAAGCGCTTGTAGAATGCTCCAACGCTAAACATGTCTCCACCCTGGTTGTAGAGCTCGTAGCGCAGGTCGAGGTTATCCACCAGCGTACGCTCGAGCGTGGTGTCGCCGAGGATGAACGCATTGATTACTTCATCGTAAATAGCCACTGGGGCTACCTCGCGGAAGGTCGGGCGAGCAAGTGTGCGGCTGTATCCGATACGAATATTCGACAGCTCATCCTCGGTGCTGTAGATAAAGGAAGCACTCGGCAGCACGTCGACTGCATCGATGAGGCGGGCATCCTTGAGGTTGTTACGCTCAAACAGACTCGTGAAGTTGAGCGTAGTTGATTCAACACGTGCGCCTAAGACGCTTTTCACCCGGTGATGCAGTGGCAATTCCACCATTGCGTAGCCGTGGCCTATGCCCATGTCGCTGTCGTACTGGTTGCCCAGCTGTGTGAAGTCGGCGATGTAGACGCCACTGGTGCCACCGTCGCCGCCGATCACGTTTTCTGGAGTCACGTAGTTAGCAAAATCAGCAACATTGCCTTCATTCTCGTTTTGGTAACGAAGGGTGGTCTCGCGGAAGGTGCGGTCTTTGAGCAAGTAGCCACCCCCCAGCTTGAGCTGCGATTCGAGTCCACCCCACTGCGTGAAGCCGCGGCGTAGATTTAAGTGACCGTCGAGGTTAGTCTCGTCCATGTCGCGAGAAAAGCGCGTTGGCAGGATGTCCTCTGCTGCTTCGATAAATTCGCCCGTCTGTAGGCCATTGGCATCGAGGCTGTAGAAGTTATTGATAAAGCGCAGGTCTGGCTGATCCATTTCACTCAGCGTAGCAGCCAAAGTGTAGTCGAGTTTCCAATCAGCAGGCTCGATACCAGTGGCATGCTCTCCGCGCAGTTGAATACTCGAGAGGCTGCGCTGGGTGTAGCTGAGGGTGCGGGCCTCGTAGAAGTCGCCGTTGGCATCAGGTATGCGTCCGTTGGTTTGGAAGCGGGTAGTTTGCTGGCCGTTGCGGTTGTGCACGAGGTTAAGACCGAGCTTGTTGAGCTTATTGAGCTTCATCGAAGCACTGGCGAGGGCTCCCATGCTCACCTCATCCGTCCAGCTAGCATCATCGACCACGCGTTGCTGATTGAGCGTCGGCGCGTCCAGTTCTGTCAGCTTGTACCTCCCCTGTTCGCCGTTTACGTATCCTGAAGCGTTGCGGCCGTAGGTGAAGCCACCGATCACACCGAGGGTTTTGCCTCCGAGCTGCTTACGATCACCCACACTCAGGGAGAGGCTGTGATTTGGTGTAGGAGTGGCACTGATCGGCACGAGGTCGTTGCCCAGTCCAAGCGTTGCATCACGGACTGCACCCACTTGACTTGGGTCGACGAGGAAGTCGGTACGTGAGGGCAAGTTATCTACGTCAAAAGCGAAATCGCGATCAGCTGCACCAGCGGCAAAAGCTAGGTTGTTCTCCGCATTGTGCGTCAGGTACTCACCACTGAAGTGCGCGTTGGTATTGGCACCTATACTCGCACTGGCCTTGAACACGAATTGCTCCGGGAAATCCTTGGTTGTAACATCAACCAGACCCCCAGTAAAGTCGCCAGGAAGATCAGGCGTGAAGTTCTTGTAGACTACGATGTTCTCGATCATGTTGGTCGGGAACAGGTCCATTTGCACGGCATTTTTGTTCGGATCGAGTCCCGGAATGCTGGCACCATTAAGCGTGGACTTCGAGTAGCGATCGCTGAGGCCACGGACGTACACGTACTTGCCGCCTTCGACACTCACACCTGTCACACGACCAACAGCTGAAGCAGCATCGCTATCGCCACGCGTACTAAAGGCTTGACTAGAGATGGCGTTGACCGTGTTTAGGCTTTTGCGCTGCAGGGTCTGCATGGCGCGGTCGGTATTGGTCACCTGCCGAGCAACCACCACCACATCAGCGAGTGCGACACTTTCTTCAGCAAGGAGTATTTCACCAAGACCTTTAGTTGAGCCATCGAGGTCGACAGGCAACTTTTCAGTGTTGTACGAGATGTAGGAGATCACGACAGTGTCCTGGCCCGAGCGCTCGGTGCGCAACTCAAACTGTCCGTCTATGTCGGTAGTGGTGCCTGCAGTGATGTTGCCAGCGAGGTAGACGTTGGCACCGATGACTTCGAGCCCAGTCTCATCGATGACTTTGCCGCGGATGATGGTTTGGGCCACCAAGCTAGTGCTTGCCAGCAGGGCGCAGCAGACTAAAATGTTTTTCATGGAGTCTATTTGTCAGGAAACCAAAGTCTCCTACCCAGAAAGCCTGGCCACTTTCCTTTCGGAACTTGGCCAGGCTAGTGGTTAGGGGGAATTAAATCTTAGAGTTCCCGCTGAAGACGCGTCCAGTTGGCTAGCCAAGTCGGACCGGCTGAGGGGTCAATTGCACCTTTGTAGTTGACGTCGGTGAAGAAGCTGTCGTCGTTGTCACGCAGGTTAGCGGTAGCCGCGCCGCCACTCATAGGAGTGATTTCGTCGCTAGCAAACATTGGATCGGTTACGGATGTGTTGCCGTTGTTGCTGAAGTAGACGGAGGCAAAATCTTGTGCATCCATAGGCACTGTGATGTTGTCGCTGCCGGCTGCAACATTGAATGCACTGCCACCGATATTGAACAGGAGGTTGTTCTCGAAAGAGAGGTCGCCATCCTGCAGGCGGTCAAAGCTGTCCTCTACATCGTCGCCGCCGAGGTACTCGATGTCGATACCTTTTGCGTAGTTAGCGAAGATGGAGTTGTAGTAATGTCCACCAGCATTGTCGCGAAAAGTCACTGCACGCTTACCAGCATCGATACCGCGGCCGAAGTAGCTCGCATTGGCGATGGTTGGAGTAGCGTACGGCGTACCCGTCTCCGGCTCTATACCACCGTCATGCTCACCGCCACGGTCGGAGCTTATGCGCTGGTAAGCCAACCAGAACTGGTTCTTACCTCTCCAGCCCTCATCATAATCAAAGGCATCATCTTGGTTGTATGCTGATACGAGGTACTTCGTGTTCACGGTACCACCGAACCACTCGAAACCATCATCGCGGTTGCCGAACACCTCGACATACTCAATAGTAGTACCTGATCCAACGCCACCCATAGTGAGGCCGTTGATTTCATTGCCACCACCGATGTCAGTACCACCGTGGCGGATCGATACGTAGCGGAAAATTCCTGAGTTGTCGTTGTCATCGTCGCCACCATACAGGCCGCGAGCTTCGTTGGTGCTGATACCTTCGATAGCTGAGAAACCGGGCGTACTGTTCAAGGAGGCATTGCCGAGGATGATCACTCCACCCCACAGTCCTGAGATAGATGCGTCGAGGTTATTGGTCGACACAACTCCACTTGGAGATGAGAAGGTTTGATCGGTTACCGAAGTGAAGATGATTGGATTGGCGGCAGTACCAGTAGCGTTGATGGTGCCTCCGCGGGCCACTACGAGTGCGCTCGATTGCTCGCCTGCGCCGGCGTTGCCTTTGATGACGGTACCTTCCTCAATAGTGAGCGTCTGGCCTTCATTCACGAAGACAAGTCCGTCGAGGATATAAGTTGTGTCGTTCGACATGGTCATGGTGCCAGTGCCTTCGCCGCGATCGCGGATCATGGTGGTGGCAGCAGCTACCGAGTTGCCATCTTCGTCGAGTACGTTGAGTGAACTACGAGTGAAGATTGTGCAGGTGCTAGTAGCATCAGTTTCGCAAGGACCGGTGATAGAGTCACCGTTGTCATCATCGCCATTACAGGCTGAAATTCCAGCGACAAGTGTCACTGCAAAGAGGGTGTGGAGTAAGTTTCGCATTAGTGAGGGCATTTTTTCATTTTGCTGCTGCAAATAGACATACGTATCGTTTCTACAGCTTTGAGCCTAGGTTAAGTCATTGTAAACCGGGGTTATGCTTCTCCACACAAACCCTAATGTGCTGTAAATGTGGAGATTGCGATGACATTTCCGGAGCTGGTGCATAACTGGAGGGCCACCTTTTCAGCTTTCGCCAAAACCCCACCCTTCCCCGCTTACCTTCGTTCCCCGTAACGACAGCTACGGGCCATGACCAAATACATCTTCGTCACCGGTGGGGTGACTTCCTCCCTCGGCAAGGGCATTATCTCTGCTTCACTCGCCAAACTCCTCCAGGCGCGCGGCTTCAAGGTCACTATTCAGAAGTTCGACCCCTACATCAACGTCGATCCCGGCACACTCAACCCCTACGAACACGGAGAATGCTACGTCACCGACGACGGAGCCGAAACCGACCTCGATCTCGGTCACTACGAACGCTTTACCGGCCAACCCACCAGCCAAGCCAACAACGTTACTACTGGTCGCATCTACCAAGCTGTCATCGAGCGCGAGCGCCGGGGTGACTACCTCGGCAAAACAGTGCAGGTGGTCCCCCACATCACCGACGAAATCAAGCGGCGCGTCCAGCTGCTCGGAGCAAATACAGATTACGATATCGTGATCACCGAACTCGGAGGCACAGTCGGTGACATAGAGAGTCTGCCTTTTCTAGAGGCACTGCGCCAGCTACGGTGGGAACTAGGTACAGACAACTGCCTGGTTTGCCACCTCACGCTCATCCCTTACCTCAACGCAGCCGGCGAGCTCAAAACCAAGCCCACCCAGCACAGCGTCAAGGAGCTGCAAAACACAGGCATACAACCCGACATCCTCGTCTGCCGAACCGAACATCCTATCGGCATGGACATCAGGCGCAAGTTGGCGCTGTTCTGCAACGTCGATGTTGGTTCCGTCATCGAAGCGCGGGATGCTGATACCATCTATGATGTGCCGCTGCTAATGCTCAAAGAAGGCCTCGACACGACCGTCATCTCCAAATTGCGGCTCCTCGACCGCAAAGCTCCCGACCTCACCGCCTGGAAAGGCTTTCTAACTAAGCTTAAAAATCTTCAGTTTCAAACCTTAATTATTCCGTCAGGGTGGAGAAAGATTCATTATGAGAAGGGCCTATGGCCTCAATGCGAGTGAGCTAGGTGGTACAAAAACTATATAATCCCCACTACCGCTGCAGTCTAATTCAGGACGATAGATGTTTTGAATAGTCATATCATTAAAGACGGTACTCTTAGGTTTGGCATGTTGAGTGTTCAATCTGATAGATCTGCTAGGATGTGTGATATCAAATTATCTTTTCCGCCTATTAGCCCCTCTTGGTCTAACATCATCGATCTGTATGGTGGGCGCAGAGTTGGCATTTGGTATAAAATCTTAAAGCAAGTTCGTCAGCCTCAGTTTAACATGATTGACCTAGCCCAAAGCTATAGATAACGGACTAATGAATATATGTGGCAGGTGGGCATATAAAGTCATGTTCATTTTCGCGAGTATGCCAAGGTGCAAGTATATACCTCAATTCAGGAGGAACCAATTTATACATTGGATGCTAAGACGTTGATGAAACCTATTTTGGGAAACCTGCTCAATCACTCAGTCAGATAAACATCCTACCGTCATGGTTTCCACTATTTGATAGGAGATATCTAACTCCGAAGCTGCCAGAGGGTACCTCACTGCTAAATCACTTACACATACAATTATATCCGCATCATCGCCGCTCTCTATTAAATTGCCTGAGCATCCAGGGAAGCCGTTGCATTCATAGATTCCTCTTCGGACTGCATCTAGAATATCATCTCCATGTGCTTCGGCAAATAGGGAGACCACACTCAAAGTAAATCACGTAAAAAACATCGCTCACTGGAACTAAATTGTTGAGCTTTCGCTTAGTTGATGTTCATCACCTGCTTAATGGCTGGCTTGAAGTATCCACCGAGAAATTTAGCCGAACTGCCTCATCACCATTAATTATTGCAGTGTGTGAGGCTGGCCTGTATAAAATGGTTTTAGAATCTCCAAATTCTTCTATAAGATTATCTGCCGCCTCCGCCGGTACGCCCAGCTTAATCAAGTCATCCTTTCCTTGAACTGCATGAAATATCTCCGGGTCTTTGTGGTTCAAACTGTCATCATCAGTAGCTAAGTGTTCATCGCAAGCTGCAAAACCTGCTAGTATAGCAAGTAAGAAGAGTGATTTTAAGAGGGTCTGCATGTGAGTGGGGTATCTGCATTTTTCTGCTGCAAATATCAGGCGACGCTGTTAACGCATGTGTAGATTCATGTAAAATTTGTGTGAACTGCCGTCTATGCGTTTCAAATATATTAAAATATCTTCAGCATCTAATAGAAGTATTACCTTAATAATTGTGATCTGTTTAGCGCTGCAAAACTGGTACATTAATAATTTTTAAGCTTTTATATCGTTTCTTTTGTACAGCTAGCTAGCCAAACAAACACAAGCCAGCGTCCAGGGATCGGTGCAAAATGTGTTACTAGTCTTTTCAGCTTTCGCCAAAACCTCACCCTTCCCCGCTTACCTTCGTTCCCCGTAACGACAGCTACGGGCCATGACCAAATACATCTTCGTCACCGGTGGGGTGACTTCCTCCCTCGGCAAGGGCATCATCTCTGCTTCACTCGCCAAACTCCTCCAGGCGCGCGGCTTCAAGGTCACTATTCAGAAGTTCGACCCCTACATCAACGTCGACCCCGGCACACTCAACCCCTACGAACACGGAGAATGCTACGTCACCGACGACGGAGCCGAAACCGACCTCGATCTCGGTCACTACGAACGCTTTACCGGCCAACCCACCAGCCAAGCCAACAACGTAACTACAGGTCGCATCTACCAAGCTGTCATCGAGCGCGAGCGCCGGGGTGACTACCTCGGCAAAACAGTGCAGGTGGTCCCCCACATCACCGACGAAATCAAGCGGCGCGTCCAGCTGCTCGGAGCAAATACAGATTACGACATCGTGATCACCGAGCTCGGAGGCACAGTCGGTGACATAGAGAGTCTGCCTTTTCTAGAGGCACTGCGCCAGCTACGGTGGGAACTAGGTACAGACAACTGCCTGGTTTGCCACCTCACACTCATCCCTTACCTCAACGCAGCTGGCGAACTCAAAACCAAGCCCACCCAGCACAGCGTCAAGGAGCTGCAAAACACAGGCATACAACCCGACATCCTCGTCTGCCGAACCGAACATCCTATTGGCATGGACATCAGGCGCAAGTTGGCGCTCTTCTGCAACGTCGATGTTGGTTCCGTCATCGAAGCGCGGGATGCTGATACCATTTATGATGTGCCGCTGCTAATGCTTAAAGAAGGCCTCGATACGACCGTCATCTCCAAATTGCGGCTCCTCGACCGCAAAGCTCCCGACCTCACCGCCTGGAAAGGCTTTCTAACTAAGCTTAAAAACCCCACTTCCGAGGTGCAGATTGGGCTGGTTGGCAAATACAACGAGCTTCAGGATGCATATAAATCTATCTATGAATCTTTTATTCACGCCGGAGCCGTCAATGAGTGTAAAGTTCAGGTTGTCCCTATCCATTCAGAACAACTCGAAGGTCAGCAAGACGAGGTAGTGAAGGCACTCGACTCTTTGGATGGAGTGCTCGTGGCTCCGGGTTTCGGCGAACGGGGCATCGACGGCAAACTCAAAGCAATTCAATACTGCCGCGAAAACAGCGTCCCATTTTTTGGTATCTGTCTCGGCATGCAGTGCGCCGTTGTTGAATTTGCACGAAATGTCGCGGGTATAGAGTCAGCAGCCTCCACGGAGGTCTATTCCCAAACTCCCGATCCAGTCATTGATTTGATGGAGGATCAGAAATCAGTGACTACCAAAGGCGGCACAATGCGTCTCGGCGCTTATACCTGCGAATTAAAAACTCGTTCGCTGGCCTATAAAGCCTACAGCAAAAAGAAAATTAAAGAACGCCACCGTCACCGCTACGAATTTAATGATGCGTACAAGGATGTTTTGGCGAAAGCTGGACTACGCGTCACGGGCACCAATCCAACTACAGGTCTTGCCGAAATCGTAGAATTAGATGGTCATCCCTTCTTTCTCGGTGCACAATTTCATCCCGAGTTAAAGAGTACGGTTGAGCGGCCGCACCCGCTGTTCGTGAGCTTTGTGCGTGCGGCCATGGACTACAAAGCGCGCCAGGATTGATGGCGAAGGCAAAGTTTGTACAGAAGTCAGCACTCGATCATGCGCGGCCGAGTCCAGCCCAAGCGCTTGAACTACCTCGGCAACCGGTGGTGCTAGTACTTGAAAACATCCGCTCCGGCAACAACGTCGGCTCCATTTTGCGCACTGCTGATGCTTTCGCCCTCGAGCGCGTGCTGCTGGTGGGGTATACGGCTGCGCCGCCGCACCGCGAAATCCTCAAGACATCTTTAGGAGCTGAGGCATCTGTGCCTTGGGAAAAAGTAGTGGATTTGCCTGCACGACTCCACAGCTTTCGCCAAAACGGATACCGCATCACGGCACTGGAGCAGACAAGTCTCTCCACCGACCTTGCCACCTACGATGTAGCTGCTCACCGCGGCACAGTGGTGGTGCTGGGAAATGAAGTGAGGGGAGTGACTCAGGCCACTTTAGCCTTGGTCGATGAAGTACTCGAAATTTCTCAGCGTGGAGCCAAGCAAAGCTTGAATGTGAGTGTAGCTGCTGGGGTGGTGGCGTGGGTGTTGGGGAGGTGAGAAATGGGAAGTGAGAAGTGAGAAGCGAGAAATGAGAAATGAGAAGTGAGACCGCTACGGTGGGAGTGAGCGTAGACGTCGTTCAACCGAGCTAAACCAATAGATAAAATATCTGCCTGCCGCAGCTCTCCCTGCGCGGTGGGACGACGTCGGCCGGGGTGGGTGCTGGGTGCTGGATGTTGGAGGCTGGAGGCTGGACCGCTGCGCTGCTGGAGGCTAAATGTTAGGTGCTGGGTGCTGGGTGTTGGGCGCTGGGTGCTGCGTGCCCCAAGGGCTGTCATGCGACGCAGATCGCGCAGTCCTCGCGGCCTTTGCACTACATAACTATGCGCGCTAAAGCACGCGTAACCGGACAGCTAGGCGTACAGAGCCCGATTAATCAGCAGAAACACCACCAGATAAATCCATAGCGCATCCATAAAGTGCCAGTACATCGTGAGCATCCTCAACTTGAGGCGTTTTTCAGGATCAGAAAAGTACACGAGCACACTCACCGGCTCGCGCATGCGCCGGCGAGCAACTAGCCAGAAGCCAATGATAAACGGCAAGCCGAAAATGACATGGGCGAAGTGCATGCCGGATAACACATAGAGGTAGCCCGCAGAATTATCAGTGGTCGGAAAAATATCCTGCGCAAACAACTGCTGCCACGCAATGACCTGCAGCACCAGGAAAAGGATGCTGAGTCCGGCCGTCCAAATTAGAGAGCGCTTGTAAGCTTCCGTCTGATCAGCTTTGTAGGCGTGCTTGGCTGCTGCCACGTAATGACCTGCAGCACCAGGAATTAGAGAGCGCTCGCCTTGAGTAATGGTCCACGAACTCGCCAGCAGCACTACGGAGTTGGCGATGAACATCCACGGGACGTCAACCGGCGGCAAATCAGCCTGAATCCGACTGTAAATAAAAGCACCTGAAAAAGCCAAAAACAGCATCGCGATTCCCACCAGCGTGAGAATCATGATCACATTGAAGGGGTGGAAAGCCATGCGCCCTTCGTCATCACTGGGATGAGGGCCTGATCTACGGGAGCTGTTCATACGCAGAGCTTCTACTACTTGCGTTGGCACCCTAGGCAGCATCTACAAGAGCGCTTCAACACACCAGCAACAGTAGGCACATGGTTAGGTTTAAAGCAGTCGCCTTACCCGAAGCTGCAGCTCTGGGACGACTTCCGCTTCAAACCAGCCGTTGCGCTTGAGCCACACATTATTGAGCGGACTAGGATGCGGGATCGGGAGGTACTGTGGCAAGTATTCGCTATAGGCGCGCACCGTAGCGGTGAGAGTCGACTTGTGCTTGCTGCCAAGGTAGCTGGTCTGTGCATAATTGCCAATAAGTACCGTCAGCCCAATCGGTGGTAGCGCCTCCCACAGCCGCTGGTGCCAAAGTGGCGCACACTCAGGTCGCGGAGGCGCATCTCCACCACCCGCCTTGCCCGGATAGCAAAATCCCATGGGCAAAACCACGAAACGCCCACTCTTATAAAACTCCTCCTCACTTACGCCCAGCCAGGCACGCAGTCGCACCCCACTTGCATCGCGATAAGCAAGCGAATTAAGATGCGCCCGCCGACCAGGAGCCTGTGAAACCAGTACTACCCGCGCCTCCGGTCGAGCAGCTAATATCGGGTTTGGACCTAGCGGAAGGTGCTCCTCGCAGACGCGGCAACTCCGCACCGCGGCTACCGTTTCGGCAAGCTGCAGCGGGCTAAACGAGCTCACGACCCACAAATCGGATAATCAGCCAAAATGCTACTCCACTCGCCGCCACCAAGAGCATCGACAAAAGCCAACTCCCACCGAGCAAACCCGAAATGAGATTGGCAGCCAAAGCCACACCACCTACCGTCAGCGCATAAGGCAGCTGCGTGCGCACGTGCTGCAAATGGTCGCAGTTGCTCGCCAGCGAACTTAAAATGGTCGTATCACTAATTGGGGAACAGTGGTCGCCCAGCACACTCGCCGCTAGCACCGTACTCACCACGTTGAGTAGCAGACCGTAGCTATGGTCGAGGTCGAGACCAGCGGCTGTCGCAACGGCCCAGGTCGTCGGAATCGCGATAGGGTAGAGAATCGCCATCGTGCTCCAGGAGCTGCCAGTCGAAAAGCTGATAAAGGCGGCTAGCACGAAGATGAGCGCTGGCAGCAGCGTGGGCGCAATGTTGCCCTGCAGCGCCTCCGTCAGAAAAGTCGCGGTATGCAAATCGTCAGTCACTGCTGCCAAACTCCAAGCCAACGTGAGGATAACCAGAGCAGGCAACATCGTACCGAAGCCGTGCAGCATCGATTCCATAGACTTTTCGAGTGTCATTATCCTCCGCCCCAAGGTCACAGCGAGAGCTACTAAGACACCACTCAAGCTGGCCCACAATAGCGCCATATAGCTATCGGAGGCACCGATGAGCAGCCCGAGTTTGCGGAAAAAACCGACCCCTCCAGCCTGTTCTGCACCCAGTCCGGCCCAAATGTCACCATACCCTGCTGCTGGCAGTCCCAGTTCTGCAATACCGGCAGCAGAGGCACTCATGCCGGTGTCGATGAGCCCAAAAATGGTGACCCCTATTACCGTTAGCACGGGTAGTATCGCGTTTCGCGCCTGCAGGGGGGCATTTGCTACCGGTGAAAATTCTCCATCGTCTATACCCGTTGCAATGACATCGCCATCGGCGTCGGCACGAGGTTGCACGGAAGAGAGATTGGTTTTGGCGAAAGCTGAAAAACGAAGCTGCTCTGCCTGCAACATCGGACCATAATCGCGCCGACTCATGATGAGAATTGCCATGAACAGCAGCGTCATCACCGGATAGAAACTGTACTTGAGCGACTCCAGAAATATCGCGTAGGGCGTAGTTTCCATCGGAAAGTCCGGAATAGCTTCAATACCACTCTGGATATAGCCCAACTCAGCGCCTATCCAAGTGGTGATAAAGGCAACGCTGGCAATAGGAGCGGCAGTGGCATCAACGAGGTAGGCCAGCTTTTCTCTGCTTACGCCAAAACGATCTGTAACCTGACGCATCGTGTTGCCCACGATCAGCGTATTGGCGTAGTCGTCGAAAAAAATCGCCACACCCAGCAGGTAAGTCGACAGCTGCGCAGACACCCGATCTTTGGCAAGAACCGCCAAACGTTTGACCACGCCAGCCATGCCGCCATTGCGCGAAATAATGGCCACCATACCACCAATGAGCAGCGAAAACAGGATGACCGACAGGTGGCCACTGTCGTTGAGAGCGCGGATAAAATATCCAGCCGATACATCCCAGATGGTCTGCAATAAATAATAAATCCCGTCGAGGCGCATACCGCCGGCGATAAAGGCACCAGAAAGTATTCCTACGAATAGGCTACTCACCACCTCCTTAAACAGCAGCGCCAGCAGGATGGCTATGAGCGGAGGAATAATGGAGAGCCACAGCGGAATTCGCCTCACTCGCAGGGTATCATCGGGTGCTATGGCCACATGCGCCAGCCGCCAGCCTGAAGGAGTTTCGTAGAGAAAAAGCTCGCCGGCTTCCTGACTCTGCGCCATGCGCTCGGCAAGCGCCAGGGCCGGCTGTGGCTCATCCTCATACATGACTTCAGCGGTAGCCGCTAAGCCGAGATGATCCAGGATATCTTGTGGTGCTACCTGAGCGGAAGAGCCAAGCGCGAGTGAAAGAAAGAGGCAAGAAGCAAGTAATCGTCGTAGCAGCAAAGCGGCAGGTGTTGGCCGGTGGAAGGTAACAGCGGCAACGTGTCGTGAAGGTGCCAAAACCTTCAGCTATTGTGCACAACCCGACGCAGCTTCGCACCTTTATGATGCTATGCGAGTCTTATTGCTACTCTGCGCGCTGTTTCCGGTGCTCATCTTCGGCCAGGTCAACTTAGTGCCTACGCGCCTGCCGGGCACCCTCATCAAGGATGGTCGCGTCCAAACACTCGCCGAAACCGGGGGTCTGAATAATGTGCAGGCTTCGCTTGCCGACCTCGATGGCGATGGCGACGACGAGCTGTATCTTTTTGACCGCAACGGTGATGTACACTTGGCCTTTCAAGGCGCTGGCGACAGCTGGACCTATGCCCCCGAGCTGGTGGAAGATTGGCCGCCAGTCGTAGCCTTTGCGCTGCTGCGAGACTTCGATGCGGATGGCGTACCCGACCTGTTTAGCCACGGCGACCCACAGGGAAGGAGCAGTATTAGCGTGCACGAAGGCTTTCGCCAAAACGACGGGCGGCTGCGTTTCGAACTCGTGCGATTTACTGATAAACCCGCTGATGTACTCCACTATGGTGATAATGGCGTGGACCAAATTATATATACTGCAATATCTGATATACCTGCTATTCACGACCTCGATGGCGATGGTGATCTAGATATTTCAAGTTTTGAAAATTCAGGGGGCTATATCGACCTCTATACAAATATTGGGCCTCGACTCGGAAATGCGAGCACCTACCTGCGCTACGAACTCACTACGCGCTGCTACGGTGGTGTGTATGAGACCAATCTCGACGGGCAGGTAAAACTCGCTGACACGCCGGGCGGTTGTGCTCAACCTTTCACGGGTTCGGGAGGCGTCAATAATAGGTCGGGATTTCATCCTGGCTCTACACTTACGCCTTATGATACTAATGAGGATGGCGACGTGGATTTGCTGCTGGGTGATGTTAATACCGGCTTCGTAACTTCCCTCACCAATAGCCCCACGAGCACGGGAGAAGCTTACTTTAGCTCTGTCAGCTATGATTGGCCGCGACCTGCCAATCGGGTGGATCTAGAAAATTTTCCCGCAGTCTATCCGGTGCGGCTTACAAGTCCAGCCGTAGAAGAATTTCTCGTGACGCCTAGCAACCCTGGCGGAGGTGAAAACTACAACTGCGTGTGGCACTACCGCGAGTCGAGCGAGGTGCCTGGGCAAATAGATTTACTCGGGCGAGATTTCCTCACGCGCGAAGCCTTTGATCATGGTAGTGGCGCTCACCTCACGTGGGGCGACCTCGACGGCGATGGAATAGACGATATGCTCGTCGGCAATGACTTATTTTATGTTGACGCCAATACTGAATATGCCGAACTCGCCTATTATCGATCTGGATCCAATAATTCATATGAAGAAGATGAGCCAGCTTGGCTGCGGTCGATTAATGATATTCTGCGACCTTCTGCATTAGCTTTGAGTCCATTGCTCGTCGATATGGATAGTGATGGAGATTTAGATTTGCTCATCGGCAACAATATCGGCTATGTATCCTATGCAGAAAACACCGCAGGAGCTGGAGCACCAGCCACGTTTGCACCACTTATTGTGCAGTGGATGGGTATTGATGTAGGTACCCGTGCCGCCCCAGCTGTTGCTGATGTGACTGGTGATGGTGTGCCCGATCTGGTGGTGGGCGAACAGCGGGGCCAGCTTGCTTTCTTTCCGAATCGCGGGACAGCCAATTCGCCTCAGTTCGACGCTCAACCTGTTGAGGAGTTCTACGGAGATATCGAGGTTCGTATTCCTGGGTTTAATCTGCGCGTCAATCCACGACCTGCTTTTCAGGTAGTTGACAACCAGCTTTTGCTTTACATCGGCACAGGTCAGGGGCGCATGCTTATTTATGACAATTTGCCTGCTGTGGCGGGTGGCACGGCTAGTTTGCGCCTCGAGCAAGAATTAGCCATCGGCATCGAGCTGCATCCGAGCTTCGGTCGCGATGTCAATGGCGTACCTATAGTTGGTGTAGGCACCAGTAGGGGAGGGGTTGTGTTTTATCGCGTTGATGGCTTGGTCGATGCCAGCGAGCCTGGTCCGCAACTTCAAGATTGGTCGCTGAGTCCCAATCCCTCCACTGGACATGTAAGTAGTCGAGGTCTCAGCCTCAGCACGCGCATAGAAGTCACCTCATTGCTTGGCAGGCAGCAGGTGCTGAGCGCCGCTGAGCTAGCACAAACCCTACTCGCCCCAGGTGTATATGTGCTCACACCTCGCGATGAGCGGGGGGCACAGCTAGGGAAGGCGCAGCGTTTGGTGGTGTTTTAGGGAGCTTATTCTAATTTTTATTGATAATCCACTCCTTAGAATTGATTTCGCTGTTTTGCTCGCTGATAGTGCCTTTGCGACACCATTCGTGAAGCCTTGCCCATGTGTATGGCAAGTATGTAGTTCGCCATTGGTGAGAGAGCTTCTATATTCTGAGGGAGATACCCTAGGACTTACGCATCAACTCAAGCCTGTTCTAACGTGGCTCCCCCTCCGCCCTAAAATTGGTTGAACAAGCGGCTGTATTGTTTGGCTGCCGCCTGGGGGTGGCTGTTGTGGCGTGTCCCCCCTCCGCCCCCGCTGGGGCTTGTCATGGGACACTTTTTTGTTTTTGCTCAAAGCGCGCCTGATTTTGTAGCGCTTCTACCTTGATGGCGAGCATCTTCAATCCTTTTGCCATTAGCTTCCTACCGGGTGGGCTGTTTTTGCCCCCTAGGTAGCCTGCCATGATCGCTACCTGAACCGCATACCAACTCACCGTTCCCTTGACTTGCTTATTGCTCGACACATACACCTTGCCTGCCTTCTCACCCTCAGGGTGACACCTTACATAATCGTCAGCCTCAAGCACTTGCATCTGTTCGGCGCTAAACTCCGCTGAGCCGTCACGCCCGTCGCCATCGCGCATGGCTACCAGTTTCTCCGCTGTTAAGGCTTTGTCCATACCTAGCAATAGTATGCATATCCAACGGTCCACACACCTCGAAGCGTTGCGTTCCATATCCAGTCCGTCCGATTTGAGCATGCGGAAATACAGCTCAATTATCCAGCGCTTACCATACAGATCCAGGACATCCAGTTGGTCTTGCTCAGTATTTACTGGAAAACTCGTGGCCAGCATCCAGTGAATTGGAGCGCTATGACGGCGGTTTTCTTTCTTTCGATGGTAGCGCGCACGCTCCTTGGAGCTCATGCGGCCACATCCCTTGCCATGCTCATCGAGCTGCTCGGCCAGGGTCACATGTATCGGCGCACAATCGCTAATAGGCCGGCCGCGGAAATGCTTAGCTCGAGAGTTGATCCCGCTTTCCGGCGGACGCCGCAAGGATGCTTGAACTGAACGCACCCTAACCGCTACGTCACGCTCGTGCCGTGAGCCACTCGCTGCCAGAGTGAGTCGAACACAGCGATCACTATCGGCTGAGCAGTGCTGATCGAGATGTTGAGATATTTTGAGTTGATTGGCGTTCCAGTAGCCCACTGATTCGTCGCGTACCAATCGATCATACGTCATACGTAAGCACCACCGCACCTCAGGTGTGTGCGGCTTTTCGGCAGCGTCATCGTGCTGCTCGCCTGTGTGTTGAGTCGTACCAATGTGGCGGAACATCCCTGCCAACATCATGTACTGATCGGCCTCTGCGTCTGCGATGAAGGTGACCATACGGGCTGTGTGTACGCTGTGGGATAGGGCACTATGGATCCCATCGACCCAACGAGCACTCTGACGCTCAACGAGCGGTTTGTCTGGCGACTTTTTGGTGTGCGCCTTTTTTTTAGGGCTCGCGTAAATAAGCACGTGGGCTATGCCAAGCGGTTCAAGGGTGTCACTGTCAAAGCATGATATGCAGTGAGCTTTGAGCCCTTTGGTTGAGTTGTCTGAGAGTACACCAAGTTGCTTAGCATCATGTGAGCAAGCTCGTCCGGCAAGCCCAGATAAGGAGAACTCGCACGTGTCGCAAATAGCGATGACATCTCGTCCAGCACAGCGGCGGGCGCACCGTGCGTAGAGGCGGCTACACAGCAGATGTGCCAGTTGTTTTGCCGTGAGTCGCTTGTTTGAGAAAAGGCGGTTGAAAGCTTTGTACTCGGCAGATGAGGTGCATAGTTCAGAGCGAGACGAACTGAGATGGGAGCCAATCCGATCTTCTAGAGCAAGTACTTTTTTTTGGGTAGGAGCTGTCAGATTTGGAAGCTCGGCCAGGGAGTCAGTTAAGTCTTTGGCTGTACGTGGTGTGAAGTGGGTCATAGTACCTCACACAACACATGTGGATAAAAAGTGTCACATGACAAGCCGCTGGGGGAACAAGCGGAATGCAAGCTGCGCTTGCTGGCGTTGCTTTTAGCTGCCGCGTGGGGGGCTGTTGTGGCGTGTCCCCCCTCCGCCCCCGCTGGGGGAACAAGCGGAATGCAAGCTGCGCTTGCTGGCGTTGCTTTTAGCTGCCGCCTGGGGTGGCTGTTCTGGCGTGGCTCCGCGTGGGGGGCTGTTCTTATTGGACTTCTGGGAGGTAGGATTGGATCTTGGCTACGACACTCCAAATGTCTGTGTAGACACGGTCATTCGAAAAGCGGACTACTCGAAACCCTAGAAATTCTAATTCTGCGGTTCGCTGCTTATCTGCTTCTACAGCTTCTGAACTGTGATGAACTTCACCATCTACTTCAATAATTAGCTTCTCGTGCAGACAAGCAAAATCGGTGATGTACTTACCTATTACCACTTGCGATCTGAACCGAACCCCTAGCTGATTAGCTCTCAACTCTTGCCAAAGCATCTGCTCGGCATGTGTTTTCTCTTTGCGCATTCGACGTGCATAAGTGAGCAGCTTCCTGGCAAACGACACCTCGCTCGTAAGGAGATTTTCACGACTACGCCCTCTATGCCCTCTCCTGTTATTAGCACTCATCGAGCAATTATAACACAAATAGTTTAACTTACGCTAACCAACAGCCGGGAGAGTAGGCAGCATATCTTCCACCCAAGGCGGCAGCCAAAACAAAAAAAGCTGTGTGTTCCCCCAGCGAGGGCGCACATTATCTCCAATCCCCACGCTCGACTCCTCCTGGCCTGCGTCAAGAGGTTCTTGGCGATGCGCCAACGCTCATTGTCTAGTTGCACTGCTAGCTTAAGGAGAGCTAGCTAGTGCACATCGTGCTCGACAACTACCCTTGCGATCAAAGCTTTTGCAGGGACAAAGCCGAGATCAGCTTTTACTTACTCAATCACTACGGGTGTTAAAATATCTCCGTCTAAATCATCAACTGTACGAAAAATGACAGTATCCGCGAGGCTCTCTATAGGTAAGGGGCAGAGCGGCACATCATCAATAGTGTTCACTTTGTATGCGTAGACTCTAAATTCTAAGTCTGCATCTTCTCGTAAGGAATTCGCAAACTCGTCGACAAACAAAAACTCATCACCCGGAGCTAAAAAGAACTCATCAATAGCGAGAAAGCTATTAAAGAGGCCGCAACTAATAGTGTCTACTGATGAGTGATACGCGTCTGTAAAAATATATACATTTGAGGAGGACAGGTTGGTAATCAGTAACTCATCATCAGGATTCACCCTGTCCGTGTCACAGACAAAGCCAAACGAAGACATTAGAACAACTAAAAAGGTGTACTTGTACATGTTGTTGTGTTATAGATGCCCAAGCAAGCCCAGTCCGACATTAAACGTGAGGCTGTAGGGGATGTCGGTCCAGTGAAACCGGGAATCAATAGGGTTCGCGCCAATGTTAAATTGAAGGTTTCGAGGGTTTTGATAAGGCGAAGGGCCCTGGTTCACATAAGATTGTCGGTCAAAGAAATTTGGGTCACGAAAGATATACCCTGGCTGGCCCGCCCCAAACTCTCGATCAAAGTAGTCTGCGGCTCGTCGGCTTGCCCGCGCCTCGTACCACCGCTCGTCATGATTGCCGAGGTCGAGTCCAATCCAATCGCCGATGTCCTCGAAAGTCGCATCGGCAAAGCTTGGGTAAGCTACTCCGAAAAAGTAAGCCGGGCCCATGCGACGACTCTGCAGCACATGTCCAAACTCGTGCACAAAGAGGTGATCACGAAAATCTCCACGCATGCCTACAGGGCCGGTGATAACGTTGCCGAGTGTGTAAGCTCCCCTGTTGGAAATACCTGAGGCAACAACCGTTGCACCACGAAAGGTCTCCACGTTCTCAACAACACCAATTGTATTAGACAGTTGTGCAAGACCTTGACCGGAGAGCGTCTGAGGTAGCTCCCAGGTAAACCGGGATGCAAGTTGGCCGATTTGCCCCCATGTACTTAGGGAGTTATCGGTTGCAAACAAACCAGCTCCGAGTTGGAACATGCGGCCGACGTTATTTGCACCTTCAATGAAAGATTTTTTTGCAATGGTGGGTCTGCGGCCGCTCGCGCTCAAGAACTCGCCGGCCTTTCCTATTGAGCGCCGGCTCGTGATCGCGGCGCTGAAGGTTTATCTCAGGAATATGCGGATTCACAGAGCTTACGTCCATAGCAAAACTACACTTGTTGTCTTTCCAAGAAACTATGATTATAGAATTCATCTAACTGCTGTAGATCTACTCGATCACTATCGGGGTAAAGTTATCACCCTGTAAATCGTCTACCGTGCGCACCACAAGAGTATCTGCAAGGTCCTCGATAGGCTCAGGACAAAGTGGTACATCGGCTATAGAAACGACCTTGTAAACATAAACACGAAGATCAAAGTCTCGGTTATCGCGCAGCGGCTCAGCAAACTCACCTATGATAAGCGATTCTGACCCCGATGTTATAAAAAACTGATCAAAAGAGCGCAAACTCTCGAAGACACCACAACGAATAGTATCCACTGTTCTACCCATCAAACTAACAAATATGTATATGTTATCTGACGACTCATTTATAATCAGTAACTCGTCATCTGGATCTACTTCGTCTGAGGTACAGATGAATCCAAACGAACAGCCGAAAAGAATTAAAAAAATGAACCTGTCCATGTTGTTGTGTTATAGATGCCCAAGCAAGCCCAGTCCGCCATTAAACATGAGGCTGTAGGGGATGTCGGTCCAGTGAAACCGAGAATTAATGGGGTTCGCGCCATCGTTAAATTGAAGGTTCCGAGGGTTTTGATAGGGCGAAGGTCCAGGGTTAACGTACGACTGCCTATCAAAAAAGTTAGGATCACCAGCGATATACCCTGGCTGGCCCGCCCCAAACGCTCGATCAAAGTAGTCTGCGGCACGTCGGCTTGCCCGCGCCTCTTACCACCGCTCGTCATGATTGCCGAGGTCGAGTCCAAGCCAGTCGCCGATGTCCTCGAAAGTCGCATCGGCAAAGCTTGGGTAAGCTACTCCGAAAAAGTAGCTGCCATTGATGCTAGCGTATGTGGAGTAGGTGTAACTGTGGGAAAGCTTGGAAGCGAAGAATTCGGAGTATTGCCCACCGCTTATATCCAGTCGCACGCGGTAGGCTTCAGCCGTTCGCTCACGGGCCGTGACGATCAGGTCGTCCAGCTCTGAATAGTCGACCTCCTTTGGTCCTGTGCGTTTGTCGCTGATGTAGATACAAATTAACGTCTAAAATCACGTCCGATCTATTAGGGGGCTGTTACACGGGATATCCAACAACTGCCTGAGCACCACAGTGAACCTCAACTCATGACAGTCGACCATATAACAACAGCTAATAGATACATCAGGCTATAGCTCTAATACTAGATTTTCTTCTCGGTACGGTGCTAGCTTTACCAAATTTTCACCTTCTCCCAGTATAGATTTTGTTCTTAATTTACGTTCCAGTTTATCGACTCCACCCTGGCAGACCTGAATCCGCAACTTCCCAGCTTCAAATATTACTCTACTGTTCATATACCCATGGTAATAGTGCGTGCCAGATTCTACGTGGATTGTATCGAAAAAATGCTGAACTACCGTATCAGCTATAGGATAAGATACCAAACTTCCGATGAATATAACCTGATAGTCCCCCTCTGGAAGACCAGTTATAACTGAGTGCTTCGAGTAGAGATAATTTAATGGTTTTAAATCGAGTATTTCTCCAGATTCTATGATTCTTACAGCGAAGTCTAGCCCGGGTCTTCGACCCAATCCTTCACGCACACTTGCCGACATTATAAGCGTTGATGTACGCTGCGCATTTAGTTGCACAATCGCACTACAGATTCCAGGCAAAAATATGCAATATTGTATCATCTTCTGTACCATGAGTTGCCGAAAAGGTTGAAGTGCATTAAGGGCTGCCGACGGGTATGAGACATTCCGACATTAAAGGTAAGCATGGAAGCAAGCATATCTATGCTATCTGCCCAATTGTCGCTGTTTCTCCCCATCTGCCAATCATCCGCTAGTTTTCTCCACCTTTTCTCCTGCAAGTTGTCATAGCCTGCGGCTAGAGCGCGTTTGGCTCGCTCTGCGAGTGCGCTCCCTACATCGGCGCACCGACAGAGTCGGCCAAACGCGCCTAGGATTGCTCTATTCATTTCGGCGCACCGACAGAGTCGGCCGAACGCGCCTGGGGTTTCGCTGTGCATCGGCGCACCGACAGAGTCTGCCAAACGCGCCTGGGTTATGCTGTTCACATCGGCGCACCGACAGAGTCGGCCAAACGCGCCTGGGGTTTCGCTTTGCATCGGCGCACCGACAGAGTCGGCCAAACGCGCCTGAGATTGCACTCATCAATTCGGCGCACCGACAGAGTCGACCAAACCCGCCGCTTGCGCACTTCCAAGTAGCGTACGAGCTAGCTCAGGAAGTACTCGCCCTGGAGGTGCTCTAGAGGAGCCTTAATCCCCCTTCAGCAGCTGACGAGAGATCACCAATTTCTGGATTTCGCTGGTGCCTTCACCAATCGTGCACAGCTTGGAGTCGCGGTAAAACTTCTCGACTGGGTAATCTTTGGTGTAGCCGTAGCCACCAAAGATTTGGACAGCGTCTGTACTCACCTCCACGCAGGTTTCTGAAGCGCGATACTTAGCCATCGCGCCAATCGAAGTCACCTTCTGCCCTGCATCCTTCATAAAGCCTGCCTGGCGAGTCAGCAGCTCGGAAGCGTGAATCTTAGCCTGCATATCGGCCAACTTAAATGCGATGGCCTGGAACTTTGAGATTGGCTTACCAAACTGCTCGCGCTCTTGGCTATAGGCCACACTAGCTTCGTAAGCGCCCTTAGCAATTCCGAGGGAAAGTGCTGCAATAGAAATGCGACCCCCATCGAGAATTTTCATGGCCTGGATAAAGCCTTCACCCTCTTCACCGAGGCGCTGCGCGGAGCTGATGCGACAGTCTTCGAAAATCATCTCGGCTGTTTCGGAGGCGCGCATCCCCAGCTTGTTCTCTTTTTTGCCGCCACGAAAGCCTTCAGTAGTTCGCTCAACGATAAAAGCGGTCATGCCATGCGAATCGAGCAGCTCGCCCGTGCGCACAATGACCACCGCTACCTCAGCACTCTTGCCGTGGGTAATCCAGTTTTTAGCACCATTAATGATATAATCGTCGCCACTCTTAGAGGCTACCGTTTTCATACGGCCCGCATCCGAACCTGTGTTTGGCTCGGTGAGGCCCCATGCCCCAATCCACTCGCCGGTGGCCAATTTGGGTAGGTACTTTTGCTTTTGCTCCTCAGAGCCAAACATCAAGATATGATTCGTGCAGAGGGAGTTGTGAGCCGCCACACTCAAGCCAATACTCGGATCGACCTTAGTAATCTCCTCAATCACCGTGATGTACTCCTGGTAGCTGAGACCTGAGCCTTGGTATTCCTCTGGCACGAGCACGCCCAAAAAGCCATGCTCTCCTAACTTGGTGAACAACTCGCGCGGGAATGTTTGTGCCTCATCCCACTCCATCACGTGCGGACGGATATGAGTTTCGGTAAAGTCACGGGCGGAGGTACGAACGAGATCGAGTTCGTCGATGCTCTCGGCAAGTTGAGTCATGAGAATGATTTCTAGGTTGGCTGCACCGGCCAGCGAGGTCGTTGGCAGGGGCTTCAAAGGTAAGCGCCTGTAGACTGGTGAAGGTTCAGCGCTCAGGCTAGCGCTAGCTGCGGGCGGCGACGAGTTCGGTGCTGCGGCTCTGCGCCCAGCGCATCACCAGCACGGCTGCACCACCGAAAAGCAAGGTGCTGGCGAGGGTACTTGGAAAAAATGGCAATCCAGCAGCCATACAAGCCGCTAAGCCAGCCATGTTGAGCGGATACATGCCGCTCATTGCCCAGGTGCCGAAATTGCTGATCAAAAAGAAGAGTACAGCACCGCCTAGGCCTGTGCTGAGCATTCGCAGCCAATTGCTGTCGCTTTGGGTTTTGAGCGCAAGCGGTAAAAAGGCGGTGAGGCCGAGGGCTACGTAAGTACCTAAGTCGGCAGTAAACGTAAAGCCTTCGTAGTAGCTGGCGTAGAAGGTATTGTTGAGCACCAGGTCACTGAGGTACATCGCAGCAAGCGGCAGCGCCAGGGCCAGCCAACGAGGTCGCGCATACGCACCAGCGACGAGCGCCATCGCGACGATCGGAGTAAAGTTGGTAGGATGGGGCAGCAGGCGAGCCATAAAGCCTAGCAGTACCAGGCACACGAGGGTGAACAGTTTTGTACGCATCGGCGGCGAAGGTAAGGGTTGCGCCCGCTTTTAGCCGTGCTGCTCGACAAGCACTTTTAGACGCATATCGAGCGGATCGAAGTTGGCCAGCAGCAGCTCGAAAAAGTGCTTGCCGTGGCGCGCGTACAGCTCCATAAAACTTTGCGAGCGCTCTTGAAGACCTCCATTCGGCAAAAGAGTTTGGTGCAATTGCTCGATACGTGATACCCCATCGGCCTGCTGTTTCTTGAGTTGCCGCACCAGTCGCTTTTCAAGGGCGGCGAGGTCATTATCGAGCAGTTTCGCTTTCGCTAAAACATGCTGCTCCAGTGTCGGATCTACGCGCTGGGCGGTGTGGCTGATAGTTTCGAGTATCGTCTGTAGCTGAGCCCGACGAGCGCTGAGATCAACATCGACCTCACTGTGTGTAGTCACGTAGTATCGCAGCAATTGATGCTTGTCGCCCAGCAGATCGCGTGGGCTCAGGCCAAGTTTGTCAAGCTGTTTGGCAGATTTATAGTCTATCCACCAGGCGCTGTCTCTACGTACGAGCATCGGCATGGGCACACCGAACGCAGCAAATTGCGTCTTCCGCTCGAGCCAATATGCAAGTTCGCCACCTCCACCTACATAGGCGAGATTGGGCAGCGAAAATTCTTGCAGCAGCGGACGCATCACTACATTCGGACTAAACCGCTCGGGGTGCTCCTCGATGTGTTGTTCGAGTTGTGCGGGCGTCCAGCGGATATCGGTGTCGAGCACTTGGATATGGCCCTCTTCGACCACAAGTCTGTCGCGCCGGCCCGGCTGCAAGTAGAAAAAATTAATAGCCCTGGCATGCGCTTGTGCAGCAAAGCCAGCTGCATCGAGTTGGGCCTGCTGTGCCTCTATCAAGGGCTGACTCACCTGCTCGAACACCTCACGTTTAATGTGCTTGGCAAAATTTTGCTTGAGGCGTGGATGGTTGAGGTTGGCCACAAGGACTCCATATTCACCGAAGAGTTCGGCCACAAAATGTGCGGTGGCTTCTCCGAGATTGGCTTCTGAGTGGTAGCACTTGTGCAGCAGGTCTCGCAAGTAGTTGGCAGCAGACGAATTCCCGAGTTGTGCGGACACAGCTTTGTATGCTGGCTCGATTTCGCGCAGGTGCATGGCGCCAGTTGCGCCCGTCTGTTGGGTTTGCCAAGTGATCGTTTCACTCCCGATACGCAGATGATCGATTTCCTCGAGGTCATGGTCTTCTGCACCAAGTACAAACACGGGTACGAATTCGTAGTCCGGGTAGGCTTTTTTTAGTTTTCGCGAAAGCGTGACAGTGCTGAGAATCTTATACACATAGTAGAGCGGCCCCAGAAATAGCGAGGCTTGGTGGGCGGTGACGATGGTAAACGTATTCGTATCGAGCAGCTGCTTTACCCTGCCGGGGCATTTCATCCCGTAGGTGCTGTACTGCTCCTGGAGCACCTCTACCAGCGTGTGGCGATCTATGGCGAATTGTTGGCGGTCGTGTATGGTTTTGGCGAAAGCTGACAGCCTGCTATGCCCCTCCAGCGTAGGCTGCGGGACGTGCTGCATAAAGGGCAGAAGTCGCTCGTCGAGCTCGGCGTAGGCAATGTCGCGGGTAGAAAATTGGCCGCTTTCGCGAAAACTCAGGTGTTCGACCTGAACGTCGGGGGGAGGAATCATCTACGCGCTTAAGTTCACGGTCAGTAACCTGTCACCGCGCTGGGGGTTCTCCAGCCGCACAACCCGCTGTACACATGCCTACTCCAACCTACATAGTCGCGCTCGACGCTGGCACGACCAGTTGTCGGACTTTAATTTTTGATGCTTCCGCAAAACTGGTGGCGCTGGCTCAGCAGGAATTTGAGCAGCACTATCCGCAAGCAGGTTGGGTCGAACATGATGCGGAGGACATTTGGGCGGCGCAGCGTGCAACGTTATTTGGTGCGCTGCGGCGGGCGAACATTGAGCTGAGTCAAGTGGCGGCAATTGGCATTACTAATCAACGGGAAACAGCTGTTGCTTTTGATGCTGGTACAGGCAAGCCGCTCGGCCGTGCAATTGTGTGGCAAGACAAGCGTACTGCCGAGCGGTGTAGGTCGCTGCGGGCGAAGCGAGGTGAGGAATTTTCTCAAAAAACTGGTCTGGTAGTAGATGCCTACTTCACGGCGAGCAAACTCGAATGGATGCTTGCCAATCGACCGGCCGTGGCTGAGGCGAGGGAAGCAGGCACCCTCAGGTTTTGTACTATCGATACCTGGCTGGTGTACAAGCTGACGGGGGGCAAGCGCTTCATCACCGATGAAACCAATGCCTCGCGCACTTTGGTGTACGATATTCATGCGGGTGAGTGGGCGCAGGAGTTGCTGGAGGAGTTCGGCTTGCGCCGAAACGAATTGCCCGAAGTCGTAGCGAGTTCAGGTAGACTTGCCACGACGAGTAAAGAGCTATTCGGAGCTGAGGTGGCGATTGCGGGTATAGCTGGCGACCAGCAGGCGGCGCTGTTTGGGCAACGATGTTTTGCGGATGGGCAGGCAAAGAATACCTACGGCACAGGCTGTTTTCTGCTGATGAACACAGGTACTAAAGCTAAGGCATCGAGCAACGGATTGGTGACTACGATAGCTTGGAAGATCAACGGTGAGCGGGTGTATGCGTTGGAGGGCAGCATCCTCGTGGCTGGTGCGGCGGTGCAATGGCTGCGCGATGGCTTGGGCTTGTTTGAGGAGGCGGCTGAGAGTGAGGAGCTGGCGCGATCGGTGAAGGATAATGGTGGTGTGTACGTGGTGCCTGCCTTTGCGGGACTTGGTGCGCCCTACTGGGATGGCGATGCGCGTGGAGCTGTATTTGGCCTCACACGTGGATCGCACAAACGCTACCTCACGCGGGCTACGCTGGAGAGTTTGGCCTACCAAACACGTGATTTGATTGAGGCCATGGCTGCGGATAGCGGCTTGGATTTGGTGAGTTTACAGGTAGATGGAGGTGCGGCAGCCAATGATTGGTTGATGCAGTTTCAGGCTGACGTCATCCAGCGGCCGGTGGTGCGTCGCGACTTTGGTGAGGCTACGGCTATGGGTGCAGCTTTTTTGGCAGGTATCGGAGTGGGCATGTGGACGATCGAGGAGCTGAAGGATCTGCACTTACCGACGCAGACGTTTGGGGCGCAACGGCCTGCTGAGGAGGTTGATAGCTTGTATGCGGGGTGGGGTAGGGCAGTGGAGGCTTGTCGGGTTTTTGGGGGTGGATAGATGGGTGCTGGGGGCTGGGTGCTGGGTGCTAGGGGCTGGGTGCTAGGGGCTGGGTGCTGGGTGCTGGGGGCTGGGTGCTAGGTAGACTGTTCTTTGACCGCGGGTTCTTACCCATTAGTATACTTGCCCGCATGAAAGCAGCTGCTACCCTCGACCGTCTGCACCGCGAAGTGCGAGCTAATGTGTGGCTGCATTACTTCACCTACTTTGTGCGCTTTGCACTTGCATTAGGTTTTATTCCTGCGGGTGTGATAAAAATTTTAGGCTACAGATTTGCTGATGGACTATCCGTTGTACATCCTATGGGGCATTATTTAGAGGCGCTAGCTTTTACAGGATTTTACTATACATTTATTGGAGTGGCACAGGTGCTGGCTGGTGCACTGCTGCTAGTGCCACGTTTGGCCACTCTGGGCGCCTTGCTGTATCTGCCCATCATCCTTAATATCTGCATTTTATCATTTGCCGTAAGATTTGACGGGTCTTTGTTAACCGCCCCACTTATGGTAGCTGCTAACGTATATCTGCTAGCGTGGGATTACGATAAGCTCAAATCACTCTTCTCGCTCAAGCCTAGTGCTGTCCCTAAACCCTATATCAAACGATTTCCGTGGAAATATTTCCTCAGCTTTGGAGCAATTGGAATGACAATATTTGCAGGATTTATTGTTATGACTAATTTGGCGATTATGCCTCGAAATAGTCTGTCAGGCTGTCAAAATCAATTTGCTGACTCCGCCAATGAAGCAGTAGGAGAGGCCTTTTGCGACTGTGTGCATATGCAAGGCTTATCGCTGCGCACGTGCCTGTCACGCTACGAAGAGTTGCTCCTTACCCACACGAGCACCGCAGATGAACCATTAGAGGTACCTGGCAACTGAATGCGCTGCACCAAGTTGCTCTACCTTGAGCCCGTGCCGGCAATACACGACGTTGATGCAGCTAAATTTCTCAATCTCCAGCGAGAGGAAAGGCTCGTGCTGCTCGATGTGCGCTCGCCAGGGGAGTATGAGCAAGGCCATATACTTGGAGCAGCATCTTTGCCACTCTTCGACAACGACGAGCGCGCTCGAGTCGGCACCACCTATACCCAGGTCGACCAGCGAGAAGCTTTGCTGCAGGGGCTCGATATCGTCGGGCCGAAGATGCGCTGGCTGGTGGAAGAAGCAACGCGAGTGTATCAGGAGGCCGCAGCAGCATCTTCTGGTGAGTCTGCAAAAGTGGGCGTTTACTGCTGGCGCGGAGGCTCACGCAGCGCAGCGGTGGCTTGGCTGCTGGATTTTGCAGGGATTGAAGTCATTCGACTCGAGGGTGGCTACAAAGCCTACCGGCAGCACATTCGAGCCTACTTTGATCGCCTTCCGTTCGATTTGCGCGTCGTAGATGGCTCCACAGGATCGGGCAAGACGCTCTTACTGCAAGAACTTGCCTCCCGCGGCGCGCAAGTGCTCGACCTCGAAGCGATTGCCAACCACAAAGGCAGCGCGTTTGGCCTCACCCCCGGAACCGCTCAGCCCAGCACTGAAGCCGCAGAAAATCAAATCTTTACCACCCTCCTTGGCTTCGATGCCCAACTGCCAGTATGGGTAGAAAATGAAAGCCGCAACATAGGTAAGGTCTTCCTGCCTGATGGTCTTGTCGCGGCCCTAGCCCGTGGCCACCGCGTAGAGTTAGCCGTGCCCCTCGAAGACCGCGTTGCACACATCGTCGAGCAGTACGGCACCTATAAATCGGAGGTCTTGGCCGATACCTTCCACCACCTGCGCAAACGCCTGGGAGGCAAAGCAACCCGTGATGCCATAGCCGCCGTTGATGCAGGCGACCTACACACTGCAGCCCAGATAGCCCTGACCTATTATGACAAAGCCTATGCGCATTACTCACTGCGCCAGGGCCACCCAAGCTCAGAGCGACATCAAGTTGGTATAGCTGAGTTGGCATCTCTCGCCCAGCAACTCCTGCTGTAGCCAATAGCTCTGATCAACGTGCAGGCTCCACCTACCTTGCAGCCATGAGTTCTACCCCAGTACGCCTCACACAATATTCTCATGGCGCCGGCTGTGGCTGCAAGATTGCTCCTGACGTGCTCAGTCAAATCCTCGCGAGCAGCGGATCGGCAGGTGTATTTGATGGTTTGCTGGTAGGCAACGACGACCGTGATGATGCCGCCGTGCTGAGCCTGGGCGACGGGACTGCATTGATTTCTACGACCGACTTCTTCATGCCGATCGTAGATGATCCCTTCACCTTCGGCCAAATAGCCGCCACCAATGCCATAAGCGATATCTACGCCATGGGAGGCACGCCCCTGCTGGCTATTGCAATACTTGGGTGGCCCATCGAGAAATTGTCCCCCGAATTAGCCGGACAAGTGGTAGCAGGTGCTAAAGCAAGCTGCCAAGAGGCAGGTATTGCCCTGGCAGGAGGTCACTCCATCGACAGTCCCGAGCCCATCTTTGGACTTGCTGTCAATGGTCGCATACGTGAGAGCCTACTCAAGCGCAACGGTGGTGCCAAAGCAGGCGACATCCTTTACCTCACCAAGGGCCTCGGCGTCGGCATACTTTCTACCGCGCAAAAGCAAGGTTTGCTTCGCGAAGAACATGCCCAGCTAGGTCCAAACAGCATGACCCAGCTCAACAAGATCGGACAAGCCTTTGCTTCTGTGCCTGGTGTCAATGCTATGACTGACGTGACGGGCTTCGGTCTTGCCGGCCACCTCACTGAAATGTGTCTAGCCAGCGAACTCGCAGCGCAACTCAACTTTGCAGCCCTCCCGCTGCTGCACGAGCAAGCCATCCACGAGTACCTGCGTGCAGGAGCAATACCGGGAGGCACCAAACGCAACCTGCGCAGCTACGGCCACCAACTCGGAGAGATGACTGAGGAGGAGCGCTTCATACTTGCCGATCCACAAACGAGCGGCGGACTGCTGGTGGCGGTTAGTCCAGCATCAGCGCGACACTTAGAGAAAATTGGAGAACAAGCAGGCTTGAAGCTGTCGCCAATCGGGCAACTGGTGGAGTGGACCTCTCCGCTGATTTCTCTTTAGCCGCGCAGCATTTCCATGCGCGCAAAATTTGCGGGAATGGTAGCTCGATAAGTGTCACCAACTGGAGTGATGTCTACCTGCTGCCCATCTACTGAAAGTGTCCAGCTGCCTTCGCCTTTGCCGTGCCACACCAGCGCGTATTCTGCAAAAGGGGGACTGTAGCTGCCTTCACGTTGCGCGTTGAGTACAGACTTACCTGTCTCTCCAAGATAGCTAAAGTGGGTGCGCAAGTACTCGCCCTCTTGATACTTATACCCCTCACCAGCATCTTGATACAGCAAGCTGGAGGTCTCTCCCTCCGCATAGTAAACATGTAATTCCGGAGCTGCGGGATAAGGCTCGGCTGTGCTCTGACGCACCGGGTCGAGCTGAAGCACTGCACCTCCACGCACAAAAGCTGGAATATATTCGAGCGGCGTATCCACCGACACCTGCTGAGCCCCACGCAACAGCTTACCTGACTGCAGCTCGTACCAGATGCCACGGGGGAGATAAATTTGCTTGCTACGCTGGTCTTTTTCTAAAATCGGATCAATAAATAGGTGATCTGCAAAGCGAAATGCATTGCGTGATACGAGTTGCTCATCGCTTGGATCTTCCATATAACTCGGCACGAGCGTTGGCATGCCTTCGCGGTGCAGCCGATCCATGGCGGTATAGACACTTGGCAGGAGTCTGTATCTCCACTCGATGGCTGTGCGGGCAAGGCCAGTGTAGGGGTCGCCATAGCTCCACGGCTCTTGATCGATGCGCTCCTCGCTCATCGCTTCTTCTACAGCCTCCTGATCGGTTTGGGTGCTGCCATCGGAGTTGTTGCCAATGGAGTGGGTGCGCATCAGCGGATGGAAAATACCGAGCTGTATCCACCGCACGTAAAGCTCGCCATCGGGTTCGTCGGAGAATCCACCAATGTCGCTCCCCGTGATGCTAAAGCCGCTCAAGCTAAGGCGGATGCACTGGTGATTGGCTGTTTGCAGGTGGCGCCAATTGGCAGCATTATCACCCGTCCAGCAGGCGGCATAGCGCTGCCCACCAGCATAGGTAGCACGGGTGAGCAAAAACGGTCTTAGCTCCGGCTGTATGCTGCGCAGCCCGTTGTAGCTAGCAGCCGTCATCGTCATGCCGTAGATATTATGTGCGCGGGCGTGCGTGCCGCCTTCTCCCTCCATCGCGTGGAAGACCTCATCGGGCATTGTTGCTCGGTTGACCTTAAACACGGCTGGCTCATTCATATCGTTCCAGAAGCCACTCACGCCAAGCGTCTGGTAAAGCTCGTGGTACAGCTGCCCCCACCATTCGCGCACGCGTGGTTCGGTAAAGTCTGGAAACACACACTCCTCGGGCCATACTGGGCCGCGCATGATTTCCCCACTCGTGCGGCGACACCAAGCATCTGCGCTCGTACCGGAGGCATACACATCATAATCTTCGACAGCAGAAATTCCCGGGTCGATCATGACTACCGTGCGCATATTTAACCTGCGAAAATCAGCAATCATTTCCTGCAAATTTGGGAAAAGCACTTCACTCCACGTAAAGCACTTATAGTTGTCCATATAGTCTATATCTAAATAGATGGCATCGCAAGGAATTTGCAGCTCGCGAAACTTCGCTACGATTTCCCGAACGCGACTTTCTGGATAATAGCTCCATCGGCATTGCTGATATCCTATTGCCCACATAGGCGGCAGCGGAGGCACACCTGTTAATTTGCAGTAATCTGCACAAATTTGTATGGGATCATCGCTGAAAAAGAAGTAGATATTGAGTTCGCCTCCGTTGGCCTCGTAGCCAAATTGGTCGATAGTTTCTTTTGCAAAATCAAATGTAGCTCTGTGGGTATTGTCGAAAAATAAACCGACGCGACAATCTCCTCGCTCTACTAAGGTAAAAGGTACAGATTTATATAGTTTATCCGAAAGGTGATCGTAGCCAAAAGCATCGCTGTTCCACATGGTGTAGCGGCGCCCCCGCATGTCCAGCTCGCCGGGTTTGTCGCCGAGTCCGTGGTAAGCGTCCGATTCGCGCGCTTCGAAGCAGGCACCTACGGCCGTCGTGCCCGCCATGATGCTCGTAATGACATAAGGCGCTGCGCTACTTTGGAGTGTGGATTTTCCTGCGGCGGTTTGGGTGGATATCTTTCCATCAGCTTTCGCCAAAACCAAAGATCCCGCCGCGGTGCTAAAGCGAAAGTGCTCATCCTCGGCCGCTACCTGCAACTTTGCCTCTGGTACTGTGCCAGCGGGCAGTGCATAGGTAGGCCTCGTATCGAGTTGGCCAGATGGCGCCATGCGCAAACGCAGCACGGTATTTTCCTTATTAGCACCTCCTGCTACTCCGTACGCCGACACTTGCACCAGCCAGCCATTTTCGCTTTGCCCCAGCCACGTACTTGTCTCCTTACTTTTCTCACTTATCCTGCCACAATACTCCCGTTCAAATACATCGGGATGGCGGGTTTGGGGCGCTATATGAGCATCATTGACAGCCTCGCGGCGGTTGATTGTGCGTTGTTCTGGATTCGCGAGTGAATGAGTGGGCATAGTGGGGTTTTGACGAAAGTGGAAAGAGACTACTGCGCAGCGGATTTGAACTCGGCATGCTGTTGACTCAACGCCTGTAACTCCTGAAGTTCACTAATTCGCTCAGGCTCCGACTGCT
Source organism: Saprospiraceae bacterium (assembly GCA_965213735.1). Taxonomy (GTDB): domain Bacteria; phylum Bacteroidota; class Bacteroidia; order Chitinophagales; family Saprospiraceae; genus CALDTK01. Next base: position 420,960 of record CBDCAB010000006.1, read on the forward strand.
GCGTGAGCTCTGCATACACCAGCGAGAGGTCGGGCAGCAAGTCATCGAGCGCAGGTCGGTCGAAGTACATCCGACCGGTGCGACGGATAGCCCAATCCTCCAGTTTGGCCATTTGCTCTTTGCGCAAAGCGAACATCAGCTCGCCAATCGCGAGGCGCAACTCGGCCCTACCCTCCGGTGGCGTGAGATGCAGAATATCCTCGGTTTGCTTGCCATAGAGATGCACCAGGTAGGCAGCACGCGACTGCGGCAAGCCATGCTCATTGAGTAGCGATTCGACCAGATCGCAATAGCTGCGCACAGCCTCGCTGCTAGCAAATCCATTGCCGCCGAGGGCAAGCGTTTTGGTCTGCGAAGCTCCACCACGCCCGATGCGCTCGACCACCTTTTCCATAATGCGCGCACTCATTTTGCGGTAGCCAGTGAGCTTGCCACCCGCGATGCTGAGCAGGCCCGATGCAGATTCGAAAATCTCGTCGCGGCGACTCATCTCGCTGGCAGTCTTGCCTTCTTCAAATATGAGCGGGCGCAATCCAGCCCAGGAGCTCTCAATGTGCTCCTTCTGCAAGTTGAGCGTGGGGAAGATGCGGTTGACGCCCTCCAGCAAGTAGTGCACATCCTGTTCGGTGATACGCACCACATCCGGGTCGTCAGTAAACGGGGTGTCGGTAGTGCCGAAATAAGTCGCTTGGCCGCGCGGAATGGCAAAACACATTCGGCCACCGGGCACGTCGAAGTAGATGCTCTGCGTCACCGGAAAGCGATGGTGCGGCACCACGAGGTGGACACCCTTAGCGTGAAAAATGCGCTTGCTAGTAAGTGATTTGTCGATATTTCGTATCAAATCAACCCACGGTCCGGCAGCACTCACCGTCACCTCGGCATGCACTTCGAAAGTATCTCCGCTGATTTCGTTGCGAGCTGCCACTCCCGATACTTGGCCCTCCTTGTAAAGTAGGTCGGTGGCCATGACATAATTGCACGCCGTAGCACCGAGGGCGGCTGCTGTCTTGATGTTTTCGATGGTGAGACGTGCATCGTCGGTGCGGTATTCTGCATACAGCGCTCCACCGAGCACCCAATCTTCGCGCAGCATGGGTTCGGCGGCGAGCGTCTCCTCGCGGTCGAGCATCAATCGTTGATCATCGCCACCCACACCAGCTAGGAAGTCATAAATCATCAGCGCGACGTTAGTGGTGAGTTTGCCCATTTGCCCGTCTTTAATGATGGGAATCAGCATCTTCTCAGGCTGCACGAGGTGAGGTGCGAGCCGGTGCACATTAGCGCGTTCCTGTCCGACTTCCCGCACCAGCGCTACATCGAGTTGCTTGAGGTAGCGCAGTCCGCCGTGAATGAGCTTGGTGGATTTAGAACTTGTGCCCGACGCATAATCCCCCTTCTCAACCAGAGCCACAGATAGCCCACGCGAGGCCGCATCGAGTGCGATTCCTGCTCCGGTAATTCCGCCGCCAATGATGAGCACGTCGAAGTGCTTTGCCCGAAGTTGTTGCAGCGACTCAGCGCGAGAGGGCAGAGCAGCACGTTCGGCGGCAGTATAATCCATAGATGCAGAATTGATGCGCTAAGAGATGGTTGCAAGATGCTCCGCGTAGTCGACCTTTCCCACCCATGAAGATCGATGTGCTGTGTGCAGGTGAGTTGCTGGTTGATTTTATCTCCGAAGCGATGGCAGATTCCTTAGCAGAGGGAGGTGCATTTCGGCCGTATGCAGGTGGAAGTCCAGCCAATCTTGCCACCAATTTGCAGCACCTTGGGGTGAGCAGCAGGTTGATTGCAGCAGTGGGTGCAGATGCGTTTGGTGAGTTTTTGCGAAAGCAACTCGAGCACAATGGCCTCGACACGTCTCAGCTACGCACTTCACCGCGGCCTACGACGCTAATTACGGTGACGCGTTCCGAGAGCTCGCCGAGTTTTGAAGTGTTTCGAGGTGCCGACTCCGACCTTAGCTGGGGGCAGTTTGCCGAGTTGACAACGCTGCCACCACGCGTATTGCATACCACCTGTTTTGCCATGAGCGCACTTCCTGCTCGAAGTCACATTATGCGAGCTGCAAGTGCTTTGGCAGCGACCACTCGCCTCAGTATTGACGTCAATTATGCGTACAAAGTGTGGCCCGATAGGCAGCGGGCGAGGGCGGTGGTGATGCACTATATCCGCCACGGAGCGCTGGTAAAGATGAGCGATGACGACTGGCTGCGGCTGATGGAGGAGGAGCTTACACTTGCTAATTGCACAGCTAAAGCCAGGAGTCTGCTTGCTGAGGGAGCATCACAAATTTGCTTCACGTTCGGAGCTGCAGGGGCTATGGCCTTTGCTGGTGAGGATGTTGTGCAGCTTTCGCCAAAACCCGTTAAGGTGGCCGACAGTACGGGCGCCGGCGACAGCTTTTGGGCTGGATATTTAGCTGCTTATTTGGCTGGGGAGAGCCTGCGCAACTGCCTGGAAACGGCAACAAAAGTCGCTGCCGTGAAGCTGCAGAACATCGGTCCGCTAGCACATGCGCTAGATTGGAAAAAACTTTAAATCTAGCTTGTGAAGGTCGAACATTAACCCTCTTCCGGTGCTTCTAGGGTCAACCAATCAACCCGAAAGATGATTCGCAAAGGCACCGAAGTGAAGTGGAAATGGGGGAGTGGTACGGCAACGGGAAAGGTCAAAGAAACCTTCACCCGCGAGGTATCCCGCACCCTCAAAGGCACTAAGGTCACCAAAAATGGAACGGACGATAATCACGCGCTGCTCATCGAGCAAGAAGATGGCGATGAGGTCCTGAAACTGCAAAGTGAAGTCGAGCGAAACGACTAAACCCAAAAACAAAAAATTATGACAATCGCAATTCTTGCCACCGACGGCTTTGAGCAAGCTGAATTAACCAGTCCTCGCGACCACTTCGAGAAGGCAGGGCATCAGGTGGAGGTGCTCAGCCTCTCCGGCAAACGAGAAATTAGAGGCTGGGACTCTGATAAGTGGGGCGACAGCGTGCGGGTAGACTCGACGCTCGACGAAGCTGACGTGGCTGACTACGATGCGTTGATACTGCCAGGTGGACAAATCAATCCCGATAAACTGCGTACTGAGCGTATGGCGATTGAGTTTATTAAAGCTTTCGCCAAAACCGGCAAGCCCCTAGCAGCTATTTGTCACGCGCCTTGGCTACTGATTGAAGCTGAGCTGGTGGAAGGAAAGACCATGACCAGCTTCAAGAGCATCCGTACGGATTTGCGCAATGCAGGGGCCAATGTGGTTGATCTGGAAGTAGCCACCGCAGACAATATGATTACGAGTCGCAATCCTGATGATCTGCCTGCATTCAACAAAGCCATCGAAAAGGCGCTAAATGAAGTCCATCAAGCTGCCTAACTTACCTGCTATGGACGACAAGAAGAAGAATTCCAACCAAGCACCCGACAAGAACCGCGCGCCTGGACAAGACACGCCCACCCGAGGCTACGGCCGCCAGGTGCACGAAGAAGCCGACCAAAAGCAGGACAAGGAAAAGTCGAAACCAAGCCCTAAAAAGAAATAACACCCCACACCCACATGACCCACCACCAACAGCTCGCTAAGTACAAGGAACTGGTAGAGGATATCCGCGAGGCGATGCTCGTCACCGATGATCAGGAACTCAACGGTTTGCGCTCGCGACCAATGTCTACCGCAGGCATCGATGATGATGGCACCCTCTGGTTTTTTACTGCCTTTACCAGTGATAAGGTGCAGGAAATTTACCACGACCGCAAAGTCAACGTTTCCTACGCAAAGCCTTCAGACAAGCAGTACCTCTCGGTGACTGGCTGTGCAAAAATTGTGACCGATATCGTCAAGAAGCGCCGCTATTACTCGAAGATTCAGGATGCATGGTTTGATGGTCCTGACGATCCTCAAGCATCTCTGATTCAAGTGGTGCCGGAGCATGTGGAGTTTTGGGACGATAGCGACTCGGCGCTCTTTGCGTTTGCCAAAATTCTAGCTGCGGCGGTGACGCCTGGTGGTGAGTACAAAGGCACTGAGAACAAGGAGTTTGACGTGTAAGTACTGCCTTGGATAGCTCGCACTGCTAAAGTCTTGCTAATTCGCGAACAGCCGGGCCGGTCGCACGGTTACTGAGGCACACCCACCGATACTCGCACCGGCCTCGGCGGGTGTGCCTCCCTATGCGTATACTGAAGATTGTATTCAAGACACTCGCCTGGATCATTGGCATCGTGCTCTTGTTGCTCCTGATTATTGTTGTTGCTGTGCAGATACCTTCGGTGCAGAACAAGCTGCTTGGCTATGCTATTCCCACCATTGAGGAAATGTTAGGAGGTGCAAATGTTGAAATTGACCATATCGATTTAGATTTCTTTGATGCGGCGCAAGTTGATGGCATACTCATCGAAGATCTTAATGGTGATACACTCGTGTATGCTAACCAACTAGGTATAGACATCGGTGCGTTTAGCCTCTTTGGTGGCAATATCTTTATAGATGAAGTTACTTTGGATGGTGCCGTGATCAATGCCTACCAGCGCAAACAAGATTCGGCCTTTAATTTTCAGTTTATTCTCGATGCTTTTGCTCCAGCTGATACGGTGGTGGCTGATACGTCTGCCGCTGCATTTACAGTAGGTCTTCGGACTGTGGATATTACCAATACCCTCATTCGGATGCTCGATGAAAAAGCACCTTCCAATCTCAACGTCACCACTGATCGCTTGCTGGTGGATATTGAAAACCTGGACCTAGAAAACCAGGCAGTCGACTTTGAAGATATTCTCTTAGAAGGTTTACGGGGCAGCTTCATCATCGATAAAGTAGATCCGATACAAGAGGCTGCTGCGGCAACAGTGGTAGATACGCTTTCCGCTGGCGCAACCATGATCACCTTCCCCTACGCAGGTCTTCCCATTTCTATAGGAGAGCTTGCGCTAAAGGATATCGACTTTATTTACAAGGATGCGAATTTAGACCCTGTAGAGGAAGGTATTGATCCTGGCAATATGCACATCAAGGATTTGAATGCTTTGGCTACAGGATTTGTCTGGGATTCTACCGAGTTGAGGCTAAGTTGGGATGAACTCAGCTTTCGCGAGCGCTCAGGACTTACCATTGATCAGGTGGGGTTTCAGCTAGCTATGACACCTGAAGCGCTCGATCTCGACGAGTTTGTGTTTAAGACGGACGCCTCACAGGTTTTGGCGAAAGCTGCACTGGACTACGACTCATTCGCATCGCTCGCAGCACTCGATCCGCAAACGCGCCTGCTGTTCAACTTTGAAGATTCCTACATCGCATTAAGCGACCTCAAATTGCTGGCACCGACACTTGAAGAAGCGGGCCTGAACCTCGATCTCACTGCGAATATTTTCGCCGATGGATCGGTCTCCGGCACCTTTGCCAAGCTCAATCTCGACGGCCTAAATGTGCGGGTGGGGCAGCAAACGGCAATAGCCGCTTCGGGACAAATATTTGATGCGCTCGATCCTGAAAAGCTGAGCTACAACCTGCGGATTTCGAGGCTGACCAGCAGCTATCGCGATCTGAAAAGGCTTACGAAAGGTGTGCCCATACCCCCCGAACTCGCAGACTTTGGACAGTTTCGTTTTAGCGGAAGCGTGAGTGGCACCACCACTTCTTTTACAGGCAAAAACCTGGAGCTGCGGACCCAGGGGCGTACTGGCTTTAGCGGGGACCTGGCGGTGCGGAACCTCGACTCGCCGGAGAACATGGTGATTACAGCTGATGTGCGCTCGCTGACTACTAACATGGAGGAGCTTGCAGGCTTTATCCCCGACAGCCTCGGCATCGATGCGCAAGCCCTTGGCAACATCGACTTTCAAGGTCAATTTGCGGGCACAACTACCGACTTCACCATTGATGGTACCTTGCAATCGGCTCTAGGAAGTGCAACTGCTGACTTAACCGCAGATTTTAACAGCGACTACACAGACGGCAATTATAAGGGCTCTATCTCACTCGACAGCTTTAATGTTGGTCGCCTATTGCAAGACAGCACTATTGGCTCGCTGACGTTGAATGTAGAACTCGATGGCTCAGGACTTAGCCCCGAAGCAATAGCTTCGAATATTAATGGTACAATTGAGAGCTTTACCTACCTCGGATATACCTACCGAGAAGTGATGTTGAACGGAAATCTGGATAGACAGCTCTTCCGGGGTGAATTTGCTATTGATGATCCAAACGCCCGTCTGTCCTTTGATGGAATGATCAACCTGCGGGATTCTGTTCCGGATATGGTGTTTGAGGCACGCATCGATACCCTGGCTCTGCACCCGCTCAATCTGTATCCTACGCCCCTAGGACTAAGTATGGCAATTACTGCCAACTTGAGAGGCAACAATGCAGATAACTTAGTCGGGCGGGCGCTTATCGACAGCTTTTATCTCCAAGATTCGAGCAATGTTGCTTTTCTTGATAGCCTGCTGCTGCGCGCTGGAGATACAGCGAGTGGGAGATTTATTGTCGTAACCTCGGACCTGATAGATGCGAGTATAATTGGTGATTATCGGACGGCTGATTTGCCTGCGCTACTTACGAATTACATTAACGACTTCTTTCCTATTGATGAATACCTCAACCCAGTCGACAAACCTGCTGATTTAGCTATCGAGCCTAGTCCTCAGCGTGTTATTGCCGACCAAAGTTTTGACTTTTACTTCGGTTTGCAAGATCCTGTAGATTTTGCTCACATCTTTGATCCCGCGCTTATTCGACTGGATACTTTAGGTTTTGCCGGCACTTTCGACTCACGTGAGAAGTCAATGACAGGTCAGTTGTATATCCCTGACCTCAATTACGACGGAATCAAGCTCGATACCATCCTGCTCGATTTGGGAGGGGATGCGAGCGGGCTGTTGCTCGATCTACGGACACGGGGCATCGAAGTGGCAGGCCAGCAGGTGGATATGGCACTAGCCAATATGCGTCTTGGGGATGATAGTCTTCAACTTGATTTAGAAGCTTATCTAGAGCGGGATTCACTTCTGCTTGGCACAGGACTTAATGTTGCTCAAAATGCAGAAGGTCGATACATCATTTCCATGAATCGTGATTTCAGAGTAGCAGGTCAGCTTTGGAAAGTAGACCGTGCAAATCAGATCGAGTATTGGGCAAATTACCTGGACATCCAAGACCTTACATTCCGCAAGGATGGGCAGCTCATATCCATTCAGAGCGACGACGAAAGTCAGGATGAAGACTTCGCTCCGCTGACGGTGACTATTGAGAATTATTCATTAAACGAAATTACCCGTCTCGTGCAGCTCGAAGGCTTCAGTCTTGATGGTACTGTCGATGGTAAGTTAGGCGTGCGTGATCCTGCGGGTACGATGTACTATACCGCAGATTTAACCGCAAGTGATATTGTGCTTAACGGCGAGCCTGTTGGTACCTTAATTGTCAATGCTACATCTGAAGGACTAGAAAATTCAGTAGGTATCGATGTGCGACTCAATGGTCCTGTAAATGATGTATCCATTGCTGGGGAATATGGGATCAACGATGGCTCTCTCGATATGGCTACGCGCATACGTGCTTTCGAGCTGCGCGTGCTCGATCCGGTGACGGTAGGTGTGTTGAGCAATAGTACAGGTTTGCTTCGTGCAGATTTGGCAATTACTGGCACTGTCGAGCAACCGGAAGTAAATGGCTATATGCAGCTGGATGGGGCAGCTACGACATTTGATTTACTCGGTGCACGATTTAGCGTTGCAGATAGTCGGGTCGACATCTCGGAAGATTTATTGGATTTTGGCACTTTTGTCATTGCAGACTCAACGGGTAGAGAGGCAACATTAAGCGGCACGATAGCACATGATTATTTCACTGACTTTGGCTTTGACTTAAATCTTCAAACTGATGGATTCAAAGTCCTTAATTCGGAGCCGACACTTGAGGAACTGTATTTTGGTGACGCAATTGTTGCTGCTGATATCGACATTACTGGAGACTTAAATGTGCCGGTGGTGCGAGGCCGAGTCAGCACCCTCTCGGGCACGGATGTTTCGATTGTGCCGCTCTTGAGCGTCAACGGCGTCAATGAAGAGAGTTGGATTATATATGCTGATCCTGCCACGCTCTACGCCGATACAACGAAAAGTCTTGAGGATGTTTACGAGGCAAATGCGCTCGGTCTAGACCTGGGTCTGGTCATCAATGTTGATGACGAGGCAGTCATGCACGTCATAATCGATCCTGCCACTGGCGATGCCTTACGAGCACGCGGCAACTCGGAGATGAATGTGCAGATGACTCCTGATGGAGCTATCAGCGTCACGGGTCTTTACACCATTACCGAAGGAGCTTATCAATTTACGCTGGCCACTGGAGGCTTGAATGTTAAGCAGTTTGATTTTGATATACAGCAGGGGAGTAGCATGCAGTTTGTTGGGGATCCACTCGACAGTCGCTTCGACATTACGGCCGTCTACACTTTGGAAACTACGACTTGGGAATTGATCAAGGATCGCACCACTAGTCCTACCCCGAGTGAGGAAGCTTCAGCGAAGCGGAGGCAGACTGTAGAGGTGCTCATGAGTATGAGCGGCACTCTCGAAGCCCCGACCATAGATTTGGACATCAACCTGCCCGAGTCAACTGGGTCGGGTATTACTAACACCGCAGAGACAGTCATTGCCAACCTATCGGAGCAGGAGATTTATCAACAAGTATTTTCACTTCTCGTGTTCGGTAGCTTTACGGGTGGAGAAAGTGGCGGCTTCGATCCTGCCGATCAAGGGAAGCAGATTGCCATTTCCTCAATCAGCAACTTGGTATCTAATCAGCTTAATCGGCTCGCTGATAATTATATTAAGGGCGTAGATATAAATATTGGATTAGAAAGTTACGAGGATAAGTATACGGAGCAGCAAACTACGACAGCTAAGATTGGGCTCTCGAAGACGCTCTTTAGTGATAGGTTGACGATCTCTGTAGGTACCGATGTGAATGTTGGGGAGCAAAGCGCTATTGCCGGAGGAAGTGCAGCAGGCTTTCAGAGCAACTTTGTGTTGACCTATCGCCTCACAGAGAGCGGGCATTACCTGGTCAGGGTGTTCCGCCGCCCGGATTACGATATAATTTCCTCAGCTACGCCTTACGAAACCGGTGCAGGTGTAAGCTACCAGCGCAAGTTTGATTAGAGCCATTTGCCAACAAGCGTTGCTCGAACAATGGGATGTCGGTTGACATAATTAAGGTAGACGGCCGTCGTACACAAACGAGGAGCTGTTATCATTTCACTTCATAAAACCCTACCACCATGTCTGACCAAAATAAAGCTGTCGACGCTCTCAACAAATTGATTGCTGCCAATTACGATGCGGAGCGTGGCTACAAAGAAAGTGCCGAGGATGTTAAAGATGCACGTCTGAAGTCCTGGTTTAACGAATACGCTCAGCAGCGCTACGACTTCGGTCACGAGCTCAAGACTGAGATTCAGCAGCTCGGAGGCAAGCCTGAAAAAGGCACGACGCTAGCTGCCGATGCACACCGAGTTTGGATCGATCTAAAAAGCGCCATTGCTGGCAACGACGAAAATGCTGTGCTCAACGAAGTAATTCGCGGAGAGAAATCAGCAATCGAGCGCTACGATGAAGTGCTTGCAGAGACAACCCTTCCAGCCAACTGCCGCTCAGTGGTATCACGCCAGCGCACGCAGATCTTGGCTGCACTCGGCAAGATTCAGGAGCTTCAGCGTTCTTTTGCCTCAGCCTAAGCGCTAAGCCAAAGCAAATCTCAAAACGGTCGATTCCTTTAGTGGGGTCGGCCGTTTTGTAGTTATACATTCGCCCCAACCACAAAAGCGTAATACCGCATGGCCTTCGAGCAACTACTCAACGAACTCAACCGCCTCCAGCGTCGCCTGTACGAAAGCTACCGCGAGTTCAATACCACTCAAGACAACCTCGATTCTGAGGAGCTGATCGAGTATTTTTATCAGCAGGCTATTCAGCGCAAAGGTTATTACCAGGACATCCGCGAGTGTATCAAGCAGCTCGGAGAGATTCCGAAAAACGTGACCCGTCCCTTTGGCGACGCAGCCGATGAAATATTTACCGATCTGAAGACGGTGTTTTCCAATGAAGAGGACAAGATGATTCTCCAGGAGGCGAAGATGGTCGAGCATCGCTTGCTAGGCGCCTACGACCAGGTGTTGGCAGTAGCTACTGTGAGTCCGCAGCTCAAGGATATCCTCGAGGTGCAGCGGGAGGAGGTTGCCCGTGACTACGAGAAGATTTGTGTGGAGCTAGATAGGGTGTCGCACCCAAACCGCTAGGGTGAATGTGGTGTTGAGGTACACAGATCACCAACTCGCTTAGCTCTTGCCCCCCTTCTTGCGATTTTTAAGTGCAGCTATCTGCTTGTGCTTGCTAGCCTCGTGCTCCATTGAGCGCTATTTGAGTGCTGACAAACCTCTATACAGCAGTAGCGAGATTGAGATTATTAATCCGGAGCAGGTTCCAAATCCGAAAGCGCTCACTACTACACTTGCTGGATATTACCAGCAGGAGCCCGCTAGCAATCTCGGCATGTGGTGGTGGTTCAAGTTAGAGTCCGAAAAGGAGAAAGGTCTCAAGCCATGGTTGCGCCGAACGCTTGGTGCTGAGCCTGTTTATTACGATGAGGCGCTGACTGAGCGGACGATGCTGCTGATGCGGGATTACCTCAAGGATCACGGCTATTTCGGCTCCGAGCTTGATCATGACACTATCCGCACCGACAGCTTTTATATTAATGTGCAGTATGAGCTGAAGTCCCGCGGTCGGGCCAGGTTCGATACCGTGGTGTGGCCCAAGGATAGTAGTTCGCTGGGGCAATTTCTCCGTGATCAAAAGCCTGCCACTTTTGCCAAGCAAGGGACTTATTATTCTGTGGCTGCCCTCGATGCAGAGCGGGCTCGACTCGATCAATTGAGTTCGCGGGCGGGTTATTACAGTTTTGCGAAAAGCAATATCTACTACATCGTCGATAGCATAGCTGGAGACAACCAGACGAGGGTATACATGAATCTCGATAAAGGCAGCGATTCTTTAGCCTTTAAGCAATATCGTATAGGTAAGACTTATGTCTTTCCTAACTATTCTTTAGGTCGTGATAGCGCTTCCGCAAAACGCGACACGTCGCTGTTCGAGGATGATATCTATGTGATTAGAGATGCCAACGAGCGGCTGCATGCTTCGGTGCTAGCCAGACGGATAGGCTTACGCCGAAATGATGTGTACAATGAAAGTATCTACAGGAACACACTCAACCAGCTCCTCGATCTCGGGGTATTTAAATATGTTAACTATTCTTTTGAGCGGCGACTGACTGATTCGACGCCCGTGCTCGATCAGTACATCTACCTCACGCAAGGCCAAAGCCAGAGCGTTGGCGTCGATTTGGAGACTACTACCCGTGCGGGAAGTTCTGTGCCAGGCTTGAACGCTACGATTCGCCATACCAACAACAACCTCTTCAATGGCGCGGAAGACCTGCGGGTGAGTGCCAGCTACGGTGTCGGGGTGCAGACGGATATCACAGACTTTGAGGAAACTGTTACTGCCACCGATATTGCTGCGAGTGCAGAAATTGCCTTGCCCCGCTTTATCGGACCTTTTGCTAAAGAGATAGAACGTACAGCCTACTATATTCCCCGTACCGTAGCAAGTGTGCGAGTACAGCAGACGATACGACCAGAATTCAGCTTGAGCAACATTACGGCGAGGCTTGGTTATAGGTATCGGGCTAATCAGTTTGTTACGCACGAGTTGTATCCGATCAATCTAAGTTATACGAGTATTACCGATCCTAGCGATACCTTTCTGCTGATTATTGGTCGCGATCGGCGCCTAGCGCAGGCGTTTGAAGATCTTGCGATTGCCGGATTGGAGTATATCTATCGATACAATGATCAGGCTATAGCTAGTACGTCTACGTTTTGGAATATTGAAGGAGGTATTAAGACCAGTGGCAACATTTCTGGCTTGCTTGCTACTACTCCTGATGATGGAGGTCCGGATGAAGTTGCCGGTGTACGTTTGAGTCAATATTTCAGAACGTACATTGATGGTAGGCGCACCACCCGCTTGTCGAGCAAGAATAGCTTGGCGATGAGGGCTTATATCGGATTTGGTTTACCCTACGGCAACAGCGAGGTGATTCCTTACGTGGATCAATTTTTTGCGGGTGGTCCCAACAGTATTCGAGCTTTCAGGTTGCGCGGCGTGGGGCCAGGTCGCACCGATCCTCCTTCACGCGATAATGCCACCGCGACCAGTCTCAATCAGAGTGGTGACATCCGCCTCGAGCTCAATGCAGAGTATCGCTTTGATGTAGTGCCTTTTGTGGAGGGTGCCGTCTTTACTGATGTAGGTAATGTGTGGTTGGCGCGGGATATTGGTGACATAAATACAGAAGGCTTATTCGAGTTTGGTGATTTCTATGAAGAGCTTGCCGTTGGCGTTGGTGCGGGTATACGTCTTGATTTCGATATTATTTTGATTCGTTTTGATTATGCGGCGCCTATACGTTTGCCTTGGCGGCAGGGAGCTGATGCTTGGGTCTTTGATCGCTTCAACATCTTTGATTCTGAGGTGAGGAGTATGGCTGCGGCACCGCGTTTTCATATTGCGATTGGGTATCCGTTTTAGGGGGTGGGTGCTAGGTGCTGGGGTCGCCCAGCCCGGCTTCAGGCAAGCTACCGCTAGCCTTGCGCCAGACCGGCCGTTCACATGGCGGACTTGCCAGCCCGCTGGGGACTTGATGCTAGAGTGAGTGGGCCGGTTAGGTCCACCATGGGTTCGGCCGTTAAACCCAGCAATGCCGCGAAACCCAAGCATGTTCTCGTAGGATTTATTCTGCAAGTCTTTGCGCACTAGGCCAAGAAATGTTCTACCTCAGCCTACTCAGGTCGTTTTAGCGAAAGCTGGAGACTAACCACGTGTGCATACAAATCATCATCATTACCAGGATTACTAAAAGCATAATCTAGCGTGGCAGCCTTGATGCGCAGACCTACCCCTAAAGCAGGCCGGACCTGCAGCTTCTCCTCGGAATCGCCTAAAGCACGATAACGCTGCCACTGATCAGCACCTAAGCGAACGAATACTATCTGCTTGAAATCCGCCTCAAGCCCGACGTTGAGGTCGAGACTCACCGGATCAGCAGATAATAGTGTGTTGCGTTGGCCATCGAAAGTGATCCAGGCAGCGACTTCTGGCGTGAGACCAATATTGCCGCGCCGAAACCTATAGCCTACCGCCGGCAATACGCTCGGCCGAGTCGTTTCAGAACCTGATTTATCCGGTAACGTATTACCCGTAGCCAACAGCACCTCACGCGTCCTATCATCAATGTCGGTCTTCCAGGCATTGAAGGTAGAGGTGGCATCGCGAAGCGTAACACCCGTAATGAAATTACCACTTACGTAGCGAGCTCCGGCGTCGAGCCCCACGCCCCAAGAGTTCGAAAATTCGCCAATGACGCGACGAATAATCTTCAGATTGCCTCCTACTGAAAGCTTGCCATCTAAATACTTAGTGGGCTGTGCATAACTAATTAACAAAGCGTAATCCGCCACGCCAAAAGTGGTAATGTTATTGTAGTTGGCAGTGCCATCACCATTGTACAAGTTGATGGTATTGGGAACATCATCGACACCCTGACGAATGAGGCTCAACGCTATGCGACGGCTCGAATTTGCGAGCGGCAGACTCAGGCCGAGAAAATCATAGGTAGCTACCCCGGCAAACTGTTCGGCGTGCATGGCGCCAGCGAGCAAACCGGTCTCTTGATCAACGGCGGCAAGGCCAGCAGGATTCCAGTAGGTGGCGTAGATGCCAGTGCTGGAAGCAATCACGCTGTTACCCAGGGCTTGGCCACGCGCGCCCGCACCAATGGTGAGAAACTCGTTGCTGTATATCTGAGCGCAAGCCAAGCTAGCTGAGCCAGCAAGGGCAAGAACGGCGAAAACAATTCTATACATAGGCGTCAGATGAGCCAACGCGCAAAGGGAGCGTCTAGTACCTGCTCAACGTCGGGCTACAGATACTTCGACACATCCTGGTAAGGCAGCGAAAATGCTTCGGCGACGCCATGGTAGACAATCTCCCCATCGATGACATTAAGTCCCTTGGCCAAAGCTGGGTCTGCTTGGCAAGCATTTTTCCAGCCGAAATTCGCCAGGCGGACGGCATAGGGCAGGGTAGCGTTGGTGAGGGCAATTGTGCTGGTATATGGCACAGCCCCTGGCATGTTGGCGACGCAGTAATGCACCACATCATCGATAATGTAGGTAGGATCTTCGTGAGTGGTCGGTTTACAGGTTTCGATGCAACCGCCTTGATCTACGGCCACGTCTACAAGTACAGTACCTGCGCGCATATCCTTGAGCATGTCGCGAGTGATGAGATTGGGCGCTTTGGCACCGTGAATGAGCACTGCGCCAATAATTAGATCAGCATTCGCGATTTCCCGCTTGATGTTGTAGGCGTTGGAGAATAAGGTGACGACGTTGGCTGGCATCACCGCATTGAGGTAGCGGAGTCGTTCGAGATTGACATCAAAAACTACTACTTGAGCACCGAGCCCTGCTGCCATTTTCGCAGCTTGCATACCCACCACACCACCGCCGAGCACGACTACTTTGCCGGGAGGGACTCCAGGAACTCCACCAAGAAGTACGCCGCGGCCTTTGACTGGCTTTTCGAGGTACTTCGCGCCTTCTTGCACCGACATGCGCCCGGCCACCTCGCTCATCGGCACGAGCAGGGGCAAAGATTTGTCGGGGAGCTCCACTGTTTCGTAGGCAATACAAGTAGCACCTGAAGCAATCATTGCTTCAGTGAGGGGGCGACTCGATGCGAAGTGAAAATAAGTGAACACTAGTTGTCCCTTGCGGATGAGCTTGTATTCGGGCTCGATTGGCTCCTTAACCTTAATGATCATGTCGGCGCGCCGGTAGACATCCTCTATGGTGTCGACGATTTCAGCACCTGCTTTGCGGTACTCCTCATTTTCGAAGCCGCTGCCCTGGCCAGCGTCGCTTTGGATGATGACCTGGTGGCCACGCTGTACGAATTCGAAGGCGCCTCCGGGTGTGAGGGCGACGCGGTTTTCGTTGTTCTTGATTTCTGTGGGTACTCCAACAAGCATAGTTCTGGTTTGGTGGTGGTAGGGGCCGCGAAGCTAACTTTTTTGTCAGCCCGAATAGGGGCAAAAAAAAAGCTCGATGTCACCATCGAGCCCCAAAACGAATCTTTCAATTCTAACCAAAACTTACACATCCACCCAGTTGCAAAGGCCGTGCCAACTTTACCGCTCCCTTACACGAAAAGATCAGCTCTTCGCGGCTTGACCAATTCGCGCTCTGCAGCCATGTCGAACAGTGCTTCTACCGCCTTGCGACCTTCAGCTCCTAGTGATACGCTGTAGTCATTGACATAGGTCTTGATGTGCATGTACTGCACGTCGGCACTCATTTCTTGTGCGTGAGCTGCTACATAGTCGGCGCTAGCTGTGGGGTGAGCAAGCGCATAGTCGACGCTGCGTCGCAGTATCCGGTCCAGGCGCTGCTGTAGCTCGACATCCAAATCGCGGCGTACGGCTATACCACCCAGAGGTATTGGCAGCCGGGTAGTCGTGTGCCAATAGTCACCTAAATCGAGCAGAAGTGCGAAGCCACGTTCGGCATAGGTAAAGCGATTTTCGTGGATGATGACTCCAGCGGCTACTTCACTGGCGTTAATTGCTTCTTCAATATGGTTGAAGACGTAGCTGCGTAGATGCTGGGCTTGTGGATAGGCGAGCCTGAGCAGGAATGCTGCGGTGGTGTACTGTCCAGGGATGGCAATTGCTTGAGATTCGAGTTGCTGTCGTGTGAGTTGAGTGCGCGCGATCAGCAGTGGACCTATACCGTCACCGAGCGCGCTGCCGGCATCGAGCAGCCTGTAGCTATCTTGTACATGTGCGAGTGCATGATAACTTAGCTTGGTGAGTGGATGAGTTTTGGCGAAAGCGGCCTCATTAAGTTCCTCAACATCGGCGAGCACAACCTCAAAGTCCAAGCCTTCGGTATCGATGCGCCCGTGCACCATAGCATCGAAGATAAAAGTGTCGTTGGGGCAGGGAGAGTAGGCGAGGGTAAGGGGCATTAAAAGCTAGGGCTAAGGATAAAAAACAGAAGGTGATTAGTCATCTAAGCTATTTGTAGGCTTGTAATTCGATACCTAAGACTGATTTCGCATATTCAACTTGACTCGGAGTAATGTAGAAGAGCTGGGTTCTAAAGCGCTCTTTGATATCATGCGAATAAAGTCCCTTTCCATTTGGGTGTTCCTCAAGCCGCTCCTGTAGCCACATGAACATCGAATTCTTCCCAAAAGGTATGGTATGTTCTTCATTATCAAGAGTGAAGCTCATCCGGTTGGAATCACGATGATATTTAAAATCAGTCAACATGAAATCGCGACCAAATGCCCAGTCGAGGGTGGGAAACGCATTGGAAAATGAATTTTTAGGCGGGATAAAGCCAGATTGAAGTGTGAACTCATCTGCCTGTCCACTTTCATCTCTCACCTCAACGATCGCAGGATGAAGTTGTCGTAGAGCATCTAATGTAGACTCAAAATTAGTGGTTAAAAATTTATCTCTATAGAATCGATACTGTACGGCTGTTAATTTCAGATCATTGGAGAAGCTGTCAATAAATGTCAATACCTTTAATTTGTCTTGAAAGCTTATTATGGGTAAACTATAGTAAAATGGGTCGGGAAGCACGTTGTAAAGTTTCTGATCGTAATAATAGTCGCTTTCATCGTCCTTCAATCTGATATAGCTGGTAGAAACATTCCGATCATTATAAGTCAAAGGTTGCTTTAAGGATGTCCAAAATTTGTGATCCAAGCCAAGATCAAGCTGAGGGAATTGCTCAACGATAGCAATATAATCATCCTCTCTTATTTCGAGCATTGCAGATGAGTGTAGAGAATGCAATCCATATCGCATATTAAGCCCCTCATCTGCTGAAATTTGATTAGCAAAATCTATAACTAGCTCGTAAGCTCGATCAAAGAGCGAAGTGTCTAAAATTCGACCAACACCCGTTGAATTATAAGCTGGATCATCAAAATCTTGGCTCATCGCTACCTTTGTATCGAGGAAATAGTTGTTACGCACTGCACTTACCTTGAGGGTATCATTGACGCACGTGACTAAGCGGAACTCTGGTAATTCATGCAGCTCAAGCAGAACCTTTTTTGATAAAGGGCAGATATCTATGGACCTAACAAATTGTCTAGATCGGTACGTGTAAAAGATCGTTAGACTCTCTAGCACGCTGTTTAGATCAATCTCACCATTGATGTACTGTTCTCTAATGCTGGAATCAACTGCGAATTCAGAGTCTTTAAACTCTAAATTTCCAGCAATTATTTTTCTAGTGTCCGAATCTTTAAGGTGATCATTCATTGCGGCAAGGTATAGTACCTCCCATTTGTTCCTCGATTCAAGATGCTCCCTACGAAAACTTAAAGAATTTAGTAGCCACTGCACGGTAGGAGTAATTAAATTATGCCGCTGGAGTACGTTTTGGATAGAATCGAACGACAAAGATCTTGCATTTGGTAGCTCATAAATCATTCTTAATATAATAGACGGATGATCAAAACTTGTTATCATTGACTCATCGTCAGCTTTAATAACTTTTAAATTCATCCAAGTGCCAGAGCTTGTTAGATCTTGAACAATCTTGCGGCCAGCCTGCAATCTATCTTGAGAAGCTCGGTAGGCAATTAACTGGTTGAAGCTCCATGCAGAGGAATCTATGCTTGCCAAAGTGCTCGTTGACTCTTCTGTTTGGCTGAAAAGTGTATTGCTATTTGGATCTACCGCTATTGAATCAATAGAAAATACACTCAAATCATCTATCTCTGTTGATAGTTTTATCAGGCCTAGTTCTATTGTTATTGTTGGTGAAACCCTTACAGTGCATTTTAAAAATCCACGATTTTTTGGAACGGTGATAGGCAGTATGTGTATGTATGGAGGGAGATGATAATAATCCGTCAGCGTTATTGACTCAATAAGCGAGTCAGCCGGAAGCTCATACCTAATTGCTTCCATGCCATCAAAAGCAGAAGGAACTGTTGTTCCGCCCTTAAATAAATCCTCCGCTTCTTGAGAATTGCGGTCATTTAATTCATCTGTATTGAAGGAGTCAACCTTCATTCGCTCTCTCCCATATATTGATAAAAATCTGTATGCTAATCCTGAATCCAAATCATAAAAAATTCTTTCCTGACTCCCGAATCTTCCGTTCGTAACTTGTGCAACACGATTATCTGACAGTATCAGCTGCATATCAAGGATATTCATTATATCTTCCTTGATTTTACCTCTCGTTTGTAAACTGCTCGTATCGCTCGGAGCAAAGTTGACTTCCTGAACTCCGAATGTCAATGTGCCTTCTTTAAAAGCTTGAGCAAAGGTGTCAGGATTCGTGATGGCATACAGTACAATTGTTAGTAGGAAAGGTATATAGTGGGTGAATGCCATGTAGCCTAGTTGAGATGGATGTGTAGGAGTAATGCCGTTCCAAATATACTGCCCTCCCAGTTTTGATCGTGCTGGAAATTTGATTATCTGTACCCAAAGCTGACAAAAAACGACTTGTTTTGCAGGAAGCCAATACTCTAGCTCTCTCGCTACCTCCCACCCCATGAGCTTCCACCCTCGCCACAACCCGAAAATCGTCTACGAAGACAACCACCTGCTGATCGTCAATAAGCCGGCGGGTATGCTTTCTCAAGGCGATAGTACCGGCGATGCCACCATTCTCGACTGGGGCAAACGCTACATCAAAGTCCAGTACGATAAGCCGGGCGACGTGTTTCTCGGACTTGCTCACCGACTCGATCGGCCTACCAGTGGCCTGGTGGTACTTGCGCGCACCAGCAAAGCCCTTTCACGAATACAACCTATGTTTTCCGCAAGGGAAATCACGAAAACCTACTTCGCTGTAGTCTCTGGCAATGTGACGGATGAAACGCAAACCCTTACTCACTGGCTGATGCACGACCACGCAATCAAGAAAATGCGCGTCCACAGCAGTGAGCGCAAGGCGGGCAGAGGCGCTAAAAAAGCTGAATTAACTTATCTACTCCTGGCACGTGTTGCCTCACATTCCATGCTCGAGGTGCAGCCGCTCACCGGGCGGCGCCATCAAATTCGTGCGCAACTCGCCGCTGTGGGAATGCCTATAGAAGGCGACCTGCGCTACGGCGCCCGCGAACCACTAGCTGATAGAAGTATTGGACTCCACGCTTACCGGCTGCAATTCGAGCACCCCGTCGGCAAAAAGCTGGTAGATGTTAGCTCACCTCCCGAAGTCATGCACGATGCTTTTAAGCACTTCGAGGATATGCTAACGGGAATGTAGCTACCTGCGCTAGGTCAGTTTTGCTTCTTGGCTTTAGGGGAAGTTGTGCGCTCTTCTAATTCACCGCGGTGAATAGCGAGACAATTCGTCATCTTATCCAGCAATTCTTCCGGCGCAAAAGGCTTCCCGACATGATCATTCATGCCAAAGAGCTTAGCTTTTTCACGCTCGCTTAAAAAGGCCGAAGCGGTTAAGGCAATTACAGGAATTTCACGCACGCTCGGATTAATGTGCTTGCGAATTTCTGCTGTGGCGCGATAACCATCCATCTTTGGCATCTGGATATCCATCAGGCAAAGATCAAAGCTGCGATTATTCAATATTTCTAGAGCCTCCACACCATTATCGGCAGTGGTCACATCTATTCCTAGCCGCGTAAGCATTTTCTGCACCACCAGCTGGTTAATCTTATTATCCTCCACCAGGAGTACAGTATTGCCAGCAAGATGCTCGAAAGCTCGTGATGTACCTACTCGTTTGCGATGATCTTTTTGCGAGACGATCTTAAAGGTCAGCAGCACCGTAAAGCGATTGCCTCCCTCTGGGCGCGGCTTCACTTCGATGTGGCCGTTTTGCAGATCGACTAAGCGCCGGGTGATTGCCAACACGAGATCAGAAGAATTATATCCTTCAAAAACATCGTCAGGATTATAGGTGAAGCTACGGAACATAGATTCCAGTTGCTTTTCATCCATACTCTGCCCAGTATCGGTAATCTCAAACCGGAGCATAGTCTCATCCTTGCGCAACTCCTCAACCTTCGCGCTAATATGAACCTGCGCATTAATTGAATGTGCAAAGCTCGTTGTGACCAAATTGGTCATTATCTGATTAAAGCGAGCTGGATCTCCCATTAAGCATGCGGGAATGGCTTCATCAAATTCATAGGTGACGTCAATATCCTTTTCCTTTGCAGCCATGCCAAACCGTGATGCCACTTCTGTAAACAGTCTCCGCGCATTAAACTCTCTCTTCTCGAGATTAAGTTTGCCCGCTTCAATTTTAGAGAAGTCGAGAATATCATTGATGAATACGACAAGATTATTGGCAGAAAATTGCAAGGTGCGCAGGTGTTCTACCTGATCAGGTCGCGGATTCTCTTCCAATAAAAGGTGGCACAGACCGGAAATAATATTTATCGGTGTGCGCATTTCATGGCTCATTGTTGCCAAGAAACGATCGCGTGCGAATGAGGTCTTCTGAATCGACTCACGCTCCGCCATCTCATCTACGAGCTTGGCATTGAGGCCGTTGAGACTATTATTCTTCTCCTCGAGTTCGAGGTTTTTTAGATCAATTTCAGTCTTCTGACGATTAATCTCTCCGTTTTTCTCGGTGAGCAAGTCGTTATCGCGCTTTTTGCGTCTGTTGGCCATAAACAGGTTGAAAGCCAACGCTGCAATCATACCTACCACCACCAGCAAAAAGAATCGGAAGTTTCGACTCGAAGCCTCGTTAATTTCGAGCATCTCAATGCGGCGTTGCTGTTGCTCAGTCGCAAATTCTGACTCGTAGCGCGTGGTCAAGTCGAGCAGCGCACGGGTCTTTTCACCTGCAAAGAATGCCTCTCGCCGACGCACAAAATCTTGCTGTGCATTGAGCGCCATTTGCATGTCGCCCATACGCTCGAATACCAGTGATAACTGGCGCGCTATTTCAAATCCTGCTGAGCCTGGAATTTCCCGAAGGCCAGCCATAGCAGCATCTGCATTTTCTTTCGCCTCCCCCTTATTGCCCAACTCCTGGTTGTACTTCGCAAAGTCGAGCAGTGTAGCGACGGTACCAATTTTATCGTCCAGCCGCTTGTAAAGCCCATAAGCTCGCTCGGTAACTTGAATTGCACCTTCAAAATCGTCAAAGGCAGTATACACGCGGGCTAGCCGCCGATTATCATCAGCTATTGCGGCCAAATCTTCGCTATCTGTATGGAGTTGTAAGGTTTGTTCGGCGAAGCGTTCTGCATTGTCATAGTCGCCCGACTGGAGGTATTGATCGGCTAGTTGACCGGAGACATTGGCCGCATCCGCAAATTTTTCTTGCTCGATAAAGAGGTCGATTGCTTTGCGCAGGTTGTCTTGGCTTTTCCCGATTACGCCAGTGCGCAAGTAGACATCGCCGAGCTTGGCGTGGATGACAGCTGCTTCACCCCAGTTTTTTTCAGCTTGCGCCAAAACAAGAGCTTCCTTCAAGTTCTCCTCCGCCTGATCGTAATCTTCGAGCGAGGTAAAGGTCTGCCCAATGAGTCCTTTGGCTTCCACTGTCCAGGCGGTGTTGCCTTGATCGTTGGCCACTTTAAGTGCCTGCACGAATTGCCGCATCGCGTTGGTGTGGTCGTTTTTGGCGGCATATAGTTGCCCTGTGACCACGTGCGTCTGGAAAGTGAGGCCGATTTCACCGACTTCACGTGAAAGTTCGAGCGCGTCGAAAGCGATAGTCGTGGCCGGTTGCAAATCCCCGGCATCGATAAGCTGATTTACGCGGTCGAGCAGACAGGAAACGCGCGGGCCGTCGTTGAGCGCCTTACACTCCGCAGTCGATTCGGCAGCAGCAACAAAAGGTAAGAGGCCAGCGAGGCCTGCGAGGAGGAGTAGAGATAGCTGTTTCATAGGCGTGCACCTGGAGGTAAAACCACTGCTACGCCTTCAAAAAAGGTGCCGACACCAAACCCGCCTGTACCTTTGCCTCTGTGATCCCCCATGCGACCGTCGAAAAGATCAAAAGCACCATGCGGGTGGAGGAGGTCGTTGGCGACTACGTCAACCTCAAGCGCAGCGGCTCTAACTTTAAGGGCCTCTGTCCCCTCCATGGCGAGAAAACTCCGAGTTTCTACGTCACTCCCGCGAAAGGCATCTTTAAGTGCTTCGGCTGTGGCGAGGGCGGCGATGCGATCAGTTTTGTGCAAAAGCACGATGGCCTTAGCTATGTAGAGGCACTGCGCCACATTGCACGCAAGTATCGCATCACTGTTGAAGAAGAGGCAGTAACTGAAGAGGTGCGAGCGGAGCATCAACATGCCGCATCCCTACAGCTCGTCAATAACTTTGCACGTGACTTTTATCACGAAGAGCTACTCGAGACTGAAGAGGGAAAAAGCATCGGTCTCAGCTACTTTAAGCAGCGCGGGTATTCTCTGGAGACGATTAAGAAATTCGAACTTGGTTTTGCTCCTCCACGTGGCACTGCACTCAAAGAGGCGGCTTTAGCCAAAGGCTACAAACTCCAATTTTTAGAAGAACTCGGGCTTACACGAGACAATGGTGCACGCGACTTCTTGCGCGATAGGGTAGTGTTTCCTATTCATAGTTATGCGGGTAAAGTGCTTGCTTTTGCCGGAAGGGTACTTAAAACTAACACTAAGGCTCCTAAATATATAAATTCACCCGAAACTCAGTTATACCACAAGAGTGATACCCTTTACGGTTTGCACCTGGCTCGCACAAGTATGCGTCGCGAAGATGAGTGTTTAATTGTGGAGGGTTATGCGGATGTTATTGCTCTTCATCAGGCTGGGGTAGAGCACGTAGTTGCTACGAGCGGCACTTCGCTCACAGCTGGTCATATTCGGCTTATCCAACGACTTACCAAGCGGGTGGTATTTCTCTATGATGGTGATAAGGCGGGGGTAAAGGCTGCCTTGCGTGGACTGGATTTGGTGCTGGCTGAGGGTATGGAGGTGAGCCTCGTGCTCCTACCTGACAATCACGATCCCGACAGTTATGTAAAGGAGCATGGCGGTGAGGCTTTTCGGCATTATATCCAGTCGGAGGCAAAAGATTTTATTGCTTACAAGACTGATTTGGTGCTGGAGGATGCGCAGGATGATCCACTGCGGCGGGCTCGATTGGTGCAGGAGGTGTTAAAGACTATTGCTGTTATTCCAGATGCTATTTTGCGTGGAGAATATTTGCGCACCACAGGACAGCGTTTTGAGATAGAGGAGGCTACGTTGGTTCAGCAGCTTAATACATATTTAGATGCGCACTTTCGTGAAAACCAGCGGCGGGCTCGTGTTGAGCAACAGGACATAACGCGTGCACTTGCTGAAAAGGCAATAGGTGAGCCAACGCGGGAGGAATCTCTCGTTGATCGCAAACAAGCGATTGGTCATCAGCTGGTACTAGATGATACATTTCGAGAGCGAGATATAGCTAGTATATTGATTCGCTATGGTGAAGAAATTTTTGATGCAGATTTAGGTATGACAGTTGGTGCATATTTATGTGCTGGATTAGAAGAAGTTCTAGATTCCTTTGAAGATGCGGTATCTGGTAAGGTAGCCAATGATTCTTATCAGCGCCTTCAGCAGGGAGAATTTATCGGAACGGATTATTGGGTTGGTCATCCTGATGCATCTGTACAAAAATTTGTTGCAACGGTTTTGACTGATCCATATCCGTATAGTGATGGTTGGTGGGAAAAGTTTGAGATTACGCTGACGACGCAGAAGATGCCGGATGAGAATTTTCTTCCTGCCGCCAAGCGCTCGATTATTCGGTTCAAGCTCAGTAAGTTGCTCAAGAAAATGGATGATACCACTGAGCGCATGCGCAAAGCTCAAGCAGCCTCAGATGATAAAACGATGGCTCGGCTGCTCAAGCTATTTATGCGGATGGAGGCTGTAAAGAAGGAATTGAGTAAGGAGTTGGGCAGTGTGGTGCTGAGGTGATGGAGGGGGCTAGTTATAGTAGGGAATCCACGCCCCCAGCGTCTACAATCCCCCCCCGTCTGACCTGCGGTCAAACAAACTGGCCGAACACATGGTGGACCTAACCGGCCCACTTATGCACAGGTACCTAGCACCCAGCACCTAGCACCTAGCACCCAATGATAAGGTTACGCGTGCTTTAGCGCGCATAGACTTGTACTTTGAAGGCTGCGAGCACATGCTCGGGCTGCGCGGCATGACATGGCTTCGGGTGCGGGTACGTCTTTGTGCCGAGCTCAGTACCCATACGTCAAGGCACTTGCTGTAGCAGCACCGATAGTTTAAGGAGCCCCTAGGTAAGATTTATATTTTGTGCTTCGGCTGACGGGTTCTCCACCGCCACCCGGGCAGTCGGGGGAACCCTTCAGCCGAAGCACAAAAGCTATTGGCCAGCCCCCACTGCCCAGCACCTACCCTCCAGCCTCCACCCCTCCCTCACGTGCACACCAATCTATGAAGTGGGCATAAGCTGCATTATGACCTCGGAGTAAATCAACATTGCCAAAGGCTATCACCCGCTCACGAGCACGCGTGAGCGCTACATTGAGCTTGCGATCCTTGAGCTCAGAATTGGTCGAACTCAAGCGCGATACCATCGCCGGCTGATTGGCACACAAGCTCAACAACACAATTTGATAACTCGAGCCCTGAAATCGCTCAACCGTATCGATCGCGACCTCGTGCCATTCCTGCGGCAAATCCGATTGACGGATAGCCACCCGCAAACGCGCAATCTGGGCACGATACGGCGTAATGATGCCAACTTGCTTAGGCTCTAATTCCTGATGCTGCGCTGCCTTAATGCGGATCAACGACCCCAGCGCCGCCACTACCGCAGCTGCCTCATGCTGATTGGTGCGGAAGGCCTTATCCGTTAGGTCGGGTGCTGTGTTGACTACAACAAAGGAATGTTGGCAGAACAACTCCTCTAAGGGTGTGCAATTCTCAGGTCGGTTGTTGTACGTATTCGGCAGCAACTGCCAGTCCGAACTTGGAGCATCCTTGCCTAGCCCCTGTAGCCGATTATCGTAGAAGGCCTCATTTGCATAAGCTGCTAGCGAAGCATGCATACGGCCTTGACGTGTCAACACCCCGTAGGCCCAATCCCAATTCTCTAAATGTGCCCGCTCGTACAGCCGCTCAAACAGGGAGTTGCGCATGTCGGTTAGCCCAATAGCCCGTAGCGACGGATGCTCAATTTTAGTATGGACTTCAGCCTGCGTTACTACTGCCGGTAGCTGCCGATGGTCACCTATTAATACGGTGCGCGGGAAGCGCGTCAGCAGATTAGCCATCAGCGGCTCCAGCAATTGACTCGCCTCGTCAACAATGAGTCGGTCAAACTTGACTAGCCCGAATAGCGCCTCACCTTTGCCCAGCACCGAACTGACTGTACCAACAACAATGCGCTGACTCGCCAGCAAATCGAGAATGTCCTGCCGTGTCTGCGCATGCTTGAGGCGCTCCTGCAGAAGCTGACCGGTATACTGAGGTTCGCACGCAAAAGAGCTACCAATGCGCAAATATTTGGAGTTAATGCCATCTCCAATCTGACTAATGGCGCGGCAAATTTCATCTACGGCCCTATTGGTATAAGCCAGCACCAACACGCGTTCTTGTGTCCTATTGACAAAATGCGCACACAGGTGGTGAAGCATCACACTCGTTTTGCCAGTACCCGGCGGACCCCACAGGAGGTAGTAATCACGTGCGTTGATGACGGCCCGAAAAATCTCCTTTTGTTCCTGCGTCAAGGCCGCTGGTACAGCTACAGGAGTGTTGAGCGGCCGAGCAGGCGCTACGGTACCTAAGACGAGCCCGCGTGCGTGTGGTTTTGCGGAAGCGAACTCAGCTAAATTCTGATACAAACGCGTAAACGAACTATCAAAAAGATCACCTTCAATATTCCACTGCTGATAATGGCCAAACCTGCTCGTATCCGGCTGACTCGCCCGCAGCCTCACCTTCACGTGAGTATCGGAAATCGAAATTATAGTGCCCTTGTAAACCTGGCCGCGAAGCACAGCCTGCCGGCGTGCATCACCTGCATAGAGCACGATGATGTCGCCGCGACGAAAGCTGGTAAGGACCTCCTCACCTTCAGCTGGTTGCGGACGTTGAAAAGTCAGTATCGGAAAGCCATCTTTAGCAGCTACGACTTCCAACTTAAGGTCGTGCAGTATCGCATAGCCCTCCAATTTATTCTCCAGGGTTTCACGCCACAGCACCGCCTGCCCACTAAGCCGCTCCACATCACCGCTTCCAACTTTAGCTAGACGCTGCTCGCGCGCAATGAAACCTACAAATGCCCGCACATAGTCCCGCTCTAGCTCATCGAGACTTGAATAAGCGGCATAAAACTGCTCCAGGTCGCGCAGGATAAAACCTGAAGCATCAGGATAGCGGTCGGGTCGAAGCCAGTCCAAAGGACAAGGTTTGCCAGGCTGACTCAGTGCCAGGAGGCGTTCTATAGCCATCATCTGGTTGCGCACCATCAGCGCCTCGTACTGTTGCGCACGATTTGGAGGTGCATACCTCAGCGGCTCCTCCTTGTCTCCCGAATAGAGGATATAATTGCGCGGCTTTGCTTTATCGCTGAAGACGGACTTCACGAGCAGGTCGTACAGCAAAGTCTGCACGTAATGGTCCTGATTGACGCGGTGCTGATTAGGACGGAATATTTTCCCACTTTTAAGCTCCACGATCGCCGCATCTTGATCGCTTTTCGGGGGCAGAAAAAGGTCGAGGCGACCCTGCAAGCCGTAGCGCTCGGCGTAGAAGCTCGGTTCCACCACCACTTCCTCGGGATTAATTGACTGATCGGGAAAATGCCGCGTCACACAATCTCCAATCACCTTATGATGCGCCTCGCATCTCACCATCAGATCGCGTACATCATCATCCGATAAGCCTGCGTACTGTAGCGGGTAAAAACTGAAGGTCTCGCTGAAGCCATCCAGGAACTCTTGGCGCTTTTTAGTGACGGCCGCGTCGAGGAAGTGATTGGCTACGTTTCCCGCCATCAGCGCCACAGAAGAGGTAAAGGGCGTCACCCGGCCAAGCAAGTATTTTACAGGTTCGGCTCCTTTGACATCGAAACATTTTGAGATGGAGGTGATATCCACCAGGAAGTCTGGATCGATAATGAGGTGCTGAGGGTTGAGAGCACCTTCAGCGTCCACCTCGACACTGAGCAGATTTACCTCGAGAGGTAGCTCGAAATGGCTGGCAATCAACTTGACTGCAGGCTGGACAAATTGGCGGTTGTACCCTTCGCGCCCGTAGTGCACGAGGTGGTCGTGGCCGGGATCATCGACGATGCGCACCCGCAACAGTTCGCGATCGTCCATCACTTCGAGCACCATCGCCCGCAGTTGCGGCTTGAATTCGGTAACGGTGTAGGCCTGCAGCTGAAAGGCTAAATAATCCTTAGGCAGCACTAAGGCCAGCTCGGCAGGGCAGGGGAGATTGACGATACCTTCAATGGCATCAATGAAAGCTTTGCTACCCAGCAGCAACAATTGCTGACCGTCGATTTTACTAGACTCACCACGCAAGGTTCGCGCTGTTTCACGGTCGAACTGATGTAGATAGTAGGTGAGCTTACCATCGAGTTTGGCTGCCTGAGCCACGTAACTCATGCGCGCGAAGTGGTTGGAAAAACTCTGCACCCCCTCCTCGGTGAGATCAATAAAAAAGCCTTTTATCTGCTGCGAAAGCTGTGCAAGCCGCGCCTCCAGTGGCTGGGTAGCAGCAAGGGCCCACGACACCACCTCTTGATACTGACGGCCAACATCGTGAAGTAAGTAGCCTTCGCTGTAGGGATTTTGCATGGGAGGCGCTAAGTTGACACAATAAGTTGTATATTTGCAAGGCTACAGCGTCTTTTCTTTGCACCACTGCCCGCGCCAGATGGTGAACAAAGTTTCCTTACCTTTCTTGGTGTAGCGCACAACCTTTCACCGCTTATCAAGTTTTTGCAGAAGTTGGCTCTTAAGGTCTATATCACCACTTGCACCATCATGGTGCGCACTGCTATGCTGCTGCTGGTGGCGTTTAGCATCCTGGGTGAGGTCAGCCTTGATCTGATGGATCTGGTGCAGGATACGCATACGCTCGCTGAGTTGGATACCGGAGAGTTCGATGGAGAAGAGAAGCCTGAACTAAATAAAGATAAATTGCAGAGCAATCTGGCTCATCAAATGATTGCTGATCTTAAGATATATCAACCTGTTTTGGCGAAAGCTAAGTATTCGTACGCACTGCATCAAGCACCGCATTTGGAGCAAGTAGCTCCTCCTCCCGAAGCCTAGCATTATTAACTTAATTTTCTGAATACGCTGCACTTTTGCGCAGCACTATTCTTCACGTGCTAGACCATTGATTTCATGAAGTTATTTTCACATTTTGGCCGAGACTTAAGCGCTTCTCTGGTTGTATTTCTTGTTGCAGTACCACTGTGCTTGGGCATTGCTGTCGCGAGTGACGCACCTCCGATCTCAGGCCTTATTGCGGGCATCATCGGTGGCATCGTAGTTGGCAGTGCCTCAGGCTCTAGATTGGGCGTTTCAGGACCTGCTGCGGGGCTTGCTGTAATTGTTGCCGAAGCCATTGGAGGCCTAGGTTTTGAAGCATTTTTACTTGCCGTGGTCCTGGGTGGTTTGCTGCAACTCGTGCTGTCGGCGATTCGTGCCGGCGTAGTGGCATACTTCTTCCCCAACAGCGTCATCAAAGGTATGCTCGCGGGTATTGGCGTGATCATTTTCATTAAGCAAATTCCTCATGCGTTTGGCTATGATGCCGATCCTGAAGGTGATTTTGCCTACGTACAGCGTGATGGAGAAACTACTACATCTGAGCTAGTTAAAATGCTAGACCACGTCAGCTTTGGAGCAATTACTATTACAATAATCGGTGTAGCGCTTATCCTGCTTTTTCAGTCCGACACCATTAAGCGCAACAGTATACTCAAGCACGTTCCTGGTCCTTTGCTCGCAGTACTTGCTGGTGTAGCTTTATTTTTTGCTTTCGCTGATACCAGCTGGGCGCTTAATGCTTCCCAGACTATTTCGATTCCAATCATAGAATCAATAGGCGAAATTAAGTCGCTGGTAGTGATGCCTGACTGGTCCGCGATTGCCAATCCTGCAGTGTGGCTTACGGCCGCGACCATTGCCATTGTAGCGAGTCTCGAAACCTTATTGTGCGTGGAGGCTACGGATAAGATGGACCCACACCGGGAGATTACTCCTGCCAATCGAGAATTGTTTGCACAAGGCCTCGGCAACTCCCTCAGTGGCTTGATTGGAGGTCTGCCTGTGACTCAAGTTATCGTGCGTTCCTCAGCCAACTTACAGGCGGGTGCTGAGTCCAAGTTATCCGCCATTCTGCATGGCTTCTGGCTCGTGCTTGCCGTGCTGCTCTTTCCTATAGCCATGAATTATGTACCCATGGCGAGTTTGGCTGCCGTGCTGCTCGTGGTGGGCTACAAGCTCGCTCGCCCTGCCTTGTTTGTGGAGCAATACAGGCGCGGCTTCAACCAGTTTGTACCCTTTGTCATCACGGTCGTCGCGATTTACTTCACCGACCTGCTGACTGGTATCGGCATCGGCCTTGGCGTGGCCACCCTTTTCTTGCTCTGGGAGAATTTCCGTACACCATACTTTTCAGGCAAGAGCCGTCACTTGGAAGGTGAAACTCTCGTGCTCGAGCTGTCGCAGCACGTTAGTTTTCTCAACAAGGCACGCATCCGCCAGACGCTGAATGATTTGCCCGACAACTCGAGAGTGGTCGTCGATGGTCGCCAAGCAGTCACCGTCGATCCAGATGTGATCGATGTGCTCGATGATTTTGCGGTACACGCAAAAGACCACAACATTGACTTTAGGTACCTTCCGCCGGAAGGGCCTAGCGATCGCGAACCCACCATTGTAGTGGAGCCTGATGGCAACTTGAAGAAGGTAGCTCCTTAATTTTCTCTCTCTCTCAAACCTCACAAATCAACCCCCCCAACATGGCAAAGTACAGCTTAGACGATTTCGCCCGCGGTACATTCAATCAAGACATGCAGACCGCTATCGGTCCACAAGGTGCGTTCGACCTGCTCATGGATGGCAACAAGCGCTACCGCGAGCGCCGCGGTCATACCTACGACCTCAACAAGCAGAGTGAAGACACCACTGGTGGCCAATATCCTTTTGCAGCTATTTTGAGCTGTATCGACAGTCGTGTGCCTGTTGAATTGGTCTTCAATTTGGGCATTGGCGATGCCTTTGTGGCGCGTGTTGCCGGCAATGTTGTTGATCCTGCTCTGCTCGGAAGTCTCGAGTATGCGTGTGCCGTTGCGGGTACCCCTCTGCTGGTTATTCTTGGCCACAGCAGTTGCGGGGCAGTTACCAGTGCGGTCAAAGATGTCCAGGCGGGCAATATCACTGAGCTGCTTTCTCTGATTCGACCTAGCGTCGAGCGTGTGGCTAAAAATACAGGTGAGAAGATTGCGCCTGATCCTGACTTTGTAGAAGCTAGCGTTCGCCAAAACGTGCGTGATCAGATGAGCAAGTTGCGCAAGGATTCCTCGATGCTGTCAGATTTGGAGCAGGAAGGGAAGCTCAAAATTGTTGGCGCTGTGTTTCACCTCGGGACTGGTGAGGTAGAGATACTTTAGATTTTTCGCAGAAACTTAGCTGTCGAGCTACCTCATTGGTGGTAGAACCGTTGGTGGAGCCCTTACTTGCACCCTTATGTGGATACGCCGATTTGCGCTGTTGTTTTTGGTAGCTGTTATTGTACTGCTTTCGCCAAAACCCGATGTTTTTGCCCAGGGTGGAGAGGCTACGGCTGCCACAGAATCTGAGGCGATGCAAACGCTGCGCACTGCTGAGGTTGCTTTTGAACGTGGTCGACCAGATTACGTACTTGCGCGTAGAGCGCTCGAACAGGCTGAAGCTACCGATGACCTATTGCTTCAGGCGCGTGCCAATCGGCTGCAGGCGCGTCTGGATTCCGCAGGTCGACGCTACTCACGGGCCTTGCCTTACTACCACCAGGCTGCCGAACTCGAGCTCCAGGCTCAGCGGGCGGCTGCCGCAGAAGCTATTGCCGCTGCACAACAACAAGCTGAAGCAGCCGAGGCCGCCCGGCTGCAGGCGGAGTCAATCCGCACCGAAGCAGAATCTACCCTCGAAGAGCAGCGGGAAGCCGCCTCCTGGAAGTACATGACCGTCATTGGCATTTGTCTGGTGGTGTTGGCGCTGGGGATCCTTGCTTTTTTAGCAACCGTCCGTAAGATGCGCGGCGATACAGCTCGTGCGCGTGAAGGTCAGCAGGAAAGCGATACTGCCTATGCTGAGGCACGCAACCAACTTAGTCAAAGCTCGCGCGCTGCCATGAAAATGCTGCGGCGCATCTTCCAAACCCTTGCTGCGAGGATGCCAGCTACTGGTGCAACTACTCCTGCCAACCAACTTCACGCCCAGAGTGAGGCGCTTGGCTATTTAGCCCAGAGTAGTTTCGAGCAGGGCGATAAATTCGAAGTGGCCATGGAAGCTTTTTTCGAAAAGTATAATCCCACGCTCACGCAACTGCTCAATCCACATCCAGGTCTGTCGCTACGCACCGAAGCTATGCCGCTGCGCCTTCCGCTCGATCAGGCTGTGCCTGTTGCACTTATTTACACAGAACTCGTCGACAACGCCTTCCGTCACGGGGGCAGCTCAGGTCAAGTTTTGGTCCGCATGACCAAGGAAGGCAACAGCATCACGATGACAGTCAAGGATCCGAGTGGCAGCAGCTTTTCGGCTCAGCCCGCAGGAGAAGGTCGCAAACTCGTTGCCTACCTCGCTGAAGAAATCGGCGGCAAAATCGACTACCCTAGTGGCGACACTGATGAGGTGCGCTTGCGCTTTAAGTCTATCGCCCAGCGCGGGGCAGCTGCATCAATTATGTAGCTTTAATTTTGCCGCGCCTCTGCGTTGATGCACCTGATTAAAATTCTATCGTTGGTCTAGCTCAGCGCCAAAGGACGTGCTGATTTGGAGACTTGCACCAGACGCTGTGCTTGATGAAACGCAGCTAAATCTTGCCTCTGGTGGTCCCGGGTGGAATCGAACCACCATCCCAGGCTCCGGAAACCTGTATACTATCCGTTGTACTACGGGACCAAACAAGCCGCAACGCCTAGAGCTAATTACCTCACCCCTGCCGTGACGCTCAGCTGCAAACATACGCAACCGCGCTTTAGTCTATCCCCACAATTAGCACCACCAGCACCGCCATCTTGACCGCGATCAGTGCCAGCATCCTAACCACCACCACTACCTTGCCGCCCGCGTATGGCCACCTCCCCACAAGCTGAACCCGCACCAGACGTACGGCCCAAACTCAGCCGCGAGCAGCTGCGGGAGGCACTCGGCATATTTGAATACATACGACCCTACAAGTGGTCGCTCATCTTCGGGCTCATTCTCTTAGCTCTCAGTTCGCTGGTATTTATGGCCTTTCCCTACCTCATCGGGGAAATGGTCAACACCGCAGATGATAAAAGCGAACTCGGTCTCAGCGTCGAGCAGCTCGGGCTTGTCATGCTCGTCACCCTCATCATACAGAGCGTCGTCAGCTATTACCGCGTGCTGCTTTTCGCGCGGGTCAGCGAGTTGGGTATTGCTGATGTGCGTAAAGCTGTCTTTGCACGGTTGATCGCGCTACCGCTGCCTTTCTTTGAGCAAAATCGTTCTGGCGAACTGATCAGTCGCCTCACCGCAGATGTCGAGAAACTCTACAGCGCTTTTTCAATCACCATCGCGGAGTTCGTCCGCCAGATTCTCATCCTGCTGTTCGGCATCACCATCATTCTCATCAGGATGCCGCGACTCAGTCTCACGATGCTGCTCATTTTTCCAGTGGTAGTTATCGGAGCAATCTTTTTTGGCAAAATGGTGCGCAAACTCAGCAAAGAGCGCCAGGCCGAACTTGCAGAGACCAATAACATCCTCGGGGAGAGCATTCAAAGCATACAGGCCGTGAAGTCCTATGTCAACGAATGGTTTGAGCGTATGCGCTATGGCCGCGCACAAGATGATACTGTGCACATCAGCCTCCGCTACGCCAGAGCAAGGGCGCTGTTCAGCATGTTTATCATCACCTTTTTATTTGGAGCTTTATTTTTTATTATTTACCGCGCTGCTCTTATGGTGCAAGCCGGCACTATTGAAGCGGGCGACCTCTTCCAGTTTGGACTTTATACTGCAATTATTGGCGGTGCAATTGCTGGACTTGGCAACTTCTACACCGAACTCGTCGGTGCTATCGGAGCAACCGAACGTATCCGCGGTATCCTCGTAGAACCGACTGAGGCCGTGTCGCTCGAGCCCCGCAGCAGTGGGGTCGCGCCAATACCTCTCGCAGGTAATGTGAGGTTTCGCGATGTCAGCTTTCGCTACCCCACGCGCACAGATGTAGCCGTTTTAGCAGGTCTCAACCTGAGCATCCAGGCCGGCGAACGGGTAGCGCTCGTAGGCCCGAGTGGTGCAGGTAAATCAACTCTGCTGCAGTTGCTCCTGCGTTTTTATGAGGGCTACACTGGGAGCATAGAAGTCGATGGTACTGAAATTCGCAGCTTAAATTTAGCGGGTTATAGAGCTAATCTTGGTCTTGTGCCGCAGGAAGTGCTTCTCTTTGCCGGAAGTATTGCCGACAACATTGCCTATGGTCGTTTTGGCGCAAGCAGAACAGAAATTGAAGCAGCCGCAGACAAGGCTAATGTGCTAGAATTTGTTGATCGCTTTCCTGAAGGCCTCGATACGATTGTGGGCGAGCGGGGTGTGAAACTCAGCGGCGGTCAACGCCAACGTATTGCCATCGCCCGTGCATTGCTCAAGGACCCGCGCATACTGCTGCTCGATGAGGCCACCAGCAGCCTCGATGCGGAGAGCGAACGAGTCGTCCAGGATGCACTCGACAAGCTCATGGAAGGTCGCACCAGCATCGTGATCGCCCACCGCCTGGCCACCATCCGCGATGTCGATCGCATCTTCGTCATTGATGGCGGCAGCATCGTCGAATCTGGTACGCATACTGAACTAAGTCTACGTCCTGACGGTCTTTATAATTCCTTGGCCAAGCTGCAATTTGAAAGTGCTTAGCCGCTGCTGATCCAACTTATGATGTCGAAACCCGTGCTCATTTCAAGTGCTCTTGTGCTGGCCATTGTTGCCACCCTCGGCTGGTCATTTGAGCTGCCGCATGTTGACAGCACGGTGGGCGGCAGCAAACTCCTTTCAGATGCAGCGCTGCTCGGGGCGGGGATTGGGCTGCTTGCAGGGCTTGGACTTGCTTTTTCTGCGCGCTCTGCTATTGGCAAATTTCAGACTGTGGCTACGAGTATACTGCTAGGCACTGCATTGATCACTTGGCTGGCCCATTATACCAATCGTGTGCTCGATGCGGGTCATCCTGAGGAAGTGCAGTTGCGCGTGAAGCAGGTGACGAAGATGTGGAATGGCCGCGGGCTGTCGCGCGAGCAGCTCAATAGTTCTCCCGACGGCTACTATGTTTTTGTAGAGACAGAACACGGTCTGTTGCGCCTTCACCAAGACGATCCTATTGCGCCCGATGTTGGTCCGTCGCGCACGATTCCGGTTTTGCGCGAGCCGGGCTACTGGGGTTACCCTCGGTATAGCTTGTCGGAGTGATGTTTCTTCGCGGCGATGAGTGATACCCTTGCGCCAGATACGCTGCACCACAATATTTCTCTGCGGCCTTTCAACACCTTTGGCTTGGAGGCCTGTGCGGCCAGGTATTACCGGGCAACATCTACGGCTAGTCTGCGCACGATACTGGCTCAAGAGCAGCCTGAACTGGTGCTCGGCGGTGGCTCAAACATGCTGCTGACTAGAGATATTGAAGGTCTTGTGCTTCACGTCGACATTTGTGGCAGAGAACTTATTGGCGCTAAGGGTAATGAAGTGATTATCGAGGTGGGTGCTGGCGAGGGCTGGCATGATTTAGTGCTGTGGACGCTCGAGCAGGGCTATGGAGGTCTTGAAAATATGAGTTTGATTCCCGGTTCGGTTGGCGCATCTCCGATCCAAAATATTGGCGCTTATGGAGTTGAGCTCGAGGATCATTTTGTCTCCTTACGTGCACTCAATCGTAGCACCTTAAAGGAAGAAACATTTGATGCTGAGGCTTGTGCTTTCGGCTATCGCAACTCGAGTTTTAAGCAGCAGTTGAAAGGTCAATATATTATTACGCATGTTAGTTTTCGCCTTTCGGCAAAACAGCACCGCTTGCGCCTCGACTATGGTGACATCCGCACTTTGTTGGAGGAGTCGGGGCAGCCGGTAAGTACGCGTTCCATTAGCGATGCGGTTATACAGATTAGACGGAGCAAACTTCCTGATCCGGCGAAGATTGGCAACAGCGGCAGTTTCTTTAAGAACCCTGTACTCAGTGCTGAAGAATTTGCGGTATTAAAAGCTCGTCGACCGGACGTTCGCTACTACGAACAAGCTGACGGAAGCTATAAGATACCTGCCGGTTGGCTAATTGATCAAGCTGGTTGGAAGGGCTACCGGCGGGGTGGGGTAGGGGTACATGACCGTCAGGCGCTCGTCTTGGTCAACCACGGTAACGGCACTGGCGCAGAAGTTTGGCAGTTGGCTTTGGATATTCAAGCAGATGTATTTGAGAAATTTGGGGTGAGGATTGAGCCTGAGGTGAATGTGATTTGAGGGGGGGTTCATAAAAGTATATCGTCAATGATGAATATGTTAAAAATCTGTTGTAGCCGTTGTGCCGACGGAGGAGGCACCATCCTGATCATAGTTAATTAGGCAGCATATCTATTCTGCTACAATGAAATTATTTAGATTTCTTACATGATTATCCTCAACAAATTTTGTCAACGCTAAGCTGTCAATAGGACCTACTATTGTATTTCCGTGACAGCATTTGATTTTGCTTTGCTTTGAATGAAACAGGTACCATTCATTTTCTTGCTGCCGATTTTTATTCGCTACAATTATAGTATTTTCATTATATAATACTTTCTGGACGTCCAAAATATTAGGGTGGCTTCCACAACCAAGTTTGCACCAGAACTGCCAATGCTTACCATCCGGAGACCAGACTTGATAATCATCAACAATATCTATCGTAGGATCACCTATACACGTGCAGCTTTTATTGGTTATTATAAGCATCAGTAACATTACTTTATAAATTTTTTTCATCAAATCCTTTAAGTATGTGGTTGCGCGGGCTGTGGCCTGCACCTTTAAACAGAGCAGATAGTGCATGCAACCTAAAGTTCCCGCAACGCATCCTCGCAAGCGAAAATCTATGGCTGTTGAAGCCTCGTCTATTTGAATCTACTTATACTTGACCTCATTAAATTTGTGTGTAAACATCGGCAGCATTTGCTGCGCAGTCTTATCATCTAACGCTTTATGCATAAATTCTACAGCTTGATCGAACTTTTCTTGACTTCTATTGTCAATGGCATCATCGAACTTACCAAAGCTCATAAACATAAGCGCAACATCAACATCAGTCTTACCGTAAAGCTCGATATAGTGAGTCTTTTCTAAGAGAAATTCATCGGCAATAGTTATGGGAACATCTTGGGCGAAATAGACTAATGTTGAAAAGTAGCCTTCGGCTAGTATATCGTGCGTATTTCTCCAGTACTCATCAAACTCACTAGTATTGGCAACCTTCTTCAGATCTCTATTCACATAATCAATATAAAATCTTGGATAAATTGTTGTATCTATTACAGTGGAATATCCAGGCAAGGATTTATCCTCTCGGTCAAGTTTGATGGATTTTTCTGTAAACGCAAAAACAGACTCACTTAAATCGTGAACTTCTTCGCCAACGAACCCATATTGTCGGGTAACAACAAAACCTTCATTATTTAAGATTATTCCAGTTGGATAACTATTGACGTGATGTTTCTTGGATAGATGATACTCCTTGTCTTGTTCTGCATCATAGCGCAGTAACACAAAATCATCTGCGAGCATCTGGCTTATCGTATCATTTTGGAAAATCAACTTGTCCAGTTTTTTGCAGGGTGCACACCACGTTGTGTAGAAATCAATAAACAGCAGCTTATTTTCCAGGTGTGCTAACGTTTTTGCTTTTTCATAATCCTGGTCGACAATAACCAGCTTCTGGCAGTAACCGGTAGCAGCTACGAACAGCAAGATTAAAGTGGCTAAGCTTCTCACAGAGTAGTATGTTTAGTAAAACCAGTTTTGTGAAGATCTTTCCGAGCTCGGGTCGACTTGTCTAGGTGAGGGTTAAACTCCTCCTACTACCAGCTGTTACGCCATACCCCTCGCTCAGGTAATCCAGCTCCCACCATACCCCAAACATACTCAAGCCCCTAATGTTTCCAAGCAGTCCCTGCACATTTGCAAATAAAGACTGCCGCTACTACAAGCCGGCAAGTGGAACAGGCACACTCCGAAATCTTTTAGTAGATGCTTGACGGTATATCTGCGTCGACTGAGGTTCCTTACGGCCCAACAGCTCCTTGTCTACATGCGGCGGCCTTCCTCTTCCACCATGTCTGTCGCATAGCGGTGGCGCAGCCCCTATAACGTCCAATAATCTGGCAGCTTGTTTACTTCCTTCGCCCATACAAAAATTTTCTATGCCCTCACCTCTCGACAAGCTTTCCATCAAAGCACTTAATCCCATGCAACACGAGGCGGGCAAGGCCTTGCGCACGGGTGCCGACCTCGTGCTGCTGTCGCCCACAGGCACCGGCAAAACGCTTGCTTTCCTGTTGCCCCTGCTCGAAAATCTCGATACCGAAAGTCTACATATCCAGGCGCTCATCCTGGTGCCTACGCGTGAATTGGCTCAGCAAATCGAAGCTGTGGCGCGTCAATTAGGCACTGGCGTTAAGGTAAACGCGGTTTACGGCGGTCGCTCGGGTACGCTCGACAAACTGGAGTTGCGACACCCGCCGGCGCTGCTCATCGGTACGCCCGGACGCATTGCCGATCGCTTTCGGCGCGACGATTACGCGCTCAACTACATCCGCACCCTCGTGCTCGACGAGTACGACAAATCCCTCGAAATCGGCTTCGAGCAGGAGATGCGCAGGATCATTGAGGCTTTGCCCGGTCTCCGTCAGCGGGTACTCACTTCGGCGACTGGTGAGGTAGAGATCCCTGCCTTCGTTGGACTCATCAACCCTATTCAAGTCGATTACCGCAATCAGCGCAGTTCGCGGCTAAAGCTTGAAAAACTTACTACTCCCGAGCGTGACAAGCTCGATGCTCTCATCGCTGCCCTGCGGCATATCGGGCCTGAGCCTGGCATTGTGTTTTGCAACTATAAGGACGGCCTACAGCGAATTTCTGATCACCTGCATCGCCACGCCATCGCGCACGAGAGTTTTCACGGAAGTATGGAACAAGCAGATCGGGAGCGAGCGCTCGTCAAAATTCGCAACGGGACCAGCCACCTGCTGCTGGCTACCGATTTGGCGGCGCGCGGCCTTGATATTCCTGACCTCAGTTTCATCCTGCACTACCATTTGCCGCCGCATGAGCGTGAGTTCACCCACCGCAACGGTCGTACGGCCCGCATGCACGACGACGGCGTGGCCTATCTGCTGTGTAGCGAGCAGGAGCACTTACCCGAGTACGTGGATGATTTGCAGCTCGATGACGTCCCTGTATCGTCTTTGCACGCTTCCGCAAAAACCAACCCGGCACCCTGGCGCACGGTTTATATTACCGGCGGCCGGCGCGACAAAATTTCGAAAGGCGACATTGCCGGACTGTTCCTCAAGCAAGGAGGATTGCAGCCTGATCAACTTGGCGTCATCGAGCTCCAGCAAAACCATGCCTATGCTGGTGTGCACGCAAATGCCGTCGATGGACTTATCGCCAATACCAACAACACCCGGCTGAAGCGGACGAAGGTGCGGGTGAGTGAGTTGTAGTGGGGTCTCCAGGTGTGCGGGGCCCGGTGGCGGGGGATACGGTAGAGGGGAATCCGGTTACGCGGGCTTCAGCCCGCATGTAAGAACTTCACAATCATTTGCGGCTTAGACGCCGCGCAACCAGATCGAATTTGTGTCACTATCGAAACTTCATACTAGGCCTTACGGTCTTGTGCTGGGTCACCGCCTGCGTAGGGCACCGCGTGCCGGCAACCTCCACCGAGGCGCTCGTGTTATGTGAAGCTACCTCGCGGGCAATGCTCAGTAAAGGTTATGGGCTCCAGCTGGTGTTCATGAATCGAACCACTGGTCGAGCCTACCCGACACAATCCCGCACAAGACTTTCGCCTATAAGCTTTGCTGTCCTTCCTGAGGGCGACTATGTTATTGTGGAGCTCCGCCTACCTATTGGAGAACTACTCCTTCAAAACTCTACCACAGAGATGGGTGCGCATTTTGGTAGCATCTACGTGGAAAACGGTCATGCCTACTACCTAGGCTCGTTTCAAGGTCAGCAAAAAGTTGGCTTGAAGAATACTGTGTCTCTCGTGGTTGTAGATACAACGCCTACAGCTAAATTGGAAATGGTGTTAAAAAAAGATGGCATTTCTCGGTCTGTTGATGACTATAAGTATGTGGGCCCGCCGGTGGGGGTAGAGTTGATGGTGTACTAAAAATGAACCCTAAAGTAAGTACCCTTCCAAACTCGATAACAACTCTTTACTCAGCCTATTCCACGAATACAATCCCTTCTCTTGCCAAGAGCTGCTTACTGCCAAGGAGTCTGCGTATTTAGTCAGCATACTTTCTACCACTACATCATGCTCGAAGAGGTAAAATTTCCCTCTATACGGAAAGCAAATCCATAAGTCCTTTCCGATATATTTTTTAGCAAGCGTGAAGCGACCTTTCAGCTGCACCTTAAGGTATGTAGCGCCATCGATGTGCTGTGCGATAAAGTCTGCCCCCTGCCAGTCGGCGTTGAGCTGAATAGTCGCAAAGCCGTAGTCGGCAAGAATAGCGGAAACCTTTTGGAAATTGTAGGTCTCCTTTTGACGAGCGTTGAGGTTGGTGTAGTTGATTTTTTTGAAGTGCATCTGGAGTGTGTCTACCTAATAAAATTCGTTCGGTCGAAACGCCATATAATTGGATCGCTGTGCATCGGGGTTCGCAGTCTTGCGCAGGCTTCGGCCCGCATGCATAAACAGCACGTCATCTATGCGGCCTAAACGCCGCGCAACCGGAGGGTGTAGCATCTGCTAAAGTAGTCTCCAAACGGTCAACTTACGCTATCCGCCCGACAGCCTGTTCCTATTTTGAGTAACTCCTTAAATTATTAGCGTCAAAATTCGCAACTCCAAGCCTAAAAGTACTTGCTAGCTTTACTTCATGAAGCGTCTATTCTTTATATTAGGTCTCGCTGTGTTGGCCATAGGTGCCTGTGAACTTGACCTTGACTATGAGTATCCCGCAGGGCGAGGAGACAACAATGACATATGGCGATGCATGAAGGAGGAAAATCCTGCTGCTGCTATGGTGACCACCCGCTTGCGTGGATCCTGGAAAACAGACTTCTATGGTGTCCAGAAGGATTTGAATCCGAACCTTTTACGTTAAAATTTACGAGCAATGAGCTAGTGTATAAAAATTCAGAGTTGACCAATTCTACTTCCTTTAGTTGGGAAATACGCACTTCAGCCACGGGTGATTCTAGCTCGGTGTCCTATTACTTATATACGGTCCCAGGCAACTCTAGACTAAATCGGGACTTTTACCTGTGTGATGATAGGCTCTACATTAGCTCGTGGCTCGGAGATGACTGCGAAGCACGACTAATTCGTGAGTAATAAACTTCTGGTTTGTGCAGAGCCAAATACATGCAGCCTAAAGGCCGCGCAACCATATTGTGCAGGCAGCTTCATCTGGTTGCGCGCAGTATAGTTAGAAGAAAGGGAACAACAGCTGTAATGTGACCTGAAGTACGCGTAACTAAGTCACATATTTAAGTACCGCTTATTAAACAGTACCGAAGGTGTGGCTTGCTAATTCTCCGGCAAGAACAAATTATCTACAGAGACAACAGCATGAATTAAACCTAAACTATGCTCGTTTTGGCGCAAGCCGTATGGCGCTACCAGTAGCACGAATAATTGTTTGCGTGTACCTGTATGCAGGCGAAAGCGAGCAACCTTGTCGTGTAGGGTTTTGGCGTAAGCCTTGGTGACAATAAATGGCTCAGGAGAGAACTTTGCTTCAACAAGATTTATCGCGTCGTCCGCTCGGTCGAGCAAGAGATCGATTTGCACCCCGCCGACGTCCTTATTACTTCGGGCACTGAAGCCGCTGCCAACCACATGCATGCCCGAGATGCCAAGCGAGCGCTTGAGTTGCGCTATGTGGCGTAGGCAAATACCCTCGAAACTAAATTCTGCCCAACTGATGAACGAGGATGTGCCGGCCAAGCTCAAAAATGTTCCCGAGGGCTGAGGAGCTGTGCGGCTTGTCGACCAATGAGAACTTTCATGGCGTGCGGTAACCAGCCAAAAGTATGCATCTTTTAATGGTTTTGGCTGGTTATCTCGGATAATCAGCCAAAACTGCTATTCCGTACCCACTTTTGGCTGCCTATCCTGGGTGGTCAGATGGATGGTTTGCCCTTCACCGGAATTAGTAGCTGGGGGGAAGCCGGGTACAAATTGAGCCTGTGGTCAAGCAGACAACACAGTTGAGCACGCAGGATCATTGAGATGATAATGAGTTTGGACGCAAGGGATTTTTGAGGGGGGGGTGTTGTGGCGTGGGGATTTGGGTGCGTGGGTGTCTGGTTGCGCGGGCTTCAGCCCGCACGTTAGAATTGCAGGTAGTGCATGCGAGTTAAAGGCCGGGCAACCGGATTTCGGAAGGGCGGCCTTTTGGCCGCCTTACCACAACCACATTACTTATCGTGCCATTGCTATAGCCAAGGTTACTGGTCCGGCAGATTTTTACATCTTCCAATTTTTTTTATGTCGCCATACTGCAATTACGTTCGTGTCTGCGTGATGTTCTTCAGGATAGTTTCTCAAGAGTCGCTTCTTGATTTCGAATGCCTTTGAAAAAGCATATATTAATCCTTTATCATTTAAATCTTTCGGTAAGAATGCCTCGTTAAAACCACCACAATTTGTTAAGGCACTGAATTCAAAAACTGGTCTAACAAATCATACCTTATAAACTTAAATCCATTCACTTCTATGTCTTCGCAAGCTTTGTCTGCGTCTACAATAACCGTCAGTGAGGTGAACTTGCCATTTGCTGCTAGTCTTTTCAAAATATATTCAAGATTTGTGAAAAAGCCCGTATCATTTCGGTTAACAATCTGTATATACTCCCATTCCTCATAACGACTATAGTTAGGCTCAACTAGTACAGGATGTTATACACATTTTCAGCTACCTTTCGTCATGTGGATTAACTTGTCTGCAACTAGATGAATGGCTGTTTTTTCACTTGGGCAACTTCTTTCAAGTTGGTAAATGTTATCATCATATTGATATCCATCTGAGTATGAAATCGAATAGTGCCAGCCATCACAAATCATAGTTCCTCTATTAAAATATGCTGTGTTCGTAAATCCTGTGTCTTGAATAAGAGCAGTTAGTTCTTGCCACTCATCTGTCAATAG
Source organism: Saprospiraceae bacterium (assembly GCA_965213735.1). Lineage (GTDB taxonomy): Bacteria > Bacteroidota > Bacteroidia > Chitinophagales > Saprospiraceae > CALDTK01. The sequence continues at coordinate 463,735 of CBDCAB010000006.1, forward strand.
ATTGCTTTCCCAATTCCTGATTAGTTGGAAACATTCCTTTGTAAAGCCTTTCCTGCCTCTAAATCGTAAAGGCGGAACGTTACACATTTTATCGCGCTTAACTTCATATCGTCTAAAAGTTATGTTAGTATAGCTTTTATGAACATCAATTATTAAAAGATCGTTAGCTCCAAATCCGAATGTTGTCTTGATCAAGCGAATAAATTGTTCTCCTTTGTCGTCTCTATCTTTCACTAATTGTTCAAAGTTTTCCAATCCCAAAGCTAATCCCAGAGTATCTTGTACTGAGTTATAAATGCTATCGAAGAAGATTTTTTCTTGTAATTGATACGTTATGAAGCTATCAGCGTTGATGCTGCCATTTTCACGTGAGAAGTAGCGATAAAATTTTCCATCTATAACCGAAAATTTGTTTTCTTGAATGAATTTGCTAACTAATTCTGTATCTATCCCACAATCAACTTTAGTTTCTTTACATGAAACAAGTAAAAATGCTGCTAAGGCTAACATATATTTTAAGGTCCTATAGTTTGTAAGTATTGGTTTTATCGAAAGGCAGCTACCACCTAAACACCATCTCCTGCTGTACAACATGACATTATTATTCTTAGCTACTTGCAAATCCCAAATCTACACATATTTCTGAATACGGTACACCATGCCCATGTATATAAAAATGGGAAATACGCACCCTGTAATCCTACATGAAGATCCCGCTCAATTACGTTAGAAACGTGACGGGATATCTGCTTAGCCTGCTTTGTTACACGCCCCAACAGCTCCCTGCCTAGAGACAGTCACCCACATCTTTTCACCTATGTGTCCCGCGTCGCCCTGGCGTAGCCCGTGTCTAGTCCCATGCTATCTGGTCGGACAGCCTGCTTCGACCAGTGAAAAATTGCTTGTATGCTAGTAGTTGAGAAATGACTACCCTGCTGACCTCCGACAAGCCAGTGCGTAGCCCGGTTCGTAATGAAATCTACACCTGCTCCGGCAAGTGAATTGTGGGGTGGGGACGGGGTAAATGAACCTGCGGTTCGGGTGCGTGCGCTCCGGTTGCGCGTGCTTCAGCCCGCACGTTGGAAGAGCACGTCATCTATGCGGCCTAAAAGCTGCGCAACCGGATGCACATGATGCATATAACCCAAAGCCCCCGCAACCCAACAGTTCCCCAACCAATTCCCCTTCCAAGTTCCACTTAAACCAGTTATATTTACACCATGGCATCCTCACCTGCTAATGAATTGAATCCTGCTGATCTGCAAGGCACCGCTATGCACGAGCTGTTGCAGACGCTCAAGGAATGCTCCGCAAAGGATAAGCTTTCGCCACGTCTACTTGCTTTTTTAGAATTTATCGCAAGCAGAGTCGATGCTGGCAAACGCGTTATCGCCTTCGACGAAGATCAGGAGTTGACGCCCGCACAAGCGGCAAAAGTGCTTGGTGTTTCCAGGAGTTATGTGTCTAGGCTTATCCGAAATGGTCGACTGAAGGCTCGAAAGGTGGGAGCCCATCCCCGCATTTCTGTCAAAGAAGTTGTCGCTGCATCAGGTAGGCATAAAGCTTTACAGCGAGTGCTGGACGCTGGAAAGGAACTTGAAGATGATTTCTTATAGTTTTGTAACTACCTTACTAATATCTTTATGAAGTATTTTCTAGATGCAAATGTGTTGTGGTCTATAACCTTGACCGATTTCATATTTATTTTAAACGAGCACAATATTCTGTCTATTGCCTACTCAGAATACGTAGAGCATGAGGCTCTTGCATCTTTACTAAGTAGCAAGCGCGCAGCGGGGAGATAAAAGTCTTTGCGAAGCCGATTCGAGAGCATGAGGGCTTACGCAGCTCTTGAAGGGGGACCTACTTTCATATTTAATTCCCATGATGTGGAAGAGTTGCCTCTAAGTACTTTACCAGATCCACAAGACTTGCCCGTCGTAAGAGATGCAACTTTGTCTGGCGCCACTACTATTGTTACTGACAACCTTTCAGATTTTCCAAATGAGCAACTTAAGAAGCTCGGCCTTCAGTCTATTTCACCTGATCAGCTTTTAAGTACATATGCTTCCAGACAACCTGAAGCCATCATAGACGCAGCACACTTTATGATCGCTAAACGCCAACGTCCAGCATGGACCAAAGGCACATTTTGCGATCGCATGCGGCGCTCGAACTGTTCTTCGTTTGCAGACTGGTCGGAGGCAGCGCTGTAGCAACACCTATTACAGTCGATAATGTTTAAATGCACCTTCCTCTCCTCCCAATGGTCCATCAGTGTTAGCCCCGACGTGTTTCACAGGCTTTGGCCAAAACCTAACACCCGTAAGGCTGCCTCCTAAACATGGGCCGAATTACGCGCCTGCTGCTGCCCAAACTTACCCTGATCTGAGAAGCGAGCAGCAACTGGTTGTAGCTCTGCTCTTCGACATGAATGCCGTGTGGGAAGGTTTCGTGGCTGCCGCGCTGGGCCGTCACCTCGGACCTAACTACCGCGATACGCTACAAGCTCGCCAACCTTACAGAAAACCTCCACTGGGCCCTCTGTCTCGCAGCGCCTCGACATCTTTATCGAGCACCAGAGCAATCACTACGCGCTCGACGTTAAGCGGAAGGTTCTCGGTGCCAACGCGATGCCTAGCGGCAGTGATTTGCGCCAGCTGCATGCGTATTCTCAACAATTCGAGTGCTCTGGTGCGAGGCTTATGTATCCCGGCGCGGGCGGTAAAGTTAAGGGGGCTTTCGCCAAAACCTGTTCTGACATAACCCACCAGACGGGCCATGTGCAGCAGTTGCCCATTTTCGCTACGATCACCCGAAGGTGGATGCAGGATATAGCTGAGCAGGTGAAGGAGGTTTTGTGTTGACTCGAAGGCACGAAATTCCGCTTCTACACCAATAAATTGCGTGTCGTGACTGGCGAGGGTTCAGGAGTATGGCAGCGTACCGCGATATTGCCTTTCGCATATCCGCTATAACACTGCTTATCTTGCATGCATGTCCATCACAAGCCTCGACCAGCTAGATCTTAATCAGCAGTACACATATGCTGACTACATGACGTGGCAACTGCGAGAGCGTGTTGAACTCTTTCGTGGGTGGATAGCTGCAATGGCCCCTGCGCCTAGTCGATTCCATCAGGATGTTGCACGCAACATGACGCTCATTCTCGGAAATACGTTCGCAGACGATCCCTGTAAGTTCTACTCGGCCCCCTTCGACGTCCGCCTGCCTAATACTGCGGGTGGCGAAACCGTAGTACAACCAGATCTCTGTGTCATCTGCGATCTAGATAAGCTGACCGACCAAGGTTGTACGGGCGCACCCGACTGGATTATAGAAATTTTAAGCCCTGGCAATTCTAAACGTGAGATGAAAACCAAGTATGAGCTGTATCAGGAGTCTGGCGTGAAGGAATACTGGCTAGTCAATCCATTGGAGTTAGTCATTTTGCGCTTTGTTTTGCGCGATGGGATATACGTGGGCTTGGCACCAGTCACGGATGAAGATGAGGCGATTGAATGTACGTTGTTTCCGGAGCTGCGGGTGAGGGGGGAGGGGGTATTTAGGCGGTAAAATGGAGTTGTGTGCAAGGGGAGGCTGCGTGGACGTGTAGGGAGTGTTAGAGGCGTCATCATTTGTTAGTTAACTTACGTAAGCTTTCTTCAATCCAAGCGGCATACCAATCTGCAAATGTGATTCTACTTTGTCCCTTGAAACTCGCTGGCCTAATCCCATTTTCATTAGTACGATCGTCAAACCAAACGTGACCGAATTCATCCCCATTAACTACAAGGTTACACCAAATTCCGCAACCGTAGTTTGACAAGCGAATCACCCCGCGATCATAATATTCAGAGTAGTAGTTGGTTTCAAATGTCCGATAAGCCGCTTCGTCCACATCAGGGTCTACAGGTTCTAGATTCCATTCCGCAGACAAGGGAAATGGGAGGCTAGGAATTGTTGAATACAAACTTTGGCGAGAGTCTAGGTCCCTCATAGTACAATTTGTTAGGGAAACGAGCCCCATGCCCGGTCCAGGACCGCCATTACTAAAAGTCATGATATGTTTACGGTAGTCTAGCGGCAGTTTTACGGAATAGCGATCCTCAAAATCTTCTACAGATTTCAAAGTAGCTGGGCTATCGGGTGTATATCTATGCTTATTTGCACCATATAGCGTACAAGCAGCATCTTTTACCCTCAACACTTCAATATACTTAGCGATTGAATTCATCCTTCAGTGTTGCGTAGAACGGCGCCGTGCCTCCGCAGTCCCAAAGTACGGAAAATGTAGGCGTGAAGCGCTATAAATTTTTTCCGGATGCGGGATTGCCGTATGCACTGTGTCGTGTGTCGGTTGCCGCGAAGCGGATCAGCGGCACACAACACAGTGCGAAGCACGGCACCGTTGTGATGTGGTGCCGTAGCGAAGCGAAGGCAGGCCATGATAACGTTGGGCTATGCGCCGCGCCTGGCGATTAGCCGGCGTGGACGTGTAGACAGGGTTGTGGAATTTCTCGTTGTTTGGCCGCGGGACAATTATCTAGTTGTCCCGGATGTAGTTTCTGGACTATAAGCTATTGCTGCACCGGTGGGGGTGTTTATGTGATTGCCAAATGTTACTCTTTTACACCCTCCAAAACCGCTTTTACCAGCTTGGGGTTAAGGTGAAACCCATTTGCTATTACGTGCTCGATTAAAGGTCGTATTGCCGATACATGGCCAGCCGTCTTCGCCGCTGTAAGTACCCAAAGCAATCCAACGGTTGGGATCCCGAGTTGCTCGGCAACATTTCTCCCGGTTTGCTCATTAATAATGATGTAGTCAGCTTCTGTTCCATAGCCAGAGCAATCGCTTCCGACTCTCCTAAGTCCAGGTTCGTTAGTAAACGACGAATCAGTTTCTGGTCTGTCGGCGAGCGTGTTACTATCCATTCAACATCTTGGAGAATACGATTTTGACCTTCGATTACGCTCAACTCCCTTAGCACCGCTTTTGGTATTAATATTTTACCATACAGCTTGCGCAATAGGTCCAACTCTCCAATCTGAATTAGATTAGTGACTGTAGACGTGTAGCTCACTATTATCATAGCTTGATGCCAAGATTCTTAAGATCTGTATTATAGTCGTCGATCGAATACTTGATGTAAATGTTCCTTTTGGCCAACTCCTTCTGGAACTGTAATTGATTTAGCCCACTAAGCCTTGCAGCCCGTCCGAAGCTCAGCCTTTCCTTATCATACAGATAGCAAGCGAAATCAACGAGTAGCTCGTTGTCCGACATGCGAACGGACGTAAGTAGGTCGTCTGAAATAGTAAGCGCCATGACGGTTTCTTTAAGGCTGAACGAGTGACTGGTGCCATCCACTAAGCGCCGTCTAAATTACCCAGCGCTCTAGTCGGAGGTGACGCAAGATAGGCATTGTTGGCGGCATCGGCCGAGAGTAGATGCTTAACGACGGCAAGCGAGCTCGGCCGCACGGGATCGATCCTCTCGGCATGGCGACCCTCTTAGAAAACCGATCCGACTTCAATGCCGACAACGTCAGCCTACGCGCCGCGCCTGGCGATTAGCCGGCGTGGGCGTGTAGGCAGTGTTATGCGCTGCGTTTGCGTCTCACTATCGGGTGATTGTAGTCTTCTACAAAGTTATCAATTAATTCGTACTCATCAACAATAGCTATATACTCAGATAATGAAGTATAACCATAGTTTCGAGGATGAAACTCTCCATCCAGCTTTTTTAAAGCCTGTCCTAATTGGGCAAGCAATACGTGTCTACCATCTTTGGATGTAAGAGAGAATGCTTTGTCAAGCATTGAAAGGTCTACATCAGATTTAGAACCAATGATATACCGCCCCTGCTTATGACTTACAAGAAGCTTTTGTCTAACGAGTCTGCCTACCTCTTTTTCTAACAAAGAGATATTAACTCCTATTCGTTTTGATAACGCGTGTAACGAGATTCCAGACTTAGTATCTCGAACTAAGCTCAATATCTTCGCTTGGAATTGAGACACTCGTACATCAGATCCCTCATATGATATAATGTCTTCGGCATTCTCTAGGCTGATATTGACCTGATCATTTATATTTTTAAACTGTTCCTTGATGTAGCCCTCAAGAGCTTGCTTTTCGACTTGACTAATATCTTTGAGCTGTGATATCGTCTGTTGGATGACTAACTGTTTTGACTTTTCGAGTTGATCTGATATGTCATCGAAGTTTTGACTTATGCGCTGTCCTTTATTGCTTATGGCCGCATCGAGCGTTTTATCAAACATACCTCCTATTTGTGTTTGAATAGAACTTGTCTTCTCCTCAATTTTTGCCAAGGCATCCGCGGCTTTGCCTTGTAACTCTACTCCGTCCCGATAAAACTTAAGGGACGCAAAGAATCCCAAAGTCGTAACGACAAGCGCTACTATGCCAAGAACAATTGACACTATGGCTAATGTATCTGAAAATGTCATTATTGCATAATTGTTAAATGTGGTTCAGCTTGGTCAAGAATTTATTAGCTATCAAGTGCGTAGGAGATCTATGGATCTTCACATGTATTCCGTTTGCACACAGTTGCACAAAATTATAGCATTATAGTAATTCGGAGAAATACATGTATCTAAAGGCACGATTGCAATAGCGCTGTGTACTAAAGTGTCGTGGTGTCAATTCGCAAACCTTAACGTCTGTTGTATTTCGCTCTTAGTGGCTCGCCTTGGGTACCAGTGGGAATCTTCGAGAACCACACCTAACGAACAACAGTAGCTGCATTCGTCCCACCTAGAGGGATCGTTTGCAACCGCCGTGTTAATCATACGTGCTTCAGGCCCGTGGTACTCGTTTCCAGAAAACCAAACCCAATCACCCTCCGAGTACTCATCGGTATCCGGCTCGTCTTTAGAAGCTGGCCCTGTTGATAAAGCTTTCTGATACCCTTCTTTGACAGCATTTATCCTTCTACTACGAGGCGGATGAGAATCTGTGCCAAGCAAGTGAACTGTACTCACTGCGGCGATTGCATCGCTTAAGCTTGCTCCCAATTTCATCAGTACGAAGCCGCTAAATTCATCGGCTTGTAGCTCGTCGCTATGAGTTCCGCTCGATTTTGAAAGCGTATGACCATTTAGATGGTGACCTATTTCATGCGCTAAAACGCTTAAGGCGGCCCATTCGGAATTCGAATTTAAGTTAATTGCGCTTAAAAATTCGAAATCATATACAACGTACCGTAGCTGCCCCAGCCCGCCGGGCAGATTTACTGCGATCGCATTATTTAGTTGGACACTCGAGTATTAGAAAATTTCGTTTCAGTCCAACTGTGGATAGTATGGCGTCTATTGCTTTTTCAACTTCTGCATTATTGCCATAAGATGCGTCGTCGCAAATGTCGTCAGCTACTATGGCAGTATTATCGCCGTAGTAACTACAAAGCTTAGTAAACTGAGCAATCGCAACTACTTCAGTGCAACACATTGCCGCTAGAAAGGCTATTATTTTATGCATGATCAACAATTTAGGTTCTTCGTAGAGACTAACTCAAATTCAATAAGCCTTGCGCTACGCAAAGTTTAATTTTGAATGCGGCGATACTACCTGTTGAAGCAGTGAGAGGATTTGGCTAGCAAGTAGCCGACAGTGTGAATATACAAATTTTTTTCAACGGCCTCAATGCAGCGTCCGACTTTTTCCGATCCCGGTGATATCAACCAATCTACGTAATGCAGCCCCCCATTTGTGGCGCATAACGGTCTAGTATAAGAATAGTAGCGGATTTTTACGCACTAACTTTTCGGTTAAACACAGACCTTTTTTAAATTCACTTACTTTCGTTTTAGCGATTAAACCGCTATTATTTTTATACATTGTTATGTGCAGGCTTTCTACGGAATTCTAACGTTTTTCGCATTATTCTCAAGTTGGTCAATCAGTTTTTCAATATTCCGTTCCAAGGTCTTTTCCGTTTTAATGTTGTTCAGATATTTTAGTATCTCGTTTTGCCTTGCTTTGGTAAGATTGCTAAAATCGGATGTAAGATTTTTTGCTTTGAGTTTGTCAATCAGCACTTTGGGTTTGGAATAGACTTTCTTCGTGGTGTCAAAATCTTGAGTAATTTGAAAATCAGCACTTTCGTTTAAATTGGTTTTGCCACCCTTTAACATAGGAATATTCACAAATAGTCGATATGGTTCGTTTTTTACTAATACCAGATTTTTATTGAAAGCAAAACCGTTGATTTCTCCGTTAATTTTTATATAGCCATTCACAGGTTTCATATTATCCGTGATTTTTTCAGGCACATCCACACAGGCATTAATACCAACTTTATAGATTTCTGCACTGAATTTATATTCTGTCGCCTTTATCATAACAATTGAACGTTATTCGGTCTGGGTAATTTTTGTAATTAACTTTTGTAAGACTGAATTAAATTCTTTTGGGTTCTCAATCATTGGATAGTGGCTTGTGCCTCTCAAGGTGTATATTTCGTAATTATTGCCTAAATATTTCTCTAAATTTTCTTCGTTGGTCGGATAGTAATTGACGTTGATTAAATACAATTTTAGTTTTAGGTCATTTAGAAGTTCTTGTTCACGCTTAGAATATCCAAAAATATTTTTGTTGAACGGTATTCCGACTTTAGGGTTCATTGATTTGAAATCGTTTACAATTCTGTTGGTTATTTCGGTATTGGTGTCGGAAGTTACAAGTTGTTGGGTTACATACTGTTCGTTGGTACTGGCAAAGTCGTTTTTCAGGTTTGTAATTAAATCATTTACTGCATTTTCCGGTAATTCAAATCCAACGTTTTTGAAATAGTCAATACCTATTAATCCAATTATGTTTTTGTTGTTGGCATTTGAAGTTTCCAACATTATATCGCCTCCGATTGAATGACCGATTAAGATGACGTTCTTTAGGTTTAATTCTTTAATGAACTTGCTTATGTCACTTCCAAAGCTCTGAACTGTCCATTCCTCTCTATTGCTCGAAGATTTTCCGTGTCCTGCCAAATCTATTGCAACAACCCTGTAATTCGGTGAAAAGTAATTCAACTGTTCTTTCCAATATTCCTTGTTTATGAATGCTCCGTGAATGAAAAGTAAAGTCGTATTGCCTTTTCCAATGTCAAAATAGGATAACGATTCGTTGTTTATTTCTATTTTTTTCATTTCCACATCAGATGTCTTGTTGTTACAGGAAATTGTTAAAAGTCCTAACAAAAATATGTTCAATAATTTGTTCATCGGTTTGTTTTTTTAGCTTGCACATAACGTTTAGTATATGAAGCGTAGCATCCCGCAGGGTGCTATGATTTCATATACAGTGTTATATGGCGGCTATTCTAATTCAATTCGGGCTACAAATACAACAAGGTTGTTATCAATTTCTCCGCCATCAATATTTGTATTTAAATTCCCTAAACCTTCAAACTCTCTAAATAAAATTCGATTAAAAATTGAAAGTTGTTCATCTATTGTATTTCCAAAAGCATATGCTGGTTCACCAATATTGAATAATGTCCAATTTCTGATAAAATCATATAAATCGTAACATACTAAAGTTGTTCCTAAGAAAGGAAGATTCATAAAAGGTATTCCATATTTGGGAAGTCTTTTCATATACATAAAAATCATTTCTTCCATCATTCTATAGTCTCCAATAAATGGGAATCCCATTCCATTTTGAGTATGTATATTTAGTGATTTGATACGGTCAAACTCGACAGATTTACCCGACTGTACCTTATTTATCAAATCTGCACTCGCTAAAATCATATCCCCTGGACTTTGAAAAAGCCCATAAGTTCCTAAAGTTCTTGATTGATTTTTATAAGAAATTGATTTTCCTTTAAACTTCTGATTGAAAATACCTTTAGTCCCTTTGAATGAAGGAAAGTTTTTTAGCAAGTAGAGTTGATTTTGGTCAATTTTCCATTTGTTTTGAGAGTCTTCTTTTTTGTTTTGGACGAAACTTGTCTTTTCATATACAATTTCGTTTTTTCTTGTCACTAATGAAATAATTACCATATCAGCAAGTTCTGTTGATACTGGCTTATCTCGATTCTTAAATTGTACGTAGGATTTGGTTCCGTGTATTTTTTTTGAATAAATGGATAACTTTTCAAATGACTTTCCATTTAGAAGGTTGCAAAGCTCGGTTACTGTCTTCACTTCATTATAAGAATTAGTATATGACAATCCTAAGTTATCATACGCCTCTTCTGTCAAGGAATTCTGAAATTCTCTGAAATCTAATCTGTTGTAATATTCTGAGAAAAGGTTGATTAAATTGTACATCTGTTTTCTTGTTTGCTTTTAGCTGCCATATAACTACAGCATATCGCTACTTGCTTGTCTATATCCTCGTATATAAACCATTCGGGCATCGCGCAATGAGTCAGGGTATCTCCTTGAGGCTCCAAGCTAACACTCCCATCGCATCGTGGTAGTTATATACAAAATATATAATAGCGATATGCTTAGACGCGCCCTACAAATCCCTCAACGGATCATACACCCCCATAAATTGCTCGCTCGACGTATGTAGGTAGATCTGTGTCGTCTGGATGCTCTCATGACCTAGTAGCTCTTTGACTACATGTAGAGGCGTACCTCGCTCTACCCACGAGCGAATGGGGCGGGGGCCCCGCTCGCGAGTCGCGTAGCTGTGTCGTAATCCATGCACAGTGAGCTGATCCGGAAGCTTCGATCTACTTTTGGCTTGCACAAACACCGCTTGTATGGAAGCAGCCGAATATTGCGCACCGTCCCTTCCCTCAATCAGCCAATGCTCAAGCTTATACACTTCCAGGTAGTTGGTGAGCAAGCCATTCAGGCTGCTCTGTAGCGCAAGCGCTCTATCCTTATTCCCCTTGGCCTGTTGAATTTTGATGCTCCCACGCTTCATGTCCACATACCTTACCAGCAGCTTCTGTACTTCCTGCTTCCTCAACCCCAACCCATACAGCAACGCCAGAATCATTCTGTGCTTCAAGTGCTTCGTTTCCCTGAGCATGGGCAGCGCATCTTCTTCTGAACATACGTTTGGTAGACTTTGCTTTTTTCGGGGACGTGGCAACCTAAGCTCATCTTTTGGTCGCCCAAGCACTCGTTCTTAGTAGGCACGCAAGGCATTTACGATCTGATTCATTGTCGACCTGCTGTACCGCAATTCTTCGACGCATAGCTCGAATACTGAAGTAGATCATCCCGTGTAGCTTCGTCTACATTTGCATTGTACCAGCTTTCCAATTAACGAACAGCACTGCCGTAGCTTTTTCTCGTTGCGTAAGCAGCCCCTTCCATCATCAACATTTGCTCTAGTGCTAAGGCGGCTTAGGAAATGGTTGATGGTCCGACCTTTAGTATGGCCGGTTGTTATGTGTATATACGACCTTGGTCCCTCTTGGCTTGAGCGGTTGTAATCGCCGCGCTGTTGAGATCGAGCTGCGACAAAAATAACGCTAGCAGCACTTGCAGCGCCCAGGCTTGTTAGATCCATAGGCATTATTTAAATATCTGTCCACCACCAGAATAAATATGGGCTAAGGGGTGTGTTTGATCAGGCGCAATTGGCTAAGATTGTCTCCCTGCTCCGGCAAGTGAATCGTGGGGTGGGGATGGGGTAAGTCCAACCTGCAGCCCCGTTGCGCGGCAGTCAGGTTGCGCGGGCTTCAGCCCGCACGTGAGAACAGCACGCCATAAATGCGGCCTAAAGGCCGCGCACCCGGATCATAAGGGCGGTCTAACCGCCCCGCAAACCAACCATAATTGCAGCCTAATACCACTTAATCGGATAGGCATCTTACCTTCCCTGTATCTCTTTTAGCACCAATGTCGCCAAACCGAATACAAGATGCGAGACTTTTCTAGGAAGAAGCAGCCCCACTTCCAAACTCACGAAACCAGTTACTCCATCACAATCTTGCTACACGATGCGGTAACAGGTCCGGATCTGGAGAAACTGCGCAAAGCCTTGGCGGCCGAAATTGCGAACATCAACCATGACGACATGGACCGCAAAGAACTACGCCGTGCTGAGGCACGTAGCCGCAACTTTGAAGCGCTTGAAAAGCTACTCCACTCCAAGCGCTCTCAAAGTCATATGCTTAAGAATCTTCACGCCATACGCGCCTGCAAAGACTACTTCCTAAAATTTAATGACGAGCTCTACAAGATGCATGCCTTTAGCATCATGAGCAACCATGCACACCTACTGCTTGACCTTTGTCCCCAACTAGCACATGCAGAATTGGAAGACCTGGAGTGGCCTCTAGATAGACTGATCGGACGCCTAAAAGGTGGTAGCGCATATGCCATCAACCAGACTCTTGGGCGAGACGGCAAACTTTGGATGAAAGGTTATTATGATTGGTATGTGCGTACTGCGAACCATTATGATTGGGTACGCAAATACATCTTACAGAATCCTGTAAAGGCTGGGTTGGTGGATGACTGGCGGGAACATGCAGGGACTTGGGCAGTGGAGTAGACTTTTTGGGCAGGGTACGGGTTGCCGGTCTGGTTGCGGTCAGGTTGCGCGGGCTTTAGCCCGCCCGTTAGAATAGCACGTCGTAAGTGCGGCTTAAAAGCCGCGCAACCGGATTCTGGCGGTATCCGGTTGCGCGGGCTTCAGCCCGCCCGTTAGAACAGCAGGTCATAAGTGCGGCCTATAGGCCGCGCAACCGGATTCCGTACGTGCGGCCTAAAGGCCGCGCAACCCGATACCTCATGCAGCCAGCCTGTACGCCCCACAACCCAATTAGCGAGTCCAACTCAATTTAACATCCCGTATCCTTGCCCTCATGCCCCTAGTAATTTCCGTTTCTGGTGTGAGAGGCACCATCGGCACCGACCCTGAAGGAGGAGAAGCACTCACCCCCGACGTACTGCTCGGCTATGTGAGTGGCTACGCGCAGTGGCTGAAAAGCCGTTTTGGCGAAAGCAAAAGCATAACCGTCGTCATAGGACGTGATGGCCGCATCAGTGGACCTGTAGTCAGTCAATTCGTTATTTCAACACTTCGCTTTCTTGGAATCAATGTTATCGACCTCGACCTGTCGACCACCCCAACCGTGGAGATGGCTGTCGTGCGTCACCAAGCGCAAGGTGGAATTGTGCTCAGCGCCAGCCACAATCCAGAGGAATACAACGCGCTCAAGCTGCTCAATGAGCGCGGTGAGTTTATTAGTGCCGCCGATGGGGAGACGATCAAATCTCTAGTGGCAGCTGCCGATTTTAGCTATGCAGCGTCGGAACAACTTGGCAGTTGCCGCCGCAGCACCGACGATATCGCGTATCATGTGCAGAAGGTCTGCGAATTGCCGCTTGTCGATGTCGATGATATACGTGCTGAAGGACTGCATGTTATTGTCGACTGCATCAACAGTACAGGCGCCATCAGTATACCGCCACTCCTCGATGCACTCGGCGTCACCTACGAATTATTGTTCGATGAGATGACCGGGAAGTTCGAACACCCCGCAGAGCCCTTGCCGAAGAACTTAACAGTTTTGGCGAAAGCTGTAGGAGAAAGCAATGCCGACCTCGGCATAGCAGTCGATCCGGATGTAGATAGACTCGTGTTGGTGAGCGAAGATGGCAGCATGTTTGGCGAAGAGTACACCCTCGTCGCAGTCGCTGACTATATACTCTCACATCGCCCAGGACCTGTGGTAAGCAACTTGAGTAGCTCGCGTGCACTACGCGATTTGGCCGAGCGCTACGACCAACGCTACTACGCTGGAGCAGTCGGTGAAGTGCACGTTGTCGAAAAAATGCGCGAAGTCGACGCTGTGCTCGGTGGCGAAGGCAATGGCGGCATCATCTACCCGCCGCTACACTACGGGCGCGACAGCCTCGTGGGGGTGGCACTGGTACTTAGCCTCATCGCTACCCGCAATACGACAGCCAAAACGCTGCGCAACAGCTACAGCAATTACACCATCGTTAAGCACAAACTGCCACTCCCCAATCGCGAGTCCGTGCCCACCATACTTAAGACTATCCAGCAAGCCTACGCCAACTATGAACTCGATACTACCGATGGCGTGCGCGTTGATATGCCTGAAGGCTGGGTGCACCTCCGTGCCAGCAACACCGAACCTATCATGCGCGTCATCGCCGAAAGCACCAACCAAGCATCTGCCGATGCGCTAGCCGAAAACGCGCTCAAAATCATGCGCAACGCACTTCGCTAATCCCACTTCCCACCTCTCACTTCCCACTTCTCACCCCCATGCGCGTCTACCTCGACAATGCTGCTTCTACCCCCCTGCTGCCAGAAGTCATTGAGGCGATGGTGCCGCTCATGCACGAGCAGTTTGGCAATCCGAGCAGCATCCATGCCGAAGGCCGCAAAGGGCGCTCGCTCGTAGAAGCTGCCCGCAAACACGTCGCGACTGCACTCAATGCTAGTATCGGTGAAATCTTCTTCACCAGCGGCGGCACCGAAGCATCTAATACTGCTATAAAATGTTCGGTGCGCGACCTCGGCATTACCGATATCGTGAGCAGCCCCACCGAGCACCACTGCGTACTGCATTCCATCGCTGAAGTACAACGCACACGTGATGTAGCCGCACACTGGCTGACGCTCGACGCATGGGGGCGACCTTCACTAGAGGCGCTGCGCAAGCAACTCGCTAGCCTCGAGGGTAGGCGGGTGCTGGTGAGCCTCATGCATGCAAACAATGAAATAGGAGCGCTGCTCGACCTCGATGAAGCAGCCTCCATCTGCGCTGAATTCGGAGCCATTTTTCATTCCGACAGCGTACAAACAGTTGGACATTTTCCTATCGATGTCAGCACCACGCCCGTGCATTTTCTCACAGGAGCCGCTCATAAGTTTCATGGACCTAAGGGTGTCGGATTTCTGTACATCTCCAATGAGCATATCGTGCGGCCATTTGTCGACGGTGGCTCCCAAGAGCGCAACATGCGGGGTGGCACCGAGAATGTGTATGGCATCACAGGTTTGGCTACCGCTCTCACGAAGGCAGTCGATGACATGGCCACCAATCGGGCAAAAGTCGAGGAAATGCGCCGCTATTTTCTCGCCGGACTTCGCGAGCAGGTGCCAGGCCTGCGCGTAAACACCGATGTCGATGGCCAAAGCCTCTACACCGTTTTGAGCGTCAGCTTTCCGAGTACGCCCAAGGCCGAATTGTTACTGTTCAACCTAGACATTGCGGGCATTGCGGCAAGTGGCGGCAGCGCCTGCAGCTCGGGTGCGGATGCTGGAAGTCACGTCATGTCAGCTTTTCGCGGAGCTGATGATACCATGATTACCATCCGGTTTAGCTTTTCACCACTCAATACGCAGGCAGAACTTGACTATGCACTCGGCAAGATTGGGGGCTTCCTAGGCTAGGGGAGTCAGCCCTACGCGCCCACGGCTATCACGCTCGAGGCGCCCACTGGCTACCTGCGGGTCGTGCTCAAAGAGAAGTGTGTAATCACTCGCTAAAGCTTCATTGAGGAGTCGTTCTTTTTCCGCAAGCGTCGCTAAAGGTCGCACATCATAAGCCATCACCCAGGGCAGCCGCACGTGTGCACTCGACGGCAGCAGGTCAGCACAATACACAGCGCGTTGCCCACTACCAATATCGAGCAGCGGCAGCATCATCGCTTCAGTATGGCCATACACCGGACGCAGCGTGATGTTGGGTAGCCAATGATAATCCTTGCCAGCTCTGATTGGCAGCATCTCGAGTTGACCGCTTGCCTTCAGTGGGGCTAGATTTTCGATAAGAAAGCTGGCTGCCTCCTTGGCATTAGGCGTTTCAGCCCAAGCCCATTGCGCCTCGTTGCTCCAGTAGGTAGCCTGAGGAAAGGTCGTGACAATTTTTCCACTTTCGTCAAAACGCGTCGCACCACCCACATGATCGAAGTGCAGGTGCGTGAGCAAAACGTCTGTAACATCCGCGGGGGTAACTCCGAGTGGCGCCAAGGAACTCAATAAGTCGTGCTCACCGTGCGGATGAAAGTGGCTGCGAAATTTCTCGTCTTGTTTATCGCCAATCCCACAATCGACTAAAATCACCCGCTCCTTATCGCGGATCAGCAGACAGCGCGCGGCCCAGGTGCAAAGGTTGTTGTCATCGGGGGCGTTTTGTTTCTCCCACATCACCCGTGGCACAATCCCGAACATCGCACCGCCATCGAGTTTGAAGCGGCCTGCATCTACAAAATCGAACTTCATGCCGCGCTAGGTACTACCTGCTCAGCGAAGTCCGAAGCCGATAGACTTTTCAGGGCTTGCCAGTTGCTTGCGCAGCGCTGCCATGCGCAGGGCAGCCACTGCGCATTCTACACCTTTGTTGCCGTGGATTCCACCTGCACGGTCAAGGGCTTGCTGATGGGTGTTTGGCGTAAGCAGTCCAAATATGTAAGGTCGACCAGTAGCTATGGTCATGTTTTGTAAGGCTATAGCTACACTTTGATTGATGTAATCATTGTGGGGCGTTTCACCTTTGATGACGCAGCCGATGCAGATTATTGCATCGAATTTTTGTTTGCCGCTCAGCAGCCGCGCACCGGCAGGAAGTTCAAACGCGCCTGGCACTTGTACAGTCACGATATTGCTTTCAGCTACTCCGTGCTCGAGGAGCGTACTTACGGCACCATCGTAGAGTGCGTGCGTGATGTCGGTGTGGTATTCGGCGAGCACAATTCCTATGGTCATTCCAGCACCGTCGGGCATGGTAGACGCGTCGTAGGCAGAAAGACTTTTTAGCGCACTCGCCATAAGGTGCTATCCAGCCGTGCGGGCTATAAATTTAGCGATGTCGCCTGCTTCGGTGCTGTTAGGATACTCGTTTTGGAGGCGTGTGTACAGCTCATTGGCGCCTGCCAGATTGCCTTGCCGCTCGCGCAACAGCGCAACTTTTTTCAGCAAGTAAGGCGCGAGCAGTTCGTTTCCTTCTGCTTTAGCCAGCGCATCCTCGTAGTATCCTTCGGCCATTTCGAGGTTGCCAAGTTGGGCATAAGCATCCCCGATCGCATTGGCTTTGGTTGCGGGCAGAATTTGCCCATCCTCATCGTAATCCTCGAGGTAGTCGATAGCTGCTTCATACTGACCTAAGTGGAGGTAGCTGATGCCGGCGTAATAATCCGCGAGATTGCCTGCTGGTGTGCTGCTGTACTCATCAGCAATATCGAGAAAGCCGAGGTAGCCAACAGCCGGACCCTGCAAGGCCAATTGAAAGCTATCTTTATCAAAGGCCTGTTGTGCTTTCCACATCACAGCCGTCGCAGCCTCTTGTGCAGGCTCAGCGACGAACTTCTTGTAGAGAAAGATGCCTGCAGCGATGGCTACAAGCACAGCTACCAGTCCTACTACGAGCTTTTGATTGTGCTCGAGCCAGTCGCGCCCTTCACGTTGGGCTTCGGTGATGTTGCCGCCATCGCTGGGCTGCTTCGGCTGCGGAGAGGGGGTGTTTGGGAGGATGGGAGTTTCCTGAGCGGGAATTGCCATGTGTGTGATTTATCGGTCTGCTCAGTGGCGAGCACTGAAAAGCGGCGCAAAGGTAGCCGAAATTCGATTCGCTAACACCTTACGCTTTTCAAGGTCACCTGGCTTACGTTCGGCTCCTGAAATGGTTACTTTTCCGTGGGCTTTGAATTAATTCTCTGGGTCTAACGGGCAGCCAGTATCAGCTTTCGCAAAAACATCCGTTCATCTTGCTGCACCACCAGGAAATACGTTCCTGCCCCGTTGCGCATAATGTCCAGCTCGTCGGCAAAGGTGCCGGAGAAGGGGCCCAAGTCATAGCGATACACTTCGCGCCCGCTTGCCGCATAGACAGCAATGGTGGTGTTGGCACGGTTTGGTAGCATAAAACTCAGCTTGATTCTGCCATCGCTCGGATTGGGCGAAGCTGAAAAATTATTTACGACCAAAGAATTGTCTTGAGGCATGCGTACCTGCTCGCGCAGCTCACGTAGAGAGGCATCATCGGCAGAGACTGTTTCCACACGTGCATCTAATTCCTCTGGGTCTAGGACTTGCTCGCTGCGACTGCGACCACGAAGGCTAGCCAAGGCTTCACGCACTGATTCCATCGCGGTTTCGACGCTGTTCTCGGTATCTTGCTCTATGGCATCCCAGTCAATGGATTCGATCGAACGCTCAATTTTCTCCTCAATCTCATCGAAATCGAGATCAATCAAGACATCATCAGGGCAATCATCTGAGTAGGAATAGTGATAACTATCATACCAGCGGTGCCGGTCGGGCTGTTGCTCCCCAAGTTTGCCCGTGAGGGTGAGCAGCTCGCCTTTCCGATCCACCAGGTACCTAAGGTCATCACCAGTCAGCACTCGCTTTACGGTACTTATATCGTCCCAATCACCAACGGCGTATCCGTTGATGGCCAGCAGCCGGTCGCCATCCTGCAAACCTGCCTGTGCAGCAGGACCGTCAGGAATTACATCGATGCGCACACCAGGGTGGCGGTCGGTACTTCCGCTGTTGAGGCCGAAGTAGCCTCGTGCTGGATAGGGCGTTTCTTCCGAGCAGGCGTCTGTGCGCTTGCCAAGCGTCAACTTTACCGTCCGTCGTTTGCCTTGCCTGATATAGCCGAGCTCTACGGTTTCGCCTGGCGCAACATCTTCTAGCAGGCAGAAAAATTGAGTGTCGGCCGTTGCTTTTTTGCCATCTACGGCGTAGAGATAGTCGAGGGGTTGAAGTCCCGCTTTTTGTGCTGCCGTACAGCCGATGATGTTGGTGATGAGCGTGCCGTTGGGCTCATTAATTTCTAGTCGCGCCAGCTTCATGCTGTTGGGCGAGCTATGTCTAATGCCCACAAATCCCTCGATGGTGCAGCGTTGGCCACCGTGGGCATGTACGTGTTGTGCACTTACTAAGAGGAGTAGCGCAAGAGAAAGGTAGACTATTCGCATCGTTAGAGATTTTGGTTTGTAAGGACAAAGCTGTAGGTACTAGGTTGCACCTGATGACGCAAGATTTCAATTGGCAGGATAGAGCGCTCGTACTTAGTGTTGAGCTTACGCAGCCAGCGCTCCAGGCGGCTGTTCGGGCTGGCATGCCGCAGCAGGTGGTGCGAGAGGCAGATTTGCTCGGGCGCGGTATTTCGCTGGCTGTCGATCGTGTAAGCGATCCCGACATAGCCACCTTTGAAGTTGATGCGCGGCCGGGCCAAGAGCTCATCGGCTTACGCGTGAGTGTAGGGCTGCGTGTTGATGTATCACGAGAAGTTTTGCTGACCAGTTTTAGCGCAAGCGGGAAATTGCGGGCAGAACTAGTGATCGTGCTCGGCATTGATGAGCACTGGGAAGATAACTTTCGGGTAGAGGTGCGTGATGTTGATTGGCTGTCGAAGCCTGAGCTAAAAGTTGGTGTGCTAAAAATTCCAGCGGAGCGGCTTTTTGATGCCGTTGTTGAACGCACGACAGCTCGGCTCGAGGCGCGAATTCGGGAGCAGCTTGCGCTAAAACTCGACATTCGGGCTCTGCTCAGTAAAGTTGCTGCCAAACTCGACAAGCCACTGCCGCTGCCCAACCAACTGAGCGGTGGCATCTATCTGCTGGCTCGTGGGCTGGGACTGCGCGGACTCGAGTCGCAGCACGGCGGAGTGAAGTTTGAGGCGGCACTTGCAGTTGAGCCGGCGGTAGTTTTGGGTGCTTTTGAGCCTGCATTCGAGACGCCCGAGTTTCAGCTTTCGCAAAACCTATGTTACCCCTCCTGCCCAGAGCTAACGGCGGTGCATACTAATCTGCTCGTGGGCTATGACTTCTTACAGGTGGTTTTGGCGAAAGCACTACAGGCACCAGTCGTAAAAGCAGGCAAAACCATATACCTCAAGCCACTCCAGGTGGGCGAACGAAATGGCCGACTGGCGATGAAAATTGCGCTCTCTGGCGACTTCGATGCGGAGGTGGAAATTCTCACTGGAGTGGTGTACAACAGCGACATCCGGGCCATTCAAGTGCGCGATGTGGACATCGAACTGCTCGACGCCAGCACCTTGGCACGCATTGGCTTTAAACTGATCAGGCCGTTTATCCTCAACGAGCTTACCGATCGCGTTGAAGCTGAGAGCAGACGTGAATTAGCCTTGCTTCCAGAGAAACTCGCCGAAGGCCTAGCCCAGGCGCCCCTGCCAGCCGGTACCTCCTTGAGCTACCAAATCAGAAAAGCAGAACTGCAATCTGTCAGTGTTGAAGAGTTAGGGCTTTACGTGGCGCTACACTTTGTGCTACGACTGGCGCTGCGCATCGAACAACTGCCTGCTCGTGCTTGACGGCTTGTGATACTAGGGTAAGCTGCGCTCGAATTCGAGTTGGCGCGAGCGACCTGAGTCGACCATGTTGAGAATTAGGCGAGAAGTATCAAGGTGCATGATTTGCACGGGCAGACTTGCCTCCGGATCCTGGCCAGCAGGTGTGCGGTAGAGGTACTCGCCATCGATGCGGTAGCTGCCTGTTTCCTCGTAATCTAATGTTGAGGTGTAGACGTACTGACCTGCTTCATCGAAGTAGAGGCCCACGTCATCGAGCTTAACTTCAATGGTATCACCTTCTTCAACCAGCAGGGTAGCCTGCCAAGCGCCGAGAAGATGGTTGCTGTGGTCGGTAGCACAGGCTGCTGCTACCAGGGTGCACCCAAGAGCGACTGCTGCAAGATGAAGGCTCCCGCGCCTGCGAGAAAGCCGAGTAAGGCTAGCCATGCGATGTTTTTGAGGTACCAGATAAAGTCGATGCGTTCCATGCCCATAGCTGCTACACCGGCTGCCGAGCCGATGATGAGCATAGAGCCACCGGTGCCCGCGCAGTAGGCGATGAAGTGCCACTCCGATAGGTCGGTCGGGAAGGTGTACATGCCCATAGAGGCAGCTACCAGCGGCACGTTGTCGATGATGGCAGAGAGAAAACCGAGGAGAACGATCACAATTTCTTGATTGGGTATGGCCGTGTCGAGACGGCGGGCTAGACTCGCCAGCAAGCCAACGCTCTCACCACCGTACATGACTGCCGCTGACTCCAAACCAGCCACAGCGACCAGGATGCCGAGGAAGAAAAGGATGCTCGATAGTTCAATGCGACTCAGAGCGCGGTGGGCACTGTAGAGGTGACCGCGCTCGGCTTTATTAAACTCCTCTTCTGGATGAATAAACTCTGAAACCAGCCACACTACACCGAGCCCGAGCATCATCCCCACGTAGGGGGGTAGGTGAGTGACAGTTTTAAAAATCGGCACCGAGATCAAGGCGCCGATGCCTACGAATAGCATCGTCTTCGAGCTCAGCAAGCGCTCTTCTTCGGCCTCTGCTTCTTCATCGCGCACGGCTTGCGTGACATGGCCTCGAAACGCTGGCAGGAAGAAAGCGATGAGCACCGGCACAGCAATACACACGATGGCTGGTAGCACGAGGTGCTCGATGAGGCCTGCACTGGTTACTTTTTTGCCAATCCACAACATGGTGGTGGTCACGTCGCCAATAGGGCTCCAGGCACCGCCGGCATTGGCAGCGATGACAGCCATAGAGACAAACCACAAGCGCTCCTTGCGTACGGGTACTAGCTTGCGCAGGAGGCTCACCAACACGATGGTAGCGGCGAGGTTGTCGAGTGTGGCCGACAAGAAGAAGGCGAGCACGCAGATCATGATGAGCAAGCTCTTTTTCTTGGTCGTGCTGATGCGATTGGTTATCACACTGAAGCCCTTGTGCAGGTCGATAATCTCGACGATCGTCATGGCTCCGATGAGAAAGAAAAGGATTTCGGCGACTTTGCCGATGTGGTGCAGCAAGACGGGCTCGATGGGGTTGATCTCACCGTGGTCGGTATCGTGCTCTTCGGGGTGGGCGCTGACGGTGGTGCCTGGATCTGTGTCGATGTTGACTTCGCCGGCGCTAATGGCGGTAGATACTGCTTCGGCGCTAGCATGATCGGCACCCACCACCTCCAAGCCGCCGAGAGCGATCATGGCCCACACGAGTGCACCCATGATAAGAGCAGGGACCGTCTTGTCGAGCTTGAGCGGATGCTCAAAAACAATGGCAATGTATCCGAGTACAAAAATCGCTACAACAATGGCAATCATGGGGCGCTTCGTTAGGCAGGGCGAAAGGTAATAGCAGCGCCGACCTAGTCAGACAAATGTGAGCGTTTGGGTAGAGTCACAGCGTGTCATTACAGAATAAGCAATCTTTGCGCTGTGGTTCAAATCGGTCAACACGAACTTGGAGACTTTCCGCTGCTGCTCGCTCCGATGGAGGATGTGAGTGATCCTCCATTTCGTGCCTTGTGCAAACAGCAGGGTTGCGATGTGATGTACACGGAGTTCATCAGCGTGGAAGGTTTGATTCGCGACGCGGCTAAAAGCGTGCAAAAGCTCGACATTTATCCGGAGGAGCGGCCAATCGGCGTGCAAATCTTCGGCGCTGAAATCGACTCCATGGAGCGGGCAGCAGAGATAGTGGAGGAAGCTGGCCCGGAGATTCTGGATATCAATTTCGGTTGCCCGGTAAAAAAGGTGGTCTGCAAAATGGCGGGTGCAGGCATTCTCCAGGACATCGACCGTATGGTGGCCCTTACCGAAGCCATTGTGAAGCATACGCAACTGCCGGTGACGGTGAAGACGCGTCTGGGTTGGGACGATACTACCATCAAAATTAAGGAGGTGGCCAAGCGGCTGCAGGGGGTTGGTATTCAAGCGTTGAGCATACACGGTCGCACCCGCAAGCAGATGTACAAGGGCGAGGCTGATTGGCGCTTGATCGGCGAGATTGCGCAAGATCCGAGTATTGATATTCCAATCTTTGGTAATGGCGATATTGATTCTCCGGAAAAAGCCGCTCGTTATCGGGATACCTATGGCGTGCAGGGGATCATGATTGGTCGTGCGGCGATTGGTTATCCGTGGATCTTCCGCGAGATCAAGCATTATTTTGCTACGGGAGAGCATTTAGCTGCACCAACGATTCACGAGCGCGTCGCTGCTGCGCGTGAGCACCTCATGCGTAGTGTCGAGTGGAAAGGCGAGCATGTAGGTGTGGTAGAGATGCGCAGGCATTACAGCAATTACTTCCGCGGGCTGCATGGCGTGAAGGCTTACCGCTCGCGCTTAGTGACGGAGTATGATCCGGCAACGCTTTATGAGATATTGGATGAAGTGGAGGAGCGGTATAGTGGGGAGTTGGTGGATGTGGGGTGAGGGGGGGATAAGTGGGTAGAACTTACGCATCAAAATACACCTGACCAGATCGTATAATAAATTTCCAGGGGTTGAGGGAGTTCGGATAATGGTTGAGAACCGTTGCTTCCCCGCAAAGTACATCGCTAGATAAATCCTCGTCATACGTAGATCCTGATGCAGTTCAGAAGAAGCGACCGTTCAGATACGCAAAGCCTGAGGTGTATATGACGCCTCTCACACGGAGGGACGCGGAGAGTTTGCACGGAGGAAGCACGGAGAGGTTTACCTTTGGGCACCATCTTGGCGTGGACCTTCACTTGACATGGCATGTGAGATGCAGAATTTTTTGTTGCTCACATTCTACTTAACTATCTTAGCATAGCTTTTCGATGTTCTGTATTCAGCCCCGCCCTTTGAGAGGTAAGACGATTATCCTACTAAGCAGTTTGCTTTGGATTTTATTCCTGATGGCAACGCCTACGGCTGCTTGGGCGCAGCAGGGAGCGCTAGAGATATATAGTAGGGCAGCGGGCTATCCGACGGAGCAGGCGCTGCTAAATGGTTTAGAGCCGTTGGCCGAGCAGATTCGTGAAGATTTAGCTCTATCTACTGATGGCGCCATTTCAGATGCCACAATCGTGTATGCTTCGGGCTATGCACCGGTTTCTGTCGCAGCGATAGAAACCTCTGCTTTTGAGGCTTCAGCGCTCGGGTACGCGGAGCAATTTGAAAATTATATCCTGCTAATGTTGGAGTACGCTCCTCGCGGCGGGAGTACGATGTCGATTAGGACCCGGTTAGACGTTGATGTACCGTTTTGCGCAGAGTGGTCTGATTTTGATTTTGCTGGAGCTCCACATAACAGAATTATTCCTGGCTCTGGTATTCCTGATGTGAGTCAGGTAACGGCTGACCTTATTGAAGTTACCGATGTAGTTACGCGCAATTTGTGTTGCGGTGCGCGTAGAGCAGGTGCTGGTGGAGGAAATCTGAGTGACGGGACAGCTGGAACTACTGGTGCGAGAAGCTCTTCGCAATGTGCGTTCCCCATACCGCCTTGGGTATATCGAACTTTACTAGAGCGCATGCTCCTTGATCCAGAGTTTATTGCTGCCATTGAGGAAATCAACAGCTACATTAGTCTTATACCTCAAGAATGTTTTGATGGCGAAGATGGATTTAAGCAGTTGCCGGGGAGGATAATACCAGATTGTTGGTGGCGAGAGAACTCAATGTACATCCCGTACCATATTGGTGATCGTGCTTTTACGAGCGGTATAGCTGATGGAATTTACGGAGAAATTAAAGGGCTCGTAGATTTAGTTGTTGCTGCTCCCTCAGCAATGGCCTATTTAAGAAGCTTGACTTTCGCCTATACCTTATATTATATTTCATGTGATGAAGCGTTTTTACGTGCTAATACAGAGGATATTGCATGGGTTGCTGATGAACTGCTTTGTGACGCAGAAAAATTCTGTAGAATTGATTTAAATGATGCTCACAAAGGTGACTTGTTTGTCTACTACAAATCCACATCTCACGCTTTTGCTTCAGAAGCAATAGTTGCTTTATTTTCAGGTACAGTGCCGAGTATTCCGGTAAGCCTGATGAATAATCGCTGCGAAGAGTGGTACAACCAGCAGCAAGACGTGAAAGCGGTGATGGAGTTTATGTTTCAAGGCTCCTCGTGGGAAAGTGCATATAATTCCATAAAGGATCTTGTTCTAGCCCAGATAGACAGTGCCTCCTCATTCGATAATTCAGCTCGCTATCAGCATGGGAGGATAGTAGGGTTCACTGCTACTCTTTTTGTTGGTGTGGGAGAAGTCA
This sequence comes from Saprospiraceae bacterium, assembly GCA_965213735.1. Lineage (GTDB taxonomy): Bacteria > Bacteroidota > Bacteroidia > Chitinophagales > Saprospiraceae > CALDTK01. Next base: position 488,736 of record CBDCAB010000006.1, read on the forward strand.
GCTCCTTTGCTAAGACGCTGCGGGCTGCCAGGGCAGCCTTGGTGGCTAATCCTCTAAGGCTGCCGCGGGCGTTCGCGAAACACCTCGTTGACAACGTCATACTAGGTGCTAAACGCCTCCACCCTGCGCATCTCCAGAAACTTACAGATGATCTAGCCTCAAGTAAGGCGCTGCGTTCGTGGATGGAGCGTAATAAGGAGGTGGGCGTCAGGGCGTGGGAGAAATTGGCTAATGTTCCGGGATCAGTCGCAGCCGCTTTAAGGAAACGCCCCGATGTGCTGTCATTCATCTCACGGCACGGCGATGATGTGCCGCAATCGGCGATAGATGATTTAGTCAGAGGCTTAGATAAGCCGATCGAGGACATTGCCGAGACTGTTGGTGGACGTTTGACAATTACTACAACTAACAACGGAGGAGTTAGATCGGTAGTCGCATTAGAGAAGACTTCTTCAGGAAAGTTTGTATCTACTAAGTATCAAAATGCTTATAACAAGCATACGAGACCCGGTATGCCGCCCCTCGGCCCAGGCAAGATTGCTCCAGATTTCTCGGGTAACTCCAATTGGCTTTATCCTATAACTGGTAGCCAGAAGAATATTGTTAAAGTCCGCTTGACTGGCAAACGCAGAGGCGTAGGAGGAGACTTTGAAGCCGCCAATCAGGCTGCTGGCTTCCCAACCACGACGGCACCAACTGGCTACAGCTGGCACCACTTAGATAATTTCGACCCCGCTACCGGAGAGGCGACATTCCAACTCGTCAAAAAGGCCATCCATCAAAGCACTGCGCCTCACACTGGTTCAGTGAAGCAGTGGGAAGTGTTTAGTGGGCAAACGTATGGTTCCTGATGAAGCAATTGACACCTTTAGGAAAAGCGAGTAAGCTACCAAGTCGTGAAGCTGTATTGCAGTTTTGCTCTATTAGTGGCATTTCATTGCCTGAAGATTTAATTAGCTTATTCGTTACCCAAAACCCTATTTACGTAGAGGAAAACATGTACTATCCGCCAGCCGGCGATCCATATGATATTTCTTTTCTACCGTTCCGTGTTAATGGAATGGATGATGATATATGGTTTTTTCAGGATTCATTCCACAATCTTTTCGAAGACTTTTTCGCAGGTGAGTATGTATCGTTCGGGTCGGACTCTGGTGGTTGGGATTATGTAGTGTCGTTGAGGGAAGGTGACTATGGCACAGTGCATCACTGTAGGATGGACACAGCGCCACCGGAAGGTTTAACTCGCATAGCTGCCTCACTTACTTCTTTTATTGATAGTTTGAGATCCGAGACGGAGGCGGCCTGAGCTAGCTGTTTAGCGAGGTTAGCCTTGAGAATAAAAGCATCAAGTACTTCAGAGATTGTTTGGCGGTGGTGCTTGTCGAGAGCCTGGGATTGGCTGAATAGTCGCAGCAAGTCTTGGTCAGCGATCTGGTTGCGGGCGCGCTGCTCGCCAGAACCGTAGACGAGTTCGTCCATGGTAATCTTAAGGGCCACAGCCATGGGCTCATCAATCTCAAGTAAAGGCACCGAGATGCCGCGCTCGTACTTCGAGAGGTTGGTGGCATGAATGCCAATCGCTGCTGCGAAAGCTTCCTGAGAGAAGCCTTTGCTGGTAGGGAGTCGCTTTAGGTTTTGGCCGAAGTCCTGCATGGTGTCTACGCTTAGATGGGTCGAGTAGTATGAGTTGTCGCTGTCTCAAGATACGTATTACACAGTGCTTTAACTGTAAATGGTAAAGCGTCAAACTGAAAACGCTGGGTAAGTTCTGCGAAAACGCTATGTTTGTCGTCGAAATCGCTTAGCAAAGTTTTTTTACATGGACCTACCCCAGCTCAAGTCCCGCCTACCTCTGTCATCGGTGTTACCGTGCTATGATCTAGTGCCCGACCGCAACGGCATGTTGTCGTGCCCCTTCCACCAAGACCGGAAGCCTAGCATGCAGGTCAGTGGTGTTGATTATGGAAAGTAAAAGTGGTAAGTTGGTCAAAGATGCCTCGTTACTTCCTTTAGATAAGGAGGTCTTATTTGCATCTGGTAGGCAATTCAAGGTTGTTGCTCCAGCTACGACAAAGCCTTTAAATCCTTCTGTGTTAGAAGTGACATTAAACGAGCTGTAAGCGATGGACGAACAAGACTTTTTCAGAGATTTAAAAGTGTCTCTCTTTAAGGAGAAGAGTAACAACTGGAATCAGGAATATTCGCTGGATAATTCAGTCATAGAAGAAGTCGAATGGCAGAACCTGTCATCCGCTGAAAAGCATCATGCTGTGGAACAAGAGGCATTAAATCGTTATCCTGGTGTACTAACTGCAAATGAAATGCAGTCAATGGCTAATCTTCGGGGAATACCAAAAGCATTAAATTCTCAAATTCATTTGAGTAACATTCGACGTGAATGGAATGCATTTTATCGTCAGTTTGATCAAGCAGGTACCGTGCCGACGAAGCAGCAGCTGCTAGATAAAGCGAAAGCAATTGATGATCTGTTGGGTCATCTATTTAATCCACCTTTAAGATGAAAACGAAGGAGTACTTCAAAATTTATCCTGAAGTCCCAGCCTCATACAGTAGTGATACTGTTTTTGATAGATCTGGAGCCCCTTTGAAGGTCAAAAGTGCTTCTTTACTTTGGGAAGGCTCCTTAGGTAGTGATTTGTTTGAAATATCTCCAATATTTTTTGCGACCGAAAGGCTTGTTCGATTATTAGACTCAACGAATTTGACAGGTTTCTTGATAGGAGAGGAGATTGACGTCAAGCCATCAGAAAACCTGCTGGAACTAGATAATAATCCAATTATTCCAAAGGTTATGAGACTCATAATTTATGGTTCTAGCTCCGATGACTTCCTAACGGATAATGGGGTGCTGATTGTATCATCAAAGGCATTAGAGTACTTACAGAAGTTATCACTAGAGGGGGCTGAGGTAATCGCGCAGCCTGAGGCATAGACGTTTTTAGCTCGATGATTTTGGACGACGTTATCGATGACAAAGAAGAGGTGAGTCTGGGTCTCAAAATCTAGGTCCGCGATGGCGGAGGCCAGGTTAAATGGTTGCATGGTCGAGTCTAAGCGCGTCAGCTTGCCTGATGAGGTAGTCGGTGGAGACTCCGAACAAGTCAGCGAGCTTGATTACAGTCTCAATGGATGAAGTGTTGTCGCCGCCTTCGTAGTTGCCAATAATGGTTTGTGACACGCTGATGCGCTTAGCGAGGTCGCCCTGTGAGAGCTTTTGTATTCCGGAACCATTGACTCCCCTTTACCTGAAAGCTGACCCCCTGTGGAAAGCTCTCGCTGAGGAGTTAGAACGAAGTTGGGTTCGGTATTGGTTTGCGTAGGCTGCTGCTTTTCGTTTCCACTCGGTGTGTCTTCGGCTTGGTGCGATCTTGAATTGCATCAGCTACAGTCGGCTCGTCAAGATATTTATCCCAGCCGGCGTCTACGCTGTCGCAGTGCGGGCGGAGCCAATAGATGGCAACACATCACCGACTTTCTCTGGACGCTTGGTGGTGAGGTGACTCGTCGCTCTTCGAAAATTCACTTTAAGAAATATCTTTAATTTCACAGCCGATGCTCGTCTCTTTTACATCGCACCATAGCAAGTTGAGTTGTTTCTTCAAGCGCATCACACTCTTGCTTTCACTATGTGTGATTGTGGGTTTGACCTCTGAGGTTTCAGCTCAGCGGGTAGTACTGCAGAATTACCTTGGATTTGCACCATCAGCCTCTGAGAACAGTCAACTCGAAGCTTCGGCGACTCTGCTACAAGATGTCTATTCTGATCACGGGGTGGAGGTACCAGTCTTTGACTATACCACCTACTCGCTGCGACGAACGATGTCCGGCCTCACGGAGCAACTGTTAGAAGACGAGCTAGAGAGTGCAGTAGGTGCTTCATCACCAGCTGCGGCGAATGGCCACTACCTGGCGCTAGGTGCAGCAATGGTAAGCGATGAATCTGCCTATGCCAAGTTAGTATGCACTTTCAATCTACCGGAGTTGGAAGGTTGCTACGATGCTGGCACCCAAACAGCATTGTACATGGAGCTTGCACCGTTGTTGGCGGAGCGGGTGAGTCCGCATCAGGCCTACGATCTACTTGCCCGTGCCTCAGAAACGGTCAGCAACTTTCTCAACGGTCGTGTCAGCTGTTGTGCAGCGAATTTGACAGGATGTGTGAGCGGCATAGGCTACATGTCGCCCGAAAAAGTTGCTAGCGATCTAATGCGTCGAGGCTGGCTACCACTCATGAAGTTTCAGCATGTAGAGGTAATGCCTGGCTCCGCTCGCCCACTGAGCGAAAAATCTGCTGCCACGCTCTCTGCCCTGACTACAGATGTGCAGGTAAATGTAACAGCATCGAACGGGACATTTGATTTTGGGGCTGACATAGCTCAACAACTCAGTGCAGCGCAAAGCACAGGAGAATTGCGCTATTTCGACCTGGCTAACACAGGCGCAGAATATGTCGGATATGTTGGCGCGGCAGTAGGTGAAGGCGATGGCCCCATTCATGCGGAGTGGGTAGTGGTCCGTTACGATGAGGTAGCCACCCCGCTCCTATTTATGCGGGCAAGCTTTGATCGGGAGCATCCACTTTCACAACTAGGCCAAGTTGACGATAGTGGCGTCCCTGCGCAGCGGGCCGTGGGCTTTACACCGCAGCAACTACTGCTTGAATTTTTTATTAATCTAGCTATTGAAGTTGTTACTGATGGAGTTATCCGGTATATCGTTGAATATGTTGGCACAGAATCTAGTATAACAAACCCTTTTACCCATGCATGGAATAAGTTCTGTGATGCTTATTCCATGGGAGACTTTATGGAGTCAGCAGCTAATGCCGCTGTAGAGACCATACGCTCCAATCTACCTAAATGGCTAGGCGGCTCATCACCTTCAGGGAAGCAACAATTCCTTTTAAATTTTTGCACCCAAGGATTAATTGGAGTTGCCCGAGGAGCATATGATGCCTATAGTCACTATGGCAGAAACGTTAGTGTTGGGCAAGTTTTTAGTCAGGGATTAAATACCGGTAGAAAGTATGCTGCTGGTGCACTGGCAGAGGAGGTACTTCGATACGGAGCTGCGCAAGCCTTAGCTAGGGCCAATGGTATAAGAATTCTCTCGAAAAAACTTTTTACCGAGGTTCTACCCATACTTATAAAAGATGGGAGCACCAGGTTAGCCAGAGCATATGAAAAGTTCTATGAAGTAGGATATACCTATATGCGCAAGAATTTTGATGCGCTTAAGGGATATTCAAACGCTGTCAGTGAAGGCTTAGACGGGTTGGATGCGATACAAGATGCAATACAGACACTTCAGAAGCAGCGCTGGGAAGAGATAAAGTTGCTTTTTAAAAGGGGGAATCATTTTAGTCGAAAGGCTAGGGATAACTCATGGTATCCGTTTCACGAGATGCATCTTTCGAAAGGTAAGCGTTTAGACTCTTACGACGATGTTCTTGGCGAAATTGTCTCTAGAAAGGCTACAAGTTTCGATGATATTCAACCGTCAACAATTGAAAAATATCTGAAGGAAATTGATACAAAGTATGCTCCTGGCACTACTATTAGGTCGAATAAATACCCAGATCTCGACCGCCAGCAACTTCAAGGTAGAAAGGTGCTAGAAGTGCCAGATGCAAATTTGAATTCCTCATAGCGATCTCAGTTTGAATCGCTTGCACAGCACTACAACACAGAAATTCGCTACAGACCTGGATAATCTATGCTTACAGACAAAGCAGCAACAATTTTTTCGGAAGTACAGATGCTAAAGCGCTATGAAACACTGTCTTTGTGGCATCAGCACCCCGAAAAGCTAGAGGACCTTGATAGGCTTAAGGTATTGAAGCTTCTTCAAGAAAGAGCTGATGGTTTTAAGTTTTTCCGTAAGGAAACATTCTATGGATTGCATGAGTTTGGTGAAGGTATGTCGTTTAAGTTTAACTTAGGTCTGGAGAATGGAATAGTAGAGCCAATTATTTGGGGGAAATTTAGCGACGAACAGGTTGGCGGTGCGCTTGCTTCTGTAACCCGCAGAATCAAAGCTTACGAAGGTAATACAGACTTGTCCATGATACCTTATCCCAGATACAACGACTACGAAGAATTACAATCAATCTTAGATGAGCTTTTTAGCATGTATGCTGACTTTAAAGTAGCGTGCATCAAACATATGATGTAAACAGCTGAGTTCAAGGTATAATAGAAAGTCATTGAGGTAGCCGCGATAGACCAGAGCGTAATGATCTACAGGTTTCCGCTAAGTAGGCTGATGATGTGAGAGCGATCATATTCCTCAGGGCGTTACGTTTAGTGTGTATTCCGGAACCATTGACTCCCCTTTACCTGAAAGCTGACCCCCTGTGGAAAGCTCTCGCTGAGGAGTTAGAACGAAGTTGGGTACGGTATTGGTTTGCGTAGGCTGCTGCTTTTCGTTTCCACTCGGTGTGTCTTCGGCTTGGTGCGATCTTGAATTGCATCAGCTACAGTCGGCTCGTCAAGATATCCATCCCAGCCGGCGTCTACGCTGTCGCAGTGCGGGCGGAGCCAATAGATGGCAACACATCACCGACTTTCTCTGGACGCTTGGTGGTGAGGTGACTCGTCGCTCTTCGAAAATTCACTTTAAGAAATATCTTTAATTTCACAGCCGATGCTCGTCTCTTTTACATCGCACCATAGCAAGTTGAGTTGTTTCTTCAAGGGCATCACACTCTTGCTCTCACTATGTGTGATTGTGGGTTCGACCTCTGAGGTTTCAGCTCAGCGGGTAGCACTGCAGAATTACCTAGGTTTTGCACCATCAGCCTCTGAGAACAGTCGACTCGAAGCTTCGGCGACACTGCTACAAGATGTCTATTCCGATCACGGGGTGGAAGTACCAGTCTTTGACTATACCACCTACTCACTGCGACGAACGATGTCTGGCCTCACGGAGCAACTGTTAGAAGACGAGTTAGAGAGTGCAGTACATGCTTCATCACCAGCTGCGGCGAATGGCCACTACCTGGCGCTAGGTGCAGCAATGGTAAGCGATGAATCTGCCTACGCCAAGTTAGTATGCACTTTCAATCTACCGGAGTTGGAAGGTTGCTACGATGCTGGCACCCAAACAGCATTGTACATGGAGCTTGCACCGTTGTTGGCAGAGCGGGTGAGTCCGCATCAGGCCTACGATCTACTTGCCCGTGCCTCAGAAACGGTCAGCAACTTTCTCAACGGTCGTGTCAGCTGTTGTGCAGCGAATTTGACAGGATGTGTGAGCGGCATAGGCTACATGTCGCCCGAAAAAGTTGCTAGCGATCTAATGCGTCGAGGCTGGCTACCACTCATGAAGTTTCAGCATGTAGAGGTAATGCCTGGCTCCGCTCGCCCACTGAGCGAAAAATCTGCTGCCACGCTCTCTGCGCAGCACTCCCGCATGCCACTCGCAGAGCGAGCCAGACGGCACGCTGTGCAAGGGTATTCGGTGGCGCGTTTGGCCGACTCTGTCGCTGCGCCCCTCTAATGTTTGCACAGCCTTCCAAGCAGCAGCAATCCTTCGCACCACTCGCAGAGCGAGCCAAACGGCACGCTTTCACGGGGGTATTCGGTGGCGGGTTTGGCCGACTCTGTCGGTGCGCCACTATAGTACTAGCACAGCCTTCAAGCAGCAGCATTCCCGCGTGCTACTCGCAGAGCGAGCCAAACGGCACGCTGTGCGGGGGTATGCGCTGGCGGGTTTGGCCGACTCTGTCGGTGCACCGCTATAGTATTAGCATCGCACCCTAAGCAGCAGCAATTGTGCGTGCCACTCGCAGAGCGAGCCAAACGGCACGCCGTGCGGGGGCGTCGAAGCAAAAGACTTGGCGTCACTCCCCGTAGAATCTCAGCGAGATACGAGGCAATTATTTGGACCGGCCTCTTGATAAGATAGGCGAGCTAAGCCAAACGCATATGCTAAGCCAAAAGCTGTAGAGGTGGAGGAGGAGATTGGGAAGACGCTCTTCAAAAATCCTGTCGTAAACTCCTCCAGGCTTTCCAGAATCTGCCACACCACGGGTGGATGGTTAGGAATTCACTCCACCCAACTATATTTACGACTTGTCTGGAGAATGGAAGCTTACCAACTGACCTTGACAACATACACAAATCTACAGGTTGAAAAACAGGCTAGGCACCGAGAACTCAGTACAAGCGAGGCACACCAGTGAATTCGTCGAAATTACCAGGCAAACCGCCCTTATCTGAGGACTAATTCTTGGAGATTCCAGCATCGAATGCTACAGCAAGTAAGCTACAGGACTATCTTTTGATCGCTCAAAACGAGTACGGTATAAAGGATGTAATATTTCTTTTGGAATGAATAGAGACGCTCAAATTTTACAAGCTGCCGAGTGTTGCGTATTTGGTGCAAGGTATCTGGAGCTGTGCGCCAAATACTCTGGGGTTGATGATGCTCTTCGGCTAAGAAAGGCTGATGTCAACTCTGCTGTCCTAGAGCTTTTTAAAGGCGCTATGTTTGATTCAAAATCAAAGATTTATTATCTAGATTTATCTATAGTGAATGCTAAAGTTCGGCTATGTATTCCGTACGTTGATGGGTTTGTCGACCCTTGGTATATCTTCCAGATTCCAGAAGAAAGCTATAGATATATGGGGGGATTCAATCAAATTGCAGAATCTCAAAGTTCGTTGATACGTGAGTTCTTGCCTGCTAAATTTCCCTGTGTAAGAAACAAGGAGGAGGTCCTTCCCATTTACAATGACTTGTCAATACTTCACTATGACTTTATTCACCAGTTAACTCAACTAGACTTTGGCAGATCGGACGTATAATACCGCTGGAAATATTCGGTGCGAAGGCCTTAGTAACGGGCGCTGTAGGATCAAACAACATAATGGCAGCTGGTTTGATTGTGTATGGCATCACCATCAAGATGCTAAGACAATGATGCCAGTTCCTGTTGTAACGCATAATCGGAGTTTTCCGAAAGGGTTACCTCATACCGGCGGCGCATCAATTTTGCGCAATCCAGAGCTCTCTGATTTAGTTGGATTTTTTGATTCACCATCTCTATAGGGTTATCAGTAATGAAAATTATACGACGAGGTTTAAACATTTTTGAAGTGCGTAGAAACTACCAAGAAGCGCATACAGATCTGCCATCAGCCTACAGATCATTTATTAGAAACTACGATATAGGTAGAGGGAAGGCTATGATTGGAGAGCAAGTAATGCATCCAGTATATAATGAAAAGGTTACAGTTGCTAGAATGGTATATCTAGATAACCAAGAATATATTACTTTAGGTGCTTTATTTAGTATAGAAGAATCTAAAGAGATAACAGACAGATTAAAAGATCTGCAAGACCTTTACAGCCAAGGATACTTGCTGATTGCAGAGGATGCTTCCGGCCATTCATTTTTCCTTGTTGGCATTGATAATACAAACAAAGATCATATTTATATCTATAGTCCCGATTTGTTATTTCCAGACGGTTTGGCAATTACAGAAACATCGCCAGATATATATTCTTTTATTAATGGGTTTGCTCTAGTTGAACTAGAGGAGGGTATTGGGTATGGCATAAGTTCCTACGAATTGTTGTATCAAAATTGGGGAGAGGATTTTTGGCGGGTTCGTGAAGATGATCAGGAGTAGGCGCTTTGCGTTAAACTGCGATGAGCCAACTAGTCAAAATGCTGCAATTATGGCATGTGGTTTTTGGGTGCCCAAAATGTGGGTGGCCCTGAAATCCCGAAAATTGGCTATCTCGCATCTCTGTCGACTCGCCGCATCGCATTTGGTTGTTTCCTCGAATACATCGGCTGCAATTGCTGAGTAATACATGTTTCAAAAATCTGGGTCAGTGGTGTTGATTATAGAAAGTAAAAGGGGTAAGTTGGTCAAAGATGCCTCGTTACTTCCTTTAGATAAGGAGGTCTTATTTGCATCTGGTAGGCAATTTAAGGTTGTTGCTCCAGCTACGCCAAAGCCTTTAAATCTTTCTGTATTGGACGTTACTTTAAAAGAGCTATAAGCTATGGATGAACTGGACTTTTTCAGAAACGTAAAAGCATCTCTCTTTAGAGAAAGAAGTAAAAATGGGAATCGGGAACATTCGCTGATCAATTCTTTCATAGAAGAGATTGAATGGCAGAACATGTCATCCGCTGAAAAGCACCACGCTGTGGAACAACAAGTATTAAATCGTTATCCTGGTGTACTAACTGCAAATGAAATGCAGTCAATGGCTAATTTGCGTGGTATACCAAAAGACATTAATTCGCAAGTACATTTGCGAACAATACGTCGCGAGTGGGACGATTTTTACGATCGATATGATTTATCAGGTGCGATACCAACAAAACAGCAACTACTTGATAAGGCTAAACAAATTGATAATCTAGTTGGTCACCTTTTTGATCCACCAATTCGATAAGCATGGGTTATTTTCTTCTGCGACCGGATGTCCCTGCATCCTTTGCTCCAGGCGCTGTTTTCGATCGCTCTTCTGGGTCTTTAACGGTTGTAAAAGCTGTTTTGCTGTGGGAGGGTAGTCTCGGAGGCGATATATTCAAGCTATCACCAATTTTCTTTGTTACTACTAGACTCGCCTCTGCACTTGAGGCTTCTGAGTTAACTGGTTTCGAAGTTCAAGAACGTTTGGAAGTCTTGCCTTCTGAAACCTTTATACAATTAGTTAACCTCGAAGGTGCACCTGTGCTTTTTAGATTGGAAATCTCTGGTGGTAAAGCAGACGATATGTTTTTGTTTAATGGTAAATTAGTAGTGTCTCAAAAGGCCCTAGATCTTTTAACTAGATTTTCTATTCGTGGCACTGATGTAGAGGTTTTTGATAATTAGGAGGCCATACCCCCAACCCATCAACTTCTTTCCTGACGCTTGGAGTCAAAAGAAGATACAATCCGAGATTGCACAGGTGCTTGAGTGTGTATTCCGGAACCATTGACTCCCCTTTACCTGAAAGCTGACCCCCTGTGGAAAGCTCTCGCTGAGGAGTTAGAACGAAGTTGGGTTCGGTATTGGTTTGCGTAGGCTCCTGCCGTGGAATTCCACCCGTCGTGTCTTCGGCGTGGTGCGATCTAAACCTGCATCAGCTACAGTTGGCTCGTCAAGGCTTCCCTCCCAGCCGGCGTCTACGCTGTCGCAGTGCGGGCGGAGCCAATAGACCGCAACACATCACCGACTTTCTCTGGACGCTTGGTGGTGAGGTGACCCGTCGCTCTTCGAAATATCACTTTCCGAAATGTCTTTACTTTCACAGCTGATGCTCGTCTCTTTTACATCGCACCATAGCAAGTTGAGTTGTTTCTTCAAGCGCATCACACTCTTGCTCTCACTATGTGTGATTGTGGGTTTGACCTCTGAGGTTTCAGCTCAGCGGGTAGCACTGCAGAATTACCTAAGATTTGCACCATCAGCCTCTGAGAACAGTCAACTCGAAGCTTCGGCAACTCTGTTACAAGATGTCTATTCCGATCACGGGGTGGAGGTACCAGTCTTTTACTATACCACCTACTCACTGCGACGAACGATGTCTGGCCTCACGGAGCAACTGTTAGAAGACGAGTTAGAGAGTGCAGTACATGCTTCATCACCAGCTGCGGCGAATGGCCACTACCTGGCGCTAGGTGCAGCAATGGTAAGCGATGAATCTGCCTACGCCAAGTTAGTATGCACTTTCAATCTACCGGAGTTGGAAGGTTGCTACGATGCAGGCACCCAAACCGCATTGTACATGGAGCTTGCACCGTTGTTGGCAGAGCGGGTGAGTCCGCATCAGGCGTACGATCTACTTGCCCGTGCCTCAGAAACAGTCAGCAACTTTCTCAACGGTCGTGTCAGCTGTTGTGCAGCGAATCTCACAGGTTGTGTGACCGGCATCGGCTATATGTCAATCGAAAAAGTGGCCGGCGATCTAATGCGTCGAGGCTGGCTACCACTCATGAAGTTTCAGCATGTAGAGGTAATGCCTGGCTCCGCTCGCCCACTGAGCGAAAAATCTGCTGCCACGCTCTCTGCGCAGCACTCCCGCGTGCCACTCGCAGAGTGAGCCAGACGGCACGCTGTGCAAGGGTATTCGGTGGCGCGTTTGACCGACTCTGTCGGTGCGCCCCTCTAATGTTTGCACAGCCTTCCAAGCAGCAGCAATCGTGCGTGCCACTCGCAGAGCGAGCCAAACGGCACGCTGTGCGGGAGGATGCGGTGGCGGGTTTGGCCGACTCTGTCGGTGCGCCACTCTGGTATTAGCACAGCCTTCCAACCAGCAGCAATCCTTCGCACCACTCGCAGAGCGAGCCAAACGGCACGTTTGCACGGGGGTATGCGCTGGCGGGTGTGGCCGACTCTGTCGGTGCGCCACCACACTACTTACATCGCCCGCCAAGCAGCAGCAATCCTTCGCACCACTCGCAGAGCGAGCCAAACGGCACGCTGTGCAAGGGTATATGGTGGCGGGTTTGGCCGACTCTGACGGTTCGCCACCACACTACTCGCACAGCCCGCCGAGCAGCAGCACTCCCACGTGCCACTCGCAGAGCGAGCCCAACGGCACGCTGTGCGTGCGCATACGCTGGCGCGCTTGGCCGACTCTGTCGGTGCGCCACTATCGTATTTGCGCAGCCCGCCAAGCAGCAGCAATCCCGCGTGCCACTCGCAGAGCGAGCCAAATGGCACGTTTGAAGGAAGCGTACAAATAACCACTTGACAACAATCCGCGTGAAAAACTAAATCATTTACCATCCAAAGCAGTGGCTGAGACCCCCTGGAGCGGCAGGTGGGTCCGTACCAGCCGTTGCAAAAGCAAAAGCCTATGCTGTACGTTGTTACCCATGTACGTAAGGAATAACTTTGCACGATGAAGGTGGTGAACTACACAGAGCTGCGGCTCAACCTCAAGCAATGGCTGAATGCAGTGGTCGATGTTGCGCAGGAGGTAATCATCAAGCGTAAGGACCAACAGGACGTGGTGCTGATCTCCCTGGACGAGTACAACAGTCTAGTCGAGACAAATTACCTGCTGTCGGGCCGCAACCGGGAGATTTTGCTGGAGTCGGTATCGTCCACTCGTTCGGGAGCCAAGCGGTATGATGACCTAGAGGAAGCATGAAGCTAGCGTGGTCGGTGCGTGCATGGGAGGACCACGTGTACTGGCAGGGCGTGGACCGCAAGCAGGTCAAGCGCATCAATGCGCTGGTAAAATCAGCATTGCGTACGCCGTTTGAAGGAATTGGGAGCCCGGAGCCGTTAAATCATGAATTGCAAGGGTTCTGGTCGCGCCGTATCGACAGGGAGCATCGGTTGGTCTACTCACACTTTGAAAATGAGTTGCTTATAGTTGCTTGTCGCTACCATTACTGAGCGGTGTTCGTCGCGACTCACCACGCCAACAGATCGTGCCAAGTAGCACGACTACGTTGGTTCCTCTCTCCGCCACTGCTCCACCATAGTATCAGCACAGCCCCCCAAGCAGCAGCACTCTTACGTGCCACTCGCAGAGCGAGCCAAACGGCACGCACTCGGCGCGTTTGGCCGACTCTGTCGGTGCGCCACTATCGTATTAGCACAGCCCTCCAAGCAGCAGCAATCCCACGTGCCACTCGCAGAGCGAGCCTAACGGCACGCTGCGCGGGGGTATTCGCTGGCGGGTTTGGCCGACTCTGTCGGTACGCCACTATAGTATTAGCTCAGCGTTTAAGCAGCAGTAAGCGTGCGTGCCACTCGCAGAGCGAGCCAAACCGTACGCTTTCCGAGAGTAGGTTGCTTTCACGCTAACCCATCGAGCTACACCCAGGCGCTCATTCACACAGTTAAATGATTGGCTACTTCCAATCATCCTCTACCTTCACCCCTTTCATGCAGCTCACCTTATCTCAGCACGAAGAAGACCTACTCAAAGCTATCGGGGCCTGCGCCAGCACCATCGGCGTGCGAGCTTATGCGGTAGGAGGTTTTGTGCGCGATAAACTGCTAGGCCGCTACTCCAAAGACATCGACATCGTCTGCGTGGGCAGCGGTATCGCACTCGCAGAAGAGGTGAGCCGCAGCTTGCCCAATGCCAGCCACGCCACCGTCTATAGCCGCTTCGGTACAGCGATGGTGAGGGTGGGGGAGGATGAGATCGAATTCGTTGGCGCTCGTAAAGAAAGCTACACCGCCGACAGCCGCAAACCCAGCGTGGAAGAAGGCACACTCGAAGATGATCAACTGCGGCGCGACTTTACCATCAATGCCCTCGCCATCAGCCTCGCCGAGCACAACTTTGGAGAAGTAATCGACCCCTTTACCGGTCTCGCGGATTTAGAAGCTAAACTGATTCGCACACCACGTGCACCAGGCGACACCTTCACAGACGATCCGCTTCGCATGCTGCGCGGTGTCCGCTTCGCCAGTCAACTAAAGTTTCAGCTCGACCCGAGCACTAAGAACGCCATGGCGGGTTTTGCCGAAAGGCTAGCAATCATCTCTCAAGAACGCATCCATACCGAACTCAATAAAATTCTGCTCTCCGACAAACCCAGCATCGGATTAGCCCTGCTCACTGAAACCAAATTACTGCCCCACATCCTCCCCGAACTCGAAGCCATGCATGGTGTCGAACGGCGAAACGGCGTGGGCCACAAAGACAACTTCTGGCATACACTAGAAGTCGTTGACAACCTCGCCGAGCGCTCGACGGACCTATGGCTCACCTGGGCGGCGCTGCTGCACGACATCGGCAAGCCACGCACCAAACGCTTTGAAGACAATGCCTGGACCTTCCACGGGCATGAACTCGTGGGCGCTAAGATGGTGCCCCGCATATTCCGTCGGCTCAAGTTGCCACTCGATGAAAAGATGCGATTCGTGCAACGCATGGTGCGCTACCATCAAAAACCTATTGCCCTTACCGAAGAAATCGTCACAGATTCTGCTATTCGACGACTGCTGTTCGACCTGAAGGAGGACATCGATGACCTCTTGCTGCTCTGCGAAGCCGACATTACCAGCAAGAACCCAGATAAGGTGAAACGCTACCTGAAAAACTACGCCGAGCTGCGCCAACGCATCACCGATGTTGAGGAGCGCGATCACCTGCGCAATTGGGAACCTCCCATTGATGGCAAAGACATTATGCGTGCATTCGACCTCACGCCAGGTCCTGCCATCGGACAGATAAAATCTGCTATTCGAGAAGCTATCCTCGAGGGCCAGATTCCCAACGAGCGCGAAGCAGCCTGGGCGCTCATGCTCGAACGGGGCCAAGAACTAGGTCTAACTCCTGTAGCCAACGCACCCTCATGAATCCGCCACACTATCTCGGCCTCCAGTACACCATGGAACTATGGGGCTGCAGATCTACCACGATCGCCACCATAGCCTTAGTCGAACAGGGCATGCGGGAGGCAGCAGCCGCGATAGGCGCAACCGTGCTCTCGGGCCATTTCCACCAGTTCGAACCGCATGGAGTCTCCGGCGTGCTCGTAATCAGTGAAAGCCATTTTTCAGTACATACCTGGCCCGAACATGGCTATGCAGCCCTCGACTTGTTTACCTGCGGGGACGACCGCCTTCAGCCTCATCATGGCCTTCACGTGCTGCACAAGCTGTGGGAATACTCTAGGTCTGAAATAGCCTCTATAGACAGGGGCTGCCTCATCCCACTGCTGGCCAAGCCTAAATGAGGTAAAAAAATCCGCTCGACACATTACGCGCCGAGCGGATGATTCTACCCGGATCGTGCATTAGAATTGCTACTGCGAGCCCTCAGCCCTTTGATTACGCGCACTTGCTCAAAAATCTGTCCTCACCGTAGTAGTGACTATGTCTGCGGAAAATTTCTTCCGCGAGCGCCCGTACTCTTTGGGCTTGAGAACTCTCGCTACGCATCCCAACGCACGATCCGGGTTCTAGCCAAGGCTATGCGTACGCTGAGTTAGCCGATTTCGATTGAGCGCTTCTTAGATTGCGCTTCTTCTTGAGGAACTTTAGGAAGTTGAATTTTCAGCACGCCATCTTCATAATTCGCGCTAATTTCCTCATCCTTAATATTGTCGGGCAAGGTAAACTGACGCTGGAAGTTGGAGTACGAAAACTCGCGGCGGTGGTAGCCGGATTCCTCGTCTTTATCCTCACTTTCCTGCTTTGATTCTGCCGAAATGGTGAGAATTTTATTTTCAATGTCGATGTTAAAGGAGTCTTTCGACATGCCGGGTGCGGCTACATCGACGCGAAAGCCATCTTCTGTCTCTGAAACATTGACAGCTGGCAAGGAATGGCCACGGTTGTTGCCATCCTGATTGTTGGAGCGCATCATTCCGCCAAAAGGATTGACGCCGAAGAAGCGCTCGAGGCTTTGGTTGAAGAAATCGTCCATTGGATCGGACATGCCGCGGTTGTAGCGGCTGAGACTGCGGTTTGTCATGATTGGTAAGGTTTGATTTACCTTAATAATGTTATACTCGCTAGACTCTGTTCGAGCGCCACAGCAAAATTTTCAAAAAAATCTAACAGCTTTACCCGGCTGGTCTTGCTGCCGCCACAAACTCTGCATCTTCATCAACGATCAACCCATCGCGGCGCCTATAGGCAAGCCCACATGGTTGGCCCGCCCAGTACACACCAGCCTGATAAATGTCGCCATCACTATCTGTAGGTAAGTCTACAAATGCTTGCCAGATTCGCGGTTGACCAGCATAGTCGCCTTTAACCTCAACTTCAGTATTTCCCTGCGCATCCACCACGCGAACATTTTCCCCCTCCCGACCGAAAAGTGGCTTGCTTACATGCCGCTGCGGCTTAGGTGATTTGCCAAAGCCCGCTGCAAGGAGTTCAGCAGCTTGAGGTAGCTGCCGGTACAATTCAGCCAGCATCGCTTTGGATTGCATAAGAGCTGTGTAAGGCGGATTGACCACCGACACGAAATTGCCCTCGATCAGCGAAGTGAAATCAGCTAACAGCTCGGGTTCTTCAGCATCAATCCAGTCCCAGGGGAAGAGCTTGACGAGTATTCCAAAGCGGAACCACTCGTGCTCATTGAGCTGGCGAAACACACCTTCATCGGCTGAGAAAGTGATGGAGGGTAGAAAAGCAATTTCGGCGTGAAGATTCGCCCTATCTGCGGCGAGCTTCCAAACGAGCGCGTTGTCATTGTCTTCACCGCCTCCGAGCGTTGCGATCACGACATCCCGCTCGCCTTCCGGTCGGCTCGAGGCAAGCTGTGCGAGCTGGGTGCTGAGCTGGAGAATGATGTCGTTCCAAGCCTCCCGCTTGCCAAGCTGCTGATGTTGGACGAGCGCTGCTTCAGCAAGAACAGTTGCGGTATCAGCATTAAACTCGATGAGTTTGCCGGGCTGACCATCAATGATGCCTGCAACATCAAATCGCCCGAACAGGTGAGGATGGAGCTTGCGGTTTTGCCAACTGGCCACGCACAGGTCCCAAAGTTTTGGCGAAAGCCCGAATTCTTCCCGAAACTCTCCTGCAAGCACGCGCTCACAAGCTTGTTCAAAATAACTATGGCAGGTTTTGGCGAAAGCTGCATAGGCATCTAATTCAACAGGTTGCACTACCAGCGCCTCATCGACAAAATAACCCTCGTCGATATGCTCCGCAAACCACCGCAGGTTCAACTCCTTGAGGTGCTTTTTCTTGATACGGGCTACATCGACAAAACGATTATCCTCCATAGCTGCGACCTGAGCGCCCACCGGTGCTGCCGCCATAACCTGAGCGCCCGCCACGAGGAGCGGCTACCGAGGTGCGTCGTCCAGTGCGGCTGAGTTGTGCACCAGTCGTATTCTGCACCCGATTGTAAGCCGTCTGACTCACATACGCATTCGGTCGCGGCGTGATGCCCTGGCGATAGGCGCCCATGCGGTTGCCAATAAGCCCATAAAGCAAGATGCTGCTAATCCCCGAGCGGCGGCGGTACCTGCTGTTGCTAGCCGAGTCTGTCGTAGTCGGAGTAGCGGTATTTTGTACTTCCGCAAGACTGAACGTGTCTACGCTGCCATCGATGCCGCGCGCAATGACGCGACTCGCATTGCTGTCGGGCACCACGCGCTCATCGGCGATACGCCACTCGTTGGGGGCTACCTCCGTCACCTCCGTTTCTACTCCTTCCGTATACGCCACCACCGGCACGCGCTCTACGTTTGAGCCACAACTCGCCAAAAACAGTGCGAGACTCACTACCGCCACCTGGGGCAACCTGTTCCACCTACAATTAGTCATCTCAGTACATTTATCTGCCGTAAATATAAGCGACTAATACCCACCTTTGTGCGCGTGAATGTCAATCGTAGCAATCGTGCTGTACTCGTCGCGTCCATTTTTGTGGTGGGGCTATGTAGTATCGTCTACGAGCTGCTCATCAGCACCACCAGCTCGTATTTTCTCGGCGACAGCATCAAGCAATTTAGCATCACCATCGGCGTCTACATGGCTGCCATGGGGCTCGGCAGCTTCCTCGTGCGCTACTTACAGGGCCATGCGCTGCAGCTGTTCGTGAAGGTAGAGGTCGTCCTTGGGCTCATCGGTGCGCTGAGTGTCCCGGTGCTTTACTGGTGGTTTGCACGCTTTGGCTACGACTGGTTTCAGCTCGTAATGCTCGGCTTCGTCATCGCCATCGGCACCCTCACTGGGCTCGAAATTCCCCTACTCACGCGCCTGCTGCAGCCTTACTTTCGGGGTGAGGAGGCGCTGAGCAATGTTCTCACGCTCGACTATATCGGCGCCCTTGCAGCCACCTTGCTTTTCCCGTTTATTCTGCTGCCTTTTGTGGGTGTATTTCAGTCGAGTATCGTCTTCGGCATCGTCAACGTGGTCGTTGCATGTTATGCCGCATGGCACTTTCGTCAAAACCCAAGGCGGCGCACCTCCATAGCATTTGCCGGCCTAAGTCTGCTGTGTTTACTCGGTTTGCTTAGCCTTTCGGCAAAACTGCTGGAGGATTGGCGCGGCGACTTGTTTCGCGATCGTATCGTTTACACCGAAACCAGCCCTTATCAAACCCTTACGGTGACGCAGGCTAATGCGGATACGCGTCTCTACATCGACCGCGTCATTCAGTGGAGCAGCATCGATGAGTACCGCTATCATGAAAGTCTGGTGCACCCAGCAATGTTAAGTGTGCTTTCGCCAAAACACGTGCTCGTGCTCGGTGGTGGTGAGGGCCTTGCGGTGCGCGAAATTCTCAAACACGAGAGTGTCGATAGCATCACCGTTGTCGATATTGATCCTGCGATTTTTCGACTTGCCCGCACTCAGCGCCAGCTCCTCTCGCTCAATGGTCGAGCCCTATTCGATCCTCGTGTGCGTACGGTAGCTGAAGATGCATTTGTATTTCTACGCTCGGCGAAGCAGCAATACGATGTCATCATTGCAGACTTGCCCGACCCGACCACAGATGCTGTCGCGAGGCTCTACTCGCTGGAGTTTTTTCGACTTTGCCGCCAGCACCTGCGCCAGGGAGGAGCCTTCGCCACGCAAGCTACAGGGCCTTATCACACCAGCCGGGCTTTTTGGAGTATTGGGGCCACGGTTGCCGAGGCTTGGGATGATGACTCAGCCGCGGCGGAACTAATCAGCTACCACAGCTACGTACCCTCTTTTGGAGATTGGGGATTTTGGCTAGTGCCAGGAGGAGCGTCTCGAGCGCCAGATTTTGCAGTGCGCTACTACTCGCAGGAGCAATTCATGCGCGACCAGCAATTCCCGCAGGATATGCAGCGCGAGGAGGTAGAGGTCAATACGCTCGACCGACCGCGCTTGCTGGATTATTACCTGGAGGACTGGAGAAGGTGGAGCGGGGAGAAGGTGGTGTGGTAGCGAGTGATACTACGTTTCATCCACCGCAAAGAGCACATTCCGCACTACCGACCGTGAATCAGCCGAGCCACCGAGCGAACCGGATAGTACCCCCACCGCAGCCAAAAAAGCGATGAGCCGCATGTGGGCACCAAAGGTCGAACCATCCTGATCACTCGTCCAGGTACTCATGAGTGGGTCGGGAAATACAAAAACAACAACTCCATACATAATTGCGCCGAACAGCACAAACAGACACAGCAGCGTGAGCACTAACGCGAGGTAGGTCGCAGCGGCTGTCACTACAGCACTTTCTGATGTGCTGCCGTGGCGTGCATTGACGAGTCGAAACGAAAACGCGCGATACAACACGCAGGTGGCTGACACAAAACACGCAATCACAAAGATGACCAGCTGCGACTCCGAAACGGATGCAGCAAAATCCCAGGTCTCCCCGCCAAATACGAGCAGAATAATTACCGACAGCGCCGTAGCGATCATCGTGGGGAGCTTGGTAGCGATGCGAATTGGATTTGCTCTGATCGCTGCCCGAACAATGCGCGGCAGGTTGTTGAAGACTTGACGCGTGGCAAAGGCAAATGCGTTAGCGTCATCAGCAAAACGATCGTTCGCTTCGCGTGGAAGTGCAGTCGCCATTTGCTTGTACTGCGTTTCGGTGAAGGTGTGCATGGCATCCAAATCTTCCGGGACAGTCACTTTAGCCATGTAGTTGCTGTCGTCCTCCACGTAGCTCAAGTTGAGCAATCTGCCAAAGCACTGGATCATGAGTGTGCTAAGTCGAGCGGATATGAGAGCTTCATCGCGCACATCATCAGAACCTAAATCTGCCAGTCTCCGCGTAGATATAATCGCCACATTCGTAAGCTGGGAGGGCAGCGCGAGTAGGTAGGAAAGTGAAGCAGCACTAATTTCTACCTCAGTCACGATGAGCAGGAAAGCCAGGCGCCGCTCGGTTTTTTCATCTATTCCCAGCTGTACAAAGTCCAGCGCCTTGTACCCATCGCGATCGGGAGAAAGATTAGCACCTGCGAATTCTATGGACTGGATGCGTAGCCTCGACTCCCGCTGCATCACCTCTGTAAAGCGCTTGGTAGCTTGTTGCGTCAGCTTACTCAGCGAGCGGGCATCGCGGCCTGCCACATCGAGCTTCATGATACCAACGGAGATGTTAGAACTCATTTAGCCCATAGGTAAGGCAACTTCGAAGGTTGCGCCTTCACCAATTTTCCCAGTGGCAGACACTTGTCCTTGGTGGCGAGCGACGATACGAGCAACTTGTGCTAAGCCTATTCCGGTACCATCTATGTGTGCGGTATTTGCGCCACGTTCGAAAGCCTTGAACATCTTCTGTGAAAAACTCTGCTCGAAGCCTGCACCATTATCTTGCACACTGATGATGTGGTATACTTCCTCTTTGCGAGCAGTTACTTTCACAACAGCTTCTTCAGTTGCTGAGGTATACTTCACCGCGTTGCTGAGCAAATTCTGGAACAAGAGCCTCATCTGCTGAGGATCCGCTTGTACTACAGGCAATTCGGCTATCGACCAGCTGACGTGTTGGGCTCCACCTCCTCCAATTAGTTCGGCTTTAACTTCTGCGATAGTTTCTTGAAGATCAACATCTGTCATTTCTATAGAACTCGTACCGGTTTTAGCATATTCTAGAAGATCTTTAATCATTGCATCAGCTCTGTGGGAAGATTCGATGATGGTGTCAATAAATGATATACCTTCCTCGTCTAGTACATTTCCATATTCTTCTTTAATGATAATTGAAAAGTTCTCGATGTGTCGTAAAGGAGCAGCTAAGTCATGCGCCACTACATAAGAGAACTGCTGGAGCTGCGTGTTGGCGGCTTGTAAGGACTGTTCAGCCATGCGACGGTCGTGCACATCACTGAGGGCCCCCGTGAGACGATGAACGCCATCCCCCCCGGCATTGCGCGTAATTACACCTGCCGAACGAACCCACCGGTAACCTTTCCCCGGGAAGCGTATGCGAAATTCGGAAAGATACTTACCACCTTTGTGCAGTACAGCAGCAATATCAGAGTTAACTCCAGCTATATCTTCTGGATGAATAATGCTGAAGATCCATTCCATGGAATTTTCAATATCCTGCTTCTGATATCCCATAAAGAGGCGTAGTTCTTCAGAAATATTAATATAGTCCTGCGACATATCGGGCCAGTCCCAGATGCCAACTGTATGGCCTTGCAAGGCGAGCTCTAACTTCTCCTTACTTCTTGCCAGTTTCGCTTGCAGCGCTTTGCGTTCGCGAGCAACTTCATCTATAGTAGTATCAGCACCGAGCTTGCCCGCTCCGCCACCATCGTGGCTGGCAAGCCGTTGGCGAGATGCCGCTTTCTCGCTTCTAGAAAAGCCTTCATTACTCATCTATAAAAAAATAACCTCACGATGGGTTGGCGTGCAGGAGTAAATATACACTACTGCGCCAAAACCGGCGCCAACCACTTCCGCATCACCTCCAACTCCATCCCCTTCCGCTCAGCATAATCCACGAGCTGATCCTCATCAACGTGGCCGATAAGTCCAAAGTACTTGCTGTTAGGGTGTGAGACAAAATTTACCTACCTTGCTGTATGCAACTTACTCAATCGGCTTTTAATTTTCTCGGTCTCTGCACTGTCATCACCTACAGCCACACTAGCCTACTAAGCCAAGCCACATTCATGACAATCGGTGATCCCCAAGCACTTACAATACCACCTCCCTCAGAATCTGATTGCGGTCCTTCTCGAATCATTAGTTTTGAAATCGGTGATGGTCTTGCACTGTCAGACCAGTACACCGTGACTAACTCTGCGACCGAAATAGATGCTGAATACATTCCTGAGTATGTTGACTTGCACCCCGATGGGGGCTATACAATGTTTGGGCAGCTCCTTCAACGTCCCGCACGGCTGACGTTTATAGCAAACGAAGGATTCTCCGGCCAGTTTTGGGTGGGTGATAGCAGTCTGGTCCTTATACCTTTAAATGTCGTTGAGAGTATAGCGAGTGTTTGCCCAGCGATAGAAAAATCTGATTCTGATGACGACCCTGAACCAGTTGTCGACGTAGTTATACCACCTCCTAACTCCAGCAGTACATATACTGAGTTTAACGACTGTCCAGCAACAGTCCGGGTATTATGTTTAGAAATCAGAGGGCGGAGGATGTCTTTCCAATTACCAATAGCTCGGGATCGTGGCCATCCTTCAATTTCGCTGTCTCGGATGCAATGTCTGAAACTAACCAAATCCTCGCTAACTCACGCCTGTTGAATAAGCGAGTGGAACTTGTGTTACATGATGATACCGTTACTTTGGATGAGAGTCCAACAAATATAAATCAAACCTTCGATAATCTTGAAATGTCTGCAACAATTCAAGCCCTTCGTGAGCAGTATGATGCTGATGCAGTGCTTTTTTATCTAGCGGATACCCCAAACCAAGGGCAAGGGGGTGTAGCTACAATGCAAGCTGATTATGCGAGTGCATTTGGACTAGTCAATCTAGAATCCGACCTAAGTGAAGACAAGACACTTCGGACGACAGCTCATGAACTTGGACATATATTCGGGGCAGATCATGAACTGTCTCATGAGTTAGAGCATCCTATCTCTGGGCAGCTGTACGGGAGGTACACGAATGTAACCCCTGTTCTTACCGATAACCAGACTGGTATTTTGCATTATAGTAACCCCAAAGTTAATTATCGAATTCCCCCATTGGCCTTACCGACTGGAACTGAAGTAAAAGACAATTCGCTAATTATTAGCAATCACATGTGTGAGGTGGCTGACTTTGAACTAGAGGGACCCTATTCTGCACAAATTTATTCACTTGATGCATTGCCTCAAGATCAGTGCTACACTGACATCAACTTGAAAGTCGCCGTCAAATCTGGTAATACTGGAGGAGCAAACCAAGGACCGTATACGTATAATTGGAGCTACCGAACTCATCCAGGATCTCCTCCCGTGCATTTCTCCTCTATTCCTGAACCGACGTTCTATAGACCTATACCGGCTCACAACACGTACATTGTCGAAGTTGCTGTGCAGGATATTAACACAGACGCCATTGCAACCGACGTGTTTCTGGTGCGTTTTATTCCTTGTTCTATATCTTATCGGTCCACACATTCCCAAACAGACTTGATCGCGCTAGATGAAGCAGACTTAAATGAAGAATATATTGGAGTTGAGGCCAAAGGTCGCTCGGAGGGGATTTTTAAGTTAATTGATTTGACCGGGCGGCAGTTAGCAACATCCAAATCTATTTTAGCCATACGACGCACACTTAGCAGTCTCAATCCAGGTAACTATCTTTTGCTCCGACAATGTGGTGCCTCGTCGCCGTGTAAAGAAGAAAAATATCTTGTCACACACAAATAGTCTATCGTCATGAGCACCTTTTTGTACCGTCTAGACTACCTCATACTCATTTTAGTTGCCATCTGCTGCTGCACAGCTGAAATGTCTTCAGTCTCAGCCCAAAGTCGTTTCACCACCCCTGGCCAGCCTTGGACTTACGTCCCAATTGATAGTGTTCCAGCCTACGTAAGAGATACTGCATATGAGCGCCGCATTTATGATGATCGATTTGGGCGTGACCCTACCGAGTGGGAAGTTCGGCGTATTTTTTACCTCCACTTTCACCCAGAATTAATTGTCGGTGACAGTGCGGGTAGAGTTACCATACAGATACCGCGCGAGCCAGGAGAATTGGAAATAACCTCAATACAGAATCTAGACTATGCGATTTTTAATACTGATAGTTCATTTTATGCATTTAGATTTCTAGCTAGTCATGTAGACTTTAATGAGACTTATCCATATATTGCTCTGCGGGGCAGCTGTTCATATATCCATTCTCCTCCCGACACCATTTGCACCGCAATAATCGAAAGAGGTCCCGGCTTGTACAACATCGTAACCTACCTAGATCGCGATCAAGGTCGCCCGCCTTGGGGCTTATTTGTGCAGTGGGTTGACTCTCTGTATCATCCACCTCTCACGAGCAATCTGGACGAATCGCCGAACCCTGAGGCTGGTGCATATCTCCGTACTTTTCCCAATCCTACATCATCAGGTGACATAGTGCACGTTGATATTCCTGCTGACTGGCCGCTAGGTGAAAGTTCTTCACTGCGCATCTATGACATCACTGGGCAGATGATAGAGCTGCGGCAAATCGATGTGCGTGCCGGAGAGACAATCCAGATCCCCACACCAGTCGCTTCTGGCACCTATGCCTTTACGCTGTATGGTGCTGGAGGACGCATGGGGTGGGGGCGTTTTGAGGTGAGATAGGTGGATTCGGAAAACAATTCATTACCGATTCTCAACTCATCACCGGCGCCAACCACTTCCGCATCACCTCCAACTCCATCCCCTTCCGCTCAGCATAATCCACGAGCTGATCCTCATCAACGTGGCCGATAAGTCCAAAGTACTTCGCCTCTGGGTGCGCAAAATACCAGCCACTCACACTCGCAGCCGGATACATTGCGAAGCTTTCGGTGAGCGTAATGCCCGTCTGCTCCTGAGCATCGAGAAGCTCCCACAACTTGGCTTTTTCGGTATGATCAGGACAGGCAGGATAGCCGGGGGCGGGGCGGATGCCGCGATACTTCTCGGCAATCAAATCTTCATTCGATAAGCTGCCCGGGGTTTCGTAGCCCCAATACGTTTGGCGCACCTGCTCGTGCAGCCACTCCGTTGTCGCCTCAGCCAGTCGATCAGCGAGGGCTTTGAGCAGAATGGATGAATAATCATCATGATCTGCCGCGAAGCGAGCAAGATGTTCTTCGATACCAATACCTGAGGTCACTGCGAAGGCACCGAGGTAGTCTTGGATCCCAGAAGCTGCCGGTGCTATTAAATCGGCAAGTGACTGATTCGGTCGACCTGCGGCTTTCTTCAACTGCTGCCGGAGCATCTCTAGGCGCAAAGGTGCAGCATCTTGGCGCTGCAAAACGATGGTATCTCCCTCAGCTGTAGCTGGGTAAAAACCGATCACCGCCTTCGCACCTAGCCACCGCTCCTCTACCAGCTGGTCGAGCATGTTTTGCGCATCTGCAAATAGCTTGGTTGCTTCATTGCCAACAACCTCATCTTTAAGAATAGCCGGATACTTACCCGCCAGTTGCCAACTCTGAAAAAAGGGCGTCCAGTCGATGTATTCGCGTACCTCACCCAAGTCAACTGCTACTTCACGCACCCCAAGAAATTGAGGTACGGGAGCTTGATAGTTGCTCCAATCCTTGATCCACACGTTCTGTTTCGCCTGCTCGTAGGGCAGTAGCGTCTTCGTTGATCTGCGCGTAGCTCGTGCCTGACGTACCTGCTCGTAATCCGCACGAATGTCTAATACATAATTGCTGCGCTCGCTCTCATCTTCGTTGAGCAGCTCGGATGCTACTGTCACAGCACGACTCGCATCGAGCACGTGAATAACAGGTCCATCGTACTCCGGCTCAATCTTGATTGCGGTGTGCAGCTTAGAGGTGGTAGCACCCCCGATCATGAGCGGCAGCTTGAGGCCACGACGCTTCATTTCGGAAGCTACGTCTACCATCTCGTCGAGTGAAGGCGTGATGAGTCCACTCAATCCGATGATGTCAGCCCGCTGCTTCACTGCCTCATCGAGAATTTTGTTGCCCGGCACCATCACACCCAGATCAACGATGTCATAATTGTTGCAGCCAAGCACCACCCCCACGATATTTTTCCCAATGTCGTGAACGTCACCCTTGACTGTAGCGAGCAGAATCTTCC
The DNA here is from genome assembly GCA_965213735.1 of Saprospiraceae bacterium. GTDB lineage: Bacteria > Bacteroidota > Bacteroidia > Chitinophagales > Saprospiraceae > CALDTK01. The sequence continues at coordinate 515,358 of CBDCAB010000006.1, forward strand.
CCTTGGCCTTCGCCTCACCAGCTTGCTTTTCGGCTTCGATGTATGGGGTGAGGTGAGCGACGGCACGTTTCATTACACGTGCACTTTTTACTACCTGCGGCAAAAACATTTTGCCAGCGCCAAACAAGTCGCCCACCACGTTCATGCCGGCCAATAGCGGACCTTCAATCACGTCGAGAGGTTTGGCTGCTTGTTGGCGAGCTTCTTCAGCATCCTCAACGATGTAGTCAGCAATGCCCCGCACCATGGCGTGTTTGATCCGCTCCTCGAGAGGCAACTCACGCCAGCTGAGGTCTTGCACCCGCTTCTTGCCGCCACCTTTAATAGTCTCGGCTAGCTCGGTGAGCCGTTCGGTGGCATCCTCGCGGCGATTGAAAATTACATCTTCCACGGCCACCAGCAGCGGGTCGGGGATGTCTTGGTACACTTCAATCATACCGGCATTGACGATCCCCATGTCCATCCCGGCCTCGATGGCGTGGTAGAGAAAGGCGGAGTGCATAGCCTCGCGCACCGCATTGTTGCCCCGAAAAGAGAAGCTCACGTTGCTAACGCCGCCACTCACCTTCGCGCCCGGGCAGCGCTCCTTGATTTGCCTTGTCGCTTCGATAAAGGCAATGCCGTAGCCGTTGTGCTCGTCGATTCCTGTGGCAACAGCGAAAATATTAGGATCAAAAATGATATCAGTAGGCTCAAAGCCAAGTTCATCAACGAGTATGCGGTAGGCCCTGGCGCAGATTTCCACTTTGCGCTCAATGGTGTCGGCCTGCCCTTGTTCATCAAAAGCCATTACTACTGCCGCAGCACCGTAGCGCCGCACGAGCATTGCTTGCTCCCGAAATTGCGCTTCACCTTCTTTGAGCGAAATGGAGTTGACGACGCATTTGCCCTGGACGCACTGCAGTCCTGCCTCAATGACCGACCACTTCGAAGAGTCAATCATGATGGGCAGCCGTGCGATATCAGGTTCGGCCATCATCAGGTTGAGAAAGTCCTGCATCACCTGCTTGGAGTCGAGCAGGCCTTCATCCATATTAACGTCGATGATTTGCGCGCCACCCTCGACTTGGTGCCTGGCCACACTCAGCGCAGTTTCGTAATCTCCCGCTTTGATGAGTTTGGCAAAGCGTGCTGAGCCGGTGACATTGGTGCGCTCCCCGACGTTGACGAAGTTGGTGTCTTCGCGAATTACGAGCGGTTCGAGGCCGGCCAGTTCTGTATAGTTATGGCCTTTCGGCAAAACCCGGGGGCTGATTCCGCGAACCGCCTCTGCCATTGCTCGAATATGATCGGGGGTGGTGCCGCAGCAGCCACCGATGATATTGACGAGTCCGCTTTCGCAAAACTCTTGAATGTAGCTCCGCATTTCAGCAGGGCCTTGATCGTAGGCACCGAGTTCGTTGGGTAGGCCGGCATTAGGGTAGGCGTGCACATAGCAGTCGGCCACTTTAGCAATTGCAGCCAGGTGAGGGCGCATTTCGGCGGCTCCCAGAGCGCAGTTGAGGCCAACGCAAAAGGGTCGGGCATGGCGGACGCTTATCCAGAAAGCTTCAGCTGTTTGGCCGCTGAGAGTGCGTCCGCTTGCATCGGTAATTGTGCCAGATATCATCACCGGTATACGCTCACGACGCTCATCGCAAAGCCTTTCTACAGCGAAGATGGCAGCCTTTGCGTTGAGGGTGTCGAAGATGGTTTCGATGAGCAGCAGGTCGGCTCCACCATCCACGAGAGCAACTGCTTGTTGATAATAAGCCTCGGCAAGTTCATTAAAACTGACTGCCCGAAATCCAGGATTATTTACATCAGGACTTATGCTTGCCGTGCGGTTGGTAGGACCTATCGCACCAGCCACATAAGCCTCTTTACCTGTTGTTTTGGCGAAAGCTGCACAAGCCTCACGCGCTAGCCGGGCACTCTCAAAGTTAATGTCGCGCACTGCAGCTTCCATCGCATAATCTGCCTGCGCAATGGTGGTGCCCGAGAAAGTATTGGTCTCAATAATATCTGCTCCAGCCTCTAAATATGCGGTGTGGATGTCGCGAATAATATCGGGCTGGGTTAAAGACAGCAAGTCATTGTTGCCTTTCAGGTCCTTTTCGCTTTCGCTAAAACGCGACCCACGATAGTCGTTTTCCTGCAGCTTGTGGCGCTGAATCATCGTACCCATTGCCCCATCGAGAACAAGGATGCGCTGCTTTGCAAGTGCGTAAAGCGCCTGACGACGCGGGTTGAGTGGGTAATCTGTCATGCTATCCGTCGCAAAAGTCTAGAAAACAGTAGAACGCTGCACAGCGTTGAGGCTAATCCCGAACGTGACACCATGTTGGCTTAAGGGATCGCGCTGCCGAGTATCCCATATATAATTCGTGTATTCTAGTAAGACACGCGCCCCGGGAAACGGGCGGTAGGCAAGCTGCAGCCGCAGCAAGGATTTACTCTCCTCTGTTTCATCAGTTATTTCATAGCCGTAGTCTCGCTCGCGCGCTCCATTGGGAATCAGCACATTGGCACCAAGGTGGGGCCGCACAGTGTGAGACACGTCGTTTTGGCGCAAGCGGGTAAAGGCAGCAGACGCACGCCACTGCGCACTCGCCTCAAAACTGAGCTGCGCATACAACTCCTGAAATGCAGCTCCCCAGGGATGTGCCAGCGGCTGATCGTAGTGCGTAAACGCAATGGATTGGAAGCGGTGCCCGTAGGTGAAGGGGCGCACCTGGTTGTACTCCAAGGTGGCATCGAGGCCGGTGGCTCCGGCGACATCAAACCACTTTCCGCCGAGCTGAAGCGCATACTTGTTGCCCCACCAGCCGTCGCCGCCGAGCAACTCATCGAGTTTGAATTCATCGAGCAAATACTGCCCGTACACTACCGCCTGACGCCCCAACCGCAGCGTGCTGTGCGCACCGATCATGGCATTATCAGGCGAACCGTTATCCTGCTCGACTGCCCGATAGAATATCACCGGATTGAGGTACTGCGCGTCGAAGCCAGTCGTGCGGGAGAAGATCGTCTGCTCCGTCACTCCTACCTCCCAACTATCCGTCAGTTGCACTCCCAAGGTGTGAGCTACTAAAAATTTCCGCTGCACGCGGGTAGTAGTCTGCACCCCATCCTGGAGCTGGGCATAGAGGTTGCGGTAGTGCAAGCGCCAAACCCGCGTATCTATTTGTGCATACAGGTAAGGATCGACAAAATTATCGAGCAGCAAACTCCGGTAGCCGATGCCAAGGCGCGGGTTGCCGTGGCCGAGCAGCAAAGAGATGTGTTTGGTCAAGGTGAAGCCCAACTCACCCGTCGCCTGGAGATAATCCACGGCTTCATCTTCATCCCACAGCAGTGGATCAAAATCTTTGTAGAATCCTACGCCTGGCACGCGATTGTTGTAGGCAGCTCGCCAGGTAGTTTCCCAGCTGGGTAGCGCAGCTTGATTTTCATAAATGTTGGTCGAAAACCACACGCGCTCATCGACAGAGCCTCGCAGGCTTATGCCTCTGGTATTTTGCACGACGAGCCCACCAAAATCATCATCTGATTGCTGCCCCACACGAATGTCGAGTACGGGATTGACGTAGAGTGAAAAGCCCGGCCGTTGCAGGCTGAGGGCATAGGCAGGATTTTGGTAGAAGGTGCGTTTCAGCCAGCCAGCGTCTCGGTCCGCAGGCTCAGGCTGCAGCCGCTCATCCAGTCGCGCACGTACTCTGTCGAGCTGCCATTCGTCCCGCTCGGTAGCGGCCAGCCCGATGGTGTCGATGGTGCGCACGATAGCGTGAAGATCGTTGTACTTCAGCGGCTGGAGAGACAGCTGCACTCCACTTGCGGCGCCTGCCCGCAGCGCGAGTCGCAGGGCCCTGTCGCCATCGCCTTGATAGCTAGGGTAGGGAAGGACTTGCGCTGTCGCGCTGGTGAAGCACGCCAACCCTCCCACCGCACATACAGCTGCCAAAACGCTTCGCATGAGGCGAAGGTAGTTAAGTGATGCAAGGAGGGGTGGTGTATGTAGCGTCTTACTCCCAGCACCCAGCACCTAGCACCCAGTACGTCCCCAGCCCGTCTGCCCACTGCGTGGTCAAACAAACTGGCCGAACACATGGCGGACTTTCCAGCCCGCTAAGACCAGCCTCACGCCCCCAGCGGGCTGGCAAGTCCGCCATGTGAACGGCCGGTCTGGCGCAAGGCAAGCGGTAGCGAGCCTTGAGCCGGGCTGGGCGACGTAAGGCCGGGCTGGGCGACGGCAGAAATGAATAGTTTGAAAAGGAACTTGATCCTACTCGCGAAGCCTTTCTAAAGCCCAGCCCGTCTGCCCACTGCGTGGTAAAACAAACTGGCCGAACAGATGGCCGACTTTCCAGCACCCAGCACCCAGCACCTAGCGCCTAGCACCCAGCACCCAGCATCTAGCACCCAGCACCCAGCACCCAGCACCCAGCACCTAGCACCCAACACCCTTCACATCGCAGCATATATACCAGCTTCTATCGTCGCTACACGCTCCTGTAGTTGTTCGAGCTGCACAAAGCCACTGGCGACAGGGATGACTTGGGCATTGTGCTGCACAAAGAGCGCAGGAAATCCTTTGACCCCTAAGCGCTGGACGAGCACAAAATCTTCCTCGGCCTGCTTTTTATAGGCTGCACTTTGCTTGGCCATCAGCGCGATGTGCTCAGGAATGTTGAAGGTCTTGCCGAGGTGAAGCGATAAATCGTCACTGCTAGGACCGAAGCCATGGTAATAAATGCCACGGAGCAACGTGTTAGCCGCTTCGAGTTGTCGGGCTGGTGCTTCTTCACGCGCAAAAGCAAGTAGCGCCGCAGGAACTTCACTCGACATATACATGGAGCCGTCCTCGAGTGGGCCATTGATAAAGCTTTCGCCAAAACGTATCCCCGTTCGAGTCTCGACGTCTTTGTAAGCTTGCTTAATATAGCCTGCTACCTCACCTATAGGTCCGCGGCGCTCACCGAGAATCATGCCACCGCTCACCACGTGCACAAATGTGCCTGGACGCTGATCCACAAATGCACGAAGCGTATCGCTGAAGCCGTAGCACCAGCCACATAAGGCATCATAGACATATAGCAGGCGAAGCGGATGCTCTACAGACATAAAACTTTTTTCTCTGAGAGCGACAAAGTTAGCTGCTATACTCACTTATAGTTAGTACCTACCAATTGGTTAGTGTAGATTTGTTGCATGGAAAATAAATTAGCCTCTTGTCCAGTACGGCTGGCAAGCGCGGTGCTCGGCGGCAAGTGGGCGCCGCTGGTGCTACACGAGCTGCGCGGCAAGTGTCTACGATTTGCGGATATCCGCCGTGCAACAGTCGGCATCAGTGATAAAATGCTTACCCAAGAGCTGCGGGCACTCGAATCGCACGGTCTTATTTCTCGACACGACCATAGCGAGGTGCCTCCTCGAGTCGATTATCAACTTACTCCACTCGGTGATCAGGCCCTAGATGTAGTGGATGCACTCGCTACTTTTGGCTTCGAACTTCTCGCCCGGCAAGCCCCCAACGCCAACAAGGCTAATGTAGGAGAAGGAGTAGGGGCATAAAAAAAGCCTCCTGGATATCTCCAGAAGGCTTGTGTAGCGAGGGCTGGACTCGAACCAGCGACCTTCGGGTTATGAGCCCGACGAGCTACCAACTGCTCCACCTCGCGATGTAATTTTTCGCTACGCTTTCATAGCGGGATGCAAATGTACAAACGCGCGGCGCACGTGCAAGTTTTTGAAAGAAAATTTTTCCCTCCGGAGCCCAGCAGCATCAATACTGAAAGGTGGGACACTTGACCTTATGCCTGCGGTTGCGTGAGCTGCCCCAGTCAAACTGCTGCACGATGCTAAACTCAGGTCCGCCAGCACCATGACTTATCTGCCGGAGCTGACTCACATTGGTATCGAAGCTCACTGTGATGATCGTCAACTGGTAGTCGAAGCGCACCGCTAGAATAATCGCATCGATGCCGCCATTTTCTTTGGCTGGATATGCTCTCATGAACGCACCAAAGTGCACGGCAATATCTGAGTCTGTCGAGAGTCCATTATCTGCCTTAAAGCGGTAGAAGGTGCCCACCTTCAGCTGGCGGTGGTCGTGCTGCTTGAGGTAGAGCACGCTCGGTCGGATAGAGTTAAAGCGGCCGAACTTGATTTGCGCTCCGGCGTGAAAAGTCCACTTGGTGTAGAGCTGGTCGGCCAAGTTGCCATCGCGATCACTCAAGAAGGTCACGGTCGGGTTGTTGAGGTGGCTCCCGGCTATACCAGCAAACCAGCTCAGCGAGCGCGATGGACGTTGAAAAAACGCTAAGCCCGCGCCGATATCGTAGAATGCAATGCGACCATCAGCTCCGTAAACATCTAGAGGTTCAAAGCTGAAAGCTTCGGCTTCACTGAAGTCGATGGATTGGAAGTTGAAGACATTCTGGACTCCAAAGGCTAAGTAAGTTTTGCCGCGGTCGAGGGCCTTGAGGTAGCTAAAGTTGAGACCTACCTGTTGTGTCGCAAAAGAGAGGTCGCCTGCACGATCGCTGGTCATAAACAGACCTGCGCCGAGCACATCATAGCGGTTTTCCCAGAGCTTTCCATCAGCTGAGACACTAGCCGTGCGAAATCCATTGGTGATTTGGTTCCACTGCCCGCGGTAATCCACACCGACCCGTGCCTTTGCCTCAAGAAGGCCTGTATAAGCTGGGTTGGTTTGCGTGGGCACCGCAGCGAGGTGGGCGAAGTGAATGTCTTGCGCCGAAAGCGGACTGTAGGTCCACAGTGCGAGGCCCAAGAGGCTCCACCCAAGGATGTTGTTTGTGTTCATAGTCCTTGATCTGGTGGATTGACATCAAACAGTGCTCCGGAAAGCAGGTCACCACCACCATTCGTGGGGCTATTTGACCTGTATTACTGCCTTTACTTATGCGAGGCTGCAATGGGTGTGACAGGACAGCTAGAGTGCTCAGAGCCTGTTACAATTTCGTTCACTGAACGGGCAGCACCATAATTAGCGCTGCGCGGCGTTGCGATTCTTAATTGATGCACCACATCAATTTTTAAATCGTACTCCCGAGCGGGGCCCCTCGCCCCCATTCGGTCGTTACTCAGCACAAAATCTGACAGCTTCTGACCTATTTCAGGAACTGTAACAGGCTCTTAGCGGACCACTGTAACGTTGCCTTGTTTGGTAAACTCGTCGCCGTTGAGGCAGTGGCCCGAGAGGTAGTAGACGAACACACCGGGGTTGACGGGATCGCCGTGGTGAGTTCCGTTCCAATAGATGTCGACATTGCGCGTCTCGTAGATCAACTCGCCCCAGCGGCCGTAGATGCGCAATAGCGAGAGATCGGATACGCCTTCGTAGCGGATTTCGAGCTCGTCGTTGTACCCGTCGCCATTGGGGGTGACGATATTGGGTACGAAGACGTTGCCAGTGGTGCAGTCATCTTCCACGAGTAGTGTCAGCCGCTCACGGTCGTGGCAGCCGCGGTCGGTGCGGGCCTCCACCTCATAGTCTGTGGTGAGCAGCGGCATCACATCCACTTCAGCGCATCCTTCGCAGAGAATGTCGCCACCTTCACGCCACGTCATGGTTGCGGTAGGGTTATCTGCCACGGCTACCAAGGTTGTTTGCTCGCCAAGCCGGAGAAGAGTGTTGCCTATGATGCTCACATTTACAGGATCGTCGATGGTCACCGTGGCAGTAGTTGTGATGGTATCGCCATGGCAGTCGACAGCGTGTGCAGTGTAGCGCGTGGTGGCTTCAGCACGAACGGTGGGGGAGGGGCAGCTGCTACAGCTCAAGCCTTCAGCAGGTGTCCACCAGACATGGCCGTTGTAACCTCGCATGACGAGTTTTGCGGAAGCGCCATAACACATCCTCACATCATCCACGGCCATGCGAATCGGAGGAATCACCGTTGCATGCAGCTCAATGGTTGAATCGCAGCCGTAGCGAGAGGTATACGACACTTTGTAGATACCAGCAGAATTAATGCTTTGGTCGCCGAATATATAGCTGTCACCAAAACAGAGCTCTACTTCACGCTGGTCGAGATAGTTATCACGGACGCGCAGATGCGTAATTACCACAGAATCGCAGCCATTGGCGGCGGAGAAAGTGTCCACATAGCTAGCGCTGCTGTATTGCCACGCGCCAGCGAGCCACATGCTATCTCCGCTACAGATGTTATGTTCTAATTGCGTAGTTTTCGCTTCACGATAACTTACCCGCAGGCCAACAATTGAATCGCAGCCACGGACACCCATAAGCGTGTCATGATAGAGCCCAGGATTAGCAACCATATAATTGCCATATACCATTCGCTCACCAAAGCACAACAAGGTATCTATTTCTTGGTAACTCTCAGGGATGACTTCTAGATTTAGTACAACAGTCGAGTCGCAACCATCATGTGTCTGAAGTGTAACTTCATATGTTCCTTGTTGATCAAAAGTTTGTTGGCCAACAACATAGCTGCTACCTGCGCAAATAGCGGTATCAATTATTGTCTCTGCAGTATCCCTCACCTCTAGCCACAGCACCACAATCGAGTCACAGCCAAAAGCAGTTTGCAAGTCGAGGATATGTTCTCCGGCAGTATGAAAAGGTATCCCATCTAGCGTGAGGGTATCCCCCATACAGATACTTTGCTCTAGAGTATCACGCTTATTTGGTAGCACGGTTAAAAACACGGTATAGATCGAATCGCAGCCGCTGGCACTAGTGCTCGTGTCGCGATAAATGCCTGCTTGCGTATAGTCTCTCCCACCGGCCACGAACGTTTCACCCGCACAGATAGCACCTGTAGTGTCTGCACGCGCTTGCTCACGGACCACGAGATTCACGTAGATGATGCTGTCGCAGCCAAAGGCATCACGCACAGCGATCGTGTCTCTCCCTGTGCTGCTAAGGACGGCTGGGCCAACCTGTATGCTTTCGCCAAAACACAGGGTGGTGTCGAGGTAGGTCTGCTGGAGTGGTTGAACCGCCAGGTGGAGCGTCACGAGCGAGTCGCAACCAAAGCGACTTTGACCTAGCCGTTGGTAAGTTCCCGCAGTTGAAATTAGCGTATCCAATAAGTTGTAGCTTGCACCTTCACATATAGTCGTATCAACCGTCACCTCAAAAACAGGTCGATATATGAGCGTCACGTATATCGTAGAGTCGCACCCGTCGGCAGTATAAAATTGCATAGGCCAGCGCCCAGCCGTGCTGAAGCTGTAGCCATTATTCGTATAAATCTCACCCGTACATAATTCTTCGCGTATTTCGACATCATAAGTCGGCGACATCGTGACATTAGCTACTACGTTCGAGTCACAGCCATACTGATTCACAAAACTCTGGCGGTAGCTACCAGCAGTGCGGATGAGTTGGGATCCGAAATGATAGACTTCGCCAAAACAGAGCCGCACATTAATCTGCTGAGCGCTGGTGTCCGAATAACTGAGTTGAATAGCAATCGTAGAATCGCAACCCACACTCGAGTTGATGGTGCGCACATAGGTCCCACTCGAGCTAAATGTTTCGCCTGCAGCGTGCAAAACCTCTCCGACACAAAGTATCGTATCGAGCCTGGTGCGGGCAGTGTCAGCATCGTTGAGCAGGAGTACACGTGTCGAATCACAGCCTTCGCGGGAGGTGAAAGGAGCGCTATACGTTCCTGCACTGGTGTAAGTAGAACCTTCAAAAGTCACGCTACTGCCTTCACAGATAAAGCGGCGAGTAGTATCGCGCAAATCTGGCAATACTAGCAAATTTAGCAGCACCGCCGTATCACATCCGTAACTGGTCACCAATGTATCGCGGTAGCGGCCACTGCTTATGTACGTTTGGCCAAAGACAGTGATGCTTTCGCCAAAACACAGCACAGTATCCAGCGTATAATCCACGAATGGATACACACTAAGCTGGAGAGTTGCAATGCTGTCGCAGCCAAACTGGTTTTGCAGGCTATCTGTGCGGGTAATGTTTTGCGTAAGCGTATCACCTAAATAGAATAACGTGTCGCCTCGGCAAAGATCTATGTTGATGGCGGTGGCTGCAGGCTCGCGAACTGTGAGTGGCATACCTGCAGAAGTTGATGAACAGGCTGCATCTGCTAAATCTGCAACATTATCAGCAACTATGACTCGATAGTATCCGCTGTTATTTGTCCTAGCGTTGAGGATACTTAATGTTGCCGAATCAACGGGTTGATTAAGATCAGTCCATTGGCTGCTGTCCACGCTGTACTGCCACTGGTAGACGGGGGTGTTGTAGCCGCTATCTACCGCACTACGAAGGATGATGTTTTCGCCGACACAGCTAGCTTCAGCTGTCGCCAAAACAGGAATAGCCGGCTCGCATCCATCAATAGTTATCGTCTGCGTAAATTCGGACAAATTGCCACACCAGTCACTCACTGTATATTCTCTGATAATCCACCGCCGCGCTGGGCAAACTTGCTGCGAATCACGCACCACTAGCGCAATTGGGTTGAGCCCGCTACACGCATCTGCTACCGTTGGATCGAAGGGAGGCGGAATGGCTTCATCGCACTGCAAGAGCGTATCGCGCGGCCCATTCACCCAGTAAGGCGGTACCACATCCTGGAAATAATAGAGCTGCGTGTACTGTGCCACACGGCCGCAATTGTCTGTGGCTGTATAGGTGCGGTAGAGGAAGCGCTCTGCATTGCAATTGCCACCTGCTGCGATAGAATCTGTAAACGTCAAGCTTAGATCGCAGGACTCCAGCACATTTGGCTCGATGACCACTTGACTGTCGAGGCAGCTGCTGTAAATCGTGTCAGCGAGCGGCACAAACTGAGGTCCGACGCTATCAACAAGTTGTATCACCTGTTCGGTGCTGGTAACACGCCCACAGTCATCAGTAGCCACCCAGCGGCGGAAGATTGTGCTCACAATCGGGCAGCTCCCAGTGACGACGCTATCGACACTATATACAGCTACCGGGTTGGTGCAGTCGTCGACAAATACAGGATTAACTGCCGGGAGTGGTTCCCCACAATTAATAGTCGTATCCCTTGGTGCATTAAGAATGACGGGAGCATCGAGATCGATAAAAAGAACGCGCTGCGTAGCTGTTGTCACCTGGCCGCAGGCATCGGTGGCCGTCCATATCCTCAGCACGTGGTGAATGGTATCACAAACGCTTGCGATGACGGTACTGTCGACGCTGAGGCTAGGATTGGGATCACAGTCATCGCTTACAGTCACGATGGGAAAGCCGTACGAGGCTGTACAGGACACAACTTCATCGGGAGGTACGCCACTAATTACAGGTCCGCTCGTATCGCGAAGCTCTATACGCTGTATGGAAATACTGGTATTGCCGCAGCGGTCTGATGCCTCCCAGCGGCGCACAATGGTGCGGTTGTAGATGCAGGTAGAGTCGAGGGTTTCTTGGCTAAATGTTGTTTGGTAGGTATTGTCGCAATTCTCTTCCCAGGTGATGGTGGGAATGGGCGGAATACCTTCACAGGCTGACACAATGGTATCGCTGGGAATGTTGAGTGCTTGTGGTGCAGTCGTGTCCTGCACGCGGATAGTCTGGGTAGCTATGGTTGAGTCACCACAGTCATCCCAAACCGTCCAATTACGATAGAGAATAAATGCGTAGTCGCAGGTGCCATTATCGATGACTTCTTCGCTTTGAAAAGTCACGTTCATATTGCACTCATCGCTCATGCTCGGAGTGTCGAGCGGTGGGATGCTGTTGCAGTTGACGGTAGTGTCGAGGTAAGGGAATGTCAGCGTGGGTGGCTCTGCACAGATGTAGTAGCGCAAGCACACGGTTTGGAAGAGTCCTTGGTCGTTTTGCAGCGTGACAAACACCTCATCTTCTCCTTGAAACTGGTCTGGTGAGGTATAGGTAAAGCAGGTATTAGAATCTATTGTTACCGTTCCGGCACCGTTGCGTATGGCTGCGATGGAGTGTGAAGTGGCGCAGGAGGATACGTCGACGCAGTGGCTCACGGTTTGATTGCCGCAGAGCGTATCGATGAGGTAGCCGGTGGTAATAATGTTGGTACCGGGTCGATAAACCGACATACGATCTTTAAAGGCGGTGAGGTAGCCGTGGGTGCCGGTTTCGCCATCTATACCGACCAGCATGCCGGCGGTAAAGAAGTTATCGCTGCTGATGACGTTGTTATCGAGCAGGCAGCTGTTGTTGAAGGTAACCACGGATAAGTCAGGCCGGGCTGCTACTTGTACAGCGCTTGCACAGGTGGAGTAAGGTTGCCCGTTGATTTGTAAGCTGGCCAGCCCCGCATTGGGTAGGATAGTGTAGACGCTATTATCGACGAGGCTACTGGTAGTGGTACTGGCAAACTTTGGAAACTCGATGAGTGTATCGCCTTTGCACTCACCCACTGGAGCGGCAATAGCCATTCCCACCTCATTATTACCCGAGATGCCACTCACGTGATACATGTAGAAAGGCTTGTTGGCGAGAAAGTGGAAGGGCTGATATGCACGGCCATCCAACCAGTATTGGGTGCTTTCGCCGGCGTTGAGCACCAGTGGATTGGCGGTGTCACCGTCTACGACCACACGAGTATTATTCTTGTTGGCCACCAGCACGGCATACTGCTGCATAGCGTTGCCTTTGCCCCGCACCAGCACGTATTCATTACCTGTGAGGCAATTGGGCACGAGTTGATCTATGCCTCCGTCCATGCCGGGGGCGACGTTTCCGGAGTAGGTTCCATTGACGTAGTCGCAGGCCTTGGTATGCTGCGAGCCGCTCGTGACGACGATGGGTTTGGTAGCTGTGATGAGCGATCCTGATACGGTGGTGTTTTCCTGATCGTCCCGTATCATGTAGCTCTGGCCACGGTTGAGCGTGCGGACCACAGTTCCGTTGAGCCCGTTGAGGCCTGGGAAGGTCATTTCTATGGTTACTTCAGTATTATCCTCGGTAGCCATCACGCTAATGAAGTGGCCTTCCTGGTAAGTCATGTTGTTGCGCCCGCAGGTATTGGTCTGGCTTCCTGCTCGAAAGACGCGGCCCATCGCCTGCGGACCTTTAATAGTGACTAGTACTTTGTTGTAAAAGGCATCGATGCGATAAATAGGTTGTATAAGTTGATCAGAAGTAATGATCCAACCTTTATTTGATTCTATTTGATCATGATTTGGCGTTTGCAGCTCGTCTATAGTTAGCGGAATGATGGTAGGAGTACCCTTAAATACTTGAAATGTCTGATTAAAGGTTGTACCGTCAGCCGTGGCAATATGTACGTTAGCAACGGTGGCTAATGTGGTTATGACAAGCTCAGAGGGCTGATTGTAGAGGCCGCGATTGGGTTGCAGCACTGGCGGCACGAAGTAGAGCTTGGTTGAGTCGCACTCGCTTTGCACTCCGGAGAAGCAATTGCACTGCGGGTCGTAGTCATCGACAAGCCCATCATCATCATCGTCGATACCGTTGAAGCAACACTCGCACTTCATGGTGATTTGCTGACTCGCAGAAGCCGAATTACCACATTCATCTAGTGCGGTCCATGTACGTGTGATGACATAGGTGACGTCCGTGCAGGTACCATCTGCAGTTTGGGTACTTGTTTGGACGTACTGAATTCCAGGATAGGTATCACAATTGTCGCTGGCGGTGATGTCAGCATATAGGATAGGCTCTGGTGGGAGTGCTTCACAATAGATAATCGTATCGGCAGGGATGCCCGCAAGGACAGGTGCTGAGCTGTCGTGGAAGCTAAAGCTCTGTTGGGCAGTTGCACTATTGCCACAGTCATCGGTGGCTGTCCAAGTACGGATTACAATTGCGCAGGTATCGCCCCCGCGGTTGTGGAGGGTATCTACGTAAAGGGTCAGTGTTGGTGGCGCTCCATTATCGCTTGCATTCACATTGGGCGCTGCTGGTAGTGGGTCGCCACAGTTGAGTCTTGCTCCTGGAGTTACCCCATGAATGGTCGGATATATATCATCAGTGACGCTGAGGACATAGGTGGCATTTCGCATATTGCCACAGGCATCCGCGCCGCTAAATTGATAGATGAGTGAGTAGCCGCCGCATGGGCCAGGAACGGAGTCGCGTACGGTGGTAAGCGTAGCGGCTGCATCACAAAAGTCGATTGCTCGTGGAGCGGGTGGGGGAGGTTCATTCCCTGGAGTTACCGTCGCATTAGGTGGTACACCTGCTAAAATAGGGGCTTGGGTATCTGAGACATTAACCAGTTGCGTATGTCGGGCCACGTCACCACAGGCATCAGTAGCCGTCCAGGTGCGGGTAAGGGTGTAGGTGTATAAGCAGCTTCCATCTTGCCGGGTTTCAACTACGGAGACGTCAACAACGCCTGGGCAAGTGGAAGTAGCGGTGAGTGTGGCTATGGGTGGCACGTACTGACACAGTGCATTGACATCCGCAGGTGGAGTGAGGATTATCACCTGGGCCTGAGTGGAGGCAAGCACAAATCCACTTATCATGCACAGACTTATCCAGCGAAGGGCTACTCGACTGAACTTGTAGGTGTTGTGGAGAAGCATAGGCATGCGCACTGCACCTAAGGAGTAGCAACTTTTAGACCGTTTAGGGTAGAGCCCGAGACATTTCTATAAAGTCCATGACACGGGCTGCGAGAGGCGGAAAAGCCCAGTCTCACTACCATTTAGTAGGTAGGCACTACTGCTCGACCTATTCGAAGCGACGTGTGTAGCTACATTGTTACAGGTACAGAAGCAGCGTATTTATTTTCGAAGAGAAGTGAGTTGCACCACCGAGCTGCCACTGCTACATTTGCGCCTGCTTATTAGCGGGGGGATTAGCTCAGCTGGCTAGAGCGCTTGCATGGCATGCAAGAGGTCACCGGTTCGACTCCGGTATTCTCCACTACACCTACACTGGAGCCCCAGCACTTGCTGGGGCTCTAAGGCATACGCGCTGAAACTCTGCCAAAACTCTCTTCGGGGAGTTTGGCGGCATTCCTTCAGCCATGTCAATAAAATTTTTTTCGCTTCCACGTGTCAAGGGCGCCACTCTCTCCGAGACGTGGTACATCGAATGGGATCAATGGCACCCTATCGAGCAGCGCACCAAGCGTATCCGCAAGAGCTTTAACCTCAATCGGATTAAGTCACTCGCCGATCGGCAGCAGATGGCGAAGCATTGGCTACGTGAGGTGCGTGACAAAGTGCCCGCTGGATATCCTTGGGAGGATCTTCAAGCTGTGGAGGCAACTGGTGAGGAGACTATTCGTCAGGCTTATGCCGATGTCCTCGAGATCCGATGCGTAGGTGCTCGTTTCGATACAATTAAGACCTACAAATCAGTGGTTAAGGGCTTCATGGCTTGGCTCAAGATGCATCAACTCGATGAACGCGCAATAGGTAGCTTGTCGAAAGGTATTTGCCAGCGCTACCTTGACAGCATAATCAAGCGCGGCTTAAGTGCAACAAGTTATAACAACAACTTAAGAGTGTTGAAAGGCTTTGCCTCAGCGCTAGTTGAGCGTGAAGTCTGCGCTGCTAATCCATGGAAGTCGCTCAAGTATAAGCCAAAGGTGCCGGGAGAGCGTAACCGATTTAGCGCATCAGAAATGCGTGATCTAATCGCTTGGATGAGCGAGCACGACCGTGATTTGCTAGCCTACATTATGCTAATGCTCTACAGTGGCCTCCGGATCACCGAGCTGCGACGAATTCGCATTGGAGAATTAGACTTAAAGACTGGCCTCGCGACCATTGACAAAGCAGTGGCTAAAAAGAACAAGAAGCGACAGTCAACTATTCCATCAAAGCTCCTTCCGTTTTTGAATTCTCGCGTCACCGGCTTTGGCAAGATAAATTTCATGTTTGGGCAAGCCCTAAAACCAGGTCCAGAACCGGTATCTCATACATTAGCATATAGACGCCACTGCAAAGCGATGAAAGAAGCACATGTGCAGGGCAAAGGTCTGACGCTGAATAGCTGGCGGCATACAGCTGCTTCAATATTTATCGAGCAATTTGATCAGACCGTAGCGCAGCGGCAGATGGGGCATGCCTCACCAGATACGACCAGAATCTACGCAAAACCAAGCCCATTCATCGGCAGAGTGTCGAGAATGGATGTGGAGGGCCTTTAATCGAGAGCTAAAGAAAAACAGCCCCTCCACTCGTAAGAATATTCCTCGATGTCTGCTCAGCATAGCTAGGACTTGCCAAAAATTCAGGCAGTTCTTCCTTATGCTTCAATAAAAATGAAGTGAGGTCGGCGCGAGCTTTCTTCGCCGTACGCTCAGCGTCACTACGTAGCCCTACTACAGCCTCTTTGCCGGATGTGCTTACGATGTTAGTTCGTTGATCATAGCCATCTAACTGGCTGATAGTTTTGAAGCCATCGCCCTCGATCACCATCATAAGGTTTGGCACAGCCATGTAAATGGCGTAAGCTGCAAGCATCCTTTCGATGCGTCGGGTGACTTCTGAGATTAAACTCGTGGCAGGTTCGTTTTGGCGCAAGCGAATTTCTAACGTGTCCCCCAGCACAGGCATTAGGAAGCGATCGATGGCTTTTTCGATATATGGCACGAGCGCAATGTAGGTGCGCCGGCTGCCCATAAGGCTGTGATATCGCTCGAACGCTTCCAAAGTGCTAAGCCAATTTGGACGATGACGCTGGTAGTGCTTAGAGTTCTTCCATGCTTCTACCTCTGGCGTATTAATCTCGCTCAGCTGTGCGAGAGCTACATCAAGAAATGAATCAGCCTGCTGGGTCGCATCCCAGAGCGTGTTTTTATAGCTCCATTGATTGGTGTTTTGAAACTTTTCGCTCACGTTCTGGCCGACACCAGCTTCGCCGATTACTGTGAGAAGCTTAGGCAAAGCTATTGCAACGCTATAGTGCGCCAGCGCATCTCGTAGCTGCTCAATCACATCGTCGTAAGTATTGTCGCCGCTCGCGATTATCACATTGTAGAGTGTTCTGCCGAGATACGGCATCAGCTTCTTTTGTGTCGCCTGCCTCACGAACGGTTTGAAGACCTGCCACGAAGTGTTAGCATTGAGCGTGGGGTAATGATCAACAATATTGGTGTCGATAATTGTCGGGTCTTGTGGAGCTGGCTGAGCTGTAACCGCGAAGAGTAGGTCCATATCTCAAAAATGTAGGGGCGCAGGCCTTCAAAGTAGGACTATCATGAGAGTAGCCGCACATTTTAGCAAAAGCCGCACCAGCAGGGCATAGTTGCGGGTCGAGGTCGATCCTATAGAGGCGCCTTTGCATGGGCTTGTATCCCTCGGTGCGCAATACCCGCGTGACTTGCGCAAGTGAGGGGTGCAGGCATGTTATATGCAGAGATTTCGCATGTGTCGAGGTGCGCCGGCGGTAGTGAGACCCTACCGGGTGGTGGCGGTTTTTGCCCTGCCCTTGCTGCGCTTGCCCAGCTTGTCAGCGTGCTTCTGAGTGTAGTAGTAGTCGACGGTATCAGTGAAGTGAGTGGCGTGCTCCTGCGCAAATGCGCGATCCTTCTCACTCTTCTTGTCCTTGGTGCCGTCCGGCTTCTTCTCAGCCAGCTTCATGGCCATCATGGCATCCTTGCACTCGTGCTCATTGATGCGTATACGTGGTATGCGCGGATCGCTCTCACTGAATGCAGTGTTCATGATGGTGTGGCGTACATCATGGGTGCGAGTCCGCTTGGCGGGCTTCACCTTTACAGTAACACGCCATCCTCGATCAGTGAACGCTCGCTCGATGAGCTCGTACCAAGTGGTGCCAGCTGGTGTCTTATCATGGCCTCGGGGGTCACCCCATACCCTTACCCACTTGTTCTTGTGCGAGCTGTAGTACTCACAGAAGCTCTGTATCAGATCGTCGATGCCCTTATCCAGCACGAAGTGCTGGGAGCGCATGTACTCATCACGCCCTTTCTGCTGCCAAGCTGTGCAGCAGTTAATCCACCCACCCATATCAAACGACACATCGAGTAGGTCATCTGGGTCAGCGTCACGGTTGTTGCCACTAGGCATGTACCCGTGTCTCTCCTCATCATACCGGTGGTAAAACGGCACCTGAGCAGCACGTATGCGCCGGTTGAGCACCTCCACTTGGTACTCCAGGTAGGGCATCTCACGCTCTAAGCTGTCGAAGTAGTCTTCCCCAAGAACGGCGATGTTCTCGTGAGCAGTTGCACTCTTGAAGAAGTACTCTTCCGGGTGCGATTCCGCGAGATCTTCGTAATCGAAAACGTGCTGGCCAGCAGTCTTCCATGGACAGCTGGTGATCATTGTAAGCTGACGGTACTGGCGCTTATGACCAAAGCGGTGGCGGTGGCCCCGCATGGCCGCTAGAATTACTTTAGTAAGTGTAGTCTTTTTCACCAATGCAGCCTCATCTATAACGCCCCACTGGAAGTTGCCACCACGCGATAAGTCCGGATTGGCTAGACTGATCAGCATGATTGTCGAGCCATTCACCCAGGTGACAGTATTCGCCCACTTTTTGGGTGGCACGAGTGGCGTCTGAAAGTGCCGAGGCGGACGCTTACCAATGACATAGTGCAGATCTTCTTTGAGCCCCATCGTAGCCCACATCTGCTTCATCAAGGGCAGCGACTTATTGAGCACTTGGTCGTAAGTGACCCCAGCGATAAAGCCATTGCTGCCCGGCATCGCCGATATGTTATCGTAGGCAATGGCGCCGACACAGGTGGTTTTGCCCCATCCACGGCCAGCGATTACCATACGCACACGCTGTGGAGCTCTCACTACCTCTTCCTGGCCCTTATGAAGATAGATACGGTTGCCAAAGGCTGGCCTGGCCCTACGTTGCGTCGTCGCCTGCTCCATTTGCTTCCTTTAGAAGCTCAGTGTCAGATGCCCATATTGGAGTAGGCAATTGCACGTCGCCAGGTGATAACCCGCTCTCGTCTTCCTTAAAATTCCTGATCTCAGCGTAGTCGCTCATTAGGAAGCGCCAAGTCACACGATCACCGTCTTCCAAAGCTGCATCTGCTTCCTTCAGAAGCCTCTCGCAATGAATGGCTTTGTCTAGCTCTTTGCCGCGCTGCACGAGTCGACCAAATAGGCTTTCACAGTCACGAATTAACCGGTAGCAGGTGCCTGTAACTACTTCCTCAAGCTGCTCGATCAGCGCGACTTGCACATGGCGCTCTCGGTGCTCACGCATAATGGCGTAAACCTCTTTGAGTCGAGCATAGTAGTCGTGCTCGCTTGGCGTAATTGGTGCTTCGTGTGGAGCAACCACATGATTCCAGATGCGCTCAATAGTAGTCGCTTGCTCGTGCTGTTTGCGCCGGCTAGCTCTGGTACTTTCGTTTAGCACGTGCAAGGTCGTTTTCGAGGTTTTTCAGCCGCTTGTGAAGGGTATCAATCCGCTCATCGGTTTGCTCAGATCGCACCATGCTTGCCAGCTGTTCTAGCTCTCGCTTTACCTGACTAATCATCGTGCGTAGGCTGTGGATCTTGCGATACAGGGCACCAGGGTCGTCTGGGAGCTCCTGATCGTTGCGATCATCTTCCTGAATGCGTGGCAGCTCGCCGGTTGCTCGATATACATCTGTGCGGCCAAAGTCGTCAGCCAATGATGCTTGTAGCACCTGAATTCGCTGACTATGAGCTTTGCGATCGGCGTCTGTGCGCAAATCGTGAAAGCCATTGCTCATTATTGAGCGTTGTGCGAGTTTTTTGCTAATGCTCGCCCACATGCTTCGCAAGATAGGATCACTATCATCCGGCACCTTCCTGTCGATGTACAGCTCCTCGAGTACTCGGCGCATGTACTCCTTATTAAGTGCGCCGTAGCCCTTGCGTAGCCGAGGCATCAGCGCATGGTTAGGCGCGATATTCTCCAGATTAGCTAGCGCCTCCTGGTATTGCTCCCTCGTCATCTTCGCGACTTTCTTTGGTTCCAGACTTTGACTCGCTGAGCGCAGTCATTTCGAAGTCTTGGTGATGATATTCGATCTCTTCAGGCCAGTTGTTGTGACGCTTTACGACCTCTATCACCCAGCCAGTGAGTTTGCGCGGCCGCGGGACTTTGATGATGAGGTACATCAGAAAGGCGTTGCGGATCTCGGTGCCGGAGCTCAACTTGCCAGCTGTCTCGATATTGGCGAGCGTTGGATGCACACCCTGGGCGCTAATATTTGCAGTATTGGTCTTGTCATATAGCTTAAGTAGCGCCTCATCCTGTAGCTCGAACTTCAGCGACTTGACGAATATCTCTCCATACTTCTTTTTGCTGCTGTCCTCGGTACTGTACTCGGTGAAGAGTGTTTTGCCGGCGTTGTCTGTGCCGCCCAGGAATTTCTCGACATTATCAATAAAGTCCTGCTTGGCTTGCTCTGATGCTTTTTTGCGCTTAGCCTCAGCCTCAGGAGTGGTGTCTTCACTTGAATAGTCGTCGAAATAATCTTCAGGCATCTCCACGTGGGCACGTGGCGTGTAGCCATTTTTCAGGTTGGCCTGGTGGAAGTGTGGGATAATATTCGATAGCTCAATCCACTCCCATCCACCCCACCAATCAGGAGTGGGGTAGTAGTCACCAATGAAGAGTTCATCCGCAACGCATAGCATTCTACTCTTACCTGTAATATCCTCCTCCGGATCGTATACAGGGAAAAAGATGGCATCGCCCGACGACGTTGTCATTTTCCAGCTGTCGTGGAAGAAGTAGCCTGGGATGTTGCCTTCTTCGTTCTTCTCTGCGCATCGGATGTGGCGTGAGTACTTCACATCGATATCAGCAATCTCGTCAGCTCCTTCGGCGCCAATTATTTCGATGAAATAGCATCCGTGCTTGAGTAGCTCGCCAATTGCACGTAACATTTGAGCGTGGATGTCGATTTGCTTGAAAAAAGCCTCTGCCGCAGGTTGCTTTCGCACCTGCTTCAGTACGTACTTATCTTCCTCTTCTTGCCACACGCTGCGATAAGGCTTTATGCCTTGCCCCATTATTATATCACGCTTGGTGCTTATCAGCTGAGGGATGATGTTGTTGCCCTTAACAAGGGCTTCGCGCTCCTGAGGTAGATTGTTTTTCTTGCCCCAGTTAGCCAGCTTCTGAGGCACATCGATGGCCTCGCCACCAGCTGCAACGCCAGGTATTGGGCTCTTTACCACGCTACCAGCCTCAAAAATGCTTGGATTGAGCTTGGCAGCAGAAATATTGGCTAGTGTTATAACCTCTGATGCCTTTTTCCTGTCGCCCATTAGTGAATGACTTTAAGGTGATTGTAGCCGATCACATGGCTTATTAGCACCTGCTTGTAGCTGTCGGTGTCAAGGCACGTAAGTGGTAAAATGCCGTGTCGCACCATCGGCCTATCCATGGGGTGCAGCTTGTCTTGCTGGCTGGCACGCTTGCGATATTCAGCAGCTACCAGCTTGGCTGACTTACTCTGATACGATGGCTTAGGTCGCCCATAGATTGCGCGATCGATGACGCCAATTTGCCCTCTGCGCTTACCGCTCGCGTACACGAACACAAGCCTGGCGGGTGTGCCTGAGCTCGCGCGCATGTCCGACATAGCCTTGTTGATATTGATCGTTGCCACTTGCGCAAGTATTCGTTGCGACTCCAGGCAATACCAGGACATCGTGCTTTACTTCAGCGACACAACCCAGCGCGACATGAACATCGCCGGCTGTCGTTGTACTACGATTTGGCGAAGCTTGAGGGTTTTACCCGTAGCTCGCTTGTAGTCCCGTCTGAATCGAAGCTTCCAGAAAAGAGCCCGCCGAAAAGCTGGAAGCATCCCGCCATAGTACGTTTTGCTGTTCATCATCTATCTTTAATTTCTAGCGCTCGCTTCAATAGCACGCACCTTTTCATCAGCATTGCGGAGTTGCTTGTAGCTTACGCTGGCGCGCAGCTCGCGAGGGAAGCTTTGAATAGCTACACGCACAGCTCGCATTTCGGCGAGCAGTGCAGGATCACCGGATGAACCTACATTAGGAGCTGACGCGCTTTGCGGGACTGGCGTAGTATTGGGTGCCATTAAGCCTCCGTCACGAAAGAAGCGCTTACCGTTCCTGCTGTTGGTGTCAGATAGGAAGCGCAGGGATTGTGCGTCGTTTTTATTGACAACAGCCCAAAACTCATCCCCTTGCACCTCTACTTCTGTGCCGTCGCTGAAGCGACCTTGGACACCGCCAGCGGCGTGACTGGGTCCACGAAAAAAGCCCATTTTACCACCACGCGCAAATTTTTGGCTTGTTACCTGCTTAACAGCGATTCCTGCTCGTGCGGTAGCCAATCCAGTCTTAACGCCTGCAATAACTGCACCTGCACCAGGAAAAAGAGCATTGAGCGGGTTGCTGCTAGCATTACGCCAAATTGCTGAAATCTCAGCAGCCAAGTTGGTACCAATCTTTGCCACCTCGAATGCTTTAATAGCAGCCGCATTCTTCTTCCTAGCCTCCTCATCTTGAGAAAGCAGCTCAATGCCTACACTTATCGCGTCTGAAGAAAGCTTTAAGTTGGTGTCGTGCAGCTGCGCCTTGAGCTCTTGAGTTCGCTGCTCGTTTTCGAGCGACTTGCGCGTCCGCTCAATTTCGATCTCGAGCAGCTGCTCGTTTAGCTCATTGGCTTCATCCTTACGGGTCTCGCCAGCCTCTTGCACCAGCGCCAGCTCGCGACGTATTGCCTCCTCCTTTATGCGCAGGCGCTCATCTTCTAGCTCCTGCTCAGTGATTACCTGGCGAGCAAACGCCAGGCGTAGTCCCTGCTCTTTGAGGTTGGCCTCATCTTCAATGGCTTGCAGCTGATCATCGAGCGACTTGGCATCTGCCTCGAGCTTTTCTTCGTCGCGAGCCTCCTGCGCTGCTTTTCTGTCGGCGGCGGCCTTAGCGAGCAGCTCGGCAATAGCTGTCTCCGTTTTTTGATATTCGAGTTCCTGATCCTTGCCGTGATCGGCAAGCACACTCAGCTTATCGCGCAGGGCATCTTCTTCTATTTGGAGTCGCGCAGCGGCACCTTCTTCCTCAGTGACCAGGCCTCGTGCAATGTTGGCGCGCTCTACGAGGTCGAGCCTCTCGAAATAGGCTTGACGCTCTTTGAGCAGCAGATCAAGCTTCTCTTTTTCGACCTGCGCAGCAGATTTGCCGGTTGCCTTCGTCTGCTTGGTCTCGCCTGTCTCGCGGAGTGCGTCAAATGCACTTGTGAAGTCGATTTTCTCTTCTTCAAAGTCTGGCGCGGAGAGATCAAGTCCATCAAGAGGATTAAAACCTGCTAACCCTTCTGTAGCGCCTTTTTTAATGTTTTCGGCAGTGGTTTTACCCATAGTCACCAAGGTTTCCTTGGTGGTGTTATAGGCATCCAGAAAGTTCCCGTTCACGAGATCTACAATGGCCGACCCCAGTCCACCTAACAGCGTGATCGCGTTGGTGGCTCCACTTACAATGACGCCGATCGCGACACCAATAACTCGACTGAAATTGCTTACTCCGTCCTGTGACGAACTTAATGACTTCACCCACTCTATACCACGCTTGGCGAGACTGACAAATCGCTTAGCTAAGCCCAAAACTATTAGCGAAAGCTTATCAATAATTGGCCCTGCTCCTTCTGCAATTTCTTCCTTTAGCTCGGCAAGCACTGCTTTGGTTCGAGCCTGAGCACGAGCAGCTTGGTCGCTGTTGGTGGCAAAGCTGTCCTGTGCGTCGGCCGTCTTCTCAGTGATGAGCTGAAGCGTGATAAGCGCTTTGGCTTGCTCTAGGCTGTTGCCGGTCAGCTTATCAAGGCCTTCAGCCCGTAGCTTCTCCGTCACAGCAGCCTCATTTACTTTCACGCCGAGCGCCTCCAGCCCATCACGCTCGCCGAGGTAAGCCTTACGCAGCTTCTCACTCGCCTCCTCCGTACTAACCTTACCACTTGTCCACTCTGAAAGTTTGCCTGCAGCGTTTGTAGTCTCAACAGCAATTTGAGCGGCTAAATCTCGCTCGAAACCCAGCGGCACCAATACGTCACTTACGCTCGCAGCTAGGTCTTTGTACTGGCGCACACTAAGTCCTATTTGCTCTGCATTGTTTTCGGCGAAGCCGGTGACATATCCTTCCATGTCACCAAAAACTTGGCTCGCCTTCTTATCCATCAACCCCAGCTCTGGCCCTAGCGTGAAAAGCTCGTGACCAAATTCCACCAACTTGGCAAACGCAGCTGCTAATGCCAACACTACCGTACCCTTAATCGCATTTCCGAATGATGCAAAACTCGACTTCGCCTTGTCCATTCCTTCCGCCACACCCCTAGACTGCGCACGAGTGGTAGCCAGCCTGTCATTGATGCCCTTCATCTCGCCTTGCAACTTCTTGTAGGCAGGCGAGCTTTGAGGAATTAAAGCCATCTGCTGTTTGAGCTGGCGAGCACGTGTTACCATCTGTGCTGTTGTCAGCTTGCTAAGGTCAATACCTTCGACGCTCTTGCCCGCGGCCGCAATCTTCTTCATCACGCCGGTGGTATCCTCGCCAGCTTTCTGCGCAGCACGCAGCTCCTTTGCCAGGTCACGGCTATCCTCAATCGTTTTCGCCATCTGCCGCGCCTCATCAGTCACGATAGTCAGGTCTAGTTGTACTTCGTCCTTCCTGATTGCCATAGCTACGCTTGATTGAGCAGCCGCTGGCCGCGTTGAAACTCATCCTTGACAGCCTTGAGGGCTTCTTTCCCACTTGCCGCTAGTATTTCATTAGCAAGGCGGTTGATGAAGTATCCTTTAGGCCGGTTCCACCAGCGCTTGCGGCGCTTATTCTTCACCTGCTTACGCTTCGCTATTGCCCATGCTACCGAGTTGGCCAATTTTGCAGCATCGCGGGGTGGCCTGCTCGATTTGTGGCGTTTGCGAAAGTTCTCTGCGCCTAAACTCTTCACCCATTCTGTCAGCTCTTTGATCAGCTCAGGCGATACTCCATCATGAGTGCCCTTTTTCATGTCGAGGTATCGGCCTGATCGCTCAAACTTGATGAGCACCTCAATCATGCCGCGACTCACATCCGCGCTTACGTCTTCTGCCAGGCTATTCACGAGTCCTTTAGTGGCAGTGGCCTTCATCTTTGACAGCGCTTCGCGGCGGGAGTCAAGAAAACGATTGGTAGCATCCTGCACAATAGGCACCAGTGCCTCAGCTATGCTCGTGTCGTTGGCCATGATCAATTACGCTTTTGCAAAACAGCTCACAGGATCACGCAATCACCAGGACGACTAGCTATAGTTAAGCGTGACGCGTCAGGGGGCAGATCGGGCGAACTGCGCCTAACTCGACACGAGTGCGCCAGCCAGCGTCAAGGTCGCCACTCCAGGGGCCCAAATACTCGGGCTTGAGCCGACTTGGCGTCAGGTCGAACGCTCCGCGCGAAGCATCTTCAATGAGCCAGTTGATTAGGTCTACGAGAATGGTGTGCGTCAACTTCTTCGAGATATCCTCATGGTGATAAGCCTCGCTCTTTGGCTTGTCCAACACAGTGATAAAGCTGGCGAATTGCAGCTGTACACCACTGTCGTTGCGCACGAGAGGCGTGTCTGGAGTCTCGACTAGCAGTAAGGGATAGCGAACATTCGAGCGCTGGCGATCAGTAATGCGATCAGCATCACCAAAGTACACCTGCACGATGCTGGGGTGTGCATCGCCGAGCAGCTGCCAGTAATCCGTGAAGTCTTGTAGCGTGGCCATGCGCTCAGCCATAAATTTCTGAATTAAGCTGTGGCTCTTCGCTGGCGAGATGCTTCCTGCTCAGCGCGCCGATCAGCATTGCGCTTCACGAGGTACATGGCCACTGTGTGAAAATTCGTATCGTAAACCTGCTCGAGGGTGCCGAGAGCGCCTTCCTTGGCTATCTCCATTGCCTGCCCATGCCAGCCGAAGTCGGGGCCTTTGGCTACAGGGCCGCTTGTCTGCTCCGCTTCCGGATCCTCAAATAGATAGCTACCGTAGGCTTGGTGCACGTACTCTTTGATGCCAATCCAGTACATCAGTACAGCAGCTTTCACTTCGCTCGGCAGCGGCTTATCTGCAAGCCGCTGCGCTTGTGATTCCAGCTCTGCACGTGACACAATAGCCACACGTTCATCGCCGGTGCGCTCAATCTGACGCGAATCGGCCACTCGCGCAAAGTGAAATGAGCGTCGCGTCTTGCGAGGCCGAAGCAGGGTAGCCGTCAGCATCTCCAAGGCTTGCGGATGAGCATCTTGGTAAGCTTCGAATGCTGCATCCGCGATCGCAAATTCACGTAGCGTACCATTCGCGAATTTGGCAGCTGGCCAGCACAGCAGCTTGCGACGCCAGCGCACGTTACCGAGCAGCGGTGTAGGGCTGGGTGACAGCTTGAGCCAGGGCGCCACACGGAGCAGGTCGGCAGCCTGCTCATTGCTGAGGCAAAAGAAATCGGTAGCCTTCAGCTTCAGCACATAGCGCAACGCCAAGCATTGTCCATGTGCACCAGGAAATTCTGCTAGCGCTCGCAGAGCCTTTGATGTGTCTTTGACACCACTCCAGCCATCGGGCAGGGATGTGTCTACACGACGTGTTCGGCCACTTGGAAGTGTGATATGTAAAATAACTGGGATCATGATTTGGCCCCAACAATTGTCACACATTCCGCATAAAGCTGCTTGGTATCATGAGCAGCTTCCAGCAGCATGTCAGGATCATTTGCGGATTTAAGCATTTGAGTGCTAAATACTAGTCGATGCCTGATCGGCATAGTATCGTCGCGCAAAATGCGTAGAGCTCCTGAGCGTATTTGCTCTTGCCGAAAAGCATCGTCGCGAGCGGCAAGCAGCATCGTGTGGTGCTTTGTAAGCTGATCGCGGATCTTCTCGATCAGCTTGTACTGCTCGCTTACTGTATTGAGGCAGTCGCCTTCATCAGTAATGGCCCGGCTGCGCGAAGGCAGTCGGGCTATCAGGCCGGTGGCGAATTCAATGATGGTACGCCACATGGATTTTTTGTTTTAGCGAAAGCTTACTTGAAATAGCGATCTACCTCTCGTGGGTAGCGGGTGCGCATCTCCTCAATGTTGTCGGCATTCCAACTCTTCGGATCAATCTCACCGCGGCGTCCGCCGAGCGAAATAGCTCCTTTGTAGTCCGGCCCAACATAGGTGAGCTTTGTTTTTGCATCCGAATTCTCGGCGGGCTTTTTATTGGTGTCAGTACCAGTGCCAGTCTTGCCGTTATCTGTGGCCATAATGTCAGTGTGGTAGGGAATTTCGAGAGATGGAGAGTGGTTGGTTTTGGCGAAAGCCTACACTGGATCGATATAGGCGCCCTGATACTCTGGCAGTAGGTCTTTTGACTTCCAGCTAATCTCTACTGCATAGCCGTTTTTGCCCTCAGTTTGTGGAGTCACTTTTACTTCAGCGCCCGACTGCGTGTTGCCCATGAAAAGAGTTGTGTCGTTGCGGTCTGTGAATCCTACACCGTACTCACCCCGCATCGAGCTAAGTACATGATTGCGCGTGCCACTCACGCGTGGTAGAAACAGCGTGAGCACGTGATTGTAGGTATAGCCATCGCTGTCGCCTTCAGGTGTAGCGGTGTAGCTGCCCTGCACGTTGCTAGTCTCAAGCGTTACCCACTTTTTGCCAGAAGCGAGGGTGATATCGGTAGTGATCTCACCATCTACCGCAACGGGTATGGCATCAATGTCCTTGCGGCAGACAATTTTGATTTCGGGGAAGATGCCGGCAGCATTGCCTTCATTGCAGATGCGTAGAAGGTCTTGCAAGTCGGCGCAGCAATCGATCATAATGGTAACTGGTGGCTAGCGTGTGCTAAGTGAAGGTTCTGGTGGGTTTGAAGTGACTACTCTACCTCGTTTACGATGTTGGGTAGCTCACTTACGATAGCCTGCTGGATGGACTTGTCGGCCAGTACCTCGGCGGCAGTATAGACGCGATCCTTTACTCGAAAGCGTGGGAACTTCAGCGCGTACTTTTGACCACCCACAGTGAAGGGGGTGTCATGCCTGACAGGCTTAGCCTTTGGCTTAGACTCAATTGTCACACCACCATTGGATGTCGCAGCGGCGGCCGGAGCCTTTTCAATGGCCTCGATGCGCTGGAGCAGATTGTCAACAGTGGTCTCCAGCGACTCAACTACTGTAACGCTATCTGTTGCGGCCTTTTCAGCATCGTCGAGGCGTTGCTTCAGGCTATCATTAGTAGCTTTTGCTTCTGTGAATTGAGCTTGCAGATCGGCAACGGTAGATTTGGTGCTCTGCTCAGTTTTACTTTCGGTGGCCATGATGGGCGAGTTGTAGTGAGTAGGGTGTTAGACTAGGCTTTCGCCAAATCCAAGGGGGTGGTGTTACAGTGGCTTAGAACTGATCGTTGGCCTGGATGAACTCATCGCGAGCAATCGCAATTTGGTAACCGATTTTCCAATCAATTGCCATCTGCACGCTGCGGATTTGCTGCATAAACTTGAACATCTGCATGTCGTTCGGATCGTCGTATCCGTAGTGCAGGTTGCCGGTAGCACTCATGAGCACAGCCTGGGAATTCTTGCCGAAACCTGGCAGGTGGCGGATTACGAAATCTTCCTTGTCGATTAGCACTCCACCGTCAGCAGTCTTCTCAGCCTTGCGCTTGTCGTACTTCTTACTGATGCCGTCGATGTAAAGATTCTTGATGGCGCGCGAGCAGAATACCTGCACATCGCCATTCAACACTTCTTCACCCAACTCGCTGAGCTGCTCTTCGAAAAGCGTGACGATGTTGTCAGAGGTGTAGCCACCAGCGGGCAAGACAAATGGCGTAAGGCTGCCTGCTGCCTGCTCGTCAGTGATGATCTTATTGAACCCCTTCACCACGTTGACTAGCAAATCACCGGCGGCCGGCACGGCAGCTGGCTCACCCTGCCATGCGGCATGATCGTTTTCCTTGAGCAACTTGCGGAGGTATGCTGAAAGGATTTGCGACTCGAAAGGGATGTCGTTGCCCTGCCCTTTGCGACGCATGCGGCCCAAGTAGCTGTTCTCGAAGTCCTGAGGGAAGATTTCGATTTCAGCCTTGGCAGCATCAACCTCGAGGACGCGAGGCGCGAAAGCAACCTGGTCTTCGCGCGGATTAAACTGCTTGGTAAAGCGAACGCCCAAGTCACCGAGTGACATTTGCGTAAGCACTTCCTTCCCCTTAACACCTTCGTGTGGGGTGAAGTATTGAGCAGAGGTAAACCCATGGTAGATCAGCTCGATGAGTGTCTCATAATGAGTTTCAACATAATCTTGATACAACTCTACTTTGCTGAAATCAAGGGATGCGGTGCCTGGCATAATTTGCTAATTGAAAGTTGAAGGGGTCGGGGGTCGGAAGGGTGTGCTAGTGGTTAGCTGTTGTTACGCTTGCGGATTTCGTCGCGCATGGCGTAGATGGGATCGCTCTCTTGGCTGTGCTCAGCTGAGCGTTGCGATTGGCGAGAGCTGGATTTGGTGCGTGGCTTAGACGGACGCTTGGCAGCTGCTGCTTTCAGCTTTGCGTTCTCAGCTTTTAAAGCTGCGAGCTCGGCTTCTTGCGCGGTGGCCTCATCGTCTTCATCCTCAGCCTCATCGTTGTCGTCGCTGTCATCAGCGTCATCATCGCCTGAGCCGTCAGCTTCAGTAGCTGGCTTTTTCTTCGAGGTGTTGTCGTCGACGCTATCGCTACTTTCAGCGTCGGCATCCTCATCAGCATCGTCGTCGGCATCCTCAGCTGCGTCTAGCTCTGCCTGGAGCTTAGCATCCAACTCAGCGTCGGTGCTTTTGGCTTCGAGGCCGAAGAATGAGCGCATATTCTGCGCAATTCGCTGGCTGAGGTTGAGCTTAGTCTTCTTCATAACTGTGCGCTTAGGCGCGGTTGACGAGCTGTTGTAGGCGAGTGATTGCTTGGCGTCTGTTGCAGATGCCATCGATCAGCCCGCGACTGCGAGCGTCGTTGGCGAGAAACATCCCGCCGGAAAGTGTTTTGGTAATCTTCTTCTCGCCACCCTTGAGAGGACGGAAGGCGCGAACGTTGTCGCGGAATAGCGCAGCGTTCTCATTTACCTCGGCGCGCAGTGGCTCCAAGTTGCCTTCGACAACTGCTAGGATGCTAGCGTTTTTGTCGGGCGAAAGATCGCTGGTGACGAAGATGTAATCCTCGCCTAGTGACTTGATGAGTTCCTTGCTAAGCATGGCATAAGTGCCGATGCTGCCGAACTCTGCCGCCTTGCCGTTGCCCCATATCTCAGTAGCGGCGAGTGTGCCGTGAATGGCTGCGCTGCCGGCAAAAATCGAGTGAACGAGTACAGGCTTGGTAAGTGACTGGATAGCTTCATGAAGCACGTGGCCTGCGTGAGCTTCACCACCACCAGAGTGGACTTCAATGAAGTGGCCAGCGATGTTGGAGTTTTGGTCGGCGTCCATCAGCATTTCAGCCTGTTCGCGAATGCCATAAGCGCACATGCCACCTTCTACTGCCATCGGGCCAGTAATGAGTAGACGGCTTAGTGATCCCGGATCGACGGGGTATCCCCGAGAGATGCTCGAGACGCTGAGCATCGTGTTGTCTTGCTGAATGATGTGAAGGTTGGTAGCTTCTTTTTTCTCTGCGAAGTCTTCAGCAGATAGCGACACACCTGCGCGAGCAAGCTCGATCTGGTGGACATAGCGTCCCATCTCTCGCATGCCCCATGCTATGTTAATAGCAAGGAGAGGGCTAAAGAGCGACAAGACTGTAAGCGCAGCTGCTTTTTTCACGAGGGTAAAGGTGAAGGCACCTTCAGACGCGCAACAGGACAGGGATAATATGCCGCACATTGGCGCTGTCGCCAAAGCCGTGATCCTTCTCTATTACCTCTTCTTAATATAGATTTTAGCCTCTACTTCCGCATCGAGCGCCTGAAATGCATGAGGCACACTTCCATCTAGTTCGAATCGTTGGCCAGCATTGTACACCTTTCTTAAGGCCATACCTTCTCCTACATAAACGATTACGCTACCTTTTAGAATTTCCCAGCGCTCAAGGTTGCCGTGAAGATGGGTGTGGCTTGGCACCATCGCTCGTGGCACCATTCCTGCCAAGTGATAATACCACTCTGTATCTTCCATGAAGTGAGTGCCCTCGTACATACTCATCGCATCATTAGGATCTATCAATCCAAAGCGGAGTATTTGCCCTTCTTCCATTCCGGAATGAAGCAGTTCTATATCAATTGGTTTTGATCCTTCCCTGTGTAGGTGGAGTGTGTCTACGCGCGCCATGCCGCTCTCCATTCGCTCGAGCAGCTCGTCGCGTTGCATAATCTTGAGGATTCGTGTCAGCGCCTGCATTAGGAGTCTTTGATTCTGACCAGCTCGAGGCGCATCAGGTGGTTCTCGTGAGTTAGGTCAGCTACCTGCGCCCGTAGCTCGGTTATTGTTTCTGTGAGTCTCATAATGTCCATCGCCTGCGCCTCACTGCGTCGCAGTAATTCATCCACTGCATCAAGGCGTCGCTTACGCCGACCGGTAAGGTGATTCCAGATGAAGCGTGCTGACGGCCATATCACGATCAGCGTGACCCACTTTACGACGTCCCAAATTTGATCAAATGAGACGTGCATTATTGTGCGATTACGTGGATCTTTGTGCCATCGCTCACAATAGTGATAGCATCGTTGGACGTGAGACTAATGGAGCTGAGATTCTCTATAGTTTCGTTGCTGAATGGATCTAGTGTTACGGCGTTGCCTGTAGCATCTGTCTTCTTCACGATCATGGCCCAGCCTTTCCAAAGGCCTGCGGGTGCTAGATTGAGGGTGAGTGCGCCAGCGCCAGCATCAACTAGTACGAGCTCGCTTCCGGCAGGGACGGGGCTGGTACTGGAGACGTTCACGATGCGCAGCGCGAAGTCGCTGGTGAGAGCCATCGTGTCGAGCGCTGAGGCGCCCACGAGGTGTCTCTTCTTCTGTGCATCGAATGCAATTGCGCCACTACCAGCTATAGGATTGTTGAGTTTTACAGGCCAGTCGAGCTGGCCATCATCAGTTATTTGAAATTCGCGGCCGGCAGTACCAATAAATGTTCCTATACCTGAAGTCCGAAAACCTCTCCCACCCAGGACGAGTGAGTAAGTGCTGTTGGAGTACAATTGAAGATCGAGATCAACATTACCTGTTGTCCATCTTTGCACCCTTGAAATGGTTGAGCCCACATGTATCGGAGCCGCTGGCGTGTTAACCCCTATGCCTACATTTCCATCTGGAGCTACATAGACACCTTCACTTCCTCCGTCGCTTGATATCCAATGGCCATTTGTGCGAAGGTTTTGGGTTGCAACGTGATCGCCCAAATTGTCGCCTTCCCCCACTTGCAAAGTCGTTGGAGTAAGTCCAGCAGGCAGTGATGAAACTGTCGAAAGATTGGTAAGACGATTGGTCGCGCCAAACTCTGCAGTATACATACCTGCAAACCACACGCGAGCATACCGCAGGCTGTTGTTTTTCAGATATACTACTGGTTTAGAATTTTCGATTGTTAGCACATATTCCAACGTGACTGGAATGTTTGCCGTAGAAACTACAGCTCCACCGCTCCATGCATTGATATTTATGTTAGGCTGTCCGGTAATGACGATTTCTTGGGCTAAAGAAATTAAGCTTGATGCAACTATCATTCGCAGAGCATAGAACGGCCCTACTCCATAATCGATCTCTACGCGTAGCCAAGAGTCATCAGGCACATTTCCGAGGTAGACTTTATTCTGAGAGGGCAAAAAGTTGCCCCCGTCAGGAAGCTTGGTGCCAAGTCCTGATCCTGCCAGTAGACTTCCAGATCGACTAAGAGTAGTGGCTGAGTTACCTGAGGTTTGGTCCCAAAAGCTTTTAGCGTCTATCCTGTTGAGCTCAAGTTGCACGGTAGTAGAGCCGGTGGCCACCACCTCGTCTGCTGTCTGATCGTCGGTGCCGGTGCCGTCTTGCAAGGACGCGACAGATTGTAGCGTGGGCCCAGCTGGTGTAAATATTACTAGCTCATCCTGACTTGGAGCAGGCCGCGCACGCAGTGTAGCGATAGGATCGCTGTAGGTCTGCGCATCTGCATCACCTGTGTAGGTGAATGCACTTAGATGAAAAAGTAGTGCTATTGCGATGCGCATGCCTGCCTAGTTTTTTCCAGAACCTTGCGCAGAAAAGCCTGGCGTTGATGGATGGCGTGGGTGCGTTTGTACAAAGCAAGCTCCTGCTCTTCGATGCGGACTTCGAGCATTTGGGCCTCCAGTGCAATTAGTTCGTCGCTTAGTTCAAGCGTGTCGACTGCCACGCCTACCGGGTCGTTGGGAGTTACCATGTGCGGCCCGGCTTCGCGAAGCTCAATTGTGTAGCTCTGAGCGCTACCAACAGCTGCGAGCATTAGCACAGCATAAAGAAGAATTGCTAATCGCATTAGTAAACAATTAAAATTTTCGACCCAGAAGGCACGAGGCGGTTCCAGGTGAGTTGTGATGTGCCAGATCGGTCGTAATCCCAATCAGTGTCTGTGCCGCCTTCTTTGGCATCCATCATCGCACCGTCGAGGTAGACGTAGAAGTTATTGGTGCTTGCCGGCAGCGTGAGGCCAGTAGTGGTAAATGTGCCACCTGCCGCCACTGCCGAGCTAGTAACGTATGGCTTTCGCTGGCTACTCACAGCTGCACTTTGCGCCACGAAGAATTGCCCACTGGAAAGCGAAAGGGCATTGCCAGCATTTGCGGATATGAGCGTACTTAGAGCTAAATCAATGTTCGAGCTGCCTTCGGTGATGCGTAAGTTGGAGCCACTGCGGGAGAAAGAGGTGATCTTTTCATTGGTGATAGAGCCATCGGCTTCAACTGCGCTTATGCTAAAGTTTGGATAGCTACCAGTTATGGTTACTATACCGTTTGCGTCGAAAGACACAATCTGATCAGGCGCATTATTCGTAATGACTCCGGAAGAGCTGATGCTCGTACCAGTTCCGGCAGTGAGCAAGCTGGAGACGTTTTGATACGCAAAGCCTCCGGCACCATTGGCCACGAGCAGTTGATTGGCTGTTGCGCCGCTGCTACGGAGCATACTGATAGGATCGACTCTTGTTTGAGCCAGGCACGTGACAGTCGCCGCAGCGATGAGTGTCAGCATGAGGAAAAAGCGTGGACGCGGTGAATTCATTACAGTGGGCTTCGGATGATGAAGTAATCGTTGTTGGCTGGCACTGCCAGGGTGAGGGTATTACCATCCAACGTGAAGTCGCCTGCGGCAGCGCGAATCTCTATGCCGTCGCGGGTGATTTGGAGTTGGCTAAGGTCTGGGGGCAAAGGCAGCGTAAGTAGGACAGTGCTGCCCGACACGCGTTGTTCCTGAATGATGCAAGCTCTGCCAGCGGCATTCTCAATCTTCAGCAGATTGCCGAGGTAGTCGATGTAATGAGCTTCACCGGAAGGGTATTTCTCGATGCGTGGGCCTTGACCACTCGCTCCCACAGGCGAGCCTGCCGCAATCGACACAATGGGAATTCGATAGCGCTTGGTAAAGCTTTGAGTAGCAACTACTGATGTATCGAGAGGTAAACCCAAATTGAGGCGCTCGCCTCTACTGGAGTAGTAGCTAATTTTTCCATCAAGCTCTATTACGAATTTGATACTATCAGGCCAGCCACTGACAAAATTAGCGCCACTAGCTGTTTCAATGCCTGGTGCATAATACCTGCGCAGATCGCGAGGATTGGCGAGTCGAGCATTAAGACCCTCCATTCCTGGGATGCGAAAATTTTGGTCGGTAGGATTGGTAATAGGTGGGAAGTTGGCGGGACTTCGCACCACTACAGAATCTACAGGCGTCTGAGCTTGTGCGATAAGATTGAAGGCAATTGTCAGCCAAAGAGTAACAATATGTCTGCTTACCATCCCCACACTGTGTTTTGATCTGGATTGCCCCAAACTTCATTTGTAACTGGATTGCCCCATGTATTGCCGATGGGTGCTACGTATTTGCTTGGCAAGGCCTGTGCAGGCGCGGCGGTAGTGCCTTCAAGTCGAATGCGATAGCCATTTTGATTCGGTCCGAGCTCACGATCTGTTAGGATGCGTAAGCTGGGAAAGAAGTAGCGTGCGCCATCAGTACTTGTGAGCTCGATAGAGATGCGACGGTGACGCAACTTCATGAGCGTATCGGTGACTTCACTACGCAGCTGGCGCACACTAAAGGAGATGCTCTGATCGTAGCGATCGCCGTGCTCGCTGCGCGACTGGGATTCTCTCCACGTGATACCAGCATCAGCTTCGATGTCGAAGAACTCAACTCCAAGAGGGTAATCTGCCAGATAGGTAGTGGTGAGCACAGGAGCTATTACAGCCATATCTGCCGATACAGCATAGCGCAATGACGCGATGCCAACATCTGGCCGGCAGGCACGACGTATTGAGTCTAGGCTGAGGCACACCATTACATGCGAAGGTGGCGCATGGGCACACGATGCAATAGGACAGCGCCACGCGCTACAAGGCGCTAAAGCGCTAGTATAGTAACATCGGCTAAGTGCTTATCGGTACCAGTTACATCTAAAGACATAGATAAGACTAGACACTCCCGCCCAGCCACTAGAATTTTGTTGTTTCGGATATCGCCGAGAATATCATTGCGGCTCAACACAAATCGACCTTTCATAATCTTAGCGCCATGCAAACGCTGTAATACAGGTCTATACCAGGTGTTGTAGAGGCCATCGTCTCCATCCCAATAGAGAGAATACTTAGCATTAGGGAACAGATCGGCAACACGCGAGTATCTGTTGCTGGATGAAATTGGTCTGCCATTATCAACGCCCCGAAACAAGCCGAATAACAAAGGTGGCACTTCTGGGAGCTGAGCCACCTCTATTTGCGGCACGAGTTCTACCAGGCCTGTTGAGTCTGCGCACACCATTGCTCCGCCCTCAACTTCTAAAGCTTGGCCATTGCCTAAATCTACGGAGGCCAGTGTCCACCCAACATACCTTCTGTCAAAGCCTGTGGTGCTGGTGCCAGGTATTTGAAACACCTGCAGATCATAAAGTGTACTAGTGGGTAGCTCTCTATATATGCCAGGCGGATAGGTACTATCTAGACTAAAATGGTCGTCGATATCATAATCCCACTCAAGATCGCTCAAGCCTCTGTGATAGCTTTCATAGTCTTTGTAGCTGAATTTGGTAAGTATTGCTTTGTTGGGGCTAATACTAAGAGGCGACGCAAGTTTGTGCGTCCAATCAGCCTGCACAGGCATTGCTACTTTTTCGCGAAGTGGAGTGATAGTTACTGTTCGCGAGAATGGATTGAGGTCAACGTTGGCACAGAACATCTGACACAACACCTTGATGACATCTGTAAGCTTTCGCTTTTGAGGAAGAAGTGCGGCCATGTCCCATTCGGTCTGCACTCCTGCACTCGATGAGATAATGCCATTGGAGTAGAGCCACAACGTAGACAGCTCGCCATCCAAAAACGGAGCGAGCACCTTTACCCCTGTACTTCGTTGTGCTGCATCAAAGAGGCTTCGGATGTATGGCTGTGGCGAAAAAGCCGTTAGAGGGTCTTGCTGATATTGAAACGTTAGAGTTTGGAAATCGAAGAAATTCTGCCAATAGTGCGCGCCAGAGCCATTAGGCAAATCCTCATCTAGTATAAATTGATTGCGTATTGGCGTAAAGACATGAGGGTAAGCAGTAGGATTGTCGATGGTATCGCGCATGTGCGCCATGATGCCAGGCTGATCATCAGCCCACTGCTGTGATGGACCAAAATCTAGATCTCTTAAAGTAAGGTCTTTGAGGCCACTCGTAATGTCTATCACCAAATGCACTTCTACAGATGCAGTACTAGCCTCATCTACAAATAGCGTGGCTGCAAACCACGGCACTGACTCCAGATAGACAGTGCACTGTAACTCAGTCTGATCGAATGCAGCACCTGGTAGATGAGGATTGCGCAACACATTGAGGTTGCTGCGTGTGGCGGGGATAGTAAAAGGTAGGGAGAAGCTGGATTGGAGTGCTTCTTCATCTTGCAATGAAAAGCTGGAGCGCAGCTCGAGCGGTAGGCTCAAATTGGCAGGAGTTTGCAAGGCAACACCATCAACAATTATCTGTACCATGCTGAGGCAAATCTATGTGGATCGAAGTAAATTGTTGGCAGCCTCATCGGTAGCGACAATCACCTCGATACTAAATGCCTGGAGATCCTCATCGTCTGTGGCTACCTCGACACCCTCTGTATCTACAACGCAGCGTATGAAGCGCTGAGCAGCTAAGTCGCACAGCCATACATCGCCCATGAGCAATTGCCTGTAGTAGGCTATTTCGGCAGGCGTTTGCCAGCCAGTGCTGAGAGTAAGTGTGCGTCGACCGGCAGCATTGACACTGGCTAGCTCTCCTACCTGAAGATGCGCCGCCCCTGATGTTGGCTGCGCTACCAACTCTCTGGTGACGCTGTAGGAAGTGGTGGTTTTGCCTTGCATGGATAGTGTCTCCATTCCTCCCACACCATTGCTGAAGAGCAGCGAGAGCGCCCAGGGCTGAGGCCTATTGTCTACACGAATGGTAGTGCTGGCAAGCACTTTAGTGTTTTGGCGCAAGCTGAACGTGTATAGCACCACACACTTACCAGCATGCTGCGCAAACTGAGAGATGCCGAGGCAACGAGGGCCACAGGGCCAGGCTGCCACTTGATTGGCTACTAAATCGTGTTGCTGACCCAGCGTGGACGTGCCGGTGGTACCATCCTCTAAGGTATAGTCGATATGGGCCTGTACACCTACCAAGGCCGTACGAGCATACGTATACAGCCACGCAGGCTGATCGGCTAGGCAAAAGAATAGCCGCTTTGCAGCAGATGTGGTGTCATCGCGAAGCAATGCCACCAAGTTGGATGCGGTATTAAAAGGTGGAGTCGAGCCTAAGGCGCCCTCTGCACCGTGTAGGCTGTGCACCGTGCCAACAAATGTGAGGCGATGAATTACTGGAGGATCGCCTTGAATAGGCGCTACCCACACATCAGTAGGTACTACTGAAGAAAACATCGTTGTAGCTGACACCGGTACATCTGCAAAAGCGAATGCAGCGCCAGCGGCGGGCGCATAGCCAAGTGCAGGACGAAGATGGAGCGTTGGTGGGAGCACTATTGAAGGTGAGGCGATGGCGTTGACATCAAACCTAGCGCGCTGCCCTACGTCAAAAGCTGCTACTAAATCGACTACATCGCGAAAGCCTGGAACCCCAGTGTTGTTATCTGTAGAAAGACGACATAGCACACTCAGGCCGATAGCTTCAGGCTTGAGATGATATGATGATTGAGTAAATTGAATGCCAGTAAAGTCATTGCGCACCAGCGTAATGACAGGATGTGGAGCTTGATTGGACTGACACAGGACTACTATATCAGCAGTACCTTCAACAATTAGGTTGAAGTAAACTGTTAGCCGTGCGTGAGTAGCTAGTATAGCTGTTACGTCACTACGAAACTGATCAATGTTTTGCCACACTGGCAGCTGATTGCCTGTGCCGTCCGGATCACTAGCAATAGTAAACG
Organism: Saprospiraceae bacterium; assembly: GCA_965213735.1. Lineage (GTDB taxonomy): Bacteria > Bacteroidota > Bacteroidia > Chitinophagales > Saprospiraceae > CALDTK01. The sequence continues at coordinate 553,818 of CBDCAB010000006.1, forward strand.
TAAATCGCTCGCCATTGACATCAAAAACTAATTGCTGTCCCTCCACAGGGCCACCGGCGCCTGTATGTATAAGATTGAAAACTCCTCCAATAGCAGCGCTATTGGCAGATGCATGACTCACCTCCAAGAGGTTGGGAGTACGATGCAGCGAGAGCGGCGCAGGGTATTGCTCGATTTGAAGAGACGCCATCAGCGCGCGATATGGATGAATGCTCTATGCCCCGAAACAAGTATCTCACTAATCAGCTTTTCAAGTGGCCGAAAAGCTACCCTACTGCTCGTGACGAAATAATCATTATCATCCTGAACACCTATGAGGGTGCCGGGAATTAAACATCCTGCTGTGTCTTCGTGCTCGTTGCCAGGGTGTATGAGTATGGCTGTATAGTTGGGCACATCCTTTAACTCTAAGCTAAAGCCCCACGCACTGCGAGCAGCATACTTACCGACGTATCGCTTGACGATCTCGTAGCTGCCGGCAGGTATTCGTGTGATGCCTTTGACTTTGTCTACAAAATACTGATCTTCTAGAATGAAACACAGATGATTGCCATTCAACTGAAGCGAAGATATCGTTGTGCGCGCACGCTCATCGATTTTGCGCATCACTAGATGTAGATCGGTAGCCATGACTCAAACATGAGCTACGCGGAAAGTCAAGACCAGGACAGGCTAACTATCGCGATCTCGCTTCTGCCTACTGATTGCAGCGTTGTTGTTTTGCGATCTGCCATACGGCTCTAAGCCTTTCGACTTGCGCAAGCGATTGGCAGCGCGCAGGAGAGCATCTTCATCGACTAAATCGTCTAGTTGATAATCCCGAATGAATTCGCGCGTACTGGAGAGTACAGTACCCTTGCCGGAGCGCACACATCGATCGATGTGGCTCACCAAGACTACGAGCATGAATTTTCTGCAAAGCTGGCTGAGCTCTAGTTCGTGCTTGGCGGTGAGAAACAAACGGCCACGATCCCACTGAGCTGCATCTGGTACGAAGCCAATTGTCTCAGTGTGCTGCTTGCGGTGCTCAGAGTTGGGACGACGTTTGTGGATGTAGAAGGTTTTGCCGCACAAGAAGGTCTTTACCAGCGTAGCGAGAAGTCCACCGTCGCTCAGATTAACTGGCTCGTCGGGATTGATTAATTCGACGCTGCGAATGAACTGAGCGACGTAAGGCTTGAACCTTACGTTGATAATGCACTTAGACATGTAGTTCGATGGGATTGAGTAACTTGCAAATCGGTGCCCGCCGATTTTGTATCTATCCCGCCACAAAGCCCGCACGATTGGCGTCGTGCGTGCTTTTTACTTGTGGCAAGTATAGAATGTTGAGCGCAAAGCGCAACATTTAATTACGCCTCGGAGGATGCTTTGCGTCCGCGGATGTAGGCACCCCAACGCTGAGCGACTTGAATGTCGCCATAAACCTCCTGAATGGTGTCTTCAATTAGCTTCTCGAGCTGATCGTCAGGGAGGTCGAAGCGGTTGCGTGCAAACTGCTGCACTTCAGCACGCGCCTCAGCTGGTAGTGACCGGTATCGGTTGATTGGATCGGTTAGCCCGGTGAGGGCTTTGGGAGCTTTTGCGAAGCTTGGCAGGTAGCCCAGCGCCTCAACGGTGCTGATACCTTTACCATCTTCAAGCGCCTTGCTGGTGTGATCCATTAGATCAAAACCAAAGTCAAGTGCTTCAATAATTTCTTTCTCAAATGGCTTGCTCATGAACAGGGGGTTGTGGTAAAGTGCGCAAGCACGTACTCCACAACCCCTTGTAACAGGACAGCGACGACAAGCGCTAATCTTCGAGGTAATCACGCCAAGTGGCCTGGGCGTAACTGACTACCTCTTTCTGCTCTTTGGTAAAGCCCTGTTTGTAGCAATTGTAGCTCATCCTGTTGACGCACAAAGAGTCGACGTTGGTGAGGCCATATGTGGCAGCTACACCCTTTTCGACAGCCTGCCAGGTATGGGGCAAGTAGTAGTAGTGGCCGAGCTCGTGCGAGAGCGTGCCGGTGCCCAAACTTCGATATGAAATACAGACGCGATCGAAGTGAGGCGATAGTCGTTGAAGTAGTTCGGCATCAGGATTTTCCATTACGCCAGTAAATCCAGTGAGGATGGAGTCTGGAGCAGTAGGTGTATCGAAGACAAAAACGTTGATGAGCCCAGGCTCGGAGTTGGTCATGGTGAGGCGCTGGTATTCCTCTATGCGCTCAGGAATTTCGCGCATTAGGCCATCGTAGTAGTAGCGCAGGTCGTTGGGGGCTTCGGCAAAAAGCACCATGCCATCGTAATCATCGGCTATGCGAAATTGGATGCGATTGGCGAAGTCTTGATTGGCGATGTCGATACTCTGAAGAAGTCGCTCATCGTAGTCAGCATTGAAGCGGCTAGCGTCGTAGGCACTACCATCAGGTGTGACGTTGACAATGCGTAGCTGCACGGTACGTTCGCTCAGCGGTGCAGAGATACCGGCATCGCTTGCCGCAGCAAAGGCATTGGCTGCGGGCGTGGGATCGAAATCAATGTCTGCTACCGCCCAGGTGCCTACAGTACGATCAGAATCCTGGAGGCCCGTATGGGCGCAGGCAAAGTGGGAGGTTGCCAGCATAAGGCAACAAAGGAGGATTGCAAAGTTTTTCATGGGCACAAGTAGTGGCCGTGTAGCAGGCCTGTAACAGGACAGGGCACGAGAACTAACCCAAAGCCGATGGCAGATAAGGAGAGCATTGCGGACGCTGGTGATTCCACTACCTTAGCACCTCAATGGACAAGCAATTGAACCAAGCTAAGCGTGACCTGCAACATTTACGCAGTGAATCTGCCATGATGCGTTCTGAGCTTGACGCTGAGCGACAAGATTTGGTGGTTATAAAAAAGGTGCTAGGTCGAAAATTTCGGTCGCTTGCTGGTGTAGATATTGATATGGATGAGGCGGACCTCAAGGAGATTTTGGCGCACTTTGATGGAAGTAAAAAAGAGGAAGTGCTAAAGTATTTAGAAGCAAACCAGCAACTTCAAGCACTTCAGACTAAACTAGATGCACAAGAGGCAAGATTCATCCGCCATACGATTCGAGCTCATGATGCGTATAGTGAGCTTATCCAGGCTGAACGATCATACAATGCCAGCCACAAACGCGATAGGAATTCTATGACAGGCATAGTAGCTGCCTCAGCAATTTTAGGGCTAGCATATATTATTTACCTCTGGACAGGTAGTCCATTCCCGTCTGTAGGTCTAGCCATTGTGTTGACGTTTTCCGGTGCAGCCGTTGTGGGGTTGATACGCAAAATCTTTAACGTGCCGGAACAGAGTGCTCAGAGCAGGGATAGCTCAAGAAAATCGGCAGAAGATGAACGTGGATGAGGCGGTAGTAATGTGGCCTTTGCTAGTAATTCTACTTCTAACGTTTGGAGTTAGATACTGGTACAAATCTTGGTCGTTTAGCTTGGCTGTCATCATTTCCGTGCTCCTTTCAGGCTTTGCAATTGGTGCTGCACTAAAATCCATTGTTGTAGTTGGTCTGTTATCAAATTATCCGGTACCTCAGTTTCTGTTCTCTTACACAATCTGGGATCAGCTCTCTCAGGAGGGTATAGCAGATTTGCGACTGTTTACCATCGAGCTACTACTCGGAGCCATAGGTTTGGTATACGTCGCTATAAGTGCTCTGCGGCGGGCTTGGATAACTGACCTGAGCGCCTAGAAAGGCCACTCCTTAGGTTCCTCCTCTCGGCGACTTCGCTCATACTCCCGCTCAAATTCCTCCATCGCCTCCCCTTGCGAAGTGCTGCTGGCTACCTGATGGAAGGTGCGCAGGTACTGCGTGTAGGTGAGGCGCCGATCCATGCCGTGCGCGTGGGTGTAGAGTTGCTCCAGGCGATGGTGGTAGTCGAAGTGGATGTAGGCGAGCAGCTCGGCTTTGGTGGATGGAGCTAGTGGCAGCTCGTGTAAATCGCTCTCCTCTTCCGATTTGTGAGCACGCAACTGGGCGATGCGGAGAGCACCAGCATGATCGCCAGCAGCCTGGCGCTTGCGGATGAGCAGCTGGGAGAGCTCTTCAAGCTCTGATTGAATGTTGTAGGGAGTGTCTGAGTCGGGTGCATGGGTGGCCATGCTGCAAAGTTAAAACACTTTGTTGATTAGAAAACCTTCGGATTTTCGCCTGCCGAGCCGGCTGAGAGTGATATCCTATTTCAAGTTCCTACACTCCTACACACAATACATTTACGTGATTTTTAACTGATTATCAATGCGTTAGGTGTAGGAAGCTGTAGGAAAACGTCTCCTACAGTCCCATTTAGGTGTAGGAAAAACATATTCAATCTCCTACACATGTGTTGGCACTTTCCTACACCGTTCCTACAGCTTTCCTACAAAATAGCTTGTTGGAATTGTCATAGAAATATTTAACTACTTGAACAATAGAGAGCATAGGTATTAGAAAAACAGCCGGTGTAGGAAAGTGGACGTGTAGGAGCAAATAGGGTATAGCTTTGAATTGCCAGAGATTTTCCAGATTTGGACATCAAACATTTGTTTGAACTGCAACACGGCATTTGCTGGGAGTTGATACAGAAAACCCCAACCTGCGCAGGGCAGATTGGGGCTCGATGTGGCGGCCGTGAGCCTGGCTATGCTGGCATGTGATCTTGTATAAGTGCGAGCTGGCCACCAAACTCCTGCAGCACTGCGCGGCTGAGCTGATAGTCGTAGAGCTGGAAGGCCCGATCGGCAGGTAGGCTATCGTCGTAGCTGAGGTGTGAGGCCCAGGTAGCCTCGAGTAGATCGGCTATTGTCTCAGGGCCACCCCAGTCGAGTAACCAGGCTACGAGTAGGTGCATGCCTGGCCGGCGGCACACGGCCCGGGCTAGCTTGAGGTGGTAGTCGCTCACTTGCTTGGCAGAGCGAGGAGGCTGCGGGCCCACATGGCCGCGCTGTCTTGGGGAAATGGGTGCGTTCAACATTGCACTGGATTTCGAGCGGCCCCGGCACATGTGTTGAACGCTAACCGGCAACGCCGACAGTGCTTGCCCATCCTCACGGAGAGGGCCATGATACCAGAGCCTTGTTGTTATCGAAATGCTGTAGCGAAGATTTACGGGTTAACGTTCAACGCTGCAAACGTACGTCTTTCGCCAAAACTCGCTGGCTACAGCTTGCTTTTTAGATCTTGGTAGAAGCTAATCGCGCCGTAGCACATCAGGTATGCCTGTAGTACCCAGAGTGCGGATTCTGAAATGGACATAGGGTTAGTTGAAGAGTGTGGCTTGCGTTGTTGCCTCAGCTTTGAGGCTAGCGGTAATACGTGTTTTTACAGAGCGCTTTGCTGTGTTGAGCTCTTCGAGACGCAGGTAGTCGATGTTGTCGCTGAGCCGCGCGAGTACTTCTTTTCGCTCCACCTCGATGCGAATGTCTTCACGTAGCAGCTCAGCCCGAGCGGCGAGCTGCGGGTAGAAGTGGTCGTGCAGCACGTCGGCACACTCGATTTGGTATTGGCGTAGGGCTTGGCTTTTGCCGTTGAGTTGGCCGATCCACAGGAATACGTAGCGGAGGGGCAGGGCAACCATTGAGTAGCACTTACCATCGGCTCCAGTCATATCGGGTTTCCGATATAACTGACTGTAAAAATGGTGCTTTTGAAGGCGCTGGTACTGCCAATTCCATTGTACCTGCAATGCTTCGCAGATCGGTTTGAGAGCGATCCACCACTGGCCATCTTGGTAGCTGGTATGGATGTGGTGGTCGAGGAATTTGAGGGTGGACATGATACTGATTTATGCGGTGAGTGATTCGCCATAGTGGTACCTATAGCTATTCAGATGAATGAGAGCGCACTCATGGCCTATTGGAGTCGATTCAAACCAATAAGCGAACGCAGAGGGATCTAGGCCATCATTGATAGCAAGGTGATTTCCTAGGCTTGAGTCTCTTTCCATCAGCACGTCGCCGACCATGAACCCCTTGGATGTTTTGATGATCTTGGATATTCCAACACCGTCGGAAGATGTTAGCGACAAGAACTCGCGCTGTTTGCTACGACGCGGGGCACCTGTCCATACACGTAGAGAGAGTCGAGCCTTAGCATCAACGACTTGCTGAATTTGCTTCGACCAATAGTCGAAGTTGTCTCTGATGGTATGGATCTTATTTTGATCCAAAATGAGCCGTTCGAAATTAGTTGGCTCGCCTTCGAATTGGGTTGAGAAAGTGATTACGATCGTCTTCATGTCTTTGAGTTAAAACAGCCGCCCTGTCACAGCACAGGTAGTGCGCGCGTAGACTCGGTTGTCGTGGATGCGTTGGTGGTTATCTGCTGCGTCGTGACGGAGGTGGCAGCCTCGACAGAGTGCAGCTAGGTTGGATGGGGCTTGGTTTGTTTCGTCGTGATCGAGATGAGCAGTGCCGAGCTGCACGAGCTCGTTTGGTGATGGCTCGACTTCGAAGAGTGGCGGTGGAAGGTTGGGGCGGCGTGCTCCTTCGAGTTGGCCGCAGTGCTGGCACCTGCCTGACTCGCGCGTGTACTTGACGTAGCGCGTGAGTTGGGGCCAGTAGGAAGGGTAGGCGTGGGCTCGGCGGGGCATTATAGTAGTGTTTCGATCCTCTGATTTTCCTTCTCATCAACCACACATACATCATAAACCCCATCACAGCGACCGCAGCAACCTGTCTCGGCTGTCCGCTTTGCGATGTCGGCTGCCTTTTGAGTAGCAATCTCGCGTTTCAAATACCACTCTGCTTTCTGTAGATCCTCTGCGCGCCTGTTCGGGTCTTTGATACCAGCTCGCAGGATGTATTTAATAGCATTGCCCAAATTAAAATTCAGGTTGTGGGCCTCGATGATCTTAATGGCTTCGTAGATATTGTCTGCACCACCATAATGGGAAGGATGGTTTACTTTGCTCATGTCATTTGAAATTTGAAGTTTTAGCGCCTCTCCACTGCAATGGAGAGGCGTTGTTGGTTTAGGAAGGGATGTGCCAGGGCTGGGAGAAGGCTTCAGTTGCTTGCGCTAAAGCTTCACGCGAATGGCACAGGAGTCGCTTGTCGTAGCAGATGACTTCGACCCAGCGTTTCTGGGCTCCTGTGATATCTACCAGGTGTGCTTCAGCTCGTGTCTGACAGACCGTGATAGCCTGGAATGTTGGCCAGTAGATGCCCGCACTTTTCTGCTTGACGTAGAGCAGGTAGGAGATGTAGGGTTGATTAGTTTTGCTCATGTTATTGAGTTTTGAAGTTTGGCGCCTCTCCACTGCAATGGAGAGGCGTTGTTGGTTTAGGGGATCGATACTCGCTGATCGACGCGAGTCTCTTCGTACTTAGAAGCCTGAATCAGCTTGTCGAAAGGCGTGTGCGGATTGAATACCGGGACGTTTGCCATTCTGAAGCCTTCCAAAAGCTCATGCCGAACAGCGGTTTCGAATGCCAGCCAGGCAGTCTTGACAATTTCATCGTCTGTCATGTGCTCGCTGAGGTACCACTTGCGACCTCTGAACTCTGCCATTTCTCCAGTCTTGGTGCACGGAGCATCATAGCGGATCTGCAGATAGATGCGCGCTGCATGTGGATGGTCTGGGCCTTCATAGCCCTTCTTATCGCGTCGATAGACTAGCCTTATTTGTTTGCCCATGAGCTCCATGGACATTAAGTCTAATATGCGCTTGACACGCTCGGAGTGAGGCGTTATACGTGAGTTATTCATGCTGCCTCTCCAGTGTTTGAAGTCTTTACGCCACAGTAGGGGCAAAACATGTGTACCAGTTTTATATATTCTACTGTTTGGGTCCCTTCTAATTCTAGTCGGAGACGTGTAGCCCCTTCCCTTTTAAGTTTAGGCTTTGTTGTTACAGTGTCCGCAATCTCTGCTTTGAGGATCTTACGGTCATTGTACTTGTGGTGCTTTTTGAGAACATTTTCGGGTATGACTGTCAGGCAATTGCAGTTCATGATTTGAAGTTTTGGTGCCTCTGAATGGCAGTGGAGAGGCGTTGTTGGTTTAGGTGGTGTGCCGTTCGACCTCGATTTCAAGCTGGTAGTGCAGTTCGACATTGAACACCTCGTAGTTGTCATTCGAGAAGCCCTCTTGATCAGCAGGTTTTAACGCGACGTAGGCATTGATTGGAGAGTCGATGTGATTGAGTTTAGATATGTCAATCCGTCCCTCTTCAGCCGCACTAGCAGCAGCATTTTCGGCAGCATTGGCGCTGCTCGATCCATGAATAATATTGGACAGCATAAACTCTGCTGGGTCATCATCGGGATTCTGTAGAACTACATATTCAAAGGTGTTCATGCTGCCTCCAATTCAGCATCCACGTAGTCCACCATCATGAGGGCTTTGCCTTGGAGGCGTCGCAGTGGATGGCGACTACTGCGAGAGTGGATGAGCAGGTGAACTTGTGCGATGAGCGCATCAGTGGGCACCCAATCGCGACGGCCATAGTCTACCTTGTTGTTGTACAGCTCGACAACTGTGCGAGCTGCACAAATCTGGTCGATGCCTATGTACTCGAGGCTCGGAGGTGTGGGCTCATCTCGATTGTCGAGGAGCTGGCGGAAGTCGCGCATGAGGGCGCGGGCTTGTTTGGTTTTCATGAGGTGTGTGGTTCTAATGAAAGAGGAGGTGGAGATGAGGCTGCTTACAGGATTAGGTGCAATGGAATTGATTGGACTCTGGACGTCGGCGACACAGTTTCCTGCAGTGCTTCCCTGAATGCGTTTTGATCTGACTCTTGATCGCTATCAGGAGATATCCTAGTGATAAAAGCAGTGACTGGCACATTATCGTTAGTGTGACCTTGCCAGACTCTAGCTGGCACGTCGTTGATCTGTACGATTTTGGCGGTAGGAGAAATAGTGATTGTCATGTCGGATGTTGTGTTTTGCCGAAAGGCGGGTTATTACAGGTTGCTTTTTGCCGAGAGTCCCAACTGATATTGTCGACCAGCCTTGAAAGCGGCCGCTTCGCGGAAGCGGACTTTCCAAGCGAGAGCTATTTGCATTTGTTCTTCTTCGGTCTTGTTGCGCAGCTTGTCCCAGTACCCTTGGTTAAGACCTACAGGGGCTTCGCTGTACTCACACACGAGCGAGTCAGCCCAGTCATCAAGGGGAGTGGCCTCATCGTCATCTAAGCCAGCAGAATCTGCTCCGACCCAATGGCCTTTGTCTATCTGCTCTTGTAGTGTCTCGTCGGCGATCTTAAAGAGTTCGGTCAGGTTGATTTTCAAAAGGTCTAGCATGATTCGATGTGTTTTGCCGAAAGGCGGGTGAGTTAAAATGGCATCTCTTTGCCCTCCGGAATGGTGGGGCCAACGATGCCAGGATTGGAGTCTTGAAGTGATGCAGCTTCGAGTAGACCGAGCTGATCGGGAAGTTGATTGAGATGAAAAAGGTGGCAGCTCACCACGCGTTTGCCTACGCGCAGGCTTTTGGAGTAGCCAGCATAGGCGGGCGTGTGCTTGAGGTAGTGCACGATGGCTTGCTTGTTGAGGCCGCCAGTTTGATTCTCTTTGCGGAGGCGCTCGCGGTAGATGCGGAAAGCAGGATCGATGCGGATGGCAATGAGACGCTCGCCCATCTTGGCCTCCACCACAACCTTGGCACCTTCTGCATCGATGACTTGGAGCGAAGTGCCTGGGTCGATGACCTTGAAGTCGTTGTCGACGCGCATGTCGTGGGTGCCGATGGCGTAGGCGATGAAGTCCCACCAGACGCCAGTATCGTTTTCCTCGCTCATAGTAGTGGCCTGCTCAGCTGCGAGCTTGATGCAGATGGGCAGCAGCGCCGTGGTGACGTCCATGCTGATGACCTGCTCTCGGCTATAGATGTTGGCCGTGGCCAGCAGCACCGAGTAGTTTTTGATGAGGCGCTCATCGGGCTTCACGCCTTCGGGCCAGGCGGCTTTGAGAGCACGATTCCAGTAGTCGAGCTCTTTGTCGATGGCGCGATCAAACGTGTCGCGGTGGCTGAGGCATTCCTGAGTGATGTGGGTGAGGCGCCCACTCTCCTCGAGGTCTTTGAGCTGCTGAGCATTGGCGAGCTGCTGCTCGGTGTACGTGCGTGGCCGGAAGCTGAGCGATATGACCCGACTGAACAGTGCAGGGTCTTGCGTTGGCTGGGTTTGGCCGCTGAGGATGATGGCCGAATTGACAGCTGTGCGCACAGTGCTGTTGTCGGTAGTGGCCACTCCTTTGACGCGTCCTACGCCATCGTATGCCGACTTCAGTGCTTCCACGCGCTCGTAGGGCACCTGATTGGAGTACTCATCAAACCAAACTATGGCATCACGTGCCTTGGCCATCTCGCGGTAGAAGGCTACGTTGGTGGAGTGCACCACGTGGAGTGGCTGGCGAGCCTTGCCGAAGGGTGCTTTAAGTGCCCAGCCGAGATAGCTCTTACCAGTGCCGGGTGCACCAAACAAGTTGAGGTGCGGGAAGAAGCTGAGCCGCTTGTAGATGACGGTGCGGTTGAGCGCGGCGAGGAAGTAGGCAAGGCCGACGGGGCCATAGTCTTCGAACACCAGGTTGAGGTGTAATTCCCACTCTTTGCAGCTCACAGGCAGGCCTCCACTCTTGAACACGAAGGCCTCCGCGAAATCATCTTTTTGATCTGCCTCAGCGAGCGGGTCGCCAATCTTGGAGTGGGTGGGCAGGAAGTACTGGCGCTCTTTGTGTTTGACGATGCCGTACTCGTTGATCGGGAAAAACTTGCCTTCGATGCTCAGCCCATTGGCCCATGCATAAAAGCCAGCAGGATTCCAGCCCAGGGTGGGAAGTGGATAGGCCGCTGCGCTTTTGTCGTAGATGAGGCGCTTGACGCGTATCCAATGCTCTGGCCGGGCGTGCTCGTTGAAGACGTAGTTGCCCTGGCTCTCGACTGCTTTTTTGATAGTGCCGAACTCGGTGAAGTCATGGCTACTGATGGGCCTGATAACTGAGGCGCCAAAAATGTTGCGGATCTCCACGAGGCGGTGGCTATCCTCATGGCCGATGACCAGCATCAGGGGCTTGAGCACGAAGTTGCTGATGCGCAGGCCTTCATCGTCGCTATTGGTGGTGGCGTAGTAGCAGTTGCTTTTTTCGTAGAGCGAGTACTGGGTGATGCTGCTCTCTTGGTCGCCGCTGAGCTTGTTGGCGCTGCCAGCTCGCTTGCTGCGCAGCTTACTAACGAGACTGGAGATAGTGCTGCGCCCGGTGGCGAGAGGTTTGTCTTTGCCGCAGAGCCTGTCGAGGTACATGCTGCGACGCACCTCATTGTCGATGCTGGCGATGAGCTTGCCGGCAAGCCGATTGGCAATCTCTGCGCTCTTGACGTCGCGCACGTTGAGGTTGCGCGTCACTACCCATTCGAGGCCATCGTGCAGGGAGTTGTCGAGAAACATCTCCATCTTTCGCTGACCTTTCCGAGGTGCGATGGGCTTGCGCTGATCGAACTCTTTGGCTGGATCGATATCAGAGTAGCGCACGAAGCTGCAAGGGTCGTCGCCTTTCGGCAAAAACCCTACTTGCACATGAAAGCCCCTGTCGAGTAAAATCTCTACGTCGCGAGCTGCTGCCTTTTCGCCAGCCTCATCGGCATCGCGCAGCACCACAGCGGTATCGGTGTGTCGCTTGAGCAGCATGGCTTGCTCAGGTGTGAGAGCTGTGCCACAGGTGGCCACGGCGAGGGGTATGCCGCGATCGTGGAGACTTATCACGTCCCAGTAGCCTTCGACGATGATGGCCCGATCGGCTTTGCGAATTTCTCGCTTGTTCTCGTAGATGCCGTATAGCTGTTGAGCTTTCGCAAAAACAGCGCTCTCCTTGCTGTTGAGGTACTTGGCCTTGAGGCCAGCGCCTGGCTTTTCGCGACCTCCAAAACCGCGTACCCAGCCGCGGTCGTCGCGAATTGGAAACATGAGGCGCTCTTGCCGCCAGAACTCGTAGGGGCGGTCTTCTCCCTCCACCATGAGGTAGAGTTCGCGCAGCTCTGATGGCCTGACTTCTTTTGTTTTGGCGAAAGCCTCGAGGCCTCTCAGCTGGGGTGCTCGAGCTATGTCGAATGTCCTCAAGGTTTCGGCCGAAACATCGCGGCCATCGAGATCGACACGGCCTTTGCGTTCGGTGGTAGTGAGTAGCGACTTGAAGTAGTCGAGCGCTAGATCGTTGATTTTGGTGCCACGCTGCACCATCTCGCGTTCGGTACGCTGCTTTTCAATCGCAGCTGCTTGATCGATGCCTCCTTTGTACTCAGCGTTGACGCCAGACTTCGCAGCCATCCAATTGACTGCCTCGATGAAAGTCCATCCTTTGATCTCCATGAGGAGGGCGGGCACATCAAAACCTCGCCCACAGTGCGAGTGGCAGTAGCCGTACTCACCTTTCGCTGCGAAATTAGGTCCATCGCCCTGATGAACAGGGCAGGCGCAGCGACCATCACGATTGACTGTGATGCCAAGTGCCTCCAGCGCACGCTGCATAGGGATAGCGGCCTTGAGGGCATTGATGTTGGTGACTAAGGACAAGGAGTGTTTGTGTAGTAGTGTTGGCGTGTGAGGGGTGGTACAGTGGCTTCTAGAGAATAACTTCAGGTATAGGCTCGCCTCGGGCTACTGCTATATGGTGCAGTGAGTCGAGCGATATGCTGAGCCATGCACGAAATTTGTCGACGGCTGCCATGGCCCACTCTGCTGTGGTGTAGCGCCACTCGGCGCCGGGGCCATTAACCACGTGCTCCACTTCTGCTGTGCTGCGCTTGCCGTAGCTGATGGGTATGCCTTCGCCATCAACTACGTGCAAGCCCCAGTAGCCCCAGGACGTGAGCACACCTTGGTTGTTGACGTGGGGGATGTAGAGGCCTATCACTTTTTGATTAGTGGTGCGGAGGATGGGGCGTAGTTCGAGTTGAAGCATGGGGATTGGGTTAAGCTGCTGGGCGGCTGTTTGATTTGCAGGCGCGGCGGGCGATGGCGGCGGCAGCTCGCCGAGCAGCACGGCCTTTGCCGCGGCTACCTCGCTGGTGGTTGCGCTGGCTAGGGGTTGCCTGCCGGACATGCAGGGCGATGTGGAGCAGTAGTTTTGTGTACCGATGCTCGAGATCTTTGCGGCAGCTCTCGTACTGCAGATCGGTGTAGTTGCCGTGAGTGCGAGTAGCAACTTCATCTGCTAGGGCGTCGATCCAGTCGCTGAGTCGCATTGCGGTGTGACGGCGAGTGATGCGGTCGATGCACATGCCTGGCTGAGTCTCATCAAAATTCGAGACTGCTATTTGCCAATGAGGCTGTTCCTTATTATCTATAGAGCAGGTGTAGATGTACTTGCGCTGCTTCGATAGCTCTATGGATGTGCTGATATCTGGGGCGGGTCGATTTCTCATTTCTGATGCACTTTTATTGATGTAGCTGGGCGAAACATTTCACGTCTTATGTCTTCACGATCGTTGCGATAGTCGACTACCATCTTCACGAATTGCCGCCTGAGGTGTAGCTCTATCTTGTTCCGACCCTGATGCGATAGGTTTTGCATATAGCTAATCTTTATAGCCAATGCTGAGAGCCACTTGCTGATAGCATCGCGACCTGGATTGTGGGTTTGTTCGACACTTCGGATATTGTAATGATGATCGACATAGCAGCCTTTGTGGACGTCGTAGGCAGCTACGTAGATGGTGTAGCTCCTCGTGGAGTCGGGGTAGAGCTGCGCTTTGAAGGAAAGCTCTACGAGGTGGGGGGTAGGGCAATCAATCATTTTGGAGAATTGGGCATGAGGGTAAGGGTTTGATTAGGAAGGAGCTTTACAATTTGCTATTATCAGTATGCCAAGGCCAATCATCCCATGGCAAGTCATCATCACCTTGCAAGATCGACACGTATGTGTTGTTATCATCAGGGTTATTATGTTGAATAGTTGTGATTGGCTGAACGTATTCATCCGTAACACCAATAGCTTCCTTTTTATAGGGCAGGCTATCCAAACGTTTGAACATATCGTTGATTGACGCTGGCACTATTCGAGGTACAACTCCAATTCCTTCTATCCAATCGCCGACCCCAAATTGTCGATGGATGTAAACCAGTTGGCGAATTAGATCTTCAGGCGAGTCTAGCCCTCCTATCGAGGAATTATAGGCCTCGACCCATTCAGTAGTTAATTTGTCGTAGTCGATTTCATATTCGACTACGTAGCTGAGCTCTACTTCGACTTTATATCTCTTCTTGCTCATGTTGTAGTTGTTTTTGCAGCTCAAGCGCCAATAGCTCGAGCTGCTCGAGGAAGTTGGGAGGGAAAGGGACGGCCTCCATAACTTGGAGGGCCGCGCCTGGCAGTTGCTCGGAGGTGAGGATGATTTCACTGGAGAGATTGCCAGTTTCTTTGTGTAGCAAGACATGTATCCAGGTATCGGGCCGCGCTGTGCGGCACACGATGCTGTGCTGGTAGGTGCCTTTGAGCAGGAGCACTTCGTTGTCGGCGAGTTGGCTAATCATGGCGCCGGCTTGAGCGAATCATGAAAGCAAAGCCCCACACGATGCCGATCACCATTAGCGCAAACCATCCGAACTCGCTAATCATGCTGGTACCTGATTTGGGGGAATTCCTCAGCGTCGGTATCCTCAGCTGGGGTGCCTGCATCGCGTTGGCGATCGCGCGCAGTTATCTCTTCCCATTGCGCCGCGGCAATGCCTGCTAATAGCAGTAAGAGAAGCCCAGCAATGAATTTGGTGTAGAGTGCTATTAGCATAGTGAAGTGTTGAGCTACTCGCTATGGATTAGTTGCGAAGCGGTAGCGCCTACCTGCGAAGGGTAGGGTGGTTGATGCGCTGCCACCTGGTGGCGAGCTTTGGGAGAGTTGTGTTTCAAAATCTGGGAGGCTTCGTAAAACCTCCCGGTGCACTATGAAACACTAAGTTTTTATGGGAAAAGTGGGCGCCGGATGCTTATAAGCTCTAAATCCAAGCGCCCAACCAAACCCAGAAGTGAGTTTTAGGCGGCTTCGCGATAATCCTCCGGATTGAGGAGTTGATCGCGGCGCGAAGCATGCGCTTCTTCCTCTTTCATCGATTGCTCAATGAGGTCTAGCGCAGCGGCCTCGAAGCGTCTACTCATTGGCGTGCGCCCGCTGAAGACATGGCTGACGGATGATTCGGATTGTCCGAGCTTCTTGGCTAACTGATTTTTCGGGATTTCTAGATCCTTAAACCGCTGCTCTATCTGAGCTACAAAAGTGGAGGTGTCACTTGCTTCCATGTAAAGCGTTGTTAAGTTGTGGTAAGGTGGCGCTAAAGTGAACCTAAAAATCTGTTCATGCAACTTTTGGACACTGAAATTTTGAGTCAAGGGGACAGACTGAGAGGCTTTTTGCGTCAGAACGAGGTGAGTGCCAGGCATTTAGCCAAAAAGATTGGTGTGTCTCCAAATACTGTTAATGCCGCCGTCAACGATCAAAACAGTCCGCGGACAGATTTTTGGATCAAGCTTCATGAGGTTTTCCCTGATGCTGACTTGCACTACCTGTTGACGGGGGAGGCTCGGAGTAGCGATGAGTTTGGAGGCAGTTTGAGTGCGCCCGTAGCGCCTGTGGCTCCAATGCGGCTCTGGGTCGCCCATGCTGGCGACACTATTGAGATGGAGGCCTTGGATCACTTTTTCGACTTGGATATCACTGAAGATTACCCGGATGTGTCGGGTTGGGAAAAGTGCAGCTTTTTAATTCAGGGGGAAAGCATGAGCCCAACTATCGAGCATGGTGAGGTAGTAATGGCAGAGCGTGTCCAACGTGATGAAGATTATGTAGATGGTGCTGTCTACATGCTTCGTGTAGAGGGCGTAATGGTGTGTAAGCGTGTCTATATCGACGATGGTGATCGTACGCTTTTCACATTGGTATCTGACAATCCTGTTCACAGAGATCGACGTGTGGAGCAGAGCGCGGTGATGCTCTGGCGCGTACGCCATCGCATCACGAATAAAAACCTTGGAGGTCTTTAATAAAAAACAAAACAAACTGAAATGAAAGGAATTTTTAAGTGGGGCGGTATTGGCTGCTTAGGTTTGATAGTCCTATCGGCGATTTTCGCAGCGCTAGGAATAACGGGCAGCGACGACGATGCAGTCGTTGAAGAAACTGAGGCTGTCGTAGTGGACCCGCGTGTAGCTGCGTTGGAAGCTGAACGCGCTGACAGTGTAGCTGAAGCGCGTCGGATGTCGCGAATTGCTGCTATTGAAGACCTAAAGGGCTTCAAGTCTACTGAAGACGAGTTTTCTTCCACAGCATTTTACAGCGATAATCGCACACCGAAGTATACTTCAGTGGATTTTATCTATCCATATATCGGCAAGTCTGGAGAAAACTACTTTCTCCGGATGAAGATGCAGTACTCTGCGGACGATTGGCTCTTTATTGAAAATGCTCAGTTCCTAGTAGACGGAGAAGTAGTAGGCAGCATCTCAGGCAGCTGGGAGCGTGACAACTCTGGAGGCCAAATATGGGAGTACCTAGATGTTTTGGCTAAGCAAAAGGAGCGGGCATTGATGATTCTCATCGCCAACTCCGAAGTTGCCAAGGTGCGCTACAACGGCCGTCAGTACCACAATGACCGAACAATCACGGCAAAGGAGAAAGCCATCATGCGCCGGACACTCGATGTGTTCAAAGGGTTGAATGGCGATTTGCTCGGCGACTGACTCTGCCGGACTCTGCCAAAACTCTGCCAGAGCGACTGGCTACAACTACTCATCAATTCAATAAAAGCAGGGCGTGAATGTCGTGATGTGGCGGTTTGGGAATCCGGTATTCTCCACCACTCACGAGAGGCAGCTCCACCCGAGCTGCCTCTTTGCATATAACCGTGTCTGAGCAGCGAGGCAACCATTTCTACAGCGAAGCGGGTATAGGGAGTAAAGAACAAACCCCCTTACATGACTCCTTTCCGAATTCTCTTGCTCCTACTCTGTAGCTGCGCATTCGTAGCCTGTGATGACGATGATGACGCTATAAGCGACAACACGCAGCGTTTTCAGGTAACTATAGAAAACCTCACCGCTCCAGCCACCTTTGCTCAAAGCGGATCCTTCAGTATGCCAGTTGGTTCTAGCTCGGCGGGACCTATCTTTCCTGGTGATACATACGAGTTCACCATCAATGCTGGACCTCATGTCACCCCAATGGATGGTGGCACGCGCTTGTCATTTGCAACCATGTTCGTGCAGTCGAACGACCTCTTCATCGCACCCGATCCAAGTGGCATCGAACTCTACGACGGCAGCGGTAACCCCATCGGCAACGGTAGCGCAGTTGATGTTACCGATCAGCTATCTATCTGGGATGCAGGCACGGAAGTGAATACCGTCACCGGAAGCGACGATCAAAAGCCGCAGCAGCCACCGATGGGCGAAGACATTGGTACAGACGAAAATGGTGTGGTTACTAAAATAACCAACAACTCAGATGGGGTAAATGTCATCCCAGATGTGGGCGAGGTTATACGCATGACCATTGAAAATACAGGTGGCTCTAATTTCCGCGTCCGGATCACTAATGCCTCCACCTCAAACACCATTGCTACTCCCGCACAAGGCGGTGGCACGCGAGCAGCGGTACCTATGTCGCCAGGTGTGTGGGGTGTGCACACCACCGACAACCCGCTCTTTACCCCCGGTGAGGCCGCTTCAGAAGGGCTGGAAAATATTGCTGAGGATGGCTTCATTGATGTTGCAAGTTCAGAAGTCATGTCCGCGACCGGACTAGTTGTGCCACTCTCTCCCGGCGTTTGGGCGGTGCATGATCAGGGCATTATGCCACTTTACAATGTAGGCTCTGCTGATTTTGCGGAAGGCCTGGAGGCCATTGCCGAAGATGGCATACCTACAGAGGCGGGAGCTACACTCGAAGCTAAGTCTGGCGTCGAGACGAGCGGAATTATCAATACCCCAGTAGGTGCATCTTCACCCGCTCCAATCGGTCCAGGTGCTAGCTACCAATTTAGCTTTGACGCTGAGCCTGGCGATCGACTTTCTATAGCTACCATGTATGTGCAGAGTAACGACTGGTTCTACGGTTTCGAGTCTGATGGAATCGCCCTCTTCAATGGCGACGATGCCATCAGCGGCGACGTTACCTCCATGCTCGAGCTCTACGATGCCGGTACAGAAGGTGATGAGTATCCCGGAGCTGGCCTTAATCAGGTAATCCGCCAATCAGCACCGAATACAGGTCCTGATGATCCTAACGACACCGTGCGTGCAGTAAGTGGAGCTCCTGATATCGTTGCTAACACAGCCTCAGTCATTCGTGTAACAGTGACGGCTCAGTAGTTTTTTCGCGATTACTCAAAACCGTTCAGACGCCTCGCAAGCTTAGTTTGTGAGGCGTCTGTGCGTTTTAAGTGAAGGCGTCTAGGCTGATTTTAATACGCTAGTTCGGATCTACGTCGACATTAATGCGCACGGTAGAAAAGCCCTTCTCTCCGTGAACGTCATTAGCTGCCTCTTCGAGAAGTTGCTTCGTGTATCGAATTAATTTGGCATCCCGCTCTAGCTTGATCATCACGTCGAGTAAGTAGTAATTTCGGATGCGCGATACATGAGGAAGCGCTGGTCCTATTACTCGATCCCCGAGCCGCATCCTGAGGTAGTGCGTGTAGAGTTTTGCCGCATTATTTAGGACGGTAGGCTTTTTGTGTTTTAGGGTAACCTGAATAAGACGATAAAACGGCGGGTACTTAAATTGCTGTCGCTCCTGTATTTCTCGATCAAAGAACGATTTATAATCTGCAGTGGCTATTTCTGCTAGCACGGGGTGAGCAGTATTATAGGCTTGCACCAAAACCTTTCCTAGCTCTTTGCCACGCCCACTGCGCCCACTAACTTGCGTGAGCAGCTGAAAGCCCCGCTCGGCAGATCGAAAGTCGGGGTAGGAAAGCGTAAGATCAGCGTTTAGTACACCAACCAAACCTACATTTTCGAAATCAAGGCCTTTAGTCACCATTTGCGTACCGATCAGCACATCAACTTTCTTATCTTCAAAATCTTCAATAATCTTCATTAGAGCGTTCTTGCCGCGCACGGTATCTAAATCAAGTCTTGAAACTCTTAAATCTGGTAAATAAACTTTAAGATCATCTTCAATCTTTTCCGTTCCGAAGCCTTGCATCTGTAGCTTAGCACTCCCGCAAGCTGCACACTCTTTCACCACGTCTTTCTGATAGCCGCAGTAATGACACTGTAGGTTGTGTTTGAACTTGTGGTAGGTTAAAATCACATCGCAATGCACGCATTGACTGGTCCACCCGCACCCATCGCAGCGTAATGTGGGGGCATAGCCGCGACGATTTTGAAAAAGTATCACCTGTCTGCCAGCTGCGACGGTGGTTTTGATCTCCTCGATAAGCGGCAAAGAAAAATGCGACTGCATTTGCTGCTTCTTCGTCTGCTCCTTGAGGTCAATAATTTCTAAACTAGGCAGCACCGCCTCGCCAAATCGCTCCGTCATTTCAACTAGCCCATACTTGCCGCTCTTGGTGTGTTGATAGGTTTCGACTGCGGGCGTTGCTGTGCCGAGCAGCACTTTAGCTCCGTGGATATGCGCGAGCACAATCGCTGTATCTCGACCGTTGTAGCGGGGGTTTGGATCGTGCTGCTTGTAGCTGCTGTCGTGCTCTTCATCTACGATAATCCACTTCAGGTCGCGGAAAGGCAGAAACACAGCCGATCTCGCGCCGAGTAGCACGGGAGTACCCTCGGCAGCCGCGCGATAGATTTCTACGCGTTCGTTGTTGCTGAGTTTGCTGTGATAAACTGCAATTTTATCGCCGAACAGCTTTTGTAAGCGACTGATAATCTGCGTGGTCAAGGCAATTTCTGGGAGCAGGTAGAGCACCTGTTCACCTCGCGCGATGGCGGCTTGAATGACTTCTACATAGACGCGTGTTTTGCCAGAGCCCGTCACGCCGTGCAGCAATACCACATCCCGCTTTCGAAATGCTGCACTCAATGCTAGCAGCGCAGCCGACTGCTGTTGGGAAAGCTTGGATACCACATTTAGATCATGGCCGTAGGAGGCGATGCGACTTACCTCACGCTCGTAAAGCTCGAATACACCTTTCTGCTCGATGGCGCGTAGCACGCTACTGTCAACTCCTGCTATTTCTTGAATCCGTTGCCGAGTTACCTCTCCTTCCTTACGGCTTTCCTGCACGTAAGCCATGAGGGCCTCCACCTGCTTGTTGCTGCGACTCAACAAAGAAAATGCCTCAGAAAGCGTCTCTGGCTGGTTGCGGTAGGGGATGGCAAGCCTGACGCAGCGTTGTTTGCGCGGCTTGTACTTCTCAACCATCTCTTCCTTGAGGTAGAGGACGCCATGTTCGAGCATGCGCTTGATGAGTGGGTAGACTGTGTACTTCCCTAATATTTTGCGGATGTCGTCGATGCTCAGTTCCCTTTGCAGGGTCAAAGCTTCAGCGATGAGGTACTCCTGATCATCGAGCTGCGAAAAATCCTCTCCGAAGCTCGGATCGATAAGTACGCGCGTTTCACTCGACAGCTTCAGGTTGGCGGGTAGTGCAGCATGCATCACTTCTCCGAGCGTGCAAGCGTAATAGTCAGCAATCCACTCCCAAAGGCGAAGTTGTTGTGCATCAATGACGGGCTTGTCGTCGAGAACATTGATGATCGGCTTGGGCTGGTGCGATGCCGGAAGCTCTTGGTGCACGCGACACACCACACCGCTATACAATTTGCTCTTCCCGAATTGCACCTCCACTCTCACCCCAAATACAGCGGTGTCGAGATGCTCTTGAGGAACATAATACGTATAGGCTCGCGGCGTGGCGATTGGCAGAATAACATCAACAAAGGTGTTGGTGTCGGCGGTAAAATGCAGATCGTCTTGAAGTGTCTCTAGGAGCGCCGATTCCATAAAGCAGCCGGTTTACGCCCAAAGATAAAACAAAATGTATTGGCCTCTTGGCTTCGGTTGTAAGCCCCCAACACCAAGCTCCCAGCACCCAGCACCCAGCCCCCCCCTCACCTCATCAGCGCCACATCCGAGCTAAACGTCTTCACCGTACCATTGCGAAACAGAACTTCAGCCACAACGACAAATACGGCTGGGTTCATAAACTCACCACGAAAGCGACCATCCCACCCAAAGGCTACTTCACTAGGTAAAAAGTCTCGGGATTCATGAACCTGCTCGCCCCATCGATCAAAGACCAATAACGAGTTGATTCGCTCTACTGCAGGACCTCCATAAACAGTGAGAATATCGTTTACTCCGTCTTGATTAGGACTAAAGGCTGTCGGGATAAAAATCTCTGTCACTGGCAGGACTTCAACAAAAATCTGGTCTGTAACTATACAGCCATTGCTCGTTTCTAAAGTTGCGGTATACAGAATGTCATTCGGAGGTGAAGCGAGCGTGCGCGAACAGGTATCGCAAGCCAGATGATCGCCAGGATCCCAATCGAAAACCACAGAATCATCGGGAACATCTGCATTCAGCAGCACCGAATCGCCCAGCGCAATCTGCACCGTATCTTGCTTCAGCAAGTTTAGCGTTGGTGGATCAGTCAGAGTAAACAGCTCGAATTGTTGACATCCATTCTCCTGCACCAGTTGAAAAACATAGGTGCCTTCCTCGAGATTGTCAAATGTAAAGTCGGCGCTTAAAGCAGGCTCCAAGCCATTGACATCGAAGCGGAATTGCAGACCGTTAGGCAAATCATCTAAACTAACTGAAACCGAACCTGTCCCTTCATCACAAAGTGGATCAAATACAGTGGCCGAATAGCCTAGCGTATCTACCTCTCCAACAGTAACAAAGGCAGTATCTACACATCCAAAAGCATCAATTATTTGTACTGAATAATCACCCGCTGGCACATCCTCTATAGAACTTGTGGTCGCACCAGTTGACCAACTAAATTGGTAAGGTCCAATACCTGGTCCTGTCTGAGCGCTAATTAATTCGGCTGGATTATCACCACAGGCCACGAATCCGCCAGCTGGCATATTTATCGACGCATCCAGGCGCGAGATGGTAGGATTGTAGGCAAGCGTAGGCACGTTCGGTGCCTGACAGCCTGCGCCATCGGCGGTAAGTCCCCGGATTGCGAAGTTAAAGTCAGCTAGTGTTGGATATGTAAGTGTCGTAATACCTGGCTCTAGCCGCTGTGAACCATCTGCGCGCCCATTAATAAAGACATTGCCCGTCACGCCACGCCCCCCCGTCACTTCTATATCGAGGCTTATTTCGGCGGGATTGCAGTAGCGGGGTTCTCCAGCTAAGGAGACTTCAATTCTTTCTATAAAGGTAAGGTCTACCATGACTACGCTATCGCAGCCTGCTTCAGTAAAGAGTGTTACAGATCCGCTCGGATTAGCACTGCTGAAGGTGGTGCCTCCGAGCATAAGCTGTTCGCCAAAACAAAGGGTATCGGTGCGCATCGAGCCGCCTTGACTTAGCAAGGTGAGATCTACTATATAGGTCGTAGGACAAGCTGCATTACCTGCCTGAAACATTGCTGAAAGATTAGAGGCATCAAATGTTCGTCCCCCAACTTCAACAGTTTCACCAAAGCATATAGAGCGGCGCACAGTCACCGTATCATTTCCACTGGTGTAGCTAAGGGCTACTGTTAGCGTCGTATCACATTCAGTGCCTGTGCCAGGGAGCACAATAGTACCGGTTGGATTACTCTGGTCGAATGTAGTGCCTCCAAATACGCGACTTTCGCCCGGACAAAGCGTAGGATTGACGACCAGGCTAACTCCCGCTTGTAAGGTGATAGCTTGTAGTGCGCTCAAGGCAAAACAGTCGGTGCCAACCTGACCAGTACCATCATCTTCGCCGACGAGGCTCGCTAGATATACCGTCTCTCCAGGAATGGCATACAGCGAGAAATCAATAGGTAAACTGCCCAGTCGACCGAGCTCATTAGTCCCCGCAGCATCACTGAAAATCACAAACTGCTGCACCAAGCCTGCACCTGAGTCTGCGTCATTGTTGTAACCACCATTTGAAGTGTGAGGTGGACACAGCAGTACCGGACCCGCTGCAAACGTACCTGGATTTGGTGGAGTGCAGCCGCTCGGGGTACAAGCTGCTTGTACACTTGGCGCAAATGTGTCGCAGGTAGTTTGCGAGGTAAAACCAAAGGTTTGGGTAGTTCCTGCCGGTATACCTGCACGTGTATAAATAGTCGAATCTGCATTAAAGCTTCCGCCACTGCCTGCTACTAGTATAAAGCCGCTTGTACCACCACTCAAGGCGATAGTCGCAGTATAAGTTGTATTATCAGGCGAGCACTCCACGGTGACGGTTCCCCCCGCTCGTGGCAGCCAACGTACAGCTACCGAGTTAGACACAGCTAGACAAGTGTCCTGCAGGTCGACTCCTGTTGTTGGATGCGCATTACCTGCGACGGCAAATACGTAGAAGGTTTGACCGAGCCCCCCAATTGGCATGCTAAAGACGTTGCTGCTTGCATTAGACAGTAGCGTCCCGTTGGCAAAATCCTGATCGTCATCGAGGAAGTAATGCAGCACGTCATCCCCATCCAGGACAGTACCACTAGGAGGCATGATAGAGATCTGCTCGTTTTCACAAGCTTCGAGGGGCGCGGAGCTGAGGGTGCCAACTTCGGTGGTACACGCTGAAGAGGCACAATCATGCTGCTCAGTAAGGATAGAGCTGGTGCAGCCGGTAGCACTTGCAAATTGTACGTTGATACTCCCGCCACTCGCTGTGCCTGACACAACATAGGTCACCCCGTCAGCTAAAAAAGCACCTGGCGTACTCGTACCCACAGCAGTATAGGGTGGGAGGCCGCCCGTCACCACAAAAGATTGATCGTAGGCATCTCCAGCCTGATTGCATACTGGAGCCTGAGCAGTGACCATTGGGTTGCTACTCCAGCGCACCCGCAAGGCATTGGAGGTGGTGGCGCAGGTGTCGCTAGTGAGCACGTTGCCCGCGCCATCGTCGTCGCCTGCGTAAGCGTAGACGAACAGCTGCTGGTTGGCAAAACCGACCGGAAGATCAAAATCAATACTCGTGGCTGTTTCGATTAAGCCATTGCTGGGGTCGCTGTCCTCATCGAGTACATAGACGAGCACATCATCGCCATCATTGACAAAGCCTACGGTAGCATTTGGCGAGAGTTGATCTGTTTCGCAGAGTTCGTATGGACCTCCTGTAAGCGTGCCAGCGTCAGTTGTACAGGCCACGCTCGCGCCGCAGCTGTGATTTAGCGCGACGGTTAGAGAAGGCGTACAAGTCGCCGCGTCATCAATGGTCAGCGTGCTTGCGCCACCACTAGCCAGGTTGGCCACAATCAACAGCGTTCCAGTAAGTGTGCCCAGGTTAGAAGTGATTTGGCCGTTGTTGGTGGCATAACTCAAATCGAGTGTAGCCGTATATGTTTGATTATCAGGGGCACAGGTGAAACTAGGCCCTGAGTAGCTTAAAGGCGAGACCCCTACCAGATCAAAGGTGAATTGTGCTTGTGTGTAGCATCCAGCCGTTGGCGTGAACGTAACGGCGTCTGAGCTGTCGAAATTGGTCGGATTGAAGACTCCAGCAGGAGTTACAGATGCCCCAGACCAGGTACCTAAAGCAAAGCTCGGATCGATAATCGCCGCCAAATCAATGGGGCCATCAGCAGCACAAACGGTATCGACCGGTATTCCCGGAACCAAAAGTGGACTTATGCTCAGTGGAGCAGTGGCCGCTCCGGTAGCGCAACTGCCGGCTGGTGGCATGTAACTAAGCGTGTGATTGCCAGCTCCTGCGATGCTGACCTCGAGCAGACCTGCACTTACTCCAGGTCCTGACCACACACCACCAGGAGCGGCCGTCGGATCGAATGCGCTGAGATCGATTATGCCAGCATCTATGCAAAATTCGAGTGGCGCCACACTCAGCGTCACACTCGACACGACATCAATTACTAGAGAAGCAGCTTGAGCGCATGATCCCGGAGGAGTATAAATGAGCAAAGAGGTACCTGCTCCGGCAAGGGCAGGATCAAACGTATTGCCCGTCACTGCAGGACCTGACCATGTGCCCCCCCGAAAGCCAGCAGGTACGAGGCTAGTCAAGTTGATACTCGGCGAACTCGAGCAAACGGTTTGCGGGGTCAAACTTGGAGCACCCGCAGCTTCTACTGTTATCACACTTGTCGCTGCACTAGCACATTCGTTTGGCGCCGGAGTAAAGGTTACAGTCGTAGCACCGAGTGGAGCAGCAGCAAGATTGAATACTGAGCCGGCAACGGCTGGGCCCGACCAGCTGCCGAGTTGTGTGGGGTTTTGCAGAAGCGTACTAAGAACAAAACTGCCCTGCCCAGAGCAAACGACAGTATCTCGAACTCCTGTTGCACTCAGTGCCGATACACTTACTGTTGTAAATGCTTGTTCAGCACATCCTCCCGCTGGGGTGAAGGTGAGAACTGTGCTGCCAACACCCGCTGTGGAAGGGGTAAAGGTGCTGCCCGACACGCCCGTGCCACTCCAACTGCCGCTGGTATAACCAGGATCCTCGAGTGCATTTAAGTCGACACTAGCCACAGAAATACAGATATCGAAAGAGCTAAGCATCGGTGTTCCGACCGCTTGCACGTCAACATCAACGGTAGCCGGCGCCGCACAACCGTTGGTCGGCACAAACGTCAGCGTACGAATCCCTATGGGGCCAACGGCCGGATTGAGGATGCTGCCCAGTACTCCCACACCACTCCAAGTCCCGTTCGGGAAACTCGGATCGGCCAAAGAACTCAGCAGCGTGGGGCCTGCATCAGCACACAACACTGTGCCTTGCACGAGCATGGGCGTAGTGGTCGGCGTCACCGTCACTTGCAAGGTGCTCGGTAAACCACAACTCGCTACTGGAGGTGTGTAGGTAAGGGTGAAGCTACCCGCAGTTGCTGGCGTGAAAGTGGAACCGCTCACACCTCCACCTGACCATGTACCACCTGCGTAGGGCTGCGGAACTAAGGCAGTAAGATCGAGTGGTGCTGAGCCAACGCAAAGCGACTGCGCTGGTAAAGAAAGCACCTGCGGGGCCAGAACAAGGACATTAGTAAAGCCTGGAATAATACATGATCCCGGCGGGGTGAAGGTGAGCCTGTGAGTGCCTAAACCAGCAGCGCCAGCGTCGAAAGTGGTACCGGTGACTCCTGGACCCGACCATGTACCCGTCGGATAGGCCGGGTCTTGAAGTTGCACGAGATCATAAGGAGCAGCTGTGACACAAAGGTTAACAGCTAGCAGAGATACCACGCCTACACTCTGAATTGTGATTGTAGTGCTGTTGGTCGACGCACAGCCTGCACTGGGGACGAACGTGACGGTGTACGATCCGTCAGAAAGACCTGCCGTAGAAAATGAGCTTCCACTCACATTGGCTCCCGACCAAGTACCTGGCACAGCGCCCCCAACGATCAGCGTATTGAGGTTGATCGGGCCACTATCAGCACATGCCGCTGGAGATAGAAGCATGATAGGACCAGCAGGCGCAATAGTGACAGTCGTCGAGGTTGCCTGTGCACAAGCCGCACTCGCGCTGAACGTGTAGGTATAGACTCCCGCACCAAGTGCCGAAGGATCAA
Source organism: Saprospiraceae bacterium (assembly GCA_965213735.1). Lineage (GTDB taxonomy): Bacteria > Bacteroidota > Bacteroidia > Chitinophagales > Saprospiraceae > CALDTK01. The sequence continues at coordinate 580,401 of CBDCAB010000006.1, forward strand.
TCGCATCAGCAGTGACTCCTGGACCCGACCAAGTGCCGTTGGTATAAAGCGGATCTTCTAGCGTATTAAGGTCGAAGCTAGTCGCAGAAGCGCACACACTTCCAGTCGACAGGTTAGGCGTGACTGGTGCTTCAACCGACACCAATGTGCTTGCAGGCTGCAAACACGCTCCACCAGAAGGCGTGAAGGTGAGGGTATAGTCACCCGCTGCTAGACCACTTGGATCAAATTGGCTTCCTGAAACGCCCACGCCCGTCCAGTTTCCTGCACCAAAGCTGGGATCTTGCAGCGTCGTCAAATCCAGGTTTGCTCCTCCCACGCACGCTACTCCAGGCGCCAACGTGGGCATGCCCCCGCTCTGAATGGTTACTGTTGTTGTAGCTGGTGGCGTGCAGGTGTTGCTAGGCGTAAAGGTGAGCGTGTAGCTGCCAGGAGCCAGTGAGCCTGGCGCAAAATTGTTGCCACTCACTCCTGTGCCCGACCATGTACCCACAAGCACTCCGCTGCTAATTAAGGTGTTCAGATTCACAGGTCCCGAGCCAGGACACACCGAGGTGCTCAGCAGCATCACCGGGTCTGAGGCCAGGACAGTAATCGTTGTTGTGCCTGGGGTGGCGCAACTTCCCGCCGTGGGTATAAACGTTAAGGTGTGAGTGCCCACTCCAGCTGTGGAGGGGCTAAAGCTGTTGCCGCTCACTCCTGGTCCGGACCAGCTGCCATTCGGTACGAGTGGATCGACATAACTGCCCAGGTTGAGAGGGCCAGCATTTGCACATACTGCTGCTGGCATTCCAAGCACAACGCTTAAGGCTGCCTCAACCTCGATAGTCGTGGTGGCCGATTGAAAACATGCACCTCCACTCGGCGTGAATGTCAACATTGTGGTACCGGGTCCTACCGCACTTGCGTTGAAGCTGTTGCCGCTCACACCAGGGCCCAACCAAGTACCACTGGGAAAGCTAGGGTCTTGCAGAGATGTCAAGTCGAACGCGCTTGCTGATTCACACACCGTCGCCGTCGTCAGCACGGGCGTTCCTCCCGCCAGTACCGTTATAGTGGTCGTCGCTACAGTAAAGCAGCCACTGCTTGGTGTGAAGGTGAGGGTGTAGTTGCCAGCAGTCACAGCGCTCGGCACGAATTGAGCACCCGCTACCCCCATCCCGCTCCAGCTGCCAACAGTGGGTGTTGCGGCAAAGAGTGTATTTAGCGCAAATGGAGGGTCGTTGACGCACACTGTCTGCGTGAGCAGAGCTACAGGCTGTTCGGCATTTACGGTTATGGTTGTTGTGCTTACGCCAAAACAAGTCCCCGCATCAGGGGTAAACGTCAACGTCACCTGACCTGCACCCGTAGCGGACGGGTCGAAAGCCGAACCTGAAACTCCAGGACCTGACCAAGTGCCAAACGGTCCACTCGGATCTTCGAGCGTGAAGAGGTCGAGTGGTGGATCTGTCTCACACACCGTGGCTGAGCCTAGTTGGAGCTGAGCATTCGGATTTATAGTTAGGGTTGATGTCCCGGCAGTGGCACATCCACTTGCAGCAGGTGGCGAGTAGGTGAGTATATAGGTGCCAGGAGTAAAAGGTCCTTGCAGCTCCGTGCCGTTAACCACAAATGGTCCCGACCAGCTGCCGCCTGGTAGAGCAGGATCTTCATACGGGGCGAGCACTTCGGTTCCAGCAGTTTCACACAGCGTCACATCGAGTGGACTAGCAGTGCCCCCTGCCGTCACAGCTATCGTCGTGGTAGCAGTACTCGCACAACTGCCTCCACTCGGTGGCGTATACGTGATTGTGAAGGTTCCACTAGCGCCGGGACCTGCATTAAAGATTGAACCCGATGCACCTGGTCCCGACCATGTGCCACCAGGAAAGGACGGATCTTCGAGCTGAGTTAAGTCATAGGGCTGCTCGTTCTGACAAATATTCGCACTCCCGAGGATGGGAGCTACCTGCGGATCGACTACCACTGTAATGGTTACCGGGTCGAAACACGGATCTGCAGGTACAAATCCCACCGTGAGGTCACTCGTCTGATTTGCGGGAATAGTGATAACACCCGACGATGCTGAATAAAACGGCGAACTGAAAGTGCCCGCAGGTGCTCCGGGCAGCAAAAGTATATCAGCAAGAAAATCTTCTCCTGGACAGAAGCTCAGTCCAGTTGCTAATGGTACTTGCTGATTAGCAGTTACGGTGACCGTCGAGCTGCCCGGTGTAACACAACTAGCTCCGGCGGGCGGCGTGTAGGTGAGGGAATAGCTGCCCGCGGCTCCAGGTCCGACGTTGAAAATATTTCCTGTTACTCCAGTACCCGACCAACTTCCGCCAGGATAGGCTGGATCTTCGAGCGCAGTCAAATTTAGCGGCTGCTCACCTTCGCAGATGTTGGCGCCGAGTGGATTGACGGGGGCACTGGGTGTAACATTAAATGTCACTCCCGCAGCAGAAACATTCGATCCACACATGCCCAAGGTCGAGCTGACGGTCACGGTCACAGGGCCCGCCGTGCTGGGGGTGTAAGGCACCAGAAACGGGTCGTTACTCGTCGAAAAGACGCCGATGGAGGTGCCGTTCACGAAGATTTCGTGTGTGTAGGGCGGGGGAGTGCTACTTACAACATCTACGAAAAGAAAGTCGATGGCCTCACCCACACAGGCAGTCACGGAGCCTTGAATGCTCAGCGCCACCTCTGGGCAATCGAGCGCAACCTGTATGGGCGTGGTGGCGCTGGAGGGACAGCCTGGCACAGGAGGTGCAACCACAGCGCTGAAGTATAGCGGACCTGGACAGTCGCTCGCCTGCACGGTATAATCCAGTGGATCGATTGTAGTCGTTACTCCAGTAGTGGGAGGCGTTGGAAAGGCAGGTAGTGATCCACAAGGAGCCGGCACACCAATAGGTCCGAGTGCCCAGCCGGCGATGGTGGTATTGTTGCCAGGCACGCCGAAGTAGCTGAGGGATTGATTCGGGCCAGGGCAGCCAAATTCAGCATTATACGGTCCGCCGCTGCCATTTGTAAATGCACCAGGCACGTTGCCACTCGAGCCGCGTGAGCAACTGCTCTGAAAAACATACACGGGAAAGCCAAGTGCGCAGGCCAAGGACACATCCAGGGAGAGATCGGCGAGGCTGCTGGTAAAAACCAGTACAAAGGCATTGGGTGGCACAACGGTGGTAGGTCCTCCTAACACGACACAACTACCAAGCACGGGCACGCTAGGACTGGCTAGCAGCGGGCAGGCGCCCAAAACGCCAATGTTATCCTGCCCGCCGGTCATGATGTTGTTATTGACCTCCATACCAAAGCTGGCAGCATCAAAGCCACCGCCACTCCAGATGAAGACCGCCTCATTTTCTTCACTACCGGGGTTTGATCCTGTGTTTCCGGCGGCCGTACAAGGGTTGACGATGGCGCCGAGGATGAAGGGCGGATTACCTCCACACGGTCCGCCTCCCGTTGAGCCGTTGATGGCAGCAGAGCCGATGTAGTTTCCTTGAGCAGGTGGTGTAAAACTTGGAGAGCTGCTGGCGTACCAATCGACTGTTTGTGCACCGGGTATTAAATTCATACCTCCACTCATGCTGAGCGTCACCACATCTCCGGCACAAAACGGACCTGCTGTAGCTGCTGGTCCGGTGAGTGTGGGGCAAGGTTGAGAATAGCCTAAGCTGCTGAGCGTGAGTATTATACCGAGAAAAAAGAGAATTCTGGGGTACATGGTATAATCGTCGGACGAGGCCTGCTAGGACAGCAAACCTCAAGGTACGAAAGTACCCCTACCTCAGCCATTGCACGAATGTGGTAGGTTACCGCAGTGTTGAGATTTTCACGCTCAACTTCACATCTTCGCGCCGCAACAGCAGACCTTTATGAACGACCGTCACCTGAGCGATCAAGAGCAGCAGCGCCGAGACAACCTTGAGAAGATTCGAGCCGCAGGTATTGATCCTTTTCCGCCCGACGCCTATCCTCCCACGCATAAAGCAGCCGAGATTCTCGCCGCCTTCAGTGAAGAATCGGCAGCAGATTTTCAAAACGTGCGCCTCACAGGTCGTGTGATGGAGCAACGCATCATGGGAAAAGCTAGCTTTCTGCGCCTGCAGGACAGCTCAGGTCGCATACAACTCTATGTGAGTCGCGATGATATAGCCCCTGGAGAAGACAAAACGCTCTACAATAATATCGTTAAGAAGGCACTTGATCTGGGAGATTTTATTGGCGTCGAAGGTTTTGTGTTTACCACTAAAACAGGAGAAACTACTGTACACGTTAAAAAGCTGAAATTCCTCGGCAAAACGCTTCGGCCTCTCCCGGTAGTCAAGACAGATGATTCTGGCAAAGTTCACCATGCCTTTACCGATCCGGAATTGCGCTATCGCATGCGCTATGTCGACTTAACGGTTAATCCAAAGTTTCGAGATATATTCAAGAAGCGCTCAAAGTTGATTCGATCAATTCAAGCCTTTCTCGATGAGCGCGGGCTGATAGAGGTCGAAACTCCGATTCTTCAGCCTCTCCACGGCGGCGCTGCAGCTCGTCCGTTTGCAACGCACCACAATACGCTCGATATGCCGCTGTATATGCGCATCGCTAATGAGTTGTATTTAAAGAGGCTAATCGTTGCAGGTTTTGATGGAGTATACGAAATAGGCAAGATGTTCCGCAATGAAGGTATGGACCGGACGCACAATCCGGAGTTTACTATGATGGAAATATATGTTGCCTATCAAGACTATCATTGGATGATGGACATGACCGAGCAGCTCCTCGCGCATGTTGCCACATCAGTGACTGGAAGTGCTAAAATCAACTATCAAGGTACCGAGATTGACTTTAGCGGACCGTATGAGCGCCTTCCCATCTTAGAAGCTATCGAGCGGTATGCTGGCGTCGACGTTAGCCAGATGGATGAGGGAGCACTGCGTGAGCTTTGTAAAGCTAAAGGCATTCACGTTGATCGCAGTGCTGGCTACGGCAAGCTGATTGATGAATTATTTGGCGAACTCGTAGAAGATAAGCTGATTCAGCCCACGTTTGTCACGGATTATCCTGTGGAGATGAGTCCGCTCACGAAAATGCACCGCTCAAAACCGGGACTTGTTGAGCGATTTGAGCTGATCATCAATGGCAAAGAAGTAGCCAATGCTTACACCGAGCTAAATGATCCGCTCGAGCAGCGCCAGCGATTTGAAGAGCAACTCAAGCTAGCTGCTCGCGGCGATGATGAGGCGATGAAGCTCGACGAGGACTTCCTGCGTGCGCTGGAGTTCGGCATGCCACCCACCACCGGAATCGGTATTGGCATTGATCGCATCACGATGCTGCTCACCAATCAGGTGAGTATACAGGAGGTCTTGTTCTTTCCGCAGATGAGGGCGGAAAAGCCTGTGGCAGGTATTTTTTAGGTGCTAGGTGCTAGGTGCTAGGTGCTAGGTGCTAGGTGCTAGGTGCTAGGTGCTAGGTGCTAGGTGCTAGGTGCTGGGTGCTGTTAGGGGATAGTATCTCAAGAGTCGCAAAGGCTTTTTGGATGCTGGCTGCTAAGCGCTAACAAACCAACAATGCTTCGACCAGGAGTAGTACATGCTTACCAGTTAGAGAAAGCCTTGTTAAAAGCATCTTCGCTGATGCGTTCAAAGATTTGCTCTACGAGCGCTTCTTGAACATCAAATAGATTGGTGGCTGCATCAAACAGTTCAAACTCTGTAAATGTAGCAGTATAGCTATTTGCTTCGGTGACGGTATCAACATAATCTACACTTACGCGCACGGTAAGTCGACTTAGATCTGCTCGATTGTTGGCGTTGGCAGCTTCGGGAGTAACAGTGAAGTCTACGATAGCTCCCGCAAACTCGACATCAGGATTGGTATCGTCAAAAGCCAGGCGCGTATTTTGATTGATCTTTTGCTTCATTAGCTCGCTAAAGCGCTGACCTAATTCTGCAGGAGCCTCAATTGTATTTACCTCGAACTGTTCGACATAATAAGTATCGGTTTCGGCGCTAATACTTATGCCGTTAAGGGAGTAACAACTGCTGAGCGTGAGGATAATTCCTACTGCTGCAGTTATGGCCTTAAATATCATACTGTTTGATCTTACGGTAGAGGGTGCGTTCAGAAATACCTAAATCTTCAGCGGCTTCGCGGCGGCGGTTGTTGTGCTTGTCGAGCGCTTTTTTGATCATGACCTTCTCCATTTCCTCAAGGCTCAGCGACTCCTCGACTACCTCGTGGCTATCGTACAAGAATTCCTCCCCTTGATCGATAATAATTGGTCCGCTCCCATAGTCGCCATTGCCTCCGTTGTAATTGGTTGTCTTGCCAAAGGTGCGCTCTTGCACAGGCACTGCATGCTCGTTACTCCCAGCTATAGCGCGTAGGCGTGGCAAATCGCTGTCTTCGAGGTGTTCGAGTTGTGCACGGCTGACGCGCAAATTGTTGTTCGTAATTAATTCTGTCAGCACTCCCTTTAGCTCGTTCAAATCACTTTTCATGTCGAAGAGCAAGCGGTAGAGGATGTCGCGATCGCCCATTGATTCACTTCCGCTTTCGCCAAAACCACTCCTGTACTGGTCCTGTTTTGCCGGAAGGTGACGCTCACGCAACTTTGGAATGTGTTGATATAGCTGCTCGGCACCCAACATCTTTTCAGTAGCCATCACGCTTAGCTGCTCAGCGACGTTGCGCAACTCACGAACATTGCCAGGCCAAGCATAATTCTCAATGACGAGTCGCCCCGAATCCTCCAGGCGCACGGGATCGGTTCGATAGCGCTCCGCAAAGTCGAGGGCAAATTTGCGGAACAGCAAAAAGATATCCTGCCGGCGCTCACTGAGCGAAGGCACACGGATAGGCACCGTGTTGAGGCGGTAAAACAGATCTTCACGAAATTTGCCTTTGCGGACCCGCGACAGCAGATCGACGTTGGTAGCCGCTACTACGCGCACATCAGTGTGCATCGGCTTACTCGAACCGACACGCAAAAACTCACCAGTCTCAAGGACGCGCAGCAGGTAAGACTGCGTATCGAGCGGCATCTCAGCTATCTCATCGAGAAAAATGGTGCCGCCATCTACAGTCTCGAAATAGCCTTTGCGATCCGTAACTGCTCCGGTAAAGGCACCTTTATCGTGCCCAAACAACTCGGAGTTGATGGTGCCCGGCGGTATCGCTCCACAGTTGACGGCAATGAATGCAGCGTGCTTGCGAGGGCTGAGCTGATGAATAATTTTTGAAAAACTCTCCTTGCCCACACCACTCTCTCCCTGTACTAAGACGGTGAGGTCGGTGGCAGCAACACGCATTGCAGTGTCAATGGCACGATCGAGATCGGGCGATGTCCCGATGATCCCAAAGCGCTGTTTTACTGCCTGCAAAGTCATACACCGGCAAATGTACAGCCTGACGTTTTGACAGGAAACTTTATTTGTTGCGCCCGATGCAGTTGAGGTCTTCAAAAGCCTGCGTGAGTCGCTTCACAAATGATACCTCACCTTCGCGTAGCCACTTGCGCGGGTCGTAATACTTCTTGTTGGGCTTATCGTCACCTTCAGGATTACCAATCTGACCTTGCAGGTAGGCTTTGTTGGCAGCCTCGTATGCTCGCACACCATCCCACGTAGCCCATTGCATGTCGGTGTCGATATTCATTTTGATGGCTCCGTAGCTAATAGCCTCGCGAATTTCTTCTTGACTCGATCCCGAACCACCATGAAACACGAAGTTGATCGGGTTGTCCTTGTCGAGCTTGAACTTCTCTTTCACGAAGTCCTGAGAGTTCTTGAGAATCTTCGGCTGTAAGCTCACATTTCCAGGCTTGTATACACCGTGCACATTGCCGAACGCAGCGGCAATCATAAAGCGGTCGCCTACCTCCTTGAGCTTCTCGTAGGCATAAGCGACTTCTTCAGGTTGGGTGTACAACTTGCTTGAATCGACGCCGGTATTATCGACCCCGTCTTCCTCGCCACCAGTCACACCGAGTTCTATTTCCACGGTGATGCCGACAGCATTCATGCGCTTAAAGTAAGCAACAGAGGTCTCTATGTTTTCCTCAATGGGTTCCTCGCTCAGATCGAGCATGTGCGAGGAGAAAAGCGGATAACCGCGCTGCTCATAAAATTTTTCATTGGCTTCCACCATACCGTCCATCCATGGCAGCAGGTCTTTTGCGCAGTGGTCGGTATGCATCAACACCGTGACACCATACATCTTGGCCAGGGCATGAACATGTGTGGCCGCGCTGATGCAGCCCACTACAGCCGCCTGCTGCTTATCGTTGTTGAGCGATTTGCCAGCGTAGAAGGTGGCACCTCCATTTGAAAGCTGAATGATGACAGGCGAGGCTACGGCTGCGGCCGTTTCCATGACGGCATTGATGGAGTTGCTGCCCACCACATTGACAGCGGGTAAGGCAAAGTCATTGTCGTTAGCGTAGTTGAGCAGCTCGGTGACTTCATCACCAGATATGACTCCAGGGCGGAAGCGTGTCCGCGACTTGGATGAGCGAGAACGTGAGGACTTTTGTTGTGGCTGAGTGTCGGTGGCCATAGCTTGCTGAGGTAAGGTTGCTTCTGAGCCGCCAAGATAGCCGCAGCGCCGACTAGTTAGTCACTTGTACTCCTCTTAGCGTGGCACTGCTAACGTCGGTGACTTCCACGAGCACGTAATCCCCTACCGTAGTGCCCGCTACTTTGGGCCAAATCGTAACTTTATTTTGTGAAGTGCGTCCCCGCCAGTCTTGGTCAGAGCGCTTAGAATCACCTTCTATAAGTACCTCGACGACGGTGCCTAAATCGCGCTCATTCTCAGCTTTTGCCATGCGACTCTGGACCGCTATGACTTCGGCGAGTCTGCGCTTCTTCACCTTGAGTGGCACATCATCCGCATACTTCCGAGCAGCAAGCGTACCTGGACGTTCGGAATAAAAAAACATGTACGACATCGTGTAGCGCGCAAACTCGATGAGGCTCAAGGTGTCGCGATGTTCTTCCTCGGTCTCACTACAAAAACCCGTGATGACATCTGAGCTGATGGCACAGTCAGGAATGATGCGCCGAATAGCCTCAACCCGCTCCATATACCACTCGCGATCGTAGGTACGATTCATCAATTTGAGAATACGAGAATTGCCACTCTGTGCAGGCAGATGGATGTACTTGCAAATGTTGTGGTGGCGCGCGATGGTATGCAGCACCTCGTCGGTGATATCCTTGGGGTGACTCGTTGAAAAGCGTATACGTAGCAATGGGTCAACGAGCGCCACTTGCTCGAGCAGTTGGGCAAACGTGACAGCTTGCTGCGTCTCCGGGTTGAGCCACTTATAGGAATCGACATTTTGCCCGAGCAGCGTCACCTCGCGATACCCCCGTTCGAAGAGTTGGCGCGCCTCTGCCACTATAGAAAAGGCATCGCGACTTCGCTCCCGACCTCTCGTAAAGGGCACCACGCAGAAGGAGCACATGTTGTCGCAGCCGCGCATGATGGAGATAAACGCGGTGACGCCATTGCTGTCGAGGCGCACGGGGCTGATGTCGGCATAAGTCTCTTCCCGGCTCAGCTGCACATTTATGCCACGGTCGCCTTCGTCTGCAGTTGCTATCAGCTTTGGCAGGTCGCGATAAGCATCAGGCCCAACGACTATATCGACCAGCTTTTCCTGTTCGAGGAGTTTGACCTTCAGGCGCTCGGCCATACATCCGAGCACGCCCACCAGTGTCGCCGGCTTTTGCTGCTTTACCTTGTCGAACTGCCGCAACCGCTTGCGCACAGTATCCTCTGCTTTCTCGCGAATCGAGCAGGTGTTGATCAAAATGAGATCGGCGTCGTGCATCGAGCGGGTAGGACCGTAGCCTGCCTCACCGAGAATGCTGGCCACTATTTCCGAGTCCGAAAAGTTCATCGCGCAGCCGTAGCTCTCGATGTAGAATTTCGGCCCAAGATGTTCGTGTACGGCTACTGCTGCGTATGTCTCTCCCTGACGTGTCTCGTCGACGAGTTTTTCGGCAGTTGCGGTGGTAACGGACACAGGACGGGTTTTGCGAAAGCGCAAAAGTACCTATAAGTCACAACGCGCGCCGTCACCCGCTAGTCGCAGTTCATATCTGCACGGCTGAGGGCATCAGCATTAGGAAAACACAAGCCGCTAGGCAAGGCATCGGGCGTGTAGCGATGCACATCCGGATCGTAGAGACCTTCTTCAAGAAACGTGACGAGATCATCGCGCTGCTGCTCGCTGAGGTGCAAGGGCACAAACTGATCGGAGAGCCGCTCGGCGGGAACGCGCGCATTTTCCGGCTGAGCAGCAGCTTTATAGTCCACTACTTCACGTAGGCTGCGCAAGCTGGCACCATGTCCATAAAAGCGACTGTCGGTGAGGTTGTAGAGCTGCGGCGTTTTGAATGCAAACATTTCGTCGCTGCGCATAGTAAAGCCACCGCGACCTTTGTGTGCTGCCTGGTTGTCGGTGACGCCAAAAACAGCATCTGGACCATCGTGCAGGTCGCTCATGCCAAGTGCATGAAAGCTCGTGGACGCAAGCGAGGGGCCGTTGTGACAGCTCGCGCAAGCGCCATCGCCAAAGAACACGATTGCACCCTGTTTGGCAGCAGGCGAGAGTGCATCTTTGCGGCCTGCTAGCCAGTCCTGAAAGGGCGCGCGATTGGCGAGTACGGTGCGCTCGTAGGCTGCAATAGCAAGGCCTGCGGTAGTACGCGTATAGCGCTCAGCAGCAGGCACATCAGCGAAAGCTTCGTCGAAGTAGTCGCGGTACCCAAACTGGTCGAGCAGCGTGCTGTCGATGTGCAGGCGGTGCACTTCGAGTCCGGCTATTGCTTGGGTTTCCAGTCCCTCGAAGCCCAGTGCGTTGGTAGCTTTGGGTGTGCCTGTGGTCCACTGGCTTTCGGTGCCGGTATTGAGGTCTGTTGCGCCGAATTGCCCGTTCCAGAGCGTCACCTTTTGGTAGCCACTGTTGAGGATGCTGGGTGTGCGAATAGGCTGCACGTCGAGGTCGGCAATGGCAATGTTGGCGGCACGGGTTCTGCCTTCTCCGCTTGCGCCAAAACCAATCCCCCCTTCACCTAACCCTTGCACGCGATTGGCTTGAAATCCAGCGGCTGCGTGATGACAGCTGGCACAAGAAAATGTGTTGTCGGTACCGAGGGCTGTCTCGTGAAACAGCAGTTTGCCGAGGGCTATTTTTTGTGACGTGAGTGGATTGTTAGGATCTTGCGGTATGCGCTCGTAGTCGTCGCTGTCTGGTAGGCGATAAGCATCAATGTCTCCGATCAGCTGTTCGAGTTCAACGTCGAGGGCTGCGTGGTTGGGTGCGTCATCTGAGGCGCAGGCGGCGCTCAATGCGACGGTCAAGATTATGCAGAGGTAGCGGGTGTGCGTGTTCATGCACGAGCACCTGTTCTAAAATCTTGCCAAGGCAGCTTTAGCTTAGGCTTCGTGTAGTGTCACGGAGTAGTGCGGTGGGTTGCTGTCGAGTTGTTCTTCTCCCGGGTATGCTTTCGCCAAAACCAGCCACAGCTGTCGGTAAGCGTCATCAAATTCCGCAGCGCGGAAAGCTAGTTTGACTCGAACATCGGTGGTCATTTCCTGTGAAACCACGGTCCAATCATCGGACTTGATGGCGTTCATAAGATCGGCAAGTTGAGGGTAGCCGGTTTGGATGGTGAGCGTGCGCTGCAGAATGCGTTGCTCAATAGTGGCTGCGCGCAGGGCTTCGGCAGCGGCCTCGCGGTAGGCTTCGATGAGGCCTGACATGCCGAGCTTGGTGCCGCCGAAATAGCGTACCACCACCACCAGCACATTGGTCAGGCCGAAGGAATCGAGCTGACCGAGAATGGGTTTGCCGGCAGAATTATTGGGTTCGCCGTCGTCGTTTGCTCGCCAGCGGTTCTCGGTGAGTCCGATGCGATAGGCGTAGCAGAAGTGTCGCGCTTTGTGGTGGGCGTCTTGTAGGGTTTTGACGAAAGTGGCAACTTCCTCCTCATCCTCCACGGGATGGGCAAACGCATAAAACTTGGAACCTTTGGCTTTGAAAATGCCTTCGCTGTCAGCGACGATGGTGTTGTAGGTATCCTTCATCAGCTACTACGGCCTGTGATCAGTGCGATGGCGATGACTGCGAGACCTACTCCTGTCCATTGTTTTGGCGAAAGCTGCTCCTTAAATAGCACGAGGGCGGCAACTGCACTAAGTACGATGGTTGCGACATTGAGGATTGGGAATACGGTGGCTGCTTTGAGACCATCGCCGAGTGCGAGCAAGATGAGGTGGATGGAGAAGAAATTTGGGATGCCAAGGGCTATGCCGCCGAGAAAATCACGCCTGGTGAAGCGCGGGCTGCCATCGCTGGGCGGACGGAGGAGAGCGTAAATGAGCCCGAGAATGCCTGCCCACAGGAACAAGGTGACGGTGAATGAGACATCGGCCTCGGCAGAAAATGTACGTTGTGCAACGGTGAGCAGCGACTCGATAGCGCCAGCCACGACGAACACGCCGAGCGGCAATAACCAGACGCTGCGGCTGCTGGTGGCTGTGGGTTGAAAGCGCACGCTCAGCACCACGGCGACGAGGCCGATAGCGATACCTAGACCTTGCCAGAGGCCGATAGACTCTTTGTAGAAAAGGACTGCAAATGCGACGCTGAGCAGGAGGGAAATTCGCTGCACCACGCTGGTAATAGCTATGCCTGCACGCTGTATGCAGAGCGCATTGAGGTTGAAGCCGCCGATAAACAAGAAGCCGAGCACCCCGGCAAGCGGGAGCCAATCGGCGTGATATATCGCCGAGCTGAAGGGAAAGCTACCTTGAAATGCTATACCGCAGGCTACACAGACAAAATAATTGACGACGATGGCGGGCAGGTTGCGCACTCCATACAGCTGAAAGGCCTTAAAGAAGAGCGAGATAAGCGTCGAGACCAGGATACAGAAGAGCAGGGCTATCACGGGTGGCAAGATGCTGCACAGGGAATTGGGCCTGATGACAATTTGTGGTCGGGTAGGGCGGATTCGGCTAAGTTTGGCCCATGGCAGACACCCTCGTGCAGTATCAGCAGGCGCTGAGCAGGTGCCGTGAAGTTTTTGTGCAGAAGATGCGCGATTACGGTACGTCGTGGCGCATAATGCGGCTTCCTTCACTTACTGATCAACTTTATATTAAAGCTAAGCGCATTCGGCAGCTCGATCAGACGGGAGAGAATAGAGTGGGGGAGGGTATAGAGCCAGAGTTTGTGGCGCTGGTTAATTATGCATATTTAGCTTTAATTCAGGAGCGACTAGGTACGGATGGCGAGGTAGATTTGGCGTATGATTTGGCCATGCAGTATTATGATGCTGCTGCTTTAGAAACGCAGGCGCTAATGGAGGCGAAGAATCATGATTATGGTGAGGCGTGGCGAGATATGCGGGTGAGTTCTTTGACGGATTTAATTTTGATGAAGTTGCATAGAATTAAGCAGATTGAGGATAATGCTGGGGCTACGGAGGTAAGTGAGGGTGTACGTGGGGGGTATTCAGATATTGCTAATTACGCGTTGTTTGGGTTGATTAAATTGGATGGGGGTAGTGCCTAAAGACCCTAGCCTGACCACACCTAGCGCCCAGCACCCAGCACCCAGCACCCAGCACCCAGCACCCAGCACCTATTACGCCCCCAGCCCGTCTGCCCACTGCGTGGTCAAACAAACCGGCCGAACACATGGTGGACCTAACCGGCCCACTGACCTAGCACCCAGCCCCCAGCCCCCAGCCCCCAGCACCCAGCACCCAGCGCCTAGCCCCCAGCACCTAATGTGCGTTGGGGGGAACCCTTCAGCCGAGGCACAAAAGCTCTAGGCGAGCAATTTGTGTGTATTAGCGGGGTACGGTAGCCGCTGAGGCTCTGAAAAGGCTAGAGCCTTTAGCCTTAAGTTGGCCTGCAGCGGCGGGTTATATTGACCCTGGTGAATTGCCCTCCCCGATATACCCTGCTTCATAACCCGAAGCTGGAGGAATTGGCGTAACCACGTCAATAAGGATTCCATTCGGATCCTCTGCTATGAAGTGACGCTGACCGTGTGGCTCATCGCGAAGCGGGACGTGAATTGCCAACTCAGCCGCTTTAAACGCTGCGTGAACTGCGTCCACAGCTTCGACTTCGATAGTCAGAATGACGCCCGCCGCTGTGGAAGAGCGCCACTGCTCGGGGACGGTAGCATGGTCGGGGACAATAAACGCAAGTTCAAACGACTGCTCACCTCGAGCACGGAGACTGAGGTACCATTCCGCTTCAAATACGATTTCAAAAGGGAGATGCGTCGTGTAAAACAGACGGGCTGCTTCCAAGTCACTCACGGTCAGCAGGGGATACATGCTTGTGATCTTCAAAGTCTTGTCGGGTCTTAGTTGCTGGACATTTTGACACCGGGCCGCTCACCCGCGCAGGGCGAGGCAAGGTATAGCCTGAAGTTCGGACGAGGTGAAGCTATGTCAATCCACCTCCGTGGTGTTCTGCTGATACTGGAGGCTGCCGTCGACCCTCACAAGGGCCGTGCACTCCAGCTCTGCTAGCGATAAAAACGCTTCAATCTTGATCCTGCGCCAGTCCCTGTCTCGGACCGTCCGCACATCGTGATGAGGAAAGCCTGGTTTCAGCTTTTGCGCCGGCAGACACTCATGGAGCAGGGCACCCACGACATAGATGATCCTGTACTGCCGGTAGATCAGCTCTCGAAAAGACTCGTCACCTATCTCGGGCACGATACGACCGGCGCGTGGAAAATTGCTTGACCGAGCAGCCGCCTCAAAAGCTCCCGCTATAAAACGTGGAGCGAAGTCCGGGGCAACCTCCTCATAATTTGCCTCAATCGCTTAGAGATTGCGCAATGCCTGGAGCCCCAGACGACTCTATTCACAATTCCATGAGCGCTTCTGACGCGGCTTACGGAACTCCGCTTTGGCCTTTGGCTGGGGTACACCATGTCCCTCCTGAGCGAAACCCATGTTCACCTTGCGAATCAGAATGAAACGTTCAATTACGTCATCGAGCGAGGTGCCCTCCGGGAGCGATTGGACAAGGTGCACGATTTCTCCTTTGGACTGAACAGCAGGCATGGCTGAGACAATTTAGTTGCTGAACGCATTGCGAAGAGTTAAGTTGCGCTAGCGGTACAATAACCAAATTATAATAGGCATTTCACTTGCAAGATACAAATTCTGTTTTGAGCCAGGCCATGGTTAAGCAAAATTTTTGCATCCAACATATTATAAAACATTCTCGCTTATATCTCACCCTAGCGAAGCTGCAAGTATTATGAAGATACAGAAACCAACAGCGGCAAGAAGTCCGCTAAAGCTGGGGCTTTTATGAGAGGCCTCCGGGAGCATTGCTTCGGTGATCATCGCGAGTAAACCCCCGCCGCGCTAGCCTCTACCCAAGGTACCAAAGCTTCACCTCCCGAACCGAGAAGAGCCGCACTCCCGACAGTGACGACCACGACTGCCGCCGCAACGCCACCCCAAAGAAGGAAAATAAATTTCTTGGAGCGATCGGCGTCGTTGAGTCCCGACGTGCTGGACACCGCCTGCGAGAGATTGCCGAATCCAAGAGCGGCGGCGATTGCGTAGCCGCTCTCGCCTGCCGCTAGGGTCACACCGAGTACCAGTGCTTCAGGTAGAGCGTCCATCACGGTGCCGATAGCAATTGCCTTTCCACTTCCAGGTTCGTCGTCTTCCCCCGGCTGGGCTACACACTCGCCGCAGCGCTTCCGATGACGCGCTCCACGTTTCGAAACGATGTAGTTGACTCCGCTGAAAAGCGCGGCCGAACTCAGCAAGACCAAAATCGTAGAGATAGGACCGATCCCATCTAGCGCTTTGGCAGAAAGGTCAATCGTCACAACCCCAACGAGAAGACCTCCGCCCAAAGACATAACAGAAGCTATCGTATGGTGCTCAAACTCTACCTTATAAGCTAGGAGTGCACCGAGAAGAAAGCATAGGCCCACCAACGTGCTGAGGATTAATGGGGGGACGATGGCTTCCATAAATTTTCGCTAAAGATTAAGGCGAATCACTCAGTCTCTGTGAAGACCTCGGCATCGTCGCTCACCCGAGGAAGCTTTCATTGAAATTAAGCGTCAGGGATTTTCTTGGGGAAGGCACAGCGTCCCAGAGTGATGTCTTAAACAATCACCACACTCAAATCTAATCAAATCTATCGAGCTTACACTACTGGAGCTTCGAAACACCTGAGGCTACCCATGTGCTAGTTGCTAATCGCCGTCGCGTTCGCTCAACTGTCAGTCGACAAGTTCAAATTATCGACGAATTAGTCACACTTCCTTATCCTATTGCGCAGCGTCATACGTCGGCTCCAGCTCTCCTATCACACTGTACGACTATAGCTCGACGCGAGCGATGAAAAAGCTTCGCCCCGGGCCATTGGATATTGAGATTCCGGACCGGTTAGCCGCCTTTTCCTCATCGTCGGCGCCAAGCTTCCCCGCTTCTGTCAAGGTAAGCATATCAATGCCGCGCCGACGCAGACCTTTTGCGATAGCATCGGCGATGTTCTCGTCGAAATAGTACCTGATCTTCACGCAGCTCTTGGCAGCTTCTGCTCGTGAATTAACGGCCTTTGGCGCCGGAGTTCTTCCACAAACGCTTGGCTCACTTCAATAAACCAATCGATTGCTTCGCGGTGAGAAAAATGATAAGCTAGTGCCGCATATATGTCAGCCATGTTGAGACTATACTCGTTAGCGATCTCATCAGCGCTCCAGCCGAGCCGCTCGTGCCAGATTGCAACATTTTGCACTGTGATGCGATGGCCCTCAATACGCGGCTTGCCTCCGCGGACACCGGGGGTTTGTACAATGTGTTGATCAAGCATTTTTGAAGTCATAACGTGCAGCCTGGTGATAAGAAATTGGTGTTTTAAACCCGCAAGCAGGTTTCAGGGCTAAATCGTATTTTATAGTAGATGGCCGCTCAGCCGCACAGAATCTACGGCAGAATGTGCCCGGCTCCACCTGGGGCGGCAGGTCAAACCTTGCTGGGTACAGCGCGATCGAAAGCGGCATACCTAGTTGATATGAGGAAGAAAAGACTGCAGTGGCGCGTGCGGCGGGTACTCTGCTTCATGTACTTGATGTATCAACAGGAGGGGTCCATAGATGAACAGATGGTGTAAGCGCGAACACTGTGGAAAGGCCTGGTCGGGTACCGCCGCCAAGAAGGACGATCCCAGTTGACGTCGTCACCGCAGCCCCACCGTGTCGCGCCATAGGGAGCTGGAGTGGTGGGAGCCATGTCTCCGAGTGGAGGTCGAACACATCGTGGCGATCCAGCACTTTGTTGGGTGAGAATGTCTCGCCGCCAAAGACATGAATTTGGTTATTCCAGAGGGCTGCCGCGAGACCGCCCCGGCCTTCGGGCAGCGGCGGGGCCTCACGCCATTGATTTATCTCAGTGTCAAATACCTCTACACGGTCGATCTTATCCGAGCGTCGCACTCCGGCCCCCGAGGACCCAAATTTCGTTTTCTACTACGACAGCCGCGGCCGAGTGCCGGGGTGTCGGAATGGGACAGCGGGGGCTCCATGCGCCCGATGTAGACTCGAAAGCCCACACCGCACCGGAGTCGCCTTCGGGAGTTCCCCCCCCGATGAGGTAGAGAGAATCTTGAGTTGCGACGAGAAGGTGCTCCCCAATAGGTTCGGGTAATGTCGCCACGTGCTCCCAGCGATCCGGCCCCAAGCGCCAGAGCGCCGGATCTGGATCGTGTCGGAACCTGAGCGAGGTGTAGCCGCCCGCTGCGTAAACTGTGCCGCCCACTGCTGCCAATCCGACGTGGTGGAGCGGGCGGGGCAGATCGGGGCAGGAACGCCACGCGTGGGCCCCTTCATCAAGCACTTCGCAGGAGCAAAGCGTCCGCAGGAAGCCAACACCACCTACAGTGTAAATTCCTCCATCTGTCTGAGTGGCATAAATCTCTGAGCGCGCGGTGCGAATCTCAGGAAGGGCTTCCCACCCATTAGAGAGTGGCGGAGAACCGCAGCCGCTCCACGCCCAAGCCGCTAGCAGCCCCACGAGAAGTGGCATTCCTGGAGTGGGGCTTGCATATGCGAGGTTTGTCGCGCTCGACCAGAGGGTGTTGAAAATGGATGGTTCAAACAGCAAAGTGGGAATTAGTTGTAAGCAGATACGGTTCAGCGACGCGATACATTATGGAAATTTGCGGTAAACTACGGAGACCTGGACTTCAAGTTAATTTCTCGGTTCGCCCCGGCCGAAGCCTGCGTGCAGCGCCTGCTAATGTGTGCCTCTCCCGCATGGACCGGCACCACCGTCGTCAGTCCGTTTTCATGAAGTAGAAAATGGTGACTTTCCTTCACGTGCATCACCTCGAAGCCGGCCTTTCGCAAAGTCTTGATGACCTCCTTGTCAGTAAGACTTGGCAGCTTCGTCATCCCAGAACGACACACCTTCTGCACACCGACAATATCCAATGGTTCGCTTTCCTCTCGCTGCACGTCGAGGCACAATTCTATGGTCTCACGAATGCGTTTCATGAGCGCGTCCAGCGACTAAGCTAGTGTATGGCAGCGTGGCAAACTCGGCGCAGAGGCGATGGAGTAGCCTTCTATGTCGCTCGATAACGACGTTAAATTCTCGGCTCATTCGCCTGTTCAGTTTCTTTTTGAGCGGCTAGCTCATTGTGGGGCGAGCAGAAGCCTCAGCGGTTGCGGCTTGTCGAGATTTCACCCGACCGCATTTACGCGCAGAGCAAGTGGCACGGCGGTAAGATGAGGTAGGAGCCAACCATTCTTCAGGCTAGCCGAGCGCGCGCACGGGCTGTGATGGGGTGCAGGGGCGGGTCATACTGCGATGAGTTGCCGACGGTCTATATTCTTTAGATAAGAAAGGTCATAGACAAAGCGCGCCTGTCGCTCCAAGAGCCATTCGGGCGCATGTTCGAGGGCTGTCCTGTACCCGTAGTGCAGAAGTGGGTTGAACGAGTGCGCCGCTCGACCGAAGGACCAGGAGGTGCGCACGACAAAGTACACCTTCTTCCTCCGAAGCCGGTAGTAGTTCTCGAACGCTTCGGCGTAGTCATCGTAGTTGTCGAGGCACAGCGCGAGACACAGCGCGCTCTCCATCGCCTGGCACCCTCCCTGTGCGAGATTCGGAGTAGTTGCGTGAATCGCATCTCCGAGAAACACGACCCGGTCGCGGTGCCAGCCTTGCCGTGGTGGCCCCAAATCGGCCATGTCATTGCGGATAATAGGACCTTCTGACGCACGGATCAAGCTCCTAACCACCGGGCTGTAGTCAGCGAACAGATCGCAGAGGTCGGCTCTGAGGGTGACGGAATTATCTTCCCCACCGGGTGGGGCTCGCTTCACGGCTAGCCAGCACGTACGAGACGGAGCAAGGGGAGCCGTTAAAAATCTTAGCCCGCCGCTCCAGATCTCGATGTAGGCTTCCCTCAGCTCATCCGGCATCGTCGCGTTCGTGATTCCCCGCCAGATGGTCTGGTTGATGGGCCGAGTGCGCACCTCCGGAAACACTCCTCTGCGGATGGCTGAGTTGATGCCATCTGCGGCAATGACATAGGTGGATGCTACTCGTGTTCCATCTTCAAAGAGCACCTCTGCACAGTCAGCTAGACTTTCCGCTGCTACTGCTTTCAGGCTGAGGTGGATCCGATGCTCAGGCAGACGGGCGCGTAACAGTTTTATGAGCTCAGCTCGGTGGATGCACCGTCCGGTAAAGGTTCGCGGCATCCGCCGCCTGATTTGTAGGTTTCGGTCGGCGAAATACATTGAGGCAACCTCGGTACTAGCAGCGAGCGCTTCCTCGCCGAGGCCGAGGGCATCAAGCACACGTAAAGCGCCGTGTGAGAGGCCGATGGCTGCACCGACTTCAGTGAGCGCAGGAGCCTGCTCGTAAACTCTGAAATCAATGCCAACCTGCTGAAGAGCGTTGGCGACGGCTAAGCCTCCAATACCACCGCCAATGATTGTTGCTGTAGCTCTCAAGAACGTCTAAGGTAGTTGGCAGCCTTTTAAATGATGGTCGCTCAGCTGTGTGGGGCAGCGCGGCGATAGGAGGAGGTAAGTAGGCGTTGAGGTTGGAGAGGCACCACAATCAGGACCTTTGCTGGCGTGCAGCGGCGGGTTAGGCGTTCACCACCCCCAGCTAGGAGATAACGCGGTCGAAGTCCGCCCGTGACCCAATCCAGCACCCTCGCTTCCTCTACTGTCAGCTTCTGAACCTGCTCCGTCTGTGCTTCCAACTTCTTCGAAAACCCGGCAGTCGTCCTGAGCCTCACGGACGAGCGCCTCAAGCCGTCCTGCCTTGGTATCTGCTGCGATCTGCCGATCCCATGCATCGGCTCGGTAATCATCGAATTACTCGGCGAGGGCCGCGAGTTGATCGGCGGAGAGCTTAGAAATGTTGATTTGGAGTGTTTTGACGCTCATGTCGAAAACTGTAACTGATTTGTCATTTCAACGTCTAACTCTAGTAATCAGTCCATAGGGGAGTATTTAACGGCCTCTTACTCGGCGATGGCTGAGGGAAGGGTGGCAGTCCTGAGCGAAACTAGCGTCGACGTTCGCACGAGCCGAAGACGCTGGCGGCGTTGATCTGCCTGCAACGGCAGGTACTACCGCGTGCAGCTGGATACTCCTAGTCCTACTTGACGGACCGTAAAATCTTTTCCAACTTGCGCCCTCTCGCCAGCTCCTCCACTATTTTATCTAGGTATCTGACCTGCTTCGTCAATGGCGTCTCAATCTCTTCGATTCGGTAGCCACAGATTGAGCCGGTGATCATGGTTGCGTTGGGGTTGAGCGTAGCCTCAGAAAAGAATTGTTTAAATGTAGCATTATTATTAATAAAGCGATTGATGTCATTAATTTCAAAGCCCGTCAGCCATGAAATAACTTGATGCAGCTCCTCTACGGTCCGACCTTTCTTCTCAACCTTCGTAACATAATGTGGATAGACAGAGGCGAACGTCATGTTGGCAATTCGCTCGTCGTGTTCCTTTGTTGTCGTCATGGCGGGCTTGTGGTTAATGGATAATACAAGATACGCAAGTAATCATACACCCGGACCATACCAGGGCCGGACATGGCGGGAGGGATGAGTACAGCTGGCACAAATCATCTTTCGCTACAAATTAGGTCCAACCCTTCTCATGGCACCGTAGAACTTATTGTTATTGAAGCGGAGAAGGATTTTGAGGTCTACAATTCGACTGGTGTTACGGTGTTGGATGGGCAATACGATGGACATATACTCGATCTCAGTAATCAGCCTGCGGGGGCATATTTAATTAGAGTACTTGACAATGCTGAAGTAAAAGCAAAGCGCCTAATAATCCGGTAAAAGAATTTTGTCATTACCAACTGGCACTTAACTGATAGCCACCAGTATTCTCCTCCCAAACCTTTGCTTCTAGATCTTTCAGCAAAACCTCAATTAAACCAGATCCAACACCGGAGCCGCGTACGTTGCCATCTTTGCCGGGCCCATCGTCGGCATAGCGCAATTCAGTTGCACCAGCAGTTTGTTTTAGCGACAGCTGTACATTTCCGGTATGGCTATCGGTGAAGGCATACTTAATGGAATTTGCGATGAGCTCGTTGACAACAAGCGACACTTTGGTAAGCTCCTGGGCGGGCAGCTCAATGGGTGAGAGCTCGAGCTGGAGGTCGAAGGGGCGGGGGCTAGCGGCTTGTAAATTTTCGGCGACTTCCGTCAAAACCTCATCTGCACGTACCCGATCATCGGCAGCGTGGGCTAGTCGCTGATTAACCGTTTTCAGCGCCATTAACTGAGCCTCAGACTGTTGGAGTGCACTGCGGGCAGCTTCATTTTTGAGTTTACGCTGCTGGTTACGGATAAGTTGATAAGCAAGATTAATTTGATTTGCAGAACGGTGATTGAGTTCACGATTTAAAGTAGTGACGCGGGCGTTGGCATGCTTAAGATTATTTCGCTGCCGGTAGAGCGCTAGTCCGCCGGCAGTAAGTAATATTAGCGCGAGGCCACCACCAGCGAGGGCGTAGTTGCGATTGGTGAGAGCGACAGCTTGGGCGGTGCGAATATTGTCGAGAGATTCTATCTGGTCCAGCCGCTCCTTATCATTGAATTGCTGCTGTAGTCTCGCTAAGGTAGATCGTTCTGTCCGTTTGAGCATGGAATCTTGTACCTCAGCTGCCATACTAAGAACTGGTGGAGGAATATCTCGATCGAGCTGACCAGCTATCCGCATAAGTCCAAGATAAGCAACGCGAGAGTTCTCGTTAATAATGGAGTCCGCAGCCAGTAGTTGACTGGCCTCTAAGTATGAAGCATATGCTTCGGGGTAATTGTTTTGAGATTCAAATAACTCCGCCTGATTGACAGTTAGTGCAATGAGTTCTTGAGTGTCAGCATTTTCCTGCGCAATTACCAGAGCTGAATCAAGATACCTTGCCGCCAGGTCAAATTTTCCTTTACTCTCACTAACACTATAAAGCGAGCGATATGCGACAACCGCTAATGATGGTTCTACTCTTGGTTGATCGAAAACTAGTATTGCATAGTGTTGAGCGCTGTCGTATCGTTCGGCTAGCACATGCGCTCTAGCCAAAGAGCCGTACGCCCACCATATATAATTTGGAGCATTTTCTGCAAGAAGTTTCCGAGCTAAGTGGGCATAGTGCACCAAGTCTTTACTATCTAACACGTCAGACTGCGATAACTCAAGAAACCTAGAAGCTTTTGTAATAGGCGTCCCGTGACGTAAAGTAATATCATTTGCCGTATCAATGTACTTAGCTCCAATCTCTGTTTCTCCTAACTGTGTGAGCGATGTACCAATGCGTAAATAACTGTATAAGACGAATAAGCTATCTTTTGTAGCTATAGATTCTGCAAGCATTTGACGACCAAGGTGTAGAGCTGTATCATATCGGGAAGTATTTATTGCAAAACTGATCAGTTGGTCTAACGCCATATATCTATATCGAGCGTCAAAAGCATTCTTTGCATCAACTATGCCGGGCAGCAATGCTTGTCGCCGAAAAACATTTTGGGCACTATTCATTTCCCCTTCAGCGAGTGCTCTGCGGGCTACTGTGTTCAATATAAGGAACTCGCAAAGTGCTGGAGTCACGGAGTTACAAACATTGCAGAAGGAGTCAATCTTAGGCCTAGCCACAGTAAGGTTTGTGCGGAGGGATAACTTAGCTTCCAACGCTAGATCGCGGCAATTACGCTCAACTTCCGTCAGCTCCTCATAGGCTTCTTTGTACTCTAGTTGCGATGCTGGGCTATCATGCACCGGTTCTGTTCCACATGAAATTAATACGCTAAACAGCAACAGGCGAAATACGCCAGTTTTTACCTTGGTCAACCAGCAGCTAGAAATCTTGGCTATTCGCATGCGGATATGATTAGAACTTGTAAGAACCTTTCGTGAGTAGCACCTCATCCCAACACTCCTCTCAGCCCCTCCCGATAAGCCCTACCCAACGGTAAGGCTTTACTATCCCTGAGAAAGACCTGCTCACGATTGAATCGGGAAATGGCATGATGAGGCACAGCGTAACTTTTGTGAATCTGAAAAAGGTCGTCGCGGTTGATGAACTTGATGGTAGCGCGGATTCCCATATCGACGGTACGCTTTGCACCATCACAAAAATGGATATCCGTATATGCACCATCGGCGGCCAGATAGAGAATCTTCTCAAAGTCAATGCGATAGTGATGGCGACCGGTAGAGCGCACGAATTTGGTATCTGCCAAGCGCCGAGCAAGGTGTGCGAACCTACTCGGAGGTACATTTATTTCGCGTCCAGGTGCAGACTTTAGCACCCTTCGTAGGCAAGCATCCAGCTGACCAGCGGTAAACGGCTTATGGACATATTGCGCATAGGGTAGCGCAGCAAGTCGGGTGAGGGTCCGCTCGTCTGAAAAACTGGTCGTTATCACGATGGGCATGCGATACTTCGCATTCAAGACGCCACCGATGTCAATGCCATCGAGTTTGCTGTCACCGAGGTTGACATCGAGAATAGCAGCATCGTAGCTTCGCTCATCGAGTGCAGCTTCAGCTTTTTCCCAGCCCCGAAAATGGTCTACATCGCTGTACCCGGATTCACTTAGAAGCTCGAGGGTATTCTGCGCCACAAGGCCCTCATCCTCGAGATATATCAGGTGTAAGGCTTTGGAAAGCACGTTTGGAAGCTTCTGGTCGAGAGCTGAAGTTAACCATCTTTTTGAGATGTTCAAACGACTCTTCTGAAATCCTCCCGCAGTTTTTGCTCTTAGCGTGCGTGTTTGGAAGCGCGCAGAGAATTGCGGGTGGGAGGTGAACTGGGTTTAAGAGCTATAGGTTTGCGTTGCTCATTGAGCCGAGCTGATTTAATTGATTGGTCAGGAGAAATTCACTAAGTCAGACGCAGAAGTCTAGCCCCTCAGCCGACCGTTAACGTATCCGTGATAACAAGATTAATTCCCTCTCGTCTTCATACGCTTCGTAAAGTGCATCCTCCCCTTCAAATACTCGAAAGGAATAAACATTGCTCTGAGGAATAGCTGCAGAAACATTTATGACTGCTATTGTAGTAGATTGCCCTCCAGCAAGACCCACATCATAGCCTGAGTTGCCAGTATTGTCCAAGGGGAGAGCACTTACTAAAACGCCCTTTTTAAGCAAGCCCTTCTTAGTTTTTGCCTGTACAATATCGACTCCCCCCTCAATTCGTGAAAGTATCTCCAGCAGGATGCGATCTTGATTAGATTTACCAAAGAGCAGCGTATGTGTCTGGCCAGATTGCAAGTCTGTCAGTTCAAACTTACGATCCTTATACACCAGCGAAAGTTGAGGATGATCCTCAGCAGAAGCTATACCGAGCACTTCATCAAGAACTGGGAAATGTAGCTCTACGTACTCACTAGCTGCGCAGTCTTGCAAGAGGCGACCTGGATCATAGAGAGGCAGCCAAGGTGATGCTGAAAAGGCCACTGTTGAGCCTTCCACATCCACACTAGATCGGTAATAATGAACCGGCTCGGCAGTCAGTATTACCTCTCGTTCTCCAATAGAACTGTTGTCTTCTTCCAGCGCAAGTTCTCCCAAACGCAGGGGAGTCCAGATCCTAGGTAGCCGCAGACTGTCGGTGTTTGTAGCCCCCGAGAAAGTATACTGTTGCAGTTGAATTGGAAGCTCTATTCCTTCATATTCTTGAACGACAAGCGCCACCAAATCATCACCAGGTATTAGACCATCCCATGAGCGCACATAATCTGTCCGCACCGCGCGGTTCCACGAAGAGTAAGTTGCACCATGCGGGACAGCCCAAGGTCCTAGAACCGTTTGGACTAAAGCCGTCAGTTGCACTATCGCATTTGCTTGCATACTGTCCTGTATCACTTTGATACCCGGATCTAGAACATTTGCTACCCAAGCCTTGCGCTCATCCTCGGTGGTAAGTGTTGGTGCAGTCGAGAGCAGTTCGGCAGGGAGCGTGACAGTAACTGTGCCATAGCTGCGAGACCCAGGTGAGGGGGTGGCTACAGTCGTTACCATTGGGTGAGTTTTGAAATCCTCAGACAGCAAATTTCTAAGGATTCGACTACGGTGTCGTGACACCTCTCCTGTGGAGGGATCAACCTGTGAAACAAAGGCTGTAGCATGGTGAGATAGGGTAGTAAATGCTCTAGTAATGGCCCCTGTGCTGTCGGTAGACACCATGATTTCTTTACGCCAAAGCTTGCTATAGACTTCGAGGGAAAAGGCTATGATCGTGTCTGCTGAATTGCCTGCAGAATAAGCGCCAACCTCAAAGCCTGCCCTACTAAGCGAGGCTTGCAAATTCGCAGTTAATTTCTGTCGGTCTGCCTCATCCCCACCATTCGGCGAGGCGTAGGCAAGTAAGGCAACCTGTCCATTCCCGCACAGCGAAAACGTAAAAATCAAACACGCGCTGATCGATAATCGCATGCGGCCAAGCTAAGGCACCTGCTGAAATTCGTTTTGACCTCAAGCGCCGCCCACGTCAGGTGCTCTCTGCGATTGAGCTAAAACTAATGCTCCTGGTCTCTGTGCTCCTCCCTGGTGCTGTGGCACCCGGCCCAAGCTGCACATGCTGCGGGAGATCCAAAATATGCCACTCCGCACACTAGCACCCAGCGCTCAGCTATGCTCCCCACCAACACTCCGTCAAGATTTTCACATCATACACCCTTTGTACACCTTCGCGCGTAGACCTTTATACCTCAAGCCGATACACCCGGTACAGACATGACACTGACCACCATCATCCTCTACATCGCACTCGCAGCCATCCTGCTCACGGTGCTCACACGCTTCGTCGCAACGCGCTTCGAAAATTTCGGCATGTCGTTCCTGCAGAACTTCTGCGGCGCGTGGTTCCTGTTCAGCGGATACGTCAAAGTGGCCGACCCACTCGGTACGGCCTACAAAATGGAGCAGTACTTCGATGAGTTTAGCGCAACCGCCGCCGGTACAGGCCTCGCATTTATCGAACCCGTTTTCAGCTGGGCAAGTGACGTGAGCCCCTATATCGCCATGGTAATGGTCGTGCTCGAAGTCGTGCTCGGCGTGATGCTCATTACCGGCACCAAGCCCAAATTTACCGCATGGACTTTCGCGGTGGTGATGCTGTTCTTCACCATCCTCACAGGCTTTACTTTCCTCACCGGCTACGTGCCCACCGGCAGCAATTTCTTCGCATTTAGCGAATGGGGAGCTTACGAAGCCACCAACATGCGCGTCACCGATTGCGGCTGCTTTGGCGACTTTCTTAAGCTAGAACCATATACCAGCTTCCTTAAGGATTGTTTCCTGATGATTCCTGCCATCATCTTCCTCATTGGCCACCGAAAGATGCACCAGTTCTTTAGCGAAAAAGTGCGTAGTGCAGTATCATGGGCATCGGTGGGAGCTGCAATAATTTTCGGCATGAGTAACTTCATGTGGGGTTTGCCTATCCACGACTTTCGGCCTTTTGCAGAAGGAATTAACATTCGCGATAAGAAAGCAGCAGAACTCGAAGCTGAAGCCAACATCGATATCACCGCCTACCGCATTACCGACAAAGCAACGGGCGAGGTGCAAGAGATACCTTTCGATGAGTATATGAAGCGCTTTAAAGAATTTCCTTCAGAAGACTTCGAACTCGAGCAAGTAACCACCGAACCTACCATTGCGCGCACCAAAGTGAGTGAATTTGAACTCGAAGATCAAGATGGGGCGCCTATGGCCGAAGAGATACTCGACTACGACGGCTACTCTATCATGATCATCGCCTATAAGCTGTATGATGATGGGCTTGAACAGCGGGAAATTACCCGCATGGATTCTATGTTCGTACAGGATACTACCCTCACCGGGCAGCCGCGCAAAGTCTTTGCCGCCTTGCAAGAACGCAGTGAAGTTGCCAACCTAACGAAGTGGAAGCCTAATTACCTGCAGCTTTGGACCGACAAGATCGTCCCACTCGCAGATGCGGCTGAAGCTGAGGGCTGGCGCGTTTTTGCCGCCACGGCCTATACCGACAACGATAGGGTAGACGATTTCCGTCACGCTACTCAGTTCGCCCATCCAATCTACGAGGGCGATGACATCATGCTAAAAACCATCATTCGCTCCAATCCAGGCCTCGTCGTGCTCCACGATGGCGAGGTGGTGCGTAAGTATCATGTTTCACATGCTCCTACATTTGCGGAGCTGCAGCAGCTGGTGAATTAAGCTCATTGGTGTAAAATCATCTACGCGGAAAGGTGGGGTTTTGGCGAAAGCTGCGTTGCTTTGCGCCCGCTCGTAAGGCAGCCCTGTAAGTTGGGTGCTCAGCCTTTCGGCAAAACACTCTTTGTCATGCTGTCCAGGCGAAACGTACGTGTGAAAGTGATGCAATTGCTGTATGCTCAGCGGCAAGACACTACCCAAACCGCAAGCTCGACACTGCGCGCTTACAACAACATGATCGAGCAGAGCTACCTCACGCTCATCTTCGACCTCTACATGCTCGGCCGCATAACCGCCATCGCCGTCGATGAACAAGCGCGTAGAGCAGACAAAATTCGACCCACTGCTGAAGATCTGGCCTTCGTGCCGCGTATCCACACCAATTCGCTGACGCTAGCCCTCGCAGCCGCACCAGAAATCAAGGAGATGGTGCGCGAACACAAATTGGAAGAACTCGTCGACGAGGAAAAACTACGAGGCTTTTATGAAGCAGCCACCAGCTACGATGGCTACAGCACCTACAGTACCGCAGACACCGTCACTACTGATGAACACCTCGGCGCGCTGCTAAAGATGCACAAGGCTTTGCTGGCAAACGAAGCCTATAACGACTACCTCGACGATCGCTTTGGGCGCTGGCCAGAAGACCAAAGTCTCGTGATAGGAGCGGTGAAAAAAATCCTCAAGTCCCTGCCCGAATCCGCAGCTTTCCTCTCCACCTATCGGCCCGATAAAGAGACCAGACAGGACTTCGGAGAACACCTTCTACGCTACGTGCTCGACCACGATAAAGCCTTACAACAGCACATCGAACCCGTACTGCAAAATTGGGATGTCGAGCGGGTCGCCGTGCTCGATATGATTTTTATCAAAATGGCTCTTAGCGAGCTGCTCACCTTTAGCCAAATCCCGCCGAAGGTGACCCTCAACGAGTACGTTGAACTCGCCAAGACCTACTCCACCGAGAAATCCAAAGAATTCATCAACGGCATACTCGATAAGCTGCTGCATACCCTGCGCGGCGAGGGTCTTATCGTGAAGCAGGGACGTGGCCTCATTGAATAATCTCTTCGCTGCATGACCGACAAAATTCTCATTCTCGATTTCGGAAGTCAGTACACGCAACTCATTGCGCGAAGGGTACGCGAGCTGAATGTTTTTTGTGAAATCGTGCCATTTAACAAGGTGCCTGAGCTCTCCGATGATGTGAAAGGAGTGATCTTTTCAGGCTCACCTTTTAGCGTGCTTCAACCGGAGGCGCTGCACCCCGAACTAGATAATGTGCTGGGGCGTCGACCAGTCCTTGGCGTTTGCTATGGAGCTCAGTACCTCGCACATTTCCATGCCGGCGAGGTAGCCAACAGCAACAAGCGCGAATATGGACGCGCCCGGCTCACACAGATCGTGAAGGCAGACCCGCTCTTCGCCAATGTTCCCACCGGCTCCCAGGTCTGGATGAGCCACGGCGACACCATCACCCGTCTGCCCGAAGCTTTCGAATTGCTGGCGAGTACCAACGACGTACCTGTTGCTGCTTTCAAAGCCGAGCCCTCACGCTTTGCTGCACCTGTATATGGCATACAGTTTCACCCCGAAGTCACCCATTCCGAACATGGCAAACAGCTGCTGCAAAACTTCTGCTACAACATTTGTGGATGTGCAGGAGACTGGACCCCTGCACATTTTGTGCAAGAAACTGTCACCGCACTCAAAGCTCAACTCGGGGAGGATAAAGTACTGCTGGCGCTGTCGGGTGGGGTAGACTCTACCGTTGCTGCCGCCCTGCTGCAACGCGCCATTGGCCTCAACCTTATTTGCTTTTTCGTCGACAACGGCCTACTGCGCAAAGATGAGTTTCAAGAAGTGCTCGACTCCTACAAGGGCATGGGCCTCAACATTACAGGCGTAGACGCAAAGGACCGCTTCTATACTGCCCTTGCCGGCATCAGCGACCCCGAAGGCAAGCGCAAAGCTATCGGTCGCTCATTTATCGAGGTGTTTGATGAGGAGGCCAAACGAGCCACCGGCGTCACTTGGCTCGGCCAAGGCACTATCTATCCGGATGTGATCGAGTCGGTGAGCGTGCACGGCCCGAGCGTTACGATCAAGAGCCACCACAACGTTGGAGGTCTCCCAGAAAAGATGACCCTCAAGGTCGTGGAGCCACTTCGTAGCCTTTTCAAAGATGAAGTGCGCGAAGTAGGTGCCGAACTCGGGATTCCTCAGCATATACTGGGGCGGCATCCTTTTCCTGGACCAGGCTTAGGCATCCGAATTTTAGGCGATATCACTCCCGAAAAGGTGGCGATGCTGCAGGAGGCCGATGCTATCTATACCAAACACCTGCGTACTTCGGGATGGTATGATAAGGTGTGGCAGGCCGGAGCCATCTTGCTTCCCGTCCAGTCAGTGGGTGTGATGGGCGATGAACGTACCTATGAGAAGACTGTAGCCTTGCGTGCCGTCAACTCTATGGATGGTATGACCGCTGAGTGGAGTCGCTTACCTTACGACTTGCTCGCCGATATTAGTGGAGAGATCATCAATAATGTCAGGGGCGTCAACCGCGTTGTCTACGACATTAGCACCAAACCGCCTTCGACCATTGAGTGGGAATAGCATGTATCGATTCCTGACTTGCCTAATTGCAATCAGTTTGCTGTGGGCCTGCGATCCTCAAGGTCGCACCCGTAAAACTCCCTCTCCTCCGCCCAAAGTGGAGCGACCGAGCGACAACCCCAAGGATGGGGGAGTGGTGGATGTGCCCACAGACGTTGAATTACATGACACACTTAAGGTGGATGATCTGGAGATCGATCTACCTGCCAACGTAGATTTACCTGTCGGTCCGCGTGGTGCGAGGGTGAGTGTCTTGCTCCCTTTATTTGCTAATCGCTACGTCAGCACCACCTCTAATTTGCCTAAAAACTCGGATTGGGGACTCGAATATTATGCTGGATTAAAACTTGCACTAGAAGATCTGGAGGCAGCCGGTGAGCGAGGAGAAATACATGTATTTGATACCCAAGGCGATGCCATACATTCAAATTCTCTTATTGCCGATCCGGAATTGCGCGAGAGTCATGTGTTGATCGCTCCTTACCTCACCAATACCGTCAAGGCCACTTTAGCTCCGGCTAAAGCGGCGGGTTTACCTGTTATCGTGCCTTATTCTGCGGCCGCCGATCTCGGTAAGGATTACCCTCGCTTGCTGCAGTTCAACCCAGGTCTGCTGCGCCATCTCGATGCCATGGCAGCCTACCTTCACACGCACTACGATCCCGATCAGGTGGTGTTGGTGGGCCTGCCAACCGGTGAGCAAAACCAAGAGGTCGCTTATCTAATGAAGCGTCATCGTGAACTCGCACCGCGCGAACCTTCCTGGCGCACTTGGCAACTTCGTACAGCTGATGTAGGCTTACAAAATCTGCGCTGGGGGGATAAATTTGCGCGGGATAAATCTACCATATTCGTATTTCCAGCCTATAAAGATCCGAAACTGGTTCAGAGTTTTATGAGTCAGCTTCAAATTGGGCGAGAGGGTAAGGAGGCCACTGTTTTTGGTATGCCGCAGTGGGCTGAGTTCAAGCAGCTCGATCCGAGTATTATGGAGGATTTGGGCGTGCTGATTACTGCTGGATATTTTGTGGATGTAGATGATAGCGAGGTTATGGAATTCAGTGACCGCTACTCCAAACGCTACGGCAAGCTGCCAGGCCTATCGGCGTATCTCGGCTATGATGCCATGCAGTATGTGCTCCCCTTGGCCAATGATCATGGTCGCGCCTGGCCTGAGCACCTGCCGCGTCAGTACAATGGCCTAGCCTCTACGTATAAGATGACGCCGGTTTACGAAGGTTCTGCGGTAGCTGGCGAACAGGCTCAGCCATCGCAGTACGAGAATACTTCTATTCAAATACTGGAGTACCGAAATTTCAACTTCAGCCCTGTGGGGAGATAGTGAGGCTGGAGGGGCAGCTCCACGACGTACATTCGCCCGTTCATGCGCCTCGTACAGCTCGAAATTAAAGGCTTCAAGTCTTTCGCTAAAGAAACCGTCCTCAACTTCGGTCGCGATGTCATTGGCGTGGTCGGCCCCAACGGTTCGGGTAAGTCAAACATCGTTGATGCCATTCGCTGGGTGCTTGGCGAGCAGAAGAAAGGTGAGCTGCGGCTAGACAAGATGTCGAGTGTCATCTTCAACGGTACCAAAAAGCGCAAGCCGAGCAATGTTGCGCAGGTATTTCTAACCTTTGACAACGACCGTGGCGTGTTGCGCTCGGAGTTTGAGTCGGTGACCATTGGCCGCCTGCTGTACCGCAATGGCGACAGTGAGTACCGCCTCAATGGCGTGCCTTGCCGCCGCAAAGACATCACCGAGCTGTTCGTCGATACAGGTATCGAGAGCAACAGCTACGCCATCATCGCGCTCGGCATGGTCGACGATATCCTTGCCGATAAAGACAATTCTCGCCTGCGTATGCTCGAGCAGGCAGCTGGTATAAGTGTCTATAAGGTCCGCAAGCACGAAACTCAGTTGCGGCTCAATCGCACTCAGGAAGACCTTGATCGGGTGGAGGATTTGCTGCACGAGATCGATGGCAACCTCAGTGAGCTGGAGAAGCAGGCCAAGCGTACCAAGCGTTATTTCGAGATTAAGGAGCAGTATCGCGAGCTGAGTCTCGACTACGCTTATCTCGGGTCGCGAGACTTGCGCGAGCAGTTGACTTCAGTCGAGGCTGAGTTGCATCAAGCAGAGCAACAACATCAGCAAAGGGAGGCAGAGGCTACCGAATTGGAGGCGAGCGTTGAGCGCAGCAAGGATAAGCAGCTTCACGATGAGCAACATCTCGTTGAGCGGCGCAACAAACTCGGTAGCTTGAGCGCGAAGCTGCGTTCGGCGATCAATGAGCGACAACTTGCTGAGCAGAAAATTGAGTACCTCAGCCAGAATAAGGATAAGCTCACCGAGCAGCGTGGCCGTTTGGATGATGAGCGCGAGCGCCTGATAAATGCGGTGGCGAATTATACTCAGCGGCACCAGCGTGCTGAAGAGGAGGAGGCAGCTTTTCAGTCAGCTTTCGCCAAAACCAAACACGACTTAGAACTCCGCCAGGCCGAGGCCGAGGATTTGCGCAGCAGTGTACGCGAAAGAGCTGTGGCCTTACAAGAAGCAGAGAAACAACTTCTTGCTATCGACCGGCGGGCTACGGTGGTGCAAAGTCGCATTGAAGCCATCGAGCAGGAAGCAGCTAGTCAAGCTCGCCGCAACGAAACTGATCGAAATCGCTTACACGCCTTGCAAGAGGAGCGAAAGCTAGCTAGCAGTCGTGTGCAAAAACTCGCGACCCAACTGCAAGCCGCAGAAGATGCCGAAAGCAGCCGGCTAGTCAATGAGCAGCGCTACCGCGATCAGCTCGATGAACTAGCACCACGTTTGCGAGAGCTCAGAAGCGAGCAGCAAAAGGCTGAAAACGAACTCGGTCTCCTGCAGGCCATGCTAGATCGTATGGAAGGAAGCCCAGAGGCAGTTAAATACCTCGCTTCCAAACAAGGCTGGAAGGGCAAATTCGACCTGCTCAGTGATGTTCTTGATATTGATGAAGATTATCGCAGCTCGATCGAAGCGGTGCTGGCCCCCTACCTCAACTGTTTTTTAGTACCCGATAATGCCACCGCAGCTGAGGGATTACGGGTTTTGGCGGAAGCTGGACAAGCCTTAACCACCATCCTCGTGTATGACCTGGAACAGAAGATAGTAGCCAAAGAGCTGGCTGTACCCGCGGGCACACGACCTGCTTTAGAAGTGGTGCGCGTACCCCAGCACTACCAGCAGCTGTTGGCGATTTTGCTACAGGGAGTGGGCGTCTGTGCAGAAAGTGCGGCCACTGTGGAAGTGGATGAGCAGCAAGTGGTAGTCGACGGCAGCGGTCGCCAAGTATGGACGCGCTACAGTGCACGCGGCGGCAAAGCTTCTAAATTGCAAGGCAAACAGACGGGGCGGCGCCAGCGAGTCGATGATCTATTCGCTGCCATAGAAGCTCAGGCCAAAGAAGTAGGCGAGCTCGACGCGGTGCGTGTACAAATGGAGCGATCGCTCACCGAACTTCGATCATCGAGCGGGCGAGCTACACTGAAAGAGCTTCGGCAGCGCCACACAGAAGCAGAACGCTTGCATGTGTCGGCTCAGGCGAGGGCAGAGAGCCTCGAACAGCAACTCACCGAACGCAAAGGTCTCGATACTGAAGCTTTAGCAGCCGTAGATGCTTTGCGGCAAGACCTGTTGCGGCTCGAGGCTGATCGGGTGCCGCTGGTTGCTGCCAGAGATGCCGCATCCGACCAACAAGCTGCAGCAGACGATGAGCACGAACGGCTGGCTAATCGCCTCCGCCAAGCAAGTCAAGCCTACAATGAGGCCAATCTTAAAGCTATTCAACTTCAGAATGCGGAGGTGGCCTTGGCAAGAGAGCTGAGCTACGCGCAAGATCAGCTAGCCGAACTCGAACAGAACCTACAAGATAGCGAGCAGGCGCTTCATTCTGATGGCTCTGAAATCGGCATTTTGCAAGGCAAAGTCGCTGAACTCGATGCACGGATTAGCTCTGGCAAAGAGACCTTGGCAGCGCAGCAGCAGGACTTGTCGGAGGACGAGCAGCGATACTTCGAGCGCCGCAATCAGCTTACTGAGTGGGAGAAAAAGCTGCGCCAAAGTCTACGTGAAACCAGTGATTTAAATGCACTCGTGGTGAGGCTGCGTGAGCGCAAGCAAGAGCTAGGCTTTCGCAGGCAAACCCTACGTGATAGGCTGCAGATTGAATTTAATCTCGACCTGGAGGCTGCTATGGCCGAACACCGGGAAGTAAGCTTGAGCCTTCCCGACCTGGAGCATAAAATCTCCAAGTTGAAAAGTAGACTCGACGGCTACGGCGAGATCAATCCTCTCGCTGTCGAAGCCTATGATGCGATGGCCGAGCGGCACGGCAACATCAGTGGCCAGCGAGAAGATATCCTGCAGGCGATGGACGATCTGCACGCTACGATAACAGAAATTGATAAGGATGCCACCGATAAGCTCACCGCCGCTTTTGAAGCCGTGCGTGGACACTTTAGCGACGTGTTCCAACACCTATTTGATGCAGATGATACGGCGGATATGGTGATGCTCGACCCAGCCAATCCACTCGAAAGCAAGATTGAAATTATTGCAAAACCTAAGGGTAAGCGTCCCCAAACCATCAGTCAGTTAAGTGGAGGTGAAAAGACATTGACGGCAACGGCATTTCTATTTGCCCTTTACCTAATTAAGCCCGCACCATTTTGCATATTTGATGAAGTTGATGCACCTCTCGATGATACGAATGTAGAGAAGTTTAATCGGATAATTAAGCGCTTTTCGAATGACAGTCAATTTATAATTGTTACGCATAATAAGCTGACCATGGCGGCGGTGGACACAATTTATGGGGTGTATATGTCTGAGCTGGGGGTAAGCTCTGTTACGCAGGTAGACTTCACTGAGTTTGCGCACAGTGACGTGCTGGAGATGGTAGGCTAACTCACCAGCCGCGCTTGCCAGCTGCGAGCTCGTCGAGTTTGGTCTGTAGCCATTGCCTTGATACGGTGCTAGGATTCTCATCGAGAAATTGCTGAATCTTGGCCTGTTTCGAGCTTTCTGAAGGCAGCGCTTTAGCCAGCCGCTGGGCCACCTTGAGCAGGTCGCGGTAGCCTGTACGCACTTTGGTGCTGAGCTGGGTCTGCCGTTTGAGGTAGGTGCGAAAGGAGTTGATTGTCGAGTACAGCGGCTCGATTTGTCCGAGCTCATAGTATACTGCCACCAATAATCCCCTTGAGTTTAACGCATAAGCGGGATCTTGATACTCCACTTGTTGCAGGTACTCCAACACCTTGCCGTATTGCTTTTTATAGAAGTATACTTGTGCATAATTAAACGCAAGGGCATTTTCGCGGTAATCTTCTGGGAGTCGGTGGCTGTGCTGCTCGAGCGTAGTTAATGCCCAGTCGTATTGCTCGGTGCGCAGACCTGCCAGGAGCGCGTTTTTGAAGGTCCATGGTGACAGCTGACCTTGAGCATTGCGGACATCGAGATGGATAATCTGTCTATACACTTCTACGATCTTATAAAGTGAAGCTTCGTCGCCTTTATTGGCGCGCCGAACGTAGTAGTTTACAATGCCATAGTAGATGTCGACCAGCTCGTCTGGCTGAAATATTTCGAGGTGTTCTTCGAGGACAGCGGCTAATTTTTCAGCATTGTTGGCATCATCTGGTTTGGTGTAGGTATATACGAGGCGGGTATAGATTTCGATAGCTGGATCAGTCAAAAGTTCCTGGCTTTCGACTACAGCGACGATTTCATCAATGAGTCTAAGTTCGTAATCTGTTTGAAGGTAAAACCTTCGACCGAGTACGGAGCAGTACAGTCGAAGCTTTTCGATAATATAAAAGTAATCTAAGGCATCAACAATATCGGCAGTATTTGCCACGACTCCACGTTGGCGTTCGCTGTCCGTGAGTTCGTAGAAGCGTTTTTCGATGGCGTAGGTGCGCTGGTGGTACTGACTGTCTCTTCGCGGCGACTTCAACAAGGCATCTCGTCCACTGCGCAGGATTGAGCCGTAGAGCTTATCCATTTTCCGCTCGTTGAGAGCATCGAGGATGAAGGGGTACTCATGCGCTTTATCTTGACGGGTAAATTCTTGGTACAAGAATCCTTCGAGGTGTTTGAGTAGATCGCTGTTGTATTTGCGAAAGCGGGCATCGTTGAAGGGGGCGTCAGTACGTACTGCGTGCCAGAGTTGTTCCTTGGCGAGTTGATCTGCGGCGATTTGCTCGCGGTGCTCAATGATGTGCTGGTAAAACTTAGGGAGGTTGGGGTCGGTGTTGAAGTAAGGGCTTTCGAGGTATCTCCCAAAGCGGGTAGTTTCTCTTTTAGATAGGTGCTTGAGCGCATAAAACAGTTTAGAATCCTTCATCTTTGTTGTGTATATTCACGAAGGTATCAGTGCGGCGCGCATGCCCTGCTGGTACATGTCCTGGTCCAAACGTCTGATCTTCAGTCCTTTAGTATGCTCGATGCTTGCTTGTTCGCCAACTTTTCCACACTTACAGCCAGGTGCTGTGCGTGCGTGTTTAGCTAGTGTAGAGGCAAATGTCGGTCAACCCCCTGAGCATGAAGCAAATCTTACACACATTTCTGGCTAGCTGCCTCTGGGTAATCGTCGGGCTCGGCGCTGCTCAGGCACAGTCAGGTCAGGTGCATCTGCACGCAGTGAGTGGGCAAGCGCTCACCCATGTGATTACGTCCTCTCCACAGCGCCCGATGATCCAGGTGCAGCCAAATAATGGCCTGGCCTATTTCCAGAGTAGTGGCACTCGCCTCGGCCAGGCAGGTACCGACGTGCTCGAGTACATCGGCAATACCGGCTTTTACGGCACAGATACCCTATTACTTGTCACATGGACGACGGTGCCTTACCCACACATGGTCCGCACCAATTACATTATCACCGTCGGTCCTTCCATTGTTACAGCTGCTGATGATTATACCGCAACAGCAATGGGTCAGACTGTTGCGATTGATGTGCTTGCTAATGACAGTGGCACTTTTGGCAACCTCGAAATCACAGCTGTCACGCTTGTTACAAACGGCACAGCAGGTATTCAGAGCGACGAAATTTCTTTTACCCCAGCCGCAGGTTTTCGCGGCAACGCGACCCTGAGCTACTCTGTATGCGACCTGCTAAATGTGTGTGATGTAGCTACTGCTACCATTACCGTCTACGATCCTAATCCAACGAGCGATACCCTCCACATTCAGGTGCCTCGCAACGGTGAGCAAGTGGTGCTTATCGATGAGCAAGGCTATCCCTTGGTTACTCCTCCGAGCGATGGGCAACTGCTGCTCGGCATGCCGAAAATCTATCGGCCTGATCTTGGATACCTCGGTACAGATGAAATTAAGTGGCAGACTACTATAGGCAGTACCACTTATACCAAGTTGGTGTCTATTGAAGTCTTAGATGTAGCTCCGGTTAATCAATTTGCTGTCGATGATGCTGTCTTTACTTCTAAAAATACTACAGCATACATAGATGCGAGAAGCAATGACGTGCAGGGCAGCACCCTCAGTGGATTTGCTATCCACAGCGGACCTACACATGGCACTGCATCAGTAGTTAACGGAGTAATTGTCTACACGCCGAATGCTCCCTATTTAGGTCCAGATCAAATTATCTATCGCGTTTTTCCTCCCGGATACTCAGGTCCTGCGGAGTACGGAACTATAGATATCATGGTCAATGACCTCCCGCCTGCGCTCTTTGACTTTTACTTGCAGACGCCGAAGAACACGCCACTGGTAGTTGACTATCCGATACCTTTTACCAACTATGCGTTTGGCATCAGCAGCCCTGTGCCGCTGCATGGTTCAGCTGCCTTTTTCGCCAGCGTCGACACCACCTTGAGTGGATATAACATCGTAGGAGAGCGTCTGTTGGTGTACAATCCGACCACAGATTTCGTCGGTACTGACCTGGTACGGGCCAACTATTGCATCACCAGTACTGGCAACTGTATTGGCCTAAACATCCACGTCGAGGTGCTCGACCTCACGCCACCAGCAGGTGGTTGGTGTGTGCAGCAGTGTGTATGGCCAGGCGACACAGACAACAATGGCTTTGTGGAGCTGGCGGATTTGCTACCAATCGGTGAGTGTCTAGGAGCAGTAGGACTTCAACGCACCGCCACTAGTCCGTTTTGGACAGGTCTTGACGCTCCCTCGTGGACGCAGCAAGGGATGCCCGCGAGCGACCTTAAATTTATTGATGCTGATGGTGATGGCGTGATTGCCGCTGCCGATACGATGGAGATCATGCAGAATCTCGGTCGCTACCACAAGCCTTATCCTGAGGCTGCGGCGCGCATCATTGATCTGCCCATACTCATCGACTTTCCCTTTGACACCTTGTACGAAGGAGATCTCGCCTATTTCAACATCATCCTCGGCACCGAAAACCACTATGCTGAAGATGCTTATGGCTTTACCTACGACCTCGGCTACAATACCAACTTAGTGTTGGAGGGCTCTCAGAAGCTCACCTATGATGATGGCTCATGGTTGAATTACGCTACACCAAGCCTGCACCTCGAACACGAGCCGGAGTTCGGAGTCATGTCTACCGCGTTTACACTGACCAACGGTCAGCCACGAACTGGTTACGGTCGCGTCGCCCAATTTGAATTTATAGTCGAAGAGGATTTGCTCGGCTTCAGACCTGAGTACGATGACCCCAAGATGCCTCGTGCCGAAATGGCTGACTTCTCGATTACGCACGCTTCGGTTTCTTCAGGAGGAGTGCGCAGTCAACTTCCGGCCACGACTGTAAGAATACCTGTCATGGCTCGCCCAGAGCACATGCCGCTGCGTAATCGAGATTTAGTGCTGTCGCCGAATCCAACAGCGGGTCCAACACGTATCCATCTTAATGGTGCAGATCACATCAGCTCCTGTGAGATTTTCAATGAGTTGGGTGCTTTGGTAACGACTATCCCCGCTGGGGGCAATGATCTCGTTTTGAATACACAGTCCCTAGCTAGGGGTATTTACACGGTAAGAGTAACTGCTGACGGACATACGCTTCACCAGAAATTGGTGGTGCAGTAGGCGTTTGGTTCACAAATTCCCCCATAATTTTTGCGGAAGTCCTGATTTTGCGGGCTCTCTGCTGTGCGATTCTACAATTTTCCGTTCACAATGGCTAAAATGTGTACGTGACAAACTACTGTTACCCGTGACATCTTTGACGTGTCGTCAGGAATGACGGCCACTACTTGTCAATGTTCATGGGATTATAATTTGTTAACTGCGAGCTGCCCTTTGGCAGCTCGTTGTTTTTTAGGGGGGGCTGGATGTTAGACCGCTGCGCTGCTGGAGGCTGGAGGTTGGATCGCTTCGCTGCTGGAGGCTGGATATTAGACCGCTTCGCTGCTGGAGGCTGGACTGCTGTTCTGGCGTGCGCTGGGCGCGGGGTGGTACCCGACGGACCTGATCAGTAGACTGATCCGTTTTCTCGACACTTATATTACGATCAGGTCCGTCGGGTACCAAGATGGAATAGCCCCCACCAACATGAATTCCGCGCAGCCCGAGCAGTTGCTTGCAGTCGCCGGGTAAACCCAGGGCTCCATAGTAGACGCCGCTATGCGGCTACCAAACATCCCTCACGCAGCGTGGTCATAGCCGCATAGCGGCGGCGTTATCAGAGGGTAGGGTTTACATGGAACGATATCGGGTACTTGTGCGAGATAGATCCTCACAAAAATCAACGCCGCGCAGCCCGAGCATGTGCTTGCAGCCTTCGGACTGCAAGCACATGCGCGCTAGCATCCAGCACCCACCTGACCACAACATTGTGGTCAGGCCAGCACCCAGCACCCAGCACCCAGCACCTACAACTTCATACTATTAATATGCTGCAAAAGCTCCTCCCGATAATTCTTGCCAATCGGTACGTGCTTGAGCTTACCATCTTGCATCACCTCCAAACTATTGCCCTCCACCGCCAATACCTTTTCTAGATTGACGATGTAGGAGCGATGAACCCGCCGAAATATTGATGCAGGTAGCTTTACCTCCAAACTCTTCATCGTCTGGAGCGTAATCACTCGCGAAGACTCATTGCGAATGATGACATAATCTTTGAGACCTTCAATAAAGACAACATCCTCAAACTCCACCTTGACCAACTTCTTATCCGCCTTCACGAAGATGTAATCGCGGCTTATCTCTTCAGGCGCTTCTGCTTTGAGACCGCCGCCGAGTTGACTAGCTGCCTTATTCACAGCCTTCATGAAACGGTCGAGCGCAATCGGCTTCATTAGATAATCGACTACACTCAGATTAAATGCGTCGACAGCAAACTCGCTGAACGCAGTCGTCATGATGACCAGCGGTGGATTGTCGAGACTCCGCAAAAAGTCAACGCCACTGAGCATCGGCATCTGGACGTCGAGAAACATGAGGTCGACATTGCCAGCCTGCAGCAGCGTATTCGCCTCGACTGCATTGGCAGCTTTGCCTACGAGCGAGACTTCGGGTACTTGTTTAATGTAGGTCTCCAGGACTTCCTGGGCAAGAGGTTCGTCGTCAACAATGATGGCATTCATAGCTAGGGTTTAAGGTGTTGAGGTGGTGGTGAAACTACCAGACTGCTGCGTAGCGGCCGTGGCTGCGCGCTCTACGACGAGGTTGAGGTACAGGTCGATAGAATAGGTGTCATCGGTGTCGAGGGTGTGCATCTCGTAGCGCTGGTCGTAGAGTAAATCGAGGCGGCGCTGCACATTCAGCAAGCCAATTCCACCGGGCTTGCCGTCATCGTAGGCGACGCTCGGTTTAGCATTTTCGATGTGAAAGCGAATTTCCTCGCCTTCAATCAACAGCACGATGTGCACGAACCCGCCCTCGAGCACCTTCGCTAAGCCATGCTTAAAGGCGTTTTCCACGAAAGTGATAAACAGCATCGGCGCAATCTGCTGATCCGTAATTTCACCATCGATGTCGAAGCGAATGTCTGCATCAGCTCCGTGACGAAGTTGCTCCAAGTCGAGATAGTTTTTCACGTAATCCACCTCCTTCGCCAGCGGCACCAGCCGAGCATTGCTCTCGTACAGCATGTAGCGCATCATGTCGCTAAGCTTGAGCACCGTCTCCGGCGCACGATCAGATTTTTTGAGCGTGAGCGCGTACAGGCTGTTGAGGGTATTGAAGAGAAAGTGAGGATTGACCTGCGAGCGCAAAAAACGCAACTCAGATTGCAGGTTTTGCGCCTCGAGCTTCTGACGCTCACGGGTATTGCGCGTCCAATCTGCCGCTATCTTAAGCATCGTGCTCCCGCAGCCCACAGCCAGATGCGAAAAGAAAATTGAGGATTGTACCTGCAGCAGCCCTTTCTGAATCTCAGGCGCACCTGCATACACCCAGTAAAGCACCAAAGACCGCAATGGAGTCGCAATCAGCGCCGCCAGAAAAAAGAACATCAGGTATAGCCCTACCCGCTTCTGATCGAGATAATTAGGAAAAAGATAGTTGAGGTTGAAGTAGACGATAGCTGCGTAAAACCCCAGAGTAGTCAACACCCCTGCTACCTGCTGACCCGAAGCTATCGGTCGCTCGATGTAGAACAAACCCAAGGCAGCAAGCAACCAAAAGCCCAGGTGGTAAATCTCCGGCTGAGCCATAAAATCAACCGCAGACTGCACCCAGCGATGCTCTCTGCGCTTGCTCGGTACCTGGGCTTCTACAGACATGTCGACACTAAAGTAGCCGCACACTCATTGTCTCACATTGCAGCTTCGACCAAACAGCGACTTCACAGGACGAACTACCTGCGTACTTTTGCCGCTCAATGGTTTACCTGACCCGCCGCCTGACATTCAACGCTGCGCACAGACTTGCCGTAGCTGAATGGACAGACGCCAAGAACGAGGAAGTGTTCGGCAAGTGCGCCAACGCCAACTGGCACGGCCACAACTACGAGCTTTTCGTGACCGTCAAAGGCGAGCCCGATCCTACCACGGGATACGTCATGGATGCCAAGCGCCTTCAGGTTTTGGCGAAAGCTGAAATCACTGACGTACTCGACCACCGCAATCTCAACCTCGATGTGCCCTGGTTTGAGGGCATGCAGCCTACCACAGAAAATATCGCGAAACAGATTTGGGCTAGGCTTTCGCCAAAACTCAAAGGTTGTACGTTGCACCGCATCCGCCTCGTCGAAACCGAAAACATCTACGTCGACTACTACGGCAATTAGTCCACTCACCGCTCCGCATTTGGCTTACTCACACGAAGAATATTTCGATTCCGACACAACCGACCGCCTCATCGAGCTGAACCGGGAAGTGCTCGAGTTGGTAGGAGAGGACCCCAGCCGCGAAGGCCTGCTCAAAACTCCCGAGCGAGCAGCGAAAGCGATGCAATTCTTCACGAAAGGCTACCAGCAAAGCGCAGAGCAGATACTCGAGTCAGCCTTGTTTACAGAGGCCTACTCCGAGATGGTACTGGTTAAAGACATCGAGTTTTACTCCTTGTGCGAGCACCACATGCTGCCCTTCTTCGGGCGCGCACACGTTGCCTACATTCCCGATGGCAAAAT
Organism: Saprospiraceae bacterium; assembly: GCA_965213735.1. GTDB lineage: Bacteria > Bacteroidota > Bacteroidia > Chitinophagales > Saprospiraceae > CALDTK01. The sequence goes on from CBDCAB010000006.1 coordinate 623,339, forward strand.
TGTCGGGCTTAGCAAAGTGCCACGCGTCATTGAAGTTTTCGCGCGTCGACTACAGGTACAAGAGCGACTTACGTGGCAAATTCTCCACGCCCTCAACGATGTGCTCAAACCTGAAGGAGCAGCTGTAGTCATCGAGGCTCAGCACATGTGTATGATGATGCGAGGTGCGCAGAAGCAAGCTAGTGTGACCACCACCAGCGCCTTTGCCGGACAATTTCAAGATCTTACCACGCGCAGCGAATTTCTGCGCCTCATTTCAAGCAAGCTCCACGGTTAATATGAAAGCAGCTGTTTTTCCAGGTCAAGGCGCCCAATTCGTAGGCATGGCCAAATCTCTGCTCGACCATTCTGCGCAAGCACGAGAACTCTTAGCCCAAGCAGATGAACTGGTGGGTTTTGCCTTGAGCGACCTGATGACTAGCGGAACAGAAGAAGAGCTGACCCAAACGCGCGTGACGCAACCCGCTATTTTTGTGCACTCTGTAGTGCGAGCGCTCCTTGAAGGTGATGCCTTTGAACCTGTAGCTGTCGCCGGCCACAGTCTCGGAGAATTTTCCGCACTCACAGCTGTCGGAGCACTGAGTTTTGAGGATGGACTGCGACTCGTGGCCAGGCGCGCCGAAGGCATGCAAGCCGCAGGCGAAGCCAAGCCAGGCACCATGGCCGCTATTCTCGGTCTTGCAGACGAGCAGGTGGAGCAAATCTGCCAGGATACAGAAGGAGTGGTGGTCGCGGCCAACTACAACTGCCCAGGCCAAATCGTGATTAGCGGCGAAATTGCTGCCGTAGAACGCGCCATGGAAGCCTGCACCCAAGCGGGAGCGAAACGGGCCATCCGACTCCAGGTGGGCGGCGCATTCCACTCTCCCCTCATGGAAGCTGCACGCGCAGAACTTAAGGCAGCCATTGATGATACCGAAATCAAAATGCCGCGCGCCAAAATCTACCAAAACGTGGACGCCCGGCCGCACACCGACGTGACCATCATCCGCAAAAACCTCATCGCACAACTTACCGGACCCGTGCGTTGGACAGCAAGTATACAAGCCATGGCAGCCGATGGCATTACCGATATCGTGGAGGTAGGTGGCAATGGCGCGGTGCTGCGCGGCTTGATACGTAAAATTGACCGCAGCCTCATCACCGAAGCGCTTACCTAGCCGTTACCCACACAGCTATGCTGAAATCTGGAATGCTCCTCCTCGCTCAGCCCTACCTGCTCGATCCCAACTTTAAGCGATCGGTCATCGCGCTGGTCGATCACCATGCCTCAGGTTCTGTTGGATTTGTGCTCAATCATCCCCTCGATTGGCGCGTGAGTGACGTGATACAGGGCTTTCCGGATTTTAATGCGTTCATGAATTTTGGCGGTCCGGTGCAGCGCGATACCCTGCACTTCCTGCACACGCTCGGCGCAGCCTTGAGCGACAGCATCCATGTGATCGACGATATCTATTGGGGCGGCGACTTCGAGCAACTCAGCGGTATGATCGAAATGGGAACTGCCACGCCCGCTGAAGTCAAGTTTTTCCTTGGCTACAGCGGCTGGAGCGAAGGGCAGCTCGAGGAGGAAATGCTCACCGATACCTGGATCACCACCGAATTGAGGGAGGACATCGTGTTTCAGACTGAGCCTGACCAAATCTGGCCACTGTCTATGCGGCGGCTCGGCAACACCTTCGAGGTGCTGAGCCACATGGATGAGGAAAGTCTCAACTAATTCTGTTCGGCCTTACTTCCCGCCTTGTCGTTTTCTAATTCTTTGCGAGCTGCTTCTATTTCAGCGCGTTCGCGAGCCCAATTCGTGGTGCTAAGGGCAATAAGCGTTGCCCCGGCCATAATCATCAGCAGACGCAGCACGAAACCCGTCAATGCTCCCCAGTTATCGAGCCAAACCAGTGGCTGCACTTGCACCCCGACCATCATCAAGATGAGCGAGTACAGCCCAAGTCCGGCCAGCACAAATCCGAGCACGAGTTGCGGAACGCGAGCTTTCATAATGCAACTCTAACGCTGAGCGGCGGTAGTGGTTGCTACCTTGACCCCCGATGTCATTTCTCAAAGTGATCGAGTGTTCGCGTGATGCCATGCAGGGTATTCATGCCATTATTCCTACTGCCGCCAAGGTCAATTACATCCAGAGCCTACTCGCCGTGGGCTTTGACACCCTCGATGTAGGGAGCTTCGTGAGTCCGAAGGCTATCCCGCAGATGGCCGATACGGCAGCCGTACTCAATGCTCTCGACCTGTCGGACACCAATACCAAGCTGCTCACTATCGTCGCTAATAGACGTGGCGCTGCAGCAGCCGTAAAATTCGATCAGGTGGATTATCTGGGCTATCCATTCAGCGTGTCGGAGACCTTTCAGGTGCGCAATACCAATGCCACCATCGCCGAGAGTCTCGGTAGACTCGAAGAGATTCAGCGGCTCAGTCAAGACAATGGGAAGGAGCTGGTGGTGTACTTGAGCATGGGTTTTGGCAACCCGTACGGGGACCCCTGGAATGTGAGTGTGGTAGCGCATTGGACTGAAGAGTTGGCCGCCCGCGGGGTTAAGATTATTCAGCTATCAGATACGATAGGTGTGAGTACACCCGAGAGCATAGTTTATCTATTTAGCGAGCTGATAGACCAGTACCCGCACATCGAGATTGGTGCGCATCTTCATACCACACCCGCTACTTGGCGCGAAAAAGTCGATAGCGCCTACCGCGCCGGGTGTCGCCGCTTTGATGGGGCGCTGCGAGGCTACGGAGGCTGCCCGATGGCCGCTGATGATCTTACCGGCAATATGCCAACGGAGCATCTGATCGCTTATCTCGATGAAGTCACAGACACCGCTATTGATCATGATGCGCTGGCACGTAGCTTGAGCCTTTTGCCCACCGTTTTTCCACAAGCATGATAGTTGAATACGCTTTTGCGACGCCTACTTACGCACTCGCCATTCAGTTGCGGCAGCTAGTGCTGCGCGAGCCGCTTGGTCGCAACATCGCCGATGATCCGCTTCACCTCGAGCACGACCAAATCCATTATGCTGCCTTCGAAGGTGAACAGCTTGTGGGAACTGCGACATTGCAACTCACCGAGCAAGGACTGAAAATGCGGCAGGTAGCTGTGCATCCTGAAGCGCAAGGGAAAGGCATCGGCACAGCGCTCGTGCGGACCTGTGAGCGGTATGCGCGCAAACTCGGCAGCGCAAAGCTTTACTGTCATGCACGAGCCACGGCAAGATCCTTTTATGAAGATTGCGGCTGGCACGTCACCAGCGAAGCCTTTGACGAAGTCTGCCTTGAACACTTTATAATGGAGGCTAAAATTTAGCGCCTAAAAAATCACGGCTATTTTCATTCCCGGGGCGGGTGGGGCGGCTGTGGCTGCGTCGAGCAACGTAGGAGATATAGTCAGTGATTCATCGGTATCAAATTCGAGCAAATGCGCCGTGGTATAGGCCTCGAGCGTCTGCACGAAATGCAGCAGCACCACCCCGATATAGCTGAGTTGAAAACGCTTATCGAACTGATCGCGTCGAATGCGCAACTCACCAGGAGCATCAATGCGCGTATTAGAAAATTCATGTGGCTCACCGGCTAGGCGCAGCGTCAGCGCCTTTTGGTAGCGATTGCGCTCCTTGCGGTTGAATTCGCCGGCAGCAATAAGGCCAGTATATCCAGCATAAATCACCGGCACTTTAATGTACCAATATCTCTTGTTATAAATCTGTCCCGATCCCGGCAGCACAAAGCTCAGTGCTCCTGCTTTCTCAGGATTGGGGTAGGTAGGGCTGAGAATACGGGCTAAGAGCCCTTGCTTGCTGGTGTCGACTTCAGGCGCAGCTTGCGGGGTGGCAGTTTCGAGCTGCAGACTGTCCGTGCTAACAGGCGGCACGTCTTGGGCGTAGAGGCTCGTACAGCTTACGCCAAAACAGATTAAGCAGCTCCAAATATTCACTCTCCGCGCAGTTGATTGAGGAGGCGATTGAATTCATCATCGCTTCCGAAATGAAGAACGATTTGACCTTTGCCATTCGCTTGCCGCTTAAGAGAAACTTTTGAGCCGTAGTTGGCGGCGAGTTCGCGCTTAATGCTTTCGAGTACAGGACTGAGTCCAGAAGTTGCACCTGATGTTGCACGGGCAGCTGCGGGTTGGGTAAGGCGTTTGACCTGTGCTTCAGTCTGGCGCACGTTGAGTCCTTCGCGCTCGATGTTGCGCAAAATGGCGAGTTGCATCGCTACATCATCGATGCCAGCGAGTGCTCTGCCGTGTCCCGCTGAAATGCGTTTTGCCTTGAGCGCCTGCTGAACTTCAGGTGGTAGCTTGAGGAGGCGCAAGATATTGGTGACGGTGCTTCGCTGCTTCCCGAGTCGCTCACTAAGTTGCTCGTGGGTGAGGCCGACTTCATCGATGAGGCGCTGGTAACCTATAGCTGTCTCCACAGGGTTGAGGTCTTTGCGCTGCACATTTTCGACGATCGCCATTTCGAGCATGCCCTGATCGTCGGCGGTCCGTACATAGGCAGGTACATCTTCTAAGCCGGCGATTTGGCTGGCGCGCAGTCGACGCTCGCCGCTGATGAGTTGGTAGCGACCCTCACTCATGCGGCGCACCGTCAGTGGCTGAATGACGTCGAGCGATTTGATGCTGGCAGCTAATTCGTGCAAAGAATCCTCATCAAAGTCCTTGCGCGGCTGGAAAGGATTGGGCTCGATGGCTTCGATGGCAATGCGAAATGGCTCGGCATTAAGTTCTTGAACCACCGCAGCTCGCTGGCGCGAAGGCGCATTATCATAGTCTTGGAGCAATGCTTTGATGCCCAAACCCAGTTCCTTTTTCTTTACCTTTTGTGCCATACTGCGTGCGTTGGCCGCGAAGGTAGCCTAGCCAGCGTCAAGCACTAGTTGAACGACAAGCCGACACTCATCACCAGCTGACTCGGATTGGTGTCGAAGGCCACGCGCTCACCCCCGAAGGTGAGGTGACTTCCCACATCCTGAAAAGAGCTCTGGTACTTAAAGTCGAGCAGCACGTTCCATAGGTCGAGCCCCACACCGGCCTGGTAGCCTACAGTAAACTCTTCAAAGTCTTCTTGATAATCAGCAAGTCCAAACAACTCACTCGAGCTACTCACATATACATGACCCACTGGACCTGCCTGTAGGCGCAGCGGCCCCCACTTAAAGCCGAGCATCAAGGGCACATCAATGTTCTGAAAGTTCTCTTTGCGGATAGACTCAATGATGCCGGTGCTGGTGATTTCCTTGAACCGATAGTCGTTGCGCGTCGAAGTAAACAGCACCTCAGGTTGCACGAAAAACTTGTTGACTTTCACCTGTAGAAACAGGCCGCCGTGGATGGTGTAGCGAGCATCATCGAGCGCTAGGGAGAAGTCGCGCCCATTGTTGGAGAAATTGACTTCCCCAGTTGTGACATCACTCGTGGCGAGTCCGAGCCTCAGCCCTGCGCGTGCCCTGACCTGCCCATAGGCTGCGGCTGTGACCAGGATTAGGAAGAGGCAAAAGAGTAGGCGCACCAGTGCTTCAACGGAGAATTTTGTGGTTTGCTGCACGCTACATCCTTAAACTTCGGTTAACAATTGTCGTTGAGTCGCATCTTGGCGCGGTGAGCAATTTACCTATCACCTTCGTTGGCAGCTTTCCGAGTGTGCAAAAGGCACCCGAGCCGCGCCTCCCCGAATTTGCTTTCATTGGCAGAAGCAACGTGGGCAAAAGCTCACTGATCAACCTGCTCGCCGGGCAGAAAAATCTCGCCAAAACTAGTGGTACCCCAGGCAAGACACAGCTCATCAACTTCTTTGAGGTCGAGAATAGCTGGATGTTGGTGGATTTACCCGGTTATGGTTATGCTCGCCTTTCCAAAAAGCACCGCGCGAGTTTGGAAACAATGATCAGGGGCTACCTCACCCACCGCAGATCCCTGTTTTGCGCGATGCTGCTCATCGATGCAAAAATTCCACTCCAACCCATTGATGAAGAGATGATGGATTGGCTCGGGGCAAATGGAATCCCGCAAGCTTGGGTTTTTACGAAAGTAGACAAAGGCAGAAGCAGCGAGACCAACAAGCAAATTTCGCTTTCGCTAAAACACCTCGCCACCAAATGGGAAGAACTGCCGCCTGTATTTCGAACCAGTAGCGCCAAAAATCAAGGTCGCGAGGAAGTGCTGACCTTTATCCACGAAAGTCTCGCCGCGCAGTGAAAGATGTTACCCTCCACCGGCCGCACCTCTACCCAGATCTGCACGACTGGCCCATCTATAAGCTGCACGCCGATAGAAGCAACTTTGTGCGCCAACTCGAAGAAGAAAGTTTTCGTCGCATCACCGCCGAGCATCCCGAACTCGTGGAGCTGCTGCAATCTGTCATTTTTTCTGAAAAAACTCGCACCCGCAACGAGCCCTGGAAAGTCGATCCGCAAAATGAACTCGCGTGGTGGCGCAAAATGGAGCGTAAACTCATCCAAGCCGGCCTCGACAAACAAGACATTGAAGAACAGGAAGAGCGGCGCCAACTGCTGCGCAAAATCATCAAGCGCTACGCCGAGGAGGTGGTAGGCACCTTCAAGATCTCGACCTTCAAATTTGGGCGGCGCTTTCTCACGATATTCTTCAATCGGCTGCTAAGTGCAGCGGCAGGTCGCAACCTGCGTCGCTTTGCACGAGCAAAGGTCAATCTACGCGATAGGCTCATTGTAAGTGGGCAGGTAGATCGGCTGCGGGCGCTGTTTCCCGACCACCATGTGCTCATCCTGCCGACGCACTTTTCTAACCTCGACTCGATTCTTATTGGCTATGCGCTAGATGGCTTTGCAGGTATTCCGCACTCCACTTTCGGTGCTGGACTCAACCTGCTCAACTCCGGCTGGGTGGCCTATTTTATCAATCGCTTTGGCGCCTACCGCGTCGATCGCCGTAAGAAGAACCCGATTTACCTCGAGGTGCTCAAGAGTTTTAGTCGCTTGGCGATTTATCGTGGCGTCAACTCGACCTTTTTTCCGGGCGGCACCCGCAATCGCGAAGGCACCATCGAGAAAGAGGTCAAGCTCGGCTTGCTCGGCACTGCCGTAGAAGCTCAGCGGCGACTACTGGCAGAAGGTAGCGACAAGAAGGTGGTCGTGGTGCCGCTCGTACTGAGTTATCACTTCGTACTGGAAGCTAAATTTCTCATTCAGGAGCACCTTAGGCGCACAGGGAAGGAGCAATACCTCGGCGCACCTTCGCGTCAGTTTAGCTACCGCACTTTCCTGCAGTTTCTGTGGCAACTTTTCGCTTCGAGCAGTGAGATTCACCTCAATGTCGGTCAGCCGCTAGATGTGCTCGGCAACAAGCTCGATGACGCGGGCCAAAGTTTTGATGTGCACGGCAATGTGGTCGAACTCGCAGAGTACTTCAAACGCAATGGCGAGATCACTTTCGATACTCAGCGCGAACGAGAATACACCAAGCACCTGGGCGCGGCAGTCGTGGATCGTTTTCACCGCGATCACGTCGTGTTGAGCAGCCATGTGGTTGCTTACGCAGCTTTCCGCATCCTCAGGCAGTTTCATCCCGACCTCGACTTGTATGGTGTGCTGCGGCTGGTGGAGGAAGATTTTCTTTTCGACCTCGACCTCATGAAGAGCATCATTGGCAATGTGCAGACGAGACTATTTGAGCTCGAGACTGAGGGTCGCGTCAAGCTATCCGGCATGATGCGCGAAGAAGCTGCGGCTATACTTAAAGATGGCGTGCGGCACATGTCGCTTTACCACGACCGCAAGCCGCTAAGTATGGCCGGAGGTAGATTGCACAGTCAAGACTACCACTTGCTGTATTACTATCACAATCGTCTCACCGGCTATCCGCTACTCAAGGCGAGCACGATTGAGTTTGAGGGCAGCACTATTGACATACGGGCAGCGAGAATTGCTACGCGGGAGGTTGTTGGTATTGGTGCGTAGCGAATCTGTGCGCTTCTGTGCGTGATGTTTATCTACAGCCACTCGGTTCATCTATACTAATTTAATTATTTTTTAGCTGGCGCTAATGGTTACTCTGTTCTTTTTGCTTGATCAAAAAGAACCAAAAAATCAAGGCCGATTGAAACTCGCAAAGCTTTGCTGCGGATAAATTTGGCTATAAATCGGACTTTATGGGCAGTTTACTTTCTTGTTTGCTCGAACAGTAAATCGGCCGTCGTGGGTCGCATCAGCGACAGTACTCTCGCTTCGGGAAAATGCTGTGCGCCATCGCATGTGGGGGCCGCACGTCTTGAGCGCCCGTTCGACCGCTTCCGAGCGGTGGGCGCTTCTAGCGAGTGTCCTCGAGAAGGCAAGCTACTTGTGCTGCTTCAGCTAGCTCCAGCTTGCAAGCGCCTCTCCCTGTGTGAAACTTCAATTGAAGTCTTGCCGGATAGTGGTTGATTTAGTGCTCTATCTTTTATTACCTGTCGCTAATGGTTACCTTGTTCTTTTTGCTTGATCAAAAAGAACCAGCTCAGCAGCAGGTACCTCCCAGAGGGTCCCTCCTATTGCTTCGTCACAAGACCGCATCTCAAAATAAGAGGGGCCCCTGAGCCTTAGCGAAGAGGGAGTTACTTGCTTTGAGTCTTGCCACGCTTCGCTATGTAAAATCAATTAGTTGTTGACATTCATGGTTCTTTTAGTTACTGGCTCGCTCGAGTAATAAAGTTATCACTAGCTGTCGCTAATGGTCACCTTGTTCTTTTTGCTTGATCAAAAAGAACCAGCTCAGCAGCAGGTACCTCCCAGAGGGTCCCTCCTATTGCTTCGTCACAAGGCCGCATCTCAAAATAAGAGGGGCCCCTGAGCCTTAGCGAAGAGGGAGTTACTTGCTTTGAGTCTCGCAAAGCTTTGCTGCGGGTAAATTTGACTATAAATCGGACTTTATGGGCAGTTTACTTTCTTGTTTGCTCGAACAGTAAATCGGCCGTCGTGGGTCGCATCAGCGACAGTACTCTCGCTTCGGGAATGCTGTGCGCCATCGCATGTGGGGGCCGCACGGCTGGAGAGCCTTCAGCTCCGCACGTCAGTTCCGCACGTCAGTTTCACGCTTCGCAGAGAGGCCCGTTCGACCGCTTCCGAGCGGTGGGCGCTTTATCGCAATTCATCGACAGGAAAAGCTACTCGTGCCCCTGGGATCGGCCCCTTTTAGCTTAGAGTCGATTCGCCAGGAGCCGCTAATTTGCCAATCTTAAGTAGGCTTCTATATCAAAGTTGCCCCGCTGCCAATCCTAGCTCTGCGCCTATTAAAAGCATAGCAGGCAGCACCAACAAAGCATCGAGCCAAAAACCATAGTACAGGTGACCCACGCGCGAACCAAAATAGCTGTACAGGATGGCTGGTATCGTAAGGATGGTTGCCACCACTTCCATGCTTAGCACTAGCACCTGGATATCGCCACGGTGTTTCAACAGGTACACGCCAATCAACAAGGAGCAAAGGAGAGACAGGGCTGAAAGTGCTGCCGTACGCTGTTTGGAGAGTCTACCCGCCCATGTGATGACGCCTTGCGACCTATCGAGCTGCACGTCGCGCCAATCAAAGGCGAGCGCAAAACCGAGGATGTAGAGAAAACGCTGCGCGATGTACCATGTATCGAGATTGCCTGCTACCAAACCCGGCACCACCGAGCAGAGCCACACCCAGCCAATCGTGAGCCACAACACTTTAAAGCGACCCAAATCGCGTGCCCGGCGCCCTCCAAACACGGGAAGAGCATACAAGGCACTCAGCACGACGGGCAGCACCAGCAGCCACAACCAAACAGTCGGCAAGCTCAGCGCCAATCCCAGTGCTGCAACAAAGCCTAGCGGCACGAGAGCAAAGAGCAAGCGCTGGCGCCGGGCCGTGTGTCGCCACCGCTCGTCGGGCAACTCGGGCAGCAACTTCCACAAACTATACAAGCGGTGAAAAGCATAAAAGCTCAGGCTACCTGCAAACACCAGGGCGGGATAAATGAGCAGGTCATTTGGGTAATACAAGCTATCGGCATGATAAACCATTGCCGACCATACCTGTGCAGCGGCGCCGAGCGCTATCCAAACGTTGCTGTAGACGAGCCAGTTGGTCAGCCGCCTCAGGATGCCGGACGACTTAGAAGTACTTGAAGTTGTGCCTGGCCTCAATGCGGGCCAAGCTATGGTAGAGCAGGCCGACCACTCCGGCAATATCATCGCGGTGAGCGGTTTCTACAGTCGTGTGCATGTAGCGCAGCGGGATGCTGATGAGCGTACTCGGCACACCTGCTCCGCTGTAGGCAAAGGCGTCGGTATCGGTGCCGGTGCTGCGACTCGAGGCTTCCTTTTGTACTGGAATTTCGTGCTCTTTAGCTGCTGCCAAAACCAGTTGCAGCAGCTTCTGGTGTACGGCAGGTGCGTAGGTAACACTCGGTCCTCCACCTAGCTTCACATCTCCGTGCTTTTTCTTGTCGATGTGGGGCGTGTTCGTATCGTGCGTCACGTCGACCACCAGCGCAGCGTGGGGTTTAATGTGTTCGGCAATCATCTGAGCACCTCGCAAACCGATTTCTTCCTGCACACTGTTGACTATATAAAGGCTGAAGGGCAGCTCGATATTATTTTCCTTTATGAGCCGCGCCACCTGGGCGATGCAGAATCCTCCCATACGGTTGTCGAGTGCCCGACCGGTGATGAGCTTCGGGCCGAGGTCCATCAGGTCGGCATCAAACACTGCGACTGCACCCACCTCAATGCCGAGTTCATGCACTTCCTCCTTATTAGTAGCGCCCACATCGAGGAAAATCGTTTCGAGTTTTGGCGTAAGCTTACTATCTCCTCCCCGCGTGTGGATAGCAGGCCAGCCGAACACGCCGGGCACTTCGCCTTTGCTCCCGAAAACTTTCACACGCATACTCGGCGCGATGTGCGGATCGGAGCCGCCATTGCGAATGACGTGCACAAAACCATTGTCGGAGATGTAGTGCACAAACCAGCTGATTTCATCGGCATGTGCCTCGATGACCACCCGTGTGTCCTGCCCTGGATTAATGATGCCTAAAGCAGAGCCGTAGTTGTCGAGGTACATCTCGTCGGTGTACTGCTCCACGTAGTCATACCACAGCTTTTGCCCGCCGCTTTCGAAGCCGGTGGGTGAATTATGGTTGAGGTAGCGCTTCATGAATTTTTGCGCGTCGTCAGTAAAAATGGAGGCCGTATCGACCATAACTGGGGGGGTTATCTGGGGGTTAGCTATGCTAGACTAGCGCTTGTTTGGGTGCGCCAGTTCGATAGCACGGTTAGTTGCTGGTCGGAGATGGTGCCTTGTTGACGCGCCACCTCGATGAGGGTAGGGTAGTCGCAGAGGGTGTGGAGAGGGCATTTCGCTTTCGCAAAACGCGACCTGGCAGCATCGAATCCGTAAGTAAAAATTGCCACCGTTGCGAGCACATTGACCCCAGCCTCGCGGAGTGCTTCAACTGCTTCGAGGCTCGAGCCGCCAGTAGAAACGAGGTCTTCCACTACCACGACTTTATCACCTGCTTGCAGGCGACCTTCGATCCGATTTTGTCGACCGTGCTTTTTTGCACTCGACCGCACATAGGCGAGTGGGAGCTGAAGTTTGTCGGCGATGAGTGCGGCGTGGGGAATGCCTGCGGTTGCCACTCCAACTACTGCTGTGGTTTGAGAATAGTCTTGTGCCAGGGCTGCAAGTCCATCGCGAATTGCTGTGCGCACATCAGGATACGCGAGGGCAACGCGATTGTCGGTGTAGATTGGCGATTTGATGCCACTTGCCCACGTGAAGGGATCATCGGGTTGAAGTCGAACGGCTTCAATGCGAAGCAGCTCTGAGGCGAGGTGGGCAGCATCTATCATACGGCCTGCGAATGTATACGATCTACGTCAACGATTGCCCGCTTATCCTTGCTAGCTCTGCGGAGGCACCCGAGCATGACTTTACGCTGCGCTACGTGGGCAAACCGAAGTTCTTTCTGCAAATCACTGGCACGCTCGAAGGAGGTGCTCATCCTGCGGGTTGTGTGGTGCTGTGTGATGATGTGGAGCAGGCTTGGCGAGACTTCCGCAAACACTACGCCTGGGTGGAGGCAGCCGGAGGAGTTGTGCGCAATGGCGATAAAGTGCTGTGCATTTACCGTCGCGACCATTGGGACTTACCCAAGGGCAAGATTGATGAGGGTGAGTCACCCTCGGCAGCAGCCTTACGTGAAGTTGAAGAAGAAACAGGGGTGAGCGATTTGGTGCTCGGTGAGGCTTTGCCGACCACTTACCACACCTACTACACCGGCAAGAAGAAGCGCGTACTCAAGCCGACCTACTGGTACAGCATGAGCAGTCAGCAGCATGAGTTGGTGCCCGAGGAGGAGGAGGATATCGAGGTGGCGCGCTGGGTAGGCGCAGATGAACTGCCCGGTATTATCGAGCAGATGTACGTGAGTTTGAGGGAGGTGGTGAGGATGGGGTGAGGGAGTAGCTGTGGTCGATTAGGTAATGTGGGAGGGTATAGCATGAGCCAACAATTTAGTAGGAGCCGAATGGCTCAATCCTTTACCGAATATTAGCCTTGACCCGATATGAGTGTGTCCCAAAATAATGTTTGGGAGCAGGAGGCGCAGTCAGCATCATTGCCAGTTTTCGCGCTTGGTAAGAAATTTTCTTTCGCCGCGCCTGAACATTAACAAAAGAGTAGGAGTTGGTGTGTATGCTAGCTTTCTAATCACCACAAAATTTGCCGTCATGTTACCTTCCTCCGTTTTACATGAAGTGTTGAATCCCAAATAAACTACGATGTTGGCTATTCCGATAAATGAAATGACTGCTTGTAATTCTGCCCCACAGCAACTACATCTTGATGTGCCTGAGCAGATTGCGATTTCCCCTAATCCTGTAGCCAAAGCCTCACCTATTGTGCAGCTCACGCAGGAGTTTAGCGGAGTGGTGTCCGTATATTCACTAACTGGCCAGCGGTTAATGAGGTTGAATATAACTGATGCTACCACACTCACTTTGCCGAGCAATCTTTCGCCAGGACAAGTTGTACTGCATTTTGCCAGTGAAGATGGCACCAACGCCACAGCAAGCTTAATCATTCAGTAATGATTAGTTTGCTCATTCGAGCAGCAAAAGGAGGGCTACCAGTAGTGGCCCTCTTTCTTTGCTGCTATATAGCGGCGGCTCAAGGAGGTAATGACCTAGTACGTCCGGCGAACACGTGGATATTAGGTCAAAGGGCATCTAGTCATCTCTTGTCTGGCCTTTCTGAAATCACCTTTACTGATACTGTACGTGCCTCCCGGGTAGATTCATTCGGTAGGCTGGAGTTCACCTTTGCTAACACCGGATACTTTGCACCTACCTTTAGTTTGCATTCGAATGTTTGCCACTTATTTAGAAACCGAGCAGAACCGGTAACTTCTCACATAAAGTATGATTCAGATGATTTCCGTGTTCAGGCCTGTGCTAGCCTTTCAAGTAGCTCTTATGGCTCTGCTGCCATTCTGCCTCTAGACACATCACTGCTTTTATATACATCAGAAATTTACCACGAGTCACAGAACATTGATTACTTCCGCATACTGAAGTCTCACGCCTTTAGCTACCTCGATGCACAACGGCTAGCTAATCCTGCTCCGTTAGCTCCAGGCGAAGCCGTTTTAGATGAGTTCGAGCTACAGCTAAATGATACTTTAGTTGATTATCTAGTCGGCTACATCCCGCGCAAGCAGGGTGGCTGGTGGGGTATACAAAAGTCCATTGTACACGACCATTTTCAACGCTGGCAGATGACGAGTGACGGGGTGGAGGTGCTGGCACCAGTATCATCAGGACCGGTAAGCTACCACAGTGGTGAAGGCTCTGTGCTTCTCAAGCTGCGTCCTGATGGCGAAGCCTTTGCTCTATCTAGTACCGAGGCAGGAGTAATGCTCTACACCATAGATCGGGCGACTGCCGACATCGAGTTGTGGGACATCCTCCCCCTCGGATTTGATTCCGCCCAAAATTATCTCGCAGGTTCCGACTGTGCTTGGTCAGCAGATGGTCGCTACCTCTACGTCACCACCCTGCGGCACGTCTTTCAGTTCGATACCCAGGCTGCAGACATTGCCGCCTCAGCCGTGCAAATTGACATTCCGGATCGCGCAGGTTTTAGTGGCTCCTACTACCGCATTGAGCGTGGGGCCGATTGTCGTCTGTACATCGGGGGGCCTGGCAGTAGGGACTTTCTCCATGCCATTGACAAGCCTAGCCGCCCGGGCCGTGCCTGCGAGCTCTATGAGTTCGGTCTGCCAATGCCGACGCGGTACTACGTGTCCTTACCAAAGCTGCCCGTGTACAGCCTCTGGGCACGCGATCGAGTGGATCGAGGGCTGCATCCGATGATTGATACAGCTGTGTGTGATTCGAGCATTGTGGCCTTCGACTACCTTACCTACCCCACCGTGAGCACCTCAGAAGTGCAAAAGCTAGCTGAGGCGAAGGTATGGCCCAATCCCTCCCGAGCCGGTGAGTCGCTCAGCGTAGAGCTGCCTACTGAGTTGCTCAGCAGCTCCACAGCCATAGTCCAGCTTCTCGCCATGGATGGTCTGCCTGCTACCACGCAGCTCGTGGAGCATGCCGATGGCAGCACCAGCTTTGAGGTCCCGCCAGATGTTGCGGTAGGCACTTACATACTCCGCATACATGATGTGACGAGCCAACCGGTGGCGCAAGCGCAGGTGGTGGTGCATTGAGGTGGGTGATGCAAAATTCTACTGGTTTAGATCGAACTAGCTTTTAAGCGTGCCGTTTGGCTCGCTCTGCGAGTGGCACGCACGCTTGCTGCTACATGGCGAGCTACGTGGGTACCATAGTGGCGCACTGACAGAGTCAGCCAAACGCGCCCGGGCATGCCCACTCACAGCGTGCGGTTTGGCTCGCTCTGCGAGTGGCACGCATAATCACTGCTGCATGGGGAGCTACCTGGATTCTACAATGGCGCACTGGCAGAGCCAGCCAAACGCACCTGGGCATGCCCAGTCATAGCGTGCTTATGAGTAACTATCTCGGGGATAGGGGAGGTGCGAAATTTAGGGAAGGCTACCAGAACTCCATCATCCGTTGGATCCTTATCTTTTGACACAATTACGAGAGACTGCCGCAATTCAGGAATGCTAATCATCCTGATATGTGGGAAAGCTGTATTTTCACTCCGAGAGTAAATGTTTGGTGCCCTCCAAACTCCGTAGCTCAAAATGGGGTAGACTGTTTTGTTGAATGCTTAGGAGCGACCCCTATGAATGTTTACGCACAGACGCTGATGGCAGCTTAGAATGTAAATTTGTATGTCAACAGGCAACCAGGTGTTACACAAAATCCAATGTCTTAAGGAGCATATTCTCCTTCGCACTTTTATGCATCTGTTGATCGTTACTATCCCACACGTAATGCATGCACAGCTAACGGGAGGCCTAGGCTTGGCCACTGGCCTTAGTACATTTGATGTCTTGGCATGTGACCAATGCGAACAGCGATTTTCGCCGCTTCCAGGGTTAAGTGTTATGTTTCCGATTGATTACAGTTACAAGCCCAGAAAAAGCGTACGTGTCCAACTGGAAGCTTCCTTTGTTCATGCCAAAGAGGTAAATCTAGAACCCATAGAAAGGAACAGGCTGGTTACAGCCGGAGTCGACATAAGTCATAACTTTAGGAGCCAACGCTTCACATACGCCCCTAAAATAGAATTAAATTATATTCTTCGACATGACATAAAAAAAGTGAATCAGGAACCTATACCCTTAACAAGTTTGTTGAATTCCAGGGTTTTGATATCTCCAGGCGCAAGTTTTCAGTACGAGCTATGGAACAATTTACATATTTATATATCTGCATCGTACTCATTAAATTCATTTATCAATAATGGCGCTCTATCTCCACAAGGAGTGACTGGTCCCTACCAAACAAGACTTCTTATCATCGACGTAGGTTTATTGTTACTTTAGAGGCCATTTACGAGTATAAAAGTCTCTGTACTTGCTGAATTTTGAAAGTTGCAAACTAGAACTCAATAATTCAACTTTAAGCTTGCTACCAGGGCTATGCGCTATGGCTACATGTGTCAACCAAACGCGCCTGGGCAAGCCCACTCACAGCGTGCGGTTTGGCTCGCTCTGCGAGTGGCACGCATCCGCAATGCTGCTTGTGGTGAGATGCTAATACTACAGTGGCGCACCGACAGAGTCGGCCAAACCCGCCAGCGCAAGCTTTTAAACAGCCCCCCCAAACAGCAAAAACCGGCGAAGCCGAAAAACAGCGCAGCCTCCCTCTCCTTGCGACCCATTGCGGTGAGCGCAGCGAACTTCCGATACCATCTCCCCCACCAGCCCCCCGCACAGCAAAAACCGGCGAAGCCGAAAAAACAGCGCAGCCTCCCTCTCCTTGCGCACCTTGCGACCCATTGCGGTGAGCGCAGCGGACTTGCGATACCATCTCCCCCACCAGCCCCCCGCACAGCAAAAACCGGCGAAGCCGAAAAAACAGCGCAGCAAAAAACAGCGCAGCAAAAACCTACGAAGTAGAATTCGGCGAAGCCCCCTCACTCCCCCAACATCTCCCTCACCGCCCGAACCAACTCACCCACCTCATACTGCTTATCACTAAAAACCTTCACCCGATCATCTGCAAAAGTGACAATTGCCACATCGCGCTGATCGCTCTGATTGATGCGGTTGGTTTCGTTGACGCTCTTTAAGAAGGCGCTCTTTACCTCAGCCTGCGGAATGGAATCATTGCCCAGCAAGAGGTAATCATCCGCTACCACCACAGTAGGTGTCATCGCCATATCTGCCACGATGAGACCTCCTCCTGCCAGACCCGCCAGGGCCAGCAACGGACCTAGAAGTTGACCCACCGCACGGAGACGAAAGGTGTTTTGCCGAAAGGAGAAAACGGCTAAGGCCACGCCCGCAAGGCCAGCAATACAACACAAACTCATCCAGCGATACTCCACGCTCAGGTCGGGAACAAAGACAGCTTCCATCGCTGCAAAGTAGCGCCTTGTGACATGCCCGCTAAACTTCAGGGACTAGCTTGCCGTCACCGTGAATTTTATCGTCTACGATCTCGAAGCTACCTGCTGGCCAAACAAACCAAGCAACCTCAAACAAGAGATCATCGAAATTGGCGCATATAAACTCGGACCCGGAGGTGACGTGACCGGTAGCTTTCAAGCTTTTGTGCGACCGATCATCCACCCAATGCTGAGCCCTTTCTGCCGGGAGCTAACCACCATCGCACAGCCGCAAGTCAATAGCGCCGACAAATGGGATATCGTTTGCGAGGATTTTCTCGACTTCATCGGCTACTACGATGACGAAAATTACCTGCTCTGCGCATGGGGAAGCTGGGACGCCAAGCAACTCGCCCGCGACTGCCGACTCCACGATATGGACGATGCCTGGACCGAACCTAGCATCGACCTCAAGGCGCAGTACACAAGGCTCAAACGTCTGAAGAAACCGCGCGGCCTCGCCAAAAGCCTGCGCCTCGAAGGCTACGAATGGGAAGGCGATCAGCACCGAGCCATATCCGATGCACGCAACCTCGTCAAGCTGTTTCGCGAATACATCGATGAATGGGCCTACTAGCCCTATGTGCCTCGGACGGGACTCGAACCCGTACTCTCGCAATGAGAAAGGGATTTTAAGTCCCTCGTGTCTACCAGTTTCACCACCAAGGCTGTGAAGCGCGCAAATGTAGCTATTCGCGCACTTTTAGCACCAGCTTTCCAAGCTTGTCTCCACTGAAGAGCCGCAAAAAGGTCGCATGAAATATTTCTATTCCCTCTGCTACCTCCTCCCGGCTCACGATTTTACCCGCCTGCAGCCACTCCGCCAGTTGCCGTGATGCTTCTCCATAACGCTCGGCATAGTCGAACACGACAAAGCCTTGCATCGTGGCTCTATTGACGAGCAGACTCAAATAGTTGGCAGGACCTTGTGGCTTTGTCTGGTTGTACTGACTGATCGCCCCGCATATCACCACGCGTGCCTCGCGTGCAAGATTGGCCAGCGCATTGTCTAGAATTTCACCACCTACATTATCGAAGTACACGTTGATTCCCTGCGGACACGCAGCGCGTATAGCCTTGTACGTAGAACCTGCTTTGTAGTCAATTGCTTCGTCAAAGCCGAGTTCTTCACGCATATAGGCCACTTTTTCTGCACCGCCAGCAATGCCTACGACGCGGCAGCCTTTGAGCTTTGCAATTTGACCTACAATCGATCCGACCGCCCCAGCGCCTCCACTTACGAGTACCGTCTCGCCTGCTCTGGGTTTGCCTACTTCCAGCAGTCCGAAATAGGCGGTAAAGCCTGGCATGCCCAGCACTCCAACAGCTTTGGCCATCGCTTCGTCAGGTAGCTCAACACTCGTCCAGCCGCTCCCATCCGTGAGGGCATATTGTTGTACGCCGCCCCAACCAACTACTATCTGGCCCACTTGCAACTTACTGCCCTTGTTCGCGATGACTTTGCCGACTGACCCAGCCCGCATCACCTCACCAATGCCAACGGGTTCGATGTAAGATTTGACGTTGCGCATCCAGCCACGCATCGCCGGATCGAGTGAGATGTAGTGCTGCTCCACCAAGGCCGTGCCCTGCGGGAGGTGCTCAATCTGTTCGGTATCAAAGGTCCAGGCATCTGCTTGGGGTAGGCCATCCGGTCGCTTAGCGAGCAAGACCCGCTTGTTTGTGTGGTGCATCTATTCGTCTTCGTCTTCAAAGGAGTAGGGCAGGCCCGTATAATTCTCTGGCCGTATTGCTTTAAGCTCGTGTTTCAGTTCGTCGCTGATATCGAGTTGCTCGATAAAAGTTTTAATTTCTGCTTCGCCGATGTTAGCGTGGCCTCGAGTGAAGTTTTTGAGTGCCTCGTAAGGCTGCGGATAGCCTTCCCGGCGCAGGACGGTTTGGATGCCTTCAGCCACCACCATCCAATTGGCTTCGAGGGCTGCAGCCAAGGCCATGCGGTTGAGTTCGAGTTTGCCAAGGCCATTTTGTATGCTGGTGGCGGCGATCAGCATGTGCGCAAAAGGCACTCCCAAGTTGCGCAGTACTGTCGAGTCGGTGAGGTCGCGCTGTTGCCGACTAATAGGCAGCTTATCTGCAAGGTG
Organism: Saprospiraceae bacterium; assembly: GCA_965213735.1. GTDB lineage: Bacteria > Bacteroidota > Bacteroidia > Chitinophagales > Saprospiraceae > CALDTK01. The sequence goes on from CBDCAB010000006.1 coordinate 642,482, forward strand.
AGCAAGAATAGCACGTGCTAGGCCAAGATTTCCTTCGGCATTTTCGAAGTCGATGGGATTGACCTTATGCGGCATGGCAGAGCTGCCAATTTCTCCGGCCACTGTTTTCTGCCGGAAATATTCCATGCTCACATACTGCCAAACATCTTGACATAGGTCGAGCAGAATCGTGCAGATGCGCATGCTCAAGTGGCAGACGCTCGCAATTCCGTCGTAATGCTCAATTTGGGTTGTCGGTCGACTCCTTACCAGGCCAAGTGCAGTCACGAAGCTTTCGCCAAAACTCTCCCAATCTTGCTCTGGATAGGCAACGAGGTGTGCGTTGAAGTTGCCCGTAGCGCCACCAAATTTGGCTGGAAAGTCCAGCATTAAAAAGTCGAACAGCTGCGTATCGAGGCGACTACAAAACACGGCCAATTCTTTGCCCAGTCGGGTAGGGGAGGCAGGCTGCCCGTGCGTCCGCGCCAGCATCGGCACATCTGCCCAGGTTTTAGCGAGTGTGGTCAGTTGATTGAGCACATCTTTCACGGCGGGCATCAGCACCTGCGTCAGACCATCCTTGAGCGACCACGGGATAGCGGTGTTGTTGATGTCTTGACTCGTCAGCCCAAAGTGGATAAATTCTTTAATCGCACCCAGGCCGGCTTCTTCTGCTGCTTCTTTTAGCCAGTATTCTACAGCCTTGACATCGTGATTGGTGGTGCGTTCCAATTCTTTGATGCGGCCACTATCGCTTTCGCTAAAACTGGTGATGCGGTCCTGCAGCTTCGCCAAACCGGCAGCATAATCACCTCTGAGCTGCGGAAGTTTTAGCTCCACCAGCGCCTGGAGATAGGCAAACTCTACGCGCACCCGGTAGTAGATGAGTGCATGTTCGCTGAAGTATTCCCTCAGCGGCGCTGTCTTACCCGCGTACCTGCCGTCGATAGGACTTACCGCAGTGAGTGCTGAAAGTTGACTCATGGCGGCAAAGTAGGTCAAGCCATGCCTGCTTAGTCGGGCTTCTTCTTGCCAAAGATGTCATTGAGGGCGTCTTTAGCCTTGTCCTTGGCGTCTTGACTAGCTTTTTTGGCAGCTTCATCGGCAAGGCGCTTGGCTTCTTCTGCGGCGCGGGCGCGGGCCTCGTCGGCGGCCTTTTGAGCGAGTCGATTCGCCTCAGCTTGAGCTTTTGCTCTAGCTTCATCGGCGGCGGCGCGTGCGCGATTTTCGGCAGCAGTGCGTACGCTGTCGGCTACCGCTCGGGCCCGTGCCTCAGCCTGCGCTTTAGCATCATTAAGCCTAGCCTGTGCTACGCGTTCTATGCTATCGCGAGCCTGCTGAGCCAAATCCTTGATTGCCGCTGTCGCACCGTCTTGCAGCGTCCCTTCACCTTCAGTACCGAGCAGCTTTAAATCCACTTTCGGATCATCAATCGAGCCGGTAAGGCCGATTCGCACCCGCACAAACTCACCGACATTGAGGTTGAGGCCCAGCTTGCTCGCCTGACCACTAAGAAAATCCAAACCCGTATTGGCAGCCGCCCCTACCGTATTTTTACCAAGTAGTTCGCGGGGCACGAGGGCAACTATCTCATAGTTCATGCTTTGATCCAAGCCATGTGTGCCGCCGATAGTCGCATCTATTCCGCTCCAGTTGACCTCGAAAGGCCTCACCGTCACCGTTCCATCTTCTACCGTAAACCAGTTCTTGGTATTCTTGAGGTCGATGCGCTCTAAAGCACTGAGACCCAGCAGACGAGAAGCTTTTTGCAGCGCTGGTAGGCTAGCGATTGTTGCATTCAACGTGGCAATAAAACCATCCGCATCGAGCTGCTGCAGGTTTGGCAGCATGTCGCGTCCGAGCGTTGAGCTCATCACCAGATTGGTGTTGAAGGAGCCGTCGAGGTACTTGGCTATAGGTGCGAGTTGTTGCACGGTATTGAGCTGCTCGAAGGCTTGCCTGAAGCTCGCATTTTGAATATCGTATTTTAGATCAAAGGTTGGAGGAGTGTTTTCGCCGAGGTATTGGTAGCCGCCGTCAATTTTCATGGTGCCGCCAATGACTTTCCCGCTTCCGTTCTCGATCACTGCTCCCTGGTTGGCCATGGCAATGACTCCGCTAACATTACTCACTGCGATATCATCGTAGAGCAACTTGTCAACTGCAGCCGCTACACGAATGCTCATGTTTTCCGGGAGGGCGATATAAGGCACCTCCTCAGCCGATGTGGTGGCCACGGGCGCATTTGGATCGATCCCGACTTCGCTGAGCGCAAGCAGGTCGAGCTGCGAGGATTTTAGTTGAAGGTTGCCCGTCAGCTCCTCATTATCGAAGCTGAAGCCGTAGAGATTATCTAAGGTGCCGCTCAGGGCAACGTCGCTATTAGCTGTGCTGAAGGAAGCATTTTTGAGCTCTAGCGTTTCTGAAGTGACGCTACCGGAGGCTTTCGTGTCGGTAAGCGTGTAGATGTCGTACTCCATCTTATTGATCGTCGCATCGAAGGCTATGTCAAATCGATCAAAAGGGCGAGCAGGTGGCTCTACTTCGCCTGTTGTTGCTCCAGGTGTGGTGCTCGTCGGCTCGATCCACTCATTGGCGTCGAAGAAATTGGAGCGGATATTCATCGAGCCACCCAGCGTGCCGGTTTCAGTGGCAAGCGCAAAGGGATCGCGCAATGTGCCATCTACAGCTAGATCGGACTTGCCAGCCTGAATAGCCATGTTCTCCACCTTCACTTCCTGTCCGTCAAAGCGTGCGGTGCCTGTGCGAATCTCTACCCGAGGCATTTCGGTGGCATCATATACGACATTAGAAAATTCGGCTAGGCCACGGCTTGAAATAGACCGCAGATCACTCTGTGCACCTGAGGCAGTTCCTTGTGCCTCTATATCGAGTGCAATACGTCCAGCCAGAGTTTCAACCCCTTCGAGGGGGACGGCATCGGCGAGATCACCCAGATCGAGATTGCCCTTAGCCACAAGATCAAAAGCAGGATCAGTTGTGCCTTGTTTTACGCGCAAGCGGCCAGAAAATGGATTAGCTCCCAAATTAAAACTAAAGCGCTCCACATCCACGAGCAGATCAGCTAAATCGCGACCTGCAGAACGGATTCCCGCCTTGACATTGATAGCCGTCAAAGCTTTTGGCAGATCAGGATACTGCACCGAAGCATCATTGACCACCAGATCGATTGCAAATCCAGGCAGCGACTGCGGCTCGGGTACATATGCGCCATCAACAGAACCGCGGATGGAGAAGTCGCCAGCCGTTTTGAGGCCACTCAAATCCTGAGTCACTACCGCAGGCACGACCGACCAGAGCGCTCGAAAATCTTGCTCAGGAGAATTGAAATCGACATCGACTGCTATGCGGCCATCTTGGGTGGGCATGCCGACCACACCTGAAGCTTCGAGCAGCAGCTCATTCAGCTTGAGCGCATTGTCGGCAAGCGTGATGGTCCCTGCTTCCGTGTCGATGGCCAGCTCAGCATCGTAATCCACAGTCGCGTTGCGCAAGTAGGCTATGCCAGCCGACACCATATCAAGGTCGGCAATTTGTGTATCTGTATCGAGCGCAAAGTGCGTCGCGGTAAAATCACCGCTGCCCTGGTGGTTGAGCCCGGTAATGTGGACAAAAAGTTCTGCGGCACGATCATCGTAAATGACTTCACCTTCTGTAATGCCATACTCTTCAAGCGAAATCTCCGTGCTTCCTCCTGCACTTGGATCAGCTGCGGCGGCCTCATTGATGTTGCGAATAATGTCGGTGTTGGTACGTCCGTCGGCAAGGGTGAGTACGTGGAGCCGTGGGTGGTCGAGACTGACGCTGCGAATTTGGATAGGGCCTTCTCCAACAGCCGACCAGAAGTCGACGCTCACATCGAGTCGGTCGAGCTTAGCTAGCTGAATAGTATCAAATACGCCGCGACCATCAACCATGATGTCTTCTATGCCCAGCGAAAGCTTGGGGAAGTCTCGCAGCACGCTCAGGTCGACATCGCCAAAGGCTACATCAGCGTCGACGTAGGTGTCGATTTGCTTGGTGACCTCCTCCTTGATTCTATCTCCAAACAGCACTGGCACCAACAGCGCAAAGGCGATGAGCAGCACGAGCAAGGTGGCAAAGGTGATGGCTATCCACTTCAAAATCTTCATAGTGTCGAATTAAGACTGGTCCCGACCAGCTACCAGCTCTAACGTTGAAACGATGCAATGTCACACATATGGCCGAACACTATCCCTTTACTTTGCCACCGAATTGACTTCATGAATAGACAGAACCCAGCTGTAGACCTCAGCTACACCTTCCTTACCACCTCTGATGCACTTGCAGATTGGGCCGCACAAACAACGAGGCACGACTGGCTAGCCTTCGACACGGAGTTTATCGGCGAGAAGCGTTACCGCACGCTGGTGTGCCTCATCCAGGTAGCCACTCCGGATGGCTTGTTCTTGATCGACCCGATAGCCATCGATGAGCTTAGCCCTTTCCTCGAGCTTATTGCCAACGACAAGATCCTCAAGATTACCCACGCAGGAGAGAACGACTACCGCCTGCTCTACCAGAACTACGGCTGCGAGGCCAAAAATCTCGTGGATACACAACTGGCCTGTGGCTTCCTCAGCGACCAGTATCCAGTCAATTTCAAACGCCTTGCCGAAGAGCACATTGGCATTCACCTCAAGAAGGGTTTCGCGGTAGTAGACTGGACGCGCCGCCCTATACAAAAGGATGCGCTAAAATATGCCCTTGAAGATGTGGTTTACCTGCGTGAGATGTACGAGGTGGTAACAGCCAAGTTGAAGGAGCGCAAGCGCTACGACTGGTTCATTAGTGAGATGATGACCTGGGAAGAAGCCTCCCGCTACGAGAAGACAGTCCTAGATGAAGTAAAGGCTATGGGCGCTGTTTACAAGATGCGCAAGTCAGAGAAGATCTTCATGATGCGCATGATTGGCTGGCGCCGCATGGTAGCCGAAAAGCGCGATCACAGTCGAGAAATGGTGCTGCCCACCAAAGACCTCAACGCTGTCGTGCGCCTGATGCGCAATGGACCTCAGGCTATCACCAACAACAGGCATCTCAAGAAGAAGAGCTGGGTGAAGCATCTGCAACACTGGCAGCGGCTCTATCAGGATGTGCCTACAGAGCAAGAGCTGAGTGGGCTCGAAGAGCTTCGTGCTCCAGGCAATACGGATGTTCGCCAAGAGGTCGTAGGCGAAATTCTCTACAAGTACCTGTCTTACTTCTGCATCCGCCATGAAATTGCGATAGATCTGGTAGTGCCCCGAGCGGTGATGCGCGACTTGCGTACGGGCAAGCAGGAGGGCCTCAACGACTTGGTCAATACTTGGCGAGGTGAGTTTTTGGGCGACGATGTACTTGCGCTGCTGAGCAATACCGAGCACCTCGAGCCGGTATTGGAAGGTCGCAGCATCCATCTGCGCAATACCAGCAGCTCGCAGTGAGCTACTTGCTTGCAGCCGAGGATTTACGTGCAGCCTATGCACCTGAAGCTCCCGTGCTGCGGGGTATAAACTTTCAACTCGAGGCTGGCGAGCAACTCGGGCTTAGCGGTAAGAGCGGATCGGGCAAAACAACTTTGCTTCGCCTCTGCGCGGGCCTCGCTAAACTCGAGTCGGCAGCGACAGTAAGTGGTCAGCTCAACTCTTGTGGCCTCGATTTGCTAGCAGCACCTGAAGGGCAGTTGGTCAGCTTTCGCCAAAACACCTCAGCCTGGGTCACTGAAGATCCTCAAGCGGGACTTCACCCTCATCGCACGCTCGCGGCTTCGTTACGACGTTTTGGGCTCGGTAACCGCTACCAGCAATGGTTTGAGCGGCTGGAACTACCTCTTGCCTCTGGTTTTGCCGAAAGGCTACCCAGCGAAATAAGTGGTGGGCAGGCACAGCGTGTACGACTGGCATTTGCATTAGCCAGAAATCCTCGACTGCTGCTGCTGGAATCCCCTACAGCCTCCCTCGATCCTATCACGGCTCAGCTGGTGTTACAGCAAATCGAGCAGAGCCAGCGCTCGGGTGTGGCTATACTGCACGTAACTCACGATGAAACGCTGCTCGATAGGGTAGCAAGCCGTAGACTTCACCTCCACCACGGGCAGCTGATGGAGCCTACTGCTACTCCCTCACCTCCGCTTACACCTTTGAAGATGCCAGCGCAAGCGGGTACTACCTCTCCAGTATTGCAGGTAGACGAGCTGCGTGTCAATTACAAAACGGTGGAGGCGGTGAGGGGAGTGAGCTTTAGTGTGTTGCCAGGAGAAACGCTGGCACTCGTGGGGCGCTCTGGGAGTGGCAAGACGAGTATAGGCAAAGCCTTGGCAGGACTGGTGCCGAGTGCAGGCAGTGTGCAGCTGGCAGAGGGTGGGCCGGCGCGAGGAGCCATTCAGTATGTGTGGCAAGAGCCGCGACTCAGCCTCAACCCGCACTTTACGGTCGCAACTACCCTGCGCGAAGCTCATCGGCGGCGTGGCTTCGATGAGCGTGCCTTACTCGAACAAGTGGGACTTTCAGAGGAGTATCTTCAGCGGCAGGTACTGACACTCAGTACGGGTGAGATGCAACGGGTGGTGCTGGCGCGGGCCTTAGCCGTGGAGCCGCAAGTGCTGGTATGTGATGAGCTGATGGCTGGCGTCGATAGTCGCTTGCGCATCGCCCTCACCCTTTTGCTGCGTAGGCTACAGAGGGAATTAGGTCTAAGCATCATTTATATCACCCATGATTTGTCGGCAGTGCCGCACTTGGCCCACCGCATGCTAATACTTGAAGATGGCGAAGTTGTGGAGCAGGGGCCTGTCGAGGACGTGCTACAACAGCCCCAAGCTGCAATTACTCGGGCTTTGGTAGCTGCCGGGAGCTAAGCTCGTGCACGCTGAGCCCCTTATGTGCTGGACGAGCAATGACGTCGAGTAGTTCGTTAAATACAGTTTCATCCGTTTCAAAATCGGCATCCCCTAAGTCGACCATAATGATCGGGTAGCGCTTTTCTTCACGGAAGTAGTCCCAGTAGGTGCGTTGGATGATCGACAGGTATTCGTGGCTGATGTTGGCTTCGTAGTCTCGGCCTCGATGCCTTATCTGCTGAAGCAACACAGGCACTGGCCGGTGGATGAACAGCAGTTTTTGCGGAAGCGGAATTTGCTGATTCAGTTGATCGAAGAGCTTACGAAACAAGTCTCGCTCGTGTCGCCTCAGCAAGGTGCGGCGCGCGAAAAGCCAAGTCTTGAGAAAGATATAATCTGCAAGGACAGGCTTGCTGAACAGCGTTGGCTGACTCAACAGCGGCTGCATTTGCGTATGTCGTTCGGCCATAAAGAACAACTCCACCATGAGCGCATAGCGGTCTTTGTCCTTGTAGAAAAGTGGCAGGAAGGGATTGTCGTCAAACTGCTCGAGCACCAGCTGGCACTCATAGCGCTCCGAAATGCGAGAGGCTAGGGTAGTCTTGCCAGCCCCGATATTGCCTTCGATTACGAGGTAATCATTCGGCAGCTGAGCTTTGGTAGGTGTAGCGGACACAGAACGTGGTGCGAAGGCGAACTTAGGCGTCTATGTTAGGCAATGCGCGAGCTACACGATCTTTAGGTATGGGCGCACCAGCGTCAATTTTGGCAGTGTCTTCTACATAATCTCGATACTCCCGCTTGACAACGGGAAGGAGCAAGAACACGCCGATGAGGTTGGGTACACACATCAGAAAGATCATTGAATCCGAAAAGAGAATGACTGATTCTAAGCTCACGCTTGCGCCCAAAACGATGAAGCACAAAAATAGAATCTTGTAGCTGATGTCAGCGTACTTGTTGCGTCCAAACAAGTAGAGCCAGGCCTGCAAGCCGTAGTAGCTCCACGAGAGCTGTGTGGAGAACGCGAAAAGCACGACGGCAATGGTGAGCAGGTAAGGGAACCACGGCAATACTGTTGCAAAGGCTGCACTCGTAGCCTGTACACCTTCGGCTTCCTGACCGTACTGTATGATGGTGCCATCGCCATTGGCGATGACTATTACGAGGGCGGTGATGGTGCAAACGACGACCGTATCAATAAATGGTTCGAGCAGTGCCACGAGTCCTTCACTGGCTGCGTAGCGGGTTTTGACGGCTGAGTGCGCTATGGCCGCCGATCCTACACCAGCTTCATTGGAAAAGGCTGCACGCCTAAATCCCTGCACCAGCACTCCGACAAAGCCTCCGGCAATACCTGCTGGCGTAAAGGCACCTTCGAATATTTCAACAAAAGCCATCGGGATGAAGCGGAAATTCACGGCAATAACCGCGAGCGCTGCAAGCAGATACACACCCACCATGAAGGGCACAATGCGTTCGGTCACAGCACCTATTCGCTTGATGCCCCCGAGAATTACCAAACCGACAATTGCGGCCAGGGTGATGCCGAAGATGAGACCGGCCGAACCGCTGGTGGCGCCAATCTGCTGGTTGAAAATAGCTGCAGCTTGATTGGCCTGAAACATATTGCCTCCGCCGAAGCTGCCACCTACGCAGAAAATTGCGAACACCACCGAGAGCACTCCACCCAAACCTGCTAAGCCACGCTCGCTAAGGCCTTTTTTGAGGTAATACATCGGACCTCCATAGACTGTGCCGTCTGCAGACACATCTCGGTAGCGTACACCCAGGGTACACTCCACGAACTTCGATGCCATGCCTAACAGGCCCGCGATGATCATCCAGAAAGTAGCTCCAGGTCCGCCCAAGCTAATGGCGACGGCCACTCCAGCGATATTGCCGAGGCCGACGGTGCCAGACAGCGCAGCCGTGAGGGCTTGAAAGTGCGTGACCTCACCAGGCTCATCGCCCAAGGAATAATCGCCACGCACCGTTTTGCGCGCCAAGTTGAAGCTGCGAAATTGGACGAAGCCAAAATAGATGGTGAAGACTATGGCCGAAACGAGCAGCAGCACGACAACTGCTGGCATCTGGATCGACGCCTCGCTAAAGGGATTAATGGGAAAAAACGTGAAAGTTGCTACAGCATCGGCTATGGGCGCCACCGCATCATTGAAGCGTCTGTCCCAACCAGCATCGGCGACTTGCAGGGAATCCGGCGTTTGGGCAAGCACAGCGACCATGCTGCTGAGTACGCTGGCGAGAAATGCGGTAAATTTTTTCATAGAGGCTGAACAATCGCGTGTAAACTGGTCGCAAAGTAGCTGCAAAGTTGAATTGGCACGTGTGGCCTGTGGCAGCGATATTGCGCACAGGCAGAATGGCAGCAAGGACCAACAAGCAGATACTCGAAGAGCTCTTCCGCTCACACTACGCTAAATTGGTGCAGGTGAGCGCCCGTGTGACGGGTGATGTACCCCTGGCAGAGGACATCGTGCAGAACGTGTTCATGAAATTCTACGAGCAGAATGGGCTCGAGCGGGCTGATAATCCACCCGCCTACCTGCGTAGAGCCGTCGTGACGCGGACACTTAATGCAATTAGGGACCGCAAACGCTTCCAACATCCCGGCGATCAGGCCATAGCGTCGGCTTCCGAACAACTCGTGGAGCCGGCGACTGACGATCTTGCCGACGCAAAGGCGCAACTTCATCGCGCCATAAAGCAACTTCCAGAACGCGCGCGCATCATTCTCATCCTCCATCGCTTCGAAGGGCTTAGCTACAAACAGATCGCAGCCGAACTCGACATTGCCCCTAAAACGGTGGAAAATCAACTCGCTCGCGCCCTCAAACTTCTCCGTGCACAACTCCCGAAGCTTCTCTCCGCACTTCTTGCACTAAATTTCACCAACGTTTAGGGGTTTTGCCCTTAGTGTGTGTCATACAACATGTAATGCTAAAAGGAAAACAAGCAGAATGGTCGGCAGCTTTAGGTGGTGACGATGCCTCCGCGAGCGCTCTGTGGGATGCCGTCGGGCAGCTCGATACACCTGCTCCCGTAGATACAGAGGCTGCTTGGCGGGAGTTTGAGCAGCGGCTCGATGCTGCGCCAGCCCAAGCCACCAGCCGCCGTAACTGGCGCTACTACATTGCTGCCGTAGCCGCGGCTATTCTTCTTTTAATTGCACTCAATCTCGCAAGCGGAGATGATGCAGCTATCGAACGCTATGCTAACTCTTCTACAGGTATAGAACACGTGACGCTGCAAGACGAATCTATTGTAGCCCTTGCTCCTGGCTCGTCTCTAGAATTTAGCTACGGCGAGGTCGAACGTCGCGCTTCTCTACGCGGTGAGGCTTCCTTTGCCGTGAGAGCTAGTGAGACACAGCCTTTCTATGTCGACGGACCAGATTTTGAGCTCGTTGTGGTAGGTACAGAATTTAAAGTAGTGGCCGCTAAGAGTTCCACTATTGCTGTCGCAGAAGGACATGTGCGCCTGCGGGGCAACCGCGAGTCGGAGTGGATCGATCTCTACGCTGGCGATCATGCACAGGTAGAAGACCAACTTGCGCGCAAGCTTGACTCACGTCCTGCCGTAGAACTTAAATTTGAGAATGCCTTACTCAGTGAAGTTGCCCAACGGCTCAGTGACGCTGGCGTACTTAAGCTGGTAGTACCTAGTTATCTGGCCGCTTGCTCGGTGACTGCGGATTTCTCGCAGGCGTCGGCTCTAGAAATGACAGAATCGCTCGCCGTACTCTTCGGTGCTGACTTGAAGCGTCGTGGCGAGGTATACGAACTCGTCGGTGGTAGCTGTCAGTAAGATGTCGCCCTTGATCCGCTGAGGCACTTTAAGGCGTAGGGCTTAGTTTAGCTACCGTGCGCATACTTTGCCTGACATGTTGGTGGTGTTTAGTGTGCTCTGCCGTCTCGTACGCGCAGGTCAGGCCCCTCGAAACACATCTCACCGCCACGGCCGCGCATTACGAATTAGGTCTGGTGTTTTCTCCGGGAGGCATTCCAGACACCAGCATCGTCTTTGAGCTTGCTGAATACGGCAGCGCCTCCGAAGCGTTTTCCCGCTTAACCAAGCCTTTTGGGCTGCAGTACGCTGTACTTGGGCGTCAGGTAATTGTGAGCACCTTGCGCAACCGCCGCTACAGTGCGAGTGGATTTGTGGAAGATGTAGCCACTGGCGAACGCTTAGTTGGCGCGAGCGTGTCGCTGCTGCGAGCCAATCGCGGTGTGGCTACCAATGGCTACGGCTACTTCTCAGTTGCTGGCCTCGAGGATGGCGAGCGCCTTATCGTCAGCTATGTCGGCTACCCCAGCGATACCCTCACCATCACGAGTCAAGACATGGCTAATGTGCGGGTGCGGCTGCGCCCGAGCTACAAGCTATCTGTAGTCGAAGTGGTAGCAGACGCTGGAGCCGCCACAACTGTGCCCATCACCGATAGACCAGTAACTCCACGTGTACTCGAAGATGCAGAGTTTAGTATAGGAGATCGCGATGTCAACGCATGGCTGGGTCAAAGGGCCGGAGTTTTGAGCGGTCCCGGTGGCTTTGGCGGCTACTCGATACGGGGTGCCGATCCGAACCAAAATCTCGTTATTGTAGATGATGCCACCCTCTACCTGCCTTCGCACGCTGCAGGCTATGTGTCTGCCATCCCAGGTGATGCTATCCGCTCTTTGAAGTTGAGTAAGCACGCAGGTGAAGCACGTTATGGCGACCGCGTGGGAGGAGTCCTAGATATTCGACTTAAAGAAGGCTCCCGCGAAGGGCGCAAATCAATGTTTAGCGTAGGCATCACCGACTTGCGGGCATCAACAGAAGGTCCGCTCGGTAAGGGTAGTTACTTCCTCGCTGCCAGGCGGGGGCTTACCGATTTCTGGCTCCAGGCACTAAGGCCATCGGTGCAGCCGCGAGAGTCATCGATCCCGAATATTAACTTCTTGTTCTATGATTTTACCGGCAAGGTCAATCTACCTCTCTCGCGGAGTGCAGGAGCAACTGGGTCGCCCAAGCAACGCCTGTACGCCAGCGTCTATGTAGGTCGAGATCGATACGCCGACCAGGATGAAATTTTCTTCAACGATGGCAGCTTTATTGATGCTTTCTTAGATCAATCAGTGCGCAGCTGGGGCAATGCCGTTGCGAGTTTGCGCCACAATGCAGCGGTGGGTACGCGGTGGTTTATCAACACGACCGCTACGCTCAGTGAATTCAACTACGATGCGAGCGACTATTTTCTGCTCACGGAGGCTATCCGCACCAGTAGCGAACGCTATACCTACAGCCAGAGCGCGTTCGCGACCAACCTCCTCGATATTGGTCTGAAGCAAAACTTCGATGTAGCGCTGCGCCCGCGCCTGGCACTCGACTTTGGTTTTGATGGGGTGGCGCATCGCTTTCGCGTCGGCACCCAAACAGAAACCGTTGAGCGCGCCCTGCAATTCGACACTACCGGGGGGGTAGGGCAGCAGATCGGAGGTAACGAATTACCTGTTTTGCGGACTTATGATGTAGCAGGTTACGTCAGTGCAAACTGGCAGCCGGTGGATGCGCTCGTGGTGGATGCAGGTCTACGCTTAGCGAGTCAACTTGGAGGAGAACGCAGGTTTGCAAGCCTTTTGCCGCGAGTCAAAGTTGCCTATGATCTCGTGCCTGGTTTTGGCGTAAGCATAAGTGGTGGAATGGCCAGACAATATATCCACTCTATTTCTACACAGAATCCTGGATTGCCCCGTGATTTATGGGTACCCTCTGTAGCTGGTCTGTCGCCCCAAAGAAGCAGCTATCTCACTGGCACTTTGAGTTTTGACAATCGACGAGGATGTACAGCTGCCCTCAGTGCCTATTACCAACGAATTAATGGTCTTGCACGCTTTTCGAACAATTTTACCTCACTTAGGCTTGATCAATGGGTGGACAACTTACGCAACGGAGAAGGCGAGTCGTCGGGCATCGAGGTGCAGGGCGTCACGATGCTGTCTACCATCAAACTTCAAGCGAGCTATAGTCTTGCCTGGGCCACGCGGCGCTACCAAGACAGCGAGGGAGGTGCGCCTATTGAAGAGCGTTTTCGCCTCGACCGCAGACATTATGCGCGCCTAGGCGCGCGTGTGCCCATCTCAAAAAGTTGGACCACCGGCCTTACCTGGATATTCGGCTCGGGAGCACCAACGCGCCTGCCCACACTCAATCCAATCGGCCCGCAAATTCCAGATACGAATGTGCCGCTGACCAACTCCTGGATTTATGATGGGCCGCAGATTCAGCTTGCTCCCTATCACAGTCTCGATCTCGGGGTGGTGTACCAGCGTATGGCCGAGCGGGTGGATTACAAAGTAACATTTGGCGTGCAAAATATTTACCTACGAAAAAACCCTCTTTTCCTTAACTTGCAACGTACATCTACCTCCGGCGCTGGTCAGTCCAACTACGAGTTCACGCAGATCACGATGTTGCCTTTCCTGCCGTTCTTGCGGTATTCAGTAGCCTTTTGAGCCATGAAACGATCACTTCTCATAACGTCTGTAGTCGGCCTGCTGACGAGCTCGTGTGAGGAGCCGTTTGATCTGGAGTTGGCTGTCCCTTCCGAATTGCTCGTTGAAAGCCAGCTCCGTGCCGGCTCCAATCCCATCGTTAACGTGAGTGCTGTCTCTACACTTGGTGAGGTGCTCGACGCGAATGCACTCGCAGGTTCTGTGATCGAGATGCGCAACTCTGATGGTAGAAGCTTTGAGCTAGATGCTGTCAAAATCGAGGATAACGTTGCTGTTTTCACCACAGAGCGTACGGAGGTGGTGATATCAGGGCTCACTTACAACCTCACCATTGAGGCCCCTGGCTATTCTCAGGTGCGTAGCAATACCACAGTGCCTCGCAGCGCTTCGGTGGATTTGCCAGCAACTGCACTAGCGTCCGATCCCACGCCCGATGCTGCCAGAAGCTTCGTTACTGTACCTATACAAATTGGCGATGCCAACGCAGAGCGTAATTTTTATCACGTGTTGGTGTGGGCCTATGATCGTGCATTGACTGCAGATGAGGAGGCCGCTCGAGTCGGTCAGCCACTCCCCTTCATGTTTACGCGTGTGCTTGCTTCAGCGCTCAATTTGGGCAATTCAGGCTGCCTGTTTTCAGATGCCGAATTCGCTAACGGGACCCTTAACAACCAGCTCCGGGTGCCTGACGAGCTCCTGCGCCAGATGCAATCGCCAGCAGTACGAGTAGAAGTACGCACCGTCTCACAAGACTACTACAACTACCTCGAGCAGACCAATGGACTAGGCTCAGGCAAGCTACCCGCCTTTGCTTCCAACATTTCCGACGATAATATTGCCAACGGCACAGGCGTGTTTGGAAGCTATACCTTTCAGGGGGGCTCCATAACCATAACGTTTTAGCTTTCGCAAAAACTTGAAATAAAATTTCTCCGCCTTTGGGGGTTTTGGGGATGTAGTGTGTCTTATAACCGACAACGCATCCTTTCAATCCCTCGAAACTGTCGGAGCCATGGCTATCACATCAATTACAGACTACCCACTTTTTAGCTCACTACAAGAGTCAGAGCAACAGCTACTTAGCGACTCAGCTGTTGAGCGTCGCTTCAAAAAGCACCAATTCGTCTTCTCTGAGGGCGACGATGCACGTCATGTCTTCTTCGTTGCTGCCGGTGAAATCAAGCTCGGCAACCATGGCGGGGATGGTCGCGAAATCATCCGCTGTGTCCTCCGACCAGATGCTATGTTTGGTCAGCTTGCCATTGGCGGTGAGAAATCCCGCGAAAGTTTTGCGCAAGCACTAGCCAACGATACAGTTGTCTATCAGCTCCCGCTCGAAACGCTGCAACGACTCATGCAGAGCAACTTTGGTCTTTGCCAGCTGGTGCTCAACAACATGGGGCAGCAACTCCAACTCGTGCAGCACCGTCTTACCAGCGTAGTCTCCCTCGACGCACGTTCGAGAATTATCGGCTTCCTCAAGGAGAGTGTTGCCACGCGGGGCAGAAAAGTCGGGTTAGAATTCCTCATCCGCCACTCGCTCACGCATCAAGATATCGCCAACATCACCTGCACATCTCGGCAAACGGTAACGCTGGTGCTCAATGAGCTGCGTAAAGCCAACTTGATATACTTCAACAGAGGCAAAATCTTGGTTCGCGACGTATCAGCACTCGCTTAGTATTCGACTCAAAGGATTGATGAGAAGCCCGCCTCGCGATGTATCGTGGGGCGGGCTTCGTTGCTTTGCTACTGTGGGCTGAGAAAAACCCGCTCCCCGTAATCAGCAAACTCACCCCAGTCGGAGGGGCAGGTGGAGACGCTACAGTCGGCGTAGATGCGACCGTCGTTGCGCAAGCGACCGTGGTTACGGATACCCTTAAGGGCTGCGTTGCGAATGCTGAGTTGCCCTTGCACTTCGATACAGCCTGCGTTGTAGAGGCCGCTATCGCCGAGCATCCCGAGTGGGTCGGAGAGTAGTCCATCGATAGTGAGGCGTCCAGCTTTTGCCAAAACCAAAGTTGCCCCAGGCAAGACGCACAGCGCGGCAATATCATCGACACCGGTGGCAATGTTGCAGCGGTGCTTGCTGTAGCCTCCAAGTATGACTTTGTCATTCCAGCCAGGTACGCCAGTGGGGTACCAATTTCGAGCTTCAGTCCACTCCTCGGGTCTGTTGCGGTACCCACCTATCCAAGTCTTTAAGGTGGTGGTATGGTAGTCGGTGAGAAGTTTTCGGCCAATGGGCGTCTCATCCGGCGCTTCGTAAGCTATCACAGTGTTCGTTTGTGTGTGTTCGAACAGCTTGTGGCAAATCCTGCGCCATAGCAAAAAACTCGTAATATGTTACATGCTTAGTTGGCATCTCGATCTTTACGAGCCACCTTGATATCACGATTTATTGCTATACCTGCATTTAACTCATAGCCAATTAATATCCAAAGCACATTAAGTTGTAGCCAAAGCATGAAGACAATAATTGTCCCAATAGAGCCGTATAATTTGTTATAGCTATCAAAGTTTTCAATATAAAGTGCAAAGGCCAGCGAAGTAAGAATACAGAGGAAGGTGGCTAAAATTGATCCTGGTGAGAAAAATTTGAATCTCCGAATAGTGGCACTGCCATAGCGGTAAGTCAAAGCAATCCCACTATACAAGAGCGAAGCAATAGCTACCCACTGCAACAACCTCAGCGAAAAGCCATACAAACCACCCAGCCCCCAGTTGTCTTCAAAAAAGTCGAGCAGAGCTGTACCTACTGTTATCAACAGCACAGAAGCAACGAGCAGCAAACCAAAGCCAAGCGTCAGACCAATCGCAATGAGGCGCTTCTTCACTACTGAGCGCGTACGGTAAGTCTGCGCATATTCTTTTTCAAAGGTCCGCATCATTTCCATGATGCCATTACTCGAAAAATAAAAGGCCAACACAAAGCTGAGTGACAAAAGTCCTGAGCGCTCACGTGTGCCTATGTCTTGAATAAATTCATAGGCTATCTCGGCTGTTTCTCCAGGCAAGATGTCATAGAGGTACACCTGCAGAGCAGAATCTATATTTTCGTAGATCGGTAAATATGGAATCAGCGTAAACAGCACCAACACAGCTGGGAATAAACTTATAAAAAACGTATACGCTATGGCATACGAACGAAATGTGATGTCGTTGAGCAGCGACTCATTGATCAAAAAGATGATGGTATCGTACAGGCTGAGCTGTTCAAAACCTGCCCAACGTGTCCTTTTCGCCCAGCGCACTATCGAGCGCAGCAGGCCCGAGCGTTTGAGGGCTATGTAGTACCACTTAGGCAAAATGAGGTTGGAGTACGTTCAGCAATTGTGGAGGACAGGCTAGGCGCTTTTGCGAGTCTACGTCGACGAAGCACAAGTTCACCCTGCCTCCATTAACCAGTTTACCCTGCGGGTTGTGCAATTCGAAGTGGAAGGTGATGTCCATTGCTGGCAAGTTGCGCAGCTCGGTGCTGATGACGATTTCTTCATCATAGCGCGCCGGGCGTAGATACCTCGAGCTCATGTTGACGACCGGCATCATCACTTTCCACTCCTCTTCAATCGTTTTGTAGGTCAGGCCAAGACTCCGCAGCATCTCCACGCGGCCTATCTCATAGTAGAGCGCATAGTTGCCGTAGTAGAGGTAGCCCATTTGGTCAGTCTCTCCGTAGCGAACTCGTTTAGTGCTTTGGTGGCGATACATACTTGCTTACTCCGTTTCCCCGCGCAGCAGCGGGCAGGTCATGCAGTGTCCTCCACCGCGGGCACGACTCAGCTCGCCACTCGGCAAGGCAATGATGGTCTTGCTAATGCCGTCGACGGTGACCTGTCCACTCGCCAACTGCGCCAGCAAATCTTGTGCAGGTACCACCGCAAAGCCAGCTTCCCGAAAGCTCTGCGCCGTGACAATATTTCTATCGTAGGTCACTGCGACTCCTGGCTTTAATGCTACGAGATTGCAGGCATCTGTCCACTGCTCGCGCTCTTGATATGGACTTTCTCCCTTGCCACAAGCGATAAATTCCGCCTTACCGTCGAGTTCGGCCAGAATAAAGTCGGCTACACTGCCGTACGATCTGCGCGTGCCATGCCCACTCACCACCTCCACCGTACTCGAAATACCTTCGATAATTATCGGCGCATAGGCAGCATACACTGCTTCGTCGACTTGCGTGAAGATCGTGTCGAGGTGCATGAATGCTCGATCGGCAGGAATCACCACCTGCACAACATGCTCAATCACCTCTCGCTCGAAGAGTGCATTGGCAAGCAAGGTGGCTGAGTACGCATTGGTCCGCTCGCTCACCCCAATCAAGAGATACTTTTCATCGAGCACCATCACATCTCCGCCTTCCACCCTCACGCGCTGGCCGCGGTGGCCAGGAGGAAAAGCATTTACATCGTTGAGGTCGATGATGCGCCCTTGCTCGCGTAGCTCTTGGAAGTCTGGATGTGCGTCGAAAACGAAGCGTACGATGAAATTTTCTCGTGAGCGTGCATCCGTTGCAGCTTTCGCCAAAACCAGATGATCATTGACCGCGATGGCCAAATCTCTCGTAAACACAAAATTAGGGATCGGATCAAAAAGAATCCGGTCTAGAGGCTGGTGGTACCCCGTCACGAGCACATCGGCCAGCTCGGAGGCAGTCAGTCCTTCTAGAAACCCTTTCGCTGATGTGGGCAGCTCCTCGTAGTCTACCACTTCCGCAATCAGGGCATGTCGACGTGCTTCATCAGCTTGCAGAGCCTCGACCAGCAGGTGGGTATAGTCATATACGTTTTCGCTTCCGCAAAACGCGTGGAGAATCTGCGTGAACACATCGTGCTCTTTTTGCATCTCGGGTAGAAAGACAATGTCATCAAACAGCAGCTCATCCGAGCGTTTAGGCGTCACTCTGCTCACGCCACTATCGGGGCGGTGGACGATTACACGTCGTAGTTGCTCAATTTCGGAGCTGACGAAAAGGGTAGCCATGCTAAATCGGAGTTGGCGCGAAGCTAAACCGGTCGACGTACCCGCGTGCCTGGTCGATTGATCATACCTAACCCACTTGCAGGCGTTATACTCGCAGCATCGAGCCTTCACCAATCTAAATCCATGAGCACAGCACCACAATTACCCAGCGGGTACGGGCACAAAAAACCGTTCTGGAAGCGTCCCGAAGGCGTTACTGGAGCCATCCTTGGCATCGGCCTACTAGTGGCATTCGGCTTTTTGATGAGCATAGTCAATTGGCCTTTGTTACTCCGCAATACAGCGGCATTTGCCGGCTTAGTAGCTCTTGTGGGGGGCATCTTATTCATGGTGCTCGATCCGAAGATGCGCCAACTCCTCTGGTACGGCTATAAAAGTGCAATGCGCAAAATCACCGGCGTATTTGTGAAGGTCGACCCGATAGGCATCCTCAAAAGCTATGTCGACGACCTGGAGAGCAATCTCCGAAGCATGAATGCCCAAATCAACAAGCTGCGGGGCCAAATGCACAAACTCGATGAACTCATCAAAACCAACAAGCGCGAGATCGACTCCCATATGCGCATTGCTAAGCAGGCGCGAGACAAGCAAAAATCGGAGGTATTTACCCTCAAAACTCGCCGCGCAGGTCGACTCAAGGAATCTAATCTCCGGCTAGAGGACCTCTACAAGAAGATGGAAATCCTCTACCGCGTGCTCGACCGGATGTACCGCAACGGAGAGATTCTCATTGAGGATGTCCGCGACCAGGTGGTGGTCAAGGAACAGGAGCGCAAAGCCATCCGTGCTTCCCACAGCGCTATGCAGAGTGCTGCCACAGTGATGGGAGAGGACAAGGATGCGCGCTTCATGTACGATCAGGCACTAGAAGCGATTGCCGAAGACGTGAGCCTCAAGGTGGGCGAAATGGAGCGCTTTATGGAGATGAGCTCCACCTTCATGGATTCGGTCGATCTGCAAAATGGATCGTTCGAAGAACGCGGTATGGAAATGCTCGAACGCTGGGAGCGGGAAGGCGACTCTATCCTCCTCGGCGCCGGTGAGAAAAACAACCTCATCGCCGAAGCAAACGACGACGCCAATATCCTCAATATCGATGCGCCTCGTGCCGAACCCGTACGACGGGACAGCGGACAACGCGGAAGCAATCAATACGACGCCTTTTTCGAATAACGCACCATGGCAACAAGAACCCGAATTACAGGCTTTACGCGTTTTTTGCTCGTGCTGGCATTAATGGCGGCACTCTTTTTTGGCGTTCAATACGCATTAACGAACACGGAGTGGGGGAGAGACCTTCACCTAAAGGTGCAGGAAGCTGTCCCGCAAGAGAGCAACGTGGATAACTAATTTGCATCTGCCTTAGCAGTATGTTTATTCGGTTGATTGTCAACAACCTAGATGTTTACCTAATTCTCGGTAATCGCTGGCTTGAGATTTGCCGTAGCCTCGTAGTAAAGACGACCTTTGCACTCGAATTCGTTAGGTGATCCCCAGCCTGGCACCCCGGACCACTATGCCTAACACTAACTCCAAATTATTACTCGCCACTTTAGCAGTGCTGCTGTCTGTAGCAGCGCTTGCTCAGCCGGCAGTCGAGTGGAGTTACAACTATGGCGGCTCTTCCTTCGAAGAAATTACAGCTATCGTGCAGGCGCCCGACGGTGGCTTTCTCGCTGTAGGACATACCGCTTCTAGCAACTCCGGCAGCATCACCAGCAACAACGCAGGCAGCCTCGATATCCTCGCAGTGCGCATGTCTAATTCAGGCGTGAAGCTGTGGGAGCGGCTGATCGGAAGCACTGACGAAGACCGCGCCTACGATGTGATAGTCGACCAGCAAAACAGATTCGTCATCACAGGCTTATCCCGTGGCGGCATGGATGGCACTAAAACAGTGGATCGGGACGGACCAGCCTCCTACGCGCCTGATGTCTACGTTATTTGCCTCGACCAGGCTGGAAACTCCATCTGGCAGTCGACTATCGGCGGCAACGGCCTCCACTTGGGCCGAAAGCTCATTCAACTCGATAACGGCCACTATCTCATAGCCGCCGAAACCAATGCCGTTCCTTCTATGTGGGGCAAACGCGCGCTGCCACTCACTTCAGGTCCTGATCCTGACAGCGCCCGCTTTGATTACTGGCTCATCGAGCTCAACGAACAAGGTACTTTCGTACGCGAGCACATCTACGGCGGCTCAAACAATGACCGCATCTGGGGCCTCAAGCAGCTCGCCGACAAGACAGTCGTGCTCTACGGAGAATCACGCTCACCCGCAAGCGGCGTAAAATCCCGCGATAGCTTCGGAGCTAACGATATGTGGCTCGTCCACGTCAACCCTGACGGGAGCATCATCACCGACTACCAATTCGGCGGATCAGAAGTAGAAGTCCCCTTCTTCCTGACGCAGTTTAACAACGGCGACATCTTCGTATCCGGTCAGTCTACCTCTCCTCCCAGTGGCAACAAATCTTCACCTGCCCTCGGCGAACTCGACTTGTGGTGTGTCCGCTTAGAGCAGGGGACGGGTCAGATAGTTTGGGATCGCACTTTTGGTGGTGCAGACATCGACGATGCCTATACAGGACGTAAAAACATCAACGATTACATCGTACTGGCCGGCACCACCCGCTCCGCTGTACGTGGCGATTCGGTAAGCATGATCAATGGGCGCGACGATGGCTGGATGATTTACATCTCTCCAGCTGGTGAGTTGATCTGGGACATCACCCGCGGTGGTGACAACAGTGAAAATATTCGCGCACTCATCCGCTCAGAAGATGGAGCTTGGTACATCGGTGGAGAGAGCAATTCTGGTCCATTCGATTGGCGCGATGCGAGCGCTGGCGGACCTTATGGAGAGCTGTTCAACGGCGTGCGCGCCAACGATGGCTGGCTCGCAAAGTTAGCTTGTGACTTTACCGTCGATCTCGGCGCTGACACCGTCAATACCTGCCTGGGTGAGGAAATTACCTTGCGCAACATGGACGCCAGCAACCTGCCTCACACCACCTACCTCTGGAGTGATGGCTCTACTGAAAGCACCTACACCACCACACCTGTCGACGATCAGATGGTCGTGCTCGAGAGTGTGAGTCTCGATGCCTGCGAGGCCATCGACACCGCCTACATCCACGTGCACACGCGTCCCGCCCTCGATGAATTAATTGTTGAGCCGGGGAATTGTGCTGGTGACGGCACAGGGTCGCTCTACATCGAGCCTAGCATCGACGCGGGTACTTTTATTCTTAATGGTACAGAATACACCGCACCGACGCTGTTCGAAAATCTAAGCAGCGGCGACTATACCATTCAAATAGTTAGCTCTCTTGCTCGCTGTAGCGTCGACACCACCGTGACGCTGCAACCAGTCAATGATTTCACCATCAATCTTGGTGGAGACCAGGAGCATGTGCTCGGCAGCATCATCACGCTCGACCCACAGCCATCTACTGCCGAACCACTTAGCTACCTGTGGAGTGGCCCCGCAGGCATCTGCGAAGACTGCGAACGCCCAAGCTTTCGACTACTCAGCAGTGGGGAGGTGAGTGTTACAGCTACCAATGATGAAGGTTGCTCGCAGTCGTCACAGCTCTTCATCACCGGCATCGAAGACAAGCGCGTTGGGGTGCCTAACGCGATGAGTCCAAATTTCGATGGCATCAACGATCGGTTCGGGGTCTATCTCTCTCCGTACGTCGAGAGTGCCGGACCACTCCGCATTTTTGACCGCTGGGGCAATTTGGTATTCGTTGGGCTTGGCGAGCAAATGACTAGCGCAGATGGTTGGGATGGCACTGTGCGGGGCAAGCCCGTTCAGGCAGGAGTCTATACCTACATTTTGCCCGTCGTCTACCTCAATGGAGAGGAGAGTGTGATTCAGGGAGAAGTTACGCTGATGCGCTAGCAATAGCCTGCCCAGCCAGATATCCTCCTGTCCAGGCAGCTTGAAAATTAAATCCGCCTGTCACGCCGTCAATATTGAGCAGCTCGCCAGCGGCATAAAGGCCCTCATAGCCGCGCACTGCATAGCTGCGAAAGTCTATGGCTCGTAGTTCTATGCCGCCGGCAGTCACGAATTCTTCTTTAAAAGTTGTCTTGCCCACCATGGTGTAGCTGTCGTTGCAGAGTACATCGGTGAGGCTATTTAGCTGTGTGCGTGTGAGTTCGGCCCACTTGCGCTGCGGGTCCACTTTAGCGCGGTGTAGCAGGTAATCCCACAGCCGCTTGGGTAGGCCCAGCTGGAGCCCTGAGCGGACGGCAAGCTTACCTGATTCGCGCTTTACCAAGTCGAGGTAGTCAGCAGTTTCGCTAGGAGAGTTATAGGTCCAGCTTACGCCAAAACTGGTCTTATACCCGCAGCCATACAAAGCTCTTGCAGCTTCTGCACTGGCACGTAATACGGCTGGTCCGCTCAAACCCCAGTGCGTGATGAGGATTGGACCGTGGGTTTCGATGCCGAAATCTTTGAGTATGATACGACCTTCCGTGACGCTTAGCCCCTTGAGTTCGTGCAGCGCTGGTAAGGGTACTTTAAATGTGAAAAGACTCGGAACAGGATCGACCAGTTCTATTGCCAGCTTGGCAAGTACCGCAAGCAAGCTCGGGGCACTTCCGCTGGCGAGTAAGACCTGTTTTGCCGAAAGGCGACGACCATTAGCGCACAGCAGCTGCCATGCCTCATCAACAGGTTGAAGGTCAGTCACCTTATGCTGAAGCAGCACCTCTATCGCATGAGCTTTAGCGGCACCTTGCAAGGCATCGATGATGCTTTCGGAGCTGTCGGATTCGGGAAAAACGCGCCCATCCTCCTCGATTTTGAGCGGCACAGCTCGATCCTCAAACCAGGCCATCGTATCGCCAGGCGCAAATTTCGTGAAGGGGCCGAGGAGTTCACGACCACCTCGCGGATAATGCTGCACGAGTTGTGTAGGATCGAACTCGGCGTGGGTGACGTTACAACGGCCTCCACCACTGATGCGCACCTTCTGCAGCGTACGCTTAGACTGCTCGAGGATAGCGATGCGCAGTGGCCTAGTAGCTGCCTCTGCTGCCGAAACTGCTCCAAAATAGCCTGCAGCGCCGCCACCAACGACAATCAGATCGTACATGGTGACAAGATGCTACTCCTCAGTGGCAGCCAGTACGCCGCCCGCAAAGCGCTGCATCATTTCGGCCTCATCGACGCCTTGAATTTGCAGCGCCTGCTGATACATCTCGTCGAGGCCGCGCACGAGCGCCAATACTTGCTCGCGTGTGTGGGTGCGGGTAAGTGTGACGCGGACACCACACTTATTGAAAGGAACAGCAGGATAACCCGTCGGCGTCACAAAAATGCCGTACTCCTCCTGTAAGAGTTTTGCAACGGTAAATAGAGTAGGCAAGTCTCCGATGCCGACATAAAAGACTGGACTTACTGAATCATCAACGATCGTTAAGCCAGCAGCAGTAGCCTCATCGCGGAATAGTTTGCACAGCTCGTTGAGGTCGTGCTGCAACTCGTAAATCTCATCGCTCAGGAGGATATCAGCACAAACGAGTGCTGAGGCCAGACCAGCAGGCGGGATGGGACCCGAAAAGGTAAGGGTCTTGCCGGTAACGCGTACCACATCACGAAGCTGCTCAGATGGCAAGACGATGGCACCACCTCCACTGGCCACAGCTTTGTTGAGGCTGGTTACGAGCACCATGCGTTCGTGCATGGGCATCTGGTCGAGGGCATAGCCACGCCCGTGCTTGCCAGCCCAACCCATACCGTGGGCATCATCGCAGTAGAGGTAGAGATTGTCGAACTCCTCGAGCAAGGCAGCGATTTCGTCGAAAGGAGCGACGTCACCGTAGATGCTGTACACGCCATCGAACACGTACCAGACCTGATCGTGCAGCACACTGAGTTTGGCGATGCGCTCGCGCAGGGTGAGCATATCGTTATGCGGCACAACTTCCCGGTGCGCCCCGCGACCTTTCATGTAGATGGTAGCGTCTTGGAGGCTGTTGTGCGCTTGGTAATCAATGATAATGGCATCACGTGTAGACACTACTACCGGCATCACCGAAAAGTGGGCGAGGGTAGTAGTTGGTGCCACGAGAGTAGGTGCGCCGAACACCTGACTCAACTTGGCTTCGAGTTCGACGTATTCTCCCATTTGCAGATACGATCTGCTCGTGGAGAAGTATGTACCGTAGGCTTCTATTGCGGCGACGGCAGCGGCCTTCATGCGCTCGTCTTGATCTAGACCGAGGTATGAGCACGAGGCGTAGCTGGTAAGTGATTGGTTGTTGATCTCCATTTGCCTACCGTCCACCTTGTCGCTGGTGGTTTCGGCAAGCACCACGCCCATAGACTGTGCTGTTTGGAAGCGGGAGAGAACTCGATTGGCCGCAAGAGAGACTTTCTTCATGATGTATGGCGAGCTAATGCTCAATATGGTGTGTGGTCTGCTGAATCACGTGCTACTAGAGCAGTACCACCTCTGGTAGGGGCAAATGTACTTGTGCATACGCGGGAAAGCATACCGCAAATGTGGTGTTAGTATTAATGAATCGTGTTCTGTATGTGAATAAAAACATATATGAAATTATCTCCCTGTAACAGTTGAGGCGGAGCATTGGGATAAAATTTGCCTTTTGGCGTGAATGTTCTTCTAAATTTGCCGCCAGATACACCAGCCCTCACCTAAGACATGGATAAGTTAGACAAGACTGATCTGAAGATCCTGCGCATTCTGCAGGAGAACTCGAAGATCACGAACCTGGAATTGAGCAAACGGATAGGGCTGAGTCCTGCGCCCACGCTCGAACGTGTGAAAAAGCTCGAGCAGAACAACGTCATCGAGAGCTATCACGCCGTGGTACGAGCAACTGCGATCGGCCTCGACGTGCAGACCTTTGTACTCGTTAGCCTCGCCTGGAAACGCGAAAATGCGCTAAACGATTTTCTCGGCAAGATCGAACACATCGATGAAGTCACCGAGTGCTACATTATCACCGGTGAAGCAGATTTTCTGTTGAAAACTGTGTGTAAAGATATTCCTACTTACGAACAGCTGCTGTTCAAAACGCTGAGTCAGATTGAGGAAATCGAGCGACTCAAGACCCTCATGACACTGTCTACTGTCAAGCACAGCAGCGTGTTGCCGTTCGAGTACGGGTACGATCCAGCCAAGCACGTTAAGAAAAAACGCTAAAGCTGGTGTCGCGGCTCGCCCTGCACACATCGAACAAAACGGCTTGTGTGGTCGGTGCTACAGGTTTGGTAGGGACTCAGCTCCTCCAAGCGCTGAGCAAGCACCAGGCTTACCAGCGAATCGTAGCGGTTTGCCGCTCTGAGCCCTGGGGAGCAACTGCAGGCAAGGTGCAGTGGATTCAGTTGCCGAGCCCTAGTGGTGGTGCAGACACAGAGATAGCTTCCCGAGCTGCGATTTGTGAGGTTTTGCCGAAAGGTGATGACTTCTACTCCTGCCTCGGCACTACACGCGCTAAAGCGGGAGGAGCTGAAAAGTTCGAGCACATCGACTACGACCTCAACTTAGCCTTCGCTGAAGCTGCCATCGAGCGCGGCTACAAACAATACCTGCTGGTGAGTTCGGTAGGCGCCGATGCCCGGTCGAGCTTTCTGTATACGAGGGTCAAAGGCAAACTCGAGCTTGCCGCCAAAACACTACCTTTTTGGAGTGTCCACATCTTCCAACCTGGTCTGCTACTCGGAGAGCGAAATGATAATCGTTTTGGTGAAAACTTAGCCAAACCTCTCTTCAAAGGCCTCAACTGGCTGAGCAGTGGCATGCTTGGCAAGTACCGCCCGGTTGAAGCTGAGGCGCTGGCAGAAAGCATGGTTGCCGCAGCTCAACATACCTCCGGCGGAAACTTTACCTACCAAGGCGAGGAGCTTCACCGCCTCGCCGAAGCCTATTACCTCAACCAAGCATGAGCAAGCCCGCACAAAGTGATATCAAGATTAGCGTCCGCCTCGATGAGGAGCGTACACCCATCGACATGGAGATAAGTGGCACTGACTTCACCGAACCTCAGGTGGTGAAAGCAATGCTATTGAGTGTGTTTGATGCCGACCGGCGCGATACGCTCAAGATTGACCTGTGGACCAAGGATATGCAAATGGTAGAGATGGATCGCTTCATGTTTCAGACGCTGCGCGGACTCGCCGATACCTATCACAACGCCACTAAAAATGTGCAGCTCGCCTCAGCAATGCGCCAATTCGTAGATTATTTTGGGCAGCAAGCCGAGATTATTCCGAAAAAATAGGGCTACAGGAATACAGTTATACGCTACCCCGGATTATGTAGAGACCTGACCCGCAAGGCCTTAACCCTATCTTTGTGACCGCGCCAAGCCGCTGAATATATCAGCTCACGGCACGACTCAACCCCCCTCTTCAATCACACGTTCGGCTTCCGATCTGCGGGGCGGGTGGTTATCGTTTGCACACAACCAAAACACCACACTTTATGATCAAGCTGTACTCACCACAAAGGCTGCGTACGCTTACTGCAGTTCTCGCCACACTACTTGCGTCGAGTTTTGCAGTTGCTCAAACCGTATTTACAGGAGCCGTTGACAGCAACTGGTTCACTGCCGCCAACTGGTCAAACGGTCTACCCGCTCCAGGCAACAATGCTATCATCCCGGGCGGAGGCACCGTCTCGGTTGATGCCACGCTCCGTACCGACTTCGAAGTGGCCAACTTTGGCTCGATTAGCTCAACCGCGCAGATTGTAGTGGAGGACCTCTTCAGCAATAGCGGTACCCTCCTCACCGATGCTCGCATCAATGTTGAGGACGTGTTCGAGAACTTCGGCGATCTAGAACTCAGCACCAGCGGATCACTCTTCGTGAAGCCCGGCGCCCGGGCGCGTAGCAATGGCACCATTCTTAACGAAGGGTGGATAGGTTCTAAGGGTGAACTCATCAACGACGGCATCATAGACATCACCTCAGAGGGTGGACTTGCCGTCTACGATACAGGCTCGCTAGCAAATGCTGGTGTGATAAATCTTGCTGGCTTCTACAACAACCGTAACAATGGCAGCTATACCTCCCCAAGTGGAGGCACTATCAATGTTGAAGACGGTGGCAGGCTCAATAACTACGCTGATGCTACGCTCCAAAACGGCGGCATCATCAACGTTGAGGATGGCGGTCGCTTCAACCAAAAGGCTCGCCTCATCAACTTCCCTGGTCGCATTTTCGTGGCCGGTCTCTTGCAGACCTTCGAAAATAGCGTCACGCGCAGCAACTTCCTCACGATCCAGCCTGGTGGTGAGCTCGTAGCCATTGAGGCCGACACCTTCGAAATCATCTTTTCGCTCGTCAATGAAGGCACTACAACTGTAGGCACCGATGCACAAGTCAACGGCCTCATCGAAAATGCCGCCGGAGCTACTTTTAGCGTACTCGCAGCAGGAAGTCTCGATTTCGTAGCCGGTACCAACCTCAACAATGCCGGCACCTTCACCAATGACGGGCTGATTCGCACGGTAGGTATCCTCACCAACGATGGCACCTTTACCAACACGGGCACTATCGTCCAAAACAATGGTGGCACGATCGCCAACAACAATCTCTTTACTAATCGCGCCCTGATTGAGAATGTCAATCGGATCATCAACAATGATCGTTTTGTCAATGAGAGTCGCCTCACCAATAATTCGGGTGGCACGATCGAGAACAATGCCGATTTCCTCAACGCAGTCAATGCACACATTGAGAATCTTTTCCAGATTACCAATCAGGCGACGCTTACCAACCGCGGCTTCTTTGAGAATGGCGTCAGCCTCTTTAATGAGGCGCTATTTGACAATTATGGCTTCCTCAGCAATGTCGGCGATGTGTTTAATACTGCTGCCGGCACATTCAACAACTACTCGAGTGGTGTAGTCGATAATAGCGGTGCTGGCATTTTCACCAACGAAGGGATAATCAACAACCAAGGTGAAATAAACAACTTCAACTGCGGCATTTTCGTCAACAACAACCTCATCCAGAACGACTCCTGGATTACCAACGAAGGCATCTTCTACAATAACGGCACGATCCTCAACAAGCCCATCATGGGCAGCGGCCCAGTCCTAGCTGAGGGAGGCTCTTCGCCGCTGATTTGCAAGGCGTATACGCAGAAGGTGGACCAAAATGGATTTACGACTGTGTCGGGCACACGCTTCGCCGCAGCTCGCTTCGACAGCTGTCAGGCCATCCAGTACCTCATCGATGGAGAGGAGTCGCAGGACTATACCTGCGCAGATATCGGCACTCATCAGGTGACGTTCACTCTCAGAGATCGCCGTGGTAACGAAATCAATTGCAGTACCACCCTCACCATTACGGATGAGTTTGGCCCGCGGATCGATTCCTGCCCTGCTGATATCACCATCATAGATGTGCCGGAGGAGGATCTTCCGGTAGCTGCTACTTGGACTCCACCAACATTTACCGACAACTGCGACCAGGATATCTCTGTGGTGGCTTCACACCAGCCGGGCGATTTGTTTCCAGAAGGCTCGACTGTTGTCAGCTACGTCGCCACCGATGATGCTGGCAATGAATTCATCTGCGAATTCACAGTCGTAGTTATCGTAGAGCAAGGTTGTGTGCCGAAGAATGATGATGGGCTCATTGCCTACTACAATCTCATCAACGGCAGCACTAAATATGTTACTGATCGCGCTGGCTACGGCGAGCCACTCCACATGGAGATCAAGAACCAGTCAGCTGTGAAGTGGATCAACGGCAGCTGTGGCCTTGAGAATACCGCAGGCGATGGTATCGTGAAGTCTTACGGCGGTGCAACCCAAGTTGGTCGCGCCATTCAAATGACTAACGCGCTGACGCTAGAGGCTTGGGTGCGTCCGAGCAATAAGCACCAGGATGGTCCTGCTCGTATCGTCACCTTTAGCGAGAACACCAGCGCCCGCAACTTTACCCTCGGACAAGTTGATGATCGTTACGTATTTAGGCTCAAGACCACGCACACCAACGGCAACGGCATACCCGACCGTATATCGAGTGCGCATACGGTGAAGCCAGGACAAGACCAGCACATCGTGTTTACCCGTGATGCCAATGGTGAGGAGAGGTTCTACATCGACGGTGATCTTCAGTACAGCGGTCACGTTGGCGGCAATCTCAGCAACTGGGGCGTCCACTGCTCCCTTGCATTCTTTAATGAGATGACGCTCAACCGTCCTTACAAGGGTGGTCTGAAGAAGGTAGCCATTTATAACCGTGCCTGGTCAGGAGCGGAGGTGGTAGCTAATCGCGCCTTGGGAGCCTGCGGTTGCGACGACAGTCCACGCGGCAATACCTGTCAGGGTGAGCGAGGCAAGGTCACCTACGAGCGCTTCGAGCATATCGGCGGCACAGACTTGCCGTGGCTCTACAAGAATGCCAAGTTTCCTAGCCAACCAGATGTTAGTCTCAAGCTCACTAAGCTCGAAATTCCTTCCAGTGTAGGAAGCGATTATGGCACTCGCACCCGTGGCTGGATTTATCCTACTCACTCAGGCGATTACCAATTTGCTGTGAGTGGCGATGACGAGGTGAGTCTGTTGCTGAGCCGTCAGCCCGATAACGCCAGCGGAGCTTATCTGGTAGCCTACCACAATGGCTACACCAGCCCGGGCCAGCTGCACAAGTATTCTACGCAGAAGTCAGGTGTGTTCCATCTCGAGAAAGACAAAGGCTACTACTTCGAATTCTTCCAGAAGGAAGGCGGCGGAGGCGACCACGGAGCTGTTTACTGGAAGCGTCCAGGCAGCCACAGCTTTGAAGTCATCGGCTCGCAGTACATCGGTGATATCGAGAATTGCAACGACCAGAATGGAGGCAACGGCAATTGCGTGGCTGCAAAGGGTGGTCTTCTTCGCGAAGTCTGGAATGGCATCAACTCGAGCGATATCTGGGCGCTAATGCAAGATCCGCGTTACCCAGACAATCCGGACAGTCAAGGTCTGATTGAAGCCTACTGCGGCCCACGAAACGTTGGTGATGCTTATGGCACCCGCGTGCGCGGCTACATCCATCCTGATGTTACTGGTGATTATAAATTCACAGTGACAGGCGATAACCAGACCAAGCTGCTGCTTTCTACCGATGCTAGCGTGGCCAACAGCCGCCCCATTGCTGAAGTCCATGGCTGGACGGGCACCCACGAATTTGACAAGTACAGCTCACAGAAGTCTGTGACCATTCATCTCGTGGCTGGGGAGCGCTACTACACAGAGTTGCTACACCAGGAAGGTGCAGGTGGTGACTTCTTTAATGTGTTTTGGCAAACGCCGACAAACAACTCACGCGTCATCGTGCCAGGCTCTAATCTGTCACCCTACGTGGATTGCGATGGTGGCGGTCAGCCAGCAGTGTGCAATACCAATGTGTTGCTGGTCGTCGGCAACAGCCACCTCAACAACGGAGATGCTGCTGTTAAGAGCCGCCTCCAGCACCTGGGCTACAACGTCATGGTCAAAGATGCTCAGTGGGCAAATGCCTCAATGGCGGCTGACAAAGGCTTGGTACTGATTTCTTCTACGGTTTACAGTGGTGACGTCGGATCAAAGTTCCGCGATGTCGCTGTGCCTGTGCTCACGTGGGAGTCTTACCTCTACGACGATATGCGCATGACGGGCAATTCAGCGGGTCATGACTATGGTTTGTCGCACACCAGCGATGCGATCATTGTCGGCGGTACTGATCAACTTGCTGCGGGTCGCAGTGGCCGTCAGCATCTCTTGACGAATAATCAGGATTTGCAGTATGGCAAAGTTATGGGCTCAGAAGCACGCGTAATTGCTCACGCTCCTGCTGATCCTTGGATGGCTTCGATCTTTGCTTATGATCAAGGAGCTCAGATGGCAGGTGGATTGCGTGCTCCAGCGGTGCGGATTGGGTTTTACCTCAACAACGAATCTGCCGCGAGTTGGACCAACTATGGTGAGGCGTTGTTCGATGCAGCTGTCCGCTATGCTACCAATTGCACGGGCAATGAAACAGCTCGCTTGAGCAGTGACGTGCTCACACTCGATGCTGCGCAGCGCATCAATAGTGTCGACTTGAAGTGGACCAGCAATACCGCCTTTAAGAACGACTACTTTCTGGTTGAGCGCTCGGCAGATGACGTGAATTACTACGTCATTGATGAAGTGCCTGCAAGCGGTAGTGGTGACGCCTTTTACAACTTCACCTATGAGGATACTGCTCCTGAGGCGGGTGAGAATTACTACCGCATCACAGCTGTATTCACCAACGGCGACGATAAGCAATCGGAGCTGCGTCTAGTCACCTTTGCGGACATGGGCGAGGTAGCGATTTTCCCTAATCCCGCCTCTGATCGTGTGACGGTCTCGCTTGAAGGTTTTGAGGATCGCACAGTTGAGCTTCATATTTCCGATGCACTCGGACGCACCCTCTCTTCACGTATTCTTGACGGCAATCAAGGGCTCACAACACTCGACGTGAGTGGGCTGCCTGCTGGCTGGTACAACCTCACCTTGCGTGCGGGTGGCTACCAGTCCACGCAGAAGCTGATGGTTACGGGCAACTAACTCTGCGTGAGCTATCGCACGTGTAGAGAAGTGTGATTTTTGATTGGGCCACCTCATGTTTGGGGTGGCCCAAATTTTTAAAGATTTGCTAATCAGCCTCAGTTTTCGCCTTTCGGCAAAACCTATTGGTGTACATTTGCCCTCGGTGGGCGCCATACGGCCAGCTCCCTTTGAATCCCCCAGGGCAGAAATGCAGCAAGGGTATTAGGTTGAGCGGCGTGTAGGGTTGCTCACCACCTTTTTTACTCCCACACGCCTTTACCTTCTCGCAGAAGTTGTAAGCTGCCAGAGGTGGCATCGAGTACAGTTGAGGGCATATTGCCTCCTGCACCTGCATCTATAATTACATCGACGAGCTTTTCGTAGTGTTCTACGATATCTTCTATGTCGGTGGGATATTCGATGATATCATCCTCCTGGTCATCCCACTTTAGACTAGTGGTGAGAAGAGGCTCACCGAGCAGATCGACGAGCATATTAGTTACTTCATTGGCAGGCACCCGGATGCCGATCGTTTTCTTCCTGTTTTTGAAGATTTTCGGAAGTCGGTTGTTGCCATTGAGGATGATGGTATAGGGTCCTGGTAGCAATCTTTTTAATTCTCGAAAGATGTGGTTGTCGAGTTGTGCAGCAAAGTCGCTGAGTTGACTGAGGTCATTGCAGATGATGGACAGGTTGGCTTTCGCTGGGTCGAGCCCTCTGAGGCGGCAAATTTTCTCGACAGCTCCTTGCTGGCCAATTGCGCAGCCGAGCGCGTAGACGGTGTCAGTAGGATAAATCATCGTGCCGCCGTTGCGGATGATGTCGACTGCTTGTTCGAGTTTGCGTCGGGGCGGATTATCCGGATGGACGTGGAGGCGCATGAAACTTCAACTTGTAGTTTGCAAGGTGGGGTAGAAAGTTGAAATGTATAGGGGCTTTTTGGTGCTGGGTGCTGGGTGCTGGAGGATCGTATCGCAAGGGTCGCAAAGGGAGGACGCAAGGGGGGCGGCTTCGCCGGTTTTTGCTTCGCTGTTTTTTAAGCTTCGCTTGTTTTTTTGCTTCGCCGTTTTTGCTGTTTGGGGGGCTGTGCTGGAGGGAACGGTGTCGCAAGGGTCGCAAAGGGAGGACGCAAGGGGGGCGGCTTCGCCGGTTTTTGCTTCGCTGTTTTTTAAGCTTCGCTTGTTTTTTTGCTTCGCCGTTTTTGCTGTTTGGGGGGCTGTGCTTGTGGCTGTTGGGATGAGATGATATCGCAAGGTTCGCAAAGGGTATCGCAAGGGGGGCGGCTTCGCCGGTTTTGGCTCCGCTGTTTTTTAAGCTTCGCTTGTTTTTTGGCTGCGCCGTTTTTGCTGTTTGGGGGGCTGTGCTGGGGGCTGTGCTGGAGGGAATGGTATCGCAAGGTTCGCAAAGGGTATCGCAAGGGGGGCGGCTTCGCCGGTTTTTGCTTCGCTGTTTTTTAAGCTTCGCTTGTTTCTTTTGCTTCGCCGTTTTTGCTGTTTGGTGGGCTGTTCTTGTGGCTGTTGGGATGAGATGGTATCGCAAGGTTCGCAAAGGGAGGATGCAAGGGGGGCGGCTTCGCTGGTTTTTGCTTCGCTATTTTTTAAGCTTCGCTTGTTTTTTTGCTTCGCCGTTTTTGCTGTTTGGGGGGCTGTGCTGGGGGCTGTTCTGGAGGGAATGGTATCGCAAGGTTCGCAAAGGGAGGTCGCAAGGGGGGCAGAGGTGGCTGAGTAATTGCTGCTGGCCTGACCGCAATGATGTGGTCAGGCTGGGGGCTGGGTGCTGGGCGGTGAGAGTAGACGTCGTTTTACCGAGCTATACCAATAGAAATGTATTTGCCTGCCGCAAATCACGATGGGGGGTAGGACGACGTCGGCAGAGCTGACCACTGCGAGCTCGCCTGAAACGATGCGGGCTAAAGCCCGCGCAACCGGACTGCTGGATGCGGATTCTACCACCCCGGTTTTTGCTCCTTCCGGTTTACTTCCTCCAGCGTCCCCAGCCGCATTCGCAGTGGGATGCGCTTGCGATCGAGGGCATCATCGAAGCGACAGAAGAAAGCCCGTGGATGCGGCTGAATACGAGTACCACTTTCAGCAGCTCGAGTAGGCTGAGGCTGCAACATCAGCGCGCGCAAT
Organism: Saprospiraceae bacterium; assembly: GCA_965213735.1. Lineage (GTDB taxonomy): Bacteria > Bacteroidota > Bacteroidia > Chitinophagales > Saprospiraceae > CALDTK01. The sequence continues at coordinate 676,497 of CBDCAB010000006.1, forward strand.
TCCATAGCTGGGGCCAATGCAAAACTGTCAGGCTGTAGAGGGTCAATGACTGGTGACTGAGCTGCTGCAACACTTGAACTCCAAATTGCACAGAGTAGCAATAGCTTATTCATAATCATCAGCGTATCCATCGTGCCCCTCCTGTTGTATGGTTTGCGTCTCTTCACGCGGGGTGCGCTTAGAGCCAGCATATAATTCAATGTGCCACAGCTCAACGGGTATTCCTCCGTTGTCCATAGTAATCTTCCGTTTTGGCGGAAGCCCAATAGCATGCAAGCCATCGATAAAGCCAGAGACTATCCATGCATTCCATCCCGCCCAGTAATGCTTGAGAGCACTTCCCACCTCACGGTACCATTGCTCTCCCGTCTCCACAGGCAGCCTTTCATCATAGGGGGGATTCATGATCAGCATGCCTGCTGCCTGCGGTGCGCTCACATCGAAAAAACTCGCCTCATGAAGTTCGATGCGATTATTTAAGCCAGCCTCACGAATGTTTCGATCTGCATAGCGCATCGCGCGCCGCTCAATATCGGAGGCAATAATTGGTGCGATTGGTCCCCGATGTACCCGGGAGATTGCCTGCTGCCGCACAATGGTCCAGGTAGCTTTGTCGAACTCGGGCCAATTCATGAAAGCAAACCACTGGCGCTCGATCTGCGAAGGAATATTGAGCGCCATGCGCGCTGCTTCTACAGCAAAAGTGCCACTGCCACACATTGGGTCGACCAAGGGAGTAGTGGCCTTGTAACCAGCGACGAGCAGAATTCCCGCAGCTAAGACCTCATTAATCGGAGCTTCGAGGGTGCGCAATCGGTAGCCGCGCTTGAAGAGCGGATCGCCTGTAGAATCTAACCAGAGACTGCCCTCGCCGCGATGGACATAGGTATGGACCCGAAGATCAGGGCGATCACGATCAACGTTCGGGCGGTGATCCCCCCGCCGCAGCTTATCCACGATTGCATCCTTGGTTTTGAGCGAAACGATCATCGAGTTGTCGACCCAATCAGATTCGCCAACTGTGCTGGTGACCCACATGGTGCCGTTGACCTCGAGGTGGCGCGACCAGTCGTAATCGCCGACGCTGTGGTAAAGTGCATCGGGAGTCGAAGCATCGATATCTGCTAGGTGGCGGTATACCCGCAGACCTGTGCGCAACTCGAGATTGGCCCGATAAACGAGGCGCTCGCTCCCGCTGCAGATGACACCTCGGCCTACGCGCTGGATATCACTAGCGCCAAGCGCAAGAAGCTCCCTGGCGAGCACCTCCTCCAGCCCAACAAAGGTCTTGATCAAGTATTTTGTCACTCCGCGAAAGTAGGGTAAGCACAGCCTACCTGAGGCTGCAAAGACTGAAAAGCCCCGGCTACACTGGTGCCGAGGCTTCCCACAATTATGAATCTTAGCCTACGCACGGGCAGGCAGTGAAATGAGACGTGGCCTAGCCAAGCACCGCTTCACTCACAGGGCGCTCCTTAGGGTCGACAAATTTGTAGCCGACGCCGCGCACGCTCTGGAAAAACTTAGGATTCTTCGGATCATCCTCGAAGTATTTCCGGAAACTGAGGATAAAGTTGTCGATGGTGCGGGTAGAAGGGTACACGTCATAGCCCCAGACCGACTGAAGAATTTGCTGGCGACTTACCACCTCATTCTTACGGTCCACCAGCAGCTTGAGCAGCATGGCCTCCTTTTTAGTGAGATTGATGGGGCCGCGGGGAGTTTCAGCCTCGTAGGTTTGGAAATTCACTTTGTTTTGGCCAAACTCGATTGCCTCTACGCCTCCGTCGCCTGAATTCTTGCTGCGGGTGAGAAGCTTGTCCACGCGCAGCAAAAGCTCCTCGAGTTGGAAAGGCTTGGTGAGGTAATCATCTGCACCTTTTTTGAGGCCCATGATACGGTCAGGTCCGTCTGCCTTAGCTGTGAGCATGATGATAGGCACCTTCGTATTGGTGAGGCGCACTTGCTCGGTGATTTGGTAGCCATCGACTTCGGGGAGCATGATGTCGATGACCATCAGATCAAAGTGCTGCTCTTTAATTGCTTTAAGTGCTTTTTTTCCAGTCGATGCAGCGACGACCTCATAACCTTCGAGTTCGAGGTTGAGCTTGACGGGTTCGCGGATTGACTGTTCGTCTTCTACGAGAAGGATGCGGTCCATATTGGTCTGTTCGTTAGGCATGATCGCCAAACGGAAGGCAGATTTCGAAAATCGTTCCGCGCGGCGTGTTGTCGCGGAGGCTCACCGACCCATGGTGGGCTTTGATGACCTCATTCACGATATATAAACCGAGACCTGTGCCCTTTGTTGACCTTGTGTCTTCATTTCCAACGCGATAAAACTTTTCTAACACCTTCGATTTCTCCACATCTGGGATGCCGAGCCCATCATCTTTAACTTCAATGTGAATATCCGCACCGCGCTCGCAGATCACTATTTGCACTTGGTTTCCTTCACCGAGGTACTTCACGGCGTTCTCGAGCAGGTTGCCTAAGACAGAGTTTATTCCATAATGATCAGCTAATACATTAAACTCTTTACCGTCGAGTTTTAGGGAGAAGTTAACATCTGGATACTTGAGTTGCATCCGCTCTACCCACTGCTGTGCGATCGTTCCCACATCGAGTGGTTCGCGATTTGGCTCGTAGGTCGTGTCCAGTTTTGCCGAAAGGAGTAAATCTTCAACCAAACTCGTTAGCCTCGTCGTCTCACTCAAGGCATTGTCTGTGAGGCGCGCCCGCATCTCAGGCTTCAACTCCCGCCGCTGAAAAGTTTCGAGGGCCAAGCGAATGCCCGCAAGTGGACTCTTGAGCTCGTGGGTAATGCTCAACAGAAAATTGCGCTGCTGTCTAGCTGCTTCTACCTCTTTGCGATAGCTCCTGTTGACCAGATAAACGCCCAGCACCAGAGTGATAATAAATACCACAGCCTCGCCAAAAATCTGCCAGCTGTCGGTGCGGTATTCCTCGTACAGTTGCTGGTATTCTTCACTTGCGTAAAACACCGCATCTGTAGTCACTCGCTGCTCGGCTACCATGCCAATGTGCAGCAATTCTGCCTTGGCCTCAAATGCGTCGTTGTTTTTGATAAACAACAGCACCGACCACCACGCAAAGGCGAGCAGCATGTAAGCAATGATGCTCAGCGTGAGCAGGCGAAGACGGCGAATTTTAGGCACGACGCAAAGTACACCTCCAGCTATGCCGCACTACCAGACTTGCGTCAAGCGGATAGTGCGGCACAGCGTAGGAAGAAGGTGGCTTTAGCGTTGTAGCAGCACCCGCTCAGTGAAGCGACCTTCCGGGCCACTGATGGTGATAAAGTAAGTGCCCGTGGGCCATTCCTGCGTTGCTAGGCGAAGTGATTGCCAACCACTCTGTGCGGTAGTGATGCGCCTTTCGGCAAAACTTCGCCCAGTAAGGTCGTGGCACGTTAAGGTATAAGCTGCGCCTTCAGCCAAGCGGACCTGCACCTGCAAGTAGTCATCAAATGGGTTGGGTGTAGCCGTGAGAGCTGTTTCGCCTACAGGTTCACCCAGCTGCCAGTCGAGATACAAACCCATAGGCACAAGACCTGAGCTGGTATAGGCTTCATTGGTAAAACCTGCTGTGCTGAGGCTAATCAGCTCACTCAACATGCCTTCGCGTGCAGCGACAAATTCAAGCACGAGCACTGCCTCTCCAGTCAGCACTTCACTCGTGATACTGACGCGGTGCAAGCCGTCTTTGACGTGCGTGAGTATGTCAATGTTAGCATCAGCTTTGGCTACGAAAAGTTCGCCTTCGGCAGCAAATGCGAGTTGCATGCCGGCAAGGGCGGTGGGGCTGCGCATGTGCACGGGTAGTACCACCCGCTCACCAGCCTCGACAGCTCGATCCGCGATGGCAAGACCGACGCTGCTGCGAGGCTGCAAAAAGCCACTGCCATTCACATCGCCGAGCCGGACCACATCGAGATTGTAAGCCAGTACATCCGCATTACCTCCTGGAAGATTTGCACGCCACACGGACTCATCGAGCCAGGGATTGTCAGCATCTGCAAATTGATGCCCTGCCGCTACCGCTATGGTTTGCGTACCAGCGGGAAAAGCAGCGTCGATGCCTAGTATCACACGACGCATCAACGTGAGGTCGTACGAGCTGATTCGACCATTGCAATTCACATCAGCAGCCAAGAGCCGCAGCGGATTGTCGAGCTTGTCTGTCCCAAGGATGTGGCGACCAGCGAGTAAAATGTCGTGGGTAGTTATACCTCCCAGGGCCTCCATGGCAAGATCTACCTGTACGCTCACGTCTTGATTACCAACATCCAGAAAACCATACGCGCCACCTGGACTGATAGCTGTAGTGCGTGAGCCGGTACCCGTGTTGAGCTTGGCTGTGCCTACCACATCTTGCGCGGGGTAAAGCGGCAGGTAGATGTTGCCAATGACGTCGCGACCTGCACTCAGGGCAAAGCCACATGCGTCGGCGCCTTCTATGACGATGTTGCTCCCACAAGGAGCAGTGTTGCCGGCTTCATCAGTAAACTCAACGTTGAAGTTAAATTCTTCTCCATCTATGAAGTCGAAATAATCGTCGCAATCGTAGGTCAACTGCGGCAGCAATGTAAACACCCGCTCAATGTTGGAAGCCGCCGTGCAATTATCGGTCGCTGCAAGTGCAGCAAGCAGTTTGTTAGTGTCTAGTCTACCCGAGCCTAAAGGATTGATTACAACCTCAAAGGGCTCGCAGTTGATGCTCGGGTCTTCATCATCCATAATGATGAGCACAATCGAATCGCGCCCAGTATTGCCACACACATCCGTTACAGCAAATTGTAAATCGTAGGTGCCAGGAGGATATGTGCCAGCAGCTTGAAAGGTGTCTTGATTGATTGCAAAGGGTGAATTGTTGCTCGAGCTGAAGTAGTCATCGGCGCAGGTATAACTGATCCCGGGCCGCAGGTTGAGAAAGGTCCGCTGGCACTGCATGAACTCCGTTGAGAACCTGAACGTGTCGAGTCTAAAGCTTAGCTGCGGTGGCGTCACATTGTTGATCTGGAGCGTCCGCGATACTGTACCTGCGTTGCCACATGCATCGCTCACGGTGTAGATCCTCGTGATGGGGGTATTGCAGAGCGTGGTGTCACCTACATCTTCGACACCATCGAGGGTGAGGCTACTCATGCACGCCGAGCTAGTGAGCGTCAAATCAGCAAGCGTAGCCACTGGAAAATCAGCTGCACATTCGAAGGTGAGTGTATCGAGTATCGGCTCGAACGCTGGACCTGTCTCATCCTCATAGGTAAAGCGTTGCTCCAAGCTAAGGGAGTTGCCGCAAGGATCAGTCACTACATAGACGCGACTAAAGGATCCTGAGCAGGTCGTGTTACTAGCACCTGCTGTAGTAGACACCAGAATGTCGAGCATCCCACCGCAGTTGTCGCTCGCTGAGAGGTAGGCTGCTGTTGCTTGAGCGGCTGGTAATTCAGCTGCACAACTTAGCTCTACATCATTGACAGGTAAACTCGCCGTGGGCCGCGTAGTGTCGGCGACTACTGTGCGTACCACAAAAGTATCTTGACTTTGATTGCCGCAGCCATCCTCAGCGACGTAGCGCACCTCGCGGGTAAAATTGCCACAGCCTGGACTCGAGCTGGTAGGGGTAGTGGTATCACTCACCTCTACCACCACCGGGTTGTTACAATCGTCTGTTGCTTGAGGACTGACCTTGATGAATGGACTCGGCAAGTCGGCTGGACACTGAAAGCGCGTCTCCGCAAGCAAGCTAGCATCGGCAAAGCTCGGAGCAGTATTGTCTTCGAGAATGATTACCTGCTCAATCACTATAGTCTGCGTGCTCAGGCAGGTAGACGTGTAGGAGTAGGTGGCGATGACCTTCTGCTCGCAGGTACCTGCAAAAAACTGTAGCGAAATATTAAGCAGAAAATCCTGACATGCCGTCGCAATGACTGGAGGATTTAAGGTAGAGGCATCGAGTATGCTGTTGCAGTCGAGCCGCAATTCCGGTAAAGGCAGCGTTGGTAGCACTACGGTGCTGGTGTCGACGTAGAAAATCGTCTGCACACTCACGAGTGTATCGTCAAAGGAGTTGACGAAGAAAAAGGTGCGTTGCGTTTCGCCAAGTCCGCAGTTGTTGTTGCTCACGTCGACATCAACAAAGCCAGGTTGTAGCACAAAATTTCCGCAGTTCTGGCTTATCGTAGGCACTCCACTCACGGCAGGGTCTACAGGTCGCACCGTACAATCTGCTGTAAATGGTGGCAGACCAGTTATTACAGGAGGGATATTGTCTTCGATAATAGCTGAGACCATACATGAGTTTGTATTGCCTTCACAATCAATGACTTGCAGCTCCACCATCACCGTATCGCCAACATCTGCACACGTAAAGGTGACGCTATCGGCGAAGGCTTGAGTCATATCTCGCCGCACCAGAAAGCCATCAAAGCAGCAGTTGTCCGAGCTGCCATCATCGAAAACAAGGGCTGCTACAGAAGTCGAGTTGCTGTTGAGGCCGATAGTGGTAATTTCATCGCAGCGCGCCACTGGCGGAAGGTTGTCGACAGCAAGTATCACTACTGTTTGGGTAGCAAGGTTGCCACATGCGTCCCGGATTTCGTAGGTCGCGCTAAAGGGAGTGTCATCGATACCAAACTCGAAGTTGAGCAAGCCACCATTGCCATTGACAGCTCCGAATGGGGTTTGGATGCGTACAGTCACATCGGTTCCACAATCATCTGAGGCTTGAATCGGAGGAAACAAAGCCTGAAAGCGACAATTCTGACCGAGCGGTACAGCTAGTAAAGTGTCCGGTAGAGCAGTAAAGCCTGGAGCAACATCGTCTTTGATCACGATCAGCTGTTGCGCATCCCGAATTTCATTCGTGCAGCAATCTATGATGGTGTAGGTGCGGATAATTTTTCGCCCTCCGTTGCAGAGCGCGATTTCGATGTCGCGAGTCGTGAACAGCAGCTTACAGCTAGCACTGATGGGTGCGCCATTGACAGTAGGCGCCTCTACAGGAATAGTCTGTGCGCCTGGGCAAAGGCCTGTTACTGAAGTTAGAATAGTATCGTTTGCTGGCACTTGCACATCGAGGATTGATTCTCGCTCCACGATGATAGTCTGAGTAACGGGCGCTGATATATTGCCAGACGCATCAACTACGCGAATGGTGCGGGTAAGGGTTTGCGCTACTCCACCCGTACAGCCTACAGAACTCTGTTGTGCAGTAACAATAAACTGCAAAGCGGCGGCCGCAGTGCAGTTATCACTTGCCGTAAGCGTGCTTGCAAGTGCTGCTTCGGAGAGGTCGTCGGTACAGCTAAGCATTACCGGCGATTGCGCAGTGACTGTCGGCCTAAGGTTGTCGACTATAATTACAGCGCTAAACACTTGTGCACCCGATTGACTGTCGGCCACCCGCACGATGAGTCGTTTGCCCACATCGGCGCAAGTCACCACCGGAGCGGGGCGTGCACTAAAGTTGCGATTGAAGACTGTGACCACTAATGTGGCTGCGCAGCTAGGGTTGCCTTCCAACACCTGGTCGAAGGTGATAGTGTCAATAGCTGGATTGCCGAGTGCCACCACAACCTCATTGTTGGCGGTGAGGGTACAGGACTGAGCATTTGCTTGCACGCCAGCGAATAGCAGCACAAGCAGGACGCACAGCGCGCGCCCCAGGGGGTAGAGTTGGATCATATTAGCACAAAGCATTGTGGAGAGAATTCTCCGGCGGTCCCGTTAACTGCTAGTGGCTAATACGATACATATTCAAGGTTTGTGCCAATTGATCAGAAATATTTTTCGCTTGCGGTCCTACCTTTGGCTTGTGGAGACGACCTTGATTGTGCTGATTTGCATCGCGTTTGTTGGCATGTTGGGCATCAACATCGCCTACAGAGCCTCCGTGCTCAAGGCTTACAAGCGGCTTTACCGAGCTGGGGTTGACTTTGATGCCACTGACATGCTGAAGCAGGAGCGTATCGAACAGTTGGTGAGGCGATATCCCAATCATGAGGCAGATATCCGGCAGTTTACCGGTGGCATCCGCAAGAGTATGTCGCTCGCCTCAGGTCTTATCGTGTTGATTACTGTCTTAGGCGCCACGCTGATGTGGTACCGCTAAGGAGGTCGAAGCTGTTACCTTCGGCCGCCCACGCAAGCAGCTTCACATGGCCCAACGTCTTCTCAAACTCGGTCTGATTGGCGTTGGTCATCTCGGTAAAATTCACGCGAAGTGCATAGCTGCGCTGCCCGATCTCATCGAGGTGGTGGGCGTGTATGATAGCGATTCAGCTTCCGCCAAAACAGTAGCTGACACACACGGCTGGCCAGTATTTACTTCGCTGGATGCACTGTTGGCTGCGGCCGAAGCTGTTGACATCGTCACACCGACAGTGACACATCATGTTTTGGCGAAAGCTGCACTGGCGCACAACTGCCACGTGTTCATTGAAAAACCAGTCACAGCCACTGTACCCGAAGCCGAAGAGCTGGCCGAGCTAGCTGCCAAAACCCAGCGCATCATTCAAGTCGGACATGTCGAGCGCTTTAATCCTGCCTTTACCGCACTCGAACGCGCAAGCCTCAAACCCGTCTTCGTGGAAGCGCACCGCCTCGCACAATTCAATCCGCGCAGTACGGATGTGTCGGTAGTGCTCGACCTCATGATTCACGATATCGACCTCATTTTAAGTCTGATGCCATCGCCCATCGAGCGCATCAGCGCCAGTGGGGTAGGGGTAGTCGGTGATACTCTCGACATCGCCAACGCTCGCCTCGACTTTGAGGACGGTACCACCGCCAACCTCACCGCCAGCCGCATTTCGCTCAAGACGATGCGCAAAATTCGGCTCTTTCAGCGCGACTCGTATATCGGCATCGACCTGCTGGAGAAAGAAACCGAAGTCGTGCGGCTCACAGACCATGATCCAGCCGCACCGGGCATGCTGCAACTCCCTACCGAGCAAGGGCTGCGCGAAGTGAGTTTCGAACATCCTACTATTGCGCCCAATAATGCTATTCAAGATGAACTCGCCGAGTTTGCGCATGCTGTTTTAGAAGGCAAGCCAGTAACCGTTGGCATCGTTGAAGGTACACGTGCACTCGACGTTGCTCACCAAATTATAGCCGATATCGAGCAGCGCAGAGGTCGCATTCTCACTCAAGCTAGTTCTGCCAAATGAAGATTTCTCCCTACCTGCTCCTCGCACTCCTCGCCATTGGCGCAGCGAGTTGCCAGGAAAAAGATCTTGACGTAGGTTATTTATATGTGCCTGCAGTCGATGTGCAAGCCTCGGCCACCAGCGGCGACATTACGCAGGCGGTTGAGCATGTGCGCGTAGTGGTGGAGGCCCAGAGTCTCGGCTTCTACCCACTGCCTGCGCGCGTTCCGATTCTGGGCACAGGCGAGCGTCGTATTCGTATCGAGCCAGCCGTCAATCCCTCCGGTCGAAGCACGCGCTTGGAGGTTTATCCTTTTTATGAGGCTTATGAGCAGCAGTTCAGCTTGCGCCAAAACCAAACAGACACAATCCGTCCTCAGCTAAATTATATTCCTACAGCCGAATTTGCACTGGTCGAAGATTTTGTGAGCGGGAGCGGGCCGCTGCGTGTGGACCTCGATGAGGATGCCGCTACATCACTCGACATTGTGACTGATCCATTGGATCCGAGTCGGCGCGTCGGCATGGTGACGCTGACCGAAGAAGCTCCCATTTTTGAGATTGCGAGTGAAGTGCTCAACCGGTCAGAACCGATAATTGAAGCCTGGCTCGAGCTGGATTATCGCGGGGATGCGACTTTGTCTATCGCGCTTTTGCCCGAAGATGTTGGTACGGAGGCTGAGCGTGGCGGGCGCTACAATCAAGGCGTGTTGCCGCGAGATGATTGGCGAAAGCTCTACTTCGATCTCAACGAGTCGATCCTTGCGCTCGACCTCTACGAGGGAAATTTTCGAATTTCATTTTTGGCAGGCTTTGATCCTGAAGGACCTGAAACTCAACAGCTCTTCCTCGACAACATCAAGGTAGTGTACCGCTAGCAGCCGATGCTGAAGGATCGCCGCGCCCGAGACACCAATTTATATCGTGCAGGAGATTTCCTGGCAGCGAGCGTAGCCTGGGCGTGTTTTTTCATCTACCGCAAGCAACTCGAACAAGACGAGCTACTGCTTGATCAGGTGTGGAGCGATCCCAAATTTTTGGCTGGCACGCTGCTCATCCCCGTAGCGTGGCTGCTGTTTTACTCGCTGTTCGATCGCTACAACGACATCTACCGCTTGTCGCGACTGTCGGCATTGATTCGCACCTTCTTTTTATCGGTTTTAGGAGTTACGGTGCTCTTCTTTGCCCTCATCCTCGATGATGTGGTGAGTGAGTACACCACGTTTTACAAATCCTATTTTGTGCTCTTGTCGCTGCATTTTGTGCTGACGGCAAGTGTGCGTATGTCGATACTGACTTGGGCATCTAAGCGGCTCAAAGCAGGTATTGTTGGATACAATACATTAGTGATCGGAGGCAATGCCCGCGCACTCGAAGTGTACCAGGATATAACGTCTCGCGCCAAAAGTCTGGGTTATGTTTTGCGTGGTTACCTCAGTACCAATGGCGATCGTGAGCCCCTCTCTGCGCACTTGCCTCAGCTCGGCAAAGCCCCGCAGCTACGCCAGGTGATAGAGGACTATGGGATTGAGGAGGTCATCATTGCGACCGAATCATCAGAACACGACAAGTTGCGTGGGATCGTGGACATACTCTTTGAATTTGGCGAGCGCTTGCTGGTGAAGATCATTCCAGATATGTATGATATTCTGCTCGGCAATGTGCGGATGAACAACGTCTACGGCACGGTGGCGATAGAGATCCGCCAGCACCTCATCAGTCGACCTGAAGCTATTATCAAGCGCTTTGGCGATGTGGTAATAAGTCTGGTTGCGCTGGTGCTGTTGCTGCCCGTGTATGCTTACATCGCTTTACGCACGCGACTGAGCAGTGAGGGACCAATCTTTTACCGGCAAACGCGGGTGGGCCGCTACGGCAAGCGCTTCGAGATCATCAAGTTCAGGTCGATGTATGTTGATGCCGAGGCTACCGGTCCGCAACTTAGCCACGACCACGATTCGCGCATCACGCCATGGGGAGCAGTCATGCGTAAGTGGCGGCTCGATGAGTTGCCGCAGTTCTGGAATGTGTTGATCGGCGAGATGAGCCTGGTGGGGCCGCGCCCTGAGCGTCAGCATTTCATTGATCTCATTATGGATGAGGCACCGCACTACCGCCATCTGCTCAAAGTGAGGCCTGGCATCACGAGTTGGGGGCAAGTGAAGTATGGCTACGCGAGCAGCCTCGAGCAGATGTTGGCCCGCCTCCGCTTTGACATCCTGTACATCGAGAACATGAGTCTTGCACTTGATGTGAAGATTCTGTTTTATACGATTCTAGTGTTGATTCAGGGTAGGGGGAAGTAGGAGTTTCGGTGCTCCAAACCACACCACTACAGTCAACTCAAATTTTACTTGGGAACCAGGTAAAGGACACTCTGGGATAGTTGGTAGCCAAGGTGTTTCTGTCTTTGTCGAGGGTGAGGTTGAATTCCATGCTCAGGTTGAGATAAAGCTGATTGTTTGCCACGAACCTGAACATAGGAGCAAAGCCAACTGTAAAATTCTTCTTGTGCAGTAGGCCAGTTTCATAAACATAGTTGAGGTCGCTGTAGCGAACATGCGCCTGCAGGAAGGGCCTGTAGCGATCGGTAAAAGGAAGCACTTGGTAGCGGGAAAAAACCGACACAGCATAAAACTGATCGCGCTCGAAGTCTGGATCATCGACTGAACCAAAAACATCGATTAGCTGAAAGAAGATACCACTTTCCAAACATTTTCCGTGAGCTATAGTGGCCCCTATACTATAGAAGAATGGGTGTTGCCATTTATTATCAGGTTCTCCTGACTCCTCGGCGTAGATTACATCTGGTGCGTAGCCAAATCCTCCCTCCAAAGCAATGCCCTTTGTACGGAGCGCGAGCTGCTGTGGTGCGGTATATTCTGCCCAGGCATCCTTTAGAGGATTTTTGGCTACCGTTTTTGGCCAACATTCCAATGGTTTGGTAATCATAATGGCTCCACGCCTGTGTAAGCCAATCCCGGAGCCATAGAACGGCCCAGTTTGTAGGAACTCGTAGGTACTTGATAGTGCCAGCCAGCGGGTCAAAAAGATGGTATAACCGAATCCCACCCTTGGGCCAGAGCCAAGGTCTTTAAATCAATTATTTTCAGCATACGTCTCAGACAATTTGTGCTGATAGCCAATCTGGCCGTAGATAGCCACCCGCTTCCGAAATTCATTTAACCAAAAATGATCACTTGGCTCTGCTTTTGACCAAGGAAAATATTTTATGAGGTCCAGATTGACGATTGTGGCAGTGTATGGCTCTATGTCACCGGAAATTCCGCGATAGTGAAAACCACCAGATACCGAAAACAAACCCTTGATTGACTGCTCATAACTTACAGCCGGACTTAAAATAGAATTGACTTGATCATTTTCCTTGTTATCATTTGCCCTAAACCTCCCATGCCCGTAACCTGGTCGAAGAGACAGGCCGCCTTCCACGAGCTGCTGGGCAAATGCAGACAAATTCGCCAACATCGAAAGAATTAAAACGAAGATTACTTTCATAGCAGGGAAAAAAGAGGGTGCACACGTTTAATTTAGCGTGCAAAACTTTTTGCTTAAGACCTGAACATTGTCGGCGACTACTCAGCAGCTTGTGTTGTGGGCTTCAATGCCTTTTACTACGCAAGCTATCTAACACCGCTAAGTACTTCAGGAGCTAACATTCATTACTTTCAAGCCGCATTCGAACTATGTTAACGCAGCACCCCTACTAAAGGTACTTAACCCCATACACTCAATTCAACTTTAACATAAAGAATATTGAGTACTTATTTAGCCTTAAAAACCTAACATTAAAGAAGGCAACATCCCAAAAACTTGAGGTTTGTGTTGAAGTGTACATTTTAGGTCTCACCTCCCACCTAAACATAACATTGTGGAAAGGGCAGCGACTAAGCACCTGATACCGTTCCGGGTAAACCCTACCCTCTGAAAACAACGCCGCCCTGCGGCTGTGACCTCGCCGCGTGAGAGCTGTGTGGTGGCTGCATAGCAGCGTTTTCTAAGGGAGCCCTGGGTTTACCCGGCGACCAATTGCGGCTGAGCCCCCAGCCCCCAGCACCCAGCACCCAGCCCCCAGCACCCTCCTCACACTTTCTCCAGCACCAAAGCACTCGCACCTCCACCACCATTACAAATTGCAGCAAGTCCGCGTCGCTTATCCGAAAGCTGCAACTCGTGTGCAAGCGTGCCTACAATGCGTGCTCCAGACATGCCAAGCGGGTGACCAAGACTTACGGCTCCGCCGTTGATGTTCATCTTTGTTGGATCGATATCTAGAGTTTTGGCGAAAGCTAGAGGAACCATCGCAAAAGCCTCATTGACCTCGAGCACATCGATATCGTTCAGCTTGCAACCAGCTCGCTCAGCAGCTTTTGGTGCAGCAAGGGCAGGGGCCAAAGGAAAACGCATCGGCTCGCGCGCAGCATCAGCATAACCAGCAATGCGGGCTAGAGGAGTGAGACTATATTTCTTGAGCGCTTCTTCCGAGACCACCAGCAGCGCAGAAGCCCCATCATTAATGGTAGAAGCGTTGGCGGCAGTAACAGTGCCTTCTTTTGAAAAGACCGCCCGCAGGCTCGGAATCTTCTCAAACTTCACCTTCGTGAACTCCTCATCCTTATCCATCACGATTGCATCTCCACGCCGCTGCGGGATACTAATAGGTGTGATTTCCTTCGCAAACCTGCCACTCTCGGTGCGCTCGCTGGCACGCTGATATGAATTGACCGCATATTCATCCTGCTGCTCACGCGTAATCTCTAATTCAGCAGCAGTTTGGTCGGCACTCACGCCCATAGCGACTTTCTCGTAGGCATCGGAAAGACCGTCGTGTTGAAGCCCATCGATGAGTTGGCCTCCACCAAACTTATAGCCAAACCGCGCTTTGGGCACGTAGTAAGGCACATTGCTCATGCTCTCGAAACCGCCCGCAACGATCACATTGGCCTGGCCCAACTGAATGGCTTGGGCGGCAAACATGATGGCTTTCATGCCTGAAGAGCAGACCTTATTGACAGTCGTGCAAGGGAGGTGATGACCTAAACCTGCGCCCACGGCTGCCTGGCGAGCGGGTGCCTGACCGAGATTGGCCGAAACCACATTGCCAAGAATCACTTCATCAATGTCAGTAGGCTCGAGGCCAGCCTGCTTCACAGCAGCTTTTACAGCATGACTGCCAAGCTGCACGGCACTAAAATTTGCAAGGGCGCCGCCAAACGAACCCATAGGTGTACGGGTGGCACAGGCGATATAGACTGACTTCATGTCGAGATTTTCGTGGTGAATTTGTGGAGGAGGTGTAGGGCTGCGAAGGTATTGATAGAAACGGCACCTTTGGCGGTGTTATGTCGGCTCCTACCTCTAAACACGCGATGCGATGGAATGTATATGCGCAGGCTGTGGCAGCGGTAGGCCAGGTGGTGATTACGCTGCTGCTGGTGAGGCTGCTCGAGCCTGCGGAGTTTGGGCGCGTGGCACTAGTTTATCTGGTGGCGGGGCTGGTGGCGCTGCTCGATGAAGGCGGCTTTTCGACCAAACTCATCGCCAGTGACGAGCGGCGGAAAACCACCCTCAACGTGATTTTCTACCAGGAGATACTGGTCGGACTTGCCTTTAGCGCGGGCGTGGTAGCTGTGGCCCCAGCGCTTGCGCTCGCCTTCGATCAACCAGACCTGACGCTCTACCTGCTGGCACTCGCTCCCGTATTTGTGCTGACGGGGCCGCGGCGGTTTTACCAGACCCTCTTTCAACGCGACTTCGCCTTTCGTGCTATGGGTCAGGTGCGTATGGCGGCGGTAGTGAGCTATATAGCGGCAACGCTTGTTTTGGCGCAAGCTGGCTATGGCGTTTGGAGTTTGGTTTGGGGGCTTATCGTGCGCATGATCTTGGAGAGCATCGGCTTTGTGGTGATCGGCTTGCGGCAATTCGTGCCTCGCCTGCCAAACTTGCGCACTTGGCGCACCGGATACGGCAAGGCGGGCATGGCAAAAGTGAGTGAGCGAGTACTGACCTACACGGTAGAGCGACTCGACATCCTGATCATTGGCAAGGCGCTCGGGCCTGATGCACTGGGCGTTTATGATGTGTTCAAGCGATTCAGCATCGGCTTGTACCAGCAAGTGGTGCCAATGTTTAGTCGTATCGCATTGCCACGCATGGCCAAGCTGCAAAGTCGACCCGCGGCGCTAGCAAGAGCGTATGTAGAGCAACTCCGATTCATCTGTTACCTGCTCTTTCCCGCCTACCTCTTTCAGGTATTTTTTGCCGAGGCCATTGTGCGGCTGCTATTTGGGGAGGATTGGCTGGTCTACTCCCCGATTTTCGTGTGGATCTCAGTCTTGCTGCTGGTGCGCGGCATCAGCGGTCCGGTAGATGCACTCTTGATGGCGAGGGGATGGGTTCGGCGCGAACTCTACTATTCGGCAGTGTTAGTAACTCTGCTAGCAGGTACGCTGCTCTACTTCGTGAGCGACGGGTTAGAGGCAACAGTGGTAGCGGTAACGTGGCTCTACGTGGTGCTGACGATCCCCATCTACCTCTGGATTGTGCGACCAGCCAGTTATGTGGGGCGTTTGCAGTATTTCCGCACGCTGGCTACGCCGTTTGTCATGGCTGGGATTGCCTGCTTTGGAGCCCTAGGTTTTTATATCTGGCTGGGGTTGAGTGGAGGCTTCGGCCTGACAGTTGCCATGCTTATGACGGTAGCCTTATACGCAATGCTGCTGGCAAGCGTTGATCGTGCGGTGAGGGTGCGCATTTTGCGCAAATAAGGCCGACCTTGTCGAGCCACAACACGATGGTATATGCTCGGAAGTTTTACTAGGGTTTCGCTGTTTTTCCTGCTAATTTTTCTGCTTTCGCCAAAACCGGCCACAGCACAGCGACTCGTGGCTGGAGACACCCTCTACGGCAATGAGTGGATCAACGCCGGGCTAGACTACCTCAAACTCACCACCACTGAGCAAGGAATTTATCGCATCTCGGGAGCTGAGCTAAACGCAGCCGGATGGAGCAGCTTTAGTGGCGACGAACTAAAACTTACCCAGTTTGGCAAGGAAGTGCCGCTATACGTCTCGACCGACGATGCTTTTGCACCCAATGATTACTGCTTATTTTATTTAGACCAGGATGCCGTTGCAGCTTATGAAGCCGAGCTATATGAAGATGGTCTAAGTGGTAATCTTAATCCATCTGCTCGATTATTCTCAGATAGTGTAGCTTTTTACTTATCCCGCCAGCCTGGTACGCACCAGCGCTACACAGTGATTGATGCTAGCACTACAGCTCCTGCCACATTCGATACGAGCGCCTGGACTACCCGCTACCCGCTCGCGACCTATGATGCTTATTCATCTGTCACCACCGATCAATTTAACGGAACCTACAGCACCTTCGATAGAGGTGAAGGCTTCAGCTTGGGTCGCAACTTTCGCACGCTCTTTAATTACGCTGCGGATGAAGTAGATGTAGCCTTTGCACCCCGGCTGGTGCTGCGGGCGATAGCCAGTGATTACAATACAGTTCAGCGGCGGCGGCGCGTATCGTTCAAAGGCAATGTGCTGCTCGAGGAGAATGCTAGTCCGAATACACTTTACAACGATACGCTCGAGCTACAGTCTGCTTGGCTACTAGGTACTGCGGCTCTTGGGGTGCGCTATGAAGGTCTCGCCAACGGAGCTGATCGCTACGCCGTTGGCCTTGCTAAACTAGAATATCGGCGCAAGCTCGTGCCACACAATCAAAGCATGACCTGGCATGTGCGTGCAGGATCTGCCGTCCAGCCCATGCAGTGGCGACAACTCGATCCTGCACAAGAGTATGCCTTCATCGATGTCATCAACCGGCAGCTGACGCTTAGCAGTGGCGCAAGCACGGTGTATACCCAACTCGGTGTGGGCCGCAGCCAGCAACGCGGAGAAATGACTTCACTCGCTGATGCACGTACAGCTTCTATCCGGAGTGTGGACTTAAACTTCCAATTCAGCAGAGGCATCGACTACCTCATTGTCAGCTCCGAGAAGCTAGCCGATTGGAGTCCAAATGCGGATGATTACGCTGCCTTTCGTCGTATGCCGCAGCACGGCGGCTACAATGTACTGCGCGTCAACATCGAGGATCTGTACGAGCAATTCGGCTACGGCACACCCAACGATCCTCGCGCAGTACGCAACCTCGTCGCGTACCTCAAAAAAAATGCAGCCTTGGAGCGGGTGCTGCTGCTCGGCAAAGGCCGTACCTTCAACCAGACGCGCTTCCCAGCTCAACTAGCTGACGCCGATAATGCTGACTATTATGTCCCCTCCTTCGGCGAACCTGCCTCTGACGTCCTGCTCGTAGCGAATGGCATCACCGAGGCACTCGAGGTATCGCTAGGTCGCGTTGCAGCCATCAACAGTAGCCAGCTCAGCATATTTATGGATAAAATGGCGGCCGAAGCACGCGTGCGTGCGCTGCCTCAAACAATAGAAGATCGCTTCTGGAGCAAACAAACTATTGTCGTAGGGGGTGGTAAACAACCAGATGAGCAGAATCTACTCAAGACCTACTTGCTGCAATTGCACGATGAACTCGAAACAAACCTAGTGGGAGCAGAAACTACGGGTTTGTATAAGACCACCACAGATCCAATTCAGTTTGACGCTTCAGAATCTTACTACCGCCGCGTCAATGAAGGGGTAAGTTTGATCACCTTTTTCGGTCATGCCGCTGCCACCACATTCGATGTGGCTATTGATGACTTTACCCGCTACAACAACAAAGACAAGTACCCTATCCTCGTTGGCCTCGGCTGCTATTCAGGCAATGCCAACAGTCCAGGCGAAAGCCTCGGCGAAGAATTCATCTTTACGCCTGATAAGGGCATGGGCGGATTTCTGTCCACCATCGGCCTCAGCTATCCTGGCCCTACGACTGGAATGCTGCTCGAGGTCTACGATCACCTCGGCGGAGATAAGTTCGGCCAGCCTTTTACAGATGCTTTGCGGCCCGTTATATCTAATGCTCTGCAAGGATTAGGCGTAGAGCGGAAGCAGTACGCTCAACAACTCATTTATCAGGGCGATCCGGCGCACGGCATCTATGTGCACGAGGAGCCAGATTATATCGTGGATGAGTCGAGCATACGCATCGGGCCTTCTCCGCTCGTGTCCTCGCTCGACAGCTTTACTGTTAGTTTTGAGGTGCTCAATCTCGGTCGCTCAGACACGACAACCTTTAGTGTCGAGGTTACCCGCAGCACACCTGGCGCGGCTAATCCTACTGTAGATACCGTTGATGCGGTCGGTGGGATTTATGCTCGTCGCAGCCTCAGCCTCAACGTCGCAAGCCTCTACCAGGAAGGTGCAGGCTTAAACACATTATCTTTTCGCATACTCCCTCGCATCCAGCAGGGTGCCTTACCTGGAGCTGTCCAAAATGATGGCGCAGCGAGCAAGCAATTCTTTGTTGCCAGTTCGGTCGCCAAATTTATCTGGCCTGTACTTCATGCTACAGTGCCACTGAATGGGCTTGATTTATACGCCGAATTTGGCAGCCCCTGGTCTGAGGCACATGTGTTTGATCTCGAGCTCGATAAAAACGCTTCCTTCCAGTCGCCAATCCACCGTACACAAGTCACTTCTAAATCTTTGATTCGCTATCCATTACCTGCTGGATTTTCAGCTGGAGAGACAGTGTACGCAAGATTGAAATTGGCCGCAGATACGGTCTGGACCTATACCGATTTTACGCTTGAAGCAGATGAGGAGCAATATGGCCGTGCAGTTGGGGAATACAGTCAATTCCTCGCTGGCAATACGAGCCAGTTGCAGCCTCGGCCAGGTGGCGACTGGCAATTTGGGCAGCAGAGTGTGATCAAGGTGTTGACCAACAAGGAGTTCGACCCTAATGATCCTCCTACTTACGAACAAAACTTGTCGCCGCCTTACGTATCAGTAATTCCTTGGTACACGCTGGAAGCTGGCATTGTCTTTCTCATAGGTGACAGTCTCACTGGCGATGAGATTCGCAATTCTCCACCACAGTACGGCTCCATAGATTTAGGCAGTCCTAATCGAGCTTTTGCGTATCCAACTTCCAATGCAGCCGAACGGGCGCTCGCCGTCAATTTCCTGCAGACGGTGCCCCAACCAGGTGAATTTGTATGGGTGTTTACGGTGTTCCGTCCTGGCTTTGAATTACATGTTGATGAGTGGGCTGCCGACACGGCATTGGGCTACACAGCAAGTTTGTTTTCGGTTCTTCGCTCTAAAGGTGCTCAACTCTTGCCGGCCTTTGAGGCTGCGGGGACAGTACCCTACACTGCTGTGTATCGCGAAGGTGAGCCTGGCCTTTTGGCAGAAGATGTAGGCTCGACTCGCTCCTCGGTGCTTGTGACAACGGTAGGTCTTCCTCTCCGACGTCGTACTGGCATATACGAAACACCTTTGCTGACCGACATCGACTCGGTGTATAGCTTTAGCTGGTCGCTGGATTCAGCTCGTGCTGACACCAGCAATTTTGCGGACGTAAGGCTAGTCGCCGTCAATTTAGATGGAAGCACATTCGAGCTGTCGCGGAGTACAGGTTTTAGCGGCAGCTTACCAATAGCGCCCACCATCACACCGGTGCTTGGCTACCGCATCATCATCGAGCAGCGTGATGCGTTTCATCGCCGTGCGCTGCCCATCGTGTCGCTGAGCCTGCTCGGCAAGGAGCGTCCTGAGCTGGTGTATGATCCGAGTCACGCCCAGCAGCTGGATACTAGTCAGGTGCTTCCGGGAGAAGTGTTCGACTTTGCAATCGGCATTCGCAACGTAAGTCCTACCACAGCGCTTCCCTTTGCCACCCGCGTAGTAGAACTGGGTAATTCAGACACGCTAGCGACGGCAAGTTTTGGTGAGCTCGATCAATTTGCTGCTACCGTCTGGCGCGATACCATCAGTTTTGGCAGAAATGCCGGAGACAAAAGCCTCGCCTTCGAAGTTGAAGCAGCTCGCACTGCTGTCGAGCGTTCGCGGGTGAATAACCTCGCCTTTTTCGAGACTACAGTCGTTGCTGATGAAGTCGACCCAAGCCTGCGTATTGAAGTTGATGATATACTCGCGCGAAGCAAGATGCTGGTGAGTCCGACCCCTGAAATTACGATAGCGCTCACCGATGATTATGGCGTTGATCCTGAGATTAGTCCGGAACAAACCCTGGCCTTGACGCTGACCAGTCCCACAGGTGTGACGTACGCTTCGAATGCCAATCTCCTTGGGGATTTGCGCATCGTTTCCTCTGCTCACAAAGAGCGCGTCGAGTACGTCTACGAACCCGGCCGCCTGCAGCATGGCATTTGGATCTTGTCGGTGTCGGCAGTTGATGCTTATGGCAATACCAGTGCAAGCCCGACTCAGCGCATCGAGCTGGAAGTAGACACCACTTTAGCCATTTCGAATGTGCTGCCTTATCCCAATCCTGCGGTAGATCGGGTGTTCTTTCAGTACGAATTGACGGGCAGTGTGCCGAGCGACTACCAGATTGACATCTACACCACGAGTGGCCGCTTGGTCCGCTCGCTAGGACCTGCTGAATTAGGTGATTTGCGTATCGGTGTTGGCTTGACGAGTGGCTTTTGGGACACGACCGATCAGTATGGTAATAAGCTTGCCCGCGGTGTTTATCTCTATCGCTTCGCCAAAGGAACTGATGGAGAGGGGGAGAGCTTCAAGACGCGCGATAGTCAAATTGATGATTATATCAAGTCTGGTTTTGGCAAGTTGGTGCTACTCAGGTAGGGCCCTTACCTGCACTAGCAGCTCCACCCACCTTTTGTACATGTCGAGGTAGGTGTAGCTAATGGTGGCGGGTGCTGAGCATCGCGGTAAGTGCAGAGCTTTGTGAATTTGCTCTGCCAGCTGCTGCGTGTTACCTCGCTCGAAGCTGAGGTGGGGTAGGTTCTGCACTGCTTCTGGCAAACCTCCTGCCCTTGCAATTATGACTTGCAGGCCCGCGGCAACATATTCTACAGCTGTAATACCAAAAGCTTCGTGCAGGCTGGGCACAACTCCAATGGCGGTGCTTTGCGCGAGTTGAGCTAGTTCGTCACGACTTAGTCGACCGTGAAATTTATACGCGACTTTCGGCGGTATTAGCATGCGGAAATCTTTCTCGAAAACGCTTTCCGCAAAGCCTGCTATATGTATGGTGCCGATGCGACTCGTGAGTTGTGGGTGAGCCAAGGCGCTGAGTAAACTGCTAAGGCCTCCTCGGTGGGGATCGCTTTTGACGTAGAGGAGGTCAGCCTCAGCGCGCGCTAGTCCTAAGGCTTCATATTCAGTGGGCTTAATGCTTGGATGCAATACTGCTGGCAGAGTAGGTAGCTTGTATGCTTTCGCCAAAACCTCACTTAAATACCTAGAACAAGCAATGACTCGATGAGCACGCTTGGCCACGTATGCCTCGACTATACGCTGAAGGCGCCTGTAGACGTAGCGAGAAAAGTGATCGTAGCTGCGGCGATGTGTGTCGGCTGAGTTGTCGTCATTAATGAAAGCGATTAGCCTTGCCTGGCCAGGTAGGCCTCGCATTGCAGACACAATGGCTTTCTGCGCATCATTGAAGCAAACCACATCAAATTGCCACAGCTTGTAGATGTCGCGCAGCTTCTGATGATAGGCGTGGGAGCGGTAATATTTGGCCAGCCGAGACTTCGCGCGGCGGGTATTCATTGTGATGCGGTAGTCTTCGCTTCGCTGCTCTAGCGGCTCTTCGGTGAGAAAGCGCAAATCAATTTCCGGAGCAGTCTGTTGTGCGTGCGCCTCAGCGAGCAGCACAGCTTTACGGGAAGGTCCGTGCTGCTGCGATGCCATAAGTTGGGTTACAAATAGCACCTTTAGCCGCTCACGCATAATTTCTTGCACTTGTCACTGCCCAACATACTGCTCATTGATGCAGAGAGTCATGTTACGGATGTGCAGTACCTGTGTCGGGTGCTTGCTGGTGTGGCCCAAGTACACCTTGCGGCAAAACGTCAGGTAGGACAGGAGCTACAGCAGCTTTACGTAGGCGAGGTGACGTGTTATGATGCAGGCGAAGGCTTGGATCAACTACAGGAAGTAGTAGCTGCTTCAGGCGTGACCTTTGTCCATGTCATAGTCGTCACCGCAGGAGTGGCGCAAAGGCCAATTCTCGACTACTTGCGCCAAACGGGCAGCGCCTTCAGCCTGCTGAGTCACAACCTCAACTACGAGCTAAACCCAAAGCCACCTCTGCTCCCGGGTGCTGCATCTTGGCTACGTCAACTTAAGTGGCGGTGGCGTGATGGCTATCGGTTGCGACTAGAGCTGGCGAGGAAGTGTGCCGGCTTGATTGTCTCCAATAAATTGAGTGAGGCCTACGCGCGAACCCTCGATTTTGATGGCCCTATCCTCGCGATGCCTTGGGGTATTCCTCAAGATGTACCTCGCCTGCAGTCATCTCCGCAGATTCGCCTCATGTTGCCGGGGCAGGTAGATCCTCGTCGGCGTGACCTTACGAGTGTGCTACGACTTCTCGAGCGTGTACCACATCCGCAGCGGCTCGAGCTACACGTGGTCGGCTCCATCAACAGCAAGAGAGGTGCAGCTTTCATTGCCGATCTTGAGCAGATCTGCAGCAGACGTTCGATCCACTACACCATCCACGGACGCGTCGCAGCGGATAGGTTCGCGGCACTCATGCGGGAGGCTGATGTGCTGTGGCTGCCGTACGCTAAAGAGAGTCGCTATCTTTTTGTGCAAGAACGAGGGGGTGTGAGCAAGGTGTCTGGGATTATTCATGATGCCATTCGCGCGCGCAAGTACGTGCTGCTCGATGCGCGTTATGCCATCGATCCTGGCTGGCCCAGCTTCTGTATTAGATATGATGCTGCTGGAGCATTAGCTGAGCTTGATCAACTCCTTAAAACTAGCCCTGAATTAAGCGCCTTTGGTCTTCAGCAGCACCACAGGGCCTGGCAGCGTTATTTGGATTCGTTGGGAGTGCCACTCGACTGGGGAAAGCGGTGATGGTAGAGTGGCGAGCGCCCGAAGATGTCGCCCGAGGAGTATAGCAGCGGTCCGCGATAGAGGGCCGTATCCGCATGAGTATAGTAGCCGCTATTGAAGCTGGTGAGTGCAGCAAAAGACAATGCCTGGTGTGTGCGTGGCCAGCTGTTGAGTTGGTGCAGCATCCTTTGCACCTGCACGGAATCACCAAGCAGCGCTGCTGGTACACTTGCCATAGATGGATGCGCCTGCTCGCGAGCGCAATGGGTGAGTGTGATAGCGGGATCTTCACCTAGATGTTGACCGTGATCCGAAGTATAAATGACGAGGCTATTTGGAGGCAAATGGCTTGCGAGTAGCTCTAGGTAGCTGGTGAGGTTGTACTCAATACACGCTAAATAAGCAGCATTGCTTAGTGAAGATGTGGTCTTTTGAGGCGTGGCTTCGGGTTGAGTGGGCGTAAACCGCTCATAAGGAAAATGACAGCCCACTTTATTTATATACGTAAACGACTTTCGCTGCTCCTTGAGCCAGGGTAAGTGTTGCTGGAGTAAATTGTAATCAATAGTGTAGTTAGGATGCTCCGCCTGGAGAAGTTGTTTGGTGAAAATGGTATCTACATCGCCGACGACTGAAGAATTAAAAAATCCATAGACGCCTGGTTCATTAGCGTAGGCATTTATCCAGGCAGTGCTGTAGCCTTCAGCTCGTGCATAGGCGAAGAGGCTAGGTTGATGTAGGAGTTGCTGGGTGATGTCGGGAAGCTTGCTTGGATCAGCTCCAGTGAGTAAGAGTGCATTTGCGTAGTCGCTGCAAACTGCTCCACTCACATATTCTCCAAGGACTTGCATTGGTGTCGGCAAGCTACGAGTTGCCTCTAAGAAGTAATCGAACCTCACACTTTCATCCACTACCAGCACGAGATGCGCAGGGGCGTTGGGATCAGTAGCGACTTGCGGGGAAACGGCTGTTCTCGGGCCATCGTAGAGTGCAAAGCGAGCGGCATATGCGGCATTCAGGGGAACTTGTAGCAGCGGCGCATAATCAGATTTGATTCCGTTGCTGTAGTAGGTGACAAAGCTCGCGGCAGCTATCACGGCCCCAATGATAAGTATTTGAATTAAAGTTGGAATAGCTAGGCGACGACGAGCGGCAACAAAACTGCACGCTACATACAAAAATGCAAGAATAACAGCTAATAATATTGTTCCAGAATACGCGCTGAAAAAGGAGCTGATAGTAAGCTCGTCGAGGTTGTTGCCTACAGTAGCAAATGTAGCCGGTGATATGGCAGCGCCCTCCACCCGAACCACGACTGCACTAATGGTACAGGTCGCAAGCATGAGTATGGCAAGCACTACTTTAGATGATAGTAGCCTTGCTAAATGCACCAGCATTTGAATAGCTAAGACAGACGCAAAGGAAATCAATATATAAAGTATAAATATCCCATATCTGCCGGCCAGCAGAGCCTGGTGAAGTTCGCGCAAAAGATCAGGATAGAATAAGAAGTACCCCAGCATCCACAGCACCAGGCTGGTGAGGATAACGCGAAGGCTAGGATTCATGAGCAGCTGAAACTATCGGTTGGGCAAGCTATGCAAAGGTGCTTAACCTTGTGGCGTGCGACTACTTGCTGCTTTTCCCCTTGATTTTGCGCGTACCAGTACGGTGGGGCTGTGGGAAAAAGCGTTAGGTCTAGTGTCCGCTGCCGAAAAGTATGGGCACACTGTGCTCGTAGCGTACCTATACCATAAGGAGTTCTTCTTGACCCAGGGCAGTCGCTCCATCGACCAGCTTCGCCAAGATTCGGCAGTAGCAGGTGTAGGTGGACTTTACGCGAGGCATGTGGGGTTTTGGCGAAAGCTGAAAAAGGTGCTTGCCGAGGAAAATTATGATGCTGCATGGGTGAGGAGCTCACTCCCGACACCTTGGATGCTTAGGGCTTTGCAGGCTCCTCACCACCCACTGTACCTGGAAATTCCGACGTATCCGACGCTGCCACAATTTGCACACTGGCCACTGCTCGCACAGCAGCTATACGCGCAGCAAGAGCGGCGACTTGTTCAACTTGCAGATGCTGTCTTGACGCCGAGCTACAGCGGCAGCAAGCTGTACGGGACGCGGCATATTCGCGTTGAAAATGGCGTGGACCATGATCGCTTTGCTGTCATTGAGCCGGCTAGCTCATCAGCTGCTGGTTATCATCTCGTAGGCCTGGGGCAGTGGGGGAGGGTACATGGTGTTGATCGGATTTTGTTGGCGCTTGCTGAGCTACAAGACCCGGACAAAGTGCGTGTGACGCTGGCAGGTGAGGGCCCAGCCTTAAAGGATTTGCGGCAATTGTCGGATGAGCTCCGGCTGAATGTGAGCTTCCTACCCGCTGTAGATGCCCAAGCGCGGCTGGCATTGCTGGCCACGGCTGATGCAGGAATTGGGGCGCTTGCGTCGCACCGTATGAATGTGGAGCAAGATTCACCGCTCAAGCACCGCATGTACGCGGCCTACGGAATACCTTTCATTGCAGGCCATCGGGATATCGCATTTGCTGAAGTAGATGGTGTATTTCGTTGTGCAGACAATGATGAGCCGCTGCACGCAGATGACTTGCTGGTGTGGCTCGACGCGATGCGCAAGCGACGTAAGCAAGTAGCCTCAAATTTGCATAAACTTGCTCGACAGTATGATTATGCGAATACGTATCATCCTTTTTTTAACGAGCTAAAATGCTCTAACTAGAATATCTCTAATGAAGAACCCTAAGCCCATTATTCACCCCACAGCAGTCGTAGACGAAGGCGCTCAACTCGGCGACGGAACTAAGGTTTGGCACTTTACACATATTAGTGCAGGCGCTCGAATTGGCAGGGATTGTGTGCTGGGCCAGAATGTTTATGTGGCCGACAATGTTGAACTCGGTAGGGGCTGTAAGGTGCAGAATAATGTCTCGATTTATACTGGAGTTAGCTGCGCCGAGGATGTATTTTTAGGACCTTCAATGGTCTTCACCAACGTGCTCAATCCACGTAGCGCAGTGAATCGCAAGCAGGAGTTTAGAGCAACACGTGTGGGACGTGGAGCGAGTATAGGTGCAAACGCTACTATCGTTTGCGGAAACGAAATTGGGGAGTACGCCCTGGTGGGCGCGGGAAGCGTGGTGACGCGGCCAGTGAAGGCTTACGCGCTAGTGCACGGCGTGCCTGCGAAGCAGCACGGATGGGTGAGCGCGCACGGATCGACGCTTCAATTAGACGCAGCGGGTAAGGCTCGGTGTCCTGATACAGGTCAGCTTTACAGGCTGGTCGATGGGCAGTTGCAGCCTAGCTCAGACTAGTGCTCCTGCATTGGCGCGAGGAGATACAAAGACAAGATTTGCACGTCGGAGATGCTGCTCAGGTAAGTGGAATTCCAGCGCCTGGTCGTAAATCCCAAAGAGCTTGTACGCATGGGGATGCATGAATTCTAGCGCAGCGGCGTAGGGTACATGATAGTCATTGCGTGCATCGAAACCCACTTCGATTTGTACCACCGCTATGGCGTGCTCAGCTAGCAGTTGTTTACCACCTTTAAGGACTTCGAGGTCTAAGCCTTCGGTATCAATTTTCAGCACACCTATTTGCTGAAGTTGTTCGCTTTCGCAAAATTGTTGGAGCGTCTCCACCTGAACTTCTTCCTCGTGCAGTTGCGCATTAGGTCCGTCGTTGCTGTGCAGCAGGCTATTTTTGCCTAGATCTACAGGGTTGCGATCCACACGAATGGTGCGGCGTTCGGAAGATGAGGAGAGCGCGATTTGGTGGTAGTGAACCCCTAGCTGAGCTGTCTCTGCACGCAGGCGTTCCATTGTAAAAGCGAAGGGCTCGAGGCAATGGATATCGGCAAGCGGAAAGTACTCGCGCATACGCTTAGCCGTCTGCCCCAGATTGGCACCGACATCGATAAAGCTGCTGCCGTTGAGCTGCGGAAAGTGCCGCGCTACATCATACAAAGCGTCGACTCCGTGGGGCAGCATGCGGAAGGTATGCAGCCCGCGCTGGCGAAGGAAGCTTTGGATGCGCTTAAGAGTGGCCAGGGCGTGGGGGACATTGCGCGGCTAAGGCGCAGATGATGACTTAGGCCGAGGGTGAAGTGACTTCAGAAAGGAAAAATATTCAGCAATAACGTAGCGCTCGTCGTAGCTGCGCTCCACGATGCGTCTCCCAGCCAATCCCATGCGGGTGCGCGCATCGACCGACATAGCCAGAAAAGATTCGATGGCACTCGCTATGGCAGCAGGATTGTTTTTTGGGACGATAAATCCGTTGACCATGTGCTCGACTAATTCTCCACTTCCAGTAGCATTGGTAGTAATGACAGGTCGCGCCATAGACATGGCCTCGAGGATAATGCGCGACATGCCTTCGCGATACATGGTGGGCAAGACCAGGATATCACAATCGGCAATATATGGTCGCACGTCCTGGGTTTCTCCCAAATAGTTAATTGTGTTCGACTGCTGTAATTCGCGCAGCTTTTCCACGCCTATGCGGTCGGGATTGGTGGATTCGAGGAGGCCGAGAATGTTGAACTCGAGGTGATGCTTATCTGCTTGCAGGAGTTGTGCTGCATCGCAAAAGTCGAGAATGCCTTTGCGTTTGATAAGCCTTCCGGCAAAAAGCACTTTAAGCTTTCGGCCGCTGGGCAAAGGATTTACTTGATAATAGCTGGTGTCGACGCCTTCAGAGGGGAGGATGCGTGTAGGCGTATCTTCTAGCCAACCTTGCCCTTCAAAATAGCCTTGGTCGTGCCTGTTGAGAAACCAAACTTCACGCGAGCGGCGAGCAGCGCCACGGTAAAGTTTGTTGATAGCAAGCTTGAGCAACGGATTACGAATATCTGGAAAAGTACCTAAGCCTGTCACGATAGCCACACTTGGTATACCTAGTTTGTATGCCGCGTAGCTGCCGTAAATGTTCGGCTTTATGGTATAATGAAAGATGGCATCAAGTTGTAGACTCTCATATAGCGCTAAAAGTTCAGTATAAGTAGTATACTCCTCGAACATGTTTTTTCCATAGCCCGAAAGATTTGTAGGATAAATGGCAAAGCCTTCCTTGAGTAATGCCGGGGTGAAGTTGTCTGTTGGGGCTATACAAACCACATCGTAGCCAGCATCCACCATAGCGTGCATGATGCCTCTGCGAAAGAGGTAAAGTCCAGCGCAGTTATTTGAGACAAAGCCAATGCGGTTAATACCTGTTGCCTTACTTCCTGTTGCAACCAACTGCTTGCTATGACGTTTGTGGCCGACCATTTACTTATAGCGATCTTCTTGCAAACTCTGCGTCAGGGCCTTGATTTCCTGCTCCTGCGACTTGGGGTAGATCATAAGGACATCTTCTTCGTCGACCACGATAAAGTCTTCGAGTCCTCTTATCACCACGAGTTTCGCGTCATTGGTGCGAATGAGATTATTTTTGGCATCTAGCACAACGGTATTGCCTCCTTGTACCACATTTGCCTGATCATCTTTAGAAGCGTAGGCGTGAAGTGAGCCCCATGTACCTAAATCCGACCAGCCGATATCGCAAGGGATGGTGTAGACATTTTCGGCGCGCTCCATAATGGCATAGTCTACGCTAATTTTATCTGTGTTGGGATAGGCAGCATTTATAAAACTTTGTTCTGATGAAGTATTATATTGATCCTTACCTTCTGCCAATGTTCCATAGATTTGTTGAGCATGTTGGTCGAAGGCGTCGAGAATTGCCTGCGAGGTCCAAATAAAAATGCCTGCATTCCAGACATAACCGCCCCGGCTGAGGTAGTCACGCGCAGTCTGTTCATCTGGCTTTTCGCGAAAAGCTTTAACTTTGAATATACCAGCGGCTGTTTCTTCTGGTTCGTATTCGATGTAGCCATAGCCGGTGTCAGGACGTGTGGGCTGTATCCCGAGCGTGACAAGTCCACCAGAAGTTTCAGCGAAGTTGACCCCGATTTGGCAGGCGGTAAGAAAGCTGTCTTCTTTCTCAATAACATGATCACTTGGGGCTATAATCATCGGAGCACCCGCGTCCATGGCATCAATGCGAAATGCAGTATAAGCGATGCAAGGTGCGGTATTGTTACGGCTAGGTTCGCAGAGGACATTACTCGGCACCAGCTGCGGCAATTGGTCGAGAATTTGCTGCCGATAGCTGACGTTGGTGACGATCAGAATTCGCTCCGGGTCGGTGATGCGCGTGAAGCGGTCGAAGGTTTGCTGGAGCAGACTCTGCCCTGAGCCCAGAATATCGAGAAACTGCTTGGGCCGATGTTCGCGGCTGGCGGGCCAAAAGCGGCTGCCAATGCCACCAGCCATAATTGCAACGTAGGGAGGGTTCATGTGCTCAATAGTCTAACCCTCAAAAGTCCTTAGTTGCCGAAGTTGTTGTGTTAAAGTGACGCCAAAAGCTGCATCTGCAAGCCGATAGCCCTCACCTGCAAGGATCCGGCGGTAACTCTCCAGGTGAAGGTCTTCAAATCCAGTGCTTAAATCGAATGCTTCACCATCCACGAGAAATTTGCGAATGGGTGTGGAGACCGTAGCTGGCAAGTCTTCTTTTCTCACGCTTACGCGAAAACGAACGGTAGCATCAGCCAAACTGACAGTTCCGGCTAAATGCCTGGGCCCGGCATCAGTGAGTTGGGCTGAGCTCATTTGGCCAAACAAGTAGGTAACCAGGTCGAACAGGTGAACTCCAATATTGGCCTCGACACCTCCGCTACGTGCTGGATCCCCTTTCCAGGAATAGTCATACCACTTGCCGCGCGGAGTTACATAATCGATTTCAACTTCGTGAACAGCTATGGCTGACTGTGCGAGGTGGCGCTGGAGACGCTGCACCTCTGGGTGGAGGCGGGCCTGAAGGATGCACCAAACGTGGTGAGCGCAAGCACGTTCTAGTTCTTGAACTGCTTGCAGGTTGTGCAAGTTGAGCGCCACGGGCTTTTCACAGATCACATCGACGCCAAGTCGCAGCCCGAACCTGGCGTGCGCATCGTGGAGATAGTTTGGGGTGCAGACGACGAGATAGTCTGGACCGACACCTTGCAACAATAGTTTACTTAGGTGGCGATCAAAACGCTCGAACTCGGTAAAGAAAGCTGCATCTGGTGCATAGCGATCTAAGACGCCGACGGAATCATGAATGTCGTGTGCAGCAATGAGTTGGTGGCCTAGCGTCGAGATGGCCTCCATGTGCCGCGGGGCGATATATCCCGCTGCACCAAGCAGCGCAAATCTTCGGCTCTCGCTCAAGCGTAAAACTGCTTCACTGCGCTGGTGATATAACTGAGGTCTTCATCAGTCAACTCGGTGTGCATCGGCAGCGACAGCACTTGTTCACACAGCGTTTCGGTGTTGGGCAAGTGGAGGGTGTCGGGTGCAGTTTTGGCGAAAGCTAGCTGCTGGTAGAGGGGAACGGGATAGTAGACATTGTGGGCGATGCCCATATCTGCCAAGTGCGCGCGCAACTCCTCGCGAGAGCCATCGGTGATGCGCAGGGTATACTGATGAAATACGTGCGTGGAATAGCGGGTGCGCTGAGGCACGAGCAGCTGGGCGATGTTGAGAAAGGCCGTGTCGTAGGCATCTGCGGCTGCGCGACGGGCTTCGTTAAAAGCATCGAGGTGCCGCAACTTTACGCGTAGAATTGCAGCCTGCATAGCGTCGAGGCGTGAATTGACACCCACAATGTCGTGGTAATACTGCCGATTCTGGCCATGATTGGCTACCTGCTTAAGTTTAGCGGCGATGGCAGCATCATTGGTAAACATGGCTCCTCCGTCGCCGTAGCAGCCGAGATTTTTGCTGGGGAAAAAGCTGGTGCAGCCAATATGTCCCATGGCCCCCGCCATCTGCTGCTCGCCACTGTGAGGGTAGGTGTACTGCGCACCGATAGCCTGTGCATTGTCTTCAATGACGAAGAGCTCGTGCTGCTTGGCCAGATCGAGAATGGAGGCCATGTCGCAAGTCTGGCCGAAGAGGTGGACGGGCACAATAGCCCGAGTTTTGCCTGTAATGGCAGCTGCTGCATCAGTTGCCCGCAAGTTGAAGGTGTAGGGATCGACATCAACCATGACGGGAGTGAGGCCCAGCAGCGCAATGACTTCGGCGGTAGCAACGTAGGTAAAGCTCGGCACAATGACCTCATCGCCTGGCGCCAAATCGAGCGCCATCATCGCAATTTGGAGCGCATCAGTGCCATTCGCGCAGCCAATAACATGCTCAACACCGAGATAAGCGCCGAGCTCCTGCTCAAAAGCCTCGACTTCAGGACCTTTTATGTACTGTGTCGAGCGGACCACATCGAGTACGGCAGCATCAATTTCGTCTGCAAAACGAGCATATTGACCTTTGAGGTCGACCATGGGAATTTGGCGAGAGGCAGTCATAACGCGAAGGTTTGAGCTTTAAATTATCTATCCACGATCATTCCCGCACCCACTGTATTGTTGGTGCCTTCATCGATAAGTATGAAGCTGCCGGTGATGCGGTTGCGTCGGTAAGGATCGATAAACAGCGGCTTGGTGGTGCGCAGCGTTACTCGACCAATATCGTTCATGCCAATGCTGCGGTCTTCGATGTTGCGGTGAAGGGAGTTGATATCGAGTTTGTAATGCACTTTATTAACGAGCGCACGCACTAGTTGACTCGTATGCATAATGGCATATTTGCCTCGTTCTTTAATCGGTTGATCGCTGTCAAACCAGCAGATCATTGCTTCGATATCTTGAGTAACTGTAGGTTGATTATTTTTGCGAACAAGCATATCGCCTCTATCCACATCTATATCGTCGTCGAGGCGAATAGTTACCGACATTGGAGGAAAGGCTTTATCAATTTCACCATCAGCGGTGTCAATACTTTTAATGGTGCTTGCAAAGCCTGAGGGCAGGGCAACAACCTTGTCGCCTTTCTTCAAAATTCCTCCAGCAACGCGGCCTGCGTAGCCTCTATAGTCATGATACTCGTCGCTATTGGGGCGAATTACGCTTTGGACAGGAAACCGAGAATCAATAAAATTGTAATCAGAAGCTATATGAACATTTTCGAGGTAGTACATCAAGGTTGGACCTTCGTACCAGGGCATTTTTGTGGATCGATCGACGATATTATCACCTACGAGCGCGCTTACTGGGATGAAGCTTACATCTTTTACGTCGAGTTTGGCGGCGAAGCCTTCAAATTGATCGTGTACTTCCGTAAAACGCGCTTCTGAATAATCTACGAGATCCATCTTGTTGACACATACGACGAGGTGAGGAATCTGGAGTAGACTGGCGATAATAGCGTGTCGTCGAGTTTGCTCCACGACACCATTACGAGCATCGATGAGTATGAGCGCAACATTGGCTGTTGATGCTCCAGTCACCATATTGCGGGTGTACTGAATGTGGCCGGGTGTATCGGCAATAATAAACTTGCGTTTGGGCGTGGCAAAATATCTATACGCTACATCTATGGTGATACCTTGTTCGCGCTCGGAGCGCAGCCCATCGGTGAGCAGGGCAAGGTTGACACCCTCTTCGCCGCGGCGCAAAGAGGCCGATTCAACGGCTTCTAATTGGTCTTGAAAAATAGACTTCGAGTCGAAGAGAAGCCTGCCAATGAGGGTGGACTTGCCATCATCAACTGAACCTGCGGTGGTAAAGCGAAGAAGTTCGGTGTGCTGATCCATGCTTAGAAGTATCCTTGTTTTTTACGATCCTCCATGGCTGTTTCGGAGCGTTTGTCGTCGCTGCGCCCGCCGCGTTCGGTCATGCGGGTAGTGGCAATTTCAGCAATAATATCATCGAGCGTTGTGGCCTGACTCTGCCAGACTCCTGTGCAGGTGGTGTCGCCGATCGTGCGGCAGCGGACCATCATTTTCTTCACCTCTTCTTCGGGACGCTTCTCGATGTAGGGGCTGTTGGCCAGCAGCACGCCATCGCGTTCGAATACTTCGCGTTCATGCGCAAAGTACAGGCTGGGAAGCGGCACGTTTTCCTCCCGGAGGTATTGCCAAACGTCTAACTCAGTCCAATTGGAGATAGGGAATACCCGAAAATGTTCTCCAAAATGCTTGAGACCATTAAAGAGGTTCCAAAGTTCTGGACGTTGATTTTTGGGATCCCACTGACCGAATTCGTCGCGATGACTAAAGAATCTTTCTTTGGCGCGCGCTTTCTCTTCATCGCGCCTACCGCCCCCGAGCGCCGCATCAAACTTGCCTTTCTCTAGTTCTTCGAGTAGAGTGTGAATTTGCAGACTGTTTCGACTTGCGTTAAAACCTTGCTCTTCACGTACAGCGCCGCTATCGATAGCTTCCTGAACTTTTCCAATGACCAATCTAGCCCCATAGCGCTCCACGAGTGCGTCGCGGAAGTCGAGTGTTTCTTGAAAATTATGTCCAGTATCAACATGAAGGAGTGTAAACGGAATGCGCGCCGGATGAAAAGCTTTGGCGGCGAGGTAAACCATCAAGATGGAATCCTTTCCGCCAGAAAACAGCAGGGCGGGGTTTTGGAACTGAGCAGCTACTTCGCGCATCACATAGATCGACTCTGCTTCGAGTTCACGGATGTGGGAGAGTTGGTAGTTCATTTTTCAGAATTGATTTGGCCGACGCGTTCGATGATATACTCAACCAGGGTTTTGGCGGAAGCATCAACAGTCTCATCGGCAGTATTGATCTCCAACTCGGGCTCCTCTGGCTCCTCGTAGGGTGAGTCTATGCCTGTAAAGCCTTTGAGGTCGCCGGAGCGTGCTTTGGCGTAAAGCCCTTTAACGTCGCGCTGTTCACAGGTCGCTAAATCTGCGGCAACGTATACTATGACTAAATCCTCGTCGCCTATAATTTCTCGGGCCGTGTCACGCATCGCTTTAGTAGGACTCACGAAGCTGCACAAGGTGACAAATCCGGTTTGAACGAAGAGCTTGGCGAGTTCAGCGACGCGACGGTTGCTCTCTGTGCGGTCGGCGAGTGAGAACTCGAGATCGGAGTTGAGGCCGCTGCGGACGTTGTCGCCATCGAGCACACGAACTTGGTAGCCTTTGTCGAAAAGTCGGCGCTCGGCGGCTGCGGCAATGGTGCTTTTCCCAGATCCGCTGAGGCCTGTGAGCCAAACTACGAGTCCGCGATGTTGCGAGCGCTTTTCGCGCTGCTGTCGCTGCACGAGTTCATCGAAGATGGGATGGATATTATCGGTACTCACTCTTCAAAATTTTTAGGAGAACGCAGGGGATCGGGCTTTGCGTTGGGCTTGATGACTTTGCGAACAGTACCTCTCGGCACGAGTTGCCACGCGCGCTCGTGGAGGTAGTAGAGAATGAGTTTGCCGACAAATTCGACTGCTCCAAAAGAAAAAGCGAGGGTTGGATCGCCGGTGTACCACCATGCCGCGGCGACGAGTGTGCCGGTGGCGATGATGCGCCAGGTGAGCCCCTTGAGAATCGACCTGAGGTGAGACTCCTGGTAGGGAGGTGTAGGCATTATTT
This sequence comes from Saprospiraceae bacterium, assembly GCA_965213735.1. GTDB lineage: Bacteria > Bacteroidota > Bacteroidia > Chitinophagales > Saprospiraceae > CALDTK01. The sequence continues at coordinate 711,172 of CBDCAB010000006.1, forward strand.
AGTTGCTGAATTCGGCGAGGAGAATTTCGGTGATTCGCTCGCTTGCATGTCCATCCCAAAGCGGTGGGATGATTCCACGTTTTGCGCGCCCAGCAAGTATCTCATCGAGTGCGTTGATGACTTTGGTAGGATCGAGGTCGGCCATGAGCGTATTGGTGCCGAGTTCGGTAGTGATAGGGCGCTCGGTAGTGTCGCGAAAGGTGAGGCACGGCACCTGGAGGTAGGTCGTTTCTTCCTGAATACCGCCCGAATCGGTAATAATGAGTCGAGCATTATCCATAAGGTGCAGGAACTCTAAGTAGCCTTGGGGTGGCAGGATGTGCAGGTTGCTAATCGCCTCGAGTCGCGCAGTGAGCTTGTGTTGTTTAAAGCTATTCGCCGTGCGTGGGTGCATCGGGAATACGATTGGCAAGCGCTGAGCCGATGCTTCGAATATTTCGAGGATACTTTCTAGTCCTGCTGCATCGTCGACATTAGCCGGACGGTGCATGGTAGTGAGCATGTACTGTTTTGGCGAAAGCTGTAAGGTATCGAGTATGGTGACCGACTTAGCGCGTTGGCGGAAGTGGATGAGGCTATCGATCATAACGTTGCCGACGAAGTGTATGCCTTTGCTGGTAGCATTTTCGCGGGCTAGGTTGACGAGACCACTGTGTTCGGTGATGAAGTGGTACTGGCAGATGGCGTCGGTGACGACTCGATTGACTTCTTCGGGCATTGAGCGATCGCCCGACCGCAGCCCAGCTTCGACATGCGCCACGGGAATGCCTTGTTTGACGGCGACGAGGGTACATGCAGTGGTGGCATTGACATCGCCGACGACGAGGACGAGGTCGGGCTTTTCCTCTGCGAGCACCTCCTCGAATTTGAGCATGACGTTGGCCTTTTGGTAGGTGTGTGAGCCGCCTCCGATGCCGAGGTAATGGTGTGGTTTGGGAAGGCCGAGTTGGTTGAAGAACACGTCGCTCATGCGCTCGTCGTAATGCTGGCCGGTGTGGACGATACGGCTGTCGATGCGTTGGGAGTTGACGAAAGCCCGGTGCAGCGGAGCGACTTTCATGAAGTTGGGGCGTGCGCCGACGACGGAGAGTATTTTGGGCATGGGGTCGAAATTCTAGGCGCGAACCTAGATGAATTCGAGTAAGGGGAAGGCGCCCACTAGAGGTTGGGGATCGGTGTCAAGCCATCGCCGAAGAATCGTGGCATAAATGGATCTAAAGTCGATTGTCATATCTAAATCTCCATCATTATCAGCAGCGATATTAGGTCGCAGTGAGGCTACTGTTGCGGGTTGAACCTTTCCGCCAATAAGCCACGCTAAGTTAGCTTTGCCGTGGTCGGTCCCGCCACTTTTATTTTCTTCGATTCTTCTGCCAAATTCACTAAAAGTAAGGATAAGCGTATCATCAAAAAGCTTGGCCTCTTGCAGCTGTCGAACGAACGCACTTATACCTTGACTATACTCTTCGATTAAGTTGGCGTGACGCCCCAGTTGACCAGCGTGCGTATCGAAGCCGCCCATACTTGCGTAGTAGATATCGGTTTGGGTGCCTGCCAGCATAAGTCCGGCAATGTTTTTTAATTGGTTGCCTAAGCCCGATTGTGGAAAGCTGACTGAAGTCTTTGATTTATGGTGTTGCTGCAGCAGGTAAGCAGTGCTTGCGCGGGTGTCGGTTAAAACTTTAGAAATATAATCATCGGGAGGAAGCGCTACAGCCTGAGCTGCTGCGCTATCGAGCGGCTCGAGGTATTGTGCTGTGCGAGCGAGCTTGCCATAGGCATAAGCGGATGATTGCTCGCTGCGAAGGGCCAAAGGAACCTCGAGATTTAATGTAAGCGCTTTGTAGGGGGCGGCGCCGGCACACTCGTTGTCGAGGTAGCGGCCTAGCCAACCTGATGATTGACCGGCTAGTTCGAGACTTGCACTCTCCCAAACATTGAGGCTGCGGAAGTGGGAGCGGTGAGGATTGGGGTAGCCCACGCCTTGAACCACATGCAAATGACCAGCATCGAGGAGTTGTGCAAGCGGGGCAGCTGCTGGATGCCAGGCCAATCCGGGAGCTATGCGCGGAGCAGCCAATTTGTCGAGCGCCAACTGGGGTCGTAGCTCGCGGTAATAGGGATCATCGATTGGGGCGATGAGGTTGAGGCCATCATTGCCACCTGAAAGTTGCAGAATAACGAGTTTGCGACGACCGGCGATGGGCGAAATACGATTGGCCGCACTAGCGAGCCAACTCGGCAGCAGTGGAGTAGCAGCTGCGACTATACCAGCATGGCGCAGAAAGGCACGTCTTGAGGATCTAGGCATATTGGTAGCGGCTGTGGGATGCTAAGGCTAAGGGATCAGGGGTGAGATTAGGATGGCCGAGCAAGCAAATCGACAAGTCTTTGTCGCCCCGCATTTTATCTACGGATGCTGCGGCAAATCCTTGCAAACCTTCAAAACTTTCATTTGGACCTTTCATCAAGAGCTTCGTGGTACCAGTGATGGGAGGCATGAGCTGGCGAAAGGGTAGGGTAGCGGAGGATATCCATGCTTTGCCGCCCGGCCAACCCGCGACACTTGGCGGAGCTAGAAGTAATTCTCCATTAAATCTTGCAAAGTTGACAAAGCGGTCGGTGTTAGTAGGTAGCGGAGCTTCGAGTTGTCTGGCCCACATCACCAGCAAATCCGTTGGACTCTTGACTTTCCTTCCCACTAGATCGGGATGATAAAAATCATCATCTAGCAGAATACTTTTGAGCCAAGGTATAATCTCGTAATTACTAGCAAATAAAACTTTTGAGTGGCGCTCAACAATGGCAGGTGTTGGCAGATGATCAGTCAGGTAACTCCACAGCTTTCTGGTGAGAAAGCGTGCAGTGCGTTCGTCGTCGACAATTAAATTTAATGCTTCTAAACCTGAGAAGTTACGGGTAATTCCAAAAATGGTTTTATCTCCAGTATCTATCTGACCTCGACGCAAGAAGAAGTTTTCCTCTGCGTCCAGGCCCCAGCCTGCAAATGATCGAGCAAGGCCTTTTACATCTGCTTCTGTATAATGTTCAATGCCAACGGTAAACAGCTCTAAGATTTCACGAGCAAAATTTTCATTTGGGTAATCTTTACGTATAGAATTGGCATTGAGGTAGCGCATTAAGGCTGTATCTGTCGCCATACCTAATAAAAGGGTTCTAAAGTTGCCTAGGGCATTGATTCTAATTAAGTTGAGATAATCGAGTGCTATATTAGCTCGAATGGGTAAGCAAGCAAAGTGATCGTGCCAGAACATAGACATCCGTTCGAGCACAGCATCAGATGTTGGGTTGGCCATGCGCCTCATCCAGTCTGCACGTAGGGCATACATCTCTTGCTTAGCAATTTCGGCGGGGACAGGCATCTTGAGCAGCGACTCACGTTCAGCTGTAGGAGCCAGCAAGCTTGCTACCGCCTCTGCTCTCTTACGACCTTTGACCTTACGGTAAACGCGCGGCGAGAGGCCGAAGCCAATGCGGTTGTATAGATGTACCAGGTGTGATGGAGTCACGGCAAGAGGTCTTCTACTTAAACGCTGTTTGGGAGCTTAAGTATACTTCGGCGTCCAAAATAGCGGGCCGGGGCGGCAGATCAGTAAATAGCTTCTGCGCCCAGTCTGTTTTCGAATCTACCAGCGAAAGAGCTGTGCCGATTAGGATTTTCGTATCTGTCACTAGCCCTCGATTGTTTCGATACCAGATTTCGAGTTGACCTTTATATGGATAGATAGCTCGTTGATAGTATTCTCGTGGCGGTATACCTAGCTCGGTTGCTGCCGATACTAAAGCCTCTTCATCACGATAAACCAGGCTTCCGATGCCAGTTATACCTGGGCGGCTTTGGTAGATTACTTCTTGCGCCTCGGCACTGTACATCGCAAAGCTGACGGGCATGAGTGGGCGAGGGCCAACTAAGCTTATATCACCCAAAATTACATTTATGATTTGTGGCAGTTCATTCAATTTGGTTCTGCGCAGAAAATGCCCCATCGGGGTGACCCGTGGATCATTTCGGAGCGTGATGTCACCAGTACCGATATTGGGCGAATTTTTCAGCATCGTCGAAAATTTAAAGATGTTGAAGAGTTCGCGATGATATCCTAGTCGAGCCTGCTTATAGAAGACCTCTCCCTCTCCAGTGAGGGCAAGCCCCAGCATGATTGGGAGGAATACTGGGCTGAGAATGAGCAAGCCAACAACTGCAGCTGCAAAATCTGCACATCTTTTAATTAGGAGATAGATACCTACATTTTTTGATCGAGTGATTTTCCAGTTTCGATATGATCGAAGCCTGGAATTAGTTCTGCCATAGCCTCTACAACATCAGCTTTGGTGGTTTCTGCTTTCGCAAAAACCTGAAGTAATTTGGCGATGGTGCGTTCGATATCACTGAGGCTGGGACGAAAGGCATCTTTAATAACTCCTAGCTGTGCGAAACTCGTTAGGTCGAGTGTTTCTGCCTCAGTATAGAATTCCTCAAAATCTTTCTCTCCGCTGGTATCTGAGCTGAAGTAGTAGACAGGATAAGGCTTACCTGGCGTCCACTCTGCGGCGGCTTCACGTGCAGCTTGTTCGGTTGGATACTGCTGGGGAGTGAGATCATGAGCGCCCAGGTATGCATCTGCGATGGTAGAGAAAGTCATCATCTGTTCCTGGCCCAACTTTGGGAAGAAGATGTCCCCAGATTGGCCGCAGATGCAGGCAAGAAGACAAAGCTGACCACTTTCATCAGGCGAAACGAAGTAACGTTTCACATCACTAGGACTGCTAAGCGGTTGGCGGCGCATCAGTCGTTCGTTGAAGCCGAACAATAAACTTCCATTACTAAAAGCCACGTTTGCAAACCGGGCAGTGGTAATATGCATATCTTCTGAATAGGCTAAAATAGCCTCTTCCATCAGCTTTTTGCTCGCGCCCATAACGTTGACTGGATTTGCCGCTTTATCCGTGCTCACACAAAAAAAGCGATCAGGTTTTAATGCAAGCAGCGTATCGAGCAGGTGTTTGGCATCGATGACATTATTGCGGATCATAGCTTCAATAGAATAATGATCTTTTTCGCTGCGCACATGCTTATGAGCGGCAAAGTTGGCCACAATATCAAAGCGAGGATCATTAGCCAGTAGCTTATGGAAAACCTCACTTGCATAGCTGATGGGATAGGTTCGGTATTCGCTCGGCACCTCCATCTTGGCGCGCGAGCGAAGGTCGCGGGTGAGCTCAGTAAGTCCGTTTTCATTGGTATCTACTACAACCAAACCAGCTGGATGGTACTTTAACAGAGCCCGAATAAAGCTGGAGCCAATCGTTCCTGCTCCGCCGATCACAAGGACGCGTTTGCCTCTAATTCTTTCACGCAAGAGGTGATCGTTAGCTGCCAGGTCCTTGGCAAACAAACTTTCAGCACGTTTGGTAATGTGCTCTTCTACAAAATGATCAATATTGAGCAAAGGGAGGCGTTGTGGTCGTAGTCGAGGATGAGAGAGGAGCTAGCATCGTTATCGCGCAAAGTTGAGTATCTCTGTCACGTACAGCTTGGCCTGCTAGCTATGCATTTAAGGATATCTCTTTCTAGAGGTAATTTGCATTCAGATGAGAAGTCATGCTTGCAGTCAATATAGCTGTTAAATCGTAGCTATGGATTATCCTATGGTGTTGTAAAAAGCTTTAATAGTTTTAACAACCGTAGCAAGATCATCATCTGTTATTCCGGAGCTACTGGGAATAGATATACAAGTGTCGAAGACGAGGCTCGAGTTATCATCAATGGTGATGTAGGGGGCATCTTGAAACATGGGGAGCTGGTTCATCGGCACCCAAAATGGTCGACTTTGGACCCCATGACTGTTGAGGTAAGCGAGAAGTTGACGCATGTAGCGTGTTCCGAAGGTGAATAACCAGCAGTTTGGTTCAGCTTTCGCCAAAACCCTCTGAAACCAAATGTCGCCTACTCCTGCTAACTCGCGGCGGTAATAGGCATCGATGTGACGTTTACGTTCGAGTATTTGAGGGAGCTGTTCCATCTGTGCCACGCCTATGGCTGCAAGCACGTTGACTAGTCGGTAATTATAGCCTATCTCATCGTGGAAGTATTCATTTGGATCAGGTTTGGCTTGGGTACTGAGGTGCTTTGCTCTTTGCGCTAGGCCTTGGTCATTGGTTACTATCATGCCACCTCCGCCAGTAGTAATGATTTTATTGCCGTTGTAACTGAATACGCCTAGTCTGCTGAAAGAGCCAGCGGGTTTTCCATCCCAGCTTGCGCCTTGAGCCTCCGTAGTATCTTCAATTACGGGCAGTGAGTACTCTTCACATAACTCTAATATTGCATTGAGGTCACCAAGATTTCCTAGTACATGCACGAGCATGATGGCAGCTACTCGATGCTGTGTTTTGCGGAAGCGGAGAACGCCATCGTGATCACGCTCACACTCATCACGGAGTAAGCGCTCGAGCTGCACTGCATCTAGTTGCCAGGTGTGGCGGTCTACGTCTACGAGCAAGGGATTGGCTCCGAGGTAAGCCACCGCATTGGCACTGGCAATAAAGGTTATGTTTGGAATGATGACTAGGTCGCCGCTCCGAACACCGAGCAGCCGCATAGATAAGTGAAGGCCACTTGTCCCGTTCATACAAGCCACGCCATATTGGTTGCCTGAATCCTTCGCGACGAGTTGCTCGAATTGCGTCACGTAAGCTCCAGCAGAACTTACCCAACCGGTGTCGAGGCAATCCTTGACATAGGTCCACTCATTACCAGCAAGATGAGGAATGGACAGTGGGATCATTAGTTTTAAAGACTAGTCTAGGAAATCAAAATGTTTCCCTGCTCAGCGGGAATGCAGAAGGTATTACCATGGACAGGTACTTCGTTTATACACTCCTGACCTCCTGGGTTAAACAAGCGGTAATTATGTTCTCGGAACAGCTTTGTAACTTGTGCATTATCTTCAGTAATCTCAATCATTATTACAGGCCGATGTGAGCGTAACGTCTCAACGGCTCCGCGTAGAGCTAATAATTCGGCTCCTTCAATGTCAATTTTGATAGAGTCCGGCACAACTCCCTGCTTTTCAATGTATGCGTCGAGAGTTATTGCTTGAACTACAGATTTAGTATAGACTGCTTCTGCGCCTTGTAATTCTTGGTTGTGTCTGAATTGACTATAATCCGGTTTGAGAGAATTATTTTGACCAGTAATATCCTCTGTGAAGAAGTCTACTTCTCCTGAATGATCACTAATCGCAAGATTAATGATTTTGATATTGGGATAGGGTCGGGTATTGGCTTCAAGATAGTTGTAATTATTTGAGCCCGGTTCAAATACGTACACGCTCCCCTCCTCGCCGACCGCCTGGCGTAAAATTAAGCTAACATAGCCAATATGACCACCAATTTCGAAGCAGGTGCTACCCGGCTTTACGATCTTGAGGAGGTCTCGCATCGTTTGCGGTTCGCGATTTACCCCTTTATACCAGTAGCCCCTGTGCCGATATAAATTTACTGTCATACGGTCCTTGGTCCAGTGGTGTGTTATTTTGATGTCTTGGTCGCCAAATACCTTAAGCAACTTTAAACCGACTTTACGCAGATGATGATTCATGAAAGAAGTGAATTGTGAAGAAAATCGACATCACGTCGGCCCAGAGGATAAGAGACATGCCAGGTAGACAGTCATATCAATGAAAAGAGAAGGCTACCATAAAGCTGATATTTGGCAATTGAGTTGAATAGTGGCTCGTAAGGTTGCATATAATCGTAATAAAAAACTATCGCTGTAATTAATCAGGAATCAAATATTAGCTTGCCAGATAGCGAAGCGCTGCTTATGTATCTGCACATTTCACGCTAAAGCGGCACTGCTAGACATTCAGTGACAGTAAATCTCGAAAATTTTGAACTTGATGCTGTGGGTTTGCAGTGCTACATGGATTTACCTGCTGAGGGTGGATGTTTCTGCCAGCGTCTTTGAGGCCGATGGTTATCCATCCCAGTTGATTAGGTGCTATGAAGTCCTTGGCGTAATTATCGCCGATGTAGTAATATGTTGTTGCTCGTAATTCTTTCATGATTAACTCGAAGCCAAGCGTGTTTGGTTTTTCTTTGCCGACCTCTTCAGATATAACTATTAGATCAAACTTATCGAGTATTCCTAAACTGCTAAGCTTATTTCGTTGAGTTTGTGACCGACCGTCAGTCAGAATGGCCAGCCCAGCGCATTTAATTTTGCAGTAGTCAATCGTTGCTTCAACTCCTTCTGCCAATTCAATTCGTGGGCTGTGGTAGCGGTATCGCTCGAGCAGTTGCGGAATGTCCCAGCCTATTTCATGCTTCTCTCGAAGGAGATCAAATGTGGACAGCCCTTCTCGGTAATAAGCACACATCACTTCATAAAGATCGTGATGACCTTCAGCTACTAGGTCGTCGGCAATGGTGCGGTATGCGCTAAGAAGATAATCTTCTTCTGCATATAAGGTATCATCGAGATCAAAGACCACCACGCTACGCTCCCGTGGCCACATCAGATAGAAATAATTCAGAGTCGTAGCGGACCATAGTTAGTTGGTCCTCCCAGTCAGTAAATTTAGGAATTTCACTATTTAGCATATGCTCCTCAATCAACCACTGCGTATATTTTGCACCTGCTCGATAGCTTAAGGGAAATCCACCTCCAAATCTTGGATTGACTTCAATACCTAAGACCCGCTGATCTTCATCAGAAACAAATACCTGCATTGTTATACACCCCACTGCTCCTTCCCAATGCGAGAGCCGCTCCCAGACATAATCGTGGAGTGGGTGCTTTTGCGTTACTCCTTTACTCACCTCTCCGCCGCGCACAACTAAACGCTTACGCGGAACTACACAGCGGAGTTCATGGTTCCGGTTATAATACAGGTCTATAGTGAACTCCGAGTGAGTTTTAGGATTTAAGAAGACATTATAGATGTAGTTACTGGCGTTCTTGAGATGATTGGGGAAATCAGCGGCAGATGTTATGAGATGAATATCTTTTCCAGAGCTTCCATATATGGGACGGACGAAGAGCGGGAACGTAGGATTGTGCGGATCTACTTCAGGAGCCGTAGCTATACTGCTATTTTTGAAAAGCTGATTAGTGTAACGTTTGTCATTACAAAAGCTGACGAATTTCTCCGAGCTAACGATGAGGGCAATTCCCTCCGCTTCGAATTTAACTTTCCACTTAGCGTACAGCTCGAGTTCAGGATCTAGCGTTGGAATAACTAGTCGTACGTCCAGAGACTTACACAATTTTAATAGCTCCGGCATATAGGCTGCGTCTTGAAATCGGCCTACAGCAAATGCACCATCAGATAGGTGACAAGCAGCAGAAAGATGCGGCTGCAGATCGGTACAGTACACCTTTGCCTGGGAGCTTATCGTTGCCCGAAGATCCTGCTGAAGGCTACGGAGAAGCGACACACGTCTACCTGCTGAGGTAAGCAGTATGTTCATCCTAGAAGTTGCAGACTTTCGAGTCTCCTATCATTGAAGTAGAATGGTCATGCTGTTGTTGATGCCTCCTTGAGATAAGGCTACTGTAGTGGCTGTTCCTTGATTCTGTACACTTAGGATATTGCCTCTTCCTTCTTGGACGAGTTCAATATTAGCATCTGGAGCATTGTTGATGAGTTGAAGGTCGTTGTTGAGCCCAACTTGCCTGACAGTACTCGCTGAATTTCCAGCGTTGTCCTCCACCAGCAGGTTGTGGCCTTGCCCACCCTGATTCACCAGAAATTGTGATTGACCTACGCTTTGCACGATTGTCGCTTGGGCTCCAACGGTGTTCTGCACTAAATCAATTTCGCTATTGCTGCCGGACTGTTGTATGGAGACGAGGCTATTAGATCCTGCTTGACTGCCCATGATGCTCGACAGCGTTGATGCTTGAGTAATTTGGACCTGATTATTAACTCCCAGCTGCTGGAAATCTAGGATGTTGGTTGAATTTTGTGCAACGGCCAGCGTGCAAATGAAGAGGCAGCAGGCGCATGATGCACTAGCGAGAACAGAATGGAGAATGCGTTGGGACATGGTGGTGAATTTGTAACCACTATAGCCCCATAGCAGCACAAATGTTCACTACCCTTGCTCATTAGGTGCAATAAAGAATAGGTTTACCTCTCTTTCGGTAATCCTAAAGAGGTAGAACGGTCTCTTCTAATAGCGCTCTGCTATATTAAATATGTGCTCCAAATATTTTTTAGCTAAGACCGACCGATCAAAATGGCGCTTCGCGTATGCATATCCTGCTTCGCCTTCTTGAACTCGCCGTTCAGATGAGCTCGAAAGGTAATCTTGTATTGTGCTGGCAAAGGCTTTAGGCCTTTCTGGTTCTATAAATGTACCACAGCCTGCTGCTTCAATTAACTCTCTACTCACCCCATCAATAGCCAGCAGTATAGGCCGCTTGCAGGCCATGTAGTCAAAAGTTTTATTCGAGTATATGGTTTTGAAGGTGTCAACCCGCTTCAGCACAGATGCGCCGAAGTCACTTGCATAGATGTACTCGAATACTTTATGTTTTGGAACTGGATCGATAAAGCTAACATTTGGTAAATCTAAAGCTTCAGCTTGAGATACTAAGGCCTCTTTTCGCATGCCAGATCCGATCAACACGAATTGGACTTGTGGAACGTGCTTAAGAAGTGCGGCAGTTTCTAGTAGCTGCTCAAGGTGATTTGCTACTCCGTGAGCTCCCACATATGTGACTACAACTTTGTCTGTCCAACCAAGAGATTTACGCATCCTATGCCTATCACTCTCAGCAATAATTTTATCGCTTAGCTTAAAGTCCGCTGCATTAGGTATCATAGTGACTTTAGCGGGAGGTACACCCTTCTCCTCAATAAGCTTCGTTCGGAAAGCTGGTGTGAGGACGTTGATCAGACCTGCATGTTTGTACACAAACGACTCAAACCAATAAGCCGCTTTTATTGTAGTTTTATTTCTTAGCACTCCAGTATCTATAGCACTTTCCGGCCATAGATCTCGAACTTCAAATACATACGGCTTCCGCCAAAACCAATGAAATAGTACTGCAGAAATTCCGACAAACAGCGGCGGCGAGGTTACCACAATAACATCAGGTCTATTATCTAATTTTGTAAATCCAACAAATATAGTAGATACTACGAACGAAAGATAAGCCCATAGCCTTCCTAAAAAATTTGTGTTGTAGGATTGACTAACGTGGCAACGGTGAACTGTTGCACCTGGTTGCTCCCTGCGTAAATAGAATTTTCCTTTGTAAGCCTCTAATTTCTGACCTGTTCCATAGTGTACCATCCCAGCTAGTACTTCGATAGTGTGTCCCTCTTCGGCCCAAACCTTCACCATCTCATTAAATCGTGAACCACCACTGTCATCGAGTTCTAAAAAATACTGATGCAGCAGCAAGATGTTCACGCCCAAGAAATTTGGGTCGAGATTTCGCTTTCTAAGCTTTCGAAGATTACTGCCGTAGCGCGCGATTTTTCGCCATACGATGAGCTATACCAGCATTGTTCAGTGATTGGTTTGAGTTGGACACCACTGCTCGTCACGCTGTTAAACTTCAGCTTTGTCAGCCAGTTGGGATGCGGATGCCACAGTTGACGGAGTGGCATTTGTTGCGGTTTGTACTCCACCCGATCATGTATGGTTATGAGCTTGCGATCCACATCAACCTGCAGGTGTCTATGATGCACAATCTTATCATCAACATGAGCGAAGCCTTTTGCAAATCCTTTCCATTCTGTTGGGCTTAGCCATTCCCCATCTGCTTTTCGCGTCCAGTTATAGAAGATAAATCGACTTGCTTTGTACATAGAGTCCTCAGCCCCGAGCATAACTGTATTGTGGCTACCACTACCGAAGAAGTACTTCTGTAGCTGGGGATCAGTATTGTATAGGTAAGAACCTTGATCGCGTAGGACGTTATCTGCTCCACACCAGAGGTCAAGATGTAGATTGTCTGCTTGGCTAGGCCTATCCGCGTAGGCTTGTGCCTTGATGAACACGAAGATGTCGCCGATCCGCTGAGTGTAAATGCCACCCTTGGCAAATGCCGCTGGCTGAGGGTGGGCAGCCACTTTAGAGTCTACAAGCGCGGCTTTCGGCTTGCCAAACCATTTTGCTTCTTCGTAAGAATAGTTTTCTAAAGCCAAGCCCGTTAGCGCCACATGTAAGGCATCTAATTGGGGCCGAAAATCGCGATATTCCTGCTCGGCTAGCGGAAAGAATAGTGCTCCGTCATTCGCACCATAATTTGGCAGACGACCATCTGCCTGCATTACCGTTAAGAGATAGCGTAAGGTGCTAGACGCCCTGTCAACTGTAGATGGCTGTAGCGGGACATTGTTGAGGTCCGCCAAGCGCAGCGTGTACGTCAACAGTTGCACGAGTACCCGCTGGTAATTATGGCTATGCTGGATGTAAGTGCCGTCGGAATATACCTGGTATGCAAGCTCCTGTTCTAGCCATTTGAGTCCTTTTGCTCCCCAAGCCTCTACATGGGGCAGCCAAGGAAAAAGAAGACTGCCCGCCCACACGAAAAGTGCTTCAGCAATAGCATGATTATTTCTTACCGCAATGCGTGAAAAATTTATGTGATGATATACATGATGCAATGACCAGTAGACGACCTGTTGAATCTTTTGCCACCGAATTTCAGTTAAAGCTGCATTCGTGTGATAGTAATAGATAGCCCATGTCCAATTTAGTACTCGGAGAGAAATTTCTTGCGAGCACTTATAGTTGGGACCAGCATTGATTGGATTGTTATCTATCCAGTCTTCGATCAGGCTGAATATTAACTCTGCATGATCAACGTCATTGTGGAAGTCGTCGCGCCAAAGCAGGTAGAGAAAGCTAAAGCGGGATGGCTCCCAAATGTATTTGATATCTCCTTGGTTAGGATCTAAATCTGCAATTTCAGACCAATGACACAGCGGATAGGTCTGATTGGTGATAGGGTGCTTCAGCCAAGACTTCCCTGTCTCGAACTTCAGTACGTGATGACTAAAATAGGTAAGCCGACCTTCTACTAAGTCTTTTGCCTGTTGACGAAGCGATTGTGAAGGTTTTTTGTCAGGTCGGTCACTAGTGTTAAAAAAGTATGGCGGTAGATTCTCAATAAATGCTTGACGCGAAATTCCAGGGCTGAGGCTAGGGCTTATTGGATGCCGACGCGTCAGGTAGCCCATCCGTGTTCGCAGAGCGTGCAGCGTGCGATACCCGACATACTTGAGGCCCATATGATCCACGACTTGTTTGACTCCTGCAACCTTGGTTAGCAGCTTCATGTGCTAATGGGGGTGGAAATTGGTGTCGCTATCTCACGATACATCCTCACATAACTTTTGAATGAATCTTCATCTGGAGCAAGAAGGTTTTTTCGCGGCCTGGGCGGCCGGTGATAATGCTCCCGGATCAGGCTCATAAGTTTTACATCATCTCCAGGTGGATAGGTCTCAGCTGCAGCGCACCTTTTACAAACAGATGTAGCAATCGCTGGTGTTCCTACTAAAAGACTTTCCGCCACGCATAGGCCGTATGAATCGCCAAAGCTTGGCCGGATCGAGAGATTTGCTCCAGCTAGATGACTCAAAACATCATCAGAGTCTTCAACGACTTCTATATCGACCTCCCCACCTACAGCACTAATAGTATCCAAGAGTGTTTGCTTGTACTCAGCTTCTGGATTATGTGAACTAATGATCAGCTTCAATCGCAGCGATAAACCCTCTTGTCTCAGTTTGAATGCTGCATTTACAGCGGACAACAGATTATATCGTTGGCCGTAGGTACCGATTGCCACTATTAGAAAGGGTCTTTGCTCACTGCGACCCGTGGTAGGTAGAGCGGAGGCCTGCGGTGCAATGAATGGATTGATCTTAACAATGCGCCGGGAGAGTTGTGGGAAGCGGGCTTTCGCAGCGTCACACTCCTTCTCGTTCATAAATATCAGCCTACTGAGAAATCGAAAATTAAGGTACGAGAGCGCCCGGGTACCTCTATGATGTTGTACATATTGGTCATAACCTGAACCACTATGTATACTCAAAACAAGTTTAGCGCCCAATGCTTTAAGCAAAGGAGCTGCGGCATGGAAGGGTATGGCTCGATTGGATGCATGGAAGTGATACAGCTGGTAGTCTTGCTTCCTGAGCGAAATGAGTTTGCGTAGCAGGTCGAACCAGCCAGTTGCTCCGCGCTTCGCATAGCTGTGGAGATCGAGAGCAATAACATTATGGCCTGCTTCTGCCAGGCGATCACGCAAGTTGGATGAATGTACGCTGACGCCCCCTATTTCACTTTCTCTAAAGATGCTGATAAGCACTATCGAGGTTTTAGAAGTGTTTAGGCTAGTCATATTTAAGACATGCCCTTAGGCTAGCCGTCTCCGTAAGTATTCGGGAATAGTTGCTGCCGAAGAATTCCGGTAGATTAGTAGGTTTGCCTTTCACTTGATACTGGATGTCAACTTTGCTTGTGATGTCTGAGAGAACAGGGAGATTAAGATCCTTGGCTAAGCTATAAATTGTATTGAGCTTGTTGGCTTTAAACTCCTCATACGTGATAGTTGGAACTTCACCCCCACAACGATCAGCTAGTTGAGCCGCATCGTTCCAGCGTGCGATCTGTCTCCCGATATAATCTCCTTGCGCCTGCCCATGATCGAGTTGATGGAAGAGGATATATTCCCAGAGTTCATGAATTTCTGGGTATTCCCTACAATTGAGGGTGGTAAGGTCGCCAGGAACGTTGAGACGATTAAGTAAGGACCTGATGTTTGATAAGGGATTCCGCACGACTAGCACAAACTTGGCGTGCGGAAAAACTTCGACCAGTTCGTGGTATAGAAACGTCAGATTTGGCTCCTTAATAATTGGTCGACTAAATTCCACTTTTGCTGAATACCTAATAGCTTGTTTTAGCGTAAGCTGGCCATCACGAATAAGTTCATAGGTTCGACTTCGCCAACCGCCGATATCAACTGTAGTCGACTTCTGTGTTGCTTCTCCAAGAAGTGATGCTATGGCTGAGGTACCTGACTTTTGGTTGCCGAGGATAAAGAGTGGGTCATCTGTGAGTGTGTAAAATGGATAAACAAAGTTTCTAGTGATGGGGAGCCACTGAAACACCTTATTGCGAAGTATCTCAGTCGCTGAATCCGCCGTCAACGCACCCTGGCGATAGCGCTTAATAAACTCTTTCAATTCCTCTCCATTTCCGAATACATGTGGTGCTCGTTGAAGAGGTAGGGTAAAATAAGCATTGCAGATATCAAGCTCAGCGTAAAGGGAGTGGCGGATTCAAACAGCGATCGCAATACCAGCGCTCCACAATAAGCGACTACGAGGGGTGAGTTAGATGTATAAAGTATGGCTAGTGTGAGCAATATAAAGCCAAAAAGTGAAAGATACCCTCCCTCTACCCAAGTCTTGAGGTAGGCATTGTGAGGTGAAAGGGCTTCCCCATATCTCTCTTCGATGGGGATTCCGGAGTTGCCAAATCCGTAGCCAAGAGGTTTCTCCCTTGCTAGATCCGTACTGATCGCAAACAAATCATCTCGACCATTAACTCCTTTAAATCCTTTGCTTTCGTAGCTATTGGCCTCAATTAGAGTCAGCAAGTCGAATTCGTCATTAGTCACCAAAGATACATAAAAAATACTGATTACAAGCATTACTCCGAGAATTAAGCGATTAAGCGTAAATCTAAATATCCGTTGGATTACGTAGAAGAGTAGGAATAATCCCCAGCAACCTAAGTGAGTTCGACTTTGAGTTAGATAGATCAGTAACCCCAAGAATGCTAACAGCCCCAGCTTAAGTATCCAATTTCTATAGAACACTAAAGCCACAAAATAACACATACAGAATGTTACAGTTGCCATAGAGTTGCTGTTGCCATAAATTGACACTAGCTTGGCGCCATCATAGATCGGGAGGCATAGCGTGCCGATCCCGAAGATGGTGAACATCAGTAAGTGACGGTATCGCATTCCTGATGTAAAGCTTGCATAAAGCACCGAGGTGGCTAGCATTGAGATAACATAGTATCCAGCGCTCAGGCTAAGATTTACAGCAGCTGAAACTATAGCTCCGGCAAGAATGAACGCGAAGCATGTCCAATAGATAAGACTTTGCGTAAGATGAACAGTTTTACCTAGCAAGAAAAATAACCCAACTGCTGCAAACAAGGGCACATATCGGAATGCCCCTAAATCTCCAACTTGTGTCACTACAAATCCAATTAGCAGACAAAGTAGTACTAAGCTAAGAGGTTGCTGTGAAGCTCGTGCTTGAGGTAGTGTGGCTACGTGCTCACGCATTCAGCGAGGATTTTGCGTAAACTATTCAGCATGTTTGTCGAATGAAAATTTTTAGATACAAATTGAAATCCGGATTTTCGTTTCTTTTCTCGGAGATCGTTTTGCTCTATACATGATTTTATAGCTTCACTGAGATGCGAGGGGTCATTAGCTCTGCAGAGCCAGCCATTGCGCCCATTATCCAATACTTCTGGGATACCGCCCACCTCAGTGGAGACTACGGGTATACCTTCGTGTAGAGCCTCAATATTCGCTACACCTAAGGCTTCTTTGTGAGAAGGCACACAGAATATATCGTGCTGCTGCATCGCTCTGAACACCTCCTCTTGCGATAGTACACCTACGCATTTGAGTTTGGTGTAGCTATCAGGCGATCGTGCAGGAGAAAGTTTCATAAAAGCTTCTCGCGAAAAGCCTGCTGCAGTAATACTAATGTTGTACTGGGGCAGTAGAGAAACGGCCTCCAAAAGGTCAGTCAGCCCCCCACGCTCAAAGTCATGCTTGATAAAAAGTATGCTCACCTGTTTTGAATCGAGCTTTGGACGAGAGGGTAGCTGTATGTGTCGCAGTTGAATGCTTTTATACAGTCGGACAACTTTTTGCTTGTTCTTACCATAGCGCTGCTCGAGCAGATTTGACAAATAAGCGGAGTTGGTAATGACTAATGCAAGATTATGGAATACTTGCTTCTCATACCACCTATAATATAAATGCTTCAAGCTCAGCTTCTGCATTGAAAGATCTACCACGGCAGTTGCGTTATTATCATCGTTAATCATTCCTACAATTGGCACATCCCATCTAAGGCTTGTAGTGTGAGCAATGACGGCATTATTATATATAACTATATCGAAAGGCTGCTTGAGGTGGGCTTGACGTATGGCATTTGCATATGCCCGCTGGCGCAGTTGCAGATTTAATGGTTTGAGCCATTTAGACTGCTGTACCTTTACCAGCGTGACTGAAGGCCTATCAAGTGTGATGTCCTCAGTAAACAATTCGAGTTCCGTGTCTGATCGATCATTGAGTCCGAGAATGAGGTGTGCAAATTTAGCTGGCCCTTGATGAATCGTATCAAACCAAGTTGTAGCAAATGCTATACGTAGGGGTCGCTCAGCCTCCTGCGTCAAGGTGCGAAATGATCTACGAGCACATAGCCAAAATCAGTCCAGCGAAATTTGGCCACTTCTTTCTTATTCTTCTCACCGTAGCTTGCAAGCGTTGAAGCTGGTGTGGACATGGCTTTATGCAGCGCCTGTTTAAGGTCTCCGGGTGTATAAAGGAGATCATGTTGTGCTGCCAATCGCGCGCTAATAGCCCCAATATCTGGCGCCACAATTGCTTGACCATAATCCATGGCTAAAATAATTGAGCCGCTGTTATCTATGCTCAGGTAGGGTAGGCACACAAGCTGAGTTTCTGCAAATATTTTGGGAAAGCTTTCTGCTGGTACAAAAGCGTTACTAAAGCTAATCAGTGGATTGTTCTGGATACTATCAGCAACTCTAGCAGCGTAGGGTCGATCGAAGGCAGCGCCAATAATCTTTAGCTTCCAGGTATCAGAATTACAGGCTTTAAATGCTTCAATCAGCTCCAGTACTCCTTTGTACGGCCTAACAAGACCAAAAAAAGTTATTATATTTTTATCAAAACGGTTAGTGAGAGGAGGGGCTATGGGAGGATACACAGATCGATAGGAGCCTTCAGGCACCACCACCACATGGTCAGAATTTAATTCCCAAACCTGCTCAATTTTACCTACAGTTTCTTCCGTAAAAACTCTAATTAGATCACACCGGTGTGCGAACCACCGACGCACCAAAGGACGTGCAGGGATATCATGTGGTTCAAAATTGTGAAGAGTCCAAACTAAACGTTGTCCTAAAAACTGACAGATAAGTATGTCCAATACAAAAAGAATCTCTTGTAGAAGCGTAAGAACAGCATTCCTTCTTACTGTATACCTATGTATCCAATCAACATGGACAATGTCAGGTCGCAGAGCTAAGGCAGTGCGGGTAAACGCAAAGAATTTGCCATCTTTCCCATCGAAAGCTTCTAATGATCCAGTATTGGTTAATCCTTGCTTAAACAGAAATTGATACGGATTATTAGAATTTTGGACAGGAAGGCAAGCTACCTTCAACTTTTGCTTTTTATTCATCAACGAAATACCGAAGTTTAGATTTAACGGTTAAGCCAACAACTGAATAATATTAAGTCCTATACTAATAATTGACCACAGCATATTTATGCTTAGAGTATTCGCATCTATGTTCATCATCTTTTGCTGCTTATATTCTTTCGAATCTTTTTGAGAATTGGAAAATGCTTGACCAACTTTCCGACTTGCTTAATTCCTGGTACACCATCGCGACTAGATTTTAGATATTGAATATACATAATCTTGTTGCAGAAAGCTGCTGATTTTAAGCTGAACGGAAAACCTAAGCCAAACTTCTCAAGTAAATTTCCATCGTTCAACATCTTTTTGTATTTAATATAATAGCTATCTTCAACAATATATATTTTGTTATGACCCGACAAAAATGCGTGCATTTTAGTCTCACCTCTTAGAAAATCAATAATGGCTTCTGTCACACCTGGCCACTCAACGCGGAAGGGATCATCAACTATTATTACTCCTCCTTTAGCCAAGTTACTATGAGCCATTTCCAAGTCACTCAACGCCTCATTGCGATTGTGTCCACCATCAACATGAAATAGACGAATGGGGCGAGGAATGTCGTTTTCCGTGAGAGTGTCTGAAAGTTTACGATTAATCTGGAGCCTCGATTTATCTAAGTATCTAACAATGTTGTCGCTGAATATTCTTTCGTCGCCATCCCCAGATGCGCTAACGTTGTCAACTTGAGATCCAAAGATATCGCATACCGCCAGCATCTCTTGGCTTCGCAAGAGCCCAGCGAAGAAAACCGAGCTTTTGCCATGATGTACTCCGATCTCAAAGATGTTTCCAACAATATTCTCTTCTTTTTGTATAGCATCAATAAGATAAATTGTGTTGGCTGCATACTCTGAGAACCATCCGTGTATTTTGGTTGTCCGCTGATAGAATTTGGCAGCTTCCGTTGGTGAAGGACTTATCATGATGTTCGAGAGTAAGTTTGCAAAATTGCGAGTGTCCGTTTGAGTATGTGGTTCAATATAAAGATATGGGCGCACATGTTTGTTAGGAAGATTTCAACATAGAGTATTGGTCATCATAAGAAGCTTTTTCATCTCTTCGATCGGCATTAGACTGAAGTTATGACAGTTCTCTTCACGATTTGCACCCCTAAGTATAGGAACAGTGAGATTATAGGAGGTATGGTCTATAGAAGTAGCGAGGCTCTTGTACCTCGTTACGTCTTCCGATTTTTTTTGCTGGTACTCCTCCAACTACAGTAAAGGGTTCAACTGAACGCGACACCACCGCTCCTGCTGCCACCACTGCACCCTTACCAATAACTACACCTGGTAATAAAATTGCTCGATTACCAATCCAAACAAAATCTTCTATGCTTACCGGACTACCGATTGTCCGAAAGCCAGGATCGTTCATATCATGCTGAAGTGTCCAAATATTAACCTCTGGCCCAATGTCTACGTCGTTTCCAATCGTGACTCGTCCACCTCGTGAGTCAATTAAACAACCAGGGTTTATGTTGGATCTATTTCCGATCGAAATATTTCTCGGGTCTCGCAACGACAAACCGAGCATAATATTGGAATTTTCTCCAATTTCAATTATGTTCCTGTACCACCAGTGCCTGAGGCGGAGTGACGGTATTGATGCAATGCATGTATTGCTCAGATAACGTACTAAATGCCGGGAACGACTTCTAGCAGTAAGATTGATAAATAATCTCTTTAACATAATAATTTCTTTAGGCCCTATTGAGGTAGCTTTTAATAATAATGTACCAATTGATCTTTCAAAGTCAGGATTCTATGGTAAAAGATAATTACGAATATTGTACCGGCCAAACATGAAGTTCCTAAAGCACAAACTACACGTTCTGCATCAGAAAGACCATTGATAACATGCTCTGATGTGTACACAACTAATCCAACTGATAAAACACTAGTTATATACATTCGCCATATTATTTTCGTAGAAGCTTTCACTTCTCTATGCTCATCCGCACCCGATGCTAAGTGCTTCATTTGGAAAAACATCCAAGCCGTCATTAAAGTAAGCTGGGCCACTGTACCTATGATTACAGCTTCAAAACCTATAAACTGAATGAGCACCACACTGATGAATAGATTAAGACTAACAAATAACAGTTCGGCCTTTAGTAGAGGTGCCGTTTTCCCCATGATGTATAAAGCTTGGTAAGCAATAGTAGCTAATCCGCGTATGGCAATAGCTCCAATGAGGAGCTGCCCGTATAAATAATACTGAGCGTAATCACTCGTCCCTAACCAAGTTTCCAAAATGATTGGAAATGCTAATATTCCTCCTAAGGCCCCAGCTAGTAGAGCAGCTGAAGAGATCAGACTGGCATCAGCTACGAATTTTTGCAGCTTGCCCGCCCCTGCTGAGCGTAGTTTAATATAATACGGCTGCAACACCACATAGCCTCTACCAATCAAGCTTTTAAGCACCTGGTACGGTTTAGCCACAACTGTATAAACTGCAACGAACTTGACTTTAGTGAATAGTCCAATAACTATTTTGTCGGATCCTTGGCTAAAAAAAGCTATCACAGAAAGTTTAAAACTATCTAAGGCATACTTCCATGGCTCTGCACGGTACAGTGTGTCAAACTGTCCTAAGCTAAATTTTGGCCATGCTATTAAGGATGCTCCATATTTTCTAAGCACATAAAAATCCAGAAAGATCGAAAGGAGAAGTAGGGCAAATTGTCCAGCCATCAGCAAGAGGATATTTATCTCGAGCAGATAGACAAGTAACACAAGGCATCCCAGCGCGAAGACTTCTATCAGGGCATACACATTCCGTTTATAAAAAATCCGTAAGCCTTTTAAAGTAGCCGATGAGAGATGCAGAAGGAATAAGCCGGCGCAGTAAATTCCGGTGCTTGCTAATAGAATTCGACTCTCTCTTTCATACTGTCCAGTGATCTCAAAGATGAGCTCTTGATAAATTGATAACCCTGTAAATAAGGCAATTACTAGTATACATGAAGTTCCAGTTATCCACAAGCTGGTTTGTGCAGCTACTAGATATTTTGCCTTATCTTTATCTTGCAAAAACTCGCTCGTATATCGTAGTAATGCTTTTCCACTCCCGAAATCTATAAACATAAGAGTGCTCGCTAAGCCGATGGAGAGAAGATATATTCCATAGAGTGTCTCCCCATATACATTTAAGTATATTGGAATTGAAAAGATACCTATACCTAGCTGCAAAATGTAAACGCCATAGATGCTGGCGCTGTCGCTCCAAAACCGCCTTAATCCAGACTGTTTCGGTGACATCAGTAAGGTCTAAGCTCAGCTTCAGGTGATTTTAGAACGCCATGACTGCAAACAGACTCAAAGTGCCGAACAATTTCGCTAAATGAGCGTAAGGGAAAGTTTCGGCTTATACTGGCATTGCTATTGTACTTATCTTCACCAGAATCTAAAATTAACATTATTTTTTTCAATTCTGAAATACTATTTATCACGCCATTTCTATCCCGCATCATGTATTTTTCTATTTGATACTGATGTATAAAATTGTAAAGCGTTACTCCTGGCCCTGGGCCCTCATGCCCATAGTCTATCAGTAGCGAAGGCGTATCAAGAAAGCTTCCTTCCAATCCCATCGTCGTTCCCACATGCAGGAATGCCTTAGCTCCAGCTAGCATCGCATACTTCTGCCAGATTGCTTCTTCAGCGATAGAATAATCTTGAGCTCTGTGCTCATCATCTAAAATTATATTACTAAATAGTCGGAGAGGATTATACATCTCCCATGCATTTAGTATAGGATATGGACGCACTATTAATTTCCAATCCGAAAAATTTTCCTTCAACATTTTACTTATTCCTTCAATTAACTTAATCTCCTTTGGGACCAGATCGGTAATTCCTATCGAACAAGCAAAATATAAAAATTTGTATTGTGGAACCTTGGTTTCTTTACATCCGGAGCCTCCACTCACAAACTGCTCAACATACGCTAACTGTCCAGCCCCAGATATTCGGATTTTCTCACGTGGGATCCCCTGCAACTCCATTAAATCCTCGGCTATTCCCTCGCACCAGACATCGTACATTAGCTTTGTGGTGTAGCTTGTATGCTTGCAGGGATGGTCCCAACTCGCAACATATATTGATGCACTTCTTCCTTCTGCAATAACCCTGGCAAGTAATTCATCAGAGGCTACCTCAGTTAAAAATATGATGTGGTCTAAATCCGCTATTTTCGTCTTTCCACTGTAAGGCAAACGTTCAAGATAGTAGTCATAGTCCATAACTTTTGGCATCACCTTCTGGAGCTCAATCTGTAGTCTAGCCTTCCTCTTTACTTGCTTCGGTAGACTCTGCAACTTGAACTCTTGCATCAAGAAGTAGTTCTGTCTGCTCTTCGGAATCTTTTTGAAGATGGTGTATAGACGTTTAATAAAATTACCTTGTGAGGGCAGATTTTCTCGAATTTCACGAAATTCCACTCCGTCACGTATATGTCGATTGAATTTCTCGCTGTCAGCGCTTTTTCCAAAGACAACTACTTTGTATATAGACGAAAGTTGCGAAATGATCTCCCTAATATCTGACCGTAGATCAAAATGCTCCAGGACAATGCCAATAGCCAATGACCGATTGCTCATATCAAATTCTGCTTCAGGATAAACTCTGCCAGCTCCCTAACAACTCCCTGTCCCCCTCCTAGCTTCATCACCTGAATTCCTTTCACAGATCTTACTGCATGCATGGCATCACTTGGACACGCTGCCAGCCCTACCGCTTGGAGAAGCTCAATACAATTTATATCATCTCCGATATAAGAACAGTCTTTTAACCTCAATCCTTCCTTCTCGCATATATGTTTTGCGGCAGCTAATTTACCATCGTGACGCTTACCTTGATACAAGTGGTCAACTTTTAACTTCTTAGCTCTCCGTTGTACAATATCTGTGACTTCACTAGTGATAATTCCAGTAATCAGCCCCGCCTCTCGCAGGAGTTGCATTCCCATGCCATCGCGGGTATTGAATTTCTTCAACTCGTCACCATTTTCGCTGTAATACATCCCGCCATCCGTTAGGACACCATCAACATCGGTCAAGAATACCTTGATCTTAGATTGCTTTACCAAGCTGTCCATCCTCCATCAACTGTGATTGTAGATCCTGTAGTGTAACTCGAGGCCTGAGAACTTAGATATAGAAAGATTCCCAAAATTTCCTCTCTATCACTCATTCTGCCCATTGGACTTAAGGCCCCAAATTTTTCATGAAATGCGGCAGAGTGATTGTTGCTTATGCCATGAGGCACCACTGTATTGGCCCTAATACCATCCTTTCCGTAAAATGTGGCTAGATATCGCGTAAAGTTTGGAATCACCGACTTCGAAGCTACATAATCTATCGGCTTGAACCGAATGTCTCCGCCGAAGTCGTAAAGACTCTGATTAGGCGCCACAAGACTGTAGGTGGAAGCAATGTTTATGATCGATCCACTTTTTCTGCTCAGCATATGCTTGCATACCGCCTGCGTTAATTGTATAGTCCCAATAACGTTTACCTCGATGCTCTGACGTAGTGCTTCTTCAGGGTAATTTTCGAACCTGGACATATTTACTGCTCCAATTCCTGAATCATCAAACTTGGCATCTATGGCTGCCGAGTTTATGAGTGTGTCTATCTGTCCGAATCGGTCGATTCCGCTCTTTACCAGTTCCTCTCTGTCATCGGAAGATGTAATGTCTGCTCTCACTCGAAGTACATCATTCATTCCACTTGCTGGTGCTGGTACGTCTCCTATGTCAGCTGCAATTACATTTGCCCCAGCCTCTAAGAATCCCTTAACTAAAGTAGAGCCGATTATTCCAGCCGCACCAGTTATGAGGACAACTTGATCTTTTACACTTAAAATAGGATGTGTCATTCGCTAGACTTCGAGAAGGTTTAGTATTGCCTTTGATTCTGCAATGGTCCGTGAATTATATTTTCCAATCTCTTTAGCCTCGAGCCTACACCTCGAAAAGAAGCTGTCTAGTTCAGCAACAAACAGGTCGTTTCTTGAGTAGCCTTCCGCAGTATAGCGCACTACGTCATTTTCGCTTTTTATTTCCAGCACATTATGTACAACATCAACACTAGCCGATGCTCGCTCAAAACTAAACCTATATGCCCTTCGGGTGGGTCGCTCGTAGAGGTTCATCGCTAAATGACAAATCGTCTTAGCTTCTGTTGAGTATAACAAATCTGTACTCTCATCTACTCCGTCGAGCTCCAAAACGCCGAGGGTATGGCTTTGTCTGATTGAATTGCCGGTCGGCGGCCCAGCTATCCAATTCACTAAATCTATGTCGTGTGACAGCGTCAGCGCAGCCCCACCTCCCATACTGAGATTAGCCACATACGACTCTCGGTAATCTTCCCAAGGATGCCACGCTGGAAGATATTCCCCCCAATGCGTTTCTACCCTTAGAAGTCTACCGTACGCTTCTTCTTGTACCATGCGCCGTACGCGCTGGAACAGCGGATATTCCCTCCACATATAACCTGTCATCACTAAGACAGGCGAATCCTCAAGAGCCTCTGCAATTAAGGCTAGTTCAGCGCTGGAATGGGCCAAGGGCTTTTCAACCAGCGTATGAACCTTCATCTGCAACAGCCTTACAGTCTGTTGCGCATGAAGATGAGTCGGGGTGCAAATAATGGCAGCTTCTGGTTGGAAAAGCTCCACTTCCTGCCAACTTGTGAGTACCTCTATAGCACTAGCAGCAACTGTGCGCAACGGTAGCTTTCGGGTACGAAGTACAGCTATGCGGTGTCCTTGCCTTTGAAGCAGATTGTTTATGTGCCGCTCGCCAATTGAGCCAGCCCCAATGACTAAAATACGATTCACGCTAAGGCTAAAATTGGCTTTACCACGTCCAAAGATTCAATTAAGCTGCTGGCTACTTCCAAGTCTTCAGCTTTATCAATATCAACTGCATATTCTGAACTTATAACGTGTGGCAATATGTAGTTCCCTGAAACTGAATCTTTCTCGGTGAGTGTTGTGCATCTAATCACATCAAGTGTTCCAACCTGCCAATAAACCTTCGGAAGTGACTGTCGAGGTGCATTATAGGGTTCGACAACATCTGTATCGCTGAGCAGAGGCTCCATCGCTGCATCAAGGTCTGAAATCCGCCACATTTTATATGGCGTTACAGGACTCGACACAACTACCCGAAGGCTATCAGCTTCCTTTGTGGCGGCCATCTTATTGACACACTCATCTATCAATTTGCTCGGCCTCAAAGGACTCGTAGGACGTAATTGAACTAAGAAATCAGGTCGCCAATCTTCATGCTCTGAAAGCCATGTCACAGCGTGTCGCCAAAACTCGATGTCTCTACTATCGTCCTGTGCAAGTTCGGCAGGTCGCAGAAACGGCACTTCAGCGCCGTAACGTCGAGCTTGCTCTGCTATGGCTTCACTGTCTGTCGACACGATTGTCCGAGTCACGCTCTTCGACTGAAGTCCTGCACAGATGCTGTAGGAGATGAGGGGATGACCGGCTAAGAGTTGAAGGTTCTTGTTAGGAAATCCTTTGCTTCCTCCGCGGGCTGGTATAACTGCCAATACCCGCATTAGCCCTTGCGGTTCTTGAGTTTTTCACGTTGCACTTGCTCGATTTCGAGGATCTCCTGGGGCTTATACCTCAACGCTTCGTGGGTTTGGTGCAAATTGCGTATGAGTTTGCTAAGGCCGGGCGGTTCGAGGGAAGCGGCATGGTCAGTACCTCGCCAAGTTCGATCTTTGGTGAAATGTCGCTCCACCCATTCAGCTCCAAGCGCATAAGCTGCAATATCAACGGCAATTCCGAGATGATGTCCCGAAAAACCTATGGCCTTCACGCGTGAGCCAAAACGTTCATAGAGCGTGTTGATCTCTAACAAGCAAACATCTTCAAACGGTACAGGATATCCAGAAGTGCAATTGTAGAGGACAATTCTATCGCCTGCATTTGCAGCCTCGAAAAAACCTACAAATTCCTCAATCTCATCCTTACGAGTCATCCCCGTTGATATATGTATATCCCCGCTATAGTTGTCTCGCAGGACCTTGAGCATTTCAACATTATTGTTGCAAGCCGAGGGAACTTTGATAAAATCTGGCTGAAGCTCGGAGATTTCCAGTGCCGAGGTGACATCCCAGACCGAAGTTGCATATCCGATACCGATATTTTCAGCGAACTTTTTCAGTTCCGCATGCTGATCCTGCGTAAACTCTAAAAACTCACGATGCTCACCGTAGGTGTTACCATAACTATTGTGAGGATTGGGATGCGGCGCCTCATACTGGTCTGCTGTGAGCAGCTCTTTGTTGTGCCGCTTCTGAAACTTCCCATAATCTGCCTTGCAGTCTTTTGCGAGCTGCAAAAGATCTTTTGCTATCTGCATCTCGCCTTTATGGTTGCAACCAATCTCTGCAATGATGCGAGGAGTTTTGTACTTGTTTAGATTGTTCATAGATTTCTTGTTTGACCTTAACAGGTGGAGTGATTAGGATGCTTCTCGAAGACTCACTTGTGCAAATTCAACAGCAACCCGACCAAAGAAGATGAGACTAGCAACGAATATCATCCCGCCGATGCCATACCAGATTTCACTCTTTTCTTGCTTGGGTAGCGGGAGGTAAGGGTAATCAATTACTCGGAAAAATGGCGTTTGAGTGCTGAGTGCAAAACTTGCAGCTTCGAGATTTCTCAGAACTTCACCATAACCGATTGTGAGAAAGCTCAACTCGCGCGTAAGCCTATTCGACAGCAGGCGATCACGCTCTTGTATCAGCCCTAATCTCGTGTCCGTGACTTGAGCTAAGCGATACTCGGTAGACTCGAGTAAATTTTTGATGCTATCAACTTTAGCCTTTAGCCTATTCACAGTGAGCTGTTTATTGCCTACACTCTCAGTTCTGTAAAATGAGCTAAGGCGCTCATAAAGTTTGGAATTAAAATGTATTGATAGCGCCTCATTTTCCGAACTGGTACTGAGTGTTAGAATTCCTGAATCTTCATCTATACTTAAATCCGATAGCTTACCTGGATCAAAGGCGCAATAGTAGTAGATAGCCCGGAGCAACAAGCGTTGCTGCGGCGAAAGCCGATCAAAATCCGAGGAGGAGAGTTCTACATCTTCAGTGATTTCGAATTGGTCACGGACTTCCGGTAAAGCAAGAAGATGGTTCACCACTAAATCTGATTCACTGTCAATGACAATGGAGTCTAGAAGCACGCCATTGACGATGAGCTCAGAGTTGGAAAGAGCTACAATCTTTTTTAAGTTAAACTCAGAACTGCTTCCGCCAAAGCCAATTTGTCCAAGGATACTCGACATTCCCGCTCCTTGGTTGCTTTCATTAATTAAGAAGCTGAGATTTGCCGTATATATAGGTGTCGAAAATGATATGTAATAAGCTAATAGTAGTCCAAAGACAAAGCTCACTGCAAGAGTGACTGGCCATCTTCGCAGACCAGCTTTTACATAGTATTGAATGCCTCTTATAGCTGCTCCAACCGTAACTTCCTTTGCCCTTGTTGTTGTGGACTCCTTCATCAGCACCTGGCGCTGCTACTTCGGATAAAAGATTTCTGCTTCACTACCTCTAGAGACTACGTTCTTTCAAGGAGTAATATCAGCGTAACCAAGCTAGTCACCCCCGCTAAAGTCGCCTGCGCAATTTCTCCCCAGCTGCTACGCTCCCGAGGTGGCTTCGGTGGCTTTATCTTCTTTAAGCCTACCATTATCGTGGAGCCAGCCCGCACCGTTGGGTAATCTCGTATACCTATAGCAGACCGGGTCTCTTTGATTTGCCCATTTGCATAGACAACAACTGTCGCGCTTTTCTTGGCACGTTCATCATTAAACCCACCTCCAAATCGCTCTACATACCATCTTGCATCGTGAGGACCTTGATAAGCAACTTTAATAGAAGCTTCATTGATAATTGTGTCTACTGCATACAGCGCAGCCCGCGTTCCAGGTAGCATAATAGTCACCACTTCCTGCGGCTGTGGCACAGATACTATATCACCCGCTAATAACTCTATGTCATCAGGACCGCCGGGATTGCGCAGTATTTTATCTAAGTCTAAAACTACTGTACCCACATCTCGGGCTATCCGCAGAAGCGTTGCTCCTTGTGGAAAGGCATCATTGGTTAATCCTCCAGCGCGAGAGATGAAGTCGGAGACATGGTTATTTTCCTCGAGCTTTGCATACGGTCCTGGGTAGCGCACTTCCCCCCGCAACTCTACTTGTTCGATGAGTGAGAAGTCAGCCAGGGTCCGCACAACTATTTCATCAAACGGGCGCAGGTCGAACGTCTGCAGCAATTGACCCGCCGAGTCGAGCGCTATCTGTTCGACCTGAGTCTTCACCCCAGTTTCATCCGTCAGATTCACCCGGTACACATCCACACGATTGGGCTGAGCATCCAGTCGCAAACCTCCAGCTAAATAGATGAGATCGCTTACTTCTAAAGCAGTTGACCAGCTGTAGGTGCCCGGTGACCGAACGGCTCCAAGGACACTCACCGTAGGCGAGTCACTGTAGCGGCTCTCGGTATAGATGATTATTTCATCGTCGGGCTGGAGCTCAAATGAACTCGCCTGATCTAAGGGAATTCGTAGATAGGTCAACTTTGCAGGATCGGCTGGGTCCCGGCGTTGGACAACCGCTTCATCCTGCGCCTGAGGGGTTACATCACCAGCTAGCAAGATTGCCTCCTCCAAGGACAAGGAGCCATCTGCCGGAAATCTAAATGACCGCACCGAATCCCTGACTGCTCCACGAATCGTCACTCCTGCTGCATCGACGAAGCGACCAGCAGCAAGCACGCGAATTACATCACCTCTACGCAAAGGAGTCAGTGCCGTTTCACTCTCACTACTTAAGTCTACACGAATTAATCGCGTGGTATTGTCGTCGTTTGTACGTTCGATAAATGCCAGATCTTGGCGCGCAGAGGGTCTTAGTCTTGCTCGTTGAATAACATCCCTAACGGTTATGTTTTCGCGAAAGCTAAACTCTCCAGGAAGGAGTACCGCACCCGCAACGGTAACATATTCAGCTATAGGTTCTTCTATAATTGGTACAGCCACAACATCTCCATCTTCAAGTGTATAAGTAGCGTTTGTACTAAAGGCGATATCATCGACCAGCAGCCTTCCATCCTCATAACGCGTAATGCGAATTGCTTCTTCGGCCGCACGCGGTTGAAAACCACCCGCATACTCTACCAGTTGACTGAGGCCTTCACGAGCTTCCAGTTCATAGAACATTGGCCTGACTACTCCGCCTACAGCCTGTATTAAGTCTAGCCGAGGCTTAACATAGATCACATCATTATCGCGCAAATTCAAGCCTGAAGCCAGCGCCGGATTCTTTAAAAACGAATAGATATCAATTGTGCGAACCTCTTCCCCACGAATACGCTCAATTTCTCGAACAGTGCCAGCAGATGTAGGACCACCAGCTGCCACCAATGCATTGAGTGCACTATTCAATGCGGATAGGGTATAGGTGCCTGGAGCTTCCACCTCACCATAAATGTAGATCGTTACTGTTCGCGCTACATTTAAGGTCAAACTAAATTGGCCATCTGCAAATACATAGTACTGCTGCATGCGTGATTTCACCAGCTCACGTGCCTGCCCCAGTGACCGCCCCTGAAGATATATGCGAGGCATATTTGGCGGTCGCACGAATCCGTCTTCTTCGACAGTTAATAATAGATCTGCTTGACTAACCCCAAAGATGCTTATAGCAACTTCATCTCCAGCATCGAGAACATAAGAATCTGGTGCACGAATGCGATCATCTGCTCTAAATACTTCTAAGGTCCTATTCGTAAAGATATCATGTCCATAAATGCGTGGGCCCTCATCACTACTTGGTGGAGGAGCTATTTGTGCTTCAGCGAGTTTGGCTTCCGCTTCCACCTCAGCTTCTGTCTCTGCGGAAGTTGAAGCCGTCTCGCCGGTTACAACCTCAGGTGCTTGAGCATTTGTCTGTACCCCCTCCCCGGCCGTATTAGCTGCAGCTTCTGCCTCTAACTCCGAAATAACAGCCTGGATTTGCGGTTGAGCGGCAGCTAATTGTTGAGGACTCAGATTATCTAGATCTATACCACGAGCTAAAAGCCTGCGTCTGAGTTCTCCTTCATCAATATCTCGGTCAGCTAAGGCAGCTCGAGCTCGCGATTGTTCAGCTGGCCCATACTGCGCACGCGCTACAGAACTCACAGCACAACATAGCCCAACAATCAGCACAAGGTGCCAAAGCAGTTTAGCAAGCGAAATATTTAAATCTGTATGCGGCTCTTTCAAAGCTTCCAATAACGCTTATCTAGTTCGCGGCCCCACTTAAACATACCCTTCAAATCATATATTAATACATCAGCTTTCGCCAAAACCAAAACCTCCTCCTTCGTATACGAAGCATACTTTTCGTGTGCTACAGCAGCAACAATGACATCATACGGCCCTTTCGGAGTAATCAATTCAATATTGTAGTGCTGCTTTAGTTCTGCTGCTTCGGCGTGCGGGTCAGCAACATCTACATGTATATGGTACTCCTCAAGTTCTCGTACTAAATCAACCACTTTGGAATTTCGTATATCACTAACGTTTTCTTTGAAGGTAACACCCAGCACGAGCACCCGCGACTCGCTCATCGATTTACCAGCCTTGCTCAGACCTACAATTACTTTTTTTGCGACCCATGCTGGCATCTTATCATTGATTCTCCTACCGGCGGCTATCACTTCCGGCTCAATATCCACTTCCCTTGCCTTGTGAAGCAGGTAGTAGGGATCAACCCCAATGCAGTGTCCACCAACCAGTCCAGGACGTAGCGGAATAAAGTTCCACTTAGTACCGGCTGCCTTTAATACAGCTTCTGTATCGATACCTAAGCGATCAAATACCATCGCTAGCTCATTCATCAAGCTGATGTTGAGGTCGCGCTGCGTGTTTTCGATAACTTTAGCAGCTTCAGCTACCTTCACGCTTTCGGCTCGATATGTACCAGCCGTAATTACGCGCTGATAAACTCGATCAATAACTTCTGCTGATTCATCGTCGCAGCCACTTACGATTTTAAGAATAGTGGCTACAGTATGCTCCTTATCGCCAGGATTGATCCGCTCGGGTGAATAGCCAAACTTAAAATCTTTTCGCGCCACCATACCTGTGGCCTGCTCAATTATGGGAATACATACTTCTTCTGTACAGCCAGGATATACAGTACTCTCGTACACGACATAGTCTCCTGGATTAATGGTTTGAGCAACCGTTTCGCTCGACTTTTGCAAAGGGACGAGATTAGGAACTTTGCCTTCGGTTATGTCAGTAGGCACCGCCACCACATAAAAGCCAACCTCTGCTAGCTCTG
The DNA here is from genome assembly GCA_965213735.1 of Saprospiraceae bacterium. Taxonomy (GTDB): domain Bacteria; phylum Bacteroidota; class Bacteroidia; order Chitinophagales; family Saprospiraceae; genus CALDTK01. The sequence continues at coordinate 743,109 of CBDCAB010000006.1, forward strand.
CCGGGTCGGTGGTGTAGCTAATATCTTTGTCTTGAAATGCCTCAGGACTTAATTCCCCGCTCGGGTCTGTTCCACGACGCATCATATCAACGCGAGGCTCTGATATATCAAATCCCACAACACGAAAGTGCCGTGCAAACTCCAACGCAAGCGGAAGACCTACGTAACCTAGGCCAATTACGCCTAGAGCTACTTCTTTTCGTGCGAGTTTGTCTAACATTGCTGAACGGACATGCTACGGCTTCGCCGATGATGAGTCGGAGAGCGACCCTCTGCTGAACTATGGCTGACATCAGTGGTGATGAGCACTGCGGCAATGATAGCGCAGGAGCTTGAGCAAGGCAGTTAAACCATAGTCAACAAATCGAGTAAGAAAATTACCTGCTTGTTCGACGGGTTGTAGCGTTCGCGTCCAGCTCAAGTAAATCACTGCGCACCGTCACCACCAGACTTATACCCAGCGTTTGCAGCTCAACCTCAAAATTATGTTTGCTCTGCTGGCCGAGCACATAGCCTTTAGTCCCAGCCAACGCACCACCGGCCACTACCACAGGCGAACCGATACGTAGCGATTGCCTCACCTCGGGCTCGTAATTCTCCTCCGGATCATCGCGCAACACAGCCTTGAGAAAGCGAATTTCCTCGTCCGTGACGCGACCGACTTCTCCCTGAAACTTCACGATTTCGAACACATCGGGATCTGCCAGGACAGGCCCGTACTGTTTTGCCGAAAGGCGCACAAAAATATAACTACTCAGCAGCGGTACGCGAAGCACCTTCCTCTTCGACTTGTAGTGCCGAACCTGCGTGATGAGAGGCACATAGACCTCAATTTCCTGGGCTCGGAGTCGCCGCTCCACCATGCTCTCGCGCTTGTACATCGTGCGAAACGCAAACCACTGCGGCTCATCACCTGCTGCAGGCAACTGCGCGGAAATACTCCTTATAGCACTCATACAGCAGCCAATCGTTGACGGTCCCACAACAGCAGCGGCTGAGGCTTAAACATGTCTAGCGACCCTCCTTTTTCTTCCTCTTTCGAGAAAACCACATAGCGCACCTTGCGACCTACCATTTCTTCTACACGGGTCACTAACTTGAGCAAATACACCTTGTCTATTTCTCCCACCAAAAGCAAATCTATAACCGGTGAATTAGCCCCGCGACTCAAGGCTCCAGCCAAATAAACTCGCTCCAGCTGTCCGAGCTTGTCGACAATTTCATCTACAATCTTGTCGAGGCCTACGTGTTTACGCACAATCTGGTGAATGTTCTCATAGAGCGGATGCTCCACATTGGCGCGAAACATCCGCTTGTTGCCTTCGAATTTGCTGGTGAGTAGGCCCGCTCGACTCAGCCGGTTCAGCTCGACCCGTATCGCATTGCTGCTGTCACCAAACTCAGCCTCCAAGCCACGCAGGTAACCCTCTGTAGCACCGTTGAGAAAGAATTTGAGTAGCAATTTGACCCTAGTCTTGCTACTAATAAGTGACTCAATCATCCCGGCACAAAGCTACACTACTTCAGCTGAGCTTCGGCCCGCCGCCACAGCTTTGCGGCCTCCAGCGTCCGTTGCAGCACGCTCCGTTCTAGCCAGTAAAGGAGGAGTAGGTAGACCGCACCCGACAGCAGCAATGCTAGCGTCAATACAATTGGGGTGGCCAGTAGCTCCTCCGCCTGCCAGACAATTATCCACGCTACTGCGGCTACCACAAAGGCTACGCACGAGGCCCGACCAAGCGCTAGTAGCTGAGGCGCGACAGCCATATCCGTCAGCCGCGCCCTCAACCACATGTCGTAGCACACCTTGCCGAGCCCCCCAAGCATTGCAAACGTTGCAACCACCCAAATCAAATCCCCCAGCAGATAACCAAGAACTAGTGTCAGACCCAGCCAAGCAGTAAATCTCACCTGCAATTTCACGCTCTCCGTAGCATAGCCAAGCCCAAACAAGTAGGCACCAACAGGATTAATAAAACCCGAGCAAAAGCCGTAGAAACACAGCCACTGCAACATGCGCACCAGCAAAGGGTCAGTGCTACCAAGGAAGACCTCCACCACTGGCTCGGCGAGTACAGCAAGCAAAGCGTAGCAGGGCAGCAGCAGCAACACCACCAGCCGCTGATTGCGCATATAAGCAGCATTTACAGCAGCAACTTGCCCTTGCAGTTGAGCATATATCGGGAAGTAAAGCTTGGCCAGCACCACCCCAAATAGCTGATAAGGACGCAGCACGAGCTGTATCGCCAACTCGTACAGTCCCAGCTGCGCAATACCAAACCACACGCTGATCAGCAAGCGATCCACGCGGTGTGAAGCCAAATTCAGCAGCCCCTCCGTCATCTGGACCAGCCCATACTTCAGCATCGGGCGCACCGACTCCAGACTAGCGTACTGCGCTAAGGGCAATTCATGTCGACGCTCCCTCCACAGCAGGTGCAAAGTCGTAAACAGGAGCATTGATACTACCTGGCCCAACACCACGCTCCACAAGCCATAGCCCGCAAGTAGCAGCAGTATACATGTCGCATCACCTGCAAACACATTGATGATGTCTATGCTGCTGTTGTGGCCATGACGATGCGCCTTCGTCTTTATCGCTTGCTCAAATTCGCCAGGTGCTTTGAAAATATAGCCGGCGCCAAGGACAGCAAACAAAGCGTAGGTCGTGGAGCTCAACCAATCGCCAGCCCACAACACCAACAGCACAAGAAATATAAAAGCCGTCATCAGCCCCACTTGCACCAGCCGGAGCGTTCGCAATTGTGACTTGGCCACCTCCTGAAAGTGAACCACTGCGCCAGCTATGCCAAAGCCACCTACACGCGTTGTCAGTAACCCAAAGGTGAGTAGCCACGACCACACACCGAGCTCAGTGGCAGCGAGCGTACGCGCAATGACTGCAAACTTGAGCAGCGACGTGAGGTTGGTCGCGATCAATCCCGCCGTGATATACGCGGCGTTTTTGACTAACCTCGCTGGACTATCTGCTGCTTCGTTCAAGATAGGCAAACTAAACCCTCAGCACTCGTTGTCACACCAGGAGTTGAGCCAGCACCTGCTCTACACCTTGCTCAGCATTCGAAGCAGTTTGGTAAGCCGCCGCCGCTTTAAGTTCTGGGTGAGCATTAGCCATCGCAAAGCTGAACCGCGCCCGCCGCAGCATCTCCAAATCATTGAGGTAGTCGCCAAAGGCCATCGTTTCAGCTGGACCCACGCCTAGTCTCTCCTGCACCAAAGCCACAGCATGACCTTTATGCGCATTAGGATGACTAACATCCACCCAGCGCTGACTTGAAATTTTCACCTGTATCTGCGGTCGCAGGTGTTTTACCAGCGGATAAATGTGGCGCTCTGAATTGTCAGCATAAAAGAGGGCTATTTTCAGGATAGGCTCCCGTACGCTGTACAGATCATCTACTGCTTGGTAGCGGGTGTAATACTCCTGGAGGTAGGTCAGAAATTCTGCTGATCTAGCCGAAGCAAAGGCTCCACTGGCGCTACACAGTACTGCGTGTATATCAGTTCGAGCTGCAATGGCATCGAGTGTTGCTGTTACGCCTTCAGCGGGTAGGGTAGTGGTGAGCAGCGTGTGCTGGCCATCACGTACATAAGCTCCGTTTTCAGCAATGAGAAGAGCCGCGGCTGCATCTCCTCCTAGCTTTTCCACCATACTCTCATACTGTCGCCCGCTCGCTGCCACGAATCTGATGCCCCTGTCTGTGAGTTGGGTCAGCTGCTGCTCAAAACGTGCGGAGATTTTATGAGCTGGATTGAGCAAACTCCCATCCATGTCGCATACCACTAATCTTACTCCTGATAAATCCATGCCGCCAACATACTCCAGGTGCAGATGCTTGAGCTTGCGACACTTTCTTCGGCGTAAGTGAGCAAAGTTTACAAAGCTGCTGTTCACCTCAACAGAACCTGTATCACCCATGAGCCGACTTCACCCATATGTCCTTTTAGTGGATGATGACGAAGCAAGTCATTATCTGCACAAAAGACTCATCCACAAGAATTTTCCCGATGCCAAAGTCGAAGCTGTCACTGACGGCCGCCTCGCTTTGCGTCACTTGCTCGAATCGTCATCGACAGGAGAAAACTGCCCTACCCATATCTGGCTCGACCTCAAGATGCCGCGTATGGATGGCTGGAATTTCTTGGAAGCACTAGCCGTAAATGCAAGCCGACTCAATTGTCGCCCGCAAATCACTATAGTATCAACGGCAGCCGATGTGGAAGAGCGCACTAAAGCCAACAGGTACGGCATCAGTGCAGTCGTCGAAAAATTTATGACTTCAGAGCAGTGTGCACACATTCTATCTTCGATGAATTAGCGATCGCCGCTGGTGATTAGGATACTGTGTGGACTTTAGGTAATACACCATACAGCTCCCCGCCTTTGCTAAACAGCCTGTCGACCCTGGCCGCAACTTGCGCATCGGTTTCGAGTGGGGGAGCATGATGCTTCTTTACACGGGCATCGAGCAGTAGCGGACCGTTACAGCCCCAGTGCTTATCTGTGGTTGATGAATCGACCCCATACACGTCGCTGCTCGGATTGCTACGCGTAAACGCCACCCATAAAAAATTATCGAGTGAGGCGGCCACAAAAGCTGCATCATCTGCCAGCACGAGCAACGGAAACGTCTCGACTAGCTGGACGGGAATCTGCTTCAGCAAGTCATCCACCTGCCATTCAGCGGCACCCGCCACCTGTAGCGCAAGTACGCCTGGCATTACCACCCGCACCTGCTGGAGCGAAGTCGCCATAGCCAGGTGAGCGATGGGGAGCTCCCTGCCTAACTCTCGCCGCTGTGGGCCTCGAGCTGCCCACACTGCTTTGCTTCCGCTGTTCCACGCCTCACCAGAATAGTCGAGCGTGTCTATTGTCCAGTTGGTGTAGAAGTGTACATCGCGCCGCCAGTCCACACGTTGCAACACATGTTCGACAAATGGCTGTATGTCATGGCAATCAAGCTCGCTATGCGTACTACCGTCGGCAATGAGCAGAAATTTGGCGAGGCTGGTCTGCCCCGAACCCAGCAGCCGATTCGCCTGCGTCAAAAGTTCTTCAGGCGAACCTTCATCCTCGCGAAACGGCATGTAGCGTTCGCTTCCTACGGCAAGCAGCAAGGGGTGCACACCTGCTGCATCAACGGCGTTTACCTGCCTTACCCCCGGAAATTCTGTCGGCGTAAGATCCTTAACGATCTGTGAGATGAGGTAGCCAAAGGAGGAGTCTTCCATCGGCGGGCGCCCAACTACGCTAAAATGCCAAATCGCATCCTTGCGGTGGTAGACAGTATCGACCTCCAGTACCGGAAAGTCGTGCTGCAAGGAGTAGTAGCCTAAATGATCTCCAAAAGGACCTTCAGGCATTACGCGATCTTTGCGCACCGTGCCGGTAATGACAAAATCAGCCTCTGCTGGCAGAAGGTGGCCCAGCTCACTCCAGGTATACTGCACCGCGTGGCCAGCGAGCATACCTGCAAATGTGAGTTCGCTGAGGCCTTCCGGCAATGGCATGATTGCAGCCACAGCGTAGCTCGGTGCTCCCCCCACTGCTACACTCGCACGAAACGCTTGGTCAGTCTGCAGATACTGCTGATGGTGCACGCCAATACCGCGGTGCAGCTGGTAGTGCAGACCTACCTCCTCATCCGGCACGTAGTCATTGCCACTCATTTGCACGCGATACATCCCCATATTACTGTCCATTGCGGAGCGCGATCCAGGGGGTAGCGTGATCACCTGCGGCATAGTCACGAACGCCCCACCGTCGAGCGGCCAACTTTTAATGAGGGGCAATTGAGAAATGCTGGTTCGCCCATATAGTACTGGCGCTATCCCAAACCTCTTGCGCTTGGGTAGGGCAGTTAAGGCCGTTAAGGGTGCAGATGCATATTTTATTGGCGCTTTCGCAAAACGAGTAATATCAATCTTCAGCTCCACAATTTTTTGCACACGTGCTAGCGTATCCCGAAACAGCCACTCCGTCCGCTCAAACGTGCCGTACAGATTGCTCAATGCCCGAAATGGAGAACCTTTGACGCGTTCATAAAGTATTGCAGGCCCACCTGCAGCGAATATGCGCCGGTGCACTTCTGCCATTTCCAAATCAGGATCGAGTTCAGTGCGGATGCGAAGGAGGCGCCGGTTCTGTTCGAGATCCTCGACCGCCGCCTGAAGGTTGCGATGTGCCATAGCGTCAAGTGTGCCTTTCCCCAAAAACCAGGCTGCCAACCCTCAACATGGTGCTGCCTTGTTTTAGCGCAAGCTGATAATCGCCACTCATACCCATGCTGAGCGTACTCCAATCGGGGCGACGGATGTAGTACTTCTCCTGGACCTCATCAAACAGCGATTTCAAACGTGCGAAATCATCGGCTATCCGCAATTCGCTGCTCGTGTTAGAAGCCATGCCCATAATTCCTGACGGGCGCATCCAGGCCAAACGATGAATCTGCTCGCCTTCCATCACGTCAATCAGTTCTTGTGGAGTAAAACCGTGCTTGCTAGCCTCATCGGTTACATCCACCTGCAAGAGCACGTTAATAATGCGCCCAACTTGGCGACCGCGTTTGTCGATTTCAGCAGCCAACTTCAGCGAATCGACGCCGTGAATTAAGTGGATGAAAGGCGCTATGTGCTTCACCTTATTGCGCTGCAGCGTGCCCACAAAGTGCCAGCGAATATCCTTGGGTAATGCATCATACTTCTCCGTGAGCTCCTGAACGTAATTCTCGCCAAAATCCCGCTGACCGAGCTCGTAAAGTGCTCGTATATCCGCAATGGACTGAAATTTCGACACCGCAACCAGCTCGGCATTGTGAGCATCTACGGCCTGGCGAAGTTGATGGTAGGCGTCAGCGTTTGGCATGCCGGCAAGGTAGGAGACTCGCTAGAACAAGCCGCCCAATTCGCCCTGTACTCGCTCAACGACATAGCCCAAATCTTCGGCAGAATTAACGAAATCCAGCTCGTTGGCATCAATAATCAATTTAGGTCCGGATGAGTATCCCTGGATCCACTCGTCATAGCGCGTATTGAGCCGCTTGAGGTAATCAATTGAAATAGAGCCTTCGTATTCACGTCCGCGCTTTTCGATATGATTGACCAGCGTTGGAATTCCAGCCCGCAGGTAGATGAGCAAATCTGGCGGCTGTATCTGCGACTGCATGGCCTCGAATAGCTCGAAATAATTGCGGAAGTCGCGCTCGCTCATCAGGCCCATGTGGTGCAGGTTGGGCGCGAATATCTGAGCGTCTTCATAAATTGTGCGATCTTGAATCACCGTTTTCGTACCCGCTAGTATGTCCGTGATGCCTTTGTAGCGCTTGTGCAGAAAGTAGACCTGTAGGTTGAAGGCCCACCTGTTCATATCGTTGTAGAAGTCGTTGAGGTAGGGATTGTCGTCGGTACTTTCGTACTGTACCTCCCAGTCAAACTGCTTGCCTAGCTTGCCACAAAGCGTTGTCTTGCCTGCACCAATGTTGCCGCTAACGGCTATATACTTTGGGTGAACATTGGGCGATCGCGCAGCACTCGACATGCCGGCAAAGAAAAGCGAAGTTTTGGCTCCCGCGCGCTCAGCAGCAAATGCCCGCTACTCGAGGATGGCGAAGGTGGTGCGACGATTGAGTTGGTGCTCTTCTTCGGTGCAGCGGCTGCATGCACAGTCGGTTCGGGCCACATCTTCACCATAGCCAACAGCCTCCAATCGGCTAGCCTCAATACCCTGCGCTATCAAAAATTGCACAGCGCTTTCAGCACGCCGCTGACTCAGCGCGCGATTGTATGATTCCTGGCCTCGGCAGTCGGTATGCGATCCAAGTCGAATGCGCACCTCCGGATTCAACTGCAAGTCTCGTGCAAGTTCGCGCAGCGTCGGCTCGGCATCACTGCGGATGTCAGCCTTATCAAAGTCGTAGTAGATGTCATCAAGCACAATTTCTCGACCAGCGAATATTCGACTGAGCTCAATTTCGATTTCAAAGTCTTGATTGGGAGCACCAGCAATAGCGCGCATATCTCGGGTCGAGAAGCTGCCATCTTTTGCGAGGTAATTCGGCGCATTTGCTAAAAAACGATAGTCTCTGCCCGCTTTGAGCTCGAGTTGCCAAACGCCTGGTTCCACCACTGTAAGCTCGCTCGTCACACTGTCTGTAGATGCCGTCAGCGCTGCAGATTCGAGAGGCTTCAGACCGAGTTTTTGGCTGCTAGGATTGCTAGGATCAGTACGAATAGGTTCCACCACGTTGATGGTCAGCAGCCAACGCGGCATGCGCTTCGCTTCCAGTGAATCGCGGCGTGCAGTGGTATCCACAGCAGGTGGGGGCGGAGGTGGGAGCAACTCAAACTTGAATATTTGATCCAATCCCGCACCACGGCTGCTGCTGAAGTAGCCGGTTGGCTTACCTCCACGCAGCGCAGCTGGCGACCAGGTGATGCTAAAATCATCGCCGCCGCTGTTGAGTGGTGGCATCAGATTGGTAGGCGTCGACCATACATCTGAGCCGACGGGATACACGCGGTAAATATCCAGGCCCCCGAATCCTGCGTGACCGTCAGAACTGAAGAATAAGGAGTCGCCTTTAACAGAAGGCCACTGCTCGTTGCCAATCGTGTTGATTGTACGCGGCAGGCGCACCGGAGCCGACCAATCATGTGGGGGCATTTTCTCCACCATATACAAATCATAGCCACCCACTCCATCTGGATGATTGGAAGAGTAGTAGAGCACCGATCCGTCTGCGCTCCAGGCTGGGTGCATGTAGTTAATTTCATCCTCTTGAAAGGTCAGCGGCTGAGGCTCCGACCAAATATCGCCTTCACGTTCAGCGATGTAGAGCTGGCAGTAGCCGGTTTCGGTACCTAGTGGTGCACAGCGCGTAAAGGCAAGTTGTTCGCCATCAGGACTTAGTGCGGCAGCGCCTTCATTAAATTCTCCATTGATTCGTTCATCGAGTGGCTCAGCTGCTGCACCGTTGGTAGGTTGCAGGTACAGATCACTATACGAGCGGCCAGTCCAGGCATAGGCAGTTTTAGCGTCAGCTTCACTCACCCGCTTGTCGGTACTGATAAAGAGGGCGTCATCCCCAGCAAAAGATGGTCCGTAGGCACTTGCGCCATTTCCATAATTTTGAGCTTCCACGGCGTAGCGAGCACGACTTTCATCAAATTCGAGTGCGAGTTGAGCGGCTTGCATCTGACGGCGGTACTGGTAGCGCGATCCTATCTCAATCCCCAATTCTTTGTAGGCTGCCAGCGCGGCGGTATACTGCTCGGTCTGCATGAGCATTTCGGCATACGCTTCGAGTGCTTGCGGCCCAAACTGGTAGTCGTAGGCGCGTCGGTACCAGTCTAGCGCATCGGCTGGTTGGTGTTGTGCGGCATAGCTCTCCCCCAGCATGTAGGCCAGCTTTCCTTGATCCACGCGGCTTTTCGTCCGGTTGTACTCTTTGGTGAGCAAGGGCACCGCTTCGTGGTAGCGCTTGAGTTCGTAGGCTGTCGTGCCGTCTGTGATTTTCTGTGTGTAGCTACAGGATTGTACAGCTTGCGCCAAAACAACACCTAGCATCACTCCAATTAAGCCAACAAACCAGCGGTTGAAACTCATACACATCGGCAGTCTAGGAAGCATAGACTCTAAAAACGAGAGGGCACTCGCCTTGTTGCTGTGGGGGGGGCGGCTTCGCCGGTTTTGGCTTCGCTGTTTTTTACTGTTCTGGATTGGCTTCACACGGAGACGCTACGATGTACAGAGACTACTGCGTTGGGTGGCTATTGTGGTCTGCAGTTCAAAGGCATGACTAGCTGCGTAGCTGCGTCTAAATCGGAGCCCAGGGTTTACCCGGTGGCTTTATAAGTCGAGCTTCCTGTTGGGGGGATCAACAACAATTAGCGTCGCCAATCAAGCCGCAGCGAATCCCGTCCAGCCTCCAGCAGAGAGGAACGAGCGCTCCAGCAGCGAAGCAATCCAACTTCTAGAGATTGACTAGCTGCGTAGCTGCGTCTAACTCGGAGCCCAGGGTTTACCCGGTGGCTGCGGCTGCGCCGGTTTTGGCTTCGCTGTTTTTTAAGCTGCGCTTGTTTTTTTTTCTTCGCTGTTTTTTGCTGGCGGGGGGGCAGTGCTGGGGAAATGGTATCGCAAGGGGCGCAAGGGGTATCGCAAGGGTCGCAAAGGGGGATGGCCCGACCAGAAGGATGTCGTCAGGTGGGGGCTGGGCGGTAAGAGTAGACGTCGTTCTACCGAGCTATACCAGTAGAAAAGTATTTTCCTGCAGCAAATCTCCATGGGTGGTAGGACGACGTCGGCAGAGCTGGAAGCTGGCTGCTAGCCTGACCATGATGCGGGCTAAACCCCGCGCAACCTGATCGCTGGGAGCTAAGTGCTAGGTGCTGGGCGCTAATACTTGGCCCTACCGCTCATCTCTCAAGCATCCGCCTGCTCAGCCTTTCTCGCCTGTGCAGCACGTCCGAAAGCAGTCTCACCCGAAGAAGTCTTCGTAACCGTCTTACGGATCTTGATGTCCTTGACCAGATCATTTACCGTCGCAGAGGCCACAAAGATGGAGGAGTAGGTACCTACAATGATGCCCACCAGCAGTGCAAAGGCAAAGCCCTTAATAGAGTCACCACCGAACAGGAACAAAATCAACACCACGAACAGCGTCGTCAGCGAGGTGATCAGCGTACGACTCAAGGTGCTGTTGATGGCCAAATTGAAGATCTCTTCCTTGGTGCGTCCGGTGTAGGTGCCAATAAACTCGCGAATGCGGTCGAACACCACCACCGTATCATTTACAGAGTAACCAATCACCGTCAGGATAGCAGCCACAAAGGCTTGATCGATCTCCATGTTGAATGGCAGCAGGCCGTGCAAGAGACTGAACACTCCCAAAGTGATGATGACATCGTGGAACAAGGCCGCTACCGCACCCGCAGAAAATTCCCAGCGCGAGAAGCGAATGAACAGGTATAAAAAGATGAGAATTAAGGCAAAAACTCCCGATTTAAACGAGGAGTCTCGGATGTCATCTGCAATCGTAGGCCCTACCTGTGTCGAGGAAATGATGCGGGTTGAAGACAACAAATCAGCCGTCTTAAAGCCTTCAAAATCTAGACCTGGTTGCACCGCACTCACTCCATCAAAAAGCGCACGCTCCACGATGTTGGCAGCCTCCTTCGACGGGTTGTCGACTTGGTAACTCGTGGTAACAGCAAACGTATTTGATGCATCTACTGCCTTAACAACAGTACTTCCTTCGCTAAATGAAGTCGCCAATGCAGCCCGAAGATCCTCGGCATTAACATCTGCGCCTTCGAACTCTACAGTGTAGCTGTAGCCGCCGGTGAAATCAACCCCAAGGTCAAAGCCTTTGGTGAAAATGCTAGCCAAACTCGCAATCACGAGAACAGCAGAGATGCCATAGCCAATCTTGCGCTTGGACATCCAGTTGACGTTGACTTCGCTAAGAATCTTCTCCGAGAAGCCGGTCGAGAAGCTCATATCCTTACCGTCACGTGTACGCCAATCGATGATGAGACGTGTTACGAGTACAGCCGTAAACAGCGAGGTAAAGATGCCGATGATCAAGACGACAGCGAATCCCTTAATCGGACCAAGGCCCCAGTAATTCAACACGAGTGCCGTGAGCAGCGTCGTCACGTTGGCATCGATAATGGCAGAATAAGAGGCATTAAAACCATCTCTAATCGCCAAGAGCGTTGCCTTACCCGCTCGAAGTTCTTCGCGAATCCGCTCATAGATGATCACGTTGGCATCGACGGCCATACCGATCGTGAGCACAATACCCGCTATTCCCGGCAGCGTGAGTACGGTACCGAAGCTGGAGAGTGCTCCAAAGATGAAGAAGACGTTGGCTAGCAGCGCAATAATGGACACAAAGCCTGCTCCTGCATAGTACACGAGCATGAAGACCAGTACCAGCAAGAAGCCAGCAATGAGCGCCCACTTCGAGTGCTCGATATTCTCTTTGCCAAGACTCGGCCCAACAATGTTTTCCTGAATGATACGAGGGACTGTCGGCAAGCGACCAACTTCCAGCTTGGCAGCGAGGTCTTGAGCTTCTTGCACTGTAAAGCCGCCAGTAATTCTGGAACGACCACCAGTAATTGCCTGATTAATCGTAGGAGCGCTAATTACTTCGTCGTCGAGAACGATGGCAAATTCTCGACCTACGTTGGCCGTAGTTACCTCCGCCCAGGTGCGTGCACCTTCTTGATCCATGGTGATGTTGACCTCAACCTCACCAGTACCACCGACGTCTACACTCTGGTCTGCCTCGATGATGTGGCTACCGCTGAGGGTAGGGCGACCGTCAGATTCGGTACGCAGCGCGTATACCGCATAGTCTGTGGTGAAGTTTCGCTCAGCGTCTCTGACTGGCTTTTGCGATATAGCAAACTTGACATCTTGTGGGAGGTTCGCGCGAAAGCTCTCGTTCTGAAACAGCTTAACGAGCGAATCTTTCGAGGTGCGATCAGTATAGCCGATCAGCGATGTAGCTCCCTGACGTGGATCGAATGGTCGCAGCAGGCTGAAGAGCACTCCGTTGGCGCTGCTGTTTTCAAAGACAGTGTCAATACGCTCGATCTGCGTGAGGTCGGGGTTTCCCAGCTCGTCAGTGACATAGACAGTGTCGAGGCGCTCGATGCTGCGATCCTCTGCTTCACCACCAGTTGCATCTAGTGTAAGCGCATCATTGGCATTGATGAGGCCCTGGAAAAGTCCTGGGGCATCATTACGATACACGTCATAGAAGTCGAGCGCGGCTGCGGATTGCAGAATGCCACGTGCGCGCTCCGGGTTGTCCACTCCTGGCAACTCCACCACAATAAGATCGCGACTGTCATCGAGAGAGATGTTAGGCTGCAATACGCCCATCCTATCGATCCGCTCTTTGAGCAGCGAGTAGGTAAGGTCGACAGTCTCATCAGCTTGCTGACGTAAGGTCGTAGCTACTTCACCATCGTCTGATTGAAAGGTAATCTCATCACGGAGCGCTTCCGAGCGACTGAAGATGCTCGCGAGGTTTTTGTCCGTATTAGCGGTGCGCTCGCGGAAGGCGTCGACAAAAAGCGTGATGTAATCCGATTGTGCACTTGCCAACTCCTCATCAGCCTCATCGAGTGCAGCGACGAAATCGACATCCGCTGTATTGTCGGCGAGGTTCTCGAGGAAACCCCGCAGATCAACCTGCATCACCACCGACATTCCCCCTTTGAGATCGAGACCCAGCGCAACTTGCTGCTGCTTGACGTCTGAGTAGGTGAAGTCACGTACCCCGAGCAGGCTCCACACCGTCTCGTTCGACATCGAATCGAGGTAGGCGCGACGTGCGTCGTTAAAGGCAGAAACTCGACGAGCTTCATCTGTAATTCCTTCGACTCGCTGTTCAGCATAGGCGACGGCATCGTCTTCCACGCGGTTGGCAGGAATGAAGAACAGTAGTTGGTACACGCAGATAACGGCGAGTAGGATGAGGAAAAACCTCACAACCCCTTTCCCTTGCATAGTGTGTTGTTTGCTAATTGAAGTGCGAAATCTTACGCAGTAGACTGAGCTTACGCGAAAAGCGGCGCGAAGATACGAGAATCGAAGCGTTGCGTGCTACTGTGGTGAAATACAGCCAAACACTGAACCAAACTGCCCAGCGCGACGCTTACCTTCCCGCACACACTAAACCCTTACGACCATGGGAGTATTTTCCTTCCTCAAGAACGCCGGAGCAAAAATTTTCGGCAAAGACAATGACGAAGCCGCTGCTAAAGCCGCTGCTGCCAAAGACGCTCGCGAAGCCGAAATGCTGGAGCGCCAGCGCGGTGTGCTGCTGCGTAGCGTCATCGATTCCACCGGCATCCCAATAGAAAACATGGACATCAACGTCCAAGGTGATGAAGTAACCCTTTACGGCCAGGTCCAGGAGCAGGCGCACAAGGAGAAGCTCATTCTCGCCGTCGGAAATGTCAACGGCATTGCCAAAGTTGACGACCGACTCACCGTGACCAATCCAGAGCCAGAGGCCGACTTCTACGAGGTCAAAAGCGGTGACAGCCTTTCGAAAATCTCGAAGAAGTTCTACGGTGATCCGATGAAGTACAACCAGATCTTCGAAGCCAACAAGCCGATGCTCAAGAGCGCCGACCTCATCTATCCAGGTCAGATGCTGCGTATCCCGAAGGAGAAGTAGTCACTCGCTACAGCACGCGCGGAGGGTTATCAACTATGGTTGGTAGCCCTCCGCCTGTTTTCAGTATAACCCTGTGGCACTCGCACCATCGATGTTAAGCTCCATCATTGCTTATTCAGCGCCCAATCATACTCCAGATATTCTAGCTCGGCCTCACTGGGCACATCTCGATAATTGCCTACGAAGCGCTGCACATCGGCAAAGTCTTCTCCGTACCAGTCGAAAATTTTACTGACTTTGAGGGTATTGCCTTCCACCTTCGTGTAGCGCGCATTGTTGAGAAACTTGCGGGTTTGCTCCTCGAGCTGCTCATCAAGGCGAGAAGCAACGAAAGCTTCGTTGCGCAGTGGTGGACATGAAGCTGCCGCGCAATTCACGGCAAAGTGAATCCGCGGCTCATTAAAGCGCGGCCGAATAATCTCATTCTCAATCTGATTCAGCGAGTAGGTTTTGCCCCCGAGCTTCACCCGCTTCACATCCCAAGGCTTGCCGCCATCGAGCTTAGTGATGCTCTGTAGAGGATAGTTATCGAGGATCAAATCTAGAGTCGCAGCATTGTATGCATTGATCCAATAGGCGAGCTTCTCGTTGCGCGACCAATCACCTGCAGGGGCGTTGTTCGAGAGGGTCTGGAGGTAGCTTTCCAGCTTCGCTTCGTCTTTTTTTAAGGCAGCATAGTCGACATCACCGCGGCTGTCGACGTGCTTCTTGAGCAGGCTGCTAAACGCGGCATGACTCGGAGCGCTGCTGCTTTTTGTGGGCTCTGGTGTTGCAGACGTCGGCTTTTGCACCTTAGCAGATGCTTTTGCGGATGCTGGTGCTTGCGCCGGGGTGGGACTCGGCTGCATAGCTTGATCGGACTGCTGTGCATCGGCACGTGAAGCAGAGGGCGTACCCTCCTCCGTATTGCCTTTGCGCTTTGCCTCAGCTTTGGCAGCTGCGGCTTGTGCAGGCGAAGCTGAATTGCGACTCATCGCATCCTGACTCACCGGAACGACCTCGGTAGCCGGAGGACTGGGCACGACTACTTCGGCCCGAGCAGCTTGAGTTTCCACATTGTTAGGAACTTCAGCTGTATTGGCAGGGCCGCACGCGAGCACAATTGACGCAAGGGCAAGGAAGAGAGAGTTGCGATACATAGCAACAGTAACGGCGCGAGGGAGCCTAGGTTTGCTCCTTCACGCCGTTAAGAGGTTGATCATCTCCAACTGGTAGTCCTTATTAAAGGTCGTCGGCATCATCCCATTGCTCGCGAGGCACGCTGTTCCAGTCGACGTGGCCGTCGAGCTGGCGATACAGAATTTCATCGTGCATCAGTCCCGCATATTTGTCGTCCTGCCACGTGCTGGCGTTGCTCGCATCAGTCGCTCGATCAGCCATGGGCTCGGTCTGCTCATAGGTGGCCGGGGTGGAGGTCGACAGGTCATCATCGTAGACTTCTGCTGCAACGACAGAGTTATCAGCCACGCCAGGCGTGACAGTCTCCAGTCGCTCGTCGGTGTCTACTGTGGCAATTTCGGCGCGTTCATCGCCATCTGAGCAGCTAGTGGCAAGTAAAAGTGCGAAGGCTGCTGTGCTGAGAATTTGTGTGTTTTTCATACATAGAAAATGTCAAGAGGCAAGACTAGGTTCAAAATCGTACTATGTAAAGTGCTGATCTTAGGTGTAGTAGCAGGCGGTAGTGGTCAGTTTGGTGTTCAGCCTTTCGGCAAAACGACTTATGCAAGCAGCCGTCTCATCCACACCGCTCATCGGCTGTAAGTTTGCCGGCCGCAATGGAGATCACCCTTAGCAACGTCACCAAAACCTTCGGCAAGCAACGCGCAGTTGATGATGTGAGCTTCCGAGCAGGCGTGGGCATCACTGGCTTCCTGGGCCCAAACGGAGCAGGCAAGTCTACCACCATGCGCATGATCACCGGCTACCTAGAACCCACCGAAGGCACCATCACCCTTGCCGGCAAAACCGTGTGGCCCTCCTCTCCACAAGTCCGCGCCCAGATCGGCTACCTCCCCGAGCACAATCCGCTCTACCCAGACATGTACGTGCGGGAGTACCTCAACTTCATAGCCGGGGTGCACGGAGTCGATGCCAATAAGCACACCATCGACCAGGCCATCGATCTGGTTGGCCTTCAGCGCGAGCAGCATAAACGCATCGGCCAGTTGAGCAAAGGCTATCGCCAGCGGGTAGGCTTGGCTCAAGCCCTCTTGCACGATCCGGCCGTTCTTATTCTTGACGAACCCACCAGCGGTCTCGACCCCAACCAACTCCGTGAAATTCGGGATGTCATCCGTAGGCTAGGGGAGACTAAAGTCGTATTGCTTTCAACGCACATCATGCAGGAAGTCCAGGCACTCTGCGAGCGGGTGCTCATCATAGACCGCGGAAAACTGCTTGCCGATGATCCCATCGAGCGACTAGGTGCCCGACTCGCTGGGGAAACTACCATCCACATCCGCTGTGAGCAGGTGCCCAAACTCGCCACACTCCGTGCCTTAGCCGGAGTGAAGCAGGTGGAAGTCTCAGGAAAATCTGCAACGCTCAGTGTTGCCAGCAACAGCGAACTGCGACCTCAAGTGGCCGCCCTCTGTCTTGCTGAAGGCTGGGGTTTGCTCGAGCTGCGTGGCGAACAGACCAGTGTCGAGCAGGTGTTTCAAGCCATCACCCGCGAAAATCTCACGCGCGCCGATGCTTAGTATCTACAAAAAAGAGCTCTCGGCATTTTTTAGCGGCCTCATTGGCTACTTAGCTATAGGTGTGTTCTTGCTGCTGCTCGGGCTCATTCTCTTTGTCTTTCCAGATACGAGCCTGCTCAACTACAACTTCGCAAGCCTCGATCAGCTTTTTGAACTCGCTCCCTGGGTGTTCCTCATCCTCATCCCAGCTATCACCATGCGTTCACTGGCAGAAGAACAGCAGCAACGAACCCTTGAATTGCTGCTTACTTACCCCATCACACCTAGCCAAATTGTGCTTGGGAAGTATTTCGCCTGCGTCAGCATTGCTGTGCTTGCTATTGTACCAACATTCATCTACTACTACACCATCTACGAGTTGGGCTCGCCCCGCGGCAATCTCGACAGCGGTGCTATAGCAGGTAGCTACGTTGGCTTAATCTTCCTTGCCAGCATTTTCTGCGCGATTGGCATATTTACTAGCTCGCTTTCGCAAAACCAAATAGTGGGATTTCTGACTGCGGCGGTGCTGTGCTTTCTCGTGCACTACGGCTTTAAGTACCTGAGCAACCTGCCGATTTTCGTTGGCAAACTCGACAATGTCATTCAGCAACTCGGCATTGAGCACCACTACCGCTCCATCAGCCGCGGACTCGTACTGCTTCCAGATGTAGTATACTTCGTCACCGTCGCCGGCTGGTTTTTGTACAGCACGATTCTTCGTCTCCAAAGTCAGCGCCTGTGACCGCAAGAGCAATACAATGGCTGCTGGTGACGCTGGTGCTAATCGTTATAAATGCTGTGGCTAGCTACCTGCCCGGCCGCATCGATCTCACCGAGGAGCAGCGCTTTACCCTTACCACCGCTACCCAAGATATCGTGCAGCGCCTCGATGATCCTCTTTATATCGAGGTGCTGCTCGAAGGAGAATTTCCGGCTAGCTTCCAGCGGCTACAAAATAGTGTGACCGATCTGCTGCGCGACTTGAGTGACATCAACGGGCAGGTCGAGTTCACCTACAGCGACCCCAATGCAGGCGATGCAGATGAAGTGCGCGGCAATCGAGAGCGCCTCAAAGATCAGGGAATCAATCCCATCAACTTTCGTGTCGCTGATGTCGATGGCACCAGTGAGCGGCTGCTTTACCCGTTTGCGATACTCAACTACCGCAACCAGCGTGCTATCGTCAATCTCCTCGAAAATAATATCCCGGGGCAGAGCCCGGAGGTGGCGCTAAACAACTCGGTGAGTCTGCTCGAGTACAAATTCGCTAATGCCATTCAGAAGCTAGTACGGCCCAAGCGACCGCTCATCGCTTACGTGACCGGCCACGGGGAATTGTCGGAGCTACAAACGCGCGACCTCACCCGCAGCCTTGCTCCTTACTACCAGGTGGGTCGAATTCGCCTCGACACTATGGGCTCGTTTGGGCCGGAGCAGGTCGGGGCTATGCTTATCGCCAAACCTCAGGTGGCGTTTTCCGAAAGGGAAAAATTTATTATCGATCAGTACGTGATGCGCGGTGGCCGCGTGATGTGGATGCTGGATAGGCTACAGGTCAATTTGGATTCGCTGCAGGGCCGCAGCAACTTCATTCCGCGAGATTATGCTGTGGATGTAGAAGATCTACTCTTTCGCTACGGCTTTCGCATCGAACCAAATCTGGTGATGGACCTCCAGAGTACGCGGGTGCCACTGGTGGTAGGCCAAGTCGGCAATGCTCCGCAGTTCGAGTTGCGCACCTGGCCCTATCACGTACTCGCTACACCCAACGCTTCACATCCTATTACTCGTAGTTTGCAACCGGTCAACCTATTCTTTCCGAGTGAAATTGATACGACAGTTCGTACCAAATTACCGATTGCGCGTACGGTGCTGCTCAGCTCGAGCAACAATACTTTACTGCGCTTCTCTCCGGCAAGAATAGATTTGGAAAGTGCGCGATACGACCTCGACCGTGCTCGCTTCAACAAGCCAGGAGTACCTATGGCTGTATTGGCTGAAGGCAGATTTACGAGCTTGTACGAGAATAGGCTCGGGAGTGATTTTGCTCAGAGTCTACAAGCGATAGGGCAAGAGTTTCGTGCAGAAAGCGAACTCACCAAGCTGATCGTAATAGCCGATGGTGATATTGCGAAAAGTGTAGTTAATCCCGAGCAGGATGCATATAAACCACTAGGTTTTAATGTTTTTGAAAATTATGTGTTTGACAATAAAGCTTTCCTGCTCAATGCCATCGAATACCTCTTCGACGATAGTGGAATCATCAGCGCGCGCAATCGCGAGGTAAAGCTGCGGCTGCTCGATGCGCCACGTGCCAGAGCCGAGGCTACGCAATGGAAGCTGCTAAATGTCGCCGCGCCGTTGGGATTGCTGGCGCTTTTCGGCTTGTTGTACAACTACCTTCGCCGCAGACGTTACGCCCACATATGAATAAGACGCTCATAGGTTTAGGCTTAGCCCTCATACTTGGAGTAGGTGCTCTGCTGTTTTTGCGAAAGCAAGAAAATACGACCCCTGAAGACCTCTACCCACAGCGACGCCTTGCTGTAGAAGATGCACAAAGTATCCATCGCATCTTCGTTGCCGATCTTAAAGGCCGCACAGCTGATTTTGAGCTGCAGCCCGATGGCAACTGGCTGATGGATGGGGAGATTGCCACCAAACCAACGGTAATGCGCGAAATGGTAAACGTGCTGGGAAAGATTCGAATTGATCATGTACCTCCGCAAGGGGTGGTGAACCAGGCGCTGAAGGAAATGAAAGGCAGCGGCATCAATGTTAAAGCGTTTGATGCAGCGGGCAATCTATTAAAGTCCATTATTATCGGCTCGAATTCGAAAGATGATCGCTATAGTTATGTGGTGGTGGAGGGCTATGATGAGCCCTTTGCAGTGCGTGTGCCGGGGCTTACGGGCAGCATTCGGCCGCTCTTTACGCTGCACGACAAGTCGACTTACCGCAGCAATGACTTCGTAAAAGTTGACCCGGAGGAAGTGCTGGGGGTGCAGGCTTACTATCCGCGCAATCCAGGTGAGAGCTTCGTCATTACCCGCACGCCGCCGGCTGGCCGATCTGGGCAAAAGTGGGCCCTTTCACCCGTTGCAGAAGTTATTTCGCCGGCTGAAGGCAATCCGAGTGATCGACAATTAGAGTCGTACATCGAAACCTTTGCGAACGTACCCTTAGTGGTCCGTGCAGATACCTACAAAGAGCGCGATAGCATCACCTCGCTCATCCCCTTTGTGCAATACGCACTCGCGCGTGAAGCAGGAGACACTATGCGCCTGCGGGTGTGGCCGCTACACCTAGCTGATGCCTATGGCGAAATAGATTTTGATTTGCCCGTGAGCAGCTACTACGTGGAGCGCGATGGAGAAGAGTTTGCCATTGTGCAGACGCACCAATTGCAGCCCTGGTTTCGCGGATACACAAGCTTTTTTCAGTGAAGCTGCTACTTGCTGCCCTAGGGAGCGCCCTCCTGCTGTCGGCAGCTATGTGGGGCTTTTACGCGCACCGAGAGATAAATCGACTGGCTGTATATACCCTGCCCGATGAAGTCGCAACACTCTATAAGGCCAACATAAATTATGTGAGTCAGCACGCTGTTGATCCAGATAAGCGGCGCTATGCAGCTTCGCTCGAAGGAGCGCGGCACTTCGTAGACATGGAGCGTTTCGGTGATGGCACCATGGCTGCGCTGCCCCTTGAATTTTGGGCTTTTCACGATCGCTATACCTACCTCTACTGTCACCACGGCAGCGACAGCAGCGAGGTCAGTTACTTCGATGGCAGCTTGTTGATCGGGCAGCAGCGGTCAGAGCTAGACACCTTCGCCTACCGCACCTGGTATCAGCGGGAAGTATTTCCAGCCTACCGCTACGAAAAGCGCGAATTGCCCGGTGTTTTGCCGAAAGGCGCAACACAAAATTGCGACCGCCTCACGCTGATCGATACCATGACGCAACACGGGGTGCTGCCTTATCACTTGGTAGATATGCAGGCCCGGCTGACGCAAGCTTTCCGCATTCGTGACATCGACCGGGTGCTTCAATGGAGTGCAGAAATTGGCCACTACATCGGTGATGCTACCGTGCCTCTCCACACGACGGAAAATTATAATGGTCAGCTGACAGGGCAGCGAGGTATCCACTCCTTTTGGGAAAGTCGCATTCCAGAGCTTTTTGCCGAGGCTGAATTTGATGTCCTTGTCGGCTCGGCTGAATACATCAGCGACAAAGCTGCTTTTTTTCGGAACCTCGTGCACACTAGTCATCAACACGTAGACAGTGTGCTGCTCATTGAGGCTGATTTACGTCGCAAAATGCCTGAAGACCTGCAAGATTGCTACGAGGAGCGCCTTGGAAGGATTGTGCGCGTGCCCTGTCGCGACTTCACTCGGGCCTATTTCGAGCGGCTCGATGGTATGGTGGAGGAGCGCTTTCGCACGGCTATCAGGTCGGTAGGCTCGTCTTGGTACACCGCCTGGGTCGATGCGGGCAGTCCCCCTATGAGCGGGCGAATTGCGGAGGCTACTGTAGAAGCTGATACGCTACGAGTCAAAGACGGGCTCGATGGGCGCGGGCACTAATTCGGCTGCTTCATGTACGCACCGTACTCTTCGACATGTTGATCTTCGATGGCCGCTCTGAGCCGCTGCTCACGTTGCTGGCACTGGCGCCGGTGAAAGCGCAGCAAATGATCGGGTGCACCCTCGTTGTAGAGTTCTACGAGAATCTTCTTGCGCCGACGATCGCGCCGAGGTAGGATGAGGCGTACCGGATTGTGCGCGTAGTCGGGTTCCTCGAACAGGTGGGGGTGTCGGCCTTGCTCTGGGTGTAAAAAGGCCAGCATTTCTGCATCCGTTCGCGGAATTGGCACCTGCTCATAGCCTTCTTCGTCGAGAAAAGCGCGCACCATCAGCAGTGTCGCCGTAAGGCTAGTGCCTGCAAATGCTGTGCGATACACCAGCCCATCACTGGTGCCACCAAGGATCGTCGATCCATAGGGCGGAAAGTTGTCTCTCAGTGCCATAGTGCTACGCGGCCAAAGTACACAGCCCCTAGCAGTCAGGTTGCGCGGGCTTTAGCCCGCATCATGGTCAGGCCAGCAGCCAGCTTCCAGCCCTGCCGACGTCGTCCTACCACCCATGGAGATTTGCTGCAGGAAAATACTTTTCTACTGGTATAGCTCGGTAGAACGACGTCTACTCTTTCCGCCCAGCCCCCACCTGACCACATCATTATGGTCGGGCCATCCCCCTTTGCGACCCTTGCGATACCCCTTGCGTTCCTTGCGATACCATCCCTCCAGCACTGCCCCCCCGCCAGCAAAAAACAGCGAAGCCAAAAAAACAAGCGCAGCTAAAAAAACAAGCGCAGCCCCCCTTTGCGACCCTTGCGATACCCCTTGCGTTCCTTGCGATACCATCCCTCCCGCACAGCCCCCCCAACAGCAAAAAACAGCGAAGCCAAAAAACAAGCGCAGCTAAAAAAACAGCGAAGCCAAAACCGGCGAAGCCGCCCCCCATCCACCATTTTCACCTCCCACACTAAATCAAGCTTTCCACATGTTACCTTTCCCCCTAGGCAACCGCGTTTGGCATGAAACACCTACTCAGCATTTTACTTCTCGTCGCGACCGCATTTGCGGCCTCGGCCACCTCCTTGGTCAATATCCAGGTCACCAATCCTACCGAGCGGCAGTTTCGCATCAGCTACGAGATTGATGCGGTGACGGCTAAGCAGCGCATTTTTCGCATCAATTTGCGCGATGATAACAGCGCCTCTTTCGAGCTGAGCCTGCCAAAGGATACCGAACTGCTCATGCGCTATGGCAATATCAGCATACCTTTATTTATCGGTCCCGACGATCAGTTATCCATTCGTTTAGATGGTTATGAAGGGCTCGAAAGCATCAGTTTTGCAGGTACCGCTGCCGCAGACAATGAGTTTTTAGCAGCTTACGCCAAAACTTTCCCTGAAGGCACTACCCAAGAAATGGGTGGTGGATTTCTGCCTTTTAAGGTTGAGCGAGAGGTGCTAGCCGAAGCAGCAGCTGGGGATATAGCTTCTTATGTTAGTTATGTAAATAAAAGTTACGACGCTCGTTTTAATATGATCGAGCGTTTTAGCGAAAGCATACACCCCAATCTTGCTGAACGCTACCGCAACAAAAATAGGTATCAAACGGAGGTGAGGAAAATTGCTTTTCTAATTCATAATCAGCAAGTGATGACGCCTACCGAGCTGCGCGCTGCTGCTCAACGGATGGACCTGCTCAACGTCAATTCTTCAAAAGATAGAAGTCTTTTAGGAAATGAAGATTTTAAAACTTACCTGCTCGCTTACGCGCAATACCTGGCGCTGCCAAACAACGGCGGGCATGACGAGCGCAACGGTGACGAGCTGTTTAAAGCTATTCGCGAAAATATAGACCGACCTTGGCGTCACTACCTCCAGAGCGAACTGCTCGTAAATGCATTCGATTACCTCGGCAACCCCGAATTCGGTCTCGATCGCTACATCGCAATGAAGCGTGATGGTGTGAGCGAAGTCTATAAAAGCCGTGTCGAGAATGCGTATGGCGATGTGCTCAACCTCGCACCTGATGCCATCGCTCCTAATATCGGGATGTATTATGTCGACGGCAAGCCGATCAGCCTTACCGACTTAAGTGGCAAAGTAGTGTATATAAGTTTCTGGGCAAGTTGGTGCAAGCCTTGCCTGATTAACTTCAAGAAGTACGATGGCATTAGGCGACAACTTGAAGAGAGAGGTATAGTCTTGCTTAATGTCAGCATAGACGAGGATGAATATGACTGGAAGAAGTCGCTCGATAGCAACACGCCTCGCGGTCAGAATACACGTGCTACCAACATAGATGACGTAAAACGCGCCTATAATTTGTCGTCAATTCCGGCGTACTACATAATCGACAAACACGGCAAAATTGTGATTCTTCCAGAGGGAGCTAATCGAGATTTGCTGGCGAGTTTCGATGAAATCCTGCAGCGTTGAGTGCTGCCGCCAAAACCCGTTCAGTACAAGTACAGGCACCCGCTGCGCGTGCAATGGCTGGTCCACTTTTTAAGATTCGTCAAGATGGCCGCTTTGGCTTCATCAATGCGAATGGCGAAGTCGTGATACAACCTCAATATCTCGATGCAGAAGCATTTGTGGGTGATTTCACGCGGGTTCGCTTCAACGACAAGCTCGTCCCTCTCGATAAACTCGGTAGGCTGCTGCTGCGGCATGTGTTCAATTACGTCGGCAACTTCTATGAAGGCAGAGCCAAAGCTTTGGTCGTGACCCGCTGGGGCTACATCAATGAGGTAGGCGCACTTGTGACGGAGACAATCTATGATTCTGCAACAGACTTTAGCGAAGGTTTTGCGGCCGTTGCCCTTGGCGGGAAAGTTGGCTGCATCGGTGTCAACGGCGATTGGCTGATCGAGCCCAATTTTGAGGCTACCGGTCAATTTGCTGCTGGCTTGGCTAGGGCTAAGCAAGGCGGGAAGTATGGCTACATCAATGCCGAAGGTCAATGGGTAATTCAGCCCCTCCTCGAGCAGGCAGGCCCTTTTCAAGGTCACGTTGCAGTCTTTGCGGATGCCGAGCGCTGGGGTCTCATAGATCGAGAGGGCAAGGTGGTGCTTGCGCCAAAACATCTCCTGGGGCAGCAGCGCATTGAAGACCTTCAGTTTAGCGATGGCTTGCTTCCCCTACAAACCACGCGTGGTGCTGGCTACCTCAACGACAGCGGCGAGCTCGCTATCGATGCGAAGTTCGAGGAGGTTCACCCTTTTTCAGAAGGTCTAGCTGGGGTTTGCCTCAACGGAGTGTGGGGATTTATAGATCCTACTGGTGCCTGGGCCATTGAAGCACGCTATGATGAAGTCGCCGCCTTTCATGAAGGTCTTGCTGCCGTGCGGCGCGGCGAGTGGTGGAGCTATATCGACCGAAATGGCGAAGAATTGCCAACCGCACGCTACGATGAACTCGGCGATTTTCAAGACGGTCTTGCCTGGACGAGCAGCGATGGCGTCTGGCACTACATCAATCGAGCAGGAGAGCTCGTCTGGAAGGAAGTCTAAGCTGGCTCGGAAATAATATCCTCAACTTCATCTGCTGATTTGTGCACGATCTCAATGGGGATAGACCGCTCGCCGTTGTACAACTTGAGTTCGGTAATGTCTGCGGGTAAGCCGAAGCCATTGTCATCGAGTTGTTCTTTGACTGCGCGCATGAAGGCGCCACGCGCTTCCAGTGCTTCTCGACGGTAATTGACTGTCTCCAGCCAAAACCGTACTTTAATATTGACTGTGGAGGCAGCGAGCTCATCTACGCAGCTGAAACTCGGGTGAGCGTCGTCGTTGATGATATTGGGATATTCTGCCACCACTCGATCTACGAGTTTTATTGCCGCATCAATATCATCTTCGTAGGCGATGCCCACCACAAACTCTTGTCGAATGTAGCCGTCTTCGGTATAGTTAATCACAGCATTTGTAAGTACGCTCGCGTTGGGTACGTAGACATCCTTGCCATCAAACGTTTTGACTTGCGTGTAGCGGAAGGCGAGACCTTTGATTTTGCCAAAATAGCCATCGACTTCTATAGTATCTCCCACATTAAATGGGCGGCTAAAGGCGAGGATAATTCCTGCAATAAAATTTTCACCAATATCTTTAAAAGCAAAGCCGAGAATAAGCGTACTCGCGCCCAGTGCACCAAACAAACCTGCGGCGACGCCTGTCAAACCAGCCGCGTGCAGCGTCAACAAGAAGACAGCAAAGTAGACCAAGATGCGTACCCCTCGCGAAAGTACACTGGCCATGATCCTGTCGTTGGAGTGAGCCTGTAAGCGGCCTTTTATCCAGCGGACCAGCAGCGAGCCAATCAGCAGACCGAGGAGGAAGACGAGTAGAGCTATACCTACACGCGGCAAATACTCGAGCGTGGCTTCCCAATACGACTCCAGTACTTCATTTAGCTTCTCAACAGTTCCTTCCATTGCTTCACCTAACATCGCGGCCGGGCTGGGCGTTCGGAAGTTTTTTGTGCGTGTGGTATGGCTCAACAAGTGATTTCTCCCAGTTGTAAGAGCAGACGTCGTGCTACACAAAATCCCTAAAAGCTAAGGCTTCTGCCTGCCGCTGAACTAACTGCTCGCCCAGAGAGTGGTACCCTACGGACCTGGTTCGCCCCACTTCCCACCCGACATGAGCTTAGGTGGGCGCTTATAGTGAAGATATGCCGGTCGGGAGACCGGCACGACCATCGCTATTTCAGCAGCGTCACCTCACCGGTAGCCAGCTGCTGCACCCCTTCAACATCACGCCACTCAGCCTGCCAGACGAACACACCAGGATTGGCAGTTTTGCCGCGGACGGTGCCATCCCACACCGGCAGTAGCTGGCCGGGAGGAGCATTTAGCACACCTTCAGCAGAGCTGAGGGAATTGCCCCACCTATCATACACCGTGCAGCTGAGCAGACTAGCCGCGGCAGGTAGGGCAATGCTGAAGTTGTCATTCACGCCATCGCCATTGGGTGAAAAGGCAGTAGGTGCCCACAGCTCAAGGTTAGGCTCGGGCGCACGCAGCACCAGCATGGCGGCGAGGGTGCTGCAGCCCTGATCATCGCTGACCTCTACGCTGAGTCGACCCTCAAAGCTCGGCACTACCTCCACTTGAGCGCAGTCGGCACAGTCTACTGCTGCGTCGGGTTGCCAGCTGTAGGCGAGGTTGGGATCAGCGGCTAAGGAGAGCTGGAGGGCCTCTTCTGGTGCGAGTAAGGTATCCTGTGGCAGTTGTGGACGCGCAGGGGAGTCCAGTATGGTGACGGTGGTAGTATGAATAGAGTCGCAGCCTTGCACGCTGCTGAAGGCCTGCTCATGTTCCCCACTCTCGTAGACCCACTGCCCATTGAGGCGTGTGGAGTCGCAGGCGATAACTTCTTCAGCGGTTTCTAGTACCGAGCTGATGCTAAGGCTGATGGTGCTGGTGGAGTCGCAGCCACTAAAGGATTGGTAGGTTTGGCTGTAGTCACCGCTGCTGCTTTGCCAGATGCCGTGGGCTAGCGTTGAGTCGCAGGCGGTGATGGTCTCTGCGGTAGCTACGGAAGGCGTGATGCTAAGGCTGATGGTGCTGGTGGAGTCGCAGCCGCTAAAGGATTGGTAGGTTTGTCTGTAGTTGCCGCTGTTGCTTTGCCAGATACCGTGGACTTGGACGGAGTCGCAGGCGGTGATGGTCTCTGCGGTAGCTACGGAAGGCGAGATGCTAAGGCTGATGGTGCTGGTTGAGTCGCAGCCGGTGAAGGATTGGAAGGTCTGACTGTAGTCACCGCTGCTGCTTTGCCAGATGCCATGGACTAGTGTTGAGTCGCAGGCGGTGATGGTCTCTGCGGTAGCTACGGAAGGCGAGATGCTAAGGCTGATGGTGCTGGTTGAGTCGCAGCCGCTAAAGGATTGGTAAGTCTGGCTGTAGTTGCCGCTGCTGCTTTGCCAGATGCCGTGGATGGATGCGGAGTCGCAGGCGGTGAGTTGTGCTGCGGTAGTGACTGGTGCGCATGTCTGCTCGCAGCCTTCGACGTATACCCAGAAGGTGTCGCGGTAGGTGCGGCAGGGATGGTTGTTGGCGAGGGCGACGTAGCGTACGGGTGGAAGGGTAGAGGCTGTATCGAAGGTTAGCTGCACATCGGCGCCTGCGCGTGTGAGGTGCACGCCTGGTCCTGCAGCTGTGCTTACCAGCCCCAGGTCTTGGTAGCAGTTCTCGATGATAGAGTAGGAGAGGGTGTCGCCGCAGCTCACCATGTTTTGGCCGCGGAGGTGGGGAGTGCGCAAGTCCGGAAGGGTGATGGGGATGGAGGGTATGTTTAAGCTGCCCACCCAATTATTAACAGCGAGTGTATCGAAGTGAGCTCCACGATTAGGCAGTAACGCAGTCGCAAGAGTATCGAACCAGCGGTCTGGATATGTGACAATTCCATTCTGTATGTTGCCTGTAATAATGCGCCCATCGGGGCTGCGAGAGATCCCTAGTTTAGCAAAGCCACGGGTGTAAATCTCCGGCTGTCCCCACGCCTCCCCCGACTGCGGCACTTTCCAGCGGTAGAGGGAGTCAATCTCGCTGCTAACTCTGCCGCTGGTGTTATGGGCATTGGTGACATAGAGGTAGCTGCCGTCGGGCGAGAAGCTCATTCCTTCCGGCTCACACATACTGTCGAGGCGCACGAAGTTGCTGGCGCGGCCTGAAGCACAGTCAAAGTTGGTCACATAGACTTCTCCGTAACTGGGAGGTAAAAAACCCGAAGAATCAACTACAGTATAAGCTATGTTAGTACCATCCGGAGAGAAGGCTATACCGCTGATATCAGAAGCACCGCTACCAAAACTTTCGACTCCTCCAGGCGAGAAGATACCTGGCTGAAGGCCCGAGGGCGAAAGTTGATAAATCATGATGCCTGAGGGTGAATGCATCCGATTGGCCAGCCACCAACCCTGCCCATCGGGGTGGCGCTGTGCACACCAGCCTTCAGATGCGCGGCCGTGGAGCACGCTATCAACCACTAGCAGCGTATCGCGCAGCATATCGTAGCGGGCATACCAAGCAGGCATGTTGCGGTCTGGATTCCAATTTGCGCTAGAGAAAGACATACCGTAAAAAATGTGGGCGATATCAGGATCTACTGGATCGGGTACCATGATGTGCTGGAAATAACTCGTAGCAGGAGAGATAGCTGCACCCTGTGGAAGAGGATAATCACTTACCAAAGGCTGTCCATTGGCTACCCACTGCAGCGTTTGCCCATCGATGAGGTAGACGCCCTCAAAATAGAGCCTCGGACTTCCATCCGGATAGGCTATTATGCTTATCACTTCGCGGTTCCCCGCCGGATTCGGCACGCCTCGCTTGATGACCTGTGGCAGCGGGCCTCCATCACGTGCCCCCCTAAAGTCCACGTATGAGCCTTCGAGACCGAGGCGCTCGAAGTATGGAAACCCATTGGGGTTCTGAGGGTCGGCGATTAAAAATGAGTCGTATCTCGGATAGTCCCAGCGCTGGGCCAGGGGCATGGTGTCGCACTGGGCCATAGCCGGGCACGTTAAAATACAAATAGTTGCTATTAGAGACCATATGTATAAGATGAATTTGAACATAAAGTAGTGGCGTGGTTAGAGGGGTGGTGTGGTACGGGAAGGGCGCTCGTGCTGCTGCGGCTAGCTAGAACCACTTTAGGAAGGAAAGATACGCTGTTGCGCGTGGATGCTCGAACGGCAGCTAATACTCTGGCAGACCTATAGGCTTTAATACCATACTGGCTGCAATACAAAGCTGTATACCTCGCCGCATGCGGCAATCTCTTGTAGTCTTCGGCATGCGGAAGCAATGGCAAGGCTAAAGTCTTGACAAGCGAACTCCAAGGCGTTAGTCAGTCCTAAACTTGATATCATTAACGCAGCAGCGTCACCTCCCCTGTCGCCAGCTGCTCTATGCCATCCATATCCCTCCACTCAGCCTGCCAGACAAACACACCCGGATTGACCATATTCCCGCGGAAGGTGCCATCCCACACAGGCAGCAGCTCGCCGGGAGGAGCATTGAGCACACCGACCGCAGCGCTGAGGGAATTGCCCCAACGATCATACACCGTGCAGCTGAGGAGACTAGCACCGGCAGGTAGGGCGATACTAAAGATGTCGTTGACGCCATCGCCGTTGGGCGAAAAGGCAGTAGGTGCCCACAGCTCCTTGTTTGGCTCGGGCGCACGCAGCACCAGCATGGCGGCGAGGGTGCTACAGCCTTGGTCGTCGCTGACTTCTAAGCTGAGTCGACCCTCAAAGCTCGGCGCTACCTCCACTCGTGCGCAGTCCGCACAGTCTACTGCTGCTGCGGGTTGCCAGGTGTAGGCGAGGTTGGCAGCGGCGGGCAAGATGAGCTGGAGGGTCTCTGCTTGCTGGAGGAGTGTATCCTGAGGCAGTGGTGGCCGTACAGGAGAGTCGACGATGGTGACGGTGGTAGTATGGATAGAGTCGCAGCCTTGCACGCTGCTGTATGCCTGCTCATGTTCCCCACTCTCGTAGAGCCACTGCCCAGCAATGCGAGCAGAGTCGCAGGCGATAAGTTCCTCAGCGGTTTCTAGTACCGAGCTGATGCTAAGGCTAATGGTGCTTGTTGAGTCGCAGCCAGTGAAGGATTGGTAGGTTTGGCTGTAGTCGCCGCTGCTGCTTTGCAACTGGCCGTGGATTAGTGTTGAGTCGCAGGCGGTGATGCTCGCTGTTGTTGATATGGAGGACGATATGCTAAGGCTGATGGTACTAGTCGAGTCGCAGCCGCTAAAGGATTGGAAGGTCTGGCTGTAGTTGCCGCTTGTGCTTTGCCAGATACCGTGGACTTGGACGGAGTCGCAGGCGGTGATGCTCGCTGCGGTAGCTACCGATGGCGATATGCTAAGGCTGATGGTGCTGGTTGAGTCGCAGCCGGTGAAGGATTGGAAGGTCTGACTGTAGTCACCGCTGCTGCTTTGCCAGATGCCATGGACTAGTGTTGAGTCGCAGGCGGTGATGCTCGTTGCGGTTGCCACGGAAGGCGAGATAGTGAGGCTGATGGTGCTAGTCGAGTCGCAGCCGCTAAAGGATTGGAAAGTTTGGCTGTAGTCGCCGCTTGTGCTTTGCCAGATGCCGTGTACGGAGGCGGAGTCGCAGGCGGTAAGTTGTGCTGCGGTAGTTACTGGTGCGCATGTCTGCTCGCAGCCTTCGACGTAGACCCAGAAGGTGTCGCGGTAGGTGCGGCAGGGATGGTTGTTAGCGAGGGCTACGTAGCGTACGGGATCGAGCGTCTGAAGCGTATCGAAAGCGAATATAAGGCTCGGCTTACCATCGTCAACCACAGTAATACCCGGACCTACTTCATACGTTACCTGGGCAAGTTCTTGGTAGCAGTTTTCGAGTACAGAATAGGCTAGGGTATCTCCACAGGCCACAAAGTTATCACCTCCGAGGCGCGGTAGCCGCAAGAGTGGCAAGTCGATGGCGGCCTGTTGTGGATTGAGTCCTTGAGCAACCCACGGGTCTGGCGGCAGCGTTGTTGCAATTGCGCCACCTGGGTAGGTAAGTGTAGTCGGGTCGGTGAGCGCCTGCCAACGGTCAGGATAATCGATGTAGCGCAGGCGTGAGTTGGGCCCGCCGTACACTCTGCCGTCGGGGCCAAGGGCTACTCCGAGATTCTGTGCAGTGTTGAAGATGTGCTCGGCAGTGCCATGATTTCCTCCGCCATTCAAGTCAATACTGTAGCGGTGGATGTCATTGTCAAAAATGAACCCTGTAGAATCATCCTTGATGCCATAGAGGTAAGTGCCCTGCGGTGAAAAACACACAGACCCGCCCCCCCCCCAAAGCAGATTATCATCAAGCTGCACATAATTTGTGACATGCCCATTTGCGCAATCGAAATCTGCCACCCAATGTTCGCCGGCGATTGAGTCGAACCGTGAAGAAGCTCGCACAGCCCAGCCAATATGAAGGCCCGAAGGGGAGAAGGCGATGCCGGCCGCTTCTTCAGGCCCACGCCATCCGTAGACGGATCCTCCGAGGGAATAGACATCAGGCTGTAACCCTTCCACGGTTAGTTTGTATACTCGGGTGGCTGAGGGGCTGTGCACACGACTGGCAAGCCACCAACTCTCTCCATCCGTGTGACGCACCGCAGCCCAGCTTTCGGTGGCACGATCATGAAGTATGCTGTCGCGCAAGGTAAAGCGATCGAGCCGGGCGTCGTATATCGAGAGTAGGGCGGGCAGGTTGTTCTCCCAGGCACTATCAACTGGGCGTGTAGGCGTTCGATATGCTAGACAGTGGAAGATATAAATACTATTTGTGTCGCCGGGTAGCGGCAACATGGTGTGCTGATAGACGGATTCGCCAAGGGATGTTGAACTGCTTGAGGAGTCGGCGCCAACTGCGACGCCGCCTGCGAGTAGGCTATAGTCGGAACCTCGGCGAAGTTGGTGCCCGTTGAAGATATACTTCGGCTTGCCGTTGGGATAGGAAATCACAGACAAGTGCTCACCACGACCGCGTATAGCAGGTGAATCCGGAAAAACGATTTCTGGTGGTGCACCGTGATCAATTGCCGCAGTGAAGTCCACGTAACTGTAATCACGATTTTTCGACTCCCACCGGGTCGCTACAGGGAGCGTATCGCATTGAGCAAAAATAGGAGATATAAGCATGCAATTCATTATCAAACAAGCGTATATGTATATAATTATTTTCAACATAAAGTAGTGGCAAGGTTTGTGGTGCATTGATGATCGAAGGCTCATGCAGCGGCGGATACTCACAGAGCTTTAGCTCGTGAATATACGCTGTTGCGGGTGGCTTTGCGAACAAACACGTGATGGCTCGGCAGACTTGTCACCTTTGGTACTCGCATGGCTGTAACACAGAGCAAACCCGATTACATTTTAGGATCAAATCGGTCTACTTCGCCAGATTGAATTTCAAAAGTATCTCCGCCAACAAGTAAATATCCTTCCGCATAAGAAGGGAGCTCAAGCACTGAAGTGGTATATGCTAACCTGTTGTAACGTATCGAAGAATTGTGAAACTGAATATTAAATTTGACATCGACAAAATTACAATACTTTAATTTACTAACCTTTCTGGCAAATGGATCTACAAATCCATTAAGCCCAGCAGTAGCAAATCCATCAGATGTGCGAAAAAGGTGTCCCATCAGTTCAATGGTACCGTTACTATCAAGATTATACATGCGAAAATAATTCGGATCGACTTGAGCACCTGATCCAAAGTGGGCTAAGAGGACAAACAAGTCGAGAATTAAACCTGTTATTTTTTGCTGTTAATGCGGAATAAGAAAAGCTTGCCTGGTGCGCTTTTCACTCACCAGGCAAGTATGTACGAGTGTCTACTGCTTAATGAAACGAATTGCCTCCGACGAATCACGTACATTCACAGTGTACAAGCCAGCAGGTAATCTGTCCACATTGAGGCGCACCTTCTCCTGTTGAGCACGCTTGGTCATCACCACTCGCCCTTGCATGTCGACTACTTGCAGCACGACGGGGAATGTTTGGCCCATGAGGGAGACATCGATGTAGGAGTTGGCAGGATTGGGAAACAGCGATGAACTAGTAAGTCGAGGTGTATTCGTAGACGATACTCCGCCGCCGGAACTAAAGGTGAAGGGAGTACAAATACGGTTATAACAGCCATCTGTATCGTGTACACCAATACACGCAGCATATTCGCCGAATGCGAGACCTGTCACTATGGAACGATAGGTGCTGAAATGCGATTCTAAAACTTCATATTGAAATTCACACGCCACTTCGTTCCCAGCCCGATCTAAAATTTGATACTTCACGGAAATTATAGGGTCGGTCCCAAAAGGCCAATCAGCCGTGAGAGCAGCGAAAAGTTCGATTGAGTCCATACCCGTGCCCTCAACATTGGAAGTGTAGGCCAACCTAGAGGTGCAATGAGGTTGAGCAAGCACCTGTGTTGTAAAGAGCAGAAGAACAACGAGAATCATTGCAAACGTTGAAGCTACAGCACTTGCAGTAGAAGCAGCAGAACGCCGCAGGAGACGGAAGCTACAGTCGACCATGGTGGGAGAATTCAATGGCTGGTAATCACTGCTACAGTGAATATAGGAAGAGCCACCCACTTCTCGTGAGCCACAGGCTAATATTTTCTAGTTAAACCTGCCGAAGCAAAAGGTAATACTAGTTTGTATAGCTCTTCTCATCTTAAAATCTGTCTTCGAGTTGATCGCCAAACTTATCTGTCATGGCCACTTGCGTGATGCCTTAGAAGTACAGAGGCCGCACTGGTATACCAGATAGCCTTTCACACAGCGTAGCCATAGCCGCATGGCGGCGTCTGCGTGACATGGCAGGGGCCCCTGAGCTTGCGAAGAGGGAGGATCTATGTCTTAGCGAAGGGTAGGGTTTACCTGGAACGGTATCAGCGGCTGGCCTGACCACAAAATCAAGGTTAGGCTGGGGGCGTAATCGGACCTCCTTCGGACTACAATGCGATGCGGGCTAAACCCCGCGCAACCTGATTACTAGGTGCTAGGGGCTGGGTGCTAGGTGCTACCTCCACGGCACAATCAGTGGGCCGGTTAGGTCCACCATGTGGTCAGACTAGGTGTAAGGTGGTACACCCTGGGCGGTAGGAATGCTAATACAAGATTCCCCTCAAACAATCTCCGGAAATTCCTCAGTTTCAACACCCCGCACATACCTCCGCCGACTAACCACCATCTCTTGCAACTGTGCCTCCGCTTCTTGGAGCAAGCCTAAATCCAGAATCCGCTGCACATCGGCAAGAGAGGCGACGCCCTCACCATCTCGAAAACGGTAAACCACCTCAACCTCCCGATCCTCTAGCTTCAACAAATAGCGCCCATGCTGCATGAGCGTTATTTTAAGCCGAGGGTGAGGGATCTCTCCTACTATACGCATGCAACAAAGGTAGCAGGCTGGCTACTGTCAACGTAGCTCTTGGATGCTCGCCGTCATGAAATTGTACAGCTCTAAGAGACTCGGCTCTTCTGCTAGCAAGCCGCGGTGAAGCGCAACAGTAGCAGCATCTCCACGCATCGCCGGACCTGTTTGTAGCAGCCGAGGAGAGGTATCCTCTAGCTTGTTGAGGTAGTTGCGCATCAGGGGGAGCAGCGTTGTATAATTTAGCTCGTTGGCTCCTAAGAGATCAGCTGCATGTTGCCACAAGACGTTGCTAAAGTTTTGTACCAGCACCGCCGCGAGATGCAACAGCTGGCGCTCACGGGTAGCAGACACCAGCTTGGGCGGGAGGTAGTTTTCAGTTGAGTTTGGACCTGCGATCAAAGGACTGACATAAGAGAGAAGCAACTGTCCAGCTTCAGGAGTCGAGCCCTCCAAAACCAGTTGCAGGTTCGACCAGTCTGGCGCTGTCTCAGCAGTAATACTCTGCACGGGCCAACACGCTGCCGAGGGCACAGAACCGCTGCCGACTAAGGGCGCAGTGCCTGAACTGTGCACGATAAAGTCAATGCTGTCAAAGTGGCTGAGGAGTTGCTCGCCAACTGGGGCAATGGCATCATCCGATACACATAGCCACACCACCTTCCCGGCAACAGCCTTCGAAGGCAAATCGCCCAAGGAATAATCTTGCACGCCTGTAGCTGCAGCGAGCAACTGAGCAGATGACGGGTCGCGACCTGCCACAGCCACTTCGTACCCGCACTCCACCATGCGCGTGAGCAGCCACTTGGCCCAACGACCCGTACCAACAATGAGGTGCTCCTTCATCTCGTCGCCCAAACTAATCTGCCAGGGCGGCTTGAGCCTCTACCGGATGGTGGACTGGTCGTTGTGGAGCGAGAGGTGAGGTTTTGGCGGAAGCTGACTTCTCCTGCATCCGAAAGGCCATAGAAATTAATAGTCCGAGCAGCATCAGAATCGTTCCTATCCAGAACAAGTTGATGCCCGGAAATACCGTCGCCTCCAGCACCAACCAGTCACTGCGAGATGCATTCTCCGCTACTTCTACCGGTAATGCAGCAGCAAGTTTGGGCGCAGCAACTGCCGCACGCACATCTGCCTGACCAGTAGCAGGATCGATGCCGACAACACGCGCATGAATTCCCAGATCACTATTCACATCCTTGAGGTTGCGCGGAGAATTTCCTCGAATAAAGTACAGCGGCTGCAAAGTGCTCGACCTAGCCCCAGCAGTGACCCGAATTGTGGCATTTACCGCTACATCTCCCTCCACAGGCTCGTAGCCGCGGTGAACAGCCTTGGTATCAAATCCTTCAAACGTAAATGTCGTATCGCCTAGCTGGATGCTCTGACCGGGAGATAATTTCGCCGCCGCATAGTCTAATTCAGCGTCTTCCGTAAAACGCGCAGCAAAGGCATCCTCCGGAATTTGCACACGGGCACTAAAGGCATTTACTTGAGCAGGGTAGCTGTACACGAGGTTTTCTCGAAGCACAACCACAGGTCTAGCTATCTGAGCTGTATCAAAATCCAAGCGCTCGAGCTTGACCTCCATCCCCAAAGCAATGTCTCCTGGCTCGGGCGTGTAATCCGGATGCGTAGGGGTATCGGTGACAGCGAGCAGGGTGAGGCGGTGCTTGCTGCTGGCAGTGCTTTCGCCAATGCGCAGAGCGTAGCGCTCAAAGCGAAGACTATCTTCAAAAGCCTGAGCCTGCTCAGCACTTTGTGAGCCAGGTGGCAAGCCCGTGATATGCGTGAACACATCATGGTCCCAGTAGTGCCGCGTATCGGGATTCATGCTGGCAATCTTCGCAAAATCATTGGTGTAGAGCGCATATGGCCGCAGCACGAACTCTTTGCCTACCTCACCGGTGCGACTCAACTCGCGGTAGCGCACGTCGAAGTCACGGCGGTTGCCCTGGAGCGTGTCAGACAGATACGTGACCTCATAGCCATTGATGACCATGGGAAGTCCCTTCACCAGCAGCACGTTTTTGCCGATCTGCTCTTCCCCGAGCAGACCATCCATGGCAAAGGTGTTTTTGGAGATGTGGTGCTGGTTGAGACCTGAAAACAGGATGCCCAGCAGCATGATACCAAAGCCTGCATGGGCAGCTACACTCCCTGTGCGCTGCCATAAGCTCAATCTGCTGGTGGCGAGGTAGTCGAGGTTGGAGATGAGGGTATACCAGGCTGCAAAGGCGAGAGCAGTAAACTGCCAGCCGGTGTCGGCGAGCAAACTGCCCGTCCACACAGCTAAGCCAATTGCTACAGCTGCCCCTGCCGCCATGCGTAGCAGCAGGTTGCGCATGTTATGTCCGCCACGAGCACGCCAGCGAAAGTAGTGGGCAAAAGAGGTGAAAAGCCCCATGAATACTCCCACCCACAACTGGTAGCGATTGTAATGTGCAACGGGCTCATTAATGGTGAGGTGACCGAACTCAAAACCAAGTGTATCTCCCAATTTATTAAAGACCGGCAGCGAGGTAGAAGCCGTAATCATACCTGCACTGAAAAGCAGCACGAGGCTCCCCAAAAACATCCAAAATTCTCGGCTCGTGCTGGCCTCTTCCTGCGCCTTTACCGGAATTTCGCGCCACCGGACAGCTAGAGCTCCAACACCAAGCAGCGAAAATATGCCGACGAGCAGCATCAGCTGAGTCTCCAAACCCATTTCGGTGAAGGCATGCACACTCGTCTCCCCGAGCACTCCCGAGCGGGTAAGAAAACTGCTGTACAAGATGCCCACGAAGCACAGCAGGTAGAAGATGTAGGTGCTTTTGATAGAGTGCCCCGTAGCACGCGCCACCAAGTTGGTGTGAATGCCAGCGATAAGCAGGAGCCATGGCACCAGCGATGTGTTTTCAACCGGATCCCAGGCCCAGTAGCCGCCAAAATTTAGCGCCTCGTATGCCCAAGCTCCGCCCATGAGAATGCCTATGCCGAGTATGCCAGCACTAAAAAGCGACCAACGCAAGGCAGGCTGCAGCCACTCCCGATGGCGCTGTGTCCACAGTCCAGCTATGGCAAAGGCAAAAGGCACTACCGTACTCGCAAAGCCTAGGAATAGCGTGGGTGGATGGATGAGCATCCAGTAATTCTGCAGCAGCGGGTTGAGTCCCGTGCCTTCGATGAGCGACACATAATCTGCCTGACTAAAGATGGGGATGTCCATGACCTCCCGCAGCAGCAAGAAAGGGGAGCTGCCGATACGGCTGCCATCCCCGATGGGGAGGTATACCCCGAGTAGCATACTCAGCAACACGACCTGCACCGAGGCGATAACAGCCAGTACAGGCAGGCGCCACGTGCGGTTGCTAAACCACACCACTAGCCCCAGCACCGAGTGCCAGCCGAGCCAGAGCAAAAAGCTGCCTTCCTGACCTTCCCAAAAGGCAGTAAAAACATATTTGAATGCGAGCTCGTCATTGACGTGCTGCTGCACGTACTGGTATTCGTACCAATGCTGAGTCATCATGGTGAGTAGCAGCGCGATGATGCTCACAATACCTAGCGCCATCACACCAAATGCGCCTCCCGCCAGGTGCGACCATCCAGTACTTGCCTGCTGTTGCCGCTCTGCCTGCGTACCTCGATATGCCCCGTAGGCAGCGAGTATGGCAGCAAGAAAAGCGATGAGTATACCGGCTCGACCTACCGCCCCGGCGAGAAGATGCTCATCGAGGTACTGTACCCAAAGCATACGTTAGGATTCGGCCTTGAGCGCCACCATCTCGTCCTTGTACTTGCTCGGACACTTCATCAATAGATCAGTGGCCACAAACTGACCATCCATCATCTCGCCTGTCACCACCACCTGTTCGCTCATCTCGAAATCTTGCGGCTTGGCTTGCAGCAACACCACTTTTTCGGTGCGGCCCTCGACATCGCGGACGTAAAAGCTGAAGTAGTTAGGGTTTACCTGCGGATCATAGACGATGGGCCGCTCCTTGGCTAGCTCACCTACCACCTGCACGCGGTCGCCGTGCTCGGAGGCTTGACTAAAGGTGGCGTAACTGCTCGTCTCGCCAGCGGCTGACATAATGACTGCAATAGCAGCGATGACACATACGATTGCGATGAGGTGAGATTTTTTCATACCGACAGTAAAGTTAGCTTGCCAACCGCCGGACTCACACATTGATTGTAAGCTAGCCGTCAAGCCCCTTACACCCGGATCGTGCGTTGGGATGCGTAGCGAGAGTTCTCAAGCCCAAAGGATACGTGCGCTCGCGGAAAAAATTTTCCGCAGACGTAGTCACTACTACGGTTGCCTCCAACTAGTGGGGCCCCGCCTCAGCGGGGGTAATTGGTTGGAGCCTAAATTTTGAGCAAGTGCACGTAGTCAAAGGGCTGACACTGAGAAGAAGGAGGGACCCGCGAAGCAGGGAGGTTCCCTTTCTCTCAGGCGTAGTAGCAATTCTAATGCACGATCCGGGTTACATCCGAGCATTAATTCGCGAGGCAATGATACGGCTCCATTTCTCCTGCTCCGACCTTACGGCAGGATGTTGAATGGCTAAGTTGATAAATGCTTGCCCTTTCGACCAAACAAAATCTCCCGTAGCCGGATCGAAGGCTGCTGGCGCGTCCCAATCGTTGACCAGTCTGGCAGAGCCGCCGGAGGTTTCGGGCATCATTTGCACCGCCTCCTGCGCACCGGCATTGGTCTTGTTGTCGCTAAAATACACGAGGATGCGCCCACCTGGTGAGCCACCGTTTGCCGCAAACGTGTACACGCAGCCGAGAATGAGTTCGCCCACGTTGTTGCGCTGGGTCGAGACCTTGCCTACTCCTCCGGGCCA
Source organism: Saprospiraceae bacterium (assembly GCA_965213735.1). Taxonomy (GTDB): domain Bacteria; phylum Bacteroidota; class Bacteroidia; order Chitinophagales; family Saprospiraceae; genus CALDTK01. The sequence goes on from CBDCAB010000006.1 coordinate 782,329, forward strand.
ATTCGCCAAATCAGCTGGTTTGATAACATCGCAGGGGCTGATGCCAGCAAAGCCTTTGAAGTCGGCCCGTGCATCCGTGAGGGCCTGCTGACTGCCTTCTGCGCCAAGGTTGCGATCACCAAAATCTTCGAGTTGACCTGCGACTGGCGTCACATCTTCGATAGTGATACTGGCGTCATCGGGTACCTGCAGCTGACCACGAATGGCTTCTTCAGTAATTTGTGGCGGCACCGATGTCGTCTCGGCTGCCGGCGCATCAGCATCTGTGCTGCAGGCGGTAAAGGCCAGCAACGTGAGGCAGAGTATTATTGAAATTTGAGAGGCTGGTCGTGCAGCACATTCCATCGCAGAGAGTTAAGGCCGGCTTCGTCTTCGGCGCGGTCGGCTCCGAGTCTGTTCCAGCGGGTTTTGTCGAGTCTGTATACGAGCACGTTGGCAGGGTAGATGGCCTGGACCCCTCCCTGTCCCACGCGGTTGAGTTTGGGATACTCGAAGGCATAGACGAGGTAGTCGGCAAAGTCGTTCGTTCGTGCTTTCGCCAAAACTTCAGACGAGGAGCTAAACGCCGTTGAGGGTGTGTGTCCCGCGCGTGGCACTGCTATCCAATCGTAGCTTTTGTTGGTGGCACAGCTGCCAAGCAGGTAAGAATAACTTCCTTCACCAGCTGCATCGGTGAGCTCTAAAGTCGACACCAAGAGGCTGTCACAGTCGGTGATGTAGTTAAATCCATCGATTCCCGACATTTGGTAGCCAGGTGTTTCAACGCCGTCGATAGTCAATTTTCCGGTGGGTTTGGCAGGTGCTGTTTTGGCGACAGCTGCATCATCATCAGCGGCAGCAGGAGTGGCCGCATCATCGCCACAGGCTGTACACACGAGCAAAAGCAGTAAACTAAAAAATCCTGAACGCATAGGTGAAGTGCTATTGAGCTGCAAAATTAGGCGTTCCTTGTCCACGGCGCTACCTTTGGCCGCGTGCCAGCTCCAGTTGTTCATTTATCGCAAGTTTCGGTGTTTCAACAGCAGCGTTGCGTGCTCAGCGACATCAACCTCACCATCGAGCGGGGCGAGTTTGTCTATCTCATCGGCAGAACGGGCACGGGCAAAAGTACATTGCTCAAGACGCTCTACGCTGCATTGCCATTGCTACAAGGCAAAGGCGAGGTAGTGGGCGAAAGTCTGCGCAGCCTCAATCGTCGCACCATTCCCGCCTTTCGGCGAAAACTAGGCATCGTGTTTCAGGAGTTCAACCTGCTCTACGACCGCTCCGTTGCCGACAACATGCGCTTCGTGCTCAATGCCACAGCCTGGAAACAGGAATCCAACAAGGTGAAACGGGTAGGGGAGGTGCTCACACAGGTGGGGCTAAGTGATAAGGCCAATGTGATGCCCCACGAGCTGAGCGGAGGCGAGCAGCAACGGCTAGTGCTAGCACGCGCTCTGCTTAACCGACCGCAGCTGCTCCTTGCCGATGAACCTACCGGCAATCTCGATCCTGAAACCTCCGATGATGTGATGTTGCTCATTCGCCGCCTCGCAGAAGAGTACAGCATGGCGGTGCTGTTTGCTACTCACGACTACCGCATCCTCGAGCAGTTTGGCGGGCGGATACTGCGTTGCAACCAAGGTCGTGTACTCGATGAAGCCGATCTACACCTTATGTAGCGTAGGCATTTTTGAGTTCCTCCTCGAGCTGGCTCTCATCTATACGCCGCCGCAGCTTGCCATTACGTGCTACAGAGATAAATCCAGTCTCTTCACTCACAATGAAGCACATGGATTTCGAGCGCTCGGTAAGTCCAACAGCGGCTCGGTGTCGCAAACCCACGCTCTGCGGCAGATCTGCCCTGTCGGTGACGGGTAGCACGCAGCCTGCGGCGTAAATTTTACCATTTTCTATAATGACCGCCCCATCGTGCAGGGGCGTGTGCTTGTCGAATATGGTGCGTAGCAGTTCGTCGCTCACATCAGCATTGATGCGCGTACCGCTGGGGCCGAGGGGTTCGCCTTCCGCATTGTCAGTAATGACAATGAGTGCTCCTGATAGCTCCTGGGCCAGTTTTACCAGGGCCTTCTTGAGTTCGAGTTGCTCGAGCTGGCGTTGTTTGGAGAGAGGAGCACTCGCGTCACCAATGCGGAACAAGCGCTTGATCACCTGCGCCCGCTGGCGTAACGTGTTGTTGCCTAGCACCACCAAAAAGCGTCGAATCTCTGGCTGGAAGATGATGATAATGATGATGACACCCACGCTGACAAACTGCCCCAGCACGGCCCGCAGCATATCCATGCCGAGCAAGCCCACCAAAAACCAGAGCACGTAAAGGGTGATGATGCCGATGAAGATGTTGAAGGCCACGCTGCCACGCACCAACTTGTAGAGTTGGTACAACAGGTAGCTCACGATGGCAACATCGAGCAAGTCCCAAACAGACACGGGCAAAAAGCCAATCTTGAGCAGTGGCGTGAAGGCCTCGAGCATCAGCTAGTGGGCGCTTGGTAGTCGATGCCCATGTGGTAAAACATGAACGACAACAGGTCGGCAGCTTCCTCAATTTGCTTGGCTACAGGTTTGCCTGCGCCATGGCCGCTGCTTTTGTCGATGCGTATCAGCACCGGCTCCGGTGCAAGTTGTGCCTCTTGCAAAGCCGCTGCAAACTTAAAACTGTGGGCAGGTACTACCCGATCATCATGGTCGGCAGTGGTAATGAGTGTGGCCGGATATTCTTGTGGACTAGCATTGTGCAGCGGCGAGTAAGCGTAGAGATACTTAAACGCATCGGCAGAGTCGGCCCTGCCATAGTCACCTGCCCAAGCCCAGCCAATCGTAAACTGGTGGTAACGCAACATATCGAGCACGCCGACTGCAGGAAAGGCAACGCCGTAGAGCTCTGGTCGCTGCGTGATGCAAGCACCCACGAGGAGGCCGCCGTTGCTTCTGCCGTAGATAGCAGTGCGGGCGGGGCTGGTGTAGCCCTCAGACTGAAGGTATTCGGCTGCTGCAATGAAATCATCAAATACATTCTGCTTGTGCTCCCGCATGCCCGCCTCGTGCCAGGCGCTGCCAAACTCACTACCACCACGCAGACTAGCTACTGCACACACACCTCCTTGTTCGAGTATAGGCGAGAAAAGGTCGAGTCGCATCACGGCGTGCTGGGGTTCGATAGCAATATCAAAGCCTCCGTAGCCATAGAGTAGGGTAGGGCGCTGGCCATCGAGCTGCAGGCCCTTGCGGTGAATGACAAACATGGGTATCTCCGTCCCGTCCTTGCTGCGATAGCGCACCTGCTTCGTCTCATATAGACTTGCGTCAAAACCATTATCGCTGTTCCTCCAGACTTGCGTGCTTCCGTCAGACTGGATGCGCAGCACGGTACTAGGCGTAGTAAAGGATGAAAAACTAAAAAATGCAGGTCCGCCTTTGCTGGGTGCACTCACTCCACTTGCGGTACCTATACCCGGCAGATTGACCTGGTGCAACAAACTGCCGTCGAGCGAATAAACTTCCAGTCGACTGGAGACGTCTTGCAGGTAGCGAGCATAAATGCGATCGCCGCTGAAGGTTACCGATTTGAGGGGTCGCTGAGCATCTTCGGCAATTACATCAGCAAAGCCTGCCTCCGGAGCAGTTGCGTCTAGTACAACGACCCGACCATTAGGAGCCTCCGCATTCGTCCAGAAATAGAGATTTTCATTGTTGCCAAACAAGAAATTATAGTCGTGCTCGAATCCCCGCACGACTGGCTGTAGCGCATCCTGACCGCGCTGACGAAATGCAGCAGCGGGGGCGATACTCACGGTGTTGCCACTCGTCGAGGCAGTTGTACCCACTACCACCCACTGCTCATCATCACTCACGCTGCCGAACACGTTGCGCTGCGGGTGGACAGCATCCTCGTAGAGCAGCACATCTTCTGCTTGCGGTGTTTGCAGCTGGTGGTAGTAGAGCTGGTGGTTTTCGTTCTTGTTGCTGAGCTCGCTACCTCCTTCAGCAGCTGGATAACGGCTATACACAAAGCCCTCCCCGAGCCAACTCATGCCACTGAATTTTACGTTTTCCAGCTGTTCTGGCAGAGACTCATGCGTATTAAGATCGAGAATTTTAATCATTTTCCAGTCGCTGCCGCCTTCACTCACCTGGTAGGCCATGTAGTGCCCATCGCGCGAGATGGAGGTGCTGGAAAGGCTGGTAGTGTTATCGTCACTGAAGGTGTTCGGATCGAGCACTACTTCTGGTGTACCGCCAGCTATAGGTTCGCGGTAGAGCACCGACTGATTCTGCAAGCCGTCGTTTTTGTTGTAATACAGCCAGTCATCAACGACTTCAGGAGTACCGACGCGTTCGAAGTTATAAAGTCGTTCGAGGCGCTCTACGATGTTTTGCCGAAAGGGTATAGCAGCTAAATGTGCTTGCGTCACCGCGTTTTGGGCATCGACCCACTCAGCTGTTTCAGCTGATAGATCATCTTCGAGCCAGCGATAAGGATCTGCTACTGCTGTGCCATGGTAATCATCTACTACGCTGCTGTCTTGGCGCGTGTGGGGATACACAATTCCCTCAGCATCTAAGGCAGGGTTTTGCCGACAGGCTACTAAAAACAACATGCCGAACAGCAGCAGCGTGTAGTGCATCACTTTGTGTTTGGCAGCGAATGTAGAGACTTCAGCGGGGAGCACCGATTTGCGAACTACGACGTGGACTGATGGTTAGTAGCATTGCACTAGCTCCTACCGCAACGCCAATGGCCGACGAACAAGAAAAGTCCCAAGAACAACTCAGTGATCGCATTCTCACCGGCACTGGACTCCAAAGCCTCGATCAACATCGCCCGGAAAGTCTAATCGTGATGCCGGTAGAGCACCGGCCCCTTTTCCCAGGCCTCACCGTGCCTCTCACCCTCGCAGGCACAGACATGGTGGAAGCTGTGCGCGAGGTGATGCGCCAAGATGACGGCTACTGTGCCATCGTGCTTACCGACAAGCGCAGCGGCGAACAAGATGCCGCAGATGAAGATGGCGTGGTGGAGGTGAGAGACGTGGGTACCCTCTTCCGCATCCAACGCGTGATGCCCGTCAATGACGAGACGGTACAAGTGCTAGGCATTAGCCTCGTGCGCTGTGAAAAATTGGAAACCACCGTCCGTAAGCCTTTCCAACGCTGGAAAGTGCGCTACCACGAGCTGGACAGAAGTCGGCCCACGCCAGATCTACGTGCCTACATGATGGCCATCTCAGCCGAAATAAAGCACCTCATCTCACTCAATCCGCACTTCAAGGAGCAGGTAAACCTCGTGGTGGATCGCCTCAACTACGAGGCCCCGAGCCTCACCCTGGATGTACTCTCCAACCTCCTGGGTGCCGATAGAGACATCCTGCAAAACTTGCTCGAAACCTATGATCCCCTCGAGCGGGCCAAGGAAATCCTTCAGCTGGTAAAGCAGGAGCTAGAGGTGGCGCGCATTCAGCAAAATATTAATGAACAGATATCGGAGAAGGTGAGTGAGCAGCAGCGGGAGTTTTTCCTGCGCGAGCAGCTGAAAGTAATCAAGAAAGAGCTAGGCATGGAGCTCGACGGACCTGAAGCTGAAGTAGACTCTCTGCAGAAGCGGCTGAGCAAGAAAAAGCTCGGCAAAGAGGCGCGCAAGGTGGTGGATCAGGAGCTAAAGAAATTGTCCATGCTCAATGCGCAAAGCCCCGAATTTAACGTGACGCGCAGCTACCTCGAACTCATTGCTGACTTACCCTGGGGCAAGTTTTCCCGAGAGACAAAGGATATCAAGAAGGCGCGCGCCATCCTCGACCGCGACCACTACGGGCTAGATGATGTCAAGGATACTATTCTCGAATTCTTAGCTACCATTATTCGTCGTGGCACAGTGGCTGGCTCGATCATATGCTTGGTAGGTCCGCCCGGTGTTGGCAAGACATCTATTGGTAAGGCGATAGCAGAAGCGCTCGGCAGGAAATTCTTCCGCTTTTCGGTGGGCGGAATGCGCGATGAGGCAGAAATCAAGGGCCATCGGCGGACCTATATCGGCGCTATGCCTGGCAAGCTAGTGCAAGCTATTAAGCGAGCCGAAACGAGCAACCCCGTTATAATGCTCGACGAGATCGATAAGATTTCTCGTGGCGGGCAGGGCGACCCAGCCTCGGCACTGCTCGAAGTCCTCGACCCGGAGCAAAACGACAAATTTGTCGATCATTACCTCGACCTGCCCTACGATCTGAGCAATGTGCTCTTCATTACTACGGCAAATAGCCTCGACCCGATTCCGCGCCCACTGCTCGACCGCATGGAGGTGATACGGCTCAGTGGCTATATCAAGCAGGAAAAGGTGCAAATTGCAACCCGCTACCTGCTACCCAAGCAACTCGAAGAATTAGGCTTCAGCGAAAATGAAGTGACTATTACCGAGGATGCAATGAATCAAATCGCCGATGAATATGCGCGCGAGGCAGGCGTACGCAACCTCGAAAAGCAGATTCGCAAAATCTTACGCAAAGTCAGTCTCGAACGTGCCGAGAACCCCGAAGATGAGTCGGCCAACGTGATTGAAGCCAACGAAGTAATTAAGTACCTCGGCAAGCCGCTGTTCAACACTGAAGAGCTGTACAACACTGGTGTGCCAGGAGTAGCCCTCGGCCTCGCCTATACCTCGATGGGTGGCACAACGCTTTATGTCGAGGCCACGGCCATTCAAAACGACAAGATTGGCTTCCGCTTTACGGGGCAGCTAGGTGATGTCATGAAAGAAAGTGCTGAAATCGCCTACAGCTACATCCGCTCGCGCTGCGTGCAGGAGCAAAATGACTTCTTCGACAAAAACTTCGTACACCTTCACGTACCTGCTGGGGCCACTCCCAAGGACGGTCCGAGTGCGGGAGTGACGATGGCCCTTGCCCTCTACAGTCTCGCCAGGGGTGAAGCTGTGCGCGAAGGCCTTGCCATGACAGGTGAACTAACCTTGACTGGCAAAGTGCTACCCATTGGTGGCGTTCGTGAAAAAACGATTGGAGCACGGCGCGTCCACGTTGATACGCTCATCTATCCCAAGGCCAATCAACGCGACTGGGAGGAGCTTCCGGCCTTCATTAAGGAAGGGGTGGAGGTACACTTTGCCGACTACTTTGATGATGTGCTCGCTATAGCAGGTATGCCGCCCGCTACAGCTTAGGGCAGACCACTTTATAGCGGCTTCTGCCTTGGCGTATCCAACTCAAGCTCAACTCGAAGGCGCCACGGCCATCGGTGGCGCGACCGAGGGCGCCCATGTTGATGTCGTAGCTCAGGCCCACCGTCATTGCTTTGTACTCGAGCTGGCCCGCAAGGATTAAGCTTTCGAAGTACAATCCGCTCTCATAGGCATTGGCCGCACGTCCGTAGATACCGACGCGAAATCCTGCATCTCCATCTCCCCGCTCATCGGGTCGATAATAAATGGCCGATCCGACGGTGGTACGCTGCGACTTAGCCTGCCGCTCATAAATGGCCGAGGGCATAAGACGCAGGTTGTCTTGAATCAGGTATTCGCCGCCTATCATCGCAGAGTAGCGCGGTGCTAAGGTTTCAGTAGCATCGAACACGAAGCTGGTATTCGGCGAGTTGAGGTGATGGGCGGCAATACCTGCAAAGAATGAGTAATCCCGGCGCACCACGGCGAGGTTGATGCCACCAGCTACATCGAGGTAGCCGAGTGTGCTGCCGACGTAGCCGACGGGTAGCGCACTGCCATCGGGATTGATCGATACTGTAAGGCTATCGAAATTTGAGGTGAACCAGAGCGCGTTTGGGTCGAAGGAATTTTGTCCGTAGCCGACGCGGGCGCCAAAGCCGAGGTAGGTCGCATCGCGTCCACGGCCTCCATCGAGGTACTTCTGCATCGTGACGCCAAAGCCTGCGCGTGTGATGGTGTAGCGGCTCTCGCCTCCCTCATCACGCAGGGCATTCACGGCCACTGCGAGGTAGTCGCGCCCACCCATAGCGTAGCGCAGTTCGCCAGCAGCGGCATAGGTACGTAGCGGCTCAGTGCCGAGCACACTCGCCCACTGGTCGCGGTAGTTGGCCGTGAAGCGCAGCTCGCCCTCAAACAAGCCGACCAGAGCCGGATTGGTGTATACAGGTGCTGCGGTATACTGCGAAAACACAGGATCTTGTGCTTGCACAGTGGCTACGCTCAGCACGAGCGTGAGGAAGATGAATCCGGGTAGCCGGAGTGTTTGTAATGCCATTGCCTAGTTTTGACTCAGCTCTGCGTGTTGGGGGGCAGGGGAGTCGCGGCAATGGGGGGAGCTACCGCAAGAGTGTAGTGTTGCCGCGAATGCGACGTGTGGCTCCGGTGCGGTCGCGAACGGTTACCTCATAGAGATAAACACCAGCTTGTGCCGGCTGTCCTCGATACGTTCCATCCCAGCCACGGGAGGAGTTGACGCGGCTAGGTCCAGATTCGTATATCTGCGTGCCCCACCGGTCGAACAGTCGGAAGGATTCAATTACTGTACCGGATCGCCCGTGCACCCGTAGGATTGCATTATTTGCATCAGGTCCGTCAGGTCGAAAAGCTGTCGGCACAAAAACATCTTCTTGCTTACGCACCAGCAACTGGGCTGTGCCTTCAATACGACAGCCTAGCGTGTCCTCCACAATGGCGTAGAGCATCCCGGAAGCATAGGGCGTGAGTGTAGTTTGTACGCAGGTGTCGCAGGCTATGTCGCCCTCCGCGTAGTAGCGCCAGAAAGTCCGCACTATAATATCGTGCTTGTCTTCTGCAGCATCAATGGCTAAGGGCTCTCCATAACGCACATCGCCGTGTGCCAAGTCGAGCGTATCCGGCAAAGTGCTGAGGCGAGGCACGTACACCTCCGTACTCCACGTACAGGCAGATGCATCGCGCAGTTCAATGCTGTGTTCGCCCTCCGGCAGACCGTAAAGTAGGGTTCCATCTTGCCAGGCTCCACCATTCACGCGACTTTGAAACGGCCCGCTGCCCGAAGTAACTTGCAGTGCGACAGCTCCTTCACGCTCGTTGGCGCACCAGTTGGCTTCCACCTCTGCAGTAGCGCTGAGGGTAGGTGGCCCTTGTAGCCTTACGGCAAAACTGGCGGTACAACCAGCTGCATCTTCTACTACACCAGTATAATTTCCCGCGAAAAGGTTCTGTCGCTCAAGGCCGCTAAACCCATCCGACCACCTCGCTTCGTAGGGAGCAGTGCCTCCGATGACATTAAGCACCAGACCACCGTCGCCATCATCTGCACAGCTTGGCGCCCTCGGTTCTGCACCTACCTCTAAGGCTAAGACAGCAGGCAGCGATATCGGATGAAACATCGTGCAGCCGCGCTCATCCAAGGTGCGGTAGCGGTACTCTCCGGGTGCCAAGTTTTGGCGAAAGCCGGACGCTAAACCAGGTGCATCTACCCAGTAAGCATCGCGCAGCGCAGGACCACCCACCACAGCAAGTTCAACTTCATAGGCAGGTGGATCGCAGGCAGTAAGTCTGCTCGCCACCTCAACTTCAATACCTGCAGGTGCTGTCAATTCTCCAGCTAGACTAGCTGTACAGGAGGCGCTATCTCTTGCCTCGACCAGCCAATCTCCAGCAGCAAGACCTGTAAATTTGCCTGTGGTGTTGACCACACTTCCAAGCCGGTATTCCACTGGACCTTGATTGCCTTCAGCTGCCACGAGCAATTCGCCATCTGCTGTTTGGGCGCAGCTTGGTTCAGAAAAAGCAAGCTGTTTTAGCGAAAGCGCGCATGGCAGCTCCACCACAACAGGGAACACGAGCGTGTGCAGACAGCCGCGGGCATCGGTATAGCGAAACGTGTAGGTGGTATGAGCGTCTGGCAAGGCTGTCCACCTCTTTGGCGCAACCTGCGTGACATCATTCGGGCTGTTGATCGTCAGCGCATCAGCACCAGAAAACTGCAGCCACCATTGATGCAGCCGCATCGTATCCGTGAAGCCAAAGCCATCAGAAAGCGTTAGCGTCCAATCACCAGCAGTGCTTGCGCCACCGAGTTGCGCCCAGTCACCAGCACTTGCCAATGTATCCGTACGCCCAGTAGCAGAAAAACAAATCTGATCGTTGCGCGCCGGCCCCGTTAGCGAATTCTGCGTTAGCAGCAGCTGCTCTCCGCTAGGAGTGCTTAGCGAAGCGGAAAGTTCTGACAAATCATTGGCGGATAATTGCAAACAGACGCTCACCAATTCTGTAGCCGAGCCGGAGAGCCTGCTGATAGGCGGCTCCAAAACACTTAGTTGAGACTGGAGTGGCTGGGTGGGCGGATTGCTTGCGAAGCTAAAAATTCGTTCTCCAACAGCAGCGTATCGCGCATCCGCACTGCCCACCGTACTTAAATTGAACTCGATGGCTTCACCGAGCAGGACGCGCTGCGGGGGCAGGGTGTCGAGGGTGTTTTCACAAGGTCCGCACTGTGGTGCATTTTCCGGCAAAACCAGGATCGTAAAGTTGGTATCGTAGCGGCAGCCAAAGTCATTGATAATGGTCACAGTAGGTGTAATGGTGCCTGGAACTGTGGGCGCATAGGCTACCTCGGTGCCAGCGTAAGCACTCTGAGCAGCATCTGGCTGGAAGTAGATGTCGACAATCTCGGTCTGAAAACTATCGACCCGCACCGGCAGACCTGCTGCGAATTCCAGGCTCCACGAAAAAATCCAGCCATTATCTGCCTCCCAGTGGTCGAGGATTTGCATCGTCCAGGCCCCGTTGAGGGGAGCACCTACGAGTGCATCGAGCGAGGCATAGCTGCGGTAGGTACCGGCAGGGAGTGTCGTGACTGCAGGCCTGGCATTGAGGTAGCTCAGCCAGTCGCCTTTCGGGTCGGTGTTGTTCCAGCAGTAGTCATAGCCTATGCCGGGTTTAGGCTCCTCATCACCTGCATCGCCTTCTATCGGTTCGCCTAAGAATGCCTCTTCCCCAAAACGGCCGGGGTGGTTGTGCAGCACTACCGAGCGCCCATCCGGAGCAATGAGTTTGATGCTCAAATCGCGCAGCCAGCTGTGCTCCATGTTAGCGCAAACAGCCACTAAATCATCGACATCGTCGAGGGTGGCTCCTTCTGCAAACTGGCTGATGAAGATGCTCGATTCGTGCGCTGCGCCCGTGCCATCTGGCAGGGGCAGACTGTCAGTGCGACTGGTGGTGGGCGCATAAAATTGAGTTGGAGTGGTGCCACGGATGGCAGCATCAGGTCCGTCATCGACACTTAACAAGAGCGTGCCAGGTGCGCAAATGGTGTCGCTGAGCGTGGCGGCGAGCGAGACTTCAGGGGCATCGGCTACACGTGTGCGGATGCGCAAAGGCGTGATGCTTTTGCAGCCCTGTGCGTCAGTGGCACTTAATTCGATGATGTATCCGCCAGGCTGGGTGTAGGCATACTGCAACTGTCGGCCGCGGCGCTCCTGACCGTCTGGGAGAGTCCACTTGAATGTGGTGCTTGCCAGCGACTGCGTGTAGGCCACACCGTTTTGGGGGAAGTTGGCACCTGCGTGGAGTGTGAGTAGCGCGCCTGGGCAGAGGTCGACAGTTGCGGAGTCTGATGCAGCAGGTTCAGCTTGCGCCAAAACAGCTTGTATGGGCTGGCAAATCGGTTTGCAGGCAATACTTGCCGAAAAACCTCTGCCTACCTGGCTGGCATCGCTCACCCAATCGAGTGTGAGGCAGCCGGAGGAATTGATGGCGGTAGCCTGCACAGCGAGCCGACCGCCTGTCCAGTGGGTTGAGCAGGTGAGTTGAGGGGCAGCTACTGTAGTGCCGTCGTAGACACAAAGTCTGTCACCTGGTCTGATGTCCGACCACGCTATGGTGAGTGCGAGTTGAGCGTTGGCAGAGCTAGGGCAGAGGGTGGTGGTGAAGGCTTCGTTGCTGCTGTAGTTGCTGTTGCCTCCAGGGTCGAGCAAGGTACCTGCGCACACTTCATAGTTGCCGGGCGACATCACGAGCGTTTGCCCACCAGCCACCAGGGCAGTCAAGGAGCACCAAATTGCGATCAGGAGCTTACTCATCGTAAGCCGGTGTCTACGCGCGTGGCGCAGCAAAGGTTATAGGCTCACCGCACAACTAGCTCCTCCAACATCAGCATCTGCGGGCCCTTTAATTCGCTCAGCATTTTGGCGCGGCGGTAGGCCTTGTACGCATCGCCAAACTCGCGGGTGAGTAGGGCATCGCTGATATTGATCGAGCGATCTTCCTTGTCCTTTCCAGCGAGTTGCTCGATGAGTTGTTCGAGTGGATCTTTAACTTCGGGATACTCGGAGATGCGCACATCATCGAGATCGAGATCGGCCATTCGGGCTACGGCGTTGATAGCTTCATCGAGGCCGCCAATTCTGTCGACGAGACCTCGCTCTAGGGCAGCCTCACCTGTCCAAACCCGTCCTTTGGCGAGTTCTTTGACCCGGCTCACCGGCATATTTCGACCTTCAGCTACGCGGCGGACGAAGAGCTCGTAGATGTCATCAACACCTTCCTGCAGAAACTCTCGGTCTTGCTCTGAAAACGGCAGGACTGGCGAAAAGGCATTAGAATACTTACCCGTATTTACAGTGTCGAAGTGCACTCCGAGCTTGTCTTCCATGAGCCGCGAAAAATTGAAAAGAATACCTACCACTCCAATCGAACCGGTGAGGGTATTCGGCTCGGCGTAAATGCTATCGGTAGCTGCGGCGATGTAATAGCCACCACTTGCGGCGAGGTCGCCCATGCTAGTTACCACCGGAATTCCCTGATCGCGCGCGAGTTGCAATTCGCGCCAAATATTCTCGCTGGCCATGGCCGATCCACCGCCAGAGTTGACACGCAGCACGATGGCTTTGATCTTATCATCGTTGCGCAGGTCGCGAATCACCTTAGCGTACTTGGCATCGCCGATACTGCCCACATCACCCATACCATCGACGATATTGCCCTCGGCATACACGACAGCTATGCGGCGTTTGCTGGTGAGGTTGGGCGTCTTCACTTTCTTGAAGTAATCTTCGACACTCACGGTATTTATATCATCGTCATCGTCGAGGCCGAGGCGCTCGCGCAGGTTGTCGAGCACCTGATCTTTGTAGTAGAGCGCATCCACGAGCTGATACTGGAGGGCATCTTCATCATCGCGGATGGCATATGATTCTGTTGCTGTCTCCAGCGTATTGAAGTCAATACCTCTACTCGCCGCCACATCATAAAGCCAAATTTTCCACAGGCCTTCGAGATACTCACGCGTCTGAAGCCGATTGGAGTCGCTCATCGAATTTCGAAAGAACGGCTCGCCAGCGCTCTTAAAATCACCTGCATAAAACACATTGGCATCGATGCCCAGATCGTCGAGACCTTCCTTAAAATAAGGAACAGTTGTGCCGTAGCCGCGCGCGTCGATAGCACCAGTAGGGTTGAGGTAGACAGCATCTGCGGCGCTAGCCAGGTAATAGCCTCCCTGACCGTAGTATTTAGCGTGAGTGACAACAAATTTGCCGCTTTCGCGAAAACGAAGCAATGCCTGGCGAAGTGCAAGCGCTGTGGCTGGCATAGAAGCGAAGCCCTGCACATCCAAAAACACGCCTTTGATATCATCATCGTCGGCAGCCTCGTCGAGTGCACGGGCCATATCGCGCAGACCGAGAATATCGTCTTCTTCTAGCGAAAAGCTCGAGCGAGTAAGGTTGTTGGTCAGCTCTGGGAGCAGGCCCGGCCGGAGAACCAAGACCGAATTAGCTTCAACAGAGACGTCATCGCTGCCAAACGCAGCTGCTATGCTCGTCACAGATATGACGCCAATGAGAATCAACACACCGAGTGCGAGTAGGGTGCCGAGGCAGGAGGCAAAAAGAAGGCGAAAGAAATTGTTCATACCAGTTGCACTTAAACCGCGAAGCTATTGCAATCAGTACGTGGCGAGGTATGCTTTCGATGAAGGCGCAGGGAATGCCGACGGATAGCACTGGGCTTGTATGTGAGATTGGCGTAATGCTTGCACCGCCACCCTGTGCGGTAGCCTTCCTGCAGACGGTCTATCGCCTCGCACACCCAGTCCACGCTTATGCCCCACAGGCTCTTCACCCGTTTATCGCTTTGCTGCGACCTCACCAGTGCGTTGCGCAGCCTCCTGGCTAGTGTCTTTTTGCTGCTGTCAGTAGCTGCGTTGGCTCAATTCGAGGTGCAGAATGCAGAAAATCCTCCTTTCGACCCGCAGCGGCTCATCGAAGATGTATTTCTCGGGGAAGGAGTAGAGGTTGTAAGTATCCAATTTGACGGACCTACAGAGGCGCTCGGCTACTTTAAAGATGCAGCTGGTCCCATTGGCATTGAAGAAGGCATACTGCTTACCACAGGTCTCTCAAAAACCAATTCCAGCGGCAAGGGTGCTAACTCCTTCAGTGAAGAGCAGGCGCAATACAGCAACAACTCTACTGTCACCGATCCCAACCTGACGCAAATCGTTCCGAACAATGCGAACGGGACGAGCAACCTCTTTGACGTCTCCCGTTACACCATCACCTTTATTCCTAAAGGCGATCATGTGCGGTTTCGATATGCCTTTGCATCGGAAGAGTATCCCGAGTTTGTTTGCTCAAATTACAATGATGTCTTTGGCTTCTTTCTCGATGGACCTGGCTTGTCGGGACCGTATCAGAATGGTGGAGTCAATTTGGCGAGGATTCCAGGTACGAATTTGCCTGTTACCATCAACTCAATCAATCCAGGCGTACACGGTAGCCAAGGCTCACCGACTGGTTGCGACCCTCCCGCTGGAACTCTAGCATACTCTGTTTACTACCGGGACAACACGACGCCAGGTCAGTTTCCGATCTATGACGGTATGACGCAGGTGCTTACCGCTGAGGCGGATGTAGTGCCATGTCAGACGTACACCATGCAGATCACGATTGGAGATGTAGGTGATGCTTCTTATGATTCGGGTGTATTCTTAGAAGCGAAATCCTTTTCAACTCCGACACTTTCTGTAGAAGTAGCCACACTGTCTTTAGCTGGCGAAGTGGCTGAAGGCTGTACACCCGGAGAGTTCATATTCCGTGTCAATGAAGCCTCGGGCGTTGATCGCGTAATCCCCTACACGGTAGGTGGCACGGCAACTCCGGGTGTAGACTATGCTGCGCTCTCGGGTACAGTAGTATTGCCTGCGGGTGCCATGCAAGTGAGCGTACCGGTGCAAGCCTATGTGGATGGCATGACAGAAACGGCTGAGACAATAGACATTACCGTTGCAGTAGATGTATGCTCCACGCGTACAGTGACCCTACGCTTGGTAGATAGAGCTATCCCTCCGGCCACACTGGTTTTGGATACAATTGTTTGTCCCGGTGCAGCTGTGCCATTAGAAGGAACGCTGCCCACGGCGGTGGATATGCCTATCACTTTCGAAAATCGCAATTCGGCCTTTATCTCTACTCCTAATGATCCGATTTTCCGGGACATCAACGTGTCGGGCATTACTCCCATCGTGCTGCAAGGGGGACTGGTGGTGAATGTTTGCGTGGATATTCAACACAATCGCACAGAAGATCTTGATCTTTATCTCTACAGTCCTGATGGCAAGTACATCGAGTTATCATCTGATAATGGAGGTCTTAGTCCAGGAGGATATGACAGAGCGTGCTTTAGGAGTGATGCTATCCAGCCAATTAATGATATTTCGCTGGTGCCGCCATTTACTGGAGATTTTCTACCTGAAGGCAGTTGGTCGGAGTTGTGGGATGGTGACGCCAATTCTGCAGATGGAATTTGGCGGCTGCAAATTGTGGATGACGAAAACGGCGCGAGTGGCGTCTTCTTGGGCTGGGACATCACCTTTGCTCCAATTTATACGATCGACTATACGTGGACCCCGAGTGCAGGACTGAGCTGCGATGATTGTCCAAATCCGCTCGCCACACCAACAGGTACCACGACCTATACCCTCGACGCGACCGACTCTTACGGCTGCACCGAGACTTCGACAATACAAATCGCTCACTTTGCGCCAGCACAAGCGCCGGTAATTAGTTGCTCACCAGGTTTCGATGAGATTACCTGGAACTGGAACACGGATTCAACTATCAATGGCTACGAAGTGCGCGTGGATGGAGGAGCTTGGATAGATGTAGGAACAACGACAACTTATACAGAGACAGGACTTGGGTTCAACCAAACTGTTACGCTGGAGGTGCGGGCAAGTGGCGGTTGCGATACTGCTGTTGCTAGCTCTAGCTGTGCCACCCAAAACTGCAGCGCCTACAGCCTAACAGCCAGCTATGCAGATGCAAGTTGTGGAGGAGCTTCTGATGGTGAGGTAACGCTCACACCAGGCGGAGGAGTAGCTCCTTATACTTACATCAATGGCCTCGATACCAATACCACCGGCACCTTTACTGGTCTGAGTGCTGGCACCTACACGGCGAGTGTGGTCGACGCTAATGGTTGCACCGGATCGACCACTTATGTGGTAGGGGAGCCGACGCGCATCTTAACTGCTATTGCTGTGGCGATACCCATTGGCTGTGGCGGTGCTTATCTAATAGATGCGAGCGGAAGTTCGGGCGCTGGCGGTCCGTATACCTATAGCTGGAGCGATGGCCAGACTGGATCGAGTGCCACGTTTGCTGATGGAGGAACTTACTATATCGATGTCACCGATGCGAATGGATGTATACTTCGCGACACGTTTATGCTGCCCGTCATTGAGCCGCTTATAGCAAATTGGACGGCGCAGGACGTTTCTTGTTTTAGCGGAAGCGATGGAACACTATCAGCTACCGTAGCTGGTGGAGAGGGACCGTACTCGTACAGTATCGGGTCGGGTTTTGGCGCAAGCAACACCTTTACTAACCTCAGCGCTGGCAGCTATACCCTCACGGTTCAGGACAACATGGGCTGTACGGCAGACACTAGCATCACGCTCGCAGAACCGACTGCTTTTACAGTAGCGCTTACCGCCTCCAGTACAAGTTGCAATAGCGATAGCGATGGAGCAATAATTTCCAGCACGAGCGGAGGGAGTGGGCCACTTAGCTACCTCTGGTCCAACGGCGAGACGCTGGCTGATCTCACTGGTTTGGCTGCTGGCATCTACACCCTGACCGTGACAGATAGTTTAGGCTGTAGCACCTCCAATACCGCTACTGTAGTCGAACCTGGCGTGCTCAGTATGTCGCTCGCAGTGACAGATGTAGCCTGTTTTGGCGAAAGCTCAGGAGAACTACAAATAAGTACACTTGGCGGAACAGCGCCTTTCACCTTCACTTGGAGCGATGGACTAGTGAGTATCGACTCGCTGCGAACAGGACTTAGCGCAGGGACTTACAGCGTGTCGCTACAAGATGCGAATGGCTGTAGCTTGTCTAGTGCTAGTGCAACTGTGGCCCAACCTTCGCCGCTAACAGCCTTACATACGGCCCAACCCGTAACCTGTGCAGGCACTGCCACTGGTGCTATCGATCTGAGTGTGAGCGGTGGAGTAGGACCCTATAGCTTCTCGTGGAGCGACGGAGATACAAACGAAGATAGAAGTGGACTTGCGGCCGGACAGTACGCTGTAATTATTACGGATGCGCAGGGCTGCGAATACACGTATAGCCTCAGCCTCGATGCACCTGCACCGCTAGTCGTAGCGGTATCGTCTGTTGATGTGACTTGCTTTGGCTATGCGAATGGCAGTATGGACATAACGGCGAGTGGTGGTGAACAACCATATACCTACCACGTGCTTGGGCCGAATGGATATGAATTTTTTGGCGCTAATCCGCAACAGCTCGATGCAGGTAGTTATACTGCCGAACTCCGTGACGCCTACGGTTGCACATTCGATACAGTGATTGCGATTGTAGAGCCGGTAGCAATAACTCTCAGCACAACGCCGGGCGACACCATCTGCTTTGGCGGCAGCAATGGCCGTGCTGCGGTACAGGTGACAGGAGGAACAGCTCCTTTTAATTATCAATGGGATAATGCGGAAGCTCGTGACTCAGCCTTCTCGCTTACGGCCGGCACGCATAGTGTCGAAGTGACCGATGCCAATGGCTGTGCCTTCACCCAAACAGTAGAAATAGCAAGCCTGCCTCAGCTGTCGCTGATCCTTGGCGAAAGCGGGGTGCTGTGCTATGGAGACAGCAATGGCGTAGCCTCGGTGGTAGAGGTCATGTACGGCAACGACAGTCGCGCTATCAGCGGCCTCATTTATACCTGGGATGGCCAGGCGGCTAATACCGGAACGAGCTATGACAGCCTAGGCGGAACGCAAAATGTGCAGGTGTTTGCTGTAGATGATCGAGGATGTACGGCAAGCAACGACATCACGATATCGAGCCCGGCTGAGTTGCGAGCTGAAACAAATAAACTCAATGACCTGAGTTGTAAGAGTATACCTGATGGTGCTGCGCGTGTAGAAGTAATGGGTGGAACGGCCGCTTATAATTACCAGTGGCTGGTGGCGACGACTACTCCAACGGCGCAAAGTGCGCTGGATTTGCCGGAGGGAACCCATCGGGTAGCTGTGACGGATGCCAACGGTTGTGTCGACACCACGGAGGTGACCTTGCTGGCGCCTGATTCGCTGTTGACTAGCATTGATACCAAACTCGTCAATTGTGAAGACGTACGCTCTGGTGCTGCAACAGTAAGCCCCCGTGGAGGCACTAGTCCGTATAGTTATCAGTGGTCGACTGGATCGACTGACGATAACATTTTCCGCCAGCCTGAAGGTGATTATACAGTTGTTGTAACTGATGCGAATGGCTGCACTCGCCTCGACACCGCTATGATTGCTACCGCGAGTGAGGTGAGCCTCAATGCTGCAGCAACAGATGTGACCTGCCATGGAGATCGCGATGGTGCTATTGCGCTGGAGGCAGCTGGTGGCAACGGACCGTATCAGTATAGTATATCCGGTGTATCATACAGCAACCAATCCCAGTATCGCTACCTCACACCAGGGGAATATTATGCTATCGCTGAAGATCGAGATGGCTGTCCTTCCGACACGATGTATTTGAGGATAGGTGAGCCGCAGCCGCTCATCGTCGAAGCGGGTGAAGAGGTGGAAGTAGAGCTCGGCTCGAGTACGCAGCTAAGGGCACAGACCTTCAACGAAGTAGGAGATGTCGACTACCTGTGGATGCCAGCAGACACATCGCTGTTTGACTGCGCTACCTGCCCGTCAGTTAGGTTGACGCCAACTTTCCAGGGCATGATTTCGGTGCAAATTATCGATTCGCGCGGCTGTGAAGCAGAAGACTTCGTGCGGGTGCGAATCACTAAATCACTACAAGTAGCCGTGCCGACTGGCTTTACCCCAAATGGTGACGGCAAGGATGATCTTTTGGTGGTCCACGGCAAATCTGGCACTGAAGTGGCGACTTTCACAGTCTTTGACCGGTGGGGCGATGTAGTGTATTCTGATGGAGGTTTTCAGGTCAATAACCTCAACCGCGGCTGGGATGGTCGCGTTGGTGGTCAGTATGCCGCGGGTGGTGTTTACGTTTGGCAGCTTACGGTGCAGTACTTGGATGGCATCAGCGAGACGTTTAGCGGGCAGACGACGCTGGTGCGGTAGGTTTGTCATAATAGCCATATCTGGAAAATGTATGTACCTACAATTAGTGTAGCTACATATATTTGCCGCCATGCCATCCATTGCTGAAGTCATCCAGCAACGCTCTTTTGAAGATCCACGCCAGCAAGTGCTCATCAACCTGCTGTACAGCGCTGCGTTTGCTCGCACGGGCAGCACGAGTGCACTCAAGCCCTTTTCGCTGACGTGGCAGCAGTTCAACCTGCTGAGAATTTTGCGCGGTCAACGGGGCAAGCCAGCTTCTATGCGTACGCTTTCGGAGCGCATGCTCGACCCGCAGAGTAATGCGAGTCGCTTAGTCGATAAGCTCGAGGAGAAGCAGTATGTGAGTCGCGTAACCTGCCCCAACGATAGGCGTCAGGTGCGTGTGAGCCTGACGGCGCTTGGCGATGGGGTTTTGGCGCAAGCCTCTACTGCCATCACGGCATTTTACAGCGACATTGGTGGCGATTTGTCTGAGCAAGAGCTACTCCTGCTCAGCGACCTGCTCGATCGTTTCCGCAATTCAAAATCATCCAAAACCTGCTCATGAAGACCCTACTTACGTTCCCTACCTTGATGCTCATGCTCCTGGCGAGCAGCCTCGTCAGCGCTCAAACCTTAGTTGTCGATCCCGAAGCGAGTACGGTCGTTTGGCGGGGAGAAAAAGTAATTGGTGGTGGCCACCACGGCGAGGTGCAGCTAAGCAGTGGCAAATTGGTGCTCACTGATGGTCAGCTCAGCGGCGGCTCATTCACGGCAGACATGCGGACGGTGGAGGTGCTCGACCTGACGGGTGGAGCCGCTGACAAACTGAGCGGTCACTTGTTTAGCGATGATTTCTTTGTCGTAGAGGCTTTTCCTGCGGCGACATTCGAGATCACTGAGGTTGCTCCCCGAGCGGATGGTGAGGTTCTCGTTTCGGGTGATTTGACCATCAAAGGCGAGCGGCATCCAGTGAGTTTTCCGGCAACGGTAGAGCATGCTGACGATACCTACACCGCGCGGGGCCAGCTTACCATCGACCGCACCAAGTATGGCATCCGCTACGGGTCGGATAGCTTTTTCGACAACCTGGGCGACAAGGCAATTGCTGATGATTTTACGCTCGAGGTGGTCTTGGTGGCCAAATAGCGGCAACTAGCGAATCACGGTCAGGTCGCCGGTCAGGACGCGTTGCTCGCCATTGAGCAGTTCGTACACCACGAGGTAGACGTAGACGTCGGGATTGACCAGTTTGCCGTTGAAATAGCCGTTCCAGCCGAGGGTGGGGTCGTCAAAGTCGAGCAAGCCTTGCTGAAAGACGAGGTTGCCCCATCGATTAAAGATTTTGAGGTCTAGAATTTGCGCCGCATTCCCTGGATTGTAGGGCACCCAGCGGTCGTTATTGCCGTCGCCATTCGGGCTAAACGCGCTTGGTGTGCCGAGTGAAGGTCCTTCTTCGACGAGTAGCAAGAGCGAGGCGGTGCTATCGCAGCCGAGGGCATCGGTGACGGTAAAGTTGACTCGGGTGGAGTCTATCGGTCGCGCATAGGGATGAGGGCAAGTAGAGCAGGAGAGCATGCTGATATCGGCGCTGCTCCAGTAGATATCGTGGCTGGGGTCGTACAGTGGGTTGAGGCGTACGTCATCCCCGAGTTGCACGCGAATGGGGCTTTCGTGCCACGCCACGGGCATGGGGTGGCCGTTATCGAGTTGCACAATGGTATCGAGGGCACAGCCGTGAATATCGATGAGGCTGATCGAGTAGCTGCCAGCAGCGAGTTCGCCGTAAGTATGTGTGGAGTTAGTGCTGCTATCCATGGTTGATGTGCTGATGCTATCTGCGGGTAGGAGTTGTATGCTGCCACTGCTTTCGCCAAAACAGATCGGCACTTGCATCAGGAGGCTTATTTCAGCAGGCGGATTGGGCTCTATAGAAAAGGTATCGCGGGTGCTACAGCCAAACGCATCGCTCGCCTCGACGCTGTAGGTACCAACTGCTAGCGAATCGAGGGTGGGTCCGACCTCACCATGCGTCCAATTAAACTGCACGTTGGCGCTGCTTGTGGCAGTGAGTGCAAGGCTGCCAGTGGGGGCACCTTCACAGCTGCCGACGAGGTTGAGCAGTTGTATGTCGGGATTGGCTTGGGTTGTGACGCTGGTGATGTGCATGCTGTCACAGCCGTACACTGAGCTATAAAGGGTGGTGAAGGTGGTGTCACCTGTTATTTCTAAGCTGTCGATGATGATGCTTGTCCCTGCACAAAGCATATGCTGCTCGGCACTTAGGTGAGAGTCTAGTAATTCGAGTCAGCGTCGGAGCGGGCGCGGCGCTACATCGAGACGGTGTTTTGCAGGAGAGTGATAAGGTGCCCATGAAGCTCAATCGCGCAAAGCCATATATAGGGCTGCGGGCAAGGGTGGTGATACAGCTGCTGACTACCACGATTAAGTAGTGCATTAACTACCACCGCGGAGATCCGCTGAACCAAACAAAGCATTGTTTGGGCTAAACGCTAAGCGTGCAACCGGTTAATTACGTAAGCGCGTGTATAAGCGCCTATAAATCCTGTTGCTAACTACCATACATAAAGAATCTTCACGGGCGAATACCAAATTTGTACCAGTCTTTATTGATAAAATTACAGTCTGCGAGGAAGAGCTGACGGTTAGAGAAAAGAGTGCTTAGACTAGTGTCGGTAAAGTGCCCGCGTCACCGTTCCGAAATTCGTCTCCAAATGAAGATAGTAGGTGCCCGTGGCCAGACCATCAAGGTTTAGTCCTTCTTCGTCAGGAGGCAACTCCTGCAAAGTCTGCCCCTGCGCGCCGAGGATTCGTGCCCTTTGCACCGCGATACCCTTCGAAAGTTCGTACCGCATCCATCCCCCTGATGGGTTGGGATATATGCGCAGGCCAGGATTTAAGCCTTTCCCGACGGGAGATTCTGTTGAACTGAGTAAGTCGGTACTCGTAGTTCGTAGTAAGGTGCCGTGTAAGGTTCCGAGAATAAATCCAAGCTGATCGCTGACAATAATAAGTTTCGTGTAGCTTTCTCGATGGCCTAGTTGCGGTAGGGCGACCTGCTTCGCCCAGCTGCGACCAAAGTCGCTGGATACCTTAAATGTATCCAAGTCACCAACCGTGGCGTAATACCGACTCGATCTAAACGTTGATGCAGAGCCCGAAGTGCGAAGATTTGGTTCTGAGATCCATGTTCTTCCAGAGTCTACACTATAACAGAGGGCGGTTGGATAGGTAGGCTGGATGAGAAAGGTATCGTTGTAATGCGAGAGAATTGCTCCAGTAGTTTGATTTATACCATATAAAGCAGGGGCGCTGTGCAACGGTTTAAAATTATTCGGCTCGGATATAGTTGAAGTCCAAATGGTATCTCCCTGCGTGAAAGACTCTGCAAACTTCCCCACAATAATTACCCCGTCACTTAGACCTGCATTCAGTCCTGTGATATCTAGATTCATAAGGCTATCTCCGCTCATCAAACGAAGACGAAAGTTGCTATGAATCAATGCGTTGGGTTTATCAACTACTACATTTACGGTGCGTTGATTAAGTACTTCCTTAAACTCTAAATAAGGAAGGGCAGCTCCAATAGGAATGGTTACTTTGAAAAGGGTGTCGTTAAGAGAGAAGTTTGCTGAGGGACGAATAACAAACACAGAATCCATTGGTGTAACCTCATCGAGCACCATGAGGTGCGACAAGCGCGGCAGCGAATCTGTGCCCATGAGGTCGGTCCACGTTGACCCGCCATCATCGGTACGCCACAGGAGACTGGTGTTGGTATAGCGCGCAGGCAATAGTGTGTCTAGGTTCAATGATGTAGTGATCATGAGTCCAGTCATGTCATCGACCATGCCTAGATCTGTAGGCACGATATGTGGCGGTAGCGGTACACGCTCCCACGCCTCGTTGCTTTGGGCGGAGCAAACGCACTGCATGCTAATGAGCCAAACACCAAATAGCAGGGTGGCAATTCTAAACATTGGCCATTGTGGGGCATTGACACTATGCATTATAAACTAGGTTTGTTCCAGCCACGCTTCAGCGAAGTTGCTGAGGTGTGGCCAGAAGGAGTGAAAGGTAACAGATTTACTTGGACGAAAACACGTCTAGTGAACTATGAGCTGGTGATTGTCTACGGCAACGCCGTCGCTGACCAGAATTACACTGTAGTAGCCTGGCGTTATGCCAGCGAGGGGGATTGTCTGTTCACTGGCTTGGGTGTCCAAGATGTAGTTGTACGACCCACCGTAAGGCATGCTCATGACGAGGTATGCTGAGCTTGCTGATCCAACAGTATATGTTACTACTGCTTGACCACTAGCAGGGTTAGGACTGATACTCTCGATGTAGGCTTCTGTCACTACAACTTCGAGGTCATCGTAGCTCTTGACTCCGTCGGCCTCAGCAATTACTTCGAGTGTATAATGCTGAGTTAGTTCGGGACTTAGCACAACGTCTATTCCACTGTAGATGAGTTCGCCATGCATATCATACCAGTTGTAGACAGCCGCCTCACCAATGTCATATGCATTCACCTGGGTAGAGTCTCCTGCCCGGACCATCTTGTCTTCACCAGCATCGGCCCAGAACCCAGGCCGGCCCGGCACATTGACCGTAAATGTTTCACCTCCAACAAGCGCACCAGTGCTACTGTGCCGCTGGAGCGCCCGGAATGTAAAGGTAGGTTGACCGCTAAGTTGATCAGCTAGAAAGTTAACGCCTACTTTCGCAAGGTTTTGCTCGTGCGGTAAAAAGTCTAAATTCTTGAGTTGAGCTGGCGTTCCGGTCACCACCAACTGTCGGCAGTCTTCTCTCAGTACTACCAGATTTTGTGCAACCTGACCGCCAGCAATCCAGCGATCCCACATCGGTGGACTTAATGTAAGGCTTACTTCAGCTTCGTCCGTAATGGCATTGCCACGGTAGTGCTGCGGATTGTCGAGCTCCAGATCATAGGCTCCACCTTCTCCGGCCACATCCCCGACCAAGATCGTCGAGCCAACCACAACATTATCTTCACAGCCCGGTACGCCTACAATGTTGTTTGGATCCAGGTCGAAAACAGAAAAGTTCTTCCAGGCAACGTTGTTGTTATTACGTACATAAGCATTCAGATCGCTACCGTTGCTAAACGTTATGGGATCTGATGGAGTCTGTAGTCGAGCGAGCAGGCAGAAATGGTGCGGCTCAGGCTCGTCAATCCAAAAGAGTGGATCGGTTTCATCGAAAAGATTGACGTAGTTAGCCGGATTAACCGGTTGCCAAGGAATCTCGAAAACTTGTGAAGCACCTGCGGCTATCGGAGGTAAGGCTATTTGTGCGATAAGATCGCCAACGGGTTGCCCATTCGATGTCGTAAGCGATCCGTTCCAGTGGGTAGGATACGAGAGCGCCGTTCCAGCTTTCGCCCAGTGCACGTCAAGGGTACCAGCGTCGCTGTCTTCACAACCTCGATTACGTACCTCTACGTAGACATAGTTGAACAAACCAGGATCTGTGTAGTACTCTGGATTTTGGTGCACCCGATTTGCAAATCCATCATTAGTTGTACGGACCCATATATCTTTACTTTCCCACATGGGGCCTGGATCGAGGTTAGGTTCTAAACCTACGTCACGTACCGACTGCATCTGGAAGTCATTATCCTTTACGTAAAGATCCTTGGGATTGATACCCGAGAGAGGACATTGACATTCCCAGGCCTTCCAAAGATCGTCAACCTGCGCATGCCAGAGCCAAAAAATTGGTGCCGCGGGAGAGCGAAAATTACGCATCACTCCACCCATTTGTATATGAACCTGGTTGTGGTATCCCAACTCAATGTGATCGCTTAAGCTCCCTGGGGCAATCACGGTTCCCAACGGCTGATCATTAGATAATGCGCAAGTAGCTGGAGGAAGAAAATTAGTTAGGTCGCTAGGCGCTGGCGGAGTCCAATTGGTTGGTGTACTGCAGGGACCATTTCCCGAGGTGCAACTAGCGCTAGCGCAGTCGGGGTCCACTACGCGAAAAGGCATGGGTGTCGGTGTGCTTGGATCCCATTTAGGCAGTGGTACATACTCTCCTTTGTCTTGGGTAAGTAGCCAAGTCTCGATACCAGCGATGTACTCCCGGTGAAAGGGAAGAAAGTCGTAAGCTGAATGGATGTCCGTAGAATTATCTCCAGTCAGGACGGTATAGTTACAATGGTACTCTATAATCTCCGGTGTGACGTAATCCATAATCAAGCCCGCTAATTCTGCTTGCTGACTTGAAGAAAAGTCCTGTATAGAAGGTCGAACTTGGCTGAAGACTACATATGGTAGTCCGATCATAAACAATAAGAGGAAGAGTTTCCTAAATTTATAACTCCCATCGAATCCGCACAAACGCGATGCACCCATGCAATAATATGAAGTAGGCTTCAGCCATTGTACCAAGCTAATAAATGCAGGGGTGAGGAGGGGTGAGGAGGGGTGAGGAGGGGTGACATCAAAGTTGAAATTGTTGTTGAAGGGTGAGTGATGAGAGGCAATCAAAACAATGATTAACTATCATGAGACAGCAAACATACACTATTATTAGATTTAACCAACTGGCCTGTTGGCAACTTTTCAGCTATTCACACTCGAGAGCCTCCAACCCCGTTGCACGGTTAGAACCGTCTAGAGGATTCATAATTTGGTCGAACAAGCAGCTGATCTCAGAAGATTATAGGTGGTTAAGTTATGCCCCGACACTACCTCATGCACGACATTCCCCGTGCTCACTCGCTCACTGCCAGCGGCATCCAGTGAGTTTTCCGGCAACGGTAGAGCATGCTGGCGATACCTACACCGCGCGGGGCCAGCTTACTGTCGACCGCACCAAGTATGGCATCCGCTACGGGTCGGATAGCTTTTTCGACAATCTAGGCAATAAGGCGATCGCTGATGACTTTGAGCTCGAGGTGGTCTTGGTGGCTCAATAGGGGCACTCAGCGTATCACGGTCAGGTCGCCGGTAAGCACTCGTTGCTCGCCATTTAGCAGTTCGTACACCACGAGGTAGACGTAGACGTCTGGGTTGACCAGTTTGCCGTTGAAATAGCCGTTCCAGCCGAGGGTGGGGTCGTCAAAGTCGAGCAAGCCTTGCTGAAAGACGAGGTTGCCCCATCGGTTAAAGATCTTGAGCTCGAGTATTTGCGCCGCATTCCCTGGATTGTAGGGCACCCAGCGGTCGTTATTGCCGTCGCCATTCGGGCTAAACGCGCTTGGTGTGCCGAGTGAAGGTCCTTCTTCGACGAGCAGCAAGAGTGAGGCGGTGCTATCGCAGCCGAGGGCATCGGTGACGGTAAAGTTGACTCGGGTGGAGTCTATCGGTCGCGCATAGGGATGCGGGCAAGTAGAGCAGGAGAGCATGCTGGTATCGGCGCTGCTCCAGTAGATAGCGTGGCTGGGGTCGTACAGTGGGTTGAGGCGTACGTCATCCCCGAGTTGCACGCGAATGGGGCTTTCGTGCCACGCCACGGGCATGGGGTGGCCGTTATCGAGCTGCACGATAGTATCTAGGGTACAGCCGTGGATATCGATGAGGCTGATCGAGTAGCTGCCGGCAGCGAGTTCGCCGTAAGTATGGGTGGAGTTAGTGCTGCTATCCAGTGTTGATGTGCTGATGCTATCTGCGGGTAGGAGTTGTATGCTGCCACTGCTTTCGCCAAAACAGATCGGTACTTGCATCAGGAGGCTTATTTCAGCAGGAGGATTGGGCTCTATAGAAAAGGTATCGCGGGTGCTACAGCCAAACGCATCGCTCACCTCGACGCTGTAGGTACCAACTGCTAGCGAATCGAGGGTGGGTCCGACCTCACCATGCGTCCAATTAAACTGCACGTTGGCGCTGCTTGTGGCAGTGAGTGCAAGGCTGCCAGTGGGGGCACCTTCACAGCTCCCGACGAGGTTGAGCAATTGTATGTCGGGATTGGCTTGTGTTGTGACGCTGGTGATGTGCATGCTGTCACAGCCGAACACTGAGCTATAAAGGGTGGTGAAGGTGGTGTCACCTGTTATTTCTAAGCTGTCGATGATGATGCTTGTCCCTGCACAAAGCATATGCTGCTCGGCACTTAGGTGAGAGTCTAGTAATTCGAGCTCGAGTCTGATCGTGCTGTCGCATCCAGCAAAACCTTGGTAGTTGGCATCGTATTGACCTGGCACGGTGTATTGCTGTCCTTGAAAGGTGGTGGTATCACCATCGCAAATGGAGCGCTCTTCCACTACGAGTGAGGAATTGCTTGAGAGAATGGGATTGAGCAGGATACTATCGCAGCCGTAGATGGTCTGTAGCGGAGTGAGTACGGTATCTCCAGGCAGGTAAGCAACTCCGCCGACTGTAAATGCCTCACCATCGCAGGTGTAGATGGTTTGGGTGAGGGAGTAGGAGGGGTGCTGAGTGAGCGACAGCTCGATGGTGACATCGCAAGGGTTGCCGTTGATGATACTGGTATAGTCGCCTCCTTGGGTGTAGGTGGTGCCGAACACTTCTACTGTTTCTCCTTCGCAAAGGGTGGCATTGTATGGTATGGGGGTGTTTGACTCGAAGAGCACGTCGTAGATGCTACGGCTGGTGCAGCCAGCAGGAGAGGTGTTTACAAACTCATACTGACCTGAGGCGGTGACGACTTCTCCGTTGGGCAGGGTGAGAGATTGGGCTGAGCACTCGACGAAGGATTGGGTGGTGGTATTTGCCTGTCCGCCGGTGAGTATGGTGGTGAGGGTACTATCGCAGCCTTGGGTGCTAAGGGCGTTGGTGGTGATTGTATCGCCGGGGATATAGCTTATTCCGTTGCTGGTATAGGTTTCGTTGTCGCAGAGGTTGATGGTTTGGGTGAGGGAGTAGGAGGGGTGCTCTGTAAGTGACAACTCGATGGTGACATCACAAGGGTTGCCGTTGATGATACTGGTATAGTCGCCTCCTTGGGTGTAGGTGGTGCCGAACACTTCTACTGTTTCTCCTTCGCAAAGGGTGGCATTGTAGGGGACCGGTGTGTTTGACTCGAAGAGCACGTCGTAGATGCTACGGCTGGTGCAGCCAGCAGGAGAGGTGTTTACAAACTCATACTGACCTGAGGCGGTGACGACTTCGCCGTTGGGCAGAGTGAGAGATTGGGCTGAGCACTCGACGAAGGATTGGGTGGTGGTGTTTGCCTGGCCTCCTGTGAGTATGGTGGTGAGGGTGCTATCGCAGCCTTGAGTGCTAAGGGCGTTGGTGGTGATTGTATCGCCGGGGATATAGCTTATTCCGTTGCTGGTATAGGTTTCGTTGTCGCAGAGGTTGATGGTTTGGGTGAGGGAGTAGGAGGGGTGCTCTGTAAGTGACAACTCGATGGTGACATCGCAAGGGTTGCCGTTGATGATACTGGTATAGTCGCCTCCTTGGGTGTAGGTGGTGCCGAACACTTCTACCGTTTCTCCTTCGCAAAGGGTGGCAGTATAGGGGACGGGGGTGTTTGACTCGAAGAGCACGTCGTAGATGCTACGGCTGGTGCAGCCAGCGGGAGAGGTGTTTACAAACTCATACTGACCTGAGGCGGTGACGACTTCTCCGTTGGGCAGGGTGAGAGATTGGGCTGAGCACTCGACGAAGGATTGGGTGGTGGTATGTGCCTGTCCGCCTGTGAGTATGGTGGTGAGGGTACTATCGCAGCCTTGGGTGCTAAGGGCGTTGGTTGTGATGGTATCGCCGGGGATATAGCTTATTCCGTTGCTGGTATAGGTTTCGTTGTCGCAGAGGTTGATGGTTTGGGTGAGGGAGTAGGAAGGGTGCTCTGTAAGCGACAACTCGATGGTGACATCACAAGGGTTGCCGTTGATGATACTGGTATAGTCGCCTCCTTGGGTGTAGGTGGTGCCGAACACTTCTACCGTTTCTCCTTCACAAAAGGTGGCAGTATAGGGGACGGGGGTGTTTGACTCGAAGAGCACGTCGTAGATGCTACGGCTGGTGCAGCCAGCGGGAGAGGTGTTTACAAACTCATACTGACCTGAGGCGGTGACGACTTCTCCGTTGGGCAGGGTGAGAGATTGGGCTGAGCACTCGACGAAGGATTGGGTGGTGGTGTTTGCCTGGCCTCCTGTGAGTATGGTGGTGAGGGTACTATCGCAGCCTTGAGTGCTAAGGGCGTTGGTGGTGATTGTATCGCCGGGGATATAGCTTATTCCGTTGCTGGTATAGGTTTCGTTGTCGCAGAGGTTGATGGTTTGGGTGAGGGAGTAGGAGGGGTGTTGAGTGAGAGTTATTTCAAACGTTACAGGGCAAGTAGAGCTGTTGACTGTACGGGTGTACACGCCGCCCTCCGAAAAACTTTCGTTAAATATGTTCACAGAAGATCCGGAGCAGAATTCTTCACGAATTGGGACAGGAATAGTATGGTCGTTGGTAACTGTTGTGTATGTCGTGCTGTCACATCCTGCTGCACTTGTAACTGTTGATTCAAAATTGCCCGCAGCATCGACAACCGTACCGTCAGAAAGTGTGTAGGTGGATGAGGGACATAGCACCACCCGTTCATACACGAAGGAGTTGGTGCAGATGGTGTCACACTGACTCATGCAGGATGTGCTATCCTTTGATATTGCACAGTTCATGAGTGAGTCGGCTTTGTTTGTATAGGTCAGAGTTTTCGGAATTTTATCTAAGGCAAAGTCATAGGACAAATTTGGTAGAGGAACGATGGTTACAATATCTTCTATAGGACTAATAGTGCAGGGTAAGTTTACGAGCTGATTAGCAGAGAGCTCGAGAAGCATCAGCTTGGGATCCCCTGCGGCATCTGTATATCCAATTGTTG
This sequence comes from Saprospiraceae bacterium, assembly GCA_965213735.1. Classification (GTDB taxonomy): domain Bacteria; phylum Bacteroidota; class Bacteroidia; order Chitinophagales; family Saprospiraceae; genus CALDTK01. The sequence continues at coordinate 812,691 of CBDCAB010000006.1, forward strand.
TGTAGACAGCTCCGTCGGCCTTAAGCAACGCTTTGGCATCAGAAGGATACGTATTTGTTTGATCGAGTGCGACAGACCACAGTATGGTTTGCGTGCTTAATTGGATCGCGCAGAGAATTGGCGTGAAAGGGGGAGGAGAGATAGTATTGTGCATATTTGCTGCTACATAGAGCACATCTCCAACTATTTTAATGCCATGCCCAGACATATTGCCGTTACTGATCTTTATGGCAAAAGCGGCCGTCGCGTTGCCTTGCAGATCTGAAGCTTGTATATGAAGTTGGTCCGTATACCGATCAATCGAAGTCATAGAACCAGTAGATAGAGAGACAATTGTAGAACCATCTACATCAATGTTGGTAGCATAAAGTCTCCCCCTTTCATCTTGTGGCCGCATATAGGCTTTCGACCATTGCAGATCACCTGATAAGTCAAGAGCGCAAACAGAGTGACGCATGTACCCAGCTCCTCCACCTCCAACACTCATTCTTCCTGAGCAGTATATTTCGTTGTTGTATTGCAGTCCCTCATAGAGGCTTTCAGCCTGCAAGCCTTCTAACATATGAGCTGCAGCCAGAGGTTCTCCTGTAGCAAGATCTAAGCGCTGTAAGAAGCAGTTTTGAGCGTCGTTATGAGAGGTACCAACAACGAGCAGCCCAGCAGTGGCTGCGTCTGAAGTTGCAACGATGCTAAAAAGTATCTCCCCAGGGTTTTCACCTAACTTAATATAGTTCAAGTTGTTTGTGATAAGATCGATTGAAATAAGGTAGGATGTATAGTTGTGAGCCCGCGCACCAAACCACCCACAAATGAAGAGGTCCGAGCCAACCACTTTAGCATCGCCTACACCTTCGACATGCGTAGAGGTGATGTCAATAGAGTCAGCAGAAATGGGCTGAAGATTCTCGTTCCAACGGCTTACAACAATAGATCCATTCGAATAGGAGACGCTTATAAAATCATCGCCAAACTTGGCTAAGGCCTTAGCTGTATGCTCCCCATCAAGCGATGCTTGGTATTGATATAAGGTGCTGCAGTCAATTATGCTCCCACCGGTCACCGCCGAATCGACGTACACAACTTGAGCACCAGCATAGAAGCAGCTGCAGAATGTGAGCCAGAGCAAAATCGTATGAACTTTATGTAACATATCCCCCTATTTTCACCTCGTGAATATACAAGCTTGACGGTGTCCAATTCAGTACTTGTTGTCATTCCTTGTCGTGATGAAGAAGCCACGATCGCTCGAACCCTCGACAGCTTATTAGGACAGGCAGTAGCTCCTGCCGCTATTGTTGTTGTAGATGACGGCTCAATTGATGCTACACCTGAAATCCTTGCCCGCTACAGCGACTCTTCTCCTCGTGTAACCACCTTACGCATTGATCGCGAAGGAGGACGTGAATCTGGCGGAGGCATAGCTCAAGCTGTTAGCCTCGGCCTCAGCAAACAAGCACTGAGCGATTACGCATTCATCGCCAAATTTGATGCAGATCTGGAATTCCCACCTCACTACATCGAGGCCTGTCTTGCAGCTTTTGCTGCCGACGCTAAGCTTGGCTTAGTAGGTGGGCAGTGCACAATTCAGCGCGAAGGTGAGTGGGTTCTTGAAAAAATGGCTGATTTAGATCACGTTAGAGGAGCTCTGAAGCTCTATCGAGGTGAAGCTTTTGAGACCATGGGTGGAATCCAACACTGCATCGGCTGGGATACCATCGATGAGCACGCCCTACGTTTTCACGGCTGGAAGGTCGCGGTGCTACCCGAACTACATGTGCGGCAATATAGACCCACCAACACAGCTACCGATCCGCATAGAATGGCCGAGAAAATCGGTCGATCTCTGTACAACATGCGCGCATCTCCTGCTGTCCTGGCTGTCTCCCTCCTCAAACGTGCAAGTGTAATGGGTGGAGATATGCCGATTGGCGCGCTCCTTAAGGGTTACACAGAGGCGTGGCGACACAGAGAAATCTCGCCCCCACCAATTTCACGTCAGTTAGGGAACTTCATCAACGAGTACCGCAGCGAACGTTATCGCCAGAAAATTCACAAGATGCTCAAGCGGTAGGTTATTGCTATTCGCGCTCAATGTGCTATAGCTAAAAGCCTTGGCTACAGCTTAAGAAACTCAGCATAAAGAGGTTGCCCCTCTCCATCGAGCATGTAGGCGAAATATAGTCCCGCTGTCAAACCACTAATATCGAGTTCATTAGCTGAGCCGGAGAGGTAAAGCATAGTTGCCTTGCCCGCGCTATCCACAACTCTGACCTTAGAAAACAATTCAGAGGACGCATCAAACTTAATGGTAGTACTCGAAGCGTTCGGAAATACCGCTACACGCGCTGCTGGTGGATCCTCTGTACCGACCACTCCGATGCTGAGATCCAGAATTTCGGCCTGAGTGAGAATCCTGTCATACATATAGACCTCATCAATAGCACCAGTAAAGAAATACTCCCACTTCTGCCCAATCTTGAAGCTTTCGGACAAGTGCATAAGCGAACTCGGCGATGCAGATCCGGAAGTCGTTAGGTTTTCTCGAACACCATCGATGTAAATTTCCGCGGTTCCATTTGGCTGAAGTGTATATGCGAGATGACTCCAAGTTCCTTGGGGCAGAGCATTCTCTGCTATATACCAAAACCGATTGCCTGAGCCACCTCCTCTACCATCGCCGAGAGAAAGAATCGGAGCCCCACTACCGTCCAATTGCAAAGTGATTCCACCATGAATTCGAGCCGAGTCGCTAGTGGACAGAAAAAATGTGGGCTCAAACAAGTTATCAGGTCGTAACCATAAACTGAAGCTCAATGGCGGCTGCAATAACAGCCTATCATTTTGGCCCTCGATCAGCAAGTCATCATAATGGTCAGGATGAAAAACCGCAGCGGAATTCGGCGTGCCGCGCCAATCTGTTGTGTATCGGACGGGACCTAAGACTTCAGCACCGTTGCCACTGTGGTCCATGGATTCTCCATCAAATTTTAGGCTCAGCACCGGACCCTGACCGAACATCAGACAAGGCAGTAGGAGGAGAGCGAAAATTGTATAACTGCAGGAAAGGCTAGATTTCATGGCGCCAAAGTAGCGGGAATCTTCATTTACAACAGGAGAATTTCACTTCACCACCCCCCGCCACTCCAAAATCTTCATCATCGCCTCCACAGGTGTCAGCCGGTCGACATCTAGCTCCTCTAATGCAACCCGCAATTTCGCCGCCACCGGATCGCCAGCCTCGAAAATGCTCAGCTGCATCGGGCGCGCAAGAGCCTCCGCCCGCACCGTAGGCACACGTGGCGCAGCGCCCCCCTCATCCGCTCAGCACCCTCACCAATACCTTGCTCCACGCGCTGACGCTCCAGCTGCTTGAGTACCTCCCCAGCCCGCACCACAAACGCAGTCGGCAGGCGACCCACGTGTATGCTAAAGCTGTTCCGCAAACCGACCAGTCCCGCAGTGAAGCTCAACTAGTTGGAGATTTAGGTGTCGCGATTGATCATAACCGCCTTGCGCTCCGAAAAGCACTTAATTCTGGAACACGCGTGTCACTGGGTTCGCCATTTTGCAATCCTTGTCCAAACAATCGATAAAGCTGTCCCAATCGTTATCAATGCCATCAGCGCAGTCCTCTGGACAGGGAGAAGCGGCAACTCGATCGCCAAAAGAGCGGGCCCCTTCTGAAGACCCAGAGATTGCTACATTAGTAAGTCCGTAGGTCACCGAGAAGCTGGATGTGTTGCCATACAACATGGTTACACTGTTGTCCGGATCGAGTGTTGTGTCGTCTACAGTTGCATAAAACCGTAACTCTTTATCCTCATATCGGGTAGCAATGTTGCTCGTGGCGGTGAGCACGTGAGCCTGGCTTTCATTTGGAAGAACCCCAATGTATTCCACTCGTGTACTGTTGGAGTCTAAGTCGTCAATTGAAAACAGGAGGTGGGTGGCTATGGGTATGTTAGTGCCAGCCTCATACAGCTGCCATTGTACTCTCGCTGTTGCGGATTCTCCTACCGCTGCGCCGCCCATGCCTTGGAAGACTTCTACCTTGTTCGTCGCAAAGCGCACAGTAGGCCAAGCTGTCCCACTGGAGGTTAATGCCGTAACAGTTCCGACAACATCGATATTGGTTGCTCCCACAGTTGCCACATTTGGATAGCGCGCACTGTGACCAACAGTATTCGGCATCCCTGTTACGGTTGGAGCACCACCGAAAGAAAATCGAATTGGACTTGGCAACAGCGCATCGGGATCGGCACAATCCACAAACGAATCGCAATCATTATCACGACCATCATTCAGATTTTCTTCTAAAGTGATTCGTTTAGCCCCTAAACGCGCGTAGCCAGCAAACCCTGTAATTCCTAAGAAACCTGCGGCTGGCACACCGTCTTCTAAGAAAATCTGCACCATATTCTGACCGCTTTGCAACAGTGTCGGATCGAGCGGAATTCTCTCTACCGGACCTGGATCTTGATACCACGCCGCACCATTGGAGTTGGAAAGGTTCGCTAGTGCTTCACCATTGATTTTGAAGGTGACACCGCCATCGGCATACATCCGCGTGTCGAGAAAGTATTCTTCGTACACATTCAACTCATCTATAAATATGGGCACCTCAATGGCAAAAGACTTGTAGTGGTACTGTTGATCGTGATTTTGATGCTCTAAGAGATTGTAATATGCCCCAAGATCCGGCGTATCATCTGGATCATTAACTGGAAAGTGCTTGATCGATCCATCCTCTGCAGTTGTTAAAAACACGCAGTTATCTCCTGCAAAGTCTGGATACCAATCATCAATCGTAAAGCCTGAGGGGGCAAATCCAGATACCGCATTGGTGTAGGCAATTCCTTCAAGATGGTTTAGCGTCGTCGGATTATATCGCAAGCTGTTTGAACCAGGCGGCGGACTGACTTGTGTGCCAGCCGGCTCCTCAAATCTCGTAAATGATGGTAGCAGCTGCAGGCGGCCAGCCCAGCTCTGGGCAGTACTAAATACCATCGCTGTAGTGTCAGCCGTGGGCCCGGAGCTCGTAAAGTATACTTCTGCGCCAGGATTACAGGCTAAATCTTGGCAGTCTGTCAACCCATCGCCATCATCATCAAGGCCATTATCACAAATTTCATAGCCACACTGATTAGGAGCGTCATACGAGCGTGGCGTCGTAGCAACGCAAGTTCCTCCAGAGAAATGCGCAAAGATGGGGTTGTTCTGTATCCCATTTGCAGGCACAACAAGCGAAACTGTACTAGGTGAGCTTGCTCCTCCACTAACGTAGATGATGGCGCTAGTTCCGCCAGCCTCGACCACAATATCCTCGCCACTGGGCGGACTGGTCCAGCTAACATCAACAGTAAGATCTGCCACAGATATTCCGGAAACTTCGCGGCAATCCGAAATTATAATAATTGGCGAAATATCCAAATCACATGATGCCGAACTTCCTGAGGCACCGAAATCCCAACTCATGTCCTGTTCGTTGGCACTAATATAGGTTACTTGCGAAGTTATACCCTCAGAATCAACGAAGCGATTTCCGCCTATCAATGAAGGAGAAGCACTAAAGTTTGCTGGGAGATTAGAAAATCTGAGAAAGTAGACACCTGCCGCAAGATTACTGAAAAGATATTGGCCACCATTAGCACTCACTGTAAACGTTTGCAGCACATCATCAGCATTCGGCTCCCGCACCCCATCGCCATCATCGGCATATAACTCGATGCGCACCCCGTCAAGTCCTGGTTCTCCAGCATCCTGAATACCATCGTTATCTAGGTCGTTCCAGATTCGATCACCAAGTGCTCCTGCGAGAATTGCTGGCGAGGTCCTGAAGCCAACCTTAAACGGCTCGGCTGGTCTTAATATAGTCGGTGAAGTGCTGGGATTAGCAGTACCTGTGTATCCAAATGAGCTCCACGCTACTTCCCCTTGTTCGGCCAAGCCTACGGGTGCTCGAGTGCTCCACTCTATGGATAGCTGTTCACCTTGTTGAAGCACTGTTCCGGCTGACTCAAATCTGAGCGCGGTTACTGTGGTGATATTTTGAGGCGGCGTCGTGGTCCAGCCAGCATCGGTGCATCCGCTGGGGAAGGGCACCGTTGAAGAGCCAGCGAGCTCGTCGCGGCAAGGATTGGAGGTAGTTGAATAGTATACGGTCACCCCAGCAGGGGGGGTCACAGCTTCCGCTAAAACGGGCTTCCACTCACTACCTCGAGCCTCCGATGAAATCACGCCAACATCCCCTACATCGGATAAAGTTTCAATAATGATGAACTCACCTACGGGCGCGGGCTGCTCATTGGTGAGTACTAAGCGGTGGTCGGCCCGGCCACCTGAAATTGTTGTACCTATGACAGGATATCGTACATAGCCTGCATCGAGCTCGCCGCGAACCCATTTAGCTGCATTAATAGAGGCTGCAGAGGACGGAGGGGAAATAGAAATGTATGCCGTTACAAAGCTGATGGAGTCGTTGAGCCTGCTATCTAGATCAAAATCAAGTGAATCTACAAAGGTATTAGGCCGATTACCCCAATTTGATTGTGTTTCGACAAATTCCGGGCTATCTACGGAGGCCATAAAATTGCTCGGATAGGTGCCAAGGGGTACGGTCGGATCAATCCGCATGCGATAAGATGTCTTGAATCCTCGCCAATTAGTTCCGGTAGACTGCAGCGTCCAGTTGTTGCTAAAATCATCATCAAATGCCCAACGCAGCAGTGTGCTACCGGCCCCATCATAGTTCTCCAGTATATCAAAGCGTGGAGAGGGTGAGCCGGATGTAATCCAATTATCGTGTCCTTCTTGCACCACGCTGCCTGGTACCAAACTCCAACCAGGTTGCAGTTCTTCCATAACAACTATACCTCTCAAATCTGCGCTACTCCCGGGTGGCACGTACAGATCGATGTGCCATAAAACAGTATCGCCCGCCACAAAATCAATTGCCCCCTCATTCCATTTATCGAGAAAGATTTTAGGCCGTGGAGCCGACACGGTTAGCAAGTTTGAACATTCCCGCGATGTGTGTAGCGTTCCGTTCACTCTGCCTTCGGTATAAATGCAGTTTCGAATTTGATCGCCTACCGACACTGGATTGCCATACCAATCTACAGGCCGAATGTGACCAAAAAATCTACCGAAATGGTGGGTAGATAGGAGGTTAAACCACTGCCCATCATCAGTAAGATCGCCAAAATCCATAGCCACCATGGTGACAATCTCGCCTGAATTAAGGCCAAGTTCTGAGACGTCTACATCCTCCTGAATATTACTTCTGAGCCTCGGGTTGGCGGGCCAGGCCTTCCAAACCCCAGGCGCTTCGGTCGTTTGGTAATAAAGACTGATATCACTACAGGTGTTGTCGAACCGCGGACTTTGTAATCTGGCAAGTTCAAATTGCGGCGGAAAAGAATCGACCATTCGAAACTGGTCCACTTGCTCAAAATTACCTACGCCAACGCGATGCTCAATGCTTATCTGTCCGTTCAGTGGGACTTCGTACAGGTTGAGCTCTGTAGAAGTTCGTAGAGGTCCAGCGGGCGCTATGCCGTTTTGCAGCTTTATCACCTCCGAATCTGAAGCAGAGCCCGCGTTGGAAGAAGAGATCGCGAAATCCACAGCTGCCACCATTCCTTTTAATCCACTGGGCATCCGTACAGTAAGCCCAATAGATCTCGCAGAACCTGCGTCGAGCCCATCGCCCGCACCACCAGTCATGGTTAAACTTATTTCCCTCGTGCACTCATTGAAGGTGTAATTCACCCCGCTAGGTGTAGCGACATCAAGCAGCTGCAGCGTGCGAGGAACTGTCCCAGTGATAACTACATCCTCACAGTTTGCCGTCAAACTCGCACAGCCGTAGTCGACTGCAAGTAATATGGTAGTCTCTGGATTGACTTCAGTAGCAGAAGCCGACAGCTGTAAATTCACTTGCTGTGCGCCCAACGACATGTGAAGCGCTAGAACTAAAACCGTGAAAAGAATTTGCCTGCAGATGTGCATCAAAACTTGTGATTGGTTACCCTGTTGCTTCGCCTCAGCGAGTAGCTCGAAGACTATAGGCTCAGCGAAGGTCAACAAGCTCTGTTGCAAAGGGCATTCCATAATCGGAACCCCCTTCAGTGCTGAGTGGAGAGCGATTATTTATGAGTACGGTCAGGGAAATTCTGTCCAATTCACTGCCTACAGAAATTAAAGCCAATCAGCGCCGATCTCCATGCCCGTGGAGCTAAAACTTCGTTGCCTATGCGCATGCTCACCGCACTTAGAGGAGTCTGCCGAGATTTTCTGAATTGCGTAATCGCCACCAATTTCCATGGCATTAGCTTAAGCAGCATTCAGGCGTGTCACCGATAAGCGAGCTTGATATTTATGATGAAGCAGTTCAAGCTATCGGGCGTCCGCTCTACCACTGCCTTTTCCCCACCTTTTACAAGGCGTCGCTCACTTCACCACCCCCCGCCACTCCAAAATCTTCATCATCGCCTCCACAGGTGTCAGCCGATCGACATCTAGCTCCTCTAAAGCAACACGCAATTTCGCCGCCACCGGATCGCCAGCCTCGAAAATGCTTAGCTGCATCGGGCGCGCAATAGCCTCCGCCCGCACCGTAGGCACACGTGGCGCACCGCTCCCCTCATCCTCAGCACCCTCACCAATACCTTGCTCCACACGCTGACGCTCCAGCTGCTTGAGTACCTCCCCAGCCCGCACCACAATCGCAGTCGGCATGCCAGCCATGCGAGCTACATGGATGCCAAAGCTGTGCCTCGAACCACCCGGCATCAACTTGCGCAAAAAGATTACCCGATCACCCGCCTCCTGCGTGCTCACATGCATATTCACCACCCGCGGCAAGCGAGAGGCTAAGGCATTCAACTCGTGGTAATGCGTGGCAAACAAGGTCTTCGGGCGCGCCTCCCCATGCTCGTGCAGGTACTCAGCTATACTCCACGCTATACTTACGCCATCGTAGGTGGATGTGCCGCGACCAATCTCATCGAGCAAGACCAAACTCCGCTCCGACACATTGTTCATGATCGAGGCCGTCTCGTTCATCTCCACCATAAAGGTCGACTCGCCGCTCGAAAGGTTGTCGCTCGCGCCTACCCGGGTAAACACCTTGTCCACCAGCCCGAGCTCCGCTTCGTCGGCAGCTACATAACATCCCACCTGGGCCATTAGCACCGCCAGGGCCGTCTGCCGCAGAATTGCAGATTTGCCCGACATGTTCGGTCCTGTTATCATGAGGATCTGCTGCTCATCGCGGTCGAGCAAGATGTCATTAGCTACGTACTGCTCTCCAGGAGGCAATTGCTGCTCGATTACCGGATGGCGACAGCCACGTAGTGCGAGGGAGGTGCCTTCGTGCAATTGCGGCCGCGACCAATTATGTCGGCGAGCGAGCTCAGCAAAACCCCACAAACAATCCAATCCCGCAAGCACCTTGGCCGAGCCTTGTACCCGCCCCACATAGTCCAGCGCATTGGCCACCAGTCGCGCATACAATTCCTCCTCGCGCAGCTGAATTTTCTCGCCAGCTCCCAAAATCCGCTCCTCCAGCGCCTTCAAATGCTCCGAGATGTAGCGCTCCGCATTGGTGAGGGTTTGCTTTCGCACCCAGTGCTCCGGCACGAGACCTAGATTTTTATACTTGTTGGTTACCTCGAAATAGTACCCAAACACATTGTTGAAGCCCACCTTGAGCGAACTTATCGTGGTTGCTTCAGCCTGCTCATTGCGCAGGTCGTTGAGCAACACTTGTGCATTGGCCACGTCGCTTCGCCAGCCATCCAAGTCGGCGTCTACACCAGCGGCGATGACTTCCCCTTTCCCGACATTTACCGGCACATCTCGCAGCAGCACACGATCAATTTCCTGGGCGAGTTCATCGCAGGCATCGAGATGTTTTGCCACACGCGCCAGAGCCTCCTTGCCACTGCCAGTGAGTTTTAGCGAAAGCGGACCAATGGCACCCAGTGCCCGGTGCAACTGCCTGAGCTCACGAGGATTGATACGCTGCGTAGCCACCTTGGTAGCCAGCCGCTCGAGATCGCCCACGAGTCTCAGCTGCGTAGCGACAGCCTCCGCTATTTCCGGTTTATCGAGCAGTGCAGTCACCACATCGAGACGTGCGTTAATGGCGGCTAGTGAGCAGAGCGGCAACACCATCCAGCGGCGCAGCAGTCGCGCACCCATGGGCGTCAGCGTAGCATCGAGCACATCGACCAGCGCTTTACCACCGGCCTGACTCGGTTCGAGCAGCTCGAGATTGCGCACAGTGAAGCGATCGAGCCAAACGTGGTGATCGGGGAGGATGCGGCGCAGCGTGCCAAGGTGACCGAGCTTAGTATTTTGCGTTTGGGCGAGGTAGTGCAAAATTGCCCCAGCAGCTGCTTGCGGTAGAGCTGCATCGTCAATGCCAAAGCCTTTCAGACTCTGCACCCTAAAGTGCTCTACGAGTTTGCCGCGCCCATAAACCGGTTCGAAAATCCAATCTTCCAGGGGGTAGGCATAATAGCTGTCGCTGTAACTCGCATGCCATTGCTTTTGGTAGCCTTTCGGCAAAACCACCTCTGCAGGCGCAAAACCCTGCAGGAGTTTGTCGAGGTAAGCCTGATCGCCCTCAGCCACAAAAAACTCGCCCGTAGATATATCGACAAAGGAGAGCCCAAACCTGCCGTCGCCATCAGGAGCAACCGCTGCCAGATAGTTGTTGCGCTTGTGCTCGAGCAGGTTGTCGCCCTGCACCACCCCCGGAGTAATGAGTTCTGTCACACCTCGCCGCACCACCTTGCGCTCCTTACTGGGCTTCTCTAGTTGTTCGCACAAAGCCACGCGAAAGCCTGCACGTACCAACTTCGGCAGGTAAACTTCGAGCGAGTGATAAGGGAAGCCTGCCAGAGGCACATCTGAGCCACCATTGTTGCGGCTAGTAAGCGTGATGCCCAGTGTGGTGGCAGCACGCTCGGCATCTTCACCAAATGTCTCATAAAAATCACCCACCCGATACAGCAGCAAGGCATCTGGATGCTGCGCCTTCATTTCAGCATACTGCCGCATCAGTGGCGTAACCTTGCCTTTCTTGCCTCCAGCCATCGCGGCCAAGGTAATTGGCAACACTGGCCTCAACTACTTCAAAACCGTTTGAGACAATACATGATGCGCCTGCTTTTGATACTTCTCACCAGCTTGATACTCTTCGCCTGTGCCACAACAAGACAGGCAGGTTTATCAGGTACTCAATCGCCCTTACGCCTACAGGCAGAGCAGGACATTCGCTTCCTCGCCAGCGATGCCATGCGGGGCCGCTACACTGGCTCCCCAGAACTCGAACGCGCAGCTGAATACATTGAAAACGCCTTTCGCGCAGCTGGCATAAGCCGCGTCGAATCCCAAACAGTGCCGCTTGTGCTCCTCGAAGCAGTAAAAGCCGCAGAATTTCAACTCGCCACGCAGCGCTACAAATTACAGCAAGACCTGCTCGTGCTGGGCGGACCTGAGGCGACCATTACTGCACCGGTGGTGTTTGCGGGTTATGGGTCGGAGGAGGAGATCGCACAGCTCGACCTGAGCGGTAAGATCGTCGTTACGAACGCTGGCAGCGAAGAGGAGACCAACCCGCAACTGTTTTACGCGCAGGCCTTCGAGAAGCAACAACGTCTAGCTGCCGCAGGAGCTGTAGCACTTATCGAACTGTTTCGCTCGAAGCAAGTGCGCTGGCCCCAGCTTTACGGCTACCTCGGCGGTGAAGGCATCAAACTCGTCGACCAGCCAAACTCGAGTACAATCCCCCTCCTCTGGCTGCACGATCCGCAAGCCGAGACCTTCGAACTCGTGAAGTCTGTAGTGGGCGCTGGAGCAACGCTGCGGGTGGTGCCCGGCCAGCGCACAGCTCTCCCCGCACGTAATGTAATTGGCATAGTACCCGGCACCGATCCGAGCCTCCAGCAGGAGTACGTGGTCGTATCGGCTCACTACGATCATGTGGGTGTAGGGCGTGCCGTGAATGGAGATAGCATCTACAACGGCGCCCGTGACAATGCCATGGGTACAGCCGCGATGCTTGCTGCCGCCCGTGCCGTGGCCGAGCAGCCCGCTTCGCGCAGTGTAATCTTCTTGGCACTCACCGCCGAAGAGGTTGGTTTGCTAGGCAGTGAGTACTACGCCGAACATCCGTTGGTGCCACTCCAGCAAACGGTGTACAACCTCAACTTTGATGGTGCAGGCTATGATGACACCACCTTTGTCGTGATGAACGGCTACGGTCGCACCCAGGCGCAGCCACTTCTCGATGCCGCCATTGCCGCCTCGGGCATTCAGCCCAAACCAGACCCAATTCCGGAACGCAACCTCTACCGATTTTCCGACAACTGGAATTTCGCCAAGCGTGGAATGCCTGCCATCAACTTAGCTCCCGGCTTTAGTGGTTTTAGCGAAAGCTTGATGAAGTACTACCATCAGCCCCCGGATGAGCCCGATGCACTCGACTACGACTATGTAGCAGCTTACGTCAAAGCCGCTGTGGCCGCCACTCGTGCGCTAGCAAATGCAGGTAACTCTCTGTACTGGACGGAGGGCGACGAGCTGCAAGCGGCCGGGGATAAGCTCTACGAGCGCTAGTGACAATCCTGCGCATCTTCACGCCATGAGTCTGAGTGTTCTCGACTGGACAATCGTTGCTGCATCCTTCCTGATTTCACTTGCCATTGGCGCCTACGCGAGTCGCCGTGCGGGCAACAGCAGTAGTGACTTTTTTCTCAGCGGGCGCAGCATGCCCTGGTGGCTGCTCGGGGTATCGATGGTGGCAACCACATTTGCAGCTGATACGCCCAATCTCGTTGCGCAGATCGTGCGCGAAAATGGCGTGAGTGGCAACTGGGTGTGGTGGGCCTTTCTGCTCACCGGCATGGTGACCACCTTCGTCTACGCAAAGCTGTGGCGCCGCTCAGGAGTGATGACCGACTTGGAATTCTACGAGCTGCGCTACAGTGGGGCCATAGCTGGCTACCTCCGAGGCTTTCGGGCTATCTACCTCGGGCTGGTCTTCAATGTGCTGGTGATGGCGGCCGTATGCCTGGCGGGCATCAAACTAAGTGCAGCACTGCTCGGACTCGGAGCCACCGAAACTCTCGTTATCACGGCCACTGTGACTGTAGCTTACTCCATGCTCGGTGGCTTGCGAGGTGTCATCCTCACCGATTTCTTTCAGTTCGGGCTGGCTATCGTTGGCGCGATATGGGCCTGCGTGTATGTAGTGGGTCTTCCTGAAATTGGAGGATTGCAGGCGCTCGTGTCGCATCCCAACGTGCTGCCTAAGCTCGACATGGTGCCCGACTTCGACCAGCCGGCGATATTTGTGCCTCTACTCTTGGTGCCACTCGCGGTGCAGTGGTGGGCGAGTTGGTATCCCGGAGCCGAGCCGGGTGGGGGAGGCTACGTAGCCCAGCGCATGCTCGCCGCCCGCAGCGAAGGCCATGCTCTCGGCGCGACCTTACTTTTTAACATCGCTCACTATGCCTTGCGCCCCTGGCCATGGATGCTCATCGCGCTGGCCAGTCTGGTGCTCTACCCAGAATTACGGGATTTGGAGGAGGCATTTCCAGGCATGGCCGAAGAGCAGATAAAAGACGACTTGGGCTACCCCATCATGCTGCGCCTGCTGCCCACTGGTTTGCTCGGGCTCGTGGTGGCAAGTCTCATTGCAGCACTCATGTCGACCCTCAGTACGCATCTCAATTGGGGCGCGAGCTACCTCGTGCACGACTTCTACGTGCGCTTCGTGGAGCCAGATGCTTCTGAGCGCCAGCGCGTTTGGCTAGGACGAATCATCACGGCCGGTCTGATGGTGTTGGCGAGTGTGGCGGCCCTGCTGTTTGATTCGGCTTTGAGCAGCTTCAAGATCATCTTGCAAATTGGCGCGGGTACAGGATTGATTTTTATCCTGCGTTGGCTGTGGTGGCGGGTCAATGCCTACTCCGAACTCACGGGCATGGTGGTGAGTCTGCTGGTGGCTATCTACTTTGGCTTAGTGCACGAGCATCTAGGCTTTGCGGCCTTAGCCGATCACGTGCAGTTGCTGTGGGGGGTTGGAATTACTACTGTGGCGTGGCTGCTAGTGACGCTGATGACTCAACCTACCGATGCAGCAGTTTTGCAGCAGTTCGTACAACGGGTGCGGCCTCCAGGCTATGGCTGGGCGGCAGTAGATGCGGGGCCATTGCCGCCGACGTCGAGCACGGGCTTTCAGTCGCTACGCATGCAACTCGTGGCTGCAGCCTCAGGAGCCCTCATGGTGTACTGCATTTTGTTTGGGGTGGGCAAGTTGCTCTATGGCCAAACCTTGCTTGCCTCCATACTTTTTCTTGTTGCGCTAGCCAATGCTGTCTTTCTGTGGCTTGGCATCCGCAGGCAAACGACTATAGCCCCCTAAATCCCTGCATCTTCCAGCAGGAGGTTGCAGCCCCGTAACGCTGATCCGTCTGTGCGACCTAAGATCTGGAAATTGCCTGTCGCATCTACACGACACAGGTCGTCGGTTTGGAAAAAACTGAGGGTGTCGAGGTTAGCCAGATCATACACATTGGCTGCTCCGGTACGGCCTGGTGGACGGAGTTCGAATGGATCGAAAATATCTCTAGCCAGGAGTCGCAACGTGGGTGCAGGCACAAACCAGCCCTGCTCGTTGAGGTAGGCTTGGCTGCACATCTCGGTCATGCCATATTCCGAGCTAATGCGTGCTGGTGCTCCCGTTGTAGCCAAGGTGATGCTAGCGGCAAGTTTCTCGTGCAGCTCCTCCCGCGTCAGCTCACGTCTGCGGCCTTTCATGCCACCAGTTTCAATCACGAGAGAGTGCTCCGGCAGCTCGAGCGGGTCTTCTTCCACAAGATCGAGCAAGGCATAGGTGACGCCCCACAGTAGGATGGGTTGGGTTTTGGCGCAAGCTGAACGGATGACGGCACGCAACGCATCATGATCGTTCAGAAAATAGCCACTGCCCTTTGCGGAATGCTTTAAGAAGTGATCGATCATGGCAATCAAACCGGAGTTTTTGCGCGCGAGGTAGTTAGGCAGTAGCGCAAGAAGCTGGTACTTATGAAGCGGACCGAGCTGGTTCTCGAAGGTTTTGGCGCAAGCTGACTGGTAGTGCTGCAGGTCGCGAATTGGATGCCTACTAGTAGCCTGCCCGGTGGTGCCGCTACTCGTGAAGGTGGTAGTAGCTTGCCAATGCCCAGATCGCACATCCTGGGTACGAAACAGCTCGATTGGAGCGCATGGAATTTCGGTCCAGTGCTTCGGCTTCGCCTCGCCAAAACCTGCCAGCTCGAGCCACTTCGCGTAAGTAGCGTTGTGCTGGCGTTGGCATGCAAACACCTCTAGCGCCAGAGAGCCAAACGCCTTGGCGTCGCGCGTATCGAGCTTGTGTCGTAGAGAATTCAGCACTACGTGTACCGGAAGGTGTATGTTGGCCGTTGCATGAGTATGTGCGCGCATAGATACACGCTGGTGTTGGGGCTGGTTGCTGCTGTGGCCGTGGGCTGTCTGCAGCCTCCTGACTATCCGGTGGAGCCGGTGCTTACTTTTGAGGGCCTCACGCGCGATTCGCTGATACAAGGAGCAAGTACTGAGGATAGTACTACTGTGTTCCTGAGTTTTACGGATGGCGATGGTGATATTGCTCCCGCCGCGACGGATTCTGTGCCCAATATTTACCTCATCAACACCCGCACGGGCGATGAGGTGACGACTTTTCAGCTCGACCCAATTCCGGAGGAAGGCGCCGATAATGGAATCAGCGGTGAGTTAGCCCTGCGGGTTTTTACCACTTGCTGCGACTATCCAGATTTCGTCAATGCCTTCCCGTGTCAGCCCACGAATGAGTACCCGGTGGATACGCTTTTTCTAGAGGCATATATGGTAGATAGGGCTGGGCACGAGAGCAACCGCGTGACGTTTTCCCCCATTTATTTGCTCTGCGACAGGTTCTGAGGTAGCATTAAGCTATTATCCAGCCAGTCAATGCCCTTTCGCAAATGCTGAAGAGTGTATGCTTCGTGGCTGCCCCGCGTTACTTGATGTGTGTAGACCCAATCTGCTTGCGGCGGCAGACTCATCAAAATTGACTCGGTGCGCCCATTGGTTTCGAGCCCGAATTTCGTGCCCCTGTCCCAGACGAGATTGAACTCGACGTAGCGTCCGCGGCGGAGTCGTTGCCAGCTTTTTTCGCTTTCGCCAAAACTCATTTCAGCGAGCGCTGTGACTTGTGCGGCGTAGGCTGGTACAAAACTTTCTCCGACAGCCTGGGTGAAGGCGAAGGTGGCATCGAAACCTGGCTCGTGCAGGCGATCATAAAATATGCCTCCTACGCCACGGGTCTCTTGGCGATGCGGGATGTAGAAATAGTCGTCGGCCTGAGCCTTCAACAAGCCATAGTCGGCACAAGCGGGATGAGCTGCACAAACGCTTTGCATCCGCGCGTGAAAGTCACGTGCTTGAGCGGGAAGAATATAGTGGGGGGTTAGGTCGATGCCGCCGCCGAACCACCAACTGCCACCTGCGAGTTCGAAATAGCGGACGTTCATGTGGATAATGGGCAGCCAAGGGTTGCGCGGATGCAGCACGATACTTACACCCGTAGCCTCGAAGTCACTAGCAGCAGTACCAAGTGATCGCGCAGCTCCTTCACTCAGCTTGCCAAACACATGGGAAAATCCAACTCCCCCTTTTTCTATGACTTCCCCCAAGATGGTGCGACTGCGACCTCCACCTCCACCCGGGCGTTGCCAGCTGTCTTCTGCAAACTGGCCGCCGGTATCGAGTGCTTCTAGCTGCGTGCAAATCCTGTCTTGGAGAGATTGGAAGTAGGCTGTGCACCGGCTGCCTTGGTCGCTCATGGGGCGAAGATGAGTTTAATTTGTAGTCAAACCCACCGCTTTTGGCCTCAGCTCTTGCACCCTCCGAACTCATACTTAATGCTGATGGCTCTATCTATCATCTTGGTCTGCATCCAGAGCATGTGGCGCCTATCGTCATTACTGTTGGTGATCCGGAGCGGGTAGCACTGGTGAGTAGCCATTTTGATGCGGTAGATATTATTCAGCAACGTCGCGAGTTCTGCACGCATGTGGGGCGTTTTGCCGGAAGGCGCATCATGTGCATTAGTACGGGAATTGGCACCGACAATATCGATATAGTACTTAATGAACTCGATGCTCTCGTCAATGTCGACTTTAGCTCTAGAAAGGTGCGCGCTGACTTCAGCAAGCTAACGTTTATCAGGCTCGGCACCAGCGGGACTTTTCAAGCTGATGTGCCTGTAGATAGCCTCTTGCTGAGTGCTGAGGCATTGGGCTTGGATGGCTTAGGACCCTCCTACGACTTCGCACGTACCGCTCTTGCTGAAGAATTTGGAGCAGCATATCCGGAATTTGGGGCGACATGTTATGCGGCGCCAGGTTCCGCGCGTTTGTTAAAGCACTTTAATTCTATAGCAGATGTCGTTGGCACCACACTCACCTGCGCCGGCTTTTATGGTCCTCAGCGTAGGAGTATACGTCTCCCTTTTCGCGGACCTGATTTGCAACAACTCGCGGCGTTTAGGTACAGCAGCGATTCAGCAGCAGGTGGCTCTACAGTTAAGCTGGATAATTTTGAAATGGAAACCGCCGGGATTTACGCCCTTGCTGCGGCGCTAGGCCACGATGCAGTGAGTGTCAGTGCACTGTTGGCCAATCGTGCTACGGGAGTCTTTAGCGCTGATCCTGCTGCAGCGGTATCGCGCATGATTAGCAAAGCGATGGAGCTGATCAGGGAGTTGCCTAATTAGGCTCGTCGCCCACGCTAGGCATGGTGACGGTGCCCGTTGGCTCGTTTGGAACAGTGATATGTTGATTGGTCGGACGGTTGTCGCGGTAGGGTTGGTTGCCAGGACCTTGCACAGCTTGAAACTCGTCGATACCAACTTCGCGTACGAAGCGGAAGCTGCCGTCGGGCATGATTTGCTCTTCGATCACGGTGTTGTTGGGCGTATAGCGATAGCCGAAACTCTGTATTGGATCGAACCTGCCGGATTCGTAGCGATCAATACGTACGAGCTCACCGTTGGTGCCGTAGGAGTAGCGGAGATTGCCAGACACGCGTCCTTCGGTATCGATCAAGTTGCTGCTCACGAGGCGATCATCGTCGTCGAATTCGTGAGCATCATTTTCTAGATATGCTCCTGCACCATCGGCAGTTATGGCGTAGCGAAAGCGGCTGGTTGCAGGTTGACCTGCAATTTCATTGCTTTCTCGCATCTCTTCGCGCATGCTGGGGGTAGGAGCATAGTCGCGTGTGCCGATGGCCGAGCCGCGCGCACTTGCAGCACTGGGATAGTCATCTGTGTAAATATCTTCTCGACTTTCCTTATCCACCTTGGTGGGGGGCTGAGCGGTAAGGACAGCTAGGGAAACGAACAGTGTTGGGAGCAATAAGAAGCGGCGCATGATCTCATAACAGAAATCATGCGCCGCGTGTGCGTTGGGGAAGTGTTAAAGTAGTTTAGTTGGCCATCATTTTGGCGGCAGCTTCTTCACTTTTCTTGAAGTCGGCCATGAAGCGGTCGAGTCCATTATCGGTGAGAGGGTGCTTGAGCAGCGCTTTGAGCGGGCCGAGTGGGGTAGTGACAACATCTGCGCCGGCGAGGGCTGCGTCGGTGATGTGTTTTGGGCTACGGATGCTGGCGGCCAGAATAGCGGTGGTAAGTGCTTGCTGACCGTAGAGCGCGTTGATTTCTGCGATAAGGCCCACGCCGTCCCAGCCAATGTCATCCACCCGTCCGATGAATGGGCTCACGTAGGTGGCTCCTGCTTTAGCGCACATGAGGGCTTGGCCTGCGCTAAAGACGAGGGTACAGTTGGTTCTGATGCCATCTTGGGTGAGTTGGGCAATAGCTTTTACACCGTCGAGGGTCATCGGAATTTTCACCACGATGTTATCCGCGATTTCTGCGAATTGGCGTCCTTGTTTGAGCATGGTTGCTGTGTCAAGGGCGGTTACTTCTGCGCTCACATCGCCGTCGGTGATTTTACAGATTTTGGCGTAGTGATCCATGACTTGTTTGGAGCCACCGACGCCTTCTTTGAGCATGAGGCTGGGGTTGGTGGTGACGCCATCGAGGATACCCATATCGTGGGCTTCGCGAATTTCGTCGAGGTTGGCGGTGTCGATGAAGAAGAGCATAGTGGTGGGGATTGAGGTGTTGTTTTGGGAGCAACGCGCAAAGGGGTCTGCTGGTGCGATGGGGGGGGTGGCCTGCGGCGCTTTGCCTCCGGCGGTAGAAGGCCTGCGGCGCGGGTGCCTCCGGCGGGGGATGGCCTGCGGCGCAAGGTATGCGCTCTTGTAGCTGGGGGCTGGGGGCTGGGGGCTAGGGGCTGGGTGCTAGAAAAGTCACAACCCAAGCTCACTCCTCCTCCACCACTACATCCCCATAATAGGCCAACAAATCTGTCTCATCCGATCCTGTTGGTCCACGTCGGATAGATAAATTCTGCCCCCCGTAAATGGCTACGTAGATTTCCTTGGCAGCGTTCTCATCGTCGGCGGTAAGAATCTCTGTGGCCATGTCAGCTAATTCGGGCCAGACACTTTTGTCTAAATCTCCTAGCGTAGGAATGTTGATGATCGCGAGCGTTTTGGAGCCTAGTTGCTTCACGGTATACTGAAAGTCATCAGGCACCATCTCCTCCACCACGGTAAGGCTGAAAAGTAGGTCTAGCCGAGCTGCAAGACTATCTGCGGGAAAGTCCACGGCGGGTTGGGCAGACAGGGTCTGACTATCCTGTTCTAGGTAGACGAGGCGCGGATCATCTTCATGAGTGATGATGCTGATAGCGATCAGGAGAATCAGCGGACCTAGTATCGCAGCACCAAACCAGTGACGTTTACGGCCTTTGGTGTGCTCCTTGAGCGTCGAGACGGCTTCTTGTAGTTCGGGCGACCAATTTTCATCGCTCGTCTTAAGACAATTTTGGCACTCCACCACCGCTTTTTTTCCAATTGGAAATAGCGGTATCCAGTAGAGGTAGGCGTATCGCCCGAACACGCCGATGGTCTGATCTGCCTGCGTATTGCAGTGATTACAGAGGCAACTTGGAGCTACGGCCGATTGAAGCAGCGTGCCCTTGGTGCCGTAGATGATAAACGGGGTCATGTCTCAGCAGATATAAGCGCTGCAAAGTAAATCAACTTGTGGAGGTGGAGGAGAAGAAGCTATAGACTTGACTGCTATCTTGGGAGTAAGACTAGACGTCGTTAAACCGAGCTACCCCAATAGATATATCATCAGCATGCCGCGGCTTTACCTGCGCGATTCGACGACGTCGGCCGGGCTGGGAACCCAAGCTTTTGGAGCTGCAAAAGAAGAGTAAGAACAGAGGAAAGAGAAGAATAGCGCTGCGGGAGGCAGGAGCTTGACTAGGCGCGAACTCGCCCTCGGTCGCCGAGTAAACCTAGGTCTCCGTGGAAAGCTAAGACATACATCCTCCCTCTTCGCAAGCTGAGGGGCCTGGCTGTATCACGCAGACGCTGCTATATGGTTACTCGAAATTCCTCACGCAGCGTGGTCATAGCCGCAGAGTGGCGTCGTTTTCAGAGGGTAGGGTTTACCCGGAACGGTACAGGGGGCTGGCCTGACCACAATGATGTGGTCAGGCTGGAGGTGAGAAGTGGGAAATGGCAGGTGGGAAGTCGGAAGAACGAACAGAAGCGATCAGCTTAGTTCCTATACATCCTGTAACAACCTGACTCGTATCGACTCAGACACAAAACCATTCAATGACGTGTTCATCTCCATCGCCTTGAGCGCCGCGTGTCGATGTAACTCAGCTGGTATTCGAACGTTGAAACTTCCCTTAAATGGCTTTTCGGGTTTGGTGCCTGACGCCTTACAATCAGCTAGGTAAGAATCAACTGTCGATTTGAAATCACCCTCTAGCGCAACTCCTGTTGAACCTTCATACGACAGCAAACCCTTGATGCCTAAGACCTTACCGAAAAGCAAAGCATCCTCTTTGCTGTACTCTATGGTCCCCATGTACCCCTTATGTTCTAGATGCCTCATAGCTCCAGTTTTTCTTTGATCTGACTCAACTGATAGCGCTTGATAATCCCCGAAGGATGAGGTTTGTGCATGTAGATGCAGACTCCGTCATCGTTGGCAAACTTCACCCTCGATCCAGAGGTCTTGCCCTTTTGTACATCTGCAAATCCGAAGTAGCCCAGCAACCTTACCAACTCGTCATAATGAAAGTCTGACGGCTGACTCTTGAACCTCGCAATCAGTTTCTTCTTCTTAGACACAACGCAAAAGTAACTGTATCTAGTTGCACCACCTTCGAGAAATTTTTGGGGGTGTTGATATCTACCTTAATGCAAGAATTTGAACTTCCCATCCGACGCTCCAGATCATCCCCACCACTCGCCGGCACGGCTTCACAAATTATTTTCGCCTAAGGCTCTATGCGTTGACTTTGTAGCTTACATGCGCGGGCCACGAGCTTAATGGTTAAGTCTCTATTTGCTCTGCGGTCCTTCTGCGTCTCAGTGTATTTGCAGGTCTTAGCGGCTGAGGGTGGAGGAAAAGAAGCTAGAGACTGGACTGCTATCCTGGGAGTAAGACTAGATCTCGTTAAACCGAGCTACCCCAATAGATATATCATCAGCATGCCGCGGCTTTACCTGCGCGGTTCGACGACGTCGGCCGGACGTATCCTAATGCATCTAAAAAATATAGCTCCTCTCCCCCTACTTCTTCGCCATCTGCTGCATCTGAGCAGGACTCAAATTGCTCATCCGGTGCATCATCTTGCGCATCTGATCAAACTGCTTGACGAACATGTTGATGTCCTCAATCGAGCGGCCGCAGCCTAGCGCGATGCGCTTCTTGCGCTGTGTGTTGAGTACCTCAGGATTCTCGCGCTCGTAGGGCGTCATCGAAAACACGATGCTCTCCACCTTCACCAGCGCATTGTCGTCGATGTCGATATCCTTGGTCATCTTCGACATGCCCGGAATCATATTTATCAGGCTCTTGAGATCGCCCATTTTGCGCAGCTGCCGAATCTGTCCGAGAAAATCATTGAAGTCGAGCTTGTTGCGCTTCATCTTTTTCTCGAGCGCAGCAGCTTCTTTCTCATCGAATGACTGCTGGGCACGCTCTACGAAGCTGATCACATCGCCCATACCCAGAATGCGCTGAGCCATCCGGTCGGGGTGAAAAACATCTATCGCATCGAGCTTCTCTCCAGTCGAAATAAACTTGATCGGCTTGCCCACCGTGTACTTCACCGTCAGCGCCGCTCCACCACGCGTATCACCGTCGAGCTTGGTCAGCACCACGCCGTCGTAGTCGATGCGTTCGTTAAACGCCTTAGCCGTATTTACCGCATCCTGACCAGTCATCGCGTCGACCACGAAGAGACTTTCAGTTGGGTTGAGCGCTTTATCGAGGCGGTCAATTTCATCCATCATCTCCGCATCCACAGCAAGTCGACCAGCCGTGTCCACAATTACTACATCGCACTGCTTTTCCTTCGCGTAGGCTAGTGCCTCTTGCGCAATACCAACAGGATCTTTGGATTCTTCATTTTTGTAAATGGGCACCCCCACCTGCTCGGCCAGCACGGTGAGCTGATTGATCGCGGCAGGACGATACACGTCGGCAGCCACCACGAGCGGCCGCATTTGCTTCTTCTCTTTAAGAAATTTAGCCAGCTTGCCCGTAAAGGTGGTCTTACCGGAACCCTGCAGACCTGCAATGAGAATTATTCCAGGTTTTCCCTTAGCGTTAATGCCAGCAACCTGCCCGCCCATCAAATCGGTGAGCTCGTCTTGCACGATCTTCACCATCAGCTGCCCAGGCTTTACGGCATTGAGCACGTTCTCAGTGCCCAGAGCTTTGGTGCGGACCTTCTCGGTGAATTCCTTGGCTATCTTGTAGTTGACGTCGGCCGCAACGAGCGCGCGCCGAATCTCCTTCACCGAACTGGCGACGTTGATCTCGGTGAGTTTGGCATCGCCAGTAAGGCTCTTAAATGCACCTTCGAGGCGCGAACTGAGGCTATCGAACATAGTAGTGGGGCTAAAGCGAATGCAAAGTTACAATTTACACCCGCAGCAAATCATGTCTGACTAACGCCGCATATACCTCTGCCGTTGGCAAGCCCATAATGTTGGTGTAGGAGCCCTCTATCCGCGCCACCTTGGCCCGCCCCAGCCAGTCTTGCACGCCATAACTCCCCGCCTTATCGAGCGGTGGCTGCTCAGCCAGGCTAAAGTCTACTTCCGCAGCCGTCATCGTCGCCAGACTCACCTCGCTGCGTACAGCAAACGTATCTTGTCGCAACTCCTGCTGCGCGTTCATCCACGAAAGCGTTACGCCAGTGACCACTACATGTGTATTCCCCGCCAATCTCAGCAGCATAACTTTCGCCTCTGCCAAATCAGCTGGTTTGCCGAGCAGTTGCTCACCCAGCAGCACGACTGTATCGGAGGTAAGGATCACTTCATCAGCGGCCACTTCACGCAGGCCTGAGCTGTTTTGGCGTAAGCATGCCTCAGCCTTAAGTGCACTCAAGTAGGCAGCAGCATCAAGAGCTGGGTAGCCTTGCGGCAAAATCTCCTCTACCGCCGTAACCCTCACCTCGTGTGGTAGCAGCAACTCCTCGAGCAGCTGTGCCCGCCGCGGACTTCCACTCGCCAAAATCAGCTTCTTCGTTAGCTTCATAAATTCGCTCCAAGTAATACCAGCAGGGCGAGCCCAAAGGCAATTACCATTTTCAGATTGCGACTCACCTGGCCGAGCTCCACCTTGCTCAGCGAAGGCTTGATTTGTGCCGTAATACTCGCCAGCAAGAGCCACAGTACAGCCCAGGAAGCGGCGTTTATGTGAGCATCCGTGCGCGCCCAAAGCGTGGCAACGTAAGCAACGGCCGCTAGCGTCACAAACAACATTACATAGACCACCCGCAGCACCCCCTCAACAGACCAGCGCACTGCCAGATGCCGACAGCCAGCAGCTGCATCACCCTCTCGATCCTCCAAATCCTTGATGAGCTCGCGGGCCCAGGTGGCGCTAAATGCAATTATAACATAGCCCAGCAGCGACTGGGAGAGGGGAGAAGCACGCAGCCCATCGAGCATCAAGGGCTCGGCCAGCAGGATAATTCCAGGCACACCAGCGCAGAAGCAAGCCACCACCAAATTGCCCAACCACGGGCGGCATTTCAACGCGAATGCATACACCACCAGCGCCAGGATGGCCAGGGGCAGCAGCAGCGCGTACAGCCACATATCGAGTTCGCCAGCGAGTTGCCACGTCAGCACCACCGCCGTCAGGTTGAGCGCCCCGTACACACCCCAGGCCTGCGTGGCGCTCAACTGGTCAATCAGCGGATTGGGCCTGCCGTTAAGTTTGTCGATGGTGCGATCAGCGATATCATTGACCACATTTCCGCCGCCGGCTACCAGCGCAATCGCGATGCCTAAGGCAACGACCTGCCGCAAGTTGAGCACCGGGATGCCGAGTTGAGGAGTCACCAGCACCACCCAAATCGCCACTGGTGTGACGGCTATCAGCAGCAGGTTGAATGGTCGGAGCAGCCTCCAGTAAGCCAACAATTTTCTCATGCTGGCAACCACACTGACTGGGCCTTGAGCACCTGTTCGATGACTTCGCGCACGCAGTGACTTCCCCCGGGTGCAGCAGTTATTATGTCAGCTTCCGCCAAAACCTCAGCGCAAGCATCAGCGGGAGCACAGGATATTCCAGCTATTCTCATAGGCGCCAAGTCAGGTATATCATCACCCATGTACAAGCAATCCTCGGCCACAATGTTGTGCCGCTCGAGATATGCGGTGAGGACACTGCCTTTTTCAATTACTCCCGAGTAGTAGTCGGTGATACCGAGCTGAGCAAACCGCTTGCGTGCGCCTTCGGACTTGCCGCCCGTAATGAGCCCTACTCGCAGCCCCACCTGGAGTGCGCGTTTGAGGGCGTAGCCATCGCGAATACTCAAGGTACGCAACAGCTCGCCTTCAGGACTTGCCAGCACCCGTGCATCGGTGAGCACGCCATCGATATCAAATACCAATGCCCGCAGCCGCGATAAGTCGATCATAGGGCGCGAACATAGTCAGCTCCTCACTTAGCCTTTGCCAATGCCGAGCCGCTCGCGAAGACCACGCTTGTCTTCATCCTTATCGCGCTTCTTCTTGCGGCGGGCGCGCTCCTTTTTGCGCTTCTCACGAGCCTTCTTTTGCGCTTTATCCTCCTTCAACCAGGGCAAGCGCAATTTGCTCTCCCGCTTGTCGATCACGTAGCGAAAAGTCACCGCAGCACCCGGTGGGCGAATAGGACTAAGACTTCCCGAAATATTAAGTTGGACATTATAATCGAAAGCAATATTGGTGCGACCGAGCGTCACTTCAGCCCCGACTTGCCCATCAAAGCCAAAGGGATTGCCGCGGCGGCTAGGCTTCTCATCCCTTTCCTCCACATAGTTCCAGCCTTTGTGAAGGCCTGCACCCACAAACATGTTGAAGCGCTTGAGCAGGATAGGCACGTGCCGCCTGCCGATGAGGGTCACGGTGGTGCCGTCGTCGAAGATTCCGGTGGTGAGGTAGGCTTCGGCGGAGGCGTGCTTTCCGAGCCGCTGAGCTGCCGAAACACCTCCCGCTCGTCCTACCCGCAAGCCAACGGCAGTATTGTAGCCTTGTGCCACACTCGTGGCCGCAGCCAGCAGCAGCGCGAGTAGAAGGCTAAGTGAAATGTTGGTGTTGTTCATTGTGCGTGCGCAAGTACGTGAAGTGCTGGCGGATTTAGGATGAGCAGGCGTGTACATTCGCCGCCGTGCGAGCCCCAACCCTCTCTTCCGCCCTCAAGTATGCGTGGCGGGCTCAGACGATTTACGACGTGCACGCGCCCCGCGCCTTTAGCTTTCTCGGCGAAGTCGTAGAGGATCAACGTCATTTCTACGCCTACGATTGGATCGAAGAGTTGCGCTCTACCTATTTAGCCAACCAGCAGCAGATAGAACTTCAGGACTACGGTGCGGGCTCTTTGGCTACAGATGCCAACACCAAATCGGTGGCTAATATCGCCCGCTACAGCGCTACTCCCGCGCGGTTTGGGCGCTATTTAGCTGCGACTGTTGATTGGCTCAGCGCCCGCACAGTCATTGAGTTGGGCACCAATCTGGGAGTGGGTACAGCTTATTTAGCGAGTGCGCTTCCGCAAAACAGTAGGCTCATTTCTATAGATGCCGATCCCAGCTTGTTGGCACACGCGCGCGATGCGGTGGAGGTGTGTGCGCCCTTTGCTGATGTTGAGCTTGTCGAGGGCACTTTCGTCAAAACCCTACCCGCCGCACTGACCAAATTAGGGAGCATCGACCTCGCATTTATCGATGGCCACCATGCTGAAGCAGCCACCAAAAACTACTTTGAGCAGATACTAGCCTACTGCCACCAAACGAGTGTGCTCATCCTCGACGACATTCACTGGTCGCCCGGCATGGAAGCAGCCTGGGAGTGGGTGAAAGCCCATCCACGCGTCGCATTTACCATTGACTTATTCCGCTGGGGCGTAGTGTTTCTCAGTCCTCAGACTCCCAGCCCCCATAAACATCTCGTCATTTCGCCCTGGAGGTGGAAGCCGTGGCACATGGGCTTCTTTCACTCCTAGAGCCACTCAGCGGATTCGAACCGCCGACCTACGCATTACGAATGCGTTGCTCTACCAGCTGAGCTAGAGTGGCTTTTGCGCCCATCGCTGCGAGAGAGCAACAATGGTTTCTGCAGCTAGGTTGAGGTCGCGTTCGCACACCCACTCTTTGCGGCTGTGGATCATTTGCATGCCTGTAAATAGGTTGGGGCAGGGTAGTCCCATAAAACTCAGGCGGCTACCATCGGTTCCACCTCGAATAGCACTTTCGATTGGCTCTAATCCCAAACTCCGTATAGCATCGCGTGCATATTCGAGCAGCTCGGGATGCTGCGCAAGCACTTCGCCTAAATTGCGGTACTGCTCACTGCGCACTAGTTCTATTGTTGCCTCAGGAAAACGCTGACGTGTTTTGGCGGAAGCTGAAAGAAGCGTCTGGTAATGCTCATCGAGCTTAGCTGTATCGAAATCTCGCAGGATAAACTTGATTTCCACCTGCTCGGCAGTGCCCGACATGCTGACCGGATGCACGAATCCCTGTCGACCTTCAGTGGTCTCAGGCGAATGCTCCTCCGGCAATTGAGAGATAAAATCACTCGCCACCTTCACCGCATTGGTCAATTTCCTTTTGGCATAGCCGGGATGCGCGCTCACACCTGTGATGCTTGCTTTCACACCATCTGCACTAAAGGTTTCGCCCTCCAAACTGCCTGCTACTCCACCATCGAGTGTATATGCAAAGTCAGCCCCAAGCCGCTCGAGATCAAGCTCATCGACGCCGCGACCCACTTCTTCATCCGGAGTAAATAACACGCGAAGCTTCCCGTGAGGCACTTCAGGATGGGCGAGCAGGTAGGCAGCCGCATCCATGATGGCAGCTACTCCAGCCTTGTCATCAGCACCGAGCAGTGTATCACCACTTGCTGTAATGATGGTATGGCCGTGGCACTGGCTGAGGTATGGCTGGTCGAGTTCATTAATGCTCAAGCCTGTGGCCTCATTGATGATGATCGGGCCGCCTCGGTAGTTGCGATGCGTCTGCGGCTTCACGTTTTTGCCGCTCACATCGGGGGAGGTATCCATGTGGGCACAAAAGCAGATAGTAGGCACTGCATCTTCAACAGTCGCTGGAATGGTGGCATACACGTAGGCATGTTCATCGACCACCACATCATGCGCTCCCATGTCGCTCAATTCTGCACTCAGCTGTCGCGCCAGGTCGAATTGCTTGGCGGTGCTTGGCGTGGTCGAGCTATTAGAATCAGACTCTGTGTCGATCTGCACATACCTTAAGAAGCGCTCGAGCGCGGTGTGCGGGCCATTCCATGTCATGGGCGTAAAGTAATGGGATGAGTTAGTTTCCTAAGCCTACCGCTCTACCTTCGCGCCAACGTGACCAAGCTCCACAAACGCATAGCCCAACTCAACGCTCACGCCGAAGCGCTTTTAGATGAAATGAGCCTGCACGGAGAAGAAGTGCTGCATCGCCAACCCGTACCCAACGCATGGACTCCGCTACAGACCTTACACCACATCCAGCTCGTGGAGCGGAGTGCGGTAGACTACTTGCTCTACAAGTTTGGGAGCGATGAAGCACCGCCACCGCTAACACTTGCCACAAGACTGCAAGGCAAGCTCGTGGCCGTGGCGTTGCACTCGCCCATGAAGTTTAAGGCGCCCGCAGCAGTGGATAGCCGGATGGTGGCCACTCGTGCACCACTCACTCTCGAGCAATTGAGCTATCAACTTCGTGCAGGGCGTAGCGAGCTTGCGGAGGTATTACAAGGAGCACCTCCTAGTTGGTCGAGAGCAGCCGTGTTTCGGCATCCGCGCACCCGCATGAGCTTGCAGGATATGCTGAGGTTTTTTGATGCGCACCTGAGTCGGCACAGCAAACAAATTCGTCGCGCTCTAGCCCAGAATGCCCGCTATTACAGCCGTCAGAAAGCACGCTAGGGTGCCGCCAAGTAGCGCTAACAGGCCAAATTCGGTGAGCAGCTGCCTGCGAGAAGGAGCAATGGCACCTATGCCGCCTATCTGGATGCCAATACTCGCAAAATTGGCGAATCCACACAGGGCATAGGTCGCAATGAGCAAACCCTTAGGGCTGAGAGTGGTGCCAGCCTGACGCATGGTGTCCAATTCTGCATAAGCCACAAACTCATTGATGACGGTCTTCTGGCCCAGCAACTGGCCCACCAGCAGCATGTCTTCTGTTGGAGTGCCGAGCAGCCACGCAATAGGGCTAAAGATCAAGCCGATGAGGTAAGTAAAGGTGAGGCCATCAAACCGACCGCCGGTGCTCGCCGCGATAGTTGCATTCCAGTCGCTGTTGGCTCCAGCGAAGTAATTGTAGATATCATTTATGCCGCCTGTACTCCAGAGTAAAATAGAGTTGGCCATATAGATCAGCGCTGTGAACACGAGTAGCATCGCCCCCACATTAATAGCCAATCGCAAACCATCAACAGTACCTCGACTTATAGCATCCAACACATTGGAGCCTACATCGCCGCTCATACGCATCTGCTCTTCTACCGGTCGCTCGTCAGTTTCGGGATACAGCATCTTAGCGATAACCACGGCTGCAGGGGCGGAAATAATACTAGCGGTTAGCAAATGCTTGGCGTAGTAAAGTTGTAACACTTTATCCGAGCCACCTAAGAAGCCGACGTATGCCGCAAATACTCCTCCTGCTATCGTAGCCATACCTCCCACCATGAGGCATAGGATTTCAGAGCGGGTCATGTTGTCGAGGTAAGGTTTTACGACCAGTGGCGCCTCCGTCTGACCGATGAAAACGTTGGCTGCCGCAGCAAGACTTTCAGGTCCACTCAAGCCCATGGTGCGTTTCATCAACCAGGCAAAGCCGTACACGATCTTTTGCAGTACCCCGAGGTAAAAGAGCAGCGAGCTTAAGGCTGAAAAGAACACGATGGTTGGCAATACCTGGAAGGCGAAGATGTAGCCGAAGCTGTCGAGATCGGTGATCAAGTTGCCGAACAAGAACTTTGCGCCCGCCTCGGAATAAGCCAATACCCCTTGAAAGAAGCCGGCGAGCAAATCGAAGAGCTTAGACACCGCCGATACTCGCAGGATGAGCGTGGCTAGTGCGAGCTGCAGGGCAAATCCGATGACTACTAAGCGCCAGTTGATCTTGCTGCGCTTGGCGCTGAACAGGTATGCGCAGCCGAAGCAAAATGCGAATCCGAGCATACCTCGTAGCAGATCTGTGGCCGTTGGCAATCCTTCCATAAATGCAGCCGACAAGGTAAAGCCGCTGTGGAGGGTACTCGTGTAAGTTTGCCACATGGCATCCACTTACGTGGTCGGTGTGACCGGCGGCAGCGGCTCGGGCAAAACGAGCTTCGTAAAAGCACTCAAGGATAGACTCGCTGGGGCAGCTACCTTCATCAGTCAAGACGAGTATTACTTACCACTCGCCTCGCAGCCTCGCGATGAGCGTGGTATTGCCAACTTTGATATGCCCCACAGCATAGATAGTGAGGCGATGGTGGCTGATGTCCGGCAATTGCTCGCTGGACATACCGTGCAGCGCCAACAATATACCTTCGAAACCAGCTACGGTCGCGATGAAGTAGAGCGTGCCACACCGCGCCCAGGGCTCGTACTCGATTTTAGCCCCAGTTCTATCCTGGTGGTGGAGGGACTATTTGCGATGCACCACCGTGAGCTGCACGATCTGATGGACCTGCGCGTATTCATACAAGCCAGTGAAGTTGCTATGTTGACACGTCGCATCAAGCGCGATCAGGTAGAGCGTGACTTGCCGCTCGAAGACGTTCTCTACCGCTACGAGGCGCATGTGCTGCCAGCCTACAGAAGCTACGTGGAGCCTTACCGAGCAAATGCGCACCTGGTGATCAACAACAACCACAGCTTCGCAGCAGGGCTGGAGGTGTTGGCCACCTACCTTGAGAATAAAGTTGCCTAAGGTCTGCTAAGACAGGAATAGGAAGTAAAGCAGCACCACCACAACCAGTGTGATGACGGCAGCCCAGAGAAAGAAGCTTTTCTCCTGTTGAAGTTCTTCCGGTGTTGGTTTGGCATTGCGACCAGAAGTACCCTTTGCTTGTCTGCTTTTGCGGTTGCGGCGAGCCATAGTTTCAAATTGTGCTTTGGCAAGGCCAAGAGCCTCTACCTATGTTCCGGGAAAGTAAAGCCTTACTAGGGCAAATCGCAAATCTTTATTTTTCTGGGCCGTAGCTACTCACGCTCAGGCGGCTAGCGGCGGGCTCTGTACCAATCCCCCACACGCTCATCCACGATCACATCGCGCGAGCGCAGAGGTTTCACTAGCCGTATACCTTCCAGCGTGCGACAGCGACTTAGCGCCACATAGGTCTGGCCGCTCTCAAATGCCCCCCGCCCCAAGTCGAGGCTCATGCGCTGGAAAGTTTTGCCCTGCGACTTATGTATGGTAATTGCCCAGGCCAACTTTAGTGGGAACTGCTTAAACACGCCTGTCACCTCTTCTCTGATTCGACCCGAGCGTTCGTCAATGGTGTAGCGGATGTTTTCCCAAGTCTCCTGTCCAAGCTCGATATCGCCTATGCGCTCCTCTTCCTGCACGTGCACCAGCAGCTTGTTGCTGTCGGCTTGAATCACGGTGCCGATGGTGCCATTGACGTAGCTTTTTTCAGCATCATTGCGCACGAACATTACCTGTGCACCTGGTTTTAGGGCAAGGGCTAATTCAGTAGGTAGGTTTCTGCTGTCAAAGCTGCCTTCGAGCGTGCCGACGTAGCGGGTTGGTTTTGCCGAAAGGCGCAGCAATTCACGCTGATTAATAGCATCGGCC
This sequence comes from Saprospiraceae bacterium, assembly GCA_965213735.1. Lineage (GTDB taxonomy): Bacteria > Bacteroidota > Bacteroidia > Chitinophagales > Saprospiraceae > CALDTK01. The sequence goes on from CBDCAB010000006.1 coordinate 844,220, forward strand.
AAAGCATTCGTGCTCGTGAGAGTAATTGCTGGCTCGGTGCCGAAAGCTTCTTCGCTGACTGCTCGCACGTTGAGATCTTGCAGATCATCGTAATCAAAATGTCCTTCCCGCACCGCATCGAGCAGGCGGACGAATTGACGCGCTTTTTGCCGAAAAACCTGGTTGAGCTCCAGCATCTCCAGTTCGGCCGACTTAGCCCACACATCCGCATCAAAAAAATAGGGACTTTTGTACGGCGCCAGCTCGCCTTCAAAAAGCTGTCGTTCCACATCGCTGGCCACCACTGGCGGCAGCTGAAACAAGTCGCCAAACAGCACCACCTGCACGCCTCCAAAGGCAGTCGAGTTGTCGCGATTGAGCCGCAGAAACTCATCGATACGGTCGAGCAAATCTGCCCGCACCATGCTCACCTCATCGATAATGAGCGTTTCCAGCCGCTCGTAGAGACGACGATTCTTCTTTTTGCGGATGTCTTTCGGTCGCAACAATTTACCCGGAAAGCCGAAGAAGCTGTGGATGGTTTGGCCGCGCACATTAAGTGCTGCAACACCTGTTGGCGCCACCACGGCGACATTCTTGCGGGTGGTGCGACGGATAAGGTTGAGCAAGGTGGACTTGCCTGTGCCCGCTCGCCCCGTGATGAAGAGATGATCACCTGATTCAAACCTGTCGAGCGCATATTCGAATTCGCCAGTGAGCTTGAGTATACCAGCCGGTGCTTGTAGAGCGCTCACGATTTAGGCCGTGTCAAGATGGCGTACACCGGTAGGTGATCGGAGTAGCCTCCAAGGTAGCTGTTGCCTACGTACGTACGGAGCGGATAGCCTTTAAAACGGCCACTGGGCTGCAAGAGGTTGGGCTGGCGCAGCACGCGGGCTTGCTTTAGTCTCCAGCCTTCATCAGCTTGGGCCAGGTTGTCGCTCACAATGATCTGGTCGAACAGGTTCCAGGAGTCGCGGTAGCCGAGCGAGCCTTCTCCCTGACGGTAGAGTGAGGTCATCGGATTATACAGACCTGTTTGTGCAGCATCTCCGCGCTTGCCAGTGGCCTGGAGCGTCTTGGCTAGTGAAGGACTGGTCGGATCATCATTGAAGTCGCCGACGATGATGATGCCCATTGCCGGATCGGCAGCTTGAATGCTATCTACCGCCGCGCGCAGAAGTTGCGCTGCCGCTTCACGCCCAGGTCGGCTAGCCGCCTCTCCGCCTCTGCGGCTCGGCCAGTGATTCACGAACACCGTTAGCGGCGCACCCTCTAGCTGTCCCACTACCATGAGAATATCTCTGGTGGTGCGGGGGCTACCGTCGCTTCTGGTGCCGATATCTACGTAGAGTGCTTGCGACCCAATGACCTCAAACTTCTCGCGCCGGTACAGCAGCCCACAGTCAATACCGCGCCAGTCCGGTGATTCCCTGTGGACTATCCCATAGTTGCTCGTGGCCAGCGGTGGCTGCGTCAGCAGGTCGCGGAGTACCTTTTCGTTTTCGACTTCGCATACTCCGAGCAGTGCCGGGCCGCCCGTACTTGCTCCTCCGCCCAGCGTGGCGATGGTGGTGGCAAGTCGACCCAGCTTCTCTTGATAGCGCTGGGGCGTCCACTGTTTGGCTGCACTGGGCAACCACTCATCGTCGCCTGGATTTTGCGGGTCGTCGTCTGTGTCGAAGAGGTTTTCGAGGTTGTAGAAGGCTATCACCTCTTGTTGCTGCTTACTTTCAGGCGTAAATCCAGCGCGTTCGGCCGCTCGGGGAGCACACTGAGTAAGAAGGATTGCAAGGCTGAGCAAGCAAGTGAGCAGTCGCATCATCGAGGGCCCAAGGTAGAAGCTTCAGCGAGCAAGCAGCGTGCTGTGTGGGCTGCACACAAGTATGATGGAGGGTTAACAACTCCCTTACCTGCTCCGCGATCCGTCAAAGTACCTTCGCGGCCCGAACTGACCTTTCGACTATTGCAACAAGTCTTTACCCTTAGCCTCGGCCTTGTGCTCCTGCTCTTGACGAGCGCTGGCAATAGCTCGGCGCAGGTACTCGTCACCGGCACAGTTCTCGAGCAAGGTACCGCTGCGCCTGTAGCTGGTGCTAATGTATCTGAGGTAAATGGTTCAGCTGTCGCCAAAACTGGAAACCACGGTCGCTTCGAGTTGTTGGTAGAGACTAGCCCGGGTGCTGTTGTTATCGAGGTTGAGGGCTTTCGCCAAAACGAGCAATTATTCAGCACTGCCGTTGATGAAACGGTGAGTATTGGGACAATCTTTTTAGTTCCGGTAAATCAAGAAACAGATATCGATGTGCTTAATCGCACAGATGATTCTGCAGAGTTGCAGAGTGATGCGGAAGATTTTGGTGCAGCGGCAACGGTGAGTAGTTTGTTGAGTGCGAGCCGCGATCCATTCCAGCAAGCTGCAGCCTTTAATTTCAGCGCTACACGTTTTAGAATTCGGGGCTACGACAACCGCTATACATCCGTATTTTTCAATGGTGCACCAGCCAATGATCCCGAAGCTAATCGTGCGTATTTCTATCTCTGGGGCGGGCTCAATGACGTAACACGCAACCGCTACAATGCTGTCGGGCTTGGCTTCAACAGCTTTGATCCACAGGCGCTCGGGGGCGTTGGTGATGTCGACGTGCGTGCAGGATCGCAGCGGGCAAATACCCGCGTCAGTGTTGCTGCTTCCAACCGCTCGTGGCGCTACCGCAGCATCATCTCACACAGTACTGGCTGGAACGAGCAAGGCTGGGCATTCAGCATAGCTGGGTCTGCTCAATATGCCGAGGAAGGATATATTCCTGGCACTTACCAGCAGGGCTTTGGCTACTTCTTGGGCATTGATAAGCAATTTGGCATCAACAACCGTCAGCGGCTGAGCTTCAATGCCTTGGCTTCGCCTAGCCTCCGAGGTGGAGCTAGCTCGGCGGTGCAGGAGATTTATGATATTACAGGTAGCAATTACTTCAACCGCAACTGGGGCTATCAAGCAGGACAAATCCGCAACAGCCGAGAATACCGCACTCACCAACCGCTGCTTACGCTCGCCCATGAGTGGACGCCCACCGAGCGCACCAGCTGGGAAACTTCCGTGCTGTGGGTGACCGGCCGCAACGGCCAAACGCGGCTCGAGCGCAACAACGCTCCCAATCCACTAGGAACCTACTACCAATACCTGCCGAGCTTTTCCCAAAATGAGGCATCACAAGCACAGGTGCGGGAGGCCATTATAGCCAATCCCGACTTGCTGCAAATAGATTGGGATAAGCTGTACCGCATCAATCGCGCACAAGAAGATATTATTGAGAATGCCGATGGGATCATGGGCAACAGCCGCAGCGGCGCCCAGGCTCGCTACTGGGTAGAAGAGCAACGCTCCGATCCTAATCGCATAAGTATTGCCTCACGCTTTAGACACGCCCTCACCGATCAGATTTCTTTTTACGGCGGCCTCATCGGGCTTTACAGCAAAGTGGAGAACTATAAAGTGCTCGACGATCTGCTGGGTGCCGACTTCGTGCTCAACATAGACCCTTTTGCCGAGCGTGATCTGGCTTCTGTGACGGCTGCACAGTTTGATCTGGATACGCCTAATCGACTAATAGAAGAGGGCGAAGAGTTTGGGTATAACTACAACTCTTACGTGGCCCGTCAGCAGCTTTTTGGGCAGGTCGAGTATATCGGGCGCAAGGTTGATGTTTTTGCCGCCTTGAGTGCAAATAACGAAGATCAGTGGCGGAAAGGCAATTTGCGCAACGGGCAGTTTCCCGAGAACAGTTTTGGCGAAAGCGAAAAAGAAAACTTCCTGACAGGCTCTACTAAGCTGGGTGTGACCTACAAAATCAATGGGCGCAACTACCTCCAGGCCAACGGCTACTACGGCACCAAAGCTCCTGACTATCGCGATGTGCTGGTGAGTCCACGTACGCGCAACGAGTTTGTGCCCAACCTCGAGTCCGAAACCATCACCAGCCTCGAAGCTTCTTACCAACTTCGAGCGCCGAAACTGAAGGCTCGTATTACAGGCTATGCCACCCGCTTCACCGACAGAATGCGCAATATTCGCTTCTTCATCGAGACAGCTGATAACACGACGGGCTTCGGCAGCTACATCCTTCAAGGCGTTAACTCTGATCATCTCGGCTTTGAAGCTGCTGCCGAGTACGACATCACCGCCAGCCTCGAACTCACAGCCGCGCTTGCTGCCGGCCGCTATCAATACACGTCGCGACCCACGGCCAATGCATACGTCGACAACAGCGGCGTGCAACTCGTGGAAGATGAGGTGATTTACTTGCGCAACTTCTTTGTGGGGCAAACACCGCAGCAAGTGGGTAGTCTGGGCTTGCGCTACGAGGGCAAGCAGTTTTATACCCTCACCCTCACCGGTAGCTATGCCCGCTATGCCTTCGCGGATTACGGTCCGCTGCGTCGCACGACCGATGCTGTGCGCAACCTCGAGCCGGGATCGCAGGCTCTGCTCGACATTGTAGAGCAGGAAGAGCTGCCGCAGGCTTTTACCTTAGATTTGTTTGCAACCAAAAGCCTGAAGTTTGAAGATCAATTTATCTTCTTCACGGCGGCTGTCAACAACCTGCTCAACAATACCGGAATCATTTCTGGTGCGCGCGAACAACTGCGGTACGACTTCGAGACTCAGGACGTGAACCGCTTTCCTAATCAGTACTACTACGCCTACGGCACAAACTTTTTTGTGCAGGTAGCCTACCAATTTTAAGCCTTTCCGATGATGTACCGGATGCTCTCGACAATTACCCTCGCGCTGCTCGCGCTGACTGCATGCATTGAAAAGGACTTCGACACGCCGCCAGTAGGGAGTGATGCTGTGGAGCTCGAAACCAATGCCACCATCTCCGACCTAAAAGAGTATTTTCTACCTGGCGAATTTGTAGAAATCGACGAGGATCTGGTGGTTGATGCCATCGTTGTTGCCGATGATGAAGCCGGCAACTTCTACAAGAAATTGGTGCTCCAGGATGAGACTGGTGGCATAGAAATTCAACTCAACCGGACCGACCTCTACACCGAATTTGAAGAAGGGCGACTCGTCTACCTCCGCGCGCAGGGTCTCTACATTTCAGATTTCGAAGGCCTGGTACAGTTGGGTGCGGCTCCTTTTACCAACAACAGCGGCAGTTTACAGCTGGCTCGGGTAGATAATGCGCTAATTGGTGAACATCTGTTTCGTGGTAAGGTGGTTGGAGTGCCTGATGCAAAGCAGGTGAGTATTGGTGAACTCGGTGTGAATGATCTATCTACCCTGGTAAGGCTTTGCGATGTGCAGTTTATCCCGAGCGACACCAGTGGGCAGCTGGCAGATGCCTTGGCTCAGCAGACGCTCAACAAAACGCTCGAAGACTGCAATTTCAACACCTTAATCGTTCGTACGAGCGGCTTTGCCGACGTAGCGAATATGGATGTCCCTACATGCAGTGGCTGCATCACAGGTGTTTATTCCACCTTTAGGCAAGACAAGCAGGTGTTCGTGCGCGACGCTGCCGACCTAGCTTTTGACGGACCGCGTTGTAATGGAGCTGCCTGCGGATCGAGTGGGGGAGGTACAGGTGGCGGTAGCGGAGGCGGATCGGGAGGAGGAGGAACTGGTGAGGCAGTCAGTAATGTCAACGAGGACTTTGAAGGCGAAGTCGATCGGGAGGAGGTCTCACTTGATGGTTGGCTCAATTACACGAGTGTGGCTGGAGGTCGCACCTGGTTGGCACGCGACTTCAATGGCAACTTATATGCTCAGGCAACGGCATTTAATGATGACAATGCGAGCATGAACACCTGGTTGATTACGCCCAAGCTCGACCTCGATACAGGTCTTAAAATCAGCTTTGAGACAGCCACTGCTTTTCATGTTCACCAGGGTTTGGAGGTAGTTATTTCCACAGATTACGATGGGCAGGGCGACCCGGCAGGCGCTACCTGGACCTCCATTGGTGCCACCATTGCTGATGCATCCTCAGGTGAAAACAACTGGATAGATAGCGGAGAGATCAGCTTGGCAGCCCACACAGGCACGGGTTATGTGGCTTTTCACTATACCGGAAGCGGGTCGGGAAACACTTCGACATACCGGGTAGATGACGTTATCATTTCTCCGCAGTAAATTCGCCGCTGCGGGCAAGTCTCGTGAAGCCATACAATTGAGAGAAAAGTATACAAAACTTTATTGCGTAGCGCTTCTAGCGTTGACTGCTGTTGCTCACCTCGGTGCGCAATCGACTCACCCTCACGTGGAAGTCTTTTTCAACTACCCGGTAGCGAGTGAGGGTGCGTCTCTGACTGGCAACACCGGCAGTAGCATCAGTGCTAAGGCAGTGCAACTGGTTGAAGGAGCGCAGAGTACAATCGATCTGGCCGCTTACAACTTTGATCACGCTCCTCTAGCAAGCGCGCTGAGGCGTGCCCACGCACGAGGAGTACGCGTGAGAGTGGTCACCGATGTCGAAACGCAGCATCCAAGTTTGCTGTCGCCCAATCCAGATTATACCTGGATAGAGGTCAACGATGCGGGTCTGATGCACCACAAGTTTCTCCTCGTGGACGCCGACGATCCTGCGCGAGCAACGGTCATGACAGGCTCGACCAACTTTACAGATGCCAATATCTACAGCTTCTATAATGATGCTTTAGTGTTGCGCTCTGCTGTTTTGGCGCAAGCCTACCAACACGAAATGAACCTCCTCTGGGGAAGCACTACAGCTGTGCCCGACTTTCGCAACAGCCTAACCGGAGCCGAAAAGCCGCAACGTGCAGTGACCACCACCCGCCTTGACAACCTGGATATCGAACTCTATTTCTCTCCAAACGACGAGGTAAGTACCCGTATCGAGCAGGCATTAGACGTGGCTAGCACTTCAGTGGCGGTGCAACTGCTGGTGTTTACCTACGATCAACTCGCTGATGCCCTCGTGCGGGCGGTGCAACGAGGAGTAGCTGTGACGGGCGTTATCGAAAATGTCGACGATGCGAGCAGTGACTACAGCTACGTACGCAGCCGTGGCGCCAAGCTGGAAGCACATACCCCCGATGAGGTGGTGCACCATAAATATGCCGTGATTGATGCTCAGGCTGGCGACGCCGCCACTATCATTACGGGCAGCCACAATTGGAGCTACTCAGCGGAGACCTTTCATGACGAAAATACACTGATCATCACCGGCAGCGCAGCACTTGCCGAGCTGTACTACGAGGCGGCCCGCAGCAGGCATTGCGATCTAGCTGGCGGAGTAGCCTGTGCTGCACAACTGAGTTCTGCTGAGGAGCTGCTTAATGTAGCCGTCACTGTTAGTCCCAATCCTGTTGTGGACCAACTCACCCTCACTTCTGAATCTTTCACCAGTGCTACTGTCAGTGCCTACCGCATCCTCGATGTGCTGGGCCGCCAAGTGCAGGCTGGTCTTCTTTCCAACCAATTCGAGCAAATCACCCTCGATTGTTCTTCCCTTTCTCCGGGTCAGTACAGCGTTCAGCTCCGCACGGAGCGCGCCTGGACCCGCGGGATACCCTTCCTTTCAACGATTTAACCCCACCCCTATGCAAGTCGAAGCTGGACTCGAGCCATTTCAATTTAAGCAGTTCAAAGTCAATCACGAGCGTTGTCGCAACCGCATCACAACCGATGCCGTCGTGCTCGGCGCCTGGGCAGATTGCAAAAAGGCAGAACGAATTCTCGACGTCGGAACGGGCTCTGGTGTCATTGCGCTCATGCTTGCACAGCGCAATGCCGACGCTCTGGTAGTTGGCGTAGAAATAGACAGCGAAGCCGCTAGTCAAGCCAAAGAAAACTGCCTCTTCTCCCCCTGGGCTGATCGCGTGACCATTGAGCACCTCGACGTACAAACCTTCGCCGATCGCTGTGAAGACAAGTTCGACCTGATCGTATGCAACCCGCCATTCTTCTCGGGTGGCAGCCTCAGCCGCGGCTCCTCGCGTTTGGAGATGCGCAGCACCAAGAAGTTGCCTCATGGCGATCTGCTGAGCGCTTTTCGCACGCTACTTACAGACACAGGTCGTGGAGTAGTCGTACTGCCTTACATCGAAGGTCTGCGCTTTAGCGAGTTGGCCCGCAGCTACGGCTTGTATCCAGTTCGGATTTTGCAGCTTCGTGCAGAAGACGAGCAGCCCATTGAGCGCCTCGTCATTCAACTCGAGCGCAAGCGGATGGAGCCTATTCGCCACGATTTGGTGATGAACTACGAGGGCGGTGAGCCGACGCGTCAGTTTAAGCGACTGCTGAAGGCATTCTATCCGGAGTTTTAGCGAGGTGTCTGTGGCTGACTCTGCTCGTATGCGCGACGCGTGCGATCGTAGTGAATCAGCTTGAATGCATCGAAGGCTAAGAGGCTGGGCGAACTAGAGAGTAGCTGCCTTACCAGGCTGGCTTCGGTCTGTGCGAGCGCGGGCAAGAGCCAGCTTAGGCGCTGCGCTGTGCGCATGAGTCGCGTCTCAAACGTGGGGTACCACTGTTTGAGGGGGTGGAGATTTGCTATGGCCGCTCTAGTGCTCAGCAAGAATTGTTCTGCGGTGACGAGGCCATTGTGGAGCAAAGGGTTGTCTATATGATGAAGCTTGGCGCTAAGTTGCTCGAGTTGGAAGCCGAAAATTGTATCCTCGTGGCCATACTCACGCAGGCGCTCATCGAACTTTATTTGTTGAAATAATTCTTTGTAAATTAAAAAATTAAAGCTGCTAAAGGCTTGGTAGGGAGTTCGCGCACGCTGTTGTGCGATTCTAGCCTCGCGAGCCACACCATACATATACCTCAGCAGCAATGCTTTATCGTCAGGCGCGATAGCGGGGTAGCTCGTCCCACCCACCACGACATCTGCCTCACCGGCTGCATGCATGTAGCGTGAAAGGAAGTTAGGATCTGTCACTTGCGCATCAGCATCAATAAAGAGTAAGCAATCGAATTGAGCTTTTTCTGCTAGAGAATTCCTGTTTGCTGCTCGACCTAGATTGCTCTTGTTTGCGATAAGACGAACATTGGCTACCTCACTTAGCGCCTCCTGGTTTTGGCGAAAGCTGGCAGAATCCTCTTTATCATCCTGCACGATAATTTCATATGCGTGCGACAACTGCCGAGCCTGTCGCTGCAAATCCACAACGAGCTGGGAGCAGTCGTCGCCATAGGCGGGAATGAGAATTGAGAGCACCGCCGCGAAGTTGGCAAGAAGCGGCACTTTTGCAGCATGTGAAAAATGCTACTTTCAAAAGAAACTGAAAGTTGTGAAAGTGCGTTAGTTGCTCGAATCCTCACTCACACTGCCCGACATGCTCGATCCTGGTCTTCTCACCCCGCTAAAGCTCGACCGCCGGCTCAGCCCAGCGCTGCTCCAACTGGCCGAGAAGGTAGTAGCAGGCAAGCGACTAAGCTTCGACGATGGCATTGTGCTCTACCAATCCGCTCCTTTAGCTTACTTGGGTGTGCTGGCTAATGCCATACGTGAGCATCGACACGGCGACACCACCTACTTCAACCGAAATTTCCACCTCGAGCCAACGAACGTGTGCCTATACACTTGCAGTTTTTGCTCCTACTCGAGGCTCATCAAAAAGCGAGAAGAGGGTTGGGAACTGACAGCCGAGCAGATGCTCGATGAGGTGAAAAAGTACGACGGTGAGCCAGTTACAGAGGTGCATATCGTGGGGGGAGTTTTGCCGCAGTACGATCTCGAGTTTTACACCGGCCTCTTCAGCAGCATCAAAGCGCACCGACCAGAGCTGCACATCAAAGCACTCACTCCGGTAGAATACCACTATATCTTTAAGAAGGCGAAGGTCAGCTATGCCGAAGGCATGCGCCTCATCAAAGAGAGTGGGGTAGACTCGATGCCCGGTGGAGGAGCAGAAATTTTTCACGAAGAAATTCGCGACAAGATTGCGGGTGGTAAGTGCACAGGTGAGCAGTGGCTCGACATGCACCGCGAGTGGCACCGGCTCGGCATGAAATCCAACGCGACCATGCTCTACGGCCATATCGAGCGCTACGAGCATCGCGTCGATCACCTGCAAAAGCTGCGGGACCTACAAGACGAAACTGGCGGCTTTCAGACCTTCATCCCGCTCAAGTTTCGCAACGCCAACAATCAGATGAGCGATGTGCCGGAGAGCACCACCATTGAGGATTTGCGCAACTATGCCATCGCGCGGCTCTACCTCGACAACTTCGATCACATCAAAGCTTACTGGCCCATGATCGGACGCGATGTGGCGCAGCTCTCGCTGAGTTTTGGCGTCAACGACATCGACGGTACTATCGACGATACCACAAAAATTTACTCCATGGCTGGCTCGGAAGAGCAACACCCAGCCATGAGCACCGAGCAACTCGTGCAATTGATACGGCGCGTAGACCGCAAACCTATCGAGCGTGACAGCATCTACCGCGTGCTCAAAGACTATAGTGAAGTCGAATTCGACAGCGACAAGCATTACCGCGGCTACCTCTCACTGCCAGTCGTGAATCAACCTGCACCCGTGGCGGCTACGACTGATGTAGTAGACCAAGCGCCAAGCAATCGCCCAGCCTAATGTCGAAGCGAAAAATCTTCCTTGCCCGCCACGGCGAAACCGAGCTGAACCGGCTGCAAATCGTGCAGGGTAGCGGAGTTGATCCTGCACTAAATGAGTATGGGCACCAGCAGGCAGCCGCACTGTACGAGCACTTCCGGGGGCGTGTGGATTTGGTGGTGTCGAGTGGTATGGTGCGCGCTGAGCAGACTGTCGCTCAGTTTCGGGCCGACGGTGTGGCGGGCTACATCGATGAGCGCTTTCGTGAAATTTGCTGGGGTGTCCACGAGGGCAAGGTCGCTACCCCTACCTCCAGGCAGGAATATGCTGAGCTAATTGCGGATTGGGAGGCGGGCAAACTCGATGCGCGCCTACTCGGTGGTGAAAGTGCCCGCGAGCTGGGTGAGCGGCTTTGGGCTGGTTGGTTGTCGCTGCTGCAAAAGCCATTCGATGCTGCGCTGGTGTGCATGCACGGTCGAGCGCTGCGTGCCCTCACCTGCCTGCTCGATGACCAGCCGCTGAGCAAGATGAGCAGCTATGAGCACGCCAATGCGGGCTACTACACCTTAGAATACGTGGAGCCGAAATGGGTGTTTGATCGCACGCTGCAGATTGCCCACCTCACCGAGCTAAATGCTCTAAAACAGCTGCCATGAGTGTGGCTGCAATAGCGGTTGGCTACCACAACACCTTGCCTTTGCGCGTAGGCTTGCAGCGGCTCGTGGAGTCGGGTGATCTACATCTTGATTTAGCACGTCCTGCGGAAGCTACCCGACGTTTTGCCGAAGGTGAATTTGAGCTGGGGCTACTGCCCACTGCCGCACGGCTCGCTCTACCTGCGGCAGTCTTCGTCGGCGAGTACGGCATCGTTTCAGATGGCTTCGTGGGGAGTGTAGGCATCTTTAGCGAAGTACCACTCGAGGAGGTAGAGCAACTATACCTCGATCACGACAGTCGCAGCTCTGTATTGCTCGCTCAGGTGTTGCTAAGGCACTATTGGCAGCTTTCGCCAAAACTCATCCCCGCCCGCCCAGGCTACCGCGACAGCATAGCTGGTACTACCGCTGGAGTAATCATAGGCGACCCAGCTATAGCAGCACGCGCAGGGGCCAAACACTACTACGACCTAGGTGCTGCGTGGAAGGCTATGACGGGGCTTCCGTTTGTCTACGCTTCCTGGTTGGCTGCTAGCCAATTACCAGATAGTTTTCTACAAAAATTCGAGCGTGCTCAGGCTGCCGGTCTGGCTCAGCGCCACGTCCTGGCCGCGCAGGTACAGCCACAGGTGCCCAACTACAACCTCACCGAGTACCTCACTCGCCAGATCCACTATCACATTGATGAGCGCGCTCAAGCCGGTCGAAAGTTGTTTCTGGAATTAGGTGCTGAGCTGTCGACACGGCCAACGCAAAGCAAAAGTCGCAAAGCTGTAACTAGGCTTAACTACTCGCCGCAGCTGAACACACCCGGTTGAAGGCGATGAACCAAAGTTTTGCTCCAGCCTTTCTAAAACCATGGAAATAGCAACCCTTGGCGGAGGATGTTTTTGGTGCACAGAGGCCGTCTACGAAAAACTCAATGGCGTAAATAAGGTCGTGTCTGGCTATATGGGTGGCACCGCTGCTGACGCCAACTACCAAGCCGTTTGCAGCAAAGGCACCGACCACGTTGAGGTGGTGCAGGTTCATTTCGACCCCGAAGTGCTGAGTTACGCAGAGGTATTACGCATCTTTTTCACCATTCACGATCCCACTACTCCTAATCGCCAAGGCAACGACGTCGGTCCGCAGTACCGCAGCGTGATATTTACTCATGGCGCTGATCAAGCAGCAAAGGCAAAAGAAGTTTTGGCGGAAGCTCAAGAGGTGTACAACGGCAAAGTAGTGACGGAAGTAATGCCCGCCATGCCCTTTTACGCCGCTGAAGATTACCACCAGGGCTACTTCGAGCGGGTAGGGGCGCGCAATGGCTACTGCACAGCTGTAATTGCTCCCAAAGTCAATAAGTTTCGCAAGCAGTTCGCGCACTTGCTCAAGCCAGCTACTGCACAAGGCTAGCCTTTCGGACCGCTTTCTGCACCAGCGCACTCATCCTTTAGCTGCTCCTCGATTTGGAGGGCCGCACTGATAAATGCAAGGTGCGTGAACGCCTGTGGGAAATTGCCGATCTGCTGCCCGTCCATTGCAATCTCCTCAGAGAAAAGCCCAAGGTGATTGGCATGCGAAGCGAGTTTGGCCAAATGAGCACGTGCTTCGCCGACACGACCTGACTTGGCGAGTACTTCGACATACCAACAGCCACACATCGAGAAGAAACCTTCCGTGCCGTCGAAGCCTGTCTTAAGCTTGCCTTCTTTGCTGTAGCGATACACGAGGCTATCGCGCACCAGTTCCCGCTCCACCACTTCCAAGGTGCTTTGCCATTCCGGCTCTCGGGTGGTAACGAAGCGAATCAGTGGCATCAGCAACACACTTCCATCCACACAATCGCTGTCGGCATATTCGGTCCAAGCGCCAATTTGTTTGTTGTAGTAGGTGCTGTAAATTGCAGTGTAGAGCTCATCGCGCTCCTTTCGCCACCTTTCGTAGGGTGCAGGAAAGCCACGGTGTTCGGCGATGCGCAACCCTCTATCAATGGCAACCCATGCCATCACCTTCGACATGGTGTACTGGTATTTGCCTTCGCGTGCTTCCCAAATGCCATGGTCGGGCTCGTCCCATGTCTCGCACACATGATCGATAATGGCGACCAGGCTTTGCCAGAAATTGTAGGTAATTTCTTGGCCGAAGCGGTCGTAGAGATAGACGGTATCGATTAGCTCGCCATAGATGTCGAGTTGGCGCTGATCTTGAGCGCCGTTGCCAATGCGCACGGGTTGGCTGTTTCTGTAGCCAGCGAGATGTTCGAGTGCTGACTCATCGAGGTCGGTGCCGCCATCGACGCGGTACATCAGCTTGAGGTCGGCGGCATCTTCCATTTCTTCACAGCGCGCCACAATCCACTCGATAAAGGCACTGGCTTCGTCAGTGAGGCCGAGTCGCAGCATGGCGTACATCGAAAATGCTGAGTCACGAATCCAGGTATAGCGATAGTCCCAGTTGAGGCTACCACCAAGGCTTTCCGGCAGTCCAAACGTGATGGCGGCTACACTCGAGCCGTACTCGGCGCTCGTGCACAGTTTTAGCATGAGTGCCGAGCGACGCACCAAGTTGCGGTGCTCACCGGTATAGGTGAGTTTACTGCTCCAGTTGGTCCAGAATTTCTTGGTGTGTTGGTACAGGCTTTCGCCAAAACCCGACAGGCCATCTTGAGGCAATTTGCACTGCTCGCTTTGCAGCACGAAGGTCAGCTGCTCATGCGCCTTATCGGGCTGGTGTTGAAGTGTGGTACGAAAACTCAGGGTCGTTTTAGCATGCGTATCGGCTTCTAGCGAGCTAAACAAGTGAAGCTTTTCGTCCTCTAGCTCTATGGTGAAAGTATGCGGATCGCTGCCGTCGACTTTTATCTTGTTCTTCTGTTTGGCGTAAGGGTAGCGCGGGTCGAAGCGGCTGATGATGTCGACTTTGCCTGCAATAATTCGTACCCTTCGCACCACCTGGCAGTGGGTGATATCATCTACTGGCGGCATAAAATCCTCTACCTCGACGGCACCTTCGGGAGTGGCATGTCGCGTAACGAGGATAGCGGTATCAGGCTCGTATGTTTGGGTAGATCGCACTTCAGGATGATCGACAATGATCGACCAGGAGCCACCAAGTGAATCATCGAGGAGACGGGCAAAAAGGCTCGGGCTATCGAAGCGCGGGTAGCAGAGGAAGTCGATACTGCCGTGTAGGCCTACGAGTGCTGCGGTGTGTAAATTTCCAATAACGCCATAATCATCGATGAATGGCTGCGGAAGCTGGGGTGCTGACATCGATGTTTAAGACGGAGAAGCAGCTGCTTTGTTCAGCGCTGAGTATTTTGAAGCGGTGTACCAAAACTGGATTCTTGCCCGTTTAACGACGGGTTAACCCAATGCACCCAGTCAATGCTGGTTTAAGGGCTTGCTTGGTGCTACATTTGTGCCCACACTCAAAATACTCGATTTATGATCAAGTTTGTTCGCCTCAGCTTTCTAGCCATTGCATCCTGCGCTTTGCTAGCTAGCTGCAACGAAGATGGCAGCGCTGACGTACGTGACGCCGCCCGCGAAGCTGTTGTTGCTACTCCAGCAGACGCTAATGCAGAAATCACCGCAGCAGATGCTACCACTCCCGTAGCACCAACCGGTCCGACCACTGTGATGGACTTCACCGAAACCGAATTCGACTTCGGTACTGTTGCTGAAGGAGAGAAAGTAACCCACACCTACACCTTCAAGAACACTGGTGATGAGCCCCTCATCCTCAGCCAAGCTAAAGGTAGCTGCGGATGTACCGTGCCTAAGTGGCCACGGGAGCCAATCCCAGTTGGTGGCAAAGGTGAAGTCGTTGTCGAGTTTAACAGCCAGGGCAAAGCCGGCGATCGCAACCAGAAGGTGACTATCACCGCCAATACAAATCCCGCTCAGACCATCATCTACCTCAAGGGTAAGGTCGAGAAGGCTGAGGGAGACAGTCCGCTGGTCCAGTAAGTCTAACTCCCCCTGCATATCGAGGCCCGCCTTTCGCTGTTGCGAGGGGCGGGCTTTGTCGTTATCATCCAGCCTATGCGCAGTTACCTCAGCCTGGTCACTTTTAGCCACACCATCTTTGCGCTGCCATTCGCGCTGCTGGGCTATACGCTCGCGCTGCTGCAACCTGAACACAGCTTCAGGTGGAACGATCTGCTTTTGATTCTTGGGTGTATGGTCTTTGCGCGCAACGCAGCCATGGGCTTCAATCGGCTGGTAGATGCACCCATAGATGCTGCTAATGCGCGTACGGCGGTGCGAGAAATACCCGCAGGCGTGCTGAGTACCCGCCGCGCAGCCATATTCGTGGTGGCCAATGCGCTGCTATTTATAGGATGTGCAGGATTGCTCAACTCGCTGTGCCTGCTGCTGAGCCCTGTCGCACTTGCAGTTGTGCTTGGTTATTCCTATACCAAACGCTTTACCTGGTTGTGCCACCTTATCCTCGGGCTGGGTTTAGCACTCGCACCGATTGGGGCCTATTTAGCTGTGACAGGAAGTTTTGCCGTCCTTCCAGTGCTATACGGTGTTGTGGTGCTGCTGTGGGTAGCAGGCTTTGATATCATTTACGCCTTACAAGATGAGGGTTTTGACCGCAGTCATGATTTGCATTCTGTCCCAACACGTTTTGGAGCAAGCCGAGCCCTGCTGCTAAGTCGTAGCCTTCACACAGCCTGTGCAGGAGTGCTCATTTTGGTTAGTTACCGCCTCGCCCAAAGCTGTCCTGAGGCCCTGTGGTTTATAGTCATTGGGGCTGGATGCTTTGTGTTTGCACTTGCTTACCAGCAGAGCCTCGTAGCGGTGGGTCGACTCTCCCGCGTCAACCGCGCCTTTTTCACCACCAATGGAGTGGCCAGCGTGATTTATGCCTCTATCGTGGGGGCGGGGCTACTATTTGCTTAGTTAAAAGCATACATAGACTTTTCCAGCATATGATTGGCATGATTGTCGCTTAGCTGTGACTACGGGTCTCCTGATTGGCGTCCCCCCCCACACAGCTAAATCAATCCATGCATATGAGACCCTTTAGATGGCTCATGCTGTTGGCCAGCCTCACCGCCGGCTACACTGTATCCGCTCAATTTGCCGAACCTACCTACGATTTTACCGTGGGCGCTTGTAGCGAATTAGCCTTTATCTGTAGCGACTATTCGGATCAAGATTTCCTCGACTACGACTTCTTTGTTGATGGCGTAGAGGTGACGAGTCCACGCGTAGCCTGCAATGCCGATACCATTTCCATTTATGAGTTGGCCAACCTCACCGGCGATGGCTACAACGGCCCGTATGACATCACGAGCTGGAAAATAAATGGGGTGGAGCACCAAACAACCTTCAACGATCCGCAGGAACTAGTTGACTTCATGAATGCTGAAGACCCAGCAGGCAATTGGCAAGTGGAGTTGATCAACAACCGCATCAGCGGAGGAAATGTAGCCAACACCTACAGCGACATGTTCATCTTTGCACAGAGTGTCGCCGCCAACGAAGTGATGCCCCGCAAGGTAGGCACACAAGGAGGCGGATCCGAGTTTGGCTTCAGTGGCGGCACGCACACCATCGAAGCCTTCTTCAATGGCACCCTACTCGATGAGGCCACAGTGACTGTCAATTGCACAGTCGCACCGACTTACGAGTATCACGCGCTGACGATACCGACAGCCATCACGGTCTGTCCTGACTTGGGTGGACTAAGTGGACCTGTTGTCGACTTTTTTGTGAGTCCTCCGGCAGATTATGTGGTGATCAGCCTCGCTGCCAACGACTGCTTCACCGTAAGTCCCGTGGCTATTGGCGTCGATACAGTTCAACTCACCTATTGCGACGCCAGCAGTACCTGTAGTGTGGTCAACTACATCTTTGATGCTGGCCTTGATATGCCCATCACGAGCAGCACCGTGTTTGATACTGTTGCCGCTCCCAGCGGCAATGTGACCTTTTGCATAGATACCCTTCAGCTGCCGGGCAATGTGGTGAGCGTGCAGGATGTCTGCGCTGGCGGCGACGACTTCGTAAGTTTTATCCTCACGCCGCAGACGGTTTGCCTCAAGTACCGCGGATTGGTGAGCGGGGGCACCGATACGAGCTGCGTGGTGGTATGCGACGACCTTGGGTTTTGTGATACGACACAAGTTATCGTCACCACTGTAGAGCCTAATGTCTATCCTGATGTCGACCTCGAATTCACGATAGAAGAGGGTACTGTATCGAGTACGGTACTAAATACCGGCGACTTTCAAAGTGCGCTGGCCGGACTCGAGAACTCCTGTCCGAATCTCTCCGGCACCTTTGTCAGGTTTCTCGTACATCCGGATAATTTTTCTGTGGATTTTACTGGTTTGCTGCCCGGCACAGAGCGCGCCTGCATTGATGTGACTGACGTCACCAATCGCACGAAGCGCTTCAACATCACAGTCCATGTAGTGCCACGTGCTCCGGCTCGCGACACAATCCGTATCCGCAACGGTGACACGCGCTTGTGGTGCTTCGGGCCATACGAGCTTGCTGGTGCGCCTGTCCGCCTTACAGATGCATGTGTTGCTGCTACGCAGTACGTATCGCTGAGTCCATCGGCAGATATTACATGCGTCAACATTACAGCCAATGCACTCGGTGTGCAGGATTTATGTATGACGCTTTGCGATGCGCAAAATGTGTGCGACCGCATCAGCCTGGTGGTGGAAGTACTGCCCAATGATGATGATCGACTCCCGCGTGCAGAAGACGACTTCTTCGTGGTGAATCCAGCGAGTAGCAATACGCTGAATCCGCTCAGCAATGATGAGAGTCTTACTCCCTTTGTATTCGCTCATGTAATAGCTGGTCCTGCTCAAGGTGCAGCAAGTTTTAATAGCAACCTCGAGTTGGTCTACAACCTCGGCAATGCGCCATGTGCAGAATACTCCTTGATCTACGAAGTCTGCAATCAGTTTGGCTGTGATCAGGCGACGGTGGTGCTAGCCAATGACTGTGGCAACGACAAGCCCGATGTGATTAACCGCAGCGGGTTTTCGCCAAACGGCGACGGGACCAACGAGACGTGGGAGCTCACAAACATTGAGTTTTATCCGAACTCTGTGGTGAAAGTTTACAACCGCTGGGGCTCGAAAGTGCTCGAAGTCCAAGGCTACCAAAATGATTGGGGCGGCGACTTTGACGGCAAGGCTTTGCCGGACGGAACCTACTTTTTTGTCGCCGAGCTCAATGAGCGCGGTAAGGAGCCAATTGCCGGTTACGTACAGGTAAGGCGGTAGATATCTCCATTCACAACTGGTTTAGCACAGTATTTGCAAATCCATGGCTAGGGTGCCAGCCAGGCGCCGACAAACACGCCGCATCGGGAGCGCTCGAGCTTCCTTAAACGAAAAAGTCTGATGACTAAAATAACTAAACTCGCCCTGACCTCCGCCTTGGTCGCCTGCAGCATTGCCGCAGCTTTCGCGCAGCAGGACGCGATGTTTACCAAGTACATGTTCAACTCGCTGAGCTACAATCCGGCTTATGCGGGTAGCAAGGACTACATGAGCATCGGCATTTTGCACCGCTCGCAGTGGGTGGGCATCGATGGTGCGCCAACCACCCAAACAGCTACTGCGCACACGCCGCTCGCCAATGAGCGGGTAGGGGTGGGGCTAGCGCTCGGCAATGATGCGATTGGGCCAACCAATACTGTCAATGCCAATTTTGCCTACGCTTACCGCATCCCTGTGAGCGCCGGACTTCGCCTAAGTGTCGGCCTTCAGGGTGGCATCGAGAATTGGCGTGCTGACTTTTCTCAGCTCAATTTGGCCAATCCAGGTGATGCAGCTTTTGATGATACACCCAACCGCTGGTTGCCCAATTTCGGGGCAGGACTCTTCCTGTTTGGCGAGCGCTTCTATGCAGGACTGTCGAGCCCGCACCTCATCGAGTACGATCTGCGCCAGAATGACGATCCCAACATCGAGATTTACTCGCGGCGCTACCGCCATTATTACGGTGCGGTGGGTGCGGCCTTCCCGGTGCGAGGCGATGACATCATGTTTAAGCCGAGTTTGCTCATCAAGAATGTCGGCTTGTTTAGCTCTTTGCGTAAAGAGGAAATTGCCAAGACGGTCGGTGCTCCTACCGAGCTGGACATTGATGCGAGCCTGCTGTTTTACAACAAGTTTTGGATCGGAGCCAGCTTTCGCACGGCGATAGAAGCCTTTGACGGTCGTTCGAGTTTCGACTCTGCCGACCTGTGGTTTTCGGTCAATCTCGACAATGGTTTGCGCGTCGGTGCGGCCTATGATTACCCTCTCACTGCACTTAATAAAGCTACGGCTGGTGCATTCGAGATCATGCTCGGCTACGAGTTCAACTTTCTCACCAAGCGTTTGGTCACTCCGCGCTACTTCTAAATTCTCCGGGGCAGCACTGTTTTGCCCCAGCGTACTTTACTACCCTCAGCTTTCGCTAAAACAAATTTCGACCAGGTTTTCACTTGCGTAAAACAGGTTTTGGCGAAAGCAAAAAGAACATCATGAAGCTGACGTACACCAGGTTCTTCCTCTACTTCGCAATCGCCCTTATGGGGTCGACTACTGCGTTCGCACAAAGCGGCCGACTCAAGCGTGCCGCCGGAATGATGGACGATCTCAACTACTCGGAGGCTATCGAGCAGTATACCGACATCCTCGAATCGAGTGATGACCCAGAGGCTAAAATTCGCCTCGCTGAAGCCTACCGCAAAACCAACGATGCTGTCAACGCAGAATACTGGTACGGCCAGGTAGTGCGGCTGCCAGAGTCAGAACCAGAGCACAAGCTCTACTACGGCCAGGCACTGCAACAGAATGGCAAGTGCGATCAGGCTAAGGAGTGGTTTTCGCTCTACATCCAAGAGCGGCCCGATGATCTGAGAGGTCAGTACCTCGCCCGGGCCTGCGACTACGAGCAAGAACTACGCACCAAAAACATCGGCGTCTATGACGTGCAGCACCTCGACTTCAATTCGGGACTGGATGATTTTGGCGCCAGCATGTACCAAAACGGGCTCGTATTCGCCAGCGACAGAAGCAAAGGCGTTGCCGTGAAGCGTGACCATGCCTGGACGGGCAACCCTTTTCTCGAGCTGTACTACGTCGAAACCCGGCGCACCGATCCAACTGATCCGCTGAGTACCGTCTACGGGCGTGCAGATAAGTTTAGCGAGAACTTCAATTCGAAGTTTCACGACGCGGCAGTGAGTTTTGCCGATGACGGCGAACAAATGTTTTTCACTCGCAACAACTTCAAAGATGGCAAGCTCGGCAAGAGCGACGATGGCATCGTGAAACTGAAAATCTTCTACTCCGAAAAGAGTGGCGACAGCGGCTGGGGCGAACTGCAAACGCTTCCCTTCAACTCAGATGAGTACTCGGTAGCTCACCCTGCACTGAGCCCGAGTGGCGAGCGCCTCTACTTCGCCAGCGATATGCCAGGCGGATTTGGCGGCATGGATATCTACTACTCCGAGAAAGACAACGGACGCTGGGGGCCACCCATCAACCTCGGCCCAGTGGTCAACAACGAAGGCAATGAAGCCTTCCCATTTGTAGACCATACCGGCAAAATCTACTTCTCTTCGGACAGTCACGTAGGTCTGGGAGGTCTCGACCTCTACTACACCACCGAGCGAGGGCCCATGGACTTTACGCAGCCCGAAAACCTCGGTGCTCCGATGAATTCGACGCACGACGACTTCTCCATTATGGTAGAAGAAGACGGCAACTTTGGCTATTTCTCCAGCAACCGCCCAGGAGGCTCAGGTCGCGACGACATTTACTCCTTTACCCGCTCAGGTGTACCGGTGGAAGTGCTGGTGATCGATGCGAATACACGTCTACCCATTGAAGGCGCCACGGTGCTCAATGGATGCAGTGCGGCCACCACGGTGACTGACATCAATGGTATTGCTGCCACCGACATGGGCGAGGACCAGGAGTGTGAGTTTACAGCAAGTGCAGAGCGCTACGAAGATGCTTCTAAGAAAGCGTCGACAATCAACTTCACCGACTCGAAATTGGTAGTCGAGATAGAACTTCAACCTCTGCGGGAGTACAGTGTCGAAGGCTTCGTCTTCGATGAAAGCACCGGCGAACCTCTCGAAGGAGCGAAGGTGACGCTCAGCTCCAACTGCGATGAAGACGATCAGGAGATGTTTACCGATGCTACGGGTCGCTACATGTTCGAACTCGAAACCGGCTGCTGCTATACCGTACGCGGCACGCTCGAGAGCTTCCTTTCAGATAAGCAGACAGACTTGTGTGCGGTTGATACAGCCGGTACGCGCAACTTCATTGAGAATCTCTTCTTGCAACCAACGATTTACGGCGGTCCCAACATCGACATCACCGACAATACAGGCATGGAGGGCGATGTGCCCAAACCACGGGTGTACCAGGACATGAACACAATGTTGTTTGTAGACAGCGACACGGGTAAGCCGGCAAGTGGGATGATCAATGGCACCACCTACGACAAGGGCAAGCGCCTCAGCTCTGATGGTACCATCTTCGTACCCGGACCTGCCAATGCAGCACGAGGAGAGGCGATTGCGTACTTGCTGCACATCTACTACGACTTCAACAAAGCGAGTATCCGCCAGGAAGCACGAGCCGACCTCGATCAACTCTACACGATGATGATCGACAACCCGGAGGTGATTATCGAGATTGGCTCGCACACAGATGCACGTGGTACAGACGACTACAACCTGCGTTTGTCGCAGCGACGCGCTGAAGCTGTGGTACGTTACCTCGTGCAGCGTGGCATCAGCCGCGACAGGATGGTGCCCCGTGGCTACGGCGAGACGGTGCCTGTCAACAACTGCAACAACAACGTCCCCTGCTCGGAGCGCGAGCACCAGTTCAACAGGCGTACGGAGTTTCGAGTGCTAGGCTGTACGGATTGCACCGAAAGTGGCAAGAAGTCGCTGCCGAAGGAAGATGTAGAGGTGAGCCGCTGTAAGAGCTGTCCTTTCTAAAGGTCGACATCTTACTCAGCAGGAGCCGAGTCTAGTCTAGCGCTAGGCTCGGCTCCTGTGCGTTGCAAGGTCAGCTGCCTACAAGTCGGCGCCGCGCATTACCCTCTTTGTGCATGTGCATAAAGATTAACTTGCAGCCCCAACACTTGCACACTATGTCTCGACACATCCTTATGGCCGTTGCGGCCCTGCTACTTACCCTGCCATTATCATTAAGCGCACAGAAGTACCTGCGCAAGGCCAACAAGCAGTACGAGCTAGGGGAGTATACAGCGGCTATAGAAGGATTTGAGCGCTACTTGCGCAAGCGCCCAGAGGCTATCGTCGAGCGGGGCAGACTGGCCTATGCGCTACGCATGGCGAATCAACTCGAGGAGGCCGAGCAAGCCTATGCAATACTCGCCGCAACCATAGCTACTGAAGGATCTAACGCTGCCAGTGAGAATGGTGAGTACCCTTACCAACACGCTTTGGTGCTCATGGAGCTGGGCAGGTATAAAGAGGCTGTAGAACGTCTTTCTAAGGCTGCACACCTCGGCCATCCCCGAGCAGTCGATGCGGCGGCTAGACTGCAATACGCGCAGGCAAACCAAACGGTAAAAAGTGCATGGCGAGTCAGTAATGAATTCGCCAATACGAAGGGTGATGATTTCGGTGCTACAACGGCTGGCAATTTTGTCGTTTATGCCAGTGATCGCGATGGCAACTCGAAAATGTATCGCACCACCCGCGACGATAATAATTTCCTTCGCCAGCCAAACGTGCTTCACCGGGCACTATCGGAGGAGCTCGGGCAAGGTCCGCTGGTATACTCTCCTAGTGGCGAACTCGTAGCCTACACCCGCAACAATTTCGAGGCTGGCGAGCGCTTCTTGCCGGAAGCTGGCTGGGAGCTGAGTCTTATGCTGGCAGTAGCTGGTGAGGATGGTGACTTTCAGGAAGGCAAGGCCTTTGTGCATAACGGACCTGGCTTTAGCACGGGCTTCCCAGCTTTTAGTCCAGATGGAAGCAGGTTGTATTTCGCCTCGGATCGACCTGGTGGCCAGGGCGGCTTCGACATCTATGTGAGCGAGCGCATGGATAGCGGCTGGGGTGCTCCTCAGAATATGGGCGATAAGATCAACACTGCTGGCAATGAAATCGCACCTTACGCTGCCGGTGAGTCGCTGTATTTTTCGAGTGATTTCTTGCCTGGATTTGGTGGCATGGATGTCTACCGGGCCGACCTGATGGGTTCGCAGGTGACGAGCGTGGTTAATGAGGGATTAGGGGTCAACAGCCCTCTCGACGATGTAGGATTTGCGATGACTGATGATAGCCAGTTCGCTTACATCACCAGCAACAGGCCCGGGGGTAAGGGTGGCTTGGACATCTACCGCGCCATGCGCAACGGCAAAGCGATGACCATTGCTGTCGTCGATGGCGCCACGGGTAAGCCTATTGCTAATGCTTTGCTCGACTTCAGCGATTGCGGTCAGGGCAATTTCTTGACGGGTTTGGATGGTGAGTACACGTTTCGTGCGGTAGAGGATCAAACCTGCCGGCCTTCAGTGCGCAAGAGTGGCTACAACACGAAGGAATTTAGTCTCAATGCGAGAGGCTTATCTGCTGATCAGCGACTCGAAGTGAAGTTGAACCCGGAGGATAAGATCTCGATCTACGAGGGCAAGGTGATTCACAGTCGCACGGGTGATGCCTTGGCGGGTGTTCTGGTGCGTGCGCAACAAAAAGACGGTCCATTTGCGAGTGAGGCGCGCACGGATGCTGAGGGTCGCTACGAGCTCAAGTTGGAGCGTCAGGCGGAGTATGTAATTAGTTATGCGAAAGCGGGCATGGCAGATATCGATCGTGAGGCAAGCAGTTATGATGCTGATGGTGCGGGTATTCTCAGCACGTTTGCGATGTTTCCTGGTGCCTCTTCGGCCCTTGCTGATGCGGGTGGGGGTGCAGCATCGGTGGGTTCGGCGCCGGCTGAATACACTGCTACGACTTCCATGGAAACTTCGCCAGCTGCAGGCATGTATGCGATGCCTCCGCAAGGTGGCACGGTGAGTCCGGGTTTTGCGGTTCAGGTAGCTGCTTTGGCTGAGAATACGATGGATATTTCTGAGTATCAGCGCAAATTGGGCGAGGTAGGTCAGGTGTATGGCAAGCGTGAAAACGGCGTTTTGCGTATCCGTGTCGGTCCTTTTGCTGAGCGTGCGGAGGCAGTTGCGATACAGGCGCGGGTACAGGCTTTGGGCTTTGGCGATGCGTTTGTGGCTAAAGAATCTGGTGGTACGGCGATAGGTGTTAGTGAGCCGGAGGAGATGAAGGTTGAGCCTGCGCCGGTCTTACCTGAGGGTGAGTTGATAATGGAGGAGGATTTTTCTTCTACTTCCGTCAAAACCTCAGAGATCCCGACGAATGCAGCTGCTTCTGCTGGATCGTATTTAATTCGTCTGGCGACTTATGGCAATTTCACCAATTTTGATGCGAGTCGGGTTGCGAGTTTAGGTACGCTGACTACGCGCAAGCGTGGGGATTATGTGGTGGTGTTGGTACAGGGATTTGCGAGTGCCGAGGCTGCGCAGGCGAAGGTTGCTGCGGCGCAGGCGGCTGGCTTTGCTGATGCGCATGTTGTATTTGAGGAGATGGATGGGACGTTGAAGAAGGTGAGGTGAGGTATGTGGCGGTATTAGCGGCAGCGGCAGCTGGGTAGATGATTCTATAGCTAACGTCAGCCTTTCTCACATTCAGGCTTCAATGGCAGTGGGTCACCGTCAGTATGAAATCAGCAACCATCTCGGTAATGTGCTAAGCACAGTTAGTGATCGAAAAAAATCCATTGATCTTGACGGTAATGGTACGACGGATATATACGATCCCGTTATTAAAAGCGCTACCTTTTACCATCCCTTCGGTCAGCCATTGGCTGGGCTAGACTACGCGTACAGCGAGTACCGCTACCAGTTCAATGGCAAAGAGCGCGATGAAATGACTGGACTTCAAGACTATGGCTTTCGCAGCTACGATCAGCGGGTTGGGAGGTTTATGAGCGTGGACCCATTGGCATCCCAGAGAACCTGGACTAGCCCCTACAACTTTGTGCAGAATAGTCCACTTTGGAGAGTTGACCCTACAGGAGCGATTGATACCATAGGTATTAGTGCACAGGGTGTAGTCGAGTATAAGATTCCCGCAGAAGGAAAACATGTATTCATTGATATACCTTCAGGGCAAGAGTTGTTTCTAAATGATCCTACAGGAGCTGATGAGAATATCTCCGACGCTTGGTACATCGAAAAAGGAGACAAATTCCTTACTAGATTAGAGAGTAGTGAAGTTTCCTTGATAGCAAAATCAGGATCTTTAGCTCCTTATGGTTTAAGGATGGAGGGAAGAATACTAGATGCATATGCTTTAACAAAAAAATTAAGTGTAGGTGGTCCTGCTGATTTCCCTCTTAAGTTGAAGCGTTTATACGGATTGAGATCCAAAGTAACAGATGACGATATTCTGGAAATTGTAGGGACGCATTTTCTAGTAGAAGGAGAATCTACAATTTATAATCCATCTGATTTTGGCCAATATATATGGGGAGCATGGATGCAGTACAATAGTTACACGAGAGCTGAAACATGGCTCGGGTCCAATATTAATGAAGCTAGTTCAGGAGGAGATGCCGAAGGTGATCAGCGTGCAATATTTAATGGCTTCGATTCTTCAGCAAACCATTGAATTAATGAAACTAGTCAAAAACCACACTTCTTTCCTTACTTCGATATACTTATGCCTTATATTCTTAGTATTGAAATTTGGCACCACCCCTGATGTTTATTCTATAGAGAGTTCTTGCTCTCGACTCGTAAAATCAGTTTATAATTCGGATATTTACTTTCCGTTACATATTGTTCTACTTTTACTTTCCTGTTGCCATATTTTTCACGGTGTTAAGGTTGGTACTTTCTCAATTTTGGATGCATTGGTACTACTTCCAGTGTTTCTATACTTTATTTTCATCTTCATTTAGATATCAACTTGTATTTTTTTAGCTACTCGAAGGTTCCAAGGGCTAGTTTCTGCTGTTTAAGCGGGACTTCGATTGGCCTAAGCCCTTGTTTGATGGCTGCAGCGATCACACTTCGAGTTGTGCAACAGTGCTCGGTTCCCTTAGCATTGCGCCACTGACTTGACAGATTTATTTTTACCTTAGCACCGCGAATATCTCGTTCGCATTCATCATTGTCTGGTGGCACCTCGCGTTCGTACAGGCACCTCGTGAGGTGTTGGCGAACTCGTTTGAGTGAGGCATGGAAGTCTTCCTCTTTGGCGCTTAGTCGTAAGCGTCCAAGCAACCCCCTCTACCCAGTCCGCACATCCTAGCCCAAGCTTTGCGCCCATGGAGAGGCTGTACTTTCCCCAGCTAAAAAATATGTACATATGCCTCCAGTTCTCCCAAGTGAGAAAATTCTCCCCTGCACGATCGGCAAAGGTTAAACTTTAGGCGATCAGTAGCTAGACCTAGAAGTTGCTCGTCTAGAATTTAAGTCCAGCTGAGGTCTAATTTCTTGGCCTCGCAGTGCTTTACCATTGCTGCTCTACCTGAGAATGTCCGCGACGTGCGCATCGTGCAGGCCTTTGCTGACCACAAGACGGCCACGGCCACCGTGCAGTACCGTAGGCAGGGCTTTAAGGAGCTGGCGGAGGCGGTGCGGGAGATGGTTCCGGGGGTAAAAGCATTACAGGGAGAAAAGCGTTAATTTTATGGGACAGAACACGGCAACCATGGACGGCATTCTATACCTAACTGACGAGAGCAACGAACGAAGGTTCCTGCAGATCGACCTTACAAAGTTCGATCCTGAATACATCGAGGACCTGCTTGATGGCCTTATGGCCGAAGCAGTAAAAGACGAAGAATCAGTATCTTTGGAAGATGCAATTGAAGAGCTAAAAGCAGCGGGAAAGCTCGATGAGTAAGTACACTGTCAGGCTTAAGCGTTCGGCTTTAAAACAACTACAGCAGTTACCTAAAAAAGATTCGTACGGCTGAGAGCGCTCATCGTCAGCTTAAGTGACAATCCTCGGCCTTCGGGCTGCAAGAAGCTAAAGAGTTACCCGGATTATTGGCGCGTACGGTCAGGCAACTATCGAGTGATCTATACCATCGCGGACGAGGTTTTGTGCATCGAAGTACTGAAGGTGTTAAATCGAAAAGATGCTTTTCGGTAGCGCTACGGCGTTATATATGGGGTGTTCAATGAGGGCGCAGTTAAGCGGCATTAGTCGTGACTCCCTGCGCCAAGCAGTCTCGCCCTCTGCCCACTTAAGCTCGAGTGAGGCACATCCGCTAAGGCTGCTGGACGAGTAGTACTTTAGTGGTCAGGTTGCTGGTATGCGTCCAAGCAAGCACGTCTATGCTACCTACCCAAATCTCGCTATTTCTCCCAGTTTGGCAGCCACGTGCTAAGCTCGTCGACATTTTCTACAGCAAGTCTTTGTAGTGTCTTGGTGAGCCACTCCCTGGAGTTGATGGCGTAGACTTTACAACTGATCAGCAGGCTATACAGCACGGCTATGTTGCTCGCCGCTTTATGTGATCCTGCAAATAGGTACTCCGAAACGGGTCCCCTCGACCCCACTTCGTCGTGCCGCCCTAGCGCCTGAATACGTACCTGGTTTTCGGCGCCTCTATTGTCGAGTCTGATGCTGCCAAATTTAAACATCGGTGCAGTTAGCGGCCATTGCTTCAAGGCATACGTAATTGCTGCGCCTAGGCTTCCTTTAGGTATTGCGTGGTTGCGATACTGCTCAAGCCACTTGCTGAACAGCGGTGCCAGGTGCTCCTGGCGATAGCCTATTCGCTTATCGGCAGTGACTTCATAGACAAATTGTGCGGCTTCCTGCAGTCAACGCTCAGACCAAGGCGCTGCTCATCACGGCCACCGGCCTGGCTGTTAGGCTAGCGAGCTTGAATAAGCTGGTAAACACCGGCATCAAAGCCCCTGAAAAGCTCACCCCTTTGCGCATCCGTCAGTCGGTAATCGCCGGCCACAAGACGGCCACAGCTACCGAGCAGTACCGCAGGCTGGGCTTTAAGGAGCTGGCCGAGGCGGTGCGGGAGATGCATCCGAGGGGGTGAAATCATCAAACAAAATCTTGATATCACAAAATGTGATATCAAGTTGAGCCATACAGGGACACACTTTAAAGCACCTTTGCCCTATGAGCGAGAGCAACTTGCACGAGGCGGTAGTCCTCAGCAAAATCTATATAATCCGAGACAGGAAAGTCATGCTGGATGCTGACTTAGCGGAACTGTATGGTGTTAAGACGCAGCAGTTAAACCAACAGGTGCGACGCAATCCTGTACGCTTCCCTGAGGACTTTATGTTTGAGCTTACCCGCGAAGAGTTCGACGAGCTACGTAAAGGACCAAGAGGTGGCAGTTGGGGCGGACGACGAAAGCTACCACTGGCGTTTACGGAGCACGGCGTGCTAATGCTGTCGAGTGTGCTAAGAAGTGAAAAGGCCGTCGAAGTCAACATCCAGATCGTGAGAATCTTTACGAGAATGCGCGAGCTACTACTGCATCACCAAGGCCTCGTACTAAAAGTGGAGCGGATCGAAAGGGAGCTGCACGAGCAAGCTGAAGATATCGAGACGATCTATGGTTACGTCACCAAACTAATCGAGGAGCCAGAAGAAGCGCCTGAGCCTGAGCGTCGACAAATCGGCTACAAGCGCAGTAATGAATCTTGAGGTTGCAATCTGTGACCTCAAGTTGAGTACTCAAGTGGTGCGCGGCGTTCGCGCCCTCACTGGCTCCCCGTCGCCTGATCACGCCCTCGCTCACAGCTGTCGGCGGCGGCCCTTGCTTGGGCCCGCAGCGGCCGCCGGCACTGACCACAACTGCCTGAACGATATTGCTTGCTGACGCAGAAGTCTAATGATCAGGCGTTTGTTGTTGGGGCTCTGAAAAGCCACTAAATCCTACTGGTGGTACCGACTCTACAGATGTTGCCGACTCTACCGGGGGACGCGCTGCGCCTGGTCTCGGTGTTCCAATAGCCTGGTAGTGGGTGTTCCACGCGCGCGTGTGGTCGTGCACGTGCGCGGTTCTGCGCGATGAATCAGGGCGCGAGATCCTTCCTCTTTTTTTCTTCAATCGAAACCGCGTAGCGAGCTGAACCTACGGCTGTGCGCAGGATGCCTCCGGCCGTCAGACTCGACTGACCACCTCGTGTGGTCAGTTGAAGAAAAAAGGGAAGCTGAACCAAAACCGCTAGCTTTACAACGTGACGTGCGCGCCTACATACGCGGAAGCTTTGGACGCCTTAGTACTTGATGCTGAGGGTGTGACGCGGGCGCGAAAGCTGCGGAATAGTGCGCAGGGTTTTATGAGTGTGGACCCGTTGGCGCAAATAGCTCCAGGTTGGACGCCTTACAGATTTGGCTTCAATAACACAATCTACTACAACGATCCCCGGGGAGCGTTCGAGAAAAAATTTGGCGCTCGGCTATATAAGTTTTTCAAGGGTGGAGATGAAATTGGGTATGATCCTAATAAGAAAGAGTACTATGTAGGAACTGCAGGCCGAGATAGTGATGCTGCAGTATATAAACGTGTATTTGGAGGAAATCAAGATAATCCAGGTGGAGGTATACTAAACGCAATTGATGCATATCCTTCTGGGCTAGGTTATGCTGGACAAAAGTATCTCGAAACAGGCGATGAGATAGAGACATCGGGGGATGTAATTGCTGGCGTTGGTATACTGATGACGCCATATGCTCCGACTGTCGGACCTGAGGTCACAACTTTTGGCGCAGGTGTCTCGTTGTACGGAGTCGGACATCAAATGGCGGATATAGCGCTGTCTGACAATCCAAATACGACGCGGGATATAATAAATAAGGCAGTTGTGGAAGCTTTGCCTATAGGCGTAGTAGGTGCCGTTGGAAGGAAAATTGATAAAATGCCTATTGCAGACTTAGACAAGGTTATTTTGAAGTCTATTGCTGAAGGTAAAGGCTACCTGCTAGAGAAGACTTCAGAGGCAGGTATAAATTCAGTAATAGACCAGATTTTCAATAAAATGGAGCAGTCTCCTATAAGGAATACCCCTATTTCTAACACTGTAATAATTCAACATTAAATATAGTGCAATTAGCTTTTTATATTGTTTTATTGATTTACTCATTGTGGCTAATATCCTCGGACTACATGCATTGGAAAAAGTTTGGTAAATTATCATGGAAGCCAACAACGGTGAAATCAATTGGACTGCTGATTATATCGATCACGTTGCTCATAATAGAAATTTTCATGAGGATTTGATTCGTGAAATTGTGTTGACATTCTGGGGAAGCGTATATTTTTTACGGAGACATTATTTATGAGTCTATCGATTAGCTCTTGCTTGCCTAGTAATGTTCGGTATTGGTCGAGGGTTTAAACTGGAAAGTATTGATAAGCATACACGAGAGATATAGTAACTGATTCGTAAGCGTCCAAGCAACCACGTCTACCCAGCCTGCACATTCCAGCCCACTCTTTGCACCCATGGCTAATCCATCCCATTACTCGTATTTGGCCCCCTCGACCCCATTTGTTCGTCAAGCGTAGAGATTAGCCCGTAAACGCAACCCCTCGACCCCATTTACTCGTCAAGCTGCTGTGCTTCGAGCCCGACGGCTACGCATTATATTATAGTTTAAAGTGTTGGCCCAGGGCAACTCGAGATGCCGAAGCCTAGGGCTGGGGCACTCACGCCTCCCTTACTGCCCAAACACTGAAATTCATCCTCGGCGGCATCAAACTTGAGCACGTGCGCAGGCGCAAACGCTACCAAAAAGCAGCATAATCCACATCCCTAAAAAGTAGTCCACAAAAGGGGTGAAACCCTTGTATTTGCTGGGGTTGAGGCCATTTCCCAATCCTGCTCTTCGTACCTTGTGGCTAGTGGTCGATCAGGCAACATATGATGCTGTAGTAGCAGACAATCAAGCCCTGCGCTTCAAGATCGAGGAGCTCACCCAGCGCCTCGATCAGCTTACCCGTTGGCTGCTCGGGCAGTCTTTCGAACGCTTCATCTCGGATGAAGTGGAAGCCGACGGTGGTGGTGGTCCCATCCAGGGTGGGTTGTTCGGAACCGTTACGCCGAGCGAGGAGAGTTCAACTACCATTGCCGAGCACGAGCGCAAGTCACCACCGGAGGATTGGCCCAACAGCATCATTGCAACGAGAAAAGCGTTAGTTTTATACCCCAACTACAAACGACCATGAATCTGCAAGCCCAAAAACTCCGCCTCATCGAGTGGTTAGTTCAAACCAAAGATGTGCAATTCGTTAGCCAGATCGCTGACATGGTAAAAGCAAGGCAAGCTTCAGATTATGAGGCTGAACTTAAGCCGATGACGATGGAGGAGTTAAAAGCTAGACTCCTTGAATCAAAGGCCGATATTGCTGCCGGAAAAATGCATACTCTGGAAGAGGTTGAGCGAGAGTTCCAATAATGGAGCGACATATCCTGTTTACCGCGACAGCTCGAAGAAGGTTATATCAGATCGAGCAGTATCATACTGGTAGGGGAAATCCTAAGAAGGGAAAACGAACCGTCCAGAAGCTCATCAAACAAATTAAGAAGCTAGTCAAACATCCTGAACTTGGGGTACTAACAGCGCAATTATCCGATACAGATGAGTATCGAGTTTTGGTGGCGATAAGCGACTACAAGGTTATTTACTCCATAGCTGAAGAGAGTGTAGTTATAGAAGAAGTCTTTGATGTACGGCAAGATCCTAATCGGTTGAAGCTAGGTTGATCGAGGTGCTCATGCATCCAAACTTTGGTGTAGAATGAGGCGCAGATATGCGGCGTTCTTCGCAAATCCCAGCGCAAAGGAATCAAACCACCTGGCCACCGCTACGACCAGAGCCGTCGGGGCAGCAAACTTACCTAAGCGCTGAACCCAGGCATGAGCACAGGTAAAAAGCTCACGCCTTTGCGCATTGGCAGTCGGTAAGAGCCAGACTTTTGAAGGCTGGCCACCACGTGCGCTTAATACAAGCCTTTGCGGGACTCAAGGCTGCCACGACTACGACGCAGTACCGCAGGCAGGGCCTTGAGCAGTTGGCGGAGGCAGTGGGGGAAATGCATCAGAGGGGTAAAATTTACTAACCTTTTCAGCACTAGCCTATGCCGACAGTACTACGACTCCTGGGATTCAGGTTCTTCTTCTATAGCGAAGAAGGGAACGAGCCGCCGCACATACACGTTGAAAAAGGTAGTGCTCGTGGCAAGTACTGGACTGACCCCGTCGTGGAGCAGGCTTACTTACATGCGGGGCTTCACGAAGCAGGACATCAAGCGAGCCGAAAAGATCATCAACGAGAACCAACAACTCCTCAACGACACCTGGTATGAGCACTTTAGCTGAGATTAAGGACATACGCGCCACACAGGTGCGCATCGAGCAAGACATGTTTTTTGTTGAGTTAGAAGATGGCCGTCAGGTTGGTGTACCGTATGCATGGTTCTGGCGACTGGAAGATGCCACTGATGCAGAGCGCCGACAATGGCGATTTTTTAGCGGAGGCTCCGGCATCCATTGGGAACTGATCGACGAAGACATCTCTGTAGCCGGGATCATCAAAGGCAATCGAGGTCCGAAGCGACCGAAGTCAAAGCACGCGGTGCGCTAAGAGCGCGTCGTTATTCCCGCTGCGCTGTTCTCGTTCGTGTTGCTCACTTCGGGGCGCACTTAAAGCAGCGTTCTTCGCGACTCGGCACGCCAAGAGATGCCATTTGACCACTAAAGCTAGGACGATACAGGTCGCACTAACTAGCACCCAGCACCCAGCACCCAGCACCTAACACCCAGCCCCCAAAAATCCCTATATTGTCCAATATATGAAAGCGCTCACCCTCCTCACCCTGCTGCTCACCGCTGTCATCACTTTCGCGCAGCAGCAACACCAGAACTTCACCATCAACTTCGATGTCGATGAGTCCGAACTCTCGGCTGCAGCTCAACTCGAACTGCAACGTATCGCCACCCTCGCGCTGGCCGAAGATATCTATGATCTAAGATTGCATGGACATACAGATATACGGGGAGACGTAGCTTACAATACTCGCCTTGCGGCAAAACGGGTCGAAGCCGTTCGCGCTGCATTGCTTCAACACCAGCTCGAGGAGCAATACATAGCCGCGAGCAGTTTTGGCGAAAGCAGACCGATAGACACTGAAAAGGATGACAACGCTCATGCCCAAAATCGGCGCGTAGAAATTAGCCTCACGACCAAAAACATCGATACGGAAGAACAATTATTCGCTCACTTAGGAAGCATCTACACGAGCCAGCGGCACATGGCACATACGAGTGGGGCAGAACTGCGAGGCGAAGAAGGAGTCGTTGTACGCGTACCACCGCTTGCCTTTACCCACGCAGATGGCAGCGAACTGCCAACCGACGCACAGGTGGAGGTAGTCATCGAAGAAGCCATTCGACCAGCCGCCATGCTCGCTCACCGCCTCAACACCAACGGTCAAAGCGGTCGACTCTCCACTGGAGGAATGGTACGCGTAACAGGGCGCTACCAAGGAGAAGACTTACTGCTGCGGCCCGGAGCAGCCATAGACGTCGAACTACCTACTGCTGATGTTGATGATGAAATGCGGCTCTACCTCGGAGAGCGTTTGGCTGATGGCGAGATGGATTGGCAGCTTGGAGAGGGAGAAACAGTAGAATCCTCCACGCGCATATATTCAATAGGTGCTGAAGTTAAGACCTCCACTGGCAGACGCGATAGTTTAGCAATGATCCGCAGCTTACTTGCAAGTCGAGATAGCATCCTTAAAGCTATTCGTATACCAGAAGCGCTAGTCGCAGCCCCGCCAGCGTTTCCGAAGTTTAAGCACTATCTGCAAGCCTTCGACCCTAATTTTGGCGAACCTCAACGTCCTTTTATTCCCATGCCACCGCAGCGGGAAGAAATTACCCGCGGAACCTTGTTTAATTCTGTTGCAGCTCAGCAGCGAAAAGCAGATGCTCAGTATGTCAGCGATTCCACAGTCTATGTGCAAATGCTGCCCGAGTACGAGGCCAAGCTGGAGCGGTGGAAAGAGGCGCTGCAAACCTTTCGTGAGGAAGAACCTACACGATATGCAGAGTATTTAGATCAGATGGCAGCTATTCGCAGCGAACGTATCGCTGAGGGACAAGCGTACCTGCGCGACAACCACCGCATGCGAGCTGCGAGCAAGTTCTCAAACTGGCGCGAAGATTTGCTCAAGCGAGGTCCGCATGCCGAGACCAGCACCCGCACGCTACGAGTCCGCGCGTTTGAGTACCAAGTCAGTGCCGCAGACCCCGCCATCGTGATGCGCCGAGCATACGGAGAATATGCAGCGGGAACTGATCTCACGGCAGACACTACAGGCCTTTCGCTTGCCGCCCATCAGACTGAGCTGTATGATGAACTTGCAATTGCTGATCAAGTCTTAGCAGTAGAACGGTATCAGTCTATGCTGCGAGAAATCTTCATGACTGTGGAGCAGCGCAAAGCCGCACAAGCTCGCAGAAAAACGAATGAATTAAATAGCGCCTTGACGCAAAAGTATTCGTTTCAGATACGCACGCCTCAACCTCAGTGGCACAATTGCGATCACCCTGTCCCTGAAGGAGACTATCAATTATTGGTAGATCGACCGAGTCCAGTGTCAGTTTACTTTTCTTCTCTTGCGCAAGGTACAGTGGATTATTACCCACCTGGATCGATGGCTGCTGCTGTATATACTTCACCAAGTCCGGTAGAAGTAGTAGCCTTTGGCTTTACAGATGAAGGTCTCAAACTCTGCCAGACTACCGCCACAGCTTCGCGCAGCCAAAAAGGTATGCGGCTACAGTTTTCTGATGCAGGCGTTCGAGATGTAGAGCGAGCTATCGCGGAGTTGGGGGCCGGACCAGGTTAGCACCGGCTTAGTGTAATGTAAAAGTCCTGAGGAGCTATAGTAGCACGGACGTATTGTCAAAGCCTTAGTGGCCGTCAGTACACCTCCGAGCAAACTCTCCGTGAAGCGTACGGAGGCACTCGGCTTCGGGCACGCAGGGTCGCCGACAAGCTGTACGAAAGAGATGTGCAGCCAGTCAATCTAAAGGTGCAAACCCAACATGCAATGGCGCACAGCAGGCTTGCCGAAGCGAGTTTGATGTCGCTGATGCGACCCGCGACGGCCGATTTACTGTTCGAGCAAACCCGCTTGAAAGCCCACCGCTCGGAAGCAGTCGAACGGGCGCTCTGCGAAGCGTGAAACTGACGTGCGGAGCTGAAGGTCTGCCAGACGTGCGGCACCCACATGCGATGGCGTACAGCATTTTCCCAAAGCGTGATTAATGTCGCCGATGCGACCCACGATGGCCGATTTACTGTCTGAGCAAACAAGAAAGTAAACTGGGTGAAAAATCCGATTGACAGTTAAATTTACCCGCAGCAATAAATTGTGAGACTCAAAGCAAGTAACTCCCTCTTCGCTAAGGCTCAGGGGTCCCTCTTATTTTGAGATGCGGCCTTGTGACGAAGCAATAGGAGGGACCCTCTGGGAGGTACCTGCTGCTGAGCAGGTTCTTTTTGATCAAGCAAAAAGAACAGAGTGACCCTAGCGCAAGCTAGTAGAAGATAAAGAAATAAGTTACCCTATATCCGGCAAGACTGTAATGGAAGATTAGCACAACATGAGGCCCATTCCAGCAGCAGCACAACTAGCTTGCCTTCTCGAGGAAACCCGCTTGAAAGCCCACCGCTCGGAAGCGGTCGAACGGGCGCTCCAGACGTGCGGCACCCACATGCGATGGCGCACAGCAAGCCTCCCGAAGCGAGATTAATGTCGCTAATGCGACCCACGACGGCCGATTTACTGTTCGAGCAAACAGAAAAATAAACTGCCCACAAAGCCCGAGTTATAGCTATATTTACCCGCAGCATAAATTGCGAGACTCAAAGCAAGTAACTCCCTCTTCGCTAAGGCTCAGGGTCCCTCTTATTTTGAGATGCGGCCTTGTGACGAAGCAATAAAGGGCGTGACTAGGAGGGGCCCGCGACGAAGGAGCAGGGAGGAAAACCTAGTCTAAGCTAGACCCTCTGGGAGGTACCTGCTGCTGAGCTGGTTCTTTTTGATCAAGCAAAAAGAACAAATAGCCCCTAGCGACAGCTAGTAGAAAATAAAGAACAAAATCATGTTATATATAGCAAGACTTTATTAGAAGATTAACACAACGTGAGGCCCATTCAAGCCGCAGCACAAGTAGCTTGTCTTCCCGTGGAAACTCGCTTAAAGCGCCCACCGCTCGGAAGCGGTCGAACGGGCCCTACCCAGCCGCAGCTCTCCGAAGCAGCACGAGTAACATGTCTTCTCAAGGAAACTCGTTTTGAAGAGCCACCGCTCGGAAGCAGTCGAACGGGCCTTCCAGCCATGCGATCCCCACATGCGATGGCGTCCAGCATTTTCTCAAGGCGAGATTAATGTCGCTGATGCGACCCATGACGGCCGATTTACTGTTCGAGCAAACTGGCGCGAAGGCCCTCCGCTCGGAAGCGGTCGAACGGGCGCTCCAGACGTGCGGCACCCCCATGCGATGGCGCACAGCATGTCTGCCGAAGCGAGATTAATGTCGCTAATGCGACCCACGACGGCCGATTTACTGTTCGAGCAAACAAGAAATTAAAATGGGTAAAAAAATCCGATTGACAGTTAAATTTACCCGCAGCAAAACTTGCGAGACTCAAAGCAAGTAACTCCCTCTTCGCTAAGGCTCAGGGGTCCCTCTTATTTTGAGATGCGGCCTTGTGACGAAGCAATAGGAGGGACCCTCTGGGAGGTACCTGCTGCTGAGCAGGTTCTTTTTGATCAAGCAAAAAGAACAGAGTGATTCTAGCGCAAGCTAAAAAAGAAAAAATATATGTTTCTATTCTATCTGGCATAGCGCAAATAAAAAGCTGATATAACGCTTATCAATACTTACATCTCCAATCATGCCAATTGCATGTTTTGTGGGTGGTGCTGGTTCTCCCCTTGGAGCGTGACATGGCAGGGGCCCCTGAGCTTGCGAAGAGGGAGGATCTATGTCTAAGCAGTGGGGCGCGCCACCCACAAAACATAAGACCATAGTTTAAATTTATTACATATCAGATATTCTATTCATCAAGAAGAATTACGAGGTTATCCTAGCGCCAGCTAGTAGAAAATAACGAACTAAATCATGTTGTACAGAGCAAGACTATATAAGAAGATTAACTCAGCATGAGGCCCATTCAAGCCGCAGCACAAGTAGCTTGCCTTCACGAGGATACTCGCGTGAAGGCCCACCGCTCCGAAGCGGTCGAACGGGCCTTCCAGCGGCAGCTCCCTGAAGCAGCACGAGTAGCTTGCCTTCCCGTGGAAACTCGCTTAAAGCGCCCACCGCTCGGAAGCGGTCGAACAGGCGCTTACTAGCGCCAGCTAGAAGAAAACAACTCAACAAATTATCCCCACCTGAGCTGAGAAAAGCCATACTCAAAGCTTCCCACACTAGCACAAATGAAACGCCTCACAAAAAACCTTAAACAACCCCCAACCAAATCCTGCCCCCCCCAACAACCACCACCTGCTCCCGATCGCGGCTCTCATACCGCACCCGCGCTCGATTAGAGCCACTAATCCGTGCAACTACTTCACGACAAACAGTAGCATCAAAGCCATAAGGACGCAACCACGTGTGCACCACAAAGCCCAACCCACTTACCGCAGCCAAAGCAGCACAACTGTAGGTGCTATCGTCATTGCGGGCTGAGACTAAAACCTCCTCCACCCAATCCTCCGCAAAGGCCAGTAATTCCTGTTGCTCAGCCGTAGTCCGCAGCACATTAGCAAGCACGTTTTTCCGTGTGGCTAACAGCGGCTCAATGACAGCGAGGCGGATCTGGTTGCGCAAGTAATCGGTGCTTTGATTGCTCGCATCCTCTCGAAACACGACGCCATGGGTTTTGGCGAAAGCTGATAAAGCCGCCTTGGAGTAGGGGAGAAGCGGTCGAAATAGCCAATCCCCAACCTCACGTATCCCGGCCAGCGCCCGCGGACCGCCACCCCGCACCAGCGCAATGAGCAGCGTTTCCAACTGATCATTAGCATGATGAGCCACCAACGTACAGACATAGCCCCGCGCCTTCATCGTCTGACGGAAAAAGTCGTATCGAATCGACCGCGCTCGCGCCTGCACCCCCTTTGCACCGAGCAG
The DNA here is from genome assembly GCA_965213735.1 of Saprospiraceae bacterium. Lineage (GTDB taxonomy): Bacteria > Bacteroidota > Bacteroidia > Chitinophagales > Saprospiraceae > CALDTK01. The sequence goes on from CBDCAB010000006.1 coordinate 882,648, forward strand.
CGTCGAGTTGGAGAGTACATCCACCACCACAGCCCGCTGCTGGGCAGTTTGCTCAACGAGGAGCTGATCGCCCAAACTTTCCGAACCGCGCAGGTGATAGTTAACATGCGCCACACCATAGGGCCAGCCACTCTCGTGCACCAAGTGCCACAACACCATGGAGTCGAGGCCGCCCGAAACCGCCAACAGCACCCGACCTTCACCAACGTGCACCCGCAGCCACTCCCGCAGGCCATCGACAGTAGGCTGATTATCGTAATGTTGTGGCACGCTTGCTCGAAATACTATTTTCGCGCCTAAAGTACCGTCATGCGCTTACTTAGCCTGCTCAGTTGCCTCTTGCTGCTCCTCATCGCTTGCAACACAGCTCCTGAAGTCGAACCCGCACCTGAGTCACCTACTCCCGTCGACCCTGCTGCTACACCATCGGCAGCTGCAACCGAAACCGACCTCTCCGAGGCTATAGCCAACAATGATCGGCCGGCCATCCTCGCCGATGGCTACTGGCAAATTGTGTTCGTATATCAGCGCCAACCCACCGATCGCTACCAGAAGATGAAAGACAATTACTACCGCTTTGAGTCGGATGGAAATTATGCCCTGCTTCAGCTCGATGGCACTCCTGTACACTCAGGCAGCTGGCGCTACGAGCGGCGTGGCAACCGCCAGCATTACATCTACCTCGATGCCACCAATGATGCCTACAACAACATCTACCGCTTTCACCTGCAGCCAAAAAGTGCCGTTTTAGTAGGGACCGAAGAAGCTGATAATGGCGACCTGCAGATGCGCCTCATCAAGCTGCCCAAGCCACCCACCACTCCTGGCAAAATGTAATCGCTGCTTGGCCGTATCTAGCCGCACGTATGCCGACTCTCCCCGCCATCATACTGGCCTCCTTACTGCTCGTGCTAGGTGCCTGCACCGAATCTAGTACCGCACCCGCCGATGCCTCGGCACACGCGCTAGAGCCTGCTGATACTATGCCCACCAACCGCCCCTTCAATACGCCAGATTGGGCAAAAACCGCCAACATCTACGAGCTGAACGTGCGTCAATACACCCCTGAAGGCACCTTCGCGGCGATGCGTCAGCACCTGCCTCGGCTCAAAGCGATGGGCGTCGACGTGGTCTGGTTTATGCCGATTTACCCCATCAGTACCACCAAGCGTAAAGGCAGCATGGGCAGCTACTACGCGAGCTCCAACTTCAATGCCGTAAATCCAGAGTTCGGGACGCTGCAAGAGTTCAAGGACATCGTAGCGCAAATTCATGCACTCGATATGCACGTTATCCTCGATTGGACGGCCAATCATACTGGCTGGGACCACCCTTGGGTTGCTCAGCACCCCGAGTATTACATCCACCGCGACGACACCATCCGCCACGCCTTCAATCCCAACGATGGCGGCGAAACCGATTGGTATGATATCGCTCAGCTCGACTACTCCAATCCAGACGTGACGCCAGCTATGATCGAGCAGATGCGATTTTGGCTCCGCGAAGCTGATGTAGACGGCTTTCGCTGCGATGTCGCTGGCTTTGTGCCTATCGACTTCTGGTTTGCCGCACGACCTGAACTCGAGAAAGAAGGTCCGCTCTTTATGCTCGCTGAGTGGGGTGACGAGCCGCGGCATTTCCAAGCTGCTTTCGACATCAACTACGGCTGGACCTTTCACCAGCTGCTTAATAAAGTGGCGGAGGGAGAGGCTGGAGTCGAGGATATTTGGGCCTACCAGCTGGAGGATACGGCCACGTTTGCTCCTTACGCCTACCACCTCAATTTTACCACCAATCACGACGAAAATTCCTGGAATGGCACCGAATTCGAGCGAATGGGAGCGCTCGCGGATGCTCTCTGGGTGGTATGCGCTACGTTCGAAGGTGCGCCGCTGGTTTACTCCGGCCAGGAGGAGCCACTGAAGCGCAGGCTCGAATTTTTTGAAAAAGATGATATCGGCTTCAAGGACTACGCAAAGGCGGATTTCTTCCGCAAATTCCTTGAGCTCAAGGATGCGAATAAGGCACTTTGGAATGGCGAGGCTGGTGGTTTGGCCCGCCGCATACCGCTAGGGGAGGGCTACCTGGATGTCTTAGCGTATATGCGTGAAAAGGATGGCGATCGCGTGCTGGTGCTCGTCAACCTCGGAGATGAGCCTGCACGAGCAGCACCTGTTCCGCAAGCTATCCAAGGCACCTACCGCAATGTCATAACTTCTAAGTCTGTGACGTTACTAGGAAAATTTCCTCCTGTTTTGCCGAAAGGCTACCTCGTGCTGAGTTCTCTTTAATGCCGCTTACGCTAAAACATATTACCGCTATTGCGATCCTCCTCGCTAGCTGCGCGCAGGATATTTCTGCACAGTATGCCGACACCTATGATGGGTTTCTCGGCCAGTGGAAAGGCATTATTACCCAGGAATCTGGTCCGACCACGCGCTACTTCGATATGGAGATGAGCGTCGCGCGTGTGCTCGAATCCGATTCTATATACACCATCAGCAGTCACGTTATGGATGGTGATTATCATGCATATATGGTGGGCGATGCTATCCGCACTCCCGATGGCCAGCTGTATATCGCCGAACGCGAGATCATCCGCAGCGACACCATACCTGGTATGGAATGGTGCATCAAACGGCTGCAGCTCAATCAGAGCCTCGAGCAGGGCGACCTCCACTTGCGGGGGGTTTGGTCGGGCGACACCACCTTCGGCGCCTGCGAGCCTGGCAAGATGGACCTCGTGAGGGAGGTCATCAGGCCCTAGTCGCACTACATTCGCGCCTTATGGAAATCGTCGCGCAGCTGCAGGAGCTTACCCGTGCAGCTATTGAGCAGGCTTACGCCAAAACACTAGATGCCGAGCAAATCGTCGTAAATGCAACTCGCCAGGATCAGCAGGGCGATTTCACTGTGGTCACCTTTGGGCTCAGCCGCGTATTGGGCGACAAACCCGATGCTATTGCACAAACAATTGGTGATCAGCTGCTGAGTGAGGGTCAACATGTAGCAGCGATTGAAGTCGTAAAAGGTTTTCTCAACCTCACCCTTTCCAGCGATTTCTGGCGGCAGCGCCTGCTCGATGTGCTAGCCAACGAACAGTTTGGCCGCCGTCCCGCAAAGGGTGGGCGCACGATGATCGAGTTTGCCTCACCCAATACCAATAAGCCTCTCCACCTCGGACACATTCGCAACATTCTTCTCGGCTGGAGTACTTCCAAGATTCTCGAAGCCGCCGGACAGGAAGTGGTGCGGGTACAAATCATCAACGACCGCGGCATCGCCATCTGCAAAAGCATGCTTGCATGGCAAAAGTTTGGCGATGGCGCTACTCCAACGAGCACCAACACCAAAGGCGATCACTTCGTCGGCGAATATTATGTGCGTTTCGAGCAAGCTTTTCAAGCTGAATACGCTGAGTGGCAGGCCTCTGAGCAAGGTCGGGCTGAGCTGGCAAAAGTGCAAGCAAAGCCGGGAGAGTCAACCGCTAAAGCTTACAAAAACACCTACTTCAACACCTACAGCCAGCTCGGTCGCGAAGCCCGCGAAATGCTGCTCGACTGGGAGGATGGCGACCCTGCCGTGCGTGCGCTGTGGAGTAAGATGAACGGCTGGGTGTACGAAGGTTTCGATGCTACTTATAATCGGCTCGGGGTCAGCTTCGACAAGCTCTACTACGAATCCCAAACCTATCTACTTGGTAAGTCGATGGTAGAGCGTGGCCTCGAACAAGACAAGTTTTACCGCAAGGAGGATGGCAGCGTCTGGGTCGACCTCACTGACCAGAAGCTCGATCATAAGATTGTGCTCCGCGCCGATGGTACGAGTGTTTACGTCACGCAAGATTTAGGCACTGCGCACCAGCGCTACGAGGATTTTGGCGTCGATTCTATGATTTATACGGTCGCCGACGAGCAGAATTATCATTTCGAAGTGCTGTTCAAGACGCTCCGCTTGCTCGAGGAGCCTTATGCCGACAAGTTGTACCACCTCAGCTACGGCATGATCGACCTTACTTCGGGCAAGATGAAGAGTCGCGAGGGCACAGTCGTCGATGCCGATGATCTGATGGAGGAGGTGGTAGCCGAAGCGCGTGCCAATGCCGACGAGCGCGCCGAAGCTCTCGATACGACAGAGGCTGAGCGCAGTATCAGCGCCGAGCAGGTGGGGCTTGCTGCCATCAAGTACTACATCCTGAGGGTTGGTCCGAAAAAGCGGATGACTTTTAATCCGAAAGAATCTGTCGAGTTGCAGGGCGCCACTGGCCCTTACATCCAGTACAGCTATGTGCGTGCCTATGGGGTGAGCAGGCGTGCCGCCATGGAAGGTGTAGACACCCAGCTGGCGAGTGCGTATCCGGCTTTGGCCAGTGCCGAGCGCGAATTGGTCAAGCACCTGTTAACGCTGCCGGAATCGGTCGATGTTGCTGCTGCCGAACTCGACCCGTCTATCATCGCCAGTTATGCCTACAATTTGGCCAAAGGGTATCACCGCTTCTGGCACGATCACTCTGTGTTAAGTGCTGAAACTAAGGAGGCTAGCGCCTTTCGGGTGGCGCTGAGTCAAGCTGTCGCCAAAACCCTACGCTTCTCGATGGACCTGCTCGGCATCGAGCTCCCTGAGCGCATGTAAGCTGCTGACAGCATGCACCTTAGCCGCAAACTTACGCGTTAACTCCACGTCCAATCTCCCGCAAATATGACTCGTATACCTACTCCTGTGGTCCGTCTGCTCCTTCTGCTGTTATGTGCAGGTTTAAGTATGGCCGCTTTCGCTCAAAACAAAGCAAAGGGTTATAAGATCGTTGCTGAAATAGAAGGTTTTAGCGAAAGCGAGGCCTACTTGGCGAATTACTTTATGGACAAACAGTATATCGTAGATACGGCAGCTGTAATAGATGGTAAAGCTATATTTAAAGGTGACGAACCGCTAAAACAAGGTACCTACTTGCTGGTGCTGCCGCCTGATAATGATTTTGCGCAACTGCAAATTGATGCCGATCAAGAATTTAATATCAAAACTAAAGCCGGCAATCTCGTGCCCTCGATGAAGGTGCGCGGAAGTGCAGAAAATGAGCTGTTTTACGATTACCTCCACTTTCTATCTATCATGCGCCCGGCAGCTGATAGTCTCCGTGCAATTCAAGCTGATAGCACCCTACCCGAAGCAACGCGTATGGCTGCCAAAGTTGAGGGAGAGCGCATCGATGCGGAGGTGAAGGAGCGCCAAGCCGCCATTAAAGCTAAACATCCTAAAACTATAACAGCCTCGATCTTGCGCAGCATGGAAGAACCATCCATGCCGGAATTTGTCGGCACCGAGGAAGAGAAGCAACAACAGCGCTACCTCTTTTATAAGAAGCATTATTTCGATAATGTCGATCTCGGTGATCCACGCGCTATTCGCTCATCTTATCTCGATCAGCGTATTAGCTATTACCTCGATAAGCTCGTGGTGCCAGTGCCGGATTCGCTCAACAAAGAAATCGACTATATCCTTGAGCAGATGAAACCTGCGCCAGAGACTTTTCGCTTTTATGTATCAAAGTTTCTCAACGACTACGCCAAAAGTAAGGTCGTCGGCATGGATGCAGTGTATGCGCACCTCGGCGAAAAGTATTATGTAAGCGGAATAGCTAATTGGACGGATTCGACGACTGTAGCAAAGATTGCGGAAAACGTGGAGCGTATCAAGCCGCTGTTGCTCGGCAAACCCGCCCCGCCGCTGACGCTCGAAGATCGCAAAGGCAACAAGATTGACCTCTACAAGCTAGAGGCTGATTATGTAGTGCTCTTCTTCTATGACCCTGAGTGCGGCCACTGCAAAAAGCAAACACCCTTTGTCATTGATTTTGCCAAAGCTTACCAAGATAAAGATGTGAAAGTCGTGAGCGTCTGCTCCAAGTTTGCGCCCAATCAGGACTCATGTTGGAACTACGTGGACAGCAAAGTCGGGATGAACGATGCGATGTACAATGCCGTCGATCCCTACCACCGCTCGAAGTTTAAGATCAACTACGACATATCATCTACGCCACAGATCTACGTACTCGATCGCGAGAAAAAGATTGTCAGCAAGAAGATTTCGGCCGAGCAACTCGATGAAGTGGTCAGTCGCCTGATCAGCATCCGCGAAGAGCAGGAGATTGAGCAGCGCGCAGGTGGTAAACCTTAGCCTTGCTTGCCATCCCACTTGCGCCGGCGCATAATAACATCCAGTAGGCGAGGTGCAAAACGCTTGAGGTAGATGCCGTTGAGCTCGCTGCCACCGATGTGGAGTTCGGCTTTACCTGCCAGAAGTCCTTTCCACGCTTTGAGTGCAAATTTTTCGGGCGACATTCCACTGGCCTGCCCTGCGTCCATCGTACCCTGAGCTGATCCGTCGGCGGTTACCGCGTTTTTGCTGATGTCGGTGCGGATATAGCCCGGACAAATAATCGTGACTTGTATTCCGTGCTGGGCCACTTCATAGCGGAGGCTGTCGAAGTAGCCATGCAAGGCATGTTTGCTGGCGGCGTAGGTGCTTCGCTGCGGCGTGCCGAAGTAGCCAACCACACTGCTGGTCACTGCAATATGCCCTGCTCCACGATCGATCAGCTGTGGCAGAACAAGTCGGGTCAGCTCCACATGTCCAAAGAAATTGGTTTCCATTACCTGTCTCACCACCTCTGGCTTGGTGTCGAGTGCGGTGCTGCGTTGGGAGATTCCGCCGTTGTTGATGAGGTAGTCGACTGGACCAGCTGCTGCTACTGCCTCAGGAAAGCTTTCTGGTGCGGTGAGGTCGAGCGGCACAACCAACGCTTGAGCGGAGTGGGGTAAGGTTTTGGCGAAAGCTGACAGTTTGTCTTCACTACGTGCGCTGAGCACCAATTCTGCTCCAAGCTCTGCTGCACGCTGGGCCATAGCCTTGCCCAAGCCTGCCGATGCCCCTGTTATCCAGACTCGTTTGCCGCGGAGACTAGTTGCCACTGCCCACCACGAGTTCGTATAATTCGCCCAGCTGAGGAGTCAGAATAATTTCCGTGCGGCGGTTGCGCGCTTTGCCATCCACAGAGCTATTGTCTGCGATAGGCTGGTACTGCCCCCGCCCCGCAGCGGTAATGCGATTGGGCGATATACCGCCTGCAATCAGCTCTTTGGCTACCGTCGTGGCCCGCGCCGTACTCAGGTCCCAATTGAGCGCCGGGGTGCCATCGGTGTCGGTATGACCTTCCACAGTAATAGATATATCCGGGCTCGTGCGCAGGGCGCTGGCCACTTTTGCCAAAGCCGCTTCCCCTCCGCTATTGAGGGTTTTCGAGCCGGAAGCAAACAGCAGGTTTTGCGAAAGCGATACATAGACCTTACCGCCACGTTCTTCTACGCTTAAGTCGCTTGCGCTAAAACCCGTCAGTGCCGCCCTCACCCGATCTCTGAGCGCGTTGATCTTAGCATCTTTGGCTGCGAGCGCATTGCGGAGTTGATTCACTTCGCTGGTCTTGGCATCGAGTTCATTTTCGCGCGCGACAATGGCTGATTTGCTCGAACTCAAGTCGGCTTCAAGAGCTGCAATGCGCCGGTTGAGGTCTTCCTCACGGGAGTCGAGTTCGCGACTCAAGGTATTGAGTTGTGACTCTTTTTGCGCGAGGGCGAGCTCTTGCTGGTTGAGTTCATTGCGCAGCCGCGTTAGCTCTGTGCTGCTCTGGCTGAGTTCGGCTTGATTTTGCGCCAGCACCCTGTCGTAGCGCGCCAGCAGGTCGGTGTTTGCCCTTTCGAGTTGCGTGTACTGGGCGCGCGAACTAGCAAGCTCGTCTTTAAGAAGGCGGTTTCGCTCTTCGAGGCTGAGGTTGTCTGCACTAGCGCGCGCACTGGTCTGAGCGATCCTGCTCAAGGAGTCTGCTTGCACATTGAGGCGTGCACTTAGCCGATCGCGTTCGGCGAGGGTATCCTCGTATTTACGGTAACTCACGCAGGAGTTGAGCCCGATCAGCAAAGCCGGGAGGAGAACAAATTTGAGGAGGTGCATAGTCAGCGTCTAGTGAAGCAAAGCTAACGCATGAAAAAGCCCCACCGTGCACGTAGGCGCGGTGGGGCTAGAATTTTCAGAGAAAGCTGCGGCTTACATCATGCCGCCCATACCTCCGGGCATGCCGCCACCCATTGGTGCACCGCCATCTTTCTCGGGCTTGTCGTTGATGACGCACTCAGTAGTCAGGACCATGCCAGCGATAGAAGCTGCATTTTCGAGCGCGATGCGTGTCACCTTGGTTGGATCGATGACACCGGCCGACTTGAGGTCTTCGTACACATCTGTGCGGGCATTGTAGCCTTCACCTTTGGTAGAATTTAAGACGCGCTGCAGCACGACGCTTCCTTCCACACCTGCGTTGTTGGCGATGGTGCGAAGCGGACTTTCGAGTGCTTTGCGGACGATGTTGATGCCGATGAGTTCATCTTCGTTGAGACCTTCGACACTATCGAGTGCTTCAATCGTTTTGACGAGTGCCACACCACCACCTACAACAATACCTTCCTCAACGGCAGCACGTGTTGCGTGGAGCGCATCATCGACGCGATCTTTCTTCTCCTTCATTTCCACCTCAGTAGCTGCGCCCACATAAAGGACTGCAACTCCGCCGGCGAGTTTAGCCAGACGCTCCTGCAACTTCTCACGGTCGTAGTCGCTGGTGGTAGTCTCGATCTGAGACTTGATCTGATTGACGCGACCGTCGATAGCCGACTGCTGGCCTGCACCATTCACGATGGTGGTGTTATCCTTATCAACGGTGACCTTCTCAGCGCTACCGAGCATGTCCATCGTCACGTTTTCGAGCTTGTAGCCTTGCTCTTCGCTTACGACGGTACCGCCGGTGAGAATAGCGATGTCTTCGAGCATAGCCTTACGACGGTCGCCGAAGCCAGGAGCTTTGACGGCAACGATCTTGAGGTTGGCGCGCAGACGGTTGACTACCAGCACACCGAGAGCTTGAGACTCAACGTCTTCTGCAATGATGAGCAGTGGGCGGCCAGCTTGCATGGTTTGCTCGAGGATAGGCAGGATATCCTGCATTGAGCTCACCTTCTTGTCGTGGATAAGGATGTAAGGGTTGTCGTATTCGGCAACCATCGACTCTGTGTTGGTCACAAAGTAGGGGCTGAGGTAGCCGCGGTCGAACTGCATACCGAGCACTTCTTCGACGTAGGTATCGGTGCCTTTAGCCTCTTCGACAGTGATGACGCCATCTTTAGAGACGCGCTTCATAGCGTCGGCGATGAGCTTACCAATCTCAGTGTCGTTGTTGGCGGAGATAGAGGCGACTTGCTCAATTTTGGAGAAGTCGTCGCCCACCGTCTCGCTCTGGCCAGCGAGGTGCTTGATGACGGCTTTGGTCGCTTTATCGATACCGCGCTTGAGGTCCATCGGGTTAGCTCCAGCGGTTACGCTTTTGAGGCCTGCTTGGATCATTGCCTGGGCGAGGACAGTTGCGGTAGTGGTACCGTCGCCTGCTGCATCAGCGGTTTTGGAGGCGACCTCTTTGACCATTTGTGCGCCCATATTGGCGACGGGCTCATCGAGTTCGATTTCTTTGGCGACGGTGACACCATCTTTAGTGATGATAGGTGCGCCGAAGCTTTTTTGGATGACGACGTTACGACCTTTCGGTCCGAGGGTGACTTTTACTGCGTTAGCGAGTGCATCGACGCCGCTTTTGAGTTTTTCGCGGGCGTCGCTATTGAAGGTTATTTCCTTTGCCATGATGTTTTCTCTTTGATTGGGTTGGGGTAGGGCTGAGGCGCTTAGTCGAGCACGACGAGGATATCGTCTTGCTTGATGACGAGGTAGTCTTGGCCTTTGTAGTTGAGCTCCTGTCCGGAGTACTTGCCGTAGAGGACTACATCGCCTTCTTTGACGGACATGGTCACGTCTTTTTTGCCTGGGCCGACGGCGACGACTTCGCCGCGCTGGGGTTTTTCTTTGGCGGTGTCTGGGATGATGAGGCCGCCTGCGGTGCGTTCTTCAGCTTCTGCGGGCTTGACCACAACGCGATCGTTGATGGGCTTCATACGGTAGGGGAGTTTGGTTGAAAAGAGGTTGTTAGAATTTTCGTCGCCAGCCGGTTTAGCTAAGCGAGCACGATGATACGTGCATCACAAGCGGTGCCAACGAAAAATTTCTGACAGCCTTGCAGGCGCTCTCCCTGAATTCTGCATCGCGTGTCAGGCTCAAATGCACATCTCCGGCAATTTGGCAGGTGGTTTTGGCTTTCACCAAAACAGCCACCGGGTAAATCCTGGGCTCCGAGTTAGACGCAGCAACTTAGCCACCGGGTAAACCCTGGGCTCCGAGTTAGACGCAGCTACGCAGCTTGTCTTCCCTATGAACTGCGGGCCAAATAACCACCCAACGCGGTGGTCTCCGTTATCGTAGAGTCTCCGTGTTAAGCCATCCAGAACAGCAAAAACGGCGAAGCCAAAAACAGGCGCAGCCAAAAAAACAGCGCAGCTAAAACGGGCGCAGCCCCCAACACAGCCACCGGGTAAACCCTGGGCTCCGAGTTAGACGCAGCTACGCAGCTTGTCATTCTCTAGAAGTTGGATTGCTTCGCTGCTGGAGCGCTCGTTCCTCGCTGCTGGAGGCTGGATGGGATTCGCTGCGGCTACACTATCTCTAGAAGCGCAAATCAGAACAGCCACCCCGTGCGGTAGCCTCCGTGTATCTCTGTGGTTCTCCGTGTAGCGCAGCGCCTCCGTGTGAAGCCAATCCAGAACAGCAAAAACGGCGAAGCCAAAAAAAAGGCGCAGCTAAAAAAACAGCGTAGCCAAAACGGGCGCAGCCCCCACCACAGCCACCGGGTAAACCCTGGGCTCCGAGTTAGACGCAGCTACGCAGCTAATCAATCTCTAGAAGTTGGACTGCTTCGCTGCTGGAGCGCTCGTTCCTCGCTGCTGGAGGCTAGATGGGATTCGCTGCGGCTACACTATCTCTAGAAGCGCAAATCAGAACAGCCACCCCGTGCGGTAGCCTCCGTGTATCTCTGTGGTTCTCCGTGTAGCGCAGCGCCTCCGTGTAAAGCCGATCCAGAACAGCAAAAACGGCGAAGCCAAGAAACGGCGAAGCAAAAAAATAGGCGCAGCTTAGCCCCACCTTGCGAACCTTGCGCACTCACAAGCGGGGCCCCTGCACCCCATTTCTTCGTAGCGGTGAGCGCAGCGAACTTGCGAAACCATCTCCCCTCTGCCCCCCGAACAGCAAAAACGGCGAAGCCAAAAAACAGCGTAGCCAAAAACACAGCGTAGCCAAAACGGGCGCAGCCCCCAACACAGCCACCGGGTAAACCCTGGGCTCCGAGTTAGACGCAGCTACGCAGCTAATCATTCTCTAGAAGTTGGATTGCTTTGCTGCTGGAGCGCTCGTTGCTCGGTGCTGGAGGCTGGATGGGATTCGCTGCGGCTACACTATCTCTAGAAGCGCAAATCAGAACAGCCACCCCGTCCGGTAGCCTCCGCGTATCTCTGTGGTTCTCCGTGTAGCGCAGCGCCTCCGTGTGAAGCCAATCCAGAACAGCAAAAACGGCGAAGCCAAAAACAGGCGCAGCCAAAAAAACAGCGCAGCTAAAAAACAGCGTAGCCAAAACGGGCGCAGCCAAAAAATAGGCGCAGCTTATCCCACCTTGCGCAACTTGGCGGTGAGCGCAGCGAACTTGCGAAAACATCTCCCCTCTGCCCCCCGAACAGCAAAAACGGCGAAGCCAAAAAACAGGCGCAGCCAAAAAACAGCGCAGCCAAAAACGGGCGCAGCCCAAAAACCGGCGCAGCCCTCCTACTCCACAGGCATAAACTCATTACCCCCTATGCCTGCATCACCTACCACCATAGACGTAATGATGCAGCCCACAAAAAGGGCAATAGCTAAATACCAAGTAAGCTTCTCGATAAAGTCGGTGCTCTTGGCAGCTCCAAACATTTGCGTAGCCTGCGTGCCGCCAAAGGTGCTGTCAACTCCACCTCCCTTGGGATTCTGGATGAGCACGACGATGATGAGGAGCACACAAATGAGTGCGATGATGACGGTGAGTATTGGTGCCATTATGCTTCTTGTTGCTGAAGAGCTTCGATGCGAGCGGTAAAGGTCGCTTCTTTTGTTGGATAACGCAAAGCCAGTTGCTTATACATGCGTATAGCTTTATCGGCGTGTCCTTGTGCCGCCAAAAGATCGGCAAGCGTTTCTGAAGCTACTTCGGGTTGGGGAGGAAGAATTTTCGCTTTTCCTTTACGTGATTTTGCAGACTTGGGTTGCTCATCGGCCAGCCGCAACAAGTCTAGCCAGGCCGTTTGAGCGCGACGTGATTTGTACTCGCTGTACGATTGAAACGCCTCTTTGGGCGCAGGTTTAGGTCTGCCGTATTCCATGATGAGTCCATGCCTGTGCAAATACCAATCCACGGTGTCAACGCTTGTGGCAGCTACCGCAAGTAGCAAGTTATCAACGTCATCATCCCCCGTTTGCGTTTCATCCTCTTCAGATTCTGGCGTTGCGGTGGATATCTCCGCCTCATCCTCCAGCGGCTGAAAGCCAAAATGTTGGGCTGCTTTGGCAGGATTGGCGTTGCGCAGACTTGCCTCCCGCGTTTCGCGATAAGCTCCTGTAAGGTAAGGTTCGGCTCGGAGGCGCCAACGCTCGAGTTCAGTCTGCTCGCCATCGAGAATCGCCTTCTGATAGCGCAACTGTTTGAGCGCACCGCACCAGGGATACTGCGCAATGAGCTCCTCGAGTTCGGTCGCATTCTGGCTGCTCAACAACGTTGGCCTTCGCAGCAATTCTCCAAAACGTTCTGGTGTCATAGTGGCTGAAGTGAGGCGCCCAAGGTAGCCGTGTGCAAACATCGCGCTAAATGCTCTCACTCGCGCTCTTCGGCAATGCGTTTCATGCAACTCCACAGCCGTCGTTTACGCTGCAGGTCATTATTTATGAGGGTTAGCCTTTCGGCAAAACACCACAAACGAGCGCCATCTTTTATCCAAGTATATGGCTGTACCGACCACTGCAAGCCCACTTGTTTTGGCGAAAGCCCATAAACCAGCACATACCTCACCTGACTCTCCGCTAAAGCCGTGTGGAAAGAAGTAGCTTCATCGAGTTCGAGCAAATGCGACGCCTCCTCCGGATCGAGACCGCAGGCCTTCACCACATTATGAGCCATCACCTTGCTTTCTGTCGATTCAGATACTGCGCAGACACTCAGCACCACCCGCTTCGCATCGATATGGACCCTTGCTAGCGTGGGAATTTGCAAATAACTATCTGCCATCTCAGAATTTTTTAGCAGCACTCAGCTGAAGTCGCAGAACCAAATACTGCACTACCGCAAAAATACGCCAAGTGCCGACTATCCTATGGAAGGGTGTACTTTTGGTTTCCAATCAAAACTGCTCATGAGCTACAACGTCACCATAGAACGAACGCCCTCCAGCCGCCTCGCTACCGTCGACTTCGACAACCTGCCTTTCGGCAAAATTTTCAGCGATCACATGTTCATGGTAGACTTCATCGATGGCAAGTGGCAGCAGCCGCGCATCGTGCCGTACGGTGCCATGGCCGTCGAACCTTCAAACATGGCGCTGCACTATGGCCAGTCGGTGTTTGAAGGTATGAAAGCTACGAAAGTCAAAAGCGGTGAGGCCATGCTGTTTCGCCCCGAACAACACGCGCGGCGTCTCAATGCTTCGGCTACACGACTGGCAATGCCACAACTTCCGGAAGAGCTGTTTCTCCAGGGACTGCACCAACTCGTTGACCTCGATGCCGGCTGGATTCCGCCCGCCGAAGGCAGCGCGCTCTACATCCGACCCTTCATGTTCGCCATCGACAACTCCGTGGGTGTGCGACCGAGCAGCAGCTACCGCTTTATGATTTTTACCTGCCCGGTAGGTCCATACTACGCCAAGCCGGTCAAACTACTTGCGGAGACGACCTACGTGCGTGCAGTTATTGGTGGAGTGGGCGAGGCTAAAGCAGCCGGCAACTACGCTGCAGCCATGCTTCCTGCACTGCTGGCCCAACAGCGAGGCTATGACCAGGTGCTGTGGCTCGACGCCAAGAAGTTTGAATACGTGCAGGAGGTGGGTACGATGAACATCTTCTTTGTCATCGACGGACAAATTGTCACCCCAGCTACTCAAGGTGCAATTTTGCGAGGTATCACGCGCAACTCTATCCTGCATTTTCTCGAAGAAGGCGGCTACAGTGTCGAAACCCGCCCCGTGACTATTACTGAACTCGTGGAGGCGCATAAGGCAGGTCTGCTGCAAGAAGTGTTTGGCTCGGGTACTGCCGCGGTGGTGAGCCATGTCGAGAGCATCCTTTACAAGGACTACGAAATTACGCTACCACCCGTAGCAAAACGTACTATTGGTCCCTGGGTGAAAGATCGAATCAACGGTGTGAGGAGTGGGCGACTGCCTGATACCAACGGCTGGATGATCCGCGCAGGTGACTATGCCCACCAGCCCGCCAAGCAGAAAACCATGGCCTAGTTCGACCGTTGGGCGGAGTAATGTTAGCCCTTCGCCCCGCCACAACCGTGCGCCTCATTCTTGGCGACCAGCTCAACCATCAGCACTCATGGTTTGAGCAGGTTGATGGTTCTACGCTCTACTGCTTCTTCGAGGCCCGAAGCGAAACAGACTATGCGCGCCACCACATCCAGAAGGTGGTCGCTATTTTCTTGGGTATGCGGCACTTTGCGCAGCACCTCGAGGAGCGAGGGCATCGAGTGTTGTACCTCCGCTTGGACGATGAGGCGAATGCCGGCTCTATTCCGGCCAATCTGCTTCAAGTTGTGCAGCTCGCAGGCGCCAATCGCGTGGAGTATCAACTACCCGACGAGTACCGCCTCGATCAGGCTCTTGAACAGTTAGGCCAGCAAATACCAGCAGGCGTCCGCTTAGCTCACACCGATACAGAGCACTTTCTCACCAGTCGCTACGAGCTAAAGGAATTCTTTGCGGATAAGCGGCGCTATACCATGGAGTACTTCTACCGCGACATGCGCAAGCGGCTAGATATCCTTATGGAAGCTGACGGTGAGCCGGAGGGAGGTGCCTGGAACTACGATCAAGAAAACCGCAAGAAGCTGCCAAAGGGTGTGCGCGTGCCCGATCCCATCGCCTTCGATCATGCCATCGACGAGGTAGTGCAACTGTTGGCTCGCTGTGGAGTAGTGACTATGGGCCGTATCGATGCGCAGGCATGGGAGTGGCCGGTGACGCGAGCTGAGGCGCTACGGGCTCTAGAGGATTTCGTGCGGATGCGCTTAAGGCTGTTCGGGACCTATCAGGACGCTATGACCACGCGCGATCCCTACCTGTTTCACGCGCGAATCAGCTTTGCCCTCAACAGCAAATTGATTAGCCCGGCAGAAGTGGTCGAGGCCGTAACGCGCTACTACCGAGCGCATCCTGATCAGGTAGAGATCAATCAGATCGAGGGCTTCGTGCGGCAAGTCATTGGCTGGCGCGAATACATGCGGGGAATTTATTGGGCGCATATGCCTGGTTTCGCTGAGATGAATGTACTCGAACACATCGGCGAGCTGCCCGCCTGGTACTGGGATGCGAACACCAAGCTCAACTGCCTCAAACACGCGTTGGGTCAGAGTCTGGATAAGGCCTACGCGCACCACATCCAGCGACTGATGATCATCGGCAACTTTGCGCTGCTCATGGGGGTGCATCCCGATGAAGTGGATGCCTGGTACCTCGGCGTGTACATCGATGCTTTTGAGTGGGTGGAAATAACCAATGTGCGCGGTATGAGTCAATTTGCCGACGGTGGTATTGTGGCTACCAAGCCATACATGAGTTCGGCGAATTATATCCACAAGATGAGCGACTACTGCGTGGGTTGTTACTACGATCGCAAGCTGCGCCACGGGCCGCGTGCCTGTCCGTACAACTCGCTGTATTGGGCTTTCGTCGAACGTCACCGCAAGCGCCTGGCACGCAATGGTCGCATCGCGCAGATGGTGCGCCTCTGGGATCGCATGGAAGCCGCCGAGCAAGAAGCTACGCTCGCTCAAGCAGCGTACTACATGGAGCACCGCCACGAATTATGAGCCGTCAGCACTTGCTCATTAGCCATCGCATACCCGGAAGAGTGGCGGACATTTTTGCAGGCTTTACCGAAGATCTATTCCTTGTGCTTTCGCCAAAACTCCCTCCAACGAAGCTCATTCGCTATGATGGCAATGATGTAGGCGATTTGGTAGAGATACAGCTCGGCATCTCCCCATTTACGAAGCGCTGGGTGAGCGAAATCGTGGCGCACGAAAAGGGAGAGAAATACGCATGCTTTATAGACGAGGGTCGCGAACTGCCAGTACCGCTCAACTATTGGCGACACCGGCACCTCATCGAGCAGCTGGATGCGGCAACGGTTCTAATTACAGAAGATATAACCTTTGGCACTTCAACGAACTGGCTGACGCGACTGCTGACACCCATTATTCGACAGCAATTTCAAGGGAGAGGGAAGCTCTACCGTGAGTATTTCGCTGATCGTGGCTGTGCTTAGTTCCCCCCTTCTCTTGTCTTTTGCGCTTCGAGTTCGGCAATTTTGGTTTGCAGGGCTGCGAGTCGCGTTTCTAGCTCGGCGAGTTCGCTGCGCTTGGTGCCGATTTGCTGCGTGGTTTCGTTGAGTTGATTGTCGAGAACCACTTTACGACTGGCGTATTCAGCTTCGAGTTGTGTAGCGCGCGCGGTGGCTTCATCGCGGATAGTGGCGATTTGCTCAGCGGTTTGGGTTCGAATAGCTGATATGTCTGCCGCAGTAGCTTGCTTGAGGTCGCTGATTTCGGCTGCGGCATTTTGTCGCTCCTGAGCAAGTTCATCGCGCAAATTTTGGCGTTCGGTCGATGTTGCTTGGCGTTCGGCGGCAATGGCCTCGGCGTTAGCTTTGCGTTCGGCCTCACGCTCATCAGCGAGACGCTTTCGAAACTGAGTCTGCTCGATATTGAGTTGTCGCCGCTCCTCGTCGAGTTGCTTCTGGAGACTTACAATTTGCTCCGCCTGCTCTTGGCGCACGGTAGAGATGGCACGCGCTGCTTCTTCACGTTCTTTGGCTATATCCTGCGCGATTTCTTCTCGCACGGTTCGCAAGTCTCGCATCAGCGCTTCCTGCTCATCGATGGCTTCTTCTTGCAATTGGTTGAGCTTGGTCGCCTGCTCGCGCTCGGCCTCTGCAATAGCTTTGCGCGAGGCTTGTCGAATACTCGCCACTTCACGTGTGAGGGAGTCGCGGTAGGCAGTACTTCGCTGCAAGGCATCTTCGCGCATCTTGCGATCGCGCTTGAGTTGCAGCTGGAGTGCCTCTTGTTCGGCTTGGCTACGTGTGCGTGAAGCAGCTACTTCAGCCCGCTCCTGATCGAGTGCGGAGAGTCGTCGCTCGGCCTGCGCTTGGAGTTCGGCGTCATCACGATCTGGAGGAGAATCGGCTGAGGCGGCAATGCGCTGCCGCTGCTTTGCGATCACAGCGTCGAGGCTGTCGAGGCGAGCGGTGCGGGCAGCTTCTTCTTTGCGCATCACTTCATCAATTTTGGCTCTCTCGGCAGCTAAAGCTTGGGTGAGTGCCTCGCGTTCGCGCTTCCACAGTGCGGCATTTTCTGCATCGCGTTTAGCTTCTTCGGCCTCGCGCTCTTGCTGGCGGGCCTCCATACGAGCCATTTGTTCTGCAAAATTGGCAGCCAAGCGCTCCCGTCGAGTATTGGCTTCATTTGCTTGAGCTGCCACATCAGCTGCTATTGCTTGGCGACGCTCTTCTGCTACGGCACGCGCGGCAGCGATGGCAGCGGCTTCTTCAGCCTGCACTTCGGCAATGCGAGCGTCTGCACGTTGGCGAGCAGATAATACTTCAGTAGTGATGTTTTCCCGCGCAGTTGCACCCGCTTCGGCAGCAGCTTGTGTCTCAGTGAGTTCCTCAGCCTTCGCATCAGCAATGGCCGCCTGGCTAGCATCACGTGCTCCGGCTACACCCTCAGCGTAGTTGCTCCGCTGCTGTTCGGCAGCATTGCGCGCTGCTTCTAGTTCGCGGGCATATACTTCTCGCTGGGTGAGCAACTCTTCTTTGAGCTTGGCCAGGTTGCGAGCAAATTCGGCTTCTTGTTCGGCGAGTCGCTCGGCCTGTTCGCGACGCACCTCAGCGAGTTCGACGGCGCGCGTTTCTTGTTCGCGGGCTACCTGTTCGCGCAAATCAGCAATTTTATTGAGGCTCATCTCCTTAGCCTTTAAGATTTCGGCCTGGGCCTGCTGTCGTGTAAGTGCCACTGTGGCAGCGGATGAATCCTGAGCTACCATTGCTGCTCGGCGTGCGGCTGCTACTTGCTCCTCGAGTTCCTTGCGGATGTCGATGATTTGCTGCTGGCTCGACTCCCGCGCACTCGCTACTTCATCGGCATAAGCTGCACGCGCATCCGCAAAACGTTGACGTTCGGCAGCGGCGGCCTCAGCGTTCTCTTTTCTTATTTGACTCAGTTGCTCTGCACTTTCAGTCTTGGCTTGCTGAATGGCAAGTAAGGCTTTCTGACGAGCAGCGATGACTTCCTGGGCGGCGGCGGCCTGCTCACTCGATACATCCGACTCGACTGCTGCCATGCGTTCGCCTGCTGCGAGCTGAGCCTCCGCAATCTTCTCATCAGCACGCTGGCGGGCCTCGACCACCTGGGCTGCAATGGCCTGTTGCTGGAGTGCAGCGGCTTCTCGACTGGCAGATAAATCGTCGGCGAGATTGGCTTTTGCTCGATCTGCCTTCGCTTTTTCTAGCGCGATCTCTTCCAGCAGTTGTTTCTTCAGTGCCGCTAGTTCTGCGCGCAAATCAGTTACTTCTGCTTTCGCTGCTTCTTGCTCGGCACGATCACGTTCGTCTAGGCTCCCCGCACCTGGTTTTGCCGAAAGGCTGCTACTGCGATTAATATCCTCAGCGCGCGGCCGACCTACAGCTGGAATGGCGATGGCGACAGCAGCGATGTCTGGAATCAGAGCAGGATCAACAGCATCTACAAAGCACTGCGCCAACTGTCGAAACTCAGCTTGTCGACTAGCCGGAAGTGTGAATCTTCTTCCTTGCGCTACGATATTATTTTTCAACACCACCGTAGCGATGTCTGTATTGGCAAGCCACGTTGCCGTCTGAAAATCTAGCTGAAGCACATTTGTAAATTCAGGTACCCCTGTGGATACACCAGTCTTCACGGCTTCAACAAAGCGGAAACTTTTTGGAGGCCCTCCACTCTTAGCGAAGAAAATCAGTTCATCATCCTTGTTAGGCTTCTCTCCGCCTCGACTGATCAAGGTGCCTTGAACACCATCGTGCGAAGCACACAGGGAGAGGCTGTAGGAATAGCCCCCGCGAACGACGAGCGTTTGCGACTCAGTTATAACTCGCTGACCGTCAGGCAGTCGCACATTTTCTTCCAGGCGTTTGCTGCACTGAGCATCAGCCATTTGCGAGAGCGTGAGGAGGATAAAACACAGCAGACCGCGAACCATGGAGACATTTTGGGGGTCAGAATGAACAATTCGTGGAATAATGTACTCACATTCCGCAAACATTCGTACTTGAGTCAATTCCTTAACCTTTGTACGTGCCTTGTAACAGTATAGGTGCAGAGCTGCTACTGACCTAAAGAAGCACCAAGCAGATAGAGTACGGCCATACGTATCGCGACGCCATTTTCAACCTGGTTGAGGATGATGGAGCGTTCAGGATCATCTGCCACTGCACTGCTAATTTCTACACCGCGGTTGATGGGTCCGGGGTGCATGATCACAATATCATCGGCGGCGTGGCGCAGGCGCTCGTGGGTAACGCCATACAACATGCGGTACTCGCGTAGGCTGGGAAAATACTTAATGTCCTGTCGCTCGAGCTGGATGCGCAACACATTGGCAATATCACACCAGGCGAGGGCCTCATCGAGATGCGCAAACACGCGTACACCAAGTTCGGGTAGGTGCTTTGGGATGAGCGTTGGTGGACCGCAAACTGCTACTTCTACACCCAGCTTTTGCAGACAGAAGATGTTGCTAAGCGCCACCCGACTGTGCTGAATGTCGCCTATAATCACCACTTTTTTACCGGCGAGATTGCCGAGGCGCGCCCGCATACTAAAGGCGTCGAGCAGGGCCTGGGTGGGGTGCTCGTGCGTACCATCGCCGGCGTTGATGATACGGGCATCGATGTGTTGGGCCAGAAAATGATGTGCGCCAGGAGCAGGGTGGCGCATCACCACCATGTCGACTTTCATGGCGAGAATATTCTGAACTGTATCGAGCAGGGTTTCGCCTTTTGTCACACTCGAACTCGAGGCACTGAAGTTGACGATATCTGCACTCAAACGCTTTTCAGCCAGCTCAAAACTGATGCGGGTGCGGGTGGAATTTTCGAAAAAGATATTCGCTACTGTCGTGTCGCGAAGTGTGGGCACTTTCCGGATGCGACCTTGCAATTGCTTACTAAAGCCATCGGCGGTGGTGAAGATGAGCTGAATATCCTCAGGCGTGAGGTCTTCGATGCCCAGCAGGTGCCGGGTGCTCAGGCGGAGCGGCGACTCAGTGGCTTCATTCAAGACTTGGCAGCAGCTTTATGGGGGTACAGCATCACCTCGTCGCGTCCATCAGTGGCTTGCCAGCGCACCTTAACGTAGGCTTCGGTGAGGGCATCGATGGTGTGGCCAAGGTAGTCGGCAGCAATGGGCAGGTGCCGCTGAAACCGCCGCTCCACCATTACGGCAAGTTCTACTTGAGAGGGTCGCCCAAAACTTTGCAGGGCATTGAGTGCGGCGGCAATCGTGCGACCGGTATAGAGCACATCATCGACGAGGATGATTCTCTTCCCATCGGTGTTGAAGGCCATCTCCATCGGGTCGGGCTGGAGCGGGCGCACGCTAGTGCGGAAGTCGTCACGAAAGAAGGTGATGTCCATCTTGCCGAGGGGCAGGGTGGGGCAGTGCGCTAGTAGCCTTTCGTGGAGCCTTTCGGCAAAATAGCTGCCTCGGGGCTGGATGCCAACGATGGCGGTGTTGTCGAAGTCGTCGTACTGTTCGTGCAGGTGACGTGCAATGCGTTCGAGGGTAAGCTCAAACTTGACCGGACCGAGGATGAGGCGCTGCTGCGACACGGCGGGAAGGTAGTTGCTTCTGTGGTTTAGCCTCGCTTGGCGTAATTGTCTTTGAGGGTGACGGTGCGATTGAAGATTGGTTTGTCGGCAGTGGAGTCGCGATCTACGGCGAAGTAGCCTTTACGTATGAATTGTACGACTTCGCCTTTCGGCAAAACAGCAGCTGCCGGTTCGATGAGCGCATTTGAGATGATACTCATCGAGTCTGGGTTGAGAAACGAGCGGAAATCTTGCCCTTCGTGGGCATCTGGCGTCTCATCCGTAAACAGTCGATCATACAGCCTGACTTCGGCGGGCACGGCTGTTGCTTCGTGAAGCCAGTGAATTGTTCCCTTCACAGAGAGGCCACTGTCGTCGGAGCCACTTTGCGACTCTGGAAAATACTTCGCCTTGACTTCGATGATATTGCCTTGATCATCCTTAACCACGTCGGTGGCTTGGATGATGTAGGCGCTCTTGAGGCGTACCATTCCGCCGAGTTTGAGGCGGAAAAATTTCCGGTTGGCCTCCTCACGGAAATCCTCACGCTCGATAAAGAGGTGACGGCCAAAACTCAGCTCGCGCGTACCGGCTGCATCATCTTCAGGATTATTTTCGGTTGGCAGTTGCTCGGTTTTATCGGCTGGATAATTTTCTATCGTTAGTCGAATGGGCTCGAGGACGGCCATCATCCGTTTTGCGGAAGCGTTAAGGTGCTGACGAACAAAGAACTCCAGCAGACTTAGGTCGATGAGCTTGTCGCGCTTGGCTACTCCCACACGCTCGCAAAAGTCGCGGATAGCCGCAGCGGGATAACCTCGACGTCGCGCGCCCGAAATCGTTGGCATGCGAGGATCGTCCCATCCAGTCACATCACCTTCGCGCACCATCTGGATCATCTTCCGTTTGCCCATGACAGTATAGCTAAAATTGAGCCGAGCGAATTCGATTTGCCGACTCGGGAAGATGCCGAGCTTCTCGATGAACCAGTTGTAAAGTGGCCGGTGGTTCTCAAATTCGAGAGTGCACACTGAGTGGGTGATACGCTCGATAGAATCGCTCTGACCGTGGGCAAAATCATACATCGGATAGATGCACCACTCATCTTGCGTACGATGGTGGCTGGCGTGTTTGATGCGGTAAATCACCGGATCTCGCATCAACATATTTGGACTTGCCATATCCACTTTCGCCCGCAGCACACGCGTACCATCAGGAAACTCGCCCGCCTTCATTCGCTCGAATAAGTCTAGATTTTCTGCGACACTTCGGTTGCGAAAGGGGCTATTCGTACCCGCTTGCGTGGGTGTGCCTTTCTGCTCAGCAATTTGATCGGGAGTTTGATCATCTACATACGCATCCTCCTGCTCGATGAGCTGTTTTGCGAAAGCGTACAACTGCTCGAAGTAATCCGAAGCATAAAACTCGCGATCATCCCAGCTGAAGCCTAGCCAGGCGACATCTTCACGGATGGCATCGACATATTCCGTCTCCTCCACCAGTGGATTGGTATCATCGAAGCGCAGGTTGGTCAAGCCACCGTACTTGGCCGCGGTGGTAAACTGCAAACAGATGGAGAATGCATGACCAAGGTGGAGGTAGCCATTTGGCTCGGGTGGAAAGCGCATATGCACGCCTTCGAAGCGGCCATCTGCCAAATCTTGCTCAATTATCTCTTCAATGAAGTTCTTGCTGTCCATTTCTTGCAATTAAGCGCGCAAAGTAGTGCCTTGGGGCAAGGGCGCAGGTGCGGAATGTGGCAACAGCGCGTTGCTAAGCCAAGATGATGAAACTGATGCTCGGCATTGTTGCAGCTGTAGCGCTGTCTCTTCCGCTCGAGGGGCAGGTTGAGTGGCTGCCGCTTCGCCTCGACAACGACAAGAAAGCCGTCGCGTATTTTCCAGGTGTGATTTTGCAGGTGAGCGACACCATTAATACGGCGCTGGGGCTGATGCCTTTTACGACTTACTACGTGCAAGACGATGAGGCAGTGTCGGGCAATCGCTTGTACATGCTCACCGTAATTGACTATCCAGAGGGTGCATTTCCAGTTGATAGTGCAGCGCGTCGGGAAGACTTTTTTCAGAACTCCATGCTGGCGGCCGCCGAATCAGTAGGAGGAGAAATTAAGTTTAGCGAACCAATCGACAAGCCCACTACTGGTTATATTTTTCGAATCGACTACGGGGAGGAGCGGCCGACGGTGGTGCGCAATCACGCCTACTTGCAAGGTAATCGGTATTACCACCAGCAGGTGTTCAGCTTTATGGACGATGGTGGCGAGCGGAGCAGGAAACGGTTTTTCGACAACTTCTACGCGAAGAGCAAGAAAGACTCACCTTAGCAGCGCGCTGAAAAGCTCTGCTGTTATGAAAATTGCTGTTTTTCCTGGAAGCTTCGATCCGATCACGACTGGACATGTTGACCTCGTGCGTCGGGCGCTGCCGCTATTCGATGAGATCGTGGTGGCGATCGGCGTCAATTCGCAGAAAAGTGCCCTCTTCAATGTCGATACTCGCCTTAGTTGGATCAGCCAATGCTTTGCAGATGAGCCGAAAGTGCGCGCCGACCAGTTTGAGAAACTAACTGCACATTATTGCCAACGCATTGGCGCAAAATATTTGCTGCGAGGGCTACGCAACGCGAGTGACTTCGATTACGAGAAGACGATCAGTCAGCTCAATCAAATTGTAGGTGATGGCCTGGAGACGGTATTTCTTATATCTCAGCCTGCGTATTCGCACATATCGAGTACGATAGTGCGGGAGATCATCAAGGGTGGAGGAGATGCGTCGAGTTTCTTACCTGCTGTAATTAAAGTTTAAAAAATAAAAATGGGCCGCACCCTGGAGAGGATGCGACCCTTAGTAGTTGCCGAGCGAGGATCAGACCTTGCTCTTCTTGGATTTGCCCTTGCCCTTGCCTTTGCTACTCTTACTGAGTTGCTGTGCGGCTGCTGTGCGTACCTGCTCAAAATCCTCGGGATTGACACGTGCACCACTCTCTTCGAGCAGCGACATAAGTGCATCATCACGCATATTGACCAAGTCCTGGTAGGTCTTAATGCCCCTGGTGTGGAACATCATCTGAGCCTGGGGGCCAATGCCTTTGATTTTGGTGAGGTCATCGCCACCTTTCGGAGCCTTAGGTCTCTTGCCCTTATTGGAGGTGGGGCTCGAGTCTTCGTACTTCGAGGGGTTAATTTCGCTCCACCTGCCTTCTGTGGCGAGTTTGGCCATTGACTTCCAATCCCGCACGTTGGCTTTGGCGACTCGCTTGCCGACGCTGTCGCGGACTTCTTCGAGTACGTTAATGTTGGCCTTCGCCAGATCGTCGTAGGTCATGATTTTCCGCTCGAAGAGCTTCTCTTGAACCTTGGCACCGATGCCGTCGAGTTCGGTAAGCTTGTCGGCACCTGGTGGGAGTTGCGACTTGCGCTTACCGCGCTTTTTTGGCTTAGGAAACTTCCCGTTGATGGCATCCTGTGCTGACTTGCGGAGCACTTCAGGATTCATTTTGCGGAAGCGTTTGCCTGCATCGTGTGCAGCTTTCATGAGCTTCCACGGCTCGGCATCGACGATGTCTTGCCAGTTGTTGATGCCTGATTCGCGCAGGGCGCTGGCCAGCGAGGAGCCGACATTTGGCAGAGCAGTTAGTTCGGTTGGAGGTATTTCTCGTGGTGCACGACCGCGGCGCCCGCCGGAGGCTTTCTTCTCCTTGCGTGGTACGGGTGGATAGTCGAGGCTGCCTTCTTTGGCTACGTTGGCGGCTTCTCTCCAGAAGCTAACGGGGAAGGTCTTGTACTTAGGACCTGAAGCGGCACGTACTTCTTCGAGCTTGGCATCACTAGCACTTGAGAGTTGAGCGAACGTATTGATGTTCCGCTCGCGCAAGGCATTGATGATGGTGGCTCCGATGGTGGGTAGTGCACCTAGATCGCGCTGATCGCGTGGCTGACGTGGTGGTCGTGCTTGACGTGGTCCACGCTGGCCTCCGCGCTTTTTACCTGATGGTTTAGGCTTGGCAGCGGTTGGTGGCTTGACTGGAATCTTGTCGAACTCACCTGCCTGAGCATGTGCAGCTACTTGCTTCCAGAAGTTGACATCAAAGCGTGCGAAGCGCTTGCCAGCGTTGTTAGCGATTTCACGCAGTTTCTCGGGTTTGGCTGCAGCGAGTTGAGCGAAGGTGCCGATGCCAGCATTATTCATCGCTTCTTTGACGCTTGCGCCAATACCTGGCAGCACTTCGAGGTCCTGCTTCTTAGCGTTGGCTAGGCGAGCCTGGTGGCGCTCTTCTGCGTTTGCGGTCGCAGATTTAGCTGACTTCTCGATTTTAACATTTCGCTTGATCTTGCCGTACTTCTCGGCGGCGGCGTGCTTCGCTTGGCGCTGGAGGAACTTGAGATCAATGTTCTTGTACTTGCCTTTGGTTTCGCTGCGAGCTTCGGCAAGTACACTTCTATCGGCCTCGGCGAGATCGGAGAAGGTGTTGATACCCCGATCGTGCAACGCCTTGACGAGTTGCGCACCTACACCGGGCAGAATGTGCAGGTCGTTTGGGTTGATATCACGCGCTTTGCGACCAGCGAGGCCTTTGCCAGCGCTTTTACCTGACGGCTTAGGCGGAGCGGGAATGTTCTTGTCACCGGCTACGACGCGTTGAGCTGCTTTGGGGAAGTAGCTCATGTCGAAGTTGACGAATGGACGTCCACCTTTTTCTTTTAGGCGAGCGAGTTTTTCCTCTGATGCTTTGGACAAGTCTGCGAAGGTATGGATGCCTTCGGAGTGCATGGCCTGCAGCATGTTGGGCCCAACTTTAGGAAGCTTGGATAGGTCATTGGCTTCCACTTGACTAAAGTCGACTTGAGCATTCTTTTTGCTGCTCTTCTTCGATGCTTTTGGTGGATCGGGCATTTTATCCCACTCACCTCTAAAAGCGTGACCGGCTGCTTCGCGCCAGTAGGAAGTGTCGAAGTTGACGAAGCGACGTCCGCTCACAGATTTTACTGATTCGAGCACCTCATCGGCGGCAGTAGAGAGCATTTCGAAGGTGGTAATACCGGCCTTATTGAGTGCATCTAGAACTGTCTTACCGATGGTTGGTATGCGGTGCAGATCAGTATCCTTTGGTGCTTTACGTGGACGCCCACCACCTTTTCCGCGACGTTTGCGGGTAGGGGTAATAAAGCTCAGTCGGGGCTGAACTTGCTTGATGGGTAGGCGTGTTTCGGGGAAGTAGGTTTGGGCGTCAGCGGTGCTGCGTACCGGAAGGTATTCTTCTTCAACAATTTTCCCTTTATCGGAAAATTTGCG
The DNA here is from genome assembly GCA_965213735.1 of Saprospiraceae bacterium. Taxonomy (GTDB): domain Bacteria; phylum Bacteroidota; class Bacteroidia; order Chitinophagales; family Saprospiraceae; genus CALDTK01. The sequence continues at coordinate 909,089 of CBDCAB010000006.1, forward strand.
TGCCACCAATAGGAGTAGGCGTACGCGTGTATCGGATTCGCCGGAGCCTTCGATTGAATAGAGTGACACGCTTGAGTTGTCATCTTCTATGGTTCGTGTGGCCAAAACTTCGACCTTGCCTGAGGAGCCAACCATATCCGCAAAGCGTTCGATGCTTTTAGCGGCTGATTTGCCTTTCAGATAGGCGAAATTTTGTACGTGGGCTTCTACGCTCTTGTCGTAGTGTTCGTTTGCGACATCGACTAATTGCCCTTTGGCAACTTTGGAGTCGATTTCTCGGACTTGATCAGTTAAACTCATTGGCGATCGCCATTTGGATTTGGAAGGTGAAAAGGTTGTGTGGCCGCAAATCTATAAATCAAACCCATACCAACTGGTATAGTGTGCAAAATAAACTTGCGTTCGATTTTCCTAAACGTTATTACCCACCCATAAGGTTGACTACCACCTGCTAACCTTATGCTCCAAACAGTTGCTCCACGATTGCTCTGGAGCTGCATGCGCTTCTTACATTCGCCGCCCAAACCAAGCAGCTAACATGTCAAAAGCAATCTTCGAAGTTCCGCCAGCTTACAACGAGCCAATTACCCCTTATGCTCCGGGAGACCCAGAAACACTAGCCTTACGGCTCGAGCTCGAAAGGATGAAGTCGCGCAAGACTGTCATTCATCAGCGTATAAACGGCCAAGATGTCGAGGGCACTCAACGCGTCAACATTAGCTCTCCACACGATCACCAGCGGGTGCTCGGATATTTTGCACGGGGTACCAAAGATCACGTAAAACAAGCAATTGATGCCGCCCTCACCGCTCGTGAGCGCTGGGCAGCTACAAGCTGGGAACATCGTGCTAGCATATTCTTGCGTGCTGCTGACTTACTAAGTGGTCCCTATCGCGCAACCATGAATGCTGCGACCATGCTGGGCCAATCCAAAACTGCCCACCAGGCCGAAATAGATGCCGTCGCTGAATTCTGTGACTTTCTGCGTTTTAACGCCGTCTACATGCAGGAGATTTACGAGCAACAACCGCTTTCACCCCCTGGCATCTGGAATCGACTCACTTACCGTCCGCTCGAAGGCTTCGTGTTCGCTATAACTCCTTTCAACTTCACCAGTATTGCCGGCAACCTTTGTGCAGCACCCGCCATGCTCGGCAACGTCGTAGTCTGGAAACCTGCAGAAACTCAGATATACTCCGCTAAAGTCATCATGGACATCTTCGAAGAAGCAGGCTTGCCCCCTGGTGTCATAAATCTGGTGTTTACCGACGGACCTGAGGCGGGCGAAGTTGTCTTTCAGCATCCTGACTTTGCTGGACTCCACTTTACCGGCAGCACCAAAGTCTTTCAAACCCTCTGGTCGCATATTGGCGCCAATATCAGCTCCTACAAAACTTATCCTCGAATTGTAGGCGAAACAGGTGGTAAAGATTTTGTTATCGCCCACAGCAGCGCAGATCCCGAACAGGTGGCAGTGGCCCTCTTACGGGGCGCCTTCGAATTCCAAGGTCAGAAATGTTCAGCTGCATCACGTGCTTATATGCCGGCTAGCTTATGGCCCGACATTAAACAACGACTGCTCGAAGACATCAGCACCCTCAACATGGGAAGCCCGGAAGACTTCTCCAACTTTCTCGGTGCTGTCATCGATGAACGTGCTTTCGACCGAATCGATGGATACATTCAGCGAGCAAAGGCAAATCAAGCCTGCACCATAATTGCAGGCGGCAACACGGATAAGTCGAAAGGCTACTTCATCGAGCCAACCGTAATTCTCACCACCGATCCACACGCAGAAAGTATGGAGGAGGAAATCTTCGGTCCAGTCCTTACTATATATGTGTATCAAGATGCGGATTGGCTCGATGCACTGCAACTCGTTGACGAGACTTCGCCCTACGCCCTTACGGGTGCGGTCTTTGCCAATGATCGCTACGCCGTCGAAGAAGCCGCTGCTGCCCTTGAAAATGCAGCGGGCAACTTCTACATCAATGACAAGCCCACAGGAGCTGTGGTAGGGCAGCAGCCCTTTGGCGGAGCACGTGCAAGCGGTACAAACGATAAAGCAGGCTCAGTCCTCAACCTGTATCGCTGGCTGTCGCCTCGACTCATCAAAGAAAACCTCAACCCCCCGCGCAACTACCGCTATCCCTTCTTAGACGATCCTAAAGGGGCCATTTAGCGCGCACGTCAGGATGTTTTGAAGCCGTCACTACCTCTCCTTTTAATAAGGTAGAGTAGTGACGGCCTCAATGAAGTGAGCGACCAGACTCGGCCGCAGCAGTAGCAACATCGCGGGCATAGCGAGAGCTCCGTAAAAGTGCGCGGAGTGGTCGATATTGTCTGTTCCTTTTTTCGCAGCGTACTGGCTGTACAACAAAAAAGCTATTGCCGCCACAATTGCAGGAATAGGTATGATGCCATACAGCAGAATCTGATCCCAGGGCAAGAACAGCACAAAGCAAAACAGCGCACCACTCACCGCACCACTCGCCCCGATAGCTCCATAGTTGGGATTGTCCTTGTGCTGGATCAGCGTGTAGAGATTAGCAATAACAATGGTCAGCAAGTAGAGAATAAGGTAAACGAGATGCCCCGTTATGCCCTCGAAACTATAGCTCGCAAATTGTGGCATATAGCCTGTGAGTGCAGCCTCGGTAAACCTGCCAAAGCTGTAGAAGACAAACATGTTGATGCCCAGGTGGAGCCAGCCGCCATGAATAAATCCGCTCGTAAGCAGCCGCCACCATTCGCCGTGATGATGCTCTCGATAAGGGCTGTGCTTGAGCTTTTCAAACAGCGCATGATCCTGAAAAGCTAAATAGCTAGCAATGCAGCTAACAGCAATTATGGAGTAGGTGACAAAAAAGGGGCTCATGAGCTAATCGTTGTGGTAGGGTAGGCCGCGCAAGATGCTGTATCCGCGGTAAAGTTGTTCGAGCGCCATAATGCGAATCAACTGATGGGAAAAGGTCATGTTGCTGAGTCGAATACTTCCGTGTGCACGTCGATATATGCTTTCGCCAAAACCAAAAGCGCCACCAATTAGCAGCACGATTCGCGAGCCACCGCGCAGCTGCACTTGTTCCAGAAAATCTGCAAATGCTCGACTGTTATAGCTTTTTCCCTGCTCATCAAACAGGTATAGTCTGTCGCTGTCTTTTAACTTGGTCAGCAGGTACTCTGCCTCTGCCGCAGTCGTCTGAGTGGGTGTAGGTCGTTTAGGTAGTTTGGGTCCAGCTAACTCTACGTAGTCAAACGTCGCTAAGTGAGGTAGCCGCTTGAGATAAACCTCCATCCCCTCCTGTAACCACTTATCCTTCGTCTGTCCCAGGGCCCATAACTCTACTATCATAGCAGTGCAGCGTCGAGGGCATCAATGAGTGCGGGGCGCTGCTTGTACTCTTGCCGCAGCCTCGCAACGAGGGTGGTTGTGAGGTCGGTGCGCGAGCGCCGCGCGACTTCATCGAGTAAGTTGGCTACCCATTCAGCTGGTGCTTTGCCAAACCTATCTTGCAAATGTTCGCGAACTTTAGTCTCGAGCAGCAAGCCTAAATCTTCTGTGCTGAGTTTTCCAACGAGTTTGGGCAGGTAGGTGGCAATTAAGGTGTCACTGCTAGCGCGGTACAGGAGGTCTTCCGCCTCGTTGATATAGTCGAGCCGAATGAGCAGGTCGATATGCAGTAGATCGCGCTGATCGGAACGTACATCTAGTGAAGGCAGCTTGTCGAGTATATTCTGTAGTGTTTGCTGTTCGACATCAGCGTCGTGCTGTTCAGTGATATGCAGCAATTCGCTGAGGCTGCCCGTGGCCTTCACGAGTGCTGGTGCATGTTCGATGAGTAGCGCTGGCTGGCCCGCGGGAAGAGCGAGTCCGATGAGGAAGCGCTGCAGCAAGAGGCGATCATCTGCTCCTGATTGTTGCTTAAGGGCAGCTTCCGCGAGTTTGGCGGCGCGCCGATAATTTTGTTTGAGCAATTCTTCTTGTAAAGCTGCCTGCACCAGCTCGGGCTGATCGAGGTGTTCGATCAGCAGGCGTTCAGCATCATCGTTGCGCTCGGTGCGGTAGTACAATTGCATGAGGGCGCCGATGCGGCTGGTGGATGAGCCATAGGTATCCACCATGCGTTTGATGAGCTCTTCTACTTCCTGCGCGCTGCTGCCGATGGTGCTCATAAGTTTGTACAATGGCAGATCGACTTCATTGCGGAAGTAGGCGCCACGTTCGAGTTCTTTATTGAGCCAAGCCTCGATCCGTTCAACAATGACTGGGGGTGGATTTCGTGCCACCACCTGTTCGAGTTCGATGATGCAAGTAGTGATGTATTCGGGCAGATCAACATTTATGCGCTCTGATTTGCCGATAAGCACGACTAGTTTCGGCACCAGGGTAGTGTTTAGCTCGAAGATATCGAGGTAGGCTTTGTTAGCTAGCCATTCTTCCCGCTGTCGCGAAAACTGTGCAAGCGCTTCATTAATGCGTTTGGCCTGCTTGCTGCTAAAATCAGCTCCCGTGCGACGCAGCAGGTTTTTTACGACCTGCTCAAAGCGTTTGGCAATGGGAAGTTCTTGCGCAAACCGCAATTTCAGATCGAGGGCAAAATCTTTATGGGTTTTGGCGTAAGCTGTAACGAAATCTCTCAGCTGAGACTCATCAAGTGAATCGATGAGGCGCTTAGTAGAGATGATTTGCCTGCGAGCCGGTGACTTTTTGGCAACGCGCGGGGCCTTGCGCAGGTGGACCACGGCAAGCAGAGCAGCAAAATGTTGACAAGTTTCTTTTCGCTGAAATTCGGCGCAATCACAGCGATAATCTTTGAGCTTGCGACCGTTGAGTTGCACCTCCGTTTCGGCGCCAACGCCAGTAGCCACCCACAGACCAGCACTTTTGCCTTCGACTCGAAAAGCAGGCATATCGCGCAGTGTCTGCCCGCGCTCGATCGCATCTTCGGGCATGGCATCCAGGGCCTCATCGAGACTTACACGCGCAAGCGGACGTTTGTAAATTGGGCTCCGGCCAGGTGGCATACAAGCGCTTAAAAGTTTCGTGTGTTAATGGTCCAAACGGTAAACTTACACCTATGAAGCGACTACTCCTCGTTAGACACGCCAAGAGTGACTGGAGCGACGACAGCCTCCGTGACTATGATCGGCCACTCAACAAGCGTGGCAAACACGATGCGCCCCGCATGGCAAAATTTTTAGCCGCGCAAAAGGTGGTGCCGACCCACTTCCTTTCAAGTCCAGCAAATCGGGCTTATTCGACTGCGCGACTTTTTGCCGATGAACTTGGAATAGCTGAAAATGACATCGCCACGGATGAAGCACTGTATGAGGCCTTTACTCAAGAAATCCTTTCAGCTGCGTGTAGCCTGCCGGATCAGCATGACATTGCTGCCATTTTCTCTCATAATCCTTCCTTGACGAGTGCAGTCGCTCAGTTTAGTGAAAACTACATTTCGAATGTGCCAACCTGTGGCATCGGCTACATTGAAGCACGAGTGAACTCCTGGAAGGATTTCACGCCGAAAACAGCAGCTTTACGTGAATTGTGGTTACCAAAGGAGGTACTAAAAGCCTATGCATAGACTTGCGGGTGTGCTGGTGCTGGTGGCTACGCTGGCCTGTGGGGAGGCAACTCCGGCGGATGAGGTCGAGATCACGAATGAAGAGCTTGATGTTTTGACGCAAGTATTTCTCATTGAAGGGGCACTGCAAGATTTTACCGGCATTCAGCGGGACACGCTTGCTGAGCGCTATTATATCGAGCTTTACGACAAGTATGGCTATGATCAGCAGCAGCTCGATGCGATGCGCCAGCGCTTTAGCGACAATCCGGTGTTGTGGCAGGCAGCTACAGACTCAGTTGTGGCTAGACTCGAACAAGCACGTCAAGATATCTCACGTGTACTACCACAGGATTAACGCAGGCTTAAAGTTGCGGGTTAGGTCCGCGTTTACCTTGCCCCCACGCTAAACTTCCGTTTGGACTAATTTCACATGGCCAATACAAAGATTCTGATCGTTGATGATGAACCGGATATTCTGGAGTTTCTCCAGTACAATCTGGAGAAAGAGGGCTACGAAGTACATCTGGCTAACAATGGCGCTGCAGGCCTGGAGACGGCGCGCAAGACGCAGCCCGACCTGATAATTCTCGACATCATGATGCCGGAGATGGATGGGGTGGAGGTTTGCCGGCGACTGCGGGCAGACGATCAATTCAATGACACGATCATCACATTTTTAACCGCCCGGCAAGAGGATTACTCGCATATCGCGGCGCTTGAGCAAGGCGGCGACGACTACATCAGCAAGCCCATAAAGCCGCGCGTACTCGTGGCACGCATCAAAGCTATGCTGCGGCGCAAAGGCTCTGTTGACGCTGAAGGCGGAAATATCATTGAAACTGATGATTTGCGCATTGACCTCGAAGGGATGACGATAGAAAAAGATGGCGAACGCGTAGATCTTCCTCGCAAGGAGTTCGAACTGCTAAATTTGCTGGTGAGTAAGCCTGGAAAGGTATTTTCGCGTGATGAAATTTACCGCAAGGTCTGGGGCCACGACGTCATTGTAGGCAATCGCACCATAGATGTACACATCAGAAAGCTGCGGGAGAAAATTGGGGATACTTACATTCGCACGGTCAAAGGTATTGGCTACAAATTTGAATTCTGACGCGTGTCCCTTACTTCCATACGACCAGAGGCGCGGCCTAGTACAAAAAACCCTACGCCGCAGCTTATCGCGTTGTATGCAGCTGGACTAAGTGGATTGTGTGTGTTTGTAATTCTGGCGCTGGTGTCTGCACTTGGTTATACGAATTGGTGGGTGGCGACTGGTGTAAGTTTAGCTACAATTTTGGTTGCTTATCTTGTATTCCTGAGCTACTTACGCCGTTATATTTACCGCAAGATTAAGTTGGTGTATAAAACGATCCACCAGCACAAACTTACACCCGAGGAGAAGCAAAAGGCTGTGAATGTGCGAGAGGATATTATTGATCAGGTGGAGACAGACGTCTCGACGTGGATGCAAGAGCAGAATCGCCAGATTGCGCAGCTTCGGCAGTTTGATGAGTACAGGCAGCGCTTTCTCGGAGACATTTCACACGAGCTGAAGACACCGATCTTCAATGTGCAAGGCTACTTGGAGACGCTGCTCGATGGCGCCATTGACGATGATCGGGTGCGTGCGAGCTATATTGAAAAGGCAGCTAAAAACGTAGAGCGACTTAATACGATTGTAGAGGATTTGGAGAGTATAAGTAGGCTGGAAAACGGTAAGGAATTTCTGGATATACAAAAATTTGATATTAAGGAGCTAGTAAGAGAAGTTTTTGAAGAGTTACATTTAAAGGCCCAGCGTGCGAAGATCCGCCTTGCCTTTAAGGCTGGTGCGAGTGAATCTTTCCGGGTTCTAGCTGATCGGGAAAATATCCGTCAGGTGTTGATCAATCTGGTCAATAATTCTATTAAATACGGCCACGAGGGCGGCATGACGAAGGTAGCTTTTTATGATATGGATAAGAATGTATTGGTGGAGGTTGCTGATAATGGCATTGGCATTCGGGAGGATCATTTACCGCGAATTTTTGAGCGCTTTTACCGGGTGGACAAGAGTCGCAGTCGGCAGGCGGGTGGTTCGGGCCTGGGCTTGAGTATCGTCAAGCACATCATCGAGGCTCACGAGCAGACAGTAAATGTGCGGAGTGGGCAGGAGTTGGGCAGTACTTTTGGCTTCACGTTATTGAAGGCTTAGGGGGAGGAGCTGAACCGCTTCGCTTAGTATGCTGGACATCAATCCGCCCCGCCAATACTTTCGCAAAAGCGTACCTTTGCGCGCCCATGATTTCAGTCAATTCTATTTACCTGCAGTACGGCGACCGCGTGCTGTTCGACCGTGTGAGTCTTGTTATTAAGCCGGGAGAAAAAATCGGTCTCGTCGGAAAAAATGGCGCCGGTAAGTCCACCCTCGTCAAGATAATCGTAGGTGAACTCAGTCCTATGGAAGGCAATGTCGCCATTCCAAATGAAGCGCGCGTTAGCTACTTGCACCAGGACCTCGATCCACCTAAAGAACGAAGCGTCCGCGAACTGGCCGAGAGTGCTTTCGATGACCTGCGGGCATTCGAAGACGAACTCAAAAGTATAGAACACCAGCTCAATACGCGGGAGGATTACGAAAGTGATGCCTACGCCAAGCTCATCGAGCGGATGTCATCCCTCCACGAGCGCATTCACCTCATGGGGGGCGACCAGCAGGACGCGAAAATTGAGCAAGTGCTGCGCGGACTAGGCTTCGTCCCTGCTGAATTTGATCGCAAACTCGGCACCTTCTCTGGTGGCTGGCAGATGCGCGCTGAGTTGGCGAAGATGCTGCTCGGCTCGCCTGATTACCTCTTCCTCGACGAGCCTACCAACCACCTCGACATCGAAAGTATCATGTGGTTGGAGAAGTGGCTGATGCAATACGAAGGTGCAGTAATAACGATATCGCACGATCGCACTTTTCTCGATAACGTAACGCGAAGAACTGTAGAAATAGAAGCAAGTCGATTACAAGATTATCCATGTGGTTTTTCCGCTTATGAAGAGCGACGGGCCGAGCGTAGAGAAATACTAGAGTCGAGTGCTAAAAATCAAGCTCGCATGATTGCAGATCGAGAGCGTACCATTAAACGTTTTGCCGCTAAGGCTACAAAAACAAAAATGGCGCAGTCGATGCAAAAGAAACTCGACAAGGTAGAGCGCATCGAACTCGATGAAGTCGATAATACGGTGATGAAGTTGCGCTTTCCGCCACCACCACGGGCGGGAGATGTAGCCCTGCGAGGAGACAATATCAGCAAAGCCTACGGAAATAAACAGGTTTTGACGAAAGTAGACTTCCAACTTCGACGGGGGGAACGAGTTGCTTTTGTAGGACAAAACGGGCAGGGAAAAACCACATTAGCAAAAATCTTAATTGGCGAACTTCCTCCTACCAACGGAGAAGTTGTTCCGGGATATAATGTTGAGTTGGGATATTATGCGCAAGATCAGAGTGATCGGTTGGATGGTGAATTAACGCTCCTCGAAACGCTCGAACAGGTGAGTCCGCCAGAGATGCGTACTCAGCTGCGAAATATCCTTGGTACAATGATGTTTAGCGGGCCGGATCATGATAAAAAAGTGAAAGTGCTCAGTGGTGGCGAGCGGGCGCGCCTGGCGATGGCGGCGCTGCTGCTGCAACCAAGCAATGTGCTGGTGCTCGACGAGCCGACCAACCACCTCGATATGCGCTCGAAGGATGTGCTGAAGGAGGCCGTGAAGGATTATGCAGGTGCGCTCGTAGTGGTGAGTCACGACCGCGATTTCCTCGAGGGCCTGACAGATCAGGTTTTAGAATTTCGCGATGGCAGCGTGCAGTTGCACCTAGGCGATGTGGAGGAATACCTCGAGAAGCGACAGCTGGAGGATATGCGCGCAGTGGAAATATCGAGCAACGGCCACACATCGACAGCACCAGCCCCAGCACCAGCTGCAAGCGTAAGTGATGACGACAAGAAGCAGCTTCAACGCGCGGTGCAAAATGCCGAGCGGCGCATTGAGCAACTCGAGCAGCATGTACAGAAGCTCGTTGCACAAATGGCTGCACCTGATTTTTATCAATCTTCAGAAGCAGAAGGCGTGATGGCCAAGCATCGGGAGGCGCAGCAACAACTCGATGCCGCCATGGCAGAATGGGAAGCTGCACAGGGCGCTTTCGATCAGGTAGCTTAGCGCCATGGCAAATCTGGCACTTCTCGGCTTTGGGAAAATGGGGCAGCTTATCGCCAAAACAGCTCGAGACCGGGGCCATCATGTGCTTCTCACGATCGACAGCAGCACCGACCTCTCGCAGCTTAGCTTCGAAGGTGTAGACGTGGCGGTGGAGTTCAGTGTACCCGCCGTGGCCGAACAGTTGTGTACGTTTGCCCTCGAGGCAGGTGTGCCGGTGGTGAGCGGCTCGACCGGCTGGGAGGTGGAACCACTTCGCCAGCGTGTGCTCAAGGAAAACCTTCCGGGCTATCTCCACGCGACGAATATGTCGCTGGGAGTAAATGCCGTTTTTGCTGCAAGTCAGCTGCTCGCTAAGCTGCTAACAAAGCACAACGGCTACAGCATCACCATCGAGGAAACTCACCATATTCACAAGCTAGACGCGCCGAGTGGTACGGCTATCACTTTGGCTAATGGCATCACCTCCGTCAACAGCGGCTATACTGCCTGGCGCCACGTAGATATGGAGCAGCTCGAGGAGCAGGGCGCAGAACTCGCCGTGGTTTCTACGCGTGAAGGCGAAGTGTTTGGTGACCACGAAATCGTGTTTGACTCTCCAGTCGACCACGTGCGCCTAGCCCATCATGCAAAATCGCGTGAAGGCTTTGCGCTAGGCGCGGTATTGGCGGCGGAGTACATCATCGGGCGCCGTGGACTGCACGATATGCGCAACGTCCTCGGCATTCACTAGCTAACTTGCCCCTCTTGAAGCGCTTACTAGTTATCCTCGGAGTTTTGATTGCAGTGGTGTTGGCTTACGTGCTCATCGTGCTGAGTCGAGGAACAGCGGTTGATTGGCAGCCAACAGGGATAGCTGACGTGACAGTTTATCCTGCTCCGACAGCGCCCGATACGATTCGTGACAGCTTGCTCAATTTCGTGACCTGGAACATCGGGTACGGTGGCTTGGGAGCCGATGCAGATTTCTTTCTCGATGCAGGCGCTTTTTATGTGAGTCGCGGCAAGATGGTACACAGTCCTGAAGATCATGTGGAGCGTTATATGCGCGGCATCAAAGAGCAACTTGGCTCCTTTCGCGTGGAATTCGTGTTGCTGCAGGAAGTCGATAGCTTGAGTGCAAGGAGCTACCACCGGCCCCAGCTTGCCGAATTGCGAGAAGTGCGCGCAAATGATGTTGCTGCTTTTACGCCAAATTATATCAACGAGCGCGTACCTGTTCCGGTGTTCGAACCGTGGGAAGTGTATGGCGATGTCTACAGCGGACTTACTACATTTTCGAAGTATGCACCTGCACAGCCTCCGGAGCGGCACCAACTGCCCGGCGAATTTGGCTGGCCCGATCGGATTTTCCAGTTAGACCGGTGCTTGCTGGTAGAGCGCTTTGTACTTGCCGACGGTCGCACCCTGTCGGTCGTCAATCTGCATTTGAGTGCATACGATGATGGCAGCTTAAAGCAGGCGCAGCTGGGCTATTTGCGTGAGTTTCTACTTGCCGAAGAAGCTGCTGGTCATCTCGTAGTAGTAGGTGGCGACTGGAACTTATGTCCGCCGTCCTTTCGCTACGATCGCTTCATCAGTGATCCTGACAGCAACTTCGTGCAGGGTTCGGTGCCGGAAAATTTTCCGAGGGAGGGCTGGAAGTGGATTTACGATGCACGCACCCCCACCAACCGTAAGTTGCCTGATCCCTACATCCGAGATTCTAGTTTTGTCACCGTGATAGATTACTTCTTAATCAGTCCAGGACTGCGAGCGGTGCAGACACGAGGTATACGTCAGGATTTTCAGTTTAGCGATCACCAGCCGGTGTACATGTCGGTGGAGGTGGAATAATTGAAGCAGCTATATTTGCGGATGGGGGTTTTGGCCGCGTAGTTCAAGGGATAGAATAGGCGTTTCCTAAACGCTTGATCCTGGTTCGAGTCCAGGCGTGGCTACTAAAACATATCCAACTCCAAGCGAGCCTCATCACTCATCTTCTCCTTCGTCCAAGGTGGATCATACACCAGCGATAAATCAACGTCAGAGACACCCTCCACCGCTGCCACCTTTTCCTGTACTTCCAGGGGCATCGAACCCGCTACCGGACACATCGGACTCGTGAGGGTCATCGTAATCTTCACGGCTCCGGCATCGCTGATGTCAATGTCGTAAATGAGTCCCAATTCGTAAATATCCACTGGAATTTCGGGATCAAATACAGTCTTGATCTGCTCGATAATGCGAGCTTTTAGTGCTTCCTTATTCATGGGCATCATTTGTTAGTTTAGCCGTCTGCGCAATGCCGTACAACTTCATCTGCTTCAACATAGAGCGCAGACCATTTGAGCGAGTAGGGGAGAGGTGCTCATGCAGCCCAATCCTACTGACGAAATTTATATCCGCTGTCGCAATCGCTCGTGCAGGTTGATCATCCAGCACCCTCACCACCAGGCTAATGAGGCCCTTCGTAATCACCGCATCACTATCAGCAGTAAAGCGGAGACGATCATCCTCAGGCTCCGCGTGTAGCCACACCTGCGACTGGCAGCCGCGAATAAGATGCGCCTCATCTTTATACTGCGGATCGATAAGCGGCAAATCTTTACCAAGTTCGATAATGTGCTCGTACTTGTCCATCCAATCATCGAAAAGTGCAAACTCTTCAACTATCTCCTGCTCACGCTCCGCTATCGTCATCGCAGCATAGTTACAGCACGAGTCGTGGCGGCTACCAAAGCATCCACCTCTTGTCGTGTATTGTAAAAAGCAAAACTCGCGCGTACAGTTCCTGGAATGCCAAACCGCTCCATCAAAGGCTGACAGCAATGGTGTCCGGTGCGCACCGCTACACCTTGCTTATCGAGTAGTGTGCCGATGTCGTAAGGGTGAGTCCCCTCAACTAGAAAACTTAGTACACTGTGCTTCTCGGCAGCAGTGCCAATAACTCGTAGTCCTTCAATGGAGGTCATTTCTGAAGTAGCATAATGCAATAGCTCAGCTTCATAGGCGTGCACAGCATCTAAATCGAGACGCGTGAGATAGTCTGCCGCTGCCGCAAGGCCAACTGCACCAGCAATATTGGGAGTTCCCGCCTCAAACTTGAAGGGGACAGAATTATAAGTTGTACCGTCAAAGCTGACCTTGTCGATCATTTCTCCCCCACCGTGATAGGGAGGCATATCTTCGAGCAGCGCACGCCGGCCCCAAAGCACTCCTTGCCCCGTAGGTCCACACATTTTGTGTCCGCTAAAGGTATAAAAGTCACAGCCCAGCGCCTGCACATCTACGCGCTGGTGCGGTGTAGCCTGGGCTCCATCTGCTAGCAACACAGCGCCCACTTCATGAGCCAAGCGAGCCATATCAGCGATGGGATTGACGGTTCCCAGTGAATTGCTGACATGCACAACGCTCACGAGCACCGTCCGCTCATTGAGCAGCTCGCGGTAGGCGGCTATATCTAACTCGCCCGCATCAGTCACAGGTATCACGCGAATGACGGCACCAGTGCGTTCAGCCACTAATTGCCAGGGCACGATGTTGCTGTGGTGCTCCATCTGGCTGAGCACAATTTCATCGCCCGCTTGGAAGCGCTGCCCGTAGCTCGCAGCTACGAGATTGATCGCTTCCGTGCAGCCACGCACCCAAATTACCTCGTGCTCGTCGGGCGCATTAATGTATTTGGTCATAGTGACCCGAGCCTGCTCAAAATCCTCGGTTGCGCGTTGAGATAAGGCATACACGCCCCGGTGCACGTTGGCGTGATCGTGCTCGTAGTAGTGCTTGATAGCCTCGATTACCTGCCGCGGCTTTTGGCTGCTGGCGGCCGAGTCGAGAAACACCAGCGGCTTACCGTTCATCTGGGTCGACAGAATCGGGAAGTCACGACGTACCCGTTCCACATCCAATTTCGTGGCCGGTGCTGTCAGCATCTATGCCTGAAATTTTTGCATCACCAGTCGCTCCACGTAGTCGCGTACAGCAGGGAGCTTTATCGTGTCTAAAACCTCCAGCAAAAAGCCGCGTTGAAGCATTCCCAGGCCTGTGCCTCGATCAATACCACGCGCCATTAAGTAAAATAGTGGCTCTTCATCAAGCTGACCGATGGTGGCGCCGTGCGAGCACTTGACATCATCAGCGAATATCTCGAGCTGTGGTTTGGCATTAGCAACTGCGCGTTTGCCTACAACGAGATTATCGTTTTGCTGAAAAGCATTCGTCTTTTGAGCATTCGGTCGCACCATCACCTTCCCGTTGAAGCTCGTTACCGCCCGATCCATCACAATGCCTTTATACAACTCATTGCTTTCTCCGTGCGGAAATGCATGATCGATAAATGTTTGATTATCCATGCGCTGCGTACCGCTCGCGAAGTAGAGCCCGGCGAGATGTGTTTCGAGTCCAGCAGCTTTGTGCTCCACATCGAGGTTGTTACGCACCTGCATACCGCCTAAGTCGACGCGAGCATGGTCGAGACGGGTGGCCTTCTGCTGATTGAACGACGCATTCGAGAGGTGTGCATCTTCCACCTTTTCATCCTGAATGCTGTGAAAATCGAGCCGCGCCTGACTGCTGAGGCCACCCCGCACGAGGTGATTGCGAAAGATAGGTTCACCTTCACCGAGTGTAGCAAAGGTTTCTGTAACTGATAGTTCTGCGCCTTGCGCAAGCATAATCATCACCTGACTGCACGCCATCCTTGGGGAGGAAAGGCGACTAGCGAGATGGATGATGTGAATGGGCTTGGCTGCGCGATGGTTTTTGCTGACGGCGAGGTAAAGGCCAGTTTTGGCGAAAGCTGCATTGAGCTTGGTAAACGCATTAGCGTGGGGCGCATGCAATTCACTCAATGTGCGGTCGAGCCAAAACGCATGAGGTTCTTCTTCAAAATAAGTCTCGATGTTGCCGATCGTGACATCATTTGCGCAATCACTAAGCTCGGGGCGAAAACAACCATCCACCGTCACGAGCACCGTTGCATCTAGCTCCGGAATCTCGAACGCTTCTCGCTCAAAATTCGGTGATAGCGCATCGGTAAGAACATAATCGGCCGTGAGCAAACGCGTAAAATCACTGTAGCGCCAATCTTCATCTCTGCGCGTTGGAAAGGGAGTCTGGCCCAGCTGCAGGATAGCTTCTTGGCGAAATTCAACAAGGCGATTAGGAGCCTGCAGCAGGTCTGGCCTTGCGGCAAAACTCTTCACCCAGCGCCGGTTGTCGGATAGCGGAGCGCGAGGATTAGCAGAGCTTGTAGGACGAGGTGGTGCTGACATTACAGACATTGCTTCTGCTGTTTAAACGGCGGCGGCATCCACCTCGTTCTTGATCCAATCGTAGCCGCGCTTCTCGAGTTCGAGCGCAAGCGATTTATCTCCAGAGCGTGCAATACGCCCGTTGTAAAGCACATGCACGTAATCCGGCACGATGTAATCGAGCAAACGTTGGTAATGCGTTACTACCAAAAAAGCTCGTGCCTCACCACGAAGACGATTAACTGCTTTTGCCACAACCTGCAGAGCATCGATGTCGAGACCAGAATCCGTTTCATCTAAGATAGCGAGTTTGGGCTCTAATAGCGTCATCTGCAACATCTCATTGCGCTTTTTTTCGCCGCCTGAAAAACCTTCATTGAGCGAACGCTTGAGAAAACTCGTGTCCATTTCTACGGCCGACATTTTCTCGCGGATAAGCTTGAGCGCTTGAGCACCATTAAGCTCCTCCTCGCCGCGCGCCTTTCGAATCGCATTCATCGAGCTTCGTAAGAAGGTTGCATTGGTAACTCCTGGTATTTCTATGGGATATTGAAAGGCCATAAAAACGCCAGCCTGTGCGCGCTCATCTACCTCCATTTCCAGCAAATCTTCGCCAAGAAAGGTAACGCTTCCCTCCGTGACCTCATATTCTTCACGCCCGGCAAGGACGTTAGCAAGCGTCGACTTACCAGAGCCATTGGGCCCCATCAGGGCATGGACTTCACCTGGCTTAATGTCGAGGTTGATGCCACGCAAAATGGGTGTCTCCTCAACGCGAGCATGTAAATTCTTAATTGATAGCATGTGTAGGCAAAAATTAGCGTCCGGAAGCGAAATTATCCGACTGAGTTTTCGAGTGATATGGCAAGCAATTTTTTAGCTTCTGCAGCGAACTCCATGGGAAGTTCGGCAAAAACATCTTTGCAATAACCATTCACGATGGTGTTGAGGGCATCTTCTTCAGAAAGCCCGCGTTGCTTCAGGTAAAACAACTGATCTTCCCCGATCTTGGAGGTCGTCGCTTCGTGTTCTACCTGAGCAGATTTATTATCTACTTCTAAATATGGGAAGGTGTGTGCGCCACATTTATCGCCCATGAGCAAGGAGTCGCACTGGCTGAAGTTGCGCGCATTTTCAGCTTTCGCCAATACCTTGACCAAGCCTCTGTAGGTGTTCTGTGAGCGACCAGCACTAATACCTTTAGAAATGATGGTAGAACGGGTATTTTTCCCGATATGTACCATCTTGGTTCCGGTATCTGCTTGCTGTGCATTATTGGTTACAGCCACGGAGTAAAATTCTCCTACCGAATTATCACCTTTTAAGATGCAACTCGGGTATTTCCACGTGATGGCGCTACCTGTTTCTACTTGAGTCCAACTAATTTTAGAATTGTTGCCTTCGCACAGGCCGCGCTTGGTCACAAAGTTGTAGATGCCTCCTTTGCCATCTTTATCACCGGGATACCAATTTTGAACGGTAGAATACTTTATCTCGGCATTATCATGAGCAACGAGCTCGACGATAGCTGCGTGTAATTGGTTGTTGTCGCGTTTGGGAGCGGTGCAACCTTCTAAGTAGCTAACATAACTTCCTTCATCGGCAATGATAAGTGTGCGTTCAAATTGACCAGTATTCTCAGCATTTATGCGGAAATAGGTACTCAACTCCATCGGGCAGCGGACGCCCTTGGGAATGTACACAAAGCTACCGTCCGAAAATACAGCTGAATTTAGCGCGGCATAGAAGTTATCCGTCGTAGGCACCACTGTCCCCATGTACTTACGCACCAGCTCTGGGTGCTCCCGTACCGCCTCCGAAAAGCTGCAAAAGATAATACCGAGTTCGGCAAGTTTTTCTTTGTAAGTAGTGGTGACACTCACAGAGTCAATGACGGCATCCACGGCAACGCCCGCAAGCACCATCTGCTCTTCGAGGGGAATGCCTAGCTTGTTGAAGGTGGCAATGAGTTCTGGATCAGCTTCATCGAGACTGCCAAGCTTAGGTTGCTGCTTCGGAGAGGCCCAGTAGCTGATGGAGTCAAAATCGACTTTCTTGTAGCGCACATTCACCCACTGCGGCTCGATGAGTCCACGAAAGGTTTTGTAGGCGGCCAGTCTGTAATTAAGTAGCCACTCCGGCTCTTGTTTTTTTGCAGAAATAAATCGCACCACATCCTCATCCAAGCCTGGAGGAAGTTGCTCGGTGTCGATGTCACTCGACCAACCGTATTTATAGTCCGACGCCGCGTGGGCTTCCAGGACCTCCATCGAATCGCTCATGCAGTCGTAGTGGCTTACTCGTTTAGTGCGTGTACCTCTCGAAGGTGCGACGCGTATTCCTACAAAAAGGTGCAACCAGCCGCGAAGGTTGCGATTTCTAGTCATATCCACGTCCAGGGACTCACACCTAGCCGGGGATGTCTGCCAGACCCTCCCGATCCACTACCTCGATCTGGTTGTTCGTGATGGTTACCAAGCCGCTATCACGAAAGTCAGTGAGGTTGCGAATGAAGGTCTCCTTAGCCGTACCCGCCCACTGGCTAAGCTCTTCGCGACTCATAGGCCACGCGTGCTTCCCGAACACTTTTTCGGCCCGCAGCAAAGTGCTCGCGCAGCGCTTGCGAACACTCAAATAACTTTGGTTCATCATGCGCTCGTCGGCATCCAACAAGCCAAACGCGAGGTAGCCAAGCAGCAGGTCAGCTATGTTAGGATCTGAGGCAAGTCGCTCGCGGACGTTATGCGCAGGAATAAAATCTACTTCAAGATCGGTAAGGGCAATGGTGTCATGCTCATAGGCGCGATTGGCAATCAACTCTGGATAGCCGAATAAATCGCCTGCCTTAAAAACAAATACGATCAGGGTTTTGCCGAAATCGGTGGTGTTTTGGTGCTTAGCAAAGCCCCGGCGCAGCAAGAACATATCCCGCACCTGCTCTCCCTGCCGATACACTGCCTCTCCACGCCGGTAGCTACGACTGGTACTCTCCTGCAGCAGGGTGTCCATCGCGGCGTGCAGCGCAGCTTCGCTGAGAAAGCCCGTCCAATTACTGAATGACGGAAGCTTCGCCTGCGCCTTGCGTGAAGTGTTTTTGCGTAAGCGAACCTCGAGTACTCTCAGCAGCTCATCCTTATAAAATGGCTTCGTTACATAATCATCTGCACCCAAATTCATCCCTCTCCGCAAATCTTCTTGCTCGCCTTTAGCAGTGAGAAATATAAATGGTATGCCACGGGTATCATCGCGCTCGCTGAGGATCTTTAACACACCGTAGCCATCTAGATCGGGCATCATTACATCACATAATATTATATCCACCTGCTGACTCACGGCTATGTTGATGCCGATCTTTCCACTAGAAGCTCCCATACTTTCATAGCCTGCTAGGGCAAGAATCTCCACCACGTTTTCCCGCAGTTCTGTATTATCTTCTATGACGAGTACCTTAGCCATGTGAGTTAGACTTAGTTGCTGCTCATGCTTTCTGCCTCTAAACGATAAGGAATATTTACGGTAAATGTTGAGCCTTTACCTGCTGCGGTAAGAACATCAATTGTGCCCCCCATGGCCTCTACGTAGCGACTCACGATGTGCAAGCCGAGCCCGGTACCCTTAGTTGTTTCAGCATTGCCAGCCCGAAAGAAGCGCTCGAACAAATAGGGCAGAGCCGCCTCGGGTATACCCATTCCTTCATCCGAGACTTTTACCTGGAGCTGCTTGCCCTCAGTAGTAACTACCACATCTATAGCAGAACCATCAGTTGAATACTTGATGGCATTACCGATGAGGTTGGTGACTACGATGCGAAGTCCATTGACACTATGGCGCGTGTTGCCGAGCTGCGGTGATAGGGTGAGCTCGATATCCTGACCAGGCTTGCACATCAGTTGAAGTTCTTCGACAATAACGTTAAATAAGCGCGATAGATCGACGTCCTGAATGTGCAGATCAGTACCTTGGACATCGAGTTTTCCCAGCTGCAGAAAATCCTCCAGCACATTACGCAGGTAGCCGATGCCTTCACGAATACGTCGGCTGTGTTTGAGCAATATTTCGGGCGGCTGCTGGGTAGCCATTTCAATAATTTCTACGCTCGAAAGCATAGTGGTGAGCGGGGTGCGAAATTCATGTGAAGCCATGCTCACGAAGCGGCTTCTCAATTCGCTCAATTCGCGCTCTTTGGATAGTAGACGTTCGAGTTGAATTTCACGCTCTTGCAGATTCTTTGCAATAATTTCTCGTTCCCGAATTTCTAGTGCCAGCTTCTTGTTGGCTAAGGCCAGATCGGCAACACTTTGCTGCAATTGTAGCGTGCGTTGGGCCACCTTCCGCTCGAGTTCCTCGTTTTGCACTCGTAGCTGCCTGTGCAGCTCAATTACGAGATCCTGCGATTTGCGGTAGCTGGTGAGGTCGTGCACGAGGCAGAGGTAATAAGTGCGTTCGCCATTACTGATTTCGCGCACAGACAGGCGAATCGGAAAGACTGTACCGTCAGATCGCTTGCCAAGCACTTCCTGCGAGCGATTGCTCATCAAAGTGAGGGTAGAGATGCCGGAACTAGCCAGATGTGCGCGCTCTTCGGCGGCTTGGGCTGAGGGCATGAGCACATGTGCTTCCTGTCCTACGATGGCATCGACTTCTACCTGAAATAACCTTGCTGCCTGCTCATTTATACCGAGAATGACACCCTGCGGATCGATAGTAAACACCCCCTCCAGCGTACCGGATTGGATGGCAGTAAGCTGTTGGCGCAGCAGGTCTTGATCGTCGAGCAGCCGTTCCACTCACCCAAGGTAGTTGATCTGCCGCAAATAGAGCAGCGCACAGAGGTCTAGTTCATGTTCGCGACAGCCTTGATTTTAGTCCCCGCGGGTAGCACAGCCGTGAGCTCCATACCGTTGAGAATGCTCAGCTCTTGCATACGCGTGGAGGGTATGCCTTGCGAGCTGAGGAAGGCTTGCAAGGTCTGGCTACTGGGCACGGTTTTGATGTCGAGTCGCTCTGGCTGTCGGTTGAGGTAGCGTGCGTCAGTGAGTGCGCGAAAGCTGCTTGCAGGCTCATCGAGCGCGCGTTGATTTTGAGCTGCTCTGGCTGCGAGCGTCACTGCGCTGAAGAGATACATGTTGCCACCATAGTCGATGAAAGTCGTGGTGTAAGCTAGCTGTTGTTGTTGTTGACCCTGCGCACCCGTCACGGCTGTACCTGACACCACGTAAGCTTGGTTGCCATTAATCGTGGTAGCACCTCCGCGCTCAGCTTGCAGTTGGTTTTGCTGCAACCAGGCTTGGGCAGCTGCTTCGGGAGAGTTGCCTTGCGCAATGGTAAAGGTTATTGCAGCATCGCCATTTGGCCCACCCATCTGGACTTGCTGCGGACTGTTGAGGAGCTTCCAGCCGGAGGGTACATCGAAGACAAACTTCAGCTCGGGATGATAAAACTTCCCATTTTCGGTGTAGCCCTGCCGTGGGTCTTCGCCGTACACCATGCCATCAATGAGTGCGAGATAGCCGTCACGGTTGACCTTATCTTGTTCGCCAGGCAGCTTTTGCGCCCACTCATCGGCTAGTTGCTTCACCCGCGCCTCCCGGTTGAGTGGATCGGGGTGGGTGCTGAGAAAGTCTGGCACCTCTTGCCCGCTTTGCTGTTGCAAGCGATCAATGGTTTGGAAAAAGCCTGCCATATAGTTGGCGTCATAGCCCAGCTGGCTGCTGTATTGTACACCGAGTTTATCGCTTTGGGATTCGGCGTCGCGGCCATACTTCAAAAACAGGAGTTGCATGCCTTGAGTTACCGCATCGAAGTTTTGGCGCACGGTGTTGGAGGCGAGCGCACCGGCCACCATGCCTACTTGAGCCAGCTGTTGTTTGCGCATCTGCTTGGCACTGTGGCGCGCGGTGACGTGACCGATTTCATGGCCGAGCACACCGGCAAATTCAGCTTCGTTGTTGAAGTGGGCTAGTATGCCGCGGGTGAAGTAGACATAGCCTCCCGGTACGGCAAAGGCATTAACGACATCTGAGTCCACGATTCGAAAGGTCCAGTTGAGGTTGGGGCGGTGCGACTCTTTAGCCATTTGACTTCCAACTCGTTGGAGCAGCTGGTTGAGGTCGGGATTTTCGTATACGCCCATGCTTGCCACCACCTGCGGGTCGTAGCTGGCGCCGAGTTCGATTTCTTTATCCTCGCTTATTGCCAGCTCTCGTTTGCCGGTTATCGGATTTTTAGCACAAGAAGCAAGCAGCAGGAGGCTGAAGAGGTAGGTCGTAATTAATCTCATCGTTGGGGGGGTGTGACATCTACTGAAAGGCGATGCTGTGTCGATTTGTTCCTTTACTTAACTCATCTTCGCCAGGTGAAAACGTATGGTTTGTTGGGGCGACAGCTCGGACACAGTTTTTCTGCTGCCTATTTTGCTGACAAATTTGCACGTGAGGGTAGGCATGATGCTGTGTATAAAAATTTCGAGCTCAAGGACCTAGGCGAATTTCAACACCTACTCCAGTCGGAGCCGACGCTTTGCGGGCTCAATGTGACTTTGCCTTACAAACAGAAAATCATTCCCTATCTCGACACTCTTGCCCCTGCCGCACGTCGGGTGGGTGCGGTCAATACGATAGCCTTTGCCGACCAACAGCTCGTGGGCTACAATACAGATGATATCGGTTTTGCGAAAGCGTTAGAACCTTACCACCACCTGCCCCACATCAAGCAGCACGAAGCGCTGGTATTAGGTACAGGTGGAGCTGCCAGGGCGGTATGGGATGTTTTGGCGCAAGCTGACTGGCCCTTTTTCAGGGTGAGTAGAACCGCCAGCGCTGAGGCTATCGATTATGCTTTCGCCAAAACCCTAAACTACCAAGTGCCACGACTCATCGTCAATACTTCGCCGCTGGGCATGTACCCCCACACGCAAAGCTGCCCGGACCTGGCCTACCACTTGCTCGAAACGCATCATGTGGTAATTGATTTGGTGTACAATCCGCAGGAGACGCTACTTTTACTCAATGCTAAAGCGCAAGGGGCACAAACCCAGGGCGGGATTAACATGTTACACGAGCAGGCAGAAGCCGCTTGGCAAATCTGGAACGACAAGATATGAAGGCTAGTGGTGGACCTGTGCAGGCTCCTGGTTCAGGAATTCAGAACGACCCGGCGTTGGCACCTATCAACATAGATTTCGATGATACACAAGTGGCATTTAGTCATAAGTCGGACGCCGAACTTAAGCATACTCAGCGGCTATTTAAATTCATGAATAATCCCGCACTAGTAGAGTGGGGGAGTAAGCTGGGTGAGTTTGCAGTGAAATTTAAATTGCCTTTTGCTGAGCAAATTACGCTCGCTACAATTTATCGTCAATTCGTTGGCGGGCGCACCCTCCTCGAAGTCGAAGCCGCTGCTCGCGAACTAGCCCAACATAACGTGCTTAGCCTGCTCGACTATGGCGCCGAAGGAAAGAATAATGAGCAGGCCTACAACCTCACCATGCGCGAGTGTATACGCGCAATAGAATTTGCAGCCGAGCACGATTCTATTCCCATTGTAACGACAAAAATATCGGGTCTGGCTAGCAACGATCTGCTCGTGGCGCTCAGTGGTACCCACCCGCTCGATGCGAAAGAGGAGCAAGGCTACAAAGCACTGCTCAAACGGGTGGAGAGCCTCGGCAAGGTAGCGAATGACAATAACATTCAACTTTATATTGATGCAGAAGAAAGTTGGATGCAGCCAGCCATCGATAAAATTGTAATGACGGCGATGCTACGCTTTAATACCGAGCGTGCGGTTATCGTCAATACCTACCAACTATATCGGCACGACCGCTACCTCACACTCGTAGGCCAGCATGCAAAATGCCGTAGCCAAAATGTGGTGCTGGGTGCAAAACTAGTTCGTGGAGCGTACATGAATAAAGAGCGTGCACGCGCTAAAGAACGTGGCTACTTAAGCCCTATCCATCAAACAAAAGAGGAGACGGATAAAGACTTCAATAGAGCTGTCGCTTATTGCCTCGATAATATTGAGACTATAGAATTTGTCAACGCAAGTCACAATCAACGCTCGGCTCAGCTCATGATCGAGGGCATGGCCAAACGCGCTATTGCACGTGACCACCCTCACACCTTGCTCTGCCAACTCTATGGAATGAGTGACAACCTCACGTTTAATCTCGCTGCAGCCGGTTATCGAGTGGGCAAATATCTGCCTTACGGTCCTGTAGCCGATGTGGTGCCTTACCTCGTGCGCCGGGCACAAGAAAATACGAGTATAACTGGTGAAGCCAGTCGTGAATTAGCAATGATTACTCGCGAAATTGTGAGGCGACAAGTAGCGAAAGGCAAGCCTGCTTAAAACTGCGGACAGAGCAAAGAATCGTTGTCGTAATTGCCGAGGTAGGCGAGTGAAACTTCTAGCGCGCCACGACCTCTACTGCCAGCGGTAAAGTCGCTGACGCCAATATCATAACTCGTACCCAGCAGCACGTTGTGATACTCAAAGCCCACCAAAGCTACCACTGCATCTGGAGCAAAACCATCGATGATGCGCACGCCGCGCACCCATGTACCCACGTGGAAGGCGGAGGTAGAAAAGTCATCGAGCTTAAAGCGGAGATTTGTGCCTAGCACTGCTTCGATACTCTCTCCCTGTATTTGTCCCAGCACCCGCGGCTGGAGCGACATCCGCGAATTGAGCGGGAGCACACTCGCAAGGTGAATGCTGTACTTGCGGTCGAGCACCTCTTCTTGAATTGACTCATCATCGCGTGAGTAGAAACTGATGTCAGGCTCAGTGATATGGTGCACAGCTGCGCCGAGGTAGAAAGCAGGGCGGTTGCGTGGAGCAAAAGAATAGTTGATGCCTAAGCCAATATCTGTATAGGTAATGTTGTTTGTGGGCAAAGACTCGCTGGTCTGACCAAAGTAGCCGCTGTTATTTCCTACGCCGATCTGGAACTCGTCTTGAAAGGTAAGGTTGGCGTAGTTGATGTTGCGCTGACCGATACCTAGCGTGATGCCGCCACTCAAGATTTGATTGGTGCGTTTATCGAGCATTTTATGAAAGGCCCCATTAGCCATGATTTGGTTGTGGCTAAAGTCATAGACTTTTACTCGGTCGTTCATAAACACGATGCCTGCGGCCGCCGCATCACCAGTTGTGCGATTGCCAGCATTTACTGGAAAACGAAAATCGAGTGCCGCTGTAGTGGTCACAAAAGGATTGTCGATGACACCTCGCCACTGGTCGCGATAGATCATCGACGCACGTAACTGGCCGTCAAACGCGCCCGTGAGAGCTGGATTGACGAGCAGCGGATTAGCGTAAAACTGTGTGAAGTGAGCATCCTGCGCACGCACCACAAGGGCCAGCGAGCAACAGAGGAGGGTGGCGACGAGCTTCGTCATAAGGCGCGAACGATGTCGTAATTGGTCAAAATCTGGAGACCCCCACTGCGCTCACGCGCAATAACTGCTGGTACCTCCCTGCTGATGTAGCGCGAAAGTTTCGACAGCGGATCGGATGCCTCCACTATAGGGAACGGTTTTCCCATGACTTCGGATACATGCTTCTCGCTGTTGTTGAGCGGGTTGTCGAGAATAAAGGTCAAAACAGCACTCTCCGTAACCGAACCCACCATGTCTTCACCTTCGAAAACCGGAAGTTGACTCAGCTCACGGTCTTTCATTGTCTTAAAGGCCTCTCGTACTGTAGTTGAAGGCGTCACGGTAATAAACTCGTTGCCGTCTTTGCTGCGCAGCACGTCTTGTACGCGTACTTCACTGTCGAGCCAACCGCGCTCGCGCATCCAATCATCGTTAAACACTTTCCCAACGTAGCGCGAGCCGTGATCGTGGAAAATCACCACTACTACGTCGTCTTTGCTAAAGTTTTCTTTGAGTTGAACCAACCCTGCGACTGCCGATCCAGAGCTGTACCCTTGCAGCAGACCTTCTTCTCTGGCGATGCGACGGGTCATAATAGCTCCATCCTCATCCGTAACCTTTTCAAATACATCAATTAAGTCGAAGTCTACATTTTTTGGCAAGATATCTTCGCCAATACCTTCTGTGATGTAAGGAAAGATTTCTTTTTCATCAAACTCTCCTGTTTCTTTATACTTTTTAAACACGGAGCCATAGGTGTCGATACCCCAGACTTTAATGGATGAATTCTTTTCTTTCAGGTATTTGGCCGTGCCGCTGATGGTGCCGCCAGTGCCGACGCCTACGACGAGGTGCGTGATTTTGCCGTCTGTTTGATCCCAAATTTCAGGTCCGGTACTTTCGTAGTGCGCCTGCCGATTGGATAGGTTGTCGTATTGATTAAACCAGCAGCTGTTCGGGATTTCTTCGCTGAGTCGTTTAGCAACGGAGTAATAGCTCCGAGGATCTGTAGGAGTCACATTTGTGGGACAGACGATTACTTCTGCGCCGAAAGCCTTGAGCAGGTCGATTTTCTCTTTGCTTTGCTTATCGCTGGTGGTAAAGATGCAGCGGTAGCCTTTCACGGCCCCGGCGATGGCGAGACCCATACCTGTGTTGCCGCTGGTGCATTCGATGATGGTGCCTCCTGGTAAAATTCTACCGTCGGCTTCTGCGTCGAGTAGCATTTTGAGCGCCATTCTGTCTTTGATGCTGTGGCCCGGATTGAAGGTTTCCACCTTGGCCAGCACCAGTGCATCCACTTCGCTCACCACTTTGCGCAGGCGGATGAGCGGCGTGTTGCCGATAGTGGAAAGCACATTTTCTTGATAATCCATGGGGCGCAATTTCGACTTAAACGAGGATACCAACGCGCCTTAGCTCGCTTAGGATGCCATCGCTACTCCACGATTACATAAAAGTTTCGTTCAGTCGCGCCGAGCACGCGAGCAGCAGTGCCCGATAGCTGCATATCGATCTGCGCCTGGCGGGTATTGTTGGCTGGGCTGCCGATCACGCGCACATAGGCCGTGCGGTGGTTGGTCGCGTTCGTCACCTTGAGGTAGGTTCCCGGTTCGACTCCATTCACGAGCGCAAAAAGCTGTCCACTGGCTTCTCCTGTCCCTGGCGTCCAACTTGCCACGTGGCGCTGCTTGTGCACTTTCGATCCTTGCCTCAGGTATTGCGCGAAGTTGCCGTGGCTCACCCGCTGAAGTGGGTCGAGCGGTCGAGTCTCGATTTTGCTCGCAGCTCCTTCAACGTTCATCCAGCCCACTTGCAGCACCTGTCCTGGGCTGAGGGTGGTGGTGCTCAGCCCGTTGACTGCCATTAGTGTATCGACGGGCATACGAAAGATGGTCCTTGCGATTTTGTACATCGTTTCACCAGGTCTGACGGTATAGCAGACTTTTGAGTATTGGCTTTCGCTAAAACCTGCTGTGCGGTAGCGGGTGATGGCCACATTGGGGACAGCGACTTTTACTGTTTGGCCGATGTTTGGTTGTGCTTTCGCCAAAACGGGATTTAGCTCAATGAGCTGATCGATATCCTGCGCGTAGAAACGCGAGAGCGAGTAGAGCGTCTGCTTGGGGGCGAAGGTGTGCTGGGTGTATTTACGTTGGTCGGGTGCTATTTCGAGCATCACGGTGTCGGTAGAAACGAGGTAGCGGAGGCTATCCCCCGTTGCTGCGGCTGGTCTTGCGCAGGCGAGGGCTCCCAGTGCCAGCAGGTAAGTGTAGATGTTCATAGTGCTTCGTGTACTGCGCTAAGGTAACGTATGAGGGAGGAATAGCATATGTGGGGAGGGGTGATGTCTTTGGTGGATTCCACTCCGGGCCTGACCACAATGTTGTGGTCAGGCGGGGTCTGGTAATTGGTAGGGAAGATTATGTGCGTGCCTAGGGGAAGGATAATTCCCACTCCGGGGCCTGGTAATTCATTCAATTAAATTTCTTGCTGTGCCTACGGGCATAACATAGATAATAGGTAAGCCGATGCTTTTGTGGGACCCGGAGGATTCAGCGAGTGAGACCCATTTTATGGGGCTATTCTCGGGGATTTGGTGATTTATACAAGGAGATTTTTTGGTTTGCCTAGGGTTGGGATTTAATTCCTCTCCGGGGCCTGGTAATTCATTCAACTAAATTTTACGGTTTGCCTACGGGCAGGACATAGATTATAAGAAAGATGATGCTTTTGTGGGACCCGGAGGATTCAGCGAGTGAGACCCATTTTATGGGGCTGGAGTGCTTCGATATGCAACTACCAAACACTCCTCCCGAAGCATGGCCATAGCCGCATCGCGGCGTCTGCCTGACATGGCAGGGGCCCCTGAGCTTGCGAAGAGGGAGGATCTATGTCTTAGCAAAGGGTAGGGTTTACCCGGAATCTCAAGGCAGGAGATTCATCCTCGATGCCTCTGGTCGCCGGGTAGACCCAAGGCTCCGTGTAATGCACGCAAGTCTGACACCCTGCTCATCTCCCAAATCTACCCCGTCGATCCACCTGCGTATCTTCCGCATGATTAGGGGCAGAATTTTTCACTTCTCCGGGGCCTGACCACAATGTTATGGTCAGGCGAGGTTTGGTAATTGGTAGGGAAGATTATGTTCGTGCCTAGGGGAAGGATAATTCCCACTCCGGGGCCTGGTAATTCATACAACTTAATTTTACGGTTTGCCTACGGGCAGGACATTTTCTATCAGGCAGATGATGCTTTTGTGGGACCCGGAGGATTCAGCGAGTGAGACCCATTTTATGGGGCTGGAGCGCTTCGATATTCAACTATCAGACACTCCTCCCGAAGCGTGCACATAGCCGCATGGCGGCGTCTGCGTGACATGGCAGGGGCCCCTGAGCTTGCGAAGAGGGAGGATCTATGTCTTAGCAAAGGGTAGGGTTTACCCGGAATCTCAAGGCAGGAGATTCATCCTCGATGCCTCTGGTCGCCGGGTAGACCCAAGGCTCCGTGTAATGCACGCAAGTCTGACACCCTGCTCATCTCCCAAATCTACCTCGTCGATCCTCCTGCGTATCTTCCGCATGATTAGCCTTAGCTTGTGCACATGCGTCTACCAACCGGCAAATCTTTCTCTGTAGCTTTCGTCGTGTGCATAGTCCTGTTGCTGTGCTCATGCCAAAAGGATGATGACCTTGCATACGACACTACAGATGAGTGGAATAGCTGTGGTATCGGTGGATTATTCGCAGCCTCCGTGCAAGATGGCCCCTGCGACCGCTGCCGTACTGAGGCTGGATTTATAAGAGGAGGGCGTAATGGGCAATTATGCTTCGATCCCGCGACCATTGGTCCAGATGAACGGTACAAGCGGATGATCTTCAAGGAAGTGCCTCAATCGTGGTGGCCCAGCGACACTTTGTACCTTGTCAATGATGTACTGTGGCATGATTCTACGATGTCTAGCCTTGCCGCTTTAGAGGTACTTGGCTATGATTCTGAAGGTGCCCTATGGCATCCGCCCAATTGTACCGATAATCGACCCCACGATTACTGGGGCGGTCCAATAGGCATAACAGGTTTTAGCACAAGCAGCGACACGAGCTTTTTCATGGAAGGTGATAGATTCCAGTTCCGCATTGTTGGTGCTAATATTAACGATGACTGTCATGAAGACTGGGGCTATGTCAAAGGCCACTTTACCCGTGACACTGGATTTGCGGAGATAATTTGGCGACCAATGTGGGGAGAAGCTCGTAACCTAGACACCCTACTCATCTCCCAAATCTACCTCGTCGATCCTCCTGCGTATCTTCCGCATGATTAGGGGCAGAAATTTTCACTTCTCCGGCGCCTACTCACAATGTTGTGGTCAGGCGGCGTCTGGTAATTGGTAGGGAAGATTATGGCCATGCCTAGGAGAAGGATAATTCCCACTCCGGGGCCTGGTAATTCATTCAATTAATTTTTCGGTTTGCCTACGGGCAGGACATAGATTATAAGAAAGATGATGCTTTTGTGGGACCCGGAGGATTCAGCGAGTGAGACCCATTTTATGGGGCTGGAGTGCTTCGATATGCAACTATCTAACACTCCTCCCGAAGCGTGGCCATAGCCGCATGGCGGCGTCTGCGTGACATGGCAGGGGCCCCTGAGCTTGCGAAGAGGGAGGATCTATGTCTTAGCAAAGGGTAGGGTTTACCAGGAATGGGTACGCGGGAGAAATTTCACCCACGAACGTTGCTCATTAACGTTTGCCTCTGGTCGCCGGGTAAACCCAGGGCTCCTGAGCAGACGCCGCTATGCGGCTATCTAACACTCCTCCCGAAGCGTGGCCATAGCCGCATGGCGGCGTCGTTGTCAGAGGGTAGGGTTTACCCGGAATCTCAAGGCAGGAGATTCATCCTCGATGCCTCTGGTCGCCGGGTAGACCCAAGGCTCCGTGTAATGCAAAAAAGTCCGACACCCTGCTCATCTCCCAAATCTACCTCGTCGATCCTCCTGCGTATCTTCCGCATGATTAGGGGCAGAATTTCTCACTTCTCCGGGGCCTGACTACAATGTTATGGTCAGGCGAGGTCTGGTAATTGGTAGGGAGGATTATGTCCGTGCCTAGGAGAAGGATAATTCCCACTCCGGGGCCTGGTAATTCATTCAATTAAATTTTACGGTTTGCCTACGGGCACGACATTTTCTATCAGGCAGATGATGCTTTTGTGGGACCCGGAGGATTCAGCGAGTGAGACCCATTTTATGGGGCTGGAGTGCTTTGAGATTTAACTATCAGACACTCCTCCCGGAGCGTGGCCAAAGCCGCATGGCGGCATCGTTGTCAGAGGGTAGATCTACCCGGAATGGATACGCGGGAGAAATTTCAACCACGAACGTTGCTCATTAACGTTTGCCTCTGGTCGCCGGGTAAACCCAGGGCTCCTGAGCAGACGCCGCTATGCGGCTATCTAACACTCCTCCCGCAGCGTGGCCATAGCCGCATGGCGGCGTCGTTTTCAGAGGGTAGGGTTTACCCGGAATCTCAACGCAGGAGATTCATCCTCGATGCCGCTGGTCGCCGGGCAAACCCAGGGCTCCGTAAAATGCTTAGACATAGATCCTCCCGAAGCGTGCACATAGCCACATGGCGGCGTCTGCGTGACATGGCAGGGGCCCCTGAGCTTGCGAAGAGGGAGGATCTATGTCTTAGCAGAGGGTAGGTTTACCCGGAATGGTATCAGGTCCGTCGGGCACTTCGGCCTCGCGTGCACATCAGTGGGTGCTGGGGGATGAGAAGCGGGAGGTGAGGCTGATCAATGTTTGAGCAAGTGCGCAGACGGAGCAGAAGGAGGGGCCAAGCTGCTCTATCCTCCTACTTTTTGCCTGCTGAATTTCTTCCTAAATATCTTACGCACCTTCGGCCCCAGCCTCCAAAGCCTAGCTTTCACCCTTGTCTATGAACCCTGTTGCTTTAATCCCCGCTCGCTTTGCCTCCGAGCGCCTGCACGCAAAACCTCTCGCCGATCTCGGTGGCGAACCACTCATTGTGCGCGTGTGCCAAAACATCAAAGACACCGGCATATTTACGCGAATCGTAGTCGCCGCCGATCATGCCGAAGTAATGACGGTGGTGAGGGGAGCAGGCTTCGAAACAGTATTTACAGGTCCATCTTTACCATCGGGTACCGATCGCGTCGCTGCAGCCGCCAAGGAACTCCATCTGCCCGATCATTCCCTCGTCGTAAACGTGCAAGGTGATGAGCCATTTGTATCGAGGAGCTGCTTGGAGGCAGTGGTGGAAATGCTGCGTGCAAATACTTCCGCCGTCATTACACCCATCGAGAAGCTGCTCGACACCACCACGCTTATGGACCGCAACGCAGTCAAGGTAGCGATGGGCGCCCGCCAGCGAGCACTTTACTTCAGTCGCAGTCCTATTCCGCATGTACGTGATGCCGATTCAGAACGAGCTATGGCCTGGCATTTTCGACACGTTGGCGTCTACGGCTACACCGTGGAAACCTTGCAACGCATTAGCCAGTATCCTCCCCATGTGCTCGAGCAACTCGAAAAACTAGAGCAACTGCGGTGGCTCGCACAGGGAGAGCAGATTCTTTGCCCCACTGTCGAAGTTGGAGCACGTGGCGTCGACACTCAAGTTGATCTGGAAGCTGCTAATGCCTACTTCGCACAAACCATTGCTCAATCCTCAGAGGACGAAGCCAAACGGGAGTAGATCGGTGACTGACGCAAACACGAGTGCGCCGCCCCCAGGCTTGACCAGCCAAAGTTCGATAGCATGCTGCTGGCGGCGCTCCGCCTCGAACAACTGCTGGCGACACGAGCCACACGGAGCCGCAGCTTCCTGTCGCACTTTAGGTGAATTTACAGCGACTGCGATGGCCTCAATTCGCTTGCCTCCGTACTGCGTATGCAAGGTGCTGAGCAAAGTAGCTTCGGCACACAGGCACTGCGGGTATGCCGCATTTTCGAGGTTTGCAGCCTTTACAATAGCACCATCTGCTAGTCTCGCTGCCGCACCCACCGCAAACTTGCTGTACGGAGCGTAAGAAAGTTGCGTAGCATCGCGAGCTGCTTGTGTGAGTTGTTTTGCGGAAGCGCTAAAAGTATGCTCCTCAACGTCGCGGTAGCTAATTGTCAATCTGTGCTTACTCATCCGGCCAGCAAGTTCGTTATTTGCCGCACACCTTCAGCTACACCCTGATTCTATTCTATGACCAATATCTTGATAATCGGCGCTGGGCGCTCGAGTGGTGCCCTCATCGACTACTGCCTCACGAAGGCTGGGGACTACAGCTGGCGGGTGACTGTGGCTGATGCCGACCTCGAAACTGCTAAAGCCAAAATCGGCAACAGCGACCGCGGAGTCGCAGCCTGGCTCGATGTCTCTAAAGCAAATGATCGTCGCGACCTCATCAGCCGCTCAGATATTGTCGTGTCTTTATTGCCTGCGCACCTTCACCTCGAGGTGGCGCACGATTGTATTCGCCTGCGCAAGCACCTGATCACCGCCAGCTACGTCTCCAAAGAACTTTACCGCCTTGGCGACGAAGCACGCGACCGCGAGTTGATCTTTATGGGCGAAATGGGCCTCGACCCAGGTGTGGACCATATGTCGGCCATGAAAACCATCAACGAACTTCGCGCCAAGGGAGCGGATATTTTTTCTTTTAAAAGCTACACAGGCGGGCTCGTCGCCCCAGAATTCGATAACAATCCATGGCACTATAAGGTGACGTGGAATCCGCGTAATGTGGTGCTGGCCGGACAAGGAACTGCTCATTTTCTGGAGGAAAATAAGCTGCGCTGTATACCCTACAATCGACTTTTTGCCTCTACCTCACCCGTACATGTCGCAGGACTTGGCGAACTCGAAATGTATCCCAATCGCGACAGTTTGCTCTACCGCGAAACCTATGGACTCGATACAATTCCGACTTTAATTCGCGGCACTTTGCGCTATCCTGGCTACTGCGCCGCCTGGAATGCACTGGTGAAAATTGGCCTCACCGACGCGAATTTTCCAATCCTGCACTCCAAGTCGATGAGCTACCACGAACTCATGGATAGCTACGCGCCTAAAGATGAGCACGGAATGTCGGTAAAAGAACGCATCGCCAAGCTGCTCGACGAGACGCCTAACTCTCCAGTCATGCGCAAGCTGGAGTGGTTAGGGCTGTTCCGCAAGAGTCGCATTCCGGTAGCCAATGCCACGCCAGCACTGATACTGCAAGACCTCATCGAGCGGCGTTGGCAACTTGAAAAAGGCGACCGCGACATGGTGGTGATGCAGCACGAATTCGAGTACACCCTCGAGGGCAGCAAACGCAAACGCACCTCTACTTTGGTGATGAAAGGCGACGAAAAAGATACGGCTATGGCCAAACTCGTGGGCTTGCCCCTAGGCATTTTCGTGCGCCTGATGACCGATGATAAAATTCAGTCGAGGGGTGTAGCTATTCCAATCATGAACGAAGTTTACGAACCGGTGCTCGCTGAACTCGAGGAGTTTGGCGTGAGCTTTAACGAGTACGACGAATCATTGGCGGACTGATCACATTTGCGCGTGCCGTTCAGGGCTTTCAGCTCATCCGGCAGGGCAGCATCATCATCACGATGGTGGTGTTGGCCAATGCTGGTTTGGCGCTCTCCGAGATTGGCACCTTTGAAGCGCTGCGCTACATCGGCTTTGCGCTGACAGCTTTTTGGGTCAATGCTCTCGCCAATGCTTACCTGCGCATCAGGCAAGTGACGCAGCATGTGCAGCGGTGGTTTGTCTTGTTTCTGCTGATCATTTTGCTTGGTGCATTGCTTGTATTTGCACTGTTTGCTGAGGCTTTACCGCTGCTCGGTGCAGTCTTGCTCGACGTCAGCGACTTGAGCTACGGTCTTGCATTTGGCACATTTCTGCTCGGTTCGCTGGCGGCGGGTGTCATCGAACAAGAGGCCATTGCCGATCAGGCGGGTGCACGCTTGCTCGTATTTGCGACAACGAGTTATGGCTTACAGGTGGGGCTTTTCGTGCTGCCCTTGCTGTTGGGCTATCCGCTCTGGCTGGCGATGTGGGGTTTAGCAGCCAGTGCAGTTTACCGTTTGGGGTGGGTATTTGCGCGCTACATGCGCACCAGCGATGGTCGTTTGCCGCTGGCTGCGGAGCGTGCAATTTTTTGGCGAACGGCTTCGGGTTTAAGTGTTTACGGGCTAGCCGCACTTGCCGTTACTGCTGTCGATCATGCTTTGGTGGGTTACTACTCGGACGGCTCCACTCAAGCGCTCGCGATATGGCGTTATGGTGCGCAGGAGTTGCCACTGCTCCTAGGTATCGTGAGTGCGGCCAATGCGACTTCCCTTGCCGAGATGCAGCACGGTCTCGAGGAAATGCTCACACAATTGCGACGCAGGTGCGTAAAACTGGTCCGTGTATTTATGCCGCTGAGTATTGTGTTGATGCTTATAAGTCCATTTGTAATCCCGTTACTATTTTCTCCGGAGTTTTACCCTGCGCACGTCATCTTCAACACCATGTTATTGCTGGTGCCCACTCGCCTCATTATGACTACCCCTTTGCTGATAAGTCTTGATTTGCAGCGGCAGATGACTTTTGCAGGTATAGCCGCCAATATAATTAACATTGTTGTAAGTTTAGCTCTCGTAGGAAGTCTCGGCATGTTAGGTATTGCGCTAGGCACACTTATAGCCTTTAGTTTAGAAAGATTGGCTGTTGTTGTTCTGCTTTCGCAAAAACAGCACATATTACAGTCGTATCTGCCGGTGGGGGAGTGGGTAGTTTACGCTTTGTTACTGCTTGTAGCTTATCTATATGCCACTGATTTTGAGGTGTTGGGGGTGCTGTAGGTGGGGGATGTGTAGGTGGGGTAAGAAACGAAGTGAGACATACCGTCGCCCAGCCCGGCTACAGGCAAGCTACCGCTTGCCTGAAGCCAGACCGGCCGTTCACATGGCGGACTTGCCAGCCCGCTGCCATCAGTGGGCCGACGGGCTGGTTTGACCACAAGGTTGTGGTCAGGTAGGTGCTAGGTGCTGGTGGATATTCGGTCTACAAGGTGTTCCACATTGCACATTGCTCTATGTGCAGAGTGAAATATGCATTTGGACGACGTGTACGCATCTTTACTTCAACATACAGCTACCACCTAACGAAACAAGGAGTTATGCGCTTGACGGACTATTCGCTGAGTGTTATATTTGCCTATCGAAGCTTGGTCAGTTGAATTTCACGATGAGTTTGACCCGGAATTTGATGCTCTCGACGAGAAGGTACGTGAAGTGCTTCTGTCGCACTTACTCATTTTGCGAGAGCGCGGGAGTCAACTTGGGCGTCCGCTCGTCGATACACTTAACGGTTCTGCCTATCCCAACATGAAAGAGTTGCGCTTTAGGGTGGGCAAGCAAGTATGACGTGCCGCATTTGCGTTTGATCCTCAGCGTAAAGGTAGTGTTGGTGGCGGCAAACGAAAATGGCAAGAACCAGAAGCAGTTCTACGCTCAGCTAGTCAAAACGGCCGACACGAGGTTTTCGGCTCACTTGGACACACTCAACAAAAAAGAGCGATTAAATGGGACGTACGCTGGAAGAGGTCATGGGTGCACTGTCAGCACAGAGCCGCAAAAGGGTAGAAGAGGATGCAGTAGCTATACGAAAGGTGTACGATAGCTTAATGGAGTTTCGCAAGATTGCAGGGTTGACTCAATCCGAGGTAGCAGAAAAAATGCAGATCACTCAAGTTAATGTCTCAAGGCTCGAACGTCGGGATGACATGCACCTGTCGACGCTTCGCCAATATGTCGAGGCACTTGGGGCAGAGCTTGAGATTAACATAAAGATGCCTGCAGCTAAGAATGCAAAAGGTGACACGACATTGCGTTTGCCGCTGTAGTGCATCGGGATATCGCTATACTGGGAATTTCCTGCTGTGCTCCATAAATTTTAGCAGATTTAGAATTGTGCTACATGTGCATTGTTCAGAAGTCTACGGACCGAGCTCCGCTCCTGCGTGACCGTTATTCCTTGAGTGGCCGCCAGAAAGCATAGGACCCGGAACGGTATCGGGTGCTGTTCGAGTAGCCTGACCAAAGTGTCGTGTTTAGGGGGAAGCTCCGAGAGTACAATTCTGCCGCTTTTTAGACTATTAGTTTAAATCGTAGCTCAGCCCGGCTTCAGGACGAGCCCGGCTTTAAGTCGCCCAGCCCGGCTTCAGGCAAGCTACCGCTTGCCTGAAGCCAGACCGGCCGTTCACATGGCGGACTTGCCAGCCCGCTGGGGTCAGTGGGCCGGTTAGGTCCACCATGTGCCGGGCCAGTTTGTTTGACCGTAGGTCAAACGGGCTGGGCTTGTTAGTACAATTGGGAGCTTAACCCAACACGCTACCTCACCTTAAACTGCCCTCCAAATACCATAGCTCCATTGTGAAGAGACCCTGTGAGGTAATAGATGCCGGGAAGCAGCGGCGAGCTCAGAGTATTCAGCGTGTAGGGCAACGCAGCAGCTTCCACATCCTGCAACGCAACGCTCCGACCTGCAGCATCGAATACCGCCAATACATCTACTTCAACAGGCGCGAAAATCTTGACTACACCATCAGAGACATTGATTCGACATGTTTGCGGCTGGTTGCGCTCCGCTATATTTTTAGTCGCACTCGCGCGATCTGCGTGTAGTGCCACTGCTCCAGAATGAACTTGAAGTCGCTGCCGCGAAGAGAGTGCCCCCGTCTGTCCTGTGAGGCGGTTGTAGTAGGTCTTTCCATCTGCGTGTGAATACGTCAACAAATGGTGATCTCCTTGGGCATCTTCTCTTGACAAACCCCCTACGCAGCTTTGCCCGTCAGAAATTATGCGCTCAGCAACTCCAGTACGTAAATTGAGTCTATGCAGCACCTCATTGATGCTATAGAAAGAGTACGCAAAAAGTCCATCCCGATCCACCCGAAAATCACCGCCCTGGGCTCGATTGATGCGACCCAGTAGTCGCGCATGGCCATCCAGATCGGATACATAAACCTGGCTCTGCGAGAGCAGGTACAGCGAATCAGGATAACGGGCAGTGGCGATCGCATTTATTTCTCGCACGGTTGGCTGATCTACTGCAATTACTCGCTCCGGACATGTGGGACATGCTTTTGCATGAATAGCTGAAATTCCTTCATAGGCAGCATAAGTCTCACCTCCGACTCCTACTTCAAATGCTGTTAAACCTCCCTCCGCTCCAAAAAGCTGAGGCTGCACAATGACTTCTGGAGCACTCGGATTGGCAAGAGGAAAGAAATATACACTCCCGCCACGATCGTCGGATATGGGTCTGTTAATTGCATAAATACCTTGTCGTGTTGCATCATAACGGATTTGATTAGGCGATGCCAAGGGCCGTGCAATGCGCGCAGATAAAGTCTCAGAGTTGACATCATAATCTACTAAGTAACCGACTACTCTATCCGTGAGATAATTCACCTGCAAGTTCGGTCCATCAATGACATCAACTGCTTCTCCCCAGGGAATAGTTGCGAGAGATTCGATACGTATTGAATTAAGATCAAAAGCAAACATCGTTAATGATGTCCAGCGCCGTTCTGTAAACAAAAATATTCTTCCGGTAGCTTCACTCGTGCGAACGTCCCAGTACGTCTCACTGGTAGCTGCAAGAAGTTGTACGTCTGAATTCGGATCGTTGAGCTGGTAAGCATAGATGAAGGTGCTATCTGAGCTTCCCTCTACCCACACGATTTGATCAGACACAGCATCATAGAGCACACCACGCAGCTCCACATCATCATGGTGTATGGTATCGCGAACGCTTGGATCGACTTTGTTAACGATTAGAATCCCGTCCCAAGTTGTGCTGAAAACTAGATAATCCCCAGCTGAATACACGATGGAGTAAGGACGCTCGGCTAAAGCTGTAAATGTGCCCGTACTCGCAGCAAAGGTATAAACCTCCCGATCGTCATATGTAACGATCGCTTCCTGTTTGCCTGCGGATCTGACACCAATGACGTCTCCATCGGGAAGATTATAAGCTTGTATATCGCCATTCGTCTCAACAACTAACAGTTCATCGGTACTTTCATCTATGGCATAAACCGTTCCAGTGCTTGCATCAATGCTGTGGCTCGTAAGGTTGCGGTCGCGGTGCAGAAGCGTAGTGCTGCCAGAAGCAAGGTCGTATTTACTAAGTTGGCCCAACCAGTCATTGGCGATAAATATTTCTTGCGCGTCAAGCAGAGTAACATTGAGGCAAATCAAGAAGAATAGAAGTAGATGTTTCATTACGAAGCAATTGGTGACGGACGTAAGGTAGCTCGAGCCACCCACTGCCTCAGTTGCAAATTTCGACACTTCCACTACGAGGAGCGGCGATTACTGGCTTGCCACCACCATACACCCCACCTCATACGCCAAGCGCGCCGCAACAGCCCCTTCAAATTCGTAAGGCGCAGGAGCAACTTCCACAATGTCCATGCCCACCACTTTGCGCCCACTGTTAATGACAGCCTCACACAAGAAGCGGGTTTCGGCGTAGCTCAAGCCCCCAGGTACAGGCGTTCCTGTGTTTGCACACAGCGAAGGCTCAAGACCATCAACATCGAGACTGATCCACACCCGCTGGGGTAGGGTAGCAACGATGGCATCACAGGTTTTGGCGAAAGCTGTACCGGCTAAATGCGACCGCTGCATGTCGACAGCGAAAAACGTTGTAACCCGGCCCGAACTCCTCGCTAGCTCGACCTCAGCAGGACAGTAATCGCGAATGCCCACCTGCACCAACTCCAACAGTTTATTCTGCTCCAAGGCATTGTACATCACCGATGCATGACTATACCTAAAGCCTTCATAGGCCCGACGCAAATCCATATGCGCATCGATTTGTAGAACACCACACGCGCCGACAGCCTCGTACGCACCCAGCGCCGTAGCGTGCGAGCCACCCACCAATACCGGGAAAGTTCCCTGCGCTAGATGCTCGCTCATAATTTGATTTACCTCATCTCGCAACTCCCCACCTGCCCGCTCCACCTGCATCAGATCGGCAGTAGAAGACATTCCATCTTCAAGCGCAGCAATGTGCTCCTCCACGATCGGCCGCAGCTCATCGTGACGCGCCCGAAAGTGCTCCCACCGGCTATTCCAGCGAAAGCCATGCTCCCAAGGCCGCTCCAAGCCATGCACGCAGACATCGAGTTGAAGGCTCGCAGCGAGAACATTGGCCGGACCGTCTTCTGTGCCCGTGCCGTAACTCACCGTGGGCGCAAAAGGCACAGCCTCAAACACCACGCGCGGATCATCGACAAGGGGTAGGCCTAGAAAATTGCCATTGCTTATTCCCAAGGCGTTGGGATTGTACTTCTCGTAGCCTTTGCGCATTCTATTCGTGTTGAGAGCTTGCTTACCCTATTTTGCCCCGGAAAAGAGCAACCCCACATGGCCAAAGTTATCATCATCGGCGCAGGCGGCGTCGGCAGAGTCACCACCGTCAAATGTGCACAGCACCCCGAAGTGTTTAGCGAAATCCTACTCGCCAGCCGCACCATTAGCAAATGCGACGAAATTGCGCACGATGCCATGCGCCGCACCGGCCATAAGCATATCAGCACAGCCGCCATCGATGCCGAAGATGTGCCAGCACTCACGCAACTTATCCGCGACTTTGGGGCGGAAATGGTCATACACGTCGCGCTGCCCTACCAAGACCTCACCATCATGGAGGCTTGTCTCAATGCTGGCGTGCACTACCTCGACACGGCCAATTACGAGCCGAAAGAAGAGGCCAAATTCGAGTATTCACATCAGTGGAAACTGCACGATCGCTTCAAAGAAGCTGGCCTGCTCGCAGTGCTCGGCTGTGGCTTCGACCCGGGTGTAACGCAAGTCTTCACCGCACATGCCGCCAAGCACCACTTCGATGAAATCCACTACCTCGATATTGTGGACGCCAACGCTGGTGATCATGGCAAGGCCTTCGCCACCAATTTTAATCCTGAGATCAACATTCGGGAAATCACTCAGAAAGGCAAATATTGGCAAGACGGTCAGTGGGTAGAAACCGAGCCTTTCGAGCATAAAAAGGTCATCAATTATCCGGATATAGGACCAAAAGATAGCTACCTACTTTACCACGAAGAATTAGAAAGTTTGGTGAAAAACTTTCCGACGCTAAAACGTGCGCGTTTCTGGATGACCTTTGGCCAGGAATACCTCACTCACCTGCGCGTTATTGAAAATATCGGCATGGCTAGCATCGAGCCTGTGCTGCATAAAGGCGTGGAAATTGTGCCGCTGGAATTTCTCAAGACTGTGCTACCCAATCCCGACGAGCTTGGGGACAATTATTCTGGCTACACCTCGATTGGCTGTCGGATTCGCGGCATCAAGGATGGTAAAGAACAGACCTACTACATCTGGAATAACTGCTCGCATGCCGCGGCGTTTGCAGAGACGGGCGCCCAAGGCGTGAGCTATACGACCGGTGTGCCTGCAATGACAGGTGCAATGATGATGCTCAACGGCAGCTGGTCGGGCAAAGGTGTCTTCAACGTCGAGCAATTCAATCCTGATCCTTTTCTCAATAAGCTCGGCGACCATGGCTTGCCGTGGCACGAGGAAGTTGGCTATGATATCGAGTTCGAGGCGTGAGGTATTCGCAACTTCAGCGGGCAGCCTTTGTCCTTGATGAGTCTGCCTTTCGGCAAAACTTAGCCTTAATCTCCGGGGTGGCTCAGCAGGCTGATGTAGAGATCATTCTCGCACTAAAAGCATTTAGCTTTTGGCCCGCATTCGGTATCGCTGCTGAATATTTACCGGGTGCCACGGCGAGCTCGCTCAACGAAGCGCTCCTGGTAAATCACCACTTCGGGGTCAAGCCCCATGTCTACTGCCCAGCCTACGTGCCGAGAGAGTTCGACCAGATCGCATCACTAGCACACCACCTCACCTTCAACAGCCTCAGCGAACTCGAGCGCTACCGAGCTACCTGGACGGAGCAGCAGTTGAGTGTGGGACTGCGCGTAAATCCGATGTATTCGCCTGTCGAAACAGACCTTTACAATCCCGCCGCACCTACAGGTCGACTCGGAGAGGCCATCGATGAGTTGCCAGCAGCGCCACCGGCAGGTCTTGCAGGTGTGCACGTACATACCTTATGTGAGTCGAGTGCAGCAGCCACCGCCACTCTTATCGAGCGGGTAGAAGCAGGCTTGCAAAATTGGCTACCAAAGCTGCAGTGGCTCAACCTTGGTGGAGGCCACCTCATGACGCGCGAGGACTATAATCGCCAACTCCTGATCGAAAGCTTGCGTGGCCTTCAGCAGCGGCATCCACACCTGCACGTCACCCTCGAACCTGGGAGTGCGCACGCCTGGCGCACAGGCGTACTCGTGGCGCATGTGCTCGACATTATTGAAAATCATGGTGTGAAGTCCGCTCTGCTCGACGTCAGCTTTACCTGCCACATGCCTGACACCTTGGAAATGCCCTACAAACCGACGGTGCGCCAGGCGGAAATCGTGGGGGATGATGCTCGTGGCGCTGCAGATTATGTACTTGGTGGCATGAGTTGTTTGGCTGGTGATGCAATCGGCACCTACCGCTTTGAGCAGCCGCTGCAAGTTGGTCAACAGGTAATCTTTGAAGATATGCTGCACTACACCACCGTCAAAACCACGATGTTCAATGGTGTGCCACATCCCGACCTAGTAATGGCGCGCATGGATGGCGAGCTTGAAGTCCTGCGCACCTTCAGCTACGAAGACTACGAAAGTCGTTTAGGATGACCTGGGCGGAGGTAAAAGGCGATTTTCAGCGACGACTGAGGGAGGCAGGTATTACAAATGCCGCACGCCTCACGCAGTGGTACTTCAGCGATACGTTCGCTCCGGCAGTCGAGCGCAATGCAGCGGGACTGACTGACTCGGTTCTCGAACGCATAGAAGCTGCCGCGGCAAGGCTGGTGGCAGGTGAGCCGCTCCAGTACGTGACCGGGAAAGCCTTTTTCTATGGCATGCAACTCAGTGTAGATGCTAGCGTGCTGATTCCTCGGGTGGAGACTGAGGAGCTCGTGCGGTGGATACTCGAACGCGAGGTGGAGAAGCCAATACACTTCGTCGATCTGTGCACGGGCAGCGGGTGCATCGCCGCAGCACTCGCCCGAAGTCGGCCCGATTGGTCTGGACTTGCCGTAGACATCAGCCAACAGGCAGTAGAATTGGCCAATCTCAATCTCGCACAAGTCGGCGTGAGCGATCGCGTGCATGTCGAGCGGCATGATGTACTTTCAGAGAAGGATTATCTCGGCGAAGGCGGCGACTGGGATCTCTTTGTAGCCAATCCGCCTTACATCCCTCGCACGGATTGGGATCGAGTGGATGCTAATGTTGCAGCCTACGAGCCACGGCTAGCGCTGCTGGTAGAAGATGCCTCTCCGATAGCTTTCTATATAGCTATTGTTGCCTCAGCAAAACTTCACCTGAAGCAAGGCGGCAGCTTGTACTTTGAGTGTAATGACCGCTACATTGATGAAGTCATGCGCCTACTCGTAGAGCAATCATTTAATAACGTTGAAATATTTACAGATATGCAGAATATTCGGCGACATATTCGTGCAGTACGTTAATTTAGATATTAAGAAAAGTATCTCACGAATTTATCCGCCACTTCGCTTGGTCTTGCTATAGCCTTTATCCATCAGCCAATCCATAACTTTATCGCGTTGGTCGCCCTGAACGATTATTTCTCCATTCTTTGCAGAACCGCCCACTCCGCAGGCACTTTTGAGCTGCTTGCCTAGCTCGCTGAGATCAGCATCGGGACCAACAAAACCTGTGATGAGCGTCACTGCCTTACCACGCCGCGATTTCTTATCCAGTTGCACCCGCAAATCCTGCTCGTTCGGCGGCAGCAACTTATCCTCTTGTGGTTTTCCGTAGCGATACTCGTATGCATCGTTGGTGCTATACACTACGCCTTGTCTGTTGCGCTTGCTCTTACTCATCTTTAGCTTGTCGTTGCCAGTTGGTATTCAGATTGCGCAAGATGTCAACTACTAGGCAATCTAGCCGCTTGCTGTCGGCACACACCGCCACCACGGCCGTCTGTGTGTGTGGATAATAGGCAACAGCTGCTCCGTAGCGGCGGGTAATGCCACTGTTGACGTAAACGTGGGTGCCTCGTTGCAAGCCCAGTTGATACCAGCCTGGAATGACACGTGTTTGTTCGCGATCAGGAACGGTGTGCGAAACAGGCATAGCTTCCAAATCGGCCCGACTCAAGCTGTCGACCAATTGCAGAAGGTCATCCACTGAGGCTACTCCAGCCGTACTCAACGCAAATAGGTCTGGCCGCTGCCGCTCGTGTGGCGCTACCACCCGCGCTCGAGTAGCGGCTAGTGCGCTGCGCACGCTATCGGGCAATTGATCTGTGTACGCCAGCTGTTTCGGTCGCAGATCCTGCAAGCCCCCAGCTCGCGAGCTAAGTGCTTCGGCCGCGAGGGTATAGTTCCAGTGGTCGAACCGATACTTGCCTTGTACCTTTTGCTGGTCTTGGTTGGCTAGTAGATAGTTAATCGCCAGCAGGTGGTCAAGCGCCTCACCCTCTGGGCCAGGCTCGTAGATGGGCAAATCGCTGGAGTGGAGTAGCAATTGCTTGTACGTGATGGTGCGCAAATAGTCACCGCTGTCATTCCTGACCTCTATAGCCGCACTGTCGAGCGTGAGTCCTAATGACTCAATGCGTTGCAGCATTCGCGGCACTAGAAAACTCGCAGTAAGGCTGCCAATTTGCACCGGTGTGGCGGGCGTGAGACCATATGTCGAGTCAGGATACTGAATGTAGCGCACCACACCATTGTCCCACAGGCCGAGTAAAAGTGGCGCATCCTTTAGGTCTGACATCACACACTCATTCGATGCCACTCGCCGTACCACCTCCACATCGCTGAGGCCGTAGCGGGTTTTGGCGCAAGCTGAAAAAAGCAGCACCAGCCCCAGCAGAGCAAACACGCCCAGCCCGGCAACTACCGAACTGGGCGTAAATCTTAGCGACATCTGCGGGACTTGCATGTCCCCAAGATACATGATGAATTAGTTTGCTTCAATCGCTTTCGGCTCGTGAATTAAGCCAATCACCAAGCTATCCTCTCCGAGGAAGTGCTCGATGTGGTGCGCACGATTCTCGGCCCGCTCCAGCATGCCTTCAATCATGCGCTTGGTGCCGAAGTCATCATGGTCGATGCAGGTGTGGATGGTTTTGCGAAACTCGATGCAAATCTTTTTCTCGTTGTTCATCGCGAATTCCAGACTGTCGCGGATGCGCTGAACATTCTCCGATTCCTGGTCGCAGTAGCTCTTCTTCTGGTAAGTATCCAGGCGACTGCTGGGGGTGCGACCGAGCAGGGTAATGCGCTCGGCAAGTGCATCGAGGTCGAGGTTGACTTCCTCGTAGTGCTCCTGTAAAAATACGTGGAGATCGCGAAATTGCGGTCCTTCCACCATCCAGTGATATTTGTGGTACTGCATGTACATCACCACGAAGCTCGCCAGGTGGCGGTCGAGTTCATCACTGATTTTATTGCACGCTTTTTTGGTCAGCCCCACCGGGTTGCCTTCGTATTCTTTCTTGTCGCGTAAAGCTTTCATGTACTGTATTTATTTTCAGGCTCAACCATATTGCGTAGGTAGTTTGTTCGCTTGTACGATCAGCAAGATCAGCCGTACTTGCGGCAGCAAAATTTCCATCCCTTGTCCAATCCACAGAGTTCGAGTACGGTCCTGATGGTTCGCCCTGCCAACTTTGCCTATAATGAGGAAAGTGCGGAGAACAACGCCTTTATGCGTCCTGCAGAGCGTCTTTCGCCGCAGGAAATCGTGGAGCGGGCGAAGGTGGAGTTTGATGGTCTCGTAGCTGCTTTGCGGGCAGTAGGTACAGAGGTGATTGTTATTGAAGACACACCGCTTCCGCGAAAACCCGATGCAGTTTTTCCGAACAACTGGTTCAGCACCCACAGCGATGGCACCAT
Source organism: Saprospiraceae bacterium (assembly GCA_965213735.1). Taxonomy (GTDB): domain Bacteria; phylum Bacteroidota; class Bacteroidia; order Chitinophagales; family Saprospiraceae; genus CALDTK01. The sequence goes on from CBDCAB010000006.1 coordinate 953,503, forward strand.
GTGTACCTACCCGATGTATGCGGTGTCGCGGCGGCTCGAACGTGCCAATCCGGTGCTACAAACGCTGCGTACTACGCATGAGGTGACGCGCGAAATTGCCTTTGAAGAGACTGAAGCTCAGGATGTTTTTTTGGAAGGAACGGGCTCTTTGGTGCTCGACCGCTTCAATCGCATCGCTTATGCATGTACGAGTGATCGCACCGACGCAGATTTGGCGCGGCGGTGGGCAGAGGTGATGCAGTACGAAATGGTGCTATTCGAGGCTACAGATGAGGAGGGCACGCCGGTCTACCACACCAATGTCATCATGGCGATGGGCACTTACCATGCGGTGATTTGCTTGGAGAGTGTTGCCGTGGCCGATCGCCCGCGGGTGCGGGAGGCACTCACGCGTTCAGGTCGCCCGATTATCGACATTAGCTTCGAGCAGGTCAAGCGTTTTGCGGGCAATATGTTGGAGGTGCTCGATGGTGAGCAGCGTCCACGTTGGGTGATGTCTTCGCAGGCTTACCACGCTCTGGGTGAGGTGCAGCGTGAGGTGCTGAGTGAGCGGCAGACGATTGTGCACGCGCCTATCGAAGCGATTGAGCAGCTCGGTGGGGGCAGTGCTCGTTGTATGATTGCGGAAATCTATTTACCTCCCCTCGATGCTAAAGCGCGATGAGCTGCCATGGGCCTGTTGGTGGCGATGATGCTGACTCCTGCGGCTGCTAATTGCCGGTAGGTCTCGCCCTTATCCACTAATGCTGCGCTATCGAGGGCTCCAAAGGTGGCGACTAAAGTCTTGAGGTTCAGTTCTTCAGCTTTCGCCAAAACCTGGGGCTTCGCGGGTCCGACTCCTGCAAACACGAGTGCGGGAAACGATTCGCGGCTGCGAAATGGAGAAACACCGAGGCGGGCGTAAAGCTCTCGACTCTCTTGCGCTAGTTGCTCGACCTGTAAAGCGTTCTCGGCGGTATAGCTGATTGGACCGAGCGCATGGAGTGATGCCCACTCCGCAAAATCTGCGGCATCATAGAGAATGAGCGCTACGGTGGTGGACATACCCGCCCTTTCGACCTCCTCCCAAATTTCCTGAAGTGAAACTCCACCTTTTGGGTCGAGGGATACTAGCGCTTTACCTCGAGCTGCTGCCAGGGCTTCGGCGAGGGTTGGTGGTGTTTGTTTGGTGAGTTTGCCGTTGTGGTCTCGTAGACGCATGGTGTCAAGATCAGACCACACTCGACGCGTTACAGCTCCGCGGTGCACGGTGAGTCTGTCGAGTTCATCATCGTGAAACAGGAACAGGGTTCCATCCTGCGACTTGGCTACATCGAGTTCCAGGATGAAGAGGCCTTGGTCCATGAGGTGCTGCATAGATTTGAGGCTGTTTTCTGCGTAGCCATCAGCTTCGGGTTGAGCGCGGTGCGCTGAGATGAGGGTGTGGGTGTATTGTTCGCGCAGCCACATTGCAGGTGCGGGTGCTGGATGATCGCTATCTGCCGCATCCGCACGTGTCGTTGATTTTGGGGCAGTGCAGCTAAAGACCAAACATGCTACTGCCAGATTTAAAAGGGCAGCGTGTGCACGAATTTGGAGCATGCTTGGGAGAGAGTGGAAGGGGTAGAGAAGCAAAAGCCCCGAATCAATGGGAGTTGATTCGGGGCTTTGGTATGGTTGAGAGGTTGTTACTCGAAGATGTACCTGAGTCCGAGTTGACCTGTCCAGCGCGAACTTCTTATACGACCTGCTGTCACCAAATTATCCTCAAAAGGAACGTACTCAGGATTTTCAAGAATGTCTGTAGCGACCGTGTACGTTGGGACGTTGTTGCCGTCAATTTCTTCCAGAAAGATGGGAGCATATGTTCCAAAGCCGGTGTTGTAGACCTTGCCCCAATTCTCGTTGATGAGGTTGAGCACATTAAATACATCAAGACTTACCTGGAATGCATGTCTCCGCTCTCCAACCATGATGCCGAAGTCCTGAAGAATACGGGCATCCAACTGGTGTTGAAATGGTGCAAAATTGCCGTTCCGCTCTGCGTATCCGCCTCTGTTGTCGGAGAGATAAGGATCGTTTTCGATGAAGGCGTTGAGAGCCTCCCACTGCGCTTCGGGTGAAACGCCATCACGATTTTCCACCAAATTAATGTCAGCGGGTTCGGCTGGTATGTAGATGACTTCGTTAAAGTCGAAGCCGCCATCGTTGACGAAATTTCGGTTGCGTGCTCCTACCACGTAAGTGTAGGGGTTGCCGCTTTGCCCGTTGTAGAAGATCGACAGCTTTGTCTCAAATCCATTTGCATAAGCTAGACCGTAGCTGGCTTGAGCGAAGACCCGATGTCCGGCAGCGAATGTGGACCGGTGAGCTTCATCGAGTTCTTGGTTTCGCCCTGCTGGATTGAAGTAGCCACGCCACTGCGATGAATTCTGCGAACTCGTGCCATCAAACAAGCTGTAGCTGTCACCCCAGGTATACCCAACGTTGCCCTGCAGGCCAGCTGCAAAAGTCTTGGAAATCGAGGTGGTTAAGTTGTACGCGTAGCCTTTGTTGGTGTTGCTCGCTAGGTAAATACCAGTGTACGACGGATCGACTGCTGGAAAGAAATTGTAAAGCGGCCTGTTATCAGGACCACCAGCAAGTGTTTCTGTAGATGGCTGCAGGTTTAGGCTTTGGTAGCGTGTAGCATTGAAGTTCTTCGAGAAGATACCTTCAACAGTAACAATGAAACCTTGACCCAATGCCTGATCTGCTGCGAGGTTGATCTTCAGGACTTGCGGAAGTTTGAAGTCTTCGGCGAAAAGGTCAATTTGACCAGAAGGTTGGATGTTGTTGGGGTCGCTCAAGTCTGGCGAAAATGGCTGGTTGTTCACGTCACCGACAAACGGAACATCAAATCTGCGGACACCTCCCACATTGAGACCATAGTTATTGTATGCTCCACCTGGCCATACCAATGGAATGCGGCTGGTAAATACACCAGCACCACCACGAAACTGTGTAGTCTTACGGCCGCCAACATTGTAGGTGAAACCAACACGCGGACTGATTAGCAGGGTTGGCTTGATGAAGTCGCCAGTTCTAGCACCTCGAAGGTCATATCCAGCGTCTTCGATGAGCGGAACAGTATTCTCATTGAAATTCTCATTGAGTGGTACATCTGTTGGCCAAATGGGCACATCGAAACGCAAACCTGCGGTTAAACTGAACTCGTCTGAGACCTGAATGTCATCCTGAACGTAGAAACCTAGATTGATTTGCTTGAAATCAGCTATGGCATTCGACTCATCTCCTGAAACCTCATCAACTAAGCTGAACGAGCGATCAAATTGGTCTGCATTCTCACCGTTGAGAAAGCGCTCCAGACCTGTAACTTCAACAGTCATAGTGTCTGTGCCCGTAATCACCTGGCGATCCTCATTGCCATACTGGTAGCGGCCAAAGTTTTCACGGATGAATAGATTACCAGCAGAGAAATACTCAAAGTTGACTCCGAAAAGCAAATTGTGCTTTCCCTTAAACAGCTGGAAATCATTATTTAGCGTTACAGCATCTTGGTTCAGCAAATTCGCTGAGCTAAAGCGCTCCCCACCAAAGGTTATGGTACCTTCACCATCATCTAGGTCGACCTGAGGAAAGTCTTGCTCGAACTGATCACGATCATCACGGACAAATGTACCGGTGATGGTTAGGTTGTTCGACATAGAGTTGCCGAGCAAGCTATTGAGTTCGATGGCTGAACTATTCGTTCTTGATACAAAAAACTCAGACCCGGTAAGGAAATTCAAGTTTCTATTCGATGAGTTTCGTGCTTCCAAGTTCTTGGCACCCACGTAACTATGTCGTACTGAAAGTTTGTTCCCGGCCCCCAGGTTAAAATCAAGTTTCCCAAGAAATTTTTCGGAGTCTAAGAATGCGGTGTTGTTGTCAAAGGCTCCGACATTAAAGTTGTACTGCTCGCTGAGGAGAGTGTTGAGCTGATTCAGCTGATCCTCAGTAGCATTGCCATCGTAATTATCTAAATTAAATGGCTGAGGAATTTCATCCCGCTGAATTTCTGCGTTTACGAAGAAGAACACTTTGTCTTCGACGATTGGACCACTGAATCTGGCACCATATGTCCGCGCGTTGAACTCAGCGATCTCATTAAAAGCAACACCATCATTGTTTTCGAAGGCGTCACTACGGGTGAAGTTTTCGGAGCGAGTGAGGAAGTATGCCGATCCTTTGAAGTTATTAGTACCAGATCTGGTTACTGCATTGATCGCACCTCCAGCAAATCCAGACTGCCTCACGTCAAAAGGGGCAACTGAAACCACAAATTGCTCGATAGCATCAATAGACACAGGCTGCACCCCGGTTTGACCACCATTTGTGCCTGATCCAGCAAGACCGAAAACATCGTTGTTGACTGCCCCATCTATGTAGAGCGTGTTAAAGCGATTGTTTTGGCCGGCGAGGCTGATGGAAAATCCATCTGTACTTTCTCCAATATTAGCTAGCGGATTAAAACGAGCATAATCCGCGAGGGAGCGTGTGACTGTAGGCAGTGCCTCAATCGTCTCGGCATCAACGACTGTCTCCTGTCCCGTGCGGTCGCCGCTAAATATGCTTGCTCGATCGGCTACTACTTCCACACCTGTTAGCTCTACCGCAGTCTCTGATAGGCTGACGTTGTACTGAAAGCGCTCACCTAAACCAAGAGATATATCTTCAGCAATTTGCGGCTCGTAGCCAGTGTAGGTGATGGTAAGTGTGTAAGGTCCTCCGACACGGACGCCAGGAATTCGATAGAAGCCATCCAAGTCTGTACTGTTCCCGTAGAGGCTGCCAGATGGTTCATGAACTGCGGCGACATTAGCCCCTATGAGCGGCTCGCCATTTGTATCGGTGATGCGTCCAAAGATCGACGCCGTAGTCACGCCCTGACCGCTCGCAGCAAAAGAGAGCAGCAGAGAGAGTGACAGCACCGAAAGCGTGTAGACAAACTTGTTCATATCCAGTGAGTGTTAGTTGGTCGCAAACCTACCACCGCACACATTAAGCCTACGTAAAGCTTTTAACCTCAGTGATTTAACTGTGGATAACTTCCTCGACTCAAAGCCCTCGCTATACGCGCAGCTACACGTAGCTAGAGCCCACTAGCCACGCATTTGTGCGAGCTCCAACCCGAACCCACCCCGCCTCCAAGACCTTATACCAGTAGATCATTTGACCAAACATGAAGCATTTCCTACCCCTGCTCGCAAGCCTCCTCCTACTCGGATCCACAGCCTCGGCTCAACTCGTGATTTCCGAAATCATGTACAATCCCCCTGAAACGGGGAATGATTCGCTCGAATTTGTGGAAATCACCAACGCCGGCGACAACCCAATCAATCTCTCCGGCTACAGCCTCATCTATAGCTCTAGCGCTAACAACCCCATCGCGCTGTCCGGCACGCTCGCCGGCGGAGAAGCCTTTGTGGCCGCAGGCAACGCCCGCGCTTTCACCAACGTCTACGGCAGAGCACCTAATACCGAGTGGACCTTCTCCGGATTGAGTAACAGCGGCGACCGTACCCTCACCGTCACTGATGCCAGCGGTACCACCGTCAGCGAAGTGACCTACCTCCGATCCGCGCCCTGGCCCAGCAACGCCAATGGCGATGGACCTAGCATCGAGTTGTGCGATTTGAGCGCCGATGAAGCGGATGGCAGCAACTGGAATGCCTCGACGAACGCTACGGGCGTAACCATCAACGGCATGCAGGTATTCGCCTCTCCCTTTGACTTTTCCGCAGGCAACTGCGGAGGCAGCACCGGCAATACTGGCCCTTACCTCCCACGCCAAATCGACCAGCTCACCGGCGTCGACAGCGATGGTATGCTCGATAGCATTGGCACACGAGCTGAGGTCAACGCAACCGTCATCAGTCCAGACTTCGACGGTGACGATGGCGTAGAGTTCTACATCCAAGACAATACAGGTGGCATTCGCGTCACTGCTGATAACGAGGACTACATGCCCATGATCGGTGACCGCATCGTGATTCACGGAACGGTGCAGCAACGCGATGGCTCAGCCGAAATTACGCTCGATTCCCTCCTCAGCGTGAGCGCAGGTAACGCTCCTGCGCCAATGGTCGTCACCGAGATAGATGAAGACATACAAGGCGAACTCGTGACGCTCGAAGATGTCATGATCGCCGACAGCACGCAGTGGCAAACCAATGGCTCTTTCAACGTCGATGTCGTCGATCAAGCTGGCATGATGACCAGCCTGCGGATCGATGCAGATACTGACTTTGATGGCCTCCAGTACCCCACCGGGACCTTCGATGTGACCGGTATTGCCATACAATTCGACACCAATCTTCCTTACGATGAAGGCTACCAGTTGCTCCCTCGCTTTGTGATGGACTTCCAGCCCTTCCTGCCTGGATCGGGTGTGAGCTTTCCTCGCGTGCCCATCGCCTCAGTCATCGGAGAAGATGCTGACGGTATTGCTACTTCTCTCGGCGAGCAAGTGACGCTGCTAGGAACAGTGGTCGGCTTTAACTTGAGCGACAACGGCCTGCTCTTTACCATTGTCGACAGCGCAAATAATGGCATCGCACTCTACAGCCAAGATCGCAACTTTGGTTACGTGGTGCAGGAGGGAGACTCCGTGTCTGCTTCGGGAACGATCACTCAGTTTCGGGGACTTACACAGCTCGAATTAGCCGATCTTGGCTTTGCCTCGAGCGGCAATCCCATACCTTTTCCGACCACAGTAAATGATCTTGATGAGAGCACCGAAAGCAGCCTCGTCACCCTCACAGAAGTCGACTTCGTCGATCTGAGTCAGTGGCTAGGAGACGGCTCAACCTTCAATGTGGAGGCCACCAACGGCAGAGACACCTTCATCATTCGCATCGACAATAACAGTGAGCTCGCCAACATGCCAGCTCCAATGGCTAATCGCACCTATAACATCACCGGCATTGGAGGTCAGTTTGACAATCAGGCTCCCTTTACGGAAGGCTACCAACTCTTTCCCCGGGTAGCTGCAGACATAGATGTGTTTGCAAGTGTAACCGAAGTGGCACCTGCTGAGCTGTTTGTGGTTTTGGCGAAAGCTGATGGCCTACACGTGCGCAACCTGCAACAGCTACGCTCGCTAAGCCTGTACAACACGAGTGGACAACTCATCGCACAGCGCGACAACCTTCCCGCAGGCGAGCTAATACTGCCTGTACCTACAGCTCGTGGACAATTGCTGTTTCTCCGCGCTATCAGTGAGCAAGGCCAGGCAGCTACGCAACGAGTGCTGCGATAAGTCGACTGCACAGGTACGAGTTTGCCCTTGCTTCTCACGAGGCAAGGGCAACTGTGTTTTAGCGAAAGCCGTTAAAGCTGCCTAATGGCTAAGGGCAGAGGATTGAAAATTGGTATTGCACTCAGCGGGGGCGGAGCACGTGGGATCGCGCATATTGGGGTGCTGAAGGCACTGCTGGAGGCTCAAATCGCTCCGACTGTGGTGGCAGGCACATCATCAGGAGCTATCGTTGGTTGCCTGTACGCCTACGGCCTCACCATAGCTGAAATTGAGGCTTTCGCCAAAATTGGTAGCTCCCTAAAAATCCTGCGCATCGGCAATCCTTTGCGTGGCCTCATAAAGCTGACCCTCCTGCGCGAAAAGCTCGAGGGGGTGCTGTCTTGTGACGATTTTAGTTGTCTCAAGTATCCACTGGCAGTAGTGAGCTCTGATATTCAGGCAGGTCGAGTGGCTGTACATCGCAGCGGCGAACTCATCGGACCCGTGCAGGCGAGCTGCGCAATTCCCCTCGTTTTTCGACCTGTTGAACTCGATGGGGTGCAGCATATAGATGGTGGCCTGTACATGAACCTACCTGCTAAACCGATCCGGGAGGAGGTTGATCTGCTCATTGGCTCAAACGTGATGCCGCTCGTCAATGCGGAGGTGGAAGCTATGTCGAGCGTGTTTAGCATTGCCAATCGCGTTTTTGATTTGGCAGTCAATACCACCACTGAGCCTTCGCGCCAGCTCTGTGACTTTCTGATCGAGCCCGCAGAGGTCATTGGATTTCATGTGTATAACTTCACCAAGACGGCCGAACTCATCGAGGTTGGCTATCTGGCTGCCCAAGCGATGTTGCCTCAACTTATCGAGCTCATTGACCAAACCACAGCTGATCTGAAGGAGCGGCGAGCGTCGGCCGGAGTGAATTTTTAAAACAGCTCGACCCGTGGCTCATCGTCGTAGTAGACGCGGATATCCTCTTGCAAGGTGGTGGCGAGGGTAAGGCCAACGTAGTCGGAATGGACCGGCCAAGTCTTGTGCTGACGGTCGATGAGCACCGCAATCTCTACCGAAGCTGGGAGTATCTCGAGCAGAGGTTTGGCGGCGTAGAAAGCCGTGCGACCGGTATTTGCCACGTCATCGACTATGATGAGGTGCTGCCCAGTGAGTTCTTGCACATCGCCCTCGAAAGTGATGCCGCCATGAAGGGGGTCGGCAGGTGAGAGCCGAATCCTTTTGACTACAACTTCCAGGGGGTAGCCTTCAGCGTCGATACCCTGCTTAAGGCGCAGCGCTGTCTCGTAGCCGTTGTTGTTGATGCCGAGCAGAATCACATGTTCGTGGTCTACGTGTCGCTCCAGAATTTCTATTGCGATACGAGCAAGCTTGCGCTCTATCTGGATGGCATCGAGAATCTGCATACAGCTGCGAAGTAACGCCGGCCCCACAAATGCGTGGAAAGTATCCCACATTTGCAGCGATATCAAACCTTAGCTGAGCTTGGTTTGATTACTTCGCGAATCTTTGTCTTCAGTCTGCTAGCATGCTTCAACCCATTGTATTTACCATTGTCTGCATCATAGGCTTCGGCTACGCTGCCTATCAATTCAGCAAGCTGCGACGCAACGTACTGCTCGGAAAGGACGAAGCCATTGAACACAATCCAGGTGAGCGGCTGAAAAACACGCTGCTGGTGGCTTTTGGGCAAAAAAAGATGTTTAAGCGCTGGATACCGGCTGTGCTCCACCTGTTCATCTACGTCGCATTTCTTTTTACCCAGATCGAGCTGATCGAGATTCTGGTCGATGGCTTCACGAGTGGTCACCGCTCTTTTATTGGAGCGCTGGGTGGATTCTATACGGTGATGCTAAATGTTATCGAGGTGCTGAGTGTGCTCGCACTTTTTGCTACAGTCGTGTTCCTCATTCGGCGCAATGCACTCTACATCCCACGGTTTAACAAGCCGGAGATGCAGGGTTGGCCACACAAGGACGCCAACATCATTCTCTACCTGGAGATCGTGCTGGTGCTGGCCATCATTGTGATGAACGGCACCGATGTGGTGCTGCAAGGTCGAGATGCAGCCTACCACAGCACCGGCACATTGGCTGTGAGTTCTTGGTTGGGACCGCTGCTGTTTGGAGGCTTAGACACTTCTACACTCATTGTGCTGGAGCGGATCGGCTGGTGGACGCACTTTTTGGTGGTGCTAGCCTTTCTCAACTACCTCCCCATTTCGAAGCACTTGCACATTCTCTTCGCCTTCCCCAATGTGTACTATGCCCGCCTCAAGCCGCGAGGAGAAATGGCAAATATGCCGGAGGTGCAAAAAGAAGTCCAGAGCATGCTCGATCCGAATGCAGCCTTTGAGGAAGTAGACATGAGTGCAGAACTCCCTGAATTCGGAGCTAATGACGTCACCGAACTAAGTTGGATCGATGTGCTCGGCGGATATGCCTGTACGCAGTGCGGGCGGTGCACGGCTGTTTGCCCGGCCAACATCACCGGTAAAAAACTGAGCCCGCGCAAGATCATGATGGACATCCGCTACCGGGCTCAGGAAATCGGCGACAAGCTCGACTCCGGTAACACAGACTACATCGGCGAGCAGCACCGCGAAACCCAGACTGCGCTCACTAAAGACAATTTTGATGACGGCAAGAGTCTGTTCGACTACATCACGCGCGAAGAAATTCACGCCTGCACCACCTGCCAAGCCTGCATTGAGGCCTGCCCCATCAACATCAACCCACTGGAGCCAATCCTAAAATTGCGGCGCTACGAAATTCTCACCGAGAGTGCAGGCCCTGGCGAATGGCTACCCATGTTTACTGCTATCGAGAATGGTGGTAGCGCCTGGGCCATAGCCGATCCACGCGACAAATGGGCTGCCGAAGCCGAAAGCACTAACTAGCCCCTCGATACCTCAGCAAGCGAGCCAGCATGAGCGATACGCCCCAAAGTCCTATTGTCGTCGAAACTGTTGATCCGGAAGCAGTGCCTACGCCTGCTGCCGATGAAGTCAGCGTTCCACTGCGCATTCCTCGCATGGCGGATGTTGTAGCCGCTGGAAAAGTACCAGACATTCTCTTTTGGGTTGGCTGCGCCGGTAGCTACGATGCGCGTGCGCAAAAGGTCACAATAGCATTTTGCAAAATCCTCAATCACGTCGGCATCGAGTTCGCTATTCTCGGTCAGGAAGAAGCCTGCACAGGTGATCCCGCAAGGCGTGCGGGCAATGAATTCGTCTTTCAGATGATGGCCGCCCAAAATGTGGAGGTACTCAACGGCTACGGCATCACCAAAATCGTAGCTACTTGCCCGCACTGCTTCAATACTCTTAAGAATGAGTATCCAGCCCTCGGCGGGCGCTACGAGGTGATTCATCACTCCGTTTTTTTGCAAGGCTTGCTCGATGCGGGTACGCTTCGTATAGCAGGAGAAGACCCGAGGACGCGTGCGATTACCTACCACGACAGCTGCTACATAGGTCGCGGCAATGGCATCTACGAAGCGCCGCGCGAAGTACTCGACCAGTTGCGCACCGATATTCGCGAAATGAACCGTATCAAGAAAAACGGACTTTGCTGCGGAGCAGGTGGTGCACAAATGTGGAAAGAAGATGAACCTGGTGACAAGCGCATCAATACCGAGCGCACCGAGGAAGCACTGGCAACAGGAGCAAATACGATTGCCGTAAACTGTCCTTTCTGCCTCACGATGCTCACCGATGGCGTCACCGCAGTCGAGAAACAAGATGAGGTGATGGTGTACGATCTCGCAGAACTGATTGTAAATGCCAATGGTTGGTAGGCTATGACTTGGGAAGAGCTACCTGATCACGCTCGCGTGTGGATATACAGCGCCAGCAGGCAATTAAGCGATGAGGAGCAGGCTAAGCTGCGTCAACACCTTTCTCGCTTTACCGCACAGTGGACGGCCCACCGCAAGGATCTGGCAGCTTTTGGCGACGTCTGGCATGGACGCTTCGTGCTCCTTGCTGTCGATGAATCTCGCGCAGGTGCTAGCGGCTGCTCTATTGACGCCTCGGTGCATTTTCTGCAGCAGCTAGGGCGCGAATTAGATGTTGACTTCTTCGACCGCATGACATTTTTCGCCGATGCTGGGAATGGCTTTCGAGCTTACACGAAAGAAGCTTTTGAGGAGGCTTACAAACGGGGAGAGCTCACTGCGGAGACGCTCGTCGTTGATCCGCTGGTAGACAGTAAACGTCGAGTAAATCAAGAATTTGTGAAGCCACTGCGCGAGTCGTGGCACGCGCGCTTCATATAACCTACATCTTTGCACCTATGATCGGCAAGGTCAAAGACTTCTTTGGGATCGAAGGCACACAGGTTGAGCTGCAACTAAGTGCTGCCCCACGGCGCGGTGAGCAGTGTCTTCGCGGGCTGATCTTACTGAGCTCGCTGCGTCCCCAAACCGTGACTGGTCTTCACTTGAGGCTCGAGGAGCGCTATGCGCGAGGTCGTGGCGACGAGCGGCTCATCAACACCTACCTGCTCGGCGAGCTGAAATCGCAAGAGCCAATTGAACTCGCAGCGCGTGAGCTGGTGGAGCTGCCTTTCGAATTGAGTTTTTCCGAAAGGCTCAGTCCTGCTGAAGCACAGGCTCGTCGCAGTCCTGTGCTACGGCCTTTGCAGTACCTGGCGGCGAAAGCACTCGATGTCCAGAGCACCTACACCTTACACTGCGATGTGCATGTGCGGGGCCTCACCCTGCAGCCGCGCACGACACTTCCCGTACATTTCGAATAGCTACTCTTGCAGCAGCGCCTTCGCGTCGGCGGCGAGTGTATGGTTGGGGTAGTTGCGCAAGTATTGCTCCAGCAGTCGACGGCCCTCTTCCTTGTCGCCCTGTAGGTCGTGCACCACAAACGCTTCGAGAAAGGCTGCATTTGCCACCTTGCTGTATTGCGGATAGCGGCGCTGCACCTCACGGTAATGTTGGAGCGCTAGCGGGTAAGCTTTGGCCTCTTCGAGTACGCGACCTGCAGCAATATGATCGGCTGCAGCCACATCAGCATCTTTTTCTAGCGCCGTATAAGCCATCGATGCTTTGCCGTAGCGTATAGCCGCATTGCGATCAAAGCCTGTATCAGTAAAAATCGCTCGTTGCAGCTCCTCTTTCACCTCCTCCACACTGCGGATCGGATAATCAGGAGGTATCATTCGTACAGCCCTGGACTGAGGGTATTGCGCACGGATAGTCGCAAAAATTAGCTCAGCAGTTTCGGGTTCTCTGAGGCGTTGAATGGCGATCTCTGCCATGAGAAGCCCTGCTTCAGGTGCACCTCCCGCATCTTGAAAATCAGCAATGCCGCGGCGGAGCAGTTCATAGGCCTGCTGGTGCTGACTCTCTGCATAGGCTGCCTCCGCGAGGTAGCGCACTCGAGTCAGTCGCTGCTGGTCGGCAATACTCGTATCGGCTGCTTCCTCCGCATAAAGTTGCTTCAGCTCAGCGTGTGCTTCTTCATCCCCGCCGAGCACGCGTGCCTCTAGCAGGTGAATACGCTCTTTTCGCGACTGCTCCGGCTCCTCTGCGGGTGCTGCACAAGCTGCTGCTGATATGGCAAGGAGTGCGGCGTAGACATAGGTTTGCATAGCCGCAAAGTTGGTCGCTATCTGTTTATGATGCTCAACCCTTGCGCGCCCTTTCTGTTGGCGCTAGTATGGACCAGCAAGTGGTGATGATGTGGTTTAGGCGCGACCTACGTCTCGATGATAATGCCGCCCTCTACTACGCGCTGCGCAGTGGCTTGCCGGTGCTGCCTGTCTTCATTTTCGACCGCCATATCCTCGATGTGTTGGAAGACGATGATGATGCGCGCGTTACGTTTTTGCATCGACGGGTGGAGCAACTAGCGGAGCAACTGACTAAGCTGGGTAGCACAATTGAGGTGCTCTATACAACTCCTGAGGAGGCGTGGAGGCAGCTTTCGCTAAAACACAACATCGCGGCCGTCTACACCAACAGAGACTATGAACCCTATGCTAAGATGCGCGATAAAGCAGTGCAGCAATTGCTAGAGAAACGGGGCGTAGACTTCAAAACCTACAAGGATCATATCATCTTCGAGGCCGACGAGGTGCAAAAGAAGGCTGGCGGCCACTACACCGTATTTACGCCTTACAGCAGGACATGGCGCGACGCTTTAGAAACCCGCATGGATGAGGATGCGAATGGCGAGCCGGTAAGTTTTTACCTCAAGTCTTACCCTATAGAAAAGTATTTCTCCGCTTTTGCCAAGCATGTTGGTTCGCCGCAGCTCCCCAGCTTAGCTGATATGGGTTTTCGCGAAAGCGTGCTGAGCTACCCGAGTCCGCAGCCTGATGAAGCTCTTATTTCCTCTTACGACAAAACCCGAAACTATCCTGCGCTGAAAGGAACCTCACACATGGGTGTGCACTTGCGCCATGGCACCATCAGCATCCGCAAACTTGCGCGACGTGCTCTCGCCCTCAACCCAACTTACCTCAGTGAACTCATCTGGCGCGACTTCTACTCGCAGGTGCTGCAGGTAAACCCACATGTGGTGGAGCACAGTTTTCGGCCGGAATACGACCAGATTGAGTGGCTTAACAATGAAGACCACTTCGAGGCTTGGTGCCAGGGCCGCACCGGCTATCCTCTCGTAGATGCAGGGATGCGCGAACTTAATGCCACAGGATTTATGCACAATCGTGTCAGGATGGTCACCGCGAGCTTCCTTACTAAGCACCTACTCACCGACTGGCGCTGGGGCGAACGGTATTTCGCGCGTCAGTTGCTTGACTATGAGCTGGCATCCAACAACGGCGGCTGGCAATGGGCGGCAGGAACAGGTTGTGATGCTGCGCCTTACTTCCGCATATTTAATCCAACCACTCAGCTCAAAAAATTTGATAAGCAAAGGAAGTATGTGCAGCGGTGGGTGCCTGAGTATGGTACGGATGACTATCCAGAGCCGATTGTCGAGCACAAATTTGCACGGGAACGCGCACTAGCGACCTACAAACGCGGATTAGCTGAGGCTAGAGGCCACTACATCACTCCTTGATGAGAGCACAGACCACTTCTTTGAAGTAAAGTGCTTGGTTGGGACGCGTAGGATCGAGTAGCTCGAAAGTTGCTGCAGGCTCTAAAAATGGGGAGAAGCTCAGCGTCTGTACCTCCACTTTACTGCTTGGGTCGACACTGACATCGAGACTGCGTAGGGGATAGCTGATACCAGTCGCTTTATCGCGCAATACGGTGTTTTGCGAAAGCGGAACATAATTGATATTGTCGCGATGCTGCCGCACGTGCACGACCGTCTGCTCGTGATTAGCTGCTTCGATGCGGAGCGTAGCGCTGGGATTGTTCGAACTGGCAAAGGTGGTCTGAGCGCTCGTGTTGGTGCCTATAGACACGGCGAGGGCTAGCAGTCCCGCGGAGGCGGAATAGCGGTGTTGTTTTCTCATCTGACTTAGCGTTAAGCCAACTTCGGGCCAGGCTGAAAGGCGTCGCTACCTTTCGTTACCTTCGCCGCGCTGATACGCTCCCATGGCTGATACTTCAAGAATAGTCCCGATCAACATCGAGGACGAGATGAAATCTGCCTACATCGATTACTCGATGTCGGTAATTGTTTCGCGGGCACTGCCCGATGTGCGTGATGGCCTCAAGCCCGTGCACCGACGTGTGCTCTTTGGCATGAATGGCCTTGGCTTAGGCTACAACAAGTCGCACAAAAAATCTGCGAGAATTGTCGGTGAGGTGCTAGGTAAGTACCACCCTCACGGTGACAGCTCCGTCTACGATACGATGGTGCGCATGGCCCAAGATTGGAGTCTGCGCTACCCGCTCGTGGATGGACAAGGCAACTTCGGTTCGATGGATGGCGACTCCCCAGCCGCCATGCGCTATACCGAAGCACGCATGGCTCGCATTACCGAACTGATGCTGGGCGACATCGACAAAGACACGGTCGACTTCTCGCTCAATTTCGATGATACGCTCAAAGAGCCGACCGTGCTGCCAACACGGCTGCCGAACCTGCTCGTCAATGGCGCCTCAGGTATCGCAGTTGGCATGGCTACCAACATGCTGCCGCACAACCTCACCGAGGTAGTTGATGGCATTGTAGCCACCATTGCCGATCCTGAAATCAGCGTGGAAGGCCTCATGGAGCACATCAAGGCTCCCGACTTCCCGACAGGTGGCACCATCTATGGCATGTCTGGCGTCCGCGAAGCGTTCGAAACCGGGCGGGGTAGGGTAGTGGTGCGCGCGAAGGCTCGCATCGAAGAAAATGGCGGCAACGAGGTGATCATCGTCTCTGAGATCCCTTACCAGGTCAACAAGGCGACCTTGATGATCAAGATTGCGGACCTCGTGAATGACGGCAAAGTGGAAGGCATTCGCGCGCTACGCGACGAGTCGGACCGGAATGGCCTGCGCATCGTCATCGAATGCAAGCGCGACGCAATGGCTTCGGTCGTGCTCGCCAAGCTGTTTAAGTATACGCCGCTCCAGTCGAGCTACGGAGTCAATAATGTTTGCCTCGTCAATGGCCGGCCGCGCACGCTCAACCTCAAGCAACTCATTACTGAGTTTATCAAATTTCGCATCGAGGTGGTGGTGCGGCGCACGCAGTACGAGCTGCGCAAGGCACGCGAGCGGGCACACATACTCGAAGGTCTTCTCATTGCCCTCGATCACCTCGATGAGGTCATCAAACTCATCAGAGGCTCGCGCGATGTCGAGACCGCCCGCAACGGCTTGATGTCCACCTTTGAACTGAGTGAAATTCAAGCACGGGCCATTCTCGACATGCGCTTGCAGAAGCTCACCGGACTCGAGCGCGATAAAATTCGCGAGGAGTACGATGAGCTGATGAAGAAAATCGCCTACTACGAGTCTATCCTTGCCAGCGAGCAGCTGCAACGAGAAATCGTGCGCGATGAGCTGCTCGAGGTGAAAGAGACATTTGGCGATGAGCGCCGCACCGACATCAGCTATGCAGACGGAGAGATTGCTATTGAAGATCTCATCGCTAACGAAGAGGTCGTCATTACCATTTCTCACTTAGGCTACATCAAGCGCACCGTTTCTACAGAGTTTCGGGCGCAGGGTCGTGGAGGTCGCGGCAGTCGTGGTTCCAAGACGCGCGATACTGACTTTGTGGAGCACATGTTCATTGCTCACACGCATAATTACTTGCTGCTCTTTACTGAGCAAGGACGCTGCTTTTGGCTCCGTGGTTTCGACATTCCAGAAGCTAGTAAAGCAAGTGCTGGTCGAGTCATTCAAAACATCCTTGCCATACCGAAGGAAGACAAGGTCAAAGCATACATCATCGTGCCCGACCTCACCGATGATGACTTCCTCGACAACCGCTACATTTTGTTTGCGACGCGTCAAGGAGTGGTGAAAAAGACCTCTTTGCGTGCTTACTCTCGGGTGCGCCAGGCGGGAATTAACGCCATCAACATCAACGAAGGCGACATGCTCCTGGAGGCTAAGCTGACGCGCGGCGACTCACAGGTGGTGCTGGCGACCAAAGCAGGTTATGCCATTCGCTTTGAGGAGACTCGGGTACGTTCTATGGGTCGAACTTCAACAGGTGTGAGAGGTGTCAACCTGCAAGACGATAATGATGAGGTGATTGGCATGATCGTGTTGCACGATCAGGGCCTCGATGACATTGACGGACCTGAAGTCGAAGAGCTAGGAGACGGTGCTTCTACTGTCGGTCTGCACGAAAAGTCTATCCTCGTGCTTTCGGAAAATGGCATGGGCAAGCGCAGTGAGCCTGAGGATTACCGTATCACCAACCGTGGTGGTAAAGGTGTGCGCACGATGATGATCACCGAAAAGACGGGCGCCCTGGTAAGTATTAAGGCCGTATCTGAGGATGATGATCTGATGGTCACGACCCGAGATGGTATTGTCATTCGCCTCAAGGTGAGCGATCTGCGGGTGATGGGCCGTGCTACACAAGGGGTACGCATCATCAAAATTCAGCCGCGCGATTCGATTGCAGATGTGGCTGTAGTGCCGCATAACGATGAGGAGGAAGATGAGGCTGATGTTGAGAGCGAATAAAGGCTGCTGATTTACGGCTGCTCGTGAGTTAGGCGTGCTTCTCCCCCTGCGGATTGGGTTTAGCGGTAGCAAGCTCAAGTGGCATGCGTTGTAGCGTGAGGTTTTGCCCTGGTGGCAGATAGCGGGTTTTGACGCAAGTGGACAGGCATCTCGTGCTGTGAGAGCGAAGGGGCAGATTCTTTGGGGACTGCTGGTACAGCTATATGTGCTATAGGTGATGGCGCACCACCACCAGCACGAGAATAAGCACCTAAACTTCCGCCAGCCTATCTAAAGGTGTGCATTACTTGACTGGTTAATAGCGGGTTAATCAGCGGTATTTGAGGTACCTTTCGGCTCACTTAACTGTTTTGCACTACTACAGAACACCACCATTGCTATGAGAAAACTTTCCCTCCTTGCACTCCTGCTCACCCTCTTCGTTGGAGTAGGCTTTGCGCAAGATGCTGGTAAGCTCGTGAAGTCGGGCTCGAAGGCACTTTCGAAATATATCGCTGACAATGACAACACCTCTGCTCTGCGCGAGGCACAGTCAGCTGCAGACGAAGCAACTAGTCTCGAACCTTCTGATGAAGATACCTGGCTACTCAAGGGCAATGCCTACGCCGCTGAGGTAAATGCTCGGGCAAAGATGGTGGAGACCATGCGCAATGAAGCCGCAGCCGCCAAGCTAACCGGAGGCAGTGGCGAGGTAGACTACAGCAAGCTAACTATGCCAGCTGAGGCAGCCGAAACCGCTATCGAAGCCTTTCAAATGGCGTACGAAAAAGCTGATAAATCATCCGACAAAAAGAAAGCTATCAGTAGCCTGCAAACCCTCAGCGGTAGCCTCTCTAGCCTCGGAAACGCGATGCTCGACGGACGTCGCTACGCAGATGCCTATGCGCCTCTTAATCTGATGATGGACGTTGATCGCTTTTACGTATCCAACAATGAAACGCCACTCTTTCCGGCTGATTCTAGTCGCGACCAGCAGAAGTACATCATGGCTGTAGTCGCTCGCCAAACGGGCAATACCGAAGATGCTCGGATGCTGCACAAGGAGCTCTACGATAAGGGCTACAACAATGCTGCGATCTACGCTGGATACTCACAAATCCTCACCGCAGATGGTGACGAAGCAGGTGCTGTCAAGGCGCTCGAGCGGGGGCGTCAACTCTTTCCGGATGACTCTGAGATTCTCTTCGCTGAGATTAACTACTACATCCAGAAGCAAGACTTCAATACCCTTGAAACCAAGCTTCAGGAGGCTATCGCAAAGGAGCCCGATAATACAGGTCTCTACAATGCACTCGGCAATGTATACATGAACCTCAGCCAGGCTGAAGGCACCGAGGAGGCTACTTCTAAGTCTTACATGGACAAGTCAATCCAGTACTTCAGCGAAACCCTCGATCGCGAAGAGGATAACGTGGACGCGACCTACAGCATCGGCTCGCTGTACTACAACAAGGCTGTCGGTAAGGTGGCCGCAATGAATGAGCTCGGTACTAGCAAAGCAGACCAAGCGCGCTATGACGAGCTAAACAGCGAAATCAGCGAGCTTTTCGACAAAGCCCTGCCTTACTTTATCAGAGCCGAAAAGATTGATCCCAATGATCGCAATACACTCATCGCGCTCAAGGAGATTTACGCGCGCCAGAACGACTTCGAGAAGAGCAAAATCTACAAGGACCGCCTCCAAAATATGGACGGTAAGTAGTCGCTCTTTCCACTCTGGCGAATAGATCAAGTGCTTCTTCTCTAGGTGAGGGGAAGCACTTTTTTTGCGCCTTACCTTCCCCGCATGATGAGCACCGCGTGGCGCCGGATGATGGAGTGGGGTGAGCGAGTTGGAGGTGTGCTGAACCTAGTTAATTGCCTGAATTAGATGATTAATTGCACTTAGTGTGCCAACCTAGGCTGCCAACAGACCTCAGTAGAATGTAGAGCTTAATACATCTCGAAGGCGAAGGATCTACTTCACAACCGTGAAGGAAGCAGCAGACCTACGCTGCCCCCAATCGATTACCGAGAAGTATACACCAGGAGATAGGTGAGTCAGTCTAAAAGTTACCAAACCAGTCTCTAAATTAGAGAAATCGTTTGAGTTAATTTGCACGATACGCCCAATAGCGTCCACGATGTAGACTTGAGCAGCATCATTAGTACCCTCGAAATTGTCAGTACCATCCCCTGACCACTTCAAGGTTACTAGTTCCCCTGGTCGCACCACCGTCGGTACTATCGTTACCTGAACTGGTGATACTAGTGACTGCGGCTTTTCTAGATTATCTGCACTTTCAGGATTGTCCATCAACTGCAGGATCGGGTATTGAACATGACAACCTCCTATATCTGATAAGATGATCGAGCCGTATTCCTCCACGGTTCCAGCAGTCTTAGTAATACTTTTCGCTGAACGTAGATGGGCAGTAGCCCCGGTCTCAAACGCAATTTCTGAATTGAGTTGTAGCTCCTGTTCGGAAAAGAAGCTCAGATCTTCACCGGCTTCAAGTATAAGACCGGGACCTGTAGCATTAGACGGATTGCGGGTGGGCTCAGACATTGGTGCCGGTGAAGCTTGTGCCGCAGCGATTGTTTCAGCGAACAGTGAAAGATTACCAATCTCCGCTGGACTAATCTGTGGCAATGGACTGTCTTGTTGGCTCTCTGAGACTTTGATATGCAGGTCAATAGCAGTCTCATCTAGCCACAAAGATCCGGATCGTACAACTACTGCTAAGTGTAGAAGTGGTTCGGATGCACTTCCGTTGGCAACTTTATTAATGTTGTACCGATCAATGTTAGCCTGTAAACTATTCCGTAGGTAAGGGTACCGGAAGAACGCTGCGTCATCAATAATAAAGGCTACCCTGATTGGACAAGGCCGGTGGGCGCCATCATCGTACCCAAGGACAGCTAAATTGTCAGTCAATGCCTCTCGATGCGCAGCCGACGAACCGGCTTCGAACATTTGGGTGGTTTCCGCATCATCTAATACGGGCTGGAGGCCACCAGCATGACCGCCTTTTACAGTAAAGTAGGATAACGTCCCTGCGACAAGGTCACGCCCTATCCAAGTGTAGTCGTAGTTGTGTCGACGAATAATTGAAACGCGTTCGAGCGTTGCAACTGCTCCCGATCGTTTAACATCAACCAACACTTCAGTGTCTGCTAATCGTGTGTTCTGAAGCCCTAATTCGCTGGCATCTGACCACTGGCCCTGCTCTACAGATTGTGCTGCAGCTGTGACAGCGAGCGCAAAGCATACCATCCAGATAAGCACGAACCGCACCATGAAAATGATACTTTGAAGAATTGCTGCAATTGAGTTATTCATCACTTTCGTTTGATATTTTAGTTGAAACTTCCTCTAAAGACTCAACCCGATCAAGTAAGCTGGTGAGTACAGCTTGTGTTTCGGCGAGGCTTGTTTCCGCCGCTACTCGTGCTTTCTGCTCCGCAATCAAGTGGAGTGTTAACTCTTCTACTTTTTCTACCAGAATTGTTTGGATGAGATTCAGATGCTGTCCTTCCTCGGCAATAGTTGATTCAGAAGGCATGCCCGGTAGATGCCGATATCTTTGAACATAATTCTCAACTTCGGTAAGCGACATAAGTTCGTATTTATCCGCGAAGACGTAATCTGGCCAACTTGTTGAAGGCATGGTGGTGAATTGTTCGGCAATCACATCTCCATCTACAGAAAGCGCGTATCCTGTTGCAAACAAATCAGAACCAATTGCTAGTCGATGAATATATGATTTGTTGAATGGAGCAGATATGGCATACTCCAAATCGTCAGTTGGCGCCTCGCTCTCTCTTACATAAAGTCCATAAGCTCTCGCATTAGCTACCGTCGTAGCACGAGTTCTTAGCCCATAAGTTGGTTGTATGCGGGTGGAGAATGTATTATCGCCCCACGCTGACACTCCTATATCTGTACCAATAGTATAAGCTCCGGTACACAGTCCCGCTTGGGCAGAATATGCAGCTGCATTGCCATGCATTGCCCATGATGATCCTGATCCAGTGCTGTATACCGTTCCGTTGACGCCGCTGGTTACCTGGTCGGATGTGCCATACGCTATAAACTCTCCACCTGTGCGGGAACGACTGTCGGCAGCCAAATTTGGAGAGCCAGCTATTGCAGTGATACCTACAGCGCCACCGCCGGCTACAATGCCGTATGACTTGCTCGCGTTGCCCCCGTTAGCAGTAAAAGAAGCAAGAGCTACTAAAGCAGCATCGTCTGAATCTCCATCCAGCTGTATATGTAAGGCACCCTCAGCTAGTCCTGCTACATCTGTCGTGTCATAGATAGCAGAGCGACCTATCACCGATAAGGTTAGACTGTCACGGTCTGGGAGATTGGAATAAAACTTTGGAGATGATGTCGCGCCAAGTTTGGCGCTCCGGAAGAAGCTCGTATTGTTGTCAGCGTGAAAAGCGTAAGCCTGCGAACCGCTGCTGGTATCTGCTTTAAACGCGTATGATACACCGGTGGCGCTAAAGGTATGAGCCCTGCTAGCCACACCAACAGCATTAGGTGGATCATAAAAACCACCAGCCTGCGCCGAAAAATCACCGGCGATATAGCCAGAAGAGGCTACCCCTGTTGCGCCACTAAATATTCCCCCATAGCCACTTAAACCCTGGAAAAATTCATCTGATGCTGAACCAATTACAGCTGCCCCTGGGCCTATGCTGTTCACGGTGAGCACTCCACGACCTTGATCTGCGACGGATTGCGAGATGTAGCCATGCATTTGCGTAAGCCCACCTACATTCAAGGCTATACTGTCTATGACCGTTCGTTGGAACCCACCGACCCTCACCATCTCGAGGTAGTTTTGATTGTAAGGAGAAAATAGACCCCAGGCCTCATCACTCGTGCCTAAAGCATACGTAGAGTCAGCGTAAAATGCAAAGGCTTCGTTGCCGCTGTTAATGGTATATGCACTCGCTCTTACTCCAATTGAACTATTCTCCCCCAGACCCAAACCGAGAGGAGAGGTACTGTTTAATAGAGAGGAGCCTTCTGATCCTGATCTATGTGGTGGAGAGGTCCGCTTGGCGCGTGCGTCAACTGCTATGCTGAGTGAGTCTTGGGAGAATGAACAAGCATCGACTCCTCTCGCAAGTTTAAAACCGCTTGCGATGCCTTCTACACCGGTTACAGTTGGAACATTTAGAGATAAGTCTCTTGCGCGGCCTCGCACTCCTACAGCGTGCGTATTATCGGAAAGTGCATCAAAATTTCCTCCGAACGTACTGTCACGACCCACAACACGGCTGGCTATACCATAATTTGCACCTGGGGCAGATAGGCTCTCTACGTCTACAAGCAAGCCAGTAGCATATTGACCGGACGACGTTATGGTACCTGCTTGCGCAGTAGATATGCCACCGAACAAACTCAGACCAGTTGTTGCAGACACAATGAGGCCTGTAGCGTTATCTCCGCCAGCGCTAATTTCGGCGCCTGTAGCACTATTAGTTGAAGTGCCGCCACTGTTAGCTTGTACTTGAATACCTATAGCTGCTCCTGCGCTGCTACTGATCATACGACCTCCGTAACTAATGCCTATCCCGCCGGCGACACTAGCGTCAATTCCAGTTGCGTTAGCACTACTCTGTCCTGAAACTTTTAGACCGGTATAAGTCGATTGGCTAGTGCCTTCAATTGACACTCCTTTGAAGTCATTGGTTCCCGAGCCAGTAACGTATACTCCTTCGGCATCCGGTGTAGCATTGACAATTATTTCTGCACCGCGAGCTGGCAAAGGATTAGTACCACCACCTATACGATCAACTTGAATGCGTTGGCCGACGTTGGCGTTCTGGCCCACAGTACGTATATCTAAACCCATAGTACTGTTTTGGCCTTCTGCATATATCTCCGCGCCGGTTGCATGTCCTGTGCCGGCATAAACATTATGCACTCGTATACCCCACGTCGTATCTGGGCAAGTTGAACTACTACTTCCAGATGGTCTGTGCAGTCCACAGTAATCATTAGCCACATTTACTTGTAGCCCTTTGTAATCAGCAAGAAGTGTAGCGCCGGTTCCATGATTTCCGCCCACCCTCGCATCGCCAAATAGTGCGCTTGCATGATTTGGCATGCCAACAGATGGATCATAAACTGCATGTACGACTCCACTGTCTACACCTATTACTCTATTCGATACGACGACAAGTTGATCTCCCACATCCAATCCGGAATTGCTACCCTGTATACTTCCGGTTACAGTTAGATCGCCAAGGACTGTGGTATTAGCGGTGAGATCGAGTGTACCATTGGCAAAGTCTCCTTTAATTAGTGGCGTAGACGTTGCCGAATTCGAGATGTACAACTTGTTTGAGCCGCTCTCGTTAGCGCCAGCAAGGTACCCGATAAACACATTGTTGGTTCCTGAGCCATTATTGGCGCCAGCCCCAGCGCCTAAAAGGGTATTGAAGTCCCCACCTGTTTTGTTTGAGCCGCTAGCATGTCCTAATATAAGATTACCCGAACCGCTGATAAGCGAGCCCGCAGCATCAGTGCCAATCGCTAAATTAGAATTACCGGCGGTAAGTGCATCTAGTGCGCGGGGGCCTATCGCGGTGTTAGCGTTATTGTTACTACCACTCGTCAGCATTAGCAGTGCCGAAGGTCCTATGGCGGTGTTGTTGGAGTTATTAATATTCAGACGGAGAGCGCTAACTCCTATTGCTGTGTTCAACTGGCCATCGACATTCCGCTGCCCTGCAAGTGTTCCAATAAAAATGTTATTGTTTAATGTCAAGTTGTCATCGCGACCAGCGCCAGACCCTAAAAATATTGAATTACCAGTGTTAAGTGGCTCAATGCGTCCAGCTGTTAGTTGCAAACGATCCGTTCCTGCGGTTTTAAAAATAATGCGGTCGTTGTCAATGCCTCCACGGTCTGTTTCCACAGTAGTGTCGTTATCGCCATCTTGGATGTTTGTCTGCGACGCAACTAGACATGGACTAAATAGGACTGCTAGCCAAACAAGCGCCTTAAGACATGCGATCGGGCAGGAACATTGGGAGGGTAGAAAATTACACATGCGAGGTGGTTTATGTGAGGCAGGTTATTAATGCGCATAACCTGCGTGGCGATTTCAAATGTAGGTGAGGGATATACTTCTAAGGAGATTCATCATATCAACGACCATATTAGCACCATAAACGACACAGCCTCTCTTGCAAAAGCTTTGAGCTTCAAATTTCCAATGCCTCACATCGTACAAATACGGGTTTCGACGCTGTAAAATGTTACCGATAGTGCGGGCAAGCTTATGATGTTTCATCTGCACAGATTTCATCATATATACTGCCTGTATTGATGCCAGCCAGCGTCACTTAGCTCAATATGCTACGCTCATCGCGCTCAAGGAGATTGACGCGCGCCAGAACGACTTCGAAAAGAGTAAAATCTACAAGGACCGCCTCCAGAATATGGACAGTAAGTAGTCGCTCTTTCCACTCTGGCGAATAGATTAAGTGCTTCTTCTCTAGGTGAGGGGAAGCACTTTTTTTGCGCCTTACCTTCCCCGCATGATGAGCACCGCGTGGCGCCGGATGATGGAGTGGGGTGAGCGAGTTGCTGGTGTGCTGTTGCTTTGCCTCGCGTTGCTGTTTGCCCTTGATGTGGCGCTGCGCTACCTGTTTGCAGCCTCAGCCACCTGGATAATTGATCTGGAATGGTATACCGGAGCATTAATAATTATGGCTTCCCTAGCCTCCACTTTACGAGTTGATGGTCACGTGCGGGTAGATGTGATATACAGCCGATTCAGTAGTATCACCAAAACGCGCATCAATAGGGTAGGGCACTTGCTGTTGCTGCTGCCGCTGTGTGTCTTTATCATATATGCAAGCACGCGCTATGCCTACAACAGTTACTTGATTAGCGAAGGCAGTCCCGATCCGGGTGGCTTGCCGTTGCGCTGGCTGGTAAAATTCTTTATACCTGTTGGCTTTTTACTCTTGCTCATCGAGGGACTTCGCCAAGTGTTTCAGCGGGCAACATCGACTACCGCGTAGATGGCACTCATCGCGCTGGTACTCTTCATCGGGATTGTAGTGGCCGTGCTGCTGGGCTATCCCGTCGCTATATGCTTGGGAGGCCTCTCGCTGGTGGTGGGCTATATCTTTCTCGGGCCCGCTTTTATGCAGTTTCTCCCGAGCCGGATACTTGGCGTGCTGAGCAATTACGTGCTGCTGGCGGTGCCGATGTTCATCTTGATGGGTCTGGCCTTGCAGCGTAGCGGACTCGCAGAGGCTTTGCTTCAGTCGATGAGTCGGATTGCAGGTAAAAAGCCTGGCGGACTAGCCTTTGCGGTGCTGTTCGTCGGGACATTACTCGCGGCGAGCACCGGCATCGTCGGCGCTTCGGTAGTGACATTGGGCTTGATTGCACTACCTGCCATGCGAGCAGCAGGCTACAGTCCGCAGGTGGCGAGTGGTCTGGTGGCAAGTGTTGGTTCGCTTGGTCAAATAGTGCCGCCAAGCATCGTGCTCATCTTGCTCGGCAGCGTGATGCAAGTCAGTGTAGGAGAGTTGTTTCGAGCGGCAGTGCTCCCGAGCGTGCTTATCGTGGGAGGATATGCTGTCTACCTTTTGCTGGTGGCCTGGCTCAAGCCTGCCGCCATGCCTGCACATCAAGTGCTAATTTCCAGCACGCCTGTAGAACCAGCCACCTCCCTTTGGCTTGCGATTTTGGGGCCGCTCTTACTTATTGGCGGCGTGTTAGGTTCTATTTTGGCAGGCATTGCCAGCCCAACAGAGGCATCTGGGGTAGGCGCTACAATGGCACTCGTGCTGCTCTACCTCAGCGGTCGCTGGTCGCGCAAAACTGTGCTCGAGGTAGCGATTCAAAGTGTACGACTTACGGCGATGGTGTTCTTCATCTTACTTGGAGCCACCACGTTTGCACTCGTGTTTCGCGGCCTAGAAGGCGATGTTTTCCTTGTGGAGGCAGTAAGCAGCAGTGGCTTATCGGCCAAAGAATTTGTAGCGTCGCTGCTGGTAGTCGTTTTTATCGCCGGGTTTTTCATTGACTTTATCGAAATCATATTTATCGTGGTGCCGGTGGCGCTGCCGATAGTGGTGGCGCTCGGCGTCGATCCTGTTTGGTTGGCACTGCTGCTCGGCGTGAATCTCCAAACCAGCTTTCTCACACCACCCTTCGGTTTTAGCCTCTTCTACCTACGCGGCGTTGCTCCTCCTGAAATTAGCACGCAGGAAATCTACCGAGGTGTCATCCCTTTTGTAGTTATACAAGTATTGGTGTTGCTGTTTCTGTTTTTCAGTTTCTGATTTTCAGTTCCGTAAAACCTGCCAGTACGCTTGTTCGGAGCGGGAGGTCCAGGCGTCATAGGTTTTGGCGAAAGCTGAATAGGCGGCATAAACACGCCGCGACGAGGCATCTGCGTCAGCAGTTTCGGCGACCACCTCGGCAGCTATCGGACGCAGCGCTTCGATAAGAGGAAGCGGGAGCTGGCGGATGTCGCTGCCATAAGCTTGAAGCTTGCCGATGTAGGCTCCATTGCGTGCCTCGAAAGCTTGCAAGGTCCAGTCGTTGACGTAGAGAATCGCCGTCTCAACGATGCGCTGCAGCTGTGTGGGCAAGGCAGCAAAGGTGGGCTGGTGCAGGATGATTTCGAGCACCGTACCGGGTTCGTGCCAGCCTGGACCGTAGTAATATTTCGCGACCTCATGAAATCCCATCAGGTAGTCGTGGTACGGCCCAATCCACTCTGTAGCGTCGATAACGCCGCGCTCGAGGTTGGTGTAGAGCTCATTGCCGGGGGAGAGTAGGGTAGTGCCGCCAGCTGCTTCGAAGACTTTGCCGCCCAGCCCTGGGATGCGCATTTTTAAGCCTTGCAGTGAGTCGATATCCTCGAGTTCTCGGTTGAACCAGCCGGCCATCTGCACCCCGGTATTGCCGCCCGGAAAGGGTAGCAGGTTGAAGGGTTCGTAGGCTTCGCGCCACACTTCTAGGCCGCCGCCGTGCAGGAGCCAGGCGTTCATGCCCTGGGCATTTAGTCCGAAAGGCAGCGCTGCAAAGAACTGTGCTGCCGGAAGCTTGCCGGCCCAGTAATAGCTCGCTCCTGAGGCAATAGCAGCAGTACCCAAACTCACTGCTTCGAAGCATTCAAAGGCAGGAATTAGCTCACCTGCGCCGAACACTTTTATGTTAAGCAGACCTCCACTCATTTCGCGGATGCGATCGGCGAGCAGCACGCAGGCCTCGTGGAGGATTGGGAATCCTGGTGGCCAGGTGGTTACCATGATCCACTCGTGTCGCTGCGTTGTGCGTATATGCGGGGCTGCATCTGTCGCTGGAGCGTCTTTGCAGCCCGTGAGTAAGCCTGCAGCTGTCATTCCACCTGCTGCGAGAAAGCGTCGTCGGTTCACTGTGGGAAGGTAGGTTTTGGGATGGCTTGGTTGTTAGATGCTGGAGGCTGGACCGCTCGTACCTCGCTGTTGGAGGTTGGCCGGCCCACAATGTTGTGGTCAGGTGGAGGCTAGACCGCTCGTGCCTCGCTGTTGGAAGCTGGATCGCGGAGCAAGGAAATACCTATAATTTATATTATGTTAAATAGCTCTCACCGTACGCAGTTGTTCCGAGTAGTTTTAGGCGTTATCAGCACTCCCTCCAGCCCTTGCGATCCTATCGACCCATTGCGGTGAGCGAAGCGACCTTGCGATACCATCACCCTCAAGCACAGCCCCCTGAACAGCCTCCTAAACAGCCCTTGCGATCCTAGCGCACTCACAAGTGGGGCCCCTGCACCCCATTTCTTCGTAGCGGTGCGCGAAGCGACCTTGCGATACCATCACCCTCAAGCACAGCCTCCTAAACAGCCCTTGCGATCCTAGCGGACTCACAAGCGGGGCCCCTGCACCCCATTTCTTCGTAGCGGAGAGCGAAGCAACCTTGCGATACCATCACCTTCAAGCACAGCCCCCTGAACAGCCTCCTAAACAGCCCTTGCGATCCTAGCGGCCCAGTGCGGTGAGCGAAGCAACTTTGCGATACCATCATCCTCAAGCACAGCCCCCTGAACAGCCTCCTAAACAGCCCTTGCGATCCTAGCGGACTCACAAGCGGGGCCCCTGCACCCCATTTCTTCGTAGCGGTGAGCGAAGCAACCTTGCGATACCATCACCTTCAAGCACAGCCCCCTGAACAGCCTCCTAAACAGCCCTTGCGATCCTAGCGCACTCACAAGCGGGGCCCCTGCACCCCATTTCTTCGTAGCGGTGAGCGAAGCAACCTTGCGATACCATCACCTTCAAGCACAGCCCCCTGAACAGCCTCCTAAACAGCCCTTGCGATCCTAGCGGCCCATTGCGGTGAGCGAAGCGACCTTGCGATACCATCACCCCCGAACAGCCCCCTAAACAGCAAAAACGGCGAAGCCAAAAACGCGTAGCAAAAACCGCCGCAGGCAAAAAACCGGCGAAGCCACACCCCCCTAAAATCTCATCGCCCTCTTCTCCTTACTCCCCTTCGTATACCCATAAAAGCCCTCACCCGTCTTTACCCCTAACTTGCCAGCAGCTACCATGTTGACCAGCAGCGGACAGGGCGCATATTTATCCAGGCCTAAACCTTCGTGAAGCACGCGCATAATGCTCAAGCACACGTCTAAACCGACAAAATCTGCCAGGTGCAGCGGTCCCATCGGGTGCGCCATACCTAGCATCATCACCGTATCGATAGCTTCGACATCAGCTACACCTTGCCACAGCGTGTAAATGGCCTCATTAATCATGGGCATCAAAATGCGATTGGCTACAAATCCGGGATAATCATTCACCTCCACGGGCGTTTTGCCGATCGCGCGGCTCAAGTCCATGATCGTGGCCGTGGTTTCATCAGACGTGCCGTAACCTCTGATCACCTCCACGAGCTTCATCACAGGCACGGGATTCATGAAGTGCATACCGATTACTTGCTGCGGACGCGAGGTAGCTGCTGCAATTTGCGTGATGCTGATGCTCGACGTGTTGCTCGCCAGGATTGCTGTGGCGGGTGCGTGCTGGTCCATCTCCTTGAAGATTTGCAGTTTCACAGCCTGATTTTCTGTTGCAGCTTCCACCACCAAGTCGGCTTTGGCTACAGCTTCCGCCAAAACTGTCGAGGTGCTGAGGCGCTCGAGTGTCGCTGCTTTGTCTTCCGGAGAAATTCTCTCCTTGGCAAGCTGGCGACCGAGATTTTTATCGATTGTCGCCAGCGCCCGCTCCAGCGCGGCTGAGTTGACGTCGACAAGTTGTACCTGATGTCCCTGCTGCGCAAACACATGTGCGATACCATTGCCCATAGTGCCAGCTCCGATTACGACCACATTCTTCATGCGGGCAAGGTAATAGGCTCCAAAATACAGGCATAGACAAAGAGTAGCCCCGGCGGGTCGAAACCTGCCCGGGGCTACACATACACCCTATGTGTTCTTGGTACTTGCAAGTCCACAGCGCCGTTGGGTGAAATCCAACGCTGCAGGTCAGTTCGAGTCTCCGCTTATGAGGCGTGTTCAGCTCCTCACGTAGTCTCTCAGGTTGTCATAGTTTGCGTTCTACATGTTGACGCATGGTCAACAATCAAATCCCCGAAGGTGGCCCCTGGGCGGGTGTTTCGCGCCACACAAGCACTTATGCAAAGGCTGCTTCAGATAGGCGCAATACGGCTGTTGGAGAGGCCGAATTGTGACACCGACTTCCGGCACTCTCTACCCTATCTTCAGGAAATTTGATCCTCATTATCAAGCTACTACACAAAAATTTAGTGGTCCCATGCGGCACGAGAGGTGGCCGCGAATAGTCTCTAAATTCGCAAAATCTATCTTCAATTAGGGCCACTCCCCTACCCTAGATTTACTTGATTTCTCACTTCCCACTTCCCACTTCCCACTTCCCACCTCTCCTTCTCCGGCCGACGTCGTCCTACCGCGCAGGAAGAGCCGCGGCATCAAAAGACCTCTCTACCGTAGTAGCCCGGTAGAACGACGTCTACTCTTCCCTCCCCAACAGCACCCAGCCCCTAGCACCCAGCACCCAACTGACCACCATATTGTGGTCAGGCCAGCACCCAACAAAACCTTATCTACGCGCACCAACTCTAATTCAACATGATCTTAATCGCCGATAGTGGCTCTTCCAAAGCAGATTGGTGTTTTGTAAAAGCGCAAGGTGCTTCCATCACGATCACGAGCATAGGCATCAATCCGAATTTGCACTCCATTGCCGAAATGACTGCGGTTGTAGAAGGTGCGTGCCCCCCACTTATCGCCAACGCCAAAGTGAGCGAGATTTATTACTACGGCACCGGCATATGGGATGCCACGCGCGGCAACAAACTCCGCAGCATCCTCACCCAATGCTATCCCAACGCCAAGGTCGAAGTGCACCACGATCTACTCGGTGCAGCCCGAGCAGCCTGTGGAAATGCCCCAGGTATTGCCTGCATCCTCGGCACAGGCTCCAACTCTTGTCTTTACAATGGAAAGTCAGTAGTAGACAATGTCACAAACCTGGGTTGGCTGATCGGCGATGAAGGCTCAGGTGTCGATCTCGGAAAGCGCTTGCTTCGCGCATTCAGCTACCGCGAACTGCCAGAAGACGATGCACAGGCTTTCCTCGAGCAGACTGGCTACAACCGCCAAACTATTGGTGATGGACTTTACGGCTCGGGTAGTGCAAATCGATTTCTTGCAAGTTTTAGCCCTTTCATTCATGACAACCTTCACCGTCCTGCGATACGGGCGCTAGTCGAGGAGGCGTTTACGGAGTTTTTGCGAAAGCATGTCAGTAAGTACCACCAGGCCCAGCAACACCAGGTTAATTTCATTGGCAGTATTGCCTTCCACTACAGCGAGATATTACGCGAGGTGTGCCAACGGGAAGGCTTTACTTGCGGCTCCATCAACAAAAAACCCATTGACGCGCTGGTAGCCTTTCATACCATCCGGCACGACACTCCTGCATGAGCACTAACATCAAACGCATTGCTGTAATGACTAGCGGCGGTGACGCACCGGGCATGAACGCAGCCATTCGCGCTGTGGTCCGCGCCGGTTCGTACCACAACCTGCACGTGTACGGTATCTACAACGGCTACGAAGGCATGATCAATGGTGACCTCGAGCGCTTGGAGCGACGCACTGTTGGCAACATCATCCACCGGGGTGGCACCTTCCTCCGAACTGCCCGCAGCAAAGCCTTTCGAACACCGGAAGGTCGCCAACACGCCTACGACAGCCTCGTGGCGCACGACATCGATGGCCTTATCGTCATTGGGGGCAACGGCACCTACACCGGCGGTAAAATCTTTGGTGAGGAATTCAATCTGCCCGTGATCGGAGTGCCCGGCACTATCGATAATGATATTGTCGGCACCGACCTGACCATTGGCTATGATACAGCGGTGAATACAGCCATGGAATGCGTCGACCGCATTCGTGACACAGCCGAAAGTCACAGTCGCACCTTCTTCGTAGAAGTGATGGGTCGCCACGCGGGCTTCATCGCGCTGAGTACTGCTGTGGCCACAGGCGCGGGAAGAGTACTCATTCCTGAGAGTGGAGCTAACTCTCTCGAAACCACGATCGACTTCCTGCGCCGAAGTATGAAACGTAAAAAGCGCTTCTCGCTCATCATTGTGGCGGAGGGATATCCCTATGGATCGGCCACAGAAATTGCTGAAAAAGTAGGTGCTGCCATACCCGAAATGGAGGCTCGCGTGGCGGTGATCGGTCACCTCCAACGAGGGGGCTCGCCCAGTCGCGTAGACCGCAATCTTGCAAGTCGGCTTGGCTACGGCGCAGTGGAAGGTATGCTCGCAGGTCGGCGCGGTGAGGCTGTAGGTCTGCTCAACGACACGATCCACTTTACCCCCTTCAGTCGAGCCATAGAAGATGCTAAGCCGGTGAGTGAGGAAATGCTGAGGTTGGCGGAGATTTTAGCGCTTTAGTCAACACTACCACTACACAACCTTAATCTACTTTTTGTCCTCACGACTTGGTCGAAACGGGAAGAGGCTTTACGTTTGCCTTAGCTAGAATTAGTCTAGATAAAGCTACCCTCATGCTTCGACTCCTCCCACTTTTCGCTGCCGTGCTTGCACTCACTGCCTGCAGCGATGATGACACGACCTCAGGCACACCCTTGGCTTACGAAGTCCCAACCACCTACGCCGCCTTCGAACATGTGAGCTACGAAGGGCAACTTCAACGGCTAGGGATGCTAGGTGAAATGAAAGCCTACCTTAATTCAGCTACTAGCTCTACCCCACTCGACTCCTCTCGTTTGGCCGCCATGTACGCGAACGATGATGCTGCCACAGCAGGTTTTAGCGGAAGCTATAGCAAAGACATCAAGAGCAAAACCTTCGAGCCCTACCGCAACACCTTCAACGACTACTTCGGGCGCATCGCTCGCATCAGCACCGCCGCCGCACCCAGCAGCCAAGCCGAAGCCGGCTACCACAGCTCTCCCAGCAACGGCAAAACTTACCTGCTCGACACGAATGGCATCGAGTACCTGCAAGCCATAGAGAAAGGCCTCATGGGCGCTTGCTTCTACTACCAAGCGACCAGTGTCTACCTCAGCGACGACCGCATGAGCGCCGACAACACCATCGTCACGCCAGGTGAAGGCACCGAGCGGCAGCATTACTTCGACGAAGCTTTTGGCTACTTCGGAGTGCCAAAAGATTTTCCTGCAGACCTAGACGGACTCGTCTTCTGGGGCGACTACTGCAACGATCGCAACGAGCAGCTGCAGACCAACGATATCATGCGAGAATTTCTGCTGGGTCGTGCAGCAATGGTCAATCAAGACAGAGAAGCTCAGCAAACCGCCGTCGCAGATATCAGTCGCTACTGGGAACTGGTGGCTGTCGGCAGCGCCATGCACTACCTCAACAAGGCCGTCGAACACGCCGATGATGCAACGCTTCGTGCCCACGACCTGACTGAGGCCGTAGCCTTTGCAAAAGCGCTCCCACTCAATGTGCGCACTGCCATGCCGGTCACTGAAGTTGAGGATATGCTTGTAAAGCTTGCAGGCTCATCGAAGTACGCAGATATGAACCTGTACAGCGTAAGCGATCAACAAATTCTTGAGGCACGCGCCACGCTTGCTGCTGCGTATGGGCTCGCGGATAAGGCAAACTCACTCTAATGCGCTACTCATCCATTATAGTTGTACTACTCGTGCTCGTTGCCGCCTGTAAATCTGATGATTCAGAGCTTAGCAACGACTGCACGAGTACCGTCAGCCGTGCAGATCTTGCTGACACCTATGCTGATTACGCTGTGGATAGGTTAGTTGGATTCCAGTTATCTACAACTTCTTTTTCTAATAGGATTGAAGATTTAGAAGCATCGATTCAAGCCGCTGATATTGTGGAAGCACGCCGAGCTTATAGCAATCTGGCCTTTATTTATCAAAACGTGGCCATTCTGTCGTACGGCCCCCAAGGCTCACTGATGTTTGGTGATAAGCTCAATCCATATCCGTTGGACGAAGGCGAAGTAGAGGCTTTCATTGCTTCGGGTAGCGATACACTTCCGTCTAGTCCCAATTTTGATCGTGGTCTACCTGCTATTGAATATCTGCTCTGGTCGAGTGGGGATTCGGCACAGACTGCAGACGCTTTCATTCAAAATCCTCGACGTGTACAGACCTTATCTATCATCTCGCGCCAACTACTCCATGATGCCACAACGCTAGGTTCCGCATGGTCAAAGGGTCGTTCGGATTTCGTTGCAGCGACAGGCACAGGTGCAGGCTCGGCACTCAGCACCATCATCAACAATGTCAGCCGCTACTTTGAAGATCTTCGTAGAGACAAATTAGGGACGCCTTTCGGAGTAAGCACCCTGAGCATTCCTAATCCTCAAACTGTTGAAGCACCTTATTCTGAGCAGTCGCTAAAATTAATAGAGGATGGTGTTAATGCGACATACGACTACCTCGTCGCCCGCGGCCAGGAGGCTAGTTTGCTAAACTATTTGCAGGGGCTGTCAGGTACTGAAGGCGCTCAACTAGTAGCGGACATTAATCAGCAGCAGACTGTAATAGCGACTGCATCTGATGCAGTAGATGAACCACTTGCAGAGGCAGTGCAGCACGATCGCGACGACGTACAGCAACTCTACAATGCTCTTTCCCGTCAGGTGGTGTACCTAAAGACTGACGTCCCCGCCGTTGCTTGCGTCGCCATCACCTATGTCGACAATCCCAGTGATTCAGACTAGTGAAATTAAGGGCACATATTGTTGGGCTATTAAATGGCCAGATCAGCATCTTGCCGCTGGTCACTTTCCGAGCCCTATTCGGCTTGGTGGTAGCTTACGGTGCGCTACGGTTTATGACCGAAGGTTGGGTTGAGGAGCTAATAGGCTTGCCCACCTATTACTTTAGCTATTCCGGTTTTGAGTGGGTGCCGCGGCCTTCAGTCGCCGGGGCATATCTGCTGTACAGCCTCATCGCTGCGAGTGCTGTGGCCGTAGCCTTGGGCTGGCGCTACCGTTGGTCGACTCGCATTTTAGTATGCAGCTTTTTATACGCACAGCTCCTCGATGCTACCAACTACCTCAACCACTACTACCTGGTGGTGTTGCTCGCTGGCTTGTTGTGCATCATTCCGGCTGCTAATTGTCGCTCGCTCGATGTAGCTGCAGGGCGCGTGCCGTACACGCCGATGGTGCCTGCCTGGATGCTGTATGTGTTGCTCTTCCAAGTAGCTGTAGTGTATGTCTTTGCTGGCGTGGCTAAGATCAACAGCGACTGGTTGTTGCGCGCGATGCCGATGGCTGTCTGGCTACCCGAGCGGGCGTGGTGGCCTGTGCTAGGTCAACTTTTCGAGCAGCCCATCACCGCCTACATCTTTAGCTGGTTGGGCATGCTGTACGATTGCACCATTGTAGTGTGGCTTTCTTGGCCTCGCACGCGGCCGTACGCCTACATCGCCGTGCTGGGGTTTCACATCCTCGTGGGACTGATGTTTTCGATAGGACTTTTCCCGCTCATCATGATTAGCGCGACGCTGCTGTTTTTCTCGCCGGCGTGGCACGAGCGGCTGTGGGCGGGTTTCGATTCCGCTTTCGCAAAACTTATCACACCTACGCATCCAGTTGCGGGCACGCGTTTCGCGAGCTTGGTGCCGCTGCAAAACTCAATTGCGCTGAAAGGGGCGCTGCTCATGTTCTGCCTCGTCCAGTTGGTGTTGCCATTGCGTGCCTGGGCAATCAGCGGACCTGTCGCCTGGTCGGAAGAAGGCTATCGGTTCGGCTGGCGGGTTATGCTGGTCGAAAAAATTGGTTATGCCGCCTTTACAGTTGTGGATGCAGCTGGTCATCACCGTCAACTGGTCAATGTTGCTGATTACCTCACGCCTTACCAGCACAAGCAGATGGCTGTTCAGCCTGATTTCATTGTGCAGTTTGCGCAGCACCTCGCCGCTGATTACATGCAGCGAGGTTGGTCGCAGCCACAGGTGTATGCAGATGTGTACGTGAGCCTCAACGGGCGGCGATCGAAGCGCTTGATTGATCCTGATTTTGATTTAGCCGGACCTGAAGTCGCGCGCTACAGTGCTTGGAAGGGTCTGCTTTCGCCAAAACCCTGGATACTACCCTACCGATGATGCACTCACTCAGTTTAATATTCAGCTTGTGTGTGTGCTGTGCAGCACTTCACGCTCAGGTGATACGTGGTGTTGTGCTTGATGATGATCATCGGGGGCTAGAATATGTATTGGTGAGTTCTTCTGGAGCCATAGAAGTAACCTTTACCGACGCCACTGGTGCCTTTGAGCTCGAGCTAGCCCTCGTGCCAGCTGAAGCCACATCGCCTACCCCACCGAGCACCGACAGCATTACCTTCCAGCTCCTGGGCTACACTACGCGCACGATAGCTGTGCAGGAGCTGCTTCGCGAGCCAAGGCAGTATCTCTCATCCACCTCATTTGCTCTCGCCGAAGCTACTGTGCGCGACCGTTCACGCGATGCCTTTGCCCAAACCACGCTGCGCGATGTCGATGGGGTAGCCATCTACGCTGGTCGCAAAAACGAGCTCATCCTGCCCGACAAGCTCGCAGCCAATCTCGCTAGCAATAATGCGCGCGAAATATTTAAAGGCGTTGCCGGCCTCACCGTGTGGGAAAGCGATGCTGGTGGCCTGCAACTCAGCATCGGCGCTCGCGGTCTCAACCCCAACCGCAGCTCGAACTTCAACACCCGGCAAAACGGCTTCGACATTTCGGCTGATGCCCTTGGCTACCCCGAAAGCTACTACACGCCACCTGCACAAGCCCTTCAGCGCATAGAGTTGGTGAGGGGAGCGGCCAGCCTACAGTACGGTACCCAGTTTGGCGGCTTGCTCAACTTTAAGCTCAAAGAAGGAGTAGCCGACCGCCGGGTGGAGGTGGTAAGCGAGCAAACGATGGGCAGTTATGGCTTTTTCAATAGCTTCAATTCGGTTGGAGGGACCGTTGGAAAGGTAAATTACTACGGCTTTGGCCAATTCAAACGCGGCACCGGCTGGCGTGCCAACAGCGGCTACCAGCAAAGCACCGGCTACCTCGACGTCCACTACCAGCTAAACCCCAAGCTGCGCCTCGGCATCGAACTCACGCGGATGGCCTACCGAGCACAGCAACCGGGGGGCTTACTCGATTTCGAATTTGAGCAAAGTCCGCGCATCAGCAAGCGAAGCCGCAACTGGTTTGACGTCGATTGGGGTCTAGCTGCCCTACACCTCGATTATGAGTTCAGTGAGCGTACAAAGCTCAACGCACGCACCTTCGTACTCGACGCCACTAGACAAGCCCTCGGCGAACTAGGTCCAATTAACAGACCTGATCCTGGGCGAGAGCGCAACTTGGTCGATGGCGCCTACCGCAACTTCGGTCAGGAGCTAAGGCTGCTACACCGCTACACGCTGAGGCAGCGGCCAGCCACGCTCATCATCGGCACCCGCGTCTACAGCGGCCTTACCCAAAGCAAACAAGGCTTAGCTTCCGATGGCAGCGGGCCCGACTTTAGCTTCCTCCACCCCGAAGAGTTGGAGGGCTCAGCCTATCGTTTTCCGAGCCGCAACTTCGCGGCCTTTGCCGAGCAGCTCATCAACCTTAGCACTCGCTGGTCGCTGACTCCGGGTTTGCGCTATGAGTACATCCAGACTGCGGCCGATGGCTACTACCGCCAGCGCGTAATGAGTGGAGGAGAAGTGCTGCTCGACCGGAAAGTGGCCGACCAGCAGCTGAATAAGCGGGACTTGCTCATTGAGGGTTTAGGCAGCTCGTTTCGGCCAAACGATCAGTTTGAAGCCTACGCCAATGCAAGTCAGAATTATCGCGCCATCAACTTTAGCGATCTGGTGGTGCTCAACCCCAACCTGCTCATCGATTCCAACCTCACCGACGAACGCGGGTATAACCTCGAGCTGGGTTTTCGCGGAAGCGGGAAGGATGGCAACTGGCGTTTTGACGCAAGTCTATTTCTGCTCAATTATGCTAATCGTATCGGCATTCAGGAAGTGCTGCTAGCCGATCCTGTGCTGGTGGAGCGAGCGGTGAGCATGCGCACCAATATCGGCCGCGCCAGACTTTACGGCCTCGAATTTTTTGCGGAAGCAGACCTGCTGCGGCTCATAGGTGCGTCTAATGCTGGCTGGCAATTGCGACCATTTCTCAACGCGAGTATCATCCGGGGGCGCTACCTCTCCGGCGCCTCCGCAGTAGTGGGCAAGGATGTAGAACTCGTGCCTCCGCTTTCGCTCAAAACTGGTATTGCCGCCACCAAGGGACGCTTTGGCGGGCAGGTGATGCTGACCTACGTAGCAACGCATTTTACCGATGCTACCAATGCAAATTTTGTGGCCGATGCCACACGTGGGCCGATACCTGCCTACACCGTGCTCGACGCCAGCGCCCACTATAGCTACAAGATGCTACGCCTGCAAGTTGGGGCCAACAACCTGAGCGATACGCGCTACTTCACCCGTAGAGCAACTGGCTATCCCGGACCTGGAATAATACCCGCTGAGGCTCGAACGCTATATGCAGGATTGCGGGTGACGCTGTGAGTGCAAAGACTCCTTCGCCAACCCCGCTGTAGATGGTGACGTTGCCTAGATTGCGGACTGGCACCTCACGTACAGCGCACCCATCGCTATGGCTCTACTCATCATTTTCTTTCTCGTCTCCATCACGTTTAGTTTCCTGTGTTCGCTGTGGGAGGCGAGTCTCTTGACGATACCTCCTAGCTACGTGGAAGCACGTAGTCAGGAAGGCACGGAGGTCGGCAAAATTCTCAAAAGCTTTAAGGAAAACGTTGACCGGCCACTCGCTGCCATTCTCACGCTCAACACGATTGCCCATACCGTAGGCGCCATCGGTGTGGGTGCACAGGCGACGAAAATTTGGCCAGGCAATACCACCATGACCGGCATTGTGGTGCCAACGGTGATGACGCTAGCCATCTTGATACTGTCGGAAATTATTCCGAAGACGCTCGGCGCCACCTACTGGCAGAAGCTGGCTCCATTCACTGCTCGCACGCTCCGCATTACAATCTTAATTCTCACACCCTTAGTGTGGCTGAGTCAGCAAATCACCAAACTTTTGAAAGGCTCTGGGCATCACGTCACCATGTCGCGTGGAGACATGGCAGCCCTGGCCACCTTGAGCGAACGAGAAGGGGTAATCGAAAGCAATGAGAGCCTCATGATGCAGAATCTGCTGCGCTCGCGCGATATTCAGGTAAAGGACATTATGACTCCCCGAACTGTAATGGTAGCTGCCAGTGCACGCCAATCGATTGATGAGTTTTTGGCGCAACACGCCGAACTCCACTTCAGTCGGATACCCATTTTTGAAGAGTCCATAGATGAGATTTCTCAGTACGTGCTCAAGGATACGGTGCTCTTGGCGGGCTATCGCGGCCGTGGATCGGAGCCGCTGGCCAGTCTTGCGCGGCCGCTTATTACTGTCGATGCAGATATCCCAATGCCCATTGTTTTTGAAACCCTGGTGAGTAAGCGCGAGCACATCGCTTTGGTGCTTGGCGAGTTTGGTGGCACGGCGGGCATTGTCTCACAGGAAGACGTTATCGAAACCCTGCTCGGCCTCGAAATAGTAGACGAGACGGATGATACCGTCGATATGCAGGAACTTGCTCAACAATTTCGGCGTGAGCGCCTAGAGCGTAATGTTTCTATTTCACCCGAAGACGCACCTGATGGAGTGGTCGTGACGAAGGGCATGTCGGCTGCTGAAGCGCGCGCCAAGCTTCATGAAGTGAGAG
Organism: Saprospiraceae bacterium; assembly: GCA_965213735.1. Classification (GTDB taxonomy): domain Bacteria; phylum Bacteroidota; class Bacteroidia; order Chitinophagales; family Saprospiraceae; genus CALDTK01. The sequence continues at coordinate 993,169 of CBDCAB010000006.1, forward strand.
GCGGCTCGGATTTTGGATTGACGGGAGAAACACCCGTCGCTAAGGACTAGCAGCGGTACGTAATCCTCTACCTTCACGCAAATTTCCGCTGATTATGAGTGCAACTGTCGCTCCTGCAACTACTACTCCGAGGCTCTCGTCGAGGTTGCTCAACATGGCTGAAAGCTCAACGCTTGCCATGGCCCGCCTCGCTCGCGAACTCAAGGCAGAAGGGCATGACGTGATCGCGCTTAGCCTCGGCGAGCCCGATTTTGATACGCCCGAGCACATTAAAGAAGCCGCCAAGCGAGCACTCGATGAGGGCTACACCAAGTATACTCCCGTCAATGGTTTGCCCGAACTTCGGCAGGCAATAGCACGCAAGTTTAAGCGCGACAACAAGTTAGCCTACACCGCTGAGCAAATCGTGGTAAGCAACGGCGCAAAGCAGTCGATCGCCAACCTCTGTCTGGCCCTGCTCGACCCAGGGGATGAAGCTATCGTGCTCGCACCCGACTGGGTAAGTTACTATGAGCAAATCAAGCTTGCGGAGGGTACAGTAATCGTCTTGTGTACCAGTGTCGACGAAGAATATAAAGTAAGTCCAGAGCGACTAGCGGAGGCTATTACAGATCGCACGCGCTTTGTGTTGTTTAGCTCGCCCTGCAATCCTACAGGAAGCGTCTATCACCGCGACGAACTCGAAGCGTTTGCGCGGGTGCTGCGCGACCATCCCGACGTGATTGTCATATCAGATGAAATCTATGAGTACATCCAATTTGGGCGCGAGCATGTAAGCATCGGCAGCCTCGAAGGGATGTTGGAGCGCACGGTGACAGTCAATGGCTTTGCGAAAGGTTTTGCCATGACGGGTTGGCGCCTCGGCTACATAGGTGCACCCACTTGGCTAGCCGATGCCTGTACTAAGGTGCAAGGGCAGATAACTTCAGGTGCTAATTCCTTTGCTCAACGTGCCGCGGCAGAAGCTCTTGATGCAGATATGAGTCCAACCGATGAGATGCGTAAAGCTTTTCAGCGGCGGCGCGATTTGGTGGTGGAGCAGCTTAAGACGATTCCAGGATTTCGGTGCAATGTGCCTGAGGGTGCATTCTATGTCTTTCCGGATGTAAGCGAGCTATTTGGTAAGGCTGCTGGCGATGTAGAAGTAAATTCTGCTGACGATCTGGCGATGTACCTCATGCAGGAAGCGCACGTGGCCACAGTGAGTGGGAGTGGTTTTGGCAATGACGCCTGCATCCGCATCAGTTTTGCGGCTAGTGAAGAGCAGCTCCGGGAGGCTTTATCACGCATTCGCACGGCAGTCGAGAAACTTCAGTAGCGCCAACCGTCTATAAAGTCAAAGCTTCTTGCTTCCGACCAGGTGTAGGATACTTTGGGAAGAGCAAAGCCAACGTGCCCGCCTTCAGCAGGATGTTCTATCGTGAGGCGAGGATTGGTTTTGGCGGAAGCTGTATGGTAGCACCTGCCGCCCAGCATCGGATCGTTGAGCGCCTGGACAATTAAAGTGGGCACCTCAATAGCATCTAAATGAGCTACAGGACTCACGTCGCCGTAGAAATCTTCAGGCACCGCGGTATCATCGTAGCCGTGCAAGGGCAGTGAAAAAGCACGATCAAAGGCATCCCACTCCCCTACCCGATCTAGCACCTCGAGATTGGGAATGGCATGGAGCGCCGCCTTTTGCTGCAGCTTATCGCCAAGTGCTTTCCAGAAGCGGGAGGAATATACTTTACCGATGCGACTGTCGAGGGCGGCAATACTATCGCCCAAGGATAGAGGGCTGCTGAACGCCACCATTCTACTCAGGTTTTGCTTAGCCTCCTGCGGCATCCTGGCCACATAGTTGAGCCCAATATTGCCACCCATGCTAAAGCCGACATAGCTGATGTGCAGCTGCGGATGCCGGGCGCGCAGGTGCTCAATGACTGCTGCCAAATCAGGATAATCGCCGTGGTGGTACATGCGGGCCAGCCGGTTGAGTTGGCCAGAGCAACTGCGAAAATTGATGGAACAGATTCGGTAGCCCCTGCGCCCAAAGTAGTGCGCCATGCCGCGGACGTAGGGTCGGTCGGCGCTGCCTTCGAGACCATGGCCGATGATGAGCAAGCCTCGCTTATTGGTGGGGAAGGAATGGTCGAGGTCGAGGAAGTCTCCATCGGCCAACTCGAGCCGCTCCCGCACAAAAGCAACCGGTTCTACTCGGCGAAAAACATTTGGAATGATCGTCTGGAGGTGCCCGCCCATCTGAGTGCGTGGAGGACCTGGGTAGCTACTTTCGATAAAGGGCACGACTACTTCTTGTTGTTGAGTCGCTCGAAAAAGCCGGTTTGCCTATTCTTATGCACGGCATCCCAATTGAAGTACTGACCATTCATCGCCACATAAACTCCTACCGGCAAAACCTGCACAAAGGATAGTGCAGAGCCTAAATTGAAGAAGCCATCACTAGAAGTGCCAAAAGCATAAGGCACCATTGCTCCGGTGAGCACGACTGTTTTGCCAGCAATGGCACGTTCGGCGAGAAAAGCCGCCGTTTTGACCATCGTGTCGGAGCCATGGGTGACGATGATGTGCTCGTAGGGGCTGCGGGCGATGTTGTGCGCAATGACTTCGCGGTCGGTGTCGGTCATTTCCAAACTGTCGATCATCATGAGTGTGCGCACATCGCAGTCGATGGTGCAGCGACCAGTTTTAAGCATTTCATCGACATGCGTCTGGCCAAACTTGAGCTGCCCGGTGATGTAGTCGTAGTCCTTGTCGAAGGTGCCTCCGGTGACGAAAATTTGGATCATACAGCGCGAAAGTAAACAGCTCACCGTTCGATAAATGTCCTGAACATTCTGCAGGTCTGAGTTGCTTTATCAGGTAGTCGAACTACGCCAAAATTCGCTGTTATGCGCTTTCTCTCTGCCCTAGCTTTCCTAATCTTACTCACCTCAACCGCCTGCAATAGCCCGAGTCGAACTGACAATTTGGGCAAGGTGAATCATGATGACGATCAAATGCCCGGCAACGAGGGTGGACTCGAATATGAAGATGGAGAAGGAGCAGATGCTACTGCTGTCGGTGCTATCGACAGCTACGGCAACCTTCCCGATGCTGAAGAGCGCTCGCTCGAGTACAGCAACGTGTTTAGGCGCGATGCCTCGGATGCTGACTATGCGATAGTCACAGATGCCGACCTCGACATGCCGCACGTAGCTCCCGATGAGCGTGTTCCTACTGGAGCACTCGGTGGGCAGGTAGCAACATACGATGTGGATGATCGAGGTAGAGAAAGCGTGAAGTACGGCAGCGCACGGTCGTCCCAGCTGCCAGGCGAAGTCGATTTAGATGACGATCTGCGTGGGGCCAACGCTCGGGCAGGCAATCAAGCAGCTATCGGTGCGGAAGGCTCTGCCAATGCTTACCTCGACGACTATTTTGACAGCGATGAAGAAGACTATCGAGGTGATGGCCGCACGGGCAATTCCTGGTACCGCCCTCTCGATCCGAATGAGCGAGACTATGCAAAATCAAACATCGTTCGCATCGGTGGAGCTACAGAAACTGAGGATTATCAAGCTCGCTACAATGAGTTGAAGTCGGTACTCTACTCGGTTGAGAACAACCAGCAGGCCGTAGCCTACGCACCGAACAATTACACCTACTCCTACCTCACGACTTGGGGCAACCTCTATGACACCGATAGTTATGGCTCGAGGGCGGTAGCTACTCCCAATCGAGCTCCCGTATTGGGCACAGGATGCGATCAGGATGAGGATCCCATCGGCTGCTCGACAGCTAATTTGGATCGCGAGCTTCGTGGCTTCCTCAACGATCCAAGGGTGCTACGTGACTTGCAGGCTTCGCAGATAAGCGGAGTCAGCTTTGATGTCGATGCACAAGGCAATATAGCGCCCAATAGCGTTCGTGCGGAGGTGGATGGGCAACTGTGCTATACTGCTGCTTGTCGTCGCGTAAGTAGAACCTTGGAAGGCTTGCTCACTGCACAAACATGGACGCCAGCCCAGCGCTCGGGCAGAGCAGCCATCTCTCGCGTCGTATTACCGCTGCGCTACCGAATGCCCGCTGCTGAGTCAGAGAGCTAAGGTAAACCTGTTAGTGAACGACCTTGTCTGCGCAGTAGCTGCTCGCAAAGGCATCGGGTTTGGCTTTGAAGACAAAGCCCATTCCGAGGATATAACCCATGGCTTCATTGAGTGCTTTGTTGCTTTTGAAGCTCGGATCGGTGTTGATGTCGGCGTGTACTTCTAGCTCCACGTCGTATTGATCGAGCATGTCGCATAGCACGTAGGCAATTTCGACAGACCTGCCCACTTCGAGGATCATGCGCTCCTTGATTGACATGTTAGCGGGTTGGGAGTAGTTGGTGATGAACATGAAGCCGCCTTTTTTTTCGCGCACAAACACGATGACAGTAGCGAATTCTACGACTTCACCGCGCTTTTGCGAGTCGGTGCCGATGCACACCTTGAGCCGGTGTCCAGCTTCACGTTCGCGCAGGATGGTGCGCTTCACGTTCGCTACCAGATCGCCTTCAACTGACTGGCCGTTAAGTTTGCGCCAGCGCATGTCTTTCAATGCCTTCATGTGCGAAAATTATACAATTGTCATGGGTTGTAGTAGCCTCACAATCCACTAAGGTAAGGGCTAACGCAAAGACAAGATTTGGTTAACGTTTCAAAAGCTCAATTTCTTCACGTTTTTGTGGTGAGGTGGCTGTGGATGCTGCTTGTCACGTGGGCTTGTGGAGCTGAGGTTTCGCCCCCTTCGCAGATGGTGCAGGTGCCTTTAGCGACAGGCGATACACTGCTGGTAGATCGAGGTCCAGTGACGGTGGCTGAGTATGCTGTTTTTGCGAAAGCTGCCGACTATGTCACACAAGCAGAAATATACGGCAGTGGCGGCGTCTTCAACTATGAGCAACTGGTTTGGGAGCTGGTGCCAGGTGCTAATTATTTACAGCCTTTCGGCAAAACTCCAATCGACCAGGCCCATCCTGTTACTCAAGTAAGTTACTACGACGCGCAAGCCTACTGTGCCTACTACAACAAACGCTTACCGACTGCAGCAGAATGGGAAGCCATTGCTCAGTACAAACAGCCGACTGGTGCGACAGCTTACCCTTGGGGAGACTCCATCCGCAAGGCTGACGGCAGCTATCGCGCTAACGTGTGGCAGGGCATCTTCCCCTACGAGCAAAACTTCGAGGATGGCTACGCCTACACCTCTCCAGTAGGAGCATTTGGCGCAGCACCTAATGGTCTGGTAGACTTGGCGGGCAACGTGTGGGAATGGACCTCAGATACCATCGCGCACCAGCGCCTGCCAGGAGAAGATGTGCATAGAGTGGCCAAAGGAGGCAGTTTTCTCTGCGAACCTGGGTGGTGCCACGGCTACCTCATCAGCGGTTTTACAAGTACCTCCTCCGAAACTGCACTCTTCCATACTGGCTTTAGGTGCGTGTGCGACAAATAGTTTCGACATTAAATGCACCTTTGCGCCCAAATCGAACCCCGACTTCGCGATAGGCCTGGCCAATGAAAAATACCTACTTCGACCTGATTGACCAGACCTTTTACTGGCCCACCGACAACCTAGCTCTAGAAGACTCTACGCTCCGCTTTCACGGTATCGATCTAGCTGCCCTTCTCGATAAATACGGCTCGCCACTCAAGCTGTACTACCTGCCCAGCATTGCCCAGAAGGTAGAGGAAGCGCGCGGCCACTTCAATCAGGCAATTCGTGCACTCAAGTACAAAGGCAAGTATAATTTTGCTTACTGCACGAAGGCGAGTCATTTCCATTTCGTGCTGCGCGAAGTCCTCGCTGCTAAAGCGAAACTAGAAACGAGTTCAGCCTACGATATCGATCTCATCCGAAAACTGCACGATAAAAAGCGACTCGACAAGAAGTTGCTACTCATTCACAATGGCTTTAAGCCGGAGCGCTACATGAAAAAAATCGTGGCGCTTGCTCAAGATGGCTTTAATACGCTGCCAGTACTCGATAATGCGAATGAGCTAGATTATTACCGTGATCATCTGCAGCCAGATGACAAGCTCGCAGTTGGCATTCGCCTGGCTACGGAGGAGGAGCCAAAATTCGAGTTTTATACCTCACGGCTCGGAATACGGGCGCAGAATGTGGTGCGCTTTTACAACGAGCAGCTAGCACCCGATGATCGCTTTGAGCTGCAGATGCTGCACTTCTTTGTCGATACGGGAATACAAGACACGAGCTACTACTGGAATGAATTGCGCAAAGCAGTGAGAGCTTATGCTTTGTTGCGCAAGAGCTGCCCTACCCTCACCATGCTCAACATTGGCGGTGGGCTGCCTATACGCAACGGTCTCGGCGATAGCTTCGACTATTCTTATCTCATTCGTGAGGTGGTGCGACAGGTGCAGGACACCTGCCGTCGTGAAGGAGTGCCCGAGCCAGATCTGTACAGCGAGTTTGGAAAATACACCGTGGGCGAATCGGGTGCGACCTTATTTGAAGTCATTGGCCAAAAGCAGCAAAACGATAGCGAGCTGTGGTATATGGTCGATAATAGCTTGATGAATTCTTTGCCCGATACTTGGGGCATATCTGAGCGTTTTATTCTCCTACCGATCGAAGGTTGGAATGGTGCACCTGTACGCGTAAATATCGGTGGCCTCACCTGTGATAATTCCGACTTTTATAATGCGGAGAGTCACGGTGGTCAGGTATACCTGCCGCGCTTCGATCCGGATAAGAAGCGGCTACGGCTCGGATTTTTTCATACAGGCGCTTATCAGGATGCAATTAGTGGCTACGGCGGCATCAAGCATTGTCTCATCCCCGCTATGAAGCGCGTGCTGGTAACAGTTGACGAGGACGGGACGCAGCGCGATTGGCTCGATGCTGACGAACAAACAAGTGAGCAGATGCTCGGTCTGCTAGGCTATTGAGGATATCCACCCTACGCAAGGCTGTAAAGCAAAAGTGGTCGACTGCTGGAGCAATCGACCACTTTTAAGCAAGAATCTTGAGCATGTCTAGCGAACGCCTAGTCTCACTTCAACTCTTCTGCCGAAAGAGAGGTCGCTCGCGTCAAAATCTTCTCCGAGCGCCTGCACGACGATCTGACCTGAGTTGACGCCAAGGCTTTCGAGGGTTTGTCGAACTGCACGTACCCGTCGCTCACTGAGGCGTTGATTGAGCTCCTGACTTCCCGTTTTGTCGGTAAAGCCTTCGAGCCGCACCACGATATAGTCTGGATATCGCTGTGCAACAGTGGCCACGTCGTTGAGAGTGTTGCGTGCCTCGGTGCTAATGTCTGCCTGTCCAACTTCAAAAAACACGCGCTTCACGTCGATACTTCGGAGAGCTTCGAGCACTTCGGCGCGACGATCCATGCCTGCCGAAGTAGGAGGGGCGGGTGCTACAGTGATAGTTGTAGGTGGCGCATTGGGAGTCGTAACTGAGCGAGACTGGGTGCTAAGCTGTGCCCGGAGCGCCGCGAGTTCATTGCGTAAAGCCTGCAATTCTGCCACGAGAGCAGGATCGACACTTGGTGTCACAGCTGACGTCGGCGCTAACGGTTGAGCGGGCATTACTGGCTGTACTGCTGGTGGCATAACGCCGGGCTGATAGCCTTGCATAGCGGCCAACTGTGCGCTCAGTTGCTGGAGTTGTTCACGCATGGCACGTTGCTCACGTGCGAGTTCAGCAACGTCTGCATTGTCGCTGTACTCAGCTTGAAGTTGGGCATTGCTGAGGCGACGTTGATCGCGTAGGCCCATGCGTTGATTGCGCATTTCGAGGCGATCGCGCTCACGCAAGCGCTCAATCTCGGCCAACTCTGCTTCTAGTTGGAGTTGACGTGCTGTAGTTGCATCACTGCTGAGTAGTCGCTGGCGATCGAGATCATCGTTGCGGCGGCGACGCAAATCATCGAGTTCTGCCCGCAGCCGCGCTGCTTCGGCCACAGTTAACGTGTCAGCAGCATTCGGTGAGCGCTCCAGTAGAGTGAGTCTTCGCTCGAGACTGTCGATGCGCTGGCTCTTCATCGCGAGTGAAGCATCGAGGCTGTCGGCAGTTGGGCGGCTGGTAGCACCAATACGCTGTAGAGAGTTAATCTCGCGTTGCAGTCGTGCTGAAGCGCGGTCGAGACTATCGCCTAAGATAGAATCTTCAGAAGCCCACTGCGGGTAAGTGTTCACCACACCGCTGCCATCTGAAGCACGCTGAGGATTATTTTGCTGTGGTACTTGCGCATCGTAGGTGATGTCGTTGTCGTAGCCTGCGGGCAGCTCACTTTCTATGGAAGGAATCAGATTGCCATCACTGTCTACCCACTGTGGGCGAGGTGCAGTATTCACTTTTGGAACCGTAAAAGCCTGTTGTGGCCGCAAAGCTTGCTGGACTGGAATCGGATCGATATCGGGTGCCGCAAGTGGCTCGGGCGTATCGAAACTGAAGAGCTTGTTCTCGGTAGCAAGTGTGTCCTGCAATGGGATTTCACCAACGATGACTACAGGTGCCCGAAACATTTTCGAGCGGTCGCCAAAGTAAAAGCGGGCGGTGAGGTTGTGGTAGGTGTAGCGGTCATTGCCCGACTCACCCCGCGTACCGTTGAAGTCATTTGGATTTGAGGCAAAGCGCGTTAGTGCATCATCAGCGTTGGGCTGAAAAGGACCGCCCACATCATCGAGGTTGTCGCTGTCAGAGATCCGGAACATTGACTCGAGCTGCAGGCTAAAGTGGTCGTTAAAGCGGAAGTTGAGTCCCACCCCACCCATGGCGACAAATGCATAGTTGTTATACGCATAGCCATTGGTGCGAAGTTCGCTAAGCTCGGTTTCGTAGATGCCGTCGAGTTCAGTTGGCGCGAGCATGTTATCACCTGTCCTGATGAAGACGTTGCCATCGTCTCCATACTCATAGAATGCTCCATTGGTACGTAAATCGCCAAAGGTTTTAAACCGTGTAGCGCCTACACCGAGCTTGATGTATGGCGAGAGAAAAGCATTTTCTGATAGAAACTTGCCGTCATTGGCCGACCATTTACCGTAGAGGATAAGGTCATTTAATTGTGTCTTCACATTGAGTGCACGCTCAAAATTCGGCGCATCAAATTCGAAGTTGCCGTCGAAGTCGGTGCGGCGATCTGTGGCAGAAAATTCTCCGTTGATGTATTCGAGGCCGATGCCCCATCCATTGCCGAAGTAGCGCTCGAAATCGATGCCCCAGCTGATGTAGCTCAGGTTGTCGCGCAGATCACGCAGTTCGCGGGTGGCGGGAAAGAATTGGTCATTCAGCTCGCCATTATAGGTCATGATGCCTCCTTTGAGGCCAAGGCTGCTCACTGTTTCAGCTTGCTGGGCTCGGCTTACGCCAAAACCACACAGCACTACCGCGAGCGTCAGTAGGTATTTCATCGTGGCTTACTTATCGAGTGAGAGAGAAAGATTGAGCTTAGCACTCAAACCAACAAAAGGTCGCACCCGCACACGTGTGTCGAGATTATCGATCATATCTTCATTACCATTGTCTTCTTCTAAGAAAACTGCACCCGCGTTGAGGCGCACAAAGCTGAAGAGTTTGTAATCGAGACCGAGAAAGATAGGGCGCTCTACAATTGGACCGGTGAAGTCACGTCCTTGAATTTCAAAGTCGTTGACGAAAACACCCAAGCTTATTTCTGCATTACGCAGGATCCGAGGGGCAACTTTAGTGACTGAAAGCGGAAAACCTAATCCCACAAAAGCACCATCACCATAATCAAGATCATCAAGATCTCCATCGAAGTATACTGCTCCGTAGCCACCGACGATTGAGAAATAGCCAGGCTTTTCTTCTGCTTCGATATCGCTCACTACCCGCTCGTTGCGGAGCATCACGATATCTTGGTTGAGCATGCTGCGTAGCTCGCCATCCATGAGGTTCATGAGGGAATTCAACCCACCACTCTGACCGTTGGCTGCGACAGGTTTGCCGTCGAGGTCTTTTAGTTGTTCGAGCACGATATCGCTAAACCCATCAAAGGCACCGGGCGAGGTGATACGGTACTGGCGCATAGACTGCTTGACGATCTGATCGAGGTTGCGACGAAGTTTACGTGCGCTTTGATCAAGCTCGAGTTCGCCATCATCAATCTCGTAGTTGAGGTTGAGGTAAGCCTCGATGTTCTTACGCGTTTGCTCATAAAGAGCTGTGCGACTCTCACCAGTCACCTTATTAAAGAAGCTGATGCGGAAGGTGTAGTCGTTGCCGGGGGTAAGTCGGTAGTTGATTGGAACTTGAAAGTCGCGATTGCCGACCGTGTTATTAGCGGTCCAAAAGCCCGTGTAGAGAATATCGTCTTCATCGACTTCTTCATCAAACACGGATATTTCAACCAATTCGCAATTGGGTGGAAGTGCGCCAGTGATCAGGAGATTTTCCTCGGAGGGAAGATCTTCGAAATCACCAAAGGTATTTTTCGAGAAATCGTAGAAAACTGTTGCTCGCTGTGCGGTAACCGATGCGGCGCAGAACAGGGCGAGCAGGAGAGTAAGTAGGCGTGTGTGCATGTTTAGACGTTAGCTGTACTTTGATAAGCCGCACAATGGCCCTTACGGTTCACTTTAGCTCCTAATGTTTGTCAACAAGTCAGCTAAGCATCGGGAGCAGCGGGTTGATGCTCAACTTTGCTGAGCAGCAGGATGAGGGCTACACCTCCGATGGCAGCACAACTAGCGGCAAGCAACATCGGATCGAGACCGGTGACTTCCGCATAGCGGGCAGGCCACACGGGCGCCTCCGTGAGAATAGTAGCCAAGCCTTCATCATCTAGCACCTGCTGCCCCTGCTCATCAACGAGGTATTCCGTAATTTCTCGCCAGGGCCAGAGCTTGTACAGTGAGCCCAGCATAAAGCCCGTCAGCAGCGCCAAGGTGGGCTGCGGGTACTTCGCAAACAGCCAGGATAGCACCCGACTAAACGTCGCTAAGCCTGTAAGACAGCCTAGCATAAAGACAAACACCACTGTCCAACTTCCCGAACCAGCTCCACTTAAAGCAGACTTAACTGTAGGAATGATGTAGCTGTACATACCGAGCAGCAGCAAAATGAATGAGCCGCTCACCCCCGGCAAAAGCAGCGCACTGATGGCAATAACTCCACTCAAAAACACAAACCATAGTGCAGTATTTCCCTGCGCTGGCGAGCCCATGACTATGCTGAGCGCCAGGCCGCAGCCCACGACAATAGCAAGTATTTCCTGCCAGCTCCAAGGCGACACCATGCGCCCGATGTACCACACCGAAGCCAGAATGAGCCCAAAGAAGAATGCCCATATCACAGGCGGATATGCGGCAAGTAAATAACTAATCGCAAATACTCCAATCCCGAGGCCCAGCAGCATCCCTACCAGGAGGTTGACCAGAAAAGCTCCTTGTATTTCTCGCCAAACAGCAATTACCCCTCCTGCTTTATAGATCGGCAGCAGCTGCGGACCTACAGCAGTAATAGCTTCGAGGAGGCGCTCGTAAATACCGGTGACGAAGGCTATAGTGCCACCACTTACTCCTGGCACAACTTCCGCCATACCCATAGCTGCACCTTTGGCAGCAATTGCGATTCTTTCTCTCAACATTGAGCGCGGCTTTTGGTGGCGAGGCGAGCGAATGCTTCTAGTGCAGCAGGATTGCGGAGTGCACCTAAATTGGCTACCTCTTCGAGTTTAGCTCCGAGGAAAAGCCGTTTTACCGGCGCTTCGAGTTTTTTGCCGCTGATGGTGTAAGGGATGTCCTCCACCGACTCGATTTGTGTCGGCACATGCCGTGGCGAATTGCCTTCACGTAAGGCTCGTTTGAGGTTTTGGCGTAAGCTGTCACTTAATGCTGCTCCTTCCTTCATCTTCACAAACAGAGGCATGTGATCGTATGAATTCGCGTCGACATAGTTGATGATTAAGGCATCTTCCACTTCCGTAAAACCCGCTACGACGCGATAAATCTCTGCGGTGCCAATACGAACTCCCTGGCGATTGAGCGTCGCATCCGAGCGGCCGTAAATCACTACCCCACCCTCCTCATCGACGGAAATCCAATCCCCGTGACGCCAAACACCAGGCAGGGCACTGAAATAGCTGTCGTGTTTGTGCTCACCCTCAGGATCATCCCAAAACATAATGGGCATGCTGGGCATAGGCTGCCGCACCACTAGCTCACCGACTTGGCCAACCACTGGCTCGCCAGCCTCGGTATAGGCGTGGAGGTCGCAACCCAGCGCACGGCACTGAATCACACCTTGACGTACCGGCTTGTAAGGTGTACCACCCACGAAAGCAGTACACACATCGGTGCCACCACTCATGCTGGTAAGCCACACATCAGATTTCACTTTGCTGTAGATGTAAGCAAAACCATGCTCGCTCAGCGGAGCGCCTGTAGAACCTATGCTGCGTAGTGACGACAAATCTAGTTGACTCGCAACTTCGTAATCGGCCCGCTCGCAGGCATGAATAAATGGTGCAGAAGTGCCAAAGTGATGAATGGGCAGGGCCTCAGCCAGCCGCCAAAGTCGCCGCAGACTCGGAAAGCCGGGACTGCCATCGTAGAGCACGGGCACCGCATCGACGAGTATGCTGGCTTGCAGAAAGTTCCACATCATCCAGCCGGTGGTCGTAAACCAGAAGAAGTGTTCGCGTGCCCTTACGTCAGCTTGCAAAAACAAGTACTTGAAGTGTTCGAGTAAGCAGCCGCCATGGCCGTGCACGATGGCTTTGGGCTTGCCGGTGGTACCAGAGCTAAAGAGTATCCACAGAGGTGCTGCAAAAGCTAAGCGATTGCATTCTAAAGTGGCGGTGGAGCTGGTGGTGCTGCTTGCCGACCAGGCTTGCCAACCCGCAGGTGCATCGTCGGGTGCGTCAAGGTCGAGCCATACCTGCAACTCTACCGTCGGAAGCTCTTGGGCCAGTCGGTGAGCGACAGCAGATCTATCAACGTATTTGCCGCCATAGCCATAGCCCCGGCAGGCGATGAGCACGCGGGGTTCGATCTGCTGAAAGCGGTCGAGTACGGCTTCTGCGCCAAAGTCAGGTGAGCAGCAACTCCAGATGGCTCCCAAACTAGCCGTGGCCAGAAAAGCAATAATAGCGTGCTCCGTGTTGGGCAAAAATCCCACCACACGATCACCCTCTCCCACACCTGCACCCAATAGGTTTTGGCGAAAGCGGACAACTTCTCGGCGTAACTCTCCTCCAAAAATTGTGCGCGGCTCCAGCCCTTCGCGTACGACAATGAGTGCTTCTTTATCGTCGTGAAGGTTGCGCAGGATGTGCTCTGCATAATTAAGCTTGACGCCTTCGAACCACTCGGCCTGCTCGATATCTCCAATCACGACTTGCTGTTGAGCAGGCAGCTCACCGTCGAAAAGGATGTCGTTGTAGCGAAAGATGGCGTGCCAAAAGCGGCTGATATCCTCTACCGACCAGCGCCACAGTGCCTCATAATCTTGCCCAGCGGGTGGCGCGTAGCCGGCCTGCTGAGCCCATTCGACAAATTTCGTCAGATTGGAGGTGCTGACCAGTTGAGGAGCTGGCCGCCACAACACGGGATGTTCAGACATGGCGGCAAGGTGCGGCACGCAGCTACATCAAGCCAAAAATCTTTGCGTATTTCAGCAATTCACTGGTATTACTAATCTTGAGCTTGCCAGTCATCACAGCCATCATCGGATTGGTTTCTCCTCGAATTACATCCATAAATTTATCCGCCTTCGCTTTCACCTCGCACTTTGGCGTGCCCACCTGGCCTTCCTCGACATTGAGCTTGCCGTCCTTGGCAATGACGGTGTACTGCCCGCCGCCTTCGCCGCTCAGGTCGAAAAAGAAATTGGTGTCCATGTCTTCGAGCGCTTCGGGGCTAGCCTTAGCAGGAAGGCTCTTGATAAAATCGGCTGCTGTCATTGTACATTGAGTTTGCTCGCGAGCCAGGCAGAAGTGTAGTCGAACACCTCCTCCTTGGTCGGCTCGTTGTGGAGCTCGTGGTAGTGGTCTTGCCACAAACGTAAACTTACATCTCCTTGTGCAAGCTCAGAAAATGCTTGGCTGCCATTGGGATGGGTGATGCGATCGGCAGTGCCGTGCATCAGCAAGAGGGGCACCGGTATTTCTACCGGACCTGCGAGGAGGCGCTTAGGTACTGCTAAGAGTTGAGCTCCCAGGCGCATACTCACGCGATCATGCACGAGCGGGTCGATGCTGTAGTAGCTCACCACGCCCGCATCGCGTGAAAGTGCCGCCTGCTCCAAGCCATTCGCTTTAGTCACATCAGGAGCAATGCGCTCGGCCAAACCAGCCAACTTCTGCAGCAGCACAGACGGCGGCTTGGACAATTGCAGTGCAGGAGCAGTCACAGTAGCCGCCGCGAGTCGATGTGCCTCTGGGCGCGACACGAGGTAATCGAGTAGCAGCAGTCCGCCCATGCTGTGGCCGTAAAGCACGAGTTGTGGCGCACTGTCGGCCGTCTGTTCTATAGCATGAATGAAGCTGTTAATGCCGCCGAGAAAAGATGTCCACGAGCGAATCGTTCCGCGCGCGCCGAGACTCTCTCCATGACCTTCGTGATCATAACCGAAGACATCGTACCCGAGCTTGTTGTAGTAAGCAGCTACATCATCGTAGCGACCGGCATATTCGCCCAGACCGTGGATGATACCTATTGCAACACCATTGCCTGAAGTTGTGGCCGGCCAGTGGTAGCCGCACAAGGTGGTACCAGCGTGTTGAAACGAAAACTTCTGTGCGGGAGAGGCCACTATTCAGCGTTCTCGATGATGAAACCGTTGACGTAGCGCAGCAGTCGTGCCGAGGGAAACAGCGACTTCACGTTGGAGAGGTAGCTGCGTGCTTCAGGTTCTGAGTTAAAGCTGCCACTCATGTAGCCAAAGGTTCTATCTTTAAGTGCCTCTTCGCGCAGGGTGCCGAACTTAAAAAAGAGCTCTCCATTCTCGTCAGCAAGCGTGGTTGGCGACTGAAACACCAGCACGCGGTAGCCGCTAAACTTGGTGCCGGTGGGTAATTTCAACGGCTTTGCGTTCACAATCGACTGCTCGGGCAGGATCACGGTTAAGGGTTCAGACGCAGCCAAGGGTTCAGACACAGCAGCAGCGCCTCCTGTAGCACTCGCGGTAGCTTCGGGAGAGGTAGGATCGATGTCAGGCTCAGTCTTACTTAAGTCGCCTTTGAGGTCTTCGAGTGCAGCTGCACTAGCCATGTACTCCTCACTTTCAGGCACGCGCACTTCTCCTTGACTAAGCACTTCGGCAAGTAAAGCATCCAGATTTTCATCGTGAATAATATCGACGAGGGGCTTGCCAAGGAAAGGATCATTCGTAAATCCGGTAATGGTCAATTCTGTGCGGCGGTTGCGCGCATGTTCAGCTTCGGAGCATTCGACATTATCGACGCACATATTGACAGGTTTGCTTTCACCGTAGCCGCGGGCGGAGAGTCGGCTTGCAGGGATGCCTTTGTCGACGATGTATTGCACGGCGCTGCTGGCGCGCTCCTGGCTGAGTTGACGGTTGTACTTTTTGTCGCCGCGACTATCGGTGTGGCTTCCGAGTTCTACCACAATGCTAGGATTTACCTTCAGCATTTCCACCACTTTATCGAGTTCGTAAGCGGCATCAGGTCGAATCTCGGCGCTATTGTAGCTGTAGTAGATATTCTCGAGCGTGATTGCAGAGTCTATGCGGAGCGGTTTTAACTCGATGTTGGCGAGCAGCGTTCCGACTTCATTGCCGTAAGCGAGGTTATCGCTCACGCCGGGTCCAATCTCGGAAACTCCATCCATGCAGAGGATACATCCGTCAATATTGACGAAGCTTTCTATGCGCTTGGTGAAATAGCCGGGGCTGCGGATCAGCAGCGTGTAGTGGTTTCCTTGCTCGAGCTGGAACGAAAAGTAGGGGCTTGGGTGCTCCTTTAGCTCCAAGATGGATTCTTGCTTTGTGTTGTTGTAGACCTCAATGAGGGAGTTGGAGATGGCGTCGACTTCGTCAGGATTGTCTCCTACTTCTTCGGCAAGTGTCACTTCGAGGCGGTAGCCGGGGGCTCGGCTCATGGGAATTTTCACGTAGACTTTAGCCTCGCTAGCGTTGAGATTTTTTGAAGTAGCTACTGCTTCGGCAGTTTGGAACACGGGCTTGGTGGCGCGGATGAGGAAGTCACGATCACGCGGCACTTCCACGGCGAAGTAGCCTTCTCTGTTGCTGGTGGCAGTGCCGTAGAGAAGGCTGTTGTCGGCGTCGAGCACGCTCACTTTCACCTCATTGAGGTAGCCGGAGTTGTTGTCTTCGAAGATGTAGCCTTCCAAGATCATGTCACGATCTTGTGCAAAGCCTGTGACTGCCATGAGCACGAGTGTGGCTAGGCCTGCAAGAATTGACGTAGAACGCATGGCGCTAAAGTATCACAGGTGCGGGTTTATCGCCTGCAAGGTTTGCTTTGCGGCATGCGAATCATCTTTATGGGTACGCCTGAATTTGCCGTGGCGAGTCTGGAGAGCCTCATTGCCGCTGGTGCCAATGTGGTGGCTGTGGTTACTGCAAGCGACAAGCGTGGCGGGCGCGGAGGTAAGCGACTGCTAGAGAGTGCGGTAAAAAAGGCTGCTGAACAGCACGGACTTCCGGTGATGCAGCCAAAGAGTTTGCGCGCCAAAAGCTTCTTGACTCAGCTGCGAGCGCTCAAAGCAGATTTACAAGTGGTGGTCGCTTTTAGGATGCTGCCACGCCTGGTGTGGGACATGCCGCCGCTCGGCACGATCAATTTGCATGGTTCCTTATTACCTGCTTATCGGGGTGCTGCGCCTATCCACTGGGCCGTAATTAAGGGCGAGCGGACCACAGGTGTGACGACCTTTTTTCTCAAACACGCTATAGACACGGGTGATTTGCTGCTGCAAAGGTCGCTCGACATCGGACCAGATGAAACGACGGGTGAGGTGTATGCGCGCCTCATGCAGCTAGGAGCTGAGTGTTTGGTGGAGAGTGTCGAGTTTATCGCTCAAGGCAAAACCCAAGGTCGCCCGCAGGATGACAGCAAAGCGAGCCATGCGCCGAAAATTTTTCACGCAGACTGCGAGGTGGATTGGGCCCAAGCTGCTCGACCCGGACGTACTGCAGCTGTGACTATCCATGATTTCATTCGAGGCATGAGTCCATTTCCCTTAGCGTGGACAACACTCGATAGCAAAGAGTTAAAACTGGTGCGGAGTAGTGTTACCGAAGTAGTTACAAATTTGCCTGCAGGTTGGCTATATCCTTTGGCGAGTGAAGAAACACGTTTTGGCGAAAGCGCGAGTCTTGGAATTACAACAGGTGATTATGTGGTCGAACTGCTAGAAGTTAAGCCAGCAGGTAAGCGTAAAATGACGGGTAGTGATTTGCGCAATGGGCTGAGGACTAGGGAGCCCCGGCCCCTCAAGCCCTAACTTCGACCCATGTACCAGTACGTGTCCACCGACAATATTCGCTTTATCCTGCACGAGTACCTCGGGGCCGCCGCGAGCCTGAGCAGCTACAGCTACTATGAGGGCTATGATGAGGAGGCATTTGATATGGTCGTTGATGCCGCACTACAAATTGGCGACCAGCATCTCTACCCCGCCTACACCATCATGGATAAGGAGAAAGCCACCTGCACTCAGGGCAAAGTGAGCACGCACCCGCTGCTCAAAGAAGGGCTCGAAGCACTCGCAGCAGGAGGATGGTTGAGCGCACACAGTCCGCTGGAAGTAGGTGGACAGCAGATGCCGCTGGTACTTAAAAATACCGGCTCGCTCATCTTCATGAGCGCCAACGCCAACATCGCAGCCTATGCTTTTCTGACTGTAGGTGCCAGCAACCTCATCCTTGCCTACGGTAGCGAAGACCTCAAGACCACCTACCTGCCACACATGTACAGCGGGAAGTTTCAAGGAACGATGGCGCTCACCGAACCGCAAGCAGGAAGCTCGCTTAGTGACATTACTGCCACTGCCGAGCCACTCGGCAATGGACGCTACCGCATCACCGGTCAGAAAATCTACATCAGCGGAGGCGATCATCCCGCCGTCGAAAACATCGTGCACCTCCTACTGGCGCGCATCAAAGGTGCTCCGGCAGGTACCAAAGGCATCAGCCTTTTCGTAGTGCCTAAGCTGCGGCCTGATGGTGATGATTGGCTGCCCAACGATGTCCAAACCGCCGGCATCTACGGCAAAATGGGCCAGCGTGGCTACGTCGCTGCTCATCTGATGTACGGTGAGGCAGGCGACTGCATCGGCTATTTGGTCGGTGAAGAGCACCAGGGCCTGCCGTACATGTTTTCGATGATGAACGAGGCCCGCATCGGCACGGGCATCATGGCTACAGGTTCTGCTTCAGGAGCTTACTACGCAGCACTCAAGTATGCAAAGGAGCGGCCCCAAGGACGCCACCCTAGCCAAAAAGATGTAAATCAGCCGCAAGTCCCCATCATCGAGCACGCTGACGTGCGGCGCATGCTACTTATGCCAAAAAGCGTGGTCGAAGGCTCCATGGCGCTGCTGCTGGAGGCAAGTCTGTGGGCCGATCACCACGAGCAAGACCCCGAGGGCCAAGGTAAGGAAGTGTTCCTCCTCCTAGAGCTGCTGACCCCCATCATCAAAACCTTCCCCAGCGAGTATGGCACCCTTGCCGTGATGAATGGCATGCAAGTACTCGGCGGGGCAGGCTATACTGATGATTTTCCCCTCGAGCAGTACTACCGCGACATCCGCGTCAATGCCATTTATGAAGGAACTACTGGCATTCATGGGCTCGATTTGCTCGGTCGCAAAGTCCTTATGCACGATGGCAAAGCCCTGCAGTCACTCAGTCAGCGCATGCTCAAGGATTGTGCAGCTTGCGCCAAAACCCATCCCAGTCGCGCGAATGAACTCAGTGCAGCTGTCGCTGATGTCGGCCAGGTCACGCAGCAGCTCTTGCAAAAACTTAATACTCAAGGTCCGGAAGCCTACCTCGCCGATGCAACGCTCTATTTGGAAGTCTTTGGTTTGCTGGTCATCGCCTGGCACTGGTTGCGGATGGGTTCGTGCGCTACGCAACTAGCTATTGACGATAAAGGACGATTCACTCCCGAGTTTTACGAAAGTAAAGTGGCTACTATGCATTACTTTTTTGAATATGAATTAGTTAAGGCTCAGGGACTACTTGCGCGACTTAAAAGCAGCAATGCCATTACGTTGAACACTCCACCTGCTCTTGTGATATGAATACTAAGCCTAAGGTCCACACAGTCGACCTGCACTTTATGGAGGTCGATAAAACCATTGCGACCTATGTACTCGAAAACGATGATGGCTTGCTCCTCATTGATCCGGGTCCTTATACTACCTACACAAATTTACAGCAGGGGCTTAATCGCCGTGGCTTGAGCCTGCACGACGTCTCAGATGTCCTCATTACGCATGTCCATTTCGACCATGCGGGTGCGGCCTGGGCTTTGGCTGCTCACGGCGCGCGTGTGCATGTCCATCCACTTGGCGAGCCTCATTTGGCCAGTCCAGAACGGCTGTGGGCAAGTGCGGCGCGCATTTACAGTGAGGCAGGTATGGCATTGCTTTGGGGCGCTATGAAGCCAATTGCAGCTAAGCGCCTGCGAGCTTGGCAGCATGAAGAGACCGATCTGCTCGGACGTTACAAAGTCGAGGCGCTGCACACGCCAGGTCATGCCAAACACCACATCGCCTGGCGCATCGGCAACTGCCTGTTTGCGGGAGATGTGGCTGGTGTACGCATAGACGCTGGTCCAGTAGAGGCGCCATGTCCCCCACCCGATATTGATGTAGAAGCATGGCGGGCCAGCATCGAGCTGATTAGCAACTTGCGTGGTGTCGACCATGTATACCTGACCCACTACGGCGAGGTAGCGGGCTCGCTGCAGACGCACTACCGCAAACTGAGACACAACTTGGATGCCCTGGCCAATTTTGTGCGGGAGCGACTCGACCTCGATATGCAGGAGCTGAACGTTGAGTTAGCTGCACACGTGGAGCGGATGCGCGGAAAGGATGAAGCCATTCAGGGCCGCTACAGCTTTGCCAATCCAGCAGACATGAGTGTGGCCGGGTTACTGAGGTACTGGAAAGGGAAGCTAAGGGATGGAGAGCAGTAGCTCTAGTACGAAGGCCAACTTCGCAGACACTTGATCAACATAAAGTGCTGCCTGGGGCAGATTGGCTACTGACTCGGCATCACCAACAGTAGCTGCCCCGCTGGCAATGATCTCGCAGGTGAGGGTATACTCGGCAAATAGAGCGACGGCTATAGCGAATAGCCAGGCTGTGCGAGATTTAGCTGCGTGGAGGGTACGAGTTTTCATGAAGGCTGTAAATGTAGCACATCCCATGAATTTGGGGGTGGGCCGACACGCCTGCCGTTACAAATAAGCCGAATTTGTTGAAGTTGCTGGAGGTCTAGTACATTTAGCGGACCTAACACAACCTACACATGATGAGAACTCTTACACTTTTCTTTGCTGCGCTTAGCCTTGCAACGGCGGCTGTGGCACAAACAGTGGGGGCTATGCCTGCTGATTCCTCCATTTTCCCCGTTACCCTCGAGCTACCGAATGCGGATGGCGATTTGGTCTATACCACCTTTGGTTCGCCGCAAAACTTCGGGCCGACGGTACGTGATACCATACAAGGAGAAGCTGCCTGGGGTTTTGGCGCAACGGGTGATTCACTCGCCTGCGAGGATATCGTCACCGATCTTACCGGGAAGTTCGCTGTCGTACGTCGCGGTGTTTGCCAGTTTACAACTAAGGTTGCTAAGGCTGCACGTGCAGGCGCTGTCGGCGTAATCATCTGCAATGACAATCGTCCTGGTGCTCCGGGAGCAACAATAGGCATGGCAGCTGGTGACTCTATCGCTGCCGCTACAATTCCTTCAGCCTTTGTCAGTGAGCAAGATTGCCGCGCTTTACAGATGCGACTCGATGCAGGTCAAACATCTATGATTCGCATTGCGCCCATTTCGCTGTGGCAGGGTACACCTTACTGGCAGCCAGTGGTGCCTGAACTAAATGCAAGCTTGCCTTTCCCTGCTCCGCGAGCCTTGATGTTCAACTACAACCCAACGGACTCCATCTTCGAAGCAACGCTTTCTATGACTACGCCTGCTGGTCAGACAACGGTGTTAGCTTCTTACACAGATACCATCCAGCCGTTCACCTCAGAGCCGCTGACATTTATTGGCACGGATGTCACGCTCGAAGATGGACAAGGCACTTACACCTTCACCTTCGATACCAATTTGCCCGGCATCAACACCCACACCCAGGATGTGGAGGTGACGGAAGACTACTTCCAGACGCATGGTCCGATACAAGCAGATCAGATTACGCTGACTGAGGATGGCTTTACAGATCAAGGAAGTCGCTTGCGTTGGGGCTTAGCTTTCACCGCTGATGCAGATATGCTAGCTGAGGCGCTTGTTGTGGGCGTGTGCAATGGCGCTGAACTTACAGCCACTGGCGTAAATGAGCCCTTCATTGAGTTGTTCGTCATTGATGTCGATGCTGACAATGATGGAGCGTATGATGCTCCTAACGCCACGAGCCTCACCGAGTTTCCGGGCATGAGTATTATTGGCGGAGGTGAGTATGAATTCTCTGGCGATGAGCGCTGCTCGTCCGACATTGATGATTTGATTTCAATCGACATCTTCAATGAAGACGGTGGCGGGAATGACCTACTCTTTGAGGAGGGCAAAACCTACATCGTGTATGCTGAGTTTGCATCCTTTGGCAGCGGCACGGTGGTTGTACCAGCTATACAATCTGCAAGTTCGCTTGGCGATCAGTCGGTGGTTTTTCCTGGTGAATTCATCTATACGTCCATAATAGAGACCTCAAGAATTATCACAGGATTCTTTGAAATTGGTACCGATTCAGGTCAGCCACAAGCTAGATACCAAAGCTCCAATCCTTTCTCTCGCCTCGTTGTCGCCGATCCAAGCAGCAGCACCCGCGAGCCTTACCTCGGAGGCCAGCTGATACTCGCGCCGAATCCAGCGAGCGACTTCGCTCAGCTCGACTACGTGCTTGCAACAGAGCCGCGCTCTGGAAGCGTAGAAGTATTAGATGCTACTGGTCGTATCATCACTACCTATCCACTTGCTGTAGGTGCGCGCGCAGGCAAGCTCGCGATCAACACCCGCTCCTTGAGTACGGGCCTCTACACCGTCCGCGTCCGCACTGATGCTGGTGCACGCTCGCTGAAGCTGACTGTAGCTCGATAGTCTAAGACGCTTTAGTACCTAAAGTTCAAAGCCCCTACCGACGTTGCGTTGGTAGGGGCTTTTGATTCTCTCACCTCTCATTTCCCACTTCTCACCTCTCATTTCCCACTTCTGAGTCCGCCCTAAAAAGGCACTTTTTCTGCTAAAGCACGAGCAACTGGCTAATAAGTGCAGCTGTTTGCAGGCATTCTAAGCTTAACACTCGGTAAGAATTATAATTCTTGCTATAAGATTTGAAGTTCTTACGTCGCACTTATGTGCCCCAGCTCATGCCTTTTTCGCCAAATCGACGGTTTGCCCTCTACCCCCGCTGCGTTAGCGCCAGCTCTTGCTCATGTCGCGCAATTCTCGACATATTGGCCCACATAACTCGACAGTATACGTAGGTGCGTGACTTGTGAAGTCCTCTATAGGCCACCTTCACCCCGCGCTTCAGCTTGCAAAATACCTCATGAATCGTTGACTCTACCTCTGGCCGTTTGCTGCGATTATAGCCTTCGGTGCCGTCTATCAACTCTTGGATCTGCACGTACTCCGCAATTTCGTCAGGGGTAAAGTACGCCCTGCGCTTGTCGTACTTCAGCATGTATTTACCTGCTCTATGCGAAAAGCTCACCTTACACACCTCTCCCGTATCCAGGCGTATTGCTGAATAGTGCGCGCGCCCCTCGCCTTGTGCAGGATCAACTTGCCCAGCAGCCAAGCGCCTGATTTTGAAGGCATGTGCACGTCCTTTAATTTTATCAAGGATCCACCGGAACTCTTCGCGCAGCTTCGATGACGACAACTCCAGGTCGGTTGGTTCGGTAGGTGAGCTTTCGGTAAGTGGGTCCTCAGCACCCGAGACCTTACCGAGCATAATGAGCCGGGTGGCCTTGCTGTCGTACCCACCGTCGGTATACACGTTCCTCGGGCCAACATCCTCAGTGGTTGCCTGCAAGTTCACATCGCTTAGCACCTCCCTGGTTTGCTCAAGCGCACCAGCCATGAATGAACTCTCGTTTTGATTAGCTGGACCTACCTCCACAGAGGTGATCAATCGAAGGACATCGGAGTCATCACAAGTCTCGGTAATATTGGCGTGATAGCCCGAGATGGCTTGTTGGTTGATGCCGCGACCCTTCCTGCGATAAGCGGCCTCAGGATCGTGTACCGACTGAACTGAACCACTGGGGATTTGGTCTTGATCCACAGGTTCGACGATGGGAGTATTCGATGCCTCTGGCGCGACGCAAGTACCCTCAGTCTCAGGTGCGTCGGCATCGGCATCGGTGGTAGTGGTGGAGGTGGTGGCCATACTGTCAGACTCATCGTCCAACGATACCCGCGGTAGCGACTTAGCTTTAGTCTGACGAGTTACTTCGACGTAGTGGTCGGTGTACACGCGACGCAGGGTGTGCCATAAGCTCTGCAGGTCATCGTCACCTGGGCCGTCATCCTCATCTCTACCTACCTCGATGATGTAGCGCAGTATATAACCCAGGTCACGCAGCATCGTGGCAGCCTGCTCTTTAGAGAGCTGAAAGGCAAGGTTGGCCGCACTCTTCACCTTGAGTCGCTCGACGATGGCGTGCTGTTGCTCACTAAGCGCTCCTGGTTCAAAGTAGAACCCCTGGTGCATGTTTATCCATGTACGCACCGTCTCCAATACGAGCTGCAGCCGGTTGCCGGTGACAATGTTAGATTTAAACAGCTTGGAGTCCATGCGCAGCGAGCGCCCGGCGATATTATAGCTGGTGGCTTGACCGCGCGTTACAAGCGCGAGGGTGCGACCTATCAAATCCTGGTGTTGAGCACGTTCGTGGTTGCGCTCATCAATAGCGGTGTTGAGGGCGTCCACCTCCGGTCCGTCCCCCTCGATGCGCGCTTCAAAACCAGAGGTGTCTTCGGCATGCCTGGCCAAGGCTGCCTTAAAGTTGTAGTAGGTGGCTGGACAGGGCACCTGCTCATCGAGGTTACATAATCCTAAGGCGCGCATGACTTGCACGTTGTAATCACAAGCCTCGAAGAGCTGTTGGTCAGTCCAGCCATGACCTTCCTTAAGAATAGTCATACCGACGAGCACGCGGATCGAGCCGTTAGGGCGACCTATACCGCTATCGTAAAGGACATCAAAAATCTGTTCGTCTATACGTGAGACAACCTCTTTGGCAAACACATTGTGCCAAGCGCTCTTATCCTGAAGATAATTCTGGCGACGACCAGGGAAGTGTTGCGTAATCTCTGTAAAGAGACCTGTCTGGCTGCCAGCCGGGCTTTTGCGAAACATGGCTTCAATCTAGCACTTGTCACCGACTTTTTAGAGTGGACTCACTTCTCACCTCTCATTTCTCGCTTCTCACCTCCGTTCCGGATTAACCCTACCGTCTGACAACGGCGCCGCTATGCGGCTATAGCCACGCTGGGTGTGGGGTGTCTGGTAGCTGCATGGCAGCGTTGTTCTATAGAGTCTGGGTTTACCCGGCGACTCGGCCGACGTCGTCCAACCGCTCAGGAAGAGCCGCACTAGGCAGATACCTTGTCTATTCGTATAGCTCGGATGAACGACGTCTACTCCCGCTTCTCGCCCCCAGCACCTAGCACCTAGCACCTAGCACCTAGCATTTAGCCCCAAGCACCCACTAGATATGGATGCCACAGCTACCCACCAGACCTACTCTCAAACCAAGTTCTTCAGTAGGACTGAGCCGCTGATCAGGTCCATTAATTAGTAATATTAAGATGGCTTACCTCGCGCCGCAGGCCTTCCTACCGCCGGAGGCCAAGCGCCGCAGGCAAAGCGCCGCAGGCTACCCCACCTACGCCTCACTATCCCTCAAATTACTCATCTCTACCTCCTCATCAGTCTCATAGCCGGGGTTGTTTTTCATCTCCGGATCTATGTTGGTATCGAGAGGCTTTTTGACATCCTCTAGCATGCCGCGATTCTCGAGGTAGGCTGGGTCGCTGCTGTTATTCTGGTGCTGCGTATTCATCTCCTCACCTTCAGTTGCTGCGGTGTGGCGCAGGTAACTGCCAGCAAAATCAGGGATGTACTTAGCAGGATCAGCCTCAAAGAGCGCAAGATTGGCCTCGTTTGCAAATCTGTAGGTGACGCCGCGCAGAATAGACGTAAACTCCGGCTTGCCTTGCAGGCCTTCACCATTAAAGTAAGCAACCGGATCAGCGCCATCAAGGGCGATACCATCGTTGTCGAGGTCGTTGAGTGACATGTAGGTTCTTTGCTAACACAACACCAGATTTCGAGCATGAGGTTCATCACACTCATCGCGCATGTAGCTTGCCGCCGTGCTGTGCAGCTCCCTCCCCTACTTCGGCTCCCTTGCCACATGGGCCGCTTTTGTGCGTGCAGGTGAGGTCTGCTTTCGCCAAAATGAGAGATTCCAACGGCGCAGCGAACACAACCGCACAGAAATAGCCAGTTCGCAGGGGCGACAGCTTCTGAGTGTGCCTTTAGCAGGAGGCAGAAACCAGCGGGTGGAAATATCAGTTGCACAAATTGATCAGCGTCAGAAATGGCAGCGTCAGCATTGGTTAAGTATCGTCGCAGCTTACGGATCAGCACCTTTTTGGACAGAATTTCAAGATGGTCTCGAAGCTTTGTTTCTCTGCACCTACCAGCAGCTTTGGGATCTGAATTGGGCCTGCGTCAGCCACGTAAACGACGAACTAAATGCAGGACTCGTTTTACGAAAGTGTGCTGCACCTACCCCTCCAGATAGAACTGAAAGTTTTGCGCAAGCAGAAACCTCTCAGGAATTGACGCCATATCCACAGGTGTTTAGCGAGCGCACCGGATGGCAAGCCAACCTCAGCATCCTCGACCTGATGCTTTGCCAAGGGCCAGCCGCAGTGGGCTACCTTTCGGCCGTACCAGTCTAGCTCATCTCGTGGCCGCTCCTTTACTCTCACAAGCACTTCAACAAGCGCGCGTACACGTGGAAGAGGTGGTGCGCGACCTGCACAGTTTGGCCACCGACATTGGTAAGGCCGACATGGCCGCCAAACTCGACGACCTGCGTGAGCGCATTCGCGACCCCTTTCTGTTCGTGATCTGCGGAGAAGTAAAAGCCGGCAAATCAAGCTTCATCAACGCCCTGCTCGGTACTGGAGAAGAAATAGCGAAAGTAGCGCCGCAACCCATGACAGATACGGTGCAGCAAATACTCTATGGACCTGAGAAAAATAGCATAGAAGTCAATCCATACTTAAAAAAGGTATTTCTTCCCGTAGATATACTTCAAGAAATAGCTATAGTCGACACTCCAGGTACCAATACAATCGTAGAGCATCATCAGGAAATAACCGAGCGCTTTATCCCAGGCAGCGATCTGGTCGTTTTCGTATTTGAAGCCAAAAATCCATACCGACAGAGTGCATGGGATTTCTTCGACTACATCCACGGCGACTGGAAACGTAAAGTAATATTCGTCCTGCAGCAAAAAGATCTCTTGCCCGCAGAAGATTTAGCCGTAAATGTGCAGGGGGTCACCGCGCAAGCTCATAAAAAGGGCGTGGAGCAACCTGTAGTCTTTGCCGTGAGTGCCCTACAAGAGCAGCAAGGACTGCAAGAAGAAAGCGGTTTCGCAGGACTGTTTGCCTATATCCGCGACAATATAACTGGAGGTAAAGCAGCTGGTTTAAAAATTATAAATTCGGTCGATACTGCGGCGCAGATGCTGGCTAGAGTCAGTGGGGGATTAGACGAACGCAAAGCCGCGTTTGCAGCCGATGTCAATTTTCGTACAGAGGTGAAAGAGACCTTAACTCGGCATGAGCACCAGGCAAAGCGCCAAATTGAGACCCTCACCGAAAATCTCCTTGCTGCTTATGATCGTAGCACCTCCGAGCGAGGCCGCGAATTAGCCAAAGGAACATCCTTTCCAGCTCTCTTTAAACGCGCCGTTGCTGGCATATTTACTAAAGAAGCAGGCACCAAAGAATGGCTAGAATCCTTTACAAAAACGATGCAGTCCGACCTGACCAAGGAACTGAGTCTGCGACTCAAAGAAGGGGTCAATGATCTTGCTCAAAGCCTCCAGAACATGACGCAGACAGTGCACCTGATGGTCCAGCAGAAAGCCCTGCAGCTGCCGAGTGATGGGGTATTCTTCAGTGAAGTAGCCGACAAGCGAGCGGCAATATTAATCGAATTACAGGAAGCATTCGATCGGTTCATCAACCGCTCAGAAAGCTTCGAAGGGCGGGAACTGTTTGCGGATAGAGATAAACTCGGCTCAAATTTGCTCACGGGCAGCGGAATTGCCGTCATTGGTACAGTGCTCGCGGCTGTGACTCAGCTAGCCGTATTCGACATCACCGGCGGGGTACTGGCGACGCTGGGAATTGCTTTCGCTGGCATCACCACAAGCGTCAAACGGCGTAAACTACTTGCCGAATACGAGCGCGAAATTCAGGTTGGTCGCGAGCGCCTGCGCGAAGAAGTCACCACCAAACTCGAAAGCTACGCCCACATGATCCGTGAGCGCATCGAGCGGCACTTCGAAACGCTCGACGCCCACCTTGCAAAAGAACGCACCGCCGTGGAAGCATTGAGCCAGCGCGTTGAGCAGCTCGACCAACGTCTCAATGAGGTACGGGCGAGCCTTAGCTAGCGTTATTCTACTCTCCGAGCTGTTGCCACACTAACTATTGCCCATGAAATTTGCCACCGTTTGGCTGCTACCGCTGACCCTACTCCTGGCGCTCAGTAGCTGCACTTCCTCCACAGAATCTGGTGAAGGAAACTTCTCCAGCACCGTCAGCAATGCCGATCCCCACAGCTACGGCAATCCCGCCGAGGCAAAGGCAACACATCTCGCGCTTGATCTAGAAGTTGATTTCGCCAGGCAACTACTCCACGGTAGCGCCACCTGGAACATCGAGCATCGCAATGCCTCGCACATCACTTTCGATACCGATAATTTACTGATAGAGCGCGTGGAGGTGAGCGGACCAGGCGCTGCGCCACAAGAAGTCACGTTTAGCCTTGGGCAAGAGGACGAACTGCTCGGAACTCCCCTGCATATCCCCCTCGACGAGGAGAGCCATCAGGTCACAATTCATTACGCGACCTCACCTGGCGCTGAAGCCCTGCAGTGGCTCGACGCCACACAAACAGCTACCGATGCTCCATTTATGTTTAGTCAAGGGCAGGCTATTCTCACCAGAAGTTGGATTCCTATTCAAGATAGTCCTGGCAATCGCATTACTTATGACGCGAAGCTAAGGGTACCTCCAGGCCTGATGGCCGTGATGAGTGCTAGCAATGTGCAGACGGTCAATCCTTCCGGTCACTACACTTTTAGGATGGAGCAGCCCATCCCTCCTTACCTGATTGCAATTGCGGTAGGCGAGCTCGCCTTTGTGCCTATCGGTAGCGAAACGGGTGTGTATGCAGCGCCGAGCGTCGCGCAGTTTGCGGCAGAAGAATTTGCTCAAGTCGATGACATGATGGAGGCAGCCGAGCGACTTTATGGACCTTATCCCTGGGGCCGCTACGATATTCTCGTGCTCCCACCGAGCTTTCCTTTTGGCGGAATGGAAAATCCGAAGCTGACTTTTGCAACTCCCACTATTCTCGTCGGCGACGGCTCTCTCACCAGCCTCATCGCGCATGAATTGGCGCATTCATGGAGTGGCAACCTCGTCACCAATGCTACCTGGCATGACTTCTGGCTCAACGAAGGGATCACTACCTACATCGAGCGCCGCATCATGGAGGAGGTCAGCGGCCGTGACTATGCCGATATGCTGCTCACGCTCGGCTACCAAGATTTAGAAGCCGATCTCGCTGATTTAGATAGTGCCGATCAGCACCTGCGGCTGGCGCTGGAGGGTCGTAATCCCGATGATGGAATGACTGACATCGCATATGAGAAAGGTAGCCTGCTCATGCAGTCGCTCGAGCAAGAGGTAGGCCGCGAGCGCTTCGATGCCTTTCTGCGACAGTACTTCGCTGACCATAAATTTCGCACCATTACTACTGATGCTTTTATCGCTTACGCAAAACAGCACCTGCTACAGCCAGCCAATAGCGACTTTAATTTAGAAGCTTGGATAGATCAACCAGGAATCCCAGCAGATGCTTTTCGTGTGAGCAAAAGCCGACGCTTTGTTACGGTGGATTCGCTGCGTGAGGGATACTTGGCTGGCAACATTATTCCCGATGGTGCTACACAAAACTGGAGCACTAACGAATGGTTATACTTTATCCGGCGACTGCCTACAGATGTGGATACCTATACATTGCAGCTCCTCGACCAGCAGTACAAGTTTAAAGACAGCCAAAATGCAGAGATAGCAGCTGCCTGGTTTGAGCTTGCCATTCGCAACGGCTACGCGATGGAGATTGTGCCGCAGATAGAGAAGTTCTTGGTGCGCGTGGGCAGACGGAAGTTCTTGACTCCACTCTACCGTGCAATGAAGGAGCGAGGCATGCTTACTACAGCTCAACAAATCTACGCGAAAGCACGGCCGGGCTATCACGCTGTGACGCGCGGCACAATGGATGCACTACTCGACTATGAGGTGGGTTAGCTCCTGTGGCTGTGGCCGTGATCGTGGATATGCGCTGTCGTAGCTGAAGCAAGTCCGTCTACAATAGCATCGCGATCATAATCCAGCAACTCGAGGAGCGTGTCGCGCTCAGCAAAGTACTCCTCAATCAAATGAGCTGGCAGTGGTTTGCCCATCGGTAGCTCTTGATTGAGGTGGTTGACTTGCTTGCCTCCTTTCCAGAAGCGGAAGCAGACATGAGGACCGGTAGCAAGGCCGGTACTGCCTACATAGCCAATCGTTTCGCCCTGATTCACCCACTGTCCAGGTCGCATACCTTTTACGTGCCGAGACATATGGAGGTACTGCGTGGTATAGGTATCGTCGTGCTTGATTTTGACATACTTGCCATTGCCACGGGTACGTGAGACCTCAATAACTTTTCCATCCGCGACGGCTATAATTGGAGTACCGGTTGCGGCTGCGTAGTCAGTGCCGTAGTGTGGCTTGCGGCGCTTCAACACGGGGTGAAAGCGGCGCAGATTGTAGGCTGAACTAATACGCGCACCCGGCACAGGACTCAGCAAAAATCCGCTGGTCATGTTCTCTCCGGCAAGGCTGTAGTAGCCATTGATGCCTTCCTCTGGTCGCTCAAAGTGTATAGCGAGAACATCGCGGTCGTTATGGCGCAGCCGAACTGCTTTCACGCGGCCGACGCCTTTATCTTCCCCGGCCACGAGTTTGCGCTCGTACACCATTTCGAAGTTGTCGCCTTTGTTGAGGCTACGAAGGCTAATGCCGCTTTCAATCGCACGCTGCACGCCGAGTGCGAGCTTAGCTGAATGGCCTTGATCGGTGACGGCATTCCAGAGGTTGCTGGTGATGATACCGCTTCCGTGGAGCAGCTGGGTGGTCACTTCTTCGGCACGTACATAGCTATCACCGCGAGTGAAGTCGAAGATTACCTGTTCGTATCCGTTCGGCTCGTACACCACGTAATCGGGCAATTCTTGTCCGCTGCGGGTGAAGATGGTGTAGGGGCGATCGGCAATGAGCTTGTTCGCATCTAGTACTCGGAGCGCACTGGCCTGGAGATTGGCCGTAAGGTCTGGATCGGCGTTAAAATCCTGAAGGAGTTCGCTGAGGCTGGTGCCACGTTTAATTGCTCTGGTCTCGATGCTTTCGTACCGCTCTTGTTCGAGGCCGAACTTATAGGTCGGCACCGTGAGTGGAAAGGCTCCGAGGTTGTGGGTAGCTTCGACACCAGACTGAAGTCCGAAGGCTGCGATAATGGTGGTGGCGAAGAGTGCTGCTGCGCGTAGCGATGAGCGAATAGCTGTAGTTCTGATCACGTGTGTTGTTTCCCTGCTCTTGTGTAGCTCCATTGAGCGGTGGCGAAAGTAGTTGATCGTGGGGACGGTACTAAGTCATCAGGTCAACCGAATGAATGATCCAAGTCAGAATATCATTCGGTTTTTGTGGCTGTTTGCGTTTCTCACCTCATTTCCGCTGGGCTGCAATGGCTGATTCCACCCTTAGTCTGCAAGCTTCTTGCCTAATTCGAGGCGGTGAGCGCCAGCATCTTGCAAGGACCTCACTTGCAGCGCATTAGACCCAAAATTTCTTGTCCAGCTCGGGGTGCAATAGAGTCATTGAACGTCTCCCACACTTCCACATTGAAGTACTGTTCGAACAGGGGGCGATACTCGTCACGCGACCCTCCAAAGGGTGGACCGGCTGTGGGAAACTTTCTGTCGAAAAGTAGCCCAAGCCAGACGCCGGCTGGCTGTAGCAGCCTCGCACACTGTGCCACGTACTGTTCGCGCTGGGCTGGATCAATGGCACAGAAGAATGTTTGTTCAACGATGACATCAAATTTTACGTCGAGCGAGAAGAAATCGCCTAGCAGCAAATGATCGTCCAGTTCCCAGTCGCGTGGATAGTCTCTGTCGCTACCGAAGCGGACAAAATTTTCGCGTAGCTGCTGGAAAGCTTGGGCAGACCAGTCGCACACGTAGACATTGAAATAGCCAGCCATCCAGAGGGCTACTGCTTCGTGTCCCGCCCCTGCTCCCGGTATAAGTATGGGATCAGTAGGCTGTGTGCGAGCGAGCACCTGATGTACCAGTCCGCTGTTTGCCTCACCGATATCCCAACCTGTTTGTGCGCTCAGGTAGCGCTCCGACCAGTAGTCGGAATCTAATTCTGTACGTGCCAAGGCAGCGAAATTAGCACTTCAAGCGTCTATACAATCAAGACAGATGAATTTATACAAGCCCAACTGAGCGATCGGTTGGGTTTTGTCTTGCCAGACAGTTCTGTTGCAGATTACAACTTCGGCGTACCTGTTGCGACTCCAGCTCGGAGCTATGACTTCGCTGAGTAACATGCATTGCGCTTTAGCCACGGATACAGTGGGTACAGCATAGAGCGCGAAAGTGTTATTGTATATGTCTTGGTAGACGGGCATGATGTAGATTGTGGTTATACATTGGTGATGTTTTCCGTTACGAGCGGTTGGCGGTGTACATCGCTCAGGTCTGTGACGCTTTTTCAGCAGCCTTTGACATTGTTGGACGTGGACCATCGCTACGGATGGCCTCGTACACGCTTAATCTTCAAAATCCCTTAGTGTAGCATGCTCCCAAGCCTTTCCCATAATTCCATTCTCTGCGACAGCAGCATCCGCCAATCAGCTTTATACCTGCTGGGCTGCTGCATGCTTCTTTCCCTCTTTGGCTGCAAAGAAGAGGTCATTGATCCTCATCGGCAGGGCGAGTTCACATATCAGATCAACGGGGAGCTGCGAAGCGGCAGCTTTGCCTATGCTGGATGTCTAGAGGGGACTCCGTGCTTAGAGGGAGACCAAACATCGCTGTTTATATTCTTTGAAATAGATTCATCCTATAGTGATAATTCTATTCACTACACGTTCCCTTTGCAGCTAGGCAAGACGGTATGTTATCAAGACACACTGAAACGATATTTTCGTCCTTCTACTAATTTCTATACAACTTCTTCTAGTGGCCATGTGCTTTCGGCCATGTGGGATGTCAACAAAAGTGACGATGTGGAAGATTATGTTGAGGTGCTGACTCTCACCGAGCAGCGGATGTCCGGTACATTCCAAGCATCATTTACCGTACGTGCGAAGAATCCATATGGAGTACTTAGCCTACCAGATAAGATCGTGATTACCAATGGCTACTTCGATGTGCCTTTCGTAGATAATGAATAAATTTCTTTAGCGTGCGCTGCAGATTGTTCGGCTGCAAGTGCTCGCCTAGCGTGTAGCGTTACACATTGCTAGGTATCCAACAGTCCTTCTCGATTTTGTGCTAAAGCTATGTTTGGAGGCTAACCATCGTACTAACCAAGCCAAGGCAGTGAAATTAGCACGCTAAGCCTCTCTACGCACTAGACAGCAAAGTGTATACATACTCAACTAACTGAGCGATCCTTTGGGTGTCGTCTGGTTAGACAGTAGGTTCCTCAGCCGCAGGAGTGGCAGCACCTAACTCATGTCGAATGGCATTTGCACGTTCGGTGCTGAGGGCGAGATTATCAACCACCACGCGATCGCTCGTTTTTTCTTTTCCATCAGAATCTTGCGTTACCGTCGTTTCCACGATGTCCAGGTAGTGCGTCGTTTCACCTTCGAGTTGATATAATTCAAAACGCGTCACCTTGTTGCCTTGCGGCTCCGTGAGCAGTTTTGCGAAAGCGCCAACACCTTCATCAAGCAAAGTCTGCGCTAATTCTACGGGAGGCACCAAAGCATGATATACATGAGGCACCACATACTTGGGGTAAAACTTGCGATAGGTCTCACTATAGGGAACGACCTTACTAGCGCCAGAAAGTAGCAGCGGTATACCAATGATTAGCAGAGCTTCTATTCCCCAAACAACCTTGCCGAAAGTACCGGTATTCGACATGCTGCCAATCGACCAAACGCCCAGCTCGTTGAACAGCTCGAGGCCTGCAAACACACTTCCAGGAGACAGGATGAAACCGAAGTATTCTCCAACAGAAGCTATACCTTCGTTAAAGACTGAAGGAATATAAGCACACCAGTGAAAGTACCATCCCAATATGCCAGCCGTCAAAGCTAACAGTACGCGCCATTTCCTGGCCCGCACATGAGCAAAATCAGCAATCGCATTACTCATCAGCAGCAAAGCAAAGCCGAAGACGCCGCACACGATTAAATTCAGATAAACAATCGGGCTCCAATAAATAATGAGAGCATAGATATATGCCAGAATTAATGCTCCAACGACCACGCCGATAAAGCCAAGCAGTAGTCTAGCGGGCGAGACAGCATTGGTCGGTGTGTAGGTGGGGAGAATTGTACTCATAGCAATCCAAAATTTTATCAAAGAAAATAAATTTGCTCTATGTAGCACCCACTGTGGAAGATTAATTTTGCTTCAGCAAGCGCTTTACCAAATCTGGCAAGGCACTCGCAGCGGGCGCCTCAGTGACGCGTAGATTCCTACGCTGTCGCAGCTCGTAATTCAACTGCGGAGCCGGATCGACATAATAAATATCCGCAGCATCAGGAGCAAAGCCAACTAAGCCAGCGGCAGGATAGACTTGCATGCTGGTGCCGACAACCACAACCACCTCGGCCTCAGCCACACGAGCAGCTGCACGTTCGAGCTCAGGCACTTGTTCGCCAAACCACACAATGTGGGGCCGCAGCATACTACCACGAGGGCAGCGATGAGTATCATTCAACTCGCCAGTCCACTCCACGATATAACTGGCGTCACCAGTCGAGCGCACCTTGCGAAGCTCGCCGTGGAGGTGTATCACCTCACTGCTGCCAGCGCGCTCGTGTAAGTCATCGACATTTTGTGTGATGACAGTCACTGAGAAATGCTCCTCGAGGTCGACGAGGGCCGCATGACCAGCATTCGGCTCCACCTCTGCCAGCTGGGCACGGCGCGCATTGTAAAAGCGGTTGACTAAAGCTCTGTCTCTCTCCCACCCCGCTGGACTGGCCACCTCCATAACGTCATGATCTTCCCACAGCCCATTGTTGTCGCGAAAGGTGCGAATACCTGACTCAGCCGAAATCCCAGCGCCAGAGAGAACTACGAGCTTAGGTTTAGTCATAGGTGCAAGCTAGCTCTCCCCTTGCTGGTGAATCTGTCGGAATGCTTTGCCCAAACGCAGGGCAACGTCACTGGCCAAGAGACTTTCCTCACCTAGATCTGCAGCAGCCAAATCGCCCCCCTTTGCATGCACATAAACAGCTGCGCAGGCTGCCTCCCACGTTGATTCAGCTCGAGCAGCGAAAGCGCCAATGATTCCCGAAAGCGTATCTCCCATTCCTCCGGTAGCCATACCTGGATTGCCAGCCAAAAAGTTAAATGCCACCCGCTTGTGTGGCCCTGCTACAGCTGTGTACTGATCCTTCAGGACTACTACCTGCTCTTCATGTTTGAGCGAAGACCGGTAGTCGATCAAGTGCTGCAGGCGCTCATACCCTGATTCACTCGCCCCAGCCAATCGCTCGAACTCTCCGGGATGCGGCGTGAGAATGGCGTGACTCGGTAAAATGGCTTTTAAAGTCGCATCTGCTGCCACCAGATTCAGTGCATCCGCATCTATGACAATTGGCCTATCGCCAGCGCGTACAAAGACTTCGCGCAGTGCAGCTTCTGTCTGTGTCTGCTTGCCAAGGCCAGGTCCGACAACAATGGCATCATAGCGATCGAGGTCGGGACATTCGCTGAAGTAATCTTCATCAGCATCCGCTAGAAACATCGCCTCCGGCAGACCTAGCTGAAGCACCTGTTCTAAACGCGCTGGCGCATGCACCGTCACCAAACCTGCCCCTGCTCGTGCAGCTCCTGTAGCACTTAGTAGCGCGGCACCTCCATGACCTGCACTACCGGCAATTATGAGCACATGGCCATAACTCCCTTTATGCGTAAACCTCTGGCGCTTGCGAATCACGGCAGCACATAGCTCTTGGTCAATAACCTCGTATTGCTGCCCCTGCGGTTTCGGTTGCGCGCTCAGAAAGTCACGCCGTATCGTGACTTCTCCCCAAGCCTTACCCGTATCGGGCAATAGCGCTGCAAGCTTCACGGCACCGAAAGTCACCGTCTGCGTCGCTTCAATAGCTGTCCACTCCGGCTCGCTCCCATCAATCTTCTGACCGCTCGGTACGTCTACACTCACCACCGGAATCCCTTCCCGCTCATTAATGGTACGCACGAGCTTTGCATAATTCGGTCCGCCACCACGCGACGATCCCGATCCGAGCGATCTGGTGAGTCCGGTGCCGAACAGCGCGTCAATGGTCACCTGCGCAACAGTGTCAGCTGGTAGAGGCTTGTTTTCATGTACGCGACCTGTATCGAGTGCAAGGAGTTTGTCCCAGTTGGCCAGTTGATCGGGGCTGCGACTGTCTTCAGCGGACCAATAGCCGTACACGGTGCAGGTATAGCCGGCGTGCTCGAGCAGACGCGCAATCGCCGCACCGTCACCGCCATTATTACCCGGACCGCAGACCAGCTCCACCCGCTCAAAGTGCTCGAGCGGATAGGCATCTATAAACACATCAACAAAAGCTCGCGCCGCCCGCTCCATCAACTGCAGCGAATCCAACTGTCGATCCGACATCGTTTGCTTGTCCCAAGCCTTGACTTGCTCGCTGCTCGTGATGACCATCATAGGTTCAGCTTTGGCAGCCGCTATACCGCTGCAACGGCCACAGTAGCCTCTTTGACAGTTTTAATAATGCGTGCGGCAACTTTGTAAGGATCAGCTGCCGAATTGGGCCGCCGATCTTCGAGCCAACCTTTCCAGCCGTTCTCAACAGTCGCAATCGGTATTCGAATAGAAGCTCCGCGATCGGAGATGCCGTAGCTAAACTGGTGAATCGACTGCGTTTCGTGCTTGCCGGTGAGGCGTAGGTGATTGTCATAGCCATACACATCCATGTGCTGCTTCACCACCGGGCCAAAGGCTTCACATATGAAGTCGTAGTCTGCACGGCTGCCACTGTTGCGTAGCAGCGAGTTAGAAAAGTTGGCGTGCATGCCAGAGCCGTTCCAGTCGCCTTTTACTGGTTTAGGATGCCATTCGATGGCGATGCCGTAGCTCTCAGCCGTACGCTCGAGCAAGTAGCGCGCCACGTGTATTTGATCACCAGCTTGCTGCGCACCCTTGGCGAAGATTTGAAATTCCCACTGACCTGGAGCGACTTCGGCGTTGATACCTTCTATGTTAAGGCCTGCATCAATACAAGCATCGAGGTGCTCCTCCACGATTTCACGTCCAAACGCATAGCGTGCACCCACACCACAGTAGTAAGGGAATTGAGGTGCAGGTTCGCCTTCGGCAGGAAAACCTAGAGGCTTATCGGTATCCAAATCCCAGAGGAAATATTCTTGCTCGAAGCCAAACCAGAAGTCGTTGTCGTCGTCATCAATTGTTGCGCGTCCGTTCGTCGAGTGAGGGGTGCCATCGGCCTGCAGCACTTCGTTCATGATGAGGTAGCCGTTGATGCGCTGCGGGTCTTCAAAGATGGCTACAGGTTTGAGCAGGCAATCGCTGCTGCCGCCTTCGGCTTGCTTGGTCGATGAGCCATCGAAACTCCAGATTGGGGCATCTTCGAGGTCGCCGCTGAAGTTGCGGATGAGTTTGGTTTTACTTCTGAGGAGCTGCATGTTTTCTGCTCCGTCGAGCCAGATGTATTCGAGCTTACTTACTGCCATAGTGGGCGTTTTGGTGGAAAGTCTAAAAGAAAAGCGGCCGGGGCGCACCACTTGCACCCCGGCCGCTGAGCCGTCTTACATGCTATGAGTCGGTACTCTCTAGGCAGAAGCGGAAGCCCCACCAGGCGGATGTGTTCGACAGCATACACAAAGGTAACAACAAGCGGGGGCGCTTCTCCAAATCGCGTTGCCCACAGCCTCCTGATTTGTCACGTTATGGCGCTTTCAAAAATTTGCTGACCTACATTCATTCGCGTGTTTTCGCTTTCGCAAAACATATCCTACCTACATAAAGCATTTACCTAATCCTGTCGGAGAATTTTGCTTTTATAAGCGCTCGGTCAAGTCTGCCAAACCGAACCTGCTACCTTGCCAGCGTGAGACTGTGGATACTCGTGCTAGTCGTGTTAGCAGCTGTCCAACTGCACGGGCAGATAAAAGCAGATACTACCGCTAATCCGAGTCAGGATGAGGTGGAGCAACTTATCGATGGTAGCCTTGAAGACGAAGATGCTGAAGCAGGCGATCTGGAACGCATCGCCGAAACCCGTGCCTACTACCTCAAGGCCAAGATTGACTTAAATACAGCCGACGCAGCCGCCCTAGACGCGCTCAACTTACTCTCGCCCGCACAAGTAGATGCTATCCTCGAACGCCGACGTATTTCCGGCGACTACCAGAGTGAACTCGAACTACAGGCGGTGCGGACTCTTAGTATCGATGATGTACGGGCACTGCTACCCTACGTCACCGTAGAGCGTGGTGCTGAGGAAGCTATGACTACGCTAAAAGCTCGGTTTCTCGATGCCACGGGTTTTGCAGCAATGCGCAGTGGCTTTCAGAGCACGAGCTCGAATGTCGACAACTGGGTGGGTCCGCGCGTGCCGCTCTACCTCCGGGTGCGACGCACGGCAGGTAGACAGTTTTCGATGGGAGTAGTCATTGAAAACGATGCTGGTGAGCGTTACGGAGGTCCCGACAACCCCTTGCTGTTTGATTATGTGAGTGCACATGTATTTGCCGACGAGCTTCCGGGCATATTAAAAACTGTCGCGCTCGGAGACTACGGGCTCAATTGGGGGCAAGGTCTTATTTCGTACACCGGCTTTGGTACGGGTAAAGGTGCGTTCGTAATGGATGTCCAGCGCAATGCGCGTTGGCTCATTCCGCACGCCTCGGTGCGGGAGCAAGGCTTTTATCGGGGTGCAGCCGCGGCAGCTGCGTTAGGCAACTTCAAGGTGATGGCACTCGCGAGTCGCACTAAACCCGATGGTGGCATCGATACCTTGGATGCACTCGCAGGCGAGGTGGAGTTTGCTAGCTTTCGCCTCGGTGGACTTCATCGCACCCCGAGTGAAATTGCTGGAAGGCGCTCCAACACGGCTACGAGTTTCGGAGGCGCTGTCGGCGTAGAGCAAAGCTGGGGCCGCATCAGCCTCCACTACCTCGAGCATCACTTCGAAGTGCCTTTTGCTCAATCTGATCGACTATACCAGACCTTCAATTTCAATGGGGACCTCTTGCGCAATGCAAGTCTCGCGTGGCAGACTTTTCTAGGTCCAGTGAGCTGGTTTGGTGAAGCAGCCGTTGATGGCAACGAACAGACAGCAGTACTCTCTGGTGTCCAGCTTGGGCTCGACCGCAAAACTGATGTGAGCCTGGTCTACCGGCGCTATGATGCCGGCTACCGCACGCTGTACAACAACGTATTTGGTGCGAGTAGACGCCCTGAAAATGAGCAGGGAATTTACCTCGGCGTGCGTATGCAAGTTTCATCGCGGTGGGTTCTGCAGGGTTTTGGCGATGTCTACGCACATCCTTATGCCCGCTTTCGCTTGTCGACTCCAAGCCGCAATTATGACGGTTTGCTCCGACTTACCTATGAAAAGCGTCGCGAGCACAGCGTGTACGTGCAGCTGCGTCACCGTAGTTCTGAGCGTGATTTGAGTCGTGGGGAGAGTGGGACATTGCGCACGATTTTGCCATACATCCGCAGTTCCGCGCGTATACAGGGTTCGCTCAATTTTTCTAAAGCGTTGACCTTCCGTGCGCGGGTGGAATTTGCACGGACTGAAGAGCAGGGAGAGCTTTTCCATGGCACCATTGTCTACCAAGACATCCTCTGGAAGCCGGCAAAAAGCAAGCTGAGTGCCACTGCCAGAATTGCCCTCATCGATACTGATGATTTTGAAAGTCGCATCTACGCCTACGAAAATGATTTGCTCTACCGCTTTCGCATCCCGGCCTATTACGGGCAAGGCTACCGCACCTACCTCAACCTTCGCCACCGCACCACCCGCGATTTGACCCTTGAGTTGCGCGGAGCCTACGGCAAGCGCGAAGAGAGTTCCGACCAGGTGGAGCTGGCAGGCCAGGTGAGGTGGAGGTTTTGAGGCTTGGGCCTGCGGCGGGAAAGCCTGCGGCGCGGTAGCCTGCGGCGCGTGGCCTGCGGCGCTGCAGATAGGACGCGCTTTGCCTGCGGCGGTTGGTGATACCTGCGGCGGGAGAGAACGCTTTTAAAGCTGGCGCCTAAAAAGCAAGGGGCGCAGAGCGCCGCTTGGCCGACTCTGTCGGTGGCGCGGTAGCTAATGGGTATCCAGTCGCCGGATAAACCCAGGGCTCCTTGTAAAGACGCCGCCATGCGGCTATCACAAACCCCTCCCGCAGCGTGGCTATAGCCGCATAGCGGCGTCGTTGTCAGAGGGTAGGTTTTACCCGGAACTCAATTTAGGGACCTAGCTGAACCCTACGAGTTACCATACCTTGCGCGCTAAAGCACGCGTATATGGGTGCTGGGGGCTGGGCGCTGGGCGCTGGGTGCTGGGTGCTGGGTGCTGGGTGCTGGGTGCTAGGTGCTAGGTGCTGTCAGCAACATGAAGGAACTACGCTTTACCTCCAAAAAGCAGGTGTGGCGAGTAGCCTTTGCTTTTGATCCGATGCGCCAAGCTATTTTGCTCGTAGGTGGCGACAAGCGTGGTAAAGATCAAAAACGCTTCTACAAGCGCTTGATAAACACGGCTGACGCTCGCTATTCAGACCATTTGAACACACTCAATCACAACCAAAAGATTTAATAATCATGGCCATCACTGTAGAGGAACTTACCAAAGATTTTAGCGAAGAGCGTCTAGCTCGCATCCGCAGCAAGAGCGAACAGTTCATCAAGGAGTACAATTCGCTGATGGAATTTCGCAAAGCTGTTGGTCTAACACAAGCGGAAATCGCCGGAAAAATGGCGATAGCTCAAGAAAGCATTTCGCGCTTAGAAAAGCGTGAGGACATGCATATCTCTACCCTAAGACGATATGTCGAGGCCCTGGGAGGGAAACTCGAATTCATCATCACCATGCCCGAAGAGGATATTAACCTCAACCTATAGCGCTTCATAAAACTGTCTCACGGATTTTATGGCTCCATCAGATTTTAGGGAATGGCTGACTCACCCTGAGGTCAATGCAGCGATAATGGCTTGTCCCCACATTTTCTAATCAGTTTGAGTTTCGGGGGTGTTGGGGGCTAGGTGCTAGGTGCTAGGCGCTGGGTGCTGGGCTCACTGGTGGTCGCTGGGTAAACCCAGGGCTCCTTGTAAAGACGCCGCCATGCGGCTATCACAAACCCCTCCCGCAGCGTGGCTATAGCCGCATCGCGGCGTCGTTGTCAGAGGGTAGGATTTACCCGGAACTCGCAGCATTTGAAGTAAAATCTATACGCGCTAAAGCACGCGCAACCCAACCCCCGGGGGCTAGCTGCTATAACTCCCAATTCCGCTCATACAGCAAATATGGTTGAGCCTGCTTCCAATACGCCTCTAGTTCGGCTTGATAGGTTTCGCGAAAACCTGCCATAGCACCTGTTTCTAAGGCATTGCGCAAGGCCGCAGAACCCGCACATGCATCGAAATGCGCAGGACGATCTACAAAGGGCTGAACAGGTGTGGTTTTGGCGAAAGCTGAAAGAAGGGACCAATTAATCTGCGTAGGACGAGGCTCAACAGAATCGCGCAAATCCCAACCGTAGCACTTATCCCCCTTAAGCTTTGCATACTTCGCACCAGGACGTGCCTCCGGCGTAAACGCAAACCCGCGATCGGGAAAGGCAGGATGACCCACAACCTGGAAAGGAAAATCTGTACCACGACCAATGCTAGCGATCGTGCCTTCGAAAAAACACAGCGTCGGGTAGAGGTAAATGCTGGCCTGGTTTGGCAAGTTGGGCGAAGGGCGCACAGGCAATACGTACTCCTCCCCTACCTGATAAGTCGCAACGGGAACAACGGTCAAATCAGCCTGACGCCCCTCCGAAAGCCAGCCTTCCCCATTGATCATACGCGCCAACTCCCCCACCGTTAGACCGTGCACCACGGGAATAGGATGCATGCCAATAAAGGACTCATACCCGGGCTGGAGAATAGGTCCATCGATATAGTGGCCATTGGGATTAGGCCGATCAAGTATCAGCACGGGGACACCATATTCCGCACCTGCATCCATGATGTAATGCATCGTAGAAATGTAGGTGTAGAAGCGGGTGCCAACATCCTGGATATCAAAAAGCACGAGGTCGAGGTCGGCAAACATTTCCTGAGTCGGCCGCTTCGACTTGCCGTACAAGGATATTATCGGCAGACCTGTAGCTGCATCAGTTTGGTCGCTGATACGCTCGCCATCACTCGCAAGGCCGCGAAAGCCATGCTCTGGAGCAAAGACCTTGAGCACCTCTACCCCACTCGCAAGCAGTCGATCAACGAGATGCTGCTCGCCGCTGAGGGAAGTATGGTTGACCACACAGCCCACCCGCTTGCCTTCTACCTCAGCTAGCACCTTATCCCACTGATCGGCGGCGACGGTGATAGCCGGCACCACCTGCGCCTCCGTCGAAGGATTGGCACAAGCACCAAGAAAGATGCTGAGAAATACTACAAAGGGTTTTAAGTTCACGGCCACAGGTTGAGGTGCACTAGGAAGTAATTTTGGCCTGCAGGAAACAGAAACACTAGAACGTAGGCACGCCCAGCATTATGCTAGCTGCCTTGAAGTAGACTGCTAATACAGTCTACTGGCCTTGAAACACTATGAAAAAATTCGCGGTCGTAGACCTCGAGACGACGGGTACACGCCCTTCGCGCGACAAGATTACGGAGATCGCCATAATCCTGCACGAGGATGGGCGGGTCACCCAGCGTTGGAGCTCCTTGATCAACCCCGAGTGCCAGATCAACACACCCGTGCAAGAATTGACGGGGATCACCAACGAGCTGGTTGCCGAGGCACCCAAGTTTTATGAAGTGGCCAAACAGGTTGTGGAGCTCACCGAGCATTATGTCTTTGTGGCGCATAACGTCAGGTTTGACTATACATTTTTGCGGGAAGAATTCGCTAGACTCGGCTTCACCTACACGCGCAAGCAACTCTGTACGCTGCAACTTGCTCGCAAATCTTACCCTGGCCAGCCATCTTATTCGCTCGGAAAACTCTGCCGCGCCTTAAAAATCGAGCACAGCCGGCACCACCGTGCTATGGCTGATGCAGAAGCCACTGCCATTCTGCTCGAACGTTGTCTCGCCCGCCAAGCCGGTGATGCAGCGAGCACGGTGCTAAAAACGGCAATGCGTGAGAGCCTCCTTCCAGGTGGGCTTTCACTCAAGCAAGTACACAATCTGCCTGCTGCCTGCGGTGTCTACTACTTTCTCAATCGCTCTGGGCGCGTCGTGTACGTGGGCAAGTCACAAAATATTCGCCGCCGCGTGCTCGAACACTTTGCGCAGAAAGATGAAAAAGGCAATCGCCTACATCAGCAGGTTCATAGTGTTCGGTTCGAGCTCACAGGTTCGGAGCTGGTGGCGCTGCTCCACGAGAGCTACGAAATCAAGCGCCTCAAACCAAGTATCAATCGTGCCCAGCTGAGAAGGTACTTCCCATTCGTGCTCCACCGCACCATATCCGAAGAAGGTGTGTACTGCCTCGAAGTCTGTCGGCCCAGCCCAGAAGACCGGGCGCAGCTGGAAGTAGTAGCCGAATACGGAAAACTCAGTCGCGCAAAAGGTGCACTCCAATTCATCCAGCGCGAATTCGAGTTGTGTGGCCGACATGTGAACTTAGAAAAAGGCCGACCAGGATCACCCTGTTTTCACTACCACCTTAAAAGCTGCCTCGGCGTGTGTAAGGGTGAGGAATGCATACAAGAGTATAATAAGCGGGTAGAGCTTGCAATCTCTCGAGTAAAGACAATTTTTGGAGATGACTTTTTTCTTATCGATGAAGGTCGTACTCCCGAGGAAGAAGCTGTCGTGCTAGTAGAAGGCGGTCGCTACCGAGGCTATGGCTACCGCCCGAAGCCGAAGCGTCGCGTGAGCAATCCGAACAAGCAAAAGCTCTACAACGTGATTCAGCCTTTCCCGGGCAATCCCGAAACAGCACGCATTATCCGCAGGTACATGAACGATAAGGAAGATCTGCTCGTGGTCGAAATTTAGTAGGTTTTTAAAGCTTGCTCAACGTCCCACTCATGAGCGTGCTTAGTCGCCGCGCCTCAGTAGCCGCAGCTTCGGCAAAATCTAATCCCCTTGACTTGTAGATGATCCCACGGCTCGAGTTGATGAGCAAACCGCCTCCAGCGATCGCCCCATGCGCAAGCACGCCAGCTAAATCACCTCCCTGAGCCCCGATACCTGGCACCAGCAGAAACGTCTCCGGCGCTAGTTCGCGGATTCGTGCAAACTTTTCAGGTTTGGTGGCGCCTGTGACCAACATCAAATTTTCGGTCGTGCCCCAGCTGATGCACTGCTCAATAACGTGCTCCCACAACTCCAGCCCATTGGCTAGGCGCTGTTGTTCGAAATCGGCACTGCCTGGATTGCTCGTGAGGCCGAGTACCACTGCCCAATGCCCCTCAACCAAAAAAGGCGCTACAGAGTCCTTGCCCATGTAGGGAGCCACTGTCACTGCATCACATCCGAAGCGGGAAAAGAAAGCCTCAGCATAGCGCGTGGAGGTATTGCCGATGTCGCCGCGTTTAGCATCAGCGATAATGAAATGACTGTCTGGGATGTGCGCACAGGTTTTGGCGAAAGCTGCAAAGCCCTCAGCGCCCAAACACTCAAAGAAGGCGAGATTGGGCTTGTAGGCAACACAAAAATCAAGTGTGGCATCTATGATCCTGCGGCAAAAATCGAACACACCATCAGGTGTACGCGCAATCCCTTCAGGTAAGCGATCGAGTACAGGATCGAGACCGACGCATAGCATGGTGCCGCGCTGATCGATATGGTGTTCGAGCGTGTTTCTATCCATTGCCGCAAGGGTACGGCGCTGGGACTACTCAGCCGCGTTGTTGGGAGTGATGACGGCTTCTCGGCGCGTATCCAGACCGTTGACAGCGACAATGCCCTTAATCTCAGGCACGCGATTGTGCACTGCTTCTTCTATGCCAGCACGCATCGTCATCACCGAC
This sequence comes from Saprospiraceae bacterium, assembly GCA_965213735.1. Taxonomy (GTDB): domain Bacteria; phylum Bacteroidota; class Bacteroidia; order Chitinophagales; family Saprospiraceae; genus CALDTK01. Next base: position 1,038,144 of record CBDCAB010000006.1, read on the forward strand.
ATGGAGCAGTTGCTGCACGCACCGAGCCAACGGATGTGCAGCCGCATATTGTCATCGATATCAACGACCTCGATATTTCCGCCGTCGACAGCAAGGTGTGGACGCACCGTATCTAGCGCTGCGTCTACTTGCTTGAAAAGTGTGGCCTTGTTGCTCATAAGCTACTGGACTTCAACGGCACGTGTAGGAGGTAGTGCTTCGTTGCGGATTGCAAGTTGACGCAAAGTTTTTTGCGCGATGGATGTGTAATAAACGGCTGCCGGATGATTTGGGTTAGTGGCAGGAGGCACGCCAGCGTCACTTGCCTCGCCGATGCCCTGCACCAGCGGCACTTGGCCTAGCAGCATGGAATTAGCTTTTTTCGCGAGCGCCTTGCCAGCTCCTTTGCCAAACAACTCGTAGCGCCGCTCAGGCATGTCTTCAGGAGTAAACCAAGCCATGTTTTCGATCACGCCCAATATCGGCACGTTGACGTTGGGAAGCAAAAACATGTTCATAGCCTTAATAGCGTCATCGAGCGCCACCTGCTGAGGAGTAGTCACCAGTATAGCTCCGGTCACAGGCACGGTCTGGACGAGCGTGAGCTGAATATCACCTGTGCCTGGCGGAAGATCGACCACCAAAACATCGAGTTCGGGCCATACCACCTCCAGAAAAAACTGCTTAATGATTCCTGCCAGCCGCGGACCGCGCAACACCACCGCCTGTTCGGGCTCGATGATGCTGCCAATCGATATGCAGGGCATGCCGTAAGCCTCCAGCGGCACCAGTTTGGGCTTGCCGTACACCTCCTGAACTTTCGGTCGCTGGCCGCGAAGCTTGAGCATGGTTGGAATGCTCGGCCCGTAGAGGTCTGCATCAATAAGCCCCACGCGCAGGCCCTGCTGTTTTAGCGAAAGCGCCAAATTAACTGCAACAGTGCTCTTGCCCACACCACCTTTCCCGCTGCCGACTGCAATGATGTTGTGCACCTGAGGCAGCGCAGCTGAGGTGTCGCCAGGTTTGGCATCAGTGAGCAACTGCACGTGCACATCGCTGGCTCCGGCTGCTTTTATGGCCTCTTCACAGGCCGCAATGAGTTGAAATTTCGCCTCTTGCGCAAGGCCTGGCATCACCAACTTAAAGGAGGCCATTTGCTCGCGCACCAGCAGATCGCGGACGCGGTGCTCAGGCTGGATGGGCCTTCCTGTCAGCGGGTCTTGCACTTTACTCAGCGCGATTAAGACGTCCTCTTTTTGCATGGGGGCGGCAAAGGTAAGCTTTGAGTTCGACGACTAATTTGCGCGCCGTATGCAAGTGCACCGTAATCTCGAAGCTCTTCCTCCGTTGCGGCGCCCTGTCGTCACTATCGGCAGCTTTGATGGCGTGCACCTGGGGCACAAAAAGCTGCTCGAGCGCATCCGTCAGCACGCGCGTAGCATAGATGGTGAGAGTGTGCTCGTCACCTTCGATCCCCACCCGCGGCACGTGCTGGCCAGTGACGGTCCACCGGTGCGCCTGCTCACCACCACTGCTGAAAAGATTGAGCGTATTGCTGCGCAAGGGATCGACCATGTGGTGATAGTGGAGTTTTCTCACGCTTTCGCAAAACAAACTGCAACTCAGTATCTCCAAGACTTTCTCTTTGGCCACTTTACGCCGCAAACCGTCGTGATTGGCTACGACCATCGCTACGGTGCTGGTAGAGAGGGTGATATCGTGCTGCTGCGCAAGCTCGCGGCCGGCGCAGGCGTGGAGGTCGATGAAATTTCAGCACGTGATATTGATAAAATTGCAGTGTCCAGTACGCGCATCCGGACTGCCATCATGCAAGGGAGGATTCGTGCGGCTAATGCATTGCTCGGCGACCCTTACATGCTGACCGGAAGGGTCGTTCACGGCGAAGCGATTGGCCGCACGATTGGTTTTCCTACTGCCAATCTCGACCTCGATGCGCCACACAAGCTGCTACCAGCTGATGGTGTGTATGCAGTGAGTTGTTCGCGACAGCAGGCGGCGGGACACTATCCAGAAGAGCTGCCCGGCATGCTTTACATCGGCGAACGCCCGAGTCTGGAAGGCAAACGCCCACGCAGCATCGAGGTCAACCTGCTCAATTTCGATGAAGATCTCTACGGGCAACTTCTGCGAGTCAAGCTCATCGAGCGCATCCGAGAAGACCGCGCTTTTGACGGTCTCGAGGCCCTGCGCACCCAAATAGAAACCGACCGCCGCGCCACTACCCGCATATTTGCCAAGCTGTGAATGACGCCTCTGTAGCTGTTGTTATCCTCAACTGGAATGGTGCCCAGCACCTGCAGACCTATCTGCCGAGCGTAGTGGAGCATTCTGCTGGAGCACGAATTATTGTTGCCGACAATGGATCGACAGATACGAGCAAGGCTATCGTAGAGCGCTTCGCAGCTGTAGAATGGCTGCCGCTACCACAGAATTATGGCTTTGCCGAAGGGTACAACCGCGCTCTTGCACTGGTGCAAGCGGATGTTTACGTGCTGCTCAATTCTGATGTGCGGGTGAGTGAAGCCTGGCTGGAGGCACCATTAGCACGCCTGGCTGCTGATTCGAGCGTTGGGGCGGTGCAGCCCAAGGTGCTGGCGGATGAGCGGCCGCATGAATTCGAGTACGCAGGGGCGGCGGGCGGCTACCTCGACGCGCTCGGCTATCCTTACTGTCGAGGCAGAATTTTCGCCACCATCGAGCAGGATGAAGGGCAGTACGATGCGCCCGCGCTCATCGACTGGGCTACAGGAGCGTGTTGTTTTGTGCGAGCATCAGCCTGGCATCAGCTTGGAGGTCTCGATGGCAGCTACTTCGCGCACATGGAGGAGATCGATTTTTGTTGGCGCCTACGCAGAGCCGGATATACCTGTTGGGTGGAGCCGAGTAGCACCGTTTGTCACCTCGGAGGCGGCACCTTACAATATGCATCTCCGAGGAAGACATTTCTCAACTTTCGCAATTCGCTCACCACGCTCACTAAAAATGAGTTAGCAGTTTCGCTTCCGCTAAAACTCACTACGCGCTTGCTGCTCGATGGAGCGGCGGGAATGCAATTTGTCGCGGCGGGGCAAGGTGCCAATCTATGGGCGGTGATGCGAGCCCACGCCGCCTTTTATGCCAAGCTGCCAGGGGTGCTCCGCAATCGTAGGGAACATGCGGATACAGCAGTCGCGGTGGAGTCGAATGGGCCTGTACACAGTATCGTACTCGCTTACTACCTGCTGGGCAAACGCAGGTTTAGTGAGTTGATCAGCTAAATTGAGCAGGGCGTTGTCTGGGTTGACAGCTTCGCCTACATTTGCAGCCGCTCCGAATTGGGGCGAGCATTTGCGGTCCCTTAGCTCAGTTGGTTTAGAGCGCTGCTTTGACAGAGCAGAGGTCACTGGTTCGAATCCAGTAGGGACCACCAGTGCGGGATGTAGCGCAGCCCGGTAGCGCACACGCCTGGGGGGCGTGGGGTCGCAGGTTCGAATCCTGTCATCCCGACACTTTTGTTGATAGGTAGCTCAGCTAGGTCTGGTTACGCGTGCTTTAGCGCGCATAGTTGTGTAGACTAAAGGGTATTGCTACGGTCCCAATCTTAGTTCCGGGTAAACCCTACCCTCTGACAACGACGCCGCTATGCGGCTACGACCATGCTGCGTGAGGGCTGGGCGGCAGTGCACTTCCTGAGGTGCAGTCAAGCACAGGTACCACCTTGAAAAAGGCTTACCTCGAGCCGCAGGCAACCCCACCGCCGGAGGCAAAGCGCGTCCTATCTGCAGCGCCGCAGGCATCCGCGCCGCAGGCCACCCACCGCCGGAGGCACCCGCGCCGCAGGCCCCCCCCCTACCACCCACTCGCATCATCATCAGGATTACGTGCATCACCTGCACCGGTAAGTCCTGTAGATGTATTTTCTACAGCTTTAACTCGTCCGATGTTGGTGACAGCACGCAAGGTGTGACCACGCTCGCGAAGACCCTCTAGCACGCGCTCCGACATGCGACCTCGCTCGTAAAGCACTTCATCTGGCAGCCACTGGTGGTGCACCCGCGGCGCAGCTACGGCCTCAGCGATGTCCATATCGTGCACCACTGCATTGAGCAAGACCTGCAAGACAGCCGTAATGATGGTGCTCCCGCCAGGACTGCCGAGTACCAATTTGTTGATGCCCTCCTGCTGAACCACCGTAGGCGTCATGCTCGACAACATGCGTTTGCCTGGAGCTATCGCATTGGCCTCACCACCGACAAGGCCAAATTGATTCGGTACACCTGGTTTCGCGCTGAAGTCATCCATCTCGTTGTTAAGAAAGAAGCCGCCTACACGGCTCCATACTTTAGAGCCGAAATTGCCATTGAGCGTCGTAGTGACGGCCACAGCATTTCCGAAGCGGTCGATGATACTGGTGTGGGTGGTCTCGTACACATCGCGCAAGCCAGCTTTCTTGCTAGGATCGCTAACGGTGGCTCGCTGCGGGTCGTAGTCTGCCCACTTGCTAGCGAGGTAGCTCGAGTCGAGCAGGCGCTCGAGAGGGATTTGCACCATGTCTGGATCGCCTAGGTATTCGGCCCGATCCTCGTAGGCGCGCCGCATCACCTCGATGAGCAGGTGGTAGTAATCTACGGAGTCGGTAATGGCCACGGCCTGCAGATCGTATTTGCGCAACATGCCGAGCATTTGCGCCAGCACTACCCCACCCGAGCTGGGCGGTGGCATACTGTAGATGGTGAGCCCATTGAAGTCCACTGCGATAGGCTCGCGCCAAACGGACTGATAATTTTGCAGGTCTTCTGCTTGCCATATGCCGCCGCGCTGCCTAAGCTCCTCAGCGAGTGAATTGGCAAAGTCGCCATCGTAGAAATATCCAGCTTTTTCGCTGGATAATTGCCTGAGCGTATGAGCGAGTTGCGGCTGCACCAGCATATCGCCCCGCTGCCACGGTTCATCTTTGACAAATGGGAAATCGAAGTCATTCTGACGCTTGAAGTCTTCCTGATAGCTGTTGAGTCGCTCTGCTTCGGTGGCTGTGATGCGGTAGCCGTCGGCTGCTAGCTTGATGGCCGGTGCGAGTAAGGCTGACCAGTTTTTTAGTTTACTACCGAAGGTGTAGGCTGTCCAAAGGCCATCGACTGTGCCGGGGATTCCTGCGGCCAGAGCGCCTTCGAGCGACTTGGTCGGGTGGACCTCGCCGGTACTTTCGAGGTACATGTCGCGTTTGGCTGCACCCGGAGCTTCTTCGCGGTAGTCGAGGGCGCGCACTTGATCATCGACGGGAGCGTGAAGCCAAAAGCCTCCGCCACCCAGGTTGCCCGCTCGAGGACACACGACCGCAAGTGCAAATTGAACTGCAATGGCCGCATCTGTAGCATTGCCACCATCACGCAGCACTTGTTCGCCAACCGCGCTGGCCAAGGGATGAGCCGTCACTACCATGCCCTGCGTGCCCGATTCTACACGGGTGACTTCATAGCCCAGTCTATTGCATGAAACAAAGCTTAGGCAGCTGATCGTAAGATAGATAAGTATTCTCATTTGTTTCATGTGTCGCTGCTTGGTGTGGCTTTTGCATCCGCGACAGCAAAGTAAATTCGATGCGCGTTGTTTGGGCCTTGTTGGTAATGTGTTGTTTTGGCGAAAGCAGTGCTCAAATAGCGCAAGAACGGGTGCAATTCGTACAGCCAGTGACGCTGATGGGCTATGCAAGTGGCGTGGCAATCGAATGGAAAACAGCGCATGAAGCCGAGGTGGATTATTACGCGATATGGCGGCATGCCAACGGGAAGAGCGATGTTGTGGCTAGCTTGGTACCTCGTGGCCAACGTGATACGGTGAATGGCTATCGCTACATCGACCAAACGCCATTTGTGCACGATCTCGCCTATGAGTTGCGCGTAGTGTTTAGCGACGGCAGCTATGCACAAAGCGAGCGTATGGAAGCCCAACATGCCCATAGCCGCCGCACGCGCCTGCTACGCGCCCTCGACAGCGAAAGCCTCGCCCGCCTGCATATTACCCTCGAAAGCGAGGACGAGCAGCAAGTGGTGCTACGAATCAAAACACTGGAGGGGCGGGTACTCGAAACCTACTATCGATCCCTCAGCGCAGGTCTCAATGATATCGAGATTGACTACCAAGGCTGGCCCGCAGGCTACTACTCCGTCGAACTCAACGATAGCACCGCCCAATTGCAGTGGCTAGTGCATGTCGACCCTGAAGTGCCGATTGCTACGACGCGACGTGTGCCTTTGCGGACTTAGCGGCTGCATCTGCCAGTATCATGGCTGCACCCTTTTCGGCAATCATATAAGTAGGTGCGTTCGTGTTGCCAGCTACAATGGTCGGCATTATAGAAGCATCTACGACACGAAGACCAGTGACGCCGCGCACTTGCAAGCGATCATCGACCACGGCCTGCTCATCTAAACCCATTGCACAGGTGCCCACCGGATGGTAGCAACTCTCCAGATGTGCGGCCACCGCAGCCTCTAATTGCTTTCGCGTGCGCATAGGCTCAGCGACTGTAACGCGTTTACTCACGAGCCGCGCGAGTGCAGGCTGAGCAAGTAGTCGTTCGACGAGTTGCAGCCCAGCGATGAGCGTTTGCTCGTCACGACCGCCGGCATCGGTTAGGTAATTTTGTTTAATCACGGGCGCAACATCCACATCTTGGCTGCGCACCGTGACTGTACCTCGACTAGCTGGTTTGAGGAGAGTCGGCAGCATCGTGAAGCCATTTTCAGCACCCATGGCCGACTTGAAGTCATACATGTCGGTGCCTTGTGCCGGCGCAAATTGCAGCTGAAGATCGGGCCGGTCGAGCCCTTCGCGCGTACGGACAAAGGCCACTGCCTCTAAGGGTGGTCTACTTAGCGGACCTTTGCCTTGCAGCAGATAATGCAGCGCATTGCGGATAGTGAGTGCCTGGTTGAGGCTAGCTACGCCCGCGGTCTCGAAAGAGATGGGTACGAAGGGGTGGTCCTGTAGATTTTGTCCGACTCCCGCTAAGTGGTGCTGTGTCGCTATTCCAGCTTTCGCCAAAACCTCACCTGGCCCAATACCTGAAACCATCAGCAGCTGCGGGCTGCCAAACGCTCCTGCGCTGAGAATAATTTCTCGACTGGCTCGCACCTCCACCAGCTGATGCTCGCGCAGCACTTCTACGCCGTGACAAATCGAAGGCTGGTTGTGAAGAGCAGGAGCAAACACGAGTCGGCGAGCTTGCGTGTGCGTCCAAACAGTCAGATTCGGCCTCGAAAGGATTGGCTTGAGAAAAGCTCGGTAGGCAGAAAGTCGTCTACCCTGGCGGATCGTAAATTGAAAGGGGCTACAGCCGTCGAGATATGCGCCATTGTAGTCGGAATTGGGGGCTATGCCTTCTGCGGCACAAGCTTGCAGGAATGCTTCACCCGAAGCAGTTAGGGCATCGGCTGTGCTGACGGTGAGCTCTCCCTCGCTGCTGTGGTAGTGGCTCTTGAGGCTGAGGTTGGCCTCGTGGCGCTTGAAGTACGGGAGCACGCTGGTGTAGTCCCAGCCTTGATTGCCAGCAGCCGCCCAATCATCGTAGTCGCTGGCGTGCCCACGCACATAGGCCATGCAATTGGTGGAGGAGCATCCGCCGAGCACTTTACCACGTGGCTGATAAATGGCTCGATTGGCTGTTTCGGGTTGAGGCTCTGAGCTAAAGCCGTAGTCTACCTCCGAGCGGTGAAGCCTGATGTAAGCTGCTGGAATATGAATATCGAGGCGTGCATCTGATCCGCCAGCTTCGATGAGCAAAACAGACAGCTCAGGTTTTGCCGAAAGGCGATTGGCAAGTAGACAACCTGCCGAACCAGCCCCTATGATGACGTAATCGTAGACCTTCATCGTCGGCGTGAAGTTCGGCGAAACTCCTGAATGGCCAAACGAAGATCATTATTGGTAACAATAACCGAATTATCGGCGCGAATTACCCCTGTTATGTAGCTCTTCGTGAGCCTAATGCACTGACAGACAGGGCGGCGTAGATTTGCTTAAGGATAAATTCACACATTGCTGAGCCAACAAATTAGCCAGTAAGCGCTTTATCCAGTACCCCTCGGAAAGTATGCCGACACCTGTGGTCGGAATTTGAACAACAGCACTTTCTATGATCAGACTTACCTTTCTTATTTGCTGCTTGAGCCTACTTACGGCTTGTGCAGTAGAGCATGCTGCTGAAGTTGCGGTGGTCTCGGAGGCTTCATATCCAGAGCTAGTGTCTACGAAGATCGTGCCAACGCATGATCGGGGAGCACAGGCTGTTTTCGTTGCCGAACGCCCACTTCTGGCCAATGCTCGCGGCCTGGTGCTGCAATCTGCTCTACCTACCCTCACGCCATCGCTGCGTGCGGCACTCGAAGTACAGCGCGATTTGCTCAAGCGTCAGGATGCAAAGAAGGTATACGAGATCAATGGTCGCGAACTGACGCGCCGCGATTTCATGCGGGTGATTGACGACCTGCTCAGCGGGCGTTATATGGTCGATCCGCTCGCTGCGGTACCCGTAGCTGCTGGTGGAGAGGTACACTTTACTGGCTACTATAGCCCGGAGGTACAGCTTAGCACTACGCGTAGCCGCAAGTTTCGCTACCCAGTGTATGAGTATCCAGAAGCTTACGAAGGTCGCCTTCCGAGTCGGCGGGAAATCGAGCGTGAGGGTGCGCTAGATGGCAAGGCACGCGTGATTGGCTATGCAGCGCACGTGCTCGATGTGTATACGCTTCAGCTGCAGGGCAGTGGCTTTGTGCGCTTTGAAGATGGGTCGCGACACTACCTCGCCTACAATGGCACCAACCGCTATCCTTACCAGAGTATCGAACAAGCTTTGAGTCGCCGCGACAGCTCTATCTCCGACCTAAGCCTGCGCAACCTCAAGCGCTGGGTGAGCGAAAATCCACAGCTGCGCGATTCGATTACGACCTTCAATCCCAACTACGGCTTCTTTAAGCTCTCGGATGGCAAGGCTCGTGGCGCAGCAGGTGTAGCACTCAAGCCGATGGTAAGTGTCGCTGCTGATCCGGCGCATTATCCCCTTGGCAGCGTTTTACTGGCCAACGTTCCGGTAGTGAATCGTCCCGGAAAATTCCAGACGCGCATCCTGCTGGTGCAGGATACTGGAGGCGCAATTAAAGGAGCTCACCACCTCGATCTGTACACCGGGGTGGGCGATCGCGCACTCGATGTGGCCGAACGCACTGGCAGCTTCGGCGAGGTCTACCTGCTCTCGCCTCGCTAGGCTAGGTTGCACTTTAGCAATGTTTGCTGAGTCTGCAACACCGTTCGGGCTAGGCCGTATTGAAAATAGGCGCGAAAACAATTGCACAAAATCCAAATGTGTAACTAACTTCGCATCAGACGAGCTACGACTTATCCCATGAAACCGGCCAGCTGGCCGACCGCCTTTTCGGCGGATTGAACGTGTGCAGCCCAGAAGGCGGAGACTAAACATCCATGAGCAGAACCTCTACAAGGAAAGCATCAAAAGAAGTCACAAAATCACCCTCCGGAAACTCAGAAAGGCTGCTGCTGGCGGCAATTCTTTTTCTGGGGATACTCGGCCTGGCGATCAGCTACAGCAGCAAATCCAGTTCTCCTCCCGCACAAAGCGCTTCTTCTGCTGACACCACACGCTCGGATGGGAAATTGCGTAGCGACCATATGATTTTGCACCTCAACCAACGGGGAGAGAACAACGAGCAGCAGCAACAACGCAAAATGCGCTTTTAGCCGCCCTGCGTGTAGGCATACTGCACCAAATTAGCACCCATCTTTAGTGCCTGCTCACGCACAGCCGCTGGATCGTTGTGGACATCAGCGTCTTCCCAACCATCTCCTAGATCGCTTTCGTAAGAATAAAAGCACACGACTCTGCCTTTGTAAATGAGGCCATAGCCCTGCGGAGGCTTCTGATCATGTTGATGCACCTTCGGTAGCCCATCTACGAAGCGAAATCGCTGGTCGTAGACGGGATGATCAAAGGGCAATTCAACAAATTCTAGTTCGGGAAAGACTTGCTTCATCGCTGGCCGGATGAAAGGATCCATTCCGTAGTTGTCGTCGATGTGCAGAAATCCGCCTCCAATCAAGTAGGTGCGTAAGTTTTCAGCCTCCGCAGCGCTAAACACGACGTTGCCATGGCCCGTGAGGTGCACGAACGGGTGGTTGAACAGTTCTGCAGAACCCACTTCGACTGTAGCATAATCAGGTTCTAAGTCAAGACCGAGCTGCTCATTGCAGTAGCGTGCAAGATTGGGTAGCGAGGTGGGGTTGGAGTACCAGTCGCCGCCGCCATTGTACTTCACCAGCCCGAGTTGCAGCTGTTGGGCATGAGCCATAAAGCATAAGCTAAGACATACGGATGTGAGCAAAAGCCGAAAGGACAGATCGTGCATGGACGTATAACGCTTAAAAAGCATACCAGGGTGTTGCTTCAGCGAGAGGTGACTATAGATATCGCTTTGAGCGCTGCAGTTTCTGACCTCAGTCGCGCATTTCCCAAGGTGATGGAGCGATAAGCTGCAGCCATCGCCTGCTCCACCTCCTGCTCAGTAAAATCTCCCTCCGGACCAATGAGTAAATCTGCGCCAGCTGTAGTCAATTCCGAGGGTAGATGCTCTCCACTACCGAGTGTGTAGCAGTGTGCGATAAAGCGTTGGCTGGCAGCATCAGCCCGATGTAGAAATTCAACCAAGGGCATTTCTGCGATGGTGGGAAGCGTAGCGCGACCTGATTGTTTCATCGCTGCGAGTGCTTTGGCTTCCAGGCGAGACATACGATATCTCGAGCGCTCGGTACGAGCTGTTTCGAGCAGGCTAAAGCTGGTAACGCCGAGTTCGGTGCCTTTTTCGATCAGCCACTCCATCCGCGCGGCATCATGAAGTTGGCCGATGCCGAGGTGCAGTGGCAGAGACTGCTCCGAGTCTAGTGTAGCTAGTACAGTAGCCTCAAAGGAGACTTGGCCAATCTGGGTGACGGTGCCCCGGTAGCGCCCGCCGCGGCCATCGACCCACTGAATCATTTCACCTGCAGAGAGGCGCAATGCTTTCACGGCATGTCGAGTTTCTTCGGCATCAAATTGCCAGCTACCCACCTGACCAGGCGCAGCATAAAACCAGTGATCTCGTAGTCTCACGGCGTGAAGATGTGACACTGCCAACAAACCCTACTTTCGCCGCCCCGTTAATGACTCGACTGCAAGTGCTCCTATGAATATACTCGTGATGGCCGCTCAGCTGATGCTGAGTCTCTCGATCCTCGTCGTGCTCCACGAAATGGGTCACTTTCTGCCGGCCAAGTGGTTTGGCTGTCGGGTCGAAAAGTTCTACCTGTTTTTCGATCCGTGGTTTGAGTTGTTCAAGAAGAAGATTGGTGAGACTGAGTGGGGTATCGGTTGGCTGCCCCTCGGTGGCTACGTCAAGATCAGCGGGATGATTGATGAGTCGATGGATACCGAGCAGCTTGCTGGTCCGCCCCAACCTTGGGAATTCCGATCTAAACCAGCCTGGCAGCGACTCATCATCATGGTGGGGGGTGTTACGGTCAATTTTGTGCTGGGCTTTGCGATTTTTATTGGATCTCTGTGGTTTTTCGGTCGCTCCTACATTCCTTCTGAGAGCGTCGAGGCTGGCATCTATGCCGACAGTCTCGGTCAAGTTTATGGCCTCCAAACAGGCGATAAAGTTCTAGCCATTGATTCGGTGCCGCTGCCGAAATTTGGGGATCAATTTGTGCGCAACGAGATACTCTTAAGGGGGCGTCGCAATTTGCATATCGAGCGCAATGGGCAGCCTGCCACGATTACTTTTCCTGATTCATTTCAGCGGAACTTGACCAGTAAGGACTATCGAGGTTTGTCGCTTTATTCGCTTCCGCTAAAACCTGTTGCAGATACCATTTTCCCAGATTATCCTGCCGCGGCCAGCCAAATGCAACGAGGCGATGTGGTGACGGCGGTCAATGGGGTGCCAGTCAGCTTTATACAGGAAATGGGCCCTATGCTCGATCGCATGGAGCCTAACAGTACAGTAGAAGTGACAGTGAATCGGGGCGGCCGAAGCGTCACCTTTCCCGTGGAGCTGAATGAGAATCGACGCATGGGCTTTGGGCCGATTCTCGACAACCAGTACAGCTTCGTTGAAGAAGAATTTTCTATTGCAGAGGCCATTCCTGCAGGATTTAAGGGTGGTATAAAATCAATAACAGATCAATTCGATGCTGTTGGGCAGATGTTCGAATCGAAGATTGATGCACGTGAAAGTGTAGGCTCGGTATTTACTATGGCGCAGGCGTTTGGGCCTGTTTGGGATTGGCAGCGGTTCTGGGCCATTACTGGATTGCTTTCACTCATCCTCGCCATCATGAATTTGCTGCCAATACCGGCACTAGATGGAGGACATGTCATGTTTTTGCTCTATGAAGTAATTACAGGTCGCAAGCCTGGAGATAAGTTTCTGGAGTACGCTACTACGGCAGGAACAATCTTCTTAATCGGTTTTATGGCGCTGGTCTTGCTCAATGATGTGCTAAAGATGTTTTAGCGGCTCTAGTCTGGTGCGCCTACATTTGAGTCAGCCAAGGCATCAGCGTACCTTTGCTTTATTATACCGACCAAATTGGTTTTGGCGAAAGCTGACAGATGAGCAAGCGAGGAAAAGTGCTGGTAGCGATGAGCGGTGGAATCGACTCCACGGTGACTGCTATGATACTGCACGAGCAAGGCTATGAAGTTATCGGCATCACCATGAAGACATGGGACTACGCCAACAGTGGTGGCTCGAAAAAAGAAACCGGTTGCTGCTCGCTCGACTCCATTAATGATGCGCGGTCGGTGGCTGTAGATATGGGCTTTCCGCACTACATCGTGGATATACGCGAAGAGTTTGGCGACCATGTGATCGATGACTTTGTGAGCGAGTACATGGCTGGTCGTACGCCTAATCCCTGCGTGATGTGCAATACACACATCAAGTGGAGTGCGCTGCTAAAACGAGCCGATGCGCTTGATTGCGAGTTTATTGCTACCGGACATTATGCTACAATTCACGAAGCGAAGGGCCGCAAATTCGTCCGCCGCTCTGCAGATGCCAACAAGGATCAGAGCTACGTACTCTGGGGACTCAGTCAGGAATGCCTCAGCCGGAGTCGATTTCCGCTAGGCCATATGACCAAACCGGAAGTGAGGCAACTCGCGGCCGATTTTGGCTACGAAGAATTGAGCAAAAAAGGCGAAAGCTTTGAAATTTGCTTCGTGCCAGACAACGACTACAGAGGCTTTCTTAAGCGTCGAGTTGATGGCCTCGAAGAGCAAGTGGCGGGCGGTCTGTTTGTCGGGCAAGATGGAGAAATCCTCGGTGAGCACCAGGGCTATCCCTTTTACACGATCGGCCAGCGCAAAGGCCTCGGCGTTGCGTTTGGTGAACCTATGTACGTCACGGATATCTACCCGGAGACCAACCAGGTGAGGCTGGGCCGGCAAGAGGATCTCATTCGCAACGGGATGGGCGTGGGGCAAGTCAACCTCATGAAGTACGCCAGCCTGCCCGCCGGCTACGAAGCCACGGTGAAGGTGCGCTATCGAGATGGTGGTACGCTTGCAGAAATTACGCAACTGGGCGAGAGCTACCTCGATGTCAGCTTTCTTGCCAATGTTGGGGGCATCGCTCCTGGGCAATCAGCCGTTATCTACGAAGGTGACGACGTGGTTGGCGGAGGCATCATACAATCGAGCAGAAAATGAAGTTAGCCCTAATACCTAGTATCTTGCTATGCTTGCTGGCTATTAGCGCCTGCGAGAATGAGCAAGATAACTTTGAAGCTGTAGACGCTTCTGAGTTTTTAATTGCTCCAGAAATTCCTGCGACTTTTACCGTAGATAGCGTCGTGTATGATGCTGCTCTGGGAGGTTTTGAGCGGATCAGTTCTAGCTCTACCTGGGAGGTCAACGCACTTGGAGGTGAACACGAATCTCATCCGCTGTTGGTGCGCGTCAGCGGTGATTCCACGAGCTCCTCCAGCTCATTTATCTGGGAATGGTCGACAGATGAGACAGCACTGAGTCACCAACTGCAAGGCATTACCTACGTGGGCCTTACTAGTCCAATAGCAGTCGGCACTAAGTGGGATCCGCTGCTACGGACTTCCGCTGATTTAAAGGTCACGGTGGCCGGTGAGTTAATTGAAATTCACAAGGGCGGCTGGCAAGGCAGGATCGACAGCGTTGGCAACTACAACTGGCGCGGCGACCAAAACGTAGTGGCGGCTTGGGTAACCTTAGTAGACAGTGAAAATCTTATTGAGCTGCGAGAATGGAAAGAGGTATATGGAGAAGGAGTAGGCCTGCTCGAACGGCACGTCCGCATTCTCGATACGCAAAATACTGACTCCTCACTCTCATGGGAAGATCGAGCACAAGCAGGATTTACTGTCAATATGTACCGCCAATAACATGGTAGACCAGCTGATCGAAGTCGGTTCCGTGCGAAAAACCCACGGCATTGCTGGCGAGTTGAAGTTTATTGTTGAGGAAGACTTCGCTGAAGATTTCGAAGAAGTCAACTTTGTTTTTATTGGCCGCAATGAAGATGTTGCGCTCCCCTTCGAAATAACTAGTATTCGAGGAGCTGACTGGATAGTAAAGCTTGCTGATGTAGAATCCAAAGAAGCTGGAGCAGTACTGTGCGGACAGCCCATCTTCATTAAACAAGAGGACGTGAGTCCCGACCAGGCGCAAGAAGTGCAGGAAGTCGATCCAGAATTTGCTCGCTATCGCCGCCTAGAAGGCTTTGCGCTCATCGATGAAGCCATTGGCGAGGTGGGTCAAATACAGGAAGTAATAGCCTACCCTCACCAAGTCTTAGCCCAAGTGCAGGCGAACGAAAAGCAGCACCTCATCCCACTGAATCAAGACTTAATTAAAGGTGTCGATTTTATTAAGAAGATAGTTTTTATGCGGCTGCCGGAAGGTCTGCTCGAGCTCTAGACAATTTCCTATTTCTGCTTTGCGCGCACGTAGACTTCGACTTTACGGGGCGTCACCCTTACCCGTGTCACCTCTTCGGGAGACTCTACTACCAGCACAGGCACCTCAATCTGCTTATCGAGCGGCACACCTTCCAAATTGACCTCTAGTTCAAAATCACTTGGTGTAACAGATTCATAATCACTCAGGCCCACCGCACAGCTTACCAACACCTGGCGAGGGAACAGGGTAACGCTATCCTTGGCATTAAGTCCAAGGACCTTTACCGGCACGTAAACCCGCTTTTCGGTGAATTGCTCGGCGGTGAGTTGCATCTCGAACTGGCTCGGCTGCACACGCAGGGAAGTGGTGGTAGGTTGAGCTACGAGACCCACAACTTTCAATTCTCCCTGCACGCCCCTAGCTTTCACTGTATCTGATGGCCAGAAGTCGATCGTCTCGAGCACAGAAGCAGGTCCGCTCACCACCACGCTGTCGGGAGTTAATAGTGGTGCGCGTGCGTTGCTAAAGCCGGGGGCATAGTGTAGATCAGCCACGAGCTGGAGTGGTACACTTTTGTAGGCAACTTGCTCGGTGCGGACCACCACTCGCTCATTGGTCATGGCGTTGACGCGCAAGCCTTCTGCATTAAAAGCCTCAGCGACTGCTCGGCGGATGGAGATAATGCCATCTGGATTGGCGCGCATATCGAGGCTGTCGATAAGGATTCGCCTATCGCGTTGCCTGAAGTTTTGCGCCAACAGCTCCCAGCCAGTAGCGCTGACATTGGCCTCGAGCACGCGCGGCGGATCTTGAGCAAAAGCGAGTCCACTCGGCAAGCGGTAGTCGAGCTCTATAGGCTCTAATGTGCTGTAGGTGGCTGAAAGTTTGATCGACAGCCAGAACACGATGGAGGCGAGGATGCACACCGTGATGTTGAAGCGGCGGCTGCGTTCAGCTCTATTTCTTGGCTTCCTCACCATACTTCGCCTCCGTTAGCTCGCGGCTTATCGATCCGGCTGTAAAATCGAGGTAGCTGCCCTTGCCGACTTCGAGCGTGACGATGCCATTTTCCTTGTCCACTTTGCTGACTCTGCCGAGGATGCCAGAACTCGTCACCACGCGATCTCCTTTGCTTACGGCCTCCTGAAAGCTCGTTTGCTGTTTCTGACGTCGCGCCTGTGGTCGCAGGATAAACAGCCAAAAGATGCCCGCCATGAGGGCGATCATCAGCATGCTGGTGTAGGTAGAGTTGGCAGGTGCCTGCAGGAAGAGCGCGGCTAGCATCATGTATGTGCTCAATTTAGCTGGTCGACGGTGCCTTTCATACGCACTGTCGTGGTGGAGGGATAGGTATTGGCCGTCAAGGTAACCGGTTTGTCTTGTGGACCAGCTTTGCCCTGCGTATCAAACACGACCAGGATGCTGGAGGTGTCGCCAGGTGCGATTGGCTCACGTGAGTACTCAGGCACGGTGCAGCCACAGGTGCTGCGGGCGCTGGAGATGATGAGCGGTTGACTGCCGGTGTTGCGAAACGGGAAACGATGTGCAACGATGGCGCCGGCATCAACAATTCCAAACTCATGTACCTGATCAGCAAATTGAATGGCGGCCACGACAGTGGTGTCTATTTCTCCATCTGCTTGTACTGGAAAGCGCATTACTTCGCCACCACTGGCAGCAACACTTCCGCTCGGAACATCGACTTGCTCGTCGCCGCAAGCGAACATTAGTACACAGGCAGCCGCTAGTAAAACTACGCGCTGAAGAAACACATTCGAAGCAATAAACACATGGCAAAGGTACACGACGGATTGGGGAGAATTTATTTAGTAGGCACCATGGGCTGCGGCAAAACCACCGTTGGTAAAGCCTTAGCCGCCAAGCTGCAGCGTGAATTTGTAGACCTCGACGCTGCCATCGAAGCACGCACCCACAGCACCATTGCCAAAATTTTTGACAATCACGGCGATTTCAACTTCAGAGCCTGCGAAGCGCAGATACTTCGCGACTTGCCACGTCGCTATCCACAGGCAGTAATCGCAACTGGAGGAGGTACGCCCATGCATTTCGACAACATGAAGTTTATCAAGGAGACAGGACTATCTATATTTCTAGACATTGACGCCAAACATCTCGTGGAGCGCCTCGCCGATCAACGGGCGCAGCGGCCACTGCTCAATCGCGACGATTGGGAGAGCTACCTGGAGGAGCTCACGCAGCAGCGACGCCCAGTTTACGAAGAAGCTGAAGTGATTGTGGAGGTAGCCGAAGGTGATAGTCAACTAGCGGTGGAGCAGATATACCAGTCGCTGCCTCAAGTGCTCGGTCACTGATCGGCATGCTCGACTTCCACGTACGCACGCGTGCTTTCTGGTGCTACCGTGTAGTAGCTATAAAGACCGCTCACGACGGCGCCTTCGAGCTGTTGCCAGGGCAGGCTTGCTGGCGCTGTTTGATCTGCTAAGCTTGCGAACGTTGCCTCCTGCGGCACCCGTAGCTGTCGCACGCGCCCGACTACCAGCACCGTATCGTTGGCTGCGATGTGGTGCTCCTCCTCAAACTCGAGCAGCATGCTCACGCTAGCCTCTGCTACGTAGGGTGCTGGTCCGGCGGCTGTAGTTAGAGGTGTCAGTCCAGCAATGTCAAATTCGCTCTGTTCGCGCCGGAATTTCCCACTCGTCTGGTGGGCAGCGGCGAGCAGCTGGGTGGGGATATGGTTGATGGTATAAAAGCCGGAAGCTTTGATGTTCTCGTAGCTGTGTCGCTCCACGGTGAGCGGCCGAAACACCAGGCCCAGCAGTGGCGGTCGCGCACCGATGTGGGTGAGGGAATTGAAGATTGCTAGGTTGGGTTGGCCCTTTGCCTGCGTACCCACGAGCACAGGCGAGCGCATGCCTTCGAGCTGCGAAAACCAGTTGGCGTAGGCGCGACTAGGATAAGCTTGCCACTCTGCTGGATCGATGAGGACGTGCTGCATGCGGCAAAAGTAGCGCCCTACCGCTCCCCTACCCGCTCTAGGAAGTTGCCGGGGTCGATAATATCGGGTGCATTTTGGTTGCCGAAGCTGCGGGTTTGGGTACTTGCTACCAGCATCTCGTGCGCTTCACGCGTGGTGAGTGCAGGCTGTAGAGCTTTGGCCACAGCGAGCAATCCAGCTACTTGGGGTGCAGCCATACTGGTGCCGCTAAAGAGCGTAAATCCACCATTGGGCACAGTTGAAAAAATGTCTTGCCCTGGCGCCCACAGCCCGAGTTCGAGTCCGTCGATACTATTCGAAAAGCGCGCTTGCTGGAGTTGATTGTTCAGTGCAGCCACTGCAATAATTCCTGGGGTGTTGGCGGGGGCATAGCGACGAGCATCTGCGGCCGAGTTGCCAGCTGCAGCCACAACGATGCAGCCTTTTTCGTTGGCCATTTTCACGGCACGCTCGTACACGCGTTGGCGACTGTCGGAGCTGAGGCCGCCGAGACTTAGGTTGATTACGCTCGCTCCAGCATTAACGGCATCAATCATTCCTTGCACGATAGCCTGCTGTGATGTGCGATTAAAAGCACCGAAAACTCGGATGGAGCTGACTTTAATGGGATGTTCTCCCGCGGGTAGCCAGCCTGCAATGCCGAGACCATTATTAGCCACGCCAGCAGCAATACCAGCCACGTGGGTACCATGCCCAACAGCATCCCGATCGTGTGAGGCAGCTACACTGCGGTAGTTTGCCTTGAGGTCAGGATGTTGTGCATCAATTCCTGTATCGAGGATAAAGAGTGTAGCAGGTTTCAGCTTTCGCAAAAACTGCTGAGAGGTTTTGGCGAAAGCTGCATAGGGCCATGCGCTAAGTGCCCACTGCTCTGCGACGCCAGGATCGTTGAGCCCAATGTCACTAGGATTGGGACCGCGGTGCTCAGTTAGTTGACGAGCTTTTGCAGGAATGGGTGCAACGGTCAAGGTTTCGTTGAGGTCGAGAAAGTCATTGTGTGCGGCGGCAAAAACCTGAATGCGAGCTTGTGCGGCTGAGGAGACTTCATCGGCGAGATCGATGACATACACCGCCGCCAGCGGATCGTTAGCGGCAATTCCGGTAAATGCGGGCGCGATGGATTGCACCCCTTCCAGCTCGCCCAGCTCCTCGATTTCTTGAGGCGTTAGCGGTGCATCCGGCACGTACAGCAGTTCGGGTACGTCCTGCTCGGTAGCTACGTTTAGCGACTCTATTTGCACCTCTCGATAGCCAAACCAGTACAGCGCAGCGAGCGCAATTATAGCCGGGAGAAGCAATTTGGGTTTTTGCGAAAGCAGACGAATAAGATAAGCCATGCTGGCCTGCAGCAATAAATCGCGCGCAAAATTGAAGAGCTTGTCATCGACCTCGAGCTGCATGGAGATGAGGGAATTGCCCATCGTCAGGAGGCCGAGCAAGACAACCAGGGGGGCCACATTTGCAATGACACGCTGCCGCTCGAAGCCATTCCAGAGCAGCAGGGCAAGTGTGCTCAAGGCAAAACCCCAGAGATAGAGGTCGGCGTGTTCGACACCAAAGGCTAACAACATGCTTGTAACCTACGACACGTTGATGGGTTAGTAAAATGCTGGACCGACGAGGTGCGAAGAGTTATCGACCAGTCACCTTGCCCAGCACGCTAAATGCTACTTTTGCAGCAACACCAGAATTATGTCACAACCCTCTTCCGCTAGTTCAACAGCTACTCCCCCACCCGCCAGCAACAAAGGCAATAACGGTCAGGAAAAACCTCTGGAGTGTCTCATCATCGGAAGCGGACCAGCGGGCTACACTGCTGCTATTTACGCCGCCCGTGCAGGTATGAAACCTGTTGTGTACACCGGGCAAGAACCTGGTGGGCAGCTCATGATTACCACTGATGTGGAAAATTATCCGGGATATGCCGATGGTATTATGGGACCTGAGATGATGGCGAATTTTCAGCAGCAAGCCGAGCGCTTTGGTACGGATGTACGCTATGATTTGGTAGAGAAAGTTGATTTTACAGGTCCTGTCCACAAGGTTTGGACTTCAGGAGGCGATGAAGTGCACGCCCACGCTGTCATTATATCCACGGGTGCTTCGGCCAAGTGGCTCGGCCTCGAAAGTGAGCAGCGACTGGCCAATCATGGCGTGAGTGCCTGCGCTGTGTGTGATGGCTTCTTTTTCAAAGGCCAAACTGTAGCCGTGGTCGGAGGTGGTGATACTGCCGCCGAAGAAGCTAGCTATTTGGCCAAGCTTTGTCCCGAAGTGCATATGATTGTGCGCCGCGACGAAATGAGAGCATCCAAGATTATGCAGAAGCGCGTAATGAGTACAAAGAATATCACCATCCACTGGAATACCGAAACAGAAGAAGTACTTGGCGAAGATCAGGTGACAGGTGTGCGCATAAAGAACAACAATACAGGTGAGGTTTCAGAACTTGCCATATCAGGTTTCTTTGTTGCTATTGGTCATAAGCCGAATACCCAGATATTCGAAGGCTGGATAGATATGAATAAAACAGGCTATCTCATCCCAAAGCCAGGCACTGCTCATACTAACGTACCGGGCGTGTTTGTAAGTGGTGACGCCGCTGACCATGTATATCGACAAGCTGTAACTGCGGCCGGAACAGGTTGTATGGCTGCACTCGATGCTGAGCGATATCTGGTGGCTGCGGAAATTATTTAATTTTCCAAACTTGCGGCTAAGTTGCCGCTTGGAATCTGCCGCTCATCACTTTCGATGGTGCCGTCGCGCATGCGCACCACACGATGGGCGTATTCTGCAATATCTGGCTCGTGCGTAACAACAATAACGGTGTTGCCGCGCGCATGAATATCATCGAATAGAGCCATAATTTCGACCGAAGTCTTGGTATCTAGATTACCCGTAGGCTCATCTGCTAGTATTATGCTGGGGTTGTTAACGAGTGCACGTGCTACAGCCACCCGCTGCCGCTGACCGCCGGAGAGCTCGTTCGGTTTGTGGTCCATCCGATCACCAAGACCGACGGCATCTAAAATAGCAGCAGCTCGTTCGGAGCGATCTCTGCGGCCGATGCCAGCGTACACGAGAGGCAGTGCTACGTTATCGAGTGCTGAGAGTCGCGGCATCAGGTTGAAGGTCTGAAAGACAAAGCCGATCTGTGCATTACGCACTTCAGCAAGCTCGGCATCAGACATCTGGTCGACCCGCTGCTCACCAAGCGTGTAGGATCCACTGGAGGGTGTATCGAGGCAGCCGAGCAGGTTCATGAGCGTCGACTTACCCGAGCCTGAAGGTCCCATCAGAGCTACATAATCATTCGCATCGACTTCAAAGCTTACTCCTCGCAGGGCGTGAATGAGTTCGGCACCCATTTGGTAGGTCTTCCAGAGTTCGTCGGTGGCAATGATTCGTGACATAGCAGGTGCTTATGAGGGAAAGCTACTCCGAGTATGTGCTGAGCTAACACTCCTTAGATCAACGTGCGCAAAAAGTAGATGGACTTGGGGGGATGCTAGTATATAGAATGCAGCGGAGAGGTTATGGGTGCTTTAGCGCGCATTGGTCAGGTTACGCGTGCTTTAGCGCGCATCGAGTTGCAGTCTGAAGGCCTGGAGTATATGCTAGGGCTTGGGGGTATTGCAGTGCTTAAGGGAAAGAAACGCCCGCAGCTCCCGATAGGGATGGTAGGCAGAAGTACCCGACGGACCTGATCTTGAACCCTATCCTTTATTGGGATAGAGCTACTGATCAGGTCCGTCGGGTACCACCTTAGGCCCAGCACCCAGCACCCAGCACCCAGGTTACGCGTGCTTTAGCGCGCATAGTATTATACTTCAAAGGGTTCAGCTACGTCCCTTAGCGGAGTTCCGGGTAAATCCTACCCTCTGCTAAGACATAGATCCTCCCTCTTCGCAAGCTCAGGGGCCTTGCTTACATTAGGCGTCCCTCCCAAAGGGTCCCTCCCTAATGACGCTGTCACGCAGACGCCGCTATGCGGCTATAGCCACGATGCGTGAGGGATGTGCGATAGCCGCATGGCAGTGCTTGGTGTGCAAGAAGGCAGAGGTACCCGACGGACCTGATCTTGAACCATTTTTTCTACAAGGATAGAGCTACTGATCAGGTCCGTCGGGTACCACCTTAGGCCCAGCACCCAGCACCCAGCACCCAGCACCCAACAAAAAAGCGGAGCAACCAACCACTGGCTACCCCGCTTCGCTCACTTTCGCTAAAGCTTAGCTTATGGCTTATTTTTCGGCTTTCTCGTTGATCGATTCGATAGCGAGATCATTGAGCTTCTCATCGCAGTCTTTCTCCTCTTCAAGAGTCTCTGCGAGGAGCTTGGCTACTTTGCTGTGTCCGAGCTGACGCGCGTAGCGGTGAGCAGTGCCGTAGCCGCTGATTTCATAATGCTCGATGCGCTGAGCCTCTGCAATGAGGCCAGCATCTTTGACGGCGTCAGTGGCTTCTTCTTCAATCATACCTTCGGCCTCCTTGATCAGACCTTTCATCGCATCGCAGGTCTCGCCTGTGAGCTTGATGTCGAGGATTTCGCCGATTTCTTTAAGGCGATCTATCTGGCCCTTTGTCTCTTTTAGGTGTGACTCAAAAGCCTTGACGAGCTTCTTGTTCGAGGCCGCGTCAACCATTTTTGGTAAAGCTTTAACTAGCTGAGTCTCGGCACTGTAGAGGTCTTTTAGCTGATGCTCGAAAAGGTCTTCGAGCGTTTTCATTTTACTCATGTGGTACAGGGTTTTCGTTTACCACCGCTCTTGCAGAATTGCCTATGCGGTGCGTGTAGGGCAACATCATTTTCCGCGTGATGTTTAGTGGGGTCAGCCTGCCTTCGCGGCAAAACTTTCCTTGAACCCGGATCCTGCATTAGAATTGCTACTACGAGCCCTCAGCCCTTTGACTACGCGCACTTGCTCAAAAATCTGTCCTCACCGTAGTAGTGACTACGTCTGCGGAAAATTTTATCTGCGAGCACGTGTATTCTTTGGGCTTGAGAACTCTCGCTACGCATCCCAATGCACGATCCGGGTTGAACCTAAGGGTGCTCAGACAGCATGTTTACTTAGAGCGGTACAGCAAAGCCTTACCCTACCACAATGTTGATCATCCGCTTGGGCACCACAATGACTTTGCGCACGCTCACTCCTTCGAGGTAGCTTTGGATGCTTGGATGAGCTAAAGCTGCTGCTTCGAGTTCTGCTTTGGTGGCCTCAACGGGGAATAAAGCTGTCGAACGCTTTTTGCCATTGATACTCAAGGGATACTCCACCTCCGACTCTACCAAGTAGCGCTCATCGTGCTCGGGTAGCCCAGCGTGATGTATGCTGCCTTGCCCACCAAGGTCCGACCAGATCTGTTCAGATAAGAAAGGTGCAAAGGGCGCAATTAGGCGGACTAGTGGTTCGAGTACCTCACGCGAGTGGGTGCCATCACTGCGCAACTCGTTGAGACATACCATAAATGCGCTGATGCAGGTGTTCATGGCAAATCGCTCGATGTCTTCGCGGACCTTCTTTATCGTAGCGTGCAGGGCTTTTAAAGCGGCCTTGCTAGGAGCAACCTCATCCACAATTAGCTCATCGGCATCATTGTAGTAGAGGCCATAAAAGCGTCGCAAGAATTTAGAGACGCCTTCAATGCCGTTGGTATTCCATGGCTTGTGAGCTTCTATCGGACCAAGAAACATTTCGTACATGCGAAAGCAGTCAGCTCCATACTTGGCGATAATGTCATCGGGATTGACGACGTTGTAGCGCGACTTCGACATTTTGCCGACCTCGCTGTGTGTAAGGAATTTATCTGTTGCAGAACTAATTATAAATTCAGTGTCTGCGTACTCAGGTCGCCACTTTCTAAATGCTTCAATGTTGTCTGGTGAAAGGTAACTCGGTCGATCTTCGAAGCCATAGTCGCTGACATAGTCGACGAGAACATAATTTGGCGCAAACTGCTCACGATTATCATCTGTCACCAAATCTGCGCTCGCGAAGTACTTGTCTTCTTTGTGAAGATAAATTGTCTCAATTACACCTTGAATCATACCTTGATTTACTAGTTTTTGAAAAGGCTCCGCTACGGGTACGACCCCTAAATCATAGAGAAATTTCTGCCAGAAGCGCGCATAAAGCAGGTGGCTTACGGCGTGTTCCGTGCCACCGACATAGAGGTCGACACTTCCCCAGTACTCCATGGCCTCGCGGGAGGCTAGCGCGTGCGGGTTGTGCGGGTCCATGTAGCGCAGGAAATACCAGGAGCTACCTGCAACAGCTGGCATGGTGTCAGTCTCTCGGGTTTTGCCGTTGGTGAGATTTACCCAATCCGCAGCGCGCGCGAGTGGGCCTTCACCTCCAGATGCAGGTTTATAATCATCCAGCTCTGGCAGCTCTACGGGCAGCTGATCATCAGGGACTAATTCTGCTATATCTTCTTGATCATACACGATCGGGAAAGGCTCGCCCCAATAGCGCTGGCGTGAAAAATTAGCATCACGCAATTTGTAGTTGATCTGCCCCTCTCCTATTCCTTTTGACTCAAGTTCGGCAATTGCACGTTTAATTGCAGCTTCGACATTGAGGCCATTAAGAAAGTCAGAGTTTATAAGCTTTCCAACCTTATCTTTTGCTTTACTTCCTTCAGGTCGGTCTACTACAGGAATTATCTCTAGCTCAAAGTGTTCTGCAAACCGTTGGTCTCTTTCGTCGTCGCTCGGCACGGCCATAATTGCACCTGTACCATAATCCATTAGTACGTATTCGGCGATGTAAATGGGCAAACGTTTGCTAGATAAAGGACTGAGCGCATAGGCGCCAGTAAATTGTCCGCTCACCTCCTTCACGTCCGCCTGCCGTTCGATATCACTACGTCCTGCTGCTCGCTCCCGGTAAGCATCTACAGCATCTTGCTGCTCAGATGTCGTCAGCTGATCGACCATTGGATGCTCTGGAGAGAGCACCATAAAGGTGGTGCCGAAGATAGTGTCGGGTCGCGTGGTATATACTTCCAGTTCACCTTCTCCTGTGGCCAACTTGAAGCGAATTTGTGCACCTTCTGATCGGCCGATCCAATTGCGTTGCTGCGTCTTGAGACTTTCGGTCCAGTCGAGCTGCTCGAGGTCGTCGAGGAGTCGCTGCGCGTAAGCACTCGTACGCAGGCTCCACTGCATCATGGCGCGCTTTTCGACGGGATGGCCTCCCCGCTCGCTCACACCATCTTTAATTTCGTCGTTGGCGAGCACGGTTCCCAGAGCTTCACACCAGTTCACGTAGCTTTTGCGGCGGTAAGCAATGCGGAAGTCCATGAGGATATCGGCTTGCTGCTTTCGCGAAAACTCCGCCCATTGTTTGGCGGTAAAATCATGAATTTCACTGCACGCGGCTCGTATACCTTCAGTGCCTGTTTTGGCGAAAGCTGAAACTAAATCACCAATAGGCTGCGCTCGATTTAGCTCGAGATCGTAATAGTGCTTAAACATCCGGGCAAAGCACCATTGCGTCCAGCGGTAATAGCTGGGATCAGAAGTCTTTACCTGTCGAGACCAATCAAACGAGAACCCGATCAGCTCAAATTGTTCGCGATAGCGTTGGGCATTAGTTTCGGTAGACTTAGCCGGATGAATTCCTGTTTGAATCGCATATTGTTCGGCTGGCAAACCAAAAGAATCATAGCCCATGGGGTGGAGCACACGGTGGCCCGTCATGCGCTTGTAGCGGGCGTAAATATCAGAGGCTATGTAGCCGAGCGGGTGACCGACGTGCAGGCCTGCACCACTCGGATAGGGAAACATATCGAGCACGTAAAACTTAGGCTTTGCCTCTTCCCCAGGTGCGGGATTATTGACCTCATAGGTAGCATTCGCGCGCCAGTATTCCCGCCAGTGAGGTTCGTAGGAGGTTGGATCGAAAGCCATGGCTGCAAATTGAGTAGGTACTAAAGACAGACGCCCCGCCTGCACCGAGCAGACGAGGCGATCTTGGGTGGATGATGGGTCTCGAACCCACGACCTCCGGCACCACAAACCAGCGCTCTAACCAACTGAGCTACAACCACCGTGTATGCTCGAGCACCTCAAGGTGATGCGAGCGAGCGCAAATATAAGGAGCCTAAAAGAATTTTGAGCTTTCGAGGTTGAAAATTTACTCCATCGGATCGGCTGCCAAGACGAAGGTGCGACTTACTGGATTAAGGGGTGCATCTACCATTTTGCCCTGCCCATCGAGGAGGGTGAGGGTAACGGTGTTTTCTCCCATCGGTAGACCTTCGAGGTAATAAGGTGCCCATTTATTGACCATAAAGGCTGCGTTGCCGACTGCTACTTTCACCTGATAGTCAGAGCCGAGCGGGGCATTGACGGGATAAAAATCGAGCAGCACTTTCTCCGTGTCCTTGCCTGTGTAGGTGCCTTTCGGTCGCGAGTAAAAGAGCATAGGCTGGGTAATGTCACTGCGCTTGGCGAAGCTGCCATTCTGGACATCGACCATTTCTGCTTTGTGAGCAGCATCGGTCTTGATAGACTCGTGGTAACTGCGCGAGAGGAAGGTGAGAATATGGTGTACCCCATCAGAAATGTCGTGCTCGAAATCAGGCTCGTACTTCGCGATGTAAGGTTGATTGTCGACGATGAGGTGAATGTGCTGGCCTTTATCTGAGTTGGCGCAGCTGGTGCTGCCAGCATCAGGGCTTTGGACACCGAGTTTGTACTGAGCGGCATCATAATCGTAGTCGAACCTGCCGTTGGTGTAGGCCCACTTGGTGATGGTAGCTGCGGGAAAGTCTGTTCCGGGCGGCTTTTCGGTGATAGTAATTTCAGTCAGCTCTGGGCTTTGCGTCGGCATGGACTCCACCTCGTTCACGTCTTCGACGGTCGGTTCGGAGTTGTTGCACGCCATAAACACGGCAAAGGCCAGTATCAGAAGTCTGAAGAAGTTCATATATGAAATTTCGCGGAAAGGTAGCAGGGGATGCCGACATAAAAGGCTTGCATGGTGGAGGAAAGTGTCTACATTTGCGGCGCACTCGGAGGAGTGGCAGAGCGGTTGAACGCGTCGGTCTTGAAAACCGAAGTACTGGCAACGGTACCGGGGGTTCGAATCCCTCCTCCTCCGCAAAGCTTCCGCTTTTACAGGGCCGGTCTCGACATAGTCGAGACTGGCCCTTGTGTTTTTGCAGAAAGCCGAGCTTGCTCGAGCGCTTCTGGAAAAACACAAGGGGCATTCGGCGCCAGCCGCGGCCCTGTGAAAGCGGAAGCTTTGTAGCCCCCACCTTAGGGATCACGAGTGAAGCGAGTAATCCGTTGAGTGGGTGCTAGGGACTAGGCTCTTTGGTGGTCGCCGGGTAAACCCAGGGCTCCGTGTATAGACGCTGCTATGCAGCTACCCCACTCCCCTCCCGCAGCGTGGCCATAGCCGCATAGCGGCGTCGTTGTCAGAGGGTAGGGTTTACCCGGAACTCCACCAAGGGACTTAGCTGTACCCTTTGATTTATAATTCTATGCGAGCTAAAGCACGCGTAATTTAAGTGCTGGGTGGTGGGTGCTGGGTGCTGGGTGCTGGGCCTAAGGTGGTACCCGACGGACCTGATCAGTAGCTCTTTCCTTTTAAAGAACTAAGCTCAAGATCAGGTCCGTCGGGTACCTCTGCCTTCTTGCACCCCAAGCACTGCCATGCAGCTACCACACACCCCTCCCGCAGCGTGGCCATAGCCGCATAGCGGCGTCGTTGTCAGAGGGTAGGGTTTACCCGGAACTCCACCAAGGGACTTAGCTGTACCCTTTGATTTATAATACTATGCGCGCTAAAGCACGCGTGGTCTGGGGGCTAGGGGCTGGGTGCTAGGTGCTAGGTGCCATAACGCTCACTCAATGCCCACCACCTTGTGCATCTGCACACTTAATCGCCACTGCGGATGAGCCAAGCAATAGGCCGTGGTGGCTGCAATGTGTGCTGCCTGCTGCGCATCATCGAGCGGCTGCAGGAAGAAATGCTTGAAGTGCAAGTGCTCGTACTGCGTGGGGTGCGCACCAGCCTCCGCCTGTGGATATACCAGCTTCAGCTCGTCGCCGCGCGTGACGTGGAGCGGGGTGCCAGCTTTTGGACTCAGACATACCCAGTCAATACGAGGCGGTAGCGGCAGGGTGCCATTCGTCTCTATGGCTACCTCAAATCCTTCGGCGTGTAGCGCATCCACTAGCGCCTCATCTAGCTGAAGCGCCGGCTCACCACCCGTACACACAACATAAGGCGCTCCACCACCAGGCCAATGTGCATGGACATGCGCCGCTAGCTGTTTGGCAGTCGCAAACTTGCCGCCTCCAGGCCCGTCGGTGCCCACAAAATTTGTATCGCAAAACTTACACGTCGCCTTATGGCGATCTTGCTCGCGACCACTCCACAAGTTGCAGCCCGTAAAGCGTAAAAACACTGCTGCCCGCCCTACCTGAGCTCCCTCCCCCTGCAGGGTATAGTAAACTTCTTTAACGGCGTAAGGCATTCGGGCAGCAGGTGTCAGTCGCGGAGGTAAGCAGGCGCGAATCGATTAACCGGTTGACCAGCACCAGGGTTGCCGCCGGATTGAAGCGCGTTAGCTAGCTGGTGCCGGACTGGTATCTGCAGTCATTCATGTGAAACCGGTTTTAGCGTAAGCACCCAATAATCGAATAAAAGTTCTTGTTTAAATAGAAGTTTATCCACTAGTTGCAAACCAACTTTTTCAAATAAGGCGATATATGCTTCTAGGTCGTGTTGGTGTGGGTGCAAGATATCTCCAGGAATAACTTGAAAGATTGGTTTGAGCCATCGGTGCCGGTGTGCATCTACACTTACTACCACTGTTCCGTGCGTCCTTACAGCTTGCGCCAAAACCTGTGCTACCGCCCTCAAATCTCGCACATGATTAATAACATTGAGGCAAAAGACATAATCAAAAGCATGATTAGCGTCAAACGTCTCTAAAGAACTACTTACGAAGCGAACGTGCTGAAACTGGTTTTGACGAAAGTGGGAAAACGATTGGTAACTATTCAATAGCGGATCTACTGCAGTGACATCAGAATGCTCGAGTGCAATGAATATACCCGCAGGACCACACCCCGCATCCAGCACTTTAGCACCTGCTGCAGGCAGCGGAAGTTGAATGGCTGCCAGGAAGTCGAGCCAATAGTTGCGTTTCCAGTCGTGGTAATCGTCTACTGCTTTGCCTCGTAGGTACCTACGCCACCAGCGCAACTCTGCGGCCTGCGCAATTCGCCATCGCCAGGAAGAGACTTCGATAATCTGCCAGATTTAGCCTGCGAATGTAAACCTAGGCTGTGCTACTGGTTACTTTTGCACCATGCAACTCGATCTCGGTCAGACCATCCTGCTCAAACACACCCGTGAACGCGCACGTGTCATCGCCGCACTCGAAGGTGGGCAGTGGATGGTGGAAGCCGAAATGGATAAAGAGCGCTTTCCCGTCCATGAAGATGACATCGACCCGGCGGTGGGTAGCAAAAAGCCGCAGACCCAAGTCACGGCCGATGTGACCCCTGGCGAAATACGGCTGCGGGCTGGAACAACGAGTGCAGAAATCCAGCTGGCATTCATACCGGTGGGAGAACTCGATTTTACTGCTTGCCTGCTCAACCACAGTCAGCACACCGTGGTGTACGCCGCTCACCTGCTTACCAACCGCGGACAGCAATGGGCCAAGCACGGGCTGCTGCCACCGGTGCAGGGGCTACAACTAGGGCATCTCTACCGCGATCTGCTCAACGAAAATGCAGCTATCGAAGTGCAAGTGAGCCGTAAGGCAGCTCAAGGCACCGACTCCAAGCAAGCCACCCTCATCAAACTGAAGCCGAAGCTGTTTCATAAAAATACGCAGGTAGTCAACTGGTTTCCAGAGGAGCTATCCGTATTTGATGTTTTCACGAAAGTGCACCTCGTCCGCACGCCCAAGCCACAAGCTGCCCCACCACCATCGCCTCAGCGCGAGGAAGTACAGCCGAAGCCACCGCGGCGCGTGCTACGGGTGAGAGATTATGGAGTGAAGGCCGCCGCAGAATTTCCAACAGAGCTCGACTTGCATATCGACAAGCTAGTCAAAGACGCCAGTGCACTGAGTGGAGAAGAAATGCTGGAGCTGCAGCTGCAACACATGCGTAAATACCTCGACGTGGCCATCCGTTTGGGCATAGACCGGGTGTTTCTAATTCACGGCAAAGGCAAAGGAACCTTAAGAACCCGTATCGCGCAGGAGCTGAATAAAATGGGCGATTTAGAAGGGTTTAAGCAGGAGTTTCATCCGAAATACGGTCAGGGAGCTACGGAAGTAATCTTGCGCTAGCCAGCCTCGACGAGAGCAACAGCAAAATCCCAAAGATTGGCGTAGCAGCAGTCGATGTCCGGGCTGTCTGCCTGGCCAATGAAGACGGTGTGCATGCCTGCAGCTCGACCAAAAGCCATATCGCTGTGACTGTCGCCTACCATCATGCTGCGGCCGAAGTCGATGTGCGCAAACTGCTTTTGCGCCTGCTGCGCCATACCCACGCCCGGCTTGCGATTGATATCCCCAGCCGTGGCGAGTGCGCCGCAGCTGTAAATGGCATCGATTTTTGCTCCGGCAAACTCCGCCTGCTGCAGCAATTTGCTGTGAATTTCGTCTAGCGCCACCTGCGTCATAAGTCCTTTTCCAATACCTTGCTGATTGGTCACAATGACTGTAAGCCCGAACAAGTGCGTCAAAATTCTTAACGCGTCGAGCACCCCTGGTAGCCACTCGAATTGCTGCGTGGTAAGCACATAACCATCTACGATGCGCCGATTGAGCACCCCATCGCGGTCGAGAAATAAGGTCCAAGACTCGTCGACTAGTGGCAAACTCACGCCGGAAAGTTGATCATCTGAGCCTGCTTGAGCGGCTGGGGCATGGCGGTATCATCGGCAACTATAAAGGTGTGCTTCTCCGGTCGCGAACGAATAATCAATTCAGCCAGAAATCCCGTCACGAAAAGCTGAGTTCCCACAATGAGTGTCACAATGCCGAAGAAAAAGACGGGTCGAGTCGCTATACCGACAGTCCCGAATACCAATTTTTCGATCGACAACCACAGCAGCACAAAGGCACCAGTGAGAAAAGCAAGCGTGCCCCAGGTGCCAAAGAAATGCATGGGGCGTTTGCCAAATCTGCCAACGAACGTAATCGTGAGCAGATCCAAGAAGCCGTTGATAAAGCGCTCCAACCCAAATTTGGTGACGCCATACTGCCGAGGGCGGTGCTCTACGACTTTTTCTCCAATCCTGCCGTAGCCTGCCCATTTTGCGAGCAGCGGGATGTAGCGGTGCATCTCGCCGTAAACATCTATACTCTTGACAACCTCTCCACGGTAAGCTTTTAATCCGCAGTTGAAGTCATTGAGATCGATCTTTGAGATGCGACGTGTCACAGCATTAAAAAACTTACTCGGTATAGTTTTAGAAATTGGATCGTGCCGCTTTTGCTTCCACCCACTCACCAGATCATAGCCTTCCTTATCGATCATTGCCATGAGACCAGGAATTTCGTCTGGCGAATCCTGCAGATCGGCATCCATGGTGATGACTACTCTACCCTCGACACGTTCGAAGCCGGCATTTAGTGCTGCAGATTTGCCCTGATTGCGGCGAAAACGCAGTCCACGCACCACTGGATTGGCAGCGTGTAGTTGCTGTACGACTTCCCAACTGCGATCGGTACTGCCATCGTCGACCAACAGCAGTTCGTAGCTGATGTTGTTGGCTTTGCAGACGCGTGCAATCCAAGCTTCGAGTTCGGGCAGGCTCTCCTCTTCGTTGTACACGGGCACCACGATACTGAGGTCGAGCGAGTAAGGGTTTATCGACATGCTCCACAAACTTACGTTTTGCGGCCAAAGAGGTTTGCTAGCAAAAAAGCCACCGCAGCTCCAGAGAGGATGCCGAGGGCATAGTTGTAAAAGATGCCTCCCAGCGTGTAGTGCAGCCGCTCCGGTGCATACTTGAATTTGGCAGTCTCGGCCGCTTCTCCAGGCGTGCCCGTTGCGTAACGCTCTGCATTTTCGATCATCAACTCGCTTTGCAGTTCGTACAAGCTGGGATCGAACACCTCATACAGCAAGTAGGTGTAGAGGTAGTAGCAAGCACTGACTGTCATGTAGGTGATCAGCGCAGTACGCGTAGCTGCCATACGTTCGAGCTGTGGCCTACGCACCAGCACCAGCACCATCGCCACCAGATAAACCACTAGCAGCGACCACTGAAATATGGGCGATAAAAATGCCTCGCGCGACTCGCGATACACAGCAGCCATAATGGCCACCACTACCCCACCACCTGCAATACCGTAGGCTAGTCCTCGCACCGAACTAGCTAATCTACTTGTTCTTCATCACCAGTGTGGTGATGCCGCCGACAACCAAAGATCCTATAATGCTGTAGAGGAAAGTGTTGCGCAGCTGAGCACCCATTGATGCTGATTCGTCCATTCCTGCTAAAGCTTCATCGAGCGCATCACCTTCCATCCCCATATTTTCAAACATGATGGCCATGTTTTCTTTCATTTCTACGAAGTAATTGGGCGCTAAAAAGCTGAAGAAAATGTACATCAACAGGGCACCGAGCAGTGCAGCAACGATGCCGTAGATAAGCGACCACAGTATGCCTTTCTTGAAGCTAAGCACACCGTTGTTGGTGCCAAACTTGTAGTCGCGCAGACCCAGAACAATTAGGGCGATACCTATAATAAAGCTAAGGATCGTAGAGAGCATCGGCAGCACCCACCCGTCGCTCATGTCCATCATGCCAGTATTGTAAAAAATGAGCATGAGCACAAAAGACACCGCTGCGCTGATGGCACCCCACTTAACGGCAGTAGCTACTGGACTACCCTCAAGCTTTTCTACTGCATCGATGGGTTCGATCTGAATGGTTGACATGTCTAAATTTTTTGGTTAGTGGTGGGCAAGGTATTCATCTCCAATGGCGACACCAACTACCTTACCGGTAAGTGTACGGCCTATTAGTGGAACATTGTGCGCGATACTGCCAGTGGGAGTCGCGCTCACAGTGTACGCTTCCTCAGGTTGAAAGAAGGTGAGATCGACTTCCATACCTTCCTCAATGGTCGCTGAGGGTAGTCGAGCGCAGTTTCGGTTGATACGACTGAAGTAGTCTACTACGGCAACATGATCCTCTAGAGCAGTTGTGGCGATAGCAAAGGCATGTTCGATGCTTGCCGCTCCGAAAGCTGCATAGCCAAACTCCATCATTTTCGCTTCGATATCGTGCGGCTGGTGGTTGCTAATGAGAGCACTAGCTTGCCTGGATTTAATTGCCTGTAGCAGCGCCTGCCGATCGGCTTCTGTGCGCAGGGGGGGCAGCACTTTTAAGTTTACACTAAAACCTCGCATCGCCTCATCGGTGAGCAGGAGGTTGAGCACAGGCACGGCGTATGTGACTGCATTAGTGTCGCTCATTGCAACTTCAAGAGCTCGCAGGGAGGAGGCAAGGCTGATGGCGTGGACGTGCAGGCGACCTCCGCGGTAGGCTTGCAACATGAGGTCGCGCTGCAAACCCAATTCTTCACAAAGCGGTGCTATACCCGGGGTACCCATCCGCGTACTCACAGTACCCTCATTGAGCTGGCCGTTGCCGCGCAATCGCGCATCATCTGGATACGACATCACCGCCAAGTCGAGCGGCGCAGCATAGGCTAGTGCGAGTTGTAGCAGCTTCGCGTCTTGCACCGCCTGCAACCCATCGCCTACCATGCGCACACCTGCAGCCTGCATATCTGCAAACTCAGCGAGCTCGGCTCCTTTTTTACCTCGGCTCAAAGCACCAATCACGCTGATGCTCACTGGGTGCCGCTCTGCCCGCGCCAGCAGGGCCTCGACTGCGCCTTTTTCGTCGAGTACCGGCTGTGTATCCGGCAGCACCACCACATGGGTAAATCCGCCAGCAGCAGCCGCACGTTGCAAGCTCATGATCGTCTCCCGCTCTTCGTGCCCTGGTTCGCCAACACCTGCACCAATGTCTACCCAGCCCGGACTCACGTGAAGATTGGGAAGGCTTACGCGCTGTGCCTCATCAGGGACATCTGCCGGATTGATGCGCATGTGGCCATCCTCCAGGAGCAGATCGACTTGCTGATTGTGGTAGCGGCTATCGGTATCGCAAACGCGGACGGCACGGAAAAGCGTAGTGGCAGACACGGCGGCAATTTAGCAGGCTGTGCCACACCTGCCTGATGCTAATTCTGCACGAGGGCAGCGCGTTTGGGTTTGGCCCTCGGGCTAGGGCCAACTTTGTGTCCACGCGTCGGCTGCCAAAACCGTAGGATGAGGCTCTCCAGCAGCAAGGCCAGCAGTGCCAAACCAACCAGCCACGGCCACCACTGCGTGCCCAGGGCGTTACTTTGTAAAGCTGCTTCTAGCGAGCCGCCAACGTTGCCATCGTAGACTTGCAGCCCACTTTCAGCAAGTACACTAGCGCTGAGAAATTCTTGCGGCGATTCCTGCCTGTCGTAGTTAAAGGCGAGGTGTGCCAGCGTGGTATCGCCGCTCATGCGCAGTTTATAAAATCCACTTTCGCGTGGTGCTTCACCGAATGAGAGCAGTATTCTGCGGCCAAGGCGGCGCTGCTCAGGTATGATTTCTCCCGTTTTGCCGACAAGGCGAAGAGCCTCCTCAGAAGCCTCTTCAGGTAAGGTAAAGCTCGCCACTTCGCTGCGCCCAATCGTATAGGCCAGGGGCATCGCGCTTGCACCAGACAGCGCCATCCGGTAGAGCATCGGCACGAAGATTTCGCCGTTGCGCACCAGGTCGTTGTACTGCGGATTGAGCGGAGCGGCGGCGAGGTAGACATAGCCTGCCCCAAGCCGTTGGGCGACCACAAATGGGGTGCCGTCGCGGTAGGTCAGTAAGCTTTCGCCAAAACGTGCTCCGAGATCATAGCGACCCTGTGTGGTAGGCAGGCGTAGGTTTTGCGGCAAGCGCTCAAATACATCTTCGAAAACGAATGAGCGCGTATTGACTCTCCCAACTGTGGCCGCAGCAGCGCGAAACCCGCCAAGAGGCGACAGCCCAGCACCCGTGAGCAGACGATTGTAGCTGCCTACATCAGCATTAGCTGGAGGAAAGATCACCACTTTGCCACCCGCATCTACATAAGCCTGTAGTGCCTGCGCCAGCCCGCTAGAAATTGTCTCGATATCGTCAAGCACCACCAAATCAAACTCAGGGAGGCTGCTGTAATTGACCTGACTCGCCCGCTGCCCTTCGAGTTGCAGCGTTCCCTGAGATGGAAACGCGGCGGTGAGGTACGCGGATAGAGGTGCATCGCTAATTGCTAATCCTCGCAGGCGATTTCGCACTTCGAAGGAGATGCGGTAGGTATCGTCGAATTCTACCGGAAAGTCTGTGATTGTAACTGTCGCATCCACCCAACCTGGGCGTTGGGCACTCAGCCGTAGGGTGTCTACTACTGTCGAGCGGGCCGGTACTGCTTTGGTGCCAAAGGGCTGACTGGTGCCACCAGCACGCACACTTACCCGCACGGCCTCTGCATCTTCGGCACCATGGTTAGTGAGCGCCACCAGCAGTTCCGTTGGCTCGCCAGCTAGCTGTAGCGGATTGGCTAGCCAGACGCTGTCGATGCTGACGTTGCGCTCAACTACGGCTGATATTGGAACGAGCTTAATGTCGAGCGTCGAATCTCGCTGAAGATCGCTCTGCCCAAACTGCGAGCGCTGAAAATCAGAAATGAGGTAGACCGAACGCTGGGTAACTCCCGCCGATCGCAAGCTGGCAAAACGGCCCAAGACCGATGGCGCAGTGCGGGTCTCAGGACTCAGCTCTACTCCATCTACGCGGGCAAGCGCATCTTCTTGACTCAGCAGTCGGCTGCTCGCACCGTCGAGAGCATTGGTGGCAATTTGAAACTCCGTATTCGCTCCGTACGCACGTATCACCTCCCGCGCCCGTTGTTTCGCTTTTTCGAGTAGGGCCACATCAGATGCTTGGGCCGACATGCTAAAGCTATCATCGATGAAAATGCCGACGCGCTGGTCGCTGAGCTCGGTATCTTCCTCACCAGCTATAAATGGCTGAGCAAAAGCGAGAATGATTGCAGCAAAAGCAAGCAGCCTTAGCGCCAACACCAACAAATTGCGCAGGCGTGAGCGGTTTTGCGTCTCTTCTTTCACCTCCTTCAAAAACCTGACATTGCTAAACTCCACCTTGCGGAAGCGACGGAAGTAA
Source organism: Saprospiraceae bacterium (assembly GCA_965213735.1). Taxonomy (GTDB): domain Bacteria; phylum Bacteroidota; class Bacteroidia; order Chitinophagales; family Saprospiraceae; genus CALDTK01. The sequence continues at coordinate 1,074,348 of CBDCAB010000006.1, forward strand.
AACAGGTGCAGCACTATGGGCACGGCGAGTGCGGCAAGCGCCCACAACAAAGCTGGAGAAAGAAATTGCATAGTGCAGTTGAAGCGGCGACCCAAAAGGTCAGCTATCGAATAACAGGTAAGTGGTACGTCCGTTGAAGGTGGGTTGTTGCCAGGCTCTAATGGTTCATTCAACGCTCGCCTACGACGCTTCACCCCTATCCTACCAAGACCAGGTACTTCCCGAGGTGCACAAAGCCTCTACTTTTGCGTACACAGTAAGGCCTAATCAATGCGTTTAGCAGATTAGGTGAGTCGACACCACACACTATGGATTTTCAGTTTTTCATTGATACCCTCAAACGGCGCAAATGGCTGATCCTCATTTCGATGTTGGTGGCCGGCATTGCGACGTTTCTGGTGATGAGTGCGCTCCCGCCAAAGTATCGGGCTAATGCGCAGATCAAGACGGGCATCGTTGACTACCGCGGCAAAATTCTCGAGCGCAGCGACAAATTCGTGCAGAAATGGCAGGTAGACAATGCCTTTTCGAATATGATCACGAGCATGACCGGTCGCGACCAGTTGGCTCAGCTTTCAGAGGTGTTGCTGCGGCACGACCTGACCTCAGATACGCCGTTTCGTAGCCCTGATCCAGAAGAAATCCAGGAGATTTCACCCGGCGGGCTCGATGCAGTACGCCGAGTCTTAGTCTCACGCAACGATAGTCTTTCCATCGGCTGGCAGCCACTCATCAGCAGCAATGGCGTCAAACTCTCAGCGATCGCGGAGGCTTACGGCTACGACTTCGACGAGCTGCGCAAATTGCTAGACGTCAAACGCCTCGGAGAAACCGACTACCTCGACATCAGCTTCGTCACCGAAGATCCAGCACTTAGCTACTTCATGGTGACGGAGTACGTGAAGATGTTTCTCGAATCTACCCGCCTCGCACAAAGCAGCGAAGAGTTGGCCGATCTGCAGTTTTATACCAAACGAGTAAAATCGCAAAAGGCCACGATTGATAGTCTGCAAGCGCAAATAGATCTTTACAAACGCGGCAAAGCTGTCGTTGATTTAGATGAGCAACAGCGGGCTGTGGTTGGTCAACTTCGAGATATCGAAAATGATATCGAAGAACGTCGTAAAGAAATTCGCGGCTACGAAAATGCACTGGCAGCGATCCGCTCCGACCGGCGCACCGCAGGCCGCAGCAAAGCCGATCGCACCGCTAAAATCGCCATTGCTAACTCCAAGCTCGACCGGGTCAAGAACGAGCTGAGCGAACTCAACAACCGGCTCGGTCGGGGAGGTGACGATGCCGCCATCAACCGAGAAATAGAACGTGTCAAGCAAGAGCGCGATGACTATATTGAGCGCGTAGCTACACTTCAGCGGCTTGGAGAAAATAAAGTCGAGGATCGCATCATCGATCTCGAACAGCAGGAACTCGAAGCTGCCATAATGCTCGAAGCCGCTCGTAAGGCCGTATCCTCCATGGAAAGTGAGGCCCGCCGCCTCGCCGGACGCAAATCAGGCCTCGTCAATGATGAAGCTTACCTCTCGCAGCTCTCTACCGAACTCGACCTACTTAGGGCTGAATACAATGCATCGGTGCAGCAGCGCGATGAGAAAGAGGTCATTTTTAAGAAAAGCGAACTGCCCCTGGTCGTAGTTGAAGAACCAGAGTTTCCCGACGAGCATGAAAGTCGTCACCGCGGCTTGGTTAGTGCTTTTAGTGCAGTGACTACAGGCACACTCATGGCTTTGGGGCTGTTTCTGGTCACGCTCTTCGACAACCGGCTGCGCAGCCCCGACCAGTTGCGCACCCTCTACGGAAAAGAAGCACTAGCCAGCCTCACCCGCATCAATACCAACAAGTACTCGCTGCTGCGACTCTTCGGCAATGAGCGCCTTGCCCCCGCGCCCTTGCGCTGGATAGAGAATATTCGTTCGCTGCGCTTCGAAATTGAGCAGTCGGGCAAACACATCATTGAGGTGACGAGCCTCACTGCGGGCGCTGGCAAGTCATCGGTTGTGGCAGGCTTGGCTATGGCCTTTGCGCGCAGTGGGAAGAAAGTGCTTTTGCTCGATCTCAACTTTAAGCACAACACCCTCAGCGCCTACGCTAATGTACCGGCCCAGCTGCACCCTTTCGAGTTCGAGTATGATGAATCACAGCTACCCAAAGCGAGTGGCTGGTTCGAACTCGACGGCATGGACATTGTAGGAAATATGGGTGGCTATCGCTCGCTGGCTGAGGTACTCTCCGGCAGCGACTTCAAACACAAGCTCACCTTCCTGCGCGAAGAGTACGATTACCTTCTCATGGAAGCCGCAGCGCTCAACCTCTACGCCGACAGCCGCGAACTCGCAGAATACGCAGAGGGAATTCTATGTGTGCTCGATGCCAATGAAAAAGTCGATGCCGCTGGCCGCGAAGCTATGTCTTGGCTAGAGCTGCATAAGGAGGCTTTCCTCGGCTATGTACTCAACGGCGTCGACATCAAGATGCTCAACTAGTTTGCCCGACACCCCCGCCCCAGCCGTCGATATCATCGATGACAGCCTCGTGTCGGGTGAGTCAGGTCCACCACCGTCAACCTCACGTAGCAAAGCCCAGCTTATCGTCAGTGGCTTGTACTCGATGGGCGATCGCATCGCAGCCCTCGTGTTTGGTTTCGGCACCCTTTGGATGCTCACCCGGCTCACTACACAAGCCAATTTTGGGGTCTGGATATTCTTTACTGGACTCGTGGCGACGGTAGAAGTAGCCCGCACCGGTCTGCTGCAAAATGCGCTCATTCGCTACCTCACCACTACTCCCACCGCTCAGCACGGTCGTATTCATGGTGGAGCATGGTTGCTCAACGGCACTATCGCGGTCATTGGCTCGCTGCTGCTGTGGCTTGGTGGCAGCTGGTTCGAGCAAGCTTTCAATTTTCCTGGACTGGCTAGCCTCACCCAGATTTATGCGCTCACTTTTTTAGCGATGACGCCGCTGTGGCAGTACAACTATGTGCAGCAAGCTCATTTAGAATTTAGAGGAGCATTCTGGGCTACCATTCTCAGGTACTCTACCATGTTTGTGCTCACAGCGAGTATGTTTTTCGGCTACCTAGCTGTTGATCCTACCTCGCTGCTCTTGCTCGAGTATCTCGCCTACGGCCAGCTCGTTGCCGCCTCACTAGGTGCGCTCATCTCCTATCGCTACGCTAAAAGTTATATCCCGTCCAAGCTGCACCTCGATTGGGCTTGGTGTCGCAAACTCATCAGCTACGGCAAGTATGTGTTCGGCACCAACCTGAGCTCGATGATGTACAAGCAGGTAGATACGGCTATGCTTGGCGTGCTCTTGCTCGGTCCGGTACCTGCGGCTATTTATGGTCTCGCTATTCGCATTACTAATTTTGTCGATGTCCCTACCCTCGCCGTGGCGAGCATTGTTTTTCCGGAAAGTTCGCGGGTATCTGCAGAGGCCGGTCCAGATGCACAGGCGCGTATGTACGAGAAGGCCACAGCAGCCATACTTGCCTTTGTGCTGCCTGCGCTGCTTGTCCTGGGGCTGCTGCCAGGCTTGATTGTCGGTATAGTCGGAGGTGCGAAATATGCTGAGACCATTCCGGTGCTGCAGGTTACGGTGCTCTTTAGTTTGTTTATTCCATTTGCCAATCAGTTCGGCACCTTGCTCGATGCGTCCGGCAATCCCAAACTCAATTTCCTGTTCACGCTGGCAGGTATGCTTGTCAACGTAGTGCTTAATTATCTCTTTATCACTGCATATGGTGTACTAGGCGCCCCGCTTGGCACATTAAGCGCCTACATGATCATGTTTTTTGCTATGCAGACGCTCTTGCACCGTCGATATGGCGTTAGACTCACCAACGTGGTCCGTTCCTTGCCCTCTACCTACTTCATAATTTGGGAGTACGCTTCCGCAAAACTGATGAAGAGGACGTGAAACATAACAACCTACCTGATGTCGTGCTGTACAGCTTCTTTCCCTGGAAGCACCAGTATCCGAGTACTGCCCATGGACTAGCTAAAGCGCTCGCAGCTGTTACGCGCGTGTTTTACGTGAGCAAGCCGCTGACGTATAAAGATGCTTTCGCAAAACCAGGCAGAGTCAAATCGATGCTCGGACCCGTGGTCAAGGAGGTAACAAGTTTCAATGGGCAGCTTCTCACTGTCGACCTACCGCCCACATTGCCCATCAATGCACTGCCTCCGGGGAGCTTGTATGAAGTTTTGCGCAAGCGAAACGACCGAAAGTTGTGCAAGCAGATCGATGCCGTGATGCAGCGCTATGAGGTGGAGGATTATATTTTCATCAACCTGTGGGCGCCAACTCAATTCGTGCAATTATGCTTTCAACGGCAGCCATGCCAACGCATTTACTACGGAGTAGATGCGACTGGAGAAGTTGACTATACCGCGCGCCACGGTCTTGCTGCCGAGCAAGCTCAAGTTGAGGCTGCCGACCTCGTGCTGGCCACAAGTACGCAGCTAGCCCAGCAGCTTACGGCAGCTTCGCCTGGCGCAGCAACTCGTACCCACGTGCTGCCAAACGCAATGGATGCCGACCTGTTTCTTAGTACCGAAGTCGTGCCCGAACCCATAGACTTAGCCGCCATACCACATCCGCGTGTAGCGTACTTAGGCAACCTCGACCCTCTGCGCATAGACTTTGCTGGCTTAGAGGTTTTGGCGAAAGCACGACCAGACATCTCCTTCGTCTTCATCGGGCCTTGGAATGCTGGCGAATCAGTACGACACACGTTCGAAGCTTTGCCCAATGTCTACCTGCTCGGACGCAAACGGCAGCATGAATGCCCTGCCTACCTCCAGCACTGCGATGCGGGCATCATTCCTTTCGTCTGCTCGCCCTTAACGGCTGCTATTTACCCGCTAAAAATCAACGAATACCTCGGGCTGGGCCTGCCGGTGCTCTCCACACGTTTTTCTGCCGACATCGCAGATTTTGCTGATCTAATTTCACTTGCTCCGATTGAGGAGTGGCCTAGCCTCATTCAGCCGCTCATCGACGGCAATTGCTCCTGCCAGCAGCTGAGTCGCCAGCAGCGAGCACGTCAAAACACCTGGGACATGCGCGCCGCTACCTTACTCGAGCTAGCAGGTTGTACAAATCGAGCCAAACGTGCTGCGACTGCATGATCGAAGACGACCGCCAACGCAAGTTCGAGTTGCTATTGCAAGTTGCTGCTATAGGCCTGGTCGCGCTCATTCTGCTAGGTTTCGTCCTCAAAGTGCTTTTCATCTAACGCATGCGCCTGCTTACAGCTCCACTCGATGCACCCGCTTGGGCACCCAAGGTGCGGGCTGTGCTCGTGTTCGGGATGCTCGTGCTGCTAGCGGCTTTGCTGGGCACCGCCGCCGGACTCGTCGACTGGAAAATCGCTATCGTGGGGCTCGTCGCAATTGTGGGCGCGCCCGTACTTGCACTCGGCTTCATCAGGCTCGACCTCGGCGTGATGCTCATGCTGGTCATCGCCTTCTTCATTGAATTTTTGCGCAAATACACCGACGCACCTTTTGGGGTGGCGCTCGATGGGCTGGTGGTGGTATTTGGTATCAGTTTGATTGCGCAATTGGCGCGGTCGCGCGATTTCAAATTTGCGCGTCATCCCATCAGCTATATGGTGCTGGTGTGGATGTATTACTGCGCCTTTCAATTTTTCAATCCCTGGACAGTAAGCCGTTTGGCCTGGCTCTACACCGTGCGCTCGCTTGCGGGACTGCTGTTTCTGTACTTCATCGCTTTGTACGCTTTTGATACGCTGCCAAAGATCAAACGCGTCATCAAAGTAATTCTCGCGCTGGGCCTGTTCGCTGCGCTCTACGGACTCAAACAAGAATTTATCGGCTTCACCCAAACCGAGATGGACTGGCTGTACATGGATGACAAACGCCTCCAGCTCATCCACCAGTGGGGCCGGCTGCGGGTGTTCAGCTTGTTTAGCGAACCTACCACCTGTGGCATAGTCATGGGCTACCTCGCGGCTATGTGCGCTGTGCTGCTGTTTGGTCCATACAGCAAATTCAAGCGCCTGCTGCTAGGCCTAGGCGCCATCTGCATGCTGCTCACCATGGGCTATGCAGGTTCGCGCACCCCAATTGCCATGTTTCCAGCGGGACTGGCATTTTTTGTACTGCTTTACCCAAAGAAGCATATTTTATTTATAGCCGCAGGTTTCTTTGTCTTTGGCACTTTAGCGATGATGAAGTCTACGAGCAATCCGGTCATTCATCGGGTTCAGTCGGCTTTTAAACCAGGCGAAGATGCCTCCATGCAGGTGCGGTTCGACAATCAGAAGCTGGTGCAGCCTTTCATCCGTAGTATGCCTATTGGTAGCGGCCTCGGCACTACTGGCGACTGGGGGCGCCGCTTTGCGCCAGGCTTTTGGCTTAGTGAATTTGCACATGATTCGGGGCTTGTTCGTATTGCTGTAGAATCCGGCTGGATAGGCCTACTTATTTATGTGGGATTCTTATTCACCATTATGGTCACCGGCATCAAGCAATTCTTTCGAGTGCATCATCCGGTCATTAAGAATCTCACGCTTGCCATTCTTATCGTCATGTTTTGTCTTATTGTAGCCAGCTATCCGCAGGAGGCAATTCCAATGCTTCCTACCAGCGTTATTTTCTACATCCTGCTGGCCTGCATGGTGCGAATGGGGCAGATTGATGCCGATTCGCGAGCAACACCCGCACTTGATCCTGCGTAACACCAGCCTACCCTAGCGCTTATGCCGCTTATGCGACACCTCATAGTATTCACGCTAGCCTACCTCGGGCTCACTTTTGGGGCTGCAGCGCAGGTAGATTATGATTTGGTGGTGCCTCCTGAGGGTGCTTACGCCAAAACATTTCCCGACTATCTCGTACAGCGTGCCTGGCAAAATCAAGGGCGTACCCGTGCTCTCAATGCTGAAGCAGCTATTGCTGATCTTGAGGTGAAACAGGCGCGGTGGGGATGGCTCGATCATATCAATGCCAACCTCAATTTTTCGAGTCAGCAGGATAGCATCTACGGCCGGTTTGGTGCAGGATCACCACCCGATCCAGGCAGTGGTAACCCCGGCGACCCGCTCTATGTGAGGCCAGGCTTCAACTATGGCTTGTCTCTCAACCTAGGTGGCGTGCTACTCAACAAGCAAGAGGTGCGCCTCGCTGAGCAGCAACGCATTATCGCTGGCTCTAAAATCGATCAAGAAAAACTGCAACTGCGTGCCATCGTCGTGACGCGCCTCGAAACCTACGACAACGCCCGCTCGGTTTTGCGCATTCGTCGCCAAGCCGAAATCGATGCAGAAACCAACTACAAGCTCGTGCAAAGCCTCGTCGAACAAGGAAAAGCCCAATTTGAAGATCTCGCGCAGGCAAGTGAAGTCTACCACCGCTCCGTAGAAGCTACCGCAATCGCCGAAAGTCGCGTACGCCAGGCGCGCTACGCTCTCGAAGAAATGACAGGTGAAACTTGGGACCTGGCGCAGGTAGTTCGCGACCGCATGGAGGTAGATAAAGGCTAGCCGTGCAGCCTCATCTGCCAGCCACGTCGTGCAGCTTCTGAGTCTATACTAGCCACACGACACAGCAACAACAGCGAGCGAGGTGCTACGAGGATGGTCGACTGCGCAGGATGCAGCACTTCCGACTCAACTTCTCCAGCATAGGTATCCACCGCTACCGACCAGCTCGTCATGTCTTCTTCACCGGGTAGTTTCCACGGCAAACGCTCCCAGTAGCTGTTGACGATGAGCAAGAAGATGTCATCGCGTATGCGGATGCCGCGCTCATCGTATTCATCCATTGCCTCCCCATTGAGCAGCATGCCGAGGCTGCGGGTGGTGGCATCGTTCCACTCCGCTTCGTCCATTTCTTGGCCCTCAGGCGTGAGCCAAAGGATATCACTCACGTTGGCGCCATGGATGGGCCGGCCGGTAAAAAAACGACGTCGATGCAAGATTGGATTAGCCTTGCGCAGCGCTATCAGCTCCCGCACGAAGAGGTGCAACTCGGTCTGCTCGGCTGTCCAATTCCAATCGAAATGACTGATCGCGTTGTCTTGGCAGTAGGCATTGTTGTTGCCGAGTTGGGTGCGACCGTACTCATCGCCCATCGTGATCATGGGGACGCCCTGGCTCAGCAGCATGGTAGCCAAAAAATTGCGCTGCTGCCGTAGCCTTAGGGCATTGATCTTCACATCTTCGGTAGGGCCTTCTACCCCGCAATTCCAGCTTTCGTTGTGGTTGTCGCCGTCGCGGTTGTCTTCGCCATTGGCCAGGTTGTGCTTGTCGTTGTAGCTCACCAAGTCGCGGAGGGTGAAGCCATCGTGTGCGGTCACAAAATTGATGGAGGCGGAGGGGCTGCGGCCGTTGTGCTCGTATAGGTCTGAGCTTCCGGTGAGTCTGTAGGCAAGTTCAGGCACTTTAGCTTCGTCACCTCGCCAAAACGAGCGGACACAATCTCGATACTTACCGTTCCACTCGGCCCACTGAATCGGGAAGTTGCCGACTTGATAGCCTCCCGGACCTACGTCCCAGGGTTCGGCGATTAGCTTCACTTGCGAAATAATCGGGTCTTGGTGAATGGTATCGAGAAAGGTGCTTAGCTTACCTACTTCAAATAAACCTCGTGCGAGCGCAGAAGCTAAATCGAAGCGGAAGCCATCGACGTGCATGTCGACGACCCAGTAGCGCAGAGAATCCATGACCAACTGGAGCACCCTCGGCTCGTTGAGGTTGAGTGTATTGCCAGTGCCTGTATAGTCGGTATAGTAGGCTCTATCTTTTTCACTTAGCCTGTAGTAGGCTTGATTGTCTATGCCTTTGAGGTTTAGCGTCGGACCGAGGTGGTTTCCTTCTGCTGTGTGGTTATACACCACGTCCAAAATGACTTCGAGGCCAGCAGCGTGGAGTGCCTTGACCATCCTTTTGAACTCCTCCACCTGACCACCTCCTGTTTTGGCGAAAGCATACTCAGCGTGTGGCGCGAAATAACTCAAACTGTTGTAGCCCCAGTAATTGCGTAGCCCTAGCTGGTGGAGACGATCATCCTGCACGAACTGGTGGACGGGCATCAACTCCACGCTAGTCACACCTAAATCGAGCAAGTACTCAATACTCGCCGGGTGCGCCAAGCCTGCATACGTGCCGCGCAGACCTTGCGGGATGCGATCATTAAGCGCGGTAAAACCCTTGACGTGAAGCTCATAAATAACCGAGTGCTGGGTAGGGATACGCACAGGCTTATCATCTCCCCAATCGAAAGCAGAGTTGATGACTACACTTTTATTGACTGCGCGATCATTACGGCGCTTATCCTGTGTCTCGAAAGGCTTATCTAGCTGTTGATCGGCGACATAGCCGTACATCTCCGGCCCCCACTCGATCATGCCTTCTATAGCCTTGGCGTAAGGATCGCTGAGCAGCTTGTAAGGGTTGAAGAGATTGCCCTCGTGCGGCTGCCAAGGGCCATAGACCCGATAGCCATAAAAAGCTCCTGGCAACACACCAGGAATGAATATGTGCCACACGTAGTCCGTCTGCTCGCGCATCGAAAAGCGCATCACTTCCTTGCCCGCATCGGCGGGGTGAAACAAGCACAAATCAACACCATCGGCCCGCTCGCTGTACACCGCGAAGTTGGTGCCCTCATCCATGAAAGTGGCTCCCAGTGGGTACGGATGGCCAGGCCACGGGTGAGTGCTACGCCAGGCATCTACGAGCGCATCAGCATGAGGAACAGGAGGAGGCATAGGCGCAGCTTGAGTAGCGAAACTAGCCGACCGCTTGGTACACAGCGACAGGTCCATGTGCGAGGAGCTCAGCTAGCGGCAGTCGACCTTCAATTGCGCGCTGCCCTCCAAAGACGATCTCCTTGCAAAGGCCCATACCCGGCACGGTGATGTAGGTATCGGCGAAGTAGTCTCCACGAGGCCAAGCCTCTTCGGGATCAGTGCGTACGGCCACGAGTACCAATGCACTGTCGTCGCCGAACACACGGCGGAAAGCGAGCACCTGCTCAGCACGCGGACCTGTTACGCTCAGCGGAACGTAGCTGCCTTGCTGCCAAACGTCTACACTGTCGCGGCGGGCGTGCAGCAAACGCTGAATGAGCTGTTGCTTGTGAGCAGCTTTACCTTTAGTAGTATCCTCTTGCTCGAGCGAAGCACGTCGCGCTTGATAATCCACCGGGCGGCGATTGTCAGGATCGACCAGCGAGCGATCAAAATATTCAGCCCCTTGGTAATAATCCGACAATCCAGGAGCACAGGCTTTGAGTACAGTGAAGCGCAGGGTGTTGAGGTAAGCCAGTGGCTCAATTTGCGCCACAAAGTTGCCGAGCAAGTCGAGAAAATCTCGATCTGCGAGCAGGGTAGCTACTGTTTTGGCGACAGCTGCTTCGTTATCAGCATGATTTTCAGACCAATTGCTGTGCACCTTGCCCTCCCGTAGAGCCTTTTCTGCAAAGGCTAAATGTCGATCGATATCCGCTGCTGAAACCTCGCCTGTATAACTGCCCACAAAGGTCTGCAGTAAGAGTTTGTGAATATCTCCCGGGCAGGTAAGGTCTAAAGCAGCTATGCGCGCCTCACCTGCTGCGAAGTACGCCGCCCACGCTGTGGGTAGCGCACTCAGCGTATGGAGGCGAGCCCGTGCATCCTCACCTCGCTTGGTATCGTGGGTAGAACTGGCATTCATGGTGGTCAGGGAGCGCTCCGCCATGCGGTCGTGAAACTCGCTGATGCTGAGGCTATAGCTAGGACTTGGGTTGTCGCCAACTTCATTGCAGGCCAGGTAGTCGAAGTGCTGATAGAACGTGGTGTCTTCAATGCCCTTTGCCATCAGCGGCCCGCTGAGCTGCATGGCGCGCTGCAAAAAAGTGGCGGTCTTTTCGTCGAGCGTGGTGATGCTGCGCAACCAGGCCCGCAGCAAGTCGAGGCCACGTGCATTTGCAGGGGAGAGACGCTTGGCTTCGTCTACGGCAGCGACCATGAGTTGGCGATCGTCTTCTTTGAAGCGGCCTCGACTCGGATACGCTCGGTAAACGGGAAAGCCGCTGAGCCAATCAGCAATAGTTTCTTTGAGTAATTCACGGTCCATGCCCAGCGGCAAGCCGGCCAGGGCACCCGAGGCGTGATGGAGCAGGTTGTCGAGCTCGCCTGCCATACGGTGCTGCAAGACCCACTTTTTGTTGCTGTAGATGAGTTCGTCAAGCTCTATTTGCTCCGCGGTTTGCTTTGGCAGATAGCGAAGCAATTGGTTGCTATAGGCGAGGAAATCATAGCCCGTGGTGCCTTGAATTGGCCAGGTGGGAGCTATGGTTTCTCCGTGCTCCAGAATTTTTTCGACGACGATATAAGTATCCTCACCCGCAGCCTGCCGCAGCTCTTTAAGGTAGCCGCTCGGGTGGAGCAGACCGTCGATGTGATCGAGTCGCAGTCCATCGATATCTCCAGCCTTGATCCAGTTGAGTATCAGCGCGTGCGTGGCAGCGAAGGTTTCTCGGCGCTCCTGGCGCAGGCAGATGAGGCCATTCACGGTAAAGAAGCGCCGATAGTTAATTTCGGAATGCGTGCTTTTCCAGTAGGTGAGCGCATAGTGTTGCGCGGCGAGTAGCACCTCGGGATTTCTTTCGCCTGCTGCTAATTTGCTCAGCGAGCGTGCACTCATTGGCAGCGATTGCTCATAAACCCTCACTTGCTGCGCCTCGGCATCTACATGCACTTGGCCGGAGGAAATGGCCTCGTCAAGGCTGCTCCCGAGTATCGGCAGCATGATTTTGCCTCGGTATTTTGGATGACGCCAGTCGATGTCGAAGTGTTTGGCGACGGTTGAGGCTTCACCATGGGTCAGCACCTCTTGAATCCACGGGTTGTGGATGCTGTAGGCCATATGGTTGGGTACAATATCTTGGAGCCAGCCCATGCCTAGCGACTTGCGCTTGGCGTGCAGTCGCTGCCAGTGATCCGTAGTGCCGAGTTCAGGGTTGAGCACATTGCAATTGATGACGTCGTAGCCGTGGGTGCTACCGGGCTCAGCGGCGAGGACAGGACTTGCGTATATCCAGTCGATACCCAGCTGGTGGAGGTAGTCGAGTTGTTCGTGCAGCTGCTGGAGCGTGAAGCCAGCATGTAGCTGCACGCGATAGGTCGAGAGCGGAATCTTAGGCATAACTATCACATTTAAAGCAGCCAAACTCCAGCTGCCTTAGCGGGGAGACTACCATCGAGTGGTGTCGTGGAGCAGCGGAGATCAGCCTGCGCAACGGCCCATGTGCCAGTACTTGCTGCAAGGCTAAAGGTGCGACCGCTGAAGTTGACAATTATGATGAGCTTCTTCCCATTGGTGAGAGGGATAGCCCAGGCGATTACATCAGCGCGTAGTGTAGCGACATCGTGGGCGCTGATGTCGCGGTTGCGCAGCGGCCAAAACTGTCGACGCACAGCCAGCGCTTCCCGGTAAAACTTGTATATCCTGCCTCTGCGCTTGTGGGAGAGCTTTGCAGAGAGAAATGTCTGCTTCTCTCCCGGGTCGGGCACCTGCTGATCTCCACTTAGAAAGGGTGCAAATTCTCGCATGCGCCCTTCACGCGTCGCGGTGAGGATAGCCTCATCCGTATGGTCCACGAAGTAGGGAAAAGGTGCTTCTTCGGCGTACTCCTCGCCCATCCAAAGCATTGGTGTGAATGGACTCCAGATAGTGGTAGCAGCCTGAAGTAGATATTCATCCTCGCTCAGGTGCTCGTGCAGTCGATCGCCGAGTGCGCGATTGCCTACCTGATCGTGATTCTGACCGAAGACGATAAACTGGTGATTCTTGAGGCCAGTGCTGGGTTTGCCAAAGCGCCGGCCGCGATGTTTGGAGTACTGACCAGTGTAGACATAGCCTCGCTTGAGGGCCTCCACGAGCGACTCTTTCGCTTGAAAGTCTGCATAATAGCCTTGCGTTTCGCCAGTAAGATAGGTGCGTAAGGCGTGGTGAAACTCGTCCACCCATTGCCCGGTGAGGCCGTATCCACCTTCGCGCACAGGCTTTACGTAGCGGGGGTCGTTGAGATCGCACTCCGCTATGAGTGTCAGTGGTTTGCGCAGCTCTTTCGACCAGCCTGCCACTGCCGTACTCAACTGTTCGAGCAGGTGGGTAGCCGAACTATCCTTGAGGGCGTGCACAGCGTCGAGCCGCAGCCCATCTGCTCCGTAGTCGACGAGCCAGGTTTTGGCGGAAGCTAGAATAAAATCACGCACCCCATCACTGCCATAATCATCGAGGTTGACAGCCGCACCCCAAGGCGTATGGTGCTTGTCGGTGAGGTAAGGAGCAAACTCAGGCAGGTAATTTCCCTCCGGACCTAAATGGTTATAGACCGCATCGATAAGCACAGCCAGATCGAGTTCGTGAGCAGCATCAATAAACGCGACAAGGCCTGCTGGTCCGCCATAGCTTTCCTGCACAGCCTGCCAGTAGACGCCATCATAGCCCCAGTTGTGCTTGCCCGGGAATTGGTTGATGGGCATCAACTCGATGGTATTGACGCCGAGTTTAACGAGTTGAGGGAGCAGCTCGATAGCACCTGCGAATGTGCCCGCTTTGCTAAAGGTGCCGATGTGAAGTTCATAGATGAGCATGTCGGCCAGCAGGCGGCCAGGCCAGTAGGGCTGCTTTCGCCAAAACAGGTTAGCATCCACCACCACTGAAGGCGCGTGTACACCTTGAGGCTGAAACCGGCTCGCAGGGTCGGGCCGCGCCTCACTCATCCTGTCGGTGCGAAGCAGGTAAGGCGTTTGCGCGGGCACATCTTCACATATTAGGCGGAAATAGCCTCCATCCTGCTTGTCGAGGGGGCGCTGCTCGTTTTGCTCGGGCAGCACCAACCAGGCTTTACCAGCGTCAGGTGCATAGAGTGTAACATGCGTTTTGCCGCCGGAGAAAATTACGCCAGGGCTTTCGGTGATTGGGATCATAGGTTCAATTGGCTCAGCCGGCCGTCTGTCTACCCATTTGGATGTGCCATGGGCGTTTGCGCGAGAGATCTTCGTCGGCATTGGTGCGCACAAAGGCAAATGTGCTACGTGGGGCAAGTTGGAAGGTAGTACCCGCGCATATCTCATCGTGATTGTCGAGTTCACCTGTTTGTGTATCGACCACCTTTTCCCAGCAGGTCACGTCGATATCGCCTGGCATAGTAAAGGCTACTGCTTGATGATGTGCATTGAAGAGAAGCAGGAAGATGTCATCGCGAATTTGCCTGCCGCGCATGTCTCGTTCGGTCATTGCTTCTCCATTGACGATCACCCCAAGGCACTTTGCGTTGCTATTCGACCAATCTTCATTCTGCATTTCCTTCCCGTCGGAGCGCAGCCAGAAGATGTCTGACACCTGTGCATGATCGACTTGGCGACCGCTGAAGAATTTGCGCCGGTGCAGGATGGGATTGTCGCTACGGAGGCGAATCAACCCGCGTACAAACTCCACGAGCTTGCGCTGATCAGCCGTCCAATTCCAGCGGAAATAGCTCAGTTCGTTGTCTTGGCAGTAGCAGTTATTGTTGCCAAGCTGGGTACGTCCGTACTCATCGCCCATCGTGATCATGGGCACCCCCTGACTGAGCAGCAAAGAGGCGAAGAAGTTGCGCTGCTGCTTCGCCCGAAGAGCTAGAATTTCTTCGTCGTCTGTTGGGCCCTCGACGCCGCAATTCCAGCTTTCGTTATTTGACTCGCCGTCATTGCCATTCTCTCCATTGGCGAGGTTGTGCTTTTCGTTACAACTCACCAGGTCGCGCATGGTAAAGCCATCATGGGCGGTGATAAAGTTGATGCTGCTCCACGGAGCCCTGCCACCTGCTTCGTATAGGTCAGAGCTGCCGGTGAGACGGTACGCCAACTCGCTGACTTTGCCCTTATCGCCTTTCCAGAAGCTGCGCAAGCAATCGCGGTACTTGCCGTTCCACTCTGCCCACAGTATAGGAAAATTACCTACCTGATAGCCGCCAGGACCAATGTCCCAGGGCTCGGCAATGAGCTTTACCTGAGAGATCACTGGATCTTGATGTATGGTATCTAAGAAGGTGCTGAGTTTGCCGACAGCATAAAGTCCACGCGCGAGAGCGGAAGCAAGATCGAAGCGGAAGCCGTCGACGTGCATTTCGGTAACCCAGTAGCGCAGCGAATCCATCACCAGCTGGAGTACGCGCGGGTGCACCATGTTGAGCGTATTGCCCGTGCCGGTGTAGTCCATGTAAAACTGCGGCTTATCCTGCACCAATCGATAGTAAGCTTGGTTGTCGATGCCTTTAAAGCTGAGGGTGGGGCCGAAGTGATTGCCCTCCGCAGTATGATTGTACACCACGTCGAGAATGACCTCGAGTCCGGCCCGGTGGTAGGCTTTGACCATCGCCTTAAACTCATCGACCTGCGAGCCGGGTTCGGTGCTTGCCGCGTATTCTGAGTGTGGCGCAAAGAAGCCGAGCGTATTATAGCCCCAGTAGTTGCGCAGTCCTCGGTTGATGAGCATTTCATCATGAACGAAGTGATGGATTGGCATCAGCTCAACCGCCGTTACACCCAAATCAAGTAGGTATTCGATCACTTTTGGGTGAGCCAGGCCAGCATAGGTACCGCGCTGCTCTGGTGGTACGAGTTCGTTAAGTGCTGTCATGCCTTTGACGTGCAACTCATAGATGATCGTCTCGTGCATTGGCGTCTCGGGCAGCAGATCGCGCTCCCAATCGAAGGCTTTGTTGGCGATGACGACACCTTTATTGGCATAGGGAGCCGAATCATCTTCATTCATGTGCAGGTAGCGCTGCTCGTCTTTGTCTTTGATGTTGTAGCCAAACATCTCGGGTGCCCACTCAATGGTGCCGTGGATGGCCTTGGTGTAGGGATCGATGAGCACCTTGTTGGGATTGAACAGCTGTCCCTGCATGGGATTCCAGGGGCCGTACACACGGTAGCCGTAGAGCAATCCTGGCTCGAGCCCCGGTAGGTAAGTATGCCACACCTGGTCGGTGCGCTCAGTAAGACTAATGCGAATCACCTCCTCACCCGGTTGTTCGGCTAGAAAGAGGCAGAGGTCGATGCCCGTGGCTCCTTCGCTAAAGAGTGCGAAGTTGATGCCGTTGCCGTCGTAGTTGGCGCCGAGTGGGTAAGGCTTGCCTGGCCAAGGGTTGACATTCTTCAGGACGTGAATTTTATCTGCCAGCGTGTCTTGTGCCGTCGAATCCGTGTCAGTGGAGGTGAGGGTTTGCATAGGTGTTGAACAACCGCAAGCGCAGGGATAAGTGCGAGCGGGTTGAAAATTCACGAAGTCTAGCTTCTCCATTTGCACTTAAGCGGGTACTTTTGCCGCGCTTTACGAAAAAGCTAAAGCAGGAAGCAATGGCTTCGTGCTGCCGAAGTGGCGGAACCGGTAGACGCGCTGGATTCAAAATCCAGTTCTGGCAACAGAGTGTGGGTTCGAGCCCCACCTTCGGTACATCTTTCTACACCCTTGCCCGGGTGGCGGAATTGGTAGACGCGCTGGTCTCAGAAGCCAGTGCCCCCTGGGGCGTGCTGGTTCAAATCCAGTCTCGGGCACTTTACATGAAGCCGGACCTTCACTTGGAGGGTTCGGCTTCAGTGTTTATGCGGGTTTGCGTAGGCCCATGCAAATGACCGATTGACGCACCCCAAGTTTGACCACCGCTCCCTCAATTTCATATTCCCGCCGAAAACCGCATTTCTCCAGCACACGTAGACTTCCTTGGTTGCTACTGAAAACTTCCGCGTAGAGGCGGTCAACGCCTAGGTGAGTCCAGGCGTGCTTTGCCGTAGCAGTGATCACACCAGTCATGATGCCTTGGCCCCATAGCGGCTCAGCGAGCCAGTAGCCGAGTTCGGCATTGTAGCGGTATACATCTTCACCGGGGAAAACACTCATCACGCCCGAAGCAATACCATCTACGCAAATGAACCAGGTAGTGGGTGGGCCGTCCTTGGCTAACACCGTGTCGATGAAGTGCAGTGCATCATCGACACTATAAGGATGAGGGAAATAATCACGCAATCCAGCGTAGATAGCTGGGTTGTTAGCGGCTGTCGCAAGGTTGATCGCATCTTCGGTTCTTGGCTCTCGCAGGGTGACGTGCTCACTAACTTTCACAGCGGCTAATATGCTTGGTTCATCGTGATCTGGGTAATTTCACGAGCCGCTTTCGAGGGGGTGTCCACCACAAGCGTTCACTGCCTATCCAGACCTTGTTTGGGAACTCACTCGGCCAGATCGCCTCATACTGAGCGGGTGTAAGCAGGGTACGCACGTGAGCTTCTGCCAAAGTGTTTTGGCGAAAGCTGCCATCTGGAGCTAGTTCAACAGTAAATACTGAGGTGCGGCCGTAGGGAAGAAAAAGGATTTTGCCATAGTTGTAGCCAACGAGTGCGAGTCGGCCATCGGCAAGCATGACAGCATCGGTGACCACGCGTCCGATGATAGCTAATGAGTCGCGCAGCAGGAGGGTGTCGGTGTCATTGAGCTCGTAGAGGTAAGTGATCTTGGGCCGGGGAGATAGTCCTGCTGCAGCTTTAGTAAGTACGTAAAGTTTGTCTTTATGCGTGTAGCAGGCTTCGGCATTGTGCGGCTGGCGAGGGTAGTGCACCTGGCGCGATTGAGCTCCAAGGGTGTGCAAGGCGATGGAGCTGCGCTGCAAGCGATTGTCGCCGATATCACAAATGCATAAGCCTTTTGAAGTTGAGGTAAGGGCTTCCCAATCGCGGTTGGCAAAGGGTGTGGGCTGAGCCACCACCGACTTATTGGGCTGGAGGTGGTAGACCATAGCTGCGTTGCCACCATCATTAATCGCATAATATCCGCCAGAAGAATCGGCCACGGCACCAGAAATCTCTGGCAGCACGCTCGGCAGTTGTCGCCAACTCGACACGCAGGAGCTAAGGGCTAGCAGATAAGCAAAAAGGACAATGGTCTTAGCAACATTAGTCACGTGTCTGACTTTTATAAAGTGATGCAACGTGATCCGCAACATCGGCTTTCTCCGGGACTCGAGCGACAGCTGGCGCGTATTGAACAAATGGGAAACGCTGAAGCTGATCTCGTACGTGAAGAGCAACTGCAGCAACTCGAAAAAGCACAGGAGCCACTCCGCATGCTAGCTGCACAACGTGGAGAATCTGCCCATCGCCTCCACACCCTGCGTCAGCGCTACATGCGAGAATCTGAGCGTACACGCAAATTCGGCATCATTTTGTTGTGTATTTCTCCGCTACTCAGCCTAGCGTATCTCGTCGCTATCGCACACCAGCAGCGGACACTCGCTCTCGTGCTGCTGTTACTGTCGGGCTTACTCATAGGTCTGGCCATGCCTGCACTCTACTATGCCAACAAGCGTCAACAAAAATTGGAAGAAGACGTCTAGCCGACTAGTAGTTGGTGAACATGTTTGTCAAAATTCCTGATTTAGTATGTAGCCTGTTGCACCAGCAGGTTATCACCTTTCGCCTCTGTGTAAATCCCAAAACAACATCCCCGTGAACATCACAGAACATCTACTTTGGAAATACATTGATGGCGATTGTACATCCGCAGAAACTGCGGCTATAATTGATGCCTTATCAGAAGATGCCGATGCGCTGGCATTGTATCAATCACTGCTAGCTTATCATAAGACATTTTTAAAGCTTTTCGCGCATCAGCGCAAAAGTGATAGCATTTCGCCCGCGTCGTCTGGTTTGCCAAAAGGCTTTAAATTAAACTGTGCCTCGTCTGCAGCGCTAAGTATGGCACATAACGTGAGGCTCAACTGCGATCTAGTCCTTGTTGCGGCGACGCTATATTTATTTCTCTACTTGCTCAACTTGCCATTGCTTTAGGTTAGAGGCCGAAACTTCAAGCGCTGCGCGGCTCCAGGAATTAAACGCGGCTGCCCTTCGCTGTACACGCAGATGCCATTGACGTAAGTTGCAGCCACAGATCCGGGAAAGGTATGGCCCGCAAAAGGCGACCAGCCACATTTACTAAATACTGGCTGCTGATCGACCACCGTCGGCTTCGCGGGATCAAAAATAACCAAATCAGCTGCATATCCTGGGCGTAAGTAGCCTCTTCGCTCGAGTCGAAAACATGCCGCTACTGCGTGACACATTTTGTGCACCAACATAGGCCAAGTCAGTTTACCATTCTCGACAGCTTGGTGCATCATCAGCAGGGAATGCTGTATGAGGGGCACACCTCCTGGCGCATCCCAATAATGACTTGCTTTTTCCGCTGCCGTATGAGGAGCATGATCAGTGGCAATGACATCTATTCTATTTTCGTGCAGCGCTGCCCAGATAGCTTCACGATCAGCGGCCTGCTTAATAGCAGGATTACACTTAATCATATTTCCTAGCTTCTCATAATCTTCATCACTGAAGGTAAGATGATGCACGCAAGCTTCGGCTGTAATTCGTTTTTGGTCTGGAAGACCGATGTCAAATAGGGTGACTTCTTCCTTGGTGGTAATGTGCAGCACGTGCAGGCGGGTTCCGTGCTTTTTGGCGAGCTCTACGGCCAGCGAACTGCTGATGATGCATCCTTGGCGTGGCCGCACCTCGGGATGATTGGCGGCAGTAGCTGCATCACCGAGTTGCTCCTTTATTCGCGCTGTTGATCGGCGTATTGTGGCCTCGTCTTCACAATGCGTAGCCACCAGCGTTGGGGCGTGTTCGAACAGTTGATCAAGCACCTCCCGATCATCGACGAGCATATTGCCTGTAGATGAACCCATAAAGGCTTTGATGCCGCACACGTTCGTCGGGTCAGTCTTGAGCACTTCCGCCAGGTTGTCGTTGCTCGCCCCCATGTAGAAGCTGTAGTTGACGGCGGCTTTACGTGCAGCGAGTTGATAGCGCTGCTCGAGGAGCTCCTGAGTGAGGGAGGCAGGTTTGACATTGGGCATATCCATAAAGGAGGTAGTGCCCCCGGCTGCGGCTGCAAGGGATTCGGTAGCGATTTCAGCTTTGTGCGTCAGGCCCGGCTCGCGAAAGTGCACCTGATCGTCGATGACCCCGGGCATGAGGATTCGTCCCGCCACATCCACCACCTCAGCTCCTGCTGTTGAGAGCTGGCCCCCTACTTGCTCGATGAATCCATCAACTACGAGGAGGTCGCCTTCGCTTATCTCGCCCTCATTTACGAGCCGTGCATTCGTAAAAACCTGTCTTGCCATAGGCGCAATTTACCCGTAGATCACATAGATCTACCCGACTTGGATCATGGACAAGGCGCGTGCTGCGGCACAGCTTTGCAGGGCACAACACATTAATTGACCAAGACTTACTGTGTGTTTTCGGACGGCCGGCTTCACTTCACTGTGAAACCGGCCGCTTCTTTATCGCGCGCGTACATTGCCGCCGTGCAAGCTCCCTACTCCACTGGTAAGACTGTCGCTGTACTCGGAGGCGGCCAACTCGGCACCATGCTCGCCACCGCGGCCCAATCGCTACGCATCAACGTCCACTGCCTCGACCCCCAAGCCGATGCGCCTGCCGCCTATAATGCGCAGAGTTTTGCAGAAGGAGATTTTCAACACGCCCGCACTGTCGAAGCGTTTGGGCGACACGCAGATGTGGCCACCATCGAGATAGAAGCTGTATCGACCGAAGGCCTGCGAGCACTGCGCGATGTCCACCATGTCCCTACCCGCCCAAGCCCCGAAGCCATTGAACTCATTCAGGATAAAGGGGCACAAAAGGAGTTTTATCGCAAGGCTAATCTACCGACAGCTCCTTACCAACTGTGGATTTCGGAGGCGGAGGTACGCGCAGCTGTGGCAGCGGGTAAGCTTCAGCTTCCGTTTGTGCAAAAACTGCGGCGAGGCGGCTACGATGGCAAAGGCGTGCACATCGTTTGTAAGCCCCAAGATTTGCCAAACCTGCTGCCTGGTGCCTGCCTTACCGAGCAGCTTGCACCGCTAAGGCTCGAGTTGGCAGTCGTAGCCGCTCGGCGACCAAGTGGACAGGTTGCCACTTTCCCGGTAGTGGAGATGGTATTCGATCCCAAGCAAAATCTCGTTACCCATCTCGTTTCTCCTGCTCGCATTTCGGCCGAAGTAGCAGCTAAGGCAAGTCAGCTTTCGCGAAAACTTATCGAGCAGCTCGATATACAAGGATTGCTTGCTGTAGAATTTTTTCTGCTACACGACGACAGCCTGTGGATCAACGAGGTAGCTCCACGGCCGCATAACTCAGGTCATATCACCATGAACGGCTTCGCAACCTCCCAATTCGAACAACACCTGCGAGCTATCCTCGACCTCCCCCTCGGGAGCACCGAACAGTACAAACCTGCTGCTATGGTCAACCTGCTCGGCCATCCCGACCACACCGGGCCCGCAGTTTATGAAGGTTTGCAGGAGGTGAGCGCTTGGCCCGGCGTCAATGTCCACGTATACGGCAAAGCAATCACTAAGCCTCATCGCAAAATGGGACATGTCAACGTGGTAGCAGATACACTCGAAGAAGCCATTGCACTCGCCGATCGGGTAAGTCAAACGCTATCAGCTGTCGCTGTCGAGGAACATGCGGAAATGGAGACACGTGGAGTCGCGAACCAAACCTCATCCAAGACAAGTTAGCCTATGGTCAGTGTAGTAATGGGCAGCAACTCCGATTTGCGGGTGATGCAAGGTGCGCTCGAGATGTTGACGCTACTCGAAGTGCCTTACGAGGTAGATGTGGTGAGCGCGCACCGTACGCCGCAAAAACTCATGGACTATGCTCACGCAGCAGCCGGCCGTGGCATCAAAGTCATTATTGCAGGTGCTGGCGGGGCAGCTCACCTACCGGGTATGGTGGCAAGTGTGACGCCGCTTCCTGTCATTGGAGTGCCGGTGAAAAGCACGAATAGTATCGACGGGTGGGATAGTGTGCTGTCGATTTTGCAAATGCCCGCTGGCGTGCCCGTAGCTACAGTAGCCCTCGACGGCGCTAAGAATGCAGGCATACTCGCAGCGCAAATTCTCGGAGCCAGCGATCTTGCCATCCGCAAGCGCATCGAAAACTACAAAGCCCAACTCGCCCTCGATGTGGCGGACAAAGCAGCAAAATTGCGCGACAGCCTCGGCAACTAAGCGCGCTACTCCTCCGTCGACAGATCGAATTCCACGCGGCGATTCACAGCACGATCTTGCTCATCGCCTTCTCTTCGCAGCGGGCGGCCGGCGCCAACACCATCGACACTGATGCGGCTCGGATCGATGCCCCGCGATTGCATGTAGACTGCACATGCTTGCGCTCGAGCAAGACTAAACCGCTCGCGGTCGGGTACTACCTCAGTAAAATCAGCATGCCCAGTAATCTTGAGCTTGTACTCGGGAAATGCTTCCATTACGTCGGCCAAGCCTGTTAAAGTCTCAAAAGCATAGGTGCTAAGGGTGGTACTGCCACTTTCAAAGCCGACGGCGCGCACGGCAAATTCGAAGAGTTGCTGCTGTGAAGCGATAATTTCCGGGCAGCCATTGTAGGCACCCGCAATGTTGGGACAGCGATCGGAGGCGTCGTCTACACCATCTTTATCTCTGTCGGGACAGCCATTGAGCTTGCCCGGCATCAGCGGACAGTTGTCGTTAATGTCAGCAAAAGAATCGTTGTCGCGATCAGGACATCCCATGGTTGCTTTCGGGCCAGCTTGCTTGGGGCACTCATCATCGAGATCGCTTATTCCATCAGCATCAGTGTCGGGACAGCCAGCGAGTGTACCCGCTAGGTCGGGACAACCGTCTTCCTCATCTGCCACACCGTCCTTGTCGCGATCGGGTATCGGACAGCCATTGCGTTCGATGCTGCCAGCAACATCGGGGCATTCGTCGTGCGGATCACCAATACCATCTCCATCTGCATCGGGGCAGCCGCCTTCCTTTGCAGTACCGTAGTGCAGCGGACAAGGATCGGCGCCATCGTGAATGCCATCATTGTCGCTGTCTGGGCAGCCGTTGAGTCGACTCGAGCCACGGACGTGCTGGCACTGATCGTCGAGATCCATCACACCATCGCCATCTGAATCCCAGTAAGCTGGATTGAATTTGCCTCGACCCAGGTTGAAGAGCAGTCCGATGCCCACTTGTGTATTGTCGCGTTGATTTGCAAAGCTCTTCCTGAATTCGTACTGACCGGTGAGGTAGGCAGCATCGGTGAGGCGGATGCGCAGACCAACGCCGAGCGGCAGCTGGAGATTGGCACCATTGCCAGGTTCGGTCACCAAGCCAAAGCCCGCCAGCGCATACGGCCTGAGGCGGTCGTTGAGGATGGAATGGCCTGCTTGCGCGGTGAGGTCGAGGCTAATGAAGGCCTGCTTGACCGATGGATTTTCCACTTCATTGAGCACCCCCAACTTTAGCGGAGCGGACACTGAAAGCAGTTCACTTATGCGGCGTACGTAAGCAAAGTCGATGCCGTTGGTGACACTCGAGCCTTGGCTTTCTGCTACGCCGTAATCGACGAAAAGCACCTTGGCCGACACGCTATGCGGAAAACTCTGTTCGTCGATTGCAAGGGCAATAGGACCAGCATCAGTCGATTCCTCATTACCGTTAGCAGCAATCAGCTCTTCCGCTTGCTGCCCAAATGCGCAGGCAATTGCGGTAGATAGTATAAATGTTAGGACAGCTTTCATCGCGGGTATTGCGTGTGTGGCTGCGTCAGGGGGGGAGACCCATGTGAGGTCCAGGCGGCTCAGATTCTGAACAACCTTGCAAAAGCGGTGCCTATCCGTACGAAAGCGGCTAAAGGCTGCGCTTCATGGCCTCAAAATCAGCTTCTACGGCATCCCGCAGACTTTTGTAGGTCTCATCAAAGCGCTCACCTCGCTCGCTGATGCGTTCGCGGGCGCTCGCCAACTCGGCTGCGAGCTTCTCTCGAGTGGCTTTGCCTTCCTCCACCTTGGCTTGCACGTCGCGTACCTGTTGCTCCAGCTTATCAAGCTGCTCGTCCAGCTTTTCGATCTTGGCTCTGTCTGCATCCATGCCCTCGGAGAGACGTCGCTCGAGGGCCTCGGCAAATTTTGCTTTCTCGCTGTCTAGAATCTGCTGGTAGTTCTGCGCACTTTTGAGCAGGTGTTTGCGGTCTACGCCCAGCGTTTCAGCGGTGGTGTACACGCTCTCATACGCATCTTCGGGGGAGAGGCCGCGCCCGATGAGCTTATTGGCAGCAATGCGAAATTCCAAGTAGGTAAAGGTTCCCTTTTCGCCGGCGCTAAGGGCTTTGCTCAGCATTTTGAGAGAATCAGCATCGAGTTGCCCATCTGGATCGAAGGCAGCAGCAGGATTTTTTGCCATGCCACAAAGCTATGGCTACAGATCGCTTCCTCTCCAGTGTTTTGCCGAAAGGCCACGCGCACTCATCCACCAAATCAGGGACCAGTACACTATCTCGGTAGCCCATGCACCACCCAAACCACCTATGCCCGTCTGAATAATCAGGTACACCAAGCCCATATAGATCACCGCCGCCACAGTCTGAATCTTGAGCGCGTAGTACACTCCACCTGCACCTACGAGGCTGTTGAAAAAGACTGCCCCGTAAGAGAAAAGTGAGAGAATAACGATAAGAATGAGCAGGATTGGGCGCGCCTGCGTAATGAGCACCAACTGATCGCCGCCGAAGAGTGGGTAGAGCAAATGCTCTGGAAAAAGTGCCACCGGAATGGCTAGTGCAAGCGTGACCCATAGGCAGAACCACGAGACTTTATATGTAAGCGGCTTCACGGCTTGTTGCTTGCGTCTGCCCAGGAAGTGGCTGGTAAGTGTATTGACCGCTGTCGCAAAACCCCATGCAGGAACACTCAGCGCGAGGTAGACGATGCGAACTACGTTGGTGATAGCAAGTGCCCGCTCGCCAAGATTTTCGACGATGCCGAAGAAAAATAGATAACTGCCCAAGCCAACCACACTCTGAGCCACCACAGGCAAACTCAGACGAGCCTGCACCTTCACCAGCTCCCAATCAATGGGCTGCAGTTTGAAGAGGTGCATCTTGCGCACATACTTGTCAGTGTATACGTAGGTTAAAAATGCAAAGAGGGCTACATACTCGCTGATGGTACTAGCTAGGCCTGCACCCGCCAGGCCCATGGCAGGCAATCCGAGGTGCCCAAATATGAGCCCGTAGTCGAGCACGATATTGCAGGTCAGCAACACGGCGGTGGCCAGCAGCAGACTATTCGTGCGCCCGATGCCGCTGTAAAAAGCGATGAAGGCAATGCCCGCATAACTGGCAAAGACACCCCACTTGCGTGTGGACAAATACTCGAGGCTGCCATAGAAAATGATATCACTATCGAGCATCGAGGCAAAGAGGTAGTAGGCCCCAAACTGCATAAACAAGAATGCGCCCACTGCCAGCAGCAACTCGAAGGCGAGCATGCTCTGGAAGGTCTGGCGCAGCCCTACCCTATCGCGCTGCCCCGCCCTGCGTGCAATAAGAATTTGCCCAGCCTTAGAAAAGCCATACCCGATGGCAGCGACGATGAGATAAAATACACTCACGTAGCCGATGGTGGCGAAGGCATCTTCCGAGAGGCGCGCGAGGAAGAGCGAGTCAGTGAGGGCTATGGCATTTTGCGCGGCGCTCCCCATCATGATGGGGAAGGCCAGCTTGAAGATTTGGCGGTATGTAGTGTCTAGGCGCAAGTGGAGGGCAATCTACACGTTAGCTGCGCGTGCCCTCAGCAGATGATCTGCCAGCACGAGTGCGGCCATGGCCTCTACGATAGGCACCGCGCGTGGCAGCACACAAGGATCGTGGCGACCCTTGCCAGCCACAGTTACCTCCTTACCACTCGCATCGATAGTGGCCTGATCTTGCATAATGGTGGCTACCGGCTTAAAAGCGACACGAAATTCGATGGGCATGCCATTGGAGATGCCGCCCTGGATTCCACCTGAGTGGTTGCTTGCTGTGCGGGTTTGGCCCTCTACGGTGATAAATCTATCGTTGTGTTGCGAGCCAAGCAGCTCGGTGCCCGCAAAGCCGCTGCCGTACTCGAAGCCTTTACAGGCGTTGATACTGAGCATTGCTTTGGCAAGATCGGCGTGAAGTTTATCAAAGACGGGTTCGCCCCAGCCAGCTGGTACTCCCGTGATGCGGCAGCCCACCACGCCGCCAATCGTATCTCCTTGTGCGCGTACTTCTCGAATGCGTGTCTCCATGCGTTGTGCAGTTTCGGCAGTAGCCGCGCGCACTGGATTAGCTTCGATGTCGGTCGCAGATAATTCCTTGGGCCACTCCTCGAGCGCTACCGTGCCCACGCGTTCGACGAAAGCGGTGATGCTGATAGCCTGAGTGGCGAGTAGGGTTTTGGCGAAAGCTGCAGCAGCTACCCGTGCAGCAGTTTCACGCGCACTAGCCCGACCACCCCCTCGATGATCGCGATGCCCGTATTTGGCCGTGTAGGTGAAGTCCGCATGAGAAGGACGGTAGACGCCCTCGAGGTGGGAATAATCTGCAGAGCGCTGGTTGGAATTGCGAATCAGCAGGGCGATAGGCGTGCCCGTGGTGATGCCCTTGTAAACACCAGATAGAATTTCTGCGGTATCGGCTTCCTTTCGCTGCGTCACTAGTGCACTTTGCCCTGGCCTACGACGCGCGAGTTGCTGCTGCAGATAGTCTTGATCGATTGCGAGCCCAGCCGGACAGCCATCGATGATTACCCCAATAGCGGAGCCGTGGCTTTCGCCGAAAGTGCTGATGCGAAACAGCGTACCGAAAATATTGCCAGCCATTTGCAGTGCATTGGGCCAGCAATGTTACTACTCAATCAATCGCCAGCCGCTGGCATTGCCGGCCAGGTCGTGCTCGGTGAGCATGAGGATGAGGCCGAGTTGGCGCGAATGCAAGTGCGTGAGCCCAGGCAGGCCGTGCTGCCGACCGGCATGATTGAGCACAGCCACTAAGTCGGTATCAGCCACGGGATTGGCCCTATCTGTAGGCAGGTAATCCACCCGCAGCCGATCGCCTTCCAGCTCTACGCGCTCAGTGCTCGTGAGGGCATAGCTAAGGGTTGGTAAAGCTCCATCAATGCGCTGAAAGAGGCGCGAACGCAGCGATTGAGCCTCAGCTGCAGTCACTGCTAGCACAGCAGGTTTTGGCGAAAGCCGATAAGAGAAAATTTGTGCTGGAAAAGCAACAGCAGGATTAGCACTGAGGGCTGAATGGCTGTGGCTGCTGAGGTATTCTTCGACGGCAAAGGAGCCTGCTGAAACCTCCGTCACCTCCACAATCAGCGTGTCGGCATGAATGGTAGCAGTAGTGTCGCCTGCAGGCAAAGTAATGCGTTGGTAGCGGGCCTGCTGCCCCACAACAGGGCTGGTAAGGCGGAGTGCCTCCACTTGGTGGAGCGTAGTGAGTTCTCGGTCGTCGCCAGTGCAAGCGCCCAGGCCAAGAAGTGCCACCACGCCCAGTGTTAGGGTGCGGTTCATAGTGTGTTGTTCATAGCGAATGGCCGCGCGTACACAGACATTCGACGAGGACTTTGCAAACACTGTACAAAACTCTGCGCAGGGGGCTCGAAGGTGTGACGTCAACCCCGCGCCCTCAGCATCGTTAGTGAAGCAAGCGCATGAAAAGTATTACTACCCTACCGGCTGATTTTTTCGAAAAAGTCGAATTCGATAAAATTATAGAGCTCCAGGCTGCGCAGACTCTAGGTCCGGGTGGGAAGGCTTTAGTGCTTTCGCCAAAACTTGCCACGGATGCAGCTTTTATCGATGATCAACTGACGCTGGCACTCGACATGCTCAAGAGCCTGAGCGCTGGTGAAGCTCCGCCGCTGCGCAACTATGAAGACCTATCCGAGGCTTTGCGGATGCTCGAAATCGAGGGCTATACCATGGCGCTCGAAGAGCTGGTGCAAATCAACATCCTGCTTCGCGATCTGCTGGCCGTCAACGTGCACTTCGCCAACAAAGAGCGCACCGAACGCTACCCCCGCTTAGCACGAGAGATAGCCGAAGTGCCGCCCGCACCGCATCTCAATGCTGAAATCGATAAGATCATCGATGACGAAGGCAATATTAGACCGAATGCCAGTCCGGAGTTGGCGCGCATCAGGCGGGCGCAGCAAAGTGTGGCGCGTGAAATCGATGCGAAGTTTCGCAGTTTGGTGCAGAAATACCGCGACCGTGGATTGCTCACAGATTCTGCCGAAAGCTTTCGCAACGGTCGGCGCGTGCTGAGTGCTCCCGCCAGCAACAAGCGCAAAATCAACGGCATCGTCCACGACCAATCAAGTACCGGGCAAACCGCCTTTATCGAGCCGGAGGAGGTGATTTCGCTCAACAACGACCTGTTCGACCTGCACAATGAGGAGCGCTACGAGATTGCTCGCCTGCTCAAAGAACTGAGTGCAAAGCTGCGGCCTGCCCTACCCCAGCTGCACACTTTTGTAGCGCAGCGGGCCCGACTCGATGCACTACGGGCGCAAGCCGTGATTGCACGTATGCTGCGGGCGGCAAAACCAAGCGTGCTCGACAAGCCTCACATCGAGATGGTTGAAGCGCGCCATCCGCTGCTCTACCTGAAGTTTACGAGAGAGGATCGGAAGGTAATCCCCTTCACCCTCGACCTCCACGCGCCCAACCGACTTCTCCTCCTGAGTGGCCCCAACGCAGGTGGAAAATCCATAATGCTAAAAGGGGCCGGGCTGCTACAGGTGATGGTGCAGGCTGGCATGCTGGTGCCCTGCAGTGAGGAAAGCAAATTTGGCGTGTTTACCACTTTCTGCGCCGACATCGGAGATCAGCAAAGCCTCGAAGATGACCTTAGCACCTACTCGAGTCACCTGCGCAACATGCGTGAGTTTCTGGCGGTGGCGAGCGAGGATACCTTTCTCATCATCGACGAGTTTGGTAGCGGCACCGATCCTAAACTTGGTGGCGCCATCGCCGAAAGCATTCTGCGCGAGCTAAATGGCAAGCAGGTGTGGGGCGTCATTACCACCCACTACGGCAACCTCAAAGCTTTCGTTTACAAGCAGCGCGGTGTTGTCAATGGAGCGATGGTATTTGATGTCGATACGCTTGTGCCTACTTACGAATTGCGGGTCGGCAAACCGGGCTCGAGTTATGCTTTTGAGGTAGCAGGCATGGCTGGGCTTTCGCCAAAACTGCTCGACTATGCCTCCAAGCGGGTGCGGGGCAATGAGCACGAAGTTGATAAGCTCCTGCTCGACCTCGAACGCGAGAAAGCCAGGGCAGAAGACATGGCAAATCAACTCGCCGAGGAGCGCAAAAAGCTAGATCAGCTGTCCAAAACCTACGCGCGCATGCAAAAGGACCTGGAGGTGCAGCGCAAAACGTTCAAGCTCGAAACTCAGGAGCGGGCGCTACAAGCAGAAGCTCGTCAGCAAAAAGAACTCGAACGCGTAGTGCGCGACCTGCGCGAAGCAGAGAAAGCCGACGCTGCCAAGGCCGTGGAGGTAGTCAAAGCGCGACGTAAGAGTCGACGCGAACGCGAAGTAGTGGTGCAAGAACTCAAAGAGGAGCTGAATGCTGTAAGCGCTAAAACCTCCATACTCGATCGGCCTATTGAGGTGGGCGATCACGTGCGGCTCAAACGCGGCGGGGCGACTGGCGAAATTGAAAAGCTGGAGCGCAACAAAGCCGTGGTGCGCATGGGCGAACTTCGCATGACCGCCAACCTCAAAGACCTCGAAGCCGTCCGCTCACCGCTCAAAGTGCGCAGTGGCCCCAGCGTAAAGCGCGACCTGCGCACGCAGGAAGGGGGCTTTAAGCCGGAGATTGATGTACGTGGATTTCGGCGCGAAGAGGTGCTTCAACTCATCCAGGATTTTGTGGATCGAGGAATGATCGAAAATGTCAAGTCGCTCAAGATTTTGCACGGCAAAGGCAATGGCACCTTGCGACGCACCGTCCGCGAGAAACTGCGCGAATACAAGAATATCGACACGCATCATCCACCCCACGAGCAGGGCGGAGATGGTGTTACCATTGTTGAATTTTAGTAGATGTCGCGTGCAGCAAAGTGAAATGATGCCTCAAGGCGTGCATTCTCGTCGCTGTCAGAGCCATGCACGGCATTTTCGCCAATACTTTTAGCGTATTTCGCCCTGATCGTTCCGGCTTCAGCCTCTTTAGGATTGGTGGCGCCGATGAGCTTGCGGAAGTCAGCGACGGCATTGTCTTTTTGCAAGACTGCGGCAACTATAGGTCCACCAGACATGAATTCCACCAGCTCACTGTAGAAAGGACGCTCCTTATGCACCTCATAGAAGCGGCCAGCGACCTTTGGGTCCATGTGGTAGTAGCGCATAGCCTTTATGCGAAAGCCGCCTTTTTCGATGTCGGCGAGGATGTTGCCAATATTGCCTGCCCGCACAGCATCGGGCTTTATCATGGTGAGGGTGATGTTGCCAGCCATAGCTTTAAGTTTTGAGCGCGCGAAGGTAGTAGGACATTCTTTGCTAAATACTGCCCCAGTGTTAGCTCCTCGCTTTTCTTTGCCAAGCCCAAAATTTCAGATGCAGACCCTCTCCGACCTCCGTACCTTTCTCGAAAGCCCGCACCGCATTGTGCTCATCAGTCATCGCAACCCAGATGGCGATGCAATAGGCTCTACCACAGGTATGCGCCGCTTCCTGGAAGAGATGGGGCATACGTGCAGCATTATAGTGCCAAGTGATTATCCAGGCTTTCTGAGCTTTCTCGAAGGCATTAGCGATGTGCTCGTCTACGACAATGATGCAGAAGCAGCAGATGCGGTGCTCGATAAGGCTGAGTTGATCATGCTGCTCGACTTCAATAGCCTTGAGCGGGTCGACAAGCTAGGGGAGTACATTGCGACGCTTGAAACAACGCCACGCGTGTTGATCGATCATCACTTGTTTCCGGAGAATATTGCTGATGTAATCGTGAGTGACAGCACCGCGAGCAGCACCTGCGAATTGGTGTATCGCACCATAGTCGATATGGGCTGGAAAGCTCGCGTCACTCCGCACATCGTGGAGCCGCTGATGACGGGCATTCTCACCGATACTGGAGGCTTTAAGTATGCAATTAATCCGACCTTGTTTGAAGTGGTGTCCGAGCTCTACGACATTGGCGTCGACAACGAAAAGCTACAAGATGCCATATTCAATTCCTACACCGAGAAGCAACTGCGCCTGCTGGGCCACTGCCTTGCCAATCGCATGGAATTACTCCCCGAGTACCGCGCGGGCTTGATCACACTGTCCAAACGCGACTACGAGAACTTTGATATTCAGCGGGGCGACACTGAAGGCATCGTCAATTACCTACTCAAGCTCGAGGGTGTGGAGCTGGCTGCGTTTATCACCGAACAGCCTACGATCACTAAGCTCAGCCTGCGCTCAAAGGGCGATGTAAATGTGCAGGAGCTGGCGCGAGATAATTTTAAGGGGGGAGGCCACAAAAATGCTTCTGGGGGATACAGCCACAGCGGACTTCGCAGTACAGTGCAGAAGTTTAAATCTGCCCTCGCGGCTCGCACCGAGCAGCCTGTGAGCTAGGTACAGGATCGTGTAAAAGCATCAGCGAGTGGAAATGTGTAGCTCGCTTATGTTTGCGCCGCTTTCGCGAAAACCCGTGAAAGACATACCCCAATGATATGCGACTACTTCTTCTGGCCAGCTTGGCAGTGGTGACATTGTCTGCCTGCGACACCGACGGACAGACTGTACAAACTACAGCAAACGGCTACGAGTACATTATGCGCCACGATGCACCAGGCGAGCCAATCGGAGTGGGCGGAGCAGGCAGCTACTACTTAAGCATCTATCAGAACGACTCTTTGCTGCAAGATCTACGTACCAACGATGCAGAGCCACAGCGCTTTATTTTACCTTCTCAAGCAGAGATGGCGGAAATGACTGAGCCCAACCCGCTCATCGATGTGCTGCAGCTCATGAGTGAAGGCGACTCGCTATCTGTGCTCATCAAACTCGATACCATCGAGCGGCGCCCTGAAGGCTTCGATGCAACAGATGTGCTGCGTTATGATGTAGTACTCACCGAAGTCATAGACCGCGATGAATATCAGCGCGAGGAAGACGAGCGCCGCGCAAAATTCGAAGCTCGTATGTCTGCATACAAAGCACGCGAACTTGCCGTGGCCGATACTATTTCTACAGTGCTGGGTGAGTACAAACAAGGTGCGGCCAGAGCTGGCTTCACCCAAACTCCATCTGGACTCAAGTACAAAATCTTAAGTCCCGGCACTGGTCCTCAACCTGCTCCTGGCAATCCAGTGCTGGTGAGTTACTACGGCGTCACTACCCGTGATGGCAGCATGTTCGACAACAGCTTTGCCAATCAGCGTCCTATAGATTTTCCGCTTGGCCAGGGCCGCGTTATTCCGGGATGGGATGAAGGCATTGCGCTGCTCAATGCGGGTGCGCGAGCAGTATTTGCTATACCTGCCGACTTGGCTTATGGCGATACTCCGCCTCCAGGTAGCAACATCCAGCCCGGCGATGAGCTGATGTTCTACGTGCATCTCGAGGAGATCGCGCAGTAAATTCTTTCTTATTATTTGGTAGCGTGCGTAGCCCCGGCCGTGCACTTAAACGCGAGGAATGACCAGCGATCAGTTTAAGGATCTGCAGGACAGAGCGGCCTCTCTCAGGGGGTATCTTTGACATTGAGCAACGGCTCCTGCAGATAGAAGACAAAGAACACCAAGCCGCTAATCCGAGCTTCTGGGAAGACAACGAAGCAGCTGAAATAGTAATGAAAGAGCTGCGCGGCCACAAGCGCTGGGTAGCTGCGCACGCCGAAGTAACAGAAGCGATTGGCGAGGTAGAGGTGCTCGAAGAGTTTCGTCAGCTTGGTGAAGGCACTGAAGCGGATGTAGAGCGTGCTTATGAACTCGCCCTCGAGAAGGTAGAAGATTTAGAGTTCCGCTCAACCCTCAACCGCCAAGAAGACGAGCTCGATGCCATTCTCGAAATCAATGCCGGTGCTGGCGGTACTGAAGCACAGGATTGGGCAGAAATGCTGCTGCGGATGTATTCCATGTATGCCGACAAGGAAGGGTTTAAGCTCACCCAGATCAACCGTACCGACGGCACCGAAGCGGGCATCAAAAGCGTGACGGTAGAGCTATCTGGCGACTTTGCGTACGGACAACTAAAAGGGGAAAATGGCATCCACCGGCTGGTGAGGATTAGTCCGTTTAATGCACAGGGCAAGCGAATGACCAGCTTTGCCAGTGTGTATGTACATCCTGTAGTAGATGATAGTATTGAGATCGTTATAAATCCCGCAGATCTTAGCTGGGACACCTTCAGAGCGAGTGGAGCTGGAGGTCAGCATGTCAACAAGACAGAGTCTGCCGTTCGCGTCACCCACGCGCCTTCTGGCATAGTCGCTGAGTGTCAGCAGGAGCGTTCACAGCACCAAAATCGGGAGAAGGCACTTCAGCTCCTCAAGTCTCGTCTGTATGAGCGCGAATTGGAAAAGCAAGCAGCTGAGCGCAATGCCGTTGAGAGCGATAAAATGGCCAATGAGGGGGGCTCACAAATACGCAGCTACGTATTAGATGATCGGCGGGTAAAGGATCATCGCACCGGCTACCAGACGAGCCAAACCGACGATGTGCTCAATGGTAAAATACAAGGTTTTATTAAGGCTTACCTACAGAGTGAACTCAACCGCTGAGCCTTCGCGCTGGAGTCCGGCCGACGTCGTCCAACCGCGCAGGTAGAATACTGCCATGCTGATGATTTATCTAGTAGGGAAGCTCGGTTGGACGGCGCCTACACCCAGCCATATAAGCACTTATTAAGTCATTATCCGACCATCAGTAGCGACTATGCTCATGGGCACCAACCAACATGTATGGTTCATTTCTTAAATTTGCCTTGTCCGACGCTCGATTTTAGCAGCATCTAGCATAGGAACCCACAAGTCTTGCGTATGGAAACCCGCCTGCTCCAGCCCAATGTGGCAATCATTCTCACAGATGCTCAACGCCGTATTCTTTGGGTGAATGAAGTCTTTACGAGCATGACTGGCTACAGTCTCGAAGATGTAGTGTACCAAAAGCCTTCCGTGCTCCAAGGCGAGGGTTCTGATCACCAGATCATCGAAGACATGCGCAATTGTCTTGAAGAAGGCATTGCTTTTAAGACTGAAATAACTAATTATCGAAAAAATGGAGAAGCTTACCCATGTCGCTTAGTCGTGCACCCAATTCGCAACGAAGAGGGAGCAATTACTAATTACATAGCTTTTGAAATCGATGCAAGAAAACATCCAGATGATCGCGAACTAGAGATGATGAACTTCAGCGCCAGGTACCAATCTTCCTCCCTCAAAGGCGTGAAGAGTCTTGAGCTTTATGACAGGCTTCGGCGTGCAATGAAGTCGCACGACCTGCACCTCGATAGTCGGCTCAGCCTGCCACAACTGGCTGATCTTCTCGAAACGAATACAAAATACTTAAGTCAGGTGGTGAATCACCATTATGGCAACAATCTGCAGCAGTTTGTGAATGAATACCGCGTGGAGGAGGCAAAGAAGCGCCTACTCGACGTAGCTTATGATAATCTGACTTATTTCGCTATTGGTCAACTCTGCGGATTTAAAAATAAAAGCACGTTTTATAAAGTCTTTAAAAAGTTTACCGACTGCACGCCTCACGAATATGTGCTGAAAATGCGAAAAGATGAGGGTCGCCGCAGCTCCTCCGACAGCAAGGAAGCAGCCGAATAGCTACTGCATTGGCTAAAGGCGTAAATCTTTGCGGCTATGACCAACAAGGAAATTGCCGCCCACTTTGCCAGTCTTGCACGGCTGATGGAATATGCCGGAGAGAACCAGTTTAAGATTAGGAGCTACCGCAAAGCGCTCGACATCCTCAAGAAGCACCCGAAATCTGTTGCTCGCTATACTTCCCAGGAGCTTCAAGCCCTAGAGGGTATTGGTAAAGCCATTGCTGAAAAGATTGTTGAGCTCACCAGCACCGGACAGCTTACACTACTGGAGCGCTACCGAAGCGAGATCGGCCCAGCTGCCATAGAGCTGCTCGGAGTACGCGGCCTTGGCCCGAGCAAAGTCAAACAGCTGGTCAAGGAACTCGAAGTTGAGTCCGTCGGGGAGCTGCTGCAGGCTATCCGCGAAAACCGGGTCATTGAGCTCAAAGGCTGGTCGCATACAACTCAAGAAAAACTCCGCCAGCAACTCGAATTTTATCAGCGGGCACAAGGTTTTGCTCGCTACGCAGATGTTATTGCGGGTGCAGAAGAGTTTTTAGCCAGCTTGCGCCAAAACTGCACCCAGGCTGCCCTTGCTGGCGAAGCTGCACGTCAGTGTCCGGTGCTCAGCGAGCTTACTTTCGTAGCTACCGAAGATGCCCGCCAGTTTCTCAGCGAGGCGGGATTTGTCGTATCTGCAAGTGCTGCGAGTGCAACTGGTCATCTTGCTGATTTTCCAGCCCGGGTTTTACTCGTATTGCCTGAGCGGTTTGCGCTCGAGCATACGCTAGCGAGTTCTAGTCCTGAGTGGCTGGCTCAGCACCCTCGCCTGGCAGAGGTTTCCGGTGCTGAAACGAGCGCTGAGGTTTTTGCGAAAGCTGACATGCCCTTCGTGCCTGCCCCACAACGCGAAGTCGAAAGTCCTTTCCCGCCAGTTAGCGAGGATAAGTTGATTGAACTCAAGGATATCCGCGGAGTCGTCCATGCCCACAGCACTTACAGCGACGGCTCTACAGAGTTAGGGGTTTTGGCGAAAGCGTGCAAAGAAAAAGGCTACGACTACCTCGTGATCACCGATCACAGCAAGGCCGCTGGATACGCCAACGGACTCAGCATCGAGCGGCTACGTGAGCAGCGGCAAGAGATTGATGCCTTAAATGCTGCCAATCCAGAATTCCAAATTTTCGCCGGTACAGAATGCGACATACTCCGAGATGGCAGCTTGGATTATCCCGATGAGGTGCTTGCCAGCCTCGACTGTGTTATCGCCTCCATCCACAGCGTGTTGCGGATGTCGCAAGCAGATGCCACGGCTCGCCTGATTAAAGCAATTGCCAATCCGTACACCACCATGCTGGGGCATCCGACTGGAAGGCTGCTACTGAGTCGGGCGGGTTATCCACTCGATATGGAGGCCGTGCTGCAGGCCTGCGCCGAGCATCAGGTTGCTATTGAGATTAATGCGAATCCTTATCGACTCGACCTCGACTGGCGACACCTACAACGTGCTCTGGAGCTGCAAATTCCGATTTCGATCAATCCTGATGCCCACGCCATAGGTGGCATTGACGATATAAAATTCGGGGTGCTCGCGGCGCAAAAGGGGGGCTTGCAGCCTTCACAGTGCCTCAACACGAAAACGGTAAAAGAATTTGCAAGCTACCTCGCGCAGCGGCGGGCGGCGGTGACGTGAGGCACACCTAAGCTTTTGCAGCCTTACGACGCTTTGCCCTCACCAGCTTTCGCGAAAACTCTATAGCGCGTTTGTCGCTGAAGTAATCCCCGTTGCGGTTGTGATCCACAAACCCACAGTGGCCACCATATTCGGGAACTTCAAGGTGAAACAGCTTGGAAGTAGCGGCAAATTCTCGCGGATAGCAAGGCGCTGTAAGAAAACTATCATCGGCAGCATTCACCACGAGCACGGGCACCTGAATGTGGTCGAGCACTGGGCCGCTGCTACATGTTTCCCAATACTCCCGCGCGCTGGCAAAGCCATGCCAAGGAGCAGTGTACCACTCATCGAACTCATCAAAACTGCGCGCCGGCCGGAAATCACCTGCTTCAGGATGGAGCTTAGCTTTCTCCTTCGCCTTCTTATTCATGTTGGTGATGAAGGCCCACCGGTAGGCCCAGTTGCGCACATTGTTGATCACCTCGTTGCAGTCGGCTACAAACAAGGGTACTGAAAACACGGCCGCTCCCAAGATTGCCTCATGCACCTGCTCAGCCTCTTCGGACAAGTATTTGAGAATGACGTTGCCGCCGAGGGAGTAGCCAGTGAGCATAGCTATTTCGGCTCCGGTGCGCGCGAGAGCATGATTAATCGTTTGCCGCAAATCGCCCGTCTCGCCGATATGATAGCTGCGCAGATGCCGGTTGGGCTCGCCTGAGCAGCCACGGAAATTCATGGCGCACACGTTGTAGCCCGCGCGTTGATAAGCTCGGGCCATGCCAGCCATATAGGGACGGCGGGCATGTCCTTCAAGACCGTGAGTGAGCACAGCCACGCGCTTGCTGCCGGGCTCGATCAACCAATCGAGATCTACAAAATCGCCGTCCTCGAGTTCGAGGCGCTCCCTCTCCCACTCCACATCAATCTTACGGCGGAGGGTGCCGGCATAGATGGTGTTGACATCAGTTTGGCGAAAAGGGCGCTTGGGTTTGTACTTGGATTTGACCAGCGGCATTGTAGAAAAAGCAGGCTAAACGAACGGCATCATCGGCCGTGATGAGAGGGGATGTTGAAGGGCCAAGATCGAAGCTTCCAGCGAAACTGACCCACTGGCGAATAGCAAGTTGGCGCCAGCAGCGAGAAGCGCATGTATGTTGGACACTTCACTCCCTGTTTGAGCTTCATTTAGCACTACAGCTAAGGGTCGTCTCAGCAGCTGAAAAGACTGTAGTACTGCTGGATCTACACCTGCGTCCTGACTGCTTGCGAGGCAGGGTACGATATCGTGGACTTCCAGATCGCGCAATCGCGTAATGGCATTATAGAATTGAGCATACTCGGCAGCTGGCTCAGCAGTCACTTCCTGCGTCAGCAGCACAGCAATGTGGTGATTAGCTGCCCAGGCTCCAATGTCTAAGAGCTGGGGATGAGCTACCTGCACCCGCACCCAGTGTGGCAGAAAATCAGCGCGTTTAGGTAGCGTCTGCTGCGCTAGATGAATTCCCCAAAAGCCAGAAGGAGGTGCGGCGGGAGCTGGTGCAGTAGGAACTTCTAGCCACACATCTGGTGGCACTTCGTCAGGTGAAAGGCTGCTGGTGACCAAAATCAACCGTGGAGTTGACAGGTCGATTAGGTCGCCACTAAAGTTTAGATTATGGTAAGGTTGCTCCACTGGCCAAAGATGCAGATTTTGCTTGGGAGCTAGCAAAGCTTCCCCGAGCTGCTAAACGTAAGTTTGCGGGGGGAAAGTCGAAGTATGCATTCATAAATTGCAAACGTTTGGGAATTAAACAGTGGCTAATCGGCGATTCAATTTATGAATCTAACACAGTAATTACATTATAAAGGGCTGATACCTAGCACGTTATGCATGCAATCTACAAGGCGTTTAGCTATCTTTGCGTTACACATATCTCGCATTCATACCAGCCCAGGCAGTACCCTCAGTGTGAGCATTTACATTTCCAGTCGAAGCAGCTAGTCGGAATGGTTCCTATCATAATTGCGGACGAACACTCGCACATCATATACATCAATGAAGCTCTTTGCAAGCTTATCGACTGCGACCGGGCGGACATGCTCGGCCAGAGCTTATATGATTTTATTGATCCCACGGAAGACAACCTGCGGCTACGTCTTTCTTCGGCCAAACTGAATGCCAAACCCCTCTATCACTCGGCCCAGTTTAGGACTCCTTCGGGCGGGGCTGTCGAGCTTACTTTTAAGGTGTATGCAGTCAAGACTGAGCCTGACAATCGCGTCTTGTACCACATCTCCGTAGCGGTTTTCTCACGTGACGTTGAGCATCCAGCGAGTACGATGACGGAAGACCAGTTGAAGTCATCGTACGTGCACACGAGTCTCAGCTACTCAGACGGCAGCAGGCTGTACGCACAGGTGGAGCATGAAATGATGTCGAAGCGCCTCTACCTCTCGTCCGAAATTGATTTGGAGTCGCTCAGTCGTTGGCTCGGCACCAATCAGCTGTACCTGAGCCAGACAATTAACTTTTTTGCAGGCGTATCCTTTCGCGAGTACATCAATCACTGGCGCATCCGCTACCTCCGGGAGCTGGCACCGAATTCGGCCCAGCTCCCGGTTGGTGAGCTTTGGAGAGTGGCTGGTTTTGGCAGCTACTCCGCTTTTCGACGCTACTTGCAGTTGGAGTTTAAAATTACTCCTAGCGCTTTCGCAAAACAGCTGGAAGAGAGCTAAGTCGTGTACTAGCCACTGCACATGATGCAATCCGGATCGTCGAGACTACAGGCTTGATTACTAAGGTCTTTGGCCTCAATGGTGGTGACGGGAGCCGATAAGTTAGCGTGCGGAGAAGTAGGCGATGCGGCAGGGGGCACTACTGAACCCGTGGGCTGTATACTAGCAATTGCAGTTGCGTCTCCACCCGCTTGCACCCGCTGGTGTTGCTTATCGAGCGTAAACTTGATAGGATCGACAGCAGCTTTAGAGCGCAGGTAGTACATACCAGTTTTAAGTCCAGCCTTCCATGCATAGAAGTGCATACTCGACAGCTTACCAAAACTCGGATCCTCCACAAAGAGGTTCATCGACTGGCTCTGGCAAACGAATGCACCTCGATCGGCAGCCATATCGATGATCACCCGCTGACTAATCTCGTAAACGGTCTTATAGCGTGCACGCAACTCTGCAGGAATTTCTTCAATGTGTTGCACTGAGCCATTGGCGGCCATGAGACGCTGCTTCATGCTCTCGTTCCACAAGCCCAGCCGGTGAAGGTCTTTGAGCAGGTGCTTATTCACCACGACAAACTCGCCAGAGAGGGTCCGCCGGGTATAAATATTGGCAGTATAAGGCTCGAAGCACTCATTGTTGCCTAAAATCTGGCTGGTAGAGGCAGTCGGCATTGGAGCTACGAGGAGTGAATTACGGAGTCCGTGCTCGGCGATATCAGCTTTAAGTGCGGCAAAGTCCCAGCGGTCGCTAGGGGTGGCACCCCACAGATCATATTGCAGAACCCCTTCACTCGCAGGCGAACCGGCGAAACTTTCATATGATCCATACTCCTTGGCCTCGGCCACCGACTGGGTAAGTGCGGCATGATAGATCGTCTCGAAGATGTCGCGGTTTACTTGCCGAGCTTCTGGTGAATCAAAGGCTAGCCCCATCAAGATGAAGGCATCTGCCAGACCTTGCACGCCCAGCCCAACAGGTCGGTGCCGCATGTTGGAATTGCGGGCTTCCTCAATGGGGTAATAGTTGACATCGATCACGCGGTTGAGATTGCGCGTCAGCACGCGCGTCACCTCATGCAGGCGCTCGTGGTTGAATTCGCGTGTGTCGGCATCGACGAATTTGGGCAAGCTCAGCGACCCCAAATTGCACACCGCCACTTCATCCGGGCTGGTGTACTCGATGATCTCGGTGCAGAGGTTGGACGAGCGAATCGTGCCGAGATTTTTCTGATTCGACTTGCGGTTGGCGGTGTCCTTGTAGAGGATATAAGGTGTACCTGTTTCGATTTGAGATTCGAGGATCGCAAACCAAACTTCCTGAGCCTTAACAGTTTTGCGGCCTCGACCTGCCTGCTCATACTGGTGGTAGAGCGCCTCAAATTCGCCCGAGTGCACATCAAACAAGCCCGGTGCCTCATTGGGATCGAAGAGTGTCCACTCACCACCTTCCTGCACGCGCTGCATAAACAGGTCGGGAATCCACATTGCGTAAAAGAGGTCGCGTGCACGCATCTCTTCTTTGCCGTGGTTTTTCTTGAGGTCGAGAAACTCAAAGATATCAGCGTGCCATGGCTCCAGGTAGACGGCAAATGCGCCTTTGCGCTTACCGCCACCTTGGTCAACGTAGCGGGCAGTGTCGTTGAAGACCTGCAGCATCGGAACGAGTCCGTTGGAGGTGCCGCCTGTGCCCTTGATGTAGCTGCCGGTGGCCCGTACGTTGTGCACGCTGAGGCCAATACCTCCAGCCGACTGTGATATTTTGGCGCAGCGGGTGAGCG
This sequence comes from Saprospiraceae bacterium, assembly GCA_965213735.1. Lineage (GTDB taxonomy): Bacteria > Bacteroidota > Bacteroidia > Chitinophagales > Saprospiraceae > CALDTK01. The sequence goes on from CBDCAB010000006.1 coordinate 1,115,214, forward strand.
TGTCGAAGATGCCTGGAATGGAGTCTTCGGTCATCGACAGCAGGAAGCAGCTCGATAGTTGCGGCTTGGGTGTACCTGCGTTAAAGAGTGTGGGGGTAGCATGGATAAACCACTTCTGCGACATCAACTCATAGGTCTCCAGCACAGATTCGATGTCATCTTCATGGATCCCGATCGCCACGCGCATGAGCATGTGTTGGGGCCGCTCCACGACTTCACCATTCATGCGCAGCAGGTAGCTACGCTCTAAGGTTTTGAACCCAAAGAAGTCAAAGTCGAAGTCGCGATCGTAGATGATTGCGGAGTTGAGCTGAGCACAGTGCTTGGTCACTACCTCGAGGGTAGCGCTGGAGATGAGTCCGGCCTGTTCGCCTGTTTTCGGATCGATGTAGTCGTGCAACTGCTGCATGGTGTCGCAGAAGTCTTTCGACGTGTTTTTGTGCAGGTTGGACACAGCGATACGTGCTGCGAGCATAGCGTAGTCCGGATGGACGGGTGCCATGGTTGCGGCTGTTTCGGCTGCGAGGTTGTCGAGTTCGGTGGTGGTGACTCCGTTGTAGAGACCTTGAATCACCTTTTGGGAAATGCTCACCGGGTCGACGTAGTTGCTCAGCCCATAGCAGAGCTTTTTAACGCGGGCGGTGATTTTGTCGAAAGACACATCTTCGCGACGGCCTCCTCTTTTGATTACTTGCATGGGTGTCTTATTTTGGTCCTAGAAAAGGGGGGTTAGAAGATCCTTCAGAAGAGATTTTTTCCTGCATATCATTTGGAAGATTCTTAAAGAATTTCCCTAGCATCTGTTCAACATGCTCAACAGATTCAATTATTGCATATCCGCTATTTGCTATATATGTATTTGTACTACTGCCATAATGTAGCTGGACATGGGATGAGTCAAGTACAATCCTTTTTCCTGCTTCTACGAATGCCGAAACCAACCCAACATATGAAGTTGAACCGGAGGTCAAACCGTGATGACTGACGTAGAGGTTGCGCTGAAAAACTGGCCCACCACTATTGCCTCCAAATACAGCCATAGAAACAATATAGCAGCCTCTAGTACCCTCAAACGCAGCTGCTACCCCTTGGTTTACCCAAGGTAAAATTGTCGCTGCGGGCCGTAGCTCACTGGGATAGCCAATCGTAAAAACGGGAGAACCCAATGCAAATGGAATGTCTTGTGGTCTATTGACTCCAATAGGATTAAACCAGAAATAATTGCTTTTTCTCCGATGCAACTGTTTGATAGATTTTAAAAGCTTTATTCCATTGTCCGTTGCAATTCCCACCAATACAGCAGAAATATCATACACTGGACTGTGGTAATAGAAGACGGTCTTAGGATCAAACATATACACGTTTCCAATTTCTTGCCCCTTTCGGCCGCTTCCAACGAGCGTAACTCTATTATCCGATGACGTGTCAGAAAAATCAATAGCAGTAAGAACATGCTTTGCGGATACAAAGTATAAGCCGCCATTGTAACTAACAAAGCTGCCAGTGCCGACAGACCCTTTAGGAGCAACGATCAAATAAGCAGCGGACACGTAATCTCCAGCTGCAGTTATTGAGTTAGCACTCATAAAAGGAAAATTTAAATCCTGCGACTTTGTATAGCTGCATGCTGTGCACAGGACACAGATCATTGAGCCTATTCTCCTAAGATACGAGCGATAAGTTAGTGCAGTCACGAAAAGGAAATTTAGATCATTCAACTAGCAGAAAATGTGTAGGGAGGAAGATTGGGCTCCCTCCCTAATCCAGCTCAAAAGTCTTCGTCGAGGGAAAAGACTTGCTTTTCGCGATCAGCGGTGATTCCAGCTTTTTGGTAGTCGCCGACGCGCTTTTCGAAGAAGTTGGTTTTGCCCTGGAGCGAAATCATGTCCATCCAAGGGAAGGGGTTTTCTGAGCCGTAGACCTTATCGCAGCCAAGAGATTCGAGTAGGCGATCGGCTACACACTCGATGTACTGGACCATGAGTTCGGCGTTCATGCCGATGAGGCGGACGGGGAGTGCTTCGGTGACAAACTCCTTTTCCATGTCCACGGCCTCGGTGATGATTTGCGAGACGGTAGATTTCGGCAGTTTGTGCTCGATGTGGTCGTTGTAGAGCAGGCAGGCAAAATCGCAGTGCATGCCTTCATCGCGGCTGATGAGTTCGTTGGAGAACGTGAGCCCTGGCATGAGGCCGCGCTTCTTCAGCCAGAAGATGGAGCAGAAGCTTCCCGAGAAGAAGATGCCTTCGACAGCTGCAAAGGCGATGATGCGCTCGGCGAAGCTGCCGTTGTCGATCCAGCGTAGAGCCCAATCAGCTTTTTCTTTGACGCAGGGCATGGTCTCGATCGCGTTGAAGAGGTAGTCCTTCTCGGCGTTGTCCTTTATATAGGTGTCGATCAGCAAGGAGTAGGTCTCCGAGTGGATATTTTCCATGGCGATCTGGAAGCCGTAAAACATCTTGGCTTCGGTGTACTGGACCTCTGCGACGAAATTTTCGGCGAGGTTTTCATTGACGATGCCATCGCTTGCGGCGAAAAAGGCTAGGACGTGCTTGATGAAGTACTGCTCGTCTTTGCTGAGGGTTTCCCAATCTTTTAGGTCTTGCCCGAGGTCAATTTCTTCTGCTGTCCAGAAGCAGGCTTGCTGTTTTTTGTACCAATCCCAGATGTCTGCATGTTGGATTGGGAACAGGACGAACCTGCCTGGATTGTCTTGGAGGATTTTTTCTGTTGCTGCTGGTGTAGTGCTCATGATGAGGTTGTTTGGCGGGCGCTGCCCGGAATAAGAGGAGGGGTTGGAAGAAGCTTAGCGGAGCACATTTGCTCATAAGCCGTGAGGAGAAGGCAGAGAGGTGGCCTGCACGAGTCGTGACGACTCATGCGGTGAGGTTGATTCTCTGTTTATAGAAGCGGTGGTGAGGCGCTCATGGCCCTCGGCGGGCGGAGTGCCAAGGTACCAGCGAAAGCGTCCGTAGGCACAAAATCAGCCTCGGACGTATTCCACAATTGTGGATAATATTTCTAAGCCTCTGATTATCAAGGGCATTTGCAGAAGATGCGCTTCCCAACACTGTTGGCAACCCTGGTGGGAAACCTGTGGGGACGTGTTCAAACTGTACGCAGGTGAATATGAGGTATTCGTAAAGTTGGGGTGCTGAGGGAATTACAGATTTCAGGGAGGGCGCACTCCAGCCTGCGGCGCTAAGAGCCTCCGGCGGGAAGAGCCTGCGGCGCTGCAGATAGGACGTATGTGGCCTGCGGCGCGTAGCCTCCGGCGGTGGGGTAATCCTTCGGTAAGGATGAGGCTTGGGGGCTAATGGCCTCCAGGTGTAAAAGCCTCCGGCGGTGGAAAAGCCTGCGGCACGTGTACCTGCGGCGCTAAGAAGCCTCCGGCGGGTCGGCGTCGGTGAAATTCTCTGCCTAGTACAGGTGTATAAAACTTGAGGTGTATGTGACGCCTCTCACACGGAGGGACACGGAGAGATTGCACGGAGGAGGCACGGAGTAGCCATCGCGTGGCTTCAAGCGAGGAGAAAGAACCGTTGATTCCCCGGAAAGCAAATATGTAGATAGATCCTCGTCATACGCAGATCCTGATGCATGTCAGTAGAAGCGACGGTTCAGGTATAGTCATAGGCTGCCCCCGGTAATAGAGGAGCCTCGGGCATTTTTGTTTGGCTGCCGCCTTGGGGTGGCTGTTCTGGCGTTACACGAAACTCTTTGACTATCAGCGTATGCTTTGATGCGTACGTCCTGGGGGGAACCCGTCAGCCGAAGCAGAAAAGCTCAGACCTAGCACCTAGCACCCGGCTCCCAGAGCCTTAACTAAGCGTGCTTTAGCGCACATCGTGTTGCAGTCCGAAGGCAGCAAGCATATGCTGGGGCTGCACGGCATCAAGGTTCTCAGGATGCAGTGATGTACAGGTACCCAACGTTCAGCCTGACCACAGCAATGAGGTAAGCCCACCACCCATTGCGACCCTTGCATTTTCCCTTTGCGACCCTTGCGATACTATGTCCTATCAGCACCCACCTCCCCACCTCACAACAACCGCTTGCGCCGAAAGTAGAACACAAACAACAGCGACAACACAACCGAAAGTCCCAGAATAAATGCAAAGGCCCAGGACTTATCGCTCATCGGAAGCGGGACGTTCATCCCAAATAAACTCGCCACCAAGGTAGGTACTGTAAGGACAATGGTGATAAATGTGAGCCGCTGAATGACGACATTGAGGTTGTTAGAAATAATAGAAGAATATGCATCCATCGTGCCGCCGAGAATATTGGTGTAGACATTGCTCATTTCTAGTGCTTGTGAATTATCAATGATAATATCCTCAAACAAATCGGCTTTATCTTCGCGATCCCGAATACCGAGAAAATCCACCCGCTTGAGTTTCATCTTGAGTAGCTCGTTGGTAGAGAGGGAGTTGACGAAAAAGACCAGTGATTTCTCAATAGCCAGCAGCTGTCGCAACTCCCGATTGCGGCTCGAGTCGTACAATTCTCGCTCGATCAGGTTGCGGCGTTTATTGAGCTGACGCAAAAAACTCGTAAATCGATACACGTTCTGCTCGAATATCTGTAGCACAAAGCCCGCATCATCCTTGGGATCAAACGTGCGAATACGCTGATCTACAAACAGCTGAAGGATTGTCTCAGCCGCGGAAGTAATCGTGACCGTTATCTCTGGCGTAATTATAATGCCGATTGGCGCAGTGACATAAATGGCGTCATTGTCCTCGAGCAGCGAGATGTTTTCTACAGGGGTGTTGATGACGATGAGGCGTACTTCCTCCTCGCGTTCGAAACGGCTACGCTCATCGATATCTATCGAGTCGGCCAAGAAGTCGAGCGGGATGTTGTGCGACCGTGCGAAGGCAGCAAATTCGCCCTCGAGAAAAGGTGGACCAATGTGCGCCCAACAGCCAGGCCGAGCCGCGTCGAGCTCCTCTACCCTACCGTGTTCTTTTGTGAAGTAGCGGATCATACCAGACGCATCTTAATCAGCAGCAAACATAGCCCTACCTGCATACCTCACCGCAGCCATCTTGGTGCCAAACCTAAATCTAGGCGCGCCCTATCCTCCAGGCGTGCAGCTTCTTGTTCGGCATTAAGGGCAGCCCCACTACGAGCAGTGTAGTAATAGCCTGCACCAAACCACTGGGCGCTTAGGGCTTTGGCTACATAGGCCCAACCCCAGCGCCGATATTGCTGAACGTGAACCAGCTCATGCACGAGCAATGGAAGCGAAGGTTTACCCCAACACTTGATCACCGTGCCCGATACGTAGGCGATGCGCAGCGGCTTGGCGATCCAGGCAGCTCCTTCATCTATCCAGACATTTTCGAGATGGGCAGGACTGAAGTAGGTTTTGGCGAAAGCTGACTCCTCCTCACTTAAACTGCGGTAGCGACTACTTGCAAGCAGACATTCCAGCACAGCGTAAACCAGCCCAATGCCCAGCAATTCCGCTATGCGTATCGAAGTTTCCAAAGCGAGCGCACGCTTGGAGGCGTGACCATCTTCATACTCAGCATGCCAATGTGGTTGATACTTCTTCCACCACAGCAACTCGCGCAGCCGAAGCGGATAAGTACGCAGCCACCGCTTTGACATCATGCGCAGCAGGTGCCGCCGCCTCACCACTCGAGCAACTTTTTCGCGACAAAAGCACTCTCCTGCTCGCTCAACTTGCGTCGGTTGAGCAGATACACTTCGCCCGCCTCACTGCCGCGAATCCGTAGCTCGAAGTGCGCAGGTGTAATCGATACCCGCTCCACCTGCGACCAAGCAAAGTGGCTTGTGCGGCGTCGCAAATTGTCTGTCAATGTCACTCCAGCTGGCTCGAGTACCAGCGTATGATCAAATGGCTGGGCGCGAGCGCGCAATTGAGCGGCTCCGAGTTTGATGCAGCCCAGGGCAACAGCTAAGGTGATCAGCCAGAATCCGAGTCGCACCAGCGGCCCCTGCCCACTCGGCACGTTCTGAAATGTTGTCGATAAGGTCGCTGCCAACAGCACCACCGCACTGATCTCGACCACTGATATGGGCCGCCGCTCTTTGAGTTCTTGCTGCATGCTCCTGCGAAAGCGCCTGACAATACGCAACTCCTCGTCAGTCAAAGCGAATAGTTTTGACTGGATCAATACGTGTCACCAACTGAGCTGGAATCAACAACAGCAGCATCACTACTGCAAACGTACCCACATTGAGCGCCACCAGCAGCACCCAATTGATTTTTATCGGGGCAGTACTTAAGTAATAATTTTCTTCTGAGAGCCGAAGCAATCCTGTATACTTCTGTAAAAAACATAGGCCTAATCCCACCACATTGCCCCACAGCAAACCGCGCAAGAGTATCCGTCCACCAAAACGCAAAAATATCGCCCGTAAATCTCGACCTGCCATACCCAAGGTCCGCAGCACTCCCACCATATTAGTGCGCTCCAAAATTAGAATGAGAAGGGCTGTAATCATATTGACGAGGCAGACACCCAGCATTAAGCCAATAATCACAGCTTCATTGGCATTCTGCAGATTGAGCCATTCGAAGATGCTCGGGAACCGCTCGCGCACACTCTCCGCATAAAATTCTGAGGGAACAACTTCATAAAATGTATACGCAGCCAAGCCCTCAGCATCCTCTACATTTTCAAGAATTAACTCTACACCACTAATTTGATCTTCCTGCCAACCCAGCAAATCCTGCAACAGCCGCTGATCCACAAGCGCAAACTGCGTATCGTATTCCTCCAAACCTGTACGGTAAAGTCCACCAACTTCAAAGCGTTTCTTTCGCATTTGGCGTCCCTCCGGAAAATGCACCAAGAATGGGTCGCCCACCTCGAGATTAACACGTGCCGCAGTTTGTTCGCTTAACACCACCAGCCGCGAAGCCATTGTATCGGTGAGGTCAGGCAGCTGCCCGGCCCGCAAGTTCTCGGCGAAAAAGCTCCAATCGAAATCGGCACCAGCACCCTTGAGCAGGATGCCTTCGATTTCGTCTTTGGTTTGGATGACGCCCGGCTTCACAATGTAAGTCTGCACGTGCTTAACGCCGCCTTTCGAGCTTTCGCCAAAACCCATTTCTGCATAACCTAGCGGATACTGCACCGGCCCGTTAAGTTGGCGCAAGGAGTCTATCCAAGGCTCGTTTCGCGAGAATGGTATAGCCTCAAATAAACCATCACCGCTCTGCGTGGCGGCTACATGCACGTGCCCCCAAAAGCCAAAAACCTTATCGCTGATCTCATACTTGAAGCCCCGCAACATGGCAGTGGCCACAATCATCACCGCCACACACAGCGCGGTGCTGACGATGGCGAGCTTGATGATGAGCGAAGCCAACTGACCCGAACTGCGGGCAGAAAGGCGTTGGGCTATGAGCGTAGCTACAGACACAGAAGGCGGAAGGTAATTCGGGATAGTGCCACCAGACATTGGCAGCCCAAGACTCTACATTCGCACCATGGATTTTATTGCCGAACTCCGCCATCGCGACCTACTTCAAGACTTCACGCCGGAGCTGGAGGAGCACCTGAGTCAGCACAAGCCAGTGGTGGGCTACATCGGCTTCGACCCTACAGCACCAAGCCTTACCATAGGCAACTACGTGCCCATTATGCTCCTCAAACTCTTTCAGTTGAGTGGCCATCAGCCGATCATGCTGTTCGGAGGTGCTACCGGACGCATCGGTGACCCCAGCGGCAAGGACAAGGAGCGGGAACTAAAACCAGCCGCAGAAATTGAAGCCAATCTCGCCGCACAAAAAGCACAGGCACGACAACTGCTCGCACCTGCACCCGGACTTAAAGATGTGCTCTTTGTCGACAACTTTGAATTCTATGAAGAGCTGTCGGCAATTGATTTTTTACGCAATGTGGGAAAGACGCTAACCATTAATTACATGATGTCGAAAGACTCAGTTAAAAGTCGACTAGAGACAGGTATGAGCTTTACTGAATTTTCTTATCAACTCCTTCAGGGCTATGACTTTGAGTGTCTACACAAAAAGTATAACTGTACGCTGCAAATGGGTGGTTCTGACCAGTGGGGCAATATTACGGCTGGTACAGAATTCGTGCGCCGCAACCTCGGTGGCAAAGCCTATGGTCTCACCGTGCCGCTGCTCACCAAAGCTGATGGTAGGAAGTTTGGTAAAAGTGAAGCTGGCAATATTTGGCTCGATCCTGAGCGGACGAGCCCGTACGAATTTTACCAGTTCTGGATCAATTCAGACGACCGTGACTTGAGCCGCTACATCCGCACGTTCTCTCTGCGTGATCGTGAGGCATTAGATTCTCTATTGACCACTGCGGACACCGATCCGCGTCTGGCGAAGGAGCAACTCGCCTCGGAACTCACCACTCGCATCCACGGCGAGGAAGCATACGAAAATGCAGAGGCCGTGAGCCAATTACTTTTCAATCGCAAAGCTTCCGCCGATCAGCTGAGGGCACTTAAACCTGGAGCCTTGGCTTTAATTGCACGAGAAGTACCGAGTGCTAGTTTAGATCGTAATCTTCTCGCAGAAGGTATTCTTCAAGTAATTGATGTACTGAGCGAGCATACCAATCTTGTAGACAGCAAAACAGAAGCAAAACGCGCTATTGCAAGTAATGCCGTTAGCATTAACAAGGTTAAAGTTTCCAACCTCGAAGCAGTTCTTACTGAAGAGGATTTACTCTACAACCGCTACATCATGATCGAAAACGGTAAGAAGAATAAGCTCATCGTCGAAGTAGCTTAAACGTATGGCTGCCTCCTCACAACTACATGCGGCACGAGCGAGCTTGCGCCGATTCGGCGAAGGCAGCACCAGCCACCTGAAGGATTGCATGCCGGCTGATGCACAGTTGCTCGATGCGCGCGAAATACTCGACGCCTTAAACCGGCGCTTAGGTCCGGTTTTGGCGAAAGCGCGCCGGGCACACGAACAGGTGGCAAGCCCCGTACACCGTGAGCAGAACGGCAGCTGGCTCAAGCGTAGCAACTGTGTAGGCATCAACTTGCGTACTACCGCAGGTCTATTGGGAGCCTTGAAATTCGTGCTCACTTTGCCGCCCCACATCGAGAGCGTTCACCTGCTGCCCATCTTCGAACCAGGAGTTGTCGGCAGCTTGTACGGCATGGTATCGTGGGAAATCAACCAAGAATTTTTTGACCCCACTTGGGCTCGTATCGCGCCGAGCATGCGCCACGTTAACGACCAACTCCGCGCATTCGTAAATATCTGCCACAGCCTAGGAAAAACTGTTGGATTAGATGTTATTCCTCACACCGATCGCTATGCTGAAATTGTGCTGTGTAATCCCTGGTTGTTTGAGTGGATTAAACGTAATGATACGCAACTTCTCGACCAGCGCTCCGACCTACATTTTGAAGTAGAAGAAGCTATATACTCCTGGAATAGTGGACGATCGGATGCGCTAGACGCACGGAAGTTCTTTGCAAATTCTGAACAGGAGATTCGCAATAAGTTATTTGGCGACGGCATGGCTTGGGAACGAAATCAGCGACGTGACCAGCTCATCTCTTACCTCTACAGCCGTGGCTACGAAACCCTTCCTGCTACCATGGCTCCGCCTTATCGGGGATTGGAGCTCGACCCGCGTGAGGAGGCAGTCACTACTGATGAGCAAGGGCGTCGTTGGCGGGAGTTTCGCTTTGTAGCTCCTCAAGCAATGTCACGCGTATTCGGTCCGCTGACGAGGTATAAATTATGGGATAGACTTGATGATAATAAGGATTGGCAAATTGACTCCAACAAGCCCCGGCCACAGGTTTGGGAGTATGTGGCGAATCATTACCAAGAGGTGGTGACGCAATTTGGTTTTGACTTTATGCGCGGCGATATGTCGCATGTGCAAATGCGTGCAGATGGAGTGCCAGCACATGCGGATAAGCATTATGACCTATTACAGTACGTCAAGCATGCTTGTGCTAAACCCTACCCGCACTTCGCCTACTTTGCAGAGAGTTTTCTTACAGCCGATAATTATATGACTTACGGATCAGAAGCTGATCATCTCGATCTCAGTGAAGCTGATGTAGCCCTTGGCAACCTGCAGAACTATTGCCCCAATACTTCTGAATTTATGTCACTGCTCGCCGAGTACGTAGAGTTGGCTGAAAATCATCAATTTGCCCCATCCTTTACACTATTTTCGGCGGATAAAGATGACCCACGCTTTGATGCTAACTATAACTTCGGGAGCATAGCACGCTACTTTTTTGCAAGCTTTTATCCAGGGCTGCCGAGTTATTCGAGTTTAGGCTTTCGGCAACGCGACCTGCATCGCGCTCCCTTCGCAAATGAGTATTACTCCAAGCTATTCGTCTTTCAGTACCGCGAAGGTCCCAAGGCTACTCACGGTCGCTACCGCTGGGGAAGCAACCGCGAGCTGTGGCAGCAAATAGCAGACCTGGATCGCCAGCGTGAAGCACTGAACGAGCTTGACTGGCAAGACCACGAGTGGCTCATCTCTCCTGCCGATGCAGTCGCCAAAGCCTCTTCCCAGCTCTCATGGCGAGTAGACACGCACAACTTTACAGTGGATTTCGCTGCGGATACCTACTCCATCCAAAAAAGAAGAGCAGGAACTAGCGGTTGATGCCTTCGACCTTGACATCGTACCAGCCTTTGACAGCTTTACCCGGCTTCACCTTCACAAAGGCTAGATTGAGGCCAGCGCGGACGTACGCCGCATTTGCATCCTGGACATTGGCGAGCGCGAGAACATTGTCTACGGCGAGGTACAGCTGAGCGCCGTATATGTCGAAGAGCACGTTGGTGGCTAAGTAGCCGCCTTCGCGCTTCATACCGGCAAGGGCACCGAGGTGTAGCCACTCCCCTACCCGCTGCCCGATACCCAGGCCGAAGCCACTGTGCCAGCCGCCAGCTTGTGCAGCGTAGACTGTAGCGTTGAGCGTGGTATGATCAGCGACAGCGTAGCGAAAGGTGCCCTGGACAGTCGTGGGTAATGTGGTGCGAAAAGTAGCATTAGTTGATTCGAATTGTACTTCGGCAAGCACACTGTCAATAGTACCTGCTACATCAAAAGCCACTTCCTCACCTTCGAAGATATTCTCCTGATAACCTGAAAAATTAAAGGAACCGTTACTGCGGTGTTGTTTCGCATCGCCCGTCCAGGATATGCCTCCCATATCGCGTATGCTCAATCCGACCTCAAACTTGTCTTCCTGCCGATACACCAGACCAAAGTCAGCACCCATGCCTGTGCCAGCACTTGCATAGCCATTGAGGTCTCCAAAATCTACTCCCTCGTCGGTAAAGGTGACCGGAAAGCCTGCTGTACTCACCGTTATATTCGTTGCAACGGTGCTCGCATAAAAATCTGGGTCAGTAAAGATGCGTGCTTCAGCAGTTGTTGTTTGTAGAGCCGCTGATCCTTTCAAGAATTTTAGGCGAGCTCCCACCGTAAATTTATCCCACAACGTATATGCTCCATTAACAGCAAATTCTTGATAGGCTGTGGCGTTAATGATCGGCATCACCTGCAACTCCTGTCCCACGAAGCGAGCGTTGCCATAGGCTGCCAGCTGCACCAGCCCCTTCGGCAGATCGATCGAGCCGCTGGTGCGCACTGCATGCGACAGGCCCACCTGCCAACCTCGGTGGCGGTAATTGAATGCCACAGTTTCTGCATTGAGAGCAAAGCGCTGGTCGTTGCCTCTATCGTTGAGGCGATTGATGAATTGATCGGGATCAATGTAGAGGGTGCCATTATCGACATGGCCCATGTCATTGACTGCGATTGGCGTGAAAAAGCCAGCGCCGACGGAAGGTAAGCCAATGGTGAACTTGTGATCTTGCAGTGCGGCTGGATTGGCCACCGTCTGTTGCCAACCGTATTGCAATGGCAATTGGACATCGAACTGTGCAGAGGCCGAGGCGGCGGTTAAGCTGGCGATCGCAATGCCAATGAATTGTTGTTTAGTGTTCATAGTATTTGGTTAAAAAGGTGTGGTGGTAATGCGCACGCCGAGCTGCACCCCGAGTTCGTTGTCATTGTAGAGTCGCGTGGTCTGTGATCCTCCTTCAGGACTCGACAGGAATACCCGCACAACTGCCGAGCGCGTGGCAGCCAATTGTGTAATAGCTGCTTTATCTACCTCAACTTCGGTGAGTTGCTGCACAGAGGCAGTGGTAGCGCCAAACTCATCAATCTCCGCAGCGGCCAGCACAACAGTGGGCTCTGCAAACAGACTATCTATTAATGCTTCGTTTGCATCATAGAAATAGACTTGCGTCGCTGCTTCTAAACCGAAATCATTGTTAATCAGCAAGCGGAAAGCGGCACTTTCTGCCTGATCAAAACTGCTCGCATCGAAGACAAAGGCTGCATCGAGCGCAAAATTATCAAAGCGCACTGCGAGCGGCATATCCAATTCGAAATTGCCTTTAACGCGAGCATCGCGATGAATGAAAAAGCGTTCGGTAAGGCTATCAGGATTGACACGCCCCTGCAGTCCCAGCTCGAGTGCAGAGGGAAAGACATTGAGTATGTCGACAAGATTACTCGTCTCGCGGTCAAGAATTATTTCCGAAGTTTTCGAAACTTTACCTTCCTGTAGCGACGGGTATTCAAACAGAAAGCCGTGGTTAAGTCCGCTCGAAAATTCTATTTTATCACCCTCTCTTGTGGTAGCAAAGGCTGTCGTGGTAGACAGTTGAAAGGGAGCGCCGACTTCATTTTCTACTGTAAGGGTTGCTACCGGATCGATAAGAGCAACTTGACCCGGCTCGAAAACTTCGAGAAAATTTAGTCCAAGAGAATCAGCTCCGAGATCAAACTCGAGCATATCGAGGCTGCCTTCTGCATAGCTAAATTCTGCTCGCCGCAGCGAAAGGGCTCCTAGAGCCAGGGCTACGTCAGCTCCACTCGCTAGCTTGGCGGTATAGCGTATATCGAGCAGTTGATCGTCGCCAACAGCAAATTTGTATCCATGGGCAGCAACTGAATCCTTTAAGGTTTCACCAGCAGGCACGCTGAAGGTGTGCACGAGGGGTTTTTCCGCAAGGGTAAAATTGGCCGCCGTCAGTGTAATTGTTGCCTCCTCGCTGTGGTTGTTGTAAAAAGTGAAGACGAGGTCACCAGCACTAAGGTCGATGCGTTGCAGCCCAAAATCATCAGCTTCCGCGAGAGAATAGCTAGTGACGGTGTCGAGTAGAGGCACCGTGAGGGTTGGAATCTTCAGCGAGTTTGCGGGCGCAAAGTCAAAGAGTTGTTGCTCTACCCGCAGGCGCAGGGCCGAATTGGCATCCTCAGTGAGGTAATTTGCAAAGTTTGTGGAGGCCAGCACATCGCGCAGGCTAAAGCGGGTATCGAGCAGCGGCGCAGCTACTTCAGGTTCCCAATTTTCAAACTTGACGTCGTTGATGGGGTCGGAGCAGGCGCTAAGTAGGGCCACGCTCACCCCCGCCGCCACGAGGCAGCAGTTGAGTGATTTCATAGGAGTGTTTGTTCAGCGGAGGCAAGTGATATGCGTCCGTTGCACTACTATGAAAGAATTAGGCCAAACCGTCTCAGGTCTTTGTGGAGTAGCGGATACGGGAGCTTTAGAGGTAGTTATCGGGGGTGGTCCGCCCGCCACTCGGCTCATCATCAAACCAGCCGAGACGCGTACCCGTTCCCTCAATACGACGCAAGTTGACGGACAGTCCGAGTTGGTAGTGAAGCGCACGCTGTTTTTCAAAGGCATAAAGAATCGCAGCATTATCGCAAGCAGCATAAAGTTTAATCCCCGCCAGCATGAGGCTTGCCCGCAGACCAACAATAGTTTCGCTTTCGCTAAAACCCACTATTCCACCTACATGTAGAAAGTCTCCAAAGTTTTGACCTATTCCTGCTGCGGCAGCAAAACTCCACTCGAGTCGATTATAGGCATTTAAGCTAAACGTTAAATCAGTAGCATCTGCAAGTCGATAACGGATATGCGAGTTGAGTTTTGGCGAAAGCTGAGAGGTAAAGTCTCTGTCTCTACTACGCAGCTGGGCCGTTTCCTCTAAATCAGTCAATACACTATCCAATCCAAATGCAAAATCATCGGCGAAGACATTGCCGACGATGCCCTGAAAGCTGCCCATACCCATTGCCGAATGGCGTTTGGCTCGGTCGTGCCAGCGGATTGCACCTAAATCTGTTGCCGCCAGAGAAACTTCTATTTTGCGCACTGGGCGAATCACAATACCTAAATCTAAAGCCGCCCCAAAGCCTGCGGTAGGTTGCCAGATATCGACATCAGTCGAAAAATTATCTTCATTTAAATCAAAGTCTACTCCTGCTGCGTCAAGCTCTATATCGAGGTCGTAACTCGTCTCAAAAGTAGCGGGGGCTGTACGAAATTCTGCTCGCTGACCACCGACAGTTACCCCGGCGACCCCACCCAAAACTTTTATCCGACCGCCAATGACCACTTTATTTCCGGCAGCTTGAGCATAATGAATACCCAGTTCGTGATAAACAAAACCATCACCTTGCGGCAAAACCTGTAATGATTCTCCTAGTAAATTTGCATTACCTGCACCTGCGAGACGCAACAGACCAGCCGGTGCATCGAACTGGCCCTCACTGCGGATGGCGTGATGAAAGCCCATTTGCTTGCGTGCATAGCGACGGTTGAGACCCAAGGTTTGCACATCTGAAGTGACGAAAATTTGGCTGCCGTCCCTCACGTTTTCTTTCACCAAGGCGGGGGAAAGGCGCAGTTCGTTGCCACTGCGTTCGCCCACCGCATCGGCAGCATAAGCGGAATGTAGCGACCTTCCTATCGCACCGGTACGAATGGTCCAATCATGGTCTTGCAGCAAAGCAGGATTAGCCAGCAGTGCGTCGAATCCGTAGCTAAGACTACGTTGCAAATCGAATTGCGCGGAGGCATGTGCAGCACAGGCAATGACTACGGTCAGGAGCACTCCTCTCATTGGTCGCTGGTTGTAAAAGTGATACCGACCTGGAGCGCGAGTGACTGCTCAAAATCGAGTCTCGCATAAACCTCATCACCAGCAGGTGTATCGAGTAACAGGCGTATGCGAGCGGCTGGATTGCTGCGAATCTTATCGAGCTGCGCATCGTCGATAGCTATAGTGACCTCATCAAGGCCTGGTGCCAGAGAATTACCCTCAGCGTCGAGCTCCGCAGCGCTCACTAAGATGCGCGGCATATTAAACAAACTATCCACTACTTCAGTAGAATCACCTAAAAGGTAAATTTGAGCTGCGCCATTGAGACCGATCAAATTTTCACTGCTGAGGGTAAGCTCAACATCACTTAGCCCCTCAATTTCTTCTAGCTCTCCGAAAGAAAAATCTTCTTCGACTTGAAATCCATCAAAATCAACTGCAAGAGGAATATCAAAGAGAAAGACGCCCACAATTTTATCTTCTTGCAGCACTGTATACATAACGTTTTCTCCATCAGGATTACTTACTGCAGTGGTAACAAAGACAAGGGAATCTGGAAATTGACGCACCGCATCGAGCAGACCGCTATTGGTCTCGTCCAACACAATGTCCGTTACGGCTGTATCACCACTTTGAGCGGGAATATCAAGGAGGACGCCCGTCGTCAGTGGAGTTGCGAAATCTATTCGACTGCCGTCGCGTAGCACTGCATAAGATTCCCTAATATCTAGACGTATAGGCAGTGGAGCGGTACTGGTAACTTGTACAGTCACAGAAGCATCTCTTACACTGGCAGTATTAGGAAGAAAGGTGCGTAAGTAAAGTGTTTCTATGACTTTAGAACCAAGGTCGTACGGAAAATTATCCAATGTGCCTACGGCGTAAGAGACATTTATACGATCCAAAGAAATAAGCGCAAGTTGCAGCACCCGCGGTGCACCACTCGGCGTACGAGCGGTGTAGTTGACCTGTAGCGTACCTGCCGCATCGAGGCGAATGACGCCACCACTGAGGTTGGTGAAGCCAGTTGCCTCGCCACCCGGAGCGAGCATCTCGATAACGGTGAGGGTATCTTGGGTACTGGTGCTAATATTTATAAACTGCAGCTCGACTTCCAGTGGCTCATTCGAGTTGGATGAAAAGGCATAATTAAATCTTCCTGTGGCAAGGCCAATTTCGGTGAGTGGCAGGTTGACGCCCAGCATGCTCAACGGTACGGAATTTACCGTATCGGGAAGTGGCGCACCAATATCATCAAATTGTATCGCCTCTACGAGCGGCCGGTCAAAGATGGTATCGCGGCGCACGAGTCGCAGTCCATCCTCATCGCGTAGCGTACCCACAAAATCAAATCCATCGAGGGCATCGCGCAGGGTGAATTCGGTTTGCAGCAGTGGCAGTGCGTAGCGAGGCTTATCGCTTTCGCTAAAACCCACATCCACGCTCAGGCAGCCACTAGCAAGCGCGACTACGAGCACAATGAGGAGTAAGGGGAGCAAGGAGCTTTTGATGCGGTGAGGATTTGAGCAGGTCAAATATGGGAAATTTTGGTGGAGGCGGTTGAGAGGCTGTTTGTCGTGGTTTTAGGCCCGAGCTCCAGGGGATTTGTTAATGAGGAAGTTTTTTTTGTCCCTCAAGAAATCTGTGCATGCGTACGTGTAGATTTGATAAAATTTTGGCTCATGGCGTTGTTCAAAACTGTTTCTCGCCAGCTACTGCTGGTCGGCATCGTGGCGAGTTTGGCACTCATTCAGTGCGCGAAAGAACCTTTGCTAGACCCAGAGTTAGCAAGTACGCATGTCGTTGCTCCTCGAACCATCGATGGGATAAACTGGGTTCTGCCATCGGAGGCTGAAGAGCTTGCGGATAGCCTAACTCAACTAGGTAGATTGCGCGCAAATCCCTATACCGTTGCAAATATGTCTGATGCGTATAGGTACCTCTTTGACACCGATGCTCCAGATCTTCCTATAACTCACCACTACATTGAGTTCACCCCTCAAACCTGGCAGGAACTTGGGGCTTTAGTTGACAGCTTTACTGTCTTTGACTTCGATTTGCGGTATGAGGTCATCCATATCGGTCAGTATTACTCTCAGCCCGGCACTGATGCTGCTGACACGGAAATTCCAAAAAGGTGGGGAGTCCTAGAGTTTGGTACGCCTATACCTGCTGAGTTCTCCTATACTGTACTCGCTGATCTGTTTCTCCCTTCACCAACTGAAAGTACCCTCACCGATAGAGCATTTGCACAGGTGGGTGAAGTACGAGATGGAGGCACCACCGATCAAACTTCTACAGCTAATGGCTGCTGGCCCTGTTGTGCCAACTATCCAGAATGTGTAGGAGGCTGTCAAGAAGAAGAGTTTAACTTTGAGTGCAACGAGTGCTGCCAATTCTATCCCGACTGCTTATATGATGGACGACCTGAGCCGGTTTGTAGCGGTACACCCCCACCTCCTCCCGCCCCCACTTTTAACGATTGTGGCTGTCGCGTTGGCACAAATTTCAGAACAGTCTCCGGATGCGTGCATGTGGAGGACGACGACTTTGTCGGCAGCTTGAATGTAAACGTACCCGGAGTAGGAAATCGAGAAGTTGCACCAGTTGAAGGGCTCGATATTATCATCTGGAATGGATGGTATACATTTGATTCCGATCATACAGATGAAAGGGGCTGCTTTGCAGTAGACAACAGTTGGAGAGAGAATTCCAGGATCCACGTCTGGACCAAATGGAAGAATCGGAATGTAACGATTCACGGATGGACACCAGGTACTGGTTCTATATATCGTATTGGAGTAGACCGTTACTTGGGTCGTTGGAGGGTAGAGCGACAAGCCAGGTTACATGATACACATATAGTCATGACAAACATTGGCGACCGCGAATCTCGATCTCAAGTCTGGTACTACGCCTCGCACTTTCTTAACGGAGTAGAGCGAGGGCGCGACCGCTCAGTTGCAGAAGGTGTTCCTCTAACGCCTAATGGTCTCCGGGTCGTGATGAGCAATAATGATGATGGTGCTGGGGCAGCTCCAATGTTTAAATCTTCTGGAACTAGTGTGGCAATTGTGTTTACAGGATGTGCTGCTGCGGTTGCCTTCTTGACTCCAGCAGCTGGAGTGACGAGCTGTGGCGTCTTTGTAGCTGCTGAGCGCTTAATTCCCGATGTATGGCAAAACTATGGCAACGAATCCCCTGCCCGTTCCGGGAGCTTGTCAACCGACGTTTATATGCACGAACTCGGACATGCTGTACATTGGCGTGGCGTAACATCTCAAGATTGGAATGCCAATGTGAATACAACGATTGCAATATGGACCCAGAGCCAGCTACAACCAAATGACCCGAGATGGGAGGTACCCTACGGGAACGGTACTACAGCAGGTGCGGGATGGACCGCGACCATAGAGTCGTGGGCAGAATATTTTGGGGCGGCTTCTCATGGTGTCTTTTATGGAGATCGCTGGTATGCAGGCACCAGTGATAATGAAATCGGTTTAGAAGGATTTATTCCTTCTGCGGTTGGTGTTCCTGGCCAAAATTGGATACCTCAAGGCCTCCCTCTAGATCTTGAGGATGATGCCAGCCCAACTTGGGAAGGGATGGTGCGTTCACCAATTTTAGCTCAAGACGATATAGTAGGAAATTTAGCGATGGCAGGCTACTATGCTGCAATGACTACCGCTGGAATCCGTCCCAGCCCAACTAACGTCCGCAACAGAATAAATGCAGCATTCCTGCCTCCAGGGCAGACTGTGGCTAACTTCACCTCCACATACGCGACCTATGGCTGGTAATTGTAAGATCCAATGTCTTTGCCGGCTGCTGAGCATAACTGTCAGCGTCACATTAATGGCGTGCGACTTCCTGGGAACGACCTGCGTCGGGGATACCCATTACGTGTATCGTGAGGTGACAGTTCGCGGAGTGAGCGATACGATGTATGTCGGTGACACCATCTCCTTCAATATTCACATGCCATGGGTTAATGCCTCATCAGCAAATGGTGAAACTTTCGATATTCGAGATACCGATCTCCCCAACTCCAATGACGTTACTGTCTTCGCTACTCGTGCGCCCAAAGGGCAGCGAGATTCCATAAGTAATACTTCAAATTTTAACACCGGACGGACGCTTGCTTTTCATAACGAAAACTTTATTCCAGGTGATGGTGAATGGAATATTGGGTGGAATGGCGCAGATATACAAGGTGACTCTACAGATCAAGGATGGGAAGCCGGAGGTCGATTAGTGTTCACCATACCGGGACGACACACTGTAGAATTTCTTAGTACTAGAAGTGATAAGGGCCGCACAGAATCGGATGCAATTAGGGCTGATGGCATCACCCGCCCTGGCTGCGAAGAACGCATCATTATTGATCAGAAATTATTAGGCTACGAGTCCAATCAAGAAATGGTTGATCAGCTCGAGCGTGAGTCGGATGTGTTACTTCGCACCTCTACGGTAGGCTTTGCCACAAAGACAGCTGGGTTTTATATTTTGGTACTCGAATAAGGTGAGGCTAATGCGCGGTAGCCCGCGTCTTGGCTCATCAATGCACTGATTTGCATTAACTTAGAGAAAGTCTGGAAGGCTTCGTTCCGGCTGCAGTCAGGATGAAATGCTACCCAACTTCGGAAGTCATGGCGCGCTTACCACTTTTAGCTCAAAACGATGTTGTAGGAAATCTAACAATGGCAGGCTAAACACTGCAATGACTACCGCTGGAATCCGTCCCAGCCTAACTAACATCCGCAACAGAATAAAGCAGCATTTCTGCCACCAGGGCAGACTGTGGCTAACTTCACCTCCACATACGCGACCTATGGCTGGTAATTGTAAGATCCAATGTCTTTGCCGGCTGCTGAGCATAACTGTCAGCGTCACATTAATGGCGTGCGACTTCCTGGGAACGACCTGCGTAGGGGATACCCATTACGTGTATCGTGAGGTGACAGTTCGCGGAGTGAGCGATACGATGTATGTCGGTGACACCATCTCCTTCAATATTCACATGCCATGGGTTAATGCCTCATCAGCAAATGGTGAAACTTTCGATATTCGAGATACCGATCTCCCCAACTCCAATGACGTTACTGTCTTCGCTACTCGTGCGCCCAAAGGGCAGCGAGATTCCATAAGTAATACTTCAAATTTTAACACCGGACGGACGCTTGCTTTTCATAACGAAAACTTTATTCCAGGTGATGGTGAATGGAATATTGGGTGGAATGGCGCAGATATACAAGGTGACTCTACAGATCAAGGATGGGAAGCCGGAGGTCGATTAGTGTTCACCATACCGGGACGACACACTGTAGAATTTCTTAGTACTAGAAGTGATAAGGGCCGCACAGAATCGGATGCAATTAGGGCTGATGGCATCACCCGCCCTGGCTGCGAAGAACGCATCATTATTGATCAGAAATTATTAGGCTACGAGTCCAATCAAGAAATGGTTGATCAGCTCGAGCGTGAGTCGGATGTGTTGCTGTTGAGGACTGTTCAAGGCTTTGCCACAAAGACAGCTGGATTTTATATTTTGGTACTCGAGTAAGGTGAGGCTAATGCGCGGTAGCCGCGTCTTGGCTCATCACTGCACTGATTTGCAATGACTTGGGGCTGTTATAGCCATATGCTACATCCCTCAAAAAGCTGCCTATCCTACAAGCTCAAAAAAAACGGGCCTCCATCCGTAGATAGAAGCCCGCTCGCAGAAAACGGGTGCATACCCTGCTGAGCATGCAGCCGCTCCTTACTCTATGACCACCAGCTTGCGGGTAGCACTAAATCCTCCAGCAGTGAGGGTGTAGCTCAGTACGCCAGCAGCAGGTAGCTCGCTTGCAGCGATCTCTACTTCTGTACGCCCTTGTGAAAACTCACCAGTCGTACGCCATACCACACGACCAGCAATGTCAGTCACTGTCAGTGCAGCCTGGCCAGCCTCAGCTAGCGTGAATGCAATGCGTGTAGTACCCGCAAATGGGTTCGGACGGTTCTGCTCCAGCGCATAGCCAGCAGCAGCATCGGCTCCCGAGAAGCGAAGTGCTACCGAACGATCACCGTCGAGGCCATAAGCCTCAGCAGCAGTCACGCTCGATCCAGCAACGAGTACCTCAGAAAGAGCTACTCCGTCGCGCAGTGCACGTACTTCGAGGGAGAACAACTCACCGGCCATTTCACCATCGTGGCTCAGCGTCAACTTACCATCAGCGAGCAGGTGAGTACCAAAGCCAGCCTCAGTGTGAGCAGCGCCGTTGACAGCAACTACTTCAAGTGCATCAGCATCCCACTCAATAGTGAGCTGGTAGCCAAGTGCAGTAGCGTCAGATGCCGAGAAGGCTACCATTGCAGTCTCACCGGCGGCGAGTACAGCATCAGCTGCTTCAAGGGCGAACTCACCACGTACAGTACGTGGAGCGAGTGCCTGACGGCTGTTAGCCTGAGCAGTATTATTGACATCTCCCACCTTGATTGCCGTGAAGTCAGCCGTAGAAATGCTAGCACTCAGGTCATTGTAGCTGATCACTTCCGGAAAAGGTGCTGCCCATGGATTGCTAGGCTGCGGAAAAACATGATTCGCATCTACAAAGCGCCAAGAACTCTGACCGTTGGGCAAGCTAGACTGTAGCCCGAGCACCACTCGCCTGATGAGCGTGATGTCATAGGCTGAGATGCTTTGCGAATTGTCCATGTCGGCCGCCAAGATTTTCTCGGGACTGTCGAGTAGTTGCACCCCGAGTACATGCTGACCAATGAGGTATCCATCAAAGGTGGTGACGCCATTGCTGAGGCTAGCCGTCAGCGATGGATTCAGCGTGAGGTCTGCGGCCACAGGCACATCATCAAAGCTGAAGTTTCCGTCGGCTGCGCTCGTAAATGCACCGGAGTACCCCCCCGTGGCCGTCACACGCGCGCCAGCCACCGTATTCCCACTGGCCGTAGATAAATTACCTGCAACCGTCAGTAAGCTTGAGGAACAGGCGTTGAGGTTGTCCTGCACATCAATGAAGGTGCGCACAAAGTCTTCGTTACCAGCATCGTCTACCACAATGAGGTCGACCATCAACAGCCCGAGGTCATCACAGTCGAGTAGCAAAGTAGGCGCAGCAGCCGAACGTGGATCGGTGGCTCGCTTGATGAGGAGGGTTACACCTCCACAAGCATCGAATGAACCGTTGTCGATGCGTGTCGCTGGACATGCAACCATCCCAGTGATCATCAGATCAACAGCGACACCATTAAGTGCCTTGGCCGTCGGAGCTGTACAATCTGAGATAGTAATGGGTATACTCAGGACACCTGGGATTAGCGAGCAATCATCAAAAGCTTGAATGTTGAGCGTATAGCTGCCAAGCGGATAATTACCCGTAATCGAGAAATTGCCGCCGCCGAGGTTTGTCAGTACACCAAAGGAATCCAAGCCTGGCACACCAACATTTAGATCAGTTAGTGTAAAATCCACAGACACATTGGCCGAACATGCATCCACTGCACTAAATGTGATGGTGGTTGCTTGCCCGCAGACCCCATTGCTCGTGGTTTGTGCCAAGGGATCGCAGACTACTGCCGGCCCCGCAGTCACAATTGGAGGGATGTTATCAGCTACAGTGATTACTTGCGTGAATTCGAAGAAACCGTTGTTTGCAGCAGTAAGCGCAGGATAAGCGATGCCATTAATGCGAACCGTTCCGTCAGGAGCTACGCTGAGTACCGGCCCGTTAAAGTTTTGGCCTGTCACCTGCTCGATATTCACTGGATCATCGTTACCTAGATCTGTGACGCAGCAGTTCGTAATGCGGTAGCGTCGCAAAATCTTAAAGCAACCCGCTGATCCTGCGCTGAAGCGTTGATCGCGGCGATTGATGAAGAAAAGTGCACAACCATCATTGTCAATATCAGCACGCGTAAGCGTATCATTAAAGGCAGGCGAGCCACATTGAGTTAGGGCAATATCAGTTGGAAAGCTGATACTGTAATCCTGCACATTGGTCACATTGATTGTCTGCCTTGCCACTACGCTCTGATTGCCCTCAGAATCGGTAGCAACAAAACTTCTGGTAATGGTCCCTTCGTCGCACTTGTCTAAAGTGTTGCTGATACTGAGCGAAACGGTGAAGTCACAAGCATCGACAAAGACAGGAGGATCAAGAGTCAGGTTAGTCTCGTCGAGGAAGTTCTGGATAGCCTGCCTGTCGGTGCAAAGTAGATTGCGGGTGGGAGCATTTAGGACCAACAGCGGCGGAAGTTTATCTTCCACCTGTACCTCCACCATGCAGTCGTTGAAGCGCCCGAAAAGATCGCCTCCAGGATTCATGCGCACAGGTATCACCGCGCCGCTACCCGGATCAACATCGAATACCCGCACCACAACCATGTTGTTATTCGTGGCTATGTCATCGCAGCAGAAAAAAGCTTCATCGTCAAAGGCAGTCGTATTGCCACCTTCTACTGGCTCTTCTGAATTTGCCAGATTACAGCTTACCGAGCGACCTTGAGTGACGCCATTGCCCGCTAAGAGTTCATCCATGCGGAGCACCTTGAAAAATACCTGCCCACATTGATCTGTGGAGCCATCATCTAGCGAAGCCGCAAAGACAGCTGTGTTTGGAGTGGTCGTCAAGCTGAGGTTGGTGATTTCATCGCAAACTGCAATGGGAGGTGTATTATCGACCACCGTCACCTGTACCGTCGCTGAGGCTGATGTGCCGCAGGTATTGCTCGCCGTATAGGTAATGGTATAGGGACCACCCAACTCCAATCCGAGTGCAGGAATCTGGAAAAATGTCTGACCACCCACAACTACCGGAAGTGCCTCACCTACTGGGGTAAAGACCATGATGGAAGCAGGATCGACAGCCGCACAACTTCCGCTGGTAATACTTGCGGCTGGCAATAAACCCGTAGACCTACAGATGCCGTTACTGCCAACACCTTGAGCATTGGCATTGAGTGTTAAGGTCGAAGGAATACTAATTACCGGAGGCGTCATATCCATGACCTGAATAATCTGAGAGCCCGTGACCATCGTACCGTTACAATTATCCATAATTGTGAAATCACGAATAATCTTAAAGGTGGTCAGTGGCGTGAGCGGCGCCCCACAAATAGCTAGCGTGTCGTCGCTTACGATCACCATGTAATCACAAAGTCCGCCAAGGGGGCGTGTCGTGCCTGCACCAGTAGCATCTATGATGGCAGTGTCTAGTTGTGGATCAACCTGAATGCCTGGCTGTATCACATTTACATCGACGATGGCAGGATTGAGCGGGGCTTGATCAGTGATACCTGGATTTCGCGCAAACTGTTCGCAAGTGAAGGTGATACTCGCGGGAATGAGATCTACCAGTGTGGTCACATCAGGCTGCGGCAATACACGAATAAATTGTTCACATTCTGCCGAGAAATTACCATCGTCGTCGAACGCTCGTACTATGCGTGATAAAATTGTACCACTTGCGGAGGCAGTGCCACAATTATAATCGCTAACATTAAAGTCGCGAATGATACGCACCTCCGGCGTGGGATCGCAATTATCACTTGCCAGCGGCAAAGCGATAGCCGAGAGTGGATCAAAGCAATTGATCGTGATCGGGGCAGTAGGACATGCAATGGTTGGAGCCGTATTGTCCTCGCCCGCCAGCAGCTGCACCGTGCAGTTGTTGCCAGCCTGATTGTTGTCGGTAGCCGTCACGAGAAGCGTACGACCGCGAAAGGTGTAGGTGCTACCGAGAATACTTACTCCATCAATAATAATTGGAGTTTGATCATCAGTAACATCTAGGGTCTCAACAAGCACGTTGCCATTGTTGATAAACACCTCAATGGTGAAGTCTACGCTGCCTTGAGGTGGATCTTCAAGCAGGTCATCGAGTGTTATTTCGAGCGTGCAATTGGGCCCAGGGTTTTGGCTGATTGAGATATTGCAGGTCAGCTGAGCGGTGGCCGCGAATTGCAGTCCAAGCAGACACGAGGTTAGTGCCAGCCAGGTGAAACAGGTGAGTGGAAGTCTTGACATGGGGTGAGGGGTGATTAGCTTGTGAAGCAGGTGGTTATGAATTAGATTTTTTCACATGCGTTTAGGCATGCGAAGAGGCAGCTTTGTCTGCGCGGGACACGCGGCAGGGGCTAAATGCTTATTTGTATCGGTGGGTCTGAGACAGTGGCACCTTGGCTTCTTGACTGTCTGCGCGTAGTTTGGGTCTACACGAAAGGGGGGTTCTGGGGATTATTTACATCCTCATACGAGGGGGCATATGGCTAAGGTTACAGCACAAATAAAAAAGGTGACCCCTCACACGTGAGAGACCACCTTCGGGTGTAGTTCGCATTCCGACCAGACACGGGTCGTGATTATAATTTGCTAACAGCTGATAGCTGCGCCGAAGCGCGAGAGCCGGTGCGATGTAGCGCAAAGCTAGCCGCTCCACAGCCCCCACCTATACCTTTCCTGTGGTAAATGCGAGGGTTAAAACCTATATTCTGATCAGACCTAGCACTCAGGTTACGCGTGCTTTAGCGCGCCTAGCAGTACAATTCTCAATGCTCAGATCCCCACAAGCACCCAGCACCCAGCCCCCAGCACCCAGCACCCAGCACCCCTAGGGGGGCAAAAACCAACTGATCAACACCCACCTCGCGCGTTCTTGCCAAACCATTGATCCCCAACAACTTACGATGTAGCTCAATCCACACACCAAAACACGAAATGAGCAAAGCAGCAAGTAGTGCACACTTCAAGCGCGTGTGAAATGAGCCTCAAACATGCTTGAATCACCCTTTACCACGCTCTAATTGCGAGAGACGTGCCTGCATATCGAGCATCATCTGGCGCATCTCGGTGAAGTCGCCGCGCTCTCGGCTCGGCATGCCATCGAGGTTGAGGCGCGTCGTCCATTTGCCGATCACGAGGAACATCTTGTACGTGTCGTCTCGGTCGAGGTGAATGTCGGAGTAGGCTGGATTGAGCGAGCCCAAAATCACGCCGCCACTCATCTTGTGCGCCCGTAACACCTTGATTAGTACACCAGAACCGCCCGTGACGGCGGCCACGAGCCTATTCATGGTAAGGTCTCGGTCGTCTGTGCTAGGTACCACTACGGCAAGGTCGCCCTCGTGAAAGAGCGGCTCCATGCTGTCACCTATTATATTGAGGAGGTAGGCCTCACCCTCGATGCCCGGCAGCCGTACCGCCTCACACTCCTCGCGCCACTCTTCCTCAAAGTAAGGCGTTAGCTCACCAGCCTGAGCGGAAGCGGAGACGTGTAGGTGCGGAAGTAGCTCGGAAAGCTGAGCCGGATTTAGCCGTTTTGAGCTAAGAGGGGGTGATTTGTGTACATGTCTCGTTGAGGGTGGGACAAAATCCGTGTACAAATCCGTGCCATCTAGGAGGTCATTCGGCGTGGTTTGAAGCTTTGAGGCGATGCGTACGAATACATCAATGCTAGGTTTTCTAGAGCCATTTTCGATGTTGCCAATAGCCGCAGGTGTAACATCGGCAGCTTGCGCGAGGTCAGCCTGACGCAGACCGAGCGATCTTCTCCTAGTTCTTATGGCTAATCCAAGGTTCAAATCAAAAAAATATTCTAAAAGTGTTGTTTTACGCTACACTCTGAGTATGTTTGTGACCGGGCGCGACTGATCATGCCCGGTAACGCAAGAATTGCAAAGATGAGCATCACACGCACGCAAGTCCAGCAACTAGCCCAAAAGGCTCAGGAGTTCGGCATTACGAAGAGTGAAATAGCAGACCTGGCGGGCGTTCGCCGCGAAACGGTCTACCGGACTTTTGCTCGCAACCGCATGAATTTGAAGGTCATCGCCGCTACGTCGAGACTCATATCTCAGTATAAGCGAGCTGGGGTTGTGACTCCTAGCGAGGCTTCTACACTTGTCAATCGCGCTTTAGCGTAGCACTCTAAGACCCACAACTACACTTAGAGTGATGCTCCAATCTCCTACCGTCCATCAACAGTTCGGCACGCTGATACCAGCAAAGCTGATGCTGACAGTCGTGAACTCGAATACAGTTCGCCGAGGACGTTCACGGGTGAAGAATGGCACTTCCACTAGCTGGGAGTCCGTAGACCTCAACGGAGAGGAGTACTTCAAGCTCGATAAGCTCCCTACCTCTACAAAACGAAGAGTACAGCAAGCCCTCGGCGATATCGAGACAATCGCCCTCCTCGGCCTACTCAATCCACTGGCCAACGACGCCATTACTCCCGACGATGGCGACTTCTTCCGGGAGCATCCGGCCCGCCTGACTCCAGATCGGATAGCCGAGCTATGCGAAGCTTGTGGCTGGCTACGCGCTCTCTCAGCAGAGCAAGGCCGCGATCACTTCGCTAGTAAAGCTGCCTACCACGATGCGGCTATCAAGTGCCTCCAGGTGCGGGCGCTTTATGGACTCAAGATATCGGGCACCAGCTCGCTACGTCGGCGCCTAAAGCAGTGGGCTGACCATGGCCATGCCTCCATGGTGAGCAAGAAGTGGGGCAACCTCAATAAGCAAAAGCACGACGAGGTAGCTCGCGACTTCGTGATCGACAGGCTAGTCGATCTCTACTCCGATGCTACCAAGCTGACGGTGGTTAGTACTGCCGCTATCCTCAACGACGAGCTAGAAGAACAAGGGCTAGAGACGCTCACCACCGAGCGCTGTCGGCAGATACTGAAAATGCCGGTCAATAAGCACAAGTGGAGTGAGCTGCGGCATGGCTCTCGCGCTAGTCGCGAGCTCAGCGAGCACGTCATCAAGCGCCGCCGGCCACGCCTGCCAGATGCTATGTGGAGTATCGACGGTACGCCCGTGGAGCTGTATGCCGCCGACGGCCGCAAGCTGTACCGGCCCTGGTATATCGTGGCGGTGATAGACGTGGCCACCGGCTGTGCGGTAGGCTTTGCGCTTGGCCAATCAGAGACTTCAGCACTCGTGGTACGGGCTATTCGTGAGGCCGTGCGCCGCGCCGGATCATCGCCTCGCGTGATGCACTACGATGGTGCCAAGGCCAACGATGCGCACGAGACAAAAGCGGTGCTTAAAGCCCTAAAGACGGTAGGCATCAAAGCCCAACCATACAACGGTAAGTCGAAGCACGTCGAGGGCTTCTTCGCTGAGTGGCAAGAGCGATACCTCAGTACCGCCCGCAACTATTCGGGCTCGGGTGTCACCGCTCCCAGCATTGAGAGCAAGGCCAATCCGGATGCGCTAAAAGCTAGCCTAAAAGCGGGCGCGACGCCTTGTGAGGAGCAAGTAGCGGATCAGATTAAAGCCTTTATCGACCTTTATAATGCCACCACACCCAACGGCAAGTCGCAGACTCGGCTGGAAGCCTACATGGGACTCGACGAATCGCGCCGTCGCAAGCTCAGCGATCAGGCTATTAGTGATGCTTTCTGGGTGCCACGCAAAAAGCAGCTGCGCTACAACCCGAAAGGCCTCATCATGCAGGTGGGCCAGGAGCGATTTACCTACGAGGTAGAGCAAGCTGAAGGCATCGAGTCGCAGCAGTTTCGCACGGATCACCTCGGCGAGCGCTTCGAGGTGCGGTATGATCCGGAAGACCTTAACGCAGTTGGCCTCTACAAGGACGGAGCCTGGGTAGCGCTGGCTAGCATCAAGTACGCCTTCGAGACGGTAGTCACTGAGCTAACACCTGACGAGCGTGCGCGACTACATATAGCTCTGCGTGCCCGCAAAACCTGGCAAGAGCGTGGTCGTGAGCAGGGCGAAGCCGCACGCGAGCGGATGCGCGGTATGGGCATGGCTACTCCCGACCCGGAATTACTCCACAAGGACGCCGCTAACCAACTCACTGCCGATACTAAAGAGCTGCTCAGTGGCATCGCGCTCGATCGATACGAACAAGCCTTGACTACGGCACCGCAGCAGGTTTTGGCGAAAGCTGACCAGCCTACTGCCGACGACGCTGCACCAATAGACTTCTCCTCACCCTTCCGAGCCCCTGACGATGTGCTAGAGCGCATGGCTAAAGGAATAGCGGTGGACAACGACTAACAGACAAACACTACACACAGGAATCCCAACCTCAAATGCAACTCACACAGACAGACAGAACCACCGCAGCGGAAGTACAGAAGTACGTGCTGCGCAAGATTGAGCTAAGCGGATCGCAGCGCGCGGCTGCGGCTATGCTCGGCATCAGCGATGCTCACCTCATCAACTTCAAGGATGCCAAGTGGCATGCCATTGGCCGGCGCACCTTCAATCGAGTGGTGGCGCTGGCTGGGCTCGAAGGTTGGAGTACGCGCAGCACTACTGGCTTCTACACCGTGGCCAACGTGGCCGACGAAGCGCAGGCGGGTGCCCGCATGCTGGCCTTGGTAGGCTATACCGGCGCTGGTAAGACGCATGCGCTGCGGCAGTACGCCAACGTGAACCGCAACGCCTACTACCTCCTTACCACGGCGCTTATGAGCCGCCTGGCTTTTGCTGAGGCACTGGCCCGTGCATGCGGTGTACGTGAGGCAGATATGGGCGTGACGCCGCGCACCATCATCGAGGCTGTGATCAGCAAGCTTAATACTGTCGAGCAGCCCCTGATCATCCTGGATGACTTCGGCAAAGTGACCGACGACATCGTGCGGATGGTGCAAATCATCTACGATGCTACCGAAGGCAACTGCGGCATACTTCTCGGCGGCACCGAGCACCTCGAGGTGAAGATCGCAGCTAAGGTGAAGCGCGATACGATGGGCTTTCGCGAGTTCAGTCGCCGCATAGCCTGGTGGCAGTCGATGCCGGTGCTGAGCCGCGACGATGTGGCTATGGTGTGCGCTGCCAATGGTATCGATGATAAAGGTGCTCAAGGCTACCTCTTCACTGAGTGCAAAGACCTGGGTACGCTGCGCAACCAAATCACCAACGCGCTGACGCTTGCCGAGAATCAGACGCCAGCGGGCAAGGATGCGATGCAGGTGACGCGCGAGCTGCTGGCTCATATGAATCAAGGTCGTCGCTTCCACAAACACGCAGCATGATGGCTACCGAGCACAAGTCAGCGTTTGGCTGGCACTTCGACGCAACGCGTGAGCATGCGACTAGGCAGGAGCTGATCGACGCACACGTGATCAGCGAGGCGACTACGCACGAGGATCTGTTTTGGATTCGCCACCGCGTAGGTGAGGGCATCCTCGACCAGATGCGGATGCTCACGCGCGATCGCGATCAGCTGATCCGGAGTCGGGCCTACTGGCTATGGCTGCGCAGGCTGTGGCTCAAGTACGATCGCGAGCGGCTAAGACTGATGGCTGAGCATACCAGTGGTGTACTGTTCGTCACCGCTCCGAGGAGCGTGCAGCTTGAGCGGCTCGCTGCGGTAGCACAGCTCGGAGATAGCACCTACGAGCCGTGGGCTACAGCCTGGTTTGGGCAGCACCGCTTCATGCCCAACCGTGCGCTGCTCAAGGTGGTGCGCGACCAGAATGCTGATAAGGCTGGCGCAGATGATCCGGACGCACTCCTGGATGCAACTAAAACAAAAACGAAATAAGCAAAGCGGCTAGACCCGATGCGCTCGACCTGTAAACGGCTACGGCCACAACCCCTCAACTACGATGACCACATTTCAAATGCGCCCCGAAACCCTCGCCCTCACCCAAAAGTGCAAAGAGCACTGCACGGCTCTGCATGAGCTGCTGGTAAAGTTCTCGAACGACCTGCCAGACGACGCAAGCATTGTCCCTGCACAGCTCATGCTCGAGGTGCAAAAGGCACGTGCAGCGGCGCGCAGAACGCTCACGCACGTGCAGCGCATGGAGCAAGAGTCGGAGGAGCCATACCTCTCCAATCCGCTCTAGGCGTCGCCTCTCCCAACCCTCTCTGTAATCAATCAACCCCCTTACATCATGTCAGACACACAGACACTAACCCACGATCAGGCCACAGCGGTGGCCACCGAGTGGCTCAATCGCCGCTCGCTGCTCAAAGACATGGAGGCAGCGCAAAAGAAGGCTACCGATGAGCTACTTAGCTACTTTGCTACCACCGAAGAGAAGACGGTGGGTGGCGTCATCTGCTACTCCCGTAAGTACACTTCCACTGGCCTTGAACCGACGGCTAAGAAGTATGAACGCAGTGTACTCGTCGATGAGCTGCTCACAGACGAGCGCTTTTCAGCTTTTACCGGCGAGCGGGTCATGGGCGATGCCGTACTCGAAGCCGCAGCAGCCGACAAGAAATTCCGTGGATCCCTCGAACGTCGTGGCCTCATCGAGACCCACCTCGACGAAACGGCGGTGGCCAAGAGCGCTGCCGACAATCCACTCATTGCCGCTGCGCTGAAGGAGCACCACCTAGCCGCTGAGGTGACGGTGAGCACCAAGTGGTACCTCAAAGCCTAGCTAATGAAGAGTCTCACAAACCTTGGTGCTTCACTCATGGCTCTTGCCGGCGCTGGCGGGCTGCACGGCGGCGATCCACCAGTGTTTCGGCACGGAGACGCTCAGCCAAAAACTGCGCTCACCAAACGCCAGGCAAAGGCCCGCGCAGCTACTAAGCGCCAGCGCAAAGCTCGCCGCATCGAACGCTTGCACCGCAAGCACTAACGAGTCACTTCTGGGATTCCGCCGGTCGCGCACGTCAGCGTGGCCGGCACTCCCTCACGCTTCACACATGAATTGTCTTTTCATCTACGTGGCTGTGCTGGCACTCTTGGTATGGGTCAACAAGCGCTTTCACGACAACCTGCCTCCAGGCGCATAATCATGCTCGTACTCACTATCAAACTCACCGTGCTTGCGCTAGTGCTGGCCTACTTCCTGCGGGATGTGTGGCGGCTGGCTAGCGGCTATTGGCACAGGCGGTTTGGACGCAATTCCTCACGCTTTAACTCTAAGCTATGAGCAAGGCTACCAACACACTCCAGGCGCGCAGGCGCAAGCTGTACAGCTTGCTAGCGCTGCTCGAAATGTCTGACCAGAAAGGTGAGATCGTGGCCATGTATGCGAACGGTGATGAGTCTACAAGTGCGCTCAGCGACGCGGGCTGGGATGCCTTATTCACGGCTCTCGATAGCAACATAGCCGATCACCTCACGGCTACGCGCAACAAGATCATCTACTTCTGTCGCGAGCTGGGCATGGAATTGCCTGATGGCAAAGGTGATTACGAGCGCATCGATGCCTTTATACAGGGTGTCGGCAGCCGCAATCCGCGCAAGGTCAAGCTCTTCCAGCTTCGGAGTTCAGAGCTGAATGTAGTGTGCTCGCAGATAGAGATGATCTACCGCAAGGAAGTCGGCAAGCGTTCGGCTTGCGCCAAAACCAGCCCTGCCAAATGATAGCTCAGGTATACGCCTGGCTAGAAAGCCAGATCAAGCTCAAGCTGCCAGAGCTGAGCTACGTCGACTACTTCACCGGCGAAACCGATGACGACGGCAACACTGCGCGCGTGCACGCTACGCCTTGCGTGCTAATTGAATTTGCTCCGCAGCAATGGACGCAAGGGCGGCAAGGTGTGCAGGAAACACAGCTCACGTTCACCACTTCGATTGTCACTACCGAGCTGCGGCAGGGCAAAGATCGTATCCAGTCGCAGGCGGGTGCTCACCTTCAGCTGGCGCATCGGGTATATCAGGCTCTCCAATCGGCTACCGTCAAGCTATCCGAAGTGCCTGGGCTTGAGGCCCTCAGCGGTACAGCTGAGGATGCTGTGCTGCTAAATACTATCGAGCGCATTGAGAGCGACACATCGCACGAGCTGAGCCGCTACATGGTGACGCGCATTGTCTGGCGCTCGCTGGTGCGCGACTACTCTATGATGCCAGCCACGCGCGCTGCCTTGGCCGATCTATCTCTCACAGCTCGCCTAGGCTCCCTGGCTGCATAAACATTCACTCCCACCCGCCGACCGTTAAACACTATGAATCCCAGCGCATCCCATGACCCACCCACGAACACTTTATGCGCAAGTACAAACGCAAAAACACACTCCGAAGGCACAAGATGATCAAGCAGTATTTCGACAAACTCCACGAGGGCAGGCGTCGGCTCCGGTATGATGATGCGCTCAAAATGACAGCTGCTCACTTCGCCTATGCAGAAGAGACAATCATCAAAATCTTAGCGGAGCAAGAACAGCTCCCTTCACCCGACTGAGGCAATTTCTCACTCTCCTAAACTCCAACAATCCCCACAACTATGAGCAAGCTCAAAACAGGCCAACGCGTATTCATCAAGGAACTCAATGCGTTCGGGCGCGTTGTCGACGGCCCAGTCATCCATCAGGGTGGTGCTGTCACTCAGACGCAGCGCATCCAGGTGTCGGTGCCTACCTCAGCCAATAGTGCCAGTCCTGGTCAGCCGCGCTACATCGAGATCGCAGACAAGTCCTACACCATCGTGTCGGGCGTTGCTAAGATACTCTTCCTTATCCTGCAATTCCTGCGCTCCCGCTAGTGGCTGTCGATAGTCATAGCGTCACGACTAGCGAGGTGGCTACCTGGCTCCCGCAGCTCATGGAGCTGTGCGTGGCTCGTGGTGAGGGTGAGTACTACATCGTGCTCGAGCAGCTGGTGGAGGCCGAGCTAGAGCGCGAAGGCCCTGGTCCTGCTAAGCTCGAACGTCGCATCATCGGCACGCACGAGGCATGGTACCGCAAGCGCTGGAAGCTGCGCGCGCGGACAACTCCTAGCGGTGTTAAAGCTGCACGCGAAATTGCTGCCTACCTCAGATCGTATCGCCACGGCGACGACGATCTAGCTACGCGCACCTTCGGCAATGTGCTGGCTTGCTACGACGAGCTGCCCAAAGAGCTGGAGGGTAAAACGCTACTCAAGCTCAACAAACACCTCGTGGAGGCACTGGCCTATCTCAAGGCCTACCATGTGGCGCCTTTAGATCGTGTTCGGGAGTATTGGCGTGCCTGCCTCGCTATTACACCCGAGCGTCGCACTCAGGCTCGTGCTCAAGGCAAAGCGCCTGGTGCTACGGTCGATGCCTGCGGTGCCGATTGCTTCCCGATCGGCAACCTCATGGCCAACGATGTGCACCGGACTGTAGCTATGCTGCTGCGGGCCTTCGAGCTGGCCATGGGATTACGCCTCAGTGAGGTGCGTGAGTACTACGCCAAAGCCGACTTGCTAGTGAGTCAGTACCCGATGCTCCTACCGCTCGATCTCGCATACGCTTTTGCGCGCGCAGCTCGTGGCGAAACCAAAGGCTGGAATCACGCCTACGGCTACAACATCCACCGCATTCTTCACGAGTTCCGCACGGCCACTCTCACCGGTAGCCGGCGCTGAGCTTTCGCTAAAACCTAAACCATGACTACCCCCATGACCGATGCCGAGAGAGCACAAGCCGAGGAGGACTTCAAGCTTCTTGCTGTCTTGCTGGGTATACAAGTGTGGCGTGCAGCTGCCCCAACAATCACTCGTGTTGTGATGGAATTCGACCAGATGATTACCGAGGTGGTGAAGGATTTAGACAAGCGCACGGCCGGAAAGGATCTGCCTGCTCTTCAGCTGGAGCATGCACGTCTGCGTCGCGAGTATCAGCGCATAGTTGTAAAGTCCACCATAGGTCTTTTGCTACCCGACAGCTGGACCACGTTCGGTCGCCAGCGCAAGGTTTTGCGTGCCGATATGGAAGAACTCGAAGCGCAGATCGCCTGGTTGCAGAACAGACCTAAAGTGTTCGAGCTGCTCAAAAAATTAAAGCTCACCGATCCTGACCGGGAGTGAGCCCTTCCTCAAACAAACATCAATCACTTTTCAACCCCCTTTCATGGCAAATTCAATCAAACAACTTCTAGCTCTCAAATCAAGAGGCTTGCGCATTGCAACGCTGAGGGAGCCTTGGCAAGTCGTCGAGAACGGCGAGCTGCGCCAAGGCTACATCGTAGACATCGAAGAGCAGGTGTCGCTGATCGACGACAGTGGCAATGAAGTCGCATTCGATGGCGACCCGTCGGAGGCAATCATCACCGAGTTTCGCAGCAAGCATGAGCTGAAGCTTATGGTGCTCTACGATGTAGACGACAAAGGCACTGCCTCCGACGAGGATGACACGGGCAAGCCAATCAGCATTACGCATCCCTGCTACGCTCCTAAAGGCTGCCGGCCCGACTGGAATGGGGTGAGCTGCGCCTACAAGATCGGTCCAGGCATCGTCAACGATCCAGCCTTCGACTAGCAATCTAGTTTTGTAATGTTTCAATTGGTGCCAGTGCGAGCTGGCACTCTGGCCAAGCTTTCACGAATAGCGAGTGAAGCGGCTGCGTAGCCATCTACGCTAAAGGCAGGTAACAACAGATGCCGTCCTGTCTGCTCCGGTGCGAATCCGGTCTTGGCCACTAAAACTAAATCCGTCAATAATGGAAGATTTTAAAAGTGAGGACTTTTATCCTGTGCTCGTTGGTGACTGCAAGTGCACGCTCTGTGATGGTTCTGTTGCCGCCAAGCCTTACATGTATGTGGATGATGTCCCGTGGTTTTATGATGACACTGGTGCTCAGTGCGTCGAATGTGGCTTCGAAGGGCGCGTTGTAGTTGATGGCCCCGAGTTAGTGTGGGTGAGCTTTCCCACAATTCGTATTGATCACCGTGAGCACATCCTCATCTCTGACCCTTGCTTGCTCAAAGCCCTACAGCTTGCCAATCGCCAGCGTACAAAGGACGCGTTCAACATTCCGGTCAAAGACTGGGCTGCGAGCCAATATGGCAATGCTTTGGCAGGTGAAGTCGGCGAGCTGTGTAATCTCATAAAGAAGCTAGAGCGCGACGGGCCACGTGTCGCTCAAGGGGAAGCTTATCCTATGTCTGACGAACAGCGCAAAGCGCTTGCTGATGAAGCATCTGATGTGCTTACCTATCTCGATCTACTCTGTCAGCGGTTAGGTTTTGATCTTGGAGATGCACTTGCGCACAAATGGAATGAAGTCTCCCAACGAAGAGGCTACTTCGTCAGAATTGGAAGGCAATGATCGGCGACTTCTACAGCGCCTTCGAGCGCAAGTCTGAGCCCTTCGGCTCTACTTCCATTCCGCCACAGCTTACCTGGAGTGAGCGGATAGAGCGGGCGCTTCGTGAGCTCTCTGGACCTGGCTATTATCGAACATCCTACCCTTGCTACTTCTGTAAAGAGCCAAATTGGTACGGCACGTGTGATGCCTGTCAGGGTGAGTGCGAAACATATTTCGACCACGTCGCCATATGGTGTGAGCATTGTGAGGGCATTGGCAAGCGGGCTTGGTGTGGCAATCCAGACTGCAAGACGAACTGCAGCCATGACTGATCCGCAACGTGCACGAGAGGCGGCCAGACTCTTGGAGGGTGGCGAGTCACTTACACTCAAGGCGGTTGCTGTGATTTGTGCAGCGTACGCTTCGGAGCATGGTGGAAGCAACGCTGTCGCCGGCCTGAAGCCTTCAGCGACTTGTGAGTACGCCGCGCGCCAGTGGTGTGCTGACAATGGCTTTACGCTAGACTACCTCACTAGCAAAGAAAAGTATCCGGCGCGGCGGATGTACGGCAAGCATATGCTACGCCGCCACCTCTACGACATCGGATATAGTGTAAAGGCGATAGCAGCTGTGTGCGGCATCCATCACACATCCGTGACCGCGAGCCGCCAGTTGCCGCAGGTGAGCCTCGATGAGTTGAAGCGTAGAGCGGTATGAGTTCGCTCAAGCCACTACCGCTGCGAGCTCTCGACAACGACTGCCGCATCATAGCGTACCGCGTAGCGATTCGAGACTGTGAGCGCCAGCTCGATGCGTTGTTGAAAAAGGAGATCAAACTCTGGAAGCGGGTTGGCGGCAGGCCGGCGTACGGTTCAGTCGCCACACACTATGCGTTCTTGAGGTCTAAAATCTGCATACACTATGACTGGCTGTTCGTAGCGCAGAGGCACTTAGCAGCCCTTCAGCGCCCGCTCGATGACGAAATCCAGCATTGGCATCCAGATCAGCTATCCATTATTGGATGGCAGCCTGCTACGTAAAACAAAGTGTTTTACATTTGAGCCATGCAAACCTCTCACCTCGACGAGCTGGCCGACATCATAGCACGTAAGCACCAACGTGAAGGAAGGCCCGATGACGCTCAGCGCGTGCAGCTGTTGCGTGACCAACAACGTCGGGCTGAGCAGGCAGGTCTGAAGCGTAGTCGAGTCGGCGCTGAGCCTTTTGATCCCGAAGAGATTGCTCCAGCTACCCTTCACCGGATCGAGCAAATGTTTACCTACAAGAGTGGCCTATGGCGTGGGATAGCCTGGCTCGACTTCAAGCGTAACTTTTATCAGTCTGTACAAGACTTCGGCGAGGATGTTGCGCTAGCTCAGTATGAGGAGCAATTTCATCAGGCGCTAGATCGCGAGGAGCCAGAAGAGTTGCCGTTTTAGACATACCTTCGCATTATGATCAAGTATCTTATTCTCTTCGCTCTCATTGGATTGGTAGGCTGCGGTGAAAGCAAAACCGATATAGCTATTGAGCGCTACGATGAGTTCATCGCTGACCTCCCCGCGAAGGTCAGGGAGCTTCCGGGATACAATCCAGAGGCTCTCGACGAGCAACGGGAGGAGTTTGTTGAGCTTGCTCAGTCCAATCCTGACAGTGCCATAGCTCACGTTGTCAAACTGGAGATTGGGCTGGAGATGATGCGGGAGATTGGGGCGAAGTTCGCGAAGTAGCGATGGATTTGAAAGCAGAGCTGCAAGATCTTCTTGTTAAGGTCGTGCGGCGCACTCTTGGCCCGCTGATGATTGTGTTAGTTCTGTTCGTACTCGTCTACCTGAGTGCGGGCGATGAGGTGCGAGATTCTGTCATAAAAGCGATCTTTTTCCAAACTTGGCCCGGCCTAGCAGTGTGGTCAGTTGTTATCATAGCCCTCATTGCGGAGGTCTACTCTGCCAGGCAACGGACTAAACAAATGGCGCTCTGTGACGGTAAAACTGAGAAGGAGCTAGAGGCTTACAAGGCACTTTTCGGTGATAAGCCTCACACGAACGTTAACGCAAAAGACAGCTGAAACACTATTGGAATGAAATTCGATACTACATTGCCCACCTCACTTTAGTGCTACCAACGATTCTCATATTCACGTTCTGCTTCCTAGTGCTGTACATGGCAGTACGTAGGGCATTACGTGCGAGATCAGCACGTATGTTCACTGAGCGGATGATCGCTCTCGTGGACAAAATCGATAACGGAGTCTGCGTTAACGATCGAGATACTGAGTTGTGGAAGGCAACTCTTATAACCTACAGCATGAAATTGGCTCGCAATTCTGCGGGAATTGATGTGTACTGGATGATCGACAAGCTTGTAGCTGTTCGCGATGAACCAGAGCCTAGCACTTGCCCGCACTGGCTCAGAGCCTACACTGCGGAAATAAATTTCGAGGTGCTTTATCATATCGCGCGACAAAGCGTTCTGCTCATTGCCGTCTCACTAATTTTTGGGATGCTATCCGGTACGAACAAATCTGTCAAAAGGGCAATGAAGCGATTGAGCACCGTGCTCGACGGACCTGAGCCTCCTGATCACAATTACCCGCATAGCGGCGCTTACGCCTAACTCAGCTCCCATCAAAGGGTAACAGCCAATCACCGTCCATTGAGAACCTATCATGATGAAGAGCCTTTCTGGTTGCCGCCAAGACAGTGTATTAAAGCTAGCCTAACACCTTAGCCAGCGCCCTATCCAAGTGCAGCGCTAGTCGCCGATCGAGTACCTGGCTACGGCCCATGAACTGACGCTTCGGCATAGTGTAGGTGAGCTTCTTTTTCTTGGTGAGGGCCATCCCTTTCCAAAAAGCTTTGTCCTTTTTCGTTCGGGCTTTGTAGTGCATCGCCCAGAAGAATTTACGCATTTTCTTGGTAACGGTGACGCTCACTTTGCCGCCTTCGTTGTGGATCTTGGCGTATGGCCGGTCGGAGCTGATGGTCCAGCTTCTGGGCTGGTGACTGACAGCTAAGCCACGCCTCAGCGCTCCTGATCCTTTGCCAATTAATACGCCACGCTTCGACTTGTCCCGCTTGCGTGGAGCCCAGCGCTCAAACCTCGTGTCCATCCATCCACCTCGCCTGAATGCCTCCCGGCTAAAGCGCAGTGTAGCGTCGGCTGCATACTTCGGAAACTCCAACAGCACACGTTCGGCAACCTCTTTATCGCGGCGGAAGTCAGGAAAATCGGCTCGTATTCTCATGCGATTTGCAACTGTGGTACAATTAGTCCGTTATTTGTAGTGACTGAGGGCTACGGCCCATGGTCTCCACATGAGGGTTGCCGCGAGGCGACCCTCAGTCGTTTATGGTCCCTACGTAGGTGCCATCGTACCAGACATACACACGCACGCCGCGATCTGCGTAGTGCTGCGCGATGTGGCCCTGAACGATTTCAAGGACCCGCCGTGCCGACTTAATCGCGCCGGCACCATGCTCTCCCGTCTCGCGATCCTGGCCATAGTCTAGGTATAATACGTTCGCCTCCTGCTTAAATGCGTTTTTGATCTGCTTGCGCACTGCATTAGCTGAACCTGTGAGTCCTTTCACTTCAGCGACTAGCTTGTCCGGAATGTTGGGTAGGTATGCGAATCCTTCAGGGTTTTTACCGGTGCGGTTGATGCCGGTCATATCAATCAGGTGGCCAAGATCCTCGACGGCGCGTGTCAAAGTTTCCACTTCACGACTGAGGATTCGCTTCTGCTCGGCATCTCTCTCAGCAAGTCTTGTCCGCTGCGGGTGAATGCGCAAGCCAGGCACGTCAGTCTCATCATACAGTTCCATTGCCGAGCTGGCATCGTCAGCTGCACGTCTTACTGTTGCCTCTGGCACACGCTCTACGTACGGATTGTCAGCCAGAAAGCGACCACTCACTCCTGGATTGTCACGGAATACAGGCGGCACATCGGTTGGCTCGAGATCTTCAGGTGGGGTACGACCGGTGCCAGCTGGTGCAGGCTCGGCCAGGCAACGGCAGTTCCAGCCGTTGGGTGGCCAATACAGCGCCCAGAAGTCGCTGCCAAGTGGAGAGACTATGCCGTCGAGTGCTCGGTGTTCGGGCCGCACTACACGATCTCCAGCTGTAGAGTAGCGGAAATGCTGATCAGGATTCTCGTCGACTGCATCGAGATAGGTGCGTGTTGTCTGCGCCTGGGCGACTACAGCCCGCTCTTCAGTTTCGGTGTAGCGATTGAGGTAGTTGCGCGCTACTGCGCGTGGGTTGCCTGTGCCACTGGCGTCGATGTCGGCTACCTCATCGCCAGCAGCTCGCAGTTTGGCGGCGGTGAAGCCCAGGAGGCTGTCGCGCATATCCCGATATAGCTTACCTCGAGGAGTACTCGGATCGATCCGCGTGAGGTCGGTACCGAGGCTATCGCCCGCAGCTGCGATCAGTCTACCGGCTATCGTTCGGAATGCCTCAGCATCGACGTAGCCTTTGGAGTGCACCAACCTTGTGCGTTCGAGCCAGCCGTCTACCTCTTCGCGCGAGAATCGGTGTGCCAGCGCTTCCCCTTGAAGTTCAATGTCGGCAACTCCGTAGTAAGCACTCAGCTCTGCCGAAAGGCTAAGTGCGCGTGACTTTCCCGGCGTGGGCGGTGGTGGAGGTCCGTCGGGCTTGTCGTCAGTCTCCGCTCCTTGCTCCTCGTCTTTGCGCTCGAGCTCGAGAAACACCAGCTCAACATCCTTGCCCCAACCAACGCCAATGCGCTCGAAGTAGGCCAGCAGCTCATCGTTGATCCAGTTGCGCAGCCGGCGAAGGCGGGCAAAGCCGTAGTCATTCAGCACCCGCTCTTGAACCTCAGCTGAGCCGACGAAACTTTTCTCATCGGCCGTGGCTGTCTGGCCGTTGATCAGCTTGGAGATTTGCTTATTGGCTTCTTCCATGCGGTCGCGAAACACGTAGTGGCCAGTGCCCACCATGTTTGGCGTCAGCATCTGCACCTCATCCTGATCGTCGGTGATGACGTAGCCAGCTGAGCCAAAGTTGCGCGCCCAATTTTCGCGCTTGGTAATCTCAGCATCCTCGACTGCCGAAGTCTTAATATTGAGCAGTGGCATTCCGAAGCGCTCACTGAACAGACTCCAATCGGAATCGCTGTAGCGCTTCCGGATCACGGGCAGTGCCACGCTTGCAAAGATGCCGAGATCGCGCTTGCCACCCATCTCGAGGAGGAATGGATACTCCTTGTTTTGGCGGAAGGCTACACCTCCTTGGTGCATGATAGCCTGATCGAGTGAAACGATGCCCCACTCTGGACTCACGTGCTCTCGGTCTATGAGCGTCACATCAAAGCGAGCCGTGGAGGCATTAGCGTTGGCGGCTAGTGGGTACAGCTCTACTAAGCTGTGGCCCCACATCTCGGTATCGATCCACATCTCTACCAGGCTGCCGAACCATGCCGACTCGCAAAGTTTGGTGAGCTGCTTATCCACCACTCCCGATCTACGCACTTCCACTGGGCTGCGCATCAGCTGAATCCTGGCAGTACGCACCTGCGAGCGCACCTGGTCGTCGCGTTCGATCTCTCGGTAGATGGCGTACAGCGCTCGCCTGATGGGCAGGTCAGAATTCTCAGCTGCGCGTATGGCTGCATCGAGTCGATCGACTTCGAGCTTGACCTGGAATTTGTACCCTCGGTTCAGCTGATCGGGCAGCGACTTTTTGCGATTACCTTGACGCAGCCGGTTGTC
Source organism: Saprospiraceae bacterium (assembly GCA_965213735.1). GTDB lineage: Bacteria > Bacteroidota > Bacteroidia > Chitinophagales > Saprospiraceae > CALDTK01. The sequence continues at coordinate 1,156,816 of CBDCAB010000006.1, forward strand.
GATCTCCTTGGCTGAGAGCTGGCGAGAGTAAGGTAGGCCAAGCCAGCGGCGAAAGGATGTAGGGAGTAGGTCTGGCATAGTAGAATGCTAGTGTGAGCGGCGGTGGTGGAAGCCGCCGCGAAAACTGGTGAAGTCAGTTGTGGCGCCAGGATCGCCTACCTGGCGGGAGGGCAAGTCGGCCACACGCTTACCGTCTGCCAGGTAGCCAAGCGTCTTGATGACAGCCTCGTAATCTTCGATGATTCGCTCCGGGATCATATCGTCAGGTACTCGCTGGTAGAGGTAGTAGACGGCGATGACGCTCACCCAGCGACGCACGCTCGGGTATGCCACGCGATCGGCAAAGAGTGCATCTGTATCATAGCGCTGGAGTAGGGCGTCCTTAACGGCTGCTATGGCCATTGACTCAGCATCAGCCTGAGCGGTGACTGAGCCATCCAGGATTTGCGCTAGGTGGCGATCGGTGATGCTGACGGCGAAGTCGTCATTGCTGAGGTAGGAAAGAGCCATGGCTTAGGCTTTGGAGCTTTGAGCCGCCAGGCGCTCGGCGCGTAGCGTCTTCACGGTGAAGGTTTGAGCTTTACGCGCACGCTTGAGCCAGCCATTGAGGAATACAGCGTTGTTGCGAAACTTTGCTATCTCTTTGTAGTAGGCCTCGCGCAGCTGCGTATACTCTTCGAGTGTGACATTGTGAGCTGCCGTAGCCGTGCGCGGACCTATGGCTCCATCGATGGCCAAAAGGTTGACGCTGCCTGGCCGCTCACGCTTCAGCATCACATTCACGCAGCGCTTCATCTGAAGCCTGGTAGGATCGGGATACTGGCTCAGCATCTGGAGGCCTACCACTGCGCGCCACGATCCTGCGTTGATGCCCATATCGAACACGGTGAAGCGCAAGTGTGCCGGCAGCAAGCCGATGCGGCGGGAGTTGTAGAACTCATCCTCATAGATCTCACGAGCACGCTCGATGGTGAGGTTCTTGATGTCTTCCTCCGGGAAGTAGTAAGCCGCGATGCCGAAGTTGGTGCCTATCAGCTCGCCTGTGCGCGGATGATAGTTGCCCATGTCGGCGGGATGATTTTGGTAGCCGCCTTCGTAGGCGAGCACCTCATCGATGAATTGATTGAAACGCATGTGTGGATGGGATTAAGTTGGTTTGACGTTTGATTGAAAGCTCAGCGGCGGCCACGACGGGAGCCGCTACGACCTTGATAGCCTCCTGAGCGTGGACCGGTGCCGGTGCCTCGCGCGAGCTTTTGAATGAGAGAGACGGCTCCTTCGAGTGCATCCGGGCCGTCGTCGTTGACGTGCGGGAAGCCTAGCAGCTGGTCTTTGAGGCGCTTGAAGTCCGGCGTGTTCTGGAGGTGACGGCAGAAGCGCAGCAGGCCACGCTCGAGCAGAGGCCCAAGGTTTTCGATGCGAGTCACCTTGTCGGGCTTCTTGCGCTTGTCGAGGCGGATTGGCATTTGGTGGCCACGTGCTCGGCCTTCAGCCTTGAACTCGTCGCGGAAGAGGAGATCCTGCATCAGGTTGGCCTCGATATAGTAGCGAGCCCCTCTACCGATTTCCTCCCAGAAGTCGTAGAAAGCCTGCACCATGGCTAGGGCGGAGGTGCGTCGTATCCAAACAGCAATTACATGCAGGTCGCCGGGCTTTGCGCGTTCGCCTCGGTATGCTGGCCCTACACGAGCCACAGCTACGATAGCCTTATAGTCGCTCGCTTGCGTGTCTTTCCACGACGGGTCGCCATAGACGTTGATTTGATCGTAGCTCTTTGCGGGTAGCTTTTCGCACCACTGTAGCCACTCCGGCTTGAAGACAATGCCAGGCTCGGAATGCTGGTGGAAGTATTCGCGCATGGCGGCCGCCTCCGATCCCAGCTCGCGCATCGCTGTCTCTACTTGCTCGCGGGTAAAGCGTTCCTTCCAGGCTGGCTCGGCTTCCAGACCGAGGTCCATCTCGCGAGTGTCGGGATGCTGAAGCGCGTACACCTTCGAGTGCGCAACATCTGGGTTGGGCTTGTCGCCAGGCTCCAGATCGCCGACTACATGTGCGAGACAGCTCTGCGGGTGGATACGGTTGCCGACCACGAGCATCCAGGACTCGTAGGCGATATCGCGCGTACCGTACAGGTCCTCTCGCATCCAGGCTACCACATCGCGAACACGCTTTTGATTGCGGCACAGCTCCTTGTCGTCGATGTCGTCGCAGATAATGAGATTGGGACGCTTGGCACTGACGCGTACACCACGCGGCGATTGCTTGCGGCCAAATGCCCAGAAGCCCATGCCTCCGCGCAGCTGGAAGTGCTCAGCTCGCCATGCACCAGGCACTTCGAGTGCGCCGTAGTCATGCCTCCACCTTTCATTTGCCTCAATCTCAGCGCGCACATCGGAGAGTAGACCAATGGCTTTCTCTAAGTTGTTGGAGCTTAGCACGACTCCACGCAATCGACCGGTGGCCAGCAGGTAGAGTATCAGCATCACAGTAGCCACAATAGACTTTGCGTGTCCACGTGGCCATTCCCATACGTGTATGCCGGCTTTCGCCAAAACTCGCTTCACACCATCGCGGTGGAAGTAGGCAAAGTCAGCATCAATGAGGTGTGCGAAGTAGTACTGACAGAAGGTCTGGAAGTCTTTGCGCAGCTCGCGCACGCGACGGTCACGCTCAGCTGCGGTTTCATCACTGATCAACTCATCGCCGGTAGCCGCTGCTACGTATGCCAGCCGCTCACGAAATGCGTCGTACGTGTCGCGCTCCTGCTTGCTCGCCGCCTTGCGATTGAATGTCCACCTGGCCATACCTAGTATCCGGAATCGTCTGTACCGCAGGCCTCGTCCACGAAGTCGTTGATCTCAGGACCGACTTCCTTGGCCAGGCGGAGGTTGCGCTCCGAGAGGTGCGACATGAATCGGTTGGCGAATTGGATGATGGCTAGGCGTGGAATGGCATAGGGTTTGGCTGCCTGGCTCATCTTTAGCAGCGCATCGATCTCACCTTTGCCGATCGGTGTCATTGGCTTGCCCTCTTCGATCGACAGCTCTACGGCCTGGCGCATGCACTTCACCTGGTGCTCGTAGAGGAACTGAAGGGACTCTTCGATGTTGGCGAAGGTGACGTGTGACTCTCCGAGGCGTTCTGCCCAGCCACCCTGCTTGCTCCAGCGTGCGATTGTGGAAGGGTCGTAGCCGAGGATACGAGCCACACGCTTCTGCGTGAGACCTTCCTTGAGTAAGTCGTATGCGCGTTGCTTATCGCCCTCGCGGGCGTGCGTGCGTCCCTTTGCCATAGCCACAAGGTGGCCCGATGTTCGGAGCTGGAGGCAGCGATTCTACCGGCGTGCAGTACTGTACGCACGCGGTTCTGCGCTGGCCGCACGGCGCTCAAAAACAAAATGATCAGCGCTAAAAAAAGCTCATCGTTGTGCCGTGGCCAAGCGAACACACTCGATTACCATTTCATCATCTGGACTCAACCGCGCGGGCTTCCGTGTGCTGACTTCTGGATTGAGCTTGCAGTCCTTCATCGACAACCCGGTGATGCGCTACGAGCACGAGAAGAGTTTCGTGCCAGTTGGGCACTGGGATAACATTCGCATCGAAGGCGATAAGTGCCTTGCTGATCCGGTGTTTAACGAGAAGCACTGGTTAGGTGCTCAGCTCAAAGATGCTTATGATGGTGGGCATCTCAATGCCGCCTCCGGCTTTTTTCGCGCACTGGAGGTGTCTATGGAGCCAGAGCACCTACTGCCTGGCCAGGCCGAACCAACTTTCGTGCGTTCGGAGATCATCGAGGCGAGCCTTGTCGAGGTGCCGGCCAATGCGCTGGCTACTCGTGGCCACGAGTCTGCTGAAACTCCTGCGCCAACTCGCCGCGAGCCAATTGCCTTGAGTGCTCGCACCTCAGCCGACCTCCTAAGTCTACGAGCTGCTGCATTGAGTGCTGGCGGCCGAGTCGAGGTAACGCCCACAACTACTACTGTAAATAAGACGCGACAGCCCGCAACTCCTGCGGATGCTGGTAAGCGAATCGAACAGACAAAGCCTGTAATGAACGAGACTCAACTAGCTGCGCTATGCGTAGCCCTCGGCCTGCCTGCTGGCAGCTCTCCTGAAGACATCACCTCAGCTGCCACAGCGCTGCGCACTTCACAGATTGAGGGCGTCATTGCTCTTGGTCTCACCAAGGGTGTAATCACTGAGGCCAATAAGGCTCAGTTTGAAGCGCTCGCTGCCAACAACCTTGATGCCGTGCGCGGGATCGTAGATGCTGCGCCGGAGCCTACTGCTGAAGTCAAGCAAGCTGAGACACCTGCTCCTGTTGCTAAGCCAGTCGATGGTGCTAAGCTTTCGCAGACTCTGACGGACGCGAAGAAGCTTGCTGCCGGTGCAATTGCTGGTCAGGCTGCTGACACCGATGGAGAACGTGCCAGCTGGGATTACGAAACCTGGGCAAAGAAGGATCCGAAAGGCCTGGCAAAACTCAAGGCTGACGATCCAAACGGCTTCGCTGCGGTGTGCAAGCGCCACGGTGAGAAGTACGGTCAGAGCTAGAATCGCCGAGACCCGTTTCAAACTCATTCAAATAAGCTTAAAACTACCCGAGTGGTAGTAGAGGGCATCTGCGGCAAAAAAGTCGCTTAAAACGCAAAAACGAACAACAACCGTCATGGGTGTCAATCAAGAACTTTGGGCTGGCGAAATCGCGAAGAACCTTTACAAGGGAATCGAATTCGTCGAGATGGCCCGCAACGACGACGCCTATATGGCGAACGCAGTCGTACACCTTCCACAATCTGGAGGCAAGCCGGATGTAAAGCGCGATCGTGCAGTCTGGCCTATGGGCACAGTGCAGCGTGGCGACTCCATCATCTCTTACCCTACGCCCTACTTCAGCTCGCAGGCAACTGCAGTGCAGAAAGTCGAGACGCTCGAGCTGAGCTATGACAAGGTGCAGGACGTGACTTCCGACCACATCTCGCAGCTGCGGGACTCGGTAGCTGACTACTTCTCCTACCGAATTGCGCCAAACGATGCATCACGCATCTTCGACACGACTGGTGCTGGTCGCGACAGCTCGTTCGATGGCACAACTGGTCAGCGCCAGTCAGTGACTCGCAAGGACATCAAGCGCTTGCTTGGTCGTCTGAATGCGGACCTGGTGCCTAAGCAAGGCCGCGTGCTGATCCTCAACCACCAGGCAGAGATCGATCTTCTCGACGACGACAAGCTCACCTCCAAGGATTACGTGCAGACGTACAATATGGAGACTGGCTCGGTGGCTCGTCTTTGGGGCTTCGAGGTGTACGTGACTGGTGACCTCGGTGCATACGTTGGCACTACGCCGAAGGATCCGGAGGCGGCTGTACAGGCTACAGACCAGGCGTTTTGCCTAGCCTACCACCGCGACTTCGTGCGCCGTGGCAAAGGCGGTGTCCTTCCATTCATCAACGAGAATGACGCCAACTGGCAAGGCGACATCATGAGCTTTGGAATGCATTTCGGTGCAAGCCGGGCACGCGCCGACTGGCGAGGTATTGCAGCTCTTCGCGAGGCAACCACCGCCTAAGCCTTCACAACTCCACCATCTCTGACTCCCGATCTTGCCATATAAGATCGGGAGCCTGAGCCTTTCCCATTCGACTCAAAAACTCAGCTATGACTGCTGTACAATTTTTCAAGAAGAATCCTCTTGCTCCTGTTTGCTACGTCGTTGGCGATCAGGTCTTCAATGCTGGCTCACTAGGAGCTGCCCGCGATCATGCAGCCACTACAGATCAGGAGGTCGAGGAGGCTGTAAATCCTGGCGGAGTAATGCCGGTTGTGGTTGCGGATCCTGCCGTGACCAACCCTGCTACTACGCACGATGGCCAGGGTGCAGGCTCAGCGTCTACCGGCAAGCTTGGTAAAGACACCAAGGACGCTAAGTAGTCGCTGCCGGCACTGCGACATCACATCCGTTTCATCACGCTCTAAATCCCACCTCAAGTGGCTTTTAATAACCTACAGATTAATGTCCGCTCAGGTGGGCTTTCACGTCAGGCAACCGGCGAAGACCACATTTCGGCCATCTTGTTTAGTGGAGCCGCACCTGCTGGATTCGACGGAGCAAAGGCTGTTGAGGTTCGTTCCCTGCGCGAGGCAGAAAGTAAAGGTGTTGTTGGTACGGGAGCTTTAGTTCTCGAGCACTACCACGTCAGCGAGTTCTTTCGTATGGCTCCGGGCGCGACGCTTTGGGTCTGCTTCGGCCTTGTAGACGTGCCTGGAGAGCTACGTGCACTAACAGGCGGTAAGCTTCGGCAGTGGGCGACAACTGTTATCGACACGTCTACGGTTCAGGCGACCTACCAAGGATATGTAACTGCAATGGCTGACAAAGCCTGTCCCACTGTGTGTGTGTTGGGCATTGCCGGTGAGAACGCTACGGCACTGGCCGCCCTGCCTAATCTTGATACCCTTGTTGCCCCTCAGGTGGCGATAGTAGCCTGCGGCTCCGGCACTGGTAAGGCTGAAGCCGTGCGTGCATCTCTTGGATTGACTTACGTGCCTGCGGTCGGCACCACTCTTGGTACCATCGCGGCGGCTCCTGTACATCATTCTATAGGGTTCGTCGATCGCTACAACCTGAGCGACGGGAGCGAGTTTGAAAGCGTTCGATTTTGTGATGGCAACATCGACGCAATCGGAGCTGCTGCGGATGCACTTGGAGCAAAGCAATACTTGGTCGTTGGTCGGTACGATGACTATCCAGGCGCTTACTTCGATGACGACTCAACAGCCAAAGTTGAGACTGACGACTACTCCACGATTCACGCAAACCGAGTAATACAGAAGGCAATCCGGCTAGTCCGCCGTGCCTTGCTACCTCAAGTCAACAGTCCGCAGCTCGTCGATCCCGACACTGGAAAGCTTGCAGCTACAACGGTAGCTTCCATGGAAGGTATCGCATCGGCATCATTAAATCCAATGGCCGGCGACCGTGAAGTGTCTGGTTTTGCGGTAAGTGTTGATCCGGAGCAAGATGTCAATTCTACATCGCTAGTTGATGTCGAGGTAGAAGTCACACCGGTTGGTGTTGCCAAGACTCTACGAGTCTCAATCGGTTTGGCGACGCGAATCAACTAAGCTGCCACGATGGATCTCCTGCTTGATGAAAATCTAGATTTAACGATTGCCAGTGGTGATCTACTTATCTCGACGAGCGAGGAGGACAAGCTGCAACGATCTCATCTAATAGTGGTCACGGCGCAGGGCCACTGGAAGCAGTGGCCACTCGTTGGAATTGGTGCTGCACGACTTCATGAAGCTCCACTCGATGCTCGACTGCGCCGCGAGATTGAGCTTCAACTACGCGCCGATGATCTTCTACCTACCACACTTCAATTTAAGCCTGAAGGCCTTCTCATCGAATTCTAAACCTCACCTGTGTCAGTGCTTCAAGCATACGAATCACGTCCAAGTCAAACGGCTCTCGATGTGGCTCTCCAGTTCTCTGGCGAGCTTCGGGACCTGACGGATTTTTTGCGAGCTAATGATGTCCTGAACGGTGAAGTCAACCAGATGACACGTCGCTATGCTGTGCCAACAACACAACTGGCCGTAGCTCAAAAGACCTTACACCTCTATCCTAGCAGCGCCGCGGTGACTGTCGCTGCAATCGATGGTGATGCCCTTATTTCTCCGAGTGGCGAGTTGCTTTTCTCTCCTGATGGCAGTGTCCTCATCTCTCCTCAACAAAACGCAGTAGCCTAACAACCTCTCATGCGCTCCTTACTTAGCGGCACGCCCGCAAATCCAATTGAAGCTGACGCAGTTCCGTCCATTAAGGATGGTGAGCTGGTGCAGTATTCTATTGGTGCAATCGCTGCGTTCGCCGCGCCGAGTGCTGCTGGAATCGTGAACTACATCCCTCTTGCTACCGGCAACACGAATAACCTCAATTCATTTGTCACTGATCCTAATGGCCAAGTCTGGTACATCTCTCGCGATGGCAAGGGTATTCCATTTTCAGGAGGTGGCAATGCTCAGCTTGGCAAGGACTACCCTTTCGGCAAGGTGTACGAGAGTTCTTTTCCTAGCTTAACTGGTATAGAAAGCTTCAACGGTGGACTCATCGCAGCACAAGGCGCTAACGTGCGTGTAACATCGAGCGATGGCCAATCCGCAAGAGGCGTGCGCCTGCAAACTGTGCATACAGTAGGTAAGCGCTACTTCGTAGAAGTCAGAATAGCTGAGATTCAAGCTGGTAAAACAGCTTCTATTTACCCGGCTTGGGGTGCGCAACTTCTGCAAACTGTAGATGTGGCAGGAACTTACGTGTACGAATATGTAGCGGGAAGTATAGCAAATAATAAGCTGGTAGTGTCTACTAATGGTTGGGTGGATTTAGCTTCGGTGCGGCTCTACGAGCTGAACGACGAGCGGCTTGTGCCTACACAACTTGACATAGTATCTTCTGCGCTAGATGTGAAGCAAAGTCTGTTCTACAACGAGATAGGAGGCGTGTGGCGATGGGCAGGAGAGTTAGACAGCGAGATAGCGTGGCAGACAGGAATTGCCCCATCGGTAAAAGCTGACGGTAGCTTACACTTCATAGCCAGCACGGGAGGACCTACTCTGTCATTAGGAGCACGTTCGAGGTATGATGGGGCTGGCCTGTTCAGGATTCGAATGAATGTTACATTCATCAGCGGCACAGTAGATGTTTACACCTCTTTCCCCGACCCATTCTATGGTACATCGAAAGAGATATCTGCGGCTGGGGCATATGATTTTGTCCTAGAGCGCTTTGAAGATACGACAAATGCCTTTTTCGATAGGCTAAATATTCGAAGCCGTGCGGCTTTGTCCATGACTATCTCGAATTTGAGTGTAACGAAACTTGCCTCTAGCGAGCTTAACGAGGTGCTAGAGGACGGATTAGGTCTTCTGTACCGGTATAACGGAAGCAACAAGGGCTTGACCACTTTTGGAGGTGGTGCTTTCTCCGTGGCCAATCAGCTAACCTTCGAGGCATTTGATGACGGGGACATGCTCTGTGTCGGCGATCCTGCCATTTATGATGGTGTGCAGCGGATGCGAGTTCGTGTGGGGATTAGCTCGATGACTGCTTCCACTTCACTTCAGGTGTTCGCGAACTGGGTATCACCTGGAACTGTGCAACTTGATGCGCCTGGTGAGTATCAATTCACGCTGATAAAGACAGCAGATATAAACAACAACAATCTTAATCGGGTGCTTTTCAAAAGCAGCTCGACTAGTGGGATGACGGTAGTCTTCGACTACATCTACATATACACGGACGTAGCAATAGACGTTGGCACTCAGTTAGGTCAAGGGCATACAGGCGATGCTACCTCTGGAGTGCGGATAGGTGATAACATCCATGTCTCAAATTTGCTTCGGCCACTGCTGATAGGTGATAATATTGACGCAACGCTTCAGCCAGGAGCACCTAATGGTGCAGGTGCTGGCCACAGCGAGACCGTGCACATCGGCGACCACGGGCGCACTACCCGGTGGCGAGGAACGTCATTTGGTCACAAAGCTTATCAGGAGGGTCAAAGTGGTATTACGATTGGAACATATAGTTTTAATAGCGCGACCCATGGTGTCAATATTGGGCGTGGCAGCATCCTGATGGAGGCCGCTCATCATGGTGGAGTGAATTTGGGCACTGGTGATGGTATACATCTCGGCAATGGCTGGGCTCACAAATTCCCAAATCCCTGGGCGCCGGATGGACCATTTATCCTAGACATTACACCAAGCAACAAGACAGCCCACTACTATGGGTTTGACGCTCACGATGCTCGCGAAAATCCAAGCTCATTCAATGTGGCAGGCGGCAACAGTGCTTTAGCGGCTGGACGTGGATCGGGTATCGCACATGGCGGCCGCGCTGGATTAAAAGTTGCTCCGGCAGCCGCTGGCACTGGTCAGAACACACCTAACCCACTTGTGTGGGCTTTTTGGGCAGATTCGCAGCCTCAGTCGGATGGTACCTGCCTGTTTCTAGTTGATCAAAGTTCTGGCACTGCTCATCGCGTTTTGCTTGGCGAAGAAGGCACAGGCCCTGGCGGCGCAGGTAAAGCTCTATACATCGCATAATGGTAGTGCTTACTCAACATACAATTTTTCTGCTCGCCGGAGTCGATCTAGTGCCTGGTGCCCCGTGGTGGGTGGCTGCTATTTATGTCGCGCTCACCGTGCTCTTGATACCCGCAGCAAAGTTTTTGTGGGACTGGATCACAGGGAAAACGAAACGGCAGCTCGACGAGGTAGATATGCTCGTCAAGCTCGCGAAAAATCAAGCCGCTCAAATTGGTGAGCTAGTTCAACAGCAGACCAAAACCGAAAGGGAGAAAGGAGAGCTGCAACAGAAGCTGGATCAATTGACCAATCTGATTGAAGACCTTCAATCGGATCTCGAGAAGGAGAGAGCTGTGACAGCTGAACTCCGAGAGGAGGTTGCAGGTCTGCGGCAGCAACTAGTTGACTTCACTACTAAAAATGCTTCTCGTGATCGATAGACTGATTGATTGGTTCGAGGACTTCCACGCTGATCCAGTAGTCAAGCGCGTGCGCGAAGGTTTACTCGAAGTAGAAAGCCTCGAGCTCGGCATCGGTACAGTGATCGATACTGTCGCGTTGCACACCGGATTACAGGTAGGCCAGATCATGACATTTGGCTTTGACCGGTCAGAAGACTGCGTCTCTATTTATGATGGAATCGAGACTGGCTGGCATAAGCACCAGGCAAAGATCAAAGCTGGCGGCCGAGCTGCTCGCCATACTCATGCTCGCGGCGCGTTTGAGCGATTGTCTGTTGAGCGCGGCACCCTCGTAGTGTATGTCGGCGAAGACCGTCGAGTTCTGAATGCTGGCGACTCGATCACCATTCCAGGGTGTACACCTCACGCACTCAAAGCTCTTGATCGTGAAGTCGATCTCATCATTCGCATCGAAGTAAAAGACTAAAAAAATGGCAACAGTACTTGCAAACGGACGCGCATACTCATATGCAGACATCCGCGTCAACATCAATGGCTTTGAGCCACTGTCAATTTCCAAAATTTCCTGGAAAAAGAAGCGTACCAAGACTAACAACACCGGCCTTGGAAAGTACCCAATCAGCCGCGGCTACGGCGGCTATGAGTACGAAGCCGAGCTGGAGATGAGTCTTGAAGACTTGATCGTGCTTGAGCAGAACGCTCCCAACAACGACATCGAGGAAATTAAGCCTTTCCCGATCGTGGTGAGCTGGATGCCGGACGATGGTGTGACAGTCACCAAGACACTACAGTTCTGCGAATTCACTGAGTCAGGTGTGGATACTTCTAACGGTGACACGGACACCAAAGTGAAGTTGCCGCTAATAATCGCGGGCATCAAGAACGGCTAACAAATAATTCGCCATGGTGGATTGATGCCGCCGTGAAGCCACTCTCAACTTAACCTAAACTCCTCCTCAAATGGCAACCAACGTTCAACCAAAAGCAGCAGACGTGATCGAGCAGATTGAAGCTGACCTGCGCAAGCAACACAAATTCATTCGTCGCGTAGATGTGCCGCTGCGTGATCTGGAAGAAGATGAGCAGCTCGCTGATCTACCTGAGCATGAGGTGGCGAATCTATTGTTCCGGCGCCCACAGCGCCAGGCTATGAGTGCCATGGCTCGCTTTGCGGCGACCAACATCACTCGCGCCTGTGAAGTGGTGCTCAAGGATGCGCTCGTGCATGGAGACAAAGCTCTGCTCGACGACGATGAAATCTTCTACGCTCTGATGCCTGTGGCCAAGGAATTGTGCCAGGGCCGAGAGATAGCGCTAAAAAAGCGCTAGCCGATTGGGGCGACGTCGACGAGAATGACGACATCTCAGTCGGCGACGCCCTAATCAGCTTCTTTCTGAAGCGCGACCCGGACACGCTCGATGACGACGAGTGGGCTCGCGCAGTCAAACAGGTGCAGTATGGCCTCAAGGTCACGCGTGCCGTGCATGGAATCCCGACGAAGTCAGACTAACAGACTTTTTCTAAACCAACCAAACCATGCGAAACCCAATTCAACATGGGCAGTTCGGAATCGAGCAGCTCACCGACATTCAGAATGTCGTAATTCAGGGCATCAAAAGCGGCAAAATTGCCGCCGCCGATGACAAGTTCAATCTAATGGACATCCCTGTCATCCTTCCCTTCGCCAAGCCACTTCAGGAGGCTGTAGATGGCGCCGACCAAACCGATGATGAGTATTTCGACCTCTACGACGGAGAAATAGACTCGCTCGTCGAGCGCTACGATAAAAAGGCAGCCGATGCCGACTTGACGCCTCAGCAGCAGGCCGTAGGTCGCCGCGTGCTGAAGGTGATCTACAACTGCGGCGCACTCGTGCGTGAAATCCGCACTGGAGCCACTGTCTAAGTAGGCAAACGCTAAGGCGGCAGATCGCCTATAAGCACGACCGAGAGGGGGTTGAGGGTAGCTCAGCAATCGCATTCGTGAGGGTGTAATTGTTGGCTACCCACCTCTGTCTCGCATATACCCTTTCTCTCCTCCACCTCTACAATCGTATAATGTTATGGCTTACGAGTTTCGCTTCGACATGGTGGAGAATGTCACATCCACGCTCACCGAGATCAGCGAAGGGTTTAGTGAGGTAACAGATATGGCTGGCACCAGTGTGGCTGAAATTGCCGACATCGCTCCTGAGCTGCGCAAGGTCCGAGAAGTGGCTTCTGGTCTGGAGAATCAACTTGACGATACGTTTGAGGGCGACAAGGCTCGCAAGCTCTCGCAGGAGATCAACAAAAACGACGACGAAATGGAGGACCTGCGGCGTACCACTCGCCGCACAGATGACGCCATGGAGGGTCTTCAGATGACTGGTTTTGGTGTAAGCCAGATGGTGGGTGCTATTGGGCTAGCGCTCGGTGGCCTGGGCCTTGGCCAGGTGGTGGCTGATTCGGTTATACTTCAGAGCCAGTTTGAGGCGACGGAGGTTACACTCGGCAACTCGATTGGCAACATAGAAGTCGCGCGTGATTACCTCGCAGAAATTACAGATCTTGCAGCTTCTACGCCATTTGGCATCCAAGAGCTACAGGACTCGGTAACCAAAATGGTTAACCGTGGGTTTGTGCCGCTCCGTCAGGAGATCATGGGGCTTGGCGACTTGGCTGCATCACAGGGTAAGCAGTTTGATGACTTGGTTGAGGCGCTTTTAGATGCCGAAACTGGAGAGTTTGAACGGCTAAAGGAATTTGGCATAATCGCTCGTAGCGAGGGCGATAAGGTGCGTCTCTCCTTCAAGGGGCAAACCGAGGAGATTGAGAAGACTCCTGAAGCAATACGTGCTGCCATCCTCGCCTATGGTGATATGGCGGGTGTGACTGGCCTGATGGATAAAGTCAGCGAGTCAACTGCGGGCATCTTGTCGAATCTTCAAGATGAGTGGATGCTCACCCAGGTGGAGATTGGTGAAGCCTTTCGGCCACTGCTCGTGGAGCTTGCGCCGAAGGCAATCGAGCTGATGGGAGATTTGGTAGGATGGGTGGGCACCTTTTCCACCTTCGTAGTCGCTAACAAAAATGAGCTGGTTAATCTCGCCGTGACCGGAGTAGGAGCACTTGCCGCGATCGCGAAGCTCGCTGGTGTGGCGACAATGGCGTGGGTGGCTTATCGTGGAGTTATACTGGGCGTCGCTGTTGCTCAGGGTATTTGGAACTCTGCTGTAGCAATCGGCAACGGAATTTTGCTTGTGCAGAAGTTTTTAGCTGTATATTCTGCGAGTGGGTTTCTGGCTGCTGCCGCTGCTACCAGAACATGGATCGCGGCTCAGCTTGGACTAAACGTCGCCATGTCTGCCAACCCAATCGGGCTGATCGTCATAGGGGTTGCGGCTGCTATTGCTGCCATCACTTATTTGGCATATAACTTCGACTGGTTCCGCGAGTTCCTTTTCTCCTGGGGTAAGGCTCTTTTTGACTATTCTCCGTTTGGGTTCATCTATCACGTTACTGAGTACCTCTTTCCTGGCCTACTCGACTCGGCTGGTGAGGCACTGTCTGGCGTGATGGACTGGTTCAAATCTGCCTGGGATTTTGTTTATGATAACTTCATCGGTCCGTTCAAGAGCTTTGTATCTGCATTCACAGATCTATCTTTTGATGTTGAAGTCAATCCAGAGATGGCTGAGGTCGAGGAGCCGGAATTGTCGGATACTCCTGCTGACCAACGCGCGCGAGACGCCTACGCTAAACAAATAGGAGATGCCATTGCTGGCGGTGGAGCAAATGCCCCTGGAGGCTCATCGCCTGGAGGCTCGGTAGCGAGTGCAATTCCTGGTCTTGCTGCCGGTGAGTCTGGAGGCGGAGGGCGCAATGTGACCATCACCATTGAGCGACTGATTGAGTCACTCCATATCGAAGTAGCTGACATGCGTGAGGGTCATGATCGTATCAAGCGCATTGTGCTGGAGGCTATCACCTCCGGGCTAAATGAAGCAAACGTAGCAGGCTGATGAGTGAGCTACTCATACGATCAGTTGGCTTGCATGCCATTAAGCCGCTCACCTTCCGTGAGGGTTTGCCGCTGCGGGCCGGTTTGGAGCCTCCAGGAGGATCGCCTGCTGAGCCAACGCCTGAGCAGCTGAGCTATATGGGGACACCTGTCCTTTACCCTTTAACACTCACTGTCGGGAGCGTTGACCTGTACATTCCGGATGTGCTGCAAACTATGACTCGTGAGAAGCGTGTCGTTACTACTCCTGTGCAGGGCCGCAAAGCGCCTGTGCATGAGTTGTACGCGCAGGGTGGTTGGTCGGTCAGTGTAGATGGGTTGCTGGTCGGTGAGAATGGCGAGTTTCCTGGGGACAAGCTTAGGCGACTGCTGCAGATCACTGAGGCCGAAGAGCCTGTGACTGTCACAAGCGACTTCATGAGGCTCTACGGCATCTTCTCCGCCGTGATAACTAGCGAGCGGCATAAGCAGCTGGCCGGGTTTGAAAATCTGATCACTTTCTCCTTGGAGCTGTCTGAAGACATTCTCGTGGACCTAATCGAGGAGCTGTAGATATGCTACGAATGACGTCCACGACAACGATTGGTGATCTGCGCTTGCGCGGGCTCACCTCGTGTGTGGTGGAAAGCTCCTGGGATACTCTCACGGACACTTGCACGCTGTCGATGCCGCGCCGTGTCCGCTGGAAAGGACGCTCGCTCGCTGTAGGAGAGGGGTCCTTACTGAAGGCTGGCCAGGACGTTCATGTCGCGCTAGGCTATGACGGCCTTGACGTGGATCGCTTTGTTGGTCAGGTGCGAAACGTTAGTACCGGCTTACCTATCGAAGTTTCTTGTGAAGATTCCCTCGAGTTAAAGTCCGGATCGATCACTACAAGCTATCGAGATGTGACGCTCGAGGAGGTGCTTGACGATGTCCTGCCTACTGACTACAAGTTGCTCGCAGACTATAGATTGGGTAAAATACGGATAACGCGGCTCACACCGATGCAGATACTCGAGGAGCTTCGCGAAAAGTATGGTGTGCTCAGCTGGTTTCGCGATGGCGTGCTTCACGCTGGCCTGGCCATCGATGTTGAAGCTCAGCGACGTTTTCGCATACGCTGGGATCGTAACCGTATCGAGGACGATCTAGAGTGGCGTAGCGCTGATGATGTGCGAATCAATGCCACAGGTATCATCATCCGGCCTAATGGCACGAAGCTGGAAGTCGTCGCGGGTGATCGTGACGGTGAAGCTCGGTCTTTTCACTATTACGATCGGCCGGAAGCTGATGTGAAGAGGCTACTTGACGAGCAGATTGATCGGCTCCGCTACACAGGCTATCGTGGCACCGTGACTACCTTCTTGGAGCCGCACATCCGCCACGGCGATATAGTCGAGCTAGTAAATCCGGAGTTGCCAGAGCAGGACGGGGCGTACCTGGTAGCCTCGGTCTCTACTGGCTTTGGCAATAACGGCGGCCGCCAAATGCTTACCCTTGAAACCAAAGTACGATGAGTAGTATTGGCCGAGTAATGCGTGAGTGGCAGCGACGATCATTGGAGCGGCGCGAGTTCCAAGCTGTGCTTGCTGTTGTCGATTCTGTAAGCGAGATTGAGGGCACATGTGATGTGTCACCTGTCGATGCCAGTGCGCAGCTTTTCGATGTGATGCTGACAGTGGCCACCGGCGATGTGGTGACTGTTTTGCCTACAGTGGGATCGCTAGTTGTTGTCGATTTTTATGATGATGCCCGCGCTTTTGTGGCTTGTTTTAGCGAAAGCGAGAGCTGGTCGTCGACTCATGGCCAGCACGTGGTAAAGCATTCGCGATCCGGCCTTGAAGTCACACGTCAATCTGACAACCTCGCTAAGGCTATCGAGGCTCAGACTAAACTTACCTCTGACCTCATCGACCTGCTAACTCGCTTCATTATGGTGACGCCGGCGGGTCCAACTATCGCTGTTGATCCTGCAACAATATTGAGCCTCCAGCAGCTCAAATTGCAGCAAACGCAAATTCAAGCTCACTTCAACCGCCTTTTAACCTAACCTGAAGTCTAGTTAATGGCACGTACAATTGCACAGATTTATGCAGAGGCGATCTCGGAGAAGCAAAGTCAGGCCTCACTAGCTCAGCTTGCCCCGCAGCAGGATACTGAGCAGCAGCTATTGACCTCGCTTGCATCGAGTAGCAAGGTTGCTATCTGGCGCCTGATTTTGTACGTAGTCTGCGTCGTGATTCACATCCACGAAGTGCTGTTCGATCTTCACGTTGAGGAGGTAGAGCAGCTCATACGAGATGCGCCTCCAGGTACAGTTACCTGGTATCAACGTATTGCGATGCTTTGGCAGTTCGGAGATCAAATGGAGTACAGCGACTATCGCTACGCCTACCCAGCACTAGATGAGAGTAAGCAGCTGGTGCGTCGAGTTGGAATTCAAGAGCGATATGGTGGCACGCTACTGTTTAAGGTAGCAAAGCTCGATGCTCAAGGTTCGCCTCTGCCGCTAGCACCAGTTGAGCTAACTTCATTCACCGCTTACCTTCGGAAAGTGCGTTTTGCGGGCACTGAGGTGGCCGTGGTCTCTCAGACTGCTGACGAGTTGGCGGCCACAGGCACTGTGTACTACGATGGAGAGGTGCCTTTATCTGAAGTGAAGGCTAACGTTGACGCTGCTGTGGAGGGCTACCTTAATAATCTGCCTTGGAATGCTGAGCTGAGCGCTATTCGCTTCATTGATGCTGTGCAGAGTGCCAAAGGTGTGACCGATGTGGTGTTGGCTAGTTTGACTGCCAAGCCCTTCGCTCTATCAGCGCAGCCGGTCGGCCGTGAACGTGTCGCATCTGCCGGCTACTTCTCTACGCCGACTCCACTTTCTGACTTGTTCACCTTCACCGTCGAAAATTGATGCGCAGCTACAATCTGACTCCGTGGCGCGTAGCTACTCAGCTGTTGCCGCCTGCCCTGCGTAAACCACGTCTGCTAGCATGGATGCGTGCTGTGGTTGCCCCCTTGGAGGTTTTGACGAGCCAGCTTGTAGGGCTAGTTGATCGTAGTCGTTATCACCTCAACTTGACTGGCCAGGTAATCTACCTGGAGCACTACCTCAACGACCTATTTGACCCTAGTCAGCGCCGCATCTACATTGATGACGCAGGACCTATTCTGCCAGACTTCTTGTACACCAGAGCTGAGGCGCAGCCCTTATACATTTATACGATGGCTGAAAATCAGCCAGTAACTCTGTACAGCCGTCCTGACTTTTTAGGTGCTTTCGACTTCATCGTCTTCGCTCCTGGAGGCCTACTCACTCCTGAGACACTGACTCGCCTACGTGCTGCCGTGGATCATTTTAAACCTGCATCACGTCGCTACGACGTACAACCAATCTAATCATGCGAATTCTCAAGAAGCACACAGGCGGCATGCCGCTCGAAGTAGAAGATCTCACCGACCAGCTGCAAGGCGGCACGCTGGATGTGGCCAAGGCGCTGGCCAGCCCGTTCGCTGACACAGATGGAAACTGCGTCCTATCCGGCTGTGAAATCTTAGCTGGCCAGGTGAGTGAAGGCTGGGTGATGCTAGCTGGCGTACTGTACTACTTCCCCTCACGATCCGTGCCTGCCGGCGACGTCCACCATATGGCTTTTGTAGCCGACCTGCAATATGATCCAGCAGGCTTAGACAACTTTGCTGATGGCAATGCAAAGGATACTTACGAGCTGCGCTACGCTACGCTACAGGTTACTCCCGGAGTTGTTGTCTCGCCAAACCTTGCTTTAGTGGGTGGAAGGCGTCCTTCGACGCTGATCGGCGATGTATATAAGAACTTTGAGCCAATTACGCTTGCGACTGCACGTACTCAGGCTTCAGCGCGTACCTCTCAAGATCTTGCAGGCTCGCTGATCAATGGCTGGGCTAGCCCGTATGTCGGTGCCTGCCTTTCTCGCCGCCTAGAAAACATCGGTTTGGTGTTTCTCCAAATGGAGATTGAAGCCAGCGCCGCAACTGACATTGAAGCAGCGCTTCTGCCCCCGAGTTACCGACCCATTACTTCTTTCTTCCGTCCTGTGGCACTTGGACAGGTCCCCAACCACGAGATTGGTGAGTTGCAAATACACAATGATGGCCGACTGTTCGTCAAGCTGGCTAACGTAAATGCAGCAAGTGGCCGCATCCAGATAAACGAGTGTTACCTGGCTTCATAGCGAGGATTCGAAAGTAGGTAGAGCTCTTCTTAATTCGATGACAAGGTACTTCAAAACTATCTAGAATCCAAGGATATGGCAACGGAAGCAGGCCGAAAGCCCACCTTTTTTCAGCACTGCACTCTACAGTTCATTTCGATTTTGGGCTGTTGTTCATTTCGATTTTTCGACCCTACCCCACACCCAGCACCAGCACCTAGCCCCCAGCCCCCAGCACCCCGCAACCCTTTGCGCCCCTTGCGCCCTCCCCTTGCGCGCCTTGCGATACCATTCCCTATCAGCCTCCAGCACCCACCACCCCACACCCAGCACCAGCACCTAGCCCCCAGCCCCCAGCACCCCGCAACCCTTTGCGCCCCTTGCGTCCTCCCCTTGCGCGCCTTGCGATACCATTCCCTATCAGCACCCACCACCCACCACCCAACAACTCCCCCACTGCTGCGTTGCTCACACAGCAACTAAGCAAAACCGACTGTATGGCCATCATGATCACTGAAGAATGCATCAATTGCGGCGCCTGCGAACCCGAGTGCCCCAACAATGCAATCTATGAAGGTGGGGTGGAATGGCGCATCGCAGATGGTACGGGCGTGACCTCTCCCTACGTGCTCGAAACCGGAGAAATAGCAACCCCCGAGCAGGAGAAAGAACCAGTAAGCGACGACTTCTACTACATCGTACCCGATAAATGCACCGAGTGTGTCGGCTTTCACGAAGAGCCACAGTGTGCGGCTGTTTGTCCGGTCGACTGCTGCGTCCCCGATCCAGAGCGTGTAGAATCGGAAGACAAGCTTCTCGCGCGCAAGGAAAGGCTGCACGTGTAGCGCTCATACATCTAATCCGCCGCTATGGCCTTACAAGTCGACTTGCAAAACCGCGTCGCCATCATCACTGGAGGCACGAAGGGTATCGGATTTGCCATTGCCGAGCAGCTGCTCCAGGCTGGCGGCAGAGTGCTGGTTGCTAGTCGCAAGCAAGAATCTGTCGACCGAGCAGTCGCTGCTCTTGCCAAGTTCGGCGAGTCAGTAGCGGGTAAAAGCTGCAACGTTTCAGATGCAAGCGATCGTGAAGCGCTGATTCGTTTTGCCGAAAGGCGATACGAACAACTCGATGTCCTTATCAATAATGCTGCTACAAATCCTGTCTACGGCAAAGTAGAAGATACCAGCTCAACTGCTTTCGCGAAAATTATGGCCGTTAATGTGGAAGCACCCTTCGAACTTGCCAAACTTTCACTGCCACTCCTTAAGCGATCTTCTCACCCACACGTGCTCAACATAAGTAGTATCGGTGGACTTAATCCTGAACCGAAACTCGGCATTTATTCCGTAAGTAAAG
The DNA here is from genome assembly GCA_965213735.1 of Saprospiraceae bacterium. Taxonomy (GTDB): domain Bacteria; phylum Bacteroidota; class Bacteroidia; order Chitinophagales; family Saprospiraceae; genus CALDTK01. Next base: position 1,176,866 of record CBDCAB010000006.1, read on the forward strand.
CTGCGCTCAATTCTCTTACTAAAGTACTCGCTAAAGAATGGGCGACATACGGAATACAAGTTAATGCTGTTTGCCCTGGATTGATTAAAACGGAATTTTCCCAAGCCCTCTGGAGCAACGAAAAATTGCTTAGTCAGATGGAGCGGGTGACGCCCATGGCACGCATGGGTGAGCCGGCAGAAGTTGCCCAATTAGTAAGTGCAGTCGTGGGCGGGCTGATGCCTTACACAACTGGCCACATCTTCACTGCCGACGGTGGCTACACAATTTGACATCTTGACCTTACGCCCCATCAGCACGTTTGGAATTTTAGGAGCAGGAACACTCGGCTGGCGCATCGGCTTGCAGGCAGCACTCTCGGGCTATCGCGTACTCATGTACGACATTGCCGAGCAGCAGCTCTTGCAAGCCCAGCAGCAACAGGCCACGCTGGCAGAAAAGTTAGTGCGCGCAGGACGCTACACCTCCACTAGCTGTATTGAAGCCCTCGCGCACATCGAGACGACCACAGATGCCAATGATTTTGCCGAGCGGGTCGATTTCGTTAGCGAATCAGTCACTGAAGACCTAGCCCTAAAGCGCGACCTTTGGGCTGCATTCGCAGGGAAGTGGCAGCCTCACACCGTACTCACCACCAACACCAGCTACCTGCTTCCCTCAGCTATGGCTGATGTCGTAGGTGACGCTGCACGCTTCTGTGCATTCCACTTTCATGATGTGTTTGAGGCACGCGTGGTCGATGTGATGCCGCATCCCGGCACTGCTCCTGAAGTGGTGCAGTCGCTGCTGAAGCTAGGCGTACAACTCAAGCAAATTCCTGTAGAAATCAAGGCAGAGACTCCAGGCTACCTGTTCAACCACATGCTTATGGCTTTTCTCGGAGCGGCAGGTCAACTTCTATCCAAGGATAAAGCAAGCGTGGAAGATATCGACCGCTCGTGGATGGGTAATATGGGCACGCGAATCGGTCCTTTCGGCATGCTCGATCAAATTGGACTCGATACAGTTGATAAGATTCTCAGCGCTAGAGAAGACGCGAAAAGTAAAGCTTTTCGGCAGGTTTTGCAACCACTGCTCGCGGCAGGGCATTTGGGCAGCAAAAGCGGTAAAGGCTTCTATACCTACCCGCAGCCTGCTTATGCAAAAGCCGGTTTTCTAGAAGGCGTCAGCGCTGCGGAGGAACCCGCCAGGCATGCGTAAACGTCACCACAAAACGGTCGATACCGCCTTGCCTTCTCACAAACTCACTTAGCACCACCACTTCCCCAAGCGCCGTAAAGCCAGTAATTACATCTTCCCGCAAAAAATTGAGGTTTTGACGTAAGTAGCCAATTCCTATGCGCGAAGTATAATTGCTATTAGGCGCCACCAAATCTACTTGCAGACTCGGCAAAAGGTGTAGCCCGCCTTTACTTTCAATAATACTTTTGCCTTTGCCCGCTAAAGCATAGCCAACATTTAAACTTGCTGATACTCTATTTAATGGCTGGTATGTTACTCGCCCAAACAATGGATACATGCGCTCCTTGCTTCCTGCTTTAATTGTGAGCAAACCAACACCGCCACCGACGCTTACTCCCGGATAAATCATCTTTGCGTAGCTGCCGCAGAGAAGGATACCAGCTTCAGTTTCATTGTCCCCGCTTCCGAAATGCGTACTTAAATCGAGGGCATAGTGCTGGGCGCCGGTTGCAAACACATCGCCGATGCCATTGCCCTCTTGCTGCCCCAGTAGGGATTGCAGCGACAGCACAGCTAGGAGGCAGAATAGGCATAGGAGTCGAAGCATCGGGCTCAATTTGCCACTAAATAACGATATATCGAGCAGAAGCGGAGTGGCTACTTTAGCCCCGATGCCATCGTCGACTACGCGCCCCCCTTATATTTCGAGTCTGCTCGCGGCGACCTTCGTGCTGTTTTTGCTGGGGATGTACGTGCTGGCGCTCAATCAGGGTCGGCAACTCGTCGATGGTTTGCGGGAGAGCACGACTTTGGTCGCTGAATTGCGCCCTACCGCAGCGACTACAGCTGAGACAGAGGTTGACGCTGCACGAGTGAATGCGCTTCAGGAGTGGCTCGAGCAACAGCCTTTTGTCAAATCTGGGTCCGTCACCCTTATCACCAAAGAGCAGGGAGCGCAACGTCTGCGCGAGGAATTTGGCGATGACTTCATGAATTTCGACCTCGAGAATCCGCTCACGGATGTCATCACGCTCAATCTCGATGCCCAGACTGTCGCTAGCGGTCGCATGGAGCAGGCCCGTCTTAGCATCTCTGAGCGGCCGGAGGTGCTCGATGCCTACGTGCAGGAAGGGAATGTGGCTTTGCTGGCCAGCCGCTTGAGTGATATCGGCTTGTGGGGCAGCGTGCTCGGGGCGGTGTTGCTGCTCGGGGTGGTGCTTCTGCTGCTCAATACCACGCGCCTTGCCTTGCTCAACAAAGCTCAACTCATCAAGAATATGGAGCTGGTCGGCGCTAGTTGGGGCTTCATATCTGCGCCGTTTTTGAAGCGTGCTGTTCTGCTCGGGGCGCTGAGTGGGGTGTTAGCTGTGCTGCTCGTGATTGCCTGTTCAGCTTACGCCAAAACCCAACTCACCGACATCTGGGCCGATCCCACACTCACTCAGTTTGCACTCTTAGGAGGTGCACTGATACTTGTCGGAGTTTTCATCAACTTTGCAACCACGTTTTTCGTAATCCGAAGAACACTCAAAATGCGCGTCGACGATCTGGCTGCCCTTAGATAAGCAGCCTCAACTCTACCTATGGCTAAGATTAAAACCACCACTGCACGCCCGAGCGCTGTAACGCAAGCCCAAACACCAAGCCCTCGGCTCGACGATGACCAAAGACCTACTGACGAACTCGTATTCGGCAAGCAAACCATGATCTGGATTGGCGCTGGTATCGTGCTCATGCTCATCGGCATGGGATTGATGGCCGGTGGCGGCATGCCTTCGCCCGATGTGTGGGACGATGAACTCATTTATAGCTTTCGCCGCATTACGCTTGCTCCAATTGTTATCCTTGCAGGCCTTGGCGTAATTACCTACGCCATTCTGAAGAAGTAAGTAAGTGGCAGAAATAATTCGTGCGGTAGTGCTCGGCATTGTGCAGGGGCTAACCGAATTTTTGCCCGTTTCGAGCAGCGGCCACCTCGAATTAGCCAAAGCCTTGCTCGGCGATGATTCGCTCGCAGAGGAGTCTATGATTATGACCATCGTGCTGCACTTCGCTACGGCACTGGCAACGCTGTGGGTGTTTCGACGCGACGTTGGCGAGTTAATAAGTGGAATTATCCGTGGCCAACGAGAAGATCTTGACTTCGTCGGCAAAATCATCCTGAGTATGGTGCCCGCCGCTCTGGTGGGTGTTGTTTTCGAAGAAGAACTCAAAAGCTTCTTCAGTGGCCAGATTTTGCTGGTGGGCTTGATGCTGGCAGTGACTGGTCTGCTCCTCCTGCTGGCCGACCGCGCCCGCGAAACAGATCGCTTTGTGAGCTGGGGCAACGCAGCTGTGATTGGAGTAGCCCAGGCCATTGCAATTCTGCCAGGCATCTCACGCTCAGGAGCTACCATCAGCACATCGGTATTGCTCGGTATTGATCGCGAGCGCGCGGCGAGGTTTAGCTTTCTGATGGTGGTGCCGCTCATTTTTGGAGCCATTGCAAAAGACCTTCTCGACGGAGATTTGGGTGCGCAACGAGCAAATTACTTGGCCTACGGAGTGGGTTTTGCAGTGGCATTTTTTACTGGCGTGTTCGCCTGCCAACTCATGATCAGATTGGTGAAACGCAGCAAACTTCGCTACTTCGCTTACTACTGTTTTTTAGTTGCTGCCATAGCGGTGGGCTATACCATGTTTACTGGCTAAATGAGCAAGCAAATGCCTTTACCGCTGCGCAAGCGCCAATTTAATTTTAGAACTGGCGAGTTATTATTGGTTGATAAGCCCGCCGGCTGGACCAGTTTTGATGTCGTAAATAAATTGCGCTACAGGTTGCGCAAGCTCACCGGCATCAAACGAATCAAGGTTGGGCACAGCGGCACCCTCGATCCGATGGCGACTGGTTTGCTGCTCATCGCAACCGGCAAGGCCACTAAGCAACTCACCGAGCTCACCGGTTTGCCCAAAGCGTATGCCGGCACCATACGTTTTGGCGAAAGCACACCCAGCTATGACGCCGAAACTGAAGTCGACCACCACTACCCTACCGACCACCTGAATGACACTCTCCTTAAGCAGTTGGTGGCACAACACCTGACAGGACAGATCGATCAGCGTCCACCTATTTACTCAGCTATCAAGGTGGATGGGAAGCGACTTTATAAAGCTGCTCGCGCCGGGCAGCAAGTGGAGGTGCCGATGCGGACGGTGGAAGTCAGCAAGTTTGAGTTGAGGCGCATCGCCTTACCTGAAGTCGACTTTGTGGTGCAGTGCTCGAAAGGCACATACATCCGCTCGCTTGCACATGATCTAGGACAACTTGCACAATCCGGCGCTCACTTGACTGCCCTACGCCGCACGGCGATTGGAGAATATAATGTCGCCGATGCTTATACAGTGGATCAGCTTACTGCCTATCTCGATGAGCAGGTAGCGCTGCTGTCGGATCAGGATGAGCAGGGGTGAGCACCTTGCGCCGCGCGAGAATCACCTTCTGTCCGCGTGCATCAATCGCGGTAAAATTTTCTGCGGACTCCTGCACCAGTGGAGGCTGACTATGCAGCAGGCGTCGAGCCAGTGGCCAGTACAGCAGCGTATCGAGCGCGTCGATGGTGCCTACGCGTAGCGCCTTGCGCGTACTGTAATTGCGGTAGCCAGAGTCGAAATGTCTGTCGACCCCATAGCACTCATTGTGGTGCTCGCTCAGCGTGTCGCGGTCAAAAGCCGTAGCGCTTTGGTGATACCAGGTAAAATCCGCAGTGGGCTGTACTGTCTGAGCCAAGAGCTCCACGAATTCGGTCTTAGTAACCCAATCGCCGGCGTGGGTGATGGCAATTACCTCAACGTCTGGAGCTATGTCTGCGTAGCTCTCTAGCCTACTTCCGTGAAAACGGCTCGTGCCAGGAGCAGCGAGCAAGGCTGCAGCACCTCGAGGCAAACCGAGTAAATCCTCCCGCGCCAACATATAGGCCGATAAGGTGCCGCCGTAGCTGTGACCGATATACGTGATGCCATCGGTTTGGACGGGCCACCCACGCTCTTCAATCATCTTCAGCCCGCGATGTATACCAGCTGCGGCAAGAGTGGCAAATTTCTTCGTACTGGGGCGAAGAATGGCCTTCTGGTAACGAGGGAAAATAACGACTGCCTCTTGCCCCACGAGATCGCGCAGCCAAGCGCCATAGATCATCGGATTGATAGCTCCGTAGCCATGGAGAAACACCACGAGCTTAAGGCTGTCTCGCTCAGCTACATCTGCTGGTGCAAAGACATAACAACCTCGCTTAGACTTGTACGCATCGACAACAGTAATACCCTCCACGTGGAGCTGGGCCTGCAGAAGGGTAAGGGTGCTGATGGAGAGAAGCACGAACAGAATGAGGCGCTGCATGCAGAAGTAACGCTGCATGGTGGCAAACTGTCTACCACGCGTGCGCAACCCTTAGCTTGTGCCCGATGGCGAGTGGCAAACCAATTGGAATTATCGGCGCAGGTGCATTTGGGGCGGTGATGGCGAATGTGGCCGCCAATAATGGAAATGTCCTGTTGTACACGCGCCAACGTGCCATGGCCGAAGAAGGTAATCGCAAGCGCCGCATCCGCGATTTTGACCTCGCCGACTCGATCACCTTGGTCTCAGACTGCGCAGAACTTTGCTCGCGCTGCGATCTAATATTGCCCATCGTTCCTTCTACCGCTTTTCGCAAAACGATGCAAAGTTTCGCGCCTCATCTCAGCCCTCGCCATTTCCTAATTCATGGCATAAAAGGCTTTGATGTGCCTATTGAACGCGGCGGCGACTGGACCAAAATGCGGCTCACCCGGGCCAATGTGCGCACGATGAGCGAGGTGATTGCAGAAGAAACTAACGTGCTGCGTATCGGCTGCCTCAGCGGACCGAACTTGAGTCGCGAGATCGACGAAGGTCAGCCAACAGCTACTGTCATTGCTAGCAATTACGATGAAGTGGTGCAAGCCGGCATAGCCGCGTTTTCGACTGATCGCTTCCAAGTGTTTGGTTCTCACGAGCTCCTGGGTGCCGAAATAGCGGGCGCCTTGAAGAATGGTATTGCGATAGGGAGTGGTGTGCTGGCGGGACGTGGTTTTGGTAAAAACATCCAGGCGATACTGCTGACACGTGGACTGGTGGAGATGGTGAATCTCGGCAAGCGCATGGGTGCTGGCTCACGCGCTTTTCTCGGATCGGCGGGAATAGGCGATTTGATAGCAACGGCGACAAGTACAGACTCCCGAAATTTTGCTTTAGGCTATCGACTCGGCAAGGGCGAAAAGCTAGCGCAGGCCACCGACGGCTCTGTCATCTTAACCGAAGGCGTGAGGGTGCTGCGCATCGTGCGTCAACTCACCCGCTACTATAGAATTCATCTGCCCATCTTCAATACGCTGCATGCAGTGGCGGTGGAAGGTTACCCTGTAGATCGAGCCTTAAAGTTTTTGATGACTTACCCTTACGATGTCGACGTGGACTTCGTGTAGCGGGCCGCTTACCTTGGCGACCTCATTTCGGAATTTCTCTTATGCAGGAGCGCACCCTCTTGGCCAGCATTTGGCCCACAGCCGTAGCTATAGTCATCATGCTGATTGCGGCTGTCATATACTTCAGTCCACAACTCGAAGGCAAGGAGATACCGAGCAGTGATACCCTCGCCAATCGGGGGATGACGCAAGAGTTGAAGGAGCATTATGAGGAGACGGGCGAGCGAGCACTGTGGACCAATTCCATGTTTGGCGGTATGCCGGCTTACCAAATCTATGCGCCAGAGCGAGGCAACCTGCTACGCTATGTCGAAGATGTACTGAGCCTCGGCTTCACGCGCCCTATCGGCTACTTCTTTACCATCATGATTGGGCTGTTCATCCTGCTGCGCGTACTCAATGTGGGGGTTTGGCTGTCGATGATTGGGGCTATCACCTTTGCCCTGAGCGCCAATCACCTCACGCTGTTCGAGGCGGGGCACATGACGAAAATTCGGGCCATCAGCTTTATGGCGCCGACGCTGGCAGGGCTCATCTTGTTGTTTCGTGGGCGCTACTGGATAGGTCTCGGCACGTTTGCGCTGTTTTTGGGGCTTAACATCTTTGCCAACCACCCGCAGATGACCTACTATCTCGCGGCGGCGTGTGCGTGCTTCGTGATTTTTCGCTTGATTCACGACCTGGGTCGGCACCAGTTGCCTCGTTTTGCGAAAGCGCTAGGACTGGCCTTACTCGCCGCAGGACTGGCCATATTTGCTTCTTACAGCAAGTTGAGCACCACGATTGAGTACGGTAAGGATACCATGCGGGGGGCGCCAATTCTTACTTCAGCGACTACAGGTGATACTCCTACGAGTAGCTCTGAAGTCGAAGGGTTGGAGTGGAATTACGCCATGCAGTGGAGTAACGGGCCGATAGATATAATGGCAAGTTTTATTCCGGGAATTGCAGGCGGCGGGCAACCCGTAGCTATTGAGCGGGATGGGCCAATAGGTACAGCCTTGCGGCAAAACGGGCAACAACTCCCTCCTAATTTTGAGCTTCCGCTTTATCATGGAGAATTACCCTTTACGAGCGGACCAGCCTATTTCGGAGCAATAGCAGTTTATCTGTTTATTCTGGCCATGTTCTGGTTGCCGGCCGGATGGAGGTATTTCTTTGGCTCAGCAGTGCTATTGACGCTGTTAATTTCTATGGGCAAGCATGCTGAATGGCTCAACCGACCGCTATTTAATTTGCTGCCATATTTCAACAACTTTCGCAGTCCGAGTAGCGCGACGAGCATTACGGCTATGCTGGTTGCTGCAGGAGGATTTGCAGGCTTATGTCAGCTGCTGCGCGCACGTTTGGTGCCCAATCCACGCGTCAATCTGCGCACCTTTTATATAGGCACCGGCATTACAGCGGTGATTGTGCTGGGCGTGGCATTTTTAGGCTCTGCTTTCACTGATATGATGAGTGCAGGTGATGCTCGTATGACGCAGGCTGGCATTCCGGAAGCGGCGCTCGTAGATGAGCGTCTCGCGTATATGCGTACGAGTGCACTCACTGTGGTTGGCTATATTGCTTTAGTAGCCGCAGGTATTTGGGCGTATCTGCGAGGCATGCTTTCCAATATAGTCTTACTGGTTTTGGTAGGGCTTGTCAGCGTGACGGATGTCTGGACGACAGGGCGCGACTATATCGACAAGTCAGATTTTCAAAGTACCCGCCAAACTGCACAAATATTCACTCCCCGTCCAGTTGATAATCAAATACTGCAGGATAAGGATCCGAATTATCGGGTGCTAGATTTGAGCATCAATACCTTTAACGATGCGCGAATTAGCTACTTCCATAAAACAATTGGAGGTTACCATGCCGCCAAACTGCAGCGGGCGCAAGACCTTATAGATCGCCCTATAAAGCAAGGGAATCAAGCAGTGCTCAACATGCTCAATACGCGCTACATCATTACTGGTCAGCAAGGTCAGGAGCAGGTACAGCGCAATCCGGGTGCGCTCGGCAATGCTTGGTTTGTGCAGAGTGTGCAGACAGTTGGTGATGCTAATGCAGAGATTGAGGCGCTCAACAACATCGATCCCCGCACGACGGCTGTGGTGCACGAAGAGTTTGCAGAGCAGCTACCAGCGACGAGTTTTAGCGGAAGCGGAAGCATAGAGCTGACTGCCTATGCTCCAGATGCACTCAGCTACAGGAGTTCTTCTGACGGACAGCAGCTGGCAGTTTTTTCGGAGATGTGGTACGGGCCGGATAAAGGATGGGTGGCTACTATAGACGGTGAACCTGCACCTTTGCTGCGGGTAAATTATGCCCTTCGCGGTTTAATCGTTCCTCCAGGTGAGCACACAATCGAGATGCGCTTCGAGCCGAGCGCGTTTTATACAGGGGAGAAAATCAGCTATGCCGCTAGCGGCATAATACTGGCACTATTTGCAGCGGCCCTCTATTTCAGCTTTAGGAGAAGCCGCCGTGACTCCCCGGCGGATGGTGAAATCCGCATTGAAAAAATAGGCCCCAGGTGAGCTCAAAGCGCGTGCTGATTGTCACTTATTACTGGCCGCCGAGCGGTGGTTCTGGTGTGCAGCGGTGGTTGAAGTTTAGTAAGTACCTCCCGCAGTATGGCTGGCAGCCTGTGGTAGTTGCCCCGGAAAATGCGGATTACCCTGTGTGTGATGAGAGCCTGGTGGAAGAAGTTGCTGCTGCGCAAGTAGAGGTGCTACGGGTACCGATTTGGGAGCCTTACGCGCTGTACCGCAAGTTGACGGGAGCAAGCCAGTCAGAGCACGGCAGCTCTCCTAGTGGAAACCCCGGTCTGCTCAAGCGGCTGAGTCGCTGGGTAAGAGCCAATTTTTTCGTCCCCGATCCGCGGGTGATGTGGGTGCGCCCTACTGTGGCAGCAATAGAGAAGTACCTTGCCACTGCAAGCATTGATGCTGTAGTCACTACCGGTCCGCCCCATAGCGTCCACCTCATTGGCAAGAGTCTTAAAGAGGCGCATCCGGAGCTGCCGTGGATTATGGACGTGCGCGATCCGTGGTCGCAGTTTGATGTGCACCTCGCCTTTGGGCCGGGAGCGCGGGCGCGGCACAAGAATGAGCGACTGGAACGGGAATGTTTGGCGGCGGCAGACAGGGTGATTGGCACCAGCTACAGTATGCCGACTCATCTCGAGCCATTCGACAGGAGTAAATACACGGCTATCACCAACGGCTACGATGCTGCTGATTTTGAGCAGCTTACTGCGAGGGCAAGGCCTGAGGGTGAGAAGTTTCATCTTTACCATACGGGCTTGCTCAATGCGGTGCGTAATCCTGAGGCGGTATGGCAGGCACTTGCTCGGATGGTAGGAGAAGATGCAGCTTTTGCGGCGCAGCTCCACATCTACTTGATCGGCACTGTTGCTGAAGAGGTCGTAGCGAGTCTAGCGCGGTTACCGGCTTTGGCTGGCAAGTGGACGGTGGAGCCCTGGATGAGTCACGATGAGTTGGTGCTTCGCTACGGCGATGCTGATGCCTTCTTGCTTTGCCCCAACCAAAGCGACAACGCGAAGGGTCAGATCAACGGCAAGTTGTTTGAGTACTTGGCGATGCGCCGCCCGGTGTTGCACGTAGGTCCGTATGATTCCGACAACACCCTCATCTTAGACGAGGCCCATGCTGGCTTGACTGTTCCGCCTGGTGATGTTGATGGTTGTGTTGCGGCGCTACGTCAACTCTACACTGGTCACTTCACGAGCAGTGCCCACAGCTTTCAGGCGCGAGTAATTGAGCGCTTTGAGCGGGAGGAGACGGCGGGTGAGTTGGTAAGGGTGTTGGAGGGGGTGGGCAAGAATTAAGGTCTTCCAGAGATTGTAGCTGTTGTATCTTTGAGTAACAATGCTGTCGCGACGAAAACACCGGAAAAGGATAGAAAACAGATGAGAATAATTTGCTATACAATTTTGTGCGCATTATACTTTTACGGTGCTGGAGAGTGCTTGGCCCAAGCATTAAGTCTGCCAGCTGACGATCGCGGCGCCTTCAACTCTCAGCTATCAGTTTCTGGAGATGCGTTGACAGTCGAGGCATTTTTCAGACTGGATAGGCCAGACGTTGGATTTAGTAACATTGTTAGCCGACATACGGGTGCTACCGATGTTAATTATCTATTGAGACCACAATCCTTTCAGCTTACGACTATTAGCGCGGCAGGGACAACACGATTTCACACACTGACCGTACCATATAACGTAAATCTTGATCAATGGTACCATAGTGCGGCGACCTACGATGGAACTACGATAAAGTTGTTCATAAACGGCTGCCTTGTAGATAGCAAAGCAGCCACAGGTAATATCGCATCTTCTGGCAATCCAACCTATATTGGAAATGGAGATGATTGTGTCTGTGAGCAGCTTTACGGAGATATAGATGAAGTTCGAATCTGGTCCAGAGCCCGAACGGAAGCTGAACTTCAACAGCTTGAACTAGAGCTAACTAATCCAGCGGCTCAAGTGGGTCTGGAGGCATATTATAAATTTAATAACAGCCTTGTCAATTCGCAAGGAAACTCAGCATTTGATTTACGGCCACTCGGCGCTCTAGCCTATTCAAGTGAGAATGGATTTAAGCTCCTTGAATTTACTGAAATTACAGTCACTCCAGCCAGTTGCACCGAACAAGGAAGCATAGTGGTGGAGACATGCTTTGATGAAGCAGAACTTTTGATCAATGGTATGAGCAGACAATTTGGTGAAGTTGTCTCCTTGCCAGAAGGAACTCATCAACTGACCATTTCAGAAGAATCTTTCTGTACCACTGTAGATTCCTTAGTAACTATTGAACCAAATAGTATGAGTATCAATAGCTTTGAGGAAGTTCGTATTTGTACTGGAGACGAATACCTGGGACGGACTGACTCAGAACTATTTACCACAACATATGCTTCTTTTTTAGGTTGTGATTCAGTTGTTGTGACAAACTTAATCGTGGAGGACACGATAATGATTGCTGATACAGTGCAAATTTGCGCCGGTGAGAGTTTTTTAGGCTATACCGCAACAGGTGTATATACTGAAACAGCTATGAGCAGTTTTGGCTGTGATTCAACATACACGTTGAACTTATTTGTTAGTACTAGCAGTACCGATACACTTGAACAGCAGGTAAGAATTTGTACTGGAGATACCTACTTGGGTAGGAGCACGAGCGGCACATTTGTTACGGTTTTAGTAGATCAATTCGGTTGCGATTCTACCATTTTAACAGACTTACTCGTACAAGATACAATTACAGTTGTTGAATCTGTAATAATTTGTGAAGGAGAAAGTTATCAGGGACAAACTGAAACAGGTAGCTATAGTGAATTTTTTATCAGCAGTTATGGCTGCGATTCCGTTGAGACTCTTGAGCTGGTGGTTGAGGATTTTAGCAGCAACCCCACATTAAATATGGTATCGATCTGCTCTGGAGATACCTACCGGGGCTGGAGTCGAGACACCATAGTTACCGAAAGTCTAGTTTCTCGCCGTGGGTGTGATTCCTTGGTGTTGACACAATTGAGCGTTAGCGACACCATTCGCACTCGTCAAGATACTACGCTTTGTGTAGGAGAAGATTATCTTGGTTTTACTGAAACAGGGGTTTATCTATCAGGGGGCGTCAGTACATTTGGTTGCGATTCTGTTCACACGCTGAATTTAACAGTTGAAGCCACTACCTTCGATACAGTGCAGCAAGTAGTTTGCAGACCTGACACTGTTTCACTTCCTTTAGATACAATGGTTACAACTAGTACCACAAGTAACTTTGGCTGTGAAATGCGGACTACTACACACACTGTGTATCGACCAGAATACTTTGTCGATTCTGTGGCTTATATATGTGGCGTTGACAGCTTTGCTGTCTATGATGGCGATCCCTATTCAGTCGGGATGTATAAGTTTAGCCTGAGAACATCATCCGGCTGTGACAGCGTTATTACCTTTGAAGTTGCCTCAGATACACTCCGCAGCCTCTACGTTGATACAATGGTATGTGGCTCTAAAACTTTTGCATATTTACTGCCCAACGGATATCTTTCTGGACTACCTAGTACATCTAACCACGTAGCCTCACTTCAACGTAGCGGACTTTATGATTACCTCAGGATTAACAGCAATGGTTGCGTTGTTACGGACACATTAGATATTACACTAGTGAATGATCCTGTTTATCCAACTGCATTTTCTCCAAACAATGACTTGATGAATGACTTCATTTGTTTTGCTGAGTATGAGCAGGCGTATAATATTATTTCGGTTGACATATTTAACCGCTGGGGGGAGATAGTTTACCGAAGCATTGACTCTGAAGAATGCTGGGATGGTTACATGAGAGGCCAAATCCTAGCAAACGGTATATACGTAGCACTAATAACATATGAAGACAATTCTTGCCAATTAAGCCATCAAACAGCTGATATTATGTTGTTAAGGTAAATTATGCTGCCACAGATGGAGACGGGTTAGATTTATTAACTGTGGAAAATGGACTCATAATAAAAAGTATCCCCACCACCCACATCTGAAGAACAAAATCAGGTCCTACCGTTAGAACGATCCCAAGATGTAGAAGGAGAATAAGCATCCCATAAACCTTGTGATACTGTGGCCGAAAGGCTACCAGTAGCGCGCAGAACTCCACCATATATCCCCCAAGAAGCAAAATTCCCCACATAGGAGATGGATTAGCAGCTAAAAATTCCTCAAGAAAACTTGGCGCTCCAGAATTACCAGAGGAGCGGATTGCACTGTAGAACAGGGAATAATCTGTAAATACGCTGACATCTTCGAAAAGCAGCTGTTTAATTGTTCCAAGCAACTTGAAGAATCCAGAACTAGTGTAGGTGGCAAGGGTGAAAAGCTGCAACCCAGCTATCGTCACGGCTGTCTTAGCTACAGAATATTTCCCTCCAACAGGAAAGAATGCAAAAGTGGCCAGAGCTATCGTAAGAAGATGAAGATTATGATCAATCTTGCCAAACGACCCCACGAATGCACCAAAAAGCAAGATACCTAGAAGAGCCGCGACACGTGCTGTACGTGAAGACTTATGAAACAATAAAGCAGCACCTGCTGTAAGCGGATACAGCATATAAAACATTACTCGCTTCACGTCGAAGTCAACAAAGGAGAACAACTGCATTAGCCACACCGGATCATAAAATTCTTCTGCATGAGCAATGTCGTGCCACGGAGGTGTGTAATCCAGAGGGCTAAAAATGCGGCAGGAGACAATGAAATTAAGTAGATATGTTGCCAGGACTACAGCTTCAAAATGAGGCCTATCATCTTCTTTAGCTCGCTTTGTGTAACTGCTGTCGCCGAAGATGGGGTTCGCCCAGATCCAGTCAATAAGGTTGTTCAGCGCTTGCATTGGCAGGTTGCTACTACTGAGACAGCAGATGAAGTGCTAGAGTAGGTATCCGGAGCGAACTTACCGTTTAGCCTTACTACCTTAATCTGCTCGCCCAGCGGACTGAAATTGCGGCAGACATAGGACACTGCACTCGATGTACACCATTCAGCGTCATCTTGATGTGCTGAAGTTATCGCCCGCAAACCTTTAGCTTCAATAAAAGAGGCCAACCGACGATTGGATTTTGAAAAATAGATCACAGGTTCGCCATCCACTACGAAATCGACCACATCATACTTGTCGATGATTCGACTATAGAGTTTGAAGCTGAAGAATGGATAAATTTCAGGCGCTATGCCAACTATTGGAAAAGCTGCAACGATAAAATAAATCAGGATGAACAGCACGATTCTTCGACGCAAGGCGAGCGAATTTGCCCGTGCAGAATGAGATCGACTACTTCCAGACAAAGCCTCTGATATTAAAGAATCTCAACCCCTTATTTACAACACGTAACCCCACGCGTTTATACTTTACATAAGTTGAGATCTTTTGGGTGCCATGCCAGGTCTCCCGCCTAAAAACCTCATCACCATGGGCTTCGCTTGTTGGTTGACTCCTCGCCTGTTTCTCAAACACTACTACACTGTCGTAAAAATGAATAGCTTTAAGCTGATTGGTAAGGGCATTTACTGAGAGTCTCTCTGGCTGCTCGGAGTGATAAGCATGTAAGCTGTCAATCAACCGTTTGCTAAATTCAATAAAGGTACCTTTTCGTCTAACTCCACCTCCATACTTTAACCAATAGGAGGTGTGTGTATCTTCACATAAATAGATACCATCTGACTTTACATGATCAAAAAGATGCGCAAATGTGGTCTTTTGCTGGTGCATCGTATGACCTCCGTCATCAAGTAGTATGTCAACCTTCGGTACAGCTTCTTTTAAGTGCTCGAGAAATTGGGGGTCTGACTGACTGCCTATAAAAACTTCAAAGCCATCCTGCTCAAACTGCTTGCAACGCGGATCTATATCTACACCTATGATTCTGGCATCTGGTCCCAAATACTGCCGCCACATTTCCAAGCTACCTCCTTGAGAAATCCCTATCTCCAGAAATACACAGTCCGTGCCTCTGTATGGAGCAAAATATCGCTCGTAAATATCGAAATAGTGGAGCCACTTATCCAATCGCTTTCCCTCATACCGTGAGAAGTAGTCAACTAGCTTTTCGCCCTCACGCAGTGAAGTGGTAGCTTTTGCTGCACTAGTTTGTTGAGGCACAGAAGATTTTTCCATAGCTGTGCAAGTATACTAGTCGTTTAGCTTAGCCCTGCAAAGAATTTGAGCTATCATCCCCCACCCCATCATCATCACCTACAATGCCATGCAGTGGATAGACCGCTGCCTCGGCGCCCTGCATACAGCTAACCTGCTGCAGACCACCGTGGTGGTAGACAATGCCTCCACAGACCAAACCGTCGCACACATTCGCGACAACTACCCGCAAGTACACCTCATCGAGCCTGGACGCAACCTCGGCTTCGGGGCAGGCAACAACCTCGGCATCAACTACGCCCTCAGCCAGGGTGCTGACGCCGTATTCCTGCTCAACCAAGATGCCTGGCCACTCGCTGATGCTGTAACGCAACTCATCAATGCCGCTGCCGAAGACAGTACCATCGGCATCGTCAGCCCCGTACACCTCCAGGCAGATGAGCAAACGCTCGATCAGCTTTTCGCCAGCTACCTCGCACAATCACATACCACCCTCGGCATCAGCAGCACACCAGTAGAAGTCGATTTCGTTAATGCCGCAGCCTGGCTGTTGCCGCGCCAAACCCTCGAACGCGTCGGGGGCTTCTCACCGCTGTTTTACCACTACGGCGAAGACCGCGACTACGCAGCCCGACTCGCATATCATGGTCTGCGGACAGTCGTGGTCCCCACAGCTCATTGCGTACATGATCGCGGCGACCGCCCGCTGGGATGGCGCGAAGCACCACAACGACAACTCGTAGCCATGCAGACCGGTTTCGAGTTTCGCGCTGCCAATCCAGGCGCCTCCGGACCTGCAGGTTTTGCATCAGCGCTGAAGTGGCTCAGCCAAAACATAGCCGGTGCTTTGCGCGCAGGATATTGGCAAGTTTTGCCGAAAGGCGCACAACTGCTAGCCAGGGCAATACGCACAAATTCTTACCGCCGCCGCATCCGGCAGCAAGTGCGCCAGCCAGGTCGCCACTTCCTCGCACCTTAGCGCCCACAGCTATGGGGATCGTCATACGTCAAGGCTTGAAGAGTACGGTGGTGCAATACGTCGGCGTGGTGGTAGGGGTGGTGGCCAACCTATTTCTCTACACCCGCCTCGAAGCAGCGTATGGCCTCATTCAGGTGCTCATCGTTGCCGCCAACACCATCGTGCCCGTCGCGATGCTCGGCAGCTATGCCCTCGCCGTACGTTTTTATCCACGCGTAAAAGAAGCCGGCAGCCAGGGCTTTCTCACGCTCTTGATGCTGCTCACCCTGCTGGGCACAAGCCTCTTCGTGCTGCTATGGCCGTGGCTCGAAGGGCCAATTCTCACCCACTTTTTCTCCGACACCAACCCCACTTACAGCCAGTACATCAGCCTCGTGCCCGTGCTCGTGGTGCTGTTCGCCTTCTCGAAACTACTCATCCAGTACACCTCGAATTTTCAGCGCATTGTGGTGCCGACGCTCATCGATCAGTTTGCCTTCAAATTGGTGCTGCCGCTGCTGCTCGCGCTCTTTCTGTTCGGCACCCTCCCGCTGGCCGGCGTGGTCTATGGCACCCTCGCACACTACACGCTAGTGCTGCTCGGTCTCTTGGTATACTTGGCAAGTTTGGGCCAGCTTAGGCTGCCGCGCATCAGGTCGAGCGTGCTCGTGATGCGGCGTGAAATGGCCAACTTCGCGAGCTTCGGTATTGCCGGGATGCTGGGCGGCATGCTCGCCTTTCGCATTGATGTGCTCATGGTGGCTGCTTACCTCGATTTTGCCGCCGCGGGGCAGTATGCCATTGCGCTATTTATGTCGGAAGTCATCGCCAAACCGTACACCAATCTGCGGGCAGTCGTAGGTCCACTGGTGAGTGCAGCTTGGGCTCGGGAGGACTATGCGGAGTTGCAAAACCTCTACCGCCGCAGTTGCGATAATATGCTGCTCATCAGTGGCTACGTGTACGGGGGCATTCTCGTTTGTTTTCCCGGTTTGGTTGATGTGGCAAGCAATGGGGAGGTGCTCGCGGGAGCGTTTGGAGCATTCGCGCTGCTGGGCGCCACCCGCGTTATCGATGCCTCTACCAGCGTCAATGAGCACCTGATTACCTACAGTCCGCGCTACCAGTTCAACCTGATCGCTATCGCAATTTTAGCCGTCATCAACGTGCTGCTCAACGTCTGGCTGCTGCCCCTGTACGGGATTCTCGGGGCGGGTCTGGCAACGCTCATCAGTATTAGCATTTACAATTTGGCGAAGGTCATTTTTGCGGGGTTGTCTTTCGGTTTGTGGCCTTTCGGCAAAACCACCTACGCGATTGCAGGTGTGCTGCTCGTGCTCATCGCGGGAGTATACTTCCTGCCCCTAACCAATGTCTGGTGGTTCGATATCCTCAGCCGTGGCGGATTGCTGACCCTGCTCGTGGGGGCTTACGTTTGGTGGGGCAAACCTAGTGTCGAAGCCACACAGGTCATTCAGACTGGCTTGACTAAACTCGGCATTGCCACCGCTTAATCTTCCAACATGTCGGGCCTTCGCTCACGCGTACGTTGTTCAGCCTGCTCACTTCGCCAAGCTTCAATCCTGGCTTCATGGCCGCTGAGCAAAATGGGCGGTACTTTCCAGCCGCGAAACTCCGCGGGCCTTGTGTAAACCGGTGGCGCCAAAAGTCCATCTTGATGCGAATCTGTTAGCGCACTTGTTCCGTCGTTGAGCACGCCAGGTAGCAAACGCCCAATAGCATCAGTGAGTACCGCCGCGGCGAGTTCGCCCCCGCTCAATACATAGTCACCAATACTGAGTTCGAGCGTCACAAACTGATCTCGGTAGCGCTGATCAATACCTTTATAGTGCCCACAAACGAGCAAGAGGTTTTGGCGTAAGCTGAGCGAATTGCAACGGCCTTGCGTAAGCGTCTCACCATCAGGTGTCAAAAAAATTATCTCGTCGTACTCGCGCTGCGCCTGCAACTCTTCGGTGAGCGCTACGAGAGGTTCGATACGCATCACCATACCGGCACCACCGCCAAAAGCATAGTCGTCGAGACTCTTGTTGTTGCCTAGTCCAAAAGGACGAAGATCGTGGACCACTACTTCGAGCAGTCCACGATCTTGAGCCCGCTGCAAAATGGAATGAGCGAATGGCCCATCCAACAATTGTGGGACGACGCTGATGATGTCGATGCGCATGCCGCTGGCGCTGCTACGGCTACTTGATGCTGATCAGCTCAACATCGAACATGAGGGTAGCACCGGGAGCAATGTCAGCACCCGCGCCACGATTGCCATAAGCAAGATCACTCGGAATATAGAAGCGGTACTTAGCACCAGGTGTCATCAGTTGCACCCCTTCGGTCCAGCCAGCGATAACTTGATTTAAGCCGAAAGTAGCTGGCTGTCCGCGCTCGACACTCGAATCGAAGACAGAGCCGTCGAGATTTTTGCCGGTGTAGTGGACGGTGACTTGGTCGGTGGCTTTCGGATGTACGCTGCCATCGCCTGGAGTCAGCACCTCGTACTGCAGGCCACTCGGTGTAGTAGTGACTTCTGGGCGCTTCGCGTTCTTTTCGAGGAATTCCATGCCTTCTGATTTTGCTGCCATACCTTGAGCTGCGGCTGCCTTTTCGATGTTTTGCTGAATGTCCATCTGCGCATTTATGATATCATCTTGCGTGACAGCTCCCGTCATGCCAGCCTTAAAACCGTCGGCGAAAGCTTCGTAATCGGTGACAGGAAGGCCTTGCGACTGCACGCTTTTGGCGAGAACAATACCAAGGTTGCGAGAAAGAGAATCCATCTGAGCAAAAGAAATTAGCGGGCTAAGTACCGCTGCGAATAGAAAAGCTAGCTTCATGGCCGGCGAAATTGTGAGTGCCGAAGGTAAACGGGTGAACGATCCATCAACGCCTCCTGCCGCACTTGCCATGCCCCGTGACACACGACCAACAATTTTAGTGGTAGGACTTCATAGAATTCCCGATATTACAGGCAAAATCTGCCCATGAACAGCAAAACTCTCACCCTCGGAATTGTCGCACTCATTGGTTTTCTGCTGTGCTTTCAGCAAATTCGCAGCAGCCACAGCACCAACGGGGCCGGAGTAGAAGAGGCCCGCTTGTTTGCCAACGCTTCCGCTGCCGACATTAAGTGGATGAGCTGGGAAGAGGCTGTCGCAGCCAATAAAGCCAATCCCAAAAAAATTGTTGTCGATGTCTACACCGACTGGTGTGGCTGGTGCAAGCGCATGGATGCCACCACCTTTAAAGACCCTAAAGTGGCTGCGTATATCGCCGATCATTTCTACGCAGTGAAGTTCGATGCCGAGCAGCAGCAAGACATCACCTACGATGGCCACACCTTTAGTTTCCAGCGCTCCGGCAAGCGTGGCGTTCATGCACTGGCTGCTTCCTTGCTCGACAACCGCCTCTCCTACCCTAGCGTCGTCTACCTCAACGACAACATGGAGCGCATCATGATTAGCCCCGGCTACAAAGATGCTGATAAGATGCTCCAAGAACTCAAGTATGCCAACGGGGAGACCAAAGCTCCTTAGTAGTTACTTACTCCAGCAGGCGGTCTAGTTCGCGTCGCACAGCCTGAGCCTCCGCCAGCTTTTCGACCTTATCGATGCGTTTGCTCAGCTCCTGGTAAGTCGTAAGTAGCTTGGCTTCATAAGCGAGTTCTTCGCGCAGCAACTTCATCTGCTCCACTTCCTGTTTGCTGGGCGTACGCAGCTGGTCGAGGTCGCGCTGTAGCTCCTTGAGCCGACGCTCCTGCACCCATTTCGACTCGATTTCGCCCAAGGAGCGAAGGCTGCGGCGGTAAAAAGCAAGTTTCGTGCGCCGCAGCGCCAACTCCTCCTCATATCCTTTCAGCAGCGCCAACGACTTGTCCCACTGTTTGCCACTGGCCTCTTGATTGGGCTGACGTTCGATGTTGCGCAATTGCGCGATGTGACCCTCAATCTCTTCTATCTGATCAGCTAAGAATTTTATTCGCTCACGCGCACGGGCTGCCCTCGATCGTAGTCGCACCAAAAATCTTGGCTCATCCACCCCGTCAGTGAGCAGGTCGTAAAGCGCAATTGCAGCTGCCGCAAGTGCCACGAAGCAGATGAAGACAAATACAGCTGCCGCCAAAACTCGTACGAACCAGTGCAAACGCATCAACAGCACTAAGCCCACTATCAGCAGCAGCACGAGTGGCCAGTATTTTATGGCCAGGGTATAGACCTTGTCGACGAATCCGCGCATTAATTCCAGTACTTAAGGTATGCTAACAGATCACCAACAATATAGCTGCTGCCGCCCACAAAGATGAGGTCCTCAACATCAGCATCCTTCACTGCCTGCTCGTAAGCCTCACCCACACGCGCAAAGCTAGTGGCTCCTGGACTGAGCTCGAGCAGCTGGTCGGTCGGCATTCCGAGTGCTGAAGACTGCGTCAGATAAACGATCGCTCCAGCTGGCAGACCGGCAAAAAAAGGTCGAGCATCTTTCCCATTCTTGAAGCCACACACTACGTGGAGTTGCTGGTGCGGAAGGTTGGTCAACTCGGGTAAGACCTCAGCCCAAGCTTCCGCATTATGCCCTGCGTCGGCGATGACCCGAGGTTTTAGCGAAAGCTGATGAAAACGCCCGATATAGCCATACGCCTTCAGCTCGCGCAGACCATGTACTGCTGATGTAAATGCTTTATGTCTAGCTAATTCAGCATGAGCTGAGCAGCTCTGCACTTCGACAAACGTGGCTATTGCCGTGCGGATGTTTTCGGCAACGAATGGCCCCTGCAAATCAGTGTCGACCACCTCTTCCCCGTCTCTAACGGCTTGAATAGTCACCGAAGTTGAGGCGTCTCCAGGCTCGACAGCAACTTCGACTGCATCTTCTGCAAAAACGAGCTTCGAGCGTAAGCCTGCCGCAAGTGCTGCAAATACAGGAGTAGTCTCCGCCTGTCGTCGGCCAACTACTACAGTCGCTCGCGCCTTGATGATGCCTGCTTTTTCAGCTGCTATTCGCTGAAGGGTATGCCCCAGCACCTCCTGATGATCGAAGCCGATATTGGTGATCACCGACACGAGTGGCAGCATCACATTGCTGGCATCCCAAGTACCTCCGAGGCCCACTTCCAGCACAGCTAGCTCTACTTTCTCCTTACGGAAAAACCAGAATGCCATCGCTGCAGTCGCTTCAAAGTAGGTGCAGCCGATATCGAGGAGGTCATGGCT
The DNA here is from genome assembly GCA_965213735.1 of Saprospiraceae bacterium. Classification (GTDB taxonomy): domain Bacteria; phylum Bacteroidota; class Bacteroidia; order Chitinophagales; family Saprospiraceae; genus CALDTK01. The sequence continues at coordinate 1,198,369 of CBDCAB010000006.1, forward strand.
GTAGCGTTCGACAAACTCTACCACATCTGCTTCTGGAATCAGCCGGCCGTCGAGTTTAATTCGTTCGCGAAAACTCGCGTAGTGCGGGCTCGTATATAGGCCTGTCCTTATGCCTACGCCTGTACACATCGCGGCGATACAGTGGCTCACAGTGCCCTTACCGTTCGTGCCTGCTACATGCACGAACTCCAAATTAGGGCTTGCGTGCGGGTTGCCCAGGCGATAGAGCATGGCCAAGATATTGGCGCGGCTGGGGAGGGTAGCACTCGTTGGTGTGCTGACGCTACCTGTGCCGTCGAGGTTGCCTGTACGCAGGTAGTTCGCGAGCTGGTAAAACAGGAAATGCTCGGCTTCAGCGTAGGTCATAGTGGCAAGCCACGTATCTTGCTATTTCACCACAAAGTCGTAGGTGATGGTGCCGCACTGGGTAGAGGTCGAGCTTTCGCTAAAACGGTGCTGGCGTGCATTAGCGATGGCGAGATTTTTTAAGGTCTCGTCGCTAGTATTTGAGCCGCGCTGGGTGTAAGTGGCCTGGGTGACGCGGCCGGAATTGTCCACGCAGATTTTCACCACGACCCGGCCGGTTTTTTGGCTATTGTCACTCAATTTGGGGCTGGAGAGCACGCCGCGATTCTCGAGTCCATCACCGATTTGTCCTGCTCCTCCTGAACTAAGTCCGGTGAGGCGTTTGACATTCGGATCGCCGTTTGGGTCGCCCTGATTACCTGCAGTGCCTGTCTGGCCTTTACCTGCACCGCTGCCTTCACTACCGCCAAACATCCCTGCCATGCCTGCTTTGAGTGCGGCTGCTTTTGCTTCGGCTGCTTTGCGGGCGGCCTCTGCTTCGGCTACGCGTTGGGCTTCTGCTTCGGCGGCGGCGCGCTTTTGTCGAGCTTTCTCCTCGGCAACCCGTTGTTCAGCAGCAGCGGCGGCACGCTTGGCCTGATCTTGCCTAATGCGATCGGCATCTTCACGTTGTTGCTGAGCCTGCTGTTCGCGCAGGGCGATGGCAGCTCGCTCTCGCTGGAGGATGAGTGCCGGATTTTCTTTCGGAGCCGCATCAGGAACAGGATCGGGTTCGGCTTCAACGACAGGTTGCTCGGGTTGCGGCTCCACTTCTGGTTCGACAACTGGAGGCGCTACTGCTTCTGTGGGAGTTGGCGGCTGCGGGTCCTGTTCGACTACTTCAGCCGAAGAAGCTGCATTCTCATCACCTTGCCCAACGTCTATCATGCCGAGATTGACGAGTATGCCCTCCTGGCCGATGGGCGGCACCGGATAAGTCAAAAACGGATAAATCAGCGCGATGAGCAGCAAGAGGAAGATGATGCCAGAGAGGATGGCGCTTCTCTTCTTGTACCGTTCTTCGTAAGGGGCGGTGACTGTGTGCATAGTAGCTTAACGTGAGCTAGCCGGTCATCTGGTACACGCGGCGCGAGATATGTTAGCGAGCTTTGGGAGAGACGAGGATGCCATTAACGTCGAGGCGGCGGGCCATATCCATCACCTCGACCACGCATTCGGTGGGGGTTCTGCTGCGGTAAGCTATGGTGACGCTGTAGTTGTGGTCAGCTCTTTTGCCTTGGCGCATCGCGGTCTCTAAGGCAGAGGAGCCTTTGCCGCTGCCATTGAACGTGAAGCTACAGTCGGCTCCGACCACCACTGCATCGATGTCTTGGTCCGAAGGCGGTTGCTGGCTATTGGCCTGGCCCGGCAGCTTCAGGTTGAGCGCGTTTGGTGCTACCAAGGAACTGGTCAGCATAAAGAATATCAGCAGCAAGAAGATGATGTCGGTCAGGCTCGACATATTAAAAAGTGCTGTGACCTTTGAGCGTTTTTTAAGTCCCATAGAGTGCGGTGGTATAGCTACGCGAGGTGATGGTGTTGGCTGATCAGGTTGCTATGCTAAGCCTTCACCTATTCGTACGCGGGTGGCAAGGTAACGCGGGGGTAGGAGATAGAAGTACAGCTGCATAGTGCTTTGGCTGGTTGTAGCAGCCTCCATACTTGGAGCTCTATGTCTACCGGCGCCCCACTTTGATTGCGCGTGCTTTAGCGCGCATCGCCTTGCAGTCCAAAGGCTGCAAGCACATGATGGGGCAGCACGGCATCTATGTTCGCCAGGTCCTATTTCACACAGGTACCCGACGGACCTGATCCTAAGCTAACTCCTGCTACACGAATAATACACGATCAGGTCCGTCGGGTACCGCGCAGCACAAGTCTCAACCCGCGTCGCCAGCATAAGCCACCTCCGCAGGCCCGCCCTACCGCCGGAGGCAAAGCGCCGCAGGCTCTTCCCATGCCATCTGCAGCGCCGCAGGCAAAACCGCCGGAGGCAAAGCACGTCCTATCTGCAGCGCCGCAGGCAAACCGCCGGAGGCAAAGCGCCGGAGGCCTTTTTCAACTTGTCGGCTGCGTAGCAATCATCGCCTTGACCCGACTCTCCGCAGCAATTTGCATCACGCGCTCCACTGAAGTAAAGGGCACTCCTTTCTCGGCTACAATGGTGACGGTAATGTCCTCCCTGCTCTCAGCTTCTCGAATCTTATCTTTTACAGCACGCTCGATGACAGACTGCGGAATAACATTGTTGCCGAGCTTCCATTCGCCAGCCTTGCTGATGCTAACCACCAGATTTTGCGGAGCTACTGTCTTTGAATCACTCACGGGCAGTTCAAATGGCTCTATCCGCACCAAATTACTGGTAAGCATAAAGAATATCAGCAACAGAAAGATGATGTCCGTCAAGCTCGACATCGAGAATTCCGCGCTGACCTTAGACTGTCGTTTGAGACCCATGCTGGTGGAAGTGTTGTGCCCGAGTGAGGGAGGGTGCTAGGCCGCAGGTTCTTGGAGCAAATCCATGAATTCCATCGTCGTGCTCTCCATATTGAAGACCGCTTTTTCGACGCTGGCCACCAGTAGGTTGTATGCTACGAATGCAAAAATTCCAATCGCGAGGCCGAGGGCGGTCGTGAGCAAAGCCTGATAGATACCTCCAGCAAGTACATCTGGAGTGACGTTTTCAGCCGTAGCCATTTCGTAGAAGGCGAAGATCATACCCGTAACGGTGCCGAAAAATCCGATCATCGGTGCAGCACCCGCAATGCTGGCGAGCGTGGAAAGATTTTTTTCGAGCTTAAAAACCTCCAAATTTCCGACGTTTTCGATGGCAGCATCAATATCCCGCAGCGGTTTGCCGATGCGCATCAATCCTTTCTCGACCATGCGAGCCTGCGGGGTTTCGTTGTTGCGGCACAAGGCAAGTGCTCCGTTTATGTTGCCTGATTGCACACTGGCTCTGATGTTGCCGATGAAGCTATCGTCGGTTTTACCAGCCCGCTTGATGGTGAGGTAGCGCTCAATAAAGATGTAGAGCGCTACCACCGAGAGGAGCAGTAGAATAGCCACAATGGCTATAGACATGGGTCCACCTTCGACAATAATGTCGAGCAGTGATTGGCTTTCCGTGGTTGGTTCAATATCAACGTCTTGGAGAAGGAGCAGTGTTTCGAGCATAGACAAGAACCGACTTGACGGCTAGCGACAAACGTCGTAAACCGCAGCCGCATTACAAACTTTCGTTTTCAGATACACCGAGACAGCAGATGACCCAAATGACAAGCTTCTGCTCGTGCCTAGTTTGCATATAGCAAAAAAATGCATACAAAATTGAGCTTGAGGAGAAAAAGCTAGGAACTTTTGATGGCGAAGGTGTAGTTTTAGCATATGTAACCAAACACCGCCCAAAGTGAACCGACCCCTCCCCCACCCCCCGAAGCGCGAAGCTACCCAGCTCCCAAGCAACAAATCAGCCTCCTCACAACGTTTAGCGATGGAGGTCAGACCTAAGCAGGCCTTCCCAAGAACATTTCCCATGATACGAGCTCCTCGCAAACTCTATCCCTACGCCATGTTGATGCTGGTAGGGCTAGTCACCATGGCGTTTTCTGTCACGCCAACCGTTGCACTCGACGATATCCGCATGTGCTCCTCAGTGGAAAATCAACTGAGTTGCCCAACGGATAATCCTGTCTTCGATAAGGACGCACAAACCATCTTCGTCAGCGTCAATTCTGCCGATATGGTCGCTGGGCAAGAAATCCGCTTCACCTGGTACAAGATCGACGACTCTGAGCTGTTTAGCTCCTACCTCGCGACGGATTACCAGACTGCCCTTGCCGCACCCACAGGTCAGCGAGGTGGTGTAGTTACCGCAAGTTTTCCTGCTTCATTGGAGATTACGCCTGGTAGCTACGAGGTGGTCATTCACCCACCAAACGATGGAAAACCTGTCATAAAGACCTTCAAAGTTCTCGACTAGAGGTCCATCACACCACGTTTTAGCGAAAGCCCTTCTGATGTCACCGTCAGAAGGGCTTTTAAGTTTTGGCGACCGGAGGGAAGCTGGCTACATTCGGCCACCTAATAAAGCTTCTTGATGAGTCGACATATTCGCAAATGCGCAGTTCTTGGATCTGGATTGATGGGCACCGGCATCGCCTGCCACTTCGCAAACGTTGGCCTGGAGGTGCTCCTCCTCGACATCGTGCCGCCAAATCTCGCCGATGCAGATAAAAACAACCGCAAAGCGCGGAACCGCTTCGCCGACGAAAATCTGAAGCAGGCGCTCAAGGCCAAACCTGCCCCCTTCTATAACAACGACTTCGCCAGCCGCATCACAACCGGCAATCTCGAAGACGACCTCGAGCAAATCAGCACCTGCGACTGGATAATCGAGGTAGTAGTGGAGCGACTCGACATCAAACAAAGCCTGTTTGAAAAGGTGGATCAACACCGCAAGCAAGGCACTCTGGTGACTTCCAATACCTCTGGCATTCCCATCTCACAAATGTCCGAGGGACGTTCTGAGGATTTTCAGCGGCACTTCTGCGGAACGCACTTCTTCAATCCGCCGCGCTACATGCGCCTGCTAGAAGTGATTCCAGGTCCGAAAACCAACCAGAGCGTCATCGACTTCTTTATGAACTTCGGCGATGTGGTGCTGGGCAAGCAAACGGTGCTGGCAAAAGATACTCCTGCCTTCATCGCCAATCGCATCGGCGTGTACGCTATGGCGAAAGTGTATAGCCTCACCGATGAACTCGACCTGCCAATTAGCATCGTCGATAAACTCACCGGCCCTGCAATTGGAAGACCAAAAACCGGCACTTTTAGGCTCGGCGACCTAGTGGGCCACGATACTGCTACCAAAGTCATGCAAGGCATTGTCGACAATGCGCCACACGACGAGCAGGCTCCGACATTCATGATTCCCAACTACCTGCAGTTTATGCTGGACGAAGGGTTCTATGGAAATAAATCAGGACAAGGATTCTACAAAAAGACAGGAGAGCGCGACGCAAAAACGGGTCGATCTATCGTCGAAGAACTGAATCTTAAGACGAATCAATATCAGCCTACCTCCTCCATGAGGCTCGATAGCCTCGGCACCGCCAAGCAAATTGAATCATTGCCAAAGCGGGTAAAAGCTCTCTTTAACGCTGAGGATAAAGGTGGGCAACTTATTCGCCGAAGTCTAGCTGGACTCTTCTCCTACGCAAGCCTGCGAATACCTGAAGTTTCGGATCAACTCTATAGCGTCGATGATGCTTTGCGAGCTGGATTTGCGTGGGAAATGGGCCCCTTTGAATATTGGGATGCGGTGGGCCTAGAGGAAGGTATAAATGCCCTAAAAGCAGAAGATCATCAGGTAGCTGATTGGGTGCTGGGCATGCAAAAGGCTGGACACAACAGCTTCTACAAACGTGAAAATGGCAAGCGACTCTACTACAATAGAGAAACCAAGCGCTACGAGCAAATCCCAGGCACCAGCGAGTTTATAATTCTCGACAATTTCCGAGCACAATCTCCGGTGCAACAAAATGCTGAAAGCACACTCCACGACATTGGCGATGGCGTGCTTTGCCTCGAATTTACGAGTAAGGCTAACTCTATAGGTGAAGGGGTGCTGCGCGGAATCAATGACGCTATTACGCTTGCTGAGGAAGGTGATTGGAAGGGCTTGGTGATCGGCAACAACGCCACCAACTTTACCGTGGGTGCCAACCTCATGATGGTGGGCATGCTGGCTTTCCAACAAGAATGGGATGAGCTGAGCCAGGCAGTCCGGTACTTTCAGGATACCACCATGCGCGCGCGCTACTCCGCTATTCCTGTAGTCGCTGCTACACAAGGTTACACGTTTGGCGGAGGCTGCGAGCTGATCATGCACTGCGATGCTGCCGTCTGTGCCGCAGAAAGCTATATCGGACTGGTGGAGGTAGGCGTTGGCATCCTTCCAGGTGGTGCAGGCACTAAGGAGTTTGCGCTGCGGGCGAGTGATGAGTACTTCGAGGGCGATGTGATGATCCCTACCCTGCTCGAGAAGTTCAAAACCATTGCACTCGCTTCGGTTGCTACCTCAGCTCCACAAGCTTACAAATACGGCTACCTCCTCGAGCGCAAAGATGAAGTGGTGTACAATGTGCAGCGCAACATCGGTGGCGCCAAGGCAAAAGTGCTTGAAATGAGCCAAGGCTATATCCAACCTATCGAGCGCACCGACATCACCGTCCTTGGGCGAGGAGGTCTGGCGGCACTTTATGCAGCTGCCAACGAACTCAAATTGGGCGGCTACGCCAGCGAACACGATGTCAAGATTGCCCACCAAGTGGCGCGGGTACTTTGTGGCGGCGACCTCACCGGCACCCAGCAAGTGAGCGAACGCTACCTCATCGATCTCGAGCGTGAAGCGTTCTTAAGCTTGTGCGGAGAGCAAAAAACCCTCGAGCGCATTCAGCATATGCTGGAGACCAACAAGCCTCTGCGCAACTAAACTCCACCACCCAAGAATACTTAAGTCATGGATGCATACATCGTCAAAGCCTACCGCAGTGCCGTGGGCAAAGCCAAAAGAGGTTCTTTTCGCAACTACCGCAGCGATGATCTGGCGGTGAAGGTGATTCAACATCTGGTGGCTCAAGTACCCGAACTAGATGTCGATCGCATCGATGATTGTATCGTCGGTTGTGCCAATCCCGAAGGGGAGCAAGGTCTTCAGATCGGTCGTCAAATTGCACTGCGAGCCGTGGGTAAGGAGGTGCCAGGAATGACGGTCAATCGCTACTGCGCATCCGGACTCGAAACTATTTCTATTGCTGCCGCCAAAATTCAAGCGGGCATGGGCGAAATTTTCTTGGCTGGTGGCACGGAGTCTATGTCGATGATTCCTATGACGGGCTACAAGCTTGCTCCCAGTTATCAAGTAGCTAAAGACACACCTGATTATGTGGTGTCAATGGGCATTACCGCAGAAGCTGTGGCCAAAAAGTATGACATCTCCCGCGAGGATGCCGATGCATTTGCTGTACGCTCCCACGAGCGCGCGGCCAAAGCAATTGACGCCGGGCTATTCCAACCAGAAATCGTCCCGGTAGAAGTCACCGAAGTCTTCGTCAAAGACAACAAGCGCACCGAGTCTTCCACCACAGTCTCTGTCGATGAAGGTGTACGCCCCGACACCAGTATGGAAGGTCTAGCCAAACTGCGCCCCGCATTTAATGCAAAGGGTATCGTCACCGCTGGCAATAGCTCCCAAACTTCCGACGGAGCAGCATTTGTGCTGGTCGTGAGCGAGCGCGTCATGAAGGAATTGGACCTAGAGCCTATCGCCCGCCTCGCTGCCTGTTCAGTGGCAGGGGTAGAGCCACTTTACATGGGGATTGGACCTTGTGCTGCCATTCCAAAAGCCCTTGCGCAGGCAGGCATTAAGCAATCAGATATTGATCTTATCGAGCTTAATGAAGCATTTGCGACTCAATCTTTGGCTGTAATTCGGCAGCTCGACCTCGACCCTGACATCATCAACGTCAATGGAGGTGCGATTGCTCTCGGCCATCCGCTGGGATGCACTGGTGCTAAGCTTTCTATCCAGCTCTTTAACGAAGGGCGCCGCCGCGGCAGCAAGTATGGCATGGTCACGGCCTGTGTGGGCGGGGGCCAAGGCATAGCAGGCGTATACGAACTGCTCAACTAGTTCGCCGCTCGCCTACCGCAGGATGGTGACGTGCCCTTTGTGAATCTCTACGTGCTGGAGGTCCATCTCCAGCACATAATAGTAGGTGCCTTGGGGAATTGGCTTGCCGTCCATGGTTTCGCCACCCCAATCATTGCTGTAAGGTTGGGCAGTGTAGAGTACATCGCCCCAGCGGTTGAAGATCACCAGCTTCGCATTGGGATAGTCAGCGGGTCGGTCGAATAGCGCATCGATTATAAAGACATCGTTGGCTCCATCCCCGTTAGGCGTAATGGCATTGGGGATAGCTACCACATCACGTGGAGCTTCCTCCCGCAAAATGAGCAGCGTCGCTTCTTCGCAGAGATCGGGGCAATCATTGCTACACACCAGATAGGTAACTTCTGCACGCAAGGGCAGGCTGCTGATATCGCTGAGCATTAAGCTGCCGTCGCTGCGGAGGCTCGCGCTGGCCGGACCGTCAAGGATGCTAAAATTCACCTCACCCGACGCAAATTCATTGAGGGATACATCGAGGGTGGTGTCGGCAGTGTTAAGGCCCAGGAAGGCCGTCTCTCCCGCTGCTGTCAATGCTAATTCCGGAAGCGTAATTTGTAGTGTATCTGTTGAATAGTCTGGGCAATTGCTCGTGCTGAGGGTATAGTAAATCTCGAAGCTTTCGCCAAAACCTGCTGCTAATGTCGTTGTCGGTGAAGTAGCGTCTGTAAATGTGGCTCCACCGCCCGCAGCACTCCAAACACCGGTGGCGTTGGCTACCGGAGTTGCACTTACACTCACTGTGGGTTCGCAAACTTCAGGCAGGGCTTCAAGTGTAGCTCGTTCCAATTCTGGGGCAGCCGCAATCGCTACGGTGAGGCTGTCCGAACATCCTGTCAACTCATCTCGCACAGTCAGTGCATATAGACCAGCCGTAGCGTTGGTGTTCAGACTAGAAGTACTGCCGAGTATTTCTCCCTCGATTGCACGCCACGTAAAGCTATAGTCCCCGCTTCCTGGCGTAAAATCCGCAGTCAATGCCGTCGCTGTCTCATCACAGATCAGCGACAAAGGAGCGTTTGCTGCTACTGCAAAATCAAGGACCGGCCGCGTCACCTCGACCTCAACCTCCTTGCTGCATCCGCTCGCGGTGTAGGTGATTTGTACCAGATAAGTACCCGCTTCGCTGACCGTAATTTGGTTGCTTGTGCCAAGGCTCGTGGCTGGGTTGGCAGCATTGTACCAGTCGAGCGACACATCGCCGCTGGGTGCAGTGTAGTACACTTCCAAACTCGTCGATCCTGCATCTCCGCAGGGCAGCACCAAATCACCACCTACCTGAGCGACAATATCATCTGCGGTGACTTTCACCACCTCCAGCGTATCCCTACCTGTACAGGCAGTAGCTGGGTCTGTAAAGGTGAGTACATAGCTTCCGCTTTCGCTAAAACCACCTGCCACCTGGTTGGGTAAGGCCACCGCGTGTCCATCTAGCGAGCGCCAAACAACCTCGATACTCGGATCGCTAGGTGCGCTGGCATTGCTACTCACCAGACTAGCGATGCAGGCCAGAATCAGATCGTCACCTGCATCTACTGTAAGCTGGGTTCGATTATCAGCAAGCACGATGGCACTGCTGAGCGTATCTGCACAAGCACCATTTGCTGAGCTTACCACTGCTGTATAGTTTCCAGCCGACACAGCATAAAAACGTAGTGGAGCACCAGCATCTGGTTGCGGCTGCTGACCAATCCAACTCACCGCACCTCCTGCAGGAATGTAGCTGCCACTCAAATCGAGCAAAATCGAATCTCGACCACAGATAAAGTCTGCCTCAGCGGCTACTGCTTGTACCTGAGGCGCAGGTTCGCTTACCACCTGGGTTTGGGTTAGGGTTGTACAGCCATTGGCTTGATCAGTGATTAGCAAATCATACAAGCCATCGCTATTGGCCTGAAAGCTAGCAGTTCGTGCAAGTGTGTCACCAGAATTATCTATCCAGGCAAAAGCATAGCCAAGGCTATCGCTCGCGAAGGCAGCATCGAGGAGTATGGGAGCTTGCCCACAGCTGAAATTGCTTGTGGCGGGCAGCTGGCTGGGAGGCTGTTGCAGGTCTTCGGTCACCACCACCGTGCTTGCGCGCGAGCAACCTGTCGCAGTATTCTCTATTGTAAGCGTATAGGTGCCGCCAGCAGTGGCAACAGCCGCAAAATCTGTTTCTGTGCCTGCTTGCAATGCTCCTGAAGTGGTCGTCCATCTCCTGGTAAAGTCTACTCCTCCCGAACCTGTGCCTTGCAGCGTCACCATCGGATTGCGGCAGGTGATCACTTGTGCTGAACCTGCATTTGCATTGGGCAGGTCGTTGCTCGCCACCACATCAACAGAATCCACTGCCTCACAGCCCGTAGAGCGTTGGCTCACAGTAAGGAAGTAACGCCCCGGTTGAGTAGCCGTCACAGTTGCAGCCGTTGTCGGCCCCATCAATGCACCATTAGGTGTCGACCAGATAAGATCATAATCCGCACCCGAAGTGGTGCCAGGACCACCTATAGTCACATTTGTGGTACTGCATGTAAGAGTCTCATCAGCTCCAGCGTCGGCAACAACACTTCCACTAAGCTGAGTCACCCGCACCGAAGCCTGCGTTTCACAGCCGCTCGCAGCATCGAGCACCCGCAGCAAATAATCACCCACAGCCGAAACGCGTATGCCTGGAGTAGTCGTCGCAGACACGATCGTGCCATTGCTAGTACTCCAGTCGTAGGTGTAGCTACCGCTAGGGCTCACGCTGACTAAGACTTCAGCTTCCCCTCCGCCACAAGGGATTTGTTCTTGCGTCACTACCTGTACAGAGGGAACTGTCGGCTGGGTCACGACTAAATCTTGCTGCGCCTCACAGCCACTATCCGTACTACGGATAGTAATTGTATAAATCCCTGCTGCACTTACACGCGCGGAAGCACTGCTCTGCCCAGAGGCTATGGTGCCTCCAGAGGTCGACCAACTATAGGTATAATTTCCAGCTGGCTCGCCCTCAACACGCAGCGTTGCAAGCCCACCTCCACAAGGCAAGTCTTCTTGCGTCACTACCTGTACAGAGGGAACTGTCGGCTGAATCACTACGAAATCTTGCTGCGCCTCACAGCCACTATCCGTACTGCGGACAGTGATTGTATAAGTTCCTGCTGCACTTACACGCGCGGTGGCACTGCTTTGTCCTGAGGCTATGGTGCCTCCAGAGCTAGACCAGCTATAGGTATAATTGCCTACTGGATCGGCCTCTACACTCAAGGTTGCGAGCCCGCCTCCACAAGGCAAATCTTCTTGTTGGACCACCTGCAAAGTCACGCTAGGTGCCTGTACTATTTCCACCACATCGACGTCGCTACATCCTGCAGGAGTAGTCACGGTCAACTCTACTCTACCCTCGCCACTCACTGTCGGTCTGGCCGTTGTCGCACCACCAACAACAGTGGCCGCGGCATCAAGGCTCGTCCACATGTAGCTAACACCTGCACTACTAGCGCTCCCGTCGAGTTCGACTGTAGGTCCGGTATTGCAATCTATAGTCACATCAGGCCCTGCGTTTGCAGTCGGAAGATTGCCAGCACTCGGCACCTGGAGCGTCAGTGTTTCTGAGAGCGAAGCATCGTTGGCGTCTCTAACGGTGACATGGTAGGTGCCCGGCGAGAGACCAGTTTGCATGGCTCCTGTTGAAGTAGCATTGGCCGACCAGGTGTAGGTATAAGATCCGGAGCCGCCCGTGACTGCTAGGCTAATAGTGCCGTCTGTTGCGTCAGGACAGGCAGCGGGAGTAATAGTCGAACTGACGCTGATTCCTTGCTCGGCACACAATTCACCTCCAACTACAACAGCAACTCTATTCTTGCCGTTTTGGGTCACCCTGTTGACCAGTGGACGAGCCTCTTCCAGTATGGGTGAGCAGGAGGTATGGGAGCTAGCAGCTGTGTAGCAAAGATCAAATACGACAGTTCCATCTGTCAGCGACTGATCTGAGGCGCCATGGTTGTGACTCAATCCTAATCGCCCTGCTGCTAGCTCCGACAAATCAGTTACTGTCGCAGGGAGAGCCTGCGCATTCAACGAATTGAAGGTAAAGAGCGCCGGATTCCAAGCAAGACTTAGCTCCCAATTCTCAATTTCGGTGTAGTTCGTCACCACCACCGGCACACAGCCTACACCCGCACCAGTGACAGTCGCTGTCCCTACATCAAAAGTAAAGCTGCGATTATCAGCGATACACAACGTTCCAGCAGTAGCATCTAGCCCTATACTATATCCTTGCTGATCAGCGGATTCGATAAAGACCGGTTCAGGTATAGCCGTTTGAATTAAATCAGTACACGAATTTGCAGGCCCGACAGCTTCGAAGCAGAGGGTGAATAAGGTGCTCCCATCGGCTAATGTCGTCCCCGAAAAGTCCCACCAGTTGAGCCCAAGTTGCCCAGCGGAAGGATTACTAAAAGTGTTGGCTTGTATGTTGGGCAGTGCGAAGTTCTCAAAGCGTACATAGCGCATGATCGCTGGATTCCAGCCAAACGACCAGCGGACTGTAGAGAGGTTGGTGAAGTCCTCTACCACCACATCTACACAAAACTCTTCTCCTCGCTCTACGGTAGCGCTACCAAACGTTGCACTCAGCGAAGATGTAGGCAAAATGGCCACTTCTCCTGGACGAGGATTGATGCCAATATTCACCCCGCCTCGTATCGCAGTGCCATTGATTCCATCAGGAGTAATGACGCCGTTGACTCCAAAGCTTCCCACCACGCGAAAGCAAAGCTCGAACAGCTCACGGCCATTGGCCATCGTCCAGGGAAAGGAAGTCCAGTCAACATTGAGCGTACCTGAGGCTACCTGAGATTGGTCAAAACTCCCAACGTTGAAATTAGGCGGCACTCCACTCGGCACATTCAGGCTCACAAATTCGAGGATGCCTGTATTCCAGGTGATATCGAAGTCGATTGCCGTCAGCGCCTGAAAGCCTTGTACAGTAAAGGGTATGCACACCACCTGGCCGGGAGCTGCCGTACGCGTTGCACCCCGGATGCCGAGGCCATTGCCGGAGCAGGAGAACACATCTACCTGTCCATCACTCGAAGTTATGCCAAAGCTTGCTGAGTTTTGGCTGTTGTGCGCCTCTCCCTCAAAGGGGTTGTCGCCGAGAATAACATCAGTCGACTGACCGCAACTTCCCTCAATATTAAAGCACAACTGGAATAGGATTGCACTATCTGCCAGTGTTACAGGTCCAGGTGTTCCCGTAGAAGGATAAGTCACCACCAGTCTTCCTGGGCCGGGGCTGCTTATTGTACTTGCGTCAAAACCAGGCAAGCCAGGATTCAGACTGGTGACGGCAGCATAGCTAAGAACTGCAGGATCCCAGTTGAGCGCGAATTGAAAGTCAAGGATATCCGTAAAATGTGTAACCCGAACAGGCACACAAACTGAGCCTCCAGCCATGCCTGCACCATTACCGATAACCAGGTTGAGCGGAATGACGCCTACAGCTATAAAAGCATCTTCCTGAAATAAGCCAATGTTTCTGTTGCCGCTATTTTCACGGGTAACCACAGGTACAGGATGGGCTGCAGTGGCGACATCTGTTGCTGAACCATAAGGTCCAATCACGGTGAAGCACAGCCTGGCGATGCGTGTAAAATCCGGAAAGTTGGTGCCGTTGCCAGCAGCCGCGCCTGGTGATGTCCAACTAAAATTGATTCTTCCACTACCCGGAGCTACAAGGCTATAGCTCGAAGCATTCAGACCGGGCAGTGCCAAGTTGCTGGCTCCATTGAAGGCCAATACTGTCGAATCAAACGCAATCTGGTAGTCGACCGTCAGCAGATCGGTGAAATCATCGACGATAATGTCGACACACACCACGTCACCGTTGTTGACCACCTGCTGCGGCGGAGTAAACTGAAACAGCGGCTGCGCACTCAATGATGCTGCGACTGCTAAGCTCAACACGACCACCACATACCTCATCACGTAGCTAAGCTTCATACAATCAGCGGTCGAGTGAGTAGGTGAGGTTAATTTCATGCGTCGCGCCAGCATAAGGTCCAAAGCTGGTGAAAGCATAGTCGAAGCCGTAGCCAACGCGAAACTGCGTACCGTAGCCTTCCCTGTCGCCAAGCACTAAACCCAGCTCGCCATGGATTGCTTTTGCACTCGTGCCTCCAACGCCTAGAAAAAGCGCAGTCTCAGTCTGGTAAAGCAGCGTAGCACTAACGTTAACAGGCAAATCCGGGACATACTTTACCCATACACTAGGCTCCAAAAAACTTTGTTTAGTAAGGCCGAAAATAGCTCCAGCCTGCGCGTAGTAGTGACGGTAGCGCTGCGTGACGATATCGCCTTCGTTGCCGCGGAACATCAAATCTAGCCCAAGCAACTGTGGAGCACTTAGCCCACCGTAGACATAGTTGCTACGACCGAAACTGGTGTAGGCAAAGACGCCCAAGCCAGCATCGGGATATACGCGACCATCATCATCGGCCGCAAGAATAGTTTCATTGTCCCGTAGCTCTAGCTCAGAGATCCGTAGGCGATATTGATTTACACCAACTTGTAAGGCAGCTGCAATTCCATAACTCGCTGGATCATCTGAAAGCACACCACCAATCTTGGCATAAAGCCCCGTAAGGCCACTCGGCCCGGTTTGATCGTTTACGAAGTAAAGGCCAGCTAGCGGTGCGACAGGCCCGTAGTCGTCATAGAAAGCTTCAGCTACGAGTTGAGAGGTCCGCGGACTGCCTTCAATGTCTCCCCACTGGCTGTGGTGCGTGGCACCAATTCTGAGGTCTTGCCCATAGAAGAGGTAGGTACTACCGACAGCTGCAGGATTGAGGACACCCGCACTCTCCTGAAACTGACTCAGCAGGGGCAATTGCTGAGCAAAGGCTGAGCACGCAATGCCCAACCCTACGAGTGTGCAGAGGAAATGTCTATTCATGAGGATCACGCGCGCCGAAACGCACCCCTCAAAACTAGAGACTTTGCGCACGCCAACCCACCAAACAAAGTGTCAAAGGGTTCAACTGGAAGTAATTACCGTAAAATAGGTAATGGAAAAAACAGCGACTGGGAAGACCCAGCCACTGCCTCTAAACCAATCAATATTCTTCATGTCAGTTTGAGCGGACTCAAATCGACGGATGTTCGACCTTTTCGTCTGCTATAGCTAAGGCAAATCCAGTGCCAAGCCCGCAAGCTTTCGCTGTTTAGCGCTTGAGGTACACGTAACCGGTATAGGTGCGCCCTTTTCCGTCTTCAAAAATGTAGAAATAGGTGCCCTCTGCGAGCTCATCTCCATTGAAGTAGGTGCCTCGCCAGCTGTTATCGTACTCATCTTGCTCGAATACGAGGTTGCCGTAGCGGTTGTAGACCTCCATACGGTTGCCTGGATATTGCTCAATGCCGAGCACCGTGAAGGTCTCGTTGACGTCGTCGTAATTCGGTGAGAAGCCAGAGAAAATAATAAGCTCATCACACTGAATGTGAAGCTTCACCAGAGCCGTGTCACAGCCATACGTGTTGCACAACTCGTAGATCAACTCATCAACTCCGCAAAACTGTGGATCGGCAGTGTAGTAGAGTTCATTATCAACAATGGTAGCATCGCCGAACTGCGGATACTGCACCACCTCGAGCGAAGCAAACTGCCCGTTGATGTCGTCATTGCGCAGCAGGTCGATAGTTTTGCTGCCATTCATCTGCAGAGAATCTACATCAGCAACGGCATCAGGGAAAAGGAAGCTTACCGGATCGAGCACGCTAATGATCACGATAGTGGTATCACACACGCCGTTGATGTCACACGCAACGACACAAAGTGTATCGCTTCCAATTTCGAGACCTTCATAGCTGAAGCAGGTAGAGTCGAGCTGAGTCACCAGCGCATACTCACCACTTGCGTCTTCACAAGTATTGATCACCACATCGAGCAGACCAGGGAGTTCATCAGTGGCAATGCACAAGGTGTCGGCATAGCCCACCCCAATGTTTACTAGCAGCGTATCGACGCGAGGAGGTGCTTGGGTGCTGCACTCCATTGTCACAGAGAAGTTCGAGCGACAGCCGTTGCTCATCGTGAGTGCGGCGGCATGTACTCCAGTTGTAGTCACGATACGCGTACCGTCAGCAATGTCTTGTTTTGGCGAAAGCTGAACAGTACCACCCGCTGAACGGAGGGTGAGGCTGCTGTAAACGCGCGAGGTGTTGCCGCCTCTCAACAAGCCCATCACAGCATCATAGCTCCAAGGCTCGGTGTCGAACAGGCGCATGCGAGCTGCAAGTTCGTCTAAGCTGCTGGCGCGGGCACTCTCAAAGCGTCCATCAACTGTCCATGCATCTATAAAGAGCGGCGGCGTCAGCGTCAGACCAGCTAGGTCGTAGTACACCACTTCATCGATAGCGCAAGGCTCTGCCAAGCCAGTGTACGCCACCCCATCGAGCGTGAGACTGCTCGCGGTGAACAAGGCGTATGGAACGTTGATGCAGATGGGCGCTTCGCTGCTGCAATAGGGCGTGGTCGCAAAGGCAGATGGTGGCACAAGAGCATCGGCGCAGGCATCTGGCTCGCTCAAAATGATGTGCAGCGAGTCGGTGCAGCCAGTAAGCTCATCAACAGTGCCAATGGTGTAGGCACCCGGAGAGGTCAAGTTCACTGTGCCACTCAACTGATTGTTGAGCAGCTGAGGCGTGAGGTATACCCGCTGACCGCTTGCTACGTGCGTCACCTCGATTTCGCCGTAAGCACGCCCAGGTTGACCGCCGCGAATTGTATTGTCGCTGGCATCATAAATCCAGCGGCCCCAACCATCAGCAGCATCTAAGACAGAGGCAAAAGCAGCCCCATCGGGAAGGGTTTGGGCAATGACAGCAGCATCGCCTCCATACCAAAACTCCAGGATGTACGGCCCGTCGGCTCCATCTCCAGGTAGGGCGTCGAGGTTGTAGTACACCAAGCCAGTACGGGTACACACCGCCGGCGACACTGGCGAACCTGCGAGCGTGAAGGAACGGTCGGAAGTGACGTCAAAATTCGCGAAGCAGTAGTCATAAGGTCCGGCAGCGACAGCTAGTTCTAGCGTATCAGCAGTAAAGTATGGTCCACATACCAGCGGCTCGCACAGGTCAGCTACTGCCACTGTTGTGTCGCGGCTACAGCCATTCGCGTCTTCTAAGCGGAGGGTGTAGGTGCCGCTAGCTAGACCTAGCCTCACATTCGTATTGGAGAATCCATCTGCCCAGATGTAACGGTAAGGAGCTGTACCTCCAGCTACAGTCACGATGATCGAGCCGGTGTCTACACCACATCCCGTCCCCTGCACAAGCAGGTCGAGTTGCAGCGCGTCGGGTTGGGCCACGATTACGTCGGCCGTTGTCACACAGCCAGGATTGCTGCGATCTACGAGTGTATAGGTGCCAGCTGTCAAGCCTGTCACGGGCAGGGTGCCAACGAACTGTCCCGCGCTGTTGCGTAGCTCGTAAGGCTCAGCAGCCGCACTAGCTATAGAACCCGTGGCGCTGCCGTAGCAATCGACATCCTCGACAACGATGTTAGCTACATCAATAGGCTGTGAACCATCCTCCAGCATAAAGGAGAAGGTTTGCACACATCCATTCGCGTCTATTACTTCTAGCGTCTTCAGGCCAGCAGATTGATTGGCAATCGACACGCTAGGTTGGGCAGTATTAGAAGCAACCGTGAGACCATTGATACTCAAGGTATAGACCGAGAAAAAGCCAGCTACTTCCACCACGAAGCTACCTGTATTGGCGCCGTTGCAGCCGGCCAGTACCACCATCGAGGTGTCGATGCTCAACAGCAGTGTATTCTCCGACACGAAGATGGCATCGAGTTGTGTGCAGCCGGTAGCGTCTGTGACAGAGATGGTATAATCCCCACCTCTAATGTCTTGAATAGTGAAAGGCATAGCATTGGCCGTGAGCGTGCCTGAGTCTGTGCCTGAAAAGTCTATTGTGAAAGGCGGATTGCCCCCATCAGTGAAAAGCGTAATAGAACCCCCTTTACCCATCGGGCAGGCTGCCGGCGAACTGGAAGTCGACAGCAAGAAGTTGCTCGAGCCGGGCACCACTAGCGTCTCCGTGTACTCACACTCAGTGACGTCATCGTAGACGGTGATGGTGTATTCACCTGCCACAAGACCGCTCGCACTGTTGGTGGTGCTCACATCAGGCGCCCAGGTATAGGTGAGGTTGCCAGCTGCACCGTAGACATCGAAAGTGAGAGATCCCATCGGATCGCCACAGTCACCCGGAGTAGTTACTACGTTGACATAGGCCAACTGACAATCGGCGACATAACCTGCGCCCACCAGGTGAGTGGTCACATCATAGGTAGTGGCAAATACATCTGATCGTCCGGCAGCGTCTACGTCAGAATCTTTAAATTCGTCGTTGCCCAAGTTTTGCGGCGCAAACACAAAAGCAGGTAGCACCTGAAATTGCACATAGTAGTCGCCGACGGGGAGGTCGCTAAATTCATAAAATCCAGCCGCATCAGTAGTTGCAGTAAGTCCTGTGGTGGTGCCGGTACTCGCGAAAAGCTCCACGTTTACCCCACCCATGGGGGCTTCATAGTTTTGGCGAAAGCCGTCACCATTGGCATCCTTCCACGCATAGCCGCCAAGTCGAGGTTGAGCACAATCATCCTGTACCTGCACCTCCACATCAGCCTCGTAGCTACAGACCAGGTCGCCATTAGGTGCTCTTCTTTGCACGCTTACGCGAAAACCATAGACGCCCGGATCAAGTGGATTAGTGACTACTGTAGCAGCATCATCAGCGGCTAGGTTGTTGTTTTGATTAATATTACCTGGCAACTCTACCCAATCATACACGAGACTATCCTGCGCCACGACTGGTAAAGTAGAAACAGTAAGTGTCGCTGATTCAAATTGACAGATTGTTTGTGAGGCATCGACTACTAACTCGAAAGAAGGCATCGAAATAATATCGACGCTATCCACACGGCGGCAGCCATCTACACCATCGACAGTTACTACAAAAGTTTCGCGTTTGTAATCTGCCACCTGCCGCGGCCGATAGGTCATTACTTCTGCGTCTGGTGTAAACAAGTTCGGACCATCCCAGAAGATATAAGTTGTCGCTAAGTCGCTGCTAAAGCTAATTTGCACCGGCTCCTGCGCACAGGCATAAGCTGGTGTATCAAATGTCAACACCGGTGCCTGCAACACCTCAATTACAATGGTCGCATTTGCCGAACAAACCACATTACCTGCTAAATCTCGCGTCACCACCGCAAGCACATAGCGCAGACTATCGCCCAAGTAAGGCGTGTTGATTATCACCTCAGGTTCGGCACACGTAGCGCAGCTCAAAAACTGCAGCATAGGATCGTCAGGAGATGCCCACGTATAATCCTGCACAAAATTTATCGTGTCTACATCTGGAACGGATACAAAAACCGTATCAAATCCACCTGTACATACCAGCGGCTGCGAAAGCTCCACCGATATCGAATCGAAACTCACAACCGCAGGACAGCAACTGCCGAGAGGACAGGTAGTGGTGAGATCGCCAACTTGAAAATTGTAATTCCCGCTTTCAGCAACATTAAGCACAGCGTTGGTTGCCCCGACAATTTCATTGTTGTTGAAGTACCATTGATAGTTGTTGTAGCCGGCAGGTGCCTCCAGCCGCACAGACTGGCCGCACTCAGCTCGTATAGGCACACTAACACAAACGGCCACAATATCATCCTCCTGCAATTCGCCATTGCCCGGAGTGGAGTCGCTATCGGTGCCATCCATGGCAGATATTTCAGCGTTGGCCGTTAGCACGCCCTCCCCTACTACCCGCGCATCAATCGTGATAACTCGCTGCGGTTGGTAGTAGGCAATGTTGCCGATGTTCCACACCCCAGTACCTGGATCGAAGTTTTGCGAAAGCGTATGCTGCAAATACGTGAGACCGGCAGGAAGATCTATCTGCACCTCAACGCCTGTGACATCAGTACCTAGGTCATTAGTCACCACATAGGTGAAAGAGACGATATCGCCTTGGTTGACGAATACGTCGCTACTGACGCGAAAGATGCTGAGGTCGTGTTGAGCACGAGCAAGGAACGCTGCCGCAGCGAATGCTAGCAGCAGTACGTAACGGCCTGCGAGGCGGGGGGTGGGCAGGTAGCGGTTCAAACAGATGAGTTTGGTGCACCCTAATTGATGCACTTACACATGACAAGTTTTCATCATGCAAACTCTGCGCCAAACCGCTACCAGCCCCAAATACCGCTCTTTACGGCCTATCTCCCAAAGATATCTCGACGGGCAAACACGCTTCATCAGGACATGGAGCATCGTACTCGCTGCTAGCCGTGCAGCCGCGCAAGCCTTCGAAGTAGGCCTCTACTATAAGACCTTCATCGCCCGTGCAACTAAGCTTCGGCAAGACCAGATCGACAACACCATAGCCCTCATCGAGCACAAAGCGCTTGCCGTTGATATTAAGTGCTCCCTGAGGATTAGCGTAGTACACCCTCACGGTAAGATCGTACTGCCCTTCGACACACTCGCCCACGCTCAGTGCGGTGATAGACACATTGCATCCATTCGTACAGAAGCCAGGACTACTAATCTGCTGATCGAGCAGCGCACAGCTCGCATCCTGCACATTGGTAAAGCTGAATTCAACTTCCTCCACAGTACTCGCAAACTCGCCTAACAGCACCTCGCCACCAGCATAAATGGTGGGCAAATCAACCGAACCACTCACGCGGAAGGCTTTGCCACTGATGCCATCACCGGTCAGTGTTGTAAACACAGCGTAGGTATCATCGGTAAGGTCATTTGGTGTACCCTGGTCGCGGCACTCCGTGCGAAGTTGTGCATCGCTGAGTGTACAGCAGCTGCACGAAGGATCAAGGCAATCCACGAGTCCGTCGCCATCGTCATCGATACCATTATCACAGATTTCTGCACAAGCTCCAAAGCCGACGCGCACCTCAACGGTGTCCATCAACTGGCATCCTGACTCACTCTGCGCAGTAGCGGTGTAAATGCCCGCTTGCAGACCTGCGATGTACTCAATTGTGACTTCAGCTCCTGTGGCTTGGAAATTCAGCGGACCTGTCCATGTCACCTGCGTCGCATCGGGCGCGTCAACACTTAGAGTCACGTGCTGTCCTTCGCAAAATTCTGGAAGAGGCTTGATGACAAAGGCAGGCGCCTCCACCACCGTCAGATTAGCACTCGCTGATCCACTGCAGCTGAAGTCATCATTGTGGTACTCAACGTAGAAGTTCTGTGTGACTTCAGCAACAACAGTAATAGATGGTGTTGTAGCACCAGTATTCCATTTGTACTGCGTCAGGCCAGCCGGTGCAGTCAGCGTCACCGCGTCTCCAGCACACGCCACTCCTCCAGGATGTATTTCTCCAGCCGCTGTGCGAATGGCGATAAGTGGATTCTCGGTATTAAACACGAGCTGCTGCGAGGTTTGAGCCACATTGCCGCACGCGTCTGTTGCCGTCCAGGTGCGCAACACGGCATCAAATACGTCTCCTCCACGCGTCACGGTGGTGCTTTCCACAGTCTCCTCCACCTCGACATTATCGGTGCAGGCATCGCTGACGATAGGCTGCAGGGCGCTGTAGTCATAGCTCGCGCAGGCTACATCTGTGTTAGCAGGCACATTCTGGAAGGTTGGAGGCGTTTCATCAACTACCGTCACCACTTGTGAGGTAACAGCTTGATTGCCGCAATCATCAGACACGGTAAAGATCCTCCACACAATGCTGGTACCTGGGCAGCTGCCCTGTCCCACCGTAAAGCTCTCCTCTACCACAGTTAGCTCTGCATCACATGCATCATGCGCCTGCAGCTCTACTTCCGGGAATGCTTCTCCGCAGCCCAGCGTGATGTCGTTGAGTGTGCTCGTAATCACCGGCTCATCCTCGTCGATCATGAGAATTGATTGGACACCTGTGGAAGTGTTCCCGCAGTTGTCTTCAGCAATCCAAACCCGTCGTACTGTCGTTCCACACTCTTCTGGATAGAGTGTATCATCGAAGTATACCCGCACATCAGTATCGCAGTTGTCGGTTGCGGTAGGCGGTGTGAAGATGAGTGGATCATCACAGCTCGTCGACACCGCACGTGGCACGTTCGCGAGTACGGGTGGGATATTGTCGATAAAGGTCACCAACTGGCTCACGGTGGCTGCGTTGCCACAGTTGTCAGTTGCAGTCCAGATTCGGCGAAGTGCTCCTCGTCCGCCACAGCCTTGCTGGTTCGGGTCGGTGTACTCCACGTAGCGAATGTCAACACGCGTATCGCAATTATCGCTAGCTATCGGCTGCTGGTTACTCACCGCTTCACCGCAGTTGAGCTGCGCATCTCCGGGCACACTCGTGAAGACTGGCGGCACATCGTCGTAAGTCGACACGCGCTGGCGTGCTTCACTGCGGTTGCCACAAGCATCAGTAGCGGTAAACACACGAACGTAGGTCACAGCATTGGCGCAAGGGCCCGATTGGGTAATGCGTCGCTCCTCAATCATCACCTGTTGCTGGCAATCATCGGTGGCGGTAGGCAGAGCTGTAGGCAGAGCTTCGTCGCAGCGGATGGTCACATCGGCCGGCACATTAGCCATCACCGGTGCCTTCGTATCATTTACCTCGATGCGCTGCTCGGCAGTAGCCACATTGCCACAGTCATCCGCCACGCTAAAGACGCGCACTATCGAATAGCTCTGGGCGCAGCCACCATTTATGCGGGTGTCGGTGTACGTCACTCCCCCTGCAGATCCGCAAGCATCTACAGCTGTAGGCGCAACTAGCGGGATGGCATCTGCGCAATCTACAGCAAGAGTGGCCGTAAGATTCTCGATCACTGGTGGCGTGGAATCTTCAAATGTCACGAGCTGTGTTGCACTCGCAGCATTACCGCAGCCATCCGTTGCCGTCCAGGTACGCAGCACGCTGAAATTCCCTGTGCACGAGCCAGTGGTGGTCTGCTCGGTGTATGCCACGTTTACGTCGCCGCAACTGTCAGTGATGTCTGGTTCGCTGCTAGGCATTGCTTCCCCACATGCAAGCGTCACATCAGTAGGCACAGCCGAGATAGTTGGTTCGCCCATATCTTCTACCGTCACAATTTGTTGTGCAGTAGTGGCATTGCCGCAAGCGTCAGTAGCCGTAAATATCCGCGTCACTACAGATGAGCCCGCACACGATCCCGCTGCGGTGCTCACTTCAACCGTTACGTCTACCTGTGCACTACAGTTATCGGTTGCGCTAGGCAGTGCGGAAGGCAGTGCATCTCCACATGCTACGGTGGTGTTGGCAGGCACATTTGCAAGAGCGGGCGCAACGGTATCTTCAAAGCTCACGCGTTGCGTGCTTTCAATGATGTTGCCGTCAATGTCGCTGGCACTGAAGGTGCGTACGATGGTGTAGCTATTTTCACAGCTGCCGTCTTCCCGCACTTCACTTACGCTTACGCTCAAAACTCCATCGCAGGCGTCTTCAGCTTCCGCCAAAACACTGGGCAGTGCAGCAGTACAAGCAAGCGTCACATCTGCAGGAACGAAGGTGAATGCTGGTGGCCCATCATCAACCACAGCAATTTCTTGGGTGGCTGTGGCGACATTACCACAAGCATCTGTAGCTGTCCAAGTTCGGATCACCAGATACTGATTTGCTGTCGGACCGTCAATTCGCTGACTCGTCTCCTCCAGCTGAAGATTGGCTGTGCATTCGTCAGTCGCTGTTGCGGCAGCGGTAGGTAGCGGCTCATTGCAGGTAATGGTTACATCTGCTGGCACGAAGTCAAACACAGGATCGCTTGTATCCTCAAAGCTCACTACTTGAGTGGCCACAGCAGTGTTTCCACAGCCATCGGTTGCGGTAAAGGTTCGAATAATCGAAGCGGCCGCGCATCCACTCGGACTTGAGGTTACAACAGTCTCCATAGTTACACTGCTACACACGTCCATTGCAGTCGCAGCATCAGTGGGCACATTGTCCCCGCACTCTACGGTGATGTTGCCTGGCACGGTCACAAACACAGGTGGGGCTGTATCTTCGATCGTTACGACTTGCGTAGCTACGGCTGAGTTACCGCATGCATCGGTGGCGGTGAAAGTTCGCACCACTTCACTTCCTGCACATCCCGGAGCTCCTGCGCTTACCGCCACAGCTATGTCCACGTTGTTGTCGCACGCATCTAGCGCTGAAGGGAGTGTTGTGGGTAAGGCTTCACCACATTCTATGGAGGTGTTGGTGGGCACTTGCGTCAAAACAGGTGGTGTTACATCCTCTGCCTCAATCACCTGAACAGCTGTGATGCGATTACCATCAGCATCCATGGCTGAAAACGTTCGAGTGGTCCTAAACGAAGCTCCACAGGCAGTGGTAGTCGCATCTATATAGCTCACGTTGAGCTGACCGTCGCAACTATCTTCCGCTCTCGCCAAATCAGTTGGTACAGCATCACCACACGCTATTGTGACTGAGCCTGGCACAAATGTCCAGGTAGGAGCTCCAGAGTCAGTGAATGCAATTAGTTGGGTGGCAGTTGCTGTATTCCCACACGCATCCGTAGCCGTAAAGGTCCGAGTGATCTCGTAAGCGTTGGGCGAAGTGCGAGCAGTTTCAACATCAGCGGAAGTGATAGCAACTGAGGCATCACAAACATCAGTAGCCGTAGCAACATCTGTCGGCAGAGCATCACCGCAATCAAGCGTCACATCAGCTGGAACACTTGCAAAAGCAGGTGCAGTCGTGTCTTCAAAGGTGAGGACTTGCTGCGTGCTGATCAGATTACCATCAGCATCAGTAGCTGTAAAGGTGCGAGTGACGATAGTCGTTGCACCACAACCAGCAGCGGTCGCGTCGGTGAATGAAACAGTGAGCGGACCATCGCAACCATCTTCGGCAACAGCGAGATCAGTTGGTAGTGCAGCACCACACTCAAGTGTAGCATCGGCTGGCGTAGAAGTCCAGGTTGGAAGACCAGTGTCTTGGAAGGTGATGACTTGAGTCGCAGTAGCTGTATTCCCACACGCATCCGTAGCCGTGAAGGTCCGAGTGATCTCGTAGGCATTTGGCGAAGTGCGACCAGTCTCGACATCAGCGGAATTAACAGCGACTGCGGCATCACAAACATCAGTAGCCGTAGCAACATCTGTCGGCAGTGCATCACCACAGTCGAGCGTGACATCAGCAGGCACACTTGCAAAAGCAGGTGCAGTCGTGTCTTCGAATGTGAATACCTGCTGCGTGCTGATCAAGTTGCCATCAGCATCTGTGGCGGTAAAGGTGCGGGTGACGATTGTTGTCGCTCCACAACCAGCAGCGGTCGCATCAGTGAACGAAACTGTCAGCGGACCATCGCAGCCATCTTCGGCAACGGCCAAATCAGTTGGCAGTGCAGCACCACACTCGAGAGTAGCATCCGCTGGCGTGGAAGTCCACGTCGGGAGGCCAGTATCTTGGAAGGTGATCAGCTGAGTTGCTGTAGCTGTATTGCCACACGCATCTGTGGCCGTAAAGGTTCGCGTGATCTCGTAAGCGTTCGGCGAAGTGCGAGCAGTCTCAACATCAGCTGAAGTAACAGCGACTGCGGCATCACAAACATCAGTAGCCGTAGCAACATCTGTCGGCAGAGCATCACCGCAATCAAGCGTCACATCAGCTGGTACACTTGCAAAAGCAGGTGCAGTTGTATCCTCAAATGTGATGACCTGCTGCGTGCTGATCAAGTTGCCATCAGCATCACTAGCTGTGAAGGTGCGGGTAACGATTGTCGTGGCTCCACAACCAGCAGCGGTTGCATCAGTAAAGGTCACCGTGAGAGCACCATCACAGCCATCTTCGGCAACAGCGAGATCAGTCGGCAGTGCAGCACCACATTCAAGAGTAGCATCAGCTGGCGTGGAAGTCCATGTTGGGAGGCCAGTATCTTGGTAGGTGATGACTTGAGTCGCTGTAGCTGTATTACCACAAGCATCAGTCGCTGTGAATGTGCGAGTAATCTCGTAGGCGTTTGGCGAAGTGCGACCAGTCTCGACATCAGCCGAGCTTACGCTGACGCTGCTGTCGCAGACATCAGTAGCCGTAGCAACATCTGTCGGCAGTGCATCACCGCAGTCGAGGGTGACATCAGCTGGCACACTCGCGAAGGCAGGTGCAGTTGTGTCTTCAAAAGTGATGACCTGCTGCGTGCTGATCAAATTGCCATCAGCATCACTAGCCGTGAAAGTGCGGGTGACGATAGTCGCTGCACCACAACCAGCAGCAGTCGCATCAGTAAAGCTCACCGTGAGCGGGCCGTCGCAGCCATCTTCGGCAACAGCTAGATCAGTGGGTAGTGCAGCACCGCACTCAAGAGTAGCATCAGCTGGCGTTGAAGACCAGGTTGGAAGGCCAGTGTCTTGAAAGGTAATAAGCTGAGTTGCTGTCGCGGTATTACCACACGCATCAGTAGCCGTAAAGGTCCTCGTGATCTCGTAGGCGTTCGGCGAAGTGCGGCCAGTCTCGACGTCTGCCGAGCTTACGTTCACGCTGCTGTCGCAGATATCCGTAGCCGTAGCAACATCCGTCGGTAGTGCATCACCGCAATCGAGTGTTACATCCGCTGGTACACTTGCAAAGGCAGGAGCAGTTGTGTCTTCAAAGGTGATGACCTGCTGCGTGCTGATCGAGTTGCCGTCCGCATCCGTGGCGGTGAAGGTGCGGGTAACGATTGTTGTCGCTCCACATCCAGCAGCAGTTGCATCAGTGTAGCTCACCGTGAGCGGACCATCGCAGCCATCTTCTGCAACAGCCAAATCAGTTGGCAGTGCAGCACCGCACTCTAGAGTAGCATCCGCTGGCGTGGAAGTCCAGGTGGGGACTCCAGTGTCTTGATAGGTTATCAGCTGCGTTGCAGTTGCTGTATTCCCACAAGCGTCAGTCGCCGTAAAGGTCCGAGTGATCTCGTATGCGTTCGGCGAAGTGCGAGCAGTTTCAACATCAGCGGAAGTAATAGCAACTGAGGCATCGCAGACATCAGTAGCCGTAGCAACATCTGTAGGCAGCGCATCACCGCAATCAAGGGTGACATCAGCTGGCACACTTGCAAAAGCAGGAGCAGTTGTGTCTTCAAATGTGATGACCTGCTGCGTGCTGATCAAATTGCCATCAGCATCACTAGCCGTGAAAGTGCGGGTGACGATAGTCGCTGCACCACAACCAGCAGCAGTCGCATCAGTAAAGCTCACCGTGAGCGGGCCGTCGCAGCCATCTTCGGCAACAGCTAGATCAGTGGGTAGTGCAGCACCGCACTCAAGAGTAGCATCAGCTGGCGTTGAAGACCAGGTTGGAAGGCCAGTGTCTTGAAAGGTAATAAGCTGAGTTGCTGTCGCGGTATTACCACACGCATCAGTAGCCGTAAAGGTCCTCGTGATCTCGTAGGCGTTCGGCGAAGTGCGGCCAGTCTCGACGTCTGCCGAGCTTACGTTCACGCTGCTGTCGCAGATATCCGTAGCCGTAGCAACATCCGTCGGTAGTGCATCACCGCAATCGAGTGTTACATCCGCTGGTACACTTGCAAAGGCAGGAGCAGTTGTGTCTTCAAAGGTGATGACCTGCTGCGTGCTGATCGAGTTGCCGTCCGCATCCGTGGCGGTGAAGGTGCGGGTAACGATTGTTGTCGCTCCACATCCAGCAGCAGTTGCATCAGTGTAGCTCACCGTGAGCGGACCATCGCAGCCATCTTCTGCAACAGCCAAATCAGTTGGCAGTGCAGCACCGCACTCTAGAGTAGCATCCGCTGGCGTGGAAGTCCAAGTTGGGAGACCGGTGTCTTGGAAGGTGATAAGCTGGGTTGCTGTCGCTGTATTCCCACAAGCGTCAGTAGCCGTGAAGGTCCGAGTAATCTCGTAGGCGTTCGGAGAAGTGCGGCCAGTCTCGACATCTGCCGAGCTTATGCTGACGCTGCTGTCACAAACATCAGTAGCCGTAGCAACATCTGTCGGCAGTGCATCACCACAATCAAGGGTGACATCAGCTGGTACACTTGCAAAGGCAGGTGCAGTCGTGTCTTCAAAGGTGATGACCTGTTGCGTGCTGATCAAGTTGCCGTCAGCATCAGTAGCTGTAAAGGTGCGGGTAACGATTGTTGTCGCACCACAACCTGTAGCAGTCGCGTCGGTATAGCTCACAGTAAGCGGTCCATCGCAGCCATCTTCAGCAACAGCGAGATCAGTCGGTAGTGCAGCACCGCACTCTAGAGTAGCATCCGCTGGCGTGGAAGTCCAGGTTGGAAGGCCGGTATCTTGGTAGGTTATCAGTTGAGTCGCTGTAGCCGTATTGCCACACGCATCCGTAGCCGTGAACGTCCGAGTTATCTCGTAGGCGTTTGGCGAAGTGCGGCTAGTCTCGACATCAGCTGAAGTGATAGTAACTGAGGCATCACATGCATCCGTAGCCGTAGCAACATCTGTGGGCAGTGCATCACCACAATCAAGTGTTACATCAGCTGGCACACTCGCAAATGCAGGAGCAGTTGTGTCTTCAAAGGTGATGACCTGCTGCGTGCTGATCAAGTTGCCATCAGCATCCGTGGCTGTAAAGGTGCGGGTGACGATTGTTGTCGCACCACAACCTGTAGCAGTCGCGTCGGTATAGCTCACAGTAAGTGGGCCATCGCAGCCATCTTCGGCAACGGCCAAATCAGTTGGCAGTGCAGCACCACACTCGAGAGTAGCATCAGCTGGCGTTGAAGTCCAGGTTGGGATGCCAGTGTCTTGGTAGGTGATCAGCTGCGTTGCTGTAGCTGTATTACCACAAGCATCTGTCGCTGTGAAAGTCCGAGTAATCTCGTAGGCGTTCGGCGAAGTGCGAGCAGTCTCAACATCAGCTGAAGTGATAGCAACTGAGGCATCACAAACATCAGTAGCCGTAGCAACATCTGTCGGCAGAGAATCACCACAATCGAGTGTCACATCAGCTGGCACACTTGCAAAGGCAGGTGCTGTGGTGTCTTCGAAGGTGATGACTTGCTGCGTGCTGATCAAATTGCCATCAGCGTCAGTAGCTGTAAAGGTGCGGGTAACGATTGTTGTCGCTCCACAACCAGCAGCGGTTGCATCAGTAAAGGTCACCGTGAGGGGGCCATCGCAACCATCTTCGGCAACAGCGAGATCAGTCGGTAGTGTAGCCCCACACTCGAGTGTAGCATCAGCTGGCGTTGAAGTCCACGTCGGGACTCCTGTATCTTGGAAAGTAATGACTTGAGTAGCCGTAGCCGTATTCCCACACGCATCTGTAGCCGTAAAGGTCCGAGTGATCTCGTAGGCGTTCGGCGAAGTGCGGCCAGTCTCGAGATCAGCAGAAGTAACGCTGACGTTGCTGTCGCACACATCTGTAGCCGTAGCAACATCTGTCGGCAGTGCATCACCACAGTCGAGTGTTACATCAGCTGGTACACTTGCAAAAGCAGGTGCAGTTGTATCCTCAAATGTGATGACCTGCTGCGTGCTGATCAAGTTGCCATCAGCATCACTAGCTGTGAAGGTGCGGGTAACGATTGTCGTGGCTCCACAACCAGCAGCGGTCGCATCAGTAAAGCTCACCGGAAGTGGACCGTCGCAACCATCTTCGGCAACAGCGAGATCAGTCGGTAGTGCAGCACCACATTCAAGTGTAGCATCAGCTGGCGTGGAAGTCCACGTCGGGAGACCGGTGTCTTGGTAGGTAATCAGTTGAGTCGCCCTAGCTGTATTACCACAAGCATCCGTAGCCGTAAAGGTCCGGGTGATCTCGTAGGCGTTGGGTGAGGTGCGAGCAGTCTCGACATCAGCTGAAGTAACAGCGACTGCGGCATCACAAACATCAGTAGCCGTAGCAACATCTGTCGGCAGTGCATCACCACAGTCGAGTGTCACATCAGCAGGCACACTGGCAAAAGCAGGTGCAGTCGTATCCTCAAAAGTGATGACCTGCTGCGTGCTGATCAAGTTGCCATCAGCATCAGTAGCTGTGAAGGTGCGGGTGACAATCGTCGTTGCACCACAACCAGCAGCGGTCGCATCAGTAAAGCTCACCGTGAGCGGACCGTCGCAGCCATCTTCGGCAACAGCTAGATCAGTCGGCAGTGCAGCACCACATTCGAGAGTAGCCGCGCCAGGAACACTTGTCCAAGTGGGGAGGCCAGTGTCTTGGTACGTGATGACTTGAGTAGCTATAGCTGTATTGCCACACGCATCCGTAGCCGTAAAGGTCCTCGTGATCTCGTAGGCGTTAGGGGAAGTGCGGCCAGTCTCGACATCAGCTGAAGTAACAGCGACTGCGGCATCACAAACATCAGTAGCCGTAGCAACATCTGTCGGCAGAGCATCACCGCAATCAAGCGTCACATCAGCTGGTACACTTGCAAAAGCAGGTGCAGTTGTATCCTCAAATGTGATGACCTGCTGCGTGCTGATCAAATTGCCATCAGCATCACTAGCTGTGAAGGTGCGGGTAACGATTGTCGTGGCTCCACAACCGGTAGCGGTCGCATCGGTGAACGAAACAGTCAGCGGACCGTCGCAGCCATCTTCGGCAACAGCGAGATCAGTTGGCAGTGCAGCACCACATTCAAGAGTAGCATCTGCTGGCGTGGAAGACCAGGTTGGGAGACCAGTATCTTGGTAGGTGATGACTTGAATCGCCGTGGCTGTATTACCACAAGCATCCGTAGCCGTGAACGTCCGAGTAATCTCGTAGGCGTTCGGTGAAGTGCGACCAGTCTCGACATCAGCTGAAGTAACAGCGACTGCGGCATCACAAACATCAGTAGCCGTAGCAACATCTGTCGGTAGTGCATCACCGCAATCAAGGGTGACATCAGCTGGCACACTTGCAAAAGCAGGTGCAGTGGTGTCTTCAAAAGTGATGACCTGCTGCGTGCTAATCAAATTGCCATCAGCATCCGTAGCCGTGAAGGTGCGGGTGACGATTGTTGTCGCACCACAACCTGTAGCAGTCGCATCAGTAAAGCTCACCGTGAGTGAGCCATCGCAGCCATCTTCGGCAACAGCGAGATCAGTTGGTAGTGAAGCACCACACTCAAGAGTAGCATCAGCTGGCGTGGATGTCCATGTCGGAAGACCGGTGTCTTGGAAGGTAATGACTTGAGTAGCGGTAGCCGTATTACCACACGCATCTGTAGCCGTAAAGGTCCGCGTGATCTCGTAGGCGTTCGGCGAAGTGCGGCCAGTCTCGACGTCTGCCGAGCTTACGTTCACGCTGCTGTCGCAGATATCCGTAGCCGTAGCAACATCCGTCGGAAGTGCATTACCACAATCAAGGGTGACATCAGCAGGTACACTTGCAAAAGCAGGTGCAGTTGTGTCTTCAAAGGTGATGACCTGCTGCGTGCTGATCAAGTTGCCATCAGCATCCGTGGCTGTAAAGGTGCGGGTGACGATTGTTGTCGCACCACAACCTGTAGCAGTCGCGTCGGTATAGCTCACAGTAAGTGGGCCATCGCAGCCATCTTCGGCAACAGCCAAATCAGTCGGTAGTGCAGCACCACATTCAAGCGTAGCATCAGCTGGCGTGGAAGTCCAGGTCGGGAGGCCAGTGTCTTGGAAGGTGATCAGCTGCGTTGCTGTAGCTGTATTACCACACGCATCCGTAGCCGTAAAGGTCCGGGTAATCTCGTAGGCGTTCGGTGAAGTGCGACCAGTCTCGACATCAGCCGAGCTTACGTTCACGCTGCTGTCGCAGATATCCGTAGCCGTAGCAACATCCGTCGGAAGTGCATTACCACAATCAAGGGTGACATCAGCAGGTACACTTGCAAAAGCAGGTGCAGTTGTGTCTTCAAAGGTGATGACCTGCTGCGTGCTGATCAAGTTGCCATCAGCATCCGTGGCTGTAAAGGTGCGGGTGACGATTGTTGTCGCACCACAACCTGTAGCAGTCGCGTCGGTATAGCTCACAGTAAGTGGGCCATCGCAGCCATCTTCGGCAACAGCCAAATCAGTCGGTAGTGCAGCACCACATTCAAGCGTAGCATCAGCTGGCGTGGAAGTCCAGGTCGGGAGGCCAGTGTCTTGGAAGGTGATCAGCTGCGTTGCTGTAGCTGTATTACCACACGCATCCGTAGCCGTAAAGGTCCGGGTAATCTCGTAGGCGTTCGGTGAAGTGCGACCAGTCTCGACATCAGCCGAGCTTACGCTGACGTTGCTGTCGCAAACATCTGTAGCCGTAGCAACATCTGTCGGCAGCGCATCACCGCAATCGAGTGTTACATCGGCTGGCACACTTGCAAAGGCAGGTGCAGTGGTATCCTCAAAGGTGATGACCTGCTGTGTGCTAATCATATTGCCATCAGCGTCAGTAGCCGTGAAGGTGCGGGTGACGATAGTCGTTGCACCACAACCAGCAGCGGTCGCATCAGTAAACAAAACAGTCAGTGGACCGTCGCAGCCATCTTCGGCAACAGCTAGATCTGTAGGTAGTGCAGCACCACATTCGAGAGTAGCCGCGCCAGGAACACTTGTCCAAGTGGGGAGGCCAGTGTCTTGGTACGTGATGACTTGAGTAGCTATAGCTGTATTGCCACAAGCATCCGTAGCCGTGAACGTCCGAGTGATCTCGTAGGCGTTGGGCGAAGTGCGAGCAGTCTCTACATCAGCTGAAGTGACAGCAACTGCGGCATCACAAACATCAGTAGCCGTAGCAACATCTGTCGGCAGTGCATCACCGCAATCGAGTGTTACATCAGCTGGAACACTCGCAAAAGCAGGTGCAGTTGTGTCATCAAAGGTGATGACCTGTTGCGTGCTGATCAGGTTACCATCAGCATCGGTGGCGGTGAAGGTGCGGGTGACGATAGTCGTTGCACCACAACCAGCAGCGGTCGCGTCGGTGAATGAAACAGTCAGCGGACCGTCGCAGCCATCTTCGGCAACAGCTAGATCAGTGGGCAGTGTAGCACCGCACTCAAGAGTGGCATCAGCTGGCGTGGAAGTCCAAGTCGGGATACCGGTATCTTGATAAGTGATCAGCTGGGTTGCCGTAGCCGTATTCCCACACGCATCTGTCGCCGTAAACGTCCGAGTGATCTCGTAGGCGTTCGGTGAAGTGCGACCAGTCTCAACATCAGCGGAATTAACAGCGACTGCGGGATCACAAACATCAGTAGCCGTAGCAACATCTGTCGGCAGTGCATCACCACAATCAAGGGTGACATCAGCTGGCACACTTGCAAAGGCAGGTGCAGTGGTATCCTCGAAGGTGATGACTTGCTGCGTGCTGATCAGATTGCCATCAGCATCCGTGGCGGTGAAGGTGCGGGTGACGATTGTTGTCGCCCCACAACCAGCAGCGGTCGCATCTGTGAAGCTCACCGTTAGTAAGCCATCGCAAGCATCTTCGGCAACAGCGAGATCAGTTGGCAGTGCAGCACCACACTCAAGAGTAGCATCTGCTGGCGTGGAAGTCCAGGTGGGGACTCCAGTGTCTTGATAGGTTATCACCTGCGTTGCAGTTGCTGTATTCCCACAAGCGTCAGTAGCCGTAAAGGTCCTCGTGATCTCGTAGGCGTTCGGCGAAGTGCGGCTAGTCTCGACATCAGCTGAAGTGATAGTAACTGAGGCATCACATGCATCCGTAGCCGTAGCAACATCTGTGGGCAGTGCATCACCACAATCAAGTGTGACATCAGCTGGCACACTCGCAAATGCAGGAGCAGTTGTGTCTTCAAAGGTGATGACC
The DNA here is from genome assembly GCA_965213735.1 of Saprospiraceae bacterium. GTDB lineage: Bacteria > Bacteroidota > Bacteroidia > Chitinophagales > Saprospiraceae > CALDTK01. Next base: position 1,232,157 of record CBDCAB010000006.1, read on the forward strand.
TGCTGCGTGCTGATCAAGTTGCCATCAGCATCCGTGGCTGTAAAGGTGCGGGTGACGATTGTTGTCGCACCACAACCTGTAGCAGTCGCGTCGGTATAGCTCACAGTAAGTGGGCCATCGCAGCCATCTTCGGCAACGGCCAAATCAGTTGGCAGTGCAGCACCACACTCGAGAGTAGCATCAGCTGGCGTTGAAGTCCAGGTTGGGATGCCAGTGTCTTGGTAGGTGATCAGCTGCGTTGCTGTAGCTGTATTACCACAAGCATCTGTCGCTGTGAAAGTCCGAGTAATCTCGTAGGCGTTCGGCGAAGTGCGAGCAGTCTCAACATCAGCTGAAGTGATAGCAACTGAGGCATCACAAACATCAGTAGCCGTAGCAACATCTGTCGGCAGAGAATCACCACAATCGAGTGTCACATCAGCTGGCACACTTGCAAAGGCAGGTGCTGTGGTGTCTTCGAAGGTGATGACTTGCTGTGTGCTGATCAAATTGCCATCAGCATCAGTAGCCGTGAAGGTGCGGGTAACGATAGTCGTTGCACCACAACCAGCAGCAGTTGCATCAGTAAACGAAACAGTGAGTGGGCCATCGCAAGCATCTTCGGCAACAGCCAAATCAGTGGGCAGTGCAGCACCACACTCAAGTGTAGCATCAGCTGGCGTGGAAGTCCACGTCGGGAGGCCAGTATCTTGATAGGTAATGACTTGAGTCGCTGTAGCTGTATTGCCACAAGCATCCGTAGCCGTGAACGTCCGCGTGATCTCGTAGGCGTTCGGCGAAGTGCGAGCAGTCTCGACATCAGCCGAAGTGATGTTCACGCTGCTGTCGCACACATCTGTAGCCGTAGCAACATCTGTCGGCAGTGCATCACCACAGTCGAGTGTTACATCAGCAGGTACACTTGCAAAAGCAGGTGCAGTCGTGTCTTCAAAGGTGACAAGCTGTGTCGCCACAGCAGTGTTCCCACACGCATCAGTCGCCGTAAAAGTGCGAATCACCGCATCACCTGCACATGAGGCTGGGCCGGAGACAGTCGTCTCTACAAGCGACACCGCCTGACCGCAATCGTCACTTACGCTCGGCATTGCAGTAGGTAAGGAAGCGCCACAAGCTATCGTCGTAGCACTAGGGACACCAGCAAATACAGGAGGCGTGTTGTCCTCAATGGTAATGAGCTGCGTAGCGGTAGCGGTATTGCCACAGTTATCTACAGCCGTAAACGTCCGAGTCACCACCACCTCGCCTGGACATGGTCCAGCGGCATCAACATCAGCAAATGTTAAATCGACATTGGTGTCGCAGTTGTCGGTCGCAATTGGTAAATCATTTCCGCGCGCATCAGCACAAGAAATTGTTTTGGACACAGGAACACTCGTCAAGACGGGAGCAGTTATGTCGCGCACCGTAACCACTTGTTGAGCCGTAGCGGTATTGCCAGAAAGGTCAGTCGCCGTCCAATCCCGCACGAGCTCGTAGGCATCCGCACAGGTTTGATTACGTACCGTCTCAACCAGCACCACCTCATCGAGCGCATTACAAGCATCCACCACAGTCGGGTCGGGCTGCGTGAGGTCGTCACTGCATTCCAGCGTGACAGCAGGCGGCACAAACGTGAAGACGGGTGGCTCCACATCTTCAACCGTTATGGTGAAGCTTGCATCAGTTGTACAGCCTTCCGTACTCGTGCCAGTGACGGTGTAGAGGGTCGTGGTGGTCGGAGCAACAGCAATTGTTGCCGTAGTCTCCCCTGTCGACCAGACGTAGGTACTTGCACCACTTGCAGTCAAGTTCACTGTCGCGCCAGCACATACTCGACCATCATCATCAGTCGGACCGCTGGTTTCGCTAACAGCAATGGTGGTGACTGGAAGTGCAAAGACTTCGAGCGACTTGGATAAATCGCTGGTACATCCCAAATTGAGCATGCTCACTGATGGGGTGCGCGTGCCTGCTCCAGTATATGTTACAGTGTGTGGGCCTGGACCTGTGGCGGTAGCAGGACTTGCACCAGCACCAAAACTCCAATTGTAGGTCGCCAGTGGTGGCGCTCCTGTCACGGAGAAAGTCGCCGTTTCTCCATCGCAGATAGTGTCATCTCCAGCTATTAGACCAATCGGAGGTGCTGGATCACTGAGAATAACAGTTGCAATTGAGCTGGGGCAGTCACTGTTGCAGTAGCGGAAGAAAATATCATAGCCACCCGCTGCGAGTCCGGTAAAAATTGTTTGGTTGCAGGCGCCGTATGTGGAGCCACCATCAATAGAAAATTGCACCACGCTCCCTCCTGGAGGAGTAAAGCCAGCAAGTTCTATTTCGCCATCCGTGCCGCCGCAACTGCTCGGGTTGGTAGAAGACGCGCTTCCTTCGAGCACGGGGCGCACGTTTATCAATTCAGTATCGGTATCGACGCAGCCGTTGGCTGTGACTGTGAGCGTCGCCGTTGAGTTAATGTTGCTATTGCCCGCGCTAGCATAGCTTACAGCATGGGGTCCAATGCCAGTAGCAGTTGCTGGGCTTGCAGCTGCACCAAAGTTCCATGCATAGGTTGCACCAGCTCCTGCACTACTTGCCAGAAAGGAAATTGATTCACCTTCGCACTCACTGCCCGGATGTTTTGCGAAAGCGGCAACAGGCGCAACAGGATCTGTAAGCGTAATCGTGGTCACCGCATATGGACAATCGTCGTTGCAGTACCGAATTTGCACATTATAAGTGCCTGCGCTCAAGCCACTGAAAAGGGACTGATTACAGCTAGCCCAGTTAGCGCCGCCATCGATGCTAAGTTCGTAGTCACTCGTAGTTGGGAGGCTTACGCCAAAACTGATTTCGCCGTCAGATCCACCACAGGTCGTTGGGTTAGTCTGAGTATTAATAGCGACACTCGGCTCGGCAAGCACTGTCCGAGTCAAGTTGTCGGTAGCCGAGCATCCCGTAGCGGTGTTGGTGACAGTAAGCGACACAGAAGCAGTGGCGTTGCTCGTGCTGCTGGTAGAGGTAAATGTCACGCTATGAGGTCCGATACCTGAGGCAGTAGCAGGGCTAGCATTTGAACCGAAATTCCAGCTGTAGATGTGGCCGCTTCCATTGTCGGAGGCGAGAAAATCACGCGCTACGTCATGGCAAAAATTACCAGCGGAAGCATTAATATTAGCTAGAGGAAGAGTTTGCACCGTCACCGTAGCTGAGGCAGAGGTGGTGCAACCATTGATGTCAGTGACGGTAACCGTATAGGTTTGGGTAGCGCCAGGCGAGACATTGACACTTGCGGTGCTGCCAGCAGCATTGTCCCAGAGGTAGGTAAGCGGACCGTTGCCTGCAGCAACAGCGGTAAGTGTGACAGTTTCAGTCTCACAGATATCGGCGGGCGTAGCAACAGACACATTTGGGCCAGGCTGTTGTGTCAGTACGAGTGTACCCACACTTACAGCACAGGTACCACCACCCCAGCGAGCCTGAATTGCGTAGGTACCTGGCGCCAAGCTTGGTATTGTGAGCGAAGTGCTGGCTACAGGAGAATTATATGCAAAGCCATTACCATCGCCAATGTTAAACGAAATATTTGTTTGGCTAGCCTCAGCAGACCAAGAAAGCTGGATACTTCCGTTGTTTAAACCGCAGGTAGGATCTGTTTTGGCGAAAGCTGTAACATCTGGCACTGGACTCACCGAAATTACCTGCTGAGTTGTCGCTGTGTTGCCGCAATTATCTGTAGCAGTAAAAACTCGAGTTAAAGTATAAGCATTACCGATGCCATTGGTACGAACAGGTGCTGCAGCGGTAATATCTACAGCACTATCGCAATTATCATTGCCATCAGGAAGATTGGTTGGAATAGCCTCACCTTCACATATATCGACAGGTGCGGGTACGTTGGCAAACGTCGGTGAAGTATCATCAATTACAGTAATAATCTGCTCGGTGCTGGCAGTATTGCCATTGCCATCATCTGCGACCCAGGTGCGGGTGATGGTATAGCTATCAGCACATGCACCAGCAGTGATTGCTTGGGCAGGAGTGACGGTCGGCGAGGTGCAATTGTCGCTAGCAGTAACAGTAGCCATAGTCGGGATGGCATCACATTGCACGGTGACATCAGCCGGGACCGTCCCAAAAGTGGGCGGTGTATTGTCCTCCACCACTACCCTGACCACATCGCTCGAGGAGCAGCCGAAGGCATCGCTGGCAGTGACGGTGTAATTGCGCGTAGTCGTGGCGGTAAACGTGACGCTGGAGCCACTGCCTAAGCCATTGTCCCAACTGTAGCTGAGCCCACCTGTACCTCCAGATGCAGCGGCGGTGAGGGTGACGCTAGTTGATGGACAAACGTTCTGGTCACTACCAGCAGCAACAGTAACAGCGGGAAGATCAGCAATGGTGATGCTGCCAACTGCGGTAGGACATGTGCCATCGCCCCAGCGACTATAGATGTTATAAGTGCCAGCGGCAAGACCAGAGATGGTATAGGTACTGCTGTTGTCGGCAACTGAAGGCAAATAGTTGTTGCCGCCATCGCTGCTGAATTCAATGTTGGTGCGATTGGAATTGTCGGTGAAGGAGATGGTGATACTGCCATCAGCCTGGCCACAATGTGCGTCGCTACCTGAAGCTGACGCGATCGGGTCGGACCATGCCACTACATCACGCGAGGCAGTTGCTGTACAACCGTAGGCATCGGTGACGGTGACGGTATAGGTGGTGGTGCGGTGGGAAGTGGGATTTCCTGGAGGCGTAAAGGTGGGATTAGCCACAGCGGGTAGGCCGCCGCTCCAGCTGTAGGAGAATGGTCCGGTACCACCACTGATACTTGTGGTGAAGGTGACAGTTTCGTCGGCACACACAGGTGCTACCGCAGCGATAGATACTGTAGGCGCGAGGTTTTCGGTCACTTCCACGAGTTGGAGGAATGTGGGACAGATCCCTCCATTCCACCGAGCCCACACGGAGTAGTTGCCTGGAGCTAAGTTGGAAAAAGTGTGTGTGTTCCCACCTACAGCGATGTTGCCGCTTGGAAAACTGCTACCACCATCAATAGAGAAGTTTAGGAAGGGCCGGTCGCCGGTGGGAGGTGTGGTAAGTGTGATGCTGCCATTGGTGGCGCCACAGGATGCACTCGAGGTGGTGATGGTTGCTGTGGGCAGGTTGTAATGGTTGATGCGCACCACATCAGTAGCAGTACAGCCATTGGCATCAGTGACTGTGACTGTGTAGTTGGTCGTCGATGTTGGGCTGACGCTAACGGTTTGCCCGCTGCCTCCGCCATTGTTCCAACTGTAGGTGTAGGGAGGCGTGCCACCGCTCGCAGTCGCTGATAGCGTAACGGCATCTCCGGCGCAAGCATTCTGGTTGCTACCAGCGTTGGCGATAGGATTGCCACAATCTGGATCATCACAATCCGTCAGGCCATCTAGGTCGTCATCGATTCCGTTGCTACAATCTTCCGGGCACTTTACGAGTACGTCGAAGCAGGTTGGAGGAGCCGAACATTGCGGACCGGTAGGTTGTACACACACTTCGCCGATGCTTCCGGGTGTCTCTGCAGCGAGGTCTAGAAATATTGTTGTGGTGTTCTGACCTGACGTGATGGTACCTACACTGGTGGTCCAGGTATAGCCAGTGGCATTGGCTACAGCATTGCTGGTAAACTGTGAATTGGCTGGCGAGCAGGCTTCGAATTCGCAGCCTTTGAGTACTGCGTGGCCTGGATAGACTATATCGTCGTTGGCATCACGAACGGCGAGTGCATAGCCTCCCCACTGACGTCCCGACACGATGAGTTCGTTGGAGGCATTGACTGCCTGATTGTTGAGTATCCAGGTTGCACCATTGTCGATAGAGACGTCATAGGGCGCTGCTCCTGCGTCGCTGGGATCGATAGCAATGCGGATCACGCCATCACTTGCGGTGCAGCTCGAGGCGTCTGTGCTCGTGATGTTCGACACGCTAAAGGCACCACTATCGAATGCGGCAGCTTGAGTGGAAGTAGCTAGCGCAACAGCGAACAAAGTCGTGAGCGCGAGAATCAGCTGTTTCATAAATCGTTGACTAGTAGCTGAGTACGCACTGAAGCTCCTGCTTCTCGTCCCGTGAGGAGAGGCCTGAGGTGAGGAAGATTGCAGGTAAAGTTTGCCCATGGTGGTACTTGTGCCACGGGCTGTATGGCAAAAGCTATACCATGAGCGGAGACGGATAAAGTGCTAGTTGCTGGAGGTGCACGGGCCAAGTGAGTCGATCACCGGCCCTTTGCTACCAAACATCGAGTGGATCGGGCGGCTGTGGGAGCCACTAATTACCCGATAACGTGTAGGAATAAACTAGCTAAAGATGCGAGCATAATCTGCCCCATACTTAGAGAAATCATCTGCAAAAGTGGTGACGACCACACCCTCATCGAGTTGTTCAGCAACTTTAATAGCGCCTACTAGATTACCTGCCGCAGAAGGACTCACCATAAGTCCCTCACAGCGCGCGAGGCTGGCTACCATTGCATCTGCCTCAGCATTGCTCACGCACACAAAGCGACTCGGTAGCGTAGCATCATAGATTGGCGGGATGCGCCCAGTGGTGGCGAGATGTTTCCAGCCTTCGAAGCTGTGCTCGCTGCTAGCAGGTTGAAGGGCTACCATCTCCACATGCGGAGCGTGCTCGCGCATCCATTTGCCTATGCCCATCTGCGTGCCAGAGGTGCCTATAGCCGAGACAAAGTGGGTGATTTCCTGGTGTGTCTGTCGCCAAAGCTCGGGTGCAGTGGTGCGGTAGTGAGCTCCCCAGTTGTCTGGATTTGCGTACTGGTCGGCGAGGAAGTAGCGTTGAGGTTCGCTTTCGCAAAACCGCTTAACGCGATTTTGGCTTCCATCTACTCCGAGTTCTCCTGGAGTAAGAACTAGTTCTGCGCCAAGCTGCCGCATAATGTCTTTACGCTCTTGGCTAGCTGTTTCGGGCAAACATATTTTGACTTTAAGTCCTAGCGCAGCGGCTATACTCGCATACGCTATACCAGTATTTCCAGAAGTAGCATCGAGGAGGGTGTTGTTGGCGTGGTATTCTCCACGAAGTATGGCTCCACTGATGATGTTATAAGCTGCTCTTGACTTTACACTGGCTCCGAGTTGCATCCATTCGAGTTTGGCAAATACCCGCACTTTTGGCTTGCTGAATACGCGCCTAATCTCGTAGAGAGGCGTGTTACCAATGGCTGTGGCCACTTCCTCGAGCCGCTTTAGCAACGCCGGTTCGGGTGCCAAGGGAGGTAGGGCGCCTGTCGGCAAAACTGGAGTCATGGCGCTAGGTGCTTCGAGCTATTTTAGCCTTGCGTAATACTTCGAACTGGAGTGGCTTTCGGACAATCTTCATCGCCGCAATCGATAAAACCATCGCCATCATTGTCGATACCGTCATCGCAAATTTCATTGTTGATCAAGTAAAAATCATACTGCGCCGAAACACAGCTGGTGCCCGAGGCATTAATGCCTGTCATGGCGTCGAGATCAACGATGAAGTGCCCATGAGTCCAGCCCAAAGCAGCGCCATCGGGTGGATAAGAATAACTGACGGTGTTGTCGCTGTCGACATCTGCCACTGTGCCACCGCTAATAGAGAATTTTACGCTTCCCACTTGATCAGACACTTCAGCGATAAGATTCCAGCGGGTGGGCAAATCTTGTCGATGATAGGTAGTCCCATTAACAATGGCTGAGCTGGTGCCATTATCGATGTCGTAAAAGCTGAGGCTAAGAATTTGCGCATCAGCATCGGCAATGGTGACCTGGCCCATATCAACCGGACATGAACTATCCGTCCAGCGGGCAGATATCGTGTAAGTCCCAGCTGCGTAGCCTGCATAATTGACCGTCCCACTAGAAGTCGAAACGGGTGCTTGCCAGACGCCATTGATCGCAAACTGCACTTGTGTCTGCGTCGCTTCAGAGGCTACATCCAGGTGAATGATGCCATTGCTTTGCCCGCAGGTCGCGTCAGTCGCAACAGCGGCTTGCGTTAAGGCTGGATAGGCGAGGTATACAACTACTTGAGAAGTGGTTGACTGATTGCCACAGTGGTCGGTAGCCGTCCACGTGCGGGTGACTGTCCGCTCGTTGGTACCAGGATTAGTCACTTCAGCGAGTGATGGTCCATCCAGAATTGGCGCTGCATCGCAATTATCCAGTAAGGTCGGATCATCTACAGGAACATTGACGTTTCCACAGACCGTCACCGGCGAATTAGGCTGGCTAAGTGTAGGCGGGGCATTATCAATAAATCTGTAGATACGCTCGGCACGGATATCCGTTCCACAAGCTGTCTCAGCAGACCAGGTTCTGGTTATCACAAAGTTTCCTGGACAGGATCCTTCCGTTCGCACATCAACCGGTGTTATCTCTCCAAGATACGGACACTCAATGTCAATGATGTATGGATTAGACACCGGTACGGGAGCATCGCAAGGCAAGGTCTGGCTTGGAGCTAAGCCATACACGGGCACTGAAGCGCCACAAATAAATACCTCCACACAAACTGCCCGCTCCACCCCATTTTCATCCCTTATTCTCACAGATATATTATCGCGACCGTAGGCTTCAGGCTTGGCGTCGTAGGTAAAGGTGAGGGCAGATTTTATTTTTGCTGTACCATAGGATGCGTTGTTGCTAATCTCGACGATTTCAATCATTGATCCGCAGGACTGGGCGTCTATAGTATGCTCAAAGGAGTCGCCGCCGCACACGCGAGGGATCTCATAGCGTGCACTTGGAGAATTAGTCGCAGGATCGTTGACTTCAATCTCTTGTGAGAAGGAAGTGAGATAACCGTAGGTGCCGGAAGCGCCGCTCTTGCCGATAAGCAGGCTGGCTTGAAAGCGCTCAGCCGCTTGAAGGGTATTGAGCGGCGCAAGTGAAGTGTTGTTAACGACTATACTCGTTAGCGCGGAATTGCCAGCGACAGGCTTAATTATTACGTCGGGGTCTTGCGACAAGGCATTTCCATTAAGCATTACTGAGCTGAGTGCATCTGTGGGTATGACCAGGTTTAAATTGTGATCGTCATCAATATTTCCGGTCGGAAACGTGAGAAAGGTGTTGCCTCGACAATCACCGGTGGCTGATGCCAAACCCATACCTACTTCATTGTTTATGGAGATCCCGGAGAAGTGGAACACATAGGCAGGTCTGCTTGTAGAGATTAGGTGAGCATCGCCATTCGAGCCGGTGATCATAACTTTTTCCCATTCACCCGCATCCAGAGTGGCAAGGATTGCAGGACTGCCATCGAGCCTTACCTCAGTATCATTGGCAGTAGCGACTACCACGGCGTAGTGTTGGTTGTTAAGACCTTTATGTTTTACCAGCACATATTCAGTGCCCACGTAGCATTCGGGTACAAGTTGGTCTATACCTGCATCCAAGCCTGATGCGCAGACGTTGGTATGCTGCGAGCCAGACACCACCGTGATAGCTTTGTCTGAAATCACGCCGAGACCACTGACAGTTTGATTTGTCAAATCATCTCTGACCAAATAGGTTTCACCCCGATCAAGAACGACGGTATGAGGTGAACTTATTCCACCAGCTAAAGTGAGCGCCGTCTCATCCCACTCGAAAGATATGGTCGTATTATCCTCTGTAGCCATAGCCGACACAAAGTGATATTCACCTTTCTCGAGGGCATTACTTCCCACCAAACTGCCATTGCAGAGGTACTGCGCAACTTGTGAGCCCGCTCGGAACTTGTTTCCAAGTGCCTGTTGACCCTTTATAGTTACTAGAGCTTTATTATAAATACCACTAATATTATAGAGAACTTGAATAGGTTGATCTGACTCAACTATTATTCCTTTTCCAGTTTCAATCTGGTTGTAGCCAAGCGTCTGTCCCAGATCTTTCGTCAAATCTACTTTTGCTACGGTGGTGCTGGTGATTGTTACGTCTTCAATTGCAGTACCATCACTTTTGTAGATCCTCACGTTGGCCTCAGGAGTAGAGGTTGAGATAGTGAGGTAGCTCGGTCCGTGGTAGGTTGTGCCGCTGCCATCATTCATTTGCCACATAGGAGGCATATAGTAGCGGATAGCATCTCCACAGATAACTGTCTCAGCCACCACGCAAGAGGTACAATCGGAGTCGCGATCATCTATGCGCCCGTCGTTATCATCATCGATTCCGTTGTCACAGATCTCTGTGCCTGTTACTTCAAATGCAGCACTGACATTGGTAATGGTTTGGTCGGCGAGAAGGCTTAAATGAGGCGTGCGAAGTGTGAGTGGATCAAACTTGCTGTCATTTTGCTGCGTAAGTAGAGTGGCTCCGTTTGGCAATTCGAGTTCGATGTATACTGGCTCTGCATTGATATAATTAAACAAGTAGAAGCCAGGGTTGCCGTAGGGATCGTCTTGCGAGATGGTCTCACTAAGTTGCTGACCTGTTGCGACGCTGAAGGTTCGGAGTGTGACACCATTGAGGCCGAAGCTGTTAGGTTCGTTGCGGTACTGCGAGTTGTCAGCATCGTTCCAGATGTAGCCGCTAATGGCTGATTTGCCCGATTTCTTTTGTCCTAGATCGATGTCCCGGATGTCATTATCAGCACTAATTCGCAGAAGCGGCGTCATACCCACCGAAACGCCATCGATTGATTTAGACTCGAAGTCATTATCATCATCTGGAAATCCAACCCGAAAGGCAGACACGCGCTTGGTGGGAAGGAGGTAGCCCACGATATAGTAATCGCCTGATTGGAGGTCGGTAAAAAGGTAGTCCGATCCATCGCTAGTGGAGATGCGCTCGTCGATTTTGCGGTCGAGCTGCGGGTTGCGAATGCCATCGCCATTGTCGCGGTACAGGTCGAGGCGTGATCCTCCTAAAGCAGGTTCGCTGCTGCTGTAGACGCCGTCGCCATCATTATCAGCCCAAACTCGACCTGAAATAACGCCAGCTGCTCCAGCCTCGCCAGCATCAATCGAGCAGTAGAGGGCAAAGTAAATTTCAGCTGCAGGATTAGAGATATACATTCTCGCTGACACCGCACCTGCTGGAGCTACTGCTCGGTAGACGAGCTCTTGCCACTCGCTAGCAAATGCGGCTGTTGCAAAGCTTTCGGAGCTGAGTATAGCTCCATTGACATCGTGCCAAGTGAGCCGCAGTGTCGTGGGAGAACTCGTTTGATTGGCCCCATACAAGTTGAGACGGTTGCGATAGCTTTGACCCTCCTGCACATCAAATGAGGTGTAGACTTCTGTACTCGACAACCTAAAGCCATCGACGCCATCATGGTAACCTGGCTCAAACTGACCTCCGTCATTTTCATTGGTGCGAGTCCAGGAGGTGATCTGTTCACCGTCTGCCAGACAGCCTACAGAACGCGAAGCTCCGGTGGCTATGCAGACATCATCGAGCCAAAATGCTCCTGCTCCGGGTGCCCAGATTAGTTGCGCCTGAACGGCATTTGCAGGCGCAATGAGGCGAAACTCGTAATCTTGCCAACCAGTACCTGCCAGACTCCAGGGCACTGGCTCCTGACGAATGACTTGATTGTTGGCGTCAACCCATCTTACTTCATTGCGCAAATTGAGGTCTGGGCGCCTGTCATTGAGTCGATAGTTAAGAAAATACTCCTCACTCGGCTGAACCTCGAGTCGCCCAGTTGCGAGCCAGCCGCCATCCACGGCAAGTGCAGCGTCACCGGCATCAGATATCACTTCAACACTCACGTTGGATCCTGAATTCCAACCAGCTTCACCGAAGTCAAAGCCCCCATTGACATTTAAGCAGGCCCCCGTTGGCTGCAGCGTAGACATCCAACACAAGTCATCAATGTACATGGGTTCGCTATCAGCAGAGACGCGTAAGGTTACCGCAATAGCATTACTCGGAGCTGTAACCGTAAATGACTGCTGTTCCCAGCGCTTGGGATTTTTTACATTACCAACTGCTTGTGTAGAAATTAATCCTCCAGGTCCACGCCAGAGCAGCTCAATGATTTCATTATCATTTTTATCAGCTCCATACAGCATGTACGTGAAATCATATTCTACATCACCAACGATATTTATCCAGGTTCGTATTTGTCCATCCTTTTGCAGAGCAACGCACTGTCGGCCATTGTATACACCTGCTGATACATCCCCGACGCTGGCCCATCCATGTAAGCCATTGCTGAAATTACCATTCGGAACTGTGCAGCTCGTGGCGGGATTATCTATTGGAGTCAAGCAGACATTGTCGAGCATAAAATCCTTGTCCTCCTCCGTAGAAAATTCTAAGGTGAGCTTTGCCTCTCCTGCGCGACTGAATATGACGCCATTTATCTCATGCCAGCTTCGCCCGGTATTGCCTGCATAGACCTGTGACTGCTGAGTGTCGTCATCGCCCCACCAGAATTTAGCGCGAACAATTCTTTCCGAATTCACGTCAAACGTCAACTGATAATCTGTAAGTGGATCTACCTCCACTGTCTGCCTTATATAGCCATCTCGCACTACTGCTCTACCAAAGTATGGCACCACGTAACCACCAGGATTAGCATCATATTCCCAATCTTGCAGACCAGAGCTAAAATCATAATTTAATACCTTACATTCAGATGTGGTATTAACCTCTGTGGACTTGACGCATAGATTGTCAACATAGATTTTCTCATCTTCGAGATTCTCGATGTACCAAACGGCACGCGCTGCTAACAGTGGCGCGTAGGCGATGAAGGTTTCGCTTTTCCACTCCTCTTCGAACGATTTGGTAGCAAGTACAGTAGAGCTGAGCAGGTTGCCAAAGGCGCTGTACCAAAGCACTCCAATGCGTGCTTTATCATCTCCTCCCCTCTTCCCGTAAGTATCGAGCATAAATTCATACCCTCGACTCGGTTTGACGTCAAATTCGGTAGCTATGTAAACGTCTTCATCCTCGATTGCGAGCACCTTGTTTCGACCGCCTTTGTTCTCAATTTTTATTTCATCGTCTTCGTTGGTCGTCCACCCGCTATAACTCCCATCGGCAAAGTTAGAGCGGCTGTTGAGGCAACTGCTGACAGTGGCTTCCGCACTTTCCTCGCCCACACCAACGCTTATCAGCATCAGTAGCGCCGTGGCTAGATACGAAAGTGTGTTCAGCATAGATGTGGCTCGCCCAGAGCATGATGAATCCAGGGATGAGCTTGCACATTTTGCGCCAAACGCCGGCGCTTACCCTATAGAAGGTAAACTTTCTACTCTGTGAGGTGCCAACTAAGCATCTTGAATGAGACCTTTCTTGGCAGCTTCTTCAGCATAGCCGTGGAGCTGCACGGGATGATCTGCCTTCTTGCGCAGCTTCATGTTGAGAAACTCTACGCCAAGGGAAAAGGCTATAGCGAAGTAGAGATAGCCCTTAGGAATTGCTCCTACTTGCGAGCCAGCTACCTCGAGGTGACCCAAGTGTGCACCCTCTGCTAGCAGGGTAAAGCCGATCAAGATCAAGAACGCCATGCCTAGCATTTGCACTGTAGGGTTCTTGTTGACAAATCTGGCTACGGGTGTAGCACCCATTACCATTACCACCACACTCAGCACTACCGCGATAATCATGATCGGCAGCGCACCTACGAGCCCGTTGGTCATGCCCACCGCGGTGAGAATAGAATCAAAGGAGAAGACTATGTTGATGATGGTGATTTGTACCACGATGCTCGAAAATGTGGCCCCTCTTCCAGGAGTTTCTCCCTCTGATTGTTCGCCAGCATGACCGTCGAGTTTGTGGTGAATCTCGGTAGTAGCTTTATAGATCAGGAATATACCTCCTGCAAAGAGAATGAGTGCTTGGCCAGTAAAGCCAAAATTCAGAAAATCGCTGTGGTAGCTCAGCCATGGCTGCTGCAGACTAGTAAGCCAACTGATGCCGAACAGGAGGATGATGCGCAAAATCATCGCCAGTGCCAGGCCGATATTGGTCGCTTTGCGCTGCTGGTTTTCCGGCAGCTTGTTGGCAGCAATAGAGATAAAGATGATATTGTCTATGCCGAGTACGATCTCCAAAAAGGTCAGCGTGAGCAAGCTCATCCATACTGCGGCAGACGCAAAATCAGGGAACACCATTTCCATGGCGTAAGAATACTTCATCTAGCCTGGGCGGTTCAAACCATCTTTTCAAGACTTAGCACGTTGACTGCTCAAAGCCCTTGACTTGAAATACCGCCGCCTCCACCGAGCAGAACTTGAAGAGCTTGAACAGCAATTCATCGTTTTTCTCGCCGCACAAGGTGTCCCGGCTGAAGATTGGGTGAGCATGAAGCTCCAAGATGAGGAGCGGGCAAATGCACTCATCGATGCGTTTAGTGAAGCCGTATTCGCTCGCATCCTGCCTCAGGTGAGCTACCTCATTCAGTACGCCGAACGCTCCTTGTTAACTTACCGCTGCGGGCCTGAAATGCTTGCAGTGCGTGGTATTCTAGTAAAAGGAGGTCCACCATTTAATTTCGACCCCGATGAAGAGGCGCACGAGTTGGCCAGACGAATTGCGGAAAGTGAATCTAAAATGAAGCTCATCAGTGGCGAGCGTCCTTACAAAGCAGCACGGGAAGAGGAAATATATAAACTCATGGAGGCAGGTGCGCTAATAGCTGATAATGCCGATCTCTTCGACTTTCTTGAGCAACTTGGCAAGCCTTCAGCTACTGAATTATGAACTTCTGGCACGCTGCCCGTGACTTACTCGCCATAGCCCCTTATCATAGAGCGCTCAGTGCCCTTTCGAGCGACGTCGAATGGGAAAGGTCCACCTACGGAAATCATGCACGCCAGTATGCGCTCGTGGCGAAGCAGCGCGATCCTTTAGCTCCGGTGGCGGTGTACTTTCATGGCGGAGGCTGGCAATTTGGATCGCCTGAGTTGCTACAAGCTTTTGGTGCGTATTTCTACGCACGGGGCTTTACGGTTTGGCTGCCGAGTCACCGACGTTTGCCGCGTTTTGGCGGAAGCAGAATAGTCGCTGATGCCTTTGCTGCCTTACATCACATCCAAGCAGCACAACCCTTGCCGCCTCACTTGCTGCTGGGAGGGATGTCGAGTGGAGGCCATCTAGCAGCTTTATGCGCCTTGCGGCAAAACGAGTGGCTCGAGCGTGGCTCGGTGCAGGGCCTGCTGCTGTGTGGAGCGCCGCTGAGCCTGCACCACCTCGGGCACAGTCCTACGCGCATTCGTTTTGCCGGAAGGCGGAGTAATTCAGCTTTCGCAAAACTCGACCCGATGACTCACCTCAGCACCAGTGCTGTAGATATACCCACAGTTGTCATTCATGGTACTCACGATGGGCTGGTGCCTTACGCCTGCAGCCAGGCCTTTGTCGAGGAGGCTAAAAGCAGAGGTTGGACAGACATACGGCTTGTAACGCTGCCCGCAGGCACTCACCTCGATGCTGCCTGCTGGATATGGCCTTGAGCCGCGGCTATACCGACGATGCGCTCCACCAGCTCGAGCGTTAACTGACCGCCATTGCCCATGCTGAGGTTGTACTCTACGCCTTTGCTGCGCAGGTCGTACTCGGCGAGCAACTCCAGCGTGTCCATGAGCTGCGATTTGCTCCAGCGGGCGGCTGCTTGCCTAATTTTACCCAAGCGAAAGCCGCTGTTGATGCCGGTCGCCTCCATTTGAACTGACTCGCTTTGGTTCAGCACATCATGCACCGCGAACAGCCCGGCAAAGTAGCCGTACATACTGGCCAGTGTCAGCGGCAGAGGATGCTCTCGCTCGTTTTGCGAAAGCGCATACCCTATCTGCACTGCCCGCTCAAACTCCTTGCTGCCGATAGCATCCTGCAATTCGAATAGATTGAATTGCCGACTGATGCCCACGTGCGTTTCTACATCCTGGGCAGTGATGGCCCTATCCGCAGGCACATTAATAAACAACTTCTCCAGCGCACCAGCAAGCACCACGAGATCGGTGCCGAGGTACTCAGCCAGCAAGTCAGTGACCCCCGCATCAGCCTTCAGCTTGCGCCGGGACAACTCACCTTTGATGAAATTAGGCACCTGATTGCTGTAGAGGGGCTTGCTCTCAAACACCACCCCAGCCTTCGCGATAGCCTTATAGACGCGCGTATTTGCCTTCAGCTTTTTGCCGCGATAGGCCAATACCAACACAGTAGAGGGCACGGGTTTGGTGAGATAGCCTTCGAGCTGGGCAATGTCAGGCAAGTCTTGCGCCTCCTTTATAAGCACCAACTGGTGAGGCGACATCATGGGGTAGCGACTCGCGGCATCAATGACTTGACCAGGAGTGATATCGCGCCCGTAAAGCACCTGCTGATTAAAACTTTTGCTCGCTTCATCGATAGCCTTCGCCTCAAAAGCATCGACTAATAAATCAATAAAATATGGCTCCTGCCCGTGAAACAGGTACACGGGCGAGAAGGCTTTGGATTTCAAATCAGCTAAGACGGCGGTATGCGATTTGGCGACAGGCATAGGGCCGCCAAAGTAACGCTATGCGGTGGCGAGTTGAGGCTCCACGCAGCGTTGTCGAATCATGGCTGCGATAGCTTCGGCCCAGCGCATATTGTCATTGAGACTAGGCACTAGATCGAGCACCTCGCCTCCCAGCGCCTCAAATTCTTCTTTGTATTCCTCAGAAATTTCAATGACCGTCTCGAGGCAGTCGGCCGTGAACGCGGGGCAGAGCACCAGGAGCCGGGTATTGCCGAGTTCGCGCCGCTGCCGAATGATGTCGCTCGTATACGGCTGTACCCAACGCTCAGGTCCGAGTCTACTCTGGAAGCAGATGGTGTAGCCATCTGCTGGCAGCGCTAAATCTGCGGCGATAGCGCGAGCAGTGGCATGGCATTGAGCCGAATAGCAATACTGATTGTGGGCTCCCATAGCTGCGCAACAAGCCTCAACTCGAGTGCAATGCTCATGTCGATCAGCTTTGCGGAGTTGGCGCTCGGGCAAACCGTGAAAGCTAAACAGCACGTGGTCGTAGCCTGCAATATCGAAGGCGCGGGCATTGTCCGCGAAGCAGCTGATCATCTCCGGGTGCTCGAAGTAGTCCCGTATCAGCACCGTTTCAGGTATATTTTCCTGTTCGCGAAGTACCCGCATCACCTCATCGTGGACGCTTCCCACAGTGGCACTTGCGTACTGTGGAAACAGCGAGAACACCACAAGTTTATCTACATCCTGCACCAACAGCTCCTCAATACTTGCGCTAATGGAGGGCGTCTGGTAGCGCATCGCCAGCCGCACCACATAGTCTGCTCCAAGGATTGCTTGCACTCGATCTGCCAGACTCTCGCCATACACCTTGAGTGGACTGCCCTCAGCTGTCCATAGTTGCTGATAAAGTTTGGCCGAGCTGCCTGAGCGAAACGGAGCAATAAGGCCTTGCACGAGAGCCTGGCGGGCAACCCAGGGATAGTCGATGACCCTTCTATCGGTGAGAAATTCCCGCAAGTAGCGGTAGACATCATAGCGCGCAGGCGAGTCTGGAGTACCAAGGTTGACGATGAGTACGCCAGTTTTGCCATATCGAGCCATGCATGCGTGGGGTTATGCTTCACAAAGAAACTACGAACAGTCCTGGTTGCGTGACTACTGTCAGTTTGGTATCGTTATCCTTGCCCTATGGCTCCACCTCTGATACTCGTAACCAATGATGATGGCATTGCAGCGCCTGGTTTGCGCGCGCTGGTAGAGGTGGCTCAGTCCCTTGGCGATGTTTTGGTGGTAGCACCCGATAGCCCACAGTCGGGGCAGGGCCATGCCATCACGCTCGATCTCCCACTTCGTATCAAGCCTGTCGAAATTTTTGATGGGATAGAGGCTTACGAGTGTTCGGGCACCCCAGTTGATTGCGTGAAGCTCGCCAAGCATGTCATTTCAGGTGAGCGCACCATCAGTTTTTGCGTAAGCGGAATCAATCATGGCTCGAATGCTGGAGTCAACATAATCTACTCCGGCACTATGTCGGCTGCCATGGAGGCATCTTTAGAAGGGATTCCGAGCATAGGCTTTAGCTTGCTCGACTTCACCTGGAAAGCCAATATGGATATTGCCAAACCTGTTGCTCAAGCCTTACTTGCCTATGGTTTGGAGTACGGTCTCGGCGTAACTAATTTGCTCAATGTCAACATTCCCAAAGCTGCAGAAGAGCCGCTGCAGGGTATGCTGGTGTGTCGCCAGGCCGATGCGCGCTGGGTGGAAACCTTTCAGAAAGGCACCGATCCGCATGGGCGCGATTACTATTGGCTCACGGGCGATTTTGTGGCTAATGATGCTGGACCTGGAACAGACATTCACGCGCTCGAGCAAAATTTTGTGAGCATTGTACCGTGTGGGCACGACCTCACCCACCATGCCGCGTTAGAAAGTTTGCAGGCGCTCCAAACCCTACCACTCCCCTAGCCTATGCTGCGCGAAGACAATTTGATTACGGGCTTTGCCGTCGGCGTGATGCTGCCGGTGCTCGTCTACCTCGCCATCACCTATACCTTAGAAGGGCTGGCTGGGCTAGGTGTTACGGGCGCAGGCGGTGTTCCCTTTGAATTTCGAACGCGCACCACTGCTTTGATTTCGATATGCGCCAACCTGATCCCCTTCAAATTATATGGAAATTTGCGCAACGACGCCAGCATGCGGGGTGTACTCATCGCCACTGCTGTGTTTGCGATTGCCTGGTTCGTCAAGTTTGGGATTGGACTCTTATCTGCTGAGGAGTGAGGTATTTCCTTCTGGCCGGTGAAGCCTCTGGCGACAACCTCGGCGCACTTCTCATCGAGGAGCTGAGCAAGCTTGATGCGGCTGCGAGCTTTGCTTATTTTGGAGGTGATGCTATGGCAAAGGCTAGTGGGCTTTCGCCAAAACGGCACATCCGCGACCTTGCTTTTATGGGCTTTGTGGAAATTGTGCGCAACCTGCCCACGATTTATCGATTGCTGGCGGAGGCCAAACGTGCGCTAGCTGCATTCGCACCGGATGTTCTGATTTGCATCGACTACCCAGGCTTCAATTTGCGCATGGCTAAGTGGGCAAAGCGTCAAGGGATTCGGGTCGAATTTTATGTGAGTCCACAGATATGGGCGTGGCGTCAGTCGCGGGTGCATCGCATTGCAAAGGTGACCGATCGCATCTTGTCGATATTACCTTTTGAGCCAGCTTTCTATGAGCGTTTTGGCCACAGCGCCACCTATGTCGGTCATCCGCTACCCCGACGAATAGATGCTGCGATGGGTGAGTTGGAGGTGCCTCTTCGCGATGGAGCGCCTGTACTTGCGCTATTGCCGGGGAGTCGGCGACAGGAGATTGATGCGCTCTTGCCGGTGATGTTAGGGGCAGCTACACGCTTACGCGATCAGCATCCGCAACTGCGAATAGTGCTTGCCGCCGCAGAGCCGCTAGATGATGTGGAGCTCGAGGAATTGGCCAGCAGCCATGATATCACCTTCACCCGCGAAGCTTATGCCTTGCTCGCACAGGCGCACTTAGCTGCCGTGGCAAGTGGTACGGCTACGCTCGAAACGGCTCTGTTTGGTGTTCCTGAGGTCGTGTGCTATCGTGGAGGTGCAGTGAGTGTGGCGCTTGCGCGAAAACTGATTAAGGTGCCCTATATCTCGCTGGTCAATCTCATACTCGGACGGTTAGTCGTGCCCGAACTCATACAACGCGACTGCACAGCTGAGACTTTATTCGAACAGTTAAGCCAGTTGATGCAAGGGGAGGTGCGGGAAAAACAAATTCAAGGTTTTGGAGAACTCCGCGCAGCCTTGCAACCATATGAAGCTAGTGCTCGCGCTGCGGAGCTCATCTACAGTAGCCTCAAAGCACGTTGCGATGAACCAGAACGGGTCAAATAGACTTAGTTAGATACACCTAGTTTAGCCCGCTCATGCCCGAAACACGCCGCGTAGATCCAGTAGAACGCGCCAAGCGAAATGATGCAAGTGCCCGCCGCGAAGCCGCCGGAGCCAACGAACGCGAAGTCAACCTGCCATTCAACAAATTTGCCGCTGCCTTTAAGTATGGCATCATCGGCGGCATCATCGTAGGCATCGTTCAGTACTTCCTGCATGTAGCTGAAGACGGTATTGTCATTGGCTATGACTTGTTAGCGTTCTTTCTGCTTGCTCCGGTGATGTGGTTTGCACTTCGCGACCTGCGTAATCACTACGCTGCAGGTGAATTCTATAAAAACGCGGCGATCTACAGCATGTACATCAGCTTTATTGCTGCTGTCACCACAGTAGTCGTGAGTCTCTTTGCCTACCTCATCAGCTCGGTGGGGGTACCAGAGGTAGCCAGCGTCAAAGGCATAAATTTTTTGCAGCTAATGGCCAACAGCGTCTTTCAGTTGTTCATTGGTCTCGTCATCGGAAACCTGATCGCGTTCATCTTTATGCAAGGCATGAAGACAGATGTGGTGGCAGATGAATTTGTTGAAGAAAATCAAAACACGAATGCATAGTCACCCCTACAACTCCGTCGTCGAAGCCCAGCAAGGTCTCATCAAGAAAGGCTACACGGAAGGCTTCATCTGGTCGGACGATAAATTCATGACCGGCAATAAATCCAAGTCTTACAGTATCTCCGAGTTGACGATAGTCGAGACTTATCGCTTTGAAGGCATCACCAACCCAGGCGATGAGTCAATTCTTTTTGCCATTGAGGCCGCAGACGGTTCCAAAGGCTATGCAATCAGTGCCTACGGACCTTATGCCGATGAAAAATTCGTAAAATTCCTCGACGAAGTGAAAAAGGTTGAAGACACTTCCGTACATAAAAATCCGTGATTTCCGACCAGACAGAGTACGTTTCTCAAGTTAGTTTGTCTCGTGTCGCAGCGTTCATGACGATCTGCGGCATCTTAATCTTTTTTGCTATATGGGCTAAGATTATTCTAGTGCCTTTAGTCTTTGCACTAGTTTTTGCCCTCACTTTGCGGCCCGTTGCGAAACGGCTCGAGTCATTAATCAAGATTCGTTGGCTAGCTACAGGCTTAACATTTCTTGCTGTTGCGGTCCCCATCGCCACTGCTATACTTTTATTTAGCTATCAGACGATATCTGTAATTGATGATTTACCCACGATAACTGAGGAGTTTCAGGAGAGCCTTAACCGTATTTTTCTATCCATCACGCAGAGGTTCAACCTCGACTATACCATCACTGGCTCTGAATGGGCCCGAGAACAGCTAGGTGATGCCCTTGACGAGCCGTTCCTGTACGTGCGTGCGTTGGTGACGAGTAGCGCCAGCGTCGTTGGTACGCTGTTACTGATATTCTTATACACTTTTCTGTTCTTACTCTACCGTCAGCCAATTTACCACTTCATACTTGGCCAATTTAGCCGAGAGACGCGTGATAGACTGGAGCTCGTTTTTGCGGATACTCAACGCATGAGCTATACCTACCTTAAAGGGTTGGCTACAGTGATGTTTATCCTCGGCATGATGAACAGTGCGGGTTTACTGATAATCGGGATTGACTACGCCTTCTTTTGGGGATTCTTAGCTGCCTTTTTGGCGATAATACCTTATGTAGGGACCTTCGTCGGCGGCTTATTACCATTTTTGTATGCATTGAGCACGACTGACACTACCTGGCAGCCAATTTCGGTGGCGCTACTTTTCCTCACCGTGCAGACCATCGAAGGGAATATCATCACGCCGAAAGTGGTAGGTAGCTCAATACAAGTCAATCCACTGGCAGCAATTATTGCTCTATTTTTTGGCGGCTTTATTTGGGGAGTAGAAGGGCTTATTCTTGCGCTGCCGCTCACAGCTATATTGCGCATACTTTTGGTGCACTCCACCCGCTTCCGTCCATTTGGATTGCTGCTCAGCGATGATTTAGCAACGCGCGAAGAAGAATTCTTGGGAAGTCTCGATGCGCCCACTCACAGGATCATTAACTTCTTTAGGGTGACACCCCGAGGCGTATTCAATGCTGACGCCATCACCGACCGGGTGCACTACGAGCGCAAGTCGAAGAATACGGAGGTGGATGTTGACATCGAAGTGGAGGTCTCCGAAGCCGACCCACTACCTTCGCAGCATGGCAAGCAAGGGGTATAGCATCATCGCAGAAGACGAAGACATCATCGTCGTCAATAAGGCACCTGATGTACTGACTATTCCAGATCGCTTCGACCCGTTTAAGCTGAATCTACTGGCTGCTCTGCGCAAACGCAACGAAGATATCTATGTGGTGCATCGACTCGACCGCGAGACTTCAGGCATTCTCGTCTTCGCTCGTAATGCTGCAGCCCACAAGGCACTTAACACTCAGTTTCAGGATCGGTCCGCAGACAAATACTATCTCGCAATCACCACGGGCGTACCCCATCCTGCCGAAGAGGTGATTGACAAACCCATCGGCCCTGATTCACGAGGAGGTGGGCGCATGCGAATCGACTTTCACGGCGGCAAAGAAAGCGCTACTGCCTACGAAGTACTAGAAACCTACCGCGAACATGCACTGGTGAGACTACAACTATTTACAGGTCGCACACACCAGGTGAGAGTGCATATGGCTGCTATCGGGCATCCTCTTGCGGTAGATCCACTATATGGAGGAGCTGAAGGATTGCTGCTCTCCACGATCAAGCGCAAGAACTTCAACCTCAAAGCTGGCACTCAGGAGCGCCCGCTGCTGCAACGGGTCTCGCTCCACGCCTACCAGCTCGTGTTCGACCATCCCAGCTCAGGCCAGCGCGTCGACTTTCTGGCAGAACCACCCAAGGACTTCCGCTCCGCCGTGCGACAATTGCAGAAGTGGAGCAAACTGGAATGGTCCTAACATGCAGCCTCTCGCCGAACGGCTGCGGCCAAAAAACCTAGACCAATTTGTGGGGCAGGAACATCTGGTAGGACCCAACCAGGTGCTGCGGCGTGCACTCGAAAGCGGGCGCCTGCCGAGTATGATATTATGGGGTCCACCTGGTGTAGGCAAAACAACGCTGGCGCATATTCTCGCCACTGGCCTCGATCGTCCCTTTTTTGAGTTATCTGCTATCAGTGCAGGAGTAAAAGATGTTCGCGAAGCTATTGACAAGGCGCGCAAGCAGCAGTTTTTCAATAGTCCAGCGCCTGTTCTTTTTATTGATGAAATTCATCGGTTTAGCAAAAGTCAGCAGGATGCGCTACTCGGTGCGGTTGAGCGAGGAATAGTTACGCTCATTGGGGCTACCACAGAAAATCCGAGTTTCGAAGTTATTCCTGCCCTCTTGAGTCGGGCTCAGGTTTATGTGCTCGAACCACTTACGCGTGAGCATTTAATTCACTTAGTAGATGATGCACTAACGCGAGATGTGTTTTTGCGAAAGCAGCCAATAGAAATTCAAGAATATGAGGCACTTCTCCGCATAAGCGGTGGTGATGCACGCAAACTCTACAATGCGCTCGAACTAGTGGCCCAGCAGCTTGGGACAGATGGCGGTACTGTTAGCAATGAGGTGGTAGAGTCAGTTATTCAAAACAACCTCGCGCGCTACGACAAGTCCGGTGAGCAGCATTATGATATCATCAGTGCCTTCATCAAAAGTATTCGTGGCTCTGATCCGAATGGAGCAATTTACTGGCTGGCGCGGATGCTGGAGGGCGGAGAAGACGTAAAATTTATCGCGCGAAGACTACTTATCGCTGCCTCGGAAGATATTGGGATGGCCAATCCTAATGCCCTCCTGCTGGCGACAACTTGCATGGAGGCTGTGCAAATGATTGGCATGCCTGAAGCGCGCATTGTCCTTTCGCAAACAACCATTTACCTCGCTACCAGTCCTAAAAGCAATGCGAGCTACGCTGCCATTAATGCTGCCATGGCACAAGTGCGCGAAACGGGAGATTTGCCCGTGCCACTCCACCTGCGCAATGCTCCCACCCAACTTATGAAGCAGCTCGACTACGGCAAGGGCTATGGCTACGCGCACGACCATAGAGGTAATTTTGTGGATCAGAGCTACGTGCCCGAGACACTCGGCAGACCTGTTTACTACCAGCCTCAGCACAATGCAAGCGAGCAGGCAATTCTCGAGCGGCTAAAACATTGGTGGCCACAGCTATACAAATACCCCTAGTACGCTCAGCCTCGCTCGTTGTAGCCAGGGCTGCGCTCCGTGACAGCATCTGCCACTGCTTTCGAGGAAGGCTCGGGAGCGTTAGGATACTCTACGCGGGCGTGGTACATACTCTTGAGCATCGATTTGAATAAGCCTCTGCATGCGCGCAGCTCCTTGAAGCTGAGAGCGCAGTCATTGAGCTGACCCAGCGAGACTTTGTGCTCGATAATGCCATCCACGAGTGCATCAATATCAGCTGCGGTGGGATCTTTAAGGGCTCTGGCCGCAGCTTCGAGGCTATCGGCAATCATCATCACCCCTTGCTCGCGCGTCTGTGGAAGCGGACCAGGGTAGCGAAACTTTGAATCGTCAACATCGGGATGCTTCGCGGCGTAGGTGCGATAGAAATATTCCACGCGTGTGGTGCCGTGGTGTGTGGCAATGAAGTCAATGATTACCGCCGGTAGCCCAGCTTTTTTCGCCAGGCGCAAGCCTTGGTCAACGTGATTGATGATCACCTGCGCACTCTCGAGCTCGGTGAGGTCGTCGTGAGGGTTGCGCCCGCCTTGGTTTTCAATAAAATACAGCGGATCAACAGTTTTGCCGATGTCGTGGTAGAGTGCTGCCACCTTGACGAGCAGGGTATCTCCTCCTATTTCGCGTGTGGCAGCCTCCGATAAGTTGCTTACTGCAAGAGAATGCTGGAAAGTGCCGGGGGCTTTAAGGCTGAGCTCGCGCAGCGTCTCCCGATTGACATCCGACAGCTCTAGCAGCACCACATCGCTAATAAAGCCAAACAGTCGGCCCAGCAAGGGCACCAGCGGATAAGCCAGCAGCGTGAGAAACACATTGAGCGCCAGCCAAGTGAGTACAGTCCAATCGATTGCGCGCCAATTGCCCTGCTTGATGAGCTCGAGACCTATATAGCCGAGTAAATAGGTAATGGCCAGCAGCACCATCGAGCGCAGGATCTTTGACCAGTCGCGCGGACCCGTTGGCGACAATACAGCCACAATACCAGCAACTATCTGTAGGAATGTAAACTCGTAGCCCAGGCTAGAAAGGAAGCTAGCGATAAGCACTATCACCAAGTGAGTAAATAACGCTACACCAGGCGGATAGAAGTTTTTAATGACGATTGGCACAATCGCAAAGGGCATCAGGTAGACGCTCAGCGAATTGATGGAATCGATGCGGAAGACGGCAAAACTCGCGACGAGCACAAGCACCAGGATGAACATCAAGCGGCTGAACTGCTTGAACTCCTGGCGATGGAAAAGCCGGATGTACAGCAGCAACACCGCCATGATCATACACGTGAGCAGGAGGTAGCCGAGGTACATAAGCCAGCCTCGAGAGCGATCAATGACCTCGGACTCGTACTGGAGCTTGTAACTATCGAGCTTGCGCACCGTCTCTTCGGTGACAATACCTGATTCGGCGATGATGAGCTCGCCCTGTTGCACCATGCCTTGCGCCTCGACGAGCCCTTCGAGTTGTGCTTGCGCAAAACGGTTGGTGAGGGAATCGGAATACTGTATGTTGGGCCGGATAGCATCCTCGACCAGGGGCAAGAGGAAATCGGCATCGCTGAGGCGCATCTGCTGGAGGCTATCCCGCAAGCGCTGCACTACGGCTGGTGCATCGACCAGTTGAGTAGGAGCGCGTTCTAGTATTTTGCCGCCACGGACCACATGCACGATGCCATTGGGGGGCGCCTCAAAGCTGGGCGAACGCTGCACAATGCCGCGCTCATAAGCGCGCTCAATGAGGCCGCGGCCCCGCTCGAGGTAGAAATTGGGTCGTCGCTTCAAATCACGAAAGCCACTCGAATCGGCCAGACCTTGAAACTGCCGCTGAAATTCAGCTTCAAAACTTGCGAGTTCTTCAGCAGCAACTTCTGGATTGGCGAGAAGATAGGGATCTCGTGCTTCGAGCACGGCCCGCCGCTCTGCTGCAAGCTGCTCATTTGTCTTGCGAATAGGAAAATCAAAGGGCGCAAACAAATCATCGTAACGCCAGCGCTGCCCCTGACCATAGGTATACGCAAACTTGACTCCCGTCGGGAACATGAAGCTGATCAGCGCCACCACGGCAAGCACCAGGGCTACCTGGGCCCAGGCGGGAAGGTCGTTCCAAAATGCGCGCATTTTGTTGCGGCTACTCTTCATTTTTCGGCTACCCAGGGCGTGTCAGCATGTCCTGCCGCGTGCGTGATTGCTCTGGCTAAGGTGAAAAAATAGTCCGACAACCTGTTGAGGTACTGCAACACGGCAGCGTCTACTGGTGAGTTTTGCGAAAGCGCCACTACAAGCCGTTCTGCTCTGCGGGTAACGGTACGACAAACGTGTGCCTGTGCACATGCCATGCTGCCTGCTGGAAGAATGAAGCTGCTCAGAGGTGGCAAGTCCTCATCGTGCCGATCAATCTGCTCTTCGAGCGCGGCGATATGTGCTGCCGCAATGGGTTTGATCGACAGCTCTTTATCTGGTGGAGTAGCGAGTTGACTGCCAATGGTAAAAAGCTGCGATTGTATCTGCTGCAGAAAAGCAGTCGCTAGCTGTGCGCGCTGCTCGGCCATCACCGCAGCAAGGACCCCGATGTGGGCATTGAGTTCATCGACTGTACCATAGGCATCGAGACGTAAATCTGCCTTAGACACACGTCTGCCACCGTAAAGCGCCGTCTGCCCAGCATCGCCAGATTTCGTATAAATTTTGAACGCCATAGCTGGAGATGAGGGTGTGACTAGCTGCCCGGCGCCACCCATCCAGACGATGATTGTTGGCGAGCACAAGTAGCCGCAAAGGTACTACTCCGCGCTGGGCACAAAGTCTAATGCCGCCCCATTGATGCAGTAGCGCAAGCCGGTAGGCTTTGGCCCGTCGTTAAATACGTGACCTTGGTGGCCATCGCAGCGGGCACAGCGAACTTCGGTGCGCACCATACCGTACTCCGTGTCACGCAGCTCGAGCATATGATCATCACGCAGCGGCTGGTAAAAGCTTGGCCAACCCGTGCCCGACATAAATTTTGTATCGCTCGCAAAGAGCGGCAATTGGCAGGCGGCACAGACAAATGTGCCAGCGCTTTTCTCCTGGTTGAGTGGGGAGGTAAAGGCCCGCTCCGTGCCGTTTTGACGGAGGATATTAAACTCTTCTGAAGTCAAGCGCTCTGCCCACTCCTCATCACTCAGTCGTAACTGAGCCAGCGTGTCACCATTGAGGCCGATCAACACGCGCTCGTCGCCAGAAGTAGCTCTGTCGGAATTTGGGTTTTCGGAAATCATTTGTGCTTGGGCAGATTTGTTGTTGCTGTTGCAGGCGGCAAGTGTAAGGGCAACGAGCGCGATAAAGAGTAGGACTTTCATGGGATTTCTTTCTATAATTAACCTTCAGCGCGCCCGCTAGGTTTAGTCGCGCTGCCGCGGTTGGCTCCATTCTTCCCTTTCGGCAAAATGCACGATACCTCTCATCATCGACACGATGCTGAGCAGTACCAGGTAGCCAAAGGTGAGCACCATGTAAATCCAACGGTAGCTACCTGCTTCTGTAATCCACAGTCCGCTGTATGCCCAGGCTGCCAATATTCCGAGCGCCGTGAGGACGATATAGGTGAGAAAGCTGGTAGACCAGTATTTGCCGACGTTGCGGGCACTGAGCGACATGAGGGCATTGCCGACGCCGTAGAGCATACTCGCCGTGGCGGCAGCTTGGTAGCCCCAGAGCAAAGAGACTTCGCCGCCGCTGGCGCGCATTACGCCTCCAAACAGCACAAAAATGACCAGAAAGCCTGCAGCTACCAGCGCCTGCACAGGAGGCTGCCGTAACTTTCGAAACCAATCCGCTCGTACCACTCCTTCTGCCGCCATCACCGCTTTAACAGTACAAGCCGCAGACTGTTGTCATGGCTCACCTACTGAAGCACCTTGCGAACGCTGCGCTGCACAAACGCAGCCGCAGTATCGAGCAATGATTCACCAGCTACCACACCATGCAAATCGTATTCGGTAGCGTCTTCAATTTCAACGTCAACAAAGCTACCTAGCTCGAGTTCTACCTCCGACTTTACATAAACTTCATTATCAACTTCAGGACTATCATATTCGGAGCGACCTACATAATAGCCACTCTCCTTTCGATCGATTAAAACCTGAAGTGTTTGACCTATAAGTTTTTCGTTTTTGCGCAAGCTGATAGATCGCTGCACATCCATAAGACGATTAGCACGCTCAGTCTTTACATCTGCGGGCACGTCATCTTCTACCGCAAATGCACGTGTATCTTCTTCATGACTATATTCGAATACACCGAGCCGCTCAAATTCCATGTGCTCTACAAAATCACACATTTCAGCAAAGTCCTCCTCGGTCTCCCCTGGATACCCAACCAACATCGTCGTGCGTAGTGCAATACCAGGTGCGCGACGCCGAATCTCAGCAACGAGTGCTTCCGTCTCCTCACGCGTAATCTGCCGGCGCATGGCAGCGAGCATCCGATTGGAGGCATGTTGCAGCGGCATATCGAGGTAATTGCACACCTCCTTGCGCTCCGCGATTGCATCAATGATATCTAGTGGAAATTTGCTCGGATAAGCATAGTGCAGCCGAATCCACTCGATACCTTCAACGTCGGCGAGTGCGTGCAGTAGCTGAGGCAAAGCGCGCTCTTTATACAAGTCGAGACCATAATACGTGAGCTCCTGTGCTATGAGCATCAGCTCTTTCACGCCTCGTGCGGCCAAGTGTTCAGCTTCGGCAACGAGACTTTCAATCGATCGACTGACATGCTTGCCCCGCATCAGCGGTATGGCACAAAAAGAGCAGGTGCGATTGCAGCCCTCGCTAATCTTCATGTAAGCAAAATGCAAGGGCGTGGTGGGCAAGCGCTCGCCAATCAAATCCTTTTGGTAGTCAGCCTGAAGCGTGGCCAACATCTGCGGCAACTCTAAGGTGCCAAACCAGGCATCGACTTCTGGAATTTCGGCACTCAGCTCCTCGCGATAGCGTTGCGTGAGGCAACCAGTTGCGTATAGTTTATCAATGCGACCTGCCTTTTTCTCCTCAGCATATTGCAAGATGGTATCGATCGATTCCTGCTTGGCCAGATCAATAAACCCACAGGTATTCACGATAATTACCTGTGCATCCCGCTCGGAATCATGGGCAACGTCATAGTCGTTGGCTTCGAGTTGAGTGATCAGGTTTTCGCTATCGACCAAGTTCTTGGAGCACCCCAGCGTAATGACGTTGACTTTATTTTTGCGGAGGGTACGAGTTTTCATGTATCGGCTTCAGCGAGCGGGGCAAAGGTAGGCTTTGCGGGATGGAAAGGGTATAACGCGCAACGAAGCTGCTGGGTGTGCCGTTTGGGGTAACATGTCGCTATCGAAGTATCTCTCGCTGAGTTTGGTCCTGATTTTCAGCCTTTCGGCAAAACCCATAAGCGCACAACTTCAGGCAGCCCCGCAGGAGTGGGAGCTAAACTTGGAAACTGGCACCGAGTTGCGCAACAACTACTACACGATAAACTCCGAGTTGGCCGATGGTGCTCCAGAAGACGATACTGCACAGGATTTGTATGCACCTACCGGAGCGGTAAGCGTGCTACTGCGTATCCCCAACTTGCGCGCCTACTACGGCCTGCGCCTCGATGGTGTATATGCGACGTACGGTGAGGCTGAAAGCGCTGGCAGAACCTACACGGGTAAAGCATTGGTCGCTTACAAGGCCTTCCTGTTCGACATGGAAGGTGACTGCGACTGTCCCAACTGGAAGAAGAGCAACTTCTTCAAAAAAGCATTTTTCGTCGAGTTTGGCTTGGGCTACGGGAGGCAAGGCTACCAGCCTGAAGATGCCGACAGCTGGACCACTCGCAACGGCGCAGGCTATATGGCGCGGCTCGGACTTGCCCTCCGTCTGAAAAAGCAACTAGACGTGTACGTGGCTGCAGGCCCTGAGGGTGTAATTGGCCAACAACTCAGCACGGGCCGCCACAGCATCGCCCTTCGCCCCGCGCTGGGATTGACGTGGAGGCCGTATTATAGGAGGTAGGAGGGTAAAAGTAGAGGAAATCATAGCCTTCCAGCGGCAGCCTTCAAACTGGTCAGGGATGTGCCTAGATCGCGCATTGGCTATCTTTAGTGGGACTAGTAGCAATTTGTTTGTGTTGGCCTATAGCGAGAGTTTTCTGAGGAAGAGCATGTCAACTCCCACCTAAGGGCGGGCGCCTCTTATTCTCTCTAAAAAAAAACTGGTGCCCGCTGAGGCTGCAAATATTTAATCCCTGAGGGTCTAACTTAGATGTGGTTTCTCCCGGGGCTCTTCAATTCACGGCCCCTTTCTACAATCATCCGCTGAAGTGGCCAGCTCCACAATTGCCTCCATCTAGGCTACTGTTTCGCACCTTCGGCTAGTCTCAGATTTGGAAAATCCAGCTGCGAACGCTACTTTAGCAAAAATTTCCTCATGCAGAAGTGGATCATTGTCACGATTAGCTTGGCTTTTGTTGCCTGCTCAAGTGAGTCAGATTTGGGGGTGGGGGACGTAGATTTTCTAGGATTTAATAGTGGATCGCTTTTTCACTGCGAGTACACAATATCTTAAATGATTTTAATTAGCGTAGAGGGAGAAGTGACACCTCAAATTCAACGGCTCATCGATAGGCCCATTGCTAAACGGCACCACGTCGAGTTGGAAGCCTTTAGTCTCACAGATTACAAAATTGAAACTGAACGCCTCGTAGCTGATCTACCTTCTCCAACGATTTTAGATGGACTGCCCGACCCGGATCCGGTAGGAACCACAACAACGTGGCGTAATGGAGTCTTTAAAATATTGCGCGCTGATGGCTCGGTTCAGTATGAAGAACCTCAACAACAAGCTCCTATCGAGGAGCTCATCACTGAAATTGATAACATAGCGGCTCTATATCCAAATCAAACCACAATAACGATGAGTGGGGTGCCACTCTCGCTACAACAGGTAGCAGGAGATGATTGGGCGGACTACCTCAATGCTCCAGGAGCCATCATTTCAGCACAACCGAATGGCTTGTCCTCTATCCAGGTAGAGGTAGCAGCTACAGATCAATCTCCTCCGCTTAAAGCGACAGTAGTATTTCACAAAATCAGTGACAGAGTCATTTTTGATGCCGTTCAACTCTTTGATCCTGCTACGCTCGAGCCACTCTCCTCTACGCTCTACAAATACGCTTTGAGTGCCGATAGTACGCTAACAATTCTTGGATACGAAACCAGAACTCCTATTGATTTAGGTGATGGATTAACGGGCACTCAGCTTGTCATTTCTGAATTAGAAAACTTCACGCTTACAATTTCGGGGTTATGAAAATCTTTTTTCTCTTTACGCTACTAACCACTTCAGCTTTAGTTGCCGCACAACAGAATGATAGGCTCGTGATTTGGGCCCATGGTCAAGGCGGACACGCTAACTCAAATGCTAATAGCGAAGAAACTTGGCAAGTCTACGATGACATTTTTTCGCAAGAGCGTAGGATGGTATCTCTCAGAAATAATTGGCAAGAGCGTAACGGCCTCGGAAATTACGGTAGCGAAATAGGTAACGACCTTCCGCCTCCAACTTCACTGAATCCTGAAGATTTACCCTTAGGCATCGGCCACAGCAATGGTGGATTAGCACTCAGAAGCCTAGATCAGCAGCTGCCCGGAGGCAACAGGCAACTAGGAGGTGTTGTGACGGTGGGAACACCTCATCGAGGAGGAGCGGTGATTAACAGTATTCAATCAGGTAGCATGGCCTCGGCAATCGCTAGAGGATGCAGAGCATTAAGCGCTGGACCATCAACACATGTTGGACAGAGTCTGCCTATACCAGGTAACATCGTTGTTCAGGGTATTACGACTGCGGCACTATGCAATGCTTTATCGAGTGTCATTGATGAATTTGGTCTAGAGGGTAGTGTAGAAAGTTTAAGCGCTCAGCAAGCGGCTGTCGGCAGCAACTTTATTGCAGCCTTAAATCAAGGCACACAAAATTCGAACATTATTTCTGTATGGGGGAATGAGGAAAGTCCTGTACATTGGAGATTGGTTAGCTCTTTGGAATCAGATAATGAAGACGATCAACGCTATCAACACATCGCCAACATAGTGAGAGGGTTGTATATAGGAGCATCAGCCTACTACGGAGTGAGCGCATCGATCAATGTTATTGGGGGAATTCTCTCTATGAATCCATTTTCGATAATCAAGGGGGGCTATAATGTCTACCAATCAGTTCAATACTCGAGAGGGGCCATCTGGCTCGCCAACAGCGAACAATATTGGCTTGATGAGATTGAGTGTTCGAGCTCACAAACTTTTACCCAGACCTTTACCTACACATATTTTCCTTGTACAGATTTTATTACAGGCACGGCTGAATGGTTACAGTGTATGGAGGAGAATGGTTGTCTCGACGATGTAGGTGGCGGTGGGATTGCGGGCTGCGCAAGGCAATTTACTGGTGTAAGGAGAACAACCGTAAATGAAGCCTCTGATGGTTTTTTCTGTGCTACAACCCAAATTTTCGATCCGTTTGATCAAAATCGCACTTACGAAGCCGAAGGCGTCAACCACAGCGATGAAACAAACACAACCTTTATGCAGACACGTAATGGAAACGATGAAATGCAGGAAGAGTTGAACAACATATTCGATAGAGGTGATGAATTTCGTATTCCTGGAGTATAGATTATGAAGTTTACAACAATTCTCATACTGCTTATATGTTTCGTCCATTGCACGAAAGATCCGCTCCAAGTTCGCGACGATGGAGTTTTTCTCTCTCGAGAAATCGTATGGTCTGCAGAGACTCAAGATGGTACTGGATTTCTCCCTTCTGACATTCCAGGTGCGAACTGGATTCATAATAATATTGCATTTATAGTAGGTACAGACAATACAGTACCTACAAGCAAATTATTGGCAATCGACATAAGCACAGGCGATAGGCTCTGGGAATGGAATGATTACTTTGGAGACAAAGGTTCAGTTTCCGTAGATGCAAATCATTTTGCTGTGTATGATAATCGATTAGCGTATTTAATCGGTAGTCGGCATCATATCATTGATATCAATAATGGTTCTACTATCTGGAGAGACTCTAGCCACCTTTCTATTCAAAGAAACGATTTAGAGAGTCACGACGACAAATGGTTCGGGCAAGCTCTCACCTACACCAATAATGTTACCATGGAGTATATTGGGCAAGGCTCCTTCACAAGCCCTGGCGTAGATACTCTTATCCGCCCACCCCATTCACTCGCCAATAGTTCTCAAGGTAGTAGAAACATATCGTCTTTCGAATTCGTGCCGGGTTCCGGCCAAACTCAAATGGCTGTGTTGTATCAAAATTACACCCTGGAAGGAGGTCCACGCGGTCAAGGAAAATACGTCACCTATTTGGGGCTATACGACCTCACACGTAAGGAGTGGATCTATAAGGGTGTGCAAATATCTCCTGATGAAAGAAGTGAAGTTGCCCTCTATCCGGCCAAGGCGGTGGGAGATTACATCTATTGCGCCGTGGGGGAATTTATTGGCTGTTATGAAATCGCCACTGGCGACAAAATATGGCAACGAGAATTGCCCGGAGAAATTTGGGTCTCAGGGTTTACCATCTGGGAAAACGTCTGCGCAGTCAACTGTGAAGATCGCAACTTATATGGCCTCGACGCGATGACTGGAAATACGCTTTATG
The DNA here is from genome assembly GCA_965213735.1 of Saprospiraceae bacterium. Lineage (GTDB taxonomy): Bacteria > Bacteroidota > Bacteroidia > Chitinophagales > Saprospiraceae > CALDTK01. The sequence continues at coordinate 1,265,875 of CBDCAB010000006.1, forward strand.
AAGTGCCTACCGCTCAATTGTCTAGCTCGCTCGAGGGCCGGGTAGTTAATGGCGTAGTCTACTTCGTTGGCGGCAGTGACAAATCGCTCTTTGCCATCGACCTACGCCCCAACACTCCTAAATTACTCTGGAAACTCGACGCAGAACGGATGAGCGTTGAAGGCACTCGCTTCCGTAAGTGGCTATACGTGCGCCAACCACGTGGCGATGAACCTGGTAAGATTATGACCCAGATTGGTACCAAAGCCATCTGTATTGATGCGCATCGCTAGTAGGTTGTCAACAAATAACTGTAAGCACGTACTACTATGGCTGTGAAATGTGTTGGAAGTTACGGAAACGATTAGAGTATAGTATCCAAAAGGGTGTCGACGTATCTGCGTATGCACGTGCGAGTTGCGATAAGTTTCTGGTCCCATAGCCACTCCATGATTAGGTAATCTAGCTGCCAGTTTAAACTTTTGATCTACATGCTAAATATCGAAGGTTCTTTGCAGTATTGCTTTAGCCATTCTTTTTGTACCTCTTATTGCGTATGGCTACATGTCGAGTATCCGTACTGCCAAGCAATTTTAGGTCATGTTTTTACATCATCTGCGCAAGCAGCACCTCGCTGTTTCTGCTATAGTTCTGCTCTACATTGCAGATATAGCAGCACAGGCTGGCCCCGATACTTTCCGTACCACCTTCTTTGTTGAGGATGCCATAGGAAATGTGGATTCTGCAGAAATCGTAATACATCCAGATGGAACGACTGGATTTGATACTCATCTAGGTGAAGTGTTAGGAGCTCCAGTATGGGATACTGTTTTAGATGCTAGACTTGGCAGTATAACTGGTACTCAGGGATATGCAAAAACATTTGTAATGTTTGGAGAGAACAGCTCAGGTTTGGCTTGTCTTAATCAAGCAAGTCCTGAATTATTTATTTATGCCAAGCACCAACCTGTTACAGTAACTTGGAATCGGGATCACTTCCGTACACGTTGTCAAAGATCATCCTACATTACAAATAATACTGCATTTCAGTTAGTTTTTCCAAATGATTTTTTTGATGATCCTTCCGCAAATGGAGTAAATTATTCTTGGACCTGTCTTGCACTAGATAGCCAATATGTAATCAACACTTCAGAGGCTCTGACAGATCCTTGGATAGCAGTTGATAATTGGACGATTCCACTAGCCAACGGACAAGATGCCGTTATAGCCCCTCTTGCAATTGGTCTTAAAGAGGTTGTCGTTTCCGGTCCTTGTGATGGTGCATATACTGTAGTAGGAATCCCTGAGGCCTCAACTATAGAGGGAGTTAAGCTGTCTCAGGTGCTGGGACAACCTTTAGCTCACATTGCAGGTCTTCCAAGTGGCTCGTACACTGTTGTCTGGCTAGACATTCTGGGTCGTAGACAAACGGAGCAAACGGTTAGGATAGCTAGTGGTGATGATGCGCTACTCCTGCAAATTCCTGCTGAGTTTCACTCTGGTGGCGCCGTATTATCCTTACGTGACGCGGATGGAAGAATCGTTTCTGGACTCTTACAAAGGAGTCAATTCTAGCCTTCGCCAATCAGCGGGCTCGTGTTATCTATCATCCCGCTAATCCTCCCTTGTGTGCCAACAAGCTTCTACTTCTAAGGCTGAAGCCAAAAATTTTTTCTCTCCACAGCGAACATATTGTTATGCGGAACCATATGATAGGTGAATCACCTTCATTAAGATGTTCGCTGCCAAAGCCCCTTTCCCTAACCCCAACAGATCAGTCCTTGTCACAGCACTGCTAGAGGTGTGGCAGCGAGAGTCGAGTCTGCTGGCACAGCTCGATGGCTGGTTGCTCACCTACAATAGGTCCCTCCACCTCGTCGACGATAGTGCAGCTGCCGATGTGCGGCGCCATGCTACTCATGCCCTTGCCCAGCTCAAGTCGCGCATCTTCGACCTAGGTAGAGCAGTGACTCGACTTGCCTTCATCCACGACAGCGGAAACTCGACCAAGCGCGATGATGGTATCCGCGCACTCCAAGCGATGTACGGCAATGCCACCCAACTCCAACAGCGGGTGAGAGCGATTGAAGACTTTGCTTACGCGCAGAACGACTTTGCTACTGCCGTTGCCGTGCGCGCGCTCCACGATAGCATAGAGGCACGTATTGAACTGTTGCGCCAAGCCTTCGCTACCGGCTTGCAAGGAGTGAAGCAACATCTCGCAGTGGTAGCAGCCTAACGCCGCACCACGCCAATAGCTCCATCTGCACGATTGGCAGCTACACTATCTACACGCGCCGCCTTTGCGCGTAGCACAGGCAAACCACGAGGCACCAAATAATAAGCCGCCGAACTATTCGCAACAGGTAGCGCTAGTGTGTCCTCTCGCTGCACGATCAGCACCCCCAGTTGACCAGCTTCTGTACTCGGCACATAGTATCCCGCTCGCTCAGCATTGATCCGCTCGGGCTTCGTGTTCGGAAAGTTGTTGAGCACAGCCCGGTACTGCTCCATTAGCGTATCGATATCCACGGACTGTGCCTTTGCAGCGGGTGGCCGCGCAAGTTTGGCTCGAAGCTGAACGAGCTGCGACTGAGCCACCTGTAACTTGAGTTCTGCTTCCAGACGCTGCTCAGGACCCAGTTTTGGATCAGCAAGTCGCCGCAGCAATTCTGTCGAAGCATCTTCAGCACCAAATAACTCCGCCTCCAGCAGCTCTCGCTCCGCCTGCGTGAGCTGGGTTCCTGTCGGCGCTGAGGCCGGTGCTTGCTGCGCCAGCTGTGCGAGTTCTTCTTTAATATTTGGAGGAAAGGGCGCTGCGGCAAGCTCCTCAGCCGACAGCAGAAGGCGCTGATCGATCGCTTTTTTCAGTAGCTCAGCATTGTAAGGGCTTTGATACTCCGCTAATGCTTCACCAGCCTCGACTCGCCGTGCTTGTCGCACCAGTCGTCTCAGCTTTCGTGGCTCACCGTGTAAGTCTGCTCCAGGCCCTCGTGTCGTATCTAAACTGATCACGAGCGTATCCTGCGCAACCTGTGGTAGCACCTCTCGTCTCTGCCCACGATCAGAAGCTAAATCGGGCAGCAAGAGGTAGGCAGCTACAAGCAGCACTCCTGCGACTAAAAGTATAAGGATCGACCTCCTAGTGCTCATCTGCATCATCTTGTGCTGCAATTACTTCGTAGTAGTAGGCTCCGCGCTCGCGAATTAAAGACTCGTGCGAGCCAACAGCATCTATTTCTCCCTCCTCCACATGGATCAGCAAATCGCAACCATAAGCCGCATTCACGCGCGTGGGATTAACAACGAGCAGCCTTCCTTCGCACCAAGGGATCAACCTGTCCATCAACAGGCCCTCCTCGTAATCATCGAGCGACTGCGTGGCCCGATCGAGTAGTAAGGCATCTACTCCGGCATATACTGCACGGGCGATGAGTGTGCGCGTAACTGTCTCTTGCTCGATTCCTTCACCATCAAAGCCCACGAGCGTGTGCAGTCCCCGTGGAGGTGCATCTTCGGCTATGCCTGCTACGCGTGCTGCGTTGGCCACAGCGCGCTCATCAGGTCGCTGCGTAAGCGCAATATTCGTGGCTAGACTGCCTGACGCGACGGCGGTCTGCGGCGTGATGTGCGAGACCTTTCCCAGCACCGTCACATCCACTTGCTCATCCAGATCGTCTTCGATATACATTTTGGCATTGAATACATTGTCGCGGCCGAGCATACCAGCTACCACGGCATCGCGCGCCACATGATCCGAGCCTACCAGCGCCACACGGCAGTTGCTTGGAAACGACACCTGTTGCGGAGCACCATTGCGAGCATCCCAGGTAAGGGTTATCTGTCGAGGCTTGGGCCCGCGTGGCTTGTCGAGGATCAGCCCAGGTTCACCTAGATCAGCTAGCCGCAGTCGACTTGCCTGTAGTTTCTTCCACTTCACGGAGGCTGAGCACATCGGCAGCAGCGGCATCATCGCGGCGACAATTAAGAAATAGCCAAAGGTCAATTCTCCCAGCTGCAAGCCGCTGTAGCCCAAGCGATAGAATCCTACAACGGTGAGGGCAACAACGCTGAGTAGCATCGCCACCCGCACGAGTTGTCGTTCGGCGGAGTATTCGGCCGCAATTCGGTGAAAAGCTGCTTCGGCACGTTCGTTTCGCTCTACTAGCCGGGAGTCGAGGTACTGGTTGGAATCTATGGTGGTGACGTCGGGCAAGATGTGGGCGTATTCATATACTGCCTCCCGCTGTTTGAGTTGAGCTTCTCGCGCTGCTTCTTGATTGCGCTGGCCGTAGCGGTACACTGCCGAGCCAATGGCCCAGATGAGGAGTAAGCTACCTAGCAGTGACAGCGCCCACACCCAGTCGAGGTAAGCCATGTACACGAGTATGCATATCAGCACCGCCGCTCCACTTACTACCGTAGCCATGGCGTAGGCCCGCCACACCCGCAGTTGATCAGAATCTTGGAGCAGCGTGAGGTATGTTTCAGCGTTAATCGGACGGCGGATGTCGGCTGTACGAACTCGGATGTGCTCGACAATGCGCTCCACTTCCATTTGGCCACGACGACTGGCGTATGCTATTGCTTGGCGACGCAGCACGAGGCTAGCTAAGGCCAAACCTGCTGCAGCCAGCAACAAGGCACCCAGATGCTGTAGCCATCCCTCCCGAAACTGCAAATCGATGGCTTGCACCAGCGCCACATACAGAATGCCTAGAGCAAGGGCTAGCATAGCTGAAAAGACAATGCCACTCAAAATGAAGCCGTATGGTGCTGCAGCCACGGGTGCTGCGGGTGGCAACAAGGCGCGCTGCTCTGGCTCTGAGGCTTGTCCAGGCTGCGGACGCAGGATGAGCCCTGCCCGGGAGCGACCTGGTCCGTAGCGATGGGACTCGAAATCATCGCGCGTAAGCTCGCGCACACCGACAGCAGGATCGTGCACCTTCACCTTGGCAAAATCTGCCTCCACCACCACCACAAAATGGTCGCGATCCCAGTGCAGGATGACCGGCAGCAAATCTCCAGCGGCGAGTTCGTCGAAAGGTATTTCTGCGGCCAGAGTCTCGAAGCTGAGGTGCTGGGCACCGCGCTCTATACCACCCAAATCAGTGCCGCGCGCATCGGTGTCGGTCAGTTCGCGTAGCTGCTCCATGCTGACATCGCGGCCGTAATGTTCGGCCACCATGCGAAGGCAGGTAGCGCCACAGTCGCGCTCCTCGAGTTGAGGATAATATGGTGTCGGGACGTTCATACTTCTGTGTGAAGGATTGCCCCGGGGCTGGCGATTCCGGCTGCAAATTTCGCCCCTAGAGCCACAACATGCCTCGGCTCGAGGGTGAAATACTACAGATCGGGTAGTGGATTTACGCGGCTAAAGCCCGTGCAATGGCGACGAAATCTTCGCTTTTGAGGCTTGCCCCGCCAATAAGCCCACCGTCGATATCAGGCTGCTCGAACAGTTCCTGCGCATTGCTCGGCTTCACAGAGCCACCGTAGAGTATAGTCGTTGCAGCGGCACAGCTTTCGCCAAAACGCCCTTTAAGCCACTCACGGACAAAGGTGTGCATAGCCTGCGCCTGCTGAGGGCTGGCTGTTTTGCCTGTTCCTATGGCCCAAACTGGTTCGTAGGCTAGCACAACATGAGCCATTGCATCTGCATTGAGGTGGCCCAAACCTTCCCGCAAATGCTCGCCAACCACGTCTTGCTGTTTGCCTGCTTCACGCTCTTTTAGGCTTTCGCCAAAACAGTAAATCGGGATGAGCGAATGTGCGAGAGCGCGATCAACTTTATTTGCCAGCACCTGCCCCGCCTCGTGGTGGTCGCTCCTGCGCTCGGAGTGGCCAACGATGACATAGGTACAGCCAACAGAGCGGAGTTGCTCGGCGCTAATTTCACCGGTGTGGGCACCTGATTCGTGAGCGGAAACATCCTGCGCACCGAGGTGGAGTTGCGCATGCTGAGCCACCGCCTCCTGCAGACTGTGCAGGTGTATAGCTGGTGCACAAAACACGCTTGGCAGATCTAGCTCCGCAAGCTGCTGGGCGCAGGCTGTTACGAGCTCCACTCCGGCTTGGTGGTCGAGGTTCATCTTCCAGTTGCCTGCGAGGAGTCGTCGTTGTTGAGTAGCTGTAGCCATAAGGTGTTGTGTTAGTGCGCGAAGTAACGGCACGTGCTGAGAACAGCGCGTAGCAACTGCGGCCGAAGCTGGATTTGTGGACAAGCGCCTTAGTGCCAGGTCGAGCAAATTCTATATTCGCCGCGCCTATGAAACCTTGTTTTTGGAGCCCTTATTTACACCGCCTGATCCTTGCTGCAGTTGCCGTTTGCTGTGCTGTTTTGGCGAAAGCGCAAACAGAAGCTGCCGACAGCCTTGACTTACCTGAAGCAGTGGTGATAGCCAACCGCAGCCCGGTGCCACTGGAGCGTGTGGGCCACACCTTCGACGTAATAACGAAGCGCGAACTGGAGAGCTTACCGATCAATTCAACTGCCGAAGCATTGCAATTTGTCGGTGGCTTAGACCTGCGGCAGCGTGGCCCCAATGGAGTGCAAGCTGACTTGAGTATTAGAGGCGGCACCTTTGATCAGGCATTGGTATTGGTGAATGGCATCAAGCTAGCCGACCCGCAAACTGGCCACCACCTACTGAACATCCCTGTGCCACTGGAAAACATCGAGCGCATTGAAATACTGAAGGGTCCGGGAGCGCGACTGTATGGCCACAATGCTTTTGCTGGTGCTGTCAATATTATAACTAAGGTGGAGGAAAGCGCCGCGACGACGCTGCGTGCTGAGCTGGGACAGTTTGGTGTAGGTGGTTTTGGCGCAAGCCTGAGCCTGCCGTACAAGCAACTGCGGCAGACACTTTCTTACCAGCGTGATTTTGCGCAAGGTTATGAGGCTAGCGGGACTGAAGAGCTGCGTGACAACACCGACTACACGATTGTCAACAGCCTTTACCAAGCGCAACTGCGGCAGGGAGCACATAGCTTTGGGCTGCTGGCAGGGCTAAGTGAGCGAGCCTTTGGGGCCAATGGATTTTACGCTAGCGCATCGGCTACTCAGCAATTCGAGGCGGTGCAGACGAGCCTTGTGGCCCTTACGCATGCTAGCGGCGACTTTTCGCAACGCCTCAGCTGGAGACGCAACCAGGATGAATACGTATTTGTGAGGAGCAATCCGAGTCTGTACCGCAACTTGCACATCTCGCAGGTGTACGGCTACGACGCGTACAAGAGCTTCGACCACAGGCTGGGCCGACTAGGGCTTGGTGGCGAGGTGCAGGCGGTGACCTTGGCGAGCAACAACCTCGGCAATCGCGAGCGGCGGGTGCTAAACTTGGTTGCTGAGCAACAATTCGAGCTGCTAAACGAGCAGGTGCGCATCACACCCGGCCTCACCTTTAACTATCTCTCCGATGCAGGTGCGCGGCTGCTGCCAGGGCTGGATGTGCACTACCAGCACAATGAGCAACTGAGTCTGTATGGCAACTCCGGCCTTACCTACCGCATCCCCACCTACACGGATCTTTACTACGCGGATCAGTATAATGAAGGCAATCCTGATCTGGTGGCGGAGCGCACTATGGCTTATGAAGTGGGTGCTCGTTATGAAAAGGGTGGTTTAGAAGCTCGAGCTTCGCTGTGGCACCGCGATGCCATTGATCTCATAGATTTTGTGCGTACTTCAGCCGCAGATACGGTGTGGCAGCCGCAGAACATAACAGATGCGACCTTTAGCGGGGTGGAAGTGCAGCTTACCAGCAGACGCGTGGCGCCGTGGCTGCCACTGGCTCGGGTGAGTTACAACTACATCGATGCCGAACTCCCGGAGCAGGAAGGGGAATTTATTAGCCGCTACGCACTGGATAATTTACGCCACCAGATGACTGCGGTGGCTATGGTGCGTTTGGCCCAACCACTACATGCCACGCTGACCTATCGACTAGCTGACAGGGTGAGTGAGCCTGCACCTGATGCTGCACCGCTCGACTACCAGCTGCTGGATGTGCGGGTGGAGTATCGCTACCGTCAGGCGACGCTCTTTGCTATGGCGACCAATGTGCTGGATGAGCGCTATGCCCAGGCCAATGGCGTGGAGCTGCCCGGACGCTGGCTGCGCACAGGGCTGCGCGTGAGGCTCGATTGATCCGAGGACTGGCTCAATGTGTTGCTCAGGAATGGACTTTGGAAGACCAGCGAACGTTGACCTGGTGGACTGGACTTTGCCACCAGACTCAGCGCTGACGGAGCATACGCTAGCTGAGCTGACGGTGGCTAGGGAGGCGGGAAGTGTATACATAGGATCGACTGCTTGGGGTCAGAAGCAGTTTGTGGGTCCTGTCTATCCTGCCGGCACTAAAGCTGGGGGGTTTCTGCACGCTTACGGGCAGCAGTTCAACACGATCGAACTGAATACTACCTTTTATCGGGTTCCACAGTATCGCCAGATCGTGCGCTGGGCGGCTGAGGTGCCTGAGGATTTTACGTTTTGCCCGAAGGTTAATAACGCGATTAGTCAGTCGGGCTACTTGGGCGTGAGTACCACACGTGCGTTGGAGTTTTGCAAGACGGTGCAGCACTTCGAGCACAAACTCGGGGTATGTTTTATTCAGCTGCCAAAGACCTTTAGTACGGCAAGTTTTGAGCATTTCCAGCGCTTTCTCGACAGTTGGCCTCAGGTGGTGCGACTCGCCGTAGAGTTTCGCCATGAGAGCTGGTTTGCAGAGGAACGCGGACTTGATGCTTTTGCTGAAATGGCGGCCCGTGGCATAGGCACTGTAATAACTGATGTGGGCGGTAGAAGAGATGCAGCGCATATGCACCTAACGGCTCCATTTGTGCTGGTGCGATGGGTAGGCAATGTGCACTCGAGCGACAGTGGGCGGCTAGAGCAGTGGGCAGATAGGCTGGTGAATTGGTTTGATGTTGGCCTCCAAGAAGCATATATGTTTACGCACCAGCCGGAGGAGGTGCCCTCAGCGCGATCTGCTGTGGAGTTGGGTGGGGTTTTGCGGAAGCGGAATGAAGAGCTACGCTTTCGGGTGCCTACTCTGCTGACAGATGAGCGGGCGGCGGCGCAACAGTCCGAACTGTTCTAGCAGGAGCTGCGTACAGGAGAATGCGCTACACAACGAACTGAAAGCGGTGCGTCGATGCTTACTATTGTGAAACCTCTGCCTCCGCTGTATGCCCACAGAAACCACGCAAGACACGACTCAGGAAATGCCGTACATCCACCGGGATATATCCTGGTTGAGCTTTAACGAGCGGGTGCTACAAGAAGCCAAAGATCCGGCTGTTCCACTGCTCGAGCGCCTGAAATTTCTGGCGATTTACTCGAGCAACCTCGACGAATTTTTTCGTGTGCGGGTAGCTGGACACCGCAACCTGCTGCGGCTTGGCAAGCGTACTAAGCGGGAGCTGGACTTTGACCCGAAAACGGTTTTGCGCGAGATATTAGGCGTGGTGAATAGTCAACAAGAAGAGTTTAGCCGAATCTTCAGTCAAGATATTATACCTAAGTTAAAAAAGCATGGCATTGTGCTACGTCGACGCCTCGACTTGAACAAAAAACAACAGGCGTTTGTGGAGGAATACTTTCACGATCATATGTTGCCTTTCGTTCAGCCAGTTTTGCTGGTGAAAAATATGGTGCGGCCATTTCTCAATAATGGAGCGCTGTACCTCGTCATTGAAATGCACGAACGGGAATCGAAAAAGCCAGTTCCCACATATGCGTTGGTGAAAATTCCTAGTGCAGAATTAGGTCGCTTTGTGACTTTGCCTAGCGCAGGCAGTCGCAAAGAGGTGATCATGATGGATGATATTGTGCGTCATTCAATTTCGTGGATGTTTCCGGGATATGAAATTGACGATACGTATTCTATTAAGCTGACGCGCGATGCTGATTTGTATATTGATGATGAGTTCTCGGGCGATTTGGTGGAGAAGATTAAAGAAGGATTGAGTAAGCGACATGTGGGGCCGGCGAGTCGCTTCGTCTTTGATCGCGAAATGCCTCAGGATTTGCTCAACTACCTCATGGAAAGTTTTGATCTTGGTCGGTACGACCTGCTGCCAGAGGGTCGCTATCATAATAATGCGGATTTTTTTGGCTTTCCAGATTTTGGAAAGTCGGGTTTGAAGAATCCACCCATGCCACCCCTACCCTACTCTGCACTCGAGGAGACGGAGGATTATTGGGGTGAGCTACGCGAACGCGATCATTTGCTGTATTATCCGTACCACAGCTACGAGTCGGTCTGTCGGTTTTTTGAGGAGGCAAGTCAGGATCCGGACGTGACGCATATTAAGATTGTGCAGTACCGGGTAGCAAAGCGCTCGCGTATTATGGATGCGATTCGTGAAGCGGTGACGCGCGGTAAGCAAGTGAGTGTATTCATCGAAATTAAAGCCCGGTTTGATGAGGAAGCCAACCTCAACTGGGGAGAAAAATTAGAAGCCGCTGGTGTAAGCGTCCACTACTCTTTTCCAGGTGTAAAGGTACATGCTAAAATAGCTATTGTTCGGAGGGTGGAAGGTGGTCGTGGAGTTATCTATTCCTATCTGAGTACTGGTAATTTTCACGAAAATACGGCGAAAATTTACAGTGACTTCGGATTGTTTACTTCTAATCGGCAGTTGACTACGGAGGCTGCGCGCTTGTTTAGCTTTTTAGAGACGGTGAAGTTGCCGAAGACTGATTTTAAGCACCTGCTGGTTGGGCAGTTTAATCTCCGTGGCGGATTTACCTCTCGCATCGATCGTGAGATAGCTAATGTCAAGGCGGGCAAGCGTGGTGCGGTAATGCTGAAGATGAACAGCCTGCAGGACACGCGCATGATTGATAAGCTGTACGAGGCGAGTCAGGCAGGTGTGGAGGTGCGCCTGATTGTTAGAGGAATATTTTCCTTGGTAACGGGCAAGAAGGGCTTTTCAGAAAACATCTCCGCGATCAGCATTGTGGACAGGTACCTTGAGCATGCACGGGTATTCATCTACCACAATGACGGCGAACCTGAAGTCTTTCTCAGTTCAGCCGACTGGATGACGCGCAACTTGAGTTACCGAATCGAAACGGCTTTTCCGATTTACGATCCGGTTATTAAGCAGCGGGTGATTGAGCTGACGGAGTTGCAATGGTCGGATAATGTGAAGGCGAGAATCTTGAATGCCGAGTTGAGCAACACCTACAAGCGTACTACGAATGACTTGGCGATTCGGAGTCAGGTGGAGAGCTACTACTACATCAAGCGGCTGGAGGAGGCGGAGGTGACACGCCGCGCTGAATTAGAAGCACAGGTCTAGCATCTGCGCTTAAAATCTCGCTTTTTTTTCTGGTGTAGAGGTTTGCAGTTGAGGGGTCTGCGCATTATGTTTGCGCCCGCTTCCAGCATATGCAGATGTAGCTCAGCTGGTAGAGCGCAACCTTGCCAAGGTTGAGGTCGCCAGTTCGAACCTGGTCATCTGCTCAAAACCCTGTCTCGATTGTATCGGGATGGGGTTTTTGTTTGGAGGGTGGGTGCTGGAGGTGGGAGGCTGGAGGCTGGAACACTGCGTTATTAGAGGCTGGAGGCTGGATCACTGCGTTGCTGGAGGCTGGACTGCAGTTCTGGGGTACAGTGCTGGACTGCTGTGCGGGGGTGCAGATATGGACTGCAGGTCTGGGGGGCTGTTCTGGGGTGCGGGTGGGTAGTGTACGCAGCTGGGCGCAGGAGGTGGAGCACTACACCTTTGGACGACCACATGTGGAACTTCTTCAGACGAATGTGCTTATTACTTTATGGAATTCCCTGATCTAAAGAGCTTGCTGCATCCCAGCGCATACGACGATGATCGGCTATTGATGCTGCACAATGCTGCCGAAAAGGGTATTGCAATTCATGTGGCATACCAATTACTCGATGACCGTACCATCACCTTTCCTCTTTTGGAAGCCACCACTGGTATAAGTCTGCGCACGATTCAACGAAGGAAAAAAGATGGCACCAGGCTTTCCCCTGCGGAGGGCTCAAACTTGCTCGATGGAATTCGAGTAATAGATCGTGCCGTTGAGGTTTTTGGCAATCATACTCGAGCAATGGCGTGGATGGAGCGGCCGATTGCTTCGCTTAAAGGTTGTAAGCCTATAGATTTCTTCAGCACCAGCCTCGGCCGGAGGGCAATGGAGCGGACTCTAGGTAGGATCGAGCATGGAATCTTTGGATGAAGCTATTCAGAATTACCTCTGAAGCCTACGCGGATGACCTCTCTGGAGAAGGTGCGCGCTTGTGCGCAGGTAGGTGGAATAATTGATAATTCCATATTTGCTTGGCCCGCAGCCAAGGGTAATGCTATATCAGCGCAGGGGAGTTGGGCCTAGCTGAGCAGATAAATGCCTTTAGGTTAAGCAGGTACATTTGAGCCGCGAAATTATCGAAGCAGCACCCTCAGCACCTGCCATTGAAAGACTTCAAAAATAAAACAGTAGTCATTACCGGTGCCGCATCAGGTATGGGCCTGGCTTATGCAGAGGCTTTCGCACGCCGCGGAGCGAGACTGGCGCTAGCTGATATAGATGCCACTGGTTTGGCTAAAGCAGCTGATCGATTTGCAGGTCTGCTCGGAGCGGCCAACGTGCACGCGCAGCGCGTCGATGTGGCGGAGTGGGAGGAGGTGGTGGGGTTTGCGGCAAGCGTAAAAGAAAAACTTGGTAATGCCCACGTGGTGCTCAATAATGCAGGCATAGGAGGCTACGGACAGCCTTTTTTCCACACGCCCCTTGCAGAGCTAGAGCAGACGATGTCCGTCAATTTTAATGGAGTGGTTTATGGCACCAAGGCTTTTCTACCTCAGCTCATCGCGAACGGCGAGGGGGTGCTCGTTAATGTGTCAAGTATCTTTGGCTTAATTGGACCGCCAAATGCAACAGATTATGCTGCGTCTAAATTTGCAGTCAGAGGCTTTACGGAAGCACTAATGGCGGAATTCTATAATAGCCCTATTCAAATACATTGCTTACATCCCGGGGGTGTGCGGACCAATATTTCTAGCCGCAATCGCAACGAACGTTTTGATGCAGAAAAACTCATTACTCCTCCTGAAGAAGTGGCAGAATATGTGATAAAATGTATCGCTGCGAAACGACTTAAGATTGTCTATGGCTACGAGTCCAGAAGAGTTTGGTTAGGATCAAATATCCTTCCGCTGCGCCTGCTAATTAAGCAGTTTTGGCGGGAAGCACATCATATTGTTGATACTGCTCGCTATGCTGATTTTAATCCCTTTTTAAACGGCAAACGCTAGCCGGCCATCATTGACTGGATCTAGCCGCAGCATTTGATAATCGAGCAGAAAATTTTGGTACATACGCCACGGAGCCTTATCGCCCTGACTGGGCAGTTCGTCTGCCGAGCGATTGATGTATCCAGAGTCGAGGTTCATGAGGCGGGTCCGCGTGAGGTGCGGCTCGATGACCTGCGGCATAAGTGTGCTGTAGCCATGCCGCTCCATATAGCGCAAAACGCGCGTGATGAACTCACTGGTAAGGTCGCTCTTGAGGGTCCACGATGCATTGCTATACCCAATAAATACGAAAAAATTAGGCAGCCCACTAAGCATAGTACCCTTATACACGAATGCCTCCGCCAAATTATAGTCGGCACCATCGATGCGAATTTTAGCGCCTCCAAAAGCTAGCAAGCGAAGCCCGGTGGCGGCGATAATGATATCAGCAGGCAGCAGTTCACCTGAGTTTAGCAGAATTCCGCCTGGGGTGAAGCTTTCGATATGATCGGTCACTACGCTTGCTTTGCCTTCTCGCAGAACGCGGAAGAGGTCGCCATCTGGGGCAAGGCAGAAACGCTGTTCCCAAGGCTTGTAGCTAGGCGTAAAGTGAGGCTCGAGAGGGACTGGGCCGAGCTGTTTGCGCACATCGCGCAGGATGAAGCGCCGCATGAAATTTGGAAAGCGCCGGCAGAGCTCAAAGAAGAGCATGTTGCCGAGAATATTTTTGGTGCGAATAGCGCTGTGTGCGAGGCCTTTCGGCAAAACCCGTTTTAGCACCCGCGCAATGGCATCTTCATTGGGTAAAGCTCCGATATAAGTGGGCGAGCGCTGCAACATGGTTACGTGTGCAGTGGTGTCGGCTATGGCTGGAACAATTGTTACGGCTGTTGCTCCGCTACCGATGACGACAACACATTTGTCACTTAAGGAAAGATCTCGCGGCCAATGTTGTGGGTGAATCAATTGACCGCCAAATCGGTCTGCACCAGCAAATTCTGGTAAATAGCCGCTATCGTAGTTGTAGTATCCGGTGCAGTTAAAGATAAAGTTGGCGGTAAAGCTTTGTGCCTGCCCATTGTTTGGTTTTTCGGTGGTAACTGTCCAACGTTTGGCGCTGGAGTCAAAGTCATAGGCGGTGACTTTTTGCTCGTAGCGGATATGCTCTTCGACGTTGTATTCTTCAACTGCTTCACGGAGGTAAGATAGAATTGCAGGTGCGTCGGCGAAAGATTTTGGGTCGTCCCAGGTTTTAAACGAGTAGCCAAAGGTGTACATATCCGAATCAGAACGAATTCCCGGGTAGTTGAACAAGCTCCAGGTGCCTCCTATTTCTGCACGTGCTTCGAGGATGAGGTAAGATCTGTGCGGGGATTTGCGGGCGAGGTGGCAGGCTGCTCCGATTCCGGAAAGTCCTGCGCCAATAATGAGGATATCGTGGTGTGGAGCCATGAATTGGAGCGACTGAGAAGGGCTAAGGTAGGCGTGATGTCTGAGTAGATGCTTATTATATCAGGATACAGCTGGTGGTGTGCCCAAAATTGCAGAGTATTTGCGCTGCATAGTTAATTCGATTGGCTGCGGCTTCGGGCCGATCATGTTCGTACAAGAGTTTAGCATCCGCTAAACGCTGGTGAGCGTTTCGCCTCCAATTTTTAATTTCGTTTGTATTCGCCATTATAACAGTACAGCGTCAACTGCTACGGTGCGAAGGAATAATGATGCTGTTTGTTGATTGTGCATTTGATTTTTAGTCCTAACAATTGTTGCTATGTGCGTACCGTATTCTGGAGGAAAGGCGTAATAGAGACCTTCGGTAATGGCAATATCGCCTTTGAAGCTTACTTCATCAAGCAGCACTAGCACGTCCCAATCTGAATCTTCACGCGCGTCACCACGCGCTCGCGATCCAAACAAGAGCACCTCAGCCTCAGGTTCAATGGCGAGCACGGCAGCTTTGATGCGGCGGCACACAGGATGGCTACGCAGCGCGGAGATGCGATGAGTAGAGGCGGTTATGGTGGAGGTTGGCGTCACGCCTTAAAGATAAGGTACTAGAACAATTGCTTGGCGGTGAAAACATTATACGCACTTTGGCGTTAGATTAGCGACAAATGCGTGCAGGCATGATACTCAACGATATTTCGGCTTTCGCCACGGATGGTGAAGGAGCCTACCAACTCCTGACTTTCGAGCGCTCTGGTATTCCCATTGCGGAAGTAGAGAAATTGAAGCGCAGCTATGGTTTTATCGACAAAGAAATCCTTGCTATCCTACGCATGAATCTTCGCACTCTCCAGCGGCGCAGAAAGGGCGATCAGGTGCTTGATGCCCATGAGAGTGCTGCCTTCGTGGCCGCTGCCCGATGTTTAGCCTATGCCGTTGAGGTTTTTGGGAGTCGAGAGAAGGTCACGCGTTGGCTCCGTCAGCCCAACGGATCACTTAAGGGTGAGACGCCGCTCGAGCTGTTAGGTTCAGCCACTGGTCTTGGGCTGGTTCGGGCTACGCTTACCCGTATTGAGTATGGCGTCTATAGCTGAATCAGCTAAAACTAAGGTTTATCGGCTGACCCATGTTAAGCGTGCGGGTGACCTGTCGGGTGAAGGCAGTCGCCGCGTTGGAGGTCGCTGGAATAGCCGAGGTGTGCCAGCGCTTTATACTTCTGAAAGCATTGCACTCTCAGTTCTCGAAGTGCTGGTTCATCTTCAGCTAATCGATACGCTGCCTGAGATGTATTACACGACAGTTATTGAGGTCAACGAAGTGATAAGCGAGCGCATAGAAACGCTACCAAGTAGCTTGGCCTCTTGCCGTGCGGTAGGTGACGGTCTGCTCAACGATGTTGCGATTCTTGGCTTTTGGGTTCCTTCGGTGATTGTACCTCGCGAAGACAATCTCGTGTTGAATCCTAGGTGCAGCCGCTTTGCTGAGGCGGTGAGCGTAGTCGATTCTTTTGCGCAGCGTCTTGACGCACGGCTACTTCAGTGAGGATAGGAATCCTGGCAGAACCGAGCTACTCCGCTTTGCAGAAGCTCGGTTGTAGAAATACGCTTTCCCTCATTCAATCGTAGATTAGCTCTTTGTATGCCTCTCCTTCTCATCATTGCCGGTTCTAATGGCGCGGGCAAAACGACCTTTGCCAAGCCTTACGTAGCTGACCGGGGTCTGCGCTTCCTAAATGCCGATGAACTGACTCGCGAGTTTGAGCAGCGAGGCGAAGCGCAGGCACTGGTGAAGGCGGGTCGACAGTTTTTGCAAGAGGTAGATACCGCTATCACATCAGGCGAAGATTTCGCTATGGAGACCACTTTGTCTGGTAGCTACATCTATGGCGTCGTTGAACGCGCCAAAGCAGCAGGGTATCGCGTTGAGTTGGTCTATCTCTTTGTCAAGAGTCCGGCTGAGGCCGTTGCGCGGGTTGCTCAACGGGTGCTAAAAGGCGGCCATGACGTTCCTGAAGAGGCGATTCGGCGGCGCTACGCACGCAGCAGACGTAACTTTTTGCGCTTGCGCGAATTAACCGACATGTGGGAATTATACTACTCAAGTCCGCACCGAGTTTTACTGGTAGCCAAACGAACAGACAAGTTTTCGGTTATCTTTATTGACGACGTCTACCATGCCTTCATCGACTAAAAAAGGTCATCATGAGCAAAAATCCTCCAAGCATATTTAGCGATCTCCTTGATACGGAGGCTCAAAACCGTCTCCGCATCATGAATGAGGCCGCGGCCGCTGCTGGTGCCGAGAATCGCGCACTCGGTATTCCTGAGTTTTATACCAAAGATGGGCGACTCACTTTTCGCTACCCTGATGGGCGCGAGACGACAGAGTGGCCTACCGAGGTGCTGGGGCCTGATCCCCGGAAGGGGTGAGGAATGGCGCTTCCTCCGCCGTTTGAATTTGTTACCAAGTAAGACATCAGCTTATAGCTAAGCGCAACAGCAACTTGTACCGTATCTGGGTACAAGATGCCCATCCAAACAATCTATTCCGACGCTCGTGCCCGCTTGGTAGAGCCATCGAACCGCGACAGTGATGACCGAGAGACAATTATTATTACACGGCGGGGCAGTGAAGATATGGCGATGCTCCCGGCGAGTGAGCTTGCGAGCTTACGCTAAACTTTACACCTGCTCAGTCCACCACGCAACGCCCAGCGGCTCCGTGAAGCATTGTATTGGTCTGCACGAGACGGCGAATCGGGCATAGACCTCAAATCAGTTCGCACGAACATTGAGAGAGATCCGGCGTGAGGCAGGCCCGCTTTAGTCCTGGCTTTCTGGAAGATTTGACTTACTGGATTAAGCAAGACCGTAAGGTTGTCCTCAGGTTGATGCGCCTGATTGAGGACACTTTAAGCGACCCTAGTAGCGGAATCGGCAAGCCGGAACCACTCTTCTAGTTGGGGGCTGGGGGCTGGGGGCTGGGAGCTGGCTATCAGTCCAAGCGTTAGACCCCGAGCACCGTCTGGTGTATGTCGTGTACGAGAGCCGCGTGGATTTTTTTGCAGGCACTCATCCGGTACTAAGAGCTTAAGCAAGGCCTGCTACACGACGCATCTATGCCATGTTGATTTAATTGACTGGGCAGCTGGAAACAAAGGCTTTGCCGCAATTAGCTGAACGAGAGAATCCATGTCCATCTGGAACTCATTCCCCCTGTGAAAGCGTTACTGAAAAAAAGAAGCGAAATTGCCAGCATGCCTGTCCCTTTTCCTAGTGACCGTACTTTCATTACTCCAGCGCTGCTGCGCCTGCGGGCTGGCGGCGAGGTAGATCCAAATATTTTAACCCGTTGGCAACGCGAGGGGCGGGTGGAGAAGTTGCGCAATGGGCTGTACCTCAACCCCAACAGCGATTTTGTAGGAGGTGCTGACCTGTTTGTCGTAGCCAATCTGCTGTACCCACCTTCGTACGTCTCTCTTCATTCTGCACTTGACTATTGGGGCCTTATTCCAGATGTAACCTTTGAGGTGACGAGTGTCTCTACCCGTAAAACCTGGCTTACGACAGCGAACAGGGCTCGCTACAGCTATCGGCAGCTACCACCGAAATTATTTTTCGGCTTTGACACTACAGTCTGGAAAGGTGAGGCCGTTTACATTGCCCACCCTGAAAAAGCGCTAATAGATTACGCTTACTTTCATCATGAAATGGACGATCCTGACTATATCTACGAGATGCGTTTCGATGAGCAAATCGTTCACGAAGAGCTCGATTGGGACCGTATGAACCGATACTTAACGCAAGCGGGATCTGATTCTCTCACGCGTCGCATGCGACTACTGCGCGAAGTCGAACTGCTATGAAACCTCTAAACGAGCTACTCGAACATTTTCCCCCCGAAGTTCGCGCGGAGCATGCGCTTGGAATCCTACGCGAGTACGTCCAGCTAGAGATGTTGCGGCTGCTGTTTAACGCCCGACATGGGAGCAAATTCACGTTTTTGGGTGGCACGGCTTTACGATTGGCTTATAAGACGGATCGCTTTTCAGAAGATCTGGACTTTGACAATAAAGGCCTGTCTCGCGACGAGTTTGAACATACGCTTGGAAAAATTGCTCGTGGGCTAGAATTGATTGACTACCCCTGCAAGCTCCACTTTACCTACAAGGGCGCATACCACTGTGCAGTGAAGTTCCCGGCCCTGCTCTACAAGTATGGGCTGAGCCCACACAAAGAGGCTCGCCTCATGATCAAGGTCGATACCGAGGCTCAGGGTTACGACTACGAGAGGGAGGTCCGTCGGATCACAGGTCTTGGCGTGGTTACCGACATTGCCGTCGTCCCGCTCGATTTGCTCTGTGCGATGAAGATTTCAGCTGTACTCGGCCGGCGTCGACCGAAGGGCCGTGACTTTTACGACCTCAGTTGGTGTCTCGAGCGTACCCAACCTGATTACAGCTATTTGGAGGCGAAGGTCGGCATTACCACGCCCGAGCAGCTACGCGAGCGCGTAAGTGCGCATACGTCAGACTTTGACTTTGAGCGGTTGGCTCAGGATGTGCGGCCGTTTTTGATGCGGGCTGAGGATGTGGAAAGGGTGAGGGGTTTTGAGATGGGGTGATGGGTGGGAATGATTGTGAACTTCTATCATTGTTACCAAACCGCTCGACATTTTTCAGAATTTTGGCTGATTGGTAGCCCTTCATCGCTCGCGTTATTTGATCTATTAGATAGACCGTCTAAAAGCAATTAGTGAGACTTCAGCCAGAGTAACCGTAAAGCGCAGGCGATCGAGTCTTGTTAACTATATCGAAGATCTAATCTACCGGTTTAACGAACAAATAAAGCAGAAGACAGTCATTCGAAAAGAAACGAAAGCTTGACAATTGGCGTACAGCTGCCGAACTACTCATCGTCAAAATTTTGAAGTAGGTCATTAAAGTTCCTACCTATGCTGTTCTCGGCATGTGGGCATGATTTAGTGAGCTTATTGAGCACTTTACAAACTGTCGTTGGACCGTAGGTCTGATAGCCTTGCTTTTCCGCTTTCGTTATTGCGTGCGGATAAAAGCTTTGAGTGAAATTTTTACCAGAGTGGTCATGAGTTTTGTCTAGTCTCATTATTGTAACGTCTCGGCTATGCGCAGTGGCGGTTTTATGACCACATATTTTTTAGCTTTGACCAGAAGTTTGATTTATTACTTGTTTTTACATTTTGCTCTTTATCCGCCATTGTCGTATAGCCATTGTTACCAGTAGTTTCTTCCTCATTTTCTGATTCAGATTCTTCAATTGTCCATTCTCCTCCGATTTCATTTCGATAAGCAGTTTGTCCATAATTTAAATAATAAACGTCATTTAGAGTTGAGTCAAGTTTTACAATTTCTTCAAGGCAAATCAGTTTGGAATCTTCTATTTTTGGTTCATACTCCGTATGGAATTGCCAATCTCCATCTTCATTATGATGAACGTATAAAATTGGTTTGCCTTCAAGAGCGTGAAAAGTTGTATAAACTCCTAAGTTTATCTCTTCTTGATATTTAAACTCAGTATTCCTATCAAGTAAAGGTTGTTTGAATTTCCAGTTTTCATTAAATCCGACTTCCCAAGGCCATTTACTGTCTACATCTGGCCAAATCGTTTGTAAAACAGGAAAATCAAATGTGTTTTTATAATACCATCCGGCATAACCTAAATAGTCAGCATAATTTTCTTCATTAACCTCCAAGAATTGAACCTCATAGCCCTCCAATAAGCCAGAGTATTTCTGATTTGGTTTATAGTTGTTTCCTTTTCTTATTTCATCTCTCAGTCCGTTTAGAAGATGTCCCATTACATCTATTTTAAGACCGAATATTATTATTTCAGGATGTTGGAATTTTTCATAAAGACCAATTGAATAAACAAAAGCAGGTGAGTAGCCATCACTTTCCAATAAAGCTAAATGACAATCATATTCTTTGATGTCATTTACAATCCTTTCTTTTGCTTGTTTATCGTGTTCTTTGTGATTTTCCATATTACTGGTAACGGCGCCGTGCATCCGCAGTTCCAAAGTAGGGAAAATTTAGGCGCGGAGCGCCTAAAAATTTTTCCGGATGTGGGATTGCCGGATGCACTGTGTTGTGGGTCGGTGCCGCGGAGCGGTTGCCGGCACACAAGTCAGTGCGAAGCACGGCGCCGTTGTGATGTGGTGCCGGAGCGGAGCGTAGGCATCACATCACAACAACAGTATATCGCTACTCCATTACCTATATCCTCATATACAAGCACTTGAGCCAGCGACGTTGCAAGTGGGAATGGCGGGTTCGACACCCTGTAAACAGTGATTAATCACAAAGTACGCAACAGCCTTGTCATCAAGCCTTATATACAAAATACGTAATAGCGATATACCTACGCTCAGCCTACAAATCCCTCAACGGATCATACACCACCTCCAATCGCTCGCTCGACGTGTGCAGGTAGATCTGTGTCGTCTGGATGCTCTCATGACCTAGTAGCTCTTTGACTACATGCAGCGGCGTACCGCGCTCCACCAGGTGCGTCGCGTAGCTGTGTCGCAGACCGTGCACAGTGAGCTGATCCGGAAGTTTCGATCTGGTTTTAGCTTGTACAAACACCGCTTGTATAGAAGCAGCCGAATACTGTGCCCCGTCCCGCCCCTCAATCAGCCAGTGCTGTGGCTGGTATATTTCCAGGTAGTTGGTAAGCAAGCTATTTAGGCTGCTCTGTAAAGCAAGCATCCTATCCTTATTTCCCTTGGCCTGCTGGATTTTGATGCTCCCCCGCTTCAGGTCCACATGCCTTACCAGCAGCTTCTGCACCTCCCCTTTCCTCATCCCCAACCCATACAACAACGCCAAAATAATCTTGTGCTTCAAGTTCTTCGTCTCCCGAAGCATGCGAAGTGCGTCGTCTTCCGAACACACGTTGGGCAGACTTCGCTTTTTTCGGGGACGTGGCAACCTAAGCTCGTCTTTGGGACGCCCGAGTACGCGCTCGTAGTAGGCTCTCAAGGCATTCACGATCTGATTCATTGTGGACCTGCTGTACCGCAATTCTTCGACGCAGTAACTCAGGTACTCGAGTAGCTCATCCCGAGTAGCCTCGGCTAGGTTTCCATGGTACCAGTTGTCGAGTTTGCGAATAGCACTGCCGTAGCTTTTTCTCGTTGCGTAAGCCGCTCCTTCTCTCACCAACATTTGCTCCAGCGCTACGGAGGCTGTGGATGTGCCATGAGTTGCTGCTGGCAGCGCTGATGCGCTTTTTGGACGAATAACCAGCCTTTCTTGCAGCCCTTCCCGCTCAATTGCCTTGCGGGTCTCTGGGTTATCCGGGGCATACCAGAGTCTTTGCTTCGGGTCCCATCGCGCACCGTTTACCTTTCGGACGGCCGTCATGAGCTGCTGATCGTAGGGTATAGATAAGTACAGCATGGTAGCAAGATAGCACTTAGCGCTACACACGCTAGGTGGGCTCCCGGGGCTTCCAGTCCATGCGGACGGTGCTGCCAATGTTGGTGATAAAAGCAGGCTCACCCCACTTTAATGTTCCATGCAAGGTACAGACCCCCAGCTGCAGCCGCCACACCCAAAACAACATCCCCTACCCCAACGTTCCCACCCTAAGTGCTGTCCGCAACGCTCAAAGCAATCCACTTGATACTTACCCTGCTGGTTCTCACCAGCAGCACGGGCATCCATGTGCAAGCACACTTCTGCACAGAGCGTCTTATCGATTGGTCGCTCTTAGGTGCTGCCAAAACTTGTACGGGCAAGGAAATCCAGATTGAAACACGAAACGAAGAGAGCGAGCGCGGTCCTACCGCCCACCGTATACCCTGTTGCCAGGACATTAACTTGTACGTCCAAGCCAATCAGGTAACTACTTCGCCCGATATAGAACCGCTCGAGGCTACTCGCTGGCTAGGTGATGCCAATGCGCCAACTCATGTGTTTGACGCGCAGACACCTTCCGTTCAGAACGCAATCCCCGACGGCTCACTAGACATCCGGCCGCCACCGCGACCGAATACTTTTAGCCCTTCCACACTGCACCGGCTCGCCCGCCTGCAGACCTACCGGATTTAGCCGACATACTTAGCAGCTCGCCATTCCAAGCCAATCAGGTAACTACTTCGCCCGATATAGAACCGCTCGAGGCTACTCGCTGGCTAGGTGATGCCAATGCGCCAACTCATGTGTTTGACGCGCAGACACCTTCCGTTCAGAACGCAATCCCCGACGGCTCACTAGACATCCGGCCGCCACCGCGACCGAATACTTTTAGCCCTTCCACACTGCACCGGCTCGCCCGCCTGCAGACCTACCGGATTTAGCCGACATACTTAGCAGCTCGCCATTCCTTATCCAATGGCTGGCCCCCGAGCGCCGCGACCTACAGGGTTGCCCCGGCGCTTTTACGCTTCATGTCCACCAGCTAATTCACCTCCTTTGGTACGTTTCTTTCTCGAAAATCGCCTGCTGGCATTCCTACTTCTTGTCGCCCTCGTAGGTGCCGGTATAGTGGTGTCTCCCTTCGGCTGGGATGGCCTTGATAGCCTGCCACGAGCACCAATCGCCGTCGACGCTATCCCAGACCTCGGCGAAAACCAGCAGATCGTTTTTACGAACCCCCCGGCCGCAGTCCGCAGGACGTTGAAGACCAAATTACCTATCCCCTCACCAGCGCCCTCCTCGGCGTGCCCGGAGTTAGCTCCGTGCGCTCCAACTCGATGTTTGGGCTGACCAGTATCTATCTCATCTTCTCAGAGGACGTCGATTTTTACTGGGCACGCGCCCGTATCCTCGAAAAGCTTAGCAGCCTGCCAGGTGGAGTTTTGCCGGAAGGCGTAGCACCAGGCCTCGGACCGGATGCCACAGGCCTTGGACAGGTATTTTGGTACACCCTCGAAGGCCGCGACCCCAGCACAGGTGAAGCCGTTGGCGGTTGGGGACTAGATGAACTTCGCTCGATACAGGACTTTACCGTACGGTACGCCCTCCAGGCCGCAGATGGCGTAGCCGAGATTGCGAGCATCGGTGGATATGTGCGCGAGTACCAGGTCGAACTCGACCCTGAGGCCATGCGGCTCTACGACGTCACGATCGAAAACGTGATGGCCGCCATTCGTGACAACAACCTCGACGTAGGCGCTTCCACACTCGAGATCAATCTCGCCGAGTACTTCGTGCGCGGCCTCGGCTACTTAAAGAGCGTCGATGACTTGGAGGCGGCCGTCGTCCGTTCCGGCCCGCGAAACATCCGCATCACACTAGGACAGGTAGCGCGCGTGCAAATTGGGCCGGCCGAACGCCGTGGACTACTCGATAAAGGAGGCGCCGAGGCGGTTGGAGGCGTAGTCATTGCTCGTTACGGCAGCAATCCACTGGCCATCATCGAGTCGGTCAAAGCCCAAATCGCGCAACTCGGTCCAGGGCTTCCCAGGCGCCAAGTCGATGGCCGCACGAGCCAGGTAACGCTTGTGCCCTTTTACGACCGTTCGCGCCTCATCCACGAGACCATCGGTACACTCGAAGAGGCGCTCACGCTCGAGGTGCTCATTACCGCTATTGTGGTCATTCTCATGCTGCTCAACGTGCGCTCGAGCCTCCTGGTGGCCGGGCTGTTGCCGGTGGCGGTGTTGACGACCTTTATAGGGATGAAAGTGCTCGGCATTGACGCCAACATTGTGGCGCTGTCGGGTATCGCCATTGCGATTGGCACCATGGTCGATATGGGCATCGTGCTTGCCGAGGCTATCATCGTTCGTCTCGACGATCCACCCGCTGGCGAGTCGCTTACCGAAAGCATTTTTGCTGCCACGCAGGAGGTGGCCGGGGCCGTGCTGACTGCTGTAGCCACTACCGTCGTGAGCTTTTTGCCGGTATTCACCATGGAGGCGGCAGAAGGCAAACTCTTCGGTCCGCTGGCCTACACAAAGACCCTCGCGCTCATCGCGGCGATCCTGGTGACGCTAGCCTTGTTGCCTGCATGTGCTCGTGCATTGTACAGCTTTCGCCAAAACAAGGGACACCGTCCTAAACCATGGGTGAAGCGTACCCGGATTGGTGTCAGCATCGCCCTAGCCCTATTGCTGTGCTGGCTATTGGCCGAAGCCTGGATGCCCCTGGGGCCTACGCGGGCAAGCGCAAGCAACTTCCTCTTTATAATCCTACTAGTAGGCGGACTGGTGCTGCTCTTGCGGGGCGTCATTCAGATATACGAACCTGTGCTCCGGTTTTTGCTGCGGGTTAAATTGCTATTTCTCGCTGTGGTAGGCTTAATTCTATTTGCTGGCTACCGTGTCTATCAGCAGACGGGTGAAGAATTTATGCCTACCCTCGGCGAGGGCACGTTTTTGCTAATGCCAACAACCACTCCGCACGCAGGCGTCGAGGCCAATCTCGACAACTTACGTCTGCTCGATATGGCTGTGCAGTCCATCCCCGAAGTCGAACTCGTAGTGGGCAAGGCAGGCCGGGCAGATACTCCGCTCGATCCGGCTCCGCTGTCGATGTACGAAAATGTGATTCAGTACGCGAGTGAGTTTCGCACAGATGCCGATGGGCGTCGCTTGCGCTATGCCTACGACGATGAGCTGAGTGATTTTTTGCGCGACAGCACCGATCAGCTGATTCCCGACCCTAGCGGCGGTCGCTATTTCCGCAACTGGCGCCAACACATTACCAGTCCCGACGACATCTGGGATGAAATTTCACGGGTAACCAGCCAGCTTCCAGGACTTACAGGTGCTCCCAAATTGCAACCCATCGAAACGCGTCTGGTTATGCTGCAGACAGGCATGCGCGCGCCGATGGGCATCAAAGTCTATGGACAAGACTTGGCCACACTCGAGGCTGTCGGCATCGAACTTGGCGAGCTTCTCCGAGAAGTAGATGGCGTCCGGGATGCGGCCGTATTTGCGGACAGGACCGTCGGCAAGCCTTACCTATTGATCGACATCGACCGCGACGCCATTAGCCGGTATGGCCTCTCAATTACAGATGTGCAACGTACGCTCAGGGCAGCTGTCGGTGGCATGGCACTTACCACTACTGTCGAAGGCCGCGAGCGCTATGCCGTCCGCCTGCGCTACCCACGCGATCTGCGTGACGGGCCACAATCCCTCATGAATGTTTTGGTTGCTACTCGCGACGGTACAGGGGCCCAAGTGCCGTTGGGGCAACTCGCCGAAATACGCTACGAGCAAGGTCCACAATCCATCAAATCGGAGGATGGCTTTTTGGTGTCCTACGTGCTTTTCGATCGGGTGGCCGGCAGTGCTGAGGTACCTGTTGTCGAGGCCGCACAGGCCTATATTGCGGAGGCCATCGAAGACGGTCGCGTCGATCTTCCACCGGGGGTGAGCTACGCCTTTGCAGGCAACTACGAACAACAGGTACGCGCCTCCAGTCGCCTTGCATTGGTGGTGCCGATCGCCCTCGCGCTCATCTTCGTCATTCTGTATCTGCAATTCCGGTCGGTGGCGCTGAGCCTCATGGTGTTTAGTGGCGTAGCCGTTGCCTTCGCGGGCGGATTCCTGCTCATTGGTGCCTACGCCAATCCGGGATTTCTCGATTTTGAGGCGTTCGGACTCAACTTTCGCGAGCTCTTCCGAGTCCAGCCCCTCTACCTCAGCGTCGCTGTGTGGGTAGGCTTCCTCGCCTTGTTTGGCATAGCTACCGATGATGGTGTGCTCGTCGGTACGTTTTTGCAGTCCAGCTTTCGCGAAAACCAACCACAGACTCGCGGCGAAATTCGTGAGGCAGTGGTAGAGGCAGGTTTGCGCCGTGTACGGCCGGCAACGATGACAACAGCCACCACAATACTTGCTTTGCTGCCCGTACTCACCAGTACTGGGCGGGGCGCTGAAATTATGGTCCCCATGGCTGTGCCCACCTTTGGCGGTATGCTGCTACAGGTGCTGACCATGTTCACGGTGCCGGTGCTGTTCTCGATGTGGCACGAGTGGAAGCTGCCAGCAGGGCCTTCGTTTCTTTCCAAGCTAAAAAGCAAACTCGGGCTAGGAGCAGCCAGTGTACTCGCCTTATATTTAGCTGGCATCACGACCACCCCCGCCGCTGCCCAATCGCTCGATAGCCTGACGTCTGAAATGCTTAGGCAACATCCTGACCTACGAGCGCTCCAGCTTGGGGTCGATGCGGCCAGGCAAGAAGTTGAAGCCGCAGGTCAGTTGCCTGATACCGAGTTTGGACTAGGCTTTTTGCCCTCACCCGTCGAGACACGGGTAGGACCGCAGCTGCTGCGCGTCGGTGTTACTCAGCGTATACCCTGGCCAGGCTTGCGACCGCAACAACGCGACTTGGCCAGTGCGCAAATAGAACCCGAGGCGGCACGCCTCATCGCCCCGGCATTGGTGCTGCGCAGTCAGTTGGCTCGTCCGTACTACGAGGTAGCGGCATTGGATGCGCGAGCTCAAGTGTATCGCGAACAACTGCAACTATTGCAAACGCTACGTGCATCGGCGCTTGCCAATGCGAGTGCAGGTACACGCACAACGCTGCCCGTCTACGAAATTGAACTACGAACCCTTGCCCTCGAAGAACGACTTGCCCTCTTAGACCCGAAGCGGCAGGCGGCCCGGCGGCAAGTGTACCTGGCTAGTGGACAGCCCGTGGAGGACTCGCTGAGGGTTGATGGGTTGGAAGAACTCATTGCTGATTCGCTACTAGTCCCGCCGTATTCTGCTTTGGCGGAAGCCCTTAACGCCAAACACCCCTTGCTACAGGTGTACGCGGCACGCGCCGAGGTGGAACGCGAGCGAGCCGAATTGGCTACACTCGAAGCGCCACCCGACTTTGCCCTCGGCGCTGACTACCTGTATACCGGTCGGCGCACTGACGCCGATCCGATGGGTAACGGCCGGGATGCAGCCGTTCTGCGTATTGGTATGCGACTGCCTATCAACCGCGATCCGTACAAGGCCCGCGAGCAAGCGGCTCGTCTGCGGGCCGAGCGCCTACGTGTAGAGGCTGGCAGCGAACGTCTGCACTTGCTAGACGAAGCCGCCATGGCCTATGCCAGCCTGAAGGCGAGCCAAATCAGCCTCGCTTCACTCGATAAGCAACTCGCACTCCTTGATCCGGCCATCCGGGTTGCCGCTGAATCTTACGCTCGCGCTCAGTCGCCATTTGCGGATGTCATTCAGCTTTTTGAACGCCGGCTCAGCCTCGAACTCGAGCGCATACGGGCCTATCACCAGCGCCTCAATGCCGAGGCAACCCTAACTAAACTCCTTGCCTTATGAGTAGTATCGTGCGTAACGGAACCTCTCGCCTTCACGTCTTGCTGATAGCCATCGGCACCTTACTAGTAGGGCTAGCAGTAGGCTACTGGCTATTTGCAGATGTTGGATCTGAGCCTGGCGAGGCCGAACAAATGCATGACGACGACCACAATGATTCTGGCGTGTACACCTGTTCTATGCACCCGCAAATCAGGAGTAATCAGCCAGGTGACTGCCCAATCTGTGGCATGGAACTCATTCCGGCGAGCTCGGAGACAGACGATGAGCTGGTATTGGCGATGACAGAGACGGCCGTAGCATTGGCGGAGCTCAATACCACGGCTGTTCGTGAGGTGAGCAGCCTAAGCGAACTCGCCGCTAGTGAAGAAGGCGATGCGAGTGCTAGCGGACTGCGCGTATCAGGTCGCCTACAAACCGACGAGACGCGTGCGGCTACGCAAAGTGCGCATGTTGCCGGGCGCATCGAGCGACTTTTGGTAGGCTTTGAGGGTGAGCGTGTGCAAGTTGGGCAGCGCATTGCAGAGGTGTACGCCCCGGAATTGGTAAGTGCGCAACGAGAACTGCTGGAGGCCGCTCGCTTGGCGGGGAGCAGTCCGGAAGTCGGTGAAGCCTTGTTGACGGCGGCTCGTACGCGGCTCAGTTCGCTGGAAATACCGGCAACGACCATCGACGAAATTTTGCAAACCGGCCAGACCCGGGAGCGCTTTCCCATACTCGCCGATGCTGCTGGGGTGGTGCTCGATAAGCGCGTAGAGGTTGGCGATTATGTGCGCGAGGGCGAAACGCTGTACACGCTGAGTGATCTGTCGACCTTGTATGCCGAGTTCGATGTGTTCGAAGAAGCGCTGAGCCGCATCAGTTTGGGGAGTCGGGTTGAATTTAGTACTCCAGCTGCTCCGGGGCGGACCTTCACGGGGCGCATCACATTTGTCGACCCGCTCATAGATCCGACGACGCGCACCGCAACGGTACGGGCGGAGGTAAGCAACGCGAGCGGATTGCTAAAGCCCGAGATGTTGATTCGAGGCGAGATTACAGCGTCTACCCGTGGTTCAGCTTTCGCTAAAACCGGTAACAATCCCGTTCTCGCTATTCCGGCTACGGCTGTGCTGTGGACGGGCGAGCGCTCGGTGGTGTACGTGGCCGTACCAGATGCCAGCGTGCCGAGTTATCGGTTTCGGGAGGTGACGCTAGGCGAACGAGTGGGCGACTTTTACGCCGTGACTGATGGGCTTAGCGCCAGTGAGCAGGTTGTCAGTCGCGGAGCCTTCGCAGTAGACGCCTCTGCCCAGCTCGAAAACCAGCCCTCGATGATGAACCGCGGGGTACGGCGGCTCGGCGAAGCTGCCCCGGGCGGCGAAACGGCTGTAGTCGTACCCGACTTCACAACGAGCACTCCCGCGCCTTTTCAGCAACAATTGCTTCGGAGCGTAGAGGTCTATCTGTCACTAAAGGATGCCTTGGTTGCAGGTGACGATTCGGTGGCGCTCGAGGCTGCCCTGGGTTTTGGCGAAAGCCTGGAGCAGATAGATATGCAACTGCTCTCACAAGCCGATGCCCATGAGCTGTGGATGGAGCAACTCGAAGCGCTTGCGGCCCATAGCACGGACATTGCTGAAGCAGAAACGCTGGAAGAGGCGCGGCGGCAATTTGCCTTCCTGTCAACTGCCCTGATTGCTGGAGTGGAAGCATTCGGATTGCCTCCTGCCAGTCCAGAAGGAATGAAAAAGCCAACAGACGTTGCTGGCCTTTACGTGCAGCACTGCCCCATGGCGCTTGACAATGCGGGGGCCAATTGACTAAGCACGGAGGCCAAAATTCGCAACCCATACTTCGGCGACGCGATGCTAAGCTGTGGTAGTGTGCTCGATACGCTAAAGCCTTAAGCCCGGATCGTGCACTAGAATTGCTACTACGAGTCCTCAGCCCTTTGCCTACGGGCACTTGCTCAAAAATCTGTCCTCACCTTGGAAATCACCATGTCTGCGGAAAATTTTCTCCGCGAGTACCCGTATGCTTTGGGCTTGAGAACTCTCGCTACGCATCCCAATGCACGATCCGGGCTAACAAATTTTCGAACCACAACACAAACTCAAACTTATGATGATGTACAGAATGATTTTCTTGTTGCTCTTGGCGCCGCTATTCAGCTGCGGCAATGGAGCTGACACAAACACAGCGGCTGATCCTGAGGCTCCTTCGATGGAGGACGGGATGAGCGCGACAGACATGTCAACCACCGCTGATTTTACGGATGGCACGTGGTCGGCCGCAACCACCGACTACCTCGCGCTAAAAGATGCTCTGGTGGCCAGTGATTTGTCGGCCGCGAAATCGGCTGCGGCACAGATGCGCACTGAACTCATGGAAGCCGACATGATGGCCATGGCTGAGGGACACGACGCGTATATGCGCCATCACAATATGCTGGTACCGGCCTTGGAGCGCGTGGAAGCAGCAAGCGATTTGTCGGCGGCTCGCGCTGCATTCGAGCAACTGACGGAGCCTATGGTAGCTGCGGTTGCTGACTTAGGGAGGGGAGCTAGCGAGCTATACCTTCAGCACTGCCCAATGGAGTTCGACAATGCCGGAGCCAATTGGCTATCGGATGAGCGCGAAATTCGCAATCCGTACTTCGGCGATGCGATGTTGACCTGCGGCAGAGTAGTAGAAACTCTTTAATCCCGAAGTGATGCCTAGCCCAGACCAAACAGGCCTTACCATCCACATTCGTGGTATGGTGTGCGAGCGCTGCCTGCTGGTGACTCGCCAACTGGCCGAAAATACCGGTGTGCCTGTAGTGCAGGTAGGGTATGGTGCAGTAACGTTTGGGCGCACACTTAGCGAGCTGCAGCAAACCGAGTTTGCCGCGGCGCTCGAAGAGGTGGGCTTTGGACTCATACGGAGGCGTGACGAACTCTTGGCCGAGCACGTAGAGCATATTCTTCGTGACTTGGCCGAGGGTTCGCCTGCGCCACCTCGCACGGATCTGCGCGAGTTAATCATCGAGCGCCTCGATGCCCCATTTGACTGGGCAGCGGCGGCCTATCAGCGGCTCCACGACGAGACCGTTGCCCAGCGCTACAGCGCACTACTCATGCTGCGTGCTGCGCGCTTGCTACGCGAGGGTGAGTTACAAGCGGCGGAGGTGGGCAGCGCGCTAGGGTATGCGCACTTGTCGGGATTTTCTAGGGCGTTTAAGCGGTATTGGGGGGTGAGTCCTAGGGATGTGCGGAGCTCAGAGGAATCGTAAAGCCTGAGTAACGACCGAGGAATTATAAGCTCGGAAGCCAGGCCACCAGACGGCTGCTACACGTGGTCGCCTGAACTCTGAATAATAAAAGCAATGTCTCTGCAGATTGCCTGAGGTTAGCCTGCATGTGTCCTGCCGGTTCACACTTAGATACATGATAAGCAAATGCTTGCATCAGGCAAATCACTCAGCGCTTAAAATCGTTGTAGTAACAAATTATTCTGATGCAAGATTTCTCAAAGGCTGGTACGAAGTATAGCCGTGAGGCTTTAGCTCTAGGTTGCTACAATTCACAGATCAGCATCGCGTACACTCCTTATGCAAAGTTTATCCCACCGCTTTATCGTATGTCCGCAACTATGTTGATCATCATGTTGGTGGTTTTAGCGCAAGCCTTTATACTCTTTCCCATACAGGCACAGGCAGTAGCAGAGCCGATCATCAACGGGGACACGGTTCGCTACACCCTAACCGTTAGCCAGGACCGCATCAATATTACCGGTAAGGCAGCTCCAGCAATGTTGATAAATGGGGGACTTCCAGGACCTACTCTAAGATTCACTCGTGGAGATTACGCCATCATCACCGTTGCCAACGTGATGGATGTCGAGACTTCAATGCATTGGCACGGTCTAATTCCGCCTAATCTCTACGATGGAGTTCCATACTTGAATACTCCGCCGATACTGCCAGGGGAAAGCTTCGTTTATAAATTCCGCCTCGACCAGGACGGTACTTTTTGGTACCACTCTCACACCGACCTTCAGGAGCAGCAGGGCGTGCTCGGGGCGATCGTAATCGAGCCGGAGGAACCGCCCGTCGAATACGACAGCGAGCTGGTGGTCGTACTCTCCGACTGGACCAACGAGCGCGCCGAGCAGCAACTCCGGACGCTCAAGCGCGGCAACGAGTGGTATGCTGTGAAGCGTGGCACCACGCAGCCGTGGAACCAAGTCATTGCGCGCGGTGCCGTTGGAGCCAAACTTTACTTCGCACTACAGCGGATGCCCGACATGCAGATCTCGGACAACTACTACGATGCCTTCCTCCTCAACGGCGAGCGCGAACGTGAGTACCCGGACTACGAACCCGGGAAGCGCGTCCGCGTCCGTGTGGTGAACGGGGGCGCAGCCACGTACTTCTGGCTCACGTGGGGCGGCGTCACCCCGACGCTATTCTCGAGCGACGGGCTCGACGTGGTCCCGGTGCCGCACCCGAAGACCTTGATCGCGGTCTCGGAGACCTACGATTTCATCGTCGAGGTGCCGGCGTCCGGTCGGATAGAGCTCCTGGCCACCGCCATGGACGGCAGCGGGTCGACTTCGGCGTTCATCGGGCGCGGCGAGACGCTCGAGGCGCCGCGCGTGCCTGAACCCGACCTCATCGGGATGATGCAGCAGATGGCCGCGATGGGGATGAAGATGGGCGCGCCGTCGACGAAGTTCCGCCCCGATCACAATGACTCGATCGAGGTGATGCGCGAGTACGCCATGGACATGAGCGGCATGGACATGAGCGGCATGGACATGAGCGGCATGGACATGGGCCGCGCGGACATGAGCGGCATGGACGAAAACACGGCCAAAATGGACATGAGCGACATGGCCCGTGACAGTATGGAACACGACGACATGCAGACTAAGCACGACGGCATGAAGCACGACGGCATGAAGCACGATGGCATGAAGCATGACGGCATGAAGCGCGACGGCATGAAAGGCATGGGCGACATGGACCACGGAGCTGGAATGGGCGGGATGAAGCCGCCCGGCCTCGAAGCCGGCGGCAACCCGGAATACAACTACACCTACCTCCGGAGTGCCGAGCCGACTTCCTATTCAGAGAACTTGCCCGTGCGCAATATGCTCTTCAACCTCACGGGCAACATGTACCGCTACACGTGGAGTATCAACGGAGTGCCCGTCAGCGAGACCGATAAGATCATGATCGAGCGCGGGGAGGTGGTCCGGATCACGATGAATAACCTGACGATGATGCACCATCCCATGCACCTGCATGGGCATTACTTCCGCGTCGTTAATGAAAACGGCGCCTACTCCCCCCTGAAACACACTGTCAACGTCGCGCCGATGCAGAAGGTCGTTATTGAATTCCTCGCCAACGAATATAATGATTGGTTCTTCCACTGCCACGTACTCTACCACATCAACTCTGGTATGGCACGGGTTTTCAGCTACGGGGACGAGCGCAATGAGGAGCTCGAGAATTTCCCGCTCGCCAACCTTACCACCGAAGCCAACCACCTCTGGAGCTGGGGGCGCGCAACCCTCGCGAGCCACGCCTCGCGATTCTACTTCACGACATCCAACCTCCGCAACCAAGCCACCGTGAGCGCGGAGTACGGCTGGAACGAGAACCTCGAGTTGGAAGCCTCCTACGAGCGGTACTTCAACGACTACTGGCGGGTATTCGGCGGGGTAAATGTCGAGAACGCGGAGGAGGACTCCCACGACGAACTCGAGACAAGCGCCATCGTCGGAGTGCGCGCGCTGCTCCCGGGCCTCATCCAGGCCGACTTTCGTGTCGATGATAAATTACGCCCCCAAGTTGGATTCATGGGAGAGATGCTGCTGTTCCCGCGAATAGCGCTCGAAGGCGAGTTCGAGTACCAGGCCGACTTCGACCTCCGGCGTCCGGAATCTTCTGATCCAGAGGTTGCGACGCCCACCGGATACATGGACGAACTTACGTGGTCCTTGAATGCCGAGTACTTCCTTGCGAAGAACTGGGTACTCACTGCTGGTTACGACAACCGCTTCGGCTGGGGCGGGGGTATCATGGTAAGACTCTGAGGTAACCGAAGGCCCTATCCCTAATCAAAAGTCGGATGAATTACAGTGCACCAGGCAAATGCGGATGCTGCACCTAAATATGTGAGCATCTAGTGAAGCTATCGTTTCAGAATACTAGTAGCTTACGCTTACTTCCTGCAAATCGATTTCAGACAAAAGAGTAAGATTACCTCGCTTATACGCGTCTAGCATCCGTGAAATGTCGAGCGCAGATTTATCTGGAGTTGCAAAATTATCGTAGTCTTGGACGGTGACACCGTTCACCGTTCGAACATTGGTAGCTACTCGAAATCTCGGCATGGCACCCCCGGGATGCGAATACGAAAGATAGTCGAGGCTACGATCTGCCGCGTCAAACCAATACAGAAATTCATCCTGATAGTCGTTGCCACCCCCTTCTTTGGCAAATCGGATACGTATACGATCATACTCGCGGCCGTTAATTGTATCTTGACCTTCCAGTGTAGGCCGCACGGCCGGATCGAGCAAAGCATACGGCATAAAGGCGAAATAGATAACTGAATTTACTGAGTTGGCATAGGCTTTTTTCTTCTTATCGGTGAGTGGTTTCGGGTTACCAGCCACATAGCGAATAAGGGTATCATTGTCCAGTACGTCTCTTATTTCCAACCCGCTGGTACTGTCGATCCAGCTACGTTCGTAAACAAACCGGCCATCACGACGACTGTACAAATAATTCTTATCGCGAAAGCGAAAGCTCACCTTTGCGTTGTTAAGTTTATTTACGCCCATAGCATCAACAGCATCGTGAATGATTCGTTTAGCGTAGGACAACTCAGAAAGCTTCACTATGTCTGAAGCTGGGGCCTCAGGCACGTTGGATGGCTTGCTAGTACAGGATACAAATGCCAAAGTGATTACGACAGAAAGAACAAAGAGTTTAGGCATATTTTGGAAGTTAAATCTTTATTGAGGTGGACGAGCTAGGTTGTGCATGTATCGGCTATCCAATGGCTATTTTTGTGCAGTGACGGATCTTGAGGTAAACTAGCTTATCGCCCGTCTATGAAGCGGAATGTCAATAAGCATTGGTAGGCCTTGGATGGCTAGCCCAATAAGGAAAACCTTAGTTTTAATCGCGTCGTAGTCTGTAATTAACCAGATAAATACGGCGAGGTTAGTTACAGCCCAAAAGGCATACAGAACCCTACGCGTTCCGCCAGTTTTATAGGCAATATACGTGAAGGCAATAGCTCCGACAAGAAACCAAAGTGTTCGAAAGGTGAAGTGCTGAAACGTGTGGCTATCGATAGCCAGAGAGGCAAATACTAGCAGCATACCTACTACAACGGGTGCAACCCAAGCTTTGGACATAGACCATGATGCGCCCTCATCGGTATGGCTAGCATACCTAGTGTAGAGCGCGTCTGCTACTGGAACTAGCATCAATACTAGCCAGACCAGTGAGACAGTAGTCTTTGAAAATTCTGCCTGTTGTGCAGCCCAATAGGTGTAGAGGTAGCCAGCTGATACTGCTACTCCCCAAAGTAGTAGGTGCCGAGTCGATGCCTTCATAGTTGGTTATTTGTTATACGACCTACAATATGCCGCCTACCATCGAAGGCTGGGAAGTCTCCTGCCGCTAGATCTCTCGAGAAGATTTGCTTGCAGTCGGCCTAACTTCCGAACTGCTCAGCACAAAGCCAAGGCAGTTCGGGAAGGGGCATTTTGAGTGCTTACGCCGCCATTGCCCGGCAGCTTTCCATACACTTACGACACGCCTCGGCGCATTGCTTGCAGTACGGGTTATCATGATTCTTACACTCGTTGTAGCAGCGCTCGCAAGCATCGGCGTTAAGGGCGCAGGCCTGCTTATGTAAAGGACTTCCTGAGCTCATCAGATGCACGCTGGTTTGGCAGGTAGCAATGCAGTCGAGGCAGGTCTTGATGCACTCAGCCATCATTTCTTTACCAGGATGCTGGCTAATGCACAGTACGCAGGTAGTGTAGCAGTCGTTGCAATTATCAATGCAGTCAGCCACTTTCTGGTCGATTCCTTCAAAGTTCTTCATCGTGATTTTGGTGTTTGAGTTTGTGTTTGATTACACTTACGATAAAACCATACTGGTGGCGAGGTTCGCAAGAGGGGGGGTGGTGGTAAATATTTTGCGAAAGCTGGTAAAGGGATGGAAAGTGGTCTAGTCAACGAGAAAAAATTGCCGCCGGGTTCCGCTCGCATAGCGTACTATTAGGTCGTGACTATAACCAACTACCTCACTGCAATCAACAGCCGCTTAGCTACAGGCCGCGCTCGCGAACATGCATACCGCGGAGACTTGCAGGCATTATTAGAGCAGATCTTACCAGCTACACATACAGTAGTCAATGAGCCTAGCCAAGTGCGGGGCGTTGGCAACCCCGATTTTCTAATTCGCAACGCGAATGGTGTTGCCGTTGGATACATAGAGGCCAAAGACATCACTAAAGATCTCGACGACAAGAGCTACAGCGAACAGTTTGACCGGTATCGTAAGGGTCTGGACAACTTGATAATCACCGATTACCTCCGATTTGATTTCTATCAGTCGGGCAAACTGGTGCATAGGGTGACGATTGGAGAGCTTCAGGAAGATTTAAAATCTATGGTACTGCCCGAAGAGAACGAGTACGATCGATTCGATAATTTGATCCGCGATTTTGGTTCCTATCAGGGCGAGCCCATCCGAAGTCCCAAGCGATTGGCAGACTTAATGGCGGGCAAGGCAAGACTCCTGCAAGACATTCTTCACCGCGCCGTGGAGGCTGACATTGAGGTAGACAATCGGTCTGATTTACGTGGGCAGTATGATTCCTTTAAAAGCGTGCTGCTACACGATCTGGATTCCAAGCAGTTTAGCGATCTATACGCACAAACACTGGCCTACGGACTGTTCGCTGCGCGGCTTCACGATGAGTCTCTTGATAGCTTTAGTCGGCAGGAAGCCGGCGATCTTATTCCTAAGTCCAATCCCTTTTTACGGCAGCTCTTCGGCTATGTAGCCGGCTTTAATATCGATTCTCGCATTGAGCCAACCGTTAATAACCTGGCCGACATCTTCCTACTAGCCGATGTCAAGTCCCTGATGACGGGTTACGGGAAGGCCACCGCGCAGGAAGACCCCGTGGTGCACTTCTATGAGACCTTCCTCGCGGAGTACGACCCGAAGTTGCGCAAGCAGCGGGGCGTCTGGTACACGCCGCAGCCGGTAGTCGACTTTATTGTGCGCGCCGTGGACGACCTGCTCAAGAGTGAGTTCGGGCTCAAGGACGGCCTAGCGGACAACTCCAAGATCAAAGTCAAGCGCAAAGTCACGACTAAGGCCACGGCCGACCGGCGCAGCAAGCTCAAAGAGAGGGAGTACGAGGAGGAGGTGCATCGGGTGCAAGTGCTCGACCCGGCCACCGGAACGGGAACTTTCCTCGCGACGGCCATCAAGTACATCTTCGAGCGCAACTTCGAGATGATGCCCGGGGCTTGGCCCGACTACGTCGAGGAGCACCTCATCCCCCGCCTCAACGGCTTCGAGCTCCTAATGGCCTCCTACGCGATGGCCCACCTCAAGCTCGACCTAACGCTCCGAGACACGGGCTACACCCGGGAGCTGGGCAAACGCTTCAACGTCTACCTCACCAACGCGCTCGAGGAAGACCACCCGGATACTGGGACGCTGTTTGCTAACTTCCTGAGTAGCGAAGCGAATGAAGCGAACGCCATCAAGCGAGATACGCCCGTAATGGTGGTGATGGGCAATCCGCCGTACTCCGTTTCAAGTTCTAATAAGGGCAAGTATATTCAATCTTTGATCGAAGATTACAAAAAAAACCTGA
This sequence comes from Saprospiraceae bacterium, assembly GCA_965213735.1. Lineage (GTDB taxonomy): Bacteria > Bacteroidota > Bacteroidia > Chitinophagales > Saprospiraceae > CALDTK01. The sequence goes on from CBDCAB010000006.1 coordinate 1,303,738, forward strand.
ATGAAAGAAAGATAAATCTTGACGATGATTATATTAAGTTCATACGATTGGGTCAAGAGCTAATACATCGCACTGGCGAAGGGATACTGGTATACATTTCAAACAATAGCTTTATAGATGGAATTACTCATAGATCTATGCGCAAGTCTTTGCTAGATACGTTTGATAGAATCTGGATAATGGATCTTCATGGCAATTCAAGAAAACTTGAGGCTGCCGAGGATGGAGCGGTCGACGAAAATGTTTTTGATATCATGCAGGGCGTTTCAATCAATATTTTTGTCAAACACAGAGTCCGAGCGAAAGCCAACGCACTCTATCACGTAGATCTTTATGGGGACCGCGCAGAAAAGTACAGCGCTTTAGACAATAGTTCGATAAATGGGATCAAGTTCGCTTTCTTATCGCCTCAAGAGCCCTATTACTTTTTCACCCCTAAAGATTTTACGGGTATAATTAATTACAAAGAGGGGTTCAAAATTAGCGACTTATTCAACGTATCTAACGCTGGTATTCAAACTAAGCGTGATGATTTTGTTTACGCACATAGCGCCAGTGAACTGAACTCCAAAGTTGCAGACCTTAAATGTAAGGAAGATGACGAAGTGAAGGCGTTATATGGATTAAAGGACAGCGTAGGTTGGAACGTTGCAGCGGCGAAAAGTGACATTGAAGGTGGATTCCAAACAGTTCAGGTAGCCTACCGTCCTTTTGACATGCGTTACGCTCCATTCACAGGGAACTCTTCTGGCATTATGGGAAGACCTCGAACTCCGGCATCTGGTCACATGCTGCTGCAAAATCTATCATTACTTGCAGTTCGCAATAGCCGAAGAGGCAACTACAACTCATATTTTGTTGCTAATAAATTAGTAGATAAGGATGGAATATCGCCATTTGATAACTGCAAGTTCTTTCCAATTTATACATATAGCCGCAAGTGGCAGTATTCGTTGGATTTATCTAGGCAGGCTGAGCAACGGAAGAACCTGAAGCGTGAGCCAAACTTCGACAGAAAGATACTTTCTACAATAGCAGCAGGCGTTGGCCTAACCTTCACCCCCGAAAAGGAAGACACCCCCTGCACCTTCGCCCCAATAGACCTTCTCGACTACATCTACGCCGTCCTCCACGACCCAGACTACCGCGAGACCTACGCCGAGTTCCTCAAGATTGACTTCCCCCGCGTGCCCTACCCCGATGACGTCCAGAAGTTTTGGGGACTCGTAAAGCTTGGCGGGGAGCTGCGCCGCATTCACCTGCTCGAGCACCCCGTTGTCGATGACAAGCTGGTGAGCTTTCACGGCAAGGGAGATAATACGGTCACGCGCAAACTCACCAAACGCAGTCCCGGCTGGGTAGCGGACGATGACGACGCCACCGTCGGGAAGGTGTACATTAGCGACGAGCAGTACTTCGCTGGCGTGCCGTCGGCAGCTTACGAGTGCTACATCGGGGGTTACCAGCCAGCGCAAAAGTGGCTAAAAGATCGCCGCGATAGGAAGCTAAGCTATGATGATGTTCGTCATTACTTAAGGATAGTAAAAGCGCTGGTAGAAACGATGCGTTTGATGGAAGAGTTGCGGGGGAAGGTTTTGGCATAATTTCAAGAGTAAGGCAACTTTAGAATAGCTACTTATTGTTATAGCCACCTTCTTCCCTTACCTAGCCGAATCAAGTCACTTATGGGCCCGGGCTTCGTGTGCACAGCAAGCGCCATGAACGTGATGCACTATTGGGTTAGGATGTTCCTCAATGTACTTGATCTTGCGCTGCCGCAGATTTCCTCCTAAGATGGCACCGGTGTTATCTACGATGTTACCGCACCATCCGCATCTATAAGCCACTTCGTTTTCGTAGAATTCTAAGTTCCTATCTTCAGGAACATGTCGTACAGAATTTAAGTCGTTTATTATAACGCCAACTCTATCAGTCGGAATACGGCGGTCCGTATCCTCCTGGATCAGTACACCTAGTAATAAGTAAGGTACTGCTAAGCTTTCACCATAGGTCGCTCGGTGCTCCAAAACGAGTTGGTCAAAACTCTCCGTATTTAGCACTATTGTATCCTTAGCCGTCAGCCCGCCGTCGAGGATAAAGTCTCTTATCGACTTTATAGACATTCCGTCCCTTAAATACGACAGCTTCATAATGTATGCTTTAGATATTGTTCCTTTGCTTTTCTCTAGAATAAGACAGTACTATACATAAGGCTGCATAGCCACTCGTAAATCTACAGGAATCTCCATCACTTGGAGCGGCGGCACATTCGCACCACCGGTATTGCCTGTGGGTACTTTACCTACGAACGATTTCACCCCACCAAACACAAGCCGCAGAATTTGTCCGCGTATCTCCTTCCAGCTTTTAATTGCAAAGCCAAAGCGCAGCATTTTCCAGTGTACCTCTGAGTGCTCTACAGCCCATGGCTGGCCTAAAATATGTGCTCGCTCCAAATACCGCCAGGCTGCTTGAAGCTCATCGCGCTCAAACGCTTTGCGGTACGATTGCAGCTCATCTTCGTAACGACGCTGCAGGCCTATTGGCATACGCCAGTACACGCGCATAAATTTCGACTTTAGTGTTATGCAAAGGTACTGCGAAGATTTCGTCTTTGCTGACGACTCTACGTGGACACCCCTGACGTATTCGCTATTCCATTCCGTTTAGAGTTCTGTTACAGTACTACAGGTAGCCTAATATCAGCGAAACACACACCCCCCCCTGCTCAGCTTCACGTCCTCTGCAACAGACTAGCTCTTACCGTATCCCTCAGGTCGCTGCTTGCAGCAGGAATACCGATATTGCTACACTCGTTAGAGCTATGCAATCTAAACCTTGCGAGCCTTCCCATATGCCTCCCAGCCCTCTTTCGCAGCATACGGCACAATCAGCAAAGCAGCTATGGGATCAGCCCACCACCAGTCTAGCCAGCGTACAAGAAGCAGGCCTGCCAACACTGCAATTGTCTGGTAAAGACATACGAACGTATCCTTAGCATCCGCCATCAGTTCAGGACTGTCTAGTTGCTTGCCGTACTTGCGCTTGTAGTGAATGAGTGTAGGATTGACTACCAGCGATACTAGCAAGATACTGATGCCGAGCTTACTCCAATCGGGCGACTCGCGGTTGATAAGTTTGCTGATTGAATCGTAGCTGATAAACAAGCAGACCAGCGCAAAAGAACCTGCAATAACATAAAGCGTAATTTTCTTGCGTTGCTTAATTTTTTCTTCGTCTATACCTTCGATTTCGCCATGCAGTCGCCACCCGAGCGTGGCGGCACTAATGACCTCGATGACGCTGTCGAGGCCCCAACCGATGAGCGCGGCGCTCCCGGACGCAAAGCCAGCGATCAGCGAGACGACGACCTCGCCGATGTCGTAAAGGACGTTTACGATCTGAAGCCTTCTCGCTTTCTTTAACTGCTGGGTTCTGTCCTGTTCCATGTTCTGGGTTTTGTCTGCTTTCGTTCCTGATGGTCGTATCTTACTCGGCGCTGCTTTGTCTTGTGTCCTTATACGCCAGCAGCCGCAGCGCATTGGCCACCACCACTAGGGTCGAGCCTTCGTGCGCGATGACGGCCGGCCCGATCTCGGCGATCCCGAGCAGGGTCAGGGGAATAAGGATGGCCACCATCCCCAGACTCATGATGAGGTTTTGCCGGATGATCGACTTGGCCTTGCGGCTCAACCCAATGGCGAAGGGGAGTCGGTCTAGCCGGTCGGCCATCAGCGCAACGTCGGCCGTCTCGAGGGCGACGTCCGAGCCGGCGGCCCCCATGGCGATCCCGACGGTGGCCTTCGCGAGCGCGGGCGCGTCGTTGACGCCGTCCCCGATCATCGCCACGCCGCCCTCGCGCTCGCGTAATCGTTCGATGGCGCTCACCTTGTCTTCCGGGAGGAGCCCCCCCTGCGGATCGGTGATCCCGATCTCGGCGGCGACGGCGTTGGCCACCAGCTGGTTGTCGCCCGTGAGCATTACCATCTCGTCGATCCCCTCCGCGGTGAGCGCCCGTAGCGTAGCGGCGGCCTCCGCGCGGGCCACATCGCGTACGGCGATGATCCCGAGGTAGCGGTCGCCGGCGTGAGCGAGCATCGCTGTGCTGCCCTGCGTCTCCAGCTGGGCCATCTGCTCGTCGACTTCGGTCGGGACCTCCGCGCCCGTCACCTCCCGCATCAGACGTCGGTTACCGATGTGCACGGTTAGGCCGTCCACGTGAGCGCGGATGCCGCGGGCCGTGAGGGCCTCAAGCCCGGAGGCCTTGGGGAGTGTCGCGTTGCCGAGTCGCGCCTTGCCGCCCTCGACGATGGCCTTCGCCAGGGGGTGGTCGCTGAGCTCCTCGACGGCGATGGCAAGGCGCAGTAATTCCGTCTCGTCCACGCCGGGGGCCGGCAGAACGTCTGTGAGCCGGGGGTGTCCTTCGGTGAGGGTGCCGGTCTTATCGAAGGCAATGGCCGTGATTCCGCCCAAGTCCTCGAGCGGGCGTCCGCCCTTGATCAGCACACCCGAGCGCGCCGCCCGCGCCACACCCGCCAGCACGGCCGAGGGCGTCGAGATGGCCAGCGCACACGGCGAGGCCGCCACCAAGACCGCCATCGCGCGGTAGAAGCTCGCCGAGAACGGCTCGTCGATCACGAGGAAGACAAACAGCAACAGCACCACAAGCCCGATGACCGCCGGCACGAAGTAGCGCTCAAACTTATCAGTGAGCTGCTGCGTCGGCGAGGCTTGCGTCTCGGCCTCCTTGACGAGGGTCACGAGCCGCGAGAGCGTCGAGTCCTTGGCCAGTTTGAGCACGCGGATCTCCAGCGGGGAGCTCCCGTTGATGGTGCCTGCGAATGCCCGGTGTTTTGCCGAAAGGCTACCCAATTCAAGCTCCGCCCCAGGTTTGCCGACGGGCTCCTTGTCCACCGGGACGCTCTCGCCGGTGATGGGGGCCTGATTGACGGCCGAACTACCCGAGACCACCACGCCGTCGGCGGCGATCTTGGAGTTGGGTCGCACCACGATGACGTCGCCGAGCCGCAGTTCCCCGACACCCACCTCGACCGTGTCGCCGCCGCGCTTCACGAGCGCCGTCGGGGGCGCCAAGTCGGAGAGCGCCGCGATGGACTTGCGCGCCCGGCCCATCGCGTAGTTCTCGAGTGCGTGCCCGATGCTAAACAGGAACAGCAGCAGCGCCGCCTCCTGGAACTCCCCGAGCGCGCAAGCCCCAGCAGCAGCCACGAGCATGAGGAAGTCGATCTCGAATTTGCCCTGCCGAATCGTCTCGATGGCCTCAATGAGGATGAAATATCCCCCCAACAGGATGGCGATGACGTACAGGACGGTAGTCAGGCTTTCGCCAAAACCCGTCAAATCGAGTACGAGACCGGTAAGCCAGAACACGCCGCTCGCGATGGCGAAGTAGAGCTCGGTGTTCTGTCCAAGGAAACCGCCGTGCGCATGGTCGTGACCGGCGCCTGGGGCGTGATCGTGCCCGGCGTGCTCGTCGTCCGCCGCGGGTGACGGCGTGGCCGATACGCGCCGCAGGTCGGTAGCGTCTACCGCGGCCAGGACACCCGCCTCGTCGATGCGCTGGGCGTCGTACTCGACCCGCGCCACGCCCGCCCCCGAGACGACGGCCTCGGTGATCCCCTCGGTCCGCGCGATCTGCTCGCCCGTCTGCCGGGCGTGGCGCTGGTGGCGAATGCCGGTCACGTCGAGGAGGACGTGTCGGTAGCGCTCCGTGATCTCGGCGCCGGCGCGGCGGGCCAGCGACTCGACCTTCCGGAGGCTCACCTGGTCGGGGTCGTAGTGGATACACACCTGCGGCGGATCGGCGCCGTCGAGATGGGCCTCGTCGATGCCGGTCTCGGCGTTGAGGGCGTCGAGGAGGCGCGTGACGCACGCATCGCGCGCATCAGGTACTTCCGGCAGGAGGACGGGGAGGTCGAGTCGTTGCTTTTGCATGGGCACAGGTTAGGCGGTCGATAGTGGGGGGGGCAGGTAGGCGAATGGGTTCTAGTGATCGTGCTCCAGCGCCCCCGCCTGGCTTTGTCCGTAGACGAAGTAGGCGCCCTCGGTCACGACGCGCATGCCCGCGGGCACCTCGTCGATGAAGGTGACGGCCGTGTAGCCGCCCTCGGTGGCGCCGGCGCGCACGCGCACGCGCTCGAACTCGACTTCGGCGGCCCCGGGGTCGTCCCGGCCGACGAAGACGTAGGAGAGTTCCCCGTCGTCGAAGACGGCCTCCTCCGGTAGGGCCTCCGCGCGCTCGTCGGAGAGCCCGATGCGGGCCTCGACGAAGAGCCCCCGCGTGAAGGCCGGCTCCTCGCCGATGGGGTGTGCGTGCACGAGGACGGTCTTGTTGTCGGCGTCGAAGCTTCGCCCGATCACCTGGACCTCGGCCTCGTAGACCTCGTCCCCGAGCGAGGGGACTTGATAGGTCAGGCGCTGGCCCACCTCCACGAGGCCGAGGTCGCGCTCGAACACCGTGAGTTCGATGTGGAAGTGCTCCGGGTCGATGAGCTCGAGCAGCGCCGTCTCCGGGGTGACGTACATGCCGTCGCGTAAGGACACCTCCGTCACCACGCCCGAGCGCGCGAGCGTCAGCGGGACGCGCGAGGTGATGCCGGCGGGCGTGAGTCCATCGGTGGCGATCCCGATGTAGGCCAGGCGCCGGCTTAGCCCCTCGACGTTGGCCGCCTTTGCGGCTACTTCCGAACGGAGCCGCTGGACGTCCTTGAGTACGCCAGCCTCCGCGGCCAGCAACTCCTCCTGCCGTTGGAGTTCCTGGCGGAGGAACGTCAGCTCGGCGGCGGCCTCGAGGTAGGCGCGCTGGTGTTCGATGAACTCCGGATTCTCGAGGTAGGCCACGCGGGTCCCGCGGCGCAGGAGCTCCCCCTCCACCACCTTGCGGCTCTCCCGTATGAAGCCTGCCGACGGTGCCGTCACTGCCTCATAGGCGTTGGGCGGGAGGTCGAGGGTGCCGGTGGTGCGGACGACGTCGTTGAGCTGAATCTCGCGCGGCATGCCGAAGCCTACGCCAACGGCCTGCATTTGCTCTCGGGAGAGGTGGATGCCTGCTTCCTCATCGCCGTGATCGCCGTAATCGTCGTGGTCGTCGCCATCGCCGTTGTGGCCGTCCGCTACAGCTGCGTCCCCAAAGATGATCTCCTCCGCGCCCACAATGCGGGTGGGCTCTGCAGTCCGGCCGTCGTGATCGTGCCCGTCGCCGCCGAGTCCGTCGTCCGGGCCACAGCCTAGCAGCAGCCGCGTAACTAATAGGAGTAACCAGCCGGTGGCCGTTGTTATGATCTTCATCGTTTTCATATGCATGAGACTTATTGGTCGAGGAGGTAGCGCAGGCGAGCTGCGGCAAGGTTGTACTCGGCCATCGCTTTTAAATAGGCGAGCCGGTCGTCGCCGTAGCGCTCGAGCGCGTCTACGACGGCTAGGTAGCTCAGCTCGCCGGCCAGGTAGCGCAGGCGCGTGAGGCGGAGGAGTTCGGGGTGGATCTCGGCGAGGCGCCGGACGTATCCCTCGACGGCGGTCTCGGCCTCGGCCAGCTCGCCCCGGACGGCCGCCTGCTCGATGGCGTAGCGGCGCTCGGCGGCGGTCAACTCCCGCGTAGCTACTTCGACCCCGACCCGGCGGTCGGCCTCGCGGCGGCGGTTGGCCGCATTAAAGAGCGACAGGGTCACGCCCGCCTGCAGACCTGTCGCCAGACCGCCGTCGGTGAAGTACTGCGCCCCGTAGCCCGCTTGGAAAGTCGGCGCCCGCTGCGTGCGCACTACGTCTATTTCGGTCTCCCGGCGCGCCACCTCCGCCTGAGCTCTGCGATAGGCCAGCCCCGCGGGTACCGTGTCGACGCGCACCGGCACCGGCACTGTACGCAGCGTGTCCACTGTCTCGGGCACCGCACCCACGTAGTTACCGAGCCGCTCCCGTAGGCTCGCCGTCGTCACGCGCGCTTGCGACAGGCGCAGTCCGTAGGCATCGGCCTCCGCCGAGAGCGATACGAGCTCCAGGCGGCTCGTGGCGCCGGTGGCCACGCGGGCGCGCGCCACGTCTAAAAACTCTTCGTAGGCCGTTACGATGTCACGGAGGGCTCGCTCGCGCGCCTCGGCGCCCTGGAGTCGGTAGTAGAGCTCCCGCACGGCCAGGCGCAGCTCCCCGCGCACGATCGCGTCCTCGGTGAGCCCCACCCCCAGCAGCGCTTCTTGGCGACGGTTAGCCGCGCGCGTGATCGCTGGCGAGGGAAAGGCCTGCACGACGCGCAGCTGGTTCATCTCCTCGTCGATGCCGGCGAAGAGCCCTTCGCCTTGGTAGGACACCGAGGTCCGCCCCGGCCGGTAGGGCAGGTCGCGTAGTTGGCGCAGTCGCTCTAGTCGGGCGCTGCTGGCGGCGATGTCGGGGTGGGTGGCGAAGGCCGCGTCCATGAGGGTTTGTAGCTGGGGCGCGTCCGCGTTGAGGAGGTCGCCGTCCGCTGGGTTTTGCGCTGTACCCCTTTCGGATAAACCAGAGACCGCTACAAGGAGTAGGGCCGCTATGCCAGCGGTTTTGGCGGAAGCCGCACCATTTGCACCAGAGCCGCCCCGCCGCTCGTCCCACTGCTCCAGCCAACTGTAGAGAATGGGCAGGACGACGAGCGTGAGGAAAGTAGCGGTGATCAGCCCCCCAATAACTACAGTAGCCAGCGGGCGCTGCACCTCGGCCCCGCCCGAACTCGACAGCGCCATCGGCAAAAAGCCCAGCGACGCCACCGAGGCCGTCATGATGACCGGCCGCAGCCGCACCCGCGTGCCTTCGATAATTCGCGCACGGATGTCGTCGTAGCCGCTGGCCTTGAGCTGGTTGAAGTAGCCGATCAGGACGATGCCGTTGAGGACGGCCACCCCGAACAGCGCGATAAACCCGATGCCCGCCGAAATGCTGAAGGGCAGGCCCCGTAGCTCGAGCGCCCAGATGCCCCCGATGGCCGAGAGCGGGATGGCTACGAAGATGAGCGCGGCCTGCCGGAAGCTCCCGAACGTGAAGTACAGCAGGATAAAAATGAGGGCCAGGGCCAGCGGGACGGCCACCGCAAGGCGTGCCGAGGCGGCCTGGAGGTTCTCGAACTGCCCGCCGTAGGTGAGGTAGTAGCCGGCGGGCAGCTCCAAACGATCATCAAGGGCCGCACGAATATCTGTAACGAGAGTCTCGACGTCCGAGTCGCCGACGTTGACCCCGATGACGATGCGGCGGTTGGTGTTCTCGCGGCTGATCTGCATCGGGGCATCCACGAGGCTCACGTCGGCCACCTGGCGCAGCGGCACCTGCCCACCGGTGGGCAGGGGCACGTACAGATCGGCCACGTCGCTCACGGCGCCCCGCGATTCGTCGTCCAGGCGGACGGTGAGGTCGTAGCGGCGCTCGCCCTCGTAAACGGTCCCCGCCACCGCCCCCGCGAAGGCCGCGCCTACCACCATGTTGACGTCGCGGGTGCGCAGCCCGTACTGCGCCATACGCGCGTGATCGAAGTCGACCACTACCTGCGGCATCCCGACGGTCTGCTCGACGGTGACCGTCCCGACGCCCCCGATCTCGCGGATGATGGCCTCGGCCTCGCGGGCCTTCTCGTAGGCGAGGTCGAGGTCGGCCCCGTAGAGCTTGATCGCGATGTCGGCCTTCGCGCCGGTCATCAGCTCGTTGAAGCGCAGCTGGATGGGCTGACTAAACTCCAGCCCAATGCCCGGGAAGATGGACACCGCCTCCTCCAGCACCTCGAACATCCCCTGCCGCGTGGTGGCCGTAGCCCACTCGTCCTTCGGGGCCATGACGAGGGTGTAGTCCCCGATCTCGACGGGCATCGGGTCGGTCGGGATCTCGGCCGAGCCGATGTTCGTGACGATCTCCTGGACCTCCGGCACGTTGTCGAGGATGCGCCGTTGGACGAGCTTCGTCATCGCGATGTTCTGGCTCAGCGAGGTGCCGGGGGGCATAATTTGTTGCATGGCCAAGTCGCCTTCCTCAAGGGTCGGAATGAATTCCCCGCCCATGTGGGTGAAGGCCCAGATGCTCACGGCGAACAGCACTGCGGTTGCCGCAACGACTGGGGTTTTGAGTTTTAGCGAAAGCTGAAGGAGGGGCGCATAGAGGCGGTAGAGGCCGTCGACGATTTTGTCCGAGATAGTGCGCTTGGCGGTCACCTTCTTCGAGAGGAACAGCGCCGACATTGCCGGCACGTAGGTGAGCGAGAGGATGAGTGCCCCGGCAATGGCGAGCATGACCGTCTGGGCCATCGGGCGGAACATCTTGCCCTCGATCCCAACGAGCGCCAGGATCGGGAGGTAGACGATGAGGATGATGATCTCCCCGAAGGCCGCTGAGCTGCGGATCTCGATGGCGCTCGCGGTGACGGCCTCGTCCATCTGCTGTTGATTTAGGCGCCTTCCGGCAAAACCCGTATGCAGCCGGTGCACCACGCTCTCGACAATGATGATGGCGCCGTCGACGATGAGCCCAAAGTCAATGGCCCCGAGGCTCATGAGGTTGGCCGAGATCCCGAGCACGTTCATCATCGAGATCGCGAAGAGCATCGCCAGCGGGATGACGCTGGCCACCACGAGGCTCGCGCGCCAGTTGCCGAGCAGCAACACGAGGATGAACACGACGATGAGGCCGCCCTCGATCAGGTTGGTTTGTACCGTCCCGATGGCCGTGCTCACGAGTTTGTCGCGTACGAGGTAGGGCTCGATGAGGACGCCCTCGGGCAGCGAGCGCTCGATCTGCTCGATGCGCTCCTTGACGCGCTCGGTGACGGCGGCCGAGTTGGCGCCCTTGAGCATGAGCACGCGCCCGCCCACGGCTTCCTCGCCGTTACGCACGAGGGCGCCGTAGCGGGGAGCCCGCCCGAAGCGCACGTCGGCCACGTCGCGCACGGTGATGGGGCGCCCCTCCCGCACGTCGACCACGATCGCGCGGATGTCCTCTAGACTCTCGACGATGCCGTCGGTGCGGATGTAGTAGGTCCGCGGTCCCTTCTCGATGTAGGCGCCGCCGGTGTTCTCGTTGCTGGCCTGAAGGGCCCCGAATACGTCGCCGATGGTGACGCCGTAGCTCTTCAGCAACGACGGGTCGACGGCCACTTCGTACTGCTTGAGGTAGCCGCCCATGGTGTTGACCTCGACGACGCCCGCGATGCCGGACAGCTGCCGCCGGACGATCCAGTCCTGGATGGTCCGCAGCTCGGTCGCGTCGTACTCCTCCTCGTAGCCCTCAGCTGGGCGCACGACGTACTGGTAGATCTCGCCGAGCCCCGTGGAGATCGGCGCCATAACGGGCGTCCCGAGCCCCTCGGGGATGGCCTCGACGGCCTCCTTAAGGTGCTCGCTTACGAGCTGGCGCGCGAGGTAGAGGTCGGTGCGCTCCTCAAAGACGACCGTGACGACGCTCAGGCCGAAGCGAGAGATCGAGCGGATCTCGACGAGGTCCTGGAGGTTCTGGAGCGCGAGCTCGATGGGGGTCGTCACGAACTGCTCGACCTCCTGAGTGGCGAGTGTCGGAGTGGTCGTGATGACCTGGACTTGGTTGTTGGTGATGTCGGGGACGGCGTCGATGGGGATCTGCCGCAGGGAGTACACCCCCCAGACGATGAGGCCGATGACAAAAATCCCGACCACGAGCTTATTCCGCACGGAATAAGCGATGAGGGTATCGAACATGTTTGGCTAGCGTGTGATGAGGTCGGCGCAAAACCGACAATTGCAGTTCAGACGGGACACAAGGGTCAACCGAGATGCAATTACGCTCTAGGAGGTTGCCAAGCTTTGGCTGGGAAGTTCGAACCAATGATGTTTGGTTCAAACATGGCTCGCTGTCGCGGTTTGGGTAGCGACACGTATAGCTCTAGCTGGACGGGAGCTACTAGCTGAACAGACAGTGCACCACAGCAACTGCAGACGCAAAAAGGAGTGCAGTGATCCGTATTCTCACAGGGATCGTCGGATGCGTTATCGTCGAAATGGCCTACCTCGGCCGCAACTGATTCGGCGTGCATATCCGCGCATGGCGTGAAGGCAAGCGTCGAAAACAGTAAGGCTAGTAGAAGCAGGTCAATGCGCATTCAGGTGATTAATGTCGTTGCGTTTAATATTGTTGTCTGCTTCGTCGCCAGACTAGACGATCAGAATCCAACATATCACCATACGACTCAAGCCGCCATTGCCCGGCAACTCTCCATGCACTTACGGCAGGCCTCAGCGCATTGCTTGCAATACGGGTTGTCATGGTTCTTACACTCGTTGTAGCAGCGCTCGCAAGCGTCAGCGTTGAGGGCACAAGCCTGCTTGTGAAGAGAGCTTCCTGCACTCATCAGGTGGACGCTGGTTTGGCAAGTGGCAATGCAATCGAGGCAGGCCTTGATGCACTCGGCCATCATCTCTTTGCCGGGATGTTGGCTAATGCACAGTACGCAGGAAGTGTAGCAGTCGTTGCAATTGTCGATGCAGTTGGCGACATTCTGGTCGATTCCTTCAAAGTTCTTCATCGTGATACTGGTGTTTGAGTTTGTGTTTGGGTTCACTTTTGGAAAAACCAAATTCACCACTAAGTTCGCTACGTTCAGCCTCATGGTAAACACTTAACCAAAGCTGATAAATCGAGGACCTACAGCGGAGGTTGTTCCAGATAAATTAGTCAAATGAACGACCATCAAGGCGCCTCCCCCTACACCAAATTCGCCCTCATGCTCGCCACTAGCTTTGCGGTGATGTATGCCGTCATGTACCTGCACACCTATATATGGGACCACATCTACCTCAGCGAGATGCGCTTTTACATGACTACCCTCATGATTCTGAGCATGATCCCCGTGATGATGGGCTTTATGTGGGGCATGTACAAACAGAAGCGCACTAACTACGCCTGGCTGGCCTTCGCTGCAATTGGCTTCGCAATCGTGGTGTACATCGAGCGCTCACAAGTGTTCGTGCAGGATGAATCGTGGATGAGCTCCATGATTCCCCATCACTCTATCGCCGTGCTCACCAGCGAGCGGGCCGACATCGACGATATTCGGGTGCGCAAACTCGCCAAAGAAATAATTCGCGCCCAGCGCCGCGAGATCGCCGAAATGGAATGGCTGCTTAGAGACATCGAGACCAAAGGAAAGGTGACGTCCGAACAAGCCCTCATGGGTCGCGAAGTTCCGGAGTTTTCTGACGACCTCTACTCAGGCGGACCGCGTTAATTTCACCAACCTAATCAACCTATGAGCACTACAACTACAGCATCTCAGCTGCAAACGCGCACCTTCCGCGTTGAAGGGATGACCTGCACCAGTTGCGCGGCCCGCGTGCAGGCTACGCTCGAGGACTTGCCCGAGGTCGCCAGCGCTGTCGTCGATAAAGCCACCGATACGGCCACGATCCACCTGGCCATTCCCGCAGCCAACACCTATCTCAACAAAGCTATCGGCGAGCGCTACACCCTCAGCGCCGCAGGCACCACCGCCGCAGGCAAAACCGCCGGAGGCACGAGCGCCGCAGGCTCCATCGCCGAAGGCTCTCCCTCCTTCACCACCTACCGCCCCCTGCTCACCGTCGTTGGCTTCATCCTGCTCGTCACGCTGCTTGCACAGTATCCCTACCCGGCTGGTTTTGACGGAAGTCTCTGGATGCGCCACTTCATGGCCGGCTTCTTTATCACGTTCAGTTTCTTCAAGCTGCTCAATGTTAGTGGCTTTGCGGAGAGCTACCGGATGTACGATGAGATAGCTAAGCGCGTACCTGCCTGGGGTAACATCTATCCCTTCGTGGAACTTGGTCTCGGTCTCGCCTATCTCACTAATATCGCCCCGGTCTGGACCAATGTGGCAACTATCGTTGTCCTCGGAGTTTCGGCTGTTGGCGTCATTCGCTCGGTGCTCGACAAACGTGCGATTAAATGCGCCTGTCTCGGCGACGTATTCAACCTCCCGATGAGTACCGTTACCATCGTGGAAGACGTAACAATGGTTGCCATGGCGGCGTGGATGTTGCTGGTCTGAGCCGCCGCTCGTTTCTTAGTAAAACCGCACCTCCTATACACGAATATCTTCCAATTTGGTGTCCGCTTTCGCTAAAACCCTATACGCAGCAGCAGGCAAACTTCGTTAATTTGGTGTATATTGAACCAAATTCACACACATGCGAACCAACATCGAACTGGATCCTGAGCTCGTCGAGTGGCTCATGGAAGACACAGGCATCAAAACCAAACGTGAGCTCGTAGACGTGGCCTTGCGTGAACTCAAGCGTCGCCGGGCTCAGCTCAAGATTCTTGAGCTGAAAGGCATCGTTAAGGATGGGGGATGGGATCCGGACTATGATTATAGAGACGGACGGCGCGCATGATTATCGTTGATACTTCAGTTTGGGTAGACTACTTCCACGAACGTATGACGCCAGCTGCTCAGTACCTCGAGGACAATGCTAGCGGAGAGCTATATGCTCTTGGTGATGTGATTGTCCACGAAGTCTTGCGTGGCTTCGATAATGATAAGAAACGCCGCGCTATCGTGGCCTATCTCACGGAACTCGATATACGCGAAATGCTTGGTGTAGATCGTGCGCTAAGGTCAGCAGCAAGGTATCGAGGCCTCCGCCGCCGCGGCATCACCATCCGCAAACCCAATGACGCCATCATCGCCAGCTACTGCATCGATGAGGGAATCCCGCTGCTCACCTCGGATCGAGATTTTCAAGGGTATGTGGATATGGGCTTGGAATTGGTGATTTAGATGGTGGCTATGGCGCAGATATCCGAAGTTTAAGGTTTAAAGATTGCTCCTAAACTGCGTCACGCGCCATACCACAAATTCTCTCCAGCAGCAGTGCACACCTCCACCCCACTCTCCCCCTCCACAATTCCCCCTATCACCTGAGCATCAATACCATAACGTTTCGCTATAGCCAATACCTCATCAACGTGCTCCTCCGCTAAATAAACCTCCAAGCGAGTACCACAATTATAGACCTGGTAAAACTCGTGCAGCGTCATATCATTCAACTCCTTAATATACGCGAACAGCGGAGGCATCGGCAGCAGCGTATCCTTCACCAAGCGTGTGCCACGGAGAAACTTCGCCGCCTTGCTCTGACCGCCACCCGTATTATGAACAATACCATGAATATGCTTACCAAGTGTCTTCACCATGGTGTGGAGCAGCGGTAAATAAGTTCTCGTCGGACTGAGCAGTAACTTACCAATCTCGAGTTTGCCCTCGCCTGGAATGTCAAGGGTGTCGGTCACTTTCGCCGGACCTGCATATACATACGCATCGTCCGTATTAGGATCAAATGTTTCAGGATAGGTTTTGGCGTAAGCATGATGAAGAAGGTCATGACGAGCACCTGTAAGGCCGTTGCTGCCGATACCAGAATTATAAGCATCTTCATAAGTAGATTGGCCATAACTCGCAAAGCCAATCGCGACATCACCCACCTGAGGATGAATATCAATTACCGCATCGCGACGCATGCGCCCATAGGCCGTATAGCCAACATCTATTGTGCGCACGATATCACCTACATCAGCAGTTTCACCGCCAGCAAGAATTATCTCTACCCCATGATCACGCATCCGATCAGCAAAGTCACTCGTCGCACGAATAAGTGTCGCTAACACTTCACCCGGAATCAGATGTTTATTTCGCCCAATCGTACTACTTAGCGCTATGCCCGAAGTCATGCCCACACAAGCCATGTCATCGACATTCATGACAATGGCATCCTGGGCAATACCGGCCCAAACACTCAGGTCGCCCGTTTCTCGCCAGTAGAGGTAGGCAAGACTGGTCTTCGTGCCCGCAGTATCGGCGTGCATGAGGCAGCAAAAGTCCTCATCGCCGGTAGAGAAGTCAGGCAGAATTTTGCAAAACGCACCGGGAAAAAGGCCCTTGTCCAAGTGCTTAATCGCCGCGTGCACCTCCGACTTATCCGCACTCACCCCCCGTTTTGCATATACCGACATGCCGCAAAGGTACCGAGGCCAAGAAGCTCATTTGGCCGCGGTTTTGCACTTTCACGACCGTGATCTCGAGGCTCCTTCTACTTATCTGTCTAGTGTCTGCTCAGCTCATGCGGGCGCAGGATACGTTCAGCCTGCTCGCATACGACAGCCAAACAGGTGAAATCGTGAGCGCTGGTGCAAGTTGCATCGATGCCAATGTAGTGGCAGGAGGCGCCCGCGTTATCTCCTCCATCATCCCCGGCGTGGGCGCGATTCACACGCAGAGTCTGTACATGGCGGAGCATCAGCGATTAGGTGATAAGTTGTTGTCTCGTCGCCTTTCGGCAAAACCCCTCCTCGACAGCCTCCTCAAAGCCGACGTAGCGCTGCAGCCGAGTTTTCGTCAGTACATCGTGTTGACCCAAGTCCACGAAAAGCAGCAACTAGCCGGCGAAACGGGGACCAACTGCTTCCCCTGGGCAGGACACTGGCTTGGTGCAGATGTAGCCATTGCTGGAAATATTCTTCTCGACTCGCTCGTACTGGTGCGCATGCGGGAAGCTTACCTAGCTACGGAGGGTGAGTGGATCGGCGACAAAGCTATGGCAGCACTCCAAGCTGTGGCCTATCCAGGTGCCGATCGCCGATGCCTCAGCGCTGGCCTCAGCAGCAGAAGCGCCTTCATCCGGGTTGCTCGACCTACTGATCCAATCGATGCGCTGACCCTCGATGTCCTTGTCGATTTTCCCGAGCCAGAGGCCGATCCTATCGTCACCCTCGCGGCGCGCTACCGAGAGGCCAAGGCAAAGCTGCAGTTCTAGGAGCAGCATATTTGCCGGAGTGCAACTCGATCTGCTGCCCTACACCAATGACTTAGCGCGCCGACAACATCAGGGTCGCGATCAACTTTGGTGTCCCGTGCGCAAGCAATGGTTGGCTCTACAACCCGAAGAACTCGTGCGGCAAGCACTGATCGCCTACCTCCGACTTCACCACTACCCGCTGGCCCTCATGCAGGTAGAGCGCAAAGTTGGCAGCAGCAAAGATCGACTCGACCTGCTGGTGCTTACGCGGCAGGCCTCGCCTTTTATGCTCGTTGAAGTCAAAGCTCCAGGCTACAACTTGCAGCCGGCCGTGCAGCAACTCGCGCACTACAATCGCAGCTACCATGCACCCTACGCACTTGCCGTCAACGGCCAGGCAGCTCTGGCACTACGCCTCCACTACGAAGACCAGCGCGTAGAAACCCTCGCACATATCCCTGCTTTTCCAGTGGACAATTCTGCATAAGCTCCCTTCAGCAGCCTTGTGCCGACTCCTTACTTTGTGCCCTCCATAATGTCAACACAAACAATTCTCGTCACAGGTGCACTCGGCCAAATTGGTCGGGTCCTCATCGAACGACTCGTAAAGCTGCACGGGGCTGAGGCCGTCCTCGCCACCGATCTAGCAGTCGATGTTCGAGGCCTTCCCTGTGCCTACCGCTCACTCGATGCTACCGATGCAGCTGCCTGGGCACAACTGGCCAGCTCCTACAGCTTCAATCACATCTATCACCTCGTAGCCGTGCTTAGCGCAAAAGGTGAAGCAAATCCCTGGCGCTCTTGGGACATCAACATGCAGGCCTGGCGCAACGTCCTCGAACAGGCACCCACCTGGCCAGGAGTCAAAATTTTCTTCCCCAGCTCCATCGCTGTGTATGGTCCTCCGCTGCCTCAGACCGTCGACGAGACGCAGGTGCTCACCCCCACCACCAGCTACGGCATGAGCAAAGTAGCCGGAGAAATGTGGGCTGACTACTGTGCCCAGCGCGACGGGACGGATGTGCGCTGTTTGCGCTTGCCAGGGGTTATCGGCTACCAAACCCTCCCAGGTGGAGGCACCACCGACTATGCAGTCGACATTTTTCACAAGGCAGTGCTCGAGGAGCCATTCACCTGTTTCCTCGAGGCGAGTACCCGGCTGCCGATGATCTACATGGATGATGTGCTGCGTGGAATTACGGAGGTGATGGAGCCCGAGCGAGCGAGTTTAGCTGAGTTTCCTGCCCCTGCTGAGCGTCACGTCGATCCGATTCGTGAGCAGGGAGGACGCCGTGCTCGTTGGCGCTCCACCAGCTACAACTTGAACGGTTTTAGCGTAAGCCCACAAGAGCTAGCCCAGGCTATCCAGCAGGAAATACCCAATTTCGAAATTCGCTACGCCCCCGATCATCGTCAGGCAATAGCTGAGACTTGGCCAGAAGCCCTCGACGGCAGTTACGCACAGCACGTCTGGAACTGGCAACCACGTTACACGCTCGCTGATACAGTTGCCGATATGATTAGCAACTTGCGCTTCCGCCAAAACAACACCGCATGAACGCCACCAACGCATCGCTCCAGGAGGAACTAACTGAAATTAAAGACGCCGGACTTTATAAAAAAGAACGCGTCATCACTACTCCTCAAGGGGCAGCCATTACCACCCGTGAAGGGGGGGAGGTGCTCAACTTTTGCGCCAACAACTACCTCGGACTAAGTAGCGATCCGGATGTGCTACAAGCTGCCAAAGACGCCATTGACTCCCACGGCTTCGGCTTGAGTAGCGTCCGCTTTATCTGTGGCACCCAGGATATTCACAAGGAATTGGAAAGCCGTATCGCCAAGTTTGTCGGGACGGAAGATGCCATTCTCTATGCCGCCGCTTTTGATGCCAACGGAGGCTTGTTCGAGCCTTTGCTCGGTGCAGAAGACGCGATCATCAGCGACAGCCTCAACCACGCGAGCATCATCGACGGCATACGCCTCTGTAAGGCAGCGCGCTACCGCTATGCCAACAACAATATGGCCGATCTGGAAGCCAAGCTGCAAGAGGCACAAGGTGCTCGCCGCCGCATTATCGCTACCGATGGCGTGTTTTCAATGGATGGCTACATCGCGCAGCTCGACAAGATCGTCGCGCTGGCAGAAAAATACGATGCAATGGTGATGGTCGACGACTGTCACTCCTCTGGATTCATTGGCAAGACAGGTCGTGGTACCGCAGAGCACTGCGGCGTGTACGGCAAAATCGATATCATCACCGGCACCTTCGGCAAAGCCCTCGGCGGTGCCAGCGGAGGCTTTACTGCCGCCAGCAAAGAAATCGTCGAAATATTGCGCCAGCGCTCCCGGCCCTACCTGTTCAGCAATACTGTTGCCCCAGCTATCGTCGGCGCTAGTCTGGCCGTACTCGACAAACTAGAAGCAAGTACCGGCCTGCGTGACAAACTCGAAGAGAATACCCGCTACTTCCGCGATGGCATGACCGCAGCCGGTTTCGACATCCTGCCAGGCTCGCACCCCATAGTGCCGGTGATGCTCTACGATGCCAAACTTAGCCAACAGATGTCGGCCGAACTACTCGAAGAAGGCATCTACGTCGTCGGATTTTTCTACCCTGTGGTGCCAAAAGATAAAGCTCGCATCAGGGTTCAACTCAGCGCAGCTCACCAGCGTGAACACCTCGACCGAGCGATCGAGGCGTTCAAGAAGGTTGGTAAGCGACTTGGAGTCATCGACTAGCGCAGCAACTCCAAGTAGCCGTTGTAGCTCGTTTCGCGACCTTCATTGCGGACGGTGAGAATGTAGAAATACGCGCCATCAGGCAGTGGGTCGCCTCTGTAGGTGCCGTACCAAGTATTTAGGTAGGCACGCTCCTGGTGCACCAAATTGCCCCAGCGGTTGTAAATGCGCAGTTCGTTGTCGGGAAACTCTTCAATCTCTGCTATGTAGAACACGTCGTTGACGCCATCCCCGTTCGGACTTACCGCGGTGAAAATTGTCAGCTCGTCGCACTCAATGCAGATAGTCACCGTGGCCGTGTCGCAGCTGTTGGGGTTGCATACCTCGTACACCATGGTCACATCGCGTGCACACACATCGGCGGCTGGCTCAAAGGTGATGGTGTTGTCTGAGTTGATGCGCACCGACCCATCCACGACGCTCGGCTGCTCAACAATCTGAAAACTCGCTACACCACCAAATACCTGATCGTTGGCCAAGACATTGACTCGAATTGGGGTATTGCGCTCGGTGCAGGTGAAGTCTTGCTGCGCGGCCGGCTCGCCATCGAAGGGCACCACATCTATAATGATGCAGACCTGCAGGTTCGAGCCGTCGCTGCGTATCGCTTCGTAGCCGAGCGTGTCTTGACCTAGCGTAAGGCCTCGAAAGCGTACGCATGGAGCGAGGCTATCGATGCTTGCTTCCACAAGATCCTCCGCGGTTCGAAAGATGGAGGTCGACACGAGATTGGCGACGGTGTCGAGACAAAGACTGTCGGTCTGATTGATGAAGATTTCCCGATACACCAACAGTTTAGCAGCGGGAAGAACTGTAACGATGAGGGAGCCACTAACACAGTTGCCAGCAGAATCACAAACCTCTAGACAGGCAGTCTCCTCCCCTGCTGCCAGTCCCGCATAATCGACGCAATCCGCGCTCGAACTTAGGTCAAAAGCAACTTGAGCACCCGATGCGCCAGGACAGGTATTGCTAATGCTAATATCGCCGGGCGGCAGATTTAGATCGGCAGCAGTCAAACAAAGCTGGCCATCTTCGTCAACGAAAATGGTATCCCGCCACACAAAGCCTGCGCTATTCGGCAGCACGTTGATAATTACGTAGGTGGTGTCACAAATCCCGAGATCATCGCAAGCCACCATACAGGCAGTTTGGCTGCCAATGACGTTGCCAGTCACTGTCACGCAGGTATCGTTGAGCGTGGTGTAACTCGCATAGGTGGTGTCTGGGCAGATGTCGTTCAGCGACACGAGATTGCCCGGCAGGTCGCTCGTCGATACGCAGAAGGTGTCCGTCAGCGTCACCGGAATATTGAGCACCAGCGTATCTGTTGGCGCACAGTGAATGCCGACATACAGTGTATCTGAACAGCCAGCTACTGTGTCACGCACTACTACTTCGAAGAAACCAGGACTCAGCTCTATCGCCAGCCCAAACGGCTCTATTCGCTCATTGTAGGGGATCGTATTCACGAGCTGACTTCCCTGCCTTTGCAACTCGAGGGAGGAATAGCGTCCATCGCGCTGACCGCCGATGAGGGTTTGCGTGGCTGCGTCGTAGACCCAGTTACCCTGTGGATCGATGTCGACAAAAAATTGCGTCAGCTCCGCAATACTCGCCACCACGCGCACATGCTGCTGGCCATCAACCCGAACGCGCGCCTCCAAGGGCACGGTGTAGTTGATCACGCCGATGAGGTAGGTAATCCGCGTACGGGCATAGTCGCAAGGCACGAGGCCGCCGAGGTAGCGCGTACCATTGGTGAAGATTTGAATGTCATCTGCGCGATTGGCGATGCCACCAATACAAACAGCAGCTGTACCTGTGCATGAAGTTTGATAGTGCACCGTATCCGCGGGAGCGCTCGTGTAATTGCAAGGCTCGCACTGCCCAATGCTGATTCCATACGTCGCACTACAAGCGGCCGAATCTGTGACCGTTAGCGTGTAGAAGCCTGCACTCAAATCCCCGAAGTAGGAGGTGTCGGAGGTTAGACCATTGGACAAACTATAGCTGATCGGCTCCCGGCCACTACGCATTTGGATGCTAAGGGCTCCACCGGCTACGCCGCATGCATCGCTTGTGGTGATATCTGCGAGTATCGCTTCAGGCTCGATGAGCTCGAGGCAGTTGCCGCCAGCCACGCAGCCATTGCCATCGCGAATCACGATGCAGTAGCTGCCCGAGCTGAGATTGCCATTGCGAACGGTATCTCCACCCGCAGAAAGAATGAGCGTATCTGCTGGCCCTGTAAAGGCGGCATCGTATGTCACGGTGAAGTCGATGCTACCATCTGCACTAGCGGGACATGTTTCACCTTCGCCACCCAAAATGTTTACTACAGCAGCGGGCACGTCATCCGCTAGCACAAAGCTGATGCTGCCGGTACAGCCCGAGTCCCGATCAGTGACCGTCACCCTGTAGCTGCCAGCGGCAAGGTTAGTATTGGTTGCCGTGTTGACACTCCAGTCGTAGTCGTAGTTGCCCGAACCGCCCGCGACAGTCAGCGTCACCGAGCCGTCCAAGGAACCACAGGTAGGTAGCGCGTTGATGGTGAAGTCAACCACAAGACCAGGAGCGGCATCAATCCTGATCAGCTGATAGCGCACACAGTTTGGCGCAGCAGGATCAGAAACCGCAACCCGGTAGTCTCCGGCGGCTAGGTCGCTACGTGTAGCAGTTTGTACTCCATCTGGCCATAGATAATTGAGAGAAGCTGGCGTGAGCGTTGCCGTTCCATTTGCCGCACCACAGTCGCTCGGAGTTTTGGCGACAGCTGCAAAAGGACCTTCCTCACTGCTCACATAACTCGAGCGCTCAAAAGCACAGCCGGAGTCGCTGACATTAACAGCCACAAATTGGTACACACCAGCAGGCAGATTCCCGAGTGCGGAGGTGTTTTGCGCAAGCGTATCCCCATCAGCATGTAACCAAGCGGTGTTGAAGTTGCTCAATTCACCACTGTAGCTAAGCGCGACACTTCCCGTAGCCCCACCACATGGAGTGCTGGTGGTGAACTCGCTGAGGAGCGTCGGCAGCGTACAGGCGGTACTACAGGCAGCAGCAGCGTCGACGACAATACGTACTTGCAACGTCGAATCATATCCCGGAAAAGCAGGATCGCTTATCGTCACCTCAAAGTTGTACTCCCCAGTAGCACCCTGCGAGGAGAACACCACTGGCGAGCCCGTTGTGGTACTCAAGCCACCTGGCGTAGGATTGGTCGCAGCCGCCACCCATTGAATGTCAGCACCACCACTCGCTACCAGCGTCAATGTCGCATCTGGGCAAATGACTGTATCGAGCGGCGTAACATTAGGATTAATCGGATTGCGAACGCGAACGAGATGCGTGGTCTGGTCGCTGCACCCAAAGCGGTCTGTGATTGTGAGCTGATAAAGCTGATCGGATTGCGGACTCGCAATCGGCTGCGCGTCCGTTGCAGAACTCAGTCCTGTAGCAGGTTGCCACAAGTAGCTGAATGGCGCCGCACCTTGCAGGATGTTCGGCGTCAGGACTACCTGATCACCGTTGTTTATAATCTCCGTGGGGCCTTGAGCCAGCACTACACCAGCACCCACAATGAGTACAGCTGTATCGCGTGTGATGCCGAGGCCGAGGCGATTGGTCATCAGAATGTAGCGCACCGTATCCGCTCCAGTGTAGGGATTGGGCAGCGTGAGCTGAGGTGTGGCGCTGGTGGCATCGCTGAGAAAAGTCACCATACTTGCTGGCTCGGCAGACCACTGAAAGCTAAGGTCGGTAGCGCCGGCACAATTGAGGTCGCCCAGGCTCAGCGTCGGGTTATCGCTTACACAGAGTTGGTAGGTATCCTGCGCGCCGGCATTATCGAGGCGAGGGAGATCGAGCACGATATCTTGAGGAGCACAAATAGGCTGACCGATAGAATCTATTCGTAGCAGCAGGCCATTAAGCACATTGCGGTTGAGGCTTCCGCCAAAACTGTACACCACACCTGCATCACCCGCTGTGGTAGTGAGGCTTTGCTGGTCGAGCAGCACATCGCCAGGCCCAGTTTGCTGATCGCCATTCACATCGTGGTAAAGCGCCACCTGCAGGCCATTGCCCGTCAGTGTGAAGCCACCAGCATCGAGGGCAACTTCTAGTCGTACAACTTCTGTAGTGGCACTTTCACAATCAGCTTCATTAATAAGCACGCGCGCAGCAAACACTTCTCCGATGGGGAGTTGGTGCAGCACTGCTCCACCTTGAGTCACGTCGGTGGCGATGCGGCAGTCAGTGCCAGAAGTCACACAAGCTGCGTCGATGTAGCGGATGGCCGCCAGACCTGCATCTGCCACGTCTCCACAGCTGGCCGATGCAGCGCGTAAGTCAAACTGTATGCGTGCAGTTTCGTTTGGCAGCATATTTAGCGGCAGCGGCCACTCCAATTGCGTCACCGTGCCGAGTTGTGTCACTATTGGCTCACCTGGGAGGTAGCCATTTGGTACTGTGCCCACTGCGCTCGCTGGCTCATACGTGTACCCGGCCGGTAGCGTTACCTGGAGTACATCATCGGCATCTGTGGGGTCCGTACCTACATTGGTGGCAAAGACTTCCAGGGTGCTAACAGGCTGCACAATCGAGATGCGCATGGCTGGCTCAAAGCCAACTGCGTAGGCGTGGCTTCCATCTGGTTGAGTTCCTGTAATTTGAAGCGCAGCACTCTCAGCAACAGCCAAATTGGTGCGGTCGCCACAGGCTTCGCTGCCCTCAGTTTCGAAAAATACGAGGCTACCCGAGCGGTAGTCACAGTTGGTCGCAAACTCAACCCGCAGCACGAAGCGGTTGGAGTCGTTGGGATTACTTGCGTCAAAACCCATCAACCCATTGGCGCCGAGGTAGGGCGAGATGGCATCCAAATCAGGCAGCTCCCAGCCAAACCCGCGAATGCTGGTGTCTACTGCAACGAAATCGCTAACGGTAGACACAAAGTTGTCGGCAGATGCATCGGCAGGATATTCTACCATGACCGATCCTGGTATATACTCCAATCCCGGTGGCACGTAGAAGCGCGATAACACATCGTAGGCCGTACCAGGCTGAGCATTGTTAACTTGAAACTCCATCACCACCGGCGCACACAAATCCACTGGGGCACTCGGCTCGCGGATGAGGTCGGCCTCCAGAAATGGCGCGATGGGTTCGAAGCGAGCAAGGCCAATATCGTCGATGCAGTCGGTGGCAGCGCTAGGCGTCCAGCCTACAGGTACTGTGGCTTCACAATCCCAGCCGGTAGTAAAGCTAACCCCGTTGATGCCGCAGCCAACCGTGCGCACTTTGAGTCTGATGAAGTTGCAAACTTGCGTGCTGATGTTGACGCCATTCACCCGCTCGAGTGGCTCCATGTTGATGAAGTGACCACCGGCATAGGCCTCAATGGGTATGCTTATCGGATTATTCGGATCGTCGATATTGAGCGCCTCCTCGATGCTTAGCGTGGTAGTATCATTAAAAGTCAACCACGTACGCGCTGCTCTACTCAAAGGTGAGGTATTGCAAATCTCGAGCTCCACGAAGCCACTATCGGTCGTGATGCGCTGAAAGACGGGACTAGTCACCGTCAGATCGAGCGAAGCGGGTTGGCTATACGACATCACGAAAGGGTACTCATCCGTCACCGTCAGCACGCGGCTGCCATTGCCGATGTCTATCGCATAGTAGCGGTCGCGGTAATGCGGCGTAGCTTGTATCGGATAGAACTCGTCGTTGTTGTCACTTCCCCTGATCGAGCTACAGTTGGGCGTGAGGTGCACCCGCAGGTTGTAGAGAAATGGATAATTCGTCACCAATTCTGCCGAATAGTCGAGCGTATCGAGCTGGAGCACATAGCGCCCATCAGGAAAGTCGCTCAGCGGTGGCACGGAGTAGAAGGTGTTGCCCTGAGTGGGATGACCCGCCACCTGCAGTTCTATCTGCACATCATCGAATGCAGAAAGAATAGTCGTGTCGAAGTCGAGCACAATGCTGTCGAGGCGAGCTGCGCGACGAAATTCTTGCCCAAACTCTTCCACATAGCCTCGATTCACGCTGCTGAGGCGAAAGTCGAGCATGGCCGGATCACAGCCTTTCGGAAATTCACCATTGCTCGGCACCGCAAAAGTCGTGAAGGGTTTGCCTACCCGGAAGGTTTCACCAAACTGGTCGCACTGGGTCTCGGTGCCGCCGTCGGTTGCGTAGAAGCCACCGCGCAAGTCCTCCACAAATTCGTAGGAGTCGAGGATCGGGCCGAGTGGGTTGATCTCGAAGTGCCCCACAAACTTGATGCTATCTCCAGGCCTGATCGACCACCCGTTACTAATCAGACACTGGCTCAAATCGAAGCGCTGCCAGGTTTCGGTAGTGTCGTTTTCAATGGTGTGTGCAGTTGGTGCTATGGGGCAGCTGCGCCACGTAGCTCCATCCTTCCACTCCAGCACCCCTCCGCCAAGCAGAAAAAGCCCTGCCGTGTCGAGTTGCTCATTAGGCGTGAAGTAGTGCAGGATGATGCCGAGGCTATCGGTCACCACATTATCTCCTACAGTGCCATCAATAACGATCTCCACACTATCGGCTGGGATAGCCACTTTGCGATTCACATTAGCCGCAGCGATGGGTGTTGTAAAACTAGGAGTGCTAAAGCCTATTGTAGTGCGATTGATGCTAAAACTCGTGCCTTGCACGCCCTGCGGACATGGATACAGGCTCGCTAGCGGGCAGGGCGGCGCTGTCTTGTGAATCCAAGGCCCTACAATGTCCTCACATATCCAGGTGTGCTCGCAGTCACAGTCGGCACAGTAGTAGCCTACGCGCGTGTTGAAGTTGGTTTCGCCGAGTGGGGCCGAGCAATCAGCACTCATGCCCACCACCAGGTTATACACCCCGGTCAGGTGTGATTCGCCTGATGGATCAAAAGTCATGGTAGCTACTTGCCCCGTCTGCGTTAGGCTGAGTAGTGGCATGCCTGCACCGCCACCACGTGAGAGGGCGCTGCTACCGGCATCGACAGTGACACCTGCAGGCAGATCAACGTAGACTCGCATTTCAGGCGAGGTGCAGCTACTTTCGTCAAAACGAAACACCAGGCGCCCAAACTCCAGCTCTATCTGAAACGGATCGCCCTCAGCGAAGGCATCTGGCTGAGTAAATTCCTCGAAATCGTCTTGTACGTTTTGTGGAGAGTACAGGTTGATGTCGCGACCATTTAGCAGCGTACCACAGGCATTATTAAAATAGGCAAATACCTGCATCGTCGTAAAAGCATCGTTGGCGCAATTCTCGTCGAGCTCATCGTCGTCGAGTATTGCACAATCCAGCTCGTAGTAAATCTTTAGTGCAAACGAATCCAGCACTGCGAGGTCATCGAAGTAGCCATCGCCATCCAAGTCTTGAAGTCCACGAGGCCCATCAGGATCAGTTTGGAAGCCGCTCAGCGTGTCGAGCCGCTGCGAAAATGCCACATTCGGAATCGGCACACCCGCTACATCGAGTTGAGTAATGACATATCCTCCCGCTGCGAGACTAGCTCCAAATTCGCTGAAGACTGCGCTGACAGCTATGTTGCGGGCCTCGCCAAAGGTTGGATCGGTTTCGCGACCAACGTTGCGCACGTACACGGTGAGTTCGCCGGGCTTGCAGTAGCCCACATCTGTATCAGGAAAGGGCGAGCCACGCAGTATTTCCAACTCGGGCTGGCCGCTGCCAATCATGAGCTCGCTGATGTTGGGCACATCCCAGCATACCTGTTGATCGCAGCCAAATAATACGCGGTGTTGCGCTAGTCGATTAGGACCACAACTCAAGATCACTAGGTCTTCTTCAATTACCAGGCTTTCATTAGGATCAAAGCGGGTATTGCTGTTCCCGACTGCTCCGCCTACGAGATTGCCAGCAAAGTCCGCACCCGCGAGGGTAATGGTGATGATGGTGTCACCGGCAGCGTTTGGGGTTTTGGCGAAAGCCTTAGCCACTCCATTTACCCGTATAGCCTGTAGGCTGGCATCTCTACCTTGCGTCACCTGGTACACCACCGTATCTGCATAGCCGCGCACCGAGCCATTTGAGATGGTATCAATTCGCGTCACTTGGTCGCCAGCCCGAAAAGGAGCACCGGGAACATTATCTACAATAGAAAATATGGGTGCAGCAATAGCAGCCGCATAAGGATCAATATTTTTTAGTTCGGTGCGGGTGTTGGAGCTAATATCTGTATAGCGAATGCTGAGGCGATCAAAGACCTGGATGGGGTTGCTCCCGCCCATGTCGTCGTGGTTGTTGAGCGTATCGAGTATGTCGCAGCGGGCCTCCAGAATCAGCGCAAAATCAGCTGATCGACCAGAAGCAGTAGGTACCAAATTGGGCAGCCCAATCACCGGTCGCGTCGGGTCGGAGGCATCAATGACGCTTACCCCTGGGCTCGAATTGGCAGCATTAAACCCGGCGAAGCGAATGCCTTCAAACAGCTGCACTGTCACCTGAATGTTGCGTGCTTGCGGCTGGGAGGTGCCCAGCGACACGCGATAAACGCCTTCATCGCTATCGCCGCACACGATGAGGTTGTCGGGCCTGCCGTTGCCGGGGCGCCAATTGGCCTGAAACTGCTGAGCTGTCGCCTCCATCGCTGCCGTGCAGGCAAGGAGGACGAACAGCAAAAAGGGGTTGGATGCGCGCATAGCTCTGGATTAGAGCTTCTCGGCGCCGGGGGTGTGAGGTTCGACGAAACGAGAAACTACCAGAGGTAGCGTGTCCAAAATTGTACCGGAATCGGCTACTGGGCTTCTTTCACCCGATTGACAAAGGAATTGGCCGTGCCAGCATTTACGGGTGCAATCTCATAGAGCTCGCCATCATCCATCTTTTCGACCAGCTCTTTAGACTTCATGCCTTCGAGACTTTCCATGAAGCGTGGACTGCTGGAGGCGACGTTGAGAATCCCTTGTTTAAAGCCAAAAAAGTACCAACTCTCGCCGGGTGACTTGAGGTAGAGGTAGAGTCGATCATCGCCACTGCCCGGCATTTTAATCTCCATATAGCCGGTAATGCGCTTGTGAATACCAGTGCCATTGATGTAAGCCACATCGAGTTTATCGCCCGCACTCACGAAGCTCTGGTACTCGCCGTTGTAAATGAGTTCTACGGCTGGAAAGATGAAGGAGTGTTCTGTTTCTCCTTTCGGCAAAACAAAAGTTCCTCCTCGTGCAGCAACTACAGCCGAAGTGTCGGAAGGCTTCTCGAGCCAGTTGCTCAGCGCATCCTGCAAAAACGCAGCTTTTGGACCATAATTGACATCAGGCGCATCAAAACCTGTAGCCTGAATATCCGCTGCAACAAGGTTGAGCAGTTTGTCCGGGATGATCAAGTCAATCGACAGCAAGGCCGTGGTGGTAAGATCGCCATGCTGCTGACTGCCAGGAGGATCTTCAAAGCTGGAGCTGACGCTACCCGCAGCCCGCATGCTGATGTAGTCGAGTTCGTTGCCGAGCGCAAGCGGACCACTAGCCTCTACAGCGCCTGTAGCTTCATTAATGGTCATGATCGAACCTTTCTTTGCACCTGCTACCACGCGCAAGCTGTCTCCCACCACAAACTGCTTGTCCTTGGGCCGGTAATCCAGCAGGCCTTCACTCAAATCGATGAGGTGACGATCCTGACCAGTATGCGTCGGCATAAACAGCAGCGGGTAGGCCTCCAGCGCATCGCGACTCAGGAAAATGCCCGTGTGCAGATCGTCCCCTTCTGGTGCGCGCGGCAGGTCGTAAGGGATCAGCAAATTATCCTTATCTCCAAGGGTGGTGAGGCTAAACCAGCGCGTGGAGGGTATCCCCGGCGCATCGACACGCGCGTAGCCATCAAAGCCGAGGGGCTGACGGCTAGCATCGAGGCTAATAATACCCTTGAAGTTGGTGCGGTCGTCGATGTAGAAATTATCTGCCTCGCCTACCTCGCCACTTGCGCGAGTTACCGCTGCTTTTTCAGCTCTCGAGCCTTTACCGATGCGCTCACCAACTACTTCAGCAAAAAGTACTCGCTGCTCGCGCCCCTCCAGATCGTAGCGGTAATAGCCTCGTGCTGTATATCCCTTTCGCCCTTGCACATCGACGGTAGCGCTATCAATAACGTGATACTGGGTAATTGTGTCAGCGATAATGCGTGCATTTGTGAGCTGGCCCATCTTGCCTCCCTCGGCAATCGTTATCTCACCATCAGAAGTATAGATTAGCGCATCTGCACTGGCGATGTAAGGCACGCCACCAATTTCTAGCGCCGAACCAGCCAGATTGTAGCGTGCAGTAGCTCCTCTGAAGAAGAGACTGTCGCGCTCGGGGTCAGCACTCACAAACGATCCGAGCAGATCAGGCCTACTCTTGAAGGTGATTTCTCGCTCTGCCATGTGCCACTCAAACTCATTCATGGAGGTCTGGTAGAGGTTGGCTGGCAAGTCTACAATGAGGAAAGTGTCGTTGGCGCCATACTTGCCGAGGCCGGCGTCGAAGTCGGTGAGGCCGTTGAGGTTATCGGCTTCGAGGGCTATAGCGTCTCCACTTTCCGTCTTTATGGCTAGCGAGAGCGTATCACTCTGGGCAGAATAAGGGCCATAACTTAAAAGCTTGGAGCGCAACGTAGCAGCTGGCCAGTCATGTACACCCTGACCTTTAAGACCACTCGGCGTGAGGATGAGTCGACCTTCGAGTTGATGCCCCTCGGCAGCAAAGACTCTAAAGGGTTCTTCTTCGCTGCGGACGTACATGCTATCGCGGTAGGGCACCCAGTCGAGAGCCACATCGACGCCACTTGCCTGCGGAGTGCTTGGCGAACCAGTGCGATCTTCAGCCATTTCGAATTTCTCTGCCGTGGCTGTCATACGCTTAGGCTTGAAGAGAAAATCCTCGGCAGCTACGGTAGCGGTGAGGTAATCAATAGTGCCCTCGCCGTAGTAGCCTTTGTTGCTTAAATCGAGCACTCCGGTAAATAGCCCTTTTGCCTGGTAAGTGGGCCAGCCGGCAGCGTCTGTTTGGGTAGCATGACCGAGGCTCCTATCTTCTTCGCGGATGTAGATGTCCTCGCGGTAAGGCGGAAAGATGAGGGAAGTATGCATCTCACCTTCAAAGCGCACATCGTCAGCTGTGAAGCGATCTAGGCTGTTAAAGCTGAATGGATCGAGTTGAAAGTAGAAGCTGTCGCGCGTATAGGCGGTGTCGTGCGTAGAGGGCAGATCATAATAGACGAAGCTCGCTCGCTCACTCTGCAAGCTCGGGAACACGGGGATATCCTCACGACCCGACTTGTTCTGTGGGGCGTCGATTAGGACAGTGCCTCCGACGTGCTCGATGCGTGAGGTGAGGCCTTCGGGCTCAGGCGCCTTGACTCCTTCTTCAACCTCTACCGGCACGTATAAATCGAAAAAGCGAACGCTATCTAGCTTGATCTGGTAAGGCTCATACTCGAAGTGCATGTCTTTACCCTCGAAGACGCCGTAGCCCGCGATGAGCTGACCGTCGAAATCGACGTTGCGGTTGGCTTGCATGACCATCTGTCCCTGCAGCGGCACAATCGCGACCCGTTGCTTACGGCTAAGCTCCAGGTTCTTGACGCCATTGAGTAGCATCGAGCCAGTCTGAAGATCAAAAGCTGCGTTGGTCTCCTGAGTGGTCGAGCGTATACGCATGGCATCAAAATCGACTTTGCCCTGCGCAGCTTCAACAAAGTGAAATACTTTATCTTTTACGGTGACTTCTTTCGTCTCAATGTCGTAGCTGATGAAGCCATCCTTGACGAGATCGAAGTAGAGGGTTTGGACTGTTTCTAAGCTGAAACGCGAGTCGATTTTCTTCGCGAGGTGCAATCCGTCGAGCACCCTCCCCTCTTGTTCGGCGACGGCTTTAATGACGGCGATAGGATTGTATGTCGCGATGTTTTGGTAGCGATTATAATCACCTGCAGAGAAGTACTGCAGGCTTTGGATTTCCACCTCATCACTTGTTTTGGCGACAGCTAATTTTTTCTCGCCAAACAGAACACTATCTTTTTCTACATAAACTTTCAGTTCCTCTGAATCAATATTTACATCTTGCAGGGAACTATAGAAGGGATTGCGTGAAGCAGCTCGCTCTCCTCGCGTGAGCGTAAGAAGTCGCTCAGGGATATCGTAGCGAAATATCACAGAAGGGTGCACGATACTATCGCTCCCGTGGTAAAAGGTTGCCTCCACCTGATCTCCTACGATTCTTTCACCCCGACGAATGATATAGGCATCTGCAATACCGCGATAGATTAGTTTATCCGCTTCATTGCGTAACTCGACGGTAGCAGGGCTTCCGGTTTCGCTGTCGCCATACACGTTGAGACCATGCAAGCGAAAGCCACCAGTGTAGGTAAGCCCTTCACCAATATCGGTAAGCTCAAGCACGGAAGCATAAGAGGTAAAGCGAGGGTAAGAACCAGTGTTATCCGCCCCACTCGAACTACTAATCTTATCAGAAAATGTGCCTAATACGCGCTCATCACCAAAGTAAGTAGGATATGTCATCTTCACCGAATCTGCGGAGTAGAGGCTACTGGTGACGTCGACAGTATATTCGTCGAGATAAACATAAACATCAGTGAGACCTAGTCTATCCCAATACACGCGGCCTCCCTTTCCCCTAAATTCATTAGTGGCCGGATAATAGTCACCGCGCGTAGCATTGATCTCGATTGAATCAGTACGGCGAATCCCAACTAGATTGACAGTATCAAAACGCACCACCGGCTCACCCTCAATAATGCTCAAATCAAAGCCATTCGAGCGAGCGAACCAGCTGAGTCCACTTCCTGTGCGCAAACTACCATCGCTAAAGAAAGCTTTAGAAAAGTCGAGAAAGTTTTCGTAAGGTTTAAATTTGCGGTTGTCGAGCTCGCTTAGCAGCTGAAGTAAAGCCTCGTGCCACTCCGTAAAACTCACTGCTTTTTCGCCCGTACTCGGCACCACCTCCATGGCCATCAGATAATCTTCGAAATAAGGTGCTGCCGACATACCAGAGGCGACCATTTTACTTGCAACCTGCGCGATGAGTTGCTGTTGCTCCGGTGTGTAGCTCGACATGCGGCGGTCGAGATTTTTGGTCAACTCAGCCGCACTCGAGCGCTTGCCAGCATTCATAAACTCATCGAACTCATCCATAAAAAGATCTATGGAGGTAGTGGTAAAGGAGTCTATGCGTTGCGCGGAAGCCACACCAGCAAGTACTAGGGTGAGGCAGGTAGATAGCAAGATATTTCTCAACACTAAGTGTAGTTTAAGCCAAAGCGACACGCCAGCCACTCACCACGCTGGCGAGTTTC
The DNA here is from genome assembly GCA_965213735.1 of Saprospiraceae bacterium. Lineage (GTDB taxonomy): Bacteria > Bacteroidota > Bacteroidia > Chitinophagales > Saprospiraceae > CALDTK01. The sequence continues at coordinate 1,336,560 of CBDCAB010000006.1, forward strand.
GATGTGCTGTAATCCCGAACGTGTGGCAACATCGTGAATTAGTTCAGCATCACTGCTAAGTATGCCGCTGATGTACAATTTTCCTGTACGCGTCAGCAGGCTAGCTAGCTGAGGCATGGCCTTAACGAGCACTGCGCGGTTGATGTTGGCGAGAATAAGGTCAAAGGAACCATCCGGCAATGTATCCTCCGTACCAAGTCGTACTTCATCTAATTTAATACTGTTGCGCAGCGCATTCTCACGGGTGCTTCTCACACAGCGCTCGTCAATGTCTGTGGCTACTACATGTGTAGCGCCTTCGAGTTTGGCGAGCATGGCAAGCACTCCTGTCCCGGTGCCAAAGTCAAAGCACGTTTTGCCGAAAGGCGAGTAATCGCGCAAATACGCAGCCATGAGATAGGTGGTAGCATGGTGGCCGGTGCCAAACGACATCTCCGGGACAATCGTCAACTGGTGCTTCACATCCGCAGCAGGAGCATGAAAAGGCGCGCGTATGCAGACGAAATCTTCAACAACAACAGCCTTGTACGAAGCTTCCCACTCAGCATTATAGTTGACATCGGGCAGCACCTCTCGCCGCACCTGCAGTGCAAATCGATCCGCCACCTGCTGCAGCGCGGCCGCTACCGCGGGTGAGTCATCATGTATTGGTAGATAAGCATCCACCTGATCGAGTTGCTCTTCGAAGCCGCTAAAAGGCAGCTCACTGATCAGCGCGATCACTGTCTCCGGCTGCAAGGGAGCTACACTGAGGCTATACTTTACCGACCTTGCCACTAGCGCTGCTGTTTTGCATACACATCATGACGTGCGGCACGCAAGGTGTTTTGAATGAGACTCACCACCGTCATCGGCCCTACCCCACCCGGCACGGGCGTAATGGCAGCACACTTGTCTTTGACGCCAGCAAAATCTACGTCCCCCACCAAACGGTAGCCACGCTTACGTGTAGGATCATCGACACGGTTGATGCCGACGTCAATAACAACTGCTCCCTCCTTCACCATATCCGCAGTGACGTATTCAGCGCTGCCGATCGCAGCAACCAAAATATCAGCAGTACGCAGCACCTGCGGCAGCTCACGGGTGCGGGAATGACAGAGCGTGACGGTAGCGTTGCCAAACTTCGCTTTGCGACTCAGCAAAATGCTCAGCGGTGTACCAACGATATTCGACCTACCCAATACCACCGCATGCTGGCCCGAAGTCTCGATGTCATAGCGCTCGAGCAGCTGGAGGATACCGTAGGGAGTGGCTGGCAAATAGGCTTCGAGCCCCTGCGCCATACGCCCAAAATTGACGGGATGAAAGCCATCTACATCCTTGCGCGGATCGATGGCGAGCGTCACGGCTACCTCGTCGATGTGTGGCGGTAGCGGCAACTGCACAATGAAGCCATCAACACCCGCATCGGAATTCAACTCACGCACCTTGTCGAGAAGTTGCTCCTGCGTGGTGGATTTACCCAGCCGCACTGTCGTAGACCGAAAGCCTACTTCTTCGCACGAGCGTATCTTGTTGCGTACGTAACTTGCTGAGGCTGGATGCTTGCCTACCAGCACCGCCACTAGGTGCGGGGCGCGGTGACCAATCGCCAGGTGCGAACGAACCTGCTCCGCGATTTCATTTTTGATTAGAGCAGCAAGGGCTTTTCCGTCGAGCAACTTCATAAGCGCGAAAGTAGCCGTTCGCTCATCCCTACAAACTACCTTCCCCCAACATGGATCTTCCTTTTCCTGATGACTTTATGTGGGGCACTTCCAGCGCCTTCGCCTGCATCGAAACCGCCTCCGACCACACCTTCAGCGGCCTCAAAGCACGCGACGGCCACTTGCTGACCCGGACCACCGACCACGAAAAGCGAAGGCTGCAAGACGTGGATCATATCGCCAGGTTTGGTAGCATCTATCGCTGTAGCGTCGACTGGGCGAGGCTACAGGCTAAAGCCTTCGATAGCTTCAATAAAGTGGCTGTGGCTGAGTATCGCGAATTCTTTGCTGCACTCAATCATCGCGGGGTGCGTATCGTGTTCGTGCTCCATCACTTCGCTCATCCCGAATGGTTCGAACGCGACGGCGGCTGGAAATGGGAAAGCAATCAGGAGGTGTTCTACGATTACGCCACGCGCTGCATGGATGCCTTTGGGGACTTGGTGTACAGCTGGAATACCTTAAATGAGCCCAATATTTTTGCCCTTAATGCCTATTACCAGGGGCTGTGGCCTCCCTATGCGAAAAGCCTCACGCAGGCTTCGCGTGTGCTGGGCAATATGGCTCAAGCACATGAGCATCTCTACCGTCGCCTCAAAGATCGCTTTCCAGCTGCGCCAGTAGGCTACTGCCTGCACACTGTATTTGCGGAGGGTCGTGGCTTTCGTGCCCAGGCAACGGCCAGACTCTTCGACTGGTGGTTTTATAGCCGCCCCATCCAGCTCTTTACGCCTACAGATTATGTTGGCTTGAGCTACACCGCCTACGTTGTCTTCGATCCCGATCCGCTGATGGTCTCCACTGATGCTACCCGACTCGAGCAGTTAGGCATTGAGCACGATCGGCTGTGGCCGCTGAAGCCAGATGGTTTAGCCTACAACATATCGCGCGTGCACAAAGACACTGGCAAGCCGATTTGGGTCTTCGACAACGGCGTGTGTACCGACGATCCTGAGCGCCGCATCGCCATCACCAAGCGCTACCTCGCGGCTGTGCACAGTGCTATTCGCGAACGGGTGCCTGTGATGGGTTATGCGCACAAAACAGCTTGGGATAGCTTCGAATGGCACTTTGGCCCGACTTATCGCTACGGTCTGCTGCACGTCGATCTCGGCACAATGGATCGCGAGAATACCGCTGCTGCAGATTGGTACGAGCATCTGGTGGCAAGCAGTACTGTTGAGCTATGAGGCTGCTGTGGCTGGTCGTGCTTCTTTCAGCTTTCGCCAAAACAACACCTGCCCAAGTGCACGCTCCCCTCGCCGAAGCTTTGGGTTTGGCTACTGTGGCTAGTGAAAACATTTGGGGAGCCGCAGAAAACCCAGCTACGCTACCCGCTCAGACAGGATTTACAGCCCTTGGCTACGGACTTACGCCAGCACAAGTCGCAGAACTTAGTCGCTACGGGCTCGACTTAGGCTACCGCAACAAAGCCGGCTTCTTCAACCTGAGTGTGCAGCAAATTTCGCCCCCAGGCTACGCCAGCACCAGTCTCCACGCCGGCGTGGGGCGCCAACTCGCTAAAGATTTCTATGCCGGCATTCGACTCGGTGTGGCACTTGCCAATTATGAGGAATACGGGAGCGATCTCAATCCCGTCGCACAATTGGGCATACGGTACAAAGTCACCAAAGCCCTCTTTGCGGGTGCACATTATACTTACATCGAAACCAAATTCGTGCCTCTCGCCGAGCACAACCTGCGCGTCGGCGTTGACTACGCTTCGAGTGAGCGGGTGCATCTGCTGCTGTCGGTGCGACAAACCATCGGGGAGTCTCTCGCAGGAGGTTTTGGCGTAAGCTGGCAGGCTGCACCACGACTGGCATTTAGGGCTGGTGTGCGTACCGGTGGAACAGCCTTTAGCCTCGGCGTCGATGCTACCGTACTCGGCAAACTGAGGCTAGCCGTCACTGCTGTAGCTTATCAAGATATTCCTGTGGCTGGCTCCTATGGCATCTACTATCACTAAGTATGGCAGCAACTTCAGAAAAAGTCCGCGTCGATAAGTGGCTGTGGGCAGTGCGCATTTTTAAGAGCCGTACCCTCGCCAGCGATGTATGCAAGCAAGGTCACGTCAAACTCAACGGCAAGACTCTCAAACCCAGCTCCAACATCAGTGAAGGCGATGTACTGCGCGTGCGACGCAACGGCTACGATATGGAGTACAAGGTGCTGCAGCTTCTACAAAAGCGCGTGGGTGCACCCATAGCCGTGACTTGCTACGAGGATGTGACGCCCGAAGAAGAACTGCGCAAATTTGATGAGTGGTACATCGGCAAGGGCCGGGCAGAAATGCGCGAGCGCGGCACCGGTCGCCCCACTAAACGCGAACGCCGCGTTATTGAAGACTTCAAAGACTACGGCGAAGAGTACGACTGGGGATGGATCGATGAGGACGAGAGCGAGCGCTAAAATCCTACCGTGTCAGTGACTTCGAGCCCGTAGCCGTCAATGGCCACCCGTCGTTTGGGGTGGTTGGAGAGCAGTCGTATCTTACTCAGCCCGAGCTCCCGCAATATCTGAGCGCCAATACCGAAATCTCGCTGCTCCAGCTTGTCTTCCTCGGGAGCTTTGATGGGGCGCTCCTTGATACTGCGCAGCATACTGAGCAAATCACCGGTTTTTTCGCCGTGGCGCATCAGCAACAGCACACCCTTGCCTGCCTTGGCAATAGCTTCGAGGCTGCGCTGGACGCCATTGTTCTGGTCGGCGAGCAGAACGCCTAGCATGTCCTCTGCTCCGTAAGCTGACTGCACGCGTACCAGCACTTCATCATCAGCATCCCAGCTGCCTTTGGTCAGCGCAAGATGAACGTCGCCGGTGGTGATTTGCGTAAAAGCCGCGAGTTTGAGCTTGCCAAAGCGAGACGCAAAAGGAAGCTCCACCTCTCGACGCACGAGGCGCTCGGTGCGCATCCGGTAGGCCACCAAATCCTTAATCGCAATGATCTTGAGGTCGAAGCGCTGAGCAATCTGACGCAGCTGGGGCAGGCGCGCCATAGTGCCATCCTCATTCATAATTTCAACCACCACACCCACTGGCGGAAAGCCCGCCATACGCGCCAAATCCACCGCCGCTTCTGTGTGACCTGTCCGACGCAGTACCCCACCCGATTTGGCTCGCAACGGGAATATGTGTCCAGGTCGAGCAAACTGATCGGGCTTTGTATCGAGTGAAGTCAGCGCCCGCAAACACGTCGCGCGATCGTAGGCACTAATACCTGTTGTACAGCCTGAGCCAATTAGGTCGATGCTGATGGTAAAAGCCGTCTCGTGCAGCTCCGTATTCTCCGGCACCATCGGCCTCAACTCGAAGCGATCGGCAAGCGTTTCGTCGATGGGAGCACAGATGAGGCCACGCGCATGAGTAGCCATGAAGTTGACGATCTCAGGCGTGATGGTGGAGGCGCAGGTAACGAAATCACCTTCGTTTTCGCGATCTTCATCATCAACCACAATGATGACTTTACCCCGCTTGAGGTCTTCGATGGCCGCCTCTATCGTATCGAGGTCCTGTGCTAGCAAGGTCTCCATGCTTGAAGTACAACTTAGTCAGCAACTTGTTACAGCAGCGGCCTACTTGGCCTCTTTGCGGGCTTTTTTCGCCACGTGGATACGGTCGCGAATTTGCGAGGCCACGCCATACCCGATGCGTGCAAAATCGAACTGGTCGCGTATAAATCCACGTGCTGCCTCGCCGATGCGATCGAGTGCTGCACTGTTGTTGTGAATGAAGCGCACCTGGTCTACAAAAGCTGTCGGACTGCGGCAGATCAGCACTTGGTTGCGGTCTTGGGCGGCGATGCCTTCCAGCCCCATCTGAGTGGTAAGTACGACTCTCCCGCACACCATTGCGTCGAGAATTTTGACGCGCGTCCCGCTGCCGCTCAAAATGGGGGCTACCGTCATCGGGAAACGGCGCAGAAACTCACCACTATCGTCTACCTCCCCGTGCACGTATACTTCGGGCATTCGCAGGTTTGTAATTTCAGGTGGTGTTTTGCGACCGGCGATATGAAACTGCAGCGTGGGGAAGCGCTCGTGCAGCATAGGCCATACGCTCTTGAGAAACCACTTGAGCCCCTCCTGATTTGGAGCCCAGTCGAGTGAGCCGATGAAGCTAATGGCAAAAGGTAATTCACTCAGCTTCACCAGCTTTTCGCCTAGACAACCTACCGAGTCATACCCCACGGGCACAGTGTGCATGCTACCGGTGTAGCCGAGGTCTTCCACAAACTGCTCGCCATCGCGGGCAGTGATCGGCAGCAACAAATCTGCTCGATTAATCCACTCGATCTCGAAGCGCTTGAGCCTACGCGCAAACATCTTATAGGCTGGCCGCAGCAGCAAGTTGCCCCGCTTGCCGATCCGTGCCCAAATCTCATGCTCGATATTGTGCGCCCGCAGCACGACCACCGCCTTGGAGTAGCGGCGGATCACGGGGATGTAGATCGCTAGAATACTCGTCTCCAGCACCACCGCATCGTAGCGGTGCATCTGCAGGATAGTGCGCAGTTGCACCGCAAATTCCTCTGAATCAAAGCGATTGACGTGATAACTCCCCTTACGAAAGAAGCTCATCGAGGCATCCCACCAGGTGACGTCGTTGTCGAGATCGCAACTCGAAATACTCCCGTAGTGTGGCAGATCAGCTTTCTGCGGGTCCTTAATTCTGTGCTTGCTCGTATTGAAGCTCAGCAGGTCTACTGTGCAGCCGGCCTCTCTAAGCCCTTGAGCTAGTGCTCGCACCGCTACACCCTCTCCGTCTTTTACTGGAAACGGAAATTTTTTGCAGACCTGAAGGATCCTCATAAGCAGTGTGTGTTGTGTAGCGTTGCACGTGGCGCAACCCCGACTAGTGAGTGGCCACAAGTTGCACCTTCTCGTTAATTTTCACTGTCACTTATCCGCGGATAATCGTTATTCATTTTGTCGGCTTCCGACATCCGCAGCTTTGGATCGATGCGAAGTCGCGAAATTCGCTCGAGCGGAATGGGTAGTTCGAGCTCGTACGTAGGGTTGGTCCAGGGCCAATCAGCAGCCAGTCGACGTCCCTCCAGCGGAGCGTGGCCACGCTGGAGCACAGTGGGAATGTGATAGACTACTGCCTCACCATTGCTGTCTTCCAGCGCAAGGTCGAGCGGGAATGGCATGCCACCCACCTTGCGGAGGCGCACCACTGATTTGTTTGCTCCTGCTTGATACACACTATCTATAGCATAGTCAATCTGGTGGGTAGTATTCACCATGTACTGGAGGTACCAATCGAGTTCTTGCCCGGAGGTCTTTTCCATCACGCGGATAAAATCATTCGGCGTGGGATGCTTAAACTTCCACTCTTGGAAGTAGCGCTTCATTCCTCGGTCGAAGGCCTCATCGCCAATAATCGCACGGAGTTGATAGAGAAACAGTTGGCCTTTGACATAGCTTCCGACACCGTATGCGGCATTGGTAGTATAGTGGTCGGCATGCGTACTGATGGGCTCGCTTCTACCGGAATTGGTAAATCGAGCGTAGCCCATGATGGTGCCCTCGTGAGGATTGTCGGCTACCTCAGCTCCGGGTAGAGCACCTGTGCTGGCGAGGTAATTCATGACTTCTGCCGAGGCGTAGCTGGTAAAGCCTTCATCCATCCAAGGGTAAAGGCTTTCATTGCTAGCAAGGATAAACTGGTACCACGAGTGCATCAATTCGTGCACCGACACGCCTACCAGACTTTGCAAAGAGCGTTCCCCGGTGATGAGGGTGCACATGGCGTATTCCATACCACCGTCGCCACCCTGGATGATAGCGTACTTCTCGTATGGGTACTGCCCGTAGTTGGCGTTGATAAATACCAACGCTGCATCCATAATTGCAGGCAGTTGCTCCCAATTCTCGGTGGTGAGTTCGCTGGGGATGAAGTAAAATTCGAGCAGCGTCCCATCCGCACGCTTACGCTCGACGCGACGATAAGCTGGATCGGCAGCCCATGTAAAATCATGGACATTGGGGGCTACCCTGCGGTGAGCGATGTAGTCTCCTTTCTTGATTGCTCGTTCGAGCCGGCGCTTGTCTCTTCGCTCAAAATCATCGGCGAAATCGTCATCGACATCGCGCATGTATCCCGTACCGGCAAACACTTGATCGGCAGGCAAGGCGACCGTTACGTCGAAGTCGCCCCACACCCCGTGAAACTCTCGGCCTACATAGGGATTGGCGTGCCAGCCCATATAATCGTACTCCACCACTTTCGGATACCACTGACTCATCGAGTAGTCTACACCTTCCGCATTGTTGCGGCCGCTACGTCTCACCTGCTCCGGCACCTGCCCACTGAAGCGCATTTCGAATTCGACTTCTTCACCAGGTAGAATGGGCTCGGCAAGAATGACTACCGCCACAGTTTCTTCCTCCTTGACGATTACAGGTGTACCATCTTGGGTCAGCAGGTCGATGTGGAGGTATCCTTGCTGCTCGGGCGTGAGTTGGCCGATGCGGCTGCCCACACGTGGATCGGCATCGAGGATGGTCTGCGAGCGCACATCCATCATGCTCCCCGGCTGAAAGGCATTGGGGTACAGGTGGAAATAAAATTGCGTGAGGGTGTCGGGACTGTTGTTGGTATATTCTACCCGCTCGGTGCCCATGTATTGGTGGGTGTCGGTATCGAGGGCGGTTGCAATGGTATAGTCGGCCTCTTGCTGCCAGTATTGTGCTGAAAGGATGTTTACGCTTCCGCAAAACAGGGCAGCTGTCGCGAGGTAATGGAGTTTGTTGAGCTTCAAAAGAAGGAAGGTTTAGAGGTTGCTGGTAGTCGCTTAAACGCGTCGAGGCTCCAATGGCTTGTTTTGGCGAAAGCCCAAAAAAATAAACTCGCCTGCACCACAAACATGGCAAGCGCAGACGGTGCATGATAAGTCAGTTGCTCGAATATGGGCGCCGTAGGTAGAGCCGAGCCTTTTAAATTAACGGCAACCGTGCTGTAGAGATTGGTAGCTAGATGCACGCCGAGCGCCAACTCCAGCCCATTATCAAACACTGATATGGTCGCTAAAAATAACCCCACACCTATGTAGTAGCCAGCCATCAGCGTAAGCCCAAACTTGGCCACCTCAGGGTTGGCAAAGTGCAGCACGCCAAACAAGGCCGAACTCACCACGACTCCCAGCAAAGGCCAGCGCGTATGATGCACCACCACCTGATGCAAATAGCCCCGAATCGCCAACTCTTCGAAGGCAATTTGTAGTGGAATCAGCGCGAGCAATACCCCCAGCATAGGCCAAAACCGCGCAGGCTCAAACGCAAACGCATAGGCTGCCGGCTGAAATTGATACAGCACCAGCTCACCCAGCAGGAGCAGAATCAGCCACACCACCGTTGCACGACCGAGGCGACCCCAGCGAAGCGTAGCATGTAGAGGTCTTACCAAGGTGCGCCAACTCCTGTGGTGCAGCCAGTGCACCAGCACCACGAGCGCAAACAAGCCCAGCACCAGTGGTAAGAGCACCAAGACTACGTAGACGATGTTGCTGATGCCTACCTCGGCAGGAACGATATTGGTGGTGTCGAGCCCTCGCTGCTGAACAGCCAAGCTGCGGCTGAGCACCACCAGCATCGGCAGACTACCTACAAAGACAACGAAAACGACTGCGATGAGCACCAAAAGCTCGCGCCACCAGTCTGTGTGACCTACACGAGCACCTGCTGAAAAATTTGGGACAGGCTCGAGCTGCTCAACAGAAATCACTAGGCCGCCACAGCTTTGCCCCGCTTGGTGACAGCAAACATGTCGAGCAAATCAGCTAGCAATTCACGCAACTCGCTCCTGTCGACGATGCGATCGAGAAAACCGGCCTCGAGCAAAAATTCCGAGCGTTGAAAACCCTCCGGCAAATCACGCTTGATGGTCTCCTTTATGACGCGCGGACCGGCAAAGCCAATGAGCGCTTTGGGTTCGGCAAGGTTGAGGTCGCCCAACATCGCAAAGCTAGCCGTGACACCCCCGGTAGTAGGATCGGTCATAAGGCTGAAGTAGGGGATGCTGTGCTTGGCGAGCATGCTCAACTTGGCGCTGGTTTTAGCCATCTGCATGAGCGAAAAGGCTGATTCCATCATGCGGGCACCACCAGATTTGCTGATGATGAGCAGGGGAGAATTTGTCTCCAAGCAGATGTCGACCGCACGGCTGATTTTTTCGCCAACGACGCTACCCATTGATCCTCCAATGAAGCTGAAGTCCATGGCGGCTATTACCAGCGAGTTGCCCTCTACCTCACCTTTGGCTACCTGTAGCGCATCTTTGAGTTGAGTCTTCTTTTTGGCGGAAGCGAGGCGGTCGTCGTAATTTTTAAGATCTGAAAAGCCGAGATAATCTACTGATACCAGGTCGTCAAAAAAGACCTCATAGTCGCCGTTAAAGATGAGATCGAAATAATCATGCGAGCCGATGCGCACGTGGTGGTTACACTTTGGACACTTGTAGTAGTTGTCCCCCAGATCTTTCATGGTTGAGGTCTCGCTGCACTCGGTGCATTTGTACCAGAGGCCATCTGGAGCTTCGCGTTTATTTTGCGTAGCTGTTTGAATTCCTTCGCGAAGGCGTTTGAACCAACCCATGTAGTGGTGTTTAGGTGCTGCGCAAATGTAGCGCTATGTGCCGGGTGTGTAGCGGTGGGCTTTGACGGCAGCGATAAAGGCCTTGACGCCTTCGAGTGGCGTATCTGGATATACCCCATGCCCGAGGTTGGCGATGTGGTCCTGACCCATGTCGTGGAGAAGCTGTCGAGTGGTTTTCGCAATCTGCTCGGGTGGAGCGTAGAGACTTGCCGGGTCGAGGTTGCCCTGGAGCACGGTGCCTGCTGGGTAGGTTTTGCGGGCAAGCTCGGCTGGTACAGTCCAATCCACACCGTAGGCTTCTGCCTCAGCTATAGTCTCCATGCTGTGCCAGGCTCCCTTTGCAAACAGCACACGAGGAGCGGCTACTGGTGCTAGTGCTGCGCGACTGGCAGGCAGCGCAAACTCGCGGTAGAGTTGTGGCGAAAGCACACCAGCCCATGAGTCGAAGAGCTGTACGGCATCTGCCCCAGCCGCTACTTGACGACTGAGGTAGAGACTGGTAGTCTCGGCTATGCGGGCGAGTACGCGACGGCTGGCGCTTGGTTCCTGCAAGAGCCATTTACGTGCTTGCGAAAAAGTTTTGCTGCCCTGACCTTCAATCATGTAGCAGAAAATCGTCCAGGGGGCTCCGGCAAAGCCAATCAAAGGCACCTTGCTATCGAGTCGGCGTGTGGATGCAGCTACGGCATCATACACGTACTGCAAACTATCGGCTGCCTGTTCTGGCGACTGGAGCTGCTCGGCATCCGCAACAGAATCTAGCGTGTTCGGAAACTTAGGACCAAAGCCTTTGATCATCTCGTAGGGCAGACCCAGCCCTTCGGGTACAGTGAGGATGTCGCTAAATACGATGGCCGCATCTACCCCGAGGTGATCGATGGGCTGGCAGGTCACTTCTGCGGCGAGTTCTGGAGTTTCTACCAACTCCTTAAAGCCACTCAGTGAGGCGCGCAGGGCGCGGTACTCCGGCAGGATACGTCCGGCTTGCCGCATGAGCCACACGGGCGGACGTGGAGTTGGCTTACCTGCGAGCACATCGAGGTAGAGCGAATTTGCTAACATGGGGCAAAGATGTCGCCGGCAGCTACACCAACGGTCGCGTCAGCATCAATCCTTGCGGGTTCTCGCGGCTGCGGCAGATGACTTCTTCTTGGTCCAAATGCTGGCGGGCAGATCATTGAGCTTACCCTCCTTGCCGAAGAGTTCCCAAGATTTGTCGTTGTATGCTGCAGCTGCGGATTCGGCGGTGGAGAACATGCCCAGGTGGAGCGACTTGCCTTGGTGAGAAATCACAGCGCGATAGCGATTGTTCTCTTGATAGACCCCGGTAAAGCCGACCTTATTACTCGTTTTGCGCTTGCGCGAGGCTACGCTGCGCGAGCGGTAGACCAAGTTTTCGAGGCGGCAATCCAGCTTGTCGTTATTGAGCGCACCCACTAAGTTGCGTCGACTATCGCGGTGTTCGGCTAAAAACTTTTCTGCGATGTGCTTGTGCAGGTAAATAGTGTCGGTGACGTACTGCCCCTTTTTCACCTTGCGCGTCTTTTGAAATACGGCGCAGCCACTGCTGTGAAGGCGGAGGTTGTTGATGAAGTCGTCTTTGACTAAATCTGGGTCACTGCTGAGCCAATCATACACCTCGTCATCGAGTGTGACGTGTTGATCAGCATTTTTGAGCTGAATGATTTTCAAAATTGTGTAGGGTATTACGGGGTGAGCTTAGTGGCTCATGGGGTGACTGCAAACTTAGCCTAAGCTAAACAATTACTACTACCCTGTATTGCTTACCTAGCACCGACTTATGCAAACAGGGCACTCCCGCGATGAATTATTTATGTATCGCGCCATTAGACTTGCCGCTACCAGCGGTATAGCCGCCTCTCCCAATCCACGAGTAGGTGCTGTTATCGTCGCAAACAACAAGATTATCGGTGAAGGAGCGAATCGATTTGATGGCGGACCTCATGCGGAAGTTAAGGCTATCGCGGCTGTGGCTGAAGAGGACAAACACCTCCTGCCTCAGGCTACCGTCTATGTCTCGCTCGAGCCCTGCAGCATCTTCGGACGCACGCCCCCCTGTGCCGATCTGCTGATCCGTAAGCAGGTGGCAAGGGTAGTGGTTGGTTGCATCGACTTCACGCCTGGAGTCTGTGGGCAAGGCTTAGAACGGTTGTGGCGTGCCGGCGTAGAGGTAGCCATTGGTGTTGCGCAGGATGCAGCATTTTTAGCTACTGCTGATCGGCAGGCTGTGGTGCGAAATAATCGGCCTTACATCACGCTCAAACAAGCGATTAGCAGCGATGGATACGTGGGGCGCCGCGGCGAACGTGTGGCAATCACGGCGGCGTTTGCCAATACAATCTCTCATCAGTGGCGAGCTGAGCACGACTGCATCCTCGTGGGTGCTGCAACCGTGGTCAATGATCAACCCGCACTCAGCGTCCGCCACGTGAAGGGTCAGCAGCCTCAGCGAATTGTGTACGACCCGCAGGCGCGACTGCAGCCCGAGCAGCTCGGCTCTAGCCTTGGTATGCCTACACTATGGGCAGTTGATGAACGTAGCGCCGTAGGAAAATTAGTGCCCGCATCTGCCAACGTGGAGCAACTTGTACTCAATGGCCAGCAGCCTCTCCACTCCTTACTCCACCAGCTCGTGCAGCGGCGGCTAGGGAGGTTGCTTGTTGAAGGCGGTCCGAAGACTTTGGCTCGCTTTGCCGCCGCGGGCCTGTGGGATGAATACCGGCAGTGGCAGTCTACGGCAAGTCTTGGCGGTGGGCAGGGCGAGCCAGTGCCCGCTTGTAGCATAGCCTACGCAGCTGCCAACTCAGTAGAGGTAGGACCCGACAAGCTAACAATAGCCTATCGCCTCCCGAACTAAAGCGTTAAAGTCAAGCTAAGGTGCTCCTTTAACGCACACCTTTTGGAGGTGTACGGGTTTAAGCATTGTTTTTGCACCTTCGGGTCGTTGCCGATAAAATCTTGCCATGAAAGTTCTTTTTGCTTTTATTACCTTCTTACTTGCTGCCTCCAGCGCTACCGCCCAGATCAATTGGATGACTTGGGATGAAGCCGTTGCCGCCAATGAAAAGGAGCCGCGCAAAATCTTTGTCGATGTCTATACCGACTGGTGTGGCTGGTGCAAGCGCATGGATGCTACCACCTTTAAGGATGCCGCTGTCATCGAGGCATTGAACGATAATTTTTATGCCGTCAAGCTCAACGCGGAGCAGCGCGAGCCGATTACCTTCAAAGGCAAGGAGTACAAATTTGAAGCAGGAGGCCGGCGCGGTTCACACCAGCTTGCACAAATGCTGCTCCAGGGCCGCATGGGCTACCCAACCGTTGTCTTTCTCGATGCTAAGTCGGAGGTGATTCAGCCGGTGCCAGGTTATCAAGATCCTGCCAACATGTCGAAGATTGTCACCTATTTCGGCGACGATCTGTACATGAACACTCCTTGGGCAGAGTTTGTAAAGGGCGAGTAGGCTTTCGCTAAAACCAACCACCCCGCTTACGACTGCGGGTGCCTTTGATGCCGAGTACGCCAAGCAAACCTCGCGTGAGTTCGCGCGCCACTGTGCGTCCAATCTGACGTGTGGTCGTGCTGCTGAGCACTTTTTCCAGCGTTGACTTTTCGGATGATTTGCGGCGGCGAGAGCTTGCTTGCGCTTTTCGCTGGTCATCCTCGCGCGCAGCCTTTGCCTCTTCCGCCCTGGCAGCTTCTAATTTTTTGCCGAGGATTTCGTGGGCGCTTTTGCGATCTACTGTTTTGGCGTAAGCTGAAACTAACTCGCTACTCACCAGCAGCCGCTCTATCTCCGCCGGTGTCAGCACATCCATACGTGAGGCCGGCGCCCGCAAGAGCGTATGCACCAGCTCGGTAGGCCGCCCCTTCTCGTCGAGCACACTCACCAACGCCTCCCCAATGCCCATTTGCGTCAGTAGCTCGTCGATGGTGTAGTAGTCGCTCAGCGGAAAATTCTGCGCGGCCAGCTTAATGGCCTTTCTATCCTTAGCCGTAAATGCACGCAAGGCATGCTGAATTTTGAAGCCGAGCTGGCCCAGCACATCATCTGGCAAATCAGCAGGATTTTGCGTGATGAACACAATGCCAACTCCCTTAGAACGAATCAACTTGATGATCGCCTCCAGCTGATCGAGTAAGGCATCACTCGCCTCCTCAAACACCAGGTGGGCCTCATCAATGAAAATGACAAGCTTTGGTCGATCAGCGTCGCCTTGCTCGGGCAGCGTGCTGTATATCTCGGCCAGGAGCTGCAGCATAAACGTGCTAAACAGCTTCGGCCTATCCTGCATATCCGTAAGCCTGATGATGCTACAGATGCCGTGCCCACGCTCATCCTGGCGCAGCAAGTCGTGGATGTCAAAGCTCGGCTCTCCAAAAAAAGTCTCTGCGCCCTGTTGCTCGAGTTCGACAATGCGGCGCATTATTGCACCTGTACTTGCCGAGTTAATTCTACCGTATTCTGCTTCAATTTCAGCCTTGCCCTCATTGGTCAGGTATTGGAGCGCCTTCTTGAAATCAGCTAGATCAACTAAGGGCAGTGAATGGTCATCGCAGTATTTAAACACGATGGCACAAACGCCAGTCTGAGTGTCGTTGAGCCCGAGAATCTTCGCGAACAGCACCGGCCCGAACTCGGTCACTGTTGCCCGCAGTCGCAGCCCCGGCTCGTCTGAAATAGACATGAGTTCTACTGGGCTAGCGAAAGGCTCGTAGGGGATACCTATTGCTTGGTGACGCTCCTGGATTTTAGGATGATCCTTGCCGGCAGCGGCTAGGCCAGAGAGGTCACCTTTGATGTCCATCAACAAACTCGGCACTCCCTGGCGACTGAGTTGTTCAGCTACAATTTGCAGGGATTTAGTTTTGCCTGTACCCGTGGCGCCAGCAATAAGGCCATGCCGATTGAGCGTGGCCAGAGGCATACGCACCTGGGCGGAGTGCAGCGCCTCCCCTTCGTACATCGCAGTGCCGAGTACGAAGCTCGGACCTTTAAAAGTATAGGCACGATCAACGTTCGTGCGCAGGTTTGTTGATTTCATAGGCTATCGTTGCTTATTCCAAGATTGAAGTCGTTGCTGGTAGCGGCGCTCATCGTGGGGCCAGCGAGCTGGGTGGTATGTGGCCTCGACTTCAGGTGTGGCGAGTTGTGGAAGTTCTGGAAAAAAATCGAGTCCAGTGGCAGCTTCAACGGAGTCGATGGAGACTGCGAAAGCTTCGAGAGGAGCTGTTTGGCGCTCATGGGGAATTATAAAGCCTATCCCCTCCCCTGCCGTGGTGAGCATCACACGATAAAAGGCATCTGGCACAGCTACTTCATTGGCGCCAACGCGCTGTGGATTGGGGCCGACAATGGGGCCTGTCACAATATATGTCGCACCTTTCTGCTGCACCCAATTGCGCGCGGTTTCTTCGAGTTCACGCCACACGGCGCCGTTGTGTTCGGCCAGTTGGGGTGCAATATTGGAGTAGAAGAAGCTTTCGCTCATGGCGGTTTCTGAAAATGCCATGTCGCCAGCTGGGACGAGGTGGCCGCGGGTGTAGCCACTTCTGCGATAGTCCTCTCGCTGTGCCGAGCCTGTTCGCACCAGCGGGTCAGGGCGGAAGTCATCTCGGCGCTTCACGCGTCGCTCACTCACCTGTTTTGGCGTAAGCTGATAGGCCACCCAGCGCGGCAGCTCCCACTCCTCCTCGTAGCCGAGGCTGTAAAAGCTGTGGTCGATCACTTGATCGCTCGGTCCGGTGGGCAGGTAAAGGCGAGGCTCTGTTGTTTTGGTGGGTAGCTCGGTGCCGCTGGCGTAGGGATAGAGCAGGATGATGCCGGCGACGATAACAGCAAAAATGATGGCCAGCCGAAGTAGGCTTGCGCCAAAACTGGACCCGCGTGCACCGCTTCCGTGATTTCTGCGCAACTTCGCCACGTGGGCAAGGTAGCAACAGCCAACAGGTCGCTGAGGGTAGGTCTCACGGGCGGAATAGCAAGCGGAAAAACCCTTGTCGCTGCACTTTTTGAGGTTTGCGAAGCACCCGTCGCGTTTGCTGATACGATGGCACGCGGCCTCATGGAATTGCCCGGACCTATCAAAGAAGAACTCGTGGCTTTACTTGGGGCTGATGCCTACCACGCTGATGGCTCACTGGATAGGCCTGCCTTAGGCCAACGCCTCTTCAAGGACAAAGCTCTGCTGGCGCAGGTGAATGCGATAGTGCATCCGGCCGTGAAGCAAGCAGCCTTGGCCTGGCATGAGCGTCACGCAGCAGATGCACCTTACACGCTCTACGAGTCGGCGCTGCTTTTCGAATCTGGTGCCGCAAAGGAGTTCGACTTGGTGGTGCTGGTACATGCGCCGCACCACCTGAGGCTGCAGCGTGCGGTGCTACGAGATGGCGCGCACGAGCAAGACATTCTTGCACGGATGGAAGCGCAGTTTACAGATGAGGCGCGGCTTGCCGAGCAGGCGTACGTCATCCTCAACGACGGCTCCCTCTCCCTCATTCAGCAAGTTTATAGTCTTCATCAGACGCTGAGTCGCAAGGCTGCTGCGCACGTGTAGCAGTATTGTCGTCACAAATTGTACCGACAAGATCACATATAAGATTTCGACATTTGTGTAGTGGGATAATTCAACTGCAGGTGATAAGGATTTGGGAAGATGCGAGTTACATATGCCAGGAAAATATATGTGGATCAACTAGGCGGGTGCAGTTGCCTAAAACTCAGTAATTCCTACCGCTCGGCGGGCAGATGCTACCGTTCGCGAGCTACAGTTGGCACCATTTTCCGACAGATCGGGTGAGAATTCAAGGGAGACGCTTTGCAGCAAAACCCTGAATAACCTAATCGGGAAAACACACTGTTCAAAAACAAATTGTAATGAGTAGACGAATACGTCTTCTCCAGGTAGCAATCTCTTTCGCGCTATTTGCGTATGTAGGGATTGGGGAAAGCTCGGCTACTACGCCGGATAACTGGATATACGTCGACCTGGACGGTACCAGTCACGCCTTCACCACTGATGTCGCGCTGATGTGCAACAACGTTGTGGATGGAGGAACGATTGGCCACAACGTCTCCGGCTGTGCCAATCCAACCTTTCAAGCTCCAGAAATTGCGAGTCTCTCCTTGCCTCAGGGTGGGAGCGGCAATTTGGAGTTTGCCTGGATGACCACCACTGAAAATCCAGCTGGAGGCCAGCCTGTGAGTTGGACTATTTTGCCCAATAGCAATAGTCCCTCATTTACGCCTCCTGCTCTTACAGCTTCTGCCTACTACATGCGATGTGCTCGCCGCGCAGGCTGCACCGAGTATGCAGGGGAGAGTAATTATGTGGTGGTCTACATCGACTGCTGTGATAATGCTACTGCTGGTGGTACTATTTCTGGTGATCAGACAGCATGTGGCCTGCCTTACGATCCTAGCCTGCTGAGCAATACTGCGGCGGCAAGCGGTGGAAGCAATGGCATGCGCTACGCCTGGTATACGAGCACCACGAGTAGTGTCTACACGCCTGGCGACGCAGCTTGGACTGTCGTACCTGGAGTCACCACGCCATACTACGACCCGAGTGCAGTGAGTGGCGTCACCTACTACGTGCGCACTGCTCAACGCGAGTTTTGTGCAGACATCGGAGCCTACTCTAATGTGGTGACGGTCAACGCATATCCCAATCCTACACTCAAGGCCGATGTGACGGATGTGAGCTGTTTTGGCGAAAGCGATGGCGCAGCACTCGTAACTATTCAAAACGCGCAAGCTCCCTTCACCTACAGCTGGCTAGACAACAGTAGCACCAACCTGAACCGCCAGAACATGGCGGCAGGCACCTACCGGTTCGAGATTACTGACGCAAATGGTTGTACTGCCATTGAAGAAGTTGTCATCGTCTCTCCGGATGAACTGACGGTGAGCATCACGAGTGACTTCGACTTGTGTAACTTCAATGATGACGCCGTGCTCACTGCCAACGTAGCTGGCGGCACCCCACCCTACAGCTATACCTGGAGCAGCGGCGAAACAACAGCGGCGCTTAGCGGCAAAGCAGCAGGAACCTTTACGGTTGATGTGACAGATGCGAATGGCTGCACCAGCACAGCGACGGTCACTATTAATCCACCCGCGAGGCTGAGCGCTACAGCAACTAGTACCGATCCGATTTGCTACCAAGCTAACGGTGCTATCAATCTCACGGTCACTGGCGGAACAACACCCTACATATATGCATGGACGCCGAATGTGTCGACCACAGCTTCGGCGATCAATCTAGCGGGTGGAGATTATACCATCGAGGTCACAGACGATAGTGGCTGCAGTACTACCGTAAGTGTCTCACTCGATGACACAGCTCCTATTACCATTGCGCTCGATGCTGATGATGTGACCTGCAATGGAGCTGCCGACGCAGATATCCGCAGCACCGTGGCCGGAGGCGTGGCACCATACAGCTACAGCTGGACGCAAGGCAATACTCAACTTGCAACTACTGCTACGCTGAGCAATGTCGGGCCTGGCACCTACACGCTCACTGTGACTGACGCTAATGGCTGCGACCAAGCCCAGGATGTCACGCTCACCGAGCCCAATGCGCTGAGCGCAACGATAGATGCCGAGCAACCTGCGTGTGGAGAAGACGGAGGTACACTTACCGCAGTTATCTCTGGAGGTACACCGCCTTACAGCTGGAATTGGGGAACAGTAGGACAAGCCAATGTACAGACACTAACTGACCAGCCAGGTGGCGATTACGAATTGAACGTTACCGATGATGCAGGCTGCACCTTTAGCGCCTTCGCATCTATCGATGATGTGATAATAATGGAACTTACACTCACCGCTGTAGATGCCACCTGCCCGAACGAGGACGACGGCTCGGTTTCGGTGACAGTGACGGGAGGTGAAGCACCTTACACCTATCAGTGGAATGATGCCAACAGCCAGATTACCACAAATGCGACTCTGTTGCTAGCAGGTGGGTACTCGGTGACTGTTACAGACAACCGCGGCTGTGAAAAAAGTGGAGCTGTCACAGTGGAAAATGAGTCTACCGGACCGATTATCTCAGCAGACACCATTGACCTCAACTGCTTTGGAGGTACCGACGCAGCCATTGACTTAACCGTCACAGGAGGTGTAGCACCTTATTCCTTTGCATGGGAAGACAATGGCACCCCAAGCGCTATTACGAGCGAAGATCGTAGCGGCTTGGCTGCAGGCACCTATGAGGTAACTGTAACTGACGCTGTAGGCTGTACCAACGAGCAGACCTTTGTCTTTGAAGAGCCTGCCGAACTCACGTGTACGGCAAGCACTACTACTAGCTTCCTCAACTATTTTCACGTCAGTCGCTTTCAGGCTACCGACGGTGGGGCTACAGTTACACCTATAGGAGGAGCTGCACCTTACAGCTATGCCTGGACAAATGGAGGAGCGACCCAAAGCATAAACAATCTTCCTGGCGGTGAGCAAATCGTGACTGTTACAGATGCCAACGGTTGCACCTGCCGCGACACTGTGCAGCTCGAGGAGCCAAGCATGATCAGTGACTATGTATGGGAAGACGAAGATGGTGATGGCATCCAGGATGCTACTGAGTCAGGTCTGGAAGGTGTGACTATTCGTCTCACCGGTCGCGACTTCAACAATGTGCGCATCAACTTCCAGACGACTTCTGCTGCTGATGGCTCGTACCGCTTCGACCAGCTGCCGATAGGGTCGTACACGCTGTTCTTTACGCTGCCACAGTTTCAGGATTACCTCTTCAGCCCAGCTGATCAAGGGGGAGATGATACTCGAGATAGCGATATGGATCCAGTCCTTGGACTTGTACGTCAAGAGGTTACCGCACATGGCCATGGCAACTATGATGTCGATGCCGGATTTATTCCGCGCACCAGTGTGGTGGTGATTAGTGACAAGGCCTGGTACGATGAAGACCACGATGGTATTCAAGATCCCTTCGAGTATGGTGTGCAGGGAGTGACGGTGCGCTTGTTCCGTAGCGCCGATGACTTGCTGTTGAACACTGTTGTCACCAATGAAGACGGCGAGTATCAACTAATTGATGTGGTGCCAGGCACTTATTACATCACTGCTGATCAATCCACGTCAACTACAGCGAGTTCATTTGTCTTCTCGCCCAATGATGCAGGCTCAGATGATGGCCTCGACAGCGACATCGATCCAGTGACTATGCGCTCTGGAGACATCGTTGTCACCTTCAGCACCCAAAATATTGATCACGTTGATGTTGGCCTGCATGAAAACTGCGCTACCATCATTGATGGTGGTGTTATTGGAGGCGATGAGGATGTTTGTGTCGGAGATGTTCCTGGCCCGATTAGCTCCCTGAGCATGCCGGCCAATGCAGGAACATACCGCTGGTACCGCTCGACGTCATCCATGTACCGCGGACCGAATGATCCCAACTGGAACCTCATCAACGGCGCTAATATGCCGAGTTACCAGCCGAGTTTGATTGTTACCACGGTCTATTACATCCGCCTAGTAAAAGCACCGGACTGTACTGTCGACTTCACTGGAGCGAGCAACGTGATCGTGAAGCGTGCAATACCTGCACCTGCAGCAATCATAACCAGTGCTACCTCGAGTGATGGTGGCAGCAACAATGGCAACACCATCACGATGTGTGACATCGAGACGCTGACTGTAACGGCTGATTCTACGAGTCCGGCAGTGTTTGAGTGGGATTTCGGTCCTGACGCAACGCCTCGCTATGCCACTGGCCGCGTGGTGCAAGGGGTGAGCTTCGCGACGGTGAATGCGCACAAGTTCTACTTGAGCGTCACCAACCCGCAAGGCTGCATTGGGCAGGATAGCTTCCAAGCCAATGTGATCACTTGCTTCGGGCCGGGCAATGTCATCAACCTCAGTGCCGGTACTTCTGGCGGTGTCAACACGGTGAAGTGGTCGGCAATCAGTGTCTACGCAGGCAGCTACTTTGACATTGAGCGATCAGTCGAAGGTGATGCTTTTGAGATCATTGAGTCTATGGATTGCATTGCCACGGGAGCATACTTCGACTATAGCTTTGAAGACCGATACGCTCCGAGTGGAGAAGTCAGCTATCGCGTGACGCATCGCTCGCCGCAAGTCGACGCCGCCTCCAGCCAATCGGTGGTGGTGACGGTAGAGCAGCACGAATTGGTGACGGATATTTATCCAAATCCAGCAGGAGCTCTCTTAAATGTGGCGCTCACATCTGCCGAACGGGGAGATATGACCTACCAGCTGCTCAACGCATTTGGCGCCGAGATGATGACTGGTCAGCTGCCTGCGGGCAAGCACCAGCTCCAACTCGGGGCCATCCCAAGCGGCACCTATTACCTGCGCATCATCACTGCTCGTGGAGCAAGTGAGGTCCGCACGGTAGTGAAGCAGTAGCCTGCCATGAGCAGGTCGTAGCCTGGCGAACAGGTTATAATCCCGATTCCTGGCCCACCTCGACGATTCGTCGGGGTGGGTTTTTGCGTAAGCTGAACAACCACACGCGCTCATTACTTGTACCTGCTGGCGAATGCCGATGATATGATGCAGCCTTCAGTCAATCCTTACAGCACAGCTGAAGATGGCCGCAGCGGCCCGGAGGTGGAGTCGAAGGGGCAGCAAGTCGAGCGGATGTTCGACAACATCAGTTCCCACTATGATCTGCTCAACCAGACACTGAGTCTCGGCGTGGATAAATGGTGGCGCAAAAAAGCGGTAAGCTTGCTTCCTAACGAGCCTGCGCTGCACGTGCTAGATATGGCTACTGGCACTGCCGATGTGGCGATAGAAATCGTGCGGCAGCGTCCTGATGCTCGCGTGACAGGCATAGATCTTAGCGGTGAGATGTTGGCTATAGCTCAGGAGAAGCTGGAGGCTGTCGAGCTGGAGAATACCGTGACTTTGTGTAAAGGTGCGAGTGAAGAGATTCCTTTTCCCGATGCTCATTTTGATGCGGCTACAGTCGCTTTTGGAGTGCGCAATTTTGAAGATACACTCGGTGGGCTGCAGGAGCTGCGCCGCGTCATCAAGCCTGGGGGCAAAATTGTGGTGCTGGAGTTTAGCCGCATACGTACGTTTCCGCTCGCGCAGGCGTTCAATCTATACTTCGGCCGCATACTTCCCTGGATAGGTCGCGTCTGGAGTAAAGACTCACGCGCCTACAGTTACTTATATGAATCTGTCCAAACCTTTCCAGATGGCAAGGAATTTGGGCGCTCACTCGAATCTGCTGGTTTTGCGCAACCCAACTGGCAAGCATTGACACTCGGCATATGCACCGTCTACACGGCTACCGTACCCTCCTCCTAATTCTGGCGTGCTTCCTGGTGAGCTCGCAACTGCTAGCGCAAAAAGGCAAAGGCAACTACAACTACCGTGATTTCCAGGGTAAGCCGTATTATTTCGGCATCACGATCGGATATAACTCTTCTGATTATAAGTTGTTTCACTCTGATGATTTTATCCTCAACGATTCAATCTTCTCAACAGATGTTGATCGCGATCCTGGCTTGGACTTGAAGATTGTGACCAACCTTAAGGTGGGGGATTATATTGATGTAAGGTTTTTACCGGGATTGGCTTTTGCCGGTCGGTCGATTAGGTACCGTTACCGTGATGAGCAAGAGCAAATTCGTAAGATATCGAGCGTGTTTGCAGAGTTTCCAGTGCAGGTGCGCTACAAGTCTGAGCCGTGGAACGATATCCGCATGTTTGTGCTCGGTGGGGTTAAGTATAGCTACGATGTGGCGAGTGATTCACGCGTGAAGTCTGATGATGAATTGGTGCGATTCTCCCCGAGCGACTTTCAGCTAGAGGTTGGCGCGGGAATGCAATTTTTCTTCCCGTATTTTATTTTCTCTCCTGAAGTTAAGTTTAGCCATGGCCTTGGTAATGTGCTTATTTACGATGATCGTCTCACGCAGAGCACCATACTCGATAAGGTAGTGAGCCGGGCATTAACTATTAGTCTGCACTTCGAAGGCTAGTAAGGGGTTTATTCTGGTGTCAGCAATTCGCTGCGCAATTTCGCGGCACTTGCCTGCATCCACGGGTAAAAGGAGGTGAAGGCTTTCGCCAAAACCTGTTCGTTGTTCCTGAGCGTATCTACAACACCATCTAACAGTGTCGGCTTGGAAAGGCGCTGACCGAAGCGCTCGAACACGTACGCCTGGCCTTCGTAGCTGCCGTACTGCCGCAGCCAATCACTGTCGATCATACGCTGAAACCGGGCGGCAAGTGGATCGGGGAGGCTGTCGGATTTAGCAGTAATGGACTTGTAGGCGTGCTCAGCGACTTCCTGCAGCGATCGCTGCGCAAATTGATGCCACCGAGTAGTGAGCAAATAGTCGCAGTAAATGTCATAGATCACGGAGGCATATTTTCCATGCTTATCTCGCAGCAAAGCCCAACATGCACGCACCGCAGGATGATTATCAGTCTGATGATCAATATGGCGATGCAGCGCTACCCCATCCTGAAGTTTTAGCGGCAGCTCTAAGCACTCACGCTTGCGCAGATAATCCGCAGATAAATTGCCCACCAGCAAATCCGCGTTGAGCCCAGATAGGTGCACGTGCGCTAAGTGATTCATGGAATAAAGAAAGGTATCTGACGCACGAGTACAGTATCCCTCGACTTCGATCTTGTACGATAAAATTTAGCATAATGCCTTCCTTTCGCAAGTGCGGACACATCGACTACTGAATATAGTTTATGTGGCTGATCAACAGCTTCAGTCACGAGTGCATATTCTATGCCTTGAATATAGGTGTCATCTAGTTGCACATGTACATATTCGCTGACACAGCCGATGAAGTTGGAGAGCAAGCGATTAGACTTGATGTAATCTGTGGTGGTGTAAGACCTGCGGAGATAGGGTTTGGTGATGCTGTCACAGGATGCAATGGCGGGATAGTAGTCATCGCTGAGCGGGAGAAAAATTTCAAGATATCCTGCTGTGACTACCCGCGCACCAAGATGCGGCGTCTCTGCTTCCCTTCCTACATAGGTGCCACCGTAGTCAGCAACTGAAGCTGCGGCAAAATTTCCGTCCCGTGGCTGAAGCGGGGTAAACAGCGCCCCTTCAAAACTAATAATCGCAATTAGCGCCAGCACGTAGGGGACGATCAGCAAAATCGCGCGCTGCCCAAACGGGTTGTCGATCAGGTTGTAGTACAGCGGGCGGTAGAGCCGCGCTCCTGTTATCCACCCAAAGAAGCGATAAACTGGATAGTAAATGTTCTGTATACCTACAGATCGTTTTATAGCCCCGGAACTCAAAAAATCCAAGGCGTACAGCACAGAAGAAATTGCCAATGATCCTAACACCAGCCACAGCACGATAGGCATTGATACCTCTGCAACCGCTTCAGGTAAGGTTTCGTGCATCGCGGCCAGCGCTATAACCAGCAAAGTCAAGAAGATGAAGAATAAGCCTACTCCTAAAATTACGAATACGTTGAGAAAGGTGAGCGCAAATACCGAGCTACACAGCCGCTCGAGTCGCTCGATGTAGATATCGAAAGGGGGCAGGCGTCTATCTAAAAAAATGTGAAATCGGGGTTGAAACTTGAGCTGGCTTAAGTTGATATCACCCGAAAAACTCCGCACCCCTATGCTCGCGATCCACAGGCTGCGAATCAAAACTCCAATTATTAAGCTAAATGTCGTGACGGCCCAACCAAGTAGGAGCAGCAATTCAACAAACCACGACAGGATGAAGCCGTAAAAAGAACCGACAGCATTGAGTCGAAAAAGCGTGAGCCACTCCCGCATAGGTTCGAGTACTGCACCGAGGAGGACAATCGCGAAGCCAGTCACCAGCAGCTCCATCTGCCAGGTTTCACGCTGGTTGCGGTCGAGCCAATCTTTCCAACTCTCGCGTTTATCACCAGGCGAGGCCGGCTCAGAAGTATTGAAAAGCATGGGCCATAGATACGGGATGCGGGCAAATGCAGCCAAGCTGTGGCACACCATACTGAGGGCTTAGGTTTGCGTACGTTTGCGCCACTTTTGCCCAAACCCGCAGGAGTGGGAAGGCTGCAAACTCATACTACCTATGGCTCTTCAGTGTGGCATTGTGGGACTGCCAAATGTGGGCAAGTCCACCCTCTTCAACGCGCTCACAGCGGGTAAAGCACTCGCGGCTAATTATCCCTTTGCGACCAAAGACCCTAATATTGGCGTCATCACCGTACCAGACGAGCGCCTCGACAACCTAACGGAGTGGGTGCAGCCAAAGTCGGTCGTGCCCACCGCCATAGAAATCGTCGACATCGCTGGTCTCATCAAGGGAGCCAGCAAGGGTGAAGGTCTCGGCAATCAATTCCTAGCTAACATTCGCGAAGTCAACGCGATCTGCCACGTCGTGCGCTGCTTCGATAATGAGAATGTGGTGCACGTGGATGGCTCTGTCGATCCTGTGCGCGACAAAGAAATCATCGATACCGAGCTGATCTTCAAAGACCTGGAGACGCTCGAAAAGCGCCTCGACCGCCTTGGTAAAGCTGCAAAAACTGGTAAGAAAGAGGATGTCGGAGCCTTCGACCTCGGCAAAGCCCTCAAGACTCACCTCGAGCAAGGCAAGCCAGCACGTTCATTCGCTCAAGACGAGCAACAACAGGCCTTTGTCGATGAATTGTTCCTGCTTACGAGCAAGCCGGTGCTCTATGTGTGCAACGTCGACGAGAATTCCGTCACCACAGGCAATGCATACACTGAAAAATTTAAGGCTGCCGTTGCCGACGAGAAGGCTGAGGTGATTCTGGTTTGTGCCAACATTGAAGCAGAAATCATTCAGCTCGACGATCCTGAAGAGCGAGAAATGTTTCTCGAAGAAATGGGGCTGAAGGAGCCCGGCGTCAATCGACTCATCTTCGCCTGCTATTCACTGCTCAACCTGATTACCTACTTCACAGCCGGCGAAAAAGAGGTGCGGGCTTGGACGATTCTGCGGGGCACCAAAGCTCCCGGTGCAGCGGGTGTAATTCATACTGACTTTGAGCGGGGCTTTATACGCGCTGAGGTGATTCACTACGATGATTACCAGACCTACAAGTCAGAGAGTGCAGTCAAGGAGGCTGGCAAATTCAATGTCGAAGGCAAAGAGTACGTGGTGCAGGATGGCGACGTGATGCACTTCCGATTCAACGTTTAGCCCCAGCTATGCTCATAGCGCTCCACAAGCCGTACGACGTGCTCTCACAATTTACACCAGAAGCACAGGGTCAGCGTACGCTCGCTGAGTTCGACCTGCCCAAGAACGTGTATCCGATTGGCCGCCTCGATCGCGACAGTGAAGGATTGTTGCTCCTAACCAACGAGAAGCGGCTAGTTGCGCAGTTGCTCGATCCCGCTAATCAAGTTGCCAAGACTTACCGAGCACAAGTAGAAGGCATACCCAGCGCTGCACAACTCAAGCAGCTGCGCACAGGTGTAACCATACGGGTCAACAAGCGCGACTATAAAACGCGGCCGGCGCAAGTGGAGCACCTTCAAAAGTTTGACTTAGCTCCACGAAATCCACCTATTCGAGTTCGCAAATCTGTGCCTGATAGTTGGCTCGAGCTGACAATCACAGAAGGGAAAAATCGCCAGATCAGGCGGATGTGTGCAGCAGTGGGGCTACCAGTTCTGCGCTTGGTGCGGGTGCAAGTAGGCCAACACCGGCTCGGGCAGCTCAAGGCGGGAAGCTGGCAAGAGATCTGAATAAATAGTGAGACCTATGAAGCCGATATGTCTGTCTTCTCTCAAGCGCAGTAACGCTGGCCATGCACAACCCTGGCTGAAGGCTAAATCACTCGGCAGGCTACCAAAGACAATCATGACGAGCCGTGGAAGCGGACGCCAGTTACCAGACTGCTACGTGTCGCCAAGATACGCTCCCGACTCTGTCTACTAATGCATCATAGGAGCTTTCTCCACAAGTGATTGAGGGGAAGAAGTCGACTATTCGCAACCGAGTTGGACTATCAGCGTTTAATGTCCTAAACTTGCAATCAGTAGAGTAACCAACATGGCCAGGCCCAAAAAGCCAAATCGATAATCGAGGAGCGTGTACGCGTTGCGCAATCTGCATTGTTCTTGCGTGAGGACTTTGCGGATGTTGCCGGCTATCGACAACTCAGTCGCGTGCTGAAAGAGCTGCAAGAGGAACAGAAACTAGCTCGAATTGGGCAGGGGGTGTATGCACGTACAATCGTCTCCCCATTTAGTGGACATGTTATTACAGATGGAGCCTTGCAAGATCTTGCGCGTGAGCTTGCCGAACGCACTGGTGCTGAGGTTCTGCCAACGCGGGAAGAAATAGCCTATGCGGAGCGCCGCTCTACTCAAGTACCCGTCGGGCGAGTTGTCGGAATCAGCAAGCGGTCCTCCAAAGTGCTTCAATGGAAACGAGCATACGTACAGTTTGAAAAAGTTACTACCCTCCGAAACGCTTAGGATCGTTGCTGCAGAGACAGGAATCGAACCTGCTTTTGTCGAGAAGGACTTTTATGCAGTAGGGTTAATGCACCTCGTGCAAAACTTTTTAGATAGCGCGGCCTGCTCCTTTCAACTTGTGTTTTCAGGGGGTACAAGTCTATCTAAAGCACATCAGCTCATTAAGCGTTTTTCTGAGGATCTTGATTTTCTTGGATTTGCAAAAAACGGTGGAGTTGAGACGCGCACCCATCGTCGCCACTTTCGAAGATCTCTAGTTGAATTTATTAATGCAGATGACCGCTTCTCAGTAAACCCGATACTGGTCAAAAACAGTAGCCGTAATAACGGACTTTATTTCCAATGCATCGTCAGCTATCCGAGTACAGTCAGGCATAGCTCTCTCAGGGACGAACTTCAATTTGAGGTAACCTTTAAGGAACCCCGTATTGCACCAGCCATCTTATCAATTCAGTCATTTGTCCATAGCGTAGTGCGCCAACCTGCCGAACTCGAAATCTCATGCACTAATCCCCTCGAAATAGCAGGTGATAAGCTTAGCGCACTTGCTTGGCGTGTACTGAAGTTTGGCGGTTACCAGTGAAGGATCAGCTGCTTATGGTAGCCGATCGGCTTAATACGAAAGCATATAAAGCTACGTATGAGCGCTATGTACTACGCATGAGCTACGCAGCCAAAGCAGATGCCATCAGCTATACGCAATCCTTGGAGGCCTTAAAGCGCATAATCAAAGTCGTGGATACCGATTGAAAAAGAAACCTGGACATTTAAGCTTCCTGCCGTGTTTGAAGCACAGACAGAAATTATAAACTGAAAATAAACGACACGCCACCCACCAATGCCGAAGAGCTAATAAATAAATTTTGATGTCGCACTAAGCGCGGACCTCAGCTGACCATACTCACCTCAACGTCTGCGGATTCCCCACCTTAATCGGCTTATCCCGCGCACATTCTTTAAGCATATCACCTACTTGATTGGCTTTGAGTGGTTCGAGATTATTGCCCCAGGCGGTGAGGATGTAGTTGGCAACATTGGTGAGTTCTGTGTCTGTTAGGTCAGGAAAGCCTTGCATCACCCCATTGTAGCTGAGGCCATTTACTTTCATCGTACCTTCCATGCCGTAGCGAATGGTGCAAGCAAGTTGGTCTCGTTGCTCGACCAACCAATCGGCTCCTGCGAGGGGAGGAATATTACCGACCAGGCCCGCGCCATCGTTCATGTGGCAGTTGCCGCACTTGTATTCATAAATGGCCTGACCCTGCGGATAAGGATGCTGATCGCACGCTCCGTGTATACCAACAGCAAAGGCTGCAGCAAGCGTGACTATCGCCCAACTACTTGTGCGCCGCATCCCTGTGCTCGAGGTAATACGCTACATCATCCATGAAGTGATTGACATCCTCATCGTCGGTGCCATCGGCATAGGTGAGAATGTGACCGTGCTCATCAACCAACAGAATTCTGCCGGAGTGGTCGAAGCCGCCTTCTTGTTCAGGATCTTCCACGGCTATACTCATGTAATCAGCTGCAATATCATACAGCTCAAACTTGTCGCCTGTCAAGAACCACCACCGATCAGTAGCCGTAATGCCGAGGTTGTGGGCGTAAGTGCGGAGGTGACCAACGCTATCTCGTTTGGGATCAACGGTAAAACTCACCAGCTTCAGGTCATGATTTTGCTCCTGTTCGAGCACCTGAGCAGTATCCATAAAGCGCGCGTGGATGCGCAGCATGTTGGAGGTGACGCGGGGGCAAATGGTCGGACAACTCGTAAAGAAAAAATCAACTACATAAGGTGTGCCGTGCAGCATATCTTCTGTCACAAGTGCGCTGTCTTGCCGCAAAAATGCCCAGTCACCAACCGTGTGATAGAGTGTATCACCATCTACCACTTGTTTGTGCCCAATAGGTTCGAACTGGTGCGTATGCTCCTGCTTGGAAGCATCCTGACACGACAACAGCAGGCTGGCGGTAAGACAAATAATGAGGTACAACTTCATTGCGCGAGCACATTTTCAGCATGAGCAATGGAGAGGTGCATACTGTCGGCAACAGCTCGTATCTGGATTTCCCGCATGTTGAGGTATTCCTCAATGTCTGTATCGCTCATGTTTTTGCGAAGCGTGTTGAGCGACTCTTCGGTGCGCATCCATTCCATCATAGCGTCATCAGCGCGTTCGAGTCGGGTTTTGGCGAAAGCTGCCACATCGGCCTCTAAATCACCTTCATGAATGGCGCGCTCGAGCCGAACCATGTTTGCTCGCTGAGGCATCACCTCATCGTGAATGGCGCGCACCTCATCGTAACGCTGCTCGAGGGCAGCTGGAGGAGCTTCGAGAGCAGGACTCGACCTGTCGCCGCAGCCCCAGCCGAGCAGCAAACCAAAGGCGAGGATTGGCAACATTGCAAGGACGGCCCTGTTGCTTAATGTGTAATCTGGAGCCATGGAAAAGCGAGCAATAGTCTGGTTTAGAAATGACCTGCGCCTAGATGACAACGAAAGTCTCGTGGAGGCTGCAGCACAGGCGCGGGTGGTGCCAGTCTACGTGTTTGATGAGCGTACATTTAAAGGCGAAACGCGCAATTTTGGTTTTCGCAAAACCGGCATCCATCGCACACGCTTCACAATTGCAGCCGTTCGTGACCTGCGCGAGAGACTTCGTGCCATTGGCTCCGACCTTATTGTGCGCATCGGCATCCCCGAAGACATCATCTACCAACTTGCACGCGAGCTGCGCACCAACTGGGTGTACTGCAATCGCGAACGCACCGAGGAGGAAGTGCTGGTACAAGACAGGCTCGAATCCCAGCTCTGGAGCATCGGGCAGGAATTGCGCTACGCACGCGGCAAAATGCTCTACCACACTGCCGACCTACCCTTCCCCGTCAACCACACGCCAGATATCTTCACGCAGTACCGCAAGGAAGTAGAACGTATCGTGCAGGTGAGAGAACCGATTGAGCCTCCTGAAACTTTACCTGCGCTTCCGCAAAACACCGATGCAGGCGATATCCCAACCCTGCAGAGCTTCGGGTTTGCTGCTTATCAAGTCGATGAGCGGGCTGTGCTCCCTTTCTTTGGTGGCGAAACCACTGCACTACGACGCCTCGAGTACTACCTCTGGAAAAGCAACTTAGCAAGTACTTATAAAGAAACCCGCAATCAACTTCTCGGCGAAAGCTTTAGCACCAAATTTAGCGCATGGCTTGCCGCTGGTTGCCTCAGCCCCAAACGCATTTACCACGAACTCGTGCGCTACGAAGCCGAGCGGGGAGCAAATGAATCTACCTACTGGATCTTCTTCGAATTGCTGTGGCGCGATTTCTTCCGCTTGCAAGCAAAAAAGCACCGCAACGCCATCTTCAATAAGTCTGGACCGAAAGGGGTGGAGCTTTCCGATCTATCTGAAGACAAGGCCCAATTTCAACTATGGTCGACTGGCCAGACGGGTGTGCCCTTTGTCGATGCCTGTATGCGAGAGCTCCAAGCAACCGGCTTCATGTCCAACCGTGGGCGGCAAAACGTCGCGAGCTTTCTCGTAAAAGATCTAAAACTCAACTGGCAGATGGGAGCTGAATACTTCGAGAGCATGCTCGTGGATTATGATGTAGCCAGCAACTGGGGCAACTGGAACTATGTGGCCGGCGTAGGCAGCGACCCTCGTGAAGATCGCTATTTCAATATCCTCAGCCAAGCCAAACGCTACGATCCACAGGGTGACTTCGTGCGCACATGGGTGCCGGAGCTCGCAGCCCTCCAAGGCGACAGCATACATCGACCAGACCTGCTCAACGACGAAGAGCTAGAAAAGCTCGGGGTAGTTCTCGGCGAGCAGTATCCACGTTCAGTAGTGGATATGGATATGTGGGACAGCAGCACGCGCAAATCTGCTCCTCGCAGCAAAGGCGGAAGCATGGCGCAGTCGCACTAATAATTAATCCAAACCTGCTCCATCCCAATCCGCGATGAATAGGTTGGTGGAGCGGGTGCCGCCATTGTTGCGATTGCTCGAAAACACCAGGCGACTTCCATCTGGGCTAAACATTGGGAAGGCATCGAAGGCATCGTCGTAGGTGATCTGCCGCAGATCAGTGCCATCGACCTTAATGCTAAACAAGTTGAATTGCCGCCCGCCTTGGTTTTGCACATGGTGATTGCTCGAAAAGATGATTCGCTGACCATCGGGATGAAAAAAAGGAGCCCAGTTAGCGCCTCCGAGCTTAGTGACTTGGCGAACGTTGGCACCGTCTACATCGCTGACGTAGAGCTCCATCTGCCCAGGCTGCACCAGGTGCTGTTCGAGTAGTGAGGTGTAGGTGTCGCGCTCTTCGGCAGTCTTAGGCCGGCTAGCTCGAAATACGAGTTGCTTGCTGTCCGGTGAAAAGAAAGCGCCTCCGTCGTAGCCGAGGCTGTCGGTAACTTGCTGCACATCACTGCCATCGGGCCGCATTGTGTACAGCTCCAGATCGCCAGAACGGTCGCTCGTAAAGACTATCCTGCTGCCATCTGGTGCCACAGTGGCTTCAGCATCGTAGCCTGGCTGGTTGGTGAGTTGCCCCGTGAGACGACCAGAAAGATCTGCGGTGTAGATGTCGAAGCTTTCGAACACAGGCCACACGTACTTGCCGTCGAGCGAGCGCGGCGCCTCTGGACAGTCCGCACTTGCCACATGTGTGCTTGCGTAGATAATTTCTTCGCCACCAGGCATAAAGTAGCTACAGGTGGTGCGGCCGCTGCCAGTGCTGATGAGTTGTGGCGCCTCGGCCAGGCCGGCAATCTTCGACATCAGGTAGATGCGATCGCAAGCTGCTCCCCAGGCGGGGTTGCTCGCTTGAAATACCAGCGACTCTCCATCAGGCGAGAAGTAGGCTTCAGCGTTATCACCGCCGAAAGTGAGCTGGTTGAGGTTGTAGATGTGCTCTTCCTGCGGGTAGCGCAGTGAGTCTTTGGCGCGGTCGTACGGTCTGCCAAAAAGATCGACTTTATCGCTTGTAGCGACATCAACAGTTGTTGTCGTGGACTCGGTCGATTCGCTCGCGCAGGCCCACAGCAGCAAGGCAGCGCAGGCAATAAAAGTATGCTTCATAAAAGGGGCAGAGGTAAGTCGGCAAGGTATCCTCACTGGCGTTTGCATCCCTTCGCAGCGGGCGGCGTTTGTTTGCAGTATGCAAGATGTTGCCACACAGCAGGTGCAATTTCGCGATTTGGGTCGCATGCCTTATCGCGAGGCCTGGGATTATCAGACTCAGGTGCATAAAGAGCTCGTGGCGCTCAAGCGCAGTTTTGGATTTACTAAAGCGCCGACCCCTCCGCTTCACAAGCTGCTTTTCGTGGAGCACGATCCGGTTTACACGCTTGGTAAAAGTGGCAGCATCGATCACCTTTTGCTCGATGAGGCTGCTCTGCAAGCTCGCGGAGTCAGTTTTGAGCGCATCAACCGCGGCGGTGACATCACCTATCATGGGCCGGGTCAACTGGTCGGTTACCCAATTTTAGATCTGGATTGGTTCTTTCACGATGTGCGCCGCTACGTATGGAGTTTGGAGGAAAGCGTAATTCTTACTCTCGCTGAGTATGGTGTAGCTGCAACGCGTTTTGCAGGTTATACCGGCGTCTGGCTTGCGCCAAAACAGAGCCTACCCTGGCGCAAAATTTGTGCGATTGGAGTGCACTTGAGCAGGTGGGTTACCCTGCACGGCTTCGCCCTCAATGTCACTACCGATCTCAGCTATTTTCGTGGCATCGTTCCATGTGGTATTGCAACAGGCACACACGAAGTGACGAGTCTGGCAGCCGAACTTGGTACACCTCCTGTTTTGACGAAAGTGAAAGACAGCTTACGCCAAAACCTCGCACACGTCTTCGGGTTTACCTACAGCAAGCTATGAAAAAGGACATCGAACAGCGCGAGGTGAGCGGCGTAGCCATCGCCATTGTGCCCGACCAGCAGCAGGATGAGCTGTGGGACTGTTACCTGATCAATGAAAATCAAGCAACGCTACACAACGTGTTTATCAGTAGTCGAGGCTACGGCGAGCGTGACGGGCAGGCGGTGAAGACCTCCACCCTCAGGCGATTTTACGATGAAATCGGTCCAGACCAAGCGATTAAGATTGAGCCGATACAGCGAGCACTCTTCGATCTTGCGCACGAGTTTTGGGTGAGTTATCGACTTGCTGATCATACCTACGACAAGAAATTCGTGTTTGTGAGCGGAGCTGTCGATAAGCTCAATTACAGCCGCATCGCCATGCTTGACAAATTGGGTGTACTCCACCGCTAAAGCCTATCCTTGCGGCCGCTATGAAAGAATCCGAGCCTCGTGGTAAGCAAATAGCTGCCTCCGAAACCATCATGACCGAAATGATCATGCCCAATGACACCAATCCACTGGGCGATCTGATGGGCGGCAACCTGCTGCGATGGATGGATGTGGCCGCGGCGGTATGTGCTGGCAAACACTGCGAAAGTCACGTGGTGACTGCCTCGGTCGATCATGTGAGCTTCACGCAGGCGATTCATGTTGGCGATGTCATCACGATTAAGTCTCGCCCCACCCGCGCCTTCAATACGAGCGTCGAGATTTTTGTCGAGGTCTTTAGTGCTGATGTACGCGGCCTCAACGCCCGGCTATGCAATAGTGCCTACCTCACCTTTGTGGCACTCGACAAAGAGACGCGCAACACGGTGCAGGTGCCGAAGGTACTGCCGCTCACGGGCGAGGAGCAAAAGCAGTATGAAAGTGCGCTGCGCCGCCGCGAACTACGACTCATCCTCAGTGGCCGCATGGACCCCAGTGAAGCCGAGCATTTGCGCTCGCTCTTTGTGCTGGGAAGTGGCCGCAAGGGCTGATTACGCGCCGTTCGACCGGTACGCGCCGTTCGACCGCTTCCGAGCGGTTGCGCTGATAAGTCATGCTACTTCCGACCTTCTCTTCTACGCATAAAGTCTCTCCTCCTAAATAACTCACCGACATCACCTCCCTTCGCACCCGCCGAAGAACGGCCCGCCAGTTATAAGGAGAAGTCACCAGCACTCACCGCCCACTCCTATCAATAGTGGTAGAATTAGCCTGCTGCGTAGCTAGCATCAGCACATCCTGCACATTGACGTGCGGCGGCTGCGTAGCAATAAAATAAATAGCCCGTGCAACGTCTGAGGCTTTGAGTGGCTGAAAATCTTCGTACACCGTGGCAGCGCGCTCCCCATCCCCATCAAAACGAACCTTGGCAAATTCCGTCTCCTCCACGTGGGCAGGTGATACCTGGCTGACTCGAATGCCATGACTGTGCAGGTCGAGACGCATACCCCGCGTCAGTGCATCTACAGCATGCTTGGTCGCACAGTACACGGCACCTTTCGGGTAAACTTCATGACCGGCCGTGCTACACACGTTGATGATATGCCCCTGGTTGCGTGCCACCATCGAGGGGCTGATCAGGCGCGTCATGTAGAGCAAACCTTTGATGTTGGTATCAATCATCTCTTCCCAATGGTCGAGATTTCCCGCCTGAATCGAGTCGAGACCTTTTGCTTTGCCAGCATTATTGATGAGCACATCCACCTCGCGCCAGCCAGTAGGTAGCGTCTCGAGCGCATCGCGGGTTTCGGTAGCTTGAGTGACATCGAAACTGAGCAACCTGATGTGCGAATCGTGTGTTCGCGAAAGCTCAGAAGATAAGGCACGCAAGCGTTCGACTCGCCGACCAGTCAGAATTAGGCGGTGACCTTGTGCCGCAAACAGCCGGGCCGTAGCCGCGCCTATACCAGAACTCGCTCCGGTGATGAGCACGGTGAGCACCTGATTGTCGAGCTCGTGCTGTTCGCGCTCGGCAACTAGGTCGGAGAGATTGGCTGCTTGACTCTCGCTGCCCTTGGTGCGCTGGTTAATATAGCGGTCGAAACCGTTGGAGGTGAGTTCTGGATTAGGAGGGGTGAAGGCGGCGCGGTTGTCGACAGTATCGAGTTCGGGATTGGCTACAGTGGCCTTTTCGAAGAATTTGAAGGCTTTCGTGTTGCGCTCGCGCCGCAGATACAGCAAGGCCAAATCGTAGGCAGCGAAAGGATGCTCACTATCGAAGGAGAGGGCAGTTTTTAAATTTCTAGCCGCATTTCGCCAGTTGCTATTACTAAGGTCGAGTTGAGCAAGTCGATAGTATGCATCACCTCGATTATCGCGCGATCGTTTGGCGGCTTTGCGGAGGTACTTTGCAGCTTCCTTGGTGCGCTCGGGAAATTCCTCTTGCAGCAGTACCCCGAGCTTGTAGTGCAGCTCTGGGTCCAGACTAGGGTTGAGCTTTAGTGCAAGTTTGAAGTGCCGGCGCGCCGAGCCATAGTCACGTTTGCTCAGCGCAAGATTTCCTAATGCAAGACTGGCAGCGGCTGCAAATTTACTCTCGGTGAGTTGTGTGAGTTGATGTACAGCCTCTTTGCGATCACCGCTTTCGCCACGCTCCAGTTGAGCAATCCCCAGTATGTACCGCAGCTTATCGTGCTCAGGATCTTCCAGTACCGCACGTGCCGCAAAGTCAATGGCAGCGCTTTGCTCATCGTTCTCGTACAGCTCATAAAACTGCTTCTCATTTTTGCGACGGCTCTTCTTTTGGGCCTTCGCTGCGAGCTCCCGTAGACTCGGCTCATCCTCGCTCGGGGAAGTAATTGTAGTAGCAGTTGCTTCTGCGCTTGAGGAGCTATCGGTACTTTCTTCAGTTTCAGGTTCAGCTTCGAGTGCAGGTTCAGTTGTGGCTTCGACTTCGGGTGTAGCTTCGATAGCAGCGGCTGCTACTGAAGCTTCGCGTTCTGGTGCTGACACTGGTGCTGCCTGAGCTGCTGGTGCTGGTTCCGTCTCCTCCATTTCTGGTGGCGAGGGTGCTGTTTGTGCATCCTCCTCTGGCTCTATATCTAAGGCTTGCTCGGTTTGGCCAGTGGGTTGAATTTGCTCTTGAGGCGGATGGGATGGTTCGCCGAGTAGCGCAGTGTATTCTTCTGCTGTAAAGTCGAGCAGATCGTAAACAGAGTACAATTTGCCTTCGCGCATGAGGCGGAGCGTCTCCCCTATTTCCTGACTCACTTTGCGTACGGGTGCGAGTTGCTCAGCGCTCTGCTGAGTGGCAGTTGCTCCCAGTTCGCGCCGCTTCACGAGGTAGGCATTTTGCCAGTAGTTCATGTAGCGAATCACATCGCTCACACGCTCCAGACTCGTCAGCACCCGCGCCTGCACATTGCCAGGGCCTTGCCGTTGCGTGCTGGCCAGCACGACGGTAAGTTTATCACGCTCTCGGAGTTGGGTATAGCTGTCGAGCAAGCCAGTTTGGCAGTGCAGGGAGTGCAGCAGGTTGTCATTGACCAGCAGGAGGATGTGGCCTTCGGCAGCGAGGAGTGCCTCACCTAGTTGGGCTGAGGTTTCGCCGCACACGAGCTTGCTGCAGCTATATCCCGCAGCATGCAGTTTGTCGCTGAGCTGGTTGGCTTCGGCAGCAGCACTTTCGTGATAGGCAAGCGTAAGGGTGCTCATTGGTCGAGCAAGTTTTGAAGGGTTTTGGCGAAAGCCTGCGTAAACTCACCATAAGCACCGGTGGCAGGGCCCGCAAATCCAGTATGCGTGTAGACCACATGGTTGTTTTCGTCGAGAATCAGCAAGGTGGGATAAGATCGCACTTTATCGAGAAAGCCGAGTTGCGCAGTTGCAGCAGCTTTACTATCGGTAGTGGCCACCAGCACGAGAGGGTAGTTGAGTTGTAGGCTTTCGCCAAAACGGGTCAGCGCCGCCAGCGCACGGCTCGTATCGCGCATTCGCTCAAAGGCTGCACCGTAAAACGCAACCCGCGAGGGATCAACCGTCTGGCGCAAACTATCTAAAAACAAGGCTTCATCGCGGCAGTTGGGACACCACGAGCCAAAAAGCGAAACCACCTTAAACTCAGCCTCCGAGTCGGTAATCGTCATCGCTCGCCCCGAAGGCAGCAAGCCCGCCAGCACAACCGGTTGCAGCGAATCCACCACCCTCGTCTCCTGCTCCGGATCGGGAAGGCGCGCGTTCGGATCGCGCCGCGCCTCCCATATTGTCTGGTAATGTTTGCCACTTCGAAAAATGCCCAACAGCGTACCATCCGACTGAAGCTTGGCGCTAAACAAGAAAGCATGCGCACCGTCGAAAGTGCTGAGGTAGGCACGCTCGCCTTGCACTGTGCCGGAGAGGTAGCGGAAGTCACCTGTCGCAGTTTGGAAGGTGCCACTGAGCGCATTCCCCTCCTGCCGAAACTCCGCTATCGCCGCATAGGGAGTAGCTCCATCTTCAATACCGAAGGTGGTAGACCAGGTACCGGAAAGATCAACTACCGGAGGCTTCTTCATCTCCGTGAAGCGGTGATCGAGCCCGAACTGGGCCACCATCGGAATGCGATAGAGACCCTCGTCGCGGGTTTCATCGACGAAATATCCTTCAAAAACACCATCTTCATGGTAGCCGGTGAAGTAGCTGTCGTTGAGCGGAAAGCGGATGGTGATACTATCGCGAGCCGACTCCAGCAGGCGTTCGTAGCTGATATCGGGCACCGGTATACGCTCCTCGCCATTGATGAGCGTGAGCAGCAGCGAGCTATCAGCGGTGAGACTTATCTCAAAATTGAACGGCAGCTCCCCGCGCACGACATCATCGAGGTTGAAGTGGGCTGCCACCGAATCAGGTTGGAGCCGTTGCGATTGCTTGCCATCGAGATAAAGCACCGCGCGGTAAGGACCAGGGGGCAGGCGGTTGTAGGTGGTCGTAACCACCAAGCACCCGCACAAGCCAAGCAACGTAATAACAGCACACAGTTTTCCCATAGCCAACACCGCAAAATAACCGATGTCGCTGCGGAACGGATGTCAGACTTCCTAACGCGTAGACGCGCCGCGAAAATGATCCTTGCGATCATTGAAGAGCACGTTGAAGCTGGTCAGCGAGCCGTAACACTTCGTGATGTACTGCTGCAAATTCACCTTTTCCTCATCGCTAAGTTTGCTCGAATTGATGCGCTGCTCCATCACGCGAAGCCGATCGCGCACCATCACAATCTTGTGAAAGAAGCTATCGATTGGCAGCTCCTTATCCTTTAATCCATCTTCACCAGGTCGAAGAATTAGCGTACCTC
Source organism: Saprospiraceae bacterium (assembly GCA_965213735.1). Taxonomy (GTDB): domain Bacteria; phylum Bacteroidota; class Bacteroidia; order Chitinophagales; family Saprospiraceae; genus CALDTK01. The sequence continues at coordinate 1,375,470 of CBDCAB010000006.1, forward strand.
CATCCCACTTCCCACCAAGCTGAACGGTGGTATCAATGGCATTATAAGCTTTGAGAATTTTCAGCAGACTGCGTTCTGCCTCATCAAAGCTAACGGGCTCGTCGTGCTCGATGGCCTCTACCACCTCCCACTCCGTGTAGGTTTTACCGACGTTTTTGATACCGTAGCTAACGAAACAAACTTCGTAGGCTACCTGATGAATACGAATGACTACCCCTTGCCCGAAGGCGGGGTGCAGCACCCGACTACCGATGCCGAGTGTGGCTGTTGAAGTTTGTGCGGTCATGGCACTATGTACGCAAGATGCAGCAGTGCGTTACGCAACTTCCGCCAGATTATCATCCCAATCTTTCACCTTCGGTCGCCCCAGCTTACCAATACTTTTCGCAACAATGGTAGCTACTGTAGCATCGCCGGTGACATTGGCTACGGTACGACACATATCTAAGGGTCGATCTACGGCAAATATCAGGGCAATGCCTGCTTCGGGAATTCCAGCTTGCGCCAAAACAATGACTAACATCACCATGCCCGCGCCCGGTACAGCAGCAGACCCAATGGAAGCTAGAGTGGCAGTAGCTACTATACCCAACTGAGTGCCGAGGCTCAAATCCATACTAAATGCCTGAGCAATAAACACCGCTGCCACCGCTTGGTAGAGGCTGGTACCATCCATGTTGATGGTGGCGCCAATCGGCAGCACAAAACTCGTCACCTCCTCCTTCACACCGAGATGCTCGTTGACGCGCTCCATCGTTACCGGTAGCGTGGCTGCGCTCGAACTCGTGCTAAAGGCCAGTAGCTGCGCCGGACCCATGCCGCGAAAAAACTCGCCGTAGCCAATGCGGGTAAAGGCGCGCACTGCCAGCGGGTACACCAGAAAGATCATAATTCCCAAGCCCAAGACGACACAACCCGCATAACCTAACAGGGCGATAAACAAATCACTGCTCGGACTCTCTACCACCAGCGAAGCCAACAGCGCGAACACGCCGATGGGCGCAGCAAGCATGATGAGATCGACGAGTTTGAGAATTACTTCATTGACTCCATCAAAAAATGCTTTGACGGGTGCTGCTTTTTCTGGATCGATGAGGATGAGCCCCACCCCAAAAAACAGCGCAAAGAAGATGACCTGCAGCATGTTACGGTTGTCGGTAGCGGCGGCAGCGATGTTTTCTGGCACGATGTCGATGAGGGCTTGTAGCGGACCTGCACTTTGCTGCATAGCGGCTGCTTCTTGCTTTGAAGCCGCATCGCCTGCATAAGATTCTACGAGTTGCAGCCGCGTCTCCTCACTGATGAGCTCACCTGGAGCAAGAACATTGACCACCACCAGCCCGAGCGTTACGGCCAGTACGGTGGTGATGAGGTAGAGGCCCACGGTGCGACCGCCCATACTGCCCAAGTCGCTCAAATCACGCAGGTCGCTCACCCCTTTGATGAGGGAAGCCAAGATGAGTGGGATAGCGATCAGCTTGAGCAGGTTGATAAAGATGGTACCTAAAGGCTTGATCCAATCGCCCACAAACTCTCCCCATCCCGCCCAGACGGCGAGTAGACCGAAGAGTACGCCGGCCACCATGCCGCCGAGAATTTGCCAATGCAGAGCTAGCTTCATGAGGCGGAAGCTACGGCACCTTGACGGCGCGCGTCATCTCGCGTTTTCCAGGTGGCCCCTGTAGGCGCTCCACCTCAAAGCCGACGCTCCGCATGTCGCGCTTTACCTGCCCTTTCGCGCAGTAGGTTACCAATATACCTCCTACCCGCAGCGCCTCGTGCATGGCTGCAAATCGCTCTGGCGTCCACAGCTCCGGCTGCGCTTCCGGGGCAAACGCATCGTAATAAATCACATCAAATTCTGTATCTAGATCGAGCTCTTCAAAGCGCTGGAGCAGTTTGGTCACGTGCAGTTTTGGCGATAAGCATCCATGACATGTGCAGGGAAGTTTGCTGTTGCGCAGGAGACTCATGCGGCAGGCTGTTGAAGACCATGGCAGTGCCTGGAGGCGGGTGTATAGTTTGGTTTCGCTTTCGCTAAAACCCAGAATCGTAGGATAGTCGAGTTGGGCCAGCGTGTCGGCGGGCACTGGAAAGGCTTCTACGCCCGTGTAGTTGAGCACGAGCTCGCGTTGCTGCGCGAACAGCAAGCTTGCAATAGCATTCAGGCCCGTGCCGTAGCCAATATCAAGGACGACAAGTTGTGCTCGATCAACGGCGGCATAGCGTAACCCAGCATCGATAAAGACGTGTTGCGTTTCTTGCCAAGCCCCGTATTTACTGTGGTAGCTTACGCCAAAACGCTCAGAGAATAGCGATCTGGAGCCATCTTGAGTTTCGAACACGCGGTGGCCTTGCACGAGTGCCAGTGCTAGGAAATGTGGATCGCTGCGGGATCGATAGCGAGGTGAGAAGCGTGGTAAGCAGCCTCCCCATCGTCGATTACGAGGAGCTGTGGACTCTCGTGGCGGACGCCAAATACCTCCGCTACGTAATTGGACACATTACGGTGTCTAAGCAAATCGAGAAAATAAACAGGAAAGGTGATCTCCTCCTGGCGCAGCGCTTTATCTACGCGTGCTTTGGCTAAGGAGCTGACAGGGCAGCTGGTGGAATGTTTGAATATGGCAAGGGGGTGCTCACGCGACTCTTCGACGAGAGCATCTACTCCGTGAATGGATTCGAGGGGGTGATAATCTGACACGCTGTTACTCTACTCTGCTGTACAGGGTTGTTCTACCACAGTCGCGGAGAGGTCGGTGGGGCATCCGTAGCCGCGGTTGCAGGCGGTCATAGCTGCCATGCTGGCTAGCAAAATGACGGCATAAAAAGCACGCTTGGTTTGGTTTCTCATGAGATCTTGTTCGTCGACACAGTCTGAGTAAGTAGTAAAGGTACAAGCTGTCGACAAGTTCAGTGCATCGACATCAACTCCCTTACGTCAACAACTGTACCTATTGGTAATTATTATGTGGCGTGTACAACTCTCGTTGGCCTAGCCAGTTACATTCGCACCTGCTTAACACCGCCCCCGATGCCACGTATGCTAGCCCTCCGCGACGCTCTGCGCGAAGCCATGATTGAAGAAATGCGCCGCGATGATTCCGTTTTTTTAATGGGAGAAGAAGTCGCCGAATACAATGGCGCGTATAAAGTCAGCAAGGGCATGCTCGAAGAGTTTGGCCCCAGGCGCGTTATCGATACGCCTATCGCAGAGCTCGGATTTGCAGGTATCGGCGTAGGTGCCGCGATGAACGGACTGCGACCCATCGTGGAATTCATGACGTGGAACTTCGCCGTCCTTGCCTTTGATCAAATTGTCAATAACGCAGCAAAGACACTGAGCCAATCTGCTGGTCAATTCGGCTGCCCTATCGTCTTTCGCGGGCCTAGCGGTTCGGCCGGTCAGCTCGCTCAACAGCACTCCCAGACCTTTGAGAGCTGGATGGCCAATACTCCTGGCCTCAAGGTAATTAGCTGTACCGATCCCGCTGATGCCAAAGGTTTGCTCAAGAGTGCCATCCGCGACAACGATCCAGTCTGCGTGATGGAATCTGAATTGCTCTATGGATTTGAAGGCGAAGTACCAGAAGGAGAGTACCTCGTGCCGATCGGCAAAGCAGCTGTCCGCCGTCAAGGTTCGGATGTCACCCTCGTTAGCTTCAACAAAATGATGCTGCCCACCCTCGAGGCCGCTGAAAAGCTCGAAGCCGAGGGTGTAAGCTGTGAAGTCATCGACCTGCGTACGATTCGGCCACTCGATCACGCTACTATCGTCGAGTCTGTAAAGAAGACCAATCGCCTCGTGTGCATCGACGAGAGCTGGCCTTTCGGCGGTATATCCGCTGAGATCGCCTATGAAGTCCAGAAGTACGCCTTCGACTACCTCGATGCTCCGGTGACGCGTGTCAATGCAGCCGACACTAACCTACCCTACGCACCAACCTTCGTCGAAGAGTACCTGCCCAATGCGGACAAGATCATCAAGGCTGTCAAGGAAGTGACCTATGCCACAGCTTAGGCTCCGTCGGTAATTTTACCGACAATCTGAAAATGTCGGTGAATTTGCCGACAATTCGTAAATGTCGGTGATTTTACCGACAATCTGAAAATGTCGGTATATTTGCCGACGTGATAGGCTATATCAGTTGTGATGCTATTGGATCGACCGATGCGGAATGGAGCACCGGAGCATTTGTTGCTGCCGTAGAAAGTCTCATAGCCGACTTGACAGATGAGCAAAGGCTTGAATATCGCTTTTCTCAAGGGGATGCGCTACAGCTAGAGCTTGAGGGGGCACGCACTCTACGAGTAGCCTGCCTGGTCTACTTAAAGATGAGGCTGCAACTCCCCAAAGGGCTGCGGCTAGCCTGTGCTGTAGGGTCACGCTCTGCTGCGCTAGCTAAACAGCCACTCGAGCTGCGCACTGGGGCAGTCTACACGGCAGCAGGCAGGGGTGTGAGTACGCTGAGGGAGAGGAAGCGAAAGCTCGGGTTTTTTGCAGTGGAGCAACTAGATACCCCCTGGGAGGTGGTGGTAATGCTGGCGAGCGCACTCATGGAGCAGCTCACTACGCGGCAGGCGGAGGTGATGTATTTAGCAATCCTCAATACCGACCTTACGCAAGCAGACCTGGCAGCCGAGCTAGGCATTTCTACTCGGTCGACAGTCTCGCAGCAACTCAAAGCAGCGCATGCTGAGGAGATACTAGAGATGATTGCCAGGTTTGAGGCGTATTATTCGAGATGAATGAGATTTTAGTCAAGGTCGTGATTATAGTGGTGGCAGTAGCTCTCAATCATTGGCTGGGGGCATATATGGTGCGCAGAGCTGTGGCAGCGTACGCTGATAGCGTGCCCGAGACAGACAGGGTCTTGGTAAACGCCGGCTTGCGGATTGGGCAGCTCGAACGATTCCTGATCTTTCTGTTCGTGATGACCGGGAATGTGTCGGGAGTAGGATTTCTCTTGACTGCTAAATCTGTTTTTAGATTTGGCGATATAAAAGACAATGACATCCAGAAAAGAACGGAATACTACCTCATCGGGAGCCTAGCTAGTTTCACCTTTGCCTTACTCGTGAGCTTTATAGCGCAACATGCTTTTACACATAGCTAGCGTAGGCACAAATAATAATTTCTTACCACTTGAAGGTTGCGCCAAGGCTAGGCAGAATAGGCAGCTGGTCTACCCGCTCATTATTTACGCGATCAACGAAGAAGATGTTATCTCGGTTGCTCACATTGGTGACACTCGCTACTACCTCCAGACTAATATCATCTGAAAATTCAAAGAGTCGCTTCAAACTGAGGTCAGCGCGGTGGTAATTCGGCAGGCGACGCCCATTGCGCTCTTCACTGAAAAGGATACCCAGCTCCGGATTATTTTCTAGAATATCTGTGTTCAAGCCGTTGTCAAAGGTCTCCCGCGCATAAAAACCACGCGTCCCGGTAAAGGGAAATCCTGTACCAAAATTATAGCGAGCACCAAGTTCCCACTCCTCGTCGGCTCCGAGGGCATAGCTCAGCAGGATGTTTGCGTTGTGACGCCGATCAAAAATGGTGGGAAAAACTTGCTCACCATCATCGCGCGTGACCTTTCCGTAGGAGTAGGCGCCAAACACGTAAACGCGCTGACGGTCGTAGGCGAGGCTGATGTCGAGGCCATAGGCTTGCCCAGTTTCACCGACGTATTCGGCTTCCTGGGTAGAGCGGCGGTTGCGGTTGATGGCCAGCAGCTGCGTGAACTCCTTGAGGTAGGGTTCGACATTGAGCAATATACCAGGACCGAGATCAAATTCGACGCCGCCAATGGCGTGGACTGACTTCTGGAGGCGTGTCTCCAGCGGCTCACCGTCAGGACCGGTAATGGTTTGTTCGGGACCACTAATGAAGCCAACGAACAGGTTAACCACGTCTGTTTCGCTTACCGAGCTTAGGAGGTTTTGACTGTAAAGTCCACCTGCAAACTTGAAGCGCATCCAATCCGTGGCATTGTACTTCAGGCCAAGCCGAGGCTCAAATACTACCTCAGATTGGGAGGCATAGTATTGGATGCGAAGACCGGGCTCAAAGACGACTGCATCCCAGGCGCGCTTGTAAGTGAAGTAGGTCGCAATTTCTGAGTTGTTGTTCGCAAGCTGTAATGGAGTACCAAAGCCATTCGTAAACGCAAAATCAGTGCGAATACCATTAAAAGCAAAGCCGTAGCGAAAGGTGTTGCGTCCACTAAAGTTGCTAAAGTTGATCTTCGCCGTATAGTTAATCAACTCACTCATTCGGGGATTTTGCTCCGGCACATTAAGTTCTGAATCGTAAATGGAATAGCTAATCGAGCCGTCGAGAATCAATGTTGATGAAAGCGGAACGAGCTTAAAGTTCATGCCCGCACCAAAATTATTCCAGCTGTACCCTACCTGAGGAAAGAGCGCATTATCTTCATAGTTAAAGCCGAAGAAGTCTGCTTTTGATCCATTATTGCCGAGGACAGTAACTTTGCCATAGATATCCGTAAAGTTGTAAGGCAAACCAGTGCTGTCATTTGCATAACTGTAGAGTGTCTTGCTGGTTTGATCGAGATAGCCTCGCTTGGCACTAAAAAGGTAGCTGATGGAGCCACCTTTAGATTCATCATACTTTGAAAATGGACCTTCGAGCATTACCCGCCCTTGGAAGGGACTTACGCCTACCAGTCCACTAAATTTTTTGCGATTGCCGGTCTTGGTGTTGATATCCACAACTGCCGAAAGTCGACCGCCATACTGCGCACCGAAGCCGCCAGTAAGGACGTCGACGTTCTGAATAGCCTCCGTCTCAAATACAGAATAGAATCCGATAGAGTGAAAGGGATTAAATATGGTCACGCCATCGAGCAGCACCTTATTTTGTATAGGTGCACCGCCTCGAATGTAAATCTGGCCACCCTGGTCGCCGGTAGTGACGATACCTGGGAGCACGGGCAGGTACTGGGCAAGGTCGGCATCGCCACCCGTACTGGGCAGGGCTTTGATGTCGCGCGGCGTAAGCGTCACCTTCGACACCTGTACATCGGTGCGCGCCTGAGTGCGGCCAGCACTAATTTCGACTACACCGAGGCTCACACCTTCATTGAGTGTGAGGCGCACGTATTCGATGCTGGTGCCGTCGACGGTGACTTGAGTACGAGCTGTGTCGTAGCCCACAAATGTGGAGATGAGCGTATAGGTGCCGGCTTGTAAGTTGCTGAGGGTAAAAAACCCGTCGAAGTCAGTGGTTGTGCCTGTCGTGGTGCCCTCGAGCAGCACCGTTGCAAAAGCTACAGGTTCGCCTGATGCGCCATCATACACGTTGCCGCGAATAATAGATTTTTGAGCAAAAAGAGCTGTGCTCAGGAGGCAAATCGCGAGCAGCAAAACAATACGCATGGGCTGGAGCTTCATCAAGTGCGGCGCAATGTAGTGCGTCTCAACTTGCGGCTCGGTCAGCAGCGCGACCTCGGCTTCTTACTTGCTCCCTCTGAGCCTACTAGCAATTTCTTTAAGTGCACGTGCAGTGAAGGCTGCTTTTGGCGAGCGCCACATGATGACGAGGGTCTCACGTAGTCCAGCACGTTCATCGAGAAAACGAAAGGTAGCGTCGGCTCCATTGCGCTCAAACAAATCGAGCATAGTCTTACCAGCAAGCTCGGGGTGCTCAATTGTATGCCCAAGCATGACGCTGTTCATGGTTTGGGCGATTACGGAGGGTTGCCAGGGGCGAGGTCGGCGCTTAGTGAGTGCAGCAGCAGTTTGTGCCGCGAATCTGCGTATGCGCGTAAAGGCATACCCACTCGAAGGTTGCACCCATCCCGCACGTGTCCCAATCGGCCACACCCGCTTCGTCGCACTTCGCCACAAAGGCTCATCAGTCATCGGAATTACGCCATACTCCCGCTCCTCCACCGCAAAGTCGCTGCCCGGGTAAGTCCGCTGGAGATAAGCAGCTATCGCTTCATCATAGCGCGTATGCGACCAAATTTCTCGACTAAACACCGCAAGTTCTACGAGAGCAGCCCGCTCGTTGCTGGGGATCACGTAGAAGAAGGCCACGCCTTGATCGACTGGCACAAAGTCCATGAGTCGCACCTGGCTCGCATTAAAGCATGGGCTGAGGCTCGTCAAGTACCACCCTCCGAAGTGCTGCAGCGTGGCGTTGTAGGCCGGGTTGGTAAAATCGATTGTAGGCAGTCGACTGTCGAGCACATACGCTGCGGTATGGGTGTTGCCGCTGCCCGTGTGGAGCGTTACAAAGTTTTCGCTTTCGCTAAAACCCGTCACTGCCTCCTGTCGCCACACCACCCCATTGGAAGCATCAGCGTTTTCGGCAGAGATACCCAGGACTTGTTTTGCGTAAGCGTAAAAAGCAGCCGACCGCAACGTGTAATACGTGTAGCTATGACTCTGCACCTCCACCTCCCGACCCTCTGCAGCTAAGTAAAAATTGTTGTAGTGAGGCAGCTCGAGTGCTGAGGGAAGCAGCTGTTCGCTGGCCCAAAAGCTCCACGTGCGGTCATTATCCTGCTTCTCGTTAGGCTCGAAAATGGTGATACTACTGGCTGGCCAACCTTGCTCTAGCAGCGCCATGGCCATCCATAAACCCGCAGCTCCACCTCCAACAATAGCTATGCTCGGCAGCCGCTGCTTTGCAGATGACATATCGCTCGACTTATTCTACCAGAACCATCCGACCAGCAGCGCCGTGATGATGAGCAGGGCAATGCTCTGGTAGCGGTAATTCTGGTACCACGGCAAGTGCCGCAACTCCTCCGTCTCTGCCGTGATGATACTGCTGTTCCAAGTGTAATCCTGCACTTTCTCGAGTGGTGGAGGGGCAGTCGCATAACTCACCGCAAAATTGACCAGCATACACAGTGCAAACAAGTAAAAGGTGCGGTGCAGAAAATGCATTTGAATAAACCAGCTGTCATTGCCGGCAGCATTGAGCACTATCCACAGCACAGCAATCACAAAGCCCACGATGAGGCTCGTAAACGCACCCGTGCCATTGACGCGCTTGCTAAAAAGACCTGCAATAAAAGCCGCAGCGATGGGGGGCGCTATGAAACTCAGCACCACTTGTAAGTACTCAAACAGCGAACGGAAATTCTCAATCTGCGGAGCCCATAAGCAAGCCAGCACTACCAGCACGAGCGTCGAAATTTGACCACTCCGCACCAAGCCTTTGCTGCTCATATCCGGCTTGATCTTCTTCACAAAGTCCATCGTAATCAGCGTCGACGCAGAATTAAACGTGGCTGAAACAGAGCTCATCATAGCCGCAAGCAGTCCTGCCAGTACGAGTCCAAGAATACCGGTGGGCAGCAGCCGAAACAGCAACATCGGATAGATAGCGTTGGTGCAATTTGCCAAATCCTGACAGGGCCCGTCGGGAGTAGAGTAATTGACGGTGAGCATGTCGATATCCTGAAAGAGCAGAATAGCTAAGGTGCCAGGAATGACCATGATCAACAGGACCGGCAGCTTGAGTAAACCAGCAAATAAGGCTCCCCAGCGACCGTGGTTGACATCGCGCGCACCAAGCACTCGCTGCACCATAAACTGGTTGTTGGCCCAGAAATAAAAGCCGAGTATAGGAGCGCCTAGCAACAATCCCGTCCAAGGCATGAAGCCATCGCCATTGGTGCCCAAAAGAAAGTTGGATAAATTGCTCGTATCGGCAGGGCGAACCAGGCTCAGCACTTCCTCGGCAGTGGTGGGCTGATAGATGTCAGCTAGATAGACGGGTTCGAGCGCTGAGTTACTAGTTACCACGCGCAGCGAGTCGAGGCCCATACGCCCGAGGTCGTCAATGGCAAATCCAGGCAGCAGGCTCGTTTCGCCGATACCCATAGCGGCAAAGTCGTATCCATTGACTTGGGGCAACTTCCCGGCGGCACCAAGTTCATTAAGGCCAGCTATCATGCCTTCCCAGCCACCCACTTCAGCAAATGCGAAATAAGTAATCAAGCAGGAACCCAAAAACAGCAAAATGGCCTGAATCACCTCTGTCTGAATCACAGAATTAAGTCCTCCGGGAATGGTATAGGCAGCCGCAGCCACCGCCAGAATGCTGACAATTTCAAAGGTGCTCAGGTTTGGGAACATCAGCTTGAGCACTACCGTACCGACGAACAAGCCTGCTGCAGTATCGATAAGTACATTGCCCACAATGGTGATGAAGGAGAAGTAATAGCGAGAAGCAGTGTTGTAGCGCCGCTCCAAAAATTCTGGCATAGTGTATACCCGACTCTTTAGATAAAAAGGCAAAAAGAATATAGCAAAAAAGACCAGCACTACACTTGCCAGCCACTCGTAGTTAAATACTTGTGTATTGGTGCGGTACGCATCTCCTGCAAGTCCCACAAGTGTCGAACTAGATATGTTGGCTGCAAAAAGTGAAATACCAACGATCGGCCAAGTCATGTCTCGACCTGCCAGGAAATATTCCTCTGATGTTTTAGCTTTTGCGCTATAAAGCCCGTAAGCAATAATGCCTAAAGCATAGACGAGCATGACGGTGATGTCGATGCCGGTCAATTCGAATGTGTTACTCATACTAACAGAGGCGGTGTAGCGGGGAAAGTAGCACGTGAAGTTCAGCTAGGCGCCAGCCTTTTTACACGCTCCGATATTCTCACAACCCGCTGGCTGGCTAGCTGTTTCTCTCACGTGCCGAACACGACGACCCCTCCCAGCCCAACTACAGGTATTACCACTTTAGGTCAACTGCGACAAAGTGGTTACGTTTCCCGACCGATTAAAGAAGAGCTGCGCGCCAATCTCATTCGCAAGATTCAGGCGGATGAGCAAGTCTTTCCAGGCATTGTGGGCTTTGATGATACGGTGCTTCCGGATATTGAACGCGCCATTTTGAGCAGGCACGACATCTTGCTGCTCGGTTTGCGCGGTCAGGCCAAAACGCGGATTGCGCGCCAGCTCACCGGCCTACTCGATGAATACATTCCGGTGGTAAAAGGCGCCGAACTCAATGATGATCCACTTGCTCCACTCAGCCGCTTTGCGATCGATCTGGTGGAAAAGCATGGTGATGATACGCCGGTGGCTTGGTTGCATCGCAGCGCCCGCTATGTCGAAAAACTTGCCACGCCCGATGTAAGCGTGGCCGACCTCATTGGCGATGTTGATCCCATCAAGGCTGCTACCCTCAAGTTGCCTTACTCCGATGAGCGCACCATTCACTTCGGACTTATTCCACGTGCACACCGCTGCATATTCGTAATCAATGAATTACCTGATCTGCAGGCGCGGATACAAGTCTCGCTCTTTAATATTCTTCAGGAAGGGGATATACAAATTCGTGGCTTTAAGTTGCGCTTGCCCCTGCAGATTCAATTCTTATTTACTGCCAATCCAGAAGATTACACCAACCGTGGCTCGATAATCACACCGCTCAAAGACCGTATCGAAAGTCAGATTCTCACCCACTACCCCCGCGAGCTAAGTCTAGCCAAACAAATTACTTTGCAGGAAGCAAGTCTTCTCGACGAACAGCGCAGCCGCGTCACCGTGCCCGACTTGCTGCACACGCTGCTCGAGATGATCGTGTTCAAAGCGCGGGAGTCGGAGTACATCGATGAGAAGTCGGGGGTGTCGGCTCGCCTTAGTATCTCAGCTTATGAAAATTTGGTGTCGGCTGCCGAGCGTCGTGCCATTCGCGCTTCCGCAAAGCATACCCAGGCGCGCATCCAAGACTTCTGGGGCATAATTCCTGCTATCACCGGTAAGGTAGAACTGGTATATGAAGGCGAACAAGAAGGACCATATACCGTAGCGCTCAAACTCATTGGCGAGGCGGTAAAAGACCTGTTTCTGTCCTTGTACCCCGACCCATCTAAGCAAAAAGGCGAGCGCGATCCGTATGGCATCATCCGCTCCTGGTTTGGTGGAGGCAACGTACTGTCGGTGCTCAATGAAGCCGACGACCAGCAGTTTGCCGAGCAACTCAAGTCAGTAGCCGGTCTGGAGCGACTAGGCAAACAGAAGCAGGTGGAAGGCGCTGATACTACCCTACTGATGGAGTTGATTCTGCATGGTCTGAGCGAGACGGAAGTACTCAACCGCGACCTTATCGATCAGCAGATGAACTTTAAAGATGTCTTGGCTTCAATGCTGGATGATGAAGACCTCTTTGGGTCGAACTGAGCAAGCAGCAGATGCTAGTCGAGTTGCACGAGGTCGGTAATACCATAGCTGCGGCTACGCACGAAGCCTTCTGCATAGGTATAGCCTGCGGGCCTACCGTACTCCCGTGCGCGGGCGTGCAAAAAAGGGATGAAACCCTCTCCCGTTAAAGGAGTCTCCGGCTCCTGGCTCTGCGGATCATGAAATTGCGAACGAAAGGCTCTGATGCACTCAATCTTTTGCTCCATATGCGGGGTGATGTCCACCACCAAATCGGGCAGTTGGTGGTAATCCTGTATGTAGTGCAGCACATTCGCTGGTCGGTGAGCGGCTTGTGCTCTACCCTCGTAGGTAGTTTCTAGTTTGCGTAGCCCGGAGAAATAACAGGCGTCGGAAGTCAATTTGGCTGCCCGGCCATGATCGGGATGGCGATCGCTAATTGCATTTGCAAGTACGAGTCGTGGACGGCACCAGCGGAGCATTTCCATGATAAGTGTTTGGTGCGCGGCATCATTGGTGAAGCGGCCATCCGCCATGGCTAGGTTTTGGCGAAAAGCTGCACCCATCAAACGTGCACTCACCGCGGCTTCTTCATCGCGCAGCTCGGCTGATCCTCGTGTGCCTAATTCACCCCGGGTAAGGTCGAGAATGCCAAACGTATAGCCTGCAGCAGCGTGCTTAAGTAAGGTGCCAGCGCAGGATAGCTCCACGTCGTCGGGATGCGCGCCTATGGCTAATATGTCAACTTGCATAACAGAAAAGGGTAGAGAAAAAACAAATCGGCCCAACCGCAAGTGTATGCGATTGGGCCGAATGTTGTGCGACTACAGCTGCTGGTTAGAGTGCTGGAGGAGGAGTCGGACCTTGTCCAGACTTCTTAGTCTCGTTGCGAAACTTGCTCAGGAAGTCATCCATTTGCTTGCCAGCCGCTTCACGACCACCGAGGCCAAAGCTGAGTGCAAATGCAACAGCAAGGGCTCCTAAGATGAGGCCGAATGCAAGATTGACGATATCGTCGGCGATTCCCATAGTGCGCAAGGCAATGGCGATAAACAAGCCGAGAATGGCGAAGCGTGCGATCGATGCAAGGAAGTTGCTCGACTGGCTGGTCTTCACAGCGTTGTATGCAAACGTTGCCACCACATTACCGATAGCGAGGATGACGATGCCAAAGAGGATTTGCAGCGTGATCTCGAACATCTCATTGAGCAAATAGCTGAGCTGCTCGAAGTCGAGAATGTTGATTGCCGTGATGACTCCACTAAACATGATGAAGAAGAACACCACGCCAGCAGCGATTCCTGCAATCGATGCATTGCCGATGAAGCGGGTAAGGTGCATGCGACGTGCAAATTCATCGGTGTTGACCCCTGCAAGCAGGTTGCGCACAAAGCCTGAGATGAATTTTGCCAAGTAGTAAAAGGCAAAGAGCACAAAAGCAGCGGCCAGCACTTTAGGAATGGCAGCAAGTACCTCGCGCAGAATAGCGGTGAGTGGACGAGAGATGGTCTCCAGCCCGAGCACGTCGATTGCAGCAATCAACAGCGGAATGAAGATGATCAAGAACACGATCTGGCGTGCTACGTTGGCCCAATTGACGCGGTCGCTGAGGCCATAGCGCTCTGAGAGACCTTCCACGCCTGCTACGGCTAGTGCTACTAGCTCGCCAGCGATGGTGGCAAGAATGTAGCCCGCAAAGGCAATGACCGCTGCGCCTAGGAGATTGGGCAGGAAGTCGAGAAAGTTATTGACGAGATTCTCGAGCGGTCGCAGCGCACTGTTGAAGCCTAAGACTTCGAGTACGGCGATGAGCACGATTACCATCAACAAATAGTAGACGAGCTTGCCTACCAGCTTGGGGATGTTGACCCGGTTGCCGCGGCGAGTTCTGCCGACGCGCTCCTGAATGCCAGTCGCACGCACTAATTTGGTGACGAGCCCACCGATTAACTTGGCGATGAAGTAGCCAATGATAAACAGCAGGATAGCTCCTAGTACCTGACCTAGCAGGCCGGGAGCAAAGCCTAACCGGGCAGAAAGGTTGGCGAAGAAAAGTTCAATTTGATTCAAGACGAGAGGTTTGTGTGTTTTTGGAAAATCGCGACTGTGCGCATCATGACACTTATCGCCGTCATTTGTCCGACGGTTCGACTAGGTTACGCATTATCAGCTACACATTTACAACTAGTCTTTCAACACTTGCCGCTTAAGCCAGCTTTCACTCACATCACAAGACACTTACGGAGATGACCCAGCTTGCTAAAAGTGAAAAAGTTTTTCAATCGACAATTTCTGCAACAGAAGCTAAAGCGGTTCATGACCGATTGCGTGCAGGTTTTGAGACGGGTCTATATCGCTCCGTGCCAGCTCGTCGCAAGTCACTTCAACAGCTCCGCAAGCAGCTGAAGGCGAGGGAGGCCGAGCTACTCGACGCGCTTGCCCAGGATTTAGGAAAGCCTGCCTTTGAGGCTTATACCTCGGAGATTGGCTTTTGCTTCCAAGAAATCGATCATGCGCTCGACCATCTCCAGGAGTGGGCACAGCCTCAAGCCGTTGACGTAGGTCTTGCGCTTTGGCCTACCACCGCAAGCTCATACTACATTCCGAAAGGGGTAGTGCTCATCATCGCTCCCTGGAATTACCCACTCAACCTCACCCTCGGGCCTCTCGTAGCTGCGGTGGCTGCAGGATGCTCTGTACTCATGAAGCCGGCTGAAGACACACCCGCCACTTCCGCAGTCATCGGCGAACTTATGAAAGCTGCTTTTGATGAGCAACATGTGGCTACTGTACAAGGGCCAGGCGCAGAAGTGGTGCCGATGCTGATGGAGGCAGCTCGCTTCGATCACGTTTTTTACACCGGTTCTACGCGCGTGGGCCGCATACTCGGCAAGCAGTGCGCCGAAGCACTCATTCCCTGTACACTCGAACTCGGGGGCAAGTCGCCAGCTATTGTTTTAGCTGATGCAAAACTCAACACCACCATCGAGCGCCTCGTGTGGGGCAAGTGCTTCAATGTTGGTCAGACCTGTGTGGCACCAGATTACGTGCTGGTGGAAGAGTCCGTTTATACGGAGTTTTTGCGAAAGCTGACCGAGCGACTGGACAAGGCTTATGGGAGTGATCCTCAAGCTTCGCCCGATCTGGCACGCATTATTAATGAGCAGCACTTCGACCGCCTCACTGCTCTGATCGCACAAGCAAACGTGATTTACGGGGGCCAGTTCGACCGCAGCGACCGCTTTATCGCACCCACTGTGGTGACAGAAGTTGATCTCGACGGACCGCTGATGCAGGAAGAAATCTTCGGACCTATTCTCCCTGTAATTCCCGTCGCTGATTGGGCAGAGGCTAAGCAAATCGTGAACCGCCACCCCAACCCGCTAGCCTCCTACCTTTTCACAACGAGTAAAAAAGCAGAGCGCCGCTGGCGAGAAGAGCTGAATTTTGGCGGTGGCTGTGTCAATGATTGCGTGATTCACCTTGGCATTCCTGCTTTGCCATTTGGCGGCGTGCAGCAGTCGGGCATTGGCCGCTACCATGGCGACGAAGGCTTTAAAACCTTTAGCAATCAGAAAAGCATCGCCCGCACCAGCGCTCGCATCAACGTCGGCACACGCTTTGCACCATATAAACGTATCTACCTAAAAGCTGTCAAGTGGCTGTTAGGCTAGTGTTTGCAAGGTCCTTACGCACGCTCGACGCGCAGTAGCGGCACTGCAATTTATCTTCGCTGCCTATGCTGAGTAACCGTCTAGCTTGTGCCACAGCAACTTGCTTGCTTATCCTCTTCGCGCTGACGAGTTGCGAACGCGACAATCCCGAATGGCGAGCACAAGCGCCCGGCGCCGACGCCATACACAACTCGCTGCAACAGGTCACCGATGTCATCGTCCACGACATCTTTAGTCCTCCACAAGCAGCGCGTATTTACGCCTACGCCACCATCGCCAGCTATGAAGCCGGTAGGCATATCGATCCCAGCTTAACCACCTTAGCTGGCCAGCTCAACGAACTGGAAGCTGTGCCACAACCCGACCCTGCACTCGAATATGACTACGCGCTCGCAGCAAGTGTCGCTCTTTTAGAAGTCGGAAAGCAATTGATCTTTTCAGAAGATAAAATCGAAGGTTATCGCAGCGATCTGGAAAAGCAGTTTATGGCGACTCAAATGCCAGAAGCTGTCTTTGAAAATTCCATTGAGTATGGTGAAGCTGTCGCAGAAGCAATCAAAGCCTACGCCGACACAGATAATTACAAGCAAAGCAGAACCTTTCCAAAATTTTCGATCACCAACGAGCCGGGCAGATGGCGCCCTACCCCACCCGACTATATGGATGGTATCGAGCCGCACTGGATGTCGATTCGCCCCTTCGTGCTCGACAGTGCTCAACAATTTAAGCCGCTAGCTCCACCTGCGTTCGATCTTACCGAAGGCAGCAAATTTCATACTGACTTAATGGAGGTCTACGAAGCGCTCAATAAAAATCGGGAGCAGCGCCTAGAAATAGCCTCCTTTTGGGATTGTAATCCCTTTGTGAGTCACCACCGCGGCCACGTCATGTTTGCTACCAAAAAGATAAGTCCTGGCGGTCACTGGATGGGAATACTAAAAACTGTTGCCCAGTCGGAGAATCTTGATTTGGGCAGAACTGTCGAGGCTTACGTGCGCGTGGCACTATCTCTTGCGGATGGCTTTATTTCTTGCTGGGACGAAAAGTACCGCTCTAATTTGGTGAGGCCGGAGACGCTCATCAACCAGTACATCGATGAGGATTGGCAGCCTGCGCTTCAAACGCCGCCCTTTCCTGAATACACGAGTGGCCACAGCGTGATTAGTCGCTCGGCAGCGGTAGCCATGACGCATCTATTCGGGGAGAACTACCACTACATTGATAGTGTGGAGGTAGATTGGGGACTGCGTGCGCGCAAGTTTGACTCCTTTTATGAGGCCAGCGAGGAAGCTGCTGCATCCAGGCTCTACGGCGGCATTCACTACGGACCTGCTATTTGGGAGGGCGTGAAGCAAGGCCAACAAGTTGGGGAGTTCGTTCGCAAAGAACTAAAGACGCGCACAGATCAGCTCAGCCAGGTCGATTAGTCCCTCGCAAGGCGTAGGCTTTATCAGCGATTAGGTGAGCTCGACTAGGCGCGCTAATTAGGAAATTTTATGTCCCATTTCATCGCGCTTGGTTGCGAGGTAGCGGGCATTTTCCGGTCGTTTAGCTATTTCAAGCGGGATACGCTCGACGATATCTATTCCTGATCCAACAAAAGCTTTAACTTTAAGTGGATTATTAGTGAGTAATCTTGCGCGTTTTATGCCGAGATCGCGTGCCATATCCACCGCAATAGAGTAGTCTCTGCCATCGATTGGCAGCCCGAGTTTCTCGTTAGCTTCAACGGTATCAGCACCTTGTTCTTGGAGTTGATAGGCGCGCAACTTGTTGATGATTCCGATGCCCCGACCCTCCTGTCGCAGGTACAGCACCACTCCGCCTGATGCGCCGGCTAGTTTTAGCGAAAGCTGTAGTTGCTCCCCGCAATCACACTTATAACTGTGGAAAACATCTCCCGTCAAGCACTCGCTGTGGAGCCGCAGCAGCACTGGCTCACTGAAATCCGTGCCTTTAGCTACCCAAGCAAGATTGGGCATTGGCTCATCAGCAGCCTCAGCGTAGGCAGAAACTTCAAACACACCGTGAGGCGTAGGTACCTCCGCCTTCGCCTGACGCACCACCTTGCCCGAAGAAGATGAACGTTCGTGTGGAGAAGTAGATGAAGTCAAAGCCTGAACGGGATGCACGCCGAAGTAACAGGTCTGATGCTAAGGTGTTGCTCAATTTCTATCTTGCAGCAAAATCGACTCATGCGGCGCATCGGAGTAACCGTCTTCATTGGAATTATCATGGCGCTGTTTACGCTGGGCCAATACTTCTTCAACACAGACACCAATCCCGTGACTGGGGAGGAGCAGCACGTGTCGCTCACGGTAGAAGAAGAAATTGCTATTGGCCTCCAATCTGCGCCCGAAATGGCCAATCGCCACGGAGGCCTCGATCCGAGTGAAGCCGACCAAAATCTCGTGGATCAAGTGGGTCGCAAAATCGTGAGCCAATCAGCAGCGTCAGAGACTGAGTACCAGTATGACTTTCACCTGCTGCGCGATGCAAATACCGTCAATGCTTTTGCGCTTCCAGGGGGCCAAGTATTTATCACGCGGGCGCTCTACACCCAACTCGAAAATCTCGACCAGCTAGCCGGAGTACTCGGGCATGAAGTCGGGCATGTCGTCGCTCGTCACAGTGCCGAACGCATCAGTCAGCAGCGTCTTGCTGAAGGTCTGACTGGCGCTGCCGCCGTGGGTACTGGTGGCGCTGGTGGAGGGCAGCTGGCAAGCGTAATTGCCAATGTGGTCACGATGAGCTACGGTCGAGAGCAAGAGCTCGAATCCGATGATCTCGGTGTACGCTTTATGATAGAAGCCGGCTACGAACCCGAAGCACTCGTGGGAGTAATGGATATCCTCGAGCGTGCCAGCGGAGGCTCGCGTCAGCCCGAATTTGCCAGCACACATCCTAGTCCAGACAACCGTCGGCAGCGCATTTTGGAAGCCATTGCAAAGTATGGCGGCTGAGGCACGCACAGAAGTTTACCTTTGCGCCCGCATGGCCCCGTAGCTCAGGGGATAGAGCAGCTGACTTCTAATCAGCCGGTCGCAGGTTCGAATCCTGCCGGGGTCACTCCACCACTAGGCTGTGCACTTTTTCGCCACTCGTTTGTTCAGGCAAAAAAGCGCCTATGTCTTCAGCTACTCTTCCAGGAACTGACCTGCCACCAGTCGATGTCGCCATTGAGCCTTCGTGGAAAAATGCCCTGGCAGCTGAGTTTTCGCAGCCTTACTTCCGCGAATTAATTGCAAAGCTGAAAGCTGACATCGGAGCCGGCACTACTGTTTATCCTCCCGGGCCACTCATCTTTAATGCTTTCGCCAAAACCCCCTTCGAGCAGGTAAAGGTCCTCATCCTCGGGCAGGATCCCTATCACAATCCGGGGGAGGCTATGGGGCTTAGTTTCAGTGTGCCTCGGGGAGTTAGGGTGCCGCCCTCACTGGGAAACATTTTTAAAGAAATGCGTGATGATGTTGGCTTCAAAGAAGTTGGTCATGGTGATTTGTCGCACTGGGCAGAGCAGGGTTGCCTCCTGCTCAACGCCATGCTCACCGTGCGGCGAAGTGCGCCCAAAAGTCACGAGAAACTCGGCTGGCAGCACTTCACAGATGCAGTCATTCGCACCTTGAGTCAGCAGCGCGAGCACGTGGTGTTCATGTTTTGGGGCGCTTATGCCCGCAAAAAAGCAGAATTGGTCGATGGCAGCAAGCACCTCGTCTTAGAAGCGGCGCATCCGAGTCCACTGGCGCGCGGAGCCTACTTTGGCAGCAAGCATTTTTCGCAAGCGAATGCCTACCTGAAACAGCATGGACAACAAGCAATTGACTGGCAGCTACCTAGCTGAGCGACCTGCACTTTTAGTCTATGTCGCGCTGAGTGGAGCGCTCGCCGTGGCACTCGGGGCATTCGGAGCCCACGCACTCGATACGAAACTCGTAGAAGCTCGCGCAGCAACTTACCAAACAGCAGTCCTCTACCATTTTATCCATACGCTTGCCATGTTGGCAGTCATTCAGCTTTCGCCAAAACCACTCATTCGCTGGGCGGTCACAGCCTTCGCGTTGGGTCTTGTACTGTTTTGCGGAAGCTTATACCTACTTGCCACCAGAGGCCTGATTGGACTCGAATCTGCAAGTTGGCTCGGTGCCATCACTCCTTTGGGCGGCCTGAGCTTCATTGCTGGCTGGATACTACTTGCACTGTCTGCGAGGAGAATGAGCTAGTTGAGTTCGGCCAACTCCTCGTCAGTGCTCAGCTTGCGGTTGCGGTACCACACGTAGGCGATGCCCCCAATGATGAGGTAGGGGGTTGCAAATAAATAGAGAATGCCTTTGTTGAGGCCACGCCCCGCGGTGCCACCACTGTTGAGGTTGCTCTCCATGCTGATCTTGCACATGGGGCATTGGGCGGTTGCGCTTACGCCAAGACCAAGCAGCATAAGCACGAGCAACAAGGATGAAAAGTAGCGTCGCATGAATGATAAACTGCTGGTGATTGCCGAGAGTTGCTAGTGAGCGTAATACGGCCGCAACATGAGGTAACAAATTGGGCCAGTGACACAAACGTACAGCCAAATCGGGTAAACGTAGCGCGCCATCCGCTTGTGCTCAACGATAAGACCGGTATAAGCTCTAATGAATGTAAATAATATTAATGGTAAACTTACTGCTGCAAGAATTATGTGCGTGATCAGCAGGAACAAGTAAAATGTCCGTGCACATCCCACACCACCATAACTGGTCGGATCGGTCGTGATGTGGTAAAGCACGTAGCCAAGGATAAACAATACAGACAGTGCTAAGGCTATCAGATTGGCTGCGCGGTGCGCCAAAATATTGAGCTGTTTGATGTAGTAAAGCGAGAAGAGCAGCGCAATCCCCGCAAGCGCATTGAGCATTGAATACATGGGGGGAAGCCAGGAAAACGTGACCCCCTCTGGCAGTGGAATTTTGATGTACCGCATGCCGACAACAGCAATTGTAATAAATACCGTAATCCCCCAAGCCCAGCGATTTAGCTTCTTAGCTAGCTCAGGCCTCGGCTGTGGCACCTCCGGAAAACTAGCTAGCATCAATACTCACGTTGTTTGGTAATAAAGATATCCTGCTTCGCGGGGCGCGGCAACAAAATATTGAGCTGCTCAACGATGCGATTTACTTCTGCGCCGCGATGCAAATTGTAGCAGCGACGAACTTGTCCGAGCGTGTCGACCAGGAGTGCTCGTTGCTCCAAGGGCACCTGCTCGCAGTGTGGGTCTTTATCGCCATACTGACGTAGGAGCTGAATGTTTGCTGCATTGCTAGCTAGCTCTTGCCCTTGCGAGGCGTCTGCAATTAGCGGCTCAGCTCCTTGCCTGATCCCAATAAATTGCACACTATCCTGCCGCCGAAAAGCATCGTACAGCTGCAGTATTGCAAGGCCCACAGTATCTGATGCAGCTGGAGGTGTCATGTACACGATGTCTACTGTCTTGCCTTGCCCGGCTTTGCTGTAGCTGAGCGCGTCACCAATGAAGCCGAGATGGCCAAGTTCATCGAGCGAGTCGACGCGGTACTCAAACCCTTTTTTGAGGTACAGGTAGGATACCAGCGGCGCGACGATCAGTAGCAACGACAGCAGGCCGAGCTGCACGTACGTTGAGCGAGATTTAGCCATAAGCTGCGCTAATACTCCTCCGGCTCACGCTCGAGCTGGGGATTGCGCTCAATCGGCACCACGACAGGTTGTTGCGCGGGAACCTGGATGTTATTCTTTTCGGCAATTTCAAAACGGCGCGCACCCCACTCGCTGCCCTCTTGAAAAAATGCAACCATCGCCCAAAAAAGCAGAGCGACCGGTAGCAAGACCGTCCATGCGAGCGAACGAACCTCGTAGCGCATGTGCATGAAGTCGAAGATGATAAAGTATGCCTTGTAGAGCGACAGGCAAATCAGGATAAACCCAATGATGTAGCCGATCCAAGCGTAATCTTCCAAGAATTCCAGTCCAGGAATATAGCCCGCTGCGGCGAGAGAGAAGAGCACCTCGATAAACGTAATCGCAGCCAGCAAGCCCAGGCCGCGAAAGACCATCCGTTTGCTCTCTTCGTAAGACATATGTTCAGCCATGACTGTATGCTATTGAGGGTGAAAAGGTGGAGGCCCTGATCAGATGAGGTAAAAGACGAGAAAAACGAATACCCACACCAGGTCCACAAAGTGCCAGTACAGGCCCACCTTCTCCACCATTTCGTAGCCGTTGCGCCGCGCCACATACTGGCCCGATGCTGCATTCATGGCTATAATGCTGAGAATGACAAGTCCTGAAAAGACGTGAAAACCGTGGAAGCCTGTAATAAAGAAAAACAGCGCCCCAAAGGCCTTAGGACCAAATCCTTGCTTTTGTGGAGTAGGATCAGTAGCGGTCACAAATTCACGTTGTATCCACTCGCCACCTTGCTGGTGAATGAGGTAGGTCTCGCCCGCCTCAAAGGTCTCTGCTGTCTCGCCCGCCGCATAGTCGTGCCCGTGCTCATCTTGCAAGTAGGTGCCATCCTGCAGATGTGTACCGAAGGGATTGGTGGTAAGCGACATATGCTCCTTGCCGATCAAGTTTGACCACTCCCAAGCCTGACAGCCAAGGAAGCAGGCTCCTCCCACGACAGTGAGCAGCATCCACTTTACCACTCCAGATTTGTTCTCCCGCTCGCCTTCTTGCACCGCCCGCACCATGGTTACGGAGCTCACGATGAGGACGAACGACATGATGGTCACGAAGATCAAAGGCGCATGCCCACCCGGCACGAATTCATGCAAGCCAAACGGGAGGGTGCTGAATACCACATCAGGCACGGGCCAGGCTGGCATACTGAAACGCAGCGCTCCGTAGGCGATGAGGAAGCCGGCAAAGGTGAAGGCATCCGACACGAGGAAATACCACATCATCAGCTTGCCGTAGCCTATGCGAAACGGTTTAGCTGCACCATCCCAGGAGGCTTCCTGTTCGTGGTGATCGTGGACAACAGCGGTCTCTGTAGCAGTAGCCATAGGTGTGGTTGGGCGGGAATGCGCTGATTTCTAGCGCTGCAAAGCAAAAAAGAGCAACAGATAAATCCAAAGGAAATCCATGAAGTGCCAGTACGTCAGCGTGAGTTGCAAACGTAGCAAGCGTCGGGGGGTTGGTATTACGGGCAGCGAGAATGCGTGGATGCAAGCCACCACGAGCGCCACTATGCCGCCGAGAACGTGGGCAGCATGAGCGCCACTGAGCACATACACGAAGGCAGGCGCGGGGTTGCCCTTCAGCTGCAGGCCAGCGGCATACATCTCCTGCCATGCCTCAAACTGTAGCAATACGAAGCCCAGCGCCAGCAACATGGTAGCAGCCAGCAAACTGCGAAACAGTACCGCTTGCATGCGTTTAAAAGCTCGCTGCGACAACTGGAGCGTTATCGACGACAGCACCAGTGCGGCGGTACTGACATAAAACAGTTTCGGCAGTGGAAATTCTAGCCAGTTGCCAGCCTGTTGGCGAATGATGTAGGCGCTCGTCAAGGCTGCAAACATCATCAAGATACTCCCACAAGCGATGAAGAGCGCCAGCCGAAGCGGGTGCACTGAGTTGCGCGTAAGAAGTTGAGATGCCGTGGCCATGATAAGTCTGCTGCCTTAGATGAGCCACCCCAGCAGGAAGACCGCTGGCAGGTAGGCAAGTGAAAAAAACATGAGGTTGAGCGCACTGCGGCGGGTCTGCAGGCGGTAGAGTTGTAAACCGTAGAAAGCATACAGAAGGCCTAGCACACAGGCTACAGCTGTCGCCAAAACACTAAACTCCCCAATACTGTAGGGTAGCCACACGAGTGCTGCGAGCATCAGGCCATAGAGCATCGCTTGCAGTCCGGTGCCAGGATCGCGCTCACCATCATCAGTAGTCGGTAGCAGCTTAAATCCAGCATTGCGATAATCATCAAAGCCGAGCCAGCCAATCGCCCAAAAGTGCGGTATCTGCCACAGCACTTGAATGGCAAACAACGACCATCCGAGCGTGGAGATATAGCCTTCGGCAGCCACCGTTCCAATCAGAGCTGGAATCGCTCCCGGAATGGTACCGACGAACACGGCAGCTACGGTGAGTCGTTTGAGCGGGGTATACACGAAAGCATAGCTCAACAGCGCAATCATCCCGAGCAAGGCAGCGAGAGGATTGATGCTTGCCAGCGCGACAGTTCCGAGGATGCTGAGAAGGCCAGCCGTAAGGACTGCTCGGCTCACCGACATACGTCCAGCCGCTAGCGGGCGGTTCTGCGTGCGCACCATGTTGCGATCGTGCTCACGCTCCAAAACTTGATTGAGGGCATTGGCAGCCATCGTGGTAGCAAATCCACCCACGAGCACAGCCGTAAACATGAACCAGTCAAACACTGGTGCCGCAATGAGATAAGCTAGGGCGGCCGAAAGCACCACAGTGCTCGTAAGCCGCAACTTCGTGAGCAACACGACATCACCAATCGCACTATAGTCCTCAACTCCGGCTGAAGAACTAACTGTTATGGCCTTGTCGCTTGAGTTAAGCTTCACGTGTGGAGTTGGTGAGAGTCGATTTAGTGTACGAGCTTCTTGTCGGCTTCTACTTCTGCCTCCGACACGGGCACATACTGAGGAATGTGCCGCTCGCCAAATTTGCCGTAGTCATAGGCCCAACGGTGCACTGAAGGAATACGCCCTGGCCAGTTGCCGTGGATGCCTTCAATTGGCGTCGTCCACTCTAGCGTGTTAGCATCGTAGGGGTTGCGTGTCTTCATCTTTCTTCCTCGGTAGATGGAGTAGAAGAAATTGATGACCATCAGCATCTGGAAAGCAAAAGCTACGAAAGCTCCGATGGTGATGAACTTGTTCATCGCTCCAAACTGGCTGCTGAAGTCAAAGGCTTCAAAGCTGTAGTAGCGGCGAGGTACACCTGCCATGCCGATGTAGTGCATGGGCCAAAAGATGGCATACGCGCTGATGATCGTGCCCCAGAAGTGTATCTGCCCGAGCGTTTCGTTCATGAAGCGGCCAAACATCTTCGGGAACCAGTGATACACGCCTGCATACATCCCAAAGAATGCTGCGACACCCATCACAATGTGGAAGTGAGCCACCACGAAGTATGTGTCGTGCATCTGGATATCGATGGCAGAGTTACCGAGCCAAATACCCGTCAGTCCACCAGAAATAAACATCGACACAAAGCCGATCGCGAACAAACTCGCGGCATTAAAGCGCACAGAGCCGCGGTAGAGCGTGGAAATCCAGTTAAACACTTTTACCGCACTCGGCACCGCAATGATGAGTGTGAAAATCACGAAGAAGTTGCTGATGAAGGGGTTGACGCCCGACATAAACATGTGGTGAGCCCAGACAATGAAGCTCAGGAATGCAATGGCAAGAATGGAATACACCATCGCCTTATAGCCAAAGATGGGCTTGCGGCTGTGCACTGACAGCACCTCCGATACAATACCCATCGCGGGTAGGATAATGATGTACACCTCAGGGTGACCCAAAAACCAGAATAAGTGCTGGTAGAGCAAAGGACTACCACCCACGTGGTCTAGAGCTTCACCTCCGACGAAAATTTCACTGAGGTAAAAGCTGGTACCCATGCCGCGATCAAACATCAACAGCAGAAAACCCGACAGCAATACTGGGAAGGAAAGCAGACCGATAACGGCCGTTACAAAAAAGGCCCAAATCGTGAGCGGCAGGCGCCACATGCTCATGCCTTTGGTGCGCAGGTTGAGCACAGTGGTCACGTAGTTGATTCCGCCCAAAAGCACCGAGACCACAAACAGCGCGAGGCTCACCAGCCACAGCGTCATACCAGCCTGCGAACCAGAACTCGCCTGCGGCAATGCACTTAAAGGAGGATAGCCCGTCCAGCCCCCGGCAAAAGGTCCCGTATTCAGAAACAGCGAGGCAAACATGACCGCACCGGCAAGGAAGAAGAACCAGTACGACATCATGTTGAGCATCGGGGATGCCATATCACGTGCGCCTACCTGGAGCGGAATGAGCAGATTGGAGAAAGTTCCGGAAAGACCTGCTGTCAAGACGAAGAAGACGAGAATGGTGCCGTGCATCGTCACCATTGCATAGTAGAATTCAGCAGAAAGCGCACCCACACCATCTGAGTTGAGCACGATCCACTTGCCGAGAAAGGGCTGGAGCCAGCTGATGTCTTCTGCTGGAAAGCCAAGCTGAAGTCGAAATATCAAAGACATCGCCGCCCCCACAATCGCCCAAAACATTCCTGTGATCAGGAACTGCTTGGCGATCATCTTGTGGTCCATCGAGAAGATGTACTTCGTGATGAAGCCCGACTGGTACTTATCCCCGTGGTGATGCTCATGAAAGTGGTCATCGTAGCCTTCTTGCTCGATGAACGCTTCTTCGTTTTGCGGCCGGGTGATTACGCTTTGCATGTGGTGTTATCTGAGGCTCTCAAAAAAGAGTGACTAGAGGACGCGGCGGTCGGGTGGAAGTTGGATGATGAGTTCAGTTCGACGATTTTCAGCTCGCCCTTCATCTGTGGCATTATCGCCCACAGAGCGCGAGTCCCCAAACCCTCTAACATTGGTCAAGCGGTTGGAGCTGATACCATTGCTGGTCAGGTAGTTAGCAACGCTACGTGCCCGTGCTTCACTCAGTGCTTGATTGGCTGCCGGTTCTCCTTCGTTGTCTGTGTGTCCAGCGATTTCAACACGTACATCAGGGTACTGTTGCAAGATTTCAATCACGTTGTTGAGCTCATAGCTCGACATGCTCGTTAGTGCAGCCGAGCCAGTTGTATAGGTGACGTTTCTGAGCCTGATGATTCGGTCGGCGGAGTCAACGCCTACGAGCGCATTCGCAAAGTCCGAATAGAGTTCGCGGCGCTGCACGTTGAGTTCTGCCTGCACAGGCTGACCTTTGTATGGATCATCATCTGTGTTTCGAATGCTCGATAGGTAGAGTGACTGCTGCTGGTCGAGCCAAGCGCGGTATTCATCCGGCTCGACAATTCTTACCAATTTGCGCATAGAAAAGTGTCCCTTGCCACACAGCTCCGCACAGGCTAGTTCGTACTCGAAGTTTTTCCACCGGGGTGGGCTCGTCTCATCTTCAGGATCAGATGGAACCTGCCACTCGGCATAGTCGCGCAGGCGTTGGCGCATACTATCAGTGGTGATCATCGGCTTAAACACGAAATAGGTTGGCATGCCTGGCACCGCATCCATCTTCACCCGGAAGTGCGGCAAATAGAAATTATGAAGAACATCTTTGGCAGTAATGCGTACGCGCACAGGCACCCCTACCGGCAATACGATTTCTGAGGGAATAAAATCATCGTGCGTCTTTACGTCCTCCCAATCTATTCCCAAGCCGTTGATGCCCGAAATGAGTCGGAAATCCTTCGTGCCGAGCAGCATATCTTCACCAGGATAGCGTATATCCCAAGCAAACTGATAACCCGTCGCTTCAATCTCGATATAAGTTTCTCGTGGCGTATCGGCAGGCACGTCGGCCATGACTTCATTCCAGGCATCGAGACCTCCTACTACGAGAAAAGTCATAACTACTGCTGGTATGAGCGTCCAGATAACTTCGAGCTTATTATCGTGACTAATGAAATCAGCTTTTGTATGTACAGTTTCTCTGTACTTATAAGCAAAGTAAAAGAGCGCTATATGCGTGACAATGAAGACAACACCTGTAAAGAATAAGGTGAGGTTGATCATAGAATCAATCGTTCCTCCGTGGGCACTAGCAGAGCCCCAGGGTCCGTAGCCCAGCATCGAATCCTTGTAGTACACCGCCGAAATAACCGTAGCTACCAGAAACACGATCATAAATATGTACAGACCGATACCATTGCGATCGGTGGCCTTTCGCTCCGCCTCCTCATGCCCACGCAGCGTAGCAGATAACTCGCGTACACGTGAAATCTGCAAGATGATGATGGCTAGCATCGCCAGACATATGAAGACTATCAGTGCGGTCATTGAGCGTATGATTTTCGGGCGGGCTTCAAAATTAAACCTGAAACCACGGGTCTGAGGTGGGAGTTGGTGAGGCGAGCTGCTTTAGACTGATTCTAAACAAAAGTTGGTCAAACGTGGTGGTGGAGCGACTCTTCAATATAGGGGTCTCTGAGCGGCACCAGATTAGCTTTCGCCAAAACCCCAAACGTCACCAGAAAAAACAGCGACAGGTAGCCCAGAAAGATGCCGAGTTCAAGCAATCCTGGAATGTGGAACCCTGCATAGAAAGGCGGCCGCTCGAAGTGCTGGAGGTTGCCGTGGGAAGGATCATTGTCTTCGATGCCATCGACGCCAGTCATACCGGCAGTACCTGCATAAGGACTGTCGCCTGCATACTCTGTTGTACTCAGGCCTGTATGTTGCTCAGTCACCTCATTCCCATGATCGCCGACAACAGCGTGATCATCATCTACATGAAGAGTTGCATCATCGTGGTGCAGTGCATCGTGATGAGCTGCATGTACAGTAGTCTCGAGGATGCCAGGCTTGAGCATCTGGAAGTAGTCCAACCAGTGCCCAAATACAACCATAATCGCTACAAAGGTGAGCACGCCATACTTGCGCTTCGTGATGTTTGGCATCAGCACAAAAAAGGGCAGCACGAAGTTGAGAGCAAGATTTGCCCAAAACAGCACCGGAAATTCATCCATGCGCGTCTGAAAGTACACCGTCTCTTCACCGACGTTGCCGTACCAGATCAACATGAACTGGCTGAACCAGAGATAGGTCCAGAAAATGCTAAAGGCAAACATGTACTTGCCCAGGTCGTGCAAGTGATCTGCTGTCACTTGCCCAAAGTAGCCGAGCGTCTTCAAGTATACCAGCGCCACGATGGTGAGACCAACTGTCGCTACCAGCCAGCTTGCAGTGGCGTACCATGCAAAGAGTGTTGAATACCAGTGGGCATCAACTGACATCACGAGCAGCCAAATCACAGCTGCAGAGCTGAAAGCCGCAATGGGAAGGAAAATGCCTGCGGTCTTGCGCATGCGGCGGTGCTCTAGGTAAACGTCCGTCCCAAGCTCGTCTTCACGCAAAGACTCGCGCCGTAAAGGGACTGCGAAGACGAAGTACCAAATGGCGATGATGAGCACTGCTGCGGCCGTGTACCACCAGGGGTTGAGGAAGGCCGATTTGCTTGCCAGCAAAACATCAGTCTCTACCGCTGCGGCATCGCTCCAGTGGTAGAGGTGGTGCCAGTGCAGCCAAACGCCCAGCACAACGGGCAGGAGCGTGATAATTGAAATAGGTAAGTACTGCGCATAGGCTTCCCAGACCCGCTTAAAAACTGTATGCCAGCCTGAGTACATCAAAATTTTCGCCGCTACCAAAAACAGGCTCATGAAGCCTATGCCCATAAAGAACACGCCATTGTGTAGCAGATTGCTCCAGAAGCGACTGTGAAAGTGGCTGTCGTTGGAGGCATCGATTGGGTCGAAGAAGTAGGACAAAATCAAGCACACTACTCCCAACACCACTCCACCGAGCAGAACGCTGCGGAAGGTCGATGACATAACATATCGCAGCGGACCTGGATCAACCGCGTGGTGTTGGTCCGCGTGCGGATCGGCATGTATTATGATGTCGGCCATGAAAACTTAAACTAGATGGTCGTGAAGGGGATCGTTAATGTTGCTGTTCAGTTTGATGACCAGGCTGAATGTTAATCCCCGTTGCTAAAGAATCAACTGCTGTTGGAGCCACCACCCCACCCAGTTTAATCTGCTGGCTAGGAGCAGGATCGCCAACTACGCCAGGCGTGCCGCTTTCGAGGCTCTCAGCTTCAATGGGCTCAGGCGAGAAGCTCTCGAGAAAAGCTGCGTATTGTGTATTCTCGGCAATGGATTGCGCCTCCTGTGGGAGGAGGGTATTCTGCTCGGCATCGTAAATTTTTTCGAACTCTTTGGCCTGTAGTGCACGGATGTGGTGAATGATCTGCCAGCGCTCTTCATAGCCCACTTTATCCTTGTAAGCGCCCATCACATTCTTACCGTACATGATGGCATGGTAGTAAAGGCCAGCAGAGGTGTCGACCCATTCCTGCGCCAGGAAATTTCGTGGAGCGGCAGGGTACGCCCCATTCTCATAGATAAAGCCAGCACCATCGCCAGACTCTCCGTGGCAAATTGCGCAGAAGATGTTGTAGAGTTCAGCGCCGCGCTTGAGGCCATCCACGGTTATTGGAAAGGGATTTTGCGTGATGTCGGCTACTGCCCTCAGCCGATCTGGCTCTGTATCGGAGTAGTAGTAAGGCACCGCTCCATTTATCGGTGTAGCTATTGACTGTAGCTGCGGCCCCAGCCCTCTCAGTTGACGCATAATATCACGCTGCTCGTCGAGGTCGTCGTATCCGCCTGTAGCTTCTCCTGCTAAATAGTAGCCAGCATAGCCACGGGGCACTGTGCCTTTGACAGGCATACCTGGCTGAACCAGCTGGTACTTCGTTTTGACACTTGCGCTGTCCCAAGTATTGTAATAGTAGTTGAAGTAAGTGTTCGCTTCGTAGGCGATAGAGTGCGCCATGTCTGGCATATACTCACTGCCCGTCTGGTTTTCCTCCGGGTCCTGGCAACTTGCAAGGCAGAGCAGACCAAAAACGACAGCACCCGTGGAGAGAGGTAAATTGCTCATTGGCCTAGAGAATTTTAGCACTGACTTCGGATGCGCCAGTTGTGGTGAAGAAATCCGCGAAGCGCTCGCGATCTGCTGGCGTTATTCCCAATGAAGAGAAAGCGATGCAAAACTTATCATCGGTAATACGGTCATCAATGTTGAGCTCCTTCGCTCCAGGTCCAAGTCCGCAGATCAAGTAGAAGGAGAGCACCATCCCGATGGCGCTAAAAAGCACGGTCAGCTCGAAAGTGATGGGAATGAAAGCCGGAGCACTGAAGTAAGGCTTACCACCAATAATGATTGGCCAATCGCGCGTAAATACCCAGGTCATGAAGCCGAAGGCGAGCAGCGTGCCACAAGCGCCATAGAAAAAGCCCCCGATGTGCAGGCGACTCTCTGCAAGACCGAGCACAGGATCGAGCCCGTGCACAGGAAAAGGCGTGTAGACATTGTATATCTCCATATGGTGCTCGCGCGCAAGCCGAACAGCGTCGATGAGTTGCAGTTCGTCGTCGTAGAGGCCATACACGATTGGCGTCCCGTGCACAGCTACGGCTTCACTGTCTCCCACGGAAGGAGCCACGGCCGAGTCTGCATAGACGGAGGTGCGGGTATCTGCCATGAGTAATTATTGGGCGCGGTAGCCAGGTGAATTGAGTTCGGTGGTGTCGAGTTCGGGCTGGTGCACCGCATCGTGAGGAGTACGGTGAGCCCCAGGCCCGCTGTACTGATCGCCAGAGCTTTTCAAGATGCTCTTCACTTCGGCAATTGCGATTACGGGTGCCACGCGTGTGAACACCAAGAACAAAGTGAAGAACAGTCCGATAGTACCTACGAAGATGCCCACCTCAACCCAGGTTGGCACATAGTAGCTCCAGCTAGAAGGCAGGTAATCACGCGCTAGCGTAGTCGCAATAATTACAAAGCGCTCAAACCACATCCCGATGTTGATGAAGATCGACATGAAGAAGGTGAGGGTGATGTTTCGCCGCCAGGATTTCTTCCAAAAAAGCTGTGGACTGATCACATTACACGCCATCATGCCGAAGTAGCTCCAGTAGTAGGGGCCGAGGGCGCGGTTGTAGAAAGCAAATTGCTCATACACATAGCCCGAGTACCAGGCCACGAAAAGCTCAGTGAGATAAGCCACGCCGACAATTGATCCTGTAAGCAGAATCACCTTGTTCATCGACTCGATGTGCGCAATCGTGATGTACTGCTCGAGGTTTAGCACTTTGCGCGCAATGATCATCAGCGTCAGTACCATCGCAAAGCCTGAAAAAATGGCTCCCGCTACGAAATATGGTGGGAAAATCGTGGTGTGCCAGCCAGGTATGACGGATGTGGCGAAGTCGAAGCTCACAATGGTGTGGACCGAGAGGACGAGTGGTGTCGACAGGCCTGCCAGTACGAGTGCCATGGATTCCCAGCGTTGCCAGTGTTTAGCAGCGCCCGTCCAGCCAAAGCAGAGGATGTTGTACAGCTTGCGACGTAGGCCCCTCGAGCGGTCGCGTACTGTAGCAAAATCAGGAACCAATCCCAAATACCAAAACAACAAGGACACGGTGAGGTAGGTAGAAATAGCGAACACGTCCCACAGCAGCGGCGAGTTGAAATTCACCCACAGCGGCCCGCGCGTGTTGGGGTACGGGAAGATGTAAAATGCCATCCATTGCCGACCCATGTGAATCAGCGGAAACTGGCCTGCACACACCACCGCAAAAATGGTCATCGCTTCTGCCGCTCGGTTAACACCCGTACGCCACTTCTGGCGAAACAGCAGGAGAATCGCGGAGATGAGCGTGCCGGCATGTCCAATTCCTACCCACCACACAAAGTTGGTGATGTCCCAACCCCATCCGATCGTACGGTTTAGGTCCCAAGTACCAATCCCAAACCAAACAGTGATGAGCAGGCAAAAGGCATAGAGGCCGAGCAGCGTTACGGCTACGATAAAAGCCGCTATCCAAGCCGCATTGGGAGTGCTCTCGGTGGGAGAGCAGATATCTCTTGTTATGTCGTGATACGTTTTATGCCCTTGGATCAGGGGCTCGCGTATCGTGGCTACTGGAGCGCTCATCGTTTATAGGTTTTGCGGAAGCGTGAAAAAGAGAGTGAGGAACTAGCCATGAAGTTCAGGCTCAATTTCTTGGGCTTCGTGGGGCACCAGGGTAGAATTCTTGTTGGTAATTTTTGCAGAGTACATCACAGATGGAGCAACGTTGACTTCCTCGAGCACGAGGTAGTTGATCGGTGACTCCCATTTCTGCATGAGTTCTCCAGCTTTATTGTTGCGGTCGCCGAAGGTAATTGCACCCGTCGGGCAAGCAGTCTGGCAAGCAGTCTTGACATCAGCATCGCGCAAGCGGCGACCCTCAATTTTGGCTGTAAGCTTGCCTGCTTGAATGCGCTGAACGCAAAACGAGCATTTTTCAATCACACCCCGGCTGCGCACAGTAACATCCGGATTGAGCACCATGCGCGTGAGGTTGTCGGCACCGAACGGCAGTTCGCCACCAATTGGCACCACGTCATCCTCGCTCAAACCAGGCTCGTTGCCAATGAAGATATCGGCTGTGGTATAGTCAAACCAGTTGAACCGGCGCACTTTGTACGGACAGTTGTTGGCGCAGTAGCGAGTTCCGATACAGCGGTTGTAGGTCATTTGATTCAGACCTTCGGAGGAGTGGTTCGTCGCGGCAACAGGGCACACGTTCTCGCAGGGTGCGTTGTCGCAGTGCTGGCACAGCATGGGCTGATACACCACGTCGGGATTGTCGACATCACCGTAGTAGTAGCGGTCGATGCGTAGCCACGTCATCTCGTGGTGGCGCGCTACCTCATTCTTACCGACTATGGGAGTGTTGTTTTCGGCAATACAAGCAACCACACAGGCCGAGCAGCCGGTGCAACTATTGAGGTCGATGTACATGCCCCAATGGTGCCCCAACTCGAAAGCATCTTCGTAGCCTTCGTAGAGCGAGTGACTATTGAGTTTCTGATACTCAGCGCGCTGCTCTTGGAGGTGCTCAGTAAATTCTGGCAGCTCATCGAGATTGGCTGTGCGAATAATCGAACGCTCGGTCAAGTTGCCTTCGTAGCCATCGACGATTCCACCGTAGCCACCAAACAGCGTACGCTCCTCATCGACGACCACCGGCACGCCATCATCTTCGCCAGTGACGCCCATCGTGTGGTGGTATTGCACGATAGCAAAGCGATCATCTTCCTCGATGGCCTCGCTTACTTCAACAGGGCCGAGCGCGTAATTCTGCCGGTTGCCGTCGGCGTCGACAAACATCATCGGCATCACATCCGTGCCAACGCTGTAGCCCACCTTGCCGATGACTTTACGGCCATATCCTGTTGCTATACCAACCGTATCTGGTGCCATACCGAACTGCACCACGCAGGCTACGGGAGCAATGACTTTTTGCACGTTAAGCGCTACGATATCGGTCTTACCTTTCAGCTCTTCGCTGTTGAGGTCGTTGAAGACATCGTAGTGATTGCCACCAGAGTAGGTTACCGGCACTTGCAGGTAATTACCCCAAGTAGTGCGCGTCACAGGGTCGGGCACCTCCTGTAGCCATGGATTATTGGCATAGGTGCCGACACCAATAGTGACAGGCTCAGTGAATACGAGTTCGAGCGCACCTTCAGCTCCGGGTTGTCTTATTCCTGTTCCGCTTACGCCAAAACTGGTCCCCGCAGCAGTAGAAGTGGGTGCATTGCCTACGAACACACCTGCACTCAAGGCGCTATCCCAGAAGGCATCGAAACTGGCAAACTTGTTTTGTTGGGCAAAGGCTGAGTCGCGCCACTGCTCGCGCATGAAGTGCATGTACGGTTGCTCCAAGGCCAGATCGAGTTGGCCACTCTCTGCCCAACGCAAAAATGATTCTCCCGCTTGACGAGTATTCCAGAGCGGGTAGATCGTTGGCTGAATGAGCGTGTATATCCCAGAGATTGGCTCTGCGTCGCCCCAACTTTCGAGCACATGATGATCGGGTGCAATGATGTTGCAGAGTGCTGCAGTCTCATTAATGGAACCCGACATGCTCACCTTGACAGGCACTTTAGCCATGGCCTCCAGGAGCGCCAGGCGTTGAGGCCAATCATAGACGGGGTTAGTGTCTCCGTGGAAGATGACCACATCTACACTACCTGCCTGCATCTCAGCAATTAAGTCGCGCATGTCGCGGTCGACGCCACCTCTGAGTTTGGTGGCGCGGGAGGTATTGATCGTTGAGCCATAAGCGCCCAACATATTGTTGATCGCATTGACGAGTAGCTGCTCGGCGACGTTGTTGCTGCCACTCACCACGAGTGCTCTGCCACGGCTGGCCACCAGATCGCGTGCGGCTACACTCAGCACCCGAACAGCTTCTGGATGTAGAGTAGTTGCCCCCGCTGAGGAGCCACCAGTAAGTCCGGCGACTTGGTTGTGCAACTCGAGCATGGCTTGGCCGAGATGGCTAGGCTTCACGCGCACTCGGTGATCGGCATTCGAGCCCGTGAGGGTCATGGTCGACTCCACCTGATAGTGGCGATTCATGCTGGGCCGCAGCTGATTGACCACCTGACGCCGCTTGGCGTACTGCTCGTTGTAGAGGCTTGGATAAATCCAGGTGCCGAGAAAATCACAGTCAAAGCCGACGATGACATCTGCCTCATCAAAGCGGTAACTCGGCACGATAGCCTTACCAATAGAGCGCTGATTGGCTTGAATTAAGGCCGAACTCGAACTGGTATCGTAGGTAACGACCCGCGTGCCTCGGTGCCGAGCACTGAACTGCTCTAGCGCTGCATTGAGCGTAGGTGAATGGATCGTATTGGTGACGATACGTACACGTGCACCTGGCTTCAACGCTTGGCGCATCAGCTCATCGACTTCTGCCCAGCTGAGCTTGCTGCTCGGCTGCATGTGCAGGTTTTCGGTGGGATCGAAAACACCACGGATGGCTGCTGGCCCACTGAGGCGGGTGGTATCGTAGAGGCTCAGAACACAAGCTTGGGCCCGCGCAGTAGTGCCACTTCCGAGGGCTTCGCTGATCGGGTTGGGCTCGATCTTGATGGGCCGACCTTCACGTGTTTTGACGAGTATGGGGCAGAAGTCGTTGCCACTCACGAAGGAAGAGGCGTAGTAGGTAGCTACACCCGGTACGATTTCATCGGGCTTCACCACGTATGGCACCGCGTACTTCCGCGGAATATCGCAGGCTGCGGCCACAGTGGCTGCACCCAAGCCGAAGCCCATCATCTTGAGGAAGTCGCGTCGGTTCGACTTCATGTCGACGTGCTCGGCCTCCTCGATCTGCTTCGCAAGCGAGGTCGAGGGAGTCTCCAGGCGTGCCTGCTCTTGATACGCTTTTTCGTCGGTGAGTTGGCCAATGCCTACCCAAGGTTGCTTAGTGTCGTTCACGCAGCTGTTGTTTTCCCGAAAGGGGGAAGAATGGTCTTTGCTTAAGTCTAGTAGTGGCACTTCTGACACTCAATGCCGCCAATCTCTTCAACGACGACGCGCTGACGAGTTCCGGCCTGTAATTCTTGGTGGTACTGCTCGTAGCTCTGGTAGTAGGGGTTTTCCTGAAACTGCACCGGAGTTTGGCGGTGACAGTTGATGCACCAGCCCATCGAGAGCGGACTGTATTGATACACTTCCTCCATCTCCTGCACAGGTCCGTGACAGGTCTGACAAGCGAGTTTGCCTACAGCCACGTGTTGAGCATGGTTGAAATAGGCGTGGTCTGGCAGGTTGTGAATTCGCGGCCACTCGATGGGGCCCGGGATACGCTGATCGTACTCATCGTTGGTGAGCGCAGCAACGATGTTGTTCCACTGCTCATCAACTACAGCTTCGCCTTCCCGACCCAGGTTGCCGCCGTTGTCCTGAGCGTAGTTGTCGGCTATCCAGGTCTTGTAGATCGCCTCAATGTCTTCGCGCGGCATATCCTCATAATTCTGGATGTACTTATCCTGGTTTGGATCGTAGCCTATGCTCGCGAATATTTTGGTCAACTCAGCCGTACCGTAAAGCGGACCTTTCTTAATAGCTCGGTGGCAATTCATGCAGGTGTTAGCCGCAGGAATAACGGAGTGCTTAGAGCGACGGGCGCCGTCGTGGCAATACTGACATTCAATTTGATTGACGCCAGCGTGCAGGGCATGACTAAACTTGATGGGCTGCGTGGGCTGGTAGCCTTGCTGGCGACCGAGTTCAATGGCGTTATTAACTGTCGTGTAGCCGAGAAAAAGGATGGCGGCAAGCACGAGAAAGGCAATGAGACCGGGACTTGTCAGCGTCTCTGCGAGGGTTTTGCGGCGCACCTGCTTGCCTTCGGACACCGCCTGCATGTAGCGCAAGTTGCTGATGACGCGAGCCAGGACGAAACTAAGCAGGAGGAGTATGCCCAGCAGCAGGCCGTAGAGCAGCATGTTACTAGCTCCGGCGTCAGCGCCTCCTTCCAGCTCTCCTGGAGTCACACCGCCAACCTCGCCAGCGCCCTCAAACTGATTGTTGATGTAGAGCAGAATGGACTCAATCTCCGCATCGGTGAGCGCGGGGAAATTGGTCATGATAGTGGGCTTCCACTCATTCCAGACTGCAACTGCCCGAGGGTGACCCTGCGAGATCATGCCTTGCGAGTTGCGAATCCAGGCGTACAGATCTTCTCGGGGCCACTCAGCCCAGCGTGCTTCTACCTGACCGAGCGCCGGGCCGGTGAGGTCGTCTTTCATGTTCCTGTTGTGGCAGCTGGCGCACTGATTCTTAAAGATGCCTGCTCCGACATCCGCATCTGCGTCGTCGGGATAAGGACCTTGAGCCATGCCTTCAGCAGGAGCAAAAGCCAGCAACATCAGCGCTAGTGCACTCAATATGCTCGCCTTAGCGCACACTAAAAAACGTGTAGGAATGCCTTTGGTCATAATGTCACGTCGATGTCGCGCAAAGATACGTAGAGGTGTAAGTTTCAACGGAAACTGAAAGTCATTGTAGAGTGGATGCTCCTATTTAGATGCAGTCCACACAATGACAGATCCCGCTCTGGGCAAATTTCGCCGCGAGATTACGGCGTTTCGCGCCAACGCTGCTAGTGGATTTCCAGGATAGCACCAACACGAGTTGCCTCAAACAGCGACTGGTGCTTTAATGTGCGGATGATGCTGGTAGCCTTCGACCGCGATGTCCTCGTAGGTAAAGTCCTCCAGTTGCTCTACCGCAGGATTGATCTGGAGTTGTGGTAGTGTGAGAGGTTTTCGCGAAAGCTGAAGCCTAGCCTGCTGAAGGTGATTGTGGTAAAGGTGCAAATCGCCAAAAGTGTGCACGAAGTCTCCCACACCGAGTCCACACACCTTAGCCACCAGGTGGGTAAGCAAGGCGTAGCTAGCGATGTTGAAGGGCACACCGAGAAATACATCCGCCGAGCGCTGGTACAACTGGCAGCTGAGTCGACCGTCCGCCACATAAAACTGGAAGAGGCAGTGGCAGGGTGCCAACGCCATTGCGGGTAGGTCGGCGGGATTCCAAGCCGAGACGATGATGCGGCGGCTGCTGGGATTGGCTTTGATGGTCGCTACGGCCTCGGCGAGTTGATCTATCGTTTTGCCGGAAGGCGACTGCCAACTTCTCCACTGCTTGCCATACACAGGACCGAGATCACCTTGCTCGTCGGCCCACTCATTCCATATGCGCACGCCATGCTGTTGAAGGTAAGCCACATTGGTGTCACCGCGCAGAAACCACAACAGTTCGTAGACGATACTCTTCCAGTGCAGTTTCTTGGTGGTGACCATCGGAAAACCCTCCTCGAGATCGAATCGCATCTGGTAGCCAAACACCGAACGGGTGCCCGTACCAGTGCGATCGGGCCGATCAACCCCCTTTTCGAGAATATGCTCTATTGCCGCTAAGTACTGCTGCATGCGGCCAAGGTAAGAGACTCATACAAGGACCCGATACGGGCCCATACCCAGTACCGGAGTCGAGTGTGTCCGTATGTTGTGCAAAATTGGTCACTGCAAAATAAGTACGCTGTCTAGGTTGGTGCGTCGGCTGAGCCAGCGCTTGAGTTGCACCACTTCCTGTTGAGAAATTTTAGCATCTGCTGGCAGATAGACCACGCCTTTGTCGCTGAGCCGCCTGTGGCTATTGGCATCGTAGGTGTGCAGTCGCGCAAACTGGAAGGTGGTGAGGTCGGGAAACAAAGCCTCTGCTTCCTGGGCTAGCGTCACGAATTCGCTGGTATCTGCATCTATAGTGGCAAGCGTTTGCTCGAGTTGACGGATTCTACTGTCGCGATCAATAACAGCCATCTCGTTGCGCTTATACATCGACTGCAGGGAAGTCTGCTCCTTAAGTAAGCTCAATTGGGCAGCTGACATAGCCGAGTCGTCGCTATCCTGCATCACGAGGAGCTCGGTGTTTGGCAGCCCGTGGCGCTCCAAGCGTGCCCGGCGATCGTTGATGGTGGTGCTATCTACAGGTTTGCCCACGAGTACGAGCTCGATGCGTCGCAGGCCAGTCTCTTCATCGGCTTTGCTAATGTCGCGAGCGATGATTTCAGCCCCGGGAAAGTCACACTCTTCATCGATGAAGCGGGTGGCGCGCTGCAGGTAGACGCTCTTCTGCACCGTGGTGTAGGCGGTATAGATGCTGGGAATGGAGACAGCTACGACAATAACTAGGATGTAGCGGCGGACGCGCTTCTCGTGCTTCTCGTCGACAAATTGATGCCTCCTGAAGCGCATAAACCGTACGAGGACGAAGGTGCTGACGGCGATAAATACGATGTTGATAAAGAACAGGTAAAGCGAGCCGGCGAAATAGATCCACTGACCGGTAGCGATGGCATAGCCTGCCGTACAGATGGGCGGCATCAGCGCAGTAGCGATGGCAACTCCTGGCAGTGCATTGCCTTTCTCGCGGCGAGACACAGCGATAATTCCCGCGAAGCCACCAAAGGTCGCAATGAGCACATCCCACAGCGTCGGCGAAACGCGCGCCAGCAACTCACTCTGGGCTTCGGTGATGGGAGAAAGGACGAAGTAAAGCGCGCTAATAGCGACCGAAGCGAGGGTGGCAATGCCTAAGTTCTTAAATGCTGTAAGCAGCAGGTCGAAGTCATAAATTGCCACTCCCACGCCTATGCCGAGGATGGGTCCCATCAGCGGGGAGATCAACATCGCGCCGATGATGACGGCGGGGCTGTTGACGTTGAGGCCGATGCTGCAGATGAGAATAGCGAAAAGCAGAATCCACAGGTTGGCACCTCGAAATTGTACGTCTTTACGCACGGTCTCGAGGGTTTGACCTTCATAAGCCTGGTCGTCGCGTAAGTCGAAACGGTCGGTCAGGAACTGGGAAAAAGCACTCTTAAGGGACGCTGGGCTGCCGGGC
The DNA here is from genome assembly GCA_965213735.1 of Saprospiraceae bacterium. Classification (GTDB taxonomy): domain Bacteria; phylum Bacteroidota; class Bacteroidia; order Chitinophagales; family Saprospiraceae; genus CALDTK01. The sequence goes on from CBDCAB010000006.1 coordinate 1,415,350, forward strand.
TCGGGATTTGCGTCAAGCATAGGATTGTTGGCCATCGGGGCGCGAAAGTAGGTGGGTGTAGCTTTAGGGTTAGCGTTGGCATTAGGGCAACGTCGCCGAGGTCGCAAAGGACGCTTAGCCTGAATGGGGCATATTGAGTAAGGGCGAGTTGTGCGTCTGCTTCTTTTTGCGCTTTTGCAAAACTGGTGGGCAGGCGCTTCAGCACAACTGCTCTGAGGATGAGTAAGAAGAATTGCGCGAAGGGTTCACCTTTGTCGGATGCGAGGAGTGCTAAAGATGGTGGTGGCTGTGCTGGTGCTGGGTGGTGTAGCTTGTAGTGAGGCACCGGCTCCGCGTGAATGTTTAGCTGGAGAGCCACGGGCGTTTTTCTCCGAAGCAGACGCCGGGGTGTATTTCCACGAGTTCAAGGCGGCGGGGCAGAGCAGCTTCGAATCCGTAGGCTTCACCAACAGCGAGCCGCTCAACATTCAGCAGATCGGTTGTGACACTTTGGTGCAGACCTTTGAGGTAGATGTCGACAACTCGGTAGATACCTGGTCCGCACTAAAGGCAGTGGTGGAGCAGCGATTTACGGCCTACTCGCAGATCGACCGGCGGCTTTTGCCTTTGCAGCAATATGCGCGAGTGATGCAGGCGGTGCCGGATGATTTTCCGGTAGGCGCTCCGGCAAATTTGGCACCTGGGCTGACGCTCAGGTTTTTCAAGGTTCCGACCCCAGAGAATACCCGCTGGCAAATCAGGTTTGAGCAAGACCTTACCCAGGTCCAGGGGGGGCAGTGACACATTGTCGCTTGTCGAGCCGAGAACTTTTGCCCACCTTGCACGAGTATCAGTAAGTAGTGGGACCCCCGAGAACGCAATGCCGCTCTCGGGGTCTTTTTGTTTTGGCGAAAGCTGGACCTCGAAACTGCCTCAGACACACAGCTTCAAGCAGTAGCACATGAGCAAAAATTACAATATGTGCCAGGTGATGCAGCGCTAACCAGTGGCTAATGAGGAGCTTAGCAGCATGCACCAGAAGCGTAAATGTCTGACGACTTGACTGTTGAACGACTGCAACTTTCGAGCTCGGTGAGACACGCGGCGTTTGGTACCTTCGCCGCCCGTTACATCAACGCCTCGCGCACAAGCTTTTGATATGCAGTACGACCTCATCGTAATCGGTACCGGACCTGGTGGCTACGTAGCCGCGATTCGGGCAAGTCAACTCGGCCTCAAAACAGCTGTCGTGGAGCGGGAGTCGCTCGGTGGTATCTGCCTCAACTGGGGCTGCATTCCGACTAAGGCCTTGATTAAGAGTGCGCAGGTATTCAACTACATCGACCACGCCAAGGACTATGGAATTACTGTTGGCAAGCCTAAGGTAGATTGGAGCGCCATGATAGCCCGCAGTCGCGGTGTAGCTGATGGCATGAATAAAGGTGTACAGTTCCTGCTGCGTAAAAATAAGGTGGATGTAATCATGGGCACCGGCAAGCTGCTCAAGGGCAAAAAAGTCGAAGTCACCGCTGCCGACGGGAAGAAGACGAATTACGACGCGAACAGCATCATCATCGCAACTGGCGGTCGGGCGCGGGCGCTGCCTAACCTACCGATTGACGGTGAAAAGGTGATTGAATACCGCAAGGCGATGACGCTTGCCAAGCAGCCCAAATCAATGGTGGTAGTAGGCGCTGGCGCTATCGGAACTGAGTTTGCCTACGTCTACGCGAGCACAGGAACTGAGGTGACGGTAGTGGAGTATATGGAGTCGGGGCTCGTACCGCGTGAGGATGTAGATATTTCTAAAGAACTCACCAAGCTTTACAAGAAGAAAGGCATCAACGTGCTTGCGAATACCAGTGTAGAATCGGTAGATACGAGCGGCAAGCAGGTGAAAGTAAAGGTAAAGGATCGCAAGACCGGCAAGGAGGATGTAATTACTTGCGATGTGGTGCTATCCGCGGCGGGTGTGGCGCCCAATACGGAGGGCATTGGCCTTGAGGAGTTGGGGGTAAAGACCGATCGCGGCTTGGTGGTGGTGGATGAGTATTACCGCACCAACGTTGAAGGCATTTATGCGATAGGTGATATTACTCCAGGTCCGGCACTGGCTCACGTAGCGAGTGCGGAGGGCATAATTTGCGTTGAAAAGATAGCAGGAGAGAACCCGGAGCCGATCAATTACGACAACGTTCCTTCATGCACCTACTGCGTGCCTGAGGTTGCGAGTGTGGGCCACACTGAGGCAAGTGCCAAAGAGGCAGGTTACGAGGTGCTTGTAGGTAAGTTTCCATTTTCTGCTTCGGGCAAGGCGAGTGCAGCGGGTGCTAAGGAAGGATTTGTCAAGGTGATTTTCGACAAGAAGTACGGTGAGTTTTTGGGTGCACACATGCTTGGCCTCAATGTAACGGAGATGATTGCCGAGGTCGTAGCTGCGCGCAAGTTGGAGACTACGGGTCATGAAATCATCAAGGCTATTCACCCCCACCCCACGATGAGTGAGGCGGTGATGGAGGCTGCTGCTGCGGCTTATGGGGAGGTGATACATTTGTAGGGGGTTGGCCTGACCACAATGTTGTGGTCAGGTGGGTGCTGGGGACTAGGTGCTGGGTGCTGGGGGCTGGGGGCTTGGTGTCACGTGCTCGAGCTGCGCGGCAGTAATATTCGCTAGGGCCGGTTATGCACAGGTACTTGATGGAGCCTGCTGAACCGTCGCTTCTATCTCGAGCCAAAGCGGCTGCATATAGCTGTAGCCCCCAGGCATGGAGAGTACGGTGAAGCGGCGGTTCGGCTAGTTATATTTCCCTACCCTCAACGACGCCGCTGTGCGGCTATGGCCACGCTTCGGGGGAGCGATGGTAGCGGCATAGCAGCTTCGGTCAATACACGGCGAATAATGCAGGCACACCCCTACTTCAATACAGCAGCCCTCACCCTCCACCTCCCCACCAACAACACCGCCGCCATAGCCAATCCCGCTACCAAGCCCATCCAAAAACCATACACCCCGTAACTCTTCGACAGCATATACCCACTCGTCAAACCCACCCCCCAATAACTAAATAAGCCTATCAACATCGGACCAAATGTATCCTTTAACCCCCGCAAGGCACCAGCAGCAGTACCCTGAATGCCATCCGCAATCTGAAAAGCTCCCGCAAGCAGCAAGAGATTAGTTGCCAATGAGGCAACTTCCTGCTCCTCAGCATCAATCTCACCCATAAACAAAGACAGAATCTGCTCGGGCAATAACACAAAAGCCGTTGCCGTCACCACCATGATCCCCGCGCCAAGCGCTACGCCCAGCCATCCCGCCTGGCGAGCCTCCCCGCAACGATCAGCGCCAACCAAATTGCCCACCCTAATCGTCGATGCCAAAGCCACACTCAGCGGCAACATGAAAGCCATCGCCGCACACTGAATTACAATCTGATGCGCCGCCAATGCAGTAGCTCCTAAACCTCCCACCAGCACAGCCGTCACCGAAAACAGACCCACCTCTATGCCAAAACTTATCCCAATCGGACCACCAACCCGCAACAACTCCAGCAAGCGCGTAGCCTGCACTCCACGCCATATTTTGAATATCTGATAACTCCGCAACTGACTGCGGCTCAACGTATAGCACAACAAACCAATAAACAAAAACGCATTACTCATCGACGTGGCATAACCAGTGCCCACAGCTCCAAGCGCAGGAAAGCCAAATTCTCCATACACAAATGCATAGTTGCCAATCACATTCACCCCAACCGTCAGCAAGGCAAATACCGTCACCACCAGTGGCCGATTGAGCGCCTCCAGCCACGAGCGCAGCCCCACAAACGCTAAAAACGGCAACACACTCCAACTGACAGCGCCCAAGTATCCACGCGCTAGCACCACCACCTCGGCATCAGCAATAAAATGATCGAGCTGCTCGCGCACCAGCGCAATCCCGACTAGCACTACCGGACTCAACAACAGCGCTAGCAACAAACCATGGCGACCCACCTCCTCCACCGTCCGCTCATCTCGGGCGCCAACTGCTTGAGCGACCAACGGGCCAACCCCGACCAAAATGCCGAGCGCGAATACCAGCAGACCGAAAAATACCGCAGAGCCGAGCGACACCGCAGCCAAATCCGTCGGCCCCAACCTTCCCACCATCACCGTATCCACAAAGCCCATCGACGTCTGCGCCAATTGACTCACCGCTATCGGTCCGGCCAACAGCAGCAAAGAGCGTAAATTCTGTAAAAGATCACGGTGAGCATCCAAACCGCGAACTTATCATCCTACTACCTTACCCCCATGCAAATCCCTAATCAAGAATCATCCGTCGCCATCTATTGGGACTTCGAAAACATCCATGCCTCCGTAATGAACTTCGAGGTGGGCAAAGACTGGTTTCAGCGCCTCAAGGATAAAAAGCTGCGCATGGAAGACACCAAAGTCCTGGATGTCTCGGCCATTATGTCATATGCCAGCACCCTCGGCGAAGTCGTCATTAATAAAGCCTATGCGAACTGGACCAATTTCTGGCCTTACACCGAGCCTGTCAATGAATTTTCAATGGACCTCGTCCAGCTTTTTCCGCTGGGGATGAATGCAAAAAATGGCGCCGATATACGCCTGAGTCTGGATATCGCCGAAGACCTCGTGCTGCACCCGCACGTCGACATCGTCCTGCTCGTTAGTGGCGACTCGGACTTTATTTCCATCGCCCAGCGTGTGCGCCGAAAGCACAAGCGCATCATCGGTCTCGGCGTCAAAGAAACTTCCAATCGCTACTGGCAAATGGCTTGCAATGAGTTCAAGCTCTACCGCACCATCGTCTCGCAGTTTGGGATGAACGCCGGGGTCGAGGAAGAAGAAGATGATGTGGCGTACGCTCTCTCGGATGCTGAGCAAAAGTCTTCTGCCAAGGGTTCGCGCAAGTCAGCTTCCGCCAAAACTTCAGACGGCTCGACATCCTCGAGTAGATCAGCTGCTTCACGCAGTAAACTGCCTCACGAGAAACGGCTTCTTCGCCAAGCACTCCAATCACTCGAAAGTCGCGAAGGCAGCCCCTGGATCATGCGCGTCAAGATCAAACCCATGATGCTGCGCCTCGACCCCGCCTTCGATGAAGCCAACCACGGCTACTCCAACTTTACCGCTTTTCTTGAAGGAAACGATGACGTCATCGAGCTTAAAAGCACCGACTCCGACGTGTTGGTAAAAGTGAAGCGCGCCAAACGACGACCAGCGCGGCGAAAAGTCACGAAGTAGCCAGTCGTACTACTTTCGCCGCATGAGCGCAACCCTCGCTAGCACCACCACCGAAACCGCACTTTCGCTGGGCCTCACTGCCGAAGAATTCGATCTCATCTGCCAGAAGATAGGCCGCACCCCCAACTTCACCGAGCTGTCCATCTTTTCGGTGATGTGGTCGGAGCATTGCAGCTACAAAAACAGCATCAAGCTGCTCAAGACACTCCCCCGCGAAGGCGGAAAATTACTCGTCGGTGCAGGAGAAGAAAATGCTGGTCTGGTGGACCTCGGCGATGGCTATGCCTGCTGCTTTAAAATAGAATCGCACAACCACCCCAGCGCCATCGAACCCTTCCAGGGCGCAGCAACTGGCGTCGGAGGTATCCACCGCGACATCTTCACGATGGGGGCTCGACCTATCGCCGCACTAAATTCGCTGAGGTTTGGCGATCTCAGCCTCAAGCACACCCGCAAAATCGTAGCCGGAGTAGTCGCTGGTATATCGCACTATGGCAACTGTTTTGGGGTGCCTACTGTCGGCGGCGAAGTGTATTTCGATCCAGTTTACAACCAAAACCCGCTCGTCAATGCCATGAGCGCAGGCGTGGTGAAGGTGGGCGAGACGGTGAGTGCCGCAGCCGATGGACCAGGCAATCCAGTATTTATCGTGGGCTCAGCTACAGGCAAAGACGGTATTCACGGCGCAAGCTTCGCCTCAAAAGACTTGTCTGAAGATTCAGCAGAAGACCTCCCCGCAGTCCAAGTCGGCGACCCTTTTCAAGAAAAACTCCTGCTAGAGGCGAGCCTCGAACTAATTGCTACTGGTGCCGTGGCTGGTATGCAGGATATGGGAGCCGCAGGCATCACCTGCTCCTCGAGCGAAATGAGCGCCAAAAGCGGCACCGGCATGAAGATCGACCTCGATCTTGTACCTACCCGCCAGGCCAATATGGTTCCCTTCGAAATACTTCTTTCCGAATCGCAGGAACGTATGCTCGTGGTAGCTCACAAAGGCCGCGAGCAAGAAGTACTCGACGTGTTTGCTAAGTGGGACTTAGAGTGCGCCCTTATCGGCGAAGTCACCAATACGCAGCGTGTCGAGTTTTGGTGGCAAGGGGAAAGAGTCGCCGACATCGAAGCCGATCTGCTCGTGCTTGGTGGTGGTGCTCCCGTTTATACACGCGAAACGCGTCGGCCCAGCTACATGGAGGGGATTGATAAGTTTTCGCTTGACGACATAAAAGAACCTGACGCTGCTGGCCTCGTTGCTGCCGCAAAAGCACTGGCTGCCGATCCCACTATTGCATCTAAAAATTGGATTACCCGCCAATATGATCGCATGGTGCGCACCAACACTGCTACCACCAATGTACCCTGTGATGCTGCCGTGGTCCGCATTAAAGAGACAGGCAAAGCCATTGTACTCACCACCGACTGCAACTCACAGTATGTCTATGCAGATCCGTACCGGGGAGCGATGATTGCCGTCGCCGAAGCTGCCCGCAACATCACCTGTGCTGGCGGTGAGCCGCTGGCGGTGACAAACTGCCTCAACTTCGGCAATCCCTACAATCCAGAAGCATATTACCAATTCAGTGAGGCTGTGCGTGGCATGGGTGATGCCTGTCGCGCCTTCCAAACGCCTGTCACCGGCGGCAACGTCAGCTTCTACAACCAAAGCACCTACGAGGATGGACGCACCGAACCCGTCTACCCCACTCCCACCATTGGAATGCTAGGCGTGATGGCCGATCCAACTCAGGTACAAAGCTCCGCCTTTGCCGCCGTCACGAGCACCGACAGCACGGCAGGTGATGCTATATTTTTAATAGGCGCCTCACGCAATGACTTGGGGTGCAGCCGCTACCTCAACGTAGTGCATGGCATCAGCGCCAGTCCGTGCCCTGAATTTTCACTCGATGAAGCACTACAACTACACCAATTCGTGCATGACTTAATAGCTGATAAGCTGCTGATCTCGGCGCATGATGTCTCTGAAGGTGGACTCTTCATCAGCTTACTCGAGAGCGGGATGCCTCACCGCGTAGGTTTTGCTATTGACGGCGCGCCCGCGGGAATTCGCACAGATGCTTACCTGTTCGGCGAAAGTCAGAATCGTATCGTGGTATCCGTGCGGGCAACTGTAACCGACAGCCTCACCAACCGTTTGAACGCTAGTGGGTTAGTCGGACAGCAAATAGGCACCGTCACTAGCGGCAGCATTCACGTCGGCGACCTCGACTTTGGCAACATCGATGCCTATGCCGCTTCATACGACAGTGCACTGGCATCCCGTTTGGATGAAGCCTAATCTCGCGAAACGCTAAAAGATCACACATGAAGTTCGTTACTGTTGCCCAATCGCTCTTACTCGCTGCCACCATTGCTGGACTCGCAGCTTGTGCTGGTGGTCCTACCGGTGGACTTACCATCAACGGAGAAATCGAGCAAGCGGGCGAATTATCGATTTTCTTCGACCGGCTCAACGGTCCAGGTGCTGCTACCGAACCCGTCGAAAGTACCACCGCCGATGCCAATGGCAACTTTACTATCACTTTGCCTGAAACACCTGCGGAAGGAGCCTACCGCCTGCGCGTTGGTGCCCGTGCCGTACCCATCATTTTAGATGGCGATGAGCATCTCATCAATGTACGTGCCTCCCTCGACGACCTTGCACGGTATACGTATGAAGTAGAAGGTTCGGGAGCTACGCACAGCTTTCAAAACCTTCTCGGCTCTCTCGCGCAGCGCCAGTACAGCAGTTCCGACGTCACCAATTACATCGACACTGTGCCGAATGCTTACGCAGCTGCTTATGCTGCTGAGCTTTCGCTCGGACCTAATGGCAAGTACATCGATGCCCACAAACGAGCGCTCGCTCGCCTCGAAGAGACTGCTCCAGGCTCGAGTTATGGCACACAGTACGCGGCATTTGTAAATGCTACACAAGCGGATTACGCTGCCAAAATGGCCACCGAGCGCATTAAAGTTGGCGAGCAGGCACCTGACATCAAGCTGCCAAGCCCCGACGGTAAGGAATATAGCCTAGCCGACCTGAAAGGGAAGGTGGTGCTGCTCGACTTTTGGGCCAGCTGGTGCGGACCGTGCCGCCGCGAAAATCCGAATGTGGTAAAGGCTTACGACAAGTACAAAGACCAAGGCTTTACGGTGTTTAGCGTTTCACTCGATGGGCTCGACTCACGTGGCCGTCAGCGCCTCCAGTCTGCCGAGCAAATCGAGCAGCGCATGGAAGCTGAGCGTAACAAGTGGACCAACGCCATCAAGCAAGACAACCTGAAGTGGCCTTACCACGTCAGCGATCTTTCGAAGTGGGAAACCTTGCCTGCTAAAACTTACGGCGTGAGCAGTATTCCTCGCACGTTTCTTATCGACCGCGATGGCACTATTGCCGCCGTCAATCCACGCGGTGCAGGTGTGTTAGAAGCTGAACTCGAGCGCCTGCTCAACGGCTAGTCGCCCACCTCGCTAGCAGTATCGCGCCGGCTACTCCAGCATTGAGGCTTTCAGCTTTACTGCCTGGCGCCCGACTGATGCATACACGTGTGGTGCTGACGCCCAGCAGCTCTTCACTCGCTCCGTGACTTTCGTTGCCAATGGCCAGTATGCCAGTTGTCGGCCAGTCCAGATTTGCACTTTCCACCCCTTGCAAATCAGCGACAAGGATGGGGTGTTTCGGTGCAGCTTCCGCCAAAACAGCAGGTGAGGCGTTGAGGTGCGGGAGGCGAAACAAACTTCCCCGACTAGCCGCTACGGTTTTCGGATTGTACCAATCTGCTGTTCCTTCATTGGCTAGCACGCCTCCCACGCCAAACCAGTCGGCCGTACGTAGCAGCGTACCCACATTGCCCGGATCGCTCACCCCATCGAGGTAGAGCAGCTTTGGAATGCTAAGGAAATCTGCCAGCGCGTACTTCGGTATAGCGACTACAGCTAGCGCGCCATGTGGATTGACCTGGGTACTGAGGCGGCCGAGTTCTTTCGGGCTCACCTCGAAGACTTGCGCTGCGCTGTTTTGAGCTCGACTAGAAGCAAGTGCATCCAGCTGCTCCGCAAGCGCACCCTTCGCTTCGGGCGTGGCGTATACCTCCTGCACCTCGAGGGGGCTGTCCAGCACCTCTTGCACATTGACTATTCCTTCGACGACGAAAGTGCTATACTTTCGGCGCCACTTGCGTTGTTGGAGCCCACGCACACGTTGACGTTGGGCATTGCTAATCGACATCGCCGCTAACGTACGCCTCCCTTGCATGCCTCAACACCAACTTCGCACGCCACTGAGCTTGCTCGTTGCTTTGGCATGCCTCCTGGCGATGAGCACCCTCACCAGCTGCAACAGCTCCAAATACCTTGCTCCAGGAGAATATCTAGTTGATAAAAATAAAGTCAAGCTCGCCAAAGGAGCTTCAGTGGACAACTGGCGCGCGATGCAACTCGAGCTCGCTAATCAAATTGTGACTAAGCCCAATGGCAATTTTCTCTTCCTAGCTCCACGGGAGTGGTTTTACCTGCGCGGCGAGCAACGCCAAGACAGCACCCGCTTCGCCAGCTTCGTGCAGCGCATCATCGCCGAACCTCCTGCATACCTCGATCTCCAAGACACCGAGGCGAGTGTAAACCGTCTGCGCACCTACATGCTCAACCGTGGCTACTTCGAAGCAGATGTTCGCGCCGAAATCGACACCATCGGCAAACACAAAGTCAAAGTCGAGTACATCATCCACCCGCAGCAGGCCTACCGCTACAAGGACATCACATATACCGTCCCTAATTCAGCCATTGCTAGCCTTCTCGAGAAAACCATCAGCAAGCGCGAGCTGCGTGAGGGCCAGCGCGTTGACAGCCGCGACTACGATAAGGAAGTGTTGCGCATCGTGAGCCTCCTGCGCGACAATGGCTTTGCCAACTTCTACGCCAATAGCATCAGCCCACTCGAAGCCGATAGTGTGGGCCACCAGGTAAATGCGGAGCTCGCTATCCTGGCGCCGAGCGACACGACTACACATCAGACATATAGAATTGGAAAAGTCACAGTGTTTCCCGATAATGATCCGCTGGCTACATCTACCACAGTGAGTATTGATACCAGCTATGATGGCCTGCGCTTTATATACAGTGAGGAGGCCCTTTCGGTAAAACCTGCCACACTCGCCGATAATATCTTCTTTCGACCGGGAGATTTATTTACACAATCAGATATAACTAAGACTAATCTGCAGCTCAATAACCTGGGCGTGTTTCGGTTTGTCAGCATACAACAAGTGCCCTCGGCAGATGAGGAAAATGAGATTGATTTTCTTATCCAGCTTTCGCAAAACGAAGAATGGGAAATTGGCGGTGGCGTGGAAGCCAGCTTTACCGATCGGCAGGCAGTAAGTGGTGGTCGCCTTAGCCTGATTGGTGGCGAACTCAACGGCACGCTCAGCAATCGAAACCTGCTTGGCGGGGCAGAGCGACTCACAGCTTCTCTAAATGCAGGTCTTGAGTTCAACTTCGCTAAGCTGGGCAATGCGGATGTGCAGCGCCTCAATACCGTGGAGTTTGGCGGTGGCATTGTCTACCAACTGCCGCGCTTCGTAGACTACTTTGGGCTTTACCGCAACCTCAACCGCGTGCAAAGTGGGGAGCGCGCTGATGGAAGTCCCGATCATTTTATTACCGACGCATTTTATCAGGCACTCACTGAGCGAGCAACTACCAAATTGTCACTGTCGGCCAGCTACGTGGATCTACTTAATTTTTATACGACTACCACCGTCTCCAGCAGTTTTGGCTATACCGTCTCTCCCAACCCGCGCGACCTCTACACGATTAATCATGTTGGCTTTGATTATTATACGGTGAGTGCTGACTCTGCTTTTAATAATATTCTCGATGCTACCCCATTTTTGCGCAACAGCCTTAGCGATCAAGTATTTACAGGAATGTTGTTTCGCAGCATCTCCTTCACGCGCAATACGGCTAAAGCTTTTGGTGGTATAAAGTGGACCTTGCTCGCTGATTTTGAGCAAAGTGGCTTCGAGATTTTTCTCGCCAATCGTTTAAGTAATGCCTTCTCAGGCTCCGAGCAAGTCTGGTCGCTCGGATCAGGTCTCGATTATGCTCGCTATGTACGTGGCGTGGGTAGTGCTGCCGGTATTTTGCAGGTTGGTCAGCGCCAATCGATAGCCTTTCGTGGACTTCTGGGTACTGCTCTCACCTTCGGGTTTGATCGCCGCAACACTGCTGTGCCTTATGTGCGCCAATTCTTCGGGGGAGGCAATTCTAGTTTGCGGGGCTGGAATGCGCGTGCCGTCGGACCAGGGGGCTACCGCGATTCGCTTGCAATTGGCAACAACAACATCGCAGCCTATCAACAAGCTGATTTCAAGCTTGAAGTCAACGCCGAGTTCCGCAGCTACCTTACCAATATCTCTACCACAGTACTCGAAGGTGCCATATTTGTCGATGCAGGCAATATTTGGACCTTAGCTCGCGACGAGACTAGACCGGGTTCGCAGTTTAGATTTACTGAATTAAAAAATGGAGATGGTGTAGTAATTAACGAGCCCTTTTACGAGCAGGTAGCTATCAATACTGGTGTGGGCTTGCGGTGGGATATCAGCTATGTCCTGCTTCGCCTTGATCTTGGTATTAAGCTTCGCAACCCGTATGAGATCAACGGCTCACATTTTCCTCGATCATTTGGAGATGATGGACAAGCTCGCGTCAATTATGCAATCGGCTTGAATTATCCATTTTAATTGCGGTATTAGGTTTTGCGCGAAAGCTGACGCTGATAAGTTTTCAGCATACTTTTACGCCCATACAGACTGCAGATAGGGCATTTGGTCGGATCGTGTCCACGCGCTGGGCAATACTCACGCCCGAAAAAGATGATCTGGAGGTGCAGCTTGTTCCAAGTTTCCATTGGGTAGAGCCGCTTGAGGTCTCGCTCAGTCTGCTCCACACGCTTACCTGTCGATAGCTTCCACCGGTAGGCGAGCCGATGAATGTGTGTGTCGACGGGGAAGGCAGGCTGCCCGAATGCCTGACTCACAACCACACTCGCGGTTTTGTGGCCAACTCCTGGTAGCTGCTCAAGTAGCTCCATTTGCTGCGGAACAGCCCCCGCATACTCATCGACGAGGATGCGCGAAAGGGCGCTAATGGCTTTGCTCTTGCTGGGAGCCAAGCCGCAGGGACGAATGATCTGCTCGATATCGATTAGGGGCGCAAGTGCCATATCGTGCGGATTGTCCGCTAAGGCAAAGAGGCTGGGTGTCACCTGATTGACCCGCACATCGGTACACTGAGCACTCAGCAGCACGGCCACCAGCAGCGTGTACGCATCCTTGTGAGCTAAAGGAATGGGAGTCTCTGGGTAGAGGGTGTTGAGGATATCTTGAATAGCAAAAGCCCGCTCCTGTATTTGCGTCACGAGGCTTTAGGTTACGCTTCCCGAATTTCGCTGGCGTCAGCATCCAATTCTGCTGGCTCTGCGATGCCCTGGAGATGATACTTATTCAAGAAGTTGAAGGCTTCTCGGAAGTTAGCAAAGATGTGATTGTTTGGTACGAGTCCGCCGATTAAGCCAATTCCGGCCATCATATCATAAGGCTGCTCGCCTACGCCGGTAAGCAAAACTTTCACTCCTCGTCTCTCTAAGTCGAGAATGGCATCTTCAAGTGCATAGAGACCAGTTTGATCCATGTAAGGTACTCGGCCCATGCGGATAATCACTACATCGACTTCAGGCAAGTTAGCTAGCATCTGTTTGAAGGCACTGGCAAAGCCGAAGAATAGTGCTCCTTCAACCCGCTTTACAAATACACGATTGCCAAGGCGTTCGAGTATTGATCTGTCCTCATCGGCCCAAGGTTGGCTGTCGAGCACGTCAGCTAAGGATTGACTCGTGGAGCTTTCCTCGATTTGATCGCTAGCCTTCTTCATGAACAACAGCGAAGCGAGCACCATGCCGACAGCCACGGCGGTAAGTAGATCGACGACTACAGTGAGAATAAGCACAATGATTAACACCGCTCCATCTGCTTTACTAACTTTTGTGAGGTGGCGCAGTCCTTTGTAGTCGATGATACCAATGCCAACAGTAATAAGTATACCTGCGAGGACGGCATTGGGGATATAGCCAACGAGATTGCCTAAACCGAGCAACACGAGCAGCAGCACTGCACCAGCGACTACGCCTGAAAGTCGCGTGCGACCACCTGCGTTGACGTTGACTACAGTACGAATAGTAGCTCCAGCCCCAGGAAGACCACCAATGAAGGCTGCACCAATGTTGCCAATCCCCTGGCCGATCAGCTCGCGGTCGGAGTCGTGTTTGGTGCGGGTGAGGTTGTCTGCTACCACACTAGTCAACAAACTATCTATTGCTCCAAGGGCGGCGAGTGTGGCACCAAAGCGGAAAATCAGCGGCAGGTAATCAAAACTCCCAAATGCACCGAGTAAATCTAAACGCAGTGCAGGTAGTCCACTCGGAATGGCACCTTCAGAACTCAAACTCGTAACTGCCCCTTCTGGAAACACTAAAAACACTAAAGGTGTAAGAACAAGAAGTGCTACCAAGGCTCCTGGAACAACTTTTGTAATACGTGGAGTGAGATAAATTAAACCTATAGCTGCAAGCGCTAATCCTATTGACCAGATATTTAGGTTTTCGCGCACCATATTCATGCTCTTAATCGTGCCTAGCGCACCACCTCCCGGTGTATCTGCTCCAATAAATGGGAAGATTTGTGTGATGACAATAATGACGCCTATACCGGACATAAATCCAGAAACTACCGGATAAGGAATAAACCTCACGTAGCGGCCCAGCTTGAGCAGACCCATTATAATCTGAATCAGGCCCGCAACAGCAAAAGTGGCAAAGATGATTGGTATGGCAAGTGGTAAGGCTTCGGCAACGGTTTGTGCAGGCTCACGCACACGCTCAATGACTGTGGCTATAACGACAGCTGAAACAACGGTCATAGGAGCTGTTGGGCCGCTTATTTGAGTCTTGGTACCTCCAAATATTGCTGCAATAATTCCTATAGCTATTGAGCCATAAAGTCCAGCAATTGCCCCGAGTTCTGTTTGTTCGCCAAAGGCTAAGGCAAGGGGCAGGGCGACTATACCGGCAGTTAATCCGCCAAACAAGTCACCACTGATGTTGCTAAACAAGCCTGTTTTTGAGTTCGCTACAGCCATATCATCATTAAGTGATTTGTCGCTGATATGTTGCTATCAGCTTGCTTGCAGAAACTCCACAAGTTTTGGCTCCAGCTGTTGAGCATCGAGCGAAGCCCTGCTATCAAACGGTTTGCCTACCAGTTGCTCATACAAATTGATGTAGCGTGTGGAGACTTCAGCCACAAAGTCATCGGGCATAGGTGGCATCTGCTGGCCCTCGAGCCCTTGAAAGTTCTGCTCCATTAGCCACTCACGTACGAATTCCTTGCTGAGTTGCTGTTGTGTTTGTCCCCTTCGCTGGCGCTCGGCAAAACCAGCTGCAACATAGTAACGACTACTGTCGGGCGTGTGAACTTCATCAATGAGGTATAACTGCCCTTCGTGCAGGCCAAATTCGTACTTGGTATCGACGAGTAACAAACCTCGCTCGGCTGCCATCGCAGTACCCCGTGCAAACAGCTTGCGGGTGTAGGAATAGAGCAAGTCGAGTGTGGGTTCGTCGACTAAACCTCTCTTGATGATGTCTTCACGCGAAATATCCTCATCATGACCTTCTTCAGCTTTAGTGGCGGGAGTGATAATGGCTTCTGGAAAAGGGTCGGCTTCCTTGAGGCCCTCCGGAAGTTGGACGCCACAGAGGCTACGTTTGCCAGAGCTATAGACACGCCACGCATGCCCCGCGAGGTAGCCGCGAATTACCATTTCTAGCTTAATGGGTTTACAGTGTTTGCCGTACGCCGCATTGGCAGCAGGTACGGCTTCGAGCCAGTTGGGTACGATGTCACAAGTAGCTTCGAGGAAATGCGTGGCCACACCATTGAGGACGGCTCCCTTGTGCGGGATAGCCCGAGGAAGGATATGATCAAAGGCAGAAATGCGATCAGTAGCTACAAGCATGACCTTGTTGCCGAGGAAATAGACGTCGCGCACCTTGCCGTGGTAGACGCCCGTCTGGCCAGGAAGCGAGAAGCTCGTTTGCTCAATAGCCATTGAGCTACATGTACTTTGTCGAATTGCGATCGACGAGGATATCGCGCAGTTCCTGCAGCATGCGGTACTGCTCGGGCAGTACACGTTGAGCGATAGATTTCAGGGCAACGAAACTTCCCTCCTCGCTGCGCAGCTTGTCTCGGAGCTTGCGTGCATCATCGAGTAATAGCCCCTTGAGGGATGGGATGTCATGATAATCTCCTTCGACGGCTACTCCTCTTGATGCTACGTCGGCGCCCTCTACTTGTTCGAGTTCAATAAGTTCGCGCTCAGCTGAAGCGAGCTGTTTGGCTGCGTCACTTGCTTCGGGAAGAGCGCCATCTTGGACGAAGATCTCGAGTCCGCGCTCTCTGACGCGATAAATGACCAAGTGAAGTTTGTCCCGAAGTTGCATAGTCCAAAGATAAAGCTCGTGTCAAGCTAACGAAGATAATCAGGTCAAGTTTTGCGAAAGCAGAAAATCGAAACTCATTACCTCTAGTAGCAAGCGCTCTCGATCAGAATCGACATCTACGAATTCGTAGAGGCGGGGAGCATCTGCCTGACCTAGCCCGCCGATGACTGCGATGGCTAATGTCTTGCCCTTGGCGTCGATGTGAATGGTGCGACCGTCGCGTTGCGGCACCCGGCGAGCGAGTTCCTCCTCACCGAGTTGTGAGCGCAGCACATCATTGTCCATCACCCCGAAAGGCTTGCCGTTGAGAGTGACAAAACGTTCTGCTCCAGCAGTACGATAGACGATTTCTGCTGTCTTGGTCTGGATCAAACTCAGCTCCGTACCGGTCTTGGCCCGAGGATACTGCTGCCTTACATAATGAGCGATATTCTCTTTGTAGACGGTTTGAATGTAGCCTGCCTCTCTATTTGAGCCTTTGAGCAGAGATCGTTCAGGTGCGAGTTTGGCGCCGAGTAGGTCAAGTTCTTTGTCCTTGAGGCGGAGCAGGTCGGGTTGCGCATCGCGAAGTTTGCTCCGCCAATCGTCGACGAGCTTTTGCAGCCCTGCAACGTTCGGAGCACCACCTGTAAAGATGTTGTGCAGCTTGCTGGTGGCTACAGTTGCTACGCCAGCGACGACGGCCACTACTGCGGCCATGGCGAGAATTGATCCCATAGTCAATCGGAGTTCGCGCCAAGAAAGCAGCTATAAACTGAAAAAGCAGTCCCGATGTACGACATCGAAACTGCTTTTTTAGAATTTTCACCCGTAGCCTAGCCGAGGTAGGCGCGAAGTTCCTCGTGGTGATAGCTCTTACGCAGTCGACGAAGAGCACGCTCTTTAATCTGACGCACACGCTCGCGTGTAAGGCCGAAGAGTGTACCGATCTCCTCGAGTGTACGTGATTTCTGCCCATTTAAGCCGTAGTAGGTGCAAATGACATCTACCTCCCGTGGGCTCAGCATGGCGAGTCCGTGTTGGACCTGCTCTTTGAGGCTTTCCTTCATCACGTCGTTGTCCGACTCCAGGTCGAGTTCGCCACGCATCACGTCGAGCATGGTCGAATCGCCTTCATCGCCACCGAGCGGTGCATCGATGCTAACGTGCTTGTTAGAGCCGCGCAGCATGTTGCGAATTTCCTTGACGGAAAGCTCCATGGCATCGGCCAATTCCTGGTGGTTGGGCTCGCGCTCGTACATCTGCACGAACTTGATTCGAGCATCTTTGAGCTTGGAGTAGGAGCCGACTTTGTTGAGTGGCAGGCGGACGATACGCGCGTGATCCACGATTGCCTGGAGAATGCTTTGGCGAATCCACCACACCGCGTAGGAGATGAACTTAAAGCCGCGGGTTTCGTCGAAGCGCTTGGCGGCTTTAATTAGACCGCAATTGCCCTCGTTGATGAGGTCGGAGAGGCTGAGGCCTTGATTTTGATACTGCTTGGCGACAGAGACCACGAAGCGCAAGTTGGCTTTGGTCATTTTGTCGAGAGCGGCTTGGTCGCCTTGGCGGATGCGCTTGGCGAGAATGCCTTCCTCTTCTGCTGTAATAAGGCTGATCTTTCCGATATCGGAAAGGTACTTTTCGAGGGCAACGCTCTCGCGGGAAGTAATCCGGTTAGTAATCTTTAGCTGTCGCATGTTCGGTGTCTGTTGATGGGATTTGTCGTGTCGTGTCAAGTCGACCCATGGACAAAATCATAACAGCACTCCCGTACAGGCACAGCAAGAACACACAGGCTGCTAGCCTATTGGTGTAGTGTTGTACATAGTCGTAGAGAACGGTTACGATCCATTGGTGGTGGTTCGACCTTTCCTACGACAGGGTTTGCAAATAGGTTGCCAAGCCCGAGTTTCAAGACTTGACTTTGTTCATGGGTTGGCCCGGAGGCCGCAATGAACCTACAAAATTCTAAGTATAAATAGTTCCCCTTTGTGGTAGGGAATCAGCAGTAGACCAGCAAAAATACCGGGAAACGGGTAGAAAACTGGGACTTACCAAACTCCACCTGGAGCTGCTGTGCAAATTTCTGCTATGCGCTCGAGTTGGCCGCGTGTAAAGCCACAACCACAACCATCGGAGTACAAACTCATCGCATTTGCCACGTGGGGAACGTAGAACAGACCTGCTGCATCTCTGCCGGTGAAGGTGAATAAGCAGGGATCGTTTTGATCAGTGTAGACGATGCCACTGTTCTCGATAAAGGGATCGGCCGGAGTATCGCAGACCAAATCGCCAGCGGTTTCGCAGTTGTCACCATTGACGAGCTCAGGTCCGAATCGAGTCTCATACGTATCGTAAAGGCCGAAGTAGTGACCCAGCACGTGGGTGAGTTCGCCAGGATTATCTGCGATGCAATCATTGACCACAGCGACGTAGGCCTCGGGCTCTTTGGCTATGCCGCGAAAGGTTGCATAACCGCAAGTCACGGGAAAGCTGTCGAGCACCGGAATAAAGACATCGATGCGATTGGGATCTCCATACTGATGCACCAGCTCTAGCGTATCCAAATTTTCGAGGCTGTGGTAGCGGTAATTCTCAATGCGACGATATTCGCAATCTTCGAAGCTGATGCAGATGGGTGCAAAGGCTTCATTGGCGCGGTCGATCATCCTTCGAAACCCCATTGTATCGAGGGGAGCAGGCCCATCTGGAGAATCTATGACGTGTACACGCAAGCTGAAGCGCTTGTTGAGGCACGGCAGGCTTTGCTGCTGAGTAACGTAATCGTTAGGAATTTGGGCACCAGCGACACAGACGCTGAAAGCCAGCAAGCAGCTGAGGGAAATGCGAAGAATGGCTGTCATAAATAGGCGCGTAAGGTCCTGTAGCAGCCAAACCTACGACAATTGCTAACGAAGCTCCCAAAAGCAGCGGAATATTTGCGAACATTGTGTGATACATGACCAATGTCCCCCACATTGGGCATAAACCTCTGAATCGATACTATGCGAATAGTCATTTTACTCCTTAGCTGCCTCTGGCTTGCCACTGCACACGCACAGCAGGCAAGTCCCAGCGCTGGCTGTTTTCCATTAGAAGTTGATTTTACTCCTCCGAGTGGTGGAGATGCATTTTGGGATTTTGGAGATGGCGCCAGCTCGACCCTCCCCTCCCCTACTCACGTGTACACAGGTCCTGGTACCTATACAGTCTCGTTCTTTCGTGGCCAAGGCGGACCATTGTTGGGAACAACCACCGTCCGCGTGTTTCCTAAGCCTATCATTGACCTGGTACAGGACTCTTCCGCTGGCTGTGCACCATTGACCGTAAATTTTGAAGCAGATGTCGATCTCGATGCGGCCATAGCCATCAACTCGTACCAGATCGCTTACGGCGATGGCACCAGTGGCACCGGCCCAAAATCTTCCCATACCTACTCTCGGCCCGGCACGTATGATGTATCAGTTGCATTACAAACAAGCCTTGCCACCTGTAACGTCACCGAAATTTTCGAGGACAGGGTGGAGGTATTTGCCCAGCCTACTGTTCGCTTCGTTACCGATCCAAGCCCTGCTCAATCCTGTACGCTTCCGCTCCTGGTCAATGTGAGCAACCGCAGCGTAGGCGCCAACCCGCTCAGCTACACTTGGGATTTCGGTAATGGCGACACCAGCAACGATGAATCTCCCGATCCCGCAACATACACGCGGGCTGGCTCCTATACCATCACCCTGAGTGCTACGGATGCCAATGGTTGTAGCGCTTCTTTCAGCGTGCCGGTGACAGCTGGACCACCTAATCCGGATTTTGATCTGCCAGATACAGTTTGCATCAACGAAATCATCACCATCAATGCTCTCGGCGCAGCTGATGTCTACACCTTTACCTACGGACCTGGTATCAACGTAATCAGTGGAGGTAATCTTCCCGAACAAGGGGTTCAGTTTACGCAACCTGGTTTTACCACCGTAGCGCTACAAGTTGATAATACCACGGATGGTTGCTCTGCCGACACGACGCGCAATATTTTCGTGCAGGAGCTTATGGTTGATGCGGAGAGTGATCCGGAATATTCCTGCGACAATCCTTATACGATTAACTACCGCGTCAACAACACCAACGTCTCTGCTTTTTGGAATTTTCCGGTCCGAGGGGCTATCTACAGCGGCTTAGACACCTCCATCACCTACGCCTATAATGAAGGTGGGGAGTATGGCCAAAACCTACCTTATTTAGTGGGTGCTGCAGTCACGATAACCTCACCTCAAGGATGCACGGCATCAGCTGTCTTAATTGATACAGTTGATGTGCCGAACGCGCTGTTCGTACCGGACATTCACGAAGGTTGTGCTCCGCTCACCGTCACATTTGCCGATTCCAACCGCACCAACAGACCCATTACCGATGTGGTCATCAACTGGGGAGACGGCACGACTGAGACTGTCGCTACAAGCGGCCCGTGGCAGCACACGTACCAGACGCCTGGGGAGTACGAAGCATTTATTGCAATAGAGAACTCTCTGGGCTGCAGTGATACGAGTTATGCTGTACTCATTCAAGTTGGAGAGATGCTGCCTACTCCAGTGTTTGCAGCAGATTTGAGTTCTACCTGTCCTGGTGACACCCTTACCTTTACGAGTGCGGTAAATGACCAACGAGTTGATGCTATTCACTTCGAAGTAGAAGGAGGAGCATCCCATCACTGCTACGATGAGCCAGTCCTTCAGCACGTTCTGACCAATCCGGTGGATGGGCCTACCCTCGATGTAGTCTTTTCTGTAGAATACAACGGCTGCATTACCACCGCCTCGGAGTCGTACAATTACGTACAGCCAGCTATTGCCGATCTCGACTACAAGATCGAGTGCGACATGCCTTTTGATGTGCGCTTTTATGCCAATAGCTCGGAGAGTGACTTTGATAGTCTCTATTTGATGGGCATCACCGATACCACCTACCAGCAGGCTTTTCTCGTCGTCGACTCACTCGACGTCACCATGCCAGCCAAGGGCGCCTATCAAGCCGTACTCGTAGCCGATAATAGCGTCTCGAATTGTGGACCTAGCACCGACACGATGGAATACTACATCACCGAGCCGGAAGCAGTATTCCAACTTCCACCACTGATCTGTGCTGGTGCTCCTTTACCTCTCGATGGCTCGCAGTCAATAGATGTCAATGCTGGCTGCTCCAAAGGCTACCAGTGGGATTTCACCTTTCGCAGACCGTATGTCACCTCCAGTGAGACTGTAGATGATGTACTCGCCATGGGTACTGATCGCCAAACGGTCTCGCTCATCGTTGAAGACATTAATGGTTGTGTAGACACTACGAGCCAAGACATCCGGATCTTCAACACTGTGCTTTCGCCTTCGGTAGACAATCAGCGGGTCTGTCTTCCAGCTACGCTCAACTTTACCCTCGATGTGCAGAGCGACACCACCATCACCGACTACATGTGGGACTTTGGTGGACTGGGAACCTCGACCAGCCAAAACCCCACCTTTACAATTCCAGCCAATGCCATGGTAGGTGATCAACTGGTCGTGACTGTCATGACCACTGATGAACTAGACTGCCCTGGTCAAGGTCAAATTGTGATCGAGATTTATGAGCCCGTTAGTCAAGTGTTTACTGATCCTCTGTTTGCTCGCATTTGTGTGGGAGAATCTATATTGTTTGAGGCAACAGATTTTACAGCGGAGGGTAGTAGCCTCACCTTCGACTGGGACTTCGGCAATGGTGTGATGAGTACCGACCGCATGGAAGTGGTGACCTATAACAGTCCTGGCGATTTTCTCGCTGAACTTGTGTATACCGAGCAAGCCACTGGCTGCCAAGGTGATACGACGATTATGGTGGAGGTACAGGAGCCACCTATGCTTGATTTTTCGAGCAGCGTCGATGGCCAGAATGTGGTCTGCTTCCCTGAAATCATCACGTTTACAAATACCTCAACTGATCCTGATCCCTTTACACCCGTTTGGGCAGTTAATGGTAGCTTCCAGGTTGCTGGTAATGAGTTTGTCGTCGCCCTCGATCGAGGTGTGTCTACAGTAAGTCTAGTTGGTATTACTTCAGCTGGATGTTCGGACACTATCTCGCGCGACATCAACCTGGTAGGTCCGGAAGGCGACTTCACTTTCGCGCCTAATAATATCTGCGTCGGTACAGATGTGACGTTTAGTTTGCGAGATACCGTCGATGTAGAATCCTGGACCTGGGACTTTGGTAATGGAGTTACCCAGAGTAACACCGATCCTGCTGTCGCTAATTATGATTTTCGTCCACCGAGTGGCTTCACCATCGTCAGCGTCACCTTCGAGAGTGCTGGTGGAGAATGCACGTTTACTGCTGTAGACACACTACGTTTTGATGCAGTAGTTGCAGGCTTTATTACCGACGATTCAGATAGCACAGCATGCGATGCAGATGTAATGTTTATCGATCAATCTGTGGGTGCAACCAGCTACATGTACGACTTTGGTGTGGCAGGCACGAGTACCGATCCATCTCCTAACGTCACCTTCCCTGGGCCAGGAGAGTATACAGTTTCACTGATCGTGAGCAACACGAACGGGAGTTGCCAAGACACCGCAATTCGACAGATAACGGTGCTTGATCCACTCAATCTAATGATTGATGTTGACGATGTTTGCCAAGGTCAGGAAGCGACAATAACGATTGATGCTGCGCGCGATTTATCCATTGTGCAGTTTACACCTTCGGACCTTATCGCTTCCTCGAGCGGGAATGTCTATACCACGCGCATACTCACCGATCCAGAAGTGTTTTCGGTTGTAGTTGTCGACAGCTTTAATTGCGAACAAGAATCGGAAGATTTCACTATTGATGTGGGTCAGCTATTCGACGCATCAGGCGACACCATAATCATTCTAGGAGGCAGCTCGGCCACCCTCAACGTAGAAAATCCTGGCGGCTTTACATTCAATTGGCTGAATCCTGAACCAGGCTGTGCGTCATGCGACAATCCGACGGTGACGCCAGAAGAAACTACGACTTATGAACTTCAGGTAATAACTCCAGAACCATGCAACGATACCCTTGTCGTATCCTTTTTGGTGATCGTAGCTCCGCCGCCAATCGTGCCCAACCTCTTTACTCCCAATGGTGATGGCACCAATGATAACTGGGGTCCCCTGTTTGCAGAAGGCGTCATTCCGGCTGTAGAAACTTACCAAGTTTATAGCCGCTGGGGCACCCTCGTTTTTGAGGCAAATGATGCACAGGCGAGGTGGATGGGCGACAAACAAGGCAATGGCAACGTGTTACCCAGTGATGTTTATGCCTACGTCCTGAAGATGATTTACCCCAACGGAGATGAATTTAATGCCGCTGGAGAAGTAACTCTGCTACGCTAGAGTATTTTAATCGGTTTTAGCGAAAGCGAAAAAGAGCACGAAACTATGGCAACAATCTCCGCCTACACCCAGGCCAATGGCGAGCGCTTCTTGCAGGAGCTCATCGAATGGCTAAAAATTCCTAGCATCAGCGCCGACCCTGCTTATAAAGGTGAAGTGCGCAAAGCGGCCAAATTTGTCCAGGATAAACTCGTAGCCGCCGGTGCAGATAATGTGCAGCTTCACGAAACCGCAGGTCACCCAATCGTAGTCGGGCAAAAGATGGCAGATCCCTCGCTGCCCACCGTGCTCGTGTATGGACATTATGATGTGCAACCGCCCGATCCTGTCGAGCTTTGGACAAGTCCACCCTTCGAGCCATTAATCAAGACCACTGAAGCACATCCCGAGGGCGCAATTTATGCCCGCGGTGCCTGCGATGACAAAGGCCAGGCCTATATGCACGTAAAGGCGTTCGAGGCGATGATGGCAGCAGGGCATTTGCCATGTAACCTAAAGTTTCTGCTCGAAGGGGAGGAGGAAGTGGGAAGCGTGAATCTCGAGAGCTTCGTTGCTGAACATCGTGAGCTGCTGGAGTGCGACATGGTCTTGATCAGTGACACCAGCATTATCGCCAACGACGTGCCGAGCCTGACGGTAGGCTTGCGCGGCTTGAGCTATATCGAAGTCAAAGTGAGTGGGCCAAACCGCGACCTGCACTCGGGAGTCTACGGAGGTGCTGTTCGCAACCCAATTAATGCGCTATGTGAAATGATCGCCAGCCTCACCGACGATGAGGGCCGCATTACGATCCCAGAATTTTATGACCGCGTGCAAGAGCTTTCCGCAAGTGAGCGTAAAGCCCTCAATCGTGCGCCTTTCGATGAAAAGGCTTACAAGTCTAGCCTCGAAATTGATGCTATCGCCGGCGGTGAACAGGGCTATACGCCACTCGAGCGCACCAGCATACGCCCAACGTTGGACGTGAACGGAATTTGGGGGGGATATACCGGGGCGGGCGCTAAGACCGTGCTGCCGAGCGAGGCGTTTGCGAAAATTAGCATGCGGCTAGTGCCGAATCAGCGGCCGGATGAAATCACTCAGCTCTTCAAGCAGCACTTTGAGCAACTTGCACCCGCTGGCGTGCGTGTAGAAGTGACGCCGCACCATGGCGGCAAACCTGCAGTGCTGCCCACCGATAGCATAGAATATCGTGCAGCTGCGGAGGCCATGGAAAAAACCTTTGGCAAAGCTCCCATACCTGCGCGTGGAGGTGGGTCAATACCAATTGTATCCCTTTTCGAAGGTGAGCTTGGCGTGAAGTGTGTGCTCATGGGCTTCGGCCTCAACAGCGACGATATTCACTCACCGAATGAGCATTTTGGCGTCTTCAATTACTTCAGAGGAATAGAGACGATACCCGAGTTTTATGTCGCGTATGCGAGACTAAAAGCTAGTACGCAGGAGCCAGCGGGGCAAGTCGGTCAGGATAGTCGGTGATGATGCCATCGACGCCCCAATCAATAAGCGTTCGCATGCGAGCCGGATCATTGACCGTCCACGGCACTACTTCGAGCCCTTGCTTATGCATGCTTACCACATGCTCAGCACGCAGCGTCAGGTGATGGGGACTGTATATCGCGGGCTGAAAACCTAGCTCATCGAGATCTTCATGCCACGATAGGGGCGACTCTGACAGAAGTGCAAGCCCGGCAGTCGAATCAATTGCGCGCATGGCCCGTAGCGCCCGGACGTCGAATGATTGCACCGTAGTCCTCGCGAGCAGGTCGAGACTATCGAGCGTGTGATGCACCAGTGCAGCGAATGCTTGCACAGGAGGCGAGAAGGTGCCGTCATAGGCGGGCTTCGACTTAATCTCGATGTTGTAGTACGGCAAGTCACGACCTAAAGCAGCAGCAAGCGAATCGGCCATGGCTATGACCTCTATTAGGGTAGGCTTGTAACTCGGTGTCAGGACTTGACCGGGAAAATCAGGATGGCTGGTGCTGCCACAGTCGACTGCACGTATTTCGGCTGCGCTGAGGCTATACAGCGGTGTAGATTCGGAATATGCTGTGCCGTCGAGGGTGCATATGGTAGCGCTAAACCACGGTTCGTGACTCACAATCAGTTGCTCATCAGCGCTTACTGCCAGGTCGAGCTCTAGGGTGCGCATGCCGTGGCGCACGGCCTCTTCAAAGGCTGAAAGGGTATTTTCGGGCCGCAAACCTCTTGCCCCGCGATGGCCTTGGGTGTCGAATTCTACTGCACGTCGTGACTCATCAGAGGGTAAGCAAGCTATCGCTACGCAGGTGCAACACAGCCAAAGGAGGTCAATTTTTCTCACGCAGCCAAAATACTTCACCGCAGCAAAGCGTAATTTGCACCATGCGCATCTCCGCACTTCTCGTATTGTTTCTCACAGCTGCTTCAGCGCTTAGCGCCCAAACCCTGACTACCAACAGCGAGGGCAAGCAAATTATCGTCTATCCGGATGGCAGTTGGCGCTATTTTGATCAGACGGGTGAAGCCAAGCCAGCTCCCGTGTCCACTCCAAGTGCAGCTAGCGCCAATCCGATCGATCCTGTCGCCGAGGCCAAGGCGCGTGCTGTTGTGCGCAAGCAACTCAAGAAGCAGCAAAAGGCTGTGCGCAAGCATGAGAAGGCTTTCGCCAAAACCCAACAGCGCGAGCTCAAGGCGCTTTCCAAACTCAACAAGCTGAAGCGCAAAGGTGATGCGCTCGAGCGCGAGCAGCTCGAACTTGCAAACCGCAAATATCAGGATGCTAAACTAAATACTGAACAAGCGCAGGTAGAACTAGCAGATGCAGTATCAATGGCTGATATCCTCCAGCGAGCAATCCCGATGACGCGCTCCCGCCGCCAGGATTTTTTCGTACAAAATGGACTAATCGAACGATCTGAAGGTCTGGCTGCCAGTAATGAAAACATCGATATCTTTTCTGAGCAAACCACCACCAACGATGCAGCACTAGCCCGCGGAACCCAAGGATTTAGTGAACCGACGAGAGGGGTGGCCACTTACAACAGCAATAACGACCCACGTATTAATCCACCACAACCTGAATGCGAGATTGCTGAGGAAGGGGTAGACGCATTTACTCAGAAGCGTCGTCGCAACTTGGCTCCTAGCCAGTTTTTTGCCTACACCACCCCCGAACTCAAGCCTTACCTGGGCGACAACTCCTTGATTACAGCGATGGGAACACTGAGTCGCAACGGCAGCGCACTAATTTTTGAAGTAGACTATACTATTCGTTCTCAATATGCTAATCGCGAGTTTGGCGTATTACCACGCGGCTCTGCGCTAACGATGAGAATGATTGACGGCAGCACTGTCGTGCTAGAAAATTACATGCTTACCCAAGGTGTCTATGATCCCATTGATAAAGTCTATACGTACAATGCCCGCTACCCTATTTCAAGAAGTCAAGAGAAGACGCTGAGTCGCGAACTTTTAGATCAGGTGCGGGTAATGTGGGGCACTGGCTTCGAAGATTATCCCATTTTTGAAATAGATTACTTTAAGCGGCAAATTTCCTGCCTTTAATTCCTGTCAATATGCCTGCTACTACTGCGCGTGACAACCACAAGCTTGGCTTGCAGCTGCCAACTGATCCGCGATGGGTCAATCTCGTGGAGATGGACCTTCAGGAGATTCTCACCGACCACGCCTACTGCGAGCAGAAAGCGGCTTTAACTTGTATATCCATTATTCAGAGTTATCCCGATAAGCATGATGTGGTGCGCGAAATCGCTCCTGTGGTGACTGAGGAGTGGGGGCACTTTCGGGTCGTGCTTGCAGAAATGGATAAGCGAGGGCTAACGCTCGGTCGGCAGCGCAAGGATGAATACGTGAATCAGCTACGCGGTTTCGCACGTGGAGGCGGCAGTCGCGAGGATAGGCTCATCGAGCGCCTGCTCACCATGGCACTCATCGAAGCACGCAGCTGCGAACGCTTCCGGCTGCTAAGTCTGGAGCTGGCGGAGGCTGAGTTAAGGAGCTTTTACCACAAGTTCATGGTGAGCGAGGCAGGTCATTACCGCATGTTTCTCCAGTTGGCAAAGGCTCACGGAGACGATGGCGCAGTCACGCAGCGCTGGCACGAGTATCTAGATTTCGAAAAAGAAATGCTCGCTACACTCGAAGTGCGGGGGGATAGGATACATTAAAGCTTCCATTCACGACTGCCTGCACTCGCTGCTGCGTGCACGTGACGCCGAACAAAATGGCGGGCAATACCAGTGGACTAATGGATCCTCGACAGCCAATACCTACGATCCCAACGGCAATCTACTAAGCCTAGACCGAGAGCAACTTAGCGCCTCTGATCGTATGCTGACGTATACCTACAACGAACCCGATGGGCCTAACCGGCTAAGAGAAGTACATGATAATGGTGCTCCGCTAGTTGTCTACGACTATCATCCTAATGGGGCTGTGGCAAGCATTGAACGGCCTGCGGGAAATACCGTGCTCCGCTGGCGTCACGACGGCTATATCCGCAAGGCAACGGTTGATATCGCAGCTAATGGCGCCGATTTGGAGCACACATTCTCCTACTCCGCCGCAGGCGATCGTGTAGCTAAGCAGGAACGTGATCTAGGTCTTGCCGATGCACCTCAAACAAAAGAGCTGGTCGTACGCGGTGCGGGTGGCGAGCGCCTCACAACCTATGACTTCACGACCGCTGGCAATGTGGGGCCTCAACCTGGTCAAACTGTCCCAACGGCTTGGCTAAACCAGCGCGAAGTCGAACTTTTAGGGAGTAACCGTTTGGGCATGTGGCGTCCTAGCGCAAGTCAGGAGCGGGAACTGGTGGTACGAGCTTTTACTTCATCGAGCACCACCGGCCCTCAGATCTATGAGCCGTGCTGGCTATACCTCCCGTGCCCAGATGGCGCTCCGCTATCAGAATGTCGGGTTCCATGTCCCTCCGAACCTATCGCGGAGCGTAGCTTTGCGTTCGGCATGCGGCAGTACGAACTTTCGAATTACCTCGGCAACGTCCTCGCAACAGTGACGGACGCTACTACTGGCCAGGATGCCGATGGCGACGGAGTGGCAGAGTCGTATTCTGCACAGGTCGTGAGCGCTCGTGACTACTATCCATTTGGCTCATCGATCGCCTCACGCACCATAGACGGCGGTTATCAGTATGATTCCAATAGTAAGGAGACTGATGAGGAAGTGGGGCTGGGGTGGCCAAATTATGGTTTAGGCTTTATAATAAAGCAGTGGGAAGATTCTTGTCTGTGGATCCAATGGCCGATCAAGCACCGGGGTGGACGCCGTACCGCTATGCATTTAATGATCCAATTAATTACATCGATCCGGATGGCCTGTTCGAGACGAAGGCAGATGCGAAGCAGTACGCGAAAGACAATGATATTAAGACCGGATTCTTAAGGAGAAACAAGATTCGTTCAGACGGGGACAGCTACGTGATCGAGAATAAGAAGGAGCGCAGTGTAACTATGGAGTTCGATGGTCGAGTGATTACTGGTGGAATGGCACTAGAACAGAATCAGGTTGACCTAGCAGGAGGGTTAGCCGTTGCAGCCGTTGTATCTCAAGCAGATTCGCCAGCTCCTGGGCCTGCGGATGTCGTTGCCGCAGTAGGCGCAACTGTTTTGACTCTTGCCTATTTAGAGACACTTATACCTGTGACTGGACCTGATTTTACTGTTCCGACCATTATGGATCCGTATATAGTTGAGTCGAATAAGAACTCGCGCCATGGGGATCAGGGTCGCAGTGCAAGCAAAGCTGAAAGAGATATTGCGGACTTGCAGCAAAAACTTAAAAATGCTACAGGTAGAGCCAAGAAGCAAATTCAACAAAAAATTAAGAATATTCAGAGAAATGTAGATAGGGCAAAACGAGGCGAAGAACATGGAAGAAATGCAAAAGGTAACTAGTTCTTACGGTAAAATTATGCCGTTATATGGTCTGCCGAACTTCCGTTTCGGCATGTCGGTTTTAGATATATTGAGAGAGTGTAAGCTGCCAGAAGATTGGACCATCAGTCGGCCAGAGTTAGACGGTAGTGGCAGCGTTGATATAGAAATAGAAGCGGAGGCGGGTCGCCTTATCTTGTCGTTTGATGTTGATGATCAGTATTTACTAGGTACGATAGAGCTTCGTGGTGAGTTAAGGTATCTGTATGGTCAGCTGATACGGAATTTAGATGATATTAAGTCTGTTTTAAACGAAAAAGGAATCGAGTTTAAACTGTCTGGATCAGAAATGGAGCTTGCAGAGACTCACTCGTGGATAACAGCTGACGCTATCTCTATACAAATTTTTCTGAATGACGGAGTGGTTGATTCTATATCAT
The DNA here is from genome assembly GCA_965213735.1 of Saprospiraceae bacterium. Taxonomy (GTDB): domain Bacteria; phylum Bacteroidota; class Bacteroidia; order Chitinophagales; family Saprospiraceae; genus CALDTK01. The sequence continues at coordinate 1,444,853 of CBDCAB010000006.1, forward strand.
ATTTTCCAGATTACACAGATGAGGGTGAAGTAATCTGGCCGGAGGATATACGAATGGCTTAGGAGTATGCTCGTCGAATGCGTACATCCCTGAGATATGCATCTAGTACAGCGAGTACAGGCTTACGTTCGTCATCAGGTAAGGCATCTAGCTCTCGGGCACGTTCGAGAATCTCGGGTGCAAGGTCATCGGCGTCGGTAGATTGACCCCCGACGAGGCTATCGAGGCTAACCTCAAGGGCGGCGGCGATACGCGCAGCTGTATCGACGGACGGGCTTGCAATGCCACGCTCGTACTTCCCGATTGCTTCACGCGAGATACTGGCAGCCGCGGAGAGCGAGGCTTGGCTGAGACCTTGGCGTTTACGCAGTTGGGCAATCCGTTCGCCGACGCTCGCGGCGACAGTGTGGGAGTTGGTGGTCTTGGCGGAAGAGGTAGTGGTAGGCACGTTCGGACGGTTAGAGGTGCGATTACACGCACATTTAGCCACAATATCGGTATTTACATACGGATCGGTTGGATCTTGTGTTTGGCTATTTGTTCTCTTCGGCTAGTTTTGCGGCCGATGATGCGTCTTCGGTAAAAAAGCCGACAGTGACGCCAAAAGCTGTCCGTCATGCAAATCCCCGAGATCCGCGCCCGCCTGACGCTATCGAAAGTCCTCACTCATTACAACTGGAAGCCGGACGGTCGAGGCCGGATGCGCTGCCCGTTCCACGAAGACAAGTCGCCGAGCATGCAGACGTACCCAGAGACTGGGACGGTATATTGCTTTGCTGGCGGTTGTCGGACGCACGGCCGCAGTCTGGACGTGATCGACTTAATTAAGGAAGCTGAGGGCTGCACGAAGCACGAGGCAATTTTGAAGGCGAAGCAGCTAGCGGGTAGTCTGCCAGCGGTGCAGTCACAGGCATCGAAGAGCACGAACCGTGAGCTAGCAGATGATGCGGCGCGGCCGGCGGTACTAGCGAAGGTGTGGGCGACGATGCAAGCAGGTGTGGCGCTGTCGACGGTGGCGAGGCGCTACCTCGAGGAGCGCGGGCTGGACTACAAAGCACTGGATAAGGCAGGTGCTGCGGTGGGTTACAACTCGGGCCAGATGCACTACGGTGAGCGCAGGGATGAGGCGCTGATACAGTCGTGTTTGAAGTACGGGCTACTGAGCGACTCAGGTAGAAAGTCGCGAACGGGCGAGGCAGCGTACACGACGTTTGCGAAGGGCGCGGTGGCGTTTGCGCTGAAAACAGAAAGCGGCCAGATAGGCGGGCTGTACTTTCGCTCGGTTGATGATAGTGGAGGGCGGCACTTTTACCTGCGAGATCGGCGGGGCCTGTGGCCGAGTTGGCCAGACGTGACTACGCGGCGGGTGCTGGTGTGCGAATCGGTAATAGATGCGGCGAGTGTAGTGCAGCACCAAGCCGAGATGCTTGTTGGAGAGTCTAAAAGCTGGGCGGTGCTAGCGCTGTACGGTACGAACGGCTGGACCAAAGAACACACCGCGGCGCTAGCAAAACTGGACAAGCTCGAGGAGGTGTGTTTGATGCTCGACGGTGATGCGGCCGGACGGCGGGCCACCGAGACGTACGCGCAGAAAGTGCGAGAAAACTGGCCGACGGTGCAGGTGACGAGCGTAGAGTTGCCGGAAGGTCAGGACGTGAACGGGTTGCTGGTCGAGGGTGGGCCGGAGACGGTGGCAAAAGCTGTCGCTGATCGGTGCGAGGGGGCGGTCACTTTGGTTACCGCGGCCATGGTAGTTGCGAATACGGCACACCGAGCACCGGGGGATAGTGTGCGAATAAACCACGAGAAAGTTGAGGCGGAAGCCGAGGCAGTGGCGACCGAAGCGGCAGTTGGCAAACTGGACGAGTCCAACCCCTACGACCTGGGCTACGGTGGTCATGCTGCGAGATACCGCGTGAAAGGCTACCGGCTCGGGCAGCTGGACAGCCTAAAGGTCACACTGCAGATCAGCCGAGCATGAACACCATTACCCTAAAGGTCGACCTGTATGAGTACCGCGAGGTCGAGAAAGCTTGCCGCCTGGCGGCTGATAAACTTGGGCTCGACGAGCGGGTAGTTGCTGCCGATCTTGAACGACTTGCCCGCGAGCTGGAAGGCTACGCGATACGTAAACGCCGCGGTGGTGTAGATGAAAAGAAAGCGGTGCAGCTGCCGGCCGACGTACGCAGCAAATGCGTAACCTTCCTCAGGCAGCCGAACCTTTTAAAAGCCATCGGGGAGCGCATCGGCCACGCCGGCATCGTTGGCGAGGAGGCCAACCGGCTACTGTTGTTCGTAGTGGCCAGTTCGTACAAGATGCAGGACACGCTGCACGCGCTCATCCAAGGATCGAGCGGGTCGGGCAAAACGCGCCTACTCGACGTGGTGACCAGATGCATGCCTGCCGAGGATGTACGGCGCTATACCCGTGTGACGGACAATGCTTTTTACAATCAGGCTGAGGATCACTTTACGCACAAGCTGGTGGCGTTCGAGGATCTGGACGGACTACGCGAAGAGGCGCAGCTGGCGGTAAGAGAACTACAGAGTAACGAGGTGCTGCGCTCGGCGGTGAGCGTCAAGGATGATCGTACGGGTCAGATTACCGGCGGTGAACGGGTGGTGCGCGGGCCGATTGCGAGCCTTGCGTGTACGACACGTGGCGAGGTATACGAGGACAACGTGAGCCGGAGCCTGGTGGTGGCCGTCGATGAGTCGACCGAGCAAACCGCACGGGTGATCGCCTACCAGGATGCACGCGCGGCGGGCTCGTCGAGCAGGGTCGAGCAAGGGCTACACCAGCAGTTCCTCGCCAACTGCGTGCGGCTGTTGGAGCCGCTGGAGGTGGTCAATCCCTACGCCGGGAAAGTCAAGTTGCCAGAGGGAGCACATAAGCTCAGACGGCTGCACGAGCTGTACCTGTCGTTCGTGCGCCAGGTAGCGCTGATCAATCAGTACCAGCGGGTAAAAGACGAGCGCGGGCGGCTCGTGGCTGAGGTCGAGGACCTGCGGGCGGCGGCCGAAGTGCTGTTCGAGTCTATTGTGCTGAAGGTCGACGAGCTGGACGGTGGGGTGCGGCAGTTTTATGAGCGGCTGAAAGGCTGGTTAAGCGGTCGAGGTAGCGATGCCGGACTGGACTTTACGCAGCGCGAGGTGCGTGAGGCGCTGCGCGTGAGCCGTGCGCAGTGTTCGAGGTTCTTTGCTCGATTGCAGAACGCCGAGCGGATTACGTCGCGCTACTCAGGGAACCTACGAAAGGTGTGCTACCGGCTCGATGATCCAGACGACTACGCGCGCTTGCGCCGCGAGATCAAAGCCGAACTGTTCCGGCAGATCGATGCGCTCGAGGCCACAGAAGCGAGCGAAAACGGCCAGGTATAATGAAAAGAGACGCAAAACAGGGGGTAGGTGGAACAGTCTGGAACAATGGTGGAACAATCAAAAATCTGAGCCTCAGCGATTTAGTCGAAAAAGGGGCTGATTGTTCCCGTTCCACCGAAAGGGTGTGTGGGGTCGGTGAGGTTATATTATACAAGGTCGCATCGTGGGACGGCCGAGTCTGAGGCCACGGCCGAGCGGCGCGGCTTACCGCGAGTTGGCCAGCCGCTACGAGCGCTACCGGCTGGCGCACGGCTACGCGGCGGGCGGGGCAAGAACGGACGGGCAGTTGGTCGGTGAGTTTTTAGCGTGGTTGGAAAGGCGGGGCGTGGTAGAGATCGAGGCGGTAACGGTCGAAGACGTAGCGGCCTACTGGCAGCAGTTGACCACCAAGTCTAAGAGCGGCAGTGGCACGCTTGGCGAGAAGTCGCAAGCGCATCACCGGGCGGCGGTGCGTGGAGTGTTTGCGATGCTGCACCACGCGGGTGAAATAGTCAGCGATCCAGCCAGCGGAGTCAGAACCGAGCGAAGCGGTGCGGCAGAGGCTGAAGAGATCCCGGCGCTAACGCAAGGAGAAGTACAGGAGCTGTACGCGGCAAGTGATACGCTAGTCGAGCGGGCCGTACTGGGGCTCGGTTACGGTTGCGGTCTACGAGTCAGTGAGGCTGTAGCGCTCGACATCGGCGCGATCCGCTTCGGCGGTGGAGGTAGGCTAGCGGCGGGTTCGGTAACCGTCGAGCGGGGTAAGGGTGGCCGGCGACGGGTGGTGCCGCTCAGCGCAGGAGTGCGTGATGATCTGGCCGATTATTACTACGGGGAGCGGGTGGAGTTGGAAGCGTTAGGCGGACAGCGACAGGATGCCCTCGTACTAAACCGTCGCGGTGAGCGGATGCGGCAGTGGACGTACAATCATGTGCTCGGGCGGCTGATCGGTCGGGCGATCAAGGAGCAGCGAATCGGAGCCGAAGTGCTCGCCAAGCGAACGAGCTTCCACGGACTGCGCCACGCGATCGCTACGCACTTACTGGAGCGGGGGCTGAGTCTGGAGCAGGTGCGGCTGTTTTTAGGTCATCAGCATCTGGAAACGACCGAGGTGTACACGCATGTGAGTGCCGAGTTGTTGGGTGAGCTGGTAGGGCGATGAAGGACGAGGCGACTACGCTCGAAGATTATTTAGCTAAGCGTTACCGCGCCTCAGCAGTACGCAGCTACGAGAATCGGATCGCTCGCTACATCGAGCGGTTGGGTGAGATAAAGGCAAGAGGAGCGGGCTACCAGGATGTACTTGGATACGTGGTCGAGCTGCGTCGAAGCGGACTACACGCCAAGACCTTGCGTCACGAGCTGGCGGCGGTGAAGATGTATTACGAGTGGTTGCTGGAGTCTGGGCAGCGCACCGATCATCCGTGCCGAACGCTGGTCTTGCGCGATGCGGTGGATAGACAAATACGACTCGACGAGCTGTACACGCGCGAGCAGCTGGACGAGTTGGCCAGTAGCTACAAAGCAGCCGATCCACTCAACCAGCGACGGGGCGAGGTGATCATTGGGCTACTGATCAATCAGGCGTTGACGGCCAGCGAGGTGACGCGGCTACGGGTTGGTGACGTCGATCTAGAAGCGGGGACGGTGTACGTAGGTGCAGGAGGCAAAACAGCTGAACGGACGCTTGCGCTCAGGGCACACCAGGTGCTGGCGCTGTGGCGCTACATCGAAGAGGATCGGAGCCGCTACGTGACTATGGCCACCGAGCGGGGCCTACGCACGGACTGGCTATTGTTCGATACGCGGGGCGGGGCTTTGGAAGGCGGCCAGCTCAACCGGCTGATCAATCGCGGGCGCACAAAAGCAGATCGACTCAGGCCGCAGAAGATTAGACAAACCGTAATTGCGGAGCTGGTGGCTGCGGGCCATGATGTACGCATCGTGCAGGCGTTCGCTGGTCACCGGCGAAGCTCAGCGACTGAGCAGTACAAGCGCACGGGGCTGGAGGAGTTGGCCGAGGCGGTAATGAAGTTGCACCCGAGGCAGTAAATCAAACAAAATCTTGAGATCACAATCTGTGATCTCAAGTTGACCGAGGCGAAAAAATACCTTTACGACATGGCAGACGGACGAGTAAGCGAAGGATTATTGATCAGTAAAATCTATGTGTTCAGAAATCAGAAGGTGATGCTGGACGCAGATCTAGCGGAGTTGTACGAAGTAGAAACGCGGGCACTTAATCAGCAGGTTGGCCGCAACGTCGAGCGGTTCCCAGAAGATTTTATGTTCCAGTTGTCGGTCGAGGAGTTTACGGAGTTGAAAGCTAGCGGTGGGAGTTGGGGCGGACGTCGCTACGCACCATATGCTTTTACAGAGCATGGTGTGCTGATGCTATCGAGCGTATTGACGAGTAGCAAAGCCGTTGAGGTCAACATCCAGATCATGCGAGTTTTTACGCGAATGCGGGAGATGTTGATGAGCAGTAAGGAGTTGCTATTAAAAATGGAACGGATCGAGCAGGAGTTGTACGCGCAGGGTGAAGACATCCAAACCATCTACGCATACATTAAGAAGTTGATCGAGGAGCCAAGCGCACCACGACGTCGAATAGGGTTCAAGCCTGACGATGAATCTTGAGGTCGCAATCTGTGATCTCAAGTTGGGTAAATCAAGCTGTGCGCTGAACGCGCGGCGTTGTTCCCGCTGCGCTGCCCTCGTTCGTGTTGCTCACTTCGGGGCGCAGTTGAGCGGCGTTCGTCGCGACTCCCAGCGCCAAGGGATCGCGCCAGCTGGCCAAAAAGTAGAGTGGTACAGCCGTAACCGGCTGGTCGTGTAGTTTTTTTTGTCGCAGCTGTCACGCCCCTGGCTTTGCTGGTCGGGCTCCTCATCGGCAGCTCTCGCCCCCTGACCACTAAATGCCTGGAAAGTAGGGTTCGCTTGCGCGGGCGTGGCAGTGGCCAGGCATTTAGTGGTCAGGTTGCTACGCTGCCCTAGTATGCGGGCTGCGCGCCGCCCTCGGCTGCGGACTGTAGGCAATTAGTTAGCGGCTGGCTGACGCCGATGTAACCTGTTTTGCCTACAGTCCTTGGCGTTGCACGCGGCCCCCGCCTGCTGCTCATCTTCGGTCGCTGGCTTCAGTGCGCTGCGCTACCTGTCGCCTGATCACGCCCTCGCTCACAGCTGTCGTCGGCGGCCCTCGGTTGGGCCCGCAGCGGCCGCCGGCACTGACCACACACGCCTCAATCAAGCGGCTTGCTGACGCAGTCGTTTAAACTGATCAGGCGTTTAGTGGCCAGTGCCTGTGGCCGCTTAATCAGCCCGCAGGGATCCTGAGCGCTCCGGCGCATGTAGCTATGGTGAAGCAGAGCGCTTATGTATAAGGCGTGCTCAGCCGCACGGGCGTTTGTAGTTGGGGCTCTCAAAAGCCGCCCCAAACCCCGCTTAACCCAGTCACCACAAGCGAATCAGCCACCTGAAGCTTGGTCGGTGAAGGCAGTATATATCGGGTGGCTGATCCCCTTGTGCTGACTGGGAATGAGAACCTCAACGCCTCACACATAAGTAACCGACGCTACCGGTGGTGCCGACTCTACCGATGTTGCCGACTCTACCGGGGGACGCGCTGCGCCTGGTCTTGGAGTTCCAATAGCCTGGTAGTGGGTGTTCCACGCGCGCGTGTGGTCGTGCACGTGCGCGGTTCTGCGCGAGAAGTGAGTGCGCGAGATCCTTCAATTTTTTCTTCAATTGAAACCGCGTAGCGAGCTGATGCTACGGCTGTGCGCAGGATGCCTCCGGCGGTCAGTTGAAGAAAAAAGGGAAGCTGAACCAAAACTGCTAGCTTTACAGCGTGACGTGCGCGCCTACATACGCGGAAGAGCTAGACGCCTTGGTGCTTGATGCTGAGGGCGTGACGCGCGTAGCGCAGGAGGGTAAAAGTGCGCAGGGTTTTATGAGTGTGGACCCGCTGGCCGATCAGTTTGCTGGCCAATCGCCTTACCAATTTGCAGGAAACGGACCTATTCAGCACGTAGATGCGCAGGGTAAATATAAGCTCGATCCAAATGTCGCTGCGAAGTATCCGAGACTAGCTAGACTACTTCGAGAGGTTGCACCAACTGTGATGAGTGATAAGGATGTTGAAGCAAACCTTATGGTAACTGGAAGGCTTTCACGAGAAGGTGTACAGCGGTTCTCTAAATACGGCTACGGTCCAGTAGTAGAAGTTGCACAGCTAACTACTGCAGCTGATCGAGAAGCCGGGACATATGTCAATGGATACACCACTGCACGTAACGGACGAGGAGCCATTCAACTCGATCAAGGTCTCATTAATGCGCTTGAAAACACAACGAGTCAAGAGGAGCTTGATGCAGCCGCTCTAGCTGTAACTTCAACACTCCTACACGAGACCGCCCACCATGGCCCAATAGAAGAGTCGGACCGTTTTAGCTTAACCGGAAGCATGACCGTTGGGCCATACAAAAGGAGTTTAGATGCTAGTGGCAATTTTGAAAACTTTTCTTTTAACGGAGAGGTATTTGGCACAACTAGAGAGGAAGGTGACGCCTTAGAAGTCGGTGTTTACTACCTCCGCTCTGACATTGACTCGGACCAAGTCAATCAGCTAAACAAACAAGGCCCCAATTCTGTCCAAGACATGACCAGGTTAAGGCAAGCAAATCAAGGCAATGGGGCGCTACGTAACATGAATATAGAGAATGAGAATAATAATCGACCTTAGCGTCGTTTGCCTTGCATTCATGCTATTTGCGACGTGTTCTCGAAATGCTAGCGCGTCGGAACGAATTAAGTACTCTTGCGAATGCAAGCGTATAAAGGAAGCCCTCACCCAAATCCCCACGTCATCCGTCGTATGGACAAATTGGGGCAAGATTGACACCCTAAAATACTGGCCGTCAAGAGACTTTAGGTGTGGTTCTTTTAGCATCAACGGCCAGGTTGAGACCGATGGAATTAACGGGCCATACCAGACGACGCACAGCTACAACATACAAGTAGTAGAAGCCGATCTTCAACCACCTGGTGGATACACCTTAGGCGAACTCAAACAGATGAGCGATAAATACCCAAGACAAAGCGGACTCATCAACCTTTACATTAGGAGCGACAGCAGTCTAACTCATGGTATAGACCTAGCGCTATACGAGTTAGGCACTAATCAACACTTTACATTTCAAGATATTGATAACTGTTCGGTGAAGTCCTTACCTACCGGCAGGTTCTAACGCTATATTTTACATAACGGGCTAATTAACTATCCCCGATGGTATATTTTTTGCGGGCGCGTGAGGGTGTACGTGAGGCCTATCAGAGCGTGGGGCCGCTCACGGCGAGTGAGCTTAAGTAAATGGCACCGCTGTCGTGGTTAAGGGTGGTTAACGGCTCTAACGATTATGGGTATGGTACATTTCCGAATATAACGGAACGCTACTGTAAAAGTGTACCAACTGCGGGTAATTGAAGCTTTAGCAGTCTAAATAATAGCCTCAAGCCTGCGCCGAGTTATGAACGGATCGAATATGGCGAACACATGGGCACGATCTTCAGAATTGAGCTTTTGAGCTGCGAGTATACGCTCGGCGGTCGATCGATCAAGTTCTTCGTTCGTAACACCTGATAAATAGTCAAGCGAAACGTCAAGGGCACGAGCCAGAGCGGCCGCAACTTCCACCAAAGGCCGTGCCTCACCGCGCTCGTACCGACCGAGTACTTTGCCAAGAATACCAATGCGAGCGCCGAGCTCATCCTGGGAGAGTTTGCGGGTGCGCCGCACTTCATTTAGTCGTTGAGCGAAGACTGCGGCGGAATCAGTTTTGTTGTTAGAAGACGCCATATTGGTGGTAGATGCCTAGAGATTGTGGGTTGATTGCACAAAATACGCCATTTATCTGAGGTGTTCGCCGCAGAACATTTGTATAAGCGCCGCGTAATAGGTACGTTTGCCGCACATCAGTGGTTTTTTACTTTTTCTGTGTGGACCCGCTGGCATCGAGTTATCCTTCATGGAGCCCATATCCTTTTGCAATGAATACACCAATCCAAGCTATTGATTTAGACGGGCTGGAAAAAGAAGAAGTAATCTCAGCTGCCAAGTGGGCAGGTAAAGAAATAGCAGAACTTGGAAATGAGACTGCCGAGGGAATAAAATTGAGAGCTACAAATCCAAAGGCGGCAGCCGGAGGAATGTGGCAAAGTGTCAAGAACAGGGCACGTGACGTTGGTACAATAGGAGGCACTAGGTTCGAAATTGTACGTGCGCAAGCAACTAGTGACGAGGCTGACATCAACCATGGCGCATTTGATGCAGCAGCACGAAGGATTGCCACTAGAATTGTGAAAGAAGGAACCGCGACAGCTGTGTTAACAGGAACTGGAGCGGCTGCTATTCCTGTATTAAATGCAGCAAAAGTCCGCCCAGTAGTATTGGCAGTGAGAGCTGTAACAGCGAAAATGTCTCCTACGCACTTGGCTAGTAGAATTGGGAATAATTCACGGTTCGGTAAAGGTCAGGTTAACACAATATTCATTGACGAAAGGCGAGTCGCAAAAGATCTAGCTGACGTTGCATCTGGGGATGTTATAAAACTTGACGGCAATAGCATTACAAAGACTGGTGGGACATATTGAGTGCATCCAGAAACTGGAGGTGTATTTTCTCGATCTGGCACGCCTGGTACTGTCGATCTAACTAAAGCAGAGTTTGGCGTTTTGAAGAAAGGTATAAGCGAGGAGACTTTGCGGGGTGCAGCGAGTAAGCAACTTGATGGACTTATGAAGGCAGGAAACAAAGGAGTTGGAGCTTCCTCGATGGAGAAAATATCGAAAATTTTGGAGCGAATCAAGCTGCAAACTGATAGAAATGATTGATGTTGAGGTAGCTATAAATGGGTTTAAGAAGCACAATGAGGATGAATATATCTCATATTGTGCTGATATGTTTGGGTATACTGGGAAAGATATACCAATTGTTGGGGATGCGCAAGCGACTGTTACTCCACCATATTTTCACAGCTCTCCTTGTGAGTCTCCACCCTTTAACTATCTCACAACACTAACACTTCCCGGGCCAGTTAGCGAGATTGATTGCATAAATAGATGTCAATTTTTGAGCTCAAAGCATGGTTTATATATTAGAATAAGTAATCCAGAAAGTGAAAACTATAGCTTAATCGATATATACTTAGGAATGTACGTATATGTAGACGATACAGACGCAGGCCTCGTACTATTAGGCAGTTGACTGAATCAGAAATTTTAACTGATTAAATGTATACACATCTCGATGCTACATCTAGTTAGCTCAAAGTAGAAGCGTGAATTAACTCAGCCTGGTTGCGAGCGATCCGGCGTGCGCATCTTTAAGCATGAGATCGAGGGTGTAGACGATACGGTCGCGGTGCTCGTCGGGAACTGCGGCGAGCAGTGCGAGCCGGTACATCATTGACTGATCGCGCGCCAGGCCGGCTGCGTCACCAACGAGGTAGTCGCGTGAAGCGTTGAGAGCACGTGCAATTGCGTGGGCGGTGTCGATGGCTGGCGTGCGCTCACTGCGTTCGTAGCGAGCATATACAGGGGCGGAGGTTCCGATCCGACGGGCGACTTCGGCGCGCGAGAGCTTACGCTCGATGCGCAGGTCACGCAGGCGTCGATGAAAGTCTCCTTCGTAGTGGTGTTGGATGTGTTGGATTGCATACCGTTCGATGCTAAGGTAGCCAGTTGGTCCACACTAATTGGCATCAATTGGCTGCCTAGTGGTAATATTTCGTAATGTTCGCACCGAACTGTGATAGAACAGACGATTTGTCAGAACCCGCGAATTATGCAGATCCCTACCAGCAAGCGCCGCCTGTCGATGGGGCAGGTGCTCAACCACTACCACCTCCAACCCAACACAAAAACTCCGCCTCTCTTGTCCCTTCCACCAGTACAAGACCCCCTATCTCCAGCTCGCTAAGTTTGTCGAAGGCTGAGCTAAAAAGCTAGGCAGACCCTCAAGCTGCCTCACTACACAAGAACCACGCAAGAACCCTCGCCTCTCCAAGTATCTCACAGCTCTACAAATACTTAACCTTCGCAGATTTTTATATGCGTCAGTTGTAGCGACGGTTCCGCTACATGACACCTGAAGTATTAACGCCTCCCACACAGCGAGACTTGGAGAGGAAGCACGGAGGAGCTATGGCGTGGCTCAAAGCGAGGATTGAGAACCGTTGCTTCCCCGCAAAGCAATTCGCTAGTTAAATCCTCGTCATACGCAGATCCTGATGCATGTCAGTAGAAGCGACGTTTTAGGTGTACTTTTAGGCTGCCCTCCTCAATGGGGATACATGCGGCATATTTGTTTGGCTACCGCCGAAGTGCGGCTGTTCTTGCGTTACTCTTACATCATTCACTATCAGTATAAGTTTTGAAGCATATGTCCTGCTGTGCTTACCTCAACTTTCCCACTTGAATGCTCAACTTAATCGCTTCTCGATTAACTATTTCTGAGCGAGGCATGTCGTTATCGCATGTTTCTCCAACTGGCCAAGGCGTACGAACATACTGCCACCCTAGAAAATGCTTGCACAAATAGCTAGATTTTTAAGTGAAATGCTCGCAACCAAATATCGAAAGGCGATAAAGCACACTATAGCTCGAGCGCAGCAAGCAGCGCTAGCAAGGCCTCCCGGGGCACCCGATGCTTGCCCGCAAAAGCCTCGTGCTGAAACTTAACCGGCACTTCAACAAAGCGCTGACGAGCTTGCTGCCAAGGCACCAGCTCGTCGGCGTCACCCCAACGGCTAAACAGCTTGTGCGGCACGTAATACCCCTGCGGGTCGTAATCAATATCCTCAGGTGGTGTGCCCGACCAAAGCACCAGCCGATCATACGCCGGACGTCGCGCGTTGAGCCAACGCATCACCGTAGCTGCACCCTGACTAAAGCCGAAAATTACCATCCGTGCGTCGGGAGCAGCAGTTTTGGCGAAAGCATATACCTTATCTAACCAGGCACAAAAATCTGCAATCTCACTCAAGCGCTCCGCACGCGTCATCCACGAAGCAACTGGAGGTCCATCAAATTTGCCCCAGTAAAAGCGACTCAAGCCTTCAGGGCAAAGGCAGGTGTGGCCTTTCGGCAAAACCTCAAACCACTCCGCAAAATCGAGCACCGACATGCCGTAGCCATGGCAGGCAAGCCAAACCACTTCTTTTTCGGCATCCAGAGCAGCTGTCTGTATAAGCCTAACCGTCCGCGGGGTACTTAAGCGGTGCGTAATCACCTAATTGGGAGACTTACGCTCTCGCCCAAACAAATCGCGGGATGTGCCGGTGGATTCCTCACCCAAAATTGGTCGCGGACGTGGAACTTCTTCGTTAATCACCCTGTCAAACCATTCCATGCGAAACACCCATTTCCCTGCCTCAGCGTCGTACACATAGCCATCGTAGCTGCCATCGGGAATGTAGCTCGGCGGTCCCCCACGCTGGACAGGAGGCCCAACCACAAGGTGATCCATTGCGATGCCACCCAGCTGCTCATCGTAGCGCAGGCCCACCCGAGCATCAACGCGATACTCGAGAATGAGCCTCGAAAAACTATAATCAGGTTGCTCATCACGTCCTAAAAAGACTTCACTGCCAAAATAGGGCTTGCCGCTTCTGTCGAACGTCAGCACATCAACCAGCTTGCGGCGGTGGTAATAACCATCTACATCATAGCCAAAGAGCAGCCATGCCTGGCGACCGCTTGGTAGTTCAAAAGGATGCACCGCATAATAAACTGCCCCATACCACTGATCAGGCCTTAGCTCATACTCCAGCTCCAGCCCGAGTTGTTGGGCACGATCACGCAGCACCAGAGGCTGTTGTGCCTGCTCACGCGTCTGCAAAATGCCGCCGTAGTGGTAAGTACTGTCGTTGATGTAGTGCTGCCAAGTGAATATTTTCCACTGCTCATCCGGAGCCTGCTGCACAGACAGCCCATGAATACCTGTCCAGTCGTAGCTAAAGGAATGCGGTTGGCTCAGCGCCCGCATCAACACCTGCTCGAGTGTATCAAAGGCCTCTTGCCTCAGCTCAGCAGTGCGACTTTTCAGTAGTAGATGGCCCGCAGCGTCGAGTTGAGCACGATATGTCGCAAGGCTATCACCTTCAGCTGCTGCTCTAAGGGTTGCTAAATACGTGGAATCAGTGTGGCCCGAGCCGATAAATGTTGGCAGATCTGGCCGTGCAAGCTGATGCTCATCGACCTGAGCAAACACTGCCGAAGCGCTTGCGAATAACATGCTCCACCAGGTGAAGCGCAGCAAAAGCCGAACCGTGTGCACACTCTGCAAACGAGGCCCGGCTAGCTCAGGTTGCCTAGCCATGGTTAAGCCCCTGCTAATAGCTTACATTCGCCGCCACACGCACAACGCTGACCCAATATGAACCTACACGAATACCAGGGCAAAGAGCTGCTCAAGAAGTTTGGAGTTGCCATTCAAGAAGGCATTATCGCAGAAACTGTAGAAGATGCAGTGGCTGCCTACCGCACCATCACCGAGCGCACAGGTGCCAAGTTTGCCGTCATAAAAGCGCAAATCCACGCAGGTGGTCGCGGTAAAGGTGGCGGCGTCAAAGTTGTCAAGAGCGAAGAGGATGCTCGCGCTACGGCTGAAAAGATACTGGGCATGATGCTCAAGACGCCCCAGACGCCAGGCGGCATGGAAGGCGAGGGCAAAAAAGTCAACATGCTGCTCGTAGCTGAGGATGCATATGTTCCAGACTTCGACAGCTGCAAGGAGTACTACATGTCGATCCTCACCGATCGCGGCTCCAAGAGCAACGTCATTGTCTATTCTACAGAAGGTGGAATGGACATCGAGAAGGTGGCAGAAGAGACCCCACACCTCGTGCACCGCGAGTTTATCGATCCGAGCCTGGGACTTCAAGGCTTCGAAGCGCGCAAGATTGCCTTCAACCTCGGCCTGAGTGGCAAGGCTTTTAAGAGCTGCGCCAAGTTTGTCGCCAATCTATACAAAGCCTTCGTCCAGAGCGATGCTACGCTCTTCGAGATCAATCCTCTCCTCCACACGGGCAATGATGATTTCGTCGCTGTAGATTGCAAGGTTAGTCTCGATGAGAACGCCCTGTATCGCCACAAGGACCTCGCCGAGCTTCGCGATGAGCGCGAGGAAGATCCTACAGAGGTAGAGGCAAAGGCGGTGGGCCTTAACTATGTCCAACTCGATGGCAACGTAGGCTGCATGGTCAACGGAGCGGGCTTGGCTATGGCGACCATGGATATCATAAAGCTATCTGGAGGTGAGCCGGCTAATTTTCTCGACGTTGGAGGTACCGCAGATGCCGCACGGGTAGAACAGGCTTTCCGCATCATCCTGCGCGACAGTAAGGTGAAGGCTATCCTCATCAATATCTTTGGTGGCATCGTGCGCTGCGACCGTGTGGCGCAAGGTGTTATTGATGCCTACAAAAATATGGGTACCATCAATGTGCCGATCATTGTGCGCCTCCAGGGCACCAATGCAGACATTGCCAAGAAGATGATTGACGAATCTGGCCTCAATGTCCGCTCGGCGGTGCTGCTCAAAGACGCTGCGAAAGCTGTGCAGGAGGTGGTAGGCTAACTTATTTGCCTCTCCACGCCAACGATTTCTGATTTAGCTCGGTGCATGTTGCTGCATCGGCTATGATGCTGTGGCCTAGCGCGATGGCCGCTTGGAGCTGATTATTTGTCAGTTGTTTATACGCCGCTTCGCCTTTCGGCAAAACATCCTGCCACTTCTGCTCAAATAAGTTGTCATAAACGATGCGCAGGAAACAATGATCTTGGTGTATCGGAAACTTACCTGCTCGAGCTGCGACGGGGAAAACCTCACGAGCGAGATGTAGCAACTCGCTGCGCAAGGCATTGCATTCAGGATTCTCAGTCATGGCATTAGGTACTTTAGAAACTAAAAAAGCCAGACGCCCTCTTGTTGAGTGCGTCTGGCTGTGTGCCCAAAGGAGGGCGTGTTGCTGAGACTAATTTGTTGCGTTGGTCTCGGGGCCTAAACCCGTAGGTAGTTCCTCGATCCCGTTCGCTTACTTACGTCCGGCTACTTCCTCTAGTCGAGCGCTCATCTCGGTGATCCGAGCTTCGAGTTCGAGAAGCTGTTTAGTGCTCACTGCTCCAACACTTGCGCTGGCGGTGCCACGGAGGGTGGCATTTTCAGCTTGAAGTGCTTCAACTTTGCCGTTGAGTTCCTTGATGGCTTCAACAAGCACTGGCGTAACGGCTGCATAATCTACAGTCAAGTAGCCATCGCCACGTTCGATAACGGTCTGCGGCAGTACATCGCGGATTTCCTGCGCGATGAAGCCGAGGTGCTCAGCCTTATCAAAGTTCTCTGCAGGAAACTCATCTGTGCGGAAAGCGTAGCTCACACCGCGTAGTGCTTGCACAGCATCGAGAGCACCTTCAAAGTCTTTGATGTCGCGCTTAAAGCGGCGGTCAGATGTGACTGTCGAGTTGGAGGCTACGATGTTACCAGCAACGTGAAGTGTTGCTGCCGGAGAGTTGGTGTTGATACCTACACGGCCTTGCTCAGTTGTGCCACCGGCGTCAGCATCGTAGTGCATCCACACATTACCATTTTCGGTAAAGGATACATCGTTTGCATCGCCTGTTGCGAAGGTAGCCCCGTCTGCAGCCGTCATGTTGAACGCGCCGCTAGAAGTAATGTCAAAGGAAGTACCTGCGGTGACAGCAATGTTGTCGCTTGCGCCCCACTGAATCTCCTTCGAGTCAGACATGAGCAGGTCACCATTGTGTGTTACGCGAACATCGTTGGCTGCACTCGTTGCGCGGGCACGGCGAGCGTAGATGTAATCATCAGTGACATCGCTTGGTGTACCGTTGTCGCTGAACACCCACTCAGAAGCAGATGATACCAGGTCGGCAGCATCAATGTACCGAACAACACCTTGGTGGTCAGTTATCAGCACACGCTCGAACACGTCTGGAGCCGCACCACTCGTACCCGTTGTGGATACATCTGAAACTGGCGTGGTATTACCAAACTGCACGTCATCGCTGCCGGAATTGCCTTCCACGTAGAGTTCACGTGCGTTGGTCGTGACGCCACCGATGTGAAGACCGAGATTATTGACAGTCACCACTGTACCGCTTGCCGTAGCTTGCTGAGTAATTGTACTCGATGCAGCAGTTGTAGCGATAGAATAGTTCCCCGTAGAGGTAATCGATCCTGAGGCTGCGGATTGTGTATATGCGCCGGAAACAGCTTCTGTATAGGTGCCAGTGGTGGTAAGGGTTACGTTGCCACCGCCGTTGCCAGCAAGGCTACTCGTGCCAATCTGGAGCGCTTGATCTGCGTCGATAGCAATGTTACCACCTACTACTTCAATAGCCTGACCTGGTGCAGTAGTACCGACACCGATACGACCATTGTCTGAGACGACAACATCATTGCCGCCGTCATTGGCTTGTACAGCGTATATCCAGGGGTTGCCCGTGCCGCCGTCTATCCACTCCGCGTTGTTTTGCACGAGGTCTTCGACAGTTACATACTCAATCACGCCCGAAGCACTTTGAATAAGCACTTTGGTAGCATCTTCAGGTGCAGGGGCTGCTGCCTGGTCTACGTCACCCAGCGTAACTTTTCCGGAGAGAAGCGATGTACCGCTTACAGATGCATTGCCAGTTACGGTGAGGTTTGCATTTGTTGTGCTGGTACCTATACTGATAGCAGTTTGTCCCACTGAAATAGCTGACTCAATGTCGCGCGGGGTATACACCGTGCTGGTGCCCGTGCCTGTCTTGACCCAGTAGCTAGATTCGGTGAGTAGATCATCAACTGTGACGTGTTGTACTAAAGTACCACCTGCGTCGCGGATGAGGATTTCGTCGTCGCCGCTCAAGCTGCTGCCGAGTGCTGTAGCGACGCCGATATCAAGCGTATTTTGCAGATTGGTCGCCTGCGTCACATCGAGTGTACCGGTGAGGGTAGAGTTGCCTGTGACGCCAAAGGTACCCGTGATGGCAGTGTTGCCATTAATGGTAGTAGCGACTCCGATCAGCACGGATGAACCATCAATGTCCATCGCGTTAGTAAAACGCCGCGGCTCGATAGTGGAGCCGTTGTAGACCCACTCCGCGCTGTTTTTAATGATGTCATCCACCTTTCGGTAGCGGACGATACCAGTGCTCGGGTTGATTGCCATCAATGATCCGAAGGTGGGATCACTACTGGTTGAGCGTAGGTCTTCTACAATGAGAGAATTCCACCCAGGTTGGAGGGTGGTGTCTTGTTGAACTCCCCCAATTTGAGGGAATTTCACGTGCAGGGTAGCATCTGGAGCAGTGGTACCGATGCCGGTGTACTGAGCGTTAGCTACTCCAACACCTGCAAGCACGGCGACTCCGAGTGCGGAGAGCGTTCGCTTGGTGAATGGAGGGTTAAAAAGTTTCATAGCGTTGCAGCTGTTCTGAAAGGGGTTAACAAAAGTGGCTCGAGGCCACCTTGTTAGGTAGGACGAGAGCCGTGAACACATGACGGATTTTGCTAATTCCATGCCAAAACATCTGTAAAATCATAATGTGTGATGGCAGACTTATGCTTCACGCGCATTTAGTGTTGCTGTACGCAGTTGCTAGCCGGAGGGTACATCGGCGAGAATCCTACATTGTCGCATCTTGCGTCACACATGGAGGCATTAGCTCTTAGTCAGGTACTCGAACGGGTACGGCGCTCACTCGCGCTCAATTTTCCGCGGGGGATATGGGTCAGAGCAGAACTCTCGCAGGTAAATGAGCGGCGCGGCCATCGCTACCTCGAACTCGTGGAGAAAGGCACCGGCAGCAGCGTCTTGGCTAAAGTTGGTGGAGTGGTTTGGTCCCGGGCCTATACCTCAGTGCTTCGGATACGGGGCCAGGCGGCGGCTGAGGTTTTGCAGGCGGGACAGGAAGTGTGCGTTTTCGTAGAGATAAATTTTCACGAAGTCTATGGCTTGAAGCTAGTGGTAGTGGACTGGGATCCGGGCTTTACCCTCGGTCAGCTGGAGCTCAAGCGTCGCGAAATCGTTACTGATTTACAACAACGCGGTCTGCTCGAGCTCAACCACAAACTTCCGCTACCCCTCGTCATCCAGCGACTGGCGGTGCTCACCTCCTCGGCTGCAGCAGGCTATGCGGACTTCGTGAAGCAGCTGGAGGCTAACCCCTTCGGTTACCGCTTCGAGTTGACACTATTTGATGTTTCCGTACAAGGAGAGAATGTCGAGGCTACTGTGGCCGCTGCGCTTGAGGCAGTTAATTCACGCTCGGCGGACTTTGATGCTATTGCTTTGCTGCGTGGCGGCGGCTCGAAACTCGATCTCGCAGGTTTTGATCGACTCAGGATTGGCGAGGCTATCGCGCGAAGTAAACTTCCAGTGCTGGTAGGGATTGGCCATGAGATCGACCAAACTTTACCCGATCTTGTCGGCCATACCTCGCTGAAAACACCCACTGCACTGGCAGAATTCATACTTGCTTCGGCGCAAAATTTTGAAGCCCGACAGTACGATACCGCCCGCCACATCGCACGTGCAGCAACTCAACGCGTACAGCTAGTGCAGGCGGCGCTCAATCGCACAACGAGTGAAATCTCTCACCGCGCACTCGCTCAACTCACGCGAAAGCAGTCGACCACGGATGAAACACTTCGACGCATCGGCGATGCTGTGAGTCGCCAGATCGAGCTATCTGATGCACAACTCGCTTCTGCTCACCTGCGGCTTGAGGATTTGGACCCCACGAAGGTGTTAGCTCGGGGCTACGCCTTGGTGAGCAAGAATGGCAAGCGCATAGCTAAAGCCGAAGCACTTCATTCAGGTGACGCAATCACAACGCACTTTAGTGATGGCCAAGTGGAAAGTCAAGTTCTATGAAACAACCCAAAAATTACCAAAGCGCCCAGGAAGAGCTGGCGGCTATTCTGCAAGCCATACAAGATCCGCAGGCAAACGTCGATGATCTAGCAAAACAGGTTGCCCGCGCCAAAGAGCTGATCCTTTGGTCGAGAGCTAGGCTACGCAGCACCGAGGAGCAAATCGAAGAACTTCTCAGCGAGTTAAATTAGCGGTGCTACTGCACGAGCACCCGTACTACACCACCAGCTTGGGCAGCTAAGTCAATGACCTGGACAGTGTAGAGGCCTGGGGCAAGTGTCTTAGGAATCAACACCTCTCCCGTTGACGTCAAAGAACTCAACGAAGTGAGTCGACCAGCCATATCAAGCAATGTAGCGTTTGCTCCTGCCCACCTGTCGCCTAAGCTTAGCAACTGGCCAGCTTGGATAGGATTGGGTGATGCTGGCAAGTTTTGCCGAAAGGCAGAAACTGTACTACTCGACTGCGGATAGGTAAAGCTATACGACTGACTGAAGCCAACCGAGTGGCTATGCTCATTGAAAGGATAGACGTGCCAGTAGTAAGTAGTGCCCGGCACAAAGTCCGCTGGGTCTAGTGGCAAGGAGGAATCTGTGACGATTCCGTCAGCGGTAATGGTGCCATAAGAGCGACGGGCGCTCACCTCCACAAAGTAGTGCGTAGCATTTGCGACATCTTCAAAGGGAATTTCGAACTCGCTCGGCAACACCTCTCCATCTATATAGTCAGGCTGAGGATGAGCTACAACAGCGTTGGAATCAACACCCGTCCGCAACCATGACGCTCTTCTGGTGGTGGCAAAGGTGCGCATGGCATCCGTTTGCTCGTCCGTAAATCTGGTTTGGCAAGCATCATCGGCATAACCCATGATGAGCGATCCATCTGAGGTAAAAGACACGCCATCAGGATCGAGCTGATGCGTCGGCGACTCACCGTTCTGATTGCACGTCCACCGGGTGGCGAGATAATCAGGGCTCGTGTCGCAAAAGCCATCTGCGGCATCGCGACAATTGGTTCTTGCCACCAATTCAACCAAGGCTGTATCAATAATAGTGGTATCGCGGATCAGCGTATCCTGAAAATAGGTATAGTCATAAGTCACCGTGCGTGGAGCCGGTGCTTGGAAAGTCGGTGGCTCGCTGCTGTCGTGGCTTTTGCCACCTTCCCAACCGAGGAACGGGTGAGGCAAGGAAAGTCCATGTCCAACCTCATGCGCTATCGTCACCGAAGAAGCTAAAGCACATTGAAAGGCTATGGCAATGCCTGCATACGGTAAGTTGTAGCCGCAATTTCCAGCTGGATTTCGGAGAAAGTACAAGTTGAGGGATCCGGCGACATTGTTCGCAAACATCAGATCTGCACCTTCCAGCACCGTCTCGTGATCGTTGTAGGCTGTCGAGTAAATGGTGTCGAACGGTAAAGGCGCCACGAAGCGAATCCCTGTGCCCTGAAAATCCTGCTCTAGAGCTCCCAAGGCCCCGAGTGCACGATCTAAGCGAAAGGGCTCTCCGACATCATTGCCCAGCAAGTGCGGAGAAACATGGATGACGATGTCAGCACCACGCGCACTATGCGCTATTTCACCTTTTTGAAACTGGCGCAACCATGCTGTGCGCTCTCCGACAGTGCCGCAGGGCGCTAGTTCTTGTGCAGCAACAAGGCTTGCGGAGGTGATGAAAAGTAGAGGGAGTAGAAATCGTATCACGGATTGACTTTTTCTTAAACCTGGATCATGCGTTAGAATGCGTAGCGAAAGCCTGACAACACAAAAAAGACTGGTGCTCGCGCAAGGAAAACGGCTGGAGCCCTAGTCGCGCTAAGGTGACAACGGCTTTTCGAGCAAGTGCCAGTGTTTGCAGTGCTGGGGTAAATAAGGACGGACCCTCTGGGAGGTTACCTTGTTTAACGCCCTTGGAGTAGCAATTCTAACGCACGATCCGGGTAAAAAGACCCAACTGCGAAATTCGCAGCCGGGTCTAGTTCTCATTGCCCAGGTGTGGGCGTATCTCGATTGACCACTAAAGTAGGCCAAATTTTGGTAAGTGCTTACTCAACAACGAATCTGCGCGTAGAAAATCCTCGGTCGTTGCGCAAACCGAGTACATAGGCACCAGTTGGAAGACCTGCTGAACCTTGCACCTCGAGTAGATTGTTGCCCGCAGCAATGTGCGCGTTCTGTTGCAAAATGGTACGTCCAGTCATGTCGCGTACTGTCAGCAGCGCATCGCCACCAAAATCAGCGACAAGGCTGAGATTGAGGTTTGTATTATTGTGGAGTGGGTTAGGATAAACCACCATCTTCCGTGCTGCTTCAGGCTCACGTACACCAACCAAGATGTCGCTCGTGAAGAAGGAGCGCGAGGATTGCGCTGCTCCAAAGGATACCTGATTGAATGGCCGCACACGGTAGTGGTATTCCTCGTTGGGCTCCAAATTTGTCATTGTGATACTAGAGGAGCTGACCACCTCGCTCACGACTGTAGTACCGAAACTGCGGCGCTCGCTTACCTCTACGAAGTAGTACTGAGCGAATTCGACGTCTTCCCAATCGAGCTTGACATAATCAAAATATTCAGTTACGTCGAGATCATCTTCAGGATAGACGTAAGTGACGGCATCAACGATGCTATCCGTTACATCGGGCGCACCTCCTCGCAAAAAGCCGCGGCGACTGGAGTTGTAGTTACCAATCATTGCAGTGGCTTGCTCATCACTAAAGTGGTAAGGGTTGCAGTTGAGGAAGTAGCCCATGAAGTTCTGTTCGTCGGGTCGTAGTGGATCTAAGTTGCGATCTTGTACTGGACCAGTATAGTTACAGTTGGGCCAGCCAAAGCCTAGGTTGTAATCTGCCGGGGTATCACAGAATGTATCACCTGCGGTTGCACAGTTGGCACCAGCGCCTCGCGTCACCAGCTCAACAGGTGCGCCACCGGGGCTGGTAAGAATAGTTACTGGAGACTCAATTGTAATTTCCCCACTGTTCGTTTGACAAGTTGCCGTGGTGCCCTCCCAGCTGCACCTGTCCCAACCTCTAAAGGTGTGCGGTAAGCCAAAGTAGTGACCAATCTCGTGGGAGGCAGTAGAAGAGTTGCTGGTCACTTCTGATCGTTTGAAAACCAGAATATCTCTACCGGGGCTGTAGTAGCCAAGTGTCACTCCCAGACCCGATCCACCTGGAGTAGTAGCGGAGTTAGGAATGTAAATGCTAATGGCGTTGCTTGACCTGGTATTATTGAGGATATGACCTTGCGCCGCATGATCATTATACAAGCCATCATTATAGTAGTAGTCGAAGGGCTCGCCGTTTCCATTTTCAAAGTAGAACTTGATATCTAAGGGGGCAAAATCGACATTGATTGATCGCATCATGTCGAGCAAGCCGTTGATGTCCACAAGGCCGCTGCTATCGGACCGGCCAACGAGCTTGTAGCGAATAGGGATGAAGGTTGTGGCACTCGAAGGACCACGGGCCTGCAACAGCTGTTGACCGAGTGCTCGATTGGCCTTGAGCTGCTCCATATCCACGGGTGGTGTGCCACAAAAATCGCCAGCTGAATGCTGAGCCTGGATTAGGCCTGCAAGTAGTAAGGAAACGAAGAGTAAGGTCAATCGCATAGTTGGGACAGATGAATGGTGAAACAGCTACAAAGCTAACCTGCAACAGCAAGGTTAGATTAGTCGGCGGGCCTACATTACAAACAACTGGCTTCCCTACGCCAGCTTTTTTACATTTGCCGCCCAAAACCTCAACTACCATGGCCAAAATTACTGTAGTTGGCGCCGGCAACGTAGGTGCTACCTGCGCCAATGTGCTCGCCCACAAAGACATCGTCAACGAAATTGTCCTGCTCGATATCAAAGGCGACTTCGCCAAAGGCAAAGCCCTCGACTCTTGGCAACAGGCACCCATCGATTACTATTCGACCCGCCTCAAAGGCACCAGCGACTACGCAGACACCGCTGGCTCGGATATCGTCGTCATCACCGCCGGCATCCCCCGCAAACCCGGCATGAGCCGCGACGACCTCATCAGCACCAACGCCAAAATCGTCGGCATGGTCACCGACTCTATCCTGGAGCACTCCCCCAACCCAATCATTATCGTCGTCAGCAACCCGCTCGACGTGATGACCTACGCGGCCTACAAAAAGAGCGGCCTCGACTCCAGTCGCGTATTCGGTATGGCAGGTATTCTCGACACCGCCCGCTACCGCGCATTCCTCGCCGAAGCACTCGATGTAAGTCCTAAAGACATTCAGGCCGTCCTCATGGGTGGGCACGGCGATACCATGGTCCCTCTCCCACGCTACACCACCGTCGCTGGCATTCCAGTCACTGAAATGATCGAAGACTCCACCCTCGACGCGATTGTTGATCGTACAAAGTCAGGAGGAGGCGAACTCGTTAAGTTGATGGGCACCTCTGCATGGTATGCACCAGGGGCCGCAGCGGCGCAAATGGTAGAATCCATTGTCAAAAACGAAAATCGCATCTTTCCCGTCTGCGCCTACCTCACAGGCGAGTACGGCCTCAACGACATCTACCTCGGCGTGCCCGTCAAGCTCAACAGCGAAGGCATTTCGAAAATTATCGAGCTCGACCTCAACAAGGAGGAGAAGTCATTGCTCAAGGAATCTGCTGAGCATGTGCGCGAAGTCATCGGCACCTACACCAAGATGCAGGAGGCTACAGCTTAAGCACTTACTGCTGCTTACTCAGGAAGGGCTGCTGGTCACAACCAGTGGCCCTTCCTTGTGTTAGCAGGGTGCACCCCACTGTCAGTACTAGCTCATGACCACAGCAGAAGCGCTTCAGCAGATGAGGACTCAGCACGCAGATACAGTGGCTACGCTTTCGATGCGGCGCCCCGTGCTGCTGGTCTTTTTGCGGCACTTCGGGTGCACCTTCTGCCGCGAAGCCATGGCCGAAATCGCACAGCAACGCGACAATTTTGAGCGAGCGGGAGTGGAAGTAGTGCTCGTCCACATGACCAATCAAGAAGTAGCAGATGAATATTTCGAGCGCTACCAGCTCGATGGCATCAGCAACGTCAGCGATCCTCCCTGCCAGTATTATCGCGCTTTTGGACTACTAAAAGGCAATTTTCACCAGCTGTTTGGGCTGCAATCGTGGATTAGAGGCTTTGAGGCTGGCATCGTGCAAGGCCACTGGGTTGGCTACCAACAGCTAGGCGATGGCTTTCAGATGCCAGGTGCTTTTGCCATACAAGACGGCGAAGTGCAAGAGAAGTTTGTGCACCGCGTTGCCAGCGACAGACCTGATTATTGGCAGATGCTGCAATGCTGCGCGATAAGTGCAGAATTTAAGCTGAAGGCGGTGGCATCATCTCAGTGAGGTCCATATCCTTAGCCTTACCTAAGTCCACCAGCCGCTCGCCCTCCACCGAGCGGTGCGCGCCCGGCACCATCTTCAGTCGCCGTGGGTCGATTTTCTCTCCTGTGACGGTACAGATGCCATAGGTGCCCTGCCGCAGACGCACCTTCGCACCTTCTAATTCCTCGATGGTGATTAGCGAGCGCTTGGCCATCTCGTTCATGCGTTGAATATCCATGTGAGCTGCCGATCCGTCGATATAATCAGCGGAGTGCGAGTCGTCGGAATTCTTGGCCAGCTCGTTGATCTGATTTTGAAGGTACTCAAAGTCTTCACGGGCACGCTCCAGCTTCTTCTCGATGTGCTTGCGGAACTGATCGAGTTCCTTCTGATTATAGCGATCTTCAATCATGGAGGTGTTGCTTAGCGGGCTACGAGCTTACCAATGCTGGCGGCACCAATTAACAAAATTCTTTGACCAAACGTCGGGCAACCCGCAATATGTTGCTCGGTAAAGACTCGATTCGTGATCAAGATGCTCATCGTGGCAGCCACACCCTTTGAAATCGCTGCACTTCAGGAGCAGTGGCCCCCTGGTAGCTACCATGCGGTGCTGCAACTCGAGTACTTCGTGTGCGGCGTAGGTCCGGTGGCGAGTGGCATTACCCTCACCGAGCAGCTGTGCCGCGTGAGTTACGATATGGTGCTCAACGTCGGTGTAGCTGGGGCCTTGGATAGTGAGCTTGCTTTAGGTGAGGTGGTGCAGGTGGTTGCCGATAGCTTTGGTGACATAGGGGCAGAGGAGGCTAGTGGCGCGTTTGTGAGCGTGCACGAGCTTGGTTTGGCAGGGGCAACTTTAGCGCCGGCATGGCCGCACGTTTTCACGTCAGATGCTGAGCATTACGCTTTCGCAAAACACGTCATAGGTGTCACAGTAGCGACTGTACACGGCGAGGCTGCGTCTATAGCACGCTTTCGCAAAACCTCAGATGCACAGGTGGAAAGCATGGAAGGTGCCACAGTAGCATGGGTGGCCTTTCGGCAAAACACACAACACCTCCAGCTGCGAGCCATCAGCAATTATGTGGAGCCCCGCAACCGCGACTCCTGGAAACTCGAACTCGCTTTAAAAAATCTTACTGAAGCGACACATCAGCTGCTGTCTGCACTACCCGGGGCCGTCGCCGCCCGTTCCGCCAAGCTGCAACTAAACCGATAACCCGACTGTAGCTGGCCATACCATCGGCAACGCCTTGCGACTTTAAGTACTGATCGTAGACAGCATCACGCAGTACTGGTGCTATTTCTCGGTAGCGGTTGTTGTTTTCGGCGATACTATTTAAGTCGGCCTGCACGGCGCGTGGTAAGTTTTGCCGAAAGGCTGCATACTCAGCAGGATCGCGACGCCGCACTGCTGAACCAACGTAGCGCAAATACGTCAGGTGGCCGGAATACCGGATGTATAAGTTGTCTGCTCGCGTACAGGCCAACCAGGCCAAGAAATTACAAGCTCCCTCATCGGTAATCCCGAAGCCATGGGCCATCTCGTGCGCCATTACAAAGGGCTTCTGCAGTGAGTGCAAGCCTTCATCGAGATGCGCCTCGCCGGTGAGCGGAAAGTAAACCCCGCTGGTATTGAAGTGCAGTAAGCCGCCGGGCACCACCTCGCGAATGCGCACAGTGCCTGCAGCGGGCAAGTCGAGGGCAGCAAGTTGGTTTTTAAGCGTATGCCGGATGCGTGCCTCCGCTCCTTGACTCAACGGCAAACTTTCATAATCAGTCGTATCAGAAAGCGGGAGTTGCGTACGCAGAATGGAGACGAACTTGGCGGATTGCTCGAGCTCTTGCCACAACTCCTCCGAGGATAGCGGGCGCGTGTCGAGTTCGAGTTGCTCGCTGAGCGGCACACGGCCATAATTAAAGCCCCACAACAACATAAACGCAACCACGACTATACTTGCCCACCGAACAATGGCCATAACACCAAAGAGTGTTTTGGCGTAAGCTGAACCACCTTTACGCACCTGAGCAAGCACCTGCCACCCCAAGCAACCCAGCGCTGCAGCAATTACGAGAGCTGAGGCAGGCACTGGCCACCAACCAAACACCACATCGAGTGTAGCACGTATGGCAGGAAAAATGAGTCGACTATAATAAGCCTCTATCACCTCAGCCGGTACGAGCACTCGCACAATTACCAAACCCGCAGCCAATGCAAACCAAGCAAACCACGAACGGAACTCCGCACGAGCAAACGGTGAATCGGTGGAAATCCTGGACACTAGTGTGCCTTAACGTAGCGCTGCTGGCACTTGTTGGCTGTGGAGGCGAGACAGCTGATGCACCTGAAGTAGACCCGCAAAGCGTGAACGATAACGCCACTTCGACGGAGCTGACGCGGGGCGAGCGCGACCTCCTTGCTCGGGCCAAAGGGCGCGAATGGGAGAGCTATACACCCCAGGATTTGGAGGCCTATCTCACTCCCCTACCCGACTCCACTTCGGCGGTGTACTTCTGGGTGCCCAATACCGGAGCCGCTGCCCTCAAGGAGCTGCAGGAAGCTGTGCGCGGCCTCGATACCAGCGGTATCCGCGTAGCTGTTGCCGTGCTGGAAGGAGGCGACCCACGCGATGAACTCATCGCCCTGCGCGAATCGCAGATCATCTTGCCCGCTTTCCGCCTGCCACGCGAAGGCAATTATGGATTTATCCCCAATGGCGTCCCTGTGAGCAGCACGCTGGTGGTAAGTGCTGCGGGAGGCGAAGGCCCTGCTCCATTTAGCTCCAAAACTCCCATCAAAGCCTTTCGACCGCTGCTGGAGGCGCAGGCACCGAAATAATTTTGGAGGCAAGGCTGCAAATGGCAACCGTTTTTACATTTTCAGTGTTTGTGGTATTACTTCACACAAATTCAATACCTGAACCATGGCTTTCGAATTCACTGACGGCAATTTTGAAACAGAAGCAATCAAAGGCAAAGGCGTAAGCGTCGTTGACTTTTGGGCAGAATGGTGCGGACCGTGCCGCATGATTACGCCAATCATCGAAGACCTTGCAGGTCAGTACGAAGGCAAGGTAAAAGTCGGTAAGCTCAATGTGGATGAGAACAGTGAGGTAAGTCAGCGCTACGCAATCCGCTCGATTCCTACAATTCTCATATTTAAGGATGGTGAAGTGGTTGATCGCCATGTAGGTACCACCACCAAAGCTGCACTTCAAGCGAAGATTGAGCAGCATATGAACTAGACCGGATGTTTGCAACGTGGCTGCACTCCGCCACGTTAACCTTTCATGCGCTCGCTCCACACACCTGATACACGCGATCTGGGTCGCCTCGAACTTCTGGCGCGACAAGTGGTGGAAGGCTTTATTATTGGACTTCATAAAAGTCCCTTTCATGGCTTTTCGGTCGAGTTTGCTGAGCACCGACTGTACAACCAAGGTGACAACCTGCGCAATGTAGATTGGAAAGTCTATGCGCGTAGCGACCGCATGTACACCAAGCGCTATGAAGAGGAGACCAACCTCCGCTGTCAAGTAGTCATCGATGCCTCCAGTAGCATGTACTATCCTGGGGCAAGAGATGATGAGCGCAACAAACTAGTATTCAGTGCAAAGGCCGGTGCAGCGTTGATGTACCTCTTGCAGCGCCAGCGCGATGCCTTTGGGCTAACGGTGTACGACCAAGACATTAAGTTTCAGACGCCGCAGCGCTCGAGCACTACGCATTTGCGCGGCCTCACCACCCAACTCGAGCAGACGCTGGCTGATTATGCGCCTGGTCGCACGAGTTCAACTGCCGAGACTTTGCACACCGTTGCCGAGACGCTTCACCGCCGTTCGCTAGTGTTCGTGTTTAGCGACTTCTTTGGGCAAGGCGACAATCTCGGCGAGCTTTACGGAGCTCTTCAGCACCTGCGTCACAACAAGCACGAGGTTGTGCTTTTCCAAGTTACGGACAAGCGTCATGAGGTTGATTTTGAATTCGATAACCGCCCGCACGAGTTTATTGATATGGAGACAGGCGAGCGCGTGAAGTTGCAGCCGCAGGAGGTAGCGGATTACTACCGAGCTGAGGTGGCACGGCAGCGTCAGGAGCTACACGATACGTGCTTGCAGTATCGCGTCGATCTCATTGATGCTGACACGGCGAAAGGTTTTCGCCCAATCCTGCAGAGCTACCTCGTGAAGCGGGGAAAGATGCGCATTTAAGTTGCTGCTTTGGCTGCTTGTGCGAGCACTCTTCGCCGAATGCTCTGCATGCCTGCACCTTCCTCGGGTCGGATGCTCTGAGCGAGTTGTGTCACTTCCTCCCACAGCCCTAAGTATTGCGTCGCCACGTTCGCACATACGTCGAGGGCACGGGCTCGTACGGCGATAGCTTGCTGCTGGTCGAGGAAATAGTCCACAGCTTTCGCGAAAACATGGCCTGCCAGATCTTCGTCCAAATCGCGATCCTGCAGCACGGAAAACACCTGTCGAGGCAGTGAGGAATGCTGAGCGCTAGCAGGCAAATCGAGTAGTTCGAGCAAGGTTTGGAGATGCTCATCGAGACTGGCTGGGCAAGTGCGGGCTAGCTGGAGGAGCACATAGCCAGCCACCTGTTGCTGCCGTTGTTGCGGTGATGTTGAGTGCAAGGCCCCGAGCAAGTCTTGCAGCGGGAGGTTGCCGGTGCAAATGGCGTTGGCTACCTCTTGCCACTCCTCTTTTGATCCACAGCTACTGAAGTCAAACACCTGGTAAAGTTACCTTCCGCCCATGGCTCAAGATTTACGGACTACGCCCACTACCCCACCCGATGACGCAGACAAGGATCGGGCACGCAAACAAGCCAAGGCCTACGCTTCGGTCATTGGTGATTTGACCGAACAGTTTTCAGCGATCAGGTCGCACGCGATGCTGATCATTTTTCAGGGGATGGATGCTTCGGGTAAAGATGGCGCTGTGCGTGCTGCCTTTAACAGAAGTTCACCTGCCAACCTGCACGTACACGGCTTCAAGAAGCCAACCGAGCTGGAGATGCGTCACGATTTTCTGTGGCGCGTACATCAACGTGCTCCGGCTAAGGGTGATATCGCCATTTGGAACCGCAGCCACTATGAAGATGTGCTTATACAGCGGGTACACGGTTGGATCGATGAAGATACGGTGGATGCACGCTTTAAGGCAATTAATGCATTCGAGCAAAACTTGATGCTCGACAACAATACCATCATCTTAAAATTTTTGCTGCACATCAGCAAGGAGGAGCAAGAAGAACAGTTGCGGGAGCGCTTAGAAGAAGATGATAAGCACTGGAAGCACAATCCAGATGATTGGAAAGAGCGTGAGCATTGGGAAGCTTATATGGATGCTTATAATGATGTGCTACGCCGCTCGACTATTGGTTGGACGATCGTCCCGACAGACAAGCGATGGTGGCGGGATTTTGTGGTGTCAAAGGCTGTAATGGATGCGCTGGAGGGTTTGGAGATGGAGTGGCCGGGGCTGGAGGAGGAGTAGAATTATGCAGCAGTATTCAATTCTGTGACTAGAAGTTCTGCTCGACTAATTGAGGCTACAGTCATCTGGCGATGATGATGTTTCTGAAGAGACGTGGTCCATATCCGCCGATCCAAAGCGAGCTATTATCTTCAGGAATGGCTTCCGGAATGCAGAATTATCTTAGGGCGCTCCACCAGCTTGGCCGATATGGTACTCCTTACATTGTGCACTTGATATACTTCCTAATATGCATACCACCTCCCCACAGCTCAAACCTGACATTGAAGACCACCTCACCATCTTCATCGCCCGGTGGGAATCGTCTAACGCTGCCGAGACAGCTAACTCGCAGAGCTTTGTTATTGAGCTGTGCGACCTCCTTGGCGTAGAGCATCCACGGCCTACTGGACACGAGGAGGCGGATTACGTCTTCGAGCGCGCGGTCATAAATGTGAAGAAAACTCCGCCCACGACGAACTTCATCGACCTCTACCGCAAGGGCTGCTTCGTGTGGGAGAACAAGCAGGGGAGTGATGAGGCTTCCGCCAAAACCAGGCTCGCCGGTACGCGTATAAAGCTAAAAGTTGGCACCGCCAAACGAGGTACGCCGGGTTGGGGGCGCGCCATGACAAAAGCCAAAAATCAAGCGAAAGGTTACGCTGCCAATCTCCCCACAGAAGCTGGCTGGCCGCCCTTCCTCGTCGTATGTGACGTCGGCTACTGCATCGACCTCTTCGCCGATTTCTCTGGCCAGGGCAAGCACTACGCCCCCTTCCCCGACAGCAACGGGTACCGCATTCACCTCAATGACCTACGTGACGCAGATATCCGGGAGCGGCTAGGCAAGCTGTGGACCGATCCCGCATCACTCGATCCTAGCATCCGCAGCGCGAAAGTCACACGCGACCTTGCAGAAAAGCTCGGTCGCTTGGCTAAACGCCTCGAAGGTAAAGGGCACGCCCCAGACACGGTAGCGCAATTCCTCATGCGAAGCCTCTTCAGCATGTTCGCCGAAGACGTAGGGCTACTTCCCGAAGACAGTTTTAAGGACTTACTCACGGGCTTTCGCCAAAACCTGCCGCAGCTCCCCGCTGCCCTTAGCGATTTCTGGCGCCTCATGGATCGTGGTGGCTTCGACCGCGCTCTCAAAACTAACGTCAAGCGATTTAACGGCGAGCTCTTCGCCGATGCTTCTGCGCTTCAGCTTGATGACGAAGAGGCCGAGCTTCTCATAGCCGCTGCCGAGGCACACTGGAGCGAGGTAGAGCCTGCCATTTTCGGTACCCTCCTCGAGCGTGCCCTCGACCCTAAGGAGCGTCACAAGCTCGGGGCGCACTTTACACCACGTGCCTACGTAGAGCGCCTGGTGCTGCCTACGATCATCGAGCCGCTACGCGAAGATTGGCAAACGGCCCAGGTACTGGCTGCCGAAGAATTGCTGCGCGAAGAAGAACTGGCAGCTGCGGGCAAACCCGAAGATGGTTCTGAGCGCAGGGCGGTACGTGATGCAGCCCTCGATCATCTGCGGAAATTTCACCGCAAGCTCTGCGATACTCGGGTGCTCGATCCAGCCTGTGGTTCTGGTAACTTTCTCTACGTCGCGCTAGAACACATGAAACGCCTCGAGGGCGAGGTGCTGCGCGA
This sequence comes from Saprospiraceae bacterium, assembly GCA_965213735.1. GTDB lineage: Bacteria > Bacteroidota > Bacteroidia > Chitinophagales > Saprospiraceae > CALDTK01. The sequence continues at coordinate 1,476,615 of CBDCAB010000006.1, forward strand.
AATCGAAGGTTATGAAGGCCAGCAAAAGCTCGACATGACTGGCGGCTACACCGTCAGTCCCGATCAGTTTCTCGGCATCGAAATCAACCCACGAGCCGCCGCCATCGCGGAGGTGGTTTTATGGATCGGCTACCTCCAGTGGCACTTCCGCACCTGGGGCAATGCCGATCGCCTTGGCGAGCCAATTCTCCAACGCCACCACAACATCGAGAACAAGGACGCCGTGCTCGAAAGCTTTATGGGTCAAGACCGTATGCCGGAGTGGCCAGAGGCTGACTTTATTGTGGGGAATCCACCATTTTTATGGTATAGTAGACTTAGGGAAGAATTTGGAGAAGATTATGTAGATCGTTTGCAAGCTCTGTATAAGAACATGATTCCTGACAGCACCGACTATGTGATGCGTTGGTGGTACAGATGTAATACACTACTCAGCTCCAAGTCTAACCGCCAGCTAAGGCGTTTTGGGCTTATTACATCGAATAGCATTACCCAAATCCGAAACCGACGAGTTATAGAAGAGGCACTAAGGGAGAAGAATCCCACACTCATAGCGTATGCAGTGCCTGACCACCCGTGGTCGGAAGATGAAGATGGGGCGGCAGTGCGAATCGCCATGACATCTGCACAGAAAGGCCACGTGGAGGGAAGGCTAGCAGAGGTGGTAAAGGAAGTTCCAGCGATAGATGATGAACCACCAGTAGTTCACCTTGCACTGCATCATGGAATCATTGCCAGCGATCTCTCGATTGGGGCAGACGTCACGAAAGCGAGTACACTGCACGCTAATCTTAAAATCTGCGCGGTGGGATTTAAAACTATAGGTAGCATGTTTGCGCCAAAAGAAAAGGAACTTCAAGATTTGGGGCTTCCAAGTTCCGACGAGACTATTAGACCATTTTTTAATTGGAACGATGTTACCGACAAATATCGGGGCAAAGTTATTATTGACTTATTTGGCTGGTCTCACGAGGAAGTGCGGACTATAAATCCGTTATTGTATAATTATCTATATTCAACAGCTAAGCCTTACCGGTCCAAGAATAGGAATAAACAATTTCAAGAGCTTTGGTGGGTTATTGGACACGCGCGGCCAATCTTCCGAAAGTTCACTGGCGGCCTCAATCGGTTTATCGCTACCGGCGAGACGAGCAAGCACCGAACCTTTGTTTTTTTGGACACTACTATAGCACCCGAGAGCAGCATTGTGTGCATTGGATTGGACACTGCAGAACATCTCAGCACATTACAGTCTTCAATTCATGTGACATGGGCTCTAGCTTCGGGCGGCACCTTGGAGGATCGGCCACGCTACAATAAGACGCGCTGTTTCGAAACCTTCCCGTTCCCCCTCTCCACAGCCAACCAACGCGAGAAGCTAGCCGCCCTCGGCGAAGAACTCGACGCCCTACGCAAACGCGTACTCGCCGAGCATGAGCATCTCACGATGACCAAGCTCTACAACGTCCTGGAAGCCGTGCGCGAAGGTCGTGAGTTAACAAAAAAGGAGCAGCAGATTTACAACGACGGCCTTGTCGGCACGCTACAGAGCATCCACGACGATATCGATCTATGGACGGCCCGCGCCTACAGCTGGATCGATGATGACACTACGCTCGAAGACCCGGCCGCTGCCTTCCTGCGAGATGAGCAGGAGGTGCTACAGCGCTTGGTCGACCTCAACGCCGCCCGCGCAGCAGATGAGGCTCGCGGCATTATACACTATCTACGTCCCGAATACCAAAATCCTGATGGTGTCACCAAAGCACAGGGCGAACTAGAGGTGAAGAAAGTGTCGACTCCGGTATACTCCACGACGAAAACGCTGCTGAAGTGGTCTGCCCTTGCCAACGATGGCGAGCGCTTATCTGCTGTACGTCGCGTCATTGCTAGGTCGGAAGTCCCGCTTTCGGTAGAAGGCATTGCCGCTCACTTTCAGCGTGCCAATCGTAAGCGGGTCGGTGAGCTGGTTGAGGCCTTATCGACCTTGGGTATGGTGGAAAGAGCTAGAGGGGGTGAAGGTTGGGTAGGATAAACAACAAAAGAAATGATTAAACCGATTGAAGAATCAATACCTGCAGGTGCTGTAGGATCAATAAATCTTGAAGCTTTTGGAGGCAATGGATGGGCATCGGCAATAACAGAATATCGTTCGGGTAGGCTATTATTTAAAGTTTTTCATGAGCTTCCAACCCATCCAGAAGGATGGAGATTAATAGGTAGGTCCTTAGCGGTAGCATATTTGAAGGTGGAAGGTGTAGGTCATGTTTATCTGGAACAGATCCGAGTGGTTAAGGAGGTTCTTGAAAGTTATTTTGAAATACAACCAGACACAATCATTGTGGCACCTAATGGAGATATGAGTAAGCAGCAAATAGCTATGCTGCAAACTCGTGCTCTTGGTATTTGCCATGACGTTTTTCCTAAAACTCAAACGTTTAGTGTCCCAGTTGAGGACGTTGGGAATCCGGAGCTTGATAAATCACTAGTACTTTTCACTGGAGAATCTATAGAGGTTTCAATTTTATTGGGTAGATCGGTGGAGATGAAGATGAGGCCTAATTTTGAGAGGTCACTGAATTTAACTGAGTTCTGTATTGTATCAATAGAGTTTAAAGAGCTGGTAGATTTTGCAAATGCCGTTTTCATCTGTAGGTGTGTCGCGGGCTTTATGCGCGATTACTTAGGTTTGGCTTTTCAGTATAATTCAATACGCGTAACCGACATCAATAACTGTTTGCATACACATTTCAAAAATATGCAGGAACAATATTTGAAAGTTAGAGTCTTGCCGTATGTGGATGAATGGAAATCTTTTGGTAACGCTTTCGGCACATATCTCGCAATGTGTACGTGTAAATCTACGAGTTTCTCATTGCGCTCTGGCAAATACCTGTCTCAAGTTTCTTTCGAAGCATCAGCGGTTTCTGTAGAATTGATCTTATCAACCAGTGTAATAGCTGAAGAATTGTACCACGCTTTGCTAGACAAGTCACTAACTATTCAGATTAACCAGAGTGGTACAATTTCCCTTAGTAAGTTTTTGGATCATTTTAGCGAAGCGTATGATCCTCCGTACAGTAATCTAGTTGATGGATCATTGAAGAATTTTCATAATTCATGTACGGCCACGCGCAATTACTATGCTCATGGCGGTACTAGAGAAAGACCGAAGAGGTTACTGGATCAGGAAGTGAATCTTGCAGCCACATTGATTCACTACTATTTACTGTCCTTGGGAGCTGTCGCAATAGGATTACCCTACGAAAAGTATTGTGAGCTTTGTAAAAATAAGATATACAAGGCGATAAATAATTATAAAACAGATGTCCAGGACGGCATGTACAGTCACCCCGCGAGCGAATTCTTCAGTTCGGACTAAAGCAACTAATCTTATCCCTTGCACTATTATATTTATTTGCGGATCAATTGAGCTTTTGACGTAATAGCTTTGCCGTGTTGGGGTGGATGAATCGTGTGGTCATGTAGGCCAGCACTCAAGTTAATTCCTGAGTATCGAGGCGGCTGTAGTACCAGGCGTGGGATACCGTGAGCTTCACCTCCTCAAGTAACCTTAAAGGCATAGTCGCTATGAGCGACGTATACGCCGCCGAACTCAACCGCTTAATCCCAGTCCTTGTCGATCTGGTCTAATGACCTCGAATTTCGAGTCAAATATATGCATCTCGAAATAGTCCCATAATCAGAGGCTACATAGCGCCGTAGGCAGCCTTATGCCCGCGCTTTCCTCACCGGCACCACCGCCTCCTTCACCACCATCTGTACCGTCGAGCCGACTCGCTCATCCATCAACACCAGCTTGCCCTGGCGCTGACCTTGCAGTGTAAAATCATCCGCATGGCGAATGGTATACAGCTCTAAATCACGTGTGATTGCGCAGGTAAAATTCTCCTGCAATGCCTGGGCAAAACGATCCACCCGATCTTCCTGATCATTAACTGATATCGAAAAGCTAATCGCAGAGTTCTGCATCATGTTGACCTGCAAACGGTAATCGGCAATGCGATTAAACAGATCTTTTAAATGATGCTCAGCAACGAAACTAAAATCGCGCGTCGAAATCTGCACCAAAGCCTGGTCGCGCTCTACTGTTATGATCGGAGGATAAGCTAATGGTGCATCCGCATCAACCCGCGTGCCCGCACCAGCCGGATCGATAAAACTCTTCACCAGCAAGGGAATAGCTTTGTTCTGTAGCGGCTTGATCGTTTTGGGGTGAATCACCTTTGCACCGTAATACGTCATTTCTATCGCCTCGCGGTAACTGAGGTGGTCGAGCTTAGTTACATTATCGAAATAACGCGGATCAGCCGTCAGCACGCCAGGAACATCCTTCCATATCGACATCGAGTCCGCATCGAGGCAGTAGCTTAAGATGGCGGCGGAGTAATCTGAGCCTTCTCTGCCGAGGGTGGTGGTTTCGTTGTCGGGAGTTGCGCCTATGAAGCCTTGCGTTACGACCACTCCCCCAGCCTGAAGCACAGGCTTTACGGCCGCATCAACTTGCTCCTGCGTCACCTTCCAATCCACCCACGCCTCGCGGTAGAGATTGTCGGTACGCACCAGCCCACGCGCGTCGAGCCAAGTAATCGGCAGGTCGAGCGACTGCAGGTAGCCTGCCACAATAATGCTCGACAGCACCTCTCCGATGCTCACTATTTGATCGTAAACGTAGTCGTATGGCTGGTCAAACGGCTCCTCCAGCAGCCATTCTACTTCCACAAAGGCGTCGTTGAGCTTAGCGTAAACATCCGACTGCTCGCCGAGTAGCTCGTGCACAACCGCGTAGTGAACCTGCTTAAGATCATCGAGCAGGCGTCGCGCTTCCTGGCTATGAGTTTTGCTTTCAGCGGACTTACTCGCAGCGTGAAATGCAGCCACCACATCCTCGAGCGCATTGGTCGTTTTCCCAATTGCCGACACAACAATGGCTAGCTTCTGCGGGCCAAACTCCCTCACAATCTTGCCCACATTGCGTATGCCAGCCGCATCTCGCACACTCGCTCCACCAAATTTATAGACCTCTATTCCCTGACTCATGCGCTAAAATTGAGGGGCAAGGTATGGCTACTTTGCGCGCATGGTCGAGGCGAGCAGCATCACAAAATCCTATGGCGATCTTCACGTGCTGCGGGGAGTCGATTTCCGAGTCGAAGCAGGGCAAATGGCCGCTATCGTCGGCAGCAGCGGCGCCGGCAAGTCAACCCTACTCCACATCCTTGGCACCCTTGATCAGCCTGATGCAGGAAGTTTGCGGGTGGGAGAGGTTTCCCCTTTTCAGCTTTCGCCAAAACAACTCGCCACTTTCCGCAACCAAAAACTCGGCTTCGTTTTTCAATTTCATCACCTGCTGCCTGAGTTTTCTGCGCTCGAAAACGCAGCAATGGCAGGCTACATCAAAGGCGATAGCACCAACATAGCCAATGCCAAAGCTAAGCGGTGGCTCGAGTACCTGGGCTTGAGCGAACGCCTTCACCATCGCCCGCGGGAGCTTTCTGGCGGCGAACAGCAGCGGGTGGCCGTGGCGCGTGCACTGGTAAACGATCCTGCGCTCATTCTCGCCGACGAACCTACCGGCAACCTCGATCACGAAAACGCAGCTGATCTTCATAACTTACTCTACGGGCTGCGTCGAGATTTTGGCCAGACCGTAATCATTGTTACTCATAATGCAGAACTCGCTCGCTTGAGTGATCGGGTTTTCCTCATGAATCAGGGTAAGCTGGTCGAAGAACAAGGTCATACCTCTACTGCCTCACCAACGATGCCGTAGCGTAAAAATCTGTCGAGAAAGCCTTGCAGCGCTGCATTAGCCTCTTTGTCTGCAAATGCCCCTTCGCTATCGAGTAGCGTGTCAATTAAGCTAATCGGGAGTGACTGAGGCATCACCGTAGTGCCTAGGTGGTGCAGTACGCCTGTGAAGTGGTCGATGCCACGGAGATTTCCGGCCCTACCGCTTGCCGTACCTATGAGGGCAGCAGTTTTAGCGCCGAAAAGGGTTTCATATTCCCGCACACTCAATGCATCGATAAATAGCTTCATCGCTCCAGGGTAGCTGCCGTTGTACTCCGGAAAGACGAATATCCAACGATCAGCGGCCCGCAGCGACTTCTCCGCTGCATCGAGGTAAGGGTCGCTCAGCCCGCTCTCATACATACCGCTGTGGAGAATGCTGCCTGGGAGAAACTCGAGATCGATTTCCGTCACAGCTTCTCCCTGACCAGTGAGGTATTTGCTAATGACATCGACGACAGGTCTGGTAGCGTTGCCTTTACGGTTAGAACCTTGGATGAGAACAATCATAGAAAACGTCTTGCTTGGCTAACGCTGGCAACTAGCAAAAGGTCACACTGCTAGTCTCAGCCCCGTGCATTGCCTTACCTTCGGCGCTGCGTACAAGTACAGCATACATGGGTAAAGTCATCGCGGTAGCCAATCAGAAAGGTGGAGTTGGGAAGACTACCACCGCTATCAACTTGAGTGCTTGCCTTGCCATACTCGAAAAGCGTGTCCTGCTCATCGACTCCGACCCACAAGCCAATTCTACGAGTGGGGTAGGCGTGACACCCGACCAGATTGGCTCATCGCTGTATGAATGTCTCCTCGACGAGCTCCATCCGCGCGAAGCGATAATGGAGACAAACACACCCAATCTTCACTTGCTTCCGAGCTCAATTGATTTGGTCGGCGCGGAGGTCGAGCTGGTTGCACGCTACGGTCGCGAGTTCCTACTTCGCGAGGTGGTGGATAAAATCCGCGATGACTACGACTACGTATTTATCGACTGTTTGCCATCGCTCGGGCTTGTCACTGTGAATGCCTTGACAGCTGCTGATACTGTATTGATCCCAGTGCAGTGCGAAATATTCTCACTCGAAGGTCTCGGCAAGTTGCAGCAGACGATTCGGGTGGTGAAGCAAAAGCTCAATCCTGCTTTAGAGATTGAAGGCATTCTCTTGTCGATGTTCGATCGCCGCTTGCGTCTGGCAAAGGTGGTAGTCAAAGAAGTCCAGGAGCATTTTGGCGAGCAGGTCTTTGACACAATTATCCACCGCAACTCTAAGATTGGTGAGGCTCCTAATTTGCATGTGCCGGTCATTCTCTACGATGCTGGCAGCAAAGGCGCGCAAAATTTCCTCGCTTTGGCGGAAGAATTTTTGGAGAAGCAGGGAGTGGGGGTTTAGGTGCGCCCAGCACCCAGCACCTAGATGTCCGGTTACGCGTGCTTTAGCGCGCATAAAATTGCACTTCAAAGGCTGTAGCATAGACGCGGTGTGCGGCATGGCAGGTCATGCGGGTCCTTTACGTACCTAGCCTGAACACACCATTGGAGGGACACGCATACCTCGCGCCGCAGGCTTCCCCACCGCCGGAGGCCAACGCGCCGCAGGCCAACCGCCGGAGGCCTTCACCTCTCCCAACTCACTTCCCCCTCTGCGCAGCTACCCGCTGCTGCTCCTTCAGGGCCTGCTCCAATCGACTACCGAAACCAGACTTCTTTTTCGGCTTGGCCTTGGCGGCTTTTAACTCCTCCTCCAACTTGTCTTTGTTGATGATGAAGTTCTTGGTAATTAAGGTCTGCGCGATATTAAAGAGATTCGAAAAGACGAGATAAACCGTTAATCCCGAAGCAAAACTATTGAAGAAGAACAAGAACATAATCGGCATACCGTACTGCATGTACTTTAAGGCAGGATTATTACCCATCTGCCCCATGTCCATCATCTGCGAGTTGTAGTAGGTATATGCGAGCGTCGTCACCACCCACAGCAAGGTGAACAGCGAGAGGTGATCGCCGAGCGGCCATATATTCATCCCAAAGTTGATCCACTCGTCGTAACTAGATAAATCATTCGCCCACAGAAAGCTTTTTTGCCGAAATTCAATACTTGCCGGAAAAAAGCGATACAGCGCAAACCATATCGGCATTTGTAAAATCATCGGTAAGCAACCTCCAGCAGGATTGACGCCATACTCGCGGTACATCTTCATGTTCTCCATCTGGAGCGCCTGCTGGTCGTCCTTAAACTTATCCTTCAGCTTAGCCATGCGCGGCTTGAGTGCCTGCATCTTGGCTTGACTGCGCAGCATCTTGTAGGTCAGCGGATAGAGCGCCAACTTGATCAGAAAAGTCAAAGCCAATATCACCAGCCCCGCCTGCCCGATAAACGAACTGAGAATGCTAAAAACCGGGCGGACCAGCCAACGATTGACCGTACCAAATATCGACCAACCAAAAGGTATAATATCTTCTAAATCTTCACCCGCATCCTGAAGTGCTTCAAATTCGTTGGGACCAACAAACATCGTAAAGCTGGCAGTAGAAGCATTCGCATTACTTGCAATGAGCAACTCTGTTTCGAGGCGCTTGAGGTTCTCTGATTCTTCAGCCTCTTCATTCGAGCGCATTATTGCTCCACTGAATGGCAGCTCTTTGGCGATAAGTGAGGTATTGAAAAATTGATTCGTATTGCTCACCCACTGCACGCGCCCTTCGCCAACCTCACTCGCATCACCACTCGCCGAAACGTAATCTGGATTTTCGTCTACCTCCTTCCAGTACGTAAGCGCGTTTTGCTGCTCATAAGCCACGTTCTTCTCGATCTTATCGAGGAAATTGACCCAAGTTAACTTTAGCGTCTCGAGCGGACCGGTAGCGTTGGCCAGACCTGAAGTGGTGACGTCATAGTCGATGAGGTAGCTATCGCCGAGCGTATAGCGCTGCTCGAAGTAGCCTCCAGTGTTGGCTGGCAGCAAGAAGCGAATAGAGTTGCCCGATTGCTCAACCTCAAAGGGAATCTTGCCCGTTTGAATGCTTCCTCCAGCGGCGCCGGTAGCTGGCAGCGTGTAGCTCCATGCATTGCCCTCATCTTCGAGCAGCAGCACTTTGGTACGGAGTTCTTCCTCCTCATCACTGATGTCGATCTTGTTGTAGCCTTTAATTTCGGCACTGACGATACGGCCGCCAACATTGGAGAAGGTGAGCTTGAGCAGCTCATTTTCGAGGGTATAAAGGTCAGCTGTAGTCGTCGCTGCGGGTGCAAACACTCCATACTCTGCATTCTGTAATGCCCTTCCTGCTCGTGAAGTATCGGGTGTATAGGTATCAGTGAGCGCAGGTGCCGGACCTTCTCGGCCTTGCAAGTCAGGTTGGGCGCTCACTTGTTGCAGCGAATCCTGCACTCGCTGCTGCTCAACCAGGTCACCCTGTGTAGGTCCTGTCAGTTGCGTCCATAGAATGAGCACAGCAAAAATCAGCAGAAAGCCTGTGATCGTGTTACGATCCATAAGTCGTTGCGTACGTGACACCCTCGCAAGGGCAATTCAGCATGCTCACTCGCAGGCGAGCACCCTTCGGCAAATCCGTCATCCACACCATTGTTAGAACAGGGCGAGGACATCGGTTTTGGCGAAAGCAGAAACAACCTGCAAAACGAGCAGGCCGAAACCGAGCGCGAAAGTACAATTACTCAGGCGGCTAAGCTCACTCACTGGCGCTCAACAAGACGGGCAACACCTGGCCATCGACCAGCGGATCGAAAATTACCTAGAAAGGGTTAAGGCGATCGAGCAGCAGCATGAGGGCATATTGTTATGCGCTGTGGATCAAATATTTACATCAACTGAATAATACATATATGTCTACTTATGTTTTGAAATGTCGTGCCCATTTGCATGACTTACTGCCTCCCTCAAATTTATGCTGAACATATCGCCGTCAAAAGCGAATCCATAGATGGGACGCCACACGTAGCTGCTCTTGTACTGCTGATTCGGTGCCCGCCCCGCCCCTGCCTTTTCGTCTGTTCCAATGTCCCTATGTTAAAACAAACTACTCTCCTTCTACTTGTCTGCTCGTGCCTGATAGCCTGCAATCAGCCAGCCGCAGAGTCTACTTCTGAAGTCGCATACCCCGAACTGCTCGATCGCTCTGAGGCCATTCGCAATGGCACAGAGTGGGACCGTGTGCAGAACAATTACGTTGCCGCCCGCAACACATTGCTGGAAGATTCTACCGATGTCGATGCTCGCCTAGCCATGGCGCGGGTGTTTGTGCTCGAGGCACGCATAACAGGTGAGCACGGGCATTACTATCCAGGTGCTCTCGAAGTTTTAGAAGGCGCCTTGCGGCAAAACGACCTGACACCCGATCAACGCTACCAAGCACTGACGCTACTGGCCAGTGTGCAATTGAGTCAGCATGAATTTGCTGATGCACTTAAAACGAGCCAGCAGGCTATCCGCCTCAATCCCTACGCTGCTGTAGGATACGGCGCGCTCGTAGATGCTTATGTAGAGCTCGGGCAGTACGATAAGGCAGTTGCAGCAGCCGACAAAATGATTCAAGTCAAGCCCGACCTGCGTTCATATGCACGGGTGAGCTACCTACGTGAGATTCACGGCAAGGTGGATGATGCGCTGCAGAGCATGCGCCTAGCGCTTGATGCTGGCTACCCAGGCACGGAAGAAACCAGTTGGGTGCGCCTCACGCTGGGCGATATCCTTAAGCAGTACGGCAGAGTTGCCGAAGCAGAAGATCAGTACGAGATGGCGCTGGAGGATAGGCCAAACTATCCGTTTGCCAAGGCCGCACTTGCCGACATAGCTGCCGAAAAAGGTGACTATGCAACTGCCGAGCAACTCCTCACCGAAGCCATTGCCGCCATTCCCGAAGTTGGGTTTTACGAGCAACGCGTGCACCTGTATCGCGCCACAGATCGTCCGAAACTGGCTGATGAAACACTCGAGGAGGTGCTGGAGATGCTTCAAGACGACGTAGATCACGGGCACAACATGAACATGGAGTATGCTGATGTGCATACCAATTTGACTGGCGACCTCGATATGGCGCTCGATTACGCCATGCGCGAATACGACAAGCGCCCTGACAACATCGACGTCAACCGCGTGCTGAGTAGCATCTACTACCTGCGCGGCAATTATGACGCTTCCGCAAAACACGCCGAGAAGGCATCCGTCACCGATAGCCAACACCCCGAACTACAACTCGTGCGTGGCATGCTGGCTATCCAGCGTGGCGACGACAAAACTGGCCGCGAGCAAATCGCTGCCGCTCAAGCATTACAACCAAACCCACCCGCCGCACTTGCGAAAGCACTGCAGCAGGTACAGGGCTAAGAATCATTTAACCAAAACTTTTCACAAACATGCAAGTCCCTACCCTTTTCAGGAGTTGGCGCGCGCAGGCATTAGCACTAGGGCTCCTCGGAGCAGCGACGGCTATGCAAGCGTCGAGTCACCGTGAGGCCCCGCTCATTGCGATGGACCCTCTGGCTGACAACACCGACGTTTACGCCTTCCGCTCGCCAGACGATCCTTCCACGGTCACGTTGATCGCCAACTACATTCCGATGCAGTTGCCACAAGGTGGTCCAAACTATTATCACTTCTCCGATCAAGTTCGATACGAGATTCACGTCGATAACAATGCAGCCACTCCAGGCGACGACATCGTTTATCGCTTCACGTTTACGCGTGAAAACGAGGATCCATCAACGTTCTTCAACATTCGACTCGGAGCAGAGAACCTAAATACCAGCTACACCCTCGAGCGTTCGATGGATGGCGGTATGACTTTTCAAACTATTGTTACTGATGGTTACACTCCACCGTACAATATCGGTCCGCGTTCTATCGAGCTTCCCGTAGGTCTTAATACCACTTATGAAGCACTGATGAACCGCGCCCGCGTAAGTGCCAGTACAGGTGAAACAGTGTATGCTGGACCTATGGACGATCCCTTCTTTGTGGATTTTGCCATTTTCGACCTCGGTGATGCACCACGTACAGCTGGAATCAACAACGGACCTCCACGTGATGGTCTGGCGCAATTCAATGTGCACACCCTTGCTATCAAAGTGCCAATCAGCACCTTGCGCAAATCAGGAGCTCCAGCTCAGCCAACCTCTATACTCGATCCAGATTATGTGATCGGTGTTTGGGCGAGTGCTAGCCGCCGTGCGGTTAAGACCCTCCAAAGCGGAACTCAAAACTTCAATGAAAGTGGTGATTTCGTCCAGGTCTCACGTCTGGGAATGCCTCTTACCAATGAGGTAGTCATTCCAATTGGCATGAAGGACTACTGGAACTCGATTACGCCTTACGAGGAGTTGGCAGACACTAGCCTCGACAGCAACTTCTACAATCCGGAGCTGGCGCTCTACATGGACACTGCATTCTTTGCAGCTGCAGTCCCTGCGTTTACGCCACTGCGCATCCAGGAGAATTCGCTGGGCATGTTCGACTTCACCAACGGAGCTGACGGCTTGTTTGGCCTCAAAGGCAGCCCTGCACTCAACGGTACTGCACTCGCTGAGGCTGCATTCGGAGGTTTGTTACTTCCTGGACCTGGACTTCCACGTTCGGTAGACCTGTGGCCAATCTTCCACACGGGTGTTCCTAACCTGCCGCCTTACCAATTGGCAACCGGCAAAATGGGCAACCCTCTCGCAGCTGGTAAGCCATTCGTCAACAACTTCCTGCCCAACGGTGGAGACATGCTTCGCCTCAACATGGCAGTGCCTCCTACCCCACGCAATTCATCTGACTTCTCGAGTCTCGGACTCGTACAGGCCGCAGTGCTCGGTTTGACTGACGCTCGTTTTAACACGAACGCCAACGTGCAGATGATTCCAAACATGGATGGTTTCCCTAACGGACGCCGCCTCGAGGATGACGTGACGCGTATCGAGTTACAAGCTGTTTCTGGTATCGTGCTCGCCGCTATCGGCTTGTGGTACGATGACTACGATCCAGCTGAGGACGATAGTCCAGTGACGGAAGATCTGCTCGACGTGCTCTACTACTCTACTGGAGTAGAGAACAACGACCGCGACTTCCAGTCAACATTCCCTTACCTCGCGTCTCCTTTTCGAGGAACAGAGGTTGACCACCGTCCACGATAAACCCCTTTTAACGACTCTTCTTGTTTTGGCGAAAGCTGAACTAGAACTCAACATAAACTCATGATAACCAGACTTTTTCGCAAGTGCGTGACGGCTGCAGCGGTACTATCCGCTCCCCTCGCACTGATGGCGTCGAGTCACCGTGAAGCCCCGCTCATTGCGATGGACCCACTGGCTGACAACACAGACGTCTATGCATTCCGCTCCCCAGACGATCCTTCGACGGTCACCCTGATTGCTAACTACATCCCGATGCAGTTGCCACAAGGTGGTCCGAACTACTACCACTTTTCAGACCAGGTGCGCTACGAGATTCACGTCGACAACGACGTCTCGACACCAGGTGATGACATTGTGTACCGCTTCACGTTTACACGTGAAAACGAGGACCCATCAACCTTCTTCAACATCCGCTTGGGTGCTGAGAACATCAATACCAGCTACACCCTCGAGCGTTCGATGGATGGTGGTATGACCTTCCAAACCATCCTCCAAGATGGCTTTACGCCACCGTACAACATCGGCCCACGCTCTATTGAAGGAGCCGTTGGTCTAGGGCAAGATTACCAGACCCTGTGGTCAGAGGCTATCGAAGCTACTTCAACTGGCGAGCGTGTATTCGCTGGTCCTGTAGAAGATCCTTTCTTCGTTGACTTTGCCATTTTCGACCTCGGTGATTCACCACGGACGGCAGGTATCAACAATGGCCCGCCACGTGATGGACTCGCTTGCTTCAACGTGCATTCTTTGGCCATCCAAGTGCCAATCGCAACGCTGCTGAAAACCGGCGCGCCCGCACAACCTACCTCCATTCTCGATCCTGACTATGTGATCGGTGTTTGGGCGAGTGCAAGCCGTCCACGTGTACGCACCCTTACTGCTGGCGTTCCTGGACCTACCCTCAGCAACGACTTCGTGCAAGTTTCACGCCTTGGTATGCCACTCACCAACGAGGTGGTCATTCCAATTGGCATGAAGGACTACTGGAACTCCATTACGCCATACGACGAGTTGGCAGATACGAGTCTCGACAGCAACTTCTACAATCCTGAGTTGGCCCTCTACATGGATACTGCATTCTTCGCAGCTGCAGTACCTGCCTTTGAGCCACTCCGTATTCAGGAGAATTCGCTTGGCATGTTCGACTTTACCAACGGCGCTGACGGTCTTTTCCCGCTCAAGGGAAGTCCTGCACTCGCTGGTACCGCTCTCGATGATGCCGCATTTGGTGGTCTGCTCCTCCCTGGACCTGGACTTCCACGTTCGGTAGACTTGTGGCCAATTTTCCACACCGGTGTTCCTAACCTGCCGCCTTACCAATTGGCAACAGGCAAGATGGGCAACCCGCTCGCGATGGGTAAGCCATTCGTAAACAACTTCCTGCCAAACGGTGGTGACATGCTTCGCCTCAATATGGCAGTGCCTCCTACCCCACGTAATTCACCTGACTTCTCGAGCGAAGGCTTGGTGCAAGCGGCAGTGCTCGGTCTTACCGACCCACGCTTCAATACCAACACCAACGTGGAGATGATTCCAAACATGGATGGCTTCCCTAACGGACGCCGCCTCGAGGATGACGTGACGCGTATCGAGCTGCAAGCTGTATCAGGTGTAGTACTCGCTGCGATTGGCCTTTTCTACGATGACTACGATCCAGCTACGAGCCCTAGCCCTGTAACTCAAGATCTGCTTGATGTACTCGGCTACTCCACTGGAGTTGAAGAAAACCAGCCAGGATTCCGCCCATCCTTCCCGTATGAGTCCATTCCTTACCGCGGTACAGGCCCATGTAGTGGTGACACGGTGAACTTCGTTAGCCAGTTTAATGACCTGGAGCTCGACGTACGTCTCATCAACACCAACTTCCAGATCTTCCAGAAGATCCCGTACATGATCACCGTGACCAATACAGGCGACCAGCCTGCTACAGACATTGTGGTTGATGCTGGACTTCCTGCTGGTCTGGTGTTTACAAGCGCGACAGTCTCGCAAGGACGATACTCCCTCTTCTTCGAGGAGTTCCGCGTTGGTACGCTCAATCCAGGTGAATCAGCCACGCTCTTGCTCACGCTGTTCTCCCTCACCGATGCAGCTCCGATCACCAACTTCTTCCAGGTTAAATCAGCCAGCGGTGCCGACTTCGATTCCGATCCAGGCAACGACACTGACATGATCCCTGACGAGGATGATGAGGATGCAATCACCATCAACCCAGGTGTTGGAGGTGGTGGAGGTGCTGACGGCACAGCCGACCTCAGCCTTACCCTCACTGCTCCCAACCGCGACTACGAGATCTATGATTTCGTGCCGTACACAGTGACTATCCGTAACGACGGTCCTGATGCAGCAAATAATGTCAAGGTGGCAATCGGCCTGCAACCAGGTCTTGTGTTTACCAGTGTTGACGAGAGCCAAGGCGACTACAACCTCTTCTTCGAGGAGTGGCGCGTAGGTACTCTGCAGCCAGGTCAGACGGAGACCCTCACGTTGACCCTGTTTACGCTCGTTGACGATCAGCAGATTCGTCAGTTTGCGCAAGTACTTCAGGTAGACGAAGGTGATCCGGATTCGGCTCCAGCTAATAACAACACGCAGACTCCTCAGGAAGACGATGAGGCTGCAGTTGTCATTAATATCGTTGAAGACGACTTCAATGATCCACGTAATCCATCAGCTCGGTTTAGCGGAAGCTTTGCAAACACTGATCTAGAGCTTGCACCTACACTGGTACGCCCAGGCATCAACCCACGCTACACCCTCAGCATCGAAGCCGAGGAAGTGGAAATTCGCCTTGTAGCTGCCAACGGTCAAGTCATCAACAGCAGAATAGCTACACCAAATTATGGTGTGGTGAAAGGCGAAGTAGAGACGGCAGGTATCACTCCTGGTCTTTATCTCGTACAATTCCTGGTTGACGATCAGCCACTGAACGCGCAACGTATTGTCGTTCAGTAAATCCTAGCTGACCAGAACTTTTCTCAAGCCGCCACGACAATCCACGGTTGCCGTGGCGGCTTTTTCATTTTCTATGAAAGAATTTCTACTTCCTGCACTCCTAATTCTAGGTTTTCTTACGCTGACGATTACAGCTAGTACTGCGAATAATTCTCCGAGTTTTGCGGCTTATTCAGGTACAGTGCTCGACGAGTTCGGCGATCCTGTAGTTGAGGCAACAGTGTACGCTACCCAGGCTGGCACCCACGACCACACCGACGCGCTTGGCCGCTTTACGCTAGAGAGGGTCACCAGTACTGACTCTCTGCGTATTCAGGCCATTGGCTACACAACGCAACTGCTTCCTGTTGGTGCGCTAGATCAACCTATTCAGATACGTCTCGAAATGCTAAGTGTATCGCTGATGCGCATCGAGGTCAAACCAGAATCTGATGCTGTTGCGGATATTGCAGATATAGATATTGCAACTCGTCCTGCAACTAATTCGCAGGAGTTATTGCGGATGGTACCTGGCTTAGTTATAGGTCAGCATGCTGGTGGTGGCAAAGCCGAGCAATTATTTTTCCGCGGATTTGATATTGATCACGGTACAGATATCGCCATTGATTTTGATGGAATGCCCGTTAATATTGTGAGCCACGCCCACGGTCAGGGTTATGCAGATTTACATTTTGTCATTCCCGAAACTGTTGAAGCTGTCGACTTTACCAAAGGTCCATATGATGTAAGTCGGGGCAATTTTGCAACGGCTGCATCTGTATCACTTTCCAGTAAGTCGCGCTTGCGCCAAAACATGCTACGCACGGAGGCCGGCCAGTACGGCTTGGCTCGGGTGGTCGCAATGGCCGAGCTGTCCAATACGAAGCGGCAGAACACCTACGGCGCCATTGAGTACCTCCGCAACGATGGTCCTTTTGAGTCTCCACAAGGTTTTCAGCGTTTTAATGCTTTCGCCAAAACCACACTCCAACTCCCGAGCAATAGTCGACTTACCTTAAGTGGCTCTCATTTTACGAGTAGTTGGACCGCCTCTGGACAAATTCCTGTACGCGCAGTCGAGCGCGGAATGATCGGTCGCTTTGGTGCAATTGACGATACAGAAGGAGGCGAAACCTCTCGCAGCAACCTCAACGCGAGGTATACGCGGCCTGTAGGTTCAACTGGCTTATTCACTGCGCAAGCTTACGCCTCTCACTATGACTTTGAGTTATTCTCCAACTTCACCTTCTTCTTGAATGATCCAGTCAATGGGGACCAGATTGTGCAGCGCGAGGATCGGTGGCTAGGTGGAGGTTTGGCTTCTTACCACGACCGCCTCATGCTGGGGCAGCGGGAGGTGGAATACACCGTTGGTGTGCAAACTCGCATTGATCGCACTGATGATTCGGAACTTACCCACTCTGCTAATCGCACAGAAGTAATCGATCGAATCAAGTTTGGTGATATTGCTGAACGAACAGCATCTGCTTTTGCTTCCGCCAGTACTGATCTCGGTGAGGTGGAGACAACGTTAGGCGTTCGCTATGATGCGACACAGTTTCGGTATACCGATGCGCTTAGTGGAGGTCCCAGTCACGACGAATATGCGGGCACACTCAATCCCAGCCTACAATTAAAGTACTCCCCCACGCAGAAGATTCAGACTTTCCTCAAGCTAGGTAGTGGCTACCACGCCAATGATGCTCGGCTCGTTTCAGGAGGCACAGAACTCACCTTTATGCCCCGCGCCTATGGCGTCGACTTCGGTGCAGTGATCCAAGCATCTGAGCGCACTGTGCTGAGTGCTACACTTTGGGGACTTCACAGCGAGCAGGAATTCGTCTATGTTGGGGATGCAGGTATTGTGGAGCCAAGCGGGAGATCACGTCGTGTGGGTATAGATGCGGGTGTACGCTCTTACCTCTGCGAAAATTTCAGTATCGGAGGCGATGTGAGTATAGCTCATGCGCGCGCCATAGATGAGCCTGCCGATGCCAATCGCATTCCCTTGGCACCGCCAGTGAGTGCAGAATTGTTTGCTATTTATCAGCCGCTGAGAGGGTTTCACGCAAGTGCACGTACGCGCATACTTGCCGATAGACCCGCCAATGAGGATTATTCTATAACTGCTCCTGGCTACGAGGTGGTAGATGTAACTGCTGGCTACACGTGGAAGACGCTGACACTCGATCTCATTGTGGACAACCTCTTTGATGTGGAATGGAACGAAACGCAGTTTGCTACCGAATCTCGCCTGCGCAATGAGCCTGCTCCAGTTGAAGAAATTCACTTTACACCTGGAGTGCCGAGCTTGGTGAGGGCGCGGGTGAGTTGGGTGTTTTGAGGGCTTCTCCGGGGCCTGGTAATACATTCAGTAAATGTCTCTGATTTGCCTACGGGCAGAGTAATAACATATGACAGCTGATGCTTTTGTGGGACCCGGAGGACTCAGGAGTGAGACCCACGTTGTGGGGCTGGATTTGGTCCTTCTCCCCGCCTGACCATAATGTTGTGGTCAGGCGGGGCCGGTAATTCATTCAGAAAAAGTCTCTGATTTGCCTACGGGCATAGTAAATTTTTTGGACAGCTGATGCTTTTGTAAGACCTGGAGAACTCAGGAGTGAGACCCATTTTTTGGGGCTGGATTTGGTCCTTCTCCGGGGCCTGGTAATTCATTCAGAAAAAGTCTCTGATTTGCCTACGGGCAGAGTAAAACTATATGACAGCTGATGCTTTTGTGGGACCCGGAGGACTCAGGGGTGAGACCCATTTTATGGGGCTGGATGTGGTCCTTCTCCGGGGCCTGGTAATTCATTCAGAAAAAGTCTCTGATTTGCCTACGGGCAGAGTAATAACATATGACAGCTGATGCTTTTGTGGGACCCGGAGGATTCAGGAGTGAGACCCACGTTGTGGGGCTGGATTTGGTCCTTCTCCGGGGCCTGGTAATTCATTCAGAAAAAGTCTCTGATTTGCCTACGGGCAGAATAATAATGTGTGTCAGCTGATGCTTTTGTGGGACCCGGAGGACTCAGGAGTGAGACCCATTTTATGGGGCTGGATGTGGTCCTTCTCCGGGGCCTGGTAACTCATTCAATAAAACTCTTTGATTTGCCTACGGGCATAGTATTTATTTTGGTCAGCTGATGCTTTTGTGGGACCCGGAGGACTCAGGGGGTAAGACCCATTTTATGGGGCTGGATGTGGTCCTTCTCCGGGGCCTGGTAATTCATTCAATAAAACTCTTTGATTTGCCTACGGGCAGAATAATAATGTATGACAGCTGATGCTTTTGTGGGACCCGGAGGACTCAGGAGTGAGACCCACGTTGTGGGGCTGGAGGATGTCCAATAGATTGCAATTTTCTCATCTCCGGGGCCTGGTCACTCATTCGATAAAACTCTTTGATTTGCCTACGGGCATAGTAAATTCATAGGTCAGCTGATGCTTTTGTGGGACCCGGAGGACTCAGGGGGTAAGACCCATTTTATGGGGCTGGATTTGGTCCTTCTCCGGGGCCTGGTAATTCATTCAGTTAAAGTCTCTGATTTGCCTACGGGCAGAATAATTATTTTGGACAGCTGATGCTTTTGTGGGACCCGGAGGACTCAGGAGTGAGACCCACGTTGTGGGGCTGAGCTGACCTCAGTAATGTGGTCAGGCGGGGACTGAGTGCATATCTGTGAGGGAGGAGTCTTTTACTGAACTGATGTCTGGAAGAAAGTGCGTTTGGCCCAGCGTTCCGCTTCGTCCAAATCTGCAGTGACTGGTCCACGAAAACGGAGGAGGATATCATTGCCAGTACTCGTGCTCTCGTCGTGGTAGAGCAATATGGTGGCGTGGTGAGTCTGGTTAGAAGCACTCGCTTCGTAGATGCGGAATGGATGTGTCGTACTTGCTGACACAGACGAACCTGTTAATTGGCCGCCATACAGCTTGCGCATCTCACTTTCCACATAGTCGAGACCGGTATTTTTGCTGATGGGACTGATTGTCATGTATTCGATAAACATAGAATCGGCTACTCCTCCTGCGCCATCAACAGCCGTTGAGTAGCGCATTGCTACACCTGTTGCTGTAAGTACGAGCTTTGGAGAGCCGTAGGGTTCGTTAGGATTGCCAGTATTGCTGTTCGAAGATATCGTCTCCGGTGCATACACCACACTGCGGATCATCTTGCGCATACCTTCAGCCAAGCTTGCATCACCCTTAGCTGGATGCCAGCCACTGAACAAGATCAAGTTTGAGGTCAGATTTTGATCCGCTGGGTTTGGCTCGATCGCGAGGGTATAGCGAATCACTTCCTTCTGTCCATCACTTACCTCCACATAGCTGCCTTTGGTGTTTTGCGGAAGCACAACCTCAGCAACACCCAGAACTTCGCTCCTACCTTGTGTAAAAGACTCGGTGTACAAGCTGTCGAATTCTGCAAGGGATATAGCTCTCAAATTAAGGGATAGCGAACCATAATAACCAAAATTATGAGAATATCCGTCAAAAGAAGAAGCTCGTTGATAATCAGGTTGTGGAATAACATATAGGCCATAAGCCACATGTTGGTGCTGACGAGTTGGCACAGCTTCGAGCTCAAGATCAGGTAGTGAAGGTGTACCACAATTGGAGAGCAGGCAAACAAGCAGTAGTGTACTAAGCGATTTGAGTAAATACATGATTGACTAATGTAAGGTGCAGGAGCGAAACGCTAGTCACAAAGTACAGCGCCCCTTCCTGCAAAGTGCAAGTAGGGGCGCTGAATCATTGTTGGTGCTGAGGAATTAATCGCGCTCGCGACGTGGAGCACGATCCCGGTCGCGATCACCGCCACCGCGACGATCTCCGCCACGGCCACCACGCTCGCCTCTGTCACCGCGATCACTCCTATCACCTCTGTCGCGACCGCCACCGCCGCCACGGCGATCACCACCTCGAGCACCGCGATCACTCCGCTCTCGACGCTCGCCGCGTGGAGGAGGAGGAGTCCAACCTTCTGGTGGAGTTTCAAGGGCTTTCTTCGAGAGACGCAACTTGCCGGTGCGCTCATCGATCTCAACGATCTTCACTTTCACCGTATCGCCTTCATTCCAGCTGTCTTCGACATTGTCGACGCGCTCGTAACTCATTTCTGAGACGTGAAGCAGGCCTGACTTGCCGGCAAAATCAACGAAGACTCCGTATGGCATTACCGTCGCCACTACCCCATCGAACACGTCACCAACCTCCGGCTGGAACGTAATCTCTTTGATGCGGCTCATGGCTTTGTCGATAGAGGCTTTGTCCGGACTCGAAATCGTCACGTAGCCTTTGCCATCCACCTCTTCAATGTTGACAGTAGCACCCGATTGCTCCTGAATATCCTGAATGATCTTACCTCCAGGTCCGATAACTGCACCGATGAAGCTCTTGTCAATCACGATCTGCTCGAGGCGAGGCACGTGAGGCTTGAGTTCTTCGCGACCGCTGGTGATGGTTTTTGCCATTTCACCAAGAATGTGCATGCGGCCTTCCTTAGCTTGATACAAGGCCTTCTCGAGTTGCTCGTAGGGAAGTCCATCAATTTTGATGTCCATTTGGCAGGCGCAGATGCCTTTTTCCGTACCCGTGAGCTTGAAGTCCATATCACCCAGGGCATCTTCATCGCCGAGAATGTCGCTGAGGATAGCGATATCGTTGCCTTCAGCAATCATACCCATGGCAATACCCGCCACTGGCCGGTGCAGCGGCACGCCAGCATCCATAAGAGCCATAGAGCCTGCACATACGGTAGCCATCGAGGATGAACCATTTGACTCCATGATGTCGGACACAATACGGGTGGTGTAGGCCCAATCCTCCGGCATCACTTGCTTAATAGAGCGAGCGGCAAGGTTGGCATGACCTACTTCTCTACGACCTGGTCCACGCATCGGCTTGGTCTCTCCCACAGAATATGCTGGGAAGTTGTAGTGCAGGATGAACTTGCTGTACGACAGTCCTGCAGCCACGTCGACCATCTGCGAATCAGTCTTGGTGCCGAGGGTAACACTCGTGAGCGACTGCGTTTCACCACGCGTAAAAATGGCAGATCCGTGTGCTGAGGGGAGATAGTCGATCTCCGTCCAGATGTCGCGAATTTCGTTGGTTTTACGGCCATCGAGTCGCTTACCTGTTTTGAGCACCATCTGGCGGATGAGCTTCTTCTGGAGCTTGTTGAAGTACTCTTTGAAGTGGTCGACCTTTTTTGCGGCCTCTTCGTCGTCACCTAATTCTTCTTTATAAGCTTCGACCAGTTCTGACTTCAAATTGCTGAAGCCGTCTTTGCGCTCATACTTCGACAGGGCGCTTCCGGCTATGTCGTTGATGATTGTCGTAGCGCGTTCAGCCACGAGTGCTTCAATGTCTGGAGCGGTATCAGCTTCGGCAAGTTCGCGTTTGTTGAGTGCGGCATCGCCAACCTTTTGCGCGAGTTCGAGCTGAGCCTTGATTTGCACCTTAATGGCATCATGTGCAACCTTAATGGCGTCAATAATGGCTTGCTCTTCAACTTCTTTGCCTTCTCCTTCCACCATCATTACGTTCTCGGCGGTTGCGGCAACGATAAGTTCGAGATCAGCGTTTTCGAGCGCCGAACGGGATGGATTGATGTGGTAATCGCCATCGATGCGAGCTACACGCACCTCAGAAATAGGTCCATCAAAGTTGATGTTGCTGACGGCGAGTGCGGCTGAGGTAGCCAGGGCAGCGTAGGCATCAGGCATTTCTTCCTCGTCTCCAGAGATGAGGTTGATGATCACCTGAGTATCGTGCTGGTACCCTTTCGGGAAAAGCGGACGGATAGCACGATCAACGAGACGGCTCACGAGCACTTCGTAGTCGTTGAGCTTGGTCTCACGGCGAAAGAAGTTGCCGGGGATTCGACCGGCGGCGGCGAACTTCTCCTGGTAGTCCACTGAGAGTGGAAAGAAGCTTGCGCCTTCACGCGGTTCTTTTTGAGAGACGACGCTGCAGAAGAGCATCGTTTTGCCCACGCGCACTACGCATGAGCCGTCGGCCAATGAGGCCAACTTGCCAGTTTCGATAGTGACTTCCCGGCCGTCCGGAAGGTCAAAACTGACTGTGGTGGGGGTTTTTTGTCCCATTATGTTGAGGTCTGTAGATTTCGTGTTGGGGGGAGGCACTCGGCCAAAAACAGAAAAGGTGCCCCCGCTCCGAGGCGGAAGCACCTTTTTGGGTGTGGCAATCGCTTAGCGGCGAATGCCGAGTTCGGCAATTAGTTCCCGGTAGCCGGTGAGGTCTTTGCGCTCGAGGTAATTGAGCATACCGCGGCGCTTACCGACGAGAGTGAGCAGGGCGCGGCGGCTGCCATGGTCTTTCTTGTTGGCGCGCAGGTGCTCAGCAAGCGAGTTGATCCGGTAGGTAAATAAGGCTATTTGGCCTTTGGTGCTTCCGGTGTTCTTGGCGTCTCCGCCATATTTGGTGAAGATTTCATCCATCTTCTCCTGCGGGAGATATTCTGGCATAAGCAGTTTTTGTCGTCACCAGAACGCGGGGTGGTTTAAGCGTTCCGAAGATGTAGGATTGCCTACACCGGTGACAGGTTACCAAATGCGATCACATGGATCTTGATTAGCGGCGGCGAATGTACGCCTTTTTCTAAATCCACTTTCGTCAAAACATAGCAAGCCCTCACGAGGGAAAATGCACTCCTAACCGTAAGGCTGCTTACACCGGTTTATCAAACTGAAGCAAATAGCGCAGCGGTTGCCCTGACATTGAGCTTGCCAAGGCGTCTAAACGCTCGTAAACGCCAGCAGGGAGCAGCCGTGTCAAAGTGTTGAGTTTGGCCTTCCACAGATTGCTGTTGTTAAATTTTGCCTGCGTGGCGACTGCGCCCTGAGGACAGAGTCTATCCACATTCTCCTCATGGAAAGAATGGATATGGGCATCGTGTGGAGTCGGTCGGTCGCAGTGGACGCACATGCTGTATGGTACCTGCTGTGCGTATGGAGTCGTGATAATGACTCGGCCACCAGGCTTGATGGCTCGGTACAAGCTCGCTACAAAGCCAACTGGATCAGGAACGTGTTCGATAATCTCTGCCGCAACAATCGCATCTAAAGACCCCTCTTTAAAAGGCAGATAATACGCATCAGCTACTAGTCCGACATGGCGCTCACTCGGAAATTTTTCTATAGCTCGCTTGGGATTGGTGGTAGAGACGTCGCAACTTATGATCCGATATCCCTCCATTGGAAGCAAACGTGAGGATAGCCATCCATTCCCGCAACCCATATCTAACACGACCGCGGGCGCCGGTGGAATCCGCTTCACGATCTGATCATGCAGCCGTGCACTTTCATCTGCCCAGGATGCGACAGGTGGCGCCTCGAAATAATCAAAGTATTCGGCATCATGCTGATAATGTGCCCGGTAATTAAAGCGAGACTGGTAATCAAGGTGAACTTTAGCAGTACTCTCAATTAGCGGAAGCGCTTCAACGACAAAATTTAAGATACCTCCACTCACTCGATAGCAGCGTGTACCATCCTGTGAGCTTAGCTCAGTACCTCTGAGTTGAAGCTTTGCTCCGGTAACTGGATCTACGAGCTTATCGAGGAGGTCGGCGGGCCACATGGAGTCAGACTTGATGCCCTAATTCGCGAAAATGGTGTAGAAGGCCGTCAAAAACAGAATGACCCCATACATCACCACATTAAACAAATTGCTGGTGCGAAACAATGCGGGCGGCACGTCGATGGCTTTGCGCGAAGCCTCGCCGTTCTCGCTGTAGATGATACCCATCAGCACGAGGCTCGATATGAGCGTGATGATGCCAACTGTTTGCTCGCCAGCAGCCCCAGTTAGCGCCATCTTCAGACCCGTCGCTACAGCCACCATAGCCAACAGCGCTATAATAATAAATCGAAATGCCGGCCGACGAACGCGCTGTGAATCTCCTACGGCCTCCGCAGAATTACTCGTTTCCAAGCCGCTAATAGCAGTCAATAGAATGGCACAAGCCATAAATGCTATGCCCATGCGATCGAGAAAGGGCAGCGAGGGCATCACCGCACGTATCCCGAGCGAAATTGGAATAGCTAAAATTATCGTGAAGAATGCAGCATTGGCAGTGGTTCGCTTCCAGAACATGCCGAAGATGAAGACGGCAAACACCCCTGGACTCACAAATCCGGTATACTCCTGAATAAACTGGAACACCTGCCCAAGCGAATCTAGCAGCGGAGCAATCAGCACACCCACCACCAAAGCCACCACAGCCGCTATCCGACCCACCTTCACGAGCCGCCGCTCACTCGCAGTCTTGTTTATCAAATCCTTGTAGATGTCGATCGTGAATATGGTCGAAGCCGAATTGACCATAGATGAAATAGAGGAGCCTACCGCGGCAACCAGACCCGCAAATACAAGCCCTTTGATGCCTACCGGAACATGATTGGTCAGTACCCACGGAAAAGCTTCATCTGCCTTATATAGGTCACCCCCTTCTTGAGTGAGAATTACATAAGCAGCAATGCCAGGAATCACGACAATGAGCGGCAGGAGTATCTTGATGATAGCCGCCATGGCTACCCCTTTCTGCGCCTCGTCCAGACTTTTTGCGGCCAGCGCGCGCTGGATGATGTATTGATTGGTTCCCCAGTAATACAAGTTGGTAATCCACATACCGCCAAACAGTACCCCGAGTCCAGGCAGTAAATCATATGCACTCGCCTGCACCTTCTCTCGCACCTGGCGACCTGTCTCTGCGTCAATGACTGGCTCGCCACTTGCATCCACTACAGCCTGCGTAGTGGTGAAGACATCCGATCGCTCGAAAATCATCTCGAAGCGTTGTGGAGCTTGTTCTACAAGCACACTCAAGCCAGCGATAAATCCTTCGCCACCACTCACATAATCCAGCACGAAATAACTTGCCAAAAAGCCCCCAAGCACCAGTACCACTACCTGTACCACATCGGTCCATACCACTGCCTTCAGTCCTCCAAATACAGAAAAAGTTGCTGAATACAGAGCAAGGGCGATGATTCCAAGCCACAGCTCCAGACCGAAAAAAGATTGAATCGCTAAGCCACCGAGGTAGAGGACGGTAGAGATATTGACGAACACGAACAGAGCAATCCAGAACACCGACATCAGCGAGCGAGAGCGCTGGTCGTAGCGGCGCTCGAGGAATTGCGGCATGGTATAGATGCCTTCCTTGAGAAAAACCGGAAGCAGAAATTTGGCTACCAAAATGAGCGTAATGGCCGCCATCATTTCATAGGTAGCAATGGCAAGGCCGAGCTCAAAGCCCGAGCCATTCATCGCCAAAATCTGTTCTGTAGAAATGTTGGATGCTATCAGCGATCCACCAACAGCCCACCAGGGCAGTGCACGCGAAGCCAGAAAGTAGTCTTGAGCATTCTCCGTCTTTTCACGCAGTGTGATATAAATGCCAAAGCCCACCATTCCTACGATGTACATAGCAAAAACTGTGAGATCGACAGTCGCCAAATTTTCAAACATAGCACGCCTCCTTAGCGGGGCGGGGGTAAGCTAGCAACAAAGCCAGCCATGGAAGTACTGGCCGTGGAGAAAGCGGACCTAAAGGCCATACGTCTCCCCGCTGTCCGAGAGGCGAAGGGTGATGTCTGGCGGTAGACTTTTGAGGGACTGACCGTTGAGGTAGCGCTCGAGCATGCCTCCTTTCGCCACGTAAATTTTCGTGCCTTCCGGTAGCTCAATATTGAAGCGCTGCCAGGGGAGCAGAAAACGCGACTTTACGTCGCCACGATCATCTCCAGGTATATAGTAAATAAGGTCAATCGTGCGAAACCAACCGCTGTCGTTGCGAAAATAGACCTTGACTGTCTCAGCAGGAACCTCAGTCTGTAGGGTGTTGACTACGTTCTCAGCCCAGCTTGAACTGTTCGGCAAACACAGCAGCAGTACTATTAGGCTACTTAACATCAATCTACCAGTCTGGCCCCTCGTGGTGAGTTGAAGTGCTCGCATGAAATATCTGGTGGTACGCATAGCTGAAATAATCTAACAACCCTCGCTCGGTTTTGGTGCACGAGCAAGATGAACAAATCTGTCGATAATGGTGCTTTAGCTTGTTCAACGACAACCAACACCCGCATCGCATGATAGTCTCAAACCGCCTTCAAGTTCTCCGCACCGCTACCCTCTTTGCCTGCCTAGTGCTGCTGGGGGCCGTTTCAGCTTTCGCTCAAAACCCCAAAATAGAAAAAGCTGTAGCACGCACTAATGCTGAGCTGCGTGAGGAAAACGCCGAATTTCTCAATGAGAAAAAAGATGCCGACGAAGATTTCATTAAAGATTTAGAACGATTCATGCAGCGGACTGCCGATGCAGAACTGGTTTTGCAGAAGCGCGAACAAAAAATTGCCATGGAAATGCTGGACGAGGATAAAGACCTCGCCGAAGCACTACAAAAACGCAATACGAAGTACCAGGAGATCAACGCGGAGCTAAAAGAAGGTCTTGCAGATCTTCTCGAAAAGCAGAGCGAGAAGATTGAAAAAGCACAACGAGAATTTGCCGAAGAAGTCGAAGAAATTCAAGAAGAGCGCGTTGAACTCGCCATCAAGCAACTCGAGGCCGAGGATGAGTACTACCGCACCTTAAGTAAGGCCGAGAAGCGACTCATGAACGAAGGCAAGGAGTACGACGAAGAAATAATGGAAGCGCAGTCCGAGCGAGTTCAGGAGCAAACCGAAGCCATTCGCGAACTCGGCGAAGAGGTGCGTGAGGAAGGTAAGAAGATGCCTGAGTAAAAGCTTTGGCCTAGTCGCGCAGGTAAAACGAGACCGTCACCTGGTGCTTGATTTCTATTTCACCAGTCGCTATGCCTGGGCCAGAACTCCCCATGTCATTTGATTCCATAGCCATCGCTCTCGCGTAGACAATTGGAGGTCGGCTACTCTGGGCCGCATCATCTATGGCGTAGGCATTGCCAATCTTCTGATTGAGCGCCCCGGCAAGTGCTTCAGCCCGCTGACGCGCATTTTTGACTGCCTCTACACGAGCCTGCTCACGCAGCGCCTTCTCCTTACTGGTAGCAAAACGAGGTCCGTTAAGCCCTGTAATTCCCCTTTCGAGCAGCCCTAAGCTGATGCGCTCATAACTGTCGACATTCATAAGGCAGACCTCGATGCTCTGGTTGGCATAGTAGCGCGGATCCATGTTCTGGCGGTCGCGATACTGCACGTTTACGTTGAGGTATTGCGTCTGAATGTGCCGCTCCTCTACACCCTGCTCTTTGAGGTAAGTGATAGCGGTGCTCACGAGCTCCCGATTCTTTTTCTGAGCCTCCACCAGGTTGCTCCCCTCGGTATTGATATTGATCGAGAATCTCACCTCGTCTGGCTCCGCATAAATGGAAGCCTCGCCCGTGGCAGTAACGAGAGCAGGCAGTACAGGAGGGGTCATTTGCGCAAAACTTGAGGTGGCGAGCAGGCCGGTTAGGGCCACGGTGAGGAGGGTTTTCATATGCGTATAACGCCAGGAGCATTCACCGCTAGTACATTTCACTTACCAATACAAAAAGACGAAAATATCGAGTCCAAGAGATCGTCGACAGTGACCTCACCGGTGACTTCTCCTATGTAGTGGAGTGCCTGCCGGAGGTCGAGCGCGAGCAAATCACCGCTCAAACCCTGCTGAAGGCCTTCCTCCACCCGCTGCAGCGCTTCATTGGCAGCAGTCAAAGCTTCCACATGTCGGGCCTGCGTGAGGATGATGCTGCCTGTAGCCACCTCACCACCTACACCAAACTCGTACATTTTGTCCCGAAGCAGCCCCAGATTCATGTCGTTGCTTGCACTCAGCGGCACATATCGATCGGCACTTAGCAGGTCAGAGGCGTAGTGCTCGAACGTGGTGTAAGGGTTGAGGTCCATTTTGTTAGCCACACCTATTAATTGTGTCCCTGGCTTCACCAGCCGCTGTAGGTCCTGAGCTACTTCTTCAGGCGAGGTCATCACCACATCCCACACATATACCAGTAGCGCGGCGTGCTCTACGGCCGCGAGCGATCTCTGTACACCGAGTGCTTCAATTTCGTCGGTAGCCTCGCGAATGCCGGCGGTATCGATAAGTCGGAACGCCACCCCTTGCACGATCAGCTCCGCCTCGATGGTGTCGCGCGTCGTCCCAGGTTGATCACTCACAATTGCCCGATCGTCTTGCAAAAGTGCGTTGAGCAAGGTGCTTTTGCCGGCGTTGGGCCTGCCAGCAATTACTGTAGTCACGCCATGCTTGATGGCCCGCCCCATTCGAAAAGAATCTATCAGTTGCTCGATGAGGCGCCTGAGCTGCTGGATGGTAGTGAGCAGTGCGCTGCGGTCACTAAACTCTACATCTTCTTCGGCGAAATCATTTTCGAGTTCGATGAGGGCTGCGGTAGCGATGAGTTCACTGCGGATGCTGCTCATTTTGTGTCTGATGCCGCCACTCATCTGGGTAAGGGCAAGGCGGTGTGCGGCGGCTGTTTCGCTGGCGATGAGGTCGCCCACACCCTCCGCCTGCGTGAGGTCCATGCGCCCGTTGAGGAAGGCTCGGCGGGTAAATTCTCCTGCCTCAGCCAGGCGCGCACCTGCCACCAGACAGCTGTCGAGGATGGCTTGCTGGATATACAAGGAGCCGTGGCAACTCACCTCCACCACATCTTCGCCGGTATAGGAATGCGGACCGGCAAAGGCAGTCATGAGCACCTGATCGAGGTGTTGCAGCGTGTGTGGTACAACCCATGCTCCGTATAGAGCTGTTCGCCAGCGTGTAGGTTCTCCTTGCAGCGGACTGAAGCATTCCGATGCCACCTGAAGTGCCTCGGGCCCGCTGATGCGTAAGACCGCTATGCCTCCTGCCCCCGCAGGTGTCGATATGGCTACTATTGTCTCGTTCATGGGGTGGTGGTGTTCCGCTTTCGCAAAACCCAAAACTAGGACACGCGGCAGCTTGAGACATTTGCGACAATGTTGTACATTTGCGCGCTCAATTGAATCTACAGATGAAAAAAGACATTCATCCCGAACAGTACCGCACCGTCGTCTTCAAGGACTTTAGTGTCGACGAATCATGGCTAGGCCGCTCCTGCGCTCGCTCAAACGAGAAGATCACCTGGGAGGATGGCGAGGAGTACCCCGTGGTGAAACTAGAGATCAGCTCTGCATCACACCCTTTCTTTACCGGCAAGATGAAATTTGTCGACACGGCTGGCCGCATCGATAAGTTCAACAAGAAGTTCGGCAGCTCACGCTTTGCCAACAAAGCCAAGGAGTAAACCCCACGGTAATTTTGCCTATAAAATTCCAGTCGAGCACTGTCTCGGCTGGAATTTTGTTTTTTGGGGCATCTTGCCACCTCAGACGCTATGGGCAAACGCAACCTCATCCTTTTCGACGACCAAGCATGGTCAGGACTGCGACCACTCACCTGGCTGCGGCCAGTAGCCGACCTGCGCATTGGCCTACTCAAAATGAGCGAACGGTGGGAGCGCCTGCTCACCGGCAGCGCTAGCCAAGTCACCCAGACTTACCTCGCCGAACAGTACCCGCTGGCGATAGCACGCGACAATTATTTTCTCAACGCTTCACTTCTGCCCACACCCGCGCTCGTAAAACGCATACTCAACTTGAGTCAGGGAGAGGCACTTACACGTGGAGAAGAATTGCTCGCTGCGCGCCTGGATGATAAAGCCATACTGCGTATAAGTGTTGCCGATGAAGACGCCGAGGGCGAGGACATCCCCGGCTTTCACTACAGTCCGGCCGTAACGCTCCTGCGCAGACCGTACGATTTGTTCGTGCACAACGGTGCGATGATCGAGCAGGATATTGAAATGGTCTGTGGCGCGCGACATTCAGCCAAACTCTCACCGAGTAATACAGTCATTGGAGATGGGCAAGTCTTTCTTGAAGAGGGCGTAAGCGCAGAAGCTTGTGTATTTAATACTACGGAGGGTTCTATCTATGTCGGTAAGCACGTAAATATTCAAGAAGGTTCATTATTGCGAGGCCCACTTGCGCTATGTGAAGGTGCACGCGTAAAAATGGGCACGCGCATATATGGAAATACTACCATCGGTCCGTACTGCACTGTAGGCGGAGAAGTGAGTAATGTGGTGATGCAAGGCTACTCCAACAAGGGCCATGACGGCTACCTTGGTAATGCAGTGGTGGGGTACTGGTGCAATATCGGCGCTGACACCAATGCTTCAAATCTTAAGAACAACTACGCCAACATTAAAGTGTGGGATTACGAAAGCGAAAGGTTTGCACCGAGTGGTCAGCAATTTTGCGGACTAATTATGGGCGACCACGCTAAATGTGGAATTAATACCATGTTTAATACTGGTACTGTGGTAGGTGTGGCTTCGAATGTGTTTGGTGCGGGATTTCCTCGCACATTCATTCCAGATTTTTCCTGGGGTGGCGCCGGAGGTATGGTGACTCACCGACTCGATAAAGTGTATGCAACTGCCGAACTCATGATGCAGCGACGGGGAGTAGAGCTCGCTGAAGATGATCGGCATGCACTCGAACATGTCTATGCGCTCACCTCGCGGCACCGCAGATGGGAAGAGTCAGCGGCCACAGCACAGTGACGCATCCCAAGCCCTATCCGTGGTGGAAAACGGTGCTGAGTTATTTTGCAGATCAAACCCTGGAGTGCGTCGAAGGGCAGTACACTGATGAATTGACAGTGGTGCTGAGGCGTGGCAAAGTGCTGCTGCAGGCTAATGGTGCTGTATATAGCTGGGAGGATAATTATTACAATTTTCGCGAAGCATTTGCGCACCTCGACTGGGCGAAGCTGTCAGGGCGCGAAACGCTTTTGCTCGGACTAGGGCTGGGATGCGTGCCGCAAATTGCAGAAGAACAGTTTCAGCAAAAGCTACGCTACACCGCTGTAGAATACGATGAAGTAGTAGCTGAACTCGCTGAACATTACCTGCTCTACCGCCTGGAAAGTCCCGTCGAGACCATTGTTGCGGATGCAAATTTATTTGTTTCACAAGATTACCGCAAGTACGACCTAATATTAGTTGATTTATTTACAGATGATAAAGTTCCTATAGAATTTGAGCAGCACGAGTTTTTGCGAAAGCTGAAGCGTATGCTACAACCTGGAGGATGCCTCATCTCCAATAGACTTACCTATACAGCTACAGATAAAGAAGCCACCGCCAGGTATCTCGAAGAAGTGTTCCTTCAAGAGTTTCCCAATGGTGGCTTCATCGATGTGAGCAGCAATTATATGCTCTTCTCAGATCGAAATTTTATGCTTGCGAATGACTAGCCGCCGTACTCGAAGGAAGTTTCTTCAAGTGCGATAGAAGTGGCAGTTGGCTTGCGTAATTCTGCGTGTACAGGTGTTCCGATAAACAGCATGTGATCGCCTTCCAACGTGAGCGCTTTACTCAGCTTGCATTCGATGTAACCCAAGCCTTCTTTGAGAATAGGTGCGCCCGTCTGGCCTTTGGTATAGGAGTGGCCGTTTATTTGATCTTCGTTAAAATCGGCTGGACCGACAAAGTCGTCAATTAGGCTACGATCTTCTTCGCTGAGAATGTGCAGTGCAAAGTTGCTGCTGCGCTGAATAGTCTCAGCTAGATTGCTCGACTTCATCACAACGACGCCGAGCAGATCGGGGTCCATGCTGAGTTGAGAGGCCCAGCTGACGGTGCTCGCGCTTACCCAGTCGGCGTTGCGGGTGGTGAGTTCTCCTCCATTTTTGAGGCTGGTGACGATATAGATACCGTAGTTGAGCTTTTTGAGCGTATCGCTGATTGCAGAGTTGGCCATGGTAGGTTGCTTAAGGTGTACAGCATGCAACAGCACCTAAGGCTGGCAAGTTTGCTTAGTCGTCTCCCATCTCGCGCTCGCGTGGGCCATTGGCAACCCAATCTTTGGGAGGACGGCGCCCCCAGAAGTAGGCCAGGGTAAAGCCGGTAATAAGGTGCCAGATGCCCCACCAGGCTAACACGATAGCCATGCCACCATACTGCGGAAAGAAAGTGAAGACTAAGGTCATGCCGAGACCGGAATTTTGTAATCCAGTTTCGAGCGTAATCGTGCGGCGGTTTGATGCTTTAAGACCAGCCATCCAGGCGATGACAAAGCCTCCAGCAAGTGCAAGACCATTGTGTAAGGCTGTCATGCCAAACACGAGCTTCACGTACTGACCAATCTGCGAGAGATTTCCATAAATAGCGATAATTACAAAGCCTATAAAAATAATTGCACTAATAATCTTGAATGGTTTGCGCAACTTATCGGCCCACCGCGGGCGCAGCTCGTTGAGGGCTACACCTATAGAGACGGGCACCAGCACGAGAAAGAATACGGTAGTGGCCATATCCCAAAAGTCGATCTGTAGGCTGAGCTGCCGCTGCAAAGCTTCAGGTAAATGGCTTTGCCAAAAACTAAAAGCGAAAGGTGTAATAATGGCTGCTCCGAGGGTGGTGACAGCGGTTAACATCACCGAAAGAGCCGTGTTGGCTTTAGCGAGGTAGGTGGCGTAGTTGCTGACGGAGCCTCCAGGACATACTGAAAGCAGGACCATTCCTAGCGCTATGCTTGGCACCTCGACAAACAGGTAGATCAGCACCAAGGTGATAACGGGGAGGTAGATGTATTCGCTCAAAAGCCCAACGATAGCAGGCTTTGGCTGCCGAATGAGTTCGCGAAAATCAGCCAGCCGGATGTCGAGCGCGATACTAAACATGAGCAAGGCGAGCACCCCGTTGAGGATGATCAGCGCCTCAGGACTGAAGTCAATTTGTATAGCATCGATATTCTCCACTGCTCAAGGATAATGGATATCCCGACGAAGGAGTGGTCGCTGCAGGCGATGTTGCAAAATCCGCCGATTAGACGTAAGTTTGGTTCGAAATGAGAAACAACTCGACATTTATGTAAGCCTAGCTTTGCTGCTCTGTGTAGCAAGCACAGCCCAACATGATTGTTACCTTTGACAGTCCCGACGCACCCCGCCGGGACTTTTTTTTTGGATGGAGCGCTTGCGGCTGCGCACAGACCTGTCGACACCTCTATGAGCATCACTTTCAAAGACCACCGTCCGTTTATAATTGCCGGTCCGTGTAGTGCTGAGACTGAAGCGCAAGTGTTGCAGACGGCTCATGCTCTTGTCGCTCAAGGCAAAACCCATCTCTTCCGCTCGGGAATTTGGAAACCTCGCACGAGGCCCAACAGCTTTGAGGGAGTGGGAGAAATCGGACTGGCGTGGTTGAGCCGGGTGAAACAGGAAACAGGTTTGCCGGTGACGACTGAAGTAGCCAACCGCCACCACGTGCACCAAGCGCTGCAGCATGAAATTGATGTACTCTGGATAGGGGCTCGGACTACGGGCAATCCATTTAGTGTGCAGGAGATAGCCGATGCCTTGAGGGGTGTGGACATTCCGGTGATGGTGAAAAATCCAATTACACCAGATGTTGGTTTGTGGCGTGGAGCTGTGGAGCGTCTGCAGGAGGCGGGAGTTACCGAGCTTGCGGGTATTCACCGGGGCTTTTCGAGTTTTGGCGAAAGCATGTACCGCAACCAACCCCGCTGGCAATTGGCAATCGAGTTTAAGCGGCAACTACCCGACCTGCCGCTCTTTATCGACCCGAGTCACATTTGCGGGCGGCGTGAAATCTTAGGTGATGTGGCTCAACGCGCGCTGGACCTGAATTACGACGGGATGATGGTGGAGGTGCACCCCGAACCTGATGCCGCCTGGAGTGATGCGCGGCAGCAGGTGACGCCTAATGATTTTGCATCGCTACTCGCGAGGCTCAACATGCCGCAAGCCACGAGTACCGACCCGCTCTATGTACAAAATCTGGCCGCCCTTCGCCAACAAATCGAGGAGATTGATGAGGAGGTGATCAATTTGTTGGGCGACAGGATGAAGCTGGCGCAGCGCATTGGCGACTATAAGCGTGCGAATAATATTGCGATTTTGCAGCCGGAACGCTGGGCGAGTGTGCTGCAAGCTGCGCAGGAACAGGGCAAGCAATGCGAACTTTCCACAGAATTTGTCACCACTCTACTCGAGGCGATTCACCACGAGTCTATTTTAAAGCAGGAAATGGTGAAGCGCAAATCCGTAAAGACGGAGGCTTAAGACCTTTACGAAGGTCGATTATTTCTCATATGTAATTTCGGTCATTCTAGCTGCTACTAGAATGTGGGTAACGCTTTTCTGAGAGATGAAACCGTATAGTGCATATCTCGTATACTTACGCTGTAGCCTACTCGAAACAGGGTGTTTTTAGGTCCTGCGCGATGTAGATCGGCTACAACTCGGAACGTGAAGCTATACATTGTCGCGGCCTACGAGGAGTAGGGATGAGCGAGAATTTAGCGGCTAAACATGTGCTTGGAACGCTATTTGTTTTGACTCCATCACACAACACACGAGGATGTTTATACTATACATTGTTTTGGGTGCCTTTGCGATTGGTGCGGGCGCGGTAGCGAGCGCGAATTTGGGGGAGAGTACGCGGAGGCGGTGAGGGGGTAGCACCTTCCTGCACGTGTCTAGTCCCTTTCTTGATAGATCGACTGTAGCAAACTGCCTGGCTCGACAACAACACTACTCGCGCCATAGGCGCCTAACTGAGGGTGATAAAGTGGACTGCGAAACTCGATGCGAGCAGAATCCATTGAGATAAGTGTAATGTCTTTTGCAGCACCAAGTTGCGCGAGCCGTGGTAGGCGGTAGAGCCTGTCGCTCGTCAATGAATATACTAGGTTATCCATAGTTTCTACACGATATACTGTCTCGAACTCCCGCATAGCTTCGGGAAACATAGCATCATACGTTGAGCTGCTAAAGGGCAGGTACGAGGTAAAAAATTTGCGCAATGGCGGCATCTGCTGAGCAATCTCATCTAAGCCAAACACTGTACGGCGCACTCCCCCACTTTCACGAACGAGTATGGGATCGAGTCGACCATTTTGATCATAATCTGCGATGTGAAGTTCTAGCACCTCGCCAGGAAGCTCAGTGAGCAGCGTATTCAATCCGACATTACCTAGCAGCAACAACTGATCAGATGCAGCATTATCTAGGTCGAGTAGCGCAAGGTGTTGCCACAAACCTGCTGGAGCTATAGTATCGATATGCCAGGTATAGGTGTCGCTGCGCGTGGGGTTTTTGCTTAGCTTTATTCGTCGCACAGGATGCCATGGAGCTGATATTACATAAGTTTGCTCCTCGACGCGCAAGATCTGCTGAACTGGCCCTAATTTATTTTTTTCGATCTTGAATAAAACGGCACCATCAGGACCTGAAGTAAGGTAGGCGCTGGATGATGATGTAGCTGCGCTCAATTTATTATGTAGCTCTACATGAAAGACCATTTCATTAGCTATAATGTCGCGAAAGAAGCGACTTTTTTGTGCTGCTGCCTCAACAGTAGACAGTAGAGATATTCCAAGAGGCTGACACGTATCAGCGACAACATAGGGAATGATAGGATGCTGACTGAACTCTTCAAGTTGGCAGGGGTCGAAAGAAAAAGCAGGTGAGCTCTGCTTCGCTAGCACGTTAGTGCGGCGGCTCGGCTTACTTGGACACGTCAAAGTTTGGGAGCCAACAAGCTGGGTCCAGGAAGTCTTCTGACCTTGAGGCCACGCAACGCTAAGCTCGAAAGTGTCTCGCGGATGAGGCAGATACACAAGCAGGGGAGCAACTACTGACGATTGAAATCCAGTAACAGGTTGTACCCCGTACGCGCGCTTGTAATTGCCTTGACGAACGGTGACGGTTGCGCCGAAAGCATAGCGATTGCTATTGTGGTCGAGCAGCGACAAGGAAATAGATCGGGTGAGGCTATCGCTTGCATGATTTTGATATAACTTTGCTTTGCCATTTACATCTGTAGTGACAATTTCTGCGTCACCATCATTATCGAGATCGACGGCTATGGCTGCTGTGGTCGATCCGTATCCGCTTAGGCCCCATTGCTGCGTCACGTTTACAAAGTTAAAATTTGAGCTTCCGCGGTAAGCAACATTATCAGACAATCCTTGGGGCATCAGCGAAGCAAGCTCTGCGTTACTAGCCTGGCGTTGTAATGCTCTAGCGCTACTGAATTTGAGATAGTCCAGATCATTTGGCCGGCGTTGAATGCCATTTGCTATAAATAAATCTGTATTGCCATCTAAATCGGCGTCGAACAGTATTGGCGCCCATGACCAGTCGGTACTGTGGATACCCGCAATTGGAGCTACGTCGAGAAATTGATCCTGCTGATTAATATGCAGACAATTGCGGGCATACTGCGGGTGAAAGCCCCGGGCAAGTTTAGTGGCGAATGTATGTGCGGATTCAGCTCCAGCACTTGATTTGCGTATGCTGTCGGAGGAGGGGCGCATATCTAGAGTAATAATATCGAGTAAGCCATCAGCGTTCACATCGCCAGCAGCATTTCCCATCGAAAACTGGGAAGTGTATGGGAAATAATTCGCAATGGATTCACGGAAGGTTCCATCACCAAGATTAACATAGAAATAGTCATTTTCACTAAAGTCATTGGATATGTAGAGGTCTGGCAGCCCATCATTGCTCAAGTCAGCCACCGCAATCCCTAGTCCATAGCCTATTCTACTCGTGTGGATTCCACTGCTGTGGGAGGAGTTAACAAACTTGCCAGCTTCATTTTGAAGCAGCAGTCTATCGCCTAACTCCACGGACCGTTCCCTTCGCTGCCGTGCAAAGGTGACGCGTTCGGTATCATGTATAGAGTGATTGAGCAGGTAACAGTCGAGATCTCCATCTCCATCTGCGTCGAAAAATGCAGCTTGTGTGCTCAAGCCTTGGTAGGCGAGTCCGTAGGCTGCGGCTCGCTCCACGAAATGGCCTGTGCCGTCATTAATATATAACTCGTTGTGAGCGGCAGGGAGTCCTCCGTATCCGCTTGCTTTGCATACATAAAGGTCGAGGTCACCATCGGCATCTATATCAACAAATGCTGCCCCAGTAGACCAAGTAGCTGCAGCAGAAAGACCTGCATGAAGTGTGATATCTTCGAACCTTAGATTACCTCGATTGATAAATAGCGCATTTGGAGCCTGATTAGCGGTAAAGAATAAATCAACTAAACCATCATTGTTTATATCTCCAGCCGCAATACCTCCACCGTTATAATAATATAAATAGGTAATGATGTTAAGGGAGTCTGTAGGATTTAGGTTGTTTCTGAAGTTTAATCCAGTAAAGTCACTAGGTAAATCCGTAAATAATATTTTTGCCAGAGGGTCGGGAGCACATGCTGACAAAGATAAGAAAATAATGCCTATACACAGCCCCAAGCAGCTCGCCAACTTCATTGCGCAGCCTGCTGTTGAACGAATAGCTGCGGTGTATCATTATTACGTGCTACTAATATGGCAGGTTGATTTCCTAATTTGAAGCGTTTGATGTTTCGTATTTCTCCGCGGAGGTCTATACCAGAAGTTTTGGCGAAAGCGACATGAAACTTACCTTGGCCAGATGTTGACACTACTACTCCAGGACTCGCATCGTAGCGACCTACTTCAGGCTTGACTGCATATAAATTTCCACCAAGCAGATAGTACGCAGAATCAGGGAAAAGCTGTTCAATTGCATATGTGGGTGCTAATTGAGCTAAATAATCGAAGGGCTGGAACTTGTACGCCCCATTGCCTAGATTCACGAACACTCCTGATCTTAAATTTGTAGCCCGAAGTGTCACGGCTTGTGCTAATTCTTCGGAAGAGAAAATATTTTCTACTTTCTGCAGGACATAACTGTCATACTTGAGGTACTTCTTCTTTAAGTGTGGCATCTGCATAACGAGGTCGTGCCGAAGGACGAATGGATAGCTTTCACCTTCTGTGTATCTGCTGATGATTTGTTCCGCAGAGCCGTTCCTATCGAAATCCCCCACCAACATACTTATGGGTTCTGTAGTACTTGCTCTAAAACGCGAATTGAGTCCATGGTTCCCCACAATATAATCCAAATCTCCATCATGATCAATATCAGTGGCATGAAGTGCCGACCACCAGCCAATAGCATCATCGCTTGTTAAATGCGCGATTTCAATTCGATTATTAATAATATTTATTTCTACCAGCTTGCCCCACTCCAGCGCAACAACAAGATTATCTGAGCCATCCGGATTATAAACAGCGACAGCGGCTCCGACCATTCCCAACGTATCTAAACCCACAGCGGGCAACCTAACAAAAGTGCCCTTATCGTTGAGGAGAAGATTTGATTTCGGCTGAAGCCCATATAAGCGTGGACGACTGCGGGAGCCGAGGAATACATCTTGATCACCATCGTTATCAAAGTCCCCGACTGCTATAGATCCGGTAATTTCGTTGTATGTGGGCCATTGACGCTTACTAGCTTCGGCAAAATTGCCCCTTCCATCATTGAGGTAAAGGCGGTCGCGTAGAGTGAGTTGAGAGGGTATAGCCTCACTCGACCCGCTGGCTACAAGCAGGTCGAGATCGCCGTCATTATCGGCATCAAAAAATTCTGCCGCCGCGTCTTCAAACTTTCCAGCTTTCGCCAAAACAGCTTGTTCCGCTTTTATAAAGCGCTCACCTGGCATCTGCAGGTAAAGCTCACCAACTTGACCTGCCGCACCTCCCAGATAAATATCGTCTAAACCATTATGATCTACATCTCCTAGCGCGAGTGCAGGACCCAAGGTCGAGTTCATGTGGTAAAGCAGCCTTTCGTGATCAAAATCGGAATAAGCTGATTCACGATGGGACCAGCTAATTCCTACTTCGGCGGGAACAACCTCCCTGAAAATAGCTTTAGAGGCTACTTGTGGAGCATATTTATAATTTGTAGCGTCTTCTTCTTTGGCGAACAAGGTCCCAGCAGGCACATCATAGAGCCGCGTCTCCTTCCCCAGTGGCCAGTGAATGTGTAGCGAGTCCAGCATGCCAATTGCGCCGAGCCCCAGGAAAGGTACTGGCTCGACAGAGGATTGGAAGCCCCGCGTGGGAAGCTGCTCACTCATAATTACGTGACCTTTGCTGTAGCCAATAATCTTGGCACCATAGGCCAAAGTGTTGGGTTTGTCTCCGTGTAGATACACTTTTAAGCTCTGGTGCTCGTCATCTCGCGCTTCATCGTTTCGGTATACCCAGGCTTTTTCGTTGACGTTATTGACGACTAAATCAAGATCACCATCGAGGTCGAGATCACCGTAAGCTGCCCCATTGCTAAATCCGACATCGGCTAACCCAAAGTTTGCTTCGGCAGGTGCAAATGCTAGGCTATCACCTGCGTTAAGAAATACTTGATTGGCTATGGGTTCGCTTGGAATAAAATCAACAAGCATCTCAAAATTTACTTGGCCTGTTGCTGTAACTAAATCGATGGTGTGCTCGCTCGCCAAGAAGTTGATATAATCTTGATTAGTGAGATCTTGAAAAATTCCGTTCGCGACAAAGAGGTCTCTATCCCCATCAGTGTCTAAGTCTACTAGTAAGGCACCCCAACTCCAGTCGCTCGCCTCTACACGCAGCGATCGTCCTACTTCAGCAAAATAACCATCGCCCTTATTTAGCTGGAGAGTGTTACGAGTAAATTGGTGGAAGTAGTCATTGTCGAGCTTATTTTGGTACACATCCCAACTCTCAAATGTCGTATTTAATTTGAGGCGCCGTTCATCGTAAGGTAGCATGTCTGTTACGAAAATTTCTGGAGCGCCATCATTATTTATATCAGCCATATCTGCACCCATACTAGCTGCTGAAATTGCGGCAGTTCGCTGTGTTAGCTCTTCGCTAAAGGTGCCGTCCTTTTGGTTGATGTACAGGTAGTCGCGCTCAAAAAAATCATTACTGATGTACATGTCGAGCCAGCCGTCCTGATTCACATCGCCGACAGTTACACCCAGGCCAAAGCCAATTACAGATCCATAGATTCCTGCTGCTTGACTAACATCGACAAACTGGAATTCGCCCGTCTCGACGAGCATGTTTTGCAGTAGTTTATCACCGCCAGTCGAGTCGCGTTGCCCGCGCAGCTTCTTACGCAAGTTGAAACTTCCTATAGCCTGAAAGCTGTTGTTGAGCAGATACACATCTAAATCGCCATCTTGATCATAATCAAAGAATGCGGCGTGTGTGGTCAGACCTTGATCTGCAAGTCCATATTGCTCAGCGCGCTCTTCAAATTTACCTGCGCCAAGATTGATGAATAATTCATTTGCACGCTCTTTGCCAGGAACTATACCGCTGTTGCAGACATAAATGTCCAAAAGACCATCAGCATTGATATCAGCCATAGCTACCCCAGTACTCCAGCCTCTACTTCCTGCCACTCCAGCACTTTCAGTAATGTCTTCGAAACGAAACTCTCCTAAATTCTTGTAGAGGCGATTCGGCCCCATATTAGCAGTAAAATATAAATCTGGAAGCGTATCCCCGTTCACATCGCCTATAGCTACTCCACCACCATTATAGAAGTTTCTGTAAGTGTAGATATTAAAGCTATCCTCATGCTGGAGAAGGTTAGCGAAATGCACCCCAGACTCTGCTGCAGGGATACGTCGGAAAGTGGTTATTTCAGCATCCTCGGCTGTGGTACAACTTGTTTGTGCGAGCGCCACCAGATAGATCACCCAAGTAAATATCTGCGCGTGTACGAAATGTCGCGGCTGTCTTAGCTCAACAGCATCTACCACTAGTGCGCTTCTTTATTATCACGCAAGTCGTATCCATATAAGATGTCGCGCGAAGTATTTGAAAGGTCCACGATGTTGAATTTAATTCTCTCGTTCCGGTAGGGATCTAGTGTGAGACTTACCCTGCGATTCCCATCGACTTTGACTAAAGTTGGAACGCTGCTGTAGGGGTAGGTAAAGAACTCTGTACCGCCGAGCAATGTCCGCAGGTAGTTGGCGGCGGGCATAAGCAAAGAATCAGCATACAGCTGGCGATTCCAAGGAGCCCAAGCCAATGCGTAAATCACACCTGGCATGGCGGATATATGATTTGTACTATCAAAAGTGGGATAAAATTCTATTACTGCTTGACCTGGTAAATCACTGCTGTCAATGTTCATGCGTATGGATGTTCCTACGCCATCTCCCATCAGATCTTGAGCGCGTTGGGCCTGCGCGAGTTCATAGAAATTCGCGCGGGACATGCCAAGGTCGAAGTTTCCAGGGAGAGCCGTATACCGCTCACCGCTTTCTAGTTCCTGCTCTACCTGTTGGCGGTAAATGTCTGTGTCAGCCTCTGGAGGTGCTGTTTCACAGGCAGCAGAGGCGAGCGAGCTAATAATGATGAGCAGGTTTAGTAGCTTCATGAGGAAGGGCTAAGTAACAGAGCCGCGGCATTATTGCGAACAAGCAGAAGTCTATTTCCCAGCCAGCTTGCAGCTCGCACCTCACCCTGCACGCTCGGCACGAGCACTGATGAGGACTGCGACAAACCTTCACCAGTGAACACAAGTAAACGTCCGACATGTGCTAGAGAGCCCCCATATTCAGGCTGCACGTATGAATTATTGCCGTGTACATAGACGAGTGCTTGACCATTTAGCTGCGGCCGCACTGCAATTGCAGCTATGGGTCCGACTTGCAAAATTTGCGCGAAGGGGTGCAAGCAGAGCGTATCTGCTCCACACAGCTTCAGGATCCCCGAGCGCAGTTCGTTCGCTTGCAGTCGAATAGAAGTTTTCTCGAGCGGCGCCAGTTGCTCTATAGGTGCCGAAGCATAACCTTTGAAGCGCGGGTACATCTTACGCAGGCGAGGCATGTGCTTCACGAGCGCAGAAAGCTGCACAGGAACAAAAGTACGTGAGGGTCCGCGCACCACCGGTAAATGCTCTAACGAGCCACTGTCATCAAAGTCACCAATGCGCAATTCCACCGGGTGCTCTGCACTGGCCTTAAACCGAGTATTACACCCATAATTCCCCGCTATTAATTCGTCCACACCATCGCCGTCGAGATCAAGTGCGGCAAGCGCTCTCCACCTGCCGGCTATGCTACGCGACTTCACTGCATAGGTGCCATCATCTTGCTGAGCATATACTGTTATAGGACCATAATCTTGCGCAATGGCAAGTTGAACCGGACCATCAGCTGAGGTGAAATGACCTAGGCAAATTGCCTGAACTCGATCGAGCCCTTCAAAGCGCTGTGCAACGCTAAACTTCCCTCTTCCATCATTCAGCAAAAGATAAGAACTTGCTGCTAATCCATACAGTCCTAGTCGATAATCAGCTCCAAAAATTAGATCAGGCGCTCCATCTTCATTGGCATCTAAGATTTGAATTGCGCCTGCACTTATATGATCTAGCGCGCTGGGCAATTGATTTGGCGCAAGCCTTAACTGCCCATGAGTCTGCATATACACGCGAGGCTTCACTAAAAGGGTTTCTGCTGCGTCTTGATCTCCTCCTGCGCACACGATTAGATCTAAATCACCATCGCGGTCGATATCTAGCCACGCCGCCGCGACGTCTTCAGATTTTGCAGCATCAGCAAAATCAGGGCTTGCAATTTGGCTCCACCTGGTGCCGATGAGTTCCCATGCTTCGCCAGCTTGTCCAGCAGCTCCTCCAAAATAACAGAGAAAGTGCTCCTCCCTCAAAGTGGCAACAGCCAGACAAGGTCCACGGGCAGACAGCATCTCAGGAATGAACGGATACTTCGTCCAGTCTAAGTACACATCTTCGATGTGTACAAAGGGAGCAGGTTGAGAAGTGTAGCGTAGTACTTGCGCATTGGATAGAGTTGTAAGACTAGCAATAGCTTCACCTGTCCCTCGCACTAGCTCTACTACCACGTTTGGCTGCGGTGCTGAAAAAAGTTCTGCCTCAGCAGTTGGCCAGACCACGATTATTGAATCAATGCTTTCGTGAGATATCCCTACGTGCACGCGCGGATCACTGCTACTCATGAAACCTCGATAAGGCGAAGCATAAGAAGTATAGCGTTTACCATTTGCGTAGACTTCTACAGAGGCTCCGACCGCAAAACGGTTTGCAATAGAAACGGGGTCGCGTAGAGAGATGACAACTCCAGCATTATTGTACAGCTCACTTGAATTATTTCGGTAGACTGCTACGTCATCGTTGA
Source organism: Saprospiraceae bacterium (assembly GCA_965213735.1). Lineage (GTDB taxonomy): Bacteria > Bacteroidota > Bacteroidia > Chitinophagales > Saprospiraceae > CALDTK01. The sequence goes on from CBDCAB010000006.1 coordinate 1,520,598, forward strand.
TATTACTAATGATTAAATCTAAGTCACCATCGTTGTCTAAGTCTCCATAGGCACTTCCGCTCGAACTGCTAGGTTGGTTAAAACCCCATTGTGCGGCACTGTCAACAAAAAGAAGTTCGCCCTGATTGCGATAAATCACATTGGGCTGTGGATTGGACGGTATACTGTCGACTAAACGCTTGAGGACTTTCTCGCTCCCACGTACCCAGGCAGCAATGTTTTCGTCATTGGCCACATAATGCACATAGTCTTGATTGAGGAGATCTTTGAAGATTCCATTGGCCACAAAAATATCACGAAGGCCATCATTATCAAGATCAGCGGCGAGTGCGCCCCAGCTCCAGTCGCTGGCTTCGACTCCGGCGAGTCGGCTTATTTCGGAATAGGTGCTGTCATGATTGGGGGTGAGAAGTGTATTGCGCGTGAATTGGTTGTGATAGCCTTGGCGTCGCGCAGTTCTGCGTTTGTCAAAGCTTTCAAAAACAGCTGTCGAAAGATAGCGCTCCTCGCTGCGAGGCAGCATCTCTGACACAAAGATTTCGGCGCGACCATCATTATCGAGATCAGCAATATCAGCTCCCATAGCGCCTAAACTCGTTTCCTGTATTAGCTGTGGAAGCACCTCGCGAAAGGTGCCATTGCGGTTGTTGAGGTAGAGATAGTCTCGTTCAAAAAAGTCATTGCTAATGTACAGATCAGGCCAGCGGTCGTGATTTAAGTCAGCTACAGCTACACCAAGTCCAAAGCCTATGGCTGAAGAGAATATCCCAGCCTGTTCAGTTACATCGCTGAACCTTACTTCCCCAGTTTCGACCAGTTGATTCTGATAAAGTTTGTTACCTCCCAAAGAGTCAGGTATCTCTCTTCTGTTTTGACGTAAGTCGTAACCACCTACACTCGTAATAGAATTGTTTAACAAGTAAAAATCCAAATCACCATCCAGATCATAATCGAAAAAGGCTGCCTGAACTGCGAATCCTAAATTATCAACACCAGCTTCTGCTGCGATGTCGACAAAAGTACCATCCCCTTGGTTGATCCGTAATTCGTTCCGTCTGTTAGGAAGATCAGGAGGACCGGACTTGGAAAGATAGACATCTAAGCGACCATCACCATTAACATCTGCAAGCGCAACTCCTGTAGTCCATCCTCCGCCGCCATCTAAGCCGCTGCTGGAAGTAATCTCTTTAAACAGAAAATCCCCCTCGTTCAGATAAACTTTATTGGCTACCAAATTGCCTGCAAAAACGCAATCTACTAAACCATCATTATTTAAATCTCCTAAACCTACACCTGCTCCATTATAAAAAGATTTATACGTGTATGGGTTTATTTCTTCGGTATACGCAAGGCTATTCTGAAAGTCAATGCCCGTGTGTATTTTGTCGAGCAGCTGGAAGCGAGTACCCGCTGCATCCTCACCGCTAGTGCAGCCAATCAACCCCTTGGCTAGCAAGCACATGGCGAAAAGGAGCTTCTTATAGCTAGGCAAGGTACTCGTTTGGAGTTGAGGGGTGCAACACAAAGAAAAAGCCCCAACCGCAGTTGACGGTCAGGGCTTCTTCAAGCTCAGGATGAGCTATGGCATTTAGTAGCCTGGATTCTGCACCAAGTTAGGATTCGCCTGTAGTTGAGCTGCAGGAATTGGCATTATGTTCTTGCTAGGATCACTCGCGGGCTTGGCGAACCATGCGTCGTTGTACTCTCCGAAACGAATGAGATCCTGACGCCGGTAAGCCTCAGCAAACATTTCTCGCCCACGCTCAGCCAGCAGATCATCTAAGTCCAGATCTGTGATTTGACCTAGCATATTTCCATCATCGTCTTCACCGTAAGCACGTCCACGCACCAAATTTACAAGGTCCATCGCGTCACTGTCATCATCACCATTCATTCGGATGAGAGCTTCTGCCTTCATGAGCAGGATGTCCGCATAGCGAAAGATGGGAAAGTCATTGTTGAGGTTGGGTAAGAAGCCTTGCTCAAACTCAAACTTAGCAAAGCGTACACCAGCTTGTCGAAATGCTCCGGGAGCTAGTTCGTTAATTTCGGGAGTGAAGACCACTTGATCACCACCTGGATCATCAGCACTTGGATCTAAAATTGGTGTACGACCATCAGCTTTAAACTGAGGTCCAGCCAAGAAATTACCACGAATTTGCTGATCTCCGGGAACGCCTTTACGGAGGTCCTCATCCTCGTAAGAATCATAGAACTCTTGCAATGATGCATAGCCATTCCAGGGCGTTTGTTGGGAGTTGAATGTTTCTTGACTGACGTAGTGCAACGTCATTTGCCCCAGGACAAAGCCGGGCCCATCCAACTCATCGTAGGGAATTGCAAAGATGTTTTCTCTGGAGCCAGCATTGTCAGCATTGAAGTTGATGAAGTACTCCGCCTCGAGTGAGTAAAGACCCGTATTGATGATGCTATCGGTGAGGGTTAATACACGATCGTACTGTTCGCCACCACCATAGACATCCGCATTCAGATAAACTTTGGCTAAAAGTGACTGAGCAACTGGTCGCGTAAATCTTGCGTAAAGGGCTTCATTCGGTAGAGCGGGTATGATCTCTTCGAGCTCACCTACAACGAAGTTATAGACTTCCACACGTGGAGACGTGGCGGGCGGCTCGAGAGATGTGAAATCTCGAATGATGGGAACATTTCCATACAAATCGAGCAGGTAGAAGTAGTTGAGAGCGCGCAGCCCTCTTAGCTCCAACACGAAAGGCTCTGCCCTGTCGGCATCGATGAGCGGGAGCTGTAGAATTAGCTGATTAATTGTCGCGATAGAAGAGTACAGCTTTACCCACGCATTGTTGATAGACTGCTCATCACGGTTGTACTCATGGGTATGGACGCGCGTCCATTGGCCACCGTCGCCCCAGTCTGCCCCTCGTGTAGGGATGACTGCCTCATCAGATGATATCTCCTGGAGGCTGTAGTAACTGTTGTGGTTGCCAAGCGTCTCGTAAAGCGTAGTGTAGCCGCCAACGAGGATAGCACTAAACTCTTCAGGTGTCTCACCGAATTCGCCAGCAGCGTAGGCGCCGAAAGGTTCTTCATCCAGATCCGTACAACCTGGGAAGAAGGTAAATGAGCAGACTGCTACTGCAGTAAGCCAGTTGAATGGTTGATTGATCTTCATGATTGGTAGTTAAAAGCCTACGTTAAGTGCGAGGTTGAAGGAGCGAGTTCGGAAGTAGTTGTTCCGACGATCGATACCTGGGGCAAGCACGTTCGGTTCGAGAGGATTGCGATTGTCTGCGTAGCGGACTTCTGGATCGACTCCAGTATAGTTGGTGATGTAGAACAGACGTTGACCACTTAATGCGACACGAACGCTGTTGAGACGGGATCCCGCACTCATAGGAAAGGTGTACCCGATAGATGCGTTGTCTAGGGTTACAAAATCTGCCTTTTCTACATAGAGCGAGTTGAAACGAAGTTCTTGAGGTCTCAACTCCGGGTTAAAGAGATCAGTCATGACGATGTTGTCAGTTCCCCGGGTAGGTGCGGTATTCTCGTAGAAGTTGCGAGGCATGTTGGCCAAGCTGTGCCCAAAGGCACCGCGGAAAAAAAGATTAGCATTCCAATTTCCAAAACGGAATTCATTGGCAAAGCCGAGGGTCCAGTCGGGAAGTCCGTTACCGACGACCATCTTGTCAGGAGATTCACCAGAGCTGAAGTCAATGGTGCCGTCGCCGTTGAGATCCTGGAATACGTAGTCACCATCATCGCCAACCCCGCTGTAGACGTAGGTATAAATCTGCCCGATTTCCTCACCCGCGCGGATGATTTGAGTAGGCGCATTATTCTGACCAGGCGCACCAGGTGATGTGGCGTCTTGGAACTGAACTGAACCCTGTCCCGGGAAAAATTCGTAAACGGGATTATCAGCATCAACTGAGTCGAGAGTTGTCTTCACTGTCGAAACTATAATGCGTGGACTGTAGCTAAAATTTGCGGTATTGAGCACTTCGTAGCCTAGCGCAAGCTCAACGCCCTCGTTGCGGAAAACCACATCATCAAGATTTGCCAGGACATTGTCGGTGAAGAAGATATCACCGTTAGGGCTACTTCCTCCTACAGGCACAGTAGCTCTGAACAATAAGTCATCTGTGTTTCTGCGGAAATAATCCACCGAACCCGTCAAGCGGTAGTCGAAGAAAGCTAAATCAAAGCCAACGTTGAGTTCTGACTTCTTTTCAAAGCGCAAGCCCGAGTTAGCAGTTTCGACAATGCGAGCGCCAGGTCTAAATTGCGACGCATCGCCACTGATTGGATAAGCCCGTTCCACTGTGTATCGCGTCTGCGATCCCAGGCTGCTAGCTGGCAAGTTGCCTGTCACACCGTAGCCTACGCGCAACTTCAAGGTGTTAACCGCCGGATTGGTTACAAAGGATCCTAGGTTGATGCCACCAGATACAGCGGGGAAAATTCCGCGCTTCTCATCCACACCAAAGCGTGAGGAACCATCCGTACGAATGCTTGCTTTGAGGAAATAGGTGTTGGCGAAATCTAACCCAACTCGGCCAAAAAAGCTCTCGAGCTCTGCACGATCACCACCACTTGAAATAATTGAGCGGCCCTCGGTTATATCTCGTGAAAATTGGTTGGTATTAACACCACCGATGTCCGTAATAAAATCACCAGTTTCTGTGTAATTATTATCACGGTTGAATTGTTGGTAGCTGTAACCGGCGAGGAAGTCGATCTCCACGTCGTTGTCTAGCTCCAAAGTGTAGTCACCAGTCAACTCGAAGAGGTTGTCCCTGCTATCGTTGTTGGTGCGTCGTGACAAACCACCACGGTCGACACCGCTTACCTGACCATCACCGCCACGACTGAACCTACTATTGAAGATATCAAAGCGCTCGTTTTTGGTAGTGACTGCGTATTGCGCTGAAAAATTTAGGTTGTTGACGGGACTCACGGTAACGCGGCCACTAATCAGCGCATCACGGATTACGCCAACATTTGAATTCTGCTCAACCAGCGCTATTGGATTTATATAATCGAACTGATCGATCTGGGTGTAACCTCCTAACACTTGGTAGCCGTTGTCGCTAGGCCCATCGGGTTCATTGACCCGGACTGGCAGCGTCGGGTTAAAGATAGCGGCGTACCGAAAGGCTTCTGTAAAAGAGTAATCGGCGTCGCGACTAGTAAGAGAAGCAGTTAAGTCAAACTTCACCAAATCATCGAGGGCAGATTGGTTGACGTTGAGACGGCCATTGAGTTGCTCGAAGCCAGTATTAATGGCTACACCTTCAACATCACGGTAGTTAATTGAAGCGCGGTAGCCTCCGTTACCAGCGCCTCCTGTAAAACTCAGGTTATGCACTTGTGAAAATGCAGTTCGAGTCAGCTGGTCGACATAGTCATTGCGAGCACCAAAGTCAACATCGGCGATTCCATCACTGTCGGCATCGATGAGGTTGCCATCCGTATCAAAACCTCGAATACTGATGAATTCTTCAGCACTGGCAATTTGGATGCCTCTGGCGAGATTCTCAACTCCACCCTGTACGCGATAGTTTATCGAAGCATCACCAGCTCGACCTTGCTTAGTGGTAACAATTATTACTCCCGAGCCAGCTCGCGTACCGTAAATAGCAGCTGCAGAACCATCCTTGAGCACATCGATAGATGCAATATCGCTCGGATCAACAGTATTGAGAGAGGCACCAATGACACCGTCTATGATGATTAGCGGCTCGGTATTAGCTCCCAAAGTAGAGAGTCCACGCAGACGGATAGTAGGATTCGCGTTCGGATCACCTCCTGGTTGAGCAATCTGCAGTCCAGCCACCTTACCCTGCACTAGCTGAGTGGGGTTGTTGACCACACCTTGGTTGAAATCTTCCTCCTTGACAGAGGTGACGGCACTGGTAACCTCGGATTGTGTTTCAGACCCATACCCAATCACCACTACCTCCTCCAGTAACTCGCCAGCACCCAACTCCAAATTGTAGGTGGTCTGACCAGCAACCACAGGAATAGTCTGCGTGGCATAGCCCGTGTAGGAAATGCGAAGTTGCTCAGCCTCCGCCGGTACAAGCAGCTGAAAATCGCCGTTGTAATCCGTGACAGTACCTGTGCTGGTACCGACAATCAAAATATTTGCCCCAATGAGTGGCTCATCGGTTTCGGCATCTGTGATCGTTCCACTGATGGTAGTTTGGGCCAGTGCAAAAGTGGCACTACCAACTAGCAGAGCCATCACCCACGTATAGCGGGCAACAGCTGCAAATCGTAGTTTCATAAGGAGAGTAGTTGTTGTTGTCAAATTGTGAACTTGTCAATGCTTCAAGAAACAAAGCGCCTCGTTGTTGCGAATGTGTTGCATTTTGTTCGCATTACCAAGAAGAAGCATGCGAAAATTCTTAACCTTCCGCCTCCATACAAGTAATTTTTTGCCATACTGAACAAATTCTCCACATTCTTCGTCCTACTCCCCTGTCCAGTGGCACAGCTAACCAAAGTCATAGCGCCTGCAGCTAGCCCTGTACTAAAGCTTGTACTGCTTACTGTGCTTCCCCTCCTTATGCTGGGCATAGTAGAAGGCGATGCCGAGGCGCGCAGCCTTAGCCGACCGAAAGTGATCCCATTTGAATACAGCGCTGGCTTTCTCGTGGTCGACCTCAATCTAGATGGGGTGCTGCCCCTCAAGTTCATCTTCGATACCGGCTCCAAACACACCATCCTTACAGACAATACCCTGCTTCCACTCCTGCGGCGAGAGCCAGCAGAAAAAATTAAACTCGTAGGCTCCGACCTTTCCGTGAGCTTGTCTGGGCGGCTATTGCGCAGGACCACCATACATATCGCTGATCTCGAAATTCGCTCGCAGTCACTCATAATCCTCGATGACGATGTACTCAACCTGGCGGAACTGACTGGTCAAAAAGTTTACGGCATTCTCGGCATCGGCGCCTTCGGTGCTTACGCCATTACAATTGATTATCGCCGTCAGCAAATTTTGCTCGGTGCCAGCCCCCGCCCGCAACAGCTACGGGGTTATACATCCGTGCCGCTTACAGTAGTCGAGGGCAAAGCCTACATACACGCTGCTGCCTCCATTCATGCCGAACACCAGGATTCACTCCAGCTCCTCATCGATACAGGTGCTTCGCTCGCCTTACTCATTAACACTTCCCGCGCCGACAGCTCGATTTACCCGCCTCGGCTCGTGGTGGGCGATATCGGCCTTGGACTCGGTGGCAAGCTGTTTGGCTACGTCGGCAGAAGCGACACCTTATCTGTAGGCAGCTACAATTTCACCCGCGTCATCACGCACTTTCAACTGCTGCAGGATAGCATCCACAGTAGAGTGATTCCCAGCCGCAATGGACTTATTGGCAACCGCATACTTGATCGCTTTCACGTCATTCTAGACATGCCTGCCAGCACACTTCACCTCAAACAGCAGCGCAAACTCAATCGACCGCACCCTTACGACCGCTCTGGGCTAAAACTCGTGAGCGATGCAGCTAAAGGAGGAGGTATTCGGGTGCAATTCGTCAACTCCGACTCGCCAGCTTGGCAGGCAGGTATACGTTCGGGCGACCAATTGCTGCGGGTCAACGGCATTAGCGCAGGCCTGCTCGGCATCGAAGGCATCCGACGAAAATTGAGACGTAAAGTGGGCCGTAAAATCACCGTTCTTTGCACCAGGTCCACAGTCCAGGGAAGTGTCCAACAGTTTTTTGAAGTCTCCTTCCGCCTGCAAGAGTTGATTTAGCTCAAGGCAAAACTTCACTTGGCGCACTCCATACACAACTTGTATAGCCGAAGCAAAAGGGTATCTTTGCGCCCGTTTTCACAATCTTACTCACATGTTTGCTATCGTAACCATCGCTGGTCAGCAGTTTAAAGTGACGGAAGGCCAGGAGCTTTACGTTCACCAGCTCGATGCCGAAGCAGGAGATCAGGTCACCTTCGACCAGATCCACCTCATCGCCCCGGACAGTGGCGATCCATCCATCGGTACTCCCACCGTATCTGGCGCCAGCATCAATGCCACCGTTAAAGGACACGTCCGCGGTGACAAGGTGATCGTCTTCAAAAAGAAACGGCGCAAAGGCTATCGCCGCAAAAATGGCCACCGCCAATCCTTTTCGCGCATCACCATCGACTCGATCGCGAGCTAAACCCTCCCTCTAACTCCACAACACTCTAGTCATGGCTCACAAGAAAGGTGTAGGCTCCACAGACAACGGGCGCGACAGCAATCCCAAATACCTCGGCGTTAAACTCTTCGGAGGTCAGGCCGCAATCGCAGGCAACATTATCGTTCGCCAGCGCGGTACCAAATTTCACCCCGGCGACAACGTGTACATGGGTCGCGATTACACCCTGCACGCCGCCGTAGATGGCGAAGTCGTGTTCCGCCGCCGCCGTGGCGATCGCACCTACGTGTCGATCCGCCCAGCCGATGCAGACCTCGCTAGCAGCCGCCGCTCCGTGATCGGTAGCAAAGAAGCAGCAGCACAAGTCAAACAAGGCAAAGCCGAGCAAGTCAAGCCCAGCCCAAGCCCACTACCTGCTCCCGAAGCAGTCGCCGCTGAAGTCGAACATACCGATGCCGAACTGCCTCGCGATAGCGTAACCAATCCCGGTACCAACCTCAACAAAATCTCGACTCCAGACGAGGAGGTTGAGCAAAAGGTCGCTACCCCCATCGATGCAGTTACTCAGCAAGACGACTACAAGAAAATCGAAGGCATCGGACCGAAAATTGCCAGTCTGCTGCACGAAGGTGGTTTGCTCACCTACGCCGAACTCGCAGACGCTCCTACAGAGAGAATACAGGAGATTCTCGATAATGCAGGTCCTGGCTACCAAACTCACGACCCTGGCACTTGGGCACAACAAGCAGCACTCGCTCGTGATGGCAAATGGGACGAGCTCTCCGATCTGCAAGATCAACTCGATGGAGGCAAGGCCTAATCCGACCCTCAGCTAACACCTAAAGGAGGCTTCAGTGCGTTTGCGCTGGAGCCTCTCTAGTTTTGGTGCCTATGGCTTTTCGTTTACTTGCTGTGCCTAAAGCAGTGCTCGCCCTACTCATCGTGTTGAGTTTTGGCGTAAGCTGCCTCGCGCAAGTACAAACGCAAGACACTAGCCTAGACAGAGTAGATAGCCTAGCGCAGCAGGAGTACGGACCGGTAGGTAATTTTCTGACGCCTGCGACAGAGTTTCATCCGCGCCGCTTTTGGATAGGAGTCGGAGCGGCCACCACTATTTATACAGGCTTTGCTATTGGCCTTTGGGAAGCGTGGTACAAGGACTACCCGACCGGCAAGTTTCGCACCTTCAACGATAACGGCGAGTGGCTCGACATGGACAAACTCGGCCACGCCTATACCGCCTACCACTATACACGTTGGGGCTATCAAGGTCTGCGCTGGGCGGGTGCTTCACGCAATAAAGCACTGCTGCTGGGCGCTGGCACGAGTACGCTGCTGCAAACGACGGTGGAAGTGATGGACGGGTTTAGCCAGCAATGGGGATTTTCCTGGACAGACGTAGCCATGAATGGCACCGGCGTCGTAGTCTTTGCAGCACAAGAGCTGGCCTGGGAGGAGCAGCGCATCAACGTCAAATTGTCTTCCTACAATCCAGGCTACTCCACTGCGCCCGTGCCCGCTCGCCGGGAGGGAGGCGCCACCTCTACCCTAGCCTACCGCGGCCGCGAACTGTACGGCGACACACCCTGGGAGCGCTTCATTAAGGACTATAATGGCCAAACCATTTGGCTCACCGCCAATCCTGCTGTACTCCTTGGCAAGCAAGCCAAACTACCGTGGCTCAATGTGGCTGCGGGCTACAGCGTGCGCAACGTGTTTGGCGCCTATGGCAATATCTGGCGCGTAGGCAACGAGACCTACACAGTCAATGAATTGGCTCCGCGCCAGCGCGAGTATATCCTTTCGCTCGATGTAGATTTTGAGCGAATTCCAGCTAAACACCCCGTGCTCAAGACAGCCCTACACCTGCTCAACCACATCAAGTTTCCCGCTCCAGCGCTGCTCCTTGCCGAAAAAGACGGACTCGAGTGGCGGTGGCTGTACTATTAGCCCCTACTTCTTTTGCTCGCTGTAGAGTTTGCCACTCCGGTAGGCATTAAGGGCTTGCTTGACTGTGGCAGTCACGTTGCTCGGCAGCTTATTGATTGGAAACCACTGTGCGGCTTTGAACTTGTGATCCTCCAAGTTTTGGACGATGCCGCGGTACTTGGAGGCTTTGAAGTAGAGGTTGATGCGGTGGTTGCCTTTGCTGCGCTTGTGGAGCACGTGCACCAGCGTGAGGTCAGATGCTGCGATCTGAATGTTGGCTTCCTCGCGGGTTTCGCGGATGAGGGCTTCGCGAGCAAACTCGCCTACTTCGACGGTGCCACCGACGAGGGTGTAGTTGCCACCGTTGCCACGCGTCTGGCGCAACAGCAAAATACGTCCACGATCGTAAAGCACCAAGCGCGCTTTGTACTTGACATCACATCTCGATTTTTTTCCCATTTAAGAGCGCAGCTAATGTGTTGAGTAGCCAAGGTAACAGTAGAATCTTAGCTGCGGTTGGCTATCTCGGCTCAGTGTACGCCGTACTACCTGCAAAGATCTAGCGGCTGGTGTTGACACTCAACAGTATAGCTATTTCGTTCGCTTCGCTACTTTCGTCTTCAGGTATGCAGACAGATCTTTTGCCGGCCATACAGATTCATGAGAGTATCCTCGACTGTATTGGCGACACTCCGCTGGTGCGCTTGCGTCGTTTTAGCGAAAGCGTAGGCATACAAGTGCTAGCGAAACTAGAGGGTGCCAATCCTGGTCACTCCGCCAAGGATAGAATTGCCCTCAGCATGGTAGATGCCATGGAGCTGGCAGGCAAGCTGCGCCCGGGAGGTACTGTCATCGAAACCACCAGCGGCAACACCGGCTACGCCCTCGCCATGATTTGCGCCGTGCGCGGATACCGCTGCGTCCTTTGCACCAATGACAAAATTTCCAAAAGCAAGCTGGTGGCACTGCGAGCACTCGGTGCCTCAGTGGAAATTTGCCCAAGCAACGTAGCCGCGGAAGACCCTACTTCCTACTACGAGCGCGCCAAAGCCTTACACCGGCAAACACCAAACTCGGTGTACATCAACCAATATTTCCACCCGGGCAACTCAATGGCGCACTACCTCACAACCGGACCTGAAATCTGGAGTCAAAGTGGTGGTAGCCTCAGCCATTTCTTCGCACCTGTAGGTACCGGTGGCACCGTGAGCGGTAGCGGCAAATACCTCAAAGAGCAGAATCCGCGCGTGCAGATCGTTGGCGTCGACGCCTATGGCTCCGTCCTCACGAAGTATCACGAAACGCGCGAATTCGACGACAGCGAAATTTATCCCTACCTCCTCGAAGGAGTAGGCAAGAACATCATCCCAGATAATGTCGACTTTGACTGCATCGACACGATGGTCAAGATTGGTGACCGCGAAGCAGCCTACGAAGCCCGTGAACTCGCGAAAACCGAAGGTGTGCTCGTGGGCTTTTCATCGGGTGCCGTACTTGCTGCCATCAGGCTCATGGCCACCGAACTTCCTGCCAATGCAGTGGTAGTGGCGCTTATGAGCGATCATGGCAACAAGTACTTCGACAAGATTTTTGACGAGGACTGGATGGAGGAAAATGACCTTCTCTAATTACATATAGCTGCGCACATCTGGGCAGGTGCAGATGAGGTTGCGGTCGCCTTTAGCTTGATTTACCCGCGCCACACTTGGCCAAAACTTCCGGCCACCACGCAGGTAGTCGAGCGGATAAGCAGCCTGCTCACGGGTATATTTATGCGACCACTCATTAGCGGTGACCATCGCGAGCGTGTGCGGTGCATTCACGAGCACATTGTCTTCGGCATCAGCATCGCCTCTTGCTACAGCATCCATCTCTGCGCGTATGGCAATCATCGCATCGCAAAACCTGTCGAGTTCTTCTTTGCCTTCGCTCTCAGTAGGCTCGATCATCATCGTGCCAGCCACTGGCCAGCTCAAGGTGGGGGCATGAAAGCTGTAGTCGATAAGACGTTTGGCCACATCTTCAGCACTCGCCACGCTCTTGAATGGACGTAAGTCAACGATCAACTCGTGGGCCGACCAGCCCTTTGCTCCCTGGAAAAGGATGTCGTAATGGCCTTCGAGCCGCTTTGCGATGTAGTTGGCGTTGAGAATGGCGTAGCGACTTGCTTTGGTGAGTCCACGCGGGCCGAGCAGCCGGATGTAAGCGTAGCTGATGAGTAGGATACTTGCCGATCCGTACGGGGTAGCTGAGACGGGAGTGGTCGCTTCTTCACCTCCTGTCGGCACCAGCGGGTGGCCTGGCAGAAAGGGAGCAAGGCGCTCGTTGACGCAGATGGGCCCCATCCCTGGGCCGCCGCCACCATGGGGGATGGCGAAGGTTTTATGCAGGTTGAGGTGGCACACGTCAGCACCAATGATGCCAGGGCTGGTGAGCCCCACCTGCGCATTCATGTTGGCGCCGTCCATGTAGACGAGGCCTCCTTTTTCGTGGATAAGCTTGCAGATCTGCTTAATTTCTGTTTCGAAGACGCCATAGGTGCTTGGGTAAGTCACCATCAGCGCAGCAAGACGATCCGCGTGCTCGGTGGCTTTGGCGGCCAGATCAATACGGTCGATATTGCCTGCTTCATCACTTTTCACCACGACGACTTCCATGCCTGCCATCACTGCAGAGGCGGGATTGGTACCGTGTGCAGACTCGGGAATCAGCGCCACCGTACGCTCAGTATCGCCATTGGCTAAGTGGTAGGCGCGGATGGTCGTGAGGCCAGCGTACTCACCCTGGGCTCCACTGTTTGGCTGCAGAGAAGTAGCGGCCATGTCGCAGATGTCGGCGAGGTAAGCCTCTAGCTCCTCAAAAATTTGGGCATAGCCAGCAGCTTGTTCAACAGGAGCAAAGGGATGCATGTCGGCGAATGCTGGCCAGCTGACAGGCATCAACTCGGTGGCAGCATTGAGTTTCATGGTGCACGAGCCGAGCGCAATCATAGAGTGCGTTAGCGACAAGTCCTTGTTCTCGAGGCGCTTGATGTAGCGCATCAGTTTTGTCTCCGTCTGGTGGGCACTAAATACCTCGTTGCTCAGGAAGTCGACATCCCGTAGCAGACTGGCTGGCACATTTGGAGTTTTGGCGAAAGCTGGAATCTCTTGAAAATCTGCCTCAACTACAGCTGCAAAGCCAAGAGCGAGATTGCTTATATCCTGTTCTGTCACTGTCTCATCGAGGCTTATCTGCACATAGTCATCACCTGAAGTCGGTTCGTAGAGAAGGTTATAGCTTTCGCTAAAAACCTGCTTGAGGGCCGTACGCTGCGCATCGGTAACTTTAAAGCGCAGCGTGTCAAAGAAGTAGGCAGACTCGTTGGTGAAACCGAGCTGACTCAACAGCAAAGCCAGCTGCTGCGTGCGAGCATGCACGCGCTCGGCGATGTCGCGCAGGCCCTGAGGACCGTGATAAACCGCGTACATGCCGGCCATAATTGCCAACAGCGCCTGCGCCGTGCAGATATTGCTGGTCGCCTTTTCGCGACGGATGTGCTGCTCGCGCGTTTGGAGCGCCATCCGCATAGCGGGATTGCCCTGCGCATCTTCACTAATGCCAATAATGCGTCCGGGTAGGAGGCGCCGAAACTCATCTGTGGTAGCAAAAAACGCAGCATGAGGTCCGCCGTAACCGAGCGGCACACCAAAGCGCTGAGAATTGCCGACTGCACAATCCACGCCCCAGGTGCCAGGTGCTTTGAGCATGCACAGCGCGAGCAGGTCGGTAGCAACACAAGTATAAACTTCGGCCGCTTTCGCTTGCTCTACGAGCTTGGCATAGTCTACAACTTCTCCGTCGGTGCCTGGATACTGGAGCAGCATACCGAATACCTCATCGCCAAAACTGAAATCTTCGATGGCAGCTACACGCAGCTCGATACCTATGGGTTCTGAGCGGGTTTGCAGCACTGCTAGCGTTTGTGGGTGCACCTGCTCACTGACGAGGAAAACATTGGCGGCTCCTTTACCTGCCTTGGCACGTTTGGCTTTCTGTGCGAAAAACATACTCATCGCCTCGGCTGCAGCGGTGGCTTCATCCAGCAGGCTGGCATTAGCAATGGGCAAGTCTGTGAGCTCTGCAACTACGGTTTGAAAGTTGAGCAACGCTTCGAGTCTACCCTGAGCTATCTCAGCCTGGTAGGGCGTGTACTGCGTGTACCAACCGGGATTGTGAAAGATGTTGCGCGCAATAGCACTCGGAGTGATGGTGCCGTAGTAGCCAAGGCCGATGAAGGACTTTATGTCGGGGCGGTTTTTGGCAGCAACAGTGGGTAGAAAATCCAAATATTCCCGCTCGGTCATCGCTGTCGGCACGGCCAAGGCACGTTGACGTCGAATAGCAGTCGGTACTGTCTCATCGATGAGCTGATCGATTGATTCCACACCGAGTGTGGAGAGCATATCAGCTATTTCTGATTCTGAAGGACCGAGGTGGCGGCGGGAGAAGGCTTGGAAAGGGTTGCTCATAGCTAGCATTGAAAAACGAGCGCAAAATTAAACAGCGCGCTAGCCCTAACATCCGTGTCGGAGTGCTAGTTGTGCACACCTGACAGGCAGGCGCCATAGCCCACCTTAACGCCACGGTAAGTCGCATTTAACCTGGCTATACAAGTATGCCCTGAGCTTGAGTCACATATTTGTGTGTATCAACGCTCAGTGAGTGTTTCAACGCCAGTATCATGACACGTACCACCAAAGATCGCCGCAACCAGAGAAAAGGCCTCGTGCTCGCTATCATCCTCCACAGCGCCGTACTTGCCCTGTGTATTTATCCTTTTCTCACCAGCGAAACCCCCGAGCCACAAAGCTATGAGACAGTAGTCGAATTCGATTTTACTGAGCAAAGTGCCGCTGCAGCAAATGCGGAAAAGCGCGTGCGTAATAATGTGACCCGGGAAATTACCGAGCGTAAAGCTGCGCCTAAGAATCCTGCCGCGCCTGCGCTGCCGAGCAGGCCCGCACCGCCTATTCTCAACGCACCAAGTCCACTACCACCAGTTGTTGATGTGCCTGCCCCGCCAGTGCCCGATCCGGAGCCCGAGCCAGTGCTGACTCCTGATCCTACCCCTGCTCCCGTAGTTGTCGACGTGCCCGCGCCAGATCCAGGTCCGCCAGCGAGCACCAAAGACAAGGATGGTGACGCCAATGCGAGTGGTGATGCTACGGGAAGTCCTGAGAAAGGCGATGGAGCAACTGTAAGTGATGAAGGCTCAGGCAAGAGCCCCATTGGCAGTGCGCTTGAAGGTGATGGCATTCTGGTGCGCCAGGTCGTTTACCGTCCTTCTCTCGATGAGGTCATCAAGCAAAATGGTTCTGTGGTACTCAACATCTGCATCAACCAGCGCGGTCGTGTCATCGGCGTGAAGTGGAACGAAGAGCGTTCTTCGATTACCGATACTGATTTGGTGCGCCTTGCGATTGAGAAAGCGCAGGAGTACCGTTTCAAAGCTGATTATTCCGCTCCTAGCCGCGAGTGCGGTGCCCTTAGCATTCACATTAAGGGGCTTTAGGCGTGGGTGGATGTGCTAATTGAGGTTAAAGACCGCCTTCACATCCTCCACACGGTCGAGGCGCTCCCAGGTGAAGCCGTCGTAGCTCTTGCCATCATAGGTGACTTTTTCAGCTTTGCGACCAAAGTGCCCATAGGCTGCAGTAGGTGAGAAGATGGGATTGGTCAAGCCAAAACGCTTAATGATGGCGGCAGGCTTCATATCAAATATCTGCTGAACCTTCTGCGCGATTTGGCCATCGCTAAGTTTGACCTTGGACGTGCCATAGGTATCGACGAAGATGCCAACAGGATCAGCAACGCCAATGGCATAGGCTACTTGCACCAGCACCTGATCGCAAAGCCCGGCAGCGACGAGATTTTTCGCGATGTGCCGCGTGGCATATGCCGCCGAACGGTCGACCTTACTTGAGTCTTTGCCCGAAAAAGCTCCTCCTCCGTGTGCGCCCTTACCTCCGTAGGTGTCGACGATAATTTTACGACCCGTTAAACCTGCATCTCCGTGAGGGCCGCCGATGACGAATTTGCCGGTGGGATTGACGTGGTAAATGATGTCATTGTCGAAGAGCGACTCCAGCTTGGGGTAGAGCGCTTTTACGCGCGGTATGAGGTGATTTTTTACGTCGGCTTTGATGCGCTTCAGCATCGCCTCATCGTCGTCATCGAATTCATCGTGCTGTGTCGACACCACAATCGTCGTGATACGCTGCGGCACATGATCATCTGAATACTCGATCGTTACCTGGCTTTTGGCATCTGGCCGCAGGTAGTTCATCACGCCACTTTTGCCTTCGCGGCGGAGCTTAGCAAGTTCGATGAGCAGCTTGTGGCTGATGTCGAGGGCGAGCGGCATAAAGTTGGCCGTCTCGTTGGTGGCATAGCCAAACATCATCCCCTGATCGCCAGCACCTTGCTCCTCATTTTCACCTTTGCGATCAACACCCTGGTTGATGTCTTGGCTCTGCTCGTGAATTGCATTGAGCACCCCACAGCTGTCGGCATCAAAGCGCAGCGTAGGGTCGATGTAGCCGATGCGGCGAATGGTTTCGCGCACCACCTTGGGAATGTCAACGTAGGTTTCAGTTGTTACCTCACCGCCCACCACCACGAGTCCTGTGGTGCAGAAGGTCTCGCAGGCAACGCGCGATTTAGCATCTCCGGCTAAAAAGGCGTCGAGCAGGGCATCACTTATTTGGTCGGAGATCTTATCTGGATGACCTTCGCTGACGCTTTCAGAAGTAAAGAGGTATGACATAAGGGGTTTGGGCTGTGCTGAGTGGGCGGCAAATGTAGAAAGCTCTATTTAACTCTCATGTCGATAAGCTCCTGCTCACCGAGCCGTGCCTGAAGCCTATCACCCACCTCGACTTTGCCTACTCCGGCTGGCGTTCCCGTAAAGATGAGGTCGCCAAGAGTAAGCTTGAAGTAGCGGCTCACGTCTGCCACTAGCCTATCGAAGCTAAAGATCATGTCGCGGCTATGGCCATGCTGCACCTGTTTGCCATTGCGGAGCAGCGAGAATTCGTAATTGCTCTCGGTGAGGGGCTGAAATTGGCTCACTACGGCACTTCCGTCAAAACCCTTGGCTTTTTCCCAGGGTAAGCCTTTAGCCTTCAGCTCTTGCTGGACATCGCGAGCAGTAAAATCAATACCCAAACCTATCTGATCGTAATACCGTGAAGCAAACTGCTCTTCGATTGCCTTGCCATTCTTGCTGATCTTGATGACCAGTTCGAGTTCGTAGTGAACGTCAGATGTAAAATCCGGAATGAAAAATGGCTTGTTGTCGATGAGCATTGAACTCGCCGGCTTCATAAATATGATTGGCTCTGCGGGGGCTTCATTGCCGAGCTCTTTGGCGTGGTCGGAGTAGTTGCGACCGATGCAGATAATCTTCATGTAGCTAGCGTGGATTGTTGAGTCCGGCAAGATCCTTCACTTCCCGCAGCGTTTGCTGGGCGCGTTGCCGGATGGCAGCACTCGAATCTTTAAGTTGAGTTTTAATAGCGTTTTTGTCGGCAAGTACGTCGCGCTTGGCATCGCGCAGTTGACTGCTCACAGCCACGAGCGCATCGGCGGTAGCATCCTTGAGCTGCACGTACTGGAGCTTAGCCGCTAAGGCATCTTCTCGCATAGCAGCTGACTGCGCTGGCTCGCCCGCTGCTGCGAGTAGACTCAGGAGGTTGTCTACGCCTGGACTTAGCTGCCCTGCTGGTGTGTCACCTGCATCTGTTACTGCCGAGCGTATTTGCTTACGTATTTGGGCTTCCTCGGCAAAGACATTTATGTAATGCTTCGGCCCGAGAGATTTGCCCATTTTTCGAGTAGGATCGGCCGTCGAGGCTACTTTGGGCGTGGGGCTGTACAAACTTTCTGGGGCGACAAAGTATTCCTTGCCCACTTGCGCATTGAAGCGCTGAGCGATATTCCGTGTCAGCTCGAGGTGTTGCTCTTGATCCTTACCTACTGGCACATAGTCAGCTCGATAAATGAGGATATCTGCGGCTTGCAGCACGGGATAATCAAATAGCCCGACGCTCACGAAGTTGTCCTCTGCAGTCTGCGAGCTTTGCAAACTCTTATCCTTGAACTGCGTCATCCGAGTCAACTGGCCGTAGCTGGCAAAACAATTAAGTATCCAGCCCAATTCAGCGTGCTCGGGCACCAAGCTTTGGATGAAGAGATTATCTACTTTCACGCCTGCAGCAATGAGGTTGAAGAGAATTTCCCATGTATTCTCCCTCAGCTTCGCCGGCTTGTACGGCATGGTGATCGCGTGAAAATCGACCAC
Source organism: Saprospiraceae bacterium (assembly GCA_965213735.1). Taxonomy (GTDB): domain Bacteria; phylum Bacteroidota; class Bacteroidia; order Chitinophagales; family Saprospiraceae; genus CALDTK01. The sequence goes on from CBDCAB010000006.1 coordinate 1,539,009, forward strand.
CCCGAAGTAGCAGGTATAATCCTGTTGCAGCTTTACCCAATTCTGGATGGCACCGAAGTAATTGCCGAAGTGCATGTCTCCGGTGGGCTGAATACAGGAAAGGACGGTTTTCATGAGCTGGGATTAGGTAGGTAAGGCAGCGATAGCACTAATTTCAATATTAACTCCTTTGGGCAGTTTGGCTACCTGCACTAGTTCGCGAGCAGGGGCGTCTTGTAGACCGAAATAGCGCTGATAGACCACATTTATTCGGTCGAACTGCGTGATGTCTGCTACAAAGACGCTACACTTGATGACGTTGCGCTTAGAGGTGCCCGCGCGGGTGAGGACGGCATCGAGATTATCGAGTACCTGCTGTGTCTCCGCTTCAATGGTATCAAGAACAAGCTGACCAGACGCGGGATGAATCGCTATTTGCCCGCTGCAGTAGAGTATCCCTGCATGCACCTTAGCTTGAGAGTACGGTCCGACGGGAGCGGGAGCCTTTTCTGTGAAAATCGTCTTCATAGCTGCGATACTACGACTCAGGCTCCATTTTATGGCTGGCACTACATGCAGCAGCTATCTCCCTGGGGCAAGCCTTTTGTCGGAGTGTATTAGTCTGGCCAGCTTGTGTCAGGCGGCTAGCAACAGCCCTTTGTGCAGAACGATTTCATCTTCAGATTAGGCTGTTAATGAGTAGAGGCCGCTACGCTCATGCGTGCAGCCTATGCTCATCCATGCGCGCTAGAAGATGCTAAGCTTCGGGTGCTGGCACCAGAATTTTCCCTCTGTAGTAGAGGTTGCCTTGCGCGTCCTTGTGCGCTACATGTCGGCGGTGCATATCACCAGTCGCAGGGCAACGCGTCAGGGTTGGTGGCTCTGCTTTATAGTGAGTGCGGCGCTTGCGCTTACGCATCTTGGAGATGCGGCTCTTGGGATGTGCCATTGGTTTTAGTTGTCGTTGGATTCGAGGCCACGGAGCGCTCTCCAGGGCGAATCTTCGGTTATTTCTGTGGTGGTGTCTTCAGTTGCCTCTTCGCCAGACTCTGGCACGAGGTACTTGATCATGGTGGGGTCGCACTCTAACGCGGCATCTTCGTGCACCTTGCTCATGGGCAGCGAAAGACCAATGACATCGTAGATGATCTTAGCTACGTTAAGACGTTCGGTACCGAACGGAACGTAAATGACCGTCTCCTCTTCACGTGCACGTTCGGCATCAAACTTCACGAGTAGTTCGTCTTCAGCATCGAGCGGTAGCGCAAAGGTTTCGAGGCAGCGGTCACATGCTACGGATGCATGTCCCTGTACCCGTACAGTCAAATTAAACTGGTTGCGAATGCGTTCTACCTCTAGCTGCACGTCGAATTCGCCAGCCTCTACGAGGTCGGACTCGAATGCTGCAAAAAACTCATCGTCGAGTTGGTAGTGATAGTCATGAACGCCCTGTGTGAGCGTGTCGAGAGGGATGTCAAATGTGGAGTGCGGCTCCATAGTACTCAACCGTTGTTGAAAACGGCTGCAAATGTAGGCAATCTGATTTGTTTTTGCGCAAGCTTCCGCAGAATGATATTTGACCAAGTTCAGCGCCGGTCGTGATGGCGATCATTGTTACATTTAGGACGGTAGATTCATCTTTGCAGCGTCGAAAGAAGCACCCCGTACTCAAGAATCACTTCTGGGACATTGGATGGGCTGAGCTTTCGGGCTTGGCCCACTTTCGTGAGCTACAACTTGGCTTCTTGATCGTAGCATTCTCTACCGCTTGATGCAGGTTTGAAAAGATATCCGCATCTTGCACCCATAAAAGCTAACTAAGATTCACTTCTGGGAATTCGGGGCCCTGTCGCAATCCGCGACAGGGTTCTTTTTTTACCCAGCACCACCTGCACAAGTATCCGACTTTAGCGCTCTCCTTGGCAGCAGAGCACAAGTGCAAGCCTGAGTCACTAAGGCCAGCTATTGTGGGCGCTAGGAGACAATTACACTGCCTCCAGCAGCGCAGGACTCATACCCATTGAGCTAAAGCCACCGTCGTGGTAGAGATTCTGCATCGTAACGTATTTCGTGTTATCACTAAACAAGGACACACAGTACTGTGCACAAGCTGCTCCCGAAGCATTTCCAAGCGGACTCATCTTGTCGGCATAGCCGAAGAAATCATCAAAGCCTTTAACTCCCGAACCCGCGGTTGTCACCGTGGGCGACTGACTCACGGTATTGACACGAACCTTATCGCGCATCCCAAAGTGATAGCCAAAGCTGCGAGCAAAACTTTCTAGTAGGGCCTTTGCATCTGCCATTTCGCTGTAGTCGGGGAAGGTACGTTGAGCAGCGATGTAGCTGAGCGCCAGGATACTCCCCCACTCCTTCATATGCTCGCCTGTATAGAGTGTCTGCATCATGCGGTGAAAGGAGATCGCTGAAATATCCAGCGTCTTCATCATCCAGTCGTGCTTGAGATCGGTGTACTCTTTTTTCTTGCGCACGTTGAGCGACATGCCGATGGAGTGCAGCACGAAGTCGAACTTGCCGGAGAAGTGTTGGCGGGCCTGATCAAAGAGCTGCTCAATGTCCTCATTGCTCGTCGCATCGGCAGCGATTACAGGTGCATCGAGCTTTTCTCCGAGTTCCTGGAGCGTACCCATGCGCATGGCCACCGGCGCATTGGTCAGTACAATCTTAGCACCAGCAGCCACGGCGGCTTCTGCTACTTGCCAGGCAATACTCCGCTCGTCGAGCGCTCCGAAAATTACGCCGCACTTGCCGGCTAAAAGTTGAGGGGTCATGGTCGAAATTTAGCTGTAGCGGGCCAATGTACCACTCTCCGGAGGCTGCTGGGCCCCTAGGTGCGGGCGGAAGCAAGCAAACCTTTCGCATTGGCGATTGCCGGTTTACTCGGAGGGTCGCTGCTCAGCATGACAGCTATCGCCAGCACCCGATCATTCTTGTCGAGCTCACGTACCCGTGTGGCAGTACGCTTGCCGACATCTTCTTTGTAGACGTAATAATGCTTATCGGCTTTACTCGCCACCTGCGGCGAATGAGTAATGGTCACCACTTGATGCTCGGCAGACAATTCGTGTAGTATTTCACCCATTCGCAAAGCCACATCACCACTTACTCCTGAATCAATTTCATCAAAAATCAGCGTTGGCAGCGGAATGCTCGACGCCACCAAACTCTTGGTTACCAGCGTCAAGCGACTCAACTCACCACCACTTGCCACTCCCTTGATGGCCTGCAACTTCGAGCCTTTGTTGGCACTGAACAGGTATTCAACATCGTCCATTCCGGTGGCAGCAGGCTCTTCGAGATCGTCAAAGCGAATCTCGAGCTGTGCATTTGCCATGCTCAGTTTGCCCAGGCGCTCATGTATACGCGCAAGGAAGTCTGGGGCAACAGCTTTGCGGCGCTCCCTCAGTTGGAGCGCCCGCTCTTTGAGGACACGAAGTTGCGTGGCCAGACTCTGCTCCAATGAGTTAATGCCCCTGTCGATCTGCGTGTGCGAACGAACTCGACTCCCGTAGTCCTCCTGGATTTCGAGAAGTTCCTCCACACTGTTGACGGTGTGCTTTTGCTGTAGTTTGTAGATCACCGACAATCGATCCTGCACTTCAGCGATGCGTTCTTCGTCAAACTCGGTTTCTTCTGCCAAATCAATGAGCACCGAGCCGACATCCTCCAGCTCGAAGACTAAGCCACTTAGCCGCTCAATAACTTCATCCATGCGGGTGTTGAGACCTTGAAAGCCTTCGACCGAGGGCAACAAATCGCGGAGCTGACTGACAATTGAAGGTTCGGTATCTGAGATTTGCATGCCGGCTCCTCCTAGCACCCGCTTGATATCCTCAGCACTCTCCAGAGTTTTAAGTTCGAGCTCTAGTTGAGTTCCTTCACCTGCTTGGAGTTCTGCGGCTTCGAATTCACGCAGCTGGAAGGCCACAAAGTCAGCCTCCTGCCGCATGCGGTCGCGTTGCTCGGTGAGTCGCTTAAGTTCGCGCAGATCGGCCTGGTAGGAGCGAAAGCCATGCTCGTATTCACGCAGCAGTTTATTGTTGTCGGCCAGCGCATCGAGCATCCTTAGTTGGAAGCTCACGTTGTGAATATCGAGCGTATCAAACTGCTGGTGCAGGTCGATGAGCGAGCGACTGATATCTTGCAGTACACTCAGATTTGCTGGGGTATCATTTACGAACGCGCGTGTTTTGCCGGAAGGCGAAATCTCACGCCTCACCACAAGCTCTTCTTCATAGTCGAGTTCGTGCTGCTCGAAAAAGCTCCTCAAGTCGTAATTGCTGATATCGAAATGCGCCTCGACCACGCATTTTTTGGAATCATCATACAAGGCTTTAGTATCTGCTCGCTGACCCATAATTAGCCCGAGTCCGCCGAGAATAATCGATTTACCAGCACCCGTCTCTCCAGTGATAATAGTCAGACCTTTGGCGAAATCGACCCGCAGTTGATCTATGAGGGCATAATTGCGAATTTCGAGACTGGTGATCATGGATGTGTACTTGCGTGTGCGCTCAAGGCAAAACAGCGGGTAGCGCAGGGAGGTTGGCTACCATGAGCCTCCCGCGCCTCCACCACCAAAGGTACCTCCGCCAAAGCCACCAAATCCGCCGCCGCCTCCACCGCCGAAGCCGCCACCCCCAAAGCCTCCGCCGCCAAAGCCGCCACCTGGCATAATCACCCAGCCGCCTCTGCGCCTTGGCCCCCGATAGCGACCACCCCGATGGTAACCGCCATCCTCATCATCTCCACCACGCCGCGAAGTCAACCACCTAATCAAGAAGAAAATAACGAGAAAGATAAAAATCACCTCGAATGAACTTAACCCACCCCCTCGGCCAACTTCTTCTGGATCAGCTGTGTACCGCCCCGCCAGCGCATCGATCATGATACTCGTAGCCCGATCTAAACCAATATAGTAGCGACCTGCTCGAAAATTGGGTACGATCACTTGGTTGATGATGATGCTGGTGAGCGCATCTGTGAGACGATCTTCTACACCGTAGCCATTCTGGATGAAGATTTTGCGATTGTCGAGGGCGATGTAAATCAATACCCCGTTGTCTTGTTTGCCGCCTATGCCCCAGGCCTCTGCGATGGCGAGACTGCGATCGAAGACAGCACCACTCTCCAGCTCGCGCTCGATGGCAATGGCTATTTGGGTGCCGGTAGAATCATCATAAGCCACCAGCTTGCGCTCGAGGGCAGCCGCATTGCCAGGCGACAGCACCGCTGCATAATCATTGACCAGCTGCTGAGGCTTAGCGGGCACTGGCGGATCCTGCGCCCACAGCAGCGCACACAAGCAGCACAAGCCGATGCCGAGCAGCCAAGCGCGAATACTACCCATAACTGATGTCGTCTGGTAGCTCATTGATATCATCCTCACGCCACGGAAAGTGGCTCGTTAGTGCTTCGCCAGCAGCACCTATGCCAGCGATGAGGCCCGCTGTGAAGTCTCCAGCCGCAAAGTAGGGCTGCATTAGGTTGCGGGTCGACTCCCAAAAATCTGCGGGCACTCGCGCGTTGATACCGATGTCGCCGTAGATGGCAAAACTGTGCTGACCGGGGGCCAGCAAAAACAATACACCATTGCGAAGTTCGGTTCGGTGCATGTTGAGGGCTGCAAACACCGCCACTGCCTCATCGAGAGGGGGCCGGCGGAGGCGATGCTCCACGTGCACCCGCATCTCCGCGCTCGTTTTGCGCTCGAAAGCTCTGATGGCCGCAACAATCAACGCCTCTTGCTCATCAGAGAAGATGCGTTCGGGGTAAAACATGTGCTCGAAGCTAAAACTGCACCTCCGGCGCATTCTGAGCCCCAGGATCGGACTCAAAGCGCGCCTTGGTGTCAAAGCCAAAGATGCTGGCGAAAAAAGTGTTCGGAAAGGTCCGCACTTTAAGGTTGTATTTCTCTACCGCATCATTGAAGCGGTTGCGCTCTACGCGAATGCGATTTTCAATACCCTCTAGCTGTGCCTGCAGCTGACTGAATTGACTCGTCGTCCGTAGTTCTGGATAGCGCTCTACCGACACGAGCAGCCTGCTTAAGGAGCCGGAAAGCTGCGATTGCGCTTCCTGAAAGCGCGCCAAGTTTTCTTCGGAAAGATCGCCTGCATCTAGGTTGACGCTGGTGGCATTGGCGCGGGCTTGAATAACTTCGGTGAGGGTGCCGCGCTCAAATTCTGCCGAGCCTTTGATGGTATTCACGAGGTTGGGCACGAGGTCTGCTCGGCTTTGGTAAGCGCTCTCGACTTTACTCCAGGCGGTGTTGACGGGTTCTTCAGCTTCTATAAAGCTGTTGTACTTGCCGCAGCCCATAAACATGAGCACAACCGCAATTACGAGGAGGACGATGAGCCAAGTGTTCTTCATTATTTCTGCTTTGGGGAAAGGTAGGTGCTGGTTTGCGAGTGGACAAAGGTCTGCCACTGCGCTTCTGTATCTATATCGGTGAGGGCTGGCAATTCTGCAATTGACCAGCCTAGTGCACGAATTGCTACTCGAGTTTCTTCTGCGACAGTTGGTTCGCTCCAAGCGCTGAGCGCGAAGATGGACGGGTGGAGTTGTTTTAGCGCAAGCAAATAATATCCGCCATCTGTGCTCGGTCCTAAGACAGCATCATGTGTGTCGAGTAATCCATCGGCCTTGCGCAATAAGCTGCCGGTGAGATAGGGGCAGTCGGCGCCAATTACGATAGCTCTACTGCTCTTGCTCTTGACCATAGCGGCTGCCAGGCAGTCGTAGATTCGTTCTCCTAGTGAGGCGCTCGGGGCTTGTACAGCTTTCGCAAAAACAGCAGACGGCCACAGCTCAGCGTCACCAATTTCGGGGTCGAAAAAAACCGTCGCTGGCAAACCCGAATCAGCCACAGCCTTTGCCGTATAACTGCTAAGCTGCCTGTAAATCTGGAGCGTCTTCTCATCCCCAGCGGTCTTAGCGATGCGACGCTTGCCTACACCAAGTTCGGCTAGGCGTGCCATGATGGCGACGTGGCTATTCATCATCTGCGTATTGCTCCTCGTCGTCATCATCTTCCTCCTGCTCGTGCACCGTATCACCCGAGTCCAATTTTCGACTTACTGCACCGTACGGACCGACCACAATAGTAGCTCCAGGAGCAAGACCACTTAGAATTTGGATATAGTCGCGATCTTGAATTCCGGTCTTAACCTCCCGCATCGCCACCGTGTCATTCAGCACCTCCCATACCACCGTGAGTAGATCGTCGTCTGCGTTTCGTGAAGCACGATCATCATCCTCATCTTTTTCGCGGGCAGTAACTGCAGCAATCGGTACGGCAACTACATCTTCGGCCGACTCAGTGAGTATATCTACTGCAGCTGACATACCCGGACGGAACGGAAAAGGCCGCGTCGGAGTCACCAAATCTTGATAGCTAGCAGGATTAATTAGGATCTTCACAACAAAGTTGGTGACCTGGTCGGATGTGAGGCTGGTGATGCCAGCAGCACTGCTCAAGTTGTTAGCACTATTAGATATCTCAGTGACCTTGCCCTTGAAGATGCGATCGAGATAGGCATCGACTTCGATATCTACGGCATCCCCGAGGGTGACGCGCGGTATATCATTTTCACTCACCTCCACTTGCACTTCCATTTGGCTCAAGTCGGCTATGCGTGCCATTTCAGTACCGGCCATTTGCATAGTTCCGACCACCCGCTCGCCCTGCTCTACATTGAGCTGACTGACGATGCCTGTCATCGGAGAAATGATGTTGGTGCGCCGCAGGTTGGTGCTCAACTCGCTGAGGGTTGCGGCTTGACTTTTCACATTAAATTCTGCAGCGCGGGTCGACTGTTGCGCAGCACGAATGGTGGCGTCAGTAGCTTCGAGATTGGCCTCCAGTACGCGCACTGTATTGCTGGCTTCTTCCAGCTCGGCATCGCTGATGAGCCCTTCACTTTTGAGCTTTTCAGCTCGCTGGAGGGCTGATTTAGCGAGTAGCAACTGCGCTTCTTGTTGCTTACGGGTGGCTCTGGCCTGCTCTACACTTGCCTCCGCATTGGCCACATTGGCACGAGAGGCATCTAAGCTGGCCCGCCCACGAGCTACCTGAGACTCATAGGCATCGGCGTCTACACGAGCAAGCAATTCACCAGCCCGCACGCTATCACCTTCGGCCACCTTGAGCTCGACCACCTCGCCGCTGACGTCACTAGAAATAGCCACCTCCACCACCGGAAATATGCGGCCCGAAGCGGAGACCCGCTCCTCAATATCGCGCGTCACAACCTCTCCGTATTCCACGGCAAGACCAGCCTTCTTGTTCTTGTTCTTAACTACTGTCCAGGCTACGAGTGCGCCCACGAGTAAAATCGCAAGTAGGATCCACAGTGTCCGTTTAGAAGATTTTTTCATGGTGCGAGTTCTAACTAGTTGAGGTCGAGTGGGCGGCCGAGGTAGAAATCCACCACCTTGGCGTTGAAGACATACTGGTAGCGCGCGAGTAGCAGCGATGTCTGCGCCCGCTCCAATAGAATTTGGGTATTGGTAAGGTCGTAACTCGATCCTGCACCGAGTTCTGAGCGACGAAGAGCTGCTTCGTAAGCAGTTTGAGCTGCTGCGAGGGCACGTTTAGAAGCGGTGACTTCAGCACGCGCGTTGATGGCATTTTGAATCGCTTGCTGCACCTCTACCTCTAGGTCTTGACGCTCACTCTCAGTAGCCAGTTGCGCCTGTACGAGGGCTAATTCAGCTATTTCGACCGCTGATTTGGTCCGACCGTTATTGAAGATCGGCACATTTAGGCTCAGCCCGACAGCCTGACCAAAAAAGTCGCGAAGCTGCTCAGTGACTGGGATGTTCTCTAACACCGGAACCTGGGTCTCCACACCAAAGGTTACGGGCATAGAATTGATAAATACCGTCTGCTCGTTGAGATCGCCAGGCACAAAGCTGGTGGCTTGTTTGGCTTGGCTGCTGTAGCGGGTGTCGAGTTGACCAAAGGCGGTAAGGGTGGGCAAATAGCCTGACTTAGCCACCGCTATACCCTGTGCGGCGGCTTCCTCGCTTAACTCTGCAGCACGTATGGCAGGTTGTCGCGGCAGCGCCGCAGCATACAGCTCCACTCCATCGACGGCAGGTAGCGTAATTGCATCAAAATCAATGGTGGCAGGGTCGACGAGTTCAAGTACTTCATCAACTGGTTTGCGGAGCAACTGCTTTAGTCTCAGCTTGGCGAGCGCCAAATCATTGAGTGCTCGCGTGCGGGCTTGTTCCTGCCGAGCTACGCTACTTTCAGCCTCAAACTGATTGACAGGAGCGAGTGTGCCGGCCGCAATTAAGCGTTCGGTTCGCGATAATTCAGCACGAGCCGAGGCCAACAAATTTTCCGCAGTCTCGACTTGTTCCTGCGCAAGAAGACTGCTCAAATAGGCTTCCGCTACGCCGAGCGCTACATCTTGTTTGATGTCGTCGAGATCAGCCTCGGCAGCGGCAACTTGGGTTTTGCCTTGAGCGATAGAACGCTTGATGAGGCCACCCTGGTAGAGCGGAAGATTAGCATCGAGTGAAGGACTGGCAAAGGTGGTTCGCTGTTGCACCAGATCATTGGTGGTCGGATCGACATTAAGGCCGAATTGTACACCAGCAGTGCTACGGAAATTCACGCTCGGGTAGCGAGCCAGCTTGTTTTGACGCAAGTCCAATTCACTTCTCCGCAGCGAAAGCTCACCAGTTCTGACGGCAAGACTTTGCTCTATGGCGAGTTCTACAGCTTGTTTTAGCGAAAGCGTCTGAGCACTTGCACCCAAAGCCGCCAACATACAAGCCAGAAAAAGACACACGTGAGGCATAGCGCTTTTGCTTTGCGCCAAACCTATTCGGTGACAAGCACAATTGCGGGGCCTAACGACGAAGGGTCGGGAATGTCAGACGAACGTTGCTAATCGCCTTTGCCTAGCGATTGATCTGGATATTTTGGTAGCCAATAATGCGATCATAGCGCTCGCCGTAAGGCCGGTAGTACAGCAAAAACTGGTACTCATTTTCAGTCTGAAAGAAGTTGCCTTCCGTCTCCGTCCAGTCCGGGCGTTGGCCCTCCGCATCCGTGCTCACGTAGGCATAATTGTAAAAGCCCTGCTTGAGCTTAGTGGTAAAGACGTAGCTATTGGTGAGGGGATTCCACACCCCTTGGTTGGCTTCGCTCAGCTTGTAATGCGTGAGGGCGCCATAGAGGTAGAGCGGCTCGAGCAACTCATTGCGGGGCATCTTGAGCGTAAAAAGTGTTTGGCCATACTCCTCCTGCGCCAGCATGCGGTTGTCGAAATCCTCAATGACAAACTTGCCATTTAGATCTATGCGCGTTTCGGCGGGGAAGTTGGCGCGTGATCCATCTGCAGTGAGGTAAATCTTGAAGTCATTGCCCTCCTGAACGATCTCCTTGACTCTACCGCCCTCGGTTTCTAGGGTACGCAAGTCTAGCGTGCGCCACTCGCGGTGCGCGGGCCATTGCAGCCGATTTTGATAGTCCCAGATCAAGGCTCCATCTCTGACAAAGCGCGGCGGCACATTGTAAATTCCCGTGCGCCAGTCTCCATTTTGAATGGCCGTGATGGTGAGTGTGCGCCGCGGATTTTCGAGTCGAGTATCGCGCAGGTTGAGTGACAAATCAAATTCTTGGTGCGTGCGATCGAGCGCCACTCGGCCCGGCCGCGTCTGCACGATATCGAGGTTTACCAGCGGCTCCACCACACAAAACCGCAGGCGCATCACCAACTCGCCGCTGTCGTCGTCATATACATTCAGGAGGTAATTGCCGCTCTTGGTCCAGGCTACATACTGGTTCGGAAGCAGCAGCCGATAACTCGTATAAGCAGTAAGCGCATTAAAAGAAAGATTATAATCTCGAATTTCTCCCTCCGTAAAATTGCGCAGATAATCTATCGGAGTGAGCTGACTGGGCTCCCAGTTGGCATTGCAGTGCGTCAGATCATAGCGGAATTCACGCACATTCTCATCGAGCACATCGAAGCTCAGCAGCAAATCTGCGCGGCCACCCAGCTCCACAATCGGGTTGGTCAGTTCGAGACCATCAATGCGAAACTGCACCGTCTCAATATCCTCGCCATACACTTCGCCGATGCCTAGGGTGGCTATCGGTCCTTGCTGCGTTGGTTGAGAAGGCGCAACGGCATTATCATCTGCATCAGGCTCAACAGCAAGTTTTGGACTACAGCCAACAATAAGTAGTGCGAAGAGGAGGAGAAAGTATGGTGGGGGCATCGTGAGGATAAAGGCTTTAGGCCGCAATCTATTTTGCAGCGCTGGTTCAGCTTATTTGGCTGGAGAGGTAAAGTCACTGCCGCTTTCGCGAAAACGCCAGGGCCACTGCGCACACTCTTGTGCGTAAGCTACCCCCACCCGCGGGCTGGCCAAGATGCTACCAGAAGCAGCAACTTGGTCGAATTTGCCTGCAAGTTGAATTGGCGAGTAAGGATCAAACAAGTCGCAGGCGTTGTGTTGGAGCTCAATCCCGAGTGCCTGACAAACCAGCCCCGGTCCACCTCCCACCCGTCGCTCCACCTGATCGAGCTGCCGCCGAGCAAGCATGGTGGCAATACCAGCGACAGGCTCAATTGCCCGAATGAGGATGGCGTTGGGCTCACCTACAGGGCCGACAATGATGTTGAACATGCGGTGAATGCCATAGCATAAATACACATAAGCATGACCCGCTGCGCCAAAAAAGACTTCTGTGCGGGCAGTGCGTTTGTAGTTATAGGAATGAGCCGCTTTATCATCCCGACCGCGGTAAGCTTCCGTCTCGACGATGCGGCCGGTGGTGAGCTGACCATCAACACGAGTAGTGATGTGTACACCCAGCAAACCGCGCGCTTGAGCTACTACATCATCCGAGCTTAAATCTTCGCGTGTAATCATGACTCTCCTGCTGGCATACTCGCAGCTTCTCGACGCTGCGCCAGCTCTTAACCTCTCGCAGAATAATTAGGCGCCTCCTTCGTAATGGTAACATTATGTGGATGGCTTTCCGCCATTCCAGCACCACTAATGCGCACAAACTTAGCTTGTTTGAGTTCGGCAATCGTGGAGGCACCACAGTAGCCCATGCCAGCACGTAGACCCCCGAGGTATTGGACCATCACCTCCCCGAGATTGCCTTTGAAGGGGACTCTGCCTTCGATACCTTCAGGGACGAGTTTTTTGATATCGTCTTCCACATCCTGGAAGTAGCGATCCTTGGAGCCTTTTTCCATTGCTCCGAGTGAGCCCATGCCGCGGTAGACCTTGAACTTGCGGCCGTCCATGAGGATAGTTTCTCCTGGAGCTTCTTCTACGCCTGCGAAGAGGCTACCAGCCATCACGGTGTCTGCCCCAGCGGCAAAAGCCTTGACAATATCACCGGAATAGCGAATGCCACCATCGGCTACTACTGGTATGCCTGTGCCTTCGAGGGCGTTGGCAACTTCAAAGATTGCCGACAACTGGGGCACTCCCACGCCAGCCACCACACGTGTGGTACAGATACTACCCGGCCCGACTCCAACTTTGACTCCATCTACTCCAGCATCTACGAGTGCACGAGCTGCGGCACCTGTGGCTACGTTGCCGCCGACTACCTGGAGGTCGGGGAATGCAGCCTTTAAATTTGCCACGGCATCGAGTACTCCTTTGCTGTGGCCATGAGCAGTGTCTACGCAGACGGCATCTACCTGTACATCCACCAGCGCCGCTACCCGCTCGTGCAGGTCGTGCGTTACACCCACAGCAGCGGCCACTACAAGGCGACCAAAGGAATCTTTGCAGCTGTTGGGGTAATTTTTCACCTTCATGATATCCTTATAGGTGATAAGACCAACGAGCTTGCCTGCGGGATTGACCACCGGGAGCTTTTCAATTTTATGCTGCTGCAGGATAGTCCTCGCCTCTTCGAGTGTGGTCGCAGGTGGAGCTGTAATGAGCTTGCGACTGGTCATTATCTCGCTGACCGGAATATCGAGCGCAGTCTCAAAGCGTAAATCTCGGTTGGTAAGGATGCCTACCAACTCCTGATCGTCGCTCACAATGGGTATTCCTCCAATTTTAAATTTGCGCATCAAGTTGAGCGCATCCCCTACCCTAGCGTTGACGCCGAGGGTGACGGGGTCGATGATCATACCCGACTCAGATCGCTTAACTGAGCGCACCTGATCTGCCTGCTGAGCTATGCTCATGTTCTTGTGGATGACCCCAATTCCGCCCTGACGTGCTATCGCAATGGCTAAGCGATGCTCCGTGACTGTATCCATGGCCGCACTCACAATAGGTGAGTTGAGGTGGAGCGTACGCGTAAACTTGGTCTTCAGCGATACCTCACGCGGCAAAACTTCGCTGTACGCAGGCAGCAACAGGACATCGTCGAAGGTGAAGCCTTCATAAGCAAACTTATCTGCCGCTGCGACAAGTAACTCTCCGTTGCTCCGATTGGAAGTGTTGACCTTTTCCATGCGCAAAGGTAAATAAATCAAGAGCTACATTTCCAGCTATGAGCGAGTCCGACAAACTCACCTTCTTTACCGATGAGCATTGGATGCGACAGGCAATCCGCGAAGCAAAAGCGGCTGCCCTAGCCGATGAGGTACCTGTAGGCGCTGTAGTGGTGTGCCGAGATCGCATCATTGCACGGGGTCACAACCAGACTGAGCGGCTCGGCGATGTGACGGCACACGCCGAAATGATCGCCTTGACATCAGCAGCAAATCACCTGGGTGCAAAATTTCTCCCGGACTGTACGATGTACGTCACGCTAGAGCCCTGTGCCATGTGTGCCGGAGCACTTGCCTGGGCGCAGCTGGGTAGATTAGTATACGGAGCACCCGATGAGCGCCGCGGCTTTATGACCTTTGGGAAGCGGATGCTTCACCCCAAAACGATAGTCGAATTTGGCATCATGATGCAGGAGTGCGCAGATCTGATTCAAGACTTTTTCGCAGCCAAACGGCCGCGGGTTTAATTCCTGCCGCGGTTGATGGTGCGACTTGAGGCTACGTTCGGCTTCTTGGCGATTTCATCGGTTACCCGCTTGATAACGAGTGTCTCAGTCTCATCGTGGAGCGTCATCGCCAGCTTGTAAATGCCTTCTTCATGGGAAGAAAGGTCGAGTCTCAGATCGTTGAGGCCCATGACGAGCATCATTTCATCAGCGAAAACTTGCTCTCCCCGCAGATTACTCAGAGTATAGGCCATATCACCCTCCACCATTGAATCGATGGTCAGCTCGAATTCGTCTTGCGTGGCCACATTACTCATACGGGCCACCATAAAATTGTTGGTAAACACTTGCGGCACGCTCACCACATCAGAATAGCTAAAGCTGCCGTCGATGTCGACTTGCTTGAGGCGGTAGTAGGTACGTGAGGCTGTAGCCATGATATCCAGGAAGTTGTACTCCCTGATGTCCATCGAATTGCCTGCACCCTCTACTGTTCCGAGGTTGCCGAAATTGGCTCCGTCCTCTGATTTTTCAACGATAAAAATTGAGTTATCCTCCTCGAAAGCCGTGCTCCAAGTGAGCATGGTTCCGATTTGAAGATTTTGGCCTTCAAGGTTTTGCTCGTAGATACAAGTAGCCTCAGCGGCGTAACTAGTCATCAGGAGCAGTGAGCAAATTAGCAGGTGATTTTTCATGAGCTGAATGCTTAGCAGAGAAGGCAGAAGATGAAGTTTGGGGCGTGTTGATCAATTGCCGCGGACGAAAGTGGGCTCAGCTTGCTCTTGTGTCACCTTCACGAAATGCACCACTTCGTTAAGGCTTTCTCCGGCTACATTTAGTCGGTAAGCACCAGGAGCGAGTTGATCCGTGTCGATGCTGAGACCATTCGGTCCGGGCTGGACCAATAAGTCGGTGTGCGAAACTGGATTCCCGATGAAATCATACAAATCGCATGCCAGCATTGCCACTGCATTGCTCTCTACTTCAAACTCGAAAGTGCGTTCGACATCGACCGAAAACTTGCCATTCAAGTGCCAGGTACTCGTGCCGGGGCGTTGTGCTTCGGCGAGTGGAGAATGTGCAGAAGTTCCAGCGCGATCAAAGGAGGTGACGCGGTAGTAGTGCTTCGCATCAGGTCGGTCGGTATCCAGGTAATTGTATGACTCGGCAAGGCCTTTCTCCGCAACGACGCGTGAAAGTAACTCAAAGGTGAAGCCGTCGAGACTGCGCTCAATGGTGAAGCCAGTGACTTCGGCATCTTCACATTCCCAAGTGAGCATAGCCCCTATCGGCAGGTACTTCACTTCGAGTTGACTCACCGGCTGAATAGCCCGAGCGAGTGATGTAGTGAGAATGGCAATGATGAAAATGCAAAGGCGTGTGCGCATGGTGGAAGCGTATCTGGTTGTACATATCTCCCTGCAAAGCCTTGGCCAGGTGTGCCACTTTTGAGCAGCTGTTCGCCGTATGGGTTGAAATGGTGGGTGAGTAGTTGTTCCAGCCAGTAGAAGTTTTGTTATCAGTCGCCTTTCGGCAAAACCACGGGCATCGCTACTACTTAAGGCTATCATAAAGCCGTTAAAGGCATCTGAAAGCTCTTTCTGATGTGCTCGGTAGAGACGTTATTGCTCACAAATCATTTACTACATGTTCCGTTTCAACTCTACGCTTGCTGTTTTTGCTGTGTTCGCATTCTTATTGGCGAGCTGTAGCCCACGCTTGACACCTCTCACAGAAGACTTACGCGAGCAGAACCGCTGGTCGGAGCAGGAACTTTCCCAAATTCAATTCTACCTCAGCGAAGACCTCATCTTGAGTCGCGAGCGCCGTAGCGGCCAAACAGATATCGTACAGGGTCGAGTGCGCGTAGAAAATGGCCGCGATATCGAAGAGATCGTCTTCAAACGAGGTACACCAGGAGTAGTGCTCTTTTCACCCAAAGACGAAAATCTAGCCATCGGCTTCGACAGCCGCGACGACAGCAAGTACCTCCTGTTTGGCAGCAACCCGAAGCAAGGCGGGAAGTACACCCTCCTCGCTAAGGACTGGAAACGCTACCGTGGCAGTGTCACCTATGCGGGAGAGACCTGGAACGTAAGTGCAGCTAACGCCGACGTCAACCTGCTGCTCAATCTCAAGCGGCGAGGAAAAGTCGATCGCAATGTGCAAAGCCCTGGCGGACGAAGAATTGGCAGCTAAGGCTCTGCTTAATTAGCAGGCACCACACCTTCAGTAAAGGGCACAAATCGAAACTGGTCGTAAGCTTCAGTGCGATAGCCATCAGCAGAAGTCCGAATGACGCACTGCATCACCTGTACGTCGTCTCCGACCGGTATGACTAATCTACCTCCAATACTGAGTTGCGCCAGGAGTTCGTCGGGCACCTCTGTTGCACCAGCTGTCACCAAGATGCGGTCGTAAGGCGCATAGACAGGCAGACCTTGGTAGCCATCGCGGAGGAAGGTGCGAATTTTGCCAAAACGCTGCGCGGCAAGTAAGAGCCTCGTTGTCTGGTACAGACTCTCTTGTCGCTCGAGAGTGTACAGGCGAACACCGAGCTTGCCTAAAATCGCAGCTTGGTAGCCAGAGCCTGTGCCCACCTCGAGAACTTTCATGCGGGGTTTTACCTGCAGGAGTGAGGTTTGGTAGGCTACTGTATAGGGTTGGCTGATGGTCTGTCCCTGCGCGATGGGCAGCGCCCGATCCTCATAAGCACGGTCTTCATAAGCTTGACCTACAAACCAGTGTCGGGGCACTGCTGCCATAGCTTGTAGCACAGCCTCATCGTCGATTCCGCGGTTGCGCAGGTGCTGGACGAGACGACGGCGGTTGCCCAGGTGGAGGTAATCGTCGACGAGTTTACGGGTGCTCATACCGCTCAAACATAATTTTTGGGTGCGGGTCCGACCAACCGCTGCGCGATATTTCTAATCAAACTTGACGACCGAGCGCGGCTTTCATCCAAAAGCTCGGTTTGGCTACTTGCGAACGTAACTCCAAATCAGTGTACATGCGCGATAGCAGTCGCACCACCCCGGGGCGAGTATTGATAAAATTAGCTAAACCGTTGACAATCCAAGGCCAGCGGAGGCTCGTTTGGATGCGGTAAGAAATTTCCATCTCTCGACCCAGCACACGCTTTATGCGCACATCATACGCGCTAAGGGCATCGGCTGAAAGGTCGTTTTGGCGTAAGCTGACTAAGGCTTGCTCTGCTGCGATGATGCCTGCATACATGCCATTGCCAATACCTTCACCTGTGAGCGGATCGATCATGTGACCTGCATCACCCATAATCATATAGCCCTCTCCACTGGCCCGCCGCAACTTAGAGCCGAGTGGGAGCGGGTAACCAACAATCTTTTCTTGTAAGGTGGCACCAGCAAAACGTTCGCCTAGCAGCGCGTGCGAATCAATAATCCGTTGCATCTCCTCACGCAAATTGAGGCCGCGCTGCTTGAGCTTATCTGTGCGCATGCCCAGGCCAATATTGCTATGCCCCTGCGGCAGCGGGAAGGCCCAGAAATAACCTGGCAGGTATTCTTTCAGGAAGTGCAGCTCGATAAAACCATCGGGATGAAAACCGGTAACACCTTCCATATAAGCACGCACAGCACCAGCATGGTGAGCAGGCCGCTTATGCAAGCCGGCAGTTTTGCGCGCGAACGCGGATTGAGCACCATCCGCCAGTAGCAGTAGCCGACAGGTATGCGACCATGTGCCGTCTTTGCTCTCCAAACGCCACCCATCATCTTCCCGCTCGATGGAAGTAACGTGCACCCCGAGCTGCAAATCAATTTCTTCATGGCGCCGAACCTCATCGACAAGGAATTGATCGAAGTCAAAGCGTCGGCACACAAAACCACTCGCGTGAACCCGGTCATCAGGTAGCGGATCTTGAAAAGGGACCTCGATGGGCACGCCATTCGGTGCAACAAATCGGATACCCCAAACCGGCTCGGCCGTTTTGCTGGCAATCAGCCGCTCAATGGCCTGAGGATCGAAGCGGTTGAGCAAGGTAATGGCCTTCCCGCTGAGCGCATCTCCACAAACTTTGTCGCGGGGGAAGTGAGATTTGTCGACAATCGTAACCTGCTGTCCAGCTTTAGCGAGCCGCCAGGCTGCACTTGCACCCGCTGGGCCGCAGCCTACAATGAGGATATCAGAATGGGGCATAGGCACACGGGCAAGGTAGCCGGTCCGAATTAGTCGGCTAGCGCGGTTTGGTGCTGCTCGCGGAGTTGCTCCGGCATGCGCCGAGGAAGCTCTACCACCAGGCGTGCCCCAGTGTTATAAGTAGGATCCACATATATTCGACCGCCGTGCGCCTCAATGTACTCGCGACAGATAGCCAGACCTAAGCCCGTACCCTTCGTCTTGTCATTGGCAGCGCGGGCGTACTTCTCAAAAATGCGTTCGCGGTCTGCCACGGCTATGCCAGTCCCCTCATCCGAGACCGATAGCTGCACACCACCAGCTACAGGTCGAATGGTGGTGGTGATGGTGCTCTCAAAAGGTGCGTAGCGAATAGAATTAGAGAGCAAGTTGCTGATCACCCAGCTGAGTCGCTCCATATCACCTTCAATAATGGGCAAATCGGAGCTTGTGATGAGCGACAGCTTGATCGACTTGTTGCGGGCGTGGGTGATGAGTCGTTCGCGGGCACGATCATAGACTGATGGCAATTCGAGTTGTTGCAGCTGAAGGGTTGTTTCTCCTGCTTCGTTTTGCGAAAGCCGCAACACCTCGTTGATCATGCGGAGCAGGCGTTGATTATTTGATTTGATCGTTTGGGTGAGCTCGAGCTGGTCTTCATCAAGCTCGCCGAGTCGTGTGTCTTCGAGCAGGTTAACGCTCATTTTAATTGCAGCGATGGGCGTTTTCATTTCGTGGCTGAGCGTTGCGAGAAAGTCTGTTTGGCGAGTGGTTTTCTCCTCATAATCGGTTACGTCTGAAAGCAGGATGATGTAGCCTTCGCCTTCATTAGTCAATCCACTAGCTTCTTCACGTGAAAGGCGCACCACGCGCTCCTGGAGGAAGTAGGTTTTGTTTTGAGAGTCTGTATAGCTAATCGGCTCTATGGCGGAGCGAAGGCCCAAGGCGATCGGCTGAAACAAGGCTGAGACTCGTGGATTGGTCAGAGCTAAGTCGGGCATATACTGCCCCATCACCTCTTGGGCATCTACGCCGAGATAGTTGGCCATTGGTGTGTTGATGAACACGATGCGCCGCTCGGTATCCATACCAAGGATAAAATCATCGAGGTGGTCGACGAGCGTCTCTAGGCGATTGCGCGAGGTGATAAGCTCATTGACATTTTGAGCTGAGTAGCTTTCGAGTTGGCTGGCCATTTCATTGAAGCTGAGGGCCAGCTGCCCAAATTCATCGCGCCTATCAACGCGGAGCCGGGTACTAAAGTCGCCTTCTGCGATGGAGGAGATGCTTTTTGCAAACTTCTTTATTGGAGCAGTGACATAGTTGGGCAGCCACATCAGCACCAGCACTGCGAACAGAGCACATACTCCACCGAGAAAGATCATCTGGCGCCGCGCCCGCTCAGTGAGTGCTGTGGTTCCGGCGAAGGAGGTAGACAGTTTTTGTTGAGCCTCCCGCTCGAGGCGAGATACTGCCATTTGACTCGAACTGACCGCGCTCAGCAGCTGAAGCTTTTCGGCCGTTCTGTTATCGGGTTCTGCACCTTGAAAATCAGCGGTAAATTGCTCGACCTGTAGAATCCAACGTTGGATGTTTCTCAGCCGCTCTGTAGTCTCATCTTCCGGAAACTCCCCTTCGGTTAGCGCCAGTGAAGCCTGATGCACATTCGTAAGGTCTTCTAGTAATTCCGGTTCGTCATCTGCTTCCACGCCGATGAGCAATCCATCGAGATGGTTGTCGAGCTCTTGGAGGTCACGCAGGTGCGCCAGGTGCTGTGTAAAAGCTTCAACGTTATCGATCTCGATGCGGCTGAGGTAATAATTTGCTAATACGCCAAGCAGCACGATGACGGTAAGCAGGAAGGCAATTCCCAGCGCAATTCGAGCCTTAATCGTCATCTCTACCTAGCATTTTGCATAAAAAAAGCCCGCCGATGCAATCACCGGCGGGCGTCAAGATGGACTAAAAGTTTCAAAAATTCAGGTCAAAGCGGGTTTAGGTAGTGGTCCATCACTTAGGGTGTCTGTCACTACTGGATGTTCTTGATCAGCATTGCTGCTGACGCGGCAGTCTTAGGGGGTGACTGGGATTGGCCGCATTTGGTTTTCTGAGGTTTCAAGTACTTCTGGCTTTTCACCTGAACATCAACACTTCTGGGAGATCTGGAAAAGCGGGTTTAAAAATTCTGGAAAGCTTCTGGAATGATGGCCCGAGAGTATTTGACTCGGCCTAGTTCGTTTCGAGCGTGGCTAATGCCTGCTTGTTTACTGCGTAACGATCTTCAATGAGTGAGCGCATTTTGCGACGTGCAAAGAAGATACGGCTTTTGACGGTACCGATGGGGATGCACATTGCTTCGGCAATCTCATCGTACTGGTAGCCTTCATAAAACATCCGGAAAGGAGTGCTGTAAGAGGTACCTATTTCTTCGAGGATTTCCTCGAGATCATCGAACTGAAGGTCTTTGAGGCCATCGTTGTAGCTCGGGTTGATGTCGAGTGAGTAAGCGTGATTATCGATTGGCTCTTGGTAGATGTTGCGGCGCTTCTTCTTGCGGTAACCGTTGATGAAGGTGTTGCGCATGATAGTTGCTGCCCATGCTTTAAAATTGGTTCCTACCTGGTACTTCTCGCGGTTGCGGTAAGCACGCATGGCAGTCTCTTGCACCAGATCTTCGGCGTCCTCGCGACGCTTACTAAGGTTGAGTGCGAAGGCGAAGAGGTAGCGATGGTAGCGGTTGAAGAGCTCTGTGAAGTCAGTATCGTTTAAGGATGCTGGGGTAGGAAGAGTGGATTGGTTGGAGGAGTAAGTAGCAGTCATGTTGTAAATTAAGGTTGAGGGGAACTGAGAGGTTTGCTGTGCTTAGTTAGCTTCCTGCATGTCGACAATGGCGACGTAGAGGAAGTAGCTAATGAGGGCAAGAAGTGCGGCAAAAATGATTGTCATCGCTCACTGTCTTTTGGTGGGAACCAGCGCAATTGCTGGTATGCCAATACATGTGCAAACGGGGGTCCAGTGCGTGCCGAAAACCTAATGCTTCGTATAAATCCCTGATGCTCAGCATCTTACCCTATCACATATTATTTTTTACCATGCCAAACTTCTTTCCTCACCTTTCCATAATGAAAAACTACTATCGATCTGGTAACCGGAATGGAAAAGGGGGCTGGGGGCTGGGGGCTGGGGGCTGGGTTGCTGGGGGCCAGCCCATCCCTCACTTATACCTATCCTTCAACTTGTACTCTTCCAACTTGCGGTAGAGGGTGGTGAGCCCGATGCCGAGTAATTCAGCTGAGCGACTCTTGTTGCCGCCAGTCATAGTCATTACACGATCGATGTGGAGGCGCTCAACGTCAGCAATAGCGACGGCAGGCAAATCCTCGAGCGTCTGATCCTTGCGCCGATCAAGACTTAAACCCGCAGTAAAATCAAAGGGCAAATCCGCAGCCGACAGCCGCTCCCCATTCGCTAGGATGAGCGTGCGCTCAATGAAATTTCGAAGTTCGCGCACATTGCCCTTCCACTCCTTGCGCAACAACGCCTGCTCAAAAGAGCGATCCATCCCAATCACCTTCCGATTAACAGTCGGGGCCAAAGTCTCGATGAAGTAGTTGGCCAGCACGGTAATGTCCTCAGCCCGCTCGTTGAGACTCGGCAGATTGACTGCAAACGTCGAGAGGCGGTAGTAAAGGTCTAAGCGAAAGTTGCCCGCTTCTGATTCGGCAACCAAGTCTCGATTTGTAGCAGCAATAAGGCGCACATCTACCCTCACTTCTTGCGTTGTGCCTACCCGCATGAAGGTGCCGTTTTCGAGTACGCGCAATAACTTGGCTTGCAGCGCCACGTCCATCTCACCGAGTTCGTCGAGAAAGATGGTGCCACCGTCAGCCTCTTCAAACAAGCCTTTCTTTGCCTTGACTGCACCTGTAAAGGCACCTGCAGCATGACCAAACATCTCGCTTTCGAGGAGTTCCTTGGAAAAGGCAGCACAGTTTATGGCTACGAATGGCTCACTCTTGCGCTTGCTGGCGTAGTGAATGGCATAGGCAAACACCTCTTTACCCGTGCCGGTAGGTCCGGTGATGAGGACAGTAGTATCCGTACCAGCGACTTGTTTGGCGAGGTGCTTGGCCCGTTCGATAGCCTCGCTGCTGCCGATGATGCTATCAAAACCATAGCGTTCGGTGTTGGCTCGCTCGATGCTGCGCAACTTGAATTGAGCTTTGGCTTTTTCACTGGCGCGCTCCACGAGAGGTAGCACCCGGTTGTTGTCATCGCCTTTGAGGATGTAATCAAAGGCGCCATTCTTAACCGAGCGCACCCCATCGGCGATGTTGCCATTGGCCGTTAGCTGGATGATTTCCATCGCAGGCACGCGCTCCTTCATTTGCCGCGTGAGGTCTACCCCATCCGCATCAGGCAGGCGCACGTCGCAAATGCACACATGATACTGCCCACTCGCCGCCTTTTGCAGCCCCTCTTTGCCTGTAGCAGCGGTGTCTACAGTGTAGCCTTCGAGTTTGAGGATACGTTTGAGCAGCAGACGAATATCATCTTCATCATCAACAATGAGCAGTCGGGCAGCAGGCATGTGTAAGTTCAGAGCTAAGGTGTCGGCAGCAAAGGTTTTGCCGGGGCCAAGCTACTACTTGCGAACGGGTCGGCTGTGTACCTTTGCGGCCGTTGTTTGGTAACGGTAAGGCCGCTGGTCGAGCCGTTTGAAAAGGGAATCTCGTGCAAATCGAGAACTGTACCCGCAGCTGTAAGTCTTACTAACTGAGGTGCCTACACAGCCACTACTGCATCAGGTGGGAAGGCAGACACCACACCAGGAGACGAGTCAGAAGACCTGCCCAACAAGCATAACTCATCCACCTCCGGGTCTAGAGGTGCAGGGCGTAGATGTTGATCCACGGCTCGCCTGTGGGTTGATATTTCGGCTTGCGCCAAAACTGGCCACCCCCATTTGCCGATCGTGCGCCCACTGCATTGCCTTCTCCCGCTCCTAGCTGCCTGTCGCATTGCGGCGCAGGTAAACAGTGCGGACTTAGCAGCTGATAGCCTCGTACTACAAACGGTCTTAGTCCAAGCCCAAGCAGCCCCCCAAGCAGCCTTTGCCGCAGCTCGGGCAGAGGCCATCGGTCCTATTGCTGCCAGCGAGCGCTCCTTATCGGCTTTAGCGGGAGTGGCCTTTCGGCAAAACGGCTCAGGCGGAATCACCACCCTGCGGACCCAAGGCGTAAGTAGCTCGCGCACGGGACTGCTGTGGCTAGGTCTCGATGTCGCTGATCCCCAACTCGGAGCTGGCGATATCGGTCAACTGCAACCATTTCTCAACACCATTACCATTGCGAGCACTACAGCCTCGCCTGCTGTCACCGCCAACCCGGCCTCCCTTCAGCTGCACCCGCCACAACTCGAGACAACTCCCTTGCAAGTAGCACTTGCTTATGCTCAGGGAGGTGAAGCCACCGCAGCGGCCTCAGTCGCAACAGCCAAATCAGCCACTCGCGTACTACTCCAACACGATCGCTTTCGCTTTGCACACAGCGATGGCGACCGCGTGCTAGCAGATGCGCGTGGTGCACAAAGACTTAGCATCGGCGCCACAAATGCAAGTCAGCTCCCGCATCTTTTCGGAGCTAAAGCGCAAGTGCACAGCTACCTGTCACATACAGATAGAGTATTGCCGCGAAACAGTTTTGATGCACTCGCAGCAGCTACCCTCAGCAGTACAGCAGCACGCGCTATTGTCAACCTTACCCGCGGCACGCATAGCTTCCAAGCAGGTGCACTTGCCAATAGCAGTGATTACGAAGACGTCGATCGCGACATCTCTTCGCAAGGTCGTACGCTGCAAGGGCTGCTCACGGCTAGCGGCAAAGCCCTGTCCTCACACGCACTCACCTACAGGCTAGAAACTCGTGTCGTCGACTCGCGCCATACTGCCTATAGTAAGACTGCACAGTATCTGCGATTGGCTGGACAGCTCGACTACCACCACCCCCTCGACCAGAGGCATACGCTGGCACTTCATGCTGGGGCACTCTCCCAAACAGGCCAAGGACTGCTCCCGCATGGCAGCCTCATCCTAACAGGTGAGCACAAGCTGCACCACTACCAAATCGGATTGCGCAGACTTGCCAGGTTTCCCCTGCTCGATGACCTGTTTTGGGCTCAAGGAGGAGATGTAGTTCTTGGCGCTGAGACAGGCTGGGCCCTCGAAGCTTCGACCGAGCAGCAGCTTGGCGAGGGAGCAAGTGTAGAATTGACCGGCTACGCACGCCAATTGCGCGACTATATCCTTTGGCTGCCAGGCATCCCGTTTTGGAGTCCTAGCAATGCTGGTACTGTCAACAGTGCAGGCGCAACACTTAGCACACACTACCAGCAAAGCTTGGCGGGCCTGCAACTTCATGCTCACGCCAATTTGGGTTTTGCGCAAGCGTACGCCCGCGACCTCCACACAGCCTTACCCTTCAACCCAACGTGGCTACACCGCGCAGAACTTCTCTTGCAGTACAAGCGCTTGTCGATGGGCGCCCAACAAAGCTTCACCGGCCGCCAACTCACGGGTTTTGACGAAAGTCTACAAATGCCCGCCTACTGGACGCACGACCTCAGCCTTGGCTACCAATGTCACCAACTGCTGATCACGGTTACCGCCGAAAATCTGTTCAACACCCCCATCCCCAACGCCGACCTCTACCCTACTCCACTGCGGCGGCTCGGCCTTCAACTCACCTACACCCGATGAGAAAATTACTACTCTTCCCCCTCCTCCTGATTTTGGCGACTGCAGCTAGCGCACAGCCAGACAGAATTGCTGATTTTGAGGACTTTCAGCTGCCTCTCGACACCTTTTTGCGTGCAGATGCGACACATCTCGATACCACATTCGAAAGTAATCGGGTCCTGATTCCAAGCCAGTACGATACGAGTTTTGGCGGCTTCTGGTCGGGTGGTTTTGCAATTAGCACCTCTCGCAATGACAGCGTCGGCAACTTTACCAATCTCTACGGAGTGGTAGCCGGTGAGGGGGCCCTGAATAGCGATACATACCTGGTCGGCCAGCAAGACAGCTACCTGCTCTTTGATAGTTTGTCAGTGCCTACTAGCCTATATTATACGTTACCAACCTATACCGCTCAAGTATTGCGCGACGGATCTGCGTTTAGCAGGCCCTTTGGTGTAGACAGCACTGGCCAAGCTGGTGTTCCCGATTCACTCGTGCTGCAAGTGCGGGGATACTACGAGCATGACCTCCTGCTGCAGCGAGATATTTTTCTCGCTGACTTTAGAGGGAGCGACGACGATGATTATATTTTAGACGAGTGGCGACGAGAAGAATTCTTTACAATTCTCTTGGATAGCCTCCACTTCACGCTAGTAAGTAGCGACCAGAACATGTTTGGAAATAATACCCCAGACTTTTTTGCGCTTGATCACATAGAGCTAGCACAACTAATTATATCCACCCGCGAGGAGGTGCAGGTAACAAAGGTTGATGCCTATCCCAATCCTAGCGCTGAGCTGGTGCGGCTGGGTGACGGAGCTGTCGCTGTGCAGCTGCAACTGCTCGATCAGCTAGGGCGACCTGTGCGTGAAGTGGCAGCCTATCAACTGGGGCAGCCTTTGCCTGTACATACGCTCGCAAGTGGTTTGTATACGGCCGTGATGAGGGCGCCAGATGCCACGTACATCAGCCAATTCGTAGTCAAATGAGGTTGTTCTACAGCTTTCTTGCTTGTGTAGCCTCACTTGCTGTGCAGGCGCAATTCTCGCCAGATGGTGGCAAAGCAGGCAGTACAGCCTTGCATCGCGATTCGGTGATGTGGCAAGGATGGGCAGTGGCGGCTCAGTTCGAGATTGGCTGGATTGATGTTGCTCAACCTGCTCTTGGCCGCCAAACTATGCCTGCCACTCAATCCGTGCTGGGAGTTGAAGATGGCATTGTTGCGTCGCTGGGCGATGGCGGCGTCGCTATTCTCGAATTCGACCCGCCACTCGCTGATGGGCCGGGGCCTGATTTTGCTGTTTTTGAAAATGGTTTTGCAGTTACGGATTCGAGCGGTTTTTACGAATTAGCACAGGTGGCGGTGAGTTCGGACGGCAGGGACTTCCACGAATTTGCTAGCACTAGTCTCACTCCTGGGGCTGTTGCGAGCTTTGGCTTGTTGCAGCCTACGCTCATCGATGGCTTGGCCGGGAAGGTTAGCGCTCCTTACGGTGTGCCATTCGACTTAGCAGATTTGGCTCCCGATGCAGCTCTCAATCCGGAGCGCATACGGTTTGTGCGTATTACTGATGTCATTGGCACGCTCGATTCAGCTTTCGCCAAAACCGATAGTGAAGGCATTGCCATTGCTGATCCCTATCCTACTCCTTTTCCAGCAGGCGGATTTGATTTGGATGCTGTTGGCGCCATTCATACGAGCGAAACAGTCGGTATAGTCGAAGCAGAGTATAGCTCGAATAAGCATCTGAAAAATTCCCCTAAGCCCGTACTGCTCCTCTCCCGCGCCGAAGCAGCAAAACTCACGGCAGGAACAAAGACTCTATGGCGAAGTTTGCAGTCTTCGGCGCAAGCTGCTACTATACCTCACTGTGATGGCCTGTATATCCTGGAGACAGTAGATGCTGCTGAGGTGAATAAACGACTCGTTTATCTACAGCTATGAAAATGCTCCGTTGGCTTTTAGCAGCTTGCATCGTGGCCCAATGTGCTTGCGCCGATCCACCTGATCCAGTTGTTGGGGTGGAGCCTATGGAGGAGTTGGGCGCGCAGTCGGTGCTCGTGCTAAATGAGGGACTTTTCCGTCGCGGAAACGCAAGCGTGAGTTTGCTCGATGTAGAGGCGGGTGAGGCAAGACTAGACGTCCTTCAGCTACTAGATGATAGGCAACTCGATGTCCTTCAAAGTGCTATACAGCTCAATGATTCGCTGCTGCTGTTTGTGGTCAACAACACGAACGAACTCCTCATCGTCGGTCGCGATGACTTACATGAACGCAGAAGCTTTGCCGCCTTGGGAAGTCCACGTTTTGCTGCAAGCACGAGTGACTCCACGTGCTTGGTGACGGACCTTTACGCAGGCCAGTTGCTGGAGCTCAACTTTTATACCGGCGCGAGCAGGACCATCTCTCTTGCTGCACACACAGAAGAACTGGTGGTGGTAGATGACCGAGCATATGTTTTAGCCCCAAGTAGCCAATTGTTCTATACCATCGACACACGCAGCCTCAACTTCGAGAACGTCGACACTTTAAGTGCTAAATACAGCAGCATAGCCAGCTACTCAGCTGAGACCTTTTTGCTGGCTGCAGGCGTGCAGGCTATAGGCGACACGGCTAAGGCTACACTGTACTCATCGGCGCTGCACCGCGAGCTACACACGATCATCTATAGTCAGGCAGAAGCTAGCCTCTACCCTCGCGTGGTGGTGAAGGGTGATACCAGCTATGTGCTGCAGCGTACGTTAACACGTCTCGTGCGGGCGGACTCCTCTAGCAATGCTAATCTAGTCATGGTCCAACTGCCAATCGATCAGGTGGAGCAGCCGTATGGTCTTGGTGTTGATCCTGTATCAGGAGCTGTATTTGTTGCTGATGCAGGGAGATTGTTTAGTGGCAATGGTGTGGTACATCGCGTCACTGGCCAACAACTGGAGGTGGAGGTTGGGGCCTTACCCAATGGCTTTCTCTTCCTCGACTAAATCTCAGCTTCTGTAGCCGATGGCGAGGGCAGCTCCATGAAGTAGTGCGGGATTCCATCTTCCAGGAATTCTTCCCCGTAGGCGCGAAAGCCGAAACGCGCATAGAATCTCAGCAGGTAGCTCTGCGCGTGCAGTTTAATTGGGTAGGCTGGCCAGAGTTGGTGACAGACCTGGATGCTTGCTTCCATCAGCTGCACCCCGTAGCCTTGTCGCCTCACCTTAGGGGCTGTGACTACGCGACCAATCGCGCAGGCATCTGCAAAATCTATTTTGGGCGGCAGCAGGCGTGCATAGCCAACGAGTTGATCATCCACCAGCTGTTCGAGGTGTAGGCAGTGCTGGTCGAGCCCATCGATATCGTTGTAAACACAATTTTGCTCTACCACAAATACCTCAGCCCGCAGCCTTAGCAGGTCGTACAAACGCGCAGACTCAAGCTCGGTAAATGTGCTGAGGAGAAAGCTTGCCTGCTCCATAGCGGGCTAAGGTATCAGCGTCTGGCCATCGCGAGCGGCGCATCATTGGAGCAGCGCATCCAATCAGGCACGGGATCACCGCCTTCACTAATCTTTCTGACAAGGCCACCTTCAGCCACTTCGTACTGCCAGTTGTGTGTCTTCTCGCCTTTTTCAGCTAATGATCCAAAGCTGAGGGCAAAGTTGAAGCGCCACCCGGTGCTGGTGCGCATGGCGGTGATGTCATTGCCGCTGTCCTTGGCCAAGCCCAAATCGATTTCCGAAACCCCTTCGATGTTGTGGAATTCATTGGCCAGCGAGGCCATGTTGAGTGGCTTTTTCGAGCGTATGGCTATTGCATCGCGGGTATCGTCCCACTGAATATGCTTCTCAATGATGAGATCGTGCTCGTATAGCAGGTCATTGAGGGTAATGGAGGTGGTTTCGTGGCGCCCTTCACGCAGCGGCGCAGCCCAGTCAATCGTCTTATCGAACTTGATGAGCATATGATCGATCGAAGGATCGGGCCGGGTATGGACGTTGCAGCGGAATACTGCTCTCACACCTTCATCTGCCTTATACATCGCCAGTAGCGCCGTGTACAGGTCGTCCATATCGCGCTGAGGGATACGTATAGCTTGAAAGCGTAGGTCTTCGCCATCGTTGAGCCGCAGCGCTAGCCTTGCCGCATCGCGCTTGAGCTTGCGGTCGAGGTTGCGACTTACATGAACCTCCTCCTGCGCCTGTGCCTGACTGAGGGGAGCACTGAGCAGGAAAAGCACCAGAAGGCCCACGAGGGGAAGTTGGAGGAGTTGAGACAGCATACAGGCTTGCCACGACAAGAATCGGGCCTACTCTACCCCAACAATGGTACGTGTAAGGTGAGGCCAAAAAACAAGCACACCCACCACTGCCGCACTAGCAGCTGCAAGCAGTACCGCGCCAGCCGCAATATCTTTGACCACACCTGCTGGCCGTGCCCACTCGGGGTGCACGAGATCGACCAGTACTTCTACCGCAGTATTGAGTGCTTCTGCCAGCCATACCATGCCGATGGCAAGTACAATCGCTATCCATTCTATTCTGGTCAAGCCAAAACACGCTCCGGCAATCGTGACGACTAGCGTGGCGAGCAAGTGAAACTTAGCGTGCAGTTGGGTGCTGATCAGCCAGCTAACACCGGTGAGCGCATAGCCGAAACTTCGGGTCCTAGAGCGCAGCCAGGCTCGGGTTCTTGATTCTGTTGTGGAAGGTGGCACTGTTGCCAAGGTAGCCGTCTGCGCTTCTTAAGGTGGTGTATTGCACGCACTGAAGCTGCTTAGTGAAGAAGATATGCTCTACCGGCACCTCAAACAGCTGCGGTGCGCCCTGGACAAAGGTGCTCTGCATGCTCCGGCGACTATCCTGCACCTTGGCTAGAGCTTGAAAATCCGAGATTTCGCTACTCCAAGGCACACTGTTAAAATCACCTAATACCACTGTCGGTTCTGAAAATGTCTCGACGTAACCTGCCACCCGTTCGAGTTGACTGCGCAGCCGGGAGAAGGCGGAGGAGTTAATTGGGGGTAAGGTTTGCACCACGAACAGCCGCATATCAGCAGCAGTGCTACGACCGGGGAGGCAGGCGTTGAGGTGCACAACATTATTAATGTGTACAGAGTCAAGTGAGCCCAGGGGTTGTTTGCTAAATAGACCAATGCCTTGCAGCCCAATATCCTCGTACACATATTGGTAGGGATAAGCTTCTGCCAAACTCGTCGCCAAGTAGAGATTCCAATCGGGCGTCAGGCCAGAAATAGTAAGCACATCAGCCTTAGAAGCTGCTACTGCATCTAAGCCGTAGGGGGCTTCGAGCGCAAGGTTGGCAGTAGAAAATTGGGCGACTTCAAGACGCTGCGCCGCTTGCTCAACAGCTAAACCCTCAGAAGCCTGCGGGGTGAGGTCGTTGGTACTCGAGCGCAGGACCAGTGCTAGTGCAGCCGCACCGAGAAAGGATGCTACCATCACCTGCTGCAGGCGCAGGCTCATCGCTATGACGCCAAAGGCTACTAAACTAAGTGTAAAGTGGGGGGCGTGATTGGCCAACCAACGCGCAGCAGGCAAATCCAAAGGAGCTACGCTCGCCACCACTAGCAACGCAACGAGCACAGCACCTGCGGTCTGTATGTGTTTGTTGTGTGCGGGGGTAGTTTCTGCCATCTGAATGCCTTTCACCACGACTTAGCGCAAATTTACACACTCCAACTGCTCAACGACGTCGTGGTGTGTCTCCTGTAGCTGATTACACATTAGGTGTAGTTCTGGGTTGAATTGCGGTTAGCCCTGGCTTTCGAGTTGACCCACCATTGCTTCCGGACGCACCCATTCATCGAACTGTGCGGCGCTAAGCAAACCAAGTTCGACACCAGCCGCTTTGAGCGTAGTGCCCTCTTTGTGGGCCTTCTTCGCAATTTTAGCAGCGTTGTCGTACCCGATCTTGGTGTTCAACGCTGTAACTAACATCAAAGAATTATTGAGATGTTCGGTGATGCGCTCATAATTAGGTGCTAATCCTCGGATGCAGTGCTCTTCAAAACTCGCAGCAGCATCCCCGATGAGCCTCGCACTGTGCAAGAAGTTGTACGCCATCATCGGCTTGAACACATTGAGCTCGAAGTGACCGGTAGCGCCACCAATATTAATAGCCACATCATTGCCGAGTACCTGTGCAGCTACCATTGTAATGGCTTCCGACTGGGTGGGATTGACTTTGCCCGGCATGATGCTCGAGCCAGGTTCGTTGGCTGGAATGATGAGTTCGCCTATACCAGATCGAGGACCGGAAGCCAGCATCCTGATGTCGTTGCCGATTTTCATTAGGCTCACCGCGACAGTCTTGAGTGCGCCGTGTGTCTCGACAATAGCATCGTGAGCTGCAAGAGCTTCAAATTTATTGGCGGCCGTGACGAAAGGATGCCCAGTGAGTTCGGCTATTTGGGCTGCAACATGTTCGGCATAACCCTCCGGTGTGTTGAGGCCAGTGCCCACCGCAGTGCCACCTAGTGCGAGTTCGGCCAAATGCGCAAGTGTGTTCTCAATGGCTCGAATACCATGATCGAGCTGACTCACGTAGCCACTCAGCTCCTGCCCAACAGTCACTGGTGTAGCATCCATGAAATGCGTGCGGCCAATCTTGACCACATCCATATAGGCTGCTGACTTTTCTGCTAGCCTATCGCGCAGTTGGTGCAAACCTGGCAAAGTGATATTGATCACCATATCGTAGGCTGCGATGTGCATAGCCGTGGGAAAGGTGTCGTTTGAACTCTGTGATTTATTGACGTCATCGTTGGGATGAAGCACTTTGTCCGCATCAGCGAGTGCCCCACCGTGCAGTACGTGGGCGCGATTGGCGATGACTTCGTTCACGTTCATGTTGCTCTGCGTGCCCGAGCCAGTCTGCCAGATGACGAGCGGAAATTCATCGTCGAGTTTACCGGCGGTGATTTCATCAGCTACACGACCGATTAGCTCTGCTTTTTCAGCATCGAGTACGCCGAGGGCATGATTTGTTTTGGCGGCAGCTTTCTTAAGAATTGCAAAGGCACGCACCAGCTCGATTGGCATGCGCTGACGCTCGCCACCGATGCGAAAATTCTCAGTTGAACGCTGGGTTTGAGCACCCCAATACGCTTCGACAGGCACTTCAATGGTACCGATGCTGTCTTTGTCGGTGCGGGTTTTCATAGCGGGAACTTGTGCGTGTTCAAATTTGGCCGCGAATCTACTCTCTACACGCCAGCCAGCCCGCCTGTAGGTCAACATAAGATCAGACTCGGTGGTTAGTCTAAAAAACACCTCCTACCCCTATGGCTTACCAACTTCCACCTCTTCCCTACGCTAAAGATGCACTCGAACCGCACATCGATGCGAGGACGATGGAAATTCACCACGACAAGCACCATGCAGGCTACACTGCCAAACTAAATGCCGCTCTAGAAGGAACGCAATGGGCCAGCAAACCCATTGAAGAAGTACTAGCTAATCTCAACCAAATCCCAGAAGACAAGCGGACTGCGGTGCGCAACAATGGCGGTGGATACCTCAACCACTCCATCTTTTGGAAAACGATGAGCCCCAGTGGTGGAGGCCAACCCACCGGCGAGCTAGCTGATGATATTTATCGCGTGTTCGGCAGCTTTGATAAATTCAAAGAGAAGTTTGCGCAAGCAGCCGCCACACAATTCGGCAGTGGCTGGGCGTGGCTCGGCTACAGCAAAGATGCTGGCCTGCACATCCACGGCATGCCTAATCAAGATGCCCCCGCTATGCATGGCCATGTGGGGCTACTCGGCATCGATGTGTGGGAGCATGCCTACTACCTCAACTATCAAAATCGCCGCACCGACTATATCGATGCTTGGTGGAATGTGGTCAACTGGGAAGAAGTCGCCAAGCGATACACGGCAGCTAAGAAATAAGCGTCACCCTAAAAAAGTATTTTCTCGGGCTAGCCCCTTGCCACCTGCGCACTGGGGCTAGCCGTTTTCATAGATAAAGTCTCGGATTTCTTTGAGAAATACGTCACCATACTCCTGCAACTTGTAATCCCCCACTCCGCTGATGAGCTTCATGCCACCTGTATCGGTGGGTTGTAGGATGCTCATTTCCTCGAGGGTGGTGTCGTTGAAAATGAGGTAGGGCGGCTTGCCCCGCTCCCGGGCTAGTTTGAGTCGCAGCTTGCGCAGCCTTTGAAAGAGATCCTGACCTTTTCCGCTGAGCTTGTTGCGCGTGAGGGCTGGTTTTTGCGCAGCCTCCCGGCGCTCCGTCTGTACCTCTCGCTTTACGAGTTCGACGGTGCGGGTACCGAAGAGGACTTCTTCTGCTGCAGGTGTGAGTTTGAGCACATTGCGCCTGTCGTGGGCCACTTCGAGTAAACCTTGATGGATGAGTTGCTCGATGTAGTAGTGCCAATCGCGGGTAGCAATATCGCGACCTGCACCGAATGTCTTTACATTACTGTAGCCCATCAAGGTGATCTCGCCACCGGTGTTGCCACGCAGAATATTAACCAGTGTGGGTTGCGACACCCGCTGATCGGTGCGCGCTACGCCACTGAGGGCCACCTGCGCAAGGCGTGTACCGTCAAAGGGAGTGGGTGGGTTGCGGCAGATGTCGCAGTGACCGCAGTTGTCGCGGTAGTCATCGCCAAAGTAGGTAAGGAGTAGCCGTCTGCGACAGTGTACCGATGTAGCATATTGGTACATTCGATCGAGCTTATCGAGCTGAAGGGCAGCTGTTTTGGGGCTGCCATCTTGGATCATGTCGGCTAGCAGTTGGCGGTCGTTCCAGCTGTAAAACAACAGTGTATCGCTTGCGCCGCCATCTCTTCCGGCACGACCGATTTCTTGGTAGAAGCCTTCCAAGTTTTTCGGCAGGTTGTAATGAATTACCCAACGCACATTACTCTTATCGATGCCCATGCCAAAGGCTATGGTAGCACATACGATGGGTAGTTCATCCCTGACAAATCGCTCCTGCACACTCGATCTCACCCGCTCGTGCAGGCCAGCGTGGTAGGGCTCGGCATAGATGCCTTTGCCTTTCAAGCGATCAGCGAGCATTTCGGTACTCTTGCGACTCAAGCAGTAGACGATGCCGCTTTGTTCGGGCCTGCGCTTTATCCAGTTGACGATCTGCGTGATTCGATCTTTACCAGGTCTTACCTCTAGGTTGAGATTGGGTCGATCAAAGCTGGCTACGAAGATTTGCGGCTTCACCAGCTCGAGCTGCGCTACGATATCACGTCGGGTTACTTTATCGGCCGTAGCTGTGAGTGCGACAATGGGTGCGTCGGGAAAGGCTTTACGGACGAGTTTTAGCTTGGTATATTCGGGACGAAAGTCATGGCCCCAGGCGGATATGCAATGCGCCTCATCAATGGCGATGAGGTTGATTTTTGCCCGTGAGAGAAGCCGCATGGTATCTCCAGCGAGAAGGCGTTCGGGGCTAACGTAGAGCAGTTTCAAGCCGCCATTAGCGAGTTCATCCTCTACCTGTCGCTGCTCCAGCCCGGAGAGACTCGAATTGAGAAACGCTGCACGCACGCCGTTTTGCCGCAAGGCCTCAACCTGATCTTTCATCAAACTGATAAGTGGACTCACCACCAGTGCGGTGCCTCGCATCAGCAGCGCCGGCACCTGAAAACACATGGATTTACCCCCGCCAGTAGGCATCAGTACTACGGTATCGCGCCCACTGAGGATGCTCTCAATGATCTCCGCCTGCATCGGGCGAAACGTCGCATAACCAAAATAATGCTGCAGTACCTCCTGGGCACCCGATAGTGTTGCTGTCGTACTCACCTGATTCCCTGTTGGTTTGGAGGGATGAATCCACTCATCCTCCTCAGGTGGGTAAAGTAGTGCGTGGCATCAAAAGTCGAAGCCAGCCACTACGCGTACAATCGGATCGGTACCGTCTTCGGGAATATAGTAGCCGCCACTGATGGTAAACAGGCTGAGTGGACGCAGAAACAGACCGCCGCCGTAGCTATAGTGCCAGACATCGCTGCCGGAAAATGGCTCCCCATCCTCAATCCAAACGCGACCGTGATCGAAAGCGGCAAATACCCCAATACGGCTCTTGAAGGCACGTCGTGTAAACTGCTGCCGCAAGTCGAAATTCTGATAGACGCGCCTGTCACCGTTGAAGCGTTCGCGGCGGTAACCTCTTAGCTGTCCCGCTCCCAAGGTTTGGGCATCGTAGAAGAAGTAGTTGCCAGCCGAAACTCCTGCGCCGACACGAGTCACTGCGGTAGCCCCACGCCAAAGGTGCTGGTAGAGTGTTAGCGAGGTATTTGCCATCCATATTTCGGCAGCTTGCGGTTCGATGCGGTGGCGGTAGCGCCCATCTATCGTGAAGCGCATGCCATCGCGCGCAAAGCGGGGAACATCAAAGTTGGCGTACTCATAGCCAAGGGAGGCGCCGACATAGCTCGCGCGGTCGAACAGCGGGTCGCTAGGCAATCGGTCGCGCAGAAAACGCTCAGGATCTCTTTCGAGCCGAATACTTTCTCCCTCCAAAGCCATGCGTAGCCCGCCGATGTGCGCCTTGTTGCGCAGGTAGAGCGAAGGATAAAAGCCAATGAGCTGTTGACGGATTTGGTAGAAGGAGATATTATCTACAGTTTCTTCTGTGTCATTGCCACGACCGAAGAAGTTGACCGCGTAGCTAGGAGTTTGGTAAGCAACATTAACCGCTAAATCGAGGCGAGGGGCGAGATCGATTACACTTACATCATAATCGAGTCGAATGCCTTGGCTTACAGTAGCAAACGTGCCGTTGATTGATTGCGTGAAGTGTCGGTGAAAGGTGTAGAAATGCTCCTGGTAGCCAAGTCCTATCTTGACACCATCATCTCGATTAAAACCCGCAGTAGGCAAGAAGATTCCGTAGTCGTAATCTACCCCGCGGTAATCGTAGGTATTGAAACGCGGGTAGTGGGTGAGGTGCTTTTCGGTTTCCCGCCCTAGCTCGAGCTTATCCTCATCGGGCCAGGCATACACGCGCGTGCGGCGACGCATGGCACGCGCATTATCTGTCGTCACCACCTCGTCTTCTTCCGGACCAGGTACTATACGTACTTTAATGCTGTTGTTTTTCGAGTCACCTCGCACCACAAACTTATCTTCCTCACGAAGGCCAAATAGTTGGACGCTGTTGGTTTCTGACTTGATGAATTCACGGTGGTAATAGCGGTCGCCTTTCTCCTGGCCTTTGAAGTCGTAAATGTCAACTACAATATTACCGTTTTCGAGCCGCTCAACATCGAAATAATCATCTTCGTCGGTCCCAACAACGTAGACTTCTTTTGCTTGAAATTCGTAAAGCTTGGTTGCGTATTTCACCAGATCATCGCGACGTGCTTTAAATGCTTCAGTGTATTCTTCTGCTCGCTCACGGCGCACTTCAGCGGGCCAATCATCAAACGCTGCTGCAATCTCTTCGTCGGTAAGTTTTTGTTGCAACTCGAGAGCTGCTTCAATCCAATCTTCTCGCGTCAGCTCATTTAAGAATCGGCGGTCGAGCATGCGCGCTTGAAAGGTGAAGTCATGTATCCAAGGCTGCTTCTTATCAAAATTTTGCACTTCGCGAATAGCGGGAAGAGTCATGCCTGCCAGCCGCAGCAGCGCACCGTCGATTTTGAGCATTGCCTGATCTCGGTCGCGAGGAATAACTCGCCAGGTGCTAACGCCGGTCTCTTCATCTTTATATTCTGCATAGCGCCACTGGTCGCCGTGGCGATCAAAATCTCCGAGAAGCAGATCGAGCAGGCGTGCCCTCACGAGACTCTTCTGATCGATCTGGTCTTTATAGCTTTCCTTGACCTTCTCCATCACATCGTCGCGCCCGTCGATATCATCAGGATTACCGAAAGGACCGTCTTCTGCAATCCACTCATCGCTTGGACGCTCTTCGAGCAGATAAAGATCATTAGCAAAGTACGCATTTAGCTCACCTAAGGCAGGTTGGGCGGGCATGTAATAAATCTTGGGATTAGCGTGCGGAATATCGACCGCTTCGGCTATGTCTGCCGCGGTAAGTGCACCAAAGGGATTGGCCGTAAAAAATACATCGCGTGTAAGGGTTATGAGCGGCCCCACACGTGCGGGTGCTGGTAGCAATCTGCGTGGGTCTTTGCGGATACTACGCAGGGCATATTCACGCCCATCTTCGGTAGCTAGTCTCAGCGAGTTGGTTTGGCCACCCCCGCCGCGTTTCACCACTTCCAGGCCACCATCAAAGTCCTCGAGCCGAAGCACGGGATAGGTGTATTTAGTTTCAAATAAGTCGCGATTATTGTATCCGAATGCCCACTTGTAGAGTGGACCGAATTTTCGGTAATTCTCAAAAGGTGCGTAACTAATTGAATCTTGATCCGAATCATATAGCTCAAAATCACCTTCGAAGGTTCTAGAAGGGAGCGTATATAACTTGGTCTTAAATAGGGTTTTGCCGGAAGGTGAACCATCAGCCTCACGAAATAGCGCCCAAGCCTCGCCATTAGCGTAGTAGTGAACCTCAGCAAAGCCGGGAACTCCCCCAGTAAAGACAGTACCCTGCCCGACCTTACCCGGATCGACTCGAGCAGCCGTGCCCGAACCAATGACTGGATGATATTTGTACGTGCCGTACTGCAGCAAATACTCGTGAGCACTCGCGAAGACGACACTCGGATGCTCGTCAAAAATGTTGCGC
Organism: Saprospiraceae bacterium; assembly: GCA_965213735.1. Taxonomy (GTDB): domain Bacteria; phylum Bacteroidota; class Bacteroidia; order Chitinophagales; family Saprospiraceae; genus CALDTK01. The sequence continues at coordinate 1,576,528 of CBDCAB010000006.1, forward strand.
AGCATCGAGCGCAAATCTTCCATCTTAGGCGAGAACAAATCTTGCTCCACCCCAATTTTGGTGCGCCAGTAGCTCGTGAGCGGCCCGTAGCGACCGTTGCCAAACATGGTTTTGAAATTATTCTCTCCACCCCGCGGCCCACGGCTAATAATCGGGTGATGCATCGCCACGATGACGTGCTTGAAAGCGACATCTTTAGCCAGATTGGTGAGTCGCCACTGAAAGCCGCGTCGCGTCTGCGCATCACAGCCTTCATTGATCTCCTGATACTCCGTCCAGTCGCTGATAAACCACTGACTGTTGATGATGAGCAGTCCAATATCAGGAGTTACTTCGAGCAGCACGGGATCGCCACAGGCATTTTCGGGCAGCATGATTTCCTTGCCGTACTTCTTCTCGATATAGTCTTCCACGCGCTCAGCGCCATCTATGTCGTAGTGCGCCCAATCCTGGTCGCCGTGCAAAAATGTGACTGTGCCTGGATAGTCGTCCACCACCTCCAGCTGCGTCTTGATCTGGTTGCGGGCCGACTCTGCTTCGGGGTCGTCATCGTCTTTTTTCGGCATACCTGTTTTGAAGACTTGGTCGCCCATAAAGAGCACGGCTGAGTTGGTGTCAGCTTTCGCCAAAACCCGTTGCAGCAGTTGCAGTGCGGGCGCATCTTCCAAATTTTCTACTCCCCCAGCGCTGCCGGTGAGGTAGACGCTGTAGATCGGATCTTCGGTGGGTAAGTCAGCAGATGCTTGCGGCTCGAGTTCGTCGCTATCATACATCGGCTTGTAGCGAGCGCAGGATACAAGAAGGAGGATAGCGCAAGTTGCGGGGGCCAGCCGAAGCAATAGCTTCATATGTACAAAACGAGTGAGGTATTAAGTCCAACACCAACCAAGTCTTTCCGGTTGGCTGGATGCATTTTGCAGCCATGAATCAGCTGCTAGAAGTACGTGGAAAAACGCCTCAGGTTCCTGCTTCGTGTGTAATCATGCCGACAGCTATCCTCACAGGCGACGTGCGCGTGGGTGAGCATTGCTCCTTTTGGTTTCACACTGTGGTGCGCGGAGATGTCAATAGCATAGTGCTCGGCGACTATGTCAATGTGCAGGATGGAGCCATCTTGCACTGCACCTACCAAGGTGCCGATTTGCGCATCGGCTCGCGGGTTAGTATAGGTCACCGCGCCCTCGTGCATGGCTGCGAAGTAGGCGATGATGTGCTCGTGGGCATGGGAGCCATAGTCATGGATGATGCCGTGGTCGAGTCTGGCTGTCTCATTGCTGCGGGCGCTGTGGTGACACAAGGCATGCACTGCCGGTCAGGCCACATTTACGCAGGTGTACCTGCCAAGCCTATTAAAGAACTCTCCCCCGAAGCTTTTCAGCAGGAAGTGCAGCGAATTGCCCAAGCATATCCCATGTATGCCAGTTGGTACAGCTTCCGCTAAAACCACAGCGTGCTCCTGTCGGCGCCATCGGTGTAGTCGATGCAGATTTCTTCACCTGGAGCAATATCGCGCTGCGCCACAATGCTGATGGTTTCGGCAGAGAAGTCCATCTCGTAATCAGCATTGGGTGAGTCTGAATGATTGTACAAGGATCCATAACCTAGCGCGATGGCGGTAACATCTCTGCCCTCCCAATCAAAGTAGTAATCATGGAGTAAGCTGGCGTGAATACGCGCCTTGTCTTGAGCAGGCAACACGATGACCGGACAAACTTCTATGGTGCTGCCTTGTGCGATTTCTTCGGCGGTAAACACGCCCCTACCGCGACCACTAGTGTGTGCGATATACAAGGCGTGGTGGCGCTGCAGACTCATCGGCGCGAAAGGTAGACGCCGAGCAAGATCAGACCTAGACAAGCCACCGTCAGCCACGTCACCGGCTCATCATCCAGTATTGCCCAGCCAAAGGCAACAATGGGCACGAGGTAGCTTACCGTACTAGCAAACACAGGTTCGGTTAGTTGTACCAGTCGGAAGAAAAGCCAGCTAGCCAGCGCCGTGCCGATCAGCCCTAGAAATAATACAGCTGCGTAAGAGGTGAGTAAGGTGCTGCTTTCGCCAAAACCCATGGGCAGTGCTTCCGTAAATACTAGTGCGCCAGCGGCATAAATCCCCAGCGGCGACATGGCTCCCGCAGTGACTAGCAGTGGATTGGTTCGAGGAAACTTGGCCTTGACAATATTGAAACTGAGGGCATAACAAAGTGTAGCCATCACTGCTGCCGCGATGTAGAGCAGCGGCCAAGCTCCCGCACCCAAGGAGGCAAAGCCATAGCGTGCGGCTACCAATAGTACCGCTCCGACGAGGCCAACTAAAATTCCACCTAGCTGCCGCGCCTCCAGCTTGAGGGAGAACCACATCACCGCCACCAAAAGCGTAAGCAATGGTGTGAGCGAACTCAGAGCGGCGGCAAGGCTGCTCGATATCTGCGTCTGCGCTAAGGGAAACAAAAACGAGGGCAGACCGGTGCCACAAAGACCAATCACAATCAGCACCAGCCAATCACGCAGGGCCAGTCCACGACACAAGCGTAGCGCAAACGGCAAAAAGGCTAGCCCTGCCACGGCGAGTCGAAGATGGCCAACTTGCCAAGGCTCGAAATCCAGGAGACTCTTTTTGATGAGGATGTAGCTGCTCCCCCACACGAGCGCCAGAGCTGCCAGCGTGAGCCATGCTTGAATGGGTTGAGAAGCTGAACTCACCGCGACAAGGTAGTCGAGACACTAGCTGCAGCACTTGTACAATGGAGCTGCTTTACCACCACACGCTCGGTACTATAGTCAGTCGGCTCAGCTCTCAGCTGAAGTTGCACCAGTTTGCGTTCGATACTATCAGCAGCTAAGCTGGGTGCATTGATGCGATCGTGCCAATTCATGTACCAATTGTCCACGATGAAGTAGGAGCTGTCGCTGGCCATATCCTTGCAGGCTGGCAGGTGTGTGATGAGGCGAGCTACTCTCAGAGGAGCAGAGCCATCAGCGTGGAGATATTTAGCATAGCGTTCGAAGACACTGCTGCCGTAGAATATTGCATTGCTCGGGCTTGCTACCAGCATAGCAGCTAATGCTTCGCGTACAGCAGGGTACTCTAATGTGCGCTCGTAACGGGTGAGCTCGACAGTGGGGTACAACAGCAGCAGCGAGCATGATGCTACTGCTACGTTTAGGCCCGGAACATCACCCAAACCCGCGTACACCATTCGTATGGATGCTAAGGATAGAATGGGCGTAAAGAGCAACACGTGGCGGATATCGAGACACACGGGGTTGTAGCTACTCAGCGAGATCGTCATAAAATTCATCGACGCTAAACAGATAGCACTCGCCGCCGCACTCAACCAAAATAGCCGTCGATTTACTGCGCTGCGGAGTGCTACAATGAGGCTCAAGACCAGTAGCAGCAGGAAATGCACCACTAGCCAGTGAGACGTTATCAAGTCCCAGAAGCCAGTCGTTAAGCGCTCCACGAGGTGCTCGAGGGGAAGCAAGCCGTAGGAGCAGGGGTTGACGTACTCTGCTGCTGCGATGAGGTCGAGTCGATGCGTGGCAGAACCAAAGACTACATAGCAGAAGATGCCATACGCCAGCAGCAGCCCACCCGCACTCATTGATACGCCGAGCCAGTAGCGCCACCTTCCCCCGGACAAATCGTAGAGCGCAAAGCCAGCAAAGAGCGGCAGGAGCAAAATGACGGTCCCTTTGCTGTTGAATGCTAGGAACAGACACAGTCCTCCGAGGATGCCCCACCACCAGCTGCGCCCTCGCTGATACGTATACCATGCAGCGAAGCCACAGGCACTCAGGGTGAGATCGGGCATCAGCTTATTGGCGTAGAAGAAGTTCCAGGCCGTCGAAAAGTACAGACAGACGAAGCCTAGCAGTGCCACCCAGCCTAGGCGCCGCAATAGGTGTGCAGCCAAGCCAAAGATGAGCAGCGTCGACAAGAGCGCTGGCAGACTCGACGTGAAGTCATTCACGCCAAATAAGCCGTACCAAAAGGCCAGCGCAGCTATGTGAGTTAATCTGTAGCTGTAATGGTCGTTAGCACGGAAATGCCCATGCAACCACTCCTGCGCAAGTTCGCTGTAGAAAAGGTCATCGTAGCCGAAGTGACCATAATGGAAGTAGAAGTGGTGTACCAGCAGTGCAAGCAGCGCAGCTAGTAAAACGAGCAGCTTGGCTGGGGCATCTTTTCCCAGCCATTGTTTTATCACTGGCGCACCAGAATCAGGGTTTCCGGATTACCTGCGCGGTTCATGTCGAGCACGAGCGTATCGCCTTCTAGCTGCGGTACACCAACGACTTTCTCCACTTTGCGACCACCGGATGCAGTGGTGTATAGCTTTGCCTCCCGAAACACGAAGTCTCCCTCTTCCACCTGATTGTTAAGGGTGGCGGTGTAGCTGAAGTCTTCGTTGAAGCTGAACTGCACCGCTTGTGCACGCTCGTAATTATGGTTGACTCCGTCGGTCCAATCTACTCCTTGCCACTCGCCGTAGAGTAGCGGCAATCGCTCGTCGCTGGTGTTGCAGGCAGTAAGTAAGGCTATGCAGAGGGCAATGAGAAGGAAGCGCATAAGAGTAATGGTTTGTGTCGGCCAAACATACTGATCCTAGCTTTTGCCGCCAGGTGAAGCGCCATTAGCACGCTTGATTGGGGTTTTGGCGACAGCTGTCTCCTCTGCCTCCACTTCGGTGCCGAGATACTGAGGCAGGTTCATACCAGCCATATCGAACAAGTCGCGCAGAGGCGGTACAGACTTGTAAAGTCCGCTCACGAAGTTGGCTGTCGAGCCTACCCCATCGTGGCCATTGCCGCCGTTGCCACCACCTTCCCAGACGGTCACCTTGTCGATCTTGATGCCTTTGATCGCCTCGACCTGTGTCTTCACGAGTTCGGGCAGCTTGTCGGCAACGAGCATCAGCACAGCCTCCCGCGCATCGCCTCCAGCTGCCTCGACGATAGCCTTCAGACCTTCAGCCTGCTTGGAGAGTACTTCGAAATTGCCCTGCGCTTCGGCCTGCTTCATGGAGAGCAAGGCATCGGCCTCGCCCCTGGCGGTGCGGCGAATCTTCTCCGCTTGCGCCTCCGCAGTCAGCTCTGCCTGCCGCTTATCAATCTCGGCCTGTACAATCTCATCTGCTTCTTTAGTGGCACGATCACGGTCGGCACGCGCTCTTTCGGCTGCCTGCTCAGCTTTGTATGATTCCTCGAGTGAGTTGGCGCGCTGAATCTTCTCGGCGGCAGTAGCCCGGCGAAGCGATTCTGCTTCACGTTCGCGGCGTATAGCTTCAGAATCAGCAATTTTCACCTTAGCCTGGTTTTCACCCTCGGTGGCCTGGGCATTAAACTCAGCGACTTTAATGCGTTCTTTTTGCAGCGCATCGGCCTCACCGATACGTGCACGCGCCTCTGCTTCGGATACGGCAATGCGGCGCACACGCTCTGCCTCAGCAACTTGCGTTTCGGCCTCAGCCTGGGCGGTTGCGACGCGAATGCGCTGCACTTTCGCTGCTTCGGCCTCACCGGAGGCAGCCTCGGCCTCGGCATTGGAGACTTTCACCCGCTGGAGCTGACGAGCCTCAGCCTCGCCAATGGCACCAGTCTGATTGCGCTGGGCCACGCGCACCTTCGCTTCGTTAATGGCTTGTGCGGCTGCTTCCTTACCAAGCGCCTCGATATAGCCTGACTCATCCTGGATGTCGGTAACATTTACGTTGATGAGCTCGAGTCCAATTTTGCGCAACTCGGTGCCGACGTTGTGGTAGACATTGGCGAGAAACTTATCGCGATCGGAGTTGATCTCTTCAATGTCCATGGTGGCAACGACGAGTCGTAGCTGGCCAAAAATGATGTCCTTGGACATGTCGCGGATCTCATCTTCCGAACGGTTGAGCAAGCGCTCAGCAGCGTTGGTCATCACACCGGCTTCTGTGCTGATGGCCACTGTAAAGCGGCTAGGCACATTGACGCGGATGTTTTGTCGCGAAAGCGCACCGTGCAAGTCCACATCGATAGAGATAGGGTGCAAGTCGAGGTAGGCATAATCTTGTACTACCGGCCAGACAAAAGCAGCTCCACCCGCGAGACATTTAGCAGATCCGGATCCGGTTTTACCGTAGATGACCAAAATCTTATCCGACGGGCACTTCTTGTAGCGTGCAACCCAGACCAGCAACAACACCAATAGGAAAAGGCCCGCTGCTGCAAAGCCGATAGGAATAAGGAGGTCCATGAGCTGATTTTTTGTTTTGTCCGATGAATGTAAGTGTCCGGGATGCGTGGTCGTTTGCAATCACGACCGAAGTGGCTCAAAATACGACTAACGGCCTTGCCTGGGTTACTGCACGAATCCTCCTGGGCGCGACCGCTCGCCGACTCGTACGATAGCTTCGACTAGCACCCGACCTGGGCTCAGCACTTCGACGACTCTTGCACGGTTTCCGGTAGCGATGAGTGCACCTTTAGTCACGGCTTCTACTTCGACGAGTCTGCTGCCTTGGCGCACCTGGATACGGCCTACACCCTGACCGGAGGCAGGCACAGTAAGGTAGACCTCACCGACCTGGTGAAGGAGATTTTCGGCACGCCGCCCGCCATCGGTATCGAGGCGCCGTAGCCGCGCGAGCATCAAGGCCATCAGCGACATCATGGCGTAGCCCGTGCCCGATCCTACCACCACGGCAAGCCAGGTGGGGCTGCCTGCTCGTAGCATGATCCAGCCGCCTAAGCCAAAGAAGGAAATGAAGGCGAGTACACCTTTGATAGAAATTCCCCCGCTGTCAAATTCCGTATCCACATCGGCATCTGTATCAGCGCCAGCCAAGCTGCCAAACATCAGCAGCGTGAGAATGGCCCCGAAGCCAAGTGCAAGTCCAGCGAAGACTTGTTGGGCAATGGGCAATGATGTATACCAGTCGATCATACGCGTTGTCGAGCGTGAAGGTAGGTGCAAGCGCTGGCCCGTGCACCCGCTCAGGTCGATAGATCGCCGCGCCTGGTCGATAACTGAACCTGAGCCCGATGAATGTCATACTGGATGAGTAGCAAATTCTGCGGTATGCTTCACGATTTTTGGAACGATTTCAAGGCCTTTGCCATCAAAGGCAACATGATTGACCTGGCAGTTGGTGTGGTCATCGGCGCGGCCTTCAATAAGATTATCGACGCCATTGTGCGCGGCTTCATCTCTCCCCCACTTGGCTACCTCACCGGCGGCATCAATCTGGGCGACAAGCAATGGACGGCAATTGCTCCGGAAGTCGACGCCAGCGGTGAGGTAATAGAAGGCTCTGGCCTCGTGATCGATTACGGTCTGGTGCTGGAGAACGGGCTTGATTTCTTTATCATGGCGCTGACAATATTCGTGGTGCTGCGGTCTTTCAAGACGTTGCGGGATAAAGCGGAGGACGAAACCAACAAGGAAGTCCCTACTCCGAAGAATATTCAGTTGCTGGCGGAAATTCGTGACGGAATCAATGCGCTCGCGAAGCAGAAATAGCTCCTTGGTGCGCCTAGCTTTGGGGCGTGGTGAAATGGCTGTTGGTGTGGTGTTTTGGCGTAAGCTGTACAATGGTGCTCGCTCAGGGGGAGCCAACATATATTAGGGCTCTTCAGCTTTCGCCAAAACAGGTGGATACGCTACTAGTGGATATGCACCGCGAGTTGACGACTTATCACCCTTTTGCCTATCGGGCTGACGGGCGTCAACGCTTAGATAGTGTGCTCGTCGAAACGCGCCGCTTATTACGTATTCTTTATCCGTATCAGGCGGATTCGCTCGATGCAGCTGCAGCCATAGAATTTGGTGCTGCTTTTTCAGATGTTTTGCAAGATGGGCATACACAACTGCGGGTGAAACGCAGCAAGGCTTATGAAGCTACTGTTTCGGCACATCGCTATAACATGTCCGCGCGCAGACTCACCGATAGCAGCTTTGTGTTTATAGAAGATTTGATGGTTGGCGACTCTGTAGTAGCGAATAAAGGCGCAATCTTTGAGTCTTTAGAAGGCCTTCCAGCTGATGCACTCATTAGCCGTATATCGACATTTATCGGTCTAGACGATCATGGTGCTCCAGCTGCACGCGAATACTTTCCCAGTCTGTATCCGGCGTTATTCTTCCAGCGCTTGTACGGCTGGCGCGACAGCTTGCACGTTGGATTGACAGATTCACTCGGCACGCGACAGGTTATCCTGTATCCAGAGGCGCAAAGTGATACAGAAAAACCTTCACGCCGCAAACTCAAGCGCCTCAGGCTAAATAGTGCAATTGATCTCGACACTACACGCCTTGCGAATGTCAAGCTATTAAAGATTCGCACGTTCAGTGATGGCGCGTATAAGGGAGTAAATGAATACAAACATATTAGGCAGGTTTTTGACACTATTGTACAATCGAACACAAGTGGCCTCATAATAGATTTACGCAACAATACGGGAGGAAGCATCAGCTTTATGGGGCACGTGCTCAATCATTTACTTGATACACCCTATCAATACATCAGCGAAATGGTGGGCTACCACCCGCGTGCAAGAGGGAGCAATACGTTTGCAAAAATTGCCGCTCGCATATTTGGTGGAGTCAAGCGCATGCCCGATGGCAGCTATATTAATGAGCGGGCTTTAAAGATTCAAAAGCCTGTCAAACCAAAGAGACGCTATACAGGTGACCTCGTTGTGCTGATCAATGAAACTTCTTTTTCAGGAGCTACTCAATTTGCTCATCTCATACAAAGCCATGGTCGAGGCACTGTGGTAGGGCAGCCTGCGGGAGGTTCAGCTGAGCGCATGTATGCCGGCAGAAGCATGAAGCGCGATGTGGGTCCGCAAGATAAGTTTGAGCTAACCTTACCGCTCTTCTATCTAGACATGACGGGCGATGCGCGTGGGAATGTAATTCCCGATGTTCTCGTAGAGCGCACACTCGATGACGTTCTTCAAGAGCGCGATGCAGCTTATGAGCTTGCTTTGGAGATGTTGGATGAGGGGGAATGAGGGAGTATTATCACAACTGCAGCGAATCCCGCAAATAAGCAAAGCGCTCCGCATTTTGTCCCCAATAGGCTGTCTTCATTGATTTTTGTAGACGAGCCTCACTGAGCAGCTGACCCTTATATTCTTCCGTCCAGCCTTCGAGTCGATAGGGAAACTTAGAATTAAATGTATAAATCACTTTTCTTTCCAGCTGTGGATAATCAATGACGAGTTCTGTGGCATAAGTATCCGGATTATGTACCAGAGATACCTCTGCTACCTGAGCCTCGGTGTCTACGTGGCGAAGTCGGGTAAACTTTGCGGCTGGGATTAATGTAAGCTTGCCGGTAGGTACGGTAGCTATGTTAAGTCGCATGCGATTGAGCAGTTCATCTTCAAGATAGGGAGCATCAAGAGCAGCACGTGTATCTCCCTCTGCTTGAAAATAGCTGCGTGTCTCAATCATAAATTTATCGTTGCGACGATTGGTCTGCTGCCAAACCTGACCACACCAATCTTGCGCACTGAACGTACTTTTGAGTGTATACGGATACTGCTCTTCATCTACTGGTGTAAATACGGAGAGCATGAGCGAGTAGTCATATATTCCGGTTGTAAATCGCTCAATACGGTTAAGCTTAAAAATGCTGATACTTTCCTCACGGGCAGGTAGCCCATCATCTTTCACTTGAGCTTTAGGAAAGAATGGCTCCGTGACGAAGACGAGTACAGCATTGCCCTCCCGCATTTCGCCGTAGCGTTCCTGTTTTACAGTGTAGGAATTTACCTCGGCCAGTCCGGCATACCAATATTCGTCCCAGCCGATTGGTCGCTGAGCTATGGGCACAGCCTGTGGCCTAGAAGTGTTAGCAACTCTTGCGGGTGCAGGTGTTGAGATAGCCACAGCGGCAGTCTCCTCCGCTTCACCCTGGTTGGTGCAGGAGCCTAGAGCTAGGGCTAGAGCCAAAACGAAAATCTTCCAAACAGTAGGCATGCTGCAAGTACAGAAATTCACATCGATTAGTTGCGAGCGCTGTAGACAACTCGGGCTGGAAAGGCTACAGCGGGCCGGTATGTTTGCGAGGTGCAAATGATGCAGCCTGTGGTCGATGTAAAACTCTTCAGTGGCGATAAATCTCGCTACCTCGCCGAACGTATCGCCGATTACTACGGTGACCCACTCGGAGACGTGACGGTGCGTCGGTTTAGCGATGGGGAAATGCGCATCATCATCAATCAAAGCGTGCGTGGTGCATACGTTTTTTTTATTCAGAGCACCTTCAGTCCGAGCGAAAATCTGATGGAATTGCTGCTGATGATGGATGCTGCCAAACGTGCTTCGGCCGGCTATATCACTGCTGTCATTCCCTACTTTGGCTATGCGCGCCAGGATCGCAAGGACAAGCCCCGCGTGCCTATCAGCGCCCGCCTCATCGCCAATATCCTACAGACAGCAGGTGCGGATCGAGTGATGACTATGGATTTTCATGCGGACCAAATACAAGGATTCTTCGATATCCCCGTCGACCACCTAAAGTCAGAGGCCATCTTCATCCCTTACCTCCAGGAGAACATCGACTTAAGTAATGTCACCTTCGCGAGTCCTGACGTGGGTGGGGTCAAGCGGGCCCGCACCTATTCTAAGCATTTCCATCGCGACCTGGTGATCTGCGACAAGGTGCGTAAAGAGGTCAATAAGGTTGCCGAGATGACTGTAATTGGTGAGGTTGGCGGCGCTGATGTTATTGTTGTTGACGACCTGGTGGATACCGCCGGCACCCTCTGTCGCGCTGCGGAAGTGCTTATGGAAGAGGGAGCAAACAGCGTTCGTGCGTTGTGCACACACCCCGTGCTCTCGGGTGAAGCCTACGAAAAAATAGCGCAGTCGAAATTTACTGAAGTAATCGTCAGCGATACTATTCCCTTAAAAGCAGATCGGCCCATCGATAAAATTAGAGTCCTCAGCACCGATAAGCTCTTTGCCCGCGCAATTCGGAATACGCATGAGCATAGGAGTATTTCGGCCTTGTTTATTGATGATTAAGTGGGTGGCAGATCTCAGTTACCAAACACGTATATAGCCGGAATACAGATTGCCATTGCCATCATCAAATACGTAGAGAAACTCATCTTCTGGTTTGGCATAGCTGCCATCCGGAAGGAGGCCATTCCAGGTATTTTTGTAATCCTTTTGGCGAAGGATTGGCCGACCCGCACGATCGAAAATAGATAGCGTGTTCTTGGGGAAATTCTGCACTCCGAGAATAGTAAAGGCTTGGTAGTCGCTACTCTTGCTATCTCGTGAAAAGGCAGATATTATTGTCGGAGCATCACACACAATTTCTAGCTTGATGCGAAAGCTCTCCATCCAATCACCATACTTGATGGTGTAGATAAATTCGTCGGCGGCCGCGCACAGATCGAGGTCTGGGTAAAATATAAAGCTACGGTCGTTAAGGTCGACCTTTACTTCACCACGCGCCGGGTACTGGTGGATGTGGACATCGGCCATGGCATACAGCTCATCGTCGGGCCAGCCGGGAATTTCAAAAAAGGATTGTGTATTGCGATACACGATCACCTCCTCTTCCTTATCCGGATTTTTGGGTGTGGCGACGGCAATGGTGGTGATGCCCGTAACAAGTAGCGAAGTGAGTAGCAGGTGGCGCATGCGCGAAGTCTTAGCGTGTTTGCGGGGGCAGCTAGGTCTAAGACAAAAAGCGTGCGCGAAGGCTTACAACTGACTGATTTTGTGCTGAGTGGGAGGTTTTGCCCGCCGAGTGGTAGCTCAGGTTTGCGGTCGTGCCCGTTCGCCCCTCTCCCTGTCTTTACGCACCAACACAAACCAGTCGGGCTTGTACTCGAGGTAGCCGTACTCGTAGCAGTAGCGGTACTCTCTGGGTTCCTTGGTGGTGTAGGTGTGGGTAAAGTAGTTGAAGCTAAAGCCGCGGTCGTTGAGGCGGTCGACGTGCACGGTGGCTTTGCCATCAGGATTGAGCTCCATCATAATGCGCCGATTCTTTTTAAGGATCTTATTGACTTTGCGCATAAACTCATCATTGACCGCAGCGTGGTGATTGTGAAACCCGTTGCGGCACTCACTCGTGCAGAATCGTTTGTCGGAGCGGCCTTTGAGCACATCTCCGCAGTAATCACAGTGGCGAACGGGCTGCTTGCTGAATATCGGTTCCATTGCTTGGCGAAGATGCGGCATCAGGACGAGTTTTGGGTAAGCGCTTATAGACGCCTAATGCTAGCACAACAGGTGGGCTAACTTGCCCCGGTGAAAGCCCTTTACATCTGGCTGCTCCTGCTGGTGCTGAGCTCCTGCACCAGTCAGCGAATCGTCCAACACTTTGAGCGGGAAGCACTGTACCAGCAAGATTTCACGGGCTTTGCACTTCTCGATGCCGCCAGTGGCGAGGTGCTCGTGCAGCGTAATGCGGAGCAGCTGTACACGCCGGCGAGCAACGTCAAAATTCTCACTTTGGCGACTGCACTTGCCTGGTTGCCGCAAGATTCACTGCCTGCACTCGCCTACGCTTACGAAGCTGATACCCTGCGGCTGTGGGCGCTTGCCTATCCCGAATTGGCAGCCGATGCTTCACCCTATAATCAGCGCATTCGCAACACCATCGCTGCATGGCCAGGAGTGGTAGAGCTTAACCTCCACGGCTTCCGCACACTGGGGCGCTTTGGGGAAGGCTGGATGTGGGATGACTATGCTTACGGTTTTGCACGTGAGCGTAGCGGCCTGCCTGTGTACCGCAATATGTTGGCGGCCTGGTATCCGGATACTGCCGATACCGGTGCGGCGCCAATGCAACTCGCGAGTCGACCCAGCTTTATGGTGGTGGCATATGGCAGGTCTGCAAACTCAGCTAAGTTGAGCCGCGCCGAGACCCAAAATCGCTACTACGCTAGCCCTCCACTGGCTGCGGGCGATACGCTTTACGCACCGCTTTTTGGCGCACAATCACTCGCCACGCAGTTACTTGAAGATTGGACGGGCCGGCCGGTGCGCTACCATAACAAGCCGCTGCCGCGCGATTGGGGTGCACGCGTTTGGCGGGGGGAGCCCCGCGATAGCCTCCTGCGCCGGATGATGCTGCCCAGCGATAATTTCTTAGCAGAGCACCTCTTGCTAATGGCAGGCCTCCACCGGTACGACCTCACCAACGAACAACTCATTCGTGGGCGCGCGCGACGTGAAGTGCTGCAAATTGATGAGCAGCAGCTAGCCTGGGCGGATGGCTCGGGAATTAGCCACTACAACCTTATCGCTCCGATGGCGCTTGCTGGACTACTTCAGCGACTCTACGAGCAGCTCGGTGATGCGAATTTTAAGCGCTACTTCCCAGCGGGAGGCGAAAGCGGCACTATTCGCGACTGGTATCAGGATCCGTCACTCCAGCCTTATGTCTATGCCAAAACGGGCACGCTTCGACACACCCACTGCCTCTCGGGAGTACTTTATGCAGCCTCAGGAAGGGCTCTAGTATTCAGCATCATGAATAATCACTTTCGTGGCGACGCTGGGGAATATAAAATGGCGATGCAACGGACGCTAGAATTAATACGCAGCTCGTACTGATGGCAGTTTCGCTCAAAAGTCTGCTCAGTCACCTACCTGCCAACTGGCAACCACTCGTGAGGGAGTATATCGGTCATCTGCAGGTGGAGCGGGGTCACAGCCTCCATACTCTCGAGGCTTATGTGCGGGATTTGCGGAAATTTTGTGATTACCTGGAGTTGAGCGCAGGCGCTGCTGCCTCGCCGGAAAGTATTGATGAGGCGCAGATTCGTCCATTTATAAAATTTCTTTATAAGTTGGGGTTGGCGCAGACGAGTGTAGCGCGCATCATGAGCTGTATCAAAGGTTTTTATCGCTATTTACTGGTGGAGGGTCTGGTGGAGGTTTCTCCTGCTGCTGATATTGAGGGTGTGCCGCTTCCGCGAAAACTCCCTAGCGTGCTCAGCTTTGAAGAAATTGAGCGTATGGCGCTGCACATAGATCATTCCACTCCCGAAGGTTTGCGGAATCGCGCGATATTAGAGTTTCTGTATGCCTGCGGAATGCGGGTAAGTGAGCTAACTCATCTGCGATTGAACCAGCTATTTTTAGAAGCTGATTTTATTCGAGTTATAGGCAAAGGCAACAAAGAGCGACTCATTCCTATTGGTGGTGAGGCCATCAAGCACTGGAGGTATTACTACGAGCACGTACGTCGCGATCAGCAGCCGGTACATCCTGATCATGTGGAGTATTGTTTTCTCGGTCGGCGCGGCAAAACCTTGAGTCGCAATATGGTATTTATGATCATCCGCGATCTTGGTCGTGCGGCTGGCATTGAGCAGCCTGTGGGTCCGCATACGCTGCGCCACTCTTTCGCGACGCACCTATTGGAAGGAGGTGCTGATTTGCGTGCGGTTCAGGAAATGCTAGGTCACGCGAGCATAACTACTACGGAGTTGTACACGCATTTGGATGTACAGCATTTGCGGGAGGTGCTGGTGAGGTGTCATCCGATGGGGGGATAAAAAACAGTTAGTCTCACCTAACTTTGCGCCTCCTGCCGCGTTGGGGCTAGTGCTCCAGGTAAATGGAGGTTGCTTATGTGTCTCGCTCATGAACCGTTCAAATGTCGGGAGTCAACAGTAGATAAATGCTGTGCACTCGCTATCTTAGTGCCATGCGGTATATTATTTTACTCCTTCTGCTCTACTCGGCCTTGAGCATCCAGGGGCAAAATTTAAAGATGGAATACCGTGATGATATTAGAGGATTTGACTTTTTCTATGGTTATTTTGAGAGTGGAAGATACTCGATCCAAACGCTACAATGCCCTCTCACCAATTATCTTTCCGCAGAAAGAAGAGTGTCAGACACTGCTGTTAGAAGCCGGACATCATTTTATGATTTTCCAAAGCATGAAAAAGTCTTAATTACTCACGAGCTAACTGGCGTTAACTCAATACATGCAAACACTAACTTTGGAAGCGTTATAGTCGGATATGACGGCTGTTATAGCAGCGTCGCAAAATTTACCTCTCACTACTTAAATCCAGTTCAATGGACACCAAACATGAGTCAACTTAACCAGTTGACTGTACCAGCACTGCTTAGCAGGAATAAGGATACATCGTCAAGTATAAAATCGCTTCGGCCTTACCTGGCATCAATTACATATCAAGATTCTATATCTTTAGTTGCTCACCTTCTTGATGAACAACTATTGGGTGAGACATTATACACCAATCGCAGCCTTGGTGAAGCAGCGGTAAAGAACTCGAGAGTCCATTATAGAATAACGGACAATGTAGATGGCTTACATGGACCGGCAGAACCATATATACTTTCATTAGATTCCGGCGTAGTTGTCAAAACTTCAATTAATCAAAGTTCTTTCCTCCTCTACAAGGACTGGTTTGCACTTGAGTCACTTTCTTACCGTTTCCACCCATTTTCATTTCAAGCTTCAAGTACAATATACCTACCACAGAACCCCGAAGCCAGCTGCTTCAAAAGATTTTATTTCAAAGATCTTAATGTTGGCTACATTGATGTTGATCCAGTTTCAGACAACCATATTTATTTTGCGCGATATGGCGACTTATATGTGATAGGTGAAGGAGCGTCTGTACTAGATATGACCAGTACCAGTAGATATATGCCGGACTGGTTGTTCTACGACCTTGAAATTGTTTCACCCGATACGCTACGCCTTATGGCTATTGCCCCAGGAAAGGTCCTGACCCACATAGATATTGATAGAGCAACTCTTGGCTCCAGCAGTGGCTGGATGCCCTATTGTGCTACTATTGAAGCGCATGGCGACACATGCTTCGCGCAGCAGCGGGGAGTCTATCGCGATTCTGTTATCGCGCTCCAGGATTATGATGCCTCTGTTCTAGATTCACTTGGTGAGCAGCAGTACGGCGAGGTAACATATCCAGTCTATGATTCTACAATAATAGAGGCAACAACTACAGGGTGCAGAGGGGATTCTATCGCTGTGCACCTCAATCAAATTTCCGGTTCGCTTCCAATACTCGAAGGTCATCTCACCCCTGGCCCTTCTGGGCAGGCAGCCGAATATCTGCGTTTCGTACCGCAGACCTATCTGGATCTTAAGCTCCCTCCTCAGGCATGGGCTATTGATAGTCTCACCCTCTCCTATACCGAACTCGGTTGCCTGAAAAAGGTCAGTTTTCCACTCGTTGTCGATGATCCGCCCCTGTATGACTATAGTGCACCTACAACTTTAGCCTGTGACAGTACTGCATATGACGTGGAGGTGCTAACGCTCAATGACAATACGCGGATATTATGGCTAGATGATGCTAATGCTCCACCAGCTCGGCGCCTCGCAGCTGACGCAGCATACCTAGCCATTCTTAGCAGCGGAGCATGCGCAGATTCACTAGCATTTCAGCTCGAGGCAGGCGAGGCATGTGAAGAGATCATAGCCCCTGCACCTCCACCCGTACTTCCACAACTTCCCTCAGCATTTTCACCTAATGGAGATGGCCTTCACGACCTCCTCGCCCTACCCTACCAGCTAGATTCTGCGTGGCAACTTACTCAACTCCAAATCTTTGATCGTTGGGGAAATGTTCACGCGCATCTCGAAGCAAGCAGCGATCAATCAGTAGCATGGGATGGCCGTATCTCCCGCACCAAGCGCGCCTCCTCAGATCATGGTCGCAACAGCGGAGGTCCTATCGTCTACGTTTACCTCGCCACTGCTAGGCATCGCCGAACAAACCAGGAAGTACAACTGAAGGGGGATGTGAGCTTAATGGATAAAAAATAGTTAGGCTCACCTAACTTTGCGCCTCCTGCCGCGTTGGGGCTAGTGCTCCAGGTAAATGGAGGTTGCTTATGTCTCTCGCTCACAAGCTACTTGTAGGGTTGTTGTTGCTCAGCGAGCTGCTGGTAGCTCAGACTCAACATGACACGCTCCTACTTCAGGTGCTGACCAGTCAGGGCGAGCATCTCAGCTTCGCGAGCGTCGGTGTGGCAGGTACTGCTAGTGGGACGAGTACAGACGATCAGGGGTGGGCCAGCTTAGCTCTGCCAGCAGGCTATCCAGCTACCATCAGCATACGGAGTCTAGGCTTTGCAGCACTCGACACTTTACTCGCCGCGCCACCTAGCGATACGCTTCGACTCAGCCTTAGCAGCAGCCACGCAGCACTCGATGAGGTGGTAATTACAGGCACGCTCACCCCCACTTTGCGCTCAGAATCACCCGTGCCAGTCGAAGTTTATACGCGTCGCTTTCTCCTGCAAAATCCAGAACCGAGCCTTTTCGAGGCTATGGAGCGGGTGAATGGAGTCCGACCCCAACTTAACTGCGCCGTCTGCAATACCGGCGATATCCACATCAACGGACTCGAAGGGCCCTACACCATGATCACCATCGACGGCATGCCGATTGTGTCAGGTCTAGCGAGCGTGTATGGCTTACAAGGAATTCCCACAGCGCTCATCGAACGTATCGAAGTCGTCAAAGGTCCTGCCGGAAGTCTCTACGGAAGCGAGGCGGTTGGAGGACTTATCAACGTCATAACGCGCGATGTGAGCCGGGCTCCACGCTTCAGCACAGATGTATATGTCACGAGTTTAGGTGAAGTAAATGCCGATATGGGTTTTAGTGCTCAGCTTACGCCAAAACTAGCCGTGCTAACCGGGATTCAAGGTTATTACTATGATACTCCTCGTGATAGAAATGAGGATGGCTTCACTGATGCTACATTGGCCAAACGATTTAGTTTATTCCAAAAGTGGCGCATAACTGGAGGTGCACTTGAAGGCCTAAACTTTGCTGCACGAGGTTTGGTAGATCATCGTTGGGGAGGCGAACTTAACTTTGCCCCACCGTTCAGAGGAGGCACCGAAGTTTATGGTGAAGCAATAGATACGCGTCGCTTAGAATTTATCGGCAGCTACCGCCCGCAGAACCTAGCTGGTTTTGCCTTGAGCGGAAGCTATACCTTCCACCAACAACGCAGCGATTACGGCAACACCCCGTATAATGCCGATCAGCGTATTGGATTCATTCAAGCCACCTATGCGCACACGCTGCAACAGCACAAGCTCCTGTACGGAATAGCTGGGCGACATACTTACTACGATGACGATAGTTTCGCAACAGAAGATGTAAATGGCAACCAGCCAGATAGAGTAATACTACCTGGAGCTTTTGTACAGGACGAAGTGATTATGGGTAGACATCGTTTACTCGCCGGATTACGATACGATTATGATGCTCGGCATGGTGCTATTATCACGCCGCGTATTGCATATAAAATGCCTGCAGGAGAAGGTGCAAATCTTCGAATTAACTTGGGGACGGGCTTTCGTGTTGTAAATCTATTTACGGAAGAACACGCAGCTCTTACTGGAGCCCGAGAAGTAGTCATAGATGGAGATATTGCGCCAGAACGAAGCGTGAGTGCTAATCTCAATTTCTCTCGCTATTGGTATCCAGCAAGTAGCTCGAGTTGGAGCTTTGAGACAGCGACCTGGGCGACGAGGTTTAGCAATCAAATTTTGCCAGACTACCTGAGTGAACCTACTCAAATTCGCTACGCCAATCTCAGCGGCTACAGCTTAAATGCTGGCGCGAGTGCTCAGCTGGCGCACACCCACCAGCAGTCTAATTATACGCTTGGCCTCACGTATGCCGATACTCGTGTTTTTGATAATGCCGGAGCCGCCATGCGGCCGCTGCTGAGTGAAAGGTGGAGTGCTACCTGGGGAGTATCGCAAAGTCTTGGCAGCGAACAACTCGCATTTCTTAAAGAGGCCACATTTGATGTCGACTACAACGGCACCCTGTACGGTCCGATGCTGCTTCCGGTCCTCGGACCTCTCGATGAGCGGCCGGCGCAAAGCCCGTGGTGGAGCATCCAAAACGTGCAGCTCTCTTACACGCCAAACAAAGGAATCAGCGTGTACGGAGGAGTCAAAAATTTGCTCAATTTCCGACCCGCTGCTAATTCCATAGCTCGAAGTTTTGATCCGTTCGATCGTGAAGTAAGCTTTGATGCTGACGGCCAGCCACTTGCTACCGCCAACAATCCGCAGGCGCTCGTTTTCGATCCGAGCTATGTCTATGCGCCAAATAACGGTCGCCGCTACTATGTGGGAATTCGCTATACGCTCGATTGAACGCTTTCGGCAGATGTGATGCTATACCTACAAACAAACCCTCTATGAGAACGCTTCTCTTCCTCGCGCTGCTTTCAACTGCCGCACTCACCACCACCAGCTGCAACCGCCAAGCCTCCACCCAAACGAGTGGACCTATGATGGTCAGTGCCAATCCAACCATGGATGAGTACAAGGCATACAACAAGCAGTACGAGCGCTACATGAAAGATCTCGATCTCGATGACGCTACTCGTGCAGAGTACGATCGCATCGACCGCGAATACCGCCGCGACTTACGCGGGGCCTACAAAGGCTACGATGCTCAGTCACGCGCTACCATCATGCGCCAAATGGCAGATCGGCGCGACCAAGAAGTGCGTGAACTCCTCACCACCGAGCAAATGTTGACGTACGATCGCATGGAAAATCAGCTAGGTGATGCCCGCGACCGCTTCTACGCGGAAACTGACTATATGGACAACTAATCGTCCTTCCTGTCGGTACTGCTATCGATATAGCGGAGTTGTAATTCAGCTTCGCTCACAGCTACGATTTCAAAGCGGGTGGTGATGGTTCCTCCCCAGAAGCCGTGCTTCAGTTGCAGTGTGTTGTCCTCACTAATGGTGTAGGTGCCGCTGTAAGTTGCATAGGAGATGGGCGGCGTTCCGCACCACCCGCTGTTTTGCCGCACCTGAAGACTACCATCTAAGGCAAACTTTATCCACGGGCCAGCCTCCTCGGAAGGGGTGGTGCGGGTATAGGTGGTGATGTCGTCGATAGATGCCTGCGTCCATTGTCCTTCAAGGAGGGCAGGCGTTGCAGCAGGATTTTGAGTCGACATGAGCGATAGTATCAGCGTTAGCAGAAGAAACATAGGTTGGGCATTTCCTATCAGATGCACCTGTCTCGGGAAATGCACAATTTCTGCCTAGCACCTAGCACCTAGCACCCACCTGACCACATATTGTGGTCAGGCAAGCCTCCCTTCGCGTCCCTTGCGCCTTCCCCTTGCGACCCTTGCGATACCATCCTCTAGCAGCACCCAATGATCAACTTTGGCATTCTCGGTTTGGGCAAGATTGCACGCAAGTTTGCCGATGATCTACGGCTGGTGGAAGGTGCCCAGTTGGTAGCTGTAGGTTCGCGAAGTGCGGAGCGAGCAACGGCCTTTGCGCAAGCCTATCAGGTACCCTTCAGCGCCGGGTCGTATGCGAGCATCTTTACTGGGCCGCGGGTGGATGTAGTCTACATCGCCACACCTCACACTACGCACGCCCAACTCTGTAAACTATGTTTAGAGCGCGGTGTGGCTGTTATTTGCGAAAAGCCGTTGGGAATAAGTCATTCTGAGGTACAGGAGCTCATCCAGCTTTCGCGAAAACAGAAGGTGTATTTACTCGAGGCGCTTTGGACGAAATTCTTGCCGAGTTTTATTGAACTTCAGCGAGTGGTTAATGCCGGAAGCATCGGCAGTATTACCGGTTTGCGCGCTGACTTTGGATTTAAAGTTACCGATAAACATTCTCCTCGTATCCTCAACCTCAGTTTAGGGGGTGGTGCTTTACTCGACATTGGAATTTATCCAGTTTTCCTCGCGATAGCTTTACTCGGCGAACCAAGCCATATCGCAGCAGTGGCGCGTTTTCACGAAAGTGGAGCTGACATAGATGATACCATCGTACTTGCCTATGAAGATGGTACACGTGCAAGCCTGCACACCACCCTACTCGCAAAAACTAAAACAGAAGCAGTAATTTATGGAACTTCGGGAACAATTTATATGCACGGCGATTGGTATAAACAAACACGCTTTGATGTAGTCCCTGATGATGAAGAACAGTATACGATTGCACCGGAACCTGAAGGCTGGGGCTACGTCCACGAAGCGCGTGCAGTGGTAGCCGATCTCAATGCAGGGAGACTGGAGAATGAGCTATGGACGCACGCAAATACCTTGCTGCTGCACCAAACTTTAACGAAAATCCGGGATCAAATCGGACTTGTATATCCAAGTGAACAAGCATGATAGATCGTTTATTAACGTCTTACCCTATTGAGCAGCCTCGAACGCCGATCGATGAAGGCTTTCGCGAGGAGCTTGGTAATCTTTTGCACCGCGACCTGCACGAGTTATACGAGACTATAGGCTTGGGAAAATTAGGAGGTGGTTTATTTGAGCTTATGGATCCACGCCTTTATCGAGAAGCGTACGCCGCTTTTTTCGGAGGTGATGCCGGTGGCAGAACTCCATTCATGATAAATGCTTTTGGGGAACCGATTGCGTTTAAGCGGCTCGGTGTACGCGAGGCTGAGATAAGCATCCTGCACACGTACGGTCCGCAAATTGAAGTGCTTGCCTACGATCTAAATGACTTTTTTGACCGCATTTTACTTACAGACGATGGGCTGCGCCAGGTGGTGAATGTGCCGCTGTTTAACACCCTCCGCGGCAATCTTCGCGCACTCAAGCCCGGTGAGTGCTACGGCTTCGATCCTAATTTACTCGCTGAAGAACCTGCTGGCACCAAAGCTGATGCGAGCTATTTCGAGGTGGTAGATGTGAGGGAGCAGATGGAGTTGTTGTTGGAATTAGCTGGGTAAAGAAAAATTAAATTGCTTGACCCACGCATCAAGTTCTCGAATGAATAGGTATTTGAGGCTTCAATCCAATAGCAGTCCGTCGACAATTAAATTCTCCACAGCCATCATACAGCAGAACACCATCTTCCAGGACGTTCCTTATAAAATTAGAGGGTTTGCCGTCTGACATTTGGGAGACTTGGGGTTGAACCAGCAACTGAGATTCTTTAAGCACACTGTAGAGTCGCGACACCTGTATATCGAAGGGCTCAGGCGCACCAAAAACGGCAAGGTTGATATCGCTAAACCATTTGTGATCTTCACGTGCGCGCGAGCCATACAAAACGACGTCGTAGTCTCATGTCAATAATGCACCTGCTTTCGCGAGAAATTCGAGGTCACTTTTTGATAAACCACCGATTAATCTTTCTTTTATAAGGCGGGCCGAAGGTGGGGCTTGATGTTACAACGAGTTTATCTTGCAATGTCTGGCGCTTCAGGTCCCTTGTGATTTGAGTTTTTCAAAGATACTGGCTCCTCCGTATAGTAACTTGCCGAACTGGATGACTTCATTTCTCAACGTGCCAGTCACCAAATTCATTTGGACGACCGCTACTGTTGGCCGCATTAGCGAATTGTGCATCACATTTTCAAACTCCATGATTTTATGATCTACATTCTCCTTAGATCCATAAACTGCTAGATCCACATCAGAATCCTGCCGATGCGTACCCCGTGCTCGCGAGCCAAACACGACCACATCGTACTCGGGAATGAAAAGCTGAGCAGCTTTTTTTATAAATTGAGTTTCACGTTTTGATAGACCGCTATCTAACAAGTCAGAATGAGGCGACATAGCTTTGAGTAGTTAGGAGTAAAGAGTTGACATCTTCAATATAGGCATCTATTTCGGCGACTGCCACAGACTTTGCGAGACCTGCATCATACACATGCACAGTCCGATTCCGAAGCACTCGATATTTTTCCCATCGAATTATGTCATCCTCTGCCTTAAAAATTCTTAGGTCTAAAGCTTCTTTAAAGAGTCGACTCGGTGGTTTATACTTTTCAACTCTATCAAGTTTGTGATCGACCAGCTGGTATAAAAGCCGCACAGTGACTTCGAATGAGAGCTCAAAATCTTTGACTACCGCTGACCTATAAATTGCTTTATCTGAGTTATCTAATGAGATCTCGAGGTAACGGCTGTAAGAATACGCAAGCGATGACAACACCTCGTGCACCAATGGAATTGTAAGCCGCAGTCGTTCGAGTGGATCCATAAGAAGTTAGTCCAACTTCAACACATCCAGAAAAGCCTTCTGCGGCACCTCCACATTGCCGATTTGGCGCATCTTCTTCTTGCCCTTCTTTTGCTTTTCGAGCAGCTTCCGCTTACGGGATATGTCACCGCCGTAGCACTTGGCCGTCACGTCCTTGCGCATCGCACTGATCGTTTCGCGGGCAATAATTTTCGCACCAATAGACGCTTGTATCGCAATCATAAATTGCTGGCGTGGTAGCAGATCTTTGAGCCGCTTACACATCTGGCGACCAATCTGCTCAGCCTTAGTGCGGTGCACCAAGGCCGTTAGCGCATCCACCGGATCGCTATTGAGCATGATATTCAACTTCACCAAATCTGACTCACGAAAGTCGATCATCTGATAATCGAAGCTGGCATAGCCCCGACTAATCGACTTAAGGCGATCATAAAAGTCAAAGACAATTTCGGCGAGCGGCATCTCAAAAGTCAGCTCTACACGCGACTGAGTGAGATAAGTCTGTTTTTGTAGTATGCCCCGCTTGTCGAGACAAAGCGTCATCACTTGCCCGATATACTCCGGCATCGTAATGATCTGGGCGCGGATATAAGGCTCCTCCACCGCAGCCAGCTGGGTCGTCTCCGGCAAGTCCGAGGGCGTTCGCACCTGCAAGGTCTCGCCCTTAGTGGTATGAGCGATGTAATTCACGTTAGGCACCGTCGTGATCACCTCCTGGTCGAACTCCCGGCTAAGTCGTTCCTGAATAATATCGAGGTGGAGCATACCAAGGAATCCACACCGAAAGCCAAATCCTAACGCAGCTGAACTTTCCGGCTCGTAGGTGAGAGATGCATCATTGAGTTGAAGTTTTTCAAGGCTATCGCGCAGGTCTTCGAAGTCATCATTCTCCACCGGAAAGATTCCTGCAAATACCATGGGCTTCACCTCTTCGAAGCCGTGAATCATCTCTTTGGCAGGTCGATCAACACTGGTAATAGTATCGCCTACCTTCACCTGCGCACTCTCTTTAATGCCGGTGATAACGTAGCCCACATTACCAGCCTGGAGTTGCGGTTTCTCGACTTCCTTGAGTTGCAGAATACCTACTTCATTGGCGACGTACTCACTCTCAGTAGCCATGAAGAGAATCTGCTCGTTCTTTTTCATGGTGCCATTGAGCACCCGGAAGTAAGCGATTACGCCTCGAAAAGGATTGAACACGCTGTCGAAGATGAGCGCCTGCAGTGGAGCGCTAGCATCTCCTGTTGGCGGTGGAATACGCTCGACAATAGCGGCAAGGATTTCTGGAACCCCCAGTCCAGTTTTGCCAGAAGCAAGCAAAATATCACCACGTTCACAACCAATGAGATCAATGATCTGGTCGCTCATCTCCTCGATCATGGCACTCTCCATATCCACCTTATTGAGGATCGGGATAATTTCGAGATCGTGCTCCATGGCCAGGTAGAGATTGGAGATCGTCTGCGCTTGTACACCCTGGCTTGCATCAACGAGCAGTAAAGCACCTTCACAGGCTGCAATGGATCGACTCACCTCGTAGCTGAAATCTACGTGGCCAGGCGTGTCAATCATGTTGAAGGTATACGGCGGTACGTCGCCTTCCGGCTGATAGTACATCTGTATCGCGTGGCTCTTGATGGTGATGCCGCGCTCACGCTCCAGGTCCATCGAATCCAGTGCTTGATCCGTCATGTCCCGCTCAGAGATCGTCTTGGTATATTCGAGGAGTCGATCACTCAGCGTCGACTTACCGTGGTCGATATGCGCGATCACACAGAAGTTACGGATGTGGTCCATCGGGTTGGCCATAGCGCGCGAAGATAGGAGGAGGAATCAGCTCAAGCACGCCAGCTTGTGCGGACTTTGTCACCTATACCTACACGTACCTACACAGCGAAGCTAAAGCCTTCAGTCCGTAGCCGCTCGTACGCTTCCTCATTGAAGCAGTACAGTTTGGCCGGTCGATGGTGCACGTTTGCCTGCAAATCACCCGTATCCTCAATTATTCCCATGGAGAGAATCTTCTTGCGAAAGTTGCGCTTATCGAGCTCATGCCCGAGTATCGATTCGTACAGCGCCTGCAGCTCTGATAAGCTGAAACGTTTTGGCAGAAGCTCAAAACCTACTGGACGTGTGCGAACTCGCTCGCGCAGTCGATTTAAGCACCGCTGAATGATTTCAGCATGATCAAAGGCCAATTTAGGTAGCTCGTCAATATCAAAATAACGAACTGATTTGGCCCAACCTTTAGAAACAACAGGATGTGTCCGCTCCCGCAACAAGGAATAATAAGCGACAGTGAAGACTCGACCTGCAGGGTGGCGAGTCGGCGAACCGAAGCTCGCTACTTGCTCGAGATATACATCATGTAGCCCAGTGAGTTCGTGGAGCACCCGCACTGCGGCCGAGTCGAGGTCCTCGTTAAGGCCTACCATCTCTCCAGGTAGCGCCCAGGCACCCGCAAAGGGCTCGACGCCCCGCTCTACCAACAGCAGGCGCAAGGTTTTACCTTCAAAACCAAAAATCACATTGTCGACAGATACGGCTGAGCTGAAGAATGGCTTTATCGTATACGGCTCAGTCATATGGGCAGGTAATGGCACTTAACTAGATGCTGCTTTTACCGAAGCTACCTGCTCTGCGTTGAGCATGCCTAGCCGCGCGAGAATTTCAGCTGCCTCGCCGCTTTCTTTGACTAAATACCAATGCTGCTCTGGCTTCGAGCGCTCGAACAGTCGCTGAATCCTATGGGCATTTGCGTTATTCTTGACGTTGCGGATAATAATCGCGGCAATGCGCTCAGGGTGGGCATTGGCTACCGAGGTATAGATATCCGCATCTCTTTCACCTGAGTCGCCAATGAGAATGAACTTCAGCGTGGGGAAATCATCGATCAGCCGCAGTAAAGTGCCTTCCTTGTGGCCATACTCTGAATCTTCGGATTTGTAGCGAAGGCCGACGTCTCTAAGAAATATTGGCCCTTTCGGAAAACCCTTTGCATCGAGGAAATCCTGAAGCATGTCGTACAGATTCCAAGGACTGCGGGAGAGGTAAAACATCGGGTTGTTTTCCTCCTCGGCATCAGGGCCATGTGCCAATTGCTCATACAATTCTGGTGCTCCAGGAAAAGCCAGACGGGTGTGAGCGTTGTCGACTAAAGTGTGGTAAAGCGCCCGCAACTTGAAGAGTGAGGTCACGTGCGTCTTCAGTACAGTGTCGTCAATATCGGTCACCACTGCATACCGGGCTTCACGGGAGAGGTCAGCTACTTCTCCTCCAAACAAATCATCACTCGCCTCCCCGTGGGGCACATGCGTGATGCGAGCTCCAATCGCTTCCCAAGGATCATCGGTGACATTGACAGATACTTCCTCGTGCAATTCTATATAGCCTTCCGCATCAGCCGTTAGCTCGAAGCGCTGACCGAGATAATCTAACTCAACCTTTGCTCCAGCGACTTCATCTGATTCGAAGCGACGGATAGCATTTACAAAATTTTTCCACCGCCTGTCGCTATCGGCCACCTCGATCCCATTGTCTTCGAGGACCCGTCCCTGCACAAACAGGTATTCTGTAGATCGATAACCGCGATACAGCTGCACGACCACCTTTTTCTTCGGCCTGTACCCAAAGCGCCGGCGATATCCCGACCTCAGATTGCGAACTACTTCGCCTACTCTATCAATCATGTGTGCTCAGTCTACGTCTAAAGTTCTGGGTAATCTTCGATGAGGCGTGCAAATACGCCATTGCTCCACCCAAAGCCATCTTGATTGGGATACTCTCCGCCCCCCGCGATGAGGGTGGTGTCGATGACATTGTACTTCTCGACAATCTTGCCCGTCTGGCGATACACTTTGCGGCCACTCCCCAGCCAGCGTCTGGCGATTTCCTTGGCGAGCTTGTCGTGGCCATAGCGTCGCAAGCCAGCAATCGTCATCCACTGCAGCGGCGGCCAACCATTTGGTGCATCCCACTGCTGGCCCGTTGAGCGGAGACTCGTCACCACACCACCAGGTTTGAGAAAATCTTCTTCAATTCGTGTTGCTACAGCTTGTGCCTGCTCCTTGGTGGCAATACCGAAGTAGAGCGGATACACGCCAGCTAGCGTAGCCTCGCCGGTGGTGCGGTTGGTCGATAAGTCTAGGTCACCAAACCAGCGCAAAGCGGGATCGTAAAATTTTGTCAGTAGCGCGCGTCGACGCTCATACGCGAGCTTTGCATAATGCTGCTCCATCTCTGCATTATCTTGAGCTGCGTAGGCTTGGGCCAGCATGTCCTCGAGAAAGTAGAGGAGACTATTCAGATCGACGGGAGCAATTTGTGTGGTCCGGATAGTGCCCAAATCCATGGGATCGGCGAGCCAACGGGAAGAGTAGTCCCATCCAGATTCGGCTCCGGCTCGCAGATCGTAGTAGAGCTGAGTCGCGTCACGATTGGATTCACGCGCCAGCAGACTATCCTCTTTGAATCCTTCTGGTCGTGGGCGTGGTCGCTCATCGTAGTAGCGATTGATGGTGAAGCCGCCAGGAGTGCGGACTACGCGAAGTTGCTGATCGCCCGGCTGTTTTAGCTGCGTGGCACCTCGCATCCACCACTCGTATTCTTTTCGAAGTTGGGGTAGATATTCAGCAATAATGGTGTCGCCCATCCGCTCGCTGAGTAAGGCTACCATAGGGGCAAAAAATGGAGGTTGCGAGCGGCTGAGGTAGTAGCTGCGGTTGCCGTTCGGGATATGGCCCACTTCGTCGATGAGGTAAGCAAAATTATCTACCATCCGCTTGGCGTAGTCTTCCTGCCCATCCACCAGCAGGCCCAGCATCGTGAAGTAGCTATCCCAATAGTAGACCTCGCGAAACCGCCCTCCCGGCACCACATAATCATGTGGCAAGGGGATAAGACTGCCGCCACCTTGGTCCTCCTCATTGCGCGTCAGGATTGGCCAAACCCGCTCAATGTGCTTATCGAGATTGAAGCTGGGATCGGAGGTAAAGTCCTTGGCGACCATTTTCGCCTCGGCAAAATTTTCGGCTACAAAGCGGGCTAGCTTAAAGTCAGGTAGGTTCTTCTGTGCTTCATAATCAGCCAGTATAGCTCCAGGATTCCGGCGCGGAGCCATATCGACAAATGTTTTTGAGTCATCGAATACATCTCCTAGTTGCACGTCGATAAACAGCTGACCGAAGTCTTCAGCTGGATGTAGAAGAGCAGGGGCTTCGGGTTCGGGCATAGGTTCTACAGGTAAGGGGGCATCAGAGCGGCAGGCGCACAGGCTCACGCCGATGATCCAGGCGATGTACTTGAGGTTAAGCTGCATACTCGACTTTTGGTGCGCATGTGATGAGGCTGGCCGAAATGTAGCAGTTAGCGCTCAAGTGAGCCGACATGCTCCTTGCGCCTACGCACAACTATCGTGCTTCACAAGGCTTTACCTGTGGCAAGCCTGGAGTAAACCTGTTGCAAAATTTTCGCCGTCTATGTCTTGGACCTTGCCTGCTGCTCGTGTACGACCCACTAACCTCGGCGTAAAGGACGGGCAGCTTGCGCCGCTTCCCAACAAACCTAACTGCGTTTGTTCACAAGCAGCCTCTTCCGCACAACATATCGAGCCAATCCAGTACAGCGGAAGCGCTCACGAGGCTATGGTAAGGCTTAAAGCGCTGCTCGAGCGGAAAGGCAAGGTGCATGTGGTCACGAGCAGCAAGGCCTATATTCACGCAGAGTTTAGGGCCATGATATTTTTTGATGATGTAGAATTTTATGCACCGCCAGGGCAACAGCTCATTCACGTCCGCTCCGCATCACGGCTCGGACATTCTGATCTAGGAGCCAATCGCAGACGCATAGAAGCTATCCGTTCTGCCTTTTCTTCGCCGCAGTGATCAACCTGCTCTCCGATACTGTAACCAAGCCCACTCCTGGAATGCTCCGCGCTATGTGTGAAGCTGAGGTAGGTGATGATGTGTTTGGGGAAGACCCGAGCGTCAATGCTCTGGAAGCACACGTCGCGCAGATGTTTGGGCACGAGGCGGCGGTGTTCTGTCCGAGTGGCACTATGACCAATCAGCTTGCCATCAAAGTGCATACCTCGCCATTAGATGAGGTGATTTGTGATCATGATTCTCACATCTGGCACTACGAGAGCGCTGGATTTGCCTGGCACTCGGGCGTGCGCATCAACCCACTTGCTGGTAAGCGTGGCAAGCTCACTGCCCCACAGATTGAGGCTGCCATTCAGCCGGCGTACGATTGGCTGGCGCGCTCGCGATTGGTGGTTCTGGAAAACACGTGCAACCGAGGTGGTGGCGCCATTTACACCATTCCCGAAGTTGCTCCCATCCGCGGGCTGTGCCTCCAGCGCAAGCTGGCCCTGCACCTCGATGGTGCACGCTTGATGAATGCGCTGGTATCCTCCGGCGAAACTCCCAGTGCCTGGGGAAGTCACTTCGACAGCATCTCCCTCTGCCTCAGCAAAGGGTTGGGTGGGCCAGTAGGGAGTGTCCTCACCGGCAGCAGCACCTTTATCAGCGAGGCCCGCCGCTTTCGTAAAGTGATGGGAGGCGGTATGCGGCAAGCTGGCTTTATGGCGGCCGCCGGACTCTATGCGCTCGAGCATCAAGTAGAGCGACTTGCAGAAGATCATCGGCGCGCACAGCGACTAGGGCAAATCCTCGGCGAGCTGCCTTATGTGCAGGAGGTGCGACCGGTAGAAACGAATATTGTCATTTTCGACCTGGCCGACGAATACACTGCGGTCGATATTCTCGCTCAGCTCCTAAAAGCTGGGGTAAAGGCAAGTGCTTTTGGCGTGCAGACAATTCGCTTGGTGACGCACCTGCACATATCTGATGATGATGTCGATCAGGTAGAGCGGGTGCTACGGGCACTAGTTTAGCTTTCGCCTTCGCGCCGGTTGAGTTCATCCCGGATTTCTGCGGCGCGCTCGTAGTTTTCATTAGCAAGCGTTTCCTCTAGCAGCTTCTGAAGATCGGCTTCAGAGTAGCTCGAGAGTTGCTCAGGTTTGGCAGCTACTGTTTTGGCGGCAGCTGACTTGCCACGCGAACGGCGACGGGACTTTGGACGACTCGAATCGTCGCCAGCTTCATCTTCAATTTCGACACCTGCTTTAGATAATATCGACTCGTAGGTATAAATAGGGCACTGAAAGCGCACAGCCATGGCTATTGCATCGGAAGTGCGGCTGTCGATTTCCATAACCTCACCATTCCTCTCGCACACGAGCAGTGAATAGAAGACGCCTTCGACGAGGTTGTTGATTATAATTTCAGTGAGCTCGATATCAAATTTCTCGAGAGAATTCTTGAATAAATCGTGCGTGAGCGGCCGATTTGGCGCCATGCGCTCCATGGCAACAGCAATTGCTTGAGCTTCGAAAGCACCAATGACAATGGGAAGTCTGCGGGCGCCATCTTGCTCACCCAGTACCACAGCATAATTGTGTGACTGCGCGACGCTATGAGAAAGCGCAACGATATCGAGCCTAATTTTTTCCATGGAAACAGTTACAAGCCTACCAACGCACCCAAGGGCTCGCGGTTTATCCGAGCCCGAAGGTACGCCTTAGTAGCAGTCTAGAAAACGTCAAGCTTGCAAGGACTTTGCCTCCTCCCATAAAGCGTCCATTTCTTGCAGTGTCATCGCTTCCAGCGGCTTTGGCGCCTGGGCCTCGATGTAGTCAAACCGGCGTCGAAATTTTTGATTGGTGCGCTCCAAGGCAGTTTCGGGATCGACCTTAAGGTAGCGGGCATAATTGATCAATGCGAACATCAAATCGCCGAATTCTTCCTCTACCCGATGCTGAGCTTGCTCTTCCGTGATGGCTTCTTGCAGTTCGGCTAGCTCTTCTTCCACTTTCGTGAAAACTTGCTGTGTCGTCTCCCATTCAAAACCAAACTGGGCCGTTTTTTCCTGCATTCGAAAAGCTTTGACAACGGCGGGCAAACCGCGTGGAACACCACCTAAAACCGTAGTCTTGCCCTTCTCCTTTAGCTTGAGCTTTTCCCAGTTGCGCTTTACTTCCTGCTCGTCGGCTACCTGCACATCGCCATATATATGGGGGTGCCGCGCCACGAGCTTGTCGCACTCCTTGTGGAGGAGGCTAGCCATATCAAAAGCACCTGCTTCTTCACCTAAGACGCTATAAAAGACCATGTGCAGCATCAAGTCGCCGACTTCCTCGGCAATATTGGGTAAGTCTTGCTGCAAAATGGCATCAGCGAGCTCGTAGGTCTCTTCAATGGTGAGCACCCGCAAGGAGGCGAAGGTCTGCTTGCGATCCCATGGACACTGTTCGCGCAGCTCATCCATAATGTCGAGCAAACGTGCAAAGGCTGCTAGCTTAGCTTCACGATTGGGTGTAGGCATAATGCAAAAATGCGACGCTCCTTGCGATCCGACACGGCTAAGCCAGCGTTAGTACACAAAGCTACCTTTGCGCTCATGTGGGAACTACTCGCCATCATCGCTATAATCTTTGTGGTCTTCGGCCTCAGCTTCGCCCTGATCAACATTCGGCACATCCTCACGGGAAAAGAATTTCGTGGTGGCTGTGCGAGCAATAATCCGATGGTGAAAAACAAATTCGGCGAGTGCAGCACCTGTGGCGCCAAAGTAGGCGAAGACTGTGCAATGCCCGAACCAGCTAAAGGCTAAGCTTCCCACCTATTTCAGCACACCTATTTAGTGCATATCCCGAACATCGTAGCTATTCCGTGTTTATTTACGCGATCTTAGCGACAATTCGCATCAGCAGCCTCAATTTTAGCTATACTACATAATGCAAGAAGCTCAGGATAATTCAACGGCAGCTTCCACCTCCTCTACACCCAAGCTACTCAACGAAGCTTTCACTAGGCTAAGAGCCAGTGCCGCAGCCTACGAACACGCCTGTGGCCTCAAACAACTCACCGCCCTGCACGAGTGGATGCGCAGCTACGGCAATCGCCTGCGCAGAATGGCCGAGCAACTGCAAGACGAAGGCGCTCGCAGCACAGCCGCATCACAAGATTCAGCAAAAACCTTGTACGACGAAGACGTCTGCAAAAGCCCCTCTACCATACTCGTAGAAGCTGAGAAAAATCAGCAAACGCTCATCGATGTCTTCGTGCGTATCACCGATCGCCTAGATATGGACGCAGAATTATTCGATCTCGTCAATGATCAACGCGAGGAGCTCACAGATGTCCTCAGCGACATGGCCGAGCTGCGCCGCGAGTACGAAGCATATGGAGTTCAGTAGGCGCTGGCGTACCTTTGCCCGCTAATGTTCAAGCTCAATATCTACCTGCGCTTTGCGCTCATTGCCGCAACGCTAGTCATCGGCATCGTCCTGACTGTGATCTACAGTTTTTGGTATGCCCTGCCATTTTTCCTGATCATGCTCGTGCTTATTGCAGGCTATATTTTGTTGGGTACCATCCAAAGCGCCAGCGAACTCATGCAGGCCCAGCAGGTCGATGCCGCTGAAAAGCGCCTCATGCTCACGAAGTTTCCCAGCCTGCTCTACCCCGCCAATCGAGCTTACTATTACATGCTGCAGGCCAATATGGCTTTTATACGCAAAGACACCAAAAAAGCTGAAGGTCTGCTCAAACAAGCGAGCGCAATAGATATGCCCAGCGGCAACGAGACTGCTGTTGTAGAACTTCAACTGGCGAACATTGCCGCACAGCGAGGAAGCTGGCCAGAGGTAAACCAACGCATTCAGAAAATTCGCAAACTCAGCGTCACCGAGCCCATGATCATCGAACAGGTTGAGCAGCTTGAAAAGGCCTACCGCAATCGTGGCCAAGTGAAACTCGCCCAACGTATGGGTATGCAAGGTGGCGGGGGCAGACCGGGAAGTAAGCGCCGTCGCCCTAGGATGCGCTAGCGCCCCGACGCAACGTAATTGCCAGCAGACTGAGTAGCACCAGCACGCTCATTCCAGCAGCTAAGCGACCAAGAATATCTCCGTAGCGCGTATAGAAGGTCTGCTCCTCCAGCAGGGCTATCCCTTCGCTGAGGTAGCTTGCCTCATCATAGGCTGTACGTGCAACCACTCTTCCTGCCGGATCGACAAAAGCACTTACGCCCGAATTGGCCGCCTGCACCACCCAACGCCGCGTTTCGATAGCGCGCAAACTCGCAAACTGCAAGTGCTGAAGGTGGCCAGGCGAATCATCCCACCAGCCATCATTGGTGGGCACAGTGAGAAGATTCGCTCCGGACAGCACAAACTCACGCACGTAATCACCGTAGATACTTTCGTAGCAGATTAAGGGTGCGGCGCGTATGCCGCTTGCGCCAAAATTCATGACCATTGCGGTATCACTCGTGCCCAAACCAGCGGTAGTGCCACCCAGACTTTCTACCAGCGGCTCGAACAGAAACAAGGCCTTGCGGTAGGGCAGAAATTCTACGCCAGGGACGAGTTTGGATTTATGGTATACCTGCGCACTCCCCTCCCCTTCGAGAGCGGCTGCAGCATTATGCATGGTGTAGTAGGAGGTGCCGCGTGGACTCTCCCGCACTCTCAGAGCAGGATTTTCAATTGGTTTTGCGTAGCGCCTGTAGGTAGAAAGACCTACCAACAGCCCAGCGGGAGAAGTGAGGTTTTGGCGAAAGCTGGACCAGTAAGCCTCGAGCTGACCTCCTCTTAAAGTGGCCTCATCGTAGCTGCTGCCAAAACTCGTCTCGGGAAGCACGTACAAACTCGACGCAGGAGCTTGCTCTACGAGGGCAAAGGTTTCATCAATTTGTTGAGTTGGACTGATCTCAAACTTGCGGTAGTGGGGCTCATAATTAGGTTGAATAGCCGTCACGACTACGGCATTTTCAGCTGAACGGAGTTGGTGCCGGAGAAGCATAAACAGCGAAGCGAGCACGGGTATGAGGCTACCGACCGCTAATGCTATGGCTGCACGCCGCTTAGCCTCCAGCACGAGGAGCTGGTAGAGCAACACCCCTAAAGTGCATATTAAAAGACTCCCGCCGAAGGTGCCCGTAAATTCATACCACTGAATCAGTGCCGGTGTAGTTGCCAGACTATTACCGAACGCGAGCCATGGCCACGCGATTTGCCAATTGTAGTGCAGCCACTCAAAACCAAGCCACAACACTACAGCTGCGGGCAACCATATGCTGGGCATGCGCTTGCGCACCAGGTAAATGAGCGCCCACGGCACTGCCATCAGCAAGGCGTTGAGGAAATTGGCTACCACGCCAGCTGCGAGAGCTGTATTCGCTACCCACCAGGTGGCGCCAATATTGTACAGCAACAGCGTGTGGTAGCTGTACCACCATTGTTGCTTGATGCTGAGGCTCGATGTGGCAAGCCTGTTGGTGAGGTAGAGCAAGCCGGCAAAACCTAGCACGAGCAGTGGCCACAGCGGCAGCGGACCGAAGCCTACGCCCATAGCGACGCCGCTGAGCGTGGCGATGCCTAGCAACTGGAGCCGACTGAGGTTTTGCCGCAAGGCCACCACTACCCCCCACAGACCGAGAAGCAGCGGAAGCGGCCACCATCCCCACAGTTGTTGTTGCTGCGTGAGCTGATAAAGCTGAAATCCGCAAACAGCAATAGCGGCCAGGGAGGGAGCGAGCACATAGAGGCGAAAGCGCTGCGGCATGGCGCAAATAAAACCCTACCGTGCGAGTCGCTAAGCTATTGAGCAGATTGCTGAAGGCTGTCTTGCTGAAAGCGCTGTGCGGCTAAGCGCAACTCATAGGCCTCTCGCGACGCACGAAGCTTGGCCTCACGGTCGCGGTAGCCTGTGGCCGAATGGGCTACTTCTACTGGAGTTGCAGGGCCGGCAATGCCGCGCTCGCGACAGGGGCCGCGGTAGTCGCCGTGAGCTCGGTGCTCTTCCCAATCCTCGGCTTTGACGTTGATGGTGCGCTTGTGATCATGGCAGATCGTGGCGTAAAGCTGCTCCGGATTATCCTTGGCGTAGGTGGCTGCCGAATACGGTCGCTGGCAGCCACTCAACAAGAGGCAGCAAGTTGCGAAAAGGAATATCGGGCAGCGTTTCACAAATTTGGCAGGTGCCAAAACCTTACCAAAGCTGCTAAGCGACAGGCATTCCAGCAGGAAATTCACCTTCTGGAGCAACAAAAACGAGCTTGCCTCCTTCACCTTCCGCCATCAGAATCATACCCGCGCTTTCAACTCCACGGAGTTTGCGCGGCGCCAAGTTGACCAGTACCAGCACCCGTTTGCCAGGGAGTTGGTCGGGAGCAAAGTGTTGAGCGATTCCGGAGACGATGGTGCGCTGCTCGAAGCCGAGATCGACGGTGAGCTTGAGCAACTTATCGGCTTTTGGGATGGCTTCGGCGGCGAGGATGGTGCCGGTGCGGATATCGAGTTTGCTGAAGTCTTCGTAGCTGATCGTCTCTTTCACGGGCAAATATTCGGCAGGTGGAGCGGCTTGCTCTTGAGCGAGTGCGGCGGCTAATTTATCCTGTTGAGCCTGCACTATTTTCAGCAAGCGATCATCCTTTCGGTCGTGAATTTTTGCGAATAGAAGTTCGGGCTCGCCCAGTGTCGTGCCTGCAGGTACGAGTGCCTCTCGGGATGCGAGTTTTGTTTTCGCTTCCGCAAAACCTATTCCTGCCGTACCAAACAAGCGCTGAATTTTTGCAGCAGTCGTCGGAATAAAAGGCTCGAAAAGGATGCCTGCCAAACCTGAGGCTTGAGCAGCGACAAAAAGGGCTTCGGCAATAGCAGGATCAGCGGGATCGGCCTTGTACAACTTCCATGGTGCGCGCTCTTGCAGCTCGGCATTGGCCCAATCGATTGCGCCTATAACTACCTGCACGGCCTCCTTGAGCTGGAATGATTCGAGGAGTGCTCTCACCTCAGCTTCTGTAGCAGTTAGATGCTTAGCCACTGCGGCAGGCAAGGCGGCTTGAGGCACCTTCCCGTCGAAGTACTTATGCGTAAGGACGACAGTGCGGTTGATAAAGTTGCCGAGTTTATCAGCAAGTTCTTTATCGTGATACTCGGTAAATTCTGTCCACGTAAAATCTGCATCTTTATTTTCCGGTGCACCTCTGAGCAGGGCGTAGCGCATAGCATCTACATGATTGGGAAAATCGGCGAATTCCTCCAGGTACTCATCCATGGTGATGCCGATACCGCGAGATTTCGAAAACTTCTGCCCTTCGAAGTTTAGAAACTGATTTGCCGGCACCTGACGCGCAATGTTGTAGTCGCCGAGCGCCTTGAGTGTCGCTTGAAACGTGAGGCAATGAAATACGATATTGTCCTTGCCGATAAAATGCACGAGTTCGGTCGAGGCATCTTTCCAGTACTTCTCCCAGTCACCATTGTTTTCGAGTGCCCACTGCTTGGTGGCTGAGATATAGCCAATTGGTGCATCGAACCATACGTACAGGACCTTCCCGGCAGCATCTTCGGGTGTGATGTGACCTGCTACGGGTGGCACTGCAATACCCCAGTCGAGATCGCGGGTGAAGGCTCGGGGTTGGAGTCCAGCATCCAACCAACTGCGGCATTGGCCCGTGACGTGGTTGCGCCAGGTATTCGCGTCGTGGTGACTGTTTGGGGCTTGGCTGGCGTCGAGGCGACCGTTTTCGATGTACTCACGTAGCCACTCCTCGTGTTGATCGAGTCGAAAGTACCAGTGTTTGGTGCTGCGGAGGGTAGGCTCGTTGCCACTGAGGGTGGAGCGTGGGTGGAGGAGTTCGCGTGGGCTGAGATCTTTGCCACAGTTTTCGCACTGATCTCCGTAGGCCTCTGTTGAGCCACAATTTGGGCAGGTGCCTTTAATGAAGCGGTCGGCCAAGAAGCTTCCGAATTTCTCGTCGTAGTACTGCTCGGTGGTGCGTTCTTCGAATTGCTCTCCCTGCGTGATGAGTTGGGCAAACAGTTCTTGAGCCGTCTCGTGGTGGAGTTGGCTTGAGGTACGGTGGTAGATATCGAAGCTTACGCCAAAACGCGCGAATACATCTTGGCTAAGCTCGTGGTAAGAGTCGATAATGCTCTGTTCGGAGCGACCTTCTTTTTTGGCGCGCATTGAAATTGCAGCCCCGTGTTCGTCGGAGCCACAAACCCACAGTACTTCTTTCTTGGCTGAGCGCAGGTAGCGCACGTATACATCGGCTGGTAGGTAGGCACCGGCGAGGTGGCCGAGGTGGAGTGGCCCATTGGCATAAGGCAGGGCGGATGTGACCAGGGTTCGCGCTGGAGGAGTTGGCATGGGGGAAAGGTAAATAGGGAATGCCTGCGGCGGGGGAGCTATGATGCCCAGCCCGTCTGCCCACTACGCGGTCAAACAAACTGGCCGAACACATGGTGGACCTAACCGGCCCACTGACTACGACGTGAGCGGAGCGCACATAGCGCCTAGGACCCAGCACCTAGCCCCAAGCACCTATAAGGCATGGTAGGCCGAGGTACCCGACGGACCTGATCTTGAGCCTCTTTTCACATTATGGATGGGTCTACTGATCAGGTCCGTCGGGTACCACCTAGCGCCTTAAACCCAGCACCTAGCACCCAGCCAAACAGCAAAAACGGCGAAGCCAAAAAACAGGCGAAGCCCAGAAAAACAAGCGCAGCTAAAAAAACAGCGAAGCCCCCCCTTTTGCGACCTTTGCGATACCAATACCCAAGAACAGCCTCCAGCACAGCCCCCCGAACAGCAAAAACGGCGAAGCCAAAAACGGGCGAAGCCCAGAAAAACAAGCGCAGCTAAAAAAACAGCGCAGCCCCCCTTTGCGACCCTTGCGATACCCTTTGCGAACCTTGCGATACCAATACCCAACAACAGCCCCCAGCACAGCCTCCCGCACAGCAAAAACGGCGAAGCCAAAAAACAAGCGAAGCTAAAAAAACAGCGAAGCCCCCCTTTGCGACCCTTGCGATATCCTTTGCGACCTTTGCGATACCATTACCCAAGAACAGCCCCCCCAACAGCAAAAACGGCGAAGCCAAAAAACAGGCGAAGCCAAAAAAAAACAAGCGCAGCTAAAAAACAGCGAAGCCTCCCCTATCCCCCAAAATCATCAAACGCAATATTCTCCTCAGGGACGCCGAGGTCATCAAGGGTCTTAATGACGGCCTGATTCATGAGCGGAGGCCCACAGAAGTAGTATTCGATTTCCTCCGGCTCGGGGTGCTTGGAAAGGTAATTATCGAGTAAGACCTGGTGAATGAAGCCTTGGTAGCCATCCCAGTTGTCGGATTCTTCAGGTTCACTCAGAGCGATGTTGTACGTGAAGTTGGGAAACTCCTGCTCGATCTGGCGAAACTGCTCGGTATAAAACAGCTCGCGCTTGGAGCGACCACCGTACCAGTAGCTCACCTTGCGATCAGTGGTTTTTAAGGTGTGGAACAGGTGAAACAAGTGGCTACGAAGCGGAGCCATACCCGCACCACCTCCAATGTATACCATCTCCTTCTTAGTCGGCTTGATGAAGAATTCCCCATAAGGACCGGAAATCATCACCTTATCACCTGGCTTCTGATCGAATACGTAGCTCGAGCAAACACCCGGATTGACTGCCATCCAGCCATTGGACTTCTTATCAAAAGGAGGCGTAGCAATACGGATATTCAGCATGATGATATCGCCCTCCGCAGGGTGATTGGCCATGGAGTAGGCTCGAAACTGCTCTTCCTCGTTGACCATCTTGAGGTCCCACAACTTGAATTTATCCCAATCGCCTTTGAATTTATCAGCTGGCGCGCCCTCGTGGTGCTCAGGGTGCGGAGCGATGTCGATAGTTCTGAAGTCGACCGTTAAGGGTGCAGGAACATCGATTTGGATATAGCCTCCGGGTTCGAAGTCGAGGGTTTCGCCTTCGGGCAGTCGCACCACAAATTCTTTGATGAAGGTGGCCACGTTGTAGTTGGAGGCGACGGTGCATTCCCACTTCTTGATACCGAAGATTTCCTCGGGGATGCGCACCTTCATATCGCCACGCACCTTGACCTGACAAGCAAGTCGTTTGTTTTCGGCGACCTCGCGGCGCGTGAGGTGGTTGAGCTCAGTAGGGAGTACATCGCCACCTCCTTCATCGATGTGACACTCGCACATCGCGCAGGTGCCACCGCCTCCACATGCTGAAGGGAGGAATATTTGCTTGTCGCTAAGTGCAGACAGCAAACTCGCTCCTGGACTGACCAGGATTGGTGACTCCGCATCACCATTGACGATTATCGACACTTCGCCCTGTTGCACCAGCTTCTTACGTGCAAATAGCAGGAGGTATGCCATGCCTGCGATGAGGGCGCCGAAGACCACAATCAGGATGCCTACGCTACCAATGACTTCCATGAGCTGTATTTGTTGAATGACCGATCAAGAGGTCTAAATGTTGAGGTGGGAGGTGGGAAGGGGAAGTGAGAAGTGGGAAGTGGGAAGTGGGAAGTGGGAGGTGGGAGGTGGGAAGTGGGACAATGCTAGTTAGTACCCACTGCAAGGGCGGCCGGATCGATGCCGAGCAAACTCATGAACGCGATGCCCATCAAGCCGGTAAGAATGAAGGCCATGCCCAATCCACGTAAGGCAGGTGGAACATCCGAGTAGCGAATTTTCTCCCGAATAGCCGCAATAGCAATAATGGCCAAAAACCACCCGAAGCCACCGCCGAGACCAAAAGCAACTGCATTGCCCAGGGTATACTCCCTTGCCACCATGAAGAGCGAGCCGCCAAGGATGGCGCAGTTGACGGTGATAAGGGGCAAAAAGATGCCGAGTGCGTTGTAAAGCGCTGGATTCGACTTTTCAATAACCATTTCCACTATCTGCACCATCGATGCGATGACGGCAATGAAAATGATGAGGCGCAAAACGGTGAGGTCGAGATTCCAACCGAATTGAGCAAAGACGTTAGTGGCCGGATCGAGCAGCCAAGTCATGATGAGCCAATTGACGGGCATGGTGATGCCGAGCACGAAAATTACGGCGAGCCCGAGGCCGAAGGCCGTACTCACCGATTTGGACACGGCCAGATACGAGCACATACCCAGGAAGTAGGCCAACACGAGGTTTTCGATGAAAGCCGCCTTGATGAAAATATTCAGAAATTCTCCCATGAGGGTGGAGGAGTTGTCGACCTAGTGAAGGTCGTGGAGTGTGAGGAAGCTTGACTAGCTGATGTCGACCAGCTTGGGATTGTAGCTGCGTTG
This sequence comes from Saprospiraceae bacterium, assembly GCA_965213735.1. Taxonomy (GTDB): domain Bacteria; phylum Bacteroidota; class Bacteroidia; order Chitinophagales; family Saprospiraceae; genus CALDTK01. The sequence continues at coordinate 1,616,689 of CBDCAB010000006.1, forward strand.
GATCCAGATCATGATGCCGATGATAAACATCGCTGCCGCTGGAAGCACCATGAGGTTGTTGTTGCTGTACCAGCCGAACCAGGTGCCTACGCCTGCTGTCGAGACGGTGTTGATGAGGTAGTCTTCACTAGGTCCGATGAGGAAAAGGCCACCGAAGGGGCTACCTGCAAAGAGGGTGCCTTTGCCGAACAGCTCGCGCACCACACCTACCATGATGAGGATGGCGCCGTAGCCGAGGCCGTTGCCGATGCCGTCGAGCAGCGAACGCCAAGGCCGATTGGCCATCGCAAAAGCCTCCAAACGACCCATCACGATGCAGTTGGTGATGATGAGGCCGATATACACCGATAGCTGCTGGTAGGCAGTAAAGGCGACAGCTTTTAGCGAAAGCTCCACGATCGTCACCAGCGTTGCGATAATGACGAGCTGCACGATGAGCCGTATCGCTTTTGGAATGCGGTTGCGCAGCAAACTCGTGACCAGGCTAGATGCTCCACACACGAACACAACCGCTATGGAAATAACGATCGAAGGCCACACCAATGATGTCACCGCGAGTGCCGAGCAGATGCCAAGCACCTGAATAGTGATGGGATTGTTGTCGAGCAGCGGATCGGCAATCAACTGCCGCTCCTTTTTGCCGAAAAGAGGCTCTGTTTTCGGCTTTACAGAAACGTCGCTGTGTGCGTTTGCACTATCGACCATTTCTTTTGTTTCCTGTACGCTTGGCTCAGCCATGTTCAGTACGTGATTATCGTGTCTTAGAGGAAGTAGCTCTGCTTAGTTAGTCATGCCAACAGCGCCCACGGCTGCGTCTGGCTGCTCGGCTTGAAGCTTCTTAATGTAGGGAAGGTAGTAGGCAATGCCGCGGTTCAGCATTTCAGAAACGCCGTTGGCAGTGACAGTCGCACCGGTGAGGCCATCGACTTCATACACCGGGTCTTTGGCGCCGCCTTTGCGGACGAGCACGCTGCGGTACGTCCCGTTGTAGTCGAAAATGCGCTTGTCGGCAAATTGCTCAGCAAATTTCGGATTGTCTTTGATTTCAGCGCCAAGACCAGGTGTTTCACCTTTATGATCGAAGCTCGCACCGGCAATCGTGGCTAGGTCGCTCTTGAGGGCAATAATGCCCCAGATTTCATCCCACAAGCCATTGCCGCGGATAGAAAGGACGTAGAATTTTTCGCCGTCGCTGTTGTAGACAAACAGCGGATAGCGGCGCTCGATTTCAGGTTTCTTGCGTTCGGCGGCGAGGTCGATATTCTCGGCTACCAATTCTTCATCGATGTCACCATCGGGCTGGATGACGAATTGCTCGACGTTGTTGTTGAACAGCTCCAGCACCTCATCGTCGCCGAGTTCGGTGATGGGCGTCGGGAGATAATCACTTACAGCGGCGAGAATAGCTCGCTTGTTAGAAATTGCTTCGTTTCTCTCGTGGATAGGCTTGAGGCCGAAAAACAACAAGCCGAGCACGAGCGCCACGATGGTGGTCATCCCGAGGGTAAAGAACATGATCTTCCTGTTGTCGCTTCGTTTGGGCGCCTGTGGAGTCACGTTAGTTTTAGTTTGCTCTGCCATGGGAGGTTTTGTGCGCGATTAAGCCGTTGCGGTTTGAAGTTCGCCAATAGCTTCTGCTTCCTCGGATTCGCGGAGTGCTTCGCGTCGGGTCTCGAGGCGCTTTTTGCGGCGATTCATATTGCCTTCGATCACATAGTGGTCGATGAGTGGAGCGAAGGCATTCATAAACAATATCGCCAGCATCCAGCCTTCTGGATAGGCTGGGTTGGCAACGCGAATGAGTAAGCCCACAGCTCCAATGAGGAAACCATAGATGTATTTGCCGGTATTGGTGGAGGAGGCCGTTACCGGATCAGTAGCCATATACACAGCTGCAAACAGGAGCGAGCCCATAATGAAGTGGTTGTACCAAGCGACTTCCATAAACGGCGTGGCTCCCCACCAGTTGAGCAGTATTCCCGTCACGGCTGCGCCTGCGAAAACGCTAAAGGTTATTCGCCAGCTTGCAATTCCGGTCAGCAACAACAGCAGTAAGCCGAAGCCAATAAAGACCTTACTCGACTCACCTATCGAGCCCGGAATCGTACCCCAGATCATTTGGCTGCTGGTGTAAACATCCGTCACTCCTTCCCAGCCACCTTCATAGGCAAGACCTAAGGGGGTAGCGCCAGTGTAGCCATCGACGATGCGAGAAGTTTCGTGAAACATGGGCCACTCGAGCCAATCGAACAGCGGATTGAACAGGTTCATCTCCACCCAACCATACACGGGTGCAGCACCTTCAACGATCTGCTCAAAGCCTGCCACCCACACTTGATCGCCAGCAATTGTAGTAGGATAGGCAAAGAAGATAAATACCCGCGCCAGCAGAGCGATATTAAACACATTCATGCCCGTGCCGCCAAAGGCTTCTTTGCCAATGACGACGGCAAATACTATGGAGAGCGCCAGTATCCACAGCGGGATGTCTGGCGGCATGATGAGCGGTATGAGCGCCCCAGTTACCAGGTAGCCTTCCTCGACGGCATGGCCTTTTTTGGCGGCATACCAGAATTCTATAGCTAGACCCACCACGTTGGCCACAATGAAGATGGGGATGATCTTAATCAGTCCGTAAGCCAGCTTGACATTGATGCCTTCGAGAAAGCCGAGGTGCTCACCGAGAGCTACGAAGTGCTGGTGACCGATATTGTAGGTACCAAACAGGTACAACAACTGCAAACCAATCACCACGTGCACCATCAGCCGCTTGAGATCCATGCCGTCGCGCACGTGCACACCATTGGTGGTGGTGGAGTTGGGAGTAAAGGCGAACGTGAAGAACGCATCATAAGCCGTGTGCAGGAGCTTGTTGTCCTTGCTCGGCTCATTTTTGTGGAGCCACTCAGCTACCTTTTTCATACGTCGTTTTCGCTATGTCAAGCCACCTAAACGATGGCGAAATGATCTGATGTTCAACGGCTAGTTTAGCCTGTGGTTTTGGCGAAAGCCTAGCCTTGCTCACGCATGACCTCCAGGCCCTGCCGCAAAATGCGCTGCAAAGGTTGCTTAGATGTGCAGGCAAATTCGCACAACGCGATATCCTCCTCCACGAGTTCGTAGATGCCCAGGCCTTCCATGCGCTCGAAGTCATTGACCATGATGGCTTTCATGAGGTGCTGCGGCAAAATATCCATTGGCAACACCGCCTCGTATTCGCCGGTCACCACAAAAGCACGCTTCTCTCCGTGCGTGTTGGTATTGGCTTTGTACCTATAATTCTTGCCATACAGCTTGTTGGGGAAAGTCCCCGAACGGCTCGGCCGCGGATCGATAGGTAGCAACCAGCCAAACATTTCGAAGTAGTTGCCCTCCTCAATGGTCGTGATCTGATCGTCGTAAAAATTGAGAAACTCATCGGGCGATTTGGTGACGCCACTTAGCACGTCGCCGCTGATGAGGCGCACATCACCTTCAGTGGGAGTCAACTCCCCCTGAATAAGATCAGACAGCTTGGCACCCATGTAGGTGCGGATGTAATGCGGCCTCTCAAATTCAGCACCTGCCAGCGCCACGATGCGAGTCGCGTCATAGACACCTTCAGCAAACAGCCGCCCAATGGTGATGACATCCTGTACGCCCGCTGTCCAAACAATTTGATCGGGAGCGACGGGATCGACGTGGTGAATATGAACACCGACATTGCCCGCTGGGTGCTCGCCGCTGAAGTAATGCTTTTCCACGCCCACGGCATCTCTAAAGGCATGTGCAATCGGACCTTTAGCGTTGATTCCGAGGTGCACCTTACCCGACGTGAGGCGGCTGAGCACCTCGAGGCCGTCTTGAAATTGCTGCTCTTTGCCAAAGACCACATAATTGAGATCAGGCGCGAGAGGTGCAGTATCAAAAGTGCTGATGAAGATACTCTTGGGTACATCATCAGGATCAGGCACCACATTGTACGGACGCTGCCGGAGCATAGGCCATACACCAGCTTCGAGCATAAACTCGACAATTTCTTCCCGGCTAGCCGCTACTGAAGGCGGGTTGTGCTGGTGAAACTGATTGACTTTATCTGCCAAAATGACAACGGAAGTGATAGCGCGTTTTGCCCCACGATTGAGTTCGATGACTTCTCCACTCACTGGTGCTACGTACTTGATGCGAGGCCGCTTCTTATCGTAAAAGATTACTTCGCCAGCCTTCACAGTATCACCCACACTCGGCTCTACTGCGGGAATGGGCGACATACCAATAAAATTCGGCGGCTGTACAGCGTAAGTTGTCGCGAGCTTATCCTCAATTTCGTGGGCAGGCTCACCGAGTAGGTTGAGGTTGAAGCCCCGCCGTAGGTAGTGGACCTGTGATCGGTCGATGCCATCTGGCAAATCCTTGGCAAAAAGCTCGTTGGAGGAGGGGACGATACCAAAGTTCTCGCCCTTTTTTGCCGCTCCTGTAGCCCTTGCCTCGACATTGAGAAAGCTGTTGGCTACCATCACCACTACGACAATAATGAGCAGCACGACCACACCGAGCAGGAGTAGCTGAAGAAGGTTGGAGCCCGAACCAGCATCCTGGGCAAAGCCTATAGCTGGGAGGAGAAGAAGCAGTGCTACACTGCCGAACGCACGCGAATTCCGCATAGTCGGAGGGGGGACTTGAGTTTTCGGGCGCGAAGATACACGGAGGCTAGCATCCACACCGAACAGCCGTTGTCCACGTCGGATTATTTAGATGTATTCCATGCTTGCGCCCCAACGAGCTTGCGCCACGCAAAGTAGCCTACTACTGCAAGTATGGAGTATACTACGAAGAGTATCGCGAACAATACGCTCCCGCGCTCGAGGTAGAGCCATACGTAGATGACGTCCATGGCCAGCAGGTAAAGCCAATTTTCCAGCTTGCGCTGTATGAGGAGGATGGTGCCGACGATGCTAAATACAGTCGTGAGTGCATCCGCTACTGGCAGTGCTGCTGAAGTATATGCTTTCGCCAAAACCACCCCTACCACTGTCACCACCATACCGCCACTTATCCAGCGGATATGCTCTCCCACCGGCATAGACACTATCGGTTGTGAAACCGCACCTGTTGCAGGCGGCCGCAGCCAACGAAGCAAACCGACAATGGCCATCAAGGCATAGAAACCATTGAGTAAAGCGTCAAACAGCAGGTCATACCTTACCCATACCTGCCAGGCCCAGAGGCAGCTGCTCACGAAGGCAAACGGCCAACACCACACCGAATCACGCGCAGCAAGGACCACATAAACCAGTGCCAAGCCTACTGCCCACCATTCCACCGCTGGGATTGCCTGCTGCACCCACCACGATGTGAAAGTCTCCAGCACAGTTTACTCTTCCAACTCGAAGGTATACTGAACCCGCTCGATGATGCCATTGCCCGCTGGCGTCTCTTGATCGAGGACGATATCAATTACAATCAGTTCACCAGCATCTTTGTCGCTAGAATCGAAAATGGCATTGATAAAACCTGACTCACCAGGCGCAATCTGCCCTTTCGTCCAGTCGAGCGTAGTACATGTACAGGCACTAGCGATGCCAATGCTTGCCGGAGCATCGCCCGTATTGGTAAAGGTGTAGCGGTGTTCACGCTTGTCGCCTTTTTTGACAGTACCAAACTCAATGCGACGCTCATCGAACGTCAGCACCGGCACGCCAGCTACTGACTTTTCGTAGTAGAGCGAGCTAAGATCGTCTGTCACCACTGAATTGTACAGCTTCGGCGTAGTAGCTCCTGTAGCTGGCAGAGTGTCTTGCGGTCGAGTCGCGTCATTGGCTGGCGCAGCTTGCGGTAGCGTTTCACGATCAGGAAGTGACCGCGTGCGCGTGAGCTTCTTGACTTGGATGGTCTGCGGACCTTCCAAAATCTTGAACTCCGTGCGGCGGTTGAAGCGATGCTCATCATCATCGCACTTCACACCGTTGACGCACTGGTTGAGAATCATCTCCTCACCATAGCCTTTCGCTTGGAGGCGACTGCGGTCGATGCCGCGCGACACTATCCAATCGACCGCACTCTGCGCGCGGCGTTGGCTGAGGGCTTGATTGTAGCTGTCCTTGCCCTGGGCATCGGTGTGACTGCCGAGTTCGATCACCATCTCCGGATACTCCTGCATCAGGTCGAGGATGTAGTTAAGGTCTGGCTCTGCGCTCGGCAAGATTTTATCGTCGTCGAAGTCGTAATAGATGTTTGCGAGCCGGATGGGCTGATTCAGCGTCAGCTCGATAGTTTCTTCTCCAGGTTCGCGATCTACCACCACTTCTTCAGCGGCTTCGAGCACGAGGGTTTTCGACATCTCAGCAGGCTCTGTGATACCGAGGGTATTGAGCTCAGCAACTGCATCGGTGTAGCCTTCGCGGCGGGCAATGAGGATGTAGTTCTGATCATCCACCAATTCAAAGTCGAAGCGATTGCCCTTGGGATTGAGTTTGCGCGAGATAACGGTGGTATCACCTTCAGTAAGTTCTGCCAAATCAACCGTCACACCAGGAAGCAGCTGTCCATCCATATCGAGTGTGGTAGCCAGAAGAGTAATGATGATCGGCTCTACGTTGAGCAGAAACACATCATCGCAGCAGGTCTTGGACTTCACCGAGCGCGTGGGAGGGCGGTTGCTGGTGAGTACCCCTTGCTTGCCCGTTTTGTCGAGTTGGAAATAGCGATCATCCAGGCTAGAATTGAAGCCTTTACCCATGTTTACAGGGTCTGTCCACGCTTCACCCGACCACTCAGTGCGAAACACATCGAAGCCACCTAGAGTGGGCCGGCCATCGCTCGAGAAGTAGAGCGTGCCGTCATTGTAGAAGGGCGTCACATCGTCGTAGGGGGTATTGACGACATCACCCAAATTCACTGGCGCATCATAATTTCCATCAGCCCGCTTCGTAGCGTAGTAGAGGTCGTACCCGCCCTTTCCGCCTGGCATGTTGGCGCTGAAGTACATGACTTCGCGGCCAAACAACTCGCCGAATGCGGGGTGCTTCGCGATGTAGTTGCCATTGACGCCTTTCACTTCTTCGACGTTGCCCCAGCGGTCGGAATCGCTGCGTGCGGCCATAAATATTTTGCCTTCTGTTTCGGCGGCACCTTGCAATTGGGTGCGGACGAACAGCATCGTTTCGCCATCACGGCTCACAGCCACGTTGGAGGTCTGGTAGCCTGCGCGGTTGATGGCTTTAGGCAACGCAACTCCTCTGCCATAGGTGCCATCTTGACCTGCCTTGGATTCAAACACGCGAATGCTGGCTGCTTTTTCGCCTTCTTCCATCACGTAGCCGTTGGTGCCGAAGCCAGCGTAGTAGAGGTTGCCATCGGGTGCGAGGACGGGTGAGTACTCTTGATTGCTCGAGTTGACGCTTCTGCCGGCGTTTTCCACTTTTATGCGCGGTGGCTCCACCATCTCAATGGCCATTTGCGCACCGGCAATTTCGATATCAGCACGCTCGGCAAGTTCATGTCCAGGAGCCATCCGCTGAAACTCGCGGAGTGCATCGAGTGCTTCTCCATAGTTGCCCAGCATTTTCTGCGAGCGACCGAGGTAGTAAAGGCCTTCAACCATGTCACCATCAGCCGCACGCCGCATCGAGCGCTCGAAATAGCGAACGGCATTCTGGTAGTCGCGCAGCTCATAGTTCAACTCGGCGATGCGATAGGCCAGTTCAGGCGATTTCTCCTGATCGTAGGCTTTTTTATACCACTCCAGCGCGTTGTAGGGCCTGTCTAGGGCCAGCTGCTCATCGGCCACGCGAATCATGTCTTCGAGCCTTGAGGTGGTGATGGGTTGGGCTTCAGCTTGCGCCAAAACAGCACACATTAGGCTTAGCAGCAGAGCATGTCGAAGCAACGCTGTAGTCATACGGATAGGTAGCGTCATGTGCATACAAACGTTGTGGGTGCCAAAGTATGGTGTGTAGGAGCCTAAATCTGTGGGCACAGGATTACTGGCTCCACCTTTGGCTCCTTGTAAATCTTGATGATGTATTGCGCTGCGATTTCGAAGGCGGAATTGAAGAGCTTGTCGTTGACAGGTACATCAGGATTTCCATCAAAACCTCGCACTACACCCTGTGGCCCGCCGGTATAGATATCAAAAGCAACTGCTATTCTAAGATCACCTTTTTCAAAGCCGACCATAGGATAAGCCTGACGTGGGGCTCGAAAACCTGCACCAATTTTGAAAATCTTATCTCCTTCTTCGCCGAGCGCAAAACCGACCATCGTCTGCAGTTGCGCTGAGGCTACGCCATCTGTCATATGAGCATAGAGGGCAGGCTCGATCAGGATACCACTCGACAAAACTTGGCTGTACTGTGCCTGAGCGCCAAATGTGATCACGCGTCGGTAGTCATTCTCCACCAGCGTTGCTTTGGGAGCTAAGACGTGGTGTGCGGTGAGCCCCACCCGAAACTCCCGATCTTCATCCATGGTGCGCGCCAGGCTGGCACCAAGTCCGATATCGACTCCACTGCCTGTAAAACTTCCAGCTCTGTCGAGGCCTTGTAACATCCCTAGACCTCCTCCACCAATCGATACATCTTGTTCTTCTGAAAGAATGATCTGTTCGCTGTCGAGGCTGGCTTTGCGCTGTAGCACTCCACCGCGCAGGCCGATGCTAAAGACTGAGCGGGAGGCTTTGCGCTCGGCAAATATGCGGTGAAAGCCCACGCTAAGTTCGGCGTAGGTACTGCTAAGTGCCGCCACACCCTTGGTATCGGCGATAAGGGTTGCTCCAGCTCCGAGCCACGCTTTCTTTTTCTTGCCCACCGTCAGCAGGGGAGCATCCACATAAAATCCTGGAGTTTGAAAAGCTTCGGTGTTAAACCCACGCGACTGGTCGCGATAGAGGCCACCCAGCCTTACCGTCCCCTCGAAGGCACCCGTGAGGGCAGGGTTGGTCCAGGTGGGCATGAAGTCAGCCAAAGAATAGATCAGGTCTTGACCAGACGCTAAGACACAGCCACTCAGGGCGATGCTCAGGGTCAGCGAGCGGAGTATCGGTAAACGCATCGGCATTAGGTATCCGACAAGGTTACGAATATCCTCACGCTCCTAGTTGCTTGCGCGCGACACAGTTGCAGCTTTCTCTACACCGTCTCCACCTGCCGTGTCACTTCAGCCGCTTGCTCGATGATGTGGTGGGGCGATTGGTCGTGCATGCACTTGAAGTGGCCGAGCGGGCAAGAAGCGTAGCCGATGCGACTGCAGGGATGGCAGCTGAGGCCTTGTACTTCGGCGTAGGCTACTCGCTCCTGCATGGCTTGCGGCAGCCAGGGATACATGCCGTATGAGGGTGCGGTGTTTCCCCAAACAGCTACAATTGGTTTGCGTAGCGCGGCTGCCACGTGCATGAGTCCGGTATCAGGCGTGATGACTGTTTCAGCTTTCGCCAAAACCGCAATTGACACCCGCAGCGGAAGTTTATCGACGAGATTTATTGTTTTACCCTCAGGTGTGAGTTGCTCCACTTCTGCTGCCAGATGTGCCACGTCTGCACCGCCTAAAAGTGCTACTGGGTGTGGTGATTCAGCCACGATTTCGGCTGCGCGTTGAGGTGGAATGCGTTTAGTGTGGTGCGTTGCGGCAAGCACCAGCGCCAGGTAGGGTTGGTGCAATCCTGGGAGTGATGTTGCAGCATCGAGTTCTGCTGCTGTGGGAAAATAATCTAAACCACGTCCATCATACTGAACTCCCAGCGGCGCTAAAGCTCGGAAATAGCGGTGCACGATATGTTCTGTACCCAAACGGTTGATGCCGTAGCTGAGGAGTTTTTTGTCGAGGTTGCGCTTGAAGTAGCCGAGTGAAGGTCGCCCCAGCTGCAGGCGCAACTTGTGCGAACGCAAATTGCAGTGGAGGTCTACCACTAGATCATACTCTTCCCTTTTTAGAAGAGCCACCAACCCTGGCTGATCGTAGTCGATGTGCCGAGCTACGTGGGGGTTGTGCAGCAGCATTTGTGCAGGCAGTGCCATAGCCAACACGTGCACCTCCGCGCCCAGCTGCTCTGCAAGTGCGCGATACACTGGCGTAGTCACTACTAAATCCCCGATGGCTTTGAGGCGGATGCAAAGAATCTTCATAAGGGCTGCTGCTGATTTATCGGGAAGACAACATACACTTATCTCGGCGGCAGACCACCTGACCCATCGCTGCTATTGACATGAATTAGCATCTGCGAAAGTCTAGCTTTTATACTTCTACAGAATTTCCGGGGGAAGCAACGGATCTTACCTTTACACGCTGCTATGCAGCTCTCTTGCCTACTCATCACCGCCCTCGCCTCGACGCGCGGTAGCGTTTAGGGCCGTAATAGAGCCAAGTGCCTGTGGCGATTAGAAAGACCAATCCAATTGAAAGTACATTCATACTCACGAGCTTGAAAGTATCGGAGACGATGGATCCATCATGGATGCGCTCAATCCAGTCAGCATTGCGCTTGCCGATGTGTAAAATCTCAGCGGAGATTCCATCTACCTGCACTTCGTAATCCTCGTGCTCAAAGCGCACTTTCACCGAATTCTTGCTCGGGCGCACGTCCATGCGATCAATGGTGGCATCGACATCTGCACCTACGTGAGCGACAAAAGCCAGAGTAGCGGCCGAAGCGAGCTCATCGACTGGCCGCCAATCTGCAAGTTGACCCGCTGAGCCTTTGTGGGTAGCTGGCTGCAACCATGTCGACTGCTTTTTCCAGCCCAGCAGCAGGCCCGTAACTGCACTCACCAGAAGCAACACCGCCAGGCCCAAACCGAGCACCTTATGCCAACTCCGCGCCTTGCGAAGCGAATTGACAAGCGTAGGCTTTTTGGCTGAAGACACGTGCCGAAGGTATTAAGCTGTGGCACTACCAAGCCAGGTGAAACAATGCATCGCCTTGACTGATGACGGGGCTGTTGTCGTGCCCAATGATGAAGGCATCGCGGGGTGCGCGAATGATGTGCTCTTCCTGTCCATAAGGGTCGCGCAGGTAGCCAATGACTTCTCTTTTTTTGACTTCCTGGCCGCTGTGTTTCACGTGTTCGAAGAGGCCGCTCAATTTGGCTCGGTGCCAGCGGTGGTGGCCGAAGGTGGCGATCGGTCGCGGATTGTCGGATTTGTAGGCTTTGGCGTCTATCATGGCATGACTCACCAGCACCCGTTCGATGCCATCGGTGGCTTCGCGGATGCAGTTGCGGTTGATACGCAAGTTTTCACCGCCTTCGTAGATGATGAGGGGCACGCCGAGTCGCTGAGCAGTTTTGCGTAAGCTTTTGGCGATGGGTGGGCTGGTGAGTTGTACAGGTGCTCCGAAGACTTTCGCCAAAACCCCAGCTGCCGCATCACTAGGTGCATGACGCGTCTGCGGCCAGTTGTAGTGGCTTCTACCGCCGGTGTGAAAATCTAATCCGAAGTCGATAATTGGCAAAACATGGCGCGTAAGCAGGTGCGCTACCCTACTCGCTAGTGATCCGGTGGCAGAACCTGGAAAGGAGCGATTCACGTCTTTGCCATCAGGCACGTAGCGGGCGTAGTTGAGAAAGCCAAACACGTTGAGCAGAGGGATAGCGATGATGGTACCCCGCAGCAGCCGCTTGTGGAGGTCGCCAGCTACAGCCCGCCTAACTACTTCTACACCGTTGATCTCATCGCCATGAACGCCGCCGAGAAGCAGTCCCACCGGACCAGGCTCGCTTGCTCTAAGAATGTGTGCCCTGATGCGAATTGGCGTGCCTGAGGGTAATTGTCCGGCGTGCAATTCGAGGAGTTTGCGTTTGCCTGGCGCTACGTTATCGAGAAGGGTGCTCATTGGCGATTGGCTATTGCTAGAGTGGTGGTGTGCGCGATGATGTGCCCGGCTACATCCATTTGTGTTGCGGCTTCTATGCCTTCGAGCCCGGGTGAGGCGTTGACTTCCATGATGAGCGGTCCTCGGTTCGAGCGGAGAAAGTCGACTCCTGCAACATCGAGACCTACTGCCTCGGCTGCTCGGATAGCGCACTGGGATTCGTTTTGCGAAAGCGTGATGGCCTGAGCTATGCCGCCCCGATGCAAGTTGCTGCGAAACTCACCGGCTGCAGGAGTGCGCGTCATGGCTGCCACTACCTCTCCGGCACAGACAATGGCGCGGACATCTGCGCCTCCACTCTCAGCGATATATTCTTGCAAAAGCACGCCTTTGTGTAGCGAGGCTAGCGCATCGAGCGTGCTGAGTGCCGAGCGTGCATCGGGGGCTAGGATGACTCCCGCTCCGTGTGTGCTTTCGAGCAATTTAATTATGATGGGAAAGCCGCCGAGCTGCTCGACGATGTCGCTGAATTGTGCTCTATCAGAGAGCATGGCTGAGCGTGGTACTGCCAGTCCCGCCTGTTTGAGGGCGCCGAGGGCACGCCACTTGTTTCGCGCGAGTAGAAGAGCTGCTGATATTGGTGCACAATATGCGCCCGCCTCAGTAAACTGACTTAGCAGCGCGGCTCCCAAAGGCGTGTAAATCGGACTGATGCGCCCAATGACCATGTCAGCCCGTGCTAGCTGTTCCTCCTGGTAGTAAAACGTGGTGTCGGCGCTGCCAATAATGGTGTTGATGCGGGAATAGTCGAGGATTTCACATTGGTGACCGTGTTGGCGCGCTGCCTTGAACAGGCGCTGGGTGGAATAGAGGTGATTGCTTCGGGAAAGGATAAACAGCTGCATCGGCGGGCGTCAAAGTACATTGTCGCCACATGGCTACTACTACTACTGCAGTGCAACTCAATAATAGCAAGACGATTCACGGGTGGGCAATGTTCGACTGGGCCAACAGTGCCTATGCACTCGTTATCACGACAGCCATTTTTCCTGCCTACTACAATGCGCTCAGCGATGAGCCGGTGCGCATATTAGGTGCCAGCATGGGCTTAGAGAGTCTGCTAGCATTTGCACTTTCGGCAGCATACTTCGTCTTGGCGGCCGCTTCTCCCCTACTCTCTGGTATAGCGGATGCCAGCGGCAAAAAATTGGCTTTTTTACGTGGATTTACGCTTGTGGGCAGCTTGGCGTGTATGGGTATGTGGTGGTTTGCAGGTATAGAACAACTGGGCATCGGTACCACACTTTTTATTATTGCGACAATAGGCTATTCAGGTGCGCTCGTATTCTACAACGCATTTTTACCTGAGATAGCTAGTGAAGATCGCTATGATGCGGTAAGTGCCCGAGGATTTTCGTATGGCTATGTAGGTTCGGTGCTGCTGTTGCTGGCAAGTTTAGGGATAATTCTTAATCCGCAGTGGGTGGGGCTCGATCCTGCTGCGGCAGGTACTGCTACGCGGCTTTCATTTGTTGCGGTAGGGTTGTGGTGGTTTGGATTCGGTCAGTTTGCTTTTACGCGATTGCCGAAGGATGCGAAGGTGCCGATGGCAGCGGGGTGGCTCAAGCGCGGTTATCAGGAAATTGCCGCTACCTGGAAGGCTGCCCGTGCACAACCAGCATTGATACGATTTTTGACAGCTTTCTTCTTCTACTCTGCTGGAGTGCAGACGGTGCTATTTCTGGCGAGCACTTTTGCGGGGGTGGCACTCGGATTTGAGACGACGGAGTTAATCATTGTTGTCTTAGTATTACAGATTGTCGCGATAGGTGGTGCTTGGTTATTTGCTAAATTAAGTGCTCGCATAGGAAATATCAATACGCTGGTATGTGCGCTCGTGATTTGGACGGCGATTTGCCTGCTCGCTTATTTTGTGACTGATAAGCCTGCTTTTTATGCCATAGCTGCATTGGTAGGTTTGGTGATGGGAGGCATTCAAAGCATGAGTCGAAGCACCTACTCCAAGCTAATTCCAGATGATACTACTGAGAATACGAGTTATTTTAGTTTTTACGATCTCTTAGAAAAATTAGCTATAGTAACGGGTACGCTGGTATTTGGTCTGATTGGCACGACACCTGGAGGCATGCGGCTGAGTATGCTGGCGTTGACGGTCTTTTTCTTGGTGGGGATGGGCTTGTTGTGGACGGTTAAGGGGAGGGTTGGAGGGGAGTTTTAGGGGGCGGTTTCGCTGTTTTTGGCTTCGCTGTTTTTTTAGCTGCGCTTGTTTTCTGGGCTTCGCCTGTTTTTTGGCTTCGCCGTTTTTGCTGTGCGAGGGGCTGTTCTTGGGGATTGTATCGCAAGGTTCGCAAAGGGTATCGCAAGGGTCGCAAAGGGGGGGCTTCGCTGTTTTTTTAGCTGCGCTTGTTTTCTGGGCTTCGCCTGTTTTTTGGCTTCGCCGTTTTTGCTGTTGGGGGGGCTGTTCTTGGGTATTGGTATCGCAAGGGTCGCAAAGGGTATCGCAAGGGTCGCAAAGGGGGGCTTCGCTGTTTTTTTAGCTGCGCTTGTTTTTCTGGCTTCGCCTGTTTTTTGGCTTCGCCGTTTTTGCTGTTGGGGGGGCTGTGCTTGAATGTTGGTATCGCAAAGGTCGCAAAGGGTATCGCAAGGGTCGCAAAGGGGGGCTTGCCTGACCACAATATTGTGGTCAGGTGGGTGCTGCCAACTCCATCCGCAGCAGGCAAAGAGCACACCGTCGGAATCTGGTTCAGCGCCGCAGGCAAACCGCCGGAGGCAACCCGCCGCAGGCATTCTCCGCGCCGCAGGCAAACCGCCGGAGGCAACCCGCCGCAGGCTACCCCCCCCCATAAAAATCCCCCCGCCGTGGATGCTCAACATCAACCACATTCTGTACCGCTGGTCCCGACCAAAATGGCTGATTCAACAACGCGACGATTTTGTCAATCACCCGCTCGCGGCTAACCAGATTAATTGGGTCATCAGGACGAGGAATAGCTCTTCCCGCAAACCACTGCCGAGGATCACGGTCGCCACCATACAAGCCTCCTAGCCGAAGTATGCGGTGTGGTCGCTGACTTTGCGTTTGGACCAGCGACTCCGCGAGCAACAGCATTGCCTGCCTTAAAACTGGATTGGGAATCGCCGGAAGTGTATCCTCAGCTAGTGCTAAGCCGTGGTCGCGACCGTAGACACCTATCGAACTGCACATGATGATCCGACCCGCAGCTTGCTGGCGCCTATAGGCCATCACCGCACTCAAAATAGCACCCGTATAGCTGCTGGCAACGCTGTTGAATTCGCTCGCAGCTACCTCACCACGCTCAATAGCAGCGGCCAATTTTCGTGCACCCCTCGGAGGAAGTGTCAACACCAGCTGCTGCGCCGACCAAAGTTCAGCTTCGGAGGAAGATGCTGGCGCGTCTGACAGGTCGTGTTTTGCGAAAGCGGAACTAGGAAAATCCACCAGCGGCAACTGCAATAGACTCGCGTGGATACCCTGCCGCTGCAACTCCGGCAATTTGGAAGCTGTCGTGGTGGTGCCATACACCCGGTAGCCCTGCAAGAGCAAAGCCTGAGCCAGCGGAAGGCCCAACCATCCACATCCTACAACCGCAACCGAGCCCTTATCCACGCGCTAGTCGTATTGGTACTCAAAGGCACCACAATCAGGCGCAGCGGCATCACGCGCACGACCCCAAATATCATCATCAATGCCTGGCAGAGGCTCCGCAAATCCTTGAGCAACACTTAATGTATCCAGCTGAAAGGAATCAAGACCAGGAGCAACAAATAAGCTTTCTCCAAGTGCTGGAAACAAACAGTCTACACAGCTAGCAGAAAACTCAGGTCGATCAACCGGCACATCAGTAGACCGAAGGATACAGTTGCTTAAAGAGTAGTTTAATAAATCCTGCTCGCCAAAGTCGCCAACCGCAAACTCATCATTCAAACTTCCATAGATTATCGAGTTGCGAAATTCCGCATCTAAATTAGCAACAATGAATACCTCTCGTGTAAGGTCGAATCCTGTCGTCATAGCGACCGCCGGATTGCGCCCATTGTAGTTGACCATGGTAGAATAATCAACTCGGTAGCGACCGCCCTTGATGGCTTGAAGCGCCCCACCCCCATTCGAGTGTAAGAGTACATTGCTCATGTCGACATTAGCCTGATAACCGACTATGCCTGCACTCGAAGTATAGCTTATCTCTGAATGATCGATACTGAGCGTACTCATCGAATCAGCAAATACTCCGACAATACCGTTGCGGATGCGCGCGTGACTTATTCGATTAGGTCCTGTTCCCGGACCAAGCCGGATACCAGAATACTGACCTCCGGCATCAGCAAAGCGCTCCTCGAGCCTATCTGTTGCAATAAGTACAGGCTCTTCAGCTGATCCTTCAATGAGCAAACGACCGGTACCTTGCACGATTATAAGCCCATCGTTAAAAGCTGCTTCATCAAAAAGATCAGGATTGCGCACTAAACCACCGTGAACGTACAAACGCGTACCCGGTGGTAGCCTCAGTGTACACTCATCAATGATTAGCGACCCATACAAAACATAAGGTTTGGGATCATCAAAAATCTCTTCACCAAAATTACACGTAAGAACTCCGAAATTTGCTCGTTGCCGATCAGTTGGCAGATAAATAGCGTTTTGGCCGAAAGCCTCGAGCTTAACAACTTGCTCGACATCAGAAGCTTCTACTATCACCTCTCCTTCAAAGATAAAAGGACTTACGGAGAGATCAGCATCAGGATCGACAGTGACTTCGACAAAGACATAGATACTGTCATCGGGTGGCAGGAAGATATCGCGAATGTCATCACCGGCTAAACCGTCTACATTTATCCGAAACTTACCTCCCGCATCATTACTAACGCGCACGCTATTGATACTCACCGGATCACTGTAAGGATTAAATATTTTAAAGGAGCGGGTAGCGGAGCCAACCTCTGTAAATACGGTATCAAAGCGAACAGTATCTTGACTAAAGTTAAGTTCTAGTCCCGGTCCAGACTTAAACTCCTCTTCCAGCGTACAGGCGTGCACCGCGAGGGCGCAAGTGAGCAGAGAGATCAGCAAACGAATCATAGGCGTGGCGAAGGAACGAGCTTTTGCGCGGCTAGCGTGCCCCGCAGGTGGATGAAGAAGCGCGTACCTTGCAGCAGCCGCACTCCCCGCACCTTGACTGTTGATGTAATCATTCCTGCTTTTAACGAAGAAGGCGCTGTAGGGCGTGTAGTAGCCGAGGTGCCGAAGGAGCTAGTACGACATATATGGGTATGCGACAATGCCTCAACCGATGCCACAGCTCAGGTTGCTGCAGCAGCTGGAGCGCGCGTGGTGTCAGCTCCCGCCAAAGGCTATGGCAATGCTTGTTTGGCAGGACTTGCCGCACTTGCTGCTGATCCTCCGGATGTGGTTGCCTTTCTCGATGGAGATTTAAGCGACTACCCACAGCAGCTGCCACTGGTGCTTGCCCCGCTCCAAACAGGGAAAGTCGATTTGGTGATCGGCAGCAGAGCACTAGGCCAGCGTGAAGCCGGAGCCATGCTCCCCCACCAAATCTTTGGCAACTGGCTAGCAACTTCGCTCATTCGGGCGCTGTGGAAGACGCATTTTACTGACCTTGGACCCTTCCGAGCCGTGACTTATGCTGCACTTCAACGCATCGACATGCAGGATCGTGACTTTGGTTGGACGGTAGAAATGCAGGTCAAGGCAGCCAAACTAGGTTTGCAGACCGTAGAAGTACCAGTAGACTACCGCAATCGCGCTGCTGGTGCAAGTAAGGTCTCAGGCAGCCTCAAAAACAGCTACCTGGCCGGTCAGAAAATACTGTGGACCATCTTCTCGAATCTTTAACCGCCATGAGTGCAGCCGACATCTTCTACGGAATCGTGCTCGCACTATACCTGGTGGCCCTGATATACGTGACGGTGTATTGTCTCAGTCAGCTTCACCTGCTGTTCGCCTACTTACGTGCGCAGCGGGCGCCTGCTGCCAGTCCTCCCGCGCAGCTCCCCGTGGTGACGGTGCAGTTGCCGCTGTATAATGAACTCTACGTGGCCGAGCGGATCATCAATACCGTCTGCGCCTTTGAATATCCGCGGGAGCGCCTGCAAATACAGGTGCTTGATGATTCGACAGATCAGACGGTAGGCATCGTAGCGCGCCGCGTGAGCTACTGGCGTGATAGAGGCTTCGACATTGAGCACGTGCGTCGCAAACAGCGGCGGGGCTTTAAAGCAGGAGCATTGGCCGATGCGATGCCTGCGGTACGCGGAGAGTTTATCGCGATTTTTGATGCTGATTTTGTACCCGCAAAAGATTTTCTCCTGGAGAGTGTGCCGCATTTTCGAGACAGTAAGGTGGGGGTGGTGCAGAGTCGTTGGGACCACCTCAATGAAGATTATTCGGTCATTACCCGGCTGCAGGCCTTGCAGCTCAATGTACATTTTACGGTTGAGCAAAGCGGTCGCCGAGCAGCCAATCTCTTCGCCCAATTCAACGGTACCGCTGGCATCTGGCGCAAGACCTGCATCGAGCAGGCTGGCGGCTGGAAAGCAGACACCCTCACCGAAGATCTCGACCTCAGCATTCGCGCGCAGCTACGGGGCTGGGATATCAAGTATCTCGAACACAATTGCGCCCCAGCCGAGCTTCCGGTAGAAATGAACGCATTCAAGTCGCAGCAGCACCGTTGGATGAAAGGCGGTGCCGAGACAGCCCGTAAGCTGCTTCCGAGCCTGTGGCGCAACGCCCACCTCAGCCTTCGCAAAAAGCTCCACATCACTACGCACTTGCTGGCGAGTTCGATCTTTATGTTTGTATTTATGCTAGGCCTGCTGAGCATTCCGACAGCTTTTGCGGTTGCACATTTCGGTTTACCAAGTTGGATGTTTACCGGCTTTTTAATAGCCACATTAGCCGTTGGTGCAGTTTATTACGTTGGTAATGTACAGGCATCGTGGCAGCGCTTACCCTATCCTTTAGCGCTCGCTAAATTTATCCTGCTTTTTCCGCTTTTTCTTTGCTTGAGTATGGGCCTCAGCCTACATAACAGTATTGCTGTACTTCAGGGGTTCGCAGGAAAGAAGTCGCCCTTTATTCGCACGCCTAAATTTGCATTGAGCGCAGGTAATGCTGTAGCAAACAATGCCTACTTAAGTCGCAAGCTTGAGTGGACCACTGTTGGTGAAGGTGTGCTCGCGCTTGTATTTACGGCTGCCTTTGCGTGGGGCATCAGCTCTGGCCACACTTTTTTTGTGCTTTTCCACGCAATGCTCGCTGTGGGATACGCCACCATTTTTATCATCACGCTGCGGCACACCTTCGCACCTGGGTCGCTCCCTCCACCCCGCACACTTCCAGCCGTTTCGACGCCCAAACGCGCGGTCGCTGTTTCTGCATGACCTGGCGCAGCGGCACCGGCTTGTTCGTGCTTGCAGGGGCTACAGTTGTGTTGTTGTTGACGCCGCGCAGTTCGGTGGAGGTGCTTTTAGCCGCTGTAGCTGCCACTGCGCTCGGCTGCTGGCTGGCTCGAGATGCGCCGCTGCAAGTTGTGCTCGGCCTGGGCATAGCGCTACGGCTGCTGGCGGTGCTGGTGTGGCCAAATTTGAGTGAAGATTTTTATCGTTTCCTCTGGGATGGACAGCTCTGGCTAGCCGGCTACCACCCACTTGATTTCGTGCCGGAGCAGGCGCCGGCGGATTTCCAGAATGATAACGCGGCCTTGCTCACGCAACTCAATAGCGCTCAGTACTTTACCGTCTACCCGCCCCTGTCGCAGCTGATATTTATCGTCAGTGCAGCTTTCGCCAAAACCACCTTTAGCGGCGTGCTGGTGCTCAAATCGCTGTTGATGTTAGCAGACTTGGGGGTGCTGTGGCTGCTCTACCTGCTCGACACTTCAGCTCGCAAACGAGGGCTGGCTTTTTACGCGCTGTGCCCGCTGGTGATACTGGAAGTTTGCGGCAATGGCCACTTCGAATCGCTTGCCTTACTCGGCGTTCTTCTCGCAGTTTATGCTTTCGCAAAACTCGCGGTGAACCCTCGCTCCCGCTGGCTCCCGTGGCTGGCGGGTTTCGGCCTGGGCATGGGCATACTTGCCAAACTCGTCCCGGCAATCGCTGGTCCGGCGGTGCTACTGGCCTTCTGGTTTTCCCGCAAAGAACATAGCAGGAGGTGGTTCAGCAGCCTAGCATTTCTTACGAGCACAAGCATAGTATTGATCATTGGGTTTGGCTGCTTATTTAGTGGAGCCGACACAACAGGTTTTGGCGAAAGCCTCGACTTATACTTCCGCACTTTTGAATTTAACGGCAGCCTCTACACCCTTGCCTCGACGCTGGGTACTTGGTACAAAGGGTATAATTGGATTGCAACTGTCGGACCTGTACTTGGGCTACTTGCGCTGAGCATCATTATTATTCTTGCGCTTGCTCAACGGCGGCTTCGTTGGTCGCTCGAAGAAACCTTATTATGGAGTTTTACAGCATATCTCGTCTGTGCCACTACCGTGCATCCTTGGTATTTTATTTATCTAGTTGGCTTAGGCACACTTACATCTTACCGTTGGCCATATCTGCTGAGTTTTACCGCATTTCTTAGCTATTTAGCTTACGCCAAAACCCCTATCGAAGTACCAACCTTGGCGCTCCTACTCGAGTATTTGCCGGTCGCTGCTCTGGCCGCCTACGAAGTGCTAAGGAAAAATCCCAACGCAGCTAATCCACCAGCGCAGCAGCCGCAAACAAGAGGTATTCTAGAAAAAACAGCCCCCACAGGCTAAGGTAGAAACCCCTAATAGAGCGCTGCTGGTCAAGGTCTACCCGCTTCAGCGAAACGAGGAATATCGCCAGCACCAGCAACTGCCCAAAGCTTAACCAATTGCTACTCACCTGCCGCATGGGGAGCATATGCGGTGCAGCCGCGGCCACCAGCAGACACAGCACCAAAACTCCTGCACCGTAATGCAAAACCTTCCTTCGGCCAAGCCGCACCGTGAGCGTTTGTACTCCGTGAGCTGCATCGCCGGCCGAATCGGGCAAATCCTTAAACCAGGCGATTGCAATGCTGAAGGCAAACATGATAAATGTGAGCAGCCAAACCGGGGCGGGCAAATCGCGCAGATCAGCCTGCCAACGGGCTACATGTGCAAACAGCAGGAGGTTGACGATCAGACTACGCACGGCGATGATGCAGAATGCTGCCCAAAAGTTGTAGCGCTTTAGCCGAAAGGGCGGCAGAGAATACGCCGTGCCAAGTGCTAGCGAGAGACCGACTGTCCACCATAGCCACTGCGATGCTGCCATAGCTGTGGCAAGCAAACTCACCAGCACTGCCAGCCCAATCACTACCCAGCCTGTGCGCACCGACCATGCCCCGGCAGCGAGCGGCAAGTAAGGTTTGTTGATGCGGTCGAGCGGTATATCTGTCAGTTGGTTGAGGCCGACGATATAAATATTGGCGCCAATGCAGGCTAGCCAAGCGAGAAGTAAGCATGGAAGGTTGATTGCCCCTACTCCTGCCCCACCGTCAGCATTGGCAAAGGTTTGGCTGGCTGGGAATATGCCTATGGCCATCGCCCACAGTGCTACGAGGCTGAGGCTGGTGCCGATGATGGTGTGCGGGCGGGAGAAGCGCCACAGCTGAGTGGGCCAGCCTGCTGTAGGTAGCTGAGCAGTGGGAGCAGCATTCACCCGGCAGCAGGTTTGCGTGCGGCAATGACCGCGAATTCTATCAGTCCTTGTGCAAAGCCCGACTGCATGTACTGCATCGCCCATGCACCTTTGAGCGTCTGCGGACCTGCACGGAGCAAGCCGATCACGCTGCTGAGACTCAACGCAGATTTGAGCACTTCTCTCCAGAAAGGCGCCACTGCAGCACTCCAATCGCCTCGACGTATATCTACAAATCCACACTCAGCCGCAAGCCGGGTATAGGTGCTGGCACTCACCCAGGGCGGCAGGTGGTACAGCGAGGAAATCTTTTTTAGCTGCTGCTGCTCACGGGGGCTCAACTCGGGTGGAATTTCGCGGTGGCACCAGGTAATCATCGCAAGGGTGCCCCCGGGGCGAAGCATCGCGTAGAAGTGTTCGAGTAGGCGCTGCTTGTCGGGCATGTGCTCGGCGCTTTCGAGCGACCACACCACATCGAACTCATCCTTTTGCTGCAGGCTAAATACATCTTGCGCACGAATTTCAACGAGCTGGTCGGCGCCTTCAAGTTTTGCATAAGCGTTGCCTTGCTGCGCCTGATAAGGACTTAAGGTGACGCCAAGCACCTCTGCCCCAAAGTATCCTGCTAAATATCGAGCACTGCCACCTACGCCACAGCCAGCGTCGAGTATGCGCTGCGGCCTGAGTTGGTCGAGCTGGGCGAAGGCTATGAGCTCATCGATAAGGTCGAGTTGAGCCTCGCGCCTCGGCTTAGCCACATCGCCATTGGGGCCGTAGTAGCCGTGGTGCATCTGATCGCCCCACACCTCGAGCCACAGCGGGGACGAATCATCGTAAAACTTGGCGATGCGTTGATTCAGGTTCACGATGGAGGGATTTGGAAGATTATGGTCTAGTTAAAGATTAGATTTGGTTCAGCTCACAGCTTTACTCTTGGCTATAGTTTGCTTAATTATAGTTTCATCTAAATCTTCCAAGAATAAGTACTCAGCTTCCTGTAGCATCAAGCTAGCATGAGCATAGGAAGCTCCCTGCGTGGATACGTTGAGTTCCGGACAAATGACATGGTATCCTCCTTCTTCAGGAACAATTACATGAGTTAAGTCGAAGGGTAGCTGCATAATCATTGGGTTGAGCTAAATGAGTCATTCCGACGTGAAAGCCACGCGCCGATACCGACAGCAGCGGCAACGCCCAGCCCAATCAGCACAGTCTTCTGGCCATGGGTGAGAGGTTCGCGTTCGTCGTCTGTGCCTTTTACAGCTGCAATTGCTTTGGCCCCGAGTGCCATGGGGATAAACGCTCCACCAGCTGCAGAGCCGAAAATTATGCGCCCGATTGTTTTGGCGGAAGCTGTAAGGCCATGCTGCTCGACATCGCGCTGCTCAGCAATTGCTGGCGCCACATCAGGACCATCTGTAGGCTTCATTCCTGAAATCGCCAGCGCGAAGTGATGCTCGCCGGTGTACCATCCTGGATCGCAGTAGACGAGCTGAATATCTTCAAAACCAGCCTGCTTATACCAGCGGCGGTACTCCTCTTCTTGCGGAAACAACATCCAGGTGTTTGCCAGCAGACGACCCCAGCGCGTTTTCGGCTCAATAGGGCCAATGATAGTCGCTCGCCCACCAGGCTTTACCACGCGATAGGCTTCACGCACACCTTGCGCAGGATGAGGCCAGTACTCGATGCTGCCTGCCGATACGTAGCGGTCGAAACTATTAGTATCGACGGGCAAATCTTCGGCGTCTCCAAGCTGAAAGTGAGCTCCTTGCAGCTGCGGCTTTCGCTTGGCATGCTCCATCTGGTGCGGACTTTGGTCGATGCACGTCACCTGAGTCGGAGCTACGTGGTGTACTATACCCTCAGTCGTAAAGCCGGTTCCAGAACCAACATCAATAACCTTGAAGTCCTCGCCTGAGTCAGCGTCGAGTTGCGCGATGGCGAGAGCCTTTTCCCGCATTGGCACTGTCCAGAAGAGTGGATTTACGAGGTCGTCGTAGAAAATGGAGAGGAAGCGGTAGAACCAGTAAGCTTCCTTTTTGTGCTGCATGAGTCGCATGGGGGAGGGAAATGAAAGGTGAGAAATGGGAAATGGGATGTGGGAAGCAAGACTGCTGCGCTGCTGGAGGCTGGACTGCTGTTCTAGGAGGTGGGAAGTGCTACTCATGCTGAAGCAAATCTTCTTGGGGTGCAGGAGCTGCATCGATGTGGGAGATAGTAAAAACTGGGCAAATATCCTCGCAAGCCATACAGGCGATGTCGCAAACTTCACCAACGGCGATGGTATCGTGGGTGCTGATGAAGCCAGCGGGTTGAGGACATACAGCTACACATGCGCCGCACTCGATGCACGCATTCCAGCCGATGTCAAAGATGACGGGAGGGTGTTTCATAGGGCGAGGGAGCTGCTGGTGGCGTTAGATTTTTTTGTATTCACTCGTCGGCGAAAAGTAGCTGCTCATGGTGGCGTAGAGGCGCTCATCGCGTGTGGCAATATCGGTTTCGCGGAAGATGCTCGACTTTTCGCGGTAGAGTTGCCACATTTTATCGCCCAATGCTGCGAGCCAAGCTTGCTGGTAGCGTTCGGTGACATCTGGGGTGAAGCTGAGGCCTTGATGTACAGCTTTCGCCAAAACTTCAGCTGCAATGCGCCCGCCACTGAGGGCCGTATGGATGCCGCCGCCGGTGATTGGGTTGACGTGTCGGGCTGCGTCGCCAACCAGTATCATTCGATCTGCGAATTGAGTGCTTAGGGGTGCGGCTAATGGCACTCCCCCACCCTGCACTTCTAAGATTTTCGCTTCCGCAAAACGCTCGGCGAAGAAGCTCGTGCTCATAAAGTGTTCGAGGTGCTGTTTTGCCGAAAGGCGAGTAGAAGTAGGCGTAACCCCCAGCCCAATCTCCGTGTAGCCATGACCTTTAGGAAATATCCAAGCGTAGCCACCAGGTGCCCAGGCATGACCAGTTATTATCTCGAGCAAACCGTGACTTGCCACACCGTCGCAAACGAACTGGAGGCAGGCGGCCAATTCCCCCATGCGAATGTGCGTACGCAGTCCGGCCCACTTGCCCACCTGCGACATGAGCCCATCTGCACCGACCACGCAACGACAGCGAATCTGCTCAACCACACCGTAGCGCACCACCTCCACGGTGGCTAAACCATCAGCATCGCAGGTATAGTTGAGGCCCTCAGTTTTGAGCAAACTCTCTACCCCCGCACGGATGGCGAGCGTGAGCAGGTATCTATCAAAGCGCCGCCGGTCGACGATATAACCCAAAGGCTTAAGCCCAGGACCATGGCCGTATTCATCGCTTTTTAGCTGGCGATAGTCAATTACCTCTGATCTACCCGCCGCATTATAAATCTGAAAGCCATAGATGGGCTCCTGGACAAACTCTTCATTTGCAACAATTCCAACTTCTTCGAGCGCGTGTCGACTCACCGCGCCTGAGCACTGAATGGGTGCACCAAGCTCTTGACGCTTGTCGATGACGAGCACCGAGCAGCCCGCCTCTGCGGCAAGGCGTGCAGTAGTTGTTCCTGCTGGACCAGCACCGATCACGAGCAGATCGTAATCGGGAGTAGGCAGTTGAGACATAGGAAGCTTGTATACGCAGTTGCAACACCACTGGCAAGCGAAGATGTTGTGTATGAGCTGCACCAGTCCGGCAACCTGGCACCGAAGTTGCCCTTCTGATGAGTTAACGCCACGCCTGCGCCTGCGAAACCTACCGCTGGCGCAGGATAAACCATGAGTGGAAGAAGCAACTCGATGATGATAAATCTTCGGCCCCAGAACATTTTTGGCACTCCACGAGGCTTGCTAGTGCTGTGCCTCTGCATGCTCGGGATGTGGCAAAGTGCCCAGGGTCAGCTCAGTCTCGAACTTTCACTTACCGGTCCGACTGCTCCCGTAGAAACTGGAAATGCTTTCCAGATAGTGATTAATTATCGTTGCGCCAGCACGAACCAGGATGCGAAAGAACCAATAATAACAGTAGATTTTCCGAGCGAAGTAACTTATATGGGATACATCAATTCTCCGCATGTAACCGCGAATAACTTCGATCCTCTTACGAATAGATTGACCTTTACTTTAGTTGATCCATTAGCCGCAGGTACAACAGGGCAGCTCGTCGTGGAAGCACAACATTGGAATGGCAGTACGCCTGATGGCACGGTCTCCAATATCATAGCCCGATTTTCAGCCAAAAACGGTCCCACAAGCACCAGGAGCTTTCCGGTTACCGCCACAGCTCAATCGCGCTTTAGCATCAATAAGTACATGATCGGTGGGGGAGCAGTAGGCGAAGAGACCTTCTATGAAATTAGAATGTGCAATGGAGAGCCAGGGGTTACGTATGCGGGGACGCTGAATTTGGAGGATGTAACTATCACGGATGTTTTACCTCCTTCTGCGACTTTCGTGCGCATTGTTAACAAGGCCTCTGGTGTAATTCGTAGTTACGATCCAATTACCCGCACTGTCACCATGAAGCCGCCCACCCTCGAGGCAGGAGACTGCTACTGGGAATATATCGTGGTGCGCTACGACAGCCCGCCCAATAGCATCGGGCAGACGATCAGCAACACTGCCAACGGCCAGGCAAAACCGATAAATGAACCCACAGAGTATATATCAGATACAGAAACTCATACACTCACAGCGCCACGTGCTGAAACTCGAGCATACAAGACTGTAGATCGCACCTATATCCGTGCGGGACAGTTAGGCTACTATGATATTGAGCTGAATAATATTGGCACAAGCACCTTAGCAAATGCATATTTAGCTGACAATCCACCGTTCGAAACTGAAATTACGCAAGTTGATTTAGGTCTTTGGAATAAACCTGGTTCAGCTGACTTACACTACCTTAGCTTTAGGTACAGAACAAATTTGAATGGGTGGCGTACTTACCAAACAAACCTTCCCTCTTTTCAGCAAAACTTAATTACGCTAGCGGATTTAGGTCTCACTCTAGGAGGTTCAGAATATATAACTGGGCTTAGGATTGGGGTCGGTGATTTGTATCCCGGCAGTGCGAGTTATCAAGCTGCTCGGGTATTCTTCAGATTGAGGTCTGACACTCCAGATGGCAATATCACCAACTGCGCAACTGGCATGTCCTCCAGCAGTGCTACGCATTTTAATGCCTGCGCAACATTCTTTGGTCAAGAAATTGACAATAAAGCCTATGCCAATCCCTATGCTCATCGTGAATTTGCAGTCTCAAGTTATGTAGCCGTTGGAGATACTATAACGATGGCAGGCAGGGCTAGTAATGCAGATGCAGCTTCCATTGATCTAAACGATGTAGAGATTTACACGCTCCTCCCCATCGGCATGGATTATATAGCAAACTCACAAACCACCACTAATGCTATTGCAGGTATTGGGACACCAATCTTTACTGCTACAGACGACTATAATGGTACAGGCCGGACCTTATTGCACTGGCGTTGGCCACCCGGAGCAAACAGCTTTGGATCAGCTGATGAAATTTGGGTAAGTTGGGATGTGCGCATCAACTCACTCGCGCCCGCGGGCGTCGGGGCTTTGAGAGGGCCATTTATAATGACTTATTCTAACCCATCTAGTGAAGTAGAGTGCTGGCAGTATTTGCTTACAGATACCTATGACCTCGATGGTGATGGTAATGCAAGCGAAACTCTATGCGGCATGGAGTACGCGCTCGATGTCAGTCCTCTTGTTGCATTGTCTTCGCGTTTAAGTGTGAAAGGAAGTCTCGACAGCGATTATTCATTTTACCCCGACGTTGGCACTACAATGCCTGGAGGCTTGGCGGATTACAAACTCATCATCAGTAATGATGGCAACGTAGGAATTGCCGATATCAAGATGATGGATATACTTCCTGCAATAAATGATCTCAGCGTCGTGACGGGTGATCCACGTGATTCGAAGTGGCGACCTAATCTCGTGGCTCCCGTAGATGCTCCTCCAGGGGTCACTGTTTACTATTCTGTAGCGGCCAATCCATGTCGACAAGCAGAAGGATTTATAGCCTCAGATCCGCCTGGATGTACGGCACCAAACTGGACGGTAGTGCCACCGCATGATCTTTCAGCCGTGAGTGCATTAAAGTTCGAGTTAGGGAGTACTCCGCTAGCACCTGGTCAACAATTAGAACTCAACTGGCCGATGCGGGCTCCGACTACGGTGCTGACTTCAGCCGCAGAAGGAGATGCTGCTTGGAATTCTGTCGGATTCATCGCTCGCCGAGCCGATAACGGTTCTTTGCTCCTGCCCAGCGAACCTATAAAAACCGGACTCACAGTGATGCCACTTCAACCCGGCGTGGTGGGTGATCGGGTGTGGTCGGATAACAACGGCAACGGCATCCAGGACGCTACCGAACCTGGAGTCAACAACGTGCGTGTCGAACTCTACCGCGATAATGGCGATGGACAGGTAGATGTTGCAGCCGACGAGTTTGTGAGCTTTACAAATACCACAGGCGATGGAAATTACCTGTTTCCCGCACTCAGTGTCGACAATTACTTCCTGGTATTTATTAAACCAGCAGCTTATACGCTTTCGCCAAAACAGGCAGGCAGTGATGCTACCCTCGATAGTGATGCTGAAGCGTATTATGCTAATGGACAAGTTGGGGCCATAAGCTCCATCTTCCCTATTGGCAACACCACCATTGATCTCACTTATGATCTTGGACTTGTCCCTTCGGGCAAAGGCGCAATTGGTGATTATATCTGGCACGACATCGATGGCGACGGCACCCAAAATGAAGGTCAAGCCGCAGGTATAAATGGTGTGACGGTACACCTCCTGGATGGAACTGGAAATGTTGTACGTAGTGAGCAAACTAAACCAGACATCTACGGTAAGCCAGGCTTCTACCAGTTTGATGATCTCGATCCTGCTACTTACCGTGTGTTAGTAGATTTACCAACTGGTGCCACGCGCTCACCTCAAGGTAGTGGCGCTGATGTAGCTAGTGATTCTGATGGAGATGTAAGCACGGGCACTTCACAGCCGATCAATCTCAGTGCAAATGTCTATGTGTCGACCATAGATTTTGGTCTTATTCTGAGTGGCGTAGAGGAATGCGACAACAACATTGATGATGATGGCGACGGGCTAATTGATTGCCAAGATACCGACTGTGATGGCAGTACAGATTGTGCGGCACGCTTCGCCTGCGACAACAGCTTTTATCAGACCGTAAAACTCGGATCAGATGTCTGGCTGCAGCGGGTAGATGTGATCGGGGGCGTCACCCTTGTGCCGCTGGTCAACCTTACTGCCGCTGGCGCAGTTGGCGAACTTAATGCGACGGCAATGAATCCGCGTGATGGCTACATCTATGTGCTCAACTTTGAGCCGCCCCTACAGGTATACCGAATAGCGGGAGACTTTACCGTCACCTACCTAGGAAATTTGTCTGTACCGCCTGGTGTTGGCTTTTTTAACGCTGGCGCTATTGATCGGCAAGGCAATTGGATAGCTCGCGAAACAGCTCAAGGCAACTTCTACAACATCAACACAAACACACTCGTAGCCACGCTCGTATGCGATTTTTCGGGATTGCCGGATAATGGAAATGTGGGAGACTTCGATTACAATCCAATTGATGGATTCTACTACGGTACACTGCATGATAGCGATAAGATGTTTCGCTATGACTTCAACACCTGTACCCGCACCAATGTAACCCTCTCGCGAACAATAACTGGCTCTACCGGAGCGGTTTGGATTTCAGCAGATGGCGATGGCTATGCCTATGAAAATGCAACAGGCAATTTGATAAAGATCAACCTCCAGACGGGTAACATTACTACGCTTGGCACTAACGCGGTCACGAGTCAAACTGATGGTTGCTCTTGCCAAGGCATAGCCTTTAAAAAGGACGCGAATAATCGAAAGATTCACAAGGCGCAACAGCAGACCTACACGTTCACGCTGCAGAATCGCTATTTTACTTCTCTTCCTGGGGCTCAATTTTACGATCAGCTGCCGGCAGGTGCAACTTGGGTGAGTACTCCTTACAACGCCAGTGCAGGATTGAGCTTAGGCACGGCCAGTGGTGTCGGCACAAATACGCTCACGTTTGACTTCTTGAACGTTCCCCAAGGCAGCTCAACTTTTCAAGTAGATTATGTGGTAGATCCTGCATATGCAGGCGCGCACCCTATGCCCAATCAAGCCGAGTTGCGCAATTTACCAATCGCCATTGGTGCCAACATCGGCAGCGATGATCCTACCACTCCGGACATTCCCGATGCAACGCTGGTAGACTTCTACGAGCACTGCACCAACGGCATTGATGACGACTTGGATTCCTTTACCGATTGCGATGATGAGGAGTGTGCAAAAGCTAATCCAGTGACTAGAGTCACGCATTGAGGGAGGGGCCTAGCATCGTACACCCGAAGCCCAGCCCGTCTGTCCACTGCGTGGTCCAACAAACTGGCCGAGCACATGGTGGACCTAACCGGCCCACTGAGGGCGGCCTAGCACGTAGCACCCAGCCCCCAGCCCCAGCGCCCAGCCCCCAACACCTAGCCCCCAATTAAACCCTCCAAACTCTCCTCTAGAGCCTTCACCCGAGCCAGGCCATCAGCTAATTTCTTGCGCTCGTTGGCTACTACCTCATCAGGTGCATTATTTACGAAGCGCTCGTTGGCCAGCTTCTTTTCGATACTAGCGACAAAGCCGCGCTGGTGGTCGAGGTCTTTGGTAATTCGCTCACGTTCGGCTTCTGTATCAATGCGCTCTTGTGGTAACTCAAGGTAGAACTTATCGGTACCAACCACGAGCCCGACCCCATTGGTAGGCTCTGTGGCAGAAACGCGCACTTGTGAGACATAGGCCATTTTCTGCAGCATCTCGCTAAGTCCTGCATCGAGAACTACGGGATGATCCGCATTGGCAGTCGAGATGGGGAGTACGTCCCGCGCCTTGAGTCCTTTGCTGTTGCGCAATTCTCGAACTTTGCTCACGATCTCTTTAACTGCCTCCACACGATCAATAGCGGCTTCATCGTAGAAGCTGGGAGTCGGCAGTGGAGCAATGCAAACATCCTGGCGTTGCTCTCTGAGTTGGTGCCATATTTCTTCCGTCACAAATGGCATAAAGGGATGCAATACATTTACGATATCACTGAAGATGTCAATAGCATGTTCTTGCACCTCTGCACTAATCGGCTGGGCCTGACCATCGACATAACCAGGTTTTATCATTTCTAAAAACCAGGAGCAGAAGTCTCCCCAGATGAAAGCATATAAGGTACTAAGCGCATCATTCAACTTAAACGAGTCGTAATCTGCTTCCACTTGTTTTAGCGTAAGCGGAAACTTTTGCCTTATCCAATTTATAGCCAGTTTCTCTACCTCCCCAGCAGGCACATCATGCGTGTCAAAACCCTTAATTAATTTCAGGGCATTCCACATTTTGTTGCAGAATAATTTGCCTTGATTGCAGAGCTGACTTTCATTTAGCGCTTTCTGCGTTTTCGGATCGAGAGGGGCATCGAACACGATATCCCCACCTGCACTCGCCGCGCTGAGCATCCCAAAACGCACACCATCTGCTCCATATCGCTCCAGCAGCGCCAGTGAATCAGGAGAATTGCCTAAACTTTTGGACATCTTTCGCCGCTGTGCATCTCGCACCATGCCCGTCCAGTACACGTGATGGAAAGGAACAGCTTTATTGTGAGGATCTGACAGAAGTTGAGGCGCCCACTCCTTGCCTGCCATAATCATACGTGCTACCCATAAATAAATAATATCCCAAGCCGTCACCAGCACATTGGTAGGATAATAATAAGCTAATTCATCCTGCCGCTCGAAGCCGTCGAATACACTTATCGGCCAGAGCCAACTGGAAAACCAAGTATCTAATGCATCCTCATCTTGATGCAAATCACTTGCAGTTATATGCTCGCCAAGTTCAGCTTTTGCCATAACCAATGCTTTCTCGGCAGTCTCAGCCACAAATACCTTTGTATCAGCATCATCTTGACCACCAACAAACCAAGCCGGAATTCGGTGGCCCCACCACAATTGGCGACTAATACACCAATCGCGCACCTTCTCAGGCCCCACCCACTGCTTATACATGTTGAAGAAGTGAGGCGGATGAAAAGCTACTTCTCCAGCTGGATTATTTTCTCGCTCAATTGCCTGCATTGCATTAGCGGCAAACTCATCCATACGAACAAACCACTGCAACGTGAGCCGAGGCTCTACCACCGCATTTGTTCGCTCGCTCCGCCCAACAGAAGTAGTGTAATTCTCCTTCTTTTCGAGTACACCATCAGCATCGAGTTGTCGCGCCGCCAGCTTACGCGCCTTCTCGCGAGCTACGCCAACGAAATTGCCAGCGGCCTCAGCTATCGTGCCATCTGCATTAAGAATGTCTATAGTCTCTAACTGGTGGCGCTGACCAACTTCATAATCATTGACATCATGTGCCGGCGTAATTTTTAGCGCACCGGTGCCAAACTCGCGATCAACATAATCATCAGCAATGATGGGTACCGTTCGATTAGTTAGTGGCACGTGGACGCGCTTGCCTACCAAATGCCGATACCGCTCATCGTCGGGATGTACCGCCACTGCCGTATCGCCCATAATTGTCTCGGGCCGAACAGTCGCAACGGTCAGAAATTCGTCGCTGCCCTCAACTTGGTAGCGCACGTAATAAAGAGGTCGCGTCTCCTCACCGTGAATCACCTCTTCATTTGAGAGCACCGTCTGCGCTTCTGGATCCCAGTTGGTCATGCGCAGACCTCGATAAAGCTTGCCTTTATTATAGAGATCGACGAACACTTTAGTTACTGCCGTACTCAGGCTCGGCTCCATGGTAAAGCGGGTGCGCTCCCAATCGCAGGATGCACCGAGCCGCTTGAGTTGCTCGAGAATTATCCCACCGTATTCCTCCTTCCAAGCCCAGGCATGTGCAAGAAATTCTTCGCGCGTGAGTTCACCTTTTTTGATGCCTTGCTCGCGGAGTCGCTTCACCACCTTGGCTTCGGTTGCGATGGAGGCATGATCCATTCCGGGCACCCAGCAAGCATTTTTGCCGCTTTTGCGTGCATGTCGAATCAGGATATCCTGTACCGTAGCATTGAGCAGGTGTCCCATGTGGAGCACACCCGTCACGTTGGGAGGCGGCATTACAATCGTAAAAGCCTCGCGCTCATCAGGCTCGCTGTGGAAATAATTCTGCTGCAACCAATGGGCGTACCAGCGCGCTTCAGTGGTGCTCGGCTCGTAATTTTTGCTCAATTCCATCAGCGCGCGAAAGTAGCGCGGCAAGCTCGATGTCGGCTACTCTTCGTTCTCGGCGAGTGCAAACACCTGAGCTGTCGGCTCTTCACCTCCAGCAGTCACAAATGCGATGGAGCGGCGGCCTTCGACTGGCCAATCCAGTACATCATCGGCCCCAATGGCATCGGCAATATCTTCGAGCAAGCTTACTTCAGCAACCAGGACGATCCGCTTGCCAACATAGTTGTCTGTGATAAGCGCAGCAATAGCCTCAGCCCCTAGACCTTCGTCATAACCAGTGACGCTGATATTGTGAAGACTCGCCGCGGGAGTACCCATATAGGTGCCGCCCTTGGTGGCAGGTGCAAGCACAACCTCCGGCTCGAGTCCACGTGAATAATTTCCTACCGCCACGGCACGGGCGCGACTGTCGCGATCGAGTGGACCCAGTACAGGATCAGGTCCGGGCAATCCATCGGGCACCATCAGCACCTGCGTCACACCTGCCGCGCGGTAATTCTGCAGCGGTACAAGTTCCTCCATTTGCGTGCGCACGGTACCATCTTCCAGATCCATGATGATCGGAGTAGGCTCAGGTTCTGCGCAAGCGTAAATGACAAAGGCCAGAATTGTTAGCAGGAGGATTCGCATGTGGTGATTTTACGCAGGCAAATTAGTGGGTGTTGCGTTGAGGCACCGACTGAGTTTTGGCGCCGAATAGACCGGTAGAGCATTGCGCCGCAAGCAGATCATCTAAGGTTTCGCGGCGCCTGACAAGATGAGACTGGCCATCGTGAATGAGCACCTCAGCTGGACGTTCCCTGCTGTTGTAGTTGCTCGCCATCGTGGCACAGTAGGCGCCAGCATTGTGGATCACCAGGAGGTCACCTTCACGCACTTCACTTAGCTGTCGGTTTGCACCAAATGTATCCGTCTCGCAGATATATCCGACCACGGTATAAATACGGGTTTTGCCTTGAGCATTAGAAATATTCTCGATGTGGTGGTAGGCATCGTAAAACATCGGCCGCAAGAGGTGATTCAGTCCTGAATTAACGCCAACAAAGACTGTACTGGGGGTGGTTTTTACAACATTTGTCTCTACCACAAATCTACCTGCTTCACTTACCAGAAATTTTCCAGGCTCAAATACTAATGATACTTCACGACCGTAACTCCTACAAAACTCATTAAAGCGAGCCGTCATTAATTCACCCATCTCTTCAATATCAGTCGCAATCTCATCTGGCTTGTATGCAACCTTGAAGCCACTGCCAAAGTCGATATATTCCAGCTGTTTGAACTGGTGCGCAATCCCCAATAAAATGTCAGCAGCCGCAAGAAATGGTGCAACATCATAGATATCACTACCCGTGTGCATGTGCAGCCCAGCAACGCGCAAGCCAGTCGTTTCAACAATACGCAGCACGTGTGGAAGCTGGTGAATACTAATCCCAAACTTTGAATCAATATGTCCTGTAGATATCTTATGGTGACCGCCCGCCATGATATGCGGATTTATACGTATACATACAGGAACTTCAGGATGAAGCTGCCCGAGTTGTTCAAGTATAGAAATAGAGTCAACATTAAGCTTGACTCCTAAACCTATAGCCTCCACCATTTCTGCAATCCCTACCCCATTGGGTGTGTAGAGGATATCGCTTTCGCTAAAACCTGCCAGGAGACCCAAACGGACCTCATTGAGGCTGACACAATCAAGGCCTGCCCCGAGCGTCTTCATGAAGCGAAGTAACTCAAGGTTGGAATTGGCCTTACAGGCATAGTGCAGCGCAAGTTTGCCAACATCGAATGCATTGCACAAGCGCTCGTACTGTCGCTTGATCACATCACTGTGGTAAACGTAGACAGGGGTACCAAAGCGCTGGGCAATTTCAGCTAAATCGACACTATCCCAAGGAGAAGCTCCACTCATGCGGCAAAAGTAAACGACTAGCCCAACCACCATTCCGAGAGATGGCTGCATCTGTAGGTTTGTGGCCAACGCTCTACATATTGCACACAACGGCGCGAGGCGCAACTCGTCCCTGAGCGTCCATCGTTCAACTGAGACTATGCTCACAGATGCCAAACTTCTCGCCGCCTGCCTTCGCGGAGAACGTCTGGCGCAACGAGCACTTTACGAGCGCTACACCAGTAAGCTCTACAGCGTAGCACTCCGCTACGTGCGCCATCCTGAGACTGCTGAAGACGTACTCGCCGATGCCTGGCTCAAAATTTTCTCCAATCTTCACACCTACAGCGGCAATGGTAGCTTCGAGGGGTGGATGAAGCGCATCGTGAGCAACGAAGCACTCATGCACTTACGCAAACGGCGCCTCGATATGGCCGAGCTCGGTGAAGTCGTACTCGCCACAGCTGTAGCTCCTGTGCAGAAAATAGATGCACTCGAAGCCGCCGACGTGCTCAGGCTGCTCGATACGTTGCCCGATGGCTGCCGCACTGTCTTCAACCTTTACGAAATTGAGGGTTACAAACACCGTGAAATTGCCGAGGCGCTTGGCGTAAGCATCAACACCAGCAAAAGTCAGCTCATCCTAGCCAAACAAAAACTCCGCAGCGCATACCTCCAGCTAGCAGCACGAGAAGGCCACTCTCTTCGCCCTATACCGACCCGCAACTCATGAAAGAACAAGCTATTCAGCAAATATTGCGTGAGGCAGCCGAGGGCCACACAGCTCCTGCTCCCGATCAGCTCTGGGAGCGTCTAGAATCAAGCTTGCCCGCTGCTAGCCCCCGCAGCGCCCGTAAGCTTCGTCTCTATCCGCGCTCGCAACGTTACCTGCTGCCAGCCGTCGCAGCGAGTATTCTAGTACTTGTCGTCGCCGCTTGGTTTGCACTCGGACAGTGGGCGTCGCCTGGTGCTCCACTTGCGCAGCAGCACGGACAGCTCGAACTCACCGAAGCCCCCTCTCGTATTTTCGATCAGGCCATCTACGAGGGCGTCACTATTAAAGCCTACGAAGCCAAAGCCGACGCTGAGCTTCATGCCTGCGTTCGCTGCTAGCCGAATGGATGCTGAATTTGCGCCTGGCGATCATCCTCTCCCAGCACCCTGGCATTGAGCGCGCCCACGAGCTGATTGCGAATACATCCGTCGTGGCGAGCAAGACTGTGTAAGTATTCAGGATGGGCGCCAACGCTGGTCTTAATGGTAGTAGCAGTGCGCCCGAAGTTGAGGGAAGTCACACCTGCATCAATAGATGCTGAGATGAGGTCGACCAATAGGTTGAGGTACAGCTGGTGTGACTCATTGTAGGCGGGGGCGATGGCAGCATAATGAGCTATTGCTTGCTCACCCTCGTACAGCAGGGTACTGAATCCTACCAGCTGTTGTTGGTGATAATAGCCTGTCACTACCACTTGCTCGGCAGCCTGCTCGGCCAAAGCTGAGAAGTAGCCACGTGGCACCACAAATGGCACATACTCCGCACGCTCAATGAGGCCGTTGTAAAGCTGGTGCACCTCATCTTGCAGCTCCCTGAGCTGGCTGGCGGAGAGGCGGCGGCGAGTAAGACCGTCAAATTTTCGGCGCGCTCGGTGCAGTCGGCGCCGGTATTTCGACTTCATAGCAGCCAGATAATCCTGCTCGCTCTGCCACTCCTGGGGCAAAGTGAGTACCAACTCCGGCAACACATCAAGGGCGTGCCAGTGCGGGTGTACATCTGATGCAGCTATTAAATCTTTAATGAGCCACGTCGCTGATTGAGCTTCGCCAAGGGCAGCTTGTGCAGCAACTAGCAGGGCAGTGCCATCAACTCCTGGGGCAAAAGCATGTCCGCCAGGGCCGCTAAAAAGCACCTGGCCAAATTGCCTCACTTCTTTGCCGAAAATAATGCCGACGAGCTGAGGTCGCAGCGACTTACCCAACTTCATGCTGGCCACGGGCAGGTGCTGAAGCAGCGAAAGGCCTATCACATCTGTAGCATCATGTTGGCTCAGCTGCTCGCTGCGGTGAAAGAGAAGGTAGCGCGTGCGGGGGCCTCCAGCTTTCGCGAAAACCTCAAGCCAAAAACTGCTCATCCAAGGGCTTCTCCAGCTGCAAGCATCCCATGGTGTTTGCTGTAGATCTTCGACTTTATCTATGACTGTCATCCACAGCCGATTGCCTTGCGGGCAGGTAATGGGATAGGTGGTAGAGCAAAGGCTGATAGACGTCGACACGCAAAAACAACCGACGAACATGTGGGCTGTTGTCATATCGTTGACGCCGCAGCTTGGCTACATTTTGCTTTGCAAACGTTGACCTAGTAGACACCCACCTCACATTTGTTGAATTCTATGACTCACTTCCTCCTCACCTTTTGTGCAGCTTTATTGGCCATTAGCTGCAACAGCTCGAAAAACATGACCGCTTCGAATGAGTACACTCAAGTCTCTTTAAGTCAAGGTCCTTGTTTTGGTACCTGTCCTGTATTCACGATGACGCTTCAGCCCAACGGTTCGGCTAGCTACGTAGGCAGACAGTACGCTCCGTATAAAGGAGAGCACAGTGGCACGATAAGTCCTGATTCGATGCAGCGAATCAATGCTCAGGTCAGACAAATTTTGGCGCAAGCTGATGAACTGCCACGGGAAATCGAAACAGGCATTGTCGACCTCGCAATGACCACCATCTCCATCGTCGACGGGATGGATACACTACATTTTGCAGGCACAATCGAATTTGCAGAGCCGGTGGCCACGCTTCGAACATCACTCCTAAATGCTGCAGAAAATACAGCCTGGCAGCGCTCGCCAGAGGCCGGACCAGTACCAGCCAATGAGCTACTGGTAACGCTGCAGGCGCCCGATCAAATTCAGGTGGTGACAGAGCGCTACTACCGCCAGCAGATGAAGCTCGTCCGCATGGTCAGCGAAAATCCAGCTACTTTTCTCGTAACCTTCGATCCATACACCATGACCGCCGATGAAATGGTCAAAGCGCTCGAGCGACAAGATTTCGTGACGAAGGTGGTTGTTGTCGAGAATAAATAGACAGAACTAGATTCTGTTGCCTCGCCGGTAAGGAATATCCAGAAATCCGAGCGAACTTGGCTTCACACGAATACTAAAGGTAAACGTGTTGAAGCGAGGAGCCCAGAATAGGTCCATTTCCCAACAGTGAAGATCTCGACCAATGGCAAGGGAAGGATACGACAATCGGCTGTTGCGAAAGTCGTAACCAATCGTCACCTGCCGAATTGACCACTTCGGGCTAATCGGAATAGAACCACTCGCATTGATAGTGCTCGAAGTCGTCAACCAGGGCCCATCATTGCCGCTGCGAAACCGGTTGTAGCTTCGGGAATAGTTATAATTGATTCGAAAGCGATCAATTAGCGAATAAATATCGTTTTGAGAAGATTTAATAGGTTCGCCTTTGATGAGGTCGCGCAGCTGTCCCAGGCTCAAAGCTGCACTTAGGTCGAGCCGCAAAGCATCAAATCGCAATGGGAACTTGCCCTTCGAAAGCAGCAGCGTGTCTACTCGACGACCGTCAGCACTTCGATCATACACATCAAATCTACCACCACCAGCATTAAGACTGATGATGTCCTTGAATAGCTTGAGTCGCGCCCCACTCACACTGATGGGCGACCACTGAAAGGAATCAACAGCTAGGTTGTAACTACCGGTAAAATTTAGGTTATTGATCAGCGCGATAATTCGCGAAGTAGTGTCCTGTCTCCCCTGGATTTTAGTTTCTAATCGATTACCGAGGGAGTAGCCAATTCGTAGCGATAAGTCATCCGACACATTGCTAGGGGTAAAGGGTTGATCTGGGAAGCGAAGGTAGGAATCAAACTGCCCTGCCTCATTGACTTGCACACTATCATAATAATTAAATGGCGCATCGGAGTAGTCAGGCGTATAGCCAATATTAACGCTTGGGGTGATGATGTGCCGAAGACCGCGCAGGCTGCCAAGCTTAAATCTGGCAGTGCCGAAGATGTTTGTTTGCACACTCACATTGGCGGAAAAGCTGTTAGCCACACTGTAGCCGTCGAGCAATGAATCGACAACTACTCCCCGCACCGTCTGCACCTCCTCGCGGCGAATGGTATCACCACCTATAACTGTAAATACACTATCAAACGTGGATTGTCTTAAATAGAACATTCTAAACTCATCAAAATAAGCCGTCTGCTGAAAATTAACGTTAGGACTTACTCTGAAGTATTTAGCAAAGTTAATGGGCGCATTGAAGGTGACGTTATGCTGCCCACCCAGCACGATATCCTCCCATGTTTCAGAATCAAACAGAGTAGTATCCGTTGCTTCTATCTCACCTCGAAATTGCGCAGTATAATTTATCACAGCCTTTTTGTACCACGCTGTAGATTTGGTGCCGAGATCAGCAAAAGGATAAATTTGTCCCGTTGAAAAGCGAGCATCTGGCGCCGAAACTTCTAGCCTTCGTGTTTCTGTATTCTGCGAGTGCGTAGCGCCAACAGTGAGGTTCCAACTTGGATGCGCCGGAAATTGGAAAGTCGCACCGAGGTTAGAGCGGAAAGTATTGGTAATTTGCGAGCCAATTGTCTGACCGTTAATACGAGCGTAGTTATTGGTTTGAATATTGACGTTGGCACGGAAATTTCGGTAGGGATTAGCCTTTTGATCTTGGGCGTGCGACCAGGTGAGGGAGTAGCTTTCACCGAAGGTTTCATTGCCAAATTGGTCTTCTGCACGATTGCGAGAGGCTCCAGCGGCAAGGCTGCCTATGTACCGGTAGCGCTTCGCGTAGTTGTTGGTGGTGTTGAAGCGCAGCGTTCCTTTGAGAAAGATATCTGCCGTTACCGAAGAGTGAATAGCATCATTCCAAGGGAAATACCAGCCAATTTGTTGAAAGCCAAACCCGTCGACAGCAGTATACGTATAGTCACTCGGAAAGAGCAATCCCGAGCGCTCCGAGGTCCCAACAGGAAAGAAACCAAACGGCAGCCACAATGGCGTCGGCACACCCCCTAACTCCACATTACTCGGTCCGACAATGACTTGTTTATTCTGCACCACTTTCTGTTTATTGGAATGGATACCATAGTGTGGCACTGCCAGATCGCATGTAGTAATGATTGCATCAGAATTATAGATCGTATTATCCGTTCTAGTCGGATCGTTTGGGTCGGCAGCGACAATCTTAGTTTTGCCTCCGAGCACATATAAATCGCCCTGCTGAGTAGTAGCATTGTAGACGATGCCTTTGCGCGTCTCAATATTATAGCGCAAGCCCTTCGCCTCAAATTCTTGATCGCCTTGCTTAAAGCTCGGGAGCTCTGAGAGGGTGCCAAAGGAGTCGCGTACAGGTTCAGCAATAAGGATATTGTTGCCGTAGTCTATTTCCATATAGCCTGCCTTAAGCGTGAGGTCGCCATACACCACCGAAGCATCGCCGTAGAGGTAAATGGTCTTGTCACGAATGCTGTAGCGCATCGAATCGCGCATCGAGTAGGCTACCTCCTCATCGAGCCCATCTGGACTGATTCTGTAGGTCCTGCGCACCAGCAGGCTATCGGGCTGGCCGAGTGTATCTGTGGCGATGCGGGCGCTGTCGATTGCCACTTTCGTCAAAACGAGACTGTCTGTTGCAGACGTATCCAGCGGCACCTGAGCGGCAACACTTGATAAGTTTATTGCAAGTATTGCCGCGCAAATGAACACCTTTACGCGTACAATAGCCGTTAGGCATTGTGAGCAGCACGATATTCGCTGCAAAAGTCGATCAAACGCTCGAAGGCTGATTAATGAAAGGATTGTGGGGGCTAATGGTAGTAGTGATGTCAACGGGCACAGCAGCTTTGGTGTCCGCAGCTCCGCTATACCTTAACGACACTTTAACGGCGGGCGAAGGTGCGGCTTCTTCAGCGATTAAAACAGTGGTGATTGATGCTGGTCACGGCGGCCGCGATGCCGGTTGCTCAGGATCAAATAGCAACGAAAAGACGATCGCCCTCCACCTGGCACTCGAACTTGGTGAGCGCATCAAATCCAGTCACCCGGAAGTCGAAGTCATTTACACCCGTGAGCACGACGTTTTTGTGCCGCTCTACGAACGCGCTTCTATCGCCAATCGCGCGCAAGCCGATCTTTTCATCAGCCTACACTGCAACTATATGGTGGGCGGAGCTCATGTGCATGGCTCGGAGACCTACGTGATGGGACTGCATACAGCCGACCATAATTTAGCTGTCGCAAAACGCGAAAATGAGGCCATCCGCCTGGAGGCCAACATTGAGCGCCACTACGATTTTGATCCTGATTCACCTACTGGGCATATTATCCTGTCGATGTTTCAGCACGCTTTTTTGGAACAAAGCGTGGCGGCTGCCGAAGCTTTTGAAGCACGACTCGGTGAGCGCGATGGCCGCCGCAGCCGGGGTGTACGGCAGGCAGGCTTTGTCGTACTTAAAGAAACAGCGATGCCCAGCGTACTCATCGAAACGGGCTACCTCTCCAATGCTACAGAAGAAGCCTACCTACTCGACGCCGAAGGACGGGAGGCAACAGTCGATGCCCTCTACCGTGGCTTTAGAACCTACCTGCGTGATGTTGATGAAGGAGCGGGTAAGAGACGGATTGTCAGCATTGAGCCCTCAGCCCCAGTTGCTATACCTACCCCGACAGCTGCGCCGAGCCTGAGCTATTATGTCCAACTTGCCGCCGCCAAACGAGAAATAAATACCCAAACCGCTCGGTGGTTGCCACTGCAAGGCAGAGTGCGTTACCTCAAAGAAGGCGGCTACACCAAGTACCAACTCGGCCCTGCTGCCAGCGCTACCGATGCAAAGGCGTTACTTGCGGAGGCGCGAGATGCAGGATTTAAAGATGCGTGGATTGTAGGCTACCGCGACAATCAGCGCGTCAAGCAAACCGACCTGGGTCTCTAGCGCTGAATGACCATTTAAACCCCCGGTGCAACGCCGGTGTTGCCATGCCCGTATGCCGAGCATGGCTGCCGCGTACCCGCACCGCCTGAACCCGTTATGAGAAGAGAGACCAAGATTGGCCTACTGGCCCTGGTAACCATTGCTGTCATCGTGGTTGGTTACAATTTTTTAAAGGGTCAAGAGCTCTTTTCTAATTCCAATACCTACTACATCATCTACGAAAACGTGGATCAGCTCAGCGTCGGGGATGGCGTGAGTATCAATGGCTATCGCGTAGGGCAGGTCGTTACCATCCAGCTCAACCGCGAGAATGTGCGCGCCCTCACCGTCGGCATTCGAATTGCAGATGACTTACCTCTACCTAAATCAACAACTGCCCTCATCAAGAGCGATGGCTTGTTGGGCGGACGCTTCATTGCGCTAGAATTTGCTGAGGCCTGTACGGGCGCGAATTGCGCAGAGGATGGAGATTTCCTCTTGCCGGCCGAGGAGAGCTTTCTGGCAGGTATCATCGGTGATCCCGATCAGGTGAAGGAATACGTACAGGTTGCTAAAGAGGCAGCAGGTCCACTGTTTGATTCTCTTGCTAGGCGATTCGACACGAGTGGTTTGGGGCGTACACTGCGCAACGTAGAGGCAGGCACTGAAAATCTAGCCTCGCTCACCGACAAAATTGATCGGCTGCTAGCTCGAACCAGCGACAACCTGACGGCCACTACCAGCAGTGTGGCTGCAATAACAGACAATCTTGCAAGGAATAACGCCCGCATCGAACGCATCCTAAGCAATGTCGACTCCACCACAAGCAATTTAGCTGCCGTCGATCTCGCACCAACCTTAGAAAACGTCAACACCGCACTTAAGCAATTGCAAACTACACTCGACGAGAGTGGTGGTGCCATCGAGAACCTCAATGGAATCACCGAAAGCATCAACAGCGGCGAAGGTTCGCTCGGCATGCTCATCAAGAAAGACGATCTACATGTGCAGCTAGAGCGTGTGACCACCAACCTCGACTTATTGCTACAGGACTTCCGGCTCAATCCCAAGCGCTATGTCAACGTGAGCGTGTTTGGTAAGCGGCAAAAGGATTACGAGCTACCGGAGGATGATCCAGCTGAGGAAATAGTGCCTGATCGAGAGTAGGTCTGGTCCACCCGAGGTAAAGGTGAATCAGATGAATGCCTGCTGTAGTGTAGCGGGCTGATCTGGTGGCGCAGAAAGCCGCTTAGAACGGGCTTAAGGGCAGCCGATAAATTATTTTTGCAAGGAAATACCCTTTTTGGTGAACATGACGGTGGAAAAACACCTTGCATTAAGTGAACAACTACTCACCCCGCATGCAGCCTACCCCACCTCACGAAGAAGATTCGCTTACCGAAAAGGTGACGATTCCGCTTATTGAGGAGGATATACGCATTTCGAGCGAGCGTGTTGTCACCGGCGAAGTTCAAATCGCTAAGACAGTCTCTCTTGAAGAAGTAGAACTCGAACTCACGCGCTCTGAACATGGCTACGACATCGAACGTCGTGCTGTAAAGCGCATGCACGATACAGTGCCTCCTGCAGTCCGAACTGAAGGCGACGCGACCATTTATAGTGTAGTTCGAGAAGTTCCGGTAGTAGTAACGCGCTATGAAGTGATCGAAGAGATCGTTGTGCGCAATCGAACTACCGCCGTTGCAGAACATCAAACAGTATTCGCTCGCAAAGAGCAAATCGATGTTCGCCGCAAAGACATGCCAGCAGTGAAATTCAATTCTAACAATCACCAACTCTAAACCTAAACCTTTCAGAAAATGAGCCAGACAGTAATCGGCGTATTCGCCTCAAACGACCAAGCAAGAAAAGCCGTATCAGCCCTTAAATCCGCCGGATTTAGCGATGCGCACATCGACCTCTCCGCCCGCGAAGGCGCAGCAGACTACAAAGCCCGCCACAACCGCGTGGAAGGCTTCTTCAGCTCGCTCTTTAGCGACCATGATGAGAAAACGCGCAACAACTACATGGAAACTGCACGTCGCGGTACAGTAGTAACTGTGCACACCTCCACGATGCAGAAAGCTGAGCAAGCTGCCGACATCCTCGACCAGCACGGCGCAATCGATGCAAACGATGCCAGTACCCATCTGCGCAAGCGTGGAATCGACGTAAAAGACGCAGACACCACCCTCGAAGTCATCAAAGAAGATTTGATGGTCGGCAAGAAGGAAGTAT
Organism: Saprospiraceae bacterium; assembly: GCA_965213735.1. Classification (GTDB taxonomy): domain Bacteria; phylum Bacteroidota; class Bacteroidia; order Chitinophagales; family Saprospiraceae; genus CALDTK01. Next base: position 1,660,556 of record CBDCAB010000006.1, read on the forward strand.
CTACCGGTGGAGTGCGTATGCGCAGCCGTATCGTCAGCAAGCCAGTGACCGAGCAAATCCGTCTCCGCGAGGAGGAAGTTGTAGTGTCACGTAAGCCTGTTGATCGCCCAGCGACCGACAGAGACTTCAATACCTTCAAAGAAGGTACCGTCACCATGACCGAAACCGCTGAGGTGCCCGTCGTGCAGAAGTCAGCCCGCGTTGTCGAGGAAGTCTCTATTGGCAAGAAAGCCAAAGAGCATACCGAGACAATCAAGGAGAACGTACGCGAGACCAAGGTCGACGTGGAGCGTGTTGCAGGTCAAACGACCACGACCAAAACCGCAACCACGGCCCGCAACAAGGACCAATCACTCAAGGACAAGCTCGACCGCGACAATGACGGTGAGCTCGTTGACTTGACTGACAACGACGGTCGCATCGGCTAATTCAAGCCCAAAGACCTTTCAGAACCGTTCGATGCCCTCTCGGGTGTCGAGCGGTTTTGTTGTCTAAGGCTACAGCTACCTTGCCGCGGTGACCATAGATTCTCTCGACAAGGTGCTCATCGTCGCGTGGCATCAAGGTTGGCATCCAGCTGCACTCGATGAGGTGATGCCGTGGTGGCGAGAGAAGTCGACTTGGATTCCACTCTACATCCTGCTGCTGGTTTGGCTAGTTTATTCGCAGCGGGTGCGCGGCTTCCTACTCGCCTTGGCTGCAGGCACTTTCGTCGGGCTTGCCGACCTTACCAGTGCTCGCCTCATTAAGCCTTTCGTTGCCAGGCTGAGGCCCTGCAAGACGCCAGGTGTTATGGAAAAACTCGATATCCTCACTGGCTGCGGCGCAGGAGAAAGTTTCCCTAGCAATCACGCTACCAATCATTTTGCCCTTGCCGTATTCCTCGCGGTCACGTGTTTTGCCGAAAGGCCATGGCTCAAATGGCTAGGCCTCGTCTGGGCAGCAAGCATCGCCCTCGGTCAGGTATATGTAGGCAGGCATTATTTCAGCGATATCCTGGCAGGCGCCGGTCTGGGCACATTGTATGGTTTGGTAGGCGCATATATCTTCCTTCAGCTTTCGCCAAAACCTCACACGTCACCTCCTTCAGGGCCATCAAACGTTGAACTTTGAGCGTGCTGGGATTGCTTATGCTCGTCGCGGGAGTTCTGCTGGGTGGCCTGGCTGGACTCAGTTTTCCGAACCTCAAAGGGCGGGTGCTGCACCTGGTGCTAAGTTTCAGCGGCGCGTACCTGCTGAGCATCACGGCTTTGCACCTGCTACCAGATGCATTCGCCACGCCGGGGGTACAACCTGGTCTTGCCATTTTGCTCGGTTTCTTTCTGCAAGTGCTTTTTGAGCAAATGAGCAAGGGTGTCGAACATGGGCATATTCACGTACATGAAGGTCGTAATGTGGCGCTGACGGTACTTGCTGGTTTGAGTTTGCATGCCTTGCTGGAAGGTAGTCCACTCGCAGTTGATCATGGTGGGCACACGCACGACCATCTCCTGGTGGGCATTGCTCTACACAAATTGCCGGCAGGTTTTGCCTTGAGCGTACTGCTACTACAGGCTGGATATAGTAAAATGAAGATTTGGCTTGCGCTCGCCTTCTTTGCCGCTATGTCGCCTGTTGGTGCGCTGCTAGCTGCCGAGTTAATCGATCCGAGCTGGATGCCATACTTGCTCGGCTTGGTAGTTGGCTCGCTACTGCACGTGAGCACCACCATACTATTCGAACTCGACGATCCGCACCAGCACCGCCTCAGCTGGACCAAGACTGCTGCCGTGGCCGTGGGTATGAGTATGGCCATTGCGACGAGTTTAATTTGAGTTTTGCATAAGCTTAGCAGGTGTCAATGCTGTCTGCCAGTTGTCGTGGAGGCGGCTATAACATAATTTCGTATGTAAATGTGCTACATTGCACCACCAGCACTACCCGACTGAGACTGTTTGCCCCCTCTATGAAGTTAACTCTACGCGCTGCTAGCCTACTCGTATTGGTGATGTTTGCCGCTGTTTCCATTGGAAGCGCGCAAGTAACGCTGCGTGGGCAAGTCACAGATGAGACGGGTGAGACTTTGATTGGGGCGAGCGTGCTGGTACTCGGTACGAGCTCCGGAAATATCACCGACCTCGATGGTAATTTTGAGGTGGAAGTGGTGTCGGTGCCGACTCGCCTGGTGGTGAGTTATGTGGGCTACAGCAACGATACCATCACTGTAGAAAACAGCAATCAGGTCATCGGCGTCGTGCTCGGCGACAATGCTACGACCATGGTGACGGTGGAGGTGAAAGGTCGCCGTATTTCCGAGAAGCGGCAGCAGAGCGCGCTCACCATGGAAACCCTCGATAATATTGCCATTAAGGAGACGCCGGCAGCTAATTTTTACGACGGTCTCGGAGCACTCAAGGATGTCGACCTAACAGCTGCTAGCCTCGGCTTTAAGATCATCAACACCCGCGGATTTAACTCCACCAATCCCGTCCGCTCGCTGCAAATCATTGATGGTGTGGATAATCAGAGCCCCGGCCTGAATTTTTCGCTCGGCAATTTTTTGGGGGCGAGCGATTTGGATGTGAATTCGGTCAACATCATCGTCGGAGCGAGTTCGGCTTTCTACGGTCCGAATGCCTTCAATGGTGTAATATCCATGGAGACCAAAGATCCATTTCTGCAGCAGGGTCTCAGCGCGACGGTAAAAGTTGGTGAGCGCCAGCTGGTTGAAGGTGGCTTTCGCTGGGCACAGGCGCTAGAAAACAAGGACGGGCGGGAGTTTTTTGCTTATAAGCTGAATGCTTACGGCTTTCAGGCCAATGATTGGGTGGCTGATAATTACTCAATGGTTGATAGCACCAGGAGTGAGGAAGACAATCCTGGAGGCTATGATGCGGTGAATATTTATGGGGATGAATTTGATCGCGGGAATGATCGTCCTGACATTGTAGGACTAAATAGTTTTCACCGAAGAGGCTACCGGGAGATCGACTTAGTAGATTATGACGCGGAAAATTTTAAAGCAAGTGCCGCTTTCCACTTCCGGTTGAAGCCAGATCTGGAATTATCCAGTCCGACAATCATTGCCTCCTCAAGCTATTCTACAGGTACGACGATTTATCAGGGTGACAATCGCTTTTCGCTGAGAGGTATCCAATTCTTTCAGCACAAGCTCGAGCTGACTAAGCGTGGCAACTATTTTCTGCGCGCTTATGTGACGCACGAAGACGCTGGCGAAAGTTATGATCCTTACTTCACAGCACTCGAATTGCAACGGCAGGCTCAGCCTGATGGCGATTTCTCAGCACGTTATCAAGGCATTTATCAAAGTCAAATTTTGGCACGTATTCGCCAAAGTTTTGCAGGCCAGATTCCGAAGATAACTAACTTTCCTAGAGATGATGGAAGTGGTTTTGATGCTGTCGCTTTCCAAGCAGCCTTGCGCAGCTTTGAAGAGAGCATCTCAGACAGCTTATTTCTCTACCACGACATCGTTAAAAATATCTTGGAGGAAAATCTACGGGACTACCCGGAGACATTGCCACGCTTCGAACCGGGCACTGCACGCTTTGATTCGGCTTTTGATGCTATTACTTCACGCCTCAGCTCCGAGCCTGGAGGGACCCGATTTTTCGACAAGTCAGCGCTCGGCCACATCCACGGTGAGTACATGTTTAATGATCTGGTGAGTGGTAGAGCAACCTTAACTGATCTTGATCTAAGGCTAGGTGCCAACTACAGGATGTATGTGCCCAACAGCAAAGGAACTGTTCTCCAGGATACGGCTGGCCGCGATATTAGCACCTACGAATATGGCGTGTATGGCGGGGGTACTGCAACGCTGGTTGATAACTGGAAACTCTCAGCTAGTGTGCGGCTGGATAAGAATAAAAACTTTGATTATCTGATATCGCCAGCAGCATCCATTGTATATAATCCTAACGAGACGACTACGCTTAGAGCCAGCTTTTCCAGTGCAATACGCAATCCCACACTTGCAGATCAATTCCTGTTTTACAATGTGGGCAGAGCTATTCTGCTGGGTAACCTCAATGGCATAGACAGCCTTATAACCGTCGAATCGTTCGTCGACCGCCTGAACACTGGCAATGATTCGTCTCTAGTATATTTCAATGTCGACCCTATCCGCCCTGAAAAGGTGAAGACTGTGGAATTAGGATTTCGTACTACGCTGTTTGAGAAGCTATTTCTAGATGCTACCTACTACTATTCCTTCTATGAAGATTTTATAGGCTTTAACTTGGGCTTGCAAAGTCGGTTTATTCTTGGCTTCCCTCGTAACACACAAGCCTTTCGGGTTGCGGCCAATGCGCGCGATGTGGTGACTACTCAAGGCTTCTCCATCGGTGCTAACTACTATTTCGGAAATTATTTTGCTGCTAATGGCAATTATTCCTACAACATTTTAAACACGCAGTCAGATGATCCTATTATACCAGCCTTTAACACGCCTGAGCACAAGTACAACCTAGGATTAGCAGCTCGTGATATTCCTGTCAATGTGTTCGGCAACACCCAGTCATTTGGATTTAATACGAACTACAAGTGGGTAGATGGGTTTCTATTTGAGGGATCACCGCAATTCACGGGATTCATTCCTGCCTATGGTTTGCTCGATGCACAAGTCAACTTAAAGATCGAACAGATTAGCAGCACGTTCAAGATTGGCGCTAGTAATATTCTGGACAATCAAGTTTTCCAAACCTATGGAGGACCACGTGTAGGCCGACTTGCCTACGCATCTATCCTCTTCGAATTTCGTAAATAACACAACAACCTTCAACATGAGACAGTTTCTACTCTTTCTTGCTCTTGCAGTCACCACGGCTGCACTAGCCCAAACGCGGTACATCGTGCCCGTTTTTGATGACGTCATGGTTACCGACACCGTACGCTTCCAAACAAACGTTTCGGTGCTACCGGTGGTCCTAAGTGGCGGAACTCAACCTCCTGCTCCGCGTCCTACCTACTTCAAGGCCTATATGCCAGTTGGTGATAACGAGGATGAGCGCCCAGTCGTGATTCTCAATACCACCGGATCCTACCTCCCACAGCTGATAGCCGGTGGCCTGTTCGGCAAAATTGACGACAGCGTTGTGGTCGAGACAGCTAAGCGATTTGCGCGTCTTGGCTACACCGCAATTATTGCAGAATATCGTAAAGGTTGGAATCCAGCTGCGGACGATGTCAACGCACGCACTGGAAGTCTTCTTCAGGCCAGCTACCGCGGCATCCAAGACATACGCTCTCTTGCGCGCTACCTCCGCGGCACTATCGCAAACGACGGCAACCCGTATAGCATCGATGGCGACAAGATCATGGTCATGGGCTATGGTACAGGGGGCTACAACGCTTATAACAACAACTTCCTCGATGCTGTCAGCGATGTAAATACGCTTGACAAATTTATTGACACGCAGGGCAATCCGTTCCTCGACCCTCAACTCTTTGGTGATCCCGATGGATTGATGCAGGCTGGACTCAACATTCCGCAAAACGTCGGCTTCTCCAGTGAGATACACTTTTCAGTAGGCGTTGGCGGCGCGATGGGTGATACCACGTGGGTAGATGCGGGCGATCCACCTTGCATTGGCATGCACTCGGTCAACGACCAACTTGCCCCCTTTGCGGTGGGTGACGTATTTGTGGTTGTCGATGATGAACCAATGTTCGTAATAAATGTGGCAGGTCCTCGTGCCACTATCGCTACTGCCAACCGCCTTGGCGTCAATGATGAGTTAGAGGCAGCCAATGACGTGCTCCGCCGTACAGGTGACTTCATTACCCTACGCTCAGAGGAACTCGAAGATGATGTCTTCACTACCCGCGATGGAGTTGTTACGACTTTTTCAGTCGAGAACCTGTATCCATTCGTGTCCGATTTGAGCCGCAACATTGCTAACACCTACAATTACGTAGACTCGGCCACGCTGTCTGTGTTCGTAAATGGATTTAACCAGGCAACCGGTGATACTACCAGCACGCGCACGCGTCTGATGCGCGAGCGTGTTAACAATCCGAACATCACCAATCCCGCACGTGCTAAGATGGTGATCGACACCATTATGGGCTTTGTTACCCCCCGTGCGTTTGTTGCACTCGGCTTGGGTACTGCTGCAGATCTCGAGTTCGCCTTAGATGTTGTCGATATCGCGGCTGCAGATGTAGACTTCCGTGTTTTCCCGAACCCCACATCCGGTCTAGCCACCATTGAAGTGCGCGATGATGTGGAGCTTCAACTAGTTGTGCTTTACGACATGAACGGTCGCCGCGTAGCTCACTCTCAAGTTGCTGGCCACCGCTACGGCCTCGACGCAGGTAATCTCCCCACAGGTATGTACACCTTGATGATCCAGACAGATCATGGCGTACTTGCTGAAAGGATTTTAGTGGAATAAGCTTTTGCTAAAATCTTTAGCTTGGAAGAGCCCGTCAGTGAAAGCTGGCGGGCTCTTTCGCTTTTTGGTTGCCCGATTCTTGATTGGAGATTGATCGCGAAGCCAGGTAAGGGACAGCGATGAGGAGAATAGCTTGGTAATGTTGCATTGGTCACATTGCTCAAGAGCAGTTGGGGGGTGATTTGTACATTGAACAGCAGCAATAAGGCAGCCTTCAGCGGTGGGAGCCTCCGGCGGGTGACCTGCGGCGCTAAAATGCCCGCGGCGCTGCAGATGGGACGCTAGGAGCCTCCGGCGGTCGGGCAGGCCTGTGGTTAAGGGTGAAGAGTCTGCCCTGTGGTACCCGACGGACCTGATCAGTTGACTTATCTGTCTTTTAAAAACACATCAAGATCAGGTCCGTCGGGTACCTGTGGTGTAGGTGCTGCTACGGAAGGTAGGCATAGCTTCGTGTCACTGAATGTTCGATCCAGACGTGCGGCAGTGACCTGCGGCAATGACGTGCCATCCAGACGTGCGGTAAGGCTTCAACGGAATGAGCTACCCCAATGCCACGTATTCCGACACCGCTACAAGCTCAGGCAAATGCGGAAGGGTGGTACACTTTTCAGTTGAGATCTACAATTGCCCTCAGTCGCCGGGTAAACCCAGGGCTCCGTATAACGAGGCCGCTATGCGGCTACCACACATCTCTCACGCAGCGGCGTCGTTTTCAGAGGGTAGGGTTTACCCAGAACGGAATGAGCTACGCCAATGCCACGTATTCCGACACCGCTACAAGCTCAGGCAAATGCGCAAGGGTGGTACACTTTTCAGTTAACATCTCCAGCAGCGCCTCAATGTTATAGCTCGCGGGCTTATCGCCAAAGCCTTACAATACTAGCTGCAACCTGATCCAGCGCTTGTGGTCAGGAGCTTGCCGAGGTATTTCCTTCCAGAGTAGTAATTCTCCTTAATGTAATGTGCAGCGTGATGCTTAGCCTGATTGCAAATAGTCTAAATATTCTGCAATTGGCATTTCTTCGATCTCTTTATCAGTCCATTCAAGCTTAATGAGCTGGTAGGTTAGCTCTGAATAGAATTCATTATAGGCTCGCCATAGCCCTCCTGCACTTCGTGTAACTTCAAATTTGTTCTCGACAAGCCAATTGCGCAAGGCAGTCACCAGGTGCTGCGGATTATGGTGGTGCGCCTTGGGGTCGGTGAAACTGATGTCCGACAGTGCCTTGTGGGCAGAGTATTGGTCACCTTCGAGTACAAGTAATACCTTATGCATGTGGCCAGGCTGTGCAGAATATATTTTGCAGGCATAGTCAATGCCGAGTTCGAAAGGCATGTTTAGCCGATAAAATTCGTCCTGCTGCTTAGCCTTTAGCCGACTTAAATCGTGAATACCGTACTTGGACTCTTCAATAAGCTCATGAATTTTTGCAAGGCGCCCCTCTCCGGCATTGCTGCGCTCGAGCGCAAGCCGAGGGCGTAGACCAACATACACAAGTACCCACAACATAGCCTTGAGCAACGGAAAGTATTCCGCATCAAAAGGACAATTTACAAAGACATTCCTAGCGTATGCTCTTACGCTGCTTTGCTCGTAATCCATTTTTGCACTGAGCCGTCTCGCTTGTGAACGATGATGTGTTTGTTTGTCGCTTTAAATTGCCGTGCAGCTCGCTCTGCCTCGGCCTTTGTGTCAAATACGCCCGATGCCCTCTCCGCACCGTGTTTGTGCACCGCCCACCTCTTGCCCTGCGCGGTGATGTGGTAAAATGTTGCATCCTTCATCGCCTCGAGCGGTACGCGCTTTGTTGGCAGAGGTTTGCGCCTAGAGCTAGTAGGCGAAGCTTTTGGGCGCAGTGCAGATGATTTTTTAGCTTTAGCCATAATTTTGGTCAGGTGGCTAATATAGTGATTTGCTGTCGCCTACCTGAACTGAAATACGACGCATTTTCAGCTCTTGCTAGCCCTACACATGGTCTCCATGCCTCACCCGAGCGTAGTTAAAAACCCAATCACATCCACCCCATCCGCATAATCACCCAATCCCGGCCGCTGACCTTCACCTGGCATCACCGTCTCCAAAGCACCAACTGGCTTGGCACTCACAATAGCTTGAAGCTTCTCGCGCTGTGCATGCAAATCAATAGCCACATCAGCTAGATCAGAATAAAACTCGTAATGCAAGGTGGCCAGCCGACTCTGCAAAGCCTCAGCTTCGGTCAGCATAATCGAACCTGTCGCTAGAAAAGGCGTCTTGTTAATCGCAAACAGCGCGTAGTTGTAGTCGAAGTTATTCTTCCATTTCGAGTGGTTGGCTAGCTGCTTGTGGACGTGCAGAGCATCCAGTAGCGGCTCAAAGTCATAGCCCGACGGCACATACAGCTTCGCTACCGACCGGCAGCCTAAGCCAAAGTAGGCGAATACATCATCCGCAAGCGCGGCTAGTTGCTCAGCAGACTCATCACCATGGAGCACCGCCACGCTCACCCGATTGCCCCGCAAAATGTGCGGATACTTCCCAAAGTACTGCTCGAAATAACGCAAGGTATTGTCAGATCCCGTAGCGATGACAGCATCAAAGCCTTTGAGCCGGTCCACAAACTGCGTGCGACCACTAAGAGCTGGCTCAAACTCTTCGAGCTTCTTGACCAGGTGAGGCAACACGTAGGGGTCCTTCTCGCTCAGTTTGACCTGTGAGATATGGCCCGACATCAGCACACAGAGCCAGTCATGAAAACCGACCAGCGGAATGTTGCCGGCCATGACTAGACCTACAATCTTGGGATCTTTGCCTTCAGCAACCGGATAAGCAGCTAACCATATGGTAAGCTTTTTTGCATCTAGATAATCCAGCGCAATAGCTTCTAGCATGCGCCACTGACTCGCCTCGGTAAGCCACTGATTGTGGTATCTAGATCGACTGACGTGGGCGCATAGTAGTTCGGGCCGCGAGTTTATGTACTCACGCAACTGAGTGAGCGCAGCAAGCTTATTGGAGAGCGGGATCGGAGTCACTCTGCAAGAACGTCAGGGGAAACTAGAGGTTCGACCCCCCGCCTAACCTTCTCGAAAAAACCTAGTTTGACCTCAATCCGAGGAGCACCCGTCCTCAATGTATTCTCTTGAGATAAGTATGTCTCCCTCAGCTATAAAATGATCCCGTTCAGGATTATACCTTAACATTCTTAACCTGAAACCATGAGACTTAAGACTTTTTAATTCACATTTATCAATACCAAAACAGCTTCGACGATGATATAGGCGAATATCCACACTTCCCTGGGACAGGTCTGGACAGCAGGAGCTAAAGATGCAATAGAAGATGAAAAGGATAAATCGATGTGTCATTGAGTTGAAAATATTCTTGTAACTACCGGGGACCCTAGATCACCACTGGTTTGGCCCCCTAATTATCGGACAATCGTCTAGTCGTGTTTGTGAGTTGGGTTGATGTTAGCATAGATTTGTGTCAGCAACAACTGGCTGACGGTGACTTTTGTACCGATGGCCTTTGGTGATCGGCGGGCCCGTCATCACTTTTTTTAGCAACAACTGGCTTCGGGTTCCTATTCCCCGATACCCCTACCCGTGGTGCTAAGGTATATCGCGGCACCTTTAGTTTGAACTTCTGCTGGCCTTTTTCATCAATAGATGCACTTATGTTGCCAGCATCCCATTGCTGTTTAAACACACTGGGGGCAAGGCCTGCCGTCGACCCATGCACACGACAATCGTTGTACTTGCGGTAAAACTTTTGAATGTAGCCTTCCAGATGATCCAGCGTTGCAAACGAGCGATTCGTGACGCTTCTCGACAGGATGGCATGGAACGATTCGATGTGTCCGACTCCAAAGCGGGGCCCCTCGACCCCATTTTGTCGTGGTGGTGTGTATGGATGTGTGAATACTTGACCGAGGTAGTTGGCCTCGAAAAAGTCCTGCACCAACTGAGAGCTGAAGCGTGGATCATTGTCATTGCGGATCTGCACATGAACGCCACGCCGAAGTGTATCTGCGGCTTGTAGGTGCTCTTCGATGAGCTGCTCCCAGAGCCGTTTGACCTGAGGCCCTTTGATGGAGTAGGCAACATGCCAACCGATGATCTCGCGCGTAAACACGTCGATTACCGATAGCACCAATGCCTGTCGGCGATGTTGCTCAACGAACACAAACTTGATGTCCATTTCAAGTCCTTGCAGTGGCCCAACAGTGACGAAGCGTCTTCTATCAACACGGCTCTTGTCGCCTGGCGGGCGAGTGCGTTCGTGAAGTAGCTGTTCGCCCTTCATCAGGCGGTAGACTTTTTTACGGTTGATGATAAAGCCTTGGTTTTGCAGGTAGTTAGTCATACTCCGATAGCCGTGGTGAAGATCCTTGTCTTGCGAGCGCTCCTTAATGATGTCTATCACTTTTTCATTAGACATCCTGGTCTCGACGAGTTGATCATTAGCGTCGAGTTGACGGCGCAGTGTCTGAGAACTAGCCTTACGACCGGCAGGTTGCCGTTGGACCGATGGTTTGTAGTAGTAGGCATGCCGCGTTAGCCCGGCAATTTTTAGCGCCTGGGCAAGTGGCAATCCCCTTTGGTAGTAGCTGCTCACGATTTGCTTAAGTAGCGGTCTGGGTACTTTTTTTTAAGCAGTTCTTGGCGCATCTCGGCTTCGAGATCCTTCTGGCCGATGATTTCCTTGAGCTTACGGTTCTCTGCCTCAAGCTCACCAATACGACGTAGCTGCGCTTTGGTGTAGCCATGCTGCAGGCCTTGCTCCCCTGACTCAGCCAATTTGCGCTTCCAGGAGTAATACGTAGCTGCGTAGATGGCGTGCTTGTCAAGGGTTACAGTGACGCCGTTGTCAGCGGCCTCAGCGAGGATCGCCAGCTTTTGCTCGGTGGTGAAGGTGCGCTTAGCACGTTTGTCGCTCATGTAGTTGCAAATTAGCAACTAGAATCATGTCCGATCTTTTGAGGGGCTGTTACAGTAACCTTGAATGACCTGGCCCCGATCATTATTTTAAGTAATTCAGATTTTGCATGGTTCGGTCTTAATCATAATACTCGATGTGCTGTTGACATCTATTCAGTAGAATATATGCAAGAATTAGCAAGATGGTATTTACAGTAGTACTTTCCCGTATTGAGCACAGCGTTACCCCACACGCTGCGCCTGGCGATTAGCCGGCGTGGGCGTGTAGGCAGTGTTGTGGGTAGTTGTTATTTTGATGCCAGAATCGCTTTAACAGCTTCGATCTCCCTCTTTACTCTTGAATCATCACGAAGTTTATGATAGGGAATCCCAAAACCCACAACGGTGTCCATGAAATCCTTAAATGCACGACTTGTAATTTTATCCTTGCAGACACTGACTACCTCGTCGAACTTTACGCGACATTTGTGATGTTGGAGCTTAGCACTTATTTCGTCGTAGCGAAAAGATAAAAATGCTGTGCTCAACATATTTGAGCTCATACCGTTTAGTAGCTCTCCGTAGATTGGCTGTGCAAGACGCGTCGTACCAACACCGTTGGTAAGAAATACTTCGACGACAGCGCGAACGTACTTCTTACGAACAGATTTTGGAACTGTCCCCCCTTCACCTACGGCACGCTGTATGGCTCGCGCGAAGGGTGGTTCGTTGTGGAAGTTGTCCCACCCGCGGTGGGCGTCTAAAAGGTGTTCTATTGCTGTGTTGATTTCCCGCGATCGTAGTCCATCTGGAATGAATTCTTGAGCTTGTACAACTTCGATGTACTGGCGCGCTGCATTTTTTTGCTCTTCGATTCCATGCGCCTTAAAGTGGGCGTACTTAAGCCCTACTTCGTTCTTCGCATCGCGTGAAACGTGTTTCCATAGCCTGGGTGCTAGTTTTGCAACATTTTGCTTCAGTTCCTCCGGCGCGTTGTTACGAGTGTAAATTGCAAAGAACGCACCGGCGAGGTTGTCGGCTTGACCATTAGGTAGATCGTCAAAGAAATCTGCAATCTCGTCCGCATCTGCTTCCGATATATTATTCTTACGAAGGTTGTTAAGCAGCTCCTTAGTTCTCGTAACTACTGACCCTACAGGTAGAGTAATGACCTCCTTAACGCAGGTTTCGAGCCATGATATTAGCTGAAGCCCTGTAAGGTCAACCGAATTGGGGTGAGCGGCGCTGGCCCAGTTTCGCATGTAGTTGATGAACTCTAAATGTTTGAAGCCAACATCTCCAACTAAGCCAATCTCCTTAGCGCCACGAATTAGGTCATAGTCTTGCAAGTCGACCAAGTCATCGACTGTCCTGAACTTAGTCCTTTTATCTCCAGACATTATGCTGTCATAGAAGAACTCGAGATCATATTGCGATACCCTCTTTCGTATCTGAAGTATAGTTTCGTTCCAAAGGTAACTAAGCGCTGCGTCGAACAAGCCAGCGGCAGTTGCAGCTAAAAATTTCGAAATGTACAAAGATTTCTCGATCATCATAGCATCATCAATTCGCCTGACAACTGAGTCGAGATTGCTAAACACTTTAACTCTTTCATCAACCCCTACAAAGATGTTCTCTTGCGGAAGTCCATGAGACTCGAGGAATTGCAAAAAGCCGGTCTCGAAGTTGTGGAGCGTTGCCACAGGGCCGTTTTTGACGACGGTCAACTCGGATTTATTTTTTGCCATAATTTAAGTTTGCATTATGCACAACGTTGGCCTACGCGCCGCGCCTGGCGATTAGCCGGCGTGGGCGTGTAGGCAGTGTTGTAGGTGATTTTGGTCTTTTCAAGTTACACAAAGAATTACATACCGCGTAAATCACCAGCACTCTCAAACCAAACGCTAGGGTTTGATATAGGATTGACAACTAGTCATATGGAAGGTCTCCGCCGATTTGTAGGAATAGGTATGATTTGGCTGACACAATTATCAGCCCCACGTCGGCTTCCATATGCGATAAGCGTTGCGTGTGATTTTTGACCATTGGATAATCCTTATCTAAATCCATAAGATTAGTGAAGCATTGTGTTACTAACTGGGTGTCAAGGTGGTTCAATATTCTGTCGTATTCTTCCTTTACGTATTCGTCATTGCTATTATTAGACTTGAAGTAGACAATGTCATGTTTGAGACAGAGCCAGAGAAGGCGCTTTGCTGCCTGCTCGTCAACCTGCCTCCAGTTGTCGCCAATAGCGGTCAGATTTATTAGTCGGCAACGTTCATCAACGTGACTTACAACTGTGCTCTTGTTCCCGTCGAAGTATTCAAAGTGATGTACGTAGCAATTGTACAATTGCTCGATTAACCAGATTGAAATTTCTTGCGTCATGCCTCTATGCTTTACGGATTGCACGCTTCAGACTGGCGGAATTGGGCTCTCGAAGATTCAACATTCTGTTCAGATCGATTGTATTTACTACCGCCAACTACCGGCTACACACCACATTACGCATAGCCACCATACATACACGCTCGTTGTTTTTTTTGGCGTTGTCAAATCTACGAGCAAATATACAACAATCCCTACAATTCTACATGTCTATACAAAAAACGCAATATGCAATTACAACTCCTCGAGTGGGTCTGTAACGGCCCCTCAAAGCCCTTGCTGCTCGTGTTCAAGTAAATCTGCTTCGTTTTGATGCTACCGTGTCCGAGTAGATCCTTTACGACGTGTAGGGGGTGTGCCTGCCTCAACCAGGTGTGTCGCATAGCTGTGGCGCAATCCGTGGATCGTTAAGTGTGATGGCAGCTAGCTACGAACCTTCGCCCGCGTGAAGATCACCTGTATAGACGTACCGCTGTACTGCCCACCCGTTTGCCCCTCGAACAACCAGTGGCGCGGTCTGTATTCCGCCAAGTAGTCGGCCAGCGCACCACGCAGCGACTCGGGCAGCCGCAGTATACGGTCCTTGTTGTCTTTTGCCTTACGAATGTGAACACTGCGCCGCTCCAGGTTAACATCGTCAATCAAGAGGTGCAGCACTTCGGCCTTGCGCAAGCCCAATCCGTAAATCAGCGTGAGGATCATCCGGAGCTTACGATTAACCGTCTCCCGCAGCATTCGACGCGCCTCTTCCTCCAAGACTCTCCACGTTGCCAGCGAAACGAACCGCTGCCAGGTTTTGACGAAAGTCCAGAGGCATCAACTCCTCCACATTCGCTGCTTCGTAAACCTCGTTCGGCTTGCTGCGCTCGGCAATGATGATGAGGGGATAAGTAGTGGCCTCCTCAAACACCGGCAAATCACCAAAATCGATCAACTCGCGGATATTGTACTTCCGCAAATACTCGCGCAACTCCTTGCCATAGCCCGCCCGCATAAACTTGTTGGAGATAATGTAGCTAAAGTGGCCATCCTTACGCACCAGCTCGAGCCCGAGCTCTACGAAGTAAGTGAGGATGTCGGCAGTGCCACGATAGACCTCGAAGTTGCTCTTCAAATATGGTTTTAGTGCCGTCAACTCCTCCTGTCGGATATACGGCGGATTGCCCACCACCACATCAAAGCCTACAAACTCCCCCGCATCGTTGAGTACCTGCGGAAATTCGATGCGCCATTCAAACGCGAGGTTGGATTCGTAAAAAGCGCCCTCCTCCGCATCATTAAAATCCTGGCTCAACTTATCGACATGCTTTTGCAAGCGCTCGGCCTCAGCCTTGAGTTCTTTCGTTTTGGCCTGACCAAACAAATCACCAATCCGAAGGGCACTTTCCACGTTTATCAAGCGGCCACGGGCATTGGCTAGTTTCCTGCGCCGAGGATCACTGCGCGATATCTCCTGCGAAAAGGAGTTTTTAATTTCGCGCAGCAAATCTCTAAGCTCAGCCTTCCCTCTGCCCGACCAAGCCTCCTGATAATCCATCACCGCGGCACGATACTGCTCAAGGGTGTAGCCACTGTTTTTGAGCGCTTCGGTGATGTCAACATCCAAGTCAAACCGACTCACCAAACTATTGCCCACCTTGATATTAATATCGATGTTGGGCAGTGTTTCTAGCTCGCCATTTTTCTTGTAATAAGCGTGCTTCAACAACTCGATCCAGAGACGCAGTCGGCAAATCTTAACCGAGTTGGGGTTGATGTCCACACCAAAAAGGCAGCTTTCAATAAGTCGCCGCTTCTGCTCAAATAGGGTTTGCAGTATGCGATCGCTCTGGTAAACGCGCGGCCGGTACTCGTGCAGTTCCTCACTGGCTCACAAGCGTACATCCAGCTCGTCATTCACCACGCTGACGCGCACGTCGTTTAGCGTTTTCCCCTCTGCATCGAGCAGCAAATTCAGCTCACTTTTGGCCGCGAGCAATTCATTAAGTGCACTCACTAAAAATGCCCCGAACCTACCGCCGGGTCGCAAATCCGCAGCTTATCGATCAGCTCTTCAGCCGCTTTTATATCAGATGCTTTATACAGGTTTTGGCGAAAGCTTACTAAATCTTCATACTCCTCGCTATCAAAAATAAACTGCTCGTTTTGGCGAAAACGACCCACAATAGCCGCCCGAATCGTCTCACGACACATATACTCAGTCACAAATCCTGGCGTATAAAAACTCCCTTTCTATAACCATTAATTTTTTCGAAAATAAATCCCAGCACTGAAGCATTTATTAGGCCTTTCGGCTTTTCGAGCACCTCGCCCTTCGTAGCCTCACTTCCAAACTCATAGACAATTAAAAACTTTAGCTAGTAGCGCAGCGTCTCCTCACTACCTATGCGCCGCGCCTGCTGTTGGCCGTCCGAGCGCAGCACCGTACCCGAGTAGTAGGGCATATGCCTATCGTCGCGCAGTGCATTGATGCGCGTCGCCTCCTTTTCGAGCACCGTCTCCTCAAACAGGCTAGAAGTAAGATAGGGGATGTGCGTGAAGTCGTTGCGTATCTCCAAACTCCGATCCTTGAGCTGTTTGGCAAGGGTTTAAAACCAAAGATCAGCCAGCGCATCGTAGCTGCCAATCGTATCGGGCGACCTAAACGCGTAGTCCCGATCGCTCTCGTGGTAGCCGAGCAGTTGCCCTTCGAGTAACTTACAAAAAAGCACCCGATTAATCCATGTAATTACTAGCGCCAGTGCTACTTCGTAGGTTTGCGTAGCTTGATCACCGCCAAAACTCTGCTTATTAGCTACCCGCGTGAGACCTTCGCTTTCCAGCTGACTAATCGTTGCTTCGAGCAGACTCGCAGGGTGTCGCCGCCCCGCCTGGGCACGCCCAATCAATTTCTTATTTTTTACCTCGTATTGCTCGAGGCCCATGATGTACAGCAGCTCGTTGTAAAACTCCTTATTCAGCGAATTAGAATCATTAGCAAAAGGCATCTTTAAAAGATGCGTATCACTAAACAGTTTATACGCAGCAACTAATTCTGATGGCAAGCGACCTCCTTCTCTAGCCAAAGGACGAGTCCGTGCCTCATCGCTCGACCTGGTTCTCCCCTTTGGGGAGTTAGTGGGGCGGTCGAGCGATGAGGCCTTCAACGAGCGCAGGTCCGGGGAGTTAGTGGGGCGGTCGAGCGATGAGGTTTTCGACAAGCGCAGGTCCTGAGAATCAAGGGATTGGACTAGCTTAAGCAGCTCCCATAAGTCTATATATGCTACATCAAGAGCATCGAGTTTTTGCGAAAGCAGAGGTGAAGCAATCTCCTTATAAAACGTCTGCGTCCGCGTATCACTGAGCGTCCCCGCTTCAAACTCTCGGAATCGACGCAGCAGCTCTTTATCATCGTGAAAGGCGCGCTCCCAACTTTGCGCATCCCAGATATACCATTCCAGGCCATTGGTCACGATGAGTTGCGTCAGCGACAGGTTGCCCGCCGTCTCACGTTCGCGCAGGTAATAGAGCAGCAATTCGCGTGTCGCCTTACAATCGAGTCGATTCGCCCGCGGCATTTCACCGTCGTTGCTCGGACTCTTGTATTCCAGCAGCACCTTCACGTCACTTCGCGCGGTGCTTCCCCCTCTGATCACCAAATCCGCCCGCCCACTCGTGTTGATGTCGTAGCGCTCTCCCTTCGGCCCACGCACCACCTGCTGCAAAAAGTGCTCCCGTGAGAGATTTTTATGATACTCCTCGCTTTCGCTAAAACTTGCCTCTACGCGACGTACATATTCTTTCACGCTTTCGCTAAAACCTGCCACATCCTCCCGTAGCGGCTTTAGTTTGAGAAAGGCTTTATTAAGCGCTTGACGTGGACTGACTATCGGCATTAGGGAATATCGGGATGACTTCTTAGCAGCGGAAGGTAGAAAAAAATTGATTTGACCCTCTGAAATTTCAGCGCAATTAAAATTTTTCCTCGCCACGTATGCAATCCACTCACCACCTGCACCCTATCCTAA
Organism: Saprospiraceae bacterium; assembly: GCA_965213735.1. Classification (GTDB taxonomy): domain Bacteria; phylum Bacteroidota; class Bacteroidia; order Chitinophagales; family Saprospiraceae; genus CALDTK01. The sequence goes on from CBDCAB010000006.1 coordinate 1,678,254, forward strand.
ACCACTCAGTCCATGCGGCAGCTACTATACCTGAACCGGCGCCTACTGACCTGCATCAGGATCTGCGTATGAAAAGGATTTATCTAGCTATTTGCTTTCCGGAGAAGCAACGGTTCTTACTCCTAGCTCAGAGCCACGCAATACCTCCTCCGTGCCTCTCCGTGCAAACTCTCCGCGTCCCTCCGTGTGAGAGGCGTCGTAAAAAGCAATTTCTCACGGAGGCGCACTGAGGCGCTACGCTTAGGGCACGGAGACATACGGAGCCTGCCCTACCGCCGGAGGCATCACTGCCGTAGACTGTCAACTCACAGCAGCACAGCCCCCAGCACAGCCCCCCAAACACTAAAAACGGCGAAGCCAAAAACGCGTAGCTAAAAACAGCGTAGCTAAAAAACCTTCCCAACCCCCTCCTCTCTTTGCGTGCCTTGCGTCCTCCCTTTGCGACCCTTGCGATACCATGCCCCCCAGCACAGCCCCTCAAACAGCAAAAACGGCGAAGCCAAAAAAACGCGTAGCTAAAAACAGCGTAGCTAAAAAACCTTCCCAACCCCCTCCTCTCTTTGCGTGCCTTGCGTCCTCCCTCTGCGACCCTGGCGATACCATGCCCTCCAGCACAGCCCCTCAAACAGCAAAAACGGCGAAGCCAAAAAAACGCGTAGCTAAAAACAGCGTAGCTAAAAAACCTTCCCAACCCCCTCCTCTCTTTGCATGCCTTGCGTCCTCCCTCTGCGACCCTGGCGATACCATGCCCTCCAGCACAGCCCCTCAAACAGCAAAAACGGCGAAGCCAAAAAAACGCGTAGCTAAAAACAGCGTAGCTAAAAAACCTTCCCAACCCCCTCCTCTCTTTGCATGCCTTGCGTCCTCCCTTTGCGACCCTTGCGATACCCTGCCCTCCAGCACAGCCCCCCGAACAGCACAAACGCCGAAGGCAAAAAACTGCCGAAGGCAAGAAAACGCCGTAGGCAAAAACCCCCGTAGGCATTATGCATTCCTCCCCCTCCCTGCATCTCCACCATAACTAAACCCACACCACCATGACTTTGCGTCAATTCCTCTCCACTCTCCTACTAGCCTTTTTTGGCGTAAGCACCATACACGCCCAAGCCATCCTCAACGGTACCGTATTCGACGAGCTGGGAGAGCCTACCATAGGAGCATCCATCAAACTCTACAAATCAGAAGCCTTCATAGCTGGTACAGCCTCCAACTTTCATGGCAACTTTACCTTTTCCGTTCCCGCCGGAAAGTATTCAATAGTTATTAGCTACGCAGGATATGCTGACCATCGAATCGATAGCCTCACCCTCTGGGAAAAGAAGCCGACTACCATGCAGATAAAACTCAGACTTGGCAATATGTTAGAAGAAGTTGTTGTAACGGCCTATGTAGTAGATCCTCTGAAAGTTGATGAAACTACACAAGGCGTAATTTGGCATGAAACAGATAATCTAACACAGGATGGTGAGGTACAGCCGTCACCACCTGACCCGAGCGGAGCCACCCCATTAACTTCTAATGATGTAATTCGCCTCGGTACCCGAAACGTTAATGATATTGCCTCGCGCAGCAAAGAAGCCGCTCGTAGCGAAGTAGGGAGTCAAAAGAGCCAAGCTCAGTATATAGTAGATGGAATTCGAGTGACCGGAGAACTGCCACCCGAAACCGAAAGTCGGATGCGCCACCAGGAAATTGGCGACCGCGGGGTGACTGCTCCGCAAGCGACGCACCCAACCCCCGTACACGAAGCCATTCCAACATACCACAATGAGTCCTATCCCGGCCTCGTCGAAAACGCTTTCACTCTCCCGCAAACGGCCCCACTGTCTACCTTTGGCGCCGATGTCGATGTGACCGCCTATGCCAACGTGCGCAGGTTTTTGAACATGGGCCACCAGCCTCCCGCAGGAGCAGTCCGCACCGAAGAAATGATCAATTACTTCAACTACGACTACCCGGCACCAAAAGGCAATCAACCTGTCGCTTTTACCACCGAACTCGGCGACTGCCCCTGGAACAGCAAGCACAAATTGCTGCATATCGGTTTGCAAGCCAAACAATTTGAAGCCGACAAACTTCCACCCAGCAACCTCGTCTTTCTCATCGATGTGTCGGGCAGCATGAACAGTCCAGATAAGCTTCCCCTCCTGAAGGAAGGTTATCGCTTAATGGTCGAGCAACTCAGACCGCAAGATAAAATTAGCATCGTCGTGTATGCAGGCGCAGCCGGAACGGTACTAGAGCCAACGAGCGGTGATAACAAACAGATTATTCTCGAGGCCATCGACAATCTTCGTGCAGGCGGATCGACAGCTGGTGCCGCTGGACTTAAGCTAGCCTACCAACTCGCGGAATCCAATTTTATCAAAGACGGAAACAACCGCATCATTCTCGCTACCGATGGCGACTTTAACGTCGGCACCACTGATAATGAAACATTGGAAGAGTACGTCGATAAAAAACGTGCTACCGGTATCTTCCTAAGCGTAATTGGTTTCGGAACAGGCAACTTCAAAGATGCTCGTATGCAGGCGCTTGCAGAAAATGGCAATGGCAATGCCGCGTATATCGACAATCTTCTCGAAGCACGAAAAGTCTTGGTCGAGGAGTTTGGCGGCACGCTGTTTACTGTTGCCAAAGATGTCAAACTTCAAGTCGAATTCAATCCTGCACGCGTGGGTTCTTATCGCCTCCTCGGTTATGAAAGTCGCCTTCTTGCTCCGGAAGACTTCAACGACGATACCAAAGATGCTGGCGACATGGGCTCGGGACATACGGTTACCGCGCTGTACGAGCTCATTCCGACTGGGGTGAAGAGTAGCTTCCTTCCGAGCATTGAAGCACTCAATTACCAAAATTCAAACTTTACTAGTGCAATTCAGTCTCCGGTAAATCCTTCCACTGATTGGGCAACGGTGCGCATGAAGTACAAGCATCCAGATAAGTCCATGAGTCAGGATAAGGTGGAGGTCCGCGTGGCTGGCAGTTCTTCAGCTTTCGCCAAAACCAGCAACAACTTCCGCTGGTCGGCCGCCGTCGCAGGGTGGAGCTTGATGCTCAAAAGTAGCGCTTACCTCCCCGACGACTATACCTACGCTCAGCTCATCCCACTGGCCGAATCAGCTCGCCTGCCCGATGATCGTGGTTATCGTGCCGAGTGCATTCGACTCATGGAAGCTGCCCGCGATTTAGGTGCGGCGCCCGAGTTGGTGGAAGGGCATCGCTAGCATCCTGCGCCCCTGCGCGTTTCTCACCTATTCCCCACCTTTACCCCATGCTCTCCCGCCCCCGACGCAATCGCCGCACAGGCGCTATCCGCGCTCTCGTACGCGAACCGCGTATCCGTCCCAGCCAGCTCGTCCACCCCATCTTTCTGCTGCCAGGCGAAAATCGACGCGAAACCATCTCCCACCTCGCCAGCTATCCTCGACTGAGCACAGATGAAGCTGAACGTGAAATCACTGAAATGATCGCGCTCAGCGTGAATTCTTTTATTGTTTTTCCAGCCGTACCCAACGAACATAAAGACGCGCGAGCAGCCTATGGCAGCGATCCAAATAACTTCTATCTGCACGCTGCGCATCAGTGGAAAACCCGTTTTGGCGAAAGCATAAACCTCATAAGTGATGTAGCCATGGACCCCTACTCCAGCGACGGCCACGATGGACTCGTAGAGGGAGCTCGCATACTGAACGACGAAACCCTACCTATACTCGCCGACATGAGCGTGGCCCAGGCACAGGCAGGATTCGACTACCTCGGGCCGAGTGATATGATGGACGGCCGGGTCGGCTATATCCGCAAAGCACTCGATGAGGCAGGCTACTCCGAAACCGGAATCATGAGCTACACAGCTAAATACGCTAGTGCTTTCTATGGTCCTTTCCGGCAGGCGCTAGACTCTGCCCCTCGCGTGGGATCTGACGCTCCCACTCATAAGCGCAGCTACCAAATGGATCCGGCTAATCGGCGAGAAGCCATGCGCGAAGCCATCTTGGACACGCAGGAAGGAGCGGATATGTTGATGGTCAAGCCCGCGCTTCACTACTTAGACGTGATCAGCGATCTCAAGCAAAATACCCATTTGCCAATTGCCTGTTACCACGTGAGTGGCGAGTGCGCAATGCTGCTGGGCGCGATCGAGCGGGGCTGGCTTGAAGAAGAAGCCATTGTCGAGACCATTACTAGTTTGGGACGGGCGGGAGCAGACGTCATTATAACGTATGTGGCGCGAAGGTATGTGGCATTGGTGGGGTGAGGCTACGCGAGGAGTTTGGCGAGTAGGCCGGTCGAGGGTGTAGGCGGTGTTGTGTGCGTTATTTGATACGGAACTCTACTCGATATGGGTCCTTTGCAATTCCCGCGAGAAATTCAACGGGATTTACTAAGAACTTCGCTGCTGGGGATTTTTTGAGCATTTCCAAGACCGATTCCTCATTTGAAGTGTAAAGCGTTCCTGCTCGATTCGAAAGTACTAGGTTGTGCTTTCTGGCAAAGGCGGCCACGCGAGATATCATCGAGATTCCGGGCTGACGAAGGTCAATCCTCATACTTAGGGATTCTATGATTGTGCCAGAGTCGTTTAGCTTCATATAAGCATCGTGATCTTCCTGAGCGGACTTTGTCTTCCAATTATTGGATGTTGTGGTGTTACCCCAACTAGCTCGATCAAAAAGTTCGTCAATATCCGTAGAGACAGGCCCATGATCCACACTAGCTCGTATCCAAAATTCATTAAGATTGGTTTTAAAATTCCCGCTCTTTGTAGACGTATTCACCCTTTGCCGCCTCAGGTCTGCATAAGCTCAAAGCCCCGCGATGGGCACTAACCCTATGTAATGCTGGTACACAGCCATATCTTTTTGATTAGTGCCTACAACGTGTAAACACCCGCCGTGGTGCACCCACTACAAAGTTCACCGATTGGGCACGAATTATACCCTACTGGCCAACTACGCTAGGCATATAAGCTACTTGGTACGGCATGGACGGGCAGATGATTGTTAGGCGAACGTTCTTTAATCCGCTATTCATCAACTTCTCTGAGAACCCTTTGATAGAGGCCAGAACCGACTCGAAATCCAGTTTGAAAGATTAAGCGATCCAAAATAGGTTTAACAGTTTCTAGGATTTCCTGTTGCTTTGCGTCAACCAATACGCCAAGTAGGCCAATAATTCGAATCCCATTCTCCTTGGCTACTCTTCTACCTTTGCGCTCATCAATCAGTAAGAGGTCAGCAGCTAACTCCTTGCTCAGAACAATTGCTGCAGCTTCCCCTTCATCTAGAATTGTTAGCAATTTCTCGAATAATTCTTTATCACTGGGTACTACTACATCGATCCATTCGCACTGCTGAACAAAATTCTCTGTCCTTTCATGCCTCATCAACTCATTTCTAACATGGTTAGGTATAACTATTCGGTCATAGAGCTTTTGTAGTAGTTCTAGACGGTCGATCTGCGCGAAGTTTGTAATTATAAAGGTGTCACTGACTACGATCATTCAACCTGGTCTTGTGACCTAAACTGGTCTAGGCTAATCAGGTCATCCTCGAAATCCTCGATGTCGATCTTGATGTTTATATCTCGTTTAGCAAGTTCCTTTTGAAAAGAAATAACATCCATCTGAACCAACGCTCTTGCTTGTCCAAGACTCAATCGCTCACTATCGTATAGGTAGACCGCTACTTCTATTAATAACTGCTCCGCACTAATGTTAGCAGAGGATAGTATTTGCTCCGGTACTCTAAGATCGGCGCCCATAGCTCATGTCTGGTTTGTTGCTGATACAAGAACGAACCTGGCGTGTAAGAAGTTTCTCCAGTCAGGTTTGGTGCTAAATTCACTGTGCCTGAGCTCACGTTTACCTACAGTAGTAGCGTATCTGTAAGCTCGAAAGCTTATCATTATCGAAGCGGACATGCTTCAAAGGCGTCCTGGTTTGGCCCCCTAATTATCGGACAATCGTCTAGTCGTGTTTGTGAGTTGGGTTGATGTTAGCATAGATTTGTGTCAGCAACAACTGGCTGACGGTGACTTTTGTACCGATGGCCTTTGGTGATCGGCGGGCCCGTCATCACTTTTTTTAGCAACAACTGGCTTCGGGTTCCTATTCCCCGATACCCCTACCCGTGGTGCTAAGGTATATCGCGGCACCTTTAGTTTGAACTTCTGCTGGCCTTTTTCATCAATAGATGCACTTATGTTGCCAGCATCCCATTGCTGTTTAAACACACTGGGGGCAAGGCCTGCCGTCGACCCATGCACACGACAATCGTTGTACTTGCGGTAAAACTTTTGAATGTAGCCTTCCAGATGATCCAGCGTTGCAAACGAGCGATTCGTGACGCTTCTCGACAGGATGGCATGGAACGATTCGATGTGTCCGACTCCAAAGCGGGGCCCCTCGACCCCATTTTGTCGTGGTGGTGTGTATGGATGTGTGAATACTTGACCGAGGTAGTTGGCCTCGAAAAAGTCCTGCACCAACTGAGAGCTGAAGCGTGGATCATTGTCATTGCGGATCTGCACATGAACGCCACGCCGAAGTGTATCTGCGGCTTGTAGGTGCTCTTCGATGAGCTGCTCCCAGAGCCGTTTGACCTGAGGCCCTTTGATGGAGTAGGCAACATGCCAACCGATGATCTCGCGCGTAAACACGTCGATTACCGATAGCACCAATGCCTGTCGGCGATGTTGCTCAACGAACACAAACTTGATGTCCATTTCAAGTCCTTGCAGTGGCCCAACAGTGACGAAGCGTCTTCTATCAACACGGCTCTTGTCGCCTGGCGGGCGAGTGCGTTCGTGAAGTAGCTGTTCGCCCTTCATCAGGCGGTAGACTTTTTTACGGTTGATGATAAAGCCTTGGTTTTGCAGGTAGTTAGTCATACTCCGATAGCCGTGGTGAAGATCCTTGTCTTGCGAGCGCTCCTTAATGATGTCTATCACTTTTTCATTAGACATCCTGGTCTCGACGAGTTGATCATTAGCGTCGAGTTGACGGCGCAGTGTCTGAGAACTAGCCTTACGACCGGCAGGTTGCCGTTGGACCGATGGTTTGTAGTAGTAGGCATGCCGCGTTAGCCCGGCAATTTTTAGCGCCTGGGCAAGTGGCAATCCCCTTTGGTAGTAGCTGCTCACGATTTGCTTAAGTAGCGGTCTGGGTACTTTTTTTTAAGCAGTTCTTGGCGCATCTCGGCTTCGAGATCCTTCTGGCCGATGATTTCCTTGAGCTTACGGTTCTCTGCCTCAAGCTCACCAATACGACGTAGCTGCGCTTTGGTGTAGCCATGCTGCAGGCCTTGCTCCCCTGACTCAGCCAATTTGCGCTTCCAGGAGTAATACGTAGCTGCGTAGATGGCGTGCTTGTCAAGGGTTACAGTGACGCCGTTGTCAGCGGCCTCAGCGAGGATCGCCAGCTTTTGCTCGGTGGTGAAGGTGCGCTTAGCACGTTTGTCGCTCATGTAGTTGCAAATTAGCAACTAGAATCATGTCCGATCTTTTGAGGGGCTGTTACAACCACGCCACCCGGTTCCCCGAAAATCAACGGAAAATTTAAAATTCCGATCCAACCACACAGAAAGTGTACCGTCCCCCCAGCAGTCTATCTTAGATTTTATAAAATTACCAGCATTGTCATCAAAGACAGCCTGCGCAAGTGAATATTTTATTATAATGCCATAAAATTGACCTCCAGTATATGCAATTTCTACTTTTTGACGTCTTAAGAATTTAATTACTAAATTAACATAGATTTCAGGTGCAATAGAAATAGCAGGATAAAGTAGATTCATAGCATGATAGTCTGAAAGACTATAATTGCAGTATTGTGGATGACTTAGAAAATATGTTCCAGAATACATTATCGACCCTGGGCCAAATTTAAAGCTGTTTGCGTTTGCTTGTCCTGGAGTACTAGACTCACATAGAAAAGCTCCAGTTGTGCCAAGCTGTCCTGCATTAGCGTCAGTATGCGCAAATCCTAACGTCTGCCCAAGTTCGTGAATAGTAATTTTCTTAAGATTAAAATTATAGGAAGGATCAATCAGATTGTTGACATCTCCACCCACAATTGGACTGAGACTGGCATCAGTCCAATGTGCTGTATTTACAATAATTCCTCCACTGTGATTACCATTCATAGGAAGATATGCCACCGCTATATATTGCTCTCTCGGATTGTCTTGAAATGTAATATGGAAATCCGCACCAGAACGACTGGAAGTTTCTACAAATCTGACCCTACCAATATATGTTAAAGGATGCCACGCCGCAGTAATAGCGTCACGAACCATCTTTATGGCTGCCGCTTTATAAGAATCAGAAATATTGCTACCTTCGAGCGACATTTCATCCACATACACTTCGATCGGATCACTAAGATTCGCAGCTGAAATAGCATCCGAATTATTTTCCACTACATAGTGTCTCGCAGTAATATTAGTAGAATCGGAATAAAGCAACAGCTTGCGAATATTTTGAATTGATTCCACATATGTACGGTTAAGGAGAATATCGCCTTCGTAAATAAAGTTATCAGACGCAAAACTATACATTATTTCATTAGTATTTGGGAAACATTGCAGCAAAGCCTCTAAAGATTTTGAAGAGTAGTGCAGATCTGACTCATCTAGATCAGAGTATGCTATTCTCTCATTGAGTTGATTCACTTGGCCTATTTGATCCTTTGCGGGGGACGACTATGCAATAAGAGAGCAGAATGCTGCCATAGTGATTAGTAACTTCATCATAAGTGCAAGATAGAAAATATTTAGCTAACCCACGTCGAAATGTTAAAATCGTTTTACTCACAACTAAACGGCTGTTTTTCGTACTACCATGCGCAGGCTGTTGACGAAAGCAGGGGTTTCAAATCCTCTCCTATTCCTCATCATCGATTAGCTCCTTGCGACTTCCTAAATAACTCCGCCACCGCTCCAACGCTGCCTCAAAATCCTCAGGTAGCGGCTGCTCAAAATGAAGGCGCTCGCCTGTCATCGGATGCACAAAGCCTAGCGTGCGGGCATGTAAAGCCTGCCGGGGCATCACCTCAAACGTGTTTTCTACAAAGCGCTTGTACTTAGAAAACACGGTGCCCTTCCTAATTTGGTCTCCGCCATAGCGCGTGTCGTTGAAAAGCGGGTGACCCAAGTGCTTCATGTGGACCCGAATCTGGTGCGTACGGCCAGTCTCGAGCTGACACTCAACGAGACTCACATAGTACAAATCCTCCAGTGTTCGATAATGCGTCACAGCGTGCTTGCCCTCGTCAGGATCACGTAGCACGGTCATGCGCCGCCGATCACTCACATCACGACCGACATTGGCCGTAACCGTCCCTTCAGGCGGTTCGGGTGAGCCCCAAACCAACGCCACATAGCGCCGCTGCACCGTATGATCAAAAAATTGTTTGGCCAAATGCGTCATCGCCCACGGCGTCTTCGCAATCACCAGCAGACCAGATGTATCCTTATCAATGCGGTGCACCAGACCAGGTCGATTAGTAGGATTGCCTTCAGCAACAGGTAGGTCGCCCGCCATCTCTTTGAAGTAGTGCGCAAGGCCATTCACGAGGGTATCGCGGTAATTGCCCACGCCTGGATGCACCACCATACCGGGAGGTTTGTTGATCACCATGAGGTCGCCATCCTCATAAACAATGTCAAGATGCATCGCCTGCGGCAGCAGCTCCTCCTCAAAGTCACGGTGGCGTGGGATGAGCATTTTCACCTCATCACCTGGCGTGACTTTATAATTTGGCTTAACCTCGGCACCATTGACCGTTATCGCTCCTGCTTTCAGGCCTTCCTGAATGCGGTTGCGACTGATCCGGAAGGTGCGATCAACTAGAAATTTGTCGATGCGCAGAGGCACCTGACCCGGATCGACCAGAATGTGCTTCTCCTCGTAAAATTGGTCATCGTCCTCCTCGCTATCATCGTGTGCCATGGCGGCCGCAATTTACGCTTTCACCTTTCCGCGCAGGCCGAGCTCAATTGCCGCAGGACGTAAGATGTTTCCGCCGATGATTTCGAAGCGCAGCATCGTCCGAATCGTGTGGAAGCCATGTGTGCCGCAGGCGCCGGGATTCATGTGTAAGAGCTCGCGCTTGCGGTCGGTTATCACTTTAAGGATATGCGAGTGCCCACAAATGTACAGGTCGGTAGCTGGGTGGCGGTCGAGTATCTCGCGCACTCGTTTGCTGTACCTGCCAGGGTAGCCGCCGATGTGCGTCATGAACACATTTACTCCCTCACATTGCCAGTGCAGGTCGAGCGGGATTTCACGGCGAAACTTCGCGTCGTCGATATTGCCGTACACCACCTTCACCGGCGCACAGGCCCGCAGCGCTTCGAGCACGCTGTAGTCCCCGATATCGCCAGCATGCCACACCTCGTCGGCCTCCCGCGCGTGCTCGAGTATGGCCTCACTCATGTAGGAATGCGTGTCGGAAAGCAGCAAAATTTTCATGCCAGCACCAACTTGCCTTGCTGAGCTCCTGCTTGCATGCGGTCGAGTGCGGCATTGAGTTCAGCGAGTGGCCGAACACTGTCGACGACAGGTCTGATGCTGTGTTCGCTGCAAAAGGCTAGCATCTTTCCAAATTCTCTCGGACTGCCCATGGTTGAGCCTGCTAGTGTCAGCTGTCGCCAAAACATGAGTTGCGGATTTAGATTCGGAATATTTCCTGTCGTACCTCCATAAAATGCGACGCGACCACTTGGATTCATGAGCTTCACCAGCGCTGCCAAACCAGCTCCACCCGCGCCATCGACTACGGCATCAAAACCTAAAGTTTGTTTGCGTAGTTGTGCCACCCATTCTTCATCTGTATAGCGTACACCTCCTTGCGCACCTAAGGTTTTGGCGAAAGCTATCTTGGCCTCACTACTCGAAGTTACATATACCGCACAGCCTGCTGCGACGGCAAATTGTATTGCAAACGTAGCTACTCCCCCACCCGCTCCTGTTACGAGCACGGTATCGCCCGCTTTGGCTGCAGCCCGCGTAAACAAGGCTCGATATGCCGTGAGCCCAGCCAGTGGAAGTGCCGCAGCTTCTTCATTGCTGAGGTAGTCGGGGCAGTCAAAAACGTTGTCTAGGGGCACGGCGAGCTGCTCTGCAAAGGTGCCATTGCGAGGCATCCCGAGCACTTCGTAGTCCTCTGCTTGGTGGCTTTCATCGTCGCCCCAGTTGAGTCCTGGCTGCACGAGCACCCTCCTGCCTTCGAGCATTCCGACTGCATCACTTCCGAGCACTACCGGCGTCTTCACCGCGGGGTACAAGCCTTGCGTGATGTAGAGGTCGCGGTGATTTACACCTGCTGCCAATACGTCAATGACGACTTCGCCGGGTGCGGCTAGAGGTGTTTCTACTTTCGTCAAAACGGGTCGCTGCTTCGGCGCTTGAAGAACTTGTGCATTCATTTGGTGCAAATAAGGGAAGGTTACCTATACAGTACTCCTTGCTTCAACAGGGAAAGACATCATGTAATCTACTAATGGCCTACGTTTATGGCGCTCAGACCATCCGCCAAATTCCTACGGCCCAAACGATTCTTTACCACATGACTTTGCTAGTCAGGTGGATGTATACAAGTTTAGTATGCGCTGCCACAGAGCTTTGAGTCGTAGCATGAGATTTGAAAGGCGCTTGACCTGGCTCGCATCAAACAATTTGTGTAATATTGTTGCAAAGCAGCGTTCATGCCCACCAAAAACCACCACGCAAAGCCCTACGACGCCACCACACAGGTCAAGTTGGCGCTCTTCGAAAAGTACACGGAGGCATGGCTACCCACCTTTCTCAAAGCTGAGCGGGATTCTGTCATTTATATCTTCGACTACTTCGCCGGTCCGGGGGGCTACGATGCTAACAAGGTGCCCAGCTCTCCGCAACGGATTATGAAGACCATCGGCGCTCAAAAGAAGCTTCTGGCGTCTAGTTCCGTAAAGATCAGGGTGATCTTCAATGAGTACGACAGAGATAAATACCAGCAACTAAAGCAGTTCATCGACGGCTGGCTCGAACTCGACAACAGTCCATTCGACGAAGTTCAGGTGCTCAACATGGATTTCGTAGACTGCTTTGAGTACGTTCAGTCCGAGCTCCCGGCAAAAGCGCCTTCTCTGCAGATCCTTGACCAGAACGGAGTGAAATTTGGAAACGAAGAGATTGTGAGGCGCCTCTGTGGACTCTACAGGGCCGACTTTCTTCTGTTCATTAGCACCTTCACCCTAAACCGATTTATTCAGGAAGATTCCATCCGGCGTCACTTTCCCAAGATCGGTCCGGCCCTCGAAGATGTCCCCGTACAGGTAATGCACAAGGCCTTGGCCAAGGGGTTTGAGGAGCATGTCTGCTCTGGCCGACAGTTTATACCTTTCGCTTTGAAGCGCGACGCCAATTATTTCGGAGTAATATTCTCGTCCGAGCACCCAAGGGGCGCTAACAAATTTCTTCGCCAAGCCTGGCGTATAGACGCTAAAACTGGAGAAGCCAACTACATACTTCCCGACGAGATCGGTGTCGGTCAGGTCGACATGTTCAGTGGCCAACGTAAACTAAGCAAAATTTAGGGTTTCGAGTTGGAGCTATTGGCCTGGATCGCCAAGCGCGGAGTCGTCACGAACGAAGAGGTCTTTTACTTCACACAGCATCTTAGTTTCACGGGCACACACAGCCGCGAAGCGCTACAGGCAGCTAAGAAACGAGGGGACGTAAGTTATCTGGGTCGCTCACCCAAAACACGATACGAAACCGCCGTCGGCGCAGAAAAGGAACTTGTCACCATTACCTACACACTCTCATGAGCACCTCCGCGATTGAATGGACTGAGTCAACTTGGAATCCTTCCACCGGCTGTACCAAACTCTCCGCCGGCTGTCGGGAGTGCTATACGGCCGTGATGGCCAGGCGCCTGCAAGCAATGGGCACACCTGGATACGAGGACGGTTTTGCCTTTCGCGAACACGCCAGCCGCATCGATGGCCCGCGCAAGGTGCGCAAGCCCACCCTCTACTTCGTCAACTCAATGAGCGACCTCTTCCACGAGCACGCAACAGAAGGCCACCTCGATGCCGTCTTTGAGACCATTCGTGACACCCCAAGACACACTTATCAAATCCTCACGAAGCGCCCCGCACGCATGTCCACCTACTTCGAGAAGCGGACCGTTCCAGATAATGCTTGGGTGGGCACCTCGGTAGAGAATCAGCTTACCCTGCCCCGAATTGAGGACCTCCGCCAGGTCCCTGCGCGGACGCGCTTCCTTTCATGCGAACCGCTACTTGAGGATCTCGGCGACCTAGATCTCACGGACATCCACTGGGTGATCGTCGGTGGTGAGAGCGGGGCGAAGGCCAGACCAATGGCGGCGACTTGGGCGGAGGGAGTCCGAGACGAGTGCCTCCGGCAAGGAGTAGCCTTTTTCTTCAAGCAGTGGGGTACATTTGGGGCAGACGGCAAGCGACGCTCAAAGAAGGCGAATGGTCGGCTGCTGGCGGGCCGGGAGTGGGGGGAGATGCCCGTTATGCTTCCCTAAACCTCATGAAGTGGACCGGCATACTCTATGATAGCCAATGGATACTAGCTCAGCAGAAATAGCGACTATCTTCTTAGTAGGACAAGTTGGCGTAGCTTAAACCCTGTAACCATTCAAACTTTGCTAACCCCATGCCACACGACGATACCAACTATTTCTTCAAGCAGCACCACTACGACGCGTTTCATCCTAGTCGCCATGAGGACGAGTCTCAAGAAGCGGTCTTGGCGAGGGTTGCCGTACGGGACAAGCTTATCGAGCTAGAAAATCGGCTTTCGCCAAAACTAGCCGCAGACGGACTAGACCTTCATCCGCATTATGATCTAGCCTACCTCACTTCGAGAGTAGAGCACAAAGCAGAAGGCAGTCTATTCAACTCGCCAAAGATCCAGGAAATATGGCTGCACTACGGTCGCAGTAAAGCGCAAACCGAGCAACTGAAGCGAGACAGGCATGACCCTAGCCTCAGCCCAGTCTACCAAATGCGTATTCAGGTAACGGTACAGGAGGATGGGATCGGTATTTGGCTGCGAGTCGGAATGCCCGGCGGAGGACTATGGGAAAAAGAACGGCTACAGCAAGCCGGGAGGCAGAATACAGAGCTGCTAGATAAGTTGTGGGATCACGTGCAGAGATTAGAGGATTACCACCTATACGTGGACGACAACAATGTTTTTTGGTTTCGAAAAATGCATACCAGCAACGACTTAAAGGAAGCTCTGCGATCGGTGCGCCCGAATAAATACGCGCTCATTAGCCGCAACATAGAGGCAGATGATTCTAGCTTAACACACGAGCGAATTGCAGATACTGTCGCTACGGAATTTAATAAGCTGTACCCCATTTATGAGTTGCTGGTAGGATAAAGAGTTTTTATTGAACTGGTTAAATGCTAGCAGTAGTACAATGAAAGCGAAACCATCTTAAGCTTCCCCATCTGTTGTTAAGCCGAAACAGCGTTTTGCACATTGAGGTTAATAGAAAGCTGAAGGTAATGTTTTAATATCGCCTCACTCTCTTAAAGCACTGCGGGATAGGGGTGATGAACCGGCTGAACACCTACGCTACGGACTTTGAGCAAAATTTTTCCTGAGGGGGGCGCCGTTGATACTGAGTCTGCCAACTGGTGGCTAAAGTATAATTTGCGATCATAAATATCTCTCATATTGAGCTGAGAGGTTTACCCAATAATTGCGACTTTATTGACCTAAAGGAGTCAGATGAGCTATTAAAGTAGAATCTCAAAGAAGTTTTAGCGAACTTGTTTTATTGGAATTGGATATATACATTGATAACCTACGCAAACTATAGAGCCTGTTACAATTATCCCCAGCGCCTGAGTAGGACTCAAATAGTGGCAAGCAGCATATTAGTTCATGAGCATTAGGTAAGCGTCTTATAGCAGCATGCGCATGCCCTGCTGAACATCACGTTACCGAACGTACTCTTAATTACCCATTTTCGCATTAAAGGCTTGAATGTGTTGCGTTCATCCTTTGATTTGGCCCCGTCTAGGTCACTGCGCTTGATCACTTTCAACTCGAGTTCTTCACTTGCAGCAGCCTACACCATTCCTTGATATCCCCCGTCTGCGACAACAACCGTAGCAGGTTTGTAGCCTGCATGTTTGACGGCAATTAATACATCTTTGAGCCATCTGGACTCATGATCATTCGCTGGTGCACATACTCAAGCTAATACATGCCCTCGTACATCTGGGGCTACTGGCGAGCAATGCCTCTAATATGCTTGAACCCGTCGTAGCCTAGTGCTTAGCGATAACCCCAAACTCGCGACTTATCAATCTGCGCGTCTGCCACGATAACGGCAGGTTCAGAATGAGATGGACGCCTGTTGGACCGGTTCTGTGATCGCCGTCTTATTTTCACCATCGGCGAGTTAGCACGCTCCCAAGCTCCAGAAATCGTTCAATTACGATAGTAAGTAAAGGCGTTCTTCCACGGCAGTACGCGTTCAAAATCGAGTGCGCGCTACCGGATCCATTGGAAGCTCGGTACCAGGTGGCAGCAATAATCAGCGAGAGGGGATACATACGATCGCGCTTAGCAATCACGCGGGAGATGATGCGAGTGAGTAACTTTACGCCGCTATAAGGTGCTCCGGGTAGTATAAAAGCCAATCCACACTTTCAGGATGCCACTCGACAGCTTCTTATTGAATCAGTTATGCAGAAGAAAATCCTATATTAGAACACGCTCTTTATACTAACTATCAGGCCTCTGTTGTGAGCAGATCGCTGATTCAAGCAAAGCAGCTTCGACAAAAAATGGGGGCTTTAGGAAACTTGAATAGCTTAACACTAAAGCTCCGAAAAGCCGAGTTTTTCAGGATGCCCTATGCGGCCGAAAAATCCATATGAACAGCTTTAATAAAACTGTGGGTTACTGATTTTATTTTATCGTATTGAACGGATTTTGTATTCCCCTCATCTGAGAGATAAAGATTACGATTAATTTCTAACATGATGCTGCTGACGCGACTGTCTTGCTGATAATACTTCATTGGCACAATAGAACCGGCGTAGGGCCAGTCCACGCCCAGCGAATAACCCCGGTCTGCAAAAAACTGTTTAGACGTAGCGATGAGGTAGTCTGGTGTATGAAAAAGATCAGTGCCAATATTAAAGTCTGGTCGGTCAGCGCGCTGACTCTGGTCCCGCAGCATTGGCGTGTTCGGAAAGGAGTGACAGTCAATAATTAAAGCCTTTCCGTTCTGCGCAAGCTGATCTCTTACCGCCGTTTCAAGGCGTTGATGATGTGGTTGATAATTAGTCTTTAGTACGCGTTCGCGGTAAGCTAACTCTACCGTACGCAGTAATTGTCCATTATCAAGTTTTTCGTAAAGAACACCCATGCCCGCAGCTGCCATTGGCTCTCGCGCGTCTTCGGTGAATCGTTCAGGATCACAAAACAACCTTGAAAACTCAGCGACTATTGGGATGCCCTCAGCGTAAGCAAACAGGTCGTCAGTATACCAATCTGTGAGCTTAAGTAATTCAGTATCAATAACTTGTGATGATGCCGTGTAACCTGTTCTGTCAGGTATAACGGTAGAGGCATGTGGAATGTGCAGGATGGGCTTCAGCATATTGAGAGTAGTAGATAAACAAACCGCAAACGTAAGAAATCTAATGTTACTGCCCAATCTTGCGCGTCTGTCGATGTTCCGCCTAAAGCCTCTAGCCCATACATAAGCTGAACGCCATGCCTTGGCAGATTTCGCCATTCACTCTGATTGCTACAGTCTTAACAGCATTCAATGTGGGCCGATTTGTATTCCGTCTCGGGAGCTGCGGAGTCTACGTGTTCTTCTCGCTCTCGCTATTAACGGCTGTCGTATGTAAGTATTCTGCAATCCTGATTTGACGTTCGAGCACGGATAGCGTAATCAGCGCGGTGACTACATCAACTCCTTGATTTCCAGTGACAATAATCCAGCGTACCGCCAAGCATACCTTTGCCCATTTACCGGGCGCAGTGCGTCAGAGACCAAAATTTCGATCTGCAGCGGTCTGAGCAGGCGCACTTACAAACGTTCATTATGAGGTACTGCAGGATCTACCATACACACCACCAACTGATGCTATCGTACTCGCCAGGACGGGTACGCCCGCGGGTCGCTCGGCGGTAGTAACTTGGCCGCACGCGCACCGGCAGGCCACGCTGGAGTGTCGCACCAGTTAGGGGTTCATGTGTGGAATGTCAAGCAAAAGGTAATAAGCGTGTAGGTGCTCGGGCTAACGAAGCAGCCCTTCTTCATAGGCCTTACACGTAATGGGCCGATGAACTTGCTCCAGGTCCAAGGCACAGACAAATCTAAAGCACGCTGCTCTTTTAGCAAAATTAGCCTCCAAGGTTGCAAGTAGTCTTTCTGCGCAGCGACTGTGGTTTGGCGGGCGCAGCTGATCCATCAGATGAGGGCGGGCAATTGGAGTGACCAGATTGGCGAGCGAGTTAGCGTTCAAATTCCTAAAAGTACGCGACTCATTTAGCAATGACAGTGGCCAGCTAGGCGATACGCAAATTCTCTAGGGGGGCTCGACTTCAGGGGTATCGAAGCGAGTAGGGCTATCAAAAGTGGACCTATGCCAAAGCACACCGACAAGGCTCGAATGCAGCTGTAGCCAGTTGCTACCGTTGACGTCGCATCTGTTAGCAAGGAACTATGCAAAATCGATGTCATTCACCGAGTCTGGGCATCCGAGAGGTGAATGCTAACAGAATTACCGCTAGCATTATTGTATAATTCTTGCATACGCCAGCACCTTGATGTATTTTAGCTTGTAAAATCTCCTGTCAACTATGGCCAACGCGACTTATACATCGATTACTGACTACATTAATAGGAATCTAATTGCTGGTATGCTCGTTGAAAATGGCTTGACCCGTATTCTTAACTATATCAGTGATAAGCAACTTATAGTAGTGTCAGGTTATAACATACCTGTTGAAGGAGATATTCCTGGTCCGACTAAGTGGATACCAGTTAAGCTAAATAAAAACGATGACATGTTCGGCACAGTATTTATTGGTCTGTGGCAGAAGACCGGTGACAGTATTAATCACCAGGATGCCACACCTGATCAGCTAGCCAATATCGTTGAATCCTGTATCATGTTTATTAAACCTGAGGCTACAGATGAGGCCACATTTAAGGAACTAGCAATTACGCTGTGCGTTAAGTACAATCACGATTCAGTATTACTACGCAATGAACACGGCATACATGTGCTGTCGAAAGACGGCAGCACAGACAAAGTAGCTACTGGTCCTTTTACATTCGATAAACTGGGAGAGGCTTATTCAAAACTTCGCAGGAAACCAAGCTCATCGTTCATCTTCGAAGGTACTATACAGCCGATCAATAATATCAGTGCATATGCATTCCGACTGGCAAGACTTTCCTACATCTGTCGAATTGAGACAGACATGCGTATACGTAACAAAACATTGTGTGGCTGAATCGACGATGAGCTTGATGATGAAGCGCTACGTCACCCTCTCCTGCTGCTGGAGCAGCAGACGCTCCGGATTTCCGGTATTGAACGCGTTGTAGTAATCCTC
The DNA here is from genome assembly GCA_965213735.1 of Saprospiraceae bacterium. GTDB lineage: Bacteria > Bacteroidota > Bacteroidia > Chitinophagales > Saprospiraceae > CALDTK01. Next base: position 1,696,884 of record CBDCAB010000006.1, read on the forward strand.
CATCTTGCGTGGCGGCGTCCCTTTCTCTAGCTGAAACTCATCCAACCGCGGCGCCTGCCGATCAGCATCGGGCAACAATGTTCGAGTGGTAGGTTCTATGGTCAAACTGAGCGAAGGTAGAGGCGTTAGCTTGCATGATACACTGCATCACGTTGACCAAACAGGACGCGAGCGTGATCACGAACCGCGAGATAAATAGGATAATGTTAGAACAAATACCTTGCGGTTATGGACGTCATGCACCTTAGCGTTCAGGGACAATGCCATGATACATGACGGATGAACGTCTGCTGATATTAAGTGCATGACAATAGTAGGCACATAGGCGCACTATTATTGTAGCATGATCGGCTTACTAGACAATTTCCCTGGAATCCAGAGTGGCCCGTACACATCGACTATCGGCGCAGGCAGATTCTTTTCCTGTCGTATTTTATTTATATTTATATTTCGCTCCCGAAGATTCCTCCAGCGCCCTTTAGCTGCCAACCCGTGCTTTTCGAGAGCAAGACAGGTAGCTTCAACACTTGCTCCTATCCGATCTGCGAGCTCAATAAGGCTAGCAATAGTAAAGTTATTCCTACCCTGCTTAACTATCTGATACCGATCGAATACTCGCTCATAACTGAGAAACAGATTAGCAAATGGTAGATCACAGATATGTTCCTGCCGATCAGTACTCAGGTCAGCAATGTTTGTTGCCTGATCAAGGATTGCATGCCCCATTGCATGCACGATCGAATAATTCTGTCGTCCTAACGCATCTGCAACGTTAATGTAGATAACTGAGCCAAGTTCCTCGTCAAGAGTGAAGACCTCACTGATGGTAGGGTCCATGTGAGCGGCGAAAACGTGCGCAATTCCCGCAGCATTAACCGCCGATAATAAGCTAATGTGGTTAAGCTTTAGTGCGGGAGCAAGCGGAACCCGGAGCGCTTCACTGATGGCCTTTGCAATCTCTCCGTTCCCGTTTGACAAATTAATTTTGCCAAATGGACCTTGAAGGAGCTGACGGCTGTGCGCTGGATGCGCTTTGAGTGTCGTCAAGTGCGCTTCGATGCGGGCATGAAGTCCGCTGTCGAGAAACGTGTAAACGGGATCATATCGGTCCAAGTTGACAGAGCGGAATCGAATCTTCCGGTGCGTCGTAGGCCGCGTCCGAAGATCGCGGGATGTTTTGCCGTACTGCTCTAATAATGTTGAAAGTTCGTATGGGGCCGGTTGGCGCCGACCCGTCTCGATATTTGCTACCGTCTGACGCGTCAATCTTAAGGCCGTCGCCACGTCAGATTGGCTCAACCCAGAGTCCTTTCGCCACGAGAGTAAAAGCTCGTGCAGATCATCTCGCATTAAATTGCTTTTGAAGTGCCAACGCTTCATTAGCGTGAGTAAGCACATTGTTAGCGACTGTTTGCACCGCTTTTTTAAACACCGATAGATCTGAAATCGTACCCCGAAGCTCCTGCCTTTTAGGCCCTCCACCGCGTCGGCGATGACGCTGAACTTCTGGAGCGACGTGATGACGATGCTTTTTCCGGCCACGAGAGCATCACGCAGCGCACCGGAGTCGGTGTCGATGGGGACCACCTTACCAGGTGTTCGCTCGAACTGCGCGATGGTGCGCTGGAGCTGCCCGTCGAGTACGCGGCGGTCGGTGACGACGACGACGGTCTGGAAGATGCGCTCGTTGCGCGCGTCGTGAAGCCGCGTAAGCCCGTGCGCGAGCCAGGCGATGGAGTTGGACTTGCCCGAGCCAGCCGAGTGCTGCACGAGGTAGTTGTGCCCAGGGCCTTCCTGTGCGGCTTTCGCCAAAACCCGCCGCACGACGTCGCGCTGGTGGAAGCGCGGAAAGATGAGCGTCTCGGATTTCTTCGTAACAACCTCCCCTTTGTTAGGATCGTAGCGGCGCTCCTCGTTTTGCTGGACGAGGAGGAAGTGCGCGACGAGCTCGAGGACGGAGTCTTTGGCCCAGGTGTCTTGCCAGAGGTAGGCCGTTTGGTGGCCATTGGGGTTGCTGGGATTGCCGGCGCCCCCGCCGGGCAGACCAAGGTTATAGGGGAGGAAGAAGGTGCCGTTGCCTTGGAGGCGCGTGGTGTAGAAGACTTCCTCGTTGCCGACGGCGAAGTGGGCCAGGCAGCGGCGGAATTTGAAGAGGCGCTCCTGCGGGTCGCGGTTAGTGCGGTACTGTTTGACGGCCTGGGCCACACGCTGGCCCGTGAGCGAATTTTTGAGTTCGGCGGTGAAGAGGGGGACGCCGTTGAGGAAGAGCCCGAGGTCGAGTTCGTTGTTGTTGTCGAGGCTGTAGCCGAGGTGGCGCACAATCGCGAAGCGGTTGCGCTGGTACAGGGTGCGGTGTTCGGGGTTGCGGGTAGTGTCGGGGCGGGGGTACATCAGGTCGATGCGGGCTCCGCGGTCGCGAATGCCTTCGCGCAGGACGTGGAGGGTGCCGTGGCGGTCGAGTTCGCGGCTGAGTCGTGTGCAGAGTTGCCTCGCGGCGTCTTTGCCGTACTGGTCTTCAAGTTTGGCGAACTCTTGGGGCTGGGTGCTTTGCACGAAACGCACCACTTCCTCGGGGATGAGCGCGAGGGTTTTGTCGTAAATGTGAGGCTGGAGGGCGGCGGTGACGGCGACGCCATTGGGCACGAGCTCGCCGTAGCGCGCTTGGAGCTGGTCGGCCTGCGCGGGGCTGGTCGCGCAGAGGTGGTAGCCGGCGGCGAGGAGGTGGGCGGTGATGTGGTCTTCGAAGCGCTCTTCGGTGTAGGTCTTCGTACGATAGTCATTGCGAGCCGCGCAGCTGGCGCGGCAATCTCTACAGCGCCAGGGGGTGCGCGCGGACATCGCGCTTGCCGGTGACGACTTCGGAGATGAGGGAGGTGCGGAGGGACTGGAGGGTGGTGACTTCCTTACCGAGAGCTTGTATTGAAGAGGTGATCGACTTACTTCGACTAGCCAGCTCATCCAAAATTGAGTGCTGAATATCGATTGGAGGCAGAGCGATATACCAATCTGTTAATTGAGTGTCTGATATATTCGGTTGCGCACCGCCAAAAGCAGTCAATTCAACATATTGTTTGTAGGCATAAGAATGAAGATTGAACCACAAAAATCGTTGCAAAATTGACGATGAAGGCCTTATAGCACAAACCCGCTGATTCAACAAAGCAGGTTCTTTCGATATGAATTTAGCTACTTTACCGACAGTAGCGCCAGTCATCGCAATTACAATATCCTCCTTTTCTAGCATGTACGAACCGTAGTCACACAACTGGTATTTTGGAATCAACTTGGCATTGTCCGTATCCACAACGCCGTAGTCTTTAAAGTCTCCAATGCGCACGACTGGGATTCCTTCGTCTGCGAAACTTGAACTCGGGAAAGCATATCCATTGGTGAGTTCTGTAATCCTGGAGAGCTTCGTCACCCCCCACCCCACCGGCATTTGCCCCAGCCACGCCACCCCTGAGTCCTTCAACTCGGCGTCGGGGTCGAGGCCGCGGGTGACGGCGCGGTGGATGAGGGCGGTGCGTTGCTCCTCGAGGAGGCAGGCCTGTTGCTGCTTGGCGGCGATGAGGGCGTCGATCTGGGCGGTTTTCGTGTCGAGGTAGCGGGCGATGGAGATTTGCTCGGGGAGAGGGGGCACTGGCGTTCCAAGATCATTTAGTATCGTAGAACTAAGATTGCCTAATCCGATAGAAGATTGCCTGGCGTAATTGTATTGAGAACGTGCGCACTCACCATTCATAAAATAGTGGAGGTACTTGGAGTCAACTGTGGAATCAGGCGATAGTCGCTGCATGAAATTAGAGAAGGATGCTCTTCTGCTCGCAATGTCTAAGCCTACGAGTGCGGACTTACCAATATGATGTTCGCTGCCACTTGATTTAGTTACGAGAATATCGCCTGCCAATAGCACTGTCTTTTTGAACTCCTTCTCATTGAGTACGCGGTACGCAGGATCCTTGATATTCCAGGAGCCATCTGACTCGATCTCAGTTGAGCGGAGTACTAAACAGGCTTCGTCATCTTCATCCTGCGGATCGCTCCCCCAAGCTCCCCCATCATTCCTGAGAAGATCATAGCCCAACTTGGACACTCACCAATGCGCCGGCACATCCCCCAACCAAGGCTGCCCCGAGGGCTTGTAATCATCGTAGGTAGTTGTGCTCATGCGTTCGTAGGGGTAAGTGCCATAGTTGAGTTGTCATAGTCTGCTACGAGTTGCCACCGCACGATGTCTTCGGCGTCTCGCTCAAACCGACAATGGGTTTGTAGTTCGGGCGAACCGATTACGTGTGCGGACGCGAAGCAATCTGGCAAACAGATCTCACTCGCTGTGTACGCGAAGTCTTCCTCGTCGAGAAATGCTTGGTTGCGATTTACGACGACGAGGGAGAGGGCGTCGTATTTCTTCGCCGCTGCTGCGCACTTGCTTGCCTTGGCGGTGACGGCGTGTTGGAGCGCAGCTAGGAATAGGTGACTTACTAGACCAGCTTCGCCAAATGGAGATGCCCCGCCCCACTCGAAAGCCTGACCGCGAAACTCGCTAGTGTGCATTATTCGGATTCCCTGGGCGAGAAGTGCCTCCTCGACACTGCTCTCCGCCGCCCCCTGGACCAGTCGCTTGAGTTCACGCTTGATCGCCTTACGCTGGGCCTTCGTTTTGATTGGCCGCTTGATCCACAAGTACTTCGTCCAGTCGGCGTGCCCGGCGCATAACTCTCTGCTTATACGCCTAAGGCTATCGACTGAGGGCTGATGGGGCGTGTTCGCCGATCCGTCCTCGTCGACGCTTACCAGTTCGGTGACCTCGTAGGCGTGCCCGTCGACAAGGAAGTCGGGGCAGACGTTGCCATCAGGCTCGTACGTGGGCTCGCTTTTGGGGTAGCGCCACGCGAGGTAATGCTCGGCGAGTTGTTCGGTGCGGTTCATGATGTGAAGGGCAGCGTGGTTTGATTGGGGTCGGTAGCGATGTAGCGCTGTTGGGGGTGAGTACGCGAACTCTGTAGAGGCTTCAGGTAGCCAGCCTTGACCAGTTTGGAGATGACCTCCTTCGCGTAGCTCTCGCTTTTGCCGAGCAGATAGGCCGTCTCGCTTGCGGAGACAGCGTGAATCTTGGCTATCGCTAGTACCGCGGTTGGTACCACGGTGCTGTTTGCCGCTCTTCGTTGCTGCCTAATAGCCTGTGTTGCGACAAGCATGTGGTCCCAGTCTGCGTCGGTGCCGGTGAAGCTCATCGGAGGGCTGCGATCAACCGACTGCTTAACTGGCAGCTGCTGTCGATCCGTTGCTCCTTTCTCTCCCTTATCGGACAGCTCGGACTGCCTATCCGAGGGCTTATCCGACAGCTCCGCACGCTTATCCGACAGCTCGGAGCTGCCATGTGGGGGAGTGTCCTCGCGACCTGGAGGCGCTGTACGCATATCTGTAGTGGTGAAGGCCTTATCCGAGGGCTTGTCTGTAGAGCTGGATGCCTTATGTGACAGCTCGCCCTCCTTGTCCGACTGCTTATCCGGAGAGGCTCCATCGCTATGTGCAGAGCTGCTGTCCGCCCACATCGCCTGCGCGGATGCGCCCAGGTGGTACCAGGAGCCACGTCGATCACCCTCTTTGACGAGGTGACCGAGATCGCGGAGTCGGATCAGCGCCTTGGTTGCGTCTGAGGGGTGGCAGCCGCTGCGATGGCAGAGGGTGGCGTTGTCGATGCGGCCTTCCCTGCGCGCTAATAAGAGCGCTAGTTGCTGCTCTTCGACGGCTTCTACGTCCTCCAGGGCGGCGAGCCAGTTGCGCTCCGCATCAGATAGTATGTGCGTGTGGCGCAACCGAAGATCGAACGTGTAATCATCGATACCCAAGTCGATGATCGGGTTGATCAGTCCGAGGGCCTTCCAAGCTTTCTTGATCGCCTTGATCCCAGAACCGGCCTCGTCAGCGAGTCCGATGTAGCGGAAAGCGGACAGGATTGTGGGATTGCGTGGTTCTGAGACCTTCCGCTTTGCCGTCAGTAGGTCACGTACTCTGCTGTTGCCCGGGTTGGTGAATCGGTAGCCGTCTGGGTCGCGCGTGATGAGCGAGGTAGCCGTCTCTTGGTAGTCGGCGTGTACGAGGAGGTTGACGAGTGCCTCCTGGAGGGCTTCGTGCTCCGGGGGCAGTTTGCGGCGCGTGCCGTCGGCCCGCATCTCGAAGGGCACGCGGAGCCCACGGACGAGTTCCGGATAAATCTTGAAGAAGGCACCGAAGAGGTTGGACTCCCAAACGACACGGTCGTCCCATCGATCCTGTTCAAGCGTTTCGCGGTACTGGAAGTCGATGAATTGCCGCCCCCGCCACTCCCTGATGGCGCGTTGCCGGCCAAACAGTAGCAGCCCGGCGACGGTGAGCCCTTCCTTTCGGGTCCTTCGGTCGACGGCATACGCTCCGAGATCGATTAGGAATTCGCGGTCGTCGCTATTATTGAAGGCGTGATCGGGGTTCGCGTTCTGAAAGCGCTGTCGGTAGGACTTCAGTGAGCCGTGGTCGAGATCGTCGAGTGTGTAGTCGTCGAGTAGTACGGCGTCCGCGTGCAGGTCTGCGCCTTCGCGCAGCATGATGCGCACTTCCTGCTCTTCGCATTGGTAATCACCATCGTGCCTGCGCTTGTAGGTACCACGCAGCGGATCTTGGCCAACGTATACCGGACGCTGCTTACGGTCGACCATGGGCACCTCGAGCACGATGAAGGACAGGCCCACGTGCTCAACGATGTGCACGTCGTCGTTGCCACAGACCTCGGCGCTAAATTTCTGCCGGTTGTTCTGCTGATTGAAGAAGGCGGTGACTTGGTTGTGGGCTGAGGTGACGCCGGTCGGGACGAAGCGCCCGGACTCGTCTTCACTGACGCCGAGGATGATGTGCCCGCCGAGGGTGTTCGCGAGCGCACTTAGCGTGGTCCAGAGGTCGCGGCTCAGTCTAATGCCTGAGGCTTTAGCCTCTAGGGTCACGGTTTCGCCGTCGTTGAGGAGTTGGATAAGCTCCGGGACGGATGGAGGCAAAGTGGGCATCTACGCGGCTTTATCTTCTTCAGCGGTTTTGCCGTCCTTGAGTCGCGCTACTTGAATATAGTACCCGACGGCGCATAGCGCGTGGAGGATACGGTGGGCGGTAGCCTCGTAGTCGGCGGAGGTGGCGGTGGGGGCGGGGGTGATCCCATGGAGGAGGTCGTTGCGGAGGTTGAGGCCGTGCTTCTCGGTGAGGAGGGCACGGAGATAGAGGAGGAATTGGGGGTGGAAGGTGGCCTCTAGCTCATCGAGGGTCAAGAGTTCATTGAGGAGGCGGTGGTCAATGCCGCCGGTTTTGTTCTTACGAGTGGTTGGGGCACCGAGGCGTTCGGCCTCCAGGCGGATCATGCGTTCGAGGCGGGGGATTGCGCAGAGAACAAAAGGAAGGTAGAAGCCGTGAAAGTACAGTTGAATTGCCTCCCAGCTGGGTTGGTCCAGTTCCACGTGCGTACCGCCAAGAATGAAACTAGCTAACGTGTTTGCGTTGAACCACTCGAGGGTCTGAAGCCGCTCCATATGTAGATGGATTAGAGGGCTTATCTGAATAAACTGAGCTGTTGCCTGGAGTAGTCGCGTATCCTCGTCTTGCTCGATCCCTACTCCACTCGTCACTGGACGACCAGTGCTGTCCATTTTGGTGACAGTCACCATATCTTCAAACCGTAAATCCCCCTGCATTCCCTCGCGGAAGCTGTCGAAACCAGATCCAGGCGGCGCGTGTGAGCATGCAAATTTCATGAGTTGCTCTACAGGCTCACCCGCAGTTACAGCCTCTAGCCACTTTTCTATCGGTTCGCGGTTTAGCTCGAATTCGATGGGAATACTTCGCATATCTGCTCGTGCGCGCGGCTTGATACGTCTACGATGCGCGAGAGCGCGATTAACGCCGGCGAAGTTGCCTTCTTTCTCGAAGGCTTCCATCACGCGTTCCCACTGCTTGTCGGCGCGCAGGCCACTATCCTGGGCTTCGTGATGATCGGTGTAAGTCTCGAATTGCCGGACGAATGCTAGTCGTTGTAGTCGTTGATCGTCGCTGCGAAAATGTGCCAGTAGGGCTTCGAGCGCGCGCTCGGCCTTGAAAAAATTCGACTTCTTTGGCTCGTGTGAGATGGCTAATGCGACTTCAAACTTCTGCAGTAGGGCCTGTCGCGTATCCTTATCGATCTTGATGTAACGATGCCTGAGGAGTTCCAGACTGAATGTCGGAAGGTGGCTTCGTTTGGCTTCTGCTACGCAGTCCACGTGTAATACGGCCGCAGCGAGTTCAGCCCACGGCGCCTTCCGCTTGAGCGCATGCGCGTGCACCAATGCGCGTCGGAGTAGGACGTGTGTAGCGTACCAGCTGTCAACGTCCGCTTCAGCGGCTGCGTCTAGGACTGCGCGGATGTATCGCTGGCGAAGCTCATTGTGGGGGGCCTTGCCAGTAATCCGCTCTGAGAAGTCGATGACGAGATCGGTATACCGCGCCCGGAGTTGCGGCAGCTTCGAGGTCTGGCTTCGGTGCTCCCAGTAGGCTAGCGCCTCCGATGACGGTACGTCGCGCCCGGGACTCTCCATGCCGTCCATTTGCATAGAAGGCTGGAAGTACCCAGGCAAGCCTTGCTCACCCTCCTGCATGCTCTCGTTGCCCATGACGTTGAGTGCGAAGAACTCGAGGCGGGTTTCGTCATTGATTCGGCTCTTGTCTTCGTTGATCCAATTCCGAAGTGCGTTACCGCGGTAAAGGAGGTCACGGAGACCCTTTCTTCCCGGCGCTTCGACGATGCTGATGAGAGTCTGCCGATCAGAAGGGGGTATTCTTTCCGGTTCCGCTGGTACTGTATATGTAGAATTCATACGTTAGTGGTTTTAGCGAAAGCCTGCAACGCCTCATCAAAAGCCGCCTCAGATGCCGCTAGCCCCTCCCGCTCGTAGCGTAGTCGCTTGCTGAGTTCTGAGTACGAAGGCAGCTCGACTTCCTTGACACGCTCAAGCTTGGCGACCTGCTCTTCGAGCGTGAGCTGGTAAAGCTCCACTCGATCTAAAGAGGCAGGCGCTCGCTGCTCGAGGTAGTTGCGCTGGTACTTGCGGAACTCCTCAGTTTGGGAGTTGATCAGCGCGTTCATCGGGTAGACAATTATGGCCTTGATGCCTGTCCGGTAAGTACCCTTGGCCTTTGCCCGGAGGATGCGGTCGAAAATGGTTCCGATGTAGGTCAGGGACTTGCCCGAACCTGTGCCGGAGGTGACGATAAAGTCTTGACCTGCCGTCCCGATCCGAAGTGCCTCTACCTGATGCTCGTACAATTCGAACCCACGGAAGATGTCATTGAGCTTCGGGTGGAGCAAACCTTCCTCAACGAGTGCGCTAAGGGTAGGCCCGTAGGCGAAGCTGGGATTGAATTGAATAAGCGGATCTGGAAATAGCTTGCCTGTTTCGAGGGCCTCTTCAATATGAGCGGCTATTGCCTCATCCTGGACGTAGATGAAGCTCTCCAGATAGGATCGATATTCGCTGATGATCTGACGGTGCGTGTCAAAGATGTTCATATACGGGATCGGGAGAGGTCAGGGAGTTATGGCTCAAACCTAATCGTAAGCGAATGTTGAGGAAACGCAATCAAGTGGTGAAAAATCAAAGTGGTGCGCGACTCAATTGCACGAGCACTATCAGCTTGACTTTGACACTTTAGCCTTGATTGACTGCGTGGCGCTTCTGTAACAGAACACCTCCGTGACGTTCTGCCGACGAGATTTTCTAATAGTGAAATACTACTTGCACCCGAAACATTATAATCTTGAGGTTTCACCATAGAATAGCGGCTTTTCAACTCCTTTTTACAATATTCAGCTGGGATAACATTCTGGTCCTCCTCACAAATGCTCAGCTGTAATTTTGGGCGCTGCGAATAGAAAGGCTTTTATACTACATTTTGGTACAGGCACACTGAATGCCAGCTGGCCTCCACCGCTATCACGTCGCTGTGGTACTGATTTGGCTCGCAGCCTCTATCCCCACGGTGCTTGCTTACCGGTCACTAATTCAATATGCCAGCGTCGAAACCTACCTGTGCCTACTGGTCAGCACCGACAAGAAACTAAGGAGTGCCTAGGTGACTACTAGATCATGGCTCACTGTTCATGTGAGGCTAACAGTGCCGAGTTGAGGCGCCTCGGTGGCATAAAGGCTCAGCCGCAGTGGAGCGACGTGACCGTTTAGCGCACAAGCCCATGTATAATGTAGTTCAGCCAGCATGCTGGCGGCCGAGAGTCACGAGAAGATAAGACTCTTACCTCAAGGTGGAGCCCGGTATGCTAAGTCAGAAGTAGCGCTGAGAGACGCTTGGATGCAAGTCCGAGAGCAGCTATGGCTTGTTGACGTAGGTTCTAGGCTTCAGCTAAAACCAGGGATGCCAGAAAAGACACTGAGCTACCGCGCGTGCGGGCATTAGTTCTATATCTAAGGCATGCGCTCATCAGAGGGCCGGCCTAGACATGCCGAAGGTTACCTTACCCCATGCTCCGTCAAATCATCAATACGGTACTTATTGTCGTTCTCTCAGCCTGTCACGCCCAAACACCTATGCCGCAACACACCAATGCCCTTGCCGACGAGACCAGCCCCTACCTGCTCCAGCATGCACACAACCCTGTAGACTGGCATCCGTGGGGGCAGACAGCTCTCGCCAAAGCCCAGGCCACCGACAAATTAATGATCATTTCCATCGGCTATGCTGCCTGTCACTGGTGCCATGTCATGGAGCGCGAAAGCTTTGAAGACTCGACAGTCGCCGCCGTGATGAACGAGAATTTCGTGCCGGTGAAGGTTGATCGTGAAGAGCGGCCGGACGTCGACGATGTCTACATGACGGCCTGCCACCTCACCAGCGGAGGCAGCTGCGGCTGGCCACTCAATGCTATCGCCTTACCCGACGGTCGGCCCATCTGGGCAGGCACCTATTTCCCCAAGAAAAAGTGGATCGAAATTCTCGAATATTTCACGGATTTACGCGCTAAAGAACCCGAGAAGCTAGAAGCCTACGCGCGCCAGGTGGAGCAACAGCTAGCTACTTCGAGTGCGCAGCCGCCATTGCCCGACATGCAAGGCTTCGATGCTGAGTTGCCGCGCCTCAATAGCCAACGCATCGTGATGTTGAGCGACAGCAAGTACGGTGGCTTAGCTGGAGCTCCGAAGTTTCCGATGCCGGTGATTTATCACTTCATGCTTACGGAGGCTGCTGTCTCGCAAGACTCCACTCGGCTAGACGTCGTCTTTGAAGGCTTGGATGCAATGGCCCGTGGCGGTATTTTCGATCAGTTGGGGGGAGGCTTTGCGCGCTACTCCACCGATGCCGCCTGGCACGCCCCGCACTTCGAAAAAATGCTGTACGACAATGGGCAGCTCTTGAGTTTGTACAGCCGCGCCTACCGCATGTCTGAGCGAGAAGAATATGCAGATCTCATTCATCATACCATCGCATTTATCGAGCGCGAACTCACTAGTCCCAGCGGCACCTTCTATTCGAGCCTCGATGCAGATAGCGAAGGCGAAGAAGGCAAATTTTACGTCTGGACACACGATGAATTAGCTCAACTGCTCACGCCAGAGGAGCTGAAGGCTTATGAAGTCGTCTATGATGTCAGCAAGCGAGGCAACTGGGAGCATGGCGTCAACATTTTACATCGGCAGGGGGATTGGGTGCGCCTTTCGGCAAAACTCAAGATGACCCCCGAAGCCTTACAACAGGTTTTGGCGAAAGCTGACAAGAAACTCATGGCAGCACGCGATAAACGTATCCGCCCAGGACTCGACGATAAAATCTTAGTGAGCTGGAATGGGCTGATGATCAAAGGTTTGGCCGACGCATACCTCGCAACTGGCAAACATGACTACCTCAACATGGCCGCACGAGCCGCCCGCGCCGTAGAAGAAACATTTTTGCAAAGCGACGGCCGACTGCTGCGCACACACGCGAAGGGCAAAACGCACATCAATGCTTTTCTCGACGACTACGCCAACCTCGCCGACGCCTACCTCGCCCTCTACCAAAGCAACTTCGACAAACACTGGCTCGATAAAGCCACGCAACTCGTCGACTACGCACTCGCTCATTTCTCCAATCCCGAGGGTGCGCTGCTGTATTACACATCTGACTTAGACCCAGCACTCGTGGCGCGGCGGGTGGAAGACTCAGATAATGTTATCCCAAGCTCAAACTCGGTGATGGCGCACAACCTCCTCACCCTCGGCAGCATACTCGGCCGCGAAGATTATGTGGAGCGTGCAGAAGCCATGGCTGCGACAGTATTGCCGAGTCTTGCAGCAGTGCAACAACCCGCCTACTGGTCGCGCTGGCTAGAGGTGCACACCCTGCTGGCCAACCGCCGCTACGAGGTAGCCATAGTTGGTCCTGATGCTCGTGCCAAACGACTAGCGATGGCGCGTCAACTGCTGCCACAAGCAGTGTTTGTGGGCGGCGACACCGAGCAAGACCTCGAGCTACTCGAAGGCAAGCTGCAAGAAGGGCAGACCATGATTTACGTTTGCGAAAATCGCGTGTGCCAACTGCCAACTCCCGAGGTGGCTAAAGCACTCTCGCTAATCCGATAAGCTGATAAGCCGATAAGTAGTTACAGCTTTAGATCGCGCACGAGTCGCTCCATGTAGATAGCCACGCCTTCCTTGTTGAGGTGCTGGTAGTCACCGAAATTTTCATCGCCTGTAATGCTGCGGGAGTAATCTAATACGGGCACTCCTGTCGCTGTACGAACATCGTTAGACAGGGAATCTAAATTACCAATTGTTTTGGCGAAAGCTGGATAATAAGGATTAATCACGTAATGCACCCGCGTACCTGCATCGGCAAATTGTTTGGTCACTTCAGCAAGCGCACGCACACGGGTAAGCGTATAGGCATTGCGGTAAGGCTCTAGTCCTGTGGCCGCCGCCGCAAGTGAAGGGCTGATCTGACGATCGACCATCCAATCGAAGTCCGATTTGAAATTATAATAAAACATCCGCTGCGCCACTTCACCACCGTAGCGCGTGAGGTGCGAAAGCACTGTTCCACCATGAATAGCGGGGTCGTGGAGCCGCAGCAAACTATCGATACGCTGACTGTACTGAGCATACACACGAAATTCGCGGATGAGTTCGACATTGTCGCGATCGAGCAGAGTCACGTCAATTACCAAATCTTCTGGAGCACCATATGCATCCAAGTAATCCGCGAGTAGAGCCGCGCCAAGGTCGACAGGCATAGCGTTATAACTCAAATTAAGGGTCGATCTGTCAGTAAGCTCCTCGAGAATGGGCTGATAGAAATTAAGTCCACGACTGTTGCCCAGCAAAACTATTTCCGCCTCTCCTCTACCCGTATACATCCGTGAGTAGCGGAAATCTGCATCATCTGCAAATTGACGCAATGCGAGTGCGAATAATCGATCACCCGCAAAAGCAAGAAGTAAAACTGCCGGTATCCATAACCATTTCTTCATGCGCTAGAATTGGAAATAAATGAATGCCGAAGCGGAGAATACGCCAAACAATGCAATCACCCATAGCAAGGAGGCAAAGCTGGCGATGCGAAATACGGGCCGTTGTTCGACGAGTTGCCACATCGGCTGCACCTCATCAATAAGCTCGACGATGAGCAACATGGCAATCAGTAAGCAACCTTTGATAATGATAAACTTGTTGATGACAGCATTAAACGACCAGCCTTCCGACGAGAAGATGCCGCCGATAATGGCGTGTGCCACAGGAAGTTGATCGGCCATGGCAATGCCTGGTGCACCCGCCCGAAAGTAGATCCAGGCGAAGCAGGTAAGGGCATAGACGATAGCCACATTTATAGGCACCTGAACCCATGCGGGTGCGCGAATAGCCGACCAGAATTTTTGCCAGTAGGGACTTAGCACCCGCCCCACCACCTGGTAGCTACCGTGCAAAAATCCCCAGAATACAAACACCCACGCAGCCCCGTGCCAGAGGCCGCCAAGTAGCATCGTGATCATGAGATTGCGCCAGGTAAACCATTTCGAGCCGCGGGAGCCTCCGAGTGGTATGTAGAGGTAATCGCGCAACCAGCCCGATAGCGAAATGTGCCAGCGCTGCCAAAACTCGGAGAAGTTTTGAGAGAAATATGGTTTGTTGAAGTTCTTCGGAAAATCAAAGCCCATGATGCGGGCCAACCCTATAGCAATATCGGAATAGCCAGAGAAGTCGCAGTATATCTGAAACGAATAAAAGACCACGCCGATAAGCAGGTGTAGTGCTCCGAAAGTGCCCGGCGATGCCCATACTTGATCGACGAAAGGCGCGATGCTATCCGCTATAGCAACTTTTTTGAAAAAGCCCCATATCACCTGCCCCAGGCCTACCTGAAAGCGCGTCCACTCAAACTCTCGGTCCTTGGCAAATTGGGGCAAAAAATCACTGGCCCGCACGATTGGGCCAGCCACCAGCTGCGGAAAAAAGGCGATGAAGGTGGCAAAGCGCAGCAAATTGCGCTCAACTGGAATCTGCCTTCGGTACACGTCGATGGAATAGCTCATCGACTGAAAGGTGTAGAAGGATATTCCTACAGGTAAGATGATGTTGAGCGTGCTCAGCGAGCCGTCGTAGCCGAGGCCTTGCAGACCTGCAGTAGCGGATTCGATGAAGAAGTTGAAGTATTTGAAGAAAGCGAGAAAGCCCAAATTTGCGATGAGGCTCAGCTGGAGCAGACGCTTACGCCGCGTTTCATTTTGCTCATCCTCGAGCGAAAGCCCGAGGTAATAGTCAATGAGGGTACTGGTGACGATGAGGGCGAGAAACCGCCAGTCCCACGCGCCATAGAAAACATAACTCGCTATGAGGCTCAGCCACAGCCTTGCCCTACCCCGCAGCGCGAAGTACAGTGGGAAAAACACTGCTGCAAACAGGAAGAAATCGAGGGAGTTGAAGACCATGGGCGCTGAGGCTCCACTAGTGGCAAAATTCGTACCGCGGGCAAGGTAGGCGTCTACACCTTATCGGGTAGCGAGCCTTTGCTCGATTGCCTCGGCCCAGCGCTGATAGCCAGGCCCGCGTAGGTGCACACCATCATCGGTAAGGTCAGCAGCTAGGCGGCCACCTTCACTACCAAGCAGCTCATCGAGTTCGAGCACATGCAAGCTGGCGTGGCGGCTCGCTAGTTCTTTGAGAGCTTGGTTGAGCAGCACGACATCGCTTTCTTGGATTCCCGTCCACCGCACCTCGTTGTTGACGCCTGGCAGCGTGCAGAGTATAACGGGGGCTTGTGTTGGCAGCAAGACTTTTTCCACTAGTCCAGTATAAGCTTCGATAATCTCTCCCGCCGGCTGAAAGAGTAAGTCGTTGGTACCAATTTGGACGATGATTGCGGCTGCCTCACGCAGGTTAAGCTGCTTGCTATAAGCTACTAAGCCTGCGATGCCCTCACCGGGTATGCCGCGATTGTAAATTCGATGATTAGGTAGCAGTTCGTGCCACAGCCCCTGCGCGATATAGCTGTCGCCTATCAGTACAATTGCTCCACTTTCTATGGGTAACATATCCAGTTGACTCAAGCGCTGCGTGTAAGTGGGCCAAGCCTCATTGGTGTAAAGGCGATGCGCGGTGTAGCGCCAACCACCTAGCCGATTCACTGCCCACAGCCCAGCTGCCAATGTGGCGAGCAGTAGACCCAGCAGTAGCCATGAAGTGCGGTTCATGCGCTATTGCCCCAAGACTTCATCGATGCTCACGTTCACCTTGTGCTCGGTATGCTTAAAATTCTTGTTGGGATTGCCCATGCGGAGCAGCGCTGTAAACTGGCGAGCAATGAAGAGCGGCACGCCGTACAGATTGGCCCATAGCGCCTGCGGTGCGCGACTGAGGTAGAGCGTCCAGAGCACGTTGAGCGCAAATATTCCAAGTGCAGTGAAAGTGGTAATGCCAGCAGTAGTCAGCAAGCTTTCGCCAAAACCTAAGCCAAGCCCGAGACAAAGAGCAGCGAGTATAAAACTCACTCCTACTTGAATGAACAGTGGTGGCGCGATAGTGACTAATCCAAAGAAAAGCTGATTCCAGCTCATCCCAAGCAGGCCCCGCCGCAGAATACCAAGCGAGTTGGGGATATTTTGGAAGTAACTATACAACCAGCGGCTTCGCTGCGTCTCAACTGATGCACCATCACTAACCTTTTCATCAAAAATGATGGCATCCCAAGCGTACGCAATTTTGTGTTTGGATCGCAGCAGGAAGTTTTGCAGAATTTTATCCTCCTGCAGCATTTTCTTCCATTTTTCTTTGCCTGCTGTAATGTCCTCTCCATGCAGGTAAGCCCAGTACAGTTCGCGTTCTACGGCCATTCCTGATCCAGAGATTACGGCACTCGATCCGAGTCTGTAGGCACCATAACGCTCAATGAAGTTTTTATAGAATTCTCCAACAGCATCTGCAGCGGCGATGGGCGAATCGATGTTTTTAGCTGTGCGTTGCCCCTGAATTGCGAGATAGCCGGCCTGAGCATAGGCGTTGAGTTCCTGGAGGAAATTGGGGTGAGCCAGATTGTCGGCATCGCAGACCACCACATAATCGTGTGGGCGCACGAACTGCTCCATCGCGTGGATGAGAGACTTGGCTTTGAGGTTGAGCGAAGGGCGCGGCTCGAGAATTACCACTCGCTCATCGGCAAAGCTGAACTCGACATCAGGACAGTTATCAGCTACTAGATAGATAGTGAAGCGCTGGTGGCTTTGCCTCAGCAGACTTTCTATAAGTGGTCGAGTAATTTCGGCGTTGCGGTAGGCAGTAATGACGACGCCAAAGTCGATGAACCCTTGCGCATCCTGAGCATGCTTTGCCTCTTTGCCACGAAGCGCTGTGGCCAGCGTGGTGAAAAACGGAAGTAGTAAGAAAAATGTGCAAGCAGCCGCAAGAGCTACGAGCGTGTACATCAGTACTGCCATCTGTGTGTGTCGATTGTGTGAGATCGGGTGTCTACGCCTTTGCGGCGGTGAACGTGGGGGCAGAAGTTTGCTGAACGTTGGGCAAAGGTGGCTGATCAGCGAGCGCATTGTAGAGCGCTACAGCGTGTTGGCGCCGCCCAGCGAGCAAGTGGCGAAGGCCATGTAGAGGCAGTACCACCAAGAGGTAAAACAGTCTAAACGTCAAAGCCGCAAGCGCAGTTTTGTTCCTTCTCATGTAGAGGATTCGCGAGCGATTTATCCAATACACTTTGAATGCGGAGTCGGTGCCGGTGCTCACGCTCTCGCGGTGCCAAATAGCTCTATCGGCATCGAGGGCAATTACGAAGCCGGCATTTCTGATGCGATCGCACCAGTCGAGTTCTTCGTAGTAAAGAAAATAGCTCTCATCCATTAGACCTGCTGCATTCAGGGCAGCTCGACTCACCAGCATTGCTGCTCCGTGAGCATAGGCAACCGCCTGCAAGCCTTCACCTTGCATACCAGCCGCTGCACCGCGAAGTCGCGTCGTGTTGCGGCCAGTTAGTGTACTTACAGCGCTAGCGCCTGCATACTGGATTGTGGGCTTATCCGCACGTTGCGGATAGTCATAGATGACGGGACTTAGTGCACCAAGAGATGGGTTTTGGCGAAAGCGGCTAAGCAATCCTTCCAGGACACCGACATCGATGAGTGCATCATTGTTAAGCAGGAAGACATAATCGGCTCGGGTGCGACGAATAGCGAGGTTGTTGCCACCCGCAAAGCCCGTGTTCTTCTCTGAGCGCAGCGTATTGACCCATGGGTAGGCTTTCGCCAAAACAGATGAGCCGTCCACTTCACTAGCATTATCAACTACCCAGACTTCGCACCACTCATGGAGGCCTGCCGCTTGCAGACTCGCTAACATTTCCAGAGTGAACTCGGTCTGGTTATAGTTAACCGAGATGATCGCGACGCTGGGACGATCAAACATTGGCCTGCTGCTTCATGGCGCCCAAGGTCTTAAACAGAATCTTAAGATCCTCGAAGGCACTGTAGGTGCGGGCGTACTCAATGTCGAGTGCCATTCGCGCTTCGGTGCTCATCGTGTCTTTGCCGCGACCGCTGGTTTGCCACTTACCTGTGATGCCAGCTGGTGCTAAGAAGCGCTCGCTCCACTCTTCGCTGGTAAGTACTTCAGCCTCAGCGAGGGGCAGCGGGCGATTGCCGACAATACTCATGTCGCCACGTAACACATTGAAGAGTTGCGGTAACTCGTCGAGTGAAGTATTACGAATGAGGCGGCCAATCCAGGTGACGCGCGGATCGTCTTTTACTTTAAAGAATGCACCCTCGGTTCCATACTGATTGAGCTCACGCAGCTGATCAACCTTCTGGTCAGCATCTTCTATCATCGAGCGAAACTTGAGAAACTCGAACTCCTCATAGCCAGTGCCAATCCTTTCGGAGCGATATAGAATCGGACCTTTTGAAGTCAGGTAAATGGCGGCTGTAATAGCCAGCATGGGCAGACCGAACGCGATGATCGCGAGTAGCGAGAAGACGATATCGAAGATCCGCTTACCCGTTGGAATTTTGAAAATATCCTCGCTATTGTGCGAAGAGTTGTCGGTTGCTAACAGTGCCCGGTAGGCGCGAATCTGGTGGATGCGCTCACGGAGAACTTCCCAACTGACGGGTGCTACATAGCAATCATCGATGCCATGCTGGAGCACGCTGGGCGCATCGTAGGCGCCACGCCGATCAATGGCTATTATTGGCAAATCGCTGATGCGCGCCTCACGACGAACATTATGTACAAATAGGAAGCCTTCCTTAGAAAGTGTGGTGACGTCACAGACGATAGCCTGGATGTCTTGCACGTCCTCTTGAAGGTATCGAAACGCTTGGTAAGTGGTTTCGAAGGGATGTACATCGTACGCGTCCGCAGCATCGTAGTCGCGCAAAGCCTCGTCGTAGCGGCCACTGAGACCGATGACAACGACTTCAGCCTCTTGTGCGAGTACTTCTTGAAGGTTCATGCTAACTGAATTCTGAGGGGCGTGTTTGTTCGTGGTTGTTTAGAATTGATTGGTTTTGATGAAGGAAAACGTTAGGCAGCCAGTCTTGCGGGCTGCTTGTGGAGCACAGCCTTGATAGCGTCGAGCAGCAGGCTGGGCTTGTAAGGTTTAGCAAATATGTTGGCCAGGCGAAAACCTGCACAACGCTGTGCGACCACCTCGTGGCGGTCGCCTGTAAGTGCGATTACGGGCACTTCACTGAAGATGCCGGAGTAGCGAATGTTGCGCAGGAATTGGTAGCCATCGAGGCGAGGCATCTCCATATCGAGTAAGACTGCATCGGGGACATTCCCGGCCTGCAGCCATTTTAGTGCCTCAAATCCATCGCGAACTGCTTGGACGCGATAAAAACGCGTGAGCCAGGAATAGAGAAACTTGCGGAAAACCGCATGGTCCTCTACCACTAGCAAAAGTGGTGTGTTGTGTGTGTGTTGCATGGTCTTGTTCATCTGCTCACAGGCAAAAAAAGTTCGTTAAACACCTGAGTGTTTTCCGAGTTTTTGCCAGACTGTGTGCGGTTTGGGATTATAACGGGTCTGGTAGCTCAAAACTAATGGTATAACGCTGGTTGCGCTTAAGATTTCGCATCCCCAGGATTAGGTATTGTACAGTTGTGTGTCAGCAAGAGAAGGTTTCTAGTTTCCTGAAAACTAACGCTTTAGCATGAAACAGCGAAGCTTCTACCATGTTCGAGGTAGACAATTATTTTTGAGGTAGATTAGCAGAATTCACATCTGCTTCGCGAAGGATTAACGAATAATTTTGCCTCTTAAACTTGTAACAGCATGCTTGGATGTATGGATATTCTGCTAATCTAATGTCCCGCCACAGGACCTGCTGTTGTGCACCAATAACTACCATATTCAGGGCATATTCACATCTTGTGGCGAAGTCTTTGCAAAAGCTTACGCGAAGGTGTGTCTACACCTCGCTCTGAACCCCTCGAACCCATGGTCCTGATTTTCTGGCTAGCAATCGCGGTAGTCTTCTACAGCTACTTTGGCTATGGAATCAACCTGTGGGTGCTGCGCCGATTTCGCTGGGCACGTGCACACCAGGCTCCAGCACGCTACACAGCAGAAGATGCTCCCGAAGTGGCTCTGCTCATCGCCGCATGGAATGAGCAAGACTTCATCATTGAGAAGCTCGATGACACAAAAGCACTTCAGTATCCAGCTAGCAAGCTGACCGTCTACGTGATTACCGATGGAAGTACCGACGCGACGACATCATTGGCGCGAGCGTACGATATGGGAGAGCAGTTCCGACTGCGCGTCGAGCACAAGGATGGCCGGAGTGGAAAGCAGGCAGCTATAGAGCGCATTCTGCCGCAGGTGACAGCGCCAATCGTCGTATTTACCGATGCCAATACCTACCTCAATCCTGAGGCTATCCACAACATCGTGCGCCATTACAAAGATCCTCGTGTAGCAGCGGTGGCCGGCGAGAAGCGCATCATGCAAAAGGCAGTAGATGCTGCAGCCGGCGCAGGGGAAGGTCTCTACTGGCGCTTCGAGTCTACCCTGAAGCGCTGGGACAGCGAGTTTCACACTGTCGTTGGAGCTGCGGGCGAGTTGTTTAGCATACGCCGCAGCCTAATTCCAGAGGTACCTCCAGGCACGCTCGTGGAAGACTTCTATTCAACCATGAAGCTGTGCGAACAGGGCTACCGAGTCGCTTATGCGCCCGATGCGTACGCAGAGGAGACCTCGAGCGCCAACGTCAAGGAGGAGATGAAGCGCAAAGTGCGAATTGCCGCAGGAGGACTACAAGCCGCAGCTATGTTGACTGGACTTCTCAATCCTTTTCGCGATTGGAAGCTGACCTTTCAATATGTCGGTCACCGCTTACTCCGCTGGACTCTAGGTCCTCTCCTACTCCCGATCATTTTCCTGCTCAACGTTGCTCTTGCGGCTGATCGTGGGGGTATCTACACGCTGCTCCTGATCGGTCAAGTGCTATTTTACGTACTGGCTGTGCTTGGCTATTTATTCGAGCGCAAAGAGATACGTTTCAAGTTGCTGTTCGTGCCCATGTATTTCACTATGATGAACCTTGCTGTCTATAAAGGTTTCGCACGCTTGCTCAAGCAGGAGCAAAGTGTCAATTGGGAGAAAGCTGAGCGAGCTCCCGTGCAGTAACGCCATGGCTGTGACTGGTCTAGCCCAGGGTATCACGCTCGTAGCGGCTAGACGCTGCGCATAGGCATTACAGCGCTGAGTTGCTCCCATACCCGCCGGACCTGAGCGGCCCACGCTGACTGCAACCCACATTGTGCATAAGCCTCTATAAACAACTCCTATAGGGCCCCTTCTATGACTAGTCCGTGCACGATCCGGGATTAAATACCGAGCACCGAGCCCCGCCACCACAAGGTCAGACAAAAAGAAGCCCGACACCAACCGGTATCGGGCTCCAAATCAAGCAGTGCGTCTGGGCGCTACTGCTTAAGTATCGACAGACTTCCTACCACACCTTCTGGTGAATTCATGCGCACATGCAGCTGACCGAGAGGAGCTTCCTCAAGACCAACGTTGATGATACGCTCACCTGCTGGGAAGGTGATAGTGCGTAGTACACGACCGCTCTGGTCAACCACTTCTACAGTACGTGTCTCATCGACGTACTCAAAACGCTCAATAGTGACATTATCCACGACTGGGTTCGGATAAGCAAACAGCTCTACCTTCTCTTGGAGGAAGGATGCGCTAGCTGGCTCACTGAAGTAGGTGTCGCCCGCTTCGAGTATGCGGCATACGCGGTAGACGTTGTAGCCTTTCTTCGGAGCTGCATCTGTGAAGTCGTAAGTCTGACGTGAACGGCTTTCCTTGATGGCAACGGTGCCGATCTCATCGTAGGAAACACCTCCATCGAAAGAACGCTCTACGCGATAGATACCAGGATCGAGATCCTCAGCCATTGCCCAGTCGAGCTCGACAGTGTTGTTGACAGTTACTTTTGTATTGACAGGGAAAGCACGTGGAGCTAGGCAGTTGCTGATCGTCACGCGCTGAGTAGCAAAAGTTTCGCAGCCACCTGCATTAACTTGAAGCGTTACGTTGCGCTGGCCGAAGACACTCCAGGTTACCGAGACATTGCGGCGAGTTGAGGTACCAGGCGTTGCGCTCGGTCCGAAGTCCCACATGAAGGAAGCACCTCCACCAGGGTTGACGGCATTGAAAGTGTAGGCGTCGCCGGCGCAGACAGAGGTAGGTCCGTCAATGATGGCGCGAGCTGTATTGCCTGGCGTTATCGAAACCACATTGGTTTCTACAGGTACTGAGCAGTTGAGACCAAAGGCACAACGAGCGAAGAAGAGACGCTCGCTAATCGGACCTGGTTGGTAGCTAGCTTGGTTGTTGACGCCAGGAGCAGGTGACCAATTCGCGAAGTTGGGATCATTAGTCGTGTTGACCATCCACAGGTAGCGAATAGCACCGGTCGAAGTCGCTGGTACTGTGCTCGTGATAGGACCTGGTATAGCGCCAACACCACAGACGGTGTTGTCGGTAGCCATGATCATTCCTGGATTTACAGGGATACAAGCATCGAAGACACCGGCATCGACTGTGAGGATGGTGTCACCACTAGAGATAGTGATGATTCCTGTAGTGCCTATTTGAGGCTTGCTGCCAGGAATGGCATCGGAGTCAGTTGCGTCGTTGCCAACATTAGCAAGGGTGAATACATCATCACCCAACTTGATTTCGAACTCCACCTGGTAATCACCAGGAAGCAAATCGCCGAAGCAGTAGAGGCCATCAGCACCTGTGGTGAAGGTGGGACTCCTCGATCCGTCTGGGTAAATTAACTCTACCCGAATACCACGAACGCCAGGCTCACCTGGATCCTGCTGACCGTCACGGTTGAGGTCGCGAAAGACAAAGTCTCCGATCTTACCGAGAATGGTGACTGGCTGCACGAGTGTAGCAGAGCAGGTAGTAGTACAACCATTGGCATCAGTGACAGTGGCTGAATAGGTACCTGGGCCGAGGTTGCTAAGGGTTTGGGTAGCAGCTCCTGTAGACCAGCTAACTTGGTATGGCGCTACGCCACCAGTAAACTGAGCTGTCAGTTGACCATCATCTGCACCAGCGATGCTGATCTCATTGACGACAGTTACTGAGCAGGTTAGGCTCACAGCTGCGGTAATGCTTACGGCTGCTGAGCCAGTGCAACCATTAGCATCGGATACCATTACGGTGTAGTTGCCTGGGGCAAGTTGATCGATGGTTGCATCGCTAGCGCCGTTGCTCCAGCTGTAGGTATAAGGTGCTGAGCCACCGCTCACGTTGGCACTGGCAGAGCCATCATTGGAGCCAGTGCAGAGCTGGTTGGTGCTGGTAGCAGTAACCGAAAGAACAGAGCCAGCATTTATAGTAGTGCTTGCAGTGCCAGTACAGCCGTTGGCGTCTGTAACAGTAACAGTGTAGCTACCAGGCAGCAGGTTGCCAGCTGTAGCGGAAGTAGTTCCGGTGCTCCAGCTATAGGTAAATGGAGCAGTTCCACCACTCACGTTAGCCGTAGCTGATCCGTTAGGGCCAGCGCCACAAGGTGGTGAATTAGGTATAACAGACACGATGAGGTTGCTACCAGTAAGGGATACTGACTCTTGCGTGCTGCAACCGTTTGCGTCGGTGACGGTCAGGGTGTATGTACCTTCACTCAAGTTGTTGAGCGAGGCAGTAGTAGCACCGGTATTGTAGCTGTAGGTATATGGAGCAGTGCCGCCAGTTGCAGTAGCGCTGATTGAACCGTTTGAGCCACCGCAATCAGGATCAGTTGTGTTGAAGCTGATGTTGAAGTTGGCGGGCTGCCCTACAGTTGCGCACTTATTGACGCTGCAACCAGCAGCATCCGTGACGGTGACACAGTAGGTACCAGCGATGAGCATGTCGTTGACAGCTCCGTTATGGCCATTGTCCCACTGGTAGGTCACCGGTTGGACACCTCCACTTACTATAGCGATTACTACGGCATCACAACCACCTGCGCAGAGAGGATCGATAGTTTCGAGTTCTACCATGAGCGGTTGCTGCGGGGTAATGCAGAAGGTGGCATCACAGCCATTGGCGTCAGTGACGTCAACACATGATGTACCAAAGCCGAGGTTGCTAGCTGATGCGCTCGTGGAGGGGTTGTTGCGCCAGGCATAGGTGTACGGAGCTGCGCCGCCAGATACTGATATGGTAGCAGCATCGGTCATTGCACAGGTAGGGCCGCCTTGGGTAAAGGTGCCTACGAGTGGGGGTGGAGCTTGTACAGTTGCAGAGCGTGTACCGGTGCGACCGAGGTCGTCGGTGACGGTGACACTGATGGGACCACTAGATATTCCGAAAGTGGTTTGACCAGCCTGACCGTTAGACCAGGCGTAGGTGTAATTACCGCTACCACCACTTACCGTTGCGGTTGCAGTGCCGTTAGTAAAGCCTGCGCAGGTGGGATTGGATACAGAGATGGAGACATTGAGTTGGGCAAGTACTGAGCTGCAACAAAAAGCAACTAGAGCTAGCACCATAACTCCTGGGCGGAGTAGAGTTAATTTCATGGGTGATTGGTTTGACTGTCGAAAGTAGTGTGGGACGTGAATCCCTTAAGAGGGTGAAGAACACATGAACATCAAAGCTACTCTGTAAGTCAATGTCTCGCACGCGACTACACCATAATGGGGCAGGTGTACCCTAAACATGTTAGCCAGACAAATTTGCTTTGCGCGACACAAATCATTATGGAGTTGATCGCGCTGGCAAAGAGACTCGATGTTGTCGGTATAACCGCACAAAGGTTCGATTTGTAGCATCGAAAAGCAGAAATACCTGTGAGGCGGTAGCGTAAAACATGAGCTACGGCGAAGTGGATCTTGGACAGCTATGGCTAAAAAAACAACAGGTCGAGTTGGTTCCCCAACCCGACCTGGCGTTAACAAATTATAATCCCATGAACAATGTATCGTGAAGTCCACCGAGACATAGCCGCCGAAGCGATATTTGGAAAGCTAGTCGGGCCATTGACCCGACTAACTTTACAAACTATAATCCCATGAACATATCCTCGTGTTGGTGGCCACCGTTGTGGCGATAGCCCAAAGATGAGGTGCGAAAACACGTTTTGACGGGTACAAAAATAGGGTATTGTGAATCATCTTTAGCGGCGATTCAAGCGAATTTTACCTCATTTTCGTGCTCAAGCACCCAAAATCGCTAGACTTTAGCGAGGTCACGAAAGAGCCGCTTGTGAACGGCTGGGCGGCTAATGCGCCTTGGAAGCTATCAAATTTTTCGTGCTTTCGGCCCTGATAAGCGCTGACTCCACAGCAAAATCGGAATCCAGCCTATAATGGGTAGGTAGTAAGCCAGCAGTGAAGGCTGCTGTAGCAAGATGCGAAATATCGAGGTGCCCGTAAGCGTGAGCGAAGTACTCTCCGCTGTTTTACCCTGTTCCTTGGATTCCTTGTAGCGCCGCTCAAACTCCCAGAACAACAGGGGCCAGCCAATGGGTAGCCACAGCGGTAGAGAGCGCCAGTTACGACTCAGCTGTCGCCAAAACGAGCGCCAACCAAAGGGAGTTCGCCCGTATACCTCCTCTGCCTCCTCGAGCTCCCGCTGAAGTTGGCTCTGCAACTGATCCCGAATCGCTTGTATCCGCTCCTCCCCCGCGAGATGTGGTGCTTTGTCTAACAGGTCCTGCCATTTGATTCTCGACTTGCGCACAAAGGTGAGATTGGCTGGAAAGGCCATATAGAAAACCCAAGGCTGTAGCAAAATTAGCGGCAGCAAAATGGTCAAGGGTAAAAAGGGGAGGCTGAGTAGCCGCGTTCCTACCCGATTGAGAAATTCTGATCGATAAGCGAAAGGATGAATGTATTCGCCATTCACGCTTGCAAAATGTACGATGTCGGTCTCGTACTTCAAGGACATCCGCACCACCGAGGTGCTTACCCGCTGAAGTTGATAACGGCGATCAAAGCCCTTACCTATGCCGCGCAATCCTTCTGGATAAATCAGGACGTGTCCCTGCCTAAGCTGCATGGCAGCCTCAAAATTGCGCATCGTAGCCTCAATCCCTCCCGAGCGGGTGAGAATGCCCGGTATCTGATAGATCGCCAGCAGCCCTACCCGTGTGAAAAACGGCGTGATTAACGTACGCAAAGACTTATCGGATTGATAATCGAACCGCCCGTAGAGCATCGCCACAAAAGCTACCGCATCCCAGGGCAAGGCCATGCCCGAGTGGTTGCTGACATAAATCAATGGCGCTTCTGGGTTGTTGCGCTCATCCCATTCATCAAAGCCTACGAGCCGTGTCCGGAAGTAGATGTTGTTGAGCACATTGATGACCTGCTTAGTAAACGCTTCACTCACCTCCGCATCGAACTCGTCGAGATCATCGATAGAGGATGTTTTGGCGAAAGCTGACATAGCGGGCACTAAATACAGCGCGAGACCGGAATGACTTTAACTTGGATCATTCACCGCCGGATCGGCCAAAGCCTCACGATCGGTAAGCGTCAGCAAAAAAGCCTTAAGCGCTTCGCGGCGCCTCTCATCGAGCGGGAAGCCCAAAATCTGCACATCGCGGGTAGGACTGTAATGGCCACCGCTGGCGTAATGGTCGAGCACCTCATCGAGTGTGGCAAAGCGGCCATCGTGCATATAAGGTGCAGTCAATTCAATATTGCGCAGCGTGGGCGCGCGAAACTTGCCGTTGTCATAGGGGTTGCCGGTAATGGCACCGCGACCCGGATCGCTAAAACCATCGAGGTGATCAACAGCATCTAAGCCATTGTTGCGAAAGCCCCCAGCATCATCGATATCGGCAAAAGAGGGAGCATTGTGGCAGTGGCCACAACCAGGATGCTCGAAGGTTGGCTCGTCGAAAAACAGGAGTCGACCCTCTTCTTCCAACTCTGTAAAAATGCCATCCAACTGGTGCACCACCTTATCATACTTCGCATCGCCACTGATGATGCGGCGTTCGAATTGAGCCAATGCTTTAGCCACGAGGTAGCGGTCGATCTCCGCGCTCGACTCTATGCCAAATGCTGCACGAAAGCGTTCAGGATAGCTGGGATGCTCCTGCAGCCGACGCTCAATGTCTGGCCACATCGCGCCCATTTCATTCGGATCCTCAATAGGATGCAAACTTTGCTCCTCGAGCGAGCCGCTGCGTCCGTCCCAGAAGAAAAGCGTTTGCAGGCCCACATTGACGAGCGACATACTCGAACGGTCAGTCTGGCCTATTCCGCGACTTAAAGCGAGGCCATCAGTAAAGGCTTTTGCCGGTTCGTGGCAAGTAGCACAACTCACAGTCGAATCCACTGATAAAATCGGATCGAAGAATAAGTGCTGCCCAAGTCTCACGCCCGCAACAGTAGCTAAGTTGCTGTCGGGCTCCACCACCCGCGGAAAATGATCCGGCACCTCATACTCATACGGCTCGGGTGCGTACGGCAAATGCGTTAGGTCTCGACCCTCTGCCGGTACTGCACTACCCTCGTCATCCTTTACACAACCGGTAAAGGACAAAGCGCAACACATGGTAGCAGCAAATGCGAGTCGAAGCATGAAGACTGGTTTTAGCGGGCCGCACTAAACGCGCCAGGTACATTGGCCATTATGCGGGCAGCGGCTTGGTTTGCGTGATCGGCGCGACCAACGATGCTTAACGGGTCACTACTGTTGAGACCTAACAGTGTAGCAACGTCTACAACCAGCCCCAGTTCATGTTGAGCTGACTCGACAATAAGGCTATAGGGAACTTCAACTTCAGTAGCATGCTCGGCTGATCTACCTATGTGATAAGTGAAGGGCGTATCGTAGCGGGCTACCCCATTGGCAAGCGTATCTGCTTTGCCCTCAAGCTTGAGGAAGATGTAGCTTCCCCAATCACGCCAATACTCTGTCGCGCGTGCAAGTGGATGACCCGTAGCATAATCCACCGGATCAGATGCATCCTGCTCGGCTGTAAGACCCACGTTGAATTTGACGCTTACGTACTCCCCGTGCGGCACATCCTCAAAGGTGGTAGTGGCAGTGCCATCCGGACCTAAGGCTAAGTAAGCCACATCACCCACAGCAGTTTCTAGTCGCTGACCATCTGCTAGTTGAATGAGTCTGATGTCGCTCAGATAAAAGCTGGTGCGCGTGACGCGATAGCCTTCTGCAGCCTCTGCGGTATGATAGGTTTGAGATTCTAGATTTAAGTCCTCGCCACTGACGCTACCTGTCACCATAAGCTGGAGGGTGGAGGTTTCAGTATTTTGCTCGATATCATCATCGTCGCAAGCCGACATTCCAACTATTGACGATGCCATTGCGCCTAAGAATAAGTAGCGATACATCATTATGGTGCGGCTTGAGCGTGTTGCTACTCAACGTTAGCTGGCAAGTGAAGTTGTCACAGGGTTTCCCTTTGTACTCGCTATGTACTGTAAGCGGCAAATTCTGTGGCGCATTAGCTCAGCGTGCAGCACGTACAGATATTACCTGAGCCGGTGCTAATACTTTAGCTGTAAATTCTTCTAAGCTCGGACTAGCTCCCTGAATATCGAGCAGCGCATCAGCTGGCAAGAGCAGCGTTACATCCAAATTGAAACTGCTGGCTACCAAGAGTGGCTCTGCCAAATTCCAACGAATAGCCACAGGAGCGGTCTGCGTTAAGGCAGTGGTCATAATGATACTATCCTGCTGAATACTGAAAGCTGCCGGACGTAGAAAAGTGCTCATTGTGTCGACCAGCAGGCTGTCGGGAGTTGGA
The DNA here is from genome assembly GCA_965213735.1 of Saprospiraceae bacterium. GTDB lineage: Bacteria > Bacteroidota > Bacteroidia > Chitinophagales > Saprospiraceae > CALDTK01. Next base: position 1,725,666 of record CBDCAB010000006.1, read on the forward strand.
GCCAACACCGATCCACTGTATTGAACCTCGTAGTTGAGTGCTGACAGATCTTGCGGCACCCCTACCAAAGCTTCAATGGCTACTACCTCTTGGTCTTCGAGCAGTGTGCCCAATTGCAGCGTCGACCCGCCGGCGGCAGTTACTCGCGCCAGGCTGCGTTCTTGAGTGGTAAACGCTTGCCTCTCCTCAAAGCGAAGACTCAGCGTGTCGAGCAACAACATGCGGCTACTGTCGCTGCGCACCAGCTTGATATCATGCAGATAAAACCGTAGCGCCAGCAGTTCGGCTGTATCAGCACCTAGCTCCAGTTGGCTGCCAGTCCTCAAAATCAGTGTATCACTTTGTGTTATGCGCCCAGGCAAGAGCTGCAGCAACACGCGTGGGTAGGTACAGCAGTCATCGCAAGGCTCATCCGCGGTCACGTCGATCACTAGCGCCCGGTAGTCGAGACAGCCTTCACGCTCCTCCTCACAGCCCCATACGAGGAGGCTCACCACACATAGCAACAGTAGTATTCGCATAAGACTACAGCGACTCCCACACCTGACGCGTGATTTCCTTCACCTGTATGCTGAAGTCTCTATCCTGCAGCCAGTGGTAATAGCTCTTCTCTTTACGAAATACGTCTTTGCAGCGCTGCCCTTTGTACTTGCCAAAGTTGAACACGACTTCTTCCTTATCGTCGAGCCGGAGACGGTTTGTTGAGTCGAGTTGACCTGGTCGCCGCGTAAAGGCGTGCAGGGCTTCTACCGACGGCTCAATGGCATTGTACATTTTTAATTGGCCTTGCAGCACTGCGGTGGTTGCTCGCACATCTATCAGCGCGTCGTGCGCTCCTTCGAGCTCTTCGCCACAGTAGTACTTAAAGGCTCCTGCAAGTGTACGTGGCTCCATTTTGTAGAATATCTCCTGCACGTCGATGACCCGCCTCTGCTCGATACGAAAGGCTAGCCCCACCCGCCCAAATTCTTCCATGAGCAGCGGGATGTCAAAGCGCCCAAGGTTGTAGCCAGCCAGATCTGCGTCACCTATCCAGTCGTACAGCTCATCGGCATAGTCTGCAAAGGTGGGCGACTGCCTCACATCTGCATCCGTGATACCGTGAATAGCAGTCACCTCAGCGGGAATAGCACAACCCGGATTGATCAGTTGCGAACGCTCCTCAGCCTGGCCGCTTCCTGCTGGATATTTAATTGCCGCGAATTGGACAATGCGATCCGTCACCACATTGAGGCCGGTAGTCTCTAAGTCGAAAAACACCAGGTCACGCTCTTGAGCTAATTCATTGATGGTCATACCTCGGCTTTAATTTTCTTCGGCGATCACGGAGTTTCGAAAGTCGTTGATGTAGCGAATATCGTAGCGTCTGCCTTCGGTGCCAGCGAAGATGAGGCAGCCAGACAAGTCAGCTTTCGCCAAAACTTCAGGCGCCAATTCACCTGCGGCCATACAAGCCGTTGCGTAAGCATCCGCAGTTGCACAACTCGGCGCAATGATAGTGGCCGAAAGCAAAGACGAGGCTCGAGCAGCACCTGTTCGAGGATCGATGGTATGGACCACGCGTTCGCCACCTTTTATACGGACATTGCGGTAGTTGCCACTGGTCGCCACCGCCAAGTTACTCAAACTCAGCAGCACTTCTACATCGCGCGTAGAAGCCGTTTCGTCGGGAGCATTAATGGCCAAAACCCAGGGAGTACCCCGTGGTGAGAGTCCAGCAGTCTTGGTTTCTCCACCAATTTCAACCAGCCAGCGGTCGAGATGATAAACCTTAGCTAGCAGCTCCCCGACCTGATCTACGGCGTAGCCTTTCGCTATAGCTGACAAGTCGAGCCCCATGCCGATGTTTTGCAGGAAGACCAGTTGTCCATCTGGTGTGGTCGTCTGTACCACCTTATCAAATCCGACGAGCTTGACCAATTCTGCCACTCGATTGGGGTCAATACGAGAAGTATCTTCCCCGGCGCTGCCAAACCCGTAGTATTCGGCTAGCGGACCTACTGTCGGATCAAATAAGCCACCGCTGTGCTCGTAGGGCATGCGAGCAAGCGTCAAATTCGCAGCCAAATGTGCCCCTGGCAGCTGTTGAAGCTCCTCCACATCCTCGAGCAAGGGCAGGCGCAGCGTGTCACCACGATTGAGTCGACTGATCAATGAGTTCGGGTCGTAGGTGCTCGCCTCCTCGTTGATTACCTTCAGCAGCGAATCCACCGAGCTTTGCACACGAGCGCGATCACCTGCTTCTACAAGCGTTATGTTGTAGGTGGTACCCATAGTATTGCCACCAAAGTGCGCCGCCTCTGCTATTGTGTCAGCCTCAGGCGTGCATGCAGCAAGTAACATGAGCAGCGTTCCCGCCACGGCGGATATATAAAATTTCATAAGCTTCATGGATGGAGTAAAATATCAACGGTGCAAGATGGGACGGCTCAGAGCGTTTGTAAAAGTGAAATTTCAATATTTACCCAACACCACCTTTCCTGTGCGCATCCCAAATTTCGGACAGCTTTTCACCTTGTGCAGTTGCTGCCTGACATTTCTCGCTTGCGCCGGCGACCCACCCGTTTATAGCGCTACAGTCTGCATCGCACCCCAGCACCACGGTCTGGCAGTAAAAGACATGACTGTGTACGTTGCCTCGAGCAGCTCGGATTATATCGGCTTTCGCCAAAACATGCTAGAAGTGTACGACGAGGCTATAGAAACCGGTCTTCGCAGCGAAGCCTGCTTCACCAATCTAGGTTTGGGCAGACACTACTTTGCTGCCGAAGGTTATGATGAATTGATTCGAGATTCTATTCGCGGCACGCTCACCCTCGATCTAACGGTGCGCCAGAACCTCATCGATACCGTGATGATGGTCAGCGAAACCCACTAGCATTAGCTTTGCTTAATTGCGGGTAGTACTGATCGTCTGGCAATCTTGCTGAGCACAATCCACCTCACGCCAATCGAGCTCCGTGGTACTCGGCAGCTGTAAATTTGGAAATTGCTCTGCAAAGCTGAGGTTGTTGCTTGCATTCTTAGCCGGATCTGTAGCTAGCACCAGCAGGTCGTAGCGGTCGTCGAGGCCATCCTGATCGGCATCCGTGCCGAGAGGCTCCCACCCTGTATCGAGCAGGCCGTCGCCGTTGAAGTCATGGCCTTCGGCAAGGTCACTGGTGCGCTCGTTATCCGAATTGAGATCGAGGTAATCCGGCTGGTCATTCAAGTCGGAGTTGATCGGCTCCACCGCATAGTTGTTGTTCTCCAAGAAGTCGAAGGCATTATCTATACCGTTATTGTTGCCGTCGAAGAAGTTAGGGAAGTAGTACAAGGCTGTGGACTGACCTTCAATAAAGTCTACAATACCATCACCGTCGGCATCAATATCCTGGTCATTAAAAAGGCCATCATTGTCTCTATCATCGCGGGGCCAGGGCGTACCGGAAGTAATTTCCTCTGCAGGAGTTGCCGCACGCATACCATTTAGGTGATCGCGGGCATCAGCAAAGCCGTCATTATCCAGATCGATCATCGAGCTTGCCACGCCGGGGATTGGATACTCCACTTGGGCATCTAGCTCAAGATCGATGCCTCCAGCTTCTATAATGTCTGGGATGCCATCGCCGTCGGAGTCGAGATCGAGATGATTAGCAAAGCCATCGAGATCGAAGTCGAAGTTGCTGCACACGTTGTTGATGAACGGTCCGCAGCCACTAAAGTCAGCATCGAGATAATCAAAATAGCCATCAGCATCCTCGTCGCCATACGGGTCACTCGGCACCTCGTCGATATTGGCTATTCCATCATTATCAGCATCTAAATCGTGTCTATCAGCCACACCGTCGTTGTCGTTGTCGGCACCTGCTTCGGTGAAAACGGGCTTAGTGAAGTCATTGTGATTGAGCAGGGTTGCAACCCGATCAAGTCCAGCAGTGCCGAAGGGCATGACGACGTTTTCTTCTACAGAGCCATACATATCGCGCCAGATGCCATCGTCTTGTACCTGCGCGACGGTTGAGAAGCGTCCGTCAGCCTGATCGTAGTAGAATTTCAAATCAGCTGCTGATGTACCGGCCACACGATTAATCATGTGGTAAAACTCCTCGTTTATCTTGGTCAGCGTTGGGTCGCGCTGACTCCGATCAAAGCCTGGACCTCCATCACTGAAGTCATCACTGGCATCAACGTTACCAAAACGTACTGCAAATTCACCAGGCGCCGCGGCATCAAGGGGTGTTACGATGATCGGGCGGTAACGCAGCACAGGATCACGGTGGGCAGCTCCAGTTGAGCCAACAGGAAATAAATAATCAGCTACTTGATCTGTATGGCGGATGAGGTAGCCACCGATAGTATCCGAACTTACAAATCCCGTCAATCGATCAATAGCTGCGGGATCGGTATTGCTAATAGTAAGCAGGTGTTTACCTGTCGCCCACTCGCCATCTTCTAGATCGATATTTTGCTCTACGCGTGCATCGGAATTGACCTGTTTAACCGTTTCGGTGTGGGAAGAGAGCTGGACATTGGGGAACACGACCGCTGCTGCACCACGCACTTCTTGGTACACACCGTCAAAGACGAATGTGCCTGCAAGGCTAGCGACGTTGTCAGACACAGGTGTGTCACTCGACCAATTGTCGCTAAAGTGAAATGTGCCGCCGTTGGCTAGTTGTCCGTCGTTGTGGTTATTCACCCCACCTTCCACAAATACAGTGGCTCCAGGAGTCACTGTTACGACGTTGCCGTCGTTGTGGAAGATAGTCTGAGCCGCAACCGAACCGCTAGCTAACAACAGGCACGCTAAAGGCCAGAGGCCGGGCGCGTACCACATGGGGGGGTAGTATAGCTTGCTTCGGGTACAGTTGTTCCACTCGGAGGGCACCAAATATTATGCCAAGACGTAATACGTTTTGACGCAAGTAGCCTTAACCGCTACCTGCTAAGATGATGTGGCCGCTCGCGTTCGAGTAGCTCCCACCGAGTCCGAAGCTGAGTCTACGCAAGGCAGTGACAAGTGTTGCACTGCTCCATGAGCAAAAAAGCAAAATCGACCCACCAGCGTTGTGCGCCAGGGGCCGATTCTGAAAAGCATATGAAGTTCTCGTTTATCTCAATCGTTCGTGTGCTGCCTTACGGCAGGGGCTATAAGGGGCGGGCAAAAGATCTTAGCGATCTCCTGCCTGCACCTCGCGTTGACTCGCTAGGTGACGCAGCACGTCAGTCATGTTGCTCTGAAGCTCGGCTGTCTGTACTTCCAGACTATTGACTGTCCGCTCCAGAGCAGCTTTGTCCATCATCATGTGGTGTACCTGCTCATCGAGTTGATCAGCACGCTGGCTGAGCAGCTCATTTTCTGCTTTGAGCTCTTTGCTAGCAGCCAGCAAGATTCCAGTTAGTTCCATGTAGTTGACGTGCAGGTAGCCATTGCTCTCCTGCACCGCGTGCGGCCAGTGACGCTGAATTTCCTGCGCGATAACGCCGTAGTGCGTCATGCTATCGAGCTCGAGGCCTGTGGTTGCGGCGTCCTTGTACTTGAAGGTGATCGCCTGTAGCTCATCGAGCGTGGCCAAGACATTCGAAATAGGAGCGACGACATCTTTTAGTCGTGCATCTGAGGCGGAAAAGCCATTCTCATTCACGCTTGAGAGTGACTTCACCACCACCCCACTCGGAGCAATCATGAGGCGATTGTAAGTCCCTGGTACTGCCGAATTCATCTGCTCGATCATCAGCGCAGGCGTGGTCGACGGATTGGCCGAACGGATGTGCAGCGTAGCATTTGCAGTAGTCACCGCGCCTAATGCTAAGCGGCGATTGACACCATCAAAGGTTGCGTAGCCTATGCCACTGTTGTTGACCAACTTGACACGGTTGCTCACTAAAGCCACTGCGCCAGCCGTATTGTTAATGCTGATTTGATCGCCAGCAGCACCCATAGCCTCTCGGCGAATGTTGGCAGCAGCATCACCAAAGCGCACCTGGCTGTTGTTGAGTAGCAGTTGATTGCCATTCATAGTGAGCGCCTCACTCACTTGCGTCGATGGCACTCCTATGCCTACTTGGTATGCCGCACTCGGCAGTGTCACCTTGCCAGCAGTCACCTCCGACCAGGGGCTCAAAATTGCACTCGCCGGGAGCTTGGCCACTTGGCCAGTTGTATTGACCACCAGAAACTCATTAGTCGTATTACCAGTGGTGAGCCCTTCAAAGCGCAGCGTGCCACTAACGTGAAGCGTAGCAGTGGGAGCACTTACACCTATGCCCACCTCGTCGCCCGCGGTGGCAAGGCTAACATCATTGCCGCTGCGTGCCCAGTAGTTGGTGAAGCTAGGAATTGGCTGCTTCGAAAGCGTGCCTGCATTATCAGCAACCACCATCTGCACACCACCCGTGGCGAGGTCGGTGAGGCGGGTTGGACCAGCAACTATAAGTCGTGCTCCTGCAATGGCAGGCGTGCCTATACCCACATTGTCACCAGCATTTGCCAACTCAACACCAGTACCTACTCGGCTCCAGTGATTGGTGAAAGTGGGAATGGCTTGTGTTGAGATGACGCCGACATTGTCAGCTACAACCATACGCGTACCTGTTCCGGCCAGCGTGTTGAAGCGGGTGGCACCATTGACATGAAATTTGATTCCAGTAGCCGGACTGGTGCCGATGCCTACGTTGAAGCTGTTGTTGTCGAGCGTCACCTCGTTGGCTGTTTCGTTCCAAGGGCCATCAAAGAGTGGCTTGTAGTCGATGGGGCTCACAGTGCGTAAGTTGCCATTGGCCGACACTACAATTTCGTGGGAGATAGTGCCGCCAGGGAGTTGAGGCGCGTAGAGGGTGCCGTTGTTGTTGATGCGCAAACCCTCGCTGTTGCTGCCGCCTCGCAGTGAAAGACGATCTTGCGCAGCTACGAACAGATCATCGTCGCTACCTGCGTTTGCGCCGTCAAAGATGCGACTGCCGTTCTCGTTGAACTGAATGCGGCTGCCGTTCTCGAACCTGATGTTGCCATCGATGTGGAGCCTTTCGGTGGGCACCAGCATCGGAGACTTATCGCTGAGTGCGATGTATCCGTTGCGGCGGCGCATGCGGAAGAAGGTACTGTCAGAACCGTTGGCCATCTCCATCGCATCGGAAGTACCATTGTAGCGCAGCAGCATGCTGTTGTAATTGTCAGCATTGGCGCCTGTACTCGCGTTATCGCGAAAACGAATCTGTGCAGTTCCTCGGTTGGTCCTGTTCTGGATACGCAGCTCCACCGGATTGTTGAGGTCCGAACCACCAACGCGGCTGATGTGTAGCGGCGAGATGGGTGTGTTGATGCCAATGCCAACAAAGTCATTGAGGTTGCGCTGGAAGATTTCGCCATCGGCATTATCGCGCTCCCAGGGACTGGTAAAGGTGGAAGCATCCACGCTTTTAACCACACCGTTAGCATCTACTACGAGAATGTCGTCTGTGTCGAGACCCGCAGAGAGGTTGTCGATCTTAATGGTACCGGTGGCGATGTGGAGTGCTTCATCGGGTGTAGCAGTGCCAATACCCACGTTGTCTCCTCCATTGGCGAGGATGGTGTAGCTGTTGGCGGCATCTCTGTCCCAGTAGTTCTCTGGCATTGCTTGGGTATACAATTCGCCATTGGCATCTGCCATCACTACTTCTCCATCTGTTATATTGGCTAAGTTGTCGAAGCGCACTGTACCATTCACGTGGAATTTGGCCGCTGGGCTAAGGGTGCCAATGCCCACTTCGTCGCCGTTGTTGGCGAGCGTCACCTCACTCGTAGTAGCATTGCGATTCCAGTGACTCTCGTAGGCTCCTAAAGAAGCAGTTGAAAGTTGACCTGCTGCATTGGCCACTACGAGTCGGGAGCCACTGCCAGCGAGCTGATCGAGAATTACCTCTCCAGCCCCTACGTGGAGACGGGTTCCTGCTGCAGGCACCACGCCCACTCCGAGCCTATCCGCTGAGTTGGCGAGATATACTTCTCCAGTAGCGTCGCGGCTGAAGTAATTCGCAAAGGTTGATGCAGGCAGCGCGCGGAAGTTGCCGTTAGCGTCTGCGACCACAAAGTTGTCAGTGGCTACTCCAGGATTCAGGGTGCGCACGCGCATAGTGCCAGCTACGTCGAGCTTTGCGGTAGCGCTGGTGGTGCCGATACCGACATTAGTGGCTGCTACAGGTGTCGCTTGGTAAAGCGTTGTACCGTTACTCGTCCACAGGAGTGGGTCGATCGGGCGCTTAGAGATAGTACCGTTAATGTCTGCTACCACGACTTCTTCTAGTCCACCACCCTGCAGTGTGCTGAAGCGGGTGGCGCCAGTGTTACGTTCGATGCGCATCATCACATCTGTGGCATTGGCGTTACTAGCATCACCACGAACGATCTCGAACCCGTTGGCTGATCCATCGCTAGAAGAATTGTAGCGCAGACTCATCCCGTTGTTGCGGTCCATACCGCCAGCGCCTTCCATCAACTCGATGGCTGCGCTTCCTTCCGCTGTACCATTTTGAATTCGGACGCGAGCAGGATCACCGATACCGGCTACAGTAGTCTCCTCGTACACGTGAAGGCGAGCATCATTGGCAGGATCGACTACGCCTATCCCCACATTGCTTGTGCCCCGCTCGAAGCTCATAAACTGTGTGCCATCACCTTCCTGAATGTGAAAGCGATTATCCTGCCCGTCATAGACCAGGCGAAAGCCTGCTGAGATGCTGTTGCCTTCCTGAAAGAAGATAGAGGTACCGCCATTGCCACGACTGTTGGTCAGCGTGAATTCAACGGGATTCACCAATCCTGTCGAACCTCCATCGTGCATGAGATGTAGTGCAGACACTGGATCGGCAGTACCGATTCCTACCTGGTCGTTGGTGTTACTGAGGTATGTCTCGGCATTGCCAGGGTCGCGCTCCCACAGACCGTCGGAAGAAGTGCTCGTTGGGTAGAGAATGCCATTGTTATCGGCCATCACGACACGGTTGCCGCCGCCTCCAAGATTTGGAATACGGATACGGGTGTCATTCTGGATTCGTAAGGCTTCGTTGCCATTGTTGCCAAGGCGAGTGTTGTTCGGATTGTTAGAGCCGGAGTTGACGTAGAAACGGTAATCATCGTTATTTCCTGTACCCGAGCTGAAGCGATAAGCGTCGTCAATGGCATAGACTACATCGCCATCACTTTTGAAGTAGATGTCGTCGTCGCTATCGAACCACATATCATCATCCGACTCAAAGCGCAGGTCGCGTGAGTTGCCATCGGTGTTGGCATCTACATCGCCTGAGATTGCCGTTCCGTAGATGCTTCCCCAGAACATAGCTCCACCATTTGGGAAGTTGATCTGGCCAGCACCACCATCGAAGCGAAAGCCGTTTTGCCCGCGTAACTGATGCGGACCAAGGATGATGTCTCTGGTAGCAACGTGGTTACCTAGGTTGTCACCGCCACCGGAAGTAACACTTCCTGGAGCACCTCCAAGAATGAGTCGCCCTTGATTGTCGGCAAGCACCATCTGGTTCGGGCCGCCACCGGTGGCTAGGCCATTAAAGGTGATCTCTCCGTCGGCTCGGAAACGCGCAACTTGGCTTGATGCGTTGATAGCACCACAATCTGCTGTACCACAAGGATTACCCCAGATAGAGAATGCATCGTTGGGGTTATCGAGAATGTAGAGACGTAAATCAGAGTTCTCGCTACCCGTATAGACAGGTGCGAATACAGCCCCGTCGTTGCCTGCAAATCCTGTATTAGTTATACCCGAAATGGCATCGTCAATCCAGTTTCCGACAATGTTGCCAATCTGCAGACGATTTGAGAACATCGCCGAGTTTTGCGGCGTCATCTTCAGACCCGCATTGGTTCCATTATAGCTAATGGCTTCACCATTAGTGGCAAGGTCTTGAGTCATTTGGTGGTTGCCCAAGTTGTCTTTGATCGAGCTGATGGCTTGCTTGTTGAGGTTGCCATTCGCATCGGTGGTGACAGCAAAAGGATCAGTTGTATTCGTCGGTAGATTCTCGATTCTAGCCGTACCGTTGAGGTGGAAGTCAGCACTTGGGTTGCGCGTCTTCACGCCCAGTCTACCAGAGGGCATAATGGCAATATCATCTTGATACTGTCCGACGCCATCGTTCTCGATGCCGATTTCGAGGAGGCTATTTTCGGTGCTGGTGCCATTGCCCGAGCCATCATCAGAATAGTTGATGTAGCCGAAGTCACTGTTGTTGTTCTGGCGACTCTTGAACACGATGGAGGAGGAGCCTCCATTATTACCGTGCTCGAGAGTTAGTGAGCCACGTCGTGCGCGGTGTGCCCCTGCGAGCGCATCTGTTCCGGTAGCTTCGTAGAGATGGAAGGTTGCATCAGGGGAGTTGAGGCCAACACCAACTTTGTCGGTAACGTTGCGCAGGAATGTACGCCCACCATTGCCGTTGTCGCGCGTCCAAGGTCCTTCAAAGGTAGCTTGGGGAATCTGGCGGAGATTACCTGATGCATCTGTACTCACGAGTAGATCACCCGTTGCTCCGTTAGGTAGGTTGCGCACCCGTACCTGACCGTTGACATCAAAATCGGTACTCGGTGCATCAGTTCTTATACCTACACGTTGGTCGTCGGCGCGGACTGATAAAATATCTGTGTTATCGCCACGATTACGAATGCTGTAAAGCGTATACGCCCGCACCCGAAAGATGTCATCGCTCGCTGCGTAGATGTAATTCGAACCAGCTCCACGGGTATTATCGCCGAAGTGCAACTCCTGATTTTGACGCACCCGCATGTGAGTAGCCACATCAAAGCCGAAGCTATTGTGGGGAGTTATAGTCCCTATGCCCACAGTACCTGACTGGCCGTCGACCGTCATCAGGTCTTGAGTTCCTTGGCGGTTCTGAAAACGCAGCAGGTTGCGGTTACGGAAAAGGATGTGCTGCAGCGAGTTAGTTGCTATTGCATTTTCGCTGCGATCACCAAACTGCAGTGGTTGTAATTCGCCAACGCGCGTTGGCCCATGAATATCGAGCTTGTACTGCGGGTTGTTGAGGCCTATGCCTACGTTGCCTGAATTGGAATTATAGATGTTGTTGCCCGAGATCGTCCAGTCATCATCTTGGAAGTCTTGGAAAATCGCACTGGCTGGCACCTTCCGGAGATTTCCCGCAGCATCTGCAGTCACTACTTCATCGTCGGTGCCGTTGTTGTCGAGATCGCCACTTGGCAGATTGGTGACGCGCGCAGTTCCTTCTACGTGAAGTCTAGCCGAGGGTACGCCTGTGGTACCGATGCCAACATTGAGCGTCTGACCGTCGAGGTGCATGACACTTCGGTCGGTGCTGCTTCTGCGGTGCACAAAGCGAAAGTCATCTGAGTCATCATCGCCCCACACGATTACACCGTCTGCCCGGTTGTTGGACAAGCGGTGCTGACCGAAGTAGGCGAAATCACCTGTGACTGCATTGACCAAACCGTTGGTGGCATAGGTGGGCAGATTATTAACTGTACTCGTGCCGGTGCGGATCACGCCTCCAGTTGCGGAGTTGTTGAGGCCGCCTTGTTGCACGAGCACATCACCGAACACGTGCAGGCGCTCGGTTGGATTAGAGAGTCCGATACCGATATCGCCCGTGCCTTCGATCACCATATTATCGACGCGAGTAGCGCCAGTACCACGACTCGAAAAAAGGATTGCTCCATCGGCGATGGCATTATTGCCATCAGTTTTTTCGATGATAAGGGCATCATCATTCGAGCCAAGGGCGTGGCGATCAAAGTAGATGCGAGCTCGATCACCCGTACCGACACCTGCTGTGGTTGTCTCACCATTAAAGCCGAGGCCGTAGCCGACACCATTTACCTCTCCGTCGAAGCGCATACCACCGTCGCGGATGTGCATCTTTTCGCTAGGATTAACGAGTCCAAGACCGATCTCACCATTGGTGGTCACCACGACATTATGCGAGGGCGCGTCATCTTTGGCTCTGCGGGCATAGATATATTGGTTGTTGCCGCTGTTGGTCCATTCCCCAACGTCGCTAAACAAGCTAGCTGCGGGAACTTCGCGCAAGTTGCCCTGGTCATCTGCGGTTACTATTCGATCGTCGTTAATAGGGTCGCCTGCAATACTACCGAGTGGTAGATCCCGCACACGCACACGGCCGTTGACGTCGAGTTTGGATGTTGGACCCGCAGTGCCGATGCCGACTTCGCCAGTATTTTCAATAGTGAGCAGGTGCTCCCAGGTAATGTTGGCACCAGCCGTGCCTGCGGTGGTGGATTTGGAGATTGCGTACACATCTGATCCGACAGATGGGTCGCCATTGATGAGTTGCTTCACGGCTAGGTCGCCGCTTTCGAGAAATCTTTCGTTGGAGCCGAAGGTGGCGTTCCACTTCGTAGTGAAGCGGCCGGTACCGTCTTGGACAGCCATAATTACGTCGCCATTCGAGCCGGTGAGGCGTATGGCTTCTCCGCTATCGTAGGTGCCGCTGATGCGATTGTTGTCACCGATAACTATGCCTCGGTCGCCGCCGATTTGCAGGGCAGCAGTAGGGTCGACCATGCCGATTCCGAAGCGACCATTATCAGTAACGACGATGTCTTGATTAAATCCTTCGGTTTTGGCCCTGTTGGCATAGATATATGCGGAGGAGGCATCATCTCGCCACTCACCGCTAAGGGTGAGGCTGTTGATTGGGCGATAGTAGAGGACACCGTTGGCATCGGTGACGACGACATCTTCCTGAGTCGTCCCGGCGTTGAGTCCCTGCAGGCGTAGCGGCTGTTGACCTGATTTGGCCACCACGTGTAGTGCCTTGTCTGGGTCGGGTGAGAAGGTGCCGATTCCTGTTTGTGCTTGCGCCAAAACTGGCCACACAATAATGCTGAGTACACGCAGCGCGCGTCCAAATTTCTTCATTTCATATGCATGTCCACCCGCTGCTCTTAGAGTGAGGCAGCGTGTGTGGTGAAAACCTCAAAACATTAGCTCGATGGGGGAGCTAAATCGGGTGGGGGGAGGATTTCACTTCTCCAGTACAAAAGCCTGGGGGGCGTGGCTGGAGTTTCCGTGAGGGGGTGGACGTGCGGGGGGAGCCGCGTCCTACGGATGGTGAAGTGGGCGCGAGCTAAGCTGTTGCCAACGCATATGAAACTTTCAAATAGGATGCCACACATGAATATTCACGCCATGTGTTTTGCGGAAGCGTAGAAACGAGAGCAGCCCTCCACCACCGCTTGGTCATGGAAGGCTGCCTGCTTTGGCTCGGTACCCACGCATGGGCGCCAAGCTGATTATCGAGCGTCAGTACTCGTCTTCGTTAAAGAGGAAATCGTCTTTGCGGGGGTAGTCGGGCCAAACGTCTTCGATGGTTTCGTAAACCTCGCCCTCGTCCTCCATCTCCTGGAGGTTCTCCATCACCTCCAGCGGTGCACCGGAGCGCACGGCGTAGTCAATGAGTTCGTCACGCGTGGCAGGCCAGGGTGCGTCCTCGAGGTGGTGAGCTAATTCCAGTGTCCAGTACATGCGGTGTTTTAATGTTGCAGTTCCGGGGAAAGGCGTTTAGGTAGACAATTGTTGTCAGGCTCCCCGAAAAGTGGCGCGAATAACGCTAGTTGCGCCCACCTATACAAGCGCTATTTTTGGCCGCAACACAGCCCGCAAATTCAGGTCTGAGGGGCAACTTCAGCTACTATATCAAAGGGCCGATTCTCATAGCCATAGGGTGGATTACCCACTACCGACGAATCCTTGGGCCCCGTCGGATCGCACACGAAGTACTCCTTGCCCTTGTGCCAAAAGCCTTTGCCAGTCAATTCTGGACTGCTGACGGCAATGCTGAGATGATCATCGTAGGCAATTGCGACCACCGGAAGGTTGAGTAAGTCACGCACCAGCATGAAATATAGCGCGCTCCTATCCTCGCAATCGCTAACAGGATAAAACAGCACCTCATCAGCGATCATTGGCTTCGAGTAGCCAAAACTCTTCTTGTCTTCTTTGTACACAAAGGCGCTGCGGGTAAAGGAAGCCAGCAGTTCGAGCTGCTCGAGTTGCGAGCGACCTTCAAGAAATGGCCGCAGCTCATCGAGTAGTCTATTCTTTGTAAGCTCAGCCATCGGAGCCTCTAGGTACAGACCTTCTTCGAAGAAAGGATAATCATGCATCCATGCTGCTACCGTACGATCGCTGAGGCCATGAACCGTAAACAGCTCATCCTGGTAGCGAAAGCGGAACGTGCGATTTTGCATATTCGGCGTCAGCTTTGGAATGTTGCCGAGGGTAAATGATAAGGGATCGCCCGAGGGCAGAGGCCGAATCGGATGCAGATTGAGCGAGCGGGTGGTATTGCGCTCAGGTGAGAGGGCACTCGTGAGGTTGACGTATTTGCGCTCGTCGTTGGTGATCATAGGCACCTCAAACAGCGCGTCGTTGGTGTAACCGTAGACGAACATCGTCTGGCTGTCGTAGCAGAGCCTCACGTCATACCCGGCGAGGGTAAGGAGGTGAAATTCGAGTACGCGGCGCTCATTTTCTAGCGCGAAATCAGCAATGCGATCAACGGTTTCGCGTACGAGCTTGACGTAAAGCCAATCATTGAGCTCGAAGCGACGGCGCTGTTGTTGCAGCTGTTCGTGCAGTGGCAGCCAATCTTGCTCGGTTACTGCCGCGTAATGGTAGGAAATGCCACTTTCGTCGAGGGCCAGCGGGCCATTGGCAAACACCTCGGCGCGGTATTCCACCACGAAGCGTTCATTATAAAAAGCGACCTCTGCTCGCTGAGCAGGCATAAAGAAGGCGAGAATCCAGCTGGCCCACGCCAGAATGAGGCTGTGCATTTACCCGGTACCTATAAAGGGTTAAGAATTTTTGCAAACAGCATGAACATGGGATTCAGCTTTGGCGTTTGCGCGTCCTCAAAATACGGGCAAGAGTCGTGCTAAGCTTCAGTAGCAAGCACATTTATAGAAATTTTAAGCTTGCTGACGGCCGCGAGACAGTTGGTGCAGCCGCGCAAGGCTCTGCTGATGCGCCTACACTTACTTGATCAGCATGGCGTCGCCGTAGGTATAAAAGCGGTACTTCTCCTTCACCGCCTCTTCGTACGCTTCCATAATAAGATCGCGACCACCAAAAGCGCAAGCCATGATGAGCAAGCTCGATTTCGGGAGGTGCATGTTTGTGATCATGCTGTCTGCCACGTGGAAGCGGTAAGGTGGGTAGATAAATTTGTTGGTCCAGCCGATGTTGGCCGCCAGCAAATCATCAGCACTAACCGAACTCTCGATTGCACGCATACAGGTAGTGCCGACGCAGCATACATGGCCTTTAGCTCGCTTGCTTTCGTTGATGATGTCAACAGCTTGCTGCGTCACCTTAAAATACTCAGCGTCCATTTTGTGCTTGGAAAGGTCTTCCACCTCAATCTCGCGGAAAGTGCCAAGACCTACGTGCAGGGTGAGTTCTGCGCGTGCAATGCCTTTGAGTTCCATGCGCTTGAGTAGCGCTTCCGAAAAGTGCAGACCAGCCGTAGGAGCAGCTACTGCGCCTTCTTCCTTCGCGTAGAGGGTTTGGTAGCGCTCTTGATCAATCTCTTCGACAGGTCGGTCGATGTACTTCGGCAGGGGGGTATTGCCGAGGCGATGCAGCAGGCCACGAAATTCTTCGTCCGAGCACTCATTCATGAAGCGAATGGTTCTGCCGCGCGAGGTGGTGTTGTCTACTACCTCGGCCACCAGCAGTTCGGTTCCGTCGTCGTCGTTGAAGAATAGCTTATTGCCGACCCTGATTTTGCGGGCAGGATCCACGAGCACGTCCCATAGCTTTTGCTCATTGTTGAGCTCGCGCAGCAGGAAGACCTCGATATTGGCGTCGGTCTTTTCTTTCTTGCCAAACATGCGCGCCGGAAACACCTTCGTGTTGTTCATGATGAAGGCATCACCCTCCTCGAAGTAGTCGAGTATGTCGCTGAAGATTTTGTGCTCGATCTTGCCAGTCTGACGATCTACCACCATGAGGCGGCTTTGATCGCGGTGTTCGGCGGGATACTTCGCGATAAGTTTTTCAGGAAGCTCGAAGATGAATTGGGAGAGTTTGGTACGCATGGAGTCGGGTCAGCTAATTTTCGGCGCGCGAAGGTAGCGAAGGATTGTCGAGTTGTTGAGGCAGTTGGTCGAGGGAGTCATGTGGGGTTTTGGCGAAAGCCTACTTTGGCACATGCGCAGATAAAACTGTGACACTCTACCCTATGCGCGTGCTCATCCGAACTTTAGTCTCTTCGCTCGCGCAGGCCTGGCAACAACTAGCGGCCAACAAGCTGCGCACAGCCCTGAGTTTGCTGGGAGTGAGCATCGGCATTTTCTGCATCATCGCCGTGCAAGCTGCTGTGGATAGCCTCCAAACCAACGTAGTGAGCAGTCTCTCCAAACTCGGCGATGAGACCATTTACGTGCAAAAGATGCCCTGGGGCGGAGGCGGAGAGTACCCCTGGTGGAAATACAACCGGCGCCCCAATCTCACCTACCGCGAATACGAAGCCGTGCGCGAGCGACTCGGGCCACGTGGCGAGGCAGGATACTATGCCGTAGTGGCCGGCCGCACCGCTAAGTGGCGCAACAACTCCCTTGAAGGCGTACTGAGCGTAGCCGGATCGCCTGAAATGGCAGACTTTTTCGGCTTTACCTTCGAGGAAGGACGCTACTTCACCAGCTCTGAGTACCAGTACGGCAGCAACGCAATCGTGCTGGGACATACCATTGCGCAAGACCTCTTTGGAGACATCGACGCAGTGGGTCGCACCATCCGCATGTTTGGGCAAAAGCTCACCGTGGTCGGTGTGCTCGAAAAAGCCGGCGAAGACCTACTGCAAGTATTCAACTTCGACGAGGCAGCCATACTCCCCTACCCATTTATGGCCAAAGCCGTGAACCTGAAATCGAGTTTTTTCTTCAGCTCGCTCATGGCTAGACCTGCAGTTGGTGTGAGCAAGGAAACGGTGAAAGACGGCGTGACGCTAGCCCTTCGCGCTGAGAGGCGACTCCGGCCTACCGAGGAAAATAACTTTGCGCTCAACAGCCTCTCCATCTTAGCAGGCTTTCTCGACAACATCTTCGGCGTACTCAATGTGGTGGGCCTGCTCATTGGAGGCTTCGCCATTTTTGTCGGCGGCTTTTCGGTGGCTAACATCATGTTTGTAAGCGTGAAAGAGCGCACCAATCTCATTGGAGTAAAAATGGCTCTTGGGGCATCGAGGCCAGTCATCCTGCTCGAATTCCTGATCGAAAGCATCGCGCTGTGCATTGTCGGTGGACTATTTGGACTGCTGCTGGTAGTAGGCTCGCTGGCATTGATCAACCAATTCTCGCCCTTCATTATGGCACTCTCAGTAGGCAATGTGGTCTTTGGGCTTGGCCTGGCCATCATCATTGGTCTGTTGTCGGGAATCATCCCCGCTTATTTGGCGAGTCGGCTCGATCCTGTGACCGCCATTCGTTCTTGAGCATTTAACCCAGTCGGCTTTAGGCATAAGGTTTGCTTCTATGTATGATGTCCTCACAGTCAGGGCCACACACATAAACTCAGCTCCTTATGCTTCACCGCCTTCTCGTGTTTGCCCTAGTGGTGGCGGTGGTGGCTTGCTCGCCAGCAGAGCGACTGACGCTGAGCCAGTCTTCTGAGACATTGGTTCTCTCCGAAGCTGGCAAAGTGCGATTCGATGATTGGATGCACACGCCGCTGCGGCCTGATAATCATGCACCTCTGTCTTTTACTGTGGAGGCCAATAGTGATGTAGGTATAGCCAAAGCTGAGCTATACATCTATGAGTACGAGTTGTACCGCAATAGCGATGGCCTTCAGTCTCAGCGCCAGCGCCTCGGAGGACTTTGGGGCAAGGCGCGTAGTTGGGATTTAGAGGCGCCCTTGCAGCGCGTCACGCTCGAGCACACCCACGGCCTCGGCTTTGGTGCGCACACGCGCATCGAGTACATCTGGCGACTGCATGATGCGGCGGGAGCATACTCCGACCGCCTCGCTCGTTTTGATGCCGGCACCTCCCCCTGGCCTACAGATAAAGTGCTGCTGTACAGTGCGTCGCGGCGACCAATGGCTGATATGATCGACATTGGCTTCTTTCGGGACACCGATTACAAGGGCGATAAAGTTGCATACGCCGCCGATGTGGAGGCGATGATCAAGCAGGGATTTTTTGCTGAAGATGTCTTTAGTGACAACCGCACTTACTGGGCGTTTTACACTACCGATAGAGAGACCGATGGGCAGGCAATAGCAAATGACATTACCAACGACCTTCACTTGCCCAGTTGGCTAAAGGATTTTAGCATTCCCGGCATCGACGCGTTTTGCCTGCTTCACAAAGAGGATTATACCGACCGGAGTTTGCTGCTCGAAAATTTTCACTCGCTGAGCAACAACCTCTTCAGCGCGGAGGCTCACAATTGGGGTACTGCGGTGCACGAGTGCGGTCACGCTATTTTTCACCTCTCGGATGAGTATGGAGGATGCGCGTGTTTTCAGACGCACAACTCGAGCAATGTCTTCAGGGAGCAGTCTGACTGTGCCAAGTGGAATATGGCCAATGGCTTTCCTGCCGATGATTGTTATGAGCTGCGCGACCTGTACGACCGCTCATGGTTTAGTGCGGAGGAGCCAACGTTTTTTGCTTCAGAAGCAGCTTGTCAGGAGCACAACCGCAAGCTGGGTATGAGCATCGATAGCTGCCGCAATTTCATTAATGCCAAGGGCGAGGAGCTTTTTTGGGCATTTGAGTCGACTTGCATTATGCACGACGATGGTGATCATTTGGTGCGGCCATTTCAGCGTGCCTGTCGCAGGGTAATTACTGATTTTTATGGCCGTCTTAGTGAGGAGGATCACAATTTAGCTTTCGCCAAAACCAGCTTTGACAACATATACGGCTACGAGCCAGTGGTGGTGATGGAAATGACACGTCAGGACCAACTTTGGTCATTGCGCGTAGCCGAAGCTGAGTTGGGAATACCGACAAATGCATCTGGCGCAGGAGGCGAAGTGGTGATGCGGGTGTTCGACGAAAACGGTAAAACTCTCGCAAACTACAATCTCGCTCAACCCGGTGCGGTACATGTGCACGGCAGCGATGGCGACAGCTTTCAGACGCCACAATACGGGACGGTGCGAGTGGCGGTGCCTGCCTCCAAGGCGATTGCGCGGGTGGTATGTGAATTTAATAATGAAGTACATGCTCGTGGCGCTGCTGCTACTTCCCTCCCCTACCGCGATCCCTTTGTATTCGAGGTGGCCGAACAAGTGCAAGCGGCCATTGATGCTGCTCATTAGCATGCTTGGCGAATCAAGCCTAAGGCTGGCCTAATTATTGACTCCCTACGCATGACGGAATCTGCTCATCTAAGAGCGGGCCCTTTTGGGTATCCCGAAGCTTCGCATATGAACTACTCCAACCTGCACCTTCCCCCCGCCCTGCGTATTGCCTTGTTGGTAATGCTCATCGGCTGTGTGTACCAAACCGCGCACGCTCAATGCGCGCAACTCATAACGCCCGATACACTAGTCGCCGATGATACGGGTGCGGCTGTAGGCTTTTGCGTCGACCTCGACTATAGTGTGGCGCTGCGTGGCACTAGCTATATCGACGGCAACATCCAAACGACCTTTCCTGACGGCTGCGACTACGACACGCTGACTTATTACTCCTACGGCACCTTTCCCGATGGTGGCAGCAACGGACCCTACCTGCTTCAGCGCTGGTCGTTCAATGGCACCATCGTAAACTCGACATTTTCCTCTATTGCCGATCTGGTGTCGCAGATGAATGCTTGGGATCCGCAGGGAAATTGGATTGATGATCAGCTGACTGGCAACATCGTGGGAGGGCGCAACGGCAGCTCCTACGGTCGCATGGTGGTGGAGCAACTCTCCACTGGCCGCGTCCGCAACGTCAGCCCCAGCTCGCAAGCAGTAGCTGGAGGCACTATCGTAGAAGTGAGCGGCATCGGCTACCACGAGTTTGTCATTGATGATCCTAACTCCGGCTGTCGAGACACGCTTTACTTGTTTTTGAGGCCCAACATTGCAGATGAAGAATTTGATGTCTTCACGGACTTCAATACCACCAGTCCAAGTTTCTGTCTCGACAACGCAGCGCTACCTGGTGCACCGCAGGCCTACACTCTTTGCGCTACGCCAGGTAATGGCACGCTCAACGACCTCGGCGGGTACTGCTTCTCGTACACCCCGAATTCAGGTTTTAGCGGAAGCGATCAAATCTGCTTTACTGTCTGCGACGATACTCCCGCACCTGCAGGTCCACTATGCAAGCAGACGCTGGTCAATGTCATCACGCGTGCACCGAATGCAACGACCACCGACACGCTACGCTATAGCATCACTAATTCAGATACGACAGTGTGTATCGATGCTGTGATAGAAGTAGCTGCTCCCTACGATGTGGCCGAACTTTGTGCTGCTACTGCGATGGGGATGGTGGCGGTGCCCGATGCGAGCGGCTGTGTAAGCCTTCAACCTAACAACAATTTTGCGGGCGATGCGACAGTATGTGTGCGGCATTGCACTGGAGGCGTTTGCGACACAACTATACTCATCGTAAGTGTTGCAGTCGACTGTGAACTGAATGCCTTAGCGGGTGCAGTAGATTCTGTGGCTTCGCAGGGTGGGCAGTTATCGTACTGTCTCACGCTTTCGCAAAACACTCTAGCAAGCTATGACTTCAGCATCAATGGAGCTGCCTATACGGGAGCCTTTGGCGGATGCAATTTTGAGCAAGAACTCTACTACAACTATGGAGCGCTGTTTGGCAACGGCAATGCAGGACCTTATAGGCTGCTGAGTTGGATGGTAGATGGTCAGACCACGAGTGGAACATTTCAGGATCCGCAGGAGCTGGAAAGCCTGATGCAGCAGTTTGATCCTCGGGGAAACTGGAGCCTAAACGCGGCTGCTTTCTTTATACAGGGTGGTAATGCCAGTGCGGCTTATTCGAGCATGCGCATCATCCACGATGCAAGCGGGACGTACAGCGAGTTGTCACCAAATCCGATCGATGTGGCGACCGGTACTACCATTACTTTACCTGGCGACGGCAACTATGAGTTGGCTGTTGTCGACCCTGTGAGTGGGTGCAGCAACGAGCTGACGGTGGTAGTGGGCACACAAGAGGAAGGAACTTTTCGCATAATTTATGTGCCGCTCGATGCTAATACCTCCAGCCCAACTACCTGCTTGTTTACAAGTCCTCGCGACACATTCATCTTGTGTGGTGATGTGAGCAATGGAGTAGCAAGCATCGATGGTGGGTTTTGCGTGGACTATACACCGAGTGCTGGCTTTGTGGGCAACGACACATTGTGTGCGCTGTCATGTAGTCAACCTGGAGCAGCGCCATGTGATACGACACTTCTCATTTTTGAAGTGGCAGCCCGACCTGATACAGTGTACATCAGCAATTTTGGGGATGCTCCTTTCGCAGCTTGTGCCAATGTGCCGTTTGCGGGACCTTATCTCGACGCGACTCTTTGTGGTGTGACGGGTCCTGTTTTGGCGGAAGCTGGAAACCAAGCTGCCTGCATCCTCATCGACCCAGACGACGGAGTGACCGGTCAGGCTATAGTGTGCGCAGAAATCTGCCAAGAAGCCAACCCGGCAGTGTGCCAACAGGTGATCTTTATCATCGATCAGATACCTTCTTGCAATCCAGGTCTCTTCGCAACTGACAGCATTTTCTTAGATCCAAGTCCAGGAGCGGCATACGTGTGCTTAGCCGATGGTGCAGATTTGAGTAACTACACGATCAGTGTCAATGGAGCGCCCGCAGTTGCCAGTACCGACACCACTTGCGGCACCACCACCAGCGGCGGCGGGAGTGGCGGAGGCGGAATGCGCGATGCATACTTCTACGGCACATTTTTGCTCGTCGATGGTCCTTATCGCATAGAAGGTTGGGACATCAATGGCCTGCTGGTGCTATCGGTGGAGACGACGAGCTTTGCTGACCTGGCTGATTCGATGAGCCACTACGATCCAAATCTGGAGTGGGTATACGACGCTTCAGAAGGCGGAGTAGTCGCTTCGGGAGCATCTGGAAACTATAGTGATCTCATCTTGTATGATCCTACTTTCGGCAGCACGCTAGCAATTGGCATCCAAACCATTCAAGTTAGTGACGGCGGCGGTTCTGGAGGAGGTCAAACCTTTGTTCCAGGTACGCTGATCGAACTCGCAGACCCAGGTCTGTACGAGGTGGAGGTGGTTGCCAATGACGGCAGCTGTGGTGATCGACAGGTCATTTTCAGACGCAGCGCTACGGTGCCGACGCGCGACACGCTCTTTATAGCAGCTGATGCAGACCAACTCAACGGGCCGTTCTGTCTCGATACGACAGAGCTCGGCGGACTTGTATCTAGTACCCAATTGTGCGCGTCACCAAGCGCTGGCACTATGACTTTTGTCGATGCAGCTTGCTTTACCTATACACCAAACAGCGGTTTTGTGGGTGGGGATACTGCTTGTGTGGTGCTGTGCTCGAACGGCGGGCTGATCTGTGACACGACCCTTGTGGTGTTCGAGGTTACAGGTCAGGTCAACTGCCCGGACATTTGGACTGACGCTGTTGCATCGAGCAGCACACTCGACTGTGATCAGCAGTCTTTTGTGTGCCTACCGCGGCTACCGGGCGATTATTTCAACTACACCCTTGCAGTCGATGGTGTGATACGTACGGATGCTGAGGCTTGTGGTGCGGACACGGTGACCATCTACAGCTATGCAGATGTGGCGGGTCGTGGACAGGCCGGACCTTATGCGGTGGAAGGATATCGAATTGGCTCGCAGCTATACAATACGGATGTAGCCTCAGTAGCTGTGCTGGTTGATTCACTCAATCAGTGGGATCCTGCGGGTGCGTGGATGCTGAGTCCGAGCAACTTCACTATCCGCGGAGGTGTGAGCGGGATGGCCTACGATACGCTGGTGTTGCGCCAGATAGCAACGGATACTATTAATCGACTTGTACCCGTGACAACGCTTACTGAAAATCAACTGGGTGTGCTGCTGGATACAGGCACCCATGAGCTAGTGCTCACAGATTTAAGTTTTGGCTGCAGCGATACACTCAGCTACACGCTTTCGTGCAGTAGCGAGGTGGATTGTGACGACTTAACCAACTTGAGTGGCAATCTTTTGGTGGCGGCTGAGTGCGATGGACAAGCAGCATTTGAGATTGAAAGTCTTGTAACTGACCCTGCCCTACTGCAGGTGTTCATTGATGGCCTGCAGTACTTTACGACGACCACAGACAGTAGCGTGCTGGTGTTTGTGGATACGGGAAGTTACGTCATAACCGTAGTTGATCCTGTGCGGGCTTGCACGTCAGCCTACGCGATACAGGTAGTGTGTAGCCCGTGTACTGACATTTTTGCCGATGATACACTTGCGGTTGCTGCTAATTGTGGAGCGGATAGAGTAGAAATCTGCCTGCCTGTAGATGCGGATGTATTGGATAGCTACTCAGTTTTCGTGGACGGCACTCCTCATACCGGAGCGCGAGGCCACTGCGGCCAGGAGCAGCGTCTGAGCATCGACTATACGACCCTACCTAGTGTGGGTGCTGCTGGTCCGTATAGCATTGACAGTTTTCGTATCAATGGGCAGCTGTTTAGCACGGATATCGTGTCTGTGCAGGTGCTAGCGGATACGCTTAGTCGCTGGGATGTTACGAGTGACTGGAGCTTGGATGAGGATCAGCAAGTGGTGCTTGGTGGCAGTCGAGGAAACGTGTACTCGCCGCTTTACATCACCCAGCTTTCTACTGGTGAGCAGACGGTGTTGATGCTACAGGATACGCTGCTATTACGCGGCATGCGAGTGCTTGTACCACGTGATGCGCAGATGCTCAGCTTCGACAACGGCGCAGGCTGTGTGGAGGAGGTAGCGCTAAACATAGCCTGTGTGACAAGCGCATCGGCTAATGATGTCGTGGCAGCTACTGAGTCGGTGACCTTCTGTGTAGACGCTAGCGAGCTGACGGGGCCGGTGGTGAGTCTCACCAATGCCTGCCCAGAAGCAGCTGGTGCTGTAAGCTTTGACTTTGATGGCAGCGCTGGCTGTGTGACGGCCACGGGTATTACTCCTGGTGCTGCGAGCACGGCTTGTCTGGTGGCTTGCGATGCTGCTGGCGTATGCGACACGACGTTTTACACGGTGACAGTGACTACTCCTGAGGGTGGTGTAGCTGCGGTAGATGACCTGTATCAGCTCGTAAAAGGCGAGACGGTGATGGTCAGTGTGACCGCGAATGACAGCTTCGATGTATTGTCCAGCACGCGCATTGTGGCAGAGCCTAATCATGGTGCTGCATTCTTGGGCGAGGACGGTGTGCTCACGTATACACCTGATCAAGACCAGTGTGGCTTCACTGATTCTCTTCGCTACGAAATTTGTGCAGGTCTTGCCTGTGATACAGCGACGGTTAGGCTGCGCATACGCTGCGGTTTGGTGGAGGTGTATACGGGCTTTTCTCCCAACGGTGACGGCATCAACGAGCACTTCGTCATTGAAGGAATCCTTGACTATCCCGACGCGAAAGTGAGTGTATTTAATCGCTGGGGCGCTCTGGTGCTTGAGGAGGTGAATTACCAAAACGACTGGGACGGCATTTGGGATGGTCAGCGGCTCGTGAGCGGCACTTACTTCTACCTCATTGAATTTGGGGAGCAGCAGGCTGGCGAGGTTGAGAGCGGCTGGGTAATGATTTGGCGCTAGTGATGGGAGGCACGTCTCCGTAGAAGAGGCTGATTTGTTGATCAGTATGCCAGACTCACCGCTTAGTGCCCTGTGTTAGGGGCCGAAGAGCACCTGTTGGTTAGTTCGTTGAGTAGCATCGTGCGCGCCAGGACGGGTTGCTGTGCGTGACTGATTGCGAGCTGTGGAGATATTGTCGAGCTTGGTAATGCTGCTGACTTTCTTGCTGCAGAGGTAGGAATAGTACCTTGAACCGATGGAGGAGGCAGCACAGGGTACGACTTCGCAGCACGCGGGCGGGGAATACCAAAGGATGGAGAAAATATGGTGGGTGTATGGTGGATTATTTCTGCTCTGCGTCCTGATATTCTACTATATCGTGCACTATACCGTCACGGATACCACAGAGCACATACAGCATATAATCGACATAAACGCAGGAGACGCGGGATACCCTGCAAACTTCCTGTACTATGGACTTGCCAATGCTCTCACAGGATGGTCGAGCGACTTAAGCTTTTTAAGGTGGGTGACGATCTTCTTAATGTCAGTCGCGGTAGTAGCTAAGTTAGATTTTACGCGGCGGATTATAGGCTTTCTTTCCAACTCGTGGCAAGTATTAGCCTCTCCACAAGTAATATTGGCTGCAAGTGTTGCCTTGCTATTTTACTTTGCTATTCCTGATCCATATGGCGCGCTGTACTTGAATAAATACTACCTGGGTCGCTTGGTGCCCTCTGTATGGCACAATACTACCTTGATTGTACTGATGCCGTTTGCGCTCTGGTTGTTGCTAGCTCAACTAAAATTAATGCAGCGGGCACAGTACAGTTGGGGGGAATTAGGAGTTATTTTAGTTGCAATTGTCTTTAACGTTCTGATAAAGCCATCTTTCATTTTCATTTATTTACCAGTTACCGCACTCTTATTAGCCTTTATCGCCTTCCGGCAAAACTCACTACGCCCGCTTCGGGGCTGGATACCTTTGCTTTTGGGGGGCATCTTTATAATCGTTCAGTATATCTTGATTTATCATTTTGAGCAAGGTTCTTTTGATGAACAAGACTCTCACGTAGCTCTGGCGAAGCCACTGCTCGTGATGCGGAAGTGGTTGCCGCTGTGGTACATTCCTGTAGCTTGGCTGCTGTCGCTTGCATTCCCCCTTGCATTACTAGCTACTGCAAAGTCTGTTCGTCAACGTCTTGAGACCTGGTACGCTGCAGGTATGTTTGCCTTTGGCTTGTTGCTTAGTATTTTCGTGGTGGAACAAGGTCCGCGGCTCAGTCATGGAAACTTTCTCTGGCAAAACGTGGTAGCTTATTATGTGCTACTGGTGGTTGTCGTGGCAGCAGGTCTGCATTTGCTCAACTCCGTAAGCTCCACATCTCAGCGGCGTGTCTTAACGGTAGTGGGTGCATTGTTTGGCATACATGTGTTGGCAGGTATCGTTTATCTCATCAAGATATTCCTTAGCGGCACATTTATATAAGTGCTAGCTAACATACTACTGTAGCTCTAGCAAAGTATAGTACGGAGTTGATTGAATTATTGCGGCATCCGGAAAATCGGCGTGAGGATAGCTTCGCTGCACAAGGACATGAGTGATATTATACCGTTTACGCAAGGTGTCAAAAGCTGGCGATATACGACCAGGGGTTTGAATCATCTCGGTGATAGAAAGTCGATTATCGAGTGCATCCAAGCTTTGTCGAGAATACGTGAGTTCGCAATTAAAGCACTCATGTCCATAGAGTGCAGAAATTTGAAATTGACGTTCATTGCGAATAGAATCATTAGCAGGGTAACGGAGGTCGTTGGTAACAAGGATGACTCCCTCTACTGGAAAGTCCTGTAGCACCTGTTGTAGCCTCTGGTTGTCGACGTATTCGTGTCCAAAAGAGGGATCTTGCAACATGCGCATGCTGTATATTCCTGAACCCAAAAGGGGCAGACCCATCACGACTGTTATCGGGAGGAGGAGTATGAGGCGACGGCGAATGCTTGGCATCTGCCGCACTAGCAACACGGTGTAGGTCACGGTTGCCAACCAGAGAAAAGCGGGAACCAAGGTTACAATCTGCCAACCGTCGCGGTGAGAGAATTCAATAACTGCTCCTACGAGTAGGAAGGGAAGGGCAAAAAACCAGTAGTAGCGGGGAAGTTTCACCTGGAGCTTGTTGTTCAGTGCTGTCGCTGCGCAGTACCCGATCAGGAGCAGGCAGAGCGCAACACTGAAGATTTGGTTTGCTGTGAAGAGGCCAAGGAAGCCAAATGAGATGGTCGTTCCTATTCCCGGATTGTGGACGAAAAATAGATAGGTAAGACCCATACCCAGACCACCAGCCAGGGGTACCCAGATCAATCGCCAGTTGTTGGTGCGATAGGCTAGGCTGAGGCTATAGAGCCCTACTCCCAGACCGACGAGAGGAGCAAAAGGGAACTTGTAGAGTGGAAGCAAGATGAGAGCAGCAACTGCAACGCGTTGCCAGCCTCTCTGGGATAAGCGTTGGCATGCTAGAAAGGCAATAGCAGCTAGTAACCATCCAAATAAACTTGGGCTCTGGTAAGCCTGAGAATAGTAGCGCCCAGTGCTAATGAGCAGCCGATAAGTATTGTCGAAGTAATTCGGGATGTAGAACTCCCCGGCCAGCAAGGCTGCGACAGCGGCGAAAAGACTCCAGTAAGGCTGCCGCAGTTGATACTGAAATACTTCGAAAAGCACCACAACCACAGCAACTACGCCCAGCACCGGAAGTACTCCCAGAAAAATTAAATGTGGTGCGACATCTAGCACTTCACTCAGCATACCAGCTAAAAGCATCGTGCCGTAATGGTAGTTGAAGCCTTCGTGAGCTGAAAGGATGAAGCGCGGGGGATATGCGTCTTCCCAGGCAAATTCGTGAACAAAACTTAGGAAGTAGGTCTGGTCGACATTGTAGAACATACCGGGGGCATCCGCTCCAATAGCGTAGTACGCATGCAGCAAGCTCGGCAGCAACCATATCGCGCAGCTAGCAAGAGCAAGAGCCACGAGTTTGCCGCTGTGCCACCCGCGCAATCGAGGGCGCAGGCGCTTCACCAGCAAGATGGCGGCTCCAGCTAGTAAGGGGATTAAGAATGTGCTGGTGGGCAAAGCGAAAAACTCTTTAAGCATATAAATCGCCGAAAGCAGTAACAGCCCAAATACAATCCGAATGAATAAGAAGTGAACTGCTTCTCGCTCTGTCGGTGGGAGCAGCAAGCAGGTCCAACCTATTGCGGCCAACCCGAACAGGATGAGCAGAGTGAGTAGAGCCATGATGTTAAATCCGCTCTTTCAAAAAGTCTAGAATGTGAGCGCAGATTTCATCTATTGTGTCATGCTCTAGTTCATAGAAGAGCGGAAGGCGGAGCAGCGTATCCGCGTACCTATCGGAGTTGGGAAGCGGAGCACCCGCATACTTATCCTTAAAAAAGGGACTTTTGTGCAAACTGAGGTAGTGAAACACAGAATGTATACCTCGTTCTCGCAAATAATCAATCAAATCCTGCCTAATCTGCAGTGATGGCAAGATGATATAAAACATATGCGCATTATTAGAACTATATGGAGGAATATATGGGACCTCAAATATTTTATGTTCATCGGCAGCGGGTTTGAGGTTGTGGAGATAGCGGTGCCACATCGACACACGTCTCGCTTGTATGTCTTCAAGCGTTTCTAACTGAGCGTAGAGGAAGGCAGCGACAACTTCAGAGGGAAGAAACGAGGAACCTAAATCAACCCATCCATACTTGTCTATTTCGCCACGAAAAAATGCTGCGCGATTGGTACCCTTTTCCCAAATAATTTCTGCGCGATGTGCGTACTGTTGATTATTCACAATGAGCAGACCGCCTTCTCCAGAGATTATGTTTTTTGTCTCATGAAAAGAAAAAGCTGCCAAATCACCAATGCTACCTAACGCTCTGCCCTTGTAGGTGGCATCAATAGCCTGTGCGGCATCTTCAACAATGGCAATCTCGCCGTCGCGTGATAGAGCCTTGATTGCATCCATGTCACACGCTACTCCAGCATAATGGACGACCACAATGGCCTTGGTCCGATCCGTGATAAGGCTGGCTATGGATGCAGGATCAATATTAGGGTGGTGCGGGTAGCTATCGGCAAATTTTATGCTTGCTCCTCTTAGCACAAAAGCATTGGCGGTGGAGACGAAGGTATAAGATGGTACAACTACTTCATCGCCAGGTTCTATATTAAGCAGCAGGGCGCACATTTCTAAAGCGTCGGTGCAGGAGGTGGTGAGGAGAGCTTTCTCGAAACCGTAGCGTTGTCTGAAGAATTCGTGGCAGAGCTGAGTGAACTTCCCATTTCCAGAAATCTTCCCCGACTGCACAGCCTGGTAGATGTAATGTGTTTCTTTGCCTGTCAGAAATGGTTTGTTGAAAGGGATTTTCATGCAAAACGTGCTTTAAACCGAGCTAGTGGCAAGAGTGATTCGCCAGTTTTACGGTTAGTCATGTCCTCAATTTTTAAAAGCCCCTTACCGCAGACCACCACCGGCTGATGATTATCGAACCAGATCACTTTGCCAGGCTGCCGCAGCGGAATGTGGACGTCGTCTACGGCGCTGGCAGCATGCACAGTAGCATCGACCTCATCAACAGTACAGCGAGCACCTGCATAAGGAAAGCCAACAGCAT
Source organism: Saprospiraceae bacterium (assembly GCA_965213735.1). Taxonomy (GTDB): domain Bacteria; phylum Bacteroidota; class Bacteroidia; order Chitinophagales; family Saprospiraceae; genus CALDTK01. The sequence goes on from CBDCAB010000006.1 coordinate 1,755,098, forward strand.
CTACAAAACGTTGAAGCGCAGGAGCATCCGATTGCCAGTCCATGCGGTAGTCTTGCTCATCGCGCCAAAGACTATAAGTCGCCTCCTCCTCTTGTTGCGCCCAACTGGTTAGTGGTGCACCACTTGCTATCGCTTTGGCTATACGCACCGCGAGCTCTTGGTAACAGGTAGCCACTGCATCTATAGCCTCAGCCACACGCAAGGGATAAGTAACTTGAATGCTGGATTGATCTATAATTTCCCCTCGATCATATTCGGCACTCGCGAAGAGGGCGGTGACGCCGAGCTTGTTCTCACCCATGATGAGACTATTAACCAGCGGTGCGAAACCTCGGTACTTTGGGAGAAGTGAATCGTGAAATACAATCAATTGGCCTGGCTCGTCATGGATCATCCACCGCCACGAAATAGCAAAAGCATACCTGGCATCTTCAGCCACGGAGTTCTTGCGTTTGCGATAGTGCCAAGCAATATTATTCTCTCTACACAAGTCGCTTATCTCCTTGCTGTAGTCATTCTGTACCTGCTTATCCTTGCCAATCTCTACTTCACTGATCTCATCCTGTAGTTGATGCTGAATGAGCGCGCTGAGCACGAGATGACCCTTTTTGGTCATGAGATAAAGTTTAATCTTTCCCATGAACAACTATGTCTTCAATTATGTAAGTAGGTCGATCTTTAACTTGATCGTAGGCTTTGCCAATGTAAAGTCCTATAACTCCTAGTACGAACATTATAAGCCCACCAATGAACCAAATCGAAATGATGAGACTGGTGTAACCTAGCACAGTAACTTGCCCCATTAAGTACCTGGCAAGCATGACAACTCCAAAAATCGCGGAGATCAGTGAAATCCAAAATCCGAAGAAGATCGTGAGTCTTAAGGGCTTATCAGAAAATGCGATGATATTGTTGCTCGCGAGTCGGAATAAGCTGCGCAAAGTGTAACTCGACTTGCCACTATTGCGCGACCCATGCTCCACATCAACGGCTATGGTAGGAAATCCAACCCACTGAGACATCGTAGGGAAGTATCTAATCTTATCTTTCATAGCTAAAATGCTACGCACTACTGAAGCGTGATAGATTCCATAATTAGCTATACTTGCATCTTGCTTGGTATCAGTAAGATAGCCAAACACTTTGTAGAAAATACGTGATGACAGACGCTTCAGCCAGTTATCTGTGCGCTCAACGCGGCGTGCTAGGATAACCTTATAGCCATGCTGTGTCTGCTCGTAAAGTCGAGCAAATTGATCCGGGCGATCTTGCAAATCACAGTCGAGTACCACCACCCACTCGCCTCGACATTGAGCGAGGCCCGCCGTGATAGCATAGTGCTGCCCAAAATTGCGGCTCAGCTTTATGCCAATGACTTCAGGGTATGTATCCGCTGCTCTTTCTATTGCCTGCCAGGAAGCATCTGGACTGCCATCTTCAACGAGAATGATTTCAAAGCTAAGTCCAGCTAAGGAAGCATTATTGCGAATCTCGTTCACCAAATCCTCAACTAAAGCCTCACCTCTATACACAGGACTCACAAAGCTTAAATCAACTGCATAGAGCTTAGACCGCTGATCGTTCATTTTGACATCAGGTTTCTGTGAGGCCGCCGGGTGCTCCTCCTCATCCGGGAGGTGCAACCGCCTGCCGCCACTACTCATCCGCATGTAACTGACGTTTAAGCCCCTCATACACAGTCTCACAACGCAAGCTCGCGTGCACCTGAACCTACTCCGGCAGAACCTGCCTCCAGAAGCCAGATTAACAGAAGAGTGTGGTTGATGCCAGTCGAGCAGCAGCGCCGAATCCTAGAATTTTGACGATGCCCCTGCGCCGGGGCAAGGTCGCGATTATTTCCGAGTTCACGTTAAGCCATCCTCGCCTACCCTCACCCTCGCGTCTAATTACAAGTCTAGCATCCAACCAGACAGGAGGTCCTAAATGGTCTAGCCACCCCTCACATATTAAACAAAAACAAAATATCTGGCACCCTTCTTGCCATCCATGCGTAGAATCAAAAAATCTGAACCCCTCCACGATGCTCAAGCACATCCTCCCCCTCGGCCTCGGTGCCGCAATTGCCCTTGGTGCCTGCCAAAACGCCTCCACCGTTACGCTCACCGCAGAAGAGCAGGCCGCTTGGTCTGATGCTTTTCAAACGCCAGCCAACCACGCCCTCGATATCCGTCTCTACGACCAGGGCAAGCGCATCGGCGACGCAGCCATCCAGTTTGACGCGCTCCACGCTATGCTGGCCAAAGAACCGAACAATACCGCCGTGATGGATAGCATGGCCGTGCTCTACTTCCAGAGCCGCATGTACGGTCCAAGTATGGTGCTCACTGATGACCTCATCCAAAAAGCACCTCAAGACCCACGCTACCTCGAGATGCGGGCCGTCTCCCAAAACAGCCTCGGCATGCTCGAAGATGCCCTCAGCAGCTACGAAAAACTCCTGGCCGTTGATCCTAATCCATACTACGCCTACCAAATCGCGACGCTCCAGTACGGCCTCAACCGCTTCGACCTGGCAGAAGCAAGTGTAGACAATATGCTCGCAGCCGACCTCGCTGGTGAAGACGTGAACATCAACGTCGCTGGCGGTCGCTCACAAACTGTCTCCATGAAAGCCGCCTTGCTCAACATCAAAGGTGTATTGCGCAAAGACGTGCACCAAGATCTCGAAGAGGCCAAGCAATACTTCCAGCTGGCCATGGCTGAAACACCCAACTTCCAGCTCGCTGCCAATAACCTGCAGTTGCTCGAAAAGTCAGCGCCCAACTAGAAGAGACCTCCAATCTCCGTACCCGCACACTATGAAACTCAACCCGCGTCCTGGCAACAGGCGCGGGTTTTGTGTTCGTATGGTGCGATTCTTGATATGTAAAAGGGTGCAACGTCACCTTCCTAGACAGTATCAGGTATGAAAAGTATGCTCGCCGTAGCAAAGCTGATTTCGAGGCAGAAGCTCCGCAAACTCGACATTCTCACCGAAGATGTCCTCAATCCCAAAGCTTCCAAATTTCGCGAGCTCTACGATGCCCTCCAAGACGGGACTGTACGTAACGACCGAGAAGCGGCCCAACTCCTCTATGCTGCCGGACCTACCGATGCACGCTACCGCCAACTCAAGTCGAGGTTCCGCAAGCGACTGCTAAACACCCTATTCTTCGTCGACCAAAATCGGCCGCACCAAACCTCCTTCGACCAAACCTTTCACAATTGCCAGCGGGATTGGTCGCTCATCAATATCCTGCGTGCCAATGACGCCACTGACCCCGCTCAGGCCATGGCTAAGAGCTTACTTACCTGCTGCCAAAAGTTTGGCTTCTCCGAGCTGAGCGTCCAAGCCGCACGTTTTCTCGCCGACTATGCTGCACTTCACAATGATCATAAAGCAGTTACGCAACTCGAAGCTGTCATTGCTGAAAATGCTGCCACACTACAACTCGAACTAACGAGCGAAGGCCTACTCCGTCAGCTGAAGTTGCATCTCCGCCAGCACGAAGCGCAGCCCCAACTCGCTATTTGCGCCAACGAACTTCAAGAAATTGGTCAGCAACTCGATGCGCTGTCGGAGCAAACAGGCAGCCCGGTCGTTCACTTCGATGCCTTTGAAGGTTGGTGCATCATCAACAAAATTTCGGAGTTGCGGGAGGCCGTGGTCGCCGTTGTCTCGGAGGCCATCACCTTCTGTGAGCAGCACCCCCGCCAGATGCAAGAGCAACGGATGCGCTGCCTCCGCTTCGCCCAAGTTGCCGCCTTTATTGAGCTTCGAGATGCTGAGCGGGGACTCGCAGCGATTGATGCGCTCGACCTGCTCTACAAGCCCGGCACCGACACCTGGCAGGAAATTCGCCGCTATCACTGCGCCCTCTTGCTTGCCACAGATCAAGGAGCCAAAGCCGCCCGACTGGTTGCTGCAGTACAGCGCCACAAAAGCTTCGAACGGTTGGCAGCCTTCGAGCAGGAAAGTTGGCGAATATTCGCAGCACTAGCCTATGCGCTCGCTCCGTCAAAGACAGATTTTGATGTAGAAGCGTTTCTGCGACGCCAGCCCCATTTCGGTCGCGATCACCAACGCCTACACGCTTGGCGCATGATGCTGACTGCACTGCTTTCGCTAAAACTTCGCCGTACTGCCGCAGCGGGCGATGCGGTGGGAGAATTGCGCAATCTCGCTGTGAAACACCTCGATGCCAAACAAGATGTCAGGTTTATCGCTGCCGCACAGGTGCTCTACCGCCTAGAGCGCAAACACTTCGCTGGTGACCTCGACCGAGTAGGTGAACGCTACCTACACGACCTCACTTCAGTAGGTTTTCACGTAAGTGTGAGTGATGTACGCTTCGAACCTGTACCACTCGAAAAAATGCTTGAAGCCTTTGGTTTAGAAGTAGGCGGTGCGGTAGTGGCGTAGCAAAGCGCGCGGCTCCTTAGCTTGCCGCTCATGCCTATCACCATTGCCATTGATGGATTCTCCTCTTGCGGAAAGAGCACACTGGCCAAAGATGTAGCACGTCAGTTGGGCTATATCTACGTTGATTCGGGCGCCATGTACCGCGCCGTGACGCTACACTTCTTGCGCACGGGCACCTCAGTCGATGACGCAGGCGCAGTCGCTACCGCACTCTCTAATCTTGCGCTCAGCTTTCACAACGAAGGCACACACCAGCGAGTCGTACTCAATGGGTTTGTGGTGGATGAGGAGCTACGCAGCATGGAAGTCAACCAACTCGTCAGTCCTGTTGCCACCTTATCTAATGTGCGCGCCGCGCTTGTGCAGCAACAGCAACGCGTAGGAAGTTCTGGGGGAATAGTCATGGATGGTCGCGATATCGGCACGGTAGTCTTTCCCGATGCCGAACTCAAACTATTCGTCACCGCCGATACTGAAACCCGCGTAACTCGCCGCTTCGAAGAGCTAGAACGTATGAACCGGCCAACGCCACGGCTGCAAGTGCGCGAAAATCTCGCTTCCCGAGATCATATTGACTCCACGCGTGAGGACAGCCCGCTGCGCAAAGCCGACGACGCAGTAGTGATTGATAATACCAACCTCCTACCCAGCGAGCAAGCAGCTATGGTAACAGCACTTGCCCGCCAGCGCGGTGGCTAATCCTACTGCACCACGAGCTGCACCACCGCAGCCGAATCATCATCTAAATCGAGTATGACGGTATAGGCGCCTTTCGGCAAAACCCGTACATCGAAACTCGTACCTGCATTTACTCTCCCAGGAAAATGGGCAGCTAGTCTCCCCAAACCATCAAGAATGCGTACCTGGTAGATATTTCCCGTCTCCCCTTGCAGAGAAAACTGAGTGCTCACAGGATTGGGCAGTAGCCGTACATCTAAATCCACGAGCGTTGTCGTGCTCGAATTGCCAGGCTCCACAGCAATTAAGGTCTCACCGTACGACAGACACTCGTCTTCGTCGACAGCTGTGACGATAACTTCAAGCGGGCCAACTTCATCAGGTGTGTAGCGCTGGATGCTCGTCGCCGAGACAAATTGATCTTCGCCAATAAACCAACGGTAATCACTACCGGCATTCAAATTAGTCTCCATAAACACGAGTTCCTCAGCCACTGTGCCCACACTGTCCGAGCTTGAAATAGCTAAGGTACTTGCCGTACGGGAAGAATCTGGCTCCACGCGCACTTCCACAAGAGGACAGCCATTGCCGTAGCCCAACTCCCAGTCAAAGAAAAAGCCACTTGCTCTGGAGGTTGAAAAATTGCCCTCAAGATTGAGCACCTCTATGCGGTCGGCGATGCTGGTGCCACGTATACGGTCATTGAGATCGATACCCATGATATCGCCTGTACGGAAGCTTATCTCGTATTCTTTGCCTGCTTCAAGTTGGGCACCCACTTCCACGCGATTGACGCCCGCTACTGCCGTAAACGAGGCACGACCGACGAGGGCTGTGGACTCTATGTCTGTAAAGTTGATCCTGATTCTGCCAGCCTCTTGAGCAATAATAGAAAAGCTACGAATCCGAACATCGCTCGTTGCACGGATAAGCATCACAAAATCTTCGACATCCTCAAAGGACAGATCAGCGGAATCTGGAAGTGGCGGGCCACCATGCACCACAAATTCTGGCTGACCATAGTAAATGCCAGGCTCAGTGATGGCAGGAACAATAAATGGACCCTGTTGGAATGGATCGCCAGGGCCAATACCTGAAAATGTTGAGAAGTAGCTGACAACGGAGTCTGGTTGATTGTTTTCAAAAGCGAGCACCAATGGCGAACCTAAACACAGGTTGTCATCGAGATTATCGGTGAGCAAAGCGGCAGGCTCCAGTGGAGAAAGGTCAATTCTAATCACTCCGCCAAGATCGAGGCGCGGGTCGAGGACCTGTCCATTGGCACGTTCAATCTTCACCATCAAATCCTGTTCGCCGTCATCAGCCGATGATGCACTCACGGCCAGAGTAGTGTCTGCGCCTGGCTGGAGCATCACCTGCACACTGTCGTTGACCATCGACTGCTGGCCTATGCGATATTGGTATGCGATAGAGGTAATGAGCTCTGTGCCTTCGTTGCGCACAGTAACTGCAAACTCGACCTGCCCACCACACTGCTGCTCGGGTGCGGTGAGAGAAGTCGTCATGAGAGCTAAAGCAGGGAAATTTGGTGCTGCAGGAGTGTGTCCCTGATCGATGAGGTATTGGTAAGCTGCGTCAACATCAATAATGCCTCGCCCGTAGGTATTGTCTTCACCCGGCACGCCAAGGTCGACAGCAGAAAAGTAGAGCGCGAGTTGTAGGTCTTCCCCAGCGAGAGTAGGAAAGGCTTCGTGCAGAAGCAAAACAGCGCCTGCGGTATGTGGGGCAGCCATACTCGTGCCGCTCTTGAGGCCATATTCCCCACCTGGTACGCAAGAACGCACGCTCTGTCCGGGAGCTGAGACTTCAGGTTTTATATCCAGAGGCATGCTGTCGCGAAAACATTTGGAAGGCCCCCGGCTCGAAAAGTCTGCGATGGGGTAACTCGGGTTGTTGCCATTGAGTGCACCTACCGTAAAAGCGTTGACTAGGCCTGCGTTGTAGTTGTGTGGAGGTGTTATCGTCATCGTATCAGGCCCACTATTACCTGCTGAGAATACTACTGAGATACCAGCCGCCAGCAGGTTGTCGAGTACGATGGGGTAAGGATTGGCAGAGCCACATTCGGCAGAGCCCACACTCGGATCTTGCCAGGAATTGTTGATGACGGTAGGCCGATCATCATTTGTTGACGGGTCGCCGTCGGGATCGATGGCCCACTGAAAGGCCCCAATATTATCGACGGTGCCGATGCCACACAGAATTCCTGCGCCAATCCAATGCGCACGCGGTGCTACTCCGATGGTGTCGTTGGTGGCGCGGTCGAGCCCGAGCATAGTGCCCGTCACGTGAGTACCGTGGTCCCCACAGTCGAAAGGCTCGGTAATGTTCGGATTGAAATCGTACCACCCGGTGCTGCGTCCGTCGAAGCCAGCATACTTGTGAGTAATCGCAGGGTGGTAAGGATCGACACCCGTATCAGCAGTAAAGGCCACGCCACCAAAGCCTAAATACCCACGAGCCCACATTTCGGTAGCTTTTATCGCAGTGTGGCCTGGCTCGTGACCATTTGGCTGTACAAGTGCGACCTCCTCAGCATCCACCTTTTGTTCGGCTTGCCAAGGACTGTCATAAAAGACGGCGGCTACTTCCGGCATCGCAGCGATGGTGCGGATGGCGGCCTCATCAGCGCTAAAACCAACGAGGTTGACGATCCAGAGGGTACGGACATTGCTGATGCCAGGTAGTGCTTCAATGCGAGCGACGACAGGTTTTTGCGAAAGCTGATTGCTGCGCTTGAGCAGGCTCACCACGGCCTCTCCCCGAGCCCGCACATCTGCCTTGGCGCGTTTGCTCGCAGCCACAACGGCACGCACATTCGCTTGATCTTCGAGCAGCGCATAGGCACTTACTGCACCGCGGGTACGACTCAACTCCAGCTGTAGGGTCGGGTGAATCTTTTCCTCTACTGTCTGAGCAGATGCAAGGCTACAACTGAGCAAACACAAAGCAAGCACAGCCATTGCTGAAGATAAATATCGCTGGGAATCAATCATAGCCGGTAAGGTCGTGCGAATTGCAGACATACTAAGTGTACTCGTGCTGCTATGTTATACAGCTGACGAAGTATCAAGATTATCATGCACATTTGTGCCATCAGCTCCAAACGTCATACTGCTATTCTGCTTTTTGCGCGTACAGCCGAAGCCGAAGCCCATGTGCGGCGACTCAATGCTTTGGATACGCGCAATGTGCAGGCGCATCAGTTGCTGCTCGATGATGTAGCTGCTAAAGCCCGCGCCACCGGCCGCACCGTGATCAGCATCACCGAAGCGGAGCAGCGCGGGGAGAATTTCGGCGAGCGCATTGCAGCCGCTGCTCAAGAAGTATTCCACCAGGGCTTTGAGCACCTCATCATCATTGGCTCAGACTCGCCGGGGATGCGCCAGTCGGACCTCGATGCGGCCATCGAGGCTGTCGAGCGCGGCAGTGCTGTGCTCGGTCAAGATTTTCGGGGAGGGGCTTATATCATTGGCCTTCAAGCCAGCTCGTTTGATGCCACCGCCTTCGCGCAACTCCCCTGGTGCACCAATATGCTGGCGCAACAACTGCTTGCCACGTTTGCGGAGGCCGACCTTTTGCCAGCTCGCAGCGATTTGGCGAGTGTGCGTGATTGGCAAGCCCTCGTGGCTCGTTTGAGCGGATTGAGAAGGTGGTCGATCTTCGCTGCCCCTATCGCTCCACAGCGTGCAGTAGGAGCTAGCATGTGGATGGGCGAGCGTAGTTTTGGCGAAAGCCGCAACACTCGAGGGCCGCCAAGCGTGCAGTAAACCCTCCTCGGTACGCACCTTCTCCCTCCCCTATTTGGCCGTTTTACGCTCCTCATGTTTCGACTATTCCTGTTGCTGGGCATCTGCCTAGTTGCATCCATTTCGCTTGCGCAAAACCTCCTGCGCGGCACCGTCACCGATGTTGCGCAGATGCCCCTCATCGGTGCCTCGGTGCAAGTACCCGATAGCGATATTGGTACTGTCACAGACGCTGCCGGTGATTTTGTACTCGAAGTGCCAGCTTCCGCCAAAACCCTTCGCATTAGCTATATCGGTTACGAGCCAACAACTGTCGCCCTCGATAGCAAAACCGAACTGATGGTGGTGCTGCGCGAAGGCGTAGGACTCAATGAAGTGGTGGTGACTGCCCTCGGCCTCGAGCGTGAAAATGCCGAACTGGGCTACTCGATCGAAACCATTAAAGGCCGCGAAATCAGCGATGTACCCGCTACTAATTTTCTCGACAACCTCAGTGGCCAGGTCGCCGGCGTCAACGTTACTACCGGAGCGACTGGCGTTGGTTCTACCAGCCTGGTAAGCATACGCGGAGAGGCCAGTTTTACCCGCAACACCCCGCTCTACGTCATTGACGGGGTGCCAGTCGATAATCGCTCGGTACTCAACGTCACCAACGAAGCTTCACAAGGCTTTCAGGAGGTGGACTTTGGCGGAGGCAGCCCCGAGGTAAGTCCTTTCGATGTTGCGAATATTTCTATTCTAAAAGGTCCTGCAGCCGCTGCGCTTTACGGCACGCGAGCTGCCAATGGCGTCATCATCATCAACACCAAAGAAGGCGCCGCAAGTAATGGGCTTGGGGTGAGTGTCAATTCTATTACTACCCTCGATAGGCCTTTTCGGCTACCCCACTTTCAAAACGAGTTCGCGCAGGGCAGCGCGGGCAACTTTGCCTATGTCGATGGGGCGGGAGGCGGCATCAACGATGATATTACCTTCTCCTATGGCCCACGCCTCGACGTCGGCAACCTGACTACGCAGTTTAACTCGCCTGTAGTGCTGGCCGATGGCACTACCGTGCGCGCAGGCGATCTGGCGCTTTACAGCAATGAAGTAGTGACGCCGACGCCTCTGGTCAGTCACCCCAACAACGTCGAAGATTTTTACCAGACCGGCATCACCGCACACAACAACGTGGCAATTTCCCAAGGCTTCGGCAAGGGCGATTATCGCCTCAGTTTTACGGATATGCGCTCTGATAGCTACATCCCAGGCGTCGACTTAAAGCGCAACAACCTGGCAGCCCGCATGAACTTTCAGCCCATTGGCGGCTTTCGCTTCAGCGCTGGGATTACGTATGTCAACACCCGTAGCGACAACAGACCAGCCGCAGGCTATGGCTCCGAAAATATAAATTACTCCACTGTTGCTTGGCTCGGGCGCTCTACTGATCTCAATGCCTTACGCGATTATTGGCAGCCCGGACTTGAAGGCCTGCGGCAGTTTAGCTACAACACCACCTTTTTCGACAATCCCTTCTTCATCGTCAACGAAAACCGCAATTCCTTCACCCGCGATCGCATCTTCGGCTACTTATTAGCTGAGGTGCAGCTTACGCCAAAACTCGACTTGCGGCTGCGCACCGGCATGGATCGCTCCGACGAACAGCGGGAGTTTCGCCGCGCCTTCTCCACGAATAGGTTTCAGCAAGGAGCTTATGCGGAAAACCAGCTCAGCTTTTCGGAGCGCAATACCGACCTCTTGCTCACCTACACCGACGGGTTTGGCGACTTCGACGTGGCTGTGAGTGGAGGAGCGAATCGACTCGATCAAGATGCCGAAACTGGTCAGACGCAGGCCGAAGCGCTCACGGTACCAGGTATCTATCGCCTCACCAACAGCGCCATCCCCCTCGTCACATTTGGAGAGCGTACACAGCGGCGCATCAACAGTGTATATGCGCTGGCGCGAATTGGCTGGCGCGATCAGATATTCGTAGACCTCACGCAGCGTGGCGACTGGTCGAGCAGTCTCGCAGCCAGCAACAATGGCGGCGACGTGAGCTTTTTCTACCCGAGCGCCAGCGCAAGTTGGATCGCCTCCAAAACGCTCGATCTACCTCGGGTGGTCAGCTTCCTTCAGTTTCGTGGCAGCGTTGCCGAAGTGGGCAACGACACCGATCCTTACCGTACCTCAGCCACCTTCCTTGCATCAACTCCCGTCAACGGCTCGCCCACTTACACCGATCAACTCACCTTGCCAGCAGCAGGACTGCGACCTGAACGTGCCCGTGCCTACGAACTCGGAGCGAACGTGCGGCTGCTCGACGATCTTTTCGGGCTCGATCTGACCGTTTATTCCCAAACCAACTCCGATCAAATCCTTGCCCTGCCCATACCGATCAGCTCCGGTTACGAAGCCCAGGTAGTGAATGGCGGCATGACCCGTGCTCAAGGACTTGAATTCACAGCATCGATGCGTGCGCTGCGGGTGGGTGATTTCCGATGGGATGCCCGCGTCAACTTCACCAGTGCCTATGCCGAGGTGATAGAACTTCCTGCGGGTGTAGACAGGACAACGCTGGCCTACTCGCGCGTGTACTCGAGTCCTGGCCAAACTGTATACTTCATTGCCGAGGAAGGCGGACGCATCGGCGATATGTACGGTACGGGATATCTCCGCAATGATGCAGGAGAATACATCGTGGCTGCAAACGGTGAATTTATTGCCGATAATACGCTCCGCAAATTGGGCAATTACAATCCTGATTTTCAGGTTGGTATCGGCAATGCCATCAGCTGGCGCGGCATTAGCCTCGATGTGCTCATCGACTGGCGCCAAGGTGGGCAACTGGTGAGTCGTACGCAAGCCTTGGCGGGCTACTCGGGGCAGCTCGATGACACCAGCTTTCGACCCGAGGAAGGCATTGTAATACCTGGAGTTGTGAATATCGGTACCGCCGAAAGTCCCGACTACGAGCAGAACACTCAGGCCATTTCAGCAGAGCAGTACTATAGGCAGTTTTACAATCGTGAGCATGAGGAGAATAATACCCTCGATGCAAGCTTTGTAAAGCTGCGCGAGCTACGGCTTGGCTACGACTTTAGCTCAGATAGGTATGATTGGTTGCAAGGACTGAGTGTGGCTCTTATAGGTCGCAATCTTGCTGCGATCAGTTCTACCCGCCACATCGATCCGGAGCAATTTGCAGTGCAGGGCCAGCGCTTTGTGCGGGGCGTTGAAGACATGAGTTATCCCACCCCACGCAGCGTAGGCTTGAGCCTCGGCTTTAACTTTTAATGCTCCACATGCCACCTTACATGAACAGACGAATATTTCCAGTCGGGGCAGCAGCATTGCTCGTGTTACTCACCTGCTGGAGTTGCACCAAAGACTTTGAAGAACTCAATACCAATCCTAACGCGCCGCTGGATGTGCAACCGAGCCTATTGCTGCGGCAAGTCATCTATAGTTATGCCGATGGGATGAGCTACGAAGGCTTTACCGGTGGCGCCAATCTCGGCCAATACTTCTCGGCTGTAGATAAGTTTAATGCTTTTGATCGAGGAGACTTATTAGCCCCACAATTTGGGGGAAATCCTTGGCCAATTCTTTACACCAATTTCCGCGACATCGAGTTGGTGCTCGACAAATCTCGAAGCAATACTTTTTTGGAGGTTTATGAAGGTCCAGCCTTGGTGATGAAAACAATTATTGCTGGCACCCTTACCGACATCTTTGGCGATGTGCCTTACAGCGAGGCGGGGCATGGTCGAGAGGGTGAAGTCCGCCCGAGCTACGATTTGCAAGAGGATATTTATCTGGCCGAAGGAGGCTTACTCGACAACCTCGACCAGGCAGTGGCGGCAATGGATAGCTACGAAGGAAGCGTACGCCTTGAAGGTGATGTGCTCTACGATGGCGACTTAAGCAAGTGGATAAAACTGGCAAACTCGCTGAGATTAAAGTACCTGTTGCGTGCAAGTTCAGCTCTCGACGCAACACAGCTTGCTGCTATAGCGGATATCGTAGCTGATGGCCGCTACATCGATGCCTCAGAGGGAGATGCTGTATTCGCCTTTGGTGCTCCGCCAAATGACTTTCGCTATGCGCGAGCGCGGCTGGGGGACTTCACAAATTACCTGATGTCTGCCACGATTGACAGCACACTCGATTTCCTCGATGATCCACGTGAGCAGTTGTGGTTTCGCGAAGCTAGCAACGGTGGCTACCAGGGCGTCCGAAATGGCCTGGCACCATCGTTTACCTACGATGGCGGTGACATTAGTTTGCCTGGCAGAATCTGGCGCGAAAATGCCGACCAGCTCAAGTTTCCGTTTATGACGGCTTGGGAGACGTATTTTGTTTTGGCGGAAGCTGTAGAGCGAGGCTATATGTCGGGCGACGTCGAGGCCTTCTACCAGCAGGGCATACGACATGCCTTTGAGTATTGGGACGTAGAGCTGCCCGTAGATTACTTGAGCCGTGCGAGCGTGGCCCTGGACGTCACTGCAAACCTTGAGAAGATTGCGACGCAGCGCTGGCTAGCCAGCATTGGCAATGGCTACGAAGGCTGGATTATGTGGCGGCGGACGGGCTTTCCGAGCTTTTTGCCGCCCGTGGCGAGCCTCAACGGCGGCCTGATACCGGTGCGCTTCCCCTACCCCACCAACGAACAGGCGCTAAATCAGCAAAATTTTCGTGCCGCCCTAGCACGTATCGGCGGAGAAAACAGCCCCAACGTGGAGGTGTGGTGGGATGCCCAGTAGCGAGCTGGCGCAGTGGCTGCTTGTTGTTGGCTCGAGCCTTGCGCTGCTGTGGTGGGTGCCGAGGGCTCGTACTGCCGAGGCGTTTTATGAGGGTCGCCAGCGCGACCAGCAGCCAGGCTTTTGGCTTTTACTGGCATCGCTGGTCATTTCCTGGCTCTTCGCAAAATCACTCACCAACGCAGCCAATCTCGGCCTGAGTTACGGCCTAGTTGGAGGAGTGGCTTATGCGACTTACTATTTGAGTTTTGCAGTGGCGGGCTACGTCATTTACCAATTGCGAAGTCGCGGCGGCTTTAGGAGTATTCACGAATTTCTCGTCACCAAACACGGCCGCAGTGCAGTGGGAATTTTCTCGGTACTTATTGCATTTCGGCTCTTCAACGAAGTGTGGAGCAACACCATGGTGATTGGCAGCTATTTCGGGGAGCAAGGTTCTGGAAGCTACCTGACTGCGGTCGTGGTATTCACCTGTCTCACGCTGGCTTACACACTTAAAGGAGGAATGGCTTCGAGTATACTTACCGACGTAGTGCAAATGGCGCTATTTGGGGTGCTGCTGGTGGTGCTTCTAGGCTTTATTGGGCTGGAACAAGGAGGGACTTCGGCCGGCACAACAGCAGAGGCGCAGGTTTGGGGCAGTTGGACTCTCGCTGGTGGGGTCGATTTGCTGCTGGTGGCACTCGTGCAGTGCCTGTCTTACCCATTCCACGATCCGGTGATGACAGATCGCGGATTTATTTCGCCGCTAGCTACCACTCGACGCGCGTTTTACTGGGCGGTGCCACTGGGTGGGGTGTGCATCGTGCTGTTCTCGCTCGTAGGGGTTTTTGCGAAAGCGAATGGCATGACTGGTCAGGCAGCAGTAGAGGTAGCGCAGTATTTGGGCGTCGTGTCGCTGCTCATCGTCAACCTCATCATGGTTACCTCTGCGGCCAGCACACTCGACTCCACATTTTCTAGTTGGGCGGGGCTCACGGGTCGCTTCACGAGGTTTGGCAGGAGCGTCAATGCGGGGCGGCTGGCGATGTGTGGACTTGCTGTGTTAGGGACAATTCCTGTATTTCTCGGTCCAGAAATTTTAAGTGCAACGACCATTAGCGGCTTGATGGTAGTGGGGCTGGCGCCGGTGTTTCTGCTTTGGCGGATGGAAGTGCCGCGCTGGGCTTTTCATGCAGCAGTGGGTGCAGGTCTGTTTGTAGGCATCGCGCATGCGGTAGGTGAGGCACCTGGCTGGCTCATGTTTGGTGAGGGTAAGTATGCAGGTCTTTTAGGGGCTACTGTGCTCGGAACCGTACTTGCCTTCACCCTTTTCCTCAGCTCCCGGTTATTTGCGCGCACATGATCATGGACATTGGTACACGTACGGGTGAGCTCTTGGTCTTTGGTGGTGTGTACTCCAATTTGCAGGCCCTGCAGGCGGTTTCAGCTTTCGCCAAAACCCGTGGCATTCTGGCGCAAAATATTATTTGTACAGGTGATATCGTGGGTTACTGTGCCGACCCGACTGCCTGTATTGAGCTGGTGCAGGAATGGGGTATCCATGCCATAGCAGGCAATGTTGAGATGAATATCCGCGATGGTCTCGAGGACTGTGGCTGCAATTTCGATGAGAACTCTCGTTGCGATCTCTTTTCGCGCATCTGGTATCCATACGCCTTTCAGCAGTCGAGCCAGGGGGCAGTGGAGTACATGCATGCATTGCCGGAATACCTGACGTTTCGGCTAGGTGGCGCTACTGTCCTGGTGGTGCACGGCAACTACGGCAATACCTCTGAATTCGTGTGGCGGAGTAGTGACTGGAAGGCTATCAAAGGTTCAGCTTTCGCCAAAACTGGTGCTGACGTCGTTCTTGCGGGCCATGCTGGAGTACCTTTTGCTCACGAGCAGGAAGGCAAGCTATGGTTGAACTCTGGAGCACTCGGTATGCCTGCCAATGATGGTACTTCACGCGTTTGGTGCGCTACCCTTGCCGCGGCCGGCGATGGCGCCGATTACGAATTCCACGCCCTCGACTACGACTTTGATGAAGCTCGGCGCCGCATGCTGGAGCAACCGCTACCTAAATCCTACGCCCTTACCTTGGCCAATGGCTTGTGGGACAATACCGAGATAATGCCTCCCAACGAAGCAGCCTGGACGGGTTTTGCGCTCGACGCTGCTGAACTTAAAGCGTCTGCAAGCGGTCTTCCTCCTACCCCACCCCAACAACTCTCGACGAGCACGAAGTCTATGGAAAAGCAGTATTTCGACCCCAAGGACCTCAAGAAGTTTGGTCGCATCAATGAGCATCAGCCCGAGATGGGCAAGCAATTTTTTGATTGGTACGAGAATGCGACTTACGGGGACACAGCGCTTACGCAGCGGGAGAAAGCATTAATTGCTTTGGCTGTAAGTCATGCTATTGCTTGTCCTTACTGCGTTGATGCGTTTACCACCAATTCGCTAGAAAGTGGTGCTGATGAGGAGCAAATGATGGAAGCTGTGCATGTTGCCGCGGCCATTAAAGCAGGTTCGACGCTCGTGTCGAGTGTACAAATGATCAAGCAGGCTGAAAAGCTGGGAATGTAACTTGCGATACAAGCAGCTATAATGGAAGAGCGACTTCAACGACGTATTGACAGAGTACCAGGTGTCTGTGGAGGGCGAACAAGTATTCGTGGCACGCGCTGGGCGGTGGATGTTATGGTAAAGATGATCGCGGGGGGAGAGTCAATGGACTATCTGCTCAAGGAGTTTCCAAAATTAATCAAAGAAGATTGGCAGGCTTCACTCAGTTATGCGGCGGAAGCTGCTGCCGGCCGCACCTATATGCCTACCAAATGAGATTCATATTTGATGTTAATGTAAGCCTACGCGTCACCCGATGGCTCAACGAACGATCTGATGGTGCGTTGCACGTCAATCAGGGATTTGCTGATTTACAAACACCTTGCAAAGAAATTTCAGTGAAAACTCGAAATATTATTGCCGATAAACTGGTGCATCTCTTTGAAATATATTTTGGAAATTTCGCTCAGGATTTATTCGATAATTCAATTTGCCTCGCGAAAATTATTTCATCTTATTCCTGGAATTTTCACACTCGAACAACGATCTAAGCTATGGCCATCAAACAACGAACGAAGTCGCTGTCAGCTCGTGGAGCAGAACTGTCCGATACGCTCGTGCAGCTCCAGGTGCTCAGCGGCAAGGACATTGCTGATGCACAGTTTCAGCGTTTTGGCGACAAGCTGGCAACAGAAGGCCACAAGCCGCTACGGGCTACGCAGGTGGAGGTGTTTCAGCTCAATATTGGCAAGCTTTGCAACCAAACCTGTGCCCACTGCCACGTCGATGCGGGTCCGGATAAGCGGGTGGAGAATATGGATCGGGCTACACTCGAAAGGTGTCTTGCAATTATCGCCTCGACTCCAAGTATTCGGCTGGTAGATATAACTGGTGGGGCTCCTGAAATGAACCCGCACTTTCGCTGGTTTGTCGAGGAGTGCAGGGCGCTGGGCAAGGAAGTGATTGATCGCTGCAATTTGACCATCGTGATGGCCAATCCCAAATACCGCGATTTACCTGAGTGGTTGGCGCGCCATCAGGTGCACGTAGTGTCTAGCCTGCCCTATTTCTCTGCCAAGCGGACGGATGCTCAGCGAGGTGACGGTGTGTTTGAAGATTCGATCAAGGCGCTTCAATTGCTCAACGAGCAAGGCTACGGCGTGGAGGGCAGTGGCTTGCAACTCGACCTGGTGTATAATCCTTCCGGCGCTTACCTACCTGGCAATCAGGCTACCCTACAGGCGGAATTTAAGCGTCAGTTGAAGCGCAAGTACAACATCGTCTTTAATGAGCTGTTCGCGATTACCAATCTTCCAGTGGCGCGTTTTCTCGACTATCTGGTGGAGAGTGGCAACTATGCGGAGTACATGGCCAAATTGGTCGAGGCGTACAATCCTTCGACTGTCAAAGGCTTGATGTGTCGCTCGATGGTGAGTGTGAGTTGGGATGGCTTTATCTACGACTGCGACTTCAATCAGATGCTGGAGCTGCCGATCGCCCACCAGGTGAAGCACATCAACGACTGGACCGACCAAGATCTAGCAGATAGAAACGTGGTGCTCAATCAGCATTGCTACGGCTGCACGGCTGGTGCTGGTAGCAGTTGCGGAGGTACGGTGACCTAGCGTGCCGCGTTTGTTTTTGCATCTGGCTTTTCGAGGCACAGCTTATCGTGGCTGGCAGCGTCAGGCAGCAGGTATCCCTACTGTGCAGCAGACTATTGAGGACGCACTTATAAAACTATTTGGCTATAAAATCCACGTCGCAGGATGCGGTCGCACCGACGCAGGTGTCCATGCACGTGCGTATTATGCTCACCTCGATGTGCATGAGCTACCGAAGTTTAATCTGCTCGAGAAACTCAATCTTGCCTTGCCGCCGGATATATGCATCAAAAGGGTTTATGAAGTACATGCTCGAGCACATGCGCAGCGGGATGCATTAAGTCGCAGCTACTGCTACGAGATCGATTTAGAAAAAGCTCCCTTTCGAGTTGGCCTCGCCGGGCGCTACGATAAGCTAAAGCTCGATGTGGAGCTGATGCAGCGGGTCGTGAAGCTATATGCCGAGGCACAGGACTTTGGTGGCTTTTGTCGCAGTCCAGCGAAATACTCATCTACTCACTGCCGCATCGACGCGTGCACCCTCACTCCTGTAGCCTCTCCGCGCGGGCTGAGGTTTGATATTACAGCTGATCGCTTTTTGCACAACATGGTGCGCTTGCTGGTGGCGCGTATGATTGATGTTGGCCGCGGTGCACTAACGCTAGCGGATATTCGCCATTCTCTTGCAACAGGAGAGGCTCCGAAGTACTTGGAGCCTGCGTATGCGGATGGCCTGTATTTGGAGGAGGTGAAGTATCAAGGTTTGGGTATTTGAGAGAGGATGTAGGGGGCCAAACCAGTGAGTTGGTAGTTTTGTGCTTCGGCCGACGGGTTCCGCACCGCCACCCAGGCGGTGGGGGGAACCTTTCAGCCGAAGCATAAAAAGATATAAGCGAGCTATTTATCGTAATGGAATCGGCATGAGTATACTTCGCACACTTGATCATCGGCTGTCCCAGATATCTTGTAGACCAGCCGATGGTCTTTACGGATTCGTCTCGACCAGAAGCCGTGTAAGCTGTAGCGAAGCGGCTCTGGTTTGCCGATGCCTTCAAATGGTGTATCTTTAATATTGGTTAGTAGCTCTTTGATCTTAGCGATTACTTTAGGGTCTTTGTCTTGCCAGTATGCTATTTGCGCTGCGGCTTCGGGAGTATATTTAATAGTCATACAAAGAAATGAATTTAAATATTTAACTCCACAAATTCTCCACGAGATCCCTGTTCGAGTGAGCGAGCTAAGCTCTCTCTGTTTGCTGCGGTGGATAAAAGGTGATCGGTCTCCAGGAAGGAGTTGTACATGCCAATAGACATCACTACCACGGCATCCTCCTCATCGGTATTGCGAGGAATGATGAGGGTCTCATTATCCTGGGTGACTGCGTCGAGAAAGTGGCGCATTTTTGCGCGGAAGACGGATGCTGTTATAGACTTCATAGTCAAGGTTCTTGAGCAAATGTACGACTTTATGTACATGGGGCGCGGCTTGCTGTCGACTCTAGGCTTTCGACGAAAAATACATAAATACTGTCGGTGAGTTTTGCGCTTCGGCCGACGGGTTCCGCACTGCCACCCAGGCGGTGGGGGAACCTTTCAGCCGAAGCATAAAAAGAAACAAATAGTATTAGCTCCCAGCACCCAGCGCCCAGCATCCAGCATCCAGCACCCAGCACCCAAAGGTTCAGTTTCGCGTGCTTTAGCGCGCATTGACGTGCAGTCCGAAGGTTTCGAGCACATGCTGGGGCTGCGCAGTAAAAGTCTCGGTACCCTACAGACCTGATCTTGACCTTTTGTCTTTAAACAAACTAGGTCTAATGAGCAGGTCCGTTGGGTATCAGCTAGCTCACAATTCTCACATCCCGCATCCCACTTCTCACTTCTCTCCTCCCCCAGCCCGTCTGCCCACTGTGTGGTCAAACAAACTGGCCCGACACATGGTGGACCTAACCGGACCACTAACTGCGGCGTGAGGGGCGGCACTCAGCACCTAGCACCTAGCACCCAGCACCCAGCACCCTAAAGCACAGCTGCAACAGAAATGTCGCTTTCACCAACAGCAGCAAACCACGCGTACAAGGAGCCGTTGAGAGCAGTATGCAACAGCTGGGAATTTCCTATTGGTGCACGCTCCTTTTAATGTGCTGCACCTCGCTAGCCTTTGCCCAAGCGCCTCAGCAAGTGCTAGTTGATTCTATACATGGTTTTGCACTCGTAAGTTTAAAATCTAGGGTATTAGCTGATCAATTCGAATCGCAAGCTGGCGAATTGTACAGCAGTGATGAGCTCGTTGATCTTAGTGCAGTAACGAGTACGCTAATTCGTGACGCAAGTGGCAACTATATTGCTCTACATGTGACGAGCTTACCGGTTATTTAAATTATAGCTGAGCAAATTATTGTCAATGAGCCGAAACGAATTGCACAATTAGAAGTCGACGAACCTCATCACGCCCGCCGCACCCTAGCTATGGGTATAGATATAAGAGGCAACAGTTATCTGAATTATCGGAAAAAGACTTGCGATCTTCAATTGTATGAGAGCCCGCAAGCCGAGCATAAGCTTAAAATTTCACTCGCGGGATTGCGCAGTGACGATGACTGGATTCTCGATGCGCTCTACAACGAGCCGTTGCGCATCCGTAGCGTCATGGCGCACCAGCTCTGGCTCGATCTCCACGAGCCACATTACCTAGCGCGTGCTCCCGAAGCCAAAGCTGGTGCACGTGCGCGGCACTGCGAGGTGTTTCTTAACGGTAGCTACGAGGGCATCTACTCGCTCAGCGAACAGGTAGATCGCAAACAACTAGACATCCAGAAGCCGGGCGGCAGCAGGCCAGTCGGGACCATGCTAAAATCAATCGGATATACTCCAGTCACGAGTTTCCAAGGCTATTATGCACCTGCTCCGAATGCGTCCACCTACCTCGGCTACGAATGGGAATTTCCTGAAGGTCAAGCCGATTGGTCGAAAATGGAACAGTTACTATTGGCGGGTTTGCAGGAGTATAGCACTTCTTACAACAATGATGTTTTTGATCATTTTGTCGTAGATAATTTAGTCGATTACTACCTGTTCGTGAATCTTGGGCGTATCCAAGATAATCTATCTAAAAATGTATTCTTCTGCCAATACAGTCACGTTGAGCCATACTTTCTCGTGCCTTGGGACTTAGATGCAGTCTATGGCAATACCTTTCGTGGGCAGCAGGATACGGTGACTCACATGATGAGGTACAGCACGCTGTTTCTGAAGCTGCTCAATGATCGGGATTCAGAGTTTTATACTCGTTGTAAAGACCGTTATCACCAATGGCGAACAGAGGGCTTGAGTGCAGCCTCACAACTAGCTACCTTTGATTCTTTATATAATATGCTCAAATCCACAGGAGCATACGCCCGCGAATCTTTGGTGCAGTCGAATCTAGCTCAACTCGACGCACGGTACAGCTACCTCGTCGATTGGGTCGAGAAACGCTATAGCTTTTTAGACCGCTACTTTGGCTACCATGAGGCGCACGTTGATATCCAAGAACAGCTGGCAGAACTCATTCGCATAGGTCCAAATCCTGCTACCACACGACTCACCATTGCAGCGACTGCTGAGCTACATACTGCCGAAGTAGAGCTGTACGCACTTACGGGACAATCAGTCGCTAAAACTAATCTGCGTGCAGCATCCGCAACTTTAGACGTTTCGCAATTACCTGCTGGACATTACGTGGTTCGCGTAGGGCATGTTACTAAATTGGTCACCATACGCTAAGGCAACAAGCTGGCAAATTCGGAACTATTACTTCGCAGATAAGCCACTCTATCCTAAACGTCAATTTCGCCCTAACAAGCTTCTACTCGCAGCGCTTGCACCCGCCAACTATTCGAGCTGCTTCACAAAAGGTAATACTGCCACACCGCTTTGAGTGGTGAGGTGAAGCAAGTAAATGCCCGCCGGTAGCGCTGTAGTGCTGAGGTCGAGCCTGAAATCTGCGATACTCGAGCCTGAAGACTCAAGATCAATGACACGCCCTGCAAGAGAGGTGACTTCCACCGCTGAAATTCTACTCGGCTTTGTAGAGCTGAGTTTTAGACTATGCAGCACGGGATTTGGAAAAACACGTAGGCCGAGTTCTTCAACAAGGTCGCGAGTGGCAGTTGAAAGTATAAAGACATCAGGGGAAAGGTAGGTACAACCTACTGCTGAAGTAGCTTCGAGGGTGAGGGTTCCTCCAACACCCCGAGCTTGAAAGGTAGGTCCGGTTTCTCCAGCTAATGCTACATCATCTAGGTACCACTGATACGAGTCGAATCGTGTAGTGTCACCCACCACAAAGGTGGAATCATTCAGCATTTGTACATCAGGCGGTGAGAGCATTTCGCCAGCTTGGATCGTGAAGTTGTAGGTCTTGCTACAACCCGCGCTACCCTCAACGAGCAGTTCGTAGTCGCCGCTCTCGAGGCCATCAGCACTCACTCCACTAGCTCCCACTGTATACGTGAGGTTGTAGGTGCTGTCGGGAGAAGCAGGGTCGAAGCGGACCATGCCCAGCTCATCGGCGCAAGTTGGCTGCTCAACAAAGACACCACCTAGGTCAGGGCAACTGGTGGTGAGTTGATACAGTGCACCTTCGACAAATGCAATGACGAAAAGCTCTCCCGCTCGGTTTTCGCGAATGGCAGCATACTGTTGTGGCTGACCATCTAAGATTTCTTGATTGGAGTATGCTCCTGCTCCTAGTGGACTAAGCTCAAAAATTTTGCCTGAGCAGAAGTCGGTATAGTAGTAGTTGCCATACATAGCTGGATAATCAACGCCACGATAGACTGCGCCACCACTGACTGAACATCCATCAGCGAGTTCGTTGGTGACGTAGGTATGTACAGGCTCGGCAAACGGTCCGTCGCAATCGCCTGAGAGATTGAAGGGAATTTCTCCTTCTCGGCAGCGCCAGCCGTAGTTAGCGCCTCCGGGTGCATCGGCAGCTTCGCGGTTGATTTCTTCACGGGCATTCTGGCCGACATCGGCAATCCACATGTCGCCGGTAAGGCGGTCGAAACTGTGTCGCCAAGGATTGCGCCAGCCGTAGCTCCATATTTCAGGAAGAGCGCCGGAAGTGTTGACGAAAGGATTATCGGCAGGCACGCTGTAGGTTCCTGGATTGGAAGTGACATCGATACGCAAAATTTTGCCCAAATAGCTACTCAGGTTTTGGGCAAAATTGTCAGGATCGCCAGCGCCTCCGCCATCTCCGGACGTGATGTAGAGGTAGCCATCAGGCCCAAAGGCTAGGGAGCCACCATTGTGGTTGCCCCGTGGCTGATTAAACTCGAGTAGGATTTGCTCGCTCGCTTCGTCGACACTCGTAGCTCCTACACCTGCACGAAAACGGCTGATGCGTGTGCGGTTGGGAAAGGTGATGTAGTAGACGAATAGCGAAGAATCGACAGCGAAGTTGGGTGAAAAGGCTAAACCTAACAGCCCCTGCTCACCACCTGAGTTGTTGACTCGCCCAGTGATATCGAGGTAAGGCTGAGGCACGAGACCATTAGCATTCCAGATGCGGATGCGTCCAGGTTTCTCGACGATGTAGTGCCTGTTTTCCGCATCATTAAAGGCCAAGTCTACCGGCTGAAACAGCCCCGACACTGCACGGGTGAGGGTGAAGTTTTGAGCGAAAGCGGAAGGAGCCTGCAGGCAAAGCGCACAGACGAGCAGCAGTTGAAAGCGTGAAATCATAAGCGGCACTTTGTATCGACCGCTACGAAGATAGGCCAGGAGAAGGAGCTATTTTTCGTCGATGAGCAGTCCATCGACCTCACCGCGCTTAGCCGTCTCAATTGTCTCGTTTGCTTCTTCGAGATCGCCATCCTCGAGCTCATCGGCTTCCATTTCATCATCGTGGTGCGGCAAGTGCTGAAGCGTGATGACAATAGGAAAATGATCGGAGCCAACATGTGGTCCGAGCCCCATCTTAATGAGTTGAAATTCGTCGGAGTGAAAGACGTGGTCGAGGGGCCAGCGTGCAAACCAGTAATCGGCGTGAAAGGAGGGAAAAAACCCCCTTCCCCGGCGAGGATCGAGCAATCCGCTGAGACGTTGAAAAAGGCGCGTTGAGTGCGACCAAGCCACGTCGTTCAGGTCGCCCGCGACAATCGTGTTACGGTTGCTGCGCTCGGTGACTAATTCCCCGACGAGTGCAAGTTCGGCATCACGAGCTGTGCTGGTCGATTCTTCGGTAGGACTAGGTGGCGTAGGATGAACACAGTAGAGGTTGATCCAATCGCCGATAGGCAATTGCACTTGCGTATAGATGCTCGGAATATCATCCTCTATGAGGTGCATCACTTCCGAATTGCGGAGCGGGTATTTACTAAAGAGGTGCATGCCATACCTGTTTTCGAGCGGCACTTTGACGGTGTGCGGGTAGGTTTTGGCGAAAGCTGAAAGCAGCTCCTTCTCCCAGGTAGCATTGGATTCGAGGGTAAGGACAAGGTGGGGCTGCTCGGAATTGATGAGCGCGGTGAGCAGGTCGTAACGCTCATTGCTTTGCAGCACATTACTGATGATGAGCTTGAGTTGACCTTGCTCGTCGAGTTGATTGACGTCGGCTGCAACCACCTGATTGGGGGCAATAGGCGTATAGGGAAATATCCGCACTGCCTGCAAGCCGAGGGATGCAAGGCAGGCGCCGAGCAATATCCAACTGCTGGTCGACATCGTCTGCTGAAGCCCATAAAAGCTGAGCAGGGAGCCGGCTATAAGCAGCACCACCACCAGCTGCACGCGGGGGTAATCGAAGCCGCGAATCCAATAATCATCGTAAGGCAGCAGCGGCAGCCAAGTCCCTACAACACCGAGAACCCCCAGTAGCCAACCGAGTATGAGAAATGCGATCATGGGCAGGAGTGTGTAGAGAGGGGGCGGTGAAGGTACAGCCTGTGAGGTGTATCACCCCACCACCACCACCAAATCCCCCACACTCACCAAACTCTTCGGCCCCAGCACAACCTCCTTGACCTCCCCAGCCTGAGGAGCAGTAACCGTGCTCTCCATCTTCATCGCCTCGAGTACAAACAGCGGATCGCCTTGCTCAACTTGCTGGCCTTGCTGCACCAAAACCCGACTCACCGCACCCTGTAGCGGCGCCCCAACCTCACCAGCACCCTCAGCCTTGCGGTTGCGAACCACCGTGACGTTGGCACTCAAATCCTGAACCACCTCCGCACGCGTCTGACCGTTGAGCTTGAAGAGCACCAATACTTCTCCCGAAGCAGTAGTTTCGGTTCGGCTCAAATACTTAACCACAATAGTTTTTCCACGCTCGAGCTCAACTTCAATCTCTTCATTCGGCTCAAGACCGTACAGAAATGCTGGAGTTGGGATAGGAGTAACATCTCCATAAAGCTCCACAAATTCTGCATATTCTGCGTACACCTGAGGATAAAGCAGCGAACTTAGTAGTTGCTTCGGAATTCCATCAGCTTCTAAACCACGATCTAGCTTTTCAGCCTCGAAATCTACAGGATCCAGATGAGCATTGGGTCGCTCGGTATACACGGGCTCGCCTTTAAGCACAGCACGCTGCAGATCATCAGGAAAGCCTCCTGGTGCCTGACCCAGGTCGCCTCGCATCAATTGCTTCACAGAGTCAGGAAAAGATAGGTCGTTATTCGGATCGAGTACCTGCTCGCGCGTCAGCTCACTGCTGGTCATAAACAAGGCCAAGTCGCCAACAACCTTGCTGCTCGGTGTAACCTTGATCAACCTGCCGAGTAGCTCATCAGCAATTACATAGTTGTCTTTGACCGCCTCAAAACGATCCTCGAGCCCCAGCGAACGGGCTTGCGGGCGCAAGTTGCTGTACTGTCCGCCCGGAATTTCTGTCTCGTATATCTCGGCAGTACCACTGCGTAGCTCCGTTTCGAAAGGATAGTAGTAGGTGCGAACAGCTTCCCAGTATTGACTGTGAGCATTGAGCGAATCGAGGTTGATAGGCCGCTCGCGCTCGTGACCTTCAAACATCGCTACGACCGAATTAAAGTTGGGCTGGCTGGTGAGGCCCGACATACCGGCAAGGGCGCAGTCAATAATATCTACGCCAGCATTAACGGCCGAAAGATAAGTAGCAGCCTGTATACTAGAGGTATCATGCGTATGCAAATGAATGGGCAAATCGACAGCCTCGCGCAAGGCAGGAATAAGCAGTTCAGCGGCGCGTGGTTTGAGCAAACCTGCCATATCTTTAATGGCAAGAATATGTGCACCTGCATCTTCTAACTGGCGAGCTAAATCGACGTAGTATTCAAGCGTATACTTCTGCTCATTAGGATCGCTTACATCAGCGGTGTAGCACAGGCAAACTTCGGCTACGGCATGAGTGCGCTCTCGTACAGTTTTAATGGCTGGCTTTAATGACTCCACCCAATTGAGGGCATCGAATATGCGGAAGATGTCAATGCCTTCGCGGGCAGCTCGCTCGGTAAAAGCCTCGACCAAATTATCGGGATAGGCTTTGTAGCCGACGGCATTGCTGCCGCGCAGCAGCATCTGAAAGGGTACGTGTGGAATAGCCTGGCGCAACAGCCGCAGTCGCTCCCAAGGATCCTCACGCAAAAAGCGCATCGCCACGTCGAAGGTTGCGCCACCCCACATTTCGATGCTAAACAAGTCGGTTGCGTGATCGCGCCCGTAGGCTTCTGCTACGGCTAGCATGTCGTGCGTGCGCATCCGGGTAGCGAGTAGACTCTGGTGCGCATCGCGAAAGGTGGTGTCAGTATAGAAGATGGCCTGCTCCTGCTTCACGTGTTGGGCGAAGGCGGCAGCGCCGTGCTCGAGCAGCTGTGGCCGCAGACCGTGGTGGGCGCTTGTATCATCAGGCCTAGCTGTCGGTGCGGCTGGCACTTTTGGCGTCCGCAACTTCACCCGCTTGTCGACGCGCTCAGCGGGTACCATGGGATTGCCGATGACAATCGTGTGGGCGAGGTAGCGTAGCACTTTAGTACCTCGATCCTGCCGCACCGGCAGTTCGAAAAGTTCGGGGTGTTTTTTGAGGTAATCAACGGTGTAGTTGCCACTCAAAAAATCTGGCTCCCGCAGCAGGTTGAGCAGAAAATCAGCATTGGTTTTTACACCTCGCACCCGAAATTCCCGGAGTGCGCGGTGCAGGCGTTGCGCGGCACCGCGAAAGGTCCGCCCGTGGGCTGTCACCTTCACCAGCAGCGAATCAAAGAATGGACTGATGAGTGCACCCGGATAAGCACTGCCTGCATCGAGTCTGATGCCGAAGCCACTGGCCGAGCGGTAGGCGGTGAGGGTACCGTAGTCAGGTTTGAAATCATTAGCCGGATCTTCGGTCGTTACCCGACACTGGATAGCAAAGCCATGCAAGGGAATAGACTCTTGAGAAGCTATACGCAGCACATCATCGGTGAGTCGGTAGCCCATGCAAATGAGCAACTGCGAGCGCACGATATCTATGCCTGTTACCTCCTCGGTGACGGTATGCTCAACCTGAATGCGCGGATTGACCTCGATAAAAAAGATATTATGGTCAGGGTCGACGAGAAACTCCGCCGTGCCAGCACAGGAGTAGCCAGCTTCTCGACCAAGTCGCAGGGCGTAATCGTAAAGCTTTTGCTTCACGAAATGGGGCAAGGTTGCACAGGGTGCTACTTCAACTACTTTTTGAAAACGGCGCTGCACCGAGCAGTCTCGTTCGTAGAGGTGCACGAGGTTGCCGTGGGTATCGCCCAACAATTGCACCTCGATATGTTTCGGGCTTTCCACGAAGCGTTCGAGAAACACTGATCCATCGCCAAAGGCCCGTAATGCTTCACTCGAGGCTTCAGTAAATGCTGCTTCGAGTTGCGCCTCTTCCCGCACCACGCGCATGCCCCGGCCGCCACCACCGCTAGCAGCCTTTACCATGAGCGGATAGCCAATGGTGGCGGCTGCTGTTTTGGCGGAAGCTGCATCTGTAATGGGCTGCTGACTATCCTCAATCACCGGCACATCACAGCGCCTGGCCAGCTCCTTGGTCTTGCGCTTGTCGCCCATCTGCGCCATGGCCTCGGGAGTCGGGCCGATAAAAATTAAGCCTTCCTCCCGGCAACGCGTGGCAAATTCGAGGCTCTCGCTGAGGAAGCCATATCCAGGATGGATAGCCTCGGCACCATTTGTTTTGGCGCAAGCTATAATGGCCTCCACATCGAGGTAAGGCTTGAGCGGCTCGTCGGGCGCCCCAATTTCGTAACTTTCATCTGCCTTATACCGGTGCAGCGAGTAGCGATCTTCACGGGTGTAAATAGCTACGGTGCGCAAATCGAGCTCGGATGCCGCCCGCAGCACACGAATGGCAATTTCTCCACGATTGGCAACGAGCAGCTTCTTGAAAGGCTTGGGGGTAGCGGTCGACATGGGCGAAAGATAGTTGTGAGGGCGCCGCTGAGAAGGCAGCGTTAAACCTGCTTCACGCGTTTGGTGGCTATGCTCCAAAATCTTCTACTCGCCTGCGGGCTGATGGCTACACTAGCTGCTTGTACCTGCCAAGATGATATGGATTCAATCCCTTACGTCGAATTAAACTATACAGCAGTTTGTGCTGATTCGACGCAGTATGAAAATTTAAATATTGAGCTCTCGGAGCAGTCGCTAGAAGGTGCTTACGTTATTACTGGGCGGACTGCTTGTGGCTTTGCCGGCTGTAGCGAGCAAATGGTGCCGGTAGAGGTCGGGACTGCCATTTCACCTGATTTGGTGCTCGCAGCTGATGGTCAATTACTCGTGGCTGCAGTGCTGCAAAACCTGACGACGTGGCGCCTTTCAAATAGCGATGATCAAAATCCACAGCGTACTCTCATCCTCGAGAACAGCAGCAACAAAGACCTGACGGTGGCTTACACCATTTTTGCAGCTGGGCCTTGTCGACTCGTGCTGTCTGACGGTGCGCAGAGTTCGACTACTTACACGCGCCTGCTCAACGACTAGAAGAAATTATAGGAGAATTGTTTGCAATTTGCAGCCATGAAAGTGGTGCATGCAGCAATAAGTGTAGGTTTACTTTTAGGCTTGAATGTTTGCGTATTTGCCCAAGATTTCGGAGGTCTTCCAGGCACCTTAGATTGGCAAATTATTCGCGGCGATTCAGTTCGAGTTATAACTACTCCAGCAACCGAAGCATTTGCTAGTCGCGCTTTAGCACTCGATGAGGCACTTATAGATTTGCGGCCTATTTCTTTGGGTAGCCGCATCGAGCCTATTGACGTGGTGGTACAGCCGAGCACGGTGATTGCGAATGGATTTGTTGGCCTCGAACCCTACCGCAGTTTTCTCTACGCTACCCCACCCCAGCAGCAGACAGTGGTGAGCAGCAATGCGTGGATCGATGCGCTGGCTGTTCATGAATATCGGCACGTTGAGCAGTATAATAATCTAAATCGCGGCTGGACGCGGGCTTTTGATTTTGTCTTTGGTGATGGCGGTCGCTCGGTGCTGCAAAGTCTGAGCACGCCCACCTGGTTTTTCGAGGGAGATGCTGTCTATTATGAGACTGCGCTCACCTACGCGGGTCGAGGTCGCACGCCTTCGTTTACAGCTTTGCAGCGGGCCTTGGCGCAGGCGGAGGTGCGGTATCCTTACCTCAAGGCACGCAATGGCAGTTTGCGAGATCGTGTGCCTGATCGCTATCCGCTGGGCTTTGCACTCGTGGCTCATGGGCGGCATGCCTACGTTGATCCATGGCCGCAGGTGATTCGTGATGCGGGGAATTTTTGGCCGCCCGTTTTTCCTTTTTCGCTTTCGCTAAAACAAGCTACACGTCATCATACTCCGAGCTTTTACCGGGCAACATTTGATAGTCTAAACAGTGTGTGGCGGGCACAAATGGCAGCTCGGACGCTCACTCCTCACGCATCTCTTACCCTTACGGGAAAACAGCTCACACGCTACCAAACACCTCTCCCTATAGATGATGCGGGCAGCTATGTGGCAGTGCGGCGCTCGCAAACTCGAATTGCTGAGCTCGTAAGGCGAGATAGTGCAGGAAACGAAGAGGTACTCACCCCGCTCGGCGTCAATGTCGATGGCTCGTTGAGCTATGCCGCTGGGCAGTTGGTGTGGACGCAGCTGCGCCAACTTCCGCGTCGCCCAAACGAGACCTATTCTGTGGTGATGCGCCACGACATGATAAGTGGCCGAACCGTGCAGCTGACGCAACGAAGCAAGTATTTCAGCCCAGGACTCAGTGCAGATGCTACACGTATTGTCGCAGTGGAGCAGCTGGTTTCGGGCAGTTCGGCGCTCGTGGTGCTTGATGCACAATCGGGTGCTGAGTTGCACCGCTATCCGGTCGCGTTCGACTTAGTTGCCTTTCCTCGCTACACCGCGGATCCAGAGCAAGTGGTGGCCCTGGTGAAGCAAAACGGTTGGCTGCAGTACGTTAAATTCGATATTGATGAAGCTGCTGGTGGTCTGCGCACCACTGCCCTAACTTCTCCGACGCGTCATACATTAGGTCCGCCTTATCCGCATGGAGAATATGTTTATTTTGATGCGAGCTATAGCGGTATTGATAATATTTATCGTGTTCCTCTTGCTGGGGGAAAGATCGAGCAGCTGACTGAAGTCGCTGTGTCGGCGAGTATGCCTGCTACAGATGGTGAGCGACTGTATTTTGTGGAGGTTGAGGCAGATGGCGACCCGATAGCGCTGCTGATGCAGCCGGATTGGCTAGGCAAGCCGTTAGATGAGGTCACCGAACTTGCCTTCTTATCTAAATATGATCATCTTTTAGTGGGTGGGGCGGCTGAAGCATTTCGCAATAGCTTTTACGATGCTTCTCCTTCCACAGGTGATCTTTTGCTGCAGCGCACTAATCAAAATGTAGATACTTCAGTTACAGCTGAAGCGTACGGCGGCTTTTTACGAGGATTTTCGTTTTATACGCTGCAACCACTGGTCAATCTAACGGAGAGTTCCTTGACGCTGATTGGCGGGAATATTCTTGCCGATGTACGTGCCGAGGTGACCGCTGGCTACAACCTTAACGAGCAGCGTGGCTTTGGCGAGGCTTCTGTGACTGTGGCACGCACCTGGCCCTGGATAAGCGCTGAAGTCGGTATTGCAAAGCGCGCTTTCAATCGCTTTGGCACGGTAGGAGATTCCTCCGCGTTTATCGAGTTGGTGGAATTTGAGCAGCGAAGGGTGGGCCTACTACTCGAAGCCCCTGTGCAGCAATTAAATGGCGCCTATACAATGTCTTTACGTCCAAATCTTGGCCTTAGGTATTACGATTTTAATGCGCCTTTAGCAGATCAGCGCGTTCCACTAGATGGATCTATGGTTGCTGCATCGTTAGGTTTGAGATTTCAGTATTTACGTCAGCTTGCGCCAAAACACATTACTCCTCGCGGCGGCTTTACGTTTGATGTTGATTATCACCGAGCTTTGGGTGCAGCAAGCGCTAGCCAGATGACTTCGAATGTGGGGTTATTTCTGCCTGGCGTGGTACGGTCGCACAGCATTTTGCTACAAGCTCGGGCACGCGTTGAGGCTGCAGATAACGCTTATCAGTTTGCTGATTTTGTTCGCTATGCGCGAGGCGTAGACAAACCCTTTAGTGATTGGGCTACTGGGCTTTCTCTTGATTATTTTTTCCCGCTTCTCTACCCCGACAGAGGCATTACCGGCCTTATCTACGTGAAGCGCCTACGCGCTACGTTGTGGGGTGATATTACGCAGCTAAGGCTTCCAGATTTTTTCAGTGATCGGAGTGAGCGGCTGTCGAGTGTGGGTATAGATCTACTCATGGATGCTACATTTTTGAATTTGATTGATGTTCCGGTAGGTGTTCGGGTGCCATATGTGTTGGAGGGTAGTCGGTTTAGTGGGGGTGATGCTAGTGGTGTGCAGGGGGTGCAGGTTTTGGTGGCTTTGCCTTTTTAGCATTTGTGTCGTCTGCCGGAACGAAAAAATTTTTGAACCCGCAAGCATTACTCCTCGCTAAACATGTTATCCGGCATCGGCACAATTTTAACGTGCTGTACAGCGAGGGTATCGTCGGTCAGGTCGAGACGTTCGAACCAGGTTAATGTAAGATGGGCTGTGTCCCCGCGGACATCGCCATCACCATGCGCCCACTTGTCATCACAATCATCGTTAATTGGCATGTAGCCGAAGAGAAATGAAAAAGAATCTTGGTCATAAAAGCCAAAGCGACCGCTACTGGTAGACATGTCTATAAAACCTCCCTCTTGAGAGACGTTTGGGTTTAAGTCTTGACAACTTGGGGGAGTGAAGGGGCGACTCGCTGTGCTGCCGCCTAGCAAGCCTATTGCAGAAAAACCCCCTGCAAAACTTCCATTGCTAGGTGAATTTTGTCCGAATTGATTTTGCTTATCAAGATAAAACTTCAACGTATCTGACGGCCAGTATTCAGGCACCCAATCGAAGAATGCGAGATAAAGCTTTATATGCATAGTATCTTTCGCGGTAAATTTTGCGCATAATTTGCCACCTTTACCAAATTGCCGATATCCCGCAAAAGTATTACAGATGGTACAAGGACTGTTTCTATCCAGGCGATAGTATGCTGGGTTATCAGCATTACAAATGCTCCATTCGTACAAGCCATTTTCATCGACTGGTCCTCTATCGTCATCTTTTTGACAAGAACTTGCGAAGGCAAGGTAGATAGCAAGAGTTGTAAACGCAAGCAATCTAATCATGGGTACTTAGCACCAGGCCGTTTTTGATGAAAATTTGCTGCGCGGATATAAGCCTACCAAGCGCGTCATGCTTGGTCATGATGAATACTCCATCCGAAACGCTAGCATACACATTGTCAGCACTATAAGAGCCTTTAGCTACTATGCGGCCCATCATGTCATACAGAGCATATCTTTCTACCTCAGCATCAAGGGTAAGAGATTCGATAATCACATCATTGCATTCAGGATTGTCCTCATCATTGGCTAGCCAACCCATTTCAGGAAGGGTACTCGATGTATGAGGACTCGTATCAAAATTATTGTTTGTCAAGAAGCTGATAACTGATTGGGCCATAGTGGAAGAAGGGGCAGCTGGAGTATACGATGCGTAAGAAAAACTCGCACCATCTTGGCTACAGATAGGAGAATGGCTCGACATGTGAACGATTTGCTAAAGATATGCTAAATAGCTTAGACTCGTTCACATTCACTTAAAGAAATAAACTTATTAGCTAAGGATTTAACATCTAAGACATTGAGAATCAAGTAATTAATAAAGCTTTCGGATTGTGGAGTTGTAGATCTGCAATTATGCAATTATGCATTTATAAATTCATACCACTACCCTATCTTAATCTCTCTTCGATGAGTTGCCAATACCTTCTTCCATAGGAATACTACCCTTTGCAGCATACTTGCACGGCACAGAGCGAATACAGTGTAAAGATGGCGGCCTGGATGAGCCTTGCGCGTGGTGCGTGGTTTAATATAGCAGTCGCGCATTGCAGAGGATGACGAAGCAAGCTGCTGTTAGAGCGAGATTCGTATAACCTGTTGCTAACCCACAATACAGTGGTCTTCTACGACACGGATGTCTAAGGGTAGGCAGACCTCAGTGTAAGGAGATGTTGAACCACCACAGCATCAAGACTGTGGAGCGTTGAACGCATGTGGACTGTAATTAGAAGGTGTGGTGGCTGCTGGAGCGGCTATGTAGTTGCGCTAAGCCAGCTGCAGCGTAGGAAAAAGCCTGATCAGCCTCCAATTGCTTGTACTACACTATCTTCGACCCAGGAGCAAAAGTACCTTAGCTGTTGCGGGGCCCTGGTCTGGGATATGGGTCAAGCGAGCGCACGTGTGTTAGAGATGGGTGTACGTGCAACTGAGGTGCTTAGGCTAATTTGCAGTTGCACGCGTGCGCAAAACTGATTAATGATTAATATCAAAGATATAACACATGCTTGAACAAGGCGAAATAGTTTCATTTCTACGAGAGAATAAAGACAAATTATTCTCTGATTATGAATTGGTTAAGATCGGGTTGTTTGGTTCTTTTGCAAGAAATGAAGGAACAGAAAATAGCGATATTGACCTCATAGTTGAATTTCGACCGAATACTAAAGATTTATTTGAAAAAAAGTCAGAGATAAGAAGCTTAGTCGCCAAGAGATTTAACCGAAAAGTAGATATTTGTCGAGAAAAGTACATCAAGCCATATCTCAAACCTTTAATCCTGAAATCTGTGATTTATGTCTGATAAAGATTTAGCCAACTTGTTAGCGAAATAGAAAGCTGTTCAAAAATTGACAAATTTTGTGAAGATATTTCTGATGCAGATCACTTATTCGCAGATGAGAAGACATTTGATGCTGTCCTAGTGAATTTTCTGATCATGGGCGAATCAGTTGCAAAATTAAGTGACGGATTAAAAGAACGACAAACTCAAGTAGCTTGGACAAAAATAAAAGGGTTAAGGAATATTGTCGCTCACGATTACTTTGGAGTTGATGCTGAGGAAGTCTGGCAAATTATAAAAAACAACCTTCCTGAATTAAAAACAGAAATCAAGAAGATTATCAGAACACAATGAAAATTGTACCAAAGGTGGTGTAGAAGGTTCATAGCGTCTATGCGCCGGTATGGTATTGGTAAAAACAATCAATAGTCTTCACAAGAAAAAGAGTTGTATTTGGTGCTAAAATTTGGTTGATCTCCTCTTTATACTGAAATTATTGGGCTTAAGCCGTGGGGTTCGCTGCAATATACATACTGCGCTAGTGGCTGCTGGACGTGGTACGCGGCATCCCAACGCTAAGCATTACCGATCGTGAGCGCATGGAAGTGCTTCTGGCTAAAAACTTAACGACAGAGAAAGGGGTAGGCGTGGTGAGGTGTGTATCAAAGCTGATGTAGCCGTCAAAGTCTCGGACGTAGCGCTAGATGCCACTGCCTTTGCTGTAAGAGCTTTCGGCGCGTGGACCGTAAACGAACGATGGTTTGATGTCCGCTGCCTTGCCAGGACTTACGAATCAAAATTTATGCTGATATTCAATGAGTCAAGTGATACGCTAGAACAGCCACCCCCAGGCGGTAGCCAAAAAAATGCCACTTGTTCCTCTATTGAGAAAGGACACCCGATAATAGGTGGTTTTTGATAGGCAAGTCCTAGGCAGACCCCCACGCAGGTGTTCTGCTGAAGCTTGAATACTGAATTAGTCTTGGCTCCTCCGTGCGAGCTCTCCGCGTCCCTCCGTGTGAGAGGCGGCATATACACCTCGGGCTTGATATACCTGAACCGTCGCTTCTACTGACATGCATCAGGATCTGCGGAGGACGGGGATTTGTGTAGCTGTTTGCTTTCCGGGGAAGCAACGGTTCTCACTCCTAGGTTGTAGCCACGCGATGGCTCCTCCGTGCCTCCTCCGTGCTAACTCACCGCGCCCCTTCGTGGGAGAGGCATCTTGAAAGGCGGTATTTCGCGGATGCCCACGGAGGCGCTACGCTTTGGGCACGGAGAGTGACGGAGCTGCTATGCTTAGTTCCTCGTACGGCAGCTTCAGGGGCAGTAATGCCCCCTTTTACAGAGAGGTAAACTTTGTGCTCGGGGTCTATTAGAAAGACGCTACCGCCCTGGGTGATGTAGGGCAGATTATGCGCTTGCAACATTGCGCGCGCTTTTTATGATGATGTAAGGTAAAATGACAAGATACACATAGGAGAGTCGTGCTCGAAGGAGCGGCGTATGCTAACAGTTGCCTCCCGCACCTCGAGTGTACTCCCTGCAAATTCTACAGGGTAGGACAGCCCAGTCTCTTCGAAAATAAGCTTGAAAATTCATCTTGAAGGCTACAGATCGTTCGCCTAAAGGCCAATTTCGCCTGTTGTACGAGATCTATCATTGTGCAAAGTTAGCGTGGTTGCCAATTTTTGGAAATAATTCTAGAAATGGGAAAGGTTGCCATATTGGGAATGTGAGGTTGTGGGCTACAGGATTATCAGATGTTGAAGTTTACAATTGTGCTTTCGCAATAGCGCTGCTAGCCTTCTTATTGTCAATGTTCTTCTTCTCGATAACGGGGTAATAGCTCGACTGCGGTTTAAGGGTGTAGCCGAGTACCTTCTTGAAGAGGTCTTGCAGGAAGCCATACTGGTACTGCTCCTCCTTCATGCCGCGGATGCGATCGCGCGGGGCTTAATCGGCAAAGTGCGCCTCAAACCGTTCATAGGCCGCCCGACACGCTGCCCCATCGATAGCGGCCAGGTGCCCGCGAGGTTCAAACGTCTAAATTGAGCTACTGACCATGCTAAACAGGAAAATACGAATTTGGCTAGCTATGCTAGCAACTTTGGGTCGTGGTGCTAGTAGGTTGGGGTACACAAAACTTTGCCTCTAAACTTTATCGCAATCCCATAATTAGCGTAAGGTAGCGCAACTGAAATATGCCTTATAAGCACGAACGTTCTCAAATTAAACCACCTCTCCTAAACATGCCAGCTCTCCCCTTAATCCTATAGGATATGCTTCGCCAAAGCTTTGGCGCCGTGCGCAGGGTTGAGGCCGTTGGTGGAGGAGATACCTCCGCTGCGGTGCGGGTGCAGACGGAAAATGGCGAGCTGTTTGTGAAGTGGGGAAGCGGTTTTGCAGGTAACTCATACCTCGCTGAAGCTGACGGTCTGCGTGCATTGCGGGAGGCCGCACCTAAGTCTCTGTACGTGCCCGAAGTGCTGCTTGTAAAGAACGCCGAAGCGGGTTTGGACGGCCTGTTGGTGATGCCCTGGCTCGACACCCGCCGTCCAGAAGGCCGGGATTGGCAGTGTTTTGGCGAGAGCCTGGCATTATTGCATCAGCACACTGCTAGGAATGATGACTACGGCTGGTATCGGGACAACTTCCTAGGCTTGGCCCCGCAGTGCAACGAGAGTTACGACGATTGGCCTGATTTCTTTGGACAGTCGCGTCTTGCAGCAATGCGCGATCACATTCGAAGCCTTGATCGGTGGCGGGCGGAGTGGGATGGTGCGCTTGATGCGCTTATTAGGGATCTACCTCATCGCCTTCCGGCAAAACCTCACGCGGCGCTTGTGCATGGTGACCTGTGGCGTGGCAATACGCTTTGCCTCAGTGACGGGCGCTTTGCCTTGATCGACCCTGCCGTCTATGCAGGGCATGCAGAAGTAGATCTGGCCATGACGCATCTGTTTGGGGGCTTTCCGGCACCATTCTATGAGGGGTATGCTTCTGTAGAACCTGTACGTGCAGGCGCTGAGGATCGCCGGGCTATATACCAGCTTTACCATTTGATGATGCACCTGGCGGTAAGCGAGGGGTATGGGCATGCGGTTGGTGCTGCGTTGGCTAAGCTGTGAGAGTTGGGGGGATTGGAAATGCTAGGCGTTAGCGGTTGCTGGGTGAGGCGATTTGGGAAATGGTTTGCGGGTAGGAGGTGAGGTTCGGAGCCAACGTTTCGGGGATGGTGACGTAGCATCTCGCAAGGTGTTATGCACTATGCACACAGTAACCTCAAAGATTTAATCCTTCCAATCCTGTAGCCGATCCAGATATAAATAACTTTCTACAAATTTTCTATGCTCTTCATTTGTCATTAACTCAAGCAGCTCCAATGCAGATATGTAGCTTGCTAGATTGCCATTCGAAGACAACAATTTGCCATCTCTCACAAACGTCACCAAGCTGTCGTTCTGTACTTGCAACTTCGGATAATCTTTTTGCAACTGTTCGCCACCACCTATCCATGTTACGATTTTCTTTCCGTCAGCAATTCCGGATTTCCCGATTAGTTGTGCTCCGGCACAATTGCTTACTGTATACTCAGTTTCCATATCTTTCTCTCTTATAAAGTTAATAATACTTTCGTTGTTGATTTGGGCGTACATATCATAGGCGCTTGGCACGAACAAAACTGCTAAATTAGGACTATTTTCAAATGTGTAATCGGGAACAAAACGCATACCCTCTTCTGTGGTAACCGGGCTTTCAGTTTCTGCTATGGTGACGACGTTAAAAATTTGTGTTCCGTCCTCATTCGCCTTTGCGAAAACGTCTGATGAGGCAATGACTTCGCTTTGGAGTACTCCGTTGTACATCAAAAGTCCAATGGTTGGCAATTCTGGATTAAAAGGCTTGAGGTGTTTGCTCAACGTGTCCGACGCCTGTTCGGTAGTGCTGAAGTCGGGGTTTTCTATTTCGGTTTGTGATTTATCCGTACTACAGCTCAGCAGAGTTGTCGCAAAAATCATTATTGTAATGGCAAATTTTCTCATTGTTCTCAGTTTTTGTGGTGTTGTGGGTAA
This sequence comes from Saprospiraceae bacterium, assembly GCA_965213735.1. Lineage (GTDB taxonomy): Bacteria > Bacteroidota > Bacteroidia > Chitinophagales > Saprospiraceae > CALDTK01. The sequence continues at coordinate 1,793,155 of CBDCAB010000006.1, forward strand.
TGGGAGGCTATACGTTGCGGCTGGGGATTAGATGGAGGGGGTGTGTGGGGAGTGTTGCCAATAGTTTCGCTCGCGTATCTAGACCCCAAGTAAACGTTTTAACTGCCTACCGCGCATGTATAGCATTAGCGCTAGTACGGGGTAAAAAATGATTATAATAAAGATTCGCGATTTCTCGCGATAGTCTTCCCAGTTAGTATCAGAGTACCTGGATGGCCTTTCTATTGATTCTCCCCCAATGACCAAGACTACAATTGTAATGATGGGCAAGATAAAGAAAAACCAGTCGCCCTTTTGCTTTTTCTTTATTCGAAACAGGGCGGCCGCTGATATTAGTGAAGTAAATAACAAACCATAATATACCCAATGCTCTTCTGCGATTACCAAAACGCCAGTGATAATCATTAACGACGTCACAGCTGCCGTATAATACTCTTCTTTTATCATGGTCTATCGTTTTTTATAGATTTTGTACGCTTAGCCGCAAGCATACCTACCAGCATCGCTAATCCGAAGTTCGACCCGTACGCACTGTAAAGATTGTCTAGGTCACTCTGTTTTAATTCGAACAGCTCAGCAGCAGCGTGATCAGGCTCTCCAGTAACTAAGTTCTCCAAAGACGCATAGCTAATTCCCAGATAATCTGCTAGATCTGAATGGGCTTGTGCATTCATGAGGTTAAGGATTGGCGCGGGGTTTAGTCCGGTTGCAGATTCAATTCTTTTGCAGACAGAACTTATTGTTGCATCCCGTTGGTTATCCATCATTGTACTTGTTTGTTACGAACAACATCTGCATATCCGCAACACCATCACGCATACCCACCCACACCACACCACCCAAAATGACCATCTCTACCCCATCCAGCAGATTCACATCTCGGGCACATGGCATGTAGCGAAAACAAATATACCACATTCTCGACCACAGCCAACCCACACGCGCCACACAATCAGCCTCAGCAACCAAGGCCCTACCTACACACACTTCCCCACCACCAATCTGTCAGCCCAGTACCTCTCCATGCGAAAGGAAAACAACTCTACTGTTTTCTCACCGAGCCGACGTAACTTCACTTAAGCATCTAGCAAGGAGCACCTTTCAGCCGACAAACGATTTGAAGAACCAGCCACAATACCCACTTCTCTCGTAGCTTAACAGCACAATCCAGCCTATGAGGACCCCTATCATATTCCTGCTTAGTCTTCTCTGCACCGCTCCGATTTGGGCATCCCTTCATCCCAGTCACGCCGCCCCGCGCTACGTACACCTCTATGAAGTCAATGCTCGCTGGGTGCACGAAGTCGGTCCGCAGGAACTCATGGACACTACCACCTACCGAAGTGAAGCCGAGCGGATTGAAGACCACCTCATGCGCGTTTGGCAGGTTTTGCGAAAGCGAAATACTCAACACCTCTCACCGCAGCAACGCAAGCATCGAACGGCAAGTCTCGGGCAGTTGAGGCGCTACGCAAAGGCCGGCAACTTCCCCATAAATGCTTACCATTCTGAGCGCACTCCTTATTTCGTCGATGAGCTTGGAACGCACTGTGCCGTGGGTTATCTGATGAGTCAAACGGGTGATGCAGCTGCGGTAGAACGGATCCGCAAGAAAACCAACTATGGCTATGTACTCGAGGAGCTTAGCGCTTATCCAGAAGTAGAGGCGTGGGCGCAGCGGCATGGTTTTGATCGCGAAGAGCTGGCGTGGATTCAACCCGTCTACTCGCAGTGGACCTTTCACGCGCGGCCCTTTGGCAATAATTCGGGCTTTGGTCGCGACTTGATGACTGGTCGTGCTCTTGTAGCTACCAACAATGGATTTTTGCTGAGTGGCAACCCTCAAACCGTTGATGGCCATCCCGTCGGCTCGCTTGCCCGCATCAGCATAGATGGTACCGTTACTGACATTCCCAACCCCTTCGACCAGATTTGGTACATGTGGCACGATACTATCCGGCAGGTCTCGTATCTACTCGGTCGTATAAACTCGCTTGGTGCGCACTACTCGCAATTGGGCATTCTCGATGCAGACGACCAAACAACGGTAGTCTCAGGCGCGGCAATGGCTCAAACTCGCACGTTGATTGAGCCCAACGTCAGCGGCGGGCCCATTGTCATGCAATGCCCGCTCTACAACTATAACGGCGGGCCGGTAATGATAAGTCGATTGAATATTGACCAAGCTGAATTGGATCCGATAGCGCAAAACATCACACTCACTGGTCTGCTGGAAGATTCCTACTCACATGCAGGTCGCGTATTTATTGGAGGAAATCTAAGGGCTGAAACGACTGCCGCCCCAGGCCGTCTCGTTCGCAATCACATTGTGTACTATCCTGACGGTGACAGCATTTCCACCCAGATAGCAGGAACTGAGGAATACATTGGAAACTTTCAGTATGACACCATTTCCTATGTACCGACGATTTATCGGTATCTCAACCCATTTTTCGGATTTAACACAGACGACGTTGCGATAGACGTGTTGACCCGAGAAACTTACAATGACACATCTCGTTCAGACACTATTTATCATAGTCTTGTTCAGAATTCTGTTTTTTCGCCTAGGGAACAGTATGCCCGTTATCAAAATGGCGGTAAAATGCTAGCCTACCGCTCGCTCAACGACCACTCGATGTTCCTGTCGGGCAAACTCGGTTTTAATTCGGATCCATCACGGCAGCGAGCTGGTCTACATTACCGTATATCTGGCATTTACACTATATCTGAAATACAAACTAATGGTGTTATAGTCGGGTACAGTCAGCTTGGGGACTCCGTGCTTATAGTCGGAGATTTTGATCAGCTAGGCGGTCGCAACATCAAACAAATTGCCTGGGCCACTAGCGCGATCACAAGCAACGATGAGTCGCCAAGGCCACCGATAGCGTTTACCGCGGTGTATGCGGAGGGAGAACTTCGGCTGAATCTGCCTGAAGCTTCACCGCATGCCGCTCAACTGCACGTATTTGCTGGCAATGGTCAAGTGTTGCAGCGTGTAGAGCTTCCTGCGGGTACTACCACCTGGCGTTCACCAATGTTTTTGCCGCAAGGGATCGTGTTTTGTGCACTGGAGCTGGATGGACGTTTTGGTGTAAGCCGGGTGTTGGTGGGTGATAGCTTTCGGTGAAATGGGGGGTGTGAGGTAAACTGTCTTTAAAAGTGAAGGAGAACGTGTGCGGTGGTCTTTCACGCGCTACGAAGGGAAGAATAGGTCCTGAACTCTAATAGAGAAGTTAGTGTCAGGCTGTTGTAGGACGAGTCACTTAAGCATGACGCGTAAGACTTAACAAGCACCGCACGGTGTCCAGGCCGTTTCTCCGATAGTGAAATATATCGTAGGTTTGCTTCGTGTTTGCCCTCCGCCAGCTTTGTCATCTCGCTTATGGCCCTGTTACCAATCGCGTACTGGACCCTCAAAAGACGTGTCCTACAGAAGTGGAAGAGAGGGGGCTAATCAAAGTAATCCAACTCTCCGGTAGCGACTTCGACGCTGCTGGCTACCCTAGCAAGCGAGTTGCCGGCCCAAAAGCCGAAGAAGCCGGACAGCTTGTGTTCGTCCCCCCAGAGTTGATTGCAAGTTTTGGCGTAAGCCGCAACTCGCTGCTGTACCTCGCGAAAGGCAGTCAACATAGGGCCTGTCTACCCGAGTTCGAGTCTAGACACCCTCTCCTTACCGGAAGCAGCTTTATCCGCTTAGAAGTGGAGGACCCGGAGGTAGTGCTGCGCGACTACATCTTCCTGCAACTTCGCTCAACCGCAACATGGCGACAGCTCGAACGCCGACAGGAAGGCGCCTTTATCAAGAACATCAACCGCGGGGCACTCGCCAATGTGCAGGTAGAGGTGCCGCCTTTAGCCCGCCAGCACACCATTGTCGAGTACGCTCGCCTACAGCGGCGCGCCGCTACGCTCCGCACCCAACTCAATACTCTTGACCAACGACGGCTCAACGGCCTCCTCAACCATGAAAACTAAATGACGACTAAAACCACGATCAACCAGATTGTCTGGAATGCCTGCGATGTACTGCGCGGTGCCATCGATTCTACGCAATACAAAGACTACATCCTTACGCTGCTGTTTATCAAGTATGTGAGTGATAGCTACTCCGAGCGACGCGCTCAGCTACTTCAGAAGTACGATGGCAACGAAGAACGCACTCGCCATGCGCTCGACACGGTGGCAAGATTCAAAGTGCCCGAACAGAGCCGCTTTGAGTACTTGTATCGGCACCGCGACGGCAAGGTGATAGAGGGTAAGCGCAAGGGCATCGGCGAACTCATTGATGAGGGGCTTGCCGAGCTCGAACTAGCCAACCCTGGCAAGCTTGCGAGCGAGGATGGTGGCTCCATCTTCCAGAACATCTCGTTCAACTCCAGCAACCTTGGCAACGAAAAGGACAAGACCTCGCGCCTACAGGGACTGCTAGAGGCCTTCAACGACCCGAAGCTCGACTTGCGCCCCAGCCAGCTCGATGGCAACGACATCATTGGCGACGCCTACGAATACCTCATCTCTGAGTTTGCAGAGGGTGCCGGTAAGAAGGCGGGTGAGTTTTATACCCCACCCGAGGTGAGCGAGTTGGTAGCGCGGCTTGCCGATCCACAGCCGGGAGATAGAATCTGCGACCCTACGTGTGGGTCTGGTAGCCTTTTGCTGCGAACCGCGGCCCAAGTACGCAAGCGGCATGGCAGCGACAACTTCAGCCTCTACGGTCAGGAGAATGTCGGTGCCACCTGGGCACTAGCGGTGATGAACATGTTTTTGCACGGGGTCGACTCGGCCACCCTCCGCTGGGGGGACACGTTACGTAGCCCCAAATTGCTCGAAAACGACCGGCTGCTTCAGTTTGATGTCGTCGTTGCCAATCCGCCGTTCAGTCTCAAGAAGTGGGGACATGACGAATTGCAGGACGATCGTTACGGGCGCTTTGCCTGGGGCTTGCCTACGCGCAGTAAGGGCGACTACGCCTTTTTGAGCCACATGCTTAGCACCACCAAGCGCGAGACTGGTCGCATGGCGGTGGTTGTGCCACACGGCGTGCTGTTTCGAGGAGGTTCGGAAGGGAAAATTCGCCGAAAGCTTATTGAGCAGCATTTGTTGGATGCCGTCGTTGGCTTACCGAGCAACCTCTTTTTCGGTACCGGCATTCCTGCGGCTGTGCTCGTGTTCGACCGGGCACGCGAGTCAGCGCAGAAGGAAGAAGTGCTGTTTATTGATGCCAGTGCGCATTTTGCGGCGGGCAAGAATCAAAACAAGCTGCGCGAAGAGGACTTGGAGCGGATCGTCCATTTGCACCGCCGCTATCGCGCTGACGAATTTGCCCCTGGCCTGGTCGAGGATAAGTACGCGTACATCGCTACGCTCGATGAGATGCGCGAGAACGACTTCAACCTCAACATCCCCCGCTACGTCGACACGTTCGAGCCGGAGCCCCGCGTAGACATGGCGGCCGTGAATGCACAGTTGCGAGACACCCGAAAGGAACTCGCGGAGGTTGAAGGTCGGATGGAGGAGATTTTAGAAAAGTTGGGGTTGGGGTAGGCTTTCGCCAAAACATGTTGTTGTTGGACTGATGCGATTGTCACCTGAAAGGTGCAATTTGGCACGAGTTTAGAAAAACCTAAACCTTGAGAGCTATCTTTACCGTTGAAGTAATCGATGGCGTCAGGGAGGGTGGCGCCCACATCGCGCGAAAAGTCGTGCGAGACGGTAAGTGCCTCTTCGACGACTTCGAGAAGGAAGCCACAATGGCGGGGCTGAAGCGTGATTTCAACGCCTGCCTCATCCTCCTGGACGATCTTGCCGAAGGAAATGAAGTGGCACCGGGCAAATTTTGGTGGTTACGAGATGACGACCGAAGTGGGAAGTGCGTGCACGCAGGCGAGTTTGAGCTCAAGGTGAAGCGGCTTCGCTGCTACGGCGTCTACGAGGAAGGCGTCTACTACCTAATGTTCAACGGTCACATCAAGACGAGTAGAGGGACGAAGAAGAAAGCCGCCAACAATCAAATCCCCGCCATCCGCAGCTTCCGCAAGATCGTGAAGGAGTGGATGACGGACAGAAACAAGAACCATGAGTAAGCGAGAGCAGCTCCTCCGTTCGGAGGTTTGGTACACGACTAAGACCCAGCTGAAGCTGTTTCGGGCCGTCGATGCCTACCTAAAGAAGGAAGGCATGTCGCGGCAGGCCTTCGCCGAGAAGTTGGGCGTCTCTAAGGGGCGTATGTCGCAGATCCTCAACGGGGACTTCAACGGCCGCCTTGATCGGCTGGTCGAACTCGCGCTGGCAGCTGGTACCGCGCCGGTCATTGAGTTTCGAGATTTAGATGACTACGTGGCCGAGGACGCACGGTTCCAAGCGCGGGCAAGACAAGCGAGGGCGGAGGGGCGTTCTACGGCAACCGTGCGCGTAACGGCCAGTTTAGAATCCGCCCACGGCAAAACCTACCGCTCGGCAGATTTTTCGAAGCCGATCAGCTTTTCGCACACCTACCATGCGACCACCCCAGAAGCCGTGACCAGTGAATCCTGAGACCATTGACTTCGCCATGGGCCCCGTCAAGACGCGGCTGCTCGAACTATACGTCCGCGAGGGCAGCGAGTCGGAGCGAGAGCAGTTGGACATCCGCATCGACACCCGCTTCGCATTCGATGCCGAGACCGAGGCCGTTACGACGGAGATCACTGTTCGCTATCTGCCAATATTAGAGACTGAGGAGCCTGAACCGCTACTTAAGCTGGCGCTGGAAAGCATTGTACTTACCACGGGGCTCACCAGTTACATGAAGTCGAATACCGTTCTGCCAATTCAGGTCCAAGCACCTATGCTAGGCATCGCGTTGGGCACAGCTCGGGGATGCATCCGCTCGAGTGCCGCGGCTTTTTCGGTACGTGAGGTGGAGATGCCGGTGCTCGATCCTGTGCGATTGCTGGAAGGCAACCTTACGCGTGAGGCGCTTGAGGGATAGAGGCGTGAACTTCCTGTACACCCAAACCAAACAATGGATCGCGGCGCGCGTAGACGAAGCCTTCGAGTGGCTCGAACCTAGCACAGCAACCTACTGGCTAGCCGCAGGCCTATGGGCGTATGTGGTTCTTGGCTGGTGCTGGAGCTTTATTCCTCCTGCCTGGCTACCTAAGTCTGCGGCCGCCTTCTATCTCATAGGCAGCCCGGTACTCTTCGCCGCCATCGTCAATTTCGAATCAACGACGACCTGGGCTAGAGTTGGCGGTCTCGCATGGCTGCCTTTCTTCTTACTGCTGCGCTTTCTCGCTTGGGCTATCGGTGGCGCCGTTAATCTACTTGAGAGATTCTGGCGCCCGATTATCAACGCAGTAGCTAAAGCTTGGGATTGGTGGCGTGAAAGATCAGCGAGGCGGAAGCAAAAAGCACCTAAAGTAAAGATCGAAGATGCTTCTAATGATGCTGATAAGTCATCTGCTAAGGAAGCTTCCAACTCTACCGACGCACAGGCCCTTGCCGAAGACGACGGAATACGACAGGTACAGCAGTTTTTTGAGTCGATACGCCCAAGAGTAGCCACGCAGATTGCGGCTACTACCGTTTGGCTCCTGTGGATTGGATTATGGTGTGTTCCCGCGTTTTTGGAGCTCAATACAACCTGGAGCGTGATGCGGCTCATTGCTGGCTTCTTTTTTCCAGCATTTGTACTAGGTACGCTGATGGGTATTGAGTTTTCCTACCGGCCCTTCCCCTTTTGGCGGACGACCATTGGTATGCTCTGGACCCCACTCTATCGGTGGCTCCACGCTACGTTTCGCATCTTCTTCTTGCGACCCGATTGGCTCCAGTGGTTTTTGAGTAAGGTGTGGCTACTGCGAAAACTCTACTACCCCGCAGCCCTTTTCTTTCTCTTTAACAGGCGTTACCTTACTTACCTGTTGCTGCTCGCTATCGCGTCGATAGTGACACTGCTTATGGAGCAAGGCTACGCGATAACCGTTGCGCTCTTTTGCGGCTTGTACATCGTTGAAGTGGCGCGGCTCGTCAGCCAACTAAAAGAGATACGCTATCTCGGTGTGGCCGATTTCAACGACCTCTCAGAAGCACTGAATACTGAAGAGCGCACAGGCAAAGACAAGATCGAGGAGGGCGAACTCTTTGCACGCGCGGTGCAACGCTACATGATGGCTCGTCTTGCACGAAAGGTACTCGACCAAACAGCAGGCGAAGACAGCTACTTCGCTACAGTCGTCTCTATTCTCCTGAAGCACGTTACGATGATTGGCGTAGCGGTAGCGGTAATGCGTGTCTTCTATGAGTTAGGCTTTCGCCAAAACCAGGAAATGAGCACGTTTGACACCTTCGTCAACAGCTTCATCCTGTTGTTCGGCGAGGTGACATTTGCGAGCAGTGAAGGCTTTCTGGGCATCGTAAACTTACTTGGCGTAGCCGCCAGCTTCCTTCTGCTGGGTTTGGGGTTGACCTACTTAAGCGGCACAGCTCACGAAAATTACCGCAAGAAGGCTGAGAAGCTTCGTGAGACAATTGAAGCCTTCGAGCAAGGTCCAGAAATGGACTTGGCTCGGGAAGGCGTATTGCGTGAGCGTGCTGAGCGGTTGGCTCAGTTGACAGATTGGGACTTGGTCGGGATTGCGCTGCGCTTTAATCGTGCTTCTAATACTTAGCCAATGGCATGAAGAGAGATTAATTGGCTTGATTTCACAATCAGAGCAACCAAATTTCATGGATAGCGTTGCTAGCACGATCATCAACAAATCCATAGTTATGAGCAATCAACGACACGTACTACCACATCCGGACGGAGGATGGCAAGTGAAAAAAGACGGAAGTGAGCGGGCCTCGAGCAGGCACCGCACCAAGGATGAAGCTGTGCAGAGAGCAAGAGAACAAGCTAAAGCTCTTAAAGAGGAATTGGTAGTCCACAATCTTGACGGAACAATCGCTTACAGGAATTCCTACGGCAACGACCCCCGCAGTTCCAAAGGATGAGCCGAGAATCCGACAACCTGGAGCCCACAGGCGAAATCCTCCTTTACCGGGACGACGCCGGGGAGACGCGCCTGCAGGTGCGCATGGTGGATCAGACGGTATGGCTCACGCAGCTGCAGATGGCGGAGCTGTTTGGGCGGGATAAGTCGGTGATTAGCAGGCACATCCGCAATGCGATTGAGGAGGGGGAGGTGGAGGAAGGGGCAACTGTTGCAAAATTTGCAACAGTTCAGGTCGAAGGGGACCGCGAGGTTGAACGACAAATCGAATATTACAACCTCGAAGGGATCATCAGCGTCGGCTACCGCGTCAAGTCACAGTCTGGCGTCCACTTCCGTAGGTGGGCCACTGGGGTCTTGAAGGAGTACATGCTCAAAGGCTTCGCCCTCGACGATACCCGCCTCAAAGAGCCCAACAACGACTACTTCGACGAGCTGCTGGCGCGCGTACGCGACATCCGCAGCTCGGAGAAGGTCATGTACCGCAAGGTGACGGACATCTTCGCTACCAGTACCGACTACACGCCCTCGGCAGCCATTGCCCGTGAGTTCTTCCAGACCGTGCAGAACAAGCTGCACTGGGCTACGCACCGGCACACCGCCGCAGAGATTGTTAAAGCGCGATCAAATGCTGCCAAGCCCAGCATGGGACTCACGAATTACCCCAAACCAAACATTCGCAAAACGGATGTATCGGTTGCAAAAAACTTCCTCGACCCCGAAGAGCTAGAAATCCTCAACCTCCTCGTGGCGCAGTACTTTGACTTCGCCGAAACGCAGGCCAAACGCCGCCGACCAATAACAATGGCAGGGTGGGTGCAGCGGCTCGACTACATCATCCAACTCAACGGGGATGAGGTGCTCGGGCACAAGGGGAAGATGTCGATGAAGGTCGCTAAAGCGCATGCTGAGGGAGAATAGGAGAAATGGAAGGCTGCGTTGAAGGCACCAGATGCTTGGGATGAGTTGGAGGCGGCGAGTAAGAAAAATAATTTATGAAGTACAAAGCAGAAATTATTAGACTACTGGAAACTCTAGCGCACTTCGAGTGTGAGTTACAGTACACGAACGCGATTGACTACGATGCTCCAGAGACGTCACATGGATGGATGGCCCCTGAAGAAATCATACATAACATTGAATACAAAGGCGGGACTATTGAACGGACCTTCAATGGAAATGTCGTATTCCACATAAAGAAATTGAGGCAACCGCAGTCATTTATTAACGAAGGTCAGATTCCTGAAGTACTGAAAGTCTCAAAAAACGAGGTGTCAAGCTGGATAGCGTCGAGTGGGATACCGAGTGAGGCTTACACCTTAAGCGAGTACGGCTCAGGACATGTGGTTCGAATCATTTCAAGCCCCGCAACAACAGACAACTACCCAGACAAGATTAAGCAAATCCTTCCAGCTATTGCACGGTCAATGCCTAACGATCGAATAGCATTCCGATTCAAGTCAAATGACGAAGCTCAGGACCATTCTGCAATTGATCTACTCCAGTGGTCAGCATTGGACAGGGTGCCTACAGTTTTCAGGGTTGAAATTCAATCTTTAGCTCAAAGAGGCGGGAGACTTGAGATCCTTATCGGTGACTATACGACGATAGTATGGCCTGGGGTTAATACTGAATCTACTGGCGCTAAAGCGAAGTCGCTTCTTCCGATCTTAAATGATGACTTGAGAAGATTTAAATGCAACATGACGCACATTGAAGCAGCAGGAGGGTCGGCAAACTTCTATAGCTTCACTGGACCTATTAAGCTCCTCCGATGAAGCCTAACACCATATACTTACTTGGAGCGGGCGCAAGCTACCAAGCAATGCCAATCCAATTAGAGCTGGCGAAGGATGCCTTGGCAGTCTTTACGGGATTTTACAACCAATTAATCGAAGATCGTAAACGATGGCCAGAGGGAGATGCTGACCGGGGTGACCTTGAGCGATACTGTAACCATGCCGACTACTTGACTCGTAGATTGGATAGGTATATCGATATTATGGCAAAATGTTTGCGCTACCCATCCGTTGACACATTAGCGAAAGAATACTTTCTATCAAATCAATTAACTTTACTTAAAGAAGTGAGGTCTGCGGTTGATTTGTACTTTCATATACGGCAGTTCCAAAAGGACATTACCAAAATTTATGGAACTATTGCAAGGAAGGGCTGGAATGACGATTGGTCAACGGAACATGTGATGGATCTCGATCCAAGGTATCTTGGTTGGCTAACTTCTATTGCTTCAAGAGAAAGCATAAAGTCCGGCCATGTGCTTCCGAGCCACGTAAACGTGGTATCCTATAACTACGATCTACAAGTAGAGGAAGCTATCTGCGTGTTAGGGCAATACGCAATGAAAGACTACATCCAGAAAACACCTCGTGATGGGATTTACCATTTAAATGGAATTGCATCATTGAGTACCCCTTACCGTAGTTTTGCAGGAAGATCACTTTACGATAAGAAAGATCCTGTAGATACTCAGGTCTCGTACGCTTGGGATGGCCTGTACAAGAAGCATCCTGGTTTGGAACAAGTCATCAACGAGGCCGAGCAAATTATCGCTATTGGTTACTCATTTCCGGTATACAATAGGGAACTGGATAGACAGATCCTAGGCAGGGACAGTCTCAGACGAATCTACGTACAGGGCCCAGAGAATGGTGTCTCTGATATGAAGATTCAAGTTGGCGCTCTCTTGCGAGATGGTCATGAAGTTGAAGTGCTAGGCTTGTCTATGACTTCTCAATTCTATATTCCGCATAACCTAGTTTAATGGCACTCCCCACCCACATCACTTACCTCTTTGGCGCAGGCGCCAGCTACAACGCCATGCCTGTCCAGAACGAGCTGGCGGAGGACATGCTATCCGTGTTCAGCAAGCTAAAGCGACTGCTACAGTATCCGAACGATACCATCAAGGGTAGCGGTCCTCTAGGCTTACGAAAAAAAATCACTCGTTACGCGACGGAAGAAGGTTCGAAGCTAATAATGATGCGTATGGATCGCTACCTCGACGTCGCAAGCACTGCTGTCGACTACCCTTCTGTCGACACCCTTGCCAAGGAAAATGCACTTCGCGACCGCAGTATATTACTCGACCGGCTCAAGGAAGCTGTCGAATATTACTTTTATCTCCGCACATTCCAGACTGGATTGTTTAACTCCATTTCAAACATACAGCGCTCGTTTCGTAAGCATGATCCGCGCTATATCGGATTCGTAACTAGCCTACTCTCGCGGGAGGACTTAGAGGCTAGACGTCTAGTCCCTACGGACGTCTCTATTTTATCCTACAATTACGACTTAGAACTTGAGTGGGCGCTCTCGCAAGTAAAAGAGGATATTTTGCAAGGATTCATCCAACCAAATGTCCAGAGTAGGGGCATCGTCCACCTTAATGGTCGAGCAAATGTCCACAACATGGACCCGTCGAAGATCGGTTTAGCATGGTGGGATACATTAGCCGATGATATTTCCGCAATCGCGCCGACAGAGATCTCATACGCCTGGGAGCGCAGCTACGAGCGGACGGGGCAGCTCGACATGATAATTACCAACACCACCCACCTCGTCGTCATCGGCTACTCCTTCCCTGTCTTCAACCGCGAAGTAGACAGACAAATTCTTGCGGCACCGAACTTGAAGAAGATTTACTTGCAGGATCTTAAGGATGAACTGCCAGGCATTCAAAATAGAGTTCATGCTCTTTTGGGCCCTCGCAGGCAACGTCACGAAATACGGCGGACTGGTATAAATGATCACAAAATCGAAAGCATTACGGTAGTAAATACTGAACTCGTAGACTCAGTTGATCAGTTTCACATACCATTTGAGCTATTATGACCTACCCTTTTAGAAAGCTAGGTTCATTCGGCAATTCGCGTTCAGGCGCAACGCCAAGCCGGGCCAAGCATGAAGAGTACTTCGTTGGCGGTACGACGCCTTGGGTGAAGACTCTTGACCTCAACAACAGTTATGTTAAAACTACTGATGAATGCATAACCGACGATGCGATCCGCGAGTCAAGCGTGGTCGTACATCCGCCAGGGACAATACTTGTGGCGATGTATGGCGGCTTCAACCAGATAGGTAGAACCGGGCTCCTAAAAATCGAAGCATCCACTAATCAAGCCATTTCAGCTGTCCGCCTAGATCTTACCGTTGCTGATAGTTATTTCGTTTTAGAAGCACTAAATCACTATCGCTACCTTTGGAAACGCTACGCCGCATCAAGTAGAAAGGATCCGAACATCACTCGAGATGATGTTGATGCATTCAAAATCCCCCTCCCACCACTCCCCACCCAACGCCGAATCGCCGCCATCCTCCAAACTTGGGACCGTGCCATTGCCCTCGCCGAACAACAACTTCAACTCCTCCAAAACCGCAAACGCGGACTCATGCAGCTCCTGCTCACAGGCGAAAAGCGATTGCTGGGGTTCGATGGGGAGTGGGAGGCGGTGAGGCTAGGGGACCTCTATACTACCTACTCAGGCTTAAGTGGTGTCACCAAAGAGGATTTTGGAGCTGGTGAGCCGTACGTATCTTACATGAACGTCTTTAACGGGGTAGCTGATTTAAGTAAGTACGATGATCTAGTTGACTTGCCGCCCAACTGTAAGCAGGCCTCTGTGGCGAAAGGAGATTTGCTTATGACTATTTCCTCGGAAACGCCTGAGGAAGCAGGCATGACCGCAGCAATACTATTGGAGCCTAGTCGAAAGACTTACCTCAACAGCTTTTGCTTCGGTCTGCGGCCGGTAGAAGAGGACATATCTGTTAATTTTATGAGTTACTTCACCAGGTCTAGCTCTTTCAGGCGAAGCGTAGTGCGGACAGCACAAGGATCGACGAGATTTAATTTGTCGAAGCGGACAATCCTGGACATCCGAATTAAGGTGCCAGAAGCAAATGAGCAAGTTGCCATCTATAAAGTGCTCGATGAAGCTTCCGTCACTATCACCCTACAAAAGGACAAGATTGAGCGGCTTCGCGCTCAAAAAAAAGGCCTCATGCAGCGCCTCCTCGACGATCAACTGCCTCTCGGGGAGGAGTTTGATAAATACGTTGAGTCCGAAGTACCCAGATAGCACACTCGCACATGCCTACCAATCCCTACCTTTCGACTGTGAGCAAAGATGATGCAATGGCCTCTGAGGCGATACAGCAGGACGCTGCGACTGAGATTGTCAAACTTTTTCCTTTGCGTGTACGTCGGATTGAGCTGAAGGACTTCCGCCAATTTGATGACTTCGCAATTAACTTCCCTATAGAAGGTCCTACGGTTTTAATTGGGGTGAATGGAGCCGGAAAGTCCACCATTCTCGATGCGGTTTCAATCGGTCTCAGCTGGTTAGCCAAGCGCTTAGAGTCTCCTAGCGCGCGTGGCCGCTATCCTGTTGTGGAAGACGTAAAAAATAGCAAAACGCAAGCCTTTGTCAGCATTGAAGCCTCCTTCGGGCAACACTCTGCAAGGTGGCGACTGTCCAAATCAATGAAAGGCTTTACCCTGGATTACGTGACCGACGTAGATTCTTTAAATCGCATCGCACGTCCTTGGCGGACCGCAAACAGCGATAGGGCCTCGATCTCTGCTTTACCTTTGCTTTGCCACTATGGTGTAGGCAGATCTGTGGTGGATATCCCAAAACGCGTAGGGGCCTTAAAGAACGGTAGTCGATTTGAGATCTATAGAGATTCCTTGAATGGATTAAAACTCGATTTTCGCAGTTTCTTTAGGTGGTTTAGAGATAGAGAAGATATTGAGAATGAGTTCGCACGTCGTCACATCGAATACCACACAGATCCACAATTAGACATGGTCCGACAAGCCATTTCTTCGGTGGTTCCGGGATTTTCTGAGCCATACATTGTGCGCGTCGGGAATAAAATGATGATTAAGGACAGTTCGGGTGCAGAGGTTGCCATCAATCAGATGTCCGATGGTGAACGCACCTTGTTTACGCTGGTAGCTGATCTGGCCCGTCGCGCTGCTATCTCTTTGGAAGACAGTGAATTAGATATAAAATTAGAGAATGCTTTCGGCGTAGTTATCATTGATGAAATAGAACTCCACCTTCACCCAGACTGGCAACTGAAAATTGTGCAGCGGCTACAAGATGCCTTTCCAGGTATTCAGTTTATATGTTCTACCCACTCACCCACGGTGCTGTCTAACGTTCCAGATTCCAATTCCTTTGCCTTGAATGGTCGGAAGGTAACCTCTCCTAGAACCTATGGTCGCACCGCAAATGCGCTGCTTGTACAGGCTTTTGGTACAGAGGTCAGTAATACGAGTATCGCAGAGAAGATTGATGAGCTGTACGCGCACATCGCCGCACATCGTATTACTGAAGCGAAAGCTCTACTAAACGAATTGAAAGAAAAGGTTTCAGAAGACGAGCGTTTGGTAGAAGCAGAAATGGCCCTTTGGATACCTGAGTCGTGAAGCATATTATTAAGGCAGACCGATCGAAAGCACTTGATGCTTGGAGAGTTAAAGAATCAGAGAACCCAGTCTACAAAGACAGGCCTCTTGCGTATAGCGACCTGCGGAATCCAACAAAAGATAACTTAAAGCTAGAATTGATAGCCGAGCAGTACCGGCTTTGTGCCTACTGCTGTCAGCGTATTAGTTTGTCAACATCTCACATCGAACACTTGCGGCCACGAAGCCTCGATCCTAACAATCAGAATGGGACTCAACTAGACTTCCAGAACCTCGTCCTCAGTTGTCCAGGTGATCGTGAGGACGATGGTGCTCGTGTACAAGTCTTGCCGCCGCGGACACAACTACACTGTGGACACGCAAAAAAGAACTGGTATGATGAGCAAACTTTCGTCTCGCCTCTGCACACAGACGTGGAGGATCGCTTTCAGGTTTTTCCTTCCGGAACATTGAGCTCTTGGAAACCCTCTCCAATCCCCGATGAGGACCCAGCTACTACTACCATTCACCGGCTAAATCTAAACTGTGCTCTCCTCATAAGACAACGTAAGGAAGTCTTCTACCGAACTCTAACAACAATTATACAGGGCTTAGTACAGCCAAGTAGAGCCCAAATACTAGATAGGATTAAGCAGCTTGAAGAGAGATTCGGACGACCAAACGGCGAAGGCAGCTTAGCCTCGTTTCAGTTTGTGATCCTAGCCGCTCTACGCTTTAAACATGATCAAATTATGCGTGCATGAGCCTTTTTGTAATCACCACGCGATATAGATGGACGTAACTTCATCCATAACATACCACTATTGACAAATACTTCAATAATGCCACGCCTCACCGAAGATCTATCCTCCCAACTGCCAGCCCTCCAGGTGCTCGTCAACCTGGGCTACACCTACGTGCCGCCGGCCGAGGCGCTAACGTGGCGAGGGGGCAGTACAGCAGAAGTGCTCTTCCCGGTGTTACTCGGTGCTCAACTGCGGAAGCTCAATCCCATCACCCACCTCGGCAAGCCATACCCCATAAGTGATGCTGGCATCGATGCAGCTATCCGCCGCTTGCGTGACGTTTCTATCGCCGAAGGCCTGCACGTCGCCAATCGGACTGCACACGAGCTGCTCACCCTCGGCCACACCCACGATGACCTCTACAACGGCAAGCGCGCCAGCAAAACACTGCGCTACGTCGACTGGACTACACCGACCAACAACATCTTCCACGTCACCGAAGAACTCAGTGTGCAGCGTGACGGGCGCTCCGATCACTACCGGCCCGATCTCGTATTATATGTCAACGGTATTCCCTTCGGCGTCATCGAGTGCAAGTCGGCCAGCATTCGTGGACCTATATCCGAGGCCATCTCCCAACACCTACGCAACCAGAAGCTCGGTGGCATTCGCAAATTGTACAAGCTCGTGCAGCTCACGGGTGCACTCGCTGTTTCAGAAGCGAGCTATGCGACCGTCGGGACGACTGAAGAATTCTGGTCGGTGTGGCGCGAACGATTTTATGCGCCCGATGGCTTCTCCAAAGACGGATGTGAGATAGAGCTCGAACGAGCTGAAACAGAGCACCGCGATGCCAAGCGCGCGGCGCAACTTAGTCCGCTCTCGCCAGCTGTACAGCGCCGCATTGTGGAGGCCACGGACAAACCTATCGAGCAGGCTGCCCGCCAACAGGTTTTGGCGAAAGCTGAATATGTGTCAGGCACCCTACCGCCGATGAACACACTCAACGAGATCGGCTCGCTATCCATGACCACTTCAGATGTGGGTGTAGCGTACGCCCCCGAACCCAGCGAACAGACCTCGCTGCTGTACGACGTTTTCAGGCCTGCACGGCTCCTCCAACTTGCGAGCGACTTTTCGCTCTTCGACGGGGGCATACGAAAAGTAGCCCGCTACCAACAGTACTTTGCAGTGCAACGCGCGCTGACCCGAGCCATGCCGCTCACATCCACCGGGCAGCGCGAAGGAGGAATCGTGTGGCATACCCAAGGCTCCGGCAAAAGCCTCACCATGGTGATGCTGGCCCGCGCCATCTTTCGCCACGCTGCCATGGACGGGCGCGAGCCGCAAGTCGTCATCGTTACCGATCGTGTCGACCTCGACGAGCAAATCCACGGCACGTTTCTCAACTGCGGTATTCAGCGCGTCACACGTGCGGCTACCGGCACCGAGTTGCACCGCCTACTCGCCGACGGTAAGCGTAAGGTGGTCACCACGATCATCAACAAGTTCGATACCGCCATCCGTTCGCTGGGGCGGCAGGCGCCTATATTATCGCCCGACATATTCCTGCTTATCGACGAGGCCCACCGCACACAGTACGGGAGTTTTGGCGCAAGCCTCGAACTCACCCTCCCCAATGCTTGTGCCATAGCGTTTACGGGTACACCCATCAGTAAAAAGGACCGCGACACCAGCGATCGCTTTGGCAAGTACATCGATAAGTACCGCATCAACCAAGCTGTGGAAGATGGAGCAGTGCTCAAGCTCCTCTACGAAAACCGCATGCCCGTGCTTGACGTGCAGCGCGACGCTATTGACGCCAAAGCCGAGCGCCTGGCCGACGATTATGGCCTCGACGCTACCCAGCGCTCCGAGCGTGAAGAGCATCACGCCCGTATGGAGAAGCTGCTCACCACCGAGCAACGGCTACGACAGGTGATGGAAGACATTGTGCGCCACTACACCAGCGAGCTGCAGCCCAACGTAGTGACTGTCGGCGGGGAGGCGCGGCCTTCCAAAGCACAGTTCGTCACGCGAGACAAGCACACTGCTGTACGCTACTATTATCTCTTTAAAGAGACCGGCAAAATCAGCGTCGAACTCGTCATTAGTCCGCCCGATACGCGGGCAGGCCACGACGACATCTCTACGGCAGCCGACGACCTCGTGCTTAAGTTTTGGGCCGAGATGATAGACCGCTACGGCACGGCAGAAAAGTACCAGCGTGAGGTAGTCAACAACTTCAAACGCCACGGTCCGCCCGAACTCATCATCGTGGTCAGCAAGTTGCTCACGGGCTTTGATGCGCCGTACAACACCGTGCTCTACGTTGACAAGAATCTCCGGGAGGAGAACTTACTACAGGCCATCGCGCGGGTCAATCGCCGGGCCGAGGGCAAGGACTTCGGCTACGTCATCGACTACCGCGGGATGCTACCCGAGTTGCAGGAGGCCCTGGCCAGCCAGCAGGACGACGAGGAGGACGCCGACGACGTGCGCGCCGCCGTCACCGACAGCACCGAAGAGCTCGTGAAGCTGCCCGAGGTCCACGCCCGTGTGATGTCGTACTTCCCGGGGCTCACCGGTGCGCGCCGCCCCGATGTAGATCACTGGACGAGTTACCTCCGCGATGACGATAAGCGCGACGAGTTCTACGCCGATCTTGGTGCTTTTCTACGGCTTATGAAAGTGGCCGATGCTACCGCGGCCTGGCGACGCGATACGCCACAGGCTACCATTGATGGCTATCAGAGCGATCGGCATTGGCTACGGAAGATTAAGGCAGCAGCCGGCAATCGCTTTAGCGAAACCATAGACTTCGCCCGCTACGACGCGCAGCTCACCCGGATTTTGCACGAGCACGTCACCAGCTACAAGGTGGAGCGACTTGGCGAGCCCGTAGACATCTTCGACGTGGCGGCCTTTGAGCAGCAACTCGAAGCGGCTACGAGTGATGAGGCCCGGGCCGACATTATTCAGAGTCGTACTTCACGCCACTTACGTGAAAACATGCGGCGCAATCCAGCGCAGTACCGCAAGTTCTCGCAGCTGCTCGAGGAGGCGCTCGAGGAATACCGGCGTACGCGCGATGCAGCAGAATACCTGCGACGCGTCACGCAGATCAAGGACCAAGTGATGTCAGGTGGCGACTCCGAGGGCACGCCAGATGCGATTCGGGGCAACGAGCCCGCGGTAGCAATCTATGCTAGCCTAGGGGCAACGCTCGGCGACCGTGTGAGTGAGGGCGGCAAGGCGCAGTTTCCTCAGCTTTCGCTAAAACTCGTAGAACGTATACGGGATGCTGTAGTAGAGGAGGGCAAAGAGCGCATCGATTGGCAGCGAAACGATGGCGTAACCAACACCCTCAAACTCGCCATTACCGACGAGCTCTACGATGCAGACATTTATGGTGATGCCGGCACCCCAGGCTATGACTTACTCCGACAATTGGCTGCCGACCTACTTGAACTAGCCAAGCAGCGCACATGGTCGTAAGTGAAAAGTCGGCAGTGTTTGAGCAGCGGTACGGCAAAACTGTGCTGCGCTACACCATTCTCCGAAGCGAACGGGAGAGTTTGCGCATCAGTGTGCACCCCGATCGTAGCATAGAGGCACATGCCCCGCTGTGGGCAAGCGATGAGGAGGTGGCGCGCCGAGTACGGAGGCGGGCGGCTTGGATCAAACGACAACTTGACTTCTTCTTATCGTTTGAGCCACGCCACGAACTCAAGGAGTACGTACCCGGCGAGACGCATCGCTATTTGGGACGGCGGTATCGCATACGGTGGGTACCTGATCAACACCAGGTGAAGCCTACCTGCCGTCTGCGCGGTGCTCACTTCGAGGTCGTAGCTAAGGCTCGTGCGGGCATTCAGCCAGCCATAGAGACGTGGTTTGCAGAGCGTGCGAAGGTAAAGCTGCCTGAACTCGCTGCACCCTGGCTAGCGCTGTTCGAAGACCTACATCGCGTGCAGCCCAAGCAGCTCATCGTCCGACCGCTTACCGTTCGTTGGGGCAGTTGTACCCCGAGTGGACGCGTGACGCTCAACCGCGCACTCATCCATCACAGACGTGCGAGCATCGAGTACGTCATCGTCCACGAGCTTTGTCACTTAGTGGAACCCAACCACACGAAGGCATTCTGGAGCCTACTGACGAGAATGCTGCCGGATTGGGAACAGCGAAAGAATAAGCTAGAGCGCGGGAGGTGAGGGTAGGGTAACGGACCGCGCCAACTTCCTACAAACAAACCGCGTCCTCGCCACAGAAGCCGGCGAGCAGGCGAGCTACACCATTTTCGATGGAGGTTTTCGCAACATCCAGCGTCAAAATGCAGCGCTCGAATTGACCTAAAGTAAGGCAGAATACAGGTCCCTGATCAGTGCGCTCGAATCCAGTCTATGACAAGCCTTTGCGCGGCGGACTGACTTGCTCGAGCAGCTAGGCAGCGAGCGGCGTACACTCCCCACTTTTAAGCGTGCTTTTGCAGAAACAGCCCGTGCGGCAGGGCTCGGACAGGCGAGTGGACTACAAGTACGTGAAGCGCAATTGCAACTGCTGGCTGCCCGTACGCGCATCGGGACCAAAGAGGTGGACGTGAAGGAGGCGGAGGTGACGTTGCTGATCTTAATAAGCGAATTGGCTTAGTGCGGCAAGACTGTCCTACTCCTCCGGAAACACATCTCGCCCACGCATCGCAACGCCCTCCAGCACGCTCAATTCAATGCGCTCGCTATCCTCGGTACGCGGTGCAAGGCCGACTTAGGTACCTGCGTCGTTAAGCACATAGCGGTACACGGCACGATCAAGTGGATGGACAATACAGTACTCCCGCACACCGGCCTCTTCGTAGAGGGCAAACTTGTCATCGAGTTCGCGCTTGCTGTTGCCTACGAAGCAATGGGGAGGCCCCTCTTGCGGGAGGGGCCCCATTGGTAAGTCAACTATTTCGGCGATCCAATCTGGAGAACCGGTGCAGCCCTGCTTGGTCAGCTTGTCCGGGTCGCAGATGATACACAAGTCAGGCTGCACCACCGACTCGCCGCCGTTGGTACGGGTGAGTCGCACGTCGAAGGGGGCTGCATACAGATTGCAAGAGTTGTTGCTTAGCTGATTGGCCAATCCTACAGTCACTGCCATCGACACCGCCTGGTGATACCGGTTTGGTGCAGGGCTCATGCGCGCCACCCATCCGCGCAGCAGCTCCACACGCTCGCTGAATTTCCACGTGAGGTAATCGGCGTAGGTATACTGACGCGAAAGGTCTAGGTCTTTGAAGCGCGAGATGGCCATGGGCTCAAGATACGCCGTCAGAGGCTGCATAGCCTGTGCCAATCGCCCCACCTCACAACAACTGCAACCTCCGCCCCTCACTCACCGCCTGTAGCTTATTGCGCACCTGCAAGCATGAGCAGGCAGTGCCAGCTCAACGAGCTTGCAAACTACGACAAGCGCCCCCCGGCAGAGCCGACCAAACGGGCGCTTCATAAAATGGCGCGCCACTGCGCAAAGCTCAACACCTACCTGAATGAGCTCTACCACCTCGCTACCTTACCTTCCTCCAACATGGCTATCCTCCTATTACCCGACGATCTCGAACGCGCGCTCAAACAACTGCTCACCAACCAGCTGGAAGGCTTGGGCTGGGACTACTTCGCAATCGATCTAGATCTTGCCGCCGCCGATCCCCGTGCTAAGGCAAATGAAGCAGAGACCCGGGCTTTCTTTAATTCTCTCGGAAAGTCTATGCAAACGCGTGAGGTTTTGGCGAAAGCCGTAAAGGATGAAGCCGGCTCGCAGGCACAGCATAGACTCACAACTACCTCAGGTGCCAACCAGGCCATGGCCTACTTCTTCGCACTGTTACGGCAAGATCCGGAGGCGCTGCAGGATTTCATCCGACAGCAGTTGGCCGATGAGACCTTAGTTAATCGCAGCGATGCCCACATCGGTACACTCGGGCGGCTCAACCGCAAGGAGCGTAAGCGTCGCAACGAGGCATACTCGCGCAAAATCACTGCAGGCCATCGTCAGTTGGAAGAGGCCCTGGTAGTGCTTGCGGAGGGCGATTCTTGGTTTCAATTTCCAAAGCTCTATGTGTATCGTCCGGTTCATGACCTCATTTACCACCTACTCCAAGATCGCAAGTATGCCGTCAAAACGCTTTCGGCGGGAGGAGATTGGTTGGCTTCTATAGCGCATCAAGATGAACACCTTGCGGCTCTCGCGGAAGTGAAACCCAATGTGCTGCTACTCAGTGGCGGCGGCAATGATTTGGTGGGTGGTGGTCGGATTAGTGACATGGTATCTACCGTAATGCCCCTGGCCGAAGATGCGAGGCGCTCTCGATTATTAAGCTTACGCCAAAACACGTCTTCCGCACTAGACCAGACGCGATACCGCAATGGTTTACGGTTTGTCCGGCCTGAGTTTCTTGATTTTCTTAATCAATATTTCCTGGTGTACTTCCACTTGGTGTGGCACCTGCACCAAGATGCTACGCTAGATGATTTGCTAATCATTGTCCAGGGGTATGACTATGTATTGCCGAATAATCAGCCGAAAGGTCGCTTGCTCAGACGCCTCATAAATAGAGCTGTCGGCAACGGAAAATGGCTGTATGAGCCGTTGCATGCTGCCGGCATCAACAACGATGAGGACAAGCGCGACGTGATGTACGTTTTAATTTATGAGTTTAATGAAATGCTTTCTACGCTAGCCAACTACAGTGGCTTTCAGCGACTGTTCCATCTTGATGTTCGTGGCTTCGCAGTGGAAGACGATTGGTACGATGAGCTGCACCTCATAACTGACAAGAACAAACTACTAGCCCAGCAATACCAAGGCTTAATTACTCAGTACTTTAATCGTTGGTCTCAAGGCACGATGGACAAGATTTGGAGGGCGCGGGGAGATAGCTAATCATCACCTCACCCTCTGTTCCCAATCTGAGCAACATGCTAAATCGAAAATTAGAGCTAGGTCGCTTGCCCGACAGCCCATGTTTTGCATGAGGCAAACATGAGATTTTCTGCAATACACTACTAATATGCAAGGCTCGATAATACTAGTATGCAGCACTGGGGCCGACTAGTTCCCCTAAATCGGGGCGGGGCAGGAAGGCACTTTGAAAGCGCTGATGTCCCCTACTTTAGCCCTTCATTTTATACCTCCAATTACGTGCTCTACCACAATCTGCATTGAAAAAACCCATTTGCTAGAGCCTGTCACAGTTTGTAGTATAACAATATATGATGTGTAAAGTCTTGACTGTCAGTTGAACGATAAGCCGCCGGAAGGCAGAATTCCTACATGTTACCACCCAAACGTCTCCGACGACTCTGTAACGTTACTTACTCGCTGCATTCACCTCCTAATGCCAAAACGCGCACGCAAGAACCCCATCGAAGTCGTCGTCGCACTTCGGAGGCTGGGACTTTAAACTGCAAGACTAAATGCCCACAACACTGCCCACACATCCCCGCCGGCTAATCACAAAACATGGTGCGCAGGCTCCCGTTGTCACGTGATGCCCCACCTTCCGTAGGCCTGACGCTGCAATGGAATCCCTGCTTCGCACGATGTTACACGGCCTATGGTGCGCTTCGCAGAAGCCCTAATCTCCAACATCGAGCATCGGATCATACAGAAAGGGAGAATATTTTTGTTCGCAACGCTCAAAATTTCTTACCTTCCTGCACGACTGATGACGGACTCCGTTTTGGATAAGCTTAAACGCAGAACAAGTCCGCTCGCCTTGCCGAAGAGAATAAATCGTTAAACAAATTAAAGAGCAGCAACTAATGTTCAGCAGAAATCACTACGCAAAGACTATCGCGCTAAATTTTTGTGCCCTAATGCTACTATCCATACTACCATTTGGTTGCAGTAACGATGATGATAGCATAAAGCCCATTGACATAAAAGGCGAATGGACGTGGATAGAATCAGTCGGCGGGTTTGGAGGTTGGACGCTTACACCTGAAAGTGAAGACATCACCAAGAGACTTATCATTGACGACTTTGTGTATCAAGAGTTTTGGAACGATTCTCTTGTCCTGGATACTGGATACGAAATAAAATTATCGGAAGAAACACTTGTAGGGACCGAAGACAACACGATTATTGAATTTGATTCAGGAGACAGACAGGCAATAGTAATTGTCGATTCAAATCTAGAGCTCATAGATCAGTGTATTGATTGTTATAGTCATCGGTACAGAAGGAATTAACATAAAGTAGCGTACCGACAATACTGCCTACACATCCACGCCGGCTAATCGCCAATTATCATATCGCGGAGCACTCGATCATTCTGACCGGTCTGTAAATTCGTATGCATTTTCTCCACAAGCAGATACAATTTATAGTGCCATTTATCCAAGATATACTGACGACCTGACCCGCGGGGTAGTTGTCACATCTTACCCTAGTCGGTTACGAGATCGTTTAATCGTCACTCCAGGCTTTTGTGAACGGCTCTTCCGTCTTGCTGACGGCCGCCTAGGAAGTATTCAATTCGCAAATTCACCAAGTCTTTATTGGGAACCTCAACTTGGTAACGCATATCTTTTAATTGTGGAATAAGATGATGCGCATTATTGCGGAAGTAGCTGACGGAATCCTAATTGGTAACCTAAACTCGACGATTGTCAGATAAATGTGGGTATAGACCAAATGCGGCCTCAATTGCTGAAACCCTAACCATTATCTCTTCTTTGACCAAGCGATACGGAATACACATCTAAATTCTGTGAGAGTCAGCTACTGCCCCGCTATAGGCAAATCACCGACCAACAGACAATATCTAACTTTTCATAGGGCCTGCCACTGGAAAGTCGCAGAGACTGATTATGTTGGCAATCTCACGCCAACTATCCGCATGAACCAATACTTCGCCGATCCCGCCAGTAACAGTGTCTACTTTCTCCGCGTCAACACTGCGGGCGAAGCGATGAAGTATGAGTTATACCGGGAAGGTCTAATAGCAGCCGCTCAAGACTATCCAGTTTCCCTTTCTGGTGAGGCATCTGTGAGCGATGACTATATACGGCTAGATTCTACCTGGAAGGGGTTTTCCAACACCTTAACTTGGACTCCTCTTACTCCTAATGACGCCCCGTCGCGTAAGGCAGTCAAAACTAAAAAGAAGCATTTTGCTGCCTACCTCGACAATTATGGAACTCGGGAGCAAGTACTTGGCAAACCGACGCCTAAGGCAACCGTTTACCGCAACTTAGGCATTGCACTCGCACTCTTTTTAATTGGATTGGTTCTGGTGGCTTGTGTAGAGCACTATGCATCTGGGAAAATATTAACTCTAGTTCTTACGGTCGCATGCGCACTCCCAGTGGCAATCTTTGCTGGGGGTTTTATTGTTGATGCTGTGGTAAATAATATGAGTGTTATGTCTAGGCGCCAGAATGTACGCCTACGCTTCGCCGTGTATGGCGGTCTTATTGCAGCGACGCTGGTACTGGGGAGTATGATGGGCGGAAGAATTTTTGGATAGAATTTTCGCTGGAATGACGGTCTGCGGGGGAAGCTATTCTACTGATCCGCTTTAAATGTTAATTCAAAGATCTAACATAGACTTGATATACTTGGGGAGGGAATGTTATGCTGCCCCGGGCTGTTTGATTAAGTTATAAGCGAAACCGGTTATTTTTGCATACTTAGTAATTGGCAATTGTGTGCATGAGTTTAATCTCGACCGATATCCGGAAGCCTGCCTCGTCGCAAAAAGATTTTCTAACTTTCTCCTCCACAACGCTTCACCCCTCAGATCGAACGGGCACAGAACATGATAAGTTCAGGCCCGCCGCATCCTCCACGTAGCATTTATCTGCCACGCTTGCTCATTAGCTCTATCCCAATCTCATATGCACTTCAACACCAACTTATTAAAAACATTTGCTCTTACCCCTTAACCTCATTTATTAATTATATTGGACACGCCATAAACTAAATGCCATCATTATAAAAAGAATTACTCCTCGTCGCTGATGGCCACAAACCCCACCCCACTCTGGCTCGTCATCGGCACCACAAGCCGCCGCCGGTGCACATCAAAGCACATCGACGCCGCCCCAGGCACCCCAATCGCTATTAACTCCGCTGCAGCACCCGGACGTATCCGACTGATGCCGCCTTGCGTTACGCTGCTTACGTACTTGGTCCCGTCCTCGGTGATGACGATCCCGTCGCCGCCAGCTTGGGCAGCGTACTCTGTCCGCACCACCTCGCCTTCCGTCGTCATGGTGTGCACAGCCGAGTCGCCGTAGTTGACCACCACGAGGTGACCTTTCCTGTCGAAAGCGATACCATTAGGAATGTTGAGAGGGGCGCCCTGGATGACAATATCGGTTTTGCCGGAAGGCAAAATGCGGTACACGCGCCAACTATTAGCATCCGTGCCGTTGCCGCTCTGGGTCGCGTAGACGGTCCCGTCCTTGGCTACGGCAATATCATTTATCCAGTTGGAGCCCTCGATGCGGGTACTACCCAAAGGCGCACCCGTGGTGAGGTCGAAACGGCGCAGCACAGACGTGCGCTCCTCGCCATGGCCTTCCGAGTCGGCCACGTAGTAAATCTTGCCCGAGATCTCGGTGCCAAAGGGGTCGTTGAGCTCGAGTGGAGGCGTCAGCGCGGCGCGCTCCTCAATGCCCCGCTGCGCCCCAATCCAACGCGCCGTGTGCAGGGCGCCATCCGGGTGCAGCATCGACACCCACGCGTCATTGGCCTGTACCGGTTGGCGCACCCCCTGGTTGGGCAGGAGGATGAGGCGGCGGGCGGTGTCGTAGACGCAACTTTCCGCCGAAACGACGCCCCCGTAAACGGTAACATTATTGGACATGGCCGTGAAGTCGCCAGCGGGGGTAGTGACGCCGAGGGGCTCGCCGACGGGGTAAAGATCTTGCGCGAGAGCACTGGCGGAGGCGAGGAGAATGCAGAGAGTGAGGGTGCGGGTCATAAGGGTTTCGCTTTCGCTAAAACTAACGGAGGAGTGGCAAAGTGGGCGTTTGATTCAATCCATCAGCGCTGATGGGCGCACCGACAGAGTCCGCCAAACGTGCCCTATTGTTCGGCGGCTTCTACCCCACTCCATGCGAGCACATGCTCCGGTAGACGTGCGCCCTGCACTTCAATGGCACGGACTTCAGCGTTGAGCTCGTTTAACTCTTCTGCCGTCAAGCGCACCGCGTCCGCACCGCAGTTTTGACGTAAGTGCCCCTCACGTGTAGTACCGGGAATGGGCACGATGTACGGTTTTTGCGCAAGCAGCCACGCGAGCGCGATCTGGGCAGGCGGGACGCTCTTGCGCTCGCCCCACCGCCGAACGAGCTCTGCCAGGGCTACGTTGTGCGCTATATTCTCAGGGGCGAAGCGCGGTTCGAGCTTGCGGAAGTCGCCCTCGGCGAAGCGGGTAGCAGCGGTTATGTTGCCAGTAAGGAGTTGAACCCCGAGAGGGCTCCACGGCACGAAGCCGATGCCGAGCTCCTCGCACGTGGCCAACACCTCCTCTTCCGGGCCACGCCACAGCATCGAGTACTCCGACTGAACTGCCGTTACAGGGAGAACAGTATGCGCGCGGCGCAGCGTCCGAAGTCCCATTTCGCATAGGCCCCAGTGTAGGACCTTGCCCTCGTCCATGAGCTGAGATACAACCTCGGCAACATCCTCGATAGGGACGTCAGGATCGACGCGGTGCTGGTAGAGCAGGTCGATGCGGTCGGTACCGAGCCGGCGGAGCATTCCCTCGACGGCCTGCCGCACGCGCGCAGATTGGCTTGTTCGCCCGCCTTGGCGCTCGCCAGTCTCCAGATTGATGTCGAAGCCGAATTTTGAGGTGATCACCACCTCGTCGCGGACCGGCGCAATAGCCTCGCCCAAGATGCGCTCGCACTCGTGGGGCCCGTAGGCCTCGGCGCAATCGAAGAAAGTAATGCCATAGTCATCGTAGGCTGAGCGCACGAGCCGGACCATGTCGGGGCGGTAGGGCGCGGTGGTGGTATAGCGCCGAGCCATGTTCTGGACGCCGAGCCCAATGCTGGAGACTTCTAGCGTACCGAGGCGGCGGCGGCCCGGAGCTAAACCTGTTGTGGGCGCGGTGGTGTCGTCCCCAGTTTTCGCGGAAACAAGACAAGTCGAGAGTGAGAGGGCGGTGGCGCCAAGGGCAACCTGACGGAGGAAGCGGCGGCGAGTGGGGCGCTGGGGAGGATGGCTGGACATGGCGCTGAAGGTATTGACAGCTCCCCGATTTGGTTGACCTCGACCAAAGAATACTAGTGTGTAATCACCGATAAATACCCTGGGCTGATCCTCGATTTTGCTGTATCCACTCTATCCCGCTGAGCACCGTTTCCGTCCAATTGGTGTCATCGAGCCTCACGTGCACCACCTCAAATCCATAGCGTTTGCCCTCGATCGCCACCCCCTCCGCGTCGTCTACGTGAACATCGACCCCGAACAGCCCCGGATGCTTCGAAGCAGTACAGCCATGGGCCGTCAATACCCAGCGATTCCGATGTTCATTGATCACCTGCGATACCGTAATCCCGTAAGCGAAAAGAGTACGCCTAATAGCCAGCGCACTCCGGTGTGAGGTGGTGTAAATCCAGATATCCCAGCCCTGACTGCGGAGTTGATCAAACAACGATGCGGTTCCTCTACGAAGTGGCTCGGCGCGCAGCAGTCGTGCTCGCAGTCCCCGTGGCTCAACGGCAAATGTGTCGCCGTACGGAATGAGCGTGTCGTCGAGGTCGAAGCTGATGGTCACGGGTGGAGCGGTTTAAGATTGGCCGTAGCCTGCAAATGTAGATCGCGCGTGGTGCGACAGGCTCGGCGCACTAGCTGGGACTCATGCCATACGTCGGTGTAGCCTTATCGCTCGCGTAAGGCGGCGAACACCCTTTTACCTGACCCTCAATTCAGTCGTGTAAACCAGAAGGAGTAAGTGTCCCTTTGCTGAGGCACATTTCACCTAGCCTGACCGCGCTGCGGCTGCTCTTTGCATGACATAACTTTAGCGAGCTACTTTAGTCCAATGTCCCCCCACGAAACTTTCCTCGCGCACGTCGCTCGTACTGTTGCCCTTGACGACGCTGAGTGCGCCGCTCTCAAGGCAGTAGCCTGCGTGCGCCAGGTGCGCCGAAAGCAGTACATCGTACAGCCGGACTTCGTGTGCCGCCACCGCACCTACGTCGTGTCGGGCCTCCTGCACGCCTACCTCGTGGACGATGACGGCAACGCTCACACAATCACCTTCGCGCAGGAGGATTGGTGGATTTCAGACTACCAGAGCTTCGTCTATCAAAGCCCTGCTACGCTGTTCGTCGAGGCGCTCGAAGAATCGGTGATCATCCAGCTCGACCACGACGACCAAGAGGCACTGCTGGCCGCGCACCCGCGCCTGGAGCACTACGTGCGTGTGCTTACACAACGCGGTTTGGCGAGCATGCAACAGCGGCTACTAGCCAACCTTTCGCTCTCGGCCGAAGGCCGCTTCGACCGTTTTATCGAGCGCCGCGGCGCGCTCATGCAGCGCGTTCCCCAGTACATCATCGCATCCTACCTCGGAATGACTCCAGAGTATTTCAGCAAGTTACGCAACCGAAAGGCGCACAAGTAGCTGTACAGCTTAATCTAGTTTAAGCGCACTTTCCAATCTAGTTCAAGGACGGGCGGCTGTTGGGGCGGTGACCTTTGGGTCTCACAATCAAACCACTGTTCGCCATGTCTACTATCGTTTCCGCAGCTCCAAGCGCTGCACCCTCCTACGCCGCCGGTCTCGCCGAGCTCCTCCCACAGATAGAGCAGATGCTGCCACCCGAGGCTCTGGCCGTATTTAATGATGATGCCGAGCGTCTTGCCCGCCGCTACGCCCATCCCCTCAAGCTCCGCGTGGGCGACCTGGCGCCGGACTTCCGACTGCTCGACGCCAGTGGGGAGCCGGTACGCCTTTCGGCAAAACTCGCCCAGGGTCCCGTCGTGCTCACGTTCTACCGCGGGAGCTGGTGCCCGTACTGCAACCTACAGTTGCACCAACTACAGCAGATCGTGCCCGCGCTCATCGGTTTTGGCGCAAGCCTTATAGCCGTAAGTCCAGCCGAACCCGACGACTCCCTCACCGTCACCGAGAAGCACGCCCTCACTTTCGACGTGCTTTCCGACCCAGGCGCCATCGTCACGAGCGGGTATACAGAAGTCTTCCGCAACGGCGACGCGCCCGTGGAGGCGATGGCTGCGCTGGGACTCAACTTCGATGAGTTCTACAGGGACGATAGCCGCGTGCTTCCGGTCCCTGCCACCTTTGTAATACGGCCCGATGGTCGTGTAGCATACGCCTTTAGTGCTGGTGGCGACTATCGCTTGCGAGCCGAGCTAAGCGACATCTTGGCAGCGGTGGATGCGATTGAGTTGGTAAGGCAGGGTTGAGCGGGCATAGGTCACTTGGCACATCGCGAACTCCGTAGCGCCTTCGCAAAATCGACTTGCCACTTAAAACAAGTTTTATGATTTCCTTCTTCCAGTACTATGGCATTGATTGGCTCGCCATGGCCCTGAGCTTGGCGGCTGTTTACCTGCTCGGTAACCGGAGCCGTTACGGCTTCGTCACCTTTGCGGTGGCTAACGTCTTGTGGATTTGCCTTGGGGTGACGCTGATGCACAGCCTTGGGATTGCCGTGGGCAACGCCGTGTTCCTCGTCATGAACGTGCGCGGTTTCTGGACCTGGAGCCGCAAGACCGTCCTCGCGTGAGTGCGCTGTTTTCAACCTTACGCCTGCGTGGCCTCGAGCTCAAGAACCGCGTCGTGCTCTCGCCCATGCAACAGTACAGCGCCACCGAAGGGTTCGCGGACGATTGGCACCTGGTGCACCTCGGTTCTCGGGCCGTCGGTGGTGCGGGCCTCCTGATCACGGAGAGCGCCGCGGTGAGCCAGGAAGCCCGCAGCACCACTGGCGATCTCGGCATGTGGCGTGAGGAGCAGGTCGAGCCGTGGACGCGAATCAATGCCTTCGTCCACGCTCGCGGCGCTAAAATTGCCATGCAGCTCGGGCACTTCGGCAGCAAAGGTTCGCGAGCGATGCCCCAGGAGGGCTTTGCGTACCTCCCACCCGAGCGAGGCGGCTGGCCAACTGTGAGCGCGAGCGCTGTAGCGCCTTTTGCGGGTATGAGTGAGCCGCGGGCCTTGGATATCTTAGAGCTAGCCGCCATCACGGCCGATTTTGCCGCTTCCGCAAAACGCGCCACAGCAGCGGGCTTCGACGCCATAGAATTGCACTTTGCACACGGATACCTCGTGCACCAGTTTCTATCGCGACTCATAAATTGCCGTACGGATTGCTACGGCGGTAGCTTTGCAAATCGCACGCGCTTCGCGCTTAAAATTGTGGCCGAGGTGCGGGCGGTGATCCCAGAAGCGATGCCGCTGTTGGTGCGGCTTTCGGCGGTTGATTACGTGGATGACGAGCGCTCGTGGAGCCTAGAAGACAGCGTCGCGCTGGCGCGCGAGCTCCGGGCCGCTGGGGTCGACCTGATCACCGCCTCGGCCGGCGGCTTCGCGTGGGTGGACAAGTCGGTGCTCAGGCCCGGCTACCAAGCCCCGTACGCGGCCGCAATACGTGAGGGAGCCGGCGTGGCCACGGGGGCGGTGGGCCTGATTAACAGCGCACACCTAGCTGAACGTATCGTCGCCTCGGGTCAGGCCGACCTCGCCGTGGTAGCGCGGGCGCACCTACGTAACCCGTACTTCGCCACCAGCACACGGCTGGAGCTGGGCTTGGCGCCGGAGATGCCGTGGCAGTACGAGCGGGGGTATTGACGAGGAGCGGATACTTGCTCCCGCGTTGTGTAATTAGCGCTGGGGATGCCTTACTACACAGCTCCTGCTTCATCTCCACTTCGGATTCTGATATTAGTTAAGCTGCGGTTGAGTTACACCATGCTGAAGGCCGTGGTCACCTGATTCTGTAATCGGGCGCAGGCATCTCTTTTGGTGGCTGTGTCAACTGCGAGCTCGGGGAGGGCGAATGTCACGCCAGACTCAGTGGCTTCAGCGTAAATAACTTGCTTTTGCTCAGTTGTTAAGTTGGAATTACTTTCTCTCGCTTGTGGTTCGAGTCATTGCAGATTAGCAAGTACGTTCTCTTTCGCTACCATGAGGGGCCGTTGAATTGAAAGTGATACAAACGTAAAAATCTTGAACCTAATCTAAGATGTCCTTGGCAGCAACTTATTTATTAAATCCTCCGTCGGAGAATCATCATTTAAACCCGGTAAGTATTTCCCCGGCTCGAAATCGGGGCGTACCCACTTTCCCATGAAGTCAAAGCATTCTCTACGCTCAATGCGCGCCACGATGCCCTCGTGTGTACCTTCTAGTGGTCTAACGGCGGGAAAGGCATCACTTAATCGTTGATGTACTTGAAGTACGTTATTGGTGCCGGTTAGATGAGGCAACTGCTCCCAGGCCGGCGGGCGAAGGCCGATAGATTCAGTCCTTGCTACCATATCCTTCCAGGGCAGCCGAGTATTGTCGGCTCTAAATATGTCGAATGGGAAAAACGGATCGCCACTTACTGCGTAATGGATTCCAGAAGTCTGCCATACCCATTCCCCAGCCACGCGCTCCCCTTCCTCGAGTAAAATTGTAAAACGCCGCGCGTATGCCTGCACCCAAGCGTCGAACTCATGATGCATGCGGTAGGGCGAACTGATGCAGTTGTAGCCTTTACGTTGGAGAGCTTGCGGTTTGCCGTCGAGTAAGACAACTCCGACATTGGTGCCGTCGAGTTTCAGCGATACGTATAGCTCGTCGTGTTTATCGCGCCCCCCTTTATGAATAATTGCATTCTGGCCTTCCTGAAGATACCTATCGTGCTCGCCAAGTTTTGATCCATGCAAGTGCGGTATAGAACCGTAGTTGCGACGCGGTATGACTTTGTGGGGGCGCATGGGATTTCAAGCCTAGTACTTGTTGAACGGTCAGGAGTGCGTGAAGGTGTAGGAATTAGGATATTTGCTGGTATGAATCCAAACTTACATAATTCAGTTCGCGACGGGTTTAACGAAATAATTGCGTATCACACTACCAATCGGGAATTGCACGCGCGGGCTGCGCACCAGTTCCGTGCAATGACCTCCATTTTTGTCGAAGAGACGCGGTACACCTTTGACCGCTTACGTCACATCATCTCAAAATACAACTATGACACTACCGAACCTGATCAACGTACGGGCGTATGGCCTGACCTCGAGTTCTGGACCGATGCAGGGGATGTAGGTTGCTCTGTTGCACTTAACTATGGCGGCGACGTAGACATCCTGCACGAGGAGCCGCAGGTAGTCAGAAACCGCAACACTTATACTTCATCGGTGAGCGAGGCCGATCGCCTCGCATATGCCAAAGCTCAGCAAGCAATTAAAATCGACACTAAGCAATTTCCCATCTCGCACTTGGGCTATTACGCTGATCGCACCGACCACTCCGCAATCTTCTACGCTTGGATAGCGTGGCTTTGGCAGGAGGTGGAAGGGCATCGCTGCGAATTGTTCGTTCGTACGGTGGAGAACAGCAGCATTGAAAGATTTTCGATCAACGACTTCTTACGCAATGCTCTCTCCCGGTTTGACCACTCTACATATGAAGGTCGCCCACCACGGCTGAAACAAGTGTTTTGGCGAAAGCTGACGCTTCAAGAACTATATATAAGGGCATCGCTGACGGCATACCCCTTCAACCCTTACCAAACCTTTTGGCGCTACCTTGAGCGTGGTGAGGATTACATAGAGATTGGGGCTTACGCGAATAAGACAGGCGTGCGCAGCGGCAAAATTGGTGAGCAGCATTTAAGTCCTTTGGGGGCATTGCTAAATAATGTTAAATCGGCAGCTACAATCTCCCATATAATACGTTTTGTCGACGCACGCATAGCAGAAGGCTGGGAAGAGAAGCTGCGGCCTACGCACCGACCTCTTCGGCTCCATAATGAAGCATATTCATTTGGTTTGTGGACTGGTATAAGCTGGCACGCTGATCAGGAGTGTGCTATACGAGCAGAGCGGGTGAAGGAATTGGAGGCTCGTCTTGGAGTACGATTGCCACTTAGTTACTTTACTTTTCTCAAACTTCTGAATGGGAGGCAGCATAATACTTATCACCGATATTTTCCTGTGGACCATCTCTACACAGTGCTGATCAAAAAATTCTTTAACATCGATGAATTGGGAGCTTTTGCACAAACTGGTAAGGCTATGGCGGCAGAGGGAATATTGCGTATCGGCATGATAGAGGGTGGAAAGGAGCTTGGCCTAGTGGTAAAGGAGGCCATCCACGGGTACGGTCAGATGGCTATTGTCCACGACGATCACGTGGAGCTTTGTGCTTATCCCTTCGAGATTTTCATACACTATGCACAGAGCAGCCCGGTTCAGCCAGAAATCTTCGCCGCCGAGGAAAACGATGTTGCCTTTCTGCGTAAGCGTCTCAGCGACGGATGGGACTGCACATCAGTGTATAGTTATCAAACTGCGGTCCGTCAAGCCGCGGAACATAATGCGCATGAAGCTTTAGAACTGCTTTTAGCGTCGGGCGCAAATCTGGGTCATTATCAACATAGGGACATGGGATACCAGTACGATGAGCGAACGATGGAGATTTTAGACAAGGCTATGCGTAGCTGATTAAGACCGCAATTAATAGCGCGGGCCGGAGCGTGATTATGCTGTGCCTGCCACGTCGGCACCTTTAATATTAATGCATAGCTTTCTGCGGGAGGTAATCAGCTAAACACCACTGACCTGCCAACCCTCGAATACCTCGGTACAGATAGCCTCGAGTACTACGCCGCCTATGAATTATAGAGCGAAGCAGGTTGGGCAGAACTTATCGCGTTCACGCAGGCCCTCGACGATGATACTGCCCACTTGGAGGCCGTTCTCGACGTTGACCGCGCGCTGTGGATGTTGGCCTTTAATACCGTCCTCGTCAATCTCGACTCTTACACAGGGGGCTTTCGCCAAAACTTCTATCTCTACCGCGACGATGCAGGCCGCTTTTTGCCGGTGGTTTGGGACCTTAATGAGTCGTTTGGGCAGTTTGCGCAAACAGGTACGATTAGACTTAACACCACCAACGAAAAGGCTGAGCTCACACCCTTCCTTCACGAAAACGACGCAGGCTGGCCGCTCATCCGGGGCCTTCTCAGCAATCCGCGCTACCGCCGCATGTACATTGCCCACTGCAAAACGATGCTTGCCGAACAATTTGAGAACGGCGATTACTTGGCAGAAGCAAATGCCCTGCGCACGACCATTGATGCCGCCGTGCAGGCCGACCCGAACAAGCTCACCACCTATGCTAATTTTCAAGCCAATCTCACCGCAGATGTCGGTGATCGGCGGGATGTGAGCCCGGGTATCGAACCGCTCATGGAGCAGCGCGCTAGTTACCTGAATGGCTTGGCGGAGTTTAGTGCTAGCGCTCCTGAGATTCGAAATATTTCGCTTTCGCAAAACCTGCCATCCGTAGGTGAGACCGTGTTTTTGAGCGTTGACGCTCTAGGTGCGACCTTTGTCGAAATCGGCTACCGCACCGACGAGTTTGCTCCCTTCGTTAAGCTCGAAGCTGTTGATGACGGGCAGCACGGTGACGGCGGGGCAGGAGATGGGCGTTTTGGCGTAAGCCTGACTATTCAGGCTGCCTTTACGGAATATTATGTGTACACCGAAAACGATGTCGCTGGGGCCTTCTCCCCTGCCCGCGCGCAACACGAGTTCTATACCCTGGCCGCACGCACAACTTCAGGCCCCGCCGGCGACTTCGTAATTAACGAGCTACTCGCCGCCAACGACGCGACCTTCGCGGACCAGAATGGTGAATTCGATGACTGGGTTGAGCTTTACAACAACGGCAATACCGACATCGACCTCTCCGGCTACACCCTTTCCGACGATGTGGAGGAGCCTGCCAAGTGGACCTTTCCAAGCGGTACCACCCTTGGCGCGGGCGAGTATCTACTCATCTGGGCCGACTCGGACGAAGACCAAGCGGGTCTCCACACCAACTTCAAACTTAATGCGGGCGGAGAGTCGGTGCTGGTCAGCGAGCCAGCGGCACGGTGGTAGACGAGGTAGCGTATGCGGACCAGGAGGGTGACATCTCCTACGGACGCTTCCCGAACGGCACGGGCGATTTTCAGCTGATGCAGCCAACACCGGAGGCGAAAAACGACGGAACGTCTTCTACGGGCGAAACAGCGAGCAGCGCTCAGCTCCGCATCTATCCAAATCCTGTGGCTGAGCTACTTTACATCGAGACAGAGCGCATTGGCACTGTCCGTCTCCAGGTCGTAGATGTTTTCGGTCGCACGGTTGCGGAGTACGAGCTCGAGGAGAGGCTCGAGATTCCGGTGGGCAATTTGGCTGCGGGTACTTATGTTTTGGTCGTGGAGGGAGGTGAGGTAAGGAGGTTTGTGAAGCGGTGAGTTGTTGGAATAGACACGCCTAAAAATCTCAATAGCTGGAGGATAGCGCATGTGATGTAGCTATCAGCAGGTATGCTTTATCACCTTACTAATTCGGTTTTTAAGCTTTGAAAGATAATTTCATGCCCCTTGCAGAAACTAGTTCATGAGGTCGGTTACCTTAGTGCTCAATGGCATCGACTCCCGACCATAGTATGCCAAATGCGGCTGTGACCTTTCGGTTTGAAGAGGAGCTTAAGGGGGGACAAAGGCGCTATGCTGTCTATTATCCGTATGCGAATGATAGGTTGACTAAGGCCTTACAGGAGATAGGTGTCGTTAGCGGTGAATCGGGGAATGGCTTTGCGTGGTGCGGACGAGCGGACGCGTTGAGGACACTTATCACCAAGTTTGAGACGACTGCGTGCGTGTACATTAAGGATGATTCAGCTTTCGCCAAAACACGTCAGCAACCTGTTGCTAAGCTACCTTCAGTGCAACTAGGCGAAGCGCATCAGCGAGCGATGCAGCAGCTTGAAGAAACGCTGGTACGCAGGCAGTACGCTTATAACACGCGCAAAAGCTATCGCAATCTGTTTGGCTCCTTTCTAGCGTACTTTGCTAAGGAAGACATTAACGAGCTTACCAAGCAGCAAATCGAGGCCTACCTACTGCATCGGGTTAAGGAGGATGTTATTTCTGAGTCCCATCAAAATGCGTTAATAAACGCGATAAAGTTTTACTATGAGAAGGTATTGGAGCGTGATCGGATGTACTATGACATAGCCAGACCGGTTCGCCATGATCCGCTGCCAAAGGTGTTGTCAAAAGCGGAAGTTGCACAGATGATCACGCTAACTATAAACCTAAAGCACCGCTGTATGCTCATGCTTCTCTACGGTAGTGGCCTGCGCCTCAGTGAGGTGTTAGGTCTGCTCCCAACAGACATCGACTCGAAGCGGATGACCATTTGCGTGGCGAAGTCGAAAGGGAAGAAAGATAGAGTGGTACCGTTACCGGACAAGCTTCTCGTTCCGCTTCGCAATTACTATAGAGCGCACGAACCGGTAACATTTCTCTTTGAAGGGCAGACCCCTGGAGAGCGGTACAGTCCCAGAAGCCTACAGGCGGTAGTCAAGCAAGCCGCCGATCGTGCAGGAATTGAGCGCCCGGTTACTGCGCATATGCTACGTCACTCGTACGCTACACATCTGTTGGAGGCAGGTACAGACATTCGGTATATTCAGGAGGTGCTCGGGCATAGCTCCATCAAGACGACGGAGCGGTACACGCATGTGGCGATGTCGCAGAAGCCGATTTCGCCCTTGGATATTTTGTAAGAGGAGTTGCGTGTAGCGAGCTGAAAATAGGTGATATACGCAACCTCTAGCTTACAAGCGGTCCGTTCTTACGATTATTATGGCATGAAGGAGCTGCGTCACTGGATTGCATATTGCGGGACTGGAGGAGTGATATATGCAACTCGATGTGCGGGTGTTAGGATTATATGTGGAAGTGGGTTGGGTGAATGGGGATGTTGTCGGCAATTTAATAACAAAAGCGTGCAAACTATTACGATGTGGTTGAGCGTGTACTAAGGACTAAACAAATTATAAAGCTTTAAATCATGGGTGGATGCATTTATGTTGCCATTTGCGGAATTATTGGATTTGGAGGGGTAATTGTCTTTGTAGAAGCTGGGGCGCCTGAACTAGCGATTGCTTCTGTCGTCATCTGTCTCGTGATGTTGTTATTTGCGGGGAAGGTTATCGACTATGAAGACACCTCTACTGCAGAAAGGAATCGGAGGATTGAAGGATTAACTTTAGATATTGTCAAAATTACTGGAGAAGTAAAATCAAAGATCAGCCAAAATGATCACAAATCAGAAGCAGTAGGCGTGAGTAGGTACAATGCCTTCCCGATCATCGCAATTCCCAAAAGGGTAGAGCGTTATTTAACAAATGACTTACCCGAACTAGATCCTATTCAGGCTCCTACGGAACCGACAAAGAATCTATCACATATAAGTATGACGGTCACGGTAGTCATGTGTGGATCGGGGGGCCTGTTCGTTTTGAACGGCAGTCCACTCTTTGGTTGTATCTTACTCTTTGTTGCTGGGGTTGTAGTTTACAATATCCCATCCACATATAGAGCTGGCATGAAGAAGTATGCATCGGAATTGGAGACATACGACGATGCAATAGAACAATGCAGAAAGCGGATAGACATGCAACGTAAAGCACTATCGACATTGGGAGACCTAAAAGTGAATTTAAAATTTAGGATAGGTATGATCAATCAGATTTTATCTGTCCGTGATGAACTTAGTACATCTATGTTTAGTGATCCCATGCGAGGTTTTTCAGAAATACAGTTCGAGCATAGCTTGCTAAGAAGATTTATCGGAACAATTGGATCGGGGAAGCGGCTTGGTGACCCAACAGATAACTTTGCCTATACGCCAGATATAGTATACGAATCGAGGAAAATTGGAATAGACATCGAAATCGATGAGCCATACGTCTTTGCATCGAAAGAGCCTATACATTACTGCGAACCCGACGGTGGCGGGCACAAGGATAGCGACAGAAATGCATATTTTACTTCTGCGGGGTGGATAGTGATAAGGTTTTCGGAACAGCAAGTTATAGAGACACCCAATGAATGTATATTGGTCGTCGAATATGTTATTCGCGTTTTAGAGGATGGAGAATTCGATAGCGCGAAGTGTTTGCATAAAATCGCAAATGATATTGGACACAATCTATGGACCAAGCGTGATGCTCAACTGATGGCGGCTAGTAATTATAGAAAAAAACATAATAAGTAATGTACGCACCTCTTCAAGTATGCGGTTTTTGATTCATATCGTGAATGTTGTTTTGCGGTACAATTTCATGGTTAGTTTGGTTAAAACAGCCTAGAGGCTCAAATGCCGCTAACACGGTCTACACGTCCACGCCGGCTGATCGCCAGGCGCGGCGCGTAGGCCAACGTCCTCAATACATCCCCGCATGTCTTGAGTGCAGAAAGAATAGCCCTGGAACAACGAATGACGTAAGTCGGCGCGTAGCGACGCCAGAAGGCTTCACATATTATCACCTTACCCCCCCCGCAGAGTGGCTTGCTAGCGCTCTCTGTGGCATTCTTGAGCGCCTCCGGCGATAACGCTTAACTCTCAACGGCGTATATGCAGCTAGGTATATATTAGCGCTGTGGCTTGGGTGGTGGAGGTGCATGAAGCGTTCGCAGAAGAACTGAGAAGCTTTAAGGAAAGCGTCGTGTTCGCCATCGCCGTGCAGGTTGGAGTCCTGAAGGAGTTCGGTCCGCAGCTAGGAAGGCCCAGACGTAGACACTCTCTATGGATCAGCTTTCACGAGCATGAAAGAACTTCGATGCGAGGTAGACAAGCAAATATGGCGAGTAGCCTTCGCGTTTGATCCTAAGCGAAACGCAATTTTGCTTACTGCCGGCAACAAACGGGGGAAGGATCAGAAGCGGTTCTACAAACGTTTGGTTAAACAAGCCGATGAACGCTTTCTTGATCACCTGTCTAACCAGTCGAAATTAAAATAGCATGGCTGTTCCATTCTCAAAAATTGTCTCAACTCTCTCACCTGAACAACAGGAAGAATTGAAAGCAGAGGTAGCCAGCCGAGTTGATGAGTATAGGTCCTTGGTAGTGTTCCGTCAAGAACTCGGTCTAACTCAGGAGGTCGTGGCCGAACGATTGCTGATTACTCAGGAAAGCGTGTCTCGATTGGAAAAAAGAAAGGACATGCATATCTCCACGTTGAAGCGGTACGTAGAAGCGCTAGGAGGGCAGTTGGAGATTCATGTGAACTTCGGTGCTAATGGCGCGGAAGCCAAACAACTGGATGTACTTTAGACGTAACAGCGACAATGGTAGATATGCTCTTTTTGATGACAATTTCTGCCTACAATAAATAAAAACATGATCAAATTTCTACCCTTTTGTGCGATTTTTCTGTTTGGTAAACTAACCACAAGCGGGCAAGGACTTTCTCCCGGAGAACTATGGCAAGCGAAAACCCTTTATGATACCACACGAACCGCTTATCCAAACGAACGCATCCAAAGATTTCTTTTCACCGCAAACAACTCCGAATTTTCTCAGCTTACAATTAGTCAGAAGATAAATATGAAATCTGGTGAAATCTATCTTTCATATAACATTGAGGCCGCTAATCTAGAAATGGATACCTTAAGCAGGTACAAGGTGCGTGAATACAAGAACGAGTGCGTGACCTATATCGCCGAAGATTAACTCTTTTGGGAAAACGATGAATTTGGAATTGGATATCGGAAGGTCGAAATTCCCTTCTCTACACTTACGAAGGCTGAAATTATAGAGTTTCTGAATAATCACTCAGTAAGAACTTACTATGATGATGGTGAGAAGAGTAATCAGATATATACATACCAAGCTGATGGGTTCAAGCGCATTGATATTGCCGGTGAGCAACGTGGATGGACGTCCGATTATCGCATCTTCAACTTTGAGGGGTTTATATTTGTAAAAGGCATAACCTCCCCGCCTGTTATTGCCCTCAACATCAAGAGTAACTACGTGACCATAGTGGAGCTCCCGCAAAGAGGTCAGCCGCGTATGGCTCAAATGAGAGAAGAGAAATTGTAAAGAGCACTGCTTGCACATCTGCAATAGCGATTCGCCAGGCGCGGGGCGTAGCCACCCGTTAGAGTTCATTACAACGCATAGCACAGGCCACATTATAACTGCTACAAACAGTAATTTGCGTGAGCCAATAATTTAGAGGCAGGTTCAAATTGCTGCATTCGGTTTGCAAAGTTAGCTTCGATAGCATTAACGCTGCGGTACTGCTCGTTAAATTGACGCATTCTCTTTTGATAAGGCAGCGCTTTTACCTCCCGAAAGGTAGTTATGCCGCGACCTGCGCAGGTTTAGGTTAACGCAAGTCACCTTCCTTGGGAAGCTCAGTTGTAAAATCTACAACCCGCAGTGCTCCGCGCGCAACGAGGACACTTCGGGGCCGAAGCTCGTATTGAAGCCGATTTCGGACGCGTACGTCCACGCGCGGCACGCCTCTTTTGTCAGACCTATAGCCAGATACAGTAGGCCGATCGTCCGGTAGACGTAAGGGTTGCCGGGGTAACACTGGACGCTGAGGGAGGTATTAGCTAGTCCTTCTTCTATTTTACCCATTCTAAGTTGGCAGTCGGCGAGATTGCTGTAGTGCAGCCCCGCGTGTATAGGATCGTTGTCAATGTCTATGTATTGAGCAGCCACTTGGAAGTACACCACAGCTGAGTCCAGCGCTCCACTTCGAACGTGTAGGTATGCTAAATTGCTGATGGCGAGTTTTCGTCCCTTCGTATCGGCGGTATCGGCCGCCACCCGCTGTAGAGTCTGCTTGGCAAGGCCGTATGCACCAACCTCTATCTGATTACGCGCTTTGTTAATAAGAAGGACATTAGTTTCCCCGCCTATAGCGATCGCACTGTCTATGTCCGCGATAGAAGAGCGCCAATCTCCCGCCTGCTGATGGACGACTGCACGATTGGAGAAATAACCATAACGTGCATCGGAATCGATGGTATGGTCCAGAGCTACTGTGTAAGCCTCGTGTGCAAAGCCAAATTGCCGCGTCCCTATGTAGACAAGACCTATA
Source organism: Saprospiraceae bacterium (assembly GCA_965213735.1). Classification (GTDB taxonomy): domain Bacteria; phylum Bacteroidota; class Bacteroidia; order Chitinophagales; family Saprospiraceae; genus CALDTK01. Next base: position 1,835,464 of record CBDCAB010000006.1, read on the forward strand.
AATCCCCAGGCCCGCGCTGATGAGGAATCGATTGCAAGAATTTCTTGCGCTTGATTAATTGCTCCTGGGGGATTATGATTCCGCCGAAGCACCTCCGCTAGTAGGAAGCGGACCTCTACATTGGTGCTGTCGGAGTGGAGGATGCGCTCGTAAATGGCCTCAGCGCTACCATAGTCCCTTGCCGCCGTCTTTGCGGCGGCGGTGGCGAGGAGTTCTGCGGTAAGGTCCTGAGCTAGACTCGGCAACGCGCACATACTTAGGAGAGCTGCGAAAAGCAAAGGTCTTGCTTTCATGCCGTGAAGGTAGCGAGTTGCGACGGGTATGGAATCGAGTGAGGCACTGTCGTAAATTTTAGCAGAGGATGTAGTAGCGTCCGCCCTGTGCTGGGATGTCGTACGAAAGTGCCAGGAACAACACACTAGCGCGGGCGGTTTTCCTAGCGATTGCGATGCGTGTATGTGGGCGGTGGCGCCGTGCTCAAGCGCGGACCTCACGGCGGCCTAGAGAAACGCCAGAGCGCATTCGCAAGGAGATCGTAGCCGGAAACGTTAGCTCACCAGTGCTAAACCACTAGCATCAACAAGACAGGGCAGCATGCCGCCTACATCAGCTACAAGTCTCCTTCGGCTTGTCATCAGGCGCAGTACGCAGTCTTCCGTCAACTCGAATTGTTGTCAAAAAGACACCTAATCGATCATTTGATCACATCCCACTAATGATGCGCATGCAATGGCTAGGATGACCTAGAAAGATAAACTGCGGCAGGGGCGCCAACATATAAATTTAATTTTTGGCAAAAAATGTTAACTTTGGCAAAAGCCTAGTGCAATGACAGTCAAGATGGACAAGTTTGGAAGGGTGCTTATACCTAAAGCTATTAGAAAAGCCAAGGGCATCGAACCTGGAGACGAATTAGAGCTCCACACAGATGACGAACGTACTCCTTACATCGAGTTGCGACCTAAAGCTCGCTACAATCCGATTATTGACCAGAGCGGAGTGCTCCCCGTTGTAACGTTTGTCGATGAGCAAGGCGATGCCGCACCAAAGTGTGATAATTGGGCTGACGCAGTTTCTGCTGCACGGGAAGATCGGGTAGACAATATTGTGGAATCGCTCCAATGAGGGTATATGTAGACACAAGTGTACTTGTAGCACTTACTATACAGGTGCATCCATTCAAGGAACTGGTCGATCCGCAACTAATCCGAAAGGACACAACGCTCGTTGTCGGCCTTCACGTTTTCGCTGAATATTATTCAACATTAACTAAAAAGCGTTTGCCCTATGCGCTAACGCCTGAACTTGCTGCACAGCAACTCGATTTGCTTCAAAGTTCCAAATTTATTGAGATATTTGAACCTAAATGGGCAGACTACGCAAGGGCGATAGAACTTTCATCACTCAACTCACTTGTATCCGGTGGTATCTATGACGGACTTCATGTTGCTTGCGCTGAGGGAGGAGCATGCAAAAAACTGTTTACTCTGAACGGCAAGGACTTTCAAAAAATGGAAGATGATACAGAAGTCGAAATTGTAGCTTTACGCTGAGATATTTTAGGCAATCACTCAATGATCAAATCCACTATCGGCAAACTCTCGTTCAATCCTGTTAAACACTGTCCAGGCTCAAAATCGGAGTAAATTTACTTGCCCATATAGTCATAGCGCCCTTTCCACTTGCAGAAATCATTTGAAATCTACGAGGCCTTCACCGCGATATGCTATAATCCGGTTGCACGACATGTTTGAAGACAGCTTCTTCCTAGTTGCACGTGCAGTGGTTTAGCCCCTAATTATCGGACAATCGTCTAGTCGTGTTTGTGAGTTGGGTTGATGTTAGCATAGATTTGTGTCAGCAACAACTGGCTGACAGTGACTTTTGTACCGATGGCCCTTGGTGATCGGCGGGCCCGTCATCACTTTTTTTAGCAACAACTGGCTTCGGGTTCCTATTCCCCGATACCCCTACCCGTGGTGCTAAGGTATATCGCGGCACCTTTAGTTTGAACTTCTGCTGGCCTTTTTCACCAATAGATGCACTTATGTTGCCAGCATCCCATTGCTGTTTAAACACACTTGGGGCAAGGCCTGCCGTCGACCCATGCACACGACAATCGTTGTACTTGCGGTAAAACTCTTGAATGTAGCCTTCCAGATGATCCAGCGTTGCAAACGAGCGATTCGTGACGCTTCTCGACAGGATGGCATGGAACGATTCGATGTGTCCGACTCCAAAGGGGGGCCCCTCGACCCCATTTTGTCGTGGTGGTGTGTATGGATGGGTGAATACTTGACCGAGGTAGTTCGCCTCGAAAAAGTCCTGCACCAACTGAGAGCTGAAGCGTGGATCATTGTCATTGCGGATCTGCACATGAACGCCACGCCGAAGTGTATCTGCGGCTTGTAGGTGCTCTTCGATGAGCTGCTCCCAGAGCCGTTTGACCTGAGGCCCTTTGATGGAGTAGGCAACATGCCAACCAATAATCTCGCGCGTGAACACGTCGATTACCGATAGCACCAATGCCTGTCGGCGATGTTGCTCAACGAACACAAACTTAATGTCCATTTCAAGTCCTTGCAGTGGCCCATCAGTGACGAAGCGTCTTCTATCAACACGGCTCTTGTCGCCTGGCGGGCGAGTGTGTTCGTGAAGTAGCTGTTGGCCCTTCATCAGGCGGTAGACTTTTTTACGGTTGATGATAAAGCCTTGGTTTTGCAGATAGTTAGTCATACTCCGATAGCCGTGGTGAAGATCCTTGTCTTGCGAGCGCTCCTTAATGATGTCTATCACATTTGCATTAGACATCCTGGTCTCGACGAGTTGACCATTAGCGTCGAGTTGACGGCGCAGTGTCTGAGAACTAGCCTTACGACCGGCAGGTTGCCGTTTGACCGATGGTTTGTAGTAGTAGGCATGCCGCGTTAGCCCGGCAATTTTTAGTGCCTGGGCAAGTGGCTATCCCCTTTGGTAGTAGCTGCTCACGATTTGCTTAAGTAGCGTTCTGGGTACTTTTTTTAAGCAGTTCTTGGCGCATCTCGGCTTCGAGATCCTTTTGGCCGATGATTTCCTTGAGCTTACGGTTCTCTGCCTCAAGCTCACCAATACGACGTAGCTGCGCTTTGGTGTAGCCATGCTGCAGGCCTTGCTCCCCTGACTCAGCCAATTTGCGCTTCCAGGAGTAATAGGTAGCTGCGTAAATGGCGTGCTTGTCAAGGGTTACAGTGACGCCGTTGTCAGCGGCCTCAGCAAGGATTGCGAGCTTTTGCTCGGTGGTGAAGGTGCGCTTAGCGAGTTTGTCGCTCATGTAGTTGCAAATTAGCAACTAGAATCATGTCCGATCTTTTGAGGGGCTGTTACGGAGACGGCAAGAACTTTAAAAATGTCACTTAATTAGCAGGCTATTTTTACGAGGTGTGGGAAGAGCGACACGATTGCAGGTTAACGACGTGAGAAATTTACTGCGATGCTTCCGTGATCGTTGCCGCAACAACTCAGATTCAAACGTTGAGTCAATTGCCTGTCAAGGGGTTGGTCAAATTTCATAAGGTAAACATCTCGCTCCTGGGATGACCGAGTACTATATGACGTTGAGGTAGTCACGCCTTCCATATAGCTCGTCGTGTTTGTCGCGCCCCCCTCTGAGGACAATCGCATCTTGATTCGTGCAAGTACTTGTTGATGCTCACCCAACATAGCCCCGTAGAGGTGAGGAATAGAGCCGTAGTTGCGGCGGGATATGACTCTTTTAAGGCGGATCGGATGGTAAGCGTTTCGATGGCTAAACCCTGGGGAATACGTAAAAATTTGTAGAGTCTAGAAATTCACCGTCTTTTTCTCGGCCTGTGTAAATACGTATGGTGAGGTTGAAAGGTGTTAAGACCGGAACGTGCCGCTGTCACACTCACAACCGACTGGCTCACATTTGGCACGCTCAGTGAAGTCACTGCAAGCTGCCAGGCTACTGGTGCCGCTTATCAACTGAATCACGAATTTACAACCGCTGACTCAGATATGACTGTGTTTCCATGGTAGCTAACACGCGATTGTTATATTCACACTGATGTGGACAGCAACAACAAAGATATGTAGGATTATTCATATCTTTATGAAAATCGAGGTATATGCGAAGTGAAAATAGGCTAAAGTTCAGCAACTTGCAATTGAGAGGTTTCAAGTCGATAAACAATGAAGGCCAGAAGCTTGATTTTAAGGACATCACCGTTTTAATAGGAGCAAATGGTGCTGGAAAGAGTAACTTAGTCAGCTTTTTTTCTCTCATAAATTATATGACTTCGGGTGGGCTCCAAAAGTGGGTGGCTAGAAGTGGCTTTGCAAACAGCATATTATTCTACGGTATAAGAAATACTACACGAATTGAAGCTTCCTTAAAATTTGAATCAGAAAAACAAGAAGATGTTTATGAATTCATACTCTCGCATGCAGCTGGCGACACTCTAATAATTAATGAAGAAAAAGTGACATTTAAGAATAGCAAGAGCAGTAAGCCATATGTTAAAAGTTTAGATTTTGGTGTAAAGGAATCTTCGCTATCAATTAAGATGGATAATACAAAAGGAAATAAACCTTTAATACTTGTTAGTAGTGTTTTACGGGCATGTCGAGTGTTTCAGTTTCACGATACTTCTCTTACTGCAGAGGTCAGAAATAAATCCTATATTGAGGATAATCGCTATTTAAAAAGCGATGGAGGAAATCTTGCTGCTTTTCTTTTTAATATTCAGGAGAATTATCCCAAGTACTATGATAGGATCATTTGTCATCTTAATACTGTAATCCCTCAGTTTAAAGATTTTATATTAAAACCTTCTGCCGGAAACCAACGATATATTGGTCTAGACTGGTTGAGTTATGATGATAATTATGTACTTGGGCCTCATCAAATTTCAGATGGCAGCATTAGGTTTATGTGCCTCTCTGTTCTTTTACTTCAACCAATGGAACTGATGCCATCAGTTATAATTATTGATGAGCCTGAACTTGGTCTTCATCCTTCTGCAATTTCAAAGTTATCCGGAATGATAAAGATTGCTAGTCAAAACGCACAAATCATACTAGCAACGCAAAGTCCAAATCTTGTAGACGATTTCGATCTCGAAGATATTATTGTTGTTGAGAGAAATCCTCTCGACGGCAGCAGTGAATACAGAAAACTGGACGAAGCAAAACTAAGAAATTGGCTAGATGAATATACCATTAGTGAATTATGGGAAAAAAATGTAATCGGTGGTCAACCAGCGTAAATGAAGAGACTATACATAACTGCAGAAGGACAAACTGAAGAAGCTTTCGCTTTATCTGTAATTTGTAATCATTTGGTAGTCTTTAAGACAAATGTTCTCTGTAGAAGAGTGTTAACAAAAAGGAATAAACTTAAATCGTATCGCGGGGAAATTAAAAACTATTTTAAGGCAAAAGCTGATATTCAGCGGTGGATGTTAGAAGATCAAAATAGCGGAGTGTACTTTACTACTATGTTTGATTATTATTCCCTTCCAGCTAATTTTCCAGGTTATGAAGAAGCGCATAAACTAGTGGATGTATATGACAGAGTAAACTTTTTAGAAAAGAAGATGAAAGAAGATATTATAGATCGTAGGTTTATACCATACTTTCAAATTCATGAATTTGAAAGTCTGATATTTTCTAAAATTGAATATCTAGAGTATCAGTATTTGGATAGAGGAAAGGAGATACAAGATCTAAAATGTCAGTTAGATGAAGTTGGTGGAAATCCTGAGCTTTTAAACAACAAGCGTGACACTGCACCATCTAAATGAATATTAAAACTAATTCCCGAATATGATAAAGTTTTAGCAGGAAATGATGTTGCCAAATTGATTGGCATATCCCATATGAGATTGAAATGTCTGCACTTCAATAATTGGATCCAAAAACTCGAGAATTTATAATTGACTGACGCTAACAATCCACACCGCACCGCCCAACACAGGCTCCGTTTGCGCTTGTATAAAAAACCCAAATCCCCCCTCACCTCAAATTCACCTCCGGCACCAACAACCCAATCCCCGCACCCACCAAATACCCCACTACCACATCCGTCCAGTAATGCTTGCCCGCCAGCACCCGCGTTGTGCCTGTCACCGCAGGTAAAATGATCGCCCCCGCCCACACCCAGTGTTTTGCGGAAGCGTGAGGATAAAGGTCACTATACGCCTTAGCCGTGAAAAAAGCATTGGCCGCAGTATGCGAAGTGTGACCGCTAAAAAAAGAACGACGTGCATCCTTGCGCTGTTTTAGCGAAAGCTGAGCATCTGCACGATACGTATACGGGCGAGAGCGGCGAACTGTATTCTTTACCAAATGCGTAATACCATCACTAAGCAAAATAACTTGGCCATATAATAATCCCACATCATCTGCATATTTCCGCGAACGATCTCCAGCAAGAAAAGCCAAGGGCAAGGCTGTTGAACCATAACCAATAATATCACTAATCTTATTGGCAGTCAAAGACTTCTGTCGAGTAGCAAATCGATCAATAGGAAAGATATCGTTTACATCGAGCCGCTCCAACTCTTCTACGCGAAGTATCTCCATGCGCGCCGATGCCCGCTGACCTACAGCAAAAGTGGCTACACCCGTACCCACTACCGCCAATCCCCTCCCCCACTCTACTTCGTACGGAGACTGAGCACTAACCTGCCCTAGACCCAGCACCAAACACAGCAGCAACACTAGCATTTGCAGTAGCTGCCTCACCTGTAGTCGTAGCTCCATTTTCATAGGGCAAATATGCTTCTAACATTCTCTCCACATACCAAGGTGCAAAACCGGCACTAGCTTTGTAAAACAAATTGTGTCTAAATTGCCTTTCCCTTAGCATCAGCCAACGTCGAGAATCGAGTCACCCATAACAGCGAATATTCATGAACCGTACCTGGTGGCAGCATCTACAGACTATCGCACCGACTGCACTGGCAGCGTGTACAAGCCGCTTTGAAAAAAAGTTTCCCAAAGATTGGCGCCCGCGCATCCAAACCGTTGATCAGCTCGAACAGTACTTCTACGAGATGTACAAACTCGAGCTACACCACGCGCGCATGAGCGGTGGCAGCATGCCGTATGGCTATCGTATCACGGGGCGCAACTACAAAATGAGCCGCAATCGTCAGTACACTACAGCCGAAGAGGCCAGGTGGGCGGGCCTAATGTGCGCCTTCTTACTCGTAGAAGCCGACGAGCGGCGCGTGCCTTTCGTCAAACCAGAAATACATCAACCCGTGCGTCGACAGCCTAAGGATGAAAAGAAAAATTTGCCGCAGGAAGATTGGCGCAAAGTCATCAGTCCGTAGCAGGCATGGCTTTCTTATCAGTAACTTCTTGCATGAGGCGACGCCAATACGTACGAAGCTCCTCAGTAGGCTGGACCTCCGTGCCGCCCCAGACCACAGTTGCCGTGTCGCTAGCAACGACATGTTGAATCGTATAGGTCATGTTGCCCGGATCATCAAATCCTAAGGCGTCAAAATTTTGCTTTTCGAAGGTGCTGAACAGGTCTTTCGCTACCTTCTCCTCCAGCGGCTCATACTCGCGGTAAGGCAGCGGATTGATGACCTGTCGACGCGAAAACAACTGTCCATTCGGCAGGAGGAGGTACTCCTGGTACTCACCGGTAAAGCCTCCACCAAATGAGAAATAGAGTCGTTCAGGGGGCAATTCATCGAGGGTATAGCGCTTGCTGCTCGCACACATGGAGAGCAGCAGCGCCAGGAAGGCAAACAAAACTAGTCGCAGCATTGCGCGAAACTAAAAAGCCACCTCGCTGCTGAGCAAGGTGGCTTTTTGATTTGGGAAAGGAAAAGGAGGTTTAGTTGTCCTCGTCTTTCACTGGTGCAGCGGTAAGAGCATCAAACTGCTTGCGCTGATCGTCGGTGAGTACGGCGAGCGCTTGGCGGCCGTAGTAAACGGATGATTCGTAGATAAAAGGAGCTGCGGCCTCGCGTGAGCCTTCGCGCTCGATGTAGCTAGCGAATTTCTCATCGCGCTCGGCAATCAGCTCGTTGTAGCGCTCGATTTGCGTAGGCGTTAGGTTGAGCGTTTCGAAATTGTCGGCGAGAAGTTCTGCACGCTGGTCAATGCGTGGACTTGGTGCGTCTGGCTGGCCTACTACTGTGGCTTGTTGCGCAAAGGCTGTAGTGGCAGCCAGCAGCAGGGCTCCAATAAAGGTGAGGGTGCGAGTGATGTGAAGCATGAGCAATTGATGTTCTTTGCAGTAAGATGGGTCTGGGCGGCAAAACGCTGCCTGGGGCGTGAAATTAAGCCAAGACTACCGAGCGCCGCACAGCAATAACGCTATGTTGGCAAACTTGGTGGGGGCGTGCGCAGCATTTAATCACCTTCACCGCGTATGTCAGTCGTTTTGTCAGCCTTAGTACCGGTACTTGCTCTCATCGCGCTTGGCTACGGTTTGCGGCGCGGCAACTTCCCCGACAGCAGCTTCTGGCGGCCGGCTGCACGCATGGTTTATTTCGTGTTTCTGCCCGCTTTGCTGATCCGCATCATTGCAGTGGCACGACTCGATCCGAGCTTGTGGCGGGCGCAGCTAGCGGCGGTGTGCACAGTTGGCATCTGCGTATTAATCCTCCAGCTTTCGCGAAAACAGATTACATCCAGCGGACCAGCCTTTACCTCTGTGGTGCAGGGTGGTATCCGACACAATACATATATAGGTCTTGCCATCGCAAACGCGATATTCCCTGCTGACGGTGTCGCAGCGTTTGCGCTGATTGTGGCGGTCATCGTGCCGCTGGTAAACGCCATTGCGGTAGCTGCACTCGGTCGCTACGGCGATCATGCACATGCCGCAGCAATGACTACGGGCCGCACAATTAAACTCGTTGCGCTCAACCCGCTCATCCTTGCCTGCGCTTTTGGTGCTTTGCTTAATCTGACGGGAATTGGCTTGCCCTGGGGTAGCGATGAATTGCTGCTGATGCTCGGTCAGCCTGCCTTACCGGTAGGCCTGCTCGTGGTGGGTGCCGGTTTACAGGTGAGGGCGCTCAAGCGTCTGGATTTGCCGGTGCTGGTGCCGGTGGCGATGCGCCTGGTGCTGTATCCACTTATCGCAATTACGCTCGGCTACGCGATGGGACTCGATAGCGCCCACATCGGACCGCTCGCTCTACTTGCTGCTCTGCCCACGGCGGCCTCAGCCTATGTTTTGGCCCTAGAGCTGGGTGGCGATGAGGCGCTGATGGCTCGCATTATCACGCTGGAGACGCTGGCTGCAGCGGTAACCATACCGGTGGTGCTGCAGTGGGTGATTTAGCTCGAAGCCGCGGAACGCCTGCAAAACCGGTCATTATTACCTGTCTTCCGTTCAGGATTACCAGTCGTAACGAGGGGGCTACCCCTAGTTTTGCGGAAGCACAAACCTCAAATTCATTCACATGATTCAGACCTTACTCAAAATACTCTTTGCACTCACCTTTAGCGGCTCGGTTGCCATGGGGCAAATTACCCTCACACAAGATAATTTCCTGCGGCCAGACAGCTTTCGAGACACGAGCTACCGTGCCCCCGCAGCTGAGGTGCCAGTGCCTCAAATTGGGGAGAATCAGTCGTGGGATTATTCTGGTGTCACCTACACGCACTTCAGCGAGCGCATCTTTTTTGCTTCGACCAATCCCGCTTATCCCAATGCTACATCAGCTGAGAAGTCTTCGCTGCTGTTCAATCAAGAGTTTGAGGTCGACATCATTCGAGCATTGGGCAATTCTGCAGATGGGTTTTATTACTATGGCGAAACCTTTGTCGACACTACCCACAGCTTGGGTGCAACCACAGGTAATCCCAATGATAATATTCGCTTCGTCGGCGGACCTCAGCCTTATCAGGGTGATGCCCTCCAAACGCTGCGCTACTCTGTTACCTATGGATCAATGTGGAACAACGCCTATGTTCAGGAGACACCGTACATACTTTCCGTAGCAGGATTTGGCATTAATCAAGTTCCCGGCACGTTTCATTATTCTACTACAGAATCGCGAGAGGTAGTTGGTTGGGGCAAACTGAAGCTTGCAGCTGCAGAGGCTGGCCGTACTGAAAGCTACGATGCGCTGCTGGTGCGTCTGGTGCGTTCTGCAACAGATAGCTTCTTTTTGGGCGGCATGCCTGCACCCACCCCACTCTTAGACGCTTTTGCTCTACAACAGGGACAGGTGAGAGTTGATACGCTGATGGTTTTTTACGGCTTGAGCGACATTGGCGTGCCCCTCGTCAACTACAAGCTCTCAGATTCGGTCGTTTATTTCCGCCCAGTTATGGGCAACCTCACATCCGGTAGCCCAGTGGCAGTGCAACTTTCCGCCGAAGTGAGTCCTACATTAGTAAGTGCCGGCGCCGAGGTACGAGTGCGTTTGGAGCAAGAACTTCCTCTAGGTAGCTCGATTTTTCTCGTCGGGCGTGATGGTCGATCATACCTGGAGCAGCAGGTAGTGGGCCGTGTCTCCACCCTCAATCTTCCGGTCGAACTTTCTACAGGCGCCTATTACCTCGTCATAGCTGATGAGACAGGGCGGTCCCTAGCGGTTAGTAAGATGCACGTTCATTGAGCTTTCGCTAAAACAGTAAAAGCGGATTCCCAGAAGTTTTGCCCTTTATAAGGCTTCACCGTCACGAGGCGGACGTACGCTTTGGCGCGCGTCCGTCTTTTTTACTAACTTAAGGTCTTGTCGCGCTTTCTGGTCCTATACCACCGACTTCCGAGAATTCACTGTGCCGAGCCTTATGAGGTGCTGCTGGTCCTGGTCGTTTTACTCTTTGGCTCGCCATCTTCAGTAGCCGGACAAGCGCTACCGCAGCAGTCTGACGATGTGTTCGATCTTGCAGTTACTAAAGATAAAACAAGCTTATCAATCGATGATTACGTGCAGGTATTCGTCGACACGACTGCCAAAGTCGGTGTAGCTGATATCCTTGGCGGGCATAATCATACTTTTATTCCACTGGCTAATCTTGACACGAGATCCAGTACGGCGGCGCTGTGGTTTCGAATTCATTTGTACAATTCTAGCGAGCGAGAACTTACGAAGTTGCTTCACCTGCTAGAGTATCCTCCTGCTTATCAGTTATTACTTGTTGAGCAGGACCATATCGTCAAGCAAGTTGAGGTCACAACTACCCTTCCGCTAGCCGAGCGTGAGCACCAGACGTACAGAAACTTAAACTCAGTTGTTGTCCCCCCGCACGTTAGGCGCACCATTTACCTGCGCACTCAGCCCGGGTGGAAGCTCACACATTGCTGTCCAGAAGTGTTTGTCCTTACTGATCCAAAATATTCAGCCCATGAACGTATGGGGAGAGCCACCTTTCAATACTTCTATTTAGGAATAATGGCCATATTTGGCCTAATAAGTGGTTTAGGATACTTGCTATTTCGGCGGCGAGAATTGCTATTGCTCGGCCTACTCATGTGGAGCTTTGGATTATATTTCCTCATTTACACAAGCACACATGCTTATATAGTCACAGGCACTATGTGGACTCACCGAATCCCATTGATTTTAATTGTTATTGCGGCCATTGTTGGATCATTATCTTGGTTCGTTTATGACTACCTCGGACTTGCGACCGGCGCCGCTGTGCCAGCACGAATACTGAGGTACGTCTCTTTTTTAGTAACGGCTATTCACCTCTTGGCTGCGCTCGTGATCGAACAGAACTTAGCATGGCTTCCCGTGCTTAACGGCAGTTTAGTTATATGGATAATTACCGTGTTTGGGCTGGTGCTTGCTCAGGCCCATCGTAAACAGCCAAGAGCGCGGGCACTTCTAATCTCTATTGCCTTACTTTTTCTCGGCAGCGCCACGTGGTTATTAGAACTTCTTGGGTGGTTGCCAAATAATTCCATCTTCGAGCGTGGGTTCCAGCTCAGCACTATCCCCTTTGCTGCGCTCTTGTTTCGGGAGTTATTTGTTGAGTTCGAAGAGCTGCGTGTGCATGGTGCCCGGCTGCGAGCCAGCAGCGACCTGAAATCTCGCTTTTTTGCTAACGTGACACATGAGTTTCGCACTCCGCTTACGCTAATGCTCGGTCCGCTGCGCCAAGTCAAAGCAGCAACTCAGGATGCTGAGCAGTTTGCACTTCTCGACCTTGCTGAGCAGAATGCCGAGCGACAACTTGCCTTAGTCGATCAGTTGCTCGCCCTGTCGCAGTTTGATGCGGCATGTGTGAGTCTGCGGGTTCGTAAACAGGACTTTGCTGCTTACCTGAGGCAGCTCACATCGGCCTATAGTTCGCACGCCGTGCAGCAAGAAATTAGCTTCGAGCAGCAACTAGGATCAGCCCCCGTACCGCTTTATTTTAATGCACAGCAGCTCGATCAGGTATTTCACAACCTGCTTTCTAATGCATTTAAATTCACGCCAGCAGGTGGTCGGATTACGATTACGCTTACGCAAAACCAGCTGTATGCACAGGTGGAGGTCAGCGATACCGGTATTGGCATTGCACAAGATTTGCTCCCAAACGTATTTGAGCGTTTCACGCATACCACCGACTCAGCTGGCGATACTCCCAGCACGGGCATTGGGCTGGCACTAGTTCGTGAAACTGTGCATTTGCACCGAGGTAAAGTACACGTGGATAGTCGAGTAGGAGAAGGCTCTACCTTTATTATTCAGCTGCCTTTGGGCCATCAGCATCTGAGTCCTACAGAAATTGAGATGGACACTCCCGCTCAAGCGACCGCACCCTCAGGTATTGCTGTTTTGGCTCGCCCGAACACGCTGCTTGCCACAAGACCACCTACTCGAGCTTATGGCGCGGAAGACTCGACGCTCTTGCTCGTGGAAGACAATACTGAAATGCGTGCGTTTCTGTCGCTGTTGCTAGCACCGCACTACCGAGTTAAGCTTGCTGTCGACGGCGCCGCTGGTCTAGCTGCAGCCCTCGCTGAGCCGCCTGATCTCATCGTTAGTGACTTGATGATGCCCGCCCTCGACGGATATGGTTTGTGTCGCGCCCTCAAAGCCGATTTGCGCACCAGTCATGTCCCGGTGATTCTTCTTACTGCACGAGCAAGTTCAGATGCCCGCGTCACTGGCCTCGACGAAGGAGCCGATGCTTACCTTACCAAGCCCTTTATCGGCGAAGAGCTAATTGCTCAAATTGCCAATCTGCTTCGCACACGCCACCTGCTACGCGCACGCTTCGCTGGCTCGATTGTGCTGCGACCGAAAGAGCTGGCCGTAACTAGTGTTGATCAAGATTTTCTCAGCCGCGCGCTGGCTCATGTAGAAAATCACCTTAATGATCCGCAATTATCCGTTGATCACCTCGCAAAGGGAGTATTGCTAAGTCGAACCCAGCTCAATACCAAACTTCGTGCGCTGGTAGATCAATCGAGCAATGAGTTCATTAAATCGGTGCGGCTACAACGTGCAGCTCAATTGTTGCGCGATCGTCAGGGAGATACAGTTGCGGTCATCGCTGCCGAGTGCGGATTTAGCAGTGCCACCTATTTCACCAAGTTGTTCAAAGCTAAGTTTGGCTGCACACCGGGGGCATATGCCAAGGATGTAGGTGCACAAAGCCGGGCAAGCACCACTTCTGCTGGTTGAGGTAAAGCGATCTGCATCAGCGGCTTGTAAGGCTAATAATTTCGAGGATACCACCTCTCATTTCTCACCTCTCATTTCTCCCATCCCACCTCCCACCTCTCATTTCCCACCTCTCACCTCTCATTTCTCACATCTCACCTCTCACCTCTCACCTCTCATTCCCACATGCCGCTAAAAATTCTTTAGCTACTTGAAGATCGGGCTGCAGTTCGAGCGCCTGTTTAAAATAGGGTTGAGCCTCGCTATACTGCTCTAGTCGAAACAAGCACTCGCCGATTGAGAATATAGCGTGGATGTTGTCCGATTGCAGTTCCAGTGATTGCTGGAAAAGGGGTATTGCGGCTTCGTACTGTCCAAGTGACATGTGCGCAAAGGCTGCATTATCGTAAGCTTGAAAAAAGTTAGGATAATCTCTTGTACATTCTAAATTAAGATCTAGAGCAGCCTGATGATTTCCAGCTTGAGAATATTCTTCCGAGCGTTTAAGGTAGTGCCAAGGGATATATTCAGCTTGGTCGGTGTGTTGAAGATAGGTGTAGAACCCGCTCAAGTCCTCGGTGCTGAGGTTACGATGGCAGATAAGCTGCGGATTTTTCAACCCGTTGACACTCATCGGCACGTGCTGCACGAAGGGTACTAACTCGTGAAGCGTTGCAGGAGTTGGTCGTGACTTCACCGGATTATACAGCGTGAGGTGCACACCGTTGGCATCGGGCTCATGTTCGAGCACTCGTGAAACTTGGTATCCATCTTCATCGGTGGTGTAGATATAATCACCTGGCGTGAAGCGGGTGTAAGGGGCCGATGTGACGTCAGGGCTTTCTTCGCGTCCCACAAGGCGTTTGAGAAATTTCAGCATACGGTTGGGGTATCGAGCCAAGGTCTGATAAATTTCTGAGCTGCATCGTGGGTTGCCTCGTCGCAATTAGCATTTTCCGTAAGTCCTTGTGAGGCCTGTTAGCGAAAGCCATACAACATGACCACAGGCATCTGTTTCAAAATTTACAATAATTCTCTTCTTTTCTAAAACACTTCTCATGCACCGTCTGGATGCATGCTTAGCCCTCTGCTCATCACCCGATCCTTGGGCTAGAGTGATAACCCACACATTACGCGCAGAGGGTGCTTATCACACTAGCTGCGGTACTTAGATCCTGGTGATGCTGCAGGGTGTGAGGTAGGTTAAGCAGCAGATATTCAAGATGTAAAGTAGAAGCTTGATTAAGTTAAATTACTAATTTTTAATCTCATACCTAACTCGCTGTTGGTAACATACATTGCGAAAGCCAGTCCACGCGTTAGGTGCGGCAAATGAATTAATAGAATCTCCACTAAAATATTCAGCAGATGTATTCCAGCTGGCGCCTTTACTCACAGAATCTTGCTCGACAAGTTCGGCAACGTTTCCGACTGTTCCACAAATATTGAGTGAATTGCATTTAGCAGCAGCGCAAGGTAGAGTCACAACTCGTCGGTGCTTTTTGAAGCTGATGCGCTTACGGGGGCGGGATTTTACTGACCAAGCTTCTTTGGTGTTATATCTTGATTTACGCTTCCGCAAAACTTGTGGATTCGTTTCTTGCGCCTGGGCACCTGTGGCAGAAGTAGCTGTCGCGAATCCAGCAAATTTATTCCACTCGTCCACAGTCGGAATTTTGAAGGTGCAAATATCTAGCTCGACTGTCTCTACCGGCTTGTCGGGATTGGCAGGTTGATAGACGAATTGATTGTTTTCGAAGCGCTCTACAGTAAAATAATTTTCTGCAGATTGCGTGGGGTCGAGCTTGAATACCCCCGGCTTGAGCCAAAGTACGTTCTACGACTCTATCTCCTCGCCATTCCGTCCAGCTTTTTGCCTGCTCGATAGTAACTCCAACTACAGGATAAGCTGCAAACTGAAGATCGCGATGATAAGTACCTGCAAGTGCCTCAGAACCTTCCACAGTTAGCCAGACGGTAGTATCGAGAACAGATGCTCGATACTCAGCAGAGTTGGGTCCAAATACTCGCTTCAACCAATGCTGATATTCCCAATAACCTATATTTGAGACCTCAGTCTTGTCTGCAAAAAAGTTATCCTCCACATGTACTGAGCCAGGCGGAGGCAAGGAGCTGCTAGTCGCAGTTGGATGCACGGAAGCACAGCCCGCATATAAGAGCACGCCCCACGAGATGAGCAGAATGCGATATATGTTGGTGAACGTCACAAATGTAAGGTTGTAAGCACGGCGAGAATTCAAGAATGACTAGATTGATGGTGCCAAATTTAGGGATACTGATGCACCTGGCGGTTTGGTTACGCGTGCTTAAGCACGCAGCACCCAGCACCTAGCACCCAGCACCCAGCTCCCAGCACCTAGCACCTAGCACCCACCTGACCACAACCTTGTGGTCAGGCCAGCACCCAGCACGGTTCCGGGTAAACCCTACCCTCTGACAACGACGCCGCTATGCGGCTATGGCCATGCTACGTAAAGGCTGCGTGATAGCCGCGTAGCGGCGTGACAGCGTCAATAGGTAGGGGCTCTTTGAGGAAGAACTAATGTAAGGTAGGCTCCCGACTACATGATGAGGGAGGATCTATGTCTAAGCGTCATTATGGAGCCTTGGGTTTCTGCGGCGGCACTCATTTCCTTCTCCTTCGTCGTTGTCGCAAGAGTCGTCTCGCTTGTTTGGAAATGACCTCGCTCGGATCATCTTTGTATTTTTGAAGCAGGTCTGGCAAATATTCAGAGTTTCTTCTATATAGTTCTTGCATCAGAAAGTTGCGCATCGAGAAGTCAGAATCATCTTGAAAGCTCAGTCCGAAGGGTATAAACAAAGAATCCGCGAAAGCTGCCGCATCATGAAATAAGATGTGTTTCGCCGATGCTTGTTGCTCTTCAAGTAAATCCTGCCGCGAGCCAGGATAAACGAACCTTGAGCCAGGAAGTTCGACAGCCTTACTGATATATTCAAATGCTGTCAACGAGAATGGAAAATTGGATAATGCATCTGCAATGTGAAGAATCTCGTTGCGGCTTGCAGACGTAATCATATAACTACCAAGATATGGAACAACAGCGGGATTCTTCACACGACACAAAATATGAAGTGCATCTGACCGAAAAAAGCCGGGCTGAGAAGCCGTTATCTGAACCATGTACTTAGAAATCCACTTGTCCAAACTGAGAGAATCACAATCTACTACTAAAAACTCTGTACTACATGAGAGCTCAAAAGATTCTTCGCCATTTATTGTAAATCTTTTACTGCACGTGACATTGTACGTTCCCACAGTGTCCAAGTCCACCCAATTATCTATCCATAAGGTATAATTTAGTGAATCGCCTTCACGAATCGGTACATGGCCTACCAGTTTGCTCACAAGTACGGATGTAAGAGGATATATGGGTAGAGTTGGTAACACTTCCTGGTTGGGACCTGTTACAGTGACATTGAAGTCTTCATTACGGCCGAGATTATTGTAAACAGACCCTTCTGGATCATAAAAGATTTTATTAGGTACTTGGCTGTGAGACGTTACCCTATACTCCAGCATCATAGGCTGGCCTATTAACACAGTATCATATACGGCCACGGAGCAATTTAGTAAGTCTTGTGCAGCAGTTTGCAAGACGAAAAACAAGCTGATGAAAAGTATTGCTATACGCATGGTTGAAAGACTTTTTGCTCAAATAAAGGTTTTTCAGTAGCCAGTTCTTCCGCATCAACTACAGCTCTCCCCAAAAAATCTTGAGCTGCTTCTGATGGGTTAGAGGTCTAGCAGGGTTCGGCAACCTTATCGAAATAAATATAGCCATTATCTAATTTTATACATGTCTTCGCATAGACAGTTTTGCGGCTGAACTGTTCAAGTGAAAGTCAGCTCGCGAAGCATTTGAGGGTAGAGGCTAATATTTTGGCACCCTTTCTAGTCGCTCGGGATTTTTGCGATTTTCATAAATTGGACGTCGAGCTGCTCAACTGCACAGGCATTTAACACCCAGCACCCAGCACCTAGCACCCAGCATCCAGCCCCCAGCACCTAGCACCCACCTGACCACAACCTTGAGGTCAGGCCAGCCCTTACCGAACTGTACGCGCCTGAGCAAGGTTATAGCGGCGTGATTCAAGATGCCGATACACTTCAGGAAATTACTGCTCACCTCACCCGCATCCAGAATGCGTGTCGTGAGTATCCTACTCAAGCTGCGACAGAGCGTCGGATGACCTTTGCATCTATTCGTATCGCAGCCGATGCCATTGGGACTATTGCCGATGATGTGCTGCGGCCTGAACAAGCAAGTGACGTCCGCGAGCAAGTGATCGCCATTACCAGCAGCGTCGATGACCTCGCCGACAGGTTCGGGTCAGATGAGCGGGGTGACTGCCATGTGTGCGGCCAGCGTTTGGAAGAAGCAGGTTTGGGCAGTGGCAACTCACTACGGTATTGCACCAATTGTCCTGCTCCCATCCTTGAAGCTGTCCGTCAAATTAGTGATCTTACAGGCGCTGACGTGCTTTAGCCGTCTAGCAAACAAGTAACTATGAGTCAACACAAGCTCAGTGGGCCGCTTAGGTCCACCATGTGCTCGGCTAGTTTATTTGACCGCAAGTCAGATGGGCTGGCCTGAACACAACTTTGTGGTCAGGCTAAACTTGTAAAATTTAGCGCCACTTAAGGTTCTGCCGCTGTCCAGAATGGCCGATTCTACCGTCGCCCAGCCCGGCTTCAGGCTCGCTAGCGCTTGCCTGCGCCAGACCGGCCATTCACATCGCGGACTTTCCAGCCCGCCTGAGCCAGTGGGCCGGTTAGGTCCACCATGTGCTCGGTCAGTTTGTTTGATCGCAGGTCAGATGGGCTGGCCTGAACACAACCGTGTGGTCAGGCTGGGCTAACCACAACTTTGTGGACACGCCGTCAATACGCTAGCGCCACTCCACTTCTAGGCCAATACCACCAGAGTAAAGCTGAACACCTGTATAGCCTACGCCACCAAACGGTATGGACACAAAGGGAGCAAGTCGATAGGCGAGGCCATGGGACGTTACCAGTCGATAGCCAAGTTGCACCTGCGCCACGCTAAGTATATTTTTATGGACGTTGCGCATTTGCAATTCACGTCGCGCATTGGGATCATAGCGTTGATATTCATAGTCAAAAGATTCACGATTTAAAAAATAACTGGTAAGGCCTGCACTCGCGAATAGTCCGCTAGTGTTGTTTTGACGAAAGTGGTAAGTGGCTAGCACAGGTACTTCGAATACATCTGTTTTAGATTTAGTGTTTGCTGCGGGAATATCATTATACCAAAATCCTGCGGGCATGGCGTAATCATCAGCTCCAGCTTCATAGCATTTTCTGCCATAGCTAAGGCCGAGTTGCAGTTCCCAGTGGCGCAATACAGCTGCATGCACAACGATGCCGGCGCGCGCACCCCAACGCAGTGGCTCAGACATCCCAACAGCACTTGCTTCGCCAGCGGCAAATGCACCGACAGAAAAACGCGGCGCTGCCTTAGAAGTAATTTTCACAGGCCTTGGAGTACCTATCGCTGGAAGCTCAGCATCAATCAAATCTGCATTATTCGAATTGAGGTGACGAAGATCCGGCGAAGGAAGATTTACGAGGTTTCCTGCGTCTTTGTGCGCATCGCTGGGAATATCTAAAGCCGGAGCACCTGATGCTGTATTTGCTAGAGTCGCATTAGCTGGCGTGGCACGCAATACAGCAGTGACTGTTGATGCAGTAGATTTAGCTGCACTTTGCTGCATTGCGAAAGGAGCAGGCTGAGCACTTTGCGGCTGCGTTGTAGTTAGTTCTGTTGCAGCGTCAGGCTGACTGGCAATTGCTGGTTCAAATTTAAAATTAGGTTCTAAAGCAGTATCTAAATAGGATGGATGCGCTGTTGTATTCTGAAAATTATTGGCTTGAGGTACTTGCTGAATATCGGCTGATGGTGTTGATAGATTAGCAGACCTAACTAAACTAAAAGTCCCCCAAGTAATGAGGCTGAGGAAGAGCATCATCCAGAAGATGCTCACAACGCGATTATTCCGCTCGCGTTTTGCGTCGGCATCGAGGAGCGCCGACATTTGCTTCCACTCCTCGTGGTGGGGAGTGAAGTCGCTGCGTTCGCTGTTGCTACGAAATAGATCGTCGAGTTCGCTTGGAGTCACGTTTGTATGGCCTGAGGAGGCGATGGAATGTGAAGGCTTTCTGCGACCATACGTTTAAGATGAGCGCGAGCCTTGAAGAGGTTGGATTTTGAAGTGCCGACAGAGATACCGAGCTTATCGGCAATTTCTTCATGTTTGAAGCCGTCGATCACGTAGAGATTAAATACTATTCTGTAGCCTTCGCTGAGTTTGCGCACCATAGTAAGTAACTCTTGGTAGCCGATGCGACTCAACGTCTCTTCGCGATTGTAGGCCGGAGTCGAGTTAGTTAATTCCACGAGAGGTGCGTGTTTGCGTTGCTTACGCACAAAATCGAGCGCAGCGCGCACCACAATGATGCGAAACCATGGCTTGAAGGGCTTGCTTTGATCATAAGCGGCTATACGTTTGAAGACGGTGAGGAAGGCATCATGTACGATGCCCACAGCCTGATCGCGGTCATCGCAGTAGCGAATGGCGATACTCATCGCATAGCCGAAGTAGGCCTGGTACAGCTGGTGTTGAGCAGCGCGCTCCTGGCGAAGACAAGCAGCGAGTATGTCAGTCCAGGTGCTCTCCATTGATGTGCGCGTACCTGCAGGCATAGCCCTATACCAACAGTACCGCTAGATACGGCAAAATGGTTGCTTTTGCCGGGTGGTAGGTTCGAAAAGGTGGCCTGCCCATTAGCGTAGTCATGCCACTAGCATCCGCTTTGCAGCCTGATAATAGCATACCGTAGCCACAGTCAAAATAACGTGACTCACGTCATGATAATTAAACCATACCGGATGTAGATAAAATTCAGTTAAATGTACAACCACAGCAGTAGCTGCCACACCGATACCCAAAAGCACAAACCGACTCGCTTCAGCGGCTGTCTGCTTATAGATGATGCTATGCAAAGGCAAGGCGATGACTATCAAACCGTAGGCAGCGTGAACTTCGACCAAATAAAAGGCATTAAAATCGAACAAGTACCCACTGAATAAGATGAAAAAATGGAACACCACTAGTTCCACAATATTTGCGATGGACATAATTCTTCCCAAGCGCGCACTAACACGTTCTCCAGCATATAGAATTGCTGCTCGCTCAAAACAAGCAACACCCCACATACTCACAATCCATCCGGGATATTTGGCTTCGTAGCCGAGGAGGTACTGAAAGCCGTGGCCAAGGAATGCACCCAGAAATACCGCTATGCCCATCAGCAGGAACATGTACCGCAACCAATTACCAGCGGGTGAAAGCCTGATCGACATGCGCGTGAGCTGGAAGAAGCAGTAAAAATTCACCAGCGACCACAGCAAATCCGTGAGGATTACGTCGATCTCCTGCAAACGAATGCCGAAGACGATTACATCAGTTGGATTAAGCGCTTCCACGGCGCGCGAATGTAGCCTACCGCCCGCCTACCTTCGCGCTATGTCAGAATCATCTGCTCAAGAAGAATTTACCTTTCGCGACCTCAACCTCAATAAGCGTCTGTGGAGCGCGCTCGATGATATGGGGATCACCGAGCCTACCTATATCCAAGCGGCCGCAATCCCTGCTGTGATGAGCGGCAAAGATGTGGTCGGCATTGCCCAAACAGGAACTGGTAAGACCCTAGCCTACCTGCTTCCTGCTCTCAAAATGTGGCGCTTCGCTAAGCACCGATTTCCGCAAATTCTCATTATCGTACCCACCCGCGAATTGGTCGAACAAGTCGTCGATCAACTCGAGCAGCTCACCAAATACATGGACGTCGTGATCCGCGGCATCTACGGCGGGTCGAGCATCCTCACCCAGCAACAGATCCTTCAAGATGGACTCGATGTGCTCGTGGCGACACCAGGCCGATTGCTCGACATTGCCATGACGGGAACCATCAAATTTAAGTTTTTGCGAAAGCTAATTATCGATGAAGTAGACGAAATGCTAGAATTGGGTTTTCGTCCTCAACTTCTCAACATACTCGACCTGCTTCCGCCAAAACGGCAGAACTTACTCTTTTCAGCTACCATTACTGAAGACGTTAAGCTAATCATTGATGAAACATTTAATTTCCCACTTTATGTCACTGCAGCGCGCTCCGGAACACCTTTAGAAAATATTACTCAGCTCGCTTATCCAGCTGAAAACTTTAATACAAAAGTCAATTTGCTCGAGCATCTCTTAGCAGATAAAACACGCTTTACAAAGGTGCTGGTTTTTGCGCCAAGCAAACGTCTTGCCGATCTTGTTTTTGAACGCTTAGAGAGCACCTTCCCTGGCCACGCTACATTAATTCATGGTAACCGAGCTCAAAATGCCCGTTTTCGGGCGCTGGAGAATTTTGAGAAAGGGGATAAGCGCATCCTTGTGGCTACAGATCTTGTGAGTCGAGGATTAGATATTCAAGGAGTTTCGCACGTTATTGCTATGAATGCCGCTGGAGAGCCAGAGGGATATATCCATCGCATCGGTCGCACCGGGCGCGCTGATGAAACGGGAGAATCTATATTAATGTTTTCTCCAAAGGAGCTAGGTAACGTGGCCAATATAGAAGGCCTAATGCGCAAGGAAATTACCAAACTTGATTTTCCTGAAGAGGTGACAGTAAGCGATGAGCTAATTCCTGAAGAACGTCCTCAAATCTTTATGCCTACCCTTGACGTAAAGCTACGCGAAACAGGTGGTGCCTTTCACGAAAAAGGCGCCAAGCGAAAGAAGCAAAATCGCGGCAATGCGAAGACGCGCAAACTCAAGAAGAAAATGTCCACCAAGCCTGGTGCAGGTAAGCGTAAGGGTAAACGCTAACGCATGATCATGCAGCGTTGCGCAGCCACTTCACCAGATTCAAGCCTCGCATACAGCACATACTGGCCCGCTCGCAAATCTGCAACATCGACCCGATCGCCATTGAGAATAGCAGTATGTATGCGGCCGAGAAAATCTCTAAAGTAAATACTGCTAATTCGCTCGCCAGCTTCTAATCCGAGTATTCGGATGTAATCATTAGCTGGATTTGGTGCTAGCTGTATAGCTTTCGCCAAAACTTCTTTGCTACTTACCACCGTAGCGGCTCCCACTAGCTCACGCTGATTTCCAGGCAGAATTGGCAGGTTATCGGCAGTATTGAGTTGATAGGTCAGTGAGTCAGTTAGGAAAGGATGAGATATTGGCTGACTGGGCAGTTTGCGCGTTTCTCCAGGAACTAAGTCTAAGTCATTATACTCAAACTGCAGCTGTTGACGACATATCGAGCTATAGGCCTCTCCGCTAAAGTGTAGGCGCGAGATGGTATCAGCGGTAGAATTTGTAACTGTTGGGGTAAATGTGGAGGCAGCTGAACCCCCTGCTGGAGAGTAGATTACCTCCAACACATCAAAGCTGACATCGGCATACGAAATAGATGCTAGTTGAGCTCTGGTCTCAGCGTTAATTACGAGATTAGTTAGATGATTATCGAACGCTAGCACGCAGTAGTGGTGCAGGGTAGGTCCAGCTGACGCATCACGTGATTGGTAGAGGCTAAACTTTGCAGGATTGCTTTGCTCAACAGAGCTAGCGCCAGCAATTTCTATTGCAGCAGGATTGTTGCTTCGGTATCCATAAAATGGTCCCGCACCTCCATCTTCGTAGACGCACAGAAATCCCGTGCCATAAGGTTCGACTGCCAATGATGATATAGTATAGGTGGCTGCATACTGCTCAAGCTGGGTGAGCCTGAGGTTGCTATCCAAACTATAGCCTCCATCGCGGGTAATGATATAAGGCGTTGGGGCAGCACCAGGGCTAGATAGCGAACCGACCCCGAGCACTTCAGCTGATACAGCAACGGAATCAATTGAACCGTTTGCGCGAACAGCATACAAGGTATTTGCGCCGGCGACGACAAAGTTGCCTTGACTCAGCACGCCAACTCGATTGGGAAAATCTACCCAATTGGCATCTTGCATAGTTAGTTCTACCAGCGTTGAGGGATCAGTGAGTGAACCTGCGACCAGTACCCTAGTCCCTGCCGCAACGAAGCGGCCATCTGAGACGCTAAGTTCATTGAGGAAGAAACCATTAGCTGATTGAGGTTGAAATAGCGTCTGTGTCCCCTGCCCTTGTCCCAGCAGTTGTTCCGGCACGGCTGAAATAAAGAATGTTGAATTAAACACATCGCAATCGGCATACTCTACGTACAACTCGTAGTAGGTAGCGTCAGCTCGATCATAGAAGACGGCATTATGCGCGCGCACATCCTGGCTATTGAGCTCGATGAGCTGCTGCGGATTGGCAGTTTGATCTACACGTGCCAAAGGGTACAAGCCATCACCGTCGTCGGTGAGCGGACCTCCGCGGTAGACGTAGAGCTCGTCGTTGTCACCGACGGCGAGTGCCTGCACATGCGCCTGCACGGATACATACTCGGCAGGCTGAGCTTGAGCAAACACTGCTGGAGACCCAGCAACGAATGAGGTACCGACAAGGGCAAGCAGGTGGAGTAGTGGGCGCGGTGACATAGGCTTCTGGTGGTGTTGTGGACACACAAGTTATGTAAATTGAATGTCTCCAACAGCTAAATTATCCTTCTATCGTGCTGCCGACGAATTCTCCTTCACCGATTATACATCCGGCATGTGCTGGGGCTACACCCTATGTACCTTCCGCACCAGGCAATGCGAAAAATGATGATGATGAGGTATCACCTGTGGTTAATTGTATGTGCGGGTCTTTGCGCGTGTGGCGGTGAGACGATGGAGGAGAAAATCAACCGGCAGTTGGCTGAAGCAGTACAAGAAGCCACTGGCGCGACTGCTCGACTCAATATGGATAGTCTTGGGTTTGATGGCCTCCGCGATGTTGAGGTGATAAATTTCCGCGAGTTGAAGAAGTTGATGCCTGTCTCCGCTGCAGGTATGCCTCGCACCAAGCAGATTGGCGAGACGACGAGTGCCCTGGGCCTAACGTTTTCGCAAGCTGAGGCGAGCTACGGCTCTGAAAGGAAGCGTATTGATGCCACCTTGATTGATAGTGGAGGGGCCGGTATGTTGGTGGCTTCGATGGCGGGATTTACCAAGTTGCAGGTGGATAAAGAGACCGAGAATGGTTCGGAGCGCACCTTAACCCTCGATGGTCATCCCGCTTACGAAACGTACGCTCATCGCGGCGGTCGCATCACGAGCAATTTGAGTGTCTTAGTAAGTGATCGCTTTATCATTCAGCTTACTGGGACCGGTGTTGGTGCGGACGCCTTGCACGAGGTGTATGGGGACTTTGATATTGCCAGCTTGGTGCAGTAGCTTGTTGGCATTGACATATATAGGGAGGGGCCTCCGGCGGAGAAGCCTCCGGCGGGAAGGGCCTCCGGCGGTTTGCCTGCGGCGCTGCAGATGGGACGCTGAGAGCCTCCGGCGGGAAGGGCCTCCGGCGGGAGGGGCCTCCGGCGGTTTGCCTGCGGCGCTGCAGATGGGACGCTAGAGCCTCCGGCGGGAGGGCATGCTGCGGTGAGGGTATGGCTTAGGCCTTCGTGTATCTGACGGAGCTTGGGGTCCTTGAACGTGCGGTAATGAGATGCGAATCCGACGGGCGGTAAGGCTTCAACTTTGTGAGCCACTCCGATGTCGCGAATTCCGACACGGCTAGAGACTCAGTCAAAAGCGAAATGGTGGTACGTTTTACAGAGGTGAGATGTGAGATGTGAGAGGCGAGATGCGAGAGGTGGGAGGTGAGAACAGAATAACAACATCAAGAAGAGTTGACTTAATCTTCTCAACCATCACCAGACCAGGCCACTAGACAGCCTCCTTGGCGCTGTGGCGCAAATTATCCCCAGCACACGTTCAAAACTTTTTATGGTATTTATCGGGGATAGCCAAGCATGTAAGAACATTTTGTGTTTAGATTCGTAGACCAGCTGAACCGAGCATTTTGGAAGATTTCACTCGCCACGACTATGACCGATTTGCACGCGACCCGTACCTGTACGAGCAGGCGCACACTCAGCCACACGAGCATCTGTACGATCAAGCCTGCCAGCTAACAGAGCCCTGCGGAGGCAATCCCTTTCAACGTGCGGTGCTTCACCTCGACCTGGATTCCTTCTTTATCGCTGTGGAGCGACTGCGCGATTCAAGCCTGGTGGGGCGCCCGCTCATCGTCGGCGGGCGGGCAGGGCGCGGCGTGGTAGCAAGTTGCTCCTACGAAGCGCGAGCCTTTGGTGTACGCTCAGCAATGCCTATGCGCATGGCCCTCAAACTCTGTCCGGAAGCCCTCGTAATTCGCGGAGATATGGAGAGCTACTCCAAGTATTCCCACCTCGTTACCGACGTCATCGCCGAAGACGCACCACTCTTCGAAAAATCCTCCATCGACGAGTTTTACTGCGATCTCACAGGCATGGACAAGTACGTCGGCTGCTGGAAATGGTCGGTCGAACTGCGTGAGCGCATTATGAAAGAAACCGGTTTGCCCATCTCCTTTGGGCTGTCGGTCAATAAGCTCGTCTCTAAAGTAGGCACCACCGAGGCCAAACCCAACGGGACACTCATGGTGCGCAATGGCCTCGAGCGCGATTTTCTTGCTCCCCTACCCGCTTCACGTATCCCTGGACTAGGCAAGGAAACTTACCACCGACTCAGCTTTATGGGCGTGCGCACCATTAAACTGCTGCGTGAAATTCCCGTGCGCCTGCTCGAAAGAGAGTTTGGCAAACATGGCCTCATGCTTTCTCGCAAGGCCAATGGCATAGACGACACACCCGTCGTTGCGCATTCCGAACGCAAGAGTCTGTCCAAAGAAAAAACTTTCCAGCAAGACACCACCGACGTAAAGTTTTTGCGCGATGTACTCGCTGATATGGTCTGCCGACTCGGCTTCGATATGCGCCAACGGGGTCAGTTGGCTAGTTGCATCACCGTGAAGGTGCGGTACACCGATTTCCAGACGCACACCAAGCAGCTGCGCATTCCGTACACCGCCAACGACCGTCACCTGTTGCGCCACGCTAGCGACCTGTTCGAGCGCCTGCACACCCGGCGCCAGATGGTGAGGCTAGTAGGTGTGCGACTTTCAGGACTGGTGCGGGGACACTATCAGGTAGACCTCTTTGAAGACACTGAGCGAGAACTCAACCTTATGGGAGCACTCGACGACATCCGGCGCCGCTACGGCGAACATGCCATCAAAATGGCAAGGTGTGGAGGCGTGGCAGTGACACAAGAATCAGGCTTTAAATACCGCGACGCACAGGCCGGACGATCAGCAGCGAATTTACCCTAAGCCCTTAGCTAAACTCTACCCACCATGAGAGGTGCCGTTTCTAATCCCAACAACCGCTACAATGCTGCCGAGCGCATAGCAGTACCCGAGCTGATGGACGATCCAGGTGCGGATTGGGAGGTTTTTGCGAAAGCTGACAAAACGAAATACATACTCACGCACCCCAAAACCATCCTCAACCGCATCACCTCACCCGACGTGCGCGCAGAGTGGGGCCTTAATCCCTACCAAGGCTGCGAACACGGCTGCGTCTACTGCTTTGCCCGCAATACCCACAACTACTGGGGCTACTCAGCGGGCAAAGACTTCGAACGGGTAATCCTCATCAAGCGCAATACTGTCGCTCTCCTTGACGAAGCACTTTCTAAACCTAGCTGGCGCGCCTCACCCATCATGGTGAGTGGCAATACCGACTGCTACCAACCCATCGAGCGCGTAGAAGGCCTCACCCGCGGGGTGCTTGAACTCTGCCTTAAATACCGGCACCCGGTAGGCATTATTACCAAAAACAGCCTCATCCTGCGCGACATCGATCTGCTGGCCGAGCTAGCCAAAGACCGCCTCGTGCACGTAGCCGTGTCGCTCACCACACTCGATGAATCGCTGCGGCGAACGATGGAACCTCGCACAGCCGCATCCACGCAACGGCTCAGAGTAATACGTGAACTCGCGGCCGTAGGTGTACCGGTGCGGGTAATGATTGCACCCATTATTCCCGGCCTCACCGACCATGAAATTATGCCCATCGCCGAAGCTGCTACACAGGCCGGGGCACAAGCAATTGGCTATACAATCGTGCGACTCAATGGTGATATCGGCCAGATTTTTCGGGCCTGGGCCGAGCAGCATTATCCCGACCGCGCCGACCGGATCATCAATCGCATCAAGGACTGCCACGGTGGAAAGGTGAACGATAGCGTCTGGGGTCAGCGCCAAAAAGGAACTGGCATCTATGCCGACACCATTGCGCAACGTATAAAGATTGCCCGCCAACTCTACCTTCCACACACGGTGAAGAGTGCGACCGAGCAGCGCGACCTACCTGATTATAATTGCCAGCTTTTCGAGCAGCACCGCCCGGGGCAGCACATGCTATTCTAGTAGTTGCCCAATCCTACTTCCGCTCCAGCTCGCGCTCGAGCACTTTATAACGCTGCTGGTACCTTTGTACGAGATCCTCTAAATCTAGGTACCACTGCCCACGAGATACAGGATAGCCGTGTTTCTGCGTCTGCAAATCAATAATCGGCTCGTACTTCATGCGTAAGGCATCGAGCGCTTCTTTTAAGCGCTCCGGCGCCAGCTGCCTACTCTCCATGAGCTCTGCTTGTCTTGCAGAGAGAAGTTCGCGAAAATCTTCATCAGCATACATCACTTCAAACATTCTGCTAATCGGATTAGGTGCAGTATCGCGAATGTTCTTCAATAGCGGTTTATCTGCGTAGAGGGTACTCGCTAAATCAAAATCGAATACCATGAAGTGAAGCGGACCTCCATCTACAGCATAAAGCCGCGCATTTTTCCAGGGCCAATCCCACAGACCAAAGGTGGTGCCTGTTAGAACGAAATCAACAAAACTCGAATGATCTATAGCCGTACTCACATAATCAAAATTCTTAGCGTCAATGGCGGCCTCTAAGTCCCGAAAGACTTGCGGATCGCCCTCTTTAACGGTGAAATTCGGTTTCTCATCTAATTCGGCAAGGCTGAGCTGACGCTTTTTTACTCCTAATAAGCGGCTCAAGCCATTGCCGTTGCTCTCCGAACGCAGGTTGTGTAGGCCATAAAATTCACCATTGACAAACGTGGCAGCAGGCTCGCCATAAAGCGACACCACATCGAGATTGCTATTATTCACCATCTTCGCATATGCCAAATCCTTTATTAACGAAAAAAAGAAATCATTGCCGCCATTTCTGAGGCGAAAGCTCTTAATTTCCGCAAGACTATGTTCCGGATTAACAACTTCTACATTAAGAAGATCACCTGCTGAATTATCAAATTCATCTTCCAACTTTATCCCCAAAGGTTTAAGCGAGAATTGCGCAGAATATGCGCCCTTAATTTGTACTTCTCCCGCTAAGTCGAGAAAGATTGGTAATTCGTTACGGTAGGCACTAATGGTAATGGGTACTTCAATGTCCTCTAGATATCGCTGTGTCATGTCATCAAATGCAGCCTGATCTACTTTAATAGCAAAGGTGGGCACGTGAGCACTCAACGCAACAGGATCAAGCTCGGCAATGGGCACTGAAACCTCATCTCCACTCCACTCCACATCTGAACAGGCGCTCGCAGAACACACTACAAGCAAAGCAAAAGCGAGATATTTCATCGGCGACCAGTGATTTGGTAGGCAAGGCCCAGTCTGATATGATGACGAGGATCCTGAAAATAGGTGACGTTAGTTGATTCATTCCAGCCGTGTGCTGCCGTAGCCTCAAAGTTGAGGCGGGAGCTGAACATATAAGCAGCAACCATCCGCAATTCGTAACGAATATTTCCTGGCTCGCGTGCATCCAGTGCATCTACACCTCGATCATTGCGCATATTCAGTCCCGCAAGCACACTCAGACGAGGGTATACCTCTTTGCCCACCAAGCCTTCTACCCCAGCTCTCAACGTTCGGGCCTTGTAGTGCTGTGATCCGACACTGCCGCTACGCGCTATCACCATCCCCTCCAGAGCTGTACGATACAGCAGCCACTGCGCGATAGCACCTTGATATTCAAATGCCAGAGTAGCAATCCAAGCCTCACCCGTCACAGGTTCGCCGAAAGCCGTGACATTTCCCGGCAGGCCTATACCCGCATCTACTGCTACACGAATACCTCCTCTCGGCTTGAGCGGCTGCACCACAGCAGGTTGGGCATATCCTGGAGCTGCAGCTAGTAAGGAGGCGAGGAGTACGCACAGAGACAAGAGTCTGGCTTTAACCATACAGGTTCTAACAGGTCATATCTATCCTGCTGGTTGTGCCTAAAACGCACATTTAACATTAGCGTCAGACTTCGCTCAGGCTGTTTTGGCGCTAAGCAGATGCTGATCGACTTCCCGAATGTCTTGCGGCAAGTCCACGGTGAAGGTGGAGCCAAAGCCTAGCACCGACTCCAGTGTAATTGTGCCCCCGAGTCGCAGCACCATTTTGCGGCAAGCAGCCAACCCGACTCCGGTGCCGCTGTACTGATCGCTCGTATGCAGCCTGCGAAATACTTCGAATACCCGCTCGTGGTATTCCTCATCAATGCCGATCCCATTGTCTGACACCGAGATGCGCACGCGGTCTTCCATATCCGTCACCACCACATGAGCTTCGGGTTGGGGCGATTCATTGTACTTGAGCGCGTTGCTGATGAGGTTGCTCAGGATTTGGTCGAGTGTGCCTTTCGGCAAAACAAGCTGACAATCACCATCACAACGAATTGAGCCTCCGCGGGAAGCCAATTCAGCTTGCATAGCTACACTTACTCCTGCAACGGTACTCGCTACACTAACCTCTTCGGCAAGTTCTTCTACATCCAGATTTAGGCGTGAGAACTCTAGCACATCTGTCACCAATTCGTGCATCTGACGTGCATTGGTGGTAGCAATATGCAGGTATTCCGCCACCATAGCTTTTGCTTCTGGAGGCAGGCGCCGCTCGATGAGCCCAAGAAAGCTGGTGACATTGCGCAGCGGCGTTTTCAAATCATGACTGGCGATATAAGCAAAGCGCTCGAGTTCGGCATTCGACTGCTGCAAGCGCCGTGTTTGGCGCTCGAGTCGGTCGGAGTGCTCCCGAAGTTCTGCCGTACGCGCCTCCACCTCTTTTCGCAGGGCAAGGGTGACGCGTTTGCGTGAGGTCGCACGGTAATAGATAAACCCGACCAATAAAATTAGCGACATAACTATTCCAAATGCAGCCAAGCGCTCTACCCGACGCTTAGAAAGGACTGCCTGAGCTAAAGCCCGTTCATCTTGTGAAGCTTTTAGTTCTTTGGCAAGTGCATCACGCTCATACTCTGCAACGAGCTTGTCGGCATCTCGGCGTACGCGCTCCTGACGCAGGGAATCCCTCAGCCGAAAAGCGCGCAAGCCTTTGCTGTAAGCCTGCTCGTAGTTTCCTACTTCGGCATAAAGCATTGCCAAAGAGTCGAGTCCATCTACTGCGTGATAAACTTCATTAGAATTATCGAAGTGCCGGATAGCTCTTTCATAATGATCAATAGCAGTACCGCGATTGCCGAAGCGGTTGTAGATATTAGCCAGACACAATTGTGAGCGGGCCAGGCTGGCATCTCTTCCTCCTTTAATAGATACTCCATTCGCGAGGTTAGCATAGTAAAATGCCGAATCCCGCTGTCCAATCACGCTAAGTGCCTCGGCATAGTTGAGGTAGAGGTTTTGCACAGAACCTTCATCGACTCGATCGGCGAGGGCAAGGCCTTTACGCGCATAGTGTAAGGCGCTGTCGATCTTGCCCATCTTGTAAAAAGTGGTGCTGGTGCCATCGTAGCCTTCGAGCGCGCCCCGCAGATTGCCGAGTTTGTAAAATCCTTCTGCTGATTTGCGGGCATGGTAAGTTGCCCGCTCCAGCTGGTCGGTGTAGTACGATGCGTAGGCAGCCATGTAATGGGCGCTCGTACGCGTAAATTCATCTACGTCCGCGGTGGGTCGGGAGAGGATATTTAGTAAGGCAGCTTCACTGTCGTTGATATAACCATCATAAGCACTAAAGCGTGCTAACATAAAGTCGATATAGCTCAACTCTACTTTACTGAAACCATCAAATTCATATTCCTTCACAAAGAGGTGTACGCGCTCCAGGCTTTCCTTGCGGGTGGGCGAGGTCGCAGCCAACTCGTGGAGTGAGAGAATTAGATTGACTACCAGCGGTAAGTGCGCAGGACTGTTGTGTGCATCGAGCGCGAGCTCCACCATGCGTAGCTGCTCCGCAAAGGAGCTGAGTCGCTCGGCCCTAGCTTCCACAGCGCGAATTATACGCGCCTGCGTGCTGTCCATCTCAGTATAGCGTTGATCGCCACTGGCGTATCCCAGCGTTGTGAAGACTACGCAAATCACCGCCCACACAAGGCTAGCGCGCCAATGGCACTTCTTCCTTGTCATGCATCGGACATGTCGCAACATGTCGAGTAGCATGCAAAGCATCTGCCAAATCCAAAATCAGCTAAGTATACCGGGAATCACTCACGTAGGCAAGTCGCACCACCCGCTCGGCATCGAGCGTTAAAAAGCCAAAGTCTTCAGCC
Source organism: Saprospiraceae bacterium (assembly GCA_965213735.1). Classification (GTDB taxonomy): domain Bacteria; phylum Bacteroidota; class Bacteroidia; order Chitinophagales; family Saprospiraceae; genus CALDTK01. The sequence continues at coordinate 1,867,700 of CBDCAB010000006.1, forward strand.
ACTTTGCCGGTGATCAGATAGATCCCTCCTGCCCGCAATTGGCCATGCTTCCACACCCCTGGGAAATGGGTGGTATCGAAATAATCGCCTTCCGCATCGAGCCAAGTACCGAAAGCCATGGGATCGCCAATGCGCGTCCGCAAATCTTTGCGCGTCACGAAGTAGCCAAGAATTTGAATAGTCTGACCTTGATAGCGTTTGAAGTCACGCACGAGGAGCGTACCAGCGGGCGTGTCTTCGAGCATTTCGAAGGGCGAGCGCAGCGGAAAGCCCAGCAGCTCTATTTCATCAAAAGCCTGATCGTATTTACCCTCTCGCAGCTGGGGCAGTGAGAACTCCTCTTCGAGTCCTTCGCCAAAAAGCGCTCCTGTGCCCGTAGCTGCTCGCCTGCGCTTGGCTGTGGGAGCCATGACCGCGTTGCGTTCCCACATCAACTCATATTTGTTGAAGCCTGTGAAGCGCAAGGCACCAATGCGAATCAACAGCACCAGCTGCTCACTCGAAATTTCGGTCCGCTTCACAAAATCCACAAGATCACGGTAGGCGCCCCCATGCGCACGCTCCTTCACGATGCGATGAGCCACCCGCTGCTCAAGGCCCTGCAGGTGCACAAATCCAAGGTAAATATCTTTTCCAGTTATGGTAGTAAGGTACAGCGAGCGATTGACGCAGGGCGGAAGAATAGTTGCCCCCTGTATACGCGCCTCGTGTACATAAAATTCTGTGCGATAAAACCCGCCGAAGTTGTTGATTACGCCCACCATAAATTCGAGTGGGTAATAAACTTTTAAATAAAGACTCTGAAAACTCTCGACGGCAAAACTCGCCGAGTGTGCTTTACAAAATGAGTAGCCAGCAAAGGATTCAATCTGACGCCATACCTCCTTACTCAGCTCCTCAGCATGCCCCCGCTCGCGGCAACCCGCGTCGTATTTCGCCTGTAGCTCTGTAAACTTATCGGACCGATACTTCTTGCCCGACATGATGCGTCTGAGCACATCACATTCATCCATCGGTAAGCCGGAGAAGTGGTGGGCGATCTTCATCACGTCTTCCTGATAGACCATTACCCCAAAGGTTTCGCCGAGATGCTTTTCGAACACCGGGTGGAGGTACACGATATTGGCCTTATCGTGAAAACGCTCGATGTATTCGCGCATCATTCCCGACTGCGCCACGCCAGGACGAATGATCGAGCTGGCAGCAACGAGGTGCAGGTAGTCATCGCAACTTAATTTGGACAGCAGTCCACGCATCGCCGGACTTTCAATGTAAAAGCAACCAATGGCCTTGCCGCTCTTGAGCTGGGCACGCACCTTCGGATCGGCTTTAATACGGGGGATATCGTGGATATCTACGTGGCGCCCCTGATTTGCACGAATAAGGTCAACGGCATCTTTAATATGACCTAGCCCGCGCTGCGATAACACATCATATTTATGAAAGCCCCAATCTTCAGCGGTATACATATCAATATGCACAATCGGAAAACCTTTTGGCATCATCAGCAGCGCAGTATGATAACGCAGCGGTCGGTGCGAGATGAGGATGCCCCCGGCGTGAATGCTCAGGTAGTTGGGAAAATTGGCGATTCGCCTGCCGTGGCGCCGCACGATGCCGGCTAGTTCATGGTGATTGCTGTGCTCATCGGGAGAGTTGACGATAAGGTCGATATCTGTTTTGGCTAGACCGAAAACCTTACCCAGCTCACGCACCACGGAGGCGTACTTAAAGGTGACTGTAGTAGCCATCATCGCTGTGTATTCTGCACCGTGGCGCTTGAAGACGTAGTCGATCACGTCATCGCGCTCGTCCCAGGAGAAGTCGATGTCGAAGTCGGGCGGGCTAGAGCGGTGGGGGTTGATGAAGCGCTCGAAGTAAAGGTCGAGTTCGAGCGGATCGACATCAGAGATGTACATGCAGTACGCGACGATAGAGTTGGCGCCGCTGCCTCGGCCCACGTGGTGATATCCCACCGATCGGGCGTAGCGGATGATATCCCAGGTCACCAGAAAGTAGCAGCAAAAGCTTTGCTGTTCGATTACGGCGAGTTCGCGCTCGAGCCTTTCGTGGGCCTGGCGGTGGTCGGCTCCGTAGCGCTGACGGCAGCCAGCGTGGGCAAGTTTGCGCACCAGCGCGAGGTCGCTGGCATGGGTATCGGTGAAGGTCTTTTTATTGAGGTTTTCGCCGCCTTCATCAAAGTCAAAGCTGCAGTTACGCGTCAGCTCGTTGAGATTTTCGAGCAGGAACGGATGGGTTTTATAGCGTTCATTGAGTTGAGCAGGAGTGTAGAGGTATTCATCTTCGCGTGCGTGTTGTTTTAGCGAAAGCTGAGACAGGACAGTGTTGTGGTCGATGGCCCGTAGGAGGCGGTGAGTCACAAAGGCTTCATCGTCGAGAAATGTGGCAGGGCTCCAGGCGACGAGTTTGTGCGGGTGCTGCGCGACGGGGCTGCGGAAGAGATGGTTGAGGTGCTCAGCGCGGATGCCGAGGAATTCGCTTTCGCTAAAACTCGTGATATCCTTCACCAGGCGCGGATATACGACTGAGCAGTGCGTGAAGGCGGGCGCCTGATTGGGGAGATCGCGCCCGGCGAGGGAACAGTCGGTGAGGAGGCCGCAGAGTTCTGCCCATCCTTCTTGGTTGTGGGCGATGCCGGTAAACAGCAGTTCGTCACCATTGCGGAATTCGACTCCAAAAACGGGTTGGATATTGGCTTTGCGGCAGGCTTTCCAGAAGGGATAGGCTGCGGCTGTGGAATTAATGTCGGTGAGCACGAGCCTGCTGATCCCACTTTCGGCGGCGGCATCGACGAGAGATTCGGGGCTGAGGGTACCGTAGCGAAGGGAATAGTAGGTTTTGTGCATAGACCCTGCGAAACTGGGAGATTGGTGTAGGTGCTCGTGCGCTACGTCAAAGGTAGGGATTTTAATACAATTTGTTTCAGTTTATTTGGCTTGTGGATAGATGAGGCGTACCTGAGCACCCAGGTATGTCAGGTTACGCGTGCTTTAGCGCGCATCGATTTGTAGTCCGAAGGCGGCGAGCATATGCTGGTGCAGCGCGGAACGGCAATGCTTGAGCGCTAGGTAGGCATAGGTACCCAGCCCCCAGCACCCAGCACCCAGCCCCTAGCACCCACCTGACCACAATATTGTGGTCAGGTCAAGCACCCAACACCCAACACAAAGCTGTCTACCGCTAGATATCCGCCTAACCTGTTCATAATGATTTTCATCAGAAATGCAGAAGTCTTCTCACCAAATATTCCCTCCCCAATCAACTCTTATCGCTGTAGAAGAGGCTTCATCGGCGTCACCAATATATCTTGAACCAAGGTGGCTATAGGAAGTGTCGAGTGAGGGTGGAAGCACTTGAATGTGTAAAATTAGATCTCCATTGGCATCATACTCCTTAAGCACCGCTGATTGCAAGTCTTGCGCATACACTATCTGTTGGCCAAGGGTGCCGGAATGATAATAATGTTCGTGAATTCCAATAGGCCGACCGTGATGATAATTGCCCGTACGCAGAAAGTGGTCAATCTGTCCATTAATTTGCCTGCCATGCATGCGACCCAGCGAATCATAAACAAGCTGTTGTATTACCTGACCGGAGGAGTCGTAGTGAAGATGGGGACCCACACGATGCCGAAGGTGATAAGCACCTTCGAAAATTAGGTAACGTTGCCCTGCTGAAGTAAATGCCCATTGCTGACTTAAAATTAAGCCGTCCTTGCCTCTGTAGGTTTTTTTGTGAATGGAATTATCATACTCAGCATATGTCGTTATGTACTGTAGCGAATCACAGGCTTCAATTTGTTGCCGGAGCTCGCCTTCTGGTGAATAAAATCTTTGGGTAAAGCAACTGTCTGCTTGTGATAAAGCTAATGTATCTGGATAAGTATAATTGGAAATACGCGTGGCGGAGGCGGGGTTATCAGCTGAGATTGGAACTACCCACCGCCCGACTCTGGCCCCATACCAATAGTGGCCCGCCTCGAGGGAATCACCAGCAGGTGTAATTCGGGCGAAATCACCATGAGGGAAAAGCTGCCCCCCTGGATATTCAATTGTGGACTTTGTCACTCGTACCGACTCTTGATCGTGGCGAATCTGGTGGCAAGTTACCACTTCCATACCGAAATTACTGCTTCGCATAGTGATACGAATAGTAGGCGCAGATTGCCTGGAGGTATAGCTAAATAACATTCTTTCATTGTCTGAGATAAGAAGCTTTTCTGCTAAGTATTTGAAACTTTTGTATTTGGAGTGATATACTCGCTGAACCTGAAGTTGGCCATCTTCAGCAAAATCATTCTTCACCACTGGCTGGTAAGTTTTAGGTGCGTAGTATCGCCACCTTCCATATATTACTCCGCGCTTAAGTTTGCCGATAGCTATAATTTTTCCTGAGCATTCACGAAGCACGAGCCGCCCGCTGTGCTTCTTTTGCACAAGATTCATATAGGTCAACGCTGCCTCCAATTGATCGAAGCGACGATCGCATTTTTGCTTCCCAGCGTAATTGATCGGTCCATAACTGTGGCTATCACAGCCGCTAAGTGCCCCATACCGCGTTGGATGTTGAGAACTGAGTGAATACGCAAAGACTACATATTCTTCTCCAGGTTTAACTTCCCTTCCGCTTATACAGGTATTTTGCTGTCCAGTACTTAGGGTAAAGGTTTTGGGCATAGCTTCTCCAGCATACTGCTCCAAGACGTGCACACGCGCCAGGTAAGTAGAAGCATGATCGACCCAAATACTATCAACTATAATCCGTACTGCGCGCACCTCACCACCCTGCTCCTGGAGGAAGCGTACAGTATTCATCGTTCCTCCAAAGCAGCAGCCTAAGGCTTTTGATAGCGAGAAGGTGGCAAGGAGGAACAGGAGCAGTAAGTACTGAAACATGCTAAAACTTTAGCGTGAGATGCAAAGTCATCCTGAAATGCATACTCAAGAGCGAGACAAGGCCAAAATTGTCGGTCAGCCGGTAGCCACAACCATCGCTTCTACTGACATGCATCAGGATCTGCGTATGAGGATAATTTGTCTAGCTATTTGCTTTCCGGGGAATCGACGGTTCTCACCCCTCGCTGGGAGCCACGTTATGACTCCTCCGTGCTTCCTCCGTGCAAACCCTCCGCCCCTCGCCGTTTGAGAGGCGTCGTAAAAAGCAATTTCTCACGGTAACCGCGCACCACCTTGCAGTTCGTAAGCTACTAGCAGATGCTGGGGCGGGGCGGTTTTGCAGGTAGAGCCCTACCGACGACATCCAACTGTGCATAGAGAACCGCGGCATAGAAGAATTTTTCTATCATAGAAAGCTAAATTGAAACACGTCTGCTCTCACTCCAGAACAGCAGTCCAGCCTCTAGCAGCGCAGAGGTCCAGCATCCAGCAGCACAGCGGTCCTATATCTAGCCTCCCTCTCTTAATTCCTCTTTGCCTCCCGCTGCTGCCTTGCCACAACTTGCTCGTATAGCACCCCGATGCCGTGGCGCACGTTCGGCTCATTGGGGTTGAGTGGCTCGGAGGATGGTTTAGGAATAGTGTGGGCAAATAAATCGTTGATTAGCCAGTGATAATAAGCCTGCGGAGATAGATGATGCGCTTCGTAATCTGTTACTACTCCAGCCATTTGCAAACCTAGAATAATCTCTACAATTGCATCAGAATATTTACGAGCGCGGGCCTTGGCGGCAGCGCGTTTCGTGTACTTACGCCCAACCAGGGAGCCAATCGATACGTAACTTGCAGGTCCACCAGCTTCCATATCGCGCATGCGCTCCAGAAAGTCACCTTCTTGCTTGAGCGACAATTTTGAGTCGTCACTAAACAAGGTATCGTGCTTATCCTCGAGCTCTGCGCGGAGAAGTTCATTCTTGAGGCGCTGAGTCTGGTCATCTTCTGGTGTTGACATGGAGGTTAATATACAGTGGAAATTTGGATTTGACTGGTGCAGCAACAAGTCTCGGTACACTCCAATCCACCTGGATCAGGCAAGAGAATTGCTACCCTGTTGCTCATAAAATATAAAATTGACCTCATGATATGCAAGTCGTCAGGTTAAAACACCATTTGAAATCAAGCTGCCGATACATTCTAATGGTGTGACAGAAGATGCACCCGCACGACGACTCGTATACCGGGCGCGGGACGTACTCGTGCAGAAAGCTACCTTGCTGCCACTAAAGCTCGCCGCATGCCGCCACTGCTACGCAACATACTTGCTCCAATCTTAGGCTTCCTCGTGGGAAGTGCTGTCAATCTGGGTTTAGTTAAGCTCGGGCAAAACGTATTCCCAGTCGAAGGACTTGACGTCAACGATATGGATGCCTACGCGGCAGTAATACCCACTCTTAGCACGGAATACTTCATTTTCCCTTTCCTGGCCCATGCACTCGGCACGCTAGTCGGAGCAGCGGTTGCCGCATGGGTTGCAGCCTCTCACAAGCTCAAATTTGCTCTCGCCATTGGCTTCATCTTCTTGGTGGGAGGAGTTGTGGTTAACTATATGCTGACGGGCCCGCTGTGGTTTACCATTTTAGATATCGTTGTCGCTTATATCCCGATGGCCTACCTGGGCGGCAAATTGGTTCAGCGCAATTCATAGTCTACATACACCATTGCCCCAACGGCAATGAGCCCGTTGCGCATGGCAATCGTTGGTGCAACAGCCTGTTCGACTGCCTCAACCGAAGTACGCTGCACCCGCTCCTCACCGATCCTCGGAGCAGTCGGCCGCACATTGCTAATTGCCACCACCTCGAGCTCACTCAAGCCTATCTTCTGCAAAAAAGCACTCGCCATAGCATTCGTTTTATCGAGTGCAGCGATATGAGCAAGTTGCTGTAAACTATCCTGCCGACTGTGCTCATAATTGAGCCCGTAAATCTGCAACTGGCGATTATCAAGCAATTCGGTGTAGAGTGTATCCAGCAGGTTTAAATTTCTCACCTTAAGATGAAGCATTGTCGAGGCTGTGTATCCTTGGAAAACTTGTCTGTTGTTGCTCCACGTATAACGACGCTGCAGGTCCACACTCTGGGTTTGAATATCCCGAGCCGTAATTCCACTAGCTTCCAAAAAGCTAATTAAATCGTTAGATTCGGTGACTAGACAAGTTTTGGCGGAAGCTGCACTGCCTTTCTCACAAGCGAGCTGCACAATAAAGGTGGCCATGTCGGGCGCAACCTCAACCTCTGCACTAGCCTGAAGTCGCAGACTCTGAGGCCTCAACTGGTTATCGTTGGCGTGCTGAGGGGTTTGGCAGCCCAGGCAGGTAAGCATCAGCGCAGCAAGGACGGTAGCATTCAGTAGTAGCTTCATCAAACAGAATTTTGTTGAGACTACTAGATGCACGACCAGCCCGAGATGCATAAGGAGCGCTAGGCCGCACTAAAATTACTGCTTCACAAGAGCAGTAGATTGGGCAGCAGCACCGTTGGTAGCACGCAGTACGTAATGACCCGGCACTAGCTGCGACAGATCAAGTTCGTGAACACCGCCGCTATAAATCTGCTGCGCGCCAGCTAAAGTGGCCCGACGACCAGTGGCGTCGTAGAGAGCGAGCTCATAGGCTTGGTCGGAAGGAGGCAGTTTAATAAGGAGAAGCTCCTGTACAGGATTTGGCCACACTTCAAGAGCAGACAGAACCCTCGTGCTTGTATCAGAACTTATTCCGGAAAACGCAGATTCATGCATCACGAACACCGGGGTGCCACTCAACTGAATGTTTTGTGTAACAGGTACCGAAACATGTGTGGTCGAGTAGTCCCAGTCTGCAACCCGGTGCTTACCATTCCTTAGTTCGCCTTTTACGTGATAATTAATTTGTGGATACTCGTTACCATCTTGAGTAGTACGCGCCCAGAGCAAGTAACCTGTTTTACCGGAAGGTAATCTAAATCCTACACCTTCTGCGCCAAGAGGAAGATCTAAATCATCGGTAAGCGAGGCTGAATATTTAGCGCCTCTCAACAACTTGCCATAGCTACGGTAGCCAATACCAGTCTGGGTAGGATGAGCATCATCTAAATGCGGCAAATCATCAATGAAAGGATAAAATCCCATTAAATCATATTCAAAGTCAGCATCTTCCCAGGGCTCATTATCCGCCAGTTGATACGGATGAAATTGTGAGTGCCCCCACTGCTGTGCTCGCGCGAGAACTTTGAGTATAAAATTGCGCTGCATTTCTACAGAAGCATTAGCCGCAGTAAGTACATCAAATCCCTGTCTCGGCAAATTACTTTCAGTGCAGAGCCAAACTTTAGCTGGATATGTATTTCCGTCAAAACCCTTGGCACTGAGCACGTCATCCATACTTTTCCATTTGCGCTCAACGCCCGCTACAGCGACATCAGAATTCCTTGTGTAGTCCCACCCGTGCGCATCGTTATTCCACTCGCGAAAGGTGTCTTCCACGTGCGGATATACATGGAAGCTGAGTGCATCGAAGTAGGCACCACCTGTCAAGGGGTGGGCAGCTGTAACTGCTCCAGAAGTTTTCTCGTCCGTATGGCGAAGCACTGCATCAAGAAAACTCGGGTACCCAATGCCGCCAATAGCCACGTAATCATCGGGCTGCAAGTGCTTAATCACCTCGTAGCTGATGCGCAACATGCGCACGTAGGCCTGCACCGGCGCCTGAATCCTCAGCTCACAGGGATCGGGATCGTTTTCCCACCAGTTGCCATCCTCGCCCCGAGGTAGCCAACCGTGACCGCTGTAGTTGAGGTCGGGCTCGTTCCAAATCTCCCAAAAGCTCACATTATCACCATAGACCTCAACCGCTTTATACATATAAGCAGCGTAGGTATTGTCCTCATTGTAGGGCGTGCCGTGATTATTGTCCCAGATAGGCTCCCACATGCCTTCGAAGAGCTTGCTGCGGCCACCGTTGGTGCACCAGGTCTGGGTGCTGCGCTGACCGTCGCTCGGAAAACCCATAATTGCGACATTATCGCGCATGCCGAGTTGACCGTAATACGCGAATGCATCTGTGCGGATATTGTAGCCGTGCTGCTCTAAAAACCAGGCGAATAGGCCAGGCCGAATAGCATTGACACCAATACCTTCCACTGTACCATCGAGGCTACCAGCAGAAAGACTAGCTAAATCTTGATCCGTCCAATTTTGGTACCACCCGAAGTTCATCCCTTGACCGAATTCAGCGGTGTAGGGCGGCACATGATCGAGTGCTGTTTGGGCCTGCACGAGTGAGGTAGCCGACAAAGCTAAAAACAGAGCAGCGAGTTGCTTCATGCACGAAATGTATGGACAGCCGCGGGCGGCAAGGTTCAGTGTTGCTCGCAACTACCCTGCCACAGGTAGCGTCTTTAACATTTGCAGGACGAATACAGCGCGTGACTATGAACGCGTACGTGTTTGTGAGCTAAATACCCGCCACCATGCCCGATCGCCCCTCCACACAATTCGGCTCGATTGTCAAGCTGCGATGCCCGCGTTGTCGAATTGGGCGACTTTTTCCCACCAGCACCTACGGCTTCAGTGAGCCCTTCGAAATGCCGCGCTACTGCTCTGTGTGCGAGCAGGATTTTTATCCAGAACCTGGCTTCTACTACGGGGCCATGTTTGCGAGCTACATCGTCTTCAGCTTTCCCTGCCTCGGATTCGTAATTTTGCTCCACTGGGTGTTTGAAGTTAGTCTGGGCGCAAGCATGTTCTGGCTATGTGTCGTCGCTGGTCTCGGCTTTATCTACGTCTTTCGCGTCTCAAGATCGCTGTGGATCCACCTCAACGTACGCTACGACGAAGCGCTTTCAGATGAGCTGCTACGGCAAAGTGCGAAAATTTAGGACCTACTACGTTCGGCTACCAAGAGCCGTGTGCGCTGCACCCACCGGTAGCCAAGGATTACTCCAGGCGCATACATAAGCACGTCGAGCACCCGGTACCACAGCGGCAAGCCTGGCAGTAAGTAGTTAAGGGCAGTGCCCAATAAAGTAGCCGCAGCAGCTAGCAGTAACACACTCCTCGACCACCGAAGCTCAGTTTGCACCTGCGATAATTCGCCCAAGGCTAGGACGAGACCTCCAACTATAGATGCCAACAGATGAGTGACTAGGAAACCGATGTAAATTTTGCTCGGTAAGCGCGACATAGCTGCTGCATATGCAGCGCGATCAGTTGCCAAATTAGGATCAAGGGGAGTGACCCCGAGTACCCGAGGCACGAGAAACTCCAAAAATTGCAGGCTAATCAGCAACAGCGCCAGAGCTGTAAGAAATACCATGACTTTCATCACGGGTGAGCGCTTCATCTAGTTTTTGACTCGATGCGGTTCAACAAATAAATCCACCATCAGGTCTAGGTCTTTATTGACGCGATATTGGTCAAAGTCTGTTACACCTGCTTCTCGGAGCACTTCCTCGTCGATAAGGTGCTGCCCTGTGCGCGTGCTCGACAACACCTGGTATGCTGCATCGGCCATCATGGCTGGGGTGCGACTTCTTTGCATGATAGCGTCGCCCCCAAGGAGATTGTCAACAGCAGCTGTCGCAATGGTTGTCAGTGGCCACAAAGTATTCGCATGTATCTGCTCATCCATGTATTCATGCGCCAGGCCTAGCGTCACCATGCTCATCCCAAATTTGGAGATTGTATAGGCGATGTGGCCTGCAAACCATTTCGGCTTGATATCGAGCGGCGGACTCAGGGTGAGGATATGGGCGTGCGAACTCTGTTTCAAAAACGGTACGCACAGGCGCGATACGAGGAACGTGCCACGGGTGTTGACATCCTGCATGAGGTCGTAGCGCTTCATTGTTGTACCCTCGGTGTCCGTCAGAGATATGGCACTAGCATTGTTGATGACCACATCGATGCCGCCATACGTGTCTGCAAGTTGAGCCACCGCAGCTGCTACGGCATCCTCATCTCTGACATCGCAGACAATAGGGAGTCCAGCACCACCGGCAGCGTCCATTTCAGCAGCAGCAGTGTGTACTGTCCCTTCGAGTTTGGGGTGAGGATTGTCTGTTTTCCCAAGCACACAGATGTTGGCGCCTTCCTTGGCTAGTCGCAGGCCTATCGCTTTGCCGATGCCTCTTGTGGCTCCTGTAATGAGTATCGTCTTGCCCTTCCAATCCATGCGGACAAGGTAATCGCGGATTGTGATGCGCTCGCAAAGCCTACAAATTTCGCACAGCTGCGATTTTTAAGGGAGTAGGGAAGGAGCCGGGTGAAGGAGGGACTAAACATCGGTTATATTCAAAGGCAGAAAAGGTGTAGAAGTAAGCGACGCAAAGCTCAGAAGTTGGTTGACGAGCGGATGCAGCGTAAGCTCGAAATTTTTCGTGCTACCTTGCTCGGAGTCATGGCTTCTGGTCAGAGGCTACTCTAGTGCAGCTTTTTCAGTGCGCGTAGGAATGCTGATCAATAGATATCATGCCACACAAGCAGAAATCTTCAGAAGTATAGCGTAAAGCTAATTACCAGCAGCTGGAAAGTTTAAGATATGCACGAAGTCGAAGGAGTACTACTATGAACTGGTAATAGGTAAACGATTGTATTTACACCAAAACACTCCGATACCTTTTACGGCTTCTTCAAAGTCAGTATGGTTAATTGGCTTGGTCATAAAGGCGCGGGCGCCGAGGTCGTAGGCTTGTCTGATGTCAGATTCGAGCACACTCGAACTCATAACCACAGTAGGGACTGTACCTGTAATACCATCTTGCTTGAGATGCTCGAGGGCCTCTAATCCGCCAACTCGCGGCATCTTTAAGTCCATGAGGATCAGAGCAATAGACATAGGATTTGTTACGGCCATATAATCAAGCAGCCGCTGACCATCAGTAAGTTCCACCAGCTCGCAGTCGAGGTTTAGGCCTTTGAAGGCTCTTAGTGTGAGCAAGCGATCGAGTGGATCATCTTCGACCAGCAAGATTTTCATGCGGCGAAAGGCAGACATTCAAGTTGTATTTTGGGGTGTGGGTTGGGGCTTTGTCACTGTGCGCTTCAGCCTTGGTAGGGTAAAGCCAAACGTGGCCCCATGGTTCACCTCTGATTGCGACCAAATCTGGCCACCGTGCAATCTGATGATGCGTTTTGCAGTAGCTAAACCAACACCTATACCCTCATATTCCCCCTGACTATGTAATTGTTCAAATATTTGAAAAACCTTATTTGCATACCGCGGATCATAGCCTATGCCATTGTCCGCAACCAAAATTGCAGCACCATTTTTGTGATGCGGATCAAAACTTATTTCAACGCGTGGCTCATCGGCACCGGCAGAATATTTCACAGCATTATGCAGCAGAATAAACAGCAGTTGTTCTAATTGAACTTCGACCCCAAGAGCTACAGGTAATTTCCCGACTTTGAATTTTACTCGGCTGCGCTCGCTCTCGTGAATGAGTTGCAGCGCCTGATGCAGCAGCCTGTTGAGATCTACCCACGTGGCATTGTTGTCGAGCGCCCGGAGTCGATTGTGGCGAAGCAAACCATCAAGCATATGGCCCAACTTAGCTGATGCTTTATTGGTAAAATTTAGATAATCTTGCTGCTCATCCGTGAAATTTGATGTACCCGTTCCTTCTAATAATTTCAAGAAACTATCGATATGCCTGATTGGCGCACGTAAATCATGAGAAATAGCATAAATAAACTCATCCATCTCAGTGCGCGCCGCTTCAGCATCAAGTACTGCACGCCGCTTCTCCTCCACGCTGTGGATAAGTCCAATTAAATGCGGCTCACCATAGGTTGTCAGGAAAAATTTTGCTTTAATATTCACCCAGATGTATGACATGTCCTTACGCCGCAGCCTAAATTCATGCGACATTGAGCTGCGGTCTTTGATTGCCTCATCCAGGCACTCGTTTAGTTCTTCGAGATCATCGACATGCACGTGATCGCGAAGCACATCGATGGAGCTTTCTATTTCTCCGGGATCGTAGCCCATCAGCAGGTAATGACTGTCGGACCAGACGATGCTTTGTCCTGCAGCAACATTCCAGTCGAAGAAGCCAAATTCAGGGCTTTGTTCGAGCAGCCGGATATGACTTTGCACGCGCTCATTGTGCTCAGCTACCTGCACAATTTCTTCCACATCGGTGAGTGTGGTCGTAATCGATATTTTATTAGCATCTGTCGGCGACCTTATCACCATCTTTCCCATAACGCGAAAGCGCGAATATCCCAAGCTACCCGCTTTGAGCCGCACCACAACATCGGTGTAGGTATCACCTTCTAAAACAGCTTTTGCCACACCTTCCAATCGTTCTCGATCATCTGGGTGCACCAAATTCATCAGCGAAATCTCATTAAGTACGGCCTCTTCACGATGCACGCCTAGTACCTGAAAGAAGGCGTCGTTGCGATACAGTTCAGCTTTCTCCAGATCGGGCACAACAGAGATCGCAACACCCAGGGTCTCATACACTGCCAGAGGCCCGGTGTCTGCTCGTGGGAGCAGTCTCACGTCCTCGTTTGTTACGAAGCGCGCGAGCGTCTGGCGATGTTGGTGAGTGAGAGGCATTAGACATGAACTGGGTATTACCACGATGTCACCCATGCCTGATTTGCTCACTGAGTTTTAGATATGCACTATTCCTTGAATGAGATAACCTCCATCGACAGGCAGTTGAATGCCAGTGATATAGGATGCTGCGGGCATGGCCAGAAATGCAATAGCGTTGGCAACTTCCGCGGCCTCAGCGCAGCGACTAAGAGGCGTGGCTTGCTTTATGGCCTGCAGCAGCTCCTCCCGCGCCAGCAGCGGAGCCGTCAATTCGGTGCGTGTATACCAGGGGTGTACGCCATTGACGCGAATGCCATCGCGCCCCCACTCCACCGCCAGCCAGCGGGTGAGGTTGTCGAGCGCCCCTTTGCTCATCGCGTAGGCCACGGTAGAAGTGCCCACCACATTGAGCGCGGCCACACTACTCACGTTGATAATCGAAGCATTATTAGCATGTTGCAACTGCGGCTTGAGCATTTTAGATAATTCGAAGGCTGACTCTACATTAATCGCCATAAGTCGCCGCAAATCTTCGAGTGGATAGCTGTCAAGTTCTTTGCGAATATTGGTGCCGACGTTATTAACCAACGTGCTAATGCCGCCACCGGTGGTTTGGCCACAGTAGTCTCGCACCGCCTCTCTTCCTGCCACTGTTGCTACATCAGCTGCACAAATGTGTACCCTTCCTAGTTGTTTCCATTCAGCTTTCGCCAAAACCAAATCTGCCTCCGTACGCGCCACCGCCACTACTTCAGCTCCTAAGCGCAAAAAGGCATCGACCGTTGCTCTACCTATGCCTTTGGTAGCTCCTGTGACGAGGGCGGTATGACCATTGAGCGTGAATTCCATAAATCTTCCATTGTCAGCACCTGTTCAACGGCTGCCCAGTTAATAGCTTCTGGGGGAAGCCCGATTGCATCCTGCACCCAAAGCTTAACCTCGTCATCCAAGGTTTGCGGCGCAGCGTTTGCGCGTGCAGTGCCAGCCGCACGTATCCACTCGTAAAGGGTGATGTTGAAGTACTTCGCTGGCTGAAAGATACCTGGTAGCGCCCGCTCGACACTCAACAGCAGCACGCCATCCTCCGCATATAACTCACTGCTGTGCCAGGCTTCTGGATAGGCCGGACTCGGAAACGGATGCTTATACACCACCACCGTTTCGTAGGGAGAGAGTACGAATTCGTGTTTGGCTTCAACTACTCGGGCAGCTTGCGAGGCAATGAGGGCCTGCACATCTACCGGAACCCCTTCATCACCAAAGCCCTGACCTTTAAAATCGAGTCCCAATCTCACCAGGAAGGTTTTTTTGCGGAAGGCTTCCTGCTGCTCGGCAGATAGCTGTTGGTACCAGACGGGCAGCCGCTGCTCGAAAAGCATCACCACGGGCGGCTCCAGGTCGCTTGGATTGCGCTTGTAATAGGCCCATTCGAGTTGAGGCGTTAGCACGTAACTGGCCGCGAGCGCAACGACAAATGGAACTGCCCACACCGCAAGGCTTGCATCGTCGTAGTAGTAGGCAGCAAAGCCTAAAAACAAAGCTGTCGCACCAATGATGGCGGTAATGATTCTCACAAGCATACTGGAGCAATTTCGGGTATAGCCAACGAATTTGCACCGTTTTCGGTCGAGAGGTTGCGCACCTCAGTTGTACCGCTATCTTTGCGCCCGCTCCATGAGCGCTACTAGGCGTGGTAGCTCAGTTGGTAGAGCACACGACTGAAAATCGTGGTGTCGCTGGTTCAATTCCTGCCCACGCCACAAAGCCCTCAACCTTTCCCGGTTGGGGGTTTTCGTTTTTGGGTTTTCACGAAAGTGCTATACCGCCCTCTACCAAACGCAAGCTATCCTCCCGCCAACGCTTGAAGCTATTGGAAGCCTTATCAAACTTGCGGACAATGCGTCCTGGATTGCCCACCACTACACAGTAATCAGGCACATCACGCGTCACAACAGTACCAGCAGCAATTACCACATTGCGCCCGATCTTGATGCCCGGCAACACCACAGCGTGAGCGCCAATCCAAGATCCGGCACCAATCACAACTGGCTCGGTGTTCACCTTCTGAGCGCGAATCGGCAGCGACGTGTCGGTATAGCCGTGATTGAGCGCCGACACCACCACCTGCTGGGCTAGCAGGACATCATCGCCTATAGTTGCCGGACCTATAACTGTAGAGCCTACGCCGATGAGCGCGTGCTTGCCAATCATTACCTCACCAAGCACATTATTGATGAGTGCTTGATCTTCGATAAGCGCGTGGTGGCCGAGACTGAAAGGATGATACGGCACCAAGTCGAGACGGGCCTTGCGCCGAATGATGCCTTTGCGAACGTGCACCAAAGGGTTGACAAACGTGCGCAGCCACCAGCGCGGCCGATAGTCGTGTGCAGGGAACATGGCCCTATGCACCAAAGCCTTAATTCGCGGCTGTTTAAGTATTTGCTGCTTGATGTTGTCAAACCCCATAGAGTATACTTCGAGCTGCTACTCCACAGCTTCGCGGCTTGAATATACATACAGCTTTTGCCCCGCCTGCGTCAAGATTGCGAATCAGCAGGAGTTAGTACCACAACTGCAAGCGGCGGGACAGTCACTTGCATGCTGTACTGCCTACCGTGCCACTGCTGCTCATCGGCCTCCAACTCCTGGCCCACTCCTACTCCACTACCTCCGTAGCGGGAATCATCACTGTTGGCCGCCACGCTCCATGTCCCTCCACTCGGAAGACCTAGGCGGTAGCTCGAACGCACCAGCGGTGTGAAGTTGCAGATCACCACTGTTGTGTCTTCAGTGGATTTGCCGCGACGTAGGTACACGAGCGTCGAGCCTGCCGCGTCGCCCATGTCAATCCATTCAAATCCCTTCTGATCAAACTGCTCTTCATGGAGGGCAGGTAAGTCGCGGTAGAGGTGATTGACCGTTTTCACCCAATCTTGCACGCCCTGGTGGTAGGGGTACTCCAACATATTCCAGTCGAGGCCGCGCTCGAGACTCCACTCCGAAGGCTGACCGAATTCGCCTCCCATAAACAGCAGCTTCGTGCCGGGGTGCGTGTACATGTAGCCAAACAGCAAGCGCAGGTTGGCAAATCGCTGCCACTCATCGCCTGGCATGCGCCGCAACAAACTTCCCTTGCCGTGCACCACCTCGTCGTGGCTGAGCGGGAGCATAAAATTCTCTGAAAAAGCGTATACCATCGAGAATGTCACCTCATTGTGGTGGTACTGCCGGTAAAGTGGATCGACTCCGAAGTAGCGAAGCGTATCGTGCATCCACCCCATCATCCACTTCTGCCCAAATCCGAGACCACCGGTATAGACAGGTCTACTAACTCCAGCCCAGTTGGTAGATTCTTCAGCTATAGTGACCGCAGTTGGGTAGTCGCGGTATACAGCTGCATTTACTTCTTTAAGTAGGCTTATTGCCTTTAAATTTTCATTGCCGCCATGCACATTTGGAATCCATTCCCCGTGCTTGCGCGAGTAGTCGAGGTAAAGCATACTAGCTACGGCATCGACCCGCAGTCCATCCGCATGGTAGCGGTCGAGCCAGTACAATGCATTAGAAATGAGAAAACTGCGCACCTCGCTGCGACCATAATTAAAGATGCGGCTCTTCCAGTCAGGGTGGTAGCCGAGGCGAGGGTCGGCATGGTCGTAGAGATGTGTGCCATCAAATTGCGCAAGGCCGTGTGCGTCTTCAGGAAAATGGCTCGGCACCCAATCGAGAATGACACCAATGCCAGCCTGGTGGAGACGATCGACTAAGTAGGCAAAGTCTTCAGGTGTACCGAAGCGACTTGTCGGTGCGAAGTATCCGGTAATTTGGTAGCCCCAACTCGGGAAGTAAGGGTGCTCCATCACGGGCATCATCTCCACATGGGTAAAGCCCATTTCGGTGATGTAGGCCACCAGTTCGTCAGCCAGTTCGCGGTAGCTGAGACTTTCAGCTCCTCCGGCTTTCTTGCGCCACGAGCCGATGTGCAATTCGTACACCGACATTGGTGAATCGAGCGAATTGTGCTGCTCGCGCGAATCCATCCACTTATCATCGCCCCACTCATAGTCACCATCCCAGATTACGCTTGCGGTTTTGGGTGGCACCTCCCACAGCCGAGCAAACGGGTCGCCCTTTTCGAGTGGAGTACCGTTGGGTGCAACGACGACGTATTTATAGTTCTGCCCGTGCTCAGCTCCCGGAATGAAACCTTCCCAGATGCCCGAGCTGTCCCAGCGCGAGTTGAGGGGGTGAGCGTTTTTGTTCCAGTTGTTGAAAGTACCGATGACGCTCACTGCGCGAGCCGATGGCGCCCACACGGCGAAGTAGGTTCCTTTTTCGCCGTCGACTTCAAGTACATGGGAGCCGAGTTTCTCGTAGAGCCGGTGGTGGTGGCCCGAGCGAAACAGGTGAATGTCGAGCTCTGAGAAGAGTGAGTGCGTACGAACAGCGTTGGTCATAGAGGTAGCGTCGGAAGGTGCTTGATTGTCCTAATGGAAGGCCAAACTACGCGGGGTAAGTTCACAAAACCCTCCCCAGCAGTGCCGAGGAGGGTTCAATAGCAGCAGGCCTTGAATCCTGTGCGTGTATGTGAGAGGCCTAGTTTTGGGTGTGGACGACGCTGTTCTTGCTGCCGTAGGGTGTAGTCACGTAGTCATCGGCCTGCTTGTCGTTCATCCAAGTATCACCATCGACGACGTAGCGGAACTCAACGTTTTTACCAACTGGAAGCTCAACGGTTGCACTGAAGTTGCCGTCCTTCTTCTTAGTCATCTTGATGGGTGCATCGGTGTTCCAGTTATTGAACTCACCTACGAGTCCAACTTTAGATCCGGAAATCTCTGTTGCTGG
Organism: Saprospiraceae bacterium; assembly: GCA_965213735.1. GTDB lineage: Bacteria > Bacteroidota > Bacteroidia > Chitinophagales > Saprospiraceae > CALDTK01. The sequence goes on from CBDCAB010000006.1 coordinate 1,886,051, forward strand.
GACAGAAAAGGTTGCCTTGCACACGGGGCGGCTCTTGAGAAATTGCTTCTTAATCATGCGGGGGAAGATTGTGGGTTAAACGTTTGAGAATCAAACGCGTGGCAAAGGTATTCGCCTAGCGCAAGTATTACGGAGAAGTATCAGCGAATGTTGCCAGGTTTTGCAGATCGCAGGATACATAAGAAGCTATGTCTGCATACAACCCAAAAAGATAAACCATCGATTGGCATTTGGCGAGGGAGCAAATAAAGTTTGCCGCACGCGCTGCACAAATTGGTGCTATCGGCGCTTTATTCCAGTGATTTTGCTCCCAACAGCGTTGCTACACCGACTACACCAGTCGCCGGAATAGGCATCCAGGCGGGGCGACTCGCGCGTTCGTAGGCAAGTTCATAGAGTGCTTTGTCGACTAGAAAAAAGGCTAAAAGCGCAAGTCGCTCTTCGGGTGAAGGAGGTAAAAAAGAGGCCTCCCCTACCCGATCAAAATATGCGGTAAGAAATAGTCGGCTGGCGGTGTGGTACCAAAGTCCGGCCGCATCCATTGCCCACCGAGCTCCATCGAGTTCCTGCAAGGCATGAGCATAGGGCGCATAATTTAAGCTTCGTATCATACCCGCAACATCTTTGCTCGCGGGATGCCGACGCCTGCGATACTCGAGCGAATGCAGCGGCTCACCTTCAAAATCAATAATCACCACATCATCTGTAGTATCGAGCACCTGCCCGAGATGATAGTCTCCATGCACGCGAATGCAACCTTTCTCCAAGCGCGGAAGCTTTGTGTTTTCGAGCCAGCTGGTGATGCTACGAAGTGCTGTTGCAGTCTGTTTATCGGCAAACTCGGTTTCGCTGCGAAGACGTTCGAGAAGTGCTGTTTTGGCGGAAGCCCAATACTCATCATCAAGCGCTTGGGGCTGCATTCCTGCATTGCTCGCTTGCCCGAGGTGAAGGTGCATTTCGGCCGTACGCTTGCCCAGTAGCTCGATGCGTAGCAGGGTTTGGTGGCCTACAGCTTTCGCCAAAACCTCAGGCACATCCGCACGGCGCAGCGGCTCATCGAGCTGATCAGAGATCTCTAATTGCTGCAGCTCCGGGGTGTCTTGGTAAGTTTTGGCGTAAGCTGAAACGGCGTGCAACATCGTCTCCCAAGCCTCGCCCCGATGCTCAATTTTACCGAGCATCAAACCTAAAGTTATAGGCTCGGAATCACCGTCAGGTTGAAAAGAAATAGCGCCGCCAAAACTCGGAACACTGCCAAAATTACACTCCTTGCTGAGGTAGCCAATTAACTCGGCATCAGGGTGCAGACCTGCTTCAGTCTTGCGAAACAGTTTAAAAAATCCATTCGGCTCGTAAGCGATTACAGTGTTGGAGGAATTCTGCGGAGGCATGTTGCTGCCTTGATAATTGGGATGCTGCGTACATACCGAACCAGCAGTGCCGTACAGCGTGCCAATCGATGACTGCAGCCGCTGCTGCTGCGCCATGAGTTGGTAGAGCGACTCACGGAAACTTTCCTCACCACAGGCATCGACGAGCCAACCTGAGGGCGTAGGGCAAATGAGCCGCAGGTCGTCGGGCGCAAGCTGGCGCTCTACTTCGGCCACGGCAAGCACGCGTAGCTCCCTCGTATCTGAGGCAAAGGCAGTATGCATCAGCCACAGCCCGTGCTGCTCATTATTGGTGGGCAGCGGAGTTAGCTCAATGCGGTCAATGGTCTGGCCTTTACTCGTGTACCAACGCTGCTTATTAAGGAAGGCAGGAAGATGCTGCGTGAGCAAGCTTTCGCGAAAACGTGCGTCGTTGAGGAGGTGAGCGAGAGTAGCCGACATGGGTGGAAATAGGTTGTGTTGGCAACAACTTACCCGCAAGACAGAAAGTGCGAAAGCACGCTACCACTGCCCCACCGCTTGCCGCCAGCTCCACACGGCCTTGGCGCGCAGTGAAAGCAACTTGAGGCGAGTCGTCAGCACTTTCTGGACCGACTGAGCGCGGATGTTGAGCAGAAACTGATTGCTCTCGCCAAGATCGAACAACTCCTGCTCGGCCGCCAGTAGGCTTCGCGCCTGTGCAACCAGCCGCTCGATGTCTTGCAGCTGCGCATCATAGGCCAGCGCTGCACGCTGAAAAGCTAGGGCTTTGGCAGTTAGTTCCTGCTGCTTCGCGTCGAGCTTGCCTGCAGTCTCCGCCAGCTTGACATCGGTGAGGGCCACCTCGCCGCGCGCCATCCGGTTAAGAATGGGATAGCGAAACTCCGCACCCACCTTATAAGCACGAGTTAAGAAATTTCGGTCATTGACCTTACTCGATTCTGGAGCTAGCTCGAAGCCATCACCCAATATGGAATAGCCGACATCGAGCTGCGGCTTGAGGTATTCACGCTTGAGTCGACGCTCGAGTGCGTAGGAAGCTGCCTGAGCGCGCAAGTCAGCCAGGATTGGGTTTTGCACCACGCTGGCCGCACTCACCGGGGCCACATTGAGCAGCGACAGCGAGTCGGGCTCATGTGCGGCTTGGAGTGGAAAATATAGTGCACCGAGTGCTTGCCCAGCCACATTAAAGTCTACAGCGGCCTGCTGAGTCGTCAGCGCTTGATCGAGCAGATAGACACTCGCCTCCAGGGTATCGACAGCGGGTTTGTCTCCTTGACTTACCAATACAGAGGTATTGGACAAGTAGGCTCGCAGTAATTCTTCGGTGCGGCGATACACCTCTAAAGTCTGGCTGGCGAGCGTCCAATTGGTATAGGCCACTGCGACATCGTAGCGCAGCTCATTGCGAATCACTTCTGCCGCGGCGCGGTTGCCAGCCACAGCAACTTGAGCACGCTCTACGCCTATGCGGTATTTATCGGTGAGCAAACCTTGCAGCAGCGGGAGCTTGACACTGATATAGGCCTGGCCAGCCCCGGGCACGGTACGCTCGTCGTTGAGGTAGACGCCTTCGGCCCACTGGCGACCTGCTTCTAATTTGAGCGCGTAGGGGCTCTGCCAGGTAAGACCACCCTGCCCGTACTCGAAGTACTCAGTGCCGAGATAGTCTTTACGATCAAAGCTGCCCTTGAGGGTAGGATCATAGGCTCCTCGAGCACGCATCAGCTCGGCCGGGCCACGTAATTCTACTGCATCGGCAGCAATGGCAAGAGGATGTTCAGCGAGCACCCAAGCCATCACGCTGTCGAGCGAAATGACCTGACTCGTAGCGGGCTGACCGCAGCAGGCAAGCATCAGCATTATCAGCGCGCCTCTCATTTTGCTATGCGTTTTGCAGCAGCTTTAGTCTTGGGCTTGTCTGTAGTCGCGCCACTATCGGGATCATAAAAATCTGGTGGAAAGGCATTGAGTTGGCGCCACAGCTCGTACCATACAGGCACGCGATTGAGCAGCACTACACCTTCTGCACCCGATCCTGGCCGCAGTGCCTCTGGCCAATCCTTGTTGTCCTCATCAGGTCGCACCAGCACACGATAGCGGCCTTTGGAGTCGATGATATTGTCGACAGCCGCGATCTCGCCCACGAAGGTTCCGTAGCTCGCCCCTGGCCATCCCGAAAAGACAATTGCTGGCCATCCGTCAAACAACAACCTCACCTCCTCCCCAATGCCGATGAGTGGCAAATTAAAAGGCTCCACATACATCTCTACCGCGGGCACAAAGGTGAGCGGCAGAATACTAGCTATTTCTGTTTGCTCCTTAACTTGTTCGCCTAATCCTGGCTTGAATATTTTAGCAATAATTCCATCCTGGGGAGCGGTAATAACTTCATAGCCTTGCCTGATGCGGTAGTTGGTTTCTAGACTTCGCAATTTGGCGATGTCGCCTCGTGCTGAGTAATTATCGGTGAGTGCAGATTGGCGGTCTGATTCAATTTTGGCCAGTTTTCCAGCATATTCAGGTTGAATATTTTGAATGGCAAGTTGCGCCTGATCTATGTCGGTGCGAGCCTGGTCGATTTTATTCTCTATAGCCGTGAGCTTGGCGCGAGCTTCTTGTGCTTTAAGCCGCTTCGCTTCCAAATCTGTGAGGGACTTAAGTCCTCGATTAAAGAGTGAATCAGTACGTGCCTGCTGGTACTCGGCAATTTCAACTTGGGTGCGCTGCTGGGCGAGGTCGGCCTCGAGCGTGCTTACATACAGTCGGGACTGCGATAGTTTGTTTTGCGCTTGACGCAACTTCAATTCCTGTTCCTGGCGCAAGTTGGCAGCTTGCTGCGCCAGCGCTTCAGCTTTCGCGAGATAACCCTCAGCACTTTGTTGTTTAGCTATGCGCGACTCGCCGGTCCGCTCTACGAGATCTGGGTCGAGATATTCAGGCTTCGTCTCAGTGAGGCGTACAATGGTATCTCCTTTTCTGACGGTATCGCCTTCAAAGACATACCATTCGACGATGCTGCCAGGGATGGTTGCCTGAATGGTTTGAGGTCGACTTTGCGGATCGAATGCCGTCACCGTGCCTTCAGCTCGAAAGTTTTGCACCCAAGGCAAGAAAAGCAGCGCAACCGCTACCAGCAATAGCGCCAGCACCCAACGTCTAAACATGCGCTGCCCTGTCGGTAGGTTGATGCGCTTTATTGACTTGAGGCCGAGTTGCTCCACATTGTCGAGCACACGCTGCGGAGATAGATTAAGCATCGTTGGGAGTTATGGGGCCAGTCCAGACACCTTGAATATTCCGCTTTCGCAAAACCTCGGACGGCGGGCCAAGTTCGATAAGGCGACCGCGTTTGAGCACGGCAACGCGGTGGCACATGGCCGCTACCTCCGGATCGTTGCTGGCTAAAACAAGCGTCCACAGGTGTTGGGGATCGACGAGATTGCCTACGATAAAGCGTTTAAGTTCGGGTTCGAGTTGTTCGAGCTGGCCACCGATCACGAGCAGCCGTGGACGTCGCACCACAGCCCGCGCAATCAGCAACCGCGTACGCACCGAACGAGGTAAGTCGAGTCCTTGAGCGACGAGGATAGTCTCATAGCCGTCACTTTGTTCGGCCAGCCAATCCTGCAGACCAGCTAATTTTATAGCCCACTGGATGTCTGCTAGGCTCACATCGGGGTGGCCGAGTGATATGTTGTCGATCAGGTTGGCAGCGATGATATCTTCCTGAGGGGTAAAATCCCCGATAGCTTGGCGCAGCGTGTCGAGGGCATAGTTGGCCAAAGGAGTATCATTATAGAGTAACCTGCCCCTGAAGTCAAGACGCAAGCCTGCCAGCAACTGCACCATCGTGCTGCGACCGCTGCGGTTGAATCCTGCCAAGCACAGTCGCTGATTGGCGGGCACATCAAGGCTTATACCGTCGAGTGCCAAATCACCAGAGCGAGGATAGGAGAAGGAGAGGTTCGTAATTTCAACTTGAATACCCTCACCGGTGTCGACGCTGGCAAAGGGTAAGCTGCCGCCATCTTCAAGCGGCAAATCAGTGACAGTTGCAATTTTCTCTACCCCAGTGAGCGTGTCGTAAACCGTTTCAAAGGTGTAGATGACTTTATCAGCATTGGCGATAATGGCCAAGAAAACAAGTTCGGCAGCGACGAACTGGCCGATATTGATTTGATTTTCGATGACCAAGTAGCCACCCAGCAGCAGAAAGCTGGCAGTGGTGATGGCCTGCAGGAGTATCATCCCACCATAGTGCCACAGCAGGAGTCGAAAGTGTTGGCTGCGCGAGTCGAGATAACCTGTGACGAGGTCGTCGGTGCGGGTCATGCTAAGTCGTGCCCCGCCTGCGAGCTTGAAAGTATTGTTGGCGCGGGCAATGTCTTCGAGCCAACTCGCAACGGCATATTTGTATTTGCTCTCGTCGATGCTGCTACTTAGAGATGTTTTGTACAACACCCACAGCATCACCAGCATAGCCAACACGAGCAGAAAGCCGAGTAGGCCGAAGAAGCTGTTGTAGAAGGTGACGAGAATGATACCGAACAGGATTTGCATAATGCCGCCCGAGAAGTCGAGCAGGATTTTAGGCAGACCTTTTTGCACATTAACGGTATCAAAGAAGCGGTTGACCAGCTCTGGCGGGTAAGAGTCGCGCAGGGCCTCGAGGCGGATCCGTGGCAGTCGGTAAGCGAATTCGAGTGCAGCGCGGGCGAAGAGTCTACGTTGAAGGGTCTCTGCGACTACTTTTTGCATGACTTTGAGCACACCCACAAACGCGGCTGCAAATGTGACAGCGATGGCGAGCACAACGAGTGAGGCGTTGAAATCGCCCCCAGCAATGAGGTTAATGATAGCCTGCACGCCGAGTGGACCGGCAAGAGATATAAAACCGATAAGTACTGCGTACAGGTAGATGTACCCGATCTCGCGTCGATCGGGGCTCAGCAGCGCCCAGAAACGCTGCATGGGAGTGATATCAACGGGTGTATGAGCTGAAGCCATAGGAAGCGATTGGTATAGTAATGCTATACTGAACCAATAGGTTCACTGCTCTGTTGAGGTGGTATGGCTATAGAGGTCCGCATATTTCCTAGTGAGGCGCTGTACTTGCGCGATCCTCAAACGACAGAGTTGGGCAAGAAGATGTTGGCGCAAGGTATTACGCTGCTCGACGAATTGGGTTTAGAGGGATTTACGTTCAGAAAGTTGGCCGAAGCGGTGGGTTGTACGGAGGCGACAGTGTATCGCTATTTTCGCAGCAAGCATGAGTTGCTACTTTACCTAGTGAGTTGGTACTGGGACTGGATGCATCACCTCATTACGCAGGCTGCGCTGTCGGAGGTACAGCCGGAGGACAAGTTGCGGGCAGCAATTCGGGCGATGACACAACCTATAGTCGTCAATCCTGCTGTACCCTTTATCGATGAAGGTCAGCTGCATCGAGTGGTGCTTACAGAGGGATCGAAGGCTTATCATACCAAGGAAATAGATGCGGAGAATGCGCGCAATTTGTTTTGGCCATATAAGTCGCTGACGGCGGATTTGTCTAAGTTGATCTTGGCAGCCAATCCGAATTTCCCCTACCCTCGGGCCTTGGCGAGCAGTTTGTTTGAGATGGCTCACAACCACTTGTATTTTGCGGAGCACCTGCCGCGGCTAACGGATTTGCAGCACGGTGAGGGCGCTCGGGAGCAGCTGGAGCAGATGTTGTTGCTGTGGGTGGAGCGGTTGGTGATGGTTGGGTAGGGGCTGGGGGCTGGGGGCTGGGGGCTGGGGGCTGGGAACTGGGGGCTGGGGGCTACTCAGCACTTGCCAGCTTTGCTTTAAACATCTTAGCTGCCGTGGTAAATCCTCCCTCTGTGCCATCCACAAAATGAATGTGCTTCGATTTGCGGTCTTGCACATAACAGCTCAATACGGAAGCACCAGTCACGTGGATGCCGTAGGTAATCTTCTGCTCCGCTTCGAGTCGATCAAGGGCTTGCACGAGCTTGTCTATTTGATCAGTCGTTCCTGAAATGACACAGTTGAATGTGCCGTCAATCATCAATGTGTAGGACAATTGGCGCACTTTCTCTACATACTCCTTGCCTTCCTTAAAATACATAAAGTAGAACTTGCCTGCTACAGTAATGAGCCAATTCTTTAACAAGTATCCCATTTGGAACTTGCCGATGCGCGCATACATTTCTTCCCTGATCTTACTGATCTTTAGGTTAAGTCTTAGCTTAGCAACAGATATTGGCTGTCGCTCATCGTACTCGCCAAAAGCGTCGCGAATGACAGTAGCTACTTGCGCATAGATTTCTCCTTGTTGCGCATCGTGATTTGATTCGGCTACCAAACAGACCACACGCTGCTCGTCTGCGGGAGGAGCTATTTCTTCCCAGCGGCATTCCATCCCGGTGAGGTCGGGTACGAGGTGCTCATCTTGGTCGAGGGGAGCGGCTTCATCGATAAAATAAGACTTGATGAGGCGTTCAGCTGCCTTGAGGCCGGTGCCGAGAACGAGCGGGATAGTTAATACATCATTGACTCGAAACTTGGTAATGCGAATAGAGCCGCCGTGCGCTATCGCTTCATCAACACGTACAGAGCCTACGCGCAGGGTGAGGTAGACGGTCCGCAGGATATGCACTCGGTAGCGCTCGAGCACACTGAGTGCATCGTCGAGAACAACTGGTGGCAGGATAAATGTGGCTCCATCGCCTCCGAAGAAGTAAGGTATTTTCAACTTCTCATCGAAAGCACGAATGAGGTTGAGAACAGCGATGATGCTGCCTGTAGCAGCCAAGTTGACCTGGTGATGCAGGCCATTTTTGACGGCTTGGGTGGAGGATTCGACATCGACAACCACCACGTGCCAGTGTGCGGGAACGGCGTGAAACGCAGCAGTATCAGCGAGAACTTCGGGCAGAAGCCGTTTGTCCTTGCTCAGTTCTGCGTAAAACCGAGTGTCTGCATCATGGAAAGTCTTAGACAAGTGCTGGTGGCGGAGCCATTTAGGTATGTCAAAGACTAAGCATGTTTTAGGACAAAAAAGTTCATCCCTCTTCTTCGAGTTTACGGGCTAGGCTGCGTAGATCAGCCAGGTTGCGTAGCACGTTTAGGCGAACATTATTGAGGCTGTGTCCTGGTACATCCTGATCGGCGGTAGCAGCTCCACGCGCCGGATCGAAGAGCTCTGAAATGTCTCTATTGAGTTGCTGAAGGTCGCGCTGCATATCTACTACTATTGCTTGAGTAAGACGATCTAGCCTTGCGGTTTTGGCTGCCATCTCAGCGAGCAGTTGTTGATTTTGCGAAAGCAGTTCTTCTTTTTCGACTAAATCATCTTCGCGTTCTCGTGAAAGCTTTTTATACTTTAGCAGTGATTCGGACATATTGCGATTCGATTTCTCAAGGAGATCTTTAGCTTCCTGTAATTCATTAAAGAGTGGCTTTACACGCCCGTAAAGTACGACCAGGCTTATAATTAATATGATAAGCGAAAGTGCTAAGAGAACCACAATTAAATTCCGCCATGAGCGGAGGTTATGCTGCCGCTGATCGAGTAAGCGATTTTCCTCTTCAATCATTTCTTTCGACACCTCCCGCAGCCGCGTAATTGTCGGATTGTCCACTTCAGCCATAATATAGGCATGAGCGGAGTCGGGATACCCAGCCCGCACCAGCTCGAGCGTACGCTTTATCTCCTGAAACTTGACTTTGGCGAGCCGTTCGAGCTCATGTGTACGCTCTACCTGCACAGGATTGTCGGCTACACTAGCCCGGAGTCCTTGAACGTCTGACGCAAAAGTCCTCACTGCTGAAGTGTAGTCGGTGAGCACGCCAGGAGTCTGGGTGATGAAGAAGCTACGCTCGCTCGCCTCGGCGTTCTGCAATTCGATGACCACTTTGCGGATTTGGCTTTTCACATCTTGGCTGTGAGAGAGCCACTGCGCTGAGCGTTCGCCGCGGAAGTGCACGATCACCAGCAACACGAGCATGGCTCCCAGCGATAGCGTAGGAAACAAAAAAAGGCGTGTGTTAAAGTCCTTGAGGTTCACCTGAGGAGTTTGGCCTGACTTGGTGTTGCATCGATAGGACTCACCCCCAGCATGGCGGCAAGCACCTCCCCGACCTCAATACCAAGCCCATCGAAGAATGGGTCACGATTGGCAGCAGCTTGATATAGGCTAAGTGGTACGGCTAAGGTGAGCCAGAGGTTCACTGGCACAAAAGCCTCTGCTAGTTTGCGGTTGATGCCCAGCGTGCGGTAAAATGCGAGGTGGCAAATAGCAAAATCTGCTAACGTCCATCCAGCAGCAAGCACCGGACTCTTTTCATCAAAATACACCCTTGGAAAGGAGGCATAAAAAAGGCCATGGAGCCCAAGATAGGTCAGTAGTTCGCGGCGGCGCGGGTGGTTTTGCCGAAAGGCTAAGTATTGAAAAGCTGCTGCCAAACACAAGGTACTAACACTCCAGGCAAGCGGAAAAGCATAGGCTGGTGGTGCCCAGGTCGGCTTATTGGCACTTTCGTAAAACACGTCATCAGCAGCCAAAGCTCGACGAGATGCCCCCGCTTTTCCTGTTGAGCGGCGAAACACCAGCGGCAAGGCAATGGCAAAACCAGCAATCCCCAAGGTGGCAAAAACTCCGACAATTCGTCCCATATTAGCGTTCATTACTCGAAAACCTCCGACAAAGTAATCAATTGAGAATAATTCAACAATAAATGTTTGAACATGCGCATAGCTGATGAGGTTGTCCTCTACATGAATTTACACTCCTTAGGATGAGCACAGCCGAAATAATTATTCTCGTCCTAGGTATTGCACTCTACGCCTTGGTGATGATAGATGTATTTATGACCACGCTGTCTATGCATGGTGGTGGGCCGCTGACAACTGTAGTGACGCGGTTTGTAAATATGCTCGTATCATTCAATATCGACGCGGCGCGTACCAGTAAAAATGGCGAGAAGGAGCACAAGCTGAGCTACTTTGCTAGGTACTCACACATGTTCCTGACGCTGAGTCTGTTTGGGACATGGTTTTTTGGGCTGACGGTGGCGATGACGCTGGTGCTATCGAGCGACCCATCATCAGTGGCGCTAGCTAATGCGAGCGAGCAAGGGTCAGTTTGGCTAAACCGACTTTATTTCGTCGGGGCGAGCCTCACCACTGCTGGCTTTGGCGACTTTGTGCCACAAGGGGTAAAGTGGCAAATCTTTACCGTCATCATGGCTATTAGTGGCTTGGTGGTGTCGAGCCTTGGTATCGCTTATGTTGTCAATCTGGTAAGTGCTGTGGTGGCTCAGCGCAAGCTTTCCAGAGCCATCAGCAACCTAGGTTCTACTCCTGCAGAAATACTTGCCGGCCAGTACCACAATGGAAATTTCTCAGAGTTTGGTGCGGTGTGTCACGCGCTAGCCGACGACCTGTTGATGCATACTGGTCGCCACATGGCCTATCCGATGATTCACTATGTGCATGCCGTTGACAATCGTGAGTGTCTTCCTGTTGCTATTGCAGCACTCGATGATGCGATGAGTATTCTGGTATTCAATGTTCCGAAGCCAGCGCAACCTACTTTTGCGAGTTTGCTCGCCTTACGACGTGCTGTGACGGCCTATCTAGAGAGTCTCGATGAAACCTATCTAACCGACCTGCCGGAGGAGCCTGCTTGGCCCGAGATTAACTTCATCGCTCAGCATTGGACCTTAATTCCGGAACAGCGACAGCTAAATTTAGATGAAGATGAGCGCCAACAGCTATCAAAGCGGCGTCGCTTACTTCGCGCAGCTGTACAGTCACGTGGACTAGTCTGGGATAAAATGAAAGATTACCTTAAAGCTCCCAAAGAAGAGTCCCTTGATGCAGATTTGCTAGCACTCCTTGCCGAGACCAATTCCACGCGAAAAGAAGCAGAATTTGCTGCCGAAGCGGAGATGGAGGATTAGGTGCGCGGCTGCGCCGGTTTCGGCTGCGCTGTTTTTGAGCTTCGCTTGTTTTTTGGCTTCGCCGTTTTTGCTGTTTGGGGGGCAATGCTGGGTGGTACCCGACGATGTGCCGATAATTAGCTACGAACCATACCAGATTTCTTCAAGTATCGAATCAGGAGATAACTCAACAGTACTAATCCTGCAGCCACATAAAGTGCAAAAGAATGATCTTGTAGCATGTAGCTACCTTCATTGCGATAGATGTGTACGGCAACGAGTAAGACTGTCGCACCCAACCAGACGGCGGTGGAATTATACTCTTTGAGCAGAACTCGTTTATAATTGAATGATGCAGCTCGCAGGGTGGCGCCAAGGCCAGCGAAGCGTATCCCCCAGCGTGGCACCCTTGCAGTGTAAGCATCAAACTCTTCGCCAAATTTAGCGTGCAAATAATGCTCCTCCGCGCGGATGATGCACTGGTAGATAAAGAAAAATAGCGGCACCATAATCAGCAAGAACAACAGGTTGTTAGCCACCACCGACATGCCTAAAATCATTAGCACGTTGCCGACGTACATGGGGTTGCGGCAATGCTTAAAAAGACCTTGGGTTACTAGACCTTCAGCGAAAACTTGTTTGTTGCGACCACCACGGACGATGTAGTCAAGTCCAATAGTTACCATTCGCACAAGCTGTCCAAGAAGCGTAATGAGCACACCAATAACTACGGCTATGCGCCAATCAGCTAGAATGGGTAAAGTAGGAACAAAAAGTAGCGCATAGAATACCGGGAAGAGTAAATTACGATACTTGAAGAAGAAATTGCCGAGCTTAACCATTTGCAGCGTCTGTTTTCTTGGCAATCAACCCTGTGAAGTTGTACCACTTGAAGAAGACCTCGATGGTGCTAAAGCCAACTTTTTGCAGCAGCTCTAGATTTTCCTCCAGTGTATAGGGCACCAGGACGTTCTCGAGAGCTTCACGCTTTTGCGATATTTCCATATCTGAATAGTCATTGCGGCGCTTAAAGTTATAGTAATAGTCGATGAACAGTCGATTGAATAAAGATGATTCGCCAAGGACCTTTTCAATGAGAATTACTGCGCCTCCAGGTGCGAGCTGAGAAAAAATAGACTTCATCATCCGCTCGCGATGAATAGGTCGTATGAATTGCATGGTCAGACACAGCACAACGAGGGAAGCGCCTTCAAGATCAACGCCTTTGGCAATATCTCCTTCAACCACGGTAAGCGGTCGGCGTTGCGCAACTTCTTGCAGGTTTGCCTGGCACTGCCGCACCATTTCTTTGCTGCTGTCGATACCAATAAGAGCAATGGAAGAATCGAGCTGGCTGTCGAGGCTGATCAAGGTATTGCCGGTGCTACAGCCGAGATCATACACTTTTCCACCGTGCGGTACCAGATCGTTGGCCAATTCGGCCATCATCCGTTGCATCTCAAGATAGAAGGGCACAGAACGCGTGACCATGTCGTCAAAGACAGCCACGACTTTAGCGTTGAACTCGAAGTTGTGGTTGCCGCTATTCTGCTCCGTGAAGACTTTATCCTTCGGCTTGGTGGAAGTAGCTTGATCCATGTTAGGGGGTGATTCGCCTGTATTTTTGCTAGGGTAAAGGTGGCACTTATGATACAGGACAGCAAAATCAAATTTGTGGCATTGGCGATGTCATCTAACATGGTAATTCCTGCCTGCATAATGGGACCTTGTGCTCCTTGAGATGAGACCAATTTGTTAGCAAGCCTGATTCACTGCTGTCGAACTGGTAGCGTCACCCAGAAAGTCGCGCCCACACCCACTTCGCCATGCGCACGAATGGACCCGCCGTGGCGCGAAACGATACGTGCGACATTGGCCAAACCTAATCCCATGCCTTCAAATTCATCGCTAGAGTGAGCGCGCTCGAAGACTTCAAAGATCGAATTTGCTTTGTTGGGCGAAAATCCGACGCCATTGTCACGCACCTCGATTGTACAGCTGTCGCTTCTACCATCTTCTATTGCTGATATCGTGATGAGAGGCTGCGACTGATTCCGGGAAAATTTAGCTGCATTACCGACGAGGTTTTGAAAAAGCATCCGCATTTGGGTGGGATCTGCTTCGATGGCTGGGAGGGCACCCACCTGCCACTCGATCTCTTTGTATTCGTCCTCAATGTTGAAGATCGACTGGAGTTCTCTAATAAGCAAATTAAGGTCGACCTGCTTGATTGCTAATGCGTTCGTGCCAGTTCGAGCGTATTCCAGCAAAGCTTCAATGATTTTGGTAGCTTCATCGCTAGCTTTAATAATTGTATCGACGAACATTTTGCCTTCCTCATCTAGCTGCTCACGATGATCGTCACGCAGTAATGCAGAGAATGCTTCTATGTGGCGCAGCGGAGCCATCAAATCGTGTGCAACGATATACCCAAATTGGTTGAGTTGCTTATTGGATTCCTCGAGCCGCTGCTCCGCTAGACGTTGCTCGTGAATATCGATGATAAATCCCGTTAAGCGGTGTGCGCCGGGTCCATTGGCATCGAGAACAACAGCAGCGGTTGAACTTACCCACCGGTAGCCGCGTCCTTTGAACAATATTCGAAATTCGCATCCATAATTTTCGCCTGTTTCGAATGCTTGAGTAAGTGCGTGCTCAATTATACTCCTATCTTCAGGATGAACTATTGTAAATATAAAATCTTTCGAGTGCACGATTTCCTGTTGTGTGTAGCCCAACAACTTCGTAAAGTCATCATAGAAAACGATCTCGTCCTTCGTCACATCCATCCAATCCCAAACTCCGCCTTGAGCGCCCGTGATGACTAAACTCAGTCGCTCCGAAACCTCAGTTGCACGTCTCTCTAAGCTCTTACGGCCATCGATGTTTCGTATACCCCCTGTGAGGCGCAGTGGCTCCTCATCTCCACCTGTGGTAACAACATGTACCTCATACCAGCAGAATTCTCCACTCACTTTTTGAAGACGAACATCCGTAGAGCATGGTCCTCTTTGTAGCAAGCAGTTCGTAAGGTCCAGTGTTGTACGCGCGATGTCCTGGGGATGGACGATGCTCTTAATGAAGTCGAGGCCAATCTGCTCACGAGGTGCAGCATAGCCTACAATCTCCCACAATTGATCTGCTAAAAAGTTTGGCTCTTTCTTGCCAATCTCCCATTCAAAAATTCCTAAATCCACACCACTTACTACCCGAGCCAAACGATCATAAGCTAAGGAGGCTTCATGCTTGAGGCGAGTTAATTCGTGAACATTAACTAATGTTCCGGAAGCACTTAATTTACCCGATGCTAGCTGTTTTGATTCTCCTTTGCAGTTGTGGTATAAATAGGGCTTAGACTCATCGGCTCTAAAGCGAACCAGTACCTGAAACTGTGATGGTTTCGTTGTGGAAGTCTGCAGCGCTTCTTTAAATACGGCTAAATCATCTGGATGGATATGTTCTTTCCAGGCATCGAATGTTTCTCCAACTCCTACAATGTTGGCGCTGCTAATCTTTTCGCCAAAGCTCAGGTGAGAATCCCCCATGCTTGGCCATTTCCAAAGAGTAATGCCGCCAGCATCGAGCACACGATTTAAGTCAGATTGGCGCTGATCTCGCTGTTGGGTGAGGCTATACTCTTTTTCTATAAGCTTGGTGGTACCGCGCAGGGAGGTGACTCCCGCTTCATCAATATAGTTGGTACCGTAGGAGCGTACATGTTTGGTTTGGCCATTTATTAGAATTCTAAATTCCTGCTCAAAATCTCCAGGAGTGCTGTAGCCTGCTGCCAAGCTAGCTAAGTCCTCATCCGGATGAAGGCGGCCAAGTAAGTCCTTTGCCTCCACTGGACCTTCTCCAGGTGCTAGTTCATAGATCTTTCGCAGACCTGAAGAGGCGATGACGTAAGGCTGAGAAATGTCTTGCCAAATCCAAATACCGAGTTGGGGATTGGCATCAACAGCTTCAAGTTTTGCTCGAGCCTCGGCGAGTTGCGTTTCCAATATCTGAATACGCGCCTGAGCGTGAGCATCAGGCCTGGAAGTCGTTGTTGAGTTGTCGCTTTGCTGCACTGCAAGAAGATAAGGTAGAGGTGGTTTGGCAAGTAAATAAATTTGCTGCTACCGATGATCCCGAATTCTAGAGGCATCACGAGTTTTGACGAAAGTGCAATCCACCACCCCAAGCGACTGGCCCTCACCCATCACTAGGTCACGGGTCCAAGCCTTGCGTGCATCTCCATCCCAAATAGCTGCTAAGGGAAAGGTGAGGTCTGGCGAACACGGGGAGTTGACCGGTCTTGCTAAACCACATGAGCAGGCGCTCATCGGCATCAATGATCCAGGCTTTAAAAGTTCCAGCCACAGCATACTCGCTCTTCTTCTTGCCTAGGTCACGTGCGCTGGTGCGTGGGGAGGCGCTGGCGTGCAGTCAGCGCGGCTATTGTTTTAGCACATAATTTGCGGAGGTGTTGAGCAACCTCCTCTCTATGCTAAAGCTCCTACTCGGTGGCACAGCTCTTCAAGCGCAGGGTCTAGCCGCTTTAGCGCTCTACCTGCATACATGCTTTAGCGCTCTACCTTCACAGGCACAGCAAGTTTATGCTTTTGTAGACACAGTACAAAATTTTGCCTTAGTTTCCCAAACAGCTAAACTGAATATCGGTCAAGTTATATCATCAGAAATAGGCGATTTAACCAATGTCACTGATCCAACTACACGTTCCACTCCAGCTGCTAGCTCGACACTTTACGGTGTTTCTTCTTCTGGAACACACTATCTACTCTTTAAAAGCCCTCTGCCACTACTGAGCATTACCACAGACACAGCTATTGTGGTCTATCCCAAGGTCGCTGCTCAGCTAAAGTATATTGATGAAAATAGATCTATTGAAGAATATTTTGCAGGTATAGAGTGGCGAGGGCATACGTCTTTGCTTTATCCGAAGAAAACGTACGACATCGAATTACGTGTCAGTCCTACTGATGATACTGAAGTCGATGCTCCGTTTGCCGGGCTACGGTCTGATGGAGATTGGGTGCTGGATGCATTATATAACGAACCGCTGCGGCTGAGATCGGTGTTTCTGCACAACTTGTGGGTGGATACACATGAGCTCTATTATCATGCTGACAAACCTGGAGTCTTAGCTGGAGCTCGAGCACAGCATGTAGAGGTATTCGTCAATGGGAAATACCAAGGCATCTACGGACTCATGGAGCAGGTAGATCGCAAGCAGTTAAAGCTGAAGAAGAATAGAAATGATCTTGTGCGAGGGACCTTAGCTCGCTCGGTTGCTTATACTCCAACCACCACCTTCGACACACTTTTATCACCTACAGCCGGAGCTTTAGAATACGACGGATATGAGTGGAAGTATCCACGTAAGATGAGTGACTGGCAAGATCTCCAAGGTCTGACTGAGGTAGTAATTATGCAAGATAGTTCAAGCGCCTATGCTTCACTCGATAGCCTCTTGGAGATGCCGAATCTGATAGATTACTTTCTATTTGTCAACCTGGCCCGGCTCCAAGATAATTTAGGCAAGAATGTCTACTGGTGTCGACGAGATACAGGTGAGCAGATGTTTGTAGCGCCATGGGATTTAGATGCAGGATTAGGGAATGACTTTAGGGGATTTCCGAGTTTGGAAACTGAAGGCTTTCGCCAAAACAAATTAACTCAATTGCTCTGGCGCGACCCTCAACAACGATTTACCCTAGCGTGCAGCAGGAGATACCGTCAATTGAGAGAGACGATCTGGAGTACCGAATCACTGCTGACTCGCATTCGCTCCCTCTATACACAACTCGCGGACAGTGGCGCCTATGCGCGCGAAGGCAGTACCTGGCAGCGCTTGGAGGCGGGTGCAGATGGGCTCAATCGCCTAGAAACTTGGCTGCTCGCCCGACTCGAATGGCTCGACATGGAATTGGGTTATCCCTGAATCAGGCTCAACTCACCTCCACCACCAGCAAGTGCATCGGCCATCGGTTAGGATCTAAAGCGACGAAATTCCAATCACCCTGCCACACGTAGGTCTCACCCGTGAGTTGATCATGGCAACGCAGCGGCGTACCCCATGCTACGCCTAGTGCTTCCCACGGTGTTTCGACCCAGCCTGCTTGCGGAGCGTGCGCATCCCAATTAACGACACACCACACCCTGCTCTGGCCGCTCACCTTCACGTAGCTCTGCAGCCGTTCATTCGAGGTTTTCGTAAAGGTGGTGTTGTAACTCGTCTGCAGAGCAGCATTCTCACGACGTACTTGATTGAGCCGAGTCATGAAATAAGTCAGTCGATTGCGGCGCTCCCAATCATAATGCCGCACCTCGTATTTCTCGGAATTGTGATACTCATCCTTACCGGTATCGGCACCGACATTTTCCATAAACTCATAGGCTGGTCCGTACAAGCCAAAGTTGCTCGAAAGTGTAGCCGCCAAAGCGAGCCGCAGCATGAAGTAGCCCTCGCCTTCGCCCATCAATTCATGAGGCAGAATATCGGGCGTATTAGGCCAAAAATTAGCCCGCATCACTTCGCGCAAATCGCCAGCTTGTAATTCCTCCACATATTGCCGCATCTCGTAAGGAGACTTCCTCCAAACGAAGTAGGAGTAACTTTGCGAATAGCCGAGTTTGGCCAATTCCAGCATTACGGCAGGACGGGTAAAGGCCTCAGCTAGAAAGATGATGTCGGGATCTACCACATGAGCCTGGGCGATGCACCATTCCCAAAACCGAAAAGACTTGGTATGTGGATTGTCAACTCGAAATATCTTAATACCTTGTTTATTCCAGAAAAGCACCACATCGAGCAGTGCCTGCCAAAGATTCTCCCAGTCGTCTGACTCGAAATCTAGTGGCACAATATCTTGATATTTCTTCGGTGGATTTTCGGCATACATTATCGTACCATCAGGCCGCCAGTTAAACCAGGCTGGATGCTCCTTCACCCAGGGATGATCAGGTGCACACTGAAAGGCCAGATCGAGTGCTACTTCTATATCATATTCTTTCTTTGCTTTTTTAACTAAGCGCTTATAATCGGCAAGGGTTCCTAGTTCGGGCGCGACAGCAGTATGTCCACCATCTTTCGAACCGATCGCCCAAGGACTTCCTGGCTCACCCTCCTCAGCAATGGTGCTGTTGTTTTTGCCTTTTCTGTTTTTTTCACCAATTGGGTGGATGGGCGGCATATAGAGTACATCAAAACCCAATTCAGCTACACGCGGTAGCAAATTCTCAACATCTTTAAATGTACCAGAACGTGAAGGATCAGGACTTGCTGCTCGTGGAAATAATTCATACCAACTCGAAAATAATTCTTTCGGTCTGCCCACCCGTACCCGCAGATTATTATCGTAAACAGTTAAATAACGCCGCAGCGGATTGGCGTCTACTGTTTTGGCGAAAGCTGGACTCATTACCTCCCGCACCGCCTCTGGATAGCGCTCATCCTTCACCAAGGACGCACCTAATTTCTTGAGCTCGCTAGCTACCGATTTACTCGATTGAGCAGCAACTTTATCGAACAACTGCTGGCCAATTTGCAGCTCTACGGCCATATGCTGTCCTGCAGCAGCTTTCTTTTTGAAGCCTTCGTACCAGTGCAGCAGCGGGTCGATCCAGCCTTCAATTTCATACTTTATAAAGCCCTGTTTGCTCGTATCAAAGCCCGCCACCCAGCGATCTGGCTCATACTCGAGCATCGGCACACTTTGCCACTTTTTATCGTCGACGTGCTTGTAGCGCAGCGCACACCGCATGTGGTCGTGACCATCGCCAAATGCCGTACACGTCACCTCTACCCGCTCACCGGGCACACGCTTGATGTAGTATCGACCGCCTTCAATTTCAGGCTTAACAGAATGGATAATGACGCGTTGACGCATGAAAATGGAATTTGCGGGCGAATGTAGAGGCTCAAGTTGGTGCACGTACCTTCGTTGTGTGAGGCTTTCGCCAAAACTTCAGGCGACGTTTGCATTGCTGAGCATGTTTGTGCTAGGCATAACCCCAACTGGTGCACAAGTTTCAATGGGCGCAGTGGATTCTGCTGAAAATATGCTTCTCGTACCTGTGCAAAACAGCAGCCTTTTCACTCACCTGAACAGCCGCTTTGGGGAGCTGCAACTGCTAGCACCAAGTGATCTTTCACAGCCTGGTCGACACCTCGCGCTCGATAGTCGTAAGGGTAAGGAAGGTACTGATGCCACTTTTGTCGGCCTTCGCTATGACGTTGATTGGCTTGCCGCACGCGTGGCTTGGCTAGATAACTACCTCAACCCAGACTAGCTGGCTGACATTCAACCTGTACAATTCACCCACATCTATGGTCATCACCTTACTCGCCGATCCGCACATTGCCAGCACACCAGCTGAGACGAATGGGGTCGACACGCAAGTCAATTTCAATCGGGCGGTGAGTAGAATACGCGAGCTACATCCCGATTTCGTGATTCTGATGGGCGACTACTCCGCTAAAGAACCGCGGCTGCAAGACGTGCGCTACGCTTGCTCGAGGCTACAGCTGGCAGAGGTGCCTTTCGCGGCCATCGCTGGCAATCATGATGATTCGCGTACAGTGGCTGAAGTGTGTGGAGGCGTTGATAAAATGATCGGAGAAGAACTTTACTTCCGCCGCGATTTTGGCCTCGACCGATGCTTATTTCTCGATACCGCCAAAGGCTATATAGATGGAGATCAATTCGATTGGCTCAAGCTCAACCTCGACAATGCCCGCGGCCGCATACTCGTGTTTATGCACCATCCGCCACTGCACATGGGAGTGCCTTACATGGATAAAAAATATGCTCTACAAGATCGTGGCAAAGAGCTTTACAAGCTGTTGTTTAGTCAACGCAAACCTGTGCACGTTTTCTGCGGACATTACCACGCCGCGCGGAGTACGCAGGTAGGCATTCACAGTGTCCACATTTGTCCGAGCACGTTTTTCCAGATTGATGCCAGCAAGGAGGAATTTGTGGTAAGTCACTCCCTGCCCGGCCTACGCCACATCGAGCTGCTAGAGGGCCAAGTCCGCACTTGGGTCGAGATATTGAAGTGAAATGTTGGCTAGGGCCTTTTCCCACTCTAAAGATAGGATTACGATCTTTGCAAAAGCATAGCTAATCCAGCAGCCGCACTTGCGACATAACAATTCGCCTCAGCCCTTACCATGAAGCCCCGCAAACTCTCCAGTCTCGTCCCAGTGCTCAACTGGTTGCCGAACTACCGCAAGGAGTGGCTGCGAAGCGATGTCATGGCCGGGCTATCGGTGGGTGTGCTCCTGATTCCCCAGGGTATGGCTTACGCTATGATTGCCGGCCTCGACCCCGTTTATGGACTTTATGCTGGACTCGTTCCGCAACTCGTCTATGCTATCATGGGCTCTTCGCGGCAACTCGCCGTCGGTCCAGTCGCAATGGATTCCTTGCTGGTGGCCGCTGCCCTTGGCACACTTGGCCTCGCCGGCGCCAGCGAGTACGCTGTAGCAGCTGTCTTTCTCGGTCTTATCGTGGGCAGCATGCAGGTAGCCATGGGCATCTTCAGGCTCGGCTTTGTTGTCAACTTCCTTTCGCGGCCAGTAGTCAGCGGATTTACCAGTGCAGCGGCAATTATCATCGGCTTTAGTCAACTCAAACACGTGCTGGGCATCCGCACCCCCAATGCCAGCCGCCTCCACGAGATTGCTATTGCCACCATTCAGCATATCAGCGAGACCAATCTCTATGCCTTGCTACTCGGGCTGGCTACTATCGCGCTCGTTATCGTGGTGCGCCGCTACGGCAAAGGCATCCCGTCTGCGCTCGTGGCTACGGCTTTAGGTACGCTTGTCGTGTTCTTGACTGGATGGGCAGATACAGGTTTGCCGATAGTAGGAGATGTTCCCGATGGTCTGCCTGGCTTTAGCATTCCTGGGCTTGATACGGGGCTTTTGCGTCCGCTCGTGCCGCTGGCATTTACCATCGCGCTGATTGGCTATACAGAAGCAATTTCGATTGCCCGCTCACTGCAAGATCGCTATGGTGGCGAGATCAATCCCAATCAAGAGCTAATCGCCATTGGTCTTGGCAATGGGATTGGCTCCTTCTTTTCGAGTTATGTCGCCACGGCTAGCTTTTCGCGCTCAGCTATAAATGGGGAGGCTGGCGCCAAAACCGGTGTTGCCGCCTTTGTGAGTGCACTTGTCATTGCCATTACACTGCTCTACCTCACGCCGCTGTTTTATTACCTGCCAAACGCGGTGCTCGGGGCCATCATCCTGGCAGCAGTTTTTCGGCTCATCGACGTGCGCTATGCGGCAAGGTTGTGGCGCGACGATCGCCTGGAAGCAACAATTCTTGGCGTCACCTTCCTCACCACCATGCTCGTAGGTATGGTCGAAGGCATCATCACCGGCATCTTCCTCAGCCTAGCGTACACCGTTTATAGGGACTCAACGCCACACATCGCCGAAGTAGCCCGCGTCAAGGGTACAGATTACTTCCGCAATGTCGACCGCTTTCGCAATGAGGTCGAGGTGCGCCCCGATGTGCTCATGTTTCGCTTCGATGCACCTGTGTTCTTTGGCAACGCAGGCTACTTCAAGGATGCTTTGATGGAGCGGGTGCTTAGACGCGGCAGTCAACTCGAGGTGGTGGTTATCAACTGTGAGGCGATTACTTACATTGACTCTACCGCTCAACACGTGCTCGCCAAGATTATCACCGAGTTGCAAGCTATGGGCATTCGCGTCATCATCAGCGGAGCCATAGGTCCTGCTCGTGACGTTATACTGCACGGAGAAATTGGCAAACTCATCACCGAAGACTACATGTTTGTCCGCAGTTCGGAAGTCATCGACCACCTCGACGGGCGCAGTGTGCCTACCGAAATGCAGCGGCTCATCGCTCGGCAAGGCTATACAGCCGAACAGTGGCGGGCTCTCCAACAAGAAGAGCGCTCCTGAGCCATTCCACCACTTATCTCATCAGCATGCACATCGAACAGATTTACACCGGTTGTTTAGCACAAGGTGCTTACTATATCACCAGCGCAGGCGAGGCAGCTATCATCGACCCACTCCGCGAGATTGGGCCGTACGTGTCGCGTTTGCAGGCCGACGATGTGAAGTTGAAGTACATCTTCGAAACTCATTTTCACGCCGACTTCGTAAGTGGCCACCTCACCCTTGCTCGCGAAACCGGTGCACCTATCGTCTATGGCCCTGGCGCCAACACGTCATTTGAAGCCATTAAGGCCGAGGATGGACAGGCATTTAAGGTAGGCAATATCACGCTCATCGCGCTCCACACCCCAGGTCACACACTTGAAAGCACGTGCTACTTGCTGCGTGATGAAGACGGCAATGATTACGCGTTATTCAGTGGTGACACCTTGTTTTTGGGAGATGTGGGCCGCCCTGATCTTGCGCAAAAGGCCAACGAGCTGACGCAGCAAGACTTAGCCGGCATGCTGTACGATAGTCTTCGCAACAAGATTATGCTTTTGGCCCCTGAAGTGCTCGTGTATCCAGCGCATGGGGCTGGTTCGGCCTGTGGCAAAAACATGAGTTCAGAAACGGTAGGTAGCATTGGTGGCCAGCTCGAGGACAATTACGCCTTGCGGCAAAACATGACGCGCGAGGAGTTTATAGCTGAGGTCACTGATGGTCTCACCACTCCCCCAGCCTATTTTCCCCTTAATGTGCGCATGAATCAGGAGGGTTATGAGGATGTCGAGGAGGTAATTGCACGCGGCACACGCCCGCTCGATCCCACTGCATTTGAGGAGCTTGCCAATTCAACTGGAGCAATAGTGCTCGATGTGCGCGGTCGGGAGGAGTTTGCTGAGGCTCACATACCGCGCAGCATTTTCATAGGAATTGATGGTGGGTTTGCTCCCTGGGTGGGGGCCTTGATTGCGGACGTTCATCAGCCCATTTTGCTGGTTTCTCCCCAGGGGCGGGAGGAGGAGGTGATTACGCGGCTTGCGCGCGTTGGCTTCGACCAAACCCTTGGCTATCTCGAAGGTGGTGTCGAGCGTTGGGTGGCTGAGGGCAATAAGGTAGATTCGGTATCGGTAGTTGATGCTGCCGCCCTCGATCCTGCCGTACCTACCTTTGATGTTCGCAAGCCGGGTGAGTATGCAGCAGGTCATCTAGCTTTCGCCAAAACCGCACCTCTCTCCGCCCTCAATCAGCACCTCGCTGAGCTTCCGCGCCAGCAGCCGTTTCAGTTGCACTGCCAGAGTGGCTACCGCAGCATGATAGCTGCCTCCATTCTTAAAAGTCGAGGCATTCACAATGTAGTTGAAGTTCGTGGTGGCTGGAAGGCTCTTGTGCAGACTGAGCTGCCGCGGGTCTCAAATGAGAGTTTAGCACCTAGCACCTAGCCCCCAGCACCCAGCCCCCAGCCCCCAACACCCAGCCCCCACCATGCAATCCATCCTCCAACCTTGGCCCTGGTACGTGGCCGGGCCGCTTATCGGAGCTACGCTGAGCATCTTGCTTTTTAGCGGCAAGACCTTCGGCATGAGTAGCAACATGCGCACCCTCTGCGCCATGTGCGGCGCGCAATCCAAATCTAAGTTCTTCGACATCGATTGGCGAAGCCAGCGGTGGAATCTCGTAGTCGTGCTCGGAGCAGCAGTAGGAGGCGCGATAGCTGTAATTTTTCTTAACGGAGATTCGCCCGTAGCAATCAATCCCACCGTCGCTGCTGAACTTCAATCCTACGGTCTTGCCAGCGCAGGCAAGGCATATCTGCCCGCAGAACTGTTCGGGTCGCAGGCGTGGAGCAACCCGCTCGCCCTAGTCGTCTTAGCATTAGGAGGTTTTCTAGTCGGATTCGGCGCACGCTGGGCAGCAGGGTGTACCTCCGGACACGCCATCACCGGACTCAGCAATCTTCAACTGCCCAGCTTAATCGCCGTAGTTGGCTTCTTTATCGGAGGGCTCGTTGCGACCTATTTTATCTTACCCTACCTCCTTCCCGGCGATGCGGTAGCCTGGCTGGTAGAGGCAGCTCCAACTACAGTAAAGTAATACCCAATGCGCTACTTTCTATTCTTCTGCACCGGCATTCTCTTCGGCATCACCATGCTCAAATCTGGTGCTGCATCGTGGTTCAGGATATATGAAATGTTCCGCTTCGGCAGCTTTCACATGTATGGCATCATTGGTTCGGCGCTGCTGGTGGGCATCATTGTGCTGCAACTCATCAAACGCTTTGAGCTACGCGACATCAACGGCGAGCAGATCAAGCTCGAAGACAAAGATCCAGGCTGGCGGCGTTACCTATTCGGGGGTACCATTTTCGGACTTGGGTGGGCCATTTCTGGCGCCTGCCCCGGACCGATGTACACCTTGCTCGGAGCAGGGTTTTGGCCCATCAGCGTAGTCTTAGGCGCCGCAATTGCAGGTACGTATACGTACGGCAAGCTCGCACACCGACTTCCGCACTAGGCCGCTGCGACTTATCTGCCCGCTATGGTGTTGTAGCACGTATGGCCGCTGCTCCCAAAACCTCCGATCCCAAAACTCGTCTCGAAGAAGTAGCCTGGCCCACCGTCTCCAGCAGCATCAGGGAGCAGTTTGTTTGTGCAGGCCACAAACGCAGTTTTCAAGCCGGCGAGCGCCTGTTTGATGTAGGAGAAGACACCCACCCCTTCCTCTACATCGATGCAGGCTCAGTCAATATCCTCAACCGGCTCGATGATCACGTGGTGGTCTGTGTAACCGAAGGCAGTTTTGTCGGCGAACTCGGTTTGCTGATGGGTCAGAAAACCTTTCTCGCCGCAGAAGGCGCCAGCGATGGAATTCTCTTCGAACTCAGTCCTGAAGAACTCCGCGAGCTCATCGCTACAGTCCCAGAAGTGGCAGACTGCGTCGTGTCGAGTTTTGCCGCAAGGCGTAAAATGCTAATCAATCAAGGAGAAGGAGGCCTCACAATCGTAGGCGAAGAAGATGACCGAAGTGCTCTGCGCCTGCGTGAGTTCGCTACGCGCAATGGCATTCCTGCACGCTTCATAGAAAGGAAAGATGCCCAAGGCCTTCGCGACTTGCGTCAAAACTGCGAACTACCTGCTAGTGGAACAGCAGTGGTGACAGCAACCGGTCGAACCCTCATCGAGCCCGACCCCTGCACGCTTGCACAGGCCATAGGACTCGACCTAGGAGTAGATGCTGAAAAACTCTTCGATGTAGCCATTATTGGCGCTGGACCAGCAGGTTTGGCAGCCGCCGTGTACGCTGCGAGTGAAGGACTCGCCACTGTTCTCATTGAAGATACCGCTATTGGAGGTCAGGCAGGTACGAGCTCAAAAATCGAAAACTACCTCGGCTTTCCGCAGGGGATTTCTGGCGGCGATTTGGCGTATCGGGGGCAGGTGCAAGCCATCAAGTTTGGCGTGCGCATCGCAGCTCCGCGACGTGCCACGCATCTCGAAAAACAAGACGATCACTGGTTGGTGCAACTCGAGGCGGATGAAACCATGCGCGCTCGCTGCATCATCCTCGCGAATGGTGTGCAGTACAAGCGACTGCCCATCGCCAACCTCTCCAACTACGAAGGCCAGGGCGTCTACTATGCTGCCACCGAACTTGAAGCACGTTTTTGCCGCAATACCACCGCTGTCATTATAGGTGGTGGCAACTCTGCCGGACAGGCCGCGATGTTTCTGAGTCGCTACGCCCAGTGCACCTATATCGCCGTCCGTGGCGAGGGCCTTGCAGAAACCATGAGCAGCTACCTCAGCGAAAGAATCGACTCCGATGAGCGAATTACGCTACTCACACATACCGAACTCGAAGCGCTCAGCGGCGACGACCACCTCGAGCAAATCACCCTGCGAGACAACAAGACCGGTGAGTCGAAGATAATCCCTAGCAAAGCTCTCTTTATCATGATCGGCGCCGTGCCGAATACGGAGTGGCTCGAAGGCACGGTAGAATTGGATAAGGATAAGTTCGTCCTAACAGGATTTGCCGTCAATGCCTCGGGTATGCAAACTAGCGCGCCAGGCATCTTCGCCGTCGGTGATATCCGCAGCGGCAGCGTGAAGCGGGTGGCAAGTGCTGTCGGCGAAGGCAGCGTCGTAGTGAGTGCAGTGCACAGCTATTTAGCCAAATTTAACGAGCCTACTCCTGCCTAAGCACAATTTCTTACATTTCGGCAAAGCTAAATACGCATGAACCTGCTAAGACTCTTTGCCTACCTGCTGAGCCTCTCCCTCTTCATGGCTTGCGCTCCACCTACCGCTGAAACACCTGTCGAAGACATCGACACCGAAGCCGAGAGTGACTTCGAGTGGCAGACGGAGTCCTTTGCCGATAAGAAAATCGTTCGCTACCAGGTGCCAGATTGGGACAGGCTGTCACTCCAGCAAAAGCAGCTCGTGTACCACCTGAGTGAGGCCGGTTTGGCTGGTCGCGACATCATCTACGCACAAAACTACCGCTACAACATTCCCATTCGCAAAGCACTCGACGCAATTATGGCCAGCGAGCAAGTCGATCGCACCGCCCCAGAATTTAAAGAGCTTGAGACTTATGCCAAACAGGTGTACTTCTCCAATGGCATCCACCATCACTACTCGATGGATAAGTTTAAACTCGACGTGCCGCGTCGCTACTTTGAGAAGCTCCTCAATCAAGCCGGTACTTCGCTACCGGAAGAAGCGCTCACGGCCATGTTCGATCCTACCGTAGATGCGAAAAAGGTGAGTCTCGATGCCAATAAAGATCTCGTCGCCAGCAGCGCCGTCAATTTCTACGGTCCTGGTGTCACTCAGGCCGAAGTAGAAGCTTATTATGCTGCCCGCTCGCAAAAGTCAGATCCTCGTCCCGTGAGCCTCGGCCTCAACAGCCGGCTGGTGAAAGGTCCAGATGGAAAGCTTCAAGAGGAAGTGTATAAAGTAGGCGGACTCTACTCTGAAGCAATTGAGAATATTATCGAGCACCTCCAGATGGCGCAGCAATACGCGGAGAATCCCGCCCAAGGCAAAGCAATTGGTCTTCTGATTGAGTATTACCAAACGGGCGACCTCAAGAAGTGGGACGACTACAACATCGCTTGGGTAGAGGCAACCGAGGGTGATATTGACTACATCAACGGCTTCGTCGAGGTCTATAATGATCCGCTTGGCTACACCGGCAGCTACGAGAACATCGTGCAAATCAAAGATTTCGACGCCTCCGAACGCATGGCCGTGGTAGCTGAAAACGCGCAGTATTTCGAGGACAACTCGCCCATTATGGACGAGCACAAGAAAGAAAACGTTACCGGAGTCAGCTACAAAGTCGTCGCCGTGGCCAGTGAGGCAGGCGATGCCAGTCCTGCAACTCCTATTGGCGTGAATCTTCCCAATGCAGACTGGATTAGAAAAGAATACGGTTCTAAATCTGTGAGCCTCGGCAACATCATTTCAGCCTACGATAATGCATCGGGGCCAGGATTCTTACAGGAATTTGCGCATGATGAAGACGAGGTGGCCCGCGTGAAAAAGCATGGCGCCGTAGCAGACAAAATGGGAACTGCCTTGCACGAGGTAATTGGCCACGCTTCGGGTCAGCTCAATCCCGGAATTGGTACACCTAAAGAAACCTTAAAAAGCTACGCCAGCACACTCGAAGAAGCACGTGCCGACCTAGTAGGCCTGTACTACATCATGGATCCTAAGCTCGTGGAGCTGGGACTGCTTGAAAGTGAGGAGGCAGGCATGGCTGAATACGATAGCTATATCCGCAACGGCATGATGACTCAGCTGCGCCGCATAGAGCCAGGCAATGTCATCGAAGAGAGCCACATGCGCAACCGTCAGCTAAATGCAGCATACGCCTTTAAGCGGGCGCAACAGGAGGCAAGCCCTGGTGCAAAGCCAGCAATCGAGCGGCTAACACGCGACGGCAAGACCTACTTCAAAATCCATGACTATGATGCGGTGCGGGGCTACTTCGGCGAATTGCTCCGTGAGATTCAGCGCATCAAGTCAGAAGGTGATTACGATGCTGGTGCTGCCCTCGTTGAAGATTATGGCGTGCAGGTAGACCAGCAATTGCACCAGGAGGTGCTCGAGCGTTCTGCCAAACTTAACTCGGCTCCCTACGGCGGCTTCATCAATCCGCGCCTGGTCGAGGTGAAAAACGAATCAGGTAATGTCGTGGATATCGCTGTTGAATATCCTGATGATTTTCTGGAGCAGCACCTCGAGTACGCCCGCAAGTACAGCGCCCTCTAGCTCGCGCTACCACCACCACAAACAGCCACGTGCTGGTGTGCCTGGCACCGGATCGACGTACATGTCGGGTTCGGGTGCCAGGCGATTGCCGGTGAGCCGCATAAACTCATCGAGGGCTGCCTCCGGTATGTAAATGCGGCCCCAGCCTCTGCCTAAGCTCATGGCACCAGCGTATGCGCTCTCTTGATATTTCTGAAGGCGATGAGGCACCTCATTATCGAGTACAATACGGTAGGTATGCTCCCCTTCGAGGTTGTCGTCGAAGTAAAACACATAAAACCTTAATGGGGCCTCTTGCACTATTCCTCCAGCGCAGCGAGATAGCTAGCAGGCGCTGCCACGAAAGCTTCTTTACAGGTCTCGGAGCAGAAACCGTAGGTGACGCCTTCATGCGTGTGTCGTATGGAAGCATCAGGACTCACTTTCATTTGGCACACTGGGTCCATGTAGCCAGTGACTGCATCGACACTTGTGGCTTCCACATCGGCGTCGCCTGCTTCAGTGCCTCCGCAAGCCGTGGCCAAAAAGGTGAGCAGGAGTATTGGCGCAAGAAAGCGGTTGAGAGAAATTTGCATGCTTAGGATGATTTTGATTTTGGTTGAGCGGGGCGTACCTCCACTTTCGACGGCAATGTACGCGCCGGCATCTTGAGCAGGTCGACAACAAGTTGACCAACATCTTCAGGTTGGATTTTCCAAGCATCATCCGCAGAGGGCGTGTGGCCAGCAAAATGTGTGGCCACTGAGCCCGGCATGATGGTCGAGACGCGCACACCTGCCTCACGCACATCGAGCATGACTGCCTGCGTGAAGCCTACTAACCCAAATTTTGAGGCATTATAAGCAGCACCTCCGGCGAAAAAGTTTGTGCCGGCGAGGGAGGCAATAGTCACCAAAAAACCTTTGCTTTTCTTCAGTTCCTCAAGGCTCGCTTTTACAGTATTAAATACACCCGTGAGGTTGGTATCGATTGTGGCTTGCCAGTCTTCGGCACTTAATTCGCTGATGTTGCCAAATCGCCCCACGCCGGCGTTTGCGACTACTGCATCGAGGTTGCCGAATTCTTTTACAATTTGCTTGACGGCTTTGCGCTGAGCCTGCAAATCGCGCACATCGCACGTGATGCCTATGGCGCGGCCTGCTCCTTGCTTCGACAGTTGTTCGGCTGCAGCTTCAACTTCCTCTTTTGAACGCGCAGAGATGGCAACTTTGGCGCCTAGCTTAATGAGCGCTTCCGCCACTCCATACCCGATGCCTTTGCTGCCTCCTGTCACCCAGGCCACTTGCTGTGCAATATCTTTCATAGGTTTAGGGTAAGGCTTTAATGGGCCGGAGGTTCAGCAAAATCTCCCCCACAGCTGTCTCTGCTAGCACCCGTGACGCTGGCCAATATATTCGTTTCGCCTCGCATGCGTAAGGCTCCGAGGAGTGCAAAGGCCACGGCTTCTTTAAATTCTATTTGTTCACCTTTCGGCAAAACCACCTCTAAAGAGCTTGTTAGGTTTTGGCGTAAGCTGTCGATGAGAAAAGTATTATAAGCACCTCCACCAGTAATCAAAATACGCCGCGTCTGCAGCCCCGCATGGCTAGAAACAGGCAAGGCCAGCACTGCATCGCTAATCACCTCCACAATATGTGAAGTAGCCGTGGCAAGTAAATCTTCAGTGCGCGTACCTGCATCAATCTCTGCCTGCACCAGCGGCCACAGCTGATGCTCGAGCCACTCCCGCCCGAGTGATTTGGGAGCAGCTTGAGAGTAGTAGGCAAGCTGGCGCAAGTGAGTGGCTAATTCTTGCTTCACCTGGCCGCCACGAGCTACTGCCCCCGCACGATCGTACGGCATACCGAGCATATTCGCCAAAGGATTGAGCAGCGCGTTGACGGGCGCGATATCATAGGCCAATCGCTGACCCTGCTCACCGGTATAGCTGACATTAGCGTACCCACCAAGGTTGAGACAAGCCTCATACTCCCCGTACAAATACGCATCTGCAATCGGAACCAGCGGCGCACCCTGCCCACCGAGTGCTACGTCACCTATCCGAAAATTGGAGACGCAAGGAACCTGGGCCGTAGCTGCAATGCGAGCCCCATCACCAATTTGTAAGGTATAGCCGATGTCGGGTTGGTGATGAATCGTGTGACCATGACTCGCTATGAGTGAGGGATTTAGCTTGCTCCTCACGCATAGTCCCGCTACTTCTGCGCCGATGAAGTCACCAAATGATTCGCTGAGTTCGGTAAGTTGATCTGCGGTTTTGGCGAAAGCTGCATGCAGGCGCTCCGTCCAAACTCCAGGAAACTTCACCGTCGCTGATTCTACTATGCGCGCTTTCCACTGCTGATTGGCAAAAGAGAGCTCAACGGCACAAATATCGAGACCATCGAGACTAGTGCCAGACATCACGCCGATAACGAGTTCGGGTTTTGCGGAAGCGTAATCTTTATCGATAGCCTGAACCATTGGGTAAAGCTAGCTTGCCAACTCATGAAAAAAGTCACCGAGCAAGCTTCAAATCACCGGCACCTCGAGCGTAAATCGACGCGGCAATTGCTGGAGGCGATTAATCAGGAGGATCAGCAGGTGCCCAGCGCAGTTGCCAAGGCTATTCCGCAACTCGAACAACTGGTGAACGTGACGCACCAGTCGCTTGCAGCCGGAGGAACACTCTTCTATATCGGAGCTGGTACATCGGGGAGGCTTGGGGTGCTAGATGCTTCAGAATGTCCGCCGACTTACGGTGTACCGTTCGACATGGTGGTGGGGCTTATAGCCGGTGGTGACGGTGCCATTCGCCGCGCTGTGGAATTTGCGGAAGATAACGAGACCCTTGCCTGGAGCGACTTGCAAGCGGCTGGTGCTAGGCGAGGCGACGTGGTGGTGGGGCTCGCCGCCTCGGGAACGACGCCGTATGTAGTCGGAGGTCTGCAGGCAGCACGTAAGGGTGGCCTCACAACTGGCTGTATTGTCTGCAATCTTGATTCACCCGTTGCCGCACAAGCAGATTATCCTGTTGAAGTAGTGGTAGGTCCTGAATTTGTGACCGGTTCGACGCGGATGAAAGCTGGCACTGCCCAAAAGCTCGTGCTCAATATGCTGACGACTAGCGTAATGATCAAGCTTGGCCGGGTACTCGACAACCGCATGGTAGATATGCAGCTTTCTAATGATAAACTATGGTCGCGCGGGTCGCAGATGCTCCAGGAGCACTATGGCGTGAGCGATGCCGAGGCACGAGAAGCCCTGCGGCAGCACGGTAGCGTACGCGCCGCTGGCGAGGCATTGGCTGCGAGCAAGAAGTAGATCGGTTTGAAGTATTTGTGAGATAATCTGACGAAAACCGGTAGCGGGCTGCGTTCCAAACAAGTTATTTCGCCCTTCCTATGAAGCCACCACTTACTCCTCAACGCACCGCACTCGTGCTGGTCGATGTTCAAAATGATTTTTTTCACGCAGATGGTGCCCTTCGTCGCAGCGGCTTCACCCTCAGTGCTGGTCGCTCTTTTGTCGAAAGTCTCATCAGGCTCTGCGATGGCAGCCGCGATGCAGGTGCTTTGCTGGTTGGCAGCACGTTTACGCTGATTGCCGATACGCAGAATGATGCGCTGGTGCCGCTGTTTATCCGCGACCTCGGGGTGAAGTTGTTGCGGGGAGATTTTCAAGTTTCGAAGTGGGGACACCAAGTTATCGAGGAGGTAAAGCCGGTCCATTATATCGTTGACAAGACCGGCCCGTCTGCTTTTTTTCGGACGGAGTTGGATATCATCCTTCGCCATCGAAATATTGACAATATCGTTATCGCTGGCCTGAATGGTACGCGCTCAGTCATCGCAACGGCCTATGATGCGCTCAGCCTCGGAGTACATCCAGTGATTGCCAGCGACTGCAGCACCGATTATAACCAGGATCAGCACTTTAAAGTCATGGAGGCTCTGAGTGGCGTGTTTGACATCCGGACGGGTAGCGAAATCCTGAATTCCCTCCATAGCGTCAGCGACGGAACGGCAGTAATTGCGCAATAACTGGTAATATTCATTCAGCGTTTGACAATACGGGTCTAGGTAGACTACATTTGGTAACGTGTTACAGGGAGTCACATCTTTGTAGCCGCTCCCTTGAACAAACCCAAACCCATGACAAACAATACACATGTACGCGAGTACGATTTGAAGCTGGTGCCCAGGAAATGCGGAAGTGCCTAAACCTATACGCTCCGGCAACTCCACCTGCTGCCATTAGCAGGAGTTGCAGACTTGTACTTCTAATTCCGCCATTGACCAGCAAATATCTTACACATGATTGGCACGCCTGACATCAGGCTAGCGGTGGTTGACGACCATCCCATTGTCGTCGCCGGACTCCAGGCCCTTCTCGCCAACGCGAAAGGCATCAACCTAGCGTCCACCGCACCTAGCTACCAACAACTACAGGAATCTTGGCCTTCGAGCTACGACGTGATCCTGCTAGACCTCAACATTCCAGGAGAATCTTACAAGGACAATATCGAGCAGATAATCTCGAAGTTTCCGAAAACTAAGATTCTCGCCTACACCTCCTATAATTACCCTGATCTCGTAAGGGAGACCCTCAAACTGGGTTGTAGTGGGTACCTGCTCAAGCAGATTTCTAGAGAAGAAATTCTCAAAGCCATTAAAACTGTAATGGCTGGAGAACGCTACGTGGGCACCGAGATCAAAATGGCGCGCAGCAATCGCGCTCGCCGCAAACCCGATGGATCTGAGTTGAAAGACGACTTCCAGAAGCGTCTGCTACTCTCCAAACGAGAGAAGGAAATTCTCAACTTGATCTCCAAGGGCTACACCTCGCAACACATCGCGGACGAGCTGTTCATCTCGCGCTACACAGTGGAGACCCACCGCAAAAACATCTTGCGCAAACTCAACTTCAATACCTCCACCGAGCTGGTGAAGTTTGCTGTGGAGCAAGGTTTGGTCTAGCATCACTGGCAGGAGTTCTACCTACCGCTCCACCCCACCCTATCCGCACGTTCCCGAAAAGGAGCTTCGGTTGGGTGGGGCGGAGCACTTCGTGTTGCTAGTTGACTCTCCTCACGTAGGCAGCGATGCGATGAGCTTCTTTGAGCGCACGTGTAAACTGAGCGGCCTCGGCCAATTGGGTGAATTTGCCGACCACCACTGCTTTAGCATTTACATTTTCAAATGAGACAATGGTAACGCCGGAGTAGCCGAGTTGCTCCAGCTCAGCCTGACGGCGTGTGGCATTTCTATTTTCTTGAAAGGTGCCCGCAACCACCCAGTAGCTCCCAGTAGAGGTGCTACTCAGGCGGCGAGGTGCTGCAGGTCGTAATTCCTGAGTGTAGGTGCCCGATATTCCCCGAGCTGCTGCCTCTTGTAAGGCTGCTGTGATAGAGACGGGATTATCTACGTGGGTGATTCTAATTTCCGTCCGCCGATTTTCCCGGTATTCAGCAGGACTACAGTGTACGCCATCTGTGCAGCGATTGCGCGGTTGGGACTCTC
Source organism: Saprospiraceae bacterium (assembly GCA_965213735.1). GTDB lineage: Bacteria > Bacteroidota > Bacteroidia > Chitinophagales > Saprospiraceae > CALDTK01. The sequence continues at coordinate 1,920,075 of CBDCAB010000006.1, forward strand.
CAAAGCCGATGGCACTGATTCGCGAGGCGTCAATACCTGCTTCTTGCACGAGATATCGCTTAGCTTCAGTAGCTCGGCGTTGACTCAATTCGGCATTGTACTGCCGCGGACCGAGTGCATCGGTGTGCGAACCTAGTTCAATCTGCATACCTGGATAGCGATCTAAGATGATAGCCAGATGGTTGAGGTCACTGCGAGCCCCAACGCTCAGCTCCCAGCGGTCGAGTGGGTAGTATACGCTGGGCAGCTGGATAACCGTGCCTTCGACCAGTGGGTTATCAGCCGGGATGAAGCTGCCTGCACTACGCAGGTAAAGCGTCATGGTGGTGCTTGCTGCACTCGTACATGCACTGCCGCGGGTATCATAGGCTGCAGGGGAAGAGAGTTGGGAGCCAAGGGTAGCGGTGATGCCGAATATGTCTTCGCACGGAGCGCAAAAATTGGCCACTCCTTGCTCGTCTGTACTGAGGTCGGTTTCGCTGCCAGCGAGTTGTGCTGAAAACCGCACTCGAGCGCCAGGTACTGGATTGAGCGATACCTCATCAAGCACCACTACTTGCAAATTGCTACAGCTCGTTTGAGGCTCGAGCGCAATTGGCAGCGTAAGATCACTAGCTGCTAGGGATAATGGCACCTGTATGCTTGCATAGCCTTTGCTCTCGATGCTGAGCATGTAGTCGCCGCTCGCCAGCTTAAGTGTGCGCTTGCCCGCAGCGTCTGTTGTGGCCGACTTTCCGCCAACGAGCTGCAGACCGACATCAGCTGAGCCCTTGACTAAACCTTGTTGAAGTGCACCTGCAAGCGAGATGTCGCCTGTATAGATGTAACTTAATGTGGCTCCTGCTAGTGCTTCACCAGTGCGCGCATTACTGACCTGTACCGTTAGATTAAGTGGACCATCACCAGTTTTCGGAATTATTTCGAAGCTGTAGATGTCATCACTGCCGAGGCCTCCAGGTCGATCTGAAGAGAAATATCCACGTAGATTATCCGCTCCTACAATTAATCCATAGTCATCTTGATCGGTATTAAACGGCGGGCTCAAATTGGTGCCGCTGCTCCACCTGCTGTTCGTTTGGCGACTATAGTAAATGTCGAGGTTGGCTTGCTTGGCGCTAGCGGATGTAGTGGTGGAGGAGAAGTAGAGGGTCCCATCGCTATGCAAGAATGGGAACACATCGTTTTCGCGGGTATTGATATCAGGGCCAAGGTTGTGAGGCTTGCCCCAGACGTTTCCTTGTTTGGCTACGGCCCACAAATCCATTCCCCCTACACCACCATCACGGTCGGAGGCAAAAATGAGCAATTGGCCATCCGAACTGAGGGTAGGATGCGCATCGTTTGCTCTGGCGTCATTGAATGGCACTTCCCGCTCGTTGCGCCACTGGCCAGCGACGAGGTCTGCTGTATAAATGTTGAGTTGGCGGAGAGACTTGCGGAGTTTGCGGCTACGCCTAGCGTTGTCATTGCGCGTGAAAAAAATCTGCGTATAACTCGAATCAAAGGTGACTGGCCCCTCGTGTAGCGAGCTATTGAGTTCTTCGTAAAATGGCTGCGGGTCGAAGAGTGCACCATTCAAGCTGCGGGAAGCTTTCCAAAGCTTCATGATGTTGGTGCCGGTGCCTACATCTTCAATCTTGTAGCGAAGGTCTTCAACATTGGAAGACACATACACGATACCGTCGCGGAAGTAGCTGGGGCTGAAGTCGAGTTTATCGGTGTTGATGTTGAGTGCGTTGCTAACAATCACCCGCTCATTATCGAGCGGAAGCTGCGCAGGCAAGGCGGCTGCAGCAGCCATCAGCATCAGAAAAATCAGTAAGCGCATACGATTGGCGGAAGGTACGTGTACCCTGGCGTAGCTACCCGCGCTTCGGTAGGAGCTGTTGACAAGTTTTGCTGAAGAACATTCTCTCTCACCTCCCGCTTCTCACATCCCGCTTCTCACCTCTCACCTCTCGCTTCTCACCCAGCCCCCACCTGACCACAATATTGTGGTCAGGCCACCCCCTTGCCAACCCTTGCGATACCCTTTGCGAACCTCGCGATACCATCACCCCCGCACAGCCACAAGAACAGCCCCTTAAACAGCAAAAACGGCGAAGCCAAAAAACAAGCGAAGCTTAAAAAACAGCGAAGCCAAAACCGGCGAAGCCGCCCCCCCCTTGCGATACCCTTTGCGAACCTCGCGATACCATCACCCCCGCACAGCCACAAGAACAGCCCCTTAAACAGCAAAAACGGCGAAGCCAAAAAACAAGCGAAGCTTAAAAAACAGCGAAGCCAAAACCGGCGAAGCCGCCCCCCTTGCGTCCTCCCTTTGCAAACCTTGCGATACCATCACCCCCGCACAGCCACAAGAACAGCCCCTTAAACAGCAAAAACGGCGAAGCCAAAAAACAAGCGAAGCTCAAAAAACAGCGAAGCCAAAACCGGCGAAGCCGCCCCCCCTTGCGATACCCTTTGCGAACCTTGCGATACCATCACCCCCGCACAGCCACAAGAACAGCCCCTTAAACAGCAAAAACGGCGAAGCCAAAAAACAAGCGAAGCTCAAAAAACAGCGAAGCCAAAACCGGCGAAGCCGCCCCCCCTTGCGATACCCTTTTGCGAACCTTGCGATACCAACCCCGCACAACACCCAGCCCCATCTATAAGCCTAGTAGCACGCAGCTCATCCCGGCAAAACAGAATCCATTTACTTTGCCGCGCGTGAGTAAGAAGAAGCAGAAGTATTATGTGGTTTGGGTGGGAGCTGAGCCAGGCATATATAGCTCTTGGCCTGAAGCATATAAACAAGTTCATGGTTTTCCCAGTGCACGGCACAAAAGCTTTCCAACTTTAGCTCAAGCAAAAGCAGCGTTTGGCAATAGTCCGGCTAGCGGCAGTTCCCGCGCCAGCAAGGTGGCATCTAAAGTTGTCGAAGAACCGTCTTTACCGCTGAAGCTGCTAAGTCCTGAGGTTATTAAGCCGAGCCTTAGTGTCGACGCCGCGTGCAGTGGAAACCCCGGCAAGATGGAATACCAAGGCGTCAACACGGCTACCAGGGATAGAATATTTCACCAGGCTTTCCCGCTAGGCACCAACAACATCGGCGAATTTCTCGGGATCATTCACGGCCTCGCCTGGTGTAAAGCACAGCAGCTCGAAAAACTGCCCATCTATACCGACTCGAAGATTGCAATGGGCTGGATAGCTAGAAAGAAATGCAAAACGACTGTCAAGCGCTCTGCAAAGACCGAGGAGTTGCTCCAACTTATTGCTCGAGGTGAACAGTGGCTTAAGGACAACTCATACAACAATCCCATACTGAAGTGGGACACGAAGCGCTGGGGCGAGATTCCAGCTGATTTTGGCAGAAAATAAGCTACCTGCCTCTGGCCGCAAACTTCAGGCGGTAGTCAGCTTCTACCTGTCCTTTTTTAATCTTATCTAACTTACGATTAATCAATTTCCTTTTAAGCGGCTTGAGACGGTCGACAAAGAGTACACCATCGATATGATCATACTCGTGTTGAATGACCCTTGCATTAATGCCTGAAAAGGTTTTGGTATGAGCTTGTAGATTTTCATCCAAGTACTTTAATGTTATTTCCTGGGGCCGCTCGACTTCCCCTCGTATATGAGGTATACTGAGGCAACCTTCCTCATACGACCAATCATCGCCTGTTTCCTCCACAATTTCCGCATTGATAAATGCTTCTTTTATCCCTGGCTCACCGGCTTCCTGCTCCTCATGTTCGAGTTGGGCGGTATCAACGAGGAAGATGCGCAACGATTTGCCAACTTGCGGGGCTGCTAGGCCCACTCCGCTGGCGTGATACATCGTTTCCCACATGTTGGCGAGCAGCGTGGGCAAATTCTCGTCAGAAACATCGACGTCTTTCGCTCGACGTATCAGTACGGGCTGCCCGTAGGCATAGACTGGAAGGATCATAAGTGTGGGCTACCAAATTCCGGAGGTGCGAAGGTACCTCTCGAGAATGATGCCTGCGGCCACACTGTCGAGTGCACCCCGCTGACTTCGTGCTTTCTTGCCTACACCTGTTGCAATGAGGTGTTGCCTGGCTTCTCGACTGCTGGCGAATTCGTCTTGATAGGCTATCTGTAGTTGAGGCATTTCCTTTTGCAGCCTTTCGGCAAAACGACTGATATCGGCCTGTACCTCATTCTCAGTACCGTCTCGGTGAGTGGAACGCGTCAGGACAACTACTTCAACGGCATCCTCTTTCAGCATGCGCTCCACAACTTCAAATAAGTCTGCAATTGCGACCGCAGGCAAGGGATTGACTGAAAGTCGAAGCTCATCTGTACGAGCTAATCCACAGCGCTTGCGACCATAATCAATCGCTAAAATTCTTCCCATGAGTTCAAAATTAGGGGCATTTCAAATTGGATTAGGCTTGGCCAAAAACTAAAGCACCCAGCCGATGATCTCGACTGGGTGCTTCAAAAAAAAGCCCCCTCCCAACCGAAGCTGGGAAGAGGCCATCCCAAAAACCGATTTACCTAAACAAATCGGCTCTTGAGTGCGGTCGGATCGATTACTCGATCACAACCATCTTACGCGTTGCGGTGAAGTCACCAGCAGTGAGTGTGTAGCTCAGTACGCCAGCAGCAGGTAGCTCGCTTGCAGCGATCTCTACTTCTGTACGTCCCTGTGCAAACTTACCAGTTGTACGCCATACTACGCGACCAGCAATGTCAGTCACTGTCAGTGCAGCCTGGCCAGCCTCAGCTAGCGTGAATGCAATGCGTGTAGTACCCGCAAACGGGTTCGGACGGTTCTGCTCCAGCGCGTAGCCAGCAGCAGCGTCGGCTCCCGAGAAGCGGAGTGCTACCGAACGATCACCGTCGAGGCCGTAAGCCTCAGCAGCAGTCACGCTCGATCCAGCAACGAGTACCTCTGAAAGAGCTACTCCGTCGCGCAGCGCACGTACTTCGAGTGAGAACAACTCACCGGCCATTTCACCATCGTGGCTCAGCGTCAACTTGCCCTCAGCGAGCAGGTGAGTACCAAAGCCAGCCTCTGAGTGAGCAGCGCCGTTGACAGCAACTACTTCAAGTGCATCAGCATCCCACTCAATGGTGAGCTGGTAGCCAAGTGCAGTAGCGTCAGATGCCGAGAAGGCTACCGTTGCAGTCTCACCGGCGGCGAGTACAGCATCAGCTGCTTCAAGAGCGAACTCACCACGTACAGTACGTGGAGCGAGTGCCTGACGGCTGTTAGCCTGAGCAGTACCGTTAACATCACCCACTTTCACAGCGAGGAAGTCAGCAGCAACTGCAGCTTGAACGTCGTTGAAGCTTACAACCTCCGAGGCGGTGTTGTTAGCGTCGAAGAAGCGCCATGAGGTGTTGTTCTGGAAGTTAGCATCCAGACCCAAGATCACGCGGCGGATAACCGTCATGTCGTAAGCCGAGATAGAAGCCGAGTTGTTGGCGTCAGCAGCAGTGAGCTGCGAGAACGTCGACAGTGGCGTTACTCCCAAGATGTGCTGACCGATCAGGTAGAGGTCGTAAGTGGTTACGCCGTTGGCTGGGTCTGCATTGAGCAGCGCAGATACGGTGTAGTCTCCACCCGCAGTTACATCGAATCCTGCAGCTCCACTAGCAGTAGTGGTCTGAGTCATTGATGCATCACCTGAAAGGTTTACAGTAGCTCCACCGACACCGTTGCCGCCGTCAGTAGTGAGGCTTGCTGAGATGCGTGGGCTAGCTGGCGATGAACAAGCACCGAGGTTGTCCTGAACGAGGATGTACGTCTGTACGAAGTCCTCATTACCGAACTCGTCGATAGCGATCAAGTCTACGAGTACCGAACCGAGGTCAGCACAAGTAAGCAGGATAGAAGTATCGGCAGCCGAACGTGGAGCGGAGCTACGCTTGATGAGAAGCGTTACGTCGCCACAACCGTCGAATGAACCGTTGTCGATGCGGCTTACACCACAGCGTACCATGCCGGTGATCATCAGATCGATAGCTACACCATTGAGCGCCTTAGGCGTTGGTGGCTTGCAATCTTCAGCATCGAATGGAATGCGTACTTCTACGAGGTTAGCACAGCGGTCGTCGACAGTTACCACCAGTACGTTAGTACCGAGTGGGAAAGTACCGTTGACAGTGAATGTGCCGCCTACGTTGGTGAGTGTGCCGAATGGATCGCCGTCACCAAGTCCGTCGTAAGAAAGACCAGTTGAAAGCTCAGCAGTGGTGATGATGCCGTCGCCGTTAGCGTCGTCTACACCAGTCACTACGAAGTAGGTTACGTCGAAGTCGTCAGCACAGTTGTCAGTTACCGAGAATGGTACTGATACACCTGAACCGCAACCGAGACCAGCTACGTCGTCAACAACACTAAGTGGGTTACAAGGCGCAGGAGTGCCTACAGTTACCACTGGGTCGATGTCGTCGTAGACCTTGATGCTCTGAACGTACTCGAAGCGACCTACAGACTGGATGCTTGTTGGCGTGAAGTTGATGCGGACATCATCGATGCCTTGTGCATTAACCACTACGTCAAGGCGTGGTCCAGCGTTAGTGAAGGTCGGGTTAGTGATGCGTACTGCGTCAGATACACCGTCCCACTCACACCAGTTGATGATGTCGTAAGTACGGAGGATCTTGTAGCAAGCGTCGTCGTCAGCAGTGAAGCGCTGATCGGTGTAGGAGATAGCGAGCAGGTCGCATCCATCTTCTGAGATGTCGTCATCAGTAAGCGTATCCGCTAGGTTGACGCCGTTACCGCAGTTGAGGTTCTCTACATCGTTCGGGAACAGGATGGTGTAGTCATGCTCGAGAAGCACAGTAATGCGCTGCTCACAGAGAACTGACGTGTTACCATTGTTGTCCGTAGCCTGGAAGCGACGACGGATCACACCGTCACCACAGTTGCCAGTTCCGTCGAGGACGGTGAGGCTAACAGTGAAGCCACATGGGTCATTGAACAACGGAGCATCGAAGTCGAGCTGCGTGTTGTCAGCGTATTGCTGACGCAGCGCGTTGTCCGTGCAGAGGATGGTACGGTTAGGCGCGTTGAGCACCTTGATCGGAGCCACCTTGTCGCTCACGTTTACAGTCACCATACAGATGTTGTAGTGACCGTCCCAGATGTCCTTGGTTGGTCCACCGATTCCTGGGAAAGTCGACAGGAAGAAAGTTCCGTCGGGCAGGATGGTGAATGGCGTGTTTGGGTTGTTCCGAGTTGCAGGTGGCAAGCTTGGAATAGTCACATCGGTAGTGAACTCGATGTAGCCTTGCACGAATGCGTCAACTACGAGGAAGTAAACAGTTACCTGATCGTCGTCGCAAGTGAATGCAACGCGCTCGCGGAACTTCTGTGGTACGAAGTTCTTGAAGCGCTGTGACTCAAAGAAGTTACCAAACGCTACCAAGTCTTGAGTAAAGGCGGTAGGCGTCATACGACGAGCGTAGAAGAAAATGTCGCTACAGACATCGTACGAACCGTCATCAAATACACCAGCATCAACAAATGTGGTGTCAGTGGTGGTCAGGTTGAGGCTAGTGATCTCGTCACAGTCAGCAACAGGAGCCACACGCTCGATAACGTTGTAGAACACCTCGCTCACAGACTCATTCGCGCAGCTATCCTCAACTACGTAGCGAACTACGTAAGGGAAGCTTGGCTCGTCGAGTGCGCTGACGAAGTTACCATCATCAAGACCTACGTTGCTGAACAAGCCACCGTTGGTGTTGACCGATCCAACTTGAGTTCCAGCCATTTGAGTGACCTGGTCAAGCTCATACAGCTCAGTAGTTACTGAAGCTATACCAGAGCAATCATCAGACAAAATCTGAATTCCTGGTACTACGATGCTACCGAGGCAAGGACCGTATCCCGATTGTGGGTTCTGGTTGGTTTGCGCAGAGATAGCGATGAGGTCGATTGGGTTATCAGCCTCAGAGCGTGGGCACTCGATGATTGGACCGTTCTGATCCATCACAGCAATGATCTGGTTGAACACGAGGTCGTCTCCAGTACACATGTTGATGATGGTGAACTGACGGCGGACCTTGTAGCTAGTAGCGCAGACATCGATGACAGTGTCATCAAAAGTCACGTTGATCTGGCAGTCGAGCGGGTTGAACGCACTTCCGTTGATCGTTGGCGCTGTAATAGCAGTAGCCGTCGAGTAGAGGTAGGTTACAGTGATCTCCTCCACTTGACCGAAGTCGAAGTTGGTGCCGTTCTGATCGCGGACATAGAGGATGAATGTACCATTAGGTGACTGACCGTCGAAGCTCGACAGAGGTTGAGCTGGGCGGAATGTTCCCTTAAGAGTAGGATCGAACGTTGCGCAATCGAACGTAGCGAAGCCTTCGTCATCAAAAGTGGCAAGGATGTCATCACGCGTTCCACAAGCACCATCGAGGATAGTGATTGGGTTCGGGTTGAACTGACGTCCGTACTGGATACGCAGATCACCAATGGTGCTGTAGTCGATGTCCAGTGAAATGTTGAGATCCTCAATCTGAGCGTCAGCAGGAAGACCTGTGAGCACGACTGGAATTTGGATATCTCCACCGTTGACGATCGTACCAGGACCAGCGCCTACAGTGATAGTAGTCGAGCTGGAGAGCGTGACGCGCGAACCGATGGTTGGGTAGCCACTCGTGCAATCAAGCATTGGACCATCGATACCATCGAGGTTTGCAGGAAGAGTGACATCAGCAAGATCAGGAAGCTCAAATGTGATCGTCTGGCTGCAAGTAGAAGAGTTTCCACTCGCGTCAGTAGCGATAAACGTGCGGATGACCTGACGATCTGCAGCGCAGCTACCAGGAATGTTCCGCTCAGAGAACTGAATAGTCGTACCTGGGCAGTTGTCGGTAGCGGTCACTGAGTTAGCAACGCTGATAGCGTTTGCAAACTGGAAAGCGAGGCTGACACTGTTGAGTGTACCGTTGTCGCCACCTACGTTGTCAGTTACCTCGAGCAACCAGTCACCTGAAGCGTCCTCACCGTCGAAGATCGACAGTAGGTCAAATCCAGCGAAACCAGCACAGTTGAGCGTTTGAGTGCTCAGACCTTGGCTGAAGTCGAGGCAGCCAGTTGGGCTAGTACCGATACAGAAAGCGGCCTCATCATCAAAGGTGGTGAGGATGTCATCCTGTGTAGTACAGTTCTGGTCGTAGAGGAGAATGGTAGTTCCCTGTGGTGAAGTAAGCTCGATGGTCAAGTCACCAATCCAAGTGTGGCTGATGTCGAGCGACACGTTCAGGTCGGTGATTGGGTTGCCGGCTGTAATGGCTGGAACACTGATTGTAGCTGTAGTGGTAGGAACCGTTGAGCTAATGAGCGAGCCAGGAGAAGCCGTAAACGTTGGCTGGAAGGTGCCATTGCAACCTACCGTGATTGCCTCACAACCTACGAGAGTAGGAGCAATCTTATCCTCAACGATGATGCTTGCCCACTGTGAGTTACCTGACATTGGGTCAGTGATTACAACGCGGACAGGGCGTCCTATATCAGCACAAGTGATAGGCACAGCACCTTGGTAGATGGGGCCAGTTGGGCAGCCAAAGCCAGGAGCAACGGCTGGAGTACGTGTGATGAGGAAGCTATCGAGACAGCCGTAAGGTCCACCTTCGAGGATCATGTCTGAAGTCACGAATGAGCAGCCAGCGGTTGGGCTAAGGCTAGCCTGAACAACTGGGTTGACCGTAACAGTAGATGAACCGTTGGTGAATGGGTTGACGATCACGTTGAACGTGCAAGTCGAAACGTTTCCGTTGGCGTCAGTAGCCACGAAAGTTTGCAGTGTAGTACCTGGTGCGAAGAGCGAGCCAGATGGCAGACCTGTAGTCTGTACAACTGTAGTTGGAGCAACTGCAGCTGAGTAGGTGATTGTACCGTTCCAGGTACGTGGGTTGAAGGTTGCCGCAAATGGATACTGCTTACCAACACCGGTCTGAATCATCAGGGTACCATCATTGTACGTGTTAGCACCGTTGGTGTAGTTCATGTCTGGTGCGCCGGTCGTAGTTACGTAAATACCGCGAGTCTCACCAGCTGCAAGGGTGTAGCCTGGAATGACAACAGGTGTTGGGTTGCCCGCACCGTTACTAGTCACAGTTGCAGAACCAATCAAGGTCCAAGCGCTAGCATCTGTTTCGTTACCTACGTAGGTATTCGCAGTTGTCGTCTGGTAGACTTCAATTGTTGCAGTACCTCCGTCGATGTTCACCTCATAGCTGTCGAACTGGATAGCTCCACCCGACTGGTTGGTTACATCGAACATGTTACCGTCGAAGGCATTATTGTCCGCAAACGTGGTAGTGAGTGAGCCTGAGCCACCAACAGCACCATCGCAGTTATCAACTGCCTCAACAACGAAGTCTACGAGAACATCGCAGTCGCCATCGCCAAGGTTGAGCGTGATGTCGCCTGGGCATGAAGTAAAGACAGGAGCCTGATCGTCAACTACAGTTACGTCAGTAGTTGCAGTTACAGGGTTGCCGAAGTTATCAAACACCGTGAAGGTGATAGTGGTAGTTCCAACGGGGAAGAAGCCAGAGGCATTCGTAGTTCCGTTGAAGTCGTTAGTAGCCGTAGCTGCTACCTGCTGTACGCCACTGACAACGATGTTGTCATAAGCAGTACCCCAAGCGAAGCTGCCACCAGTATCATCATGTCCAACACGGACCTGGAAGTTAGCATTGCCGGCAGGTACAGTGACCATTACACCAGTAGCAGAGTTGTCCACGTTTGACTGACGGAAAGCATCAACCCAAGCAGTACCGTTGAAGTACTGAACAACAGCGTCGCTGCTGAGGGCATTGTGCTGGTAATCGAACATGATTTCGGCCATTGGGAAGCCTGTCATGTCAATCACTGGACTCTCGAGATAGCCTTCGCCGTCTAGACCAGCACCAGCGCCATCGTCGTCAATGACAAATTGGCAACCGGAGAAACCGGTAGGAATAGCTGGCGCACCAGGAGTCTGGGTACCCATTGTACAGTCAAACTGGAAATAGTTGGCTGTGTTGCAAGGTCCTACAGTAGCAGCAGTAGTGTTGCTAGCGTCTGGAATGAACGTGAGCGTCCATCCTGCAGGCTGAGCGCAACTGTTGAAGTCCTCAGTGAGTAGTGCAGTGCTCTGGAAAGAAACACAAGCTGCACCCACTACAGGGTTTGGCACAGTTACCTGAGCTCCACACTGGCTAGCTTCAGCGCTAACAGTAATGGCGGCAGGAGGAGTTAGCGTACAACCTTGAGCACAGGCATACACCTGGAAAAGGTCGAAAGCGATATCACCAGTAAAGCTGGTACCACGTGTAGCAGTAAGCTGAACGAGGACAGTCGAGCCGAGATCTGCGGTCAAGTCAACCAGAATCTGGTTGTAAGGATCGAGCTCATCAGTCTGGACTTGGCCAGTTGAGGTGAATTCAGTGGTGAAGGTTGCACCACCGTCGCGGCTGACACGTACTTCGAGTGTTCCAGTGGTCGCACCATAAGCATGGTAGAACACAGAAAGACTTACTGGACCACTAAGGGTAGGGTCAGTTAAGTCTACTGAAGTTTGTACAATAGCGATATCACCAGCTGAACCACCGGATGTCTCACGGTAGATGTACTGGTTACCAACCTCATTCATGGTGAGGTCAGCAGGATTCACACCACCAGAAGGACCGGTAGCGGTACTTGCTGTGTTGTTGGTGTCGAACTGGAAATCAGCATCGTCAGTGGTTAACTGCGTGAAGATTCCAATACCCCCGGAGAAGTCCTCGGAGATAATTGCAGTCGCCTGGTTGGTACCAGTGCAACTGATTGGAGGCAGCTGAGACCAGCCGGTCTGAGCTGCAAAGAGCAGTGCGAACAGCATCGATAGCTGACACGCACGCATGTGTAAGTTCTTTTTCATGGATTACAATTGTTTGTGCGCCAGCTTACTGAGTAAGCAGTACGACGAGTTCATTGACGATTGGGTCGGAAAGCACGAGGCTCGGTCCTCCCTGAGAAGATGCAAGCCCGCTACCGCCTCCGGATGTTTTCGAGGCCGCTAAGTCACGGTCTGACAAGGTCTGGTTAGGATCGATCGAAACCGAAGATTCCAGGCGAGTGGCGAGCGAAATTGCAGGATCGATACCCAGTTGGGCATCCTCGTAGATCAACTCTGTAAACGCCTGGCGTGCTTCTGCATAAGCATATCCAGGTGACTTCGGGGAGAGCACAGTGAGATCAGAAGTTATCCGCGCAAAGTGCGGAGCAAGAATGTCGACGGCCTCAGTGGCATCAACAAGATTGTCGAGCGCCGATTGAGCGAACGACAGGGTGGACATCACGGCAAAAAGAGCCAGCACGCAGAAGCGAACTAGAACTCGTCGACCATGAACCACGGAATGGGTTTTGTTCATGAGAAAAGGAATTATGTGAAAGAATTGATGACGTTGTTGGGGCTCCCGCGGTGCGCGAGGAGACGTTGACAAGCGACCAGCGCTAACAAACAGTAGGTCCTGATGCAGTACACCAAGACCTACCGAAGAAAAATTTTCACGCATCTCTGCAGTCTGGCAAGGTGCTTGCAAACAGTTTAGGGCACCCTCCTGTGAGGACACTCCATAGTTTGGCGCAGAGCTAAGCGTAAATTCTAGCTTCAAAAGCTTGTGGATTACAATTTGTTAGCGCGAAGTGTGTAGGCAATACATCACTGTCGCTCAGGCCAACAAATTTAGAGGTACCCCCAGCGCAGGGTATACCGCCGGGTGGGTATTTTGAGATTTATATCAGCTTATGTGAACTTCGAGCTGTGCAGTAAGACTACAGCACTCACCAACATATCCCCTCATTTCTGTATCCGTAAAGCCCCTGAATTCAGGCTCTCGTACCTTATATTGCCTCCTCAGCGCCAATCCCACCACTGCACTCCGCTCGTATCTACCTAAGAAGGCGTAGATGAATCGCCGAGACTCATATTTCATCCCAAACCACCATTAACGAACCATCCAAAACCCATATCCAGCTCAAGACTGATGCTGGCTACCAACTTCGTGGTAACTGATATCTTGTATGGTACTACTTTATTACCGCCAGGCGGTGCTCACGGAACTGACCATTACTCAGCTTTAAGCGTAAGTAATACATGCCAGGCGCCAAATCAGTCGGCATGTCCACCGCTGCTTCGCCACCAATCACTAGCAATTGCACACGTGATCCTCTTCCATCAAATAATTCTAGCTGCGCAACAGCAGTTTGCCCGCTAAGCCGTAGTGCTCCACCTGCTCGAACAGGATTGGGCTGAACCACAATCGCAGCGTCTGCATCAGGTACACTATATAAGGTGTGACTTAGGCGAACATTATACTCCGCCACCTGCTCTGCGCCTGCGTCAAGGCTCGCTACCATCGTCAGCTGAGGCAGTACCGGTGGGCGCTCGCTTTGCTGATCAGGCGTAAAGAGCATCACGATATCATCTTCATGAAGCGCTTCTCCGGCATTACTGTACCAATTGAATCGCTGGCCAGCCTCTGTTTCAGCTGATAGCCCACTGCCCTGAAGTTTTGGCGAAAGCCGCACCACCCCCGCTGGCAAGTCTGCAGTGACACCATATAGTAGTATGCCTTCCCGCTGCGCTAATTGCAACACCCAACTGCTGCCTCGTTGCATCCACTGGGCATCGATACCAAGCTGACTTCGAGCATCAACTCCGCGTGTGAGGTTACTGAGCACGTTGACATCACCAAGCTTGATCGCCACTAAAGCAACAGTGTCTACCTGGCCAGGGATCACCTCCAAGCGGGCCGGCCGAAGTGCACGCAATGTCTGATCGGGCGCTGCCAAAACTTCAGTCCTGAGAAATCGGTACGAACCACCAGCCGCAAACTCCGCGTCGAGCCCGAGCACCAAACGCCGCACGAGTGTAATGTCGTAAGCGCTCAGACTGCCGGACGCATTGACATCCGCAGCAACTTGAGCAGCAAGCGGTAGCGGAGACACACCCAATACATGCTGACCAATCAAGTACATGTCATAGCCCGTCACTCCAGCAGCTACTGCATAATTACTGGAAGGAACAGCCACAGCAGTGTCAAGCAGCGGGTAGCGCAGCCCAAAACTGCCGTCGCTATTGCTCTGATATACCTCGAGCAATTCGCCGTTGCGGCTCATCAGATCTATACGTGTAGGAGGGGGCGCGCCATGTAAAGTGGCTATTGCACCTTCGACGCCAGTCTCCGGCGGCTGACATAGACGACTCGGATCAGTAACCAAAACAGCGCTTGTGCACGTGGCCTGCTGCCCCGCATAAGCTCCTACCACGAGCGAGGCGGTGCGCCAACCAAGGGAATCGCAATTTGGAGCAAAAGCGGTAGCAAGCACTGTAGGCACCGCAAAACAGCCGGAGCTGCTACCTTGATCGAGCAGGGAGGCACTAAAGGTAGCACCCTCACTAAGCGGAAAAATCAGCGTATCCACACACACCGCAGTGGGTGATAAAGTGTCAATAACGTCGAGCTCCAAACGATGGATAGCCACGTTCCCGCAGGCATCGCTACTCGTCAGGTGCGCGGTGTGTTGGCCCTGGGGCAGAGGATGCAGCCTGATCAAATTGGCCAAGGTCGCGTCGAGGCTACCATCTGTATTGAGATCAATTTGCACCTGATGAGTGAGCGGCCCATGGCAATCGCTTGCCAGATGTGGCGCTATATCGAGGTAGGCGCTGTCGCATGTAGAGGGTGTGACAGCGAGCGTCAGGGCCGTCGGACCAGCAAAGACAGGACCTACAGTATCAATGATCTTGATGCGCTGCACGTGACGAAATTCTCCCTCACCACTACCATTATACCGGCACGCATCAATCAAGATCCATTCGCGCAGTACTTCGGCACAACTCGTACTTCCCGGTTGCAGCCATTCATCGGTGTAAGCCGTACTCACACGTGCACAATCATTCGTGAGAACATAAGGTAAGCCTAGCTCTTGACCGGAATACGTACAAATGTCTATTAAAGTGTCTCGCGGCCAGCTTATTTCGCTTTCGCTAAAACCTGCTGTAGGCGTAATAGTCAATGTTTGCGAACGCGTACTCATATTACCACTTTCATCTACGGCCGACCAAGTGCGCATGAGCTGACCCAAGCCGCAATCGTCAAGATTTGTCGCGGTTGAGAATGTGGAGGTAATTGTACATCCATCCCGAATGGTAGGAGTTTGAAAGTTTGAAGAATAACTGCTAGTATCTCCGCAAGAAATGGATAAGGGGGGCAGAGTGGATATTGACGGCGGTAAGAGATCACGAGCAGAAACACGAGCATGTCGAGTATTGGTGTTGCCGTAATCATCTTCAACGCGCACAAATACCTCTACCGCCTGTAGCAAATCATCGCAGGTAATTATGAGATGAGTGACATAATCTAAATCAGTAGCTCTGCGTATACTCCACGTTAATTCTGTACACTCATCGTAGCTGCCTTGATCGAACTGCTGAGGAGTGACAACAGCACTGCCTGTATTGTCGAGAGATACTTGTACATTTGGTTTAGTAATGAGTACCGGCGGCGTAAGGTCGCGCACAACAACTGTGCACGTAAAGCTCGCAGCATTACCTGCTTGGTCGAGCACCTGATACTGTAAACTGTAGGCGCCCAAGCCCAGCACCGGCCCTGGCCCGCCGTTGCTGCGGATGAGCTGACCCGCTACCAACATCTCCACTTGCGTGCTGCTGCAATCATCCAGCACCTCCAGCTGCGGAAAGCTCGGCCTCAGCTCACAATTATAAGCTGCCGAGTAGAATAAAGTATCGGCCAAGGGAATGAATGTCGGCGCAGTAGTATCACGCACAGAAATTCTTTGCACTATACTAACCGGATTCTGCCCAGAAGCTAAAGGAGCACAATCATCAAAAACTCGCCAGGTTCTGATAATCTCCTTCCGAGCACCAGCACCTTGAAATACTTCATCTGCATGATACCAAAATAAATCCTGCAAATCTCCATCTAAGGAAGGAAAATTATATCTTCTTCCACTAACGAGAACTGCTGGAAGACCATAATTTAATCCTGCTGAATAGCCCTCTTCACAGTTGAGCAGTGTATCTTTCGGAGCTACAACAGCCGTTAAGTCGATCCTTTCTAAATTAATAACTTGCCTTTTGGTGTTCCTTGCGCCATATGCATCTGTGGCTAGCCAAGTGCGATAGGTTTTGGCGTAAGCTGAACTAGCACAATTATACCGCACGGTGCTATCCTGGTAACTTTGACTAATCGAGCTGCAATCTTCCACACTGGCCGAAGGAAAATTATCTGCGCCACCAGGTGTGATATCGCAAAACATATTTACTGATGTATCTCGACAGCTTATCTGTGGCACCTGACCATCGAATATAAAAATCGAGCTAAGGCAATAATTACCCGTTGCTCTATCTTGGACGCGGGCTTGCAGCTGGCGACCTACATGATTAGCCGTGACGAGTCCGATGCGATGGCCTTGATCATCGAGCCTACCCGCTAACAGCGCTCCTTGTAGGGTGTACAAGTCGACATCTACGCTGAGCGAACAGCCTGCTGGAAAAGAAACCCCGAGTTGCCGAGGTCGTATTTCAGCCTCACAGCCAAATTCAGGTCCCGCTATGCTGATGTTAATGGCCGAAGCGCAGTTGATGCTACACTGACTCCTCCCCTGGCTGGCCCACACGAGGGCGCAGCAGCACATTAGCCAGCGCGCCTGGAGCCAGAGAGAGCACTTCCACATTGCAAGCAATGCGCGGAAAATGGTGCCAAATTGAGCCGCTTAAACCTCTGCGGCGAAATGTTCCCAAACCTGCTCGGCGAGTTTGTGCGCAGCCTGTTCGACAAAAGCTGCACCCCGTAGCACCTCTCCCGCACCTGCAAAACCTGCCTCTATGGCGAGCACATGCTGCAGCTTGCGCACTCGACTGCGCTCTAGGGGGTTGCGGGCAGATACGCAAATGGCATCGACGCCGGCAGTCGCGGCAGCTACCACACGCACTGTGGCGTCGATGAGGTAATGCTCGGCAGTCTGCTCTGGCTGCGGGGCAATCACGGCAAGCAGCTTGAGCGGTGGCAAAGGCTCGCGACAGGTGAAGCCGTGCAGCAAATTGGCATAGAGTAGCCGCACTGCCCGCAGCTTGACGAGCGTAGAGGGATAATCGGCAGCTACAGCTACTTGCGCGTAGATGTTCGAAGCAAATTCAGCAAGCCTAAGCTCATCACCGCAGTTGCTGAGAATGGTTTTCAACTCCCGCAGGAGCGTCAGCAACTCCTCCGCGAGCCCCGGGGAAGAGGAGCTGGCAGCACACAGCACATGTGCACTCGCCAAGCCCGCACGCTCGGCCTCGGCCCATAGTTGGTAAGCCTGGGCTGGCTCGGTTTGTAAAACCACATTAGCATCCGCCCGCTGTTCAGCAGGAATACAAGCCAGCAGCCTCTGGAGCTCATCGCGCTCCATATTGGCGATAAAGGTGTGGATGAAATCGTAGCGAATGCCTTCCCCCTGATGTGCAAGTGCTTGGAGTTGACTCGCCTCCACGAGCAGACCTTGCGCTCCGCCATCGAGCTCTTCGATGATTGGGGCTACGTCTGCTCGAACATCGGAAACAATGGTCCACAAGCCACTGCCTCCAACGGATGGAGCTGGGCCTCCGGGCTGAGCGTAGGGTGGCAAGAAGACTCCACCAATGTCCACATTGATGCTGTCGAGCTCGCGACCTTTGAGCTGCCGTGTGGCGGCCTTGCGCCAGGTTTCGAGATCGGATTTTGGGAGACTTGCCAGCAGTTCTTCGAAGGTCACGGCGGCAAATGTAAGGCAACAGCATACGCTAACTTGCAGTATGCGCAAACGCATCTACCTCGATCATGCAGCGACTACGCCCGTTGCTTCCAGCGTGTTGGCCGCTATGCTGCCCTATTTTACTACAGAGTTCGGTAATGCGTCCAGTCGCTCGCACGTCTACGGTTGGGCAGCCAATCAAGCGGTAGAACGAGCAAGCGAGCAAGTGGCCGATTTGCTGCAAGTGCACCCGAACGAATTGACATTCACCAGCGGAAGCACCGAGTCAATCAATCTCGCTATTCGAGGCGTGGCCCAGCGTTACCAACAGCTCGGGCGCCACCTCATCACTGCAGCCACAGCGCACTCAGCCGTGCTCGACACCTGCGCGCAGCTAGAGAAAGAGGGTTTTGAAGTGACTTATTTGTCGCCTCGTAGCAATGGACTTATCTCAGTAGCTGATGTGCAGGCCGGACTACGCAAAGACACCATACTCTGTACGATGCTGTGGGCCAACAATGAGACAGGCGTCGTGCAGGATGTGGCGCAGATTGGTTCAGCTTGTCGCCAAAACCATACCCTCTTCTTTTGCGATGCAACGCAGGCCGTGGGCAAAGTACCTACGCATCCGCGCGAGCACAACATTGATCTGCTGGCCTGTTCGGCGCATAAATTTTACGGTCCTAAAGGTATCGGAGCGCTGTGGGTTTCGGAGGCGGAACCACGTGTATCGCTGGTGCCTCAAATCTTCGGCGGTGGGCATCAGGGAGGGCTGCGCTCCGGCACGCTTAATGTGCCTGGCATAGTTGGCATGGGGGAAGCTGCTGTTTTGGCGAAAGCTGAAATGGCATCGCAAGCAGAGCGGCTGCAACAACTACGCGATGACTTCGAGCAGAGGCTGAAAAGTCGATTGGCGCCGATCCTGATCAATGGCGGCGATGCAACACGGCTGCCACATATCGCGAACATATCAATCCGCTTTACTGAGGCAGAGGCCTTACTGACACAATTGCAGCGTAAAGTAGCCCTCGCCACCGGCAGCGCCTGCGCAAGTGCAGACCTCACGCCAAGCCACGTACTGCTGGCGATGGGTCTCTCAGCAGAAGACGCAAAGGCAGCCATCCGGGTGAGCCTGGGCAGGGACACAAGCGCAGCCGAAACAGCAGAAGCCGCGCGCCTCATCATCGAAGCTGCCCTGCAACTGCGCAGCGAAAGTCCAGTCTTCGAACTTTATCAAGACGGCATCATCAACTAAAGCCGACGCAACCGAGAGGCGCAGCCGATTGTACCTTTACTCTATGCTTTTCGTCGATGATACTGCCAAGCAGCAAATTGCGAACATTCGCAGCAAAGATGGCTTGAGCCCCGAGCACTTTGTGCGCGTGAGCGTGACGAGTGGAGGCTGCTCAGGCCTTACGTATAAAATGGAATTCGATGATACACTCTCAGAGGCTGATCAAGTCTTTGAAGACAATGGCGAACGCATCGTTACTGACTTGAAAAGCTTCATCTACTTAGCCAATACAAAATTGGTTTTTCGTGGAGGATTGGCTGGAACTGGCTTCTCGTTCGAAAATCCAAACGCCGCCCGCACCTGTGCCTGCGGCGAAAGCTTTTCTCTCTAAGCACTCAGCTAAGTCTGCTGGTGGAACTGACGGAAGTAAGCAGCACCTAGGCGCTCTGCTCGACCGTGATTGCGCTCAGGAATGGACGCGACAAAATCAAGATCAGCCTCCATAATCGCTTCAATTGAAGCAGTGCGCAGCAAGTGCAACAGCGGGTAAGGTGCCCGGTGAATCCACTGCGCCACGTCATCCTCCGCTACATCTGCAAAGCGGTACTGAGGATGAAAGCTTGCCAACTCCAGCACATCAGCATAGCGGGTAGCGAGCAGCAAATGGGCCTCAGCTTCGATGTCGAGAAAGTCTTCAAAGGCATAGTGCGCACCTGTGGCTGTTTGCGGTAGCATGAGCAGTGCCGTCTCCACGCTAGGAGTTTGCAGCATGCGCTTAGCGAGGATATCGAGAGCTACGACAGGATCACTAGCTGCTGGCGCCGGAACGAGTAAAATTCGGCCTGCAGCGAAAGGTCGGCGCGCGAAGGGGCAAAATGCCTGTCCGACAATTACCTCCTGGAGCCAATGCTGCGTAGCCTCGACTGCGGCCTCAGCCTCGCCCATAGCTTTAGATGCTACAGCGCAATTACTTCAGCGTCAATGTCATGACGCTCGATGGTGCGGACGGCGAAAGCTTTGTGACCGTGTGGAGCCAGCAGGTAGAGCTTGCCGTTTTGCTGCGAGGCAACAGCACTGATCAGCTTCCACTTCGACACGTTATGATCGTAATCTTCATCCTTTAGCGCAATCTCGAAATAGCTTTTACGCTTGCTTTTGACGCCAGTAATATCAGGTGCCATGATCTCTCCCCCATCGGTGTCGCGGCGGAAGGTGCCAGGGGCATCAAAACCTTCTATGTTGGCACGGACCTTATCGTAGCCTTGGCTTTTAACCCAAGTAAGTGCCTTTTCGAAGAGTTCTTGATCCTTAGCCATGGACTGTTTTTTAGGTGGTTATATGTTGGTAGCGAAGGGGCGAATATAGCCGAAGCAAATTAGCCTTGAGCTGCTACTGCGGCAAGCTTTGTTGGTGCGATGAAAATTTCACGAGCTCTGGGTCGGGCTCCCTACCTTTGCAGCCCCAACCAAACGCGCCCGCACCAGCGATGTCTACCGAAGCGAAAAAATCTACCCGTACCTACTGGCTCATTTTTGCCATCACCCTGGTGATTATGCTAGCCTTTTTGGTGATCGATCCCACTTGGTTTTGGGTGCCACTGCCCTTTGTCTTGACCTTTTTTGTCAAGGCGATCGGCTACATGTAGGGTGGCTTAGCTGCGGGTTTCAGTGCGTGCTTGGTGGCGGAAAGGCTCACCTGGGCTAGCGGGAGTCGGCAGTTCCTCCTTATTACCGTCGCCATGCAGACCACCTGCCTCAGTTGGCTTGGGCTTTTGCTCAACATCCTTTTTAGTGACGCGCTCGGCTTCTGATGCTTCGATGCGTTTGGTCTTCTTGATGATCTGCACGGCAGACTTGCTCGGCAGCACAGGGTGGCCCGTTTCTCGACCGAGCGTCCAGATAAACTCTGCCCCGAGAAACACGATTTGGCTCGAGTAGTAGGTCCACACCAGTAGCGCTACCAGTGAGCCTGCTGCTCCAAACCCGCTGGTAATGGTGGAGTTGCCGATGTAGTAGCTGATGCCAAAGCGCCCAAGTGAAAAGAGTACAGCTGTAAAAAGCGAGCCCCACAGTACTTCACGCCAGCGGATGCGCACGTCGGCCAGGTACTTAAAGATCAGCGCGAACACACCTGCAGTCATAGCGATGCTCACAATCACCCCAATGACGGCGAGGCTGATTTCTCCCACAATCGAGAAGTACTCCCCGATTTTCCCGCTGAGGCCCACAGCTACAGCATTTACCACCAGCGATACGAGGAGGATAAAGCCTATACCCAAAACCATTGCAAAGGAGGTAACCCGCGACACGAGGAAGCCGAGGATGCTGTTCGATGGTTTGGATTCGATTTCCCAGATGGCATCCAGGCTCAGCTTCAGCTGGTTGAAAGCTCCGGTAGCTGCAAAAAGTAGCGTTGCCACACCGAGAATGGTAGCCCACCAGGTGTCGCCGGAGTTATAACTCGCCTCCACCAGCTCTTGAATTTGCGTGGCGGTGTCGGCACCCATCAGGTCATCGAGCTGAGCAAATAGTTCGCCTCGCACCGCCTCTTTACCAAATACGAAGCCTGCCACGGCCACAATTACGATGACAATAGGTGCAATCGAGAAGGTGGTGTAGTAGGCCAGGGCCGCGCCTTTTGTAAAGCCATCATCCTCGATATAGGCTTGGATCATGGTCTTCGCGAAATTCCAGATCTTCTTAAACATATGGTGCGAGATTGCTTGCTAGATGAAGGTGTTCGCCCTCCGGGTTGTTGGCTAAGGTACGGCACTCACGCCGCGCATCAGGGCTCCGGTTCGAGTTGGGCCGCTTTTATCAGGTCGAGCGTGTACTGTTCGTAGGGCAGGAGTTTTCCCGGCTTGGGGTCATTGTGTTTCCAGGGCGTGTTGGGCAGTTCTTGATTTGCAGCTTTCGCCAAAACTTCAGGATGGATATAATACTGTCGGCAAACGCTGAGGGTATTGCCGAGGTCCTTGGCAACGCGTCTCACCAGTTGCGTTTCGAGCTTGCCGCGCTTTTTCTCTTGAAACTCAGCGAGTACTTCTGGATAATACTTTACACCTAGGCTGGTGCCTGCCCAAGTGCGAAAGTCCTTGGCGCTAAACCGATCGCCCATGTGCTCGTGGATGTAGTCGTTTACGTGAGCACTGTCGAGCGACTGGGTGCGACCATCATCATCTTTGTAGCTAAACAAGCGGTACCCCGGCAATTCTGAGACTTCGTGTACCAAGCGTTTGAGCTGCCGGTTTTTGATCGTCACGCGGCGAAATTTGCCGCTTTTAGCATTAAAACACAGCTTGAGCTCATCGCTCTCATCGACGTGTCGGCGCCGCAGGGTGGTAAGCCCATAAGTATGATTTTGCTCTTCGTAGCGGCGGCTGCCTATGCGCAAATGCGTTTTATCGAGCAGTCTGATTACTAATGCGAGCATACGCTCTTCGTCCCACGTGCGGCGCCGCAACTGCCGGGCCACCTCCTCGCGCAGAAGCGGTAATTTCTCTGCAAACTCTACGAGCTTATCAAACTTAGCTCTTTGCCGATAAGCAGTGTAGGCATCGTGGTAGATATACTGCTTACGGCCTTTCGCGTCGCGACCCGTACACTGCAAATGACCATTGGGGAGCTTGCATATCCATACATCCGACCACTGGGGAGGGATGACCATATTTTCTACGCGCTCCAAAACTTCCTCGTCTTTACACAACTTACCGTCCGCATCGCAGATCACTACTTTCTCCCCGCGAGGCTGTCGGTAGTAGCCCTCGCCCTCATCCGAGGTGTAGCAAAGGGCTGTCGGAAGTGCTACTTTTTCTACAGTCACACCACCTGAAGAGATGGAGACTGGTAGATGTTTAAGGCCGGGATAGTATTGTCAGAATTTTTTTATACGCCTCTCGCCAGCCTTGCCATCCATCGAGTGCACTTAAAGAACTGTTGTGCCATATGAGGTGCAATCCAGAGCGCGATTGGCGGCATTCAGCATCTAATTTTTCGCAGAGTTCTACGAACTGTTTTGGCGAAAGCTGTAAATAATGTCTTCCCGTGGCCTCCATAGCATGAGGTGGGTCGAGCAGCAAACGGCTGCAGGTATTGGCGCGTAAATTAAACCAGCGCAAACGGCGGGCGGTGCCGAGTCGAAATCCACAGGCATCCGCCCAGCCAAACGAGTAGTCCTGCTCGATACCCTGCTCCTGCAATTGACGCATGGTGTCGGGTAGCTGCATGCGTAAATAGTGCTGTCGACTCACACGAGGTGCCTTGCGTGCAAACTGCTCAAAGCGCTTGATTTCCTCTTGCAGTAGCCTAGCATCCTTACTCGTGCGATAACTAGGATGAATTCCGAGTTCAGTGGCAAAGGCCAGCTCGGCAAATAGATTTTTCCAACGCGGATCATCTTGCTGAAAACCTGGATCGAGCCGCGTCCCGTAGCCAAGCAACACGAATACTGTCAGCTCCAACCCTAACCGCTCGTGAAGTTGCTGAATAAGCTTCCAGGAAGCAAAGGGATCTGATTTTCCAAGCAGCGTAATACTGACTGCTCGCGCGCCCGCAAAATTGAGCTGCTGTACGTGCCGGACGAGCACCCCGAGCTGCCGCAAAGGACTTTTGCCTCTCACGGCAGCGGCTGAGTCGACATCTAAGGTGCTGCGAGGCGGCAAGCTTTGCATGCGTGGGCTATCGGTGCGGCCAGCTGCGGCATAGAGCGCTTTCGCCAAAACCTGTGCTAACCGATCGGCCAAGGGAATATGTCCAAACCCTTGCTGAACCACGCGGTACGCGCTGGCTGGCACCCTATCGTGCGCATCACGCTGCTGACTAGCATACCAATCATAGTCGCACAGCAGATAAAACATACCCGCCAGCGGATCGTCCATGACGGGACAGGCGCAAGCCCCAAAGCTGCCCCAACTGAAGCTATGCTGATCGCGCACACCATTCTCGCTGAGCAAGCCTTCTGGCCTGAGGTGCACATACTTCGAATCGGAGGAGACCTTACTCGTGCTGTACACCAGGTGCAGGTCATAATCATTATCTTGACTGGAGGGCAGCAACTCCCAGTCGAACTGCTCACACAGCCACGTGCACACGTATTCCAGCCGCGGAGATGCCTCATCTGCAGTGACTTGAAGCCGAAGTGGGCGGGTCGAAGTAGGGGTCGAGATAAAAAAACCTTTAGAAAATACCTGAATTCGTCAAGTATGGCGCAGAAATAGCGATTAAATTGTGCTTTAACAGCAGATGTGCAAACGACTTGCTGAAATTCGTGTTACAATCACCATGGGCCTCAACCGACAACTCTCTCTTACCATCGCATTTTTGGTCGCCGCGACCAGCATAATGTTTGGGCAAGAGGTGCTGCTGCCCAGAGCGTATGAGACCACCAATGTCGGTATCGTCTACGACCGCGAGGTGAGCTTTCCTGTAGCCCTGCACACCAACGGGTTTTATTTCGGCATCAACTCCGGCAAGCTCAAAACGTATTACCAGACCTCCTTCTGGGGGATTAGCCTTGGGCACCTCAAGCACCCCCGCGAGTTCAAGCAATCGAATGGCCCCGGCCTGCGCAATGGAGCAGGTAGTTATATCTACGGCAAGCGCAACAACCTCATCCCCATCCGTGCCTACAAAGGCTGGAAGCGCTATTACTCAGGCAAAGATCGGCGGCGGGGTGTGGCAGTCGGAACCTCCTTCCAACTCGGTCTCACTGCCGGCCTCACCAAAGCTTATACCTTACAGATTGGCCGACTAGGGCAAGATGGCGGACCTGCCACCAACAGATTCACCACCTACGAAGACGATCCCGTAGCCTTTCTCGAGCGCAATCGCATTGAAGGCGCAGGAGGTTTGAGGCGAGGATGGTCCGAACTCAAGATTTATCCTGGCATTAATGCTAAAGCTGCCGTCCACCTCGATTGGGGAGCCTTTGACGAATTTATGCGCGGCATCGATGCGGGTATCATGATTGATGCTTTTCCCAACGCTATTCCCCTGCTGACTCCCGAAGCCGACAATCAGCCGCTGTTCATCAACTTCTACCTAGCTTTACAGCTCGGCAAGCGACGCTAGGCGACGCTTCTCCTCCGAACTGTGTCAATCGGTTTTTCTAGGTTCAACTACCTGGATTGGCCGCCGTTTACGCTTTGCTATGGTCGAACTTCCCGTTGCAAATTCACCTACTCGCACGCGCAAGCCTGATTGGCTCCGCGTGAAGCTGCCTATCGGGCCCGACTACAAACGCGTTCGTAAACTCGTCGACGAATACCAGCTTCACACCATTTGCCAAAGCGGCAACTGCCCTAACATGGGCGAATGCTGGGGAGCAGGTACGGCAACCTTCATGATCCTGGGCAATACCTGCACGAGGTCATGCTCTTTTTGCGCAGTCAAAACTGGCCGGCCGAGCGAATACGATGAGGATGAGCCGCGACGCGTCGCCGAAGCAATCGACCTGATGCAAGTCAAGCACGCCGTCCTCACCAGTGTCAACAGAGACGAACTCAAAGATCGCGGTGCAGAGATTTGGTACCAGACGGTACGTGCAATCAAGACGAGGACTCCGCAGACGACCATCGAGACCTTGATCCCTGACACGCGTGGCAACTGGGACGCTCTGGCGCGTATGATCGATGGCGGCCAGGAAGTAGTGAGCCATAATATGGAGACTGTTCCTCGCCTTTACCGCAAAGTGCGCCCCCAGGCTAAATACCTCCGTTCACTCGAGCAGATTCTACGCACCAAGCAGGCAGGCAAGCGCACGAAGTCAGGCATTATGGTTGGCTTGGGCGAGCAGCCTGAAGAGGTATTTGCCGCCATGGATGATTTGCTTGCCCACGGCTGCGACGTGCTCACGCTCGGTCAGTACCTCCAGCCAACGCGCATGCACATTGCCGTTGCTGAGTTTGTCACTCCAGCACAGTTTGCTGAATACAAGCAGGTAGGTCTTGCCAAGGGCTTTGATTTCGTGGAATCGGGACCGCTCGTGCGCTCGAGCTATCATGCCGAGCGCCACTTGTAGTAAATAGCTTGCTTAGCGAGCCGCCACCATGAGCGCACGCAACTTGTCGTAGATTGCTGTATTCTCGTAGATGCCGCTAAAGGCCTCAGCGCCCGGCCCGTAGGCAAAGACTGGAATCAAGTCGGCAGTATGGTAATCACTCGTAAAGGCTCCTGCGATACTATCCATCGTCGAGCCTTTGTTGATGGCATAGCCGCCGGTTTCATGATCGGCAGTCACGACAACGAGGGTGTTGCCCTCAGCAGCGGCAAAGTCGAGCACATCGTCCACCACCTGCGAAAACTCAATCATCTCAGTGATGATATAGTCGCTGTTGTTAGCATGCCCACCCCAATCAATTTGGCTGCCTTCAATCATGGCAAAAAAGCCCTTGCCCTCAGTGTCACGTGCTGTGAGGAAGTCTAAACAAAGTGCAGTTGCTTTTTGGAAATAGTTTCTCCCTTGTGCAACCGGTAAGGGATCGCCGTGCGAGGTGAGGTAGCCATAAGTTTTGGTGTTGTTCACGCGCAAATCGCCAATCGTTCTGTCGAAGTAGGAGTCTACTACCCTACCCTTCGCTGCCATTTCGGCTAGTAGATCTCGCTGATCGGATTTGCGTTGGTCGAAGTAGCGCTGGCCTCCTCCGATGAAAAAGTCGACATCACTTGCTGCGAGTTGGGCCGCAATCAGTTCGTAGCTCTCTCGACTGTTAGCGTGCGCATAAAAAGCAGCAGGAGTAGCGTGGACGATTGTTGATGTGGCGACCAATCCCGTCGGTTTGCCTTGCTGCTCAGCAAGTTCGAGCAAGGTGGGACAGGGGGTTTGATCGGGATTTACTGCGATTGCACCATTATAGGTTTTGACGCCACAGCTAAATGCGGTCGCCCCAGCCGCACTGTCCGTCACTAAATCATCCGAGCTATAGCTTTTGTGCAAGCCCACGATTGGCATGCGTTCGAAGGCGATATAATTGTCGTTGATGTACATCCCCGCACTAATCTGAGTAATGCCCATGCCATCTCCAATAAGCAAAATGATATTTTTAGGGACAGCGCTCGTGCTACGCGACTGAGGCTGGACTTGAGCAGTCGGGGCTGGAGTAGCTTCGGGAGCTAAACGTGTGTTAGTGCATGAGCAGGTAAGCAGTACAACAAGCAAGACTCCAATTCGCATAGCGGCGCCGAAGGTAGGGCTAGCATAAGGCGTAGCGTTTGCCCGGCAAAGATTTAATAGCGCCTTTAAATTCTAGTTCTAGCAAGAGTGCTGCAAGTGCGCCAGACTCTACTTCTAAGCGGTGGTAAAGACTGTCAATATCGAGTTCCTCTGCTTCCTGCAGGGTGTCAATTACGCGCTGTTCTTCTGGCTCGAAGTGCTGAAAAAGCAAATTAGCGCGAGGTGTTGGTGCCCCAGCATCATTGCGCGTCCACCCCAAGATGTAGCCAATATCTTCAGCCGATTGAATGAGGTTGGCGCGGTGCGTCTTGATCAACTCATTCGTGCCTGCACTCATCGGATCTCGCACCCGACCTGGCAGCGCAAACACAGGTTTGTTATAGCCGACAGCCAGATTAGCTGTAATCATGCTACCACCTCTAGTCGCGGATTCAATCACGACTACCGCATCACTCAAGGCAGCAATGATGCGATTGCGCTGCGGAAAGAATTCTCTGCGCGAGCGCAATCCACTGGGATACTCTGTCATAAGCGCCCCTTGCTCTAGCATCTTCATTGCCACAGCTTTGTGCGCGGTGGGATAAATTTCGCCCAAGCCATGCGCGAGCACTCCTATTGTGGGTAGCCCGTAGCGTAGGCAGGCTTCATGGGCAGCGATATCTACACCATAAGCGAGGCCGCTCACGACCGCGACGCGATATTCCTTGAGTTGATCAACGAGTTCATCACAAAATTGACGACCGTAGCTGGTCGGTTTGCGCGTGCCTACGATGGCAACCGTCCTCCTCGGATCAGTTTGAAGCTCACCTCGTACGTAGAGCACGAGAGGACTATCGGGAAGTTCATTTAGCCGCTTAGGGTAGGCTGGGTGCAGGCAATCGAGCACGCGGATATCATTGCGTTCGATGAAGGTGAGTTCTTCATCAGCTTTCGCCAAAACCTCACCATTGGCCAATTGCTCAATGGCCACCTCGCCGATACCTAGCTCGCTAAGCTTGCCTGCATCGAGCTCAAAAACATCGGCATAGCTCCCGGCATGGGCAAGCATGCGTTTGGCACGTATAGGTCCAACCCCGGTGAGGTAGCTGAGCGCAATGGCACAGCGGGTTTCTTCAGTCATTTCGATTCAATTTGTCTGCTAGCGACAAACGAATATAAAACAAATTGTGTAAACCCGCTGCGTCACGCTTACCTTAACACAGTTACGTTGCCTTGTGTGTAAAACTCTTCGCCGTCGTTGCAGACCACCCGCACGTAGAGGCCGTACACGTCGGGTTCTACAACTTGCCCGTTGAAGGTGCCATCCCAGCCATCTTCATCACCAATGTTAGAGGACTCAAAAACTTGCTGGCCCCAACGGTTATAAATGGCGTAGTAGGCATCTGTAACGTTGACACCATCAATGTAGAAGACATCGTTGATCTTGTCATCGTCTGGAGAAAAGGCGTTCGGCACGAACAAGAATGGGCGATCACACACAAACTCTAGCAGGGTCACCGTCAGTTGCGCAGTTGCCTGGCAGCCGAACTCATTGGTGCCCGTTACCGAGTAGATAGACGTTGCCGTTGGCTCCACGGTAGCAGTGCTATCACCTATAGTTGTGTAGCTCAGCTCAGTTTCATCATTGAAGTCGAAGGAAATGGCTCCATCAGAAAGAGCTGTGAGGTCCACACCATTGCCAGGATAGATTGCGGTATCCACGCTCATTCCAGCCAGGAGTTGTACCTCAACACTCGATAGGTCGATGGCGATATCGACAGTATCTGCACAGCCAAAGCTGTTGACGGCTATGACTTGGTAGCTGTCACTGAGCTGGGGTGTGAAAGCAAAAGCACCGTCCGCATTTGCGTCAACTTGAGTGCCAGCCCCATTGAAGAGGGTGAAGCTGTTCGGGTTGCCAAGCGTGCCGTCGACGTTGATGCTGGCTTGGTCGCCCTCGCAAATGGTATAATCCTCGCCTGTCTCAGCGGCCACAGGATAGCTTCCCACCAGCACTTGTTGCTCTGTCGAACAGCCGGTGGCATTGGTAGCGCGGACATAGTAAGTTGTTGGTTCGCCAGGTGTTACCACCAAGGATGCATCTGAGCTGATGATGTTAGAGAAGTCAGCTACATCCGACCACTCCACACTGGCGTTGGCAGAAGTAGAAGTTGTAAGCGCTACCGGCTCATCGTCACAGGTAGCAACGTCTGCCGGATCTGTCAGCGAAGGCAGTGGATCAACAGTGACGGTATAAGTGCGCGTCGCCGAGCATGTTACCCCGCTGATCTGTTGACTTATCTCGACAGTAAATGTCGTTGTCTCAGTCACAGTAGCTACCGGACTCACCGCGGTAGGATCGTTGAGCAAATCGGCTGGACTCCACTGGTAGCTAAATGAAGCATCACCGTTAGGATTGAGTGTGGCCATATCGCCAGGACAAACCATGTCAGCTAAGCCAGTCGCAAACTGCGGGTCGAAGAGTTGCACATCGAATTGAGCGGCAGCTGGCTGACCACCGAGTGCATCGCATTCCGTGAGAGTAGCTTCGAGTTGCGGAAGAGTCGTAGTGCCAGGAACGAGTACAGCCCCTAGATCAAGTGAATCTGGATGGAACACCAGCGCACGAATGCTGTACATGCCCACTGCTGTTACATCAAAATTAGGAGTCGGACTCACCGCCAGCACGACATCGCCAGGCACACCCGACAGGATATATATGACTTGGTAATCGGCCGGTACTACTGGAGCAGCACTCACGCTTGGTACAAGGGTTGCAGAAACTCCATCGAAGCAGACAGGATTGGCAATGAGCGCTCCCGGATTGCCCCCTATACAGCCTTCTGGTTCTTGACAGGGTGGTACCGTAAATTGAGTGCCTACAATATCGAGCGCAGCGCAAATATCCCCACCACCAGCAATGAGTTGCAGGAATATATCATTGGCCATAGTAGTACCAATGATGATCGAGTTGATGTCGAAAGTGGCAGGATCATACACAAAGGTGTGAATGGAGTACATGCCATCGGCTATGACATCAAAAGTTGGATTAGGGGAGACGCCAAGAATAGTCGTCACAGGAAATCCAGTCAAAATGTACGCAACCTGAAATCCAGCTGGCACAACAGGTGGCGTCGCTACAGTAGCAGTTAGTGTGATAGTTGTACACGCCGAATCGGTGGTCATGCCTCCAATCAACATGCCCGGATCAACCACACAATCATCGCATTCACTCGGGTCAGGACCAAGAATAATGGTCGATCCATCGAAGCGGCAACCCGCCGCATCAATAAGCGTGAACGTATACACCCCTGGCGCCAGATCGACAGCAGTCACTCCAGTCTGGCCATCACTCCACAAAATGGTGAAAGGACCTTTACCCCCAGTAATGCAAAGCATTGCCTCGCCACCTTCATCGCAGGTAGCATCGGTATTCATGGTGGTGACAGTGCGGAAGCCATCAGAAACGAGCACTCCGTCACTTACCTGGCAGCCATTCTCATCGGTTACCGTCACGAAGTGCTGACCTTCTGGTAAGTAAGCACGGGGTCCGATGGTGCCGGTACTCCACTCGATGGTGAGGTTGCCGGTGCCACCTTGAGCGACAATATCTGCAAACGTGCCGCCTACACAAGAATCTTCCAGCATTACTGAAAAGGTAATGGAATCAGGCTCTGTTAGTGTACCGCTTGCCGTGGCTTGACAGCCGTTGGCGTCAGTAACCACTACTGTGTAGGTGCCCGGGTCGAGATTGTAAACCAACTGCGTAGTATCGCCCGTGTTCCACAAAAAGCTATGTGGTGCAGTACCTCCTGAAATCTTTGCCTCGACTGTGCCATCGCAGTAGCCGTGGCACACGACATTATCTGTGCGCACAAAGACATCGAGAGGAGCAGCTACTTTAATACCAGTTCCGGCTTCGCAGCCATTGGCATCAGTCACACGAGCATAGTGAAAACCTGGCGCTAGAATATCGGTGGTAGCTCCCGAACTCACACCATCTAAGGTGTAGGTATAAGGTGCTACTCCCCCGCTAGGTAGCAAGGTGTAGGTGGCAGTCGGCGAACAGATATCTCCGTTGACCTGGCTGCTGAGCGTTAAAGCTGGTGGTGGAGCTAGCGTAGTCGTTGCTGTTGCTGTGGCGCCAGTAGCATCCGAGACGGTGACGGTAAAGCTTCCTGCGGAAAGGCCGTAGATGCCTTGGGAAATTGCCCCATTCGACCACTGAAAGTTGTAGGGACGAGTACCGCCACTAGCATCAGCGTAGATCGAGCCGTTGGTGTAGCCGGCGCAGGTAGGTGCGTTGACATCAAGTGACACGCTGAGCTGTGCATCGGCCATGCCTATGCTACAGAGTACAAGACCCAGCGTAAGTAGAAGTGCTTGCGACATTGTTCGGTTGAAAGTCATCGCGATGTGTTTTGGGATTCGTCGGAGTTGATTCGTGGCACCTGACCCAAGGGCAGCTCTTCGCGGCGTTGGATGTCGAGGATACGAACCTTTCTTTGGCGGCTGGCCGGTAGGCCAAACACGCTCTCAGATCTGTGTGCAGGATTGTCGTCTATGCCAGGAGGGGCCTCACGCTCGCCCAGCGGCTCTTGCTTGATGCGCAATTGACCAGTCTTGAGGTAAGGCAACAAAGCGCCATCTTCCCACTGAATGAAGTGGTTGATGATGCTTCGCGTGCGACGTGAAGTTAGCAAGATATTGTAGTCGCTTTTTGCCAGCGGACTAGCATAGCCTTCGATAATGATGTCAATTTCATTACCCTCAGCGAGATACTTCACGAGTGTAGTAGAAAAATTAAGTAAATCCTGGTGGTTCGCTTGGACTTCATCAAAGAAGTTAGCCATTTCGGATTTAGATACACCACCTCTGCCTTGCGTTCCTTGAGCAAGGAACAATGGCTCGCGCGCCAGATAATTAGGCACCGTTGCTGAATAAGTCAGCGAAGTGGTGGGCACAGTAGTATTTGGATCAGGATAATCATTATCAAAGTAGAGCACCAATGGTAGCGGCGAGAAGGGCGCGAGGTACAGCGTATCACGAATGATGCGGCCCGGACCTTTGAAGGTACTGGTTGCAATGATTTCAGTGTCTGGAGAGTAACCTGTTTTGGTTCCCCTGGCCCGGTAAGTCTTACCGTATTCTACCGAAAAAGTGTAGAGGTTGCTGGTACGATCCATCCGTCGAATGGTATCACGTGAGCCAAACGCTGTCCAAACCACATCTACACCATTAAGTGGGGTGAGGTCGATAGAATTGTACGTGTACAACTCCATCTGCAGCATGGGCGGCAGGTACATCTCCTTGGTGATAAGGGTGGGCTGAAATATATCTTTTGTATCAAAGTCCAGCGTGTCGTTGCCGTACTCGGGGCGGCTAGCTACCAGACGGTAGTTGCGTCCAATCTCTACGGGAAAAGCCGCGAGATTGCCCATGTCAGTAAAGCGTGACAGCTCCACCCCCGACTGCTGATCGTAGAGCACGACGGTGGTCTGTGCCAAGGCTGTAGAATCAAATGCATCGAAGGTGAGCACTTCCAGCTCGATAGCGATATCTACGGAGAAAAGATCAAAGCCGCAGCACTCTCTGATCTCGGTGGCTTCACACGTAGCGCCTGGCCTATTGCTGGCGAAGTAGGTGCGTGCCGGTGAGTCAGCTAATGCGTAGTAAGTATCGTCGAAAGGCGAGTTGATTGGTGCGCGCAGGCCCGTGACATCGCCCCAGTTGCCGTTGTCGTAGCGCACACGCTGGATGTCGAAGCCGCCGAGTGTTTCATGGCCTCTAGATGCAAAGAATAGCGACTGCGTTGCCGTGTGGAAGAAAGGCGTTACGTCATCTTCCTCCGTATTTGCGAAGCCAATATTCTCAGGTGTCGTTGGTCGCTGGTCGCGGCCGATCCTCGACATCCAGAGGTCCATTTTACCTTCGCCACCGGGCCTATTACTCGAAAAAATCAGCAGATCGTCGCCGCTGAGGGCATCCATTCCTACAGTCGGATTGGTCTGCGTATAAGCAGGTAGATTGATAGGACTTGCCAGCATGCTAGCCTCACCAATTTGTTCGCTTTCGCCAAAACTCGCTGCGTAAATGTCACAGCGATAATCCGCTAAGTCTATATTCTCGCAGACGGTGAAGTAAACGCGATCTTTCGCTTCATTAAGGGCGAAATGCGCAACGTGGGTGCCTGGATGCAGCGCAACTTTAATAGCAAGACTATCCTCGCCCTCTACACTTGTGGCATAAACCGCAGTTGTAGTACCCGCATCTTTATTCTTGTAGTCCCGCAGCTGGAGGCGTGAGAAATACAATTGATCATTATGGACGTACCCACCAAACTCGGAGTTTTTAGTATTGACCACAGGCGGTAGCTGTATCACCTCCACACTATCCATGCGAGTGGCGCGACTTAGTGCCCACTCTGTATCTGCAAGACCTTTGCGTGCTGCTTGTACGGAGCTAGAGTCTTTGGCTGTCGCTAAAACGAGTTCGTAGTTGCTTTTCGCTGCTTCGTAGGCTCCAGTTTTACGCTGGGCTTCTGCTAACTTAAAACGGACTCTAGGATATTCGGCTGCAACGTCGCTTGTTGCAATCACCGCATACTGCTCCTTGGCGATAGTGTAGTAGCGTAAGCCTTCGGCGAGTTGGGCCATTTCGTAGCGTGCGTCTGCGTCGAGTACGCGCTCTACCCCATCGAAAGCTTGACGATAGATGCCGAGCGCGCCAACGGAATCGCCCGCAGCTACCAGCTTATTGGCTGCTTTTTGATACTCGCGTAGTGTCTGCGCGCCGAGCTCCTGAGGAAGCAGCGCCATAAAACAGCAGGCAAGCGTGTAGAAAAGGTTGAGTCTCATACTGTGTGTCGGGGGGAGTGTGTGTCGGTGGCTAGAGGTACTCTGGGCAGAGCAAACAGATATCCGGACGAATCTTCTGAAACGTGTAGATAACTGCTAATTCAGGACCTCCATTCGTGTTGCTAGCCGTCTCGAATTCGGAGATCGTAAGATCGTAACTGAAGCCAACCTCCCAATTATCGATATTAGCCTTGACCACTGGGATGATTGCATCGCTAAAGCGGTAGTGCGCACCAAGTTGTATGGCCAGCGTGCGCACCAGCGGATCTTGTAGGTAAAATTTGCCGCGCAGACCAGCTAATGGTTCGCGGTGCGGACCTTGCCACTGCTGCGTAAAGTTAGCGATCAAGTCGACGCGATCGGTCAGCATTAAGGTGCCGAGTGCGTAGGCACTGACGCGGCGCTCGAGCTCGACATCTTGCGACTCGAAGAAGCTGACATCAGGTGTATTGATATGGTAGACACCGCCACCGAAGTTGATGAAGGTCCGCGACTCGCGCAGTTGGTAGCGCCAGTTGATGCCCGCCGAGAGAGAGGGGTACAGGCGCTTCATGTTTTGAAAAGGCTGATTCGTCGGGTCGAGTGCTGTCTTGCCCGGCACAAACTGATCGTTAAAAAGCAGATCATCGTCGTCGAAGTAGCGCTGCCCCCCGGCAAGCTGGCCCCCGATGGTGAGCAAGTTGCGGTCGTTCAGACGCTGCGTACGGCTGAGGTTGAGCCCGAGTTGAGCGAGTGCTAGCTTGCTGAAGCCAGCCTTGTCGTAGTTAAACTGCGCGCCAATACCCCACCAGCCGGTGATGCCTGGCTGGTAGTTGAGCTTGGTGTCGTACGAGCCACTGACGGATAGGTAATCAACTGGAACGTTATTCCACTGGTTGCGCGCATTGCCTACCAGGCGGTGCTCACCACCATAGAGTCCGGCGAGTGCTGGACTCAAGTTGAGCGGGCTGCTGAAGTTCTGGCTGTAGTGTAAATCCTGCGCCCGCACCGAGGTGGTGCCGAGCAGCACGAGCGCAGCAATGGCAAGTAGTGTGTGTGTAAGTTTCACCTGTGTGTTCGTTTTAGCTGTGTCCACTCCGAGTATTACCTCGGTCGATGGTTGTCAAAGGTCAGGAAGTACTGCACGTCTGGCATTACCTAAACCGTTTATTTTTAGAAAACTAGCTTGCTTTTGCGGGGACAAATATGATCATCGATCAGTACTTGCCAGTCAACCTGTTTTCACATCCACTCAACCTAAGCAAATCGGGTAGAACCCCTCAAAAATACCCGGAAAAGGCAAAGGCCGCCCGGGATAGCTCCCGAGCGGCCTTAAATACGTAGGGCTTGATGAAGTGTTTCAGGTCATATGTCCGCTACCTGCTCAATTGTATGTAGCCGCTCTGGGTGTGGCCATCACCGAGTTCGATCACGTAGAAGTAGGTGCCAGCAGCCAATTCGCGCCCGCTCACCTTACCGCGCCAGTCATTGCTGTAGTCGCGGAAGCTGACGAGTTGTTGCCCATCTCGGTTGAAGATGCTGAGCACGTGATCAGGGTAGCGCCCAAGGCCAAGAATCGTTAGCTCATCATTAACGCCATCACCGTTGGGTGAGAAGCCGTTATAGATCAACAGATCCTCGCAGTACACGTCAATTTGTACCGTTGCAGAGTCGCAGCGCTCTCCTTGACATACCTCATAGGTGAAGACATCGACAGCACAATCACCCCCGTTGTGGAGGTATGAAATAGCAGTGTTGCCCACCACTTGCGCTCTGCCAAAGAAAGGCTCACTGATCAGGCTAACTGATCGAGGCTCGTCGGTGAGCTGATCGTTTGCCAGCACCTCCAGTAGCTTGAACTGACCTATTTCTACCGTATCGCGGTCGGGTGCGGTAGCTAAGGCTGCTTCTACCCTTATCTGGAGGCTCAAGTTGATGGAGTCGATGCTGCCATCGAGGTACTTGCGCACGATGCAGACGGTCTCTTCACCTGTTTCGTATGCCGTGATAGTGAAACAGTCGCCATGCTGGACCACTGCGGCGCGCTCACCACTGCTGGATGCACAAGCATTGGTGACGCCGATTGGGGTTTTGCCCGTAAGGGAAGCAGGCAGACAATACTCCTGCTCAATGCCAGGCTCCATGCGCACAGTTTCATTGTGGACGTGCAGCTCTGTAGCATCAACGACCACGGCCAGCGTATCAATTCCAGCAGCAGTGCGCAGGGTGAGCTCATAGCTGCCAGGCGCGAGCTCGAGGACATTGCGCTCCTCTGCAACTACAGCCATCGGTTTGAGTGGACCCCATATGTCGAATTCATCGCGCACATACAGCTGACTGCTGCCATAATCGGTTTTGATGCTGACCCTGCCACCAGCTACCGTAGTACCTGGATCGGTAAAGATCTCTTGCACAGCAGGGGCTAAATCCCCTGCAATACGTGCTGTTTTGCCGAAAGGCGTACCCAACAGCACCACTTGCTGCTCGAGCTTGGAAGGATATACCTGCTCCACGACAACCTTCTTGCGCTGAAAGTTGCCCCGCTGCACCTTACCGTTAATAGCAAGGACGTCGGTTTTCTCATTAAAGGCTGCAGGTAGAGCGAACGTGGCTTTTCCGGTATAAGGATTAGCCTGCAAACGCGCACCTTCAGGACGCCAAATGTCAGCCAGAGCAGCTGTGACGGTGACTTCTACTCTCACCTTGCGACAGTTGCCACTACTATCGCATGCACTCACGACCACCTCGCGGACCCCAGGCTGAGCGGCAGTAAACACCAGCGCCTGGCCATCCTCAGCTTTGCTAACAATTAAGTCACTGGGCACCTCCTCAATACTCCACGTCGCAAAAGCCAAGGGCAAGTCGAGCTGATCGATGCTCAAGGAGCCCATACCTCCAGCGGTAAACTCGAAGATGCTACCTGAGCCCCAAACGATGACCTGACAATCGACTTGCGCACGCATCGGAGCACTACAGGTGTGGCCGCTAACAATAATGCTGTTGATGCCTGTCCTACCGAGGAACCGCCCGTATGTTGCCAACTCCCGCCGCGCAGGCGTCAGCGTGTAGACAGCCATGGTGGTAGTACTGACCAGGCGCAGCGCATCGAGGCCACTGCCGCCAGCCTTGATTTCACCTGCATCCCAGTCCATATAGACATCAGCGCCACCGCGACGCAGCGTGCGGATGATCTCCATAAGGTTGCCGGTCTTACCGACTGCCATGCCCATGCCCGTCCAAGAAGATACGCGGTAGTTATCTGCCAAACCACCGTGCGGAAGCGTGGCAACAGGATAGGCTGCACCTGCACGCGAGCCACTGACCTCGGTAGTACTCAGAACAGTACCGCTGGAAGAACTAACCTGTAGATCGGGGCGAGTGAGTCCGAGGTTGAAGTATTCCGGCCGGCACTTGGTAGATAGCTTGCGCAGACGTGCATCCACCATAAGTGGCGTACAGCTGTAGTCGATAACATCGACAATGATGATGCGCTCGGTGAGCGTGGTAGCGGTAGTTTTAGAAAAGGTGAAAGTGGCCGAAGTCACTGCGTCGGGAGCTGTGTACACACGGCAATCGGCGGTGAGGGCGCTCCAAGCTTGCGCAGATGTGCTGAGCCCCTGCAAGCCACACACCGCGAGCGGCTCGCCCACCTCAACTTCAAAGTGGAGCGTATCGCGTTGCACGTCGAGTTGCATCGGTGGAGTGACAAGCAGCTGCACCACGTCCATACATCCTGCCCCATCGCTGGCCAAAAGCTCGTAGCTGCCCACGCCAAGATTGTCGGGCAAAGCGAGGCTTGCGCCCAGGTACTTGTCGCGGAAGCTTGGTCGCTCGCTCACGCGCTGGCCTGTAGGTAAATGAGCAAGCTGCAGCACGGCAGGCAGGCGCGTATAGCCCGCCAGCTCTATGCGTTGAGCGGCTTCATCATAACTCGCGCTGAGGCCTGGCTCCACGCTCTCCAGTTTGGCCAGCACAGCTGCCATGTTAGGCGCATAGAAGTTGTTGATGACGAGTTGTTGGTTGAGGTAAAAGCGCGTAATACGCCACCCGTTGTCGCTGAAGTTGGTCGGCAAGGCCTGGAGGGAATACTCAGCTGCCGTGTAGGGATTGCAGCCGCTGGTCGGATTTGGCAGAGGATCGCCGTTGAGCGTGAAGTTTAGATCAGCGAGCTGATTCGAAGTGCCGAGCACGCACAGCGTCTCGTCGGCAGCCATGACTTCATGGTCACCACCTGCTGAGTAGCGCACGGTATCTTCGGCAAACACAGCCAACTCACACACCGTCTGGCCAGCTACATTGACAAGTGTGGTATCGTAAATCAACTGGCCCGCCACCCGATAGGTGTGTACCAGCTGCAACTGAACATCAGCAAAGCTGCCCGTCGGCGTGCGCAGCTCGTAGCAGTCACTACCAGCATCGACCAGCGATACCCCGTTAATTGGTTCGGGCAAATCAACTGCCACTGGTGCAGCGTCGACTTGTAGGCCAGCTGCGATACATAATGGCGCGTCTGTGCTAGCCACAAAACTATCGAGTTTGGGCAGAGCAATGAGCGTCAGTTCCACCTCGGAGCACTCGGGAGTGTTGGTGCAGAGCTCGACGCAGGTCTCGATACTACCCGACCACTCGCCGAGAGTTGAGAACAGCAGACAGGGTAAATTGGCTTCGCTGGTATTATCGACCTCAGCCGAGACGCTAGCCGGCCAATTAGGCGCGCATAGGCTGGCTTGCTGATTGGGTGCATCAAGGCATTCCCGCAGCGGAGCGTATGGACTCACCACGAGCAGCATAGCATCCAGGCATTGTTTTGCTTCGATGTTCAAGGTCTGCTCCGTAGAGCAGCCATCGCTCGTTGTGGTAGTCAGCTTTACCTCCGTATCAGCTGCGATTTGGAAGGTGGTGCTGCGGCAAGTGGTGCAACTAAATTCGACTTGCCCCGACCAGCTGTAGCTTACGGGTGTAGTACTTTCTGATGCCGTAAGCGTAAGGGACTCACCGGGACAGGTAGGCTGGTTGCCAGCAACGGTGATTGCAGGGCAGTTACTGAGGCTCGTGATGTCGCTATCGTCCTCATCCTCTTCGCGAGCTAAAGTGTAGGCATCATCTATGAGCGCATCGTTGGTCGGATCATAATCGGGCGTCGAGTCATCATCTGTGAGTAAGGTACTACCTGCATAAAAAGCGGCTACTTCTGCAAACATTTGGTAGTCAGTCGCTGAGCCACCGGGGATAGATTCGATGCTGAAGTTGACTGTGGTGACTTCGCCGGGATACAGCATGCCGGTCCAGTCTGTCTTCATGATGTTACCAGCCAGCTGCCAGTTGATGGTGCCCGGCTTGAGCCGCATGAAGCGCGAGGTAGTGACGTATAAGGAGGCTTTCGTTACAGGGCCAGCGCCTTGATTGTAGAGTTTTATCTCCACTTCCTGGTCGCTAGCGTCGTCGCCGAGTGGCGTGGTGCCGACTGTCAGCGCCAAATCTGCAGCGCATGCGGCGCGAGCCACGATGACAGGACAGCAATTACCTGCGGCACAGCCTTGTCCATTGATCAAGAATGTGTACTCGCCGCTGCTACTCGGATGCAGTGTATCGCTTGTCGCATAAGCTAGTAGCTCTCCATCGCGGTACCAGCTGTACTCGTTTTGCTGACTCGGGGCACGCAGCACCAGTTCTTGACCGCAGTCTACTGCCACAGGTACACTGAGGCAGGCTTGATCCTGGTCGTCCTCGTAAGGTCGGTCGTTGCCCGGGCTACTGTCCCAGTCTATTCCATCGGCGTTGGTGAGTTCTGCTGTTAGCGTATGCACACCTCCGTAGTTGGGCTGCACGGCGATGCGCAGCTGCTTTGTCTGGCCGGCAGGAAGTTCGGCTACTTGCCATTCGAGGCGAGCGTCGTCGAAGTTGTCGGTTGTGACAGCGCTGACGAAGAAGAGTGCTGGACTCATGCGCAGGCTCACCTGCAGATCGCGGCGCGTGTCGCTGCCCTCATTGGTGATGTCGATGACTGCATACACGAGTTCGTTGGCAGCAGGTCGAGGGTTTTCTACCGTCGTGCTCACCGACACGTCGGCCTGCGCGAGAGCGAGGCGAAGCGTGGCTAGGAGCCCGAACGTCAGCATGAATTTGAGTGAGTTCACCGAGAAGTATTAATCGCTACGAGGGGCATGCGGGGGCCTTGCGAGGTTCAAACGAAGTGGCACAGCAGGGGCCTGCGTCCAGGTGATTCGTGGCAAGGATGGTGCCTAATGGTGGGCAGCGACTTCAGCAGTGACCCTAGTCACATTAGGGTAGAGCTATGGCTCGGCGCTGCGGAAGCTTTCGGCAAAGGGTAGATATGAGCCCTTGAGCGACTACTTTTCCGGCTTTCGCCAAAACACCTATGGACAAATTAAAAATTAAGCTCGAGTTACTGGCCCCAGAATGTGACGCGAAGGAGGTGCTTTGTACGGGGTCGTTTGATGACTGGATTACCAGCTCTGGGGTAGTCAGACTCAGCAAAAAAGCGCCCGGCTACTTCACTACCGAGGTTGCTTGGGCCGGCAAACACCACCAGTACAAGTACCACTTAGGCGACTGGCAGAGTGCCGAACTCGATGAGTGGGGCAATACCGTGCCCAATCGCAGCTACAGCGGCGAAGGGCCTATCCGGGACTTTGTGCCGCAATTTGCGAATGAGCATCAGTTTCACAATCCTCTCTACCTGCCGCGCATCGAGCGACTGCCTACCAACCTGCCGCTGCCTGCCCCTTTTGCCACTCGCCGTATCGCGGCGCTGCTGCCGTACAACTACGAGAATAGTCGGGAGCGCTACCCGGTGCTCTACCTTCAGGATGGACAAAACCTCTTCGATGAGTTTGCACCTTACGGCAATTGGGAGCTCGACAAGCGGTTGGCGTGGCTCGCGGAGCGCGGTTGGGGCGACTTTATCGTGGTGGCCATCGATCACGCCGAAGACAAACGCATCAAGGAATTTTCTCCGCCCAATCCCAATCGAGTTGGGCAGGGCGATGCCGATGCCTATGGAAATTTCTTGGCGAGGCACCTCAAGCCGCTGATCGATCGCACCTACCGTACCCTTACCGACCGCAGCCACACCGCCATCGGGGGGAGTAGCATGGGGGCCTTGGCGAGTCTGCACGTGGCGATGAGCCGGCCAGCCAATTTTGGTAGCCTAATGATGCTGAGCCCTTCGATTTGGGTAGATGAAACAATGCCTTCCCGCTGGCCCGAGCACAACTTTGGTGCTACTAAAGTTTTCCTTTACGGCGGCATGCAGGAGTCGGCAGGTTCTGCTGCTACTTTTGGCCGGCTTGCACAGTCTATCAAGGAGCGTCACAATGTGCGTCGTTGCCTGCACCTGCGTTCGCACTTTTCGCCCTCCGGCAAACACGTTGAATCGGAGTGGGGTGCTGTCTTTCCTCGCGCCGCTACTTACCTCTTTAGCTAGCCCAGCATTATGAAGATTTCTTACGCTTCCGCCAAAACGAATGATCGCGAGGTGAACATACAAGCCGTTACTGCTGAGGTGGCGAAGACGCTCGGTATAGGTTCAGCTTCCGCCAAAACAACAGGTGGCCTCGGCACAAACAAGGAGGGGCAGCTCCTAGTAGGCGTTGGCAGTGGCGAACTGCGTGATGCACTGCTGAGTGGACGCAAACTCGGGGTGTTGCTGCGCGATATGGAGGAAAAACAGCTCCGCATCGACCTGAGTGTATATAAGAAACAGGAAGAGCTAGTTGGGGCCTTTGCACGAGGTTTGTATCTGTCTACCTACGCGCTAGGTCAGTGGAGGCAGGAGCGCGAAACTGTTTTTCTCGAGGAGCTGTCAGTGGAGCTGATTGGTGCTTTGAGTGTAGCTAAGGGAAAAGCAGTTTTGGCGAAAGCTGAAGCAATAGCTACCGGACAACGCGCGGCCATGCACCTGGTGGACAGGCCTGCAAATGCCAAGAAACCCAAAGATGTAGCCGAGTACGTGGCACAGCTCGGCGAGCAGCACGGATTCGAGGTGGAAGTACTCGATAAAGAAGCACTCGAAATTCAAGGCTTTGGTGGCCTACTTGCAGTGGGTAGAGCGAGTGCCTACCCGCCGTGTCTGCTCAAACTGCACTACCGCGGGGGCAGCAATTTCCACCTCGGCCTCGTGGGCAAAGGCATCACCTTTGATACCGGCGGCATCAGCATCAAAGCTTCGCAAAACATGGGTGCCATGAAAAGCGATCTTGGGGGTGCAGCCGCAGTGCTTGGCACATTTGTAAGTTGTGCAGAGGCGAAACTGCCAGTAGAACTGCACGGCTTGCTGGCCGTAGCCGAAAACGCCATAAGCGGCGATGCCTACTTGCCGAGCGACGTTATCACCAACTACAGCGGCAAGACGATAGAAATAACCGATACCGATGCTGAGGGTAGACTCGTGCTCGCTGATGCCCTGGCCTATATGCCTGAGTGGGCAAGGCCGCAACTCACCATCGATGTGGCAACGCTGACGGGGAGTGCCGTGCGCACCTTTGGCTATGAATGTGCGGCGCTCTTTACGCATCACGAAGAATTACCCAGCCAGCTCAATCTCGCGAGTGCTGCAAGCGGCGAACGCGTGTGGCCGCTGCCGCTGTGGAGTGAATATGAAGCTGATCTGAAAAGTGATGTGGCCGATGTCAAGCACTTTCACGGCAAGCCTATCGCTGGGGCTATTAATGCGGCGAAGTTTCTCGAGTACTTTGTCACTGAAAAAGATAAGTGGGCGCATCTCGACATTGCAGGAGTAGCTTTTGGCAATAATGAGTTTAGTCGTGATCGCTCGGCTACAGGCTATGGCGTGGCCCTTCTCACACAATTTTTAACCAATCGCAGCAATGAGTCTTAGTTTTCTCTGCATCTCTGAAGATTTTAAGGGGAGCACGTTTATGACCACCGTGAAGTCGCTGGGGCATAAGGTGTTTTTGCTTACAGAAGAAAAGAATCGGCACGAGGCATGGCCGCGTGCGTCGATAGATGAGATATTTTATAGTCCAGACAAGGATGATCAGCCGCACAATCGCCAGGCGCTCGTGGATGGTACTGCCTGGCTGATGCGCGAACATGGTATCGACTGCATCGTGGCTCTCGATGACTTTGATGTGGAGGATGCGGCGCTACTGCGGGAGGAATTTCGCATTTCTGGCATGGGGCAGACTACGGCGCGGCACTTTCGCGATAAGCTGGCGATGCGGCTACGCGCGCAGCGCAATGGCATTCCGGTGCCTGCATTTAGTGCGCTGTTTCGGCCTGCACAGCTCGAGGAGTTTTGCGCTAAGCATCCAGGTCCATACGTAATCAAACCTCGCGATGAGGCTTCGGCGGCGGGCATACGCAAGGTTGCCGATCCAAATGCAGCTCGTGAAGCGATGCGCACTTTAGGAGACCAAGCTTACCGATTTCTCATCGAAACTTTTGCTCCGGGAAGGGTCTA
This sequence comes from Saprospiraceae bacterium, assembly GCA_965213735.1. Lineage (GTDB taxonomy): Bacteria > Bacteroidota > Bacteroidia > Chitinophagales > Saprospiraceae > CALDTK01. Next base: position 1,963,484 of record CBDCAB010000006.1, read on the forward strand.
CCACGTAGATGCCCTGGTGCACGATGGCAAGTTTCATTTTGTACGTAGCAGTGCCTATGGTGCGCCGCCCTTGCAGATCGTACAGGGTGGAGGCATATTTCAGACGCGCATGCTCGACCCGAAGAGTAAGGAGGCCAAGCAGCTCGAAAAGCTTACCAAGCAGGTGATGGATGGGTTTGGCATGAAGTACAGTGCCAGCCATACGGAGTTTATTCAAGATGCAGCTGGAAATTTCCTTTTTCTCGAGACTTCTTCTCGGGTTGGTGGGGCATATATCGCCAACATGATTGAGCACGCTACGGGTGTAGACATGTGGAGTGAGTGGGCGCGGATAGAGCTATCGAACTTACTGGATGAGCCCTACGAGTTGAAGCCGCCGAAGCCTGGCTATGCCGCTGTGACGATTAAGGCGGTGGGTGATCAGCCGACGAGTCTAGATGGTATTGCTAGGAGTTGTGTAGCTGAGGATTTGACGAAGCGCTACCATGTGGGCCGAGTCTTCAGAGGGAACAATCTTGCTGAAGTTGCCGCTGCGCAGGATGAGTTTGCGGAGGCGTTGGTGCAGCGTTTTAGGTAGTGGCTTTGACTTGTCGCCACAGCTGCACGATCATTGCCACAGGCAGGATGAGCAGCACGATGAGCAGTGCCGAGCCGAAGAACACGAATTCGTTGCGTACGTAGCGCGCCCATCTGGCGGCTTCGGGATGTGCGGCATTATCAAAAAGTGCTGCAAAGCCGTTGGCATCGATGTAGGTCTGCATCTCATTGAGGGCAAGCACGGTGGCGAGAAATGCGGGTACAGCGAGAATGGTGACTACACCTTTCATGTAGCGGGGCCGTAGCCATGGACTCAAGGTTGCAAAGAACAGCAGGCGCACCACGGTGATGAAGCCGATTATGATGATAAAGTTGGCCAGCAGCCCCACAAATGGCCCTATGATATAGAAAGGCGGAGCGACTACAGCTAGCGCAATGGCGACTGCTAGGAGGATAAAGAGTAACTCGGAGGTAAGCTGCTGCTTGAGCATTGGTGAGGGCGTGGGATCTGATGCAAGCTAACTGTACCTGAACCGTCGCTTCAACTGACACCTATTAGAATCTGCGAAGATTTAACATTTCTCGAGCTGTTAGATGTTCGGAGAAGCAACGGTTCTTACGTGCAGCCCTCGGTGACTCCTCCGTGCAGACTCTCTGCGCCTCTCCGTGGGAGAGGCGTGGGAGAGGCATCAATATTTCAGGGGCGATGTACCTGAACCGTCGCTTCAACTGACACTTATTAGAATCTGCGAGGATTTTAAAGTTCTCGAGCTGTTAGAATTTTGGAGAAGCAACGGTTCTTACGTGCAGCACTCCGTGGCTCCTCCGTGGCACCTCCGTGCAAATTCTCCGTGCCTCTCCGTGTGAGAGGCGTGGGAGAGGCGTCTATATTTCAGGTGCGATGTACCTGAACCGTCGCTTCAACTAACACTTATTAGAATCTGCGAGGATTTAAAATTTCTCGAGCTGGTAGATTTTGTGAGAGGCGACGGTTCTTACGTGGTAAAGAAGAAGTTGTTAGTGCGACTCAAAGCTGCCCAAGTGCACTGGAGAGGTAGACAGTAGCATCAACTGCACCAAGTGGAATTCACCCAAATAAGCCCCAGCTATCCCCGCCACGTCTAACCAGCAGACGAGTAACATTTGGTCAGCAAGGCAAGTCTAAATTACCGTACTAACACCTTAGCAAATCTTTGCTGCTGACCATCACGGACCTCCAAGATGTAAATTCCCGGAGGCACAGCGCTAATGTCAATAGGATAAGTGGACTCTTTGAGCTGGCTCTGATGGATTTGTTGACGCACCGCCACTCCCTGCAAGTTGTACAAGTTGAGGGAAATGGTTGTGGCCCACGTAGCAGTGTAATTTACGAAGAGTACACCCGCAACTGTAGGATTGGGAAAGACGACGACGCTAGCTTGTTGAGGGCTACGAGCTTCCTCTGTAGAAGAGAATCCTCCGGAGTTATTGAGGTAGATGGTGGCAATCTTGCTTCCAACCCGGAGGCGACCGGTAAGAAGTAGATCAGGGTCACCATCGCTGTCGATGTCGGCAGTGGTGACGGCGCTGTGGGATATCTCTTCAATCTGTGTCTCAGTGCGCTCTGAGAAATCGCCGAAACCATCATTGAGATAAACTTTGGTAGTTGGAATGGCTGATCCCGTCCGCCCAGTGAGGAGTAAATCCTCATCCCCGTCACCATCAAGATCTGCGAAGGTGACTGAGCTGGACGCGACGCTTAGCAATGCGGTGCTCAACCGGGGGGAGAATCCCCCTTGCCCATCGTTGGTATAGAGCCTCGCAATGGGAACGCCAGTAGCGGTCTGCCCTGTGAGCAGAATATCGACATCATCATCTCCATCGACATCAGCGACAGCTACTGAGCCATGGGAAACTCCCTCCAGTTGTGAGGTCGTGACTTCGCTGAAGTTGCCTTGGCCATCATTGGTGTAGAGCTTAGAAATGGGAGCACGCATAACATTCTCCCCAGTGATGAGCGCATCGCTATCCCCGTCTCCATCAAGATCTAAAAAAGCTATTGAACTGTGGTGCACACCGTCAAAGACAGCGGTATTTGTTTCAGTATAGCTGCCTTGGCCGTTATTGCTATACATTTTAGTAATGGGAAGGCGCGCGATGGTTTGACCGGTGATGAGCACATCGCTGTCGCCATCATCATCTACATCAGCGAAGGCAATAGCACTGTGGCCCACACCTTCGAAAGGTGTGCCGAGGGATTCTGAGAAGGTGCCCTGTCCGTTGTTACTGTAAAGTTTTGCAATGGGCATGCCTGCACTGTTGTGACCAGTTAGCAGCGCATCCGGATCACCATCACCATCCACATCTGAAAAAGCAACAGAACCTTCTGCAATGTCTTCAAATGATGTAGTGGTGAGCTGTGAAAAGTCACCTTGACCGTCGTTAGCATACAGTTCGGTGCTCGCCTGAGACAAATTATCTAAACCAGTGATTAAGGCATCAAGATCACCATCATTGTCGATGTCTGAAAAAGCAACTGAGCTTTCGTCTACGCCAGAAAGCGGCATACCAGTGTATTGGGTGAAGCTGGTATCGATCTCATTAATGTAGAGTTGAGCGAGGAATCTATCAGGACCTGAACTAAATGGATCAGCGACTCCGGTTAGAAGTACATCTTGATCTCCATCACTATCGACGTCAGCAATATCGACTGATCCCTCTTGGAGGCGCTCGAATGGTACGCTCCTGTAGTGTTCAAAGTTGCCCTGGCCGTCATTGATATACAACTTGGTTTGAGGATCACTACCTGAACTAGCTCTGCCCGTTATAATGAAATCCACGTCGTCATCATTGTCAAGATCCGCAAAGGCGATATCGCCGCTTAAAATTGCAGATTGATGGTGAATCGTGGGACTTTCTACGAAATTGCCACTACCATCATTAAAATAATAGTTCAGCTCTTGAAAAGAACCCGGATTGCCGCTGATAAGAATATCTTGATCGCCATCTCCATCAAAATCTGCAACTCCTCCAATACCAGAAGAGACTGCATCAAAAGGAAGATTCATTTTCTCTAAGAAATTACCGGACCCATCATTTAGATACAATTTAGCGCCTTGTGTCCCGATGAGGAGTACATCCTCATCGCCATCATTATCAATATCTGAAAATGAGGTAGTGGAATTTGCGAGGGGCTCGAAGGGGATGCCGAATTTCTCTACAAAATTGCCACTGCCATCGTTGGTGTACAACCTGGCTACGGTAGTTGATGACTGGGTGTTATCACCAATGAGTAGCAAATCTTGAGAGCCGTTTCCATCGATATCTGAAAATGCAGCCGAGCCGCTGGATATATTCTCGAAAGGCGTACCTGAAACCTCAGTAAAACTGCCAGAACCATCATTATTATAAAGCTTGGTAGAGGATCGGCCGGTAGAATTTGCGCCGGTAATTAGAAGGTCTTGGTCTCCGTCGTTATCTACATCAGTAAATGCTAGACTACTGTTCTGGACAGCTTCAAAGGGGGTGCTGAGAACTTCCTGGTAAGAACCTAGGCCATCATTGAGATACAATTTTGTGCTGAGCTGTCCTGATGCGTCCACTCCGGTGATAGCCACGTCTTCATCACCATCTCCATCTACATCTGCAAAGTCGGCATCACTATTCTTTACGCCCGTGAAGGGTGATAATGTGCGATCAGTAAAGGTGCCGGTGCCATCATTGAAGTAGAGCTTTGTGATATGGTTAAAGTTGTGAGTTGTTCCTGAATTGATTAAATCTTGATCCCCGTCCCCATCTGCATCCGCAAAAGCTAGTGAACCTTCCTCTCCGACATCCAAAACATCATTAGTAGGAATGGACGTAAAGTCACCGAGTCCATTATTTTTATATATAAAAGTTTCAGGATCACTAAAATTCGTTGATCTAGTGACCGCTAGATCAAGAGCTCCATCACCATCTATATCCGCAAAGGCAACGTCTCCATACGAATGCGTTTGGAAAAAACCTCGAGAAGTGAAGCCCCCAGCACCGTTATTGATCCAGATGTCGGCTACACGGTCAAAACCATCTATGGATCCTGAAATCCAGATGTCCTCAAACCCATCATTATTAACATCGGCAAAGACAGTGTTGCCTTGACTTACGCCTTGGAAGGGTGAGTTTGAGTCAAGGGTGAAATTTCCCGATCCATCATTAAAGTATAGGTTTGTCACAGGTGAAAAATTGGCTTCCGCTCCTGTGATAAGTAAGTCCTGGTCTCCGTCGCCATCAACATCTGAAAAAGCAACTGAAGAATTCTTTACGCGAGTAAGCGAGTGTCCTGTGATTTCTGTAAAATGGCCTCCTCCATCGTTTTGGTAAAGCGCGGCGACCGGTTCAGCAGCGTCATTGCTTCCGGTAACGAGCACGTCTAGATCGCCATCTCCATCGATATCTGCTAAGGCGATAGAGCCGAAGCTGACCCCGATGAATTCAATACCGACTACTTCAGAGAAGGCACCATTGCCATTGTTTGTATATAATCTCGTAGTTGTCTCTTGAAATTGATTCTCGCTTACTGCCAGCACATCTAAATCCCCGTCGCCATCTACATCACCAGTAGCGTAAGTGTATTGTCCGTATCTACCGCCTGGCAAGCCCTTTGCTGCTTGCCGGACAAAATTGCCAGTCCCATCGTTTTCGTAGTAGGCGTAGAGAAACAAAACGTCGTTGTCTCCATCTCCATCCAGGTCGGAGAAGGCGACAATCTCACCACCGCCAGGAAATTCAGGTGGTCCTGCTCTTCTGAAGGATTGAGCAGATACTAGTTGAACACTACTCAGTAGCAGGAGAAAGAAGGAAATTTTCATTGTAAGGAGATTGACGCTCGTGGAGACGATGGTTCTTGAGAAATGCCTCGTACTGGCTTGTGTAGGTACGGGTACAGCTTAGCGCATGGAGAGTTAGACCAGAGTGCTTTTACGCTCAAAATAGCAGATAGGTTTGTTAAGCTCTACTATCAATAATGATTTTGCAAGTAGGCAAAGCAGCTGGCGTACTGACTCAGAAACAGTGGCTTCGGGAGAGGTACATTCCAAACAAGGAAAGGGCCGTCTTGCCTGACTACATGAAAGTAGTCAGGCGAGACGACCCTTTGATCGTTGTTTAAAAAAGGCGGCGGCGACCTACTCTCCCACCTGTAAAAGGCAGTACCATCGGCGCTAAGGGGCTTAACTTCTCTGTTCGGAATGGTAAGAGGTGGATCCCCCTTGCTATAACCGCCTAATTTTTTTGGGTATTTCACTAGGGTTAGCTAGTGGTGACAGGCCGTTGTCTGTCGCCCAGTATGTGGTGGCGCACTAGTAGGTGCGTGTTGATTTGACAAGGACATCAGAAGAGGAGTATGAGCTGACCTGACGTCAGCAAGGTGTGGCGTAATTGAGTTTGTTTAAGATTTAAAAAAATAAAGGAAGCTATTGGGCGATTAGTACCGCTTGGCTTCGCGCATCACTGCACTTCGACCTACGGCCTATCGACGTGGTCGTCTCCCACGGCCCTTCAACTTTACGTATGGAGTGTTCATCTTGTGGTAGGCTTCGCGCTTAGATGCCTTCAGCGCTTATCCTGACCGCACATAGCTACCCGGCGGTGCAGCTGGCGCCACAACCGGTACACTAGCGGTGCGTCCAACTCGGTCCTCTCGTACTAGAGTTAGCCCCACTCAACACTCCTGCGCCCACGATAGATAGAGACCGAACTGTCTTACGACGTTCTGAACCCAGCTCGCGTGCCACTTTAATGGGCGAACAGCCCAACCCTTGGGACCTTCTCCAGCCCCAGGATGTGACGAGCCGACATCGAGGTGCCAAACCCTACCGTCGATGTGAGCTCTTGGGTAGGATCAGCCTGTTATCCCCGGAGTACCTTTTATCCTTTGAGCGATGGCCCTCCCATGCGGGACCACCGGATCACTTGAGCCTAGTTTCCTACCTGATCGACCCGTCGGTCTCCCAGTCAAGCACCCTTCTACTCATACGCTCCACGCCTGATTGCCGGCCAGGCTGAGGGTACCTTTGCGAGCCTCCGTTACGCTTTAGGAGGCGACCACCCCAGTCAAACTACCCGCCACACACTGTTCCCCTGTTGCTCAAGGGTTAGAATCTAGATACAGGGAGGGTGGTATTTCAACAACGACTCCACAACCGCTGGCGCGGCCGCTTCACAGTCTCCCACCTATCCTACACACCCTGCATCCAAACCCAATGTGAAGCTGTAGTAAAGGTTCACGGGGTCTTTTCGTCCCATCGCGGGTAATCGGCATCTTCACCGATACTTCAATTTCACCGAGCTCACGGCCGAGACAGTGCCCAGATCGTTACACCATTCGTGCAGGTCGGAACTTACCCGACAAGGAATTTCGCTACCTTAGGACCGTTATAGTTACGGCCGCCGTTTACTGGGGCTTCAGTCAAGACCTTCGGGGTAAACCCCTAAGCCCCTCCCTTAACCTTCCAGCACCGGGCAGGTGTCAGACCCTATACTGCGTCTTGCGACTTGGCAGAGTCCTGTGTTTTTGCTAAACAGTCGCCTGGGCCTTTTCACTGCGACTGACCACATCGCTGTGGTCAGTGACCCTTCTCCCGAAGTTACGGGTCCATTTTGCCTAGTTCCTTAGCCGTGAATCACTCGAGCGCCTGAGGATACTCTCCTCGACCACCTGTGTCGGTTTACGGTACGGGCTGCATCTCGCGCTACTACTTAGAGGCTTTTCTCGGGAGTCCGCTTGGGGCTACTAGCACCGCATGCCGTAGCACTTGGTGTACAATCGGGCTTCAGCTCTCAGGGCGTACTTAACTACCCCAATCATCGCCTAATTCCCTTCTACCCGGCATTCCGTCGCCGGGCGAGCCTTACGCACCTCCGTCCCCTCATCGCTTACGCAAAGCAGGTACAGGAATATTAACCTGTTTACCATCGGGTTCGCCTCTCGGCTACCCCTTAGGTCCCGACTAACCCGGTTCTGATTAGCATCGTCCCCGGAACCCTTGGTCTTGCGGCGGGGGTGTTTCTCGCACCCCTTATCGTTACTCATGCCTACATTTTCTTTTCCAGCCGCTCCAGCAATCCTCGTCAGATCACCTTCTTCGCCGACTGGAATGCTCCCCTACCACATATCAGCCTAAACTGATACATCCATAGCTTCGGTATCGAACTTATGCCCGAGTATTTTCCGCGCAGGAACGCTCGACTAGTGAGCTGTTACGCACTCTTTAAATGAATGGCTGCTTCCAAGCCAACATCCTAGCTGTCAAAGCGCTCCCACATCGTTCAATCCAACTTAGTCCAAATTTGGGGACCTTAGCTGATGGTCTGGGTTGTTCCCCTCTCGGCCACGGACCTTAGCACCCGTAGCCTCACTGCTGTACCTATATGTCATGGCATTCGGAGTTCGTCTGGGGTTGGTAGGCCGCGAAGCCCCCTAGCCCAATCGGTAGCTCTACCTCCACAACACTCATCATACAACGCTGCACCTAAATGCATTTCGGGGAGTACGAGCTATCTCCAGGTTTGATTGGCCTTTCACCCCTACCCACAGGTCATCCGAAGATTTTTCAACATCTAACGGTTCGGGCCTCCAAAGCGGGACTACCGCTCCTTCACCCTGCCCATGGGTAGATCACCTGGTTTCGCGTCTACCCGCACTAGCTCATCGCCCTATTCAGACTCGCTTTCGCTTCGCATCCACACCAAAACGGTGCTCGTACTCGCTAGCACGGGGTAACTCGTAGGCTCATTATGCAAAAGGCACGCCGTCACAGCCACCCAAACCCCCCAAAGGGGGCCAGTGGCCGCTCCGACCGCTTGTAGGCGCACGGTTTCAGGGTCTTTTCACTCCCCTTGTCGGGGTCCTTTTCACCTTTCCCTCACGGTACTCGTTCGCTATCGGTCTGTCGGGAGTATTTAGCCTTACGGGATGGTGCCCGTAGATTCAAACGGGGTTTCTCCGGCCCCGCCCTACTCAGGTGCTCGCTACCTCATCTCAACTAACCTGTACGGGGGTGTCACCCTCTACGCCGCTTCTTCCCAGAAGCTTCCAGTTCGTCTCAACTCAGATATCGCAAGTCCTACAACCCCCAAGCACTTACGCACTCAGGTTTGGGCTCGTCCGCTTTCGCTCGCCACTACTCGCGGAATCACTAACTTGTTCTCTTCTCCTCCGGGTACTTAGATGTTTCAGTTCCCCAGGTTCGCTCCATACACTCACGTGCACAGTGACCACCAACTAAAGTGGCCGGGTTGCCCCATTCGGAAATCCAGGGATCAACGGTCGCTCGCACCTCCCCCCAGCTTATCGCAGCTAGCCACGTCCTTCTTCGCCTCCGACAGCCTAGGCATCCCCCGTGCGCCCTTATTTTGCTTCCTAGCTCTTGGCGCTGGGTTGCCCCAGCAAGCCGTTACAAAAAAGTTCGCCCGACTGGCTCACGCCAGTAGGCATTACATTACTCAATTACAATTCTTACACGCCACGCACGTACCGGCAAGCCGGATACGCCATTGGCATGTTCATTCTCTCTTCTTCCGTCCTTGTCAAAGAACACGTCCTGAGCAAACACTCGGGCCTAGACCTTCGAGTGCGCCGTGTAGTCCCGGGCAGACTTGAACTGCCGACCTCTACATTATCAGTGTAGCGCTCTAACCAGCTGAGCTACGGGACTGGATTGTCAACGCGCACGAGCTGAGCTACACCGATGGCTGTAGCGCTCTACCCAAACAGAAGCTGGGTATACCGCTGAGCTACGGGACTGTGGCCGAAACAAATCGACCGCAGTACGATACACGTGGACCGGAGTCCACAAAAAAGCCAAACCGCGTTCGGTTTGGCATTGGGGTGGAGGATATCGGAGTCGAACCGATGACCTCTTGAATGCAAATCAAGTGCTCTAGCCAGCTGAGCTAATCCCCCAATAGGGTTTGCGCCACCGGGGTGGAGCACGAGTAGATGTCAAATGTAAGTTGATTGACAAAAGGGAAGGAAGATAGGAGGCTGCCAGTGACGACAGCAGAGGGCTGGCTCGCAGTCGTGTAGTAGACGCGAATTGTTGATGGATCAAACCGAGCATCGTGATGATGCTGGCAGATCGTTGCTCTAAAAGGAGGTATTCCAGCCGCACCTTCCGGTACGGCTACCTTGTTACGACTTAGCCCCAGTTACCGGTCTTACCCTAAGCAGCTCCTCGTAAGGCCACCGCTTTCAGGCACTCCCGGCTCCCATGGCTTGACGGGCGGTGTGTACAAGGTCCGGGAACGTATTCACCGCGCCATGGCTGATGCGCGATTACTAGCGATTCCACCTTCATGGGGTCGAGTTCCAGACCCCAATCCGAACTGGGACCGGCTTTACAGGGATTAGCTCCGCCTCGCGGCTTGGCGACCCGCTGTACCGGCCATTGTAGCACGTGTGTAGCCCTGGGCATAAAGGCCATGATGACCTGACGTCGTCCCCACCTTCCTCACCGCTTACACGGGCAGTCTTCCTAGAGTCCCCACCTTTACGTGCTGGCAACTAAGAATAGGGGTTGCGCTCGTTGCGGGACTTAACCCAACACCTCACGGCACGAGCTGACGACGGCCATGCAGCACCTTGTTTCACGTCCCGAAGGAACTCTCCCTTTCAGGAGATAGCGCTCACATTGTAGCCCAGGTAAGGTTCCTCGCGTATCATCGAATTAAACCACATGCTCCACCGCTTGTGCGGACCCCCGTCAATTCCTTTGAGTTTCATCCTTGCGGACGTACTCCCCAGGTGGTTAACTTATCGGTTTCCCTTGGGTGCTCAACGCTTCGCGCCAAACACCGAGTTAACATCGTTTACGGCGTGGACTACCGGGGTATCTAATCCCGTTCGCTCCCCACGCTTTCGTGCCTCAGCGTCAGTCAAGGTCCAGTCAGCTGCCTTCGCAATCGGTGTTCTACGGCATATCTAAGCATTTCACCGCTACATGCCGCATTCCGCCAACCTCATCCTAACTCAAGCCACACAGTATCCAAGGCAGTCCCAAGGTTGAGCCCTGGCCTTTCACCCCAGACTTATATGGCAGCCTACGCACCCTTTAAACCCAGTAATTCCGGATAACGCTCGCACCCCCCGTATTACCGCGGCTGCTGGCACGGAGTTAGCCGGTGCTTATTCTCGTAGTACCGTCAAAGCAATACACGTATCGCCCTTTCTTCCTACGCAAAAGTGGTTTACGACCCGGAGGGCCTTCGTCCCACACGCGGGATGGCTGGATCAGAGTTGCCTCCATTGTCCAATATTCCTTACTGCTGCCTCCCGTAGGAGTCGGGTCCGTGTCTCAGTACCCGTGTGGGGGTCCACGCTCTCACGCCCCCTAACGATCATCGGCTTGGTGGGCCGTTACCCCGCCAACTACCTAATCGTACGCACATCCATCCTCAAGCAGATCTCTCCTTTAATCAACAAACCATGCAGCTCATCGATAATATGGCGGATTACTCCCAGTTTCCCAGGGCTATCCCCCTCTCAAGGGCAGGTCATGTACGCGTTACTCACCCGTGCGCCAGTCTCAACTAGATAAATCCAGTCTACCCTGCGACTTGCATGTATTAAGCCTCCCGCTAGCGTTCATCCTGAGCCAGGATCAAACTCTCCATCGTTGTGCTCGTAAGCATCACGCTACAAACTCGACTCGGAGCGACCCAGCTTCTCTTCTGTTAATTCGTCACTAGCTTAATTGTACCCTCCTACTCTCGTAGAAAGGCCAATTGCCTTATCCTATCTTCCTCCCTAGTGTCAATGAACTTTATGCTGAAACTACCCCATGCGGAGTAGTTGGTGCATCTAAATTCCTACCTGCTTTCAGGCGGGCCGCAAAGATAGTCAGCAAGCGGAAACTTCAGCGGACCTAGCCGTTAAAATTTCCTCAAAATCAGCCTTCGCTGCGCCGCTTTCTTTCTAAGCGGGTGCAAATGTAAATCGCCTCCCCTTCCTAAGCAAGCCCCACACACAAATTTTTCCTCGCCTGATGCCCTAGCACAGCACCTCTCGCACGCTAAGCCCTTGATTCACATCACACTAGCCACCAAACGTGGAAAATCCTACAGCCGCACGTTAACACACCATTGCCGAAATCGCCCAGCTACTAATGGTCTATCCGCAGCAAAGGTGCCGCTTGCCCCGTTTTGGCGAAAGCTAGCGCACGTGCTGCGCCTTCACTCCACCACAAACCCACGGGTCAGCACAGCATTGCCACTGTCTTCGGGCCAAACGGTAAAGTAATATATGCCGCTGGGAACATCGGGTGACTGTACAACTAGCTCACCATTCATAGTTGGGCTTTCGCCAAAACCCACGCGCTTGCCGTGCGCATCCGTGATGGCATAGCGTGCGCGGGCGATGCCTTGCGGTAGCCTGACTCGCAACTCACCATCTGCAGGTAAGGGATTGGGCGAGAGGCTAATCTCATAGGCGTAACTCGAGGGTGTGGTACTACTCGCATCTCGACAACCTGGGGCCAGACAACCTAGAGAATCGAGAAAAATTAATGCAGTGTATTCCTTGCTCAAGCCAAACGGCACGTGAGGAATCGCGTCTTCTACGCCAGCGACCAAAATATAGCCATCCTCTTGCATAAGAACATCTCGAATCTCGATTGAGTAATACGGCGTAGCACTCGTATCGAGCCTTATATCTGTCTTGAAAGCATCTCTTTGACTGCTGGCGCTAGATGGAAATAATCGAAACGCTAAGTAATATTCCCGGGTTTGGGCTGGCTGATCCCAAGGGGAAAACCAAGTAGAGCAGAGAAGATTACGAGTATGAAAGGTGTCAATCTCAGCGATTGCTAAATGTTCCTGACTGATAGTTGGCATTGCAACACAGTCATCCCCGACTGGTACCCAGGAGATTCCTGCGATAGAGTCGGACGAGGTAAAATAGAGAGCTGCGTGTATAGCTTTTTGAAGATAATAACATGGTGGCTCAGGCCACACTACGAGTTCAGAAGAAGAAGCATATGCGCTTAGCCCAAGGAAGGGATAATTGCTTACTGTTGGAAAGGTTTCGCCAATATGTGATATAGTATCTATGATTGGCATTTGAGGAGCATCGCGATCATAGATTAAGCGCACGACTTCATAGCCTGAACCCCGGTGGTTTAGGCCTGCGAGCTGCACTTCAAGCTGAGAGCCGCGTATCATTCCTCCAATAGCATGATGGCTGGTATCCTGTTGGGTATATTGAATGTCGACATTCCTTGTTAATACCAGACTTCCAGATGTGTCTCGCTCGTAGGTGGCTACCTGTAGGCTTCTCGAGCCATCGTCAAGACCAAGCTCTATAAGAATGTCTAGCGCTTCGTGCGTCGTACCAGGTAGCACAAACGCATGCACATTTGTTAAACCTGTTGCCGCTATCGACATGGAGTCTATTGCTTGGAGTGTAGTTGCTCCCTGTGAATTTATGAATGCTTTCTCCAAAATGACGCTGTAGGTATCGGCTCCAGCGACCATGGATCGGATGGTCCGCACGCTATAAATACTATCTTCATGAGCTAGTACCTGTTGTGTGGCAGTAGAAGATTTATAATGTACTTGATTGGTGTCGAGAATAATTGGTCGATTCATACCGCCATCGTATGCATCCAAAAACCATCCTCTTGCTGTATCAGCTGCCGCATCTAAGTAACCATGCAGAAGGATTACATCATTTTGTATAGCGGCATAAGATGCGGAATAACCTCCGGGGATATTATGTGCGCCCTCTAAACGGACGATTCCATAGTCTGGCAATTGCTGTGCGTTGATATCTCCCAGGAGATTAAAGAGCAACACCAAGCTGAGCATAACGACGCAAGGTCGATTCATAAGGTTGATTTTAATTTACGACAAAAGCCTCCGTCATCACCGCGTTACCCGAACCCTCGGGCCACACCGTAAGGTAGTACATACCGCTGAGAAGTTTAGGCGGCTGTACGACGAACGCAGCTCGGGCCGGTCTGGGTCGAGAAAATAATCTACCGTCCAACAAGCAATGCCTGCCTACATGGCCCCCCACCGGTGCCGCACGGCAAGGCCTACCAACAAGCTAAGCTTCACATAACTAGGCACCCGGATTCGCTCCTGAACAATTCTTTTCGCCTCCGTGGCCTGGATGCGTCGAAGAAGATTACGGAAATACACAAACGCGCAGTGCACACCCAAACGCGACCCGCGTGGCAGTTCACGTATGCCAACCAACGATGCCTCGAAATCGGCCGAAATTTCTTTCTCTATCTCACGCTTTTCAGCATCCGTAAAGCTCGAAAACCTTACCCCGGGAAAGTAAACCCGACCCCGATCATGGTAGTCGCTCGAGATGTCGCGCAAAAAATTCACCTTTTGAAAGGCTGCACCCAATCGCTTCGCCGGTGCTTTCAGTCGCTCATACTCAGCCGGCCGGCCCGCAGTAAAGACCCGCAAGCACATCAAGCCTACAACCTCGGCGCTACCATATATATAGGTGTCATACAGCGCTCGCTCGTACACCCGATGCTCGATGTCGAGCTCCATGCTGTATAGAAACGCATCAATCAGTTCTCGCTCAATCGCATACTCATGCACCGCGGCCTGAAAAGCATGTAGAATAGGATTTAAACTCAACCTGCGGTCTAGAGCTTTATACGTATCTGCCCGAAACTCATCAAGTAATACCTGCTTGTCGTGCTCATGAAAAGTATCGACAATTTCATCTGCAAATCGTACGAAGCCATAAATAGCATAAATCGGATCGCGCAGTTCAGCATCGAACAAGCGGATGCCCAAGGAAAAGCTAGTGCTGTAGCGTCGCGTTACGAGCCTTGCACTTTCTAGGCACACCGCATTATATAGCTGCTGCGGATTCATCCCTGTAAGGCTTGACTTTCGAGAATTTCACGTGCTACTACCTCACCGCTAATCAGGCTGGGTGGCACTCCCGGACCGGGAGTTGTTAGCTGACCGGCATAATACAAACCTTTCACTTTAGACGACTTCATCTTTGGTTTTAAGAAAGCTGTTTGACGTAAGGTGTTCGCAAGGCCATAGGCATTTCCCTTGTAGGCATTGTAGTCCAATTTGAAGTCGCTTTCAGCGTAGGATCGCATATATACAATGGATGCCCGAATGTCATCTCCCACCTCTGCTTCGAGTCGTTCCATGATCTGGTTGAAGTAGCGGTCTCGGAGCTGTTGATCGTCGCCACCTAAATTGGGGGCAGTTGGTATGAGTACAAACATGTTCTCATAGCCCTGAGGTGCAACGCTGCTGTCTGTCTTACTTGGCACACAAACGTAAAATAGAGGATTGGAAGGCCACTGCGGAGACTTGTAAATCTCGCGGGCGTGTTGGTCAAATCTCCGATCAAAAAATAAGTTGTGGTGCTTCAAATTTTTAACTCGCTTGTTGAGCCCGAGGTAGTAAAGTAAACACGAAGGAGCCATCGTTCGGCGGCTCCAGTAGTGCTCGGAGTATTGTCGATGCTGCTCGGCCAGCAGCTCCTGCTCAACGTGGTGGTAATCAGCAGCCCCAACCACTACATCTGCCTCGTGGGTACCTGCTGTCGTTTGGATCCCGGTCACTGCACCCTCCGACACCGTTATGTGAGTTACCTCGCTGTTGTATTGAAACTCAACTCCCAAGCCTATAGCGACCTGTACCATTGCCTCGACCATCTTATGCATACCGCCGAGCGGATACCAGGTGCCTTCGACCAGATCGGCATAGTTCATGAGCGAGTAGAGGGCAGGCGTATCCTCTGGAGTTGCCCCCAGAAACAAGACGGGAAATTTTAGAATTTGTCTGAGGCGCTCGTCTCTGAAGTGTTCGTCGACGCAGCTAGCCATATCTCGCAACATGTCGAGTTTAAGAGCGGCTTTGGCTACGCGTAGATCGGCAAACTCTAATAGGTTATGCCCAGGCTTCTGAACAAATTCGTCCATGCCTACTCGGTACTTGTACTCCGCTTCCGCTAAAAACTGATGAAGCTTGAGTGAACTGCCTGGTTCGATTGCCTCGAATAAACCATAAAGATCTTCTCGCCTGGCCGGGACATCGACACGGTTGTGCGGACCGAACACCACCCTATAGCTCGGATCGAGACGAATGAGCTCGTAATGCTCGGCAACACTGGTTCCGAAATTCTCAAAAAACCGCTTGAATACATCGGGCATCCAATACCAAGAGGGCCCCATATCGAAGGTGAACCCATCAGCTGAAAACTTCCGAGCACGCCCACCTGCCTGATCGTGCTTTTCCACAATGGTGACACGTACACCTGCTTTGGCCAGGTAGCACGCTGCAGAGAGTCCAGCAAATCCGGCCCCTATAATAACAACGTGTGGAGCTTGGGGCATTGGCGACTGTAGCTTCTCTGTGGGCTAGGGGGTGCAAATAGTCCTCGTGACCATTTCCAACACAATCAAACATTTAACGCCCGCAAAGTTTTGGGCTTGGTAGCATAGTCAGTCTGAGAAAGTGCTTCACGCTAATCAGTCCTGTGGAAGCTTCTCATATTCCGTGTATCCGCCTTTCATATCGGAAACCGATCTAAATCCTGCATCCTGCAAAACTTTAGCCGCGGCGGCACTCCTGCCTCCAGCCTGACAATACACGTAAACGGATTTTGTGGTGTCGAGTGCCCTGAGGTTTTGGCGAAAGCTGGAAGAGCGATAATCTATATTAATGGCTCCCGGTAAGGCTCCTCTGTCAAACTCATCTGGTGTGCGGCAATCAATCAGGTACGCAGCTGCTGAATCCTGTCGGTACTCGGCAACGAAGCGCTGGGGCTCGAGCAAGTGTACAGCATCATTTGCCTGAGATGGGGCTTGTGTGCACGACAACCCAAAAAGCAATACAAAACAGAGGCAACAGAGCCCGAAAAGCATCCGCATAGAGGACAATTAAGTGCTATAAAAAAATCCCGCACCAACCTGAGTCAGTGCGGGACCTTGTTGTTTTGGCGAAAGCTGTAGCCTACTCCTCTTCGGAAGAATCTTCATCGCCCTGCCCGCCGAGTTGCTCGCGCAACTGGCTGAGCGCGTCGAGATCACCAAGGGTAGCACGCTCCACGTTTTGCGCTTGACGGCGAACGACGCGGCGAACTTCATCGCGCTCTTCCTTCTCCACCTTACGCTCTTCGTTGCGGGCATCGCGCTTCATAGAATCGACCACGCGGCTGTGGCTGACCATGATTCGCTTATCGTCGCGGTTGAACTCGATAACCTTGACCTGGAGCGTCTCATCGACCTCGGCCATAGTATTGTCTTCCTTGCGCATGTGCTTGAGCGGTGCAAAAGCCTCCAAGCCGTACGGCAGCTGCAGGATTGCCACGCGGTCGTCCTTACGCAGCACAGTTGCTTCGTGGAAAGAACCTTCTGGGAAAACCTGAGCAAATGTGTCCCAAGGGTTCTCTTCGAGTTGCTTAACTCCCAGGCTGATCTTGCGGTTGTTGCCATCCACGTTGAGCACCATGACGTCGATTTCCTCGCCCGTTTTAGTGAATTCACTCGGGTGATTGAAACGCTTCGTCCAACTCAAATCCGAGATGTGCACCATGCCACCGATGCCTTCTTCCAATTCGACGAATACGCCGTAAGGAGTAAGATTTTTGACGGTAACGGTGTGGCGCGAGCCCTCCGGATAGGTGGTAAATACCTTCTCCCAAGGATCTTCTTGCAGCTGCTTGATCGACAGTGACATCTTCCGCTCTTCGAGGTCGATAGCCACAACTTTCGCTTCTACAGTGGAATCTGTGGTGAAGTAGTCGCGTGCATTAACAGGCTGGTTGCTCCAGGTAACTTCTGAAACGTGGATGAGTCCTTCGACACCAGGCTTGATCTCGAGAAATGCACCGTAGTCTTCGACGTTGACGATGCGACCAGAGACTGTTGAGCCTTCCTTGACTTCGTCGCCAATCGTGTCCCAAGGGTGAGACATGAGTTGCTTGAGGCCGAGGGAAATGCGCTTCTTGTTTTCGTCGAAGTCGAGTACGGCGACATTGAGCTTTTCGCCCACTTCGAGGACTTCACTTGGGTGCTTGATACGTCCCCAGCTGATGTCGGTGATGTAGAGCAGACCATCCACCCCACCGAGGTCGAGGAAGGCTCCAAAGTCGGTGATGTTTTTGACGATACCTTCGAGCACCTGACCTTTTTCGAGGCTGGCGATGATGGCTTCGCGCTGCTCGGCGAGGTCGCTTTCGATAAGCGCCTTGTGCGAGACGACGGCGTTCTTGATGGTCTCGTTGATCTTGACAACCTTGAACTCCATCGTGCGGCCCACGTAATGGTCGAAATCGGTTACGGTTTTGATGTCAATTTGCGAGCCTGGTAAGAAGGTCTCCAGTCCACCGGCATCGACGATGAGTCCACCTTTGGTTTTCGAGATAACAGTACCGCGAATGACGGTTCCGTTCTTGTAGGAATCGACAATACGATCCCATGCACGCAGGAGCTTGGCTTTGCGCCGGCTAAGGACGAGTTGGCCGCGATCGTCTTCGAGTTCTTCGACGTAGACTTCTACAGAATCGCCGATCGTAAGGTCGGGCTGGTCGCGAAATTCGGACTTGCCTACCAGTCCGTCAGACTTGTAGTTGATATCAAGGACGTAGTCACCGGCTTGCTCAGCCTTTATGACTCCTTTAATGATTTCGTATTCTTGAACTGCGGTAAGTGAGCCATCGACTTGTTTGGTCATGGACGCACGCTCTGCGGCGGAGTAGCGGTTGCTTGCTTTGTTGCCGAGATCCCAGTTGAAGTCGTCGTGCGCGTGAGCTTCGGTGTCTTCTTCTTCGAAGAGATTAACCTCTTCCTCATCATCGTCTTCGTCGTCGTCGGTGGTTTGATCCTCGATTTGGTCGAGATTTCGGCGGACAACGGAGCGATCTTCTTGCTCGGAGACAACAGTTACGCCTTGTTTGCCTTTGACTGCTTGGACAGCATCGTCTTGGTTTTCGGCGTCGTCTTGGGGGGTGTTTTCCTCTGCTGACATACAGGGGATGGTTTTGTAGGGCCACTTTCGTGAAAACCCAGGGTGAGTGAAATAGCGCGCAAAGGTACTCCGAATCTTATAATTTAATGGCGCAAAATATTTGTTTGGGTGCTGGGTGCTGGGTGCTGGGGGCTGGGAGCTGGGGGCTGGGCAGTACATTCGCTGCCAAACGTAAACGTGTGATGACTGAGGCATCTCCAACCGTACTCGACAGCAGGCAATTCTTAGCTCATTGGATGGGGCACCGCGCGCTGACTCGGAAAGTAATTGCTGCCTTTCCCAGCGATGAAGCCTTTAACAGTTACAGCATTGGTGGCATGCGACCCTTTAGTGCTTTAGTAGCTGAGTTGCTGATGATGACTGTCCCCACTTTAGAAGGCGTTATTGATGGCAACTGGAAGATGGCAGACACGCCAGAACTCGGCAGCATTGATGATGCGCTCGAGCAGTTCGATGCTGATACCGCGGCTCTAGCACAGCGCTTACCGGAGATTCCAGCAGCACGCTGGCATGAGGTAGAGACGGCATTTGGTCAGTGGAAAATGCCGGTAAACCAGCTGTTCCTCTACCTACTCGAAAATGAGATTCATCATCGTGGGCAGGGTTATGTCTACTTGCGCGCCCTTGATGTAGACCCTGTGCCCAACTTTGGTCAGCGCGAGTGAAGCTAGTCTGATCGGAACTTTGTGGTCAGGCTGGTAGAGAGGGGTTTGGCTAAGAGCTTGGCGATGGGGAGGGGTAGAGGTATTTGAACGCGAGGCGAAAGCTCTCCAGGTGTAGCCGAGGCGCAATGACTTCATAGGTCAGCACTACCGACTTGTGTGAGGAAAAAGCATAGGCAGCTCCCGCTGGTGCGATATTTGGATGTAGGTGCTACAAAGACTACCCTACGGTGCAATTGATCATCTATATATCTACCTCCCTGGTTCTATTGTGGAGCGTCCTGCCCGCGCTCACGGTGAGCAAGCCTATTGCGGCGCCGCAGTCTGGTGCGGCGCGTATAGCTTCAGCGAGCGCCGAGCAAGGATTTTGCGGGACTGCGAATATTTCGGCAGTGGTAAAGCAACAGTTTGCCAGCTCCTCAGAATCTGCTGCCTTCACGGCATTTGTTGAACCCACTTGGACGGAAGCAGCCGCTGCGTATGGAATCGATGTTGGCGGTCGCAAGGAGGGAGGTCTGAGCTTTTATGATTTCGACAATGACGGCGACCTCGATCTACTCGTAAACACCTTCGACACCACTTATAACTCGCGTCTACTGCAGCGCATGTCGAACGGAACTTACCAAGACGTCACTGCAAGCCTCGCCCCTGGCTTGCTGGTGCAAAGACGCGAACGATCGGTGGTGTGGGGCGATCTGAACAACGATGGATATGTTGATTTTGTCCGCAATACAGGAGACTTTCTTCCTGGAGCGGGCATAGAAATTTATTTTCAGCATCCAGCCACCTCAAGATTTGGAAATGGATTAGGGGGTACCGTGCCGATTGGCGTTGGAGAAAACGCGAGCTACGATGTATATGTCAAAGATGGCATGAACACCGAAGGCCTTGGCTTGGCAGATTTTGATGGAGACGGGGATTTAGATATTATATTTGATAATCATGATTATGGCATAGATGTACTGCGCAATAATCTTATTGATCATAATTCTGGTGCTCGAACCGGTTTGACCAGCACCAAGATGTTTGAGCATGCTACACCTAGAAACGGCAACAGTGTCGTATTGGGCCTCAATCAAGTAGCAGTAGATGGAGATTACGGGGCTTTTGTTGACATCAACGACGATGGGTGGATAGATATCTTTATGAGGAAAAGAGATCAGAATGATTTCTTTCTCAACATCGGAGGCAGCTTTAGCAACGGGCAAGACTTAGGCCAAGCGTTTAACCATATGAAAGGTTCTAATGCGATATATGATTTCGACAACGACGGAGACTTCGATATATTTTGGACAGAAAATGGTGACAACCAGATCTTCAGGAATGATCTTGGAACGTGGGTACCACTGGGCAGCAGCGGTAGCACCAACATCCCCACGAGCTTCACTTCTACCATTACCGAGGCTGCCGGAGGTGATTATGACAACGATGGAGATGTAGATCTGCTATTGGTAGGCAATAATCGAAGCTTTTTGTTCAAAAATTTACTAAACGACCCTTTATTGGGTGCAGATGTCGGCACACCCATGACCTTTGAGTTAGTAGACTCGGAGTATTTTAATCGATGGAAGAAAGGGTTTGCTGCTCAATTTATTGATATTGATGACGACGGCGATCTCGACATTTACATTAACACCAACACTGGGAACAGATTATTCCTCAACGGATTATACAGCGCAAGTACACCTGCCAACGATATAAATTGCATAAGAGTTCGGACTTGGGATGATCGCGCTGCCTACATGGACAGCGGTACCGAGCGTCCTGCTCTGGGCACAACAGTGCTTCTTACTGATTGTGAAGGTGTGGTGCTATCAGGCATGCGCGAAGTATCTGGAGGCAACAGCCGCGGGACACAAAATCCTCACGATGTCCACTTTGGCCTTACTCACGGTCGCAATTACAATTATCAAATTGTGGTCAAGTATCCAGCCTTTCGACTAGCAAATGGCAGCATACTTCGCACCGTCATCCGCAAAACATTTAATCCTGCCGAACACGGAGCTACAATACCTGTACTGGAATTTAGACCCGATGATCCTAGTATAGCTTGCCTTGCAGTATCTGAAGATTGTAGTAACGGAATAGATGACGATGGTGATGGACTTATTGATTGCGCTGACGACGATTGCCCTATGATGTCGATTGAGCACAGAATACAACAGGTAAAGAGCAGCTAATGTGTATTTACCGATGCTTAAATTCTCTCTTCTCCACGAGCACTTGCGTTTTATTAATCACGCTGTGGTGCTTGTTTAGCACTACTAATCTTTCTGCTCAAATTGCCGATGGCTACAGCACCTATTTTGGCGGAAGCGGTATAGAAGCTATGGGCGGAGTAGCAACTACTGCCGACGGCACGAGCTTCTATTTTGGCACCACTGCCTCTACTGATTATCCTTCCACGAGCGGAGCGATGCAACGATACAGTGCTGGGGGCACCGATGCCGTGCTAACGGCAATCGACAAGAACGGCCAGGTAAAGTGGTCGACCTATATCGGCCAAACTGGAGAAGAAGCCGACGCACTTGGTATCGCTGTCACACCCGATGATCGATTTATCTACTTCGCCTTTTCTACGCGCGCATCAAGCTTTCCCGGATATATCGGACCTCAGTCTGCACAAGCAACTTCAGGGGGCGGTGTAGAGACAGTAGTTATCAAATTGCGCCGCAACGGCGCGCCTGTGTGGGGTACTTTCCTGGGCGGTAGCGGGATTGACCGACCTCGCAGTGTGTCAGCTACAGCCGATGGCGGTGTTCTCATCACTGGCCTCACAACTAGTGCAGATTTTCCGGTACTACAAGCACCAGATCCTACTTATGCGGGCAACACAGATGGATTTATTACCCACCTTTCAGGCAGCGGAATCTTACTAACCAGCACCTATGTAGGCGGCAGCGGGCAAGATGTTGTTCATGATGCCGAACTCTCACCAGATGGCACCCTAGCCGCCGTGGGGATCAGCAATACACCAGGTTGGCTCGGCTCCCCAAGCCGACCTTACGGAGGTGGTACCGACGTGTTTATCGTAGCTGCGCGATCAGCACAACTTATCTTCAGCAGCTGGATAGGGGGTTCGGGAGACGAAGGCCTTTTGACCCCGCCCCGCCTGGCTATTGATCAACAAAGCAGCTACTTTGTGAGTGGATCGACGAATAGCTCAGACTTTCCTACCCTAAATGCAGTTCAAAGTGCATTGGCGGGGAGCAATGATGGATTTATTTCTGCTTTTAATGCAGCGGGAGAA
Source organism: Saprospiraceae bacterium (assembly GCA_965213735.1). Taxonomy (GTDB): domain Bacteria; phylum Bacteroidota; class Bacteroidia; order Chitinophagales; family Saprospiraceae; genus CALDTK01. The sequence continues at coordinate 1,985,915 of CBDCAB010000006.1, forward strand.
CCTAGCTGGTCGACCTATCTCGGAGGAACACAAGATGACGGCATCAGCAGCATCCAAAGCTATAACGGTCTGCTATGGGTTGGTGGACATACCAGCAGCTCTAACCTTGCTTTCATTACTTCAGGTGCGCGGCAAACGGTTTTTGGCGGCGGGAGCGACAACCTCCTGCTCACCATGCGCGCTACCGGAAGCATTGCCTATGCGAGTTATTACGGCGGGCCTGGTGAGGAGCGGCTTCGAGACTTGACTACAGCTAAAAATTTCGTCAGCTGGGTCGGCAGCGCAACTGACAATTCTATGCTAACAGACAATGCAGTGCAACCGGCATTTGCAGGAGCCGAAGATGGGCACTTCACCTCTATCCGTCTAGCTGAAGTGTCGGCATTAATCGCAGCGAGCACCAATGCAAGTTCTTGTACGAGTACGGACGCAGGTATTGCAGTAGAGGCATTGAGCACGGCAGACGGTGTGGCTCCCTACGACTTAAGCTTCGATGCCGGAGCCACTTGGCCCTTGGCTTGTGCTGCCTTGCGTCCTAACAGCAGCGATCAACTTGTATTTGATCAACTACAGTGGGGTAGCTACGTGGTGCATGTCCGCGATGCGCTGGGCCAGGTAAGCGATGCAGGCCAACTTCAGCTAGGGGGCTGTAGAGTAGATATCTGCACGGCCACAACCTCCGCGACCTTTGAGGTGCCCGCAATCCAAGGAGCCTCAGCATACGATTGGACAACGACACTCGGCACGATCAGTAGTGGCCAAGGTACCCCCAGCATAAGTATTAATACTGACGGCATCAGTGGCGGAACGCTAGGACAGGTTTGCCTTCAACCCACTGGACCCAGCTGCCAAGCACCGCAACTCTGTCTTGAGGTAGTGGTACGCTGCCCCGAAATTTGTACGGATACCATCGACAATGACGGCGATGGAGTCATCGATTGTGAAGACGAAGACTGTCCGGCTGCTATGCCAGTAGGAAGGGTATGGCGTTTATAAGGTATTCTTACTGCTGGCCTCGCAGGCAATCAGGGTCGATTTGCCACAAGTGTTGTAAAAGCTGATACCACTTATTGCCATTCCCTTGTAGCGGCTCGGGTACAGCCATTCCTACCTCGGTAGATTCAGCTGAGTACAGTTATTGACTTGGCACCAGCCATAGAAGCAGAAACAACGACAAACAAATAGTAATACATGTTGGTTCGAACGCGGTTTGAGGTGGGGTCTTCAAAGTCAGAGGTGATGGAAATGAAGTCAGGGCCGACTTGATCTCAGTCGGCTAGATCGTCGGCTTCAAGGCATGGGTTAGATAGTGTCTCACCACGAAATCTACTCTAAGGAGCGCTCTGTAGACGTCGCACTACAAAAGGGCCGTACCAACAATTCAGTCCACAAATGCCATAACTTGCTGAATATCAGCACCTCTTCCAATGTGTAAGTTCTGAGGACCACGAGTGGCTGGAGTTAAAGATTTAGGTAGATTCGCTGAGGCCTCGCCGCGTCGGTGGGCTTTTCACATCTAGCCCGCTGACCCATGCCCTCCCAGCACCCGAAGTTCGCCATCACCGCCATGACCGTCGAGGGCTTCGGCCGCTTTCAAGAGCCGACACGGATCGAGTTTGCGCCGGTGACGTTTTTGATTGGGCCGAATGGGGCGGGGAAAAGTACGGTGAGTAGGGTGTTAGGAATTTTGCGGGAGGCTCTGCATGAAACAGGAGCGCCACACAGCGGCATGGAGGCAGGCGAGCGCTTCCTAGTGTGGTTCGAATTTGCGGAGTTGATAGCTCCAGCCGGGTTGCAGTTAGGGTTGCAACTGACATACAATACTAAGCCAAGAGTTAGCGAAATATCTATTGGAATGAATAATCGATTCGCGATAAACTTTAAATATACCCCCCATTCAGGGCAATACTACGACTTTAGCCCCGTGGTGGAGCACCAACAGTATTACAAGTTAGCGGACGAGCACAAAGAAGGCATGCCCATATACAACAAATCAGAATATCACATTACGCATGGAGATGACTATTACAACATAAAAGAACTTGATATGGCTATATTAAACGATCTATCTTTGCTTGATGATTTGACTGGCCTGAATGCGATTTGGCAGGAGGCGGCTGCCAGCATTACATCTAATGAAGTGAAAGAGGCGAATAGTACTGGCGTAATTGCAGTTACGACATCGAGACCTGCTTTCAACAACAGTGACGATAACATCCTGAAAATGCCAAGTGTATCAAGTTCATTAACGCAACCACCCATACGTGATTTTATTGACGGCATAGCCAATTGGAACGACATAAACACCTACTTCGAAGCTTATGAAGCATCATCCCCGGTCAAGTTAGCAATACAGCGGTTCCTTATCACCACAAAAGACTTGGTCACCAACCATAACTACGATAAACAGCTGGAACGGTACAATCAGCTCACCTGTGCAGCTCAAATGCTGATCAAAGCCGCTTCCCTCAAGCATATAGTGTCCGATTTTGTAAGCGAATTTGAATCTGCAGCACCTTTTAAGCTCGCACAGCGCGTACAAGACGACTTCCTTCACCACCCGCCCAATCGAGAAACTAACAGATTGCAAGAATTTATGCGCGGCAGCGAGGCAGCTTCAACAGGCGACCCTTTCCACACGGTGTTCGCGGCAGCGCCTTTTACTAATGAATTTATTAAGACGTTCGGCGCGACCTTCGGATTTAGGGCTCTTGGAGTCAAAACTGTTGATGGCATGCTGCACAGGTTGATCGCATACAATGGCAGAGAAGCGATTCCTCTGATAAGGTTAGGATCCGGATTAAAGATTCTACTGAGTATTTATTGCTGGGTATTAGGAGCAGCTCGCGGTTACAGCTTTCGGGGCATGAACGAACGGATCTTTGAATATGACCTCAATGAAGGTAAAGCGCCGGCCAAAGACGAGCCACCATCTCTACAACATGCAACAGATTTTCCGGTAGTGGATTTCAAACCTTGGGGATTACCGATAACTTCTCTTTCAATTGACGAACTTGAAACTAACCTACACCCAAGCCTACAATCCAAAATATTTAAGCTACTGATCGACGCAGCATTTCGGTTTGACGAAAGTCGCATCGGCTATGGAATGGGAGTAGCCGATGAAGGATTCATATTATTCGTTGGCGAAGAGCAGACCCCTGAAGAAAAAGAAGCCAAAAATCGAGAAAAGATACAACATAAAGCGGAATTAAAGGCGAAACAGCACCGCGCTGCCGAACTCCCCTACGGTCAGCTCCACGCCCGTTGCCTCATCTTTGAGACCCACTCTGAGTACATCATCCGCACCGCCCTCACCATGGTTGCCTGCGGCGACTACACTCCAGACATGTTTGCCATCAACTACCTCCATTCCGCCGCTACCCAACCCGTAGGCGAACCTCCGGCCTACCGCATCAACATCCGCTCCAACGGCACCCTAGATCGTGAATTCGGTCCCGGCTTCTTCGACGAGGCGCAGCGGCTGAAGTTGGAATTGATTGAGCTGAACCGTGTGCAAGCCAATCAAGCGAACTAGCTATGCGGATGCACATCTCACAAGCCGGGCTAGACGAAATCGCCGTAGGTCGAGAGCTTCGGCTCGCCGCCGACATCGCGGATCCTATCGGTAATTTCGCTGGGCAGCGCTGCTGCGAGGGCAACTGGGAAGAACTCACCGTGGAAGGCTACCGTCTCATCGAACTCTCCCCACACCTCGACCCGGCGTATTTCATTCCTGTACAAGGCGTCACCCGTGATCGCTTCTACGAAGATGCACGTCATCGAAGCTCCCGTCATGTGGTTACGTCCTTAAAGGCTGAGCGGGGAGAGGTGTGCACCTGGGGCGACTACCTGGTGACGCAACGCAGATTCCCGCGGTTCTACTCCATAGGCGCCGGCGCCAAGGACCATGATGCACTTCAAACATGGGCGCCGCTGAAGCAGATACGTAGCCCCAGCTCGTTCGCAATCTTAGTCGATCCATACCTGCACTCAAATGGCAACCACCACGTCGAAAACGTCGCCACACTAGTGGGCAGCATAGTTGCGCCTCCGAGTCGTGCGGGCTTCGATCTCGTAGTTCTTGCGTCATGGTCGGAGCGTAGTAGACCTCCACGCCCGCGACGAGATTGGCAGCCGGAGGTCTATGTCAGCAAGACTGAGGTACAAGATCTCCGAGAGCGCTTGATACGCAAAGGGTTTCAGGATGTGCGCGTCCATTATGTTCAGGGGGACAATGTGTTTCTCGGCCTACCTAGACAGGCTAGGCTTCACGACCGGTTCCTGCTTACGCAAGAGCTATCACTTATATGTGGCACCGGCTTTGGCTCCCCCAGTGGGCGTCCTAACTTTTCCGAAGTCATCGTCCAACATAACTTCTCAGACCAGCGCAGTCACCGCTCCTTTAGCAACCGATTGGGCGAAGTGGCGCGCTACATTTCGGCGTGCAAAACTCGCCACGAAGAATCACAGATGACCGGCGGCGATTTTGTGATGGGCGCAAGCAACAGCCCAGCCACTCTTCTGTCACACCTGCGAGAAATTATTGGCCGTAGCCTCAGCAAGGAAGCCGCAGAGCAGTTTTAGCAAGGCCATGTGAGACTGTTAGCAGGGCGTATGAGCTATCCTGAGATATCATGACATCAATTTCCGCTCTCTACAGATGTCAGAACCCAACCCTCACACTTCGAAAAAGCACCACATGCTTTAGTTTGCGACCCAACACACTCCTCAGAGTTATGACTGATACTACTCCGCAGCCTTGGCTAAGCCACTATCCATCCGGCATCCCGGCTAAAATTGATGCCGACGCCTACCCCACCCTCATATCTATGGTGGAGGAAGCGATGAGGCGCTTCAGTAGCCGCAAGGCATTTACTCTGATGGGTAAGAGCGTGACATATAAAGAGGTCGATGAAATGTCGACGAATTTTGGTGCTTACCTGCAGAGTCGAGGACTTGAACCTGGAGATCGCCTGGCCATCATGTCACCCAATTTGCTGCAGTATCCCATTGCACTGTTTGGTGCACTTAAAGCAGGCTTAAAAGTGGTCAATACAAATCCGCTGTATACGCCGCGAGAAATGCAGCATCAATTTACAGATAGTGATGTAAAAGGCATTCTCATTGCCGAAAATTTTGCTGCCAACCTGGAGAAGGTTTTACCCAATACGGCTATTAAAGTCGTGATTACAACGAGTATTGGGGAGCTACTTGGTATCAAGGGCAAATTGGTGAATTTCGCGGTGCGGAATGTCAAAAAAATGGTGCCGAAGTATAATCTACCCAATGCAGTAATATTTAAAGATGCGCTTGCTGCGGGAAAGAAGTACCAACTTCAGCGCTACCCCGGCCAGCCTGACGATGTGATTGTACATCAATACACTGGCGGAACGACGGGTGTAAGCAAGGGTGCGATGCTGACCAATCGCAATTTGGTAAGCAATACGCAGCAGGTGAAAGCTTGGATGGATCCCACTCTCGGCAAGGATGAAAACTTGGCAATTTTATGTCCGCTGCCGCTGTATCACATCTTTGCCTTTACATGCAATTGTCTGGTGATGATGATGTATGGAGCCGAAACAGTTTTAATTGTCAATCCTCGTGACATTTCCACGATTGTTGATGCTTTCGCAAAACATGAAATAAATGCGATGACTGGGGTAAATACCCTATTCAATGCCTTGGCTAATTCTGCTGAATTTGCTAAAGCTGATACTTCTCATTTAAAATTAGCTTTTGCCGGAGGCATGGCATTGCAAAACGCTGTAGCAGACAGCTTTGCCAAAGCAACTGGCGCCACGGTAATAGAAGGGTATGGTATGACGGAATCGAGTCCGGTCGCGACAACCAATCCATTTGATGGTACACACCGACCTGGCACGATTGGGCTGCCTATTCCGAGCACGCTGATGCGGGTAGTGGATGAGCAGATGCAGCCTGTAGCTACTGGTGAGGTAGGCGAATTGCAAATTAAAGGTCCACAAGTGATGGCCGGCTACTACAATCGCCCCGACGAAACTGCGAAGAGCATATCATCCGATGGTTGGTTGAGTACTGGCGACATGGCCACCATGGATGCAGAAGGATTTTTCAAAATCGTGGATCGTAAAAAGGACATGGTGCTGGTGTCAGGCTTTAATGTTTACCCCAATGAAGTTGAAGATGTCATAGCTAGTCATCCGAAGGTTTTAGAAGTAGGCGTGATCGGTATCCCTGATGAGAAATCTGGTGAGGCAGTGAAAGCGGTGGTGGTAAAGAAAGATAAATCCCTTACAGAAAAAGAATTGGACAGTTATTGCCGCGAGAATCTTACGGGGTATAAGCGGCCAAGGGTCTATGAGTTTCGCGATGAATTACCAAAAAGTAATGTCGGGAAGATCTTGAGGAAGGATTTGCGGGGTTAGGGGAGGAGCTTCGCTCGTTTTTTTGCTGCGCTGTTTTGGCCTGCGGCTGTTTTTTTGCCTGCGGCTGTTTTTTGGCTTCGCCGTTTGCTCCGCGTGGGGGGCTGTGCTGGGGGCTGATGATGGTATCGCAAGGGTCGCAAGGGCAGTTTTAGATTGTGTAGCTGCGTAGCTGCGTCTAACTCAGAGCCCAGGGTTTACCTGGTGGCTCTTCTGGATTGTGTAGCTGCGTCTAACTCAGAGCCCAGGGTTTAACCGATGGCTCTTCTGAATTGTGTAGCTGCGTAGCTGCGTCTAACTCAGAGCCCAGGGTTTGCCCGGTGGCTCACATCCAGCCCCCAGCTCCCAGCCCCCAGCCCCCCTATCCCAAATACTCCTGAGCACGAGCGTAATCTTCAGGTATCCCGATATCGACAAAGTAGCCGGTTTGGGGTGCACCTGCGAGCCGGAGATCGAGGAGGTGACGCTGGAAAAAATCAGTTTCGAGACTGAAGCGTTCGTGGAAATCAAAGCGCAGCAGCGACTCCGGCTCGAGTAAATAAACTCCAGCATTAATGAGCCCAGAAGCGCCGACAGCTTTTTCTCGGAAACGTGAAATTAAACCCTGTGCATCAAGTTCAACAATCCCATAGCGATCTGCTACCTCCATTGGACATAAAGCTACTGTTGCATCGGCTGTTTGGCTGTGGTGTGTTTTGGCGACAGCTGAAAGAGAACAATCAAAATACGTATCTCCATTAAAAATCCAGACAGCATCGGCAGAATTGTGCTGTTTTAGCGCAAGCTGAATAGCCCCACCCGTACCTAAAGGCTCATTTTCATATGAATACCTTAAACTTAGCTCATTATAGCTATCACCAAACCACTCTTCGACCATTCCTCCTTTATACCCCACTGCAAGAATAACATCAGTGATGCCCTGCGCCTCGAGTGCATCTAATAAGTACGACAGAAATGGGCGCCCGTGAATGGGAGCAAGCGGTTTGGGAACATCGCTCACCACGGCCTGCAGTCGCGTGCCCAATCCTCCAGCAAGCACTATGGCGGTAGAATAAGTCATGTTTGTGGGAAAAGTGTTGCCTCTACAATTTCGCAAACGCAATGTCCAATAAACATATGAATCTCCTGAATGCGAGGAGTATCTGCACTAGGCACCTCGACGAGAATGTCGGCCAGTGGGGCCATCGCTCCCCCACCCTGCCCCGTGAAAGCAATGCTCGTAGCACCGCAATCGCGCGCCACCTGCATGGCCTTGAGCACATTCTGCGAATTACCTGATGTACTCATCCCGATAAGCACATCGCCCGCGCGCAACTGTGCCTTGGCCAAACGCTCGTACACGTACTCATAGCCGTAATCGTTGCCGACGGCGGTGAGGTAGGAGGTATTGACGTGCAGCGCCTCGGAGCGCAGTGGTGGGCGATCATAGTAAAACCTCCCAGTTAGCTCAGCCGCAAGGTGTTGCGCGTCGGCAGCCGAACCGCCATTGCCGCACCAGAACACCGATCCGTCTGCTCGCAAGCACGTAATGCAGGCCTTTGCCACTGCCTCCGCGCGAGATATGAGCGAGGCATCCGCAAGGACAGCCCGTTTGAGATCGATAGCCGAGCGCAGACGTTCGGCAATGAGTTGTGCGGGCTGTTGCTGCATAAGCGGGTCGCTAAAATAGCAGGAGGTAGCTCACTGCTGAACTACCTCCTGAGCTTGTGGAGTGAATATCGCTTTTACTTGAGATCAAAGCGATCGAGTTCCATCACTTTCACCCAAGTCGAAACGAAATCCTGGACGAATTTCTGCTTGGCGTCGCTACAAGCGTAGACTTCTGCTACGGCGCGAAGCTCGGAGTTGGACCCAAAGATGAGGTCGACGCGGGTACCTGACCACTTTGGTGCACCCGTGCGGCGGTCGCTACCGGTAAAGTGGTCGTCGCTGTCGGAAGTCGCGCTCCACGTGGTGCCCATATCGAGCAAGTTGATGAAGAAGTCGTTGGTAAGTGCACCGGGCTGATCGGTAAATACACCATTTTGGGAGTCGTCATAGTTGGTGCCGAGCACGCGCAGACCGCCGATCAAAACCGTCATCTGCGGGATGGTAAGCGTCAGCAATTGCGCCCGATCCACGAGCAATTCTTCGGCTGAGGCCTGGTGGTGAGGCTTGAGGTAGTTGCGGAATGCATCGGCTAGCGGTTCGAGTGCATCAAAGGCAGCGACATCTGTTTGCTCTTGACTTGCATCAGCGCGACCTGGGCGGAAGGGCACTGTCACTTCGAAGCCTCCTCGTTTTGCAGCTTCCTCGATGGCGACGCCACCTGCGAGCACGATGAGATCGGCTAGCGAAATCTGCTTGCTACCAGCCTGCTTGCTGTTGAACTCCTCGCGAATACCGTTGAGGGTTTCTAGTACACTGGCAAGCTGATTAGGTTGATTGACCTCCCATCTGTTTTGTGGGGCGAGACGAATACGCGCACCGTTGGCACCGCCACGCTTGTCTGATCCTCGAAAAGTGGATGCCGATGCCCAGGCAGTAGACACGAGCTCGGAAATGCTCAGGTCAGAGGCAAGTATCATCCGCTTGAGCTGATTGACATCTTGCGCATCAACGAGTTGGTAGTTGATCTCAGGAATAGGATCTTGCCACAGCAGTTGCACGTGAGGCACCTCTGGACCGAGGTAGCGCTCGCGCGGTCCCATATCGCGGTGAGTCAGCTTGTACCAGGCACGAGCAAATGCGTCGGCAAACTGATCAGGATTTTCGTAGAAGCGGCGCGAAATCTTCTCGTAGTCAGGATCTTCACGCAGAGACAAATCGGTGGTGAGCATGAAAGGCTGGTGCTTCACATCCTCGCGATGCGCATCGGGCACAGTGCCTTCTCCACCTCCATTGACTGGGCGCCACTGCCAGGCACCTGCTGGACTTTTGTACTTCTCCCACTCGAAGTTGAAGAGGTTTTCGAAGTATTGGTTGCTCCACTGCGTAGGCACGGAGGTCCAAGCGCCTTCGAGGCCGCTGGTGATGGTGTACTCGCTGTGGCCGGAGCCGAAGGTGTTGTTCCAGCCAGTGCCCATGTCTGCAATAGTGGCGGCTTCGGGCTCTGGGCCGACATAATCACCTGGATCGGCTGCACCGTGGGTTTTGCCGAAGGTGTGACCGCCGGCGATGAGGGCGACAGTTTCTTCGTCGTTCATGGCCATACGCCCGAAGGTTTCGCGGATATCATGAGCCGCAGCCTTGGGATCGGGCACGCCGTCGGGTCCTTGTGGATTGACGTAGATGAGGCCCATGTGTGAAGCAGCGAGAGGATTTTCGAGTTCGCGCTCGCCGGTATAGCGCTTCACGCCGAGCCATTCCTGCTCTGGGCCCCAGTAGACGTCTTCATCTGGCTCCCACCGGTCTTCGCGCCCGCCAGCGAAGCCAAATGTTTTAAAGCCCATTGACTCGAGGGCGCAGTTGCCAGCCAGCACCATGAGGTCGGCCCAGGAAATGCTTTTGCCGTACTTCTGCTTGATGGGCCACAGTAGATAGCGGGCTTTGTCGAGGTTGGCATTATCTGGCCAGCTGTTGAGGGGTGCGAAACGTTGCATGCCCGCGCCTGCTCCTCCGCGACCATCTTGAATGCGATAGGTTCCGGCACTGTGCCAAGCCATCCGAATCATGAAGGGGCCGTAGTGGCCGTAGTCAGCTGGCCACCACTCCTGCGAGTCGGTCATCAGCTGGTGGAGGTCTTGTTTGAGGGCTGTTAGGTCGAGGGATTTAAAGGCTTCAGCATAGTTGAAGTCCTCGTCCATCGGATCGACGAGATTGGAATGTTGGCGTAGGATGTTGAGGTTGAGGCGATTGGGCCACCAATCTCTATTTCTCAAACCTCCTCCTGCGGTGTGCTGGATAGCGCCGCTGAGGAAGGGGCATTTGGCCTTGTTGTGCTCGTTGACGTCCCAGACGGGAGTTCCGGCTACGCCTTCGCCATGTGGTTGCTTAGTTTGCATCGAGGGGTCGTTTAGGTACAAACGTAGGGAACCGAGGACGGTTGGCTGCACTGTGGGTGTCGCACCTCAGCGGGGGAGCTTGCGAAATAGACGTAACATGACTGTTATGTGGGTAGAGCGGTCGAGTGGGATGGAGCAGCCACTAGCACGATCAATCAGTGATCATCCTAATGACCGTATGCTCCGACTACTAATACGACCACGATATCAACTTTAATTTCATAAATTAGACGGTGTTTCTGATTAATGCGGCGCGAGTATAAGCCTGCGAGATTATGCCGCAGCAGTTCAGGACATCCCGTTCCCGTTCGAGGATGAGCGCGTAATTCCTTTAGTAATTTAGCTATTCTTCCAATAATCTTTTTATCTCCTGCGTTTCGATGGCGATCAATATCTTTTAAGGCCGCATCGCTAATCCTGATCCGTTAGTTCAGAGTCCCAAAAGCTTTCTAACCTCCTCATCAGAATTAATTTCTAAATAATTCCCCTTTTGAGCTTCTTCAAGGCTATCCTTCAATCGCGCTAACATCTCCGCAGTGAAATACACGTCGTCTTCGCTCACCGCAGATAGAGCGCAGGACTTGTCGTTGCCGCGCTGCACGATAACCTTCTCGCCTTGATCTACTTTATCAAAGTAGAGGCGCTGATTCTGCCGGAACTCTCGACTGCTGACAATGATCATGTGCGTAAGGATTAGTGTATCGCATTGGTACAACAGGTGGGGGAAATTTTTAGTTCCTCAAAGTACAGCCAAGTCAAGTGAAGGTTTTATCTCGACCAACTTACCATTCCTTCACCTACAAATATATAAGGCCGCACCTCGCCGCCAAAGCTTTTGAGGACTTCTGCAACCTGATGCCGACATGCGCCTTCGCCATGTGGTTGCTTGGTTTGCATCGAGGGGTCGTTTAGGTACGAAAGTGGGGAATGGGGGTGGATTGGTGAGGAAGGTTTGCTTTCGCTGCGGGCGAGCGGAAAGGCGCGTGCAGCTAAGTTTGAGCACGCATGCCCAGTAACTCGATAATTTAAATGCTTACCTTGTTGATCCAGTCTAACTAAGCGATGTCTGTTAATCCAACTCAATACTTATTCTCCTCAGCCCTGGAGCCGCGGTCATTTACCGTTGCCGAATACGAGGTTATGCTGGAGGCCGGTGTAGTGCCACCGGACAGCAAGACGGAGCTGCTTGCTGGAATAATTACCGAAAAAATGGGGACAGGATCGGTCCATGACTACATCGTTGGCAAACTTATGGAACTCTTTGTTGTACGACTTGCAGCCCTGCACGTCGTCCGTGTACAGAGTCCAATAGAGCTACGCCCTCATTCTCGCCCAGAGCCCGACCTTTGGATATCAAAACCTGGCACTGGTCCACACCGCGACGCGACCATTACGGCGGCCGACTTGGCTCTTGTCGTTGAGGTAGCCGATAGCTCGTTGCAGCGCGACCGAGATGCGAAATTGCCCATCTACGCGGCGGCCGGCATACCGGAGTATTGGCTCGTTGACGTGAAGGCCGAGCAACTGGAGATTTACACCTCGCCTACGTTACGCGATGAGGCGAACGTCTATCTTGGGGTAGCGACCTATGGTTCGAACGACACCTTTCGCCACGCGCTGCTGGGTGAGGTGGTGCTGAGGGAGTTGTTGCGCTAAATTTTGCGGCGCCGGCCGTCAAGAGTGACAACCTAGATACAGACATTGAAATTCCACGTCATTTTACCATTCCTTCACCCACAAATACATAAGGCCGCACCTCGCCGCCAAAGCTTTTGAGGACTTCTGCAACCTGATGCCAACTACCCCTTCGCCGTGTGGTTGTTTGGTTTGCATCGAGGGGTCGTTTAGGTACGAATGTGGGGAATGGTGGTGAATTGGTGAGGAAGGTTTGCTTTTAAGCGGGCTAGCGGAAAGGCGCGTGCAGCTAAGTTTGAGCACGCATGCCCAGTAACTCGATAATTTAAATGCTTACCTTGTTGATCCAGTCTAACTAAGCGATGTCTGTTAATCCAACTCAATACTTATTCTCCTCAGCCCTGGAGCCGCGGTTATTTACCGTTGCCGAATACGAGGTTATGCTGGAGGCCGGTGTAGTGCCACCGGACAGCAAGACGGAGCTGCTTGCTGGAATAATTACCGAAAAAATGGGGACAGGATTGGTCCATGACTACATCGTGAGGGCAATTATACGCCTTAGCATACGAGTTCTCGAAGACAAGTATGAAGTAGGATCTCAAAGCCCTGTACACCTGCAACCCTATTCTCGCCCAGAGCCCGACCTCTGGATATCAAAACCAGGCACTGGTCCACACCGCGACGCGACCATTACGGCGGCCGACTTGGCTCTTGTCGTTGAGGTAGCCGATAGCTCGTTGCAGCGCGACCGAGATGCGAAATTGCACATCTACGCGGCGGCCGGCATACCGGAGTATTGGCTCGTTGACGTGAAGGCCGAGCAACTGGAGATTCATACCTCGCCTACGCTACGCGATGAGGCGAACGTTTATCTCGGGGTAGCGACCTATGGTTTGAACGACACCTTTCGCCACGCGCTGCTGGGTGAGGTGGTGTTGAGGGAGTTGCTGCACTAAATTTTGCGGCGCCGGTCGTCAAGAGTAACAACTTCGATACGGACACCACAATTTCACGTCAACCATTTTTCGAGCTCCCACATACCTCGCTACCCACACCAACTTACCATTCCTTCACCTACAAAAACATATGGCCGCACCTCGCCGCCAAAGCTTTTGAGGACTTCTGCAACCTGATGCCGACTAGATCCTGGGCAGTAAAAGGTCATGAAGCCGCCTCCACCTGCGCCAGAGATTTTGCCTCCAGTCGCCCCTGCGGCAAGGGCGGCGGCGTACAACTCGTCAATAACGGGATTGCTGATGCCAGCAGCCATACGTTTTTTGTTTTGCCAGCCGAAGTCGAGTAGCTCACCTATTTCAGCCAGCTTACCCATAAGGATGGCCTCCTTCATGCGCACGGCCTGTTGTTTTAGCGCGTGAGCAGCTTCGATACTCGTATTGGACTTACCTGTTTTGGCGAAAGCAGCCTGCTGTTGATCAATAATTTTAGCACTCAATCTACTCGTGCCGGTGTAATACAGCAAAAGGTTGTGCTCCAGCTCTTTTTGGTAGCTACGGCGCACCCGCAAAGGATTGACAATTACCTTTTCATCCGCATAAAACTCCATGTAGTTGAACCCGCCAAAAGTGGCTGCATATTGATCTTGACGACCGCCCGACATGCTCAAATCAATGCGCTCGATGTCGTAAGCAAGTCGCGCCACATCGTATTCGCCGAGCGGCAGTTTGAGCCACTCCGCAAATGCCCCTAACACAGCAACTGTAACGGTGCTGCTGGTACCCATACCCGAGCCCTTAGGTGCATCGACTTCGGTGATAAGATTGAAGCCCTGCGGCCGCAGCTTATAATCCCGCACCACCCGATTGTAAACCCCTTTGAGCAGGTCGAGCTGACCATCTATCGGCAGCTGATCGGCGGCGCTCAATTCTATGCGCTCACCGAGATCGCGACTGTCAAGCACCACCCTACCATCATCACGAGGTTCGATACTCGCTGTGGCAAACAAACTAACCGTAGCATTCAGAATCGCGCCGCCGTGTAAGTCGGCGTAGGGGCTAACATCAGTACCTCCACCGGCCAAGCCGATACGTAGTGGAGCTTTGGCGCGGTATATCATAGGCAGCAAATCGCAAAGGTCTAAACATAATTGTTTTAACCTATTCCTGGTAACTTTATCCTCGTACTCTAGGAGGGGATATAGCCAAACTTCAACATAGTCACTAGAATGTTCACAAGTCACTTTGCCGCCAGTCGCTGCAGCACCTCCACTAGTCGCGGCCAGGCGTACTGCTCAGCCAGCTGCTCAACGTTTTGCCGAAAGGCTGCACGTGCTGACTCAGGTAATCCATAATATTGATCAATCGCCTCAGCTATAGCGCCAGCATCTGTGTCGACAACATAACCCGCCTCCCCATCTGGAACGATTTCAGGGAGGCCACCTACCCGCGTCACCACCATCGGCACGCCGAAGTGATAGGCCATCTGGGAAATACCACTTTGTGTAGCCGTTTTGTAAGGTTGTACCACCAAATCTGCAACACCGAAGTAATAGCGTACTTCTTCATTAGCTATAAAATCAGTGTGCAACTCGAGTTTATCACTGATACCCAGTCGGGCAATTTGCGCTTCATATGCCTCCCGATTGCCGTAATATTCCCCGGCCACAATAAGCTTGACAGGCGACTGCACCTTTACCATTGCATCTAAAAGTATATCTAGTCCCTTGTAATCGCGAATAAAGCCGAAAAATAAGATGTAACGCGTATCTGGATCAAGGCCTAGATGTTTAATAGCAGTTGCTCGACTGACTATAGATCCAAAATTATCATAAATCGGATGTGGATGAAACACCACCTCTTGCTCCGGCTCTGTAAATTGCTTCATCTCTTGCTCGACAGCGCGGCTCATCACGATAAAATCATCCACTGCCCGCACGAAATACTGCGCAAAGGGTCGATCACCAGGTCGGGACTCGTGGGGAATAATGTTATCAATGATAGAGATTACATGCGCACCACCCTTGCGCGCTACGCGTAAAACTGTACCCAAGGCAGGCCCCATAAATGGGAGCCAAAACTTGCAGATAATCAGGTCGGGCTGCCACGAGCGGATATAGCGACCGGTGGTGATGTAGCTGAGCGGATTGATGCTGTTGAGCTTGCGGACCACCCGGAAGCGCGCTGGTGCGGGTCGCTCATCCGTTTGTCGCTCACCGGGGAAGAGAAGGCCCGGATACTGCAAGGTGAAGGTGACGACCTCTACCTCGTGACCTGCATTGAGCAAGGCTTCTGCGAGGCGCTCATTAAATGCCGCTAAGCCACCCCGATAAGGATGAGCCGTGCCGAGTATTACAATTCGCATACTGCAAAGAAGCCACCTTTCTACAAAGAGCGAAGGCGAACCTTGCGGCTCGCCTTCATGCGTATTTCATAGTTTCTGAACAGCCTAGCGGCCTCTCGCCAACAGGTCTCGAATCTCTGTAAGCAGTTTTTCTTCTTTTGTTGGAGCAGGAGGCACTTCATCAGGTTCAGCCTCCTTCTTGCGTAGAAAGTTGTTGTAAGCTTTGACCACCATAAAGATTACAAAGGCAATGATGAGAAAGTCAATAACCTTCTGTACGAACAGTCCCCACTTTACCTCAACCGCCTCTTGCACCACCACACCGTCTGCACCAATTTGAGCAGGCTCAAGAATGAGGGCCAGATCGCTAAAGTCTACCCCACCGAGGGCCATACCTATCGGGGGCATTAACACTCCATCTGTGAAAGCAGTGACAATGGCGCCAAACGCAGCGGCCAGAATAACGCCTACGGCGAGCTCGAGCACATTGCCGCGACTAATAAACTCCTTAAATTCTTGAAACATCGTGTAGGGTAGAAAGGTGTTTTGGGTCAGCGCTCAATGATACTATACTTATCCGTGCCGCCACATACTTAGCCTATGAAACTTCCGAAAAAGAATTAACATAGCAGCCTACATTTGAAGAGGCTACTAGAATTCATCTAGTAGCCTCTTCAATTTACAACATTATAATCACCACATTAGGCTACTCCCGCAGCAACATCCTCGCGAATTTTATTGAGTGCACTGCCTGCGCGCACCCAATCAATTTGAGCCTGGTTGTAGGTATGCGCAACTGGGAAAGTGTGCGTAGACCCATCAGCATGGTCGAGGCGGATGTTGAGGTGCTGCCTCGGAGCAAACGCATCGAAGTCGAGTATCGTCACCCGGTCATCCTGACGCACGAGATCAAAGTCAGCAACATTGACAAACGTCAGCCCGAGCATGCCCTGCTTCTTGAGGTTGGTCTCGTGGATGCGCGCAAAGCTTTTCACGATGACGGCCTTTACGCCTAAAAAGCGTGGCTCCATCGCAGCGTGCTCGCGACTCGAACCTTCGCCATAATTTTCCTCGCCAAACACCACGGTGCCGATGCGGGCCTGCTTATACATACGCGCGCTGTCAGGTACGGCCATGTAGGTAGGCTCGGTTTCGTTCGTAGCGTAGTTGGCCACTTTATTCATCTCGCCATTATAGGCATTGACTGCACCGATGAGGCAGTTGTTGGAGATGTTCTCGAGGTGACCGCGAAATTTCAACCAAGGACCGGCCATCGAAATATGGTCGGTGGTACACTTACCACGGGCTTTAATCAGCACGCGCATGTTGCTCACCTCCGCTTGCGTCATGGGTGTAAATGGCGCAAGGAGTTGGATACGATCACTGTCCGGATCGACGACTACTTCTATGCCCGAGCCATCTTCTGCCGGTGGTTGAAAGCCTGCATCCTCCACCTCGAATCCCCGTGGTGGCAGCTCAACACCTGTAGGCGGATCGAGCTTCACGACCTCACCATCTTCATTGATGAGTGTATCGGTAAGGGGATTGAACTTGAGATCGCCAGAGATGGCCATCGCTGTCACGATTTCTGGACTTGCCACAAAACCGTGCGTGTTCGGGTTGCCATCGTTGCGCTTAGAGAAGTTGCGGTTAAAGCTGGTCAGAATGGAATTTTTCCGCTTCGGATCATCGGTGTGGCGCGCCCACTGGCCAATACACGGCCCGCACGCGTTGGCGAGCACAACTCCACCCATCTTTTCGAACTCTTCGAGCTGGCCATCACGCTCTACTGTGTAGCGGATCAGCTCCGAGCCGGGGGTGACGGTAAATTCGCTCTTCACCTTCAGCTTCTTGGCGACAGCTTGCTTGGCGAGGCTGGCAGCGCGGTCGAGGTCTTCGTAGCTGGAGTTGGTGCACGAGCCGATAAGGCCAACTTCGAGCACCGGCGGATAGTTATTCTCTTCGACTGCCGCGGCAAATTTTGAGATTGGCCAAGCCAAATCCGGTGTATAAGGTCCGTTGATGTGCGGCTCGAGGGTAGTCAAGTCGATCTCGATCACCTGGTCAAAATACTGCTCAGGGTTGGCATACACTTCAGGATCGCCGGTGAGGTGCTCGGCTATCTGGTCGGCCAGCTCGGCTACTTCGGCACGTTCTGTTGCACGCAAGTAGCGGCTCATTGCGGCGTCATAGCCAAAGGTCGAAGTAGTCGCGCCTATCTCTGCTCCCATGTTGCAGATGGTGCCTTTACCTGTGCAGCTAAGGCTCGTGGCCCCATCGCCGAAATATTCGACAATAGCACCCGTACCACCCTTTACAGTTAGGATACCAGCTACCTTAAGAATAACGTCTTTAGAGCTCGTCCAGCCGTTGAGTCTACCTGTCAGCTTCACGCCGATCACCTTCGGCATCTTCAGCTCCCAGGGCATGCCCGCCATCACATCAACAGCATCGGCACCACCGACTCCGATCGCTACCATGCCGAGACCTCCGGCGTTGGGCGTGTGCGAGTCGGTACCGATCATCATGCCTCCGGGGAAGGCGTAATTCTCGAGCACTATTTGATGAATAATACCTGCTCCTGGTTTCCAGAAGCCAATGCCGTATTTGTCTGAGACGCTCGAAAGGAAATCGTACACCTCGGAGTTGACCTTATTGGCTCGGGCAAGGTCCTGTCCAGCACCATCTTCGGCCAGAATGAGGTGGTCGCAGTGCACGGTACTGGGCACGGCCACTTTATCGCGACCTGCTGTCATAAACTGCAGCAAGGCCATTTGAGCGGTAGCATCCTGCATCGCTACTCGGTCGGGTGCAAAGAAAACGTAGTCTTCGCCGCGGCCATAGTTGCGCAGGGGGTTTTCCGGGTGGAGGTGCGAGTAAAGGATCTTCTCGGTGAGGGTGAGGGAGCGTCCTAGAGCTGTACGAGCTTCTTGCAGACGTGCGGGCAGGTCTTGGTAGACTTTGCGGATGAGTTCGAGGTCGAACGCCATTGATCGGTATAGTTTATCGTCATGGCGAGTGATTTACCCGCCTCAGGTAATTGCGTCCGCAAAAGTACGCCTTTGGGTGCCACGTAGTTGTGCGACGGCAGCTGTGAAAAAATTATCGCCGCCGACTAAGAATTTAGTTGTACGACTAGTTTTTTAGTTGTAGCTTTGCTTCATGAAGCGACTCACGCGTGGTGAAGAGGAGGTGATGCAGGCTGTTTGGCAGCTCGGTTCTGGCACGGCCGGCGAGGTGCGGGAGGTTTTGGCGAAAGCTGGCTCTACTGCCAAGCCGACCACTGTCAGCACCGTATTGCGCATCCTCGTCGATAAAGATTTCATCACCTACGATGTCGCGGGCCGTACGCATATTTATCGTGCAGCTGTCGCCAAAACAGATTACAGCGCGAGCCGCTTATCGAGTTTCATCGACCGATTTTTCGGTGGAAAACCTGCTGAACTAATCAGCTTTTTGGCGGAGCGCGAAAACCTTTCCTTGGAACAAATCGAGGCTTTACTCGACCAAACTAACGAGCAATGATTAGCTATCTGCTTACGCTCACGCTGGTGTGGGGTGCGGGATTGGCACTTTACTTTCTCCTACTGAGGCGGCTGCCTCACCACAGGTTCAATCGCGCTTACCTGCTGGTCACTTTGCTTACGGGACTGGCGCTACCCTTCATGCCCGAGTGGAGTGCTGAGATAGCTAGTGTATCAGCCTTGCCGGCGTTGCCAGAATTTTGGCTGCCGATGGTCACCGTGGGCGCGGAAGGTGTGGCGCAAGCGAGCAGCAGCGACAGCGGTAGTTTGCTCATCAGCCTCGGCTACATGGCTGCCTTTGCGTTTTTACTCGCGGCTCTATGGAGGCTGCTCAGGCTGCACATGCAGAGTCGGTTCGTCGAGGAGCTGCGCGGCATGCACATACGTGAAGTGGCGGGCAAGCAGGCACCTGCTTCCTTTGGCCGAACGATCTATACCAGCAACTGGAGTGAGATATCTGCGCACGACCAGGATACTGTGGCGCTGCACGAGCGAGCCCACTATGATCATGGGCACAGCCTGGATGTGGTGCTGCTTACTGTGACCACAGCAGTGTTTTGGTTTCACCCGCTGGTGTACCTGCTGCGTCGCGAATTGCGGCTGATCCATGAATTTCAGGCAGATGCGGCAGTGCTGCGTGAAGTGCAGCTTTCCACTTATCGCGTCACACTACTTAGTCACCAATTCGGCACGAACGCCTCAACGTTTGCTGCTGCTTTCAATCATTCACCTCTCAATTTACGACTCATGATGATGTCTTCAGCCTTGCGGCAAAACCAATGGTGGCGCCTCGCTACCGCAGCCCTCTGCCTTGCATTCGTTGCTATCGCCTGCCAAAAAGAGGAGATAACGGAGCATGATCTGGATGAAGTGGTAGAATTGAACCAAGGAGATGCAGGACTCGAACTCGCTGAGACGGCAACCGATATCAGTAACTATAAGCTTTCGTCTACTGACACAGTAATTGTGTTTGATCCGGAGACAAATACGGAGTTAATGCATATTATTCAAAACTATGTCCACAAAACCGATGCGTCTAAAACTTTAATCTTGCATACAGATCCGGCAGGCAACACTTCTCAAGAAGTACGTAGTGAGACGGTGCACAAGGTTGTCGATCAGATGCCTATGTTTCCAGCTCCTGAATGTGGCGACGATGTGCAGTGTCACCAAAAGGCGATGCTGGAGTTTGTCTACAGCAACATTAAATATCCCGAAAGCGCTCGAAATGCTGGGATAGAAGGCACGGGCGTAGTGAGTTTTGTAGTTGGCAAAGACGGTGAATTACTGAATCCCACAATTGTAAGAGAGATAAGTCCAGAAATTGATGAAGAAATCCTCCAGATGGTCAAAAAGATGCCACCATGGATTCCAGGCCGCCACGGCCCCAATCTTGATGTTGTCCAGGTTCGCTTCAATCTGCCAGTGAAATTCAGGCTGTAAATCTTCGGTAGAGCAGAGTCAATGCTCTAGATTTGCCAAGCCCCGCGCCAGCCTCCTCATACGCTGGCGCGGGGCTTAGTACTTTTACCAACTCAAAACGGGTTTTGGCGAAAGCATACACACTCCTCCTCGCACTGTGGCCGCTCATACTCTGCGCCCAAAAAGTAGAACGTGAATACAGTATCCCCGAGAGCGATATGCCCACGGCTGCGCTCGAGTTCTTGAATACTAATTTTGAAAAAAGATCAAGAAACCATTACTACCTAGACGAGAGCGAAAGCAGAACCACCTTAGAGGCCAAATTCAAATTAGACAGCCGCTGGTATTCTGTAGAATTCGATCGCGCAGGTAATTGGCTAGATACCGAATTTGAAGTGTCTTTAGATGAAGTGCCTCCTTCTGTGTGGCAAGAGGTGTGCACCGACTGGTCTGACCGCTATGGTAAATTTCGTGTGGCGCGGGTGCAGCAACACATCGGCAAGCACGACGGGCGCTACTTTGAGGTCGAGCTGCGGGCGCGCAAAGCCTACGAGTGGGAGCGCTACGAAGCAGCCATAGACTCTTCAGGTGCAGTGCTCACCTTCGACACCATCAAGCTCGCTCCTGGACATCTAGACCGATGGTAATGCGCGATTTAGGTAGCTTGATTTTGTTGATTTTAGTTGCGATTATCAATGTCAAAGCGCAAGTTGTAGATTACGGTACTTCATTAGAAGTATATAAGAAATGGAATCTGCCAAGAGCTTGGTCGATCAGTATAGGACCTGCGCTCGAATTTCGTCCTTTGCACACTGGATATTTAGGAGAAGAATCAGAAACTGGTACAGCCCCGCCAGCGCTGCGAAACCTCGATCTAAATTTCGGTGTCGAGCGCCGCTGGCTCGAGCGCTGGGAATTTGGGTCGGCCATCCGTATTCGCAGACGCTACGCCTTTAGCAACCAAACCTCACGCGAACTTCGCACATGGCTCTACGCCGAACGTTTTGGCGATATCCGCTACACCCGCACACTTCAGCGCTTTCGCACCGAACAGCGCTGGCGAGCCGAGGTAGACGCCCCTCTCGAATTGACCTATCGGCACAGGTATTTCTTCGGCATCGAACATGCAGTCAGCGGACTCGTCGCCGACCCAGGCGAATGGGTGTGGATCGCCCAAGTAGAACTGCTGCTTAGCACCCGTCGCCTCTTGTCCGATGCTCGAGCTGTTGACGTGCGACCGTACTTCGGGTTGGCGCGCGATCGCCTTGAGCTTGGACTGGAGTCGCGACACGAAAAAATCCTAGACGGAGCTACGAGCCACGCGGTGCTACTCGTGGTGCAACGATCACTGTGAAGTATACCCCGATTTGGGTAGTTCCTCCCTCCAATATTCACATCAGCGTAGTAGCTATCGGCAAGTTGACGCAGACATTCCAGATTATTCGATATTCGTCATTGAGCCCTTACCCCGCTTACCAACACGAGCTGCTGACCTAGCCTATGGATCGAATTTTTCTGCACGCTTTGCTGCTGACCTTGCTGAGCCTCCTTCTTGGTGTGGCTGCCGAGGCCCAGGTGCAAATAGGTGTAGCGCTGGGCGGTTCGACATACGAGGGCGATCTAGCACCCGACAAGCTCAGTGATAACCTGGCTGGTGCCCAATTTAGCTACGGCATGTTTTTGCGGTACAAGCCGATCCCGCTCGTGGGCTTTCGCGCCTACTACCACCACAGCAGTATTCAGGGTGATGATGCCCTGCGCGAAAATACACAGTACCGCAACCTAACTTTTGCGAGTGATATCAACGAAGTAGGATTATTTATAGAAGTTTACCCACTTTATAAGCGCTACCGCATCAACCCGTATTTCTTCGGAGGCGGCAGCATGTATGCTTTCTCTCCCACGGCAATCTATAACGGCGAAGAGGTAGAGCTCCAACCACTTGGTACTGAAGGACAGGGATTAGATGATTACCCTGAGCGCTACAAACTGACTCGCTTTGCCGTACCCATCGGCGCAGGTGTAGAAGTAGGTATAGGAAAGGGCTTTTCTATAGGCCTCGAAGCAAGTGCAAGACTCACGTTTTTTGATCACCTCGATGATGTGAGCGGGGCTTATGTTGATCCTGCACTCTTAGTTGCTGAATACGGTCCGCTGAGTGCCGCGCTTGCCGACCGCAGTGCAGAGTTGGAGGGCGGAACTTTAAATCGTCCCGGAGCTTTTAGAGGTGATCCAGGTGATAATGATTGGTTCTACATTGGCTCGGTAACCTTGAGCTATCGCTTTGGCCACGTGAGAAATCCTTTCGCGAAGCGGGATAAGTTCGAAAAGTGTTATCAGTTTTAACGTCCAGCTGTTGCCTTTAAATCTTCATGAAATATTCGCACCGGCCCACTTCCGAAGTGATTGGTCGGTAACAGCAGCCCATCTAACTCCTTATAATCTTCCCAGGACATACTCATACTCGGCTCTTGCTGTCCACCTTTACGAAAAGTCCACTCCCTTAGCCGGTAATCCTCATCGATATAAAGATCATACGCATCGCCTGGTGTATAGCCACCCTGCTGATCGTACTGAATCGTCAGCATCGTCATGGGCTCTTCACTGAGTGGAGCTGCTTGTGCGCGCTTTACGGTCGAGCTATAGCCATCCTTGCTCCACACTAAATAAAACGGCATCAGCAGCCAGTAGCTATCGTTGATGAATCGGCTATCGGCGGTAATCTCTGAATCCGTCAGCTCACTAGAGCGAAGAAAGTTGACACTACCTTCCGCACTATGGGCAATTACGCTATCCCGCTGCGGAAACCACGTCCACTGCCGATCAGTGCGCACCGTATCTGCGACTTCTACTTGAAAATCAAAATCTAAACGCTCAATCACTGGCCAATTGGCATAGCCATGGGCTGCAGCCACACTATCGGCAAACGTCTGGGGCGACCAGACCTCAAGTTCAGGATTAGTAGCTTGATCAGTATTGCAGGCTTGCGCTAGCACCAGCAGTGCCGTTAGCACACCGATTGTCAGGTTGTGTTTCAGGGAAAGATATTTGCTCATTGCGGCAAACTAAGTCTTAGCGTCGAGTTGCTTGACGTAATCAA
Source organism: Saprospiraceae bacterium (assembly GCA_965213735.1). GTDB lineage: Bacteria > Bacteroidota > Bacteroidia > Chitinophagales > Saprospiraceae > CALDTK01. Next base: position 2,009,280 of record CBDCAB010000006.1, read on the forward strand.
ATACTTCGCGATAAGGCTGTTCTGCCAGTATGCCGTACAAGCCATTGCGAGAAAGCCGCGCGGCTGCAGTTGCCGGACTCGAAATGCCTAGGAGAAACCGCACCAATTTACGAGGGGCGCCAAGGGCTTTTGGCTTATCGGCGCAGAGCTGTCGCAGTTTCTCAATCTTATCCTCATCGAGCACATCCGCGGGTCGTGCATCTGTACTCGGCACCCCTGCAGAAAAATCGCGCTTCTTGTCTGTACAGTATGCACAGTGACCGCAGGCAGGAGGATTTTCCTGACCGAAGTATTCGAGTATATAGGCAGTTTTACAGCGTTCTGCTTCGACAAATTCGATCACCTTACTCAGTCGCTCGAGATCGGCTGCTTCTCTTGATTCAAATCGCTCAACTAGTTCAGCAGCTATTTCCTCAGCGCTGCGTCCATGATCTAGCATCGTATAAGTTTTGAGCACTTGCGAGGGCTTAAGTGTTGCCAGCTTGGCCTTATCCAAGTAGAGAATTGCGCGCAATATTTCTTCGCGATCGCGCTTCAGCTTGTTAGAGGCGATACTAAGATCAGTTGTTATATGCTTACGCCCAACGGTAGAAGCATCAAAAATATCTTTGTAGAGTTGTTTGGTCTCTCCTTCAAAGTGATTGATAAGTCTAATAGTACTACCCTCAGGGGTAATCTGATAGGAGCCATAGCCAGGAGTACCTTGCTCGAGTACTCCGATTAGTTCTAGATACGCAAATAGTGTAGCTAGCGTTGGCGGCTTAATATCAAAATAAGTAGACAACTTATATGGGCTCACCTCGAACTCGCCTTCATTAGCAAGCAAGTACTCTACTAAATCACGAATATCTTCTGGCGCTGGCGTATCGCCGAGGGAGAATGATGCAAGTTGAGCTAGATCTTCGCGGTTGCCGATAAGTTCGACGTGAGACGCTAGTTCATCTCGACCTGCACGTCCTATTTCCTGCACATAACTCTCTAGGCTCTTAGGCAGATCATAGTGGTAGATATAGCGTACATCGGCTTTGTCGATGCCCATGCCAAAAGCGATAGTGGCCACCACGATGCGATTTTTGCCGCGCATCCATTGCTCCTGCACAGAGGTACGTTCTTCAGGGGTGAGGCCAGCATGGTAGGCGCGCGCTGGCAGGCCTGCCGCAGCGAGGGCTTGTGCCACTTCTTGAGAGGTGCGTTGCAAGGTCACATACACGATGGTCGGCCCCGGCGTACGCTCCTTAATTTTCTGAGTGAGATGGTCGATGCGCTCAGCTTGAGGTGTTGGGCTGATGTCGATGTAGAGGTTGGGGCGATAGGCGCTCGTCAGAATAGTCGCCTCGGCAGGTATGGTGAGGGCGGTGCAGATATCCTCTACTACTGCTGGAGTAGCTGTGGCGGTAAGCGCGAGAATAGCTTGAGCATCCAATTGCTGAGCATACTCTACCAGCTTGAGGTAGTCGGGGCGAAAGTTGTGGCCCCACTGGGAAATGCAGTGGGCTTCATCGACGGCAAACAGCGCTATGTCTATTTCATCGAACATCGCGCGAAAACGCACATTATTAAAGCGTTCTGGCGCTACGTAGAGCAGCCGCAGTTTACCTGCACGCATATCGGCGCGTATGGCTTTCAACTCTTTGGCGTCGAGCGAAGAATCCATGCGAGCGGCCGCTACACCGCGATTCTGCATGTCATCCACCTGATCCTTCATGAGCGCAATCAGCGGACTTACCACGATGGTGAGGCCATCACCGGCGAGTTGGCTGTAGAGTTGGTAGCACAGACTTTTACCACCTCCCGTAGGAAAAAGTGCTAGTGCGCGTTTGTGCTCGTGCAGGGCGGTGAGCACCTCGAGTTGGCCTGGTCTAAAGTCTTGCCAGCCGAAGGTTTGCTGCAGTGTTTCGGTAGCTTTTTGCTGAAAAGGTGTGACTGAAGGTGCGGCCATAGCAAAAGCAACGCCCAAGGTGAGGGGGTCGGTTGTGCAGCGTCCAGCTTTCGCCAAAACCCACTGCAGCTACACGACTAGTCCTCGTCCTCATCGAGTGCATCCACGATATCGTCGGGATCAACTTGCTCGACCATGTCTTCCCCAGCTATTATCGAAACGGCGCGATCAACGCCCCAATCCTCTTCATCTGGTTCTTTTTGCCAGTCGATATCGACAATGCGAATATTATCACCTGGGTTGCCGTTCCAGCGGATTTCGAGGCCATAGCGCTGGAGGGTGTCACAGATAAGGTTGCCCACTTCTTTGACCTGGCTTGGCGCTTTGGTGACTGCTCCGAACACGAGATCGAGCCTCGGCTTATCTTCGTCGAGCACTTTTTCTAGGTGTCCGCTGTGGTAGTACACGTAGCCTCGTGGGCGGATGTCGCGTTCTGCGAGACCTTTAAATGCTTCGGTAATTTCCTCGATCGCGTCTTCGTCGGAGTAGCCTGCACGGTGGAGGCAGATTATTTTCTGCTCGCAGAGTTCGTCGAAGGCGTTGGCGATGCGGTCAAAGTCATTCGCCTCCTCTGGGTCCCACTCGTCGATTTCCTCCTGGCGCTCGCGGTACATTTTGGTCACTCGCTCGCCTATCCACTTCGGGTCGATGTCTTCGTCCATGAAGGTTTCGAGCACTTCTTCGAGTAGTTCATCCTCGTCGAAGAATCCGAAGATGAGTTCCTTTTCGATGATGTCGATGACTTCTTGCTGGAGATCGGTCATGGTAGAGGTGTTTTGAGGTGTGGCTGCAAAGCAAAGGTGCAACAAGATATGAAGAGGCGAAAATGTACCTTTGCGCGCCTTTTGTGCAGCGCTTGGGCTAAGGCTGTCAAACAGTAGCCTCCCGCGTCTATGTGGGAAAGCTGACGGAAGCATCTCAATATCAACCCGCCGCCTCAGGTTAGTGACAAAAATCTCCTTCTTATGCTCACAGTCCAGAATGTAGCTCTTCAGTACGGAAAGCGCGTACTCTTCAAGGACGTCGACCTCAAATTTACACGAGGCAATTGCTACGGTGTCATCGGGGCCAACGGCGCAGGCAAGTCTACCCTTCTGAAAATCATCAGCGGCGAAATCAGCCCGCAGCGTGGAGAAATCATCCTCGAGCCGGGCAACCGAATGGCTGTACTCAAGCAAGATCAGAGCGCCTACGATGAGCACCAAGTGCTGGAAACGGTGCTGATGGGCCACCAAGTCATGTATGAGATGGGCAAGGAAAAAGATGCCATTTACATGGATCCTGATGCCTCTGAAAAAGACATGCTGCGCGCAGCTGACATGGAGCAGGAATTTGGCGAAATGGGTGGCTGGGAAGCCGAATCCAACGCTGCAGCTCTCTTGAGCAAGATGGGCGTCAGTGAGGAGCACCATTACCGGCCGATGTCTGAGATGACCGGAGCGATTAAAGTGAAGGTGCTGCTGGCACAAGCGCTCTTTGGCGATCCGGACCTACTGCTACTCGACGAGCCTACCAACGATCTCGATGCCGAAACCGTCCGCTGGCTCAGCGATTACCTCGCCGACTTCAAAAATACGGTGATCGTCGTGAGTCACGACCGCTACTTCCTCGATATGGTGTGTACGCACATTGTGGACATAGATTTTCAGCAGGCGGCGATCTACACGGGCAACTACACGTTCTGGCAAAAGACCTCAGAACTCGCCGCCCAACAAGCATCTTCCAAAAATAAAAAGACCGAAGCCAAGCGTGCCGAGCTGCTCGAATTCATCCAGCGCTTTTCTGCCAACGCCTCCAAGTCAAAGCAAGCTACTAGCCGCAAAAAGGCGCTCGAGAAACTCAACATAGAAGAAATTAAGCCTTCTAGCAGGCGCTATCCCTACATCTCCTTCGAGCCAGAGCGTGAGCCCGGTGATCAACTGCTAAAAGTAGAGAACCTCAGCGCTAGCGACATTGATGGCAATCCGCTCTTTGGCAACGTGAATTTCCAGGTCAACTCAGGTGATAAGATTGGAGTGCTGTCCGCTAATTCTAATGCTTTGGAGGCATTCTATGAGATTTTAGCTGGTCGCCGCAAGCCTGACACCGGAACCTTCACCTACGGCCAGACCATCACGCAGCAGTACGTGCCGAGTGAGAATCACGCTTACTTCGAGGAGCAAGGCGGAGTATCGATCATGGAGTGGCTGCGGCAATTTTCCGAGAATAAGGATGAGACCTTCATTCGAGGATTTCTTGGACGGATGTTGTTTGGCGGAGAAGAGGTGTATAAGGAAGTCAAGGTGCTTTCCGGAGGGGAGAAAGTGCGCTGCATGATGTCGAAAGCCATGTTGGGTCACCCCAACTTTGTATTGTTACACGAGCCGACCAACCACCTCGACCTGGAGTCTATCACCGCCCTCAACGATGCGCTCAAGAGTTTCAAGGGCAACTTGTTGATGAGCAGTCACGACCACGAACTGATGCAGACCACCGTAAATCGCATCATTGAAATCGGACCGCGTGGGCAAGTTGACTATCTTGGGACACTCGAAGAGTACCTCGACTCCGATAAGCGCACAGAAGCGCGGGAGACGTTGTATCCGGAGTCTGTGGCGGCGTAGCTGCTTGGTCTCACCTCCCACTTCCCACCTCCCACTTCTCCTTCTCAGGCCGACGACGTCGAACCGAGCAGCAAGAGCCGCGGCATGCTACGACTTGTCTGCCAGAGATTGTCCGGTTCAACGACGTCTACGCTTACCCCCAGAACAGCAGCACAGCCTCCCACCTCCCACTTCCCACCTCCCACCTCTCTCCTCCCACCACTCAACGAATTCTCCCGCCCCTCCCACCAACTTGGTACAATATCGGTAGCAAACGGGGCATGAAAACATCAGCACTGCGTACCATCCCCTCCCTTGCACACTTAGGACAAATCGAGCACAGTGAACTATGGCAATTTCTAGAGCAGCCACAACAGCCCGGCCAAGCAAATGACCTCGCCCACCTCTGGGCACAAGCACAATCCGAAGTAGCCGCAGAAATAGCCCCACGCCCCTGGTGGAAGCCACAGTGGTTGCTAGACATCGCCCGCTAACGCAGGCCCTTTAGCGCATCGAGCAGCGCCTGCGAACGATCAGCAGCACGAGGCCCCTCCAAACTGCGCGGCATCTCCCGCTCAATCTCCTGCTTGAGTACCCGAAGCCGCATCGCCTCATCGTACTTCGATGGATCCCACCAGCCGTAGGCATCATCTTCCTCGCCCTCGTCTTCAATACCATGCGGCGCAAGCTCCTCTCCAAATAAAAGCTCCAAATGTTCGGTTACCTCCTCAGGTGTCGGACCTGCAAGTTGAAAGTCCTCACCCAGCAGGCTGAGCGCCATATCATGAATGGGTAGCGTCGGATCGGCTGCGGCAATGAGTATTCCATAGTACGTGTCGAGATCATCGGCATCCTCAAGCGGTGCTGCTTGTTCAACCACTAGACAACTCGGCAGCTCTGACTCCAGCTGCACCCTTTCAAGCAGAACTACCTCGAATTGCCATAAGCGGCTAAAATCATAGGTGTAAGCAATCTTCTGCCCCACCCGCTCAAACATTTCCCTCGCCTCCACCTCATCTGCGTGGCGGTAGTAATGTTTGTCATGCACTAGCCCAGCTCCACTGTAGGCCAGCTCCACGCCTACTGTCAGTTTAGGCCGCACGAATTCGAAAGGCTCATAGTCATTCCATCCTAAACTCACCTGCAGCACCAGCTGAAATTCATAGACCGAATAGTCAGCAGGCACCAGCAATTCCCGTACAATCGCTGGGTCGCTCCCGCGTAGTGTCATGCGGATGTGGAGGTGTTCAGCCATGCCAAACAACATCCACTCAGGAGTCTAGGTTATGACATGCTGTCTGCGTAGTGCAGCCCCTATTAGTTTTGTTGAGTAAGTAAAATAACATGCAAATCTAACCTGTGAGCGAGCTGAGTCAGCAAGTATCTGGTTGCAATTTAAATTGCCTCCCTCCTGTACTGCTGGAGAACAAATCAATAGTAAATTATGCCTATTCGAGCTGTGAATATCACGTGTTCAGGAGCCTAACTACTAAATCAATTGAAAGCCTTCATTACCGTAGCCACATATGGCGCCTCGAAGGCTGGAACTAAAACGAGTCTGTACATACCAGGAGCAACATCAAGACCGCGCAGCACAAGCTGTTGCTGTCCAAAGTCTGAAGCAGTAAGCTGTCGAGACCATACCAGCCTGCCTGCAACATCATACAACATTACGCTCGCAGCACCAGCTCTAACACCAACTGGCAAGGCAATAGTCAGCGTTGACTGAAAAGGATTTGGAAAGACCTGCTGGAGCGACTTTACCTCCGCCGTCGCCGAAAAAGGAGGATGATATATTGGGTGCACCTCCTGCAAAAAAAAGCCGTAGCGCGCGTAGACTCCCGGCTTGAAAGAGCGACCAGAATAATAGATAGGTGCACCTGTAAAAACAAACTCAGCTGGAACCTTTGAAGAAAAGTAGCCACCGTAACTACCAAATTGACCAGGCTGGATAGACCGGCCACCGGAAAAGTTCCAACCAGAGTCTAAGGAACCATCGGGATTATTTCTGACATCAAAGTTAGCACGCGTATCAAAAAACGGTCTAATAAAGCTCGTATCAGGATCTACTGGCCAATCGAAGTTGGTTTGCTTCCCTGAATAAGTAGGCCTTTCTTCGGCAAAGCGCAAGTAATAAATATGCCGAAGATCATAATCGGGATAAACGTATAGAACCTCTCGCACAAAACGTTGCAAAACAAACGTGTCAAATTCTGTGGCAGGGACTTCAGTGCTATCTATCACCTCCCAAATTTGCCAAGGAAAATCTTGAGCCGTGGCATGCCTTATACCAATAAAGCATAAAGATGCGCTAGCTATAAGTAATCGAGCCTGTAGGGAAATGAAACTCATTTATTAGAAATTAAAATAGTCTCACTCACCTGCTCGCCCTTATGAGAAAGAACAGTGAAGGTGTAGGCTCCAAACGGCGAACCGGCGAAACGGCGAAAAAATTGATGTAAAACATGCTGAGGAGTGTTCATGCTAAAGTGAGATATAAAAATTGTTGAACGCACTGGACCCGGATTTGCTTTAGCTGTAATATCAACAGCATGCAACAAGTTAGTGAGCCTCCCGCAGTTTCATTAGGATATTCTTAACAAATTTTTGATCTTTCCTAGCACTCTGGCGCCAATCAAAAAGAAGCCTTACGGCTCATGCCCCCTCGTGAAGACGTGGCTCACTCTGATCCATGCTGCTAGGTTTTCTGAGCAACCACTAATGTAAATCACCTGAAATGTTGCTCTCTGCACCTCATGTTAATCGTGATCGAGGAGCTGGCATGCATTAAAGACGCAGCGCATTGAGGTCACTCCTTCACCAAACCTTAAATACCAGCGCAAGGGGAGGAGGAGACGGAACTCTAGGTCCTCCAGCCATAGCAACAGGAGTCGGTTGTGAAGTGCTTTTGTCGCCAAATGAACAAGATGCCGCTACCTGACATCTACCTAACACACCAACACCTCCAAACCATGCTACGCTACGCAATCATTTTCTTTGTCATAGCACTCATTGCTGGCGCTCTCGGCGCAGGCGGAGTTGCAGGCCTGTCAATGAACATCGCCTACATCCTGGCCGTCATTGGCGTCATCCTCCTCATCATTCACTTTGTGACTGGAGGACGGGCAGCATAATCCTAATTCAACATTGATCAGCGAGGGCTAGGCACCACCACGGTGCTTAGCCCTCGTGCTTTTGAACCACCTCATCGAGGTAGTTGGCTACCTGTTTCGCATCATACGCATCAGTGGCAAACCACTTCCAGTGAAGCATTTCCTTGGTCTTGCCCGGCTGCGCATTGCTCAACACCTTCAGTGGATCGCGCAGCAAATGCCCCTGAAAAAACCAGAGCGAGACATGCTTCTTGAAGGCGCCAACGCCTATTAGATTTTTGTTGTCGAGCATATACACCGGCCGACTCCATTTTATCGCTTCCGCAAAACCTCGTGCTAAGAGTTCGGAACGAAGACTTGCCAAAACCTCCGCCCAATTCTGGTGTTGGGCAATGTATTCATCGACATCTCTGGGTGCTGCCATAGCGCTGAAGTCTTTGCGTATAGGTGGAGGGACAACTTACTGGGTTTTCTATGTATGATGCAGTAGTCATAGGTGCGGGGCAGGCAGGTCTTGCAGCGGCCTACTACCTCAAACGTGCAGGCTTGCAAGCCCTCACCCTCGAGGCTAACGAGCGCGTCGGAGATGTGTGGCGCCAGCGCTGGGAAGGATTGCAGCTCTTTACTCCCAATCGCTACAACAGCCTCCCCGACGCTCCATTTCCAGGTGCTCCCTACGCACTCCCAGGCCGTTTGGATGTAGCTGATTACTTAGAAGATTACGCACAGTCGCACCACCTACGCATACGCACAGGAGCACGAGTGGTCAGCTTACGCCAAAACACAACAGGTTTTAGCGTAAGCCTAAACGACCAACAAGAACTGCAGTGTAGCAATATAATCCTCGCCACTGGAGCTTATCGCACGCCCTACATACCCGCCTTCGCTAATGCCCTTCCTGCTGAAATTGTAAACCTTCATGTAGCCGATCTTCGCTCACCTGACACATGGTTGAGCGGTCGGCAACGGGTGCTGGTCGTGGGTGCAGGTGCTTCAGGAACACAAGTAGCTCTCCAGCTGGCGCAGCGGCACGACATTACACTCGCCGGTCATGATCCCGGTCATATTCCGCGCAGCCTGTTTGGCCGTGATATCTATGACTACCTCTACGGCCTGCATTTACTACAAGCGCGCACTACTAGCATGGTAGGGCGGGTTTTGGCGAAAGCACCAATAGGAGGCGTCATCCGCGTAGGCAAATCCGTGGACCAACTCGCTTCAGAAGCTGGCATCTTACGCCGCCCTCGCGTCATGGGCTTTACTGAAGAAGTCGTCTACGAAGATGGCAGCACCGACCCACACTTCGATGCCGTAGTCTACGCCACAGGCTACCGCAACGCCTACCCTTTCGTGCAAGTCGCGGGGGCACTCACCAGTGCGGGCGAGCCGCTGCATCAAGGAGGCATATCGCCCGTCAATGGCCTCTACTGGCTCGGACTCAACCAACTCCGGCGCGTCAACTCATCACTTTTGGGCGGGGTCGGACGAGATGCTTGCGAAATCGTAGAGCACCTCGTGGAGCATCAGCAGCGGCACACCACTAGTGATCGCGCCAGAAATATGGTGTCAGAAGTACCAAAATCGTAAATAACTCTAGGCGACCGAGCAGCATCAAAAAAGACAATACCCACTTAGCTGCACCGGGCACAGCAGCGAAATTATCTACAGGACCCACAGAACCTATCCCTGGCCCAACATTACCCAAGCTGGTAGCAACTGCTCCGATAGCACTAATAAAATCCATTCCTAGAATAACAACTATTATCGCCCCAACAATAAAGCTCATCAAGAATATCAGCAAGAACACCAGAATGTGCGTCATAATTTTAGGTCGCACAATCTGCCCATTCAACTTAAGTGGCACCACCGCGCGTGGATAAAGTAAGCGCTTAAATTCTAAGCCTGAATTTTTGAAAAACACCAAGTGGCGGACAACCTTTATTCCTCCACTCGTCGAACCTGCACAAGCACCCACAAACAGCAACACAAAGAAGAAGACCACCAAGCTTTCGGTCCACTGCGTATAATCTGCCGTCACATAACCTGTGGTCGTAATAAGGCTCACAATTTGAAAGGCGCTTTCGCGAAAACTCTGCTCGAAATCGTTTCCACTTACGTTGTAAACGACTGTGGTGACAATGGCAGTAAATATCGCGAGCATGAGAAGGTAGTAGCGAAATTCATCGCTCTGCATAGCCTTGCTCCACCAGCGTTTGAAGAGGAAATAAAGAATGGTATAATTTGTACCCGCCACCACCATAAACGCCACCATAGTGTACTGAATGATCGGCACATCATTCCAGTAGGCTGCACTAGCATTTTTGGTCGAAAAACCACCAGTGGCGAGGGTGGTGAGGCCATGGTTAATGGCATCGAAAAAGCTCATGCCCTCAACCCAGTACAGCAGCGTGGCTATGCCGGTGAGGCCTACATACAAAAACCACAGGCGCTTAGCTGTTTCGCGGATGCGAGGGTGTATCTTATCGCTCGTAGGCCCCGGAGCCTCAGCCACAAAGAGCTCTATGCCCCCAATGCCGAGTAGCGGGAAAAGCGCGACAGTGAGCACAATGATGCCCATGCCGCCGATCCACTGCGTCATGCTGCGCCAAAAGAGGATGCCCTGCGGCACGACTTCTATATCACTGAGCACAGTGGCGCCCGTAGTAGTCATGCCACTCATGGTCTCAAAAAATGCCTCCGTAACGTTTGGGATGACGCCCGATATGAGGTAGGGCAGCATGCCAAACGTCACCATCAGCAACCAGCCTACCACCACCACGAGGTAGCCCTCGCGCTTGTCGATCGTGTTGCTCACCTTGCGCCGCGCAAACCACATCGTAGCTCCCGTGGCCAAGGTGATGAGGCTACTGGCCAGCAGCGGGAACACGTCGCCACTGCCGTACCACCACGACCATGGCAAAGCGCTCAGCATCAGCACACCCACAACCAGCAGCTGCACCCCCAGAATCTTGGCAATTGCCCCGTAATTGAAGCTCACCTAAATACCTTTTCTAGCTTGCCAATGGCATCAGGAAGGGCAAAGACAATCACCTTATCATTTATCTCGAGAACAAAATCACCATCAGGTACATAGGTCTGCTGACCTCGTATTACTCCACCAATCAAAGCTGTTTCTGGTAGATGCAGGTCGCGCAGAGGATGTCGCACCACATAATTATCGCGCTCAATGACATATTCTATTACCTCAGCATCCACACCGTGAAGACTCGTAATTGCTTCTACGTGACCTTTGCGGACATAACGCAGCACGTTATTCGCTGCGATCAGCTTCATATTGATAAGTGTATCTACACCTATACCTTGAGAAATATGCTCATACTCTCGATTATCAACTAAAGCAATGGTGCGAAACACGCCGTTGTTTTTGGCCGAAAGGCTAGATATAATATTCGACTCTGAATTAGGTGTGAGCGCTAAAAAGGCATCAGCTTTTTTTAGACCTACCTCGTACAGCAAGTAAGGATTAGTCGGATCTCCGTTTATAATTACCGAGTTGTTAAGATTGGCTGCCAGCTCTTTACAGCGACTCTTATCTTGATCAATCACGGTGACTTTATAATCCTGCTCTAGGAGCTGTGCAGTCTCATAGGCCAGGGCGCTTCCTCCCGCAATCATTACGCGTCGAATTTCGCGGGTATCGTGCCCCACCAACTCACTCAGCACCGGCAGTCGCTCGCGTCGAGTAATAAAATAGATATGATCGCCCGGATGCAGCACTGTCGGCCCCTTGGGGATGAGGGTTTTCTTCCCTCTGAGGATCGCCATCGGTCGGAGATCTTGCGCGGCACCTCCAATCGACGGCCACTGTGAAATACGCACATCGGCCAAAGGAGAAGTCTCATCGATAGTCGCGCCCACGAGCGTGAATTTGCCATCTTCAAACTCGAAAACATCGGTAAACGTGGCCTCCCGAACCAGGCGCACAATCTCCTCGGCGGCAAGGCTGGTGGGTGAGATAATGTTGTCTATGCCGATGTCGCTGAATATCTCGCGCTGTCCTGCAGACAGGTACTCCTTGGAATTAATGCGAGCGATGGTCTGGTTGACTCCTAGGCGTTTGGCAATCGTGGCAGTCACAAGGTTGGTCGTCTCCGAGGTTGTCATGGCGAGCATCAGCTGTGCCCGCTCCACCTGTGCCCGGCGAAGGGTGTTGATAGAGGCTGCATTGCCCTGAATGGTCAGCACATCAAGGCGTTGACTCACCAAATCGAGCACCTCTTGGTTGGTGTCGATGAGGGTGATGTCTTGATTTTCCGAAACCAAGTGCTCAGCAAGGTGATACCCGACGTCGCCAGCTCCTGCGATGATGATCTTCATAAAGACGCTCGATATGCTCTAGCGTAGCAAATGCGTGTGCCGCAATAGCTCAATGCCTTACACGATTTTCCCAATCGCGGCGCAAATGTGCATCGCAATGGGCACATCAAGAACCCCGACATCTGGTGGACTGTTTTTATACCCATGGCACATCGCGTTCTCGCCGTTTGTTTAGGCAACATCTGTCGCTCGCCGCTCGCCCACGCGCTGCTCGAGCATACCGCCGCAGCGCGAGGCATAGCACTAGAAGTGGAGAGTGCAGGCACGGGCGATTATCACATAGGCAAACCACCTGATGATCGCTCGATTGCCGAAGCCAAACGCCATGGACTTGACATCTCACATCAGCGGGCTCAGCAATTTCAAGCGGCAGATTTTGACAGGTTCGACGCCATCTTAGTCATGGATGCCAGCAACTACCAGGAAGTGCTGAGGCATGCAGCCACATCTGCACACCGGGATAAGCTGCATCTCATCATGAATTTCGCTGATCCGGGCCGCAATGGGCAGGTACCCGATCCTTATTGGGATGATGATGGCTTTGCAGGTGTTTACGATATGCTCCAACGCGCTGTCAATGGCTACCTCGACAGCATCAGCGAATGAGCATCACGCTACCCGTTTTGTCTAGCTCCTCATCATTGCATCCGTAGGCCACGCGCCACAGGTACACGCCCGGCATGGCAGGCTCGCCAGCGTAGGTGCCGTCCCAGGTCTCGGAGGCCGTATTGGTAACGAATACCATATTGCCCCAGCGATCATAGATTTCAAATTGCTCAAAGGTTTGCAGCGTAGCCGCGTTGCTGATGCCGAAGGTGTTGTTTTGCTCTGGTCCGAGCCCATTCGGTGTGAATGCCGTCGGCAGGTAGAGCTGCGTGCAGTCGAAGTTGTCGGCGTTGAAGACTTGAATCAGCACCGAATCCCTCGCGCGACAGCCACTTTGGGGATAGCCGAGTTCTACCTCGTAGCTGGTGCTCATTGTCGGCGCGACAGTTACCATAGGCGTGTTACGTCCGGCAATGATGCTAGCAGTGGGCGTCCAGGTAAAGCTGTTGGCACAGGAGCGCACCACACTTAAATCAACTTCAGTTCCTTGATTGACGACAGGAAAGGCAACATCAGCGATACGATCAGGATCGAGATAGAGCGCCTCAATTTCATCGAGCGAGAGACTGCCACTGAAGATTTTTAGCTCATCGATGAAGCCCTTGAAGTTACTTTCTGTTGTCGGGCATCCAGAGCGACCGATTTCGAGGTTGAAATTGCTGGCGATATTGAGGCGGCGATTGCCTGTTACGCGCTTCACCCGCAGGCCGTTGAGGTAGATCGTCACCTCGCGATTGTTGCGCTCCATTACGATATGGTGCCAGCAGCGATCAGGATTGAGGGGCACGCGCTCAGTAGGTCCGCCTAGTTCGCGACCAATACTCTCGGCAACAACAAATTCGATTGCGTTTTCATTGGGCAGGTAGTCAATGGACAGCCGCTGATTCTGATCATCGCAATCAGCGTGCTTGCGCAGCAGCGTCTGCCGAGGACTCACACCAGTAGGATGAAAATAAAAGGACACCACAAAGTCATTGCCTTCGAAGCGCTGATTGATCGGACCTGCGAAGGTGAGGTAATCGCCCGATCCGTCTAGCAGCAAGCTATTGCCAGCTACGCCACAAGCAAGTTGCGGATTACCATTCACGAAGCCATTGAATTCCATGCGCCCTCTCGTCTCACTCGCGTCGCCATCATCGAAGGAATAGTAGGCGATCAGTGGATCAGTCTGCGCGGAGACAGACAGGGTAGTCAGCAGCGCGAGGGCAAGAATGAAATAGATAAGTCGCATGGGCATGCCGGGTTGCGGCCACTCTTACAGCAGCCTAGGCGGTATCAGCTGTTACGCAAACGCAGGAAGCTGGGGTACAGGTGTACGCTACTGGCCAAACAAGCCGCTCAGACCTTCCATGCCACCGGGCAGCATGCCTGACATAAGTTTTTGGGCCTCTGCCTGCTCCGTCTCGGCAGCCTTAGCGAGGGCGCGGTTGAGACTCACCAGCAGGAGGTCTTCGAGTTGCTCTACATCGCCATCCTGAAGTATTTGCTCGTCGACTTTGACGGCAATTACCTCACGCGTGCCGGAGACGGTGACGCTCACGCCATCACTCGATTCTTCTAGTCTCATTTCGCTGAGGCGCTGCTGCAGTGCCTCTTGTTGCTGTTGCATTTGGCCAAGCATGTCACCGAACATAAGCTGTGTGTTTGGGTGCAAAAGTACGTAGACAAACGCCGGTAAATGCATCTTCGCCGTCATGGATACGAGTGCAGTGGTAGGGATAATAGGTTCGGGGGCGATGGGCTCAGGCATCGCGCAGGTTGCAGCAGAAGCAGGTCACCGGGTGCTCATTTACGATAACAATCCGCAGGCGCTCGAGCGCTCTGATGCGGCTATGCAGCAGCTTTTTGAGCGACTCGTGAGCAAGGGCAAGCGCAGCCAGCAGCAAGCCTCTGATGTGCTCGGGCGCATCGAGTATGTCGACGCGCTGCTTCAACTGGACAGCGCCCAGCTCGTGATCGAAGCGATTATTGAAAATCTCGACATTAAGCGCAGTGTCTTCGAAGAGTTGAGCCATGCAGTGTCTGCAGATTGTATTTTGGCTAGCAATACCAGCTCGCTGAGTGTGACAGCCATTGCAGCTTCCGCCAAAACCCCAGGTCACGTACTAGGCCTGCACTTCTTTAATCCAGCTCCCCTCATGAAGCTGGTCGAGGTGGTGCCAGCTGCGCAAACCAAACCTGGACTGGCTGAGGAGATGCGTCAACTCATGATCAGCTGGAAAAAAGAGCCTGTGGTGGCGCAGGACACGCCGGGATTTATCGTTAATCGCGTGGCCCGACCGTACTATTCCGAGGCGCTCCGACTTGTCGATGAAGGTCTGGCTGAGCCACACGATATCGATGCTGCCATGGAAGCGCTTGGGTTTCGGATGGGGCCATTTTATTTAATGGACTTTATCGGGCACGACGTTAATTTTCGGGTTACCGAGAGCATGTTTCATGCGTATTGGGGCGAACCACGTTACAAGCCCAGCTTTTCGCAAAAACGCCTCCTCGACGCAGGTTACTTAGGTCGCAAAGCGGGGCGCGGCTTCTACCGTTTTGACGAAAGTGGAAAGGTGCAACGGCCCGACTCCACCCAAAGTGCCGATCAGCAGCGGGTCATACAGGAGCGGGTGCTAGCAATTCTTATCAATGAGGCTTATGATGCGCTACACTACGGCATCGCCTCCGCCGAAGATATCGATCGTGCGATGCTCAAAGGCGTCAACTATCCGCAAGGCCTGCTTGCCTGGGGCCGCGAGATTGGCGAGCAAACCATCTGTGATCGACTCGACGCCCTCTACAACCACTACCACGAAGAGCGGTATCGGGTGAGTCCGAAGCTTAGGGAGCGAGGGTGAGTCCACTTACCTCCCCACCCGCAACTGATCCATTTCTACCACCACCTCCACCAGCAAGTCAATGCAGGCCCGCACATCGGACTGACTGCACATTTCGATGACCTGATGGATGTGGCGACAGGGAATGCTTATTGCCCCCGCACAACTTCCACGCCGCCCCGCGCGCTGTAAGGCAGCCGTATCCGTACCACCGGCGGGCAGCACCTCCGCCTGCCACGCAATCTCGTGCCGCTCGGCTGTAGCCTTCATGTGCGCCACCATCCGCGGGTCGCAAATCACTGATCCATCCATGACCTTAATGGCCGCACCCTTACCTAATCGCGTGACTGCTTCGTGGGGCTGCGCACCGGGCACATCAAAGGCAATGGTGACATCCAAGCCAATCGAGAAATCTGGATCAACCTGACTTGCGGCTGTAGTAGCACCACGTAGGCCAACTTCCTCCTGCACCGTAAACACCGCGTAGAAATCGTAGGGCAACGCGCGCCCCTGCATCGCCTTGAGCGCTTCGATGAGGATGTAGACGCTCACGCGGTTGTCGAGGCTTTTTGCATTTACGCAGTCGCCCATCTCAATTAGTTCACGCTCGCGGGTGATGGGATCCCCTACCTGTACATGCTTCACCACTTCCTCTTTCGACATGCCGAGGTCGATAAAGAAATCCGTAATTGCAGGAGCTTTGGTGCGCTCTTCTGGCTTCATGAGGTGGATGGGCTTAGAACCCATGACGCCTACCAAATCGCGGCGGCCATGAATAATGACCCGCTGCGCTGTGAGCGTCTTAGCGTCAAAGCCGCCCAGCACGTGGAAGCGCACAAAACCATCCTCATCGATGTGCGTGACGATGAAGCTAATTTCATCCATATGAGCAGCGCACATCACTTTTTTGGTGGCGTCAGCTCCTTTCTTGCGGGCGATGACATTGCCCATGGCATCCACGCGAATGTCGTCCACGAGGTGCTCTATCTGCTTTATCACGAGGCTTCTCACCTGGTCTTCAAAACCAGGAGCTCCGGGTACTTTGCAGATTTTTCCGAGTAGCGCTACATCAATCATGGTGCGAATGTAGGCTGCGTGTAGCCCTAGGTTGGGCGCAGTCGTGTACTTTACCCGCCGAGGCCACTGGCTTATTTCTACTGCATGATCCTCTCTGCTTCTCCAACTGCAGCTTCACTCATCGAGCGCGTCGAGCAGACGTGGATAGATTCTACACCGACTCAGCAAGAGGCCGCGCTCGCTCAGGAAGGGCAGGCGATGGTGACCTATCTCATGGGTGTGGGCAATCACTATGCTGAGCAGCTGACCCTTCCAGCGCTCGATGAACCCACGCGGGCCAAGGCACTTCACTACACGTTTGAGTGGCCGGATGGGGCGAAACGTTTCGCGTTGCTGTGGCGCAACCTACTGCTGGAGTGGGAACGGGCCAGTGTGCACCTCGCCGAAAATCGCACACAACGCTCCACGTTAGAGGTTTTGGCGAAAGCTGGGAAACAGCAACTCATCGAAGCCGCAAGGCAATGGATTGCATCCTCCGACCAGGCCCTCCAGCGCATGGAAGTCGACCCGGACGTGCGCGAGCAAGCGCTTTACCAATGGAGTTTGCAGGACAACCCCTGGCCCGTGTACCGCCTTCAATTGCTGGCCCTCAACGACCAGCTGGCAGAGCTTCACCAAGATTTTGATACGCGCATTTCGACTGCTGGCACTTTCGTAAAACTCGCCGCGACGCTCAAGGAAGTGCCACAGCGGCTGCACGATGGACTCGACGAACTGCAGGCCCGAGCCGAACGCGCGATCAGCCTCATTGGCTCGCATGCCGATGATGAACTAAGCGAAATTCCGCTCGAACAACTCGAAGCACTCGACCCCACCGATGTGCTTCCTGCCACAGTGGAAGATATTGCGAGTGAGGCCAACCGCATCATCGATGAATTGCCGCAACACACGCGCCTATTTATCGGCGATGGCAATGGCAACATTCGCTATCGCGATATTCAGCTGGAGCGGCAGACGGGCCAGTGGCTGAGTGCGGAAGTAATGCCCGATATGTTTGCCGCCGGCAAAGCACTCGAACGTATTTCAGCCGACTTTGGCCGTACGCTCATCGATGTGCGCAGTCGCATCAGCCTGGCAAAAGATTTTAGCGCAAGCATCCTCAACGACGCTGAAGAACGCCAGGTAGTGGTAGAGCTGCCGACGATAGAAAAATTACAAAAACCGCTCGAAAACTACCTCCGACGCCTAGCAAAAGTACGTGGTGAGGTGATGGCAGCCGGTACAGTAGTGCTCGCTAAAGTGGAGGACGAGCTGCGTCTGAGCAGGGTTTACGAACCCGAAGCCAGCTTTCTCGAGGTCAGCTTCGAGGCGGGCATGTCCCAAGTGCGTCGCACGCAGGATGCGCTATTCAACCGCTTTACGGCCTGGGTGGTAGAGCAACGAGACTCGGTGAGGCGACTGCGTCATCGTGTGGTGGAAGAGGAGACGCTGAGTGAAGGCGAGCGCATTGTGCGGGTACTTCGCACGCGCCGCTACGATCCGCATAATACCGCGTATACGAGCGTGGTGGCGACGCGTGGCTTTATTGGCGAGGCTTTTCATGCGGGGCGCGAAATCGAAATTGAGCGAGCGCAGGCAGCTATCGAAGCAGCTAGAGAAGGTTTTCGCGGAAGCATAGTAATTACTGGCCAACGCTACTCAGGAAAAACACATTTTGCTGAGCTACTCGCTGGGCGCTACTTCGAACAAAAGACAGTGAGACTGCGGGCTGGACAAGCGTTTGAAGTCGCCGGACGTACAATGCCGGGCACCCACGACTTAGGCGAAGCACTTGCATTTGTGCGCAAACACAGCGTAGGCAAAAGGCTGCTTATCCTCATTGATGATCTGGAACTTTGGGCCAATGCTACGGTAAGCCTTACCGCCAACGCACGGGCACTGCGCGAGGCGATGGATGACCTTTCGGGGCGGCTGTTTTTTATCATCACGATGGGCAACTGGACCTTCGATCGACTGGAGCAGGGCATCGAGTTGAGTACCTCCGTGCAGCTCGAAATCAACCTCGATACGATGCATATTGATGCGTTTCGGCGGACGGTACTTATGCGGCACGTGGCAACCCATCATGTCTTTGTCGATCAGGATGGCAATGAGGTTTCAGAGCGAGGTTTGCGCGACCATGCCGAGGCGATGTATCGAGCTGCAAAAGGCAATGTGGGTGATGGACTTCGCCGCTGGGCGCAGTCGGTGCGGCGCGCAGATGTGGCTACGGTACAGCGACTCAATAAGCCTCAGTACCAGCTTCCCAACTTCATCGATGCGGAGACTGGCGTGGTGCTGGCTGCGGTAAAGCGGCGTCGCTACGTAAATGAGTATGAATTGCGCAAGCTCTTCGGTCCTGCGTTCGACTTACAGTATCGCTCGGTAGTGCAGCGGCTCACGCGCCTGCAAGTATTGATGCGGCACCGCACCGGATCGCTGACCATTAATCCGGTGATCAGCAACGAGATAGGGCGCCTCCTGCAGCGCGATGGGCATTTGCGGGCAGCTTATTCCAGAACACCCATACAACTATAAACGATGCGCGAAGGACTATTCCAGGCCGCAGTGACTTGGTCGACGTTTATTTCTGTGACAACAGCTGTGGCAGTCGTTTACGTGCTGCTCGTGCTGCTGCGGCGGCGACTTGATCGCGGTCTTTACCTCCGCGAAGCTGATGGACCGGTACGTGCGTTTCTGCGGATATTCTTGCTGCTCATCGATCCGCTGGCAGTGGCTGTGCTCATGGCTGTATTTGTGGCCATTTGGCCGACGCTGCACGGGCTCATACTGCTGCTCATTCTTGCCTTTGGTTATCCATGGATTCGTGATTTCGTTGCGGGCCGCGTGCTGCAATTCGATCGTGGAGTTAAGGTGGGCAGACAACTAGAAACGCAGGGCCTGCACGGCACAGTGGCGGCGCTCGGCCTCACAGCGCTCTACATGCAACGCGAGGAAGGGCGCAGTAGGCTGTCTTACCTCGACGTGTTGCGCAGCGGCTATACCATTTCTGGCGATCCAACGCGCGGCGGCTACTTCCAGCTGCAGGTGGTACTACCAGAAGGAAAAGATACAGATGACCACTCCCACGGCTCTACAGCAATCAAGGAGCTGCACAATTTACTGCTCGACAATCCTTATGTGCGACCGAGTTTTCGCCTCCAACTGCATCCGGGTGACACCGGCGAGCGGGTGGTAGACCTCAACGTGGGCGTACTGCGCGCCGAACACCTCCAGCACCTCGTTGCTCAACTGCGCGAGCAAGGCTTCGTAGCTTCAATCATTTCACGCTAGTTCGATCTATCCCTCATGGAACAACTCGGCACTTACGGACTCATCATCGGCTCATCGGTCGTATTGATCCTGTCTTTCCTCTTTTCCGAGCTCGCACGCCGCACCAATATTCCCTCGGTGTTGATGCTGATTCTGCTCGGCGTAGGCCTGAAGTTTGGCCTGGTGGCCTACGGCATGGAGAATATCGAGTTCGACTTCACGCTTGGTATTCTCGGCATTGTTGGTTTGATCATGATTGTGCTCGAGGCTGCACTCGAGCTCAAACTTTCGAAAGACAAACTTCTACCAATAGGAAAGGCCTTTCTCATCGCTGCGGTAGGGCTACTTGTGTCGACCTGGGTGGCTGCTGAAATACTCATGTACTTTGTAGAAGGAATGACCCAAGGTTCGGCTTGGCTATATGCAACTGCCTTGTCTATACTTTCGAGTGCGATAATTATTCCGAGTGTAGGAAGCTTGCGCTTCGATAAAAAGGAATTTCACATTTACGAGAGCACGTTTTCAGATATTCTTGGAATTATTGTGTTCTACTTCTTGGCCGGTCCGTTCGATGCACTCGAAACTGGTGGTCATTCGCCCACGCTGCTCGGCTATACCGGCACTTTGGCGCTCACGATTGTGCTGAGCCTGGTGGCGAGTTATGTACTCGTGCTGGTCTTTCAGCAGCTGCGTAGCCACGTGAAGCTATTTTTATTGATCGCGGTACTGCTCTTGCTTTATGCAGTTGGCAAATCCTACCACTTGAGTTCTTTGATCATCATCCTGGTCTTCGGCTTGATGTTCGCAAATATCCGCCTCTTCTTTAGTCCAAGATTTTTGCGGCCCCTACTCCACCCCAAGAAGGTGCAGGAAATTTATGATGGATTGCACGTGGTGACGCTGGAGACGGCCTTTGTTGTACGTACATTCTTCTTTGTCATCTTTGGTTTATCCATCGATCCTACTTCACTTTTTAGTCTAGACGTGGCGCTGATTAGCGGCTTGATAATCGTCTCTATATACCTCATTCGCTTTATTCTACTGCGGGTATTTGTGGGCAAAGATTTGTTTCCGCAGTTGTTTGTGGCGCCACGCGGACTGATTACGGTGCTTTTATATAGTGCTATTCCGCTAAGTGCAGAGGTTGTGGGTTTTGAACCTGGAATATTGCTGTTCGTGATTATCGGCACGAGTTTAATCATGACTTTTGCTATGATCCGCGACAAGAAACGAGCGGGAGCGGCGATCAGGCGAGCGGAGTCTACGCCTGTAGATTTGGGCGTGTGGGAAGCGCCTACGCTGCATTCGGTTGCCGAGGCCGAAGAGCACTCGATGTAAATTCGTCAAGATGGCCAAACCGAAGACTACTCCTACCGAGCAAAGCGTCAGCGACTTCATTGATGCAGTACCTGATGAAACCAAGCGCGACGATGCTCGTGCAGTACTCAGGCTGATGCAGCAGATCACCGACGAACCCGCGGTGATGTGGGGGCCGAGCATCATTGGCTTCGGCACCTACCACTACGTTTACGAAAGTGGCAGAGAGGGCGACTGGATGTTGACGGGTTTCTCTCCACGTAAAACGGCGCTGACTGTCTACCTCATGAGTGGCGTCGAGCGTTACTCAGAGCTACTCGACCAACTCGGCAAGCACAAAACGGGCAAGAGCTGCCTCTACATCAAACGCCTCAGCGACATCGACATGAGCGTACTGCAGCAACTTATCGAGCAGAGCATTGAGGATGTAAAGGCGCAGGATATTAATTACAGTTAGAATTAATGGTAACCGTGCAGCCTAGCAGTATTGGTAATCCAACGGCTGTTTGAGGCAAATTGAGTTGCAGCATCCTGAAGCACTATCATTGCCGCGCCGATGAGCATTCGCAAACTCGCTTCAGAAACAGCTATTTATGGCTTGAGTTCCATCCTGGGGCGGGGGCTGTACTTCCTGCTGACGCCGCTCTACACGGGCATCTTCACGGAATTCGAGTACGGCATCCAAAGTTTTGTTTTCTCTGGGGTTGGTGTGCTGATGGTACTAGCTACCCTGCGCTTGGACGTGGCCTATTTCCGCTTTCACGGGGAGGTGGCCAGCGGCACACTGCTTAGCACGGCTTGGCTGAGCAATGCTGCTGTGGGTGGGTTACTCGGTGGACTGCTCTTGCTGCTTTCGCCAAAACTTGCCCTGTGGGCAGGCTTTCCTGCCTACCAGTGGCTTTTTGCACTGGCAGGAGGCATATTGATGTTTGACGCCATCACGGAGTTGCCGCTGGCGAAACTGCGTCTGGAGCAGCGACCAGTGCGCTTTGCGGTGGTGCGATTGGGCGGCATCTGCGTCAACCTTGCGCTCAACCTCTTTTGGCTCTACCTCCTCCCGCAGTGGTCTGAAGCACCGACTTGGTTCGCCGCTTCTGCGAGTGGCATCACCTATATTTTTCTTGCAAATCTTATTGCCTCGGCTTTTACTTTCCTGCTGTGTCTGCCTGAGCTTAAAGATTTGCGCTGGCAGGTAGATACGAAGCTGCTTAAGCGCCTGCTCAAATTTTCCTCGCCCTTAGTGATTGTGGGCTTGAGTTATATCATCAATGAATTAATCGACCGCCAGCTGCTACCCTACGTTTGGCCCGGAGGCAGGCTCGAAGGTTTTGAACTGGCGGGCGTTTACAGCGCTAATTACAAACTAGCGATGCTGCTCGCTCTGTTTACGCAAGCCTTTCGCTACGGTGCCGAACCTTTCTTTTTTCGCGAAAGCCAAGCTGTTGATGCCGTGCATAAATATGCTCGCCTGGCTAAATACTATCTCGTTGCAGCACTAGTAGGCTTTTTAGCTGTGTCTTTATTTCTGCCGCTTTTTAGTCAGCTTTTTCTGCATGACGAAGTGTATCGGCGCGGCAGCGATGTAGTGCCAATCCTGTTGTTGGCCAATGTGATGCTCGGCCTTTACTATAATTTTTCGGTCTGGTACAAGGTCACTGATGCCACGCGCGTGGGTGCTTATATCAGTGTGGGAGGCGCAGTCCTCACCATCACGCTCAACCTCTTGCTCATTCCCATTTATGGCTTTTATGGCTGCGCGGTGGCGACATTGGCTTGCTATAGCTCGATGTGTGTTGCGGCGTGGTGGCTAGGTCGCAGTCGCTACCCGGTGCCGTACCAACTCGGTCGCATGGCGAGCTATACAATTTTCGCCATTCTCGCGGTGGTCGCTTACTGGCAGCTTTCGCCAAAACTGGGCCCGTCTGTCATGCAGCTCACGATTGATGGAGGTGCATGGCGTGAGTGGGTGCTGATCTCGGGTTTGGGAGCTGTCTTGTTTGCGCTGGTGGTTGGGGTGATGGCTTTGGTGGAGTGGCGCAGTATGCGGGGCCAGCATCTTAGTCCATAAAATAGACGCGGGTATAGTCGTAGATCCAGCGCCAATTGAAGAGGAGCCAAACGACTGCGGCGAGTACAGCAAATAAAAAGATGAGGCGGTAGACGGATTTATGGCGCTTCAATTTTTCGGAGCGACCGACGTAGCGTTTGCGGGATTGGTAGGACATGGGGTCGGCTTCGCCGGTTATTGGCTAAAGCCGTTTTGGGCTTCGCCTGTTTTTGCTGCGCTGTTTTTTGGCTAAAGCCGTTTTTGCTGTTCGGGGGGCTGTTGGAGGGGAAAGGTATCGCAAGGGCCGCAAGGCAACGCAAAGGTCGCAAAGCTGGTGGGATTGGTGGGGAGCTCTTCTCAGGGGCTGACTAGGATGTTGTGTTTAGGCGGGGCTTGGGAGGGCTGAGTTAGAAGTAGCAGTAGCCTCCAGCCCGGCCGACGTCGTCTAACCGCGCAGGCGGAGCGGCGACAGGCAAATACTTTATCTATTTGTATAGCTCAGATGAACGACGTCTAGGCTCACACACTACCCAGCCCGTCTGCCCACTGCGTGGTCAAACAAACTGGCTGCACACATGGTGGACCTGACCGGCCCACTCAGGGCACCCACGCACCCAGCATCCAACAGCGAAGCGATCTAACCTCCAACCTCCAACAGCGAAGCGATCTAGCCTCCAGCCTCCAACAGCGAAGCGATCTAACCTCCAACCTCCAGCAGCGAAGCGATCTAACCTCCAGCCTCCAACAGCGAAGCGATCTAGTCCCTCACACATCCGAATGTATCTCCCAATAATTCTGATCCTCAACCTCCTGGAGAATCGTTAAATAATTAATGTAGCGCAACTCACTTACCTCCCCCTCCTCAACTGCTGCTTTGACGGCACAGCCTGGCTCTTCACGATGGAGACAGTTGTTGAACCTGCAGTTTTGCGAAAGCGTGAAAAATTCGCGAAAATTATCCGCTACCTCCATCTCATTCAAATGATTGAAACTAAAGTTCTTGATGCCAGGCGTGTCGATGAGTTGACCGCCAAAGGCTAGCTCGTGCATCTCGGCAAACGTGGTGGTGTGCTGACCCTTGCCAGAATACCCACTCAAGTCGCCAACACGCGCCTCCAAGCCAGGCTGCACAACATTGAGCAAACTCGACTTGCCCACCCCAGACTGGCCCGAGATGAGCGTAGTTTTATCCTGCAACATCGCACGAAAGGCGTCAACACCATCGCCCGTTGCTGCACTCACGAGCAAAACCTCATAACCAATCGACTGATAAACATCTTCGAGTATCGCATAAACTTCTAAATCTTCTTCTTCGTATAAATCAGCTTTGTTAAATACAATGGCTGTCGGAATGTCATAGGGCTCGGTACTTAATAAAAAACGATCAATTAGACCTTGTTTGAGCATCGGCTCCACAACCGTCATCACGAGTACAGCCAAATCAATATTGGCCGCCAGCATGTGCAGCTCGTGCTTGCGCCGCGGACTTTGCCGTAAAACGTAATTGCGCCGCGCCACCAACTCAGTGATGCGACCAGTATTTTCATCGCCATCCTCATCGCGCTCCACCCCTACCCGATCACCAACAGCAACGGGATTGGTCGTGCGTAAGCCAGCCATCCGAAATTTGCCCTTAACTCGACAAGCCCACATCTCACCAGAGTCGAGCTTGACCTCATACCAAGAGCCAGTCGAGCGCGTGACGGTGCCATACTCCAATTGCTGAGCAGAAGGGCTGGCGGAGGGGGAAGAGGTACTACTTGCCATGGACAGCTTCGGCAAGTTCGTGAATCAGACTCGGCTCACCTTCAATAGCATTGCCCACCACCACCACATCGGCACCAGCCTCGACATTGGCGCGCGCACGCTCCGGAGTGCGGATGCCACCGCCAACAATCAGCGGCACATCAGTAGCACTACTTACCGCCTCAATGAGTTCGGTCGATACAGGACGCTGCGCCCCGCTGCCCGCATCGAGAAACATCAGCTTGAGGCCCAACATTTCGCCAGCTACAGCAGTGCACATCGCTATATCGGCTTTGTTGGCAGGAATCGGGGTGGTATTGCTCATGTAACTAACAGTAGTCGCAGTGCCGCCATCCACGAGCATGTAGCCACAGCTCATAATCTCGAGCGGACTAATCTTAAGGTAAGGTGCGGCAATAACATGGTTGCCAATGAGCAATTCTGGATTGCGACCGCTAATGAGGCTCAGAAACAGGAGCGCATCGGCACGGTAGCTCAACTGAAAGCTATTGCCCGGAAAGAGCACGAGTGGAATGCTGCATCGCTCTTTGATGCCCACCAGCACCTGGTCGAGCATATTGTTGACGATTAAGCTGCCACCAATAAAAAAGTAATCAACTCCAGCCGCCACGGCACCCTGTA
The DNA here is from genome assembly GCA_965213735.1 of Saprospiraceae bacterium. Taxonomy (GTDB): domain Bacteria; phylum Bacteroidota; class Bacteroidia; order Chitinophagales; family Saprospiraceae; genus CALDTK01. Next base: position 2,034,761 of record CBDCAB010000006.1, read on the forward strand.
CCACTTCTTCGAGGCGCTTGGTACGTAGTTTATCAGGATCGATGAGCACCGCGAAGCGCTTCTCGCCAGCCACTTTCGCCGCCACGAGATTGTCGAGAAGCGTATGCGTCGCATTCACCATGAGCCGCCAAGGTAAGCTTCCCTCAAACACCAATGAGGCGATCGTTGATCCAGATGCTCATGAGCTGCAGACCGCCATTGCGCCACACGCCAAATCCGTCAAAGGTCTCATCTCCAGCTGCAGCAAGTACCGTCCACGCTCGCAAATCATCACTGCCAGCAGGAATAGCTACCGCAGCACCCTGACCGTCGATGAGCATCAACTGCTCCTCCTCGTAGTGGGCCACGAGCCCACCAACCGCCACCGGCATCTCTTGACGCCAAGGCTGCCGCGCGAGAAGCTCTACCTGAAAACTTTGCTGAGCCTGCCAACCGTGGTGTACCGCTGGCCTCACGGGCTCATCTAGCAGCGTCACCTTCTCCGGAAAAATTACCCGACCAGGTAATCCACCTGGATAAGCGTGGACGCCACTGTGCACACTCGTACCCACTTGCGGGAACTCATCTGCTACCGCAAAACCGTAATTGAACGCCAGCGTAAATGCACTTCGATCTTTGGTACTGCCACTCCAAAAGCACTTGCGGAAGTAGACGTTTCGATTCTCACCCTGCTCAATACCCGTGCAAGTCCAGTTGTCGATGGCAGTTGGTTCGGTAGCGAGCAAATCTGCTTTTCGCACCCGCTGCCCAAAGCTTACCATAACAGCCTCGAGTTCGGCACCCTCTGCCTGCATTAGCTGAGCGCACAAGATGTGCCAGTAGCCGAACTCGTGGAGGAGGTCGTCGGCCCAATGTGGTTCAGTGCCGACGCGGTTGATGAAATCACGCAGCGCAGCGGCCGGACCTGGAAGTTGTGCATCCGTAAGTTGTTGCGCTGCTGCTTCCAGTCGAGCGGCAGGATCGCTTTCAATCGCTGCTAAGCCATACACGAGCTGGTCTTCTAGCCACTGTTGAAAATCAGCGGCTCCTGCCCGAAAATTGAGCACTTTTTGCTCGCTCACTGGCCGAAGTCGACGAGCAGACCTACGTAGTGAGGTCCGCCAGCGAGGTGCTGAATCCCATGCCCATAGTCGAGTCGAAACTTGCGGAGATTGAGTCCGAAGCCGTAGGTAAATCCCCCCATGTTGCGGAATTCTGCGACTTTGGCTTCGCGCTGGCGCTGGTGGTCGTAGCCGAAGCGCAGCTGAATGACTTCAGTTTTACCGATATAGAGTTCACCGTTAAAGGAGAGGTGGCGGGCAAAGTTGTCAATGAACTTCGAGGCACGTCCACGCTCCGACTCGAGGCCGCCAGTAAAGGCATCAGATTCGCGTCGTTCGGGATCGTCGTAGAGCAGGTCCCAGCGATCGAGGCGGCGGTAGAGTGCGCCAACGCGCAGGGGCAGGTAGCGCAGCCGGCGACTGACTCCTGCAGAAAGGTTCCATGGCAGCCGACTCCGCTCATCCGTGTATGCATTCCAGAGGTACCCCGCATGCTGGAGCTGCACCGCCACTACAGTGTTTTGCGCGGTATCAGGCACATACATAAGGCCAGCACTAAAGGTAGCGCCCATGCTATTGTAGCTTTCGATGCTGCCACCCACGAGGTTAATTTGAGCGCCGAGATGGAGCCGCTCGTCTAGTGTTTTGGCGAAAGCAGCACCAATGGCGTACTCACCTGCCTTAAAAGTACCCGTTGCATTGCCACGCTCGTCGATGCCGCTAAAGTCACCGTAGCCCACGTACTGTACACTCACGCCGCCGATGCCATCGAACTTATCGAGTTGATAGGCCGCAGCCACGATAGAACGGCCCGCACCCGCTTTGAGAAAATCTTGCGAGGCGTGCACGACCTTAACCGTATTGACATTGAGCGCGGCGGGATTGAAATTGACAAGCGCCGGATCGCGCCCATCAAAGCGAATTTGCCAGCCACCAAGCGCGGTAGCCTGAGCCGAGGGAGCACTGCTGAGCCATGGCAGCGCGTAGCCACCACCGAGCACCTGAGCATGCGCACTCGCAAGGCCGAGCAGCAGAAAAACGGGGAGGAGTAAGCGCTTACATGTCATTCGCAGCACCGGTTTGGGCCTGCCAAACAGTACGACAGACGCCGGCCTCGCAGTGCATGCGTTTTTGTACTTCTCCCTGCAAATCGTAGAGCACGAGTTCGCCCTGCTCATTGTCGCCATCGAGGTAGCTGCCTTCGGCTTTAATAGTGCCATTGGAGTACCATTCGCGGAAGGGACCGTTCTCTTTATTATCCACAAAAGTGACTTCCTCTTTCTTGCTGCCGTCGGGGTAGTAGCCCGTCCAAACTCCGCTGGCTTTATCGTCGATAAATTTGCCTTCGAGTTCGAGCTGCCCATCGGGATAGTAGGCTTTATAAGGTCCGTCAAATTTGCCGCCGACGTGCATTTCTTCGTACTGCACCTGCCCGTTGGGGTGGTACAAGGTGCGCTTGCCGTCGAGTTTGCCAGCGGCGTAGTTAGCGCGCTCTACCACTTGCCCCTCATCATCGAAGGCCTCGTATTTGCCCTGCCAGAGTGAGTCGGTTTTGCTGCGGTTATAGCGTTCGATAACGACGCCAGCTTCATTGCGTTTCTCGACGCGCTCGGTATCACTGCATGCTATCAGCAGGAGGGCGCTGCTTAGGAGTAGCCAAATCTTCATCTGCAAACTAACGATAGAGGTGGTGTTCTGGTGCGCGACGGATTTAGCCGTTAAAAGCATTCATGGTGTGGGCGAGTCCGATGGTGCCCCAGGAGAGGGTGGCTTCTGCAGCTTTCGCCAAAACTTCAGGTAGGGCGGCTTGCTCTTGTGCACCCCAGTGCCCGAGTACAAAGTCGACTTGTCGACCCTGCGGAAAATCATTGCCGATGCCGACGCGCAGGCGGGCGTAATCACCTCCTCCTGTCACTTGATCGATGTCTTTGAGTCCGTTGTGGGTGCCGGGCGAGCCTTTGCCTCGCAGCCGGAGCACGCCAAAATCGAGGGCTAAATCGTCAACGATGACTAGCAGGCGCTCTTTGGGAATTTTCTCCTTGTCGAGCCAGTAATTGGTGGCTTTACCGGAGCGGTTCATGTAGGTATTCGGCTTGAGCAATATGAAGGTGCGGCCCTTGTGTTTGAACCGCGCCAAGTCGCCGAGGGTATCCGTTTTCCAGGCTGCCTCGTGTTTTAGCGCAAGCTGCTCCACCACGTTGAAGCCGATGTTGTGCCTCGTGTTGACGTATTCTGCGCCGATATTTCCGAGGCCTACCACAAGGTATTTCATAGCTGTATCTGCCGCTGAGGGTGGTGCTGATTGTGAGGTGGGCGCAAAGAAGTGACGGATTCGGCGGAATAAGGAAGGCATGTGGCAGTTTACGCCTTTCGGCAAAACCCAACACTGCTACCTTCGGGCGGTGCATATTGCTGATACCAAGAGATTTTTGACCAAACTCACTGCGCGTCGCGTCTGGAATGCGACGAAAGTGGGCGCGTCCTATTATGCTACGCGTGTGACGCGCAAACCCATTCAGTGGGGCCAGCCCATTACGATAAGTGTAGAACCGACAACAGCATGCAACTTGCGCTGTCCAGAATGTCCGAGTGGCTTACGACAATTTACCCGGCCGACGGGTAATTTAAAGCAGGATTTCTTTCGCGATACTATTTCACAATTAGGCAGCGACCTAGTATATCTCATCTTTTACTTCCAAGGTGAGCCGTATATTAATCCTGGCTTTCTGGATATGGTGCGTCATGCACATAATCGCGGCATCTATACAATTACGAGCACGAATGGGCACTTCCTAAGTCCCGAAAATGCACGTAAAACTGTAGAAAGCGGACTTGATCGCCTTATAATTTCTGTTGATGGTACTGATCAAGCTACCTATGAAGCTTATCGCAAAATGGGCAAGTTAGAAAACGTGCTGCAGGGAGCACGAAATTTAGTTGCCGCTCGCGCAGCCGCTGGGGTGAGCCATCCTCATATAATTTTTCAGTTTTTGGTGGTGAAGCCGAATGAGCATCAAATTCCGGATATTTACCGGCTTGCTGAAGAGGTGGGCGTAGATGAGGTAAAACTTAAAACTGCGCAAGTTTATGACTTCGAAAATGGCAACGAACTCATCCCGACTCAGGCGCGCTACAGCCGCTACGCACGGCAGCCGGACGGGAAATATCGCATCAAAAATCAACTACTCGACCACTGTTGGAAGTTGTGGCATTCATGCGTAATAACTTGGGACGGGCTGGTGGTACCCTGTTGTTTTGACAAGGATGCCGAGCACAAGTTGGGCGATCTCAAGCATGCGACGTTTTCGGAGATATGGCATTCTAAAGCGTACAATCGCTTTCGTAAATCTATTTTAAGAGGTCGCGAGCATATCGAAATATGCAAAAACTGCACGGAAGGGTGCAAGGTCTGGGAAAGTGTTTAACTCTGCAAATTACTCCCGGCCGCTGATGGTTCCGTCGGCTCTATACTCGATATCGAACTTCTTTTCGCCTTTGGGATCGATTTCGACATCATAGAATTCGCCTTTGGTGGCGCTGACGGTATGCTCAAGTTCGACGATATCATCTTTATCGTATTCTGATTTAATGGCACGTTGAACTGCCTCAGGAAGTTCGTCCCACTTAATGGATTCTTCAGTTTCTATCCAGGTACCATTTGGCTCAAAGTCTGCGCGAGCTTTATTGCCTTTAACTTGAAAGTGCGCTTCGAAGCTGTTGTTGCGATCAATGTTCCAGTCGACGGCTTCGGCTGCGGGATAAAGTTCTAAGAAGCGGTTAACGACCACCTCTGGCACGTCATCTTGTGCTTTGGCGGAGGAGGGGTGGCAAGCTCCGTAAAGCAAGGTGACGAGGAGAATTGCGGCGAGGGAAATGAGCTTATCGGCCATGGTGGGATAAACTATGCTTGGGCGGGCTTGGTTCGCCAGCTTATTAGTAGTGGGTGGTGGGTGCTCATGGAGTTTGGTATCGCAAGGGTCGCAAAGGGAGGACGCAAGGGTCGCAAAGGGTGTTGGCCTGACCACAACATTGTGGTCAGGTGGGTGCTGGGGGCTGGGTGAGCAGCCCGATATAGAACGGGTTGAGGGGGAAATATGTGACCGTCAAAATTTTGGCGTGGAGTGTAGGATTTGTCAAAAGTTCGATTAAATTTATGCATCCAGCACGACAATTATGGCATCATCAGCATGGAAGCTTCAGCAAACGATTTTGACGCACGGTTCGCGGCGACTGTACAATTTGCTGCACGTCCGCAGTCTCGACAGCTATGACACGATTCTCGACCTCGAGCCGCTCGATGTACTAGAATGGTCGGGCGCCGGCAAAACGACGTGTAAGGATTTGCAAAAGCTGCAGGAGCACCTGCGCGAGCTACCGCGCTCGGAGTTCGTTTCGGATGAAGCCCCACAGCACGCGCAGTCTACTGACAGTCTCACTGCTTCGGCAGTTGTATTGGGAGGAATGGGCTCTCACTTCGAAGAGACAGCTGCTACTGGCCCTTCGATTATGGAGGAGGAGGATTTAGCTGCGCTCATATTAAAGCATGGCAATTTGCGCTTGCTCAATGTGTTGAAGGTGGCCAAGCAGCTCACCCCTCCTGCGATATTAGCCTTGACACCTGAGGAATTTATGGGTTTGCGCAATGGGGGCAGGAAGTCCTTGGTGGGCTTGCGGCGTGTGCAGGAGGAGTTGGGAGGGTGAGGTGAGTCTTAGCATTTAGTAAGGCTAGAGCTGTTCCGTCAAGTACCTCACTTACGGCGAAACTCAAGTGTCACAGTCTTACTCAGCACCATAATGTAGCCGCTTATCTATGGTAGCAGGCAAGCGTAGAGACCAAGCAGTTTGGTTCCCGTAGTGTATGCGTGCTCTTACTGAAGATGCCTTGCTGTAAAGATGTGGCAGCTACGAACTCTTGCTACTTATGCTGATAGCAGTACGTGTCACCGCTGTTCGAGACGCAATGCTTACAGCGCTGATTGGTGCTCTTTGCGGTGGCGTAGCATTGGCCATATTTACAAGCGGCATCCTCGTCACTGATTACATAGGCTGTGTGGCTAGCAACATGTTCGGCGTTTGGAGCGGCCGAAATACCTAAAAATAGAATGGTGGCGAAGGCGAAATTTTTAAACTTCATGGCGAGCAAGTCTTAAAGGTGTGATACTCTTAATTTCGAGCTGTACAACACGCGAATTGCAAGCAGCCCTACATCCTGTAGCTGAAAAGCCCGGAGTTAATGATTTGTTCAACTGATGGTGCCATAGGTCTGTGCTCAGCCATCTGAGTCAGCACTAGCGTGTGAGACGGAGCCGACATATTTCTATAAGACATAAACCACAGCCTGCACAAGACTCTCACCTTAAGAAAGATTGGCCCAACGACGTCTACTCTTGCTCTGCACCCTGCGCTCATGAGCTAAATGCCGTTACTGCTCCGGCCGACGTCGTCGAACCCTGACAAAAGCATCGTGGCCTTCACCAGAGCCTCGAATAGGGTAGTTTGGTTCAACGACGTCTACTCAGACTTCGCAGCGTAGCTACCCCAAAACAATTTTCCCACAAATGAAGTTTGCGTATGTGTTCATTAGTTGTGAACTTTGTTCGACGCGGGTGCGCTGTCTTGTGCGCCCAAAATCCCAACATTTTCTGAAACACCTTCAGGCGAGAGCTCCCCTCTCCTGAACATTCCTGCGTGAAGTACAGACCTCCCCCTCTGTTCTGTCACCAAACGCGTCAACCCCTGCACAACCACCACAAGAAGCAATCAAAGCCATGAGCCGCGCCATCATCTTCGGTCGTATCAACTTTAAAAATTTGCGTAGCGTCAAGCTCGCAAGGGCCGAATATATCCGTCATAACGAAACGAAGGCTAAAAACGACCTCCTCTTCAAGCCGGAAGACCTCTTCGGCGAAGATCCAGAGGTGGAATACACCGACCTGTTCGTAGAGTTCGATCGCAAATTGCATGACGCAGGCGATAAAACGCTCACCAACAGCATCTCCGCCCTCAAGCTATTGCTTCAATTTGCTATCGCCGGTCGGCTCGACATTTTTATTCTCGAACCCGGCGAACTGCCGCGTCAAGTCGTGCTCGAAGTCAACAACGATAAAAGCACCGTCCACGCCTACGCCGCCGGCATGGAAGCGTTTGAAGAAAAACGCTACGCCGACTCCATCGGACCTTTCACTGATGCGATCGACAGCTTCGCCGCACACCCATGGGCATACAATGCGCGCGGCCTTGCCCACTTCGAACTCAATAACCTCAAAGCAGCTGAAGCCGATTTTAAGAAGGCTCGCAAACTCTACCCCGCTCTACCCAACCCACATCTGGGACTAGCAAAGATTGCCCATAGCCGAGGCGAACGCGCCGCAACCATCGACAACTGCGAGCGGGCTATGCAAGGTAGCATCCCCCACCAACCCGGCTACTGGATAAGTGCCCTCTTTCAAGCCCAAGTCTTTCTCGACCTGATCGAGCAAGGCAAGTACTCTGGCAGTGAAGAACGTGCAGCTTACCTGCGCAAAGCTCGCCAACTCATCAACCGCTACTCCTCCAAACTGCGGCAACTCGGTAGCGCCCGCAACGCCTACTACCCCACTCCTGAAGAGCACCAAGCTCTGCAAGATCGCCTCGCCGCAGTGAGTGAGGAAGAACATGCGGCGTGAAATGGAGGCTGGAGGCTAGATCGCTTCGCTGCTGGAGGTTGGATACTGGGGGCTGGGTGCTGGGTGTGGGTGCTCAAAGTAGACGTCGTTCATCCGAGCTATACAAATTGATAAAGTATCTGCCTGTCGCCGCTCTGCCTGCGCGGTTAGACGACGTCGGCCGGGCTGGAGGCTACTGCTGCTTCTAACTCAACACTCCCAGGCCCCGCATGACGACATCAGTATCTTCAGGCCCGGAGAAGAGCACCCTATTTCCCCCCATCCTACTACCTTACCCCAGGCATGGATGTGGTGCAGAAGGAAGAGACGTTTCAACTGAGAGGGCTGAGCACAACTCGTCTCGATACATTTATAGATGCAGCATTTGCCTTCGGTTCAACGGTGCTACTACTTTCGTCTGGTGAATTACCTAGCACCTATCCAGAATTTGTTACTCTGATAAAAGACATTCCATCTTTTACCCTGAGCTTCTTCACCATGATGATCTTCTGGCTCTCGCACCGGGCATGGAGTCGTTCATATGGCCTCGAAAATAATTGGACCATCTTCTTCAGCTTATTACTCGTATTAACATTACTGGTTTATGTCTATCCGCTGAAAATGATGTACTCCAGCTTATTCAACTTCATGGGCAGCGGTGGTTTACCTGCTGCAATTCAATTGACTAGCCTACAGGAGGTTGCAACGATGATTGGAGTCTACGGTATTGGCTTCGTGACACTTTCATTTAGCATTTGGGGACTCTACCTCACGAGTTGGAATGCAAGAGAGCTTCTCAACCTATCAGCTCACGAACGGCAGCAGACGGTAAGCCATATCGCGGTATGGTCGACGCTGTTAGCAACAGGCATATTATCTGCCTCAATAGCCTTACTCGCGCCACCGCAAATTGGAGTCATGGCCGGCTTTTGCTATTGGTTGCTAGCGCCTGGCATCCCGCTGGTACGCTGGACCTTAAAGCGCCGTTCCGGCAAGAGCACAGCGGCATAACCACTAAGGGATTATAATTCCCGTACCTGCTATCTCTGCAATGAAACTTTGTTGCCTCCCTGCTCCACCACTACACGTTTCACCAGCGCCTGTTCATCACCTAGCGTAGCACGTAACACATAGGTACCAGTCGCTAAGCGTGGCAACATCACCCGCAATCGCGGCTCATCTACCGGCCAGTGACGCTCCAATACCTTGCGACCAATAGCGTCGTACAATTCTACTTGACCACCAGTCCTGGGCGGAACTCCACCTGTGGTCAAATCCACATAGTCAGAGGCAGGGTTTGGATGCGCAATCAGCACATTGCCCTTCCGACTCGGTAGCTCCACGTGAACCACATTGCTGCGACGAATGATATACCCGTCAGCATCGAGCGCAACCGCTTGGTAGTATGCCGCCAACAGCGGATCAGCATCAAGGAAATTATAGTCATACAGACTACCATCACCGTACACCGCAATCCAATCGTGATACTTCGACAAATCATGAGGATTGACTCCACGTAGCAAGAGGTAGCTGTCGATTTCTGCATCCTCTAACGTATGCGTCGTTAGGCTCGGCTGGTTACCTCGCGAAATTGTGCCGCTCAAAGCAAAGCGCGGCTGGCTAGGCATGGTAGTTATGAGAGTGAAATCTTTGAAGTCGCCAAAGGGATCAGGACCGCAAGGTTCAGGAAAGGCGTAGCGACTCACCGCCACCCGCAGCCGCGTCGGACTTACGGTCGCCAAACTCGAAGGCAATACCACATCACCTGTAGCCACAGCCGACCCAAAGCCTTCAAAAATCAATTCACCAGATTCGTAAAAATCGCCATCCTGATTGGCATCCACCCATATGCGCCAATAGGCAGGAAAGTTCGCGCCAGCCATACCCGTAGTTTCAGCAGACAGCACCAGCGGAGTAGGATCATCCTCCTCGAGCTTAATCGTATCTCGAGTCGCAATCGCACTAGCCGTCGCACCAAATGTTTTGGCGAAAGCACCAAGCTGCACACCCGTAATATAATATTCCTCCTCCGCTATAAAGTCAAACGAGGTCAAGTCCGGATAGCAATAGTTGACATCGAAGGTGGTGACAGTAAAAAGGTAATGACAGGTATCGCGGTTGCCACATCGATCTTCAGCAGCATAAACAATGCACTGAGGACCAACACCATAGAGGCTGTCGCTAGAAGTTTGTATAACTTCAAAGTTGATACAATCAAACTCGATGAGGTAAGGCCGATGCGCATAATCTACCGCAACGTGCTGCCCACTCGCAGCGTCGAGCGCAGCATAAATTTCGGCGCCCATACCACTCGGAGTAGCACCAGCCCAATTGCGATACTGCGTCGCATTATCATCAGTCGTCCACACCCAATCGCCCTGCCCATTCGGCGCCCACAGCCCAATTAAAGCCTGTGCATAAGGTAGCTCTCTTTGCAAAAAGAGGTTCTCTTCAGGACCATCAATTTGAACCAATCGCCCGCCAATACTCAAGGCATAATCGTTTGCCTCTGGCCACGAACGCATCACCCCCGGCGCACTCACATAGTAGCGATGCCCGCGGAAGTAGCCGAGGTACTCCAGACCAGCGAGCGGCTCACCAGGCGCAGGACAGTCGGCACAAGTGGTCGTCGCATAAGGAAAATTAATGTCCGCCCGCGTCAAAGTGGATGCATCAGCAACGCTGATATTGGTAGTCGTGCAACTAATGTTGAGCGCCCGCACCACCTCCACAGTAAAGCTGCATACCGCGCTGTTGCCGCCTTCATCTAGCGCCGTCACCGTCACAGTATTCAGGCCCACACCAAAATCATCGCCACTCTGCGCAGAGGCCTGGACTGTGAAGCTGCAGTTGTCGCTAAACTCCGGCATCACAAAATCAACCGCAACGCGATCATCAGGTCGTGCCACAAGTGGACCGATATCATCCGTGCAACTTAGCAGCACTGGCGCCTCTAGGTCGAGAACGCGAAACACCAACTCCTCGGTGCTCACATTTCCGCATTGATCAGTGGCCGTAATGTTGCGCGTCGTCACACTTACCACGCCATTTTGCCCAGGCAGTCCAAGGCCGAGGCTGTTGCTCGTATCGGTTTCGTCTACTTCCGTCAAAACAACGCCCGCATCGCAGTCTTCCACCACAACTTGTCCAAGCAGAGGCAGTCCAATGCTACAGTCGATATCACCTGCCGCAGGCAAACCGTCAAGTACAGGAGCCAACGTATCAATAATGGTAATGGTCAGCGTGCGCGCAGCGAGGATGTTACCGCAGCCATCATCAACAGGAGCAAAACTGCGCGTAAAAGTTCCCACCGTTGGGCAAGTCGCAGTGTTATCAAAGGCATCTACGAATGTTGGGTTAAGATTGGTGGTGCAATTATCTGTTACCAGGGGAAAGGGCAGCGCATCAGCAATGGCTGCTACAGTAAGCATATTGAGCGGCCCGCTAAGTGTTGAACATTCAATAGTAGTATCCGCCTGAAAAAGCGTGTATTGCGGTGCCTGCGTATCCACCACGTTAATAGTTTGGACCGCACTAGTCGTATTACCGCAACCATCATTCGCAATGAATGTGCGCGTGATAACTTGCCCATTACTACAGCTAGGGTTAGGTATTGCGCTTTCGCTAAAACTTACTGCCACCGTCTGTCCAGAAACATAGGTCTGACCTACATTGAGCATACCAGGACTTGCAGGCGCAGGTCCGATAAACGTGAAGTCGCTTCCCATACTTCCGGCTCCCGTACGTTGGAGGCTTTCACTGGCTAGCGAACTGCCCGTCTCCGAAACGCCTATGTCAGTAGAAGTTTGTCCTTGCGCAGCGCCATTCGTTGCTATAAAGTCTCCTTCATAGCTGAGAAATTCTATTACCATTCCGGCTGCATCTACGAGGGCTATTCCATCTGGCGAACCATTCTGCAAACCATTTGTAGGCAGACTCACCGACACTGCGCCACCACCATTGCCCTCATCGGGAATAATTCCTGTTAGCTGAATTGTATTATAAACGCTGCCATTACTTCCGTTGTAGGCAAGTAAAGTGTAGCCGGCAAGGTCGAGGCCAGCTGTACCGGCGACCTCAATAAATTCATTTACATCTGTACCCGCATTATCGTAGTGAAACTCGTTGATCCAAACGCTCGGTGCGGCTGGGCGGCTCGACCCGCAGTTGTCAATAAATATCGGCGTGCCTGTCACTGATGTATCGAAGGGCATGTCGCACTCGATGGTGAAAGTGCTGACGAAGCCTGGCTCGAGCACCGGCGCTTGGTCATCCACAATCGTCAGCGTCACCGCATAAGTATCAGCGTTGCCACAAGCATCACTCGCGACAAAAGTGAATACTACCTCGGCCGCGCAGGGTGCCATCCCTGTGACGCTACCTGATGTGACTGCTTGCACCTGCAGATTGGCGGCACCACAAGCATCTGTCGCCGTGGGGAAGGTGAACAGGTTAAGAAAATTAGTCTGCCCGAACAGCAGCGCAAACGTCGCCTGCAATTGTAAAGCTGCTAAGTCTAAAGTAATCGCACAGTCACCGAGACCAGCTGCATCGAGCTGGGTGGTAGTTACAGTTGCATCTAGCGCACCCACTTGCTGATCAAAGACTGGAGGCGAATCATCCGTAACAGTGATAATTTGCAAGGCTGAACCGACATTGCCACAGGCGTCAGTGGCTGTAAAGGTCCGCTGAATGGTAAATGAAGAGGCACAGGCTCCCGGTATGATATTGTCGGTAAAACTCGTAGCAACCGGACCACCAGTATTGCCTCCCCCGCCTCCGCCTGTCACGAAGCTTTGGCCGGCATTGAGCAGGCCTGGCGACTCAGGTGCAGGTCCGATAAAAGTGAAGTCTCCCCCATTTGATCCAGTGCCAGTGCGCTGCAGACTAGCACCTATTGCATAATTCGAGCTAGTAGATTCCTCGACACCGACGTCGGTGCTCATCAAACCTTGCGCACAACCACCCGCGGCTACGAAGGCTCCTTCATAGCTCAAGAATTCTAAAACTCCATTGGGCCCGCACAAGGCAATACCGTCGGGAGCACCATTTTGTATGCCTGCTATTGCAAAACTCAGCGCACCAAAGCCTGCTCCTTCATCTGGAATGGTTCCGTTCAGTGGCTGGGTATCGTATGGGAGAGCATTATTGCCATTAATCAATTCGATGCTGTAGCCAGCTAGATCAGTACCTGCGGGGCCTGCGATTTCAACGAACTCACCAGCGTCTACGCCCGGATTGTCGTAGTGAAACTCGTTGATAAATACCGGCCCTTGAGCGAGTAGCGGTGAGGGTCCTCCAGGTGCGCAATTATCTGTCGCGGTAGCCATGCCAGTCAAGCTGAGATCGCTAGCATTTTGCTCGCAGGAGATAGAGACGTTAGCGGGAGCAGTGACTATTGGTGGAGTATCATCAGTGAGGGTGATGTTGATACTGTAGGTAGTATTTGAACTCGAGGCACAATCGCTATCGAATTCAGCTTCTACAAGGATATTAGTTTCACAAGGATTAGTACCTGCCGTTGACTGAAGCGTTGTTATGCCAAATATTGGAGACGCACCTAAACAACCCGAGACCATGCTAGCAGCAGGCAGCATGACCATTTGTCCTGCAACAGTTATTGAAGCACCCGGTGCGAACATATCGCCTACAGCCAGTCCTGCGAGCGGATCGAGGCAATCAGCACCGGCAGAGGTAGCAATAGCTAGTTGTTGATTTGGTGGAAGGACAACTCCACCAGCTGACACATTAAATATTAGTTCAAACTGCGCAGTTGACTCATTACCGCACTCATCAGCGAAGGCTAATTGGTAGCTGGCCGTAATACTCTCGCAAGAGTTGCTACTGAAGGTTAGGCCACTTGCCGTTATTGTTACTCCCGTTTGTTCATCACTACAATTCTCAACAAAAAATCCAGTAGTTGGAAAAGTTAAGGTTGTCACTCCTCCAGTGATAGGAACATTTTGCAAAAGCACTGCTCCTGGCGCCATAGGCAAACCTAGAGGAAGATTATTTTCTATAAATGTTTGTATATCATCAGTACATACTCCAGCATCTAAAGCAAAAGAAGCTGTAACGAGTGAACTGTTCAATACAGGTGCAGTATCATCCACAAGCACAAACGTATCCGTCCGCTCTGCACTCATCGCACCTTGCGTATCTTCTACGGTATAAGTAATCGCTACCGATGTAGTACACTGACCAGGAGTTACGCTGACTGCTACCACATTTACGGCCAGCGCACTCGGAGGATCGGTATCATCAGATACTTCGCTGCTCGTCGGTACGGGTACGCCAAGCCCGGCTACAGTTATAAAATCATCGACAGCAAGAATATCGCCCGCCATTAAAGGACTGCCGTCAGGAGCAAGAACGGCTGCAACTGCGGGACATGCAGCTCCACCACTCGTTGGGATAATTACATCTACCCGTGGCGGACCTGCACTCGGCGGCGCGTTACCTGGTCCTGGAGCTGAATACGTCTGCCCAGCATTCAATGTACCCGGCGAATTGGCAGCCGGACCTGTCCAACTAAATTCTGCATACGTGCAGCCGGTGCCCTGCAGCTGCAAACTTTGCCCGACAGGTGTGCTGCTTGTCTCAGCCACGCCTATATCAGTACTCGTCATACCATTGGCTGGACCGTCAGTGGCCATAAAGTCGCCTTCATAGCTCAAAAAGAGGACTACTGTATTGGTAGATAACTCCACGAGTGCCAGACCATCTGGACTTCCATTCTGTATGCCCGATATTGGGAAGCTCACTGCACCACCACCTGAGCCTTCATCTGGAATGAAGCCGGAGAGCGGAACAGTATTATATACTCCGCCTCCATTGCCGTTGTAGAGCACGAGCGAGTAGTCACTCAAATCCAAGCCTGCACTACCCGCTACTTCGATAAATTCCATGACATCGGAGCCCGCATTGTCGTAGTGTAGCTCGTTGATCCAGACTGCGGGACCGCTAGCTGCAGCGCCAACACTCGCACAGCAGAAAATGAAGAGCACCTGAATGAGGACTCGGCAACAAATCGTAAAGTGGAACATAAAGTGGTATTGTGCGGCCTGGGCAGTGAGACCACAAAATACCGGCGGCATGTTAAGCCCAGGTGCAGGGGGAAAAGTATTACCCTATATACCTATATCTAGGCACCACAAAGCTGGTGCATCTACGCCCGATAATTAGCCGCTCCTTGCACCAGCAGGCTAATCTCATTATTGAGCACTTCGACAAAGCCTCTCTCAATGGTAAAGGTGATGAGCTGACCATCAGCACGTCGAATAGTGACCCCACCTTCCTGCAGCGCACTCACGATGGGAGCGTGATTACGCAAAATCTGGAATTTACCCTCAACTCCAGGTACAATCACGCTCGAGATCGAGCCTTTGTAGAGCTCTTTGTCTGGAGTTAGCACTGTTATGTTCATCACGATGACTTAACGCCTCTGTTTAGTTATTAGCCTCTGCCAGCATCTTTTCTCCAGCAGCAATCGCTTCATCGATGGTGCCTTTCAAGTTAAAAGCAGCTTCTGGAAGATGATCGAGCTCGCCATTTAAGATCATCTTGAAACCGCGAATCGTCTCCTCAATCGGCACGAGCACACCTTTTAATCCAGTGAATTGCTCAGCCACGTGGAAGGGCTGACTCAAGAAACGCTGGACGCGACGTGCCCGACTTACCGCCAACTTATCCTCATCCGACAGCTCCTCCATTCCGAGAATGGCGATAATGTCTTGTAGCTCGTTGTAGCGCTGCAGAATCTGTTGCACCGCCTGCGCTGTATTGTAGTGGTCGGCGCCCAAAATCTTCGGGTCCAAAATTCGACTCGTAGAATCGAGCGGATCGACAGCAGGGTAAATACCGAGTGAAGCGATCTTACGCGACAGTACCGTCGTGGCATCTAAGTGTGCGAAGGTGGTTGCCGGTGCCGGATCGGTCAGGTCGTCCGCAGGTACATAAACCGCTTGTACCGAGGTAATCGAGCCTCGCTTCGTGGAAGTAATACGCTCCTGCATCACGCCCATCTCGGTGGCGAGTGTAGGTTGGTAGCCTACCGCCGAAGGCATCCGTCCGAGTAGGGCCGATACTTCCGAACCTGCCTGCGTAAAGCGGAAGATGTTGTCGATAAAAAACAAGATGTCTTTACCGCCATTCGGATCAGACATATCGCCATCGCGGTAGTACTCAGCAATCGTCAAACCAGACAGCGCCACACGAGCACGCGCACCGGGTGGTTCGTTCATCTGCCCAAACACAAAGGTGGCTTTGGATTTCTCGAGGTCCTCCGACTTAACTTTCGACAGGTCCCAGCCGCCTTCTTCCATAGAGTGGAGGAAGTCTTCGCCGTAATTGATAATATCTGATTCGAGCATCTCACGCAGCAGGTCATTGCCTTCACGTGTACGCTCGCCTACTCCTGCAAACACTGAGATGCCGTCGTAGCCTTTAGCGATGTTGTTGATCAGCTCTTGAATCAGTACTGTCTTGCCTACACCTGCACCACCAAACAAGCCAATCTTTCCTCCCTTGAGGTAAGGCTCGATCAGGTCGATAACTTTAATACCAGTATAGAGCACTTCTGTAGCTACCGACAACTCCTCGAAGATGGGCGGCTTGCGGTGAATGGGAGAAGCATTAGGTCCTTTAGGTACTGGCGGCAGACCATCAATGGGCTCGCCGACCACATTGAAGAGGCGACCTTTAATCTGCTTGCCTACGGGCATGGAGATAGGCTTGCCGGTATCGGTTACACGTTGCCCACGCACGAGGCCATCAGTCGAATCCATCGCCACGGCACGCACTCCATCCTCACCGAGGTGTTGCTGCACTTCCAGCACCAGGGTATCGGCACCGGGGCGCACAATTTCGAGGGCATTATAGATTTCTGGAAGTACGGAGCCCTCTGCCGAGAAACTCACGTCAACTACCGGTCCGATCACTTGCTTAACTTGACCTGTGTTTGCCATACCTGGTGCTGCGCTTTAAATCATCTTCAGGGCTGCTGCCCCAAATCGGGCGCAAATGTAATGATTTGCGGGAGCTTTATATCCGCCTGTCGGCGCAGTTTATTAACCCAATGGTCAAGTCCTAAAGCTGCCCGTTCTTGCGGCTCCCACCTTGCGTACTTCCCTGCTCACCTCCGCCATTGTCGGCCTCGCGCGTCGACCCTTATCTGCTGCCGACGAAGCGTTGGCCCAGCAATTCGTTAGCCCACATGCTAGTCCAGCAGCACGCGCGCTTGCTCTTTGCGCCCGTGCGAGTCTCCACCTCCGCTCGCAGCTGATTTGCGTGCAGCATCAAGGCTGGCACACTACCCCCGTACCTCAGCATCCAATTTATGGGCCACGCAGCCTCGCAGTTGCCAGCTACTTACAAGCTTCGGCTCAACTGCTAGGACTGCCTGATGCGCAGCTGCTGCTAGACCAAAATCTACTCGTGCCTGCAGAGCTGCTGCCTTGGTACATGGAGCTCACCTTGCGGAGTAGACAGGTTTCGCCGTTACATTACAGCCTCCTCGGTGAGCGCGGGGTATGGCTCGGCACATTGCAACTACGCTTTCGCAGCAAAGTGAGCTATTTAGATGATGCTACTCCACCAGCTGAAGCGCGCAAGGCTGCCGCTTTCTTTGCCTACCATCTTGGGCGCTGGGCGGCCACCGGTGCTTCAGCGGCTCCTTTACTTTCTGCCTTTCGGCAAAACGCACTACCCGATGCAGATGTAGCGCTACTCGCCCGCTGCCTGAGTGCAGAAACAGGCGAGGCTCTGCCGCTGCCAAACACTAGGCTGTTGGAGCTCGCAAATCCACGAGCAGCCGATAAACAAGACTCAGCGGCCAAAGGCCTATCCAATGTAGAACAGCAACTGCTGCGGCAGGCACTCGGAGAGGCAGTGACAGCTCAAACCAGTCAGACTCCTCGAGCAGCCGCGCAAACTCCTGATCATTTTATCGCCGCCGGCAGTGCTTGGCTGCTCAACGCCGATTGGCAAAACCTGCAGGAGCTCCTCAGCCACGCCATCGCTAGTGACAATACACTCATAACTCAGCATCCAGAGCTACCTGTACTCTTAGCCCACCTGCCAGCTGCTGCCTATGCCACGAGCCTCGATCTGCTCGTAATCACAAGCCCACGTGGATGGAAAGACGAGCAGGTCAAACGAGCTGTAGCCTATAGCGCCCACCCCATATCGCTTGCGAGCTCGGAGGATTTGCTCGAGCAAGCCGTTCGCGGCTATGCACCTTTGCCGCAACAGCCCATCGTGGCGCTCTTGCACAAACTGCACCCCCAGGTTGTGGACTTAGCCTATGCGCTCGCCCACGATCTACCCCATTCCCGAGCCGAACTACTCATCAAGCTTTTGACCGCAAAGAACAAGCTCCTCAATGTCCACTAATACCAACATTCTTCGCCCGCACGCTGAGGAGCAGTTTGCTGAAGAGTTAGCCGTTTTGGCGAAAGCTGATAAAGGCAAAAAGCCGCCAGGCTGGCAACTCAGCCCCCGCACCGTGGTCGACTACCTCACCGGCACTACCCTCCCCGACGGCACCGTCATTACAGCCAAATATATCGGCGACAAACGGCTCATCGAAGTTGCCGTGGCCACCCTCACCACCAACCGCGCACTGCTGCTGGCGGGCGTACCTGGTACAGCAAAAACCTGGGTTTCGGAGCACCTCGCAGCAGCCATATCAGGGGCATCAACGCTGCTGGTGCAAGGTACAGCTGGCCTGTCGGAAGATGCCCTCAGGTACGGCTGGAACTACGCGCACCTCATCAGCAAAGGCCCTTCACAAGAAGCACTCGTGCCCAGCCCGGTCATGACCGCCATGCAAGCCGGCAAACTGGTGCGCATCGAAGAATTAACCCGCATTCCGAGTGAAGTGCAGGACAGCCTCATCACTGTACTCAGCGAGAAGACGCTGCCGGTGCCCGAGTTGAGCTCTGAAGTGCAGGCCGTGCCAGGCTTCAACCTTATCGCAACGGCCAATGAACGCGATCGGGGAGTAAACGAACTCTCTACAGCTTTACGCCGGAGGTTCAACACGGTAGTCTTGCCCGCACCCGCTAGCCTTGAGGAAGAACTGCGCATAGTTCGCGAACGCGCTGAGCTAGCGAGTAAAGAGGATGTATTGACACAGCCTGATACTGCTGCGGAGCTCGAACGCCTGCTCACGATTTTTCGAGAATTACGGCTTGGCGTGACCCATGATGGCAGTACGAAAGTGCAGCAACCAGGCTCGGGTTTGAGCACCGCTGAGGCGATTAGTGTAGTAGAAAATGCTGTGAGTCTTGCTGTCCATTTTGGCGATGGTGTGCCGACTCCCCAAGATTTCTTGCCCTCGCTGCGAGCCGCAGTTGTGAGAGATGAAGAGCGCGACGGGGCCGCCTGGCGCAGCTATGTGGAGGGTGTACTTAAAGGTCGTACGGGCAAATGGCGCAGCTGGTACGAGGTGCTGACAGAATTTAAGTAGACTCGGCATGGAGGTTTTTGTCTATGGTGTGCGGCACCACGGTCCGGGTTCGGCGCGCGCGCTCGAGGAGGCGCTGGCGCGTGATGCGCCCGATGTGGTAGCTATAGAAATGCCTGCTGATTTTCAGCCTGCGCTCGCCTACCTGGAGGAGTCGGGCCTAGAGCCGCCGGTGGCACTGGTAGCCTATGAGGTGAAGGCGGTGCAGCATGCCCTGTTTTACCCTTTAGCTCGGTTTAGCCCCGAGTGGCGAGCCATGCAATGGGCCCTTGCCGCAGCTGTACCTGTAGTACCAATAGATTTGCCCGCTAGTCTTATGGTGGCGCAGACGCAGGGGCATGAGTCGCACCAGCAAGTACGCGTCGACCCGCTCGGCAAACTTGCTCAACTGGCTGGCTACAGTGATCGCGAGCGTTGGTGGGAGCGCACCTTCGAACTGCTCAATCCCGGAGGAGCTGTATTCCCGAAGGTGCAAGAAATGGTGGCGACGCTGCGAGAGGCCTATCCCGAAGCCACGGACAATGCCTGTCGTTTGCGCGAGATGCACATGGCGCGCAGTCTGCTACAACTCGAAAAGGAGGGTCATCAGCGCGTTGGGGTGGTGTGCGGAGCGTGGCACTCCCCTGTTTTGGCGAAAGCTGAATTGAAGAATACTGCAAAGGGTTACGCTTCCGCAAAACGGGGCCTGAAGGGGCCGAAACTGGATGTGACCTGGATACCTTACACCTACGAGCGGATGCGCACCTGCACGGGCTACGGAGCAGGCGTCGACTCGCCAATCTGGTACGGGCTGCTGTACGATGATCCACGTCGAGCACCGGCGCACTACCTCACCCTCATCGCCCGCGAATTGCGCTCCGAAGGTCAGGCAGGATCAACGGCGCAGGTGATGGATGCGGCTGCACTCGCCCAACAACTCGCTGTGCTCCGCGAACTGGCGCTGCCTGGACTCGACGAACTTCGGGAGGCCGCCCTCAGCACCCTTACCAGTGGCTCGGAGCTACTGCTCGAGCGCGTGCTTGCAGCTGTCGAAAGCTTGCGAACCACTGGGCGCGTGCCGGAGTCGCTGACTAGCCTGCCCCTGCAGCGCGACCTAGAGGCGAGGCTCAAAACAACCCGGCTCAGCAAGCCATATCGCGATATGGAAAAGGTGAGCAAAGACCTCGACCTGCGCAAAGCTGCTCACCTCGAAGCAAGCCAATTGCTCTACCAGTTGCTGCTGCTCGACATCCCCTTCGGAATCAAACTCGACGCTGCACGCGGCGCGCAAGGAACCTTCAAGGAAAGCTGGATACTCCACTGGCGACCTGACTTTGCGCTGCGCCTGCTGACCTGCCATACCTACGGCCAAACCATCGAGCAGGCAGCGGCTGCACTCCTGCGCGAGCAACTCGATGCCGAGCCGACACTGCCGCATCTCACAGCTGCTGTCGATACCATCATTCACGCCGGGCTGTACGGTGAGCTGGCGGATGTGGCCAAACGCATACGGCAGCGGGCAGTAGAGACGGTAGATATCTGGATCATTGCTGCAGCCTTGCCTCCTCTGCTGCGGCTGGCGCGCTATGCTTCGCTACGGGTAGAAGAAACGAGTTCTATTGCTGCACTGACTAAAGTGCTGCTGCCCAAGCTGGCCGCCGGTCTGAAAGCAGCAAGTTCCGATATCGATGATGACGCCGCCTATGAACGCTTTCACCGGCTAAAGCGAATGCAGCCATACCTCGCGCTGCAAGAGGACGAGAAGCTGCTCGACGTGTGGTTCGCAGCCTTGCGAGAAGTAATAGCTGCTCCGCAAGTGCATCCACTGGTGGCTGGCTTTGCGCTACGTACGCTAGTGGACGCAGAGCTTGTCGGCAGTAATGACACTGCCTTGCTGCTGTCACGCAATCTCGGTCGCGGCGTGTTGCTACCCCAAGCTGCGGCCTTTATTGAGGGCTTTCTGTATTCGAGTGCACTCGTGCTGATCCACCAGCGGGAGGTGTTCGACTTGTTTGACGGCTGGCTACAGCAGCTGGAGTTAGAAGAGCTGCGAAGCTTGCTGCCAGCGCTACGGAGGGTGTTTGGCCAGTTTAGTGTTTCAGAGCGGAGAAAACTAGCCGCTCGAGTCAGAGATCCTAGTTCAGCAGCCGAAGCGGCGGCAGATACTACTGAGCTTGCACCTGTTCTTCAAGCTCGTCTGCGGGAGTGGTTAGGGGCTGGGTGTTAGGGGATGGGGGCTAGGGGCTGGGTGTTAGGGGCTAGGTGCTGGGTGTTAGGGGCTGGGCGCTAGGGGCTGGGTGCTGGGGCTCCCCCGATAAAAAAGCCGTTGACCTCTCCTTCGCGGGGGTCGAGACTTACTTCATTAGAATTGAGTAGTTCGAGCAGTGCAAGGAATGTTGTGATCGCGTGTACGCGATTGATGCACTTGCCAAACAACCACACGAAGCCGATCCTGCCGCGCATACGAACAGCTGAGGTGATGCGCTCACGCTCTTCTTCGACGGTATAGGGCCAACGCACTACCCGGTGGACGGTCTTTTGCGCTCGATCCTTTTGCCGCTCGAGTACCCGCTCGAATGCTTTGAACAGCTTGAAGAGTGTGACCGATTCCCATTCTGCTTCCACGAGCGCTTCACCCACCACGGCCTCAAACTGGTCGAGTTGGAAATTACGACCGTAGCGCTTGCTGCGTGTCTCTTCAAGCTGGCGCAGGTCTTTGAGAATTGCTTTGTAGCGCTTGTACTCCAGCAGACGGTCTACAAGCTCCTGGCGCGGATCGATAGCATTGCCAGCCTCATCTTTTGGCAGTCGTGGTATGAGCACCCGCGCTTTAATAGACATGAGTGTAGCAGCTACCAGCAAAAACTCCCCCGCCAGCGACAGGTCGAGCTTTTGCGCCGCTTTAATATAGGCTAGAAAATCATCGGTAATTTGCGCAATAGGAATGTTGCGAATGTCTATCTCGTCTCGTTCGATGAAGAACAGCAACAAATCAAATGGCCCCTCGAACTGAGGTAGTTCAATATGATAAGCCGAAGGTAATTGTGTCATCGTCCATCCTTTCTGTGGCCGCAGCTACAGATTTGTAAAGAACCCAGCACCCAGTACCCAGCACCCAGTACCCAGCACCCACTTCTCCCTTACTTACCTCGCACTGTTGTACTCTCGTTGATCCAACAATCGACCGTGTAGGAGGATCCTGGCTTTAAGCCATTCATGAAGATGTCGGACTTGTCGGGCATGTACTGCGTGTAGCGATTGATGAGCGTATTCGCTTCGGAGGCAGCGCTAGGATCGATGCTTTTGGCACGTTGCCACTGATCGATGGCTACCCACACCACGCGTTGTGATTCGAAGCCGGTGCCCGAACCACACAGTGGTCCACTGGAGGCGTAGAGTTTGCCGATGAGCAGGTAAGGCTCGCCCCAGCCGCTTTTTGCATCAGCCGCACGCCGTGCCCACTGCCGTGAGCTGGAGAAATTACGCAAATTGCCGTAGTAGAGTTTGGCAATGACAAGAGCGAGTTGTGCTTTGCGCTCATCGTCGTTGGTGTCGTTGTACTGCGCTTCGAGGCAATCCACAGCATCGCGGTACTTGCCGTCTTGGATCATGCCAAAGCAGCCACTGCGACCTGAACTCGAGGCGACTTCTTGGGGACGCACCTTATTGGCCGCTGCTACGACACGGGCTAGATCAGCATCGTCGGCTGGGCAGCCACCAAAACGCAAATAACCTGCAATCTGAGACAGCCGCACATAATCATCGAGATTTTCATCTACTTCAGGAAGATACTTATCCTTGAAGTACTGGCAGCCATAGAATCCTTGCACCTGCTCGAAGTAAGCCAGGCGCACAGGTACGTAGTTGTCGATGATGTTCCAGCGCTCGCGTTCTTCTGTGGTTTTGGCGGAAGCCTTACCCTGCTCGAGCCGCTGCGTGATGAAATTCGCCGTCTCTCGCGCCTCAGCCTCGGAAATCTCGTTCGCCTCGTGCAGGTCGACCACCAAGCTCGCCAGCGGGTTGAGGATATAGTCGCCAGCTTTCATGCCATCCTTCGCCACCACCTCCTGAAACATGTCGTAGATTTCTTTCTTTGACTTTTCACCAGGATACTTGTAGAAGTAGTCAAACGCTTTGCGGCCTGTCATGTCACCATCGTCTGGATAACAGGCTGCAATCTGATCGTAGAGCTGAAATATGGTATCGCGGTAAGCCCGCTGTTTGCCAACATCAGTAGTCTGCGAGGCGAAGTACTCCATGAAGTATATACCATCTGTGAGTACAGTGTTGCGGCGCCCATCTGCAGCCGGAGCAACTTCCCATACGCCGCGCCAGAGCTTGTACGCCTTGTCTATCTGCTGCGTCTTGAGGAAGTCGCGGTAGATCACGTAATTATCCTCTACTAGACCTGGATTGGGTGTGTCCGTGAATTTTGGGCAGGGGCTGAGCACCTCATTGGCCTTGGGCGCCGAAACAGTCGAAGGATTTTTCTTGCTAGTGGTATCGGTGGTCGTCGTTTTGGGTGTGCAGGCGAGGTAGAGGGTGCTGACTGCGAAGAGGCAGAGGGTAGCCAGATGTTTCATGAGAAATGCAATTTTCAGACGTTGCCAATGTAACTAGACTATATGCAAAAGCCCCAAACTCAGGTGAGTCTGGGGCTTTTGTAAAAGGCTCGCTTGTGGAGAATTAGCCAGCTGCGCGCACACTCACCGTTTCGCCAATCCAGCATCCGGTACTGCGGCTTTCGCCTTCCTTTATACCACGCTCGAAGAGCATCTCACGGGTCGGGAGTGAGCCAGAATACTTGTTGATACGATCTTGTGCTGCATCCGCTGTTTCTGGGTCGCCCTTGGCTTGCGCATATTTATTGAGAGCGGCAATGATGACGAGACGCTGCTCGAAAGGATCGGTGCTGCACGAGCGGCTCGATGAGGCATACATATCACCAATCATCATGTAAGCCTTGCCGTAGCCAGGTTTTACTTCGAGTGCTTTGTTGGCATATTCACGTGCCCGGGAACTCGAATTCTTATCAGATCGATAAACCTGCGCCATACGCAAGTAGATCGCTGCCTTAGACTCAGCTGATGTCTGTGCTTCGACAGCTTGTTCGTACTTAGCCAAGGCACCATCTATATCACCAGTCTCGTACAGCTGGTTGCCTGCGTACATCGGGTTGTTCTCGAGGCGCTCGCGCTCCTTAAACTCACGATCCTTAGCACCAATTTCTGCCAGAAGTGGATCTTCCTTGTCGCAGCCAACCTGAAGCAGTTGAGTGTAGACATCTTGATAAGTCTCTGGATCATCGGGATTGGCGCGATAGACTGGTTCGAGCTTGGCTTTGAAGTACTCACAGTCAAACACATTGCGCTCGACGGCTGCAATAGCCTGGTCGGCTGCTTCTTGTGCAGTCAGATAGTCAGTAGCCTTGGGTCCTGCCTCATTGGCGGCAACAATTCCTCGTGCCTGCTCAATCATTTGACGTGCTTCAGCCTGATCGATGAGCTTATTGGAAAACATGTAGCTCACCAAGTAGCCAATCGGAGTGATGACGCGAAAATCAGTCTTATTGCCGCCCACTTTCATCGCCTCCTTGGCTATGGGATAGGTGTCAGCATAGGGCGTCTGCATGGTGTAGAACATATCGTACACCTGTAGGCCGAGACTTTGTGCCTCATTGCCGGGGTAGCACTGACGCTCCTGCTCGTAGAGCTTGGCCACCATCGCTGCGTATTCAGCTTTTTTGGCGGGATCTGTCTCATTGGCATACATGTCGAGGTAGATCTCGCGGCCGTCGGTATAGTGGAAGGGGCGCTCACCATCCGCTGCGGGAGCGGCATTATATACTGCTTGCCATAGCGGATAGGCAGTCTTGTAATCCTTCATCTTCATCGCATCGCGGTAGAGCACATGCTTTTCGATGATGGTATTTTGCTCCCCTTGCGGCATCATTTTCCATGACTTACAGGCGTCGTCCGCTTGCGCAAAAACTCCAAGTGAGAAAAGGCAGAGCAGTCCGAAAGTGTAGCTGAGTCGAAACATAGGTGGTGTCATCAATTAAATCTCCGTTTGTAGAACCAGGAGTTGTCGGTAAGGGTAAATCCAACTACCAAACGCACGTAGCGCTGTGTTATATCTCCCTCAGCGCCAAATCGGCCTGCATTTAAGCTGAGGTTAACATAGGAAACTTCCTCACGCGGCTGAACGATAGGTAAGCCTAAGCCGAAGGTGACGCCATACTCGGGGTCTACCCCCTGGCGTGGATCCTCGTGGAGATAAGCACCCGCGCGATAGCGTACGCGATTCCAGTATTTGCCGAAAGCTTGGTAATTGGGAATCCACTCCACGCCCGCAGCCAAGCGAGTCACGTTGTCGCCAGTCTCCAAAGGCCGCAAGCTGTTGCTGAAGCCCGACCAGTTGACGCGCCTGATGTCAAAACCTGCGGAGAATTTATTGCGGTGGCGATACATCACGCCGATGCCAAATTGATTCGGCAGTTTCACCTCTTGAGACTCATCGCGCTCGAAGGCGAGGGTGTCGAGGATGCCGAAGATGTTTTCATTGGTAATTACGCGTGAGGCTTCTCCTTTGAGCGTGGTGCCGAGGGTGCTGCTGGCTCCGAAGGTGAGTGTTTTGGTGGGGCCCGACTCTCCACTTGCGAGCACGAGGTCGTACTGCAATCCAAACTGTGCCTCGATGCCGCGCGCCCGCAGTGCATCGGTATCAGTGAGCAGCGATGCGCCAATAAAACTCGAGTCTGCACCGCGCGCGAACAGCTGTTGCTGGTTATTGGTGCGCCCGAAGATGTAACTCAGGTTGAGTCCTGCACGCCAGGTTTTTTTATATTCAACAGCGTTGCCCCACTGCAGTCTGTAGTAGCCACCGCTTCCGCGAAAACGATTGACGAACTGGCCCAAGCCTGGCTCATCCGAAACGAGCTCCACGTTATAACCTACGTTGGAGTACGGCGCCAGGGAAAACATCATGGCATTGCGCACCTTATGCTGTCGCCCATCGAGTACGGTGTTGAGCGTGTTTTGCAATGGAAAAGCGAGGCTCAGGTATTGGAGGTTGCCGTTGAGATTGTCATTCTCGATACTGCCATCACTCAAAGTAGAGCGCTCCAGGCCCACTCCCACCTGAAAGCTCGTATAACGTAGCGCGGCGAGTGCAGCAGGGTTGCTCGGACTAGCAATATGGGTATCGTGAAATCCTATACCTATACCTCCCATGCCTAGTTGTGCACTATAAGCAAAGGGAATCAAATCACCCACACCGAAGCGGGAGTAAGGGCTGTTGGCTTTGGGTAAAGGCACCTCCTGCGCAGTGACAGCATATGTGCTACTAAGCAGCAGGACTGCAAAGCAAAGTCTAAGAATTGTTGGCATAGCTATGCAATTTGGCCAGGCCCTCGAGCACGAGGTGTGGCCGGTAGTTCAGCCCGCTTGGCAAATGCGGGCGCAAAAATGGCACATCCCCACCACATAGTAGCACCTGGCCACTTGGATGGTTTTGGCGAAAGCTAGCAACGTATGCAGCTACCTCCCGCACAGCCCCCTGCAGCACCCCCAGTTGGAGCGCAGAAAGGGTTGACGTACCCCACTCTAAGGTCTCTGGCCAAACCAGCGGCACCAGGGGTAGCTTGCCTGTAAAATCGTGCATGGCACGCCGCCGAAGCTGCAAACCAGGACTGATGTTGCCGCCCAAGTAAGTGGCATCTTCCCCTACTCGTTCGTAGGTAATGCAGGTGCCGACATCGACAATGAGCAATTCGCTCTTTGGGTATATCGCCTGAGCTGCCACCGCCGCTGCCAGTCGATCAACTCCGAGCGTGGCAGGCGTGTCATACGCTACCTGCAGCGGACAGGCTGCGGGCCATTCATACGACCACACCGGGGCCACTTTTGCTAATTTGCTGCGCCACCTCGCCTCACCATTGCCCGTAGCCAGCAATGCATAATCATGTGCTTCTTGCAGCCGCAGCCAGGCTAAGGCTTCTGATTTACGCGCACGCGCATAAGTGTGCACCTCCACCAAGTTGCCTGCACGAAAGCGCCCGAGCTTTAGTCGTGAATTACCCAGATCGATTGCCCAGAGTGTGTGCATCCCTATGCCAACGTGCGTGAGCAGCAACTAGTGCTTAAAGTGGCGTATGCCAGTCTTGACCATCGCTACACCCAACTCGTTGGCTTTGTCGATACTGTCCTGATCGCGCACCGAACCACCAGGCTGAATGATAGCCACGATGCCCGCTTCAGCAGCGATTTCAACACAATCGGAGAAGGGGAAAAAAGCATCACTCGCCATCACTGCACCCGCCAGATCAAAATCGAAATTGCCTGCTTTGTCGATTGCCTGCTTGAGGGCATCCACGCGACTTGTCTGCCCACAGCCCATGCTGAGCAATTGCCGGTCGCGCACCAAGGCAATGGTATTACTCTTGAGGTGTTTGGCGCAGAGATTGGCAAACAGCAGGTCTGTTAGTTGGGCTTGGGTAGGCTCTGTGGTCGTCATCAATTTGATGTCGTCGATGGTGACGCGCCGCAGGTCAGCTTCTTGCATGAGTGTGCCGCCCAACATTGAGCGACGTTGCTGTGCAGGTCTGGCGAAGGTGTTGATATCGAGCAGGATGCGATTCTTCTTCTTTTTCAAGAGTTTCAAAGCCGCCTCGCTGTATCCTGGGGCAAGTACTACTTCGCAAAAGAGCTTGTGTACCTCGGTGGCCGTCGCCTCGTCGAGTTTGCGGTTGAAGACCAAGATGCCGCCGAAAGCCGAAACTGGATCGGCAGCGAGAGCAGCGTGCCAAGCCTCTACGAGTGTAGCCCGTGTAGCCGTACCGCAAGCATTGGTGTGCTTGAGGATGGCCACCGTCGGATCGGCTTCCACAAACTCGGCCATAAGTCCGAGAGCAGAATCGATGTCCACCAGATTGTTGTACGAGATGGCCTTACCGTGCAGCTGCTCAAACTGCTCGTCGAGGTCGCCAAAGAAAGTAGCCGACTGGTGCGGGTTTTCGCCGTAGCGTAGAGGAGTGGCTTTGCCTTCCACGGCAGGTGCTATGAGGTCTTTACCCGCCTGGTTGAGATCAGTAAAAAAGCCTTGAATAGCAGCATCATAGCTCGCTGACTCGGCAAAGGCCCGCAAGGCGAGTTGGCGCCGATCACTCATCGAAAGGGCACCATCTTGGTCTTTAAGCATCTTCACTACCGTGGCGTAACTGTCACGGTTGGGGACTATGGCTACATCAGCATAATTTTTTGCTGCGGCCCGGATGAGGCTGATGCCGCCAATGTCGATCTTCTCTATGATCTCGGCTTCACTGTCGGTGCTGGCGAGGGTATGGGCAAAAGGATAAAAATCCACGACTACCATGTCGATCTCTGGCAAATCGTGCTCTTTTAGCTGAGCTAGGTGCTCGGGCTCACGCCGCGCCAGAATGCCACCAAACACGGCTGGATGGAGCGTCTTCACGCGCCCATCGAGAATGCTCGGGTAGCCGGTAATGCTCTCCACTGCAATAACTTTGTGGCCCAGCTGCTCGATGTGCTTTTGCGTGCCGCCTGTGCTGTACATCTTCACCTTGCGTTTGGCGAGTTCGGCGACGAGCGGCTCCAGTCCATCTTTGTGGTACACAGATATGAGCGCGCTTTTGATTGGTCGAAGGTCCATGGCCGCAAATGTGCGTGTTTGTAGCTACAGTTTTGCGCCCGTTCCAAACACCGCTTAGCCACACCTCTAACGATGATATACACACTCGACAAGGCTGCTAAAGTTGCTGGGGGTCAGGTCGTCGGTCCGGCGGGCAGTGCGCTCATCGAGTGTTGGGCTTACGATTCTCGCCTTCCGTTTCGGCGGCAAAGGGCTTGTTTTCTTGCATTGGCTGGACCTACGCGCAGTGGCAGCAGCTATGCGCATGAGCTGTACGAGCAAGGTGTCCGCCTGTTTTGCGTAAGCGAAAATGATGAGCTACAGCTACCCGAGCAGGCTACGCTGTGGCGTGTCGAGCATGTATTGGATGCAATTCAGCAAGTCGCCGCTCACCGTCGCAGCAAGTTTAGTGGCGAAGTAGTGGGCATCACCGGCTCGAATGGCAAAACGATCGTGAAGGAGTGGCTGTACACGCTGCTAGGTGGGGCTGAGAATAATATTTACCGCAGTCCGCGGAGCTTTAATTCTCAGTTGGGTGTGGCGCTGAGTGTATTAGGCATACCAGCTTTCGCCAAAACCGCAATTATCGAGGCGGGTATATCTAAGGGTGGAGAAATGGCTGCACTAGCCCGCATGATTGCCCCAACAATTGGAATCTTCACCAACCTCGGCGATGCACATGATGCCGGCTTCGATGATCAACATCACAAACTGCGCGAGAAACACCAGCTATTTCAAACCTGTCGGGTGGTGGTGAGGCAGGCCGCAGACGATGAGCTTCCTCCGCGCATTCAGTGGACCACCTCGCCAAATCCGAGCGGAGCAGGCGTACAGGTGAGCTTTGAAGCAGGGAGACTTGTCACAAAAGGTGAGGTGGCGCTCGACCTGCCGCTCCCCTACTCCAGCGATGCGCAGCGAGAAAATTTGGTGAATGCGGTGCTCGCAGCGAGTTACCTAGGTGTGGAGGCAGCGAAACTCGAGCAGGCCATCAGTCGCTTGCCAGCTCCTCAGATGCGCATGGCTGTTTCGCGTGGGCGACGTGGACTCAAACTGATCGATGATAGCTACTCCAGCGACGCGAGTGGCCTGCACGCAGCACTCGACTTCTTTGCGCTTCGCCACCAGCCTCCTGCTACGGGTGCGGCCATTCTTGGAAGTCTGACGCTCGACGATGAACTCGCTGCACAACTTATGAGTGCTGGTATCAGCAAGCTCGTTCTGGTGGGAGGAAGGGTAACGCTTGGGCCAATTGAGGGCTTGGAGGTAACGCAGGTCGACTCGGTGGCCGATGCACTTGCCGCCGCCGAAGTGATGGTACCCGATGGTGCAACGGTGTTAATAAAAGGTCCACGAGCCTTAGGCCTCGAAGTGCTCGCTACACAGCTACGGCAGCGGGCCCATGAGGTGCGTTTGGAGATTGACTTAGCTGCGCTAGCTCATAATATCGCAGCTTTTCGTGAGCGCTTGGCGGGAAGAACCAAGATTTGTGTGATGGTGAAGGCGCAGGCGTATGGCAGTGGCGGAGCTGAGATAGCACAGTTTTTTGAGCAGCGAGGTGTAGATTATCTGGCTGTTGCGTACATCGATGAGGGAATCGAGTTGCGCAAGGCCGGTTCGACTTTGCCGATCATCGTCGGAAATGTAATTGCCGAGCAGCAGGCACTCCTGCTGGAATATCAGCTAGAGCCTGAAGTCACGACTTTGGCTTTGCTGCAGTCCTATGCTGACACGCGTTTGCCCCTCCACCTCAAGCTCGATACAGGTATGCACCGCCTCGGCTTTGACGTGACGGGTAGCGACAAAGCAGAGTTTGAAGCCCTGCTCGAGGAGCTGGCCAGCGGGCGCTATAAGGTCAAGAGCATCTTTAGCCACTTGAGTGCGAGTGATGATCCTGC
Source organism: Saprospiraceae bacterium (assembly GCA_965213735.1). Lineage (GTDB taxonomy): Bacteria > Bacteroidota > Bacteroidia > Chitinophagales > Saprospiraceae > CALDTK01. The sequence goes on from CBDCAB010000006.1 coordinate 2,065,434, forward strand.
TGCTGACGAGTTTTCGCGAAAGCAGCACGAGAAGCTAAAGCATGCTGCAGCGCGTATCGAAACCGTCCTTGGCTACCAGCCGATGCTCCACTTGCTCAACAGTGCCGGGGCTTGGCGGCTGCCAGCACTCCAGGAGGATATGGTGCGCCTGGGCATTGGAATTTATGGAATTGGTCTAGAAACCATCGCTCCTGGAGTGCTCGAGCCGGCTCATCGACTGGTGGCGCAGCTGATACAGATCAAGTATGTTGGTGCGGGCGAGGTAGTGGGTTATAATCTCGGTGGCAAAGCTCCGGTTGATCGGCGGATCGGGGTAGTGAATATCGGCTACGCGGATGGACTACGTAGGCAAGCGGGCAACGGTCGCTATAGTTTTCATCTGGCAGGAAATTATGCCCCGACGGTAGGGACAGTGTGCATGGATTTCTGCATGATCGACCTGCGTGATTGTCCGCTGGCACAAGTGGGTGATGAGGTAGAAATTTTTGGCCAGCGCCAGGGAGTATGGGTTTTGGCGAAAGCCTACGACACGATAGCCTATGAAGTCTTTACCGGAATAGGACAGCGCGTCCGCAGGCTCTACTACAGCTAATAGGGCAAGGCTGGCTTGGCAGACAATATCTTGTAATTTTGCGCCGCTTTAGGTTCAGCAACTCGTTGAGCTTTCCCGTAAGTGCGGGACGTAGCTTGCCAAGATTACTGGTGATGCGAGAAGCTCGTATGTGTTTGACCAAATCAAGCGAATGATTAAGAACTTAAGTGTTGCAGCCGTGGTGCTGCTGGTAGGTGTGGCGCAGCAAAGTGTTGCCCAAGCGAGTGAAGAAACACTGTTTACCGTCGGCAATGAGCCGGTGAGCGTTGAGGAGTTCGATTATATCTACGCCAAGACCAATGGCGACTCTGCGACCTACTCGCGCGAATCCCTCCAGGAGTACCTCGACCTCTACAAGCGCTTTAAGCTCAAGGTGGCCAAGGCCAAGGAAATGGGACTCGACACAGTGCCAGCACTTCAGCAAGAACTTGCGGGCTACCGCCGTCAGCTTGCGGATAGCTATCTCGTCGATCAAGAGGTGACCGAGCCAATGGCACGCGAGCTGTGGAATCGCCAGCAAGAGGATGTGAATGTGCTGCACATCGCCGTAAATCTTCCGAAAATGGGAGAGGACACAACAGCCGCTTACGAAAAAGCAGAGGCAGCCTACGAGCGCATCAAGCGTGGTGACATGTGGGGCGAAGTGGCACGCGATCTTTCTGATGATCCCTCCGCGAAGCGCAATGCTGGAGAGGTAGGCTACGTCACGGCACCACTCCCTGAAGGGCTCTATGCCTTGGAAAACGCCGTATACCACACCCCGCTGGGCAGCGTGAGCCCTATCGTTCGATCAGACAAAGCCTACCACATCGTTAAAGTGCTCGACCGCCGCCCGGCACGAGGAGAAGTAGAAGCTGCTCATATCTTTTTGCGCAAGCCCAAAGAAGGCGGCGACAGCGAGGTGAAGGCGCGCATCGATAGCATCTACCGTGCACTCGAAGCAGGAGCTGAATTCGATGACTTGGCCCGGGAGCTAAGCGAGGATACACGTTCGGCGCCACGCGGGGGCTATATCGGGTTTTTTGGCATCAATCGCTATGAAAAAGCACTTGAAGACTCAGCATTTGGCATTGAGGAAGATGGCGCCTATGCTGAGCCGATCGAGACCCGCGTGGGCTGGCACATTGTGAGGCGAGTGAGCCGCCGCACACCCGGCACGTGGGCTGACTCTCGACAAGGACTGATGACGCGCATCAAGCGGATGCCCCGCTTCCAGGATGGGCGCCGCGAAATGGTGAAGCGGCTACACAAAGACTACGACTTTACCGAAAATGCCAAGGTGCTGGATAACTACGTGCGTAGCCTACCCGACAGCTTTCTCAACTATCGCTGGCGGCCTGGCCCAGTTGACGATGTGATACTCTTTAGCTTTAATGGCGATGATGGGCAGGTGAAGCTAGCCGATTTTACGGACTATTTGCGCCGCAACGCCAGCAAGCGCATTCGCATGGAGGGTGTGGCCAGTGTAGAGCAGGCCGCGCGGGCGCTGTACGAGGACTTTGTACTCGACCAAACTTTTGTGTATGCCGAGCGACGCCTCGACCAGGATAATCCTGCTTTTTACAACCTCATGCGGGAGTACCAAGAAGGCATTCTGCTCTTTGAAGCAACTAAGCAGAAGGTGTGGGATCAAGCTGGTCAGGACACCACTGGACTTAAGAAGTTCTACGCTGCAAATCAAGATGACTACATGTGGGATGAGCGCGTGCTGCTCGACGTGTACACCATCGATCAGGATCGGCAAGACGAGCTGTTTTCCCCGCTTGTCAAATATGCCCGCAAGCACAGCGCCGAGGAGGTCTTAGAAAAGTATAATGAAAGTGATTCTACTGCAGTGCGTCACCACACGCGTACAGTAGAGCGCGGGCGCGAGCCGAGTATCGACAAGATCGAGTGGAAGCGCGGCAATGCCTTAGCACCCGAGGTGGATACACGTACTAAAGAATTGCGCATTGGCGTCGTCCGCGAAACCATGTCGCCCGCCGTGAAGCGCCTGGATGAGGCCCGCGGCTATGTCATTGCTGATTATCAGGACGAGCTGGAGCGGCGGTGGGTAGCTGAGCTGGCCAGGCAATATCCTGTCCAAGTGAATGAGCAAGCCTTCGAATCACTCATCAAGCAGCCGTAATTTTCAGCTTGAAGTTATCTATGTATGGCATGGTTTGGCTGCTGGGCGTAGCTGCTGCTTCAGGCGTATTTACTAGCTGTGGGCCGAGCGAGCCAGCCGAAGATGCTGGAGCTGTACTTGCAGAGGTAGGTGACCAAAAGCTGTACCTGAGTGATGCTGCTTCACTGGTGGCTGCGGGCACTTCAGCTGCTGACAGCGTGGAGCTGATACGCCTGTACGTGGAACGCTGGACGCGGACTGCGGCGATGCTCGATCGTGCGGAGCAACGCTTAGGCAGCGAGCCAGAAATCGAGCGCCTGGTGCGGGATTATCGAGCAAGTTTGTTGCTCGAGCGCTACCATCAGCAGTTGTTGGAGGCACGCGAACCTGTTGAAATCAGTGAAGTGGCGCTCGAGGAAGCGTACGCGCAGGCAGGGTCGGCTATGCGAGCAGATATGCCTTTGCTTCGCGCAACTTTAATTAAAGTGCCTGCACCTGTGCCAGACAAAGCAGAGTTTGAGTTGGCCTGGTACAGCCCTTCTGATGCAGATGCTCAGGCCTATTTGTCCACTTACGTAAAACAGCACGCGCAGTTGTCTTTGCTCGACAAGGATAAGTGGGTGGAGCTGGCGCAGCTCGAGTCGCTCTTACCTGGAGACAAGCTTAATTTACCTCGAGAAGGCACGCGGGTGGTGAGAGATGACGGCTATGTGTACTACGTCCGCATCTTAGCCACCGTTAGTGCAGGTGAGCCGATGCCCTTGGCGTACGTTCGTGACCGGCTGGTGAAGGCCCTGATGGAACAGCAGCAGGCGGCTTTCCTCAGCGAGATAAAAGAGCAAACGTATGCGGAAGCACGCAGGCGCAATGAAATCAAAATCAACTTTGGCAATGCGGAATAAAACGAGCATACTTCTTCTTTTTCTGTGGACGCTTAGCGCGGTCGGGATCGCACAAGGTCCGCAAGTCATTGATCGTGTTATAGCTACAGTGGGTGGAGAGCTCGTGCTGTTGAGCGAACTCGAAGAGCAAATTGCGCTTATTCAGAGTCAGGAAGGCAAGGCGGTGAGTCAACGCGATCGCTGTGCAGTTTTTGAGCAGATACTTACGTCAAAACTGCTGGTTAATCAGGCCAAGCTCGATAGTATTGATGTTTCTGATGCAGATGTAGAGGCGCAACTCGATGCTCGCTTTGAACGCATACTCAACCTGATGAACAACGACCTCAAGCAATTCGAGGAGTATTATGGGCAAACGGTGAGTGAGGTGCGGGCACAGTTTCGGGATGATCTAAAGAATCAATTGCTCTCGGAGCGGATGCGGCAGAAGATTGTGGCTAATGCACGCATTACACCTGTTGAGGTGAAGACCTTTTTTCAGCAGATACCCAAGGATTCGCTGCCCTACTTCAACAGTGAGGTAGAGCTGCGGGAGCTGGTTTATCGCCCGAAGGTTAATGCCGAGGAGCGCGCCGTCGCCCTCGAGCGCATAAACACGATTCGGGAATCGATTCTGACGGGCGGCGCTGATTTTGCGGAACTAGCTCGCAAGCAAAGTGATGATCCAGGCAGCGGTCGTGCGGGTGGTGATTTAGGTTGGGCTCCACGAGGCACATTTGTTCCAGCCTTTGAGGCTGCTGCGTACAGGCTCGATATTGGAGAAGTGAGTGAGGTGGTGGAGTCACAATTTGGCTACCACATTATCGAGCTTCTCGAGCGTAGAGGCAATCGAATTCGAGCTCGCCACATCCTAATCAAGCCGGCTATTGTCGCTGCCGACCTCGCGCTAGCGGAAGAGAAATTAGACAGCATCAGGTTGCAAATTGTACGTGACAGCATGTTGTTTCGAGAAGCTGTTGCGCGCTACGGAGATGAGCAGACACAGAGCTATTCCAATGGAGGTCGAATGACGAATCCAGCGACGGGAAGCACATTTTTTGAGATTGCTGATCTTGATCCGATAGCTTTTTTTGCTATTGACACCATGGATGTAGGTGATGTTTCGCGGCCTGTGCAATTTGAGGTACCTGGCAGTGGTGAGGTCATCTACAAACTGTACCAGTTGGATACTCGCAGCCGCCCCCACCAGGCAAGCTTGCAGCTCGACTACAGTAAAATCCGCCAAGCTGCGGTAGAATCCAAGAAGAGCCTCATCCTCAATGATTGGGTGGAGCGCACTATCCGTTCGACCTTCATCAAGATTGATCGCTCGCTGGTTCGGGATTGCGAGTTAGAGGAGCGTTGGTTTTTGCAGGATGATGTAGCGGTGAGGCCTTGAGGGCGGGGTTTCTTTGGCTGCGCCGTTTTTTGCTACGCGTTTTTTGGCTTCGCTTGTTTTTGTGGCTTCGCCGTTTTTGCTGTTTGGGGGGCTGTTCTTGTGGCTGTGCGGGGGTGATGGTATCGCAAGGTTCGCAAAGGGGGGCGGCTTCGCCGGTTTTGGCTTCGCTGTTTTTTGAGCTTCGCTTGTTTTTTGGCTTCGCCGTTTTTGCTGTTTAAGGGGCTGTTCTTGTGGCTGTGCGGGGGTGATGGTATCGCAAGGGGCGCAAGGGAGGGCGGCTTCGCCGGTTTTGGCTTCGCTGTTTTTTGAGCTTCGCTTGTTTTTTGGCTTCGCCGTTTTTGCTGTTTAAGGGGCTGTTCTTGTGGCTGTGCGGGGGTGATGGTATCGCAAGGGGCGCAAAGGGGGCTGGGGGCTAGATCACCATCAGTGGGCCGGTTAGGTCCACCATGTGTTCGGCCAGTTTGTGTGACCACGCAGTGGGCAGACGGGCTGGGGAAGAGGGGGTTGGGTGCTAGGTGCTGGGGGCTGGGTGCGAGGTGCTACCCAAACCTTTCATGCAGCGCAGCCCCAGCATGTGCTCGCAGCCTTCGGATCGCAAACACGTTGCGCGCTTAAACACGCGCAACCTAACCTTTAGGTGCTACAACTACTCGATGCCGTGCATTTTGCGCTGCATCCAGCCATTGATGGCTACGAGCACGAGCGCGGCAGCGATGGGTACAGCCGCAAAAATCAAGAAGAAGCCACTCAGGCCAATCGACTCTGCTATGGGCTCGATATAGCTACCCGTTAGGCCACCCGCGAAGTTGGCGATGAAGTTGGCCACGAAGAAGACGCCGAACATCAAACCGACGATGCGCACCGGCGCCAGCTTCGAGACATAACTCAAGCCGACAGGAGAAATACACAACTCGCCTAGCGTGTGCAGCAGATAGGCAGCGATCAGCCAGAACATGCTGACAGAGGCCGTCTCAGCACCATCTGGGATCTGCAAAGCTCCCATGGCGAGAATGGCAAAGCCTATTCCTAGCAGCGTTAGACCTAAAGCAAATTTGATAGGCCCACTGTTCAACCAGCTAATCTTCTCCTCCCACAACTTACTAAAGGCAGGAGCAAAGCAGATGATAAACAGGCTATTAAAGATTTGAAACCACCCTGCAGGTACCTCCGTCTCAGTAGCTGAATACTGCTCCGAGAGCATGATGAAGATCAGTATCCACACACCCAAAAAGCCCAAGCCTAGGAAGATATTGGACAGACTAAATCTCGAGAAAGTGATGCGAAACAACTTCGCCAATACCCACGTGAGCACCAAGACGGGTACAACAGTGATAATGGTATTAGAAATGCGAAAAATGTTGGCTCCAGAGCCGGTGAGGCTGCGATCGGTATAGTCGAGCGCAAAAATCGTCATTGAGCCTCCTGCCTGCTCAAAGGCCCACCAGAAAAACACGATGAAGAAGCTCAGCACGATAATCACCCAAACCCGATCGCGCTCTACTTTTCCGAGACTGGGATCAGAGACAATCCAGCCGACGAAAGCGACCACCGAAGCAATGATGATAGGAGGCATCATCTGGCGACTAAACGTCTGCAGCGCATTGGCTTCCGCACCGGCGAAGTTGATAATCAGGCCGTAGATGATAGCACCGAGTAGCAATCCTATACCAGCCCACTTTACGGCTCGACCACCGCCGTCAGATGCTGCCGGAGTGGCTTCCTGCTTGCCTTTGACGAGATCGGTGTCCACAATTTGATCTTCGTAGTGGGTGGCGATTGCACTTTCTGTAGCCTCAGCCTGAGCACGCGGATCTTTTGGAGCGAGGCCAATAATGCCGAAGATGTCTTGGGCAAACCAAAACTGTAGCATGCCAATAAACATGAACACTCCTGCCAGACCGAAACCGTAGCTGTAGCTCCACTGCTCACCGTAATAGCTACAGAGCAAAATGCCGAGGAAGGCACCAGCATTGATGCCCATGTAGAAGATGGTATAGGCACCGTCTTTTAATTCAGGGTTTTTGGCGTAGAGCTGTCCGACAATAGATGAGATATTGGGCTTAAACAGACCGTTGCCGAGGATCAGCAGCAGCAGGCCCAAGTAGAAAAATATCTCTGTCTCCAATGCCATTGCGGCGTGGCCTAGGGTCATTATCAGCGCTCCCAGGGCAACGGCTTTACGATAGCCCAAAAATTTATCGGCGAGAATGCCGCCAATCATGGGAGTGAAGTACACGAATCCCGTGTAGATGCCGTACAGGGCAAGTGCTTCAGCTCGATCCCAGGCACCTCCAAAAGCTACTTCAACGAGGAACACCACCAGTAGCACCCGCATGCCGTAGTAGCTGAAACGTTCCCACATTTCAGTGAAAAAGAGAACGAACAGGCCGGGTTTATGTCCAAATATGGATTGCGCAGGAGCAGTAGAGACTGTTGTCGACACGAGGGTGAGGTTTTGACCAGGGTCCAATTTAGCCGAAACCCACACACCGCAGCCATAGATGTAGAAACTCCGTGGCTTTAAGTGCCACTATTCCTCAGAAAGTCGTCGCACGGCTGGCCATCCTTCCACCTCCAGCTCCCAGCCAACTTCCTCGAGTTGACTGCGGATAATCCCTAGCAGCGCGTCGGCCTGCTCATAGCTTTGAGCTTGAAGAGAGGCTGCATCTACCTCACCCGCAATTCGCTCTCGCACGCGTTGATTCACCCGGTTGAGATCGTCTTTATCGATGCTAGCAAAGAGACCTTCGGTGATGTCGAAAAACTCGGTATCGTATTCAAAGGATAACTGCGACGGCTCAGGCCAGCCGCGAAGAATCAGGCGCTGTGTCCCATAGTCGGTATCGACCTGCACGCTGTCAAAGTCGAAACCATAGACCACTCGCGCATCTGCACGCACGAGGAATTTTTTGTCGGTAAACTGAAAGAGCTTCGTGGAGCCTTCGTCGTTGTAGCGGTACATCCGCGAGTAGAGACCTTCGGCGGTGGCAAACTGAGCGATCTTATTGATTTGATCCTCAACCCGATGCGCCATTCCTTCTATATCAGGCGCATGAGCCTTAGTCGCCATCATCCAGCCTACGACTCCCGCTAGCACTACGAGCAAAACCAGTGCGAGGTACCTCATCTAGTGCTACTTCGCGGCGATCTCGTGACGCAGATTTTGGTGCTCTTTAAGGACTGCTTTTACGCTGCCAACACTGATGGGACTTTCTATTAGCAGCGGAATGTGGCTTTTCGCCGTGCTGGCCCAGACACGCATTTCCGACTCTTCATTGAATACGTCGCCTGCCACTACCTCCGGTGCGAGTTCATACACATCGAAGTCACCTAGCCCTTTAATTTTTTTGTCTTTTTCGCGGCCGAGGTAGCGCACATCGAGGGGGTAAGTGTCACGATCCATCATGACTGTGACCGGGAACTCATCATCAGGTTTTGCAGAAGCTAAATCAAGATTGCGCATGAAGTAAATAGCTGACAAGACATCGTGCATGCAGCTCTTGATGTCGAAATCAGCTGGCTGCTCCATAGCTCGCTCACGTGTCTTTCCTCTCCAGCCAGTTCCGGTACCTGCTTTTTGATCGTACTCTACGCGTTCGTAAAGCGTATACTTTCCCTCCGAAACATCGCGAATAGTCAGGCTAGGAAGCAAGGTCTCCTTATCAATGTAGCTCTCGTAGCGATCGTGCACCTTAAAGAACCACTCGTAGCTCGGATAAGTAGTTCCGATAGCCGACAGCTTGTATTGAGAGCCATAATCTTCAACTTTAAATTCCACTTCTCCGGCTGCAATCCAGATAAAGTTAAGGTTATAATAAAGCTTGTACACCATGCGCTCACCGGCTGCAAATGCCTGGTTGTCGAGCTTACACTGACGCTTTTTCAGGTCGCCGTTGGAGGTGTAATTTGTAGGCTGGGGCGCCAAAACCCCAGAGGTCGCTTCGAGGCCTAGACTCCCTGCAAACACTAAGGCCACCGCCAGCACCAGCAGGCGTTTAGGACTTGGCAAAACCGAGTGTTTGATCAACATCTGTACGTAGGATTATTCCTAGCCCTACCAACGCAGGTAAGGCTAGATTTAGTACGAAAATGAGCAAGGAGGCAAGGGCTACGCCTAGCGGATTTGGCTCTGCTGATGCGAACAGCAAAATTGCCAGTTCCGTTCTCGCCAGTGCTTGAACTGCTGCGGGAAGCGGTAAAAAGGACTGCGCGAAATACACGAGCGCCGTACCTGCGAGCAAGAGCCAAAAGTCAACATCTACTCCTACCCAATGAAACGCTAAGGCCAGCTGCATCACGTACACCCCATAGCGGCACACCGCGATAAGCAGCGTGAGGTTGAGCACCCGCGAACTGTGCTGAAGCGAATGCTCGAGCCGCTGCAGAAACCCTTGAAGCCGAGCCTGCCGCAGGCCCATCCGCGCCAGCAGTTTGTGCGCAAATCTTACTAGCTGTGGCAGCTTAATATAGCCGATATAGATTCCCGCACCTACGAAGATTAACAAGATTCCGAGGCCTGGCGAAACAGCAACATTGAGCTGGTGTGGGAGCAAGGGAAATACAAAAGCAGCGGCTACACCTCCTAGAAGTATTGGAATCCACTGCGCCAGGCCTCCGATTAAAGTGGCAAACACAGTTGCTGCTTTCTCCCCTTCGCGTGCACCTGCCAACCTACCTGCATACTCCCCTACCCGATTTGGGGTCATGAAGCCGACCGTTAGCCCCGCCAGTACCCGCTGAAGGGAAAGGAAAAGTCCAATGCGATGCGTGGAACCACTTGCCGCAAGTAGCAAGCGAAACTTGTGTGCCTCGAGCAGCAAATTGAGCGGTACGAGTGCCATCACCACTATCAGCGGCCACAGCGAAGCCTCACTTAGTGTTGATCGCGCTGCTTGCCAGAGCTCAGATGCATCACGCGCCACGAAGAGCTGGTGATACAGCGCTGCCACCAGTCCAGCAGCCACGATAAGTTTTAGCGCAGGAGCGAGTAGTTTTCTCCACCACGACCGTTCCGAACTCGACGTATGCTTTTGATTTATCATGTATAAGTACGGGATCCGCTGCTACCTTGCATGGGTGAAGATAGCTAGTCGCAAACCAGCAGTTGCTCGACGCATACTCGGTATCGATCCTGGCTCTAATGCGCTAGGCTATGCTGTAGTTGAAGAGCTATGCAACGCGCGTGTGCTGCTCGAGCTAGGAGTCCATAGGACTAGAGCGACAGATACGCATCCTGAAAAACTACGCTCGATCTTCGACTGCATCACCAGCTTGATTCGAAGCCACGCGCCGACAGAGTGTGCACTGGAGAGCCCATTCTTTGGCAAAAATGTGCAGAGTATGCTAAAGCTCGGGCGGGCACAAGGTGTGGCGATGGCCGCAGCTATTGCGCAAAATTTGAGTGTGAGTGAGTACGCTCCAAAGAAGATCAAAATGAGCGTCACTGGCAGCGGCAATGCGTCTAAAGAACAAGTTGCAGAAATGGCTTGCACCCTTCTCGGCATTTCGCGTCAGGGCTTGGCACTCGATGCCACAGATGCGGTGGCGACAGCAATTTGCCATCTCAATCAAAATCGTAGCGCGAGTGGAGGGACCAGTTATGCCGGCTGGAAAAACTTTCTCGACCGCAATCCTGCTCGCGTTAAAGGTCAGTGACCAGAGCTAGAGCAGCACCTTACGGATACGAGCAGCTGTGGCGGCGAGCTCTTCAGTGCTCGGGTTGAGCTTAGGCTTGCTGAAGTTGATATCACTCATCTGATTGAGGGGCACCAGGTGGATATGCACATGTGGCACTTCAAGACCGATAATGGCAGTCCCAATCCGCAGGCACGGAACCTCCCGAAAGATCGCCGTGGCTACACGCTTGGCAAAAATGTTGAGGGCTGCGAGTTCATCATCTTCTAAGTCGTAATAGTATTCAACCTCCCGCTTCGGCACAACCAGGGTATGCCCGATCACGAGCGGGTTGATGTCGAGAAACGCTAGGTGCTTATCGTCTTCGGCTATTCGGTGGCAGGGGATGTCACCCTTGATAATTTTCGTAAAGACGCTTGGCATTAGACGATCTTGATTTCCAAGACCTCGAGCTTCATCAGGCCACCTGGTGTTTCGATTTCAGCAATGTCTCCAACTTCTTTGCCGAGGAGGCCTGAGCCGATAGGACTTTCGACGGAAATTTTCTTCTCCTTAAAGGATGCCTCTGCGCTACTCACGAGCTGATACGTCACTTCCTTCTTGACCTTGTGATTCATCAAGCGGACCGTGCTCAGTACCGTCACCTTATCTGCATCCAATTGACTTTTATCGAGGACCTGCGCATTGGCGAGTGTTTTCTCAAGGTCGTTGATGCGGGCCTCCAGCATCCCCTGGGCGTCTTTGGCGGCATCGTATTCCGCATTCTCAGACAAATCACCTTTATCGCGTGCTTCTGCGATAGCGGCGGCAGCGTCTTGCCGCCCTTTGGTTTTCATCTCGTGCAGCTCCGCACGGAGTCGGTCGTGGCCTTCGGGTGTGAGGTAGTTGATGCTACTCATGGCGTGGTGGTGTGTAACGGTGGGTAGTATACCTAAAAGAAGAACGTTTCTCCCAGTTTTCGTGAGAGAAACGTTCTACTTTTTGCTTTCCCGCGAATCAACGGGTTGATGCTGGTCTAAAACGCCCTAAGCGTCTAGAGGTTGAGCCGCAGCGAAATGTTGTGGTTGCCAGAGTAGATGGCAGTATGTCGATACGCGTAGTCCACGATGAGGGCACGCTGGGATTGTTCAGCTTTGGATTTGCCGAAAGGGATGACGCCTGAAGCACCGACTGAAAACGGGAGCACTAGCGGCTGCTCCGTGTCGCCAGGAAAAACTCCGAGTTCTGCGTTATAGCCACCGCGAACCATGAACAAGTTGCGGAAGCCGTACTCTACACCTGCACCGAGGTTATCGCGTGAAAAAGCGTTTGAGGTATAATTACCCACGAGGGTGATCATGTTCTGCCGCTCGGCATCGAGGGCTACATCATAGCTCACGCCGATATTCAACTGAAATGGCAAGTCAAAATCCGCCACCCGCTGGTTTCCGGTAATTCGGTAGCGTTCATCTGTCGGCTCGAGAAACTGCTCGCTGATACCGTCGCCGGAGAATTTCATACCCAGACCGATGTTGCGCAGTGATATACCGAGCTTAAAATCATCATTCTCCCCGCTTACATACTGCACACCTGCATCAAATGCGAATCCGGTGGCGCTTGCATTAAAGATCGACTCGGATATGAAGCGGAGGCCAAATCCAACACTGATGCGCTCTTCGAAAGTCTTTGCGTAGCCGATACCGATATGGAAGAAGGTTGGGCTAAATGTTGAGCCGGTGCCTTCAGGATTATTGGTTGTGGTTTGACGGATTTCCCCAAATGCCAGTGCAGCAATGGTAACGCCAATGGTTTGGCCATTGCCGAGAGGTGCGGCGATACCGAGTGCATTCATGTTAATGTCGGTGCCGACGAGGTACTGCATGTTAGCCAGGGTAATCTCAGTCGCATTGGCACGTCCTAGGCCTGCAACGTTAATTCTCATTGCCTCGGCGCCAGCCACATTAGCTGTAGTCATAGAGCCGAGCCCAGCTGATCGAGCAAATGGATTGAGCAACAGCTCATAAGCACCAGCTTCACCCTGGCGGTCGGGATTGCCCGCGTATGCAGTTGCAAAACCCGCAAAAAGTAGTATGAGTGTGTAAAGGTTGCGCATGCGCGTTTCGGTTAAGGAGCTGGCGCGTAGCTGCTTGCTACGCGCCAGTTCGTGAAAGCTGTGGGAGGATTAAAGTCCAGCAGGGTCGAAGGCACGCTGGATGATGAAGGCTTTTACCGTCGTCTCACCCAACTCGAATGCATTGACGTGGATGAGGTAGACACCAGAAGCCACTGGAATACCTTCCTGGTTCTTCATATCCCAATCGAGATCAGGATAGATTTGCCGACTGCGAATAGCACGGTTATTAACCCGGAGATCATCCGGATTTACATCGACACCAGGATCGGTCTCAGCACGTCGGTACTGACGGATAAACTTGCCATCGAGCGTATAGATGGTAACATCTGCCCGCGCTGGGAGATTGGTGATGCGAATGAGGTTAGAGAACTCATTGATCTCGTACTCCGAGTAGCCATAGTACGGGTTAGGAACTACGTTGACGAAGCTGAGGATGGAGTCGCCCTTTTCTAGCGGCACCGCTTGTGCTTCTACACCACGGAATTCGAGCTCGTAGGCAGGGTAGCCTTGGTTAACACCTGTTGGAGCCTCACCATAACGCTCATTCTCGTCGTACTCTTCGGCGACGGCAAACTCGTTCTGGACACGTAGTTTGGTGACGATATCCGTGGGGATCAGGCCATCAGCATAAGACTTCAGCGGCTGCGTTGGGATAGGAATCGTCGAGTAGGTTATGTTCTTGAGAGCGTCGCGGACATTTGGAGGTCTACCTATCTCAAGTTGTGTGCGAATCTCTTCACAGCCATCGTACGGCTCTCTTGTCACGTAGATGTAGTGATGTCCTCCCGCAATGGCCTGATAGAGGAAGAAATTTCGAATACCAGGGCCGAGGCGAACGATATCCTGGGTCGGATTAAAAATCATGTCCCGACCCGTCAACTCTAATTCATTGTCGCTACCCCGAGCGTATTCGAGATTGTAGGGACTGAAAGGATCATCGCTGTAGTGGATCGCGCTGTTTTCACCGAAGAAGATGTTGAGGCGCTGGCCAGTTTCAACGTCAATAGCATAGCCTGGGAACCAGCCCATACCCATACCGTCGCCATCGGGATCGGGCATTCCATCTCCATCAGCGTCCTCTTTGCTGACAGAAGGCGCCTGGCGTAGATCGAACTGTTGTGCTCCGCCTTCGGATTCCAGCCCTGCGACAACGGTAAAGTCGGGTGTCACAGTTTCGACTACCACGCAGCGACTCCACAGAGACTTATCGTCGGTGAAGACGATATCTACGTTGTTAAGGCGGCGCAGGTAAGCCGTATCTTGCGTCCGGGTAGCTCCACGTTGATAGCCGGGAGAAATCAAGCCGAGTTGGGCATTAGGATTCTCAAAGGCAATCAACCCAAAAGGATACCACTGATCATCAAAGCATGTAGTTAGACCCGCCTCTGGATCTTTATCAAACACCGCAGCATCATTTTCATCCCCAGTCGGACCGGTTTGATCTGCCAGCAGGTTTTGAACGAAGTTAAAAGACTCACCTACAACAGAGAAGCTCAAGGTATCGTCATCGCCTGTAATGAGCTGGGAATATCTATTAGGAACAGCTCCAAACCAGTTAGATCCTTCTTCAAGAACCTCGAGTTCGTAGCCGATGCAACCGTTGCTTGGTGACTCGCGGCTACCGGGTTCATCCACCTGCCCTAATGTCACCGACACACCCAGCTCTCCAATCACCTGCTCATTAATGAAGGTGAAGCTCTGCCCTTCTATCACAACATCCCCATCCTGGTTGTACATCGTCCAGGTACCATCTTCTGACAGTGTGTCGTTGCCCATGGTTTCATCCATGAACTCAATGCGGTAAAGTCCATTACGTGACTCAAAAGGATTGTAAGTTCGAGCTACAACCGGAGCCATACCACGCTGGTATACTGGCATGAAGTCGCTGTTCTCAAACAAGCGCTCGCGCTCGCCTTCGGCAAGATCGAGGAAAAAGTTGCTGGTACCAACGCCATCGAGGCGAGTTACCTGAGCTCCGATGTTGTCACCAGGTAGTACAACATCTGTAATTGGACGTGGTACTCCGACATATGTCATGATGTTGTTTCGACCTTCTAGGTAGGGTCGTGGCTGACCTGTTACCGTAATGGGATCGAAATCTTCGTAGCTGTTGAAGGCATACGATACTACTGTGAAGTAGTAGGGCTTGTGATTGATCAAACGCGTGTCTTGACCGGATGCAAATTGATCGGTAGTGATGCGAATCACTGTTTGGATACCCTCATCAAAATTGCTAGCTTCTACCTGAGCTTCTGGCTCAAATACAGGTCGCGATGGATCCAGCGGATTCACAATGGTGTTCCAGTTGTAGAGCTCCATTACACCGTTATCGAGGTCAGACTGTGCAATGAGTCGAGCTTGAGTAGGATCATCCAGCGCCGCAATTGATACACTTTCGTTGCGAAGCTGATAGACTTTGTATCCTTCGAAGCGGTAGAGGCTGTCACTCACTCCATCAGGAGCGAGCAGGTCTAATTCCTCGTAACTGAGAAAGGCGTTGTTAGAAGCCTCTTCATCATTGGTAAGTACGAGCGTAAGCTTACGGTCGAGCTCAATGATATCGACATCTGGAGCATCAGGACCATCGGTAATGTCAAAACAAGCGTCGAAGAGGTTCTGTGCCAAATCATCTGCTGCGAGTAAGCGATCCAGCAGTGGGCATGGATAAGTCTCTTCGTCTGCAATCCAGGGCACACCGATAATCAGCTCATTAACATCACCGGGGTTAAGCTTAAATGGTCCAGAAGCCTGAATCGTGCGGCGGTCTGACTCCCCTAAGTTTTCAGAACACATTGACCAAACATCGGGGCCACTTGCACGAGGTGGGGAGGGAAACACAAACTTCGTCTCAAAGCCATTAGTTTGATAGCCTGTGCCCTCTGCGGTATAGGCCGTGCCATCTTTCCAGCTACCGGTCAACAACGCATAATACTCACCAGGCATACGCGGATCTGACATGCTCGCGAGAGGTGCTAAATCAGGGCGAATGAAGTAGGTAAAGGAAGACATCCCAAGCTCGCGCTCGATAGTGGTATCAGGCAGCTCAATAACCTCCTTTGGACCTCGAAAATAATCTATTCCAATAAGTGGAACATCGGAACCATACGTGTTTACACCACTGCAGGTGGCGCCTGCAGAACCGTCTATAGGATCAGTATTGTAGTAGTATGCTAGGGAGCGAGTTGTATC
Organism: Saprospiraceae bacterium; assembly: GCA_965213735.1. Taxonomy (GTDB): domain Bacteria; phylum Bacteroidota; class Bacteroidia; order Chitinophagales; family Saprospiraceae; genus CALDTK01. The sequence continues at coordinate 2,081,346 of CBDCAB010000006.1, forward strand.
ACAACCAATGTAGTCATCCTCAGAACAGCCCAAGTCGCCATCGATCCAGATACCGAAGTAGGTATCCGTAAGAAGATCCCTACCTCGATTTACCAGCTTGTACCGCTGGAAGGTCATGTTGTTAAGCGCATCATTTGTGGAGTAAGCAAAGGCTTGTACCTGTACCTCCATTTGCAGCGGTTCACTACCTACTGACTGTTCGTGGACATTCCCATTATCATTGTAGACCCAAAAGATCATTTGGTCTGGGAATTGAGGAGCGTCTCGGAAATCTTCAATTGGATTGTAGAAGTCGGTGCAACCTTCAATTTCAATAATCGGATAGTCACCCTGCAGTGGATCATATATGTTATCGATGTTGCAGTTGCCATCATCATCACAGTACTCGTAGAAGCCTGCAAGCCCTTGATCTGTGGTTTGAGGCTCGAATTGGTGTACATCGAAGAAGTAAGGATTAGCACGTCCGGGCCAACCCTTGACCCCCTCTGGGATCATATCGGCGGTGTAGGTAATCTCTCCTCGTAGAGAGGCTGCAAAGAGCCGCTGATGCTCGCGTACTTCCGAAGCATTGACAACAAAGAATTTGTCCCAATTGGAGCAAGAGGACGAACTGATCTCTCCGCTGTCCTCATCTAGTGGTCCGGGCCAGTAGTCAAAGCTTCCGTTGCCACGACCGTATTGCTGAGCCGCTAGTTTAAGGTTGTCAGCATTATCATAGCCGCCTAGCCATACGGCAGCCGCAAAAATTGAAGAAACTTCTAATTCACCCGGAGGTGGCTTTGGCACAATGTATCGACCCATGCTGCCATCCCACCACACATCACCACCTGTCTGAAGGCGTGCACGAACGTTGTTGACATCTTGATCAATGTCTGTGCGACCCGGAGCACAATCGGTGCGAGCACTGACCCTCACACCAGTAGTACCAGTATTAATCGGCGTGCCCCTCATGTCGGGGGGCATGGCCGCAAAGGCGGAGTGGCTACAAAGTATGGCTACAAGCGCGAGAGCGGATGAAGCAAAGCGATAAATTCTCATGTTGACTGATTTATCGGAAAGTTCTGAGAGAGAACAACCAAAGGTTGATTAGAAGCTGAAGCTCGCGCCCATGAACAAGCGACGCGGTAAGCTGAAGAAGTTAGGGTTGAGCACACGCCACTGGTAGGAGCGGACAAATGCTTCGGAGTTGAGTTGATTTTCAACGAGGGTGCTACCTGTGGGTGATACCAAGAAGCCATCATCAGTGGGACTACCTGTTGCAGGATAGACATCAATGATATTACGACGGTCGAGCAAATTGCTTACACGTAAGTACACATTCATGTCAACGCCACGACCGTTTTCGTTGAAGAAGGCGAAGTTCTTGTCGACCCGCAGGTTGAGTGCGATGTTCCAAGGAAGTCGAGCTCCGTTAATGTCGCCTTCATTTCCGCGTCCACTGAGCCGTGTAGCAAACTGCTGACGTGTGTAGGGGCGGCCACTGACGGTTGAACCAAAGAGGTTGACACCGAAGTTTTCCAGTGGATGTGTTCCAAGGATTTCGGGACCTTCATTGTTGCCATAGCGGTAGTCGATCGTACCACTGATGCGGTGACGCTCGTCAAAATTGAGTGGGTAAAGCGTGCGCAGGTTACCCCGATTGAGGCTAGCTGCCGACTGAGAGTTTGCATCCGAGCCCGTACCGTCAGCAAACTGCAGACCATAGTTAAGACGCACGCTCACAGGTCCAGTCCGGCGTAAGTCATACGACAAGTTGAGACCTTTCACCGTACCAAAGTCTTGGTTGTCGTAGGTGGTATAGCGGTTGGCACTTCCCTGGGCGAAGAGGTAGGTGCGACGCTGAATCATATCACGCATTTCTCGCACAAAGAAGCTGAGCTTGAGTGCCGAGCTGGCACTGATCCGCTGCTGGAATCCAGCTTCGTAATCAACCGTGCGGGTGGGCTTCAAATTGGGATTGTTAGCCACAAAGCCAGCGCGTGAAATATTTTCAAACCAGTAGAAGTAGTCGAGCGCAGTCGCTACAGTATTGCTTGGTGGACGCTGCACGAGCACGTCGTAGTGCGCAAAAAAGTTGGCATCATCCGAAATAGGGAAGCTAAAGGCAAGGCGTGGCATGAAGTTGATCTGTGCTTCATAGTCTTCAAAGCTTGCGTCAACATCAAAATCAGAGGACCGTATGTAGTTCTGACCACGGAGGATATCTGTGTCTTCAGGATCTGCTGCGCCAGGATTAGCATTGTCATCAACAAAGGCAGCATTTTGGGTGCCTGTAAAGATCTCGTTAGGCTGATTGACTTGACGGCCATTAGCTGTAAACCAAGTATCATCAACACGAAAAGCTTTAACGTCCGTGCCACCAGAAGTCTCGGTATAGACCTTAGCGTCACCTGGAATATTGGCTGGCAGAACAAAATCTGGATTAAAGTCGAATTGATCAACAGTTTGAATGTCGTACAACTCGTAAGGATCTTTCAGCACCTTAGTGTTAGCGTCATAGTAGTCAACACGCACGCCAGCACGGAGGATGATGTTTTTAAAATTGAACTTATCCTGTAAGTATCCAGCAAAGTAGATTGGCTGAATAGGAGCTACTGGAAAGGTACGCTGCCCATCATCATTTCTCTGCGTGAAGAAATCTTCCCAAGCAAAATTGCTGCTTACCTCCTGTCCGGTGTAATCGTAGCCGTAGTAAAGCAAGTTCTGGTTGGAAGTTGCTTCCGCTGCGGAGAACATGCCAATATCGAGGTCTTCAGGCCGAAGACCTTCGATATTTATATAATCGACTTGTCCTTCAGGACGATCTTCTCGGACTGCGTTGAAGAAGCGACTATCAGAGTTGAGACTTACTGGATTAAAGAAGCGACCATATTGTTCAACTGTTACCGTCTCGTTGACTCCCAGTTCTTCATTAAAGACGACTGTATCAAACGTAGCAATTGGTGCCGACGCGGTATCAATGCCCTGAAGTGGTGCATTGGCCAGCTGACGCGCAGTGATCCACAAAGAACGAGGCAGCAATACATAGCGTCGATTGATGCGCTGCTCATACAAAAGTCCAAGCTGCACGTTATGTGTTCCTAACCTACCTCGACCTGGACGCAAATCAAACTGTGTCTGAAGATTGAACGTGATCAGATCATTCTGTTCCTTTTCGTAGCGGTTATAGATCTCCCCAATGTTCGTGTGAAGGGAGTAAGTGCCCTCACTTATAATATTGGAGACTTGACCGTTTCGGGCTATATAATCTTCAATGTCTAAGCCTTCAACATTTTCACGACCGAGCTTATTGTAGTTGGCAAGGGTTGGGTTCTCATTGCCAGGGATGAAGTTGGTGAAGATGGGACTGTATCCCGTATGGGTAATTCTCGTCTCAATAACACTATCATTGACAATGAGCTCCGAGGCATACTGCGGGGTATCCTCAAACTCGAATTGGCCGATGTACCCATAGTCGAAGAAGCGATCTTCATGGCGTTGATCCTGTTGCAACTGCTCAGTACGCTGGTAGCCCACTTGCAGACTATACAAGGCATTGCTAATGAGCGAACTCGTATCGGCAGCTCCACCCTGGGCACCTAGTCGGTGACGGAAGCGAAGATTACCACGCGTTGTGGTATTTAAATCATATGGGTTGTTGTGCGCATTTAGCAACCTCCAGTTATCTTGGGTGACTGATCCACCTCCCGGGGTAAACTGATTACTACGGTCTGCATAATTGCCGGTAAAGGTGAGGTCAATAGCGTCAGTGAGACGAGCGTCTAATTTACCGGTAATGTCGATGCGTTCGAATTCCTCAAACGGCCGCGCCTCTAGCACTTCCACGTCTTCACCTTCGAGAAATGCAGCACTCGGTACAATAGACTCACCAACTCGTTGAATTGGATTAGCCTGCAGCTCGTTCTTGGTGCCCTCAGTAATGCGGAAAATGTCTGTCGCTGGTGGATCATCATCCTCTTGGTAGGTGTAGCGCCCGCTGAAGCGATAGCCAAGCACCGTCTGCTGCGAGCCATCGGTGAGGGCACGCTTGAAGATGGGACCCGAGAGGCTCAGTCCTACCAGGTTGTTGTTGTAAGGATCAAGGAACTTCGAAGTCTCTGCCTCGACATAGCCACGGAATGCACTTGAAGGGCCTTTAGTCGTGATGTTAATCAATCCACCAGAGAGGTCACCATACTTTGCCTCCACACCTCCAGTTACCACCTGAATCTGCTCAATTTCTGTCTCAGGTGGAAGGCCACCCCCTGTGACGCGAATACCGTCAATCACATATTGAGTGCCGTCTGTACGACCGCCACGGATACTTACCGCCTCGCCCTCATCAGAAGAAGTAGCTCCGGCGCCGAGTGAGGCGATAGCATTGATGTTGCGCGTGCCGAGTTGCTTCACGTCATCGGAGGTGAGCGTGGTACCCTGGGTGGTCTCGTCCACTTTCATGGGATCTACTTTATAGGCAACGACGACGACATCGTCGAGCATCACGCCCGCATCCTCGAACTTCATGTCGAGCTTATTCACCTCACCGCCGAGCACCCGAAAATCGGTGATGCGGCGGTTGGTGTAGCCTACATAGGAAAATTCAATATTGTACGTGCCAGGGTCTACCTGCACTTCGTAACGGCCGTCATAGTCGCTAGCTGCTCCAGTCACATAGCTGTCGCCGTTGTAGACTTTGACGTTGCCACCGATTACAGGTTCGCCCTCCTCATCGAGGATTGTTCCGACAATAGATTGTTGTGCTGCCAGGGTGAGGCAGCCAAATAGCACAAGAAGGCTAGCGAGTAAAGTACGAGTCATACGTAGTCGATATCCTGGCTGCGGTGAGAGTAGGTGTTGTAAGTGCGTCTCCAACGTTTCTCGATGCATGCAGCGCTACAGCGAGAAAAAGGGTCATGTGCACCACTGGATGCACCTGTGGGTGCAATGATAACTAAACATCACCGTGTTGTGAGACGTGAGTGCATTTGTTTGCCAACGACACGACACTCTAAAGGTGCATGGTTGACGCCCAGCGGACCTTTTCGGGTGCAGCGGCTAGAGTTTCGCCACCCGTTCAAGGACAATCTGCGCCAACGCACGCTTGCTTTCCACCGTCCACCCGGCTACATGTGGACTTAAAATGACATTATCGAGCGCTGTAAGTCGACCCATGATTGCCTCCTCCTCTCGACTAAATGTGTCGGGTTTTTCATTCGGAAACACATCCAGGCATGCGCCACCCAAATGCCCCGTTTCCAAGGCTTGGACCAGTGCTTCTAAGTCAATGGCACGGCCACGAGAGGTGTTGATGACCACCGCTCCGACTCGTAGAGATTCGAGTTCAGCCCGACCGAGATAGCCAATGGTTTCGGGCGTGAGGGGCAAATGGAGGCTGATGATATCGCTTTCGCGCAAAACTTGCTGTGCCGTTTCAGCTGGCTCTACCCAAGGCGTTTGCACCGTAAACGCAGGGCGATATTTATCATAAGCAAGGATACGATTTTCGAAGCCGCGTAGTGTTTTGGCGAAAGCTGGACCCGTGTGGCCATAGCCGATAATACCCACAGTGCGGTATTTCAGCTCCCAGCCTCGAGCCGCCTCCCTGTCCCAGCTGTTCGAGCGCACCTGACGATCACCACGACACAGCTTAGTAGCTAAGGCAAGCAGCATCGCGAGCGCGTGCTCACCAACAGCGGGAGCATTGCCTTCAGGACTCGCGAGAATGGCGACACCACGTGTTTTGGCGTAAGCTGAATCGACAATCTCTAACCCAGACCCCAATCGACCTACCCACCTCAGTTGATCGGCGGCATCGAGCAGCTCCCGGTCGACCAAAATCTTGGAGTTAATGATGAGCCCTGTATACTGGCTGATACGAGCCCGAACTTCATTCAGGGAGATGTGCGGCTCGTAATCGAGCGTATAGCCTAAAGCTCGGAGGCCTTTCGGCAAAACCTCATGCACATCATCGGTTATAAGTACGCAACCTATATGCTTCATGGGTGCAAGGTGGCGAGAGAGGCTAGCTTTGCCGGGATGAAACGGAGTATCATTTTACTGACACTGGGCACGCTGATTTGCTTCGGCTGCCAAACAGAACCTGCCTCGACGCGCTATGTGGCAGCTGACCTTTACTACCGCTACCAAGCCATTGAAAAAACCTATACCGCCGAGGCTAAACTCAGCTTGCGTGACAGTACCACCGGTCTTGACAGCGCCTATCTCGTGGAGACGGGCATAGCTTTTATGGGGAGCAACCTGCCTTCCGATCTCCGCAACGAGAAGTGGGTGCGCTACCGCACCGAACTGTCTAGTACCCAGCCTGGAGATGTGCGCTTTACCTTTCCCAATGCTGAAGGTGAGCAGGTGAGCATACCTGGAACATTACGACCTTTCGATTCGCTAATAATGGGGCCGAGTCCGACTCACAACTTCGGCTTTACGGTGTACAGCACCGACAAAAACGATATGCTAGGCGAAAACGAAACGCTGTCGGTGCTTTTCGAGCCCGATGATAGCGACGCAAGGCTCGGCACCTTACTCGGCCCAACCACTCAGGGAGGCGAGTTCAGGTTTGCGCGCGAAACCGTTGCTGATTGGCCACTCAGCACAGGCACGCTAACTTTTATTCGCAGACGTACTACGCCAATCGATGAGCAGGGAGTGAAAGGCCAACTCACCGAGGAGGTGTACTCCAAAGCTATTCGCGATGCCATGGTGAATTAGCAGGTGGGCAAAATTCCGGCGCAGCTTGACCTACATTCGCGCCGATTTGCCCCGATGCTATGCCGAAAGACCAATCGATAAAATCCGTCCTTATCATCGGCTCCGGGCCGATCATCATTGGCCAAGCCTGTGAGTTCGACTACTCCGGCACCCAGGCTGCGAAGTCGCTCAAGGAAGAAGGCCTCACCGTAGGACTAGTCAATTCGAATCCGGCCACCATCATGACCGACCCGGTGACGGCCGATTATATCTACCTGCGGCCGCTCACTGTGGAGAGTCTCGATCAAATCTTGACCGAACAAGCCTTTGATGCCGTGCTACCTACCATGGGTGGCCAGACAGCTCTCAACCTCGCCATCGATGCCGGTAAAGTGGGACTGTGGGACAAGCACAATGTGAAGCTCATCGGAGTCGACCTCGCCGCTATCGAACTCACCGAAAATCGGGAAGCTTTTCGGCAGCACATGATCGACATCGGGCTCAGTGTAGCTACGAGCAAAATTGCGAATTCCTTTCTCGAAGGTAAAGAAGCCGCGCAACGGATTGGCTTCCCGCTCGTGATCAGACCGAGCTATACCCTCGGTGGCTACGGTGGAGGCTTTTGCCATACACCCCAAGAGTTTGACGAGGCACTGCGGCGCGGCCTAGACGCCTCCCCTACCCACGAGGTGCTCGTGGAGCAAGCTGTACTCGGCTGGAAAGAATTCGAGCTCGAGCTCCTGCGCGATGCCAACAACAACGTTGTAATCATTTGCACCGTGGAGAACTTCGACCCGATGGGCATCCACACAGGCGACTCCATCACGGTAGCACCAGCCATGACGCTGAGCGACAAAGCTTATCAAGACATGCGCAATCAGGCTATCCTAGCCATGCGCTCGCTCGGCAACTTCGCTGGAGGTTGTAATATTCAGTTTTCACAAAACCCCGAAACAGAAGAGTTGATCGTTATCGAGATCAACCCACGTGTGAGCCGCTCCTCAGCCTTGGCCTCCAAAGCAACTGGCTATCCTATTGCCAAGGTTGCCGCCAAACTCGCCCTCGGCTACCACCTCGATGAGCTGAAAAATCAAATTACCAAGACCACGAGCGCCTATTTCGAGCCAACCCTCGACTATGTAATTGTGAAAATTCCACGCTGGAACTTCTCCAAGTTTCCAGGAGCTGATCCCGAATTGGGCTTGCAGATGAAATCTGTCGGGGAAGTAATGGGAATTGGCCGCTCCTTTCTGGAGGCGCTCCAAAAGGCCTGTCAAAGCTTGGAGGATGGTAGAGCGGGCCTTGGTGCCGATGCCAAACCTTTTGTGCGTATAGATGATGTGCTGGCGCGACTAGAGCGTGCCCAAGATGATCGCCTCTTTCGCATAAAGGATGCGATGAATCTGGGTATTCCGGTGAGTACAATCCACAAGTTGACCAAGATCGATAAGTGGTTTCTCAACCAGATAAAGGTGCTCGTCGATGCTGAGGCCGAGCTGGATAAATTGAGGTCTGCCGCAGCCATCGATGCGCCGCACATGATCCGGCTCAAGCGGCTTGGCTACTCGGATTTGCAGATTGCCTATGTGCTAAATACGAGCGAAGAAGAAGTCAAGCAACAGCGCGAGGCACTGGGCGTAAGACGCGTATACAAAATGGTAGATACCTGTGCGGCTGAATTTGCCAGTCACACCAATTACTTCTACTCCACCTTCGATGTCGAGAATGAATCGGTCGTTACTGAGCGCAAAAAAGTAGTGATTTTAGGCTCTGGTCCCAATCGCATTGGCCAGGGCATCGAGTTCGATTACTGCTGCGTGCATGGCGTACTCGCCGCCAAAGAAGCTGGCTACGAGACCATCATGGTCAACTGCAATCCGGAGACCGTTTCTACCGACTTTGACGTAGCCGACAAGTTATACTTCGAGCCCGTGTTTTGGGAACATCTCGAGGCGATACTCGACCATGAAAAGCCGGAAGGTGTGATCGTGCAGTTGGGCGGCCAAACAGCCCTTAAACTCGCAGAAAAACTCGAGAAAAAGGGCGTCAAGATTATCGGCACCAGCTACGAGTCCATGGATTTGGCTGAAGACCGTGGCCGCTTCTCCGACCGCTTAAAGGCTCTTGGCATTCCATATCCTCCCTATGGCGTTGCCGATGATGTAGACGAAGCCAAGCGGGTGGCCAATGAAGTCGGCTATCCGGTGCTGGTGAGGCCGAGCTATGTGCTTGGCGGTCAGCGGATGCGCATCGTCATCAATGACGCTGAACTCGAACGCCACGTGTTGAGCATCTATAAGCACATGCCCAACAACAAGGTGCTCATCGATCATTTCCTCGACCGCGCAAAAGAAGCTGAAATTGATGCAATCTGCGACGGTGAAGATGTGCACGTGATGGGCATCATGGAGCACATCGAGCCAGCGGGAATTCACTCAGGAGATTCTGCAGCTGTACTGCCAGCTTACTCGCTGACGGTGGAGGAGCTGGCAACGATGAAGGAGTACGCCGAAACCTTGGCGCGGGACCTACAGATTGTCGGGCTAATCAATATACAATTTGCTATTAAGGATGGTCAGGTCTACGTGATCGAAGCCAATCCCCGTGCTTCGCGTACGACACCCTTTATCGCCAAAGCCTACCAAGAGCCATACCTCAAGCATGCCACTCACGTGATGCTAGGCTACAAAAAGCTGAAGGATATTTTTATTGATCCACGACCACAGGGCTACGCTATCAAGGTGCCGGTGTTCAGCTTCAATAAGTTTCCGCACGTGGACAAGCAGCTGGGGCCAGAAATGAAGTCGACAGGCGAAGAGATTCGCTTCGTGAAAGATCTGACAGACCCGTTTTTCCGTAAGTTGCACAGCGAGCGCAGCATGTACTTGACGCGCTAAATAGTAAGGGGCGACGCAGCATTAGCAGCTTCACGAACGTTGTAAGGCTATGAAAAATATCTCTTTCTTTCTGCTCATGTCCTTCGTGGTTTTGGCGACAGCTTGTGAAAAAGACAGCTGCGAGCAAACCTGGACGCAAATGGCTTCTGTGCCCGTGACGCTCAACCGCGCACTCGTGCAGGATTCTATAGGTTTGGAAGAGCCCATCGACCTGTGCGTTGGCGGCGGCATCTATGCATACGGCGATTATATTTTCATGAACCGCCTAAACGAAGGCTTTCATATCCTCGACAACAGCAATCCGAGCAATCCCATCAACGTGAAGTTTCTCCGAATTCCCGGAGCAACGCAAATGGCTTTTGTGGAAGGTTTGATGGTAGCCAACAGCTATGCCGACCTCGTAACACTGGAGTTTACAGGGCTCGAGAGCGTGCGTATGGTTGCTTCTACGCCCAACTTTCTCCTCGATGAAGCCTCACTTCCCGTCGACAGCGATCAACTCGTAATAGGATATGAGCTGCAAGAGGTTGAATTTCAAGAAAGCTGTGATGGGAGTGTCCGCGGCGGCTGGGGCGGATGCACTAGCTGTGATGTACGGTTTGCTAATGTAGACGGTGCTGGGTCAGCCGGGCCACCTACAGTTAATACAGCGGGAAGCATCACCCGTATGGCCTTTAGCGGCAATAGGCTCTACGTTATTGGCACCTCACGATTGACCACCTACTCGATCCACGAAGGCACCCTCAGTCTCCTTAGCAATGTATCGCAAGGTTGGGGTATGGAGACAATCCTCGTTCAGGAGGATTTCCTGTACATCGGCGCACAGGGAGGCATGTTCACCTTTTCATTGGCCAACCGCGATGAACCACAATTCGTGAGCCTCTTCCGTCACTTTACTGGCTGCGATCCAGTGTCTGTCGAAGGCGATATCGCTGTGGTCACCGTGCGTGATGGCTTCAGCTGCGGACAAGAGTCTTCTAATTTGATGTACGTGCTCAATATGGAAGACAAAACTTCTCCGGTAGAACTGACGCGAGTGGATATGACCAACCCACGTGGAGTAGCACTGTACGAAGGCTGGATATATGTATGCGATGGTGAGGCCGGCCTGCGGGTGTTTGATCTTGCTGGTGGACCAGTGCAAGAGCTTGCTCAACGTGAGCGGCAGGTGTATGATGCTGATGCCATGACCGATGTGGCAGTGTTGCCCTACTCAAGCGGCACAGTACTGCTGAGTGTAGGAGATGACCACCTGAGTCAGTTTGATTTACAGGATGACCACCTGATCTCTTTGGTCTCGCGGCTGAGTGCACAGAACTGTATTCAACCTTAGCCTGTGTCCTTAGTTGAGCCGCTGAAGTGCTTGTCCCTGTGCGTGCTCGTGCTTTTGCTCCCCACGCTGAGTTTTGCTCAGTCGGCTCCCGATTTGCCAGTTTCTGTACGTGCAAAGGAGAGAGCTGCTCGCAAGGATTCTATTGATCGCGGCATTTGGCAAATCGATTTAACGCTTGGCGCAACCAGCTGGGGCGAGGAAAGTCCCTGTAGGTGCAATGCGTTTACCTCACAATTTGGCTTTGAGTACGTGGCGCCGCTCGGCTGGAGTCTAGGAGCCGCACTCGTGCAAACCGAGACTGGAGCAGTGACGCTAACCCCTGCGCTGCGCGTAGGTTACCGCCCAGTTACCAAAGTCCGCGGCTGGGATTTTCCGCTAGGAGCGCACTTTCTCATCGGCAGGTCGATTAGCAACCTCGGGCGAGGGAATGTTTTTGCCCCTATTGATGATTACAATGGCTTACTTTACGGAGGTCAGCTTACTCTGCTCACGCCGCCCACCCGCAGATCGGCTTTGCGCGGCACTTTAGGCTTTGGCTGGCTGACCAGCCGCGAAAGAATTACACAAGACTTTTGGGGCTCTGAAAGCAGCATAAAGACTGTGCACAGCGGGTGGAGAATAAGCTTCGGCGTTACCTGGTAGCGCGAGGTGGCCGGATATCGGTCGCCGCAGTTCTGCTACCGGCAATCCCTACTTCTGCTGCGTAATTGCGCCAGGTTTGGCTCCGACATACTTCTTATCGAGCAGCTGAATGATCATCAACTGGCATGGCGCTCCGTGGGATTTCGCCTTCGCCTATTTCCACGGGTTTGCCGACTTGGGTTTCGACAAACCATCCGCCTGAGAGTGGAATAATGAACTGTGGCTGAGGATTTTCATGCCACTCCCCAACCCAATCAGCGGCTAGCTCAGCAAGCCGAAATCTCCTCCCATGCTTTGCTGTTCAAATCCTTGAAGCTCGGTGCGCAGTTGCAGGGCATGTTGGTTCACGATCTCCACGTTCCATCCGCATTGGGGATTGGCTCGCCGTGTGGGTCGTGGGTAGGCAGGCCCAGCAGGTGGTCGAGTCGCTCGATCAACTTTTCTGAGCGCACGTGTTCGAGTTGTTCTGCGACTTCGTGCACCTCTTCATCAGAAAATCCGAGTCTGGTTGCGAGGAAGGTTTCCCACAGCCGGTGTCGCCGAAAAAGTCCAATTGCTAAGCGTCGCCCTAGTACGGTGAGCCCCCACTGCCCGTGCCGCTTGAAGTGCACGAGTTCCTTTGTGCGCAGTTTTTTCAGCATGCTGTTGGCTGAGGCTGGCGCTACTGAAAGCGTGGTGGCCACGAGATTAGTCCCCACCATTGCCGTCGCATCCTCTGGCATGGCGTGCAGCAGGCATTTGAGGTAATCTTCTTCGTGCTTGGTAGGCGTCACGGTGGGAAGCTACACATCGTGCCGCTGATATGGTGTTGATTCCCGGTGCAGGCAGGCAATATTTAGCTCTACGGCTGATTGTTAATTCTCCAGTAAAGTCGACCAGTAGCTTATGTCATCGTTTCAGCCCGAATCGCTCGCAGCTTGGGAAGCCTGGCTGGAGCAACATCATGAGCAGGCGGGCAGTACCTGGATTGTACTTGGCAAGAAAGGGAGCGGTTTGCCTGAGCTTGATTTTAAGGAAGTCGTTGCCACGGCTCTTGCTTTTGGCTGGGTGGATAGCCTGCCAAACAAGATCGATGACAAGCGCTATAAAGTGCGTTTTAGCCCCAGAAATCCCAAAAGCAACTGGAGTGCTGTAAATAAGGCTATTATTGCTCGGCTACGTGCTGAGGGTAGACTGCGACCTGCTGGAGAGGCCCTTGTAGCTTACGCCAAAACCCATGGCCAGTGGGATGCGCTCAATGATGTGGATGAGCTCGTCATTCACGCTGATTTAGCAGCAGCTTTCGCCAAAACCCCACATGCCCGCAGCCATTGGGAAGCCTTCCCACCCTCAGTGAAACGAGGCATTTTGGAGTGGATTTATACAGCTAAACGTCCCGCCACTAGAGCTAAACGCATCGCAGAAACCGCATCGCTTGCAGAGCAGAATAAGCGGGCGAATCAGTGGAGGTGAATGAGGGGATGTAGGTGATTAGGCTCTCACTTCTCATTTCCCGTTTCCCACTTCCCATTTCCCACTTCCCATTTCCCATTTCCCACTTCCCACTTCCCATTTCCCACTTCCCATTTCCCACTTCCCATTTCCCACTTCCCACTTCCCACTTCCCATTTCCCACTTCCCACTTCCCACCTCCCACTTCCCATTTCTCACAGTCCGGCTGACGTCGTCCTACCGCGCAGGAAGAGCCGCGGCATTTTGAGTACATATCTATTTGGGTAGCTCGGTAGAACGACGTCTACTTTTACTGCGGTGCAGGCACGTTCTTGCGCCGCAGGCATCCCGCCGGAGGCAAATCCATCCCATCTGCAGCGCCGCAGGCCACCCGCCGGAGGCCTCCCCGCCGGAGGCTTCCCCGCCGGAGGCCCTAATATCTTTCCAACAAGCGCTTCGTCGCAACTATCCCCTCCCGCTCGGGCAGCTCAGTGCCTTCATATTCTACCCCAACAAAGCCGCGGTAGCCGTACGTCCTCACAGTATCGAGCATGCGCGCATAGTCGATAGAGGTCTCCTCGCCAGTTGCATCGAAGGCATAGGATTTAGCGCTCACCGCATGGGTATATGGCATCCACATCGCTACAGCAGCGTAGGTACTGTCGCTAGGTACGCGGTCGAGACAGTTAGACCAATCACCAGGCGCATGTTTGCGGCAGAAGTTGCCAAAGTCGGGCAATATGCCAACATTAGGCAGCCCAACAGTAGCCATGACATCAGCTAGCCACACTGGGTCGGAAGAGTAGCCGCCATGGTTTTCGACAACAACATTGACTTCCTTAGGCTGAGCATAAGCACCCAATTCGCGCAAGCTTTTGACTGCCTGAGTTTTGACCTCTGCCTTTGATCCCTGACCTCCTGCATTGACGCGAATAGTTGGAATTCCACTTCCCCAGGCTGCATCTATCCAGTGCTTGTGATTCTCTACCGCCTGCAGGCGCTCTAGCTCGTTTGAGTTGCCGAGATCGCCTTCGCCATCTATCATGATTAGCACCTCCTCCACCCCTGCCGCTCGGGCCTTGGCATCGAGTTTACTCATGAGTTCCATTACCGATTTACCGTGTTCGCTGCCCGACTTTATATCATCAGCATAAATTCCACTTACATACTCTACTCCCTCAAAGCCCAGCGCCTTGGCGTCAGCTGCAAAGTTGTACGGATCTTCCCCCTCTTCGAGATATGCGCGGTGCAAAGACCACTGTGCTAGACTCATTTTTAATGGTCCCTCAAAGCGCTGAGGTGCCTCAACTTCTGGTGTGGCTAGCTCTGGAGTTTCTGCTACAGTCTCCTGAGTCTCTGGTGAATCATTACAAGATAAACACAGCCAACTGCAGGCAAGAAAAATTAGGAGTTGCTTGATGATTAACATGGTGGCAAATTATTCCGCGATGAGCGGAGAGTGAAATACCTCAGCATGAAAGGTGAGGTTTTGGCGAAAGCTGAACACTTCTGGGGCTGATGCTGATAGAACATTTATCTAGCAGATGCAGGAGTCGCTAATTTCTGACCAGTGGCCCGCTGAGAAGCAGTTTGTTTGTCTTTTACAAGAAAATACAGCACTGCAAATACAGCGATGAGCACCAGTGGAAAAACCATAATCTGATCTAACGTGGCTTGACCAGCAAACAGATCTACTGCTCCTGCGTCGAGACCACCCGCAGCAGCCTCAGCTTTATGTTCATCTATCCAGCCTCCGATGATGGGCAACCACAGACCTGAGCCGAGCATGCCCGCGCCGCCCACGAGAGAAAGACCGAGTGCACCGGATTCAGGAACGTACTCCGCTGCCAAACCAATCATGGTAGGCCAGAAGTAGCAAATCCCGAGTGCATACACGATGGTAGCGACATAAATGAGTGGACCGGTAATGGTGCTCAGCAAGTAAAGACCCAGCGCAGCAAGTACAGCCGAGAGCAGAAGCACGCCCACAGGATTGAGGCGGTGCACCAGCGGACCTGCAAAAAACCGCCCCGTTGCCATAATGCCGCTGGTAAGCAAAAGCAAAACGATACCATTGGCGCCTGCATTCGAAAGTATGACATCTATCCACTGCGTTGCTCCAAATTCAGTAGTCGCAGTGACCGTCATGGTCAGCGCAATCAGCAGGAATAGACCAGAAAATACTCCACGAAAATTGCGACCTAAATCATTGACCACATTGACGGAGCGTGGGAACTCCTGTCCGATAATGAGAAAAGCATAAATAACAGTAGGTATCAGCATAGAAGCAATCAGCACCGGCCACGCAAATCCAAGCTTGGTGAGTCCGAGTGCCACCAGCGAACCGATAACTATTCCACCCGGAAACCATACGTGAAATTTATTGAGCATTTGCGTCTGCTTCTCCGGGTACATATCGGCAACGAGAGGATTGCACGCTGCCTCCACTGAGCCATTGGCAAAGCCGATGAAAAAAGTAGAAATCATCAAACCCCAGTAGCCCCCCGCCGCAATGGTGAGCACCAAGCCAAGCAGGTGCGCGATGAAGGCAATCCACATCATGATCTTGGGCCCAACCCGATTGTAGAGCAAGCCGCCAAACATCATGGCGATGGGGAAGCCATAGAAAGCCATGGCATTGATATAGCCTAGCGACTGATTGTCGAGTCCGAACTCATCGCCGAGCTGCGTCAGCACACCTGCTCGTATGGCAAAAGTCATCGCTGTAACGACCAGCGCCACACAAGATGCTAGAAAGAGGCGATCCCGATTGGCAGGCACACCTGCGAGCGAGGCTTCTGTGGGTGCTGAGGCGAGAGGCGTAGACAAAGGAAAATTTTATGAGGGTGGAGGTAAATCACCCCACGGGCCTAAGAAAAGCGATATTTCCTCAGTCGCGTAAGGCTGGGGAAAATTCGCGTTTGCAGCCCCCGACTGCGCATGCACCCACTTAACTTCCCGCCATGAGCAGACAATCTACTGCCGGCAGGCGGCTCCGGTTGGGTATGGTAGGAGGTGGCCCCGGAGCTTTTATCGGGAATGTGCACCGCATTGCCGCGCGCCTCGACGATGAGTACGAGTTGGTGTGTGGGGCTTTTAGCTCGAGCCACGCAAAGACTTTAGCTCAAGGCCACGAATTGCACCTCGAGCCGACTCGGGTGTACGGCACCTTTGAAATTATGATGGCTGAGGAGGCCAAACTGCCTGCCCACCAGCGCATGGATGTAGTGAGTATCGTCACGCCCAACCACCTGCACTACGCTCCGGCTATGGCAGCACTCGAGGCTGGGTTTCATGTGATTTGCGATAAGCCGATGACCATCAGCATCGAGCAGGCTCAGCAACTCGTCGACAAGGTGGCAGCTACTGGACTCATCTTCGGCCTCACCCACAACTATAGCGGCTATCCGATGGTGAAGCATGCTCGCCATGTAGTGGCTAGTGGCAGACTTGGTAGCATACGCCGCGTGCTGGTGGAATATCCTCAGGGTTGGCTTTCGCAAAAACTCGAGGATACTGGACAGAAGCAAGCCGCCTGGCGCTCCGATCCGAGCAAGTCGGGTGCTGCCGGAGCAATCGGAGATATCGGTACACATGCCGAACACCTAGCGAGTTATGTGATTGGGCAAGAGGTAGCAACCCTGCTCAGCGAGACCAACCGCATGGTTGCTGGGCGCGAGCTAGATGATGATGCCTCGGTCTTGCTCCGCTTTGCGGGTGGTGCAAAAGGTTTGCTTTTCTGCTCCCAAATTGCTGTCGGCGAGGAAAATGCACTCAAGCTGCGGGTCTATGGCGACAAGGGCGGTTTGGAGTGGCGGCAGATGGAGCCCAATACACTAAGATTGACAGCTCTCGATGCACCCGCCACCATCGCGCGTACAGGTGTTGGACAACTTAGTCCACAAGCGCAGGCTGCAACACGACTTCCGGCTGGTCATCCAGAAGGTTTTCTCGAAGCCTTTGCTAATATTTATAAAGGTGTAGCGCAGGCCATTCGCGTACATAGTGGAGAAGAGCTAGGCGATGCACTGCGGCTCGATTATCCTAGCGTGGCGGAAGGGCTACGCGGCATGAGGTTTATCGAGGCTGTGGTAAAGAGCAGCATGGAGGGCAATGTTTGGGTGGAGGTCTAAACTCTGTTTCCCGATATTTGCTTCCCCATGATGAAAGTTGTTCTGCTTGTAGCGGTGGCAAGCTGCGCGCTGAGCGCGGTAGGTCAGCGCTTTCACCAATCCGATACGCGTTTTGCGGAAGCACATACCTATGAAGCCGAGCCGGGCGAACGGGTGCTGAAAACTTGGTACCACTACGTAGTGAGCCGCCAAGGCATGAGCTATGTGGTGCGCACATTCTTCCCCGAAACAGGGGCCCTCACCGGCTACTACACCTACCAAGATCGCGGACTCAAAGTGCTCGACGGACCTTTTGCTATCTACAGCGACGATGGGCGGGCCGAAGTTAAAGGTTACTATAAGGAGGGCGTGTTAGACGGCTCCTACCAGACCACGAGCAATGAGCAGATACTGATCACTGGCACCTACGACTACGGCCTCCGCGTCGGTGAGTGGATTGAAAATTACCCCAACGGCCAGCTAAAGTCGAGCTTTGCATTTGAAGGCGGCGAAGAACTGGGTCCGTATGTGATGTACGATACCACAGGCGTCGTCGTCGATAAAGGCAATTCGATACTGGGCGAGCGCTATACCGAACTTCCTCCCGCCGAATTCGAGGCTCGGCGCGGCAGAGCTATCGTCGACGAATTTCCCTGCTTCGGTACCTGCGACCCCAATCTGCCAATCAGCGAACGCGCCCGACTGAGTGGACTCGCCGCCAGTCAGTACATCCTCGACAATATAGAGTATCCCGCTGTGGTGCGCGAATACGGCATCAGCGGTCGCGTCAATGCGAGCATTCTCATCGACGCACAGGGTCGGGTAGCCAATGTGCACATTGTCAATGGCTTATGCGAACCTCTCGCTCAGGAGTGTCGACGCATACTCGAGCAAATGCCAGCTTGGCGGCCAGGCCTGGTCAACGGTCAGCCAGCTGAGGTGAAGGTGCTGGTCCCCTTTGCGTTCGCACCCAACTAGTACCTTTTGCCGATGAAGACGATTAAAGGCCCTGCCGTATTCCTCGCGCAATTTATGGGTGCAGAGGCTCCCTTCAATACGCTCGATGGCATCTGCGCCTATATGGCTGAGCTGGGCTACAAAGGCGTGCAAATTCCTACGTGGGAAGCAGCCTTAATCGATCTCGACCTCGCTGCTAGCAGCAAGGACTACTGTGACGAGTTGAAGGGCCGCATTAGCGCGCACGGTTTAGAAATCACCGAGCTGAGTACGCACCTTCAGGGGCAGTTGATTGCCTCGCATTCGGCATACGATCAGCTATTTGACGGATTCGCGCCGCAGGAAGTCCGTGGCAAGCCAGCAGCTCGTCAGCAGTGGGCTACCGAGCAGGTGAAGCAGGCTATTCGCGCGAGCGGTCACCTTGGCCTCAGCGCACATGCCACCTTCTCTGGCGCCCTGCTGTGGCCCTACGTTTATCCCTGGCCGCAGCGCCCTGCGGGATTGGTGGAAACCGGATTTGCCGAACTCGCCGAGCGTTGGCTACCCCTGCTCGAGCTCTGCGATGAGGTGGGCGTAGACATGTGCTACGAGCTTCACCCCGGGGAGGACCTGCACGATGGCGTCACCTTCGAGCGCTTCGTCGAGGAGGTAGATGGGCATCATCGCGCTTGCATACTTTATGATCCGAGTCACTTTGTGCTTCAGTGCATGGACTACTTGCAGTTCATCGACATTTACCACGAGCGCATTCAGGCTTTTCACGTCAAGGATGCTGAGTTCGAGTTGAGTGGCCGCGCGGGGGTGTACGGGAGCTATGATGGCTGGCAAGACAGGCCGGGTCGCTTCAGGAGTCTCGGCGATGGGCAGGTTGACTTTGGTGGCATCTTCACGCGGCTTACCAAGTACGGCTTTGATGGCTGGGCGGTGATGGAGTGGGAATGCGCCTTCAAATCATCGCGTCAAGGAGCGGCTGAGGGAGCGCCGTTTATCGCGCAGCACATTATTGAGGCTACTGATAAAGCCTTCGATGACTTTGCCGATTCGGGTGTAGATGAGGCTGCCAATCGTGCTATACTGGGCCTGGATGCGTAGCTTTCCCCTATGCGATATCTCCTTTTGCTAGCGCTCTTTTCAGCTTTCGCCAAAACAGCACACGCTCAACACAATCCTGCTTTTGAAGCAGGCGAAAAGATGGACCCGCGCGTCACGGAGCAGTACCTCGATGTGCCGATAGTGAGTGTGCCCGCTACTTCCGCGGAAGCGCAGATGTATGCATTTAGTGCTCCCTCGGATGCAGAAATTCTTTTTAGCGGTGGCGATCTGAGTGCATGGTCTAAACCTGATGGTTCTGCTGCCCATTGGACGGTGGCCGATGGGGCAATGACTGTCGCAGCCGGAGGGGACATTATTACCCGCGATAGCTTTGAGAATTTCCAATTGCACCTCGAATTTCGTACGCCGGTAGAAGTAAAAGGTGAAGGGCAGGGTCGAGGTAACTCGGGACTCTTTCTCCAGAACCGTTACGAATTGCAGATTTTAGATAGCTACAACAACGCGACCTATTCTAATGGACAGGCAGGAGCTATTTATAAGCAAACAGCGCCGCTCGTGAATGCGAGCCGCAAGCCGGGAGAGTGGCAAACCTATGATGTCGTGTATACAGCTCCAGTATTCAGTGACAAAGGAACAGTTATTCACCCTGCCTACGTTACGGTGTTTCACAACGGGGTATTGGTGCAGAATCACACTGCTATACAAGGCACTACTCCGTATACAGGTCGTGGCGTGTATACGCCTCATGGTCCTGCTGGCATTAGGCTGCAAGATCACGGCAATCCTATGAGTTTTCGCAATGTTTGGGTGAGGCGACTTTAAGGTTGAAGGAGAGCATGATTACAGTGAAGCCGCTAGTTGCTAACTCAGAAGCATTTATTAAAGTCTTTGCAGCATTGCTACTCGTATGGCTGTATGAATCAGCGGCATTGGCGCAGATGACTTCAATTTATGAATATCCTAATCGTACGGAAGTTAACGAGTACATCATCTTAGATTCTTCAGAAACATACCTCAACTATCCTGATCATCAGAAGCACGTTCGTTTGAGCCGTATACGGAAAGGCTCCTATACCAGACAAACACATTATACTGAGGCAGGAAGACCTTATTTGAAGGCGCACATAAAATTAGGACTAATGGTTATTGCTACTCCTTTCTACACCCATAACTATAAATCGTATGTAGAATTGGATACACATACGGTCTATCAACCACTTGGTAGAGTTAAGGTCTGGTATCCGACGGGCCAGCGCAAGTTTAGGGGCAAGGTATTTAGGTACAACACGGTGGGTAAGGCTAAGACTTGGTATCCCAGCGGTCAAATACACGAAGTATTGCGCTACAGCAAGTATGGCTTCCTCAATGGCAAGTACCGCAAGTATTATGCGGACGGAACAATACATGTAGCCGGCTGCTACCAAGCACGTGCTCGCTCTACGGATAGCGTGGGCATTTGGCAGATCTTCTTTCCGTCAGGAATGCTGCAGAAGACGATCCAATTCACGAGTGGAGGTCGACGCTATGGTCTTTATCAGCAATTTCACGAAAATGGTCGGCTAGCGCTCACAGGTCAGTACAGGGCATTCGTGAGCAAAACAGGGATTGTCGTCTATGATCCTGACACACATGATGCGATAGGTACAGAAATAGGCGAGCCGTGGTCGATGAAGCATGGGCTATGGCTACACTACAGTCCAGCTGGAGCCTTGCTGAAGGAAGAGATTTGGGGCCCGTGGGGACTTGAGAGTGACTAGCGTGCTAGCCGCTGTTACTGCACAATGAGCATCTGCTGTAGGTGCCACTTCGCTGATGGTGAACTGTCTGTTGCTGCTTCGACTGTGTATTGTCCGCTTGGCCAGTTGCTCACATCGACTGTCGCTGCTGAAGTTATGGAGCCGCTATAAACGACCTGGCCGAGCATGTTGAGGATCCGAAGGTTGGTAACCCGCTCAATCCCGCTAAAGCTGATCGTAGAGGAGGCAGGATTGGGATAAACTCTTAGTGTGGCTGGCACAGCAGCTTCTTGTGCATCGACTACTAGGTCTGTTCGAGCATAGGCGCAGAGGTTTACACCTTCCACAACAGGTTGATCATTCACCTTTACTATGCACGCACTTAATCCTAATAAGTCGGGGTCGAGCGTTGGGCCATATTGAATGGTGCCGAGGATTACCTGTTTTGTAGCCATTGCTCCTCGGGCAAGCGAATCTGCTCCTATATCAAAGTTCGCACGTGGTGCCAGAGGTGAGAGGTGCCGCAACTCCTTCAAAACAACTTCGGCAGATCCTACTGGCGCATCGGAGGTATTGGTCACGGATAGTGTAGCGTGTATGCGCACACGCGACACGAGAATGCCATTGGGAGTAGAATCAAGAGGGACAACTACCGCGCTATCTGCGACAACAGAAATAGCTAATACATTTTGAGTTGGAAAGGTGGGATGAGTGGGAGAATAAGTAAGAATATTATCCGAAAGGGTATACCAGCCTTCAGGTTGGAGTATAATTCGATCACGTGAGCCAGTAGCTTGATCTGCTAAAAATTCAAACTCCTCATTATCATTCAGGAGATAGAGCGAGTTGCCATCCGTAATAACTAACGCTAAACCTTCATCATATACCGCTTCAATGGCTGGATAAGGTAATGTGAGCGAGCTGAAACTGCTGAGGTTGAATACGTGACGTGTGGTGATGAGGTAGGAAACGCCGTTTTCTTCGGCAATTGCGTGTAAATCGCCTGCTATTGTGGTATCGACTCCAATGGTGAAATCTGCATTTAAGCCGATTAGCCGGGTTCTGTCAGAGGCAACGGTAGCGGCTAGCCACAGCTCTTGCGGGTCGAGAGTATTAGCCGAAGACGACACATCACCAATGACGTCAACATTCGTAAATACAATAAATGTATCTCGTTCAAAATTTGGTGAAAGAACAAACAGCGTATCGTCGAACGTGTATACCAAACTTTCAGAATGCGTGGAACCAATGTATACTGGCTGGAAGTGGCGGGTGTAGGCGGCATGATTCTCAACAAATATTTCGCGTGCAGAATCCGCCTCAACGGATGTAATTGTCACTGGTTCAGGATAGAGTACGTCTATCTCAAATTTTGTATTGTTGCTTAGATAAAGTTGATTGTTCAGGTGGGTGGCGTCATGCATCCCTCCTGCGAGATCTGAGCGGATAATCTTTGTATCGGCGAGGCTGCTGAAGTATGCTCTTGTGACGTGGGATGAATTAAAGGGCGAGGCCGAAGAAAATGGGATCACGAGCACCCCTTCCTGAGGGAGCGCAAACATTGGGCCGTACTCATCAAGCCTCTCACTGTATTGCCCCACAGCGGTGCTGGCGGTGAGTATGAGCATCGAGACTAGGTAAACTAACTTCTGCATGGTGGCAATTTTGATGAAGATAATCGAGACGCTGTCATCTTCAAAAAATTTGCTGCCTCCTCTGCGACAGACATGCATTTAGCTGCAGATGCGGACGGCCTCGTGAAGCCCAGCTAGTCGATCATCATATGTGGGTATGAATTCGTGCGCCACATAGCCAGTGAAGCCGCTTGCCCGGATCGCACGCATAATGGCAGGATAATACAGCTCCTGCTCCTGGTTGAGTTCATGCCGACCTGGGACGCCTGCCGTATGGTAATGCCCAAAATACTGGTGGTACTTGTGGATGGTCGCGATGATATTTCCCTCCTGCACGGCCATGTGGTAGATATCGTAGAGAATCTTGAAGTTTTCAGAATCTACCATGTCAACCAGTGCAATTGCCCACGCACTCGAATCGCCCATGTAGTCTGGATGATCCACTTTGCTATTGAACACCTCCAGGTGAAGGGTGATGCCATGAGCTGCAGCAATGGGCATAAGCCGCTTCAGTCCTTTGGCGGCGATGCGTAGACCTTCAAGGTCATTGCGGCCGCGGCGATTCCCTGCAAAGCAGACCATCGACTTAATTCCGAAGCTAGCTGCTAAAGGAATGGATTGCGTGTAAGCGGTGACCAGCTCATCGTGCTTGTCTTCATCGATGAAGCCGGTGGTGATATCCTCCTGCTCGCGGCCGTAAGCCATGGAGCAGGTAAAGCCATGCTCTTGGAGTACATGCCACTGGTGGGGTGCGATAAGATCGATTGCGCTAAGGCCAATAGCACGCAGCTTCGGCAGCAACTCTTCAAGGGGCAGGTAGCCATAGCACCACTGCGACACCGACTGTTGATGTATGGGTATGCCCTCGCCAGGCAAGCGTGCAGCATCGGCGGAGGCAAGATGATCTACCTGCGCTGCTAGTTGCTCGCCAACACCCCAGCCGGCTGCCGCCAAAGGTGCTGCTGTGAGGAATTTACGGCGATGCATGCCCGGAAGCTAAGAAAACTTTATGTGCTGAGTTAGGCAGCTAAGATTTAGATCTTCCCGCACACGCACTATAAAGTGCCACCCGCGGAGGACGATCTGCAGAAATATAGTGCAGCAACGTGTGAGCTCCGCCAGGTATGGAAGCAACTAGTATTTCGGCCCTAATGCCACCCGGTATATTTGGTAATAGTCGTGGGTGATAGCTTCTTCACCCACAATAGCAAATTGCGTTCCGAATCCGGCGTCTCCAACTTGCCCTGACTTGCGTAAAGGGCTTTCCCAGATCCAATCTATACTACCAGTCTTAGCATGTACTTTATCGAAAGTGGCTTTCCCATTTGAATTGCTCAAGAAGTAGTCACCGTATGCCTCGGATACTCCCAAGTTTTGACTGAAGTCACCCATCCATAGCACTTCTCCAGTCACTATGTCTATTCCGACTGCTGGCCCTACGCCATTACTTGAAGTGAACACAATATTTTCATTAAGTGACGGGAATCCTGAATTAGAATTAATAGGTCTTCCCGCCAGCATATCAATTGTATAATTAATGTTACCAGTCAACAAATCTAATCCCACATAGGTCTCCCCGGCTCGATGGAAAACGTGTGTGCCATATATTAAAGCTGCTGAAGTGGAAGGTGTTGAGTAGGTGTTCGTAAGGTACGTGGCACCCGGAAGTAAATACATCATAGAATCGGAGCTGAGATCATAAGCTCCAAACCATTGAATTAAGGTATCGCTCAGCTCCTCCACACCCGCTACACTAAACACCATTATCTCTCTACCCATTACATTAGCTACATTCATAGATTGCAGGCTTGACCGATTTATGTCCAAGCCAACATCAATACTAAAAGAATGGTGCCACTCGCCAAAGCTGGACGCAGTGGTATAGATGATGTCATAGGTTCTTGGCGATGTGCGTTGATAAGTATAAATTGTGTCTCCACACAAAAATGTCCCTCCGTAGTGTTTACTGTTATCGACAGCAACTTGAGGAGTAAGTTTATCTTGTGTAAGATCAACTAAGACATTGGCTGTGCTACTTGATAAAAACAACATATTGTTATTGATTATAAACATGCGACTGAAAGCAATCTGAAAGCTTATGTTTGGAGCGAACGCAAATGAGTCTACTATTGCGAGGTGGTCAGTCAGCTTGTACAGAATGTTTCCTGTCCCTATAGCATCAATCCTTTCCGATAGTACATAGACAAAGCCTTCATGTTCAATAAGTGCGCCAATGGGTCTTTGCCTTCCCGGAAGCCTAGTAAAGGATAAAATAGAATCCCCAGTTGGGCCTGTATACACTGGTTGGTCTATCACAGTAGCAGTGGAATTTACAAGAGATTCAGTACAGGCGAGTACACCTATTACTAAAACAACGAGTAAGCTAATTTTAGACATCATAGTCTTATTCTGTATCACAGTCAAACCAGAAATGCGAATCACCATCCAAAATCAAATCGAGATTGTCCCTAAATTTAATGTATTCCTCATTTGAAAGTGATTGTCATTAGGCTGAATTAATGTCGCGCCACCAAAAGACATGGCTGAATTGTTGGTCACGATTCCCTCATTAGGCAGATATTGGCGATTCACCACTGTTTGAGGTCTACCGGATGACCAATATACGGCGATTTTCTGGTGGAAGATGTTAATGTGGCTTAACGAGTGGCATCGCTTACAAACTCCAACTTCTACCCCTAGGTACCTCACTCATCGGGTACTGCCCAATGAAGACTTCAGGTACCTCATCGTAGTTGAGGACATTCTCCCCGATGTATTCCGACTGAAAGTAACTCTCGAGGGTGAGGCTGCGGATGCCAGTCAACAGCTCATTGATCTCGGTAGGATCGTCCTCATACTGTATGGCTTCTTCCACTTGCGTGTGGGTAGCCATGTCCCTGCTCTCGTCTTCGATCAAGTTACCTTCAATTTTAATGTCGGCCGATTCATTGCGCTCAGGAGCAACATAGTCCACGAGGTAAGTCTGCATCATGCCATCGAAGTGCTCCGGTGTTGCATCGGCCAACTCCACCTGATGATCAGCTTTGAGCGCTGCGGTAAATTTATCGAGTCGGTAAAGCAAGCGCTGTTGATCCTCCGCCTTCCAGCCATAGGTAATGAAGGTATCTAGAAAAGCTACTGACCCGAGTTCAGAGGCACTGGGTGTATCTGTCTTCGGAAGGATATGATCCTGTATAGCGCGCACAGTGGCCGCTTGCGCTGCAGAGAGCGTACTGTAGGCATAAGTCGATGAAGATTCTGCGGCTTCTTTGCATGCTTGAAGCAAAACAGCTGGCGCAATAGCAGTACTAATAGCACCCAGTCCGAGAACCTTAAGGACACTGCGACGAGAGGTTGAAGTAGCTGACATACCGAGTAGTTAAATAGCCTTGTTGGCGAGTTGAGCAACGGCATGATCGGCCGCGCGGGCGGTGAGTGCCATGTAGGTAAGCGATGGATTGACGCAGGAAGCACTGGTCATGCAGGCGCCGTCGGTCACGTAGACATTTTTGCAGGTGTGGACGCGGTTGTGCTTGTCGAGCACGCTCGTTTTGGGATCGTTACCCATACGAGCGGTTCCCATTTCGTGGATGCCCAGGCCGATGCCGTAGCTCCCATCGTAGGATTTTACATTCTTGAACCCAGCAGCTTCAAACATTTCCTGAGCTGCTTCGGCCATGTCTTTGCGCATCTTCAACTCGTTGTCGCGGATGGTGGTGCTGAAGCGAACGAGTGGAAGGCCCCACGTATCAACCTCGGTGCTGTCGAGGCGCATGGTATTGTCTTCATACGGCAGTATTTCGCCAAAGCCAGTCATGCCGATGCGCCACTCGCCAGGCTTGAATAGCTGATCCTTAAACTTTGCGCCATAGCCAAGTTCACGGATACCACGCGACCAACTTTCGCGGCTGGCGCCTCCCTGGTAGCCATAGCCACGGAGAAAATCCTTGTTAGTCTTACCTCCGAGGTTGCGAAACCGAGGGATATAAAAGCCATTTGCGCGTCGTCCTTTATAGTACAAATCCTCATAGCCTTCTACGCTTGCAGAGGCGCCGACTAAGAAATGATGATCCATCATGTTGTTGCCGAGCTGACCTGACTCGTTGGCCCAGTCGCCAGACTGCATCAAGATTGAAGTTGATCCTACAGCAGAGGCATTTAAAAAGATAACGCGCGCTGAGAACACTTCCTCCGCCCGGGTTTCTTGATCGACAACGCGCACTCCAGTGGCAAGACCAGTTGTATCATCCCGCAACACTTCGGCCACGATGGAGAAAGGCCTGAGGGTGAGGTTTCCTGTTTTGGCGGCAGCTGGAAGAGTACTAGAATTGCTGGAGAAGTAGGCACCATAAGGACAGCCACGCATGCAACGGTTGCGGTACTTGCAAGTCGTCCGATTCTGCTCTGGCCTACCCACCTGGCCGGTGAGGTGAGCGGTGCGCCCGATGGTGAGAATGCGATCGTCGAACTGCTCACGAAGCGACTCGCGCAAGTACTGCTCAGGGGCAGTAAAGTCCATCGGCGGCTCGAAAATTCCATCGGGCAGCGCGGGCCAATTTTCTTTCATGCCGCTGACGCCTATATAGGCCTCCACCTTGGCGTAATAAGGTTCGATATCGGCGTAGCGGATAGGCCAGTCCACAGCAACGCCTTCGCGCGCATTGGCTTCGAAATCTATATCGCTCCACCTATAGCTTTGGCGACCCCATACCAACGAGCGACCGCCAGTTTGGTAGCCTCGAATCCAGTCGAAGCGGGTACCCTCTTCCTCTTCGTAGGGATGCTCGGTATCCTTGACAAAGTGGTGGACGTGGCTGCGGTTGGTGGTATAGCCAGTGCGGCTTTGCTTGGGATAATGAGCAGCCTCCTCGGGAGTAAGCTGCTCGCGGAGCGCATGCTCGCCCTGACCTTCATTGTCGTAGTCCCAAGGATCGAGTGAGGCTGTCGGATAATCGCCGTGCACGATGTGGCGGCCACGCTCGAGCACGAGCACCTTCAGGCCCTTTTCGCAAAGCTCTTTGGCAGCCCAACCACCAGATATTCCCGAACCCACGACGATAGCGTCGTACTGGCGAGGGCTATCATTTTCAAAAAGCTGTATCTCCATTAGATAGTCGTTGAGGGGCTGCGGTTGAGGCGTGTGTGCACTGTTTTACCTGAGCAAGGTTGGCCTAAGGAATAGCTTTTCGACAAGCCCAACACCTTCATGTGCAAAAAAGCTCTGTCGGCTCAGCAGCTCTTATACCGATGATTGCTCGGTTTTGGCGCAAGCTGAAAGGTAAGAATACGGCTTACGGTGACGAATACCTCACGATACACCTGATGAAAATCTGAAGGTAAATGAAATAGCATTCTCACCACGCGCAACTCGTGTAGCAGTGAGTGGCAAATTTTGCAACATCCAGTTAGGGTCACACCGACTCAACTACTCGGGCGTTACTTCACTTTACACTTGTCTATGGCTACTACTACATCCGATGCGACGACGCTGCTCAACAAGCTAGAAGCTGAGCGAACTATCGCTGAGGTGCTGGCGGATCTGAAGGCTCGGCCCGACACTGAGAGTTTTGGCGAAAGCCTCCAAGACTATACCTGGAGCAAGCAAGGGCAGCAGACACGACTGGGCGTAGTGCGCTCTCAAACAGGCGCTAAGCTGCAAGCGCTGGTGGAGTCGAAACCTGTTGCCGACCCGGAAGTGCTGCGCGGCAACATTGAAAACTTCATCGGAATGACGCAGGTGCCGACGGGAGTTATTGGCCCCGTGGCAATTAACGGAACGGCTGCCCGCGGAGGTTTTTACGTGCCCCTCGCAACAACGGAAGGCGCCTTGGTAGCCAGCTACAACCGTGGGGCAAAGGCAACGCGACTGGCAGGCGGCATCACCAGCGTCTGCCTCACCGAAGCCGTGCAACGCGCTCCACTCTTCAAATTTCGTGACCTCACCGAAGCAGGGAACTTCCTGCAGTGGGTGCTCAAGCAACGTGCTGTTTTCGACGAAATCGTAGCTGCCACCAGTCGCTACGCGAAAATTTTAGATATGCGCATTAACCTAGAGGGTAACCATGTAACTCTAATATTTGAGTACTCCACCGGTGATGCCGCCGGACAGAATATGGTAACCATCTGTAGCGAGAAGATATGTGCTTTTATTATGGAAAATACTCCCGTAGACCCAACGCATCACTTTATCGAGAGTAATTATAGTGGTGATAAAAAAGCGACAGCTGTCAGCTTCTCTCGCGTACGCGGCAAAAAGGTGACGGCTGAGGTAAGATTGAGTCGAGCAATAGTTGTCGACGTTCTTCAATCTACTCCAGAACTAATGATGCAATATTGGCGCACAGCCACGGTAGGCACTGCTCAGTCGGGAGCATTAGGACTGCAAGGACATGTTGCAAATGGCCTCACTGCACTCTACCTCGCTTGCGGGCAGGATGTAGCCTGTGTTGCCGAAAGTTATGTGGGAATTACACGCTTTGAGCAGACCGAGGAGGGTGGACTCTATGCTAGCGTCACCCTGCCTGCGCTCACCGTTGGTACGGTGGGTGGAGGTACGTCTTTGCCCACGCAGCGCGACTGTTTGGAGATGTTGGGCTGCTCGGGTGCGGGCACGGCTCGCAAGTTTGCAGAAATCTGCGGAGCGACAGTACTCTGTGGGGAACTATCGATAAGTGCAGCGATTGCCAGCGGTCATTTTGCTCGTGCTCACGCAGCTCTAGGTCGCAAAAAGACTGCTAGCTAGGTGGCTGCGCGGGCAGGCTTGGCAAAGCGCTTTTGGCAATATCTCCTGGAGCGGTTTCCGCCTTTGGGCCATGCCTTACTGGTAGTCGTCTTCACCTTTAGTGCCATTGCTTACAGCATCGTGAGCCGGGGCGGAGCGCATTTTATTTCAGGAGGATATTTTGCTTTAGCTGCATTCATCACCGTCATGCTATTTCTGCTTCTTCGCATCAGTGATGAATTTAAAGACGCTGAAGAAGATGCACGCTACCGCCCTGACTTGCCAGTACCACGAGGATTGATAAGTCTGGCTGAGCTTAGAAGCATAGCCATAGTTATTATAGTAGCTCAGATAAGTCTTTTACTTGCTTTTGCACCGCGCATACTTCCCCTTTACGCGCTAGCCTTAGGCTACATGGCGCTTATGTTTTTCGAGTTTGGAGTGCCACATTGGCTGAAAAATCATCAGTGGGCGTATAATGCCTCACATATGGTCATCATTCCACTTGTTGATATTGTCGCCAGCGGTTTTGATTGGCGAATTGCCGCTATTGCACCACCGCTAGGCTTAGCGTACTTTTTTGCTGTGAGCTACTGCAATGGCATCGTGCTCGAACTCGGTCGCAAGATGGGAGTCGAGGGCCAGGATGATCCTGCCAGGCGCCTGTACACCACGCGCCTCGGCCAAACCCAGGCGCTGTTGCTGTACAGCCTCGCCCTGTTGATCACCTTTGGCTTGGCCTGGATGGCAGCAAACTATGCAGCTCACCGCCCGGCCACGTTTATTGCGCTAGTTGCCCTGCTCGTGATTGCCCTGCTGCCAGCGCTGCTGCACGCCACGCGACTTCAGTCTCGCAAGACCGCCAAAGCGATGGAAGTGAGTTCGGGCATCTGGACGCTCGGGATGTATCTATTCTTGGGCGGCCTTCCACTGGCTGGTAAATTAATTGGTCTATGAGCACTTCCCAGCCTTCTCGTGGTGGTAAAGCTGATGGTTTGCAACGTTTGCAGTCGCTAGGCCTCGCTATACCTCCATTTGTAGTTATTCCACATGAAGAATTGGTTGATTCTGCCAATTCTTTGCGCCATTCGCGGGTGCGCATCGAGCATGCCGTCCGACATGTGGTCATTGGGCTAAGCAAACAGGGGACCTTTGCGGTGCGCTCCTCGGCTTCGCTAGAAGATGGAGCGACAGACAGCTTTGCCGGTTTGTTTGCGACGGCTTTGCACGTAAAATTTTCTGATCTCGCCGATGCCATCGAATTAGTTGCGGGTTCTGCTCGCACCCCTCGCGTCGAAGCGTACCTGCAGGAGCGAGGTCTCAGCCCCACCAACTTAATTATCAATGTGGTGGTGCAAGAGATGGTTGCGGCCGATGCCAGTGGGGTTGCCTTTGGCGCCGATCCTGTGAGCGGACTGCTCGATGTGACTGTCATCGCAGCTGCGTATGGTTTGGGAGAGGGCTTAGTCGATGGCTCACTTAATGGTGATTCTTTTTTGCTTCTGCAAAACGGGAAAGTGCGCTCCGAGCAGATTTCGACTCAGCACAAGCAGTTGACGCTTGCGGCAAGTGGAGCTGGAACTGCCTGGGTTGATGTTGCTCCCGAACGGGCGAAGCAGCCCAAGCTCTCTCAGCGGCAGCTAACTGAAGTTCACAAAACCGTTCAGCAGCTCAACAGCAAGTTCAGAGGTCCACAGGATGTTGAATTTGCCTTTGCCGACGAGCAACTGTACGTGCTCCAAAGTCGACCAATAACTACGCTCAGTAACAAACTTCAAGTCTATGATAACGCGAATATTATTGAGAGTTATCCGGGCATTACCCTGCCGCTCACGTTTAGTTTTATCGAGAAGATGTATGGCTCGGTCTACCGGCAACTGAGCGAGGTGCTAGGTGTGCGACCGGCGCGTGTGCAACACTACCGAGCTGTGTATGATAACATGCTTGCTCATCTCGACGGGAGAGTTTATTACAACCTCAATTCCTGGTACGGGGTGCTGAGCCTCCTGCCGGGCTACAGACTCAATGCGGCTGCCATGGAGCGAATGATGGGCGTCAAGCACTCGCTCGAGTTAGCGCCACTGCCGCAGTTGGGCCTGTGGCGAGCACGCCTCGATGTTGTGCGCGGCGGCTGGGGAATGCTCCGCAGCTTCTTCGGCTTAGATAGGTCGCGACGAAACTTTAAAGCTACTTTCGAGGAGGTGCTAAATGAATACAAAGCGCTAAATTTCACAACATTAAGTGATGAAGATTTGAGCGAACGCTATTTTAAATTCGAGCAGACGCTGGTTAATCGATGGCGTGCGCCTTTAGTCAACGATTTCTTTGCCATGGTTTTCTTCTCGGCACTGCAAGGGCTTATTCGCAAGTGGCAGTTGCCTCGACCTCACGCCCTGCACAACGATCTGCTCGCGGGCAGCAATGATGTAATCAGCATCGAGCCCGCACAGCAGACGCTGAGTTTGGCTGAGGCTATTGCAGCACAGCCTGAAGCTCGCGCACTCGTGCTCGCCGATGGGTCTGACAGAGCCGTAGCTATAGCATTCTGGGAGGCCTTGCAGAGTCGTGCAGATTTTAGCCCACTACGTACGCGCATAGAGGCATATCTCGATCAATGGGGTGCACGAACTATGGGCGAGCTCAAGTTAGAAACGCGCACTTACGAGCAGGATCCTGTAGCATATATAGAAGTGCTGCGAGCTTATGTGCGTCAGGATATTCGCAGCTCTGCCACAGCTCACGCTGTCTCAACTGCCCGCAAGGAGGCCGAAGGAGATGTTGCCCAACACCTTAACGGCTGGCGCAAGCCAATCTTTAACTGGGTGCTGAAACAAACGCGAACGCTGGTGAGTGAGCGTGAAAATCTTCGCTATGCACGCACACGTGGTTTCGCGATGGTGCGTAAGATGATGGATGAGGTAGGTAGCAGACTTCACTCCAAGCAGCTGGTGCAGCAAGCGAGCGATGTGTACTTCCTCACGCAGTCAGAAGCACTGGGTGCACTAGTGGTATCAGCGGCGCAGGGGGCTTCAGATTTGCCCGCACAAATCGAGCAGACCAAGCTTCAGTACGAGCAGTTTGCGGCCTCTACCCCACCTGAGCGCATCAGCGTTCGCGGAGATATTGAGGCAGCCTTGGCTACACTGCGGCGGGATGTCGTGGCTAGTCGAGCAGCGGAAAGTGGAGCTGAAGTGCTTCGTGGCACACCTTGCTGCGCCGGTAAGGTCCGGGCAAGGGTACGCGTGGTGCACGATCCCAGCGAACTCAATAATTTGCAAGGCGGCATCTTGGTGACCAGGAGCACCGATCCAGGGTGGATCACACTCTTTCCCAGCGCTGCGGCCATACTCGTAGAGCGCGGCAGTCTCCTTAGCCACGCCGCCATCGTGAGTCGCGAATTTGGTATACCGTGCATTGTGGGTATCGATAACTTACTGGATACTTTGCGTACAGGTGACACCGTAGAAATGGACGGGGCAAGTGGCGAAATAAAGATCCTTAGTCGTGGCTAAGGCTTTATATGCATATGCTTCCTGCTGGGAGGATATAGACTTTGCCATGCAGGGCTTGCAGAAGCCACTTTACAAACGAACATTAAGTATAGCATCAGGTGGCGACAATAGCCTGGCCTTACTTATGCGCACCACGGACGAGTTGTTAGCGATAGATATGCATTGCGAGCAGTTGTACCTGCTTGAACTTAAAGCAAAATTGATTGGCCAAGTTTCTCGATTAGAGGCAATAGCGTTTTTGGGTTTAGCGGAGAGCCGCCAGCGCCTAAAGCTTTATCGACAGTTAAGAGGCGGACTTACATCGGAAGCGAGGGCATATTGGGATGCACACGAGTCGTATATCGCACGAGGTGTTCTGCATTTTGGCAAATTGGACAGGTACTTCAGCATCTTTTGCAGGCGCATTATGCCACTGATTCACAGCAGGGAGAAGGCAAGGTTTCTGCTTTCGCCAAAACCAGCTGTAGCGCAACAGCAGTTTTACGAGCAGCGCTGGGACACCTGGCGCTGGAAGGCACTGTTTCGGGTATTCTTTTCTCAACGTACGATGAGCTTGCTGGGTCGGGATCCAGCGAAGTTTGCACATATCGAAACCTCGCTCGCTGATCAGCTCTACCACCAGTCTGCTCAGCACCTGGCGAGTGTGCATGCGCAGGGCAATGGCTTCCTTCACTACCTGCTCGTAGGCGGCTTCGGTGAATACCTCCCGTGGTACTTACGCGATGGCAACTACGATCAAATAGCAACTAATTTGCCGAAGCTGCGACTTTTCCATGGCTCGCTTGCCGAAGTGGTAGCAAGCTCTTTCGAACTATTTAATTTATCTAATATCTTTGAATACATGGATTTACCGGCTGTCGAAGCAAATGCCAAAGTGCTCATGACTTTAGCTACGCCGGGGGCAGAAATCTTCTACTGGAACATGATGGTCCCGCGCTCCTTGAGTGAGCAAATGCCGAAGGAGTTTCTATCCTTAGAGAAGTTAGAAGAGGGACGAGGAGATTGGGGCCTCTTTTATCAACGTTTTCTAAGGGAGCAAATTCGAGCTTGATATGCATATTGATTGGGACGGACCTTGGTATTATATCATCCTGCTTGGTATAAGTTTCTTAGCACTCTTTGGGCTTGCTGATGTAGTGAGATTGATTACCAAACGCAGGGAGCCAGGGCGGAAGCTCGCACATATTGGCACGGGCTTACTTGCACTAACATTTCCTCTTGTATTTGAGCAGAGCTGGCCGGTATACCTCATGTGTGGCGTCTTTGTGGTGATGCTCGTCATTAGCCAGCGACGTGGCTTTTGGCAGGGGATCAACGGCGTGGAGCGCGTCACTTACGGCAGTGTCGCATTTCCTCTAGCTGTTGCGGCCTTGTGGTATGTGAGTCGTCGCGTTGACTTGCCTTCGTTATATGCACTTCCGCTGGGTGTGCTCACACTTGCCGATCCTGCAGCTGCGGCTATCGGCCAGAATTGGCCAATCCGCGAGTTCAAAGTCTTTGGAGCCACTCGCTCGCTCGGAGGCACGGTGGCTTTTTATATGGTCGCGCTATTGACCTCCAGTATTCTGGTGTGGCTTGGCTTGGCGCCGCGAGCGTCATGGCCGGTTGTGCTCACACTTGCCAGCGTCACCTGTTTGGCCGAAGTACTCAGCCAACGCGGCTGGGACAATTGGTGGATCTCGATTACAGGAGCTGGGGTGATGCTAGTTGCCCAACAAAGCGGTCTTGTATGAAAATTATCGAACAGGAGCAAGCACATATTGGCAGCGGCTATAGCAGTCTTGGCCATGTGCTCGACGATGATGAGCAGCATGTGTGTACGCTTTATACCAACTCCGCAATTGATGCAGCTTTGGGCGGTAAGGTCTTACTGTTCGGACAGTTTGCGACCACGCTGCCAGAGGTGACTCTCGAGGCCGCTATTCGCAGCATCTCCGCCTTCGCCAAATCCAATGGGCAGCACTCCGAGCAGGCCCGAAATTTTTCTCAAGTAATCGGACCCATTGAGGGTAGCACTTGGCGCTCCTACCGCGCCATCATCGACAGCTCGGCTGAGGATTTTCCGGGCAATGTCGTTTCGCATCCTCACTTAGCCACGGTGCTGGAGCGCAACCACTACGAACGCCTGAGCACCTATGTGAGCTGCGAGATCGATAGATTAGGCGTGCAAGATCAGCTAGCACAGCGAAAGCCCGATGCTACCTTCAGCAAGCTGAACCTCGAATCTTTGAGTGGCAAAGATTTTGTCGACCTGCTACCGCAACTGTATGTGCTCGTATCAACCACCTTTTCTCGCAACCATTTATATTCACCCATCAGTTACGACATATTCAGGAAAATGTATTTACCACTGCAAGCACTAGCAGATGCAGGTCTGGTGCGTATAGCACGCTACGAGAAGGCGAATGTTGGATTGGTGCTAATGCTCAAAGATCAGCATACGCTCGTGGTCAAAACTATGGGCAGGTTGCCCGGTGCCCTTTTGCAGCAGCAAGAAATACCTAGTGCACAACTCGGAGGAGCTATGGCATATGCATGCTATGAGTATTTCTTGCAGACGGATGCACAGCGACTTGTAATGGCGCTCATGCACGTCGACAATCCCAGCTACCACTGGGGGCGTACACATGGCGGCCGGGTCTGCTTCACGTACGGCCTGTATTCTCTTGTACTCGCAGACCTCTAGCATGAACATCATCCGCCATTTGGCTGCACAGGTCCAAGCAAACCCTACCTGTATAGCTATACAAGATAAAGCTGGAGAAATAACATTTTATGAATTATGGATTCAGGTGCAGGAGTTGGCAAAGTTTTATCAGTCGAAAGGATTGAGACGAGGCGACCGTGTTTTGGTGTTTGTACCAATGAGTATCGATTTGTACAGGAGCGTGCTAGCCATCTTATACCTTGGAGCAGTAGCTGTATTTCTCGATCAATGGTCGGGCTACAAGAGATTGCGGCAATCGATGCGGGTAGCTAATTGCCACGCTGCAGTACTCACCCGCAAGATGCGCATCCTCAGCTATGCTTTTCCAGAAGCCTGGCGGCTAAAGGTTCGTTTGCCTCCAAGCATACCTTGCTCAGGGCGGGATAAAATCCAGGAGTGGGAATGGGCGCGGGTTGATTCCTCAGATTCGGCACTTATCACTTTTACGACCGGCAGTACAGGCACACCCAAAGCAGCTGATCGTAGTCATGGCCTCCTAGATGCTCAGCTGGCTGCCTTGCTGCCCTTGCTTCGCCCCGACCAGACGCGCATCGACCTGACGATGCTGCCCATTGTCCTCTTACTCAATTTAGCGATCGGACGGAGGAGTATTATTGGCGATATAAATTATCGTAAGCCTGCACAGTTTAAGCGGACAGAAATTCTAGAAAATTTCCTGCAAAAGGGCGGAACTTCTCTTACCGGTTCACCTTTTTATTGTACCCAACTAGCATTAGCAGCACAAGAAAGCGCTGTAGAGGGCTGCGCTCAAGTGACTGCAGTTACACTTGGTGGCTCACCAGTATTTGCACATGATGTCGAGATACTCGCAGCGGGTTTTCCCGTCGCCGAGCTCAACATAGTCTACGGTTCCACGGAAGCTGAGCCTATTAGTCACATCACTGCACAGGAGCTACTCCTGGAGCTAAGTCGGTCTAGCAAAACGTACTACCAATACGATAATGGCTTGCCAGTAGGTGCGCCCAGTCCAGAAGCTCGGGTAGCTATCCTACCCTATCGCGACAGCGCATGGCCGCAGCTCGATGCAGTAGGTTTTGGCGAAAGCTGTATGCCTGAAGAATCAATAGGCGAAATAGTAGTAAATGGTAATCATGTGCTCGAACGCTACTTTAATAATCCCGAAGCACTACGCGCAAATAAAATTTTTGTAGACGACCAGGTGTGGCACCGTACGGGTGATGCCGGCTGCATCCGTACAGGTAGGCTATATCTCTATGGTCGCTGCGCCCAACGAATAGTGCGTCAGGAGAAAACATTTTATCCTTTCATAGTTGCTGCACAACTTCAACAACTCCAGGGGGTAAAACAGGCAACGCTGATCGAGCTTAATGAGCACCTAATTTTGGCCTACGCTGGCACTGCTGATGCCCGAGCAGCGGTAGAGGAATGGACCCTGGCGCAAGGGCTGACCCAAGTGCAAGTTCAGCGCTTCGACCAGCTGCCCCTCGACCCGCGCCACCACGGCAAGTTGGACTACGATAAACTCGAGCAAGTGGTACGCCAGCGTCTTAACATTTAAAGCGGTCTCAGGCGCGGTTTTTGTGTAA
Source organism: Saprospiraceae bacterium (assembly GCA_965213735.1). Classification (GTDB taxonomy): domain Bacteria; phylum Bacteroidota; class Bacteroidia; order Chitinophagales; family Saprospiraceae; genus CALDTK01. Next base: position 2,118,333 of record CBDCAB010000006.1, read on the forward strand.
TTTTAATGCTCGCTTACCACCAGCCTATGTCCATCGCTACAACTGCTATCGCCTCTGGTCTGACGCCCTATACCGGCACTTTCGGTCGAGCAGAAGCATGGCACCTCCTGCGCCGCACCACCTTCGGGGTTGACCTCGACGCTGTAGTCGATGCTGCCGGAAGCGGTCTCGAAGCTACCCTGGATCAACTGCTGAATGCAGCAGATACGTTCGGGCCACCACTCAACGCGCAAGAAGCTTTAGACCCGAACGTGCCGATTGGTGGTACATGGATTACGGCTCCTTATTTAGATAGTGTCGACGTCAATATTTACCGCTCGCGCTCCTTGCAATCGTGGCAACTGGAGAGCTACTATACAGGTGGTGTGGACTTGCGAGCGAAGATGTCGCTGTTTTGGCACAACCACTTCTCCTGCATCCGCAACGGCGATGCGCGCTGGTACTACCAGTACCTGCAACTCCTCAGAGACAACGCCCTCGGAAACTTCCGCGAACTCATACGCGCCATCTGCACCAATGGGCAAATGCTCATCTTTCTCAATGGCAACTCCAACACTAAGAATAGCCCGAACGAAAACTTTGCCCGCGAACTTCTCGAGCTCTTTACCCTCGGCAAAGGTCCGCAAATAGGCTCGGGCGATTATACCAACTACACAGAAGATGACGTGCGCGCGCTGGCCAAAGCCCTCACCGGATGGCGCACCCTCAATGCTGGCTCCACCGACCCTAACAAGCAGCCAGTGTCGGAATTTTTTAGCCAACGACACGATGAAAGCGATCAGCAACTCAGTGCTCGACTCGGAAATGCAGTCATCGTCGGCGCAGCTGAATCGGCGCACAATCAGGTGGTCGATGTGCTATTTGCACAAGCTGCCGCAGCCGACTTTATCTGTCGCAAACTCTACCGCTGGTTTGTCTACTACGACATATCCCCACAAGTGGAGCAGGATGTGATTCAGCCGCTCGCGGCATTAATGCGACAACTTGATTTTGCAGTAGCTCCAGTGCTGCGTGCACTCCTGAGCAGCGAACACTTTTTCGCTCCCGAATTTAGAGGAGCTATGATTAAGAGTCCAGTCGACCACGCGATCGACCTTACTGCGGGTTTGGGACTGGAGCTGCCTCCCGGCGTGGAAGAACGCTACGAAATTTATCGGCGGCTCAACTGGCCGTGCAACGATCAGCTCATGAAGCTGTGGGTGCCACCGAGCGTCGCAGGCTGGAAGGCCTATTACCAGGCGCCATTGTACGCCAGGTCGTGGATCAATGCCTCCACGCTCAAGACGCGGACTGAGTTAGGCAATCGAGTCGCGGGCAGTGGCTGGACGCACGGAGATGCGCCGATCAAAACTGACTTTCTGGCATACATCGCAGGCTTTGCAAATCCCTCCGATCCTAATGAACTAGTCGCCGAGTTTGTCGAGCGCCTGCTGCCAAAACCGCTTGCGCAGGCACAACTCGACTCACTAAAAGATGTGCTCATTCCTGGATTACCTGATTTTGAATGGACGGTGGAGTACACTGATCACCTCGCTGATCCGGCTGATGAAAACCTCGCCAACAGCGTATCCCGCAAGGTCCGCGGCCTCGTGAAAGCTATCGTCAATAGCGCCGAAATAAACCTCTCCTAGCATGCATCGAAGAACGTTTCTCGCCAGCTCGGCCCTGCTACCTCTTGCGATGCACAGAGTGCCGTTCGCAACGCCTCTGAGTCCATTATTTACTGCTCTTGGCTCCGATCCGAGTGATCGTGTGCTCGTGCTCATCAACCTCATTGGCGGCAATGATGGCTTGGCGAGCCTGGTGCCGCTCGACCAATATGATCAGCTGGCGCAGGTGCGAGCCAATATTCTCCTTCCGCAGAACACGCTCCACACGCTCGACAGCACGCGTGGCTTGCACGCCAGTCTTACAGGCTTCAAATCGGTTTGGGACACTGGGCGTATGGGTATCGTTCAGGATGTCGGCTATCCCGATCAAAACCGCAGCCACTTCCGTTCGAGCGACATCTGGAATACTGGATCGCCAAGCAATGAGGAATGGACCACCGGCTGGCTCGGCAGGCATTTTGAGACCGTTCATCCGACTTTCCCGACTGATTATCCCAATCAGCAGCACCCAGATCCGGTAGCGATAAGTCTTGGCTATGCCGTCAGCGAGACATGCCAGGGTATTGCGGGCAATTTTGCGCTCACCGTCAACAATCCCCAATATGCCGGCGGCATTCTTGACAACAGCGGAGGTTCTACTCCTCCAGGCATCTATGGTGATGAGCTCAGCTTTATTCGCACCAGTATTGCTCAGGCCAATGCCTATGGTGATGTGGTACGCGATGCCGCCGATCGGGGCATGAATGTCGGCTCCTATCCAAGCAACAATCAACTCGCTTCACGTCTCGCAGATGTAGCCAGGCTCATCAGCGGAGGCTTGCAAACCAAGGTATATATCGTCTCGCTCGGTGGCTTTGATACGCACGCCGATCAGGTTGTAGAGGGTGATGTCACCACCGGCGAACATGCCGCTCTGCTCCAGCAACTCGGGGATGCCGTCGCTGCCTTTCAAGCAGATATCAATGCACTTGGCCTGGGCGAGCGGGTGATTGGGATGACCTTTTCCGAGTTTGGACGGCGAATTCGCTCCAATGCAGCAGTAGGTACCGATCATGGCACGGCGGCTCCAGCCTTTCTCTTCGGCGACTGTATTAATCCTGGCGTCATCGGCAACAACCCAACCATTGATATCGCCGTCGACGAACTCGAGGGCGTGCCTATGCAGTACGACTTCCGCGACCTCTACGGTAGTGTGCTAGAAGATTGGTTTGGCCTGAGTGCCAGCACCGTACGCACGCTCTTGCACAATGGCTACACCAACATCCCGGTAGTTAGGAATTGCAGTGACATATCGAGTGTTGATACCGGCATCAACGACACGAGTACTCGCTTGCTAGCTGCGCCTAGTCCTTTTACCACTTTCGTAAAACTGCAGTTCGCTACCCACGCTACCGCTAAAGTGAGCATGAGTGCCTACGACGTGAAGGGTGGGCTGGTAGAAACCTTATTTGAGCGCAAGCTACCGGCTGGCGAACAGACGGTAACTGTCGATACGAGTACTTATCCTTCGGGAGTTATCGTGTTCCGCTTGCAAGAAGGCAGTCGGGTACGCGTCGTTCGGACAATTAAGCTCTAGCTCGTTTGCTGTAAATCAGCTAGCTTGCGTGGAAATAGCCATACCCTATGACGCGCAAAGATTTTCTAAAGAATATGGGCATAGGTGCTGCCTTCGTGCTCACTGTCCCCTGCCTGCACAGCTGCAAAGGCGATGACAACGGCGATGAGCCCGCGCCTTTAGATGTGGACTTCCTGGTCGATCTTAGCGATCCTGATAATGCTACCCTGCAGACACCTGGTAGTTTTCGCGTGATCGATAAGGTGGTGGTAGCACGCACCATCGACGGTGACTACGCCGCAGCATCACTGGTGTGCAGCCATGAAGCTACCGAAGCAGTGACCTACGACGAAACGGAAGATGAATGGTTTTGCACCACCCACGGCGCCCGCTTCCAACTAGCCAGTGGCGACCCAACTAACAACATCACCGACAACGACCTGCGGGTGTACAACACCTCCCTCAATTCCAGCACTAACATGCTGCGGGTCTTCAGCTAGAACTCTCCGCCACCACCTTCGCGAACGTCGTTGTTGTCGATCTTCGACCTACGCTCACGCACACGATTGCCTTCGAGCTTGCCGAACTGGTAGCGGGCATTGATGCCAAACGAGCGAAAGAGCACCGAGTACTCCGTGGTTTGCACAAAGGCTTGGCCTGTCTGCCGATCAACTCCACTCGTCGAGCCAGGAAATTCTTTCGACCTCGCAAAAGGTTCGACAATGCGAACGCCGATGCGCCACCTATCGTCGGCCAGTTTCTTCTGTGCGCCGATACTCCAAATCGAAAACGAGGCCTGCTCTCCCTGCAGGGTTTGATTGGGTGCGCGATAAAATCCGAAGCTTTCTACCACATAATCGCGTGGTAGCTCGAGCGTGAATGACGCATTGCCTCCGTACTGCCACACGTTACGGCTGAGGTTGGCAGTGTTGGTAGCACGACTGCCTACGAGTTGCAGCCGCTCCGCATTGATGCCGAAGCGAAGCTTAATAATCTTAGCGACGGTTTGGCTAGCAAACAGATTTGCTCCCCAAGACTTGCTATCGCCTAAGTTGAGGTAAGTCGTCCGGGTCACGTTGTTGACCTGCTGGACAAATTCGCTAAATTCTCCATCGGTGAGTTTGTAAAACACGCTGAGATTTCCGAAGCCTTTACCTACGCGCGCATTGCCCGTGAGCTCGACTTGATCACTCACTTCAGGTGTTAGTTCTGGGTTGCCGACAGAAATTATTTGCGGGTTGCTTTCGTCGATGTAAGGGTTGATATAGCGCAGGCCGGGCCGCTGAATTCTCCGCGTGTAGGCAGCACGGAGGCTTGAGCTTTGGGAGAGTTTGTACTGCAAACTTGCGCTCGGCAACCAGTTGTCGTAGGTATTCGCAAATGGTGCCTGCCCCGGCTCGAGCCGATCGAGTGCTCCGGCTATTTTGGTGCCTTCGTATCGTACACCTGCGATGGCACTCCACGTGTCGTTAAAGGTCTGCCGTAGGGAGAGATAAGCGGCATATACGTTTTGGTCGTAATCAAATACGTTGCTCCGGCCTAGATCTGTGGTGTAGGTATCGGTCGAGCTTTGACGAGTTTGGTAGTGGTAGTCAGAGACAATATTGCGGAGTACACCCTGCGCCCCTGTTTCGAGAAATGTCTTCTCGTTGATGGGGCGCTGGTAGTCTGCTTGAAGCGTGTACTCCAGGTTGCGACCTTCGTTGAGTCCGAGTTCATCACGCTCAGGAAAGCTGCCTTCGAGCGTCTCGAGGAGCGCCTCATAGTTTTGATCGCTCACCGATCCTCCAAGTTGAAAGGCGAGATTGAGTTCGTGATCCTCCCCATCGAATTTGCGCCGGTAGTCCGTGGTCCAGTCATAGTTGAAGGCAGGTCCGCGGTTTTCCCGCTGGAGGACGTAGCGCGCAAAGATGTTTTCCTCAAAATCCTGGAATTCGCTGGTTTGGGTGAGGTCGGAGGTACGGCGGCGTCCCCGCACGCGTAGGCTAGTCGTGAAGCCGTTGAAGGCATTTAAGTCGTAAAAGGCTCCGACATTGCCGTTTAGTCCGAGCCACGAGCTATTGCCTGCTGCGTTTTGCGTAAGCGTGCTAGCTGGTGCAGCCTCCTCGCCTACCCTGCGGAAGAGGAAGGTCTCGGTGGGTCTGTTCCAGCTGAAGCGCGAGCCGAGGCCGCCATTGATGCCGAGTCTTCCTTTCGCATAATTGAGGTTGGCACCTACGTTGTTGGAGCGGGTACCGATACTGGCATCGACGCTGCCGGTGAGACCTTTGAGGCCACCGCGTTTGGTGATGATATTGATGATGCCTGCGGTGCCTTCGCCCTGGTAGCGTGCGCCGGGGCTGGTGACGACTTCCACTTTCTCGATTTCATCGGCAGGCATGGCTTGTAGGGCCTCTCCTACCGAGCCCGCAAACATGGAGGAAGGACGGCCATTGATAAGAATTTGCACTTGCGACGAGCCGCGCAACTGCACATTGCCGTCGAGATCGACAGATAATAGCGGTACTCTTCGCAGCACATCAGCACCATCGCCACCTTGATTAGCAACATCTTGACTGGCGTTGTAGACGACCTTATCGACCCGATTTTCGATGAGTTCTGCCTCACCCACTACCACAGCTTCTGCGAGCAGGGCTGCCGAAGTAGCGAGGGATGTAGCACCGAGGTCGAGGTCGGGCCGTTTTCCCGTAAGGGTAATATCTGCGAGCGTACGTGGCTGATAACCGATAAAGCTTGCATCAATGAGGTAGCTACCCATGGGCACTTCCTCGAATTTGAAGTTGCCATCAATATCCGTAACGACTCCATCAATTTGGCGCGGCTCTGGTCCGGCAGCACGTTTGAGTAGCAGCGTTGCAAACTCGACGGGTTGGCGGGTGAGACTGTCGATGATGCGCCCAGAGATGGTGCCAGTGATACCTGGCACGCCTTGGCCCCGTGGCATACCTGCAGGACGTTGTGCTGGAAGAACAGGAAGACTTAGCACTGCGAGCAGCCAACAGAGAAGGAGCTTGTTCATGGGGGAGTGTGAGGTGCAAGTGAGCGCGCCTGGATGCTATGGATAATGCTTTGTTGAACAAGTGAGTTGCGTACGGCCTCTAGTAATGGGACGCTGTTTTGCTCATCGAGACGAGCATCCACTGCAAACGGTAGTGTTTACCCGTCTTGTAGCAGAAGCGGTGCAAAGCTAGAATGCCTACCTTACTTTCACGCGAACAGCTTTTTTCCACCCCCCACGGTTGATGTATGCATAGACTCATATTTCTAGATCGACTCATGGACACGATTGTCCTCAGCGAAGGCTGCCGCCGCGAGGTGGTGGAGCACCTGAGAGTTGCTGCCGTGGGTGAGGATGCTGCATTTCCCAACCAATTCGGGCAAGGGCGTAGCCTCATCCTTATGATCAGTGGGATTGCACGCGTATTCATCCGCACGCACGATGGCAAGGATGTCACGCAGTATTTTGTCCGTGCTGAAGATTTCGTGCTGCCCAACCTCAACGAGCAGCGAGGTGAGTTGGAGCACGTGGAGGCGATTACTGAAGTTCAGTTTGTGCACATGCCCTTTGCCACGTTCGAGCGGCTGCTGATGCGCTATCCAGAACTGACTGCTGTTTATGCGAGTTTGCTCAACAAGCAAGGCTTGCGCGACCGTGAGCGGAGCGAGCGGCAGGCGCGCTCGGAGGCTGTTGAAACGTACGCGAGTTTCTTGCAGGCTCATCCAGGTCTGGAGACGCAAGTGCCTACTGCTCACCTCGCCAGTTATCTCGGCTTGAGTACGAGTCAATTTATGCGCGCACGTCAGAAGTATCGTGATCGGGCTATTATGTAATTTTACTCCTGCTCAATTCTATACAGACTGAAGTTGCCTTGTGGTGATTCGGCTACAAGGTGCAGCAGTGGTAGCACCCAGCGTCTGGTGGGGGCATCCATGGTTTGTTCTACCGGGCCCATGGCCAAGAGGTAGTCTACGTGGTTGGTAAACCAGGGTTTGCAGTCCAGCCTACGTTGATCTGGTGAAGTGGGCGATAGGGCTAAGGGATGAGCTTCGACTCCGCGGGTCATGGCTGCGAAGGGGTCGCAATTGGGCTGCCATTGTAGCGGAAAGTAGCCCACGAATGCTTCGTAATTGTCGAGCAGTACCAGCTCCCGCTCGCAGGGTATTACTGCCGCAAAGTGGTGCAGCATTGGTTTTGGCGAAAGCTGTAAATCACCACTCAACCCGAAGCTGGAGGCTGCAGCCGGTAAGACGCTCGAGCGGGCTGGAATGACATTGGCAAATTGCTGTAGTTCATCGAGCAGCCGTTCAGCTTTCGCCAAAACAGGAAGTCGCTGTATCGTCAGTCCGCTTGCGCAAAACAGGATGCCGAGCGCGCAGAGAGCTGGAACAAGAATGCGTTTGGGTGCTGGAACGAAGCGGGCAGTGCAGTAGAGGCCCCAGATGAAAAGTATCGGCATTAGCCGCTGGTGGATGTAGGCACCGCCGGCCAGATAATCGGGCACGAGCATTATGGCGGCAAGGATGACACTAGCGCCCACGAGTGCTAATGTGCTACTGGGGTTACGGTGCCGCAACATGTAAACTGCACCGACCAAGGAGATGACGACTGCGAGTAGCGCCACGAGTTTGGCAAAGGGCAATTCTGCCGGATTGTATAGAGCAAGATCGTTGTGGGTATAGATGAGCCCGAGCAGTCGCCATGGGGAGGCGCCAGCAAGCGTACTCATTTCGCTGTGCGTGAGTAAGTAGGCCGCCAGCAGCAAGAGTGGCAGGCCAAACCACAGCACATAGCGCATCAGCAAGGGCCGCCACAGCTGGCGTGTCTTCGCTACAGGTGCTTCGAAAAAGCCTGCTGCTAACAAGCTGCGTAGACCGACGGTGCCGATGAAATACAACAGCGCCACGGGGTGGCAAAAGTAGATAGCGATTGCCCACAGCGGGATGCTCCACGTGCGCTGGGTGGTATGGGTGAGGCCAGCTAAGGCTGCTGCCATGCCGATCAAAAAGTTGACAAAGCCCAATTGCCAGGTTGCACCAAACCAAAATTGAAGTGCTAGCAGAGCCAGCGTGGTCGACCAGAGATAGCTGGCAGGGGAGCTGCTAGGTCTGTCCCCTAAGAAGGCATACGCGTTGAGGGCCGCCAAGGCTACGACCAGTGTTTTCTCCGCAAGGTGAAGCGGCAGCACCTGCGTTAAAATGGCCAGCAGCCAATGCGTGATGAGGTTTGGCTCTGGGAAAGTGTTGAACCTGAACCAGGAGGAAAAGTAGGAGTTGGCATCGCTGAGCATCGTGCGCAACACGCAGGCGTTGTAGCCATGCACGTATTGATCGGGCGCGAAGAGGTAGTCAAAGGCAAGCCAGGGCCAGGCGATGAGCAGGGCTCCGAGCAGATAAAGCAATATGTATGGAATCCTCTTCAAGGGCTTATAGAAAAGCGGTTGTGGCCAATGCAACTCAGCAAAGCTATTGCCCATAAGTACGCGCGCCATTACCTAAACCAGGTGAAAAGAGAGTTCACGAATGGGTGGTTTTAAGACATATTTGGGGGCTACGGATAAATAGCTGGTAGTTCTGAATTTTTTGTTGCTCCACTTTCTGCTGAAGATTCAGCCTATGAGAAAGGCGAACTTTTGGGCAACGCAATTGGAGAATATGACCTGTGGGCGCTAGCGGGTGCGGCAGGTGCGACACAGGGTGAATAGCCATTACAGACCGCATAGGATGGCAAAGTGCCGCGACTCGTGGTGGTAAGTAGCTTAGTATCAAGGATATAGCCTCACATTAAGCTTCTAAAGCTGTATAGCCCTTCCTGTGGGGAGAATGGGTGGCGCTCTTTGTCGCAGCTGTGCCGATTGTGAAGTGGAACATGCCAGTTGTGCATTCCGCGATTGAGCAAGCAGGGTCTAAAATCATATTTGTGGCGTCGCTAGGAAACCTCCTTTTCACGACGCAGACAATTCTGTCATCCATGCTTCTTCCTGAAGCAAAGCTTTCAAACCTTTTCTTTCACATACACCACTTAGACATGAAAAACACAAAGACCTTCACCCTATCCTGGCTGGCCGCATTGGCGATCTGCTTTACGGGATCGATGACTGCTGTTGCGCAGAACTCGATACAGGATGCAGACAACGACACTCGCGTTGAGACTGCCCGTACCGGCGATGATGATGTAATAAGATTGCGGGTAGGGGGCGTAGATCGCCTCCAACTACGGGATCAACGCTTCGAGCCGCTCAACAATGGTTCATCCATCTTTATTGGCGTCGACGCAGGTCGCGACGACGATCTGAGCACCAACTTTAATTCCTTCATTGGATCGCTCGCGGGGCAGCGTAACGTCAATGGCGCTCTCAATACAGCTATTGGAGCCTCAGCACTGCGACTCAACATCAATAACTCCAACAACACCGCCATCGGGCCATCTGCACTGCTAAGCTTATCGGCAGGAACAGCCAACAACGCCAATACAGCCATTGGACCACGCTCGCTGGATGCACTTACAGGTGGAGCCTCAAATGCAGCCATCGGTACTGACGCTGGCGGCAAGTTGATCACGGGCTCAGGCAACCTCATGATTGGACATGCCACTGGTGCCAACAAGACAGGTGGTGACTTCAACACCTTGCTTGGTTCTGGAGCTGGGTCTAACAACGGCGTAGGCAGCAACAACGTGATGATCGGCTATCTCGCTGGCGCCAACGAGACCGGCTCTGACAAACTGTACATCTCAAATTCTGCTACCGCAACACCACTTATTCAGGGTGATTTCGCTGCGGGAACACTGGATATTAATGGTAAGACCTCCATACGGGGAGGAACGACCTTAGCGCAAGATATCTACGGATCCTCTACCGGTGCGGTCACGCGTTACTACGCAGCAAATGGGGATTTTCGGGGACTTGTTGGTAACCTGTTTTCGAGCAGGTTCTCAGTACGTGCTGCTACAGATGATGACCTTCGTTTTGAAACTGGCACCTCTTCACGTATGCACATTGACGGAACCAGTGGAGATATTGGAATAGGCACCAACACCCCAGAGGCCCAGTTGCATGTGGCGGGTGCAGGGGGTGCTACTAATCCACAGCTTCAGCTTACGCAGACCGGATCGAGTCAATTTAATCGTCTTCGCTTTAATGACTCAAATTTTCCAACAAATTACTTCGACGTTGCTGTCAACACACAAGGTTCGGGAAACACCCCAGAAATGAACTTTTTCTACACTGACGGGACTACCTCCGAAAACATCATGACCATTGAAGGTTTTGACAGGCAAGTTGGTATTGGAACGACAAATCCTACGAATGCAAAACTCGTTATTAATTCCAATGGAAATACTTCTCAAGCTCAACTCCGTTTAGTGGAAGATGAAGGCGTTGGATATGTTCGCATGGAATTTGACAATGACGGTGATGGCACCAACTCTCGCTGGCAAGTTCAAGCACGTTCAGGTGACGGTACGAACACTTCGACAACTGATGCGCGCTGGCAATTAACTCATAGCTCAGATGGCAGCACTACCAATGAGAACATAATCTTCCATGTTGATGGCGACGATCAGCGGATCGGCATCAACAACGAATTCCCAACAGCCGACTTACATGTAGGTTCTACCACTGGGGCCACTATCCAAATGGGTTCTGCTGAAGAAATCTCGGACGGAGGCGCGTTTCAAATTGCCGTAAATTCAGACATACGGCCTACTGTCTCTGGATCAGTTGATCTAGGTATCTCAACTCTAGAGTGGAGAAACCTTTACCTCTCAGGAAGTGTGCTGTTTGCACCTCCAGGTGGCGGTACGAGTTCTCGCGGCGCAGACTTCAAGTATGGACTCGATGAAGTACTTGCACTTCGCCCTGCTAGCTACGATGTCAATGGCAGCACCAAGCTATCTATAGACCCCAGCAGCATGGCAGGTTCTATCAGCGAGCTTTATGTAACGGAGACTGAGAAATTCAGTGAGTCAGAAGACGGGAGCGAACGAAGCTCAACCACAAAAGCACTCGAAAATCCAGCCGTCAACACACTCGATCTCATCCCGGTCCTAGTAAAGGCTATCCAGGAGCAAAATGAGGAAGTAGCTCAACTTCGCGAGGAGAATGCTGAGCTGATGGAGCAAGTCGATCAACTTGCTGCCTTTGGGACAGCGAGCGATGAGATTGCAGGCATGCTCGCTGATATGGAGCGTACCAAGCGCGAAATCGAGCAGCTCAAGGCAGACCTTACCAGCTGCTGCATGAATGCGCAAGGCCCAGGCATCGATCCTGCTGGCAATACTCCAGCTACCGGCGTACTCGCACCAACTTCACTGGAAATGCCGACCCTCGAGCAGAACACCCCGAATCCTTTCCATACCGACACCCAAATCCGCTACTACCTTCCTGAAGGTTCTACAGGAGAAATAGTCGTTGCTGATCAACTCGGTCGTGTCCTCTCAACGCAGCAGGCACAGCCAGGCGTCAACTTCGTACGCATCGAAGGTGGTGCACTTGCAGCAGGCTCGTACCGCTATACCCTAGTGGTAGACGGCGTAACTGTCGACACCAAGCAGATGGTACTCACCCGCTAGACCTGCATGTAGCAGCACGTGACTAGTCACACGCGCTTTCTGCTCAACAAGGAGCGGCGTCCGACAGCGGACGTCGCTCCTTTTTTTTACATAATCCGATGATGCCATGACTAGTCTTGGGACGAGTGGATTGTAGCTCTTTCGCGGAGCCATAGTACATTAGAGCTCTGCAACTAAGGTCGCCGCGCAATGCGAGGTCCTTTTGCCAACCCTCAGCTCCTTGTCCTTTGGTGCACTCACCAAAATTCTCCAACTTCCCATCGCTGGCGACATCCAAGTGGTCAGGCAGGCTAACCCCCAGCTAACATGTCTCGATTTCAATTTCCCCTAGCCGTAATACTCGTCGCGCTGGTGAGTGTAACAGCTTCCACGCTTCAAGCTCAATCAGCTATTACCGACGCCGATAATGATACGCGGGTAGAAACCGAGCGAACAGCAGGCGACGATGTCATTCGCTTTCGTGTCAATGGAACAGATGTGTTGCAAATGCGCGACCAACGCTTCGAGCCGCTCAACAACGGTTCGTCCATTTTCATCGGCGTCGATGCAGGTCGCGATGACGACTTGAGTAGCAACCTTAATGCCTTCATTGGGTCACTGGCAGGACAGCGGAATGTCAATGGCCAGCTTAATACGGCTATCGGAGCTTCAGCGCTGCGCCTCAACATCAACAACTCAAATAATACCGCCATCGGGCCTTCAGCCTTGGTAAACCTGTCTGCAGGATCAAGTAATAATGCCAATACTGCAATTGGGCCCCGCTCGCTCGATGCCCTGACCAACGGAGCCTCCAATGCTGCCATCGGAACAGATGCGGGCGGCAGTATGACTTCGGGAACTGGTAATCTTATGCTCGGTCATGCATCAGGAGCCAATAAGACAAGCGGCGACTTCAACACCTTACTCGGTGCAGGCGCAGGATCAAATAACGGCACGGGCAGCAATAACGTCATGATCGGCTACCTCGCCGGCGCCAACGAAACCGGCTCTGATAAACTCTACATCGCCAACTCAGATACACCAACACCACTGCTGCAAGGAGACTTTGCTGCACCCAAGCTGACAGTCAACGCACCGCTCGAGGTCGTCGTCGATAACTCTCACGCGCACCAGGGCCTCCGGGTTACCAACATCGATCCAGCCTTACTCTCCGTGATCGGCTCCACCGATTACACCCACGACGGCATGTTCTTCACTGATGCTTTCTTTCAGTCACGCGGCTCTGTGTCCGCGACCAGCACGGGCATACTTGCGTATTCACCCACGGCAGTAAGCCTCCGTACATTTGGTCAACAAGAATTAACTGCCACTGGAGGTCGAATTGGGATAAGAAATACAAGTCCAACCTATACCCTCGACGTTAGCTCACCTGATTCTATTGTTGGTCGTATCGATGGACAATTTTCTTCTCGCGTAAGATTCGACGTGTCCAGCAACAACATAGGTGAGGTTGGAGCTATCGACAGCGACAACATGGGTATCAATTCCGCCTCCACCAAAGGTATAGAAATGTGGACCAATTACATTCCCCGTCTCACTATTCGACCTGACGGTAATGTTGGCATCAACGAAACAACTCCCGGCGATAGGCTCGTGGTCAAAGACAGTGTTGTGAGCAGTGCTGGTGGAGTCATCGATGCTACCTACACAAAGACTAGCAATACCGATCGCGTAGCTGTACGAGGCACATCCGTTCCAGCACCTGGATATGGAATTGCTATGCACGCTACAGGGGGCTGGATGGGTTTGAGAGCCACAAATGATGCTTCCACGTATGCCGGACCATCCTATGGCGTATATGCTGAATCTTTCGGTACAGCAGGGAATCGGTACGGCCTCTACGCCGTAGCAACTGCACCTGGAGCCAATCAGGCATACGGTGTCTTCGGCACAGCAACAGGCGCCACTGCGAATTGGGCAGGCTATTTTAACGACGGTAATGTGTACATCAACAACCAGCTACTCGTAGGTAGTACCACAGGCAAAATTGGCTACGCTGTGTCCATCGATGGTAAGGTCGTAGCCGAAGAGCTGCTCATTCAAGAGAGCTCAAATTGGCCTGACTACGTGTTCGAGCCTGACTATGATCTACAGCCACTTCATGCTGTGAAGTCGCACATTGATGCGAAGGGCCACCTTCCGGGCGTACCCAGTGCAGCCGAAGTAGCCGCTACCGGCGGTGCCCACGTCGGCCAGATGCAGCGCATTCTGCTCGAAAAAGTAGAGGAACTTACCCTTCATCTCATTTCTGCTGAAGAACGCGCCGAAGCAGCCGAAGCTCAGGCCGCTGCACTCGAAGCCCGCCTCGCCCGCCTCGAAGCGGCTCTGCTCAACAGCCAAGACTAACACCCCACCCTGCAAACAAGCATCATGTTGAAGCTACGAACGAGTTTAGGGGTGTTGGTCCTCATCTGCACCAGCTCCCTGCTGATGGCACAGCTACCAAGCAAAGGTGAATCACCTTCCGTAGCCGTCATAGAGGATACCGATCCGACTCCGCCTCCAAGGCACTTTTTTACTATAGCCTCGGCAAGCGATTACAGCGCGCAACAACTCAGCTACCTCAGCGCTTACCTCGACTGGCCATGGGTGGAAGCACACTACCCCATCGACCTGCTCGACGCACGTCTCGATGAGCGATCCACCATCAACTTCGCCACACCAGATGGTCAGCAACTTAGCTTGCTACTCGATCAAATTACCCGCCGCAGCGATAAAGACTACTCGTGGGCAGGACACCTCGCTGGCACATTCGGGTTCGCCAACTTTGTGGTGAGTGGCCACAACATCACTGGGCAGGTGCAGTATGGCAACATTCAGTTGCAAATCAAACCTCTCGGCGAAGGAGCGCACGTGTTACTCGTCGTCAAGCCGGATAGCTACCCCGACGACGAAGATCCAAATAAAAAGCTAGATTATTCGCCCGACGAGGCTACAGGCACTCCCGGTGGCATCCCCGGCCAACAGCGTACATCTGCTAGCGCCAGTGTAGTAGACGAATGCCCCATTCGCATCATCGTCGTGTATACTGATGATGTCGCTGCCACCCACGCCGACCCGCGTGCAGAAATTCAACTGGCAACGGATTTTTACAACAACTCCAATACGAATAGCGCCGTCACCCACAGTATCGAACTGGCGCGCATCGTCGAGGTGCCTTACGCTGAGAGCGGCAACTCCAGCACAGATCTCACAAGATTTCGCCTCACCTCCGATGGCTTCCTCGATGAGGTGCACTTGCTCCGCGATCTTTATGATGCGGATATGTGCATGCTCGTGCCCGTAGATGGCGGAGGCTTCTGCGGGAGAGCCTACGTGAATGCATCTGCCAGCTTTGCATTTGGCACCACCGCCTACGGATGCATGGCGGGCAACCTGAGCTTTACGCACGAGTTCGGGCACATGTATGGAGCCCTCCACGACCAGTTTGTCTCTCCCGGTCCTAATGACAATCATGGCATTACACGCCTCAGCATCAACAGGCGCTCAGTCATGGCCTACAACGATGCTTGCGACTGCTCCAATGAGGCGGTACCCTGCCCTCCACGCTCGAGTCGCGTTACTCCTGGCTCGCCTTCCTGTACACGTATTCAGTATTGGTCAAATGCTGGTGTCACCGTGCTTGGCCAATCTTTTGGTGATGTCGGTACCGGCGAGAACTTCAACGAACTCAACAGTTCTGAGGCTACCGTTCGTGGTTTTCGGACTACAGCTTCCGCCAAAACTCAAAACGTCACCGATGTTGTTGCAGATGATGAGGAAGCCAATCCTCGTGCGCTAAACGACTTATCGACGGATGCCACCACGCAGCTTACCTATAACTCCGGCGCTAAGGGCAAACTCGTAGCTGGTCATAGCATCACCTTACGTACTGGATTCCACGCTAAAGCGGGCGCAAATGTGGAGGCGAAACTGGAAACTTGCCTGCCCACCGTGTCGCGGCCAGCCCCTCTTGCAACAGTCTTTCCCCATGCCGGGGCGGATGTTGTAGACCAAGGTTTCACACTCTATCCCAACCCTGCGACGGCAGGCGCCGATGTGGTGCTCGACTTTCAACTAGCTGTAGCAGATTTTGTCGGAATAGAAGTCTACCGCATGGACGGAGCTCATGTCGAAACCGTCCTCTATACACCAGAAATGAGCCAGGGTAGCCACCGCCTTAGCTTCTCTACCCGTACGCTCAGTGCTGGCTCTTACTTTGTTAGCTACTCGACCAGCAGCACCTCCGTGACTAAACCACTGACTGTTGTTGATTGAGTTGTGGAACTGCCAACGTGCTAGCGGCTATCTCCGACGGACTTAAGTAGCCTGCTGGCGAAGCAGCAACAGTTACACTGCCGAAAGCTTCAATTGGAGGGAACCAGAGGATAAACGTCGTTCCTTTCCCGAGCACCGACTCTACCCGAATATCGCCGTTGAGCTTACTCATAATGCGGCGACAGAGGGCTAGTCCGATGCCATTACCTTCATACTGCTCGCGACCCACGAGCCGCTGAAAGACTCCAAAGACCTTATCGATATCCTCGGCAGCAATGCCAATCCCATTATCTGCTACGCGAATTTCGTGGCCAAAGCCGTTGGAGCTAGCCGAGACTTCAACCACTGGAGCTACACCCGCGCGCCGAAATTTTAAAGCATTAGATATGAGGTTTTGCAGCAGCTGTTGCGCCCAAGTGGCAGTCGCTAGTACAGTGGGTAGTTGCTGAATGCGCAGCGTAGCCCCCTCCTCCTCAAGGCGAGCAGCAACAGTTTGGCGTACAGTCGTCGCCGCAACATGAAGACTCACCGGTACGGTGCTCACCTCACCCGTGCCCACCTCAGCATATTCCAGCAAATCCTGTACGAGCTGCGTTCCTCGCTCGGCTGCATCGGTAATGAAGCGAATGTACTCGCGACCATTTTCGTCGACTTGATTGGCATATCGCCGCTTGAGCAACTTGGCAAAATTGCTCATCGTACGCAGCGGCTCCTTGAGATCGTGGCTGGCTGCGTGCGCGAAGGTTTTCAGTTCACGATTAGCAGATTCAAGCTCTTGCTGCGCAATTTTTCGCTCGGTAATGTTGCGAAACACACTCACCCGCACGTTGTCCTCACCAGGTACGCAAAAGGTAGTTACTTCAAAATCTAGTTCTTTGCCCGACTTGCTAAGGTGTGTCCACTCGTAGGTATGATCCTCCCCGCGGTCGAGGTAGCTCAATATTTCCTCGCGCGCAGCTGCACTCCTTCGGCCATCTGGCTGCAGGTGCGGCGACATATCCAGAGGTGATTTATTTGAAATTTCACCGAAGGTATAGCCGAGAGTTTCGCACATGCCGCGATTGATTTCTACGGGGAGATTGCGGGCTGCATCAAAAATGACGATGCCATCAAAGGCTTTGTCGAAGAGGCTTCGGTAGCGACTTTCCGAGCGACTGAGGTGCACTAAAGTACTCCTGTGGGCTTTGGCCTCCCGCTGAAGGTCGCGCTTTTGGTTATCGAGTTTTAGCGTAAGCTGTTGCTGCTCAAAATAACTTCTGCGCCAACGCCCATCAAATCGTGCAATGGAGAGTTCGAAGCCGTGGCACAAACACATTGTGAGTGCAATGATGAAATACGTCCTCAACAAAGACAGGAGCACTACCTTTTCCGGCACCTGCACATAACTACTTGCATGTTGAGGTGTAGCGGCAATTATGGCAAGCGCAATGACGCAGGTGGCCAGAATTGCTAAGCGGCCACGCCTTTCGGCAAAACACATCCACCAAATCACCGGAATCAGGCAAAAGAGGTAAGCACCACCTGTGGCAAATCCGCTCGAGCGTTCGGCGCTAGGGATATTCAGGCACAGCAGCAGCGGTATTGCGGAGAGTAAAAATATCCTCAGGGCGAGGTTGACATATCCAAGTTGGTATACACCATAACTCAAGCCAGCAGCAGCTACGAGCAGATAAACCAGCGGGCTCATAGCTGTACCCATGAAGAACCCTATGCCGACGTAGACAGCTGCGAATAACGCGCTGAGCGGGAGTAGGTACCTCAGGGCGCCTCTGCGAAAAAAGCCGATAAACTCCTGTGTGCCTGGCGATCCTGCTCCGAATGCAAGATCAGCTTCAGCCATTTTTGCTCTTCCTCTGGAAATCATAGTGACGAGGCAGAGGCCAAAATCAGGCCGTACCTGGCTGCGGCGACACAAATACCCCGATGAGGTAGGGGCAAAAAAATTCCCCGGCACATGGCCGAGGAACAGTAAAACAAAAACTATGAACAAACACTAGTTGAAGAGGGCTGCTTTCCACCGTGCGGATTGCAGCCGTCAGTCACATTGCAACAAATGCTATGCCAGAATCTCTGGAATGCAACTCATTATGCATGCGACAAAATTCTATATGAAAAGATCGTGCCACTATGGCTTAGCTGTTGTACTCGATTTCTCCAGCCAGGGTTACGCGTAGCTTCGGCCATGTGAATCCCCGAGCTGCACTCTTCATGACCATCAGCTCTCTTGCGTTTGCAGTGATGTATATCCTTGCCAAGCAACTCAGCTACTACAGTGGCTACCAACTCACCTTCTTTCGCGGCCTCGGCACCTTTGTGCTTGCCGCCGGCTACCTGTTGATGAAGGGCATCCCGCTCGCCGGACACCAACCGCGCTTGCTGTGGAGTCGTGGCATCACTGGCTCCTTGTCGCTGCTGCTTTTCTTCATAGCCTTGGCATATGTCCCTGTGACGGCAGCAGTGGCTATCCGCTACCTCTCGCCCTTTTTTGCTATTCTCATCACAATGGTGTGGCTGCGTGAAAAGGTCAAACCGATACAATGGCTGTTCCTCGTCATCGCATTCATTGGGGTGGTGATGCTGAAAGGTTTCGACGGCCGCATCGAACTCTTAGGCCTCACCCTCATCCTCGCCTCAGCTGCTCTGGGAGGCATCACTTTTTCTATTATTCGGGCCCTCGGCACCAGCGAACACCCGCTCGTCATCGTATGCTACTTCACTGGCTGCGCCACGATTCTCGGGGCAGCGGGCATGTTGTTGTTGCCAGGCGCATGGTCGCTACCAGCCAAGCAAGACTGGGTGCCACTGCTTTGTCTGGGCGTGGTTGGCTTAGTCGGTCAGCTGTTTATGACCATAGCCATGCAAATTGAGGTGGCAAGCAAGACGATGCCGCTGAAATATCTGGAGACGGTCTTCTTGCTCGTGCTGTCTTACTTCTTTCTCGATGAAGTCTACAGTCTCTGGGCGCTCGTCGGCATGGTGCTCATCATCGGTGGCAACTTAGTCAATGCACTTGCGCGCTAGCTCACAAACACCTCTCGCACGAGAGCTTCTAACTCGGTGCGGTCAATCTCATCAAAGCTGTTGGGTTCTGTAGAATCCAGATCGAGGACGCTAAAGAGGTTTCCACTTGCGTCAAAACAAGGCACGACGATCTCCGAGCGCGAATTAGCATCGCAAGCTATGTGTGCAGTCCCTTCAGCAAGCAAGTGGACGTCCTGTTCGATGATCGTCTCACCACACGCTGCAACTCTACCGCACACACCGCGACCTATAGCTATGGTAAGGCAACCGAGTGTGCCTTGGTAGGGGCCCACCTTGAGCATTCCCTCCTTAAGATCGTAAAAGCCGGCCCAGTAAGCATACGGCAGATGAGTCTTGATGAGGCAAGCGAGTGTAGCCTGACGCAGCACCACATCGCCTTCGCCCGTGAGTGTAGCCTGCGCTGCAGCACGCAACTCCACATAGGCCGCACGTTTGAGCATCGGAGTAAGATTGCGCGAGCGCTTCACGAAGTAAGGCATGCTGTCTGAGGCGCTCATATGCAATTCGAAATCAGCCAGTAGTGCATCTGTGTAGATCATGGTGTCTGCAAAATTGTCTCAAGGCTGCGCCGCTAAAAGGCACATTTCATAGCGAATCAGAAGCAGGTTTCGCTGCCTTAGCCTGGGTGCGGTAATATCAGCGCACCTTCAATTGGTTCGTTTCTGCTGCTGTGAGCCACCGGACGATCCTTACCCCGAAGTTTTGCGACAGCGAGATCGAGGCGGAAAAACAGCAGGTACATCACCGGCACCACCACCAGCGTCAGAAAAGTCGCAAAGGTGAGACCATAGACTACCGTCCAGGCCATCGGTCCCCAGAAGGCTGTATTGTCACCACCTAAGAAATACTGGGGATCGAGATCGGTAATGAGGGTAAAGAAGTTGATATTAAGGCCAATAGCCAGTGGAACGAGCCCAAGCACAGTGGTAATGGCCGTTAGCAATACCGGCCGCAAACGAGTGGCTCCAGCGCGGGATATAGCAAGACGAATATCCTCCAGTGCCAGTCGCTCACCCTTCTCCACGTTGAGTTCCTCCCGCCGCTCCTTAATCTTGAGGTCGATAAAGTCAATGAGTACAATCGCATTGTTGACCACAACGCCAGCAAGCGAAATGACTCCAATACCCGACATGGCTATAGAGAAGGTCTCTCCAGTCAACACGTAGCCGAGCATCACCCCGATCAGCGAGAATAGAATCGACAGGCCAATAATGATTGGGCTAGACAAGCGATTAAACTGCGCGACGAGTATGATCAAGATTGCGAATAGTGCAACACCAAATGCAGACACTAAAAAGGCCATCGCTTCCGCCTGTTCTTCTTGCTCACCCGTAAATTCATAATCTATACCCGAAGGAAGCTCGTAGGTACTCATAATCGACTTCAGCGCATCATTAATCGAATTGGCATTAGCACCTTCGGTAACGTTTGAGTAGATGGTGATGACCCGCTTCAGGTCTTTACGTTTGATGGCCGAATAGGTGCTGGTATAATCTGTACTGGCAACTGCTCGAATAGGTACTTGGCTAATTTTTCCAGTAGCGGGCGAGCGAAACGTGATCGGCTGGTTGAGCAAGGCAGTTATATCTCGCCGGTAATTGGTATCGAGCCGCACGAAGATGGGATACTCATCTTCGCCATCTTTAAATTGACTCACTTCCGAGCCATACACGCTGGTACGCAAGGCCATGGCAATATCATAGGTGCTAACCCCGTAGCGGCGAGCGGCTGCACGATCAACATCTACAACGAGCTCTGGTTTGCCCAGCTGAACGTCTGTTTTCAGCTCTTCAATTCCTCGAATACCAGCATCATTAAATGTACTTATAATGTTTTGCGCGAGCGGAATAAGCTCATCAATTTCATCGCCCCGCAGCTCCATATTGATGGCCTTACCAGTTGGAGGACCATCTTGATTTTTGTCCACTACAATTTGCACGCCCGGATACTCTCCTATAGCCTCGCGTATATCAGTCAAGGCATCCGTGGTGCTGAGCTCGCCGCGATCTGTACTCGGCACAAAAGCAATGGTGACGCGCGCTTTGTTGGGCGAAACGCCTGGCTCTGGTGGCCCGCTCGGATCGGCTGTGTTCTCGCCTATCTGGGCAAGCACGTTTTCGACGATAGGTGCGTAGGGTTCGAGTGCGCTTTGGAGCTTGGCTTCTATGCGCTTCACGAGGCGATCAGTAGCTTTAATATCGCTACCCAGGGGCATATCCACGAAGATGTTGACGTACAGCGGATCGCCACTCGGGAAGAAGGAAATTGGCGGTGGTTTGGCTGCAAATAGCATCAGCGAAGCCACCAGCATTACAAAGGTGCCGCCGAATATCAACCAGGCGTGGCGCAATGCGAAGGTGACGAAGCGGTCGTATGCATTTTCGAGCCAGGGTAAAAATGTGTTCTGGAATGAAAATGCCGCAGGCCGGAGCAGCCAGAAATACAGCAGATTGATGAGCAGAGCTATACCCATCAAGTTGCGCAGCCAGATTATGCCCCCCAAGTGTGCACCAACTGCGATGAGCAACAGCACCAGCGACGTCAGCATGTTGTAGCGCACCTTCCGGCGTCGCGCACCAGCATTTTCAGCCTGCTCATCGACGCTCATAAACAAGGACGTAAAGACCGGATTGATAACTAGCGCTACAAACAAGCTCGAGGTCAGCACAATGATCAGCGTGATCGGCATGTACTTGAAAAATTCCCCAACCAAACCTGGCCAAAATGCTAGCGGGACAAAGGCAGCTAGCGTGGTGAGGGTAGAAACGATGATGGGAACAGCCACCTCGCCTGTACCCAAACGAGCAGCAGTGACGCCATCATAGCCTTCCTGCATATAGCGATACACATTTTCGATGACCACGATGCCATTGTCGACCAGTAGACCGAGCGCGAGAATGAGACTAAAAAGCACGACCACATTCATGGTGGTGCCAGTGAGGTTGAGAATAAGAATGCCCAAGAGCATCGACAGCGGAATAGCTAATCCAACAAAGCTGGCATTCTTTAATCCCAGAAAGAATAACAGCACTAATACCACGAGAATGACTCCAGAAATAATCGAATTCTCCAAATTCGCTACCTGATCACGCGTCTGCACACTGAGGTCATTAAACAAAGTAACTTCTAGTGCGTCGGGCAAGCGCTCGGTGGTCTCGGCGACCACGGCCTTAATCTTGTCAGCTGCAGATAGCAGATTCTCTCCCTGGCGCTTTATTATATTAAGGGAAATAACGGGTAGGCCATCGACACGACTAATCGAAGTTGGATCTTCAAATCCATAGGTAACTCGACCAATCTCTCCTAATACGATAGGGCGCTGATTCTCGGATTTGACAATTAGACTTTCAAGTTCGCGGACATTCTCAAATTCGCCAACTACACGAATACCTCTACGAAAGTCATTGGTTAAAATTTCACCACCTGAAACGGTGAGATTTTCAGACTGAATGGCATTTGAGACATCTGTGAAACTGACGAGCAGCGATTGCATCTTAGGTAAATCTAGATCGACCCGCACTTGGCGCTCCTGTGCGCCCTGTACTTCGGCGCGGGCAACTTCAGATATTCCTTCTATTGCCTCTTCTAATTCTTCAGCATAGTCGAGCAAGATGTCGTTCGGAAAGTCTCCGGCAACGTTGACCGTAACAATCGGTATCTCCGCAAAATTTACATCCTGTACCAAAGGATCGGCGGGTAAATCATTCGGTAATTCTGCTCGAGCTTTATCTACGGCATCCTTCACGCGCGTCACCGCTTCATCAATGTCTGCATCACTATCAAATTCGGCAATGATTACAGAGAAATCTTGCACACTCGAACTGGTGATGTCTTTGATACCATTGACCCCTTGAAGTTCACGTTCTATGGGACGTGTCACCAAGTTTTCCATATCCTTGGCAGAGTTGCCGGGATAAGGTGTATTAATGAAAACTGTGGGTAGGCTAACCTCCGGAAACTGCTCCTTAGGAATAGACTGATAGGCTGCAAAGCCGAACAGGAGGATCATGAGGGTGAGCAGCAACACGCTCGTAGCATTGGCTACCGCTACTTCGGTGATGCCGAATGTCCGCTTCTTCGCAAGAGCTGGGGCGCCGCCTGGCTGGGATTTGGTGTGGTCGTCCATGGCCTGCGTTAGTTGGCGGTAGCGACTGGCTGCTCCATATCGAGGCGGATGTACTCTCCGTCTGTAAGTGAGCGCATGCCTTCGGTAACGATAATATCTCCGGCTGCCAAGCCTCCGAGTATCTCGCGACGTAAGGCGTCGTTTTCACCGGTTTTGACGTAAGTCTTAGTAGCTCTGTACAGGCTCTCACCATGCTCAGTAGCTGGCTTGGCAACGAAGACAAATTCGCGTCCATCGATCTCTTCGAGCACCACTTCTGAGCCAACGACAATGACATCATCTCGTTCGTAATCCACTAAGTAGACTGTCGCCAACATGTTGGGCTTAAGCGTGCGATCACGGTTGTCGAGCTCCATCTCCACGCGGAAAGTGCGGTTCGAGGCATCGATGGTGCGCCCGATGTCGGTTATTTTCGCTGTGCGTTCGCTCTCCAGCGCTGGGAATTGCACCCTCACTTGCTGACCAATCTTTACGGCGCGCAAATAGCTCTCGGGCACATCGGCCACCACCTTTACTGTTGCCGCATCGAGAATCTGCATCAGTGGCATACCGGGGGCAGCGTACTCGCCCACATTGATGGTCCTTTGCTCAATAGTGCCGCTGATTGGAGCAGAAATGGCGGACTTACCAGCCTCGATGCGTAGCTGTTGAAGGGACTTTTCGAGGCGCTCTACAGTATTTTTAGCTTCGAGATACTGTACCTCCGTGCCTATGTTCTGCGCCCGGAGCCGCTCTTGGCGCTGGAGGATGTCGCGGGCCAGCGCGAGGTTATTCTCCAGGTCGGCTATTTGCACTCCGACACTTTCTAAGTCGATGCGCACCACGGTTTGTCCACGCTTGACATAGTCACCATCGTCGACGAGCACTGCACTAACTCTACCGGGGCGCTCCACCGTCACCACCGCCGTCTCGTCGCTTTCAACGCTAGCTTGCAATTCGATCTCGCGTTCAAAATCGATGGCGCCGATCTGCGCAGCGCGAACGAGACGCGAGTCAGGTACTTTTGCATCTTCGCCAGTCGCTGCTTCGAGCTGCTTGATTTCAGCTTGCAAAGTTCGGAGCTCAGCCTCCTTTTCGCTGAGCATCTGAAGCTGCTCCTCCCGCGTTTCAGGAAGCTCAAATTCGCCACCTCCGCAGCCAAGCACGCTGAGCATGAAGAGGAGAAGCGGAAATAGGTAGCGCATGGTCAGCCGGATTTGAGGGTTTTGCAGTGCTTTGGGTCTAGAGACTTCCGATGGCATCTTCATAGTCAGTAAAGGCAACAGCCAGATCGTAGAGTGCTTGCGTGAGCGCATCCTGAGCAGCGTAGAGGTCGCTTTGTGCCTGATTGACCTCGAGGCTAGAGCCCACGCCTTCACGAAACTTTATTTGTGCCACTCTGTAAATTTCCTCTGCGAGCTCGATGGCTGACTCTCGTAAGTCGACGGCAAGACGGGCATTGCGTACCGAGGCGCGCGCATTGGCGAGGGCTAGGCGGGCCGACTGCTCGAACTGATCGATTTGTACGCGTGTCTTACTCGCGCGAGCTATGGCCCGTTGCCGCTGAGCACGCTTTTCGAAGCCATCGAAAATCGGCACGTTTAGCGTTACGCCTATTGCAGATGCTGGTAGCCAGCCGGCCTGCTCACTATCGAAAAGATCGTCGCGCTGAAGGGTGCGGGAAATATTCGCAAAGCCGACAAGGCTCGGATAGTAGCCAGCTCGAATACGCTGCAGGTCGAGGGCATTTAGGCTATCGGCCACCTGGAGCGTCTCGTATTCGGGGCGATCAGCCAGACGAAATTGATCGTCCGTGAGCAGTACTGCGATGCGCGCATTGCCCAGTGCAGCTTCAAAATCAGTCGAAAGCGCTATCGAATCATTGACTGGATAGCCCATCTGAAACTTGAGCAGGTTGCGTGAAATTAAGATGACCTGCTGCAGCGATTCCCGCTGTGCGGCTAGATTATTTGCTGTGAGTTGAAGTCTATCTACGCTCAGCTTTTCAGCAAAACCCTCCTTATATAAGGCCTGAGTTTCTGCAAGAATCTGGTTGAGGTTGGTCTGATTACGATGGAGAGTGGCGATATTTCTCTCGGCGATGAGCGTAGCTAGGTAGGCTCGTGCAACTTGAATGCGGGTTTGGTAGGCCGTCTGGTCGAGGTTTCGTTCGGCGAGGTTGCGGTAGAGTCGTGCGCCACGCAAGGCGATGAAGTAGGTCGCATCGAAGAGCAGCGAGTTGAGGTTGAGCCCGGCGTTGAGGTTATTTTTTTGACCGAAACCGACAGGGAAAAATCCACCTACTCCAGCGGGTGGAACGATGGGTCCACTGGCTCCACTCACACCTTCGGTTTGCAGCACGCCGTAGATTGCTGGGGAGATAAAGTCTGGCAGAAGCTGCTGAGGGACTTCGAGGTTGTACTGGTAGCCCACCGAGCCATTTAGCTTGGGCAGGCCGATGCTGAGGGTTTCTTTGATTTGGCCTTCTGCTTCAGCAAGGTCGGCACGTGAGGAGCGTACCGCTGGTGCATTTGCCGCTGCGAAGTCCATGGCTTCGGTGAGGCTAAAGCTTCTGTTGGTCGCTAGGTTTTTTTGCGCTTTCGCCAAAACCACACACGCCGCACAACAGCCTAAGATTAGGAGAAAGCGAAGGTATTTCGGTAGCGTCATGTTGGGTTTTCGCGTAAGCATGAATCAGGCAACGGGCGTGCGGTTGAGGTAGGTAGAAAGCAAGTCGCGCCCCTGTGGCGAGCATATTCCGAGGAGATGATAGAGCATAAACTGGGTGAGGACGTTTTCCCAATCTTGTTGCCGAAACTTGAAGCGGTCGGGATTGAGGAAGGCCTGAGGTGCCATTACGAAAAGGTGAGCAATTAGTTCCCGGTCCATGTCGAGCCGGTAGAGACCTTCAGCTTGGCCACGTCGCAAATTGGCGCGGACGTGCTCGATCATTTTCTCGTTGTGGTGCTGATCGAGGCGCTCCCAGCTGGGCCGGTAGTACTTCTGCAAATCATAGAGGCTAGCGGGATTCATGTCCTGCATATGCTCGGTGAAATAGCGCGCGATCCGCAGCATCTCATCGATGGCATCGCTAGCTTCGGCGGCACTTCGCTTCACGGCCGCATCATCGCTCTGCATGTCAGCATCGAGCACCATGTCGATGAGTTCTTGCTTGTTGGCCACCACGGTGTAGAGCGTCTTTTTCGACTTGCCCAAGGCTCGGGCAATGTCGTCCATGGTCACGGATTTGAAGCCATAGCGACGAAAGCGCTTGGCTGCAACCTGCAACACTTCCTCGCGAAGCGGATCTAGGGTACGTGACGTAGAAGCTCCATCCATGAGTGGGGCAAAGGTAGCACAGGAAAACTAAAGAAACTACTGTAGGATAAAAAGTTTCCTTTGGGTTTAAAATGCGGTCAATCTTATGAGGTACCGCATCCATGGCTAGTGTTGGAGCACGCCTGGCAAACAAAAATTTGGCAGCAGTGAACATAGCACCCTATTTCGGTCATTCATCAGGTGCACGCTCTTGTGCAATCAATTTTCCAATGTCCCCCCTATGAAAGTCATGTACACATTGCTAACTGCGGTTAGCTTCTTGTTCACCGTCAGCCTTGCAAATGCGGCCACCTTCACGGTGAGCAGCACCGCTGATTCTGGACCCAATACGCTGCGCAATGCAGTAATGATGGCGACTTCTGGCGATCAGATCTTCTTTGATGCGAGTACTGATGGTACTCCAATCACGTTGCTGTCTCAGATTGCTATCACCTCGGAAATTAGCATCTTTGGCAACGGTAGCTCCAATACCATAATAGAAGGTAATTCGAGCACTGTTCGAATTTTTATGGTGACCTCCGCAGGTACAGTCAGGTTGACAGATTTGACCCTGCGCAACGGTGCTGCCAGCGATTCAGGTGGAGCAATTAATGCTTCGAACACTCGGATAATCATCCGCAATTGCGACTTGAACAACAACTCTGCTGCGGGCTCTAGTGCTTCTGAAGGCGGTGGCGCTATCGCTGCCAATGATAGTCAGATTCTCATCCGCGACAGCGACTTATCTAATAACTCAGCAACTGGCACGAGTGGATCAGGTGGAGCAATCTTGCTGATCGGCAACTCCCTGCTCTCTGCTGGTACCACCACTTTCGGCTCCAACTCTGCAAATCGCGCAGGTGGCGCCATTGAGCATGCTGTGAGTGGCAATCAGCTCGTGGCCTTGATTAACTCTGTATTGCTCAACAACACTGCGGGGAGCAATCCTGGTAATGGTGGCGCCCTTCACGTAACCGGTGCTGGTGGCGTCCAAATCGCTGGCGGTTCAGCTAGTGGCAACATTGCCGCCTCAGAAGGTGGAGCTTTATGGAACGGCAGCGGTACGATGAACGTCGTGAATATGGCAATCACCAACAATGCGGCCAACGGCATGATGAGCACTATGGGTGGTGGAGGAATCTACAACCTCAGTGGTACGCTCTTCATACGTAACGGTACAGTCATCTCCGGAAATACGGCCACGATGGGCAGCGGCTCGGGTGGAGGTGTCTTTAACGATGATGGAGGTCGACTCGTGGTGCAACAATCGACCATTTCAAATAATTCGGCAGCTCGTGCTGGTGGCGGCATCGAGGACAACTCTGGTGCTTCAACCACCATGTTTGTCGTTAGCTCTACCCTCAACGGCAACATGACTGGATCATCACCTGGTAATGGTGGTGCCATCCATATCACAGGTGCGGGTGACGCATCCATCAGGAGCTCAGACTTTGGCAGTAACACCGCCGCCAATGAAGGTGGTGCGATTTGGAATGGAGCTGGTAGAATGGATGTCATCTCCAGCAACATCACGGGCAACTCCGCAGCAGGAAACATGTCGGATAACGGTGGTGGAGGAATTTACAATGAAGCTGGGGTTCTGTTCGTCACCAACGGCACCACCATTTCAGGCAATATGGCTACCGGCTCTCTCGGATCCGGCGGTGGTATCCTCAACAATGTCGGCGGTTCTCTCACCGTAAGCAATTCAACTATTACCAACAACTCTGCAAACCGTGCAGGTGGGGGTATTGAGGATGTTTCTGGCTCTGGCACTACCATCGAACTCACCAACATCCAACTTACCAACAACGCGACTGGATCTAGTCCAGGTAATGGTGGTGGACTTCACATCAGCGGTTCTGGCAATGCTATTATCCGTGGAGGTGTTGTCTCCGGCAACATAGCCGCCGCTGAAGGTGGTGGATTATGGAACAACTCTGGTACCATGACAGTGATAAATGCTGTAATTAATGGCAATCAGGCGAACGGCAACATGTCCAATATGGGTGGTGGAGGAATCTACAACAACGGAGGTACTCTCAACGTCCAACAAGGAACCACAATCTCCAACAACATGGCTGACGGTACTGCTGGATCAGGTGGTGGTATCTTTAATGCCACCGGAGGTACGGTCAGCGTGACCAATTCCACACTCTCCACGAATAGCGCTTCACGCGCAGGTGGTGGCATTGAGGATCAGTCCGGTAGTGGTAACACACTGCTACTCACTGATGTCGATTTCAACGGCAACATAGCCAGCGCAGCACCAGGAAACGGTGGTGGCGTACACGTGACTGGTGCATCTGACGTGCGATATGTGCGCGGAACAGTGATGAACAATGTTGCCGCATCTGAAGGTGGTGGATTGTGGAACGGCAGCGGTACAATGGTTGTCGGCAATGTTACCTTCAGTGACAACGAGGCCAATGGCGCTAGTTCTACTGAGGGTGGTGGAGCGATCTATAACCTCAATGGTGACCTAGTCGTGTCGAGTTCGACCTTCAACAATAACGAAGCCCTTGGCACAAGTGGATCAGGAGGAGCCATTTTCAATGATGACATGGGCGACTTGCTGGTTACCCTATCGCGCTTTGATGGTAATGATGCAACCCGTGCAGGAGGTGCCATTGAAGACAACTCGGGAAGTTCCACACGTATCCGTCTGTTGAACAACATGTTTATCAACAACACGACAGGCGCAGCACCAGGAAATGGTGGTGCTCTTCACATCACAGGACCTGGTGTGGCTGTGCTATCACGAGATACAATTCTTTCTAACTCTGCCGCTAATGAAGGTGGTGGAGTATGGAACGGCTCGGGCAGCATGTCCATTTCTGAGTGCACTATCCTAAACAACACCTCCACTCGTGGCGGTGGCGTCTACAACTCAGGTGGTCGGATTGTGATTCAAAGATCTACAGTCTCGCTCAATGATGCGGATGCAGATCAAATGCAGAGCCCCGTCGCTGGTGGCGGTTTCTTTAACGCTCAGGGCGGTCGAGCATTCATCTTCTTCTCTACCATTACAGGCAACGAGTCTGATGGAAATGCAGCAGGTATAGCAAATGGCGGTCGCACCCAAATTGTGGCGAGTACAATCGCAGGTAACATAGCAGCCGTACGTGGTGGTGGCATTGGCCAATCCATGACTGCGCAAGATGTGACCATTCGCTCCAGCATCGTGGCTGCCAATCAATCTAATTCGGGAGGTGTCGATGTCGACCTCATGGCTGGCGTCTACTTCAGCAATGGATACAACCTCATCGGCAACGATAATCAATCGCTATTTCCCGCGAATAGCACTGATTTGGAGGGCAGCCCAAGCAGCCCCATCGATCCCCTCCTCGACATTCTGCAAGACAATGGTGGGCCAACGCCCACACATGCTTTGCTAACTGGTAGTCCAGCAATTAATGCAGGCGATCCAGGTCTACCGCAACCCGACCAACGCGGGGTTTCACCTATTGGGCAGCGTGACATAGGCGCTTTCGAGTCTAGCTTAACTTCTCGTCAAGCACCAGCCACCACTCCAGTAGCTGTCTCTAGTGATGCTGATGTTGACTTGAGCGTTTACCCAACCGTTTCGAATGGTGCAAGTGGTATTACTCTCGACGTTGATGGTGTGCAAGAGCAAGCGCTCACTTACCAGGTGATCAACAGCGCTGGTGCCATCGTCACTACTGGTCAAGTTAATGCTGCACGCACTATACTCGACGCTGCAAACCTTGCACCTGACACCTATGCAGTACGCATTGAGGGTGCCTCAGATGCGCAGATTGCACGCTTCATAATCGTGCACTAGGCTTGAATCTTAGGCTAAGCCTTAGCCCCGCATCGACTTTGGTTGGTGCGGGGCTTTTTTATTGCTACGTCAGAGCAGACGACGCATCGTAGTCCAGAGCAGCAGAAATATGTAGCTAAAGTATAACGAGAAGTACAAAACAGGCTGATGCCATAGAACAGTCAGATTGACGGCTTGTGTAGTTGTTTCCAAACTGATGTGCTGAGAGTTCCCGATGGTGCAGCTAATTTCAATACGTGCACCCTTTCAACGCGATAAAAATTCTTAATAGCGTTAGCTTTCTCTGGTGCTCACATGTAATGCTACTCTGCCTTGTCGATCAAAGACCCATATTTCTAAATCGCCTCGTTTGCTATAGAGGCCACTCCAATTTCCTCACAAAATTGTTTTCTCCAAGCGCTCTAAAGATTTTCTTAATCGCTCTCATAGTTTATCCGAGCTACACCCAATCTTCGTATGCTCAATCTGTTTGCGGTGAAATTCAATACGTTGTTCGAGCTGATGATGACTTCTTCAACGAACGCATAGAACATCTAAGAAATACAGACCATCAGGAGGGAATACCCGAAGTGCGGGCAATCGTTGCTGCTTTTGAAAATGAATCTTTTGAGTTAAAATTTGATGAGCAGCTTAGTTTGTTCTCCGGGACTAGCTCTCAGCCAGTGGAACTATCCGGCGACGAAATGATAGGCTGGATCATGGCTTCTTCTCTAGTTAAAGCAGATGAACAGGTTGTATTCAACAATAGGGACAAAAGCCTAACGACTATTATACCTCAAGGTACCGCTTTTGTTGAAGTTCATCACTCTGCTAAAAACTATAACTGGCACATCTATTCAGATACGACTAAAGTTATCAAGGGGTACTCCTGCTTCCGCGCTACTGCACAAGATACTATTCCGAGTTCTCGTGGGGAGATTGTATACAATACGCTAGAGGTTTGGTTTACACCTGACATACCGCTTCCCTTTGGTCCTGAATTCTTTGTTGGCCTTCCAGGTCTTGTTCTTGCTGCTAAAGTGATAGATGGCAGATTTTCATATCTTGCTAATTCGATCGACATACGAAGAGATCAATGTCCATCCAAGCTACTCCCCCAAATCAAAACTATCCAATCTTTCACTCGGGCAGAATGGCTCGACCACAATGCCAAATTGGCGCTAAAGCGACGACAAGGTCAGTAAATGAATGAGAGTAATTTATTTCACACTTATCGTTCTCACTAGCTCCACGCACTTTACTCAGTTCTTTGCTCAACAGCTTGTTTCCGTTTCAGGCCAGGTAACTGACGGCCAAGAGTCTGCTGGACTTTCCGGCGCCACCGTTTTGCTCATAGACACAGCAGGTGTACAATCAATATTGCACACTTACACCGATGAAATAGGGGATTTTGAGCTAAGGGGAATTACAGCCGGCGTTTATAAGCTAAATGTGTCCTATATCGGCTACAGCAGTTGGTCTCAGCTTGTCGTGGTGCAGGAAGATGATGTGGTTGTATCCCCCACTTTACAAGCAAATGCGGTATTACTCGGAGGTGCTATTATCAGAGACACCTTGCCGCCAGTAGTCTACCTCGACGACACAACACGATTTAACGCCACCCTTTTCTACCGAAAAAAGCAGCGCAAATTGATCGAAATGCTTCGCACTATGCCTGGCTTTACCATCGAAAGCGACGGGACCATGCTCTTTCAAGGAAAGCCTATCGAGCAAGTACTGGTAGAGGGCGAGGTTTTCTTTGGTGGCGGTACCGAACTCGCAAGTAACGGTCTACCCGCTCGTGCAGTGGGGCGCGTAGATGTCTGGCATGATTACAATCCCCTCGGCTTCGACCTGAATCCCAACGATGAAAAGCGGCAAGTCGTCAACGTGGAACTTCGAGAATCTCACAAGCAATTGCTTTTTGGGGATGTACAATTAGCAGGCGGCACAGACTTCCGACACGAGGCGGCAAGTAATGTATTCAGATATGCACCTAAGGCAAGTGTATACGGGGTAGTATCATTTAACAACTTAAACCAGGAGGTGCTCAGTGCTGGTGAAGCGCGACGCTTGTTGAGTAGCGGGAACACCCTAGACTTCAGGGCTATACAACAATTCGCTCGAGTCACAGGCCAACTTACACCAACTCGCTATGTGCGCGAGGCCAGTGCAGGAATGGCTGGACTAGGATACGTCGTTAAACCCAAGCACATCCAAAAAGTCACCGGTCATGTGCTCGGTGTTCGTCGCACCAACAGCCAGCCCGAATCTTGGAGTGTAGCCATCTCAGACAACGATACCCTCGTATACAGTGAAGCTCGCCAAATTCTTCAGGATAAGCAGGTAGATCTTCTGCTCGCAGGTTTGCAATCAAAAACAGTCCTCTCTAGCGGAGTGCTCACTAGCGACTTCCGCACAAGCTATATCGTTCCTGATCTTCGCCACCAAACACATATCACCACCAACCGCACATCAAGTAGTAACACCTTTAATGATCGAACTCCCAACTTAGACTTCTCAGGCACGCTCGCTTATGCCAAACGGCTGCGACATACCGGCTCGACTCAACTAAGCCTTACTGCAAATTTGATAACCAATGATCAGGTAAGCAGACTCATATCCACCACGGCCCAGTTTCCAGATTTTCAGCGACTTACGAGCGACTCCCTCTATGTATTGGAGCAGAATTTACGAGCTACTTATGCGAACTATAGTATCGACCACAGCTGGCAACGAACCTGGCCTGCTGAGCTGAATTGGCACATCGAGTCGCAAGTAGAGCATACACTTCTCGAGCGTGAACTGAACCCAGAAGGATTTGCACCCATACACGCACAAGATTTTTTGCGCACGCGGGCGCACAGCACACCTGCTATTACGCTAAGCAAACGCAGAATTACGGCTACCGCAGAATCCAAACTTCAATTAGCGAGGTACAGCTACTCGACTGAGCAACTTCCGATACAAACGCGATTCGATGTTTTGCCGAGACTTAAACTGGATTTTGCTACAGATTTAACTGGCTCTTACTCCCTCAACTACCAGCAGAGTCTGGATTGGAATGATTGGCACAAGACTTCTAGACTGCCAACCTTACTGGCACCGACAGTTTTATACCTTGGATCAACGGTGAGCGTGCCGACGCGTAGTCAACAGCTTGGCTTCAACTATTACTACAGAAATCCTATCTCTGGAATTAATGTCAATGCCTTAATCGCTTACAATCAAACCGTAGGCGTCCGGCCAATTTTTGCCTATGGCTCAATTGCTGCCACTCAACGCGAAACCTTCGAAACAACAAATGCGCATCTTACCACCATCCGCAGCCGACTAGCGTTAGGTTTTGAGGGAGCGGCGGCAAAGACGAGTATTCGCCTCACCTATTCTGCCACAGATGATGTCCTTCGCATCGACAACCGCACTAGTCCCTTGCGCAACCGGCTTTTTGCCATATCATACTCGCGGCGGCAGCGCTTCAATGCTACTGTAGCGTATAACCTCGAGCAGCGCCTCGCAGCAAGCTCTTACGAACGCCCCTTGGCAAACACCAACTTTATCTCTAGTACCACCCATATTGGCTTGGATTACTCAAGAAATCTGCTTCGTTGTGATCTTGAACTATCTGCCGAAGTCTTTGATCTACTCCTGCGACGGAGGTTTTATGGAAATGCTACAACTACTATTAGCTACCAACTCAAACAAGATGGGCCGCTCTCGCTGGGTATAGCTGCTAGTGTGGTATCCGCTAATAAATTTGCTTCTGTTATACAACAAGGTGCCCTCATCTACAATTCTACCAATCCGCTATTCCCCAGCTATGCTGTGCTGGAAGCTCGCTATTCGTTTTAATCAGAAAATTGATTAATCAGAATATAGATCACTACTTCAACTGCTTCTTCAACGCAAACAATTCATCACGATACTGGGCAGCGGTGATAAAGTCGAGTTCCTTGGCGGCCTGCTTCATCTTGCCTTCGGTGGTCTTGATGAGCTTCTCGAGTTCGTCGCGACCCATGTACTTCACAATCGGGTCTGCAGCTAGGCTAGCCGTTTCAGGCTCCACGTAGGCATTGGCTTCCTTGCCGCGGATATCGAGTATGGAGCGCTTATTCATGATTTCGGCCTTGGATTTGCGATTCATCGTTGGCGTGATGCCGTGCTCCTCATTATAAGCCTGCTGAATCGAGCGCCTGCGGTTGGTCTCATCGATAGTGAGTTGCATCGCTTCTGTGACTTTATCAGCGTAGAATATCACTTTACCATTGGTGTTGCGTGCAGCTCGACCTGCAGTCTGGGTGAGCGAGCGATCGTTGCGCAGAAACCCTTCTTTATCTGCATCGAGAATGGCTACCAGCGACACTTCGGGAAGATCTAATCCCTCCCGCAGCAGATTGACGCCCACCAGCACATCGAATTGCCCCAGCCTTAAATCGCGCAGAATCTCCACCCGCTCCATCGTGTCCACTTCGGAGTGGATGTAGCGGACCTTGTGGTTGAGCTTTGCGAGGTACTTGCTGAGTTCTTCGGCCATACGTTTCGTGAGTGTTGTCACCAAAACGCGCTCGTCTGCCTTCACCCGCTCCCCTATCTCATCGAGCAAGTCGTCAATCTGATTGATGCTCGGCCTTACTTCAATGGGTGGATCGAGAAGCCCCGTCGGGCGGATAATTTGCTCAACAAACAGTCCCTGGGTTTGCTCCAATTCGTACTCTCCTGGAGTTGCAGACACATAGATGATTTGGTTGATGAGCGTCTCAAATTCATCAAAACTCAGCGGGCGGTTATCCATTGCACTCGGCAGCCGAAATCCATAGTTGACCAGGTTTAACTTCCTTGCTCGGTCACCACCCCACATGCCACGCACCTGAGGAACGGTCTGGTGGCTTTCATCGACGATCATCAAATAGTCATCAGGAAAATAATCTAACAGACAAAAGCCGCGCGTTCCAGGCGCCCGACCGTCAAAATAGCGGGAGTAATTTTCGACACCATTGCAGTATCCAAGTTCCCGAATCATTTCTAAATCGAAATTGGTGCGCTCACTAATCCGCTGGGCCTCGATCAGGCGACCTTCACGCTCGAAGTAAGTTTTCTGGTGATGAAGTTCGTCCTGTATTGCATTGATGATCTGCGGCATGCGATCCTTTGGCGCCATGTAGAGCGCAGCTGGAAAGACCGCTGCATCATCCACCGCTGCGATGCGCTTGCCACTTTCAACCTCTATGCGTTCGAGTGCTTCAATTTCATCGCCAAAGAACACTATCCGTAGTCCCTCCTCATTGTAAGGCAGATTAATGTCTACAGTATCTCCTCTCACACGAAAAGTGGCTCGACGAAAATCTGTCTCGGTGCGGGAGTAAAGCGCGTCAACAAGTTTATATAATAATCCATTGCGCGATATCCGCTGCCCCGTATGCAGTCGCACTACTCCAGCCTTAAAATCATCTGGATTGCCAATACCGTAGATACAGCTAACCGAAGCAACAATAATAACATCTCGCCTACCACTCAGCAAAGCACTCGTCGCACGCAAACGCAGCTTGTCTACCTCCTCATTAATACTTAAATCCTTTTCGATATAAGTATCTGATGTACTTATATAAGCTTCTGGCTGGTAGTAATCATAATAGCTTACGAAGTATTCCACGGCAGCATCTGGAAAGAAGTCCTGAAACTCTCCGTATAGCTGAGCGGTGAGGGTTTTATTATGGGTTAGCACCAGTGTCGGTCTGCCCAATTCCGCAATGACATTGGCCATTGTAAAGGTCTTACCCGAACCGGTGACTCCCAACAGCACCTGCGCTGGCTCGCCAACATCTACCCCGTCAGCGAGTTGCTGTATCGCCTCTGGCTGGTCACCTGTAGGTTGAAATGGCGACTTGAGCCGAAAAGCATTTTTTGTGTTGCGTTTACGAAGTGCAGTGCGTGCCAAGTGAGTAGTTGTTGATATGGTTGGACGAGTCCCCTTAGCTGACAGGCTTCTGGGAGAACTCGTAAAGCTAGCGCTCTTGACGCATGTTCGGAAGCTTGCCGTTTGATGTGGTGCAGGAAATCAACCTGCGCTTTACAGGTGAAGGCTCCTTGGTAGAGGTTGCTGGAGGAGCATTCGTCAGACAAGTTTTCCGAGCTTAACTTCAATCAGCCCACTACTTTGCCCACGTGTTGCCCATTAATCAAGATGACTACCTCGACCAAGGCTATTTTAGATCGGGCCACACCATCCGGCAGACCAAATTCCTGTTCGTTGATCGGAAGATGTGGTCAACCATCTGGAGTCGAGTACCTCTGCAGAGCTACACCCTCTCTAAATCCCAGCGCAAATTGTGGCGCACGGCCAGCAAGCGCTTTCGTATTGAGGTCGGCCCCTACCACCGTCGCGATGATCAGGATATCGTCTACCACCGCTATCAGCAAGCTCATCCACTCGATGTAGGTCGCAGTGTCGATGAAGTCTTTGGTGTACACGAGCCTACGCATGATTTCGATACCTATACCATAGGTGTTTACGAACAAGACCGGCTGGTTGCCTTTTCAGCTTTCGATCTCGGAAGCCGCACCTTAGCCTCCTTGTTTGGCTGTTACTTGCCGGAGTATCGCAAATCGAGTCTCGGTATTTTTTCGATGTTAGCTGAGATGTCTTTTGGGCGCTCGCTCGGCTTAGAGCACTACCATCCAGGCTATTGTGTGCCCGGTCTGCCAGCATTTGCTTACAAGCAGCGTTTGCCACATCTGGAAGGCCGCACCTTCCTCAACAGCGATTGGCAGCCTTTCGGAGAACTCCTCGAGCAGCCCTTGCCGCACCAAATCATCGAGCAGCGTACGCAAGAGCTCCAGCAGGCACTTACGCGCCGCGGCCTTAAGTGCACCTTATTATACATGCCGCTGTGTGAATTTGTCCCAATTCGCGAGGGTGCATACGGAGCTATACCCTTACCTCTCGCCTTCGAGCTGCACGTAAACTTCGATATAGGTGAATGCTTCGTTGGCTACAACCCTAGCGATGAGACTTTTGAGATCTGGTTTGGGTCGGAGGTAGCCGACTTATCCAACGAGTCTGACTTTGATCAACTAGGCTCGCAGGTACCCCTCAATTCCAACCTCAAATTTTACGATACACGTCAGTTGCTGTTCTCGAGCCCCGATCTCGCTCCAGTAGTGGCTATGTGTGTCCCGCAAGTACTCATGCTGCGCACGCTGCACATGGTACCATATTGGCTTCTCGGCAAGGACTTCAAAATTTACTAGCCTCCAAACAGTATGTAATGTCCAGTCAGTCAACGGAGCGCGCCGCATTTTCCGCTACACAGCATCAATCCGCTAGCGTCCAATTTCAGAAACTGTTACTGCCTCTAGAGGTACTTCACCACAAAAGTGATCGTGAGGTTTTCACCAGCTTTTAGTTCAAAGTCGAAGTCGTCAAAGTTCGGTCGGCGCAAACCCCTGTGCACATAGTTGCTAAAGCCAAAGCCTTCTATGGGCAGCAGAATTCCCCAGTCTATGTGTCCATTGCTATTTTCATCGTCCGCGAGGGCGGCAGCATATCGCCCTGGTTGCACGTCATCGACGACAAAGGTCACCACTCCATTTGCGAACGTGCGTTTGTCGGAGTGGCGCTGGAAGTTGCTCTTTTCAGATTTCCACTGTTTCTCACTTTCGTAAAACCCGACATGCAGCAGTCCCTCCTCACTGCGGATACCTTCTATACGTATGGTCAATTGCTGAGCAGCCGCTCCCTGGCCCATGAGTAGTGGGAGAAACAGGCAGAGGAAGGTCAAACAGCGCAAGAAGATCCGGGATTTCATGTGCAGCAGCTTAAACGTTGCGGCTGGGTACATGTTTTGTGGGTGAAGCTCGCCTACCGCACAATTGGCAAATTGTCCGTGTTATAAGCTTTAACGTCAGTTTAAGGCCAGCTTAGCTGCAACGACAGCTCAAATTGGTTATCTTTAATCCTCAGAACCCACGCGCATGCGACTAGCTTTACTTTTTACATTTTTCCTGCTGACTCGGCTTTTGGCCGCGCAAAGTGGTCTGTCCTTTGACACACCTTTTGTCGAGAAACCAGTAGATCCAGCTATTTCGGACGTGAAAGCCCAAGCCCGCGTGCTCAACAACGATGGTCGAAGGCTACTGGTACGGTGGATTCGCGAAGTAAATGACGTGCCTGCTGGCTGGTCGAGCGCTATCTGTGATACCAACCAATGTTACCTGCCTCAAGTTGATTCTGCTGACTTTTCCATTTCACCCAACAGTAGCGCTCCGATAGAACCACACGTCTACCCCGATGGTAGTAGAGGCGACGCTCAGATCACTGTTAGAGTCTTTGAAATTGCTGATCGCACCAACAGTGCTACAGCAACATTCCGCTTCAGTGAGATCAGCGGCGTATCAAACCCTTTCTACTCCGGTCCCCGCATCTACCCTAATCCTGGTCGCGGCGATTTTGAGGTAATGTCAGATGTGCCGATCAGTAAGATTACGCTGACGAATGTCCTTGGCAAAGTCGTTCGGGAATACCCAGCATATTTGAAACGGTATGACATTTCAGATTTGCCTAATGGCATTTACCTCGCTTCTTTAATAGGACTAGACGGCCGTGTGATAAAGACCTTGCGCTACAGCAAACGGCAGGTGATGCCCTAGACTCTTGTTTGTGTACTTCAGTGGTTGTATGGCAGTATAAGTTGCGGCAGCCTTGGCGGAGTTTCGCCTAGAGGAGAAAGACAATGTCGAGCAATGTTATCCGTGCAGGCTTGCCTTCTGCGTGTTGCCACTTCTTTAGGATTAGCTACAGAGATTTAGCACTCAAACGCCGCGAGAGCCACACAAAAGCTAACGTGCCTATTTTCTTAGGTTTGGCAGGCAGAGCAATTTGTTTCTGGTAGATCATGAATATCAAGCTCAACAGGATAGCTTGAAATGAATTAATGATTGATGCTTACAACATGCTGTACCGGATGCGCAGCAGGGAGGTAGCAGACTGTGAAAACGTGTCATGCATTCTAGTTAATAAATGAGGATATAATCCCAGCAAGCAGGAGCAAATGGCTCAATCCCGCATGAGATGTGCGCTATAAGTTCCTACTGCAGGGAGCACTATCGCTGAGGGTAGGACGATTTACAGTATGTCCATCGCAGTGTTTAAAGTCCAAGTGCATACCCACCAAGCTCGGACTGCCGCTATTCACCTGCAAAAGGGGCAAATTTCATTGCCGCATAAGGTGCGATCAATAGAGTTGCATGCTTCCAGACCTAGCGATAAGGCAATTCTGCGCATACTACACCAAGTGAAAGGCCCTACACCCAGTCACTTAGAATATTCAATATCCGAGGATGTACAATAGCAACATGTACTCGGGTCTGTCGAACGGATGACTCTCCAGACAACCATATAGGTCTGATCGGCAGCAATACGGAATTACCTGTTGTATAAGCTAAAGAATTTCCTTCCTAAAAAGTAGCGGGGCCGAAAGTCAACACTTTCGACCCCGCTAGAGGAGAGCGTAAAAGCCTACTGACTTCAGCAGGCGTCATCTCATCAAGAGCTTCCTAGTTGATGGACACTTTGAGCAGGCTTGTACCTGCCGGTGAAGTGAGCTGGAGATAGTGAATCCCTTTCGCTCGAGAAGGTACGTCAAATGTCAGTTGGCGAGCGGCAGGCTGAGCATTATAGACAGCTATAGTCTGACCTACAGAGTTGACCAAGCGCGCCTCTATGTCATGATTGGAGGCAAGATCTGCAAGAGTAACTACAAGCACTCCTCCTGCCGAAGCAGGATTAGGATAGACATCAAGGTGGGCTGCAACAGGGCTTTGAGTCCCTACAGTAGTTCTACGCTGAATTCTAGCGGTGCTGCTGGTTATGGTTTCAAATGTTTCTTCAACAAAGTTGTGGATGAAGATAACATCGCCATTAGCGGCATAAAGCCTCAAACCTGGGACAGGTGCAGTAGATGGATACTGATCTGCGCCATCACCATAGCTATCGGTGACGGTGAAGGTCCAACATTCAAAGTCCTCATTGTCCACCTGTAGATTGTAGTTAAACACTTTGTTAGCGTCAGCGCCACCGCCATTAGTGAGACCATCATAGGTCTCATTTAGCACAAGAGTACCATCACCGTCACGAACTTGGAGGCCGGTTTCAATTACCCAAAAGTCTGTTGTTAGCTCGAGACGCATAGAATCAGTCACAGCAGGGGGAGCACCAATTGTTGCAGTTACGAGATTATCACTAGGGTCTGTATCTCCCGCACCAACGACTTCAATTGTAGCGTTTAACACACTGGTTTCATAAGCTGCGGCTGGCACAGCACCGATCACCACATCCCTGATTTCATAAGGTTGGAATGTCTCGTTGAGCGTATTTTCAAGTACCACTCCGCCGTTTTCGTCCAGTACACGAAGAGTCACGCTGTTGAGCGGCTGCAAGGAGAGGTTTTGGAACCTTACACTCGCCGTTGCATCTGAACCGCAGGCACTCGTTTCACCTGTATAGGCAAGAGCAAAAGTGTTAGGCGATTGAGTTGCGGTGCCCGGGTCGTTTTGCGCGTAGTCTTGATAAACGGTCAAGTCGGTGTGACGTCCAATCTCGACCACCATACGATTAGGAGAAATTGCGTAGACTGTGGGATAGTACGCGATCTCGTAATCATCTCCAAAATCATCGTCATTTACGATAGCATAATTGACACCTGCTGTCCAATCTCCAAGGCTGGTTGTACCTGCAGAGCCACCATTAGCGGCCATACCTAGTAAATTTTCAGGAGTCCGTGAATCAGACTCAACCATGAGCACTCTCAATTCATTAGTGCCGTTTGGGCCATATTGCTCATCTAACCGCTTGAAATACTCTGCTTCGTGCCACGACCAGCATGGTGGACACCAAGTAGCCATCACATCTACTATCACGGTGTAGCCGCTGTCAAGCACTTCGTGCAGGTTGTAGGGCTCCCCATGGTAAGTAGTCGCCACAAGGTTCTCAGCGAAGCTGTAATCCGCGATTTGCGCTTGAGAGGCAAAACCTCCTACACATAATAAGAGTGCAAGTAAAGAGTTCTTCATTCGTTCAGTTTGTTTGATGAGCAGTTGGCAGCAGCAAATATGTGCAGCAGCTTTGGAGAGCACAAGATGGAAAAATTCAGTTAATATGAGGGCCTTAGTGCATCCTATTTCTGTAAACAGCCCGACAAGTAACCCTGAGTTGTAGCATCTTTGGGTTTAGCAGCATGCTTCTTCGCGTGTAGCTACATTCGCCCCCGTGTCTTTCGCCTCCCTCATCACCCCTACCTCCATCCCGCAGCAGTGGGTACAGGCCGTTGATGCAGATCGTGTCCCGCAAGCCGTTTTGCTTACTGGGGCAGCAGGCTCAGAGCTGCTTCCGCTTTCGCTAAAACTAATCGGCTACCTCCAGTGCTCTAACCGGCAGCACGACGAGTTGGGTTTTGGCGAAAGCTGTAAACAATGCGACGCCTGCCGCGCACATGCCAAACTCGCACACCCGGACGTACACTTTACCTTTCCTGTCGTGGGAAGTGGTGCCACGAGTGCCAATCACCTCCCGCAGTGGCGTGAAGAAGTACTAGCCAACCCTTATCTCGACCATACCAGTTGGCTGCGTGCCCAAACTTCCGATAATAAGCAAGGCAATATCAACCGCGATGAGGTGATGCGCATCCTGCACGATGTGGCGCTGCAACGCTTTACCGATGGCTATAAAGTGGTGATGATCTGGGGCGCAGACTACCTCGGCGAAGAAGCCAACAAGCTGCTCAAAGTCATTGAAGAGCCGCCGGCCCGCACACTGATGCTGCTGATCACCAATCGCTTCGAGCGAATTTTGCCTACGATTACCAGTCGGTGTCGCATTTACCGATTGCCGCCTCCACCTGTCCCCGAAATTGCTGGGCTACTCGTGCAACGCGGCATCGCGCAGGTGAGAGCCACCGAAATTGCCTACGCTGCAGGTGGTGACATAGGCCGCGCCCTCACAACTGCGGCTGAGGAAACAGCTAATGGCGATGCAGAGCCCGACCTGGCGCAGTGGCTCCGGGCGTGTTTTGCCGGAAGGGGAGCTGACATTATAAAGAACTCGGCTGCACTAGCGGCCCTCACCCGCGAACAGCAGAAACACTTTCTGCAGCGTGTGTTACGCTTTATTCGCGAACTCGGCGTGGTCTGCGCTGGGAATCCACAGCCGCTGCGCCTGGCCGAGTCCGAGCGCGCAGTGGCACAAAAACTGGCTGGCCTCCTCGAGTGGCCCCAGCTGACGGCCCTTGCCGAAGAGACCGAGCGTCTCCTGCAGGCCGTCGAACGCAACGCGAACGGGAAAATAGCCTTTACGGCTGCCTCGATTCGCATCCATCATATTCTCGCACCACCCAAACCTTTGCGTCTTGCGAGCTAAATACACCCCCACACATGGCTTGCGCATCATGCGGAACCACCAGTGCAAACGGCGAACCTGCTGGCTGCGGCTCCAAAGGCCACTGCGCCACAGGCGGCTGCAACAGAATGAGCACCTACGACTGGCTCACCATCCAAGGCGTGCGCGATGTGGCCGACCAACACTTCGTGGAGGTCAGCTTCAAACACGGCGCCAGCAAAGACTTTTTCTACTGCCCACCTGAAGTAGGCGCTTCAACGCGCGATCTGGTAGTGGTCGAAACAGAACACGGCTTCGACACCGGCTACATCACCCTCTCCGGCGAACTCGTGCTCGCCCAAATGAAGCGCAAAAAGACGCGCCCCAACAACGTGCGTTTCGATGTGGTGCGCATCGCTCACGAGCGCGACCGCGAACGACTCGACGAGGCGCGGCGACTCGAAAAAGAAGCCCTCATCCGCGGCCGCGTGATTGCCTACGGCACCGAGCTGCCCATGAAATTGAGCGACGTGGAGTACCAGGGCGACCTGCGCAAGGCCACCTTCTACTACACTTCCGAAACGCGAATCGACTTTCGGGAGCTCATCAAAAGCTTAGCTCGAGAGTTTCGCATTCGGGTGGAAATGCGGCAAATTGGTGCGCGGCAAGAGACGGGCAGAATCGGCGGCATCGGCTCCTGTGGTCGGGAGCTGTGCTGCGCTACCTGGATTACAGATTTTAAAACTGTTAATACCTCTGCCGCCCGCTACCAAGGCCTTGCGCTCAATCAAACCAAGCTCTCTGGCCAGTGCGGTCGCCTCAAGTGTTGCCTCAATTACGAGCTCGATACCTACCTCGACGCGCTGCAAGATTTTCCGAAAAAAGCGGATAAAATTCGACTCCCGAGCGGGAAAGCTGTCTTGGTGAAAACTGACGTCTTCAAGCGGCTCATGCACTACCAAATCATCAAAGGCAGGGAGCGCGGGCCGTTTGTGACTCTCACGGTGAATCAGGTGCACGAAGTATTGGCCAATCCTGATGCTGACATTCAGACATTCGTTGCCATAGAGCATGAGCGACAAGAAAAGATTGCGCAGGAAACGGCGGAGGAGCACGACTATGGCGACGTTACCGGAGTTATAGATATCCCACTCGAGAAGCGATCGCGCAAGAAGCGAGGGCGTTCGGGCGGCTCAGGCAAGAAATCGCGTGGCAATAAGCGCGGTGGTCGCCAAGGCCGTGGGGGCAATAGCGATTCAGCTTCCGCCAAAACAGATCGGCCGCCTCGCAAGAAGCGTCGACGCGGAGGTAAATCTTCTGGTGAGCCTTCGAACAACGCCAATAACAGCGGCAATTCCAGCAATCGCTCGCGAGGCCGTGGGCGAGGCAGGAGCAAAGGCAAAGGCCGCGGACCGAAACCTCAGGGTGGTGGATCAGAACCGGGTGGCAAGTCATAGAGTTACTCCCCCGCAACCTCAAGAAATATTAGCATGAAGTACGACGTCATCATCATCGGTTCTGGCCCAGGAGGCTATGTAGCTGCGATTCGCTGCGCCCAATTGGGTTTGAAAACCGCGATCATCGAGCGCTACCCTACCCTCGGCGGCACCTGCCTCAATGTGGGTTGCATCCCTTCCAAAGCACTGCTCGACAGCTCGGAGCATTACCATGATGCGGCGCACCGATTTGAAGAGCATGGCATCAAGCTCGATAACCTCGAGGTGGATATGCCGCAAATGATGTCACGCAAAGATGGCGTGGTCGACCAGATGACTAA
Organism: Saprospiraceae bacterium; assembly: GCA_965213735.1. GTDB lineage: Bacteria > Bacteroidota > Bacteroidia > Chitinophagales > Saprospiraceae > CALDTK01. The sequence goes on from CBDCAB010000006.1 coordinate 2,162,717, forward strand.
AGGGGTTGGCTTCTTAATGAAGAAGAACAAGATTGAAGTTATCCATGGCCATGGATCCTTTGTCGATCCTCACACGATTTCGGTGGCTGGAGAAGATGGTAAAACGCAAGAGTTATCTGCTGAGAAGATTATCATTGCCACGGGTTCTAAACCAATCGCTCCACCAGCATTTAATTACGATAAGAAACGTATTATCACATCAACAGAAGCACTTACCATTCAAACCATTCCCCAATCAATGGTGGTAATTGGTGGTGGGGTAATTGGTCTTGAGTTAGGGAGTGTTTATGCACGCTTAGGTACAGAGGTACAAGTTATTGAATATGCTGATCGTATTATTGCCGGCATGGACGGTGATTGCTCGAAGGAGTTGATGCGTTCGCTCAAGAAGCTAGGTGTGAAGTTTCACCTCAAGCACGCCGTCAAAACTGTTGAAGCCAAGGGTAAGGACAAGGTGACAGTCAGCTATGCTCCACGTGATAAGGATGATCAGGTACAAACCATAGAGGCTGACTACTGCCTGATCGCGATTGGTCGGCAGCCGTATACCGATAAGCTCGGACTAGAGAACGTACCTGGGGTTGCGCTCGACAATAAAGGTAGAGTCGAGGTGAATGAATACCTGCAAACGGGTGTGCCACACATCTATGCGATTGGTGATGTCATTAAAGGTGCGATGTTGGCTCATAAAGCGGAAGAAGAAGGTGTGTTTGTGGCGGAGCATATAATGGGTCAAAAGCCACACATTAATTATAACTTGATTCCTGGGGTAGTGTATACCTGGCCAGAAGTTGCTGGTGTGGGTCAGACGGAAGAGCAACTCAAAGAAGCTGGTGTGGCCTTTAAGTCTGGGAAGTTCCCCTACAAGGCACTCGGTCGCGCACATGCGAGTATGGATACGGAAGGCATGATTAAAATTTTAGCTGACGCCAAAACAGATGAGGTTCTGGGTGTGCATATGGTTGGTGCTCGTGTCGCGGATTTAATTGCTGAGGCTGTGGCGGTGATGGAATTTCGCGGTTCTGCTGAGGATATCGCGCGGATGAGTCATGCGCACCCGACCTATGGCGAGGCTGTGAAGGAAGCTGCTCTTGCTGCTACTGGGGCACGGGCCTTACATGTGTAGGGGCAGGGCTGAGCGCAATATTGTGCTTAGGCTAGGTGCTCCTTGGCCGTTGATCGCCGGGTAAAGAAGCCTGCGGCGCGGGTGCCTGCGGCGCGTGTGCCTGCGGCGCTAAGAAGCCTCCGGCGGGTCCGTGACGATGGATCTCCGCGCCCAAAGCATAATGCCTCTATGCGCCTTTGTGAGAAGCTACACCATGCTTGCCAGCGCCCAGCACCCAGCATCCAGCATCCAGCACCCAGCACCCAGAACCCAGAACCTAGCACCCAGCTCCCAGCACCCAGCACCTAGCACCTAGCACCCACCTGACCACAAAATTGTGGTCAGGCAAGCCACCCAGCACCCAAATATCCCCTACATCACCAACGAATTAAAATATACTACTCTCAGAATATCTCATCATTAATAATTAGAAATAGTCCACCTCCAAATCGCTAAAGTGAAACCAAATAACTGCCGCTTTATAATGCCCTAACATAACTCCAACTACTTCGCCCCCACAATAAACCCAAGCTCACATGCGCAAATTACTTGCCCCTCTCGCAACAGCTGGCCTCTTGGCCACTGTCGCAAATGCTCAAACGATCTTCAACGAGACGATCGACATGCCGGCCGGCTTCGTCACCGACGAGGTCGTGCTGCCGCCAAGCCCGCTGTCCACCCAAGTCCTCTTCGTAGGCGGGGTAGACATCGTCCAAGCTCCCGGTGCCTACGGATACCCTGCCGGACCAGCCATTGCCAAAGAATGGCACGACTTCATCGGCTTTACGCCAGACGACGGCTCTAGTGACCTCGGCTGGATATCCGTCAACCACGAAATGATCTACCGCGACGACCTCCTCGGCGACGGTGGAGGTATGACGGTCTTCAAGGTCAAGAGAGCCAACGATGGTTCGCTTGAAATAGTCGACCAAGCACTTCCCGACGGACGCGCAGGAAAATTCTTCGGCGTTGACTTCGCCAATACCGTCGGTGAAACAGGCATGAACTGCGGTGGCATTTCCAGCCGCGTCGATGGTCGAATTTGGACTGCTGAAGAGTGGTTCCGCACCTCCAACACAAGCATCAACACCGGCAATACCAGTAGCTCGAGCTTCCCACTAACTGTCGGCAACCGCGACAACCAGGGCGTTCGTGATACAGCTGACTTCACGATTGATGCACCTGAATTTCCAGAGTTCAACGGCCGGACCCTCAAGAAGTATGAGAACTTCAACTATATGGTCGAAATCGATCCGCGTGAAGCAAAGGCTATCCGCAAACAGTACAACTGGGGCCGCCAGCCTTTCGAAGGTGGCGCTGTTGAAGGCTCAAACGAGGTGATCTACTTCGGACCCGACAATACCCCCGGATTCTTCGGAATGTTCGTGGCCGCTACTCCCGGTGACTTTACTCGTGGCACCACCTTCGTGTACAAGCACGACAAGCAAGGCTACAAGTGGGTACCTATTTGGGGAGCTGATGACCTCCTCGACCACCATGGTGTAGCAGCTCAAAAAGGTGCCACCATGTTCAACCGCATCGAGTGGGTTGCCATCGATGATACTGATAATTCCGTCTACTTTACAGAGACTGGCCGCGACCGCCCCGGCAGTCGTTTCCAAAATGGACTCGATCAAGGTGCAGTCATGGATCCGTACCATACTGCTCGTGCCCAATCACTGGGCTTGAGCTCAGCTACAGATCGCGACTATCCAGACCTCTATGGTCGCATCTGGAAGTACGATCCGGTACAGGATACGGCCTATGTATTTCTCGAAGGTGGACCTGATTTCGCAACGAGTCCAGACATAGCCAATTACCCCGACAAGCATCTTTCTAATCCTGATGGATTGAATTTCATGCGCATCGACGGGGTGCAGTTTATGGTGATTAACGAAGACCTCAATGGAACTTCTGGAGGACGCGTACCTGACGGCGTTAGCAACAGGACCTGTGAGCTTTGGTTGCTCGATATGCGCATTCAAAATCCGACTGTAGATGACCTTATTCGCCTCACAGCAGTACCGCGCGGTGCTGAGGTGACAGGGGCGATGCCTACACCAGATGGAAAGAGCTTGCTCGTGAATGTGCAGCACCCAAATGCATCCAATCCATTTCCGTACAATCACTCGCTGACCTTAGCCATCAACGGCTTCGATCAGGTTACGGTAGGAGCGCCTAGCCGTGCGAACAACGACCCAAGTGCACCAGCTCGGCTCGAACTCGATCCTGAGGTGCTTGACAACGGTGAGTTTGGGGTATACCCGAACCCAACCCTGCGCTCGATTCGCCTCACGGGCGGTGAGCAAGATATTGCGATCTACAATGCTCAGGGCCAGCGCGTACTCGTGCGCCGTGGTGTGACGTCGGTAGACGTGAGCGAGCTAGCCGCAGGCGCGTACATCGTGCGCAACGGGACCGGTGATTCGGTTCGCCTGATCGTTGAGTAAATAAGCTGAACCACATGGATGTCCTGGGGGAATTAATTCCTTCAGGGCATTTTTTAATTTTTCTCGATGCGTTACATTGGAGTTTTACTTACTCTTGTTGGATGTGGTTTCTTAATCCAGCACGTCCCTCAAACTGATGAGGCTGTCGCTTTATCGGAGGTGAAGGCAAAATATCAAAGTAATTTGGTGGCGTGGTCTACGCTTGCCATAGCTTTAGATGATGTATCCCAGCAGTCTTTGCAGGCTCATCACATTGCACTCCGCGAAGCATTTAAGCGCGTAGAGTGGCTGGCGACTTACTATGATGAAGGTGCGATCAACAGGTATATAAATGGAGCTCCGCTGCCGAGCGTGGAGCAGAAGGTTGCTGAACTTCGCATTTTAGAACCTAAAGGATTTCAAGTTTTAGAAGAGCTGATATATGGCTCTGAGATTGACAGTACCACGCTCATGTTGTACAACGATTTGTTGCACGATACCCAGACGGTGGTGCGTGATTTACAGCGGCGATCGCTCACGCACGCAGATGTGTTTGCGGCCGCTCGGTATGAACTGATTCGCATTTTTACCCAGGGAGTGACTGGCTTTGATACGCCTTCAAGTGGGCGTGCGCTCCAAGAGAGCGCGCTTGCCTTAGCCAGTGTGCAGGCGGGTATTGCTCCGCTGCTCGAAGCGAAAGCCGGCCTTTCACCTCAGCTTCGTGATGATATCTATGCAGCGTTTGCAGCCGGAGGGCAGCAGCTTACAGCGAGCAATTTTGATAGCTTTAATCGACTCCAGTTTTTGCGTACATGCATAGATCCGCTATACGACATGTTGCTTACCGTACATCAAGTCTATGGAGCGGAAATGCCAAGTGAACGAAATACCATTTCTCCAGCGCATAATTATGAAAGCCGTAGCTTGTTTTCAGACGATTTTCTCAATGATTACTACTTTGCAGGTCAGCCCGCTTTTGATAGCTTGTTTTCTCAAAAGCTTGCATTAGGTAAACAGCTATTTTTCGACAAATCTCTCAGTGCTGGAGGAAAATTGTCGTGTGCAACTTGTCACGTCCCTGAGCTTGGCTTTAGTGATGGGTATGTAACGAGCATCGGGAATGATGGCAAACCTTTAGCGAGAAATGCTCCAACCTTAATTGGCGCCGTGTATGCCGAGCGATACTTTACTGATATGCGTGAGCCTACACTTGCTCGCCAAATTCGCCATGTCGTGCAAGATGAACACGAGTTCGGCACCACTTACTTAACAATTTTAGACAGCTTACGCCAAAACTCGGTTTATCGTGCCGCCTTCGCTAGTGCTTACGCCGATGTAGCCGAGGAATATCAAATAAGTACGTACAGTTTAAGTGATGCCCTTGCGAGTTATGTGCGAAGTCTGCACAGCAACTCATCACCGGTAGATCGTTACATACGTGGTGAACTTGCTGAACTGCCGGACGAGGTAAAACGAGGATTTAACTTGTTTACAGGAAAGGCTGTCTGTGCAACATGCCACTTTGCCCCCACTTGGGCAGGTTTGGTGCCTCCCTTTTATCGAGAGACAGAGTCTGAAGTACTTGGAGTACCGACCGAATGGCCCGTTACCGACAGTACCACACTCGACTATGATCTGGGTCGCATCGGCAGCGGACGCCCGCTCGACAATGCCCCATTCTATGTGGCTAGTTTTAAAACTCCAAGCGTACGTAATGTGGCCTTGACAGCACCCTATATGCATAATGGCGTCATGGATTCTCTAGCGCAAGTAGTAGATTTTTATCAGCGTGGTGGTGGTGCGGGATTGGGCTTAAATGTTCCACACCAAACGCTTCCCTTTGACAGCCTTAGCTTAAATGCTCAAGAGCAGGCGGATTTAGTTGCGTTTATGCGGGCCTTGACAGACGAGTAAATACTAATCATTGAGGCAGCTCAGCATGCTCAGGTTCCGCAGGAGTAGTATCTAGCTGGTTGATAGAGGTGGGGTTTTGGCGTAAGCTGGCTGCTATACCCACTCCCAGTACAACTACTATAACGCCAAGTGAAGCCCAAGCAGGAATATGAATATAATGGACCAGCAGAATTTTGACTGCTACAAAAGCGAGTACCACCACCAGCGCATACTTAAGCAGGTGAAATCGATCCATCATACTCGCCAATACAAAGTAGAGCGAGCGAAGCCCGAGAATGGCAAGAATATTAGATGAGAAGACGATAAAAGGATCGCGCGTAATCGCAAAGATAGCCGGAATAGAATCGAAAGCGAAAATGATATCAGTAGTCTCTATTACGAGTAGCGCAACAAAGGCAGGCGTAGCCATACGAATACCATCTTCAATAATAAAGAATTGATCATCATGATGCTGATTGGTAACAGGATAAATTTTCCGAAATGCCTTGACTATAGGACTCTGTTCTGGATCTACCTCACCTCCACCAGAACTCCACATTTTGTAAGCGCTATAGAGTAAGATGGCGCCAAAGACGTAGGTGATCCACTCGAATCGCTCGAGTAAGACACTACCCACAGCGATCATTGCTCCCCGAAACACGACTGCACCGATAATGCCCCAAAACAAAACGCGGTGCTGATAGCGCGGGGCAATGCCGAAATACGTGAAGATGAGCGCGATGACAAACACATTGTCCATCGACAGACTCAGCTCGACGAGGTAGCCGCTGAGGTACTGCACGGCAGCTTGATTGCCGGTGAGAGCGGTGCCAACCTCTTGGCCGAGCCCCAACCAATGGTTTTCGTAACCGAAGTAGATAAATGCGGCGAAGCCAAGCCCAATCGTCGACCAGAGGGCCGTCCACTTAAAGGCCTCTTTGGTTTGAATGACGTGCGGATTCTTGTTGAACACCCCCAGATCGAGCGCGAGGAAGGTGCAAACCAGCACGATGAAGATGATCCAGATCAAGGGGGCGGCATTGTGTTGACGACAACAACACGGGAAGCGGGCTTTGTTTGTTAGCTAGGGATTGCAATTGCACGACTGGAGGGCACTACCACTTCCCTAAATCTTACTACTTTTGCCGCCGATTTGAAAACGCCTCGGCAATTCGGTATGTACAACCGCCTTCTCCAGTTCTTTCTGGTCATCGTGATGGCCCTGGCCCTGCTGCCGAGCAGCGCCCACGCCGCGGAGGATATGCCCTACTCACAGCAGGTGATGCACCACATCTCCGATGCGAACGAGTTTCACGTTTGGGGCGACATCCACATCCCGCTGCCAATCATTGCTTGGAGTAAAGAAGATGGTCTGTTTACAGGCATGTCGAGCATGTTCTATGCGCACGAGGGCGAAGAGCACCATCCCCATGTGGGCGCCGGTGAACATACTGTGTCTACTCACGCCCCAACCTTGGTTCATGAAGGCTACTTTCTCGATCACGGTGTACTGCGGCGGCTTAGCGATGCACAAGCGCGAGCAACAGTAACGCACATCGATGATCTCGAAATGCGTGAGGTGGGTGGTGAGGAAATTCTCATGGCAGTTAGTGAAGGCAGCGCTTATGCAGTGTCGGATGCATCGACCTTGCTCGGATTTAGCAACTGGATTGATTTTTCAATCACTAAAAATGTCGCCACGATGATTATGGCGATGCTGGCTTTCGGATTCATTTTTATCGCCGTCCGCAACGGATACAAAAAAAATCATGGACGTGCACCTAGCGGCATTCAAAGCTTTTTTGAGCCCATCATCATGTTTGTGCGCGATGATATTGCCAAAGCAATGATAGGGCCTAAATGGGAGAAGTATTTTCCCTTTTTGTGCACGCTTTTCTTTTTCATATTACTAGTTAATTTGTTTGGCCTCATTCCCATTGCACCTTTCGGGGCCAATGTGACAGGAAATATTGGCCTGACGCTGGCACTGGCTATCGTGACCTTTGTTGTTGTCAATTTGAGTGGCAATCGCCATTACTGGGGACACATTCTATGGATGCCTGGGGTGCCCTGGCTCCTCAAGCCGTTGATGACCATTATTGAGGTAATCGGTGTATTTGTGAAGCCATTCACGCTGATGATTCGTCTGTTTGCTAATATCACGGCAGGACACATCATCATCTTGAGTTTGATTGGTTTGATTTTCTTGTTTGGCAACAATGGCGAGAGCATTGGCGGCACGGCCGCTGGTGCAGCACTTGCAATCCCGTTTGTTTTCGTCATGAACTTGCTGGAGCTATTCGTAGCCTTCCTGCAGGCTTTCATTTTCACGCTACTCAGTGCGCTCTACATCGGTGGGGCAGTTGAGGAGCATCACCACACAGAGCACGAGCATGAGCTCGATGGGTCCGAAGTGGCTCACGTGCCTGCTTAAGCAGATTCGTTTTTTTCATCTTTTCAATCCATTTCATCATGGTAGCAGGAGGACTAGCAGCAATTGGAGCAGGACTAGCCGTTATCGGCGCAGGCTTGGGTATTGGTCAAATTGGCGGTCGCGCCATGGATGCCATAGCCCGTCAGCCTGAGGCTTCGGGAGACATTCGTACGACGATGATTATCGCCGCCGCCCTCGTTGAGGGTGCAGCACTCTTCGCCATCGTAGTCGCCCTTATCCGTCCAGATTCAGTTGTCTAAGGTATTACCCATTCTCGCTGAAACGCGGGATTGACTACGGTAACACCAAGCAAATAGCACCGGGTGACGAGGCGATTGGCCGCAGCCCGGTGCTTCTCAACAAAGACTTCTTCGCGCCACCGCCGCAACGCATACAATTCACGCCATGCTTTTTTTAGCTGCAAACTCCCTGATCGCCCCAACTGTGGGAATGGTCTTCTGGGCGCTCGTAATCTTCGGGTTGACGTGGCTGTTCCTCGGACGTTTTACGTTTAAGCCGATCGCCCACGCCCTCCGCGAGCGAGAAGACACTATTAATGGTGCCCTTGCCGAGGCAGACAAAGCACGTGCTGAAATGGCTCGGATACGCGAGCAAAACGCCGCTGCCCTCAAACAACAGCAAGAAGAACGCACCGCCATGATGCGTGAAGCCAAGGACGCAAAAGAGCAAATCATCCGCGAAGCCAAGGCAGAGGCAAAAGTGATCAGTAACCGAATGATCGCCGATGCTCAACACGAAATAGAAGCGCAAAAAGTAGCTGCCTTAGTAGAAGTGAAAAACTCCGCCGGACAGCTAGCGATCGACGTGGCTCAGAAGGTGCTACGCAACCAGCTCGCTGATCCTGCAGCTCAGACCCGCTATGCTGAAACCCTCATCAGCGAGATCAAGCTCAACTAAATGAGTGTCCAAACACGTGTCGCCACACCTTACGCTAAGTCGCTACTCGACCTCGCCCGTGAGCGCGGACAGGTGGATGCGGTGACCACTAACATGCAGCACTTCAATGAGTCGGTGAAGAATCCCGACCTGCGCTCCATGTTGACTAGTCCCGTCATCAGCGGCGATAAAAAGTTGAAGGTGCTCGATGCCCTTTTTGGCAACTACGACGAAATTACGAAGGCCTTTCTGCGCATCGTCACGGAAAAAAATCGGGAGGAGGTCCTACCCGCTATTGCCAACGAGTATATGCGCATCTACCGCGAGGAAAAGGGCATTTCTCAAGTTAAAGTTACGAGTGCAGCTCCGCTGTCTGCGACTGCCATAGATTCGATTCAGGCCAAGCTGCGCTCCGATGGGCTGGTCGACAAGATTATCGAACTCGAAACTGTCGTCGACCCGAGCCTTCTCGGTGGATTCATCATTGAGGTTGGCGACCGCTATTATGATGCAAGTGCTCGCGCACAATTTGCGACCTTGCGCAAAGAATTCACCGGCACATCCTACCAGAAGCAGCTTTAGCATTCGCTCGAGCTCGATCACACACCACAGCACGTAGAAAAGCAACACCATGGTTGGCGTAAAACCAGACGAGATTTCCGCAATTCTCAAGCAGCAACTCTCCGGCACCTCCACTGCCGCCGAACTCGAAGAGGTCGGAACAGTCCTTCAAGTAGGTGACGGTATCGCCCGCGTCTACGGCCTCACCCAAGCGCAAGCAGGTGAACTCGTAGAATTTGAAACAGGCGTGCAAGCTATCGTTCTCAACTTGGAGGAGGATAATGTCGGTGTGGTACTACTCGGTCCTGCTGACAGTATCCGCGAAGGCTCGCGAGTAAAGCGTACTGGCCAAATTGCTTCCATTGATGTGGGCGAAGGCTATGTTGGCCGGGTAGTCAACCCGCTCGGGGAGCCTATCGACGGTAAAGGCCCAATCACCGGTATCACGTATACGATGCCGCTCGAGCGTAAAGCTCCTGGGGTTATTTACCGCCAGCCCGTCAATGAGCCGCTGCAAACAGGTATCAAGGCTATTGACGCGATGATTCCTATTGGCCGCGGCCAACGCGAGCTGATCATCGGCGACCGCCAAACGGGAAAGACAGCCATCGCAGTAGACACTATCCTTAACCAAAAGGAATTCTACGAGCGTGGTGAGCCTGTCTATTGCATCTACGTAGCTTCGGGACAAAAGGCTTCTACGGTGGCTGGTATCGCTCAGCGTTTAGAAGAGGCAGGAGCAATGGCCTATACTGTTATTGTGGCTGCATCGGCTTCCGATCCGGCTCCCTTACAGTTTTATGCACCATTTGCGGGTGCCGCTATTGGTGAATTCTTCCGTGATACTGGTCGGCCTGCACTCATTGTCTACGATGATCTTTCGAAGCAGGCAGTAGCCTATCGCGAAGTTTCACTGTTGCTCCGCCGCCCTCCAGGTCGTGAGGCCTATCCAGGAGACGTATTTTACCTCCACAGCCGTCTGCTCGAACGCGCTGCCAAGGTGATTGCCAACGATGACATCGCGCGCAACATGAACGACCTTCCGCAGAGCCTTGTCGATGCCGGAATTGTCAAAGGAGGTGGCTCGCTGACTGCCCTGCCGATCATTGAAACGCAAGCCGGCGACGTATCCGCGTATATCCCTACGAACGTGATTTCGATCACCGACGGACAGATTTTTCTCGAAACCAACCTGTTTAACGCAGGCGTGCGTCCGGCGATCAACGTTGGTGTGTCCGTGAGCCGGGTAGGTGGTTCGGCGCAGATTAAGTCGATGAAAAAGGTATCAGGTACACTCAAGCTCGATCAGGCGCAATACCGCGAATTGGAAGCGTTTGCCAAGTTTGGTTCCGATCTTGATGCTGCGACACAAAATGTGCTCGAGAAAGGCAAGCGCAACGTGGAGGTGCTCATCCAGCCTCAGTACTCACCGGTACCTGTGGAAAAACAAGTTGCCATTATTTATCTGGCAACCAACAACTTGCTGCGCGACGTACCTGTTGATAAAGTGCGAGAGTTTGAAGAGCTATTTGGAAGTACGCTTGCACAGCGGCACCCAGATGTACTCACCAACTTCCGCAACGGTAAGTTAGAACCAGCCGACCTTGAAAAGGTGAAGGTATTGGCCCACGAAATGTCGGCGCAATACCGCTAAGATCCCCACCGGGGGGAGCCACCCACCCACCCTCTTTATCGTGATCCCTATCACGAGGCTCCCCCCACCTTTTTAGCTCAACAATATCACCCCATGGCTGGAGGACTAAAAGAAGTACGTGATCGCATCGCTTCGGTAAAAAATACCCAGCAGATCACTAAAGCGATGAAGATGGTATCGGCGGCCAAACTTCGCCGTGCCCAACAGGCCATTACTGAAGTTCGACCCTACGCCAACAAGCTCAACGAGATGTTGCGCAACATCCTCTCCAATTTGGATGGTGCAGAAGGTGGGTCTGTCTTTGGCGTAGATCGTCCAATCAAGCAAGCAGCGCTGGTAGTCATTACCTCAGATCGAGGTTTGGCTGGTGCCTTCAACAACAACATAGCTAAGCTAGCCGATGCAAGGCTGCAAACTGAGCCATTCGCAACTGCACTCGCTCAAGGCAACTTGACGATTATCGCAATTGGCAAGAAAGGCTTTGAATTTTTCCGCAAGCGCTACCCAAAGGCGACGTACGTCAAGGATTTTCAGAAACTTACCCAAGACACCACTTTTGACAACGTGGCCCAGGCGAGTAAATACCTCATGGATCGCTACGAAGCTGGTAGCCTTGATCGTGTAGATGTTATCTATTCTCGCTTTCGCAATGCGGCCATGCACTATCCTACCGTAAAGCAATACTTACCGGTAGAAAAGATTGACCAGGAAGAAGATGTCACTACTATTAAAGCTGATTACATATTTGAACCTGGTAAAGAAGAATTACTGAAGTACTTGGTGCCGACGATACTTCAAACTACCTTCCACAGTTATGTGCTCGACGTGAGTGCTGGTGAGCATGGTGCGCGTATGACGGCCATGGACAAGGCCACAGAAAACGCAGATGAATTGCTGCGCGACCTCAAGATTAGCTACAACAAGGCGCGTCAGGAGGTGATTACCAGCGAGCTGGCTGAGATTGTTGGTGGAGCTGCGGCGCTAGAGGGTTAATGAGCTAATGCGTACCCAAGGAATGTTGTTGCAGTTGAAAGGTGGCTAATAAGGACGATCATCGCGATACGCAATACTTTTCTAAGGCTGAGTGGGCAAGTGGCGAAGCGACTCCCGCTCTCGATGCTGGTTAAAGCAGCTGGTGTTGATTATATATTGCCGTTTTATCACGCCATTTCAGATGAGCGGCTGCCTCATATAGCCAACTTATACCGGGTCAAAACGATTGCGGAATTCGAGCAAGACCTCGACTGGCTGCTGCAGCATTTTGAGGCTATCGATTTGCAAACATTTGTCCAGCAGCAGCACGGAGGTAAGCGTAGCTCGCGGCCAACTTTCCTGCTGAGCTTTGATGATGGACTGCGGGAAGTGTACGATGTGATAGCGCCGATACTAGTTAGAAAAGGTGTGCCTGCCGTATTTTTCATCAATAGCGGATTTGTAGGTAATCGCGGTTTATTTTTTCGGTATAAAGCTAGTTTGCTCGCCGAGGCTGGATATCGCGCAGGACCAGGAATTCCTGATGTGATGGATATACGCTATCACCAGCGCCACCTACTCGATGAAGCTGCCGCGGGTATTGGGCTCGATTTCGAGGAATTTCTGCGAAAGCAGCAGCCGTACATGGGTTTAGCGCAACTGCAAGAGTTGGCTCAACAAGGATTTACTATAGGAGCACACAGCGTGGATCATCCTGAATATCAATACTTACCAGTCTCGGCACAAATTGAGCAATCAAAGCGTAGCCTTGATTATGTGGCTGATCATATACAACAACAGGTGCGGGTATTTTCTTTCCCTTTTACAGATTATGGAGTAGGTAATGAGTTGTTTCGGGTACTGCATCAGGAATTAGGTGCTACGAGCTTTGGCTGTGCAGGCATTAAGGAAGACGCTAGTGCAGCAAATCATCAGCGGGTAGCATTAGAAGTTGGCAGCCTTTCGGCAAAACAAATCATCAGTAGCGAATTGGTCTACGCGCTTATGCGCAAAACAATAGGTAAAAACATCGTGACTCATGGAGCCTAGGTTTATTCAGCTCAATGCTACAGCCTTACAAGCTTATGTGCATTCAGAAGAGTTTGAATCAGCGGAATATATTGCGATATCGCGGCACCGCGCGCTTGCACAACTCGCTAATCCTTTAGTCCAAGCGGAAGATGTTTTACTTGTTGTTGTATATGATCATAAACAGCTTATTGGATACTTAGGTATCGTTCCTTCTGAATTGCCCAACGGCGTACGTTTTGGAACCATGAGTTCGCTCTGGTTGGCTCCCCGGGCGAGAGGGAAAGGACTCTCCGACAGCCTCTTCAAACATGCTGACAGGGCATGGGATCATCGATTGTTGGCCGGTGATTATGTGCCGAAGACGTGGAAGATGTATGTCCGCACCGGCCTTTTCGGCACTACACCTTTTGTACGTGAAGGCGTGCGGCTGTACATGAAGAGTACTTTGGCCGACATCCTGCCCCCTAAACTCATGGCTATTCCATACTTTCAAGATTCGTTTATTCCTAAGATAAAAACTGTCCTTCGCGGGCTTGACGTGATGATCAATGGGATTATTGGTCGTCTGCCTTCACGTCCTGCTCAACTTCAAAAGCTAAGCCTTTGCGAAACCCAAAGCCTCACCGAACAGCAGTGTACCTTTATTCAAGAGCACCCAGCAGGCCTCCGAAGCGTAGAGGAGCTAAAGTGGATGCTAGCCAATCCTTGGGTACTCCAAACTCCTGCTCCTACCAGAGCCGATAAGCATTACTATTTCTCAGCCACCGCTCGTCAATTTCAGTACCATATCGTTTCTGTCGCTGAAATGGAAGACTTAATAGCAGTTTTAATCTTTCAGCGTAAGGGTGGTCGGATTAAGCTACCCTACCTGTTTTGCCGAAAGGGGAAAGAGAAACAGTTAATTCAACCAATATTGACTCAATTGCATAAGTGGAACGCCAGCACGTTCACGACATTTGATGCGCGCCTAGCACCATTGCTGCAACAAGCACGGACACCAAGAATAGTAAAGAAACCAACGCTCCTCCACTATGTAGTCTCAGAAGAGTTTAGACCAATGTTCACTCGCTTTACGCTACAAGATGGCGATGGAGACTTGGCGTTTACTTAATGACAGCTTAAATAACTTCCCTTTCGACCCGCTCCCAATTACTGGCAAGCTCCAATGTCGCAGTCTGGTCTGACTTAACTTCATTCATCACGATTAACTCACCATTAGACTCGAGAAGTACCGCAGCTATTTCCGCGGGAGCACCTTGCCCACTTTGACGAATAGCACCTAATAATTCAGACATAGGAACTCGCTCGCGCAGCATCACATCACGAAAATAACGTCCCTTGTAAAACAGAATCGTAGGATCAGATTTGACTAATTTTTCAAAACCCTCAGAACGAACGGATAGCCACGTCACAATATATTGTGCTGCAATGAGCGTGGCAAAGGCAGCAACACCTTGCACATATGTTACTCCATCGCTCACCAAGGTACTCGCCATCACAGAACCCATGGCCACCGTAACCACCCAATCAAACATGTTCATCTTCGAAAGGGTACGCTTGCCGCTCACGCGCAACATGGCGATAAGTGAGATATAGCTCGAAAGGCCGACGATGAATGTCTTTAGCACTGCCGACCACGATTCAAAAAACCACGAGGTAATATCCATACTTGCGGCAACACTGCGGAGCGCTAAGTTGTGCTCATGCTGTTCGACACCGACCGTACCCGCAAGCTTCGTCAGGAGGTGCAGACTTACCTCGACGAGCACATTTTACCCTACGAATTGGAATGGCTACAACAGCCTTTCGCGAGCCTCGAGCCGATGCTGCGCAGCCACAAAGCAGCCATGCAAGCTCTTGGAATCTGGAACCTCTACCAGGGTGTCGAGCATGGTGGACCTGGACTTTCACTCACTGAGTTAGCGCGTGTGGGTGAGGTGCTCGGGCAGACGGTATTTGGACTCTACCTCGCCAATGCTCAAGCTCCTGATGCGGGCAATCTCGAGCTGCTCATCAAGTATGCGAGTCCTACGCTTCAGCAGCGCTATGTGCAGCCTATGCTGGAGGGTAAGCTGCGGAGTTGCTTCGGCATGACTGAGCCTGAGCTGGCGGGCAGCAACCCAGTGCGGATGCATACTACAGCCGTACGCGAAGGCGATTATTACCTCATCAACGGGCGCAAGTGGTTTACAACGGGAGCCGACGGTGCGGGCCTCTGCATCGTGATGGCTATTACCAATCCGACGGCCGAGCGGCCACACGAGCGGGCCAGTATGATCGTGGTGCCCACCAGCACGCCAGGCTTTGAGCTCGTGCGAAATATTGCAGTCATGGGCCATACCGGATCGGGCTGGCTGAGTCATGCGGAAATTGCCCTGACGGATGTGCGCGTGCCGCTAGCCAATCGCTTGGGTGAAGAGGGCGAAGGCTTTCGGCTGGCGCAAGAAAGGCTGGGGCCTGGCAGGATTCACCATTGCATGCGTTGGATTGGGATTGCTGAGCGCAGCCTGCAAATGATGCTTCATCGCGCCGCTACTCGCCAACTTTCGGAGGGTGTTATGCTAGGCGATAAGCAGATGGTGCAGCTGATGTTGGCAGAGAGCAGAGCTGAAATCGATGCTGCGCGCCTGCTCGTTTTGCACGCCGCACACGCCATCGACACACAAGGTCAGAAGGCTGCGAGGGATGCCATCAGCACTATCAAATTTACAGTTGCGGGCATGCTCAATCGAGTCGTTGATCGCGCCATTCAAGTACACGGAGGGCTTGGCGTGACAGATGATACAATTCTCAGTTTCTTTTACCGAGAAGAGCGCGCCGCTCGCATATATGATGGCACGGATGAGACGCATAAAGCGAGTCTTGCCCGACACATGTTGAAAAACGTGCAGTAAGCTTGCGCAAAGTCCCATCTTTGTGCTATGCCTATTTACCGCGCTGCCTGCCCCGCCTGTGGCTCCGACGACCTTACCACCGCACTTACCGCTGAGGATCATACCGTTTCGCACGAGAAGTTCGACATCGTACACTGCAATGCCTGCACCCTCCGCTTTACCCAACACGTGCCGGAGCCCGAGCATATTGGAGCATATTATCAGTCAGAAGAGTATGTCTCGCATTCTAATACAAATAAGGGAATTATAAATAGCGTATATCAACAAGTTCGAAGTATTACGCTTTCGCAAAAACGTGCATTGATTGAGCAATTAACTGGTAAATCATCAGGATCTATTCTCGACGTTGGCTGCGGCACAGGAGAATTTCTGCACACGATGAAAGCTGCGGGTTGGACTACGCGTGGCCTAGAGCCGGATGAGAAGGCAAGAGCTTTCGCCAAAACCACTTACAACGTAGATGTATCAGAGCCAGCTGATTTGTTTTCGCTTGACGATAAGTATAACGTTATCACGCTGTGGCATGTACTCGAGCATGTGCATCGCCTGCATGACTATCTCGATCGCTTACGCAACTTAATAGCTGATAGCGGAATATTAATTATTGCTGTACCTAACTATACGAGTCGTGATGCAAAACACTATGGCAATGCCTGGGCTGCCTATGATGTGCCACGTCATTTGTATCACTTTAGCCCAGAAGCGATGCGCAGCCTACTCACCGCCCACGAGCTGAGGATTCTAGAAATTCGAGCTATGCCTTTTGATGCATTTTATGTCAGCATGTTGAGTGAACGCTACGCCCGAGGCGGTTTGAGGCCGCTAAGTGCATTTACACAAGGCTTAAAAAGTTGGTGGCCGAGCAGAACTGCACCTACTGAAGCATCTTCTATCATGTACATCATTAAAGCTGCATAACGCATGAAGGCAATCATTCCCGTTGCAGGAGCAGGTACGCGGCTGAGGCCCTTTACCTACACCCAACCCAAGCCACTCATTCCTGTAGCAGGCAAGCCTATCCTCAGCTATATCATCGATCAATTGGTGGAGCTAGGAGTTAAAGAATTTGTATTTGTGATTGGGTACCTTGGCGAGCAAGTACGTGAATATGTCACTACTACCTATCCTCATCTCGAGCAGCATTTTATTGTACAAAAAGAACGTCGAGGATCAGGCCATGCTGTGTGGCTCGCAGCTAAGGCATTGGGGGATACTGAAGAAGTGATTGTTGTCTTTGGCGATACTATTCTCGAAGGCAAACTCGACCATATCATTCAGTGCAACACTACCTGCATGGCTATTAAAGCTGTAGATGATCCACGTCGATTTGGGGTGGTCGAACTTACGGCTGAGAGCCGTATCACCCGCATGGTCGAAAAGCCTCGCATGCCCAGAAGTAATAAAGCCTTAGTGGGCTTTTATAAGATTAGCAAGTACAGCGAGTTGCACGCTGCGCTGGGGCAGATTTTAGAGAGTAATGCAACAACCGAGGTAACGCTAACGGATGGTTTAATGGCTATGCTAGACACTGGTCACGAAATGCACGCCGCACAGGTAGAACGTTGGTATGACTGCGGTGACCCCGAAGTATTGCTGCATACAAATAAAGTGCTACTTTCTAAACGTGGCTATGCAGAAAGTGAACCCCCTGCATTTGATGGTACAATATTTATACATCCGGTAAGTGTGGGAAAAGATTGCCAAATCCAGCACGCGATTATAGGTCCACATGTTTCTATTGGTGATGGCGTGGTGATAGAGCGGACCATCCTCAGCGATAGTATCATTGGACGGCGCGCTCAGCTGCGCCACATTAGTCTGCAGCACTCAGTGGTGGGCAACGATACGAAACTCACCGGTCAGCCACGCACCATCAATATTGGTGAGCATACTGAATTGTCGATCAGCTAGCCCCACCTGTTTCAGCTTCAGGAAAGTGCTGGTCGAGCAGTTCGCTAAACGTATCATTCGACAGCGGCTTATGCGTATAGCCCGCTAAAGATTTATAGCCAGAGGCCTTGTCCTGATCTTCTCGTGCGAAGGAGGTGGTGAGCATGCACACGACAATGCCCGACTGCAGGTGCTGCGGGAGCTCTTGATAGGCATCGAGAAATTCCCAGCCAGACATGCCAGGCATATTGATATCCAAAAAAATCATGTCGATCCGCTCGAGTTTCTGCTCGCCAATGCTGATGATGTAGTCGAGGGCAACTTGGGCAGACTGGTAGATGAGCACCTCGCCAACGAGTCCCGATCTGCGCAAGATTCGAGCGTGGACATAATTGTCTGCTTCAGAATCATCGATGAGCATCACACGATCAACTCTAGCCTTCATGCTGAAGATTTTTTGGGACCGTAAAGTAGAACTTACTGCCCGCTTCTGGAGCAGATTCGACCCAGATTTTTCCTTGATGAAGTTCGA
This sequence comes from Saprospiraceae bacterium, assembly GCA_965213735.1. GTDB lineage: Bacteria > Bacteroidota > Bacteroidia > Chitinophagales > Saprospiraceae > CALDTK01. The sequence continues at coordinate 2,181,010 of CBDCAB010000006.1, forward strand.
TGATGCGGTGGGAAAAACCCAAGCCAATTCCTTGGCCTCCGTACTCACTGGCGAGGTGGAGTTTGGAGAAAATGTTGAAGATTATAGCTTGATTGGCTTTGCTGATTCCTATGCCATTATCGGCTACACAAATTTGCCAAACTTTAGGCTTTTCCTCAGCTGTAATGAAAACTTCGGGTGCAAGGTCTGGCTTTTGGAATTTCAAGGCGTTGGTGAGCAGATTTTGCAAGACCTGTCGTATTTCCAGACGAACACAGGTGATGGTCGGCAAGTTATCGCTGGTGATCGTCCCGCCAGTTTGGCTGATGAGAAAGTTCAGGTCGGCTCGCAACTCATCGATGAGATCATTAAGGTCTACTTGACTTGCTTTATCTGATTTTCCTAGCCTCGAATAGCTCAGCAAGCCCTGGATTAGCCCTTGCATACGTTCAGTCGCTTGATCTATAAATTTCAGGTGGAGTAACAGGTCTTCGTCTGCGCTTTCTGCTGTTTCTTCTTGTATAATTTCGACAAAGCTGCGGATACTTCTAAGTGGCTCATTTAAGTCATGAGAAGCGATGTAGGCAAAATGCTCTACCTGTTCGTTTTTTGCTTCGAGTGCGCGTTGGCTATTTATAATCTTTTGCTGAGCTCGCTGTAGCTTATTGAGTAATGGGTTGAGCAGCGTATAAATATAATAGAGTACAGCTATCAGGGTAAAGCCCGCCAACAATTGAAAAAGCCCTACTAATCTACTCAGTCGCACAACTTCAGTATTCTCGTACTGTATATTTGCCTTGACACTAATTTTTAGTCGATCTATGCTGGCTCGTATACTATCCATGGTGATTTTCCCTACATCGGTGGTGACGATAGCAAGGGCCTCTGGTAGCCGACCTTGTTGATTCAAGGTCACCGTTTGCTTTAGTTCATCAGTTTTAAATTTTATAAGTTGCTGTAGACGAGCCAATTGCTGCTCTTGTGTAGCTGCGAAGGCAGGACTGACTTTTATCACCTCCAATCGGTTGGCCAGCGAATCAACTGCGCGTTCATAGGGCTCGAGGTAGCTCAGGTCTTGCGTCAGCAAATAGCCGCGCTGGCCTGTTTCGGCATCTTGCAATTCGGAAAAGAGCAAGGTGAGATTGGCGTTGTTTTGGCGAGATTCAGCGAGTGACCTCAAGGCGGTGGTGACGCGTCGCTGTAAGAAGTAATTACCTGCAAGGATAACCAGCAGCAGTCCAACGGCTAGCGAGAGAACGAAGACAAATCGCTGCGCCTTTATCAGGTCGTGCTGCGACGCATCTTCTGCGGATCGAACTTCCATAGGTACAGAGGATGCGACATTGACTCGGGTACAAGGATACTAAGCGCCAGGGATTTGGCAGACGATGAGATTGCCTATTAGCGTTAGTGGCCCTATGCACTTACTGCTTTTGGCCCTGGTGTTCGGTTCAGCTCTGGTTCAGGGTCAGGCGCAGGAGCGGATGCGGCTTTACCTGCTTCCTGGCACTGGTGCTGATCATCGGCTTTTTCACCCGCTCGATTTGAGTGGATTTGATACGGTGAATGTTACGCTTCCCGTGGCGCAATGGGGAGAATCTATGTCGCATTATGCTGCGCGCGTAGCGGCCACCCAGATCGATACAACGGCTCCCTTTGCCTTAGTGGGCGTTTCGCTCGGCGGCATGGTGGCTACAGAATTAGCTGCGCAGTTGCAGCCCGAGCATGTGCTCATTATAGCTTCCGCCAAAACGCGCGAGGAACTGCCCGTTGGCTACCGCTTTGCGCGTTACCTCCCGCTCTATCGACTTGTAGGAGGTCGGACGATGCGGTGGTTTACAAAGCTCGTTCGTAAGCGTCCAAGCAACCACGTCTCCTGAGTCTGTATATTCTAGCCCAAGCTTTGCGCCCATGGCTAATCTATCCCATCTACCTGAGCAGTGGCGACAAAGCGGACTATCGCAGCAAGCATTTTGCGATCGTGAGGGCGTCAAGCTCGCCACCTTCACCTACTGGCGAGCTAAAGAACTCGACGCGCAGCGCAAAGCTACCGACCCCACTCCACTGACCACCTTCACCGAGGTTCGCCTCGAAAAGCCTGACGCGCCTGAGCGCTGCATCGAGATCACCTACCCCGACGGTACGCATGTACGCATCCCCCTGCCCCTAAGCCACACACACCAGTGCTAGCGTTACCTCCAGGGGCCAAGCTGTACTTCTACACGGGCATCGCCGACATGCGCAAAGGTTACAACGGCCTCAGTGGGCTGGTGCGAGGTGAGCTTGAGCGCGATCCTACCGACGGCTCCATTTACTGCTTTGTCAATAAGCGTCGAGATCGCATCAAGCTGCTGTGCTTCGAGCCTGACGGCTACGCGGTATACTATAAAGTGCTGGCCCAGGGCACACTTGAGATACCGAAGCCTGAGGCTGGTGGCACGCACGCCACCATCACTGCCCAGACGCTGCAACTCATCCTCGGCGGCATCAAACTTGAGCACGTGCGCAGGCGCAAACGCTACCAAAAAGCAGCATAATCCACATCCCTAAAAAGTAGTCCACAAAAGGGGTAAAACCCTTGTATTTGCTGGGGTTGAGGCCATTTCCCAATCCTGCTCTTCGTACCTTGTGGCTAGTGGTCGATCAGGCAACATATGATGCTGTAGTAGCAGACAATCAAGCCCTGCGCTTCAAGATCGAGGAGCTCACCCAGCGCCTCGATCAGCTTACCCGTTGGCTGCTCGGGCAGTCTTCCGAACGCTTCATCTCGGATGAAGTGGAAGCCGACGGTGGTGGTGGTCCCATCCAGGGTGGGTTGTTCGGAACCGTTACGCCGAGCGAGGAGAGTTCAACTACCATTGCCGAGCACGAGCGCAAGTCTCGTAAAGGAAGCCACCCCGGTCGCAATCCTATCGCAGACCACCTGCCTCGCCGCATTGAAATATTGCTGCCCGATGGTTTGGAGGCTATTACCCTAGCCGACGGAACCTATCACGTGCCAGGATACACCATCATCGGAACTGAAGTCTCTGAGCGTATCGAGTTCATACCTGGTAGCGTCACCGTTATCGAGACTCAGCGACCCAAGCTCATCAAAGTTGAGCAGGCCAATGAGCCTTCTCCAACAATCACAGTCGCTCAGCTCCCTGAGCGACTGCTGTCCAAGTGCATCGCCGATGAAACGCTAGTGGTCGAGTTGATCATTCGCAAGTTCTGTGAGCACATGCCACTGTACCGGCAGGCCCAAGGCTTCAAGCGTGACTACAACTGGACAGTGCCGCGCTCCACGCTCGGTAGCTGGGTGGACAAGGTGGCCGTAGCTCTCATACCACTCCATGATGAGCTGCGTCGCCAAGTGCTCAGTGGCGACTACATCCAGATGGACGAAACTGGGCTAATTGTACTAGCTCGACCTGGTCCTAATGCCGAAGGCGGTAAGTACAAGCATCCGAAGTCCAAATCACACAAGTACAAGAAAAAACCACCCGATAAAGATGTGCGCAGGCACCAGGGGTACATGTGGTTGGCGAGGGATCCGGTGAGCAGGCTCGTACTATTCGAATACCACCAAGGCAGATCATATGAGCTGCCCAAAGAGTTGCTCGCTGAGTATAAAGGCTATCTGCAAGTTGATGGATATACATCCTATCGCAAAGCCCTGTCCCAACTTACCGTGGTGCCCAAAGGCGTCAAGGTGGGCCAGTACGAACAGGCGCCCATACGTCTGGTGTGCTGCCTAGCGCATGTGCGACGCTACTTCTTTGACGCCCTCGGCTCCCATCCTGTTGAAGCCAAAGAGGCGCTACTTCAGTTCCAGGAGATATATGCTGTCGAAGACAAAACACAAGACTTTACTGCCGATCAGCGATTAAGCTATCGCCAGGAGCACCTCGCACCGCTGTTCACCAAGTTTAGCGACTGGCTTGAACAGTATCGCAACCAGGCAATCCCCAAGGGAGGACTGGGCACAGCGATCAAGTATGCCTTGAATCAATGGCCACTAACCGCGCCGATGCTAGAAGATGGCCGCATCAGACTCGACAATAACGGCATCGAAAACCAAGTACGCATTCAGGCGCTAGGGCGGAACAACTACCTGTTTGCAGGATCACATGAAGCGGCGAGCAACATAGCCGTGCTGTATAGCCTGCTGATCAGTTGTAAAGTCTACGGCATCAACCCCAGGGAGTGGCTCACCAAGACACTACAAAGACTTGCTGTAGAAAAGGTCGACGAGCCTAGCACGTGGCTACCGAACTGGGAGAAATAGCGAGAATTGGGCAAATAGCATAGACGTGCTTGCTTGGACGCTTACGCTCGTTCAACCCAATTTCGAGCCGATGCAGCCAGAGCAACAAGCGCTATTTATTGATATGCTGTATGGCAAAGATCCACGGTTCGTGCAGCGGGCTGTCGGCTTGATGGTCAGCTGGGAGCGCACCACCGTACCCACCGGCATCACCCACATCCACGGCGAGCTGGACAAAACCTTGCCCATCGAGCGTACGATGCCCGACTATTGCATTCGCGGGGAGGGACATATGCTGACGTACAGCAGGCCTGAACTTGTAGAGGAGGTATTGGCAAGTTGGTAAAGACCAGTAGCTAGCGTCGAACCACGCGTTGGGTAGCCAACAATGCACCATATACGTCTCGCAGAATCAGCGTGTAGATGCCTTGCGCTGCAGGCAAGTTGAGTTGTCCCGATCCGTCACTGCTCAAGGTATATGCGGGGGAAGCTACTCGGCCTAGCTGATCGAAGGCTTGTACGGAATGCGCGGTGGTGAGGGGGCAGGAAGTGCAAGAAGGAGTTGCGATAGTGACTCGACCATCCGTACCAGTAGGATTGGGATAGGCAAAAGGCTCAAAGACGGCGCGTCGAGGAGTGATGCTTTGACTCAGCGGGGTGTATGCAGAATCAGGTTCCAGCTTGTAGAGGCGAGGCACAAAGCCTTGACCGAGACCATAGATAAGAGCACCGCCGTCACTAGTTGCTAAAATTGTGAAGGGTACTCCTGCCCAAGAAGCATTATTGTCCCAAGGAATGTGTAGGGTTCTTACGTGCTCAAAGCCAGGTGCGTACGAGTATATATGCCAGTACATGGTATCGTATGTGGTACTGAAGTTCTGTCCAAGAGCATACAATCTTTGGCCATCGGGAGTAACGGAGGTAGAACCATTCACCACAGCCATGGTAAAATACGGAGAATAATGATCAACAGTATCTATAACTTCTCGCTCTACGTGTTCAAGATTACTATTGAGGCGGTCTACCAGCATGGCGCTGTGCGTGACATTAAATGAATCAGGTACGTTGCCTTGTATATGTGTGGTCGTAAACACATATAGCGAGGAGTCAAAGTAGGCGACTGCTGCTCGTCCTCCAGCTCCCGTAAAAGAAACTCCACCAAATGGATTGTCCCGATAGTGAGGGTAGAAGGTATGTAACGTTTGGCCTGCATGATCATGTATATCAACGACACCATTTGGAGCTTGAAGGGCAACCTGACTATCAGAAACGTCAGCGGTATACATAGGGCTAGCTGTAGGCGAAAAAGGTTGATGAGATCTGTGAGTAAAGGTTTTGCTATTTATATCGAAAGAGATTAAATCATTTGCATGATCAGCAGGATTTAAGGTTGTTGGGAAATTTTTACGTTGATTGATGACCAAATTAACAACATGATTACTAGTAACTCCTAAAATGTTTCTCAAAAACACTGAATCGACTAGTAAATTATGTTGCACACTTGGATACCTCTTTCCGAAGAATATTGTATCAATGGGAAGAAGGGTATGTTGATCAACTTCTATACTAAAAATTCTGACAGAATCAATAGTATTCTGCTGAAACCCAAAGCCGAATAAATTACCCGACCGATTGGCTTGAACCCAATGTATAGCCCTAACAATGTCACTATGTGTATTACCCAAATAATCAAATGTGCTTGATGTAACTGTTTGTCCTGTTGGATTTATAACGTGATAAGTTATTTTTTGATTCTGACAGGTTGTGACGAATAAATTCTGATTATCTAATTCTAATAAAAACGTACAGGCCCAAGAATCCATGGGCTGAAACTCTTTAATCAGCCGTAACTGAGCGGAGCTTAACAACGAAAATGTCAGTACAAATAGTAAGCAGAAGAAGGTTCTCATAAAACGCAGGTAAAGATGCCTAGCACATTGAATAGCAGGATATGCATTGTGCTAGGCAGGTGAAGGAGGATTAGGTACTAGAACGGCTGTAGAATGTCGTCATCGTCTAGGGCTAAGAACCGACAAACTACATGACTACCTAAGCAGCTAATAAGATGCGGCTGATGCACCGGTTTAATCTGTAAACAGCTGCAAAAGGAGAAAAGTTCCTAATTTGTTGTGGAGGTGCATTATTATGCACGTATACACAATGTTGCAGGGCGTGTAATTCACCCATTTCAGCCAATGGGATGCTGCATGTCTATTGGCTCAGCTCCTACTTAGCTCCAGTCAGTGCACCCTTATACCGCAACGCATACACCGATACATACGGCTCCGAATTATTGAAAAAGCCGTCAAGTTTCTCGCGAACCTGCGGCTCTACAAAACCAATGAGGGGCTGGTCTACGCTGTACAGTTTTGCGAAAGCGGGACGAATGCGCGCATCCCAATCATCACGATACTGCTCAAAATCAGTAGGCCTAATCTTGCCCCGACAGCTGGGCTCTCCACAGGCGCAATCCATCTCCATATCTAAATTGAAGATGCCATACTCGTCAGTCAGCTGCTCGCCAGCCTGAATATCGACCAGCGCTAGCTCGAAACCATAACCCGTACTCATAGAGTTTGGGCGGCAGGAATGGTTGACGTATTTGGCAAAATCCCAACTGACGATGCGATTGCCCCGCTCATCGATGTAGGAATATTTGTCAATCTGAGCACGCACCGGAGCATTGTGCAAGAGGTACTCCGCTGGTGCCACCACCTTCTCCAGCGTATCCTTGACATAGGTCATCGTGCCTGCAGGTATCAACTCAGTCGCAAACACGCCATAGCCTACGTGCTCATTGATGTGGCGAAGTTCGATGTTAGGGTGAATCAAGTTAGTTCTGTTGGAAAGATTACTACTCCTTTAATGGCACGTGATGCTAAGGTGTTCAGCTGAGACCTGTGTCATGCTCAACCTAGCTACGATATTTTCGCATGCAGCACAGTTAGCTAAGGCAACTCGCTCTACCACATATCAGAGTACGCCAATTTGGTCCTCCGCAATATGCACAATGCGCGTTTCGTCTGCGCGATGGCCGCCAGTATCATCTCCATTCTCTAGGCGTAATACACCCCGTGGACAGACAGCCGAACATACTCCGCAGCCAACACAACTCGAGCGCACAATGTCCTGACCACGCTGCGCATACCACCTCACGTCGATGCCCATCTCGCAATAGGTAGAACAGTTGCCGCATGAAATGCACTGGCCACCATTGGTCGTTATGCGAAACTTAGATTTAAAGCGCTGAACCAAGCCCAAATAGGCCGCTAAAGGACAGCCAAACCGACACCACACCCTGTTGCCCATCAGTGGGTAAAATCCCGTACCCACTACACCCGCAAAGCCCGCGCCTATCAAAAATCCATACCACTGACGCATCTGGAGCGCATCAACGAAAAGAATCGTGCTCGAATCGGTAAAGAAGTGGTACAAAACGCCTACCGTCATCACCACCGCAAAGACCAATACACCATGCACGATGAAGCGCTCGTACTTCCAGGCCCGCAAACTCTTATCGCTCAACTGACGGTAAGGATCACCCAAAGTCTCGGCCAGACCTCCGCACCCGCACACCCACGAGCAGTACCAACGCTTGCCGAAGAAGTAGGTCATCACCGGAACCCCAATAACGATGAGAGCTATCCCCCACCCCAATAAAAACAAACCTATACCTCCACTCGACAGCAGCGATTCGAGATTCCAATCAAAGAAAAAGTCATAGTCGAGTGGCCAGATGTTCTTTAAATCCTGAGGCGGAGCCCCTATGCGCGCCATCAGCTCAGGAATCAAGAAGGCAAATCCAGCTTGAAAAAACATAACTGATCCAGTGCGCACTTGCTGATACTTGTTGTGCTGGTACTTCGCAAACATGCGTATGCCCATGACGATGATCACGAGCGTATACAGCAGGCCATACACAAACCACTGGCTCGACATAGAGCCACTCAGCGTCTGTGATAAAGGTGAAGTCATAATGGCCCAGGGCGTCACCAAGTAGGGAACCCAATACAACAGCACATAAAATCCGATAAGGTAGGTACCTAATAAAATGCCCAAATAAGCCGAGGCCATGTCGGGTGATGCATCCCGCTGCGGTACATTTTTAGCGCTATGTTGTGCGAGAAAGACAAGCAAGGAAATAATTACTGCTACACCAAGTGTTACCGCTGGCCACACCCAGTCGCCTCCCATATAACTTAATCCATAAGCAAGCAAACCTGTAATAGCTAAACCAAGAAATACACTTCGCCACGTGAGCGACAGGCCCCGGGTTAAGCTTGAGTGGTAAATATGATCGTGCTTAATACCAGGTTCTTTCCGAAACTTAGGCACGATATAAAGTAAACCGCCGAGGATACCTAGTCCAAAGGTGAGCATGAACCACAGCCACGGATAATCACTCACTATACCCTCACTCGACTTAGTCACAATCGACATCAGCTGGCCGCCGAGATAACCGTCTCCAAGCTTATACTCCCATTCCCCGAGATCGGAAGGAGCACCGGTATTGTTAAAGTTGGCCACCAAGGAATCCTGAGCAGTTCCAAATACCTGCCTATAAGCATTGACGAAATCAAACGGATTGCTAAATTCTTTGCCGATAAACTCGTGCTGGTCGGCTGCACGCTGCAGGGCCTCCGCTTGGTAGCTATTCGATCCCGTAGGAATGACATCCGCTGTCGCTTGGTAGCTTTCTAGCCCAAGCATCGCGGTAAATAGCACTAAGGCTATACAGAAAAGGCCCAGGCCGAGCCACTGGACGGCAGTTTTCGGGGTGCGTTTACTCGCCATGAGCAGCGTGTTTTGGAGTTTGAGCTCTACTGAGGTGACGGAGAAAACGCTGGACCGCTGACAGCCCGCGTCGAGTTTTGAGTTTTACGGAAGTGCCCTGCTGCTCATTAAAAGAGGCAAGTATGTGCGGCTCGTACTCCTCATATAATTCGGGATCAAAATTGGCAAGTCCGAGATGTTCCATTACTTCAACAATGGGTACTTCATTTTTAATCCAAGCTTCACATATTTCCTGACGAAAGCGCAGTCCCATCAAATTGAATCCAGTAACCGCACCCGTTTCAGTTTTCCAATAGATGCGCACAGATTTCTCGAGTTCGGGATGCTCCCAATAAAACCAGCTTTGATCATCTTCTAGTTCAGCGGGCGCCTGGCCATACACCTGATATTCAATATCAAAAAACTTGGCAGAATTGAACCAGATGCCAGGATCATATTCTACCTTCTCATCGAAAATAATGTTGTACGCTGCCACCTCGCCCATCATTCGCCCGGTGTACCAAATGGCTTCAATCGCTTTACGACCTGGACGGGGATTGTGCAATTGAGCGCAATCACCAATCGCAAAGACATCAGCAGTATTCGTGGTCAAATAATTGTCGACTAGTATTCCTTTATCGAGGGCTATATCCGTAAAATTAAGCCACTCGACATTCGGCTTCACTCCAGTGGCGATTCCGACGAATTGGCACTGTACCTTGTCGCCGCCTTTTAGTGCGGCCATCTTTACCTTACCCTGCCCGTCTCCCCAGATTTCGGAAAGCTCAGCATTGAGGCGTAGGTCGATGCCATCCTTAGCTTGCAGGTGCTTAGTGACCATTTTAGATTCATCTGGCGGCAGCACCTTACTCCAGTAGCTGTCTTCACGCACCACGAATGTCACCGGGATGTTTCGGGTGTGAAAGCACTCCGCCATCTCGACCCCAATCAGTCCACCTCCCACGATGGCGGCGCGTTGTAAGCCATCATCGCTGTGGCGTTCCATGGCGGCAATATCATCGAGGGTTACCATGCCGTGCACTCCATCGAGATCCTGTCCCGGCCAGTCGTGGTAGCTCGTGCTCGATCCGAGCGCCAGCACGAGTTTGTCATAGCCAAGATGCTCCTGGCCGTCGATGGTGATAGACTTCTTCTTAAAGTCGGCCTCAGTGACCCATCCCCGCTTAAGCTGTATGCGATTTTTGTCCCAAAACCAATCTTCGTAAGGCTTTAGGTCGGCCATGCGCATATGGCCCATGTAGAGGTACATCAGCGCGGGCCGCGAGTAGTGATGGTCGCTTTCGCCGGAGACGACAGTAATATCTACAGTATCCGAAAGCTTGCGCAGGTGTCGAGCACAGGTAATGCCGGCAATACCGTTGCCGATGATGATGACGCGCATTGGCGTGGGGGGATTAGAGTCGGAGCTGGTTGGTAAGGTAGCCGGATAATGGTCATCTCGTAGCCCTCAGCCGCTGCATGTTACTTCAGCAGCTTGGCGTACCGACTTTCATCGAGCAGCACATCAACGGCTTCTACCACTTCAGTGTCGTTGCGTAGGCCGATGCGGATGCGACCTTCCTGGAGGTAATAGCGGCTGGCAATCTCCTTCTCAATCAAGTCGGTAATAGCCTCCTTATGTTGCTCGAGTTCAGCGCGCTTGGCAGTCATTATCTTCGCTTGGAGTGCCTTGATATCAGCAGGTTGCAAGTAATTATCATCCTCCACCTGTTCGGCGAGTTCGCGCACTTTTATTTCTGCCTTCGTATCGTAGTCATAGTCGCGCTTTTCGAGGAACTGCACAAAATCATCCCAGGCTGTAAACTGAAACTCATCAACAGGTCCGATAGCTGCGTGCTCGACGGCATATTGGGTAGCATAATCAAAAACTATCCAATTTTTAGTGAGCGTCTCGAGAATGTCTGAGCCTTCATCGCGATCAACTACAATGTCGGGCTTTACACCGCCACCATCGAGCACGGTACGCCCCCCGACCGTCTTAAACTTCGTGCGGCGATCATCGGCAATATCGACTGGCACACCATCCTCATACTCTACTCCCTGAATACAACGTCCAGACGGAATGTAGTACTTCGCAATCGTTACTTTAAGTCGCGAATTATATCCGATATCTTTCGTGTGCTGCACGAGACCTTTACCAAATGAGCGCTGACCAATCAGTACGCCACGGTCAAGGTCTTGCAGTGCGCCCGCCACGATTTCAGATGCAGAAGCTGAGCGGCCATTGATAAGGACAACAACAGGCATGTCTGGAAAGCCTGGATTCTTCAGCGTCTTAAATGATCTATCCCATTCTTTGACTTTACCTTTAGTGGTCACCACCCGCTCGCCCTTTGGCACAAATACATTGGTTACTTCCACGGCTTCGGTAAGCAGACCACCGGGATTACTTCTCAGGTCGAGCACCACACCCTTTACGCCTGGATGCTCAGTGCGCAGATCGCTGAGCGCATTTTGCACATTTCGGCCAGCGTCGCGGGTAAATTGTGTGAGCGCCACGTAGGCGATCCCGTCTCGGATCACTCCGGAGTAGGGGACGTTTGGCAGATTCACCTCATCACGCGTTACGCGTAGCGTCTGCTCGCCAGCGCCAGGTCGGTCGATGAGCAGCTCGACTTCAGTTCCTGGAAACCCTTTGAGGATTTCATTTACCTGTTCGATGTCTTTACCCGCCACGTCGTTGCCGTCGACGCGCAGCAGCACATCGCCAGCTTTCAAACCTGCTTTTACTGCTGGACTTTCGGCCTGCACTTCTACCAGCACGATACGCTCATCAATATCGACGAAGTCAGCACCCAGTCCATTGTAGCGCCCCTCGGTCATGAGGCGAAAGCCTTCTATTTCGGACTCAGAAATGTAGTTGGTGTAGGGGTCGAGACTTTTCACCATCGCATCGATACCGGTACGCATCAGTACAGCCGGATCAATTTCATCGACGTAGTAGGTATTCAGCTCCTTGTAGAGATTGGTAAAAACTTCGATGTTTTTAGAAATTTCGAAGAAGCGACCGTGATCTGGAGTGGTAGCGGCGATTAGGCTGATGAGGCCAAGGCCGGCACAGGCCGTAAGCTTGAGAGATCGTTTCATAGACAACTTGTCGATGTGTAACGAGCGAGTATACAAGAATGGTGCGAGCCTGTGTAGCTGAGGCGTCACGTCAACGCTTTGGGTCGATGGGGGGTTAGGAAAGGTGTGTCTCCGGTAGTCTATGATGGTTCTTTGGCGGGCTTGTTGTCCGTGGTTTTTGACGCTTTCGCGCAAAACTTGTCCGTCCGTCGTGTGGTGCGCGAGGCTCGCTATACCGCTAGTATGTTCGAGGAGCCGGTGCAGGTGGCTACTGATGTTGCTCATGCCAAAAGGGTTTGGCGCGGGCTAAACAAGTTTCCTGATTTTGATCGCGAGCTGGTGTTGCGTTGCTGGCTATTTGACACTACTGAGGCCGACACGGATATTGTGCATCTCCTCGTGCGGGTATTTGAAGAAGGAGCTGAAGCGGCGCAAGATTTTCGTGATGAGGCGGTGTTTCGCTGCGAGCGAATAAGGAAAAAGATGTTTCGGGAGATTCACCGCACGCATGCCTTTGTACGTTTTGCGGAAGCGGAAGATGGCCTCTACTTCTCGCGAATAGACCCCGACTTTGATGTGCTGCCCTTGGCCGTGGAGCATTTTGAGCAGCGCTACCAAGATCAGGAATGGTTGATTTGGGATGGCAAACGCAAGTACGGATTCTGGTTTCAGCCGGGCAATACCAACAGTGTGCGCGTCAATGCCAGCAGTTTTGGCGAAAGCAGTTTTGGCGAAAGCTCTAAAAGCCTGAGCGTAGAAGTACCAGCGCTACCTGAAGCTGCTGATGCAGAAGATGGATTCCAACGCCTTTGGAGTACCTATTTCGAGAGCGTCAACATCAAAGCGCGGGCCAATCCTAAGCTGCATCGACGCCACGTGCCCGTGCGCTACTGGAAACTTTTGACCGAAAAGCAGCCGACTCCTACCGAATCCTAAACGAGCAGTTACCTTCACGTTAAAGCCACGAAAGTGTGGCTCTGTGTGCTGCAACTTGCCGACATGTCGACATTCGACTTTTACAGCTACCTCAACAAATACACGCCCGAGTTGCAGGCGAAGGCACTCCGCATGAGCGGTAACGACATGGATTTTGCGCGCGAACTCTACCAACGCACCGCAACGCGAGCCATGAGCGTACCCTCCGATCGCTTTAGTGCAGGCACGGTCGAACTGTTCGTGGACAACCTCATGCTGAGTGTGCTCGAAGAACTCAAGGCTGAGCAGACTTCGCAGCTGAGCCGCTAATTGTTGCCCATCGCTTCCTTGCCAGCATCGCGTAGATGCTCCAAAGTAGGCTGCGCCTGCCCGAGCATCGCATACGCATGGGCCGGAAATGCCGCGAGCGATTCATAGGTGACTGACTCTGCCTTGGCGTGCAGCGAAATGAGATTAGCAGCATTGACAAACATCAGCAGCACGCTAAACACCAGCGTTGCGACAAAAGCCGTAGCCAAGCCGCCAGCAAGTTGATTGATGAAGTTGAGGCGGGTAGCGGTGAGTAGGCGCTCAATGGCCGCTGACAGCAGGCGAAGCAGGGCCAGCACGATGACAAAAGCCGTGACGAAACCTATTAGCGGCATGGCTCCATCAGGAGCTGTATTGAAGAGGTCGGAGAGCAAAAGTGTGGTCGCTTCCGCAAAACGCACGGCTACAATCAGCCCCACAAAAATTGCAATTACTGAAATTACGGTACGAATTATGCCACGTGAAAAGCCCCAGTAAAAGGCTGCGGCAGCCACGATAGCGAAAACAACGTCGATCCACATTGTGCAAAACTACGTTTAGTAACGTGGACGGCTTACCTTGCTACCCATAACGCACCCCCGGCAGTCTACACACCTTGTTGTACCCTAAACGCGTTGTTTTACTCGTGCCCTTCAGCTTAAGCCTCTACTCATGAAATTCACCACCACTCTAGTTGCGCTACTTCTCAGCTTCTGCGTCAGTGCAGTCTTTGCCTCGCCTGGTCCGCAGCCGAAAAACAAGGCCCTGCCGACTGTATTTGTGCTCGGCGACTTTGAGAGCAGCTACGATGATCTGGTGCAGAGCTACGAACAAAGCCTGCTCACCGCTTGCGATTGCACCATGAAAAATGCTTTCGCAAAATGGCTGGGAATGCTGCACGAGCTCGACCTCTACGCCCGCAAGCAAAGCATCGACATCCGCGGCGTCAAAGTTTGGCTCCACGTTTTCTTCAATCCTGACGGTTCAATCGACCACATCGCGTACCACCTGCGCCCCAACAGCCGCGATATCGAAGCCGAGCAGATGACCTACCTCCTCGACGGCTTTGCCAAGCAATACAGCTTCCCGCTTACAGCCTCAGAAGGTTATGCGCACTACAGTACAGGTGCCTTTCCAGTCTTTGGTGAATTGCAAGGTTCGAACGAGTAGCGCATCGCTGGGACTTAAGCTCTTAAATTGTCGTGGCAACCATCCAAAAGTAGAATGGTACTTTTGTGGCTATGGATACAGCTACGACCGCACGATACAAGGTCAAAGACATCAATCTCGCTGATTGGGGTCGCAAAGAAATTCGCCTAGCCGAGGCTGAAATGCCCGGACTCATGGCGCTCCGTGAGGAATATGGTGATACTAAGCCGCTGAAAGGTGCCCGCATTGCCGGCTGCCTACACATGACTATTCAGACGGCAGTACTCATCGAAACCCTCGTGGAGCTTGGCGCAGATGTCACTTGGAGTTCGTGCAACATCTTTTCAACCCAGGATCAAGCGGCTGCGGCTATCGCTGCGACTGGTGTTCCTGTGTTCGCCTGGAAAGGCATGAACGAGGAAGAATTCGAGTGGTGCATCGAGCAGACGCTCTTCGCTTTCGAAGACAGCAAGCCGCTCAACATGATCCTCGACGATGGAGGCGATCTCACCAACATGGTGATCGATAAGTTTCCAGAGCTGGTAGATGGCATCCGCGGACTTTCCGAAGAAACCACCACGGGTGTACATCGCCTCTACGAGCGCATGAAAAATGGCACCCTACCGCTGCCAGCGATAAACATCAACGACTCGGTTACGAAGTCGAAGTTCGACAACAAGTACGGCTGTAAAGAGTCATGCGTCGATGCGATTCGACGGGCAACAGATGTAATGATGGCGGGTAAAGTTGCCGTTGTTGCTGGTTACGGCGATGTTGGCAAAGGCTCGGCAGCTTCCTTGCGTGGTGCTGGTTGCCGCGTCATCGTTACTGAGATCGATCCGATCTGCGCTTTGCAGGCTGCGATGGATGGCTTCGAGGTAAAGCCGATGGATAAGGCTGTTGTGGAAGGCGATATCATCGTCACCGCTACTGGCAACAAGGATATTCTCGTCGGTCGGCACTTCGAGGCCATGAAAGACAAGGCTATCGTGTGCAACATTGGTCACTTCGATAATGAGATCGATGTGGCTTGGCTGAAGCGCAACCATGGCTCGAGCCACGTCAACATCAAGCCTCAGGTTGATTTGTACAACATCGACGGCAAAGACATCATTTTGCTCGCTGAAGGTCGCTTGGTCAACTTAGGTTGTGCTACTGGCCACCCGAGCTTCGTGATGAGTAACTCGTTTACCAATCAGGTTTTGGCACAGCTCGAGTTGTGGCAACACACGGACAAATACGAGAACAAGGTCTACATGCTACCTAAGCACCTCGACGAGCAGGTAGCGCGCCTGCACCTCGCCAAAATTGGCGTTGAGTTGGAGGAGTTGTCTAAGGAGCAGGCCGACTACATAGGTGTCGCGCAGGAAGGTCCATTTAAGCCGGAGTATTATCGGTACTAGGGCACACAGCAAGCTTTTTTGCTCAAGGCCCTTGTGTGAGCCACTTTGGCTCCGTGAGGTGCCTGGTAAAGTGACATAAGATAGGAGCAGCTTCTGCTTAAGAGAGTGGGAGCTGCTTTTTTATGGGCTTTAGCCTGTTCTGGCATGTAGGCTTTTGCTCTAGCACATGCGCCGGGGCGATAATATTAAGAACGGCCCTACAGCTGTGTAGCTGTAGGGCCGTTGGATAGGTCAATGCCGCACATGGCAGCTGTTACCGGGGAGCGATACTCATGACAGCAGATCGGTCAGTTTCGTTGAAATCGAGCTCGTCATCAGGTACTCCAAAGAAGTCGAGGTAGTTGTAGTTGATAAGCGCATCCTCAAAGACATCTCCATTCTCGTCTAGGATGACAGCGTCAGCTCGTCCTCCACCAAGAGAAACAGGTACAGTGACACCCCATCGCCGTGCGTCATAGAATTGAAGCCCTTCGAAGATGAGGCCGACGCGGCGCTCCCGGCGCAGTTGCTCGTAGGCTTCATCAGCATCAAGACCATCGTCGGAAACATCATCCAAGCCGGCATTTTGCGCATCACGAACAGCATCGATGATTTCAAGGCCTTCATCAACTTGTCCTAATCGAATCATCGCTTCAGCCTGCATCAACGCATTTTCCCAATAGCTACCGGCTATCGGCATTTCGGCTAATCCGTCAACAGTAGATGCGTGATCACCTCCATCAGATATAGATCGAAATTGGAAGCGAGTACCATACTGGATGCCACGACCACGCATATTAACGTTAGCTGTCGCGAGAGTATCAACATTTCGCTCGTAACGAGCATCTCCAGGAAGATAATCCTGCACCAGCCGCTCGCTTATGAAAGCCCATCCAATGAGAGAACGATATGGAGGCCATATTGTCTGAAAAAAAACTCCGTTAGAAGCAGCAGAACGAAACTGTAGCCAGTCACTAGTCTGCTCAAGACCTTCTTGGGTCAGAGAAAGAATAGCCATGTAGTCGTCTTGAGAAATTTGTGGGAGACTTTCAGTAGCGATATCAAATGCACGGTGGCTCACCAAAATGTTCCTAGCGCGCATTGTGTTGATGCTGCGGATCATGTCATCTACAGATGGTGATCCGTTATCGACCAACATGTAGTCTGGCACAGCAGCCGTAAGTAGGATGTCCCACTCCGAGACTTGGTTGTTGTCGCGCAATTCAGTTAAAGCCTCTACAGCCATGTCGAATTGACGTCCGGCCTCAGCAAGTATCTCGTTGTAAGGCACATAATCACCGTTTGTCTCACCAGGCGTGTCTATAATGAGTGCATCACTATACATAGCGCCAAGGCGACTGTATGCCCAGCCTTTCCAAAAGCGGCAGTATGCAGTATATGCACGTCTTTTAGCTTCTGCATCGCCTTCAAATTCGGCTGTTGGGAGGAAAGAGAGAATCAGATTGGAAGTGTTGTTAATCCGGTACATTGCTCGCCATTCGAACACGAACGCGTTGTTATCTTCCTGAACCCGGTCATTGAAGATCTCTAGTTGAGTTCCTTGGTCAGCTCCTTGCGGAGGAGTCCATGTTGTTGCTCCATTGTTATAAACAATGTTTGTTGGCTGATTAGCCCAGCGCCAAGTGAAATTCCCCCAGGGCACATAAGTTTCATCACCCATAACGCTGTGTAGCGTCTGTGCAATCCAATTGAAGTCGGCGATCCGTTGACCATCGTCAAAAAACCAGATCCCCAGAGCGGCGCGGCGCAGACCTTCCTCAGAGGACAAGACCTCTACGGGAGGATCATTTTCATTAGTGACGTCAAGTGAGTCTGCACATTGAACAAACACACCAGCACAGATAGAGAAAGCGAGGGCAGCAGCAAGGCGCCCGCCGAAAAGTTTTGGTAAATTCATTAGAAACCGAGATTAAGTCCTACCTGATAGAGGCGGGAGTTAGGAAATGCATACTGGTCTAAGCCAATACGCGTGGGATCATTGACATCAGATGCTGCCTCTGGATCAAATCCAGAATACTCAGTAAATGTTGCCAAATTGAAGCCAGACAAAGTCAAGGTTAGACGCTGGACTCCTGGAATTGTTACATATTCTGTCAATGCAACGCCTAAATTGACGTTCCGAAGACGCAGAAAACTTCCGTCTTCAACGAAGTTGCTGTTCGCTTGGTTGGTGTTGTAGAGCGCTCGATAGTAGCTTGTGAAAGCTCCAGTTTCGCCAGCAATAGTAACTGGATCATCTACATCTCCACCTAAGTTGTCGCGGTAGCTCCACTGGCGAGTTTGATTGTAAATATCAAAGCCTTGAACCCAGTCGAGCTGAACGCCAAGTGTAATCCCTTTGTGGAACTTGAAGTTGTTAATAAAGCTCATATTGAACTCAGGCAAACCTGAGCCAATTACTTCAACTTCACTACCCAATACTGGTGCAAATGTCATTGTGTCTACAATGTAGCCACTCTCAGGGACCTGAACGTAACGACCGCGATCGATAGGTTGATCTTCTCCCAGCTCTTCTTCAAGTTCCTCATAGCTAGAAATTACGCGTTGCCCCCGGAAGGTGCCCAACTCCTCACCTTCACGGAGAATAAAGTTGTCATCTACAGGCACATCTACACCACCTTGGATTTCAGCAACTACTGTACGTGAGCGACCAAAATTGGTTGTAAATTTCCAGCCAAAATTAGAGCTTTGAACCACTTGCAGATCTAAACTAGCTTGCACGCCATTAGCTTCCAGTGTGATGGCATTAGTAAGTAAGGTATTTGAACCAGTACTTGGAGCGACGCCGATGCGGCGAATGATGTCTTCATTTGTTCGGTTCCAGTACGTGAACGATGCACGTGCATATGGAAGGATTGCTCGGGTTTGATCACCAAGACTGATAATGGCATCAATTCCCGCTTCAAATTCAGCAGATTGCTGGACCTGCAGGTCGCTGTTATTCAGATTAATAGCTGGAGCCAGGTAGCCACTACTGCCGAACTGCCCAGCTTCAAGCACAACAAAGCGATCAATAGGTCCAGGCTGGATGCCAGCCTCTCCGTAAGCGGCGCGTAGTTTCAGCTCAGGAACACTGTTGCGCTGGTCATCCCAGAAGTCAAACTCTGACAACCTCAAGTAGACATCTGCCCGAGGAAAGAAGAACGGATCGCTACCCTGACCGAAGGTTGAAGCATAATCCGTACGAAATCCAGCACCAAGTCCGACCTTGCCTTCATATTCGACCTTAGTATTAGCTAGAAATCCATAGGTGGCAAAGTCCGTATAAAATTCGTCAATTTCGGGAGAGTTCGTAGATCCTAAACGGACGGGTTCGAAGAACGGAAGGCCGACACCTTGAGTAGTGACTCTGTTGAAGGTTTGACGGCGGTAGTCAAATGCAAGCTGAGAAGTCGATAACCAGGATTCCTGCTGCCCAAATGTTAAAAATGCGGATGCAATGCTATTCAGCAGATCACCTTGACGAGCAAAGTTGCGAAGAATCCCTTGAAAGGGATCAATTCCAGCTTGGTTACTTGCTCCCAAGATATCCTCCTGATTTCGCAATGTTTCGCGGTAATCGTCGCGGTAGTAGTCATACCCGAGCTTGTAGTCCAATTTCAGCCAATCTGTGACTGCGTAGCCTAAGCTCAAGCGAGGGCTAACGCGGTTGATTTCGTTGTCGCGGATGCGGTACTGCTGTTCGAAGATTGGATTGGCGCTGTTGTCCCCTGCCGGATTTGGCACAGGAGCACCATTGACAACGTTATTGAAGTCGATGTAAGGAAAGGTTGTCGATATCGAGCCAATAGGTGCAGTTACATTATCTGTGCCTGTTATTGTACCTGCATCATTTTTGGAATGAACAAAGTTGAGCCCAATGGTAGCTTCAACATCATCAAAAATCTTGAAATTTAAATTTGTCCCAAAATTTAATCGACGATTACTTCCAAAAATTGCACTTTCCTGGTCTGTAAAAGCTCCTGTTACAGCGTAGCCTATACCGTTACTACCACCAGTTACAGAGCCGTTAAGTCTGTAAGAGTTAAAGTCCCTAAAGATTTGATCGAAGCGATCATAGATTTCCTCCTGATAGGGATTATCCGTTCTCGTACGCTTCCCTGTTTCCAGAAGCGGGTCAGTCCATACCCCAAACTCATTAGGAACGAGGCGCTCGTCATCTGCCCCTAGCAGAAACCCGTCCGACGTTGTTTGGTAGGCGTGAAATCTCGCATAGTCATAATCTCCACGCAATGGTTGACCTACAGAGGCTTGAGTATTGAGAGAGATTTGCGGCTTTTGCCCATCTCGGCCACGCTTGGTGAAAATCTGTATAACTCCGTTGGCACCCTGCGCACCGTAGATAGTGGCAGCTGCGGCTCCCTGTACAATCTCCACATGATCGACGTTATTGAAGTCAATGTCCGCCAATCGACTAGAGAGGTTTCGTGCGCTTCCGTTGGTATTGTTATCCGTCAGCACCTGTACACCGTCTATAAGAATCATGGGAGTTGTTCCTTGAAGGCTATTGATGCCACGCAAAATGATGTTCATCTGCTGCCCCGGTTGGCCCGAACTTTGTTGAAAGTAGGCCCCCGGTACTTTACCAACCAGCGCCTGATCCAGGCTTCCACTGGGAAACTCCTGCAAATCCTTGGCACTTACAGTTTCAACTGCAATTGCTGTTCGGCGGCGGTCAGTAGCAACTCCCGTGCCTGTAACGACGACCTCCTCGAGAAGTGCGCCCTCTCTTAATACTATTGGAGAGTCAGTTATGGAGAGGCCGTCAATCTCAATTGGCGAATACCCTATGTAGCTGATAACCAGCACTGGATTATCAACATCTGTGGTGAGAGCAAAGTCTCCATCGATGTCTGTTACTGTACCGATGGTGGTACCTTTTACAAGTACCGAAGCACCAATTAGTGCTTCACCTGAATCGTCCGTTACGGTCCCACTGATCGTTTGAGATCCTTGCGCAAAGGCAGCGGAGAGAACCATTAGGAGTCCAAGGACTAGTGAAAGTCTTTTCATGTGTCTGTTTGTGTCTGTTTGTGTCTGTTACTAGTTAGAGAAAATCCTACACCTCCCAAAGGCTTAATCCGCAGAGCAGATGCAACCCACGCAAGCGTGTAGTGTCACTGTCGATGTCTAAAAAGACGTACGAGCGGGCCGTGACATCGCCAAAACCAACTACGTGGTTCACTCGTTCGGGGCTAATCTACCACAGATCGGGCACACTGTTAACTCACCTTTAAATTTTTTCCGGGCTGACTCGCCGCAATTGCAAGTTTGCAGACCAAAATGCTCTCGAAACCTCAGCTATACCTGATACTCCCACCTTATTGCGCAAAGGCCAAAGGTTTTGGCGAAAGCTGAACGGCCTTGCACAGCCATGACGCGGGCAGCAAACAACATGAGCTAAACTAGCACACTAGCAACCTTAAGCTGCCGCAGATCCGCGCCGAACTTTCGCCTCAAAATCCTGCCTTGCAACCTTAATATTTAGAACCGGTAGCGCAGACCGCCGCTAAAGCCAACCCTGCCGTAGCGATAGCTCAAATCATCTGCACTTCCCGAAAACACGCCAGTATTGCGTGCACTCGCTTCGAGCAAGAGGCCCAACCTGCCCGGATCATCACCAGGCGTGCGCAACAACTCGATGTCGACGCCTACCCTGCCTCCAATCGTGAAGCCAGGAGTGCGATTGATCCAGCCATCATCTTCAAGAGCATAATATACCGTGTTGCCATCGCGACCGTTGAGGGCACCGCCGGATTCCGTTACCACCTCATACCCAAGGTCTGCGGCTACATAAATGGCCACGTTTTTCATCTGATGGCGATAGCCACCCGTGCCAAAGAAGGCCATGGTGTGGTGCCGATTGTGGACGATAGTCGTGTCGCGCAAAATCACCGTGGAAGTATCTATCCGTATGAGCGTACCATTCTCATCGCGCACCTCTTTAGTAGTGGTTTCTGAGCGGAGTGGACCCAGAATTTGAAAGTTACTGGCGTAATTGCCATAGTTGAGACCGAAGCCGACGAATGGTCCAGCACGGCGTCCTACTTCAGCACGCAGACCGAGCTCAAAGCCCAACTTCTCATCTTCTAAAGTTTCTCTCGCCTCGCGGTAGTTGTCATCGGCTGGCGTCACATCGCCAAACACCTTCCTGTCCAATCGCGGTCCGGCGTAGAAGGTCATGCGCACTTCGCGATCACCTCGTAAGGAGAATGCCGGACAATCGTAAGCTCGCAGACGATTGTTAGGTCCGTCGAAAAGTTCGAGTTCGAGCAGGTCGAGAAATTCCAGATTAGTCGGTGCCGTAGCGGATACGACCGCTTCATCTGACTTATCTAATTGAGCTGCGCTGCTGGCAAGATCTAGGTGTTCGTCAAGCGAAAACTCCTGAGGAACTGCCACGCCTTCTGCTGGGGATGAGAAGTGGGAAGGGGGAGGTGAGAGGTGGGAAGGGGGAGGTGAGAAGTGGGAGGTGGGAGGTGGGAGGTGAGAGGTGGGAGGTGAGAGGTGGGAGGTGGGATGTGAGAGGTGGGAAGTGGGAGATGAGAGGTGAGAAGTGGGAGGTGAGAGGTGAGAGGTGGGAGGTGTTTGCGACAGAACTGGCTCTTGCGGTTGCTCAGAAGCGTTTGCTGCTCCAGTACTTGCTGCGAAGGCAGGTGCCTCAGCCAAGGCTGGTGCGGGGGTCAGAGCAGGAGGTGATGCGTAATCACTGGCTGTTGCTGGGGCTGAGCTGTGCGTGCCTATCCAGTAGCCGGCTGCACCGACTGCACCGACGAGTAGCAGCAACATGGTTGTCCACCACATGCCAACGGGCCATCGGCGGCTGGTTTTGTCATCGAGTTCATCGGTGATTTTGCCCCACAGGTCGGCCGGTGGAGCTTCTTGTCGGTGGCGCAGCAGTTTATAGGCTGCGTGATCTACCAGGTTGTTCGGATCTAGAGGCATAATGGGAGAAGATTAGCGAGTCGCTTCTGGAGGAGTTTTCTGGCTTTGGTGAGTTGGGAGCGGGAGGTGCTGGCGTTGATGTTAAGTTGTTGGGCTATTTCATCGTGGCTGTAGCCTTCGACGGCGTGCAGGTTAAACACGATTTTGTAGCCTTCGGGCAGTGCTTCAATGTGCTGGAGCAGATCGTCGGCATTGAGTCGAGCAATGGCCTCTGCATCCACGTGGAAGTCTTCCGGCAGCACCCTTGGCAGTTCATCGAAGGTGGTCCCGCGTTTTTCGATGCCTCTGAGTGCGACAGTTACTGTTACACGTCGTAGCCATCCTTCTAGGCTTCCGCCAAAACGGAAGGTGTGGAGCTTGCGAAAGATTCGCACCCACGCTTCCTGCGCAAAATCTTCTGCCTCGGGCTGGTCGCGTGCGTAGCGTCGCGAGACGGCAAACAGCGTAGCAGCATAGCGCTCATAGAGCGTTTGCTGTGCTGATCGTTCGCCCTGCTGTGCGGCACGGACAACGCTTTCCGGTAAGGCTGCGGCTTTAGAGATGCAACAGGATTGTAGAGTGGCTTCGAGATGGGTTGTTTCGGCTTCGTAAGATAGATACTGAAGGACAATAATTCGCTGCCTGGCAGGTAAAGATTGCAGATTTGGGCTAGCCCCCAGCACCCAGCACCCAGCACCCAGCGCCCAGCAATCTCCGGTTACGCGTGCTTTAGCGCGCATCGCTATGCAGTGCTTTAGGCCTAGTTCTGCACATGTACTTCCGCACAGGCACCCGACGGACCTGATCTTGAACTATGCTCTTTAGAAGGATTGGGCTATTTATCAGGTCCGTCGGGTACAACCCAGCTCCCAGCACCTAGCCCCTAGCACCTAGCACCTAGCACCCACCTGACCACAATATTGTGGTCAGGCCAGCACCCAGCAAAAGTGTAATATAAGCAGAACATCAAATTCATTTCATGAGTAAGACAGCACGCCAATTACTTTCAGCTATTCAACAGCAGGTTCCAAGTTATTGGTGCGCAAGAAAACTCGGCCACCAGTGTTGTTGAGTTCTTCAAAACCCTGCGCCACAAACCAAGACAACGAATCTTGCGAAAGAGGATCGGTGACTATTCCGGCAATCGGTGCATTAGTGTTCATTTTTATGGCCATATTAATTGTGTCCCGAAGTATAGCTTGGCCTAAGCCTTGACCTTAAAACTTCCTATCAACCCCCATCCAAGCAAGCAGCAGTACTGGAGCGCCCTCATTCTGACGCACTTGTTTGAGAAAGGTAGCATCGGTGACTTTTGGCAATGAGCTAAGCTGTAGTCTTTCGGCAAAAAGTATACTTGTAAATCCGGCCACCTTATTATTGTCATCAACATAAACATATACGCGCGAATTTTCATTCTGATCATGCTGCCTCGCGGTACTTTTTAGATTTATTTACTCGTTGCTGTCCACAATCAAAAGCTTGCCTATCGTGCTGTTTTCCAATTCTCTCCCTTAGTATTTTGATCATGAATTTGAAATTTTGATTTCGATTTTAACAATTGAAGCGTTTTAGGATTAGGATGTTCTGCCGAAAGCAGCCTAAGAAGCTGTTCTTGCGCCTCTACTGGTAGCTCAATAATGCGACTTCTTGTAGCTAATGCGTCGACTTTTTCAAGGGCGGCTTGTACAACAAATTCCGATACTGATTTAAACCCAGCAGCTTTAGCGGCATTGGTAATAAGCACCTTGGTTGGTATAGACAACCGAATATCAATGCGGCCTGAACTAGAAGTAGACATTTAGCAAATGTACGGAAATTTTCCGTACGTCCCGTTTTGTGTCTGCTGCATCTGCACGCCCACCACTTTGACCTACTACCATCTGAATTGATGTGCCCAGCACCCAGCAATCTCCGGTTACGCGTGCTTTAGCGCGCATCGCTATGCAGTGCTTTAGGCCTACTTCCTCACAGGTACTACCGCACAGGTACTTCCGCACAGGTACCCCACGGACCTGATCTTGATGTTCTTGCTGAAAGTGGGGGAGATCTGCTGATCAGGTCCGTCGGGTACCACTTTACACCCAGCACCCAGCACCTAGCCCCCAGCACCCAGCACCTAGCACCTAACTCCCTTTGCGATACCAATCCTATCAACACTCAGCCCCCAAAAAACCCCATATTTGCCCACCCTCCCTATCCTTACCATACCCTATGGATTACCAACCCACGCTCACCTTCGCCAAAGCGCGCGACCAAGAAGATGAGCTCGGCGGCTACCAAGCAAAATTTTTCCTGCCCCTCGGCCTGGCCCGCGATGGTAAAACTGTCACCTACCTCGCCGGCAACTCCCTCGGCCTTCAACCAAAGGGCGCTACAGATTACCTCGAAGATGAAATGGACCGCTGGAGTCGCTTCGGCGTAGAAGCACATTTCCTCGGCGACACCAAGTGGGTAGACTTCCATAAGCTGCTCACGCCCCCGCTGGCCAAACTAGCAGGCGCCAATGAGTCTGAAGTCGTGGCCATGGGGCAACTCTCAGCCAACCTCCACCTCCTCCTCGCCAGCTTCTACCGCCCAGAAGGGGAGCGAAGGATCATCCTCATGGAGGCCGGAGCTTTTCCTAGCGATCGCTTCATTGTAGACTCTCACGTGCGGTGGCATGGCTTTGATCCTGCAGATGTCGTGGTAGAATTGCGACCCGAAAAATCAGGCTATATCCTCAGCACTGAGCAAATTACGGAGACCATAGGCGAATTGGGTGCGGAGCTAGCCCTGGTGATGCTTTCAGGGGTGCAGTATTATACAGGACAGTACTTCGACCTACAGACCATCACCAAAGCGGCTCATGCCGTAGGGGCTTTGGCAGGCTTTGATTGTGCACACGCAATAGGAAATGTGCCAATGCAACTCCATGATTGGAACGTCGACTTTGCCGCTTGGTGCAGTTATAAATACCTCAATGGAGGGCCAGGAGCACCCGCTGGCATCTTTGTGCACGATACCCATGGCCAAAATCTCGACACCCCGAGGTTGGCCGGCTGGTGGGGCCATGACCGGGAATCGCGCTTCGACATGAGCGGTCCATTCAGACCTATGCCCGGAGCAGAAGGTTGGCAGCTCTCCAATGCGCCGGTGCTAGGGATGGCTGCTATGCGAGCAAGTCTGGAGCTCTTCGATGATGCTGGCATCATGCGCCTGCGTGAGCGTAGTCGCAAGCTGACGGGCTACCTGGAATTCTTAATACATCGAGCTGATCCAGATTATGAGGTCTTAGAAATCATTTCGCCAAGTGATCCTAAGTGGAGGGGATGTCAGTTGAGTGTGGCGGTACACGGGGAGTACGGTAAGCCGATTCATGATGCCCTTAAAGCAGCGAGCATCATCTGCGATTGGCGCGAGCCTACTGAAGAAGGCGGACCTGGTGTAATCCGCATGGCTCCTACCCCACTCTACAACACTTACCTGGATATCCTAAGGACTGGAGAGACCCTACGTGTGGTGCTCGAGAGCGTGCGTAAACGGATGGCTTAGGTGTTCTGGCTACGCGGCAATAGCCTGCGCGGACTAGAAGGTGAAGGCTGTGAAGGAGAGTTGCAGGACTATATCTATATGGGGGCAATGCTCTTCCGGCCACCGAGCACGTCAGATAGGTTCCCCGGCTGCCCGAGTGGCAGCCAGGAACCTGTCTGCCGTGCTAGCTGGTACTCGCCACAAGTCAGCTCCTAGCCACAGGTATACCCACTCCCTCTTTCCTGCACCCCACTATCGCCTGCCGCAGCAGCTAATACTAGCTCAGGCTTCCATGCGCTAGCTGTAAGCCTCTGCTATCGCCTTCCTAGTAAAGGTGTATAGCAGGATGTGAATTCCAAGTGGAGAACTTACAGCTACCAAATCCCGGGTACCCTACTCTAGCCATCGCATTTTAGTACATTGTCACCAGTCGCAGCATAAACTACTGTGCAGCGCCTACCCCATCAACCACTTTACGTAACGGTTCACAAACCGCGGGGTGCTCCATGCTTAGACGACTCTGGCTGCTCACAATCTCCTGTTGCGCAACAGCTACACTGCTTTTCGCGCAGCCACCTATCTGCGGACCGGGTGCACAGATGGAGCCCTTCTGCGCCCAGGCATGTATTATTTGTGATATCGACGGATTTACGGGTGTCAACGGCAATCCTACCAGCAACTGGGATGTACCGCCACAATTTTGTGCTCCAACCGCACATAACATTCGCTGGATTGGCTTTCTCGCAGGAAGCGTTAATCTAACGCTTGATATCGCCGTCAGCAACTGTACCAACAGTACTCCCTTTCCAGGTCAAGGGCTGCAGTTTGGGGTCTATGAGGTAATTGATTGCAACCTCTCCAATTCGGTTGAAGTGACCAATTGCGAAGACCGCATCTTTCCAGGTACTTCTGGTATTCTCACCAATACCGTGCCCCTGGTGATAGGCCAATACTACTACCTCGTCATTGACGGCTGGCGAGATGATGTTTGCAACTATAGCGTCTCCGTCACCAACGGCAATACCCAAGTGCCTCAAGTTACTATGGGCGGCGGCATCATGGGACCTACCCTTACCTGCCCCGGCCAACCTGCTACTTACACCACCAATCCAGTCGCCAACGCCCCCAACCACTACTGGTACCTCGATGGCACGCAGCTGCCAGGCTCGGGCATGAGCCAAACGATTAATTACCCTGGACCAGGAACCTACCAAGTCTGCGTCGAAGCCAGCAATACCTGCAGCACCGCTCCACAAGAGTGCCTCACAGTCGTAGTTGCTGATATTCCTGAAACGACAATTCCTGCTGTAATTTGTGTGGGAGAATGCTATGATTATCAGGGAGTACAACTGTGTAATCCAGGCAACTTTAGCTACACCTTTACTTCGGCTGCAGGCTGTGACAGTACGGTCACGATAGCTATTACCCAACTTCCAGCCATTCAGGCCTCGCTCGATACTACGGTATGTTTTGCGCAAACAGCTGTCGTGGCAGGAATGCCTTACGGACCCGGCAATTACACCGTAACCCTGCCAGGAAATGGTACCTGCGACACAACGCTCAGCTTGCTCGTGACTGAACTTCCTGAAGTTAATGAAGCCATTTCGGCTACCATCTGCCTCGGCGATAGTTACACCTTCGGTTCGAATATTTATACCAGCTCAGGTACCTACACCGAAACGTTTGTTTCTGCGGCAGGCTGCGACTCTACCGTCACGCTCACCCTTACGGCACAGCCGCCAGTAATCACTAATCTCGAGGATATAATTTGTTTTGGCGAAAGCTATACTATAGGGACTACCACCTACACCAACTCCGGTACTTATACGCAGGTGCTTATGACATCCGATGGCTGCGACTCCACCGTCAACCTCGACCTGACCGTGCTGCCAGAGCTAATCACCACCCTGACGGAAGAAATCTGCGACGGTGACGCCTTTACCGTTGGCTCTACCAGCTATACGAGCAGCGGCACCTACACCCAAATTCTGCAATCAGCCCAAAACTGCGATTCGACTGTAAATCTAACGCTGACAGTGCTGCCAAACGTTATCGAGACGCTTAATGTGCAAATTTGCGAGGGGCAGACTTATACCCTGGGCACACAAGTTATTACAGGAACTGGCACCTACACCGAGGAATTTTCCGCTGCAAATAGTTGCGATTCTACCGTGACGCTTCATTTAGAAGTACTCACCGAAATCTTTACCACCTTAAATGAGACTATTTGCGACGGACAGACTTATCTATTTAATGGGCAAAGCATCAATACTAGCGGCACCTTCAGCGCCACCTACACGAGCATAGCTGGCTGCGACTCCACCGTTACACTAAACCTTATAGTAGCGCCAAATCCTACCACCAACCTCACTGCAACCATCTGCCCAGGGCAAAGCTACACAGTTGGCAATCAGACCTTTACGAGCACAGGTGTATATACCGAAATTTTGACTAGCGCCGCTGGCTGCGACTCGACCGTAACCCTTAACCTTACAGTGCAGCAGCCTATCACCACCAGCGTCGCTGCACGCATATGTGAGGGCGATGTCTACACTGTGGCTGGCGTGCCGTATAATACTGCAGGTAGTTACACTATTGCACTGACAAGTGCTGCAGGCTGTGATTCTACCGTCGCTTTAACTTTAACAATTGATCCAGTGTATGTTGAAAATATTACCGCTCAGATATGCGATGGGCAATTTTATAACATTGGTGGACAAGGGTTTAATGCTACGGGCAGTTACAGCATTGCATTAACGACTATCAATGGCTGCGACTCGCTTATTGATCTCGATCTAACAGTAGTGCAAACGCTCCAAGAAACTGTGCAGGCTACTATCTGTCCCGGTGATAGTTACACATTTAATGGACAGACGCTGACGACTGCCGGCACCTATACCGCCAACCTGACCAGCGCAATCGGTTGTGATTCGATAGCTACGCTCGAATTACAAGTGTCTACACCGATAGTAACGAGTTTAACTGAAGAGGTTTGTGAAGGAGATTTCGTCACGATTGGCAGTCAAACATTTAGTACGACCGGCAGCTACAGCGTCACCCTCACCTCTGCTGCAGGATGTGATTCGACTATCAACTTAGATCTTACGGTGCATCAGCCACAATCCTCGGTGGTGCAGCAAGCGCTTTGCCAAGGCGACGTATTCATCATTGATGGCACCGTCCTCTCTCAAGCTGGGACCTACAATTTCGTGCTGCAAACTAGCCACGGGTGTGACTCGCTGGTGGAGGTGCGGCTGAGTATCGGCCAGAGCTACTACCAGGAGTTCAGCGGCACGATTTGTCCTGGCTCGACGTACATATTTGCTGGGGACACCTACACCAGCGCGGGCCGCTACACCACCGTATTGCCTACCATCAACGGCTGTGATTCGGTGCTGGTGCTCGACCTGTTCGTGGAGCAAACTATCCAAACCAATATCGCTGCGACCATCTGCGACGGCCAGTTCTATACATTCAACGGCATCGACTACTACAGCGCTGGGCAGTACTTCACCAACTTTACCACCGCTGGCGGCTGCGATAGTCTCGTAGTGCTGGATCTGGAAGTGGTAACTGGTCTTTCCACTTCGCTCAATGTCGCAATCTGTAGTGGCGACACCTACACCTTCGACGGCAATGCACTCAGCACCAGCGGCACCTACTCCGCCACCTACCCGAGTGCTGGCGGCTGTGATTCGCTGGTCACGCTGGCGCTTATTGTGAACGAAAATGTCTCGACACAGCTGGTCGAGCAGCTTTGTCATGGAGAGTCGATACAGGTTGGTCCGCAAACCTTCAGCAGCAGCGGCAACTATACCATCAGTCTGTTAACAGCGGCTGGTTGCGATTCGGTAATAACGCTCGACCTATCTGTGAGTGGAGGCGACACAACCCGCCTCAGCGAAAGCATCTGCAGCGGCTCTAGCATCCTTGTTGGAGGCCAAACCTTCAGCAGCAGCGGCAACTATGTCGTTGATTTGCTTACTTCCGGCGGCTGCGACTCCACCGTCCTGCTCGCTCTCGATGTAGCAAGCCAGGTCGCGCTTACGCAAAACGCGTCCCTCTGCGATGGGGAGTCGGTGCAAGTGCGAGGCAGCACCTACTCTAGCCCCGGCACCTTCACCATCAACGTGCCTGGCACGGGTAGCGACTGCGATACCATCATCACGCTCAACGTTGCGGTGAATTCTACAGCAAGTACCGCCTTCAACGAGACGATTTGTACGGGCGACACCTACTCCTTCGACGGACAGACGCTGAGCGATGCAGGCACCTATACTGCCGATTTGCAAAACACGCATGGCTGCGATTCTACAGTAACGTTGAACTTGGCGGTGGAGTCGACCAGCTTGACATCTATCAGCCAAAGCATTTGTGCTGGAGAATCTTTTGCTTTCGATGGCGCTGATCTAAGTGCTTCGGGTGTGTACACAGCAGCCTATACGGGTGCAGCAGGTTGTGATTCGACAGTCGAATTGACGCTGAATGTGCTCCCCGCAGCCACCGCAATTGTCGTCGCCTCCATTTGCGCAGGAGAAGCTTATCAGGCTGGAGGTCAGAGTTTTAGCGACAGCGGCACCTACACGCTCGACCTTACCGCAAGCAACGGCTGCGATTCAACGCTTACCCTCGAATTAAGTGTGGGCGGTTTCGTCGCGCTTACGCAAAACGCGTCCCTCTGCGATGGGGAGTCGGTGCAAGTGCGAGGCAGCACCTACTCTAGCCCCGGCACCTTCACCATCAATGTGCCTGGCACAGGTAGCGACTGCGATACCATCATCACGCTCAACGTTGCGGTGAATTCTACAGCAAGTACCGTCTTCAACGAGACGATTTGTTCGGGCGACACCTACTCCTTCGACGGACAGACGCTCAGCGATGCAGGCACCTATACTGCCAACTTGCAAACCACGCGTGGCTGCGATTCTACAGTGACGCTCAACTTATTTGTGCTCCCAACATCTTCTTCGAGCGAGACCGCGGCCATCTGTGCGGGCGATAGCTATTCGTTTGCTGGTGTCGATTATACCAATGCCGGAATATATACCATAGGTTTAACTAACGCTGATGGATGCGATTCAATTATTACACTTAACCTCATCGTCAATACTCATCCTGCGCAAGTTTTAAATGCTCAAATATGTACAGGAGATACCTACCAAGCGGGCGGGCAGAGTTTTAGCGAAAGCGGAACGTATACACTTGGTCTAATTGCTACCACCGGTTGTGACTCCACGCTTCAGGTTAATCTCGCTGTCGTAGACAGTATTGTGGTGGATGTGGCAGCGACAATTTGCGAGGGGCAATCCTACAGCTTCAACTCCCAAACACTCAACGTGGCTGGCCGCTACCGCCAAATGGGGACATCTGCAGCAGGCTGTGATTCGGTGACGTGGCTAAACCTGGAGGTGCTGCAAGAGATTCAGACCACGCAAAGCGCCAGCATCTGCACCGGCGACAGCTATACATTCGACGGCAGTACAATTAGCACCGGAGGCACCTATACCGCAACTTATCCGAGCGCTGGCGGCTGCGATTCGAATGTAGTCTTGACCCTTACTCAACTGCCCGCTCCGATTACCCAAGTGCGCCGCACAATTTGTACGGGGGAGCAAGTCATCGTAGCTGGTCAAACCTATACGATGGCTGGCACCTACAGCAATGTGCTGAGCAGTGCTAGCGGCTGCGATTCCACGGTAACGCTCGTGCTGGAGGTTGTTGATGAAATTCGAGTCGCACTCGCTGCAAGTATTTGCAGCGGCCAGACTTACACCTTTGATGGTCAAGCACTTACAGCGGCAGGTGTGTATACTAGCACCAATACCTCATTGGCGGGCTGCGACAGCCTCACAGAGCTCACACTGGAGGTGGATAGTGTGCTACGAACCAGCGTACAAGCTGAAGTCTGCGCTGGCCAGGACTACTCGTTTGGGGGCAACACATACTTGACCAGCGGCAGCTACACGGATTCACTCACGAGTAGCGGCGGCTGTGATTCTATCGTCACGCTTGATCTGGTGGTAGCCGCGCCTCTCACCGGTATGCTCGACACCACTATTTGTGCAGGTGAGGTGCTGCGCCTACTGGGTCAGCAATTTTCTGCGGCAGGAACATATGCCCTCAATTATACCGCGAGCAACGGCTGCGATAGTCTCGTAACCCTTGAATTAGCGGTAATTACTTGCGGCTCGCTGAGCATGCAAGGTGTAGCTACTAATGTCAGATGTTTCGGAGAACCCACAGGCAGTGTTACGCTAACTATCGTTGATGCCCAATATCCTATAACAATAAGCTATAACTGCCCGAGTCCGAGAGGTGTCGGCGATACTGTAATTTCAGCTTTGCCTGGAGGAACACTTAGCCTTAGCAATATGGCTGCCGGACCATGCACCTTTACCTTAACTGATGCGGGCGGAGGGACTGCAAGTCTTAATCTCACAATTACTCAGCCTGCTGATCCACTTGACGGCAGCATCGAAACGAGCTGGTACGGGAGTGGTGCAGTGAGTTGTTATGGCGCCACGGATGGCTCCGCCAGTGTGGCTGTAAGTGGAGGCACTGCGCCTTATGATTACATGTGGAGCAACGGCAGCACGACTCCAGCAGTCAGCAACCTCAGTGCTGGCGAGGTAGCTGTAGCTGTGCTCGACGAAAATGGCTGCCCTTGGCAAGATGCAATGCCCTTGCTGTCTCCACTGCCATTTGAGGTACAGTTGAGGCTGGTGCCGCTGGCATGTGATGCGCCCGAACTCGGTGGAGCAATCGAGATTGCAAGCCTCACTGGCCACCTCGATCCGGTGGATATGTCTGTTAATGGCGGCCCATTTGGCGCCGTGGCAAACCAGACAGCACTCCCAGCTGGTACGTACTACTGCGAGTTTGTTGACGTGAATGGCTGCGAGGCGCGCGATACGGTAGTGCTGCTGCAACCCGAAGAACCCAAGCTCGACCTCGGCAGTGATCGCGAAATAGTAGCTGGTGACACCATACCACTCCGAGTGCTGAGTACGCTACAACTTGATAGCCTGCTGTGGATGCTGAACGTGCCTGGCTACATGAGCTGTGATGACTGCCCGCGGGTGCTGGTAGCGCCCGAGTTTACCACCGACTACACATTAATTGGGTACACGCCTGAGGGCTGTTGGGGTGAATCCACCATTCAACTTCGGGTGAGGCGAGAGGAGGAGGTATTTGTGCCGACAGCCTTCTCTCCAGGTGGTGATGGGGTCAACGATGGCTTCACTGTCTTCACCGAAGATCAGGCCGCACGAATTCTCGAGCTGCGCGTGTTCGATCGGTGGGGTGAAGCCATGTTTGTCGGCAAAGACTTTGAGCCGAACCAGCCATCGTTGGGATGGGACGGCACATTTCGGGGTGAGCCGATGAATCCAGCTGTATTTGTGTACTGGACAAAAGTTCGATTGCGCAACGGAGAGGAGTTGCTGCTCAAAGGGGATGTGTCGCTGCTGCGGTAGCGCGAGAGCTACAGGTTGAGGCCGACGGCGAAAGAATTATGCAACTCTAAGCCCTCCCCGTTCCAGATGCGCGGATCTCGGAGAGCACCGAGCGAGGCACTGATATAAAGACATTTGAGCGGGTGGTAGCGCATGCCGAAGTTGGCACCGACTACAGGCAAAACTTCTTCCTTGCGCAGTGGAGGTGCGTAGCGAGCGTTGAAGTCCTCCCGGGCCACGAGCTGCTGATATTGGGCGGTCGGTTCTCCGTAGAAGACTGCGCCGATTTCGGCTCCGATATGAAAGCTAAAGCGCCGCCAGAGCAAATCGGTGCGCCTAAAGCCAGCCAAATAGGTTTGCTGCGTTTGGATGCGATTTGCTTCTACGGCGGAGGTGGGACTATTGAAACCGTTAGTTGCGTTTTCGCCAAAAGGCAATATCTCACTCGGCTCAATGTAGAGAGCACTTAGCGACAGGCTGTGGAGGCTAGAATACTGATATTCAGCGAGTAAGCCAAAGCCGCTACTGTAATTAGCAACTGCGCCTACTCGCCAAGTCTTCGGGAGGTGGAGGTTGGGGTTTTGAGCGAAAGCGGAAGTGGCAAACCCTAGCGTGGTAAGGCAAAGGACACAAAATGGGATGAGCTTCATGGAGATTGTAGTGAAGGTGTTAGGATATCTGCGTCTACGCCTACCTTTCGACCATGCCCATTTATCACCGACTGGGAATCGTCCCACACAAGCGTCACACGCAATTTCGACAGCCGAATAACGAACTCTATAAGGAGCAATTGTTTGGCACCATCGGCTTTGATGGTATGGCTAGCCTGCTTTACCACATTCATCCTCCTACGGCCGTGACGCACGTGGGCAAAAGTGTGAATATCGAGCCGAGCGTGGTCGAGCACAAGAACATGAAGGCGCGCAAGCTGGTAGGTTTCGATGTGCCGCCGGTGGCCGATTACCTCGAATCCCGCGTGCGGGTGCTGGTAAATTCCGATCTGCACATTAGCCTCGCTTCACCAACCGAATCGCTCACTGATTATTTCTACAAAAATGCTGATGCCGATGAGCTGCTCTTCGTACACCGAGGTACGGGTACACTGCGGACTTTGGTAGGTAATATCGAATTCGTACCGGGAGATTACCTGTTGATTCCGCGGGGAATAATTTATCAAATAGAGTTTGATAAATCAGAAGGTAATCGCCTCCTTATTACCGAAAGTTACCATCCGCTTTATACACCCAAGCGCTACCGCAATCACTTTGGGCAACTGCTCGAATCGAGCCCTTACTGCGAGCGGGATTATAAGCTTCCGCAAAACCTCGAAACGCACGATAAAACTGGTGATTTTATCGTGAAGGTGAAGAAGCAGGGCACGCTCACCCCTTATACCTACGCGCATCACCCTTTTGATGTCGTAGGCTGGGACGGCTATAACTTCCCTTACGGACTTTCTATTCATGATTTTGAGCCCATTACGGGTCGCGTGCACCAACCGCCACCGGTGCACCAAACATTCGAAACCAAAGCCTTCGTAGTCTGTAGCTTTGTGCCCCGTAAATACGACTACCATCCGCTGGCTATTCCTGCGCCGTACAATCATTCAAATATCGACTCTGACGAAGTGCTCTATTACGTGGACGGTGATTTCATGAGCCGCAACGACATAGGTCCGGGCGTCATCACTTTGCATCCAGGAGGTATTCCTCACGGTCCGCATCCTGGTGCGTATGAGCGCTCGATTGGCAAGACAGAGACCAATGAGCTAGCCGTAATGATTGATACGTTTGCACCTTTACAACTTACCGAGCAAGCCCTCGCGCTAGACAATGGGAAGTACTGGGGGAGTTGGGTGCATTAATCCCGGATCCTCAACGAACCCTTAGCTAACCAGACCGCGAAGCCTCATCTCCGACATCTTCTTCCAACTCGGCTACAAGCATCTTATGACGGCAGGCGCATGGGATCACCAGCTGTTTTTGGCCACCATCGCACTCGCTTATTCAGCCATTTTGTGGCGCCGCTGGATACTGCTGGCAACGCTTTTCGCCGTAGGGCATACAGCGGCCATGGCAGCACTTGCTTTTCAGTTGGTGCCACCTGGCTTGGTGTGGGTGGAGCCACTGATTGCTGTAAGTATCGTTGTGATGGCTCTTGTTGAGTTGTTGGCCTTACGGCAAAACCCCTATCATCTCTCCGCCAGTGTGCTCGAAGAGCTTGCAGTGAAGCGACCAGCAGCAGGCTCGAAAATATCCTGGCTGGCCAAGCTCATCCCGCTGCTGGTGCTCCTGTTTGGCGTGGTGCACGGGTTGGGTTTTGGCGAAAGCTTGAGTATCCTTTTGCCAAGCGATGCAAACACTGGAGCAACTGTGCTCCACCTGCTCGCTTTTGCTGGAGGTGTCGAACTCGCGCAGGTGCTCCTGCTGGCGGGGATGTGGCTGGTGGCTTATGTAGGTTTTGAGCTGTGGCAGTTTCGACCGATTGGTCTGCGCATGCTGCTGCTAGTCCTCATTGCTGTCCTTGCACTTTTGAGGCTAATCTAAAGTCAAACCCGCGCGCTTCAGTGCCTGATGTATGACGTTAGCTTTAGCTTGCGTGGGTGATTGCTCTGCTTTTATCTGTGCTGTTTGCTTGGAGTGCTCCATCAGCCAGTGCGCATGATTTTCATGTATCAAGGCTCACTATCAATGTCGATAGCGAGCAGCGACAACTAGAAATCACACTCGAATCTTTTGTAGATGATCTGGAGCTGTCTTTAGCAGCAGTTGCCCGCCGTGGAGGCAGTCCTGAGGTATCAGCAGCAAACCTCAATCTCGTCACCGACATGGAGCACCCGCAAAGCAATGCGCTACTTGAAGAATACCTGCGCGACGTGCTGGAAGTGCGCGCTGGTGGTGAAGCGCTCCAGCTGGAATACCTAGGTAAAGAAGCTGCTCACGACCCTTACGCGCTCTTCATGTATATGCGTGTGCCCCTGACTGCTAAGCAGCTGAATCAACCCTTATCTGTAATCTCCAGCTTTATGCTCGAGCTCTACAAGGATCAGCAGAACATCGTGGTTTGGCAGTACAATGGAGAGGCAGCGAGCAATGACCTGCTCACCACTGATCGCCGAACAAGCACGCTTCGCCGATGAAGTACCTGAGTTATCCCCTCATCTGGCTGGTGCGTGGCTATCAAATGAGTTTGAGTCCTTTATTAGGCTCTAATTGCCGCTATCAGCCTACCTGCTCACATTATATGTTGGGCGCTTTGCGGACCTGGGGGCCGGTCAAAGGCACGTGGATTGGCATCAAACGCATAGGCCGCTGCCACCCGTGGGGAGGTTCTGGTTATGACCCGGTGCCCCGCCGCGCAGTACCGCCACCTCGAGAAAAGAAAAACAGCTAACTCGTTGAGTGGCAAGTCTAACCCGTTGAGTGGCGGGATACGCTCTGCGGGAAGTTGTGTAGATCATGTGAGCGCTTGGCAAAGACCTTATGCACTACCCTATTCCGGTTGCTTGGCACCTTACTTGAATAGGGTAGTGTGTACGAAGTGAACACCACCACAACATGTCCCAACTACTTAATCCAGCAGCTCGCAGCGGAATTATCTTTTGTGCGATTTGCACACTTTTGGCCTCTGGTTTGGCCTTAAAGTTTTACAGCGTAGGTCACAGCAGCCAGCCTACTGCAATGACTGTCGATGCGATAAGCGGGGCTGCAATTCGCAACCACTGTCGGTATGCGTGTTGTTCGAGCAGCGGTCCGCTTCCTCCTTTAAATTACGAGTGTTTGGCCAACAGATACTAGTTGAAGGGTGAGGCTGCGGTTACTTTGGCCGCCATGGCTGATCAACAATTGCTCACCTTGACGCGCTCAGTTTTGGCGAAAGCTGACAGGCCTGCCCAGCCTACCGAATACGCACAACTCACCGAGCTACTCCGCTTGCACGAGCGCCAGTACTACGTGCTCGACAGCCCGCTAATTAGCGACCAGGAATACGACATACTCTACAAGCGCCTCCAAGCACTCGAAGCCGAGCATCCCGAACTCATCGCCCCAGACTCCCCAACGCAGCGGGTAGGAAGCGATTTAACAACTGATTTCGCAAGCGTGGAGCACCTGGTGCCCATGCTCTCGCTGGCCAATTCGTACAACCTTGAAGACCTGCAGGATTGGGAATCATCGGTGCGACGATACCTCAACCTCAGCGACGATGACACGCCTCTTGCCTATGCTGTCGAACCCAAATATGATGGAGGTTCTGTAGCACTTATTTACGAAAACAACTTCCTCGTCCGCGGCGCAACGCGTGGAAATGGTGCTGCCGGAGAGGAAATTACAAATAATGTACGAGCGCTGCCCACGGTGCCACTACAGGCTGACTTTGCTAGCCTCGGCATGCATACGGTCGAGCTGCGGGGCGAGGCGCTCATCCGCAAAGATCGATTTGCATCACTAAATGCCGCCCGCGAGGAAGAAGGAAAAGAGGTATTTGCCAATCCACGCAATGCTGCCACAGGTGCGCTGCGCATGAAGGATGCCGCCGAAACTGCCGCGCGCCGACTCGACATATTTGTCTATCAGCTCGGCTATGGAGTCGATGCCGCGGGTAATGATCAGGTGCAGGCGCTGCAAAGCCATTTTGCAAGTGTAGAGACGCTTGGTCGATTGGGTTTTTTGGTGCCCGGTGAGTACATGCGCCGGTGCCACACGATCGAGGAAGTGGCCGAATTTTGTGCAAAGATGGAAGCCGACCGCCCTAGCCTACCCTACGAACTCGATGGCATGGTGGTGAAGGTAGATGAGCTGAGTCTGCAGGCGCGTCTCGGCAGCACATCCCACCATCCCCGCTGGGCTATAGCCTATAAATTTTCTGCCCAGCAAGCCACTTCCACGCTCGAGCGCATAGATTATCAGGTAGGTAAAAACGGCTCAATTACGCCAGTGGCGCGCATCACGCCCGTGGCGCTGGCAGGAGTGACGGTGAGCAATGTGAGCCTGCACAACGAAGATTTTATTCGCGACAAAGACATCCGCATTGGCGATACGGTGCTCGTGGAGCGGGCGGGCGATGTGATACCTTATATCGTGAAGACGCTCGCTGAGTGTCGAGATGGTACGCAGCAAGAGGTGGAGTGGCCGCGCGTCTGTCCGGAGTGTCAGGAGCCGATTGTGCGTCCTGAGGGAGAGGCTCGCTGGCTGTGCGTCAACAACGACTGCCCGGCCCAGGTAATGGCTCGGCTCAAGCACCACGTGTCGAAGCATGCCATGGATATTGATGGCCTTGGCGAGAAACAGCTGGAGCGATTTCGAGATCTGGGATTTATTCAGAGCCTGCCCGATATCTACCGGCTGCCTTATGAAGATATCCTTGCGCTAGAGGGCTTTAAGGAGAAGTCGATCGCCAATTTGCGCAGTGCCATTGAGCAGGCGAAGCAAAATCCCATCTATCGCCTCCTGGTAGGCTTGAGCATTCACCACGTAGGCCAGAAAGCTTCCAAACAGCTGGCTGAGCAGGTTGAAGATTTGCGCGAGTTAGGGGATTGGCCGCCCGAGCGATTTATGGCTATTCATGGCATGGGTGAGACTGTCGCAGACAATGTGTTGGCTTGGTTTGGGCTGGCGCACAACCGTGAGATGCTAGATGAACTGGCCTCGCTGGGCGTGAATATGAAGCAGACGGAGGAGGATAGACCCGTGGCTGTTGCTGAAGATGCTGCCTTTACAGGCAAAACCATACTTTTCACCGGCACGCTGCGGAGTATCGGGCGCAAAGAGGCGCAAGCTCTTGCCGAAGCTGCCGGAGCGCGTAATGTGAGTTCGGTGAGCAGCAAACTCGACATCCTTGTAGTAGGAGAAAAAGCGGGGTCCAAACTGAAAAAAGCTCAGTCTTTAGGCAGCATCAAAGTGATGAGCGAGGAAGAATTTCTGGCTGCTGTGCGCAGCTGAGTGAGGGCGCATACCACCAAACTCGCTGTACAGGAGGGTCCGTCTTGAGGCAACAATTGCTTGCCGTACGCTATCTCTAAAAATTCCCAACTTGCCGCCTATGCGACAGCTATTCTCAGTTTTACTTCTTCTTAGTGTTTGCTTTTCAGCCACGGCGCAAGACAAGCTACGCGTGGGCGTGCTGCCTCACGAGCCACTCAGTGTTGCTGCCTCCGATGGGTTTTATCAGGGTCTGGCGGTGGAGTTGTGGGAGAGTGTGGCCGAACGAGGCGATTACCTCTATGACTATGTAGATGTGGAGCGGGGTGATGGCCGCGCGGCTTTAGCTAACGGTAAGGTTGATATTATTCTCACAGCTACCCCCCTCACCGGCACCCGCGACACGCTCTTGCACTCGCCCATCTATTATTCCAGCAATTTTGCAGTTGGTAGCAGAAATAAGTCCGGTATGCTGGAAGTGGTAAGCGGACTATTTCAACCGGCCTTTTTTAAAATTTTAGTCGGCCTTTCTATTCTGCTGCTCATAGTAGGTACTATCATTTATTTTGTTGAGCGCAAACCTAATGAAGATGAGTTTGGTGGAAAGATGCACGAAGGAATTGGTGCAGGATTTTGGTGGGCAGGAGTGACGCTGACCACCATAGGTTATGGAGATAAAGCGCCAGTTAGTTTTTGGGGGCGAGTCGTTGCGATGTTGTGGATGATTGTCGGACTGGCTGTATCTGCCACATTGACTGCGGCTATAGTATCGCTAGCAACCGATAACTCCTCGAGTTTAAGCTTGCCGGCAGATCTCAAAGAAACGGTTAATGTTGTTCCTACCAATCACTTTGTTATTAGCTTTCTTGATCGGCAGCAAATTCCTTATGTTGAAGTGCCGGATATAGAAACAGCTTTTGCTCGCGTTGAAGCTAAAGAAGCTGATCATGTACTTGCCAATGAGATTGATCTGCGCTATTATCAAGATCAAAATGGTAAAGACTTTAGCATACAAGCTACTCGCTTTAGTCCTAACTACTTTGCCATGGGCTTTCGCCAAAACCTAGCACAAGCAGATACGCTAAGTGTGCTCGTAAATGAAGTGATGGCGAGTACTGCTTGGACAGATTGGATCAAGGAGTTCGTGCCGAAATAACACCAGCCTACACTCCAAACTGCGTGAGGTGATGGTCGAGGTGCTTGGAGAAAAGCGTGTTCCATTCCTGCAGGGTTAAGACGCCAAAGCCTGCATTCTCTTTGCCATCGAAGTGTGAAGCACCTAAGGAATGAGTCTTGTCGAGGTGGTCGAGGAGTCGTTGCTGTTCCTCGTAGAAATCTCGCTCGTCAGCGATTATGAATTGCGGTGCAGTGCGGCCGTTGCGCGGGTATGGTTTGGGACCAACGACTTGCTTTTTCGCCAGCAACCGGATGAAGAATCGCTGTATGGCACCAGGTTTTGGATGCTTATCCGTATAGACCATTTCGTAGGCGACGTTGCAGTGTGCGAGCATCTGCGCCACGTTCATCTTGCCCCATTCAGGAGTTGAGTCAGGGCTAAGGGCTTTGACTCGGGCTTTGGTATTTGCCAGTCCTGCTGCTGAGAATAGATCGTCCATAATGTTAGATTTGAAAAAGGTGTGGTGCTAGGTTTTGCTGAGTACAGCCACGGCCTCGCAGTGTGGCGTCTGGGGAAACATGTCTACAGGTCTGGCTCGTTCTACTCGGTACCCACCCTCGCAGAGCATGTGTAGATCGCGGGCTTGAGTAGCGGGGTTGCAGCTTACGTACACGATTCGCGGGGCTTGCAGCTGCAGCAACAGTTTAACAACATCGGCATGCATGCCCGCCCGCGGCGGGTCGGTAATTACGACATCTGGGCTGCCATGGGTTTTGGCGAAAGCTGGAGAGAGGATATCGGCCACATCGCCTGCATAGCCTATGAAATTGTCGATGCCATTGAGCTCGGCATTGGCCTCAGCATCAGCAATGGCAGGGGCTATTTCCTCCACCGCCACCACCTGCCGCGCGTCCTTGGCCAAAAACAAGCCGATACTGCCCACCCCTGCATAGAGGTCATAAATGGTTTGCGAGCCATCAAGCGCTGCGTAGTCTGCGACCAGCTCATAAAGCCGCGTAGCCTGGGCAGTATTGGTCTGGAAAAAGCTGAGTGGGCCCACCTGAAATTTGACGTGGCCGAGCCTTTCGGTGACATACGGTTGCCCGTACGCCAGCGTCGGCTCAAGCCCAGTCATGGAGTCGTTGAGCTTGCGGTTGAGCACCGTATAAATACTCGTTAAGTAGGGGCAGCGAGCCAGCACCTCCTGGAGATAGTCCTCTACCGCCTGCGGGCGATGCTCGCCCAGCATGAGCACCAACATTACCTCACCTGTAGTGAGCACGCGCTGCATGGCTTTGCGGAGCAGCCCCTGATGAGAGGTCTCGCTGTAAAAGCTAAGTCCTTGTGCCAGCGCAACATCGCGGAGGGTATTGCGCAGGTGATTGCCCGGCTGCTGCTCAAGGTGACACTCGTGGATATCGAGCACCTTATTCCAGGCTCCTCTGCGGTGAAAGCCGAGTGCTTCACCTTCCATGGTGTGACCTAGGGCCACTTCTTCTTCGGTGAGCCAGTGGCGATCGCTGAAGGCGTACTCCATTTTATTGCGGTAGGCGCGATCAGTGGGAGCGGCAAGGATGGGTTCGATGTCGATGTTTAGCTTGCCAATGCGCTGGTAGGCATCAGCCACGAGTTGGGCTTTAGCATCGAGCTGCAGCGCGTAGGTCATGTGCTGGTAGCTGCAACCGCCGCAGCCACCGAAGTGTCTACAGAAGGGTACTTGCCGCCTTTCGGCAAAACTCCGGTAGGAGACGGGGATGCCTTCTTGAAAGACGCCTTTTTTCTTCTTCGCCAGCAGGTCTACCACGTCTCCTGGTACTGGTCCGCGCGCAAACACGACAGTTCCATTTGGGTCGCGACCCACCACCGAACCACGGTCGGCGATGCCATGAATACGCACCTGCTCGAAGAGTTGCGGCTGCCGGCGATGGCGTCTTCCCATGGCCGCCAAGGTAGTGCGGTCGAGGTCGTCTAAGCGTGCTGGTAGAGCCGCGGCATGCTGAGGACTTCTTTTGCAGCCCTAAAAGATTAGGCTACCTATGCGGCTGACGTCGTCCCACCGTGGAGGGAGAGCCGCAGCACTTAGATGACTTCTTTTGCAGCCCTATAAGATTAGGCTACCAGTCCGGCCGACGTCGTCCAACC
This sequence comes from Saprospiraceae bacterium, assembly GCA_965213735.1. GTDB lineage: Bacteria > Bacteroidota > Bacteroidia > Chitinophagales > Saprospiraceae > CALDTK01. The sequence goes on from CBDCAB010000006.1 coordinate 2,223,939, forward strand.
GTGGAGGGAGAGCCGCAGCATGTTGATGACTTCTTTTGCAGCCCTAAAAGACTAGGCTACCTATCCGGCTGACGTCGTCCCACCGCGGAGGGAGAGCCGCAGCATTTTAATGACCTTTCTATTGGGGTAGTTCGGTTGAACGACGTCTATTGATGATGTTTGTAGGTTATTGACTACTTCGCTTCGCCTTTTTAGGGATTTAGATCGGGGGCTTACGGTGCATTACTTTTTATTTTTTTTTCTGTTCTGACACTTCTTTTGCAGCCCTAAAAGATTAGGCTACCAGTCCGGCTGACGTCGTCCCACCGCGGAGGGAGAGCCGCAGCATTTTAATGACCTTTCTATTTGGGTAGTCCGGTTGAACGACGTCTATTGATGATGTTTGTAGGTTATTGACTACTTCGCTTCGCCTTTTTAGGGATTTAGATCGGGGGCTTACGGTGCATAACTTTTTTATTTCTTTTTCTGTTCTGACACTTCTTTTGCAGCCCTAAAAGATTAGGCTACCAGTCCGGCTGATGTCGTCCCACCGCGTAGGGAGAGCCGCAGCATTTAGATGACCTTTCTATTTGGGTAGTTCGGTTGAACGACGTCTATTGATGATGTTTGAAGGTTATTGACTACTTCGCTTCGCCTCTTTAGGAATTTTGATTGGCGGCTTACGGTGCATTACTTTTTTATTTCTTTTTCTGTTCTGACACTTCTTTTGCAGCCCTAAAAGATTAGGCTACCAGTCCGGCTGACGTCGTCCCATCGCGGAGGGAGAGCCGCAGCATTTTAATGACCTTTCTATTTGGGTAGTTCGGTTGAACGACGTCTATGCTCAGCACGGGGCAAAAGTTGATTGCGTCTGAATCGCACCTTCAGGGACAGGTAGCTAGCTATACCTGCAGTAACAGCACCTAGACTAGAGGTACCCGACGGACGTGATCCTAAGCTTCCTGCTGCGCAAGTAATACACGACCTATCCATCATGTACCGTATGGGTCTAGCCTCGCGCCGCGCCGCAGGGGCGCCCACCGCAGAAGGCTTTTCCCTAAGGTTTGAGGAAGCGTATCTCTAGTTTGAGATTTAGAAGCTCGCCGCTGGCGGAGGTAGCCTCGCCCTCGAAGCTAGCCGAAGTGACCTGACCCCATTCATGCACTTCGAGTGTACCTACTAAGGGAAAATCACGACTGCTGTAAATGCGTCCTCCCAAGCGCAGTTGCTCGAAAACCATTTCAGAGCCGACTGAAAATCTACCAACACCTTGCGCCACTTGTCGACCGCGCAAACCAAAGTAGGGAGCAGCATGATCAATATCATCGTGGGCGTAGATGCTCCATCCTGTTGGGCCTGCACGTCCTGAGCAGACGCCATAGGTATAGGGAATTCCATTTAGCTCGGCCCTGAAGTAGTAGTCGCCATCAGCAGCACAGAGTGTCAGCGGATCGAGCCGCATATCTTCGTAGGCGGTAAAATTGGTTGACTGACCAATGCCATCGCCACCTGCATACACAGTGAGTTGTCGTGTGCCACAGGGGGAAATGTTGAATTCATAGGCGCCTGAGGCATCCGTATACATGGAGTCTAGCTTGGTGCCTAAGCTATTACTCAGCAGAACTTTTGTGCCTGACATGCGGGCGCCATCACAGTCGAGTACAGTACCGGTAATAACATTGGGTTCAACATCAATGCGATTAAAGTCGAAGTCGATTTCGCCTAGCTGCAGTACGGGAGCAAATGCAACATTAAAGCTCTCGCTCCCTCCAGATGCTCTGGCAGGCCGTGCAGTTATAGTAATTGCAGAGTCGCGGGGAAGCCTCACCAAAAGCCTTCCTGCAAAGCCCGGAGCTACAACCAGAGCTGTGCCAGCGCGACGGCCCACTCCTCGAAAGAAAAGTCTTACATCATCACCTCCTTGCTCACAAGTCCGAGTACTAAAGTGGACAGCTACACTGGTAAGTGGAGCTTCTTGTGGAGGAGGAGGAGCGCCGCCTCCACTTTGCCAAATGTTTGAGCAATCAGTTAAGGAGTCACTGACCTCTATACAATCAAATGTTATTACGCCTAAATCTAAGGGAGTTGATCCTGTTGTAAAGTCAAAGCTGTGTACAACCCCACCACAAGCTTCATAGGCAACATCAAACGTGAAAGTCGTGTTTTCAAAAAAGTAAGCGCAAAATTTACCATTGTCATCTGTTGTACCAGTTGCTATCCTACCCTGATATGTTGAACTAACGAAAAACCGCTGCCCGTTGCTTGTGGTCGACCTGCCAAACGTTTGACCTCCACCTCCTCCAGTGGAATCGCATCTAAGCTGCATACACACCTGAACCGTGAGACCGGGAATATCAATGTTCCACCAGGTAAAGTGAGCTACTTCGCCTACGTATTCATTCCCTTCTAAGCTTGCTGATCCTTCTTCTACCCAGCGACCCACCACTTCATCAAAGTGCCAGAGCGGAATGGAAGGAGGTGGGTTCTGCAGATTTGCAGGTACAGGGACTTGAATAACAGCAGGTTTGCCATCAACTAGTTGCAAGCTTTCCCCTGCGGCATCGCGAAGTTCAACACCAATCATGCCCGCAGTAACTAAGCCAGTGCTGCTACCATCGGTACGCGTACCTTCTAAACGTCCTGGCATCAACAGCGTAATAGCATCATCAGCTGCATCGAGGTGTCTGGCGTACACACGTGCCTGCCCGTTCACTCGTCGACCGTCTTCGTATTGAAAAGCGTCCGCTTCAAAAGATATACGAGCGCCTGATGCTGTCACTACTTCAGTTGCAGAGGCGACATCTACCAGTGTTGGATTGTCTAATCTTAGTGGGTATAGATATACAGTGTTAAAACTCTCCGGCTGCACCATCAGTGTTCGGCTTGCGCTAAAATGTGAGGGACTGCTCAAACTTATATATGCCTCATTTGCTTTGACTGTGGCGCCATATACGTACCAATCGCCCGCGCCATCTGTGTAGGTCGTGATATCACCGACTTTAATTTCTGCATCGGCGACTGCTCGCCCGGAATCATCAATTACTCGACCGTAAAAGCTAGCGCTAACCAGTTGATCGCTTGTGAGAATAGTGTCGCCTTGTGGCTCAAAACTAATTTCTTCTGATTCGCATCCTATTTGAATAAGTGTCGCTGTTGCTAAGAGTAACAAGATGAACTGACGATGCAGCTGAGGAAGTTTAACTGAGATCATGATTGACGCTTTTGAGTGAGAGGATGATTTAGAAGGTTGGGCAGCTTACACGATTTTTACCGCGCAAGCTATCGGACAACTTGAGGCCGACGGCATCAGTAAAGGCTGCAAATTGATTGAGACTGCGGGCGTAGTAGAGTTCTGCAAGAAGCGCATGTCGCGCGCCAAAGGCTTTACCCAGCCCGGCAGCGAGTTGGAGCCCGTTGCGGCCTTGGCCTCCTTTGGCGGTGGATGGATAACCCAGTGCTACAGCGCGCTGATTCCACTTATTTACCAGCAGGGTATGCACCAATTCTGGACCTGCAAACAGCCGTAGCGGCGTTTGCCGAGCTGGCAGCTGATAGGTGAGGTGTAGGGAGTGTTTTGCCGAAAGGCCAAAACCGCGCAAAATTGTATGCGTACGACCAGGTTGAGTAGTCCCACCAGCCGTACCTAATTCAAGAGCACTAAGATGATCATAGACCGTGCGGGTGCCGTAAAGGCCCGAGCTGATGCGAACACCTAGTCCTGCTCGATTGCTGCGTTGATAGCCGAGCCACAAACCTGCCGCATGGCTAATGCCGTAGCCTAAGGCTCCAAGTTCTTCATTGACGACATGAGGACGCTGAGGAAGAGCTGCGACAGCCTCAATACCTGCAACAAACCCATCTTCGAAAACTGTATTAGGCTGAAGCTGCGCCTGAGCCAGTTGACCCAGAGCCGCTACAAGCACATAGACGATGAAGATTGGCTGCCACTTCATGCGAGTAAGGTATCACAATCTTGATCAGCTTACTCACCCGTGACGATATTCGTAAGGGCGCTGACACCTTATTCCCAGTTTCCGCAACACGTCCCGCATTTCAGTCGCTCAACGGACAATCACCGGCACATGCGCAGCACCTTCTGCATGTCGCACCAAGAGCGTGTAATACCCTGCCTGCAGCGCCCCAAGCTCTAAGCGGGTAATAGGACCAGCAGCCTGCTGCCGGAGCACTACCCTACCGACACCATCGACGAGCAGGTAGTCCTCCAGCCCGTTGATCGAAGCGACCCGCACCACCAGATACTCATCTGCCGGATTAGGAAACACCTCCAGCTCGAGTTGCTGTGCCAGCTCACTCAAGCTGGAGACGATAAAGGTCTCCTCACTGCTGCAGCCATTGACATCGGTGACGGTGACGACGATCGGGCCATCACCGAGGTTGCTAAAGACAGAATCGCTTTGCATGCTTGCCCCACCATCCAGGCTGTAGGTAAAGGGCGCTTGCCCTCCCTGAACGGATACCGTTAAAGTATTGCCGTCGATGACTCCATCAATGGTAAAAGTGGGATGTATCTCCACCATCACTGGCACGGCACGAGTTGCACCTGTTTGATCGACTACCTCGACAATCGTGCTGCTGAAATTGCTAGGAATGCTGATGATATATGCATCATCGCAGCCCGGCTGTGTAGTCGTGGTGACTGTACCTAGCCCCGCAACGACACTAAAGCTGCCTACGCCTCCCGTGACACAAACGGTGCCGGTGGCGAAGGCCTCACCCGGACAGGCAGTGGCTGTGTCGCTAGTAATGGCCAGTGGAGCTGTAATATTGACTGGCACTTCTAGAATGCAGCCATTGTAGCGGATCACTACCGTGCTAGTGCCAGCAGTATAGATATAGCCTACCGCAGAACTCGAGAAGCTGCCACCGTCATTAAAGCTGTAGCTGAGGTTGGCTGCTGGATCACTGAAGTTGCTCAAGCTGACGCGCGAGCCTTCGACCGTCACATCAACGGTAGGCACGAGGCGTGCGAGAATTTCAAAGCTCGTGCTGGCTGTAGTGCCGTTTGCGTCGCGCACTGTAGCGGTATATGAACCTGCGGCGAGGTCATCGTAGAAGCTAGTGCTACTAAAGGCGCCTCCATCCAAACTAAATTCGTAAGGAGGAGTGCCATTGACACCACTGAGCGTAACTGCTCCATCACCTGCACCGGGACATGACTCCTGTCCTACATTGAAGTTAATGGCAATGGAGAGGTTGCTGGCGGTCACCACAGCTGTTGCGGTAGCCTCGCATCCAAGCTCATCTACGACGGTGTACGTGTAGGTGCCTGCAGTTAGAGGTCCGAAGACGTTGCCTGCGCCACTGACAGCACCTGGGCCGGAGTAGGTATACGGGGATGTGCCTCCACTAGCAGTTAAGTTGATAAAATTGCCGTTGACTGTAGCGGCAAGTTGAAGTAAAGGAGGCTCGGTAAGGGTAATAGTACCTGTCGTAGCTGTAAGGCCATGAGCGTCGGTGGCTGTGACAGTGTATTGCCCCGGAGCCAAGCCGTCGAAAGTACCGGAAGCCTGTGCGGCACCACCGTCGAGGCTATAGGTATAAGGTCCTGTTCCTCCTGATGCGACCACCTCAATGACGCCATCTGCGCGTCCGTTGCAGCTAATATTCGTACTCGAGGCAGCAATGCTCATGTTGTTGAAGCTGATTTGGAAGCTACCTGTTATAGTGCACTGGTTGGCATCACGGACGGTGTAGGTGTAGGTGCCGTTGCTAAGACCAGTAAAAGTGGCCGATGACTGATATGGGCCGCTATCTAATCTATAGCTGTAGGGAAGAGTACCCCCACTGGCCGTGATGTGTACCTGATCATTAGTAATAGTAGCAATGGCAACGAGTTCTGCTGGCTCTATAAACACTACCGATCCTGCTGAAGTCGCCGACATACCGGTAGCATCCACCACGGTCGCTATATACGTGCCTGCTGTAAGTCCGGCAAAGACGGGTGAAGCCTGACTAGCGACACCATTGAGGCTGTAGGTATACGGACTCGTTCCGCCCGCTGCATCGACAGTAATTGTTCCGAGCTGGCCGTTGCACAAAATCGGAGTCGTGACACTCAGATCGACCAGCAGCGCCCCAACAGAAACCACCACTTGTTTGGATTTGGTGCAGCCATTCGTGTCTGTAACACGCACTTGATAGGTACCGTTCTGGAGGTTTTCGAAGGTTCCACTAGCTTGGTTAGGACCGCTGTTGAGGCTGTACACAAGCACGCCGGTGCCTCCTTGGCCAGTGGCGGTGATAGTACTACCAGTAGCTGAAGCAGTGAGCGTGAGTACGGGTGGATCGAGGACAGTAACGGTAGCAGCATCAACTTCAAAGCTGAGTGCATCACGCACGGTGACGGTATAATCTCCAGCAGCAAGACCAGTAAACTGGTTGGAGTTCTGGAAAGAACCTCCGTTGAGACTATACATATAAGGTGGAGTACCATCGGAGGCTGTGACAATAATACTCGCATCCATATCGCCCGCGCAGTCAAGCACCTCATCGATGGTGGCTATAGCACTTAGCGTGTTAGCGATGATGCTGACGGGAAGCACCAGATTGGGTCGATATCCCTGATCATCAATCAGCAAATCGAACACGATCTGATCCGTACTGAGCCCGGTGCCTGCATCATGTAGGTATAGCAGTTCGCCATTCACCACATCCTGTTGCGTAAAGCTTTCGCCGAGCATCAACTCATCTCCTCGCAACTCTAGCGATCCAGCTGTGGGCAGACGTTTAACTACCCAACGCATATCAGATGGCGCGACTCCTGCCGCACCTGCCGAGATGTTGCCGCTAGCTACCACACGCTGACCACCCATAGCCACGCTCAACGCATTGAGCGCCACCGACTCATTATAATCTGTAATGTTGGCATACCACAAGCTCAGCGCCCACTCCTCAATGTTCCCGCCATCGACGGGGGCATGGTCGGTGATACTGAGGGTATATGTACCCGCACCTTCCCGTGGCAAGGTCTGCGAGAATATATCAACAGGTCGAAATTCGCCAGAAATAGAGGGCATATTTGAGCTACAAGAATTTTCGAAATCGTCAGATGATTGTGCTGCGTCATCAGCAAATACCACATCGAGATCACTCCCAAAGCATCGTCCATTGTCAGGCCGATTAAAAAGTTGTAATGTTGGCCCCATTGGCAAGCCAATACCTCCGCTTAAATCACCAACGTAGGTATGGCTTATCAGAGGAGCAACTTCGATTTGGTATATATCACCGCTTTGCGTAGCAGTAATGGTCGAAGTATAATTGCCACCATTACCGCTGCCGATGGCCACTGGAGAAGTATTTTCCAGATCGACACGTTGTAGTGGAATCCTTCTAAACGAATTAATGGGGCTATACGCACCGAGGCCGCAGCCATTTTCATAGGCCACCCGCCAATACCAAATCCCCGGCGCTATTCCGGTAGCTACCACAGTACCATCTGTGAAGAGCTGTTCGAAATCTATTGTCGCAAAAGTCGGATCGCTAGAGAGCTGAAATTGCACTGCGCCATTGGCCGCATTATAGCTCCAGTTAAAGTTGGTAAATACGACTCCAATATCCGCACCGTCGACTGGTGTCATGGGTGCCGGTGTAGCTGTGGGAGGACTGTCGCGCACCAACACCAGGGTAAGCGTTCGCTGCTCAGTCGCCGAGCTAGCCTCTACAAGAAAGCTATACGAACCTTGTGCGACACCTTGAAGGTTGGCCAGGGTAAGCGTAGTGGTGAAATTGCCAGATTGATTGTTGAGACTAAAGCTTGGTACAACACCACTTGGTAGCCCGGTGGCTATAAGGGTCACGCTTTCGCTAAAACCCAATATGGCAGCGACATCTACAGTATAGCTGACAGGCTGATTAGAACATGATATAGCCGTTAAACTCTGAGAATTTAACGTAAAGGTTGGCCCTAGAAATTCTGTGATGGTCAGGTCGGCATCATTGACATCTAAAAATACATTACCCACTGCTTTAACGACAAATCTTGCATTCGTGCTGGCAACATTGGGGATAGTTACGCTTGCTTGGCCAGAATTAGCCACTGCACTCGCTAGGGTAAAGTCGTAGGTGAGGCCGCCGTCGAGGCTCATGTAAATATCGACTGTAGGAGTATTAAATGGCGGAGCAGTCGTACCGGCTACATCCCAGGTGAGGGTATAGGAGCTGAAACCTTCCAGTGTAGCAGTGGTATTGTAGTTGGTAATGCGAAAAGGCGTAGTACCGGCAGTCTCTACATTGGCGACGGCCTCAGCTGTGCAGCCTACACTGCTATTGTTGTCGCGTACAGTAACCTGAAAGGTCATATCGCGTGGCACTGAAGGCAGCACCTCGTAGTCGGGATAAAGTCCACTCGGAAACCTGCGGCGTGGATCAGCACTCGGCGCTAATGAGCGAAACAGCGGTCCGTTGACATTGGTACTCTGCGGAGGCTGCGCGCCACCACTCTCGTTGTCGATCTGTTCCCAGGTGTAGGTGAGGGAATCACCATCGGGATCACTGGCATTGGCCGTTAGCTCAAAGGCAGTGAAAATAGGAATGACAAAGCTTCCAGCCGCCGCCACGGTCGGTGCATTATTAGTTGTAGGTATTATTTCTGCACAATCGCCAAACGGGCTAGTGATAAAGGTTGCAATTTGCTGAATGCTTATCGTGTGAAAGTAAGCATCTGAGTTACTTTGGACGTTTGGAGAGCATATACCCGCATAGGCCATAATAGTGGAGCCGCTACCGGGCTCAATAGCTGTAGAGGGTGAAATATTGCCACTGCAGCTGTTGTAAAAGGTATGCGTGGCGCCAAACTGGTGGCCCATTTCGTGCGCTACATAATCTATGTAAAAACCATCATTAGTTGGATTGGCTACGCCCGTTACTGCACGCGCCTTGTTACCATTAGCGCAGGGGCTGTTGAGTTGGGCTAAGCCTCCACCTTGGGTCGAGAACAGGTGGCCGATGTCGTAATCTGCGTTGTCGATTCGACTGTCGATCTGAGTTTGCGATTCATTGATGAGGGCACCAGGATTGCCTTCGGTAAAGGGGTCGGTGGCGCCATTGAGAAATACCAGCACATCATTGTTAGGGATGAGCTCGAGAGTGATACCTAAGTCTCGTTCATAGACTTGATTTATGCGGTTGACGGCGACGTTCATTGCTGCAATCACGGCAGGCACAGTTGGATTAGGGCCAGCCACCGCGTTGGCATATTCCCCAGTACACGTAATGGCTAGCCGGTAGCGCCGCAGCTGACAATCTCCTGCTACCGAGCGCTGCTGATGGGGCTGGCTGGGCAGCAGCTGATCATCCTCATTGTGACATTCAAAATCTTGGAGATGAATATCTGCCTGATCGTATATGGTGTAGCGTCGTGTAGCAGCACTCGAGCCCGTTGTGGTCAGGATTTGCTGGTGCCCGTGAGCATCTGTGATTGCGCTGGTCCAGCCATTGTTAGGACTGTACTCGGCGCGTATGCGGGTGCTGGGATTACCTTTTTGCACGCCTGCGAAAGCGAGAATCTGCGGGTAGCGCGCCTGCAGTTCCGGGTGCATCGAGCTTGCCCTTTTGAGGATAAACTCTCCTGTTTTGCGCCCGAGCAAAGGAAAACGCGCCACCTGTTGCGCCCCACGAGCAGGCTGTTGCAAGGCGGACAGTAGGGCAGCTTCATCTACAGCCACCGCTTCACCATATGCGGGTACAGCTTGTGCAAATGAGCTAGCTGAGAAATATAGCAGCACTGCGAGCAGAAGAAATATGTTGCCAATGCACTTGCGACCTTGCCTCATAGAGCTAACCTAAGGCCTCTAACAATAACAAAACCTAGGGCAGCTGACATGTCTCCACATTCTTAGCACTTTGTGTCAAGAATCTGAGCCTTGAACGTTACTACTTTGCCGCCATGAAGGATTTACGCACCCGCATTGAAGCCGCTTGGGACAATCGCCAGCTGCTCAAGGATGCAGAAACTGTGGAGGCTATACGAGCGGTGGTAGACTTACTCGATCAGGGTCAGCTGCGTGTAGCCGAGCCCGCCGGAGCCGAGTGGCAGGTCAACGAATGGGTGAAAAAAGCGGTGGTGCTCTATTTCCCCATTTGCGAGATGGAAACTATAGAACTGGGTCCTTTTGAATTTCATGATAAGATTCCGCTCAAACGTGACTACGCAGGTCAGGGAGTGCGTGTGGTGCCGCATGCTATAGCTCGCCATGGCTCCTATCTCGAGCCGGGCGTAATCATGATGCCGAGCTATGTCAATATTGGCGCTTATGTAGGAGCCGGCACGATGGTCGATACCTGGGCAACGGTGGGCTCATGCGCGCAGGTGGGGAGCAATGTGCACTTGAGTGGCGGCGTCGGCTTGGGCGGCGTACTCGAACCTCTCCAGGCTACGCCTACGATCATTGAAGATGACTGCTTTATTGGCTCGCGCGCTATTGTGGTTGAAGGAGTGCGGGTAGGTCGAGAAGCTGTTTTGGGAGCCAATGTGGTGCTTACTAAAAGCACGCGAATTATTGATGTGACTGGTGCTGAGCCGAGGGTAATGCGGGGTGAAGTACCGCCGCGATCGGTAGTTATTCCAGGCACGTATCCGAAGGAGTTTGCCGCCGGCACCTATCAAGTGGCTTGTGCCCTCATCATTGGCAAGCGCACGGAAAGCACTGATAAAAAGACTAGCCTCAACAGCGTCTTGCGCGACTTCAACGTAGCGGTGTAGTCACGCAAAGATGTTCACATGCAAAAGCCACTGCGCATTGCCATTCTCGCGCCGGTAGCCTGGCGCACACCTCCACGTGCGTATGGACCGTGGGAGCAAGTGGCCAGTAATGTGGCTGAGGGTTTGGTGGAGTTGGGGCATGAGGTGACGCTGTTTGCGACGGCAGATTCTGTTACAGCAGGGAGCTTGCAAGCAGTTGTGCCGCAGGGATATGCTGAAAATCCTGAGCTCGACGCAAAAGTGTGTGAATACATGCACTTGAGTTATGTGATGGAGCAAGCGCATAACTTCGACGTGATACATAATCACTTTGATTTTATGGCGCTGGGCTATAGTCGTTTAATCGACACACCTATAGTTACGACCATTCACGGTTTTTCCAGTCCGAAGATACTTCCGGTGTATGAGCGTTACGATGATGTAGTAGATTATGTCAGCATTTCGAATGCCGATCGCGCCGAATCATTGAGTTATGCAGCTACGGTTTACAATGGGCTAAACTTGGCTGATTTTAGTTTTGGCGAAATCCCGCAAGGTTATCTGCTTTACTTCGGCAGGATACATCCGCATAAAGGTGCTGTAGATGCGATTAAAATAGCAAAAGGTGCAGGGCGAAAATTGTTAATGGCAGGCCTCGTGCAAGACGAGCGCTACTGGCAGCAGGAGGTATTGCCACTCATAGACGGCGAGCAAATCCGTTATCTCGGCAATAGTGGTCCAGCCCAGCGGCGACGGGTCTTGGCGGAGGCGAGTGCTTTACTTCATCCCATTCATTTTGACGAACCTTTTGGGCTGAGTGTGGCTGAAAGTATGGTTTCGGGTACGCCAGTTATTGCGTACGCGCGTGGGGCTATGCCTGAGTTGATTGAGCCGGGCATTGGCGGTTGGTTAGTGCATAATATTGAAGAGGCCATTGCAGCTTGCGCCAAAACAAGTGCTATCGACCGTAAGCGCTGTCGCGCAGCAGCTGTGGCTCGATTTTCACGAGAAACTATGGCACGGGGATATGCTGACGTGTTTTGCGAAAGCATAAAAAGAAAGGCTAAATTGAACAGAAGCAAGCCGATAAAAAAACGTTGAAACTGAAACGCGACTGGGCTTCACTTAAATATCTAGATTGCGATGATCTTGGTGCAAATGATTCTTAAACTATTCTTGCAAATTAATCGAGCTAACTTTCATTCCGAACAAGTTCTGCCGCTCATACATTTAACTCCATAAGGCATTTGCTGAGGCGATGTGAATCTTCGTGATTGCTCAGGGAGGAGCCTTACCTTGCCGGCCCCCGAAATTTTGCTTATGCGCTTACTGCTCACAACTCTACTTGTATTTATTCACCTCTCCAGTAGCCTGGCGCAGGAGACGGTGATGCGTGAGCAGATGCTGCTCGAGCCAAACGCGTTTGCAATTCAACATGGCTACGGCTGGTACGCTATGCTGCTGAATGGGGAGATCGATGTGATGCTGAGCCTCCGCGACCAAAATGGAGAGCTGCGAGAAACTGCTTTTGAAGCTGACTATTCGAGTGGGGCAGCAAAAACACTGATTTACCAACGTCAGCTCAACAAGGTGATTAGCGTCGGAGCGAGCGGGGGTCACCAGCGTATCCGCCTCGACGATTTCCGCAATGAAGACGTGGAGCGATTGAGCGGCAGCATCAAGCTTAATCGCACCTTCATAAGCGGAATGGCACAGTTTCACTATGGCAACGCGGCGAAAATCGACATGTACAGCGGCATCAAAATTGGGGCGACGGTGTACACGCTCAGTTCGTCGCTCGAGTATGAGGATATCGATTTCGACACTGGCTCGCTCATACCAGGAGGCATTTTACCGCACGTGGTGCCCATACCCTTCGGCATTATGTACTACCCTGCGTATGGGATCGGTATTGGTGCCGAACTCGCTTTTGGTTCGCCGCATATTATAGCAGTGCAAGCCGGTTTCCGACTGTAGAAGGCGGTTGCGAAATTTGGGAACAGTCAGCAGCGAAGTTGCAATCTCTGCTTTTGCTGAGGTAGGGTTGAGCTTTCTCTTTGTGGCACACAAATACCACAAAGTTTTGCTCATGAAAGTCTTGTTGACCACTACCCTACTTGCGCTTGCCTCAGTGCTGCCACTCACGCTCGCGCATAGTCAGTACACCCAAATTTCCACGAATCCCAGCAGCTTGCTTTTTGGAGTCTTTAAAGTGGAGGTTGAAATTCCGGCTGCCAACCGTTGGGCCTTCGAAACCGAGTTTGCCCTAATGTCGAAAGGACAGCGCTTTTGGACGCCTGATTACGAAACGAAAGGTTATCGTGCTGGCTTTAGCTTGAAAAGGTACTTTGATGCTACAATGCCGAATGAAGGATACTACGGCTTTATGTATATGCGCCACAGTGCCTTAGCTTTCACTGACTTTGCGCGTGAAGACGAACGATACGATCAGCGTGATTTTGATCGCATTCGTACAACCTTAGGTTTTGGCGCAGGCTATACTAAGGTGCACAAGGATGGCTTCTTTTATGGCTGTGCATTGGGGATTGGTCGCCATGTTGGGGATACCAAAAAGTATACGTCTAGCGTACCGGGTCAGACAGTGTCTGAAGCGCTGGATGGTGAAATATTCGAGATGCCGATCGACGTATACGGGAGGATCTCAATAGGTGTTCGCCTGTTCAACAGTGTCGGTGCTGCCCAAAAAGAAGCCTACGAGCTAGAACAGGAGGAGCTGCGAGAAGAGCTGCGGGATCAACTGTATAATTCCCTCAATGGAGAGTACGACAGTCCGCTTAGGGATATGTCTGAGCTTGAATTAAGACGTCTGCGCCACCGGATCAAAAATGGCAATGGGTGATGTGGCTCAGGATTGCCTATATAAGAGGCTGAAGGAGAGAAAATATCAGTTTCAGATTAGCCGGCTACTCCGAAAGTACCAATTAGTTCTTCCAGATTGGGAGTTGCAGCACCACCTGCCTGCTCGACAGTGATAGCATAATTCGCAGTGCCCGCTACATAAGAGACTGGTACTATTGGGGATTCAGCTGTAAAGGTATCGAGCGGAATAGGGTCTTGATTCGGTTTGAGCGACCAGAGCTGATAGACTTGATTAGCTGCTAGCGATGGCATTTCTCCGAGCGCGAGATAATTGCGCTGGGTAGTCGGGTTGTTGTAGATCAAGATACTGGCTTCGGAATAGTTATCTGAGGGAGCAAGGCTAACAACTTGATTATCGCTGCGCTGCAAATCAGTAATTGTTGCTATAGGGACTTGATTGGCTTCTTGTTGCGTAAGACAATCTTGCAGCTGTGCGTGCTGAGTAGCCACGGCTTGCTCGAGTTCGCGGTTTTGCACGTAAGTGTACACTAAGGCAGCAGCTAAGGCTAGGGCTATAAGGCTAAGTAGCCAGCTCAACCACTTACTGCTGTTTGCACTAGTTCGAGCAGCGTTTGTAGTAGTACCCGGTTTGATGCTACTCAGCGTAGCAGCGAGGACTGCCGGATTGGGGGGTATTGTTTTGGCGAAAGCATAGACCTCGAGGGCCTGCTCGATTTCAGCAAGGTCGGTACGCAGCTCAGGGTACTCGGCGATGGCCTGCTCCACCTGCGCCCGCTCTGGCTGAGCAAGCTCGCCGAGGGCGTAGAGCTCCAGCAGACCTGAAGCGCGTATGTCGGCTAGTGAAATACTCATAGCAGCAGGAGCGTGAGGCTAAAAAGGAGGGGGCCTAAAAAGAGCTTACGCTCGCTTTTGACTTTTGCGCGCAGTTGTTGTAGTCCAGTGCGGAGGCGGGTTTTTACGGTTCCAAGGGGTAGGTTGAGTTCGTCGGCGATGGCGCTGGTGGTATAGCCCTCCAGGTACATCTTGTGAAGCACTTCGAGGTACTTCGGATCCATATCGTGTGTGAGTGCTTGAACATCTACACGAGCTGAACTGATGCTATCCTCATCGCCATCATGTACGTGAGGATCGAATGTTTCGGATTTGCGGACGGTTTGGTAGCCAGCTAGCCGCGCGCGGTCGATAGCTGTGTGGCGCGCGATGCTCATCATCCAGGCAAATAGACCTGCTTGAGCTGGGTCATACAGGTCGATTTTTGACCAAACTTTAAGGAGGGTGTCCTGAAGCACTTCCTCAGCCACGCGCTCATCGCGCACGATACGGGCGATAGCGCCGTTGAGGGGGCCGCCGTAATGCTCGAACAGCAGGCTGATGCCCCGCTGGTCGCGATTCCGAAGCAGGCGGATAATTTCTTCGGAAGTTTTCATGAATAGGTGCAAACCGTTGATGTACAAGGGTTTGCGTAGATTGGCAGCAATGCCGGACACCCAAAGATGGAAAAAATTTTCGAGTTGGAAATCCAAAATCTGCTTTGCCCTCGTAGCTACTGTTGAGAGGTGAAGTACCAGAAGTTAGTTGATCCAAAGTCCCAGGAAGCTGGACGTATCTACAACTTTGGAGGGCTCTCCGGCACTGCCGGGGAGCTTTTTTTGTTTAGGGGCTGAAAATTCGTACGGTCTGTTCGTGTAGCTCGATAGTGTAGTGTGTAGCAGATTTAACGAAAAGTACAATACGTTAGCCAGGTGTTCCTCTCGCAGATAATAGTTCATTTAAGGAGTAATCCGGTATAAACTGGAATGAAAACGGAGGAAAATATACTATTTAAGTAGTATTTATAGGCAAGTTATGCTTATTGATTTTCTTGGCAGCCTTTGTCCGGTTCAGCTTGCGCCAAAACCTGTGGAATGTGAGCAACGGTGAGTCAAAGAATACAGGGAGCGGTGCGAACTAAACCTTTGACTTTGCGCTTCTAACATGGGTGCTACAATTGCTAAACAAGCCTCGCTGCCATGTTGCCTGAGCTACCGACGGAGGCTAGGTATATTGCGCAACCGGAGATTATGCCGCTCGACCTGCGTTGTGCGGTCGTGGTGCCAGCACGCGATGAGGCGCGGCGGATCCTTACATGTTTGGAGGCGATTCGTTGTGAGTGGTCGCTAGAAGGGCAGCAGCTAACCGATCAGGTGCTGACGGTGCTCGTAATCAATGGGACCACAGATGATACAGCCTATCGGGTGTTGCAGTGGAATCGCAGGTTTGAGCATGTGCCCCTGGTGGTAGTGGATGCCAACTTTTCTGCTGAACGTGCCCATGTGGGCAGTGCGCGGGCATTGGGTATGGAGATCGCTGAGCAGCTGCTTGGTTCGCACAGTAGCCTGCCACGACACCGGCAACTTTTATTTAGTACAGATGCCGACTCCCGCTTGGCGCATGATGCTGTTGCGCGGGGACTGCTAGAGCTAGAGTTGGCTGATGCCTTTGGCGCTCATATTATGGCGGGCGAAACGGACACTTCGCGCATTGGGATGATGTTTAACCAGTACAATCGGCTCAAAGGCATGTTGAGGCATGAACTTTACCCGTGTGCACATGATCGTAATGCTCCGCACGGGGTGTTTGGCGGGGCGGGTTTTGGCGTTAGCTGTAGCACGTATACGGCGGTGGGAGGTCTGCCAGAACTGGCTTTTGATGAGGATCAAGCGATGCGGCGGCGACTGCTGGAGGGGGGTTTTAGGGTAAGCTATCCCACTGATATTGTGGTATATACTTCAACACGTACCACTGGCCGGACGCCCTGGGGGATGGCCCAGCAGTTGGTGGCGTGGGAGCAGGAGCCGGCAAATTACTGGCCGCTGGTGCCAGCAGCGGAGGGATTGGCAGCGAAATATCGACTTAAGGCTAAGTTGAGAGACAGCTGGCGCGCAGCTGGCAGACTCGAAAAATTTGAGCTTTGCTGGGCGAAATACTGGCGAAGTACATGGGTGCAGACTGAGCACGCTGAGCTATTTCCCTTGATGGAATTACCCACGGCAGCTGATAGCCTGCGCAGCATGCTGAGCGAATATCCAAAAGCGCAGCTAAATCAAAGCGAGGAGCACCTGGTTGGGACAGTTGAATACAGTGCCTCTACCTCTTAAAGCTAGACTGTACCCACCGGATTTCTCATCTGAAATAGTCGAGGAGTGTTAGCTTGCACGTGCAACTGACGCGCCTACCCTGGATCAATTTTAAACTGACCAAGGCTCTGAAATACGTGAGCATCTGATAAGGAAAGTATGATGTTTAGCTGGTATTGTAGATTCTTAATTTTCATATTGTTCTATCCGCCCATAGCGCTTAGTGCTCAGGATTATTTGCAGCCTATATTTGAGGCTTCGGCACCGCCCGACTTATTACCGAGCGGTGCGATAGAGGCGATTCACACAGAATATTGGCCATTTGAGCCGGAGGATAAAGCAGGAAGCGAGCCTGACCTTATACGTGATGAAATTCCCTTTTGGTGGCACACTGCAAAAAGGATTACACGGCTGTCTGAAGCGCGGTACAAAGTTCAGTCGGTGAGTCAGGATGGACTTCCTCTCGCTGACGACGTCGAGGTGGTGAGTGTTAAAATGGCTGGGCGGCCGCCTAAGGTTCGCGAATTGTGCAGGTCCCCTGGAGAAGGTGAGGCAATGAGTTGTGACAGCCGGACTTTATATGATGAGCAAGGTCGAATTCTGGAAGTATTGTACAGAGGGAGGCACCGAGCAGCCTTTAGGTATGTCAACGAGGCGGAGCGACTTCCTCAGTACGTTGGTGTTTATACGGATAATGGATATATAGCAGCATATCGAAATTGGGAAGGTTTGGAAACTGTCTATGCTTTACGTGAAATTTTAAATCCTGGATCAAGATCAAGAACGTCCATCTTGGATGGTAGCTATAAAAAGGATACGATTGCGCTGATCCGGGTCAAACGCGTGGCAGGAGGTTACGGCTACACGGTACTTGAGCGGCAGGCGGGGAGTGGAGACACGCTGAGCAGGAGTGAGTTTACGCGCAACATAGCTGGACAGTTACTCATGGCGAGGACGACCGACTATCTATACCATTACGCCTATCGTCCTGATGGGCAGATCGACTTTATCAAGGATGACATCACGGGTGTAGTAAAATCTTTTACTTATGATCATGATGGACGACCTTTGATTGCTTACGAGAATAATGATTCTACAAGATTTGTGTACGATAGGCATGGCAATTTGATCGAGCAGATGATCTACCGCCAATCAGTGGCTGAAGGCGCAGAGTTAACTGTAGTGGAATATGAATATGATTTTGAGACAAAAACTGGGATAAGTATTGTAGTTGCAGGTTTGCTGGGGATTGGGATCGTGCTGGCTGGAGGTTTGGGATGGTTGATGTATGGGCGGGGTAGGGGTGGTTGAGGTAAGGAATCTTGGAGTAATGGTGAGTAGGGGTGGTGTATTATTTGATTTTATGTTCTTGTTTTTCTGCTGAAGATATTATGGCTGTTCTTTCTTCTGTTCTTACCCTTCTTTTGCAGCTCCTAAAGGTTTAGGCTACCATTTCGGCCGACGTCCTCCCACCGCGCAGGAAGAGCCGCGGCATTTTGATGATATATCTATCAGGGTAGTTCGGTTGAACGACGTCTATTCTGATTGCTGATATGTTATAAACACTTTGACTTCGCCCTTTCACCTGACGATATTCATGTGGTTAGGTGATATGCTCGATGTGCGGGGGAGCAATTTCTTGTCGCTTTTGCTTGAGTGGGTAGCGGTGTTGGGATATGTGATAGAGGGGTGGCTCATGCAGTTGAAGGCTTACAGAACGTTGGGAGGGCATGTCTGTACTGCACGACGGGATGGCGCGTCATTGCCGCACGTTAGGCTCGCACGTCGAGATTATAACCCTCATACCAAAATGCGCAGGCCCGGCCTTACCCCCATATCGTGATTACGGCCAGCCCCATAGAATGGGTCTCACTCCCTGAGTCCTCCGGGTCCCACAAAAGCATCACCTTTCCTAAAACTGATGCTCTGCCCGTAGGCAACTCAGAAAAGTAAATTGAATGAATTACCAGGCCCCGGAGTGGGAAATATCCTGCCGATAGGCACACGAGGAATCCTTCGTATCGTTCTTTCTGTTATCTTTAATTTCTCTTGCAGCCCCAAAGGATTAGGCTATTAGTCCGGCTGACGTCGTCCCACCGCGCAGGAAGAGCCGCGGCATTTTGATGACCTATCTATTAGGGTAGCTCGGTTGAACGACGTCTATTCTGATTGCTGATATGTTATACACAATTCCGCTTAGCCCTCTCACCTGACGATATTCATGTGGTCAGGTGATATGCTCGATGTGCGGGGGAGCAATTTCTTGTCGCTTTTGCCTGAGTGTGTAGCGGTGTTGGGATACGTGATAGAGGGGTGGCTCATGTAGTTGAAGGCTTACAGAACGTTGGGAGGGCATGTCTGTACTGCACGACGGGATGGCGCGTCATTGCCGCACGTTAGGCTCGCACGTCGAGATTATAACCCTCATACCAAAATGCGCAGGCCCGGCCTTACCCCCATATCGTGATTACGGCCAGCCCCATAGAATGGGTCTCACTCCCTGAGTCCTCCGGGTCCCACAAAAGCATCACCTTTCCTAAAACTGATGCTCTGCCCGTAGGCAAATCAGAAAAGTATATTGAATGAATTACGAGGCCCCGGAGTGGGAAAAATACTGCCCGTAGGCACACGAGGAATTGTTCGTATCGTTCTTTCTGTTATCTTTAATTTCTCTTTTCAGCTCCAAAAGGATTAGGCTATTAGTCCGGCCGACGTCCTCCCACCGCGCAGGAAGAGCCGCGGCATTTTGATGACCTATCTATTAGGGTAACTCGGTTGAACGACGTCTATTTTGATTGCTGATATGTTATGGACAATTCCGCTTTGCCCTTTCACCAGACCACATCAATGTGGTCAGGTGATATGCTCGATGTGCGGGGGTAGCAATTTCTTGTCGCTTTTGCCTGATTCTCTAGCGGTGTCGGGATACCTGATAGTGGGTTGGCTCATGCAGTTGAAGGCTTACTGCACGTCGGGAGGGCACGTCACTACCGCGCGCAGGGTGCCCCAGCACCCAACACCCAGCACCCACCTGACCACAATATTGTGGTCAGGCCAGCCCCTAAAACCTATCCCCCAACACCCATCCCCTCTACTCCACGCCAAAAATCAGTATCGCCCATAACCGTCCGGCTACTAACGAACGGCATCACAATCTCTCGCTCAGGTGCAATCAGCTCGAGGCGAAGCTGGTGCGGACCTGGATGCGCAGCACATAAATCCTCCAGACGCTGAATCCATTCCGCATCAACCAGGTGAATTGGAATGCGCAACGTCACATCCTTCACCCGCGTCTCAGCCACAGATTCTAGCATCGTCACCTCACTCAACTGGAGCTGAAACTCGCCCGCTCGACCCCAACGCTCCGCATAACGAGCCTCGATCAACACGCAGCAACCAGGCTCGAGCTTGTCTTTATAGCTTTGATAATCATCTGAAAACAAGGCAAACTCCGTCGCCCCCGTCTGATCAGCTACCACAAATATTCCCCAACCCGTACCCTTCTTACTCGTGCGGTGCTGGACGCTCTGAACCACCACCGCCAGCTTGACGCCGTCGCCGCGCTTGTCCTCTAAATCTTCTAAATTACAAGTTGAGAATTGCTTCGCTTCATATTCGTAGTCGTCGAGCGGGTGACCGGATATATAAATGCCTACAACCTCCTTTTCCTTATCGAGCTGGTGAATCAGCGGCCAAGGCGCAGCAAACGGTACATCAGGCTCGGGAACCATAGTCTCTTCTGTCGCCCCAAAAAGCGAATTGGCCGCAGTAGCTTTTTGATGCTGATAGGCCTGCCCATAACGGAGCGCGTGCTCAATGAGAGTGGGATATTTTCCATCTTCACTTGGGGTAAAATATTGAGCACGATTTATCCCACTAAAGCTGTCGAATCCACCACCCAAAGCGAGACTTTCAAGCACTTTTTTATTTACCGAGCGCAGATCGAGCCGGCGCATCATATCGAATAAGCTCACAAATGCTCCGCTCTTCCGCTCACTCAAGATAGCATCTACTGGGCCCTCACCTACACCCTTAACCGCGCTTAAGCCAAAGCGAATCTGACCTTTGGCATTTACGCCAAAGTCGAGCTTGGATTCATTTACATCGGGACCTAGCACTTTTACACCCATGCGCTTACACTCGCGCAGAAAGAAGGTTAGCTTCTTTTGATCAGATTTATTGTGGGTGAGTACTGCAGCCATATACTCCGCAGGATAATGCGTTTTAAGGTATGCAGTATGAAATGCTACCAGGGCATAGCAAGTAGAGTGACTTTTATTAAATGCGTAAGCAGCAAAGTGCTCCCAATCCTGCCAAATCTTCTCAAGCTTATCTTCCGGATGACCTTTCTCCTTGCATCCCTCAACAAAGCGGGGATACATTTTATCGAGTACATCCTTTTTCTTTTTACCCATCGCCTTACGAAGGGTATCCGCTTCACCTTTAGAAAAGCCTGCAAGCTTTTGCGAAAGAAGCATGATCTGCTCCTGGTAGACTGTAATACCGAAGGTTTCTGCTAAGTACTCCTCCATTTCTGGGAGGTCGTAGCTCACTGCTTTGCGCCCGTGTTTACGGTCACAAAACTCTGGGATGTATTGCATTGGACCTGGCCGATACAGCGCGTTCATCGCAATTAGGTCCGCAAACTTAGTCGGCTTCAACGCGATCAGGTGCTTTTGCATTCCTGCCGACTCGTACTGAAAGATACCTATTGTTTCGCCGCGTTGGAAGAGCTCATAGGTTTTTTCATCCTCGAGATCTATTTCATCAGGATCTATCTGAACGCCGTGAGCTTCCTCAATCATCCGCACTGCATCGCGAATAATTGTTAGCGTCTTTAAGCCGAGAAAGTCCATCTTCAAGAGCCCGGCCTCTTCAGCCACCGAGTTGTCGAATTGACTAACTAGTAAGTCAGAATCTTTCGCGGTCGTAACCGGCACATACTTCGTGATATCATCTGGCGTGATAACCACTCCACAGGCATGAATACCAGTATTGCGCACCGAGCCTTCGAGCCGTTGAGCAGTGCGGATCATCGAACCGATATCGCTTGTTTGATCAGCAAATTCACGGAAGCGATCAGCCTTTTCTGCATCTTCTGAATTCAAAATCTTGCGAAATTCATTATAAGATTCAGCTTCCGCCAAAACCTTATCTAAACTCGCTCCTAAATTATCAGGGAAACTTTTTGCAACAACATCCACCTCGCTCAGCGCAATGTCCATCACCCGCCCGACGTCTCGCACAGCGCTCTTGGCTTTCATCGAGCCGTATGTAATAATCTGCGCTACCTGGTTCTTGCCGTACTTATCGACCACATAATCAATCACTTTCTGCCTGCCCTCATCATCAAAGTCGATGTCGATATCCGGCATCGATACCCGCTCTGGATTGAGGAAACGCTCAAATAGCAGATCGTACTTTATCGGATCGACATTGGTTATGCCCAAACAATAGGCCACTGCACTTCCGGCAGCTGAGCCACGTCCAGGTCCTACGCTGACGCCTAATTTGCGAGCCTCGGTAGTAAAATCCTGAACAATTAAGAAGTATCCAGGATAGCCAGATTTTTGAATGGTTTCTAACTCAAAATCTATGCGCTCACGATGTGTATTGTCAAAATCAAGTTTATAGCGACGTTGTGCACCTTCATAAGTGAGGTGGCGCAAATAATCATCTTGAGATGCGAATCCTTCCGGCAGCGGATAGTTTGGCAATAGCACATCTCTTGCAAGCTCAATGGGCTCAACCTTATCAACAATCTCCAAGGTCCGCTCCACAGCCTCAGGCACATCTTCAAAAAGGCGCGACATTTGCTCCTGAGTCTTAAAGAAAAAGTCGCTACTCGGAAATCTAAACCTATCTGCTGTTTCCTTTCGTTCGCCAGTATTGATGCAAAGTAAGATATCGTGTGGCTCAAAATCCTCCTCCTCGAGATAATGCGAATCATTGGTGACGATCGTCTTTAGCTTATGTTTTGCCGCAAGGCGCAGAAGATCCTGATTCAATTCCTCCTGACTCACGCCAGTGCCATCAATATTGTCTAGACCTCGGTGACGTTGCAACTCGATGTAGTAGTCCTCGCCAAAGCGCTCGATCCACCACTTCAGCTCGGCATCCGCTTCCGCAAAACCTTCCAGAAGGAGCTTTTGCTGCACCACTGAGCCGAGGCAGCAACTTGTCGCAATCAGACCTTCGGTACGCCCTTCGAGGGCCTCCTTATCGATCCGTGGCCACTTCGAGTACAATCCCTCGACATATCCAATCGAGCAGAGCTTAGAGAGATTCTCGTAGCCTTTCCTATTCTTGGCTAGCAAGAGTTGATGGTAGCGCACGTCTTTTTGCCCCGCCGCCCTGGAAAAGGTTTTGTTATGCCTATCCTCCACTAAGTAGAACTCGCAGCCGATGATAGGCTTGAGCCCGCGCTTGTTGGCTTCGGCGACGAATTTGAATGCGCCAAACATGTTACCGTGATCGGTCATCGCCACCCCCACCTGGCCGTCAGCCTTGGCCTTGTCCATCATGCCAGCAATAGGCGTCGCGCCATCGAGCAGGGAGTATTGCGTGTGGTTGTGGAGGTGGGCGTAGGCTGGCATACAACAATTTGTTTATCAAAGATAACACCGGCCTCTCCCTGATTGCTGTCATGTGGAAAGTGGGAGCCGCTTTGTGAAGTGTAGATGAAAAAATTTGCGTGCACCGTATGCATTGTCCGCACATCCTGCATCTGCTCAGTAACCAAACCCACTACCATGACCTATCGTGCTTTAATTGTCAGCCTTCTTCTCAGTAGTTTTGGCGTAAGCGGAATTAACGCCCAAGCCTACCTCTCGGGCCTTGTTACCGATGAAACAAATTCACCAATAATCGCCGCTAATGTTTCTCTATCGAAAAATGGCAAAATCGTAGCAGGTACAGCTTCAAACTTTCACGGCATCTATTCGCTTTCTGCGCCTGCAGGAAGGTATACGGTTAAGGTAGGATATGTAGGTTATGAAGATGTGGTTGTAGATACAGTTAGCATCTGGAACGGCAAGCGAGTTGAGCTAAACTTCACGTTACGCCACAGGGCTCTACTCGAAGAAGTTATCGTAACTGGAAAGGCTACTCGGCAGTCTAAACAAGATGTATCCCGTCGCAAATTAAGACCTGAGACTGAAGCTAGACCGCGAGTTTACGACCAAGCTGCCGATGCTCAATATGTGGCACCTGCTGCTACCCGACAAACCGCACTACCCTATGTCAATGAAGCGCCCCCAGTCGCCGCAGGAGAATCTTACACTGACTTACCCGAAAATCCATTTTTACGTCCCACGAATACCCCCTTATCTACATTCGGAGCCGACGTAGATGTCGCTGCCTATGCCAATATTCGGCGGTTTTTAAACAAGGGTCAACTACCACCTTCAGAAGCTGTTCGCACAGAAGAACTCATCAACTATTTCGACTACAAGTATCCTGCTCCAAAAGGCAAAGATCCTGTTGCTTTTACTACTGCACTGGCTGACTGCCCCTGGAATAAGGAGCACAAACTACTGAATATTGGCCTACAAGCTCGCACACTTGAAGTAGATAAGCTGCCAGCAAGTAACCTTGTCTTTCTCATCGATGTGTCGGGTAGCATGAATGAACCTAATAAACTGCCTCTTCTCAAGGAGGGATACCGCATGCTCGTCGAGCAACTTCGCCCTCAAGATAAGGTAAGTATTGTGGTTTATGCAGGTGCGGCTGGAACCGTGCTCAAACCTACCAGTGGTGATGAAAAGAAGACCATTCTCGCAGCCATAGACGATCTGCGTGCGGGTGGAAGTACAGCTGGAGCTGCGGGCATTAAACTCGCCTACCAATTGGCGGAGCAGCATTACATCAAAGGGGGCAACAACAGAATTATTCTCGCTACGGATGGAGATTTTAACGTTGGCACTACCGCCAATGAAACACTCGAAGATTATGTAGATAAGAAACGAGCATCCGGTATTTTCCTCAGCGTGCTTGGCTTTGGCAATGGCAATTACCAGGACGCAAGAATGCAAACGCTCGCTGAGAATGGCAACGGCAACGCTGCTTATATAGATAATCTGCTCGAAGCGCGCAAAGTGCTCGTGGAGGAGTTCGGCGGCACCTTGTTTACCGTTGCCAAAGATGTAAAACTACAGGTAGAATTTAATCCTGCTTTGGTAGCTGCTTATCGCCTGATTGGCTATGAAAGTAGACTCCTAGCGCCTGAAGACTTCAACGACGATAAAAAAGATGCTGGAGATATGGGCTCGGGCCATACAGTCACTGCGCTTTACGAGCTTATTCCTGCAGGATCTAAGAGTGAGTTTCTTCCATCAGTTGAAGCACTAAATTATCAAGCTCCCATTATCACTGCAGGCATACCAGTACGCTCGGGCGCTACTACAGAATGGGCGACTGTACGGATGAAATACAAGCATCCAGATGATGCACAGAGTCAAGATAAAGTGGAGGTGCGGGTAAGTGGTGATGCGCTCGACGCTAGCCTTTCAAATGCCTTCCACTGGTCGGCTGCCGTTGCTGCATGGAGTCTGTTGCTTAAGCAAAGTGACTATCTGCCTGCCTCATTTGGCTACACGCAGCTCATTCCGCTGGCCGAGTCTGCACGTCTTCCTGATGATCGAGGTTATCGCGCAGAATGTATACGCCTCATGGAAGCTGCGCGTGACCTAGGTGCCTCGCCAGTGTTGGTCAGGCAAAATTAGAGCACGCTCATAGCGAGAGTCAATTAGCCGCGCGTATATTTCGTGCAAATTCCCTCAGATGCGACTTCTTGCACTCCTCGCGCTCGTATTGATAAGCTTCTACACTGAAGCTATTGCTGCAGCTGCCTCCACACCCACGCCGCTTCGTCCTACGGCTGAAGCAGCGCTGTACCAGCATCTTGTGGAGGTAAATGAGCGATGGCTTTACGAAACTTCGCCTGCGCCCTACCTCACCACGATCTCTTTCGCGACTGAGACGGAGCGCATCCAGCAGCACCTGATGCTAGTCCACCAGGTGCTGCTGCAGCGCGATGTTGCTGGCCTTTCGGCAAAACAGCAGGCACGGCGTGCAGCAAGTCTTGCAGAATTGAGCAGATATGCTAACCGCGGACAATTTCCTATCAACACCCATGATGATCAGCGAACACCATATTTCGTGGATGTACAGCAAACCCACTGCGCTGTCGGCCATCTGATGACACAAACTGGCGATGTCGAGACAGTTAGCGAGATTAGCAAGACCATCAATACAGGTTATGTATTACCCGATTTGAGCATTTTACCCCAGGTTTCAGCCTGGGCTACAGAACATGGCTTCACAGCCGCAGAACTTGCCTGGATACAACCTGGATACCCGGCAACTTACCTCCTCTCCGTGCGAGCTTTTGGCAACAATCAAGGTGTACAAGGAGGACAAGCTCGCGCAGCCGCTAGAACAGGTAACAATACTATACTTGTTGGTGGAGACTTCACTCAATTCGATGGCGTTGCTGCGAGCGGCTTGGTTATCGTCAGCGGTACATCAGCCATTCCCGTAATCAATCCCTTTAGTAACATCACGCAGCTGGTCAGACTTACGTCGAGTAATGCTGTGCTCTGCTTTGGCGAAGAGCAAAATACCCAACACGATAGCACGCTGTTGGCACTATTCGATCTGACCAGCAATTCCTTTATCGGCCAGTGGCGCTTCAGCCCAGAAGCTACAGTTTATGTGCATGTTGATTCGCTAGCTGAACCACTTCTTGCAGTGGGCAGTATGCAAGACCAAACCGACGAACTGCAGCTATTTCGCTTATCCACACATAACCTAATTTTGCATAAACTTGCACAAGATTATGTTATGAAAGGCATCATCTACGACAGCTACTACTTCAACGGTGAAATTACATTTGGAGGGCAGTGGTATGCCAGCACAACGGGCACGCCTCCTTTCGACAGTAATCAGGTCAGCTTCAACTTAGCGAGCAGCCAATTTACTGATGATACTAACGTAGCTGGAGAGCGCTCAGAGTTTAACAAATTGACTACGGGAAATCATCCTGTTTTTCGATACACCTACATTGCACCCAATGAGTTCAATTCCAAGAAATATCTTGAGGGCGAGTACCTAGCAATTGATGATAGCGCTCAAAGCCTCACCACTCACAGGATATTTGCCGCTAGTGATCGCACCGAAGTCATAGAGTCTGGACCAGATGAAGCCCAGTTTTATTACAACTCCCACCTCAGCGGATTACACGCCTTTAGGAGAGATTTAGGTTCTCTTATCCTCACAGGAAATTTTTATAAAGCAGACGAGCAATCACCTCAAGCTGACACCACCCGCTGGGTAGCAACACAAGTAGGTAACAGCTTCGAGATTTATTCTACTGAGATACCTGTAGATGGTGCGGTAGTATCTGTACTCAGCTTGCAAGATTCATTTTTGGTGGTAGGCACTTTTACTTCGCTCAATGGAGCGGAAGTGAATCACCTTGCGTACGCAACAGCGCGATTAACTGATGTTGCAGAACAAGTTGAGATAAATGCCAAGGTCTATTTTGCTACAGGTCAGTTGCATATCTCTTTCGAGCAGCCCTTAGCCACTGATGCACAGCTGTTTCTCTACTCTAGTGATGGCAGGTTAACTCAGGTAGAGTCGCTTCGAGTGGGGCAAGCACGCTATGCCGTTGATGTTGAGGCTCTTCCTCAGGTGCTTCACTACGCGCTACGTGCACCGGGTGCCGCTTTACGCACAGGAAGTTTTAGTAATGTGGGGGGTTAGAGGTTAGGTGCTGGGTGCTGGGTGCTGGGTGCTGGGTGCTGGGTGCTGGGTGCTGGGGGCTGGGGGCTGCAGGCAACTCCACATGCGCTGTTGTGCCCGCACCCGGTATACTCGTCAGCCATACGCGGCCGCCCTCAGCCTCGATGATGCGGCGAGCGAGTGGCAGCCCTAATCCAGCGCCAGGATAGGCTTCGCGGGCGTTGAGTCGCTTAAAAAGCCCAAATACATGCTCGGTATAGCCCGCGTCTATGCCGATGCCTTGATCTATGAGGCGAATGTGCACAAAGCCTTCCCTATGACTTGGTGCCACCACCAACTCCAGCTCAGGTGCAAGGCCAGGTTTGGCGAAAAGCACCGCATTGCTGATCAACTCAACTAACGCAACCTGCACCGCCTTCGGATCACAGCGCACCTGCACATTCGGCTTTTGCTGACACGCCTGCCACTCCTTGAGCAATAGCGGCTGCTTACTCTCCACCAGCGCACCCTGGTAAAGCTTAGCTACCGACACCTGTACCAGCCGCGAACAGGCCTGTCCCGAACGTGAGTACAGCAATAACTTCTCTAACAAAGCATGCATCGCCAGCGAACTCGACTCCACGTGCTCAAAGTGCTCCTCCAAGCCATGTTGACTGATCAGCTCTTCAGGCAAACGTCGCCGCGCCATCTGTATGAACGAACGAATCGTACGCACCGGCTCCTTCAAATCATGGGATGCAGCGTAGGCGAACTGCTCGAGTTGCTCCCGACTGCCTTCGAGTCTTGCCCGCGCCAGCCGCTCGGAGCGCAAACTCTGTTCAATACTCTTGCGCACCAGCAAAATAGCCTCGCGCTGCCGATGAAGCTCTGCGGTGCGCTGCTGAGCATCACGGATACTCACGCGAATGCGCTCACCCTTCGCCGCAGCTACTTCTACTGCATTGCGATTAATCATGCTAAACCACCGGACAAACATGCCATAGCAAAAGCATACTGCGGTAATTTGTACAAAAGATAAGCCCACCAAAGATGCCTGTTCTGCACGCAAATAAAAGTGCAGCATACAAGCGAGTAAACTAATGGTCAGTACCCAAATGTATGCTCGTCGTAGATTAACATTAAACTCGCTAAACAAGATGTACAACGCAAGTGGCAGAAATGCACTGAGTGAGGCTATGCCTGGACTTATGACTACTATTGAGAGTACAGCAATGATGCCGACAGCAATTAGCAATCTCTCAGCCAGCAGCACCGTTGCCTCACGCACCAACACCGCCGTTAGCAAGCCACAAAAGCTGATGCTGGCGATGAGAAGATATGTCGGCCATTCGAAACCTACAGCCGCCACCGCCATAGCCGTACACGCAGACAGTATGCAGGCAGTTAAGCCCACCGTACGCACATAAGCTACAGTCTTAAAGGTCGAACCCGAGCTATTTGAGAAGGAGAAGTTCACTTGGCTGCGATAACTTTTGCGCGAGCTACCGTAGCCGCAGGTGCGTATTCTGAAAATGCTAGTGAGAACGTCGTACCCACACCCTCTTCACTAGCTACCGAAAGTGTAGCACCGTGGGAGATGGCTATTCGCTTGCAAAGCGCTAGCCCAACTCCTGATCCTTCATATGTCGAAGGATCATGTGCTCGATTGAATAGCCCAAAGACCTTATCGAGTTGATTTGCCGGTATGCCGATGCCGTTGTCAGCAACCTGGATTAGAAGCTGCCCCTCCTCATTCACCTCCTGATAAATGCGGATAAGGGGATCAACATCAGGTTTGGCAAATTTTAAGGCATTAGCCAGTAAGTTTTGAAAGAGCTGGACCAGTAAGGTCTGGTGACCATATACTGCCGGCAATATTCCAACACTAACTTCTGCTCCCGTGCGATCAATAGCGTCAACTAAATTATCGCAAACATCATCGAGCAAGTCTTCAAGTTTGACGACATCAGCTGCACTGTCATCACAGCCTCCTTGGGTGTAAGACAGCAAATCAGATAACATCCGAGCCATCCGCTGACCACCATCCTCAGCGAAGGCCAAGTATTCTTCCACGTGCTTTGCTTCGGGAACGCGGGTAAGTCTGCGCCTAATCAGTTGACTAAAGCTCACGATACTGCGCAGCGGCTCACGCAGGTCGTGGTGTATGGCACTCACGAGGTGTGTTTCCTCCTCACGTTGGCGCAGCAAATCAGCTGTCAGCAATGCCTCCCGGCGCACCTGATGCCCGAGGCGATCATTGAATGCTCTGATTTGAGCAGTGGCTCTTTCGAGTTCGTCGAGTTGAAGTTGTGCTGCACATTCTTCCTTACGCAGCTCGGCCTCAGCAGCGACGAGCTGTAGCCGGATGCGATCATAGCGAGCACGCGCCGAAGTAAGTTGAATGACTGTGCCAGCATACCCGATGCCAACCACGCCACACACGGAGTACCAGATTGGGACTACACTAGCAGCCGATCCGGCAAAACCAACAGTGTGAAGGAGCGCTGCGTAAGCAAAGACAACTAAGTTCAACACCAGGGCTTTGTGCGTGCTACGGGCAAGCGCCGATATTGAGGCACTCACCGGCACGAGCGTCGTCACCGCCGCAGCACCTGCTGGCAGCACCCAATGCCCTACTGTTATAAAACTGAAGCCCAGAAGAACTCCTAGTGTGTAGGCACCGCTTGACGACAAATATGGCAAACTCGCGATGAAGGCGCTGCCCAATGCCGCAACCAGTAGCCACAGCAGCATGGCCTCAACATCACCAAAGCCCCAGGAAACACAGGCTAGTGCCGTGCACAGCAGAACGGCGCCCCAGGCGTTAACCCGAAAATAGGTCATCCTTGTTGTCGCCGGCTTCCGTTTCGCTCGCACACTTCTTACCACGCTACAATAGTGCCAGCCTAGCCGCTGCGCACAATCCAACCTAAATAGTATGTATGCTTGTAGAGGCTAAAGTGGATTTACCCGATTTCTATTTCCAAATGTTTCTTTCCTTCGCAGGCTAAACATTTGCACAAAATTTTGGCAGGCCGCATGCTTGCCAGCAACATTTTACGATGAAACAGTGCTTGATCTGCACTTTCGTTTGCGCCTTCAGCATATTCGGCGTTCACCTTCACGCCCAGAATCTATGGCAGGAGTTAAGTGGTCGAAGCTTACCCGCTGAGTCGCCATTTATAGCACTCGATGAAGAACATGTGCGCCAGCTTTCACTCGATGCGCATGCGCTCGAACTGGCTCTCAGCCATGTCCCCCTAGAAACGGACGCTGCTGCTGAGAAAGCCTTACTTCCCTTGCCCAGTCCAGACGGGAGCTACTACACCTTCGACATCCGGGAGTACCATGTGTTTGCCGACGGACCGGTAGCCGGTATTCGCACGTTTCATGGTCGAGCACTAGAAGACCCGCTGGTGCGTGTGCGCCTCGACCTAAGCGTGCACGGACTGCGGGCCATGATTTCTACTCCAGATGATGTAGCTTATATCGAACCTGCTCAGTTAGGTGCTCCCGACGGGCAGTACCTCTCGTTTTCCCGAAAGGGGCAAGGCCATGCCCGCCAAGGTCTCGATTGCGGCTTTAGCCCCGAGCTGCCACTTCCAAATGTGAAAGCGAGCTCCGCAGCTGCTAGCGCCGAAAGAACGATTGCAGGCGATTGCACCTTCCGCAGTTACAGACTTGCCATCGCCACCACAGGTGAATACAGCAACTACTTCGGAGCCACCTCACCCGCACAAAGTGCTCTCGTACTCGCAGCCGTTGTCAACACCGTCAATCGCGTAAACTCCGTATTTGAAAATGACATGGGTGTACGCTTACTCTTGCTCAATAATACCGCGAATACCTTCTTCTACAACAGCGGCACCGATCCTTACAGCGACGGCAACGCAGGTGCTATGCTCAGTCAAAATATCGCCACCTGCAACAGCACCTACACCACCGCAGGCTATGATATTGGACACGTTTTCGGCGCAGTCGGTGGCAATGGCGTGGCCAATTTCGGCGTGTGCAACAACAGCCTCAAAGCCGGAGGAGTGACGCTACGCAGTGCTCCGGTAGGCGACCCATTCGACATCGATTATGTGGCGCACGAAATAGGGCACCAGTTTCATGCTAACCATACCCAAAACAACAATTGCAACCGCTCCGGGTCTAGCTACGAGCCTGGAAGTGCTTCTACTATTATGGGCTATGCCGGTATTTGTGCGCCTAATGTGCAGGCAAATTCCGACCCATACTTTCACGCGATAAGTATTGAGGAGATTCGCACTTTTATCTCTACTGGCTTTGGCAATACGTGTGCAACAGTTATACCTTCTAGCAATGCTACGCCGACGGTAAATGCAGGCGCCGATGTTGCTGTGCCCGCTGGTACGCCGTTGGTGCTCACTGCCATCGGCTCCGATCCTAATCCCAGCGATGTGCTTACCTACCAATGGGAGCACTACGACAACGGCGTGGCTTCTATGCCGCCGCAGCCATCCAATACGCAGGGTCCCAACTTTCGTAGCCTCACCGCCACCGCTAATCCTGCTCGCTTTTTCCCCAATCTCGACGCCGTGCGCAATGGCGTCACTCCTACCTGGGAAGTCCTTCCAGCCGTAAACAGGAGTTCAACTTTTCGCGTCACCGCTCGCGACAATGCCACTGGTGGCTGTACCGCTGAAGACGATCTCACGCTGACATGGGTCGATACAGGTCAGCCTTTTGCGGTGCTACAACCTTCGGGTAGTGCTACCGTGTGGGGAGCTGGGATGCCAAATGATGTGCAGTGGTTGGTGGCCGGCACTGCTACGCCGCCAATAAGCTGCTCCAACGTCGAGATTTTGCTTAGCACCGATGGAGGTTTGACTTACCCGACCGTGCTTGCTGCTGCTGCCCCCAACACCGGATCGGCTACAGTCACCATACCTCCTGGTACCCCCAATACCACCAGTGCGAGGGTGCTGGTGCGCAGCCTTGGCAATGTCTTCTACAATATTTCAGCCCAAGATTTTGAGATTGGGATTCCTCCGCCACCGCTCTCTTGTAGCACCGTTAGCGCCACGGACCTCCCGCAGGATATTGGGCCCAACGCCAATACGGTCACTACTTCTACGCTCACTGTAGTCGATAATTTTGCCGTGCAGCGCGTGAGTGTCACCAACATGAACGGCACCCATACCTACTCGTCTGATATCGACGCCACGCTTATTAGCCCGGCAGGTACTCGGGTTGAGCTGTTTACTGACCTGTGCGGCTCGAGTAATAACTTTAGTATTGGTTGGGCCAATAGTGGACTGCCCTACGCGAATGTTAATTGCCCGATCACTTCTGCTCAGCTTTATCAGCCGAAACAGTCGCTCACCGCCTTTAATGGTGAGTCAAGCTTTGGACAGTGGCAGCTGGAGCTGATCGACGATGCTAATCAAGATGGTGGCACCTTCGACGCTTGGACGATTGAGGTCTGCTTCGATGCCGCTGCCCCGCTCCCGATTGAGTTAGTGGACTTTTCAGCTTCCGCCAAAACCTCACACATCGAGCTCAGTTGGCAAACTGCCTCCGAAGATAATAATGCAGGCTTTCAGATCGAGCGCGTTGATAATGCAGCCGACGTAGCTGGCCAAAATTTTCGCCTCATCGCTGAAACTCCGGCCAAGGGAAGCGCAGCTGTCTACACTCACATCGACCGTGAAGTATCAGCTGGCAAAACCTACTATTATCGCCTCACCCAAACCGATCTAGACGGCACAGCGACATCCTTCGATATCGTCTCCGCAGCACTTGCCGAAGATGGCTCCACCTTAGGAGCAGCACTTAGCGGCAACAGCTTAAAGCTTAGCGGACCCTGGAGAGGCGAAATAACCGTGGTCGATGCCGTCGGTAAAATCGTCGCCACCAGCATTGCCAGCTCTTCTCCCAAGACAATTTCTACCAACGACTGGACCTCCGGCTGGTACATCATTCATTCTAGCCAAGGCAGCGTGCGCACGTTTGTACCATGACCAGACGTGAATTTCTCAGAGATGCCTCTCAGGCGGGGCTGCTCGTCAGCGCTAGCTCTTTCATCGGCGAAGTAGCCACAGCCGAACCTTACGCCAACTTCCACGCGCTGCCCATTTATCGCGCTTACGTAAGAGGCGTGCAGTATCGTGGCTTCCCGCCCGACTACCTCGACCAAATCGAAGTACCTACCCCACTCGATTTGCTGCGCGAGCCAGATAATGCGTACGACAAGCGGGCAATCGCTGTCTATCACTACGGGGTGAAGCTAGGCTACCTCCCGCGGGAAGACAACCTCGTGCTCAGCAAACTCATACGTCGAGGTCTGCCAGTGGTGTGTCGGCTCATTGGCCTGCAGCCTCAACTCGAAACCTATAAGCAGCTCTCCATCGAGGTTGCGCTGCTCTACCCTCCACACCCAAGCACCGATACTGCACTCGAACAAAGTGAAAGCGACCGCCTCCAGGGATTGGAGCGCATCAGTCGCAAGCCACACCACACCCGTAGAGACACATCCGATCCCTTGAGCGCCGGCCATGTTTATGCGGGCTACTATCAGCCTCACGCGCCAGACGTCACCTTGAACGAGAGGCGGGCGCAGTCACTGCGCAGTTTTCTCGGCAGTGACAGCTAAGACTACTCACTAGTTAAGAAATCGAAGGTGCGAGGGTTTGGGGAAAGAATTGATGAGGGCTGCTACTCTCACTTCTCGCTTCTCATTTCTCATTTCCCATTTCCCATTTCCCACCTCATACCGTTCCGGGTAAACCCTACCCTCTGACAACGACGCCGCTATGCGGCTATGGCCACGCTGCGGGAGGAGTGTGTGGTAGCCGCATAGCGGCGTACATGGCAGGCGCGCCAAGCTTGAGAAGAAGGAGGATCAATACCTAAGCGATGTCTTGGGTTTAGCCACCACCTTGCACCTAGCACCTAGCACACAGCACACGTCCCGGCCGACGTCGTCCCACCGCACAGGAAGAGCCGCGGCATTTGGATGACATATCTATTAGGGTAGCTCGGTTGAACGACGTCTACTCCCATTTCCCACCTCCCATTTCTCACCTCTCACCTCCCATTTCTCACCTCCCATTTCCCATTTCTCACCTCCCACTTCTGAGTCCGCCCTAAAAAGGCACTTTTTCTGCTAAAGCACGAGCAACTGGCTAATAAGTGCAGCTGTTTGCAGGCATTCTAAGCTTAACACTCGGTAAGAATTATAATTCTTGCTATAAGATTTGAAGTTCTTACGTCGCACTTATGTGCCCCAGCTCATGCCTTTTTCGCCAAATCGACGGTTTGCCCTCTACCCCCGCTGCGTTAGCGCCAGCTCTTGCTCATGTCGCGCAATTCTCGACATATTGGCCCACATAACTCGACAGTATACGTAGGTGCGTGACTTGTGAAGTCCTCTATAGGCCACCTTCACCCCGCGCTTCAGCTTGCAAAATACCTCATGAATCGTTGACTCTACCTCTGGCCGTTTGCTGCGATTATAGCCTTCGGTGCCGTCTATCAACTCTTGGATCTGCACGTACTCCGCAATTTCGTCAGGGGTAAAGTACGCCCTGCGCTTGTCGTACTTCAGCATGTATTTACCTGCTCTATGCGAAAAGCTCACCTTACACACCTCTCCCGTATCCAGGCGTATTGCTGAATAGTGCGCGCGCCCCTCGCCTTGTGCAGGATCAACTTGCCCAGCAGCCAAGCGCCTGATTTTGAAGGCATGTGCACGTCCTTTAATTTTATCAAGGATCCACCGGAACTCTTCGCGCAGCTTCGATGACGACAACTCCAGGTCGGTTGGTTCGGTAGGTGAGCTTTCGGTAAGTGGGTCCTCAGCACCCGAGACCTTACCGAGCATAATGAGCCGGGTGGCCTTGCTGTCGTACCCACCGTCGGTATACACGTTCCTCGGGCCAACATCCTCAGTGGTTGCCTGCAAGTTCACATCGCTTAGCACCTCCCTGGTTTGCTCAAGCGCACCAGCCATGAATGAACTCTCGTTTTGATTAGCTGGACCTACCTCCACAGAGGTGATCAATCGAAGGACATCGGAGTCATCACAAGTCTCGGTAATATTGGCGTGATAGCCCGAGATGGCTTGTTGGTTGATGCCGCGACCCTTCCTGCGATAAGCGGCCTCAGGATCGTGTACCGACTGAACTGAACCACTGGGGATTTGGTCTTGATCCACAGGTTCGACGATGGGAGTATTCGATGCCTCTGGCGCGACGCAAGTACCCTCAGTCTCAGGTGCGTCGGCATCGGCATCGGTGGTAGTGGTGGAGGTGGTGGCCATACTGTCAGACTCATCGTCCAACGATACCCGCGGTAGCGACTTAGCTTTAGTCTGACGAGTTACTTCGACGTAGTGGTCGGTGTACACGCGACGCAGGGTGTGCCATAAGCTCTGCAGGTCATCGTCACCTGGGCCGTCATCCTCATCTCTACCTACCTCGATGATGTAGCGCAGTATATAACCCAGGTCACGCAGCATCGTGGCAGCCTGCTCTTTAGAGAGCTGAAAGGCAAGGTTGGCCGCACTCTTCACCTTGAGTCGCTCGACGATGGCGTGCTGTTGCTCACTAAGCGCTCCTGGTTCAAAGTAGAACCCCTGGTGCATGTTTATCCATGTACGCACCGTCTCCAATACGAGCTGCAGCCGGTTGCCGGTGACAATGTTAGATTTAAACAGCTTGGAGTCCATGCGCAGCGAGCGCCCGGCGATATTATAGCTGGTGGCTTGACCGCGCGTTACAAGCGCGAGGGTGCGACCTATCAAATCCTGGTGTTGAGCACGTTCGTGGTTGCGCTCATCAATAGCGGTGTTGAGGGCGTCCACCTCCGGTCCGTCCCCCTCGATGCGCGCTTCAAAACCAGAGGTGTCTTCGGCATGCCTGGCCAAGGCTGCCTTAAAGTTGTAGTAGGTGGCTGGACAGGGCACCTGCTCATCGAGGTTACATAATCCTAAGGCGCGCATGACTTGCACGTTGTAATCACAAGCCTCGAAGAGCTGTTGGTCAGTCCAGCCATGACCTTCCTTAAGAATAGTCATACCGACGAGCACGCGGATCGAGCCGTTAGGGCGACCTATACCGCTATCGTAAAGGACATCAAAAATCTGTTCGTCTATACGTGAGACAACCTCTTTGGCAAACACATTGTGCCAAGCGCTCTTATCCTGAAGATAATTCTGGCGACGACCAGGGAAGTGTTGCGTAATCTCTGTAAAGAGACCTGTCTGGCTGCCAGCCGGGCTTTTGCGAAACATGGCTTCAATCTAGCACTTGTCACCGACTTTTTAGAGTGGACTCACTTCTCACCTCCCACTTCTCACTTCCCACCTCCCACCTCTCCAAAACGAGCCAATGCGCAATTCGGGAGCCAACAAATACCTTTGGCAACCATGCACACCACGCCTGACTCGGCCCGGAAACGATTCATCTGGTGTAGCCTTGCCCTAATCGTGTGCTGTGGCGCGTGCAACACGGGCAAATTGCCCAATCCCGCTCCTGTGAAGTCCGATGATCTACTTGTCAAAGTTGCGGAGGGCAAACTTGTGGGGACGCGTCACACCAGCCCCTCCCTGCCCGCAGGTACTGCTGTGTACCGCTGGCTCGGCGTACCCTTCGCGGCTCCGCCTGTAGGGCAGCTGCGCTGGCGCGAACCACAGCCAGCTTACCAGCGTGATACTGTCTTGCTTGCCGATCATTTTCGTGCGGCTGCCATGCAACACAACGTCTACGGCGACATGATGTATCGAGCCGATAGCTTTGCCGAGGACTGCCTCTACCTCAATGTATGGGCTCCAGCGTCAGGAGCTGAAAATTTGCCGGTGCTGCTCTACTTCTACGGTGGCGGCCTCATCGCGGGCGATGGCTCGGAGACTCGCTACGATGGTGCGGCCATGGCTGCTGAAGGTATCGTTGTCGTCACTGCCAACTACAGGCTCAATGTCTTCGGCTGGTTGGCGCATCCAGAGCTTACTGCCGAGTCGCCCCACCACACCAGTGGCAACTATGGTCACCTCGATCAGGTGGCGGCCCTGGAGTGGGTGCACGCCAATATCTCTGCCTTTGGAGGCGATCCTGATCATATCGTTATTGCTGGTGAGTCAGCTGGAAGCATCAGCGTGAGTGCCCTCCTCGCCAGTCCGCTGAGTCGCAATTTCATAGCCGGTGCGATTGGCGAGAGTGGTGCCTCCTTTCCGCCACTGTATAGTCCGGTGTCGCTTGCCGAGGCTGAGGCGATAGGTGCAGCTTTCGCCAAAACAATTGCTGCTCCTACGCTAGCCGAACTCAGAGCCATGTCTGCCGACACCCTCTACGCGCGCTACCTGCGCTATGGCAAGAGGCTGCCCATCGTGCTGGATAAACATTTTTATGAGCAGCCTGTGCACGAAGCTTATCGAGCGGGCAAAGCGGCCAGGGTGCCGCTGCTGGTAGGCTGGAATTCGCAAGAAGCCGCACCTGGAGTAATCCTCGGTGGCGACACCTCACAAGCAGCTTTTCGTGCTGGTGTGCGCCGAATATTTCCTGCTGTCGCAGATCAGCTACTCAAGCTTATGCCGCACACGACGACAGCAGAAATAACTGCTTCGGCGGTGGCACTGGCCAGTGATGCTTGGATAGCCTACCCCACCTGGAGCTGGGCACAGGCGCACGCACTGCACACCGGTGCTCCAGTATACCGCTACCGCTACGAGCAGCCACAGCCAGGACAGCATGGAGGTGCACCACATGCCGCCGAAATTCCATACGCTCTCGGAAATTTGCCCATCCATAAGGTGCACGAATGGACGGACGCTGACTATCAAACCTCAGCGACGATGCGAGCTGCTTTTGCCAATTTTATCAAGACCTTCGATCCTAACTTAGGCAGCCATACTGAGTGGCAGCCTATCGACCCGCACGCTCAGTTTCAAAGCGTGATGCGCTTTAAAGTTGAGGCTGAGGTAGCACAGATGGATGATAGGCGCTACCCGATATTGCAACAGTTCTATAGCAGAGATTAGCTCTTGCCCTTGCCGCTACAAGCCTTCTTTGCGCCTTTGCAGCAAGCTTTCTTGGGTGCGGCAGTAGCTTCGGCTTCAGGGGCGGCAGTGGTTTCGGCTTTCAGCTCGGCTTTAGCCTCTTTGTTGGCTTTGCAAGCTGCCTCGCTTTTACAGCATCCAGGAAGTGCTTCAAAGGCAGCGGGGTCGGCAGTGAGATCATCGGCACCGTAGCCAATCTTGGTGATTAGTGCGCGCAGACTTGCCTCGCTCTGCTTGGTGTCATCGTACTTGATCTTCACGATCTTGGTAGTCAGATCGAGGCGAGCACTTTCTACTCCCTCAACGCTACCGAGCACAGACTCGATACGGTCTTTGCACATGCCACACACGGCCGTAGTCTGAATCTTGACAGTCTCGACGCCATAGCTAAAGGCAGTGAAGATGGCAGTAAAAAACAGGGCAAAAAAGGAAAGCTTCATGTTGTGAGTTTGGAAGTGTAGGCACAGCGCCTAGAAACTTAATTCAAAAATAGGGCGAGAAATTTCGTTTTGCAGCACTTTATCACTTTACTAACGTATAGCGCAAGCCCACGTAAGGCATCACCCCTACCAAAGGTGCATAGACCCGACTTGCATCGAAGTAAAGCGCATCGTTTTGTGCACCGATGATGGCATTAGTCTGCCTGTAGTCGGTGATGTTTTCAGCGCCGCCATAGACCTCGAGGAAGTCGTTGACCACATAGGTAGCCTGTGCTCCGAGCAGTGCAAAGACAGGCGACTCGTAAGTTAGTCTGTACGGAATGTCTATGAGCGCAGCAATGTCTTGACTAGGCAGGCGCTGTGGACCGACAAGCTGGAGATTGGCATTAAAGCGCCACCGCTTGCTCGCAGTTTCGTAATCGCTCGACACGAGTCCGCGCCACCTCGCTACATATGGTACTTCTCGCTTCACACCGTCGAGGTAAGTCTGCTTACTGTTCACGTGCTTATAAGCGAGCTTTACTTCTAGCCGATCCACAGGCTCGACACGTACCGAGGCAAGCACAGCGATAGTTTGGGCCGGGGCGGTGGAATTGGCCGCAGTGGTATGACCAAAGGTTTGCTCCTGATCTATCACAGCCAAGCGATCAAACACTGTAGCATAAGCATCGAGTGTGAAGGCCGCCACGCGTTGATGGCCTCCATGTGTATAGCTTAGGTTTTGCGAAAGCGCCACCCCATAATTCCAGCCTGTAGTCAGCTGCAAGGGCTCGGGAATTCTAAAACTCTTCGAGCTTGCCAGCAGGCGAATGTTTTCGGCAAGCACTTGAGGTGAGCGGTACGCCCTGCCCGCACTGGCGCGGAGAGCGAGGTTTTCAGTAGGATTGATCTTCACATTGAGCCGTGGCAGCGCTTGGACGCCTCCAAGACTATGATGATCTACCCGCAAACCGGCAATGATCGAGGCCCCGTAGAGTCCATTACCAGAGCTAGTACCTCTACGAAAGTCGTAGGTATACTCCGCAAATGCACCCACTGCAGATTCATCGCGGTCGTAGATCGTGTGGTCGTAAACTTCATCGTAGCTATCAACCTGAGCGCTGGCGCCCACGGTGTAGGTATGAGCCGTTGTGCCGAGAAAGCTCGAGTACATCGCATTGATATAGCCTGAGCGCTGAGTGCCCTCGTGCATCACAGACCCGTAGAGGTTGTCGAGCTGGTGAAACGTTGCGCCGGCTATAAGTCCAGCACTGGTGTTGGGGCGAGAGAAGCCGAGGTAGCCGGTTTTGGCGAAAGCCTCCACCCGATCATTGGCCTGTGCCAGCACGTACTTACCGTCACCGTGCGCTGGGCCATGCTCGCCATGTCCGGCATGATCCGACTGTCCGCCTTCCCGCCGATCGCGCGTCACCCACACATTGGCCTGGGCACGCCAGTCGTTGGTGCGGTAGAAGTGCCTCAACATTGCGGAGTACGTTTCGCGTCCTGGCTGCTCGTAAAAGCCATCGTCATCGCGATCATGCGCTTTGGTATTGTAGCTCGAGTGGAGCAGCAGGCCCGTTGAGGAGCGCTCGTTCCACTCATTGGCGAGGTGCACATTAGCTTCGAAGCGGCCGAGGCCGGAGGCGAATAAATTCACGAATACCGGCTCAGTCTCAAAAGGCTTAACCAGTTCTGTATTGATCTGGCCGCTGAGTGCGCTCGCGCCAGTCTGCACACTCGAGGCTCCTTTGCCAATCTGGATGCCGGTAAGCCACGTGCCAGGGATATAATCTAAAGCTTGCGAACTTGCGAGGCCGTAGAGCGTCGGTCGCTTTTCGAGTAGCAGTTGGGAATACACGCCCCGCAGGCCGAGTACCTGCATTTCGCGCGAACCAGTTACAGCATCGCGGTAGCTAACATCGACTGCCGCATTGGTTTCAAAGCTTTCGCCGAGGTTGCAACAGGGCGCTTTTTTAAGCTCGACACTGGTAATGGATTCCACATTGCGAGGGTCGAGTGTGGAGGTGTAATTGCCGCGCTGGCGACTGGTAACTGTTACTACATCCAGGCTTCGCGGCCTCATGACAATAATTGCTGCTGTACGTACAGCCTCCACCGCCAGCGTTTGTGATTGGTAGCCAACGTAGCTAAATTTCAAGCTGTCGGCACCCTCGACATTGAGCGTCCAGGTACCGCTTT
Organism: Saprospiraceae bacterium; assembly: GCA_965213735.1. Classification (GTDB taxonomy): domain Bacteria; phylum Bacteroidota; class Bacteroidia; order Chitinophagales; family Saprospiraceae; genus CALDTK01. The sequence continues at coordinate 2,264,940 of CBDCAB010000006.1, forward strand.
CATCTACAGTAGCACCTGTACCCGTAGGTGTGGCGAGTACAGTACCGCCCAGCAGGGCCTGACCAGCTTCATCCTGGAGTTGTCCTGTCAGGTTTTGAGCGAAAGCTGAAAAGGGCATAAGACCTATCAGCACGAGCAACGCCAGCCTAGGCAGCAGCGCGCGACTTGCGAAAAGATTCATAAACGAAGGCATCAAGTTATCATAGAGCAGAAGGAACTAAGGGCACGGCAGGTGGCGGTGCAGGAAGTTCGAGTGCTAGCAGCGATAGACTTGAAGCAGCGCGCGCGACTGGTGGCGCGTATGCAAGAATGGAGGAGGCCTGTTGTGGCAGCTTTCGCCAAAACCCCGCTTATGATCGAGCGGAGGAGGAGGCGGTGCGAGCAGAGGCGCTGCCTGCTGGTGGGCAGGAGGCAAAACCTCTTCACTAGTACTGGCTTCGGCAGCGACGAAAGCAAGTGCATCAGAACAAGCGCTGAGCCCGTGGCAATGACCATGCGTATCATAGCTCACATCCGAGGCGTGAGCGTGATCAGCAGCAGTTTGATGGCAAGGCTCTTCAGCCCGCTCAGCACAGGCATGCATACAGGCTGATGAACCTACTGCGGTGAGCAGCATGAGACAGGTCAGCAGGTAGGCAAAAGCGGGTTTCACAGGATGCTTAACGTGCAACAGCCCGTGTAGGTTGCTCACCTTTACACAGCATCTTTGCATCAACAAATGACTCGAAACCATGCCTACCGAGGGATATACGGGAAAGGATTTAATAGCGTGGGGCCTACAGCCGGGGCCAGCCTTTGCTAATATTCTCGAACACTTGCCAACTTGGCTAGAAACTCACAAGGTGGCTGAAGTGCAGGGCTGGCTACTGGCCGCTCAGGCTCAACCTGAAGCTTACAGCATGCACCCCGTGGTAGGTCCGGTAGCAGAAATACTCGTCGCTGAGCAGGAGCAAGAACAGGCTCCCTTAGAACTCCGGGAGACGCCGAAGGAATTTGGGGTTTATGGCCGCGAGCACATTGAAGAAGGAGCATTTACGCAGATGAATACCGCCATGCGGCTGCCGGTGGCCACGGCTGGTGCAGTGATGCCGGATGCACACCAAGGCTACGGCCTGCCGATAGGTGGTGTGTTGGCTACAGATAATGTGATCATTCCCTATGCCGTAGGGGTTGACATTGGTTGCCGCATGTGCTTGAGCGTATTTCCAGAACCTGTTAGTGCGCTAGAAGATGACTCGGCTCGCTTTGAGAAACTCCTGATGCGCAACAGCTATTTCGGGCGCGAAGTGAGCAAAAAACAAGCTGATCATCCCATCAATGATGATGCACGTTTTGGTGAGACAGCCTTGCTGCGCACGCTACGCGATCGTGCCCGCCAGCAACTAGGCAGCAGCGGGGGAGGCAATCACTTCGTGGAGTGGGGCGTGGTGACCATCACCGACGAAGAGGCATATACTGGTCTGGCTGCAGGGCGTTACCTCGGCCTGCTAAGCCACTCCGGATCGCGCGGCATGGGCGCAAGAATTGCCGACCACTACACCAAGCTTGCCATGGTAGAAACGCCACTTCCCGATGAAGCGCGTCACTTAGCCTGGCTGGAGTTGGCAGATGAATTAGGTGCAGAATACTGGATGTTGATGAACCTCGCAGGTGACTATGCCTCTGCCTGCCACCATGTGATACACGAGCGCATGGCAGTGGGGCTTCGATCAACCCCGCTGGTGCGTATCGAAAACCACCACAACTTCGCCTGGAAAGAACTCGATGCCGCAGGTAACGAACGCATCGTGCACCGCAAAGGCGCCACGCCAGCGGGTAAAGGTGTGCTCGGCATTATTCCTGGCTCGATGACAGCACCTGGCTTTATCGTGCGCGGACGTGGCGAAGCGCGATCACTAGCTTCGGCGAGTCATGGTGCAGGCCGGCAAATGTCGCGTACGCAAGCTAAGAAGACCATATCGCAGGAGGCGTGGGCAGCGGAGCTTAAGGACAAGCAGGTGCAACTACTCGGCGCGGGCCTAGATGAAGCTCCTCAAGCCTACAAAGACATACATGAGGTGATGGCCGCGCAGGTTGATCTGGTGGATGTACTCGGCACATTTCAGCCTCGGATTGTGCGCATGTGTGGCGACAAACGCTTTCGCGAGCGCGACTAAAGGTGCATCAAGCTTTGGGCACTGTCGAGTCGTCGCCCTTGCGCAGCGCCATGTAGTGCGGACTCATGATTTCGACATCAGCTTCGCGAAAAGCATCCTGGATGTTGGCGTGCAGATTGGAGTAGGTGCTCGGCATGGCGTGCGAGTTGCGCGTAGTGGCATTGAGTTCGTACTCGACATACCAATCTTGTAAGGCCTTTTGCAGGATGAATGGTGGAGGATCGGCTTCGATGGAGGGGGTTTTGGCGGCAGCTGAAAGTAACAGCGCGTGCACCTTCGGCCAGGGCACATCGTAGCCAATGGTGATGCTGGTATGTAGCACCAAGCCGTGCGACTCCGACAAGGCAGTGTAGTTGATGATGCCCCCACTTAGCAGCGCCGCATTGGGTACCGTAATTTCTTCATTCTTGGTGGTTTGTATGCGCGTGACGAGCAGATTTTTGCCCACCACATCGCCCACAGTATCGTTGATTTTGACTCGGTGACCTACCTGAAAAGGTCGCATATAAGTGAGGATGATTCCAGAGACTACGTTGGCTATTGCAGCTGCGCCGCCTAAAGATAAAAGTAGACCTATAAAAACACTAACACCTTGAAAGGCTGGAGAGTCATTGCCCGGGAGATACGGAAATATAATGATGAGCGTAAAGACGACTACGAGCGCACGAACGAGATTGGCTGTTGGCTTTGCCCAATCCGTATAAAATCCGCTAATGTTGATTTGGCCGATACGGACTTTATCAAAAAACCAGCCTATGAGCTTGATGAGTTGATAGCCAAGCCAAATGATGACGACAATAAAAATCAGCTTTGGAATAAAGCTGATGAAACCATACCAGGCGACGGTGAGCGGATTGATGACATAGCCGAGTAGCTGTTCGCCAAAGCCGCGTGTATACGCCAGTTGGCTGAACACAAAGGGCAGCGAAAGGTAGAGCAGAAACAGCAGCGTGAGTATCCGCAGCACCCGCAGTGCCGAGAGCAGCACCGATGCCTGCGTGCTCGGCGGGATGAGGCTCAGGATTCTGCCGTGCTCGCTGTGCGAATATTTCTCGACAAATGAGCGCAGTGACATGCGCAGCCGAAAACGCAGGTTGTTGAAGAGTTTGTTTATGCCAATCCAGAGCAGGACAAGGATGCCGAGAAATAAGATAAATTTTGCGATGTCGCTAATCAGGCTCGTCCAAGAATCGACTTCATAATCGCGGATAAGGGCTTGCCGAATAATAGTCAGATGGTCGGCAGCTAAGTCCTCAATAGTTGTATTTTCAGTCTGCGCATCTCTTAGGGTGATACTATTGATGACTCTATCTCGGTAGATGATATCTATGCCGCCATCGAGATTGGTTTCGAGGGAGAGGCTGTCAAACTCTGCACGTGGAAGTACGTCGAGGCCTTCGATGTTTCGTGCAACGAGAGCAGCACGTCGCGTGGGGCTATACGAGCCGACGCGGTGATAGACTAAAAATAGCGTATCACCAGCAAATACTACAGGAGCTGCCTGAGAGAGGAGCGAATCCGGCGCTTGGGCAGTCGCGTCGACTTTAACTCCAATTAGCAGCACCAGCAGGACCAGTCCGCCTAAGCAGCGTCGACTCGTCCGCATGATGTCGTGATGCACTAGCCTTTGCAAAATTAGTCGATCATTTAAGGCTGCAAGTGTACTCCACCGACTACACATACGTGTTGCCGGCAAGACTAGGTGCATCTGGTGAGTACTCGGTACATTTCGCCGATGCGAATTTTCATGCTTTTTCTCCTTGTTTCAGCTTTCGCCAAAACGGGTTTTACGCAAGTGGACTTACCGAGCTTTAGCGCAGCTGATGTCTTTGCACTCGAATACGCCGCAGATCCTCAAATTGCGCCTTCCGGCAAAACAGTCGTATATCTACGACGCAACGCCAATGTCCTTACTGACGGGACTGATGCACGGCTCTGGGAGCTTGATGTAGCCACTGCAGAGCAGCGAAAACTCACCCTGCACGAGCGAAATGAGGCCGCTCCACGCTGGAGTCCTGATGGCCAGAAGCTCGCTTATACCCTTAGCACCGACGACGGCTCAGAAATCTACCTGCGTTGGATGAGCACCGGCCAAACCGCACGCCTTGCCACGCTGCCAAACTCCCCGCGCGGCCTCAAGTGGAGTCCTGATGGTGAGCAACTCGCATTTTCTATGCACGTCGACGGACCTGAAAAAGATGCCGACTTCGCGCTAAAAATGCCCGCCAAACCCAAGGACGCAAAGTGGGCCGAAGCTGCACGCGTAACCACGCGCCTGCGCCACGAAGCCGACGGGCAAGGCTACCTCGATCCAGGTTTCGCGCAACTGTTCGTGCTTACTGCAAGCGGAGGGACCCCGCGGCAAATCACGAACGGGAACTTCCACAGTGGGACAGATTTCGACTGGTTGCCCGACGGAAGCGGAATTGTCTTCAGCGCCAATCGACGCCCAGATTATGAAACTGAATTTCGCGACTCAGATCTGTACCTCATCAAGCTTGCAGATACTGCACTAACCAAACTGACCACGAATTACGGACCCGATGAGGGGGTAGCCATAAGTCCCGACGGAAAAACCATCGCCTATCTAAGCCACGAATATATTGCCCGCGCCTATCAGCGTGATCGTATCCATCTGCTGTCGCTAGCTGGCGGCAACCCGCGCGAATTGGCAGCTGATTTTGATCGCTCACCGACTGACCTGACTTGGAGCGCCGACGGCAGGAGCATTCTAGCCACCTACACCGAGCGCGGGCAGACCAAGTTGGCGCGTTTTGATGTAGCTACAGGGCAAGTTACTGAGCTTGCGAGCGATGTGGGAGGCACCACTTTAGGCCGACCGTACACGAGCGGGAGTTTTAGCGTAAGCCAAAATGGTATTGTCGCTTATACGCACGGCGAGGCTCATCGGCCAAGCGACATTGCTGTGCTCGAGCGTGGAGGCTCTACACGCATCCTTACCCAGCTCAATGAAGATGTTCTTGCTCACCGAACGCTCGGGGAGGTGCGCGAGGTAAATTACCAGAGCCTGCCGATGCTGTATGGTGCTGATACCACCTCAGCTCTCGACATACAAGGCTGGATGGTGTTGCCTCCCAACCACGTTGCGACGCGTCGATATCCGCTGCTGGTGGAGAACCACGGCGGCCCCATCCTTGCGTACGGCCCGCAGTGGTCGACAGAATTGCAACTTTATGCAGCACATGATTATGTCGTGTTCTATCCGAACCCACGTGGCTCTACAGGCTATGGTGAGGCCTTTAGCGATGAATTGTACCGGGCCTATCCCAACCGCGACTACAATGATGTGATGGCTGGCGTCGATCATCTTATCGAGCAAGGGTTGGTGCACCCAGATAGCCTCTACGTCACCGGCGGATCGGCGGGAGGAATAATGACAGCTTGGATGATCGGCAAGACAGATCGCTTTCGGGCAGCAGTGGTGGCAAAACCGGTAGTCAACTGGATTTCAAAAACGCTGGTCGCCGATAATTACTTCTACTACGCTAATGGCAGGTATGAAGGTCAGCCATTCGAGAATCCGATGCACTACTGGAAGTTTTCACCGATTAGTTTGGTAGGCAACATCACCACTCCGACGGCGGTGCTGGTGGGGCTCGACGATTTGCGCACCCCTCCTTCTGAGGCCAAACAGCTTTACCACGCGCTGAAGTTGCGTGGTGTGCCGTCGGCGCTGGTGGAGTTTCCTGGAGCTAGCCACGGCATCGCCAATAAGCCGAGTCAGCTCATTCAAAAAGTTAGTTATACCTTGGGATGGTTCGAGCGCTACCGTTAAGGGTATAGCGCAGGGCTGACGATTGAAGATGTATAGACTACAAACTGCTCCCCTTCTCACGAAGTTGGTGTGCCTACTCAGCTGCTTGTGCGTACCTGTACTTGCGGTGTCGGTGCAGGGCCAGGAGGTGCAGGGCGAGCTCGATTCGCTTCATCGCTTAGTGCTCCAGCTAGATAAAGCTGAAGTGCCCGCTGCGGAAGTATATGCCTTACTAGGGCAATACCACGCCCAGGCTAATCCTGACAGCGGAGTCTATTACTTCGAGCAGGCAAAACGCATTTATGCTCGTGCAGATAGGCCGGCTGACGCTTATGCTACGAATGCTGAGTTATCCAGAGTATGCTTGGAAGCTGGTCGCTATCCGCAGGCCAAATCTTATGCGCGCGAAGCCTACATCCACGCCACAGCAATGGCTGATCCGGGTGAGCAGGCTTTAGCATTACAACTGCTCGCTCTCGTGCAGCGGCGCGAACTCGACTACGCCCGAGCAACAGAAACTACGCTTCGCGCCATAGAACTCGTGCAGCGTTCGGCGCCAACAAGAGTCGACCTGCTAACGAAACTCTATATCGGCTTAGGTCGAATCTTTGGCGAACAAGGGGATGATGCAGCGGCAATAAAAGCATACGAGACCGCCTTTAGTATCGCTAATCTCAACAAAACCAAGGTCGCCCGCATGGATCGCGGAATGGCGCTTTATTTTCTAGGCACGATATACATGGGGAATGGCAATGTAGATAAAGCTGAAAAAGTAATGGATCTCTACCGACGATTTGCCGAAGAGCGCGAAGACTACTCAAGTGTGTATAGCCAGGGCAATCATGGTCCAATCGCCATGTTTATGCGCGACACAGCCTTAGCTACCAAACATTATCGCAACGCTTATTTACAGGCTATTGCCGAAAATAATTCCAAACGCGTAGCCATTGCTACCTGCAACCTTGCTCAGCTGGCGCTCGATAACCAGCAGTTTGATGAAGCGCTGTTGCTCGGCCACGAAACCCTCAGCTATGCAGGCGATGACTTGGAGTCAGTCGACATCATTTTGCCGATCATGGCCAAAGCGCACGTGGGAGAAGGTCAACTCGATAGCGGCACCTATTACTTGAAGTTACTCACTAAGCTACACGATAGCCATGGAGGTTTCGCTTCCCGTGAACGTCTGGCAGCACTGGCGGCAGAGTTTGCTGAACTTCAGGAGGAGGCACACACCAATCTACTGGCGCAACAATCACCGCACGGTACGCGGCCATGGATGATTGGCGTGAGTGTGCTGCTACTGGTAGGTGGATTGACCTGGAAGTTCGCGCTTAGCTGATCTCCGCCTCCCGCCTCACCATTGTGAGGATGGTAGCCACGCCGATAATTTCACTTTCTTGCTCCTCTTCGGGGAGGTGGCTCTGGTCAGTAGCCTCTAGTTCAACATCACGCAGCTCGACGCGCCAACGCACAATACCTTTTGGCACATCATCATCCTCACGTAGTTCTTGCCAGGTTTTGTCAAGAACTGTAAGCCGTACTCCAATCGTTGTACCAGGATATACCGGTTTAGTAAATCGGCACGTGTCAATTCCATAATTAAGTAGCACAGGACCTTTCTTAGGGTATACGAATAATCCTGCAGCCTTACTCAACAGATAATATCCGTGTGCAACACGCTGCTCGAAAAGTGTACCTTCCAAACTCGTTTCGTCTACATGCGCGTAAAAGTGATCGCCACTTACATTGGCAAAGTTGACGATATCAGCTACAGTCACCGTGTGATTAGCTGTGGTATAGGTCTCGCCAATTTGTAGTTCTTCGAAGGCTTTAGCGAAGGGGTGAATTCGATCTTCTATTTGCGCGGCGCCTGGTTGGTACTGCTGCGTAATGGCCATCACCATGGAGGGGTGTCCTTGCACGGCACAGCGGTTCATGTAGTGTGCTACTGCGCGAGTTCCGCCGAGTTCTTCGCCACCGCCTGCTCTGCCTGGGCCGCCGTGTTTGAGGCCTGGCATGGGCGAGCCGTGGCCGGTACTTTCGCGTGCTTCACGGTTGAGGATGTGGATGCGGCCATTGTAAGGTGCTGCTCCATAGGTGAAGTCGCGCGCCACCTGGGCATCATTAGTCACCATAGTGGTGACGAGTGAGCCTTTGCCTTTTGCTACCAGCTCTATCGCCTCTCCTACATCCTGGTACGGCATCAGGGTAGCTACTGGTCCGAAGGCTTCTACTTCGTGGCTGCAGGCATGCACATCCGGCTTGGCGTCGAGCAAAATTGTCGGCGCGTAAAAGGCACCTTTTTCGGCATCTGCACCGATGAGTTGGAGACGGTCTTTGCCGCCGATGACGACCTCAGCCTCCTGCTCCAGCGCCGCTATTTGTTCCTCGAGTTTGCTGAGTTGCTGCCTGTTTACGAGCGCACCCATGCGTACAGCTTTATCGCGTGGGTCGCCGATTGTGGTTTTGGCGAAAGCCTGACCTAAAGCTATCTGCACATCTTCGACCATGCTCTCCGGCACCATCACCCGTCGAATAGCGGTACATTTTTGACCAGTTTTAGCGGTGACCTCACGGCGCACCTCCTTGATAAATTGCTCGAATTCCGGCGTATCGGGGGTCGCATCAGGGCCAAGCACACAAGCATTGAGCGAATCTGCCTCCATGTTGAAAGGCACGCTCTCGGCGATGATTTGAGGATGCGCGCGCAATTTACGACCCGTTGCTGCCGAACCAGTGAAGGTCACCACATCCTGGTGCATCACGTGATCGAGGATGCCTCTTCCGCTGCCGGTTACGAGTTGGAGTGCACCTTTCGGCAAAACCCCAGACGCCGCGATATCCTCGACCATTGCGGCCGTCAGAAAACTGGTCATTTCACTCGCCTTCACCACCGCAGGCATACCGCCCATGAGCGTTGCTGAAATCTTTTCGAGCATGCCCCAAATGGGAAAATTGAAGGCATTGATGTGCACGGCCACCCCATGACGGGGCACGAGAATATGATGTCCGGAAAAGGAACCTTCTTTGGAAAGCCGCACCGGATCGCCTTCGACGTGGAAAGGCTGATCGGAAAATTGACGCCGCAAACTCGCGTAGGCAAACAGCGTCCCTAAGCCACCATCGATGTCGATCCACGAATCAGCGCGAGTAGCACCTGTGCGCGTGGAGAGCTCGTAATATTTGGCTTTGCGCTCTTCGAGATACAGGGCGAGCGCCTTCAGCATGCGACCGCGAGCCGGAGTGGTCATGGCCCGAAGAGCAGGACCGCCGGTGTGGCGACCATAGGCAAGAATCTGCTCGTAGTCCAGCGCTTCGTCGCCATAAGTAGCAACGACAGCTCCATCTACGGCATCAAATTGCGCGTGGCCACTGCCGGTGTGAAGGGTCCACTCGCCGAGAATGTAATCTGCTAATTTGGTAGGCATGCCGCTAAGGTATCACTGCCCCACCCGATCGAGCCAATGATCTACATCCTGCGCCCAACGCTGCGTCATATAGTCGCGAGCACGTTGAGCTTGCTGTGGGGGGCTTGTAGATCCAGCACGATCTTGCGGCAGTAGCAAATCTCGAGTTGCCCACGCTAAGTACCCTGCCTGGTCGAGCACCCATAAATCTACCAGCAGGGGATCGGGAAAGCGACCAAGTTTGCCTGCCCGCGCAAAATGCCTGAGCGTCTGCACGCGCAGTTGGGGGATGTGCTCGAGTAGAAATTCTAAGGGTTCGTGCTGAGCAACTGCAGCGCGCACACTCGCGGCGTATGCAGCCTCGAAACTCCCGGCCGGATAAGCAGCGGCCAAGTGCGCAGCGCTGTCCTGTTCGATGAGCTTGTGTTGCTGCACGTAGAGTTCGGCCATCCGTGTAGCTGCAATGGCTTGAGTAAAGTCAGCCTGTTGGAGGTAGTAGGCACGCTCTGCATCGAGTGCAGCGTAGATTGGATCGTTGTGCTGCTTGGCAAGTTCGGAGGCAAGCAGGTACTTCACTGAGCGCGGCAGGCTAGCTGCGAGTATGGCTGCTCGGTTTGGTAGAGTCCCGGCTTTAAGCTGCGTGAGGCCCCGCAGGTAGTGCAGCTGTGTGGAGTAGGGATAGACAGCGATGCCTGAGTTGAGCACATCTTGGGCTGCAGTTTGATGGTTGAGCTGCCTGTGATAGGTGTACATGAGCGCGAACCACAGTGGACTTGGGGGTGCGAGATTTAGGGCACGATTTAAGGCTTGGGACGCAGCATTGAGTTGAGCAGTATCACCGGCGGAGGTGCGCAGCAGCTGCTCGGCCTCTGCGAGGTAAGCTGAAGCTCGGTGGGCAGGTGCCGCTGTGTGTGAGAGTGTTGCGCCAACGAGTTGCTTGGCGGTGAATTCCCGAGCAGGAAATGTTTGTGCCATAGCCGCGGCGCTCAGGCCTAGCAAGATGGATAGCAACAGCGGGGGAGTCATGCAGCTAAGGTAGGGGAGGAGGGGTGTTGGGGGTGGAGTTTTGGCTTTACGCTTCTTATTTCTCGCTTCCCGTTTCTCGCCTCTCACTTCTCGCCTCTCACTTCTCGCCTCTCGCATCTCGCTACTCCCCCAATACCGTTCCGGGTAAACCCTACCCTCTGACAACGACGCCGCTATGCGGCTATGGCTTCGCTGTGGGAGGGATGCGTGATAGCTGCGTAGCTGCGTCTTTTTAAAGAGCCCTGGGTTTACCCGGCGACCGGGGAAGATCGAGCGCTTAGGCAAGAATTTAGCCCCCAGCACCCGCTTCCCACTTCTCACCTCCCGCAGCGTTAGCGGTCTATTTTTCTGTTCATAATTCTTTTGCAGCCCCAAAGGATTAGGCTACCATTCCGGCCGACGTCGTCGAACCGCGCAGGAAGAGCCGCGGGATTTTAAAGATATATCTATGAGGGTAGCTCGGTTGAACGACGTCTATTTTTTCTCCAGAACAGCAGTCCACCCTCCAGCCTCTCATTTCTCGCCTCTCACCTCTCACCTCTCACCTCTCATCGCCCACCTCTCCCCTCTCGCATCTCACCTCTCACCTCTCATTTCTCACCTCTCACTTCTCGCCTCTCGCCTCTCATTTCTCCCTCCTTCTTTTACGGCCGACGTCGTTCCACCGCGCAGGAAGAGCCGCGGGATTTTAAAGATATATCTATCAGGGTAGCTCGGTTGAACGACGTCTATTTTGATTGCTGATATGGTATGGACAATTCCGCTTCACCCTCTCACCTGACCTCATCCGTGTGGTCAGGTGATATGCTCAATATGCGGGGAGTAGCAATTTCTCGTCGCTTTTGCCTGAGTCTCTAGCGGTGTCGGAATACGCGACAGCGGGGTGGCTCATACAGTTGAAGCCGTACCGCATGTTGGGATGGCACGTCATACCGCACGTTGGGATGGCACGTAGGGTTCGTACCTGCCGTAGCACCTGTACCAGAGGTACCCGACGGACCTGATCTTATGACTTTTTCTGAAAATCAGATAGATCTGCTGATCAGGTCCGTCGGGTACCTTCCGGATATAAGCTTCAGGGCTTGGCTGAGAGCGTTTATATTTGCTCCGGGTTTGATTAATGGTTGGAATGGCCACAATCTGTCGTATTCCCGCTATACCTAATCGAGAGGCTGGGCACAATCTTTAGGAAGCTGCATAAATGAATACAACCTTTAGCGCATCCGGTATTCTCAAAAGCTTGACGTACCTTTACATCCTTAACAGGGTATCTTATTTTGCACATGAATTATTAAAGTCATACATATATTACGACTTCAGTCACTATTACTTTGACATAGAGACTCATCATATACATCATATGAGCGACTTCACATTAATTTTGATCTATTTGGTACCTTTCATTCCGTATTTCATTTTTGGGTGGTCTCCCATAATTGTTCTCAATGCTGCTTTGATAACTATCAACTATATGTATATTCACAATGATAATACCAAGGCGTTCATAAAGCATCATTTCTCGGCGATTTTATTGTTATATCTCATTGCCTCATTGATATTCATCTTAATGTCCGGTTTGAAGGGCTATGATGTCTCTGAAATGAACTGCGATAACTGTATGTTCGAGATATTTCTTGAAGGATATACCCCTTATGCTCCCCAACTGATTTGCGGGTTTGTATTTGGCAATGTTTTGAGCATAGTATTCTTCCTCGTTATAAAACTAGCAATGAGCAAAACAAGCGAAAACAAAAGCGGTGAGGACAAGGGTAAGCTGTGACCTTGCTCATACAGCTCCCACTCCACGCGCTGCAACTTCAACAGCAACCTTTATGGTTTAGTAGCGGTTAGCGCACCCAGGTAAAGACATGGATGACCTGGAGCTTATGAATAGTCCTGTCTTGCGCGATCTGTTGGCGTGGCGAATCGTGATGAACATCTCTGAACAGGACAGCGAGGTCCAGGAGCAAGAGAGCTCACCGAGCTTCAAGAACCTTGAGCGCAAGTGACCAAGATATACATTTATTAGCGGGGTAATTAAAAGCAAATTCGCGTCGCCGAGCGACTTGCTCGTAGAATCGACGTCTCCATCACCTAGCGCACGCATGGTCCCACGAAGAAAGCACATGAACAGTAGCTCTTACGAGGCGCTTATAAGGCTCTTTATACAAGCCCAGCAGCTCGATAGTTGTAAAATTTAACTGCACTTGAATTACGAGAAGCGAAGATCCTCGGAGCCAAATTGTATCAGACATGACTGGCTAGACTGTGTGATGAAGGTATGTATGGTCTATGCTAGCCTTGATCCATCAGAAATAATTACTGAGATAAATTTTAATAAGCGTATAGCGAGTTATGATTTGCACGATCCAAAGTAGTTGATTTTCTTTCTACATACTCGTTCTACTTCTTAATCCATGAGCCTATGAACTTGTTCCACAGCGGTACAAATGTAACTAAAAAAACAAAGTTCCCTAAGAGCAAATATGTGATAGTGAAACTACCATATGGAGCATAAGGACCATATATTGTCTGGTTAGAATCTGTAAACAACTTTTCAAACCCAACAAAACACAAATGAAATACACAGCAAAGAGTAAACTTTTTTAGAATAGTGAAACTAATTTTTTGTAAAACAAATTCATTTGCTGAGTTTAACATTCGCAATAGTTTTACAAATATGTATAAGTTCATAATGGTGTAGGGCAGCACCCAAATCAAATCATAGGCGATATTTCCGAATATAATTGATATCAATTTTTCCCACATTTCATCTCCTCGGTGCTGACGGAATATATCACTCCTAATATTTTGTTCTGGCAGGTTAATATAAAGCAGATTGTTGATCAAAACAAAAAGGATCTTTAAAAAATAGTTATAGTACACGTATATGACCACCCACTTTAAGAAGTTATTTTTTATCATTATCGGCATGATACAATATCATTGGGAGTAGTTGATTTAAGTTTGTCATAGATCAATTCAAAGTCTAGGTGTTTGACTTGCGTGGTCTTAATCGATAAGCCTGCATTTTGCTCTACGAGGCGGTGATAAGCAGCGGGACTGAACTCCTTCAGCTGGACGGCAACTTTTGAAGAGCCGACAAGCCGGCAGGAGTCAAGCAGACAAGGACCTTTAGCAACGGAAGCTATATCGTCTGGAAATGTAGCTGGCGCAGCGGAAAGGCTGGTGCTCAGGAGGAGCGCGGCTAGTAGCAGGTGGAGGGGGCGGTGGATTAGTTGCGCGAGGAGCATGAGGGTGAGTGGAGCGACATAGATAGGGAGGAATGGGTTTGGTTGAAGCATCAGTCTGAAAATTCTTAACGTGTGGATTCCACCGGGACGACCGTTGCTGGATCGCATTAGGGGGGCGAGCATTCGTGCCGTGCTGTCCAGTCTGCTGATGATTTGGAAAGTCTACGACATCAACCGCAGGGAGTGGCTTACTAAAGAGCTACAAAGACTTGTGGTAGGAAAGGGTGACAAGCCTTGTAAATGGGTGCGGAACTGGGAGAAATAGACAAAATTCGGTAAGTAGTATAGAGGTGGTTATCTGATCATTTACTTTTCTACTAACCTCAAGCCACCACACAACAAGACGTTCTAGATGTTTAATGGCTTCAACTGATTAAGAGGCGAAGGAGATTTTTCATATTAGTCAGATATACAGTAAATTTACTTCTTTATCCATGACCCTATGAACTTGTTCCACAGCGGGAGAAATGTGAGTAAAAAAACAAAGTTTCCTAAGAGCAAATAAGTGATAGTGAAACTACCGTATGGAGCATAAGGACTGTCTAGTGCCTGGTAAGAATCAGAAAATAATAAGTCATATCCAATAAAACACAAATAAATTACACAGTAGAGAGTAAAAATAGTTAGAATAATAAAACTCATCTGGTGATAAACATATTTGTTCCCCGTATTAAGATTTCGTAGAAGCTTTGAGAAAATATATAGATTCATAATAGTGTAAGGGAGTGCCCAAAACAAATCATTGAAAATATTTACGCAGATAAGTGAAACAAACTTCATTAGAAGATTTTCTCCCTGGTGTTGTAGGAATACATCCTTGCTAATATTATGTTCTGGAAAATCTATATAAAGCAGATTATTAGTTATTACAAAGAATATTTTTAGAGATTGATTGTAAAAAATGTATACCAGAATTACTTTTAGGATGTTATTCTTCGTTCTTAATGACATGATAGAAAATTTACAGGCGCATTTAATTTGAGCTTTTCATAGACAAGTTCGAAGTCTAGGTGTTTGGCCTGCGGGGGCTTAATCGATACAGCTGCATTTAGGTCTACGAGGCGGTGATAATCTTCATTGTTCGACTCCGGCAGCTTTACAGCAACTCTTGAAGAGCCATTAAGTAGGCAGGAGTCAAGCAGACAGCTAGGGGAAACATGTGTGGTCGTGTCGCGGAAACAGCACTCCGCTGATGCAGTGAGGGTGCAGCTGAGGAGGAGCAAATAGATGCCGCAGCGAACAGTATGTCTAATTAGCTGGAAGAATATCATGGCGAGATGAGTTTTGTATCTTCTGAAACAAACAATTTACTTCTTTATCCATGACCCCAAGTACTTATTCCACAGCGGCACAAAGATAAGTAAGAAAACGAAGTTCCCTAGGAGAAAATAGGTGATTGTAAAACTACCATATGGAGCACAAGGACCGAATAAGATTCTCTGAGAAGTACTTGTAAGGTAATGCACTCCTGATATACCCAAATAGACCATACACCATATGAAATAAAGCAACAGTATAGTAAAACTCATGCGCGCTGAAACATAACGACTTTCTGATTTGGAAAGAACTATAAGTCTGTAAAAAACATATGCATTCATCAGTGTGTACGGAAGGAGCCAAATTAAATCAAAAATTAAGCTCAAAGATATAAGTATACCGAGATTACGAAGTACGCTAGGGCCTTTGTACTGCAAATATATATCATCATTTACATAGTGTGGTATACCTGCAAATATAAGATCGTTACAAAGAATAAAAAATACCTTGATAAACAAATTATAAAAGATATACAGTAGTAGAATTTTTAAATATTTGGTGCGTCTAATTACTTGCATGATATGAAACTTACCGGGACGTCTGATTTGAACTTTTTATGGCCTTGGTTGAAGGCTAGGTGCTTGACTTGCAGGGGCGTAATGGCTGCATCGCGTAAAGCGCCAACTAGCAGGCAGCAGACAAATACCTTTAGCAACAGAAGCTGTCTCGCCAAGAAACCGAACTGGCGCAGCGGAAAGGCTGGTGCTCAGGAGGAGCGCGGCTAGAAGCAGCTGGAGGTAACGGTGGCTAGGAGGTGAGATGATCATGGACGGTGATCGAGGCGACATAGATAGGGAGGAAATTTGGGAGAGGGAGGGGAAGTTTTGCGGCCCCCAAATCTGTCAGCCTCGCAGATAATTTCAAATTAAAACGCCTCCCACTCGTCGGATAACTTGGTGGCGGTGACAGGGCTCTCTGTTAGCTCTAGCAAAGAAGCTGCTCATACATAAGTGGCTTTCCCGACTTCATCACCAATTACGCACCCGCGATAGCTTAAGCTGCTTGCTCTCGGCGGGGCTCTAAGCCACAAATGAACTCCTCAAACGAGTCTGCAATAACCACAAACTGCTCCTCCGGTGCATGATCGGTCCATCGGTTCACGATGATCTTTCCGAAAGTATCCTCATCAAAACTCAGACAAAAATGCCAACCACCGGGATCGTGCGCGAACGCCAGCAGATTTCCCCAGCCAATTTTTATATATTCGCGGAGGAGGCCGATCATGTCTGTATAAAAATTAAACTGAGACACCTCCCACTCTTGCAAAGCATTATCTGTAAAATACCTCTCTTCGTAGCTAAGCCCAGCATGCCACATTAGAAAGTCTCGCACCTCCGAATCTAAAGTGTGCCCTAGCTCTCTCTCAATAATTTTAACATTTCCTGTGCCTAAACGAGGCAGCAATGTCAGGGGTTTCATTTAATTCATCTATCAGTAGCCAGATCCATAGAATGCGCGCCACTGGACTCATAAGGCCCCCGTGACAGGTTCGGCGCCATTAAACATCTCGATGTCTTAATCACCAATGAAAGCACAGGAGCTAGTTTATTACGCTTAAGTCATTCGCGCTGTATCTTCTTGACTTCCTTTTTCCATTGATCTTTAATGTATACTTAAATTCACTATCCTTGTGATGCCAAAAAAAAGAATCGATTTTCGCTGTACAGCCTGAGGCACTACCAGCCGAAACAACAACTTCTTCTCCGATATTTGCTATGGGATTCGGCAACTTTCTAATACTTGATTTATAAGTTATTACTGCTATTTCTCCAGCGGTCGTTTGTACCTCTAATGCCTCTTCCTTGAGAGTTACTACTTTGGCATATGAAAATGGACTTAGTGAAGATTGGCTACTTAGTATATGGTTCAACCCTGAGGTGTAGCCTGCCCAGTCGAAGTACACCCAACAGCCTGGCTGAATGTCTCTAAAGTGTGATTGGCACATAACCCTGAAAATTACTGTCAAAGCTGTTCTGTCCAAAGCTTGCCTCAAATGTTGACTGGCTACTGCTCAGTGAGGAGGCTGAGGGCTAAAAATGACCTGAAGCGTTATCCACTTTGTATATTTTACCAGCTCTAAACTCAACCATGCCAGCGGCTTGTACCATAGGATTCTCTCCTCCAATTAGCGAAGGATGAGGTGCATAGCCATTAAAAGGTGGGGCGGTAGCTCTCTGCCCTATCACTACGTTATCAAATTCGTCGACAACATACATGTACTGGCCGTTCATAGCGTCACCCGAATTTGGATCCAGCTTAACCTTACCTGATGGTGTTACATGCAACTCGGTTGATACTCGCCTTGTCGGATTTAGCACGTAGGAGTTGCCGACTAAAACGTTTTTAGCCCTATCAGCTGCATACAAACTTTCGTCCGGACCAAAGCCAATCTTGTTAGTTCGTTTCAGAAAAGCAAAAAACCGATCCTTATTTGTGGATGCGGTAATTGCATCCTTAAGCTCATTTATTCGATTGGGAAAGGCGCTTTGAAAACTATTAACTGCGTCAAGATTGAAAGGGACGTTCCTTACCCCCGGAAAATCTATCATCGTCTTCCACGCCCCAACCGCCCCCTTTATATCCCCTACTATCTGCTTTAACGTAGGAATCAGCTCCTTGACCAGCGTCGTAGGGTTTTCCTTGGCAGCTTTGAGGTACTTCTTGGCAACGGGAGCAGCCGCCTTAGCTACTGGTCCAATGAGCTCAGTGAACCCATTGATGAGTGTCGAGCCGAGCATCTCCTGCAATAGACCCGCCCAGAAGGTACCAGCTGCTGCGCGGAGCTGTGGAGGACCACGGCTACCGATGCAATCTGGCGGTGCATTAGCGATGTAGTCTATGACATCGGCGAGAACATTAACAGCGATAATGGCGAGTCTGCCTTCTAAAATGGTGGACTCTAGAATTGTTGCTCCAAGGCCTGCGGTGAGGAGATCGGATTGCTCAATGGCTTGGGAGAGGGTGGTGGCAGGGCGACACGCCACAGCTGCATTTAAGTCTATGAGGCGGTAACAGTCAGCGGGACAAAATTCCTTTAAATCTGCTGCAACACGCGAAGCGCCGCTTATCAGGGAGAAGTCAAGCAAGCACAGACTTTTATCGACGAAAGCTGTATCGCCTGAAAAGGTAGCTGGCGCAGCGAAAAGGTTGGTGCTCAGGAGGAGTACGGCCACGAGCTGCTGGAAATAAAAACCTAATGATGTAAAGCCCATGCCGAACTAACTTGGCAACATAGATAAAAAGGATTTGACTAAACTGCGTCAAAAGAGACCTAGAGCTGGAGGAGCAGCTTAATCACCCATCCATTTAAGGCGTCGGAAACTCCCACATTCTACCTCCTAACTACCCTCCACCTCATCAAGCTGAATCTCAAACACCAGCACATTATCCCCCGTTATCCCAGCCTGTGCATTGCCACTTGATCCATAACCGAGCCGCGGACGCACCAACATCCAAATGCGACCGCCTTCTCCAATGAGAGGTAAGCCCACTTGCCAAGCCTCAATCACCCGGTTGAGCGGAAACCTGCTCGCTTGACGACCATCAGTTGAGTCGAACACATCTCCATCGGTAAAGTACCCCTTGTACCGCGCGATGACTACAGAATCAAGAGTAGGTTTGTTGCCGCTGCCCGCATCTTGTATCACGTAGACCAAGCCTTCTGGAGAGACGATCGTGTCCATGTTATTGGCCGCCACGAAGCGATCAATTTGCTCCTGTGGAGTGCCCGAGCGAGGAGTGACCTCAATATCAGTCCACGTAGCATCGACAATTGGTTGCAAATCCGGCTGATCATCGTCGCTCGTGCAGGCATTCAGCAGCAGAAAAGTGCAAAGCGCGTAGCTGAGTAAGCATCGTCGTCCCATCCGACAAAGGTGCTAAAAGTCGATCAGCTCGATATCAAATACCAGAACACTTGTCGGGGTAATGCCAGTGCCTGGAGGAGGTCGGTTGCCGTAAGCGGTGCTTGGCGGGGCAAGAATCTTAACTTTTCCTCCCCGACCTACGAGTGGTATAGCCTCCTGCCAAGCCTGCACCAACTGATTCAGACCAAAAGTGCGCGGACTATCCGTGGTCTGATCGAACACCTGCCCATTCACCAAGTAACCTTTGTAGTGGATAGTGATATTGTCGTTGACTGTCGGCTTGGCATCTCCACCCGGCTCTTCAATGATATAGACTAAACCAGTCGAGGTGGTCTGTTCATCTTCGATTCCGTTAGCGTCCAAGTAGGCCTCTATCTGCTCTCCGGGAGTAGCTGATGCATTTATATCCACAGCACTAGCGTCAGGTGATGAAGCACAAGCTGCTAATCCTAGAGCAGCTGCGAAAAGAAAGACTCGAATTTGCATAGGGCCAAAGATGCAAAGACTGAAATCTTCATCGTGTATTAGCTCCGCATGTAGGGTGCTGGCCTGACCACAATGTTGTGGTCAGGTGGGTGCTGGGTGCTGGGTGCTGGGTGCTGGGGGCTTCCCATTTGGTGGTAGTGACGTGCAATAAATCCGTGCGGCAGTGACGTGCCACCCTGACATGCCATCCCAACGTGCTGTAAGGCTTCAACTGTATGAGCCACCCCGCTATAGCGAATTCCGACACCGCTACATACTCAGACAAAAGCGAAAAGAATTTGCTACCCCCGCACATTGAGCATATTACCTGACCAAATGAATGTGGTCAGGTGAGAGGGCAAAGCCAAATTGTTTATAACATATCAGCAATCAGAATAGACGTCGTTCAACCGAGCTACCCTAATAGATATGTCATCAAAATGCCGCGGCTCTTCCTGCGCGGTGGGACGACGTCGGCCGGAAAAGAAGGAGGGAGAAATGAGAGGCGAGAGGTGAGAGGTGAGAGGTGAGATGCGAGATGCGAGAGGCGAGAGGCGTGAAGTGAGAGTGAGAGGCGAGAAGTGAGATGCGAGAGGCGAGAGGCGAGAGGCGAGAAATGAGAGGCTGGAGGCTGGACTGCTGTTCTGGAGTAAAAATAGACGTCGTTCCACCGAGCTACCCTAATAGATATGTCATCAAAATGCCGCGGCTCTTCCTGCGCGGTGGGACGACGTCGGCCGGACTGGTAGCCTAATCCTTTAGGGCTGCAAAAGGAATTAAGAACAGAAGAATAGACCGCTAACGCTGCGGGAGGTGAGAAGTGACAGTGGACGTCGTTCAACCGAGCTACCCTAATAGATATGTCATCAAAATGCCGCGGCTCTTCCTGCGCGGTGGGACGACGTCGGCCGGACTGGTAGCCTAATCTTTTGAAGCTGCAAAAGCAATTAAGAACAGAAAAATAACAGGAAAAAGAGAGGTGAGGAGTTGGGTGCTGGGGGCTGGGGGCTAGGGGCTGGGGGCTAGGGGCTGGGGGCTAGGGGCTGGGCACGTTAGTGTGCAACCCACACGCCCAAGAGCAACTTGCGATTCTGATACACTGTCAATACGTACTATACAGACACACGAGAAGCATCCACACGGCCATTCCATCGGACCAAAGTCAACTTACACCTTCCCCTACCCAGATCAAGGCAGCTCATTCAATCCCTATTAACCCCAACCACGCCGCTCAGCCATTACCTTAGATTTTCCCCGCCCACAGCACTCCGCGCAACCAGCCGTGGAGGGCTACGTATACCTTAAGTGTCAGTCGTTTAGGTTTTAATGCAGCTCAACTACTCCAATCTTTTGCCCTTGCTTTTCACCCTGAGTGTGGTGCTCGTCGGGTGCGCGAAAGAACACGTGGTAGTCTCCGCACCCGCTCCTGAAGGTGAGTCCCGCATCAGCCAAGCAGCGCTCGATCAATACATCTTTCGGTGCTACGTCGACCTAATTGGTGCAGCACCAAGTGAAACCGAAATCGCCACACGCAGCGCAGAACTGCGAGCAGCTGAGGTCAGCGCAGAGGCCCGTCTAGCACTCGTGGAAGAGCTGCAAGTAAGTCCCGATCACCGAGCTGCCTATGCCCTCAACCTCTATCAGGCAGCTAAAGCCCGCTTTATAGAAGGCTTTCCAGATGCCGAAATATCCACCCGCTTCATAGGTCAAGGAAGTGCAGACGATGATGCCCGCCTGCAGGCTCTACTCGATTGGCAAGCCGACTACCTCGCCGGCAGGGCTGGCTTAATGGACCTTCAGCGCCTGTCGGTACACAACCTGGTGTACGATCAAATCAACATGGGCTCGTTCAACCTGGTGCGCGCCAGCTTTGACAACCTGCTGTGGCGCTACCCTACCAATGCCGAGTTTGATGCAGGCTTTGCGATGGTAGAGCACACGCAATCCGCCGAGCTGTTCGCTCGTATGGGAGCGTCTAAAGCCGACTACATCAACATCGTTGCCGAAAGTGAAGGCGCCCTGCAAGGCATCGTCATCTGGCAGTACGATCAGTTGTTGGCCCGCCGACCCACAGCTGCAGAAACCCTCTCTCACCTCGACGCACTTCGTGCCACCGGCAATGTGCTGGAGCTCCAACGAAGCGTGATGCAAAGCGACGAGTATGCAGGATTTTAAGTGCCTCACCCTTGCAACCGCCCTGCTCTGCTGTGCGGCTTGTACAGAAGAGACTACGTCGTACGAGCTCGAGCAGGTTGAAATTGGCGTCAATGATGATGCAAAAACGCGCGCTAAGCGCCAACGTCAGTTTTTGCAGACCCTCTACAACCACATTTACCAGGCGCCGCTACCTCCGGGAGAAGCAGTAGCGCTCGACGAGCTGCTGCGTAGCATCGGTGATCGTCAAGTGGCCATCGAGCTCGTCGTGGCCAAAATGGTCAGTGATTCAGCCGCTGCGCTCCCTCCTGCCAGCGAGTTGCGCAACGATCCCGAAGCTTTCATCACCGCACTTTACCGCCGCCTCTACGTACGCGATGCAACGCAAGCAGAGCTGAGCTGGTGGGTCAATTACCTCGAAACTCATCCCGACGTCGACGTCGCACAAATTGTCTTTGCTTTCGTGACGGCTACCGAATACCGCTATTACTGATGCCCCTTTCACGTAGAAACTTCCTCCGTCAAACGGCTCTGGCAACAGGTGGAGTCATTGCTGCGCCCTATATTTTGCCTAGCGGTCGCGCTTTCGCCAAAACCGGACAGCAACTCGCTCAGCATGTAGTGGTCGTACTGTTTGCAGGAGGGGTGCGGCAGCAGGAAGCTGTTCTCCAACGCTACCTCGCCGACAGTCAGGGCCTAAACATCGAGGGCAACATCATGAGCAACTTGCTCACCGGCAGTGCGCCCGACGATAAGGTAGTTTATGGCACTTCCGCATCGGGTTCCATACCCATCCCGCAGCTACTGACGAGTCCTCTTGATAGACAAGGCACGATGCTGCCAGAAATGCGCTACTCGGCAGCAGCAACAGGGCACTACGTAGGACTTAGCGCGGCCATCAGCGGACACTACGGCACCACCCAAGGTTTGCAGGAGCGCCCCGAGCATCCAACCATGTTCGAATACCTGCGCCGACACGCAGGCGCAAAAGCAACGGATACCTGGTTTATCGGCAATGGCCTCACCGGCTCAGTGCCGTTGCTCAACCACTCTGGCCACCGCGATTACGGCGCTCGCTACGGTGCCAACATGCTCATCCCCAACGTCACCTTCGGCGCGCAAGGAGAGGCCCACGCCCGCAATGCGGGCGTTTTTCACCCCGATGAAGAACTACCCGCAGTGGAGCAGATGCGGACCTTTCTCAATCAGCGTTTTGGCGAAAGCGGAACGACGAGCGAACTGGACGCCCTCGGAAACACACCTGCCGAGAAAAATGAAATCAAAGAATTTATTCAGCAAACCTTCGATCGCCTTCAGCGTGGACTGGTGCCATTCCCGCCGGTAAATGATAACGATGATTTGCGCACCGTAGGCTACGCACTCGAAGTAATGCGGCACTTCAAACCTAAGCTCACGGTCATCAACATGAGCAGTGCCGATACCTGTCACAACGACTTTACGAGCTACCTGCAAGCACTGCATCGAGCCGACCATGGCACAGGTTTTTTGTGGAATTATATTCAGACACAGATACCCGATATGGCGGGTAATACCGCGCTGGTAGTAGTGCCAGAGCACGGGCGCAACGCTCAGCCTAATGGCGTGCTCGATGCTAATGATTGGGTAGCCTTCGATCATGATTCGGATGCGAACGCGCGCCGAATTTTCGGCATGATGGCAGGCCCGAACATCGACGCTGGACTAAGCCTCGGCAGCGCAGCTAATCCGCTCGGCGATGCAGCAGACACCGTACTTACCGTCGCAGACTTGCTAGGCATTAAACCCGAAGTGAGCGCGACAGGACTCGTTAATGCTGCCGGCCGCAGCTGGTTTGACAGAATGTAATGCGCAACCTCACTCATGCCATAGCTCCGCTCGCGACAGTACTGCTGCTGATGGCTACTGCCTGCGACAAAGCCGAGCCTGACAATCCTTTCGAGCCTGACACCACTGGAGGAGGCGGCGACACCAGCACTCAGGAGCTGAGCTACCAGGGCTTAGCAGGCATACAAGACCGCATTTTTCGCCCTACCTGCGCCAATGCCGGCTGTCATGACGGCACCTTCGAACCGGATTTTCGCACGCTGGCTTCTAGCTACGCAACATTGGTTGATCATCCCGTCATTAAGAATGATCCAGCCGACAGCTATGAATATCGCGTAGTGCCCGGTAATATAGAAGCCTCCCAACTCTATACCCGCATCACCGCAGATATCGACGGCAACTCCGGCATCATGCCCCTCGTCCTCGAGCCCGACAGCGATTACAATATGCACCGCGACACCTACATCGCCTGGATACGTCGCTGGATTGCCGAGGGCGCAAAACGCAGCGAATGATTAAAGCGCCCGCCATATCTGTGCTCACGCTGTGGCTACTCCTGTTGGGCTGCACCAAGGAAAGCGATGATGCCCGCTTCTCAACCACGCCGCGCATCGCCCTCACACAGCAGTCGAGTACTGCACTCGTAGGTTTTGCGGACACGCTGACCCTCACGCTGAGTTACGAGGATGGTGATGGTGACCTAGGTGGTTTTGACGGAAGTTCAATGCTGTTTGTGCTCGACCAACGCCTCGACGAGCCGGATGCATTCGCACTACAGCAACTCACTCCCAATGGTGAAGCGCTTTCCATTGAAGGCACGCTCCTCGTCAAACTCGGGCCGTACTTCGTGCTGGGCAATGCACCTGCCGAGGCCTTTGTGGTGGAGTGTTGGCTCACCGATCGCGCAGGCAATGAGAGCAATCACATCGAGACTGAAGCTATAACCGTTGCACGGCCGTGAAGTGGCGCACCTACATAGCTCAACTATACGCTGTGGCGCTGGTGCTAGTAAGTATGAGTACGCAAGCCTCTGCTCAGCCGGAGTATTTTATGCAGGATACGACTGTGACTGACTGCGAAGGCGTGCTTTATGACTCCGAGCAGGGCGATCTTACTGGTCATTATGATCACAATGAGGATTATACATTTACCATTTGCATTACTGGCGCCGATGATATTTTACTGGATTTTAACTTCTTTCATTCCGAAGAGGATTATGATTTTATAACTTTTTATGATGGACCTGATAATACTGCACCCGTAATTGCCGGACCATTTTCCGGACGGGTTACTATTCCCACCATTATCGCTACGAGCGGCTGCTTGACAGTGCACTTTAGCTCGGATGCCAACGTCGCCGAGCCTGGGTGGCGCGCAACTTGGCGCACCTCTAATTTTTCGCCTCCAACGCCACCTGATTTGACGCTGATTACGGTGCCTAGCTGCCCCTTGCAAGAGCTAGTTATCGAGCTAGATCGGCCAGTGCACTGCGACTCGCTCTACGTAGGTGCCGTTGCACTTACCGGACCTAAAATTGTGGATATCACGAGTGTTGATGCAATAAATTGTAATGGTGATAGCACTACGCAATTTCGGGTGCGGTTTGCGCCGGCACTTGATTTTAGTGGGCGCTATACCCTCGAGTTACGCACGATTGTACCTTACTGCACTACGCCCTATATTTTGTACAGCGAGGTGGAGTTTCGGCTGCAGGGCTGTCCACTTGCCATACGCTTATCTGTAGACGATGATGAAGGGCTGTGCAGCGGAGACTTTGCACGTATAACTGCTGATGTAAGTGGTGGCATTCGGGGAACCTATCGCTACACCTGGAGTCCGGTGGCCAGCAGGGCTGATACAGTACGTATCGGTCCATTAAATGGCGCTACCACGGTGCGGGTAGATGTGGTGGATGCAGCTGGCAATGCTGCTACGGCTAGTATCGTGGTTGAGCCGCTGCCATCGCCTGTAATCGTAGGCGGCAATCGCTCCATGTGTCAATCGGTTGCGCCTTTTGAATTACGAGCTTTACCGCCTCACGGCGAATGGGATGCCGCTGGGCTTTTCTATGGTTACGACCGCTCAAAAGGACTCTACGATCCCCAGCTTACCGATGGCAGCAGCGATATTATTACTTACACAGCGCCCAATGGTTGTACGAGTCAAGTTACCTACACATTCACTCCTTTAGATTATGGCACAGACGATGGTGCCTGCCTCGGAGCCAATCCCTTTGATGTGTCGGGAGGTACGCCTGCGGGAGGTGTTTGGTCGGGGCCAAACATTGCTTCAGATGGTCGCTTTACGCCACCCGGAGATACAGGCACCTGGCGCGTTACGTACACGCATCCCAATGGCTGCAGTGGCTCGAAAGATATTCATGTTGGCATAGAGACACCAATAGTGCAGGACACGTTTTGCGAAAGCGTGCCGAGGGTAACGCTGCAAATCAGTCCTCGTGGTGGAGTGTGGACGGGACCAGGCATGAGCTTCGGTAGCCGTGGCTGGTTTTCGCCCGGAAGTGCTGGTGCCGGGCCGCATACGCTCAACTATTTTGCCGAAGGTTGCGCCGACCGTGAAGTCGAAATTTTCGTCAAGGAGATCGACGCCTTCGATGGCTTTACGGCTTGCCCCATTGAAGACCCGCGCATACTGCCTGGCAATTGGCGGCCCGCTGGAGGCACGTGGTATGGCCGTGGCATCATTGATCCTACTGATGGACTTTTCGATCCCGGCTTGTTTGGCGAAGGCTCCGATACGCTCACGTATCACGCGCCTAATGGCTGCACCGATCGGCGGACTGTTTCTGTATATTTCACGTTTACCCGTCCGCAGGATGATACGCTGGAGATGTGCACCGACGATGCACCGATGCGACTTACGCCCGGGGGCCGGATTTTTCAGCGTCCTTTAGATGTCGGTCGCTGGAGTGGCTCGGGCGTTAGCTACGCCAATGATGGTCGCGCATATTTCGATCCGCGCGTTGCGGGGCTGGGCCTGCATCAAATTACTTACACTGCCAATACTTGCGAAGCGCACAATTGGGTGCAGGTGGGTCAGAGTCCGGAGTGGTATGGCGACACCCTCTGCGTAGGTTCTGATCCGGTGCAGCTCAGCAGTGCCGCGGCCAATACGGAGTGGGCCGGCCAGGGCATCATCAATGGCATCGATGGCATTTTTGATGTGGAGGAGGCTGGTGTTGGCTTGCACGAAATTTCTGCTTTTAGTGCGGAGGGTTGCAGGCAAACCGCGAATATTCTCGTGCCTGCAGCTGCTAATTTAAGCTTTACGGCACCTGCTGCAGTGGCATGTTTTAGCGACAGCTTATTGAATCTAGAGCTGACGCCGGCTGCAACATTGCTGAGTGAGGCAGGAAGTACGCTTCCGCAAAACCTGTCTCCTGCCGCGCTTGGTGAGGGGCTGCACAACGTGGTGCTTAGGGCCGGAACACCTGGTTGTGAGGATATTGATAGCTTTAGTTTGGAGGTTCTTCCTCCTCTTCGCCTTTCGGCAAAACCCTACACGGATTCCCTTTGCTTTGGCGATGGAACCAGTCTAGGAGTTGCTCCTGCTGGTGGAATGGAACGCGACTGGCAAGTGCGTTGGAGTGACTTGCCAAACTGGCCACTTTACGAAAGACAGGTGCTCCCTCAGCAAAACACCACTTACCGTGCTACGCTAAGCGATGGCTGCAGCAACGATGTGACGCTCAATCTGCCCGTGGTGGTCCACCCGCAAGTTGATGCCGACGTAGACGAAGGCGATACAGTGTGCAGTACCGACAGCACCTCCACACTGGTGATCCCGCTTGGTAGCTCGCGCTATGAAGTGAAGTGGTACGTGCCTGGGGGTCCGCATTTTGGCGAGTTTTATGCCGGAACTCCCGGATATTATGATGTAGAAGTCTTGGATGAAGCAACAGGCTGCACCCACCAGCTCGAGGCGCGACTTCCAGGCTGGCCAGTGGTAGCGGCTTCCTTTAGCCCCAGCCCCACAGAATGTATTCTACCTGGCAGCGATGGGGTGACGCTGCTCGACAGAAGTCGGGGCGCCACGAAGGGCACATGGTTCTTCCCTGATGGCAGTACGCGAGCATATGAACAAGGCCGTAACGAAACTATGAGTTTTGCGGATACAGGCTACTATGAGGTAAAACTGCTTCTCGAAAATGAGGGTGGATGCACCTCGCGCGACTCAGTCACTATCTGCGTGCATGAGCCGACGAAGCTATATCTACCAACGGCTTTTACCCCCAATGGCGATGGTCTTAACGATACCTACCGCATCACCGGTCAAGGGATTTATGATATTGAGTGGGTGATTGTTGATCGATGGGGCACGATAGTATTCGAGGGCAATGAGATGGATGATGCATGGGATGGCACCTACAAAAACCAACTGCTTGCCCAAGCACAGTTTACGCTAAGAGCTAAATATATCAATGAAAGTGGCCGTGAAGAAGAGGCCCAAGCGGTGCTGTGGCTGATGCGACAGTAGCAGGTTGATGCTACTGAAAAAACGCAGCTTTAGAGTGCTAAAATATAAGCATCGAGAAAGGCATATCGCTCGAGGAGAAAAGCGCGAATATATTCTACTTCTTGAGGGTCGTAGGCTTGAGTTAAATCCTCATTAATTGCTTCTCTTTCATAGACACCTGTCTGCTTGAGATAAACATAATGAGCTTCAAAGCGAGCGACTAGCGCTTCCACCGACAGTAAACTGTATTTTACGTCCTGCCAACGCTGCTTCAGGTCAGCTTTAAATGCCGGCATCCGCAGTAAGCGGGTGTAGAGGCCATTGCTGTGCAAATTGTCATCTTGGCTCACGCGCTCTCCCTGCCAATCTGTACCAACAATACCATCCATATCCCAGGGCAAGAAAAAGTAAGGCTCATCCGCATCGACGCGGGCTGTGTATACATTTTTTGCATCATTATCTGCCGCATCAAGTAAGTTGATAAACAAGAAGTAATCTACGGCATTAGCCAGATCAATTCTGTTGCTTACTTCTGTCTCGAATTCGTGGGCTGAGGCTGTAATGACCCAGCGGATATGGTCGCGCAGGATGTTCCAATCGTATTCGTCTGCTTGCTTAGGAAATTTAACTTCATAGCCATCCCATGTGTCGAGGGTACTGTCTACTTGAGGCGCGTACCGGTAGCTCGTCGCTCCGCTCAATGCAGCTCCCTTGTAGAGTTGGCCTCGTACCTGACCATCAAAGTGCTCGAGCTGAAGCTGCTTGCGGTCGATCTTTTCTCCGAGGTAGTACAGGCCACGGTAGCTGCCGTTGTAGAACACTTCGCAGTACTTGCGCTGAATGCCTGGGGTCGCATCCGGTGGCAGCGATGTACAGCGACCAAAGTCTAGCCAAAGGCCGTGGGCAGTGTAGTCTCTAAGGCGATTTGGTTCGTTGTACAAGGCATCGAGCAGCCAATCATCATCATCGCGCATGCCGAGCAGTGGTGCTGGGGCCCGAGCATCATCGCTCGGAGATTGCCACAATTCTACGGTGTAGCTCTTCTTTGGGAAAGTAGTCGACCACCCGCCGCGCAACTTTATGCCTATCGCGTGTGGTTGAGGTGGCAGCCCACGCTCAGCGAGTAGCATTGTACCACCAACTTTTTCTTCTTTAGTAAGAGTCTCCGCGGCTTCAATACACAGGATGGGCAGACTAGTGAAATACAAAGCATGTTGGCGTGCTCGATACGCTACAGGATAAGCAACTCCCTCAGTAAAGTTTGCAACTAGAGAATCTGTGCGAATAGTATCTCCCTGGTAGAGAAAACCATCAGCGTAAGCTTGGGCTCCATCGACATTCGCGAGCAACATATCGCTGTCGGTGTCAATGAAGAGATTGTCGAGCTCTATCCACGTTTTGGGAACTACTGGAGGGGCAATGGGCACGAATTCCGTCTCCTCCTGGCACCCGAAGAGGCAACAGACGAAGAGAAGATGTAGAGTGTGTCTAAGGATGCGCACGCCGACTAAACAAATGCTTAGTCGGTAAATTAGGTCAGTTTAGTGGCCTATCCAGGTCCAGGCGCGGGATTCATGTCCGGGGCTCGACAAAGTTACATAGTAAGTGCCTGGGCTGAGGTTTGGCCAGGCAAAAGTGGCTCCCGCAGAAGCTGGTATGTTAAGGACGCGCTGGCCAAGTGCACTGTAAATAGTAAGGGTAGCTTGATCACTAACCCCTTCGAGTTGCACAACCTGTCCTGAGGCTATGGGATTGGGCCCAAGGAGATTGCCTTGCACGAGCGGTACTGTTCGGCTAGTAGAGATTGAAGCAGAATAGTACCAGGTGTCCCTGGAGAATTGGCCGAAACCGTCTCTGCGCAAATAGTGTCGAACGCGTGCATCAGAGCCATCATCTAGTCTTGCAAAAATAAAGTCTGTAGAGTCAGACGTCGCGTCTAAGGTATTTATACCTGCAAGTTCACCATCTGTAAGAATTTCAAGACGACCTGTTGTGTTAAGGTCTGAATCGAAGTAGGTGACCCGGCTACGATTGCTAGCTAGCTCATCTATCGTATATGAATAGAAGAATTCATATAGAGTTGAACTGTCTTCACTGAAGTATGTTTCAGCTCCGGTGTGAAAGCCAGCAGTGTTGTAGAAGTAGACCGTTGAGTCTTCAATGATGTAAGTGTCCCCATCTGCTTCTTCCAAATTAGTAGTCACCTCAATAATAGTACCAGGTGAATAAGTTCGATTAGAAGTAGTCAGGCTAGAATATTCAATCCCATCCTCCTCATGCTCAAGGGTACTAATCTGCTGCTGCAGTCTATTATTTTCTATAATGCGAATCATTGCAGTAGTATCGAGAAAAGTGAAATTCCCCGAAGTTAAGTAGGTTATCTCAAGAAGTGTATCGACTTTAGTAGCTTGGTCGCTTAGCGGAATTATGTACGTGTAGGTCTGCTCGAACCGTCCAGGAATGGTGAGCTCATCCACAAGCGTCAACTGCGTTGGTGACCAATCAAGTCGTAGCTTTTGTTCTAGCGCCGGCTCATTATCCTGCGTAGTGAATACGGAGTCTACTCGCCCGAGGCCAAAGCCGTACTGGGCAGTGGCGGGGAAAAGGTCCACATAATGTGCAACAGCATTGGCGAGTGGCTGTAGCTGAGGATACAGCTCCTGAGCCAGGAGCTTGGATGCAG
Organism: Saprospiraceae bacterium; assembly: GCA_965213735.1. Taxonomy (GTDB): domain Bacteria; phylum Bacteroidota; class Bacteroidia; order Chitinophagales; family Saprospiraceae; genus CALDTK01. The sequence goes on from CBDCAB010000006.1 coordinate 2,295,343, forward strand.
TAAAGACAAGCAAGAAGCAGGTAAGGGCGAGGGTAGTTAGTGCCTTCATTGGAGTGCAGGAATCGCAATTTTCAACAAAGAAAAGCGTCCTGCAGCAGCTGTAGTAGAGGGCAAAAGTTAAAGTTTCGCCTTGCTTGCTTCGTGCTGCTGACGGCTGGATGGGCTGGTGCGGGCGAGGCGTATAGGCGTGTAGCTCCTACTCTCTCGATAAGACAAAATCAGCAGCCTAAAGTCAGAGGAGCGGCCCAGCGGAGTGGAGTCGCCCACAAAACCTGGCTAATTATCTTCTGCGAGTGATTCTCACTCCACTACCAGCAGCCTGCCAGTCCAGAGCCCTTTAGGGCTAGTAAACGAAATGACATAGAGCCCACTGCGCAAGGAAGTTGCACGTAAAGCAACCGTTCGCTGCGAGCCTGAGACCGGTTGATGTAATATTCGCCGCCCGGCTTGGTCGAATACAGCGATGTGTCCAGAAGCGTGGGGCGAGGGAAGGTCCACGAAATAGTTGGCCCCTATAGCGGTAGGAGAAGGATATACCCTCAGGATACCGGCTGATTGAGGAGTTGACGACTCTTCAGTTGTGCTGACAACATAATCGGGATCGTACCATCCTTCAGTAGGCCCATCTATACCCAAAGTATCACATGGGGAGTCGGATAGATCATAAATTTGGTAGCGCGTGCTGACGAAGGCATTTCCGTTGAGGCAAGGCGTACCAAAGGCATCCCAGCCGCCATTGATATCTTCAACATTTGGAGCATCTAAGTTGTCAAAAGCAGGAACCAAGCGGCAACTGCCGCCGCCATACGAAAGCATGATAGGATCTGGTGTATGTGTAGTGGTAAGCCGAAGCAGATTGCTAAAGCTGACATAGTACCCAGGACCATAGCAAATGCTGACGAGACTATCGGGCATCCAGACCAACTCTTCACTTGCCAGTAGATCGACAGCTTCTAGATCATAACGAGCCAAATAGCTCCTTTCAGAGTAGTAAAGATATCGATCAGAGGGACTAAAAGCAATTCCGTTCCCTCCATCAATCTCAGGATCTCTATCAAACTGCAGTGTGTCTAATCCAGTAAGTCTATATTGCACATCGACGTAGGTAGCCTCAGAAATGTCTCCGGTACAGCGGTCAAAATCCCACAATGCTATACCTCCTCGCGTATAATCAGAAAATACAGATGATTGAGCTTCTGTTTCAGAAATTGCATGTAATGCAATATTGTCAGCCTTATGGCTGATTTCCAAGTTCATTCCAGAATGAAAATAATGATGCCACGCAGGATTAAATGGTATGCCTTCAGGATTAGTCGATTGAAGAGAAAGCTCTCCATTTGCCAATAAGAAGAGGGCCACAGCTCTTGGAGCAGATTGGCCTCCAAGAGCAAAGATCCACCAGTCGCGCCCGTTGCCATGGGCAATAGCAATCATCCTTGACAGCGTCGGCAATTCGCCATGAATAGCGGCTACGCGAGAGGTGTCGTAGGGTAATTCATCACCCTCCCAAGCAACCGCGCGCATGTAGGCTTGCGGATCAATGGGATCAGGTGAGTATCGCAGATGAGGCCCTGGGCCCGCATCACCATTTTGTGGTTCAGGCAGCGAAGCATCATAATTTGCATCTACACGGTAGTTGTAAAGCCGATCAGAAGAACCAATGATTCCGGAGCTTCGTAAATTAGTTCTATCTCGATATCCGGCAATAATATGCCGAAATACTCCTGGTGTATCCCGCACGGGCAGCATGAGCGAACGTTGATGGCCTTGGGTTCCTTCACTATCCATAGGAGAAGGGGGAGCTATTGCATGAAGAGGGGCTGGAGGATACCGCGTAACCCGTCGCATAGTAGAGTCCCAGGTATGGATACCATTTGTTGCGAACCAAAAACGCGTATCCCCATTAGCGTCGGGAGGCGTAAAGATGGCCTGGGTACCCTCATAGAATTTTCTTGTATGCTGACCATTTCGGAGTGGATCATAGTGATTGGTTGTATCGACCTGCTGGTCAGGAAGCCTAATCCAACGGTCGAGATGTTCACCAAGTTCTGGGCCACGCTTAGCAAGCGGGAGGTAAGAAAGACAACCATGGGTGTAGACCGTATCCCAACCCGGAGGCTCGGCACTAGTACCATTAGCACCATTAAAAAGTGCAAGGTCAAGTGGCTGAGCCAGGTTTATTATGGGCAAGGACAACAGCGCCAGACACGATATGAGGAGTTTTTGTAAAGGTCTCATGGGAGCAATTTGGGCGTCGATAGTTTTATGTTCAGGATAAGGCAAAAGCCAGCTACATCGACAGATGTAACCAGCTTTTGCCATAGGCTGTCGGAGTGGGAGTGCTTACTGCACGATGATGCGCAGTGGGTTGTGCTCAACTCCTTCAATCATCACGAAATACTGTGCGGAGGGCAGATTTTTTAAAGTCAAATTAAATGTAGCCTTACAGCTCCGATTAGGTTGGAAAAAGTTCCACAACATCCCCAAAGTGGTTAGGACTGTTATCTCTTCAACTGGAAGTTCAAGGCGGTTGTTCACGATGTCGTCAAAAAACTTTGTCTTCACACCCTCAATCCTACCACAACTCGCTACTAATACCCGCCCATAGTAGGAGAAGAACACGTGAATGCCAATTAATATGTTAGCCAGTTTACCTGTTCAAGGTGCTGAAAAAGGGGATTTGACCGATTCGAAAAAGAGCGCGCCTAGCTTGAGCACCCTCGGAAATTTTAAATTTATGATGAGAAGTAGAGTCTTAAGCTATTGTCACCTCGACCTTCTCCTTGCTATCGCGGGTACCTAGAAGTGGGACGAACAAATTCCCTCCCCAAAGGCAGTACCTTCGCGCACCCTAATTCAACCTGCACCATGGCCGCCACCGCAACACGACACGCTTTTCTCGAACAACTTGGACTCGACGACTCCAATGCCGGCACCTGGATCGGCACCCAAGCCCACGCATCTAGCCAAATGCTCACCAGCAAAAGCCCCGTAGATGGCGAGGTGATCGGCAAAGTCAGCATTACTACCCGCGAACAATACGAAGCATGCGTCGAGGCCGCTCAAGAAGCTTTTGCGCAATGGCGTAAAACTCCTGCTCCACTGCGCGGCGAAATCGTGCGCCAATACGGCAACAAACTCCGCGAAAACAAAGACGCACTCGGTCGACTCGTAAGTTACGAGATGGGCAAAAGCCTGCAGGAAGGATGGGGTGAAGTCCAGGAAATGATCGACATCTGCGACTTCGCCGTCGGCTTGAGTCGCCAACTCTACGGACTTTCCCTCCACTCCGAGCGCCCCAACCACCGCATGTATGAGCAGTATCACCCGCTCGGCATCGTCGGCATTATCTCCGCCTTTAACTTTCCAGTAGCAGTGTGGAGCTGGAACTCCATGATTGCACTCGTCTGCGGCGATGTGTGCATCTGGAAAGCCTCAGAAAAAACTCCCCTCTGCGCCGTAGCCTGCCAAAAGCTACTCGCTGAAGTCATGGAAGAAAATGAGCTGCCAGACGGTATTTCCTGCATCATCAACGGCGACTACAAAGTCGGTGAGTTTATGACCAAGGATACCCGCGTGCCTCTCGTATCAGCCACCGGATCTACGCGCATGGGTAAAATCGTGGGCGCAGAAGTAGCCAGCCGCATGGGCAAAACGCTGCTCGAACTGGGCGGCAACAACGCAATCATCGTGACTCCTTCGAGCGACCTGAAAGTAGTCGTGACAGGAGCTGTGTTTGGCGCAGTAGGTACCTGTGGCCAGCGGTGCACCTCCACTCGGCGCCTCATCATCCACGAAAGCATTTACGATAAGGTGCGCGATGCTCTCGTACAAGCTTACGACCAGCTCCGCATCGGTGATCCTCTCGATACCAATAATCACGTCGGCCCACTCATCGACACGGATGCCGTTGCTATGTACGAAGCTGCCATCGAACAAGCAAAATCTGAAGGTGCCAACTTCATCGTTGAAGGCGGTCGCATCGAAGGTGGAGCCTACCAGAGCGGCTGCTACGTAAAGCCCTGCATCGCGGAGGTAAAGTCCCAAAGCGCAGTCGTGAAAAAAGAGACCTTTGCTCCAATCCTGTACCTGCTCAAGTACTCCGACCTCGACGAAGCCATAGCCATGCAAAATGCTGTACCACAGGGGCTGTCTTCTGCTATCATGACCACAGACGTGCGCGAGTCGGAGCAGTTTCTGTCGGCATGGGGTAGCGACTGCGGCATTGCCAACGTCAACATCGGTACCTCAGGCGCCGAAATCGGTGGAGCCTTTGGTGGCGAAAAAGATACAGGTGGCGGTCGTGAATCTGGCTCCGACAGCTGGAAAGCATATATGCGTCGCCAAACCAATACCATCAACTACGGGCGTGAAGTGCCGCTGGCTCAGGGTATTAAGTTTGATCTGTAGGTTGTCGGACGGCTCCCGCCGGCGACTACCCTGATGTGGTGCGCAGCACCACATCAGCCAAGACTATCTATTTATCGCCAAGGTGCTTCGCACCTCAGCGATGCCGGTCGCCGGCGGGAGTCGTGCGACCACCAGGCGCATACGCTGCACATTCAGGGTGCACATAAGTTCCTGGCCAGTCCTTCCAGTGCTTTACCAGGCCAGCTTGCTCAGCATTTGCTAAAGTGTAATTAATTGAGTGTTTTAGCTCGCGTTGAGTGTGCAAGATTCTATCCCAAGATTCTTCTTCCCAATAGGGATTGCCAGTTAATCCCAAGTGCTCATTCGAGCGTTTAGCAGAGTAGCTTTTTACCATGCCAAGAAGCTGGCCCATATGCCATTTGGCACTTGTGTGTCTAACATCCCAATGGACATGATTTGGCATCGGGCATAGCGCCAAGGTCTCGTAGTGCTCGCCTTCCTTAAATGCTATCGTGTCTAGTAAAATTTGGCGGCAGACGGGATCGTGGTGCAGATAAAATCGACCATTAAGACTCCTCCGATCCGTAACTCCCTGCAAAAATTGTCTAAAACCAATTCGCTCTTCAGCCGTGGCATCCCAATATGCTTTCGCAGGAATCCGCTGCCCGTATAGTTTGTATAGCGCCTCTACGCGCCGAAAAGCCGCACGTGTTATACTTCCCGCCAACCGAAACGATATCGAGAATGTGGCTCCACCTGGATATATATGTGGGCGCTTCCTGCGAGACCTGCCAGATGGAAGAGAATTATCCTGAGGGTGAAGCTGATACATACCCCCAAAGTAAGATATTTTGTAAGTTGTCGAACAGCCCCCTCCATCAATCATTATTAATTAGTACGTACCGCTATTGCTGCGAAGACTCCCCTTGCACCCACACCGTACGCTGCGGGAAGGGAATGGTAATGCCACCCTCATCGAGTGCAACCTTAATTTGCTCGGTAAGCTGAACTTTAGTCGCCCACCAGTTTTGCGAAAGCACAAAAGGCCGCACCAGCAGATTGACGGCTGAATCACCCAAAGCTGTGACCACAACTGTAGGTGGCGGCTCGGGCAGCACAAACTCATGCGCCAGCACGTGTTGCATAATGATGTCTCGGGCCACCTGAATATTATCCTCGTAAGCAATGCCGAAATTAAGGTCTACTCCACGCGTACCCTGACCAGAGAGATTGGTAATGGTATCTCCAGTCACCTTACCATTGGGCACGATGTGACGCTGATTGTCAGGCGTCGATACGATGGTATGAAAGATTTGAATGGCCTCCACCTTTCCTGTCTGGCCTCCTATAGTTACAATATCACCAACCTTATAAGGTCGCACGGTGAGCAGCAGCAGACCACTAGCGAAATGACTTAAATTGCTCTGCAGCGCAAGACCTATAGCCAGTGTGAGTGCGGAAAGGATTGCGATGAAGCTCGTCACCTCGATACCAAACATGGAGGCTGCCGAAAGCAACACCAGCGCCTTGATGAGCACAGTAATGAGCGAACGCAGAAAAGGCAACACTGTCGCATCAACCTCCCGCTTCGCCAGCCCTCGGGTAATGATGGCCGCCGCCCGCCGAGCTAGCCAAAAGCCAACAATGATGACTACCAGCGCCAGCACCACCTTGGGCAGGTAGAGCAGCGCAGCTTTGGCTATAGACTGAACCTCAACTTCCATGTCAATACAATACTAGGTGAGCCGCAAATATGGGCCGCGAGCCGGAAGGAGCTACTTTCGATTGCGCCGCACATGCGCATACTGATTGGCGCGCGACTTTACCCGCAGCCAAGCCCAGGACCGGTGGCCGATATCCCCAAAGAGGAGCAGACACCAGCCAATGATGAAGCAGCCATTACGCAGGTGAGCGAAGTTGCGATCGACTTTCGTGTCGAGGATGTAATCGAGCACGAGCACTTCAGCAGCTATGAGCGTCGCAGCTGCCAAAAATAGAAACACGCTAAAGGCCCGAGCGCGCGTGACCCACTTATTTGGACGCTGGTAAAGCGCTTTTTCGTACAGCAGTGTGGCCGCAGCAAAATCGGGATGCAGCCGTATCAGCTGGTCGCACACGTGCAGACATTGCTCGTAGCGCATCAAGTGAAACAAGCTACTGGCACGTCTAAATAAAAGTGTGCGGAAGGCATCCTCACCGTCGACATGAATTAGCGAGTGCACAATCGAGAGCTCTAGCAACTCGTGCGTCAACTCCACTACCCGCGCGTGACCTCCGGTTTCGAATAAAGCGGCTACGTAGGCATACTGCAGCTCGAAATACTCCCGAATAGGCAGCAAGGAGATATCGGTCGAATGATCCTCGACAAAACGCAGGATGGACCGATAACTCTCGCCCTCAATCAACTTGAAAGAGCGGTAGAGCGGGCTCGTATTGGTCTGCGACTCGGACATGGAATTACTACAGGCTAAAGGTGTTTCAATGGCTCAGCTAGGCTGCTTGTTAGCGGATAAAGCAATGGGTGCGAAGGACTTGCATCCATCGCTAGTGGGAGCGCATTAAGCCAAGTTAGATACAGTCCCTCCGCCAGAGAAGTATCGAGCCGGGCTAGCTCCGTAATCGTTGCCCCTCGTCGCGGAGCTGTGGGATAACGCCACCACGCATGATGCGCAGCTAATTCTCCCCCATCAACTTCGCGATCTACAGAAGGCAAATCGGTAATCAGGTGTTGAACGCCAAGGTCTGCCAGCCACGCCAAATCTCGAGCACGGAAATAGGGCGGGTCGGTTTCGCTAAAGTCATGTTGCAGGTCTACTTTCGTCAAAACCCGCAACACCAATCCTGGAGCAGTAGGTGGGTTTTGGCGTAAGCTGTCACAGTTCACGATGTGGCCACCGTCCTCCTGTACGTCTACAGGTACATTGCGCAAGATGCTCACGAATGGGCTTGGAGGCAATAAACTCAACACGGTATTCGAGGCCCAATTAGCAGCTATATGACCGAGAGTTTCGGTATGGGTGCCATTGCCGTGCGGATTGATGTGGAGGTTCATAAAATTTACGGGCGCACCTTCACTCACCGCGCCTACCCACTCGCCTACCCGTACCGGCTCTACCCGCAGCTGCGGAGCATGCCAGGCCCGCACACTCGACACATCCGGTCTTAGCGGAAGCGCAAGAGAAATTGGAGAAGCCAAATTAGCCTCATACACCTGCCCTTCCCAGACTACCCGTGCTATCATCTCCATCACGCGAAGATGGTGCGCAAGCCTAATGATTGCGAGCGTCCTGACCCCAATGCAGCTTGCCGCGGATGGTGTGCAGAAAGCTGCGGTCTTTGATGCGCACCAACCTCGTCACAAACGAAGCCTTACGTACTGCCAGCGGTGCCTGGTGCTCATGAATAGTTTCGTGCCGCGAATCCAAGGTGCACAGAAAATTTTCCGCCCGACCTTCAACCTCAAAACTCACCACGCTATCATCCGAGATGACAATAGGACGCACGTTGAGGTTGTGCGGCGCCACCGGCGTAATCACAAAATTCCCCGAACCTGGAAACACAATCGGACCCCCACAACTCAGCGAATAGCCCGTGCTACCCGTCGGAGTAGCTACTATTAATCCATCGGCCCAATAACTATTCAAGTAGTCACCATTCACGTAGGTGTGAATCGTAATCATCGAAGAGGTATCGCGCTTGAGCAGGGTAAAGTCATTGAGGGCAAAACGCATCTCCCCAAATAGCTCGTCAGCACTCACCAACTCCAGCATTTCGCGCTCTACCACATCGTAGTAGCCTTCGCGCAGCAGCTGCACCGTCTCGGTAATCATACGCTTTTCGATGCTCGCGAGAAAACCCAAGCGTCCGAGATTAATTCCTACGATCGGCACCCCCGTATCCCGCACCAGCGTGGTGGCGATAAGGATCGTGCCGTCGCCTCCCAGCGTAATCATAAAGTCGAAGCGACGCGTGCGAAAGTCGAGGTGACTGCCAAATTTCCCGACTGGCCCACCAAACTTTACTTCCGAAGCTTCGAGTTCGATGTAGTAGGGCTCATAGACATAGATGCTGATGCCAGCAGCTTGCAAGGCGTCGAAGAGCGTCTGCACATAGCTGATGTCACCGTCTTTGAGAACTTGCGAATACACGGCAACCTGCATACCGGCTAATGTAGCCTAGAAGCCGAGGGAGTAGCTGAAAAAGGCACCCGTTTCGCCGAGGTCGTTGCGGGTCAACTCAAACTGGATGACCTTCCCGTAAAATAACACAGCGTAGGCACCGACTCCGGCCGACTTCAGCACTTGGTTGGCCAGAACATTTCCAGGGGTATCATATGGATCGTTGGCACCGCCCACATCGCCGTGTATGCCCAGGTGAAACTGAAAGGGAATATTCTTCAGCGCAAGAATGGGCACTATCGGTATGCTCAGCTTGGTCTGAAACACTTTATAGCGAAGCGTAGATTTAAGAAAAGCATAGTCCAGACCATCCACAACGTAGAATTGGTAGCCACGCACGACATCAGCTTTAAATCCGAGACTTACCCTGTTGAAATATGGCACGCGCGTGCGCACGAGGTCGGTGCGCCCGCTCGCATCTAGCGCCAAGTTGAACCGCTGTAGCAGGGGCAAATAATACTTAATGTTAAACCCGAGCTGCAGGCGGTTGATATCTGCCTTGGGCATCAGGCCCAGCTTCTCTACAGAAGTCGAGAGCAAGTAGCCATTGAGTGGGAAAGGCCGCACGTCGCGCTTGTCGAGGGTATACTGATAGCGAAGGCTAAAAAATCGCTGAGTCTCTCTGCTGCTGCCGAAAAAATTGGGATTTTCCACGTGAGCCACCATGCTGTCTACGCGGTTGGCTTGATACTGCAGTCGGATTTCGTGGTGATGATAAATTGCGGGCTGGTAGGTGAGGCTCAGCTGGTAGCGCTGCCGGTTGAGCACATTGAGCGAATCGAGGTCGAGAAAATCGAGGCGGGCATCATCGGTTCGCACCCACCATTCACGATTGCGATCAGTGAGGATGCCAATGCTCACACCGAGGGTTTGAGCCCGGTTGATGTAAGGCACGCTGTAGCGGATTTCGGCCTTGCGCGTATAGCCAGCCTGCAACAGCAAGGAAAGGCGATCGGCGCGGCCAGTGATGTTGCTGTGCCTAAACTTGAGACCGTAATTGATGCGGTCGAGCGCGTGGTTCTGCTCAGTCCACCACACATTAAAATTACGGTCGGCGAGGTCGAATTCGATACCGGGGTAGAAGTACCATTTTTCTCGCACCACTACCCTCAGCCGCATCAGGTGTGCGGCGGTGTCGAGGGTAGAGACGATGAGTTGAGCTTCGCTGAAGAGGCTGGTGTTGAGCAGCAGTTGGCGCTGACGTGCTTTGATTGCAGGCAGTTGAGCGAGTTGCACGGTGTCGCCAAAGCCGATGCTCATTTCTCGCAGCACGATTTGCGCGCGGGTTTTGCGATTGCCTTCCACTACCATGTTTGCTACCACGGCGTAGGCCGATTCCGAGTAGGTGAGGCTATCTGCGGCTTGGCCATAGCTGGTGAGGCAGGCTTTCGCCAAAACCACTCCTAACACCACACTCCGCGCCCATAAACCGTCTCGCCAAAGGCCAAGCAGTAGCGAGCAAACGTGCACGGGGGCGAAGGATAAGCTCAGACGTTGAGGTAGTTGATCAGAGAATCGTAACGCTCGCGCAACGTATCTACTGCCATACCTTCGTTAAAGGTGCCACTTACCTCATAGCCAAACCGCTCGAATGTCGCCAGCATTCCCGCCACGTGCTGCAGATTCACCTTGATCGTGACCTGGAGCAGGCTACCATCCCCAATCGACTCGACGAAAGAGCTGAGAATAATTGCGTTTTCACTTTCGGCAATGCGCGCTATTTCAGCCAGGCTATAGTCTCGGCGCTGCATCTCCAGCAAAATGATGCTGCCGCTTTCGGTAAAGGTGGCCGTGCGCGCGTAATAGCTCAGCAGATCGCCGGCACTAATCAATCCCTGGTATGCTCCGTCTGCACTCACGACAGGAACGGCAGTCAAGTCAAACTCTGCAACCAGCCGCATCACTTCGTAAAGGTGGTCGCTCGAGCGCACGCGGGCATAAGCCTGACTCAGCGGGTAACTGCCGATGGGCTCGCTCACATCGTTTTCGAGAATATCATTTTCGCTGAGGAGGCCGAGCAGCTCGCGATCATTAACGATAGGGAGGTGCTGCACGAAGAACTCATGCATCGCCTCGAGGGCTACATCACCAGTATCCGAGGTGCGGAGCGGGATGATGTCGTTAGAGATGAGTTCGTTGGCGATCATGTACGGGTGAATATCGCCGCAAAAGTCGGCTCACTGCAAGAGGCGACGCTTTTCGCGTGCAAATTCCGCGTCATCTAACAGCCCACGCTCCCGTAGCCTTCCTAGCTGTTCGAGCCGATCGAGCAAATTCGGCTCTGGTGAAGGCAGTGGCGCTGGCTCCGAATGTAGTGGAGTTCCCGGAGCTAAGGGAGCAAAGCCTACCCGTTGGCGTGCACGAAAATCTGCCTGCATACGCAACCACGCAAAGCCCTCATCGCTGCTGAGCATATCGAGGTTGCTAGCCTTGAGCTGCACGGCCTTGCGTAAATGCCGATAAGCATCCTCACCATTTTCGAGCAAAGAATAGCAGCGTGCGGCGAGTACCCGCGAATCCCCATCCGACAAGTCGAGATCGAGTGCATCCTCATAAAGATCAGCAGCTTGCTGGTAGTCGTAAGCATCGTACCGAGTTTTGGCGGAAGCTAAAATCTTCCTCCTTGCACGACGCGACTTCACCTTCGGGTGCACGGTGGTCTTGCCCTTGAGGTATTTACCTTCTACTTGCTCCTCCACCGGCTCGAGGTAGCGCTCAGCAAACTCGTCATCGCTCATGCGAATCCACCACACCGCAGTTGCATAACCAATAAAAGCAGATAAACTCGTCCAGGGCGTATCGCCAAACATGTCGGTCCACCAAGGGTTCGACAGCGAAATCACCATGAAAAAAATATGCACCAGCCCCCACTGCCACTGCCCGAGGATGAAGCGATGAACGCCACAAAAACCCAGCGTAGCCGCAAAGACAATCCCCATGAGCCGCCGCGCATGTGGACCGCTTTGCGAGCGATTGCGAAATTTTGTGCCACGACTCCGTCTGCCCATACCTAGTGAAAGTACGTGCAGCTGGGATGCAAGTTCAGTGCTTCCCGACCAACGACACCTCCGTATCGGCGAACGTTAGCATTTGGCCCCGACGAAGCTGATCGATAAGACGGTCACGTCATCTGTCGACTCTGCCTCGCCCTTAAATGCGGTCAGCTCCTCGAGCAGCTGCTCGTTAAACTTCTCGGCTGATTGGCCACAGTGCGCTTCCGCAAAACTGAACAGCCGCTCCTCTCCAAACATATCACCTGCCTCGCTGCTCAACTCCGTGACTCCATCGGTGTAGCAGAGTAATGTGCCGCCGCGGCTCAGATCGAATATTCCCGTCTCTATCGGTGGCAGACGCTCGAAAGCTCCAAGAAAGGTACAGCCAGCCCCAAGCTCTACAGGCGCTGTTGGCTCAGGAGTATCACACAGCATTAGCGGCGGGTTGTGCCCTGCATTTACATAGGTGAGCTTGTGAGAAGCGGGATCAAATTCACCCACGAAAAGCGTTACGAACCGGTCTCCACGCGTCACCCGGTAGAGTGCAGCATTGAGGTCGCGCACAAAGGAATCCATGTGTCGGTAGCTGCGGGCCAGCGTCCAAAACGAAGCTTCAAAATTGCTCATCAGCAGCGCTGCGCCTGTGCCTTTGCCCGCGATGTCGGCCACACAAAACAGCAGCTTGCCATCGGCAAAGGTTTCTGCGCTATAAAAGTCGCCCCCTACACCAAAACGCGGGATGTAGAGCGCCGCCATATCGTAGACAGCTGTTTTCGGAAGAGACTCCGGGATGAGCGAGCGCTGAATGTCGGTGGCAAGCGCGAGCTCTGTCTGATAACGCTCCTGCTCGAGCTGCTTCTTAAAGAGCCGCTTGTTCTCGATGGCAACCGCAATGACATTCGTAATGGTGGTCACGAATTGCACCTTGTTGTACATCTCTGGCGAGTCGTCGACATCTCCTAGAAAAACATAGGCAAGTGGCTCCTCCTTGTGCGTAACTGGAATGACCACTCCAAAGCGCGCCAGGAGCGGATCGTTTTCGTGGTTCAAGGTTTGCAAAGAGCCGAAGCGCGCGAAATGTGCTGACAGGTCGTGCGCGCGTTCTTCTTTGGAGAGACCTATTTCAGCTGCGCAGTTCCACTTCCCGTTTTGACGAAAGTAGAGGGCCATGAGCCGAATGCCTACTTCCCAGTTGAGCAGGGAGGCATACATCGCGAAGAGGCCTTCTGCATTCACGTTGGCGTTAATAGCCTGCGTAATGTTGAGCAAACGGTTGATCTGCAGCTGCTTCAGCAACAGCGCCCGCTCTAATTTATCTATGGACGGCGGTGAGGATGTGGCTACATCGGCAAGTGGCACCGCGTGAAGATAGCCTACCTGAGCAGAGGCACAATGCCACTAGCTGTGGTGTTGGCCGGACCTTGCAAACGATACGCGTAGGCCCCACTTGGCAAATTGCCAGCAGCAAGTGGTAAAGTCGCAGCACCGGCCGCCACATAATGCTCTTCGCTCGCGACGACGCGCCCGGTGGAGTCGAGCAGGCTGAGGCGGTATAGCCCTCCCCTACTCCGGAAAGCAAGGTGCCAAGCTGCACCTACACGCTGTAGACTAACCGCTTCGATGCTAGCTCGGGGTGTGTGATTAAAGATTGACTGGCAGTCAAAGCCGAGGTTGAGTCTGTTGAAATTGCCTCCGAGCACACCGTCTACTTCAGCTGCGGGGATGCACAGCCACTGCTCCAGGAGCGTAGCGTATATTGAGCGGAAGTCGGTGGTGAAGTTGAGGTTGCCGCCACTGTCGGGATTGTCGAGATCGGGCAGTGCACCGTGGGCGCCGTTGCCGTTGAGGGCGGGACCAAACAGCAGCTGGGGAGAGGCTGTGCCGTGGTCGGTGCCATTGCTCGCATTTTGTTCGATTCGCCGTCCAAACTCACTGAAGGTAGTCGCGAGCACGCGGTTGTGGTCGCCACTGAGTTGGAGGTCGCTATAGAAGGCACTCACGCTGCGACCGAGTTGATCGAGCAGAGCTGGGTGGTTTTGATTTTGCTGAGCGTGAGTATCAAAACCATCGAGCGTCACCATGAATAGGCGCGTTTCGAGTCCACCCTTGATGAGTCTTGCCACCAGTTCGAGCTGTCTGGACAGCTGGCCTCCAGGATACTGCACACCGGTGGTGCCTTGTTGATAAGCTGTTTCTATGCCGCTGGCAAAGACAAAGGCGCTGTTGGCCACTCCGCGCAAGTAGCCGAGTTGTTCGCCGTAGAGGCAGTCGGGCAGGTTGGCCGTTTCGTAAAGTTCGCCATCTTCGGCTAAGCGTACGAGTTCTTCAACGCTGCTGACGGTGACGGCGAGGCTGACGTTTTCTTCGTTTGTAAAGGTGAGCGAGCCCGCGCCACCGATTTGTATAGCTGGTGGTGCACTTGGCGGATTGACCAGGTAGTCGGGGAAGCAATTGTCTAAGTGCCTGCCCAGCCAACCTGAACTCAACACTTCCATAGCACCCGACGCAGTGGTGATGATGTCGCTGCTCCTGAAGTGCGAGAGATTCGGATCAGGATAACCGACGCCATTGACCACGCGCATTGCTCCTTGCTGCCACAGCTGGTGGCCGGCGCTAAAGTCATTACCTACAGCCAGCTCTGTTGTGAGCGACAGCAAGTTTGCCTGGCTATAGGCTATACGTGGGCGGGCAGTGAGGTAGCGGCCGTAGTCGTAGAGGGGCACGATGGTATTGAGCCCGTCGTTGCCTCCTTTCAAGCGGATGAGCACCAGCACGCGCTCTGTTGGATTGTCGAGCAGTGCCTGCGCGAGTTTGCTGCTTCCGAGGGCCTGTAGCGGTGCTCCTGGAATAAGTGCTGTGCCTGCTGTGACAAGTCCGAGTTGCCGCAGAAAGGTGCGCCGCGAGCTGAGGTGGTGGTCGTGGTGACCCTCATCCTGCAGCCGTGTTCCGTGCGTGTGGGTGTGCTTAGCCATGCTTAGCAGAGTTGGTATTCGGGGCGGCGAAACAGGTAAACGAGTAGGCTTGCAATTTGCTCGGGAGCGTACTCAAAGTCTAGATCCCAGAGGTTATTTTCGAAGTAGTAGGAGGGTACTTCACCGCGCATAGCTGCTACGGCGTTGTCGTATTCGAGTTGAGTGGGTAGGCCTTGCGGCAAAACAAAATCTACTATTGCACAAGTGACTTCTGCTACATCAGATTCATCAACTATATCGAGCGTGCGGGCCCAAGCGCTGAGGGCTAATCTGTCGGCGATGTAAATGAGGTAAATTACCTGTTCGGCGCCTTCATAGCGAAGACTAATCGTGTTGGCGTTGATCCATGCGCGGTTGCCAGGCCAACCTGCAACATCGGGCAATTCGAAGAGCAACTGCCCGAGATTGCCAGCCACATACCAAACAGCGGTCGTGAGGGTGGGGCTGCTAAGGGCATCACTAGCAAAGAGTTCTTCTGAGCCTACTACAAATTCAAACGGATCCTTGACGCGAACTCCGTATAAGGGAGGTGAAAAAAAATGTGCTGAGCTAAACAGCTGCTCGTACACAGCAAGTAAACTCCAGCTATTAGCACGAAGTGTAGCTGCCAGTTGAGCAACTATTGTGGTGTCGATATCGGGAGAGACGAAGTGCCGATACAGCCTGCCGCAGATGTAGTTGCTCACCTCCACTGCACGTTGACTAAAGAGCAGATCGATGAGGTCGTCGTAGTCGAAGTTGCCTGTTTGGCCGAAGATGGTCTTCACGCCAGGATCGTGAAACTGCGGCACATAATTAATTGGCGCGCAGGCTGTAGTGTAGCCGTTGTAACCTGTTAGTGCACGAGCGGCCTCGGTGATGTCGCTCTGCGTGTAGCCATTGCCTTCGCCGAGCGTGAAAAGTTCAAATAGCTCGCGTGCGTAATTTTCGTTGGCATCGAAGCGGGTACTGAGTACACCGTCGAGATAGACGAGCATGGCGGGGGTAGTGCCAATGGCGCGGACAAATTCTCGGAAGTCGCCAAATGCATAGGTCTGCAGTACTTCGTGATACTGCCACATCCACGACGGGCACTGATACTTGTTGATCGCCGTGACAAAGTGGTTGTGCCAGAACAGCACCATTTTGGAGCGCCACGGTTCGTTGCGCATTTCGCTTACCCAGGTCGATCTCCAGTCGATGACGTTTTGTGCTAACTCGTCTGTAGAAGCGTAGTCGTCAATGGAGTAGTAGGCCCAGGGAGGTTCGGGGAGATTTGGTGCGGCCGCTGCTGCCCGTAATCCTGCAAGTGTATGCTGTACTGGGTTTTGCGTAAGCGCATTACTTACCTCAACAGGCGACAAACCATAACCCAGTCGCCGGTGCAGGTGCAGTACCGCGCCCGCATCCCAAGGCGAAGCAGGCGAGGGCACAAAGGGCACCAAAGCAGCTAAATCACAGGCTATTACAGACATACGCACCGGGATTGAGGTGTTTTCCCGGGTCGTGCATTAGAATTGCTACTGCAAAGGAGATAAACAAGGTAACCTCCCAAAGGGTCCCTCCTTATTTACCCCAGCACTGCAAACACTGGCACTTGCTCGGAAAGCCGTTGTCACCTTAGCGCTAATAGGGCTCCAGCCGTTTTCCTTGCGCGAGCACCAGTCTTTTTTGTGTTGTCTGGCTTTCGCTACGCATCCCAATGCACGATCCGGGATTATGTTGACGAAGCTAAGGTAGATATGTTACACTGCCTCAAGCTTTAACGGTGAAATGGTGGTCCTTTTTTCCGCAACGGCGCGGCTTTTGCCACACAAAGCCAGAACAAATGCTAATTTATGGGGCCGCGCTGGGGATTCGACATTAGAGGGGAGTACATAGAAGGTATAGTGCTTGAAGATGCTTCATCCACGCGCATCCTGCGGCGCATGCGCGTGCCGGCTGAATACAGCAAAGGATATTACCACCTGTTGGGCCAAATTCACAAACTCGTGGAGGTGCTCAGTGCTGAAGTAGGCGTGCGGCCCGCAAGCCTCGGCATAAGCACCTGGGGCCACCTCGATCCGATTACTAAGACGATAAAAAATGCTGGCACTCCCGTGCTCGACGGCAAGCCGCTGCTCGGGGATCTAGAGACCTACATCGGTGTGCCGGCGCGTCTGAGTAATGCAGCCAATTGCCTTGCCCTCGCCGAAACCCGCTTTGGCACTGTACCCGAAGTTGTGCCGGGTGCGAAGTGCGTTCTCGGAGTGCTAATCGAAGATCGCGTAGATGGCGGAATTGTCTTCAACGGTCGCATACTCGGTGGCCGTCAGGGCATTGCGGGCTCATGGGGTCACAACTACCTCGATGATTCAGGCGGAACCTGTGATTGCGGTCGCCATGGCTGCACCCAAACGGTGCTGTCCGATCAAGCGCTGGCCGAATATTACTCCACCCAAGGTGGCCGTGCGGTGGGAATGGAGGACATACTCTCTGCAGCTGATCGGCATGATGATGCTGCGGCGGCCCAAACCCTCGAACGCTTTGTCTATCACCTGGCCAAAGCACTTGGCCCCGCTATCAACCTGCTAGACCCGGAGTGTGTCGTGATTGGTGGTACAATGAGTGCGGCAGACGCAGTTTTCGAACAAGGGCCGGAGCTGCTCAAACGCTTTGTTCATAACTCGCGGCTCGACACGCCCTTGCTGCGCCCGCAGTTGGGCCGTTCGGCAAGCATGTATGGTGCAGCGCTGCTCTAAGCTACCTTGGCGCCATGTTAAGCGCACGCCAGCTAACTTTTCAGTACGATAACGGCCCGGCGCTTACACTACCCGATGTGGACTTGGCGAGGGGTGAGAATCTGCTCATTTTAGGACCTTCAGGCAGTGGAAAGTCCACATTGCTCGGCATATTAGCAGGTCTGCTTTCGCCAAAACAAGGCAGCGTGATCGTTGATGGAGCTGAACTACACGCGATGCGTGCGAGTGAGCGCGACAGGTGGCGTGGAGCGAATGTGGGATTGGTGTTTCAGACGCCTCGGCTCATTAGCAGTCAAACTGTTGCAGCCAATGTAGCATTACAAGCAACCCTCAGCGGGAAGCGGCTCCATCAGGATAAGGTTGATGCGGCCATGCGACGGCTCAATATTGCCCATCTTGCTCACCGCTACCCCGCACAGCTGAGCGTGGGCGAGCAGCAGCGGGCAGGGATATTGCGTGCGCTGGTCCATGAGCCAAAACTTTTGCTGGCCGATGAGCCCACCAGTGCACTCGATAAAGCCAATGCACTTGCCGTTGCAAAGCTACTCCTGCGCGAAGCACAAGAACGTGATGCCGCACTCATCGTAGTGACGCACGACGAGCGCATCGCACCCTTGTTTGCACGCGCTATCACGCTACCCTCACCTAAACTTGAGGTAGTTTGAAAGCAGCTTGGCAACTCGTTTGGGGATATATCGTGCACCGGCCGCTGGCTGCGGGTTTGTCGGTGGGGCTGCTAGCGCTAGGTGTGGGTTTGCTGAGTTTGTTGGTATTGCTCGACCGGCAGTTGACGCGGCAGTTTGAGCAAAATCTAGCTGGAATAGATCTCGTGCTGGGAGCCAAAGGTTCGCCCCTGCAATTGATCACGTCGAGTGTCTATCATGCCGATGCGCCGACGGGAAATATTCCGGTGGCTGAGGTCAAGGCATTTGGTCGACCTGGCCATCCGCTCATTGAGCAGGCGATACCGCTCGCGCTTGGTGACAGTTACCGTGGCAGGCGAATAGTGGGCACGACGCCAGCCTTTTTTGATTTGTATGGCGCCACACTCGCGGAAGGCAAGCTGGAGTTTGAGCCTTTTTCTGTTGTAGTTGGTGCCGAAGCAGCCGAGCGCTTAGAGTTAGGGCTTGGTTATGAGTTTCGCAGCATTCATGGCCTCGATGATAATCCCGACCTCGAGCACGCCGATGCGCCGAGTTTTCGCGTAAGCGGCATACTAGCCCCGACGGGTTTGGTGATTGATAATTTGCTGGTTACGCCCCTCGCCACAGTTTGGCAGACGCACGAGCACGTGCTACCTCAAGGAGACAGTGAGGAACATGACCACGCGGAGCACGAGCATGAGGAGCATGAGCACGTTCACGCGGAGGAGGCGCAAGATCGTGCTGCAGCTGCGTGGTATGAGCAAACCGACAAGTCGATCACGGCGCTGCTGGCGCAGTTTTCTGCACGCAATACGGCTACTCTCAATTTTGCCCGCAATGTCAATGAGAACACCAATCTCATGGCCGCTACGCCCGCTGTGGTGATGGCGCAATTCAGTGCACAGGTAGCGAGTGCGGAGGATTTGGTGCGGGCACTTGCGGGTGTTCTGGTGGTAGCGGCGATGCTGAGTCTGCTGTTGATCTTGCTCAATGCCTTGCGCGAGCGGGAAGGAGAGTTGAGGTTGCTGCGGGCGCTCGGTGCCAGTCCAAGTTTTGTGTTTGGGATGGTGCTTTTGGAGAGTGTGGTGTTGGCTTTAGGTGGTGCGGTGTTGGGGCTATTGCTTGGTAGACTAGGTTTTGTGCTGTTGAGTCAGCAATTGGCTGCTCGCTATCCTGTAGGCAGCGCTTCTTTAGCCTTGCATCAGACGGAGCTGTGGGTGGTCGTCGGCTCGTTGGTGGCGGGGTTGGTGGCTGCGTTGTATCCGGCGTGGCGGGCTTATGATAGGGGGTAAGAGCCTCCGGCGGGAAGGCCTCTGGCGGTATGAGCTTCCGGCGGGAAGAGCCTCCGGCGGGTTTGCCTGCGGCGCTTTGCCTCCGGCGGGGGGCTTAAGGCGCGATATAAGCCTTGTAATAGGCGATACCTGATGGACCTGATTATGTGGATGATGGCTGAGGAGGAGTAGGCTTATTCTCAGGTCTAGAGGATACCTATGTGGAGTCAAGAGGCTCACCATGCAGAAGCGCTCCAATGCGTATCTCCACGCTAAGCCTTTGCTGAGCAGAGACTTGGCGCTAAGGTGAGTCGCCACTTCAAGGCCACCAGAAGTGGATCATCATAGTCCTGTAGGCGCAGGTGTATCTGACCATGCGACATTCGACGCGCGTCCTAATAGCGGAAGTTTAGCGATTAACGACTCCCTTTCCCCAATGATCTTCACTCCGCCACGACTATGCGTTGCAGCTGCGTAGTAGCATCACCATTCTGAAGCTGAAGATTGTACATGCCTGTTGGCAGGTGGTGTAGGTCGAGCGTGTGTATAGTAGACGCACGCAAGTCTTGCGTATGAACATGTGAGCCCTGCATGTTGGTGACGATTATCTCGCCTCCTGTAGCTTCCTCAAATTCGAGTGTGACCTGACCTGCACTTGGATTGGGATAGACCGCAAAGCTACCACGCTCTACTTGGCCACCTCCTTTAGGTTCGCACCAGGGGTGGTCGGGAAAGTACTCGCAAAATTCGTCACACGATTCTGGACTCAGGCAATCGCTGCCGCAGCCTTGGCTGATGGTGGTGACGGTGACGGGATTGTTGTAGCAGCCGCTGCCAGTGTTGGGCGTCTTCACGCAAAACCACTGATTCTGAAGCGGAAACCCTGTATTCAACGTGCTGCCTATCCACAGGTTGTCTTCGAGTGGGAATGGTACAGTCGTCGAGACGTCTATATCTAGGAAGTAGTCGCTACCGAGGCCAAAAGTGTTGGCTGAGCTAGAAAGTATGGTAAAATAATCACCTTCCACGGCGTGGGTGTTGCCTGTAACCGTTGCACCATCGAAGGCGACCAGAGCAGGAGCATTAGTGTAGCCTGGATTTTTGACGGCCACAACATTGTCGAGCACATCGACACATTTGCTGAAGATGACATCCGAGGCTCGCTCCATATAGGCCACATTGGTGTTGTTGGCGTACAGGCCTCCGGCAACGTGTATTTCACCTGCGTCAGTGAGGTATAGCGCGCCGTGGGTGACTGATCCGCTATACCCTGTGACGGTGCAATCCGTGAGGTAGATATCTTCCGTGCCGTATGCTTCAACGGCAATAGTATTGGCATGTACTGAGGTGAAAGAACAATGTTCAGCCGTCACGGTAGGATAGTCTTCTACATACAGTCCATAGTCGCAGTCTTTAAATGTTGAACCATCGATACTTGGGTGCACATCCGACACGTCAGAACCGAGTAGACTGTGTACGATTACACCAGAATTGCAGTCGGTAAAGGTGCAGTTGCTGACCGTGAAAGGTGCACCTCCATCATCAGGTTCGGCATAGCGGTAGTAAGCGCCATCACCACCGATGAAGTCACTCAAGCGAACAAAGAAGGGGGCTGATCCATCGGTGACTACAGCGCCAAAAGGATTTCCTTCAAAGGTAGCGCGGCGAACATCGACTTCTGAGCCGTCAAAGGCACGTACAGACCCACCATTCTCGTAGATAATTTTGGCGTCGCGAACGAAGAAGTCTTGGCTCACCGGGTTGGTACCAGGACCAATACCTAAATCCACATCAGCATGTTCTTCCACGACCATGCGGCGGTACTCCTGGCCGTCACCTTGAATCACGAGTGCTCCAGGACCTAAGATTGTGTTGCCTGCGCTAAACCTAAAGTAGCCGGACCCGCTGTAGCTGTATTCGCCTTGGATCTCTAAGGTGCCACCATCAGCGATGTGGATGAAGCCATCGCCTTCAAGATTATCTCCATCCCAGAGCTGAAGGAGGGCACCATCTTCCAAGATGATTTGGCCGCCGTTGCGAGCCACAATTTGACCGTTGTACTTAACTCGCAGTTGCCCGCCACTCTTCACGAGCAGTGTGCCTCCGTCTATGTACAGGCGACCGCCGTTGCTGGTAGCTGCTGTCTCTCCAGTTTTCAGTAAACCACCCGCTTCAACGACAATTCCGGCTTGTCCATCAGGCCCATTGGAATGCAGGTAAAAATTTGAACCCCGATCCACGTTAAGGTAGCCACCATCTTCTATGGTAACGCGCGTCCCAGGCAGCGCAGTAACGGTAGCCGTATGTGAAGAACCCTGTCCGACCAAAAATTCTGCTCCGGATTGTAGGGTGATGTCGGCGAGAGGGACGTTGCACTCGCCATTGCTCAATTCTACATCGAAGTGAGAAGCAGCATTTTGCGGATTCTGGAAATTCGTGGTGTAAAAAATCCGATCGCTGTGCCCAATCAAAAACTTGCCCGTGCTGGTAATGACGTGGGTACCACCCACCAGACTCGGTGTCTGAACACCTGAAGCTGCGGTACCAAAATTGTAAGGCGACACGATTTGACCATTCAGCCCCCTCGGTTGAGAATTAGTAATTTCAGCACCTAATACGTGATCGAGAAAGAATACAACTAATTGCGGAGTAAAGACAACGTGTTCGTGGTTGTGTGAAGAAGTAGGACCTTGATAGTCGTCAGGAATTTCCAACATTTCAAGGTTACTAACAACTCCATCATCGGTATCAAAACCCGCAGTGGAAGAACTTGGAGTCAGACTGATTGGCAAGTTTTGGGCAGATTGAGTTGGCACATATGCATAGTATTTTCCAGGAAGTTCTACTTCTGCTGAATAAAAGACAGTTATGAGGCCTATGCCTCCGGGGCTAAAAAGAGTAAAGTACCATGGTTGCCGGAGTCTACCATCTGGCAGTTTTTCTCCAGCTTCACCGATGCCAACATTAGAAATGCTAGCGGGTATGACGTCATAGTTGGGCAATCCATCTATAATATCTCTGTTGTGAGCCAGGTCGAGGTCCAAAAATCTTTTTCCAAACAAATACTGCTCAAAAGATATTTCAAAATTTCCAGGCAGATACTCAGCTGTATATACGGTTTGAGTTCGGGTTACCAAGCTGGTTCGGCGTCGAATTTCAGCTCTAAGAATTGGTGCACCGGGAAGAACCACCCTAGCTGGAGTGGGCCGCTACTTAGTTGAGTGTTGCTTCCACTCCCATTGCTCATGGCGTAGTGAGGCACAGAAATCTCGAACGATTGATAATATCCCTGCCAGGCATCAAAAGCATCGGTATCGAGATCGCCTTCCGTGTCAATGGACAACAAGCGCAATTGACGCGCCGCGGGAGAATGGTGTCCTTCCCAAGCTCTGTCAAGGTCATCGATATTGTTGCGCAGGATGTCCTGTTTGCCAAAATAAACCAGAAATGATTGCAGATTGATTGGATAATTGGCTCCCCGATGTGGACTATCCCAGCTAAAAAACGCCTCCAATTGCGGGTCAATCTCCATGCTATCAAGTACGTGGATGCCAGCACGTACACACAGCCCCGCCATACTCTGCCCAACGATGATGGATTGGGAGTAGTCCCCATCTTCAGCCTTCAGCCGATTGATGGTCTGAATAGCATTGGCGACCGTTTGGGCATTCGTGCCAAGAGAGGCATCGCCATCCGCCCAGTCGACAAAAATGATGTCGAAATCGTTTTCTGCAAGAAGACCAAAAACTGTTTGTCCATTATAGTCTGAGTTGGTGGTGTTTTGGATTTCCGATAACAGCTTCGGAAGGGTCACATCACGATAACTCCGATCATCCTCCGGATCTAGTCCACCCACAAAAATAATTGTCTTGGAAAGCGTATTGCCACAGTCGCCACTGTAGTAGACTGTTATGGTGCCACCTCCTCCATCAATGGGCACAATTAGTGAGTCGCCAGCCATCATGCGAGTTACAGATCGCGCGGGAGGCGGTACAACCAAATGCCCGTGAGCGCTATAGGTAATGTTCAAATCGGAAAGCTCGAGCGATAGCGAAAAAGTATCAGAAGTGGGGAAGGTGTACTGTACTGCGGTATCCAGTCCAAAACCGAGCTTCTGCCCATTTACTCGCAAGCCTGAGACTGTCAGCCCTGGAACGTTGCTTAAAAGATCGCGACTGTCGAGATAAAATACCACACTTTGTCCGGCTGGCTTTTGCGTAATCACCGACATTAATGCCGCTGTATCGAGTACGTAGGGTGATTGCGTACGGCCCGCGACATCGTATACTTTCCCTGCAACTGTATCCAAGCTTACGAGATTGTTTGATAGTGCGTCTGCATCAAACTGATCGTATTGCACTACCAGGCCACCGAGGTAGATCGTATCTGACACGTCCCTTTGACGACCTTTAAACCACTTCTCCCCCAACCATGCTACATCAGTGCTGTCGTACGCCATTGTAAAGGCCGTCACCGCTGCCATTTGCAATCCAGCTACGTCAACCGTCAGACTGTCATGATGCGGCAGATTCTGACTAAAGTTATAAAGCGAGAAGAACGGATTACCGCGCTCAGTCAGCAGGCCCGTCGTCAGTTCTGTGCTGTCGAGTTCAGTAAATGGTGATGCCGCGGCTTCGAACGGGTCGACCTGATACATGGACTGTGCTTCCATCGCCGGGTTAACACCTAAGCAGAATGTAAGTGTGAGCGTGAAAACGAAAAGTAAGTTTTGCTGGGAAGTCATGGGTGTGATTTGTCGGTGAGGGGAAAGGCCAGTTGTCAAAGCAAGATTCGCTCAAGGGGTTATGCCATAGGTCACATCAAAGCGACCGTCGGTAATCTGCAAGGTGTCGTAGGGAGGGGAGCGGTTAATTAGACCGCTTTGAAATGTTCCAGAAAAAATCTGTTGATCTCTGTTATCAATTAGAATGTCATATTCTAAGACAAGCTGCCTAGCATCCTTTAATCGATAATTTAATATTGACGATGTGTTGCTGTGATGGTAATTAAAATAAATTTGGACGCTATCGGGTGCTATGTATCCGAAGATTATTGACATATGACGATCATCCCCAATTTCGGGTCTTCTGCAATAGTCACCATTTGCTGATACGTAGCTATTACTTTGAAACAAATAATTATCAAACGCCTTACAATCCAGACTCGTAGCCAGCGCCGTTTCTGGTCGATCCACACCAGAGGCTACAAAGAGTAGCGAGTCGCCCACAAGGGTGTGCAACGGGCTACCCGGCTGTGGATGTATCCAAGCCCCCATGGTATTCTCGCCCGATGTGGTGACTGGGGGCAGCTCGGTTGGGGTGTTGGCGCGGATGCGCTCAGCTAGCTCTTCGTCTGAGAGGGTAAGCGGGTCGTCGTCTACGCAAGCTGAGGCTGCCAATAGTAGATGAGTCAGCATCAGCAATAGGATGGAGGTCTGTATTTTCATCTCTGCTAGAGTTAAATTATGTCATTCAACACCTAGATGATGTACCCTGTGCTGGATTAGTTTAGTTTGCATCAAGAAAATTTGAAGTCTAACGTTGGGAAAGTCAGAAGTTTTGAGAGTTGAGTTGATTTTAATCGCGATACTTTCCAATGCGGCAGACTCTGACTACAGTTATAAAGCGAGAAGAACGGATTATCCCGCTCAGCAAGCAGGCCCGTAGTCAGTTCTGTGCTGTCAAGTTCAGTAAATGGTGATGCCGCGGGCAGTTTTATCGGCATTGATGGTCTTGATTGCGTTGGCTACCACCTGCCCATTGTCTTGCAAGCGGGCTCCTCCATCGGCCCAATCGACAAAGACTATCTCTAGGTTAGCGACTTCAATTAATTCATGGACTGTGCGCTGGTCAGGATTGATATTTAAGTCCTCGAGTTCAAAAGCTAACTTTTCCAGAGTGACTTCGGCCCCACTTCGATCCTTATTCGAATCATATCCTCCCACAAAGATGATGATGTTTTTCGGTGCTTCTGCGCAAGTCGGATCGGTGAAGTAGACTAAGTTTCCACCGCCGCCCACGATAGACACTACTCGCTTCGTACCCATCATCATGAGCTACTGAGGCGCAACAATAGTTTTGGCGTAAGCCATAAGCGTATCGGTGCCGACGATGGTTCGGAGGCTTATGAAGAACGTGTCGCTAATATGGGCCGGCAGGGTGATGCTGTACACACTGTCGGGCAGGATAGGGAGATAGCCCGTGCCGTAGTCGACACTTACAGCGATGGCGCTGTCGAGGTTGGTGTAGAAGTGCTGCTGCTGTAGGCGAAGCTGGAAGCTGCGGTTGTTGACTTCTTTAGCCAGTGAGCTAATCAACGACACCGTATCCTAAAGGTAAGGGCTCGCCGTGCGCCCAGGCGCATCGTAAAGCTGCTGCGCGGTGGTGTCGACAACAAAGGCCCCCGGCCTGTGCGGCGACGGAATCGATGTAGTTAAACTGGAATAGTTGAGTGGACAGATCGAGCGTATCAGACACCGGCGGCAAGCTTTCGCGAAAACTTAGGGGTACGCGGGCAGTAGCGCTCAGAGAATCGGCAGCCATTCCAAATAAGCTGGCCACGCCCATGGTATAGCCGTCCATATCGAATGCGAGGGAGTCGACGCGGGCCGAATCACCACGGAAGAACCTAATAGGGAACAATGGCGCCGTGCGCTCGGCGAGCAAGCCGGTGGTGATTTGCGATTGGTCTAGGTCGGCGTAAATGTGGTGGATAAAGGCATCGGGATCGATAAACTCGGCCGTGCCGACGGACTGTGCGCGGGCGCTCAGAGACAGCAGCGTTAGAAAAACACCGAGGGAGTAGAGGGCGAAGCGACGAAGAAGTTTGGAGGTCGTGTGGCAAGTGGTTGTAGCGGTAAGCATATTCGGGATAATCAGGTGGTTGAGGAAGGTGGGTAGGCAGAGAGCGACAGGAAGAGATTACGGCGTTATTCCATAGTAGACATCGAAGCGCCCATCGGTGATGAATGCAGTGTCTAGAGGGTTGTCGAAGTTTAGTACGTAGCCAGAGAATATTCCGGCAGCGATGTGGTTGATTGTATCAAGGCTGTTGACATTGATTTCAACATCAGCGTCTATTCCATAGCTACCATATCGCTCATGGGGATTGCCTGAGAGACCATCATAATCAATCCCAAATGCCATTCCGAGTGAATCACCTCTAGTGGGAAACAGTATGGCCAAACTCATGCGTTTGGGTAAGCTAATTTCTGGCCTTGAACACCAGATTCCTTGTATAACTATGTTTCCATCACTCCGATATAAATAATTATTGAAAGCCTCACAATCCGCCGAAATAGACCCCACCGATCCGCCGCGCTCGACGCCAGAAGCAACGAACAGATGCTGCTCGTCACCTATGGTCACATAGGCACCCATGGTGTTGGCGCCCACGCTCGTGATCGGTGGCAGTTCAGTAGGGGTGTCGCGTTCGATGCGTTTGGCCAAGCGATCTTCTTTGTCGCAGCCGACGACGCTAATACAGAGACCGAGGCTAAGTAGGTAGAGGGATTTCATTACGCAGAATCAATTAACTGACTACCGCTCAAGCTACTACGAATATTTATCATTTCTAAATTAAATCTCCAGCCACTATCCTCTTGACTCAGTGGCCACTAGCACGACAGCCCCCTAGCGCTGTGTCCCCTCAGCATAGCTGTGCAACCATCTCTGTAAGCATGACTACAATAATGCGGTCACGCCAACCCAACGGAGTAGGATATGCCGATTATGAGACTGGCTCAACACCTCTGCGTGTACCTATTATAATCTGCAGCCATGCCGAATAGGCTCGCCACTCCTAAGGTGTATAGCCGTCGATATCGAGGGCGAGGGAGTCGACGCGGGCCGAATCACCACGAGAGAACCTAATAGGGAACAGTGGCGCCGTGCGCTCGGCGAGCAAGCCGGTGGTGATATGCGATTGGTCCAGGTCGGCGTAAATGTGGTGGATAAAAGCATCGGGATCGGTAAACTCGGCCGTGCCGACGGACTGTGCCCATGTGGCCGTGGCGCACATGTTGAGCACGAGAAACATAACGCTGACGAGGCGGGAGCTTAACGCTCGCAAACCTTTCTGATCAAGATGAGGGAAGTTGCGCATGAGGAAAAAAGGGGTTATGGAAGTTAGGAATCAGCGTAGGTGAATTTAACTGGGCTCAGCGCCTCAAGGCGTGATCCCATATTGAACATCAAAGCGACCATCTGTGATAAAGGCGGTGTCTAGGGGATTGTCGAAGTTTAGTACGTAGCCAGAGAATATTCCGGCAGCGATGTGGTTGATGGTATCAAGGCTGTTGACATTGATTTCTACATCAGCGTCTATTCCGTAGCTACCGTATCGGTCATGGGGATTGCCTGCAAGACCATCATAATCAATCCCAAATGCCATTCCGAGTGAATCCCCTCTAGTGGGAAACAGTATGGCCAAGCTCATGCGTTTGGGTAAGCTAATTTCAGGCCTTGAACACCAAATTCCTTGTGTAACCATATTCCCATCACTCCGATATAGATAATTATTAAACGCCTCACAATCCGCCGAGATGGTCCCCACCGATCCCCCTCGCTCGACGCCAGAAGCAACGAACAGATGCTGCTCGTCACCTATTGTCACATAGGCACCCATGGTGTTGGCGCCCAGATGGGTGATCGGTGGCAGTTCGGTAGGGGTGTCGCGCTCGATGCGTTTGGCTAAGCGATCTTCTTTGTTGCAGCCGAGGATGTAAATAGATAGCCCTAGGAATAGTAGGTACAGGTTCTTCATGACGTGGTAGATTTTGTTGCGAGCAGTTAAGCTACTTCAAACATTTCATATATGCAGCTTTTACCGACAGCCGCTATGTCTATGCTGGAGACCAGCTGTGTCCAGTACGGCAAGCTTATGAAGAGCGGTAAGAGCCTCCGGCGGGTTTGCCTGCGGCGCATAGCCTCCGGCGGCAGGAAGCCAGCAGCGGGAGGTGTGCCATGGATTACATTGGATCCCACGACCCGTTTACTCAGAGGATTGAGTTGGAAGAATAGGCTTAGGATTATGTCTGTCGGATAGCTGCTGCTAGAGCCGCCAGGTTTTCTCCGGGATCGATGGTAGCGCTTAAATAAAGATCCTCTCTCTTCGTACCTCAGGGGTCTGGCTCACGCTAAGGTATGCTGCTCCTAAAGAGCTCCTACCTAATGAAGCTGCCACGCAGCTGTGCGGCTACCACACAGCCTCCACAACGCGGGGCCATAGCCGCAGAGCGGCGGCGTTTTCAGAGGGTAGGGTTTACCCGGAAGTGGCAAGGTGCACTAGCCTACCCTCTAGAGGAGTCCTTCACAAGTTTCTTGTGCGGGCACACCACCTATACCATCGCTTCTATAGACATGCATAAGCATCTGCGAAAGTCTAGCATTAATACTCCTATTGAATTTCCGGGAGAAGCAACGGTTCTCACCTGTTCTGACTTTGTAGGTACTGCTGCGGATATTTTACGCACAAAAAGGCCCACCACCCCTGAGGGTGATGAGCCTTTTTTCATGCTGCTAAGCTTGTTTTAGAGGCCTTTCGACGTCGTTGCTTCGCGGTGACGGTCGTAGTAGCGCTCGTCGTTGAAGTAGCCGGAAGTGTAGAAAGGATCGCCCATGCTGCGGTACTTCTGATCGAAGTCCTTGTACTTGTTCCGATCATAACCAGTCTTGTAGTCGTGGTCGTCGTCGGAGTAGTAGTTGAGGGTTTCGATCTCGTAGCGTGGCTTGAGCTCTGATCCACGACGGTAGCGGGGAATTCCGCCTACACGTGGCATACTCACACCTTCGACGTACACCTCATTGTCGGAGTGGTCGAGACGCGCCATCGCAATCGGCACCATGAAGTGCGAATCCGTATTGGCATCGTGGACGCGATTAGAGTCCTTGTCGAGGTAGTAGCCTTGGTCCTTGTACTTGGCACGAAGGGCCTTATCATCGGTAACTTCGATATAGCGCACCTTGCGAGCCGCTTTATCAACGATGAGGTTTTCTACATTACCAATTACCTCGCCTGTAGAAAGCTTCACTTTCCAGCCACGGATATCTGTATCGTCGTGGTGGACCTTGAAATTCTCAAGATCGTGGAGGTAAAACAGCCGCTGGTGGTCATGACCAATTGCTGAATTGGTAGTGGTAGTGTTGGTGGTGGGGGTGTTCTTATCAGTTATGATGTCTGACATGTTAGTAAATTTAGGTGTTGGTGAAAGGTTGATGATGTCTTCTGAGAGAAGAAAGAAGAAGCAAGTTGAGCGCTGCCCAACTTGCTTCTAAAGGTTTACATGTTGCGTGCGTCGTGATCGTGCATAGCTTTAACGGCTACACGAGCTTTACCGAAGAAGTCACGTACGTCTTCTTTTTGGTTGAGGGTGAGTGTCTCCTTGGTGATGTCCATGGCGGCGTTGCGCACTTCGCTCACAGCACCGTCGAGTCCGGGGTACTTAGCCTTTTGGACTTGTCCGAGGATGTCAGAAATGCTCATGGCAGCAGCCTTGATCATATCAGCGTGATTGGTGGCGTAAGGATCTTTGGTAATACCATTGGCATTCTCCATGATCATTTTCTTTTTCGCCATAACGTTGACGTCATTGCCCAATCCATGTGCGGTAGCAAGTGCTGCCGTGGTGTTGGCGAGCTTCATGAGTGCGTTGTGGCTGAACTCATGATCGAGACCCATATCACCTGTCATGTTGGTGGTGTAGGTTTCGTAGTCTGCTGCGTAGTTCATCCAGTCACGACCGATAGACTCATCTTCGAAGTCGATGAGGGTGTAGGTATTGCCGCTTTCGACAATTTCTGAACCTCTATCGGATACGTCTTCAACGATTTCGGTGTCGTCTTCTACAAGCACTTCTTCGCCTTCCTCAAAGGCCTCGGCGATAGCCCAAATAGCTAATGCTGCTACTAGGAGTCCGAGTATCCAAGGAAGGATGCTGCTTGATTTTTCTTTTTTCTCGATGCGAATGTCTGCCATTACAATTAGTTTTTTTTGTGTAGGGTGAAGGTGCACAGTTTCGTGCGTTCTCTTAACACAACTCACTTTTGCTGAGCATGTTCAACTTTCATTAGAAACTTCTCAGCGCTTTAGCCTGTAGTTTAGGCGCTTAGTTCGTCCTCGTCGCCCACTCACACTAGCTCTATGCGTCTTTTGCACAGCACCACAATTTCGCTCGTTTTCATGATCTGCACGATGATGAGCTCTGCTGTTTTGGCGCAAGCTGAACCTACCTCCCCAGCAGGCTGGGCCACCCTCGCACGCGTCACGTTTACTAAGGAATTTGATGACATGCTCGGGCTCAAAGTGGACAAGCCAGTCTTCAGCAAAGCTGTACAAGCCCTCGATGGCGCCACCATCAGCTTGCGAGGCTACGTCATCCCTACAGATGGCTATAAGTCGCACAAGGAATTCGTCTTCTCCGCTTATCCGTACAGCATGTGCTTCTTCTGTGGAGGCGCCGGACCAGAGACGGTCGTAGAGGTATTCGCTGACGAGCCCATCGAGTACAGCCCTGATGCCATCACGATCACTGGCAAGCTCGTGCTCAATGCTGCCGATCCCAACGCGCTAATGTACCGCCTCGAAAATGTGCGGGTATCTAAAAGCTGATTCAGCGTACGCGCGCAAGCCGCCGCCAGCCCCACAACATCAAGAGCAGCACCACCACAAAGCCCAGCACAACTGCACTAGCCGGCATATAGGTGAAGGTGATCCAGCGGAAGTGCTGAGACAGGTACATGATGAACAGCAAACCAGCAATCATGGCAAGCAAGCCGCTGAGGCGACCGAAACCCGGAACGTAAGCTAAGTCGACATTGCGCTGAATGAGCCAAAGCGTGCTGACCATGCTCACCAGAGGCACCACCTGCGTCAGTAAGTCGATGTGCCACACACTCTGCCGCTCAAACAAAAACAGGTACACCAAGAGTGTAGCCGTAAAAACGCCGGGAATGCTCACCATAAAGATGAGCACGGCGTACACGCTGCGCCAAGGATTTTCATAGCCGCGCCCTTTGCCGACGATACTCACAAAAAATGCAAGCATCGGAGGGAACAGAAAATAGGCCAGCGTAGCAAGCGGATGTGCGGCCAGGTAATCGTACAACTGGTGCAGCGTCATGAGCGACAAGTATACGAGCTAGCGCGTGAGTAAATCCGCCAGCAGATCAGGATGCTCTTCTTTAAAGATGCGCCAGCGACTCACAGAAGCCAAAAACGTGATGCGCCGACCAAAGCTTGCCGGCTCGTGCAGGTAGAGGTTCACCACGCTAAAGATACCGACGTTAGTCTCCGATACGCGCTCCACATTAGACCAAGGGTAGCGGGCCTGCCGGAAATAATCTGTCACGTATACCCACTCCTTACTCATCTCCACGCGTCGCAGCCGCCATACTGTGGCCCAGACGAGAACCATGGCGGTGAGGTAAAACGCGGTGAGGCCGTAGCGCAGATAGTCGCCTCTCACGTTGGCATAGTATGCCTGCGGGTGCATCCACAAGAAAATGATGAGCGCACCGAGAAACACACCAAAAAATATCGGAATGAACAGCCGGTAAAACAGCGTGAGGTTGGTAGAGACTTGGTTCATGCGCCTCGGCTCTCTGCCATTTCACGCTCTGCCGCCTGTCGCTCCACACGCCGCGCCAGCAAGATGCTGAGTTCGTACAAGCCGTATATCGGCAGACCCAGCAGTATCTGCGTGATTGCATCCGGAGGTGTTATCATCGCACTTACCACGAGGAGCACCACCACCGCATGCTTGCGGTACTGCTTCATAAAATCAGCCGTAACCAAGCCTACCCGCGCCAAGAAATACACCAACACTGGCAGCTGGAAAATAAGACCGGCCGGAACCGTAAACAAGGACAGGTACGTGATATAACTTGCCAAGGCTGGGGCCGATTCCACCCCCGGCAACTCATAGTTCATGAGAAAGGTGACGGCAAAGGGCGTAATGATGTAGTAGCCGAAAAGTATGCCTGTGAGAAAGAGAAATGAGCAGATGAATACAGTGCCCCGCGCTGCCCGCTGCTCTTCTTCATAGAGCCCTGGCCGGATAAATCGCCAGAACTCCCAGAACACATACGGAAACGACAAGATGAAGCCGAGAATAATCGAGACACGGATGTGCACGATGAACTGCTCTCCAAATACAGGTGTAATCCAGCGAAACTGCGGGACCTCCAAACAAAGCGTTTGGCCCATGCCCAAATTGTTGCTCAGCTGGCAGAACATGCGGTAGGTCGGGAAATCCGCTACAGTCGGCCCCAGCACCACTGTGCCAAACACAAAGTCTTTGGCAATAAAGACGATGATAGAAAGGATCACCACTGCCGCGCCTGCCCTAACAATATGCCAGCGCAAGGCCTCGAGGTGCTCGAGGAAGCTCATTTCAGCCTCCTGCTGCTCCAGTTTGTCTACGTCTACCTGATCGAGTGGCATGGCCGGCGAATGTAGGACGCTAGCTGTCCGGTAGTGCTACCGGAGCGTCGGGGCACTGCCACTTGCAATAATCTCTTCAGCTTGAGTGCCGTTGCGGTCGATGCGAAAAATGCTCGGACTCCTGCCCAGCGCATTGCGCCCACGCGTGAAATAGATCGAACCTCCGCCTTCTGAGTACGTCGGCGACAGGTCATTGAATCCAGCAGGTTTGTTGGTTGACACCAGCCGTCGGTTGCCAGTAACTAGGTCGATCTCAAAAATGGTAGCATCGAGTTGGCGGCGATTAAGTCGCTCTTGCCCACTCAAATCGATACTCACCAGTAGTTCGTTGCCACTCGGGCTAAAGTCTGGTCCGGTAATGAGCCCCAAAGTGTCTCGCACCAGTGTATCAACTAGGCCGTTGTTGCGGTTGTAGCGCAGTATGTCGGTGACGAGTCCATCACTTGACGTAGCGTTAATGGCGAAAATATCACCGCTCGGATGCACAGTCACTTCCTGGGCTGTACGTGTGCTACCGAGCCGCAGGAGTGTGCTGCTTCTGAGCGTCTGCACGTTGGCGCTGCGGATGTCGTTGAGGTAGCCAAACACCACCTCAGTGCCGTCTGGACTCCAGTCAAAATCGTAAATCTCGGGGATGATGTTGATCAGCGGCTCAGTAAACAGTCGCCGCTCGTTGCTACCATCCGCATTGGCTACCGTGAGGTAAGTGTCGGTGCCATCGAGTCTGAGGTAAGCGATGTTCTGGCCATCAGGACTAAAGACAGGTCGGAAGGCTGTAACCCCAGGTGGTGTTACCTGAAAATAATCCTCCTCCTCTACATCAGCATCAGCCGTATAAATGCCTGAGGTGCCATCTTCGACGTAGGCAAAAGCCAGCGGATAAGTAGGATCTTCCTCAGTTTTAAAAAACCACGTCGGCCCGAAGATGGTATCGCCACTATTGTCGTAGGCGGCAATTTGCCAGGTATAGCTTTCGCCAAAACCCAAGCCATCGAGCATATAGAAGGTGTCTCTGATTCTGGTTGCGATGCGTTCTATACCATCCTGGTCGCCTAGGTAGACATCGAAACGCAGATCGTCCTCTTGATCATCTGTACTGCTCCATTGCAGGGTGAGGTCGCGATCAACACCACGGGCGCCATCTGGTGGTTGTGGATTGGACGGTCGTGAGGGTGGACCAGCATTATCAATTGTGGGCACGAGGTTGGCGATCAAGGAAACATCCCCGACGAGGGTTTCGGTGCCGATAGAGCGCACGAATCTGCGGTAGCCATCCAGCTCGATGTTGAGTGTATAGCTTTCGACGCTAGAGCTTAGTTCAGGAAACTCGAAGGCTCCGCTGCTGTCGGTAACGACGCTGTTGAGGGTGGGATTAAGACTCACGAGTGCCCCCTGAAGAGGCATACCTGTCTCATCATCGATAGCCACACCAGTCAAGGTGAAAGAATCGGTTATATCGATTGGCGTCTCGTTGCAGCTAGCTACACCGAGCATGAGTACAACTGCCGCCAACACGGAAAAAGCATTATTCGCCTGCACGTGCACCTGTTTTACCGAGTAAGAAGTGGATACCCACTTGACCTGCTAAATACCAGTCGTTGAACTTGCCTTGTTTTTCCCCATCGAGCTCGTCGGACAGGTGGTAGAGATTGCCTATCGAACCAAAGAGCTCTGCCCGCTTGCTGAGTTGATACTCGAGCCCTGCGGCGTAGTAGATATTTGGCACGAGGCTACGAGCTCCCGGCCGCAGTGTTGCCTCGTCTACCTGCACTGTTGCTCCCACGCCTAGCTGTAAGACGGGCACGAGGCGATAATCGGGCACGGGCCGATAGTCAAACGTTGCCGAAAAGTTGAGGATATCTTGATTGTAGCTGAGGTCGATGGTGCTCAAGTTGCCATACGCGGCGCGCAGCGACAGACCGTAGCGCGGCTCGAGGCGTATGCCGGCACTCAGTCCTCCTCCGTACTCGTAGCGCCCTGCAGGAAAATCACCGGAAAATTTGAGGGTTTGCGCCATCGGTCCGATAAAGCCTACCGGGCGCTGGGGCAAGCCAAACTGCGCTTTTGCGTCGTACGCATCGAGTGCTTCCTGTTCGGCGGCGAGTCCCCGCACTTGCGCGAGAGCTGTGCCGGTGGTGTCGGTGGTACCCCACAAGCCATCCACGAGGCCATCGAGTACGAGCACTTGCACGGCCTTCTCGATGGCTTCGCGCACGGCCATTTCGCTAGGTTCGTTGAAGGTATAGCCGAGTTCAGCTTCGAGCAGGCGCTGAAACCGCACAAAGCGAAACAAGCCGCCGTCGAGTGCTTGGCTGAGGATGGTACGCGAAGTATTGACTGTCTTGAGGATACGCCCGTTGCTGGTGGAAATAGCGCGCAGGTAGATCGTTACGCGGTCTTGCCGGTAGCGCACATTAGCGCCTGCGCCGAAGTAGCGAGCTCCTGCACCGCCGGTGAGCACATTGGCGTCATAGCTGACGATGCCCCCTTCAATGAGGATGCCGGCGTAGAGCAGCGGAGGCAGCACTTGGGCTTCATTGCCATCTGGGTTGCCGTACTGGGTGCGGGTCGAGCGAATGATTTTGCGCTCGTTGAGCAGATTCGAGACGTTTTCGCGCTCAATGGGTGTGAAATAGCCTGAGTCGTCGAGGGCTTTGATGAGGATGTTGGTGGCACCCTGGGTCACAGCCGTCGAGAAGCTCGATCCGTTTTCTGTTGGCTTGTACTGCCCGGTTTGGTCGCGAAATTTGTAAACGGCTACCACTACAGGTTCTACGGGTGGTGGCAGTTTTTGCAGCTCGGCGTATACAGGCGAGCGTTGGTTGAGACGTGCCGAAGGAGCCTGGAGAGGCTTGAGCACATCCTGCCCACAACTCGACAGCAGCGCCACGAGTGCAAGTGAAAATAAAGCTTTTACAGTGACGGCCATCGGCAAGGGGAGCACAAGGAGGCGACTAGAAGAAAGGCACGACCACCTCAGTGGTGCCGCCGTTGACGATATCTAGTATCGTGATGATGAGGCCGTCGGAGCCTTCGACGATATCGACTTGAAAATTGCCGAGCGAGTAGCTACCGGGCCCGAGGCCGCCGTTGCCGAGTTGCAGGTCGAAGAGTTGACGGGTCACCGAGTTGAGCAATTGCCGGTTGAGGCTTTCTGTGAAGTCGTCGAGGGTGGTACGTCGCGAATTGCTGCGCGTGGCTCTTACGGGTGCATTTGGGTCGGTCAATCCATTTTGGGCGGTAGCGCTCGAGAGCAGCCACTGGTAGTTAAAGGTGTTGCCGCCGAAGTTTGGATTCTGTGGGGTATAAACGAAGTCTTGCGCTGTGGCCAATTGCGCAAGAGCTACAAAGGCGAGCGTGAGGCAGGTGGAAAGTACGAGTTTCATCGACGTGGGAATTCTTGCTAAACGGCTGCAAAAGTACACCCTTCAGCTTGGGCGCCAGTGCGCAGGTAGTCTAAAGTTTTCGCGAAAGCGTAGAAGCTGCTAGTAGACGACCATCGCTAGCATGCAATTCGGCCTCGATCTCGAGCATGTCACCAGGGGAAAAGTTGATGCGCGACACGCTGCCGGTGCCGAGGCTACCGGGATCGACGGTCAGCTTACCGGATTGGCTGGTATTGGAGGTATTGCCAGATGCGCCGCTTTTCTTGACGCTGATGCTGTAGGAATATTCCTGTGGCAGCTCGCCGCTGTTTTCAACCTCCGGGCAGATGCTGAGGTACTCGCCATCTTCAACAACTTTGATGTGAAGGTCGGCTGTACTGTCGGGTGTTTGGGCCATAAGGCTTACGCCAAAACTGAGCGCGATTGCAGTGAGGCTAAAGGTGAGAAATCGGGAAATTTTCATGTTGGGTTTGGGTGTTAAACTTGAATTAGAACTGCTCGATGGTTTCATTTGATTCGCCATCCTGCGACTGCTCGGCTTGCATACGCTGTTGCAAAACTTGCGAGGCAATGCCAACGGCCTGCTCAGCCATTTCTTCGAGCGCATCGTAGCGCGTCTGTAGTATCTGCTGATAAACCAATTGATCGTCAACAGAAACTTTAATGACGGTTTGGCGGCCACGCCAGGGCGACTCCTCGAGTAGTAAGGAATAATCGCTCGCCCCAAAAGGCGGCTGCCAGAATTGATAAAACAGCCCGTAAAAGTCCTGACCACTCTTGGTGAGGGTTTCGTCTATAACGAGGCCGTCGACTTCGAGGAAATTTGGATCGACTGCTAGCGTAGGCTCTTCTGTTTGCGGTTTTGGCGCAAGCTGATAAGACCTGCGGAGGGTGTCCCCAAAACTCCAGCCTTCCTGCAAATGGGTGAGCAGGATTCGAATTTCGAGCTGATCGCCAGGGTTGATGTCGACTAAGATGCTGCCGGCCGTATCTACTCCGCCACCCTGGATGGTGACCAGGCCCCGTTGTTGTGCTGAGCCCTGCTGACCGTTAGCGTCGACGCGCACTGCCTGCATTTCAAAATCGAGCACAGATACTGTAGTCCGCTTCGAATAAATTTTAGCGGCAAATGCGGTGGCCGAGCCTTGATTAGACGAAAACCACAGCACGGTGAAATCAGCTGCTGGCTCGACTTGAGCATTGGCGACTAGTGCTGACCCGCAGCAGAAAACCAACAGGGAAAGAATGCGCCGCACCTTAATTGCCGGGCAGAACCGTCACGCTTGCTTTGGCACCGCCAGTTTGGGTGACGCGCACGCTAGGAGCATCGGCGCCACCGAAGTTAGCTGCGTCGAGTTCATTGTCATTGCCACGCTGAATGAGCTCGATATTAGCTCCATCAACGGGATTGGAGCGCCGCTGCTCGATGAGGTTGAAGTCACCATCTTGAAGGACGCGTTGAGTCAGGTTGTTGGTGCGGATATCGCCAACGTACTCATTGCTATTGCCGCGCTGCTCGAGGCGGAATTCGTTGTTTTCGCCTGTGAGCGCGAGGGTGGCTGAGTTGCCTGCGCCGAGTGCGCTGACGCCAAGGCCGGGAGACTGGATGACCATGACCTGGTTAGGCTGCAAGCCTGTATTGGTCACGTTGATGTTGGCCGCATTGCCATCTCCGATTTGCGAAATAAACAGGTCGCTATCCTGCATAGGATCGCGTGACAGGAGCGAACCAGTCAAGACGGCTCTATCTGCGGAGCGTGTGTAGGTGGAGCGCTCGATAGGCTCCGGATCGCCGCCGGTGATGCTGGCGGAAGTTTGGGCGGACACGGCGAGGGTGCTGCAAATCATGGCTGCGGCACAAGAGAGAAGAAGCTTCATGTAGTTACTCTACTGGGTTTGGTAAGGCTTGGGAACGCTCCACTAGACAAGTGTGACAACAGTCTCCGCACGCCTTGGTTCGCAAAGATAATCATAGCTGCCACTCAAGGTACCTGCTTATCCCATAAATATGGTAGATTTAACCTTTAAGTTTTGCAGTGTGTGCGGCTGATGAAGATTTGTTCGGCCCCACCTACTACCCCATTATGAAAATCAGTTTTCCATTATGAAAAAAATTCGGAGGCGGTAGCTACCGAGATCTCGGTATATTTTAAGCCTCTACTGCTGATTATCAAGCACTTAGGTAAAAATACCTAAAATATTATCCTTCCTGAGTAGCCCATGGTAAGCACTTCCTCATGTAGGTTTGCACCACGCTCTTCTAACCCAGAGTTCTCGCCTCAACACATCTAACAACACGAGAAGGAAGTGTGATAAATCCTGTGTCTCCCACCTAGGGAGGCAAAGCTTATCTCTTACCAGGTATCTCAACTTATTAGGTGTTTTAATTGCCCAGTTGTAGAATGTTTAAGCTGACTTACATCTTTCTCACGTGCCTGATTGGCTGCGCAGGAGGAGTTCTAGCTCAAGGCAGTGTTGCAGCAACAGACCATGTTGGCAATGGCAATACGGCAACAGTTACTCAAGATGGAGCGCTGCACGATGCGAACGTCACCGTCTTTGGAGCATCTAATACAGATATCGTTAATCAATCGGGCGAACTCAATGCCGTAACCATAGCGCACGGCAAGCTCGGCGGCACCCTTACCACCAACAGCAGTACGCAGATTACCCAAGTCAGCTCGCTCGGTAATCAAACGCCAAATACCTATGATGTAGCAACTACAGGTCTTGCACACAGCGTTACTGGCAGCCAGAATGGGTTCGGCCATGATGTATCTGTGGATCAATCCGGCTTAGGCCACCAGGCGCGCACTACCCAGACAACCGAAGGCAATAGCGGCTCGATTACCCAATCCGGAATCGCCAACATTGACTTCATCATGCAAGCCGCCAAAAACAACGACGCGACCACCATCACCGATGGCTTTAGCAACCGCAACAGCATCTCCCAACAGCTCGGTGATGCCAACGTTGGCCGTACCGATATCAGCGGCGACTTCAACACGGCGAGCATTGTACAACTCGGTCTTCAGAACAACGCTTTTGTTAATCTCACCCATGACGGTGCTGGTCTGCCGAGTGGCCAAACAGCAGGCACGAGTAGCAACAGCAACAGCGTCTCTGTTACCCAGCGGGGTGATGACAATGAGGCTTCGGCCTTCATCGGCGGCGACAACAACCTGTTGATCCTTCGACAAACCGGCGATATGAACACCGCTGGTGTCGGAATGACTGGTGAGGGCATCCAACTGCTCGGCAACAACAACATGGTCAGTGCACAACAGCATGGCGACCTCAACTCCTTAGACATTCTCGTGCTGCAAGATGACAATACCGTCATCATCGATCAGCGCGGCAACGGCGATACCGCCACCATCTTCGTCGACGGTAACAGCAACTCGGCTACCGTCATTCAACAATAACCCCCCAAACCCACCAAACACTCACAGCCTTATCACCAGCTCCATGTTCCACCGCTTCTCACTCGCTTTTGCTGCGATCGCATTCTGTGCGACCACGTGTGCAGGTCAGGCGCTAGCAGTTTGGGATTTCGAGCCAGCCAATCAGCTCGGCGGTACGGCAACAGGTGCGTTTGTAAATGCAGAAGATGCCTCTCAGGGTGCAGCTGTATTAGGTGGCTTCCTCTTGCCGAGCCCTTCTGGCGGAGCAGCCGGGGATGCGCTTTCGGGGGCGGGGTTTCCAAGCAGCGTCACCCGTGATGCTGACGCCTACTTTCAGGTGGAAATCTTCTGTCCAGCTGGTGACTGTGACGTGACGAGCATTTCAGCGCTCTACGAAGCTGATGTTGATGGGCCTACAGCTGTCTATATCGCCTATGCGACCTCGATATTTGGGCCGTATACGGATGTAACTCCAGCTCCACTCCCACTTACTCCGGGCAGCAATGCCGTCAACTTGCCACTTGCGGCTCCTGTGCTGAGTGCTCAGGATCTCTTTGTGCGCGTCTATCCAGTAGGAGCGTCAAATACTTTCGCCAACTTTTATTTAGGTGGCATCAGCATCGATGGCAGCCAATCAGCCGCTCCACTTCCACTTGAATTCACCTCCATCACAGCAAGGGCTGAAGGGAGAGACATTACAGTAGATTGGACTACCGCAGATCAATTTGAGGTGAGTCATTTTGAGATTTACCTAAGCACGAGCTCTGCGGACGCACTGCAAGCGGTGCAGCGCATAGATGGTTTTGCGGATACCTACGGCGATCATAGCTACTCAGCTCGTATCCATTCTACGGATGTCGGCACTGCCTATGTTCAAGTTGTTGCAGTAGATGTAGATGGTTCGCGCACAGTAAGTGAGCTTGTCACCGTCGACCTCAACGCTGCAGCCGGTGAGCAGCTGCGCGTCATCAATCGAGGTGGCGGACGCTACGAGGTCACTGGCCTAGCTGCGGCTACACCTTCAGCACAGCCTCATGTTTTGCGGCTTATGGCTGCCGACGGTCGCTTGCTACAAAGCTATGCTCCAGTCATTGGAGAAGCTTCAATTTTCATCGACACGCGAGGCTTCGGTCCTGGCGTACACTACCTAAACTCTGGCACTCAAACGGTATCGCTACCGCTGATACGCTAGGCTAAAACCCTTCTTTTTCACCGCTGGTGCTGTGCACTAGCCTGCTAGCGGAATGTTCGCTCGCAAATCAATTCGCAACCAATCAGCCTACTAGGACTGAACTTTCAATCTTTCAACCTCCTCAATTTTCAATTTCCAGACATGACTTTAAAGACCCTCCTCTTCGCCGCTCTTGTAGCAGGCGCAGGCACGGCAGTTGCTCAAACCAACTCCGCTACAATCACCAGCAATGGTGATATGAACGACAATACCATCACGCAATCCGATGGTATGACTACAGGCAATGATGCCACCATCACTAACGGTACTGCTGGTACCGGTGGCGACTCTGATGACAACAGCGGCGACATCACCCAGTCAGGCCAAGCTCAAGATGCAAGCATCACTACAACTGCTGGAGCAGATGGCAACGACGCTGACATCACTCAGAGCAACGACAACAACAGTGCTCAAGTCACTCAGATGTCGCAAGACGACGATGCAACTGTCGTCCAAACAGGAACCAACGGTACTGTCGAGATCCAACAGCAAGACGAAACTGCTTTCCCTGACGGCGGCGGCTCGGGCGACAACTCCGCTACTGCAACTCAAGGTGGTGACCTCAACGCTTCACGCGTTGTGCAGAGTGGTGATGGCAACACATTTGAGAGCACCCAAACAGGTAGCGACAACGTAGTAGGCGGAGCCGTAGCAACGCGCGATGGCAATGCTACCCAGACTGGTTACGACAACAGCCTTACCACTGATCAAGATGGTATGGGCAACACCATCGCAGCTTCACAAAACGGCGAGAACAACACCATTACCGCTAATCAACTCGATGCATCTGGTGGTATGAATAGCCTATCTGCTACTCAATCAGATGATTTCAACGTCGCTACTAGCACCCAGTCTGGCACCAACAACTCAGGTACTATCACCCAGTCTGGTACTGCCAGCATGGGTGCTGAGAACACAGCAAACCTTACCCAAGACGGTATGGGTGGTGTTTCTAGCCAAACTCAGATGACTGGCGACCTCAACATGTCGACAGTCAATCAAAGCGGTACTGATGCCTCGGCTTCAACTACTCAAGACGGTTCTGGCAACATGGTAACCGTCGACCAAGACGGTACGAACAACGATGCGGTTACTATCCAGCAGGATGATAACCACACCGCAACTGTAAATCAAACAGCTACTGCTTCCAACAACGGTGCTCGTATTGAGCAATCAGCAGGTGCTGGATTTACTGGAGGTAACTCAGGTACAGCAATCGATGGCAATGCAGCCGGTGCGTACATCACGCAAAATGGTACCGGTAGTGGTGCCTTTATTGTTCAACAAGGTGAGACCAACCGCGCAAGCATCATGCAGAGCGGTGACAACAACCAGGCTCGCCGCCTCATCAGCGCTGGTGCTCCTAGCGATGTGTTCGGTATCCGCCAAATTGGTTCAGGTAACGCTGGCTCCATTGTGCAGTCAGACAACGACAACAAAGGCCGCATCATCACCACCGGTGATGACAACGAGGAGAGCCTTACGCAGAACGGATCTACCGGCACAAACGGAGGAAACAGTGCGGAACTCTCAACTATAGGTGATGACAACGCGACTACTGTGCTGCAAACAGGTGACGACAATGATGCTGACACCAATGTAGACGGAGACATGAACGACCTCGACCTTACACAAAGTGGCGCAGACAATACTGCTACACTAACGGCAGACGGTGATGGCAACATTACCGACGCTATGCAAAGTGGTACTGATGGAGAAGTAACTACTCTCCAAAAAGGTGATGACAACATCAACACCATTACCCAAAGTGGTAGCGATAATAAGATTGCTGCCAACTCACGCGGCGACCGCAACACTAACATCGTTAACCAAACTGGAACGAATGCACTTACGCGTATCGAAAATGCTGATGACGACAGCAACGTGAATGTTGACCAAGCTGGCGATATGAATAGGACCTTCGTTAACAATGACGGCGCGACTGCTCCAGCAGGAGTTACTGCCCGCCGCACCAACTTCAGCGATGTCGATGTCATTCAAACAGGAGGCGACCGCAACCAAGCTAACATGCTGATTGGAGGCGACCGCAACATGATCATGGTCACTCAATCAGGCTCTGACAACAAGCTTGGCGAAGTATTCGGCACCACTGGCATTACCTCATACGGTGATGACAACATGACCACTGTATCTCAGTCGGGTGACTTCAACGAAGGTACCATTACTACCATCGGTGACGACAACCAAGCTACCCTTAACCAAAGTGGCATGAATGACATAGGCACCATCAACCAGATGGGCAACATGAACACATCCACCATTATCCAGAACTAAGCCTCGCGCTTAAGCCAGGTTGAGGCTTGCGCCAGAACCTGCACGTACACCCAACCCCCGTCTGCACATCATGTGCGGGCGGGGGATGAGGTGGTAGTCACCAGAATTTCAACCCACTCAATTTCCAGACATGACTTTAAAGACCCTCCTCTTCGCCGCTCTTGTAGCAGGCGCAGGCACGGCAGTTGCTCAAACCAACTCCGCTACAATCACCAGCAATGGTGATATGAACGACAATACCATCACCCAATCCGATGGTATGACTACAGGCAATGATGCCACCATCACTAACGGTACTGCTGGTACCGGTGGCGACTCAGATGACAACAGCGGCGACATCACCCAGTCAGGCCAAGCTCAAGATGCAAGCATCACTACCACTGCTGGAGCAGATGGCAACGACGCTGACATCACTCAGAGCAACGACAACAACAGTGCTCAAGTCACTCAGATGTCGCAAGACGACGATGCAACTGTCGTCCAAACAGGAACCAACGGTACTGTCGAGATCCAACAGCAAGACGAAACTGCTTTCCCTGACGGCGGCGGCTCGGGCGACAACTCCGCTACTGCAACTCAAGGTGGTGACCTCAACGCTTCACGCGTTGTGCAGAGTGGTGATGGCAACACATTTGAGAGCACCCAAACAGGTAGCGACAACGTAGTAGGCGGAGCCGTAGCAACGCGCGATGGCAATGCTACCCAGACTGGCTACGACAACAGCCTTACCACTGATCAAGATGGTATGGGCAACACCATCGCAGCTTCACAAGACGGTGAGAACAACACCATCACCGCTAATCAACTCGATGCATCTGGTGGTATGAATAGCCTATCTGCTACTCAATCAGATGATTTCAACGTCGCTACTAGCAACCAGTCTGGCACCAACAACTCAGGTACTATCACCCAGTCTGGTACTGCCAGCATGGGTGCTGAGAACACAGCAAACCTTACCCAAGACGGTATGGGTGGTGTTTCTAGCCAAACTCAGATGACTGGCGACCTCAACATGTCGACAGTCAATCAAAGCGGTACTGATGCCTCGGCTTCAACAACTCAAGACGGTTCTGGCAACATGGTAAACGTCGACCAAGACGGTACGAACAACGATGCCGTTACTATCCAGCAGGATGATAACCATACCGCAACTGTAAATCAAACAGCTACTGCTGCCAATAACGGTGCTCGTATTGAGCAATCAGCAGGTGCTGGATTTACTGGAGGTAACTCAGGTACAGCAATCGATGGCAATGCAGC
Source organism: Saprospiraceae bacterium (assembly GCA_965213735.1). Classification (GTDB taxonomy): domain Bacteria; phylum Bacteroidota; class Bacteroidia; order Chitinophagales; family Saprospiraceae; genus CALDTK01. The sequence goes on from CBDCAB010000006.1 coordinate 2,339,508, forward strand.
CGGTGCGTACATCACACAAAATGGTACCCGTAGTGGTGCCTTCATTGTTCAACAAGGTGAGACCAACCGCGCAAGCATCATGCAGAGCGGTGACAACAACCAGGCTCGCCGCCTCATCAGCGCTGGTGCTCCTAGCGATGTGTTCGGTATCCGCCAAATTGGTTCAGGTAACGCTGGCTCCATTGTGCAGTCAGACAACGACAACCAAGGCCGCATCATCACCACCGGTGATGACAACGAGGAGAGCCTTACGCAGAACGGATCTACCGGCACAAACGGAGGAAACAGTGCGGAACTCTCAACTATAGGTGATGACAACGCGACTACTGTGCTGCAAACAGGTGACGACAATGATGCTGACACCAATGTAGACGGAGACATGAACACCACTGATGTTGAGCAATCAGGTGCTGACGAAACGGCAACAGTGACAATCGTGGGTAACAACAACACCACCGATATCGACCAATCAGGCAGCGACAACGAAGCCTCCGCAGTCGTAGATCGCGGAGTAGTTGGTGTTGACAAAGACGATAACACCCTCGAGATCACGCAGACTGGTACAAACGGTGAGGCTGATATTCACCTCGAGAGCAACGGTAGCACCCATACCATTACCCAAAGCGGTAGCAGCAACGTTGCTGAAACGCGCACCAACTCAAATGGTGAAGATACTGATGCGTTCATCATGCAAGATGGAGGCACGATGAACGACGCCGACATCACGCTCCACGGTGATTCAGATGATGCGGGTATCACACAAACTGGAGGTGCCGACAACAAAGGCAAAATCTTCACTGATGTTCCTGCCGGCAACAACCTCATGCGCATCACTCAAACCAACAGTGATGACAACGACGCTAAGATAGATATCCGTGGCTCAAACAACGGCGTCGACCAGGCAGTCTCCATCACCCAAACAGGTGTTGGCAACAACGACGGTGACATCTTCTTCAAGGGCATGTCTAACGATGTGGTACTCACTCAGCAAGGTGGCGGATCAAACACCGCTCGCATCGAAGGTGGCTTGACTGGAGGCAGCAGCCCACTTCCCAACCCTGGACCTCAAATCTCGGACGACAACGACATCAACGTTTTCCAAGACGGGTTTGATAACTCGACCGATGTGCTAATCCAAGGCTCAACCAACACTATTGATGTTGACCAACTCGGATCAAGCGATGTGTCGGATGTGCTCATCAATGGTAGCAACAATACGGCTACTATCACTCAGAACTAGGCCTAATGCTTAAGGCGAGTTGAGGCTTTCGCCAAAACTCATCATTTGCTCTCGACCCCCGTCTGCACATCATGTGCGGGCGGGGGATGAGGTGTTAGTGAGAGTACCGACCCTGTTGTAGCGGGGGGAAGTACTTGATCTACAACCATTCCAACCAACCATACCACAACGCTACTTAATCTTTCTTGTCTTATGAAGACTTCAGTTCTCACCCTTGCATTCGGAGCATTTGCACTAGCTGCAACAGCCCAAACCAACACGCTAACTGTAACCCAGTCAGGCAACCAAAACACCGTTGAAGGTCTTACCGCTGGCACTAAGGCTGTACAGACTGGTGGCAACACTGCTACCATCGATCAGACTTCCGGAGCTTCAACTCAGTTCGGTGGACACCTCGCACAGATCAGCCAAATCAACAGCGGATCTACCGAGAACACCATCAGCCTCACCCAGTCATTTGGCACCAACAACGCCGTTCGCCCACACACTAGCGTCATCGAGCAGACTGGCTCAGACAACGCTGTATCAGGTACCCAAGACAGCCGCAGCAGCATGGACGCTGACGTGTTCCAAAATGGAGCAGGTAACACATCTACCTACACCAATGGAGTAGGACTTGACGTCGACCAAATTGGTAATGACAACGACGCTGTCAACGTAGGTGGAGGTAACTCCGTACAAGGTGCTAATAATGGCATCGTTCAGTACCAAGAAGGTGATCGCAACTTTGCGAGCAACAACAACAACGACGCTGTACAAGAGCAGCGCGGTGATGACAACAGCGCAATTTCATCTGCATTTGTGAGTGGCCGCCTTACCACCCAAACTCAAGATGGTGACAACAACGTATCAGAGCTCAATGGAACTCGTGGTGCTGGTGCAGCGTCAACCGACCAAGATGGCGACCACAACAGCGCAGTTGTGAACTTCCGCTCAGACAACTCCAACGCTAGCCGCAACAGCAGCGCTACCATCACCCAAAACAGCATGTCAGGTGCTACTGTCGCTGAAGGCAACGATGTCCTCGTGGACATGGGCGGTGAGGCCAACGTACTCACTGTCGATCAAGATGGCCTCGCCAACAGCGTTGATGCCGATATGCTCGGTGGCATGAACACACTCGATGTAGATCAGACTGGCAACGCTAACACAGTAAACGCTGATCAGAATGGTGGCCACATCATGACTGTTTCGCAAACTGGCAACATGAATACAGTTCTCGGTTCACAGAACTAGGTTCCTCAAGCTCGATATAGTCGTTTTAGCTACAAGCATTCTGCTCAAGCTTAAGAACGACTACATCTGGTGAAACTTTTAAATCCCCTAGGTGCATTCACTTGCACCTGGGGGATTTTTTTTGGCTGGAGGCTGGGCGCTGGAGGCCGCCCCTCATGAGTCCTCAAGTGCCAAGCTGAACAAGCACACCTATTGGCAAGTTGAATGTTATAATCATCGCGCTCAAGCTAAAATTGGGCGATGAAACCAGCAATGACTTAAAATTCTATCATGTTTTGCTTCTCCAAGTGGAGCCCAATCCGCCTCCGGCTTATCTGCTGCGTCTTAAGTGTTTTCGCTACTGCAGTAGCCCTCGTTGCTCAAGTGCAAAATGATGCTAACGGCACAATCATCTCGGCGCCAAATACCTCCACACTCACAATTCCTGCTTTTACGGTACCTGCCGGTAACGACCGCGCAATCGTCATCTACTTTAGCACATCCAATCTTCAAGGGCTTGATTTTGATAGCCCTAACGAGATGGGTGGGTTCTATCCTTCTGTTACATTCAACGGTCAGACCCTACTCCCACAGTCTGCTGGCAAACGTGCAGGATCAAACCTGGGGACGGTGCTATATTTCGCAGCGCTTGGCTCTAGTCCTGTACCCATAACCTCTAATGTTGTAGCAACTTATACTGACAATGCCAATAATCCTATCTTAGGTACAGTATTACTCAGTGCAGCTTCTTTTTCTAACGTACTCCAAACTGGAATATCCAATGGCAGCATTGGCAATGGTTCTAACGCATCAGGTCCTACTGTATTTGTCCAGTCGTCACCTTCATTTGGCTATGAAGGAGCCATTACTATAGTCAACCTCATCACTAACGACACTCCCCCACCTACAGGAGGAAGCCAGCAAACCACCTTGTACACTGGTATTGAAGCTCCATACACGGTCTTAGGTGACTTTGCCCGAGCGGACACGACTCAGGGCTCCAGTAGCTTTGGCTATTTTACGAGTTATAATTTTCCGAGTTTTCGGCAGTATGCGTATGCATCATCGAGTTTAAAGTGCGCCACTAATTGCAGTCAGGCACCGCTACCACTCGAACTGCTAAGTTTTGACGCAAGTGCCCAACGCGACGGAGTGCAAGTAGTATGGCAAACAGCCAATGAGCGAAATACAGATCGCTTTGAAGTCGAGCGTAGTGCAGAAGGTAAATATTGGAAGAAGCTCGCTGCTGTGCCGGCAGCTGGTTTTAGCAAAGATATCCAGGAGTACAGCTACATTGACTTTGCCCCACCAACTACTGCAAATACATACTACCGCATCAAAAATGTTGACACAGACGATGCGTATTCGTACAGCGAAACAATTTCAGTAGCGAATCCATCTGCTTCTAGCTTTCATCTGTACCCTAATCCCGCACAAAACAGCATTAAATGGTCTCTCAAAAGCGGAGGAGAATATCAGGTATATGATCTTGGAGGTCACTTGATTCTGCACGGTTGGGCTGAAGAGCCATCACTCGATGTCGATCTGCCCCAAGGCGTGTACTTGCTGACCTTACATTCAGAGGGTACCTTCTACAGGGACCGTTTTTTCATTCACTAAGTGTCAATCGCTTAGCCTTGTATTGCCGGCTATGCTTCAGGTCCAACTATGGCCAAAGCGGATAAATCTGATGTTTAATATATTTAAGGGAAGTCTTGTTCCATATGATCAGGGAACTCTACATGAATAACAAGTTTTATGGAGCTAGTCGCTCCACCACCCATTCGCCACCCGATTCGCGATACCGAAACCGATCATGCAATCGATTAGAGCGGCCTTGCCAAAATTCTATTTCCTCAGGCTTCACACGGTATCCACCCCAAAAATCTGGAACTGGTAGCTGCTCGACAGTGGCGTACTCGGCTTCAAGCACCTTTTTGCGGTTTTCGATCAGCGATCTATCTGCAATAACTTGACTTTGCGGACTAGCCCACGCGCCTATCTGTGAGCCTTTCGGACGCGAATGGAAATACTGCTTAGTTTCTTGCTGACTTACCCGCTCCACGTTGCCCCGGATGCGCACCTGGCGCTCGTGTCCGAGCCAATTAAAAACGAGTGTCGCGTACGGGAGTGCTTCTAACTCAATTCCTTTTGTACTTGCGTAATTGGTATAGAATATAAATCCTCTTTTATCGTAGCCCTTTAAGAGTACAACTCTCGCATTGGGCAAACCCCTCTCATCAACGCTTGCAACGAGCATGGCATTGGGTTCGGGCAGCTTGTCCTCAATGGCAGCGTCAATCCATTGCCTAAATTGAACGATTGGATCAGCGCATAGGTCAGCGCGCTCTAAGGTGGAGCGACGGTAATCCTCTCTTAAATTAGCGACATCCTTCATCTGCTCAAGTAAGCAAATGAATTACGTTTAGTTGCAGCAAGCGCTCATCTGATCGAAAAAGCTGACCATCACTTGCCGCGCGTGCTGCCAAGCCTGTGCATTGATACAGTACTTGCGGGTCGTGCCTTCAGCAGTCACACAGACTAAACCTGCTTTGCGGAGTTCGGCTAAATGCTTCGAAATCGTTGGCTGGCTGTAGCCGCTCATCTCCGTTATCTCCTGACAGATGCAGCAATCAGCTTGCGCCAAAAAGGTCAGAATTGCGAGGCGAGTGGGACTGGACAATATCCGCCCTAACTCCGCAAGCTCAGCAGCAGCCACCACCTGGGGTACAGCAACTCGAGCCCGCATCCTGAATGAGTGAAACCATTTTCTGAACGGGCGCCGCCACAATTCCGCACGCGTCGAGAGCAAGGCAAGCAGTCTTGAGAGGGACGAGCGCCAAGTCACCGCCTCGGGTACGCTCGAGTTTGAAGGTTTCAAGAGTCGTCTCGCCCTGGTATTCGACCGTCACCTCCAAATCACCTAAGCCCAGCTCCTGTTCTGCCTTGCTGATGATGGCCAGAAAACCTTTGGCAGCAAGTCTGTGGTCTGTATCCGCGGCTGTCCATAATTGCAGACTCGCTTTGCGCTCATGACGGATTTTACCACCACAGTCAATGTAGTGCTTGCTGACTTCACCGAGCTCGGTGACGTGAAAATGCTGAGGGACAGCCTCACCATTGGGCAACTTGAAATGCGCAGAGCCGCCCTTGGTAAAATGCTCCTTGAGTTCTGATAGCTTCATGCGGCAAATATAGCCACATAACTATATAGTCGCTCGGCAATTTATACGCGATGCTGGCGCCCTTTCCACTCAAAGTTGATAGGCAGCAACGCGAGCAGACCTACACCGGCTACATACACAGCGTGTAGAATGCTTCCCAGAGGGTAGCTTATATCAAGCAGTTTCTCCTTACGGAAAAACATAACCGCATCCTTGAGCAGCAGGAAGTCTATTAGCAGCTTCACAAGCCAAGCTCCTAGCAGCACCTGCCACTTCATGTATCCTAGAGCTGCAGCAGCAATGCCGAGCAGCAGTCCGAGGTGAAATACCCAAACCAGTCCGAGGGTGAAGGTAAGGCGGGATTGATGGTTTAGCCCGGTTTTGGCCGACCAACGCAAGCGCTGCCGCACAAAGCTAGCTACACTGCCTTGGGGAGGAGTGCGTACGGTGGCATGTGGGGTTTTGGCGAAAGCTAGCTGCTGAGGATACTGCAACATGAGTTTGCCCAGCAGCACCATATCGTCGCCACTCACAGCCTCTGTACGAGTGGGACTCGCATAGCCACCAACTGCATCAAAAGCGGTTTTGGCGAAAGCTAAATTGGCGCCATTGCCCATCGCGAAGTGCCCGTGGTGCAAACTCGCCGCAGTAATGGCCATCATGCCACAGAAGTCGAGTGCCTGCCACCGCTCGAACCATGTGTGCGTCGGAGCCAACGCTACAGGACCTGTCACTGCCACCATGTTCTGGCTCGCACCATCTATCGCCTGAAGCCAGTGCTGCGGCACCTGCACGTCGGCATCGAGTGTAGCAATCCAGTCGCCAGTTGCCCGACTTATGCCATAGCTCAAGGCAGCTTTTTTACCCTTTACGCCTTTCGGCAAAACCAAAAGCTCGGCACTTGCCGCTAGAGCTACCTCAGCTGTTTGGTCGATGCTGTGATCGTCGACCACGAGTACCTCTACCTTTTCGAGCGCGGCAAGCGAAGCTAAACAGCGCGGCAGCGTTGCCTCCTCGTTGCGAGCTGCAATCACGACTGACCATCTGCGCTGAAGTGGCGCCTTCGCAAACTGCACTTGCGGTGTGGCACGCCAGCCGACGAGAAAATAAAGCTGCACCACGCCATAGCCTAGGGTGAGACCAATTGCCAGCAGATCGAGAGCAGTCACGGCGTGAAGATGTGCTTTGCATAGCTAGCACTTAAATCACGCTACTCCTTGGGAATGCGAATCACCATGCCATCATCGCGACGCACCTCCTCGTAGGCCGAATCGTCCACACCAATACTTGCGCCCGCACCTGAAGACTGCCTGCGCATATGCTCTTCCGCACGCTGAGCCATATCACCCATGGCTGTCTTTACCCGCTTGAGCAGAAAGGCTTTGGCCAGCAGATACAAACCCACAAAGGGAGCAAAGATGACGCTAGCAGCGCCGTAGATAATCCCCCGCAAAGGACTGACACGCAGGGTAGCGCCGAGCCAATTGAAGTACTTCAACACCACGCGCTTGTCGATGAAATAAGCACCCACAACGAGCAGGGCGCCTACTCCAAAAAAGATGGGAACCCCCGCCAGCAGCGTCTTTAAAGTAAATGCGGCGACTCGAACCAGCAGATACAGACCGAGGATAATGACCAGCAGGCCAACGATTGTTGATCCTAAGCCAGGCCGAACTTGATACATGCGTTGTGGCATACTCGTAGTAACCGGAGTGAGCGGCTCGCAGTTGCCTAGCAATCGACCAACGTATAAGCGCCCTCGACCCTAGCCTTCTGCTCCGACATACTGCATGTCCCACAGCTCGCGGAAATGACCGTCTCCGATAGCGAGTAGCTCGTCGCGACTGCCAAACTCCACCACTCTGCCTTTGTCGAGCACCAAAATCTTGTCGGCATGGCGAATCGTAGCGAGGCGATGCGCTATGACGATGCTGGTGCGCCGCTCGATGAGCTTCTCAATAGCATATTGAATCACCGCCTCCGACTCCGGATCAATGGAACTCGTCGCCTCATCAAGAATGAGAATGTCGGGATCGAATACCAATGCCCGCACAAAAGATATAAGCTGCCGCTGGCCCATCGATAGCGTAGCCCCACGCTCGTGCACCTCATGATCGTAGCCCTTTGGCAGCCGCATGATGAACTCGTGTGCTCCAATGAGTTGGGCTGCTTCTATCACTCTTTCGCGACTAATCGACTCGTCGGCCAGGCGGATGTTGTCGAGCACGCTGCCGCCAAATAGAAAGACATCCTGCAGTACGATCGCTAGTCGAGAGCGTAAATACTCCAGCGAATACTCCTCCAGCGGCTTGCCATCGAGTCGAATCTGCCCGCGCTGAATTTCGTAAAATCGGTTGAGCAAGTTGATGATCGTCGACTTGCCCGAGCCTGTAGACCCGACGATGGCCAACGTCTGCTTCGCCTCGAGACTAAAGGTGACTTGTTGAAGTACCCACTCCGCCTCGACGTAGGCGAATGTGACCTCATCAAATTCGATGTTGCCCTCCAGCTGAGTGGGCGCGAGTGAGCCTTTATCTTCAATTTGATCGGTGCGGTCGAGCACTTTGAACACGCGCTCCGAAGCGACTAGCCCCATTTGCAGGGTATTGAATTTATCGGCGAGGGTGCGGATGGGGCGAAACAACATGTTGAGGTAGAGCGGAAAGGCAACGAGCACCCCCAGACTCACCTCTCCTCCAATCACACCGCGCGCGCCCCACCAGACCATCAACCCCAAACTCGTGGCTGAGAGAATTTCGACGACAGGAAAGAATATCGCGTAGTAGAAGATGTTGTCCAGGTTGGCCTGCGTGTATTCCCTATTGATGGTGCGAAAGCGGGCAGCTTCTTGGTCTTCAGCATTAAAAGCCTGCACGATGGCCATGCCGCTAATTCGCTCCTGCAGAAAGGCGTTCATGCGGCTGATCTGGGTGCGTACGACCTGAAAAGCAGCCTTGACTTTTTCTTTGAAAACATAGCTCGCCAGCACCAGCAGCGGGACGGTTGTGAGGCAGATCAGGGTAAGTCGCCAAGAAATAGAGAACATGATGCCGAGCACCACAAACACCACCAGGATATCAGCAATAATGGCAATACCACCTTCAGTAAAGACCGTATTGATGGTTTGAATGTCGTTGATGGTGCGGGTGGTGCTCGTGCCTATGGGGGTGCGATCAAAATAGGTGAGGCGTAGACTCGTGATGTGATTGAACACTTTGTCGCGCAGGTCACGCACCACGCTTTGCCCGAGCCAGTTGGTGATGTACGTAAATCCGTAGCGAACGAGGGCTTCGAGCACCAGCACCCCCGCAATGATGAGCGTCATACGCTGTAGCCCACTCAGATCGAACTCCACGATATAATCATCGACCATCGACTGCACGAGCCGGGGGCGCAAAGCCGCGAGCGGAGCAGAAAGGATGGCCAGTGCAGCCGAGATGATGAGCAGCGTCCGATACGGCTTGGCCTCTCTTAGCAACCTGCCGAGCAGACCATAATTTGCTGAAGGAGTATTGTCGGTGGCCACGGAGGTAGCAACCTGCTACGCTGCCAAGGGTTTTGACGAGCTAGCACCAACTACCCGCAACAGGTGGTTTTGACCGCGCCACTGGGCAAACCTACCAGCTCCGCCTAGTTTTGGATGTGGCACCCCAGCGCAGTCAAACACACAGAATGCCAAAATTTTACGTACTGATAATCGTCCTTGCTGCGCTTGGACGAAGTATAGCGGTAGAAGCACAAGTCAGCTATACTTCCAACGACATCAACCCAGCCTACACCGGCAAATTCCGGCCTGGTGTCAACCTCAGCTACTTGCCCCCCTGGAGTACCTACCAGCTGGGCGATCTGGCAGCCGGCAATCCTGCTCTCGGCATTCCAGGTGTCGGTGCCCGCTCTACCCGCCCAGGCCTGTTCGATAATGTGCTCGATACCTATGGCTACGGCCTCAATGTCGACGCGCACGACTACTACCGCGATCTTGGGCTTGAAGAACTAACAGCTATCGTAGGCTTTCCCTCCGACCGCCACCGCGACTGGGCCAACCGCTACTGTAGCGATCCCGATAAGTGGAATGCACTCTTTGAGGGCATCTACGAGCCAATTTGGGATGATGGCTCAGATGGCACACCGTATAATGAAGACAATGCTTACGCGGCTTACCTCTACCAGATCGTGTCGCTCTACACCGACAATGTCCGCTTCTGGGAAATATGGAATGAGCCCGGCCTGTACAAAGGCAACGACTCGCCAGTCTTTTGGGCAGGTCCTGATTATCCCGGCAGCTGGTGGTTGAATGATCCTGATCCGTGTGACTATACCCTCCACGCGCCGATCGAGCATTTTGTGCGGACCCTTCGCATCAGTTATGAGGTGATCAAGACCATTAGCCCAGATGATTATGTGGCTATTGCAGGCGTGGGCTCGCAAAGCTTTCTCGATGCTATTCTGCGCAATACAGACAATCCCGTTGATGGCTCCATCACGCCTGAGTATCCCAATCTTGGCGGTGCTTATATTGATGTGCTAGGCTTTCACACCTATCCCCACCTCGATGGCTCTACTCTCTTTGCGCCCACTGGACACTTCGCGCGCCACTCAGATGGAGCTGCTGATGGCATTATTCAGCGGCGGCTGGGAGGCTACCAGCAGGTCTTGTCCAACTATGGCTACGACGGGATAATCTATCCGAAAAAGCAGCATATCTGCACTGAAATTAATGTTCCGCGACGGGTGTTTAGCGGTGACTATTTCGGCGGCGGCGATGCTCAGATCAACTTTATCGGCAAGGCGCTTATCGCACTCAAGAGCAATGATGTGCACCAAATGCACGTCTACTCCATTAGCGACAAAGTAGAAGAGTCCGCTGCTGGCTTCGAGTTTGATTTGATGGGCCTCTACAAAACCCTCGATGGCGTACAGCCATACAACCAGCAACTCAATGATGAGGGCATCGCCTATAAAACGGTAGCTGATCTGCTGTATCCTACTGAATTCGACGAAGCTGCAAGTCATGCCCTCAATGCTCCGGCGGGGGTTCGGGCTTACGCTTTCGCAAAACCTGATGGCGGGTACGTCTACGCACTTTGGGCTGAAACTCTCATCGACCGCAGCGAACAAGCCTCAGCTACGTATTCCTTTCCCACCAATCTCAACCTAGGCAACCTCACAAAATATACCTGGGATCACTCCCGCAGCGGCATCACCACCTCCACCAGCCCGAGCGGTATAGCACTCGACGCAAGACCGATCTATCTCGCAACCAGCAGCGACGGCACTGCCAACGCCGCGCCTGAGGCTACCCTGAGCACCGCCGCAGCTATTGTTGATGCTGATTTCGATGTGCAAATAGCATGGTCAGAAGCTGTAGTCGGCTTTTCTCTCGCCGATGTAGTGGTCGCCAACGGTACAATTATGTCTCTGCTCGGCAGCGGCACCACCTACACCGCTCGCATACGTCCTACCGAGGTGGGAGAGGTAGCACTGGTGCTTCCTGCTGGCGTAGCGCGCGATCTTCTCGATTTAGGTAGTCTGGCGTCGGATACCCTCACCGTTACGAGTACTAGGGCGGGTGGTACGAGCAGTAGCACTGATGCCGACGTGGAGCTTCATCTGGCAGCCAGCGCTACCTCGGTTGTACAGTACGAGCGCGTGGTTCTCACCCTTACCGCTCGCAATACAGGCGGAAGGATCGCTGAAAATGTAATTGTAGAATTCCCGCTACCCAATAGGTACAGCTACGTAGCATCTGTGTCTTCACAGGGCGACTATTCTCCGTGGACTGCTAATTGGAATGTCGGCGACCTCCAGCCAGATGCTGCTGCCATACTCGAGTTAGAGCTTTATCTGCTAACTGCCGATGCACGCACAGCCTATGCGCAGGTAATTGCCACCCGACAGTTTGATGCCGATTCGAGTCCAGGCAACGGTGCCTGCTGCACACCACGAGAAGACGACGAAGCAGCCGTCACTATCAATGGTAGTGGCCCGGCGCAGCAATCAGCGGATTTGGCTCTCACACTTGCAAGCCCGCAGGCAGCTATCAATCCAGACGGAAGTTTCACCGTCCAACTTACGGTGATTAATCACGGTCCTGATGCCACAGCTGGGGTGCAGGCACGACTCAACTTGCCGGCGGGCCTCACAACCACAGGCAGTACCATTCCAGCAGGCACACAACTCAACGGCGCTGTATGGAGCATCAATAGACTCAATCTTGGCCAATCGCGCACGCTTCAACTCGAATTACTCGCCGCCAATCCAGCCGCGAGCGCTGTCATTACCGCTGAGATCATTGCCTCAAGTACACCCGATCCTGATAGTGAACCCAACAACAACCAATCGGGCGAAGACGACAGAAGCGTACTGGTGGTCAACGGTGCGACGATGCCAGCACTTGCAGATGTAGAGTTGAGTATGAGCTCTGATGTGCGCACGTTTCGTCGTGGCCACCACATTGGCTTCACCGTAGAAGCGGTAAATACAGGTGGTACGGCGGTGCAGCAGCTGGTGGTGTACTTCCCTCGTCCAGTGAGCACTGCTTACCGGAGTCACCAGATTTCCAGCGGCTTCTTTGATCGCACCTTTGGTGTATGGCGCATTAGTTTGCTCGAGCCGGGCCAGCGGGTAACGCTCGATCTGGAAATTACTGCTCTGCGGGATGCACCCTTACTCACTGCATTCGCCCAGGTTCTCTCCTCATCCGAGCGCGACAGTGACTCGACGCCCAACAACAGGATGTGCTGCACGCCCATAGAAGATGACGAGGCCGCAGTGAGGCTCGACAACCGCTTGGATGTGCATGTGCCCAGCCATGATAATTTTGCGTTTGACTTCGAGGCACCTAATCCACCCGAGCAGCAGGAGTTTAGCTTTCATGGGCTCGAGCAGGTGCTTGGCAAGCCGGGTTTCAACATTCACTTCACGACTACTCTCGCCACCAGCGCAGCTTATGTCGTTGATCCATTGGGTCGCATCGTACGCACCATCGAACTCGCTACGCAGCCAGGAACTTTTCATGTGCCTGTTGACTTAAGTGGGCTGCAGGCTGGCGTGTACACGCTCGTGGTGGAGACTTCTCAGGGCATGCAAGAACAGCGGGTGGTACACCTCAACTAGCTGCTCATTTCTACGAGTGCTCCTTCTTTAAGCGCATAAGCGCAAGTGATAATGCGAAGCTGAGGGAAGCACTCGATGAAAAATTCGATCAGTCCCAGCGCAACTGCGATCATATCGGCTCTGTCGGCAGGAATGCGGATATCGGCTAGTCGCTGCTCGGGCGACATTTCAAGCACCTCGCCGAACAGCTCGCTCACCACCTGCGGCTCAATCTCGGTGAGGGCATGGCCGAGTGGCAAACCGTATTCAGCGGCGAGCACATCGAATGTCCCACTTGCTCCGACAAGGGTGAGCGGTTCAGTGAGTCGCGCTAGGACAGGACTTAAAGTGGTTGCCAAAAATTGATCGAGTGCGGCGTGTTGGGTTTTGCCGAAAGGCTCACTTACGTGAAAACGGGATTTCAGCACTTGGGCACCAATAGCATAGCTTTCGCCAAATCGCACTTCTTCATCCACCACGAGGATAAACTCGACGCTGCCCCCACCGATATCCATGATCAGAAAGCTGCGACTGGGAGGGTGGGTGGCCAAAACGCCTGCGGTGATGAGTTGAGCTTCCCGGTGGCCATCGATAAGTTGCACCTCCACGCCCAAGGCAGCTGACAAGCGTTGGCGCAATGCAGCACCGTTAGACGCTGTGCGCAGGGCAGCGGTACCGTAGGCCACGGCCTTTGCCGGTTGATACAGCTCGATAGCTTTACCGATAAGTTGCGCTGCAGCGAGTGCTCGCTCTGCAGAAGCCTCTCCTATAGTCTCAATACCCTCGGCAGCAAGCTTGATGAAGTGCCGCTCCCGGTAGTGCTCGAGCAGTTTGCCCTGGTGCCACCGCCCAATCAGCAAGTGGAAGGTGTTGGTGCCCAAATCAACTACCGCGTAATTCTCAGCGTCAGTCAATGGCTTGATAATCTTGTACCAGTTGACTAAACTGGTTGTTGAGAAAGTCTTTGCCAACGTCGCTTATGTTGTTGGCATAGGCTAGCTGCTCGTCTTCGAGAAACTCTAAATAGGTACAGCCTTCGGTGAAATATAACTGCGCTGAAGCTGCGTTGCGACCTGCAATTTGAAAGAAGATGCGCCCGATAGGCTTACAGGTAGCTGAGCGCTGAGCAGGCTCTTCACCAATCATCGCAAGGGTGTACTGTATGCCTCGCTGATTGTCCATACTCATCGAGAATTCATAGGTGTAGTAGACGAAGTCAATATAATCGACACTATCCACCAGCTTTTGCATCAGCTCCTGTGGCAGCATGGGTACAGCAGAAGCTGCGGGTTCTATCTGTTCCTGCTCTGTCTGCGCTTGCGGAATTTCATCCCCTCCACACGCGAGCAAAAGGGTAGCAAAGAAGCAGGCAAGAAGGGCTAATCTGAGGAGTAACATGATCTAAAAGGTGCGGCGCAGACGGAAAGATAGTTGTGTAAGTGATTGGAGACTTTCTATGTCTAGCCCTTGAGCATCGGTGATTCCTCTGTTGTAATACAAGCCTGCTCCCCACTTCAGCGACCAAACATATAGCGCTCCCACACTCACGCCTAGCACGTTGTCGCGGTAAGGCCGTATATCAGTAATATCCACGCCATCTACACCTGTCACCTCAGCGGAAATGAGTCTGTAGTACTCTAGGCCAGCGCAAAATTCTAGCTTATAGAATGTTTCGTCCTCACTGAGCCAATCCATGAGGTGAATCGCTACGGGTACCGCCACGTAATTGAGCCGTATCCTATCAAATGCCGACTGCATGCGAGAAACTTCGAGACCTGTTGCTCGCGATCCGTGCTGCGAAAAGGCTATCGTGAGCGACCATCGCCAGCGGTCGGAGATGTCATTGTAGACCCCTACCCCGCCGTAGCCACCCAGGAGGTTGTAGCCGGCCAAATCATCTCCCTGTATTTGGTTGGCGTTGGCCCCGGCTACTACAAATCCTGCAAAGGTTTGGGCAGTAGCCACACTGGCACCCCCAGCCAGCACAAATACGGTGAGGCTGATGCACTGTCTAAGATTCATTGCGGCCAAGATAGAACCACGTCGGCTCCCTTTACCATCTTCGCTCTCGTGGCGAAGCAGAAGCGACAACTCAGTCAGGTGGAAGACCTCATACGCGCCGCAGAATATGTGCTGCGTTATGAGCGTGGGCATTTTCGGGCTGGCTACTGCTTAGTCAATGAGCGGCGTATGATCGTGATCAACAAATTTTTTGATGTGGGTGCGCGATTGCAAAAGCTCACCGAGTTGCTCGCAGAGCTAGATGTGGATGAGACACTACTTTCCGATGAGCAAAAACTTCTCTACCAAAGCCTCCTAGCAGAGTCTGCATAAATGGCCACCACGTTTACACTTCTTGGTACGGGCACCTCCCAGGGCGTGCCGGTGATTGGCTGCGACTGCAAAGTGTGTAGGAGTAGCGACTCGCGTGATACCCGCCTGCGTGCCAGCGCGGTGCTGCAAGACCGAGATGCGACTGTACTCATCGACTGCGGTCCCGACGTGCGGTACCAACTGCTGCGGGCAGGTGTGCAGCGTATCGATGCGGTGCTCATCACCCACGACCACAACGATCATATCATTGGGCTCGACGACCTGCGGCCATTTATCTTTAAGCAGCGCAAGCCGATTCGCATTTACGCAGAGCCGCGGGTGCAAGCGAGTATTCGTGAGCGATTTTCATATGCTTTCGCCAAAACTCCTTATCCGGGAGCTCCCCGCTTTAAGCTCGTAGAGTTGGTGCCAGAACAAATCATCACCATAGGGAGTCTGCCTCCCATTACAGCCCTTCGAGTCTTCCACGGAAACTTGGAAATACTCGGTTTCAAAATTGGAGCAGCCCTCGCCTACCTCACCGATGTAAAAGCACTACCCCGGGCTACTATGGAGCATCTGCGTGGATTGGATACCATTATCACCAGTGCACTCCATCACCACGCGCACCACAGCCATATGAATCTCGCTGAAGCCTTAGAACTTCATGCTCAGCTTTCGCCCCGGCTGCACTACCTCATCCATATGAGCCACTTGATTGGCTTGCAGGCTGAGGTGGAAGCTTTTTTGCCGGAAGGCGTAAAACTCGCATATGACACCCTCCAACTTCCAGTAGAAGTCGCTGCGAAGTCCTGAAGCTGTTTATTTGCACGCTACAAGCACATCATCATGGGATTACTAGACGGCAAAGTGGCCATCATCACCGGAGGAAGTCGTGGCATCGGCGAAGCAATCGTAAGGCGCTTTGCTGAAGAAGGCGCAACGGTAGCATTTACCTATGCCCGTAGCGCCGATAAAGCCAACGCCATCGTCGAAGCCCTGGGCCAAAACGTTTCTGCACACCAGAGCGATGCGGCCGATTACGCTTCGGCAGAACAACTCATCAAGACCGTCGGCGAAGCTCACGGCACTATCGACATCGTAGTCAATAATGCAGGCATCACCCGCGACAACTTGATGCTGCGCATGAGTGAAGAGCAGTGGGATGAGGTGATGCAAACCAACCTCAAGTCTGTATTCAACCTCACCAAACACGTGCTGCGCCCCATGATGAAGGCACGCAGTGGATCGATCATCAACATGAGTTCGGTAATCGGTGATTTTGGGAATGCGGGCCAGGCGAATTACGCTGCGAGTAAGGCAGGAATCTTTGGCTTCACCAAGAGCATAGCGAAAGAAGTCGGCTCGCGAAATATTCGCTGCAATGCCGTCGCTCCTGGATTTATAGAAACCGAGATGACAGATGTGCTCGATGAGAAAACCAAGGCCGGGTTTCTCGATGCCATTCCCATGCGGCGATTGGGTAAAGCCTCAGAAATAGCTGATGTCTGCGTTTTCTTAGCAAGCGACCTTTCCACTTACGTCAATGGACAAACTATAAGCGTATGTGGCGCGCTTAATACCTAAGCAGCTAATCAGGATGCCGTGACCCACAGCAGTGACTTTTTGAAGCATACGGCAGCAGAATTAGGTTTTGCATTCTGTGGTGTAGCCCGAGCTGAGTTCATGGACAAGGAGGCCCGTCAGCTGGAGGCGTGGCTTAATGCGGGCTATAATGCGCGGCTCGATTATATGGCTAATCACTTTGATAAGCGGGTCGACCCTACCAAGTTGGTTCCTGGTGCTAAGACTGTAGTGGTGCTGGGCTTCAATTATTTTCCTGAAGATGATGAGCCTTCACGCATGGCACCCAAGGTGGCTCGTTATGCCTACGGTGAGGACTATCATTTCGTGGTGAAACATCGCGGCAAAGAGCTGCTGAAGCGGCTGCGCGATCAATATGGAGACATAGACGGTCGCGTGTTCGTAGACTCGGCGCCAGTCCTCGAGCGTCAGTGGGCCGAACGTGCAGGTCAAGGCTGGCTCGGCAAAAATACCTTGCTGCTGCGCCGCGACCAGGGCAGCTACTTCTTTTTGTGCGAGTTGATTATCGACCTGGAGTTGGAGGTTGATCCGCCTGTTGACGACTTCTGCGGCACCTGCCGGAGGTGTATTGAGGCCTGTCCTACCGATGCTATTGCGCAGCAGGGCTATGTGCTCGATGCAGGTCGTTGCATTAGCTACCTCACAATTGAGCTTCGCGAGGCGATGGAAGCGGGTTTTGGCGAAAGCTTAGAGGGGTGGATCTTTGGCTGCGACATCTGCCAAGAAGTATGTCCTTGGAACCGCTTCGCTAAGCCGCACCACGAACCGGCGCTCGAGCCCAACCCGGAGCTTGCCAGTATGGGTCATCAGGAGTGGGCCTCACTTACAGATGAAGCCTTTCGCCAGGTATTCAAGCGTTCGCCCCTCAAACGCAAAGGACTTCAAGGACTACAAGCAACCAACCAACTGCTCGATAAACATCAGCGACGCTAGTAAGCAGTCTCCATCGGCCGTGCAAGTACGTTGGTTGTACCCCAAAATTCAGTGATGGCCTTTATCGTGTCGTGATAGGAAGTGAGGCCTTCGGGTTTGCGCACGTAGGCGTTTGCGCCAAGTGAATAGCACTGGGTGATATCCTCTCCTCGCATAGAACTTGAGAACACGATTACCGGCACTGTACAGTAGCGCTTATCGGTACACAGCTTCGCCAACACATCTCCTCCAGCCATACGAGGCATGTTGAGGTCGAGCAGCACGAATTGCAGTTCGTAAGGATTATTTTTCTCGAGGTACTCGATCAGCTCTTCGCCGTCATCCACAAAAACTACATCGTATGACTCATCAACCAGTCCGAAGGTGAGACGGATGAGTTCTTGGTCGGCTGGATTATCCTCTGCAATGAGTACGCGTTTCATAACTGTAGTATTCTCTTGTACTACAGAGCTAGGCAAACTTGCTGCCAGGTTTAGACCCGCGCTTAGTCGTAGCGAGCTGCATCGACAGTGCGCTCATAGGAGTCAAAGTCGAATCCGAGCGTCAACTCATGTCCACCACCATTATAGGTTTGGAAGCTGCCGAAGTTGATGTCGTAGCTGTAGAAGAAGCGCAGCCGATCAAATTTGGTACCGAGCAAAATGCTGACGTCGTTGCCTACTCCTGCGCGATAGCCCACTCCGGCAATGAATTGCTCATCGAGGAAACTTCCCACTGCGTTAAAATCCACTCTAAACGGCGCACCAAATACCCGCTGAATGACCAGCGAGGGAGTTAACTTAAAATTGCGCTCCTTGATGCGGATATCTTGTCCAAAACGCAGGATGAAGTTGTCAGCGCCACCTTTGCTTTCTTCGTTGCCATTCTCGATATTATCGAGTCTTGCGCTGATGAGCGATGGGAAGCTCAGCCCCACGAAGGTTTGATTGCGATAGCGAGCATAAAATCCGAGTGCAGCATCAAAGGAATTTTTCGCATCGAGCGCCTCCTGAATAACTGGATCACCTTCCTGGAAGCCGAAGCCACCAATCGCGCGATTGCGCAGCTGGAAGTTGGAGAAACCGGTGCTAAATCCACCCGCCAACTGGAACTCCTCTACTTCCGTATTGAAAGCATAGGAAAGCTTAAAATTGTAGCGGAAGATGCTGGCTACGTTTTCGGCGAGTAGTTGCCCACCCAATCCAAAAGTTTTGCCTACTGGCCCGTTGTAGTTGAGCGCGTAGGTATTCGGGGCATCAGGAAAACCAGCCCAGGAGGCACGGTAATTCAAGCGAACCTGGTGCAGTTTTTCGATGCCGGCAACTGCTGGATTGAGCAGAAACGGCTGAACCGTATACTGCGTAAGGATAGCTTCGTTTTGGGCGAAAGCCGCCACTGATGCTGCAGCGAAACAGAGAAAGAGTAATAGCTTCTTCATGCGAGAGCTCGTTTAAATCGGTGTGGTGGGAGCGGTGAGTTGAGCAGGTCTAGCGGATGAGATTGAATGATCCTTTCGTCAGCTGTTCATCTCCATTAGCATCGCGGTAGCGCAGCACGTAGAAATAGCCTCCTTCTGGAAGTAGGTTAGTTCCGTTAAATCCACGGAAAGCAGTGTCGTTGTTGTCGTAGCCGCTAGCATTATAGACGCGCTGGCCCCAACGGTTGTAAATCTCGACGCTGTTGTCGGCAAAGTCCTCGATGCAGTTGATCATGAACACATCATTGAGTCCATCACTTAAGCCCGGAGTAATGACATCTGTGGCGTCAAAGCAGTCCACTCCGGGATTCATCACCCGTATATTGAGGGTTACACCTTCGCAATTGTTGGCATCTGTGACAAACACGGTGTAATCGCCAAACGGCAGGTTGCGCAACACACGCGAAGTATCATCGCGACCTTGCCAATCGTAGGTGTATGGCGCTGTGCCACCCATAGGAAACAGTTCAATACTTCCTGTAGAGCCACTAGCTGCTGGTGTGACTTCAAAATCCACTGTGATAGGATCAGGTTCGGCAACACCAGTGGTAAATTCTTCACTACAGCCGTTGTTATCAGTAATGATGACGCTGTAGGTACCCGCAGCGAGCCCACTAATGTCTTGAGTAAAGTCTCCTGTCGACCACTCGTACACATATGGTCCATCAACGATGGTACCACCCGACGGCTGCGCAATGACGCGGCCATTCTCTTCACCATTGCACTTGATATTGTTGACCAAGAGGTTGGCAGTTATGGCTGGAGGGGCAGTAATTTCGAATGCTTCAGTCGACGCGCAGCCCAATGAATCAACAATTGTCAGCGTGTACGAACCAGCTCCAAGTCCTGTGACGGTAGGTGTAGTCGCGCCTGTGCTGTACAAGTAGCGCACCTCACCAACGGGGCTGCCTGTCCCTGCCGAGGCACTTCCATCCGTAGCATCGGGGCAACTTACCTGCGCACCATTAAAATTGGATGTAACCTGTACACTCGCATCAATAAAGCTTTGGGCGCCGATGGTGTAGGTCTCAGAAAAGCTAGCTCCACTTGCCTGATCGGTAATCTGCACGGTATAGGTACCCGCAGACACACCGGTGAGGTCTTGCATCGTGGTGCCATTAGACCACAAATAAGTGAATGGACCTGCGGCTCCGGCTACCTCGATGTCGATGCTGCCGTTGAGATCGCCAGCACATAGTACATCCATCACAACGGCAGACGTCACCTGCAAACGCTGCACCGTGTAGGTGGTAGAGGAGAGTACACAGCCGTTGGCATCAGTGATCTGTACGGTATAGTTGCCAGTCGGCACACCGCTGAGGTCTTGACTAGTAGCGCCATTGCTCCACTGGTAGCTGTAGCCTGGTGTACCTCCTGCAACGCTGATGTCTACACCTCCGTTTGCTGCACCCGCTCCGATTACAGGGCGTATGGTGGCTGCTGTGATGAGCAGTTCCATGGGTTCGCCAATCGTGAGGCCAGTGCGTGAGAATGTGGTGCTAGCGGCATCTGTGATGAGTACATCAAAGGTGCCAGGGCAGAGACCGGTGAAGGTCTGTGTGGCATTACTCGAGTAGTTCTGGCTAGCCGGCAAACCGACCGCGCTACCATTGGCAAATGTCACAGTGATGGGGTATACAGCACTGAGCACATCCAAGCTGAATGTGCCGTTGCATGTGCCGCCATTGGCACTGTTACAACTCACCGGAGTTACAGCTGTAGACACGGTGATCGTCACTGGGTCCACCGGCACGTCATACACACCTGTGTAGGTACACATTGTGCCCACGTCGGTTACCGTAACTGTGTACTGGCCCGTCGCGAGCATGGAAATGTCCTGAGTAGTAGCACCTGTGCTCCACATATAAGTAAAGCCAGCACCCGATCCGCCTGTTACGTCTAGATCAATGGCGCCATCTGCAGCACCTGAAGATGGGGTTATGTTGGCACTTAAGTTGGCCACTGGTAGCGTCCCGACGGTAGCACTAATCGTTGCCGACTTACCTGCGTTGTCAGTTACTGTAACGGTGTAGGTGCCCGCGGCAAGACCAGTTTGATCCTCCTGATTAGGCAAGCCGTTGCTCCAATTGAATGTGTATGGCGGGATTCCACCTACCACTGTCAGGTCAATTGTGCCATTGGCGCTATTTAAGCACGTTGCAGTTGTCATTACCGATAGTGCGGGTGCGCCTTCTTCGAGCGTGTAGGTACGGGTGAAGGTGCATCCAAGTTGATCTGATACAACTACCGTGTAATCTCCAGCACCAAGACCGAATTGATCTTGATTGTTAGGATCAACTCCAGGTCCCGTCCACATGTAGGTGTAGCCGCCAGCGCCACCAGCAACGCTCAATTCTATCGAGCCATCCATAAGACCTGGACTTGGCTGGTTGGTAGTGACGTTTACAACGAGTGTCGGATTTTCTGTGAGCGTGAAGCTCTCTGTCGCTGTACAGCCATTGTCATCTGTAACGGTGACACTATACATACCAGCGATTAAGCCTGATTGATCCTGAATGCCTACATCTACACCAGGCCCCGTCCAGACGTAGGTGTACGGTGCCGTCCCACCCATTGGTGTGATATCAATAGCGCCCGTGGCGTCACCATTGCAAGCGATGTTAGTTGTGTTGCCCACAATTCTGAGTTCGGTAGGCTCACCGACCAATACAGAAACGGTAGTTTGCTCGGCTCCACCACAACTCGTTACCGTCACGCGGTATGATCCAGCAGAAAGCCCGGTGCGGTTTTGCGTTGTCGGGCCGTCATCGTACATGAATGTATAGGTACCATCACCACCACTCACAGCAAGTGTGATTGTACCGTCGCTGTCTCCATTGCAACTCACGAACGTTGCCGTTGGATCGACCATAACAGATGGACATGGAACCATGCCCGTGACTTTTATGCTACCATCAATTTCAGTGAAGCTAACGGTGCCGCTTGCATCATTAACCACACTCGCTCCTCCCAAAGTGACTGGGGAAGAGGTTTGCGGAGTGCCTACGAGCAGGTAGCAGATCTGCATCAGCGTGTCGCATGCATCCAAATTGACAGCGGTCGCGGGGGCAAATGTAATTGTACCTGTTGCAGCATCTACACTAAGTGAGCCACGTAAAGCAGCGTTCACATTGCTGGTATCAGCGAATGTGCCAACCGCAGCATCCGCATCAAAGTCAAGCGTAAAACCAGTGACATCACCTAACTGGTAGCCGATGATCGACAAGCAAACGGTCTCACCCATTGCCGCACTGTCCTGCTCAATCGAAATAGTCGGACCACTATACGTATCGCAGGGAGGGGGTGGCGGCATCACGCCAATCACCGTCACTGTTCCTTGCTGCTGCGCGATAGGTGTGATTGGTCCAGTAGGAGTTTTAGCAAATTCAAAGGGTCGACTTTCGTCAAAACCGATCATGCTGGTCGAACTCGGACCTGTCGCATCGAAACACACGTCGAAGAGCAACTGACACTCAGGGATCATGACGTTGTTGCCCATGCCATTCGAGTAGATCACACCGTTGTTGGCGAAGGTGAGATCACCTGCAAGCGGCGCAAATACATTCTCAACCGACAGGTTCGAAAGGATGCTTGCATCAAACTCGAAGAAGAAGTTGAATGAAGTCAGCTCATCAAAGTTGGAAGCATAGACAGGTGTGCATCCGCGCATGCCGCTGACGACAGTTGTATCACCAAAGACAATGGTCTCAGTAGTAATGCCATCGCAAGGCGTCATCGGCTGCATGCCTCCTGTCACTGTCACTGTACCTTGCTGCTGCGCAATTGGAGTAATCGGTCCAGTAGGAGTTTTAGCAAACTCAAAGGGTCGACTTTCGTCAAAACCAATCATGCTAGTCGAACTCGGACCTGTCGCATCGAAGCATACATCGAAGAGCACCTGGCACTCGGGGATCATGACGTTGTTGCCCATGCCATTTGAGTAGATCACTCCGTTGTTGGCGAAGGTGAGATCACCTGCAAGAGGCGCAAATACATTCTCAACCGACAGGTTGGAAAGGATGCTTGCATCAAACTCGAAGAAGAAGTTGAACGAGGTCAGCTCATCAAAGTTGGAAGCATAGACTGGGGTGCACCCGCGCATGCCGCTGACAACAGTCGTATCACCAAAGACTATGGTCTCAGTAGTAATGCCATCGCAGGGCGTCATCGGCTGCATGCCTCCGGTCACAGTCACTGTACCTTGTTGCTGCGCAATTGGAGTAATCGGTCCAGTAGGAGTTTTAGCAAATTCAAAGGGTCGATTTTCGTCAAGACCAATCATGCTGGTCGAAGTCGGACCCGTCGCATCGAAGCATACATCGAAGAGTACCTGGCACTCGGGGATCATCACGTTGTTACCCATGCCATTCGAGTAGATCACTCCGTTGTTGGCGAAGGTGAGATCACCTGCAAGAGGCGCAAATACATTCTCAACCGACAGGTTCGACAGGATGCTCGCATCAAACTCGAAGAAGAAGTTGAATGAGGTCAGCTCATCAAAATTGGATGCATAGACAGGTGTACACCCGCGCATACCGGTGACAACGGTCGTATCACCAAAGACAATCGTCTCAGTAGTAATGCCATCGCAGGGCGTCATCGGCTGCATGCCTCCGGTCACAGTCACTGTACCTTGTTGCTGCGCAATAGGTGTGATCGGACCAGATGGTGTCTTTGCAAACTCAAAGGGTCGACTTTCGTCAAAACCAATCATGCTGGTCGAAGTCGGACCCGTCGCATCGAAGCATACATCGAAGAGTACCTGGCACTCAGGAATCATGACGTTGTTGCCCATGCCATTCGAGTAGATCACTCCGTTGTTGGCGAAGGTTAGATCACCTGCAAGAGGCGCAAATACATTCTCTACAGACAGGTTCGAAAGGATGCTTGCATCAAACTCGAAGAAGAAGTTGAATGAGGTCAGCTCATCAAAATTGGATGCATAAACAGGTGTACACCCGCGCATACCGGTGACTACAGTCGTATCACCAAAGACAATCGTCTCAGTCGTAATGCCATCGCAGGGCGTCATCGGCTGCATGCCTCCAGTCACTGTCACTGTACCTTGCTGCTGCGCAATAGGTGTGATGGGACCAGTAGGAGTTTTAGCAAATTCAAAGGGTCGACTTTCGTCAAAACCAATCATGCTGGTAGAGCTAGGACCCGTCGCATCGAAGCAGACATCGAAGAGAACCTGGCATTCAGGGATCATGACGTTGTTGCCCATGCCATTCGAGTAGATCACTCCGTTGTTGGCAAAGGTGAGATCGCCTGCAAGCGGGGCAAATACATTCTCTACAGACAGGTTCGACAGGATGCTCGCATCAAACTCGAAGAAGAAGTTGAATGAAGCCAGCTCATCAAAGTTGGATGCATAGACAGGTGTGCACCCGCGCATGCCGGTGACCACGGTCGTATCACCAAAGACAATTGTCTCAGTCGTTATGCCATCGCAGGGCGTCATCGGCTGCATGCCTCCAGTCACTGTTACTGTACCTTCTAGCTCGGCAATCGGAGTGATCGGACCAGAAGGAGTCTGGGCGAATTCAAAGGCTTGATTTTCATCCAAGCTGATCATGCTGGTCGAGCTCGGCCCTGTCGCATCGAAGCAGACGTCGAAGAGAACCTGGCACTCAGGAATCATGACGTTGTTGCCCGTGCTAGTGGAATAAATCACTGCATTGTTGGCAAAGGTGAGGTCACCTGAAAGAGGTGCGAATACATTCTCTACCGACAGGTTGGAAAGGATACTCGCATCAAACTCGAAAAAGAAGTTGAATGAAGCCAGTTCAATAAAATTCGACGCGTACACAGGCACACATCCCCGTGTTCCAGACATGATGGTGGTGTCGCCGAAGACGATAGTCTCGGTAGTGAGGCCATCACAAGGATCAGTTGGTGGAGTTCCGCCGGTAAGAGTGACGGTTCCGTCTGCTGTTGTCACAGTGATCGGACCTGAGGAGTTGCTAAAGTTTGGCGAGGCGCCATCGTCAACGCCGATATCGGAGCTGCCCGAGCCTCCTTGCGTATCGAAGCAAATGTCGAAGAGCAGTTCGCAATCACTAAGAGTTATGTCCGCTCCACCAGAACTAGCAAATGTAACAGTCGCGTTGTTGTTACTCAACGTGAGCCCGCCGCCAATCAGAGGATTGACATTGGCGGTGTCGAGGTTTACTACTGCAGTGGGATCGCTGAGAATGCTGAAGGTGAATCCATTGAGGGTAGTAATGTCACTGGCATAGACGTGTACACAAGCGGCATTACCACTTACTACTGTAGTGTCGCTAAATAGTATGCTTGGCCCAGTCAGTCCATCACATGGAGTGGGTGGGTTGCCGCCGCCGCCGGAGCCATCTATACTCCAGTTATTGGTAATCGTAGGCAAGCTCGGATCACCGTTATACTCTTTTGTAAACGACCCAATGGAACCAAACATCACGTTTGTGTTACCGGTAGTTCGGATTCTCAGGCTGAGGTCGAACAAGGTTGCCGGGTTGGGCAGAGTTATCGGGGAAACAAATGAGCTGTAGAACACGCGAATTTGTCCCATGGCTGTATCAGCCAAAGAAATGGTGAAGTCGTTCGAGCTTGCGAGTTGAGCCTCAATGTTAGAGATCGATGAAAAGGCAGCCACCGCTGGATCCCAAACGATTCCGACTTGATAAGCTACGGGGGTACCGAAGTCGCGTGCGACTACAGATGAGGTAACGATATCGCCAGGAGCCCCGACTGAAGTCGGGTTACTAAACTCGAGGCTTTGAGCATTTAGGGAGAGCAAACAGCCAAGACTACACACGAATGTGAGTAGTAGAGCGTAGATATTTTTCATTCAAACCGGTTTGGAGGAGGAGGGATTTGCTGAGACTCAGCGGGGCCCTTTAATTAGGATCGCGGACTGGGAGTGAGTTTCCACATACCGAAGCACTAGCAGTTGCGCCTGCACGAGCTCTGGTAGGTGGAAGGTTGTTGAGGTGGAATTGATGGCAACGGGTTGCGTCGCCACAGCTTTCCCGTCCAAAGATACCACTTGGAGGGTAGCTGCATGTAAGGCTGGTGCGTAAAACACGCTAAGGGTGCTGTTACCTGCCCATGCAGATGTAAGTTTTTGTTGTTCGTGGGAGCTGATGGAGGAAGACTGGCGCAAATGTACGCTGCCCTTGTTGACAAATACGTCTAGCTCCTGACTAGCGGATTTGATAAACTCTGTCGCCAAGCCTCCATTTCCAATAGATAAGCAGCTGCTGTCGCCTGGGTTACCAATTGCACGCAGTGTCACTTCCAACAGTTTGCTTCCGTCAGGCAATCTGCCGTTGTCTCCTGTACCATCATTATCAATGTATAGCCATCTCACGCTGCTATCGAGTTGGCTAATCGCGTAGGGACTGGGCCCGCCTACCGGGGTGGAATCAACTGGAATTCTCAGATCGACTATTTCTACTACCGCCGCGTCAAAGCTCAATTCAAATTGACCACTACTGATCAAGTCATAGCCTTTCACTTCTACAGTGGCGGTGATGAGCTCTCCGGCAGTCAAGTCATCATGCGATGACACCGACAACTCGATTTGGGCCTGCATCTGCGCTAGGCCTAAGAAGATGAAGGAGATAGCGAGAAGTTGATGTCTCAGCATAATGGTGTGGGTTGGACCAATTCCATACGAAAATTTGGTGGAGATGTTATGTCAAAGCAGAAGGGGGAGACTTCGCCAATGCGAAATCTCCCCCTTCAAGGTAGTCCCGGTCTGCACATACATGCAGACCGGGTTACCGACAGTTGCCTCGATTTTACTCGATTACAACCATCTTACGCGTTGCGGTGA
This sequence comes from Saprospiraceae bacterium, assembly GCA_965213735.1. GTDB lineage: Bacteria > Bacteroidota > Bacteroidia > Chitinophagales > Saprospiraceae > CALDTK01. The sequence goes on from CBDCAB010000006.1 coordinate 2,366,348, forward strand.
ATTCACCAGCAGTAAGTGTGTAGCTCAGTACGCCAGCAGCAGGTAGCTCGCTTGCCGCGATCTCTACTTCTGTACGTCCCTGTGCGAACTTACCCGTTGTACGCCATACTACGCGACCAGCAATGTCAGTCACTGTCAGTGCAGCCTGGCCAGCCTCAGCTAGCGTAAATGCAATGCGTGTAGTACCCGCAAATGGGTTCGGACGGTTCTGCTCCAGCGCGTAGCCAGCAGCAGCGTCGGCTCCCGAGAAGCGGAGTGCTACCGAACGATCACCGTCGAGGCCGTAAGCCTCAGCAGCAGTCACGCTCGATCCAGCAACGAGTACCTCTGAAAGAGCTACTCCGTCGCGCAGTGCACGTACTTCGAGTGAGAACAACTCACCGGCCATTTCACCATCGTGGCTCAGCGTCAACTTGCCCTCAGCGAGCAGGTGAGTACCGAAGCCAGCCTCAGTGTGAGCAGCGCCGTTGACAGCAACTACTTCAAGTGCATCAGCATCCCACTCGATAGTGAGCTGGTAGCCAAGTGCAGTAGCGTCAGATGCCGAGAAGGCTACCGTTGCAGTCTCACCAGCGGCGAGTACAGCATCAGCTGCTTCAAGAGCGAACTCACCACGTACAGTACGTGGAGCGAGTGCCTGACGGCTGTTAGCCTGAGCAGTACCGTTAACATCACCCACTTTCACAGCGAGGAAGTCAGCAGCGACTGCAGCTTGAACGTCGTTGAAGCTTACAACCTCCGAAGCGGTGTTGTCAGCGTTGAAGAAGCGCCATGAGGTGTTGTTCTGGAAGTTAGCATCCAGACCCAAAATCACGCGGCGGATAACCGTCATGTCGTAAGCCGAGATAGAAGCCGAGTTGTTGGCGTCAGCAGCAGTGAGCTGCGTGAACGTCGACAGTGGCGTTACTCCCAAGATGTGCTGACCGATCAGGTAGAGGTCGTAAGTGGTTACGCCGTTGGCTGGGTCTGCATTGAGCAGCGCCGACACGGTGTAGTCTCCACCCGCAGTTACATCGAATCCTGCAGCTCCACTAGCAGTAGTGGTCTGAGTCATTGATGCATCACCTGAAAGGTTTACAGTAGCTCCACCGACACCGTTGCCGCCATCAGTAGTGAGGCTTGCTGAGATGCGTGGGCTAGCTGGCGATGAACAAGCACCGAGGTTGTCCTGAACGAGGATGTAGGTCTCTACGAAGTCCTCATTTCCAGCGTCGTCGATCACGATCAAGTCTACGAGTACCGAACCGAGGTCAGCACAAGTAAGCAGGATAGAAGTGTCGGCAGCCGAACGTGGGTCAGAGCTACGCTTGATGAGCAGCTTAACGCCACCACAAGCATCGAATGAACCGTTGTCGATGCGGCTTACACCACAGCGTACCATACCGGTGATCATCAGATCGATAGCTACACCATTGAGCGCCTTAGGCGTTGGTGGCTTGCAATCGACTGATTCGAATGGAATGCGTACTTCTACGAGGTTAGCACAGCGGTCGTCGACAGTTACCACCAGCACGTTAGTACCGAGTGGGAATGTACCGTTGACAGTGAATGTGCCGCCTACGTTGCTAAGTGTACCGAATGGATCGCCGTCGCCGATGCCTTCGAAAGAAACACCAGTTGAAAGCTCAGCAGTGGTGATGATGCCGTCGCCGTTAGCGTCGTCTACATCACGTACGAGGAAGTACGTCACATCGAAGTCGTCAGCACAGTTGTCAGTAACAGTGAAGGGGATTGATCCACCTGTACCGCAACCCAGACCAGCTACGTCGTCAACAGCAGTAAGTGGATCGCAAGGCGCAGGTGTGCCTACAGTTACCACTGGATCGATGTCGTCGTAGACCTTGATGCTCTGGACGTACTCGAAGCGACCTATAGACTGGATGCTTGTTGGCGTGAAGTTGATGCGGACATCATCGACGCCTTGTGCATTAACTACTACGTCAAGACGTGGTCCAGCGTTAGTAAAGGTCGGGTTGGTGATGCGTACTGCGTCAGATACACCGTCCCACTCACACCAGTTGATGATGTCGTAAGTACGAAGGATCTTGTAGCAAGCGTCGTCGTCAGCAGTGAAGCGCTGATCGGTGTAGGAGATAGCGAGCAGGTCGCATCCATCTTCTGAGATGTCGTCATCAGTAAGCGTATCCGCTAGGTTGATGCCGTTACCGCAGTTGAGGTTCTCTACATCGTTCGGGAACAGGATGGTGTAGTCATGCGTGAGGAGCACAGTGATGCGCTGCTCACAGAGTACAGAAGTGTTGCCATTATCGTCAGTAGCCTGGAAGCGACGACGGATCACACCGTCACCACAGTTGCCAGTTCCGTCAAGGACGGTAAGGCTAACAGTGAAGTCACAGTTGTCAACGAAGAGTGGAGCATCGAAGGTGAGCTGCGTGGGGTCAGCGTACTGCTGACGCAGCGCGTTGTCCGTGCAGAGGATAGTACGGTTAGTGTTCGGGAGCACCTTAACTGGTGCAACCTTATCCTCAACCATTACTTCGACCATACAGTCGTTAAAGCGGCCGAAGAGGTCTCCACCTGGGTTCATGCGAACAGGACGCACAGCTCCGTCACCTGGATCGACGTCGAATACACGAACGACAACCATGTTGTTGTTGGTAGCAATATCGTCGCAGCAGAAGAAGGCTTCATCGTCAAACGCAGTAGTGTTACCGCCTTCGATTGGCTCCTCTGAGTTAGCGTCGTCGCAGCCTACTGAGCGGCCTTGAGTTACGCCGTTACCAGCTGAGAGTTCATCCATACGAATGACCTTGAAGAACACGTCGTTGCACTGATCGTACGAACCGTCGTCGAGACGCGCGGCGAGTATAGCAGTAGCACTAGTTCCAGTCAAGGATAGGTTAGTGATCTCATCACAGATGGCGATTGGTGGCGTGTTGTCGACTACAGTTACCTGAGTGGTTACTGAAGTGTTGTTGCCACAGTTGTCGCTAGCTGAGTAAGTTACAGTGTACGGACCACCGAGCAGCAGGAATGGTGCTGGGATACGGTAGCCTACGATTGCACCACCAGCAGATACCGGAGTTGCCACACCGGCTGGGGTGTTGACGGTAACAGTAGTGAGGTCGATGCCTGAGCAGTCATCGCTGATTTGCGCAGCAGGAAGAAGTCCTGATGAACCACAGAGGCCAGGGTATCCGCTAGCAGATACGTTGGCGCTGATTTGCAGCGAAGGAGCGATGGTAAGGAGTGGAGCGATGCGGTCGGTAACTTTGATGAGTTGCTGATCCATTGTGATGGTACCAGTACACCAGTTGACCACGCGCCAGTCGCGGATGATCTTGAAGACTCCAGCAGCACCACCACAAGTAGCGAGCGTATCGTCTTGGAAGCTTACTGCATAGCTGCAGAAACCGTTGCCAAGATCGCCGAAGATGTTAGGAAGACCTGCGCCTGTAATAGCGAGGATATCGTCATCCTCGTAGAAGCGCTGATTGCCAAGAACTGGGCAGCCAAACTCGGTGGAAGCCATAGTTCTGCCGAACGGAGGAATTCCGCGTGCGGCTTGAGTCAAGTTGCAAGCAGGAGGCGCTCCGCAAAGTCCGTCTAGGTAGAGCTCGTAATCTGCACGAGTAGCTGGACTTGGATCGAGCTCACCGTTGATGCCACCAGGGCACATTGCCTCAGTGTCGTCAGTTCCAGGAACGAGACCTACACTGATAGGATCGTTGTCCTGTGAAAATGGTGTGTTGAGGTCATCATCATCGTCATCGTCACTACTAAGGATGCCGTCGCCATTGTCGTCACGTGTGTCGAAAACGCACGCAAGACGCTCGCTGGCGTCAGTGATGGATGGATAAGCAGCGTACTGCTGGCAGGTAAACTCGATGTCACGTGGGAACACGACAGGAGCTTGGCTGACAGTGATATTGACTACAAAGGGTGCACTCGTATTGTCGTCCTCGTCAAAGGCGATGTAGGTGCGCACGATTTGGATATCATTACAGATGTCGCTAGAAATGATCTGCTCGTTGGTCAGGTTTACTGTAGCAATAGAGCAGTTGTCAATCGCTGTAGGAGTAGCGATGCAGTCGAGGTCGTCGAGGCAGGTAGCCGCAAACGTATCGTCACCGATGATCGTCGGTGGCAGTTTGTCCTCAAAAGACACGTCAGTCCAGCACGAGTTTGACGATGGAAGCGAAGGATCGCCATCGAATATTTCTGCGCGGAGTGTGCGATTGATGTAACGGTATGGACGGTTTTGAAGATCGCGACCGTCAATGAGAAGAGGTGCAGGACCACTCTCGACGATACGGTTACCGATCTTTAGCATGAGGAAATATTGAACCCCGGGTACAGGGTCTCCCTCGAGTACGTCGTCGGCACTCAGTAGCTTTTGGCACTGATTATCGACGGACACCTGGATCCCCGGAGAGTTACAGGTGAGAGCGTTCTGCGCATTCGCATAGCTGCAACAAAGCAGCGCCGCGAACGACAGCATCATCCACCGAAATGAATGAAAGCGTGTAGAAGTTGTTCTGGTCATGTGAAGATTATAATTTGTTGAAAAGCCTGGTTACTGGCAGCCACGTTTGGCCACCAAAAGATTCATGAGATTGGCACGCGACTTGCAACAGCTAAGTTGTTCGTCCACAAAATTCAATCACGTCTGATTGAGCTTTGTTCGCCTGCGCTACACTCTGCGCTAATAAGAAGTGCGTCAGCTAGACATACACTTCTCCCAGCGAGAGCAGTAAAGCCAAAAATAGCCCGGAGACCTAGAGCAAGCTGGGATTCCCGACGATTTACTACTAAAACGTTAGCTCAACTCCTCGCTTTCGAGGCAAGCGTAGCGTTTTAGCGACAGCCAGAAACAAAGATATCCTGACCCTCACCCAAGGCTATACCGACGTTCCGGTATAATCTATAGGAAAAGATCAGGATATGATGCCGTCTAGGAAAACCTAGACAAAGACTACCAACTTAACGGTAGCTAATTTTAGTTAGATCATGCTGTCAGAATACACAATTGCCAACAGACCGGCCGTGTTATTGACCCCGAGCTTGCGCATGATGTTCTTGCGATGAACGCTCACCGTCTGGTCTGAGATGAATAGCTCGCGGGCAATTTCCTTGTTGCTCAACGCCTGCGTAATCAAACGCAATACCTCAATCTCACGCTTGGTGAGCTGGTAGCGCTTGACGAAGCGATCAGCATATTGATGCGTGGTAAGCACCACCGGCAATTCCGCTCGATCAGTGGGAGCTTCGACTCCTTGTCCGATGTATTCTTCACCCTGCATCACCGAATCGATGGCCTTGAATAGGTCCTGTATGGCATAGCCTTTAAGGACATATCCATTGGCTCCAGCTTTAAAGGCCGCAGCGACAATCTTAGGATCATCATACATCGTGAGCGCAATCACCTTCACTCCGCGATGCTCACGCTTGATGCGTGGCAACAACAGCAGGCCGTCATCGCCCGACAAATTCAGGTCGAGCAGTAATACCTGTGGCTTGGTTTCCATGACGACGTCAGGAAGGCGTGTACCACTGGATTCTTCTCCAACGACTTTGATGCGGAACTGTCGACTAGACTCGAGGACAGACTTCAGACCCTCAGCGAAGATCTGGTGATCCTCGGCGATGAGGACGGTGATTGTTTCGTTTGCGGGCATGGTATAGCGTTTCGTACACCATTCCCTAGTTAAAAGCGTGCCAGACTCGATTGGCGACCACTCAGTGGCCCGAATCACAGCTTGGCAGGTTTTGGCGCTAGCTGAAACCTACTTGCCTAACCTTACGTGCGCACATACCTTATCCACTTCGCCTGCTTACTCTGCAGTAATTACACTACCTGACTCTAGCACTTCGCCATCGCGCTCGATAATCCAGCGGTAACTTGCAGCAACAGAGGGCAACTCATTTCGACGCAGCAGCAACTGCTGATCTATGAGCGGCTTACGCAGCACTTCGCGACCTAAAGCATCTAAGCAAACAAATGCCGTAGCGCCTGCGGAGAGGTCGATAGTGGTCTGCAAAGTTGCCACATCAGTTAACAGCGTGGGGCTGAGGGTCGCAACCTGAGCCTCTGCAGTAGCACTTGCTCCCTGCTGCAGCTGAATCCGGCGCGCATTGCCAGCGGCATCGTAAGAAAGCGGCTCGAAACTCGTGAGCGCCAGCTGCGCACCAGGCTCAGAAGTAGTGATTGTAATCGCCAGGGCTTCAGCTGTGGGCAACGTTGCAACGCGAAGAGTGCGACCGCCATCGAGCAGGAGGTAATCACCCTCATCGAGACCTGCAACAGCGGCAATATGCCCTGCACCTTGCACCACCAACTCGAATTGTGCTGCTACCTCTTCAGTCGCAGTAGACACGAGCCGCAGCTGCCGCTGATCCTCGAGCTGCTCAAGCTGATAGGCTACAACACTTCTCGGCTGCAGTCTGGGCGCAAACGTGAGGCTTTGATTGACATCACCAATTTTAACAGCCGTCAGCTGGGCGGTAGCAACTCCATCATACAATTGGAGTTCGACCTCCTCTTTCCATGCAAACTGGAGGGGATTGTCACCCGCTGCAGGTGCGACAGCCGTATCTAGGAAGCGCCAGCTAGCTTGGCCGAAAAAGGTGGTATCCAGCCCAAGAATCACCCGCCGGATGTTGGTCATGTCAAAAGCGGAAAGCGTTCCTGAACGGTTGACGTCCGCGGCGAGTAACTGATAAGAGTCTGTAATTGGAGTGACATCGAGAACGTGTTGACCTATTAAATATAGGTCGTAGCTGGTGACGCCTGCATCAGGGTCAGAAGTGCGTATCGCCTCAATCGTGTAATCATCACAAGTGGGAACGGACACAAAATCAGCGTCGCCCGCTAAGGTTGTCACGGTCTGCGGCATCACGTCATCCATACCGTAAAGGCGCACCGTCACACCTTCAACTGGATTACCATTAAGTAGGCTGATGTGGGTGGTCAGATCGGCGCTCGCAGTGGAAGCTGTACAGGCCGGTACTTCGGTGTGCAGCATACTCGTAAACACGTTGTTCTGCATGATATCCACATCGGTATTACGACGGATAACATCTGAGAGACGGGTGCTGCTGATCACGGCGCGGTCGGCGAGCGAGAGTGCAGGATCGTTGAGGTAGAAGTAGCGGTCGCCATCGCGTAGAGCGGTAAATTGACGCATCATAGCTTCGTTGACCAGCGGGCCGAACAACTTGTCGGGCATGGCTTCTTCAGCGAGCATACCTACCCAGGCATCAATGCTGTCGATGCTCCCGTAGAGGTTTTGCAGCGTGGACTGCACCACAACATCGCTGTTGATGTCAGTGAAGTTGGCTACCCGCGTCAGCCCGAGTGCTTCGCGCATGCTATTGTAATCAGGCAGGCCGCGCTCGCGACCACGGTTGATGTTGATGGCGGCAAGGTCGAGACCTCCGCGACCTGGGCGGCCGAACAAGAAGTTGCGCACGTCGTCGATCATCCGCGCATCAAAGGATTGCTGCGTTTGCTCGGCCATTCCTTTAATAAAGGGATCGATTCCACCTGTGGCAGGAATAGCTGTAGGATTAAAGTACGCATCGCGCAGCGCCATATGTCCGCCTGCATGCACTGTACCATCGGGGTTGAGTCTGCGCAGCTGACCGTTGAGCAGGGTGTGGCCCATCCGGAAGGCAGCTGCTCCAAAGGCATTGGCAATCGCTGGATTGACAGCGGGATCATAGCCTGAATAAGGAGCTAGCTGTATTCCCATTGCAGGTAGCCACTCGTTGTAGAGGATAGACTGCAGGATGCCTCCATTGAGCTTGCGGGCGCGCTGGTAGAGCTCCTCGTCAGTGAGGCTTGGATTGCGTGCAGCCAACATATCGCACAGGCGGTTGTGCTCGCGCAAGAACAGCGTGTGCAGCGTACTCAGGAGTGGATTTTCGTTAGTACGAGCATCACCGCCTACAAAGATTTTGGTAAAGAACGGAAGCGGATTGTCCATGTGCGGAGCACTAGGATCTACATCAGTATTTTGGGTGCCGTCGAGGGTATTGTAGGGCAGCAGGTTGCCGGGTGAAGTCTTGAGTTTGCCATCTACAAAAGTGCGCAGCCATGCTGCGTGAGCGGCAGAGGAACCATACACATTCGACCCATCTACGAAAGCGGTGATAGCATTGGGGTGCTGACGTGGATTGGTGATGTCAGTGCCTGTGCCAGGTACATGACCGCTACGGTGCATGGCAATGAGAGCGGCACCTGTGTTGTGCGGATCGAAGAGGCTATCGCCAACCGGTACCTGGATATAGCTAAATTCAGGTCCATCTGGCGTCAGCGTAATATCGTGATCTACAAATTGACCGAAGACCCAGCAAAAATCGCTCAGCCCCATAATGGTGTCGAGCAGCCCCACGCGCTGATCAAATAGATCGTTGGAGATAATGCGAGGGCTCAACCGACCTGCGCCAGCAGGCGTAGAGATACTGTCGCCGTAGCAAGGATCAGCCCAGCGAACTAAGGTTTGATTGACGGCTCCCCAGTCTGGGTTGCTGGTATTGTTGCCAAAGCCATCAAAGCTGCGGTTGGTTTGAGCGCTCAGCGAGTGCGTAAAACCTACCGTGACAGCACAGAGGGCTCCGGTGAGGAGTGTAGAGTAAAGTTTGTTCACGGGTATTCTGCTTCTGAAGTAGGAATATCAAAAATAGCGGGAATACCAAACCATGTTCGTCCTCTGAACGAGTTTACCCGTTTCGTGACGCGCAATTACCGTATTCGCGGTAAGGGTTGGTACCATCTAGTGACGCCTTACGTTTAGTCGACCTGTGCGTGTCCTGTGTTTACTTCTTTTTTTGCTTACGCTGGGATGGCAATTCAGTGCCTCAGCTCAGTCGGAAACAAGCAATCTGAGACTAGATACTCTTCCTGCAGCACAGCCACTCACTTTCGCTCCGGGAAGTTTGTTTTCCCATACGCTTAGTGCGCGCAATGTAGCAACGGGCGAGCTTTTGCGTCTAAGCCTCACTGACTCTAGTGCTGTTGCCGCAGCAGCTGATAGCGTGCTGGTAGCGTGGACTTACCGTCGAGTAATTACCCAACTGCGCGAGCCAATTTACCTTCTCGACTCCATCCGCCTGCTTAATCGCAGCATTCCCAATGCAAACTATGAAGAGGTGGATGCTCTCAGCATCAATGACCTGCGTCGAGATCTGGGTGCGGTGGATTATCGGGGCACTTTCGGCAGGGGGCTGCGGTTTGGCAATTCTCAAAATCTCGTGCTGGATTCACGACTCGATTTGCAACTCAATGGCGACTTAGGTGACGGACTCACCGTGTCGGCAGTGGTGAGCGATCAAAACATCCCGCTGCAGCCCGAAGGGAATACGGTGCAGTTGCAAGAGTTCGACAAAATCTTCGTCACCATTGCCAAGGATGCCCATACCCTCACCGCTGGCGACTATAGTTTGCGCAGCAATCAAGGCCACTTTATTCGATACGATAAGAATCTCCAGGGCCTGACTTACGCCTACCGCGAGCAAAACGAAAAGCAGCACGCGCGGGCGAGTCTTGCCTCCGCTAGGGGTCAGTTTCAGCGCATCCAATTGCCCGTCGATGATGGCAACCAAGGTCCTTACCGCCTTACCGGTTCGCGTGGTGAGCCCTTTGTCATTGTGTTGGCGGGCACCGAGCGGGTTTACCTTGATGGTCGCCTCCTCGAGCGGGGGATTGACCGTGACTACGTAATTGACTACAACAGAGGTGAGGTGAGCTTTACGCCGCGCCTGCTCATCAACCGGTTTCAGCGTATCCTGGTAGAATACGAGTTTGTCGATCGCGAATACCTGCGCACACTCGTGACTGCCGAGGGCGATGCGCGGATAGGCAATTGGATGTTTTACGCGCAAGGTTTGCAGCAGCAAGATGGTTTGCGGCGCACCGGCACTCCTCTTTCTGCCACGGCACAGCAGGTAGTGCAAGAGGCTCCTGGCACCCTCGCCGGCACACTCGTACCCTCCCCTAGTGTTTTGCCGGAAGGCTCAACAAACCCCCTCCGCTATATCCCACGCCTCGACACCAGCGGGTGCTCGAACGATACCATCTGGATGTATGCGCCTACTGCCACAGGAGCAGATGTCTTTATCGTCAGTTTTACGGAAGTGGGAGCAGGACAGGGTAACTACCGCCTCGCGCGAAATTCATCCACCAATGGCACCAGCTTTGAGTTCGTGCCGCCCAATCCTGGATGCACTCCTGCCGGCGACTACGCACCCCTTAAAAGGGTACAAACACCAAGGTCTTTACGCCTCTTAGCCTTAGGCGGTCGCTTAGTAACCGACAGCACCTGGCAGGCAAGTTGGGAGCTGATAGGCAGTCAACAAGACCTCAACCGCTATAGTCCCGGAGCAGCGACCAGCTATGCCGCATTTGGTGCACTCAGCCGGCGCTGGCAAATTGGACTTGCCGCCCTCAACACAGGAGCATTTGTCGAAGGTACAGCACCCGAATTTACTGCTATTGCACCCTGGCGACCAGCAGAATTTAAGCGCAACTGGAACCTTGGCAACTTAGCCACACAAGCCACCGACGCACCTGGGCAGGAGTTGCTAACAGGTGTCGATGTGGGGCTAGCCTTCCGCAAAGTCAGGCTCGAATATGAGTTGGCGCACTACTCGCAGGAAGAGCAATATTCCGGCTTTCGCCAAAACTGGATCATCGCCCACCAAAGTCCCACCTGGCTGCTGACGCACAGCGGGGATGCTCTGCGAGCTGAGAGAGTGGGCACCGAAACAGGCCAAACCAACCTCCGCCTCGACAGCAGACACAGCGGCCCCCGCTGGGAACAGGCCTTTGGAGCAAGTCAACTTACCACCGAAAATTATGATGCTGTTACAGATGCCACCCTGTCGGTAGATCGTAGCGTGCGGGAATGGTACGCGACTACCACCCGCAGCGCCGTCGACAGCCTCTGGACGCCCTCGTTCGCTTATCGCGGACGCCAGGATGCAACCCTCAATGCCGACAGTCGCGCGGGAGATGGCACCAATCACCAGGTAGAAGTAGGTCTTGCCAGCCCCGCTGATCTACCCAATGCCTTTGAGCTTACGGCAACTTACCGACATACCAGCGCTCTGCAACAGAGCACCGAGCCCAACAATTATTATCTCGGCAGGGCAGTGCACCGCTTTCGCACGGAGAAATCTGCTTGGCTGAGGCTGCAGACCTCGGCTGAGGCTGGCAGCGGACAGGAGCGACGCGTCGCCTTGCAGTACATAAAAGTGCAGCCTGGACTCGGCCAGTACACGTGGCGAGATTATAATAATGATGGTGTCGAAGATTTGGGGGAGTTTGAAGTAGCCGTCTTTAGCGACAGCGCCAGCTATATCCGCACCACCTTACTCACCGACGAGTTTGTGGCAACCAATACACTCAACGTCACACAGAGCGTCAACATAGATTTGTCGAGAGTGCGTAGCGGCTCAAGCAGTAGTGGGTGGTGGCGCAGATTTAGCGCCCTCAACACCGCGAGCATGCGTCGGCGCGCACTTCAGGCTACTGGCTACGAGCGGCTGCTAGCTGTGAATGTTGCAGAAACAGACACCAGTATTGTCGGCGATGATTTGGCCTGGCGCAGCGCCTTGTACTTCAACCGCGCCCGCAATGCATTTCGCGCCGAGCTAGAGCACCGACAACTCGCCAACCGAGTAATCAGTCTACAGGGCTTGCAGCAGTTGCGCACCAATGGTCTCAACCTCGTGTTGCTACAGCCTCTCGGACCTAGCTGGCGGCTCGGGGCAGATTTCGACCGCGAACGCCGCAGGTCGCGCAGCCAAGGGCTCACCGAGCGCAATTTTACACTTGAGAGCTTCAGTGCCGAACCGAGTCTGAGTTTTCAGCCCAACAGCAGCATTCGCCTCGTACTCAGCGCCACCTACCGCGAGGGCAACAATGTGGAAGCCGCAGAATCAGTCACTGCACGCAACCTCGGCTTCGAAGTCGATGCACGTCTACCTGAGGCTAGCAGCGACACGCGAAAGGCCTTTGCCGGAGCGAGTCTACGGGCAAAGGTCGAGCGAGTAAATCAACGCTTCGAGGGGCGGCAAGATTCGCCGGCTGGCTTTGCTCTTTTGGAAGGCTTGCGGCCAGGCAGAAGTTGGATTTGGAATGCCGTCGCTGATCAACAGCTGGGCAAGTCACTCCAGCTGTCGCTACGCTATGATGGGAGGCAGGTGGCGCAAGGCAATATTATCCACAGCGGCCAGGCGCAGCTGCAGGCAATCTTCTAAACCTGCGCCTAAAAACGCAACATATTCTAGGTAAACCACTTCTTTTGCTAGGGATTTGATTGGAAGCCGACGATTGAGCTGCAAGCCTTCAGCTATTTTCACCGTTTCACCCACTTAGGTGTGTTCCACCTGTCTCCTAAGTACTTCATCTATGCGTTTACTCTCTACTCTCCTGCTCACCTGCTTACTCGCTGCTGCGGGTTTACTTCATGCCCAGTCGCAGCCTATTACGCCCTTCGAGCGGGATGGTGCGGCCAGCTCTGCAGATGTCACGTTTCTCAACCTGGTGCAGCCTGAGCTATTTTTAGCTGGAAAGGCAGCGGCTGGCAGTGTAAGCGAGGTGACTCTTCGTTTGCCGACGCCCAGTGGAGATGAGCTAGTAGTGACCGTTGCTGAAGCTCCCGTCATGCCTAGCGCACTTGCCGCCAAGTATCCCATGTTGCGCACATTTCGAGGTATGACTGCAGATGGTGCGGTGGTAGCTGTCACGCAAACAGCGGAAGGTCTGAGTGTCTTTGTTAAGTATCCGAGTCAGCCGTCTTGGGCCATTGAGATGATTGGCCAGGGTCGCGCCCGCCTCGGCTTAACGGCCGTTATCGGTGAGGAGTTGATGATCGAGCCTCCAGCGCTTAGCTGTGGGTATACGCCTGCTGCCCATGAGCAGGAGGAATTGCAGCCAGCTTTCGCCAAAACCTCACAAAACCGCACCGTACAGCAGGTCAAGGTGACTAAGCGCAAGTATGTGTTGGCACTGGCTTGTACGGGAGAATACGGCGCCCGCTATGGCGGTACTAAACCTGCTGTCATGGCAACTTTTGTAGCCGCTCTTAATATTCTCAACGGTATTACGCTACCAGAAGTAGGAGTAGAATTCGAGCTCCACCCCGAAACGGATACACTCATATTTACCAATCCAAATACTGATCCCTACACTAATTCTGACATGGGAGGAGCCTTATTAGGCCAAAATCCCACTGTTATTAATGCCCGCATTCCGAATGCAGATTACGACTTGGGGCATGTCTTTACCAATCGCTGCCGTGATGTTGGTGGTGTAGTGAGTGGCAATGCGTGTACTCCACTCGGTAAGGCGAGAGGAGTTACATGCCACTATTCCGGCCTCACCCGCATCGTCGAAGATGTGATGGCGCACGAGGTGGCACACCAATTCGACGTTGATCATACTTGGAACAATTGCCCAGGAGCCGATGGTCAGCGTAGGGCTGAGAGCGCGTACGAGCCCGGCAGCGGTAGCACCATCATGAGCTACCAAGGTGCCTGCGGTGCAGACAATAATGTTTCGACAATTCCAGCGCCAGTGTATTACCACGTACAATCACTTCAGCAATTCATCGACTTTACGGCGATGGGTGCAGGCGGTGATTGTGCAGATTATAGCGTGGTGAATAATGAGTATCCGGAAATTAATTGGCCATACATAAACGGTTTTGCCATCCCGATTTCTACTCCCTTCGTGCTCAGGGCAAGCGCCACTGATGCTGATGGAGATCAGCTTTTCTACAATTGGGAGCAGTACGATCTCGGACCAGCTACTCCACTGTGTGATCCACGCGATGGGGCACCAATGTTTCGAAGTGTCCCACCAACTCCTAATGGCAATGTTCGCTATTTTCCTAAAGAAGAGAGCGTTCGCTTGGGCTTAATGGACTGCGAAGAAATACTTCCTGATTATGGACGTGAAATGAATTTTCGCATGACGGCACGTGATATGCGTGAAGACGCTGGCGGTACCGTATGGGAGCAAGTCATGTTTAATGTAGATGGCGATTCAGGGCCCTTTACGGTGACCAGTCAAAGTTCGCTGGCTGCTACTTACGTAGCCGGAGAATTTGTGCAAGTAACCTGGGATGTAGCCAATACCAATGTGGCTCCTGTGAACTGCCAGGCCGTTAATATCCTGCTCTCGATGGACAATGGCCGCACCTACCCCCACGTGCTTGCCAGCAATACCAACAACGATGGCGCAGAGGGAGTCAGCTTGCCAATCGTTGATGGCTCCAATGCCCGTATCAAAGTCGAGGCAGCTGATAATATCTTTTATGCGCTCTCGGCTTCACGCTTTACCATCATTGAGCCTACTGAGCCAGGATTTACATTCGTGTCTTCAGAGTCGTCCACCTTCCTCTGCTTGCCCGATACTGCAGAAGTCGATCTGTTTACGTCCTCGCTGTTAGGCTATGATTCCACGCTGACTCTGCGCATTGTCAACCAATTGCCCGCAGGAATAGATGCATCACTCGATCAGACGCAACTTTCTCCTGGGGATGCGGCGCGACTCACCGTCAACTTCGATAACTTCAATCGCTCCGACAGCGTCACCATCATCATTGAGGCAAGTGGCAACGGCGTAGACACCGCCCGCCGCGAGTTGCTCTTCGATGTAGTGAGCAATGACTTTAGCGATGTTGAATTGCTCAGTCCCGCGAATGGAGAAGAGGGCGTTTTAGAAGTACCTGTCTTTGAGTTTACTGCTTCGGCGGCGGCGGAAGAATATATCATCGAAGTCAGTGACGATCCACTCTTCGACCGCGGTTCCTTCCTAATTCCGAACGCTGATCCAGATGGCGAGACCTTGGGTAGCTTACTCGAGCCAAATACCGTGTATTTCTGGCGGGTACTTCCTAAGAACCGTTGCGGAATATTCTACGATCTGCCGATCAACGCCTTCCACACCTTCGCGGCCAGCTGCGAAAGCTATTCCCAAACGGAATCTATCATTATTCCACCACGGATTCGTGACAAGGCTGAGGCCGTCGTGCCAGTGAGCTCGAGTGGTACTGTCAACGACCTGAACATACCGCTGGTGAATGTGAAGTACTCCGACATCAATGACATAAGAGTCTCTCTCGAGTCTCCGGATGGCACAGAAGTTACGCTAGTTGCCAACCGTTGCGGAGGTACCAACCGACTCATCACTGGATTTGATGATGAGTCTCCGCTGCAGTTCTCTTGCACACCGGTACCAAACGATGGTGCAGTACGGCGCCCGCTCAATCCGCTGAGTACCTTTGATGGCAGTGAGATTAATGGTGATTGGATACTGAGAGTTCAAGTCATAAATCCATCTAATGAAGGTGGAGAATTTAATGAGTTTCAGATACAGTTTTGCGCCAACATCATCAGTCAATCTCCTGTCCTGGAGCACGACCTGGTGACAGTGCCGACGGGAGGCTTTCAGTACCTCGACCCAACTTTCCTGCGGGCAAGCGATCCAGACAATAGCGTCTCAGACCTCAGGTACATCATCGTAAAGGCCCCAACGCGCGGTCATATCGAGAAATATGGTGTCCCTCTACAGGTTGGTGATTCTTGGACGCAGGCCCAGTCACAAACTGCGGGCGTAACTTACGTTGATGATCTAGGCGTGCCGGGAACAGATGAAATGTCAGTCGTCCTTACTGATAACTCTGGCAATCTCATCGCTACTCCTGTTATCAACTTCGACATCGCCAACAACTACACCACCTCCACCAAGGAATCTGTCGAAGCAGTCGTCGATATGAGCCTTGCACCCAATCCCACTTCTTCTACGAGCCGGGTACAATGGACGCATCCGAGTGCAGGTGGCGAGCTGCGTGTGTTCGATATGCAAGGCAGGCTGATGCACCGCCGGGCAGTGGAGCAGGGATTGCAGGCTGTCGATCTAGAAGTGGGCCAGTGGCCGGCAGGTATGTACGTGGTAGCCTATCGAGGCAAAGACGGTGCCCGCGCACTCAGACTGGCAGTAGAGTAGGTTCTAGGACAAGCTTTAACTCTGTGCAGCGCCCTGTTTTCAATCATGGAAACAGGGCGTTTTGCTTTAGTACCGGTCTAGCGCAGGAGAATTCCTTTGCGCCAGTACCACAGGCTTTGCAGCACTCCCCGCGAACCAAGGAATACGAGCAGCGCCAGCCAGAGCACGAGCACGTCGTCGAGCATTGGCGCTAAGAGGTAGTAGGTCCCGAAGTACGCAATCAGCGCCAGAGCCATCGTATCGCGCATGGCTTTGGTAGCAGTGAGACCTACAAATACGCCATCCCAAATGTAGCAGGCCGAACCTACGAGGGGCAGCGCAATCAAGAATGGTAGCAGCGTGCTGGCCGAATTTTGCACTTCCAAATCAGAGGTAAACACAGCCACCAGTTGCTCACCGAGCAGCCAGTAAAGCAGCGAAAAACCTAGTGCACACACTGCTCCATACACGAAGCTGAGGCGGATGGCGGTACGTAGCTTAGTAGCTTGCTTGGCTCCGACGGCTTTGCCCACCAAAGCCTCGGCAGCATACGCAAAGCCGTCGATGGCATAGCTCATCCAGTTGAGGAATTGTAACAACACGGTGGTGGTGGCCAGGGCAATTGCTCCAGCCGCAGCACTTCGGCTGTAGAAGAAGGCAAAGGCGAAGGTGAGCGAAAGGGTACGCAAGAAGATGTCGCCATTGATTCGGAGCAGTCGGCGGTAGCGTTGCAGTACCGTTACCATGTCGAGTCGCAGCAACTTCACGCGTGAGGGGTAGTAATAGGCTATGGCAGCCAGACCCACAGCGAGCGCCACGTACTGGGCAAGCACGGTGCCCCAGGCCACGCCTGCAGTCTGAAGCAGCAGGTGGTTGACGAGGTAATAAGAAGCTGCAATGTTGACCACATTGGCCACGGTGGTAATGAGCAGTGGCAGCCAGGCGTTTTGCTGCCCAAACAGCCACCCCACCACTACGTAGAGCAGCAAGGTGGCTGGCGCAGCCCAAATTCTCACGCTGAAATACTCCACGATTAAGTGAAGCTGCCCTTGCGGAGCATTCAGCAAGTGCGTCGAGGCGTGCAACAGTAGGTTTTGCGAAAGCAGCAAAAGCATGGCCAGCAGGAGTGCCAGCGAACAGGCCATGGCTAAAATGCGCGCCTGCTCGGTAAGATCCTCGCCCCCAACTGCTTGTGCTGTCATGCCGGTAGTGCCCATGCGCAGGAAGCCGAAATTCCAGTACAGGAAGTTGAAGATCATGCCGCCAAGGCCAACAGCTCCGAGGTGGGCGGCGCTGAGGTGACCCATCAGGGCGGTATCAACCGAACTCAGCAGCGGGATCGAGATATTGCTCAGGATATTCGGCAGGGCCAGGCGCAACAATGCTCGATTCACCGCTCGAAGGTAGTGGTGCAGTCTGTGTGTGTTTCCTTTGCCTGTCCGTCTGTGTGACGGTACCGTTAGCTCGAACACTATGCACACCAAGCTCCGCGTCGGAATCATCTTCGGAGGCCCCAGCCGCGAACGCGAAATCAGCTTCGCTGGAGGGCGAACCGTCTACGACAATCTCGATAAGCGGCTGTTCGAGCCCGTGCCACTCTTTATGGACGCGCACCGTCGACTTATTCTGCTCGACTGGCAATTTATCTACAAGGGCACTATCCGAGATTTTTGGCCGCCCGTGTCGCACTATCCTGAGGGTGCAGGCGCGTACCAGTTGAGTGAGGAAAGCCTCGGCACACTTTCGGAGCAGGACTTTTTAGGCATGGCTGCCGAGATTGGTCGAGCTGTTGATTATGCTGAGTTGCCCGACATGATCGATTTGGCATTCGTGGCCTTGCACGGCGTGGGTGGTGAGGATGGTGCCTTGCAGGGTCTACTCGAAATGCTCAACCTTCCTTACACCGGTAGCGGCATTGCGGGCAGCGCCATCGGCATGGATAAGGTGCTGCAAAAGCGGTTGATGGCAGCGGCGGGATTTAAGGTTCCGCCTTCCATCACTATTGCCCGCACGGAGTGGGAGGAGGCCAATTCAGCTTTCGCCAAAACACTCTTTGAACGGGCTACCACCGCTTTAGGAACTCCACTCGTTATTCGTGGCGCTAATCAAGGGTCGAGCATCGGGGTGAGTATCCTGCGCGAGCCAACACCAGAAAGCCTCAGCCAAGCGCTCGAGAAAGCATTGTTTCGTGAGCGGGTAGATGTGCTGCTCTACCGAATGTTGGATGCGGAAGGACGCCGCAGCTTCGTGAGCACGCTGGCAGACTTACGTCATGGAATTGGCTTTCCGATGCGGCACGGACAGGAACAATTACTTCAACCGGCTCAGCTGCAGCGCTTGCTTGATACCACAGAGGAGGAGGAAGTACTGCTCGTGGGCGAGCACACCGAAAGTAAAGCGGTAATAGAAGGTTTCTTGGCAGGGACTGAAGTCTCAACAATTGTGGTGCGCACCCCTACAGGTAAGCCACTGGCGCTGCTGCCCACGCAGATACTTAAAGGTGGCGAAGTGTTCGACTACCGCAGCAAATACTTGCCCGGCTTGAGTCGCAAAAAAACTCCCGCCGATTTGCCGAGCGCGCAGTTGGAAGCTGTCCGGGAGGAGGCCGAACGGCTCTTCGAATTCTTTGAGTTTGATACGTATGCGCGCATCGACGGGTTTGTCAGTCCTGCGGGTGAAGTGGCGCTCAACGATCCGAATACGACTTCGGGCATGTTGCCTAGTTCGTTTTTCTTCCATCAGGCAGCCGAAATCGGGCTTAATCCGAGTGAATTTTTAACCTTCATTGTTCATACCTCGCTGCGGGATCGTCTACATAAATCGACTACTCCAAACAATCTGCGGGAACTACTCAGCAGATTAGATGAGCGCCTGCTGAAGTTGCAAGCAGAACACGACCACCGTCGACGCATTGCTGTGCTGCTTGGCGGCTACTCCAGCGAGCGCCACATCTCGGTAGAAAGCGGTCGCAACATCTTCGAGAAACTTGCGAGTTCGGGCAAGTACCTACCCGTACCTGTCTTTGTAGCTGGTAACTCTGTGGAGCACACGCTGCACGAGCTCCCAATCAACCTGCTGCTCAAAGACAATGCAGATGATATTCAGCACGCTCTCCGCGCAGAGCAGCAGCCGCACCCCTCTACTGCCAAGGTGCGAGATCTTGCCCGACCCATTACCGAACGCTACAGCCAGCGCAGCATCGGCTACCAGGCCCAGCCAGTAAGCTATGCACAACTCGCCGAACGCTATGATGAAGTGTTTATCGCTTTACACGGCAGACCTGGTGAGGACGGTGAAGTGCAGCGCAAACTCGAAGCTGTGGGCCTGCCTTACAACGGCAGCGGCTACGACAGCTCGCAACTGACGATCGATAAATATGCGACCTTGCAAAAGCTGCGTGAAGCAGGACTTTCGGTTACCAAACAAGCCCTCGTAAGGGCCGAGGAATTCGCAGCCGATAAGCAGCGCATCATCAAGCAGCTCGGCCAGCAGATGTCGTACCCAATGATTGTTAAGCCAGTCGACGACGGCTGCTCATCTGCTGTGCAAAAAATTGATTCGCCAGTTGCGCTCGATGAATTCCTGTCGCTGCTCCTCAATGTGGACCCAGCTCAGCAGGAGACTTTACGAACACGTTTGGGCATTCATCCAAAGGCTGAAATACCAATTAAAGAAGTGGCTCTGGTGGAGCAACTAATTAGTCGGCGTGATGCAGATTTATTCCTAGAGATTACGGGCGGCCTCCTTACCACATTCGACGCGGCCGCAGATCGTCTTGACTACCACATCTTCGAGCCGTCTGAGGCCTTGAGTACGGGAGAAATACTTACGCTGGAGGAGAAATTTTTGGCTGGAGAAGGGCAAAATATCACCCCGGCCAGGTTTGCCTTTGGCGACATCAGCTACGAGCATGTTGCCGAGCAGGTGAAGGCAACCTTACAAGAGGCGGCTCAGCTGCTAGGAGTTGAAGGCTATGCACGCATAGATGCCTTCGTGCGGGCATGGCGCGATGGGCGGGTCGAAACGATCATCATCGAGGTAAACAGCTTGCCGGGAATGACACCAGCGACGTGCATTTACCATCAAGCGGCCATTGATGGCATGACACCCTTCATGTTCATTGATCGAATACTCGAATACGGACGGCAGCGACAGCGGACCGCTAGCAGCAGCGAGGTATAGCGATCAACCCAATCCGTTTACTTTAGCTGCAAGCCCACCAAACCGATTACGTTTGCAGCTTATGCAGGAGGAAGCAGCTAACAGGACTAAGCGCTCGCAGCAAAGTCGGGCAGCCAGAGTCTTTGGGTACTTCAAGAGCAGGGCCTTTTGGCTGACTGTCTTGGGTATAGCTGGTGCAACACTGGTGCTGTTTTTTGTGGTCAACGCGATGCTTGCCTGGTATACCAATCATGGCCAGCGGCTCGAAGTTGGCGAGTATATCGGGATGGATGTCGGGGTGGCCAGCAAGCAGATTAAACAGTCTGACTTTCGCGTAGAAATTATCGATAGCATCTTCTTAGTGGATCAACCTCCGCATGTGGTACTGCGGCAAGACCCAGAGCCGGGAGCCTTTGTGAAGGAGAACCGCCGTATCTACCTCACCGTCACCAAAAAAATTCCCGACGAGGTGAGGCTGCCCTCCCTGGCTGGCACCTATGACTTTGACCGCTACCAGCGCAAGCTGAACATGCTAGATATCAACGCTAGAGTGCGCGACAAGGAATACTCGAGTCGCTACCAGCCCAATACGATTCTCAAGGTCTACTACAAAAATAAGGAAATCACGGAGCAACAGCTCAAGTCAGGTTTTACGGTCCCTAAAGGTTCGTCACTGGAATTTTTGGTGACGAGCCGCGAGGGCGGTTTGGCCGACGTCCCGGATTTGAAGTGCCGCACGCTGGAGGAAGCGAGGTTTTTTATTGACAATTACCGTTTGCGTACTGGTAGAATTGAAGCTGACGCCACCGTTACCGATCGTGAACTCGCCTATGTGTGGCGCCAGGATCCCCCAGCCGATGCAGGCATACGGATACCATTTGATTCGGAGGTTCATCTGTTTGTGACAGCGCAACGTCCGCCGGATTGCGACGACGGGATTTAAGCTCAACCCGCGGTAACACCTAGATGCCTCTCGACGTTAGCAAGCTATTGCCGCAGACCGACGTAGACCGATGATGTTGAAGTTACTTAGATTAATTGCCAGCCTCTGTAGTCTGGCCACAGCTGCCTATGCACAACCCGTGCAGACTTACTGGCCAGGGCGCGGAGAGGTCGATGATGGTGATGGCCAAGCTGTCCAGATGCGGATTGTAGACTGTGAGCGACCAGATAATACCGTTGCCGCTGGTGATACGATGCGTTTTGCACTCGATATTCTCGGTGGATTTAACGTCACCACCAGCCTCACCAACCCCGATCTTCAGCAGTTTGGCTCGGCAACGATAGTCAATGACTCGCTGTTGCAGTACGAGGCGTTCATACAGACTCCAGTTGGCGGCTTCGATACAATTACAGTTTCACTGTGCAATGCTGATGATAGCTGCCGCATGCAGCAGTTTATTATTGGGGCGGGTAGGCTCGGTACTCGCACGTTTCAGAGTATTTCTTTGAGTGGCAACGAAGTGGCGCAGCTCGGTTTCGATGTACCGCCAGGTGATCTGTTTTGCGGAAGCATAACAACTATAGGCAATTACGAAGCCCCCGATCGTCGCGACGTGCGCTTTCTCAACTATACTGTCAGCGACTCGCTCTACTACCGATCTGCCCGTGTACCAGGAGTGGACGTGCTCGAAATCGTGACGTGCAATACCTTCGGCACCTGCGATACGCTCGAACTTACTGTGGCTATCGCTACCGAGACAGTCGACCTGCCTTTTTGTGATGACTTCTCCTACCGCCGCTCGCGACCAGACGCACAATTTTGGCTGCAAGACGATGTGTACATCAACGACGCCTACGGAATAAACGCACCTACTTACGGAGTTGCCACTTTCGATGGACTTACCGAAAGCGGACTCCCCTACGGTGAAGGCTTTGGGCCAACCGACGAACTCACCTCCACCTACATTGATGCAACCGGCGCCACCGACCTTCACCTCAGCTACTTTCTCCAACTCGGTGGCCGAGGGCAAGCTCCAGAATCAAGTGACGGCATGTTGGTTGAGGCCAGAGGGAGCGACGGCATGTGGCGAGATGTATTTGAGCACCAAGGCTCCCCGACCAGCACACCGGATACGACATTTCAATTCTTCTCCTTCTCGCTAGACTCCAGCATATTTAAACATGAAGAATTGCAAGTGCGCTTTCGCGTCACGGCCAACCTCAACGGTGGCTTCGACTTGTGGAACCTCGACTATGTGCGCGTGGAGGAAGGCGACAGCGGCAACACCTTTGCTGATATCGCTCTGACAGCTCCGCCGACGAGCCTGCTCGCACCTTATACCGCTGTACCATACTCTCAATTCGAAGGTCGCGAAATCGAGCTGCTGCGCAATGACTACCGCGTTGGCATCAATAACCTCTTCGGCTTTACCAATAACGTGAGTGACACCCGCCTCGAAGTGTTTGACGCGAATGGAGACCGCCTCCTCGACGCGTCGCTACTTACAGGAGCACAATTTAATCTTCAGCCAGGGAGGGCCATATTTCGCAATCCCATTCCCGTGGGTCCTCTCACAGCCTTTGAAACTGCTGTTGCGAGTGCTTCAGCTGGAGAACTTCGTCAGCTCACCACGCGCTATTCGCTCGATATCGATACCGATCAGGAGCAAATACGCTGCGTGTTGCGCAATGATACGGCCAGCTCGATCACCGTCATCGACGACTACTATGCCTATGATGATGGTACCGCCGAATCAGGCCTTTTGCCCGGTGGTATAGGTGAGCGCATCGCTGTACGCTACGAGCTGTTTGAGCAAGATACACTGCGTGGACTTCGCTACCTTTTTCCACGTATTGGTGCACTCGATGGCGATCGTCAGCTCATCAACTTGCAGGTATATATCGGCCAGCTCGATGATGAGCCAGAATATGAGGAAGTGCTGGTGCGGCCTTACTATCCGAGTGTGGTGCGCGATACCCTCAATGCCTTTACGACTTATGGCTTGTTTGATGAGGACGGACAGCCAACCGAGCTCGTTATTCCCGCTGGAGAATTTTTTGTCGGCTGGCAATTAGCTAGTGATGTCACTAATCCTATTCCAGTCGGCCTCGACCTGCAGAACGATAACGCTGATCAAATTTTTGCTGAGTACGGCGTGGGCTGGACGGCCTTACCGACTGTGTTGCCGCGTACCGAGGGCAGCCTAATGATTCGGCCTGTGTTTAGCGCCGAGACATTGCGCAACAGCTCGCCTACGCAGGAATCGTCTGTTTCAGCTCTACGGCTTGCGCCAAATCCAACTCCAGGTGTAGTAACACTGCTCGATCTGGATGTGGAGCTTTATAAAGGCAGCTACACCTTAATTGACATTACCGGCCGCACGGTAGCTCGGGGACTTACCCAAGCTCAACTCGATTTTGGCAATATTGCGGCCGGCCTGTACGTGCTGCGCTTGCACGATTCTGAGGGTCTGGTACAGGCTCAGTCTAAAATCCTGATTGAGTAAGCACGGCTCGAGTTGTATACTTGTCGCTTTACCACATTAGTGACCACGATTATGGCTCTTGAAATGACGGTTCAGCAATTGCGGCAAAAGCTTGACGCAGGCGATAAATTCAAACTCGTTGATGTACGTGAGCCTCATGAGTACGAGGAGTACAATATTGGGGCAACGCTGATACCACTGGGTACAATTCCTGAGAACCTCGACCAGCTCGGGGGCAAAGATGAGCCTATAGTTCTCCACTGTCGCTCGGGCGCCCGAAGTGGGCAGGCACAGCGCTACCTCATCAATCAAGGCTATACCAATGTCACCAATGTAAAAGGGGGTGCATTAGCCTGGCGAGAGAACTATGGCGAAGCGAAAGCTCGCTAGTCGCGCTTGTGGTACACGTAAGCTTTGATGCCGTGTTTGTCGGCCAGTTCCTTCACCATGTACCGCGCAGAAGACTCCTCCGCGAAGGTGTTGCCGATAACTGAGTAAAACTTACCCTCATCAAATGTGCCCACGAAACTCTTGGTCAGTCCTTTTTTCTGTGCCGCAGCTAAGCCACGATCAGCGTTGGCTCGTGAGCTAAAGGTGGCAGTGACAACGTAGAAGACATGGCCACTAGGCACCTCGTGTAGCGTTGGCGAGGCAGCTGGGGCAGCTTGAGTTCGAGGGGCGGCTTGTGTGGCTGGTTGAGCAGGACGGGGCCGTGTAGCAGGTGCTGTATTGGCAACTTGAGTAGCCCTCGCTGGCCGCCGGCGGAGATTTTCGGCGCGGTCGAGGCTGCGCAACTCAGGGTCGGCAGCCGCAGGTGAATAGATGTTGTTGGTCACTATCACCTCGCCTGAATCACTACGCTGCCCTACCATTCCTGATTTTGTAAACAGGAGCAGCACCGACACGGTGAAGGCGGCGAGTACCAATAGTGTAGAGGATTTCCAGGCGCTCATGGGCGGGCTAAAGTACAATACTACCTGAGACTGGGGATAATCTCTTCACCAATTTCTATCGAGGCACCACTACAGTTGCCTATGCATCAACTCCCATCGTGTACTTTTGGCCGATGCTACGTTATATGTGGGTGCTGTGTGTACTGTCTGCGGTTGCGCTGGCCTGTGGAGGCGGCGAGGAAGAAAATATAAATTTTGACGGCGGCGGTTCGGCTCTGGCTACTACGGGTCCAAACGGCGAGAAAATCTACAAAACCCGCTGCGTAACCTGCCACGGCTCCAAAGGAAACATGGGTGCCAATGGCGCTGCCAACCTACAGAACAGCATCCTCCCCGTCAACGAGCGCGTGCAAGTCATCACCCACGGCCGCAACGTCATGAATCCATTCAAGAATATCCTGAGTCCCGAAGAAATCGAAGCTGTGGCAGCTTATACCATGACGCTCACGAAAGGAAAATCCTAAGGTTTGGCCTCGACTACTAGTGTCCTCTTGCAGCCGCGCCACAACGAGTGGGATGACCTCACCGAGCTTCTCGAAGATTTGGCTAGCTATAGCGCCGAGCCTACTGCCAGCCTCTACCCCATTGTCCAAGCGATAGCCGAAGGCAAGGAGACTACGATTGCCATAAAGTCAAGTACCCTCGCCGAGTTTGTGGAGCACATGAAGGAATTCGGGATCGAGGCTACTGCTGCCTCACGATGACACGCGTGGTAGCCATTACCGGTGCTACCGGATTGTTGGGTTCATACATCGCCCGACTGCTGCTCGCGGATGTACGCAATATAGTCCGAGCGAGTAGACGCAGCACGAGCACTGCGGTCTTGCTCGGCTCCGATGCTAGCCGCATTGATTGGGTCACAGGCGATCTGCGTGATGCCAGCATTCAGGAAGAGCTGCTAGAAGGTGTTGATGTGCTGGTGCACTGCGCGGGCTTGGTGAGCTACAGACCTACCGACACCAAACTCCTGAGGGAGATGAACGTGGGTGTCACAGAAGATTTGATCAATCTGGCCTTGGAATATCAGCTCGCACACTTTGTCCACATTAGCTCCATTGCCGCTATTAGTCCGGCCCCTGGCATTGCCGTCACGCAGGAGCAGCATCAGACTTTTTATCCCACGCGCTCTACTAGCCGCTATGCCCGCTCCAAACATGCTGCCGAGTTGCACGTGTGGCGAGGCAAGGAAGAAGGGCTGCAGGTGAGTGTGCTCAATCCTGCAGTGATTCTCGGTGCTGGCTTCTGGGATTCAGGTTCGCCGCGCCTGTTTAGCTGGGTAGCTGCTGGCCAGCACTTCTACCCTACCGGCTCTACAGGATACGTGGATGTGCGCGATGTGGCAGCTTTCGCCAAAACCTGCATTGACGATCAGCTAGTCGGCGAGCGGTATATCCTCAGCGCTGAAAACTGGACTTACAAGCACTTTTTTGATGCTGTAGCCGCCGCCATTGGGGTCGAGCCGCCCAGTCGACCTGTTCGGGATTGGCAGGCTGAATTAGCCTGGCGAGCAGAAGGTGCACGCGCGCTGTTGACGCGAAAGCAGCCCCTGCTTACCAAAGAATCTGCACGGCGTTCGATGACGCTAGGCGCCTACGACAACAGCAAAAGTCTCGCAGCGGGTGCGCACTATCGGCCGGTGGAGGAAAGTATTGAAGATGTCGCAGAGCTGTATGGGCAAACGAAAGAGCAGGGGTACGCTGTGCTTGGTCTGGTTTCATAGGCTTTTCTTTTCAGCTTTAAAAGATTAGGCTAGCTGTCCGGCCGACGTCGTCCCACCGCGCAGGAAGAGCGGCGGCATGCTGATGACCTATCTATTAGGGTAGCTCGGTTGAACGACGTCTATTTATGATGCTTGTTGGGTATTGACTATTGTGCTTGGCCTTTTCACCTGACCACCTCCATGTGGTCAGGTGATATGCTCAATGTGCGGGGGGTAGCAAATTAGTTTCGCTCTTGCCTGAGTCTCTAGCGGTGTTAAAATTCGCGACAGCGGGGTAGCTCATACAGTTGAAGCCTTACCGCATGTTGGAATGGCACGTCGGTATTGCACGTCTGAAGGGTGCGTCACTGCCGGACGTCTGGATACACGAGGTATACGCATCTGCCGTAGCAGCACCAACATCCAACGTGCCTAACACCCCCGTGCCACGGATCCAGCACCTAGCACCTCATACCGTTCCGGGTAAACCCTACCCTCTGACAACGACGCCGCTATGCGGCTATGGCCACGCTGCGGGAGGAATGTGTGGTAGCCGCATAGCGGCGTTGTTATTTGGAGCCCTGGGTTTACCCGGCGACCGAGGGAGATTTAGTGCTTGCCCATGCATCGAGTCCTTAGCAATCGATTGCCGCTTCCCACCTCTCACCTCTCTTCTTCCTGTGATATTTATGTTCATCATTTCTTTTGCAGCTTTAAAGATTAGGCTACCTGTCCGGCCGACGTCGTCCCACCGCGCAGGAAGAGCCGCGGCATGCTGATGACATATCTCTTAGGGTAGCTCGGTTGAACGACGTCTATTCATGATGCTTGTAGGTTATTAACTATTGTGTTTGGCCTTTTCACCTGACCACATCCATGTGGTCAGGAGGTTTATTTTTCGTTGCTCGAAGTGCAGTGGGTAGCTCAATATTTCGCTGTTGCCTGAGTCTCTAGCGGTATCGGAATTCGCGACAGCGGGGTAGCTCATACAGTTGAAGCCTTACCGCATGTTGGGATGGCACCTCGTTATTGCACGGCTGGATTGCTCTTAAAAGTTTAGGACCTAAAGCTCAGTATAATAAGGGTAATGATATCCATATAATATTAATTATGTTTTGTGGGTGGCGCTGGTTCTCCCCTTGGAGCGTGACTGCGTCATTTGGTAGGGGCCCTTTGGGATGGACACTATATGTAAGCTAGGCCCCTGAGCTTGCGAAGTGGGAGGATCTATGTCTAAGCAATGGGGCGCGCTACCCACAAAACATAATACAATAAATTTTATATCTCTAACTCACTGGATTTATAATTCAGCAAGAAAAAATACAAACAAATCATAGCGCCACCTAATAGAAGATAAAGAACTAAATTAACCTTTATCCGGCAAGACTTCAATAGAAGATAAAGACAGGGAGAGGCGCTATCAAGCCGCAGCTCTTTGAAGCAGCACGAGTAATTTACCTTCTTGAGGAAACTCGCTTGAACGCCCACCGCTCGGAAGCGGTCGAACGGGCGCTCCCGACGTGCGGCACCCCCAAGCGATGGCGCACAGCATTTTCCCGAAGCGAGAGTAATGTCGCTGATGCGACCCACGACGGCCGATTTACTGTTCGAGCAAACAGGAAAGTAAACTGCCTGAAAAATCCGATTTATAGTTGAATTTACCCGCAGCAAAACTTGCGAGTTTCAATCGGTCTTGATTTTTTGGTTCTTTTTGATCAAGCAAAAAGAACAAATAGCCCCTAGGGGAAGCTAGAAAGAACTAGTAGAGGTTAATTGGCCTACATCAGACACAGGATAAGTCCATCCGAATACGCACTGGAAGTTTATAGATAAATTTAGCTACTCCAATGAAGATAAACAAGAAAAGCTCACAATCTCGTGCATGTGGACAGGCCAATACTCAAATCCAGTACCATCCTTCTTAAATCAAAGTTGCCAATCCTACATCAAACCACGCCTAAATGCAATATTCGACCGCCTGTCTGGCAGACAGGGCTGATGCTGTGACCAATCACAACACCATCTTCTGGTGCGCGATAGCTACGAATATCATCGCCGAAAGCGTTTCGAAGTTTAGCCACTACTTCTCCCTCTTTGACAAATTCGGTAATCTTCGGCAGCACCGACAATAGCCCACCTGTGTCTGTATATATCCAGAAGGAGCGTTTGCAGCGAATACTTTCATCGGCGGCAGGCTCAATGATGCCTTCAATCATACCCTTATCGATGAGGAAGTTGTGGATTCCCGTCGCAGTGGAGCGCACAATTCCACGCTGAAATTTATTCGGGTCACCTACCTCCAGCGTAATGGCGGGAATACCCAGATCGTCAGCTGCGCCACGCAACGTGCCATCGCCAGGAGGATTGTGCACGATGATTTGTGCGCGTTGGTGCAAGGCCATCGCCCTCACCTCCTCGTTGGCCATGTCGGCTCGGATGTAGTAACTGTTGACGCGGCCAAAGCTGGCAGTGTGCAGGTCGAATAGGTAGTTAAAGTGCTTCACTACCCGCTCCACAATGCGGTAGGCATAGACTTGACTGACTGCGCCATCTTCACGACCGGGCATGATGTGGTTGAGGTCAGTGCCGTCGATAAAGCGACGCTTTTTGCGCAGTAGCGAAGGCATGTTGATGCCAGGCACACCCACCACCGTTCCGCGTAGTTGCTTCGGATCGAGACTGGCGATGAGGCGCTGAATGACGGGGATGCCATTGAGTTCGTTGCCATGTACAGCAGCAGTAAGCCCGACAACTGGTCCATCGTGCTCACCTCGAGCTACAATGACGGGCACATAAGTCGGATTGCCCATGCCATCGGTCACCATGTGCAGCATGTACTTACCAATGGTGCCCATTGGCGTTTGCCCCACGTTGATGGTGCTAATTACTTGAGCATCAGGTGCGTGCGGAAAAAAGGGTGGTGTGAGGGTATCTGCTTGACGTGTGGACATGTGTCAGTTTGCTTGAAAGTAATCGAGAAGAGCTGAGGCGGTGCGTTGAGGCGCGGTGCGACCGTCGACAGCGGGTAAGTCGTTGATGCCACCGATGCTCATGGTGTTGATTTCGCTCAGCACCCGCTCGCCCTGGTTGCCCATGAGGGTGTCGATGCCATACATCACTATACCCAAGCTTTGCATTTTGGGCAGCAGTGTACTGATGATGCGCCTTTCGGCAAAACTAATTTCGGCTAGCTCTGCATGCCCTCCCTGCGAAACATTAGCTAACCAATGACCGGCTTTCGGTACGCGCAGAACGGCTCCGAATACTTCGCCATTTACCACAACGATACGTTTGTCGCCCTCACTCACCCGCGGCAAAAACTCAACGGCCATATACGGTATACGAGAAAGTGGGTGCGATGGCCACTCCAGAAAATTAATCCGTTTATCATCGACATCTACGCCTGCCGCATTTGCACGAAGTATGCCTTGGCCTCCATAGCCTTCCAGCGGTTTGATGACGATGTCGCCTTGGGTTTTGGCGAAAGCTGCCAGCTCTTGAGGACTTTCACACAGCGCCATCTCTGCACACAATTCCGGCACATTGAGCAACCAGGCTTTGTTGGTAGTGAGCTGTATGCCCTCCGGACGGTTGACGATGGTGATCCTGCCAAATGCCGCCCGCACAAACGCGAACCAATTGGCAGGCACCGGATGCGGAATGCGCAGCCAAACCACATCTGCCCAATCGAGCGGTGTAGCGAGAAGTTGAGCCTCACTAAAGGAGTGGTCGTTTTGCGCGAAAGCGAAGTCACTACCAGCCCGCGTCGCGTAGAGCTGACGAGCCTCAAGACAAGCAAAGAAACTCGCGTTTGCAGCAGTACCCCGCGATGCAACGCGCAACTCATCAACGCGACTATCAGCCACCATTGCGCGCACAATGGCATAAACCGAATTGTTGACGGTATGACCGCCATGATCAGTGAGTACTAAAATTTTCATGTAGCCACCATTATCTCATCGAGCAAGGCCTGATCATCATTTAAACTGCCAAACAATTTGCGGCGGAATTTACCTTGTTTGGTATACAATTGCTGAGACAACCTATCGATAGCAATAGTAGAAAGGACAGTTTGAATGTATGCTTCAATTAAATCATCGAGACCAATGCCGAGTTTGTTAAAATCTCGGCGGTCCATCAGTACGAGGCGCGACGAATCCGTATCAAAGGTACCATCCGCACGCTTAAAAGATAAGTTCGTGCCCAGCATAGGCCAACTAGCAGCACCGTCGGCTAGCGTATCAGTAAGGGGTTTGGCTGCGCGGCGACCGTATACACATATAGGCTGCAAACCTGTCGCCGAACTCGATATTTGTACACGAATATCTGCCACATACGTATGCCCTTTCGGTGAGGGTATAGTGCCTACATGATAAAGTTTGCCCGCTTGGGTAGTCGACGACCACTCAAAGTTGCCAATTAAACTCTGCACAATAAAGCTATTATAAAGGAATTCGAGTTGCATAAATGCATCGAGCTCGCTGGGCGAGACAATAGTATAAACTCCCTGGCCAGCATTCGAATAGGGCACCTTCACTACAGCTTGGCCGCCAAAATGATTTACCCAAAGCGGAATTTCATTTTTCGAGACATCGCGAATCGTTTCTGGGGTGCGAATAGATAGGCCGCTACCTGCGAGCTGCCCGTTGAGTAGGTCGTAGGCTTTGGCCGCCACCATCTTGTTGCGGCCACCGGCGAGGCAGGCAATGATTGGATTGACAATGATGGTTTTGGACTGCAGCGGCAGGCGCGTCCACGGTCGTTGCGTGAGGTAGCGAAATGCACCTCGGATAATGTGCCAGTCACCGCTATCGTCGCGCACCGACATCACACCCTCCTCCCAACGGACGGGCGGGTCGAGATCGTCTTGGTAGTAGGCAACATAATGCACCGGCTCATTGAGGCTGTCGGCCAGCGCGGCGGCGTAACCAGAAGCCTCCATGGGATTTTTATCGTAGAGCACAGCGATGCCGCCTTTGACATGCCGATTGGTGCGCAGGCGTGGCGCGATGGTACGCTCGACAAGCTTGCGGTAGCCGCCCTGCTCCTTGTGATCATCAGAGAGAGGCATGGATTTTTGTCCAGAAGGACAAGAATTGTTCTCAATCACCACCATCTGGCGATTGCCCTCGGCATTAGTGACATTGATGAGATCGGCGCCTGCCCAAATGAAGTGACGGCAGCGGGTTTGCAGCAGCGAACGTAGCAGGCTGCGATCTACACGCGGATTGAGGTGGCAGTAGCGCGTCACGATGCGATCTTCGTCCAGGTTGAGGAAGAAGTTCACCATCGGATGAATGGTCGAGTTGAGCGCTTTCGGGTACCAGTGCTGATCTGGCTCGAAGCTACCTGGCCGCACTAGTGTAGCGTGATGGAGGGTTTCGGGCATAACGTTCATCAGGTGCCCACCACTGCTATCGGCGGGTTGCGGGTACGAACATACACGGCTGCCAGATTGTGCGACTTATCTATTCGCCGTTCCACTTAATGACCTGCCGGATCCAGTGCTTCAAGAAGGGGTCTTCAAACACAAAGCGCGCCGGCTCGTCGCGGTAGTAATGCTTGCGAAGGATGCTTTTGTTGACGAGTGCCTCCAGCGCGCGCCGAATAGTCGAGATCGGAATGTTATACTGGCGGTGTGTCGCCATAGAAGCGAGTTCTGTTCCATCCGAGTGGGCGGCGGCAAGCAGGGTCTTCTTCTGACTCGGCGACAGCAAGGCTAGCTGCGTCGCATACTGCGGGTCGTACAGGTCGAGCAGCTGGTTGATGGCTAGCTCTACGTGATGTGTATCAACCTGCTTCACCTTAGTGGCAGTAATATTTTTCCAGACCTTATCTGCCAGCAATTGGGTGCTGTAGGGTACATCCTCAGCTGCATCTAGAATGGCAGTAATGGCAGCTGGCTGGATGCTGCGCCCCGACCGGTCAAAGGCAGCTTCGATATAAGCAGCGAAATCCTTACGCGGCACGGGGCCGAGAAAGAGGTTAGATCCGAGCCGGTAAAACGGTCGACTATGATCTGAAGTCATTGCGGTGAGAATTGCAGTGGCTGAGCCTGCGAATACGTAGCCGACGTTGCGGTGGGTTTGGATGACTGCACGCAGCTGCCGCTCGGCCGCCACACCCTCACTTGCTACCA
Organism: Saprospiraceae bacterium; assembly: GCA_965213735.1. GTDB lineage: Bacteria > Bacteroidota > Bacteroidia > Chitinophagales > Saprospiraceae > CALDTK01. The sequence goes on from CBDCAB010000006.1 coordinate 2,398,686, forward strand.
CCTGCTGAAACTCATCGATGACTACGGCTACAGGATGATCGAGGGTAGCAGCGAGAGCATCAATGCTATCGAGGGTATCGGTGAGGTAAACTGCTTCTGATTCTCGGCGATTGGATGCCACTTTGACCGACCACGTATCGGCAAGTGGATTGTAGTTAATCGATGGCTCCAGAGACCTGAAGATGTCGCCGATTAGACGCATCGTCTTCTTCACAGGTGAGCGAAGTTTGCTAGCGCTTTGTCGAATCAGGTCAGCAGCAATGTCACTAATGGCTGCAAATTTTTCCGCATTGACATACAACACGATGGCACCTAACTCCTCCGCTTGCTGAGTAGCGGTGACGAGAATGGAGGTTTTGCCAAAGCGCCGCGGACCGATGAGGAACAGTCGTTCTGCGTGCTGCAGGGTTTGCACCACCTGTGCCACTTCGGTTTGCCTGTCTACGAGTTCGCTGCCCCGCATCTCCCTACCAAACTGAAAAGGACTCGTCATGAGGTAAAGGTAATGCGCACTTCTGCACGTCGCACTTCTGCACGTCGCACTTCTGCACGTTGAGATTAGCTTCCTACACGACTTGCGGCATCATCGAGACCAGTTTTGCGCTGCTGCACGCGGACTTTTTCGTTGCCGAAGTTGTAGGTGAGGCTAAGGGTAAGGCGGCGTGAGTCCCAGTTGCCTCCACCTACGAATACCTGCCCGTCAAACTCGGAGCGACCATTCCAGCCGCTGGTGTAGAAGATGTCATCTAGTGCAATGCGGAATCGCAATTTCTCATTTAGGAATTTGCGTTGGGCGCCGATGTTGACGGCTCCTTGCGCCTCCGTTTCGAAGGTGCCACCCCAAATGCCAGGTCCGCTAAACCAGCCACTCAATTCCGCTTTCCAGCCTCCTCCTACCGACCATGTATTCTGTGCGTACATGTTGTAGTTGAAAGCCTGCAAGTCGACTGTAGCGCCATCGGGATAGCTTGCTTGGTTGTTGATGTAAGAGCCGGTGGCGGTGAAGTAGACCTCCCACCACTTGTTAAGCTGCGCCGGCACGCTCACATTCAGGGAGAGTACGGTTTGATTGGCCAGGTTGTCGTAGCTGATGTACTGTCCCCGCTCATCCTGGTCTGATTTGCGAATAAGCCTAGTAATCTGGTCTTCGGTGCGGGAGTAACTGAGCTTGGTGGTGTAACGGTAGGCAAAGGTGTGCGCAAGCTCAAGATTGTTGACGATCTCAGGTCGAAGCGTCGGGTTGCCTTGTTCGAAGGTGACGAGACTAGCGAAGCTGAAGAAGGGATTCAGGTTTTCGTAGTCTGGTCGATTAATGCGGCGACCGTAACTGAGCGCAAGGGTGTGCTTAGGCGCTGCGGCCCAGGTAAGGCCAAGGTTAGGAAAGAAATTGAGGTAGTTACGATCGACTGGTGAGGTCATCGGAGAACCGTCGAGCACCGTCAAGTCGCCTAAGGCGCGGGTATGCTCTACACGCAGGCCGCTGGTAAAGCTAAATGCCTTTCCCTGCCCTCCAGGAGCAGCTGGTCCGAAGTCGCGCAAAAAATTGAGGTAAGCCGCTTCTACTTGCTCATCGTAGACGAAGAGGTTGGAGCGCACAGCATTGAGTTGTCGCTCGCCGCCGAGCATCTGGTAGAAGCGAAACGTATTGTCGCTGATGACTTTGGTGAGTTTGGCACCCGCACCGAGCTTGCCTCCTCCGAGCGGCTGTTCATAATCTAGGGTAGTGGTGTAGATGTCGATATCGGTTGGCGTTTCAAAGGCAAACTCGACACTCGAACGAGGCGTGGCTCCATCTGGCCCAAAGAATTGGTTTGGCAAGCGCCGGTCACTGTCGCTTCGGTAGGCACCATAGTCGAAGTCGACGTTGAGGGTGGTACCTTTTGCGTTATCAAAGCGATAATTAAAGTTGCCGGTGGCGTTGAGGGAATGACCGTCGCGGATAGAGCGTGATACAAGAATAGAATCAATCATTCCTGGTTGAGCTTGCTGACCAAATGCTGCCCTGTTGTTGCCTCTGCCAGAGTTGTCGTTGTAGTTTAAGTTGGCGAGTACGCCGACGGTGTGTTTATCTGTAACTCGATAATCAGTACCAATTTTTAGATTGCCGCCCGCCCAGCTGTGTGTACTTTCATCGGTTTCGTTAATAAACAGGTCATTTTGTGTGCGGTTAAAAAAGTTATTGTTGTAGTTCTTGCCTTGATAGACTCCTCCCGTAGCAAAACTATTCCATCTACCCTGGCGGTGGTTGAGGGTTGCACTCAAGTTGCTTCTAAAGTATTCGCCTTGGCTTGCGGTGCTACTTACTGATCCATTGGAGCCCCAATTTTCATTCTTTTTTAGGCGGATGTCAATTATACCTGCATTGCCTTCAGCTTCATATTTTGCTCCGGGATTGGTGATGATGTCGATGCGGTCGATCTGCTCGGCGGGGAGGCTTTGCAGATAACTCGTAAGGGCTTCTCCGGCTAAGGGAGAGCGCTTACCGTCGATGTAAACGAGCACCCCTTGGCGACCCAACACGATGATGTTGTTATTATTGTCGACCACCACCCCAGGGGCTTTGCGAAGCAGACTCATACCATCGCCACCAGCAGAATTGACCGTTCCTTCGACATTAAATACTGTACGATCAGCTTTAATTTCCACTATTGCCCGCTGTGCAGTAACGGTAGCTTCTGCGAGTGCAACACCGGCAGGTTTTAGCGAAAGCTGACCGATATTCCTGCTTTCGCCAAAACCTAACTCAAAAGGATCTAAACTCAAGTCTGGTAAACCGATATACTTCACAGTCAGGAAATAACTTCCTGCCGAAATGCCGCTCATACTAAATGCACCTTCCTCATCTGAAACTTCAACTTTCGTTATCGTTGAATCTGCAGCTGCGTAAAGAATAACATTAGCAAAACTCAATGCCTCACCTTCGGCATCAAGAAGTGATCCACTCAGTGTGGCTGGAGAATTACCAGGTAAGGTTTGAGCCTGTATTAATTGAGCGCCACTTGACAGGAGCACATGCGCGAAAACCAAGACCACGAGCTTAAGCAGCGGCTGTCGAGTGCGAGGAGATAGGACGGGTAGCGCACAAGATGGGAAAGTCATGAGAGAAGATTAGACGGTGAGCAAGAAACTGTACCACTTGACTAGTACACTGCAATAGTAATTGCTCTTGAGTTCTCACACCAGCTTTGTCGACCAACGGCCCTAGGCTTTCGATGAAGCAGGGAGGCTGCTGCAAAGACTGCTTCACACCTCCCAGGGTTGCACGACGCTGCTTCTACGCGACCTCTAAAAAAGAGGGGCATGCGCTACAAGAGTCGCATACCCCTCCCCATGTGGATGCTAGCTGATATGTTTCTAGCTCCTGATCTCGTTGCCTTCGCGATCGAGAATAACAGGATCGCCGAGGCCCAACTCTTTGAGCCCTTCGAGTTGGGTAGCCTTATCGCCCACGACGATAAAGCGCATCTCCTTAGGCGACATGTACTTGCTAATCAAAGATTTGGCCTCAGCGAGCGTCATGCCATTGAGTTCGGCCTGGCGCTGTGCCTTGAAATCAGGATCGAGCTGGTAGGTGCTGATTTCGTGGAGCAGGCCGAGCTTATCGCGCATGCTCTCATTGGCCAGTGCCTCCTTACGTGTCAGGCTCGTTTTGGTCTTCTCCAGATCTTCAGCGTTGTAATCCTCAGCATAGCCATCGAGGATTTCCTTGAACAGCTCGGCAGATTCCTTGGTGACATTGGCGCGCACATTGGAGTAGGCCACGAAGTAGCCATCTTGCTTGGTAGCTGGCAGGCGAGAATAGGCCCCGTAGGTGTAGCCTTTGTCTTCACGCAGCTGCTGAAAGAGGCGCGCACCACCCGAGCCACCGAGCCGCTCGTTGACTACGGTCAGCTTGTAGAAATTCGGATCGTTAGCTCCTGGAGCTGGCTGGCCCACGTAGATCACGGACTGCTTAGCATCGGGTACATCGACGAAAAACACGCGCTCATCACGTGCGCCACTCATGTCGACGCTCGGCAACTCAACCTCAGGACCGACCCACTTCTCCTCATAATCTTCGAAGGCATCTTCCGCTAGATCATCAGTTACTGCACCCACGACATGAATTGTCGCCAGGTGCGGGTTGATGTACTTCTGGTAGTAGTCTTTCATGTCAGCCAGCGTTAGGCTTTCGATGCTCTTGAGGGTTCCTCCTGTCGGGCGCGCCATTTTGCTATCTGCGCCATATATCACCTTTTGAAAGGCTTGCTGAGCGGCATAGCCTGGCTGAGCAATCTGCGCTTGTACGCGCGCTAGTGCTTGCGACTTTAGCCGCTGAAATTCTGTTTCATCGAAACGTGGCTGCGTTAGCGCCTCCATGAGGAGATCGACTGTTGGCCGAAAATTGCGAGCCAATGCATCGACATAGAGAGTGGAGTTTTCGCGACCAGCGTAAAAATTGACGGTCGCGCCGAGTTGACCAATAGCATCAGCAAACTCTTCCGGTGTTTTGGACTTGGTGCCCTCCAGCAGCAAATCCGTTAAAATTGCAACGAGGCCTTCCTTGCCTTCAGGTTCGGCAAGTGCACCTCCATCGAAGCGGATCGAGTAGCTCACCAGCGGCAGTTCATCACTCTCAATGCCCATCAGCATTGCACCGTTGTCCATAGACTCCGTGTAGATCTCTGGGGTCTTGGCCACTACTTCGCCTGAAAGCTCAGGCTTTGTTGAGCGATCGATTTTGGAAGGAGTACGCGGATAATCTGTAGCCGATTCATCCATTGGGTCGGGTTCGGCGCCTGCGGTTACCTCCTCCTCGACCACCTCTGCTTTCGTCGCACCTTCCACCACGAGGTCGAGCTGACCCTTAGGCACGAAAGAAGTCATGACGTAAGGCTGGTTCTTGATGTAGGTATTGTAGACCCGCATTACATCGGCCGGAGTCACCGCGAGCAGTGCAGCGGCTTCTTCTTTAATTGCATCTGGACTACCCTTAAACTCATTTGATTGAGCGAGGGCGAAGCTCTTTGAAAGCACAGAATTAAGTTGCCCATAAAACTTGGTCTCGAGCGAATTTTTAATGCGCTCCATGTCGCGCTCATCGATGCCGTTCTTTTCAAAACGCATCATTGCCTCTTCTATGCCTGCTTTTACGGCATCTAGATCAACTTTGTCGTTCGCACGAGCTACGATAGCAAATTGCCCCGCGATGTTGCCTGCGCTGTTGTAGGCATACGGTTCGGCGGCGAGTTTTTTATCCTCTACGAGCACCTTATAAATTGGTGCGCGCTTACCATCTGTCAATAGTTCTGCGAGGTAGTCGAGTGCATACTCATCAGGATGTCCCGACTGCACCACTGGCCACGTCATCGTGAGCTGTGGCAACTCCGCGAAGTTGTCTTCGTGGTAGAGCGAGATAGTTTGGTCGAGTTCGCCCATCATCGGCTTAAATGGCTCTACTTCAGCCCGCTTTGGAATTTCGCCGAAGTAGTGTTTAACCTGTTCGAGCACCTCGTCGGAGTCTATATCGCCTGCAATTACCATGGTGGCATTGTTGGGTCCATACCACTTATTATAAAACTCCTTGACATCTGCAATGGTGGCAGCTTGTAGGTCATCGAGGCTACCGATCACTTGCCAGTTGTAGGGGTGTCCTTCGGGATACATGGCTTTATCGACGACGTAGCTTTCGTGTCCGTAAGGGCGGTTATCGACGCGCTGACGCTTTTCATTTTTCACCACTTGCTTCTCGTTTTCGAGTACAGGTGTGGTGACGGTATTGATCATGTAGCCCATACGGTCGGCTTCCATCCAGAGGATGCGTTCGAGGGCATCTTTGGGCACGACTTCGTAGTAGATGGTGCCGTCTTGCCAGGTGCCGCCGTTGAAGGTGCCGCCGAGGTCTTCGATAGCTTTAAAGAATTCGCCTTTGCCTACATTCTCGGAGGCTTGGAAGAGCATGTGCTCGAAGAAGTGTGCGAAGCCTGTGCGGCCTGGCTTTTCGCGATTGGACCCCACGTTGAACACGATGGCTACCGCCGCTACCGGGTCGGAGTGGTCTTCGTGTAGAATAACGTCGAGTCCATTTTCGAGCGTGACCTTTTTGTAAGGGATGTCCAGGTCGGCAGCTTGCGCCAAAACTGCACATGATGCCACAAAGAAGATGGTGGCGGAGAGGAAGCTTTTGAGCATGAGGGGGTTTGTTATGGGGAGAACTACAAGAGAGGACAAGGTAAAAGCGTGTTGGTTGTTCGTGATGCCGTATCGACAGACGGCATATCTTGGTCGATGTTTGTGGCGGTACAGCCATAAGCACACCTATCACTATGAGAAGCATCTTGACGATCTTGCTCGTACTGAGCAGCTTAAGCTTGGTGGCGCAGCAGTATGTCGATACTGTGTATAGCGTGGCTACGCAGCGCGATGTAGTCTACGGTACGGCGGTAGGCTTTGGCGGACGTGAGGACACGCTACGTCTCGACGTTTCACACCCAATCGACGATGGAATGTTGGCCTGTGGCCGTCCTCTGCTGGTGTTGGTGCATGGCGGAGGATGGATAGCAGGCGACAAGGATGAGGGTTACATCACCCGGATGCGCGAAGACTTTGCCAAGCGCGGGTATACTGTCGCCTCGATAGCCTATCGCCTTGGGATGTTTCCCACGGATCGGGCGATCAATTGCAACGTTCCGGACTGGAATTGCACCAACAAAGTGGACAGCAGCGAGTGGTACCGCGCCAATTATCGGGCTATTCAAGATGTCCATGGTGCCATCCGGTATCTCATTAATCATGCTGATCAGTATCAGATCAACCCAAACAATGTCTTCTTAGCGGGCGAAAGTGCGGGCGCCTTTGTGGTGCTTGGGGTGGGCTTAGTAGATGATCCTAGCGAAATAGAGAGCGACATGGTCGGTGCTCTTCCAGCAGCACCTGCACCCAATCCGCTTTACGAGCGCTCGTGCTTAGTTGATTTGGATTTAGCGCCAAGTATTGCAAGTCTCGACCTGGCGCGGCCAGCACTAGGAGATATCAAAGGCAACTTAAACCTGCCACTGCAGCAGCCTTATCAAGTGCAGGCGATCGGTGCTATTTATGGCGGCGTATTTAATGACATTCTTCATGCTCACGTCGATCCTGCCCCAGCGCTCTACCTGTACCACCAGCCTTGTGACTTAATTGCTCCGATTGGGCACCAACGCATATTTGCAGGTTTTAATGCTTGTTTTCAGGGATTTCCTGCTAACTGCCAAAACATCATAAATCGTCCTTACGTGTACGGCAGTCGTGGCCTTGCTAATTTGATTGATGAATTGAGGCAGCAAGGGGTCGCGACTTCAGATTATATGCTTGATCTTACTACTGCGAATAATAACTGTCTCCAGCAACTCGACCCTGCACAGCAGTGCCACGCGCTCGATAATTACTGGCTCAGAACAAGTAATATGGCGGTTTATTTTGCTGCTCAAGTTCAGCTATGCACAATAGATACTGAGGATGCGGGCGCTACTGATCAATCAGCTTTAGTTCTTGTACCCAATCCTGCTCGTAGTGTGGCTTATCTTCAGCTCAAGCACGCTTCTAGTGAGGTAGAAATTAGGGTTGTAGATATCACTGGCCGTCAGCAGGAGGTACCGGTTGTGCCGCTAGGTTTGCGCTTGGAGTTACAGCTGGGGGCGCTTACAGCTGGCACTTATTACGTGCAAGTGGTTGATAAGGGTGGGTTGCGGGAGGTTTTGCGGTTGGTGAAGGTGAAGTAGGATTTGGCCTGACCACGATGTTGTGGTCAGGTGGGGGCTGGGGGCTGCGGCATTGCAGGTGGATATGGCTGGGCGAAGGGTAGACTTGCCAGCCGGGCGATTACACGCTACCGTGCGCGGGCCGGTTAGATCGTTCATGTGATGGGCCAGTTTGGCGGAGGGTGGCGTAGCAGGCTGAGCCGGGCTGGGCTTATGATGATCGAATCAACCTACCTTGAAATTTAGCGCCTACCTTCACCTTCAATGCCGTCAGACTCTCGACTGAACGTTCGTAGTTTCGATACCCAGCAGGTGTCATTACCTGTGCGCTGGGGACAGGAGGTCTGCATGTCCTACAACTGCCGGAGTAGCAAAACAGCGGGCATTTCATACCACCACCCCGACCACCTAGGCAACATCATGCTTGCCTACTCCGATCTCAACGGTGATGGCTATATCCAACCACGGGACGAGGTACTAGAGGAGAATCGATATTTTCCGTACGGCCTCAAGCAGGCACCTTACACCCAGCAATCCACCACTTTGCCTTTCGGCTACAATGGCGCAGAGTGGAAGGATAACTTAGGTCTGCATCTTACCACCTACCGCACGATGGCGCCCGAGGTGGCAATGTGGGGGCAGGTGGATTTGAAGGCGGAGAAGATCCCAGGATATAGTCCGTACTCATCTATGGGAGGTAATCCGATAAGCTTTGCTTATCCCGACGGGGATGAGCCTATTACAATGCTTCTTATAGGAATGGCCGTGGGTGGATTCTCGGGTTTTACTATTGGGAAGCAACAGGGAGCGACTGGTTGGGAAATGTTTGGTTATATCGCTGCGGGGGCTGGAAATGGTGCCTTGTCAGCTGGAGTTGGGAGTAAAGTTGCCTCAGGGTTGGGCGCGGTTGTTCCAGGTCAATTTGGTGGCGGTGTGGCTACGGTAGCTGGATCAGCAGTTAGAGGTGGAATAAGTGGAGGAGGTTTTGCTGCGCTTGCGGAACAAATTGTTGGAGAGGGTATTTGGAAGGGTGCGGTTGCCGGAGCCGTGGGAGGTTTCACACAAGGTGCGGTTGGTGGAGGATTCGGGGCGGCACTAGTTAGAGCCGCCGCAGGTGCAACATCCGCAGCCCTTTACTATAGACCAATTGGACCGTCAGCATTAGCGGGTGCAGCTACTTCATATGCCTCTTATGAAATATCTACGGCCTTAGGTTACTCTAGTTATCGCGACAGTGGAAAAAAGTTCCTCTCATATAAGCAATTTCGAGCTGTTAGTTTCGCTGCACAGAGATCGTTCTTCTGGGGTAAAGAGTATGGCGGCTGGTTCTTAAGGGATGGTGGGGTGGAAATGTGGCCAAGAGGGACGAAGGATAGCATATTACCAACAGCTATGCCCCAAAATGCAGTTGAAGAATTTTATACTCACCCATCGACTGGAAACTTTTTTGGTAGATCCTATTATCCAGATCATAGTCCTGCTGAGATTTGGGGGTTTGCAGGTTTTGGAAGATCGTTTGTAGTTGAGCGAAACAATATCTACGGTTTAAATTCTTCTGTAAATTCCCAAATTATGTTTCCTACGAGACGATTTAATCCTTATCCTTTTGGACTATTCTTAGGGAGATACTGATGCATTTGTATACTAAGGTGATATTCCTACTATTTACGAACTGTAGGATTCTATGTGTAGCAGCTGTTATTATCTCAGTTCAAAGTTGTTGTAAGCAGCTGGCCCATAACGCCTTAACTGGATGCGATGCAGAGTCAGCAATCAATGAGCTGGTCAATTACTTAGCTTGTCAAGGAGTCGCAGAAAGGGATTTAATTAGTATTAAGTCAAATCCTTCAGGCATATATGTATACGAATTTGGGGTGATGAAAGATGAGTCGCCTCAACGAGGCGGAGGGGCACAAATAACATTCGATGTATTTAATTGTAAGATAGTAGAGTCGTTACTGTATCAGTAAATGTTGTAAAATGGCAATCTCAGTAAATTTGGAAGTTCTCGCTGTATGCTGAGCGAAAAACTCTCTAGAGCTATGGTCTGCTTGCCTAATTTATAGATAGTCTTCGTCGGCGAGTTGCGCGATGAGGCGGATCCGCTCGACTTCGCCGGCGGATGTAGTGTCGGGCGGAGATAGAATGCCGTCGAGTGTCGAGGGGTCGTAGTTGAAGGCCTTATCCAGTGGTAGGTTGAATAGCTTGGCGATAACTTATGGTTCGAAGAGACATAAGCTACGAGCACCGCGGTCGACTTTAGAGTGTGCGGCCTTGGCAAGAGCGCCGGCGGCGGCGACATAATGCTGGCGGAGTGCGGGCTACCCGTATCGCTCTGAGGCTCTGGTGGAGTTGCATTGTGAATGCAAAAATTAATTACGAATCTAGCAACCACTGGCAATCTTGTGTGATGCATCTAAACCTTTAAGTTGCCAGAACAGATGCCGCGCTAAATCAGATCAATGCTGATGGTATCCGGAATCTGCTTGCATATAGCAGATTCTCTGTAGATTTTGCTCGAAAGGCAGGTACTTTTGCGTTCCGCTTACGTCTACCCTCCGGTGGAGCGTGGTGGGCTGTAGACGGCCACTTGATTAAGTTGCATAGTCCGTAAAAGATGAAACTAATACCATTTTCAAACTTGAAGATCGAGATCTCTTCAGATACTCAAGACGATGAGTATCAGGCGGAGGCGCGTCAATCCGGCAACGAAACTTTTTCGGTGATTGCTCTATCGACTACTGAAGACGACGGAGTTGTAATTCACGTAGGTAAAAAATCAGAGGGTGTTTGGATGAGAATTGAAGACTATATTGGGGGGATTCAGGGACTGCGACATCGAATTCAGAACAGGAAGAGAGACTTTCTGTCTTGATATCGCAGATGTTTCTTTTGTGTGCCCTGCTTGACTCATTTATCCTTTCGATCATATTTTTAGTGCGTTTTTTGCCAATATTGCGGTGACAGCTTTAAAGGCTTTTTGCGATCGACTCAACCTACTTTGAAATTTTAGCCCCTACCTTCACCTTCATTGCCGGCAGACGCTAGACCACACGTATATTGTTGTAATCTCGACCAGGCGTCCTTACCTGTGCGCTGGGGGCAAGAGGTCCGCAAATCCTACAACTACCGAAATAGCAACACGGCAAGTATTTCTTACCATCACTCCGACCATCTCGGCAACATCATACTTGCCTACTGCGATCTCAACGGTGATGGCTATATCCAACCGCGAGACGAGGTACTAGAGGAGAATCGATATTTTCCCTTAGTCTGGACTGGGGAATCGGCCGAAGGGGCCCCGGCCCAGACTCCAAAGCAGGCACCCTACACCCAGCAATCCACAACATTGCCTTTCGGCTACAATGGTGCAGAGTGGAAGGATAACTTGGGTCTGCATCTTACCACCTACCGCACGATGGCGCCTGAGGTGGCACTGTGGGGGCAGGTCGATCCGAAGGCGGAATGGGATTACGGGACTAGTCCGTACGCATCTATGCGAGGAAATCCTATATCGTGCGCCGATCCCTATGGCGACATACCAGTGTTACCGTTAGTTGTAGTGACAGCGGCGAAGATTGGGCTGACTGTAGGTGCAAAGGTTGCTATTGGGGTAACAGCGACAACGGTCGTCGCCGGTACGACAATAGCAGCTACAGGTGGATTTGCAGGGTTGGGAGGATGCCCGACATGTCCGCCGCCTGGGACGTATGGAACATACAATCTTCCAACCGTTAATGTCTATGCTAATCCGCCAAGCGGTGGGTACTACGACCAGTCCGTTGCGAGATATGGCTACAACGGGACTTTCGAGCAGTGGGGTGCACAGTACGGCTACGAAGGGATGAGCTTCCAGAATGCCGTTTGTATGTGGCAGGCCAACCACTCGGAGGGCCATGCGGCGTGGGTGGCAAAAATGGACGGCTTAGAAGCGGCGCGGAGTATGATGTACTGGATGGGGTCGGCTTTCCCAGCAGTTGGCGGAATGGGTATGGGCGCATTGCCATACGGGGTGGCTGCGCCTAATGCATTTTCATATCCAAGCGGCTATGCTTCATTAGGGAAAGTGAACACCGTTCCCAGGACATCATTAAACCCAACTCACAACATAACGAAATCTAAGGCTCAGATGAAGCGTCTGTATAATGATTTCAAGGCTAGTGGAATAAAGGATCCGATAAAATTTGTCGAACATAATGGAGCACGACATATTGTTAACGGACATCATAGATTCTTTTCTGCTCAGAAGCTTGGGATCCGAAATGTCCCTGCGCAACGCGTATCTTTGCCATATAAAGGATATAGATCGCCTTCTAAGCTTCACGACTTTTACGGCAGGCAACCCGGATACTGGAAATTCTTCAAGAGGTAAAATGGCAATTTGGCAGTATTCATTTCAAATTGTTCCTAAGGGTGAGTGGGATGCTCAGCCAGTGAACGAACTCTTTGATGAATTACCTTTCTGGAAGTATGCATCTACAGAAGTAAGTGTATTTGAGCCTATTGCTGATATCCTAGAAGAGAATACCTCATGGTGTAATGAAATGGTTATGTACGGAAATGTCGACAGTCATTGCTTAGAGATTTATACTGATGGAAGCAGTCATGTAGAGTCTGTATCTCTTCGAATTTCTTTTGCAGAAGACTACGAGGGTATTTTGCGAAGTATCATGGAGTTTTTATTGGCGAGCGAACTCTCGCTGCTAAGCCAAAACTTTGACTTGCTTAATTGTAATTTTGAATCAATTAAAGCATTGATCGAAGGCTCAGAGGCATACCTCAAATATCAGATGCTAGTACGTACTCAGGGCTAGTGAACTCACGTGTATGCCTCGGCTGTCTTTGCATCTCTCACATACGCGTCAAGTACATCAAGCAGCGTTTCACGCCGCTGAGCTGGAAGTTTTGCGATAGCATCGAGTCGAGCAAGCATACGAGCGTCATGTGCGGCGCTATCAGTTTTACCAGTAAGATAGTCAAGCGAGACGCCGAGTGCGTCGGCGATTGCGCGTGCGGCATCGACTGCAGGAACGCGTTCGCTCCGTTCGTAGCGGCCGTATGCACCGAGGGCGATGCCTGCGGCTCGCGCCACATCCGCGCGTTTAAGATCGCGTTTGAGTCGGGCGGCACGTAGTCGGCTTGCAAAATCCTGGTCCATGCGTAGGTGTTTATGTCCGTTCGGCGGGCAGATACGCAAAGGTACGAGCCAAGGTGCACGAAAAGATTACGTCTGTCGCTTGTAGTTGTGTTCCGCGTGGGTATGTTTGTGTCCGTTCGGCACGGAGCCGACGATTTGTCACAAATTTGAAATCTGATGCAAATCTTCGAGATCAAGTCGCGCCTACCGCTGTCCCGCTTCCTGTTACACTACCAACTCAAGCCAGACGGGCGCGGCCGCATGCGGTGTCCCTTCCACGACGACCGCACTGCGTCGATGCAGACCTACGAGAAAACGGCCACGGGGAACTGCTTTGCGGGCCGGTTTAGTTCCTACCCCCTCCTACATCCCATCCAAAGCTAGCCGCCGGTAGCCAAGCAGCTCAAAGCAAGCCCTATGCTTTACCTTCACCTTTATGACGCTCGCTGCCACACCTCCTGGCTCCGTTCTTGCCGAACTAGAGCGGCTAAACTCCAGTACCGGTGGTAGTAAGCTACACCAGGCTGGTGCACCTGAGCTTTCCTGTTGGTTAGACGAAGATAAAAAGCTCAGTTATTCCTACAATGTTCTTGGACTGGTTGACAGGTTTACTGTTACCGCAAGTCCTCGTGTGGGCGAAGCTACATCCTATTGCTATTGCGCCGATGGCACCCAAATTGATTCCAAGCGAGAATCTGCTGGGGGCGCTGTTCAAGAGCATATCCTATACTTTGAGGGCGCCAGATATAATGGCGCCACGAACAGTTTCTACGTCTCCAATCCCGCTGGAGCTACATTATTATCGGCTACCAATGATGCTCAGCATATATTCTTTGAGTCCGACCACCTCGGCAACATCATGCTCGCCTACTCCGATCTCAACGGTGATGACTATATCCAGCCGCGGGACGAGGTACTAGAGGGGAATCGATATTTTCTCTACGGCCTCAAACAGGCTCCCTATACTAAGCAACTCACAACATTGCCTTTCGGCTACAATGGCGCGGAGTGGAAGGATAAATTAGGTCTGCATCTTACCACCTACCGCACGCTGGCGCCAGAAGTGGCAATGTGGGGGCAGGTGGATTTGAAGGCGGAGCTGATGTATGGGTATAGCCCGTATAACTCCATGGGGGGCAATCCGATCAGTTACAATGATCCTGAAGGAGATTGGATACACCTCGCTATTGGTGCTGTCGTAGGAGCCGGGGCTAATGTTTGGTTGAACTGGGATCATATTGCATCTGAAGGTGGATTTGGTAGTGGAGCTTTCTGCAAAGCCGCGGGAATAGGCGCTGGTGCAGGCCTTGTTACGGCGGCGACTGGTGGAGCTGCAGCAGGGACGTTTGGTACAGCAGGTAGTTTAGGAGCAGCCATTGGTCAAGGAGCGGTGATAGGCGCGGCCGGTGGATCAGCTGGAGGTTTTGTGCAGGGTGCTGGTAATGCATTAGCTTTTCAAGATGCTGACTTAGGCCAAGCACTAGGTGAAGGCATGAAAGGCGATGTTATTGGAGGATTTGCCGGAGCGGCCACGGGTGGATTGATTCGTGGGATCGGGTACGCATTTCGGCCTAGCGTCCCTGGAGCTGCACCGGATTTACAGACTCCTGTAGGCTCGGGTCCGGGTAGCGCCGGTGGTGCGGGAACCTCAGGCATTAGCTGGGGGACAGTAAACGTGAAGGTCGGTGGGGCAACACCAACAACAGCATTCACTGCCGCCCCAGATGAGGCTGTTGTGCTCACCGCTTCGAGGTTGGGATCGGGTTCAGGAAATGCGTGGACAGCACATGGTGGCTATTCTGGGTCTCAGCTTAAGTACGTTGGAATTATTTCTCGAGCTGTCAGCGTGCGTGGTGCGGAGCATCTTGCTGGTGGTGGAGCTAGAGCTACCCTATCGTACAGACCCCTGCCAAATGCAAGTGGGTTATCAAAAGATGCAGCAAGAGTTTTTGAGCAAAACGTAATAAATCAGTATGGCCTGCCTAATCTATATAATCGAGTCAATTCCATTGCACCACTTCGCTGGTCAAACCCTAGGTTTATTGGCATAGTTCCACCAAAATGAAATCGAAGAACAGAAACATACGCGTAGGAGACGTCTATAGCATAGAATTATTAGATGGCAGATGGATGTATTTTCAGTTTATAGGAAAGGATAGTTCCTGTCTAGATGGAAATGTTATTGTTGCCTTTAAACATACCACGGCGCAGCTTAAGTCGCCAGCCATCGACTTACTCAAGTCTAGTGGCATATATTTTATTGCTCAGTGTTATGTGCGATCTGGATTACAGGCGGGCCTGTTTGTGTTTGTAGTAAATGAAAGTTTGGCTTTAAGTCCAGAAGGTTTGCACTTTCGCAATTGGATAAGTCCTAAAGGATCGCTTGATATGCCTGAATGGTGTGAGGCCTGGGAGATTTGGGAATATTGCAGTTCCAAACATATCGCAAGTTCAGATGATCCTAAGCTACTGGCGTCCGCGCCAGGTATTGTGTTTGATCCTGCGTCGATTCTATATATGTTTAATAATCGCGGTGTGCCTGAATTCTATCCTAAATTTGTTTAATGACTCTTCGCTCACGCGTCTGCTCTTCGACTCCGTACATCCCTCAGATAAGCGTCTAATACGGCGAATACGGGCCAGCGCTCGTCATCAGGCAGGGCGGATAGCTCCAATGCGCGGGCGATGATGTCATCGTCGAGCTCGTCGAGGTCTGAGGTAGTGCCGGCCACGAGGTAGTCGAGCGACACCTTGAGTGCTGCGGCAATGCGGCTAGCGATGTCGACCGAAGGCGAGGACTCGCCACGCTCGTACTTACCGATTGCCTCACGTGAGATGCTGGCGGCTTTGGCGAGGGCGGCCTGCGAGAGGCTGGCGCGCATGCGCAGGGTCACGATACGCTCGCTCCCAGTAGCTGTGTCGGTGAGGTTGTTGGCAATGCTAGAACGCACGCCTCTACAGTTAAGTAGAAGAGGGATACCCGTTGACTGTTACACATTTTTAGGAGTTCTGTCCAAAAGCCTGTCGATATCCGGTTGTATGACAATTTGTAGCGTGTAGCATTCCGCCCGTTTAAGCTATGGTGGTTTGACAAGCCGCAGGTGCGTTAAATGCATGCTTATACAGGGTCCCAATATCGCAGCCCTTATACCCCTCTTGCAGGTTATAATTTGCGACTCGCTCATGCCAGATGTTCGGAGGCACAGGCGATCTCAAGTCTTCAAGACAACTAGTCCAAGCTTCACACTAGCATGAACCTCATAGACAACCTCATCCACTCTAGTTTCTCTTAGCCCCTTAAGATTCTACTCAAGCAGCCATAAATAACCCGCACCCACCTCTTCGACGGCCAATACTTTAATATGCAGCTAGTAAACATCAGCAAAGACTAGCCAGCCAATCCATTACATGCTACCCTAATCGCGCCAATAACTTCCAAGAGTTGCTGCCTAAGTCTAAGACAGGGTCGCGTAGCGAGCTGAGCATCTTACGCTAAAAACTTATGCCGATCTCATCTGCACTAACCAGCTCACCACAACATGCCGGTCAGACCAGCCACTTTAGACCACTTCAACGCTCTACCTGCTGCGCTTCAACAGCACTTTGCTTGAGCAGAGAAGTAACTTCTTTAACAGTAGTAAACATCGCATCCCCCCATAAAGCGCAAACTCGCCAGAGCTCGCTCTCCTGCTTCGCGATGACCTGCGCCACAAGCATCCTCAATCACAATCGGAATGTAGCCTAGATCAGCTGCATGGCGCACGGTTGGCTCTATACCGATCTCTGTGGCGACACCGCATATCAATACCGTACGGACATCACAATCCCGCAAGGCGAAATCAAGTGGAGTGCCTTCAAAAGCAGACATGGACAGTTTATCAAAAACTGCTTCCTGAGCGCTAGGCGCTAGTTGTGGCACAATGGCTGTCCCGGCGGAATCACGAGTGAACCACGGCTGGACATCAGCAGGATCGTTAGACTTTTGCCACATTAGCGCCTGACGTAGCTGGAAGCGCCCCATCAGATTCTTGGGCAAAGAGGTGTGGCGCATAAAGTAGGTACGAAGCCCAACGGAACGTGCTGCCCGCAATACCGCTTCTACGCTATCAATGACCGTCTCAGCGTCATTCATTTGCTGAAGAACCCCTACCTGCATATCGTATATCAACAGAGCTGTGCGATTAAGACAGACTGCCTCTTCGACACTCGTGGGAATGTCTATTCCTGAAAAGTTTAGCATACTACAAGCCTTAGGGTTTGGTAGACCGACAACAGCCAAGCACCGCGCGCTAGGCCAGCACGGCGTTGTCAACACCGGTCGAATATAAATGAATGACAGCGTTTACAAACGCGAGCCGCGCTTACTTCATTTCCGCTACGAAGCGGGCTGGCAAGGTTTACCCTTCGCTTGGCCAGGCTGGCGCCGAGGCGGTTCCCACCTCTCATTTCCCACCTCTCGTTTCCCCCCAAAAAAAACCCACCACTCGCGTAGCAGGCTCTTCTCGTTGAGCGCTCCCACCTGGACTCGAACCAGGGACCTATTGATTAACAGTCAACCGCTCTAACCAACTGAGCTATGGGAGCTAAACCACTTAGATCGAAATCCAAGCGGCCGCAAATGTACGCGGCCATTCTAAATTCTGCAACGGCACCACCAGATTTCTTTTAGCTTTTGCAATCTTCGCCCTCCGCTAAACCCACTCCTATGTCTCTGCTCGTCGTTGGCTCCGTTGCACTCGATAATCTTGAAACGCCGCTCGGCAAACGTACCGGCATCGTCGGAGGCGCAGCACCCTTCATCTGCCTCGCCGCAGCGCAATTCACCAAACCCGTACGCCTAGTCAGCGTCATCGGCGACGACTTTCCCCAAACCATGCTCGACAAGCTCACACAGGCAGGGGTCGACCTCGAAGGGCTTCAGCACAAAAAAGGCGAAAAATCGTTTTCCTGGACCGGCAAGTACCACGACGATATGAATGGCCGCGATACGATCGCCACCGACCTCAACGTACTCGCCGATTTCGATCCCGTTTTGCCGAAAGGCTACAAAAACTCAGAATTTGTCATGCTCGGCAACCTCACCCCGAGCGTGCAGGCCAAAGTGATCGACCAGCTCGACGCACCCAAACTCGTCGCGCTCGACACGATGAACTTCTGGATGGATACCGCCATCGAGGATTTAAAAGAGATTATAAAACGAGTCGACGTGCTGCTCATCAACGATGAAGAAGCACGCCAACTCTCCGGCAAACGTACACTCGTACGAGCCGCAGAGAGTATCCTAAAAATGGGACCCGCATATCTCGTCATAAAAAAAGGCGAACACGGCGCCTTACTCTTTCACGGCGAGCAAGTCTTCTTTGCTCCAGCCCTTCCACTCGCAGAAGTATTCGACCCAACCGGGGCCGGCGATACCTTTGCAGGAGGCTTTATGGGCTTCCTCGCAAGCCAAGGAAATATCACCTTCGCAATGATGAAGCGAGCAGTAATATTCGGATCAGCACTCGCAAGCTTTACGTGTGAAGCATTCGGCACTGAGCGGCTGCTAACCGTGACACGTTCAGAACTCGATATGCGAGCAGGTGACTTTCTAGAGCTGGTGCGCTTCGATCTCAAACACGACAGCGAGAGCCTGGCAGGTCGCGATTAAAGCTCCTGACCGTCGCCTCGCAATCGTCGAAATCGTTTGCGCGCCTCAACAGCTAGAATCGAACTTTCATATTCAAGAAAAAGGCGCTCATACAGAGCCTTTGCCTGTTCGGAATTGTTAAGTTGATGCTCGGTAATTTCAGCAAGTGCAAAGAGTGCATTATCCGCGCGAATTTCCTCCGGATACTCTTCAACTACCTTCCGATAAAGTTTGGCTGCCTGGGTATAATTACCCTGCTGCCTAAACAAGTTTGCTTCTGCATAAACGATATCATCGTTTAGTGAATGATCTGGAAACAAGCGGCCTAACGTGTCGAGTTTTGCGAAAGCGGCATCAAAGCGACTCTGGAAGCCGAGCAGCTCAGCCTGGGCATAAATCTCCAGAGGAACGGAAGTAGTATCCAAATTGAGATTGTCCATGATAAAAACCGACATATCAATTGCGTCATTAGCAATTAGTCGGCTAGTGCTCGACTTAAGGATATCAAACTGCTCTTGCGCCCACTCAAAATCGCCGGAATAATAACTCAAACGCGCATTGCGAAAGCGTGCTTCGTGACCTAATACCGCTTCCGGAAAGGCCTTATCTACCTGACTATAAAGCAGCGTCGACTCCCAACGTTCGCCCTCCATAAGATAAAAATCCGCAAGATCGAGTTTCACTTGTGCGGCAAAATCTGGCTGCAGCGAAAATTCCAATAAACTTGCTAAACTTTCTATCGCTGCATCCCGCTTACCCAGCTTGTACGCCTGCAGCATGGCCAACTCGTGTGCTACAGCGGCAGTGGCAGTGTTAATTCCCAACTCATCTAAAAATGATTGATACTCCTGCTCTAGCACGGTATAGCCTTCGCGATCAAAGGTGGGCAAAGCATCTAGTCGTTGCTTTTCAGCCTCTAAATACAAGCGCTTGGCCTCAATATAATAAGGATTGCGAACGCCCTTCTGCTTCACGATATACTCAAATCCATCTTTAGCTGCGAGGTATTGACGCTCGTTAAGTGCAGTTTGGGCAAGGCGATATATTCGCTGCCCATCCTCCT
The DNA here is from genome assembly GCA_965213735.1 of Saprospiraceae bacterium. Taxonomy (GTDB): domain Bacteria; phylum Bacteroidota; class Bacteroidia; order Chitinophagales; family Saprospiraceae; genus CALDTK01. Next base: position 2,418,233 of record CBDCAB010000006.1, read on the forward strand.
GACGGCGTAAATCAAGAGCACGAACTTGGCGCATCGCCGACCGGTAATCTTTTTGCTGAACGTATGTCCAAACTAGCAGCTCAGTAAGTGTATCATTGTCAGGGTCACCTTGCAATTCACGTAAAATTGCCGTTTGCACCCGTCGATAGCCATCTTCATCTAAATATCGCGACAAGATACTTTGCACACTACCGAGCCGCCGAGGCTCAGCTGTAAGCGTGAGTAGGTAATTGCGCACCATATTCTCCTCATCATTCAGGCGCTGATACAGCGAACCTAAATAGTAAGCAAACATGGTCTCATCATTGAGCAACTCACCACCGCGCTCATAAGCTTTTACTGCGAGCTTGTACTTAGCATTCTGGTAAAATCCATTAGCCAACTGTTGAATAGCAAAGCGTTCGGCAGGCAATTTCTTAAAAGCTTCATTGAAAATCTTCTCCGCCTCGTCGATCTTACCTTGCGCTTCAAAATTGAGACCTCGCTGAACGTAAAGCCCCATGTTATTAGGCTTTGCTTTTAGCGCTTTCTTTATTGCTTTATCAGCATCATCATAACGCTCAGCACTCGATAATGATTGCAGGTAACGGTTGAGGAAATAATCATTATTCGGCTGCTTTTCGTAAAGCTCATCGTATAATTCAGCTGCTTTTTCAAACTCCCCTTGATCGTAATATTGTTTGGCGAGTTCGACCTCCATTTGTTGCGCACTCAGGTGAGAGGCGCCGACCAGCAGGGTGAGGCTGGCAAATACGATAAGATGGCGAAGTAGCTGCGGCATAGGCCTTTGCTAACGAAAACTGCGCCTGCCTAGTTGCTTTTACTCTAGGCGCACTTTAATCGGGAGGTTAAATTGGACGCGCACCGGCTTGCCTTGCTGCATGCCCGGCTGCCAAGGAGGCATGGCCTCGACCACACGCTCGGCTTCCCGACCTATTCCTGCTCCCGGATCTCGCACTGCCTCAATCCCGGTGACAGTGCCATCTCTTTCCACCACAAAAGTGACTACAGCCGTACCGGATACACCGTTTTCCGTGGCAATATCGGGAACGCGAAAATTGGCGTACACGAAGTCCATAAGCTTAGCTTCGGCACAACGTTGCTGTTCGGCACGCGTAGCAAATTCGTCTGCACAGCCCGGAAATTGCGGCATCTGCTCAACAGCCCTGTAAATCTCACGAAGGTCGGGATCAGCAGGCCGCTCGGGCGCAGCGGGTTTGGGCGGAGGCGGTACCTTGAAACTAATCTTCGCATCAGCTGGTACGACAAGCTCCTGATCTTCAAGAAATTCTAGCTCCTCTGCCAGCTCTACATCTTCCACCAACTCAATGTCAGCGAGCGGATTAAATTGTTGCTTCTCTGGCTCGGGAAGAGTTATCGGCAGCTCCTCCGGCTCTTCCGTAGCTGTGCGAATGACCTCAATTTCTACCTCTGGCCGCAGCTCATGATGTACCGGCTGCACCTCGAGGGCATAGGTCGAACTATAATTAAAGGCCAGCGTCACTAGGCCAAGTGCAAGCACAAAGCCCAAATGCAGGAGCGTACCGCGGTGGCTCGACCAGTCGCTGGGCTTCGCGGTCTGGTTTCTGCTTTCGCCAAAACGAGTTTTCACCAGGTCAAGCGCTGCCAGTGCGGCCATGAGGCCGATCGTAATCAAGATCAAGAGGAGTGGGTTGAGTGAGGCTAAGCCAACCTTACTCCTCTAGATGCAATCCCAGCTCTCTGTGGTGGCTGGTTTGCTGAACCTTATATATAATGAGGACCTAGCCTGAGCGCTGAAGGCGGTTCAGCTCAGACTGCGACTTCCTCTTCCACGAGCTCGCGCAAGAGCTCTTCGACTTCTGCGGCAGCGGCTTGTTCGTCGGCATTCATTTCAGCAAATCGTGTGGCTGCAAAACTGGGCTCGAAGGTGCCGAGGCCACTCGGGTGAGGCAAGTTCGGGTTGCGAATCTCCTTGAGGTGAAGCGCCCAAATACCGGAAGCAGTGCCATTGCGGGTCACTTGGAAAGCATCTCGTACAGTGTATATCTCCTGCTTCACCGGAAGATTAGGGATGGTACTTCGTTGAATCTGGTCGAACGCGTCGTTGACGCACACCACTTGTTGACCTACTTTATACATGGCGGGATGGTTTCGGGAGTAGCAACAGCGAAAGTGTTACCAGGTTGAGTCCTGTACGTAAAGATAACGAACCCGTGCCGCACTTGGCGTTGTTGCTAGTTCTGTATGCCTCGACACTTGTTCCGCAACCTCTTCCTTGGTTTCATCACCGGTTTTGCTCTCGCTGCCTGTAAAGATTTCGCAGATTTACCTGAGGCGGAAGTAACGCTGCTCAGCCCACTCACCGCTACACGGATTGGGCCACTCACCTACAACCTCAGCAATGCATACCCCGACCCTTACGAGGTTTATTTTGCCACACGGGAAGGTGAGCGTATTTCTCCTAATCCCATCGCTACGCTATTGCCTGGCTCGCTCGATACGCCCGCCACGACGAGTGTGCAGGTAGACGAACCTTACCAGCGGTATTACTTTGAGTTCGTTAGCGGACCTAATCATTTCATTATTTCTGAGCGGCGGCTCCCACTCGAAGGTGCAGATAACTTCCGCGATTTAGGAGGTTTTCCCGCAGCTGATGGACGGCAGGTGAAATGGGGACTATTTTATCGCGCCGACAAACTTTCTGATCTAGAGGAATGGGACGTGCGCTATCTCTCAAATTTGGGTTTAGAAACTGTAGTCGACCTACGCTCGGAACAAGAGATTGCTGCCGCACCGGATATTATTCCAGAAGGTGCTGACTATTTGCACCTGCCGATTTATAATGAGGCAGAGGATACTACTAATATCAAGCAGCGCATAATGGACGGACTGTTTCCGCAAGCGGAGGCGGATAATCTGCTCGTCGAAGTCAACAAGCTATTGGGCAGTGAGGAGGCATATCGTTTCCAACCATTTATTGATCTATTTGTGAGCGGCGAAGGCGTACCCATGGCCTACCACTGCACCTCCGGGAAGGATCGCACTGGCTTCGCAACCTATTTAATCCTGCATACGCTCGGGGTGGATTCGGTACTGATCTTCGATGATTATATGATGAGTAACTACTACCGATTCGACCGCAATCGGCGCAACCTCCGCAAGGCAAATCTAGGTCAATATGTAAAGCCGGTCGACCCGGAAGTGCTGAAGCCTCTTATGCTGGTTGACCCAAGATACCTGCGTGGCGCCGTAGAAATAATCGAGCAGAAATACGGGACCGTCAACAATTTTATGGAGCAGCAATATGGCATTACAAAAGAGATTCGCGAGCAACTTCGTGATCGCTATCTGTATCCAGCTTCTAGCCCTCAACAAGAAGGTGCGCTTGAAGATAAATTGCTCGATGCGCTCTAGCGGAGATTTGAGGAGTAGCTGATATTCAAGATCTTTTAATTTTCGCTATGCCCGAGCTGGAAATTCACAGTCCTTAGAGTTGCAATCTAAGGCCGGCAAGAGCGCTAATATCCCAGCGACGGGAGCCTGAGTTTTCGGCTTCTTGCACGAGTTGAAGCGTCGGCCCCACCTGAGCAAACGCACCTACTTTACCTTCACCTTTGCACTCGTAGCCTAGAGCGAGGGTCGCAGCAAGCCATAGATCATTTAAACCACCAAGATTATCTTTTTCAAAACTGCTACGCTCACCATTGACTTTTGAGCGGGTACCTGTTACCAGGCGCAGACTCGGCACCACGCCTCCTTGAAGGTAGAATCTGTTCGGGGCACTCCGCAGCGCATAGCGAAGCTCGAGTGGAAGTGCCAGTAAGCTTGTACGCGCCGTCAGCACCCAAGAGTCGATGTTCTCACCGCTGCTAATAGTTGGATTGAATACAGTACCATTCCACTGCGTACCAAATCTGAGGTCGTCCCCACTTCTCTTAGTACGACTCGACAGCGAAGCGTACCTCAGCCCTGATGCGAAATACACCTGCTCGCCGAACTGGTAGCTGACACCAAGACCCGCGCGATAGGCATAGCCGATATCACCCTTATCCGTTACGCTCTCGGCAAACGAACCCTTTTTAGTAAGTATATGGCCCACGCCAAAGCCCAGCATCGGGTCGAGCGTAAAATTCTGAGCATAGCTCGTGGATGAGGATAGGGTGCAAGCGCAGACGAGCGCGGCTAGAACAAATTTTCTCATAGGTCTCAATGATGATTAGCCAAAGTAGCGCTTATTGCTGAGACAGCTGGAGATAATCCATGGCCAAATTGACGTAAGCCTCTACCCCCACCTTCAGGCCCGACTCGTCGATGTAGAAATCCGGAGTGTGGTGTGGGGCTGCTTCTTCAGGTAGCATATCGGGTTTCATTCCGCCAAGAAATATAAAGAAGCTCGGCACTTTTTGCGCATAGAAGCTAAAGTCTTCAGCGCCCGTAACGGCATCGCTAAGCAGCACATTATCGGCCCCGGCTACGCGTTTTAAGGTTGGCAGCATCAGGTCTGTTAATTGTGGATCGTTATATGTCACAGGATTGCCGAGTGTGATATTAACAGTCGCAGTAGCTCCTGCCGCTTCTGCAATGTTTGTCGCTATACGTCGCACATCCCAATGAATCTGCGACTGCATGGCTGTATCCAGTGTGCGGATAGTGCCAATTAACGTTGCCTGCTCAGGAATAATATTGCCTCTTACACCAGCATCAACTTTGCCGATAGTGACCACAGCAGCACCTTTGGTCAATTCAGCGTTGCGACTTACCGCAGTTTGCAGGCCAAGTATAATTTGTGCTGCTGTTACTATTGGGTCAGTGCCATTCCAGGGATATGCACCATGAGTTTGAGCACCGTCTATAATTATTTCCAGGCCATCGCTAGCCGCCATGGTACCTTTGGGACGGTATTTTATTTCCCCTGCAGGAGTTTGGGAATTAATGTGGATACCAAATACCGCATCTACTTTAGGATTATCTAAAACACCTTCTTCCACCATTACGCTCGCTCCTCCTGTTTCACCTGGAGGTGCACCTTCTTCAGCAGGTTGAAAAATAAATACAATTGTTCCAGCTATTTCTTCGCGGCGCTTGGCAAGTTCTTCGGCTGCGCCCATCAGCATCGCCACATGAGTGTCGTGGCCACAGGCATGCATCACCCCGACCTCCTTTCCGAGGTAAGTGGTACGCACAGTGCTCTTGAAGGGTAGATCCACCCGCTCCGTCACAGGCAGCGCATCCATGTCGGCTCTCAAGGCCACTACTCCACCCGGTTTGTCACCCCGAAGGATACCGACAACTCCTGTTTTCGCTATTCCCGTCCGCGTTTCAAGGCCTAGTGCGGATAGGTGATCAGCAATAAGTTGGGCGGTGCGCGTTTCGCGGTTGGAGAGTTCGGGATGCTCGTGCACATCGCGGCGCCAGGCAATCACCTTTGACTCGAGTTCGGGGCTAAGGGTAATTGCCGTTTGTGCTTGCGCCAAAACAGGTTTTAGCGAAAGCAAAGTTGCGAACACACAATGGGCACAGATACAGCGGATGCTTTTCATAGTGCAAAGTTACTGCTGTGCGAGAATTTGAGGAGCTTGCATATTTAACAAAGTCAGCGCATAGGTCCGCTCGCATCTTCTCATGAGCAAATATACATGAGTACAAATTGACCGGTGGCCGCATTCGTAGGGCTTTATTAAACTACAACTTGGCAATTCAATTATTCTAACCACCTTTATCGGCAGAAAACAATGGCTTTGCAAGATTTTAATTACCTCTCCACCAATCGCGAAGCGTGGAATGTGCGTACTGAGCAGCATCTCAACTCCAACTTCTACGACGTCAAAGGTTGGCTTGGGGGTAAGTCCAGTTTGCAGCCGATTGAGCAACAGCTGCTGGGCAATCTCGAGGGTCAACGGGTGCTGCACCTGATGTGCCATTTCGGTCTCGATACGCTGTCGATGGCGCGTCTGGGAGCTGAAGTCACTGGACTTGATTTTAGTCCGAAGGCTATAACTGCGGCACGTGAGCTGGCCAAACAGGCAGCCTTAGCGGCAACATTTGTGGAGGGCGATTTATATGCTGCTCCACAACTAATTGAGGGTCGATTCGACACTGTCTTCCTCAGCTACGGCACTATCGGCTGGCTATCCGATATAGCGAAGTGGGCAGAGGTAGTCGCACATTTCCTGAGACCTGGCGGGCGGCTAGTCTTCGTTGAGTTTCATCCTGCGCTCTGGATGCTGGATGACAAGTTTAAAGAGATTAAACATCGCTATTTTGCTGGCTCACCTATAATTGAAAAGGAAGGTACGTATACAGATGTTGGAGAGGTAAAGTTACAAACGATGATCACGTGGAACCACGGCTTAGCTGAAGTTATGAGCGCCTTACTTACTCATCAGCTTTCGCTTAAACACTTCGCAGAATATGACTTTAGTCCATATGCCATCTTTGGCGAAAGGGGCTTAGAAATTTCTCCTGGGGAACATGTCATCCGCGGCTATGAACGCATGCTGCCACTAGTTTATAGTCTAGTAATGACGGCACCTTAACGCACCGTGCTTAGGTTCGGGGCGTTGGTGATGAAGATGAAAATTCTCTTCCCCCTGTCTTTGAGCGTGTTGCTAGTTGCATGTGTACCTTATGCCAACCGCTACATACACGACCAACCGCTCATGGCGCTGGAAGTGCCTGCCGTTCCGGACTATCAGCAAGAGCAAAATTGGGCCGCGCTTCCTAGCCGGGCGGATGAGGCTGACGGCGTGGCAGAAGGTAGTGCCTATCCGGAGGCCCAAGCGAGCGCTGCAGCAGATGTGTTCTTTATCTACCCTACCCTCTATACTGATGATCCTAAAGGTCGCTACCCGTGGAATGCATCGGTTAATGATGAAGAATTAAACAAGAAGATTTCGGAGAGCACTATACGCCTTCAGGCGAGTATCTTTAATGCTGCAGGAAAAGTTTATGTGCCGCGTTACCGGCAAGCACATCTCTCCGCCTATTACACCGATGATAAAGCGAAGGCCAAAGAAGCGTTCGATTTAGCTTATGCCGATGTCAGAGCGGCTTTTGAAGTGTTTTTACGGAAGTATAATAACGAGCGGCCGATACTAATAGCTAGTCATTCACAGGGAACAACAATGGCTAAGCGCTTGCTGCAGGAGTATTTTGATGCTAAGCCCCTCGCCGATCGTCTTGTAGCTGCCTACCTCATTGGAATTCCTGTCGAGCCTGACTTTTTCAGCGCCATTCCGATATGTCAAGACGCAACTCAGACAGGCTGTTACGTAAGCTGGCGCACCTGGCAGCGACCAGCCACTCCATGGGGCAAAAAGGCTGTTCCTCAACCTGAACCCGTGGTTGTGAATCCGCTCACCTGGACGACGGATACAAGCTACGCCTCCGCCCAACTCAACAGCGGTGGTATCCTTCGCAAGCTCGACCTCATCGAGCATATCAGTGATGCCCAAGTACATGAAGGCGTGCTTTGGATAAATCGGCCCGACTTCTTTGGAAAGCGGTTTATTACCATGGATAATTGGCACATTGCCGATCTAGGACTCTTTTATGAGAGTATTCGCGCCAACGCAATTGCGAGGGTAGAGGCATTTGTGGCTCAATAGTAGTACAAGGTTGCCCAATGGCTTTAGAAATTCAAGACCGATAATGCGATTTGATGCGTTACAATAGCGCACCCATGAATGGGAATATTCTTATTGACAAATATATGGAATTAATCAACGCGTATAGCTCAGCATTGGTGGAGAGAAGTTATCCACCTCCTTTCTCTCGCGGTAGCTGATGTTCAGTGGGTTAGGCAATGATATGGTCTATAAACTGAAGCCTAGAATGCTTTATATTAGCTTGATGCAAATCAAATTCTGGCACTTCCTCCTGGTCTTAATGGCTCTAGAGACAACGCAACTTGAGGCTTAGAACAGCGTCCAGGATTCTACCCTCGTTCGGATCTTTAGCCTACACGCAGTCGGAAGTCCAGTGGCGAGTGGTTTAGAGCTTGTCTATGGCAGAGATCGAGGTAGCCGCGGAGTAGAATTCGCCGTGCTTTTAGGCCTTGCAAGCATTCACTCTACCGAATACTGCGCTGAATTTGTTGATTCTACCCGCCAAACCATAATTGTTGAAGATCACCTTCAATTTAACCGAGACATACGTCGGTATGAAGTGTTTGTAAAGCGCCAAACTTTTTTATCCCTGCGCTATAGCAAGCTGGCCTACAGCAAAAGTGGAGAGTGGGCGTTTAGAAAGAGCTTGGGGTATCGACTTACGCGCTGGAGAGTAGAAACCTCATCGCGCGCATACGTTCCTGCTAGCCTCCTATCCTTTGATGGATGTGGGCACATTGGCGGTCTGGGCATCGTTGATTTACCCGACCGGTTTCAGGGGAATCAACTAGAAGCATCATTTACTCGAGAGAATCGGCCCTTTGTGCACAGCCTGGAAGCAGGTCTAGGGGCGAGCTATCGTACAGCCTTTAACTCGCGCCTGCTATTTGCTACAGAATTAAATACCTTTGTGATGCTGCACCTAAACAAGGCTGAACTTGGAATTGCTTCACCTACCGATTTCCGCTCAAACTACACTATGACTACAACGCAACAATTTGCCTTCAACTTGGATTTCAGCATTGGGCTGCTGTGGCGGCTATAGGAAGTCGCTAGTAAGTGACTGAGAATTTGGCTGACGCGGCGCAGGGCCATCTTGAAGTCACTCCTTGGTTTCGCAGCAGCAAGTAAGGATCATATGATGAACCATAGCGCTGGCTAATTCTGCACGTCTCTCCTTACATCCATGCACTTTGCAAGGAATGGTAGATCGTTGGATTGAGGGCATCTGAATTGAATCAAGAAAGATTTGGGAGAAATTCTTGTCACGGCTGCTAAAAAAATGAAATAAAATAATGGCAGACCTTACTCATACGTCCAACGAACATCATGACCTGTGCAGTAGTATCATTGCTTTGAGTTCAGCGTCTTATCAGACGAGAAAGCAGGGGCTGGAGATGTTAAATCTTCTCCTCACTCAGGTTAGCAGCAAAAAAAGGTTATATAATTCGGTTAAGGCATGTCCTCTAACCATTGCCACTATACAAGACATCCTTAGGGACTCGCCAGGCGAGGATGGAAACACGCTATTGAAAATTGCGACGCTGAATCATAATGGGTACGTGAGAGAATATGCCTTGAATGCACTACGCGAGAGAAAGGCAAGGGAAATCTTCCCGTTTCTGCTATTCCGAGCAGCTGACTGGGTGAAGGAAGTTCGCACGTTGGCAGTAGCAATGATTGAGGAATACTTGCAGCAAGAACATTTACTAGAGATTCTGGAAAACTTCTACTTGTTAAGTTGGCTTGAAAAGGTGCAAAGGGTAAATTTGCGGGATGTTCTAGAAAAGATCGTCAATTTCGCTATAGTCCTGCACTTTGATCGCTCAGCAGCACTATTTACATCTGTCGATGAAAAGAATAGGCGCGTCTTTGTACAAGAAGTGATAAGAGTAGCTCCGCAGAAGATTCTAAAGCTACCTGTTATTTCGGATAAAAGTATGTTGGTGAGGATGCAGTTGCTGAAGGTCTTTAACATCCTGAGTCGAGAGGATCAAGAAATGTTATTACGCGATAGGTCCTCCAGAATCAGAAGAGAAGCATTGGAACAATTTGTAGATCTATATGGAACCGGAAAATATTTGTATCCATACCTGTTTGACACATCGAGCAATATCCGCTACGCAGCGAGGTATTATCTACGCGACCAGCAAAATGATTTTGTGAGGATATACAAAGAAAGTTTAGCAGCAGACCGGCATGTGTGTGGGTCAATGTTAGGTCTATCCGATCTCAACATCACAGACGCTAAAACCATTATAGAATCCTACCTTCAGAGCAATAACGCAGCTGAAGTAAAGACAGCTTTATTTGTGTTGGCTAAATTTGGATCTAGTGTAGCCGACGACTTTATCGCTATAAATCTTCTGAGGGAAGACTTTAAGTTTAGAACGTCTGCCTTTAAATACCTGACTCAAAGATATGTAAAAGAGGCTGTCGAAGAACTTGAAATTAATTTTTCTCACTTATCCGAAGCTCTAAAGGTCGCTACAATACGCTTCTGTAGCCATTTAGGCGGCTACGACAGATTAATCTATTTTCTGCGAGGGCTAGCTGATGGTAGTGCTCAAGTGAGAAAGGTTTCGGCACAAGCTCTCAACTCCTGGGTTTCGCAGGCGTATAAGAATTATATGAGTATATCTGATGAAGAAAAAACCGAAGTATTGGCTCACATACACCATCTTCAAGAGAAGGGAGAGCTCCACGACGAACTGGATGCTGACGTGTTGAATGTATTGGAATCGTTCTTGGGGTAATAGTACGATGACATTGGCTTTTGAATGCCCTGAATTATGAACTGACTCGATAAAATTGAGGGTTTGGGTAGGATTTTTGTAAAGGACTTACGCATCAAATTATATGCCGGGCAGTCAGGTAGTTATAATCTCCCAAACTGCGTGTTTGGTACTTCTGTTGCTGCGCTACTCCTTATGAAAGCGTTCCATGTGGACGCCAAATCTCGTCCATTGATGTACACTCAAATAAAGAAGCAGCCTATACCAGGAATTTTGGCGAAAGACTCCTCTAAACTCCCAAACAAGCTGCTTTCCACGTGCTTGTTTGCTGAAGATTTCCTAAACAAGCCGGATTTGCTCGGATTTCGTGCTTGTTTGTGCATTTCCTATTCAACTCGTTAGTTTCCAGCTGATAAGCGTTTTCCCACCGTATATGCATATTCGGCATTCGTTACAAATTCCACCTCAAGTCCTCCGCTGTGCTTGATGCCGCGCTTATCTATCGTGGTGCACACTGCCCGCTGTAGCCCCTGCTCCTGACAGAATTTTCGTAAGGATTTAAGATCCGACGGCTTTTCGTAGAACCGATTTGACCATTTTACTTCCACCGCCCAGGCGGCCCGCTGCGTGAGCGGATCACGACCAATCAGGTCCACTTCTCCAGCAGGCCATGCCGCATAAGCCAGATCGGCGTCGCCAGCAGGAGGCCACTGCGCCAGCACACCAGTTTCATTTACATGTCCAAATCCATCGTCCTCTGCAGGCAGTGGCGCGAACAGGGCTGTTCGCAGGGAGGGTACTGTGAGATAACACTTATAGCGCATACGCCGCTTAAGTCGTTTAGCATTAAAATCAACCTTATCGAGCACCCGGAGCAGAAAGGCTGCTTCCAGGTATTCAAGGTAGCGCCCGATGGTTTCCTTACGAATGCCGTCTGATTGTTTAGACAAACTTTGAGGACTAACCTCCTGCCCAGTTTGATAAGCCAACACTGTAAAGAACTGATTGAGTTCGCGCACATCATTTACGCCATAGAGTTGCGGAAGATCCCGCGTGAGCACGCGCTCTACAATATCGCGCCGGATATACTGCGCCGGATTTTCTCGCATCCCTTCATCAAATAAAACTTCTGGATAGCCGCCGAAGTGTAAGTAGTCTATCCACTCTTGACGCTGTCTCTGAAGGTCTTGCGCTTTTGCAAAACGCGTAATTTCTTCAAGAGTAAAAAGCCCTGCTGTTTCTGCGCGCAGATCAATAAATTCAGCAAACGTAAGCGGGGGTAGTGCGAAAGTGGTAAATCGTCCCGCGCCGCTTTCTTCGCTCCTGGCCCGGAGGGCTGCTGCCGCCGATCCTGTAGCCACAAATTCTACCGCTCGAAAGGTATCGGTAAGGGTTTTAAGTTCGCGCTCCCAGTCGTGCACATACTGAATTTCATCAAGATAAATAAAGAAGGGTTCGTACGATGCGGGATCATAATTGACCGCTGACATTCCCAGGCGCACGAGTTGAGTAAGCGTCCGTCCAGTATATGTCGGCGTATCCACCGCCAGATGTAGAACACGTTTTGGAGAAATCCCATCACGCAGCAGAGCAGATATGGAATGATGAGCCATAACAGTTTTGCCAACGCGACGTGGCCCGAGCAAAATCACTGTGCGGCGTGGGGTAGTGCGCACAACAGCACGGTGAAAGGCTGCGAAAAAGGCACGACGCGGCAGCTGTTCGTACTGCGGGTCAATCTGGCCACTGGACCACCAGGGATTGGTGAACTGCAGGTGCGTAAGGAGTTCAACATCGGGGATAAGCATAGAGCAAATCTACAAACAAGATGGTTTCCACATGCTTGTTTGCTGAAAATGTCCTAAACAAGCCGGATTCGCTCGGATTTCGTGCTTGTTTGTGAGTTTTACCTTCCGGTCAGTACTAAGGAGAATGGGGTGTCACACATTGCCAAGGCTAGAGGCAAGATAAGGCTGTAGCAGAGGGACAAGCTTACTCACTCAGCACGCCCTAAACATGCGCAGTAGCTCACAAATCTAGATGCTATTGTATCTTCGGTCCAGTAAAACTATAAGGTAAATGGGGAGCCTCTCTGTAAATTTGGGATGAGATAAAAGTGATAGCAGGTTTTAGCTTTCGCCAAAACACCACTTAGCGAGCATACAATATATTTATAGCATTTACTACACCAGATATTCCCTTTCGCTCCTGAGCGCTAATATTCATCTACCTGCGCCAGGTAAATGGGTAGGTATGGTTGCTCTGTTAAACTTGAAGTATTTACTCATTTCATCCTAGTCTAGTGCCAGCGCTGAATAGCTACTTTGTTTTCCCGCCTCTGCCGCGCGTACCGACTGCAGCGTGATGACAGTTCTAAATAATGATCTAACTCAGTATTCTTTTGGAATAGCGTACGACAGCAAGCATCGCAGTACTCGCTCCCACTGGCTCACTCGCCCCAAAGCACCTGGAGCAGCTCTGTAGGAACATGTACTTCAGCAGCTGATCACTTCTAAAATGGAAACTTGTGCCACCGGCCATCTCGACGTCGAGATGAAGAATATCGCGGCCGATCGATCTTTAGCTAAGTCATCAACCGACTGCTGCATATGTATTAAGTTAGCCTAAGCACCCAAGCCAGTTGTTTTCATGAAAATACGTCTCTTCGCACTAGCCTGCACCTGCATGTGCTTTAGCTGCCTTAGCGCACAAAGTCTTACAGGTATAGCATTGGTAGACAGTCTCGAGGCCGAACTGGCCAATGCCACCACCAGTGTAGACTCGTTGCAGCTACACAATCTCATTGGCAAACATGTGGCACACTTAGATCCCGAAAGAGGATTACAGAGCTTCAAGGCGATCATACACTACGCCCGCCAGAACAGTGACAGTGCCCTTCTGGCAAAAGCACTCAGTAATACTGCAGGACCTCTAATCTATACCAATCAGGTAGACTCTGCGCGAAATAATATTCGACATGCTATCCGCATCTATCGACTCCTTGCCAACGATACTTTGGATGGGCAGTTTGCGTACGCCTACATGAATCTCGGGCTATCTTACGATTTGCTCGGACAAATGGATTCGGCCATCGCCAATTACCGCACAGCATTACCGCTCAGCGAGCAAGACCCTACAGTGAGGGCGCGTCTGCTCGGAAACATCGGGGCAATGTATGCCTCCCAAAATCAAATGGACAGCGCCCTAGTATCTTTTACTTCCCTGCTAAATTTTGCTCGAGACGCTGACGACAAGCGCCTGCTGACAATGGCACTCGGTAATTTGTCCCATGTACTAGCAGAAATGGGGCAGTATGAGCAGTCCCTCCACCTCTATCGAGAAGCCGCATCTGTACTCCTCGCACAGGGAGATACAGCAGCCTTTGTGCGCAAGATGGCTGACATTTGCATTGTCCAAACTGATGCCGGACACGATGCTGCTGCCCGCGACACGTGTGAGATGGCGTATGCGCTAGGCAAGCAACACGATGTGAAGATGGCATGGGCATTCGCCGCTCAGAAGATTTCCGAACTCAGCGACGAAAGTGACCCCGCCCAGCGCAGACGCGCTCTAAGCCTCATCGAAGAAGTACTGTCGACCGTCCGTGACGAGCCCTGGTCCAATACAAGTGACGCTTATTTCCACACTAGGCATGCGCAACTGCTGCTTAGCGATGGACAGCATGAGCGAGCCTACACCTCAGCACGAACTGGATTAGATTTACTGGTGGCATCCCACAACTCTGGCCACGCCAATCGCGATCATGTTTACCGCGTACTGGCGCGTACAGAATATCTGACTAGGCGCCCCGACAGTGCAGAAGCACACTTAGCGCTCGCAACCTCTATTGCCAAGAACAACTATCTAGCACGCGTCAATGAAGGCATTACAGAAGCAGAGGCCCGCTTTGGCTTGAGAGAAACCGAGCGTGCCCTCGATGCTGAACGCAGCCTGCGTGTCGCAAACGAAGAAGCTACACGTGCAGAGCGTAGACTTTACGTAATCGCAGGCGCACTAGGACTCTTGCTCTTAATAGGAGGTCTCTTTGCTTATGAGCGTATCCGCAAAGATCGCGCTCGCATTGCCGACCAAAATGCAGAACGTGCTGTATTGCTGCGCGAGATACACCATCGCGTGAAGAACAACCTCCAAGTCATTACTGGATTACTCGCTAAGCAAGCCCGCACGAGTTCTAATGAGGAAGTCCGCTCGCTCATGAAAGACGGTCAGGATCGAGTGCACTCTATGGCTTTGGTCCATCAGCGACTCTACGAACAGGAGGATTTAGGATCTATAGCAGCCTCGAGCTATTTTCAAGAATTGGCCGAAAGCATTCGCCGAGGTCAGCGCACCTCAAATCGAGAGGTCAACTACACCTTCGATATTGCAGATGTAGACTTAGATATGGATCGCGCCATTCCACTAGGACTCATCCTCAATGAACTACTTACGAATGCTTTTAAATATGCCTTCAAAGGAAAAACGGAGGGCTCAGTGCGCATTGGTTTAGTTCAAGACAATGAACAGTACACACTTACCGTCGAGGACGACGGTAGTGGACTTCCGGCTGATTTTGAAGAGCGAGCTCGACACAGTCTAGGGCTCAATTTAGTACAAGGTCTGGCCCGCCAACTTCGTGGCAAGTATTCGTTAACTAAGGGTAAGGCAGGAACCGGGACGCTGGCCACTGTACAGTTTTAAGGACACTTTGATCTCTCGCACCTCTGCCAATCTTATTAAGCAGCAGCTTCAATCTTCACTGGCAACAAGTGTAGAGTCAAGTGTTTCATTTCTGCAAAGTATGAGTTTGGCCCAGTATCTAACTTGTGTAGAGGTATATGAGCATTAAAAGCCCAATCATTAGCGACCACTTTCATACATATGCTCGTTTCGCAATATTCATCCACTACCCCTTCTCTCCTTACGCTAGGTTGGTGCATCGGTGTTAGCTCTAAAGAGTGTGGAGAAGAAGCCCGCATTTTTGTGGAAGCGAGCGGGCTCATTACCTGTGGATCAGGGGCGGATAATTCATATATGTCACTATTTTCGCACTAGCGTGGCTACGTGCAAGCGGTGTACCCTGTAAATAGACTACACGTGAGGGATGACAAGACAAGCTTTCAGTTTTGGCAACGATGGCTTACCTATGCCAATGTAATGACTATTGTGGTCGGCGTTTTGGTTGCACTGGCGGGCAATACCCTATTCTTTGACCTGCACAACACCTATACAGAAGAAGTATTCTTTGATGGCGAGGCCTTCGCACCCGAGGTATTGAATTTTAAAAACTGGTTGTTCGGTATAATTGGAGGAACGATCGTGGGCTTTCACGTTTTGATGGTCATGATATCTGAGAACTCATTCAAGCAGAAGGAACCATGGGCATATCGAGCGATGTGGTATGGCTTACTCTCGTGGTTTGTAATTGACACTGCTATCTCCTTGTACTATGGCGCTATCCATAATATCTTACTTATCAACATGGTGGCGTTGCTTCTGATTGGCCTACCTTTAGTGATGACTCGTAAATACTTTCGGAGATGAGTGGCTATTGTAACCTGACCAAACGCGTGTGGTCAGGAGGTTACGATGATTAAATTTCTTGGTGTAGTAATCCTAATCTACAACCGGGGCTTAATTGACAATCGCTGCGGGCTTATACCTATTGTTGGTAGATAGCTGAGCTTATATTTACAAGCGCTCGCACCTTAGTACACCTACACAGCCAAAACTTTTTTCGTGCTTGAGCTAAGCGAGAAGTACGGGATGTAGATTACCTTACCGCCATGAATAAATTCTACGCTGCAATCACCAGCATGCTGCTAGCAATTGTTGCCTTCCCAGAAAGCTCAGAAGCTCAGCTGTTTCTCCACCTGGCCGACGATTACGTCGACGCGCTCACCGATCCAATGGCGGCAGAGGTTGACATACTGGATTTTCTCGTGCCCGAAGCACCTCTTGATTCCGCGCGTGGCTTTCGAGTTGACAACGGAACCCTAGAATCGCTATCGTTTGTACAGGTGAGGCGGGACGCAGACTCACTTTATTTTCAGGGAGAGGACATTGGAGAAGGCAGCGCCTTTACCATTAGCTATGCTGGTAGTGCTCCCTTAGATATACCTAGTAGCGGCCAAAGGAACATAAATTACACGGGTACCTATATTACTAGTCCAGGTCAGCCTCCAGTTCCGTATGTCGGAGAGGTGGAACAAACCTTTAACAATGGTCGATTGGAAGGGTACTTAGCTCTGCGAGATGCAGGCTCCACAATAATTGAATATGTGGAGCTCGATATCGAATATGACGCTGGTAAAAGAAAGGCGGACTACGCCATAAACTCGCCTGGGAGCACTTTTGTTGATTCTTTAATTTACAGCTACGATGCGCAGGGCAGGCTAATGCAGCTGCTAGAGTATGGAGGTTTTGTGGGTGGAAACAATCCAATAAGTCGCTTTGAGTATCAATACCCTAGCAATCAACTTACCGAACTCACTCTAACAGATTTATTTTTCAATGTTGTTCTTGATATTGACCTTTACGGCACACCGCCAACAGCCTACGACTCTGTTGCAGCAACGATTGAAGGTGGTGGCAATCCACCTCAGTTCTTTCTTCGGATGTTACGTACTGACGATGGAAGTCGAGCGAATCTAGTTGAATACACAGAATTCTCTGAAGATGGCACTCCGCTTTCGGTGGTGCGTTATTATGGCGGTGGTGTTTCCTCAGCGCGCAATGTTCCTCAAGTGGCTCCAGTGGATATTCGAGGAGCGAATCCTACCGTGGCTGGGGCCACGTTTGAGGTTGAGGCAAAAGATTACGGTGGAAGTTTAAGTGTAAGCTTGATTGATGGCTACGGCCGAACAATCCCGTTGGGCAGTTTAGTCGGCCATGGATCGGTGACACTGCCAAGCCATCTTGCTAGCGGCCCACATGTACTCCGGGTAGCGACTACAGATGGCCGCACCCGTAACATGGTGCTGATGGTATCGCGGTGAGGTAGCCGCCTTTTTCATATATGTGCATACGTGCCTATTCTACTCGCACGGCACCTCGTCGACATGTCCTTCAAGTTGCTCGTACGAGCCAAGGTAGAATGACCTGCTACAACACACATGCTACGCCACGAATACCCGACTCACCTATAGGACGCTGGGACTGACATTCGGAACATGCAAGAGGCGCTGAGCCACAGCAGCATCAAGACTACAGAGCGCTACACCCTTGTGGCGCACAATCAGAAGCCTGTGACGCCGCTGGATCGGTTGTAGTGTTGGCTTACAGTCAACCCAAAGACGGGTCTGCTGGGTGATTTTAGCAGACCGAGGCAATTTGACTATCTTCGTCCTATGCAGAGCAGATCTGCGGTCTGTCGCGTTGATCCGCTCTGCGTTAAGGGGGAAGGCAAGAATGCGTGCGTTCATTCGAAGAGGCAGGCGAAACTGAGTTGCATAGGGGATTATCCTGGGCGGTAGTTTTAGAGAAGACACCACAACGACTACAAAAACGAATTGACCCAATGGCAACATTAAAAGAAGATATTAAATCCGGATCAGACTGGATTGTAGAGGCACTTGCGTCTGATGGCTTCAAGCTGGATTATACCATTGATAGTATTATTGAGGTAGACAGATTCTTCACCGTGAACATGAAAGACGGCAAACCTACAAAAGGTGGTCGACTATACGGAAGAGGATATGGACCTAAAATTTTTGCGCTTGGATCATATGTTGGAGAGACCATTATCCAAAATGTGAATGGTGCTGAATGGATAACTGACGATAATGACCCACAAGCCGAACTTAATGTTTTTCTAAAACTTCCGAATGAGTCCCAAATTTGGCCCATTAAAAAAGTTATGAAACGATTTCAGAATGGGGCTGAAGAGGCTCTGTATCCATATGTTTATATTGTGACGAAGGAATTTACAGATTTACCTTTCAATGAAGAGTTCTGGTCTTTAACCGTTGAAAATGGAGAACCAGACCAAATAAAACCATGGTGGAAATTTTGGTGACATGCAGGATGATAATAGCGCGAAGCTTTAGCAATTCACATTAACTCAGCAACATCGAATCAAATCCTTCGGTTGTTGTTCACGCTATAAAATGTTTTGGTAGGACAAGGTCAAATTAAAAATTGCCAACTTCTCATTTTCTATGTGTTGGGCGCGTCCTATTAACCAGGCTAATAATCCGACCTACCCCCAAATCCCGCCTGAGCTTCTATAAGCATCCCCAATTACCTGCTCTGACCACCTTTAGCTCTCTTTTGTTAAATACAACCTCTAGCTTTATAAACAACATCCAGCTTTGAAGTTTGCTCAGAACTACTTATAAAGAGTTATAACTTGACAAAGTTACAGGCAAAAGCTTCGAGAGTATGTAACAACATGCAGTGCGCTTAATCTTCTGCAAACTGTTCATGCGGAACTAGCCAGCTGCTTTGGGAGCAACAACGAGACAAATTTGCACTCATAGCGTGGCAGCCGCGCACCCGATGCCGTCTCGACTCTCGAGGTGACGGTAGTCCTTACAGCCGAAGTGCTACTACCCTCTTAAAGGTGCAGCGCTGCCCCTGGGCGAGGTGTAAAAATTTCTAGATTTTGAAGCTGTTGCGTCTAGTGGGCGACTCCCTATCTTTTCTCCTAAACCCTGTACGTCGGAAAAACGAGATCATTTTTGTGGTGTCCGATTCGGCTGAAGGCGGCTATGAGGGAAAAGCCCTAAGGGAGGCAATATTGACTGAGGCCAATACACTGGAGGAGCTGCGCACGATGGTCTGCGAAGCAGTAGCCTGTCACTTTCCCCAGGGACAGAGCCCGTGTCTTATCCGATTGCACTTTGTGCGGGAGGAAGTCCTTGCCGCATGAGGATTCCGCAAGAGCTTGATGGCGACAACTGGAAGTCATTTCCGGCTAACGCGAAGTACAGCAGACGGAGATTATCACCTGACCGTCCCGCTCCACAATCCTCTCCGTGTTGGCACCTTAAACGCCATAATTACTGAACTTGCAGGACAACTGAAAATGAATAGATTAAAGCTTGTCCGGCAACTAACGGAGATTGTCTTGGCTTAGCCCTTTCAAAGCTAGTCAGGACTGCAGAGTCTGTTGCAATGCCATTCGAAGGCGGGCGGTAACTTGAACCGCCATATCTACTCGAGAGAAGTTTCAAGCAGCCTAGAATTTACCATTATCAAATAGCCATTTTAACAAGTAGGCATTGTTATACCACAAATTTTACTGAACAGACTCCTGCGACACACGTTTGGAGAAAAAGCGCTATTATGCGAAATATGCCTTTCCAAATTTTCACTCGGCTCATCCCTACCCTAGCTTTTCTTTGGATCGTGACGTCCTGCTGCTATGGTCAGGAAGCTCAGCCGACGAAAATCTTTGAGCGACCGCCCCAATCAGATTGGTCGCTCGATTACAGGATTGGCCTAGGTGCTGCGCAGGTTCAGCCACTAAACACTGAGTACATAAGCTATGGCAGCGAGTTTAGTCATTCGGTCGAAGGTGTGGCCAATGCTATAAATCTAACACACCGATTTGATCGGCGGTGGCAGCTACAAGTTGGGGCAGAAATGATGCTGAACGCTACAGATCACTTCCAAAGCATCTACTACTGGCCTGATAAATCTGTGCAGGTTCAATCGAAGGTCGAGTACGTCACCGTCGAACTAAAAGGCGGCTACGCTATATTAGCCAAACCCAGAACACGCCTTGTAGCCCAACTAGGAATTGGGCAATCTACCCGTTGGGTACATTTTGATAATGTCCCTCAACCGTATCGGCCCACCTCTGACGACCAGCCAAGGACATCGTCTACCAGCGGCCAAAGATCAGGTCTTGGTTATCACGTCGGCATTGAGCTCAGCCAAGCTTTAACTCCGCGTATTTACGCTGTTGGCTACGGAGCGCTGCGCGAGTACGACTCCAGCAATGGTGGTCCGGAAGCCTTTCTCAGCGCAACGCTCGGCTTAGGGTATCGATGGTGAGGTTGAACCTGCACGCCCTGCGCACCAACAACAGGCTGAAGTCAATGTCGGGTGCTGTGGCTTGGTGGTGTGAGCATTTGGAAATATAGGGCGTTTACATAGCCCAACAACTCTCCTCCTTTCACCACTCGCCTACTGTATATCCGTGCCCAATCCCTTGAGCAAATTCATCAGTCTCTTTAAGAAGGATGAAAAGCAGACCACCGCACCGCCCGCCCCAGCCTTACCGAACAGCGAACCTCTTCGAGGAGCCATCCTGCAAGTAGAGGCCCTTTACAAAGACAACACACGCCTGCTTGGCCGCGACCGTGATATGATGCTCCGGCGCTCATCAATCCACGTCGAGGTGGTGAAGGAGTGGAGTATCGACATGCGAGTCGAACTACTCGAATACCTGTTTGCGCAGAGACCTGTCTACGCGGCATATTTCTCGCATATTTTTAGCCGCCCAAGAGTCAATTATAGCACTCCGATGAGTGATGAAGAGGGACACCAACTCAGACTGATGGGCTTATTGTTTCAAACTTGGCCAAAGCTCCTTCTTAGCAAACAAACCAAGTTTACAGACGCGCAACTGGTGTCCCTTCTTCAACATCTGAGAGCGTCTATAAGCTCCGTGCACGGAGAGCTAAATGGTGTAAACGATGCTCCCGTAGCGTTGCTACTAAAATCTCTCAATTACTCAATCCCTAGTCGTCCTCTACCGTCGCAGGTGCTTGATTCTTTAACAGATTTATTTGCCAAGCTCAAGGACGCCAAAAGCTACCATTTGGTAGCTGACCGAGAAAAGCTACTGCTGCGCTTTGAAGGTTTTTTGCCTGCCGCTGCCAGCGGCCATCTGGTGGAGCCCGTCAAATTTGCATACGAAGAGCAATTAACTGACTATGTCCAGGCGAGCATCAGTGAATTACCCATTGAACTGCAAAATCTATGGAATCCATTTGTGCGACTTGCCCTCACCGCCACAAAACCAAAGGCCACTGAAAAGCTTCTCGCTGCTTTTGGCCAGCACGTAAAGTCTATTAGCGAAGAGTCTTTCGAGCAAATAAGTCGCCGCTGGATAGATTATGCACTAAATATGTCGCCTTCGGAGCATCATGATGTACGTATACTTAATAATCGCAACTACCTCTCTATGTTTAACGGTTACCTCACGCCCACTACTCTGACTCTTTTACGAGGCGTTGTGCAAGCACGGGCAGCCATCAAAACAACGCATAACGTAGGGCTCATCGAGCAGCTAGCGTGGTGGTCGACGGTGACTTTGCGTGGCAGCGGACCACGCGCGAAGCCACTAGCGCTTGCTTGTTTTAATGTACTTGGACAACTTGATGACGCCGGCGGCATGGCTGCGCTGGTCCGGCTACGCGCACGAATCAAGCGACCTACAATTCTCAAGTCGCTCGATAAGATAATCACCGAAAGTGCCACGGCATCAGGCATCGATGCCGGTACGCTCGCTGATGCGGCCACGCCACATTGTGACCTCCACGATGGATGCGCGACGTATCATATTGGCCCGTATACTGCTACACTCGAGATCACGGCTCCTGGTAAAAGTTCGTTCGTTTGGACAACGCCCGCAGGTAAAACTCAGCGCACTCTGCCGCAGGAGGTTAAGACGAGTTTTGCCGAAAGGCTGAAGCAACTCAAGAAAGTCCGGAAGACGCTCAACCTCGAGACTGCTGCCCAGCGCACCCGCATAGAGAACTTCTACCGTGACGACCGTTCGTTTACTTTTTCAGCTTTCGCCAAAACCTTCCACGCCCATCCGCTGCTCAATTGGTTTTCGCGTAAGCTGATATGGCAAATTCGAGAACCAGACCAGGAACAGCCCCAGGTGATGCGTCATTACAACGATGCCTGGCGTGACGTAAGCGGTGCAGAACTCAAGCCCTCTGGTGCAGCCACTGTGATACTTTGGCACCCTGCTTACTCTGCGGTAGATAGCGTAGCGGCCTGGCGCAAGCACTGCTACGAGCACCAACTCGTGCAGCCCTTCAAGCAAGCCTTTCGGGAAGTGTACTTGTTGACGCCAGCCGAGGAGACCACCGCGACCTACTCCAACCGCTTCGCTGGGCATATTCTCGAGCAAGCTAAGCTCTCCGGACTTTGCCGTGCGCGCTCCTGGCAAAAGCCGATGCTCGGCGCCTGGGACGGTGGCGATACTACCGCCGCCATCCTGAGGCTTCCCGCGCACAACCTGCAAGCCTCCTACTTCCTCGATTCCGTTGAGACGAGTGAAGACAGTGACTTACTGTACGCGCACGTCGGTACCGATCAAGTGAGCTTTAGCAGTTTAGAACGTCAGCGTGGTGCGGGCGCCGATGCTGTGCCGATCACTGATATACCTCCAGTTGTCTTTAGCGAAGTTATGCGCGACTGCGACCTATTCGTGGCCGTTTCAGGGGTAGCCAACGATCCATCATGGGCCGACCGCGGCGACCGTACTGAGCAAGCCACCAACTACTGGCGCACGACTAGCTTCGGCGCCCTAAGCGTAAGTGCGGAGACCAGACGCGATGTGCTCGCCAAGCTGCTCCCTCGGCTCAAACTGCGCAACGTAGCACACCTTATGGATAGGTTTCTGGTAATCAAAGGCTCCCGGCGCACCTACAAGATTCACCTTGGTAGTGGCAACGTTCTGATGGAGCCAAACGACCAATATCTTTGCATTGTGGCTGCTCCGGCGGCGCGTGCAAAGACTGCTAAGCTCTATATTCCGTTTGAAGGTGACGCCAAGCTTTCACTAATCCTATCGAAAGCTTTTTTGCTCGCAGCAGACGATAAAATCGATGACCCTACCATTCTGCGGCAGATTGAGCGCTAGTTTGCGGCAGTTACCTTTCCATCATGCAACTCACCGTTAGCGACGCCACATTTGCAGGCGATATCACAAATACCATCAAGCTTCATTTCGCGACTGAATCTGTATCGGTGCGCGACATTATTACTGAGCGGGTGGTGCAAGAAGTCGAACGCTATAATGCAGCCAAAGAGCAGGGGGCATTTAATGGTCTGGTGCAACCTCTCGATGCAGAACTACGCCTCAATGGTGAGCGTCCGGTGCGCACGATCGACGCTGAAAAACAAGTTTATGTTGCGCTGGACGCATTTCTCCAAAATGGCTATTTCGTGCTCGTCGATGATGTCCAGGCCGGATCACTAGACCAGCGCGTAGAGCTGCGCCACGATACCGAAGTGTCATTCGTGCGCCTCACTCCGCTCGTAGGAGGCTGAGGTATGAGCGAACGTTACCTAAGTCAGATTATGGTGCCCGGCGTCGGGCTCGATGGTCAGCAGCGCCTAGCGAACGCTAGAATTTTGGTCGTGGGTGCTGGTGGCTTAGGTACTCAAGTGGCTACGGCATTGTGGGCAACAGGCGTGGGCGCCCTGCACCTCTACGATCCAGATAAGATTGATCAAAGCAATCTTGCGCGGCAGATTGCGTATGGTCCACAGCTTATCGGCAAGCGCAAAGTGGACGTGCTTACGGATCGGTTGCATCTAAATCGTCCAGAGGCAGGTTTACGAGCTTTCGCCAAAACTATAGACGCCTCTACCGTCGCCAATGCTCTTAGGGGAATGCATGTGGTATGCGATTGTACTGATAATGCCGTGGCCCGGCTGCTGCTGGATAAGGCTTGTGCCGAGCACGGCATTCCTCTGGTATACGCAGCTGTGCGGGGCTGGCAAGGCTATGTGGCTGTATTGAGTGGTAGTGCAAAGCGTCGTCTTACAGATCTCTTTACTCCCGCACATCTGGAAGCTGAGGCAGAAGACTGCGATGGGGCGGGCACACTAGTTACGACCTGCGGTGTGGTGGGCCACCTTCAGGCTAACGAGACCCTCAAGTTGCTGCTAGGCGAACCTTCAGCTGCCGACGGGGGAGTGCTGGCCATTGACTTGCGGAGCCTAGTCATGAGAAAGCTCAAGCTAGCGAGCACATAGCCGGCGAGAGTAATTGAGACTTCAGTCCTCAAGAGTATTAAATGGCTGGTTTGAGTTAATTAGTTAGGGTCTGCTGAATTTCCACAAATACCTGATTGACAGTGTTTTGCCATTAGTTTTTCGTCCTTTTCTGCAAGGGTTTTGTACTTTACTTCTCCAAAACCCTTGCACTGATGATACGCTATACCTCTGCAAATCAGCTCAGTTTCGACAATTTCAGTGTCCCTTCTTATCAGAGCCTCGATGCTCACAATCGCTGGGTTAAACTCGCCACAATTGTGCCCTGGGATAAGCTCGCCATGGTCGCTGTGATCTGTCCTGACGCTCCTAAACTCAAAGGTGCCGGTAGACCTACAGCCGACCTCAGGTTAGTCATTGGTGCTTTGCTCGTCCAGCAACTTGAAGACCTCTCTGACATCCGCACCCTCGAACTGATCCGCGAGAATGTCTACGTTCAGCACTTTTGCGGCTTACCAGGGTTTCAGTCACAGGCTCCTTTTGAGGCCTCATCTCTCACTCATTGGCGCAAGTGGTTTGGCAACAACGGTGCAGCAGAACTCAATGAAGTAGTGGCCGATGCCATGGCTGCCCTTTATCGCAGCCACACTGGTAAGTCTGAGACAAAAGCTAACGATACTGCTTCCAGCTATGATCAAAAGCCTGACCCACCGACAAATGAGGAGGGCAGCGGTTATACCGCTTCTGAGCCTGACCAGAAACTTCGCGATGATCAAAAGCTTAGCGATGACCAGGCTGCCGATCCTGACGGTGAGCTAGCAGCTACTGATCCCCCAAGCCGATTAGTAAGTGACGGCAAAAGCCATTACATGCTTGACAACAAGCTACTGGGTAAGCATAAGGGGACTTTGCTCATAGACGCTACCTGTGCTCCAGCTGACATCCGATATCCTACCGATGTAGCTCTGTGTAACGATGGGCGTGAATGGTCTGAGCGCATTATCGACAAACTCTACTCGGCATGCGTGCGGTTGGGCTGCGCACCTAAGATCAAGCCGCGTACCTATCGCAAAGTAGCACGCAAGCATTTTGTGCAGTTCTGCTACAAAAAGCGGCCCGGTCGCAAAAAGAGTCGCAAAGTGGCACGCCAGCAGTTGCAGTACCTAGAGCGTAATCTGCGCTCTATCGACATATTGTTGAAACGGTTGATGACTTCTGGACCAAGACCATTCACTC
This sequence comes from Saprospiraceae bacterium, assembly GCA_965213735.1. Lineage (GTDB taxonomy): Bacteria > Bacteroidota > Bacteroidia > Chitinophagales > Saprospiraceae > CALDTK01. The sequence continues at coordinate 2,443,704 of CBDCAB010000006.1, forward strand.
GCTTGATAGGTAGCGATAACTGGCCTTCAGGCCAACTACCCAATGAGATAATGAGCCGCCAAGAATGGCAACGCTTACGAGTCAGTAGTGAGCTAGCACGACAACAACGCCTGATGGCCGATGCCACCGAGAGAAAGGCTCAAAATAGTGTATCCGATCGGATCGTCTCACTTGCCCAACCCCACATACGCCCTATCGTGCGAGGTAAGGCCTCGGCACCTGTAGAGTTTGGGCCTAAGTTCGACGTATCACTCGTTGATGGAGTAGTGCGCGTTGAGCGGTTCTCCTACAATGCCTACCATGAAGGCTTAACACTCATCAGTGCATGTGCGCGCTACGCCAGTTGTTATGGCCATCTTCCTGAACGCGTCGAAGCAGATACCGCCTATTTGAGCCGGGCGAATAGAAAAATGCTCAAACAATGGGGCATCACGCCGAGCGGCAAGCCATTAGGGAGGCCGCCGACCAAAGATCCAGAAGCGGTAAAGCGGTACCGTGAGATGTGCCAGGTAAGCGGCGATCGCAACCCTGTTGAAGGTTGGCTCGGGCTTGCTAAAAGGCGCTACGGTCTGAGGCGATTGAGTACTAAGCTCGCAAGCACCACTAATGCCGCGGTTCACTTCAAGGTGATGGCCATCAACTTGATGACAGCTCTACGGAAGGGCTGTTTGCATGCCCAATTGCGAGTGTGCCAGAGGCTGGTAGAGCTGATCGGGTTGACTGGATATAGCTTCAACATGAACAGATATCTGATAGAAAATCAAAGCCTCCAGTTGCACAAATTAAAGCTCCAGAGGATCTAATGCTCAGTAATGTCTGGAAAACAAGAATAAGTCAGCAGACCCTAGTTAGTTTAACCCGATCATGCATCAGAATTCCTACTCCAATAGAACTATACTCCCGGATCGCGCACTAGAATTGCTACTACGCCTGAGATAAAATAAACCTCCTAACCACACTCGCTTTCGCGTGTGGTCAGGTACCTCCTTATTTCTAGACAGGGCTAGAAAACTCTCGCTACAGGCCCGCACAAGCAACTCCCACAGAGCTCTCTTAGGACGAGCCAATGCACGTTCCGAAATAAAATTAGACTATAATCTGGTTTAAATTTGCAATTCAACAGCTTAGGCAATGCGCGCCGTACACATCGGCAGTTAACAATACATCGACTACCGTCCTTAAGTCTCGAGCTGTGCGCCTAAGCCCGCGTCAACACCTCTCTGCACAATTACCCATAAACAATATACATCTCTCACAATTGTCAGCTGTATAGTATCAGTAGAAAATGCCGTAAACCCTACCCCAAATACTCCCCAATCATCCCAGCAGCATAATAGGGCACATTAACTAACTCATACTCAGTTCCTGCAGGAGTCTTTATTTGTTCACTACTATAGGCATTGCGCAGCAACCGAACAGCACGCTTAGCCGAAGAACGATCAATGAAGGAGTGCAGCGAACGAAGCCTTCCTGTAGGCCCTGCCTTTACCTCAACCGGGGTTGCCTTACCTCCATGCTGAACGAGGAGATCAACTTCTGCGCTCGAACCATTTTGCTCCCGAACCCAGAAGAATGGCTGATAGCCCGGCTCGTGATGCTGTGCAATAATTTCTTGTGTGACGATGTGCCGAGCGATTCGACCTTTAAAGAGCGCATTGAGGCTGTCGATATTTAATATTTCGGGCCCAATGTTGCGTGCCTGGCAGAGCAGTCCAGTATCCACAAGTTGCACTCTCGGGCTGCGACGTAGAGCAGGGGTCAGCGGCGGAGAAATAGCCGTAGTAGGATAAATGAGGCGCAGCACACCCGCCAGTTCCAAGGCTCGAAAACCCTCCCCCACTTCTCGACTCCTGTACTCAGATTCTCCAAACCGAGCAAATTTGATTCGATCATCGGCTAGAGGGGCAGTATACATCAGATGCCGCAGGATATGAGCCTCGTTACGGGTCCTAGCATAACGCTCCGCGTCAGCGCGGTATGTTTCCCAAATGCTTGCATAGAGTGGCAGCACTTCAGAAAACTCTGCTCCGTTTGCTATGGCTTCTACGATTCGAGGCATTCCGCCGATGAGCGTGTAGGTGTGAAATTGCAGGAGCAAGTCCTCATGCGCATAAGAAGGCGCTGGAATCTGCTTGAGCGCTTCTACGTACTGATTCAAACCCTGCCAGGATAGGTATTCGATAAAACTCAGTGGATGGAGTCTATAAAACTCTACCCTTCCTACTGGAAATGACGGTACATCTTTGAGGGCAAACTCCAATAGTGATCCGGCAGCAATCACTCGAATGTGGGGATGGTCCTCTTGTAAAAAGCGGAGCAGAGCTATTGCCTCCGGCACTTCCTGGATCTCATCGATGAAGAGTAACACACTCGCGTTGTCGAGGGAGAAGTTTTGCCGAAAGGCCAACGTCTGCAACAAACTTGTAGCAGTGGTGTCCGCTGTTAGGAGCTTGCGATCAGGCTGACGCTCGAGGTTCAACTCTACGAAATGATCAAAATCCCGCCCGAAGAGGCGCACCAATGATGATTTTCCCACCTGCCTTGCCCCTCTAATGATAAGTGGCAAGCGCGTCGGTCCATCACGCCATTTACGTAGGTAGTCGAGAGCAGTGCGTTGAAATAGCATCGAGCCAATAGAGCTTTTGCCTATAGTCTGTGCTCTCAATCGTCAAAAAATGGGCCCAATCTATGCGTTCAGGTGTAACAAAAAATAGGCAAAACTTATACTGCGCTAGCTTCGACTACCCCACCCTTGCGACTTCCGTATGTGACTGGCAATCATGTATCCCCTAAATCGAGCGCAGCTTTATCCTAAAGCTTAGGCTGTCCGAGACGCTACGTAGACCAGCCGTCAAAAGCATCATTGATGATACTCACGTAGTCGCTCTACTGGAAAGGCACATTTACTCTAGGTATTGCTGGGACGCTAGCCACCATCTCTACCTGTCCACCCGCACGACTCGCATTGTGCGCTCGCCCCCAACATACCGCAAGCGCAGCACGTACAGGCCCGCTACTGACGGGAGTTCGATGACTTCGTGGAGGCGATCGCTCCGGCCAAACTCGGCAACCGACACCACCTGCCCCCGTGCATCGACAACATCTACGTACATCGGCGAGGGCTCGGGCAACTCGGCGCGAAGGGTCACAACACCCGCACTAAGCGTTGGATAAACCAGTGCTTGCACCTCGTAACCATTCGGCAACAACAAACACTGCAGCACATCCACCGGCTTAATAAGCAACTCCGGAGGACAGCCTCCACTCGACACCTCGAGCTGCACCGTATAGCTGCCAGCAGTAGCGTATGTATGAATAGGATCGCGCTCCATGCTGGTAGTGCCATCGCCGAAGTCCCAACTAAAATCTACATCTGCCATTGCTTCGAGCAAAGAATAATCAAACAAGTACAAACTATCACCCGCACACACTTCTGCAGCCACTAAGAAACTCGCGTCGAGCAAACCTGCTGTTGTGCCTCCAACCGTCACACTCGCACTGGCGCTGCAGTTGGCATTGAGGTCAGTAACGGTAAGCGTGTAGGTACCGACTTCGGTCACCTCAATAATCGGCTCGGTGCTGCCCGTCGACCACAGGTAAGTTAGCGGACCGTCGCCACTCGAGTCAGATCCATCGAGTGTTACACTGGCAACTCCACAATCGAGCCGCTCATCACCTGGAAAGACGATGACAACAGTCGGAACCGCAGCCGATTGCGTAATAATTATCGAGGCTGTATCTAAACAACCAATAGTAGGAGCATCAACAATTACTGTGTAGGTGCCAGGAGTGCTGACGGTTATAGTGGCAGTGGTACTGCCGGTGTTCCATTGGTAAGTTGCTGGGCCCAGATCACCTCCTAAGCTAGAGGAGGCATCGAGGGTAATGGTTGAAGTCTGACAGTCAAGCTCTTGTGCCGAAGCTACAATGCGGGCGCAATCAGGATTGCCTCCACCCCCGCGGCTGTCAGTAATCGTGATGCTCGCCTGGCCATCGCAGAGCACGAACATATCTTCGGGCTCGATATAGGTGATCGTAACGCTGTAGCTGCCAGCACTGCCTACGCTGATGCTTTGGGTCGTTTCGCCCGTGCTCCACAGGTACTCCACCAAAGCATTGGCAGGTGCACCATTTGCCTGCGCGGTAAGTCCTGCTGTTGGCTGCGCATTCGTAAGATCGGTAGTGGTGGCATCGATCCTCACCATGAGCAGCGACTCAGTAATTGCTACACTGGCCATGTCGCTTGCGCCGCTAGCGGGGTCGGTGACGGTGAGGGTGTAAGTGCCAGGTTGATCAACAAAAATTGTGGCAGTGGTCTCACCCGTCGACCAGAGGTACTGGAGGTTGGGCGCCCCACTAGAGGTAGAGCCGTCGAGTAGTAGGTCGATGGTTCCACAGGTGAGGTCGGTGCCCTCAGGAGTAGCTATTTCAGCAACAACGGTGGTGCCACTGCGGCTGTCAGTTATGGTAATATTCGCCTGCCCATCGCAGAGCACGAACATATCATCGGGATCGAGGTATCTAACCGTGACAGAGTAGCTGCCTGCGCTGCCAACAGTGATGCTCTGAGTCGTTTCACCGGTGTTCCAGAGGTACTCGACCAGCGCGTTGCTCGGAGCACCAGTCGCTTGGGCGGTGAGAGTAGCTGTTGGCTGGGCATTGGTCAAGTCGGTGGTGGTGGCATTGATGCTCACCACAAGCACTATCTCAGTGATGGTAACACTCGCCATGTCGCTGGCGCCGCTGACAGGGTCGGTAATAGTAAGGGTGTAGGTGCCGGGTTGATCGACAAAGATCACATCAGTCGTCTCACCAGTCGACCAGAGGTACTGCAGGTTGGGTGCGCCACTAGAGGCTGAGCCATCGAGCAGCAGGTCGATAGTGCCGCAGGAGAGGTCGGTGCCATCTGGAGTGTTGATAGTGGCATTTATGGTAGGGGCGACTGTAGGCGTCAGCGGGAAGGAAAACACAGAAGCTCTTCCCGAAGGGTTTTGCGCAAGCCCAAAAAATAGCTGCGTATCACTGGCGGTGAGCGCACTAGAAAATCCTACAGCAAAGGAAGTTGCTGCCGGACAAGGTGCTATCCATTGCGTACCGTCATAGTATCGAATTTGTGCATCGCTTCCGGTTTGGTCATAGTCTAGATAGCTGGCGTAGAGGCGACCGTCGCGAAACAGCACTTCTGGGTCGGAGATATCGACGGCTGAGAAGCCTCGGCTCCCGACGATTTGCCAGCTACTACCGTTATATTGAGCTACAGTCATTTTGTCGGCTGCATCGCGGTCACTAAAGGCGATTGCAAGTTGACCATTGAAAGCAGCTAGCTTCAGATCATTGCGATTAAATCCGAAAGATCTATACGGCTGGATAGGGCTTATATCATCAAACTCAAAGTTAGCAGCATTGTATTTAAATACTCGAACTTGCCAATCATTTGCAGCGATTTCGTGCAAAAAGCTGACATATAAGTCACCTGTAGATTGATCGACTTCGAGAGAAAAGTCACGCGTAGCTCCAGCCACGAGTACATCTAGTTCTATTTCACCAAAGAACATATCATCAGAAAAATACTCGTATACACGTGCTCCTAATGCACCATCTCCAAGGGCTAAAAAGAGCGTATTATTTTGATCGAATACTATAGCTGGATCAATGGCCGAATTGGTACCAACACCGTCTGGTGACAGATCTATCCACTGCGTACCATCATAAACTTCTACTGTTGCCAAACCTGCTTTATCATCATCTGCATACGCGACTAAGGGTGTACCATTCGCAAGGATCAAACTCGGCAGGTTTCCTGGCTCGGCTACTAAATTTCCAAAGCCTGAGGCGCCAAGTGTTTGCCACTGACTGCCATTAAAACTCATTACCGTTAGATCGCTATTCGCAGAGGCGTCGGCAAAAGACATGAAGAGATCACCACTAGGCGTCGATACCAAATCGACACGAGACACTCCGGCAGCGCTCAAACCGGTCATGCCTACAACATCGCCGCATCCTTGCGCAAATGCAGAGGCAAAAGGCAATTGTAGCAGCAAGGCACTGAAACCAATGAGCAGCAAGTGCTTAAGCCAGGTTGCGGCACTGCTAGGCTTTATGTCGAGATGCAAGGTCATGATGTAGAATTTAGAAAAGCTCTGCAGCCCGAGGAGCTTGAATAGCCAATTGTACGGTAGAGCGTTTTGCAAAAGCTGCGGCAGATGCATGCTGGGGCTATTGAATGAGAATTGAGACGATCTCCGACAGCTCACCCGTCCAGCCATTGTCGTAGCGCACGCGGACGGCGTAGTTGTAGACGATACCGGACTCCAGATCGGTGTCAGCGTACCCGACGGCCGTAGGGTCGGCATTGTCATAAGGCTGCGGGTAGGAGCTCCCTGTTGAGCGGTAGACTTCGAATTGATAGGGCACCCTGTCGAGATCTGCAGCTGGACTCGTGTAGCGCCAGCTCAACAGTGCCGGAGCTTCATCACGCTTTGTACCTACTCGCGCAGCAAGTGCGGAGACTCGAGCGGCGTTGGCGGGAAACGAAACCTTCCCCGCACGCCAGCCCGACCAGTCGGAGTCGTTGCCTGCTTCGTCAGAAACCATAATCTGGTAGCGGTAGCTCGTCCCAATCTCAACGGAGGTGTCTACCATCGTCGTCGCCGAGCCGTCAACGACCCCGATGAACTCCCAGAATTCCAGCGTCGCGAGCGAGGTGTCTGTATCGGCTACTGAGTCGGAGGTTTCCCGCAGGCGATAAATGCGCTGTTCGACTACGTCATCAGAGGTACTCGCCACCCATTCGAGCAAGAGACCATCTGAAGTGGGAGCTACCTGGCGAAACACTGGTGCGCGCGGGGCCACCACGTCTAGACGCTCGAGCTCAAGAATTTCTGAAGTCTCGCCCCGGTTGTAGGAGTCATCCTGCGCCCGCACAACGAAGTAAATTTTATCGAGCAGAGATTCCTCCTCGAGGTAGTAGGTGAGGGTGTTTGTGGTAAGGAGTTCTGCATTTACTGGCGCCATCTCGTCCTCGGGGTCGTTGCCCCAGTAGAGCCAGTACCCCTGCACGTCGCGCGAGGGGCTATGCTCCCAAGCGACGGTGACCATGGAGTTGGTGTCAATGAAGCCCGTTAGTTCGGTCGGGGGCAGGGGCGCCACGAGGTCGGGCACTATGGCCTGCTCGGTGGGCGAGGGAGCTACGTTGCCGCTGTTGTCGAGGGCTTCGACGCGAAAGAAGTAGCCTCGGTCCCAGTCATCTGGGTCGAGCGCGTGACGGTAGCTGGCCGTACCTGGCGGCAGCACTGGAGATACGGCGTCATAGCTTCCCTCTGAGCTCTCGGCCAGCATCACGCGGTAGCCGGCGAGGTCGGGGGCGGCATCAGCGTAGGGCACCCAATTTACCGCAATAGAGAAATCGTCTTCATCGTACTCAGCCCCAGTGATTGCAGGCGCGGGTGGGGGCGTGAGGTCTACAGCTTTCGCCAAAACCTCAGTTGGGGCGCTCGTCTCAGCAAAACTGTTGTAGCCGCGCAGGCGGTAAGTATATGTCTGCCCATTGACTGCGGTGGTATCTAAATAAGTATATTCCGTAATCGGAACGCGCTGATCCTCTATAAATACCAGAGGTTTTGGCGTAAGCTGCAAAAGCTGCCCGCTCTCCGAGACACGCTCAATATCGTAGGCGCTGAATTGACTTTCATTACCGTACTTGTCCCAGGTGAGGCGCACGATGCCATCGAGCCCGGTGGCGCTCAATCCTCGCGGCGCGTCGTCGACGTCTGCCGTATTAAGCACTGGGATAAAGGCCGCATTGAAACCTAAGCCTACCCTACTTGTCGTGACTATATAGGTATAAGCGCTATCGGCTGCAAGATTGCGGTCTACGTATCGCAAGCCAAGTACATCGGCTGCAAGTGCCGAACGTTCGGCGGCGTAAAGGGCAAAGCCGTGATTGTTTTCGGCTATCGAAGCTTGCTCATAGATCGAGGTCTCGCCTGGACCAGGGCCATTGCCTTCGCCATAAAGCAGCCCAGCCGCTAAGAGCGCCATACTGTCTTGCCCCAGGGCCTGTGCAGTGATCCGATCTTCGGGCCAGGGCATCACAGAATCGATGAGTACGAGATCTCCCCGCCCCATAGAGCGATAAACGAAGTAACCGCTGTCGATGGAGATGCGCCACAGTTCGGGAGTGGTAGGCCCCCAACGCAGCACGATGCTGTCGCCATACGCCCGCCCGATGCCCCGCACGGCATCGACGGTTTGTGGGTTTACGGATAGGTACATGTCCGTGAGCGACTGCCCGTCTGGAAACTCGAAGCGGTCCTGGTAAGCACTGGGCTCTCGGTTGAAAGCGCCCTCATATGTTTGCAGGTCGACTGCGGTAGCCATGCGGCCCTGCGGGCTTGAGACGGTGTAACGGTAGTGGGTAGTAGGCACGGCGGTAGCGTCGACGTACCCCATACCGACGGCAGCCGCGACTTCTGGAAAGTCACTAGCCGCGCTAGAGAGAAAGTTCCACTTGACGGCGGTCTCGTCGAGTTCGGCATCATCGGCAAAGTTGTAAGTGGTGTCGTAGAGCAGGGCGCCGACGGGCCTCATCAATCCATTCACATCTGCCTTGTGTTGCCGGAACCAAAGGGAATCCTTGGGGAGTATGCGCTCTGCCAAAACTACAGGTGCGCCGACGGCACGACCGTTAGAGTCGAGCTGAGTGCGCTCGACGCGGTAGCCGGTGGTGAGGTGCGCTTTCCAGGTGCTGGGTTGGTTTGGGTACCAGTTGAGCTGGACGCGGCCCTCAGTGACGCGGGCCTGGACGACGAGGGTGTCAGCGATAGGGGTGGAGGCAGTTCTCGTTGCGGTTGGGGCTTGCGCCAAAACCTGAGCGACGCAAGTAAGGGTAAGCAAGACTCCTATAAATAGTCGTTCAACGCTTAAAACGATTCTCATCAGCAAGAAGGTGAGTGAGCCAGAAAAAATATACATCATTGCATTTCTGGTTTTATTTCTGTTAGCCAGACAAGCGTTGGATCGCCATTGCTATCTCGGCATAAAGCAGTAGTCGCCCCCGGATCAAGTGGTAATACCCGATACTGATTAGAGTCTGACATTCCCGGTCGAATAAACTCAATAGACCAATTGGACGGCGTAACTGGCACTACCCTATTGTTCTCGATTCTTCCCCTTTGAAAGGTGAGGTCATTGCCGAAGAACCTCATGCCACTTTGACCTTCCTTCAATTGTAATTGTCCCCACTTATTCTGGTCCTCAATTATTGTCCACCCCTTATCATTATCCGTGAATTTATCGAGAGTAGAGGGAACTCCTCCCTCACACCTGAGTTTAAAGGTTTTATTGGGTAGCTTAATGCTAAAGGGACTAATATTGACAAACCTGTTGTACAATGCCAAATTATCTGTTTTGCCTGTCGCAAAGGTGTTTACGACATTGTCTCGGTACTGAGAAAGGTTGAATGTCTTTGACGCAACAAGACCCTTTTCGCCACCCTCACGTAGATAATGGATGAAATACTCCTTGTAGTCTCCCGATGCAACTGAGGGATTCTGTTCTTTGTAGTAGCGAACATCGAATACAGCACTGGATTCGAGGCCTTGCTTAAGACCGATCGAGAGGAAATGCTGGAGCGGAGTGAGGCCTCCCAAATTTTTGTGCATTCGTCCATAAAACCATGGATCAAAGGCCCAACGTGGCAGTTCGTATTTCTCAAATGCAACAGATTGAATATCTGCCCCACCGACCGTGTGCCTGAGGGTGAGCACAGTCTCTTCATCAGCCATTTTGTCGTCGATGAATACGACTTGCTCAACCTGGCTTATGCCAGCACCTTTCCGAAGCGGGACGGGGTTTCCTAACGGTTGGCTACCTAATTCAAATTTCAACTCTGAATCAGCGTTGGCGACGTAGGTTATGAGCACCTTGTAAACGCCGGATTTTTCAAATTTCACCCCATACTTCTGCCATTCACCTGCTTTATTATTGACTAAGTGATAGGCATCACCAGCGGCCTCCACGTCTACACCTGATCGGACATATGGAGTGCGGCTTGTATTAGCCAGGTCAGAATCATTAAATGCAACGAATGGGCCTCCAGCCATATATTCATTGAGCTTGAGGTTTCCTGGCATACTTTGAAGCGTGTTGCCATAGGGAGTGAGCTGAGCATCGAAGTGTTTGGCGATGATATCGCGCACCTCCGGCAAACTCATGTCTTGCTTCGAGGCGGCCCCTGAATCGTTGAGGTCAGTGTACTGCACCGGCGACTGTTTGCCGTCGGAGTATAGCAGGATCACATCGGGTCGCTTGGCTGAAACCCGATCGAGAGAGTAAACATTCCAAGCAAGATCGAGCACTGGCGTAGCCGAATACTGTTTTTGGATCTTGCCAGCGGAGTCATAATCAACGCGCGTGAGTTGGTCGTCACCTTGATAGCGAATGGGTTTATTGTCTTCAAAGACGTAGATGTGACTAGGGATCGTTGCCCGTTTCATTTTCTTAAACGATATTTTTTTATCGTTAAAGCTGATACAAAGATCGTCGCTGCGCATATCAACTAAAATTGCCGAGCCAAACGAGTTGGCGTTGCTTTTATAGTCCGGGTAGTCTCTTCCAAGCTTTCCCTTGCCGTGACGAGGGCGGAGAAGTAAATTAACCTGTTGGTCTGCTGAGGCTGAGTTTTGGTTTATGCTTTCGCCGAGCGAGCTCCAGGACGGTTGATCATAAAGACTTACCGTTAGCCCACCATGGTTGGCTCGCTCATAAGTAGGCGTCCATCCGCCGTAGTTTTTGCCGTAAGGCCGCGGACTACTTCCGAAGTTGCTCTTGACTGTCTGATTGCTATAGCCGTACCACTGGTAGCTGCCTGCGTAGTCGCGCATGTCTTGCCAGAAAGTGTGATAATCTTTATTTCGCGACTTGATAGACCCATATTCCTTCCATTTTGTACAAAAACCAGGGCACAGCATACTGCAACAGTCTTCCTTATCCTCGACGAGCGACTCCGTTGCCGCGAGCTGATACAGCACACGCTGTTGGTTGAGCAGAACGCGTGCAGAGTAGTCCTGCAACAGCAAGTCGTAGCGCTGAGCCTGATTAAACACCGTCGGACGATCGCCACCAGCCCGCGAGCTGGGTTCTCCCTCGGCCAGTTGCCCGCGAGTAGTTTCCTCTTGCGACAAGCTCCGTCTTGATTCTGGGATCGACCAGCCGTAGACGGTACTTCCGAGTCGGTGTCTATCAGAACGATTGTGGACATCATATAAGGCAACAGCTAAACCCGTTTGCAGAGTGCCGTTTTGCTTTGCGGAATAAGCGGCAAATTGCTGGTGCTCCGCTTTGGCTCGCAGGGTGTTATCAGCCGTCGAGCGCTCGTTGTGCCGGACGACGGCATTGCGACGAATACGCTCCATATCGAAAGCGTCAAAGCCCTCTTTTTCGCCTTCGAATGCATAATAATCATCGCGGATGATAAAACCGGCGTCACTCGATTGGTATTGATTGACTTCTTTAGCATCGGGACGCGAAAAGTCGCTTCGGTTGTAGTCGCTCGGCAAAAAATCTATTTGCGCTGCGGCGAGCTTGTCTGAAAGCCGCTCATACTGGCTTACTGCAAAATGGTACTCGTATAGCACCTTCGAAAGCTCATTAGCTGCTTCGGCGCCCTTCGTATCAACTTTAGCGATCCGCACCGAGCGTTCGTTTTCTCCACCTATAACCTGCTGCATGGATTGAGTTGCCGCAAAATCTTGGGGCTCGGGCCTACGAAGCAACCGTAGCTTGTACATCGCGCCTTTATCAAGTTGGAGTTGATCGAGGCCGGGGAAGGTTACCACTTGCACAGGCACCAACTCTGTCTTAACCGTAGGTAGATTGTAACCTAGTGCTACTGAGCGACTCGTGCGAACGGGGCGCTCGAACAGTTCTTCGCCGGGGTGCACCGTTATTGGTATAGTGTAGGAAGAGGGTGGGCCATCACTCACCTTGTCCACAATCACCACGTATTCGAGCGGATAGTTTTTGCCGTCCAGACTACCAGTACTAGGAAACAGTGTCGCCAACTGCGGATCGGCACGGTTGAATTTTAACTCCGGCGTAGCGTAGCCTGAATGCCAGTACCGCTGTCGATAACCAGGCACCTGGTGCTCGAGCATGCCTGCCATAATAACATCAGGGAAGGCACCCGTGCGGAAAGTCAGCGTAGAATCCTCGCGTATAGTCTTCCCGTTTTTAACTAAGGGTACAAAGCTCCCATTCTGCTCAGTCTCCCAAACAACACTGTAGCTGATTTCATAGTCGGTATGCCCGTGGAGGTAATCTTCGAATGCATAGGAGATGACTGAGCCGTCGTCCTTCAGTGCCAGGTTGCCAGACACAGCTTGACGGGTGTCCTTCCGGACCACGGTAACTTTCTCTACGGCAGGCCGGTAGCGATCAAAGATTTCGCCCTTGTCATCCTTAGGCAACTCGAGTACACCGCCGATTGGCAAACTTGCTGCTAACTGGACTTCGGCGAAGACATTGACATCTTCCGCATCTCGTGCGGGCACGACATCTGTAATCACGCGAATCCCGGCGATAGCAGCACTGTTGTCGGTGAAGGTTTGGCATTTGTCTCCTACTTCAAAATCGTAATTAAACTTACCGGCCACGGCACCCCCCAAGACACTGTATCGACCCTTTACCACTCCAGCCATCCAGGCTGGATTCGGCAGCTTGGCCTGCAGGATGGCCGCCGCTTGAGCATTAAACACGTTGATCTGTCCGCTTGAAAAGTAGAGGTCGTAATCGATGTCCAACTTTGCGTTAACCATTGCATAGGCCTGGCCTTCGGCATACCATCCGTTCATGCCAATGCGACCGCCATCGCCACAGGTGACAGCCTGCCCGCGCTGCGTCATCATTAGGTCGAAGCCTGCCAAACCACTCACCTTGCCGCTAAGTGGGCCAATTTTGCCACCGGCATCGATGCTCAACACACCGCCAACGGCAATTCCTTTCGCCTGTGCACCGAGCGGCATCGTCGTCCCAACATCCTTCACCGAAATTTCCGAATTCCAACTCGGCAGTACAGCCGTAAGTGGTGGGATACCATCAACTGCGTGTCCGGCTTGGAGGTAGAACTTAAACGAGAGGTCGCCAAACTTCGGAAATCGAGCCGCCGCATAGGGTAGACCCGATTGCGGCTCCTCGCCGACGCCGTCGCCCCAACTCCCAAGCTTGAAGGCCCACATCTCGTTTTTAAAGTCGACTTTCAAGTTGGCCGACACATTGACGAGTTCCATGATGACGCTGCTGGCGTCTGCCTTTTCGGCAGTGGCAATGTCGCGCATGCGCTTGGCGTCGAGCGCTTTTAGTTTTGTCGCCTTCTGCGCGGCTGTGAGCGAAGTATCGGCGTTAATTACTGTCCGCGCCGAAACGACGGCCTTTTCTACACCGGCCTTGCTACGCGCGAGCGGCTCTGCCGCCGCGGCATCGGCTTTGATCTTATCGATGGCCGCCTTCTTGGCAGCAGGCGTCTTGTTGCTCTTGAGCTCTGCCGCAATTTGTTTTTGCTGAAGGTTGACGCTTGCGACTTTATTCTCGGAGTTAGGGAAGGAGGCCTCGAGCCGGAGCCCGCCCTCGAGCACCTTGGTTTGATGGCTGTACTTCACGCTTACGTTGGCGAGCGCACCGTAGGTCTCTCGGCGCTTCGAGGCACTCTCGGGCGTGAGGTAGGCGTTGCCGTCTACTTGAATGTAGCTCAGTCCAATCGTCCCGGCGGTATTGCGCTCCAAACCGACGCGGAGAGTCACGTCGCCGATAAGTGTTGGTGGCGCACCCGGAGGGCTGTATGGTCCTAGAATCACGGAAACATTGCCTCCGTAGGCGCCCTGGTTGGGGCGGTAGGACATCCCATAGAGATTGACCCCTGGTTTGAGTAGGTCGCCAGCGATGCCGCAGTTGTCGTTGTCTTTACGCGGGTTGGTTGCTACCGGAGTTTCCCCGCCAGCGAGGAGGTTGGTACTCGGTGGGATGTCCATGTTAAACAGGAAGCCTCCGCCGGCGCCGTAGAGATTGAGTACTGGGGCACTACTCGGGCTCGGGGGAGGAATAGCAATACCTTTTTCGTAAGTAGCCTCGAGATCTACGAAGAAGTAGCGGTAGGCCTCACCTTCGGTGGTGCGCGCCATAATCGTCGACGTCTCGCCCGAGCCCGAGCCCACGTTGGCGTCGTACTCCGTTTTACCAAATTGCCCGACCGCCTTGGCGTTCACTGGGCCGATCGTGAGGTCGAGACCTGCTTTAAATCCTTCGCCCCACATAGAACTCTCACCCTCGTCGCGCAGCATATTAAGCCCGCCTTTGAGCTCCACGGGCCCGTAGCTGCCTTCGATGAGGAAGCATCCGAGTCGGATGTCGTCGAAGTCGAAGCCCTCCTTGTCTTTGCTGGGCTTGAATACGAAGTCGACTTCTCCTGTTGCAGCAAAGGCCGCCGTTTGTGTGTTGCTCTTGCCCTTGGGGCCCGTGCCACCCGTCCCCGCAGCGACAGTCGTCCGCGCACCTGCACCCTTGGTCCGGGTAATCTTCCCGGAGGCGGTGGCCTTGTCGGGAGTTGGTTCTTCGCTGCTGTCGGGCATCATCTTCACCTGAGCTCCGATGCGCAGCCGGTAGCGGTCTTCCTGCACGCCACCCGCCCCTTCGGCCTTGTCGAGTCCGAGAGCCACTTTGGCAATTCCTAGCCCAAAGCGTTGAAAGCCCCGCATCTTTGCAGCTAATGCATCAAGCCTCGCGTTTACCGCATCACTTTTCTTAAGCGCCGTCCCGACCGCCTGCGGCTGGAGCCCCACGCTCCAGGTACCGAAATCGATCGACTTGATCCCTGGCATCAGCGCATTCTCGCGCGCTTGAGTTGACTCGGCAGTACTATAGGCTTTATTGAGCGTGAGTCCTTCAAACTGTAGCAGGTCCCACACGAAGCTCACGCCCGAGAGTCTGCCAGCAACATCTTGCGGGAGTCCGAGTTCGCGGCTGATTCCTTTAAACCAGTAGATGCCAGCCGAGCCGCTAAAGTCAGCCTCGACGTCCCATGCACTATCTTCGCCAGCATAGGCCAAAGAGATGGAAGATCCAGGTTTGAGGCGCATTCCAAGCGCTGGAATGAAACTCGACTGGTATGTTTTATTGGCGACTGGCTTGATGATCCAGTCGGCTTTCGGCGCGTAGGCATTGCCCACTTTGTTGAAGGTAATGTGACCCCCAAAATCGACCCAACCAGCTTTGAAGTCGACGGGACGTTCCTCGTTGGTTTTGGCGAAAGCTGCCGCAATCTCTCCCTCAAATATTGGGACTAACATGGAGCCCTCGGTATAAATACCACTGACATCACCAGTCCTACTATCGTCGCTGTCGGAGGGAAGTGCAGTAAGGGGCTTGAGTTCGTTGTTGTGGAAGTTGTATCCCAGGTAGCTCAGCTCGTAGTACCAGCCTCCCAGTACCGCACTGTCTGTCCGCGGTAAGGGCATTTTCTTCTCGTAATGTGCGGTGAGCCCGCGGTCGAAACTGTAGAAGGCATCCTCTACCGTAAACACCTTGGCCTCGCCCTCCTTATCGGCAAAACCCATGAGCTCAAAGCCGACCTGGTCGAAGACGAGCCCCTGAAAAGCCTTGCCAAGTGGATGGGAAAAATCCTCCACCTCGCGCGTATCATCAAAGTCCACAAAGGCGCGGTAACTCGCGCTGTCGCCCGGAACAAAATGAACGGCCTCGGCGCCCCGCATGGCAAAGCGCCACTGCGACCCACCGTCGCGTGCCCCAGACGTCTGTCGGTGGAGCGGCGCCACAAAGCTGCGCAGCGAGTGACTCGCCCCCTCGGCAGCCGTGTTGACATTGAAGTGGAAGTGAGCGGTGTCCTCGGCGAGCGTCCCCACCAACTTTTCATTCGGGTGGACGATCTGCGTGGCCGCATCGCCAGCTGTCGAAGAGTACGGCGCGCTGTAACGCCCCTGCACATCAAAGGCTACGAAGCCCTCGCTACACGTCATGTGGGCCACGCTGCGGCGGGTCTCATCTCCAATCACAACCTGAGGCAGGAAATTCATCTCGCGCTCGGCACCAGCTGCCCCAGGTGCGGCGAGCGTAAGGTCGAGGAGGTGACCGGTAAACGACACGCTGTTGGCCGTAATCGGGACGTTACGCTCGACGAAGCGCAGGTAACGCTTGTCGTCTCTGCGGCTATAGACCTCGTATAAAAGCGTGAGCTCCATGCGGGCGGTGTCGTCGCCGAGGGCGGCTCGCGTGCCAAAATCAATTCCAGTTACAAGCAGTCGGGTATTGGGCGGGAGGTTATTGACCTTCACCCCAAGTTGCTCCATTCGGCCGCTGACATCGATCGGGAGTTGATTGGCACGCGGGCTTTCGAGTGCGGCGAAAGTGAGCGCTTCATTAGGAATCGCTGATGTTGCGGTGTAGCGGCCATTGCGTTGTTCCACTTCGAGAGCAACGTTGTCGAGAAAAGGCACGACCACTCGCTCGTCGTCGAGCATGGGGAAGCTGCCGAGCGCGCCCACTCGGAGTCGCTCCTTAACGATTTCACGCGCCGAGGCCAGTGTCTCAGCTGCTATGGCCTCACCGCCCGCACGTTCACCGGTGCGGCCATCGGGATAGTACGTGTTAATAACGTCGTCGAGTATACTTCCATAGGCTCCAACCTCAGGAAATGTCAAAGCAGCTGTACAGTTACACTTCAATACGAGTGTGGTTGGCTCGACGCTCTCGAACACGAACTCACCGTTGCGCAGGCGGCTCCAGATCACGAGTTCAACCTTGTTGTCGCCATTGAGCATCCCGAGCCGCAGCCCAAGGCGTTCAGGTGCGTCGCCGACGGCGGGTGCGTAGACGACATCGACCCCGCCCCAGGTGAGACTGCTTCCGCCGACGCTGACGGTGGCCTCATCGAGATTCACGCTCCCGAGGGTGTAGCGATCAGCCGGCCGTGCGAGCGGATCAAGCGCGAAGTCGTTAAGTTTCACACCCTCGACAGATAGGGCTAGCGAACTCACCCCTAGCAATGCTTTAATCCGGGACACAGTCGATGCGCGAGCTGAGTCCGCGAGCGCATCTTGTAGCTCAGCGTCTGTGAAGGTGAGTCCGAGTGTGCCATCAAAGTTGGCTCGAGGTACGAACGTTCGCTCGCCATTGAGTTCTGTAAGCTGGGCCGCAATAGTACTCGTGGCTGCTAGCCCCATGCGGGCTTGCCACATCGGCATCTCTCGGGAGCGGGCTGGGACCGAAGCCTCGATCGCGACGCGGCTTGCCTCAGCACCCAAAAGTTGTCCTGTGTAGTTGAATGCCTCCGGAAAAATGGGTACCCGGAGTTGGCCCGCTACGTGCACCCGCGGAGCGACATCGGCCGAGAGGGCGAGCGCCAACGTATCCATGCTGTACGGCCATGTGCCCATGCGACCTTTGCTAAGCGGAATCAGATTTGTCTCCTCAAAGCGGCCATAGCCAATTCCATTCTCGTCGAGGTACAACTCACCCTTGGTCAGGCGCTTGCGACGACCTTTACCAGTAAAATCATATGCTTCTGGCAACTCAACAACTATATCATCGAAGGCCAGACCACGCCACTCGGCCGATCTGGCAGGTAAATAGATAGCTCTAGTGCTATTCGCGCTATGAAGCTCATCAGACCGCAAATCCAATCGCGCCCTACGCGGCTCAAAAGTGAATCCTGGCAACTCTGCTGCTTCAAAAGCATCTACATCGCCAACTTCACCTAAATACTGCCGCAACTCATCCTTGCTCACTTGTTTCACTGCCAACTGTAAGGGTGCCTTATTCTCGGCCCGCACCAATACCCGTGGATCGATTTGCAATGCTGCCGATTCGTTCAGTCCATCGAATCCTCGACAATTAATCGTCATCTTGTCGCCTGGCGCACCGCCTGCGAGTAGGCCAATTGTGGTGGTAATTGGCTCAACAGCCATACTGCTGCTACCACTCCCCAGCCCCACCAAATGCGCACCCGTCCGCAGACCATATGGGCTAGACTGCACAGCACTGCCCGCAAAGGCAGCCCGCTGATTAGCCGGACCCCTCCACGACACCAGGTTGAGGTACGCATTAGTCGGACTAAAGCGGATATTGGTCACCGCCACCGGCTCAGCGTCTTCACGATCTAGAAAGATCGGAAGCGTAGCCCGGGTCAGTTCTCCCTCCGTTCGCCCACTCACCATTCGTCCCGTCGACGTGTAGCCAGATGTGTAGCGCTGCAGGCGATTGAGGTATGTCGAGTTGACATGCTCGGCCACTGTACTAGCGGCCCACTGCTCATCGCGCAGCAGCACGTCGCGCTCGCTGACGGCATCGATGCGCTCGGCAGCCACAACGCGACCAGTTTCATCTACACGCAGACCGGAAAATTCAACTTCAATTTTTGCGCGCAACATGGGGTAAGGCACCAGTCCACGCCCACTATAGCCCGCATTGCCCCCACCCTGAAGATCTGTAATCTCTAAATCGAAATATCCGAGCGGAAGCACATCGCCAATCGTCAGCACCAGCTCATCGGTCGCATTGGCAGTGTTGATCGGCTCCGGGTAAGCTGTAGTGTAGACATTGCAACCTTTCGGAGAGGGCAAGTTTTGCGAAAGCACACCCCCACCAGGGATGCCATCATGGTAGAAGAAGGCCACTACCTCTGAATAGCCTTCATTTTGAAACAGTAAACTAGAAGGATGCAGAATGCTTAGCGCTCGCACCCGCCAGGCGTAGAGATTGCCGGGATCGAGCAGCGGCTCCGCAGGTCCGTAAATTACCGAAGGCACAGGTGTTGTAGTGGTATAAACACGCAGAGCGCTTTCGAAAGCATCATTAATGTTGTAGTAGCCTACTGGCATGCGCACCAGCTCGAAAACGTATTCAACAGGGCCAGGTGAATTGCCGCTGCCGAGGTGCATCGGCGTCCAGTTGAAGAGAATATTCTGCGGGTTTCGCTGCTCTACTTGCGCATTGAGTTCGGGCAAGGCGGGGCGCGGCACCAGGTTGAGGCGAAAATTCGCGCGGCTACAGGTTTTGCGCGAAAGCGCTATATCTCGCCGCACTCCTCTTACCTCCAGACACACTTCCCCAAAGCCTTCCGGCACCTGCAGCGCACTAGTTTCTTCACCAAAGGCACCGCGCAGATTGGCTGGCGCGAGGTAGGGGGCTAAATCACTTCCTGTAAACGTACGTGGCACAAACTGCTGCAAGCGCACCGTCGGCAGCGCGGCATTGGGATCAGTCTCATAGATCGTGCTGCCATTCTGCTCAACGCTTAATCGCAGGTATACCTCCAGATCACTTTCTGTAGGATCATTGAGCGTAGCTGTGAAACTTAAATCACCCGAGCGCTCAGCGGAATACACCGACAGGTCGAGCGAGTGAGGTGGCACCAACATACCACTTACTTGTATAGGATATACGCCTTGAGCATAGGCCGTAGTTGCCAGCGCTAAAACAGCGAATAATGCGTTGAGGCGTGTAAAGTTTGGTAGCATTTGCTGGCTTCAGGTACTCTTAGAGTTGAAAGGAAAATTCACTTCTGGGAATTAATTTTCTCCCTTCTGGGACTTTGGAGAAAAATTGAGATTTTGGCGCAAGCCGACAGTGACAATAGTTTCTGTAAAATTGTCTTTCGCTTCAGCCGTAGTATGCAGCAGGCGTACACCCGTGTTGGCACTCAAGCCTTCTGTGAGTTGATAGCTTCCGCTAAAACCTCCTTGGAGGTTGTTCGACTCACCTGCTAAATCATTAGTATTAGTGAAATAATCACCATCAAGGCTGAGGGTAATTTTACCCTCTAAAAAACTCGTTGCTACTCCGCCACCGTAGCCTAAACGGTTAATTTGCAGTTGCGCCAGCTCGTTTTGCAGGTAACTGGTGCGGGCGGTAAAACGCCAATCGCTGGGCAAAGCAAAGGTATAGCTAAAGGTGCCACCAATGAGCTGGGTAAAGGCTGAAGCCATAGGATCTTCTAGGTCATCATTCACCTGTTGCACATAGGCATTGGTCGCAAAAGTATGACTGCGATTGCTATTATCAGAAATTGTATATCCGAGGGTAATGCCTGCATTTTGTGCGATTATAACAGCGTTTAGAGAATCCAGCTCAGGATTGAGTACATAGCCTATATCAGATGTGTTATTTGTATAATTTACTGCGCCGGTAAATCCGCCTGCTCCATATGCGACATCACCAGAATATACAAAGCGACGAGTAGTAGCCTCTTTCGTTAGATTAAGGTTATTGGCCTCCACACCAGCCGACAGTGCAACATTCATCTTGCCATCTATGGCATCGAAAGCTAGATTTCCGAGCACATCAATAACATCGTTGTTAAAGAAGTACGCGCCAAACGAACGGTAGCCGGGGTCGACCCGCAGCAGTTGCACTCCCGCATTAAAGCGGGCACCCTCGTAGATAAGATTGGCATCCACGGCATGATCTACTTCGGTACTTTCTCTTTGTCGGAATAAAAAATCGGGATAGCCACCACCGCTGGTTTCGGCATGGCTCATATCGGGACTTACCGCGCTGGCGGCATACTCCACGCGCACCCGGAAGCGCTCGTAAAACAGATGCTCGGCATTGAGGCCAACCACCATATTTTGCTGAGGTGCTACACGGGCATCGGCCGTCGGTGCGAGGTCGAGCGAAGTGGCATCATCAGAGGCCCCAAAGAGCACGAGCTCGAGACGGGTATCCTCGGTTTGGCGACCAAAGCGTGCGCCCCAGCCCGTGCGTCTATACTGAGGAAGATTCGGAGTTACAAGAGAGAGATCAATGGGTTCGGCTTTCGCCAGACGGCCGTACATGCCTGCCGCCACCCATCCATCCGGCGTCAGCTCGAGTCCCGCCCCCAAGAAGTTGAGGTTGGCCAGCGTAAACTGCGAGAAGGTCATGGTGCGGTGCCCGAAATGACCGCGGACCCACTTGTAGTGAGGGCTTACGCCAAAACGCACGAAGCGGTCGCGTTGAGCTTGCAGACGATCACGAAAGGCATCGGCCAACTCGCCGAAGTTTGGATAGGAAGAGCTGCTGTTTTTGGCCGTGATCGTTAGTGAAACAGGCAGGTTGAGCTTGTATACCTTGGCGTTAACGTTGGCGCTCAGGGCGTAGAAAAAGGGGTCTTGGCGAGCGGGCGCACCTTTGGCGGCGTAGGAGCGCAAGTCGAGTGCCACCCCACCGTTGAGCGCGAACGGATCGCCAAAGTCTTTAAAGCCGCGCCACAATTCATTGATGCGCTCTCGGAAAAAACCTTTATCGGTAGTCGCCTCTAAATCTTCAAATGTTGACAGCTGACCATGGGCAGAACCTGTGAGTAAAGTGAGCAGGACAAAGGGGAGTATGCGAAGGAGCACTAGGCAAGAGTGTGGTGGTCAGCAGCCGCTGTCTGTGATGTGGGACAGCTTCAAAGGTGACAGGCTAACACCACTCTACCTGCATCGATGTTACGAACTGCAAAACAATGTGCTGAACTGCACCTGTCTCACAAAATCTACCATGTTAGGTGTAGGCTTAGCAACAATTTGTACGTGTTTACATGACGTCGTTAGGCTGCACAGCAATCTCTGACAAGGGTAGTTGGGGCCTCTCTTAGAGGGATCACGCTGCTGGATCTAGTGCATCTTAGCTCGTGGATCCGTCGTTCAGAACAAATTTCGGAGAATGCGGCATTGCTCGGGACTTGCTTCCGTATAATCGCTATTCGATGGTCCGCGATAACTCATATCCTAGCATGTGTGGCCTCCTGGGGATCATGCTTTGTTTCGGCTGGCCAGGAGCTTTTTCACAGCCAATAGAAAGCTTAGTCATAGGTCAAGACCGCACGTATGGGTTTGGTTTTGTGCCTAGTCCTGCACCTCTAAGTTGCGAACTGGAGGAAAGTTGGACACGCGCATATCTTGACTATCGCTACGGGCGGCTAAGTCAAGCGTACACCCTGTTAGATTCTGTATTATTAGCTTTACAAGTGTGCGAAGAGGAAGTCAACGTGGGTCATCGAGCACGAGTAATACTTGCAAAGGCGAGACTTCAAGAGCGGCAACTTCGCTACGCAGATGCTATGAAGTTAATCATTGAGAGTATCAGCGTATTAAAGGGATCTCAATATCCCGCTGTTCTTGCGGAGACCTACCTAATCAAGTCTTTAACCCACGAAGCATCGGCTCAAGGCACAGAAGCTAAGGTAGCCTTGGCTAAGGCACGAGAGCTGATTTGGGACTATGAGATTGATCAGGCTGTATCCACCTACTACGTTCGCGCATCATCCGTTGAGCGCTTTTACGGCTCCACACCATTAGCGAGAAGCTATGCAGATAGTGCACTGCACTATGCACAACTGCATCAGCGCCTTGAGGATGAAGCAGATGCACTTTATCTGCAAGTTGCACTTCAAGATAAGCAGGAGATCAATCCCTCTATAGCTAAGTTATATCGGGTAAGAGAGATCTACAATACCATTGGAAGTACGGACGGTGAAGCATGGATAATGTTGAACATCGGCAGAATATTCTATGAGAATGGAAAATTTGAAGCTGCGCTCGCCGCTTATGATACAGCAATGCAGCGAGCCTTACAAGCGCAAGCTGAAGGATTTGATATTCCGGTGCTAGTACCAAGCGTGTATCAACGTAAAGCGAATGCCTACCGCAGCTTAGGTCAACTAGATACCGCTTTTACACTATTACAGCGATCAAAAGACTTAGAACTCGAGTATGCATACGATAACAGAACCTCCGAGGTACTAAGACTAGAGCAAGCATTTGAACGGAAACAAGCTTTAGAGAAGCTGAACGCTCAAAAGCTTATTTTACAAGCCGAACAGCGTAGAAAGCGGCAACTCACTCTTGCCGTATCAGGCTTAGCACTCTCTGCCATTGCCCTAGGAATTATTATTGCACTGCTCATCCGTGCACGTAAGGAGATTCTTGCGCAAGTAAAGCGACAGGAGCTGCTTCATGACGAGCTACAGCATAGAGTGAAAAATAATTTTCAGATATTAATATCCTTCTTAGAAATACAAGCTGAACAGGCTATGAGCACCGATGTTTCCGCTGCATTTGATGAAATGGCACAAAGAATCCACAACCTCGCCGCTATACACGCACAGCTATACAATCTCAGTGAGGACGCACATGTCGCATTACTCCCTTACCTCAAATTCATTGGAGATAAGTGCATAACTATGGCTCCCGACTCGGAAAAAACTATCTGTAGCATCTCCGGAGATGATGTGACACTACCTCCTAAACAACTTTCAGCACTCGGAATAATAATAAACGAACTAATGACCAATAGTCTTAAGCATAATGCAGCTGCTATAAGATCCAATTTCCGTATCGACATATCAGTTGAATCTACAAGCCACGCTGATCACTTGCTTATTCAGTATGAAGATTCAGGTACTGGAGCCGCAATTCAACCCGTCCCACCTGAAAAGCGACTCAAGGAGTCAAAACTCGGTATGTACCTCATCAACATGATGGTAAATCAACTTGCTGGGACGCTAAGCTATCCACCAGATAAAACTACAGGATTCGCCATCGCAATCTCCATTCCCATAAATCCTACTGTAACTTCTTTTGAAAATTCATCTCGCTGAATCCACGCACTATGACAACACTCTTGATTGTTGAAGACGAGTTCCTCATCTTTGATTGCATTGCACGCTACCTTAACCGCTCCACTATTTTTGAGAATTTAGTTATTAAAGGGCCTGCTAAAGATTACGCATCCGCTGTTTCCATCGCCACTCAAGAAAGCCTTCAATTAGCTCTCATCGATATTCGTCTCGAAGGACCTAAATCAGGCTTAGACGTGGCGAGGTGGCTGACGGAGCATCAGCCGGAGGTGAAGATTATTTTCTTAACTTCTCAAGTCAGTGCTGCCTACCTACGCGAAGCGAGCAAGTGCAACCCGCATGGCTATTTAGCGAAGCCAATCGATCCTCGGAGCCTTTGCACCACAGTCGCGCTCGCACTTTCCAAGCAAGCGCAGCAGACAACTAACGATCCCACGCTACAGCTACGCGTTGGTTCGAGAACCATTATGACCTCTCTAGATGAGTTACTGTATGTTCAAGCAGATCATGTCTACAGTATTTATACTTTCTTTGATGGCACACAGCACATCGTACGAGAGACTTTAGCCGAAGCTGAAGCTCGCCTTCCAACACAGAAATTTTGGAGAATTCATCGCAGCTACATTATTAATGCGCAGCGCATCACAAGCCATACCCCTTCAGCAATTACACTCGGTGCTACAACGCTACCCATAGCTCGTTCTAAACGTGAAGACATAAAACAGCTACTGGACAACAAGTAATTTGCGCAGCGGCTATGTATGCCTCATTGTTATCTAAATAGTGCCTTAATATATATGGCTTCTCATTTCTCACCTCCCAACGAATCCGACATTTCAGGCACCGGGCGCGCGGTGGCCTCCTCCTCCGTAGTCGCCTCCCCATTAGCGGCGATGTCTTGTAGTAGCCACTCCATCTCGGCAATCTCGCGGCGCTGTGCGCGAATGATCTCCTCGGCCAGGTGGCGCACCCGCACATCATCTATCTCAGCTCGCTCACTCGTCAAAATCGCGATCGAGTGGTGCGGGATCATCGACCGCATCCAAGACTCGTCTTCCACAAAAATTTGCGAGCGCTCGATATAAACCACAATTGCAAATCCAATTGCCGCAAAGGCCAGCCAGCCGTAGTTGGTGCGCTTATCCTTATACATGCCCCACATCCAGCCCATCATCACCGGGATCATGCTCAGAGTCATCAGCGTCGTCATGTAAAACCTCATCTCGCTGAAGCGCACGTGCGCCCAGCTATAGGTGTGCAAATACATCACGAGGTACATCACCACGAAACTCGTGGCGAGCATCAGGGCGAACTTGGTGTAGGGACTCATTCCCGATTTATTCTTATCCATTTTCAGTGTTTTGTGTTAGTGACTTTGTTAGAGTTTATCCAGTACCCGACCACAGCTCAGCATTGCATCGCCGAAGTAAGGATTGCGGATTTCAGCTTTCTCGCTCAGCCAGTTCGCCCCCTCATTGTTGAAGGCCATCGGGCAGTGCTGCACATAGAGCGTCTCACCCGCGTAGCCGAATGCTGTTAGGGTGTTGATGAGCGCCTGCGAAAGGAAGGCAAATTCCGTTCGGGCGGCGGCCAGCTCATCAGCCGCGAGTAAGGCGGTAGCGTGTGCTTGCATGGCGTCGAGTTGCTCCATCCAGTACAGGTGAGCATCGCCCTCAATGAGGTTCATGTCGACTTCTGTGAGCCTTGCGGCAAAACCCGTGACAGTACGTTTCGCCGCCACCAGATCTTCGACCACGAGCGCTTCGGGTAGAGGCGCATATGCCTTGGCGACATTTAGCAATTGCAATTCAAAAGCCGGTGGAGTTTCGCTGCGATAGTTGGGCAAGGCTCGAAAGGTCACCGCCTCTGCCTCCCGACCCCGAATCACAACATCGCGGTTCATCATCGAGAACTGGTTGTTGAGTTGAGCGGCCGCATCAATGCTAAAGGCCCCCTGTGTCACCACGCGCTCACCTGGCACCAATCCCTCAGTCACCACGTAGTAGTCGTTGATGCGCTCGCCCAGCGTCACCTCCTGAAAGCGGTAGCTCGGCACGGCCGCGTCGGGCACCTCCACATAGACCACTGAGCGCTCACCGGTCCACATCACTGCCGTGGCGGGCACCAGGAGGCTTTGGTTGCCGTTGCCCGAAGCCTGCGCTGCACCCGATCGTGGTCGCGTGAGCACTGTACCCTCGACAAACATCTCCGGGCGCAATCGACCGCCTGAGTTGGCTACCTCGGCCCGCACCCGCGCCGTCCGCGATCCGGCGTCCAAGATCGGATCAATGAAGCTCACGCGCGCGGTGTATTCCCGCCCCGGCACCGAAGGCGTCGTAAAGCGCACCCGATCACCTACGCGGATGTTGTCGAGCTCCTCCTCATACGCATCAAAGAGTACCCAGAGCTGGTTGAGGTCGGTCACAGTGTACAGCGTCTGGCCAGTAGTCACGTAGTCACCTACCTCAACGCGCTTGTCGAGCACCACGCCCGCCACGTCGGCCCGCAGTGTGAAATTAGTCTGGGGCTCACCGGCGGCCTCGATGTTTTTGATCGTTTGGTCGTCGATGCGCAGGTTGCGCAGGCGCGTGCGCACCGCATCAGCCAGAGCGGGATTGACTCCTCCAAAGCGCCCGGCCTCAAGCAGCTCGCGCTGGGCAGTAACCAATTCGGGCGAGTAGACTTCGGCCAGGCGCTGCCCGCGCTCGATTTTTTCGCCCTCGAAAGTTACGAACAGCCGCTCGATGCGCCCCGGCACATGAGCTGTTTGTACGGCGCTACTGCGCTCGTCGGCCGCCAGACGTCCACTAAGTTTCAATTCTTGGCCACCGGCCGCAGTTTGTATCGCCCCGGCATCACCTACCACTGTGGTCTGTACCCGTGCCATGGCCACCGCGGCCTCAGTCATTGTCAGCACCGCCGGATCGTCGCCAGCCTCACTCGACAGCGGAACGAGGTCCATGCCACAGATCGGACAGTCTCCTGGCTCGTCCCGCTGTATCTGTGGGTGCATTGAGCAGGTCCAGATCGTACCCTCCGCATGCGCGTGTGCATCGTCTGATTCTTCAACATGAACTATACCGGTGACTTCGCTGCGGGGCAACAGCAGGTAACCGGCCAGCAAACCGAAGCCCACGGCGGCAATAGCTACGAGCATCAGTTGCATATTCGACCAGCGACGGGCGTGAGGAATGATGGTGCTCATAATGCAAGCAGGTTGTCGAGTTGAGCTCGGTTGGTGAGGAGGCTCTCCAGGCTTTGCAGGCGCTCGAGTTCGTAACGGAGGGTGTCATTTTCCAGGCGGAGCAGCTCGTCGAAAGGCAGGCGGCCATTAGCGTAGGCCTCGGTGGCAACAGCGAGCGCGGCGTCGAGAACCCGCATTTGTTCGTTGAGGTACGCGAGTCGACTGCGCGCTTCGGCGATATCAGTCAGCGCCACTTCCACACGGGCCACGAGTTGGTTTCGCAGTTCGGATGTTCGTTGGCGGTTGGCCTCCAGACGCAGGCGCTCCTGAGCATCGCGCGCGGCGTACTGTTTGCGCGAAAGCGGAATCACCACGCCCGCCCGCAGCGCTATCGCGTCGCGACCGTTGCCCGGAGGATCGGCATCGTCGCGCTGACCCGTAAGCAGGTAGTCGGCCCCGACGGCGAAGTCGGGTTTTGCCGCCAGGCGATTCACCTCCAAAGCCGCGCTTGTAATCGACTGCTGGAGGGCGTAAATGCGCAGCCGAGGATTGCGTTCATCGAGTTGGCTCAGCGCTCTACGGATGCTCGTGTCGACTAGTGGTGCTGGAGCTAGTTGTGCAATTGCTGGCAGCACCAGGCTGTCGATTTCGGTGCCGACCAGGCCCTCTATGCGGGCTTGGTAGCGGGCGGCCTCCAGCGGGAGTTCGTCGAGTTGTTGGCGGAGGCGCTGACGCTCTAATTGGATGCGGTACACGTCGAGGCTCATCGCCTGTCCACCTTCAAC
The DNA here is from genome assembly GCA_965213735.1 of Saprospiraceae bacterium. Classification (GTDB taxonomy): domain Bacteria; phylum Bacteroidota; class Bacteroidia; order Chitinophagales; family Saprospiraceae; genus CALDTK01. The sequence goes on from CBDCAB010000006.1 coordinate 2,471,281, forward strand.
GCGGGCGAGGGCAACGGCTTCCAGGCTGCGGTAGCGGGCGAGGGTAGCCACGAGAATGGGTTGGCGGGCACGCAGTGCGGCGAGTGCGTAGTAAGCTTGCGCCAGCTGGTAGCGCAGGTCCAGCACCTCGGCCGCGCGTTGCTCGAGAATAGGGCGGGCACGGGCATCGGCGAGTGTGGCCATGGCCCGCAGCTTGCCTGGCCACGGGATACGCTGCGTAGCGCCGAGGCGAGCCCACTGCGGTCCGACGCGGGTCTCTACAGGCGACACGAAACCCGCCGCGCTCACTTCGGGATCGGGCAGCTGATCGACGATCATTCGCTCTTCCAGCGCTGCCGCATACTCAGCATCGAAGGCGCGGACGCTGGGATTGGTCACGGCCAGCGTGTCGTAGAGCTGGGCGAGTGTCTGGGCCTCAGCGCCTTTCGGCAAAACCAAAGTTGCACCAAGCATTACGGTAGTACAGAGCCATAAGAAAAACCACTTCTTGCTTTTAGACGTATAGCTTACTAGCTTTAAGACGTACAACTGCCGGTTATGGACAAGAAACTCACGCTCCGCCTCAACGCCGATGTCATTGAGCGCGCCAAAGCTTACGCTACAGAGCAGGGCGAGAGTCTTTCGCGCGTGATCGAAGACATCTTGCAGAAACTGACGACCCCGAAGTCCGATCTGCCGAACAAGGACCTGCCACCAGCACTTCGCGCGCTTCGGCAAACACCCAAGGTAGAGTTGGATCCAGAAGTAATCGAGAATGATCCTCGACTTCAATATTTGGTCGGAAAGCATAGCTAGTGAGGATTTTTGTTGATACAGATGTATTCCTTGACCTTTTGCTGCCTCGAGCTCAGTTCGTTGCTGGCGCAGAACAGATAATTGCGGTCAGTGAGCAGCATAAATTCGAGGTTTATGTATCTACATTGACTATTGCGAATGCCAACTATTGGATTACAAAAGCCTCTAACAATTAGATTGCTCGCCGGAAATTGTGTCTGGCATGTAACATCTTTACCTTGTCCGATTTGAGCGCCGAGGTCGTGCGGTTGGAATTGGCTGATGGGCAGTTTGCCGACTTCGAAGACGGCCTGCAGCATAGGTGCGCCGAATTGTCGGCGTGTGACCTTATTGTTACCCGGAACTCTAAAGACTTCAGACTGTCTAATTTGCCCGTTTATACACCCGATCAATTTCTCGCCACATTGTAATGAGCGGGAATTTGCAACGCCGGGCTGTAAGCCACACAAAGCAAGAGTCAATGGGCATACGAGCAGGGGCAAGTTTTGGCGAAAGCCGCCCAATCGCTCACGCCACCGCGGCCCGTTTTGGCGAAAGCTGAAGCGAGTCTCCCTCCACAGCGACCACAGCACCGGCACCGTAAACATGGTGACCACCTGCAGGGCCATGCCCCCGAAACTCGGGATGGCCATAGGCACCATAATATCGGCCCCGCGCCCCGTACTGGCCAACACCGGCAGCAGCGCCAGCACCGTAGTGGCCGTCGTCATCATGGCCGGGCGCACACGGCGCAGTCCTCCCTCCACTACCGCATCACGGATTTCCGCGCGCGACTGTGGGTCGTTTTGGCGAAAGCTGTCCCTAAGAAACGTGGCCACCAGCACGCCATCATCAGTGGCAATACCGAACAACGCGAGGAACCCTACCCAGACGGCCACGCTAAGGTTAATGGTTTGGATTTGGAAGAGATCGCGCAGGTTGGTGCCAAACACCGTGACGTCGAGAAACCAGGACGTGTCGTAGGCTGCAATCATCAAAAAACCGCCGGCGAAGGCCACCGCCACCCCGCTGAACACCATGAGCGTCACCAGCACCGAGCGAAACTGGAAGTAGAGGATGAGGAAAATGAGCCCGAGCGCAATTGGCACTACTATAGCCAGCCGCTGAGAAGCGCGCACCTGCTGCTGATAGTTGCCCGCAAACTCGTAATTGATGCCTGGCGGCACCTCTAAGCGACCCTCTGCAATGGCGGCGGCGAAGAGTGCCTGCGCACGCTCGACCACTTCCACCTCAGCGTAGCCCTCCTCGCGGTCGAAGAGTACGTAGCCCACGAGAAATCCGTCTTCCGACTTAATGGACTGCGGACCTTGCTCAAAGCGGATGTCGGCAAGCTGGCCCAGAGGCACCTGCGTACCGCCCGGGGTAGCCACGAGAATGTTGCGGATAGCAGCCGGGTCGTCGCGCAACTCTCGTGGGTAGCGGAGGCGCACCGCGTAGCGCTCGCGACCCTCGACCGTAGTGGTCATGCGCATGCCACCGATAGCGGTTTGCAGGTAGCGTTGCACCTCCACGATGCTCAGGCCGTAGCGCGAGATTGCCTGCCGGTCGATGTCGATGAGCAGGTAGGGCTTGCCCACAATGCGGTCGGCAAAGACGGCGGCGTCCTTGACACCCTCAACTTCTTTGAGCAGCCCCTCGAGCCGTAGGCCGAAGTCTTCGATCTGGGCCAGCTCCGTGCCGTACACCTTGACGCCCATCGGGGCCCGCATGCCGGTTTGCAGCATTACCAGCCGCGTCTCGATAGGCTGGAGCTTGGGTGCGGAAGTGACGCCCGGCAGCTGCGCCACAGCTATGATTTCGTCCCAGATGTCATCGGGGCTCTCGATGTGGTCGCGCCACTGCCGGAAATAGCGCCCGTCCTCGTCGGGAATCAACTCGCCAGTCTTGTCCCGCAGGTACTCCCCGGCGTCCTCGTCGTAGGCAAAGCGGATGCGGCGGCCATCGCCATCGGTGCGGTATTCCGATTTGTAATTAATGACGTTTTCGTACATCGACAGCGGTGCCGGGTCGAGCGGCGTATCAGCACGCCCGGCCTTGCCTACGACCATGTCGATTTCGGGGATACTTTGAACGGCCATGTCGAGCAGGGCCAGGTTGCGCCGATTTTCCTGAATGCCAGCGTGCGGCATCGAGCTTGGCATCAGTAAAAAACTGCCCTCGCCGAGAGCGGGCATAAACTCCTCCCCTACATTTTGGTAGGCCCGATAGCCTAAGAAAACAATTACCCCAATGAACAGCAAGAAGGCCAGTTTGAAGCGCAGCAAGAAGCGCAGCACAGGCTCGTAGAAGTAGATGACTCCGTAGACCAATCCCACGATGCCGCCTACCAGCAGCGCCACGAAGGCAAAGTTGATCAGATCTCTGCGTCCGACACCTAGTGGCATCCACTCGGTAGCCAGCAGGTAGGCGAGCAGGAGCGCCAGTGCTAGGTTGATGCCGATGCGCAGCCGTGCCCACAGCAGACTGGGCTTGGCGCGGGCGCGCCACCCGAGCACCGTGCGGGCGAAGGGCGGGATCAACACTACGGCTACAATAATGGCAGCCACCAGCGCAAAGGTTTTTGTGAAGGCTAGCGGGCGAAACAGCTTGCCTTCGGCCGCCTCCATGGTAAATACGGGCAGGAAGCTGACCACTGTGGTGGCCACGGCTGTAAGCACGGCACTGGCTACCTCGACAGTAGCCGCGTGGACGGTATCGACCACCGACTCGCCCGGCGGCGCCTCGCGTAGGCGCGCCACGATGCTCTCCACAAGCACAATGGCCATATCGACCATGGTGCCAATGGCAATGGCGATTCCCGATAGGGCCACGATGTTGGCATCAACGCCATAGTAGCGCATCGCGATGAAGCACATCAGCACCGCCACCGGTAGCGTCCCGGCCACCAAGAGCGAACTACGGAAGTTGAGCAAGAGTAGCGCAACGACGATCGCCGTGATGAGAATCTGCAGCGTGATGGCCTCCTCGAGCGTGCCAATGGTTTCTTGAATGAGCGAGGAGCGGTCGTAGAAAGGCACGATGGTCACTTGCGAGGTGCGCCCTTCTACCTCGCGGGTCGGAAGCCCCGGAGCGAGCATGGCGATACGTTCCTTCACTTCGTCAATCACAGCCAAGGGATTGGCCCCATAGCGCGCGATAACTACGCCGCCAACGGCCTCCGCGCCGGCCTTGTCGAGTAGGCCGCGCCGCTGGGCCGGACCGAGATTGACGCGCGCCACGTCGCCGATGCGAATGGGCACGTTATTGCGGGCCACAATCACGCTCTCCTCTAGATCGGAGATGTCGTCGAGGTAGCCCAGGCCGCGCACGAAGTACTCGACGAGGTTGATTTCGAGCGTTGAGGCCCCGACATCGAGGTTAGAACCCTGCACGGCGGCCATGACTTGTTGCAGGCTGATGCCGTAGCTGCGCAGGGCTTCGGGGTCAATATCCACCTGGTACTCCTTGAGGTAGCCGCCGATGCTGGCAATCTCGGCCACACCCTCGGCGGCACTGAGACCATAGCGAACGTAAAATTCCTGAATGCTCCGCAGCTCATGCAGGTCGAAGCCTCCGAGCGGCTCGCCGGTTTCGATGTCGCGACCTTCGAGCGTGTACCAGTAGATCTGGCCGAGAGAGGTGGCGTCGGGGCCAAGTGTAGGGGCGACGCCTTCCGGCAAAACCCCAGAAGGTAAACTGTTGAGCTTCTCGAGGATGCGCGAGCGCGACCAGTAAAACTCGACGTCCTCGTCAAAAATTAAGTAGATGCTCGAGAAGCCGAACATCGAGTTGGAGCGCACCGAACGCACACCGGGCACCCCGAGCAAAGCCGATGTGAGGGGGTAGGTTATTTGATCTTCGACGTCCTGCGGCGAGCGGCCGGGCCACTGCGTGAAAACGATCTGTTGATTTTCGCCGATGTCGGGAATGGCGTCGACGGGCACCGGGTCGCGTGGCAGCGCGTCGATGTCGTAGTTGAAGGGCGCATGCACCAGCCCCCAGCCGACAAAGGCCAGCAGTAGCAGGACCGCCACGAGGCGATTCTCGATGAAAAACCGAATTAAGGAGGAGAGCATGCTGAGTCGATGGCCGCTAAATGAGGCGTGCGTCGACGAGCGGGCACACCAGACAGGACAAGCCTTGCGCCCTTGGCGGGCACACAGGCAAAAAATGTCATCTGGTGGCTAGAGGAGGTAGGCCTGTAGGCGGGCCAACCGTAACTGAGTACGCAGCGGGGGCGGACGCACATCGGGCAAGTGGCAGGGCGCCGAACTAAACGCAGGAGTTGCGATGTGCACGCCTAAGAATGGTATTGCCAGAAGTTCTGCCGTTTGAGCCACTGCAAGCGGAGCCTCAGCGGTACTCGCTTCGAGGTCGGCCTGTACGAAGAGCTGGATGTCCTGACAGCAGGGTAACTTGCTGATGGATGGTTGCTCGCTAGGCTTATCGGAGACGGCACAGGTCGTGTCTAGAGGCTTCATGCCGCAGCTCTCAGCGGGCCCGAGCAGTGCTGTGTCGATCAACTTCCCTCCACAGAAGTGCTGGCTGATGCCTACGCCGGTGGTACTAAGCAACAGGCTTAGGGCTAAGGCGATATGGAGCAGGCGAGTGAGCATGACTACACTACGAATGCTATCAGATTCGCTTTAGTTCGCAAATTGTAAAGCCCCTTGCCAGTAGCCCTTTAACATGTAGGTCGTACTAGGTTCGCTGTTTTACGCTGTGCTCTTGCATTCAACACTTTATTTTGGCATCCAGCACCCACCTGACCACAACAGTGTGGTCAGGCCAGCACCTAGCATCTCTTAGTCAGGGCAGCCCACTCATAGATATAGGAGCGAAGCAGTAAACTCACCTTCGGAAATAACAGTCGTCGAAGGATATTGTCTAAAATCAACACAACTAGTATCCAGCTCCATCGCAAGATGAAATTCTCCCCTGGCATAACCCCTCTCTAAATTTACCTCGTGAAGAACCATGTACGATCGGTTTTTGGTAGAATCTACATAGTAAAGATTAAGGATTTCATCGGATATGACATCTCCTGCTCCAGCTGTCCTAATCGAATTATAATCAACAGGATTTTGGAAATCGGGTTCAGCGCAGTAAAATGGTTTAACCTCGAATGAATCTAACAAAATGCCTTCTACTAGCGGGAAGTGGCCCATATGTCCGATGAACTTTAGGTAACAAGCTTCATGAAGAATGTACAAATCTAATCTCCACAGGCCGTTCTGGCGCTCAATAACTTGTGATAGTCCTTGAATTGGTTCGCCATCGCGTACTGCTGAAAAATGGCCAGGTGAAATGGCTCCAGGGTCATCAAAGCCTGGGCAGTAAACTACTCCTTCAGGATGGGCCAAAGGATCAGGGGATTCTTTCTTGTCGCAGGCGAGAAGCAGCAGTGTCATGACTGCTACCAATATAAAATAAGGGCCAGTGATGTTACTCATAAAGCAGTATTGATTCAGCCTCAGTTGTGACTTATTGAAAGTCGCGTGAGGCCGCAGAAAGATTCTCCTCAGCTCGCCGATAGCGGAAAAACTTAGGATCCGAAGGAGATCGAAGATCAATTAGAATGTTGTGTTGATTCACCTCAAGTTGATGGTATAATTGATACTTTCAGCATTATGCTCTAAAATCCCTTTTCACCCCCTACTGCGCTCCAACAAAACCATCATCATTAAGCTTAGCACCAGCTGCGCCTCGCCTTCAGCTGCAACAGGGGTAGTAAGGCTTAGGCTGAAGCGGCGGCCTATACCTGAAGGTCGCTTCCGAAATTCAGCCACCACCTGCCCACTCGCATCACGTATGTCGTAAGTGGGATTGAATACATAACCTGTAAACAAACCTAGCACCGGCACACTGCCAAGCATGCCATCGAGCATCCGCGTCATCGCGCTCCGCTCTCTGATCGTATAGCGTGTCTCACCAGTAGGGTCTATCACATCGTAACTTGCTTTCCAGATGCTGCGCGCGCCGTGCCGGGCCACACGTCCATAGTCCTGACCCGCCTCATCCGTAAAGCGATAACTCGCCGACCAATCGAGCCAGCGATCAGCCCTGATGTGGTAAAGCAGGTCGAATTGTCGCGAGCTGCGGTACACCTTCACTTCCTCCTTGAGCTTAAAGAGCTTCTGCTTGATGTAGGCCACCTCCGCCCCATTCGCGTCGGTAACCTCAAACTGAGGGGCCAAGGCAAGCGTCTTAAATTTGAAATCGAGAGGGTAAGCAAGTTGTTGCAGCATAGTGCCGCCAAAGCTAGACGAGAATGCCTGTAGATGAGACTGTACCGAAAAAAGCAAGCCCCCACCGAAATGGTGAGGGCGCACTGAAGTATGTATGAGACTACTCTTGGAATTCGGGCTGCCGTAGCAGTATTTCTGGCCTCACAAAGATGAGTGACCATAGCTGGCTCCACGCGCCTAAATTGCCAAACGGTCGATTTCAGTTCATGAACGGCAACTCTCAATCACCAGTCTTCAGCGCCACGGCCGTACTCTCCCCAAACGACACATACTTCTCCCGCTTATAGTTCTCCAAAATGCGCCCCAGGCCAGCAGCATCCTCAATCAAAAACACCAGCACTGCACTCTTCGAAGCGTCATCGTAAAAGGCATAACTAGCATTCGGTTCTTCTGGAACCTGTAGTCCAATGAGTTCTCGAAATTGCCCACGTAACTGGTCCCACCGCTCTTCGCGATCACGATCGATGATAATCACTTTCGTAAGCTGAGGATAACTCATCGAGCGGATAGCACCCGGCGAGCTCAGGGGCGCGCGCAAAAAGCTCGAGCTTACGCGAAAACGGCTAAACAATTCATCCGAATATTCCGACAGCGTCGCATCGTCTTCTGTATCTGCATACAAGCCTACGCTGTTAAAAAGGACTGCGAAATCACGCTCAGCTCGTGGAAAGGTTTGACCAAACGCATCAATAGCGGCATCAATGAATGGCCGATCTATCATCTGCTTCTCGCTGAGATACGATTTTATCAGGGGATATAAGGCCCGAGCATAACCATCAATGAAATCATCAGCATACCACTGTGCGGTATCCAATTTACCATTCAGTTGCTCATAGGCCCAACCATTGCCTATAGCTGTAGCCAGACCTTCATTAAAATAAGCGTAGGCATACGGAGCTACTTCATGTTTAGACAGCGTAAACCAATCATCTATATCTTGTTGTAATGCTGTGGGCTGCTCATCATATATAGAGTGACACATCTCATGTACTGCGACGCCAAGTGTAGCTTTATAATCCTCGTCATTTTCACTCAAGTAGCTGCACACTAAAGTATTGACTTTTGGCACGGCGCTCGTCACCCCGGAGGCTAGTGGTATCGGCGCAAGTGCCACCGTAAAGGGAATATCCTCGGGCCAGGGTGTGCCGTAAAAGGTGCTTACCTGGTGGAAGAGCAAGCTAACTCTATCTTCATAGGCCGCTAAAAATCGTTCGGTGCGTGCGATATTCTCCCGTTGTGGAATAGCTACCAGCCGTTGGTAATAGGGTTCAGCTTTCGCCAAAACCTCAAATAACTCAGCATGATCAGCTACTGATAATAAACCGAAACTTCGACTAGAAAACTCTTGCAATGATCCTGCTGCTGCACTGTGCAACCATAAAAAGTCCATTACTGATCGCGCTCGGTAGCGTCGGCGCGGAAGATTAGGCCGGCGGTAACCTGCATCAAATTTCAGCGCTCCATAGCGTGCCAGCAAATCATTAAAAGCGGCATCATCAATAGTATTAGAATCGATAAAAGCACGGTAACTCGACGAAGAGTGTTCTCCCCCGACGGCCGTATGCATGAAGTGCAGCACATTCAGCGGCTCAGAGGTACGAAATGTAAAATCGGGAGCTGATTGCGCTTGCGCAGTCGTTAAACTCCAGGCGAGCGCCAGCAGGAAAGGGACATAGTTCAAGATGCTGGGTTTGTGCTAGTAACGCATTTGCGTGCCGCCTACTTGTCCGTCAGTACAAAGGCATGCACAGGATATAGGGATTTGCTGTCCGGCAGACGAAGCTTAGAAGTTAATGGCAAAAGCTAGACTAGGTGGTTTTCTTGCGTCGACTTCGTTTTGCTGTAGGCCTGCTGCCGCGCTTCTTGGAGCTTGCGGCTCTAGCTGCGGCGAGTGCAGCACCCTCGGCACCAACAGGTTGCTGCTTATTTGATTTGCTCTGCTGCTTAGGAGGATTGGGCTGCTGCTTTTGATCGCGCGTTTCGATGAGCGACATTTCTATGCGCCGCGTATCCAAATCCGCACTTACAATCTGGACCCGCACCTCAGCACCCATCTGCAGCTTCCGACCAGAGCGGCGACCCGTTGCCACAAGGCGATCAGCACCAAGCTCGTAACGATCTTCCATGGTCTCAAAAGGCACAAATCCTTCGCAGTAGTTTTCTGTCAAGGCTACGAAAATGCCTCTGTCGATTACACCATTGACTGTACCGACAAACTCCTCGCCGATATGATCCTTGATGTACAGCACCTGGAAGTAACTGGTCGACTCGCGTTCAGCTTTAACGGCTGCTCGCTCGCGCTCAGAGATGTGCTCGCACTGCTCCTCGAGATGCTCTTTATCCACCCGATACTCTGCCTTGCCTAAATTCTTTTCGAGGATACGATGCACCAAAACATCAGCGTAGCGGCGGATAGGACTTGTGAAGTGCGTGTAATTCTCAAAAGCCAAACCGTAGTGGCCAATATTGTCTGTAGTGTAGACAGCTTTAGCCATAGTGCGAATAGCCAATGGACTTAGCACCGCCAATTCGGCGCGCTCAGTAGCGAGCTTTCTGAGTTTGTTGTAGCTCTTGGCTATAGATTTTGGACTCGAAAGATCGAGGTCGATCCCAAACTTGGCGGCAAACGTGGCAAGATTGGCCATCTTCTCCGGATCAGGCTCGTCGTGCACACGATACGGAAATGGTATCTCTTGCTTCTTACCCTTATTGGCAATGAAGGCAGCTACCGATCTGTTGGCGAGCAGCATAAAGTCCTCAATCAACATATTTGAGTCCTGCCGCTTCTTCACGTAAGCATCTACAGGCTTACCATCTTCATCGAGTCGGAAGCGCACCTCTTCACTGTCGAAGTCTATCGCTCCATTGCGAAACCTTCGATTGCGCAACTTCTGAGCAAGTGTGTTGAGGTGCTGCATCAACTCCGTCCAGTTGACCTCCTCGCCCGTTAGCTTGAGCTTTTCGTATTGGTGAGCATCTTCTGGAGCTTGCTCAATGAGTTCCTGCGCCTCTTCATAGGTAAATCGCCTATCAGAATGAGTTAGCGTTTTGGTGAAATAGGTGCGCCGAATAATATCCCGATCATCAAATTCGAACATCGCCGAAAACGTGCACTTATCTTCATAAGGACGCAGCGAGCAAAGCCCATTCGACAACTTTTCGGGCAGCATCGGTAGCACGCGATCAACGAGATATACACTCGTGGTACTGCGCGCCGCCTCCTTATCTAGAGCCGAACCCGGACGCACGTAGTGGCTCACGTCAGCAATGTGAATCCCTATTTCAAGTCGACCATTATCGAGTCGACGGTAAGAAATAGCGTCGTCAAAATCTTTAGCATCATATGGATCAATGGTAAAGGTGAGCACCTCACGCAGGTCGAGACGTCGGTGGACTTCTTGAGGACTAATTGCCTCATAAATAGCTTCAGCCTCTTCGATAGCAACCTCTGAGTGCTTTAACTCGAAGCCTTGGTTGATGAGGATGCCCTTCATCTCAATATCGGTCGAGCCAGTCGCTCCTAATACCTGTGTAATGACACCGCGAGGATTCTGACCTGCGCGCTCCGGCCATTCAGTGACTTTGACAACCACCTTGTCGCCATCTTTGGCATCATCGGTATTGTCTGGCATGACAGCCACATCGAATTCGTACTCGATGCGGTCGGGGATCACGATACCATACTTACGGCCATGGCGATAGGTGCCGATAAAGTGCTCCACCTTGCGATTGGTCACCTCAATGACTTCCCCTTCGGGCTTGTTGCGGCCGCGGGGCGTCCAGTAACGAATCGTGACGGTGTCGCCATTCATTGCTCCAGCGAGGCGTCGCTGCGGAATAAAGATATCCTGCTCGCGCCCTTCAACAATGATGTAGCCAGAGCCTGAACGGCTGAGGTCGACGCGACCAGTCAATTCGCCATCTTCGCCATCAGCCCGACCGCCTCCTTTGCTCGAGTGCTTCTCAGATTGCCCATTTTTTGAGGGAGAGCTGTAGTCTGGCTTATTGCTCTTGATCGACTCGGCATCGTCGCGCTTGCGTTTGTTGCGGGAGCCCTTGTTCCCCGAAGGCTCATCGAGTTTGAGGGTGCTAACAGTTTTTAATCGACCGTCAGACTGAAGTTTTTCGATGGCGTAGCGGACGGCATCTTTATTGTTTTTCAGCTGCAGGTGCTGAATGATTTGCTTAGGAGTAAACCGCTTGGTCGGGTTTTGTCGAAAGAGGTGAAGAATAGACTTCTGAAGCTGCTTGGTGGTGAGTTTGTCACCGTCTTTTCCGCCTGATCGCTTGTGGCGTTGTTTCTTGGAATTACTCATGTAGATGGCACGGGGTGCTTAGGTGTGGGCGCCAAAGGATCGAACGCCTAATGGATGTACGCGTACTAACGTAATGCAGCGCCGGAAGGTGCGTTTTGGTGAGGGGCTCCCTGGCTTAGCGAATTAATTTGGGTTTTGCCGAAAGGCGTATAAAAACCTCCTTATACACGCACAAAGCTTGTCGCTGCATTACCCCACCATCACAGCACAAGGGCTACCTTTCGGCCATGACAGAGACGCTCAAGCTTACGCCGCTGCACGAAAGACACCTAGCCCTGAAAGCGAAAATGGCGCCCTTCGCAGGCTATGATATGCCGATATCCTACACCGGTCTGCGCGAAGAACACGAGGCTGTTCGCGAGCGTGTGGGCATGTTCGATGTGAGCCACATGGGGGAATTCATTGTGCGCGGCAAAGAGGCACTCGACCTCATCCAGTACATCACCAGCAATGATGCCTCGAAGCTCGAAATTGGCGAGGCCCAGTACAGCTGCTTCCCTATGCCAGGAGGAGGAATTGTCGATGATCTGCTCGTATATCGCCTTCCGGAAAACAACTGTTCAAAGGGTGAGCGAGCCTATATGTTGGTGGTTAATGCCAGCAATATTGCCAAAGATTGGGCTTGGATTGAAAAGCATAATTCTTTTGATACACGTGTCATTGATATCAGCGAACAGACAGCCTTGCTTGCCGTGCAAGGGCCTAAGACTGTAGAGGCTATTCAGTGGCTCACTTCCGTAAAACTGAGCGAGATGAAATACTACACTTTCGTCAAAGCCCAATTTGCTGGAGTAGATGATGTGATCATTTCGGCCACAGGTTATACAGGCGCCGGTGGATTTGAGCTGTATATACCTGCAGATAAAGCCCTCCAGGTTTGGGATGCGATATTATCCAGCAGCGTCACTATTACAGAACGCATGGCAGACGCCAAACACCATGTAACGCCTGTGGGGCTCGGGGCAAGAGACTCTTTGCGCTTAGAAATGGGCTTTGCCCTCTACGGCAACGACATCGACGCCAGCACGAGCACCCTCGAAGCCGGCTTGGGATGGATTACCAAACTGACCAAAGATAATTTCGTCGGGAAAAAATTTCTCAAAGAACAAAAACGCAACGGCATACCGCGTAGGCTCGTCGGCATCCGCATCAATGATCGCCGCGTAGCCCGACATGGCTATCCTATTGTCAATGAAGCGGGTGAAGAGATAGGCATGATAACTTCTGGCTCCCAATCTCCCACCCTCGGCTTTCCCATCGCGCTCGGGTATGTACCCGATGAGATGCGGCAACCCGGCACAGCAGTGATAATTTCTGCAGGCCGTGGTAAACTGTTGGACGGTGAAGTTGTCAAAGTTCCTTTTAGCGCGTCCAACACGACAGACAGTAACTAACCATGGCCGATGCACTGACGCTCGAGGAGGGTAAGGAAAAATTTATCCAGTCGTGGGGCACCATAGGCTCCAACTGGGGAATCAACCGCACCATGGCGATGATTCATGCGCTGCTCCTCATCAGTCCCGAACCCCTCAACGCTGAGGAGGTAATGGAACAACTCAGCATCAGCCGTGGCAACGCCAACATGAACCTGCGTGCTCTCATCGATTGGGGACTGGTGTACAAAACCCTCAAGAGCGGCGAACGCAAAGAATATTTCACCGCCGAGAAAGACATGTACAAGGTCATCAAGGCCGTGATCGTGCAGCGCAAAAAACGCGAATTGGAGCCGCTGCTGCGCGTGCTCGACGAGCTGAGTACTGTCAGCGGATCATCGCCAGCTGAGCAAGAGTTTAGCGAGGTGGTTCGCGACATCAAACTCTTTTCTAGCAAAGCCGACTCTACCCTCGAGGCGCTCGTGAGTTCGGATGCCGATTGGTTTGTCAGCACCTTTCTGCGCATGACGCGCTAGCACCCGCCGCAGCGACTAGCCTAATACCTCGATGAGCTGGTCGGCGAGTTCGACGCCAATCAGCTTTTGTGCTTCACCAGTAGCTGCGCCAATATGTGGGCTCACACTGATACGTGGATGCTGCAGCAGTTGAGGATTGGGCGTTGGTTCATTATCGTACACATCCAAGCCCACGCCTGCTATACGGCCTTCGTCGAGTGCTTTGAGCAGGGCGGCTTCATCGATGAGCCCACCCCGCGCTGTGTTGACTAAGATGGCACCCTGTTTTACCTGGCGCAGCTGCTCAGGCCCAATGATGGCTTCTCCATCTTGCGAGGGCACGTGTAGCGTAATCACATCAGCCTGGGCGAGTAGCTCTTCGAGAGCAATACGTTTGATAATCACTTTTGGCTGCTGCTCAAGGCCCTGTATGTTGAGCTCGACGTCGGCTTGCTTCACGTAAGGGTCGGAGCCGACGACGCGCATTCCGAGACCTAGGCCGATGCGCGCAGCCTCACGACCGATGCGTCCGAGGCCAATCACGCCAAGGGTAAGTCCTTCGAGTTGTATACCCTTGGCATATTCTTTTTTCAAGGATTTAAAATCACCACCTGCACCCATTTCTGCATTGGCGCGGTGCAGAAAGCGCGCGAGGCTAAAGACGTGTCCAAAGGCTAGTTCAGCCACCGCACGCGAACTAGCCGCCGGGGTATTCATAACTTTGATGCCCTTGCCCTCGGCATATTTAACATCAATATTATCGAGGCCTACTCCTCCGCGGCCAATAGCCTTGAGGTTGGGACAGGCATCAATAAGATCTTTGCGAACTTTAGTAGCCGAGCGCACACAGATAGCGGCGTAGTTCGGCAGCTCTGAGGGTAGTTGATCTTGGGCAACACGTTGGGTCACGACTTCGTAGCCAGCAGCTTCGAGTTTGTCTTTGCCAGCAGGGTGAATGCCATCGTTGGCGAGAATGCGAATCATGTAGAAAATTTCAGCCGGCGAAGTAACGAAAGCGCTAATTATCGATTGGCGAGACAGCTTTGGCATCATCCGCTGGGACTGCATGCGATCTGAGGTCGTCGAGGCTTACGAATTGTAAGGCGCGGTGGTGCGTGCTGGCCAACACTACGGGAGGAGCAACACCTGCAAGTAGAGCTTCGCGCCAGCGGAGGGCACAGAGGCACCACTTATCACCAGGTTTGAGGCCTGGAAAGAGGTATTCTTCGCGTGGCGTGGTGAGGTCGTTGCCTTTCTTTTTGCTGTAGGCTAAAAAGGCGGCTGTCATGCGGCTGCAGATTACGTGCGAGCCGGTATCCATATCGCCGGTTTCACACGAGCCGCTGCGGTAGAAGCCTGTCATAGGTGCCACGCTGCAAGGCTGCAGCGGCTGTCCGAGAACGTTGAGTTGGTGGTTGCTCACTGTCGCCTATAACGCAGCGCGGGCTCAGGTGTTGATTGGCTCGAGCAGCTAATTTGCGCCATCACCACGACCGTCCATACCCGCCTCGACGAACTCATCGCAGAGCTTGCACCTGAATTGGCTGCACGAGGCTATACACAAGCTTCGCAGCAGCCGGTGTGGGCGCGCAACCAGCAGCATGGCTTGTTGAGTCTGGTGCTCGAGTACACGCCTGATGATAGTGAAGGCGGGTGGGTGGAGCCCTTTGTCGGGTTGCACGATCAGCGCGTGGAGACGCTCTTGCTCACGCACGCAAATCTCAAGTTTACGCAACAGGCGATGCGGCAGACGCTACTCGTGGGCAGCACCAAGTGGCAAGAGCCGCGTCTGAAGAGGCAGCCGGCCCACACGCATGCCGAATCCCTCGCAGTCGTGAATGCTGTGCTGCGCTGGTGGGATGCTGCGATGCCACTATTCGAACAACGTTTTGGTAAAAGGCTAGGCGCGCTTGATGCACTATTCAATCAGCCACACCCGCTAGCCCATCAGTACCTTCGCCACGAGCTGCACTGGGCGCTGCGAGGCATTGCCATTCGTCATGTACTCAATCCAGCTGGCATGACTGAGGCTATGGATTTTCACCGCTCCCGCATGCTGGAAAGTGGCTATTGGGAAGTGTACGGGGAGCAGGTGCGTGCCTTTGTGATGATCTTGCTGTAGCTGCCTAGTGCTGTACCAATGCCGAGAATCTATGTTCCTTCGAGCCAGCAATGAGTAGTTCGAGTCACAACCATGCGCACGGTAGCGGAGGCCTTCGCAACATCTTAGGCGAGCGGACGGAGATGACCTTTGCGGTGGCTAGTGGCGTGTTTTGGCTGGCGGGCTTGCTGCTGGGTTGGCTCACCTCCACACCTGCGGGTACGCTGCACGTGCTGTTTGGCGCTGCGGTAATCTTTGGCGGATTTTTCACCTCGCTCGATGCTGTCGATGGCATTCGGCACCGGCGCTTCGACATAGATTTTTTGATGCTCGTTGCCGCGGCTGGTGCTATTGCGCTTGATCGTTGGCAGGAAGCTGCCTTGCTTCTGTTTTTGTTTAGCCTTGGGCATGCACTCGAGCACTATGCGATGCGGCGGGCGCGTAAAAGTATTGAGGCGCTGGCTGAGTTGGCGCCTCCCACAGCTTTGCTCCAACGTGGGCAGGAGTGGGTGGAAGTGCCGATTGAGGAGTTGCAGCTTGGCGATCTTATTCTGGTGAAGCCGAACACAAAGATTCCCGCAGATGGGTTCATTGTGGCTGGCAACTCAACGGTAGATCAGTCTGCGATTACTGGGGAGAGTATGCCCGTTGATAAGATTGCTGCTGGGTCAGCTTTCGCCAAAACCTCACTTGACAAGCTTGCACCGCAACACCGTGCTTTTGCAGGAACGCTTAATGGGGCAGGTGCGCTAGAACTGCGGGTTTTGGCGAAAGCTGAAGACTCTACCGTAGCCAAACTCGTAAGGCTGGTGCAAGACGCCGAGGCGCAAAAATCTCCGACTCAGCACTTCACCGACCGGGTGCAACGGGTGTATGTGCCGGCGGTGTTGATAGGGGTAACGCTGCTGCTGTTTGCCTTTTTAGTACTAGACGAGAGTTTTGGCGAAAGCTTCTACCGAGCAATGGCGGTATTGGTGGCTGCAAGTCCATGTGCGCTGGCCATTTCTACACCGAGTGCGGTGCTGGCCGGCATTTCTCGCGCTGCACAAAAAGGGGTGCTGGTGAAAGGTGGCGGTCCGCTAGAACATCTAGGTCTGTTAGATGCCATTGCTCTTGATAAAACTGGTACGCTCACCGAAGGCAAGCCTCGGCTGGTAACGGTAGAAAGCGCAAACGGAGGCGATGCGACTGAGGTGCTGCGACTGGCGGTGGCTTTAGAGCGCCACAGTGATCATCCCCTGGCTGCAGCCATTGTCGAGGATGGGCTGGCTCGCCTCAATGGTGTTGCTCTTCCAGAAGCGCATGCATTAGAGGCCCTTACTTCGCGTGGTGTGCGGGCACAGGTGGATGGGCAGATGTTGTACCTCGGCAATCGCCGTTTGTTTGAAGAGGTGCACCAGCAGGAAGTGCCACAGCAGCTGTCGGATCAACTTGCAGTACTAGAGCGGCAAGGGCAGACGGCGATACTCCTTGGTACAGCGACTGAATTTCTGGGATACTTAGGTGTCATGGATACGCCGCGCGAGGGTGCTCGTGAGGTACTGCGTGAATTGAGAGATTTGGGCATACGTCGGATGCTGATGCTGACGGGCGACAATCAACGGGTGGCTGATGCGGTGGCTTTGCAGTTGGGAATAAGCGATCCGCTGGGCGGCTTGCTACCCGAGGATAAAGTTGCTGCGGTAGAGCGTCTGCGCGAGGAGGCAGGTGGTGTGGCTATGATTGGCGATGGCGTCAATGATGCGCCTGCTATGGCCCGCAGTACGGTGGGCATTGCGATGGGTTCGGCGGGAAGTGATGTTGCCCTCGAAACGGCTGATATCGCACTCATGGGCGACCAGTTGGAGCGGCTGCCGTTTGTTATTGGCTTGAGTCGAAAGGCGCATCAGATCATTCAGCAAAACCTATATATTTCTTTGGGTATGGTGGCCATCTTGGTGCCGCTCACTTTAGTTGGTATTGCTGAGATAGGCCCTGCTGTGATTGGTCACGAAGGGAGTACGCTGGTGGTGGTGGCGAATGCCTTGAGGTTGTTGAGGTATGGGAAGGGAGGTGGGGGCTAGGTGGTAGGTGCTGGGTGCTGGGTGCTGGGGGCTGGATGCACAGTATCTACCTCCGTCGACTCTCGCAGCTGGTGCATACGATGATGACTTGACCGACCTCACCTCCATACTCGAACGCGCATTGAAGCGCGCATGGGGCGCTAAGCACGTAGCTCCAGATGTAGAGCTGATAAGTGCTGAGGGCGCGGCTATGATGCGGAAGGCTGAAGAAGGTTTTGGACGCAAATTCAATGATGTAGGTTACCGCGATCCTCACTTTTTCGTCCTCGCCAACCTTCAGTACAACAGCTACCTGCACGCCGCCTTCAAAAATTACAGCTTCAGCCACCAGCTGCAAGGGCTGCTTAAGGATGACAAAGGCAAAATCAGGAGCTACCAAGAGTTCGGGACAGCGGCGGGGTTGATTGTCGATAACTACTACAACTGGTGGCTGCGCGCCGAGTACGAGACAGCGGTAGGCACCGGCGAGATGGCTGCTAAGTGGCAGCAGTTTCAGAAGACTAAAAAGGCGCTACCCTTCCTAAAATACAGCTCCGTTGATAATGCAGGCGCGTGCGAGATGCACCGTGCACTCGATGGTATCGTAAAGCACATCGACGATCCGTTCTGGGATGTCCACTTTCCACTCAACGGCTGGCGCTGCCGCTGCAAGGTAATCCAGCGCATGGTGCCACAAGCCGACAGTGGTATGCGCACTTCGGAAGAGCAGCACCCGCCTTCCTTCAGGCATAATGCGGGCAAGACGGGTCGGTATTGGAAGGAGGGTATGGAGCCGTATAGGCCGCAGTGCTTGGACACTCAGCTCTTGAACTGCGATGCAGGGAAATACACTAATGCAGCCGCGAAGGCTGAATGGGAAGCATACGACAAGAGGAAGTGGACAAAGCGACGTGCCGACCTGCATCCTGATGTTCAGCAGTACGCATGTGAAGCGGAATGGATCTTTCCTTCAGATGGCTACCTACTGGTGAGCGAGGGACACGAACTTCAACCCGTCAAACTTCAAGACAGTGAGGAGCTCAATATTGGCATTCGCCTCGCGAAAGAGCGTGGTGAGCGTGTGCGTCTCGAAGACGAACGGGGTTTGGACACGCACTATGACAGCACCCGCAACGGTGTAGCGTGGGAGTTTAAAAATAGTAAGACAGGTTCTTCTGGCTCGGTCTTTTCACACCTGCGCCGTTCTCTGAAAGCTAGTAAAGTGCGTACGATAATTCAAATACCGCAAGCGATGAGAGGCGTTGCCCAGGCCGAAGCGGACATCATCAACTATATCAAGCGAAAGCGAGAGCAAAATACGCTAAGCGATCTTGATAAGATTATCGTAGAGTATTTCACGCCAGATGGCAAGTTGCATCTTAGAATACTCAATCTCATTACCGGCGTGTGGAAATAACGTAGGGCCCCGAAGGGCCCTACGGCAAGCTAACACCCTTGCGGGTGTAGCGCTTAGTACAAATATACGCTAAAACACTGCCCCCAGTTCGCATAACCGAGAGGGGTAAATCAAATTATACACTCTCAAGTACTATTTCTAAGCCTTCTCTTCCTACGCCCGCACCACATAGAGGCAGCATTGCCGCTCAAGCCAGTTTATCTCTGCGATGCTTCACTCGACGCGGACCCACATCATGCGATCTCGGCACACCTTACAGCTCGCCGAGCTATTATCCTTGACTTTGTAGGCAAAGGACCTCATCTCAAAAGCTGCTAAATGCTTCATAAATGGCCTCGGCCGAGGAGGTCTAGCGGGGACGGCAGCTGTAAGGCGATGCCTTAATCATCTCCTAGTTCGCGTATGACACCATTATCGTCGATGCCAAGTCGAATGGCAGAACTCGTGGCCGCACTTCCTAAATCAGCATCGAGCTCTATTTGGCCGCTGACGATGTAGACGATGCGATCTTCTGTAATGGTGGCAGCACTTTGAGTCACTTCCTCATCTACGATATAACTGCCTGCAATTACTCGATTCTCAACGGGATTGCCCTGCTTATCGAAGGTGGCCAGCCGATAGTGGTTGTGCAGCAAGCCAGCCTTCCAATAAACCACTGCTACATAATTCTTACTGCTAAACTTCAGGGCCGGAAGCACCTCCGTAAATTCGTCGAGCTCAGCTTCCATTGGCGCAATGAACTCCCCTACCAAGGCCTCGGGAAGTAACTGCGACTCCTCCTGAAACTCACGATAACTTAACTCGCCAAAATTGACCGGGAGCTTCGCCTTTGGGAACTTGTCAGTGAAGTCAGAAAATGCCATGTGACCTCGAACGCCTCGGCGCGGGGGAGGGTTCTTTGGTGCTTTTCTGAATGGTTGAGCGGATTTTTTCCGGGAGGATGCGGCTTTCTGTAGTCTTTGCTTGTGAAGCACCACCGCCCGGAGGCGGTCGAACGGCGCTGAGGCGTACCTGGTCGTGCTTGCCGGCAAACCTGTCGAAGATTTGCTTCGTTGTTTCACGAGAGCTTCATCTTAGTGCGCTCACCAAACAGACCCTCCTCATGCTACGATCTTCACAACTACTTGTGGGAGCATTTACTCTTCTCGCCACAGCAAATGTGACCATGGCCCAAACGGACACGCCCGAACTCGTTCCTGCTCAAATCAGCTATAGTGGCGAGCTGCCACCGCTGATCGACCGAGCGCTACTTTTTGACGATCCGGCTATCTCCGGCGGACAGATATCTCCCGACGGCAAGTACCTCACCTTCATGAAGCCTTACAATGGCGAGCGGAACGTTTGGGTAAAAGGTATCGATGAGCCCTTCGATGCGGCACGCCCACTTACCGCGCTCGACCGCCCCGTGCCCGGATATTTCTGGACCCACGACTCTAAGCAGGTATTATTTGTACAAGATGCTAAGGGTGATGAAAATTATCATGTCTATGCCGTCGACCCTTCACCCGGCGCCGAACTCAGCAATGACCAAGTACCTGAGCCAAGAGCGCTGACGAGTGGCGACGGCGTACGCGCTATGATCGTAGACGTGCCGCGCAGCAAGCCAGGCACTATCTACGTTGGCCTCAACGATCGTGATCCAGCCTACCACGACCTATACGCCGTTGATATCGCTACGGGCAACAAAGAATTGCTCTACGAAAACAAAGACCAAGTCTCGAGCTACGTTTTTGATCATGAAGGCAACATGCGGCTCGCTACGAAGAGCAGCGAAGACGGCGGCACCGAAATCTACCGCGTTGGTGAAGGCCAGGTTTTGACGAAAGTCTACAGCTGCAATGTGGAGGAAAGTTGCTACCCGTCGGGATTTACCAAGGATAACCAACACGTCTATCTGGTTTCTAATAAAGGCAACGTCGACAAAACCGAGCTACTCAAGTTTAACCCGCAAGCAGGCACGACCGAACTCATCGAGCGAGATCCTAAAGGAAAAGTGGACTTTGGATCGGTAATCACCTCCGACAAAACGCACGAGTTGCTCGGTACCACCTACACCGGCGACAAGCAGCGCATCTATTGGAAAGACAAAGGCTGGGAGGCCGACTACGAATACCTCAAATCCACGCTCGGCGATGTCGAAGTAGGTTTTGGATCAAGTACTGCCGACGAGCGCAAGTTCATCGTCTACGCAAGCTCGGACATCGACCCAGGCACCGCCTACGTGTTTGATCGTGACACACGCAAACTCGACAAATTCTATACCCTCAGACCCGAGCTGAAGGCCGACATGCTGGCTGAGATGAAGCCTATCCGCTATAAATCGAAGGATGGGTTAGAAATACCTGCTTACCTCACATTGCCTAAAGGCGTCGAGGCGAAAAATCTGCCTGTGGTTATGTTTATACACGGTGGGCCCTGGTCACGTGACGGTTGGGGATTTCATCCATATGCTCAATTTTGGGCCAACCGCGGCTACGCTGTACTCCAGCCTAACTTCCGATCTTCGACGGGTTTTGGAAAGGCTTTCCTCAACGCAGGCAACGGCGAGTGGGGCAAACTCATGCAGGACGACATCACGGCCGGCGTCGAGCACCTCATCAAGGAGGGCATCGCCGATCCCAACCGGGTAGGTATCATGGGCGGTAGTTATGGTGGCTACGCTACCCTGGCGGGCCTGGCTTTTACCCCCGATACCTACGCCGCGGGAGTGAGCATCGTAGGTCCGAGCAATCTAATCACGTTGCTCAACTCCATCCCGGCATACTGGGCGAGTTTTAAAAAACAAATGCACACGCGCATGGCCGATCCTGCAACCGAGGAGGGCCAGGCTTGGCTGCGCGAACGTAGCCCGCTCAATTCCGCTACCAAGATCGACGATCCGCTGCTCGTGGTGCAGGGCGCTAACGATCCACGCGTCAAGCAGGCTGAAAGCGATCAAATCGTGGTTGCCCTGCGCGATCTGAATCGACCAGTTGAATACATTGTCGCTCCGGATGAAGGCCACGGCTTCCGTCGACCTGAGAACAACATGGCGATGATTGCTGCTTCAGAGCGCTTTTTTGGGAAGCACCTCGGAGGTCGTCATCAGCGTGATATGCCGCAGGATGTTGCCGATCGCCTGGCTGAAATTACCGTAGATCCTGCCACGGTAGAGTTAGCAGTAGCTCCATCGGAAGCAGATATGCGAGCTGCGCGGCCGATGCCGGTGCGCTCCTTGACGCCAGGTGAGCATCGCTACAAAATCACCATGTCGATGATGGGCCAAGACATGGAAATGGACGTTACCGAGACAATCGAAACTAGTGCAAACGGTTACGTCGTGACCCAGCGCATGAAGTCACCAATGGGGGAGGCTTCCGACCAGGTGACACTTAGTAAGGAAGGGCTTTCGCCAAAACAACGCAAGGCTACACAAGGTCCTATGGTCATCGAGTTGACTTACCCGAAAGGTGCCGTAAAAGGTTCGATGAACATGGGTGGTCAAGAAATGCCTGTTGATGTTTCAGTAGATGGAGATCTATTTACAGACGGTGCTGCTGAGGCTGTCTCGATTGCCAGCTTACCGCTCAAAGAAGGATACTCGACGATGCTCCGAGGCTTTGATGCGCAAGCGCAGTCGGGGGTATTGAAGCGGCTCGAAGTGACTGGAACCGAAACGGTGACCGTGCCAGCTGCGAGCGCTGAGGCGTGGAAGGTGGAGGTACGCCCTGCCGACGGATCGGCAGGTGAGCAGATCTACTACATCGAGAAAGCTGCGCCACACCGAGTCTTGAAGATTACCTCCGTGATTCCGGCCATGAATGGAGCGAGCACCGAGCAAGTATTGGTGGAATAGCCGCTGCTCATTTCTTAAATAGGTGATTTGCCCTCTGCCGCCATTTATGCTGCAGGGGGCAATTGCTTTTCGCCTTTAGGTGCAGCTTAACGCATAGCAATAGAAATTTAAGCCGCATTTGGGAATCTACTGTGCTTAGTTCGTCTACATTTGATCAATGCTTAGACTCTTAATTGTTGCGTTCAGCTTGCTCATGTTGTCGGCTTGCGCCAAAGTTTATACTGCCCCCGATGCAAGGCAGGCGATTAGGAAGCACCAGGTTCTCGCCGTCATCCCTCCCAAAGTGTCTATCGCAGCTAGTCGAAAAGTAAGTGCGGAAGCCATCGCCCGACAGCAAGAGCTAGAGTCTGAAAATTTTCAGCGAGAGATTGCCGCCTGGTTGCTTAAGCGCAAACAGCAGAACCGCCTAGTTGTCGATATTCAAGAAACCGATAAGACCTACGCCTTACTTGAAAGGAACGGGTATTTTGAAGAAGGTCGCAAAACACCACAGGAATTAATCGACCTGCTTGGAGTGGATGCGATTATCACTAGTAATATTTCGATGGCAAAGCCGATGTCCACCGGAGTAGCCATAGCTGCTGCTATTTTGGTGGGGTATTCAAATACGAATACGATCGGAGCTTCCATGGTACTTTATGACACCGATGGTTCACGGTTGTGGACCTACGACCATAGTGTGCAGGGAGGCCTCGGTAGTACCACCGCCACTGTCACCAATGCCCTGATGCGCAACGCCAGCAAGAAGCTGCCGTACATCATCCGCTAGCGCATATGAGACAAAGCGCCGTCGATGCCCCCTCGCACGGCGCGAGAAGAGGCAGTTGCTCTAGACCAATTCCAAATAGAACACGGCGTTTCCCAAAGCGAAGCTCGTGTGTTCCCTTTACTCTGCCAGCAAAAGTTACTTTCGCCGCACACCGCTACCCGCGCACGCATGGATTGGTTCATTCGCTTTATCACTTCGAGTATCGGCCAAAAGGTCGTGATGAGCTTTACCGGGCTCTTTCTCATCTCCTTTCTCGCCGTTCACCTCATCGGCAACCTCCAGCTCCTGGTAGCTGATGAAGGTCAAGCATTTAATGAGTACGCCTACTTCATGACTTCCAATCCACTCATCGGAGGCTTGAGCTATGGCTTGTACGCTGGGTTTTTACTCCACGCCATCCAAGGTTTGGCACTCTGGTACCGCAACCGCCAAGCTCGGGGCTCCCAGCGCTACGCCGTACAGCATATTCACACTGCCTCCAAGCACGCTCCAGCACGATCGAGTTCACATATGGCGCTGCTCGGCACGCTTATCCTCGTATTTCTAGGCATCCACATGGGAGACTTCTGGTACTCCATGAAATTCACTGATGAGATTGAGACCTTAACCTATGCCGCTGGCGGAGGAATGGCCGTAAAAAACCTCTACTGGAAGGTCTCACAAAGTTTCTCGCAGTGGTGGATCGTGCTCATCTACGTCGTGTCCATGGTAGTGCTTGCTTTTCACCTCTTGCACGGGTTCTGGAGTGCCTTCCAAACCCTAGGACTCAACCACCGCAAGTACACTCCGCTCATTAAAGCGCTCGGCGCCATCTATTCGATCGTCGTTCCCTTGCTGTTTGCGGTTATTCCAGTTTACATGTACCTCAAGCTAAACGCGATCCTGTAACAGCCAATTTGGGTTTTGGCGAAAGCTGAACCAACATAAGCCTAGCCTTAACTGTCCTTTACACACCTACTCACAGCACCATGAAGCTCGATGCACACGAACCCGCAGGAACACTTACCGAAAAGTGGAAGACCTTCAAGGGGACTGGACCGCTTGTAGCACCTGGCAACAAACGCCGCATCGAAATTATCATCGTCGGCACCGGATTGGCAGGAGGCGCAGCCGCAGCTACCCTCGCCGAACAAGGCTATAAAGTTAAAGTCTTCACCTTTCATGACTCGCCTCGGCGGGCACACTCCATTGCCGCACAGGGAGGAATTAATGCCGCCAAAAACTACCAAAACGACGGCGACTCCGTCTATCGGCTTTTCTACGACACTATTAAAGGTGGCGACTACCGCTCGCGTGAATCAAACGTGTACCGCCTCGCCGAAGTAAGTGCCAACATCATCGATCAGTGCGTGGCACAAGGGGTGCCCTTCGCCAGAGATTACGGTGGACTACTAGACAATCGCTCCTTCGGGGGCGTACAAGTGAGCCGCACCTTTTACGCACGTGGCCAAACCGGGCAGCAATTGCTCATTGGCGCCTACCAATCTCTTAGCCGCCAAATCGCCGCTGGCAATGTGATCCTATTTAACCGCCACGAAATGGTGGATGTGGTGAAAGTAGATGGTGTGGCTAGAGGCATCATCGCGCGCAACCTCATAACAGGTGAAATCGAACGCCACGGCGCGCACTGTGTCATTCTCGGCACTGGCGGCTACGGCAACGTGTTCTACCTGAGCACTAACGCCATGAACTCCAATGCCTCGGCCGCATGGCGTGCGCACAAGCGAGGAGCATACATGGCCAATCCATGTTTTACGCAAATCCACCCTACCTGCATTCCCGTCTCCGGTGAGTATCAATCCAAACTTACTCTTATGTCGGAGTCGCTGCGCAACGACGGCAGGGTGTGGGTGCCCAAAGAAAAAGCGGATACTCAAAAGCATCCCAACGAGCTTTCCGAAGCGCAACGCGATTACTACCTCGAGCGGATATATCCTGCTTTTGGCAACCTCGTGCCCCGAGATGTGGCTTCACGCGCAGCTAAGTATGTGTGCGATGAAGGCCGCGGAGTAGGTGATACTGGCCTGGCCGTCTACCTCGATTTCGCAGATGCCATCAACAGACTCGGAGAGGATACCGTACGCTCCCGCTATGGCAACCTCTTCGAGATGTACGAGAAGATCACGGGCGAAAACCCATACAAA
Organism: Saprospiraceae bacterium; assembly: GCA_965213735.1. Taxonomy (GTDB): domain Bacteria; phylum Bacteroidota; class Bacteroidia; order Chitinophagales; family Saprospiraceae; genus CALDTK01. Next base: position 2,496,815 of record CBDCAB010000006.1, read on the forward strand.
CAGCCGATGCGCATCTACCCTGCTGTACACTACACGATGGGCGGGCTGTGGGTAGACTATAATCTTCAGACGACCATACCCGGACTATTCGCCGCAGGGGAAGCAAACTTTTCCGACCACGGTGCCAACAGACTCGGTGCCTCGGCGCTAATGCAAGGACTCGCTGATGGCTATTTTGTGCTGCCGTACACGATTGCCACGTTCCTTTCTAAAGAAATTAGGACGCCACAAATAGATACTAATCTGCCTGCATTTATCGAGGCTGAGGCTGAGGTAAAAGGACGCATTCAGCAGCTACTGAGCGTACAAGGCAAGCAATCTACTGAGAGCTTCCACCGCCGCCTCGGTAAGATAATGTGGGACTACTGCGGCATGTCGCGCAAAGCCGAGGGACTGACAAAGGCAAAGGGCATGATTCGCGAACTGCGGCAAGAGTTTTACCGCGATGTCTTTGTGCCGGGAAGCAACGAGGAGTACAACCCGGAGTTAGAAAAAGCACTACGGGTAGCTGACTTCCTCGAGCTGGGCGAACTCATGTGCGAGGATGCGCTCAACCGCGATGAAAGTTGCGGCGGGCACTTCCGGGAGGAATATCAAACTGAAGACGGGGAAGCGCTGCGTCGCGATGATGAATTCGCCTACGTCGCCGCCTGGGAAATGTCTGATCCCAAACAGGTGACGTGGACGCTCAACAAAGAAGAACTGGATTTTCAGAACGTCGAACTCAAAACACGCAGCTACAAGTAACCATCTGCAATGGCCGAGATACTAGACCACACACCTGCTGCTACTACGCATTCTCATCCAGGCATCACGCTACACCTCAAAGTGTGGCGCCAGCAAGGACCTACTGCTAAAGGCATATTTGAATCTCACACCGTAAAGGGAGTGAGTGAGCACATGAGTTTTCTGGAAATGCTCGATGTGCTCAACGAGCAGCTCATCCACGAGCGCAAAGCTCCAGTTGCCTTTGAGCACGACTGCCGCGAAGGCATCTGCGGCACCTGCTCGCTTGTCATCAATGGTCGCCCGCACGGTCCGATGCAAGGCACCACCACCTGTCAACTCCACATGCGGCATTTTCGCGATGGGGAGACGGTGTATATCGAACCCTGGCGCTCCACGGCCTTTCCGGTAATTCGCGATTTGGTTGTTGATCGCAATGCTTTCGACCGCATCATCGCAGCAGGTGGATACATATCCATTAATACAGGTGCAGCCCCTGATGCGAATGATACCCCCGTCTCGATTGATGATTCAACAGCCGCTTTCGATGCTGCGACATGCATCGCCTGCGGTGCCTGTGTAGCTGCCTGCCCCAACGGCTCGGCTATGTTGTTTACTGGTGCTAAGGTGAGTCACCTCGCGCTGCTTCCGCAGGGCCAGGTAGAGTCGCAGCGGCGCGTACAAGCTATGGTGGCACAAATGGATGCAGAGGGTTTTGGACGCTGCACCAACATCACCGCCTGCGAAGCTGAGTGTCCCAAAAACATTTCAGTCGATAATATTGCTCGGATGAACCGGCTGTATATAGCCAGCATCTTCGGCATGCAAGGTGAGGTGGATACCTAAACTACTTATTGCCTCTAGTCCCCGTCACCAATACATCACCGGCTCGCACCAGCGTATTGCCATCGGCCAGGCTTACACGAGCAAAATAGGTGTACACGCCTAGCTCCACAGGGCGCCCGTCGTCGTAGCGGCCGTTCCAGAAGCAGCTGCCAATAGCATCTATTGGGCAATCAAACACCCGATAATATAGGTTGCCCCAGCGGTCGTAAATGGCCAGCTCTTCAATACCGGTAAAGGACGGGTCTGGTACCGGACCGAAGCGATCGTTGATGCCATCATCATTGGGCGAAAAAGCATTTGGAAAGAAATGGTCATCGAGCGACTGCAAGGTCACCTGCAAACTCGCCTCAGCCTCACAGCCATTTTTATCACTTGCTGTCACCTCGAGCAGCCCGTCAGAGGGCGGGCGCCAGGAGATGAAGTTGTTGTTGACTAGCGAGTCGATGCTCCTCCCGTTGTAGGTCCACTGAGTACTCACGTCTACTCCAAACACTTTAGCCTCATATTCGGCCGGCACGCCAAGGCGCACGAAGTCATCGCCACGGATCAGTACATCTACAGGTCGCGGTCCGGGTACAGTCGCAGTGAGCGCATGACTGCAGCCTCGATCATCTTGGATGACAATATCATAAGTCCCAGCATCTAGTTCATCTTCAGGGTGTGACTTGCCCTGCGCATCGGTAACACTGACGGTCAGCGTGCCTGAACCACCTCGTGCAGTGACGAGTGCTACCCCATTGCGCTCTCCAACGCAGCGTACCCCGAGCACGAAAAGATCGATAAGTTCAATGGCTTCAGGTTCGGTGAGGACAAAGGTTTGCTGAAGTTGGCAGCCCAACTGGTCGCTGATGTTGAGCGTGTAGGTGCCAGCACTTAGTCCAGTACGGGTATTGAGGGTGCTGCCATCGTTCCAGTTATAGCTGTAGGGCGGCGTGCCTGCGGTAGGCATTACGGTAATGGCGCCATCGTTGTCACCTCCGCAGGTAGGATCTTGCACGGTAGTGGTCAGTGCACTGGCGGTGAAGTAGGTTACGCTTACGCAAAACAGGCTGTCTTCTCCTGTAGAAGCAGTGTATGCACGGCAAACAGTGGTGTCGGAGGAGAGGCTTAGGCCGTCAAACACGTATGTCTCGCCTGCACAGAGGCTATCGATGACTAAGGTCTGCCGCAGCGTGTCAGACACCACTGCTGCTTCGCTGGTAAAGCCAGCAAATACGACAATATTGAAAAGACAGAATGGGACGAGCTTTTTCATGGGTGGCCGTGGCCATTAAACCATGAAGGTAGGGTGTTGCTCGAACTTTTGGACTAGCGTGTACTAGGTAAATATGACTTTACCTCAATTGAGGCTATAATGCATTACCGAAGAAGAGTCATTGGTAAACAGGAGCGGTTGCCAGGTATAGCTACCGAAGGTGAGGATGGGAAATGTGTTCATGATTTCCTCGACGCCACGTGGGGCTTCATTTACCACCAGCACCATCCAAACATGGGTGCGATCGGCGGAGACGCTGTAAGACTGCACGGTACCTTCTGCAAGGAGGCGCTGCACGATTTTACGTTGCTCGGGAATGAGCTCGGCGAGTGCACGCGGCCAATCCTCCGGCAGTCGTATTTCGACCATGACAGGGATTTGTTGCTCGTTGCTATGATTCACGCCACATCAACGTACGCAGGCACGCATGGTTGGCTCCGCTAGCCGCTGCGGATGGCTGTTTGAATGCCACATTCCTACAGTTTTGGCACAATAATCGGCCTCACTCTTTCAACTAGTGCCTTATCTTATGGACTCAACTGCGGTGGTCATCGGTAATTCGGTGGTGCAGGAGTCGTACTCGGTTGCCAATCGAGCACGGCTCGTGCGGTGTACCTCGGCTGCCATGCAAACTGTGGCCATTGCCGCAGCTATTTTCGCTGCATATCTGGTGGCGGTTGGCTTCAATCTGGAGCTGTGGATGCCTGCCATCTTCATTATCGCGAATGCAGTAGTGTGGGTACTCTACCAGTTTGGCTTGTACATTCTTGGTCGCTACGTGGCGTATTACGCGGCGAGTGCTGGCGTGTTTATCATGATTGCACAGTACGGCCACGAGTCCTATGTGTACTTTCTGGTGGTTCCACTGGCACTTGGGGCACTCACGCTTTTTGAATCCGTAGCCGAACGCGTGGGACACTTTTTGCTGGCCGTGGTGGGTGCAGCTTTGATTGCAGCTTACAGCAGTATTAGTGTCGCACATCCTGAGCACCTGCAACACTTTCGCCTCATATTTTTCCTGCTGGCGATGTGGGTGAGCTACGACATTTCGCAAAATTTTCTCCGGCTCAACCGCGACTTCCGCGTCCGCGCGCATAGTTTGCTGCTACAAGTCGAACAGCGCACCGAGCAGCTTCAACAGGAGAAGCAGCGTGTGAAGCTACAGGCAGCCCAGCTTTGTAAAGCTAATGATGACCTGCGTCACCACATCCGCCAGGGCATAGCGGTGGAGCGGCAACTCAATAGCTCAAACGAGCAACTCGAACAGTTTGCCTACGCGGCAAGTCACGATCTGAAGGAACCGCTACGATCAATCTCCAGCTTCATCCAACTTATCCGTCGGAGACTCGGGGATAAAATTCAAGGAGATCTGCGGCAAGATTTCGACTATGTCGTCAACGCCGCAGGTACCATGACGCGACTACTCGATGATCTGCTCATTTACAGTCGCGTTGGTCGAGTAAGTCCAGCACGCGAGACGCTCGAGCTGGAGCGCATCTTCCAGTTTGCCCGCTATAGCTTATCTAAAGAAATTGCTATCAGTGAAGCAGAGGTAAGCATTGAGCCGAGTCTTGGCCAGGCCCTAGGCAACAGCGTGATGTGCCAGTCCATAGCCTACCACTTGCTGAGCAACGCCATCAAATTTCGCGCTGACGGTGTGGCTCCTAAAATTGCAGTGAGCGCCCAAAGAAGGGGATCGACAGTAACTGTCCTTGTGCGCGATAATGGCATCGGCATCGCTGCTGAGTACCACGAGCAAGTATTTCAGCTCTTCCAGCGCTTGAATACGCCTGATCGATATACCGGTTCGGGAATAGGCTTGGCACTAGCCAGAAAATCAGTTGAGCTCTTAGGCGGCAGCTTGAGCATTGTCAAAGACAACAGACCTGGCACGTGTTTCGCGCTCACCTTACCAGCCATCCAACAGGAGTTTAACAATTAACGCAGAGCTTTCAGCAGTTGACAACTTCCTCTTCCAAACATATCGGTCGAGCACTCATCGGGGGAGTCCTGCTCCTCACCTGCTTTAACGTATCGCTCGTTGCTGGCGCACTTGCTTACGATGGAGTGATGCGTCTCTCGCTGCTGGTAGTGGGCTTTGCCGCAGTGTATGCCGCTATGTATGGCCTACACCAAAATACCAAGCGGGGAATCAGCAAATTAGTGACTGCATTATCGATATTTCTGCTCACGCTACTTTTTGTGCTTACCGCAAAGTTTGAAGATGTTCCTTTTTATGTTTTTATGCCCAGCTTTGTTGCTTGGGTGATGCTTTTCAACGAACGCAAGAAAATCATCTTTGGCAGCTTAGTCCATATTGTGGCAGCATTGCTGGTGTTTAATTTTGGTACGGTAGGTACCATTGCTGCGCCACACTTACCCTTGGCTTTTTTAGCTGCTACCGCGAATGCATTTTGTATGGCAGCGATATTTGATGTACGTGCCAATGAACGCTATTACAGCAAGTGCCACGCCATGGTAGCACTCCTCGAACGCAACGAGGTGGCGCTGGAAGCAGAGATGGCACAAGCGCGTAGCCAAGCCATTAAACTTTCGCGCGCGCAGGCAAGCCTGCAGCACCAAGTGGAAGAAAACTCCTCGCGACTCGCTACCCTCAAAGGCGTCAACAGCGAAAGAGCTTCATTGGCGCGGGCAGCGAGTTCCGACCTCAAGCAGCCACTGCGCACGATTGGTTCGTTTATCCAACTGATCGGCCGCAAACTCACACGCCTCGGCCTAGCCGACGAAATGGCTGAATACCAAACCTTCATCTCTGACGGCGTAGCCAGAATGAATGCAATGGTAGACGACCTACTAAAATATAGCGACTACCAAGCGGATCAAGATAGCCTGGAGTTGCTCGACCCTAATGCTATTCTTGCGCATATTTCCGATAATCTTACAGACTTGCTCAGAAGAGAGAACGCTCGCATAGAAGTTAAACCTAACTTACCCACTATTCTTGGACAGCGCACGCAAGTGCTTCAGCTATTTCAGAACCTTATTTCCAATGGCATAAAATTTAAGCGTGCTGGCGTCCATCCAGTGTGTACGGTTGGCTGTAATGTGGGGGATCAGGTTGCTGAGTTTTACGTAAGTGATAACGGTATAGGTATGCCACAGGATAGGCTAAAAGATGTGTTTGGGCTTTTTACACGCCTCCACGAACGCGGGAGTTATGAAGGTACAGGTATCGGCCTGGCGCTGTGTCGACGCATTGTACTCGCTGCTGGCGGAGAAATATGGGCAGAGAGTACCGAGGGTGAAGGCACTACTTTTCGCTTTACCTGGCCGCTCGAAGCTGCCCCGCAGGCCATGGAGCCATTATCCAAGGCTTTAGCAATTTAAGTACGTACTTCCCGGCGGCAATCGTGCATTGTCATACTGTGCTGCTATGGAAGTTGCTGATTATGGTTTGCTCTCGCTGGTACCACCGCTGCTAGCCGTGGTCCTTGCCATTCTTACCCGTCAAGTTTACATCAGCTTGCTGGCGGGTATCATAGCGGGACAAGTAGTGTTGGGAGGCAATATTGTAGAGGTATTTTTGTCGAGTTTGCAGCGCTTTGTCAGTGTCTTTGAAGATGCTGGCAATACGCGCACCATCCTCTTTTGCACCTTAGTGGGAGCGCTTATTGTGCTGATGCAGCGCTCGGGTGGAGTGGCAGGTTTTATTGCGGCAGTGCAGCGTACACTTGCCCGCAAATCAGCCGCTGGCGCCACCAAGCAGGTGCAGATACTGGCTTGGCTCACCGGCATCCTTGTTTTTGTGGAGTCGAGTATTTCGGTGCTGACGGTGGGAACGTTGTTTCGACCGCTATTCGACGAGATGAAAATTTCACGCGAGAAGTTGGCTTATATCGCTGATTCGAGTTCGGCACCGGTTTGTATTCTTCTGCCGCTCAACGCATGGGGTGCGTTTGTGATGGGTTTACTCGGCAGCTACGGGGTGGCCAATCCACTTGCCATGTTCATCGAATCCATGGCTTTCGCTTTTTATCCTATTGCCGCTTTGCTGCTCGTGCCGCTGGTGATTTGGTTCGGGTGGGACTTTTCGGGGATGCGTTTTGCCGAAAGGCGAATAAAGGAAGGCGGACCGCTAATTGCCGAGGGAGGCGTGCCGATGACGAGCACCGAATTGACCGAAACGCCGCCAGCTGAAGGCACTCCCCTGCGGGCGTATAATATGCTGCTGCCCATTGCGACGATGGTGGTGTTGATGCCTACTTTTCTTGCCGTTACTGGGTGGGCAAGTGGCCTTGCGGCAAAACCTAATGGGACTTCCTGGGAGGTGTTTGTGGCTGCTTTAGGGCAAGGAAGCGGGTCGACCAGTGTGCTCGCCGCCGTGACTGGAGCGCTGCTGGTGTCGATGATTGCCTACAAATTTCAAAGCATTCTTGGCATCCGTGAAATGGCCGACCTAAGCCTCAAGGGCCTTTCCGCGATGTTGCCTCTGGCCTTGCTGATGATGTTTGCCTTTGCCATCAGCTCCTTGTGTCGCGAGCTTGGGACGGGGGTTTATGTAGCCGGATTGGCTGAAGGATTTCTGGCGGGATGGCTTGCTCCGGCGCTGATATTTGTGGTTGCGGGCTTCATTGCCTTTAGTACGGGCACCAGCTGGGGCACCTTTGCTATCATGGTGCCCATTGCTCTTCCAGTAGCTACAGCACTCGGGCTCGACCCTGCTATAGGTCTTGCCGCTGCGCTGGGCGGAGGCGTGTTTGGCGATCACTGCTCGCCTATTTCGGACACGACAATTTTAGCAAGTATGGCTTCTGCTACTGATCATATCGATCACGTGCGCACGCAGTTGCCTTATGCACTTATTGGTGGAGGCGTGGCTATTGCAGGGTATTTGATATTAGGTGCACTTGCGTAAAACAGCTTAATCTAATCCACCAGTTTCCTGAAAGAAGAAACTCCAGATATCAGCCTGCTCGTCAATTATCTTACTGGTAGGCTTACCTGCACCGTGACCGGCATCTGTATCGATGCGGATTAGCACGGGATTGTTGCCTGCGTGTGCCTCCTGTAGTCTGGCTGCATACTTGAAAGAATGCGCCGGCACCACCCGGTCGTCGTGGTCGGCAGTGGTGACCATCGTACTTGGATACTCGGTGCCATCCTTGAGGTTGTGTAGCGGCGAGTACGCTCGCAGCACGGGAAACATTTCTGGATCATCAGCAGATCCATATTCTGGAATCCAACCTTTGCCTACCGTGAAGCGGTGGTAGCGCAACATATCCATTACACCAACTGCCGGAAATGCAACTGCAAAAAGATCCGGTCGCTGCGTCATGGCAGCACCAACTAATAGTCCACCATTTGATCCACCTTGAATGCCCAGCTTATCTGGATTAGTGTAGTTATTGCTGATGAGGTATTCTGCAGCGGCAATAAAATCGTCGAACACATTCTGCTTGTTTTTTAGCATACCTCCCTGGTGCCAAGCTTCTCCATATTCTCCACCACCTCGCAAATTGGCCATCGCAAATACGCCATCATTTTCGAGCAAGAGTAAGCGCGAAGTTGAAAAGCTGGGGCTAAGGCTAATGTTAAACCCGCCGTATCCATACAGCAGCGTCGGCCGCTGACCATCCAGCACGAGGTCCTTTTTATGCACCACAAACATGGTGACTGGTGTGCCGTCTTTTGAGGTATAAGTTAGCTGCTTCTCAACATAATCGTCTGGATTAAATTTTAGCTCAGTTTCGTAGAAGACTTTGCTTTCACCTGTCTCTAAGTTGTACTTGAAGATTGTGGGCGGGTAGACGAAACTGGTGAACGTGTAGAAGGTGGTGCTATCCTCCCGCTTCCCAGAAAATCCACCGACCGAGCCGATGCCTGGCAGCTTTACTTCCTGCTCGTTGCTCCCGTCGTAGTCGTAGCGGTAGACCTTATTGGCTGCCTTCTCTAGGTAAATTGCGGTTAGTCCTCCACCCACTGTGCTCACACTTTCGAGGAGATGAGCTTTTTCGGGAATTACCTCGCGCCAATTTGATGTATCAGGCCGCTGTGGATCAACAGCAACGAGTCGATAATTAGGCGCATCGATATCGGTGAGTACGAGCAACTCGCCATCGCGATGATCAACAACGGTGCTCTTATTTTTGTATCCTTCAAACAGCAACTGAGGCTTTGCTGTACCGATAGGCTTGGTGAGGTCGAGCAGATAAGTGGCATATCCATCCGTTCCTGGTGCGGCAAGCATGACAAAATACTTCTCGTCTTCTGTGACCTGCCCAAAGTGGTACATTTCAGGTCGGTTTTTATCCTCCCAGATGAGTACATCTTCCGATTGGGGAGTGCCGAGTTTGTGGAAGTAGACACTGTGGAATTGATTATTCCCTTTCAATTCATTCCCCTCGCTAGGAGCTGGATAGCGACTATAAAAGAAACCTTCGTCACCCAGCCAACTTGCTCCTGAAAATTTCACCCATTCGAGCTCGTCGTCGAGTTCTTGGCCAGTAGCCACATCGCGTACGCTTAGGGTGGTCCAGTCGCTGCCGGCATCGCTTCGGCTGACAGCCACGTACCTATCGCTTGCGCTAAGGCCGCTCAAGCCTATGCTCGTAGTGCCTTCTGCATTGATGGCATTGGGATCAATAAAGACCTCAGGCTCTCCTTCGAGGCCATCTTGCCGGTAAATGACTGATTGATTCTGGAGACCGTCGTTTTTATAAAAGAAGTAATGCTCTCCAGCTTTGAAGGGACTAGAGAGTTTAGGATAATTGAACAGTTCCTCGTAGCGCTCGTGGAGGTTTTGGCGAAAGCTAATCTGCCCTAGGTAATCTTGTGTGACTTCATTTTGGGCAGTTACCCATGCTTTGGTTTCGTCAGAATTATCATCTTCTAGCCAGCGGTAGGGATCAGCGACCTTTGTACCGGCGTAATCGTCGACGACGGATAAATCTTGCCGAGTTTCGGGATAGGGTTTTAATGTCAATTCTGCTGAATTAGTCGGCGTGTTGGTGCTGCAACTTACCAGAGCAAGTAAAACTAAGGTGGCACAAAGCAAGCGCATGGGGGAGAGAAATGAGAGGTGAGAAATGAGAAATGAGAGGTGAGAAATGAGAAATGAGAAATGAGAAATGAGAGGTGAGAAATGAGAGGTGGGAGTTGGGTGTGACCACAGTGTTCCAGTTGAGGCGCAATACAGCACAGCTCAGCCCGGTAAGTATACGGCAGGGTGCGCAAACGCTGACAAGGTCTGTTAGTTGGCTGCAAATTTTTCATCTCCAATACGGAACTGCTTGCCTATTGACTGGTGGCCTGCATGCTCAGCGAGTGTTGCAACTCAAGCTTTACATCAGGATGCGAACCAGCAAGGCCTCTTATCTCGTTACTGTTGCCTATGCCCCAAGCTTTGCCCCTCCAGGCTACACAGCCTGCAATTGATAAGGTCGAACTGCGACTAATTCAGACCAAAGATTTTGATGAGCTACAGCGCGCGATGACCGACGTGTATGCCGAGCTTCCTGAAGCAGCATGGACCACTGAGCAGCTCACTAATTTGCTCAACATATTTCCTGAAGGTCAAGTAGTTATCGTGGTGGATGGAGAAATTGCAGGCTGTGCCCTCAGCATCCGCGTGCCTGATCGTTTTGCCGAAAGTTCACACACCTATGTACAGGCTACTGGCAATTACACCTTTTCTACCCACGTGCCTGAGGGCAAATGGCTGTATGGTGTCGACGTGTTCGTGTGCACTAAATTTCGTGGTCTTCGCCTCGGACGTCGCATGTACGACTACCGCAAAGAACTCGCTGAGCGACTTAACCTGAAAGGTATAGTCTTTGGCGGCCGCTTGCCACGCTATGCCGCTCAAGCTCAAAGCATGTCTGCGCGCGAGTACATCAATAAGGTTCGTTCGCGCGAATTGCACGACCCAGTGCTGAATTTTCAGTTGAGCAACGACTTCCACGTACGGCGCATTCTGAAAGATTACCTGCCCGGCGATGCGGCGAGTAAAGATTATGCAGCCTTAATGGTATGGGATAATGTATACTATCAGGATGCACCGGATGATATGCATACAGCCAAAGTGGTGGTGCGTCTCGGACTCGTGCAGTGGCAGATGAGGCCCTACAAGCGGATGGAAGACCTCGTGGAGCAGCTAGAGTATTTTGTTGATGCAGTGAGTGACTACCGCTGCGACTTTGTACTGTTTCCGGAGTTTTTTAATGCTCCTCTTATGGCCGAGCACAACCACCTGGCCACGAGTGAAGCAATACGCAAACTTGCCGAACATACCGACCACCTTCGCGATCAGTTCTCGGCCTTTGCCGTAAGTTATAACATTAACATTATTACCGGCTCTATGCCAGAAGTTGGTGAAGATAATGTGCTCCGGAATGCAGGATATCTATGTCGCCGAGATGGCAGCATCGACCGCTTTGAAAAAATCCACGTAACCCCCGACGAAGTAGGGGTATGGGGTACTCAAGGCGGCTCTAAGATTCAAACCTACGATACGGACTGCGGTAAGATTGGAATTTTGATCTGTTATGACGTAGAATTCCCCGAACTCAGTCGAATGCTGGCAGAGAAAGGTATGCAAATATTGTTTGTGCCGTTCCTCACTGATACGCAAAACGGCTACTCACGCGTACGCCACTGCGCGCAGGCACGTGCCATCGAAAATGAGTGCTACGTAGCTATGGCTGGCTCGGTAGGCAACCTGCCCAAGGTGCACAACATGGACATGTCGTTTGCGCAGTCGATGGTATTCACGCCTTGCGATTTTGCATTTCCGACCAATGGCGTCAAAGCTGAGGCGACACCAAATGCTGAAATGGTGCTAATTGCAGATGTTGACTTAGATTTGCTGAAAGAACTGCACGAACGTGGAAGTGTGCGCAATCTCAAAGATCGCCGCAGCGACGTGTATGAAGTGAAGCAACTTTAATCAGCTACATGCACGAACTAGAAGGATACATCCGCCTGATATCTAGCATAATTGAAGTTGTGGGTGTTGCCATTATGGTCGTTGGGCTGCTGTATGCCATGTTCATCTTTCTTGCCAAACTTAAAGATCCGAAGTCTTACACCACACTTCGTCAACAAGTGGGGAAGGCTATATTGCTTGGTTTGGAGGTATTAGTTGCTGCTGATATTATTGCTACAGTTACTACCGAGCCGACTGTCGAGAGTCTCCTTGCGCTCGGACTGATCGTCATTATCCGCACCTTTCTCAGCTTTTCACTCGAGGTCGAATTGGAGGGCAAGTGGCCATGGCAGCAGCATCACAACCATGATGTACCTGAAAGTGCGATTAGCCATGCGCGACCGGGAGGTGGAATGGTGGATCGTGAGTAGCACCTTTACCGCATGACGACTGACTTTCGCGTGCGGGCACATCAACTGGTCGATCAGCTCGCCGATCATCTCGAGGCTGCGTCGCGCGGCGAGGGAGCAGCTATTCCCTATCGTGCTCCGGCGGATGCTTATGCCTATTGGCGCAACTTCAGCGGAACAGCTACAGACATGTTTCGTGCTGCGCTCGAGCAGTCAGTTGCCGTGCATCATCCGGGCTACTGCGGTCATCAAGTTGCTGTGCCTTTTCCGGAGGCGATATTTGCGAGTTGGGTGAGCGATGTGCTTAATAATGGCTCGGCCGTGTATGAAATGGGGATGGCTGCCAATGCCATCGAGCGCCGCGTTACGGAGGAGTTGTGTGCTGCGTTTGGTCTGCCGCCGGGTGCGAGTGGCATCTTCACGAGCGGCGGCAGTTTGGCCAATCTCACCGCCTTACTCGCTGGTCGTGAAGCGAAAGCTCCTGATGTTGCGGCGCACTCTCTCGCGGTGCTGGTGAGCGATCAGGCGCACTACTGCATCGACAGGGCGGTGCGCATTATGGAATGGGGGCAAGATGGCTTGATTAGTCTTGCTTCGGATGCGCATTTTCAAGTCACTGCGCCAGCGCTGGAGGCAGGTTTGGCAGAGGCGAAGGCACGTGGCCGGACTGTGATTGCCGTGGTGGGTATGGCCTGCACCACTAGCACGGGCACGTATGATGACTTAGCGCTCCTTTCAGCTTTCGCCAAAACCCATCAACTTTGGTTTCATGTCGACGCAGCGCACGGTGGAGCGGCTCATTTTAGCGACAGCGAAGCACATCTTACTGCAGGCATAGAACTGGCCGATAGCATCACCCTCGATGCGCATAAAATGATGGGCACGCCTGCCCTCACCACAGCCTTGCTATATGCGCGTGGGGCTGACAGCTACCGCACCTTTGCCCAGCAGGCAGATTATCTTTGGCAAGCTGATGAAGCGCAGTGGTATCACTCAGGTCAGCGTACGATCGAGTGCACCAAATTAATGATGGGCATGCGTGTGCTGGCGGTGCTCTTGGAGCGGGGCTTGGAGGGTATTGGGGCTTATGTGGCTAGTCGTCATCAACTGGCTCAGGCTTTCGCCAAAACTGTACGCGCGCGCCCGAATTGGCAGCTCGCAGTAGAGCCGATGAGCAATATTGTGTGCTTTCGCCACCAGCCCCCACACCTCACCGAACCTGCGGCTCTTGATGCGCATAACGTGGCCATTCGCGAGGGCTTGCTTCACGATGGCAGCTTTTATGTGGTCAGTACCCGGCTTCGCGGCGTGTATTGGCTACGAGTTACGCTGATGAATCCGCTGACTACGCAGCATGATTTGGAGCGGCTGCTGGATTTGGGGGAAGTATTGGCTGGGTAGGGGTGGGTTAACTTGGTTTGGGGAGAAGCTTAATCTCTGATTTTTCCAAAATTGAGGTCGAACAGGGCGCCTCCGAGGCAAATTGCTTCGCGCCTCGCCGTGTGAGGAGGGTTGTAAAAAGCAGTTTCTCACGGAGGCCCACAGAGGCGCTACGCTTAAGGCACGGAGCGTCACGGAGGCGATAGACTTTAGGTTGAATACTTCAATAGCCTTGGCCCTCCGTGCTTCCTCCGTGCAACATCTCCGTGTCCCTCCGTGGGAGAGGCGTCACATCAGGCAGTTTCTCACGGAGGCCCACGGAGGCGCTACGCTTTGGGCACGGAGCGTCACGGAGGCGATAGACTTTAGGTTGAATACTCCGATAATAGTAAACCCCTCCGTGCTTCCTCCGTGCAAACTCTCCGTGTCCCTCCGTGTGGGAGGCGTCACACTAGGCAGTTCTTCACGGAGGCCCACAGAGGCGCTACGCTTTGGGCAGGAAGCGTCACGGAGGCGATAGGCTGAAGGTTGAATACTTCAATAGCCTTGGCCCTCCGCGCTCCTCCGTGCAAACTCTCCGTGTCCCTCCGTGGGAGAGGCGTCACATCAGGCAGTTTCTCACGGAGGCCCACGGAGGCGCTACGTTTTGGGCACGGAGAGTCTCGGAGGCGATAGGCTAAAGGTTAAATATTCCAATAATAGTAAACCCCTCCGTGCTTCCTCCGTGCAAACTCTCCGTGTCCCTCCGTGTGGGAGGCGTCACACTAGGCAGTTCTTCACGGAGGCCCACAGAGGCGCTACGCTTTGGGCACGGAGCGTCACGGAGGCGATAGACTGAAGGTCTAATACTCCGATAATAGTAAACCCCTCCGTGCTTCCTCCGTGCAACATCTCCGTGTCCCTCCGTGGGAGAGGCGTCACATCAGGCAGTTTCTCACGGAGGCCCACGGAGGCGCTACGCTTTGGGCACGGAGCGTCACGGAGGCGATAGACTGAAGGTCAAATACTCCGATAATAGTAAACCCCTCCGTGCTTCCTCCGTGCAAACTCTCCGTGTCCCTCCGTGTGGGAGGCGTCACGTTAGGCAGTTTCTCACGGAGGCCCACGGAGGCGCTACGCTTTGGGCACGGAGCGTCACGGAGGCGATAGACTTTAGGTTGAATACTTCAATAGCCTTGGCCCCTCCGTGCTCCTCCGTGCTAACTCTCCGTGTCCCTCCGTGTGGGAGGCGTCACATCAGGCAGTTTCTCACGGAGGCCCACGGAGGCGCTACGTTTTGGGCACGGAGAGTCTCGGAGGCGATAGGCTAAAGGTTAAATATTCCAATAATAGTAAACCCCTCCGTGCTTCCTCCGTGCAACATCTCCGTGTCCCTCCGTGTGGGAGGCGTCACATTAGGCAGTTTCTCACGGAGGCCCACAGAGGCGCTACGCTTTGGGCACGGAGCGTCACGGAGGCGATAGACTGAAGGTCTAATACTCCGATAATAGTAAACCCCTCCGTGCTTCCTCCGTGCAACATCTCCGTGTCCCTCCGTGGGAGAGGCGTCACATCAGGCAGTTTCTCACGGAGGCCCACGGAGGCGCTACGCTTTGGGCACGGAGCGTCACGGAGGCGATAGACTGAAGGTCAAATACTCCGATAATAGTAAACCCCTCCGTGCTTCCTCCGTGCAAACTCTCCGTGTCCCTCCGTGTGGGAGGCGTCACGTTAGGCAGTTTCTCACGGAGGCCCACGGAGGCGCTACGCTTTGGGCACGGAGCGTCACGGAGGCGCTAGGCTGAAGGTCGAATACTTCAATAGCCTTGGCCCCTCCGTGCTCCTCCGTGCTAACTCTCCGTGTCCCTCCGTGTGGGAGGCGTCACATCAGGCAGTTTCTCACAGAGGCCCACAGAGGCGCTACGCTTTGGGCACGGAGAGTCACGGAGGCGCTAGGCTGAAGGTCGAATACTTCGATAGCCTTGGCCCCTCCGTGCCGACTCCGTGCAGTATCTCCGTGTCCCTCCGTGTGGGAGGCGTGACATTAGGCAGTTTATCACAGAGGCGATAGGCTGAAGGTAAATAGGCGCTATACTTGATGCCTGACCTTGGAATGGTTGGCGCAGTTCAGTGCGGCTCTTTTGAGCTTCGCCATGTGAGGGGCGTCAAGAGCAAATTTGAGCGGCGCATTAGCACTTAGCGAAAGCCCCATTAAAGCCGGAAGCGCTTTAAACCATCAATTAACCTAGCTTGTCCAAAGTTTAAGAGGAAGCCTAACTCAAAACCGCCTAAACGCATATAAGTTAAGATTTGAGCGGTGTGCTGCGGAAGCAAATTCTTGATGCTCTTAGCCTCAATAACGACTTGATTCTCTACCAACAGATCTATGTAATAGGCAGTGCCAACATCTTCGCCGTCATAGAAGACACGTACAGGCACTTCTGCGAGGACATGCAGACCCGCCTTGCGTAAATCTATTGCCAAACACTGCACGTACACACTCTCTAACAGATGAGGCCCCATCGCACGATGAACGTTGATGGCAGCGGTGATAATGTGGTCAGCGAGCGAGTTGAGATCCTTCATAAACGTGATGGTAAAGGTGATCCAAATTATCTCAAGGTCGAGTCTCAAGAACCCTGATCGTGCATTAGAATTGCTTTTGAATCAAGAATGGGCGTTTTGCCTATTCCATTATCTACAATTAAAACAGTAAGGTACGGCTGTAGTTCAACCCGTAACCTATTAATGGCGCGGAAGTCCCAAAGTATGAGCTCGTCAAGTCGAAGCATGCTTTACAAATCTAAGGCTCTTTTTTACAAATCCTCCGGCTTTGGCTCCAGCTGCCAGGTGCCTACAATCGCCTTTACAGGCCGAAGCGGGCGCTTCTCACAAAAATGGCAGGTAAAGTTGATCTCGTAGCTTACGCGCTCATAGCTTTCCACGATCTAAGCACGAGGTGCTGGCGACACAAAGTGTCCATGCTCTTAAAATTATTTCTCCCTCACGAGCTTACCACCCGCCGAGAATGGCCCAGTGATAGCACGAAGTGGCGTAAGCAGCTTCATACCACTGGCACCAAGTATAGCCTCACTCGCCAGAGTTCAGAAAGCGAGCTTGATTTGCTAATAACTCATCCCAATGATTTCTGAGATAGGGCCCGTAATCAGCATGAGATAGACGAGCGCTTTCTGTAAATGATGGTAGAGCTAACGCGGATGAGAGACTAGTCTTCTCCAAAGTATGGAGACTATAAATAGAAGAGCCCGCTTCTAACCTGACTATCAATCCGGGAAGCCCACCATATTTACTTGGACCAAAAGAGATCGGAACTTGTGTAGTAAACCATGCTACGACAGAGGGATGACTTTTAAGTGTAGCTTTGATTACATCATAGCCTGCTATAGTGCTTGTTTGTGCAGTATGAATGACCCAAACATCCAGCCTCATCCGCTCATAAACTTTATGAGCTGCAGAGGGCGATCCTGTGGGATATGCATAGGTTACATCACGTGCTGTAGCCCAACTTGTAACCAGATTATCCGTTAAATCCAAGTTTACATTCTCTGGACATGCCGCGCATAGCGAGAAACTGCTTCCGAGGGAGCTGCTTTCTAAGGTAAAGTATCGAGTTTGTTGTGCAGCCGAAAGTTTTGCTACTTCGCTTGCAGGTAGGCCAGCAGAAGCAAGCACACCCGCTAAATCTTGGTCTTCCGCATACACCACCTTAAGTTGGGCATACGAGCTATGCGAGAGCAAAAGCCAAAAGATTATGTTAGCTGCGAGATAATTCTTCATGTGAAAAGAAATTTTTGACAACAAACACAAAGGTTTTTAAGAACTGGGAAAGCAATACGTGCTGACGATTGACTGAGACGTAACTGATCACCTATTCCAAAACAAGCAGAGCCGTCACCCTGAGCCGAGAGCGCAGCGAACTGGCCTGAGGGTCTGGCGATAGCTGAACAGTTACACTGAGACAAACCAAACGTAACGCTGAGTTTAAGTAGGCAGTAAACTTTTCGCCTAGATTATAGAGTCTGTAACATTTGTACCCTCCAAAAAGACTGTTCCTAAATTAGTGCTGAACAAGGCGTCGTTTCGCCGTTGAATACAGCGCGTTGCACAAGGAACACCACGATGCGTAGTGCAACATTTAGCGCAGAGTACCAGCGAGCCACAAGATCACGGCCATGACCAAAATTGCTCTAGGTATATCAAACTTAAGACGAGTGGTGCACATCTACGATATACCAACATCCGGGTATTTTTCGAACGTTCTACTCTTCCCATTAGTCTCCTCCAGCCTAGGCCGTGTCTGGTAGTGGAGATTGCCTTGCCGGTTAGCACTTTGCCCAACCTATACGACTTGCTGGACTGATGTGTGTTAGTGCCGTTCTCACCTTCGCAACTTATCGCCAACAAAGTCACCAAGCTGCACATCTTTGGTTGGAGATTTCTAAACTCAAATTGCACTCGAATGGGCTTCAAAATCCGTCTCCAGCTACGGTACAGCTGGCTTTTTATGCTCTTGGTGGCGCAGCAGTCGGGCTTTGCACAAACCGTAGTTGGTACCGTGAGCAGTGCCGATGGCGAACGCTTACCATTTGCGACTATCACGCTGGTGGGCGCACAGGGTGGCACTACAGCCTCGCTAGAAGGCGCCTACAGCCTCAGCCTCCCAGCAGGTGCTACAGCCATCGAGGCGCGCTATATCGGCTACGAACCCCTACGCATTGCCGTCGATGCGGCTCTAGCCGAAACAACAATGAATTTTGAGCTTGAGCCAGCGACTTACAACTTAGGTGAAGCCACTGTGAGTGCCAACGCCGAAGATCCAGCCTACCGCATCATGCGTGAAGCTGCCGCCAGGCGTGAGCAGTACCTGCGGGCAGACCCGCGCTATGAAGTAGATGTTTACGTCAAAGGACAATTTAAGATTGATGAGGCTCCAACTAAAATTATGGGACAGGAACTGGGCGACATGGGTGGAGTACTCGATTCTAGCCGAGCTGGCATTGTGTATTTATCAGAAACATACTCAACCTTGCAATTTGAGCAACCGGATAATATTCGTGAGACAGTCACGGCTTCAAAGGTCAGTGGAAGTCCACGAGGTTATTCATATAATTCTGCGGCCGTTCTCGACTTTGATCTTTATCAGCGGACCACGGATTATAACACGCCAATATTGAGTCCAATTGCTGAAAACGCGCCCTCTACTTACCGCTTTGCACTCCTTGGCTCGCGGAGAGCGGAGAATGCCCGTCTTGTTTACAAGATCGATGTCACGCCACGCAACGCGATGAGTCCTGCCTATCATGGAACATTATATATCGAAGATTCTACTTATCATTTATTAGATGCGGATTTATACCTGGTCGGTGGCACTCTCAATGCGAGTGGACTTGATACCCTTTACCTCTCGCAGAGTTACCGTCAGCGCGAAGATGCGGGCTGGCAGATTATGCAGCGCCGCCTCGAGCCGGTGATTAATTTTATGGGCTTTCGCATCAGGGGGATCTTTGCAGCTGTTTATTCCAACTTCGATTATAATCCTGATTGGCCAGTTTCACCTTTCGGCAAAACGAGAACTGAAATTCTGCCTGAATCAAATCTCGTCGACAGCACCCTTTGGGAAGCGCGACCTATACCGCTGACGTCAGCTGAGCAGCTGGATTATACCCGTAAAGACAGCATCCAACAGCGGGTAAATTCTCCTGCCTACCGCGACAGTGTCCAGGCCAAACGCAATGAGTTTGACTTTGGCGCACTCACGGGCTACACCTACTCCAACTGGCGGAAAAATACCCAGTGGACCTTCGAGTCGCCGATCAGCAAGAATGGCTTTCATTCCGTCACTGGATTGCAGCTTGGCGTAGGGCTCAAGTACACGAAAGCTGCCGACGAGGAAGCTTCTCGACTCCTCACGCTGGAAAGCGCGCTCGTGTATGGCTGGGCCGATGAGCAATTCTATCCTACTGCTCGCGCCGCTTACCTATTCAGCAAAAAGTACGGCACCGAAC
Source organism: Saprospiraceae bacterium (assembly GCA_965213735.1). Lineage (GTDB taxonomy): Bacteria > Bacteroidota > Bacteroidia > Chitinophagales > Saprospiraceae > CALDTK01. The sequence continues at coordinate 2,516,321 of CBDCAB010000006.1, forward strand.
TAGCACTCAGCGGCGGAAGGGCATTAAAAGACTATCACCGTTTCAATCCTGTTGACGCTTTTTTCAATGCAGGCCTTAGCCTCTCCCGCCACCGCAACCCGCTGAAGCTCTATGAAAGTCGTTTCGTGCAGGTAGAACACACCACGCAGTTAAAGGACAAGGAGAACTTTCCACTCGCAGACCTCAACCACGCCTTGATTTTTGAACAACGTCTGCCGCGCGCCAATGAGACGGAATACAGCTTCGGCAAGAAATCTCGGCGCTATACCCCAAACTTCCCGAATGGCTCCACTGGAGAAATCGATTTCAACGATCGCCTGCAGACCCACACGATACTCCGCTACTTTGGCGGACTGAGTTTTACACCTGGTCGGCAGTTTCTCGTGCGTCCCGATAGCTACACGGCATTACCGAGTAAGTGGCCTACCCTGGGCTTCAATTGGAGGTATGGCTTTGAAATTGACAATCCCTTCAGCACGCGCATAGGGTATCTCTTCGTCGGCGCGAGTGTGCGCAAAGAGGAGATTCAAGTGAGGCGTTTAGGCAAGTTTAGCGCTCGTGTAGCGACAGGTGCCAATGTGTTCTTTGCAGGTACGCAATTCACCATTGATCTCGATCAGTTTGCCGGCAGCGAGTTGTTGATCAACAACTACAGCGACTACCTCACGCGCTTTCTGGCCCTCCCCCACTACGGTCTCACTACAGACCAACCGTGGGTCAATGGGGTGGTTGAGCACAACTTCAATGGCCTCCTTTGGCGGCAGTTGCCTGTGCTGCGGCGTCTGGGTTGGAATGTAATTATCCGAGCTGCGGGCATTGCAATCGCTGACGATGAGCGCGAGCACTACGAGCTAGGCGCTGCACTCAGCAACATTGGCTTTGGCCCGGCAAGATTTTTCAGAGCGGATATAGCTGTCGGCAATCAAGACGATCGACTGGATTGGCGAAATCCTGTGTATCGCATTGGCTTTAATGTGCCGTTGAATGAGTTGGTGATTGAGTAGGTAAAATCAACATAAAAGCTGTATATCTAGAAAATAAAGCAGGTTAAGCCGCGCGAAGCATCTAAAGAGATTCTCTAATACGGGGTAAGTTAAATCTTCTATATTAACTATCCTATATAAATAATGAGCATATTACGCGAAATAGATTTCATTACTCTAGAATAAACTTGCAGAATTGGCTAAACCAGTCCACAGAGTCACTTCATCTATGTCGATTGCCGGAGATGTACCTTGCCCATAGGCGAGGTGAGATGAGGTCAATACACCAATGGTACAGAAGGCAACAACCTTCAATGATTGGAAAATTGTTTGCAGATGGCTAGGGTATGGTGTAACTTGCATGATGACAAGGGTTGGTGACGGTTTTGGAATAGCGGTGGGGTAGATGTACCTGTGTAAGGTTCCTCATCCACCTTTTCCATGTTTGGTGAATGTCATCGACCACTACCTGGTTCACGGTACCTTAAAGAAAAATCGCTTGTGATGTTTGCAAAACTTTTGTTAGGTGTTGTTGCGCTTGGCTCTTTCCCGCTCTTGCTACACAGCCAGTGCGACACCATCCCAAAGCTCGACCGCTGGTGGGGAATTGATGGCATAAGCGATGTGCTTTATGAAATGGAATTCCCAGATACGGGCTCAGCAATTATTCATATCACCGATGAGGACGATTTATCGGTACCACTTCCTTTCGGCATCTTCCCGGGAGATGGAACTCAATTCTCATATATTGCTGGTCTAAACGCAAAGGCTAAGTATACTTTTTCAGGTACAGCCCTATTTGATTCCGATTACCGTCAACTCACTACTGATACTTTTGCAAATCATCAAAGGTGTGCCAGAGGAGATCTTAGAGGATTACATATGCAGCATCTCTTGCTGCCTGATCCTGCTTCCCCTTCTCAAACTAATCCTGAGAGACTGTGGATGTTTTATACTGAAACCGGAAACTCAACTGACTCGTTGTGCTTTCCCTTTCGCAAAGCATACTTTGCGCTTTACAATGTGTTTACTCGAGACTTTTCTGCATTCGACTCTATATTATTTGAAGGAGGCGCACATGCTTGGGCTGCACAGAGGCATCCATCGGGTGATGGCTGGTGGATTCTGTCTACGACTATTTTTCCTTCGCCACGGATTTATGCCTTCAGACTTTCATCTACGGGACTAGATACAACCCCCGTAGTCTCCTTAGGTGGAGGAGCAGGCCCCGCTCCCTTTCAGGACGGATTTCCATTTACCCACTATTATCAACATATAACAAACCTTCATCTATCACCCTCTGGCGATAGAATTGCAGTGGCTAGACAACCTGAGGATATACCGTTTTTTTTCTTTGATTCACACGCGCCTGTAGAGCTCTGGAATTTCGATGCAATTACTGGAAAGGCTACTTTTCAACGAGACGCGGTGTTACAAGGCGAAGGAATATATGGCACCCGGTTTTCTCCTCGTGGAGATTATATCTACGCATTCAACTTCGAAGATTCTATTCCCTCCAATCCACTGATCACGCTAATCCGGCAAAAGCTAGACTCGCCAGAAGCACTCAGCGCAGATCCATTACTGCCACCACCCGGTGATACCGTCGCTGTCTCAGGACTAGAAATGAGCCGGTGGGATGTCGGCGTTGGCCCAAACGGGAGAATGTACTGGGGCTATGGTAAAGTTATAGAAATTACCAATCCTGACGGACTTGATATTGATACAACTACCATATTCCAAGAGGAATGGGTTGGCGCTGGTGTCGTGCATTATCCCATTATACCGGTAGACCTGCCAAGCATGCGAAAGCCCAGGGCACGGCTCATCGCCGCAAAAAACGCCTTGGCGTGTGGTCAATCAGCTCAGCTTGCCATTCCAACAACGGCATACCTCGATGCTACAGCGGTTAGCTTTTCTGCCGGACCGGGTCTGGAAATTGTCGGTCAGCGCAGGTCAGGTACGACCGGTGATACCATAGAGGTGCGCATGACGCCAGCAGGTTTTGCATCGGGGAGCGTCTTCATCGCTAGTGCCTACCAACACCCATGTCGTACCTACCGAGATACCCTCACCATCCATTCCTTTGTCCAGCCCACCCTCGATACAATTGAGACTTGTCAAGGTGAGCCGATCCTGGTGCACGATGTGCTGCGCCCGGCAGCAGTGGCGAGCTACACAGCGAGCTTTCCTTCTGTACTTACCCCTGGCTGCGACTCGGCTTCTACGGTAGCGGTTCGCCTGCTTCCTCACGACTCTGTAAGTGTAGATGCGGTGGCTATGACCGGAGATACACTTTCTGGTGTTGTCATCGGGGCAGTTGATACTTCTTTTACGGTCACTTTTCCCAACGCTGGGGCACAGGGCTGTGACCTGGTGATAGACTATCGAGTTACTATAGATACCACGAGTAGCAGTACTCAGCCTTTTGGCAGCAACCTAGCTGAGCAGACTCGTATAGACCTTATCGCTCCCAATCCATTCTCAGGCACCTTACGTGCACGAATTGATGCTGCACGTGGTTCTACCGCCCTAGCCGCTGCCCTTGGCGGCGGAGGTGTACACTGGACAATTCATAGCTTGGCGACTGGACAGCGCGTGTGGCAAGAGCAGACGGCAGATGGGCAATTGGAGGTAGCTGAGGCGGAGGCGTGGGCATCGGGCATGTATGTGCTCGTGGTTCGCTCGCTAGATGGGAAGGCAAGAGGGGTGCTGAGGGTGGTGAAGATTTGAGAGCAATTAGCACATCTATGGCGTGATATACCACGCTGCTGTTGATAGTAATGGCCGAGTATTCAGGCGCAAATAGGTTGGTTAGTTGACTAAAATTATCTCTACGAATGGTCCGAGGGTATCAAGATTGAATCCGCTTCACATTCTTCCTCGCACGCTTCTGATTGTCTCCATTTCTAAAGGCCCTGATCCATCCAATACTAAATCTCGTATGGTGTATGTCCGCTATTTCCTGTTGGCCGAGTTGCTGATATCGATAAGATGTAAAGGTTTGGGATACTGACAGGACTAGCAGATGAGTAACTCTAGTCTTATTGTCCAACCGGTACATGAGCCCAGCATCTCCAATCAGTAAGAATTGAGCAACAGCGTTTCGAGATTCAGAAAGATTGCTAATTCTTCCCACTCCAGGGCCCGCTACAAAGGTCCACTTTTTACCGGCTGCAAAGCCAATATTGGCAGAGAGGAAGGGCCCAGGACTTACGCATCAAAATCTGCCGCCGAATCTTCGTCGGTGTCTCCAAAAGGTTTGAGGCTAATCCGGTAGAAAATTTCGCAGACTTTGCTAACCCAGCACCTGACTGAGAGCCGGTCCTATCTTAATTCCGGTAGCAATAGGTAGGTTATACCATTTGATGCGTAAGGCCTGGATGAGGGACCACGCAAGAACAGCCACCCCAAGGCGGCAGCCAATCAGCTACAGCCGCTTGTTCCCCCTTGGGAGCGGGGGGGGGCAGGATTTACGCATCAGAACTACCCCGTTCTAGGGTGGCGCACTTTGCAGTTGAAATCTACATTTGCACGGAGGAAGCACGGAGGAGACATTGCGGGGCTCCAAGCGAGAAGTAAGAACCGTTGCTTCACCAAAAAGCCAATTGCTAGATAAATCCTCGTCCTACGCAGATCCTGATGCATGTCAGTAGAAGCGACGGTTCAGGTACATATAGCCTAAGATGTATATGACGCCTCTCACACGGAGGGTTTGCACGGAGGTACACGGAGCAGGTAAGATGCCGTAAAGCAGCGATGCAATAAACCGTATAGCCATCTCCTCCACCCTCGCGGCCCATTGCGTTGAGCGCAGCGAACTTGCGATACCATCACCCCGAACAGCCCTTGCGAACCTTGCGGCCCATTGCGGTGAGCGCAGCGAACTTGCGATACCATCACCCCGAACCAGCCCTTGCGAACCTTGCGGCCCATTGCGGTGAGCGCAGCGAACTTGCGATACCATCACCCCGAACCAGCCCCCAGAACAGCCACCCCAAGGCGGCAGCCAAACAAAACAGCCGCTTGTTCACCCTTGGGGGCGGAGGGGGGACCACGCTAGAACAGGCTTGGGTTGATGCGTAAACCCTCCCCCCTACCGCACCAACAGCCCACTCACACTGCCAGCCTCACTCACCACCCGATACGCATACGCGCCTGCAGGCCAATCAGCACTGTAAACATCCATACGCTCACTGCTCACGCGGCGCTGAAAAACGAGCCTGCCTGTAGCATCGACAATGCTAAGCGTACCACCTACAGCCGCAGGAGGTAGCTCAAGCGTAAAGCCGCGACCTACAGGATTGGGCATCACGCTGGCATCTAGGGTTTTGGCGGAAGCTGTACCCGAAACCAAACCACCCCACGCAAGCGCAGCCGCAACGGCAATGTTAGCATTGGCAGTACCGTGCCCAAACACCTCATTGGGACTCGTCGCGCCCGGCGCACTACACGAATCACTCGCAGGAGGCAAACGCTCAATCGTCGAGCGAAGTAACAGCGCTTCAATTGTATCTACCTGACCCGCAAGTTCAGGACGCGCAGATATCATCAGCGCCACCACACCCGCCACGTGCGGACCCGCCATGCTCGTACCGCTAAAGACACGGTACCTCTCGCCAGGTATGCTAGACAACACCGCGACTCCCGGAGCAGCAATGTCAGGACCTGCCAGCGAATCATCAGCTGTACCACGACTGCTGAAATTCGCAATGTTGCCCAGGCTGTCATGAGCAGCCACCGCTATGGCACCCGGCACACGCGCTGGAATAGGCACCACCGTGTTGCAGCCACTGCGACCCGCATTGCCAGCCGACACCACCACAACCACACCTGCAGCCCGCAGCGCACTCACTACCAAACCAAAGGCAGGATAGGTCGTAGAGTCACAACCTTCACTCAGCGGACAGTGCCACGAATTAGCAATGACATGTGGAGCTTTCTCGGGCAGTGGATTCTCACCATTCAAATCTGTCGGCGCAATAAACCACTGAAAACATTCCAAATATTGTTGCGGAGTTCCATCCCCACGATCCATGTTGCGGCAAGCAATCCACTCAGCTTCGGGTGCAACACCCATTTGTATAGTATCAGTCTCCCCGACCATCGTACCCATCGTGTGGGTGCCATGACCATTATCATCACAAGGTTCTTGCACATCATAGCCACAGGCAGCATTGGGCTCGCTGTTATTAGGCGAAATCGCGTGCACCGCGTCATGCCAATTATAATTATGATCTGCACTATCGGCACTGATATAGCCGCGGTACTTTGTTTGGAGAGCAGGGTGCGTCCAGTCGTAGCCCGTGTCCTGTCCGCCTACCACCACGCCTGCACCACGCACGCCGATGGCCCACACGTCGGGCACATTCATGTAGCGCAGCCCCCACTCTGGAGTCACGGCTGCGCTGCGCGATTGGAGGGTAAATGCTTCTGTAGTAGGTGGTTGCGGTTGCTCGGGCAAGTCGAGCGACCAGTTGTTGAGACTCGCAATGCGTTCTACATTAGGTTCATTTGCCAGGTCGTGCACGAGCCGCGCATCAGCTGCGGGCACAAATACGGCATTGGCCACCCAGTATTCGCGATGGGCTACCCCTCGAGCAGCAAGTTTGGCTGTAAAAGCTGCGTGTCGCTTGAAGTTTTGCCGTAAGGCGCCAACTACATACCGACCTTTTTCCTCTTTAGTGGCTAGGCTAGCTGCAGCACTTAGGTCGGGATAGTCCGCAAACATCACGAGTACATCAGCCGCGCCTGCGGAGGCAAGTTGCTGGCTTACGTTTGCGTCAATGCGTGCTGATTGGGCTTGCGCCAAAACACCGCCTAAACAGGTAGCGAGCGCGAAAAAGTAAACTCTGATCATAAGCGGCTGGGATGAAAAAGCGACAATATAATTAGCGAATACTGAGCGGAGTTAAGGTGTAGCCCTCGGCCCGCAATAAACGCACAACACCTTCTGGTCCGCCAAGATGGCCTGCTCCGACTGCAAATAGCGTCGGCCCTGTGGCAACTTGTTCTTTTATCGGGCCAATCCAGTTGCGATTGCGGTTCACGAGCAGCATTTTCTCAAATCCGCCTACGCCACCATGCTCGGTGCCGGTAGTCATTACATACATCGCGTCCACATCGCCAGTCATGTAGATACGCGTCAGCTCCTCAAGTTGGCTGGCGTTTTCGCCGGGCGCTGCGTCGATGGCATCGAGCAGCATCTGCGCCTGATGACGGTAGGGAATAGAATCAAAGAGCCCCATTTGAAAATCGACCGTTTCGAGACCAGCAATGGTTTTGTTGCTTTTGCGGGCGATTGCATCGAGTTCAAATTCATAACTCTTCACATCGCTGCTTTCCTCACCGCTCATCATGCCGCTCAGGTCGAGTCCATCCATGCCAGCGAGCATGCTCAAAAACATAGGCTTTACCTTATCGAGAAACATCATTGGCAAACCTAAGTCACTAAAATGTTCGCTAACCTTAGCGTACTGTTCGGTGGTCAGTAGGTCGCGCAGGCTCGTATCACCTCGCATAAATGCCTTGGGGATGAGTTGCATGGCTACGGCAGGATTTTTCATATCCGCCGGGTCGATCTCAAAGGTTACGGATTCGGCGCGGTTGAGTACCTGCATGAGACTGTCGGAGATGAGAAAATCATCAGCTCCGATAAGGTGTATGGTACCAAACAGGTAGCTTGGTGCGACGGTGCTACCGGGGGCTTCGACTCGCCACAGCAGCGCATGATCGAGCGTATCTTGGGCGTGGCTCAAGCTTGCTGCTAGCAGCCAAACGAGTGTGATGAAGGTGGTGCGGAGTTGCATAGGGTATCGAGCTAATGGCAAGGTGCGATCAATACGTTGATTCGCGGACTTGAGTTGTGCGCTTACCTTGCCGCGGTGTCAGCTTTTACCCCTGCTCCACACGAATATCCTTCGCGCACCGAGTTGCGCAGTCGTTTGTTGTCGGCGCAGCGCTTGGCTGAGGCTGGGAAGATGCAGCGTTTGCTCCACAATCCAGTGCGGTATACGCGTGCGCAGTGGCATCGGCACGTGCTGTATCGGCATCGCCAAGAGGGCAGGTCAGCTTTCGCCAAAACCATATACGACCAGCCCCTCCAAGTGATTTTGCCAGCGGGCATGGATGTGTACTTGCTCGGAGCCAAGGGTCATGTGTCTGAACTGCGTTTAGCCCGGCTACTCATCGAAACGCTTCAGCCGGGCGACACCTTTATTGATGTAGGAGCGCATTTTGGATTTTACAGTGGTTTAGCGGCGAGTTTGGTGGGCGCTGAGGGTCGGGTGCTCGCGGTAGAAGCAGCACTGGGTACTTATGAGGTGTTGACACGCAATTTAGCTTCCTTTCCGCAGGCGGAGTGTTATCACATAGCGGTGAGTGATAAAAAGGGGAAATTAAGGTTTACAGAATTTCCTGTTGCTTATTCTGAATACAATACGCTTCGTCCGCAGCAATTTGCAGATTCGCAGTGGTTGGCAGCGCATCCTGGGCAGGAAGTTGAAGTACGTGCCCTAGCTCTAGATGAGTTGCTTGGTGATCAGCGGGTAGACTTCATCAAGATCGACGTTGAAGGAGCCGAAGATGCCTGTGTTGCTGGCATGAAGCGTCTTTTGCAGCGGACTTATCCTCCTTTAATTTGCATAGAATACCTCGCTACGAGTCGGGGCAATACTGCCCACCGTACTGCTATCGACACCCTACTTGCGGCAGGTCTACAGCTTCACGAAATAAGTGCCGAAGGAGCGCTGCTACCTACCACGCTGCCTGAGGTTGATGCATACTTGGCAAGTAGCGGAGAGGATAGTTGTAATTTGGTGGTGGGGAGGTGAGAAATGGGAAGTGGGAAATGGGAAGTGGGAAATGAGAAGTGGGAAGTGGGAGGTGAGAAATGGGAAGTGGGAAGTGAGAAATGAGTCCGCCCTAAAAAGGCACTTTTTCTGCTAAAGCACGAGCAACTGGCTAATAAGTGCAGCTGTTTGCAGGCATTCTAAGCTTAACACTCGGTAAGAATTATAATTCTTGCTATAAGATTTGAAGTTCTTACGTCGCACTTATGTGCCCCAGCTCATGCCTTTTTCGCCAAATCGACGGTTTGCCCTCTACCCCCGCTGCGTTAGCGCCAGCTCTTGCTCATGTCGCGCAATTCTCGACATATTGGCCCACATAACTCGACAGTATACGTAGGTGCGTGACTTGTGAAGTCCTCTATAGGCCACCTTCACCCCGCGCTTCAGCTTGCAAAATACCTCATGAATCGTTGACTCTACCTCTGGCCGTTTGCTGCGATTATAGCCTTCGGTGCCGTCTATCAACTCTTGGATCTGCACGTACTCCGCAATTTCGTCAGGGGTAAAGTACGCCCTGCGCTTGTCGTACTTCAGCATGTATTTACCTGCTCTATGCGAAAAGCTCACCTTACACACCTCTCCCGTATCCAGGCGTATTGCTGAATAGTGCGCGCGCCCCTCGCCTTGTGCAGGATCAACTTGCCCAGCAGCCAAGCGCCTGATTTTGAAGGCATGTGCACGTCCTTTAATTTTATCAAGGATCCACCGGAACTCTTCGCGCAGCTTCGATGACGACAACTCCAGGTCGGTTGGTTCGGTAGGTGAGCTTTCGGTAAGTGGGTCCTCAGCACCCGAGACCTTACCGAGCATAATGAGCCGGGTGGCCTTGCTGTCGTACCCACCGTCGGTATACACGTTCCTCGGGCCAACATCCTCAGTGGTTGCCTGCAAGTTCACATCGCTTAGCACCTCCCTGGTTTGCTCAAGCGCACCAGCCATGAATGAACTCTCGTTTTGATTAGCTGGACCTACCTCCACAGAGGTGATCAATCGAAGGACATCGGAGTCATCACAAGTCTCGGTAATATTGGCGTGATAGCCCGAGATGGCTTGTTGGTTGATGCCGCGACCCTTCCTGCGATAAGCGGCCTCAGGATCGTGTACCGACTGAACTGAACCACTGGGGATTTGGTCTTGATCCACAGGTTCGACGATGGGAGTATTCGATGCCTCTGGCGCGACGCAAGTACCCTCAGTCTCAGGTGCGTCGGCATCGGCATCGGTGGTAGTGGTGGAGGTGGTGGCCATACTGTCAGACTCATCGTCCAACGATACCCGCGGTAGCGACTTAGCTTTAGTCTGACGAGTTACTTCGACGTAGTGGTCGGTGTACACGCGACGCAGGGTGTGCCATAAGCTCTGCAGGTCATCGTCACCTGGGCCGTCATCCTCATCTCTACCTACCTCGATGATGTAGCGCAGTATATAACCCAGGTCACGCAGCATCGTGGCAGCCTGCTCTTTAGAGAGCTGAAAGGCAAGGTTGGCCGCACTCTTCACCTTGAGTCGCTCGACGATGGCGTGCTGTTGCTCACTAAGCGCTCCTGGTTCAAAGTAGAACCCCTGGTGCATGTTTATCCATGTACGCACCGTCTCCAATACGAGCTGCAGCCGGTTGCCGGTGACAATGTTAGATTTAAACAGCTTGGAGTCCATGCGCAGCGAGCGCCCGGCGATATTATAGCTGGTGGCTTGACCGCGCGTTACAAGCGCGAGGGTGCGACCTATCAAATCCTGGTGTTGAGCACGTTCGTGGTTGCGCTCATCAATAGCGGTGTTGAGGGCGTCCACCTCCGGTCCGTCCCCCTCGATGCGCGCTTCAAAACCAGAGGTGTCTTCGGCATGCCTGGCCAAGGCTGCCTTAAAGTTGTAGTAGGTGGCTGGACAGGGCACCTGCTCATCGAGGTTACATAATCCTAAGGCGCGCATGACTTGCACGTTGTAATCACAAGCCTCGAAGAGCTGTTGGTCAGTCCAGCCATGACCTTCCTTAAGAATAGTCATACCGACGAGCACGCGGATCGAGCCGTTAGGGCGACCTATACCGCTATCGTAAAGGACATCAAAAATCTGTTCGTCTATACGTGAGACAACCTCTTTGGCAAACACATTGTGCCAAGCGCTCTTATCCTGAAGATAATTCTGGCGACGACCAGGGAAGTGTTGCGTAATCTCTGTAAAGAGACCTGTCTGGCTGCCAGCCGGGCTTTTGCGAAACATGGCTTCAATCTAGCACTTGTCACCGACTTTTTAGAGTGGACTCAGAAATGGGAGCTGGGGGCTGGGGGCTGGGGGCTGGGGGCTAGGTCAGTGGGCCGGTTAGGTCCACCATGTGCTCGGCCAGTTTGTTTGACCATAGGTCAGACGGGCTGGGGTTGTAAAAAAAGCTGGGGGCTGGGGGCTGGGGGCTAGGTCAGTGGGCGGGTTAGGTCCACCATGTGCTCGGCCAGTTTGTTTGACCGTAGGATCGCCCAGCCCGGCTTCAGGCTCGCTAGCGCTAGCCTTACGCCAGACCGGCCGTTCACATGGCGGACTTGCCAGCCCGCCGGGGTCAGTGGGCCGGTTAGGTCCACCATGTGCTCGGCCAGTTTGTTTGACCGTAGGATCGCCCAGCCCGGCTTCAGGCTCGCCTTACGCCAGACCGGCCGTTCACATGGCGGACTTGCCAGCCCGCCGGGGTCAGTGGGCCGGTTAGGTCCACCATGTGCTCGGCCAGTTTGTTTGACCGTAGGTCAGACGGGCTGGGCTTGTAAAAAAAACTGGATGCTGGATGCTGGATGCTGGGAGCTGGGAGCTGGGAGCTGGGGGCTAACTCAGTGGGCCGGTTAGGTCCACCATGTGCTCGGCCAGTTTGTTTGACCGTAGGTCAGACGGGCTGGGGTTGTAAAAATGCTGGGGGCTGGGGGCTGGGGGCTGGATGCTAGGGACTAGGGGCTGGGTGAAGGTAGTGCGCGCTAAAGCACGCGTAACCGAACTTGCCAGCCCGCCAGGCACAACAACCTAAACCCACTCCACCAACAAGGGCAAGCGAACATCAATCATCAACAAATTCTGCTTTAAGCGAATAGTCGATTGCGAACTGTGACCCACCACCTGCGTAATACCCTCCTTCTCAAAAGCACCCGTATACTGAGGCAAACGCAGCCACGTCGGTCCATCAAAGGGATCATCACCTTCATTGTGAGGAGAACACCAAAACAACTCAGGAGGACGGTGCTCATTAATGTAATGAATCAAATTATCTAAACCTTCTACATTATACTTACGCGCTATCCACTGCGCAAACGTACTCGATACACCCGCATGGGAAATAAGATAATGATCTACCCGGTAGATATACTTGAAAATGCTACGAAATTCATCATAAACAGCTGCTATTTCCGCAGCATTCTCCTCCTCATAGCCGTTTTTGCGAAAGCTGAGCTCATGCGGATATAAATAGGCAAGATCGTGATTGCCTATCAAAGGAACTGCACCATATTCCCGACAAAATGAAAATATCCTACGAATAAACTTCGGATCATTGGCGCGAGGACCATTATCCACATAGTCACCAATCAACACCACCGGATGACCCTGCTCTCGCAAATCGAGCGCGTGCTGAAAAACACTCTGGCGCATGTGAATGTCCGGAATAATAGCTAAAGAAGGCATGCGGGAAGAACGCCACCACCCACAGCTTTGATCGCTCCCCACCAGCCCAAGCACTAGCAGACACTGCACGGTGTACCTTCCCACCATGCAGCTAGCGTTTCATGGAGCAGCACGCGTCGTTACCGGCTCGTGCCACCTCCTCACCCTCGACGATGGACTGAAAGTCTTGCTCGACTGTGGCCTTTACCAAGGCTATAGCCTTGAAATGGAAGACTTCAACAAGACCTGGAAATTCGACCCAGCCGAGGTGGATATCATGGTGCTGAGTCATGCACATATCGACCATTGTGGAAGAATTCCACGCCTCGTCCGTGATGGCTTCAAAGGGAAAATCTACTGCACCCACGCCACGCGTAGTCTCGTCACTATCCTGCTGCTCGACTCTGCCCACATTCAAGAGAAAGACGCAGCCTACTACAACAAACGCAAAACCAAGCAGCACGGCACCGGCAATTTCGAGCCACGCGAACCGCTCTACACAAAAACAGATGTCCAACTCGCCCTGCGACAGTTCGTGGCGCTGCCCTACGACCTCACCATCGAGTTGGCCAACAAGCTACACCTCGAGTTTCGGGATGCCGGACATATACTCGGCTCAGCAAGCGTCAGTCTGCGGATTGGCGGTCGAGGCACTGAAGAAATTCGCGTAGGATTTACAGGCGATGTCGGAAGGCCCGAGCGACCAATCCTGCGCGACCCGCAACAGATGAAAGAGCAAGACTTTCTCCTCACCGAAAGTACCTACGGTGATCGCAACCACGAAGACCTTCCTGCTGAGAAAAATAAGTTCTTCAAAATAATTCACGATACCTGCATCAACAGGAAAGGAAAGCTCCTCATACCCGCCTTCAGTGTCGGGCGCACCCAGGAGATCGTGTACCTACTCGACCAACTCGAAAATGAAGGTAAACTTCCGAGTAGAATTCCTGTCTTCGTCGACTCGCCGCTAGCCATTAACGCCACGACTATCTACGGCAGTCATCCGGAATGCTATGATCAGGATTTGCACGAGTATCTCCTGATGGATGATGATCCGTTCGGATTCAATAGCCTTACCTACACGCGTAAAGTTGAGGAATCAAAAGCTATCAATCGGGTCAAAGGTCCGGCAATAATCATCGCTAGTTCTGGAATGGCAAATGCAGGTCGCATCAAGCATCACCTTTTCAACGAACTTGCCGATGGCCGCAACACTGCCTTCATCGTCGGCTACTGCGCACCTGGTACTCCTGGCGCTCGCTTGCGCAATGGCGACGAAACCATCAAACTCTTCGGCCAAGAGGTACAAGTCAACGCCAAAGTCGAAGTCATGGACAGCTTCAGCGCCCATGCCGACCGTACCGAACTCGAACGCTTTCTCGACAATCAAAAAGGAGCCAAAAAGACTTTCCTCGTGCATGGCGAAATTGATGCACAAGCAGCTCTCAAGGGACAATTACTTCAATCAGGCTTTCAAAATATTGAAATCCCCGAGCTTTACGAGACTGTCCAACTAACTTAATGAACAGTACAATTACAGCAAATTGGTGCGATGTTCTATTGCCGTATTGCTCCCGTAAGTTTCTGCGACGCGCTGATCAGTGTACACCTGTGAAGTGTCACCAAAGGCAACGATACGTTGATTGAGTAAAATCACGCGATCAAAATATGCTGCTACAGTAGATAAATCATGATGAATAACGACTACTGTACGCCCCTGCGCAGCTAAGTCGCGCAAAATTTCCATGATGCGTGCCTCAGTGGTTGCATCTACTCCGACAAAGGGTTCGTCGAGCATCCAAATGTCTGCCTCTTGGGCCATTGCTCTAGCAAGAAAAACACGCTGCTGCTGGCCACCAGAAAGTTGACCGATTTGACGATCCTTGAGGTGAGCAATACCGAGTTTTTCGAGAGCATTAGCAATAGCGGCACGATCGGCTTTGCTCAGGCCACGCAGCATGCGCACGTGCGGAAAACGCCCCATGCGCACCACATCATACACCGTTGCTGGAAAGGTTAGATCGATATCATCACGCTGCGGGACATACACCACATTTTTACGCTGAGATTCGAGTGGCTCACCGTGTATACTTACTCTACCCGTGTCAATATCTATCAGCTCTAGAATAGCTTTAAATAGCGTTGATTTTCCAGCGCCATTAGGACCTAGCAGGCCATACACATGTCCGCTTTCGAGCGTGAGATAGACTGCCGAAAGTACACGCTTGCGGTCGTAAGAAACATTGAGCGCTTCTACTTGTATAGCTGGGGCATCACTACTCTTGTCCATAGCGAAACATTATTAAAAATCCGAGAGCGAAGACGAGTAAAAGTGTGCCTACGAGTAAGGGTATAGATCCTTCCTCCTCTGCAAATCCATCATCGGCGCCTTGAGCAATATTACCAGATAGTCCTCTCACAATTGTGCGGGTATTGTAGCGTAACATTTCGAGGTAGGTCGGCGCAGGACTCAGTTCATCGCCGAGGGAGTCACTGTATAAGCTCCCGCCAATCCTCGCTCCAGTATCATCCGCAATTTGGCGGATCAGTTTTGGATTGACGGTGGATTCAATGAATACTGCTGGGACGTTTTGTTCTGTAATGAGCGCAATTACCCGAGCTACGTCGCTCGTCTGGGCATCTGCATCGGTGCTGGTGCCTAAGATAGCTTCAAGTCGAAGTCCATAAGCTTCACCAAAATACTGAAAGGCATCGTGCGATGTAATGAGTACTCGATGCTCGGTGGGTATCATTCGTACAGTATCGCGAATCCAAGTATCAAGATCGGCTATTTGCTCGCGATAAAGCTTGTAATTAAAAGAAAATTCCTGCTGATACTCTGGAAAAGTACTTGCGAGGGCTTGGTAGATGTTCTGGGCATAAATTAAGCCGTTGCTTGCTGCCATCCAAGCATGTGGATCGGAGCTGCCAGCATAGCTGATTGATCCCAGTGGCTCAATTCCTTTGGTAATAAGCGTCACAGGAGCCGCGGTGCCCGAGTAGCGGATGAGTTCGTTGAGCCAACCCTCAAAGGTGAGGCCATTGCGCAAAATGAGGTCTGCGTTTGTGACCAACTCCGCTGCTTCTGGAGTCGGTTCGTAGGTGTGAGGGTCGCCGCCTAGCGGAACGATCGAAACAACTTCGATGAGGTTTCCCCCAATCACCTCCGCCATATCAGCAAAAATGCTTGCTGTACACACTACTAATGGCACCTCCTCACTAATGCGTGGTTGCGCATCAGCATGCTCACGCGGAGCAGGTGCGGCGAGCCCTGTTTTGGCGAAAGCAGAACAGCACAACACCAGGAAGAGAATGATAATCCTTAGGCTCACGCCGCAAAGTTAGTCGCGCCTAACTGTTATGTCGCATTGCTGATGGCCGCCGATTTACTCCTGATGAGCCTCACTGTTTACCTCGCCAGTCCGCAGATCGTACCAGTTGGTGCGCCGGGTGAGGTACATCACGGTGGCCAGGGCGAGCAGCAAGCCGAGCGAGCCAATGAGCAGGCTGTAATCTTCGAGTTGCAGCAGGCTGTAAAAGAAGGTGTACAGCACCACCAGCACCCCCGCCACGAGCAGCGTCAACTTCCGGTTGCGTAGCACAGCCGCCGAGTAAGTGGTAATTAAACCTAGTATTAGCAAGACCGAAATGAGGTAGGCCAAATCAAATCCAATGTGCTCACTGAGCGACAGCAAGAGCACGTAAAAAAGCACGACAGCAAAACCAATTAGCAGGTACTGCACCGGGTGCAGGCGTCGACCATTTAAAACTTCAATAAAGAAGAAAGTCAGAAATGTCGCGGCAATAAATAGCGCAGAATACTTTGCCGAACGCATAGTCTTACGATAATCATCGACAGGCAGCAGGAATTCAACCCCAAAATCGTAGCCGCCAAAATTCGCGCTGCTGCCTTCGAACGCCTCTTCCACCATATAAGCCTGCTCATAGGAGGAGCCATACTGGTAGTATTGATCGCGCACATTCACATTGGCAGGCAGTCCGGCCTGGCCACTCAAAATAGTACCTTCTTGCGGGAAGGGGCGATTTACTTCGAGCACATTCCAGCTTGCGCCAAAACCTGAATCATCAATGGTCCGCTCAGCCGGTAAAAAGGCGCCGGTGAATTTAGGAGTGCCCCAGTCGCTGGCGAGTTGCACTTGTGTATTGGCAGCAAGAGGCGTAAAACGCAGTGCACTGTTGCCGCGCACTTTCACCGCAAACTGAAATGCTCCTCCGCCAAACGGCGCCGTCAGGCCGAGAGGCGCCTGAAAACCTGTGGTTATGAGGCCATTGCTTACTGCTCCAGGCTCAAAATCGTGTTGTTTGCCATTGTGGCTGAGCGCACTCAGCGAGTCGATGCCGCGCAAGTCCTCCACACCAAATGCAAGCGTAGCTTTCGACCAGTCGAGCGTGTTGGCAGCTACGTCCAGGCGCTCTATGGCGAGACTATCAAAGCTTGCACTTACTTCAAACTCCCCGGTATAAAGCACGGCCACATAGATGCCGCGGTAGCGCTCTTCCGAGACCACCTCACCACCGATGCTTACCGCTTCTGGCAGGAAGTAGGCACTGCCGCGGCGGGTAGTGGTCTTATCGTCGGCAACACGAATAATTTCCGTGAACGGTACTTGAATGACGGGTCCAGCGAGTCGTTGCTCGTTCCCCCATTTGCTGGAGATTTCACTGATCGCCTGGTCGCGCAGGTTTTGCCGCTCCCAAATGAGGGAGTCGATCATGCTGGCAGGGATGAGCAGGATGAGCGCGAGGATTGCCACGCCCACCAGTTTGAGGGTGGCACTGCGGCGCACAAAGCCATTGATGCGATCGAGGGTAGACATGCCGCTAAGGTCGTCGACTGACCCGTGTCTTAGGGTTAAAAATTACCAGAGTAACCTCGGACATGAATGATAGCGAAGCTGTAAAGCCGGACGTGTCTGCTGATTGCAGCTTTCTGAGGCACAAAAAACTTTAAGGCCGAAAATTTACAGAAGAGCATCTTGAGTTCTTTCACGCTGGAGAAGACAACTAAAGAGTTAGCTGAAAACAAAGCTCCTACTTTGTTAAAATCCTATCTGTAATATGCTTAAAATTAGACGAAGCTTTGTACAAAATGACTAAAGCTAAATATGGCACGAGCACAAGCACATACTTGAGATACGGCGACTCAGCTAGCTCCGCAGAAGTGGACACAGCAGCTATTACATCAGCAGAAACTACACCGATTAAGGCCAGAAGCCCAGACAACAAGATCGACAAAGGCTTGTCGACGTGCAGCCTAATCACATACACCAAAAATAATATTGGTGTGGTGAGGAACATAATAAGCAGGACTGGCAAAGCAAACATCTTTAGTTTTTAAGTTGAACCATCTGCGCCGAAAAGAGAAGCCAAAAATTCTTAGCTCCTGGGAGAAACAAATTTAACCGCAGCAGCGAGAAAAGAAAAACAAGTTTGTCAGTTTGATGTAAGTACACTTGCTGTAATATGTTGGTTTTCTGTAAGTATAGGACTTTTGATTATTTGTTTATTCAGGGATAGAAGTAGCAATGTCCGAAGCAGCACTGGAATAGCTGAAAGCAGATTGGTAAAGGAATAGTTTCGGAATGTGCATAGGCTCGTTGTACGCGGAGCCTTTGAGTAGCTCCTTAGGCTGGCCTGCGGCGCTGTAAAGCCTGCGGCGCTGCAGATGGGACGCTGAAAGCCTCCGGCGGGTGGCCTGCGGCGCTGCAGATAGGACGTCGGGAGCCTCCGGCGGTAGGGAATGCTTGCGGGGAGGGGTGATTCGTAGGCCATGCGGTACCCGACGGACCTGATCAGTAGACGTATCTTTTTTCTTAGATAGAACATCAAGATCAGGTCCGTCGGGTACCTCTGGTGTAGGTGCTGCTACAGAGGTTGGCGTAGCTCCGTGTCAGGGAATGTGCGGTACTGACGTGCCATCCCGACGTGCGGTAAGGCTTCAACTGTATGAGCTACCTCAATATAGCGTATTCCGACACCGCTACAATCTCAGGCAAAAGCGAAATAGTCGCCGGGTAAACCCAGGGCTCCGTATAACGACGCCGCTATGCGGCTACCACACATCCCTCACGCAGCGTGGTCATAGCCGCATAGCGGCGTCGTTGTCAGAGGGTAGGGTTTACCCGGAACTCTATAAGCTACCCCGATGTCACGTATTCCGACACCGCTACAACCTCAGGCAAATGCGAAATGGTCGCCGGGTAAACCCAGGGCTCCGTATAACGACGCCGCTATGCGGCTACCACACATCCCTCACGCAGCGTGGTCATAGCCACATAGCGGCGTCGTTGTCAGAGGGTAGGGTTTACCCGGAACGGTATCAGGAGCTGGCCTGACCACAATGATGTGGTCAGGTGGGTGCTGGGTGCTAGACGTCGTTAAACAGAGCTACCCCAATAATCTATCATCAACATGGCCGCGGCTCTACTTGCCCCATTCGACAACTTCGGCGGCTCAAAGTGACAGCCAATAATCTCTCTCATCACCCTCTATACTCAAAAGGAATCGTAAACCATTCGTAGCCACTGAACAGCATCAGCCAGTAGCGGCCGTGAGCGAGCTTGCCAGCTTGGATTTGCCAACGAGGATCAGCGCCTTGCAGCTCGAGTACACTACGACCCGCAGCGTCAGACACAAAGGCCATATCCACTGGCGCCTCCAGCCCGAGAACTTCAAGATTGCCACGCACGGGGTTGCGCGCAAGCCGCGGCTTGATGTGCGCTGCCACAGAGGCTGCCGAACTTACGGTAAGTTCCGCCTCGTTGCTACCATCGCTCAATCTACCATTCACCATCGCCCGCAGGCGGTAACGCACGCTGCCTGCAGGTGCACTGCGGTCGGTGTAGCGGTGAGCATCGCCATCCACTTCGGCAATGGTTGTAAAAGCTTCGGGTGCGTGACTGCTGGCACGTTCTACAATGATCAATGTCGCGCCACTATAGCGAGTCCAGTCTAGGTCGACGGCTCCATTGCCAGCAGATGAGGCAGCGAGGTTTTGTGGAGCTGCCAGTGCTTGACAGCCTTCGCTCAGGTTGGTAGCGATATTGCTCCTGACATTGGGCAACATAGCGTGTAATTTCGAGCCGGGGCAGTCGGTAGAGCAGCCATCTCGGTGCCCTGCCACACCATTGAGGGTTTTGCCTGAGGGCTGATGAACCTGCATAGCAAGTGGATCGATAGCGAACTCGCAGCCGAGAAAGGCGCCAACATCTGTCAGTGCACTCAGTGCGGCGGCACTTGGACGCTGCGCATCGTAATTGCCGAGCATGCACACGCCCAGCGTCTCAGCATTAGCACCGCAAAAGTGGGCGCCTTGTCGAGCAATGCCACGACCTTCGAAAACTGTTCCGTCAGGAGCAATGAGCACGTTGTAACCGATATCATCCCAGCCATTGGTGCCGGTGTGGTAGTCGTAAATGGCACGTACCACCAATGCATAGTCGACTCCCGCCAGCTGAGTAGCACTGTGGTGGATAATGACATGCTGCGGCGTCACCGCAGTAGGAGTGCCAGCAACGGGGCAATCACCATTTGGGCACCAACCGCTGCGATCAATAACCGCTGGCGAAGGACAGGCACAGCTACGGGCTGCAAGTGCTTTTCGATGCGCTGTGGCGGCAGACGAAACACGATAAGTGAGGGCTGAGACCTGCACGCGATGCTTGCCTTCAAGTTGCACTTCTACACGACCCACATTGCCCGGCAACATGAGTAAAGCCGCGGCTGGAGCTCCTGCTTCATTGGTCAAGGACCAGTCTTGCCATGGCGTAAAACGTAGGTCGCGCTGCGTATAGCGATAGCGAATGGAGCTAGGTTTTTTCGTGGAACTTTCCCAGGTGGCAGCGAGCGCATGGAGCCCGCCCTGCTGCAGGTCGAGCACTTTGCCGCTGCTAGGCAACAGCTCAACAGTTCGCTGTTCGAGTAAATCTTGAGCCTTAGCGCTAAATGTCACTAAGCTGACGCACAAGATGGTGAACAGTGATGTTACAGAAGATAATAAAGACATCCTAAGCTACTGATTCAGAGGGAGTTAGACATACGACAGCCTGAGGCGTAGGTTTGACCTACAAGCCGACGATGAGGACTTAACTCTGGGAAAAACTTCTTTTAGGATATGTCCACTACACGGAGGGAGCCGTGCTAGTGTGACCGCAAGTTACAGCTTCACAAAGGAACCTCGGTAGTAGGTCTGGCCCTTCCACACGAGAATGGCATAAACCCCTTGCGCCAGGGAGGAGACATTTACTCTCGTAGCATAATCAGAATTCATACCAACTAACACGGGCTCACCTATTGCAGAGTAGATAATAAAATTTTGCTCACCTCCCGCTGCCATAGCAGGTACATTCAGCTCCTCATCGACTGGGTTGGGCCACACGTTAAGCGGCTGATAATCAATATCTTGGACTGTGGACGAGGCACATGCTGCCACATCATACTCTACCGTCAGCGAGCGTGAGGGTACATCAGCGCAATCATCACGTGCATATACAGTTGCGGTAAGTATCTCGTGCCTAATAGCTGTAGGTATCAAAGTATAGATCAAGCTTGTTGATACCGTATCTCCGGTAATATTTCTCCACACCACATCGAAGGCGTGATTTTCAGCATCAACGTCGAGCTGCAGGGTGGTCAGCGAGTCGATACATAGCGTGTCTGGCGCTGGGCTGGCAAGGCTTACGGTGGTGGTATAGGAGGAGGTCACATCTACATCTACCTCATAAGTACGCACCTCACCAAAGGCTTCGGCAGTAAGGGTGTAGGTGGTCGAATTGGCTGGAAATACAGGTCCGAGTTCGAGCGTGGTGGCAAGTTGTTGACCGTTGGCTTGCCAGCGGTACGTGGCTGGGTAAGGAGGCTCAAAGCTTGCCGCTAGCTGCACATCTCCACCCTGACAGATGCTTAGTACCGAGGGCAAATTATTCTCTTGCCACAGGAGTGGATCGGCGGCGTATTCGATCGGTCCTATGTCTGTTGCGCTTCCGCGAAAACGGGCGTTGCCGCTCAGATCGGTGAGCACCTGTCGATCGAGTAGCGAGCTGTCGACACCTGCATCAATGAGCGCTGCCCCGGCTTTGAGTCGATAGTCTTGATTTGCCCGCGAAACGAACGGATCGGGTGAAGCAAAAAGATTGCCTGCTAAACAGATCGGATTGCCAGCGGTGCCAGAATTAAGTTGCGCACAATCAGCCACATCAAATGAGCAGTTGAGCGCGCGTGGGGTGGCGTAGATGACGCGAAAAGTGGATCCAAAAGAAGCCGTGTTGCCGTGGAAGATGGTGTTCACAATCAGCGGCTCTACAGTACCGGTGGTGTCGTTGCCATTGGAATAAAGTCCGCCGCCTACATTGGCGGTATTGTCGACGAAAGCAGAGTTGATGATCAAGGCATTGCTCTGGCCGCCGATGCTGCCGAGGCTGTACATCCCTCCTGCGCTATTGGCGCTGTTGCGCGCTACGAGGCAATTGATTAGCGTTGGGTTGCAGGTTCCAGATCTGCCGAGGTGGTAGAGACCGCCTCCATAGAGGGTTGCTGAGTTGCGTTGAAACCGACAGTCGCGGTAGAGCGGGCGACTGCTGCCTTCGATGGCATTGACGAGTATGGCTCCTCCCGATTCACCGCTGATGTTGTCTAGAAAGTCTACTTGGTAAAAGGCCGGATCAGCAGTTCCGTCGTAGGGTGAGGCCACATAGACGGCTCCTCCCGCGCTCACTGAGCGATTGTTGCGCAGGCTAGCCGAGCGAAACGTTGGGCTGCATCGACCTTCGTATGAGCCGTTGAGGTAGAGTGCGCCTCCAAATTTGGCTTCGTTGCTTTCGCAGGTTAGGTTGGTGAAGGTGGGTGAGCAGTCGCCGGACTTTCCGTACATGAGGATAGCTCCGCCGCCGTCGCCTGTTATGTTTTCGCGAAAGCTGACATCTGTAAAGCTTGTGGCGATGCGTCCTTGCTCTGCGCCTGAGAGGTAGATGGCACCACCGCCAGTTTCTTGTGAGCTGTTTTGGCGAAAGCTGCAGGCCGAAATTTGCGAAGAATCCACACCTCGAAATGAGGCGAATAAGGTGATCGCTCCTCCCGCTACCGTGGCCGAACAGCTGGTGAAGGAGCAAGCGCTGATGGAGAGTTGGGAGCTACGATCGAAGGAGGCCTCGGAGCAGATTGCGCCGCCGTAGCCTCGCGCGCGGCCATCGGTGAAGGTGCAGTTGTTGATGGCCAGCGAATAGCTAACGGTAGTGCTCGGGCTCGTGATGTACAGCAGCGATCCACTGGCATATTTGTCGTCGAGGCCGAGGCTGCGGTCCATCGCTCTGCCGTGCGTGAAGGTGATGCCATCGATGACTGTACCCGGGGTCGGAGCAGTGATGAGCAGTACGGTGCGGCTGCCGACGGTATCAATGCCAGGCTCAATCTCGCCGGAGAGTATCGTCGGTGAAGTCGTTGTGAGTCGCTGTGCCGGGTTGGTTTCGCTTCCGCTAAAACCTCCTAGCAAGCGCACACCAGGAGGAAGGACGAAACTTTTGCGGAGTTCGGTGTCGCTACAGGGCGAACAGCTGGTGGGGGTATAGGTGCCGCTCGCTACCCAAACCTCGGTTCCTGCTGTTGCCGAATTAAGGGCTGTAGCCAAATTGCCGGCAGCTTGATTCCAACTAGAACCATTACCAGTTGCACCAGCTTTGACGTACATCGTTTGTGCGAGTGCAAGCGAACAACAACTCGCCAAACAGGAAATTAGTAAGAGTCGGATCATGAAAGTCAGCTTGACCCTGCAGAGAAGCAAAAACTGTACTTGCTGTGCAAGATCAACTAGCAAGGTAGGGACTTCACAGCATGTGCAGCCATAGCGTGGGTGTCATGTTTGTAGGAAGCAGCAACGGGGTGTGGTGCATCTTCGGCCCATGACAGTAAGTCCTCAGTTGCTCTTGGGTATTGTCCTTGCATACTTTGCAATGCTGGTGGTGGTGAGCCTTTTCACAGCAGGCAAAGGCGATAATGATGCCTTCTTTAAAGCTGGCAAATCATCGCCCTGGTACCTGGTAGCGTGGGGAATGATCGGGGCTAGCCTCTCCGGCGTCACCTTTGTCAGCATCCCAGGAGTAGTCGGTGCAGGTGGACTCAATCAGCAGTTTTCATATATGCAGGTGGTGCTGGGTTACCTGCTGGGCTACGCGATGATTGCGTTGGTGCTGCTGCCGCTTTACTATCGCCTCGGCCTAACCAGTATCTACAGCTACCTCGAACAGCGTTTTGGCGAAAGCTCCTACTATACGGGTGCAGCCTTCTTTCAACTGTCGCGCGTGATAGGGGCAAGCTTTCGCCTGTACCTGGTAGCTATCGTGCTCGATGCCTTTGTGCTGGGGCCACTTGGAGTGCCTTTCTGGGCAACGGTAGCAACCACACTGGCCCTCATTTATATCTATACGTTTCGTGGGGGCATCCAAACCGTTGTTTATACCGATACCCTGCAGACGCTCGCCATGCTGGCCGCGGTGGGAATCGCCATTTATGCCCTCACGCATGCATTGGGAGGAGGAATCGGCGACCTGCCCCAGCTCATCGGCGAGAGCGGCCTCGATCAGACCTTCTTCTTTGGTGGCGGCTGGGCCGATCCCAATAACTTCTGGAAGCAATTCTTTTCTGGAGCACTTATTACCATTGTCATGACTGGACTGGATCAGGACATGATGCAGAAGAATCTCACGTGTAGAAGTCTTCGCGATGCACAAAAAAACATGTTTAGTTTGGCTGTGCTGCTAGTGCCTATCAACCTGCTATTTCTGTGTTTGGGTGTATTACTTTACGATTACCTCGGAGCCGCGGGAATAAATGTGCCAGCCAAGGCAGATCAGGTATTTCCGACCATAGCGCTCCAGCAGCTCTCGCCTATTGCAGGCGTGACTTTTATTATTGGCCTTATTGCAGCAGCATATTCGAGTGCTGATAGTGCGCTAACTAGCCTTACCACGAGTTTTTGTGTCGACTTTCTTGGCTTTGAGCGTCAGCCTAGCAGTGACGATAGCCAGCGCCGCACCCGCGGTTGGGTACATGTAGGCTTTGCTGTCCTGCTGTTTATTATGATCCTAGCATTCTACCGAATCAACGACGATAGCGTCATCAACAACTTATTCTGGTTTGCAGGATTGACCTACGGCCCGCTGCTAGGCATGTTTGGCTTTGGCTTATTTACAAGCCGCACAGTAAAAGATGCAGGTGTGCCAATTGTGTGTATCGCTGCACCTATTTTAACCTATATTATTGATGCAAATTCTCAGACCTTGTTAGGTGGTTTTCAGTTTGGATTTTTACTACTAGCGCTCAACGGTATTCTTACTGCACTAGGCTTGTTGCTACTCAGCAAACAACAAGCGCGAGTACGTACGTGACGCACTCGCGCTTGCGAAGCTGAAAATAAAAGCTGAGACTTAGCTAGGATCGAAAGCGTAAATCTTCTCGCCTGGCAGCGATTCGTAGCGGCCGCGTACTACGAGGATGCCATCAGCAGTCTCAACAGCGCGCTCGAAATCTTCGACAGAAGTAATCTTGCGGTCGCCGGCTTGCGTGATAATGAATCCAGCTGCCATGTCGGTTTGTCGTGCGATGCGACCGGTGCGAACGTTGCTGACGCGCACACCTCCATCGATTTTGAGGCGGCGGGCAGTAGCTGCGTCAATCTCCTCGAGATCTACGCCGAGGGCAGCCATGCCTTCAGCACGTTGCTTGCGGATGCGCTCGGTACCACCATCGGCACTCTTGAGAATAACGTCTTTGGCAATCTCTTTGCCGTCGCGCAAAACCAGCAGCGTGATGCTATCGCCGGGGCGGCGGCGGCCAATGCGCTCGAGCATGTCAGGACTTGTCCGCACGGGTGCTCCATCGACGGCGATGACGATATCGCCTTTGCGCAGGCCAGCCTCACGAGCTGAACTCTCGGCCATAAGGCTGTCTATGTAGACGCCATAGTTAATCTCCAGTCCGCGATCATCAGCAAAGGATTGGTTGACCTCGATGATGCTTGCGCCGATGAAGCCACGCTGCACAGTACCAAACTCCCGCAGATCATCGACTACCTTCTTAACCAGCCGGCTGGGTACGGCGAAACTGTAGCCAGAGTAGGCACCGGTTGGGGAGGCGATGGCAGTGTTGATGCCAATGAGGTTGCCGTCGGTATTCACGAGTGCACCTCCTGAGTTGCCGGGGTTGACTGCGGCATCTGTCTGAATGAAGCTCTCGATGGCGGTGCGGTCGCGATTTTCACGTCCAATAATGTTGATGCTTCGGCCTTTGGCACTGACGATTCCAGCTGTGACAGTGGTTTCGAGTTCGAAAGGATTACCGACAGCAGCAACCCACTGACCAATACGCACGGCATCTGAATCGGCAAAATCAAGGTAAGGCAGGTCGCCTTCTACATCCACCTTAATAAGTGCGATGTCGGTGGTCGGATCGGTGCCAATGAGTGTAGCCTTATAAGTGTCTTTATCTCCGATGCGCACTTCGAGATCGATGCTATTGTCGATCACATGGTTGTTGGTGACGATGTAGCCATCGGGTGAGATGATGACGCCTGAGCCGGCACCTACGCTCGGGCGCGGAGCCTGGCGGCGCTGCATACCATCCCCGCGATCGCCAGCACCTGGGCCGAAAAATTGATCGAACAGGTCTTGCGGAAAACCACCCTGAGCCATCCCACCGCGCTGACCATTCATGGTGTTGCGAATAAAGACAACAGCGGGACTAACTTTATCGGCGGCAAAGGTGAAGTCGAAGGGTGCCTCCTTAAGATTGATGTTGGGCACGAAGGCAGTCTGATTGGCTGCGACGGCATCGGCGTGCTCTATGCGATAGGTGGCAGCATCTGTTGTGGTGTAGCCAAGCAGGTGTAGCAGGCCGACGGTGAGCAAGCAGCTGAGGATGGAGGCGAGGACAATGCCGGTGAGTCGGTTCATACGCGTTGGATAAATTGAGTTTAAACAACTAACGTGGTAGCGGTCGGCGCTGTTGAAATCGCGGCCGTTAAGAAAAGCGAAAAGTGGAAGGGTGGCCTATTCCTTGAGGCGGCACTTCACAAAGTCAATCAATTCTTGGTGTGCGCGCAGAACTTCAGCGGTGAGGTGCCTCATCTGCGTAAACTGCCCATCGAGCATACGGGTGTGTGGATCGGTAGGTGATGCTTTGCCGATCATGAAATCGTAGCAGCGGTTGATGCCTTTGAACACCTCGTTCATTTCGGCTGCTTGTGTATCGAAATCCTGCAGGGCTGCAGCTTCTTCGCTATTGAGACGGAGGTAATTTTTGTAGGCGCGCTCATAGGTGCTGTCGCAGCTCATGTCGCGCTTGGTGAGGTCGTGAATAGAGACCCCAAAAAAGTGGGAAAGCTTGAGCAGGTTGCACAGCTTAGGCTCAGCGGTGCCTTTTTCGTAGCTGGCGATGTTTCCGCGGTTGAGGCCTACGTTGGAGGCTAAATCTTCCTGGCTGAGGCCGAGGCGTTTGCGCATACAACGCATATTGGTCGCTAAAGCGTGAACAGTAATGGCTGTATTGGCGCTAGTATCCATGAAACACGTAGAGTTATCGACCAACAGTGGCTGCATAGCGACCACTGCGTACACTATACGCGTTGCTCCCTCAGTTAGTTTTGTCAAGATTCTTCCCACTGTTTTGGGGGTAGGAGCCGGAAATAGGGTTAAAACTCTCTTAAACCCGTGCAAAAACTGCTCTCAAAGCCAAAATCTGGGCAAAATGTCGCCGCGAGGTGCTATCTTTGTAAATACAATTTACAACCCTACCAACGAACATCTCTATGGACGCCGCCCTTCAAGCCAACGTTTTCAATCAATTCGAGGCCATCAGCCCAAGCTTGCGCGCATTCTCTCTCGCGCTCACCCAGAGCGAAGCTGATGCAAACGACCTCTACCAAGACACCGTCTACAAGGTGATCAGCAATGCTGAGAAGTTTCGTCAAGGAACCAACTTTAAGGCTTGGGCTGTGACCATCATGCGTAACTTGTTCATCAACAACTACCGCAAGAAAATGCGTCGCAACACCTTGTTGGACCAGACTCCGAACAACTACTTCATCGACTCCGGCCAGGTTAATAATCCAAATGCGGGAGAGAGCGGTGCGAGTTATAAGGAGCTGCTGACGATGGTAAACAAACTGCCTGACGATCTGCGTATTCCGTTCTGGATGGCCTACCAAGGCTATAAGTACGAGGAGATTTCACAGAAGCTCGGTAGCCCCCTCGGCACCATCAAATCGCGCATCTTCTTTGCACGACGAAAGCTGCAAGCACTCTACGCAGCCGCCAATGTAGAACTGACCGCTGAGGCTGCAGAAGCTTAAGCCGACCAGCTAAGCTGCACAAGAAGAGCTTCTGATAAGGTTCGCATCTCTAGATAACTAGAGGTGCGAACCTTTTTTTGTGTGCAGTTGGGATATGTCTGCCCAGCACCCAGCACCTAGCTCCCAGCTCCCAGCTCCCACCCTCAAAAGAGCAGCGCCCTAAAGGCATGCTACTATGTATAAATCCCTGATCGTCAGGTGCTACTGCTGAATTTCTTTGTGAATTAGTGAACAATCTAGTGCGACTTGCATGTTATATATGATAACGACCATTTCAAAACTACTCATCATGAAAACAATCTTTACACTACTCGCGGCTCTATTGCTGCTTACTCCGGCCACCAACGCTTCTGTTGAGCCGCACCCATCACCATACTTTACCTCGCAACCAATTCACCTGCTTGCTTTTGAAGCCCGTGGGCTTGATGAAGGCGTTATCCTCTTCTGGGAAACTCAGGAAGAGTGGCAGGCGGATAGCTATACGATCGAACGCTCAGCTGATGGCGCTACCTGGCAATCAATCGGTCAACTCGAGGCCGGTGGTAACAACACTAGTTTGCGCAGGTATGTATTCGTTGATCGTACACCCTACATGGGCGCTAACTATTATCGCCTCGTAGCCACAGATTATACAGGCGACTCACATGTCTCCAGTTATCTCGACATGGAATATGATGGCGCCTTTGATCCCGCAATCTTTCCAAATCCAGTTCGTGCAGCTGGGCAACTCAACGTCCGCCTCTTTGGCTTCGAGAATCAAGAAGCTCAACTCGAACTTATCGACTTGAATGGCCGTCGCTATGATCGCCAAAGCTTCAATCTCGCAGAAGGTGAAAACTTGCTGCCCATGGAGCTACCCCACGTCAGCAATGGCCTGTACTTCGTGCGCATATTTGTGGACGATTATCCAGTAACCACCTACCGCGTACTTATTCAGGAAGGATAAATTTCTGTTTGAGTACCATATTGAGAGCTTACAAAAATGCCTGTATACGTCCGACGTGTACGGGCTTTTTTGTTTTGGCGAAAGCTGGAACTTCTTCAACATGCGAATGCTCCACCAGCACAGGGCCAGTGGAGCATGCAATTAGGACCTGAAGCTCGCCTACACACCTTGATTGGTGGAGGCAGGTGACGTGCGTAGGGGAGTCAGGCCGCTGCTCGATACACGCCGCGAAGCGTGAATTTTAATGCTGAAGAACGAAGCGCTCGCTTTGCGCATACGCTCCAGCGGTAAAACGAATTAGATAGTTGCCGCTTGGCAAATCTTGAATATTGAGCACATGCTCGCCGTCGGATGTAAGCGGCCAAAACTTCAGCTTTTGACCACTGGCATCAATAATGCTAGCATAGACGGTGCGCGGTTGCTCGCTCGGGTTGACCTTCACGAGCAGCTGCCCTTGACTCGGATTTGGGTACAGCTCCGTGAGCAAGCTCGTCTCGGGCGCCGCCGTCACCGTAGCGCTCACCAAGTCGGAGGTATAATTGGTGCCATCATAATCGACACTTGTGAGGCGATAATAGTAGGTCTGCCCCGCCGCGACTGTGCGGTCGAGGTAGCGATAGTTGCCAATCTGCATGGCGGGCACAAAGACGAGTGAAGCGTAGGAACCGTCGTCGTTGCGGCGCTCGAGGCGGTAGCCACTGAGATCAACTTCAGAAGCACTCTGCCACTCCAACATAATCGCTGCAGCTTCAGCGCTTGCGCTAAAACTGATCAATTCAACGGGCAGCGGCGCGAGGCTGCTTTCTACCGCGCCTAAATCAACTGTACCGTTCTGGATGCGGGACGCACCGGTGAAATCGTGCGATCCACTCACTGCAGCATTCGAGCCAGCATCAATGGCAGGTGAAGTAGCTGCGGTGATTTCTGGGTAACCTGCGGGCTGAGTGAGCAGTGGGTTTTGGCCGTAGATCATGCCTGGCCCGGCATTGAGTTGGTCGTTGCCAGCTGGGCTTGCGCGACTGAAAAGCCCGGTTTCGCTAGCTGCCTCTACCAAAGAATGCGATATGTTGAGTGTACCGTCGACGAAGCGCACATCATAGCCACCAAAGGGATTGAAGGTGATGTCGTTGTCGTAGATGATGGTGTTGACCACCGTAGCTTGGCTGTTGTTGAGGTAGATGCCGCCGCCTGAGCCGCCATTGCCACCTGCGAGATTGTTGGTGACGGTGCAATTGGTGAGGTTGAGCGTGCCACCAATGATATAAACTGCTCCAGCTGAAAAAGCTTGATTTTGATCGAAGATGACGTTGCGTGCGTTGATGGTGAGGTTGGCAGATGAAGTAGCGTAAATGGCGCCGCCGTTACCTGCGGTGTTATTATTTGTGCCGGAGCCAATATTACGGTCGGCGATATTGCCTTGAAAAAGAGTCCGATCTAGGTCGAGGATAGAGTTGCCGTTGCTTGCCGAAAGAAAAATGGCCCCGCCGGTTTGGCCGATTGTGCTAGCAGTGACAGTTTGATTATTGATAAATCGGCAATCTGAGAACTTGGGATTGACAGTGCCTCCAGGTCCGTCAAAAGCTATTGCACCACCTTCATTATTAGCTTGATTATTGGAAAACTCGCAGAATCTAAAGACAGGAGAGCTTTCACCTCCGAAGCCATTGCCATAGATAGCTCCACCCCTACCGGTAGCAGCATTGTCGCGAAAGATGCAGCTGGTAAACACAGGATTGGCAATACCTCCAGCGCCATCGAGGTAGACAGCAGC
Source organism: Saprospiraceae bacterium (assembly GCA_965213735.1). GTDB lineage: Bacteria > Bacteroidota > Bacteroidia > Chitinophagales > Saprospiraceae > CALDTK01. The sequence goes on from CBDCAB010000006.1 coordinate 2,546,862, forward strand.
ACCTGCTCGACCGCGCTCTGTAGGTCCGTTGCTATTGATGCGATTGCCGTGGCCGGCGGTGATGGTAAAATTTTCTAATCCGGCAGTTACTCCGCAGTTATTGCACAGGAGTACCGAGTAACTATTATCGGCTATATCACCAACAATGCCAATATCTCCACTAAGAATTGTAGTATTTGAAGCTGAAGCTTGGACGCGCAAAGTTTCGTTGCCGACGAAGCCGCCGATGATAGACACACCTGCTTTGAGCGGAAACGCAGTGAGGCGATCAGTTTCGTCGCAGGTTCCAGTGCAAGTGGTAGGCGTATAAGTGCCCTGCGCTACCCACACTTCATCGCCGCTAACTGCAAGTTGGAGCACTGCGTAAAGATCATTGCTGGCATTGGCCCAATCAGTTCCGGTCATTGTACCGGCGCCGTTGGGCGTGACGTAATGTGTAGCTGCGCGCAGCGGTGCGCCCATTGCCACTACCACACAGCAAAGTGCGGCGAGTAGGTAGGTTTGCATAGTTGAAGTTTCGCGGTGTGTTGTGTATCGAGACCACAAAACTATCTGCAAATGTCGCTGCGGGCCTCCCTACAATCAGGTAACTGGTTGATTGTCAAGAGTTATGATAATGGTTCTGCTTTCGCCAAAACTGCACTTCACCGGCCCAAATCGTGCAAAATTGCCCGATGTTTTGTCGAAAGGCGAAAAGAGAAATTAACTGCTAGAGGGTAGGACTTAACCCATTTCCTGGCGGACCTCGGTAACTTCGGGAATCATGCGCTTAAGCATAGATTCGATGCCGCTTTTGAGCGTAACTGTAGAGGAGGGGCAGCCGCTGCAGGAACCTTGCATGATCACGGTAACGATGCCTTTTTCAAAACTCTTAAAGGCAATGTTGCCGCCATCCATCTCGACTGCAGGTCGGACATAAGTATCAATTAAATCTTCAACTTTCTTCACAATCGCTTCATCGTCGCCTGAGTATTCATAGTTGGCACGCCGCTCGGCTTGTAATTTTTCATATGCTTCCGCAAAACCTTCTTTAACGACTTCTTTTTCTTCTTCAACCCACTGCTTAATAAAAGACTTGGCTTTCAGCATGACATCATCCCAAGCATAATTAAACTCTTTAGTAATCGTCACAAAGTTATTGCACACATAGACACCTTTCACGTAAGGCTGCTCGAACAGTGCAGCTGCGAGAGGACTCCATTCCTGAGCTAGCTCTGCTTCCCGAAAATCAGCTGTGCCGTTGTAGAGCATGCGATTGGTGACAAACTTGAGCGACTCTGGATTAGGCGTTTGCTCGGTGTAGAGCATCACGGGGCTTTTCGCAGGGGTGGTAGGAGCGGACATACGGTTGTTGAGTTTGGCGGCTAGCGGAGTAACACGAGAGACGGCAAGGGGTTGATCCGCTGCGTGTCGGAGTCTAGGCCTGGTGTGTGCTGAGCTGTGCAGATGTAGGTCCGGGATCAGGTGGTGCTGAGTGGTGGGCTACAGCGGCTACGGCGTCGAGTGCAGCCCCTACGCTTGCGAGCATCGGCACGAGCGTTCGCAGTGGCACTGCCCTTCGCCGGGAGGTCTTGCGCTGCGCAGAGGAGCGTGATCTGCTTTGCGGGGAGGGTTTGGGCTGAGGAGGGGGCGGAGTATCTGGATCGAGGGCATAAAGTGCAGCGTTGGCGGTGGCTGTACCGTGCCAGATAGCGCGACCAAGGCGGGAGGTATTGCGGCGCTGTTTGCGTGGAGGCTTGGTGGCTTGGGAGTTGGGGGCTGGGGGCTGGGTGCTAGGGGCTGGGGTGTCTTCAACAATCTTGGCGCGACGCTTTCTCTTCGCTGGTTTATCCCCGCGTGGGCTTTGTTCGACCTCTTGAGAGGAGGCGGAGCTACTCTTGTGATCGCGTTTGCGCTTAGTCTTATTTTTGCGCTCGTAAGAGGGTTTTTCTGCTTTTTGTTTGAGTGCCTGGGCGGTTTCTTTGTCGACTACACCGAGCTTTTGCAGTGCGCGGAGGCTAGCACTTTGTTCGGCTGCTTTTTTATTGAAATCGTCGGCTGTTGCAATTTCTTTACTGCCGATCATGACGGCTACTTTAAAGCGATCTCGTCGATCATGCTTAAATTTTTTGACGAGTTTGTAGGTTATTTGTTTACCGTTCTTTTGGCAATGTTCGAGTAGTTGTGATTTATAGTTGTCATCGACCGTTTCGAGTTCGTGCATGTCGACGTAGAGTTTCAACATGCGCTGGATGACGAAGCGTTTGGTTGGTCGGTAGCCTTTTTCGAGGTAGACGGCTCCGACGAGGGCTTCTACGGCATTGCCGAGCATCGAGGCACTCAGGCGGGTGCGGTTGTATTCGGTAAGTAGCACGTCGAGGCCCATCGCGTCTCCGATGTGGTTGAGGCTTTTGCGCTTGACGATTTTGGAGCGCATTTTTGTGAGGAAGCCTTCATCGGCATCAGGATATTTTTTAAAGAGGTATTCGGCCACAATGGTGCCTAGTACGGCATCTCCCAGGTATTCGAGTCGCTCATTGTTGGTTTGGCTGCTGTCGCGAATGCCTTGGTTGCTTTTGTGCGAAAAGGCTAGTTTAAAAATTGCGAGTCGTGCTGGCACGAAACCTGTCATTTGCCGCACCCTTCGCGACAGGTTTTTGTCGGGAGAGAAGTACAGGTTGTAGATGCGAAGGAAAAACCGGATGATTAGCACGGGCGGAACTTAGGTGTATAGTGCATGGGGGGAAGTGGGAAGTGGGAGGTGGGATATGAGAAGTGGGAGGTGGGATATGAGAAGTGGGAAGTGGGAGGTGAGAAGTGGGAGCTCAGGAATTTACGGCTACTCCTATTGTTTTTGCTCAGAAGTATTTGGCTAGCTGGGCTAAGATGATGCAAAGGAACGTAAAAAGCTGGGGCTGGGGAAGCCTCCGGCGGGGGTGCCTCCGTGTGCCTCCGTGCCCTAAGCGTAGCGCCTCCGTGGGCCTCCGTGAGAAACTGCCTGATGTGACGCCTCTCCCACGGAGGGACACGGAGAGTTAGCACGGAGGAGCACGGAGGGGCCAAGGCTATCGAAGTATTCAACCTTCAGCCTAGCGCCTCCGTGGGCCTCCGTGAGAAACTGCTTTGTACGACGCCTCCCACACGGAGGGACACGGAGAGTTAGCACGGAGGAGCGCGGAGGGCCAAGGCTATCGAAGTATTCAACCTTCAGCCTATCGCCTCCGTGACGCTCCGTGCCCAAAGCGTAGCGCCTCCGTGGGCCTCTGTGAGAAACTGCCTGATGTGACGCCTCCCACACGGAGGGACACGGAGAGTCGGCACGGAGGAAGCACGGAGGGGTTTACTATTATTGGAATATTCAACCTTTAGCCTATCGCCTCCGTGACTCTCCGTGCCCAAAGCGTAGCGCCTCCGTGGGCCTCCGTGAGAAGCTGCCTAATGTCACGCCTCCCACACGGAGGGACGCGGAGAGTTTGCACGGAGGAGCACGGAGGGGCCAAGGCTATTGAAGTATTCAACCTTCAGCCTAGCGCCTCTGTGGGCCTCCGTGAGAAACTGCTTTGTACGACGCCTCCCACACGGAGGGACACGGAGATGTTGCACGGAGGAAGCACGGAGGGGCGCGGAGTAATAAGTGCCTGGCTGCCAGCGAGGAGTAAGAACTGAGCCGCGGCTGGCTATCTAACCCCCAGCACCCAGCACCTAGCACCCAGCCCCCAGCTCCCCTACCCCCCATCAACCAAATCTAGCGCATCAGTGAGACTTTCCCCAGCAATCGGAGCAGACTCTAAGGCATCAATGCGATCTAGCCGAAGTACCATCTGACCTTCAGCAGTAGGATGATACATTGGCGCAAACCGCTGCCCAAACTTGAGGCAACTCGCCCGGTAACTCGTATGCGCATACACCTGACGCGCATATGTCTCGTCATAGCCGCTAATCTGCACGATAAACTCCCCATCCGCTAAATCCACCGCAGCTACATCACAGTCTACCAGCGGACTGTCAGCCGTGATCGGGTGGACAATCGTCCAATTGAGCGGAAACATCGCGATCGTCTCCCGCTCGAGGGGAAGCGTGAAAAATTGTCGCTTGCGCGAACCTTCACCCTCTTCACTTACCCAACTATACACCACCTGCGCACCCACATTGATGAGCTTGGTCGACGAGCGGCTGGCAATGCGAAACATAAAGCCCGTACCCTCTTGATACGGCGCAATCAGGGCGTGATTGCTAAACATGACCAATTTTTGCGGCCGCGAAAAGCGAGCAAAAAATAAGCCCGTAGCTAAGGCTAAACTCATCAATCCTATTAAAGCACCAATACCAGCCAGCAACTGCTGCGGAACAGTACTCGGTGACATAGACCCGTAGCCAACTGTTGTAAAGGTTTGGATGCTAAAGAAAAAACAACCTGCTAACTCCTCGTACCAAGGTCCTGTGGGAATACCTGAAATTCCCTCAACTCCGATAGCATAAAAAAGCACCCCCAAAATGAAGTTAATCAACACGTAGTACGCTATCACCGCAGCAAAAAAGGCCCACCACCGCATCTTGATAAGCCACTGGTAGGCATGTCGAGTGTGTACACCCTTACGCACCACGTTGAAGTCGCCGTTCTTGTCGAGTAGCCGCACGCCGCGCCCCGACAGCTTTTCACCAAACCCGTAGTCTTCATGTGGCGCACTGTCGCCATCAGCTTGGGCAAACGGATTGATTCGCATAGTGCTACAAACCTAGTATCGCTCACGTAGTTCTTTCTTGCGACTATGTCTGTGACCAAACGTATAGGTGCCTTCCTGCTCGCCAAGTGGGGGTGGACCATCCAAGGGCCAGTGCCGTGGGATGTGCCAAAGTGTGTCGTCGTAGTCTATCCACACACCAGCAATTGGGATTTCCCGGTCGGCATACTCTTCAACATGAAGACCGGGCTCGACATCAACTGGGTGGGCAAACACACACTCTTTAAGCCGCCGCTGGGAGGGCTAATGAAGCGCATCGGCGGCAGACCTGTAGTGCGCACAGGCAACACCAAATTTGTTGATGCCGTCGCTGAAGTCTTTAAGCGAGAGAAGGAATTTCGACTCTGTGTTACGCCTGAAGGCACGCGCACACGCCCTGATGAGCTAAAATCGGGCTTCCATCATATCGCACGTGCGGCTGGTGTGCCAATCGTGTTTGTAGCTTTTGACTGGGGAACTAAAGTCATGAGGTGGCAAGAGCCGTTCTGGCCCGACGAGGACTACACGCGCACCCTGGCAGCCTTTCATGATGCTTTTCGCGGCTCGACTGGCTACCACCCGCAAGACGCTTACAACATTCCCGAACCGGAGTAGTGCACGATTAGCAGCATTTGGCGTTCTGCTAATCATGAACCCCGCAATTCTCGTCATCATCGGCTGTGTAGCTCTCCTCGTGGGAGCTTTTATTTTCCTGTTTTTGCGAAAGCGAAAACTGCCTAAAGAACCGGTACCGAAGAAATGGAGAAAAATCCTCAAGAAAAGGGTCCGCTACTACCGCGAACTGCCCACCGAAGAAAAGAAACGCTTCGCCAAACGCGTGCAAGGCTTCCTGGATACGGTACACGTCAATGGCGCTGGAGTCGAAGTGACCTTAACCGATAAATTGCTCGTAGCCGCCAGTGCTGAAATCCCCCTCTTTGGCTTTGTCGACTGGCGCTATCCAAATATTGATGAAGTAATATTAGTATCAGGTAAATTCTCACTTGATTTTAATCCCGAAAGCGATAACAAGCACGTATTAGGAGTCGTCGGCAATCGTGAACTTTCACGCGCAATGGTATTGAGTAAATCTGCCCTACACGAAGGATTCGGGCGGCACACCGATCACAACGTTGGGATACACGAATTCACTCATTTAATAGATATGAGTGACGGCGCAGTTGATGGCTCACCTGAATATTATCTCGGCGATGGATTTGTCGGGCCGTGGATGCGCCTGGTGCACAAGGAGATGCGTAAAGTACGCGAAGGGCACAGCGATCTCGATGATTACGCAGCCACCAACGAAGCCGAGTTTTTCGCAGTTGCCACCGAATACTTCTTTAATCGACCTGATGAATTGGATAAGGATCATCCCAAGCTGTACACCATGCTCGAACGCATCTTCAAGCAAGATCCTGCTGCTGAAAGCCCAGTAAAAGCTTTTGAAGAAGATCCTGAACTCGCATGAGGTAGGGATGCCGTGATACGAGGCTGGTGCGCGACACAATGGCAGCTAAATCTAGAGCTACGCGACATTGTGTCAGCAGCTTCTTGCAGGTTCCACCTCATCTGGCAGATAGCACGCGATGGTCCAAGGTTTGAGTTTTGGTAGTCGTCGATCAAGACAAATAACCTAAACTTCAAATCATGATCTGGACCAACATCCGCCCAATACCAACGCGATTTGCACAACCTGCCATCAACACCGCCGAAAGCGATGCTGCATTCACACTCGAACTGTCGCTTCCAGGCTGGCAAAAGTCTCACGTCAACCTCGAAGTAGATGGTGACTTGCTCCTTGTAACCGGTGAGCGTGACGCTGAGGATGCCCCCACCTATCGCCGCCGCGAGTTCGGGCACACGCAGTTTGAGAAGAGCTTCCACCTGCCCGACACCGTCGACGTCGACGCAATTGAAGCCACACTCGAGCATGGTGTGCTGCGCATCTCGCTACCCAAAGTACCTGAGGCTCAGCCGGTACGCAAGATGATTGAGGTGGCCTAACAAGAGTTTTGTGAAAGCTTGGTTGAACCCCTGTCGCACAGCTTGCGGCAGGGGCTTTTTGATAGGCCCCAGCTGGTGTGGTGGTGAACATGCAGGCCTTGTCTGTTGCTACCTCTTATAGACCAGCGCAGGAAAAATGCTGCACCCGCACAGCGGAGATTTTTCCTCTTCACACCTCAAGCCTATAGCTAGGTGCATCGCGGCAACTCTATCATTCCTGCTTACGCGTGGTAACAAAAACAGGTTAGTTAATAGGGTTTTAGGTGTTTTGGGTCAGAGAGCTTCTCTCTGACCTTTTTTAGTGGCCACCTTTCTGATGTGCAACTCGCTGCCAGGCTGCACCGGATGCTTCTCGTTGAGTTGGTTCCAAGCAGCAAATTCTTCCCAGCTCATATCAGCCGCAAAGCGTTGGTAGACATCAAGCAGACTCTCATATCGCCGCAGCCGATAAGTAGCATTTGGCGCCCGCGGAAGTACCCGCATATCCACCACCTGAGGCGCTAAAGGTAGCGGCACCAGATCGGGTTTCTGCAGCGAAGCAATCTTGAGCTTCGGTCGTGATGCAAAGGGGGAGTTCGGCACAAAGTGCGGTTGATACACCTGGAGCTCTTGATCAAAACTGGCGTAAGGCGTGAGGTATGGATTCCACATCTCGAGGTGGTGGCGACTCACATCGTGGCTGCGGGCAAAACTCTCCAAGCTCGTCTTGGCAGGCATCACCACCTTGCGCAACTGGTAAAAGTGGCGACTATCCAAAATGGTATCTACCACCACAGCTCGTGCCTGCACAGCTGTCACCAAATCAGGCGCAGAGCCAGCCACCCGCCAATCTAAATACGTGGCCAGAGATTCGGCGACACGGGCAGGTACCCTACAGGTAGCTCCTACGCCTGCTGGCACATAGTCGTTGAGGCAGTGGCGATTCATCGATTTGATTACTTCGAGCGGCACCTCGGTAGCTTGCGCTACTTCAACTAAACTTACGCCAAAGGGACAGGCCACACCCACCGGAAACTGTTCGTCGAGCGTGAGTGGCCGCGCCCTTAATTGATGCTGATCGCCATACTTGTGTAGGTACATCGCAGCCACAAAAGCAGGCACATAGTTGCGGGTTTCGCGTGGCAAGTAGCGCCGTATTTCCCAAAAGTTAGTTTTACCAGAGCGTCTAATTGCGCGTCGCACACGTCCTGGACCACCGTTATATGCCGCGAGTACGAGCGCCCAATCACCAAAACGCTGGTATTCCTGGCGCAAAAATTCTACGGCTGCTTTAGTAGCCTTCTCCACATCACCTCGCTCATCGACCGTACGATTAATAGTGAGCCCAAACATTTGGCCTGTGCCCGGCATAAATTGCCATAAGCCACCAGCTCCTGAGCGACTCAGCGCCCGCGGATCGAGCGCACTTTCGACTATCGCGAGGTACTTGAGATCATCTGGCAGACCAGCCTTGCGCAGTTCTTCCTCAAACAATGGAAAGTATGTCGGGATACGACCGAGTATCGCCTCAGCTTTGTCGCGATTGCGCAGCATGTAGCCGCGGATATAGCTCTCCACCACGGGGTGATGGTGCTTGCCAATGATGCTTTCCATCGCCGCGAGCCGCTGGTGGATAGCCTGCTCCTCCTCCATGGTGAAGGAGCTGCGGTAAGCTTCCTCTGCCGTAGCTGCCGCGATTGGCCCGCCGGGACCGATTTGTGCGCTCAAGGCAAAACCTAATACGAGACACAGGGCGAGCAGACAGTGATGCAAATCTTGAAGTTGGCTTGTTAGAAGTACAGCGGGTAAGGTAGTCCCCAGAGGTATTCCACCGAAACATTTGATGGGCAATCTACCCTCATTCTACTTCCACAAGCGCAGAGCTGACGGCGCTGATGTTAAACACTCCGAGCACCTTATCGCCTGTGCCTGCGTTAGTTACGTTGCCGCGCGTGCTCACCACCGGGACGCTAAACAGTTGGTTATTACTGTTCAATATCTGTTCGGCAGCGTTGCTGAGGAAGTCATAGGCCTCGGCCGTGAGCGACCAAATTTCCACCTCCACCACGTCACCTAGTTCTAAGGGCACCACGCTCCCGTCGTCGTCGATTTTGTTGATACTAGCACGGATTGGAAAGATAAACGTGAGGCCGTCGGTCGCAGTCCCCCCATCGAAAGAAGCATCAAATGCGATATTAATTTCTGAAGGTCGATTGAGGAGCGTATCGTTAATGGTCGAGCGAATAAGGTAGCGATCACCTACCCCAGGTAGATCGCGTGCATATAATTGGGCATAAAGTCCTTCTTCAAGACCGAGTTGTTCCTCCTCAAACACAATGCTGATCGAATCTATATCCGGCACGCGGTTGAGTTGCGAAGTAGCGATGTACTCTTGTCCCTGGTTTTTTACGCTCAAGGCAAAACGCTCTCCGACTACGCCCAGGGTTTCATTGCCTGTCGGGAGCCACACGTACACGCCAGGGCTCGTCTCCTCGAAGGCAAAACAAGCGTTTCCGAGCTCCGTTTGGCAGACCACCACTTCGGCACCTTCTAGCGGAGGAGGAACAGCATTTGAAAAATAATCTTGGGTGAAGCTGAGGTTGATCGTTTGTGCGCTAGAGCGATCAGTAAGCCAGGCATCCACAACGGGTTGTGCCTCCTCGAAGCCTGAGTCGATGCTCACCTCATCGGTACACGCACTCATCACTACGAGCAACACGAAAGTCAACTGGAGTAGGCGCATCATTTAAACTTGAAATTGTAGCTCACGCTGGGAATAAAACTGCCCACGACACTGAGCCGCTCGGCAGTCGTAGTCGGAGGAGCACCAAGGACTGGACGTTGATCAGTCGGACCGCCGGTGATATTAAAGGCATTGCGTCGGGCATAGACGTTATAGACGCCAAACACCCACTGCCCTTGCCAGCGCTTATCGGCACGTGAAGGCTTAGGATCGAGTGTTGCTGAGAGATCTAAGCGATGGTAGTCAGATATACGAACGGTATTACGTAAATCGCCATCGACATTAGGTACCCAATAGCCAAGCTGGTAATAGCCACTGGTGGGCAAATTAAGTGGCGTTCCGGTGTTGTAAACAAAGTTAGCTGAGAAGGTCCAGCGTTTACTTGCTTCATAAAAAGTGGTGATGCTGAAATTGTGGGTTTGATCAAAGCGCGTTGGGTACCATTGGTCGCGGCTTATACCTTCTATGCGGCGTTCTGTTTTGGCGAGTGTATACGAAGCAAAACCGCCTAATCGACCCTTTTTCTTTTTTACCTGGAGCTCTAAACCATAGGCACGACCATCTCCCGACAATAGCTCGCCTTCCACAAAGCGGTTGATTTGCAAATCAGCACCATCAATATAATCTATGACATCATACATTTGCTTGTAATAAGTCTCGGCACTTACTTCGTAGGTATCGTTGGCGAGGTTACGAAAATAACCTATAGCGAATTGATCTGCCCGTTGTGGCTCGATATTATTTGTGCTCGGTGTCCACAGGTCGAGCGGAATAGAAGCTGCTGTATTGCTGAGCAAGTGGATGTACTGCGCAGTGCGCATAAAGCTCGCTTTAAGACTACTTTGCTCATTGAGTTGGTACTGAGCTGAGGCGCGTGGTTCTAGATTGAAGTATGTCTCAATGACTTCGCCCTTATTGCTGCGCTCGATGCTTGTCACTGGGCGCTTCTGGCCTCGCGGCACACTCTCGTCGAAGGTAAATACATCTCCGCCGCCGAGGTACTGAAAAGCGCTGAGGCGTAGGCCATAATTGAGCTTCAGCTTACCATCGAGCAGCGTTGGCTCATGTTCTAGAAATGCAGCATATTCACCGCCACGCTGCTCTGCGATGGAGATATCGAGCACTTCTCCACCACTGGTGGCTACTGCATTGGCGGGCTCAAAGTTGTAGTACGTTGCCTGACCTCCAAAGCGAATAACATTTCGAGGGTTCGCAAAATAAGTTATTTCAGGTTTTACCGAAAGGTTGACGATGCTGGCATCCCAATCAAATCCATCTTCTTCTCGATCATCACCAAACAGTATGGCATAATCATAGTCTGAATAGTAGCTAGTGACATTCATAAATAATTTGTCGCTAAACAAGTGATTCCAGCGAATCGTACCTGTGGCATTGCCCCAGTTAAATGCCGCACCGCTGCCCAGACCAAACACGTCACGCCCAAGATAACCACTTACAAACAGCTGGTCCTTATCATTAAATCGATAATTCGTCTTGAGCGTATAATCGTAAAAGGAAAGTTTTGTATCCTCAAACTCATCGTTCAAGAAAGGCTTAGCGAGTATATCAATATAAGAGCGTCGAGCAGCTACTAAAAAGCTGGACTTATCTTTTACTATCGGAGCCTCCACGCTAAGTCGTGAGAAGATGGTGCCGATACCCCCGTCGATAGCTAATTGCTTGTTGTTGCCTTCACGCATCCTCACGTCGAGGATACTAGAAAGTCTGCCGCCGTAGCGCGCCGGAATGCCCCCTTTGTAAAGCTTCACACTTTTTACTGCATCGGGATTAAATACAGAGAAGAAGCCAAATAAATGGCTAGAATTAAAAACTGGCGCTTCATCGAGAATCACCAAATTTTGATCAATTGAACCTCCGCGAACATTAAATCCGGCGGCGCCTTCGCCCACGCTCGTCACGCCAGGCAACAGCTGGATGCCACGCAGCACGTCGACTTCTCCCAGTAGGGCAGGGATTTTTTGCAGTGTTGACACGTCTAGTTTCTCGACGCTCATCTGTCGCTCCGTCACGTTGCTGTCCTCTTCTTCGGCAGTCACCACCACTTCTTCTAGCAGAGTTCCTTCTTCACTGAGTTCCACGTCGAGCGTGGTCGAAAGTGCCAGGTCAACTGAACGCGTTTGGCGAGCGTAGCCGAGGTAGTCGAAGGCCAGTTCGTACATCCCGTTAGGCAGCGTGAGGGAGTAGAAGCCATACTCATTGGTGGTCGTCCCGGAGCCATCGCCGAGCACGAGCACGGTTGCGCCAATGAGTGTCTCCCCATTACTGGCATCGCGCACGTAGCCTTTGATGGTGCCTTGGCCTGCCTGGGCATTACTGCTTTCGCCAAAACCTAACAGAACAAGCAGGACGAGAAGAGGGAGAAAACATTTCAAAATTAAGTCGCGAGGGTACGTGGGTGAACGTCACGAGCGGGAAAATTGGTGCGGCTTTGAGTCGAAAAGGTGCTTTAGGGATGCGGGGCTATAACCACAATGGCTGTACCTCGCTGACCGGAGTCGCTGCTTATGTCGATGAAATACTCCCCGGGCGCGAGACCATGTGCAAGTGTAATGACATCGGCTCGGCCAAACTGGCCAACTATTAAGGAGCCTGTGGAAACGACTTTGCCAGAAGGAGCAATAAGACGGTACTCGAGGTTCCCTCGGTAATCACCCAAACCCGCAATCGTAACTGACTTACCAGATTGCGTTAAATTGGGATAGACGCTGAACTTTTGCCAATGCATATCATCCTGAGATCGTGTTGAGCTGATGGTAACGGTATCGCAGTAGTTCAACCACCAAGTTCTGCTGTTTTGCGGTGGTGTATTCTCATCTAGCACGAGTTCATCATAGGCACCGCCACGAATTATGGGGCAAACAGCTGAGCCGTCCGTAATATCCGTAAGATAAAGCAGCTGTATATCCTGATCACGTTGCGAGCTTTGCCAGGTACCGTGCTCATCCCTGTAGGAGAAGGTATACAATTCATCCAGGCGGCCGATGTGGGGAATGGCAGTTTGATTGATATGGCTTACCCAGTAGCTATTTGCCTTTCGCAGGTTAGGCAACAAGAGTGGCTGAGGAGGAACTGTGGAATCGATTTCGGAAATAAATAAATTTGCGGTCGATTCTGCATTGGGAAATGCGTCGAGGACTATGTTGTTATATCCAAATTCAATGTTTATCCCGTTGTCGATTTGAAACGCTCGCGGAGGATTGATGGTGCTGCTAGATCGATTGGCCATAACGGTTAGCTTGGCTGGCTGTGGATTATCCTGCGGAAGCGTAACTCGTAAAAAGCGCTTAATAGTTGCGTTTTCAGTAAAGAGAGTATCTTGGTGGATTGGCACCTCATACAACGACACAAGGTCAGCAAGATTTAATCTTTTAAAATCAGGCAGCTGGCTCACATTAGGTAGCCTACTGAATACAATTTCATTACTGTCTTCAGCTTCGGCAAACGCATCCGCTGTGAAATCAATTAAGGTGTCTTTTTCAATGGAGATAGTGCGCATTGTATGCCTAAAATGTTTTAGTTGAGAGAATGCAGATATGTGGGAATTCCCTACACCGCCATGTGTGCGCAAGCCATAGTGGCCACCACGGCCAGGGCGCTCATCTATCCTGATATCGCCAATATCTGCCAGCCACTCGAGAATAATAAATCCCGTATCCGGCAACACCACCTTTCGAATATTTCTCGAGGCTATTAAACGGTAGTTAGGTTCAGTATAAAGGCTCGGCTCCGTCTGCCCCTGAAGTCTGTTCGAATCAACAAAGAGATTATGAGAGCGAACAACGAAAGAGTCCATGTTGGATAAGCCTAGAATGTACGCTCTATTTAGAGGGAGTGTAGAGAAATCAGGACAATCAAACGGTTCGTCGCTAAACCCGACATCGAGCAATAGCGTTAAGCTAGATAGAGAATCTGCGCGACGAAAATCAGCACTGAGGCGCCGTAGCTTTGGAGTCCTGATAAGTATTTCAACATCTACGTCTAAAAAGCCGCGGCTTGTATCAAATTCGTAGTACCTGCCAAACGTAATGGGAGTAGGAAAATCAATAACCTCTATATCATCACATTGATCAATGCGCAAATTTCCACAATAGCTCAAGTTGCTTAGCTCAAAGAGCTTTAGTCCAGATACCCTAAACACGTAAACTCCATCTAAACGATCAATATTAGGCATGTCGGGGAAATGGCCAATGTCGCTTTGATAAAGAGATAGCTTTTTCACACCATCAATAGCGTTAAGAGCAGATGCGTCAGCTATGATACTGTGCGATATACCTAACCTACAACCGTGTATATTCTGCAAATTCTCAAACCCACGTAAACTTGCAGTTTCAGTAAAACTTATCTGCACTTGCGAGGCATATGTGCGAATGTTGTCAATATTCTTACCTACTTCTCGAAGATTAGCGAGGGCTGAAAAATCTTTGACATACCGTATTTCTAAATAGTCATCAATTTCGGATAAGGAATCCAATCCCTTGAGGTGTTGTGAATTTGCAGTTGAAGCAATCTTCATTCCACCTCCGATATAGCGCAGACCAGTAAAGCCTGAGAGATCGTTAATATCTCCCATCACAAAAAAATCTCCGGTTATGGTGTCGATGCACTGCCCAGGGTTTTGTTGCCAATATAAATCTAGTTGTGCCTGTGACTGGAGGATCACATCACCTACTAAAGTAACACATGTATCCTGTGCACGAGCATTGAGCGAAGAGACGCAGAGCAGACCGAGGAGGAATTTTGAGATGAGCTTTGATAATATGGAGTTCATGGGCGTAGGTTGTGGAATATCTTTTGCAATGTACAAGCTTCCGGTTGGTTCTTCCTATCTCACAGCTCTTCTAATTTTGGTGCTGTCCCCGCCTCTGCTCTACGCGCAAAGTTTTGGTGAAGCTTTTGGCGTGAATAGCAGTGCACGTGAACCATTAGCTGAACAAAACGCCTACCCTACTGTACGCGAATTCCACTTTTGTTCACAGGATCAGGGGTACACTTCTGACGCTACTGACGCGACGCCAGGGTATCCGCTCAACAATTTTATATTTGCTGCCACCGACAGCTACTACACCGGGCGTCGTGGAGATATTGTTTTGACGGCATTGGGTATTGCTGGTGAGCTGAGAGGACTGCGCGAGTCGGATTTTCTGAATGGAGCCGGGCTTAAATGGTTCGTGCAGAAACCTTTTGCCCCTTATGGTTACCGAGTTCAGGGGCCAACTGGCTTTGAAATTGGACCTAATTTCATCACAAACAGTGCTTTACCCGCTGAAAGGTATGTTGGGGATTGGCTCGCCAACAGTGGGTATAACCAGGCTGATCCTGCCACATGGCGAGATAAAGCTCGCTGGATGAGTATGCTTGCCACCCGCTACGGTGATGCCTCACTGATGAATCAGCACTCGGGCACCATCGGCCTAGATGATTATGATAGGTTGTATTATAACCAATATAGCGATAGGACTGGCCCCAGACGCTCTCCGGTGATTTTTTTCGAAGCTGAGAACGAACCTGATCGCAGTTTTTTTGAACCTGGTAATGATGTCGCCGACGACTTAGGATTTGCTCACGTTATGCTGAATACACCTCGCACTATGTGGCAGCACGCGCCTCAATATCTTGCTGCTCAAACTAGCATGCTCTACGACGGGCACGGGAAGAGCAACGCCGCGATTTTTCCACCAGCTGCTGTAGCGCCTGCGGGTGAAAACGGCTTCTACTACCTTGGTGTGAAGAATGTTGGCCAAAAAAATAAAGTATCTATTGGAGGGATGGCCGGCCTCCGTGGTGTGTATATTGAGGAAATGCTCGATTGGTTTATAACCAATCGAACCATTGGCCAATTCGGCTTTACAGATGTTAATGCTCCTGTGCTTCCGTTCGAGGCATTAAGCTTTCATCACTATGCAGCCTCGAGTTCATTGACTCGTGAGGCTGAGTACGATAGTTATGGTGGGCAATGGGACGTAAACACAGGTGCGGGTCAGAGCCCAGAACTTCACCAGCTTCGTTCGCGGCTAGAGTACCATATGAACAGATTGGGATCTGCGTTTGCAGACAGAGGATTTGCGCAAAAGTGGGAAGAAACTGAAATTTGGTTGTCGGAATCCGGCTATGATAGCTATAATTTGCATCCTAACCCGCCTGATAATCCCGGTCCAACGGCTTATGGAGGCATCCAAATTCCAGCTATACCAAACAGTAAGAATCCTGCTCAAGAACTCGACAGAGAACTACTCCAAGCACAGTGGCTCACCCGATCATACCTAGAAATCATGGCAGTGCAATCTGGAACTTCTAAAAAAGGAGTGGATAGATTTATGCAGTTCGAGCTACGCGATACACGGGAAGAGGTTGGCCCTGGGGTGTTGCAATTCCAAACGAGCGGCTTAATCAGGCATAATGGAATTCTCAAGCCCGCCCACTACTTTAGCAAAAGTATTTTGTCACACTTAGAGGATTATGATCATGTCTATGCGGGTGTGGGCGGAACACTCTTTCCAGATAATTTTTCAGATGCCTTTGATCTACAATCTGCACATAGTTCTGTTGGACCCTTACCTTTTCAAAATGATCCGTCAGATACAGAACTTGAAAAACCTGTTTGCTATTCATACGAAAAAGTTTACGGCAATGAAGACAATAACAAATACGTCATCTGGTCTCCTACTCAGCAGGGCTTTGCTTATTCAATAGATTTAGATTTGAGCAAACTAACGGACGAAGATATATATATGGTCACCATACATGAGCTTGTGGACGGCTCAGAACTTGGCCGGCCTACAGTGCTAAATGTCACTAATAATGTAGTAAATATACCTGTTAGTGAAACCCCTATGATCTTGCAATTTGGCGACATAGGCACTCGTGGTGACGTCGCAAGAGTAGATAACATTATCATTAATGACATGTGCTGCGGCAATGTAGAGATCAGTTGGGCAAGGGTGCGGCGCACGCTCCGCAATCGAGTTGATGTATATTTTGTGTTAGCGTCAGATGTACCCAGCAGCAACGTCGTACCACTACGCGACCTTACGTTGGTGCAACGCGATTTTGCCGGTACGCGAGTATTATTACCTAATCTAACACCAGGCGAAGTATATTATGTCGTGCTCTTGCCTGAAAATTATTATGGCTACAATGTAGATGTTTCAGCGGGGGTGAGCCTGAACCCGGCTGACCATCTTGGCTATTTACTGATACCAAGTGAGTGCGATGGCACGGATGGTACTTCAGAATGCATCACATCTATCCCTTCCAGTGACATCAGCTTCCAAGGTGGGTTTAATAACTTAAGTCTTATTACCACAGTTCTGAATGGTGGCTTAAGTTCGGATAATGACAACTTGACATGCAATAATATACCTGTCTCAGGTGCCGATAATCAATGGACGGGGGACGGTCAACCTGGCTCTATTAGCGCAACTATTACCTTCGATCCTCCAGTAGATATCTCATCAATCTCCTATTTGTTTGGAGGAATTGGTACTGGTGCGCAGATGGTAGCGGAAGTGATGACCTGCACCTGCCCATTCTGGAAGGAGTATTCCACTGTAACGCCCACCCCTCAAGGCCGCTCCCTTACTCGCCGCAACTTATCTAAGGTCACAGCTCTAAGAATCACTAATAATCAAACCAATCTGGCGGGAATGACGCTCTGTAGCACCCCATCTAGCTGCTCGGGTCGCTTCTTTAGTGAAGAGCCTCAGGTGGAGGTAGTAAGTGTTGCGCCCGATCGAGCTAAACTTGCCTGGTCTCCTGCCTTTGATGAAGCTTCGCAAATGGAAGCAGAAGACTATGCACTAGCGCTGTCGAAGTCGTTGGACAGTCAGAACAAGCTAATTAATCCCGTCATCATGGACATTATGATTGGTAAGGGTGGTGCACTGAGTGAGCAACTTACTGGTTTAACGCCTGGCACGAGTTATTTCGGACGTCTGCTTCCAACCCGCAATTGTCTTGAGGTTGCGGTAGCTCCTGATCGATTTTTACAAGAGCCATTTACACTGCTCGATTCTACCTTCTTCAGTTTTACCACTGAAGACACATCAGCTGTAGAAGGACTCCGAGGCATTAAATCGCCTGCCGTTACTGCGGCAGGCATGCTTTACAGCAACGTTTTTCCCAACCCTACGAAAAGCCGGTTTAAAGTTGTAGCACCTTCCCATATTATTCATATCGAAATTCGGGATCATTCCGGACGATTGGTGTCTACACTTGAAGGCAATCATCAGCGGTCGATGGTTATAAATTTTGAGCCAGAGGTTTCCGGCCTGTTCACCATCCAAGTTCTCATGCGCAGCGGGAGTGATTCGCACTTAGTCATGTTTAAATGAAAAAGGCCGAGCATGGATGCTGCCGCTGCAGGCGACTTTGCAAGTGCGCGACTCGGCGCCCGATGGCAAGGAGCATACGCTAAAGGATGATCCGCAATTCCTAAGGCTGGAGGGATGATGAGTGTCATGTCGGCTTTACTTCTGGCTGCCAGCAACGAGTTTGCAGTGAAGATGTGGCGTCCGCTAGTGAGATCGAGAGGATGCGTTGCCTCAATATCGAAATTCATAGCCATATTACAGCCAAGAGAAAACTACTCCAGCCGCTATGCAATACGCATAGGGTATTCGCAACTAGAGCAGCCGTAGCTATGAAGAAGAACCCTACCTCCAGCAAAAACCCGAAAGATGCCCAGCTCGACGAACATCGCGTGAAACCAGTTGGCGAAGCACTCACTTCTAATCAAGGTCTTAAGGTCAATGACACGAACAATTCACTCAAAGCCGGCGAGAGGGGCGCGACCTTGCTTGAAGACTTTTTGCTGCGGGAAAAGATTACGCACTTCGATCATGAGCGTATCCCTGAGCGAGTTGTGCATGCACGGGGAAGTGCAGCACATGGATATTTTGAGCTGTACGACAATCAGGAAAAATTCACCAAAGCCGGGCTTTTCACCGATACAGAACGCAGAACACCAGTTTTTGCACGATTCTCTACGGTGGCAGGATCTAAGGGGTCACCAGACTTAGCGCGAGATGTAAGGGGATTCTCTGTAAAGTTCTATACAGAGGAAGGGATCTTTGATCTCGTTGGCAACAATATGCCTATCTTTTTTATCCAGGATGCAATTAAGTTTCCTGATCTTATTCATTCAGTAAAACCAGAGCCCCATCGGGAAATTCCACAGGCCGCGTCGGCTCATGATACTTTCTACGACTTCGTTTCACTAACCACCGAAACCTTACACAATCAGATCTGGTTGATGAGCGATCGTGCTATTCCTCGCAGTCTGCGTATGATGGAAGGCTTTGGGATACACAGCTTTCGCTTGATTAATAAGGAGGGGGAAGTTCACTTTGTAAAATTCCATTGGAAACCACTTCTAGGGGTACACTCCGTCACTTGGGATGAGGCAGTCAAAATTAATGGTGCAGATCCGGACTTTCACCGGCGTGATTTGTGGGATGCGATTGATCAAGGACAGTATCCTGAATGGGAACTAGGCTTTCAACTTATCCCTGAGCGGGACGAGCACAAATTTGAGTTTGACCTGCTCGACCCTACCAAGCTGGTTCCAGAAGAAATGGTTCCTGTCACTAAGGTTGGCAAGATGACGCTGAACCGCAACCCCGATAATTTCTTCGCTGAGACTGAGCAAGTGGCATTTTGTCCTTCACACCTGGTACCTGGAATTGATTTTTCGAATGATCCACTACTTCAGGGCCGATTGTTCTCGTATCTAGATACTCAGCTATCCAGACTAGGTAGTCCTAACTTTGATCAGCTGCCTATCAATCGTCCCATCAATCCTGTACACAACAATCAACGGGATGCGCATATGCAGATGAAGGTTCCTACCTCTCGGGCGGCATATTTCCCGAACACCATTGCTGGAGGTTGTCCTCACCTCAATAAGATGGCCGCGGGTGGATTTACCTCAATCGCCAGCAAGCTCGAAGGCAGGCAAGTGCGAGAAAAGAGTGAGAGCTTTAGTGATCACTTTTCGCAGCCAGCATTATTTTATCGCTCCCTAACGGATACGGAGAAAGGTCACGTCGCAAGTGCCTACGCATTTGAACTAGGCAAGTGTACTTATGATCATATTAAGGAGCGGATGCTCTACGTAATTGATCAGATCAATTCTTCTCTAGCTCAAACAGTTGCTGCTGAGCTCGGAATGACTGTTCCTAAAGAAGTTGATCAGCCTTTGAATCGGGCAATAGGAGCAGACGCTGATATCGCTAAGTATCAGCCAAAACCCAAGAAAAACTACCTGGAAGAATCTCCTGCGTTGAGTCAAAGCAACACCAGGTTTGATTCTATTGCTACGCGCCAGATTGCCGTGCTAGTCGCCGATGGCTTTTCAATGGAGGATTACAGACCCATGAAAAAAGCGCTCGAGTCAGGCAATGCCTTCGTGAAACTTATTGGACTGAAAGGTGGAACCGTAACCTGCTCGGAGAATATGGAGCATAAAATTGACGCAGCCATCGCCACGACCGAAAGTGTGCTCTTTGATGCCGTCTATATTCCTGGCGGCGACAAAAGTATAGCTGCACTTCGAAAGGAGTCTAAAGTGAAAAAATTCATTTTGGAAACTTTTAAGCACTGCAAAGCTATTGCAGCTGATGGCGCTGCTGTAGATTTCCTGCGTGACACGATATCCATTGAATTGAAAGCTGATAAGGCGATTCACCTCAATGCCAAGCCAAAGGAGTTTGTAAATTCAATTGCTAAGCACAGAAACTGGGCTAGAGAAGAGATGGCTATGCAAATACCTGTCTAGGGCTTTGGCTTACGCATTGGTTCCTAATTAATCGCATGTCAGACATAATAACTTGCGTGCCTGATGGTGCTATAGGGCATTAAGAACTTCGTGGTAAGGGCGTAGAAACGCATCTTCGGGAAGCGCTAGCGAAAGTACGTTCATCTCGGCGAGGTCTTGAATGTACGATTTGAGGCTGGGCTAGCGGCGCAAACTTCTTAGGCTAGTATGGCTGCTAGCCGATGTGCCAACGTCTACTCAACCAACTAACCTATTGCTGTACCTTGTTAAATAATGGGTCTTCTATGTACGAATTCGATTTGTTGCGGCCTTACATTGTTTCTCTGGACAGACGGTAAATCGGCCTATTGCGCCTAAACCACTACCAGCATGCTACCTTTCGCCCGCTCCGGCTGCTTGAGCCTTGACAGCTATGAAAGGTAAAACAAAGGAATTCCTAGATCGCTACCTCAAGTATATTGTACTTGCCGCGCTACTTTACATGCCAATATTTGGGCACCTGACCACGCTGCCTATTCGCTTGTGGGATGAATCTCGAGTGGCTCTCAATGCTTTCGAGATGTATAGCAACGGCAACCTGCTCGTTGCGCACTACAATGGTGAACCTGACATGTGGAATACCAAACCGCCTCTGCTGGTCTGGATTCAGGCAGGACTCATGAAGCTCATCGGCCCAGGAGAATTAGCGGTGCGCTTGCCCTCGGCCTTCGCGGCTCTTTTAACCTGCCTTACGCTGCTGCTCTTTAGCATCCGCTATTTACGTAGTTTTTGGTTTGGCTTCATCGCTATCATGGTGCTGATCACCTTCGACCAGTATGTGGATGAACACGCTATCCGTACGGGTGACTATGACTCCCTGCTCACCTTCTTTCTAACTGCATCGACTCTCGCATTCTTTATATACTGCGAGAAGCGTAAGCCGAAATTCCTTTATTTAACAGTCGGCCTGTTAACGGCAGCGGTCTTGACCAAGAGTATCGCGGGCTTGCTGATGATACCAGCATTATTTCTCTACGCACTTTGGCAAAAGCAACTCTTGGCACTACTCAAAGCTAAAGAGTTTTATACCAGCATTCTTATTTTCACCATACCTGTTGCGGCATATTATCTGTCGCGCGAAATGCTCAATCCCGGCTATTTGGAAGCCGTTTATGCCAATGAACTTGGAGGGCGCTATCTGGAAGTTGTGGAAAACCATCAGCATCGCTTTTGGCACTACTACGAAAGATTCGCTATAAAAACCTTCACCGCATGGCTAGTGCTAATTCCATGTGGAGTGGCTATAGGCTTAGCGTATGTGAGGCAAACGATGAGGAAACTGACCGGATTCGCTACCCTAGTAGCTATTTGCTATTTCTTGATCATCTCCGTCGGCCAAACTAAGATAGAGTGGTATATCCTGCCTATGTTGCCATTCTTGGCTATTCTCGTGGCGGTACCCATATATTCAATTTTTGATGTTTTGCGGGAGATAAAGTGGGCAACATTAATGTTGAGGTTTAACGTTGTTCCGTATACTTTTATATTTCTTCTCTTTGTAATGCCATACCGCCACATTTTCTTTAAGACCTACAAACCACAAAATCATGCTAACCAAGATCACATCTACTATGAGTCTACCCACATGAAAAAGGCACTCAAAGGGCATGTTGATCTGCAGGGTCAGCAGGTGCTTTACGATGACTACCGTGCACATATCGAGTTTTACTTGGCCCTTCTGCAAGATAAGGGGGTGGATGTTGTGAAAGGCGATAAGGAGGCGCTTAGAGTCAACGATATAGTCTTCGCCTCCCAGGGGCCTATGAAAGATTATATCAGTACAAGCTACGACGCTGAAGTTATAAATACGAGCGGAGAAGTCACAACCTATCATGTACATGGACGCAAGTAATCCTACAACGGTACTGTCGGTAGTGGTGCCGATATTTAACGAGGGCGAAATTATTCCGGAATTGTACGATCGTTTATCAGCCACGCTAAGAGCTATTACCTCGGACTACCAACTAATCTTTGTCAATGATGGTAGCCGGGATTCTTCGCTGCCTCAACTCATAGATTTAGCCGCAAGAGATGAGCGCGTGAAGTACATCGACTTCAGCCGTAATTTCGGTCACCAGATAGCGGTCACCGCTGGGCTTGACCATGCCACTGGAGAAGCTGTGGTAATCATCGATGGGGATCTTCAGGACCCTCCTGAACTTATTCCTGAGCTGTACGCAAAATATGTGCAAGGCTACGAAGTTGTATATGCTAAAAGGGTCGAACGCAAAGGCGAGAGCTGGCTCAAGCGTGCTACCGCTACAGGCTTCTACCGACTCATGCGGTCGATCACAAGTATTGATATTCCAGTAGATACAGGGGACTTTCGTTTGATTGATCAGCGTGTAGTTCAGTATCTTAGACAGATGCCGGAGCAAAACAAGTTTTTGCGAGGACAAATAGCTTGGTTAGGTTTTAGCCAAACCGAAGTGCTCTTTTCACGAGATGAGCGCAAATTTGGGACTTCAGGCTACTCTTATCAAAAAATGCTCAAGTTTGCGCTCGATGGCGTTACTAGCTTCTCAGATAAGCCGCTGCTGATGGTCACCCAGCTTGGCTTCATTATTTCGTTATTTTCATTTTGCGTGATTCTGTATGCGATATATTCACACTATATTCTGGATCGAACAATTACTGGCTGGACCTCCCTGATAATCAGCTCCATGTTTATTGGCGGCGTGCAGCTGCTGTCTATTGGCGTGATTGGAGAATACATCAGCCGCATCAACAAGAACGTCGCAAACCGTCCGCTTTACATCGTGCGATCTACCAATGCATCAAAAGCAGATACTAGCCTGTAGAGACTGTTACTTTTCCGTTCAGTAAAGGGACAGCGCCATATTTTGCGCTGCGTTGCGATTTTTGGTTGATGCACCACATCAAGCTTCAAATCGTACTCCCGAGCGGGGCCCCTCGCCCCGATTCGGTCGTTGCTCAGCACAAAATCTGTCAGCTACCGTTCTATCTCAGGAACTGTAACAGACTCTGAGCAACAGTGAGTTGAGAAACATATTACTTTCAAGCTATTCGAGCACAATCAAGGATCTTAATATCGGCGAAAGCGGACAGGATTATGTGAGGTTTGAAATGTGACGAAGTGCGACACTGCGTGACCTGCCCCGTGCAGCCGCGGAACTTCGCGCTTACCGTAGCTCTAGCATTCGACGTCTTTTAGGCGGCCAGCGAACCTCTTCAGGCTGGCTAGGC
This sequence comes from Saprospiraceae bacterium, assembly GCA_965213735.1. Taxonomy (GTDB): domain Bacteria; phylum Bacteroidota; class Bacteroidia; order Chitinophagales; family Saprospiraceae; genus CALDTK01. Next base: position 2,570,332 of record CBDCAB010000006.1, read on the forward strand.
GGGGCGGGTATCGCTACTTCTTCTCATGGAGTAAATGGGTCAATTCAGTCTTGCTCGGTAGAACGGTTTTATAGCGGCTGGCAAAGATTTGATCGTTATTCTCCGGCAGCGTGTATTGTACTAGTAGGTCACTCTTGTCCTTGCATAGGATCAGCCCGATCGTCGGATTTTCGTCCGCCAACTTTACCTCTCTATCGTAATAGTTGACGTACATCTGCAACTGACCGATGTCTTGGTGCTTTAAATCGCCTATCTTTAGGTCTACCAGCACAAAGGCGCGTAGCAAGCGATTGTAGAAGACCAGGTCGATATAAAAATGCCGCTCGTCGAAGCTTATGCGTTTCTGTCGGGCAACGAAGGTGTATCCCTTGCCCAACTCCAACAGGAACTGCTCAAGTTTGTCAATGATCGCTGACTCTAGATCGCTTTCGGAATAGCTAGCCTTGGCGTCCAGCCCCAGAAATTCGAGGACGTAGGGCTCCTTGATGGCATCTTCGGGCTGATTGATGATCAGACCGTGCGTACTCAATTCCTTAACGGCTTCTTTATCACGACTCATACTAAGCCGTTCGTAAAGACCGCTATCGATTTGCCGCTTCAGTTCGCGAACCGACCAATTGCTCGCCATACTTTCTAATTCATAGAAGCGACGCTCCTCCTGATCGGATAGGCGCATCAGTAGTTGGTAGTGGGACCAACTGAGGGTGAAACTAGGAAGATCGAATTTGGCAGACACTGTCTGCGGAATTCGAAACACCAGGTAAAACTGACGCATCTGCCTGAGATTACGACCACTAAACCCTTTACCAAACCTTGCCGTCAACCGTTCCGCTAAAGTGTCAATAATGCGCCCTGAATACTCAGCCCGCTCCGCCCCTCCTTGTTCCCGGAGCACGATCATTTCCCCCAGCCGGTAGTACGCATGCACCAGCACCCGATTGACATGGCTGACCGCATCATGACGCGCCTGCTCCAACAGGTCAACGGCCGCGGTCAAAAAGTCTTCTAAGGCATGCTCAGGACTGGACATGTGCTATTGTTTTGCCTTAACATAATCTGCACCGCTCAAACTCCCGCTCCGTCAGCAAAACTTCTTAACGGTCGCCTTCCCCTCGCAGAGCCGCCAACAATATACAGCTTGCGCAGAACAAGGTTGGTGGTGTCGGCTTCCTCACTCGTCCGCCAGATAATCACGGCCGTTTTGCCCTCGGGGCGAACATCAGTGCCGAGCACCTGACCGTCACTAGCATGGACAGTCTTTACGCGCAGGACGTCTAAACTATTGAGGGGCCGTTACACCCAGGCTTTCACCTGTAAATGCGAAGCCTTACCACATCATCCCCTATCCACCCACCGCAACAGCACCGGTATCATCAGCAAATCAGCCACCACCGCACTCGCTAAAGTGACTGCAATCAGCAGCCCTACCGTCACACTCGGAGGATGAACGCTAAACAACATCACCAAAAAGCCGAAGAAGAGAATAATGCTGGTGAGAATGATGGCCTTGCCACTCTCGCGGAATGTGATGGCGAGGGCTTCTTCGACTGATTTTCCTCGCCCGCGCACGAGCTTATACTTCGCCAGAAAATGAATGGAATCATCGACTGCGATTCCAAAAATCACAGCAAAAACGATAGATATACCTGCTTCGAGATCTATTCCCAAAAATCCCAGTATTGCTCCAGCCAGCAACAGTGGCATCACGTTCGGCACCAGCGCCACAAATAAAAATTTCCAGTCCCTAAAAAGTCCTGCCATTAACATACCGATGAGTAGCACAGCACCGCCGAGACCCCAAAGCAAACTTTCCCGTACATAAACCGAATTTTTATCGAGCAGCAAACCTGTCCCCGTTTCCTGTAGCTTAATGATGGAAGTATCCGTATTAGTTTTGGCGAAAGCTATAACGCGATTGGCAGTTGCACGTATCGAATCTGCTCCCACATCAAGCGCTCTACTCGTAATGCGTGCTTTATCTCCAGCCTTGTTAACTAATACTGCAGTAGCATTAGCCGGTGCACGCTCCAGCAGCGGGAGGAGTTTTGCGTAAGCGGAATCTGAATCAGGTAAAACATAATGCTGCTGCTGACCTCCTTGCATGGCTTGATTAACGCTCTTCACCAATGCCGTCTGACTAGTTATCGCCCGCAACGTCGGCTCTGCACGCATACGTGATTCAACCTTATCCATTTCACGCAATACAGCATAATCTTTGACCTCATACCCTGGCTGCACAAATACTGCCAACTGAAAAGGACGAAAGCCGGTAAATTTGCGCTCAAAAAATTCAAAGTCTTCTGTAATTTTTGCGCCGCGAGGCAGATTATCTATAATTTGGTAATTTGTCGATATGAGCGAGATACCTAGCCCGCACAGGAGCACGCCAACCGCGCTTCCCCATGCAATTTGCTTCCCGTGATGGCGCACCCAATCGTTTAGTCGCAGCAGTGCATTATCCCACCGCTCTACAGTACCTTTAGTTCGCATTATCTGATCCTGCTCGTAAAGCGTTAGCAGCGCCATTGTAAAAGTTACAACCGTGATGTATGCCACCAGCACCCCGATACCCGCGTTAAGTCCAAAATCCCTAATCGGTTGCACGCGACTTGTTAGAAGAGTGGCGAAACCTATAGCTGTAGTTGCAGAAGTTAAAAAAGTAGCAAGTCCAATTTCTTTAAGTGTAATTTTAAGCGCTTCTTCACGTGCACGACCAGCTCGCAGTTCATCGACATATTTCGTCATCAGGTGCACAACATCGCTGGTGCCTACAATTACCATCAACACGGGATAAAGAGCAGCCATTGCACTGAGTTCGCGCCCAAACAAACTTAACAGTCCAAAGAACAACAATAGTCCCAGCGCAATACTCACCATAGCAATTAGTACCCCTCGCCAGCGTCGATAAATCAAGAATAAAATCAGCGTTACCAGCGCACCGGCAATCAAGGTGCTTACGGCGACTTCTCGCTTCTGCATTTTCACCAGTTCGCTCTGGAAATAAGACCTACCCAGGAGGTGGATGCGCGGATGGTTGGCCAGCGGGCTTTCGCCAAAACCAGGTAAGCCAGCGAGCAACGTTCCCAAACCTGTCCCATCTATTGTATT
>CBDCAB010000007.1:0-3711 GCA_965213735.1 Saprospiraceae bacterium
TTAGCGGGAATGACGGGCATGGTGACTGTCATAAATAGGGTTTAGTCCACATGTTCTGACTGCAAGCCCCCACCAAATGCCCTTGGCTTGTCGTCCCGTTGGTACATATTCCTAGACGTTAGATCGGTAGAGTAGAGCCATCTGATACTTGTTTCTACCCGTGTCATCTTGAGGACGAATCATTTGAGCTGTTGAAGTCAGCCGCTGTTCCACATTGGCTGCGTGAAGAGAGACGCCATACCCATGTGAGCGTTCAGCCTCTCCAGTTTCAGTATTCCGTCTTTGCAGGGAAGAATCCTCGCCCACTATTACTCAAGTGAGCCAGTGTCCAAAGAAGCTGTAGGTTTATTCGCTTACTCTTATGAATCTCCGAGGGTTTATGTCCAGCTGCACATGTTAGCTCTCGGCGACATGACATACCACGGCGAGGACTTACAGCCTTCGGTCGTGCGATAGCCTTTGCAATTTGCCTATCCCACATGTACCGTAGCATTGTCTGCTTGGCTCGCCTGCCATGCGCGGTGGGCTTTGACTATTGACCAAGAGTGTCAGTAGTGTCAGCGATCTGTTCAGTCCGCATCGCTACCTACCGACTTGATGCAGAACTTGAGTTGTGCCGCGGCCTTCCTCCAGAGAAAATACAGCTCAGATCCGGCCGGTGGCACCACCTGCATGGTGAGAAGAGGCCCAGGCACAACCGAAGCAATACCACTGCCAGGAGCTCCGTTCTCGAGGAATTGACCCCAAGGCGTTTTTCCTGGTTTGTAGAGGGGACGAGTTTCTTTCTCCCAGATCCGACCAGCTAGCCTCGCCATCTTCAGATCTGCCTGGCGATCCTTGCGTTCATCTTTGATGTACTCGGAAATACCGCTGACTATGTCGTTGACCTCTTTGAAGAACTTGTCCTCTAGATCTCTTGACTCGAAAAGCAGTGGGTTGTAGTACAGACGAGTGCATTCCGCAATCATGTCGCCTAGACAGTCTTTGACAGCCTGATCGTTCAAGCCATGTTGATCGCAAATATAATGGCGGAGGATGTATTTGAAATCATTCAGTAGAGCTGCACGGAACTCCGGGCTACAGACGTCATAATGGTGTTCGGTGATACCATCTGTGTGATTCAGAACAACATACATTCAAGGGATTTTCATTCTAACTCACTTGGAACGAACCCCTTGTCAAAGTCTTTGTAAAGATTCTTGGCTGGTGTAACGAAGGGATCCATGACAATTGATTTGCAAGTTGCCGGCGAATCTATATCCTCATGGCTAGTCTAGAGGTGACGTCGAAGTGGTCGAGGATGATAGGCGGATCGTCAATTGAAATGGCGACGCCGGTTGAGTAATAGCAACGCTGTCCACGTGCTATCTGCTGGCTTGCGTAAGCAGTAAGGAAGTTCCCACACGTTCTATCTGATGGAAAGATTTGTAATAACACAAGCAAAAGGTATCTGCTTCAAAGTGTATGACTAATTTCGGCAGTTGTGTTTCTTTGTCTAGCCAAAATAACACTCCAGCACAGCAACAAAGACCTGCCACCTGCTTTTTCTCCGCTTCCTTTCTTTCCCTCCTTACCACCCACATTTGGTCGACCATCCACCCGGTTTCTGCTGCAAGATTGCCAGCAGAGACAGACTTCCACTCTTTTGATTCGTATTCGAACGAATCAATCAATTCCTTGTCAGTGTTATCAAGTTCAAGGCAACGGAGAGTTCTTTGCAGAAGCCATGGCCTATCAATACCAGCTCCCGATGATGGCCCCTCCAAATGGCATGTTCATCTATCCGAATCTGGCTACCATGAAGCCAGACGACCTTCTGGCAACGTTTACTCAGGCGGTCCCCACTGTCCACGGTCTTTACGCTGCTCAGACCGCTCAAGCTTTACAGCTTATCCGTACCGCTCAAGCCGTTCAGGCTATGCATGATATGCAGACTTTCCAGGCCCAAGCTACCCATCAGGTTATCCAGGCTACTCAGGCGGTTCAGGCTGCCCATGCAGTTCAAGCCGCCCAGATCAATCACGCCAGTCCGGTTGGCCAAGCTTTTCCGGGTTCTCACCCTGTGGCGATCCAGGACGGTGCTGGAGTGAGCAATCACGTCAACACCGTCGTCCAGAACAACGGCGGCGGCGAAACAAGCACGGTGACTTCTCCCCAAGTCGGCATCGCAGCGCAAGGCATCATCGGAGGCGTTGTCAACAAGCGACCTCTGAACTCCTTCATCGCTTATCGCAGTGAGTGCCACAACACGGCTTTCTCAAGTGTCTGGCTAATTTATGACAGGCTACTATGCTGGTGCCTTTGCTAGCTTGCCACAGAAGGACATCTCGGGACTTCTGCGATGCTTCTGGAAAGAGGATCCGTTCAAGGCCAAATGGACCTTGATTGCAAAGGCCTATTCCGTCATTCGCGACAAGCTCGGTCTCCAGACCCATCGGCTTGACATCTTCTTGATCGTCAACGCGCCTTTCTTGGGCATTATCCCGGCCAAAGACTACATGAAGCTTCTTGGTTGGGAGCTCAAACAAGACGACGACGGTCATGCCGTGATCGTGCGGAGCTTTGTCCCCGACATGTCGACGTTCGGAGGACCTATCACCAGGATGGATCAAACTGTCCAGGAGATCATCCAGCACAGCTTCGAGCAGGGATATATTCCCCCGGGCACGCCAGGACTTGTCGTACATGGGAGAATGCCATCCACTTTCGGCATCATGCTTACCAATGCTGCAACTCAGCCAATGCCTGCTTTGCCAGAGGAAGCAGTTGGCACTGAAGTATCTCCGGAAACCCCTGTTGCGACTCCGGCTACCGAAGCTGTGCCCGCTATGGCCGAAGATCTGGGAGCCGATAACGCCTCGACTCCGCAGGAGGACGGACCCAATGCCGGAGCCGAGCAGCCTCCGGTTGTGGAACAAGGGCCCGAGGACATCGGCAACGAAGCCGCCACTGGCATAAACGAAGCCAGCGTTGCCAATGAGCATTTCAACCATGGTGCCAACGAGGTCACCAATGGAGCCACGGAAGATGCGCCACCGAACGATGGGGCCTTGGAGGACAATGGAATGGACGAACTCGAGCAGCGTCTTCGTGCGGCCCTCGAGGAAGACCTAGCCAAAACACGAGACGTCTCGATGTCGCCCACCGTGGCGTTTGCCAAGAGGTTCGAGGAGGCCGGCATCGGATACCCCTTCCAAGGACATTTCCACCCCAACGGCTCTCCGGATCTCAGCTTCGACCTTTATCAAGGTCAAGCCTTTGCGCCTTACGACATATCGGCGTTCATCGAACCAGAGTTCCTGGCCGATTAGGAGGACAGCAGCAGACGTAAGTTTCCAACGGTTGTTCCTTCTCGCCTACTGTAAGCTTCATGCTAATATCCATCACCAGGCCGCAACCACTGGCTCCATATTGGGACCGTTGGAAGTGCGCGGAAGATTGGAGGAGGTCGGACACTCTTTGTTTGGTTTCCTACGTGCAAAAACCGAAATTGGGTTCACTCCCAGTCAAAAAAACCCCCAATGCCCAACCCAATGGTCGCTTATTCTACCGTACATAGCCCCGTAGCTAGGTACCTTCCATGGTAGTGGTGGATCAAGGTGAATATCGATGCCGCAGTGTCCGACCTCATCTTGAGTTACTGTATGCTCCGTACCTCGTACAGTCACTGGGACGCTCGAACGTACTGTATGAAGGTAATGCCTCGTACGG
>CBDCAB010000008.1:0-10434 GCA_965213735.1 Saprospiraceae bacterium
CATGAAAGGCGATGTTATTGGAGGATTTGCCGGAGCGGCCACGGGTGGGTTAATTGGCGGTGTTGGGTATGCATTTCGGCCAGGTGGAGTGCCAAGTGGTAACCTTAATACTGGTGCTGGGTCTGGAAGTAGTACTGGTGTAGGATCGACGGGTTCAACGGGTGTAGGTGGACTAGGGCCTACGGTGCGGACTGATGGAGCCATTTTCGACGAAGCGGGTGCTTTAACAACAAGTTTCTCTGCGGCTCCTACCGAGGCTTTAATAGTTACGGCATATAGGGTTGCCGGTTCAAACAGTGGTTTACTTCCAAGTGTAGGTACACAATTCACGAATCATGCATTAAAGCAAATGACCAGGCGTGGCATCACTAAGAAAATGGTTGAGGCGGCAATTTCTAAGGGTCAAAAATTCTACAATCCTAATAATGGATCAAACACTTATTTCCTGCGTGAAGGATTCGCTTCCGGTAGGTCGTTGAGCGTAGCAACAGACGCAGTCACAGGAAAAGTAATTACTACATTTGTCCGCGAATCGGCTTCACCGCGCGCGTTTCTGATACCACGATAAATAACCAATCGAAATGTCACGATCTATTCATGAAGACGCTTTCATAAAATCAGTTTTGAAAATGCTGCAGTCTTTAGAACGTACACCCGTTGAAGACCTTGAGCTAACATTGGTTCATATTGAAGAATACTATCTGAACTACCATGGTGAGTTAAGCAGTGAGGTTCAAGCCATCTGTGACGACATGGTTGAGGATTTAAGCTATTATAGTAATGATGCGAGAGAAAGGCTAGAGGTATATCAATATTTTGATGAAGATCAGCTATTGGATGTCGCTAGGGCTTTAATCGCTCGCCTTCAATTGGTGAAGTGTTCGTCTTCATGCAAAAATTAGAGGAGTAAAGCCTGCAGTGGTTTGGCACCTTAATTATCGGAAAAATGCAACAGGTTTCAGGTGCTAGAAGCATCGTTCCGCAACATCATTATATCCATAATGGTCAACGCATAGCTATTGATCCTTTGACGGGGAAGGTCATAACTATTTTTGCGCCAAAATAAAAGACATGTATCGCGAATCGTATAAATTAGTAGAGAATCGTATTAGAGAATGGAACCCTGGGAACTTTCCGCTGGATCAAGCCAAGGACGAATATCTTACTTTTACAAGTGAGGTGATACGTGCATATAAAGAGGATAGGCTCATGGAATGCCTAGAATTAATCGTTAGAGACTTTTGTCCGGGGGTTGGTTCGGGAGAGCTAAGTAATGACACTGAATTGCTTGAGCTTCACAATGATTTGTCGTTAATACTTGAGAGGTAGGTGTTGCCAAAAGGAGAACGATAAGTTCATTTATGGAGACACGGCTTAGCCTGCGTAAGCTTGCGCGGTTTTGGCGTCCCTCACATAAGCGTCCAGCACATCGAGCAGCGTCTCACGCCGCTGAGCAGGAAGTTTTGCGATAGCATCTAGTCGAGCAAGCATACGAGCGTCGTGTGCCGCGCTGTCAGTTTTACCAGTAAGATAGTCAAGCGAGACACCGAGGGCGTCGGCGATTGCGCGTGCTGCATCTACAGCTGGGACGCGCTCGCCACGTTCGTAGCGGCCGTAGGCACCGAGGGCGATGCCTGCGGCTCGCGCCACATCGGCTCTTTTGAGATCGCGTTTGAGTCGTGCGGCACGTAGTCGGCTTGCAAAGTCCTGGTCCATGCGTAGGTGTTTGTGTCCGTTCGGCGGGACGATACGCGAAGATACGAGCCGTTACGGCTAAAAAGTTTACGTCTGTCGCTTGTAGTTATGTTCCGCGTGGTATGTTTGTGTCCGTTCGGCACGGAGCCGACGATTTGTCACAAATTTAAAATCTGATGCAAAAACCCGAGATTATAGCCCGGCTACCGCTGTCGCGGGTGCTGGAACAATCCTCAACCCGCAGGGCGTCAGGAGGATGCCGACTTAAGCTCCAGATATCATCATTCCAAGCTTCACACTAGCATGAGCCTCAAAGACACCTCATCCACTCTATTTTCTCTTACCTCCTTAAGATTCTACTCAAGCAGCCATAAATATCCCACGCCCATCTCTTCTACGGCCAATATCTTAACTTGCAGCTAGCAAACATCAACACAGGCTAGCCAGCCAATTGATTACACGTTACCGTGCGCGAACCGATTAGGTTCGCCATGTGATAGGCCGGTTTGGCGCTAGGTCGCATACCAGCCTGAGCCGGGCTGGGCTTTATGTGATCGCCTCAATCTAGCTTCAAATTTAGCGCCTACCTTCACCTTCAATGCCGTCAGACTCTCGACTGAACGTTCGTAGTTTCGATACCCAGCAGGTGTCATTACCTGTGCGCTGGGGACAGGAGGTCTGCATGTCCTACAACTGCCGGAGTAGCAAAACAGCGGGCATTTCATACCACCACCCCGACCACCTAGGCAACATCATGCTTGCCTACTCCGATCTCAACGGTGATGGCTATATCCAACCGCGGGACGAGGTACTAGAGGAGAATCGATATTTTCCGTACGGCCTCAAACAGGCTCCCTATACTAAGCAATCCACAACATTGCCTTTCGGCTACAATGGCGCAGAGTGGAAGGATAACTTAGGTCTGCATCTTACCACCTACCGCACGATGGCGCCTGAGGTGGCACTGTGGGGGCAGGTGGATTTGAAGGCGGAGCTGATGTATGGGTATAGCCCGTATGCGAGCATGCGGGGGAACCCGATATCTTACGCTGATCCGGACGGGGACATAGCGTTCGTCCCTATTCTAGTAGGGATGGCGATAGGAGCAGCAATTCATACGGGAGGTCATCTCATCCAGAATCAAGGGACCTTCAACGATTGGAACTGGGCTGCCTTTGCAGCATCTACAGTTGCCGGTGGTGTCAGTGGGGGTGTTGGAAATGCGCTGAACGCTGCACAAGTTGGTGGTATCGCAGGTGGAGCAGTACTTGGTGCAAGTTCGTCGGCTGCGTACGGGATCGTGAGAACGCCTCTAGACCAAAATTATTCAGTTAACGACGCGGTAAAAGGTTTTGCTATTGGCACGCTCACGGGTGCAGCAATTGGTGGACTAGATGCTGCGTTTAAAGGGCAGAACATTTGGGACGGTAGCTCGAAAGTGTCTCAACAGCGGTTCATCACTGACGAGGGAGACGCTATAATAGCAGACAGAGACTATTACAATAATGACTATACAACGAAGGCAAACGAAATTATGGCTGGCGGTGAGGGTGATCTACCTGCTTCTAGATCGATAGAGATAAACCGTGGATTTAAAGGATCTTTGGAGGTGGATGTTGATGCATTTTTAATGAGTGGAGAGCGTTACTCTTTACAAGCTGACGGCGTTGACATATTCAGTACAACAAAACGTTTTAAAGGGCCTATATCAATTCCGAAAGGCACAAGAAACATTTCGTTTGGGATTACTGGCCAACGAGCAGCCCAAATCACGCAACAAAATGGTATTCAGTTTGGGATTACAGTAGTTCCATCAACTTCTACTCAATTACAAGGTGCATGGCGCGGCTGGTCAGGATTCTTGTTCTTCTAACTGTCGTTTGCTGGCCAAGGGGTTTAGTGGCGCAAGTAATGGGCATTAATACTATCTCGTGCGGTGAAGTCAATCTAGTAGTGAATGGAGGCTTCGAAAACGCGAGCTGGTATCCCTACTCGGTTCGGCGTTCCCGTGACACCTTTCCTGCAGATAATTGGTACGAACAGACTGCGGCGACCGTGGATATAATGCGTGATTACGCCGAGTGTGATACGCTGCATGTTTTTTCGGTTGATCCAGCGTCCCAACAATGTGTTGATTGCCACTCAGGCGAATATTGTTTAGGTATTGGTCTTTTGAACCCACTTGGGTGGTTAGAGCACATCAGCGGCAGATTACTAGAACCGTTAGAGACTGGAATTCTTTACGAAGTGTCGTTCTGGGTTCGGAAACATGGAGGGGAGTGTTCAATAGTGCCCAAAGGATTGGGGGTTGTAATTCACGCTGATTCGATTCTGTTCGAAGCTTCAGAACTAAATCATGATAGAGTTCGTCGTTATTACGGTAGCTACCTTAAGTTGTTTAGCGAAAATCCAATATATGCGGATAACGAAGTTCTGAAGTTTGCTAATGATACCATGTGGCATCGACAGAGCTTCCGCTACCGTGCCAGTGGTGGGGAGCGTTTTCTTACGTTTGGGCGCTTTGCTTATGGGGAAGCCGAGGGTGATCCGAGCCATAAGGAGGTTCTGCAATATTTTCGGAAGGTGAATAAGAAACCGTTTCAGGAACGAGTGATGCGGTTAACCTTATGAAATAAGCTCGGGCTGTTTGACATAGATGTAGCGAAGCGCTGTCTGGATAAGAATAGCGCATATTACTTATTGGACGATGTAAGTGTAGTTAGAGTGAATGATGTAATACGTCCTTAGCTGGTTCACGCTATAGTGCGTAGGCATCAGAAACGCGTGTATCACGGATGAGAGAATCGAGTGCTCGGAGAACGAATGCTCTATCCTCGGGCCGTAGCATTGTAATCGCTTCCACGCGAGTCTGCGTCTCTGGATTGGGGAGAGCATCCGTGCGCCCGACGAGGTAATCCAAAGAGACATCGAGTGCGTCGGCAAGGCGCACAGCTACCTCGATACTAGGTTGGGTACGACCTCGCTCGTAGCGACCTATAGCTGGTCCTTTGGTACCGATGCGCTCGGCGAGTTCTTCCTGGGAGATATTAAGGTTTTTACGGGTAGTAGCGAGGCGTGGACAGAAACTGTCGGGCATGATTTTGAACTCCAATGGATGTGTTTAGCGCAATTTACAGAACTTATATGTACTGAAGGAAGCAAAACCGCTTGGCAAAATGGAACTAAAGTGCTACGATCGCATCACATTTGTTCTACGTAAACGTTTTTTGCCATGCAAATCCCTGAGATCAGGTCCCGCCTACCGCTATCGCGTGTGCTCACTCACTACCAGCTCAAGTCCGACTGCCGCGGTCGCATGCGGTGTCCCTTCCACGACGACCGCACTGCGTCGATGCAGACCTACGAGAAAACGGCCACGGGGAACTGCTTTGCGGGCCGGTTTAGTTCCTACCCCCTCCTACATCCCATCCAAAGCTAGCCGCCGGTAGCCAAGCAGCTCAAAGCAAGCCCTATGCTTTACCTTCACCTTTATGACGCTCGCTGCCACACCTCCTGGCTCCGTTCTTGCCGAACTAGAGCGGCTAAACTCCAGTACCGGTGGTAGTAAGCTACACCAGGCTGGTGCACCTGAGCTTTCCTGTTGGTTAGACGAAGATAAAAAGCTCAGTTATTCCTACAATGTTCTTGGACTGGTTGACAGGTTTACTGTTACCGCAAGTCCTCGTGTGGGCGAAGCTACATCCTATTGCTATTGCGCCGATGGCACCCAAATTGATTCCAAGCGAGAATCTGCTGGGGGCGCTGTTCAAATGCATATCCTATACTTTGAGGGCGCCAGATATAATGGCACCACGAACAGTTTCTACGTCTCCAATCCCGCTGGAGCTACGCTATTATCGGCTACCAATGATGCTCAGCATGTTTTCTATGAAATGGACCACCTAGGCAACATCATGCTCGCCTACTCCGACCTCAACGGTGATGGCTATATTCAGCCGCGGGACGAGGTACTAGAGGAGAATCGATATTCTCCCTTAGTCTGGACTGGGGAATCGACCCAAGGGGCCCCGGCCCAGACTCCAAAGCAGGCACCTTACACCCAGCAATCCACCACTTTGCTTTTCGGCTACAATGGCGCAGAGTGGAAGGATAACTTAGGTCTGCATCTTACCACCTATCGCACGATGGCGCCAATGTGGGGGCAGGTGGATCCGGAGGCGGAGCTGATGTATGGGTACTCGCCATACAACTCGATGGCGGGCAATCCCATTAGTCACAATGATCCGCATGGAGACGCGCTGCCGTTTTTAGCGATTGTGGGTATCCATGCTCAGATTTCAGCAATTATAAGTGCAGTAGGCACCGCGCTCAATGGAGGCGATATCGGTGACATAGCTGGCGCTTGGTTTCGGGGTGCAGGCATTGGTGCTATTAATGGTGCTCTAGCGGCAGTCTCTCCATTAAAGGTTCCATTTGGAAATTCGGGTTTTGGACTTACGCTTGCACCACAACTTGCAGTAGGAAGTGACGGTGTTGGGATAGGAGCTAATGCTACAGTGGGCTACAACTTTAAGGGCTTCAATGCTGGTGTAAATTTGGGAGGTAGTTATTATTTCAGTGCACAGGGCACCGGACAGAGCGGGTTTGAAGGTCGTTTAGGATACGGAATTGGTTACGAATCGAAAAACTTCGGAATCGGGGTGGGTAGCACCTACTTCGCCAGCGGAGGCACAAGTCAACAGACAGGCTACTTTAGTTTACAAGGAGGACCCGTTAAAGGGAGTTATGAAAATGACACCTGGGCTCCTGTACCTGGATTGTGGGAACCCGGCGGTCGGGAACGCGATAAGTTCAGAACCACTGGGGTGTCTTTTGGGGTGACACGAGGCAAACTGAAAGGTGCTGAGTTAGGCCTGAGACTATTCACTGGCGAGGCTACACAAGTTAATTTAGGTGGGCCCAATGGAACATTTGGAGGCGGAAATGCTGATCGATTTAGATTAGGTGCCGTCTATGCTGGGTACAACGGATATAGAGCAGGTTATAACTCAGAACGTAATATACGAGGGCCGATACAAAATGGCTTTCACGATTTGCAAAATTATCCTCGCTTTAGAGTTCTTGGGAATAGAGATCGATTTTACGGGGGCTACTTTTCATCAAGTCCTTATACTCTTTGGTAATGAAACAATTAGTCATGATTTATATACTCGGTTTACTTGGTTGCGTATGCAAGGATGTCATACCTGGTCGACAGACTAGTGAAGTATACACGGGGAACCAACTCAGGATAAATGGGTACTATGTCTCAGGTCCGTTTTCAGATGAGCAAAATCTCATTGGTGTTGCAATTCTGAACACTAATGGCGTAGCTTTTCAATTTGACACAAGTGTTCCAGACTCAGACACGAGCGCCTATTTACAGGAAGCTATAGCTGATGACGAAGTGCTAAACGACCCTGCGAAAGACCCCCCGACATTTAAGGGTGTATTTACTATAGACCAATCTGCGATTGAATTGAATATCTGGAACTGGGGCGACAGATGTATAGTTGTATACAATCACACTGGTCGCATTATCAATGATACGACATTTGAGATTACGGCTATTGAGGAGACAAATGGGGGTTCTACTAGAGACGTGGATCTTACCTATCGTTTTGTTCCATTTTCCCCGAAGCCAGATAGTACGAGTGCCTTTATCGACTAACGACAGAAGTCTATAGTGTTCTTATGCTGCATGCTGCGCAAAAAAATCTCTAAAGCGGAGGTTTGCGACAAATTCGTCCACGATGCGCTAAACTGTCTGGCGGTCTTCATCAGGGAGTTGTGCGTTGAGGGTAAGCGTCTAACCAACCACGTCTTGCGTTTCAGCGATTTGCGCCTTAACATATGCGGTTGGCAGTAGCTCGGCGATCCGGTTGACAGGCCAGTCCATTAATTTGCCAAGCACGTCGTTGAGATATTCTCGCGGATTGAGACCAAGTGCCTTGCAACTCATCAGTAAGCGTCCAAGCAACCACGTCTCCTGAGTCTGTATATTCTAGCCCAAGCTTTGCGCCCATGGCTAATCTATCCCATCTACCTGAGCAGTGGCGACAAAGCGGACTATCGCAGCAAGCATTTTGCGATCGTGAGGGCGTCAAGCTCGCCACCTTCACCTACTGGCGAGCTAAAGAACTCGACGCGCAGCGCAAAGCTACCGACCCCACTCCACTGACCACCTTCACCGAGGTTCGCCTCGAAAAGCCTGACGCGCCTGAGCGCTGCATCGAGATCACCTACCCCGACGGTACGCATGTACGCATCCCCCTGCCCCTAAGCCACACACACCAGTGCTAGCGTTACCTCCAGGGGCCAAGCTGTACTTCTACACGGGCATCGCCGACATGCGCAAAGGTTACAACGGCCTCAGTGGGCTGGTGCGAGGTGAGCTTGAGCGCGATCCTACCGACGGCTCCATTTACTGCTTTGTCAATAAGCGTCGAGATCGCATCAAGCTGCTGTGCTTCGAGCCTGACGGCTACGCGGTATACTATAAAGTGCTGGCCCAGGGCACACTTGAGATACCGAAGCCTGAGGCTGGTGGCACGCACGCCACCATCACTGCCCAGACGCTGCAACTCATCCTCGGCGGCATCAAACTTGAGCACGTGCGCAGGCGCAAACGCTACCAAAAAGCAGCATAATCCACATCCCTAAAAAGTAGTCCACAAAAGGGGTAAAACCCTTGTATTTGCTGGGGTTGAGGCCATTTCCCAATCCTGCTCTTCGTACCTTGTGGCTAGTGGTCGATCAGGCAACATATGATGCTGTAGTAGCAGACAATCAAGCCCTGCGCTTCAAGATCGAGGAGCTCACCCAGCGCCTCGATCAGCTTACCCGTTGGCTGCTCGGGCAGTCTTCCGAACGCTTCATCTCGGATGAAGTGGAAGCCGACGGTGGTGGTGGTCCCATCCAGGGTGGGTTGTTCGGAACCGTTACGCCGAGCGAGGAGAGTTCAACTACCATTGCCGAGCACGAGCGCAAGTCTCGTAAAGGAAGCCACCCCGGTCGCAATCCTATCGCAGACCACCTGCCTCGCCGCATTGAAATATTGCTGCCCGATGGTTTGGAGGCTATTACCCTAGCCGACGGAACCTATCACGTGCCAGGATACACCATCATCGGAACTGAAGTCTCTGAGCGTATCGAGTTCATACCTGGTAGCGTCACCGTTATCGAGACTCAGCGACCCAAGCTCATCAAAGTTGAGCAGGCCAATGAGCCTTCTCCAACAATCACAGTCGCTCAGCTCCCTGAGCGACTGCTGTCCAAGTGCATCGCCGATGAAACGCTAGTGGTCGAGTTGATCATTCGCAAGTTCTGTGAGCACATGCCACTGTACCGGCAGGCCCAAGGCTTCAAGCGTGACTACAACTGGACAGTGCCGCGCTCCACGCTCGGTAGCTGGGTGGACAAGGTGGCCGTAGCTCTCATACCACTCCATGATGAGCTGCGTCGCCAAGTGCTCAGTGGCGACTACATCCAGATGGACGAAACTGGGCTAATTGTACTAGCTCGACCTGGTCCTAATGCCGAAGGCGGTAAGTACAAGCATCCGAAGTCCAAATCACACAAGTACAAGAAAAAACCACCCGATAAAGATGTGCGCAGGCACCAGGGGTACATGTGGTTGGCGAGGGATCCGGTGAGCAGGCTCGTACTATTCGAATACCACCAAGGCAGATCATATGAGCTGCCCAAAGAGTTGCTCGCTGAGTATAAAGGCTATCTGCAAGTTGATGGATATACATCCTATCGCAAAGCCCTGTCCCAACTTACCGTGGTGCCCAAAGGCGTCAAGGTGGGCCAGTACGAACAGGCGCCCATACGTCTGGTGTGCTGCCTAGCGCATGTGCGACGCTACTTCTTTGACGCCCTCGGCTCCCATCCTGTTGAAGCCAAAGAGGCGCTACTTCAGTTCCAGGAGATATATGCTGTCGAAGACAAAACACAAGACTTTACTGCCGATCAGCGATTAAGCTATCGCCAGGAGCACCTCGCACCGCTGTTCACCAAGTTTAGCGACTGGCTTGAACAGTATCGCAACCAGGCAATCCCCAAGGGAGGACTGGGCACAGCGATCAAGTATGCCTTGAATCAATGGCCACTAACCGCGCCGATGCTAGAAGATGGCCGCATCAGACTCGACAATAACGGCATCGAAAACCAAGTACGCATTCAGGCGCTAGGGCGGAACAACTACCTGTTTGCAGGATCACATGAAGCGGCGAGCAACATAGCCGTGCTGTATAGCCTGCTGATCAGTTGTAAAGTCTACGGCATCAACCCCAGGGAGTGGCTCACCAAGACACTACAAAGACTTGCTGTAGAAAAGGTCGACGAGCCTAGCACGTGGCTACCGAACTGGGAGAAATAGCGAGAATTGGGCAAATAGCATAGACGTGCTTGCTTGGACGCTTACACTCATCAGCAGACTGTATAGCACAGCTATGTTGCGTGCCGCTGCGTGCGATTTAACAAGCAGGTAGTCCGAAGCAGGTCCCCTCGACGCCATTTCGTCGTGGGTGCCTGCGCACATCTTTATTGGGTGGTTTTTTCTTTTACTTGTTTGATTTAGGCTGCGGATGCTTGTACTTGCCGCCTGCGGCATTAGGACCAGGCCGAGCTAATCCATTTAGGTCCATTTCGTCCATTACGAGAAACTGGTGCAGGGGCCCCGGCTTCGAGTCAAGTCGCCACTGAGCACTTGCCGGCGCAACTCATCGTAGAGTG
>CBDCAB010000009.1:0-7665 GCA_965213735.1 Saprospiraceae bacterium
CGAACCTGTTGAGAAGTACGAGGTGGCCGATGGAGACCTGCTCATGACACGAGGAAACACCCCTCAACTAGTTGGCGATGTGTGCGTTGTAGAAAATACGCGAGCAAGGCTGATGATGAGTGATTTGATCTACCGAGTACGTTTAATGACTGACAAGGTCTGTCCGCATTGGGCCGCATATTTACTTCTTGCTAAATCTGGCAGACAGCAAATTGAAACAGTTGCGCGCGGGTCGAGTCAATCTATGGTTAAAATTTCGCAGGAGCACATCAGAGGATTTTTGATTGTACTGCCCCCGATGTCTGACCAGGTCGAAATTACGAGCCATATCAGAAAAGCCACAGCAAAAATTGACGACTTGATAAGCAAAGCAATTGATACCATCGAATTTCTTCAAGAACGACGTACTGCGCTCATTTCTGCTGCTATCACGGGCCGAATTGATGTCGGTAATGAAATGATGTAATTGCCATCTTACTGGCGGCGTTTTGCCTTTTCTACATACGCTTACCTGTCTACAAAAACTTGCAAAATTTCGCCTAATCCATTCTGTTTTTAGAGCCGTAATGCAAGGCTCAAGGAGAATCCCGTGTACAAACGACTCATTTTGCGCGTACTTGCCATCGCTCTCCTCATTTCTTCTATAACCCCACAACAAGTAAATGCTTCAACTTCTAATCAAGAGTTGCCGCCCGCTCATGGCGAGATTGCCTTTGTCCGCGATGGTGATATTTGGCTGTACAACTTAGCGACTGGTTTGGAAGAGCAGTTAACTGAAGATGGAAATAATCGCTTACCGGCTTGGTCGGAAGATGGGCGCTTTCTGCTCTGGACACATGATAAGGGCATGGAACAGTCCGATGTTTATATTTGGGAATTGGGCGTAGATGAGCCACGAATGCTTGTTGAGGATGCGTGCTGTGCCGGGTGGGAAGTGGGTGGTGAACGCATTGCTTTCGTTTCCTTTACAGGCGAAGGCCCCGCTGTTAAAACAACACGCATAGACGGTATTACAGATGAAGTCCTATCGCCATCTTTGAAGTATGGGCAAAGGGACGCTTGGCCAACTCGAAATATATCTTGGGGTAGGTTGAGTGGCATCGAACAAGCAGTGTTAGTTTCTGTAGAGGCGCTCAGTGGCTCCGCAGAATCTGGGTTTTCCATTTCCAATCGAGTGCTATTCTTTAGCGAAGACTCTTCCGGAAATCTAGGTGCACTTGAAAATTGTTCTCAATTTCACCAACTCACGGTACGCTCTAACGAGCTAATTGTTGCATACTCAGGAGACCTTGAAGGCTATGGCTGTGAAGATGGATTAGGTCGAAAAGGGGTCTGGGTCAAGGATGCAATCAGTGAGGCAGAATTTTGGCTTCCGTGGTTGGCTTATCCATCTTTTGATGCGGATGGAGATCACCTTGTCGCTGAATCGTATCGGCCTGCTGACGACCCCGCTGATGCAACACTAACTGGAACTGTCATGGTCGATTGGCGAAGCGATGAACGCACTGAGCTGATCGAAGATGGCTCACAACCAGCATGGCGACCAACACTGCCCATTCCCGCTGCGCTTTCATCTCATGTGCAGCCCGGCGAGCAGGTTGTCACCCTAGAACCAGCATTGATGTGGCAGGGCACTCGTTATACCGTGCATTACTTGGCAACAGGCAACTATACGAGTACAAGCCCACGCCTCTTTGCCGTTGCTGACGCCAACTCTTTCGAAGAGTGGGGAATCACGGCACTTTTCGTAGAACGTGACGACGGGACGCTGGTTACGGATGCAGATGAAATTCGGCAGATCCTTCTTCTCTACCGCGCCGCCTACACACTCTACGAAGAGCAACCCGCCGAGCGAATTCTCGAACTCGGTGATGATTTGGATTTGATTCTCAACAATCCACTCTTCGTTGCAATGGAGCCAAAGCGCCTTCTGCCAAACAGACAGGCGCAAACGGAGGAAGCACTTCGCGCAATTTTGACTGACAATCTTACGGCTGAAGCCCAAGCCAAAGCTGTCATGAATCAAGTCTTTCAAGAAGACCCAACTCGCGTCGAAGATGCGCTTGATGCGTTCAACACGGTTGTACAGGAGGGAGCATCAGGGGCTGCTGAGGTCGGCGACGACTTAGCCGCAGTTTACGACGAAATCGATAGTGGCGCGCGCTGGGGTGGACGCGCATCGACAGCCATGCGCTTCGTTTTGAAGCTGCTCTTTATCAGCGACTTACAAGCGGAGCGAGCGGATTGGTTGTCCAGCTACATCGACGAGTTTTCGACAGGCTCAGGAAGCCTCAATCGCACCCAATTGCGCGCCGCCGTACAGGTACTTGATGAAGTGGGAGATGCCCGCGAGCAGCGCGTCGATATTGCGCAAGACGTTATTTTCAGCGAAACTTTTGAGGCAGCGGTTGATGCGGGAGAGAAAGCGGTTCAAGCAGCTTTGACACAGCTAGCCGCGCGAGCGGGCGAAGGGTCTGGCGCAAAAATTGCCGCAAACTCTGTGAGCGGTGCGCTTGCCACTATCTCTATTGGTTTGACTGTTAACGGTATTCTCTATGGCAGCGATGCGCTAGTCGATAATTTTCTGCTGGCCAAGCGTGCCGAAGAATTGCGCTTTGTCTTCCGCGATGGACGTACATCTATACAAGCACAGGCTGATGACGACGCGGAAACCTGGGATGGTGACTTGGCAGAAGCGTTCCGCGCCGCATGGCTGCTCGAAAATATGGCTGCTGTGCAGAGCCAGCGCGCTTATGCTGACGGTATCGCTGCGACCTATCTTTTGCCCAATCCCGCGCAGTTGATCAATTGGTTGCGTGGCGAAGATTGGAAAGAAACAGTTGATGACTTAAATGAACTAGCTGATGAGACTGAATTACAACTAGTAGAAACGTTTATTATCCCCGATTGGCTCGCAGTCTCAGCAATCTCCGACCACTTAACTGAAATCACGGGCAACATTTCGGAAGGGAGAAACGACTACTCACCGCTAGAATCTCCATGGACGTTATTTTCGGCTTCCCAAAATATTGTCTACGATCTCGTGGTTGATGCCAATGAGCTATGGGTTGCTACCAGTAGCGGAGCAATTCTTTGGGACCTATCCTCTGGAACATTCATCAAATATACGACTTTCAATGGGCTAACGGATAATCAGGTTGACGTAATTCTAAAAGATAAGAACGGTTCAATATGGTTTGGTACAGGGACTGGTGGTTTAAATCGATTGAACACCGATGGAACATGGACGTATTTTTCAGCAGACGATGTTCTAGCCGCAAATAACATATCTTCTGCTATTGAAACTGATGATGGAAGTTTTTGGTTTGGAACACGTTCGGGGGGAGCAAGTAAGTTATCACCAGACGGAACTTGGACGACTTTCTCGACCGAGAACGGATTAGTTGATAACTATGTCGAATCTATCTTTCAAAGTGCAGATGGTGCAATTTGGTTTGGAACAGGAAATGGCGCAAGCCGCTTAAATCGAGACGGTGAATGGACAGCCTTCTCCACAGAGGATGGATTGGTAGGAAACTATGTGACGTCTATTCTGCAAGATGCCGATAATGCAATCTGGTTTGCTACCAATAGCGGCGTGAGCCAGCTAAGCGTGGACGGAGTATGGAACACATATACCGCGGAAGATGGCCTGGTAAGCAATGACGTCAAATCAATGTTCCAGAGTGAAGATGGCACGCTATGGTTTAGCTCGTATGACGGCTTGGGCGTTAGTCAATTAAACACGGATGGCACATGGCAAACTTTATCTGAAGAAGATGGACTGCCGAATAACATAGTTACGGTTATCAAAGATGGTACATCCAATAGTCTTTGGTTTGGTACTGGAGGAGATGGAGTTGGTGAACTTAAAGCGGATGGGACATGGGACTTTTACATGCTTAGTAATACCATCGATAGCAATCAACATCCTTTACTGCTTCAGAGCCGCGATGGCTCCCTTTGGGTTGGTACAGCTGGTGGAGGAGTAAGTCGCCTTACTCCAGATGGAACGTGGGTAAACGTTACGCAAAATAGCAGTTATTTGGACGACTACTCCGCACCTATGCTTGAAAGTAACGACGGAGCGCTTTGGTTTCGCACTCAGGCTGGGGTGAGTCGACTCAGTACAAATGGTGAATGGAGAGTCTTTAGTACAGAGAACGGTTTGGCTGACAATCAGGTCTATTCTGCATTGCAAAGTACAGATGGTGCAATTTGGTTTGGCACACAGAATGGGGCAAGTCGTTTCATTGAACCCGAAGACTGGACAACTTTCACTACGGGTGATGGCCTATCAGCTAATCAAATTTTTTCCATCGAAGAAGCTAATGATGGCACTCTCTGGTTTGGAACCTTAGCTGGAGTGAGTCGTTTCGATACAGATGAGAATTGGACGTTCTTCAGAACTAATGAGGGCTTAGGAAGCGATGTAGTGATTGATATCCTTCAAGCAAGTACTGGCGATATTTGGTTTGCTACTATTACCAATCTAGACACCTACGCTGGCGGTGTGAGCCGATTAGATAGAAGTGGTAATTGGACCATTTTTACGACAGCTGATGGTCTTTCCCATAACGATGTACACTCTGTCATGGAAACCGCAGATGGAGCACTCTGGTTTGGAACAGAAGATGGTGTAAATCGACTAGGAAGCGACGGCACATGGACATTTTTTGCTATGGGAAACGTGCCTCACATAAGTCAAGTCAATGACATGCTTCAAGATACTGATGGAAAGCTTTGGTTTGCAGAGTCTGGGGTAGGAGTGATTCGTCTTGATTACGAACAATGGCTAGAACAGGAAGGTGAATAAAGGCGTGTAAAACCAGTGATAGAATGTCATAAGCTGCTTGTATATTTCACTGTTGAGTTGCCATATATTCAGATTCTAATGTCCGACAAACATCGCGAAATCCATTTTGAAGCCGAACTCGTCGACCACCTGACCAGCCACGGCTGGCTCGAAGGCGACCCGCAGCGCTACGACCGCGAGCGGGCGCTCTATCCAGAGGACCTCATCGGCTGGCTGCGCGAGTCGCAGCCAGAGGCGTGGCGGAAGGCGGAGGCGAGCTACGGCGAGGCGGTCGAGGAGGCGCTGCTGGCGCGGGTGGTCAAGCTGCTGGAGCGGCGCGGCACGCTCGACCTGCTGCGCAACGGCTTCAAGGATCGCGGCACGCGCTTCGACCTCTGCCAGTTTCGGCCCGGCTTCACCCTCAACTACGACCTCATCGAGCGCTACGGCCAGGTGCGCTGTCGCGTGGTGCGGCAGGTGCGCTACAGCCTGCACAACCAAAATAGCCTCGACCTCGTCCTCTTTATCAACGGCCTCCCCGTCGCCACGCTCGAACTCAAAACCGACTTCACCCAGTCCGTCCACGACGCCATCCGCCAGTACAAAGTCGACCGACCGCCGAAAGAACAGCAGACGCGGCGCGAGGAGCCGCTGCTCGCATTCAAAAAGCGGGCGCTCGTCCACTTCGCCGTCAGCACCGATGAAGTCCACATGACCACGCGGCTGGCGGGCAACGCCACGCGCTTTCTGCCCTTCAATCGGGGTCACGACGGCGCGGCGGGCAATCCACCCAATCCAGAAGGCTACCGCACGTCGTACCTGTGGGAGACGGTCTTGCAGCGCGACAACTTTCTCGACATTGTGGGCCGCTTTGTACACTTGGAAAGCAAGGAGGAGGAAGACGCGCGCGGTCGCAAGGTCACCAAAGAGACGCTGATTTTTCCACGCTTCCACCAGTGGCAGGCGGTGACGCGGCTGCTGGAGCGGGTGCAGGTCGAGGGGGCGGGGCAGAAGTATCTGATTCAGCACTCGGCGGGGTCGGGCAAATCCAACTCGATTGCGTGGCTGGCGCACCAGCTTTCCAGCCTGCACAACGCGCGCAACGAAAAGATTTTCGACAGCATCATCGTCGTCACCGACCGCACGGTGCTCGACGACCAGCTGCAGGAGACCATCTACCAGTTTGACCACAAGCAGGGCGTGGTCGAACGCATTTCACGGGAGGCGGGCGGCGTCAAGTCGCAGCAGCTGACCGCCGCGCTGGTCGAGCGCAAGCCCATTATCATCGTCACCATTCAGACCTTCCCCTTTGTGCTGGAGACGATTCGGGCGCAGGTTTCGCTGCGCGAGCGCTCCTTTGCCGTGATTGCGGACGAAGCGCACTCGTCACAGAGCGGGGCCACGGCGGGCAAGCTCAAGCAGGTGCTCACCGGCCAGCAGCTTGACCCGGAGGACGAGGTCGATGCTGAAGACGTGCTGGTCGCCACGGTCGAAGCGCGTCAGCAGCCGGGCAACATCAGCTTCTTCGCCTTCACCGCCACGCCCAAGCACAAGACCATTGAACTCTTTGGCCGCGTCCCCGATCCGTCGCGTCCGCCGTCGGCGTTTAACAAGCCCGAACCCTTCCACGTCTACTCCATGCAGCAGGCTATCGAGGAAGGCTTCATCCTCGACGTGCTCCAGAACTACACGCCCTATCAGCTGGCCTATCGGCTGGCGCAGGCCGGGCAGGCAATCCAGCGCGAGCTGAGCGAGCGCGAGATCGACAAGTCGCAGGGGCTAAAGCAGCTGGCGCGCTGGGTGCGGCTGCACCCGCACAACATCAGCCAGAAGGTGCAGATTGTCATCGAGCACTTCCGCGCCAACATCGCCCACCTGCTCAACGGGCGGGCCAAGGCGATGGTCGTGACCGGCTCGCGCAAGGAGGCCGTGCGCTACAAGCTGGCGATGGACCGGTACATCCGCGAGCAGGGTTACACCGACGTGGGCACGTTGGTTGCCTTTTCGGGCGAGATTAAGGATGGCGAGAGCGGGCCGGAGCCGTTTACCGAAGCCAACATGAACGCTGAGCTACGCGGTCGGGACCTGCGGCAGGTCTTTGACACCGATGCGTATCAGGTGCTGATTGTCGCCAACAAATTTCAGACGGGCTTTGACCAGCCGCTGATCTGCGCCATGTATGTGGGCAAAAAGCTCTCCGGCGTTGCCGCCGTGCAGACGCTGTCGCGGCTCAACCGCACCGCGCCGGGCAAGGAGAACGTCTATGTGCTCGACTTTGTCAACGAGCCGGAGGAGATTTTCGCCGCCTTTGCCCCCTACCACCGCACCGCCGCCCTCAGCAACGTCTCCGACCCCAACCTCGTCCACGATCTCCAGGCCAAGCTTGACGACGAGCGCCTCTACACCGACGCCGAGGTCGACGCCTTTGCCCGCGCCTACTTCGACCCGCGCGGCAAGCAGGGCGCCATGCACCCGCACATCGCTCCCGCCGTGGATCGCTACCGCGAACGCCGTCGCACCGCAGAGGAAGCCAACGACTCTGTCGCCCTCGACGCGCTCGACATTGTCCACAAAGACCTGGGCAGCTTTGTGCGCGCCTACGAATTCCTCTCCCAGATCATCGACTACGGCGACACCGAACTCGAAAAGCGCTACGTCTTCTACAAGCACCTGCTGCCCTGGCTGCGCCAAGAGCGCCGCCACGACCCCATCGACCTCTCCAGCGTCGACCTCACCCACTACCGCCTCACCGACCTCGGCAAGCGCCACATCCACCTCGCCAAAGAGCGTGGCACGGACTACACCCTCGTCCCCATGACGGCCACCGGCACCGCCAGCCCCCACGAGCCGGAGTTCACCTTCCTCTCGCA